>JADJHZ010000024.1:152500-438837 GCA_016707205.1 Haliscomenobacter sp. | reverse complement strand
TACATCGACGAGCAGGTAGAAGCCGAGGTGCTCGACAGCCTGCGCAGCGGATGGATCACCACAGGGCCTAAAGTAAAGGCATTGGAAGCCGAAACGGCCCGGATGGTGGGCGTAGAGCACGTGGTTTGCTGCAATTCCGCTACCAGCGCGATGATGCTGGTATTGCATTGGTATGGCATAGGCCGGGGCGACGAAGTGATTGTGCCGGCGTACACGTATTGCGCGACGGCGCTGGCGGTGCTGCACGTGGGCGCTACGCCGGTCATGGTCGATGCGGGCGCGGATTTCAATATCGCCGTAGAGGGCATCCGGGCGGCTATTACCCCGAAGACCAAAGCCATCCTTCCGGTAGATATTGCAGGGTGGCCCTGCGATTATGCGGAGATCATGGAGCTGGTGGCGGACCCCGCTATTCGCTCCCTGTTTACAGCCAAAGGAGCGCGGCAGGAAATGCTGGGGCGCATTCTGGTCCTTGCCGATGCAGCCCATTCCATTGGAGCGGTTTATGGAGGAAAACCGGCCGCAGCCTGGGCGGATATGTCGGTGTTTTCGTATCATGCGGTAAAGAACGTGACGACAGCAGAAGGCGGGGCGATCGCTATTCATTTGCCTGCGCCTTTCGATCGGGAGGAAGTATACCACACCCTGCGCTTGTGGACCCTCAACGGCCAAACCAAGGACGCCTTCACCAAATCCCAGGCGGGAGGGTGGCGCTACGACATCGTTTATCCCGGGTTTAAGATGAACATGCCCGACTTGCTGGCTGCGGTAGGACTGGCTCAGATCCGCCAATATGGCGACCATTTGTTGCCGGAGCGGCGGCGTATCTTTGGCGCGTACCATTCGTTTTTCGGGCAGTATCCGTTTTTTGAACTGCCGCCTTTCGAAACGGAGGTTAAATCGTCGTCCTGCCACCTTTATCCTGTCCGTCTGATAGGCGCCACCGAGGCGCAGCGCGACGAGGTGATCCAGCTCCTGGCCGGCGCCGGGGTGGCCTCCAACGTGCATTTCATCCCCATGCCCATGCTTAGCGTGTTTAAAGAGCTGGGCTACCGAATCGAAGAGTACCCGGTAGCGTACGACAACTATTCCCGCGAAATCTCCCTGCCCATCTATCCGCAATTGACGGAAGCGCAGGTCAGCTATATTTGCGAAACCCTGCTTGAAGCAGTCAAATCCGTGTTGGGGTGATCCGCCTGCTGGATATTGTTTTTTCTTCGGTAGGGATCCTGGTATTATCCCCCTTCTTACTGCTGATTGCACTTTGCGTTGCACTGACCAGCAAAGGAGGGGTTTTGTACCGGCAGGAGCGGGTAGGCCGCTATGGCGCGCCTTTTCGTTTGTATAAATTTCGGACCATGCGCGCCGGCTCCGACAAAAAAGGATTGCTGACGGTTGGCGGCCGCGATCCGCGCATCACCCCCGTAGGATTTGTACTCCGAAAATTAAAGTTAGACGAATTACCCCAACTGTACAATGTACTCAAAGGCGATATGAGCCTGGTGGGCCCCCGTCCCGAAGTCGAAAAATACACCCGTCTATACACCGAGGAGCAACAGGAAGTGCTGCGTGTCCGCCCCGGAATCACCGATCCTGCCTCCATCTATTACCGCAACGAAAGCGACGTACTCGCCCGGTCTTCCAATCCGGAATTGACCTACATCCGGGAAATCCTTCCCCACAAACTGCAACTCAGCAGGCAATTTTACCACAACCCAACTTTAGGAAAGTATTTTAAGTACATTTTTTTGACGGTTTTTGCAATTGTCAAAAAATAATAAACAGGTTTTTATTCCGTAAGCGTTTTAAGGATGGTTATTTCAGAATTGTTAAAGAAAAAGATGGAGACAAATTGATCCTATGAAAAAAGCACTAATCACCGGAATCACCGGTCAAGACGGGGCGTATCTTTCCGAGTTATTGCTGGGAAAGGGGTACGAAGTACATGGTATCAAGCGCCGGAGTTCGATTTTTAACACGGGGCGGATAGACCATTTGTACCAGGACCCGCACGTGGATCAGCGCAACTTCATTCTCCATTACGGCGATTTGGCGGATTCCAGCAACATCATCCGCATTGTGCAGGAGGTACAACCCGACGAGATCTATAACCTCGGCGCCATGAGTCATGTGAAGGTGAGCTTTGAGGAGCCAGAGTATTCTGCCGAAGTAGATGGGGTAGGGACGCTCCGCGTGCTGGAGGCGGTCCGCATCCTGGGGTTAGGAGGGAAAACCCGGATATATCAGGCGTCGACTTCTGAGCTATACGGCTTGGTGCAGGAAGTGCCGCAAAGCGAACGCACGCCGTTTTACCCGCGTTCGCCCTACGCGGTAGCAAAGTTGTACGGCTACTGGATAACGGTCAACTACCGCGAGGCGTACGGTATGTACGCCTGCAATGGCATATTGTTTAATCACGAAAGCCCCCTGCGCGGCGAGACCTTTGTGACGCGTAAAATCACCCGCGCCGTGGCCAAGATGGCGTTGGGGCTGCAAAACAGGCTTTACCTGGGCAATCTCGATGCCCAACGCGACTGGGGCCATGCCAAAGACTACGTGGAGGCAATGTGGCTTATTCTCCAGCAACCCGAACCAGAGGATTATGTGATCGCCACCGGCGTCACCACCTCCGTGCGCGACTTTGTGCGCCTGGCGTTCCGGGAAGTTGGCGTCGAGTTGGAGTTTCAGGGGAGCGGCGTTCAGGAAGTAGGTCTTGTAGCTTCCTGCTCCCAACCGGAATTCCAAATCCCTCTGGGCACGCAGGTCGTGGCGGTCGATCCCCGCTATTTCCGCCCTACCGAGGTGGATTTGCTGATCGGAGATCCTACCAAAGCCGAAACCCAGCTGGGCTGGTCGCCCAAATACAGCCTCCAGGATCTGGGTACAAGAAATGGTCGCCGCCGATTTGGAAAGCTTCCCGCCGCGATACCCTGCTCAAAGCGCATGGCTATCAAGTACGGAGGGTTAGGTGAGACTTTGAGATGGGTGATTAAGGGGTTAGAGGTTAAGTAGTTGGTTACAAGGGCGATGTGTTTGTGGAGCGCAAGGCGTAAGGCGGAGGTGACATCGAAACCAAATTCCACCGCCAAAAACATCCCAGCCCTTCAATCTATCGCATTATGCCTTACCCCTTTAAAAATAAAGACATAACGAACAAATCATGATATTAGGTGAAAAGATTTACGTCGCCGGGCACAACGGCATGGTAGGGTCGGCCATTGTGCGGCGGCTTCGGGCTGAAGGTTATGAAAACCTTGTGTTGCGCTCTTCAAAGGAACTTGATTTGAGGAGGCAGACTGAAGTAGAATCTTTTTTTCAACAGGAGCGTCCGGATTACGTGTTTCTCGCAGCGGCTAAAGTGGGCGGTATTTTAGCCAATAATACCTACCGCGCGGAGTTTTTGTACGACAACCTGATGATTCAGAACAACGTCATTGAGGCGGCTTACCAAAATGAGGTAAAAAACTAATGTTTCTAGGCTCCTCGTGTATTTATCCCAAAATGGCGCCACAGCCGTTAAAAGAGGAATACCTGCTCACCGGTTTGCTTGAACCTACCAACGAGCCTTATGCCATCGCTAAAATTGCAGGGATCAAAATGTGCGATGCTTACCGCGACCAATACGGCAGCCACTTCATCTCAGTAATGCCAACCAATTTATACGGCCCGAACGACAACTACGATCTGGCCACTTCCCACGTTTTGCCTGCCCTGATCCGCAAGTTTCACGAAGCCAAGCGCGACAATCTGCCGGAAGTGGTGCTTTGGGGTACGGGAAGCCCACGCCGCGAGTTCCTCCACGTGGACGACCTTGCCGACGCCTGTTTCTACCTCATGCAAAGCTATGACGAACCAGGTTTTGTCAACATCGGCACCGGCGAAGACCTTCCTATCCTGGAATTAGCTCACCTGGTCCGCGATATCGTGGGCTACACCGGCCCCATCCGCCACGACCTCTCCAAACCCGACGGCACCCCCCGCAAGCTGATGGATGTAAGCAAACTCCACGCCCTGGGCTGGAAACACCGCATCTCTCTGGAAGAAGGTATCCGAGGAGTGTATGAAATGGTGCGTAGGGGAGACGAGGTGGTTGAGTGGTTATGGTGGCGGCTCCTGTAACCGCCAAATTTATTTGGCGGCAGCCCGGAAAACGAACCTCCGGCCAAATAAATTTGGCCGTTACAAGGGCCGCTATCCCGTTGATTATAAAGGCAATGCAGCTCCCCCTCCTTCGGAGGGGGTGGGGGGGGAGGCCCAAGGGCCGACGCATTAAAACGAAAGCTTGAAAAGGCCTACCTTGGGTAAAAAAAACAGATGGCAGTTCCAGCAGGTAGTCTAAAAGAGTTGATTCAGGTATTCGAAATGGTTCCTGATTTTCGCATTGAACGGCATAAAAAATATACGTTACCTGAAATTTTATTTCTTGTATTGAGTGCCACGATTGGTGGAATGCGGAGTTGGGATGAAATTGCGGATTTTGGCGAGGATAATTTAAATTGGCTCAGGAAATATTTCCCTTACACGTATGGGGTTCCATCGCATGATACGCTTAACAGGGTGTTATCCTTGATCAATTACCGGGCCTTTGAGGAGGGGTTCATAACCTGGGCTAGTGAAGGTTTTGTATTACCCAATGGAGCAGTGATCAATATTGACGGGAAAAAGCTTCGTTCCAGTGCCAGCAAAAGTGAGCAGCAACTACCACATAGCCAGGGCGGTAAAGGTGCTGTGCATCTGGTGCAAGCCTGGTGTGGGGACATACAGCTATGCCTTGGGCAATCCCGCGTGGACAATAAATCGAATGAGATTGTGGCCATTCCCGAATTGTTGAACTGGCTGGATGTTGAAGGCTGCGTAATAACTATAGATGCCATTGGGTGCCAGAAAGAAATTGCACAGCAGATCGTGGACAAGAAAGCAGACTATGTGCTGGGCCTGAAAGCCAATCAACCCAAGCTTCATGCTGAAGTAATAGGGATGTTCGAAAGCGCATCGGTGATGGATGCTGTGGAGCAGGAGCCCAGGGATATGAAGGCTGAATCGGAGCAACCCGCCCAGGGGCATGGCCGGATCGAGAAGCGTGTTTGCCGTGTACTACCAGCGGCTTTTATGGAGGAGGACTTGCTGCATGGGTGGAAAGGGCTCAGCTCGGTCATAGAAATCACGGCTTACCGGCACATACAGGCCACTGGCCACTTCAGCCTGGATAAGCGTTATTATATCAGCAGTTTAGCTCCAGATGCCGCCCGGCTCAACGAGATCATACGCCTGCATTGGAGCATTGAAAACCAACTCCATTGGGCACTGGACGTTCAGTTTGGTGAAGATCAAAGCCGCAAACAATCCCAGAATGCAGCAGCCAACTTTGGCCTGATGCTGCGCTGGGCTTTGAACCTGTTAAAACACAAACCGGACAAAATAAGCCTTAAGCGCAAAATGAATAAATGTCTTTGGAACGAGGCCTACCGCGAACTTACTCTGGGAATTTAATGCGTCGGCCCTTGGGGGGAGGCCCGCCCCGCCTGCCGGAAAACCATCGCCCCGGGTCGAACCTCCGGCATCCACTTCATTGCCTGTCCTCCCCCTAATCCTCCCAGACCGCAGCGACTAGAGGCGGGGGGATTCTAAGGAATGAAGTTCACCTGGGATGAAAATAAAAATCAGGCAAATAAAGAAAAGCACAAAATCAATTTTGAGGAAGCAAAGTGTGTATTTGACGATCCGGATGCGATTGAATTGGAGGCGCATCGGAATGGGGAATATCGTATCATCAGGATTGGCAAAACTGCAACCAAAATCATACTTTTGATTGTTTATACCATGAGGGATCTGGTTGTACGGCTGATATCCGCCCGGCAGGCCAACAGAGACGAGCGCAACCTATATCTGGAGCACAAATTAAAAAACCAGAACGATGAACGTACTGACCGTTAAAGAAGCCGTGGAGCGGGTCAACAAAGGGGAAAGCCTGAAAGACGTGGTATTGGACGAAAGCACTACCCGGCAGGTGAACGTGCGCGACGCGATGGTTTTGTCCATGGGTGGAATCGTCATCCCGGAGCAAAATATCTATTACAACGATGAGGACATTGTATACGATGAGGACATAGACGAATTGGTCATCACCAGCGGTGTGTAGCTTTCCTGGGAGGAAAAGGCCCAAAGAGCGAAAGCCTACAGCGACAAGGCAAACCGGGAACAACCCGTCACCGTTGACCTGTCGACGCACCAACCGGAAATTGATGATTGGATCGAAAAAAACAAGCAAAAGCTGGAAACCCTGCTAAAACCCATTGTGGTTAGTTTGTACCAGGCAGAAAAGGCAGTGCGGGAATGAGGGGTTAAGGGGTTAAGGGGTTGAGGCGTAAGGCGTAAGGCGTAAGGCGTTTGGGCTGATCCTGTAACCGCCAAATTTATTTGGCGGCAGCCCGGAAAACGAACCTCCGGCCAAACAAATTTGGCCGTTACAAAGCCGCTATCCCGTTGATTATAAAGGCAATCGCTCCCCCCTCCTTCGAGGGGGCGGAAACCCGCCCCGGGGCCCCCCTGGCCTACCGGAAACCCCTTCTCCTGGGAAACGAAACCTCCGGCCAAATAAATTTGGCCGTTACAAAGCCGCTATCTTGTTGATTATAAAGGCAATGCAGCTCCCCCTCCTTCGGAGGGGGCGGGGGAGGCCCGCCCCGCCTGCCGGAAACCCCTTCTCCGGGTCGAACCTCCGGCATCCAGTTCATTGCCTCACCCACTCCCCCAACGCCTTAACGCCTTACGCCCTAAGCCTTGCGCCCTCACCACCCACCAACCACCACCCACTCAAAACTTCCCCCCACTCTTGAAAGGCAGGGAAAATTCCTTTAACTTGCCCTATGTAAGGAACAGCCGTTTTCCAGTTATTACCTGATGAAGAACCTCCAAGCAAGACGAATATTTCAATCAAAAAAGAACGCATGAACTATTTGGATAGAATTTCGGTAAACCCCAAAGTGATGATGGGCAAACCGGTGGTCAAAGGAACACGAATCACCGTCGAAGCTATTTTGGAGGAATTGGCAGCGGGCAAAACAAAAGAGGACCTCCTGCATGCATTTCCGGGTTTGGATGAAGATGCGATTCTGGCTGCATTGGCTTTTGCAGCAGATGCGTTAAAGGGCGAAAAGGTTTACCCGTTGGCCCTATGAATTTTCTTGCAGATGAGGGCGTAGACCGATTGGTGCATTTACGGTCATTCAACCAGGAAGAGTTCGAATTAAAAAAATATAGAATTTTTTTGTGAGATTGTTAAAGAAAGAGGGTCTTCTATAAATTTTTCCAAAATGCAGGAGCGTTGATCACCCCCCCTACGCCTTAAGCTCAATTAACGCTATTGCGGCTATTTAGCAGACCAATGGACGATAAGGAAATCCTTGCCCTTCGCGCTATGCTGATCGAATTTTATGAGCGATCCCTTCAGGAGGAACTGGATCGGGTGATAGACGAAAAAGAGATTCAGCAGAAGGATTTTGAGGATCGGCTCAATTAGAAATTCTCGGCAGATCGTTTTAGTGTGGTTCAGGTGGTTAGTGGTTAGGTGGTGGAGTGGGTAAGAGGCTAATCCTTGTAACCGCCAAATGTATTTGGCGGCAGCCCGGCAAACGAATCTCCGGCCAAATAAATTTGGCCGTTACAAAAGCCGATACCCTGTTGATTATGAATGCCATGTAGCTCCCCCTCCTTCGGAGGGGGCGGGGGGGGAGGCCCGCTCCGCATGCCGGAAACCCCTCATCCCGCCGAACCTCCGGCATGGAGTGTGGTATTGGGAACGGAGGTGTGGGGTTATCCTTTCGCTGGCATTGAAGATTCACAGTGTAGCGTAGATAGGCTCCAAGCGATTCCGGATGACAAGCATTACCTCCTCGAAAGCCAGGGGCTCCATTTCAGAAAACCGTCCCATTTTCTTCAAAAAAGCGCCCCATTCCTGCCGGCGCTTAGGGCTGTCGGTAAACTCAGGTGAAAACACAACATGGTTTTGCTCAATTGGCGTTTCCCTTTGTTTGAATGTATTTTGAATGGCCTCCATCAAAATAGTATCGTTGATTTCGAATTTTCCAATAAGCGATAGACATCATAGAAGTCTTTCATACGCGAGTTTTGGGCAGCCAGACTGATCATGGCCTCAAATTTTTCGGCAATAACGGTTTCCAGAGAATAAACTAAGATTCTTGGCTCTGGCAATGGTAGCAAAGTAGGATAGGTCATCTCAACTGGAGGAGGAGTGACGATATCTCCAAAGCCAACATCTACTTGCGATAATTGGCGAATATTACCCAAGCGTCCGTCAATTTTGATTCGGATTCCAGTATCTGCCCTCTTCTGATTTCTCTTGTGGTAATGGTGTCGTGCAAGAAGGATACGCCATCCTCCGGGCATTCAGTCTGGCAAATCACTTGAAAAACCATTTTCATTTTTTCTTCGTCATTGGCAATGCGCAATCCCAATAAGTCCAAGTCCAGCGTGGGGCGACTGGCTTCCTGTTCATAGGCGTATAATAGTACGCCGCCTTTTAGGCAAAATTGCTTTCTGTACTTCGAGGCGGAAAGCCTGTAGATCAACCGCTCCGTGAAATATCGGATCAATACAAGTTGCTAGGCTGTGTTCTCTTGCTCCGCAATAGCTTTCAGCCGCACCTGGATAGAAGGAATCGGGTTTTTCATAGTAATATATTCAAAAATTCGTCCACCTTATTGAAGATGTTCAGCTGTTTGGCGTAGAAATGTAGCCGGTTCAAATTTCTGTCTTTCCTATCCAAGTAGTTTTTCAGGATTTCCTTTAAAACCTCAAAACCGATTTTATTACGGTGGCGAATGATATCGCACACCGTTTTTTCCAGATCATAAATCTTAATGCTGCCACCAGTCAACTCGGCAGTAGCTACCCCCAGCGAATAAGGCGTTTCGTTCCAAAAGTAAAGCTGTACAGGCGGATAATCGGGCAGAACGACCTTTCGGTCATCCGGAATGGCCAAGTGGTGCCTCCCAGGCACTGTAGTCGTCAGTCGAAAATAGAACGCAGCAGACAGGAGGCAAAACACTCCCTTGGGGACTATTCGGGCTACCTCTGCCATTTCGTCTGTTTCCTTGGCAGCCCATTTATACACGCCTCTTCTCAGCCTGACAATGACGCCATCCGCCAATAGCCCTTTGATGTGATAATAGGGGACACCGTTTTCTAACAGCGTTTTAACGCCAATGATGCCGCTGTTGCGCTCGAACAGTTGCGCTATATTGGATAGGTTTTTCATTTCCCGGCTTTATTGCAAAGATATCCTTTCTTTCACAAAAGAACTGCTTTTCGACTCAAAAAGCAGTCTTTTTGTGAAGGAAATTGCGAAACTCCCAATTTTTTGGCTTACCCCTATAACCGCCAAATGTATTTGGCGGCAGCCCGGAAAACGGAACGCCGGCCAAATAAATTTAGCCGTTACAAGTGCCGCTATCCCGTTGATTATGAATACCATGTAGCCCCCCCTCCTTCGGAGGGGGCGGGGGGGGAGGCCCGCCCCGCATGCCGGAAACCCCTTCTCCGGGTCGAACGAGACTGTTCAAAAAAGTGTGTATAGCCCTCTTCTTGGTTTGCGGTCCTGCTAAAAAAAGTATCCGATTACGTCCGGAAAGTCTGGTTGGAGGCAGAGCCTCCACGTAGAGTGGGTCCGAGGCGGAGCCCACAGCTGTCTGGAACCCGTTAGTGAGCCATGAAATTAGGAACGCCGGTCAGGGGACCGGCAGATAGTTCCGCACGGAATCTGAGGATTCCGGCGAACAGGTTCCTCTTTTTTCTACCTCTTGAGCAGGTTCCAGACAGCATTGGGCGGAGCCTCGAACCAGGGTTTTTTGAACAGTCTCGGCCGAACCTCCGGCAGCCAGTTCAGCCCTTACGCCCTAAGCCTTACGCCATACGCCTTACGCCTCACGCCTCACGCACCCACCAATCACCCTCCCCGCAGGTTATTTCTCTTTCACCACCTTTTGAGACTGGTAAAAGCCGTCGATAAGGATTTCAATCAATCGGTTGAGGTGGATATGCTCCTCCGCTATCCATTGCCGCACCTCCTTTCTTAAGGCAATGGTAACTTCCGTTTGGGTTTGGGAATCGAGTTCCTGGATTGGGTCGTAGTCAATTCGTTGCCAATTTCCTTCAAATGCTTCATCAGGTGCAATATCGTCATCGTCGTAGAAAATGGCTTCTTCCGGCACATTTACTCCAGCTTTGGATAGCTTCATTACGTCGAGCGCTTCGATCTTAATTCGTTCGAAATCAATGGAGAACCCGGAAAGCGTTTGCCCCGATTCCAATCGCTTAAGCGCCTCTGCAACCGAAATATTATTTTTTGTCATTCCTTTGATCGCTTAATTTTTTTGCCAAATAAATTCTTCGTTCTTCCTTGTTTGCCCGGCGAGCTGAAATGATCCTTACAATCAAGTCTCTTGTCGTATAGATCACCACGATGATTGCCTGGAAAGCTTTTCCGATCGCTTTAAAGCGGCGTTCCCCGTTGCGCACGGAGGTGTATTGTATCCTTTGGCTGTCATTGAAGATATCAGCGGCGTCTTTAAAGGAAACCTTGTGTTTCTCCCTGTTGGAGCGCTCTTTTTGATCGTCCCATTCAAATTTTGGCATTTGGCTTTCCCGTTTTCCGAAGCTAAATTTCGATCATTTTGGCCCAATATGCAAGCCTAAAACGGAAAGACAATGAGTCTGGACCTTCAGCGCCAGTTTTTACAAAAATATAACTCTTTGAGACGTTTGCGGGAGGCCCGCCCCGCCTGCCGGAAAACCATCCCCCCGGGCCGAACCTCCGGCATCCAGTTCATTGCCTGTCCTCCCCCTAATCCCCCTCCAAAGGGCAGGGCTGTTCAGTTCTAAGAATTTGCAATATGTTTTGAGCACAACAGCTCATGAAGTTCTTTGATTTTGTTGGCAAATCGAATCGTAGCTTTTTTCATGGAAGTTAAACCAAGGCTTCGGTAGATATTAATGGCGATATTCTGAAGGATGGTCTGATTTTCGACAGCCTGTCCAACGTGGAAGCCACATGTATCTTCCTTAAAATGAACATCTTTGACATAGTGCAAGCGGTTTTCAATCAGCCAATGACCTCGTATGCCTTGGGCGACCAATTTTGCACTCTTGGTAGATAAGCTTGTGATGTAGAAATGCTCTTTACAATAGTAGCCGCCTTCTTTTCGGTATCCGCTGCGGCGCACATAGACCAAAGCCTCTAAATTAAGCCAGTCTTTACTGATGCCTTCCAGGCAATTGTAAAGCTCAACATGCCTGGCCTCCTGGCGCCCCCGACTCCTTTGTGTCTGTGAATACGTATCAATAGGAACTGCTTGGCTAATATTACTTTTAATCTGTTGGAACAGATGCTTTTGGTTGGCTTTTACTTGAATGAGATAGTCATTACCGCTATTAATGATCAGGGCTACCGTTTTTTTTACAATGAAGGGCATCCAGGGTAATGATCATGCCTTTGGTTTGGAGTTGCGCCAGTAGTTCATTCAATGCGGGAATCTCGCCCCCCTTGCCATTGTGCCTGCGTTGGGTTTTTAGCACAATTCCTGTTCTGTGACAGAACAAGCTGACTATGAGCACAAAGTCCTGAGTTGGGCCATGCATATCCGTAACGGTGCTGGATAAACCCTTCCCATCACCACTGACCCAATTGCCCGACCCTTCAGGCATAAATTGCATGGCCCATTGATTGAAAGCTTTGTTCACCTCATCAAAGTCAAGCCTGGAAAAAATGGTCCGGATCTGGACAAACTTCGGCACGCCATGTTTCAAACCAAACACTTTGGTGAAATATTCCTCATTCGCTTCCATAAAGCTTCCAAGCTCTCGAAAACCTTTGTAGCCACTCATAATGGCCATAGTTGCCATGGCTAAAAAAGGGCCTAAATGATGGCGCAACCCAGAGGCCTTCCGTGGATCCGGAATAGCTTCGAAATAGTCCAGTAAGCTTTTACTCATCGTTTTTGCCAGCAAAATGTCAAAGAACTTGGTGATTTGCAATCAAATCACATTGAAAATTATCAGAACTGAACAGCCCTGCCCTCCAAAGGGGGACCGCCCATTGCCTCACCCACTCACCCAACGCCTCACGCCTCACGCCTCACGCCTTACGCCTTACGCCTCACGCCTCACGCCTTACCCTTCGTTACACCCCAACTGCCCGAATCACGGATTCCCCCAGATTCCACAGACGCTTCGTCTTGCCTCCACCGGATCTTTTTTGTACATTGTTTTTGTTAAGAAAATCAGGCTTTAGGTAGAAAATACGGAATCTATGACGCTGCAGGAAGCAAAACAAACGCTGTATAAACGGAAAAAGGAATTGGCCAATGAGTTTGGCATTGTTCAGATTGGTATTTTTGGCAGTTTGGCAGAAGGTAAGGCGACGAAAGGGAGTGATATTGACCTTTTTTACGTTTTGGAAGACGGCCGGCGCCTGAACCTGAAAGAGCTGGACGCCTTGGAAGAAAAAATCCGGACCATCCTTCGCAGAAGAAAAGTCGATATGGTGAACCTGTATTTCATGAACCCCATCGTGCGCTTCCGCGCCGAGAAGCATTTTGTCTATGTATAGCGGCTTTTTACAGGCACTTGGATTATCTCAAATCTTTGCTCTAGGGCGTTCATCATAACATCCACTTCGCCATTCTTTCGTCTGAACTGTGATGCATGTGATTAATGGGTTTCTTTGATTTTCCCCACGCACGCACGCACCCACCCGCTCTCCCCATCCTGAAATCCCCCCAAATCCTGGTTCAGACAAAAAAGCAACGCCCTGCTGTTCGGCTACTTCCCCTGGCTAAAACCCATCCCGCCGAACCTCCGGCCAAATAAATTTGGCCGTTACAAAGCCGCTATCTTGTTGATTATAAATACCATGTAGCTCCCCCTCCTTCGGAGGGGGCGGGGGGGGAGGCCCGCCCCGCCTGCCGGAAAACCCTCCTCCGGGCCGAACCTCCGGCATCCAGTTCATTGCCTCACCCACTCCCCCAACGCCTTACGCCTTAACGCCTTAACGCCTTACGCCTTAACGCCTTACGCCTTACGCCCTAAGCCTTGCGCCCTTACCCACTACCCACCAACCAACTCTTGCAATTATGCCCGACAAACATTATTTTTGTCAAACATAATATAAACAAATGTTTCCATTTTTCAACAGGGAAGCGGAGTTGCGCCGGTTGCGCCGGATGATTGGGCAGGAAGCAGGCGGCCTGGCGGTGGTATACGGGCGGAGGCGATGCGGAAAATCCCGCCTGGTGCGGGAGTTGAGCGAAACGAACCTGATTTATTTCCAGGCCGACCAGCGGGAAGCGCCGCTTCAACGGCAGGCCCTGGCGGGCGTAATTGCCCGTCAATTGCCGGGGTTTGATGAGGCGGTATACCCCGATTGGGAGGCCTTGCTGCATGCGCTCCACTACCGCTTGCCAGGGCCTATGGCGATCTGTCTGGACGAGTTTCCGTATCTGGTGCGCGGCGACGAAGCCCTGCCCAGTATACTTCAGGGGTTTTTGGATCGGTTTCCAAATGGGCCGTTGTCTATCCTGTTGTGCGGATCGGCCCAACAAATGATGCGCGGGTTGGTGCTGGACGCTTCGGCGCCACTATACGGCCGCGCGAAAGAAATTCTAAGGATACACCCGTTAAAGGCGTATTGGCTGAGCCAAGGGTTTCCGCAGTTGACGCCAGACGCTTTGGTGGAAGAATATGCCGTTTGGGGAGGCGTTCCCCGATATTGGGAATTACGCCAGGCCTATGCGAACCTGGAAGAAGCCCTCCTGGATTTAGCGTTCGATCCGATCGGCGTTTTATACGAAGAACCCGATCGGCTTTTCCTGGATGAAGCCCGGAGCGCTATTCAACCGCTCTCGATTATGTCGCTGGTCGGGAGCGGAAGCCAGCGCTTGTCGGAGATTGCAGCGCGCCTGGAAAAACCGGCCACGCAACTGGCCCGTCCCCTTCAGTTTCTGACCGATTTGCGTTTCCTCCTGCGGGAGGTTCCGTTTGGGGAATCCGCCCGTAACTCCAAAAAGGGAATCTATTCCATCGCAGATCCTTTTCTCGCTTTCTATTTCCGGTTTGTGTCTCCAAACCGGTCGGAACTGGAGCTTGGACGCGGAGCAAAGGTCTGGGAACGTCTTCAGCCTGCATGGCGCCAGCACGTGGCAGGCGTCTGGGAAACCATGTGCAGGGAAGCCCTCCCCGCGCTGCTCCCCAATTTGGATCTCCAACCGGCCTCCCGGTGGTGGGGAAAATTATCCGACGGCGCCTCTATGGAAATAGACCTTCTGGCAACCGACATGGCGCAACAGGTGCTCGTCGCCGGAGAAGTCAAATGGTCGGACGAACCCCATACCAAATCCCTTTCCGGGCGGCTGGACTATTTCACTTCCGTTTTCCCGCCGGCTAAAGGAAAAAAAATCGTAAAAGTCCTTTTCGCCCGGAAAAAAAGCTCCGACCCCGCCTTTGATTTTTGCTTTTCCCCCGAGGAAGTACTCGGCGTGCTTAGGTGACTCCCCCCCCGGCTCCAAACACTTCGGTCTGGGCTTTCAGCCCAAAAGGTGTACCCAACGCACAAGAAGGGGAGGCCCGCCCCGCCTGCCGGAAAACCATCGTTCCGCCGAACCTCCGGCATCCAGTTCATTGCCTGCCCTCCCCCCGACCCCCAGACGCTGCGGTCTGGACAGGCCCTCCAAAGGGGGACAGCGCATTGCCTCACCCACTCCCCCAACGCCTTACGCCTTAACGCCTTACGCCTTACGCCTTGCGCCCTCACCCACCAACCACCACCACCAACCACTCAAAACTTCCCCCCGGCTCTTGAAAGGCAGGGAAAATTCCTTTAACTTGCTTTCAAACGATTTATTAAGGAAAAAACGATGAGCGAAGCGGTAAGAAAACGGTTTAGTAATGTGCAGTTGCTGCTATTGGAGCTTTTTTCAGAGGATCTCTCCGAAGAGGAGTTGCTGGAAATAAAACAACTGCTTTCAGAGTGGCGGTTTAAAAGGGCCACCGAGGCAGCCAATCGGGTAGTGAAGGAAAAAGGCTGGACGAAGGAAGACTTTGATCGTTTGTTGGGTTCCCATCTTCGTACTCCGTATGCTAAGGAAGAGTCTTGAAAATTGTTTTAGATACCAATATTCTTTTGGTTTCCATTTCCGATGGTTCACCTTGTTATTGGGTTTGGAAGCGTTTGGCAGAAGGCGCCTTTACCCTTTGTTTTACAACGGAGATTCTAAATGAATAGGCTGAAATTATTGAGGAGCATATGGGAGTTGAGGTAATGTCCCAGACGATGCATGCCTTGATGGAGCACCCCATGTTCACTTTGTTACCAAGTATTATCATTGGAACCTGATAGAGATTGATCCGGATGACAATAAGTTTGTAGACTGTGCTATTGCTGCGAACGCTGATTTCATCGTTACACAGGACAAGCATTTCCAAATCCTAAGGAAGGTCCCTTTCCCAAAGATTGAAGTCCTGAATTTAGATCAATTTAGCCGGCTCTTTGATGAAGACGATGTGTTTTGATTTGAAGATATTGGGTCGTAGGGTTGATTTCCGCTCGGAAACCCTGCTAAAGCCTATTTGTGGTTAGTTTGTATCAGGCAGAAAAGGCGGTGCGGGAATGAGGGGTTAAGGGGTTGAGGCGTAAGGCTTAAGGCGTAAGGCGTTTGGGCTGATCCTGTAACCGCCAAATTTATTTGGCGGCAGCCCGGAAAACGGAACGTCGGCCAAATAAATTTGGCCGTTACGAGCGGCTATCTTGTTGATTATAAAGGCCATGTAGCTCCCCCTCCTTCGGAGGGGGCGGGGGGGGAGGCCCGCCCCGCCTGCCGGAAACCCCTTCTCCGGGTCGAACCTCCGGCATCCACTTCATTGCCCCACCCACTCCCCCAACGCCTTAACGCCTTAACGCCTTACGCCTTAAGCCTTGCGCCCTCACCCACCAACCACCAACAACTAACAACTAACAACTAACAACCAACAACCACCAATTGAAATCAATGTATTAAATTTGAATTGCCCGCTAGTAAATCTCCAGCAACCCATGCGCCGAAGATTTTTCCAGCGCTTCGATTTCCTTTGAACTATCCAGAAGAATCCGGGCTATTTGGGCCGTCGTCAGATTCCCTTTTCGAATCAATACTACTTTCGGAGGAAATCCGCGCCAGATGGACAAATCGGAGAAATCTTCATCGTTTGTAATGATTGTAAAGCCATTGACAAGGGCCCATTGCCAAATATCCCCATCTTTAGCCGGGTTGGAAAGGCCTGTATCTTTTACATGCACGACAACAGGAAAAACAGGAGTTAATTTTTTGACCAACCGCCAGGATAGATTGGCGTCGAGCAATAGCCTCATGCGCTTGTTAAAATTTTAATGCTTTCCTCCCGGTCGGCGGCAAAAGCCAACGCAGCGCGAATGCTTTCCAGGCTGAGTTCCGGGAAATCTTCTAAAATTTCTTCAAAGGTCATGCCGGATGCCAGCCATCCCAAAATATCGCCCACCGAAATTCGGGTATTCCGGATGCAAGGTTTCCCAAAGCGGATATCCGGATCGATTTGGATGTAGTCGAGGTAGGTTTTCATTGCTATTGGTTTCCTTTCTAAACAAAGATATAGAAAATTTTGGCGCCATATGCAGGTGGGGCGTTGGTGGTTGGTGGTTAGTGGTTGGTGGTTAGTGGTTGATCCCCGTAACCGCCAAATTTAGTTGGCGGCAGCCCGGAAAACGGAACGCCGGCCAAATAAATTTGGCCGTAACAAGGGCTGCTATCTTGTTGATTATAAAGGCCATGCAGCTCCCCCTCCTTCGGAGGGGGCGGGGGGGGAGGCCCGCCCCGCCTGCCGGAAACCCATCTCCCGGGTCGAACCTCCGGCATGTTGATTGCTCCCACCCACCCACCACCCACTAACCACCCACTTAAAAAAACTCCATTGCCAATGAAAGATATCTTACATTTGTAAAAAAAGATATGCTTCGATTCGAGCTGGAGCAAATCCTGGCAGACCAGAAACAGTACTTTGAAACGGGAGCGCGCATCATTGGCAGGACATTGGCGGGCAGGATTCAACTGGAAATCCCCAAAGCGGTGATCGTTAGTGGGATACGCCGCTCGGGGAAAAGCACCCTGTTGAAGCATCTCCTGCGGGAAAAGCGCGATGTAGTGGGATACGTTCACTTTGACGACCCCCGCTTAAACGAATTCAAACTGGCCGATTTTTACACCTTGGAAGACATCTGGAAAGATAAATCCTACTTCCAGTTTGACGAGATCCAGAAAATCGAACGATGGGAAGAATATATCCGGCACGGCGTAGAGCGCAACAAGCGATTCGCCATAACCGGCTCCAACGCCGGCTTGCTGAGCAAGGAATTGGGAACCCTGCTCACCGGGCGGCATACCACGCATGAATTATTCCCGTTTTCCTACCGGGAATTTTTGGACTACCACACCGCGGAGCCCTCGTTTGCCTCCTTTGAAGCGTACCGGAAGCAAGGCGGTTTCCCCGAGGCCCTGGTTTACGATATGCCCGGCTACCACCTGGAACTGTTCCAGGACATCGTACAACGGGATATCGCCGTCCGGTACGGCATCCGAAACAGCTACGACCTGAACAACGTGGCGTTGCACCTGATCAACAACCTCGGCAGGCCGTTCTCCTTCTCAGCCATTGCCAGGCACTATGGCATTCAATCCATTACCTCGGTGGCCGACTATGTCCGGATGTTTGAGGACGCGTACGTTCTGAGTGTGGTTTCCCGTTTCGACTACAGCTTCCGGCGCCAGCAGAATAATCCCAAAAAAGCTTATATCGTGGACCACGCCTTCGCCCGGGCCAACTCCACCCAGCTCCACGCCGACTACGGCCGAATCCTGGAAAATATGGTCTTCATGGAACTCCGGAGGCAAACGAAATCCATCTGGTACTTCAAAGAAACGAACGAATGTGATTTTGTGTGCCAGCACGGCAAGCAGACTGCCCTGTACCAATCCTGCTGGGAATTGACCGGCGCCAACAAAGACCGGGAAATCAACGGCCTTCTGGAAGCCATGCGCTTCTTCCACCTGAATACAGGCGTCCTCATCACCGCCAACCAATCCGATACCCTCCGCGTGGACGGAGTAGAGATCCATATCGTTCCGTTTTACCAATGGGCAGGGGGCGTTTAGGTCCTCGAACCCAAAAAAAATCCCTATCTTTGAGCGCAGAACTACACCTCAACCTGTGACCTATGCCTTCTGAATACCTCCCATACAACCCGGTGCGGATGCCCCGTTACGTCACGCGTCTGGTGATTTTCGCCTTCGACATGGTATTTGCCTTGATCTCCTGGGCGTGGGCGAGTTATTTGCTGTACGGATCTGACCTGGAGCTCGTTAAGCGGTTGTTGTTTTCGTGGCCTACGCTAACGCTGCTCACCCTGCGCTTCCTGTCTTTTTTATGGTTCCGGTCGGGGAATATTATTTTGCGCTACGTAGGGGAGAAAGATTACATATCGGCATTTTTTACCGTTTGGTCTCCTTCGGCCATTTTTTTTATCATTTACGCTATAGGGTTTATGCCGGTTCACGGCGTGCGGGTGCTGGCCATTGTGTGGGCGGATTTTTTTATCCTGCTCACCTTGATGGTGGGCTTTCGCATTGCGCTGCGGCTGATGTACGACTGGCTGAAGGTGCGGCACAACCACCGCAGGGCGACAGCGATCTTTGGGGCGGGGGAAATGGGCAGCATGCTGGAGCGCGTGATCCGGCATAATGCCTCCAACAAATTCCGGATTGCCGCTTTTTTCGACGACAACCCCAAGGTGCACGGCAAACGGCTCAACGGCATCCCGATCTTCAATCCCCAAAAGTCGTTTTCGAAAATCATTGCCAAACACGGGATCGAGGTCGTCATTCTGGGTATCCGGGATCTGCCGCCCGACCGCAGGGCCTCCTTCATCAACCAATGCCTGGCGCACCATATCCAGGTGCTGAAGCTTCCCCCCGTCGAATCCTGGCTGCATGGCGAGCTCAACCTGCGGCAGCTCAAGACCGTCAACCTGGAAGACTTGCTCGGCCGGGCGCCTATCCTGCTCGACGAAGCCGCCTTGCGCGCATCGATCCAGGGGAAAACGGTGATGGTCACGGGGTGCGCCGGGAGCATCGGCAGCGAGATTTTGCGCCAGTTGTTAAAGCAGGAGCCCGCGTTTGTGCTCGGCGTCGACCAGGCCGAATCGCCCCTGGCGGAGATTGCCCTGGAGTTGAAAAGCGTCATAGAGCAGGGGCGTTTTCGACCGGTGGTTGGCGACGTGCGCGACAGCGACCGGATGGCCAGGCTGTTCGAGGAATACCGGCCGGAGCACGTGTTCCACGCCGCTGCGTATAAGCACGTTCCCATTATGGAGGACCATCCGGAAGAGGCCATCAAGTCGAATGTGCTCGGCTCCCGCGTGCTGGCCGACCTGGCCGTGCAGCACCGTTCCGAGAAATTCGTGATGATCTCCACCGACAAAGCCGTCAACCCCAGCAACGTCATGGGCGCCACCAAACGGATCGCGGAAATGTACGTGCAGGCGCTGAACTATGCCGATGGCTGCGCCACGCAGTTCATCACCACCCGCTTCGGCAACGTGCTGGGGTCGAACGGATCGGTGATCCCCATCTTCAAAGAACAGATCGAAAAAGGCCTTCCCCTCACCGTCACCCACCCCGACATCAAGCGCTTTTTCATGACGATCCCCGAGGCTTGCAGCCTGGTGCTGGAGGCCAGCGCCATGGGCCATGGCGGCGAGATCTTCGTGTTCGACATGGGCGAGCAGGTCCGTATCCTGGACCTGGCCCATCGCATGATCCAGATCTACGGCCTGACCCCCGGGAAAGACGTCGAGATCCAGTTCGTCGGCTTGCGCCCCGGGGAAAAGCTCTACGAAGAACTCCTCGACCACAAGGAAACGCTGGCGGAAACCTACCACCCCAAAATATATAGGGCCCAGGTGCGGCCGGGCGATTTTCATCAGATCCGCTCCGATATCGACCTGCTGATCGCCGGCGCCCAAAACGGCTGGCGCCCTAACGACCTGGTGCAGACCATGAAAACCCTCGTACCCGAGTTCATCAGCCAGAATAGCGTATTTTCCGAACTAGACAATAAAGATCCCCGGGCATAATCCTGTTCCCAAATTGGAGAGAACGATTTATTGCGACTAAAAACTACAGGATTTGTTTATTTCCTTAAAACGTTTCTATCTGTCCACCATTGGTCAGTGGCTTCCTACTGATATTTTTGCATACCGGTACCCGGTATCGGTAAAAGGCGTTTGCTTTTTGGAAGGCAAACTGATTCTGGTTCGGGACGAACGGGGGCAATGGGATCTGCCGGGAGGCAAACTTAAAAAAGGAGAGCGGCTGGACGTATGCCTCTTCCGCGAAATGGAAGAAGAACTCGGCATTGCCGTGCGCGTGGAAAAACTCCTGGACGCCACCCTCCGCCGTATCGAAGACCAGGTCGACGTGCTGGTGCTGCTCTATCAATGCGCCACCCAATGCCCTCTCGCTCACCTTCGTCTCAGCAGCGAAAACTTCGCCATCGGCTTTTTTGACCCCTCCGAACTGGACGCCCTCGGCCTTCCCTCCCCGTATTTGGAAGCGATTAAACGCTTAGACGTTTAGGCGTTAAGGCGTTTAGGCGTTTAGGCGTTTAGGCGTTGCCTGTTAGCCGGAATCCTTAGATTCCGTGCTGAACTATCCGCCGGTCCCCCGACCGGCGTAGCCCTTACGCCCATGCTGCCGCCAAATAAATTTGGCGGTTACGGCCCCTTCCGCAACCCCGCAACCCCGCGTTAAAGACGCAACATCTCGCGTCTCTACCAACCAAATCCTTCGCAACCCCTCAACCTACCCCGCTACTTCGTTACTTCGTTACTTCGCTACCAACGCCCGCCTAAACGCCTAAACGCCTAAACGCCTAAACGCCTAAACGCCAACCGGGAGCCCGTACAAAGGAATATTGACCATCCAATCCTGGGCGCGGTAGTTTGACATGGATGACCGCAGACAGCGCCGGGGAGCGAACGCATCGTAATACACGCGAAGGCTTTTTGATTTCAGGTTTTCTTCGGCTTTGATTTCAATGGGAATTACTTCGTTCTGAACCTGAACGACGAAGTCTACTTCGGCTCTGGACTTTTCCACCGTCCAATAGAAAGGCTTCAGGCCCGCCGATTTAAGTTGTTGCAGGGCGTATTGTTCGGTCAGGGCGCCTTTAAATTCGGTAAAAAGCGCGTTGCCCTGGAGCAACGTCCGGGGGTCGAGGCCGCCCATAGCGGCCAACAGTCCGACATCGTGAAGAAATAATTTGAAATCATTCATATCCTCGTAGGCAGACAGCGGAAGCCCGGGTTTTTGAATGCGGGTAACTTTGTAGATCAGACCGGCATCGTGCAGCCAGGCTACCGCCAATTCAAATTCTTTCGCGCGGGCGCCGTGCCGCAGGGCGCTGTAGATGAACTTGCGGTTTTCCCTGGCGAGCTGGCTCGTGATCGATTGCCAAACCATGCGAATTCTGGGCACTTGCTGGTATGGGGCGTGTTTGGAGAAATCCTGTTCGTAGGCGGCCAGCAACCGCAATTGAATTTCCCGCACTTCGCTATAGTTGTTGGATTCGATAAAGTGGCTAACGGCTTCTGGCATGCCCCCGGTAAAATAGTATTGTTTCAACAGGCCGGTAAGCCGCTCTGAAAAAGCGGCAACCAAAGGCCAGTCTCCGGCTTGCATAGCTTGCACCAAAGGCTCCTGCCCTCCGGCGGATAGAAATTCGTGGAAACTCATTGGATAGAGGTCCAGGAATTCTACCTTGCCTACCGGAAAGGAAACGGACTGGTGCATGGCAACACCTAATAAGGATCCGGCAGCGATCAAGTGGTACTCCGGCGCATTTTCCTGAAAGTATTTGAGCGCGGTCAATGCGGCAGGGCACTCCTGAATTTCATCCAGGATTAGCAGCGTGCTCATGGGCTCAACGGCAACTCCTGTTTCAATTTGTATTGCGCTGATGATCCGGCGAAGGTCAAAACCCTCCTCAAAAACCGAATGGAGGTTCCTGGAAACTTCCAGATTAACATACGCTACCTGCAGGTATTCCTGCGCTCCAAAAGCTTTCATAAGCCAGGTTTTACCTACCTGCCGTGCGCCCCTAAGCAGCATAGGCTTCCGCCGGGGGTTGGCTTTCCATTGTCGCAGCGAGGTAATTGCCGTACGATTCATTTGGTGGAATTTATGTTATAAATATACATTTTTTCGGACGAAAAAATGTATATTTATAACACTTAACCGGATGTATACTCGAAATTTTGCGGTTACGGCCCCCCCGCAACCTCGCAACCTCGCAACCTCGCAACCTCGCAACCTCGCAACCTCGCAACCTCGCAACCTCGTTACTTCATTACTTCCTTCCCGTCTATAAAAAAAATGTTCCGGATGAAAAAAAAATCCGTTAAATTTGTTGATTAGTTAATCCCAACGAACTATGAGAAACTACCCTGCCGTTTTGGCGGCACTTCTTTTCGTGCCATTTGGCATGCTCCATGCGCAGGCAGATTGGCTTGCCCTTCCTAATCCCACCAATATCATCACGATCTGTCCGGGCGGAAACGCCGTCGGAAGCTTGGTGGTTCTCGATTTCGGCTCCAACATGGCCCCTACGGATGTCGCTTTCAGCTCCTCGAGTACCGACATTACCGTGATCGGCATTCCGCCTACGCAGTGCCCGAACGGGAACTTCGCCGTGATCAACTTTTTCCTGTTTGCCAGCCCGGCAGCTACGGGGAGCTATTCGGTTACGGCGACCCTATCGCATTCCGGGGGCTTGAACCCCACCTTGTTGGTATTCACTGTCAACGTGCAGGGGCAGATTACGACGACGATCACCAATGCTTCCGGGGCGAATGTGTTGTGCCCTTCGTCGTCGGCGACGCTGGTCGCCAACGCGACCGGAGGAAATCCCACTTCCTACCGCTGGTACCTGAACGGGGTATTCACGGGAATGACGTCGGCAGTGCTCAACGCATCTGTTGCGGGATCGTATACCGTTTCGGCTATCAATACGTGTAGTGTGGAAGGGCCAAAGTCGGCGCCAACGGTGCTGACGACTGGCGTACCTACGCAAATCACGGCGGAAACCTGCATCCTGCTTCCCGGAGGGGATTACCAAAATACGATCACACTCCAGGGGACTAATCTCGCCTATCAATGGCGTCGCAACGGGGTGAATATTTCCAGCGGTGGCGACTTTGCGATTGTCAATACGCCCACCTCGACCCAACTGACGGTGACGAACGTTTCCAGCCACGATGGCGCCGTTTTTTCCTGCATCATTACGGGCGCCTGTGGCTCGGCATTTAGCAGCGGGTGCGTGGCGCTGCCGGTAGAACTTATGTCTTTCATCGGCGCCTGGACGGAAGGCGGGGTGCGCCTGGAATGGGAAACGGGCTCGGAAATCAACAACGAAGGGTTCGAGGTGCAGCGCTCCTCCGACGGGATCGAATTTACCGCCCTGGAGTTTGTACCGGGCGCGGGCAGCACAGAAGTAGCCCGGCAGTACGGCTTCCTGGATGAAGAAGGGGCTTCCTTCCCAGGCAGGGTGCTTTATTACCGGCTTCGGCAGGTCGATTACGACGGCTCCTCCAACCTTTCAGACGCTATTAGCGTGGTTGTTCCCGGAAATGGAGGGTTGGAATTGCTCGCTTTCCACACCGGCGGAGAGAGCCTGGAGGTGACCTTGTTGTCGGGGGGCGAGCGCAACCTGCGCCTGATTCTTTCCGATGCCTTGGGCCGCGTACACATTCAAACCCAACTCGCGCTGCCTCTTGGGCAAACCCGGCTTACCATTCCGTCCACTCAAAATTTGCCCCCCGGGGTCTATTACCTCTACCTGTCCGACGGGCAAGTGAGGCGAAGCTGGCCGGTGTACCGCTAGAGACGGGATTGCCGGCGAAGGATTTGCCAATCCTCTTCCGGATTGTCCAGAATTTGGGATGCACCGGTTGAACGTTAAGCCAATAAAATGTATTTTTATCCGGTCAAATTCCAGACCGGCAAATCCTGGTTTCAACACTGCCGAGCCCCCGTATACCTCAACCCGTAGTGCCTTCCCAAAACCGAACGTTTTTAGCATGGAACGCTACCTTGGCATTTTAGGGGGTAGTAGAGTATGTTTTGCAAAAACAGGACTTAAAGTGGAATGAAACACGAAAAGAAAAAGATTGCACTGGTGCATAACTCGTTTTGGTATGCCCGGAGGTTTCGGCTGGGGCTGATGCGCCATTTGAGGCATACAGGTTTCGAGGTATTTGTGCTGGCGCCCCGGGGCGAGGAGCAGGAAATGAAGGCCCTGCAAAAAGAGGGATTTCAAGTGATCCCTTTTCAGGGCAGCATTTATAACCTGGGGATTGGCAGGGAACTGGCTACCCTCTGGGAGTTGATCGGCATTTACCGGCGCTACCGGTTTGACCTGGCGTTGCATTATACCATCAAGCCCAATATTTATGGCGCTTTCGCGGCGTTATGGTCGGGAACCCCGAGCGTTTCCATTACTACCGGGCTGGGGATTCTGAAGCAACATCCTTCCGGGGTGCTGTCCTGGCTGATTCGCAGGCTTTACCAGGCGGCGGTCCGGATTACCCGGAAATCTGGTTTCTGAACGAAGCCGACCGCGATTTTTTCCTGTCTAAAAAAATGGCCCCCGCTCCAAGGCGTTTTTGCTCCGGGGCGAAGGGGTCGACGTGCGGCATTACCACCCCAGAGAAGAGGCGGACCAGACCATGGCCCCTTCGGTTTTCCGGGTGTTGTATCTGGGCCGAATGCTGAAAAGCAAAGGATTGGAAGAATTATACGCTGCCGCGCAATTCTTCAAAGAAAAAAAACTGCCGGTACAGATCGATTTACTGGGCTTTTTCATCGGCGACCATCCCGACGGGATTTCCCGGGAAACGATCAAGGCGTGGGAAGCCGCAGGCAATCTGCGTTATCTGGGCGCTGTAGAAGACGTCCGGCCCTACCTCGCCGCCACGGATGCCGTCGTGCTGCCTTCCTACGGAGAAGGGATGTCCAGATCGCTCATGGAAGCGTGCAGCATGGCCAAACCTGTGATTGCCTCCGACGTGGAAGGATGCCGGGAGATCGTGCACCACGAAGTCAACGGACTGTTGTGCACACCGAGGGACAGCCGTAGCTTATTGGACGCCATTTTGCGCATGTACGCGCTTTCGGAAACAGAACGCCGGTCGATGGGCTTGGCCGGACGCTCTTTGGTCCTGCGCCACTTCACAGAACAGTCGGTCCTGGAGCAATACGAGCAACGGATCGGGCTTCGGGCCCGCAAGCCGGCGCCAGTAGCCACAGAGCCGCTTCTCCCGGTTTATATTCCCGCCAGCCATCCCGCATCCAGGTGAGCACGCCAGCTATCGCGTTGATCCACCCTGGGAAAGCGCTGCTTCCGGAGTTAGAGGTTTACCAGCGATTTTTATGCAAAAACGGATATGAGGTAGCGATCCTTGAGAATCCACCGCCTGAAATGCTGAAAGATTTTCGTATAGAATGGCATTTCATGGGAAGCGATTGGGCGCGTAAAAAGAAGGGCCGGATCAAGATTCACGAGTATGTTTCCGGCTCGGTCCCGCCCATGGCGAGGCTAAAAGACCGGATCAAGCGCTGGGTAAACGCCCCTCCCGATGCACGGATCTTTGGCAGCGCCTTCCTGGCTCAACGGTTGGGGTTTTCCGATAATATACCCGCGCTCATCCGCCCTGCGGGGATCGACGCTTCCTTTTTAGGATGGGACCGCTCTGCTCCGGAATACGATTTGGTATACTGTGGAGCGATGGATGGCGCCCGCAATCTAATCCCCTGGATTTCCCAAATTATGGCCGGATTGCCAGGCGCCAGATTCCTGCTCATTGGACCTCCCTCTGCTGCTATTTGGAAGGCTTTTAAGGCCCACCCCAGCGTGGTCTTCAGCGGCAGGGTTCCCTATACAGAAGTGCCCGGGCTGCTTGCCAAAGCGGAATATGGACTGAACCTTATTCCCGTCCGGTATCCGTTTCATATACAGGCGCCTTACAAACTGCTGGAATACTGCGCCGTAGGGCTCAAAGTAATCACCACCTCCACGGCCTGGGTCCGGCAATTTGAACAACAGCGCCAGGGGCGTTTTTTTTATCTTGGGCAAAAGGACAGCCCCCTTTCCTGGGAACCGCTCCGGCGCTTTCCCTTCGAAACCCCTTCGGTAGACGACCTGGTCTGGGAGCGCCTGCTCGAGTCCTCGGGCATTACAGCCTTGCTGGGGCGGTTGACGGGGTGATTGGTGGTTGGTGGTTGGTGGTTGAGTGGCTGGTGATTGAGTGGTTGAGTGGCTGGTGGCTGGTGGTGAGTGGTTGAGGGCAAGGGCAAGGGGTAAGGCATGAGAAATTAAGTAGTTGATTGTAAACGCAATGCATTGTCCCCCAGACGCTTCGGTCGGGACGTAATGCCCCAGACGCTGCGGTCTGCACATGCCTGCCTTCGAAGCTAATCTTGTAGGGGGTTATGTCTGGAAAAGCGCAAATGGAGTTAAGATAAATTGCATGCAGTCTTGGTGCAGGGGACTGGCCTCCCCCTAGCCCCCTCCGAAGGAGGGGGAACAGGAAAAGCCCCCGCATTTTGGAAAAACATATAAAAATGGCATCATTTTTTTTTTAACAGGCCCTATCAAAACCCTTGCCCACACAGTCCCCCCTCCTTTGGAGGGGGTTAGGGGGAGGCCAAAAAGCAACGATCTGAACTCAGGCTAACTCCCGATTTAAAAGCGTTGCTTCCTCGCACCCCCTACAAGATTAACTTTGGTGGCCGAAAGCCCAGACGCTGCGGTCAGGGGCCCGGGGAGGCCCCAACACAAGTTGACACCCCCACTACGTTATTCATTCAGAACGAACCGCTAAATCTTAGTATGAACGCAAACCGGTCCAACGCTGTCCAGATTCCTTTTCACCGCCCCTACCTCTCGGGGGAGGAGGAAGCGGCGTTGAAGGAACTGCTGCAAAGCGGTCAATTGGGCGCTCCGGGCCCTTTCCACGAAGCTTGTATCCAACAAATCCAAGCGAGGCAAGGGGCGGGGCACGTGTTGCTCATGCCTTCCTGCACCCATGCCCTGGAAGCGATCGGCCTCCTGCAGGAGGTGGGGCCCCGGCGACGAGGTGATCGTACCCGCTTACGGCTTCCCTTCCATGGCCAATTGCGTGGCCCTGCGCGGAGCAACCCCGGTCTTTGCAGGGATCGATCCGCTGACGATGAACCTCGACCCCGCAGCGGCGGAACAGGCCATCACCCCGCGCACCCGCGCCATCCTGGCGATGCACTACGGCGGCGTGGCGTGCGGCATGAACGCCCTTCGGGCGTTGGCCGAAGCCCATGGCCTGGCGCTGATCGAAGACGCTGCCCATGGCATCGGCGCTAAATACGGGCAGGAAGGACTGGGAACCCTGGGCGATTATGGGGCCCTGAGTTTTCATTCCACCAAAAACATCCACTGCGGAGAGGGAGGAGCGTTGCTGTTTCGCCAGGAGGCCGACCTGGAAAAATTTCTCCAGATTGCCGAAAAAGGAACGGATAAAACCCGGACCCCCCGAAACTACCAGTGGCAAACCCTGGGCTCCAGCTACGTGATGAGCGCATTGAATGCTGCGTTTCTGCATGTTCAACTCCGGCATGCGGACGAAGTCAACGCCCGGCGCCGGGCGCTGTGGAACCGCTACTACGAGGCGTTATCTGCCTATGGCCTCCAGGAGCGGCTTGCAGGTATACCGCCCTGACGCCCTGGCAAGCCTTTAATGCGCACTTGTTTTTCATCAAATGCCCGGATTCAGGGGGTTCGGGAGCAGCTCTTGCGCTACCTGGAAGGGCAGGGCATCCAGGCGGCTTCCCCATTACGCGCCGCTTTCCGCTTCGCCGGCGGGGAGGCGCTATGGCCGGGTGGCCGGCGACGACCGCGCCGCCATCGGGGAAAGCTTGCGCCTGCTTCGGCTGCCGCTGTATCCGCAGTTGCGGGAAAACGAAGTAGACCGTATTGTCGCCATGGTAGCCGAATTTTTCAAGCCATGAACCTGCCGCAACCCTGGACGAATGCCCGCTACTTCCGCAGCGCCCTGAAACGGCCCTGGGGAAGAGCGCTCCTTTATCCGTTTTTCTCCCTGCATCCGCGCCCGGTTTTCCTCCTCGGCAACCAAAAATCGGGCACCACCGCCATCGCCAAACTCCTGGCCCTCGCCGCCGGTAAAACGGAAGAAACCTACCTGCGCGGGTTCTCCCAGCATATCCTCGAAGACCTCTACCACAACCGGCTTCCCCTGAAAGAAGCGATCCGCCAGCGGGCTAAGTTTGAATTTTCCCGGGAACTAATCAAAGAATGCAACCTGACGTTTTTTTACGACCAGCTCCGGGATTTGTACCCGGATGCGCCCAAGGTGTTTATCGTCCGGGATCCGAGGGATAATATCCGGAGTATTTTGGATCGCGTTCAGATTCCGGGAAATTTAACCCATTTGGATCCAGCTCGCCTGGGGGCGCTAGACCAGTGGCGGGGAATTCTTGACAATTCCTGGCTGAATATATTAAGCGCCCATTATATTGACTCTCTGGCAGGAAGATGGGTGCGGGCGACTAATATTTATCAGGAAAATCAATCGGAATTGATTTTGGTACCATATGAAAAATTCAAAGCCGACAAAGCCGAAACCATCTATCGTCTTTGTTCAGCACTTGCACTGCCGATAAAAAAAGATGTTTCGCCATTTGTTGATATCCCATTTCAACCTCCTGGGAACGCGAGTGTGCCGTGGGAACTATTCTTTGGGGAGGATAATTTACTCCGGATTGAGCGGCTTTGCGCATCGCAAATGCATTTTCTTGGCTATCCCTTATTTTATCCATAAAAGCTGGAACGTATGCGGGTTGTACACGTTTTTTCGGATTACCTTCCTTTGACCATGATTTGGGCATTCCAGCAAATCCGGAACACCCCGGAGGTTGAGACGCATATTGCAGGACTGACCTATATTCCGAATTCCTATTCTGATCCAGGGTTTCGCTACTGGCTGAATCCAAAATATTTTTTCCCTAAAATGTTTCATTGGGGGATTCACATTTTTTTTCGAAAAACCAAGCTCTTTGACCTTTTTCTGAAGGAGTACATCAAGAAAGAGTCCTTTGATTTAATCCATTGCCATTTTGGCAATATCGGTGCGGATTATGCTTATCTGGGAAAAAAGTTGGGGATTCCGACGCTGGTCTCCTTTTATGGATCCGATTATGGTAAAATTTTATTTGATAGGCCACACTATCGGATAGCGTATGCTCGCATGTTTGATCTGGCAACCGCGTTTACTTGCGAAGGCCCCTATGCTGTAAAGGAACTGGAAAACCTGGGGTGCCCTGCTTCCAAAATTCACCTCGTGCGTTTAGGAGTAGATGTTGGCGTAATTCCTTTTTTTTCTAGGAAAAGTCTACTGGAAAGCTTAAAATGGTACAGGTTGCGACATTAACAGAGAAAAAGGACATCTTTTGGGATTAGACGCAATGGAAAGAGCGCTGGATCAAGGGTGGGATATTACCCTGGATCTATATGGAGGGGCCAAAGATCCCCGGATTGCGCAACAAATACAAAGGCGTATCCAAAAGTCTCCTCTGCAGGGGAGGGTAAAGCTGTTTGGCCCTTTGCCTTATGCGGAGTTGCATGCTGTGTTGAAGGAATACCAAGTGTTCTTTCAGCCAAGCGTTCATTCGCAGGATGGGGATATGGAAGGCGGAGCCCCTATCGCCTTACTGGATGCCCAGGCTACCGGATTGCCTGTACTTGCTGCGAGGCATTGCGATATTCCTTTTGAAGTCGAACACGAACGCACCGGGCTGTTGGCAGAAGAAGGAGATATACAAGGGTTGGCTGATTGTATGATCCGCTTTGCTCAGTTAGATCAGGAAGTGTACGATCTTTACGCACAGGAAGCCAGAAAAAAGATGGAAGAGGAGTTTTCCATTTCATTTGGATGTGAGTTATTAAGCGCCTTGTACCGGGAATTGATAATCCATTGAAATGCAATATCTATGCGCATTCTTTTGATAAGTACCACTTTTTTTCCGGAAGAGAATGCGAGAGCTTATCGCTGGATGAGAATTGCATCCGCATTTGTTAAATGGGGCCATGAGGTCTGGGTAATAAGCCGGCAAAGGCCCGATTGCCCAGATTATTTGGAACAAGAAGGAGTCCGCATTATTCGCCCCCGTTTTCGATTCAATAAGGTCCATGGAGGTATTGGGCGAAAAAAGAATGCGCTCCATCAAGTATATAAAAAAAAGCAGCCCAAACGGTATATCTGGCTTGATTCTTCCTTGTTTTGGTGGCCGGCCGGTGTTCTTAAAGCAAAAGAGCTTATCCTGGCAAAAGAGATAGAACGCGTTTATTCTATAGGTCTTCCTTTCACCAGCCATTTGATTGGACTTGCCGTTCGATGGCGATTTCCTATGTTGCCTTGGTTTGCTGATTATGGAGACCCTTTTACTCCAGTGGCATTGATCTTTGGGGAGAGGGGAAGCCTGTTTGGACGATTGAAAAAATGGATGGAACAGTTGATTGTCCAGCGAGCTGATTGGAATTTTGTCAACACCTCATCATTGAAATCTTATTTCCAAAAATTGAGCGACTCCAATACCCGTGTAGTTGAAGTACCGCATGTCTTGCCGATGAGTGGAGGATTTGTTTTCAAAAAAAAGAAAATCAATGCAGATGAGGTTGTGAATATAGGATATTTTGGAACATTATACCCTGGTTTAAGATCTCCCGCTTCCTTTCTCTCGTTCCTGGAAGATTTTTTTACCAGGTATCCAGAGTGGAAAGAAAAAATCAAACTACATTTTTATGGGCAGGTGCATCCGGCATCCATTCCCGGCGTAAAACTTCCTCTATTTGCCGAGTATCATGGGTTTTATCCGCATCATCAGATAGGAGAAAGAATGGAGGCTATGGATATTCTTTTTAGCCTAGGCAACACAAACCCATTTATGATTCCTATGAAGCTTCCAGAGTACCTTATATCAGGCAAACCCGTCCTCCATGTTGCCCAGCATCCGGAGGATCCCACCGCACAACTATTTGCAGGCTGCCCGACGTTTCTATGCCTGTATTCCCCCGAGGTTGCCCAGGAAACGGATTCTTTTGCGTTGTTCAAATCCTTTCTGGATAATCTGCCGCACCTATGTCTGGATACAGCGGCCTTAGAAGACCTTCGCTCCCGCTTTTCCCCCGAAGCGGTCGCCCATCGCTACTTATACCATTCTACCTATTAAGCCACTTACCCACTCACTTACCCAACGCCTTACGCCCTAAGCCTTACGCCTCAACCACTTACCTCAAAATAACCAGCTTATGAAACTGGTTTTTAGACACGCCATCTGGCTGCTCCAGGAATTCTGCGTTTTCGTCTTCCAGCAGGAATTGGTACAAGTAGACGCCATTAGCCAGGGGCTGGCTGAAATCGTCGGTACCGTCCCAGCCGCCGTCGGTGAGGTGTTTGCCGATCTGAAGGGGCCCAAGGTCGGCTTCCGTTAGCTCTTTGACGATGCGTCCGCTCACGGAGTATATTCGGATGCGGTATCGGGCGGGCGCTTCGCCCCCGCTAAGCAGGTAGGCGAAGCGGGTGTAGGTAGAAAACGGGTTGGGGTAGTTGACGAGTTCCCGAAGGGCTTTGGTGCGGTCGACCTCAAACTCCACGCGGTAGCTCAGGGCGCCAGATTTATTTCCGGAGGCGTCGCGGCCCTGTACTTCGAGGGCGTATCGGCCGCTTTCGGTGAGGGTGGGGCGGTACCAGATCTGGGCTTCGTTGCGCGTGCCGGCAGTTGCCGCTTCAAATTCGAGGTCGGAGCGGTAGCTGAGCCGCTGAGGCTTGCCGGCGGCAGAGGGCGGCGTGAGGGTCACTTCCAGCAGGCTGGTATCGGCGAGCGCGAGGTAGGGGTTTTCGTCGCGCAAGCGGATCTGGATCTCCGGCTGCGCGGGCACCAGTTCGCCGTTGACCAGAGTCCGGCCGTCGAAGGTGACGTTCAGGACCGGCGGGATGTCGTCTTTCCGGATGTCGAACGCAAACTGGCCCTGGTTGTTGTCGAAGGTTACTTCTGTTGGGTCTTTTTCGGGGTTGACCTCGACAAAGACCTGGGAGTGGGCGCTTAGCGCAGCGGTGGGAATATCCAGGGACGCTACCGTGAAGCTGTCGGGCAATATGCGCGGCAGCTTTTGTTTTTTGGCCTCCCGGGGTAGTCCGGGCGCCAGGACGCTGTATTCCAGCGTGATGCCTTCGAGCGCTTGCGGCCCCAGGTTGCTGATCGCCGTTTCAAAATGAAGCGGTTCTCCCTGGGCCAGGGTATCGGCGGGCGCTTTCCAGAAGCGGGCGGGGTCGAGCGCCAGTTCGGCGACAGGCTGGTAACCGATACCCCAGAAAGCGGGCTGGAGGGGGGTGCGCGTCAGCGAATCGGTAGCCTGGTATTCGAGTTTTAGCTTTGGGAATGCTTTGGCATCAACCGCGCTAAGGTCGGTTCTTCCCGGAGGGAGATTTTCCAGGAGGCGGGTTTCTGTTCCCTGCGCGCTAACGCCGATGACCGCCACGCTGGCCTGGTCGGCAGGGGAGAGGGCTTCGCCCGCTTTTAGCCCCCATTCCAGAAAGCTCCATTCACTTGCCGGGCCGGCGGCCGGGCTCGTCGCAGCGCCAGAGGGCAGGGGGCCTTCGAGGGTCCAGGATGCGGAGATCAGCTCCTCGGGCTGGCCGGCGATCTCGGTAGGCATAAAATCGGGCCGGTTTTTTCGGAAAAAGAAAATATACGGTTTGAACGGGGCAGCGGTCAGCGCGCGGACCTGCCTGGCGCCTTGTTTTTCCAGCATCGAGAACAGGTTTTTTCCCAATGCCGCCGAGTCCTGGGCCCAGGTTCCCGCCTGTAGCGAGCGGTTGTTGTCGCTCACGGTGAACAAGAGCACATAATGGCCGTCGGGGACGGTCTTTTCCAGGAAGTCCATCAACGCGGCCCTGGAACTGACTTTGGAACTGGAGTAAGGAAAGGCAATGAAATCCAGCAGGGCATTGTGCGGCTCTTTCTGGATTTGGCTCCCGTACAGTCCGCCGAGTTGGTTGTACCAGGGAGCGCCGGTGAGGCCGTCGAATACCGCAGCGTAAAACCCGGCGTCAAAAGCGGGGTTGTTGAAAGGGAAAAAGCGGCTGGGGAAGTTGTTGACGGCTACTTCGGGGCGAATGATATCCGGGTATCTGCCGGTGAGGACCCGTATGGCGGAAACCTGATTGCCAAATTGAAGTTGCCTGGAGAGCGTATCGGCTTTCATGAAGAAAAAGCGGCTATCGTCCCATTGCTGGAAATGGCGCATCAGCCAGTTTTCCCGGCGCTGAGGGGCGTAGGTGAAGCTGCTGTTTTGCCATGCAAAAGCGCCGGCGCCGGTAGAATCCTGGCTGACTCTCCAGAAATAGGTTTGATCCGGCTGAAGGGGAATAGGGATGGTCCAGCGCACGATGCCTCCCAGGCTATTGATCTCCGCCTGCTGGAGGAGCGGGCTGTCGAACGTTTCGGCGCTGTCGAGTTCGAAGAAATAGGCGCGCTGGGTCCGGTCCAGGGGGTTGGACGTGGAAGCCATGAGCGCTGCCGGCTGCCGGGCGAGGACTCCGTAGGGAGGGGGAACGAGCGGGGTAATAGAATGGGCAAAAACAAAAAAGCGCAGTCGGGCGCTTCCTCCAGGAAGCGCAAGCGTATTGTTTTGTTCGCCAAGCGGCGCGGGCCATTCGCTAAGGATATTCCGTGGGTCGAGGGTGAGGGAGATATACTGATTGCCCACCGTGGCGCCAGGTTCGAAGGGAAAGCGAAGGCGCAGGGGCTGCCGGTTGGATGGGCTTGGTACGGTAAACGAATGGGTGCGAAGCGTTTGCCCCTGGTCGTTCGTCCATTCCAGTAAGAGCTCGAGGGAGTCGGGGATCGCGGCGCCGAGGTTGAGGAGGTCTGCGGCGAGCGTCAGGCTATCGGTGGCGGCGCTGACCACGGCGGGGGATAGGCCAACGGAAGCCGGATCGATGGTAAAATCAGGGCCTTGCGCAAAAGGAATCCTCAGGGCGGGATCGCCATGCAGGATGGTGGTTTGGACCAGCGATAGCTCGATAGTGGAGTTTCGGCTGATCATGGCCTCAAAAGCGTCTTTCAGGGCCAGGCCCAGGGTGGTTTCGGTTCCTCCCAGGCGGTTCATGCTTTGGTAGATGGATTTGATCTCCTCCCCCAGGGCGTTGAGATACCCCACCGAGGACGTACCCAAGAAGGCCGCTGCTCCCTTCCGGGGCTCAAAAACATACGACTCGCTGAGGGATTTGTAGTTGTTGAAGATATGCCCGGCGTTGCAGCCCAGGGCGAATAAAATGGGATACCTGCCGGTATTGTCGAGGGATTGAGGTTCGTTGATGCTGTAGTCGAAGGTGTTCGAGCTGGAATGTCCGAAGAAGGTGATCACCGAAACCCCCTTGTTGATCAGCTGCGTGATCTCTTCGGTAGGAGATTGCTGAACGATATCCGAGGAGTTTTTGTAATACGAAACCGTTTCTCCGCCCAGAGGCGCCTGGGCGAGAATGGCGGCGCCCTGGTCGAGATAGTAGCGGATGGCGATTTTTTCGCCCTCGGTTTGCCCGCCTGCAAGGTGTAGCGCCCGTTTTGGCCAGTAGCGCTCGTCGGAGGCGCCCAGGTGCAAAGCGGCGGTTTCGTACTCCCGTACTTTGTCGAGATAGGCGAGCACTTGATCCGGGTCGGTAGCAGCCAGGCGCCCGACAGGAAATTCTGGCGCTTTAGCCGGATTTGGAGCGGCAAACAAATGGTCGGACGCCGGCGTGCCAAAGGTGGGTACGAGCCACTCGGGGAGCGCCGCCTGCTTGCGGTAGGTGGGGTATTCCAGCCCCTTTCCGATGAAAAAGAGGTACTTCAGGGTGATTTTCTGCTTTTTCAACCATTCCAGGTAGTTTTTTAGCGCCAGTGGATGGCGGGGGATGCCATAAGCGAATTGGTCCTGTAAGGCAGCAAATTCGATGGCGAGCGGAGAATAACTTCCACCGGCCGCGCCAGCCCGGTACGCGGCATACGTCTGCGCCGCGCCCTGCATGAACGGCGCCGCCGTGACGATGAGGTAATCGAGTGTTGCAGGAATCCGGGAGGCCATTTGGACGGCCTGCAAAGAAGGAATTTGCCGGATGTTTTTTTCTTCAGCCAATAGCAGCGTATCTCCGGTTGCCAAACCAGCTGCGGAAAAGAAGGATTCCCCATTGGAAACAAGCGCTTCTCTGCGGGCTTCTCCGTTGAGCGAATACAAAATGCCCGGCGAAGAAAGGGTCCAGGGAAATGAAAAAGCGGAACTGTTGCCGGGAACTGCCAAAGAGAATGGGATCCCTCCTTCCGCTTTGGATGCCGCTCCAAGCGATTTCGTATAGGTGGTCCCGACAAAGGCGATGGAAGATAGCCGGGTGGTTTTGACCTCCAGCGTTAATTTGCTTCCAACGGCCGTTCCAGGCGGCAGGGTAAAGGAGAATTCCTGCACAAAGGGGCCGTTCAGGGTCGTGTCCAGAATAGGCTGGTTCTGTACCAGAACTTGTATTTGGTTGCTTTCCGGCCAGGAATTCATCCGGAAAGAAAGACGGATTTCTTTTTGAAGGTCCAACCCATCGAGGGCGATGGTCTTGGTATAGCGGAAGTTGCGGCTGCTACCAAATCCTTCCCCCTGGGTATACGTGCCATGCAGGGCATAGCTGCCAAAAAGCGGAGGAAGGCTGTGACTGGCGGATTCCAGAAGGAGTTGATGAATTGTTATTTCGGAAATGGAACTGTGGTTGGAAAGGTCTCCCAGCCCGGGAATCAGGTTTTTTAACCGTTTGCCCGGCGCCCCCCACGTCAAAAAATACACGCTCGAATCCGAGTACAGACTGTATTCTGGGTTGAGTTGTTCCTGGTCGGGGTTGGCGTACAGAAACCGGTCGAGTTCGCCCCGGTTTTTGCGGCCAAAAAATTCCAGGAACCCGCCCGGGCCAAGCGGGCTTTCTCCGGACGAGACGTAGAGGGGCGTCTCCTCGCCGAGCCGAAACAACTGGTACTGGCCGCCTGCGATCTGGGCGGCCGGGATGCCAGCAGCGGTCAGCGCATCGTACCCGATCCGGTACACGCCGTCTTCGGCTACCTTAAACTTGAAATACGATTGATTTTCCCGGATCCATTCGTTGCCGTACAGCGTGTCCTGCCCGTTCCACATTTGGGCAAAGGCTGTTTGAGCGCAGAGGATCAGGGAGCTGAGGAGGAGGAGAAGTCGGAGCATGGGGAAAGGTTTCGAAGTTTCGGAGTTGCGAGGTTGCGAGGGTGGTTTACAGAACCAGGTCGCTTACGTTGACCTGAAGGTCAAAAGAGGATAGGGAGAACGATTCTCCGGGAGGGAGGATTTCGGCAGTTTGGTATTCGCCGTTTTCCGGATGGCGGTAGCGTTCGATGCGCCGCTTGTCGAGGTTGACAATCCAGATTTCCGGAATACCGGCGGCGGCATAGAGGGACCGTTTGACTTCCCGGTCTCTTTCCTGAAGAATTCCCGCCTCCTGCATTTTGGAATATTCGTCGAGGTTGAACAGCCGTTTTTTCGCAAGAATGGCCATGACAATGCTTTGCGCAAAGGTAATGGAATTCGCGGTGGGACGCAATGCGGGTTTTACCAGGTTGCGAAGTTGCGAGGTTGCGAGGTTGCGAAGTTGCGAAGTTGCGGAGAATGGCCTTCGCAACTTCGTAACCCCGCAACTTCGCAACTTTTCTCGGCTACTGTTTTACTACCCTCAGGCTTTCCACCTTCGCTCCCTGGATTACTTGAAGAAGATAAGCGCCGGGCGCCATTTGCTGTATGGGAAGTTCGAGGGAGAGGATTCCCGGAGCGAGCCTGGATTGGAATACCAATTGTCCCTGAAGATTAAACAGCCTGCATTCCGTTTCCAGGGCCGCGTCGCCGCCCCAGCGCACCTGCAGGGCGATGGAAGCAGGGTTAGGGAACGCGCTTAATCCCAGTTGGGTTTCGCCGTTAAAGAGCACGCTCACCGTGGGGTGGATCTCCGTCGTGCCGTCGAAGTCGACCTGCCGTAGGCGGTAGTAGTTGATCCCGGCAAGCGGGGTGTGATCGGTAAATTGATAGTCTTGTGGACCGTCGGTCGTGCCCAGGCCTTTAATGCGGACCAGCGCGGCGAAGTCTGTGCCGTTGGCAGAGCGCTCCACGATCAGGTAGTCGTTGTTGAGCTCGGAAGCGGTGCGCCAGGTGAGGGACACGGAAGAAGGGCCTGGCTTGGCTTCAAAATTAGTCAGAGTGATCGGAAGCGGCCCGAGGTTGCTAAACCCTCCTGCCAGATTAAGCTGGTCAAAGCTGAAATTGGAGGAGGCCCCAACGCAACTGGCTACCGTTGAGCCAATAACGATGCGTTTGGCATTGCTACAGGGAGAACCCGTGTTGATACTGCCCCCGCCTTCCAACCGGAGAATCGCGTTGGCGGGCAGAATGAGGTCTTTATTGGCAGTAAAGACCAACGTACCGCGGATGATCAGCTCTGTGATTGGAAGTGCGCTCACGTTGTAGTCCTGATCAATTGAAAACGTACCGGTGATCGTGATTTTTCCGGAACAACCGGCAAAGGGATTGCTGCTGGCGCTAATGGTTCCGAAGGTGCAATCGGCCGTGGCAAAGGCCCAGGAAAGGCTGAAAATTCCAACCATCAGCACGCGTGCCAAACGTGCGTTAATGTAGGTCCTCATAGGTTAAGATAGTTTTCGCTTGCCTTATATGGCAAACGATGATTTGTTACAGCAATAATTAATATATGATTGTTTTTTTATATAGACGAATGAATTTCTCATTCGTCACTTCCTTGCTGTCCCGATTTACGGTGGTGTATCTGTTGGAAGCTCCGACGCCAAAGCCAGCCCGCCGGTTGCCTGGCAAAAAGCCTATCCCGAATCCCGGTTCTCCGCGATCCATCCGGAAAACTATCCGGATGGGGTTTTTTAGGTTGGGGAAAAGTGGCGAGGTTTCGAAGTTACGAGGTTGCGAAGTTACGAGGTTGCGAGGCTGCGAGGTTTCGTGCGAAACGATTCGCCGTCCCTCCAGACGCTACGGTCTGGACGTTCAGCCCGACCGGCGAAATCCAAAGACGCGCAGGAAAGCCTTGAAAAAGTATTAAAATTTAGCTAAATTTGATCATCATATTGACCAAATTTAGCTAAATATGGATACTAATTGGATTCCCAGGCTCTTGCTCGATCAATTAAGGCCGGCTTTGGAGCCGAACAAAGTGATTATGCTGGTTGGCGCCCGGCGGATTGGAAAAACGGCGTTGCTTCAGAAACTGGCGGCATCGCTGCCGGCACCTTATTTGTGGATGAACGGAGAGGATTTTGCCACGGCCGAACTATTGGCGCGCAGAACAGAGGCGAATTATCGGCAACTCCTGGGGGAAAAGCGCATCCTGCTCATTGATGAAGCCCAGAAAATCCCCGACATTGGGTGGATACTCAAATTAATGGTGGATACGCTGCCGGGGATCCAGATTGTAGTAACCGGATCTTCAGCATTTGACATGCATAATACCCTGGGGGAGCCGTTGACGGGAAGAAAAAAAACGTTTCACCTGTTTCCTCTTGCTGAGGAGGAATGGGCGAAGGTGGAATCCCCTATGGAACGCAAGGACCGGTTGCGCGAGAGGCTGGTCTTTGGAAGCTATCCGGAAATCGCCAGAATCCAGGAACGGGAGGGCAAAGCGGCGTATTTGAGCGAATTGGTTCACAGCTATTTGCTGAAGGACATTTTTTCCCTGGAAGGCATCCGAAGCGCAAACAAAATCAAGGATCTACTTCGGTTACTGGCATTTCAGGTGGGCGAAGAAGTTTCCGCGCACGAACTGGGCAGGCAATTGGGCATGAGCAAAAACACCGTGGATAAGTACCTCGACCTTTTGGAAAAATTCTTTGTCGTCTATAGTTTAAGCGGGTTTAGCCGGAACTTAAGAAAAGAGATTGTCAAAAATCGAAAATGGTACTTTGTAGACAACGGGTTGCGCAACGTATTGATTAGCAATTTAAACCCGTTGGAACTCCGGAATGACCAGGGGAAATTATGGGAAAATTATATCCTGAGCGAACGGGTCAAGCACCAGCACTACCGGCGTATGCTGGTGAATAATTATTTTTGGCGCACGTACGACCAACAGGAAATCGATTGGATCGAAGAGCGCGAAGGGGCACTCTTCGCCTATGAATGCAAATGGAATCCAGCGGCCAAAGCCAGCCCGCCTGTTGCCTGGCAAAAAGCTTATCCCGAATCCCGGTTCTCCGTGATCCATCCGGAAAACTATACGGATTGGGTTTTATAGGTTGGGGGGAAGTGGCGAGGTTACGAAGTTACGAGGTTGCGAGGTTACGAAGTTGCCCCGCCACTTCGTAACCTCGCCACTTCGTAACCTCGCCACTTCGTAACCCCGCCACTTCGTAACCCCGCTATCTATCGCTTCACAAACCGCACCCGTTCCCCCCGTCCGGCATTTTGTATACTGAGCACGAACAACCCTGCGGGAAGAGGCTGGATGGAGATCGTTTCCTGGGCGCTTTGGGCCGGGAAAACGCCCCGCAACACAATGCGGCCCTGGAGGTCGGTAACGGTATATTCGGCTTCCGACTGGAACGGCGCCGCGAGGCGCACGTGCAAGTCATCGGTGGCAGGAGAAGGGAATGCAGTCAGACCCGCTGAGGCTGCTCCTTCCGGACGGAAATCCACCGCCACGACCTTGTGGTATTCCATCGCGCCGTCGAAATCCACCTGCCGCAAGCGGTAGTAGTTGATGCCAGGCAGGGGATCTTCATCGGTAAAGCGGTAATCCTGGGGCTGCTGCGTCGTGCCCTGTCCTTTCACCCGCCCGATTTCCTGGAATTCGATCGCGTCCGCGCTGCGCTCCACGGCCATGTAGTCGTTGTTGAGCTCAGAGGCGGTGCGCCAGGTGAGGAGGGCGGAGGATTGAATTACTTCCGCCTTGAAATCGAGGAGTTCGATGGGAAGAGCGCCGCCGCTGCTGACCGTAAATGGCGAAAGGCTCATGACCCCGGAACGGCTTCGGCTATAAGGCTCTGCGGCGCCTGCATCCCCTGCGGGGCCTAAATCCCAACTGCCTTGATAATGAGAGACATTGGCATTAGAGCGCGTAAATCCGGGTTTTTCGTCTCCGCTGTACCATTGCAGCTTCACGGTGAGGGAACCCACGGTATTGATGGCGGCGACGTCCCAGGTGCGGCCGACCACCCCGGAGGTTACCTCGGGGCCGGAGGTTCCGTATAGCAAGACCTGGTCAGAAACAGAAATGCCATACGTGTCCGAACCGGAAGCCCGGGTCAGATAAGCCGGATTAAACGAAGCATTTCCTATCGGAAATTGTCGTTCGACAGTATTATTCACGGTGAGAACGAGTTTGCCGGAGCTATTGGTTTGAACGTAGGAGGTAGTGGAAACCCCTCCAAAGGAGGTTCCGGATGCCGTCATGGTCAGGTCATAGGAATTCAGTTTCAGCAGTCCTGCGGTGAGCGTCAGGGTGGTGTTGGGCGGCATGGTGAGGCTGCTGCTTAGGGAAACGCCGCTGGAGTTGTTGATTTTCAGGTTCACCTGGTTACTGATCGTCCCGAAGGAAGCGGTTTGCAGGGACGTTCCGTCGAAGGTGAGGGTACAGCCGGTGCCGCTGGTAGATTCGGTGATCGTTCCGCTACCGGTGAGGTTGCCTTTTAGGTTGACAAAGCCGTTGCTGGATGAGCCATCCATAAAATTAAGGGTTCCTTCCAAAGTAAGGTTCCCAGCAATATTTAGCGTAGAGGCGGCGCCTCCATTCCCAAGAGCTAAGGTGGCGCCGGATGAAATCGTTCACATTTCCGCCTACATTGAAGGATATTTAGGTGCTTCCGGTAAGCCGGAGGCTGCCGGTGCCGGTATTGGAAACGGTAAAATTGCCGTTGATGGTTGTCAGAACCCCTGTGAGGTTAATATTGGCGGCTCCATGGGTGGTACTTGCCCAAGTAACGTGGTGAAAAGCCTGGTCCAGATTACCCGGAGCGGCTGCCGCTTTAGTTATCTCGCAGGTTGCGCCTGCATTCCAGGTCATGTCGGTTACGCTACCACCTGCAGAAGAAGGATTGTGCTCATACTTCCCTCCGTTATCGACCACGATGGAAGCGCTGGCATTTACCGTGAATGCGGAGGTGCTGGAATTTCTCAGTATCCCCTGTACGAGCAGGTCTGTTCCGCTGCCATTGGCAATGGTGAGCGTTCCGCCCGTCACCTCCAGGGTTCCGCCGCTTAAAATGGTCACCTCATCGACCGTCACGCTGGCAGGGATACTGACGACATCGCCGCTGCGGATGGTGATGCTCAGGTCGGCCGAACCAGGAGTAGTGGTTGCTTGATTCCAGACGCTGTTATCTGGTGAAGAATCCCAGGTTGCCGCCTCGTTCCAGGGGCCGCTGACTCGGGTGCGGAAGTACAAAGGAGGGGCAGTTACGGAGCCGCTGCAGGTCACGTTTTTTGCGGAAGCGCCCCCGCCGGAGTTGGCGACCGTTTCGCTGTTGTAGGTTCCGGCGGAGAGGCCGGCTTTGAGGCGCACGTAGAGGGTCGTGGAGCCTAACGCACTGCCGGTATAGGCGACATTGACCGAACCGGAGAAGGTGGAATTGTTCGTAGACACTTCGTCGTTGGCCGACCCGGTGACGGTGAGGTTGCCGGCAGCGGGACTTAGATTGGCCCCGCTAAGGGTATAGCTCTGGGACGAGGAGGGCCCCGAACCTTGCAAATAGGTAAAGCCGGTTCTGCTGGTGGGGCTAACCGTGATGGTTGGCATGGCTACGGAGCCGCTGCAGGTCACGTTTTTGATGGAAGCGCCCCCGCCGGAGTTGGCGACCGTTTCGCTGTTGTAGGTTCCGGCGGAGAGGCCGGCTTTGAGGCGCACGTAGATGAGCGTGGAGCCCAAAGCGCTGCCGGTATAGGCGACATTGACCGAGCCGGAGAAGGTGGAATTGTCCGTAGACACTTCGTAGTTGGCCGACCCGGTGACGGTGAGGTTCCCGTCAGCGGGCGTCAGATTGGAAGCGCTCAAGGTATAGTTCTGGGAGGCAGAAGGGCCGGAGCCCTGGTTGTAGGCGAAGCCGGTAAGGGCAGTTGGGCTTACGGTAATCGTTGGCCCGGCGATGGTAGTGGCATTGCCGGGGAGTTTATCGCTGGTGCGGTAACATTCGCTGCCTGGGGCGCCGTCGTATTCGTATACCGCAAAATGGTAGGTAGAATTGGCGCTTAATCCGGTAATCGGGATATTCCCTGAACCGATGCCGGCGCCGTTTGCCGTTCCTTTATAGACCACATAATTCCCCGTTCCGATCTGGTCGCCGCTGCCAAAAGCTGCATTGGCGGTATAGGTAGTACTTGCCGCCGGGTCGGCATTCACCGCCGAGCCTGCTTTGGCGAGCACCAGGACGCCCCCGGTCCCGTTCCCCCGCGTAAAGGAAATATCCATCTGGTTGTAGAGGATATTGGCCGAAGCAAAGCCGGAGGCTTGAGTGGTGGGGGGGGTGCAGGATACTGTTGTGAAGGAAAAATCATCTACCATTATCCGTTCGCTACTTCCGGCTTGTTGAAACCGGATAATCAATTGCCCGGATGTGACTGAAATCGATGTAGGAAAATTATAGGAATATGTCTTCCAGTTTGAAGTGCCGTCTAAAAAAGTATTATTAATAGTAAGAATGTCTGTGAAACTGGATCCTGCATTGGTGCTATATGAAACCGTGTATACTGGATCTGGGCTGTTATCCCATCTTCTTACTTTGAATCCGATACTGCTCAGAACTCCACTTGAATTATAAGTTCCAGTCCATGTGCAAGCAGCATCCCTCAACCTCCAGGAATAGGTGCCTAAGGCCCCGGCAACTGCATCTTGGGCTAATGTTGTGTTTCTTAATGCCGGTCCTCCGGTAAATGTCCAATTATCAGAAACATATTGATGGTCTGAAGCATAGGAAGTAATGCTCGCACTTCCTGCAGTCCATTTTGCATTGTCATCAAAATTAATGGTGGTGGTTTGCCCCCAAAGCCCTCCATTCCCCCAACTCATCGCTAAAAAAAAGGCAAGAGCCAGTACCCATTGTAGTTTTCCGTTTTGCATAACCTCTGATATTATTTAATTTTTAAAATAGGAATAGCCCTGGAAGCGGCTCCCTGGTGAAAAATGTGATTTTTTGGATCGGTTGAGGGATGAAATAAGAAGTATGCCGAAAAGCATACCGGGTGGCATTTCTTTCTGCCGGTATATTCTCTGAATATTACCTGCTTTATTTTAAAGCTGTTGCCATGCTGGTGGGGGGGGGCACGACAGAGCCGATAAGTTGGCTGTTTTTGTAATCGATCAACTGGAGAGCCTACAAAATGTGGGGCGTAAAATAGACGGGGGTTACAGCCTTACCCCGTAAAGATACCCTCCCCGGTTTTGTTATCCACCCTTCCTGATCAGAATTAATAAACAGTTAACAATAGGCGTTTCCCACGGAGCGGGAGGGCAAAGGAGGGCGCTTTTTGGGGCGAGGAAAATAGGAATCTACCCCGGGGCCGGGGACGAAAACGACCGATGGGGATACAGGAATGGGTTTGGGCTAGAGTACGTCGGGACCCTAGCGTTTGAGGCGGAGCCTCAAAGAGGTACAGCGCACGAGGCAGGCGCCCATAGCTGTCAGGAACGTGTTAAAAAAGGAACGCCGGTCAGGGGACCGGCTGATAGTTCCGCACGGAATCTGAGGATTCCGGCGAACAGGTTCATGCAATGTTACCAACGTTGGGCCTCTCCGGGGCTGGGTGTTTCGGTTTCGTGCCATGCTACCAACTCAACCACCAACCACTAACCACCAACCACTAACCACCCCAACCACCCAACCACTCAATTCCTTATCTTTCCCGCAAAATCGACGACTATGCTTTTTCCCATTGGCGACGACAACATCAAAGGCGGGCATTACCCGTTGTTCAGCTACGGGTTGATTGTAGTGAATGTGCTGATCTTTGTATGGCAGATGAATCAGGGCGCTTATGCCGAGGAGTTTGTGTACACGTTCGGGGCGGTGCCTTACGAGATCGTGCACGGGCAGGACTGGTTTGCGCTGTTCACCAGCTTGTTCCTGCATGGCGGATGGGCGCATATTATCGGGAACATGGTGTTCCTCTGGATTTTTGCGGATAATATCGAGGCGACGATCGGCAACGGGCGCTTCCTGCTGTTTTATTTGCTGGCGGGGCTGATCGCTCATGCCGCCCATATTTTTTTCAATCTGGACAGCCAGATTCCGACTATTGGCGCCAGCGGCGCCATTTCCGGCGTCATGGGCGCATATATGGTGCTATTCCCCAGCTCCCGGGTGCGGGTGCTGTTTTTTATTTTTCCGTTTTATGTGCCGTCTATTCTGTTCCTCGGCTTCTGGATCTACTTCCAGTTTCAGAGCGGTCTCGGCGAGCTCCAGGCAGCGCCCGGCGAGTCGGGCGGGGTCGCCTATTGGGCCCATATTGGCGGGTTTGTGTTTGGGGTGCTGGCGGGGTTTTATTACCGGAATGTGAGGCGGGGAGAGCGGGGATAAGGGAGCAGGGAGAAAGGGAGCAGGGGAGCAGGGAAGCAGGGAAGGGGAGCAGGGAAGCAGGGAGCAGGGAGCAGGGAAAAGAGAGCAGGGAAAAGAGAGCAGGGGAGCAGGGGAGCAGAGAGAAGGGAGCAGAGAGCAGAGAACTGTTTAAAAAAGGGTGTCTTAGTTGTTTAACCAATTGATTATCAGTTGCTTTTTTAATCAAAAAGCAAGAATCTTGAACTATCCGTCAATTTTTTTCGCAGCTCTGCTCCCTTTCTCCCCGCTCCCTCTCTCCCTGCTCCCTGCTTACCCATTCTTAATCTTCGGTTTAAGCGCGGAGATCAAGGCATTCAGCATTCTTCCAATTTCCTCAATTTGAGAAAGGATTTGATTTGCTTTTTCAGGTTTTACGTAATTCAGATCTCTCGAAAGAAATATCAGGTAATGCGCTTCCTGACATGATGCTCGAGCCATTATCAAAAATCTAATGTATTCCTTTGTGCTTCCGCGCGCATTGCCTTCAACTATATTCAGGCCAACAGAGGCCGCAGATCGTCTTAATTGGCTCGTTATCCCAAAAAGTTCTTCTTTGGGAAAAGATAAGGTCAGCTCATAAACGGCTAGGGTCAGCCGGTGAGATTTTTCCCACACTCCAAGCTTTTGGTAAAGTTGGATCGGGTCTTCCCAAATGAACATATCGTCATCCTCCATTTCACGCAGATTAAAAAACTTTTTAGACACCTCTCCCTGCTCCCTGCTCCCTCTCTCCCTGCTCCCTCTCTTCTCAACACTCCGGCACCGATATCGCCACATTCACCGCAAGTCCTCCCAGCGAGGTTTCCTTGTATTTGTGGTTCATATCCTGGGCGGTTTGCCACATGGTTTTGATGACGCCGTCGAGGCTGACTTTAGCTTTGGCGGGGTCGCTTTCCTGAGCGATTTTGGCGGCGGTGATGGCTTTGATGGCGCCCATGGAGTTGCGTTCGATGCAGGGGATCTGGACGAGGCCGCCGATGGGGTCGCAGGTAAGGCCGAGGTGGTGTTCCATGGCGATTTCGGCGGCCATGAGGCATTGCCCGGGGCTACCGCCGAGGCGCTCGCAGAGGGCGGCGGCGGCCATAGCAGACGACACGCCGATTTCGGCCTGACATCCGCCCATAGCGGCAGAAATCGTCGAGCCTTTTTTGAATATGGAACCGATCTCCCCGGCTACGAGGAGGAAGCGGACGATGTCGTCCGGCCCGGGTTCCGGATCGGTGAAGCAGAGGTAAAACATCAACACCGCCGGGATGACGCCGGCGGCGCCGTTGGTCGGGGCGGTGACTACCCGGCCAAAGTTGGCGTTTTCTTCATTGACCGCCAGGGCGAAGCAGCCGATCCACTTGATGATCTCCGAAAATCCGAAGGAATGGTTCCGGATCGCTCGGATCCATTCCTCCGCCGTGTCGTAACCGGCATTGGCAAGGAGTTTTTTATTGAGGCCGCTGGCGCGCCGCTCCACCTGAAGCCCGCCGGGCAGGATGCCCTCGGTATGACAGCCGCGAAAGATGCATTCGCGCATCACGCTCCAGATGTGGAGTAGCCCTTCGTCGATAGATTCTCTGGAGCGCCAGTGTGTTTCATTTTCGTAGACGATGTCGGAGATGGTCCAGCCGTTCTTCTGGCAGTAGTGGGTGAGTTCTTCCGCCGTAGCGATGGGGAAGGGGAGGGGGTTTAGGGGCGATCCGCCCGGGGGGGAGTTTTGTTCCCCTTCTTTGATTACAAACCCTCCTCCGATGGAGTAGTAGGTTCCGGTAAACCGGCATACGCCAGCTTCGTCGTAGGCTTCGCAGATCATGCCGTTAGCGTGTAACGGAAGCGCTTCAGAGAAGTGGAAAACAAGGTCTTTGGAGGGAGAAAAAGCAATGGTATGGTTGCCGTCCAGTTGCAGCAAGTGATTTTCTATCACGGCAGCCGGAAGGGTTTGGACCTCCTCCAGCGGGACCGTCACGGGGTCTTTCCCGCTCAGGCCCAGGAGTACCGCCACATCGGTGCCGTGGCCTTTGCCGGTAAGCGCCAGCGACCCGTAAAAGTGGACGCGCACCCGGGCGGTAAGGTTCAGCACCCCGGCGGATTTCAATTCCCCGACGAACCGTTCGGCAGCCCGCCAGGGGCCCAGGGTATGGGAACTGGAAGGCCCCACCCCGATCTTGAGCATGTCGAAAACGCTTATTTTTTCCATAATTATAAAAACCGCACCAAATACAACCGGTTCTCAATCAGCGGCGAAGGCTCCTCAAACATAATAAATAGATGGATCATGCCCCGGCCTTCTTTATAGATCGACAGCATTTGGCAGAAGGGGGCGCCGTCGCCGAATTCCGGTTTGGGAGGGAATAAGTGCACTTTGCCCCAATCCGCGTTGAAGAGTTCTTCCCGCTCCTGGTCGGTGAGATCCCTGGCGGTGATCACAGCGTTTTCGTCGTTGCTGCACAGGTGCAAGGCCAGGCGGCGGGCTTCGAGGTGCGGCGGGATTTGGGTGGAGGTGTCGGGTTGGAACGCATACCGGATGTCCAGCTTTTCTGACGTAGACCGAAGCAGGTAGTGCGCCGGGAAAAACCCGGGGCTTCGCGGCAGGGGAACGGCTCGATAGCCCCCGTCGAGCGGAAAGAGGAGTTCGGCGCCCAGAGAGTCCAAAAAAGCGCGTACGTGGCCGGGGAGCGGTTCCTGAGCCCGGCCAGCCGGGCAGACCCCCATCATTCCGAAAACCAGCATGGGGAATATTATCCGGAACATAACGGGCCGTTGAGTTAGATGGAACTCCGATTCCCTGCTGCATCGAACGGCAGGCATTGGGAGCGTGGCAATAAAGGTAGAATAATAGGCGCGCCTGGCGTGTTGCTAACCCTTTTGGATCAGGTGTACGATGGATTCCCTAAGGGTGGGAGAAGGCGTTTCCCGTTTATAATGGCGCTTGATCAGGTCTTTAATGGAATCCCCTGAATCGGGGGTAAGGGCAGTGTACGTCAGAGGGTTCGTATGGTTCGGTAAATCGTGGTCCGGGGTTTCCTCGGTAGGTCGTTGCGTCCGCTCTGCGGCATACGGAAAATGGTCTGGCGCCGGCATCAGGTCGTACATTTTAGTAGACCCGTTCATTTCGTGGGCGGTCGATCTTGGCATGGCTGGATTTTTTTTGGTTACCAAAGGATTCCCGACCTGGCCAAATAACGCCTGTGCTCCGGCCGAACATAGCGCGATGCCAGCTGCATGGGGAGCAGGGGCAAAGCGCATGGATATTCGGCAGGAGCACGGGGCGCATAAGCGTATGTATTGGATTAGCTTAGATTAAATGGCAAAAGTCAGGAAGGCAACCAGGTTAAGTAATTAAAAAATTAATTATTAGGCCGGTATCCCCGGGAAATGGCGTAAGATAGCAGTTTTTTCTCCAATACCTTTTTTGCCCGGTGGAGGCGCGAACGCACCGTCCCGACAGGTACCTGCAGGATCGCGGCAATCTCCTCATACTTGAAGTCTTCCAGATAGGCCATGATGACGACCGCCCGCTGCTGGCGGTCGAGGGAATTGACCGCCCAGGTGATTTCGTCGCCCAGGCTCGACTGGAAAGGCGTTTCGGAGAGGTTGCTTGCTCCGGAAGAAGGCATGGCGTTTCCTTTGGCTATGGCTTCCTCCAATTCGACCAACCGCGGGCGACGCCCTCCATACCGAAGTTCGTTGATAAAGGTATTGTAGAGGATACGGAACAGCCAAGCCTTCGCATTGGTTCCTTGCTGGTACTTGTCCACCGAGCCAAACGCTTTTTTGTAGGTTTCCTGCACGAGGTCCTCGGCTTCCACCTTGTTGCGGGTAAGGTGGACAGCATAGTTGTACAAGGCCTCCATTAAAGGCAAGAATTCCTGCTCAAAAACGTGCTTTTGGTTCATCCTTTTTGGATCTTCCAGTAAGTCAACCTGATACATGGCGATTTCCGATTGATGAAGATAAGCATTTTACTGCAACAGTTTAAAAAACCGGAAGCCGCGAAAAAAAGTTCCTTTTGGTAAAAAAAAAGATCAACTATTTATCACTCCGGTCGAAAATGCCTGATTAACCCCTTTCCCCTCCGGGGGGGAAAACAGGGAGAAAATGCGCCCACCAATCCCGCTAAAAATTAATCAAATCAAAAATCAACCACGTCAATGCCTTCGAAATGGTGTTCAAACCATTTGAGGGGCGCCTGGTTTTTGTCGCCGGTGCGGGTGTCGCACTTAAAAAATAGGTAATATAACTGGAGGTGCGCGCTCACCCGCTCCAGCAGGTGCTGCATACGCAGGCGGCCGGAGTATGTATTCTGGTAAAAGAATTCCATGCGCCACGCATAATAGGCTTCGTCGTGGAGTTCGGTTATTTCCAGCACCATCTGGTCGGAGGTGTACTGCTCCAGAAATTGCCTCGCCAGCACCCCGTGATGGCGCGACCAGTCTCTTGGATACCCTTTGGCTTCTTTGTATTTGAAGGTGTCGTGGGCAAACGCAATCAGCCGGAGTTGCTGACGTTCTTTGGGTGCAAGCTGGAGTAGATCCACATTTTCCAGCACTTCCCGAATGTGTCTATAGACTTCTCCTTCCGGGTGCCCGTACCTGGGAATCCCCCAACCCAGCCCTATGGTGAATTCCGGATCCCTCAGCAGCATATACTCCAGTTCCGTCTCCGGTTGTAATTCCTCCAGGTAATCCACCCGGGGCGGCAGCAATTCTTTCATCCATATGGGAGGTTCAAGGGTTCAAAGGGCGTTTAGGGGTTGAGGCGTTTAGGGGTTGAGGCGATATTGGTTTATTTTTTCCCGTCCACCGTCTAACGTCTAACGTCCAACATCCAATTTTGTTAATTTCCTGTTAAAAAGAAAATTGGTGCGTAACAATCTAAGGAACTCAAGAGTTTCTATTTCATAAATTAAGTGCTTAATCAACAAAAAACCAAACTTAAAAACGGGTCTTTATGAAGCAATTTTTGAACTTGGTTTTAGCCGGCATGGCCGGCGGATTGATCACTTTCGCGGGTATTCGGTTGACGGACCGGACGGCTTCTCCGTCGCAGCCGGTTTCGATGGCCCGCTCGGTCAATTATGTTGCCCCTTCGGGCGCTGCGATTCCGACCTTTGATTTTGCAGAAGCGGCAGAAAACGCTACGCCATCCGTCGTGAACATCAAAGCGACGATCAAGGGGAGCAGTTCGGCTAACCGGGAAGAATCTAATCCCTTCCGCTTCCCGCTGGAAGACTTTTTTGGGCGCAATTTCGGCGGGGACGCCCCGCGCGAAGGAACGGGCTCCGGGGTTATTTACAGTTCCGATGGCTACATTATCACGAATAACCACGTGGTGGAATCTTCTTCCGAGCTGGAAGTTACGCTGGTGGACAATCGCAAGTTTAAGGCTAAAGTAATTGGCACAGACACCAAAACGGACCTGGCAGTGATCAAGATCGAAGGCGCCGACCTTCCTGCGGTTTCGATAGGCGATTCGGATGCCGCCAAAGTCGGCCAATGGGTGCTGGCGGTTGGCAATCCCTTCGACCTGACGTCCACGGTCACCGCCGGGATCATCAGCGCCAAGGGCCGCAACATCCAATTGCTGGGAGGCGGAAACGCCATCGAATCCTTTATCCAAACCGACGCTGCCGTTAATCCCGGCAACAGCGGGGGCGCCCTGGTGGACGCTTCGGGTAAACTTATCGGCATCAATACCGCTATTGCCACCCGCACCGGGGCCTTCTCCGGGTATAGCTTTGCGATCCCCATCAACCTCGCCCGCCGCATCATCGACGATATCATCGAGTACGGAGCGTATCAGCGCGCTTTTCTGGGCGTGAGCATCAGCGACCTCGACAGCGATTACGCCCAGGAACTAGGCGTTGATCTCAGTCAGGGCGTTGTTGTGGAAGAGCTCGTCGATGGAGGCTCTGCCCAATACGCTGGTATCCAGCCCAAAGATGTGATCACCGAAATCGATGGCCGGCTGGTCAAGTCCGTCGCCGAACTCCAGGAAGTGGTCGGCCGGGCTAAAGTCGGCGATATCGTCAACCTCACCCTCTACCGAAAAGGAAAACGCGTCGACCTGCCCGTCCGCCTGCGGAAAAGCGGTTCGTAAGCGTACCCTATAAGATTTGTATAAAGTTGGTTTTTCGTTTTGTTTTGACGCGCCTGTTTTGCTCTGCATTACAGGCGTTTTTTTTGTTGAAAGGGATTAGGGATTAAGGGAGCAGGGAGCAGGGAGCAGGGAGTGGGGCTTGAACCAACGGTTCAAGCCCTTTCGCTGGTTGAAGTCGTTTCGCTGGTTGAAGTCTCCAGACGTGAAAAATACACCCCCAATCCTCCCATGCCCGTTCCCCTCAATAATCAACCTCAAACCCCGTATTCTGGACTTCAAAACAACCACAACCAGTCCTTTACCATTAAACGAACGGACTCCGGAATCCCTTTCTGTTTCCCTGGAAAACCTCCCGCCGCAGACCTCAAAGGTTGACTTGTTCCGCATTTGGTAGCAAGTTTGCATCAAACGAAACCTCGATGAGCCGTTACCGTATTTTAGACCAAAAAGGACTTACCAATGTATTTGTTTTCCTGCTCCCTGCTCCCTTTCTCCCTGCTCCCTTTCTCCCTGCTCCCTAATCCCTAACCCCAAAATTTTCATGAAAAACCCCATCCTTCTCCTCGGCGAGGACCTGCTCAATCTGTTCTACCCCCGGCTTTGCCCGGCGTGTTCTACGGCGGGATTGCCTATGGACATGGTGATCTGTCTGGACTGCCAGGTTCATTTGCCGTATACCCGGTATCCGGTGTCTGCCGATAATCCGTTCAGCAGCCGGTTTTGGGGGCGTTTGCCCATAGTGGCCGGCACGGCGCTGCTTTCTTTTAGCAAAGGAGGGCGGGTGCAGCATTTGCTGCATCAGTTGAAATACCGGGGCCGGCAAGATGTCGGGGTATATTTGGGAAAGGTGTTGGGGGCTGCTTTGCGCAAAGCGCCTGCCATGCAGGACGTGGATTTGATCCTTCCCATCCCCCTTCACTCCCGGCGGCTGAAGGAGCGGGGGTATAATCAGAGCGCTTGTTTTGCGCAAGGGCTTTCGGAAAGCATGGACGTGCCCTGGTCGCCGGATTTTTTGGTTCGCACCCGGCAGACGGCGACCCAAACCCGCAAATCGCGCCTGGAGCGCATGGAGAACGTGGCGCAGGCGTTTGAAGTCCTTCGGCCGGACGATCTGGCGCACAAACACGTGTTGCTGGTCGACGATGTGCTGACTACCGGCGCTACCCTGGAAACTTGCGGGGAGTTGCTGCTGCAGGTCCCGGGACTCAGACTGAGCCTCGCAACCCTCGCGATCGCTTCGGAATAGGCTATTTCAGAATCCCCAGGTGCAGGATTCTGCCGCCGCTCCTGTTAGCGGGATTGGTGCTTTTTCCGATCACGATGCCGTCTTCCGGGGCATAATACCGCTTGATAACGTCGCCAAAAGGATTTCGGAGGATTCCGATGAGGTCGCCTTTGCGCAACCGCTGCGCTGTTTCCACCGGGACTTCCAGCAACCCGCCTTCGTCGGTGTAGATCCAGTACGAGCGCGTACAAAGCGCGGCGGGAGGAGGTGTTTCGGCGGGCCAGTCGCTCATGCCCAGGTGCGAAAGGATGTTCATAATGCTGAAGCTGCCCCTGCGGATCATCTCCGGCTGGTACACCTGGGGGTCGCCCAGTTCGATGGTGATGGTGTGGATGCCATGGAGATCGGCTTCTTCCCGCAAGGTTCTGCCGGCAGCGGCATTAGCGGTGGAGGCGGACTTGCCGTCGAGCAGGATGTCGGCGTCGCAAAGCCGGGCCAAACGGGCCAGGGCATCCTTGCGGAGATCGGCCCGCACGTACATGGCGTTCACGCGGCCAAAACTGGCGGTGTGCAGGTCGATAAGGTAATCCGTCTGGGAGATGATCTTTTGGAACGCAACGTAGCTGTATTGTTCGCTGCTGGTTCCGTCGGGCTTGCCGGGGAAAACGCGGTTCAGGTCTTCTTCGTCGGGAAAGAGGCGCTGGCTGAGGTCGATCGAGGGAACATTCATTCCGGGGATGGCGATCAGGGTTCCTTTTAGTCGGGAAGGGTCGATGCGGTCAAATACGGTTTGAATGATCGGAATGCCGTTGAGCTCATTGCCGTGAATGGCTGCGGTAAGCCCAAGCACCGGTCCGGGAGCGGCGCCTTTGGCAACCAAAACCGGAACGCAAACCGGCTGAGAGAGGGCGTTCCGGATTACAGGTATCCAAAACCTGGAAATTTTACCCGCAGGGACCTGGCTCAGGTCCAGGGAATCCAGCATGGGAATGTCCTGGGATTGGGCGGAGAGCATCCCAAGGAGAAAAAAAACACCGGTCCAAACCCTTTTCGTCATACCGGTTGAATTTCTCCTTGTACCAGCGTACCTACCAATTCGCCCTGAAGGATGCGTTTGAGGTTGTCGTGGTTGTTGATGTCGAAAACGATGATAGGAATGTTATTTTCCTGGCAAAGGGTAAAGGCCGTCATATCCATAACGCTCAGCCCCAGGCTGATTACCTTGGCAAAAGTGAGGTGATCGAATTTGGTGGCGTTGGGGTCTTTTTCCGGATCGGCCGTGTAGATGCCGTCCACCCGGGTTCCTTTGAGGATGACATCGGCGTTGATCTCGTTGGCGCGCAGGGCGGCTGCCGAATCGGTCGTAAAATAGGGACTGCCGGTGCCGGAGGAGAAGATGAGCACCCGGCCTTTTTCCAGGTGCCGGATTGCGCGCCGGCGGATGTAGGGTTCGGCGATCTGTTTCATTTCGATGGCGGAGATGAGCCGGGTGAAGACGCCCAAGGCTTCGAGGGCGGCTTGCAGGGCCATCCCGTTGATCACGGTAGCCAGCATGCCCATATAGTCGCCTTGTACGCGTTCGATTCCGGATTTTTCCGCCTGAAGGCCTCGGTAGATATTTCCGCCGCCGATGACGATGGCCACCTGGGCGCCCATATCGGCAACTTCCTTGATTTGATTGGCGTAATGGAAAAGCATGTCCGAAGAAATCCCGAATTTTTGATCGCCCATAAGGGATTCTCCGCTGAGTTTGAGCAGGATACGGCGGTATTTGATAGCCATAGCGTTCGATGAATCAGATGATGGAAACGGGTGGTTGAAATTCTACCCGTAAAGATAGGCTCAAAATTCAGTGGTTTGCGAATTTTCAACCTACATAACCCTGTTTTTGGGTAAAAGAAAAGCCCTGTGCGCAGGCAGGGAGGCGCACAGGGCTTTGTCGTGTTGGCTGAAAGCGGTGCTTTGCCAGAAAGAGGGGCGAGGATTACCCCAGTTTTACATGGCGGAAGCCGGTAGCAGTCAGATCCTTATTTTTGCTCTTGAGGAAAGCGGCGACGGTCAATTTGTTGTCCTTCACGAAATCCTGGTTGAGCAAGGTGCTGTCTTTGTAGAATTTATTGAGTTTGCCGAGCGCGATCTTCTCCAGCATTTCTTCGGGTTTGCCTTCGTTTCGGGCTACTTCTTTGCCGATCTCGATCTCTTTTTCGATAACAGAAGGATCTACATCGGCCTTATCGAGCGCGATGGGATGCATAGCGGCTGCTTGCATAGCGACATCGCGGCCGGCCTCGAAGTAGGCGGCGTCTTCGAGGTTGAGCCCGACGAGCACAGCAGCTTTATTGCCCATGTGGATATAGGGGCAGATTTGAGCGGCTTCGATGCGGGCATACTCGGAGAGTTCGATCTTCTCCCCAATCACGCCGACCTGCTCGGTCACTTTGCCTTCGATGGTCAGGCCGGATTCAAAAGGCAGCTCCAGAAGCGCTTCGCGGGTTTCGGGGAAGTTGGCCAGGGCAATTTCTCCGAACTTGCGGGTGAGGGCGATGAAGTCTTCATTTTTGGCAACGAAGTCGGTTTCGCAGCTCAATTTGACGATCACGCCGCGTTTGTGGTCGTCGGCAACCAGCGCCAGGACTACGCCTTCGGTCGCTTCGCGGTCGGCCCGCTTGATGGAGAGTTTTTCTCCTTTCTTGCGCAGGATCTCAATGGCTTTATCGAAATCCCCTTCCGCTTCCGTCAGGGCCTGTTTACAGTCCATCATACCTGCGCCGGTCATTTCGCGCAGTTTTTTAACGTCGGCGGCGGAAATGTTTTGTGCACTCATTTGTTGGGATATTTTTTATTGTGACCAATGAACAAACAACATTGCCGGGGGAGAAACTGCCGGATCAGGCAGCCCCTTCTTCTTTTTCGGGCTTGGTTTGCTTGCGCTCTTCCAATCCTTCGAGGATGGCCTGCACCATGTAATCCGTGATGATGCGGATCGACTTGGACGCGTCGTCGTTGGCTGGGATCGGGAAGTCGACCTGGTTGGGGTCGGCGTTGGTATCGACGATGCCAAAGGTGCGAATGCCAAGGCGGTGTGCTTCCGCAACGGCGATGTGTTCGTGTTCAATATCCACGATAAAGATCGCGGCTGGCAGCCGGGAGAGATTGGCGATCCCGCCCAGCACCTTGTCGAGCTTCTCGTGCTCGCGGGTCAGCGTAAGGCGTTCTTTTTTCGTCACGCTGGTCAGCGAGCCGTCGCCAAGCATGCGCTCGATATTCTGCATTTTTTTCACCGAGCGGCGCACGGTGTTGAAGTTGGTCATCATCCCGCCAAGCCAGCGCTCGGTCACGAACGGCATGCTTACGCTTCTGGCGGCATTGGATACGATGTCGCGGGCCTGTTTTTTCGTGGCCACGAACATGATCTTTTTGCCGGATTTGGCAAGCTGGCGCATGGCGTTGGCTGCGCGGTCGAGGCACTCGGACGTGCGGTTCAGGTCGATGATATGGATACCGCGGTGCTCCTGGAAGATATAAGGAGACATTTTGGGGTTCCACTTTTTCTTGAGGTGGCCGAAGTGTACCCCGGCATCGAGAAGTTCTTTATAGCTAGGTTTGTTCATTTTTTCCAAATTAAAAGGATGGAGAAAAAAACACAGGAAGCATTAACGCTTGCTGAACTGGAAGCTCTTTCTTGCTTTTGGTTTTCCGTATTTTTTGCGCTCGACTTCGCGGGCATCCCGTGTGAGGAATTTGCGCGACTTGAGCGGCTTGCGGAAGTCCTCGTTCAGCATTACCAACGCGCGGGAAATACCCATCCGCACGGCTTCTGCCTGTCCCTTGAAACCGCCTCCGATGACATTGACCTTAATGTCGTAAATGTTGGCGACTTCTACGGTTTCCAGAGGCGCGGTAATCGAAATTTGAACGTGGATCTGAGGAAAATACTCCTTATAATCCTTGCCATTCACTTCGATCTTCCCTTCTCCTTTTTTTAGGTAGACGCGAGCCACTGAGGACTTCCTTCTACCTGTTGCATTGATCATTTCTATCATCCTGCCAAAGATATTTTGCGTCCGTCTTTTTCGAACAAGTTGAAAATGAATTAAAAGTTAAATAGTTCCGGCTTCTGCGCTTCATGCGGGTGCTCGGGGCCGACGTAGACGAAAAGTTTTTTAAACATGGCCCGGCCAAGGCGGTTTTTAGGCAGCATGCCTTTTATTCCGCGCTCCAGGATCACCATCGGTTTGTTGGTGAGCATGTCTTTGGCCAGGGTCCGCTTCTGACCTCCGGGATAGCCCGAATAGGTCTGGTACTCCTTTTGGAACAATTTTTGCCCCGTGAACCGCACTTTGTCGGCATTGATCACGATGACGTAATCGCCGGCATCGAAATGCGAGGTAAAAGAAGGCTTGTGCTTGCCGCGCAACACGGTGGCAATCCTCGAACAGAGCCGGCCAACTACTTCGCCCTCTGCATCAATGATGTACCACTTCCGCTCTACGGTTTGTTTGTTCGCGTGTATCGTTTTATAGCTCCGTGTATCCACAACTATATCGATTTAATGGTGAATGATTTTCGTTATCGTTTCTTGTAAAGCGGTGCAAATGTAGGCCCCTTTTTTTCAATTCGCAAACTTTTTTCGAAAAAAATATCAATCTCTGAAAGTGTAATAGATTGAAAAACAGCCCGAATTTGGATCGGTGGTTTTTATAGGGAGCAGGGAGCAGGGAGCAGGGAGCAGGGAAGCAGGAAGCAGGGAGCAGGGAGGTTTATGGATTCTCTTTCTTAGTCCTGCTCCGCCTCCCCCGCAACTTCGCAACCCCGCAACCTCGCAACTTCGCAACTTCGCAACTTCGCAACTTTTTGAACCTTAAACCCCCAACGTTGTTTCCTCATATCTCCCGGTAAATAAATACCTTTATAGACGGTGGACGTTAGACGGTGGACGGTGGGCAAAAACCAGAATTTGTTTAATGTCCGGATAAAAGCGGGCATTAAAAACAGGCAACCCGGCTGACGGATGCTCCAACATCTAACGTCCAACATCTAATCTCTAACGTCTAACGTCTAACGTCTAACATCTAACCATGAACCATCCCGAGAATCCCGGGCCAGTGCAGGACCCAACGGCGGAAGAACGAAAACAAGACCATATAGAGCTGGCATTTTCCTCTCAGGTGGGCGAAAATGCCCTCGACCGCCGGTTTTATTATGAACCCGTGCTTTCAGGCCACCCGGTCAAGGGGAGCTGGCCCGCTTTTGAATTCCTCGGAAAGGAGTTTCGGGCGCCGTTGTGGGTCTCGAGCATGACGGGGGGGACAGGGCTCGCCCGCACCATCAACCACAATCTGGCGCGCGCATGCGCCGAATTCGGGATGGGCATGGGCTTGGGGTCTTGCAGGCAGCTGCTCTACAGCAATGAGTTCCTGGCCGATTTTGCGGTGCGCCCGCTTCTCGGCGCTTCCCAGCCCTTCTTTGCAAATCTTGGGATTGCTCAGTTGGAGGAGTTGATCGCCTGCGGGGAGTTGGAACGGGTTTCGGATCTGATAGCCAGGCTCGATGCCGATGGACTGATCGTCCACGTAAACCCTTTGCAGGAATGGTTGCAGCCGGAAGGTGATCGCTATTTGCGTCCGCCCCTGGAGACCATCGAAGCGCTGCTGGAGGACGCATCCTATCCGGTCATCGTAAAAGAGGTTGGCCAAGGCATGGGGCCGGAAAGCCTCCGGGCTTTGCTTAAGTTGCCCCTGGCCGCGCTGGATTTTGCGGCTGCGGGAGGGACGAATTTCGCCCGGTTGGAATTGTTGCGCGGCACACCGGAAAAAGCAGATCTTTTTGGACGGCTGGCTCAGGTGGGGCACACGGCGTTCGAAATGGCCGATTGGGTTAATGCCCTGGCCGTTGAGCTCGGTCCTCAGCTCCGGTGCCGGCAGATTATTGTTTCCGGAGGCATAAAACATTTCCTGGACGGGTATTATGCCATCCGTAAGCTAACTTTGCCTGCTATTTACGGGCAAGCCTCTGGCTTTTTACAGCATGCCCGGGGCGATTATCAGGAACTTCGGGCTTATGTGGATTCCCAGGTGAGGGGCCTTGAACTGGCTCGGGCGTTTTTAAAAGTCAGGTAGTTCGTTTCTACTGGACTCCAATGGGTTTCGGAAAATCCCAAACCTGTTCGCGTCCGTATATCCAAACCAAATACAGCCAAATCAGGCATTATATGGCAGATCAGAACAACAGCGCCAACCTCATGGTTGCCGGCGATCGCGAAAAGCGGGTGGAGGGTTTCTCCAAACTGACCCGGGAGGAGAAGGTAGCATGGATCGCCCAGGGGTTCCTGGAACCGGGGTCTTACGAAGGGGATTTGATCGCTTCGTTCCTTCATCCGGATGCGGGCGTTCAGCGTATATTGAGTGGGTTAAGCGAGAATACCCTGTGCAACTTTCCTATGCCCTACGGCATCGCCCCCAACTTTTTAATCAATGACGCCTGGTATGCCGTTCCTATGGTGATCGAAGAAAGCTCGGTCGTGGCGGCAGCCTCCAGCGCCGCTAAATTCTGGTCGGCCAGGGGCGGATTCCAGGCAACGGTCCGTTCGACCGTTAAATTGGGGCAAGTCCATTTTTCCTATAAAGGAAATAAGGAGCGGTTGTTTCAGGCACAGGAGGAACTGAGGTCCAGATTACGCATGGAAGCCGCCGCCATTACGGCCAATATGGAGCAGCGCGGCGGAGGCGTACTTGGGATCGATTTGCTGGACTTCACCCATCTGGAACCCGATTACTATCAGCTTCTGGTGCGTTTTGAAACCTGCGACTCCATGGGCGCCAATTTCATCAACTCGGTGCTGGAACAATTCGGGCGCAGTCTGGCAGAGTTTGTGGAAATCCATCCCGCCTTTGAGGATACGGACCGGGAGGTGGACCTCATCATGGCGATCTTGTCTAATTTTACCCCGGAGTGCATCGTGCATGTCGAAGTAGCTTGTCCGGTAGAAGCCCTTGAGGGGGCTTGCGAGCACATGGACGGACCTGCGTTTGCGGAGAAATTTCGAAAAGCGGTGCGCATAGCGGAAATCGATCCGTACCGGGCCACAACCCACAACAAAGGGATATTTAACGGGGTGGATGCGGTGGCGCTCGCCAGCGGCAACGACTTCCGGGCAGTGGAGGCCTGCGGGCATGCGTATGCCGCTAAAGACGGCGCATACCGAAGCTTGAGTCATTGTACCGTGGAAAATGGAATCTTTCGGTTTTGGATGGATCTTCCGCTAGCCCTTGGCACCGTGGGAGGACTGACAAAACTGCACCCGCTCGCCCGGCTTACCCTGGATATTCTGGGGAATCCTTCCGCCCCGAAATTAATGGAAATTATTGCCGCAACCGGCCTGGCTCAGAATTTTGCCGCCCTGCGCTCCCTGGTGACGACAGGGATACAAAAAGGGCATATGAAAATGCACCTCCTGAATATCTTGCACCACCTGGGCGCTACGGAACAGGAAGCTCAGGCGGCTTCGGCCTTTTTTAAGGATAAAGTGGTGTCGTTTTCCAGCGTTCGCGAATTTCTTCAGCTTCAGCGTATTGGCGGCATAATAGAATAAAGGATGCAATCCAAAACGTTTCGCGCGAACGGCAAGCTTTTGCTAAGCGGAGAGTACTTCGTGCTGGATGGCGCGTTGAGCCTGGCCTTGCCCACGCGGTTCGGCCAGCAGATGGAGGTCATTGCCGGTACGTCGGTAAACAAACCCTTGCATTGGATCAGTTTGGGCATAGATGGAAGCCCCTGGTTTGAAGGGGATTTCCGGATGCCAGACTGGACCTTTCTCTCGGGAACCGACGTGGAAACCGGGGAAGCCCTGGAGCGATTAGGCCGCGCTGCGCTTGGTCTTTGCCCGGGTTGGAACGCCGGGGAGGGGGTGTCCGGAGTTCGGACCAAGCTTGAGTTTGACCGCTTCTGGGGTTTGGGAAGCAGCTCCACCCTGGTGGCGATGATGGCCGAATGGGCAGGAGCCGACCCGTTTGCCTTGCTGGACCACACCTTTGGGGGCTCGGGCTACGACCTCGCCTGCGCTCAGGCTTCCGGTCCGGTGCTGTTCCAGCGGGTGAAAAACAAACCTTCCTGGGTTCAGGTTCCTTTTCAGCCTTCTTTTTCAGACCGTCTTTTTTTTGTTTATCAAGAAAAAAAGCAGAACAGCAGAGAAGGCATTGCCCGTTACCGGCGCCTGGGCGCCGGAAAAGAGGAGCGGATCGGTCAAATCAGCGCCCTGACCTGGCAACTGGCTGGGGCAAAAGCGCTTGCCGAATTTGAATCCTGCATGAAAGCCCACGAATGCCTGATTTCGGAAGCGCTTCAATTGCCAACGCTAGGGGAGCAGCTCTTTTCGGATTTTTGGGGCGCCGTGAAATCGCTAGGCGCCTGGGGCGGCGATTTTTTCCTGGCCTCCAGCGAAAAACCGGAGGAAGAAACCCGGGAATATTTCCGGCAAAAGGGGTTTCCCGTTGTGCTGACTTATAGCGAAATGATCCTGGAGTAAGTCCCAACCAATCCCCCGGGATGAGTGTTTTATAAGCTATCTCAAAACCCTTTCCAGTGTGTGGTATTCCTTAACCCCATGGCTCGCAAAGGCTGACGAAGCGTTCTCCCCCTTTGAAGGCTAATCTTGTAGTATTTTTCATAACTACGGCTTGTCCGTATATTGCCCTCCGCAGCCCGGAGCCCGTGGGAAACGCCGTTCCCGTTCGAAGAACGGGATCGCCTTATGGGGTCAACCGCTTGGGATGCAGGATAAACGCAAGGGTAGCCGTTCAAAGCGGTTGAAGCCCATAAAGCGAAGGCGTTTTCCACGGAGCGTTAGGGCGAAGGAGCGCCCTTTTTTTGGTTCTTTTTTTGGGCGAGCAAAAAAAGAACAAACCCCCTGCGTAGGCCGAACAGTTAAAAAATATTCCTTTATGCCGCCAACCATCTGGTACGAAGGCCGGGTAACCCGGATTGACCCATTGAATTCCAATACCCGCAGTTTTTGGATCGAAGTCCCGGAAACAGACCGCTTTGATTTTCAGGCTGGGCAATTTATCACCATGGACCTCCCGATCCACGAAAAACGCCTCCAGCGCTGGAGAAGCTACTCCATCGCCAGCGCTCCGGAAGGAACCAACGCGTTTGAACTTTGCATTGTGCAGTTGGAAGGTGGTTTGGCCACGAAATACTTGTTTGAGGAGGTGCGCGTGGGGACCGCCATCCGGTTTAAAGGTCCGGGGGGAGCGTTTGTTTTACCGGAGACGCTTGACCGGGATGTGGTGATGATTTGTACGGGAACGGGGGTGGCGCCTTTTAGAAGTATGCTTTTGGATATCCGAAACAAGGATATTCCCCACCGCAAGTTGCATCTGATCTTTGGGACCCGTTTTGAGGAAGCGATTTTGTATAAAGCGGAATTTCTCGATCTGATGAAATCCTTGCCGAAGTTTACTTACTTCCGTGGCGTTGTCGAGGGAAAACCCTGCGAACCTCCTGGGCGGCCTACCCGATGCCCGCCAGGGATACGTGCACCCTGTTTATATGGAAGCCTATTCGGATAAACGGCCAGATGTGCTGTTTTACCTCTGCGGCTGGTCGGCCATGGTCGACGAAGCCGTGGTGCACCTTACAGAGGATCTGGGCTATCCGCCATCTCAGATACGGACGGAGTTATATGGATAATTTAAATCCTCATTCCAACCAATCTCCAAAAAAAGCGTTCTTTTTGTAGATTTGATCCAAATAACAAAACCGAAAAAGTTTTTGTGCCATGAGTAATCCAACGACCAAGAGCCCTGTGCTGCTGTACACGGAACAAACACCCAACCCGGAATCGTTGAAGTTTGTGACCAACCGGATGCTATATAAAGGAACTGCGGACTTTCGGGAAGAGGAGCTGGCCCAAACGTGGTCTCCCCTGGCCGCTGCGCTTTTTGCCCTGCCTTATGTGAAAGGCGTATATATCTGCAATAACTTCGTGACGATCACCAAGGAGTTCAATTACAGCTGGGACGATCTCATGCTAAAACTGAAGGAATTCATCAAGCAGTATGTGGAAGACGGCGGCGAGATCGTCACAGAGGGGTTTTCGGAAGCCATGGCCGCTCTGGAAGCCGAGCGGGGTGCTGTCGCTGCTTACTCTGCCGATGACGCCGCTTTGGTCCAGAAGATCAAAGACCTGATCGATACCTATGTGAAGCCGGCGGTGGAGATGGACGGAGGCAATATCGAGTTCAAATCCTTTAACCAGGGAACCGTAACCGTGATCCTGCAGGGCTCCTGCAGCGGATGCCCATCTTCCACCATTACGCTGAAAGCAGGCATCGAAGGCATGCTTCGCCGGATGGTCCCGGAAGTTCAGGAAGTCGTCTCAGAAATGGGATAGGAGGTTAGACATTAGACATTGGAGATTAGACGTTGGAGATATCGGAGCTGGAATGTGCTGGTCTTCGGATTAACGCGCTTCGGAAGCCGGATCTACCTCAATTTTGTGGAGGCCATAAGGGCAACAAATTCCGTTGGGAATCTTGCCCGCTTTCCGGAAGGGGCAAAAATTGTTTTTCCCGTTCTCAAGCGCAGTAGGTATCTTTGGTTTACCTTTATACCGAATTTTTACCGCTACTTACCCTTCAGGACATATCGCTCATTTTCCCAAAAACTAGCATCCGGCTTGTGTGCAGGCTATTTAGAGAAGCGTTTTCTCTGAAAGCAGACTCGCGGTAGGGAGTTTTTCTCCCTTGGATCGATTTCCCTTGCCGGAAGACTTGTTGTGGCAATCGCACACCTGATCCCTGATCGGGCGTGAATTGTTTTTGGTTATTTGGGCGAAACCACAATTTCTGTTGGTTTCGCTTTTTTATTGTTGAACACGCCGCATTCGCTTTCTCGAAGAATCTTCGCGCTTGCGGCGATTTGGGCGCCTTTTTCTGGATGAATTCGAGTTTTTTGTTTTTCTAAACCCTTGTCTATAAAAGATTTAACATACTTTTTTTATTTTTCCAAAAAATAAGGACGCGCAAAGGGGAGTTAAATAGGCGAATCGATACGGACCGAATCAGGTTGGTTTTTCCCAGGCTAATTTAGGTCAGGTATTCTCTCGCGGCGTGGGCCCGAAACCCCTGGTTTCTGGTGTACAAGAAGCCGTCCGGCAAATCATATTAAAACGGTTCAAGTTGGAAAATTTCTGTTCCCGGGCAGTATAGTCTGGGCTGGATTCCTTTTCCCTAAACCCCAGTTACTGCCGTATAGGCAGCGAACGATCAATTCCGCCCCAGTGCAGCAACAGGCAGGAAATTGAAAAAACCCGGTTTGCCGGGGCTTTGTAATAACCAAAACCGATTCACGTCATGAAAAAATTCGTTGTGCTCATTCTGGCCAGCCTGGCGCTGGCCGGGAGGGGGCAGGTGCTATTGGACCGTCCCCAAAACCAGCCTTCCTCCGCTTTAACCTACCAGGAAATCCTTGTTTTCAAAAAAGCGGCCGCTTCGAGGCAAAGGCCGGCGCTGGACCGGCTGCCTCAGTACGAGCTTCTGGAAGCAGACCCCCGGTTGATGCAGTTTCTGCTGGAGGAGCAGCCCGAGTCGCTTCTTCTTCCCATTCCTTCTTCGGGTCAGGAACCCGTGGAACTGGAATTGCAGCGGGTAGAAATCCTCACCGCTGATTTTCAGGTGCAACTCAGTTCCGGAAACGCCCGGTCGGAAAGCGGCCCCAGCGCCTTTTACCGGGGCGTGATTCGGGGTAAGGAAGCGTCGGTAGCCACGCTGAGCGTATTCCCCGAAGGGATGCAGGGGATGTTCAGCGCACCGGGGATGGGCGACCACCACATTACCCAGAACCCGGCAGCCGGCGCGTCGACCTACCTGCTTTATGAAGAACGCCAACTGCGCGACGCCCCGGTTTTTGAATGCTACACCGAAGATAGCTACCGGGGCTATTCGCTGGAAGAGATCGCTCCGCAGGCGGACCTTCGCGCAGCCAGCTCTTGCGTTCGCCTTTATCTGGAAGCAGACTATGATGTCTTTCAGGATAAAGGCAGCGTAACGGCTACGGAGAATTACATCAAAGGGCTATTTAACGAAGTGGCGGCCCTGTATAGCAAAGAAGGCATCCGTCTGGTGCTTTCCCAGCTGTTTATCTGGAACTCGGCCAGTCCCTATTCCGGGACGGACATCTACAAATTGCTCACTCAGTTTCAGACCAGCCGGACTTCAATCAATGGAGACGCAGGGCAATTGCTGACCTACAAAGGAAGCGGGGGGATTGCGGTGGTCGACGGGCTTTGCCGTTCTTCGGTTGCCAACAAGCTGGGGGTTTCCAGTATCGATCCTTCCTATAAGACAGTGCCCAGCTATTCGTTCTCCGTGATGGTCGTAGCGCATGAGTTGGGCCATATTCTGGGGTCCCAGCATACGCACGCCTGCGTTTGGAACGGCAATAACACCGCCATCGATGGGTGCCCCGGATACGTGGAAGGAAATTGCGCCGTACCCGCGTTGCCTGCCGGAGGCGGGACGATCATGTCGTATTGCCATGTGTCTTCGGTGGGGATTAACCTGAGCAACGGCTTCGGCGCCCAACCGGGCAACCTCATTCGTAGCCGGATTGCCGGCGCGTCGTGCCTCCAAACCTGTAGCGGGGATACGACCGGTACGGGGAACCAAGCCTGCGATTCGTTAATCCTCACCTTGATCCTCGACAACTACGGCAGCGAAACCTCCTGGCAGATCCTGAATGCCCAAAATCAGGCCGTAGCCAAAGGCGGCCCTTATACCGATAAAGCCGCTAATAAAACGCTGACGTTCAAGCTTTGCCTGCCTTATGGCTGCTACACCCTCTCGGTGAAAGATTCGTATGGCGACGGCTTGTGCTGCAGTTACGGCAGCGGGTCGTTCAAGCTTTCCAAACCCAGCGGTCAGGTGCTGGCCTCTGGAGGGCAGTTTACGATGGAGAGTAAAACGGCGTTTTGCCTCCAGGCGCCTTCCAGCGGCGGGGGGAGCGGTGGCGGATCCAATCCGGTAGCTTGCCAGCAGATCGATTTTGCCAGCAAACAACCCGGCGCTTTTGGGGCAGGCCAGGATGCAGGCAAAGCCACGATCCTCGACGCCGGAAGGACCTTGCTGATCGAAAACAACGCCTGGAAAATGGTGGCTTTCCCTTATGAAATTAAACCCACCACCGTTCTGGCGTTTGATTTTCGCAGTACCCGTCAGGGAGAAATCCACGGAATCGGGCTTGACAACGACTTGTACATTAGCTCCCAGCTTACGTTCCAGCTCTATGGGACCCAATCGTGGGGCCTGCAGAATTACCGCAATTACGACGGGCGGGGAAACTGGAAATCCTACGTAATCCCCGTCGGAAAGTTTTATACCGGAAAGGTGAATTACTTGTTCTTTGCTATGGATCACGATATAGCCCCAGCCAACGGAGACGCCTACTTTCGCTATGTTCGCATCTACGAAGAGGGGACCACGTGCGCTGCCCGCCTGGAAGAAGCGCCGGATATACCAACCGAGCCAGATATGGCCGTTTTTCCAAACCCCGCTTCCGACAGGTTGCGCATGAACGCTCAGGGATTGGAAAATGGGCCGGTCACCTTAAGGATGTATAATTTCCTCGGGCAGGAGCTAAACGCCTGGACCCTGGAGGCGGCCGGAGGGCAAACCAGCCTGGAGATTCCTGCCAATACCCTGGATAACGGAACCTACTTGCTCCGCCTTCAATCCGGCACGCAAATACTTACGAAACATGTGGTGATCCAACGGTAATACGTAAAAAAACACCAGTCATCCCGGGTTTAGCCTTCCTGCAACGCGAAAACCTGGGATGATTCGCCTTCCGCGATTTATCCATACGCCAGGCGTTGGATCCTTTTCCCAACCTCTTCAAAAGGGAACGCATCGTAAATGCGTTCCCATTTTTGTTTGATCTCCAGGGTACAGAGGTTGCCGATGCTTCCCTCGTGCGTATGGGCGACCTCCTTCCGGGGATGAAAATGGCCGGAGGCTATGGCCTCGCCTACTTGCCGGTATGCGTCCCGGAAAGGAATACCTTGCAGGACAAGGCGATTGACTTCTTCTACGCTGAACAGGTACGCATAGCGGGCATCCTCCAGTAGGCCGGGTTTGACCTGGATCTCCCCGAAGGCTAATACGGCGATTCGGATGCAGGCTTTGGCGCTTTCCAGAGCGGGAAAAAGGACCTCTTTTAATAATTGAAAATCCCGATGGTATCCCGATGGCAGGTTTCCGGTCAGTTGGGATACCTGCCCGGGCAAGGTTTGCAGGTGGTTGCACCGGGCCCGGATGAGTTCGAAGACGTCCGGATTTTTTTTGTGCGGCATGATGCTGGAACCGGTGGTCAGTTCGTCGGGGAAGGATATAAACCCAAAATTTTGGTTGAGGAACAACACGACATCCATCGCCAGCTTGCCCAGGGTGTGGGCCAGCGAAGACAGGCCAAAAGCCAGGATCAGCTCCGATTTGCCTCTGCCCATTTGCGCGTGGACCACATTGTAGTTCAAATCGCCAAACCCGAGCAGTTCGGTCGTGCGCCGCCGGTTGAGCGGGAACGAAGAGCCGTAGCCGGCAGCGGAGCCGAGCGGATTTTGGTTGATGATCTGGTAGGCGCTGTGAAATAATTGGAGGTCGTCGGCCAGGGATTCGGCGTATGCCCCAAACCAAAGGCCGAAAGAAGACGGCATCGCTACCTGGAAATGGGTGTATCCGGGAAGCAGGACGTCTTTGTGATCTTCGGATAGGCCTTGCAGCCGGTTGAATAACGTTTCCATTAACTGCACCATTTCCTGGATCTCTGCACGGAAAAACAGCCGCAGATCCACAAGCACCTGATCGTTGCGGGAGCGTCCGCTGTGGATCTTTTTCCCGGCTTCTCCCAATTGGCGCGTTAATAACAGCTCCACCTGAGAATGGATATCTTCTACTCCTTCTTCGATGAGTAGCTTCCCCTGTTCCGCTTCCCGGTAGAGGGTCCGTAAAGCAGGTTCCAGCTGAGCGAAATCGGCTGCGTCTAGAAGCCCAACTTCCGATAGCATCCGGATATGGGCCAAAGAGCCTAAAATATCGAACGGCGCCAGCAACAGGTCCATCTCCCGATCCCTGCCAACGGTGAACGTTTCAATCGATGAGAGTACCTGATAGTCTTTTTGCCAAAGTTTCATAGGTGTTTAAAGTTTCGAAGTTGCGAAGTTACGAAGTTGCGAAGTTGCGAGGTTGCGGGGTTGCGAAGTTGCGAAGTTGCGGGGTTGCGAAAAAAGTTGCGAAGGGAACGTTCCTCCGTGTAATCCGTGCAATCCGTGTCATCTGTGATTCAGACATTTAAGAAGTTGCAGCGTTCGTCGTAAGCAGGATGCGTTCCTTATTTTTCATAATCCCAGTTCAGGCCTAAAATCAAATCCCTGTAAGTGCTTATGCCAGCTGCTATTTCCTGGAGTTCAATATACTCATCTGCGGTGTGGGAGCGGGCGGAATCGCCGCAACCGATCTTGAGCGAGGGGAAGGGCATCAGGGCCTGATCAGAAAGGGTAGGGGAGCCGAATTGGGACAAGCCCAGGTTTAGTCCGCTTTGCACCAGGGGATGATCCAGTGGAATGCCGGAAGCGTTGAGGCGGAAGGACCGGGCGCTGAGCCGGAGATCGAGGCGTTGTTGCAGCCAATGGAATAATTCTTCGTTTTGATAGCATTCGTTGCTGCGCACGTCGATCACCAGGCGGCACAAGTCGGGCACGATGTTGTGCTGGCGTCCGGCTTCGATCTGGGTTACGGTTATTTTAACCTTACCCAGAAGGGGGGAGACCTTTTCCGGTTCCAGGGACCGGATTTTCTGGATGGCGTCGGCCGCCAGATAAATGGCGTTGACGCCTTCCTCTCGTGCCGCATGGCCTGCTTTGCCAATAGCCTCGGCGTCGATGACCATCAGGCCTCGTTCGGCGACAGCCATCCGGAGGGAGGTAGGTTCTCCCACGATGGCTGCGTCGATTCTGCCAAGGTCGGGGAGCAACGCGGCGATTCCCCCGGGTCCAGAAATTTCTTCTTCAGCGGTTGCGGCCAGCAGGAGATTCACCGCAAGGTCGGTTCGTTGGCGGAGCTCAAGAAAAACGGCAATCAGGCTTACCAGCGAGGCGCCGGCATCATTGCTGCCCAATCCGTACAAGCGGCCGCCCTCGATCGTTGGCGCAAATGGGTCGCGGGTCCAGGAACTTACGGGCTTCACCGTGTCGTGGTGGGAGTTGAGCAGCAAAACCGGTTTCGCCTCGTCCCAATGGGCGGAACGCGCCCATACATTGTTCCCTTTCCGGAATGCCTGGATGGAATGCCGCTCCAAAAAACCCAAAAGGATGCCTGCCGTTTCGGATTCTTCTTTCGAAAACGAAGGCGTGGCGATCAGACGCTTCAATAAGTCAATAGCCGTAGGCAGCATGTGCGAGGTCCGATTTACGATGTACGATGTACGAGGTACGATGTAGGATGTACGATATACGGTTACGAGTTTTCCCTGGTCACCAGTCCACTTAATCACCAACTACTCTTGAACCTTGAACCTTTGAACCTTGACAGTATAACGTTCAACGTTTAACGTTCAACGAACTTTGAACGTTGAACTTTGAACATCCCCACCCTGTCCAGCTTCCCTCCACCCTTACGCCTTAACGCCTTCACCACCCACCCTAACCACTCAACCACCAACCACTCAACCACCAATCTCCGTCCCCATTCCCGAAGCAAACGTATCAGGGCCGCAAACCCGGACGAGATGGACGCCCGATTGGGCAGCGGCGAATGCGTTTTCCAGTTTGGGGAGCATACCGGTGTGAATGATATGTTCTGCAGCCAGGCGCTGATAGGCGGAATGGTTTAGTATGGGGATGAGGCTTTGGTCGTTGTTGGTGTCCATCAGCACGCCGTTTTTTTCGAAGAAAAAAGAGAGTTCTACGTCGTAATTGGGCGCCATGGCTTGGGCGATCTGGGCAGCTATGGTATCGGCATTGGTATTGAGGAGGTTGCCCTGGCCGTCGTGCGTGATGGCGCAGAACACCGGGGTGAAGCCTGCTTCCAGGCACCGGTTGATGCCGGCAGCGTCGATTCGGCTAATATCCCCTACCCAGCCGTAATCAATCTCTCCTGCGGGACGTTTATGGGCCAGGATCAGGTTGCCGTCGGCTCCGCTAAGTCCCAGCGCGTTGCACCCTCCTGCCTGTAACGCGCTAACCAGCTTTTTATTGAACAACCCCGCGTAGACCATGAGGGCGATGTCGAGGGTCGCTTCGTCGGTAATCCGGCGGCCATTGACCATCTGGGTGGGCACCCCCAGTTTTTCCGCAAGTTGGGTGGCGCCTTTGCCTCCGCCATGGACCAGGATCTTAAGCCGGGGATCGGAGATGAACGCATGGAGCATGGGCGTAAGCAAAGCGGGTTCGTCGACTACTTTGCCGCCGATTTTCACGATGTGCAAGGCTGGGCGCATAGAGCTTCGGATTACAAGGCGTGGGTTAGGATAGACTTTATAACGGCCATGGCGGCGTAGGTCCGGTTTCCGGCTTGGTCGATCACAATCGAGTTGGGGCTGTCCAAAACGGCGTCTTCGACGATCACGTTCCGGCGCACGGGGAGGCAGTGCATAAACCGGGCTTCGTTGGTCCGTTCCATTTTTTTTCTGGTTATCTGCCAGTCCGGGTCTTGGTTCAGGATTTGGCCGTATTGCCGATAGGAAGACCAGTTTTTGGCGTAAACGAAATCCGCGCCTTCCAGGGCTTTGTTCTGGTCGTATTCCACGGGAATACCGGCGGCAAACTCCGGCGCAAGCTCGTAGCCCGGGGGATGGGTAATCATTAAATCGACCCCGGCATGGCGCATCCACTCCACGAAGGAGTTTGGCACCGCCTGGGGAAGCGCTCTGGGATGGGGCGCCCAGGTGAGCACCACTTTGGGCCTCGACGTTTTTTTGTATTCCTCGACGGTCAGCACATCCGTGAGCGACTGGAGCGGATGCCTGATAGCAGATTCCAGGCTGATCACGGGGACCCGCGCATAGCGGAGGAAGCTGTTCAGCACCTGATCGGCGTAGTCTTTGTCCCGGTCTTTAAGCGAGGGAAACGTTCGTATGCCGATCATATCGGCGTATTGACTAATGACGGCGGCGGCTTCGCGTACATGTTCGGCAGAACCCGCATTCATGATAGCGCCGTCTTCGAACTCGAGGTTCCATCCCTGGTCGGCGTTCATGCTAATGACCTGCATGCCGAGGTTAAGCGCGGCTTTTTCGGTGCTTAGCCGGGTGCGCAGGCTCGGGTTGAAAAATAACATGACCAAGGTCTTATTCTTGCCGAGGCCGGAAAACGAAAGCGGGGCTTTTTTGCAGACCAGGGCATCCTGTATAAGGGAGGATAGATCCGAGATATCGGAGAAGGAGGTAAATGATTTCATAGGGTTTGATAGGCGTTTTGGTGTTGCAAGGCTTTGTTCAGCCGGTCGAGGAATTGGTCTGCTTCGCTGGGTCCGATGTTCAGCGCCGGAAGCAACCGCACGATATTTGGGTTGGAAGCCGATCCGGTGAATACGCCGTATTCAAACAGGAGCTGTTTGCGCAAAGCAGCGGTTGGATAATCAAATTCCAGGCCGATCATCAGGCCCTGGCCGCGAATCTCCCGGATTTCGGAAATGGGCTTCAGTGCTTCCATGAGCATGCCGCCCATGCGCCGGGCATTCTCCACGAGATTCTCTTTTTGGATAACCTCCAAAACCGCCAGACCGGCTGCGCAGGCGAGGTGATTTCCTCCGAAGGTCGTTCCCAACATGCCGTGTTTAGCCTGGAATTTGGGATGTATGAGTACGCCCGCAATCGGAAATCCATTGCCCATTCCCTTGGCTACGGTGATCAGGTCGGGTTCAATACCGGCGTATTGGTAAGCAAAAAAGCGGCCGCTCCGGCCATATCCGGACTGGATTTCGTCGAGGATGAGTACCGCGCCATGCTCCCGGCACAGGCGTTGAGCTTGCTGGAGAAAGGCTGCATCCGGCACGTAAATGCCGCCTATTCCCTGGATGCCTTCCACGATGACCGCTGCTACGTCGCCTTGCGCCAGGGAAGCCTGGAGGGCGCCGGCATCGTTGAGCGGCAAAAACTCCACAGGGAACCCCTTATTGATCGGGGCTTGAATAGCGGGGTTGTCGGTGACGAGTACCGCTGCGGAAGTCCGGCCGTGGAACGCTTTCCGGAAGGCAATCACCTTGCGTTTTCCGTTGAAAAAGGAAGCCAGTTTAAGGGCATTCTCATTGGCTTCGGCGCCGGAATTACAAAGAAAAAGGTGGTAATCGCCGCATCCGGACAACTCGCCCAGCAAGTGGGCCAGTTCTTTTTGAACGTCGTTGTGGATGGAGTTGGAATAAAAAGCCAGTTGCTGAAGCTGGTCCGTCACCCGGTTGAGGTAATGCGGGTGTCCATGCCCGATCGAGATCACGGCATGGCCGCCGTAAAAGTCCAGGTATTCCCGGCCTTGTTCATCGTATACATAAGCGCCCTGGCCCCGGACGGGTTTCAGGTCGTATAGGGGATAGACGTCGAATAGTTCCACGAGCGGTTGGGTTTAATGGGTTTAAAATCCGGCGGGTTTGAGCTGTAGGCCCGCTGTTTCTTCCAATCCGAAAATCAGGTTCATGTTTTGCACCGCCTGGCCGGAAGCGCCTTTAACGAGGTTATCGATAAGGCTGACGATGAAAAGCTTATTTCCGTGTTTTTCCACATGAATCAAGCACTTATTGGTATTGATCACCTGTTTGAGGTTGGGATTTCTCCGGGATACCACGGTAAAAGGGGCATCCTCGTAGTAGGCTTCATACAGGCGAATGGCTTTGTCTTCCGGCAAGTCGCATTTGGTGTACATAGACGCCAGGATACCCCGGGTGAAATCGCCCCGGACCGGGATAAAGTTGAGCGCCTGGTCGAAACCGGGCTGCAACTGGCGCAGGCTCTGGTTGATCTCCTTGAGGTGCTGGTGCTCGAAGGGTTTGTAGACTTGCAGGTTATTGGCTCTCCAGCTAAAGTGGCTGGTGGGGGAGAGTGCCTGGCCGGCGCCGGTGGAGCCAGTGATGGCGTGGATGTGCACTTCGTCGCGGAGCAATCCGGCTTGCGCCAGCGGAAGCAGGCCAAGCTGAATGGCGGTGGCGAAGCAGCCGCAGTTGGCAATCCGTTTGCTTTGACGGATCGCGTCGCGGTTGAGTTCGGGAAGGCCGTACACAAAACTCGAGTCGAGGCGGAAATCCTGGCTCAGGTCGATGACGGCCACGCGATCCGGCACGGGGTTGTCTGCGAGAAAGGCGCGGGCTTGTCCGTGAGCGACGCAAAGGAACAGCACGTCGGCGTCGGTGTGTATTGCGGAGGTGAAGTGTAAATCGGTTTCTCCTTCCAGGTCCTCGTGTACTTGCCAAACGGGGAGCCCTGCCTGGCTGTTGCTGTGGACGAAAGCGATGTCTGTTTGGGGGTGGCGGAGAAGAATGCGGAGTAATTCGCCTCCGGTGTATCCTGCTCCGCCAACAATTCCTGCTTTGATCATGGTATTAAACGTCTTTTTCCGCTTTTTGATGAACGGCCTGGTAGATCTTGCCCTGGTTGGCCAGGATTTTGGTGAACCCTTTGACGTCGTCGCCCGACCAGGCTTTGTTCATTTCACCGTATTGCCCGAAGGAGGAGTTCATGAGGTCAAATGCAGATTCAATGCCTTGCAGTTCGAACCGGTAAGGGAGCAGTTGGACAAATACCTTTCCCGTTACCGCTTGTTGGGTGTCCTCCAGAAATGCCTCGATATTGCGCATAACGGGTTCGAGGAATTGCCCTTCGTGCAGGAGCATGCCGTACCAGGAGGCCATCTGGTCTTTCCAGTACAATTGCCATTTCGACAGTACGTGTTTTTCGAGCAGGTGGTGCGCTTTGAGGATGATCATCGGCGCGGCGGCTTCAAACCCGACGCGTCCTTTGATGCCGATGATCGTATCCCCCACGTGGATGTCGCGGCCAATAGCAAAGGGAGCGGCGAGGGATTGCAGGTATTTGATGGCTTCCACGGGATGGGAGAAGGCGGTTCCGTTCACGGCGGTCAGCTCTCCTTTGGTGAATTCGAGTTCTACGGTTTCCGGAGCCGATTTTTGCAGTTGGGAGGGGTAGGCATCTTCGGGCAGCGGTTTATGGGACGTGAGGGTTTCTGCGCCGCCAACGCTGGTTCCCCAAAGGCCTTTGTTGATCGAGTATTTGGCTTTTTCCCAACTCCAGGCGATCCCGTTTTGCTGCAGGTATTCAATTTCTTCCTGGCGGCTCAGGCGCAGGTCGCGAATGGGAGTAATGATCTCCAACGCTTCTCCGAGGATCTCGAAAACGAGGTCGAACCGCACCTGGTCGTTTCCGGCGCCGGTGGACCCGTGCGCTACGGCAGAAGCGCCGGTGAGGCGGGCGTATTTGGCGGTCTCCATGGCCTGGATCATCCGCTCCGCGCTGACGGAGAGGGGATAGGTGTTGTTCCGGAGTACATTGCCATAGATCAGATACCGGACGCACTGCTGGTAGTAGTCCTTAACGGCATCGACCATGCGAAAGCTTTTTGCGCCGAGTTGGTAAGCTTTTTGCTCCAGCGCTTCGGCCTCGGCGGTGCTGAAGCCCCCGGTGTCGATAGTAAGCGCATGCACTTCAAGGCCTTTCTCTTTGGTCAGGTACTTGATGCAGAAAGAGGTGTCGAGCCCGCCGCTATAAGCGAGCACGACCTGATTATTTTTCATTTTGGGTCAGAATTAGGTTGGATAAATCGCGTTTCATGGCCAGATCTTCCTCTTTGGAAGGGGCAAGCATGGCCGTGCAAAGGCACATGCGTTTTTGATTGCGTTCGAGGATGTCGAAATTGGGGCAAGACCGGCAACCGTCCCAGAAGGCGGGATCCTGTGTCAGTTCGGAAAAAGTGACGGGCAGGTACCCCAGAGAACTGTTGATCTTCATAACCGGCAGACTGGTCGTGATGCCGAATACCTTGGCTTGAGGGTATTTGTCCCGGGCGAGGTTGAACACCTTTTCCTTGATGGATTTGGCCAGGCCCAGGCGCCGGAGTTCCGGATTGACGATCAGGCCAGAGTTGGCTACGTACTTCCCGTGATCCCAGGTTTCAATATAACAGAAGCCGGCAAGCTGATCCCCCTGAAGGGCGATAACCGCATTGCCTTTGGCCATTTTTTCCAGAATATACTCCGGTTTGCGCTCGGCAATCCCGGTTCCGCGGGCTTTGGCTGATTCGGCGATCATCTTGCAGATTGCTTCCGCATATTGGGCATGCGCTGCAGAAGCTACTTCGATGGTTATGTCCATTTCTTTTGGAAATTGCGTTTGCCAGGTTGCACCAAAGGGGCTTTTCCTGATGGTTATAAAAATATAGCGGCTTTGAAAGCTGGCAGGAAGCAAACCCTGCCCTGAAGGTTGGAAATAAAATTACGCCCGCCCGGGGCGACGCGGGAAGCGGCGAACAAAAGGAGTAAGATGGGTAATATGTGCAATAGTCTGTTGCATATAAGAAGCAAAAGTAGCGGGTCGGTGCGGTATTTGCAATACGCCGGTAGTTAATTTTAACCTAAATTCCTCCATTCTACGAATTCCAACAGCCGGAGTGAAATTATTTCGCCAGGTGTGGCGCTCCTTTTCTGTTTACTTTTTAACTTCCCCTTTTGGATGTACGATGTACGAAGTACGATGTACGAAGTCTGTGAAGCATGAGGTATGTGAGTAAGGAAGTACGATCTATCTGGTACCTGACACCTCGAACTTCTTAAACCGTAAATCGTACCTCGTAAATCGTACCTCGTAAATCGTACCTCGTAAATCGTACCTCGTAAATCGTACCCCGTAAATCGTACCTCGTAAATCGTACCTCCAATGGTTTCCAAAAATCAATCCGGTTTTTCCTTTGTCATGCTGGTGGCCCTGTTTTTTCTCTGGGGCTTGCTGACCTCTCTGAACGATACGTTGGTGCAGCACTTGCAGCAGGCGTTTCAGCTCAAGTACTGGCAGGCGCAATTAATCCAGTTTTTCTTTTTTGGGGCTTATTTTGTCATGAGCTGGCCGTCGGGGATGATCATCCGCAAGTTGGGGTATAAACGGGGGATCGTGTTGGGCTTGGCATTGATGGGGTTGGGGTGTCTGTTGTTTTACCCGGCCACGGTGGTGCGGATGTACGGCGTTTTTTTGCTGGCGTTGTTTATCCTCGCTTCCGGGATCACCATTTTGCAGGTAGCAGCCAACCCGTATGTAGCGGTGCTGGGATCTCCGGAGACGGCGGCCAGCCGCCTCAACCTGGCCCAAGGGTTTAATTCCCTGGGGCATACGATCGCCCCTTTGATTGGCGCGGTACTGATCCTTCAAAATGTGGCGGAGGGCCAGGCGGTGGAAGTGCGTTCGTTGCAGGTTCCTTATATTGCGCTTGCCGTTACCCTTTGGATCATAGCTATGTTGTTCAACGCGCTGCATTTGCCTTCGATCCAATACGAGGAAAAGCATACGCGGAGCTTCAGCATCTTCGATTACCCCCAGCTTTATCTGGGGGCCGTGGCGATATTCTTTTACGTGGGAGCGGAGATTTCGGTAGGCAGTTTCCTGGCACTGTATTTCAAGTCGGACCCGACTATTGCATTCGACAATAAAACGGCGGGCGCGCACGTCGCTTTTTACTGGGGCAGCGCAATGATCGGGCGATTTATGGGCGCGATCGCGCTGAGCGGCAAAGGGCAGGAGAAGCGGAAGCCTTTGTATATGGCTGCGGTGCCTTTGCTCGCGTTTTTGGTCGTTTTAGGCATTGTTTCCGTGCGAGGAATGGATTATACCATGGCCTTTGGCTTTCTGGCGATGCTGGTGCTGAACTACTTCGCTTTTTTCCTGGGGAAAAGCATGCCTTCCCGCCTTCTGGCGGTTTTCGCTTTGTTCAATATGGTTTTGCTTGCCGTGACGATGACCACCGGAGGCCAAATTGCGCTCTGGACGGTTTTGGGCATTGGGTTGTTCAACTCCATCATGTGGTCCAATATCTTTACGCTGGCCATCGACCGGCTAAAGGAGTTCACCAGTTATGGGTCTTCTTTTCTGGTCATGATGATCGTAGGAGGCGCTATTCTTCCCCCGCTTCAGGGAATTCTGGCCGACGTTCCGTCGATTGGCGTAAAATATTCCTTTGTCGTCCCGTTGGTTGCGTATGCCTATCTGGTCTTCTATGGATTGAGAGGGTACCGCCCCAGAAATCTGGTCTGACATCAGCCTCAACGTCCCAACGTTTAGTTTACTTCGGCATTTGCTTGCGTTCGAGCTGGTGTACGCCTTTGATAAACCGCAGCGACCCGGTGCGGGAGCGGATGACCATGCTGTACGTGGTTACTACGCCGTCTTCCTCAAACCGCACTTCTTCCAGGAAAGTGCCGCCGGTGATCCCGGTAGCAGCGAAATAGGTATTGTTGGAGCGGATCAGCTTGTCGAGGGTTAGTACTTCGCCGAGGTCGCAGCCTTCTTCTTTGAGGCGGTCTATTTCGTAGTCGAGTTGGGGCGCGCGCATTCCTTGCATGCCTCCGTCGAGGGCTTTCACTGCGGCAGCGGCGATGACGCCTTCCGGGGTTCCTCCGATGCCCATGAGGACATCGACGCCGGAGTCGGGGGCAGCAGCCAGGAGGGCGCCCATCACGTCGCCATCGGTATGCAGGGTGATTCGGGCGCCTGCTTCCCGGATCTCGGCGATCAGTTTTAAGTGACGGGGTTTGTCTAAAACGAATACGGTCAGGTCGCTCACGTTGCGGTCCAGGGCCTCTGCAATGCGAACCAGATTTTCTTTGGCGGAAAGACGGATGTCGATCACCTCTTTCGCTTTTTTTCCTACCACGATCTTGTTCATGTAGAGCGAACCGCCCGGGTTCCACATCGAGTGCCGCTCAGCAACGGCAATGACGGAAATGGCGTTATGCCGGCCAAAGGCCAGTAGCCGGGTGCCGTCGATGGGGTCTACGGCCACGTCCACTTCCGGGCCTTTTCCCGTGCCCACCTGCTCTCCGTTAAACAGCATGGGGGCCTCGTCTTTTTCCCCTTCGCCAATGACGACGACGCCTTTCATGCTAACCGTGCTGAGGAAGGCGCGCATGGCATCCACCGCAGCGCCGTCGCCTTCGATCTTGTTTCCTCTTCCCATGTAGCGGGCGGCAGAAATGGCGGCAGCTTCGGTTACGCGAACGAGTTCCATCGCCAGGTTGCGATCGGGATGCAGGATGGGTTGGTTTTCCATATTGGGTCAGGATTTGTAGCGAATTAACGGAAAAAAAGGGGGAAGCCCAAGGAAAGACCGGGAAGTGTATTAAAAAAAAACTACAAGATTAGCTTTAGAGACGGGGAAAACGAAGGGATAAAAAGTGTTTCCGGATGCAGGTAAACAGGTAGTAAAGAGAAAAAGAGAGGACGGAATCAGAACGGGATGTCCTCATCGTCGTTCATGCGGGAAGGCCTGGTGATAACGTTGGGGAAAGCCGGGCTTTGGAACACATCGCCGGGGAAAACGCCGAAGTCGGGGTCGTCGAGGTTGGAAAACCGGGCAAACTGGTCGGTAAACCGGAGTTTGACGGTGTCTGTGGCGCCGTTCCGGTGCTTGGCCACGATGATTTCGGCAACCCCTTTTTGAGATTGGCCCTGTTCGTCTTCCAGGATCTGGTAATATTCCGGGCGGTAGATGAAGGCAACGATATCGGCGTCTTGCTCGATACTACCCGATTCGCGAAGGTCAGACAACTGGGGGCGTTTTGTCCCGCCGCGCACTTCCACTGCCCGGCTGAGCTGGGAGAGGGCGATGACCGGCACCTGGAGCTCTTTGGCCATGCCCTTCAGGGCCCGGGAAATAGCGCTGACTTCCTGTTCGCGGTTTCCTTTTTGGTTTTCGCCGCCGCCGCTCATCAATTGGAGGTAGTCGATTACGATGAGTTGGATGTCGTACTGCAATTTCATCCGCCGGCATTTGGCGCGCAGTTCGAAGATGTTGATTCCTGGCGTGTCGTCGATAAAAATGGGCGCTTCGCTAATATGTTCAATAGAGGTTTTTAGCTGTTGCCATTCGTAGTCTTCCATCTTGCCGCTCCGCAGTTTGTTGAGCGGGATCTCTGCCTCCATGGAGATCAGGCGCTGGGCGAGCTGAATGGAGGACATCTCCAGCGAAAACAAGGCCACCCCTTTTTTGAAATCTACGGCGGAGTTTTTGGCCAGGGACAATACGAAAGAGGTTTTACCCATACCCGGGCGGGCGGCGATGATAATCAGGTCGGAAGGCTGCCAGCCGGAAGTCAGGCGGTCGAGGTTAGTAAATCCGGTGGGTACTCCGGTGAGGCCTTCTTCCTTGTCTTTCAACAATTCGATCTGTTTGAGGGCTTTGCTGGCCAGGGAGCCCATCGTGTCGTAGCCGCGGCTCATGTTCTTTTCTGCAATGGAGAACAAGCCTTTTTCCGCTTCGTCGAGCAGGTCGAAGACATCGGTGGTATCTTCGTAGGCGTTGCGGATGACATCGGTCGAAACCCGGATGAGTTCGCGCTGAATGTATTTCTGGGAAATGATCCGCGCGTGGTATTCGATGTTGGCTGCGGAAGCCACCTTATTAGTGAGTTCGACAATGAAATACGGACCTCCGACTGCGTCGAGATGGGCTGCTTTTTTGAGTTCCTCCGTAACGGTAAGCAGGTCTACCGGATAGGAGCGTTCAAAAAGACGCTTCATAGCCCGGTAGATCATCTGGTGGGCTTCGAGGTAAAAGCTATCGGGCTGAAGGATGTCCAGGACCACCGAAAGGGCGTCCTTTTCGAGCATAATGGCCCCCAGAACGGCTTCTTCCAGTGGAATGGCCTGGGGAGGAATCTTGCCGAAGACAAAATTCGACAAGTCTTCCCTGCGCGTCCGTGCATTGCGCGGAAGGTTGTCCTTGTTGCCGGTTGGTTTTTTGGGTTGATCCATGCGCTACCGCTATCCTTTTGCCAAACTTATCAATTATTCCCAAATTGGTTTTCGGTAATCCACCAGCCGGTTTGGGGGCATTTGTGGATTGTTTTGATGAAAATGTGGAAATCCGGCTTTGGCCTTATTGCCTAAGGTGGAATAAGGTAATAAAACTCAGGGGAAACGGAAAGGGTATTTTTTTAAACTCTTTGGAAAAGCGGGAATTTAGTGTGGATAAAAAATGGGATATAAAAGAAAACCTCTGTTTTGCAGAGGTTTTCACGGTGTGAGGGGTAGAATGCCTCCGGAGCCTCCGGGCGCATTTAAAGTTGAGTTAGCAGTCGTTTGACCGCTTCCAGGGCCTGGATTTGGGCCTCAATGCGTTGGGCGGCGCCTACTTGGTCTTTTTCGTTTTTAATGATGTTTTCTTTGGCTTTTTGGATGCGTGCTTCCGCAAATTCGATCTCCCGGTGGTAGCGGATTTTGGCGTTTTTGAGCTGGCGCAGATCGTTTTCCAGACGGTTCAGGTTCTTTTCTTCTTCCTCAATCTGCAGGCGGATCTTTTCCCGCTCCACCTCCCGGGCAAAGTCTTCCAGGATGGCGTAGGCGTCGGACATGCGGCGGGGGCTGACCTCTGTTTAAGAAAGCGCCCTGCATGTCGATCCAAAGATGGAACTGAACGCCCGATCCTGACTGCGAACTCCGGCTGACCAGGTTGACCGGGTAGGAGGCTACGGCATTTACCTTGGCGCCCTCGGCCACAAATTCTTTAGCTTTGCGGTCGTACTTGGCCCGGCTGTCAAACCGGGAGCGGGTGTAATTACTCCATACCCGATCGATCAGTTTTTTCTTAACGTCGGGCAGGTTAATGCTCAGGTTGCTGCGCAACCCTTTGGACATGATCATTTGACTGGCGCTGTTTTGAAATAGTTCTTCCCGGGTTTGTTCTTTTTGCTCCTCTTGAGCGACCACCGGCACAAAGAACAGGACCAACAGCACCGTAATCGCAAGTATTTTCATTTCTCCGAAAGGTTTTTTTTAAAAAAAATCTTTTTTGTGACGAAAGATTCGGGGAAAGGTCACTTAATGGAGACAAAGGTATGGGGAATGGGGCATTTGCGCAAGGGAATGGTAAAGCGCTTTCCCTGTGAAAAACGCGGGTATCCCTGACGCTGCGGGCGGAAGCGTTTTCTTCGGTCTCTGGGCTTGGTCTGAAAAAGCAGGTGGTTGGAACCGAAAAGGAGGCTCCCAATCGATGATTGAGACCTTTTGATAGAAATGAATCCCGAAATTGGAAAAGAACCGCTTATTTTAGAGGAAATTCTAAGGTGAACCTATGACAAACCATCCGATCTTACGATTAGAAGAGGTCCTTAAGGTCTACGACCAAAAAGTGGCGGTGGACCGGATCACGCTCTCTGTGCCCAAAGGCTCTATTTTTGGCATGCTGGGACCGAACGGAGCGGGAAAAACGTCCTTGATCCGCATTATTACCACCATTACCCAGGCAGATTCCGGGAGCGTTTTTCTCGACGGGGAGCGCCTCAACAGCAGGCACCCCGAGTACATTGGGTATATGCCGGAAGAACGCGGACTTTATAAGAAAATGAAAATCGGGGACCATTTGCTCTACCTCGGCCGGTTGAAAGGGCTATCCAAAGCCCAAGCTGAATCGGAGATCCGCCTGTGGTTCGAAAAATTCGAGATCTCCGATTGGTGGAACAAAAAGGTGGAAGAACTGTCCAAAGGGATGCAGCAAAAGATCCAGTTTGTCGCTACCGTGCTCCACCGGCCCAAGTTATTAATTCTCGACGAGCCGTTTTCCGGCCTGGACCCCATTAATACCAACCTGATTAAGGACGAGATCCACCACTTGCAGAAGGAAGGGACCAGCATCATTTTTTCTACGCACCGCATGGAGCAGGTGGAAGAGATCTGCGAGCATATCGTTTTGATCAATCAGGGGAAAAACATCCTCGAAGGCGAGGTGAAGGCCATTCGGAATCAATTCAAGGAGCATCAGTTCCGGATCGATTTTGAAGGGAAACTGCCCGAAGACCTTTCGTCGAAAGCCCGGATCGTCAAAGAAAACGGAAGGAGCGTAGTGGTCCAGCTCCTGGAAGGCGCAGCGTCCAATCAACTTCTGGGCTATTTGATCGATCAGGGCGTCCGGATAAATGCGTTTAACGAACTTCTGCCTTCCCTGAATGAGATTTTTATCCGCCAGGTCGAACAGTCGAACGCCGGTCTGGCGGCTGCTTCCGGCCATTAATTGTTTGCCCCAAATTTTCAAAATTCGAGATCATGAATAAACTTTGGCTTATCATACAGCGGGAATATTTAACCCGCGTTACCCGTAAATCGTTTATCCTTGCCACGCTGATCACTCCGTTTGCTTTCGCGTTGTTTTTTGTTGTTGTGGCCGTCATTTTCGGATACGAAAGCGACGACAGCCGGCGGGTAGCGGTTATCGACAAAAGCGCGATCCTGCAGGGGGCGCTGAAAGATGAAAAAAACCTGTTCTTCAAGTTCGTGGATTACGACCTGGATTTCCTGCGCAAGCACCTGGACTCCCTGCAATACGACGCCATCCTGGAAGTTCCTCCGATGGAAGACCTGATGGCCAACAACTATACGCTCTTCTACTATGCAGAAGACGCCCCTACCCTCGACATCGAACTGATGATTAAAGACCGCATCCGGGATGCCGTGCGGGAGTACAAGATCCGGAAGCTGAACCTGGAGCGCAAACAACTGGAGGCCCTGGAAACCAGAGTGGAGTTGGATCCGGAACCACTGAAAGAAGGCGGCGCCGATAATTCGACCATTACCAGCGCCATTGGCGCCGGCATTGGGATGATTATGGGTTTCATCATGTACATCGTGGTCTTTGTTTACGGCGCCATGGTTATGCGTTCGGTAATGGAAGAAAAAACCACGCGGATTGTGGAAGTGATGATCTCCAGCGTCCGGCCGTTTCATCTGATGCTGGGCAAGATTATCGGAGTTGGCGCAGTGGGGCTTACCCAGGTGGCGGTATGGGCAATCCTGATCCCTTCGCTGATGTTTATCGTCCAGGCGGTTTTCGGTATCGACACCGGGCAGTTTTCGGCAATGGAACCCGGTGCGGAGATCGACCCGGATGACATGGAGCAGATGATGGCTCTGGGGCTCCGCGAAATCCAGAATATCAACTGGTGGCTGATCTTTCCTTTATTTATTATCTACTTCCTTGGGGGATATTTTATGTACTCTTCTTTCTTCGCCGCAGTAGGCGCCTCGATGAGCGACGATCTGGGCGAGGGGCAATCGCTGACTCTGCCGATCGTCATCCCGGTCATTTTAGCCTTGTACATCATGATGGCTGCGGTGCAGGCGCCTAATTCGAGCCTGGCGGTCTGGTCGTCTATCTTTCCGTTGTTTTCCCCCATTGTGATGCCAGCCCGCCTGGCGTTCAACCCGCCAGCATGGGAAATTCTGGTTTCGGTGGTGTTGTTGATTGCTACGTCGGTTTCCTTCGTCTGGTTGTCGGGGCGAATCTACCGGGTGGGTATTTTGATGTATGGGAAAAAGGTGACGCTGAAGGAGTTCGGCAAGTGGATGTTTCGCAAAATGTAAACGCCGGTCGGGGGACCGGCAGATAGTTCCGCACGAAATCGGAGGATTTCGGCGAACAAGATTTGACTATTGCCCCGTTCACCGTCTAACTGTCTAACGTCTAATCCAACGGGAGCTTGATCGTAAAGGTCGTTTCTTTATGTTCTTCGGAGCGCTTTACGAAAATCTTGCCGGAATGGTAATCTTCGATGATGCGCTTCGCCAGGGAGAGGCCTAGCCCCCAGCCGCGTTTTTTGGTGGTATACCCTGGTTGAAAGATGGCTTTGAATTTGGAGGAGGGGATACCTTTGCCGGTATCGCTCAGGTCGATGCAGGCAAAGGCGCCTTCCTTATAAACTGCGGCGCTGATCTGACCTTGTCCATCCATAGCGTCGAGGGAGTTGCGCAATAAATTTTCGACCACCCAGGCGAAAAGGGGCGGGTTGAGCCGGACCATGATGGGCGTTGAGGCCGTATCCGGGAAGGCAAACCGGATCTTGCGCGGCGCCCGTTTTTCCATATACGCCCGGCAAAGGTCCAGTTCGGAGTAGATATTCACCGCTTCGAGCTTTGGCATGGCGCCGATCTTGGAAAAGCGGTCGGCAATGAGTTCCAGGCGCTTAACGTCGTTGCCCAGTTCGGTGATCACCTCCTGGACTTCTTCGTCCTCTTCCCGCACGGATCTAAGGTGTTCAATCCAGGCGACGATCCCGGAAATCGGGGTGCCTAGTTGATGCGCCGTTTCTTTGGCCATCCCTACCCACACGCGGTTTTGTTCGGAGCGGCGCGCGGTACTGAAACCGAGGTAGCCGAAAAAGATAAAGGCCGCGATCAAAATGAGTTGCACCACAGGGAAAAACCGCAATTGGGTAAGCACCTGGGATTCTTTATAGTATAGCGAGTTGCCAAAACCTTCCAGCGGTTTGACGCCCTGCTCTTTCATTTTTTCCAAGGCTTTTTCCAGCGTCTTGGGATCTTCCGTGCCAAAGTTGCGGGAATAGAGAATTTGGCCGTTCTCCCCGACCAGGAGGACCGGAATGCTATTATTGGACTCGATGATGCCCAGGGGGATGGTGAGGTCTTTACACGATTCGCATTCTTCCGAAAAGGGTTTGAGCAGTTCTTCTACCGCCCGTGCCCAAAGTTGCGCTTTGGTGCGCTCTTCAGCAGCCAGCCGGTTGGTGAGGTAAGTCGTGTAGACCAAAGAAATGAGGACGATCAGTACGCCCGCTACCGCCAGGTACAGTTTCCAATGCGACTTCTTGAGATACATATCCATAAGGCGGTGATCGCGGTCTTTATGGCATTAAGCGCTTTCCGTTGGCGCATGCCAAATAGGGTAACGGAAAACCCGGAAAAAATATTTTGCAGTCCAGGAGTCTATTCTTTCTCATGAAATTGGTTCACCCGCAAAAGGGCGTTCTCCCGAACGTTCATGTAGAACAAATTGTAATCGGCGATATGGTAGTTTTTGCGGAAGATAAGAAAACTCCCGGGGAATTTTGGCTTGCTGACCCAAAGTAGCCCTTGCCTGTTTTGGGCATCATTAGTTTGGGGATGGACCCTGATGAAGCTGCGCAGAATCGCCCCCTGGTGCAGGTTTTTTGGGGCGTAGACCGTATCAATCCGCCAGTTGAGCGGATTCGTCGAAACGATGCTGGAATCTTGCTGGTAGTATCGGGAGCTATATCCTTTGCGGTAAGTGCGCCAGGTGCAGAAACAACCCGTTTGCTCCGGGGTTATGCAGGGCGGAAGGGTTTGGTAGAGGACCCGGGATACGGGCATGCCGGCCAAATAGGCGGCCACCAGTTTGGACTGTAGCGGCTTGCCGTCAACATAGTCCTTGAGGAGGCGCCGCCCGTGCTGAGCGCCCTGACTATGGGCGGCGATGAGGATGGGCCGGCCCTGGTTGTGGTGTTGAAGGTAGTATTCAAAGGCCTGGCGCACATCGTCATAAGCCAGGGCAAAGGCTTTGGCCGCGTCTTCGCGCTGCTTGGAGAGATAAGCCTGGTAATGGGCCTGGCGGTAGCGAGGGGCATAGACCCTCCCCGCGAGGTTGAATACGCTGGCTTGATACCGGATGGTAGATTCGTCGGTTTTGCGGTTGAGCTTCTCGTCGTCCAGGGAGGCATTCCATTGAATGTCCCGGTTTTTTTTCACATAGGTCGTGGGGTGGATGAAAAATACATCTGCCGGCGCATTCGCCTGGTTTTCGGGCGACCCTTCCGGGAAAAGGTCGGCCTCGTCGCTTCGGCCCGGCAAAGCGGCCCAGGAAGACGGGTTGCTGTAATCGGGCGGCGCGGGGCCAGAGCCTTCTTCAAAAGATCCCAGTTGCACGGCAGCGCAACCGGTCAGGCCGGAGAAGGCGATCAGAAAGAACAAACTTTTTTGCATACGAATTGGGGTTTTTGGAGGATTAGCGTTGGCCTACGTTGGGGTCTATGCTTCGGGCCTTGTCGAGATAGGCTTGCCCTTGCGCGGCATTGCCCGATGCGAAACAGGCGGTGCTCAGATTCAGCCAGGCGTCGGCTATTTCCGGCCGAAGACGGGCAGCGCGGGTGAAATAATCAATGGCAAGGGCGTGCTGCTGGCCTACTCCATGAGCGACTCCCAATAGGCGGAGAGTTTCGTAGTCGTTGGGCTGGTAGGTTTCCGCTGCTTTCAGATAGTCGATCGCTTTGGAGAGGTTGCCTTCTACTTCTCCGAAATACCTTCCGCCGTCGCGGAGCGCCAAGGGTAGGTTTTGCAGCGCTTCCTTGTATTCCGGATTGATGGCCAGCGCCTGGCGGTAAGCTTGGATGGCCAGGTCGTATTCTTTTAAGTAAAAATGGGCGTTTCCTTTGATGAGGTAGGCATTGGTATATGTGGGATGCAGCTCAATGGCTTTTTGGGCGTGGCCCTTTGCTTCGTTCAACATATCGATTTTGCGGAGGGAATCGGGTTCGCGTTCCGATTGGACGACCAATTCCCCGGCTACCGCATTGCGCAGCTTGGCGCTGTTGCCGGATATGGCAATGTCGGAGATAAAGAGCGTATAATTGTTTTTCCATACCGGATTCCTGGCAACGGTGCGCAGGCCAAACAAGAAGGCAATCCCAATCAATATAGCCACCAGGAGGTTTTGCCGGGGTTTTTCCCGTTTTTTAAAAGGCAGGATCATTATAGCCGCCGCCAGCGCAAAACCGGTAGATGGCATAAATAACAAGCGTTCTGCCATGTGCGTGCCAATGGGAAATACCAGGTTGGAGACAATAGATAAAGGAATAAGGTAGAGCCAAACTGCGAAGCTCAACGGCGTCTTTTTTCTCAAACCCCACACCGCATAGACCAAAAGCCCCAGATGAAGGAAAAAGGAAAGCAGAAAGCGAAAATCCGAAGGCTTGACCAGATCGATGTGTTTGGGATAGTAATCGTGCGTGAGCGGATACGGCAATACCAGCAACTGGAGGTAACGCCCCAGGGTATATACTGCAGTGGAAAACCGCTCGGCTGCGGTGTAGGGGATATATTGGTTGCCTGCCCATTTCAGGTATGGATTGTTCATGAACTCCATTGGGGGTTCTCCCAGTTTCCACCCCAAAACGCTTCCGCGGATAAGAAGGAACAAAACTACGGCGGCAGCGTAGGGAAGGGTCGATTTCAGAATCGAGCGGATGTCGGATTTGGTAAAGTAGTAGAGCGCTAATGGGACTAAGGCGAGAAACGTGATGGCATTTTCTTTGGACATCAACCCCAGAAAAAGACATGCTGCTCCGGCAAGGTGGAGAAATGGCCGTTGGTCGCGTGTGGATCTCAAGGCAAAATACAGCGCGGCAAGACTGCCCAGCAAGGCCAGGATTTCGTCCCGGCCTTTAATATTAGCCACCGCCTCGGTATGGATGGGGTGAGCCGCAAAAAGCAAAGCTGCGCCAAAGCAGGTATACCATGCAGACAGGCCAAATTTACCCGGAGGGAAAAACAGGAGAAGCGTCAGGAAAAAAAGGACCGCAGTGGCCCCATACAGCAGGGCGTTAAAGAGATGTCCTACAAACGGCGATTGCCCAAAGGCCTGCACTTCCAGCGCAAAGGTGACCAGGGAAAAAGGCCGGTAACGGCCGCCGGCTACGAGCCGGGCCTTCCCGGGTTCTTTAAAAAAGCCGTAGAAGGTGTCGTATTGCAGGATACCGGGAATACCTTTGATCCCCTGCGTTGTAAACATATTGTCGGTGATCACAATGGCGTCGTCCTGTGCATATTCGTGCCCAAGGGTATTGGCGTACAGCAGAAAGCTGAAGAAAAAAAGGATCAGAGCCAGGCGCCGGGTATACCCTGCAGGCAGCGGGAAAGGGCCCTTGCCGTTAGCGGATGGAGTAGGGAGGGCCACTGTGGGGACGGGCGGCTTCTTTTTGGGTTTGCCCATAAAGGGTGTTTTTGCGTTATCTGCGATGAAAATATTCATTTTCCGGTATTCCGGGGCACGGTTTTGCTTTATTTTAACGTCGTAAACCGTTTATCGACTTTTTTATCTCATTCTGAGGCAAAGCATTAATTTTGTTTTTCCTAACGCAGTATCCGAATAATTTTTGATTTTGGGCACTGCGCTCAGGCGGCCATGGTAAATTTACTGGTTGTCCAACATTTGATTGGCCATCGACGGCTGGGTATCTGTTATGGGTTAACAGATACCTATGAATCCGGCATTCATGCTCATTTTATAACCACATATCTTGTTTTATGAAGATGCGATCTTGGATTTTTTTCTTTTTACTTAATCTGGGTGCAGCAGGGCTTTGGGCTCAGCCTGCCAACCCGGGCTACAAACCGGTAACGCAAACCTACGCATTGAAAAATGCTACGGTCGTGGTGAAACCGGGGCAAACGCTACAGATGGCAACGGTGATCATCCGGGATGGATTGATTCATGCGGTTGGTACCAATTTAGCTATTCCTGCAGATGCCAAAGTGATTGCCGCGGATTCCATGTTCGTCTATGCCGGCTTTATCGATGGGCTTTCCTATGCCGGTATTCCGCAAAGCCGTCAACCGGCTGCACCCGGACAAGCAGGGCCCCCACAGCCCGGGCAGCAGGCGCAACGGCCGGCCAATGCGGCCAACCCGACCAACGAACAGGCAGGGATTCAACCAGAGATCAAAGCCCGGGACGTGTTGAGCCCCCAGGAAAAATCGCTGGAAGATCTGCGAAAACTCGGCTTTACCGCAGCGCATGTCGTACCCCAGGGGCGCATGCTTCCCGGTAGCGGCGCTCTGTTCCTCCTGAACGGAAATACCGCCGATGAAATGCTGATCAAGGACAATACGTCCTTGTTCGCTACCTTCAACGGCGCTCGCGGGGTTTACCCCAGCACCGTTATCGGCGTTATGTCCAAATTCCGGGAGCTCTACAAGCAGGCCGAACAAGCCAAAATGCAGGAGGCGATGTTTGCCGCTAATCCCGCAGGCATGGCCAAACCCGCCAACAATAAGTCGCTTCAGGCTTTTTATCCCGTGTTGGACAAGAAACAGTCCGTGTATTTCGCGGTGGACGATATCCGTTCCATCCACCGGGCTATGACGCTTCAGCAGGAACTTGGTTTTCCCATTGTCATGGCGGGTTTGAAGCAGGGATGGTATGTGGTAGATATGATCAAAAGCAAGAATATCCCGGTGCTGTTGTCGGTGGATCTGCCCAAGGCAAAAGAAACGCCTAAGGCAGGAGAGAAAAAAGAAGGAGAGGCCACCAAGCCAGATCCCGAAAAGGAACAACTCGAAGCCCGGGCTACAGAAGAAATGAAAAAGCTGGAATCTCAGGCGGCTGTTTTCGCCGGCAAAGGCATTTCCTTCGGCTTTGCTACCTATAACGGCAAACCGGCGGAATTGCGCGACAACCTGCGCCGCATGATCAAAAACGGGCTTACAGAAGACCAGGCGCTGAGCGCTTTGACTACTACCCCCGCCGCCATGCTGGGAATGTCCCAGGCGCTGGGTACAGTGGAGAAAGGGAAAATGGCCAACCTGATGGTATCGGACAAGCCCTACTTCGCAGAAAAATCCAATGTGCGGATGGTTTTCGTCCAGGGGAACTTGTTCGAGTACGAAGCGCCCAAAGCGGCGCCAGCAGCCGCACCCGGCCGGCCAGCGGGAGGTCCTCCTGCTGCTAGCGTAGGCGGCAAATGGGATTATGCCATCGACGCCCAGGGCGACGAATATACCGGTGTGTTGACGATTACAGACAACGGAGGCGCCGTTTCCGGGTCCTGGAGCAGCAGCCAGATTCCCGGAAACAACCCGATGAACAACCCGGTCCTGAAAGACAATCAACTGACCTTTAGTTCGCAGATCAATATGCAGGGCCAGGATTTGACCCTCGAATTTGATCTTCGGATCCAGGGAGGTTCCTTTACAGGTAAAGTAAGTATTCCGCAGGTTGGAACATTTGATATTAAAGGAAGCCGCCAAGGCGGACCGAATGGGCTCGAATAATTTTAACAGGTATTATCAAAAAGAAAAGTTCATTATGAAAAATAGCTTGCTTCTGCTTTCCTTTTTGTTGCTGGGCGTTTGGAGCTTTGCCCAGCCCAGGACAGGCAGCATTTTGCTCAAAAATGGAAACGTGCTGACGGTCACCAAAGGCGCCCTTCAAAATACGGACGTGCTGATCGTGAATGGAAAATTCACGCAGATCGGAAAGAATATCGTGGCGCCGGCCGGAACCAAAGTGGTGGATGTTACCGGAAAATTCGTGATGCCGGGGATCATCGACGCCCATTCCCATATCGCTATCGATGCGGTGAATGAAGGAACTGCTCCGGTCACTGCGGAGGTGTGGGTGGGCGATGCGCTGGACCCACTCGATATCAGTATCTACCGGGCGCTGGCGGGCGGCGTAACTTCCGTACATACCATGCATGGGTCGGCCAACGCGATCGGCGGGCAGTGCGAAACGATCAAACTCCGGTACGGCTCCTACAACCCGGAAGATCTCCGCATGGAAGGAGCGCCGAGGACGATCAAGTTCGCCCTGGGTGAAAACCCCATGCGAAGCCATGGCGAAGGCCGGGGCATCCAGCCCCGCACCCGCATGGGGGTAGAACAGGTCATCCGCAAAGCATTCGCGGAAGCGAAAGATTACGATGCCGCATGGGCTAAATACCACGCGGAAAAAGCCTCGAACCCACGGGCGCTGCCGCCTGTGTACAACCGCAGGTTGGAAACGGTCGCGGACATCCTCAAGGGGAATATTATCATCCATTGCCATTCGTACCGGGCGGATGAAATTTATATGCTGCTTAATGTTTGCCGCGACTTCGGGGTGAAAAAATTGTGCTTCCAGCACGTGAACGAAGGCTTTAAAGTAGCGCCCGAACTGGCCGATTTCGGCGCTGGAGCTTCGGTATTCGCCGATTGGTGGGCCTACAAATTCGAGGTGTATTACTCCACCGCCTACAACGCCGCCATCCTTACCCGGAACGGGGTGGTTACCTCCATTAACTCCGACGATGCGGAATTGATGCGCCACCTGTACCATGAAGCAGCCAAAAGCCAGCATTTTGGCGATCTTTCCGACGACGAAGCGCTGGCCCTGATCACCATCAACCCGGCAAAACAACTGGGTGTGGAAAACCGCATCGGATCTATCGAGGTAGGGAAAGAAGGCGATGTAGCGGTCTTTGATCAGCACCCGCTTTCCGTCTATGCGATTCCTCAACTGACGATCGTCGATGGTATAATCCGGTTTGACCGCCAAAATGACAAGAAAGACATGCGTCTTGAAGTCGATCCGGCTCAGCCAATCCCCGCCTTCAATATGGAGGACCACGAACACGTGGACCGCTGCATGCAGGGAACCGAGGACCTGTGGTATTATTTATTTGATCACTAAAAGCATGAATACCTAACCCGGCTGGCCCTAACCGGCCAGATCCGTCAGGTTGTCTTTGTTTTTCCTTGATTATTAAATTGAATTTAGCATGCGCAATAAAACAGGTTTTTTGATGCTTTTTCTCCTCCTGGCAGCGACGGTCTTGTCTGCCCAGGTAGCCAAACCCAGGAAAGGGACCTTTGCCCTGACCAATGCCACGATCGAAACGATTACCAACGGCACGCAGAAAGGCACGTTGCTGATCCAGAATGGGAAGATCGCCGCTATAGGATCTTCCGTGAATATTCCTGCCGGTACGGAGACGTTTGACTGCAGCGGATTGACCATCTATCCGGGCATGATCGACGGGGGCTCGACGGTGGGGTTGAGCGAAGTTAGTTCGGTTTCGCTGACCAACGATTTTGACGAAATCGGGGAAATTACCCCGCAGATGGAAGCGCTGACGGCCGTCAACCCCAATGGAGCCGCTATTCCCGTTACCCGGGTTTCCGGGGTGACGACCACCTTGGTCGTGCCGGAAAACGGATTGCTGCCGGGCACGGCTGCCCTGATCAATCTGGTGGGTTATACCCCAGATCAGATGTATGCTGGCGCCAAAGTGATGGTGATGAACTATCCTTCCGGAGGCCGCAGGGGGTTCTTCGACCAGCGGTCGGAAGAAGATATCAAGAAGGAAGTCGAACGGAATCAGAAAGCGATGAACGAAGTCTTTGATCAGGCGGCTTTGTTTGCCCACATTGATTCGGCGGCCCAGAAAGATCCGTCGTTGAAGAAAGCGTTCAACCCGGAAATGCAGGCGCTGGCGAAAGTCATCCGGGGCGAACTTCCGCTGATGATCGAGGTCAACTCGGCAGAGGACATTAAAGCCGCTATCAAATGGGTGCAGGAAAGAAAGCTGAAGCGCATCATCTTCAGCGGAGTTGCCGAAGGATGGCGCGTAGCAGACGAGATCGCCAAAGCGGGAATTCCCGTAATTACCGGTCCCATTCTGGCCTTGCCAACCCGGGCATCGGACCCCTACGACAGCAGGTATGCCAACCCGGGCTTGATGCATAAAGCCGGGGTAAAAGTGGCCTTGCGCACCAGCAGCGCGGAGAACGCGCGCCGCCTGCCCTACAACGCCGGGTTTGCAGCGGCCTACGGCATGGGCAAGGAAGCTGCGTTGCGCGCGGTGACGATCGTCCCCGCACAGATCTTTGGAGTGGATAAGGAAATGGGTTCTCTGGAAGTTGGCAAAGATGCTACCCTGTTCGTTTCTACAGGCGATCCCTTTGAGACCAAAACCCAGATCAAGTACTTGTTTATCGATGGGTATATGACGCCGATCGACAGCCGGCATATTCAATTGTATAACGAATTCCTGAACCGGGCGACCGGCGTGGAAAAATAAACAAACAGGGACAAGGCATAGGGCGTAAGGCGTATGGACGCGCCTGTCTCAAAAGAATATTCTCGCCCCGGGCGAGAATATTCTTTTGGGACAGCCCCGCCCCTGCGCCTTATACCTTTCGCCTAAGATCATGAACAATACGTTTGCTCCTACCCCGCTCGCCGATGCTGCCATTAAGCAGTATGCTCCCGCATTAGAAAAAGGCAGCCACCTCGTCGTCATTGGCGCCGGGGCTTTCGGCGGCTGGACGGCCTTGTACCTGCTGCGCTCGGGATTTCGCGTCACCCTGATTGACGCCTGGGGCCCAGGAAATTCACGGTCCGGTTCCGGCGACGAAACCCGGGTCATTCGGTCTACTTATGGAGCCAACGGGCTGTATTTCGATCTTAATGTGCGGGCCTTGGAGCTTTGGAAGGCTCATCAGAAAAAATGGGACAAGCCCCTGTTCCACCCCAGCGGGGTACTCTGGTTTTGCTATGAAGAAAAGGTAGACCTTATCGATGCCTCCCTTCCGTTTATGGAAAAGCACGGGCTTGCTTACCAATACTTTTCCAGAAAGGAAGCTCAGGCTCGGTTTCCTCAGGTTTTTGTCGATGATTTGGATCATTTGGCGCTCGATCCTCACGGCGGATACCTCCGGGCGCGGGAAGGTGCAATGGCGGTCAAGGAGGCCTTCGTCAGAGAAGGAGGCGGGTATCATCAGGCGATGGCCAAGCCGGGTCCGGTGCGGTCCGGGCGCATGGAGTTTATCGAATTGAATGGGGGAACAACCCTTGCCGCCGACGCCTATGTATTTGCCAGCGGCTCCTGGTTGAGCAGCCTTTTTCCGGAAGCGCTTGGCGCGTTTATTACCTGCACCCGCCAGGAGGCGTACTACGTGGGCGTGCCCCACCGCTACGCCGCGCTGTTCGATACGATGCCGGTATGGATGGATGCGGACGGGAGGGACTTTTATTACGGGATACCGGGAAATGCCGGAAGGGGTTTCAAAATTGGAGTGGACCTGCGGGGGCCTGCATTTGATCCTACGGATGGAGACCGTATTCTGGATTTGGACGTCCTCGCCAAAGCCCGTCAATTTCTGGGGCATCGCTTCCCCTGGCTCCAGGGAGCGCCCGCTGGCTGAAAACCGGGTATGCCATTACGGGAACTCGCCGGATGGCAATTTTTTGCTCGACATGCACCCGGAAGCACCGAATTGCTGGTTTTTGGGAGGCGGTTCCGGACATGGCTACAAACACGGGCCGGCTCTTGGAGAAAAAGCGGCGGCTATCATTGCCGGAGAACAACCTATGGAACCTGCCTTTCTGCTAAGCCGCGCATGTTAAGCTTTTTTTAATGCGAGTCCGGGTGCTGCATCAAAATATGCCTTTTCCGCACTTCGTTCCTTAAGAAAGCATTTCGTTCATTTTCAGATATTCCTTGCTATGCGGCAACCTTCATTTTTCAAGGCGCTATTTCTGTTGATTTCAGTGTTGTTCCTAACCCGATGCGATGTGCTCCGGGATCTGACTACGGAGCGGCCCAGAGGCGTAGATAGCAAAGAGGCGGCCCTGCGGCGCGACATTGTAGATTATGCCCAGCGCTACGAAGGAAAAAAATACCTCTACGCCGGCAAAAATCCTTCTTCCGGGTTTGATTGCTCCGGGTTTACCTATTTCGTGATGAAGGAATATGGAATCATGCTGTCTCCCAGCTCAAAGGACCAGTCCATCCAGGGGCGCTCTATTCCGGTGGACAAAGCGATGCCGGGGGATTTGATATTCTTCCGCCGGAGCGCTTCCGAACCCGTGTTTCACGTTTCCCTGGTGATTGAAAACGACGGCAAAAGCCTTTGGGTGGTCCACAGCACGACGTCCAGAGGCGTTATCCAGGAAGATCTGCTGGCCAGTTCGTATTGGAAGCCCAAAATCTATTCCGCCCGCGATGTGATTTCCGGGAGGTAGCCCTAATAGTGCGAGGTATCCATGGCCAATCCATCGGTTCAGTTACTCCTGTGGCTGGATGGCAATCCTGCCGGTATAATTTTGCTCGCCGGTTTTCCAGCGGTAGAAATAGACACCCGAAGCCAGTCGGGGCAGGCGGATGGAAAGAAAAGGCTCTACGCCGGGCTGAAAGGACCGGGTAACGTGCAGCCTCCCACTGGCATCCCACAAAGAGAATTGGCCGGCGCCTTGAAACGTGCCGGTTTCCAGGGTGATCAGATCTGAAGCAGGATTTGGAAACACCCGCAGGGAAACGGATGCATTGCCCGGTTGGGTATCGGTTACCACCTCGCGCGCTGCTTTGACCGCAGCCAACGCATCAATCCTTCCATAGCCATACACGGGGTTGGGAAGAGAATCTCCTCTTATCCCTCCACAGGTATCTTTGCTGTACAACGGCGTGGCCGTCGTCTTAAGGAGATTTTCCAGCTTGAGTACTTCGCCCCGAAGCCGGGGGTTGGCAGAGATCATCAGGGCTACGGCGCCGGCAACGTGAGGCCCTGCCATGCTGGTGCCGCTAAAATTGGCGTATCCCCCCCCCGGCGCCGTGGAGCGGACGTTCACTCCCGGCGCTACGACATCTGGTTTCAGGAACAGGGCGCCGTTGTAGAAAACGGGTCCGCGGGAGCTAAACCGCGCGATGGTGTCGTTGCCCTGGGTAGCGCCAACGTCGAACGATGCCGGAAAGCTGGCGGGCGTATCGTTGATGGTTTCGCAGTTGGGGCCGGAATTTCCGGCAGACACGGTTACAAAAACGCCGGCTGCGCGAAGGTTTTGAACGGCTTTCTCCAGCAAGGGAATATTCGAGGGGTTACAGCCCTCGATGGAAGGGCAATACCAGGAATTATTGATCACGTCCGGCGCCAGGGAAGGGTCCGGTTTTTTTCCATCCGGGGTAGTAGGCGCCAAAAACCATTGGAAGCATTCCAGGTAGGTAAACGGGCTTCCGATCCCTCGTTCCATGTTCCGGCATCCGATCCAGAGAGCCCCTGGCGCTACGCCGGTTTGATTGCCCTTGCCGTCGTCGCCAACCATAGTCCCCATCGTGTGGGTGCCGTGTTGGGAGTCGTCGCAGGGGGAAACGGCATTCAATCCGCAGGAATTTACGGTATCCGGGTTTTGGGGGCTGTAGGATTTTATCGCGTCAAACCAGTTGTAGGCATGGTTGGCAACCGAATCCCGCATCCAGCCACGGTATTTTCGGATCAGCGCCGGATGCTTCCAGTCGTATCCGGTGTCCTGCCCGCCAATCACAACGCCCTGGCCGGTATACCCCAGGGCCCATACTTCCGGAGCCTTGATCTTGGCCACGCCCCACTCAACCCCTAAGCGAAGGCGAAGATCTTCGCTTTCGGGCTGGAAATTAGGCGCAGTTAAGGCGCTGTTGGCGACGATCTCCCCAATCTCTTCTCGTTTGGCCAGCGATTCCAGGAGCGAGGCGCTGGCTTTGGGCAGGTAGATGACATTGACGATATAAAGAGACCGGAACGGGACATTTTGCTTCTCCAGGCTTTCCATTACGCTTCCCTGGCTTTGCAGGGCCTGGCTGCGCAGTTTTTCGAATACATAGCTGCCTTTGGCTTCTTTGCCTGGAAGGTAGAGGGCCTGTACCACTTCGGCTTGCTGCCGGAAGACGAGAAGCGCTTCGGCCAGGGAGTCCTTTTGTACCTCCGCCCAAAGCAGAGGATCGATTTTATCCTTCACAGGGGAGGAAAAAGCAATCTGGCCATGAAGAAAACTTAAGGGCGCCAACCACAATAATCCAGCCATCAAGGCGACGCAGAAAAAAAAACCATTGCGAAACAGGTTGGAAACCCAGGGAAAAGTATTCCCTAGACGAGGTGAATCAGCGAGAACACAGGCTTCGTAAATGTAAGTGTTCTGTTTGGTTAACGAAACCTTATTGATTGATAATGAATATTTCACGGAAAAAATTTTCTTTTTTTTATAAATCGGGTTATTTTGTTTGCGTATTAAAAAGAACGAATTAGACTTAAGAATTTGGACTTTAGATGTTGGGGTTTTTATTTAAAAAGTGGCTAACATCGCAAACGGTTTAAGCGTTACGCCTTGCAGGTCGGACTAAATTTCTTGCTTCCAACCTCTAACGTCCAACGTCCAACGTCCAACGTTAATCTATACATCCCTTGATCCACATTACCCTCCATGTACATATCGCTTGGAACGACCTTGTAATATGTAAACTCGGAGACAAATCATGGATCATACCTTTCAACTTTTCAATGCCGGCACCGGGATGGACCCATGGGTCCGCGCTGCCCTTGTCAAATTCATTAGTGTTTCTTCTCCGGGTAGCTCCCCATCCAATATTCGGGACGCCATCGACTGCGTTCTAAAAAATATTCCCTCTTTCGGGGGATTCATTTTGATTGCCTGGTCGGAGCGTTCTCTTGCAGGCGCTATCGTAGTGAACCGCACGGGCATGTCGGGTTTTGGTCCGGAGAACCTGCTCACCTTTGCCGTGGCGCCCGGAGAAGATGCGGGCACACAGCTCCTTCTGGAAACGCTGATCCGAAAAGGAATGGATTATGCAGAAGGAGAGATCGCATACCATCTTCCACCCCGCCATCCCGCGCTTAAGCTTTTCCAGGATCTGGGATTCAGGCGGCAGTTTGTCGAACTCCGTTTTTCTCCACAGAAACGAAAAGCAGAAGCATAAGTTTTTTTCATTGAACAAGGTACAGCGCCAAAAAAGGTATCCGCTTCTTTAGCGCAAGTATTTTCGTCAGCCGGCTTTCAAAAATTAGGTCTAACTAACGGAATATCCTGTGAACATGGAGCAAAAAATTATGACCCATCTGGCTTTGGATTCGCGTCTGAAGCCATTACTAGAAACCCTTCCCTTTCCGCCTGCTCCAGGGCCCAATCCGGATATATTTGTAGACCTGCTGAGTTCTATTATTTCCCAGCAGCTATCGGTCAAAGCGGCTGACACGATTTACAAGCGATTTTGTTCTCTGTTTCCCGGAGGAACGCCTAAGGCAGAGCTGCTGCTGTCGATGCAACCCGAATCGCTCCGCACGGTTGGTCTATCCACCCAAAAAGCTTCCTATGTGTGCAACGTGGCCGGGTTTTTCCAGGAACGTAGCCTGTTTGAGCGAGACTGGAACGCCCTTTCCGACGAGGAGATCCTGCATACCCTCACGCAAATCAAAGGTGTGGGGAAATGGACGACGGAGATGCTCCTGATGTTCAGCCTGGGCCGCCCCGACGTATTCCCTGCCGACGATCTGGGCATCCAGCAAGGAATGCAGAAATTATACCAACTGGATTTGGAGGGGAAGCCCCTGCGGAAAGCTATGGAGGAAATCGCAGCGCCTTGGCGCCCGTTCCGCTCCTATGCCTGTTATTACCTCTGGAGGTGGAAGGACGCGGCAAAGTAGCGGCAAAAGGCATATCTTTACCAGCTTAACCAAAAGAGAAAGGCGCATGACCGACCGAGTGATCGGACGATACGAAGGAGAACGCCCCGGACCCCTGATGGTTTGCATTGGGGAGTGCACGGGAACGAGCCTGCCGGGGTAATGGCCCTCGAAGAACTAATGATTCGATTGGAGGCAGAACCCTATAAAAACCCGGGATTCCGTTTCTGGGGAAGCCTATTGGCTATTCGAGGGAACCTTCCCGCCCTTGAACAAGGGAAACGCTTCATCCTCGAGGATTTGAACAGGGCCTGGACTCCTCAGGGCATTGCGCTATTGTACAGCACAGATCCGCATACGCTGAATTTGGAGCAACAGCAAATGCTGGATATGTTACAAACCATCCGGGGAATGATCGCCCAAGTCCATCCGGAACAAGTATTTTTTCTGGACTTACATACCAACTCGGCTTCCGGCGGCATTTTTGGCCTGCCCGCCGGGGATGCCTATAGCCGAAAAGTTGCCCGTGGACTGCATGCGCCCGTAGTGAACGGAATGCTGGAAGCGGTGGAGGGCTCAATGTTGCGCTATTTTCTCCAGGCCAATTGGGGCGTTCCAGTCTCCGGGCTGGCTTTTGAGGCTGGACAGCACGAGGACCCCGCTTCGGTGCGCCGGGCATTGGCTGCAACCATCAACGTCTTGCGCGCTACCGGTTGCGTACGTTCGCAAGATGTAGATAACGAGCACGACGCCCTGCTCATGGCGTTTTCTAAAGGCCTGCCGGCAGTGAGCGAGATTATCTGGCGCCATCCTGTCGAACCGGAAGACCAATTCCGGATGGAACCGGGTTTCCAGAATTTCGACCCGGTTCGCATAGGGCAGCGGCTCGCTACCGATCGAAACGGCCCTGTCCTGGCAAAAGTAGACGCCAGAATATTGATGCCTTTGTATCAGGCGCAGGGGGAGGATGGTTTTTTTTTGATTAGGGATTAGGGATTAGGGAGCAGGGAGCAGGGAGAAAGGGAGAAAGGGCAGTAATCGCCAAATTTATTTGGCGGAAGCGCAGCGGGATTGCGAGGTAGCGGAAAGGGGCGTCAGGGCCACGCCACGCCGGTCGGGGGACCGGCGGATCGTTCAGCACGGAATCTGCGGATTCCGGCTAACAGGGAAATGCTCCCTGCTCCCTGCTCCCTGCTCCCTATTTACAAAAACTTTCCCCCAGCCTGTTTATCTTCGCCTCCGCACATCCAATACGTTTGCCATGACCTATAGCCAGGAAGCGCAGAAATCTTTGTACGATCTTTCCAAGGCCTATCTTTCGGGGGATGTTTCAACCAACGAAGCGCAACAAGCCGCCGACCTGCGCCGGTTGATCGTATACCACGAGTGGCGGTATTACATCCAGAACGATCCCGTGATCAGCGACTTTGAGTTTGACCAGTTGTATAAACAATTGGAGGGCCTGGAGGCCCAGCACCCGGAGTTGCGCTCCCCGGATTCGCCAACCCAGCGGGTTTCTGCCGATCTGACCTCCGAGTTTCCCTCCGTGGGCCATCTGACGCCTATGCTTTCCCTGGCCAATTCCTATGATGCGGAAGACCTCCGCGACTGGGACGGGCAATTGAAGCGCCTGCTCAGCATCCCGGCGGAGGCAGATCTGGAGTATGCGGTGGAACCGAAGTTCGACGGAGGCAGCATTGCGCTGGTGTATGAGAACAACCGTTTGGTGCGCGCCGCCACGCGCGGCAACGGCGCGGTAGGGGAGGAGATTACCGCCAACGCCCGGGTGATCCGGTCTATACCGCTCCAGGCGGATTTTTTGTCTCTGGGGTTGTACCGCGTGGAATTGAGAGGGGAAGTGCTGATCCGCAAGGAGGCTTTTAACCGGATTAATGAAGAACGCGCCGATGAGGGACAAACCTTGTTCGCCAACGCCCGGAATACCGCCACCGGCGGGTTGCGGATGAAGGACCCTAAAGAAGTGGCCAGGCGTGGACTGGAAGCGTTTATGTACACCTTGTCGTTCGCGGAAGACCAGGAAGGAAACAGCAGGCTCGACCAGTTTGCCACGCACTGGGAAAGCCTGGAGATCTTGAGCAAGCTGGGATTTAAAGTGCCCACAGAAGAAAAGAAACGGTGCAAAAACATTGGCGAGGTCATTGATTTTTGCCTCGATTGGGAAGCCCGCCGGGAGGGATACGCGTACGAGATCGACGGTATGGTGGCCAAAGTCAATCAAAGGGAACTCCAGGAACGGGCAGGATTTACCGCCCACCATCCCCGGTGGGCCATCGCCTTCAAATTTCAAGCCAAACAAGCTACTTCGAAGCTGTTGAACGTGGAATACCAGGTGGGGAAAATCGGATCGATTACCCCGGTCGCCAAATTGCAACCAGTAGCGCTTGCGGGGGTTACCGTTTCTTCGGTTTCGCTTCATAATGAAGACTTTATCCTTTCCAAGGACCTGCACCTGGGAGATACCGTATTGGTCGAGCGGGCAGGGGATGTCATTCCGTACATCGTTAAAGCCATGCCCGAACTCCGCGACGGTACGGAGCAACGCATCCAGTTCCCGGAATTTTGTCCGGTGAATGATACGGAAACCCCGGTAAAGCTGGTGCGGGAAGACGGGGAAGCCGCCTGGCGCTGCCCGGATTGCGTCTGCGGCGCCCAGGACCTGCAGCGGATCATTTTCCACGTATCCAAAGACGCCATGGATATCGAGGGGCTGGGCAAATCGATCGTGGAGCGGTTTTATGAACTGGGATGGGTCCGGTCCCTGCCGGACGTGTACCAACTCGATTACGGTCAGATTGCGTCCCTGGAAGGGTTTGGAGAAAAATCCGCTTCTAATCTAAAGGCTTCCGTAGAAAAAGCCAAGAACAACCCGGTGCACCGTTTGCTGCATAGCTTGAGCATTCATCATTTAGGGAAAAAAGTATCTAAGCTTCTCGCAGCGGAAATCCAGCATGTGCTGGATTTAAAAGCCTGGACGCTGGAGGATTACCTCCATATTAAGGATGTGGGTCCGGTGGTGGCAGAAAATGTGACGCGGTTTTTCCAGAACCCCCGAAACGTCCAAATGCTGGAAGAAATGGAAGCCCTGGGGGTAAATCTCCGGCAAACCGAAGACGATCGCCCCAAGGCCGCATCGGCTGATGCCCCTCTGGCAGGGAAGACCATTTTATTTACCGGAACCCTGGCCACCATGGGCCGGAAGGAGGCGCAGTTGAAGGCAGAGGCTGCCGGCGCCAAAATCCTTGGCGCCGTGAGCTCTAACCTCTATATCCTGGTCGTCGGAGAAGATGCCGGTTCCAAGTTAAAGAAAGCCCAGGCACTGGGGACGATTGAAATCTGGACGGAAGAACGGTTTTTGGAGGAGGTTGGAGGGTGATCGCACACTACTGGACATTTTCGTTTTTTCCCCCCCCCCCCCCCCCCTCCCCCCCCGGGGGGCGGCCCCCCCCCCCATTTCCCTCGGGGGGGGGGGGGGGGGGGGGGGGGGAAAAGAACGGTCTTTTGAGGCAGGCCCAGCTCATCGCTGGAGAAGGAACCAGATTTTCTCCGCCAGACCGGCAAACTCCGGATTCCCGGATAGCGCGTCAATGTCCTGCCATTGGTAATGGGTTACTTCAGACGGGTTTATCTGGACGTTTTTCCCTCCTTTGTACAGGAACAAAAACCTGAAATCGTGGTGAACATGCTCCTTTTCTTGTTTGAGCTCGTTTTCGGGGATGACATGAGAATCAATATCTGCCGGAATGTTTAAGGGAAAAGAAGGTCTAATCCACTCCAAATCGCGCTCGTCTATATTGGTTTCCTCCAACGTTTCCCGGAACGCGGCAGCTAAAATCGACGCATCTGTATAATCGACATGCCCTCCCGGCTGAAGCCATCGGTTGAGACCCTTATGATGGATCAGAAGCATTTGAGCATGATCTTGATCGACAATGAACGCGCTTGCGGTAATATGCCCGTTAAAATTTTTCCTGTGGTATAAATCCTCAAACGGGGTATGCTCGATAAATTCCTTGAATGACCTCTGGCGCTCCATTTCCTGTGGATATCGGGAAAGGTAGGTCTCAAGGATTTCCTGCAGGTCTTGTGTGTTCTCCATTGGATGTATTGGAAATTAGAATAGCTAAGGCATCATTCCGCGCGGGAGAAGGTCCCGCCACCGATGTGGACTGTTCGGCATTCTTGGGGCTTTGCGTTTAAATGATTCAAGCCCAAAACCAGGAAAAACAGAAAAAACGCTACGCCCATGGCGTTTTCGAGGGTCGCCTCCACTATAAAAGAAAGGCAAGCCGTTGCATGCAGCGCCAGAAAAGGGAAATGGAGGTAGTGCTTTCGGTAGAACAGGGGCACAAAAAAAGCGGTTAAAAAAAAGGCCAGGCCAATCGCTCCAGAGCCGGCCATAACACTCAAAAACTGGTTGTGCGGCATCAGCCGCTTTTCCATATGAGGGTATTCAGTGGCATAGATGGCTTCTACTTCCTTTCTCAGATTGCCGGGGCCTACCCCAATCCAGGGCGACCGGCGGAACAGATCCCAGCCAATCTTCCAGGAGATCAGGCGGGACGCATCGGACAATACGCCTTTATCCTGTCCTTTGAAGTACATGTCCAGATCGTACCGCATGTAGCCCACTTTGTTGCGAAAACTGGGCGCCAGTTGGTATGCCAGCACCGGCCCGGAAGCCAGCGCCGCCAGAAGAACGGCGCCGGTTAGCCAGCGCCGGGTGCGCCAAAGGTAGCGGGCTGCAGAGAAAGCCAAAAGGGCGTATAAAACGACCAGCCCGCTTCGCACCGCGATCAGGTGCTGGGCAATGATCAGCCAAAGCGTCAGGGCCGCAATGACATAGGTCTCCCACCGAAAACGGAGGGCAAACCGTTTTTCTAACAGAAAAAGACCTCCAGCCACCCCCATGGTTTGCAGGAGGCTGTACCGGATATGGTTGCAGGGCATGGGCACCGGCTGGCCTTGTTTGATCAGCAGATTCACCTCCTCAAAATGCCGTAAGTAATTGACCAGTATGCCCAGACTGGTCAGGGAAAGCAGAACGAGGAGGAAGTACCAAAGCCTAAGATAAGGCCGCTCTTTTAAGGAAGGGAGCAGGAAAAAAACAAAGGGGATCGCCAAAAAGGGCAGTTTGATGCGCAAGCGGCTAAGCCAGTATCCCATATCCTGAGCGTATAGCCCCCCGGCCAGCACCAGGATAAAATAAAGGGCGATGACCCAGAAGTCCGGACGGTGGAAAAACGACTTCCCTGAGGGAATCAACGCTGGATTAATCCGGAGAGGAAAAAACCTGGAAGTATCCCAACTTAAAACAGCCAGAATACTAAGCAAGAACAAGCTCAAAGATTGCAGATAGGGGGCGTAGATCATACCCGTCAGCAGGGCCGCGCAAAGGATCCACACCAAAAGCGGTTTACCTTGCGTAAAAAAAAAGCCATCTTTTTGAAAGAAAGGCGGAACGGTCTTCATTCCCTGCTGTTTTTAGGTTGGATAGGAGGGCGGGGCATTTCGCTGCCTGGCATTACGGTAATTTTTACTAGAAGCTAATGCAAAACTGCAAGAATTCTGCTCAATCCATCGTTGGGCCTCCCCCCAACCCCCTCCAAAAGAGGGGGGCAACAAAGGAAGGTAATCAAACCTTAATTCCGATGCTTTTCCCTACCCTTGCCCACACGGTTCCCCTCCTTCGGAGGGGTTAGGGGAGGCCGCCCACACCCTGGATTGGGTTTTGAGATAGCTCCTAAACAGGTACAATTTTTAATTCCCGAAATACCAAATGTAAGGGAAAAAGACGCAAACCCCATATTTTGCCTACCTTTGTTGTCCGTTGAAAAGGGCTGGTCCGCCCACAAAAACGAATGGATTATGTCAGCCGATGCAATGACTCAGGTGAAGGAACTCCTTCAGGAAATCGAAAACGCAAACCCGCAAGGGCCGGAAGCCGTAGAACAATTCCGCGTGCGCTTCCTTGGCGCCAAAAACATCCTCAAGCCCCTCATGGGGGAAATCCGCAACGTTCCTGTGGAGCTGAAGCGCGATTTCGGCCAGTTGATCAACCAGGCCAAAACCCTGGCTGAAGAAAAGTTTGAACGGTTTCGCCTCCAGGCCGAAGCGGTTGCCGAAGAAGCGCAAGCACAAAATCTCGACCTCACCGCCCCTGGAGAACCCCTTGACCTCGGCTCCAGGCACCCGGTTTCCATCACCCTGAACCGCATTATTCAAATATTCGAACGCATCGGTTTCGTGATAGCGGAAGAACGGGAGATTGAGGACGACTGGCACAACTTCTCCGCCATGAATACCCCGGAAGATCACCCCGCCCGGGATATGCAAGACACCTATTACTTGCTGAACAGCGCCGAAATGCTGCTCCGCACCCATACTTCCTCGGTACAGGCCCGGGTGATGACCACCCAGAAGCCGCCGATCCGGATCATCGCTCCGGGGCGTGTTTACCGAAATGAGACGATCTCTGCGCGTTCGCATTGCCAATTCCATCAGGTCGAAGGCCTGTATATCGACAAGGGCGTCTCTTTCGCCGACATGAAACAAACGCTTTATTATTTCGCACAGGAAATGTACGGGCCTAATACGAAAATCCGGCTGCGCCCCTCGTTCTTCCCGTTCACCGAGCCCAGCGCCGAAATGGACGTCTCTTGCTTTATTTGCAACAGCAAGGGTTGCAATGTCTGCAAATATTCCGGCTGGGTGGAGATCATGGGCTGCGGGATGGTCGACCCCCAGGTGCTGAGCAATTGCGGCATCGACCCGGAGGTTTACAGCGGTTTTGCTTTCGGCATGGGGATCGAACGACAGGCCATGATGCTTTACACGATTACCGACATCCGCCTGCTCTTTGAAAACGACGTTCGGTTCCTTAAACAATTCAGCAAAGCACTCTAGGAAGTACGATGTACGAACTACGAGGTACGAAGTGTGATTTAAGAAGCAAGGGATATTAAGTGAGGGAATTACAATCGGTACATTCTGGGGCCCTTTACGGATACAAGCTCCTCGAAACCTTGAAATTCCGTACTTCGTAAATCGTACATCATACATCGTACTTCGTAAATCGTACATCGTACTTCGTACATCGTACTTCGAATAAACTATTGACTATGAAACCCAGCATACCTAAGGGTACGCGCGACTTTTCACCCGAACAGGTGTACAAGCGCAATTACCTTTTCGACACCATCAAATCGGTGTTTATCAAATACGGCTATCAGCCCATCGAAACCCCGGTGATGGAGAATCTGTCAACCCTCACCGGTAAATACGGGGAAGAAGGCGACCGGTTGTTGTTTAAAGTGCTCAACAACGGGGATTACCTGGCGGAAGCGGATCTTCCGGCCCTCGATGCCCGGGATTCCCGCCGGCTGACTCCCTCTATTTCCAAACGCGGGCTTAGATACGACCTCACGGTGCCTTTTGCGCGGTTCGTGGTGATGCACCTCAACGAGATTCCCATGCCGTTCAAGCGCTACCAGATCCAACCCGTATGGAGGGGCGACCGGCCTGCAAAAGGGCGCTATCAGGAATTTTTTCAATGCGATGCCGATGTGGTGGGCTCCGAGTCGTTGGTATATGAAGCCGAGCTCGTCCAGATTTACGACGAGGCGTTTACCCGCCTCGGCTTGCCGGTGACGATCAAAGTGAACAACCGCAAGGTACTGGCCGCTATAGCCGAAGTGGCCGGCATTCCGGATCAACTGACCAACATGACCGTGGCCATCGACAAGCTGGACAAAATAGGCCGGGAAGGCGTCCGAAAGGAAATGGCAGACCGGGGTATCCCCGAAACGGCTGTTGCGAAAATTGAAGAGATCCTGGAGGCCAAAACCTTGGAAGCCTTGGAAATACTTCTTGCCGGGAATACTTCGGGGAAAAAAGGAATCGCGGAACTGCGAGCCCTGTTTGCCTACCTGGATCCCTGGACCTCGTCCGGCAATTCGCTGGAGTTCGATCCGACCTTGGCCAGGGGATTGAACTACTACACCGGCTGCATTTTTGAAGTGCAGGGTAAAGCGGTTCAAATGGGAAGCCTGGGCGGCGGCGGCCGATACGACAACCTGACCGGAGTTTTCGGATTGCCGGACGTGCCGGGAGTGGGGATCTCCTTTGGCGCCGAACGCATTTACGACGTGATGGAGGAACAGGGGCTATTCCCTTCGGAAGCTTCCGACCAACTTAAACTGCTCTTTGCCGCTTTCGACGAACCGACCCATCAATTTGCCTTTCGCTTCCTGACGAAGGTCAGAAAAGCCGGCATTTGCGCAGAGATCTACCCGGATCCGGTCAAATTGAAAAAGCAGCTGAAATATGCCAATGACCGGAGCGTGCCTTTCGTGGCGCTGATCGGAGAAACCGAAATGCAAACCGGGCAAATAACGCTCAAGGATATGGCGCAAGGAACCCAGGAATCCCTGACGTTGGATGCTTTGATTGAAAAAATGAAATCCCAGACCCGCTGACAATGGAGGCTTACCGGAGTTTACAAGCGATCAAAGATGGCCTGAAGAGCGGCAAGCTCACCCTTTCATCCTTGGTGGAGGGGTATTTAACCCGCATAGAAGCTACCCGCCATTTGAATATCTACGTAGAGGTTTTTGCAGCCGAGGCCAAAGAGCGGGCGAAAGCGCTGGACGAACAATACGCCAACGATCCTGCAAGCGCCGGAGCGCTCCACGGTATGGTGGTTTCGATCAAAGATGTGATCTGCTATGCCGGGCATCAGGTGACGGGCGGGTCCAGAATACTGGAAGGGTTTCGCTCCCTGTTTTCATCTACGGCCGTAGAGCGTTTGCTGAACGCAGGAGCGATCATCCTGGGCCGGGTAAATTGCGATGAGTTCGCCATGGGATCTACCAACGAAACGTCGGTATATGGACCTACGCGAAATGGCGCCGACCCCACTAAAATTCCGGGCGGATCGTCCGGCGCTTCGGCGGTATCGGTGCAGACGGATACTTGCCTGGCGTCCTTGGGCTCGGACACCGGCGGGTCTGTGCGCCAGCCTGCGGCATTTTGCGGCATAGTGGGACTAAAACCGAGTTACGGCCGGATTTCCCGGCATGGATTGCTGGCTTATGGTTCTTCTTTTGATCAGATTGGCATTCTGGCTCATCACGTAGAGGACGTCGCCAGCGTATTGGAGTGTATTGCCGGTCCGGATGCCTACGACGGCACGGCGATTCCCGACCCGGCGGAGCCCTATTCCTCCAACCTGGCATTTCAAGGCCCGACCCGGATCGCTTACCTGGATACGGCGATCAATCACCCCAACCTGGATCCTGTCGTCCGGGACCGCTCCCTCCACTTGATCGGATGGCTTCGAGAAGCGGGACATACGGTGGAGGAAGTTTCATTCGAGTATCTGGATTACCTGATCCCCGCCTATTACGTGCTGACCACTGCGGAAGCGTCGTCGAATTTATCTCGATACGACGGGATGCGGTTTGGGTACCGGAGTAACGAGGCGGCCAGTCTGGAAGCCACGTATAAAAAATCGCGTACCGAGGGGTTTGGGAGAGAGGTCAAGCGACGGATCATGCTTGGGGCTTTTGTGCTGAGTTCGGGATATTACGATGCCTACTACAGCCGGGCGCAAAAGGTGCGCCGCCTGATCCGGGACCGGACCGAAGAAATCCTGAAGGAGTATGATTTTATCCTGATGCCTGCTGCGCCAGGAACCGCCTGGAATCTGGGCGAAAGCCTGGAGGATCCGGTAACCATGTATCTGGCCGACGTATTTACCGTCCAGGCGAATATGGCAGGCATTCCGGCGATGGCGCTGCCTGCTGGGTTGCACGAAAACGGCCTGCCTATAGGGGTCCAGTTCATGGCCGGCTTTGGCCAGGAAAGCCGTCTGCTGGCTTTTGGCCATTATTTTCAGAACAATTATCCCATTCCAGATGTCCAAACCGGCACTTAGGGTTTCGTCCGTATTGGCGGCCGGATTGGCCTTTCTGGCTTTCGCCTGCCGCCAGGAGGTTTCCCAGGAACAGACTCCTCAAATCTTTGTCGAAGTTTTTGTGCGTTTCCTTTCCCCAGAGAACGAATACAAAGCCCAGATCATGTTTTTCGAAGGCGATTCGGTAGGGAATGCCCGCCCCAAGAAAATGGCGTCTGGCGTGCGCTTTCAAGGCCAACCGATGCGGGAAAAAGCCCTGGGATCGTATGCTTTCCGTTACGAGCGCATTCAGCCGGGGCCTTATGCTGGGAAGCATGTATTTGATTTTCAAGATGATGCAGGGAAAAAGCGGAGCGTGGTCCTGAGTATGAGCGGGATCAAACAATTTCTCATGGAATCGCCCTTGAAGCGGAAAGCGGGCGGTGTGCTGGTGATCGAACGGCAATCCCTGCAGCCGGGAGAAACGCTATTGTTGTTGTTTACGGATGAACAGGGCTATACCTTCTCGGTTGAGTTGGAGGAAGGATTTTCCGGAGATCGGGCCATCCTTACTTCCAGTCAGCTCAGCGGCTTGCACCCGGGAACGTACGAACTCTATCTGGTCAAAAAGCAGGAACGGAAAACTACCGGTGGATACCGGACGGTATTTTCCTCTATGGAATACTATTCCCCGGTACAGGAGGTTGTCGTAGAGCCATAGGCTGGCGTTGGACTAGGGTTGCTGTTCTGCCGGATCGAGATCGAGCGCCCGCAATCGCTTGTTTTTCCCAAACCGCATTTTTCGATACTTGAAAAGCTTGGGTAATAGCCAGGAGGTCGCTACGGAAGTTCCCGTAACTGCCGCATCCGACCATTCATACCGGGTGTCAGGGTTGCCGTCGGTGGCCGTTCCGATCAACGCAAATCCCGACCACCCTGCTCCAAACCAGAATAATTGTCGCCCAACGGTTCGTGGCCAGCCCAACTCCCAACGAAACGCCCGTATTTTATCTACTTTGATATACCGGTTGTGGAAAAGCACGATGCTATCTTCGGGAAGCAGGTTGACGATCTCCCCGCTATACCAGACCGGGTCTCCGTGCAATTGATACGTTAGTACGGTGCCGATAGATAATTTTTGGGTGCGCGCGCTACCCAAACGCTCTATTTGAAGCACTTTCTGGGCGTGGGCTGATCCCAGGGGAATAAGGCCCAGGAGCAGCAGGATAAAGCGGACTAAACAATGCGGCATAGGGATTAAGATTAGGGATTAGGGAGCAGGGAGCAGGGAGCAGGGAGCACGAAATACTTCTGCTCCCTAATTCCTAATCCCTGCTCCCTTCTAAAGATCGCATATTTTCAAAAAGGTTCGTATAAAAGCGCGCTTATTCCTCCACATCTTTTACATCCTCTACATCCTCTACATCCTTTCCATCCCTCTACTCCCTTTTTCCCAGTTTTTTCACCAACCGGATCATCGCTTCCTCCATGGCGGAGTAAGGAAGCTGTTCGGTTGCGGTATACAGGATCATGAGTGCGATGGGTTTCGGGGGAGGGGTTTTGACCTGTTGGAGCCGGTGTTTGTTCAGGCGGAAGGCTTCGCGGACCTGTCTTCGGATGCGGTTGCGGTCTACCGCTTTGGGGAATCGCTTTTTGGGCACGCTGACGGTCATTTGGAAGGGACAGTTATCGGGGAGTTGTTCCACCTCAATCCAAACGGCTCGCAGGGGATACATGCCAAAGGAATTCCCGGATTTAAAGAGGTTTCCGATGATTTTCCGGCTTTTCAAGCGTTCGTTTGAGCGAAAAGTGAATGCGGGCATGGAGCGGGTCTTGCGGTTTAAAGGTTTCCCTGAAGTGAGGAAAGGTATATTTTTATTGGCACAAAAAGAACCCCATTCGTTCAGACAAAAAACCTTGGTTATGCAAAACGAATATTCAAAGGAAAAACTGACGATCAAATGCCTGGCCAAGGAGGACCGTCCCAGGGAAAAATTCCTGTCGGCAGGTAAAAAAGCGCTTACCGATGCGGAGCTGCTGGCTATTTTGCTGGGCTCAGGTTCAAGGGATGAAAATGCGCTGGTGCTCTCTCAGCGCATTCTGCATTCGGTTGGACATGACCTCAACAACCTGGGCAAATGCAGCATGAAAGATCTAACCCGGTTCAAAGGGATTGGAGCGACCAAAGCGACGCTGATCGCCGCCGCGCTGGAGCTTGGCCGCCGGCGGCAGACCGCTGCCCTGCCTGAGAAACTTCAGGTGCGGTCCAGCCAGGATGCGTTTCAATACCTTTTCCCCCTGCTGTCAGACCTGCCCCATGAGGAGTTTTGGGTGTTGCTGCTCAATCGCGCCAATCTGGTGATTGGCAAAGAGCGGATCAGCGCCGGAGGCATTTCCGGCACGGTGGTGGACCCCAAACTGGTATTTCGCAGGGCGATCGAGTATTCGGCCTGCTCGGTGGTGTTGAGCCATAACCATCCGTCGGGCAATCTTCAGCCGAGCCAGGCAGATTTGGAGCTGACTAAAAAACTGCAGCAGGCAGGGGATGCGCTGGAAGTGCTGGTACTCGATCACCTCATTGTGTCGGAGAAAGGATACCTCAGTTTTGCAGACGAAGGATTGATCTGATACGGCCTTAGCTCGTTTTGTGTATTTCCCAGTGCGTTTTTCCGGTTTTGGGAAAGCCGTTGCAACTATATGCGGGGAAAGCTGTTTTTTATAAAACTTGCTGAACTGATCTATCGCAACAAGTCTTTTGTACTTTTGTGGCAATTGATTACTCATAACCCGGCAGAAATTGGCATCTTCCAACCCTAATAAACTGGACTGGCATTTGTTGTTGCGGGTGATGGCCCAGGCAAAGCCCTATCCGTCAAGTTTCTGGCTTTCAGCCGTTCTTGCGGTTGTTCTTGCTCCTTTGGCTACCCTTCGGCCTTATCTGATCCAGATCATGGTCGACGACCATATTTTCAACTACGACCTGCCGGGGCTGGGGCGAATGGCGTTGTGGTTTATCGCCGCGCTTGTTCTTCATGCCGTTCTCCAATACATATTTATTTACCAGACGAACTGGCTTGGCCAGGTGGTTGTGCGCGACCTGCGGGTGTGGGTATTTCGCCATATTACGTCGTTGCGGCTGTCGTATTTCGACCGTACCCCCATCGGCAACTCGACGACGCGTACCATCAACGACCTGGAAACCATCAACACCGTTTTTTCCCAGGGCGTTATCACGATGCTGGCCGACGTACTGACGCTGATCGTGGTACTGGGAATCATGTTCTACACGAGTTGGAAACTGACCCTGATCTGCATGCTGGTGCTACCTTTTCTCGTCCTGGCGAGCTATATTTTTAAAGAAAAGGTCAAGATTTCTTTCCAAAAGGTGAGGACCCAGGTCGCGCGGATGAATGCATTTTTGCAGGAACGCATCACGGGGATGCGCATCGTTCAGATCTTCCATGCCGAAAACCAGGAAGCCGGAAAATTCCGTCTAATCAATCGCGAATACACGCAAGCGAACCTGGATTCGGTGCTCTATTACGCCGTTTTTTACCCGGTGGTGGATATTATTTCCGCCGCGTCGCTGGGGCTTATGGTATGGTGGGGCGCCCGGGGGGTAATCTCTGAGGAGGTGACGCTTGGGGCCCTTGTGGCTTTTCCGATCTATCTGAACATGCTCTTCAACCCCATTCGCATGCTGGCCGATAAATTCAATACCCTGCAGATGGGACTCGTTGCCGCCGATAGGGTATTCAACTTGTTGGATCAGCGCGATCAAATCGAAAACTCCGGCACAATAAAACCAGACCGGCTGCGGGGAGAAGTGGCGTTTGACCGGGTCAGCTTTGCTTACAACGGTAAGGATTACGTATTGCGGGACGTCAGCTTTTCTGTGGCTGCCGGCGAAACCCTTGCGATAGTCGGGGCTACCGGCTCGGGGAAAAGCACGACGATCGGGTTATTGAACCGGTTTTACGACTATCAGGAAGGAAGCATCCGGGTAGACGGGGTTGATATCCGGTCTTACGACCTTTATGCATACCGCAGGCGTATTGCCCTGGTGCTTCAGGATGTTTTTCTGTTCTCGGGGACTGTTCTTGAAAACATCACCTTGCGCGACCCGTCCATCAGCAGAGAAACCGTGGTTTCTGCCGCCCGGATGATCGGCGCGCATGCGTTCATCGAGCGCTTACCCGGAGGGTACGACTATCAGGTCATGGAGCGCGGCGCTACGTTGTCGATGGGCCAGCGCCAGCTGATCTCTTTTGTCCGGGCGTTGGTTTTCGATCCCGATATTTTGATTCTGGACGAGGCGACTTCCTCCATTGACCCGGAAACAGAAAGCGTGATCCAGTTCGCCATCGAAACGTTGATCGCCAAGCGCACATCGATCATTATCGCCCACCGCCTTTCAACGATCCGCCATGCCGGCAAAATCCTCTTGATGCATCTTGGCGAGGTGAAAGAATACGGCGCCGAAGAAGAACTGTTGAAAATAGAGGGTGGCTATTACAAGCAGCTCCACGAAATGCAGTATTTCCAACACGCCGAAGAAGGAGAGGCGACTTCGCTCTAAAAGTAAATCCCCTGCCCTTTGCGATAGCCCTCCACGCCCCTGAAAAATTTCAGGATGCGCTCAAAATCCTCCTCCTTGTTGCCGGTAGGGTAGAGCGGCTCGCTGACGCCGACCTCTTTATTGGCAAAATCCAGTTTGACGAGCACCATGGGCACGCTGGCCCCCAGAGCGATGTAATAGAATCCGCTGCGGAGCTGGCTCACTTTTTTGCGCGTTCCCTCCGGCGCCAGCGCTATGATGAGCTCTTCCCTGGATTGGAATAATTGGACTATGGCTTCTACCGTGTTGTTGCTTTTGCTTCGGTCGACCGGTTGGCCCCCCGTCCAGCGAAAAAACCAACCAAAAGGTGGTTTAAATAAAGAGTCTTTGCCAATGTACCTGGCCTTTATACCCGTGATAGCCCGGACCGTAAACCCCATGATAAGGTCCCACCAGGATGTATGGGGCGCGGCGATAATGATATATTTTGGGATGTCGGAAGGAAAGGCGCCGGTGAGCTTCCACTTCCACAACTTAAAATAAACCCATTTTGCCAGAAGGTGTGCCATGCGCTGTTGAATTGGTGCCGTTCGAAAAAAAATCAGGTAAACTACAATAATACGGACCTTCTGTAAATTCCCAAGAGAAACCTTTTGGCGTTTTTTCCGTATATTTCTTTCATATCCTATTTAAAGATAAGCCTGATAATCCCATGAAACGTATTTCCTTGATAGCCTGCCTTTGGCTTACGGCAGTGTTGCTGCCTGGGCAACCTCCTTCCTCCCAGGGGCCGGGTCTGGTTTTTTCTATTCCAGGGGGTTTTTATGAGCATCCGGTTTCCCTACAGCTCGAATCTCCTGGTGCGTTGGTGTTTTACACGACCGACGGTTCCGCGCCGGGACCTGGAAAGACCAGATACGCCGGTCCGATTCTGATTTCCAGAACGACGGTGGTACGGGCCATTGCCATTCGGCCGGATGGACGGCCTGAGGTGAAAACCCATACCTTCTTTGTCGCCGATTTTTCTCCTGCCTTGCCGGTTGTTTCGGTTTCTGTTGCTCCAAAGGTATTGTTCGACGCGGAGAAAGGCTTGTTCGTTCAGGGGAGCGGGGCGAATACCACCAAGAGGAGCCTTCCGGGCGCTAATTTTTGGAGCCGGGAAGAAGTGGTTGCCAATGTGGAACTGTTTGAGCCATCCGGGGTATGCGTGCATAACAGCCTCACCGGGTTGCGGATGTTTGGAGGGATGAGCCGGCTTTTCCCTCAAAAGTCCCTCGCGCTCGTTGCCCGGAAAAAATACGGCGCGAGCCATTTCGATTATCCGGTATTTGGGGCGGACGGCCCTTCCCGTTTCGAGTATCTGGTGTTGCGCAATGGGGGCAGCGATTTTTATGGCGCCCACTTCCGGGATGCGCTTATTACGAAGGTGGTGAAAGGTTGGGACCTGGATGTCCAGGCTAGTCGCCCCGCCAGGGTTTACCTCAATGGCGCGTATTGGGGAATATATAATATCCGGGAAAAGATCAATGGGTCGTTCATCGCCGCGCATCACCCGGTGGACAAAGACTCCGTCGACCTACTGGAGCACCTGTATACGGTCAAAAAAGGCAGCCGGACCCACTATCAGCGCGTACTGGAATTTCTGGAAACCCATGATCTGGCCGATCCGGTTCATTATAACTGGGTGGCTTCCCAAATGGAGGTATCCAATTTTATAGACCAACAGATTGCGCAGATCTATTTCGATAATCAGGACGCGGGCGGAAATATTCGGTTTTGGCGGGAACGCCGCCCCGGGGCCCGTTGGCGGTGGGTTCTTTTTGATACCGACTGGGGCATGGGCCTTCACGATTCGCTGGCGTATCGGAACAACAGCCTCGCTTTCCATACGGCAGCCAATGGCCCTGCCTGGCCCAATCCGCCCTGGAGCACCTTCGTGCTGAGAAAGCTGCTGGAGAACCCGGAATTCAGGAGCCAATTTCTCAACCGCTTTGCAGACCATTTGAATGCCAGTTTACAGCCGGAACGGGTTTTGGAGCGGATAGAGGAATTTTACCGGCAGTACCAGCCGGAAATGCCCCGCCATGCGGAGCGGTGGGGGCAAAACCTGGCGCGATGGGAAAAAGAAGTGGAGGTACTGCGCACCTTCGCCCGAAAACGGCCAGCCTTTATGTGGCGGCATCTGGGGGAGAAATTCGAACCCGGCAATCCGGTTGCCCTGGAACTGGCGGTCTCGCAAGGGGGCGAAATAGTGGTAAACCGGCATCTTCAGGTTAAAAACGCATTTCAGGGATGGTATTTCCCTTCGATCCGGGTAGAAGCAGAAGCCGTTCCTGCTTATGGATACCGGTTTTCTCATTGGGAAGGCGCGGCGGTTGAGCAAGGCAACCCATCCATGAGTATTTCGCTTGCGGGGGGCCCAGTTCGCTTGCGCGCGGTTTTCGAGCCCGCCGTTCACGAGCTTGCCGGTAAGCTGGTAATCAATGAAATATGCCCGGCCAGTGCCGGCGCCGGCGATTGGGTGGAGTTATTCAACTATTCCCGGAAACCTGTTTCCCTGAAAGGGGTTGAACTGCGCGACCAGTCGGGTCATTCCTTTGTTTTTCCGGATGTCGCGATCGGCCCGAAAGCGTATTTGATCGTTAGCAGGGACCCTGACCGTTTCCGCAAGGCGTTTCCGGATGCATATCCGGTTGCAGGTCCTCTTCCTTATGGCTTGAACCGGTATGAAGAAGGTTTGTTCTTATATGGGCCAGGCAAGGAATACATTGACAGCGTCGCCTATTGTCTGAACGGCGAGCAGGCAGGGGCCGTGCTGAGCCTCAAGCTGCCCAATCTGGATAACCAGGACCCAACGCACTGGACCCTGGCGCCTGGACCCGGCACGCCCAATGCGCCCAACCCTTTTTATCTGGAGAGCAGGATTTTCCGGGAGCAAAAACAGTATATTCAAATGGGAATCCTCGGGTCCTTTTTGTTTGTTGTGCTGATCCTTTTTATTTTCCGCAAGAAGGATCATCTTTGACCAGAAAACGCCCATATGCCCATAACCCGAATGCGCAACCGGCGCAATCCCAAACCTTACGAGGAAAACGACCTTGGCTTTGGAACCAAGGTTAATGCCCAGGGCGGCCGTTTGCTGGATAAGGATGGCAGCTTCAATATCCAGCGTATTGGCCAGCGGCTCTGGACCCCTTACCAGAATCTGGTCGAAATGCCCTGGCCCCAATTTCTGGGGTTGGTCTTTTTGTATTATCTCGTCGTCAACGCCCTTTTTGGAGTCCTGTTTTACCTTTCCGGATTGGAGGGGTTTAATGGAGCCCAGCCGGGTCATTGGCTTTTGGAATATGCCCAGTTGTTCTTTTTCAGTATACAGACCTTCACTACGGTCGGCTATGGAGGCATTAGCCCCCAGTCGCCTATGGCCAACGCGTTGGCCGCCCTGGTTGCTTTGGTCGGTATTCTGACCGTGGCGTTGGCAACGGGGTTGATTTTTGCCCGGTTTTCCAGGCCGAAAGCGAACATCCTCTTTAGCCGTCATGCGCTGATCGGCCCTTATCTCGAAGGGTCGGGGTTCTTTTTGCGCTTGGTCAACGGGCGCCACAACAAGCTCATCAATCTGCAGGCCAAGGTAATCATGACCTGGTCGGAGGGGCCTTCCGGACAGCGGAAGCGCCGGTTTGCGACCTTGCCACTGGAACGCGACCAGGTCGTCATGTTTCCTTTAAACTGGACGCTCGTACACCCGATCCAGGAGGACAGCCCACTGTACCAGAAAGGAGCTGAAGAACTGCAGGAAATGGAAGCGGAAATTATCGTATTGCTCGAAGGATATGATGAAACCTTCGCCCAAACAGTGCATTCCGATACGTCGTATACCTTTAAGGAAATCGTATGTAACGCTCGGTTCAAGCCCATGTATCATTCCAGCGATGGAAAAACGGTTTTGGAACTGGACCTGATCGATGCATTTGAAGCGGCGGTTTAAAAAAATGATTTCCTTATTAAACTTTCCCGCTCCAGGGGAGTCTTATTCCCAAATGCCGGGATTTGGGCATGGAAATGAAATCAGGGGAAAGCTGCATTAATTAAATTGACCACCATTTATGCCGCCTGAATAGGATGCCTGAAACCGCTATCTCGGACGAACAAATCCTGGGCCTGATGCAGCATCAGCAAACCCGGGAGAAGGGCTTTCGGCTTCTTCTGGGGAAGTACCAGGAGCGCCTCTATTGGCAGATCCGCAGAATGGTGCTGAACCACGAGGATACCAACGACGTGCTTCAAAATTGCATGGTCAAAGTATTTCGGAGTATTGACCAGTTTGAGGGCAAATCGGCCCTGTATACCTGGTTGTTCCGGATCGCGGCGAATGAGTCGATCACCTTTTTGAACCAGCGCCAAAAACGGGGAAGCACCTCCCTTGATGAGGAAGGTGCGCCGGTTGCCAACGGGCTGAAGGCAGACCCCTATTTTGACGGCGACAAGTTGCAGGCGGCCCTGCATCAGGTGTTGCATAGCTTGCCCGACAAACAGCGGCAAGTCTTTAACTTGCGGTATTTTGAAGAAATGAGTTATCACGATATGGCTGCGGTGTTGAATACCTCGGAAGGCGCGCTAAAAGCGTCCTTTCATCATGCGGTAAAGAAAATAGAACATTACTTCCGCGAACGCGGGTTGGAATAATGCAGTTGATGAACGAAAAACCAAAAGATATGAACCCGAAGGTTGAGCTCAGGGACGAATTAAGGGCCTTATCCCCTTTGCTGGAACAGCTTAAGTCGGGTAAGGAAGGGTTCCAGGTTCCGGAAACCTATTTCCAGAATCTGGAAGGCGAGCTTCTGGAACGCATCCAACAACAGGAGCGCCGGACGCCGGTTCGCACTCCCTGGTGGCAGCCTTTGCTGGAGCAATGGCAACTCCTGCTGCAACCCCGTTATGCCCTGGCCCTGGCTTCCGTCCTGGTGCTGGTAGCGGCGGGCGGCTATTTGATCGTGCGCACGGGGCCGGGGGCAGCGCCCTGTCAGGACATTGCCTGCCTGACGGCAGAAGAGGTGCGCTCGTATATTGAAACCAATATTCACGATTTTGATACCCGAACCATTCTGGATGCCGGTGGAGCAGGGGACGCGTTTGATGACGTCGGGCTACCCAGCTCGGTTTTTGAAGAGGGAGAACTAAACGAAGACGAGCTTTTGGACGCACTCGAAAGCCTTGACCCGGAAGACCTGGAAACGTTATTTTAACCCGGTAAATTTTACTTTTATGAAACACATTTGGTTTACATTGGTCTTTATTGTGCTTGCGTCCGCAGGGCTGAGCGCTCAGGGGAATATGGAGTCGAGGATACGGTCCATGCGGGTGGCGTTTATTACCGAGCGCATGAAACTTAGCCCGGATGAAGCGGAGAAGTTCTGGCCCATTCACAACCAGTACGAGAGCGAAACGAGAAAAATTCGCGAAAAGTACCGGGCCGAACGCGATTTCCAGACCATGTCCGATCAGGAGGTGGAACGTTTTCTTACGGATCATCTGGATATGGAAGACGAACTGCTTAAGTTAAAGCGCGATTATTATGCCCGGATGCGGAAGGTCGTTCCGGCCAGGAAGCTGGCGATGTATGTTCGGGCAGACCTGGATTTTAACCGCAAACTGATCCAGTCGCTTCAGAATAGAAAATGAGTTTAGGGAGCAGGGAGCAGGGAGCAGGGAATTAGGGAGCAGGGAGCAGACCTCTTGACGCCGGCAGATAGATTCCAAACGAGTTGTTTCCATCCAGCGCCTTGGTAATAAGTTGAAGGTTCAAGGTTCAAAGGTTTAAACGCAGGATTATCTTTGAACCTTGAACGTTCAACCTTGAACCTTGAACTTTGCGTTTTGTGTCAAAAACCATCCAAGCCCATTTGGCCCTCCTTGGCGTAGCGCTTATTTATGGCGCTAACTTCAGCATTGCGCGGGAAGCAATGTCGGGAGGAGAGATTAAGCCCTTGGCTTTCATTGTGCTGAGGGCGGGCAGCGCCAGCCTGCTATTTTGGATTTTCGATTCCTGGATCAAAAAAGAACGCATTGCGCGGGAAGATTGGCCCCGCGTAGTCCTTTGCGCCCTGACGGGGGTAGCGATCAACATGACCTTGTTTTTCATGGGGCTGCACCTCACCCCGCCGATCAACGCTTCTTTGATCATGACCACCACGCCCATTCTGGTGCTTCTGGCTTCGGCCGTACTGATCCGGGAGAAGATCACTCCGGTAAAGGTGGCCGGTATTTTGCTGGGGCTTGCCGGCGCCGCCCTGCTCCTTGCCTACGGGAAGCATCTGGCGTTTCGGAAAGCGCAAATGCTGGGCAACCTGTTTGTGTTTATCAATGCGATATCGTAAGGGTTCTATTTGCTGTTGGTAAAGAAGCTCATGTATAAATACCACCCGATTTCAGTGAGCAAGTGGATTTTCCTGATTGGGTCGGTTATGGTTTTGCCCTTTGGCTGGGGGCAGCTTCAGGAAGTGCAGTGGGCTTTATTTACTCCTGGCCTGTGGCTATCGGTGGCGTACGTGCTCGTTTTTACCACTTTTTTGGCTTATTTACTCAATGCGTATGCCCTGGCTATCGTAAATCCCTCCATTGTGAGTATTTATATTTATCTCCAGCCTTTACTTGCTACAGGTATTGCGCTCGTCTTAGGACAAGACCAGATCGATGCGGTCAAGGGAGCGGCTGCAGCGCTCATTTTTTCAGGCGTTTTTCTCGCCAGCAGACAAACAGGGAAAGAAAAAATATAAGCAAAAAATTAATACGTTTTCTTCGGTGTGCCGCTGACGTTGGGGCCAAACGGAGCCGGTCCCGGACTTTACGCTTCCATTATATAACCGTTCTTTATAAACTGTTTATTGACAATATGTTATCCTTACCTACCGTTTTCCTTTCTTAGCCGACCGTTCCATTAATGCCCTTTCCTGAGGGCGGAAAGGTGTTGTTAAAGGCCGTCCTATTCTGTATATTTGAAAGCAAATAGGTTAAATAGACGACCATGTCAACATCGGGTTCTGATCTCCGTCCGGATTTGCATCAGCTTTTGGCGACTCTGGAAACCATGCAGCAAGAAGAGCAAGCGGTGTTCTTTTCAGAACCCGAATTTGAGTTGCTTGCCGATTATTTTGAAGAAGACGACCAGCTCGGCCGCGCTCTGGAGCTGATCCACACGGCCTTGCAGCACTATCCCTACAACCTGGATCTCCACCTGAGAAAAGCGGAACTCCTCCTTAGATCCTCCGAAGCCCATAAAGCCCTGGAAGCTCTGGATGGAGCAATGCACCTCAACCCTTCCGAACTGGATATATCCCTTCTACGGGCGGAATCCCTGGCGTTTCTGGGCGAGTTTGAGACTGCCCTCGACGTGCTTGAAGACCGGTTTGCCGAATCGGAAACTCCGGATGACCGGGCGGATATCCTGTATATTCAAGGGTTGATCCTGGAACAAATGGAAGATTACGAGGCGATGTATCAGGCCCTTCGCTCGGCGTTGGAATGGCGGCCCGGACACCCTGAGGCATTGGAGCGATTCGGAATAGCTGTAGAGATAACCCGCAAATACAAAGAAAGTATTGTATTCCACCAGGCGCTCGTCGACGAAGACCCCTATGCCGCCCAGGCTTGGTTCAATCTGGGGCAGGCCCTGGCCTACGAAGCCGCTTATGAAGACGCTCAGGAAGCCCTGGAATATGCATTTCTCATCGATCCAGCGTTCGAAATGGCCTACCGGGAGTACATCGAACTCTGTTTTGAACTCCGGGATTACACCAACGCCCTCCGGGTAATCGAGGAGATGCAGGAGCATTTTCCGACCGATTCCGATCTGGCGATGCGCGCCGGGCAGTGCCATTTTTATATCGAGGCCTATCCGGCGGGGCAAAAAGCGCTTCTCCATGCGCTCCGCCTCGACCCTCTGAACGACGAGGCCTTGTTCTTTTTGGGAAAATGCTTCGCCGCGGAAGAAAACTGGCCCAAAGCAATCCAGTATTTTTCCAAGGCGATCCGCGTTGATGGGGAACAGGAAACCTATTTTGCCGCCATGGCCGATGCACAAGCCCGCATGGGAAATGATAAAGCGGCCGAGCATTATATTCAGCAAGCCATTTCCCTGGCGCCTGAAGAAGAATATTATTGGATAACCTACGCTTCCTTTCTTTTGGCAAAAGGAAAGGCCCGGAAAGCCTGGGCGGTGCTGGAAAAAAGCGAGGATATGAGTTTTGGCCCGGAGTTGGAATATGCAAAGGCCGCCTGTCTCTTCGCACTGGGACAAAAACAGGAGGCCCTTTCGATGCTGGAAGAAGCGCTGCTGGACGATTTCGACAGCCACCCCGGGTTGTTCCGTATCCTTCCCGGGATCGAAACCGACCCCCAGGTGCGGTCCCTCATCCATATCTATTCGCCAATTGTTAGGCGTTGGAAGAAACGGGTTCCTTAACGTCTTACGCCCTGCGCCTTACGCCTAATTAATCGGCGTTATCTTCATCCGGACATCCTGCACCGGCCGGTCGCGGCTGTCTTTCTGTGCTTCTGCAATCTTATCGATAACCTCGTGGCCTTTGATTACCATGCCGAAGACGGTGTAGTCGCGATCCAGGAAGGGCGTCCCCCCGGTTTGGAGGTAAGTATCCCGTTGTTCTTTGCTGTAGTGGAAGCCTTTTCGCGCTTCCAGTTGGTCCAGTTGCTGAGCGGTGACGGGCTGCCCTTGGACAATATAAAACTGGGACCCGGAGGAGCGTTTTTCGGGGTTCACCTGATCGCCAGTGCGTGCGGCGGCGAGGGCGCCTTTGAAATGGACCAGCGAGTCTACGAACTCGGCGGGAATGGTATACCCTGGGCCGCCGGAACCAAGGGGTTGGTTCTTGGGAGCATTGCGGGAGTTGGGGTCTCCGCCCTGGATCATGAACCCCTTGATGACCCGATGAAAGAGCAGGCTGTCAAAGTATCCTTGCTCGGCGAGTTTCAGGAAATTGTCGCGATGCTGCGGGGTACTGTCGTACAGCCAAACGAGCATATTCCCGAATTCCGTTTCGATTTCCACCAGGCATTTTCCTGGGGCGTCCACTTGGAGTGCTTGTTCCATGGTGCGTGATTTGTTTCCCATAATGGCCGTCAGCCGGACGTTGTACAAGCCGGAGCGCTTGTACACATGCATCGGGAGGGAGTCCTGTGAGCGGGCGCCGTCGCCGAAATCCCACTCAAAGCGTTCGGCTTTTTCCGATTGATTCTCAAAACGGATCTCCGCCGGCGCTTGAAGTGCGCCGGAATAGCTGAACTGAGCCGTTGGCCTGGAGCAGGAGAGCGCCTGGACCAGGACTGCTGCGGCGAGTAGAAGGTTTCGTCCGGATACGTACATTTTGGGTAATGAATTTTAAAGGTAGTGAAATAATGAAGTTTGGATTAGCCATGGCGTTCCATAGCTATTTTTTAATGCGCACACGGGTGACGAGGATATCTTCCAGGGGGCGTTGCCGGAGGTCGGTTGGAACCTTGCTAATCTTCTCCACGATATCCATTCCTTTGACGACTTCGCCAAAGACCGTGTAATCATTGTCCAGGAAGGGAATTCCACCGATCTCCTGATAGAGTTTGCGTTGAAACGCATTGTAACGGATCTTCTTTTGCTTTTCGATCAGGTCGAGCTGGTCTGGAGTTACTTTTTCGCCCAGAACAATATAAAACTGGCAGCCGGAAGAAAGTTTTTGCGGATTGCTTTTTTGAGCGGCGCCGACCGCGCCATAGAGGTGGGGGGCGCCAATTTCGGGAATGAGCCGGTAGGGGGTATCGCCGGTCCCCAGGATTTGGTTGGGCTCGGCGTTGCGGGATTCCGGATCGCCGGTTTGGATCACAAACTTTTCGACGACCCGATGAAAGAGCAGGCTATCGTAGAAGCCGCTTTGGGCTAGCTTGATGAAATTATCCCGGTGTTTGGGCGTGCTATCGTACAACATGATTTTGATCCGGCCGTAATTGGTATCCAGAATGGCGTAGGTGTAAGGGTCCCGTTTGCAGCCGCTGAGTAGAAGAAAACCCAGTAACGAAGTAAAAAACAGTCCTGGAAGGAGGCGGAATTTATTCCTCTTCATGTTCTAACTCGTTGAAATAACGGATGATATGTTCTTTGAGCAGGATTTCCTGCTCGTCCAGTTCGCGTTTGGGAACGGGCTGGAGCAACTCCCAATGGGGCCAGCCGTCGGCATCCCGGCCGGCAAACCGGTAGTGCCCGTCGTAGCTTAGCAGCCGGCAAACGGCGATATGCATGAGATCCTGCTTCTCTTCTTTGGTAAACGCGGTTTTCCATCTTCCCAATTCCTGGATGCCGATGAGGAAAAGCATCGCGTTCAGGTCCGGCAGGGCGTCTTTCCCAAACCGGCCCTGCACCAGATGCCGGATACGGCCCCATTCAAAATCCAGTTCCCATGCTTCCATAAGCGCTTGATTATTCTTCCAGGATCATCGCCGGGATCCGCTGAGCCCGCAACGCCGGAGGGATAGAGGCCAGCAACCCGATCCCAAAAACGGTCAGGGCGACGACGGCGAAATCGATTCCCCGCAGGCTGATCGGATACGCTTCCACCGCAAAAGCCCCGGGTATGCCCACGATGCCATACGTTTTTTGAATGAAATAAACCAACAGGGCCAGGATAAACCCGCTGCCGCCTCCAAGAGCGCACAGGAGAAGCCCTTCGTTGAGGAAAATATTGCGCACCGACCGGTCCAGGGCGCCCATGGATTTCAGGATGGCGACGTCTTTTTTCTTTTCCAGTACGATCATCCATAAAGCCCCGACCATATTGAAAGCGACCATGAGCAGCGTCAGGCTGACAATGGCAAAGCTCATCCACTTTTCGATCTTCATCAGTTTCATGAACGCTTCCTCCTGCTGGTAGCGGTCGCGCAGGTTAAAGCCCGGCCCGAGGAGCTGTTCCACTTGCGGGATAATCATTTCCGGGGTAAATCCCGGCGCCAATTTAAATTCCAGCGCGCTCAATGCTTCCGAATCGCCCAGCAGTTCACGGCACAGTTCCAGGGAAGTGATCACGTATTGGTTGTCGAAGTCTTGTTGGATGATGAACGTCCCGGACGGAAAAGCGATGCGTTTGCGGAACTGCGGCTCAAACATGCTGGTTTCCCGGGCTTTTGGCAGGTAAATGTGGAGGGGCTCAAAGGGGTTGTCGGTATTGACGGCCAGTTTGTTGCGCATTCCCAGTCCCAGAACGGCCAACTCGCGGCCATTTTCGCTGAGGGCATAACGCCCCTCCCGGACGGTGGAGTCGATGCGGGTAACTTCGTCGAAGTAGTTGTCCACGCCTTTGATGATCCCGAAGTCCTGTTTGTCCCGGTATTCGAAAAAGGCTACTTCCTCCAGGGTTCCGGAAACGGCGATGACCCCTGGCAGGGAGCGGATCGCTGCAAACGTGGCGGTGTCCAGGGCAAAGGTTTTGCCTTTGGCGGGTGTCACCTTGATCTGCGGGTTGAAGTTGCTGTACATGGAGGTGATCAGGTCTTCAAACCCATTGAAAACCGACAAGACGAGTACCAGCGCCGCCGTGCCCACCGCAATGCCAAAAACGGCAATCCCGGTGATTACGTTGATGATGTTGGTCGATTTCTTAGCGAAAAGATAGCGTCGCGCAACGCGCAAGGGCCAATTCATTTGCCTCGGATTTGGTGGCAGGGGCAAAGATAGTAAATATAGACGTTAGACGTTGGACGTTAGACGTTGGATGGAAAGTTAAGGCGTTAAAGGTTTATGCGTTTATGCGTTTAGGCGTTGATTATTAAGGCAATGAATTGTCCCCCTTTGGAGGGGGTCGGGGGGAGGACAGGCAAAGAGCGGAAGGTTGAGGCCTTGAGGCGTCATTCTGGCGCGAGCAAGTCCAGACCGCAGGTTGGGCTCCGCTCACTAAAGCGTCCTTATCTGGCGCGAGGCTCCTGCCTCAGCTGGCGTGGGCTCCCTGCCTCATTCAAACTGGCGCGAGGCTCCGCCTCGTGTCGGCTACCTCCTTGAGGCTCCGCCTCAAAACCATTTCCTGTAGTGAAATTAATTTCTGAAATCATTTGATGTCCAAAATATTCTCTCCATATTTGGTTAATTTTTGATCATTTCTAGCGGAAGTGGAAGTTGCGTTTCTTTGACGAGCTTCATTTGAATGCGTCCGTTTTCGCTCCCTAACCAAATAATACCACGGGGTGACAAAACTCACCCCTGTTCTCATTGTATTTTCGGCTGCGGATTTCTAAAATTCGGGCTGAAATCATGCTTTGTATTGCTTTTATCAAAAAATGAATCCCGGAAAGAAAATGTGTTTTTTTAAGAAAAATGTCAAAAAAAATCGGTTTGCCATTATTATCGGCAAATTTGTAGTCTGAAAATTATTTTTGAAATCGATTTTTATCACCAATCCTAGTTCACTTATGAATGCTAAAGCACTCCTAGTTTGTGTAGGAATTTTGTTGATGGGAGTGTCCAGCCTTTGGGCACAACGCAGAATTTCCGGAACAATCACTGACGCTGCCTCCGGGGAGCCACTGATCGGGGCGAACGTCCTGGTCATAGGCACCGGCGAAGGTACCGTGACGGATTTTGACGGAAAGTATGCGTTGAGCGTACCGGCTGGGTACGACCGTTTGCAGTTTTCGTACACGGGTTACACCTCACAGGAAATTACCCTTGGCGCTTCCGACGTCGTTGACGTACAACTGGAAGCAGGCGAGGTCCTGGAAGAAGTCGTAGTAGTAGGTTACGGTTCGACCAAGAAGAAGGACCTGACCGGCTCCGTTACGGCAATCACTTCCAAAGACTTCATCAAGGGGAACATTGCCACACCGGAGCAGCTCGTCAACGGGAAAGTTGCCGGGGTACAGATTACCTCGAATGGCGGCGCGCCGGGCTCGGGTAGCCGGATCCGCATCCGCGGCGGCTCCTCCCTCAACGCCAGCAACGACCCGCTCATCGTCATCGATGGGGTACCGCTCGACAACGGCGGCATTTCGGGCGCCGCTAATGCGCTGAGCTTTATTAACCCGAACGACATTGAATCCTTCAACATCCTGAAGGACGCCTCCGCCACCGCGATCTACGGCTCCCGCGCTTCGAACGGCGTGATCATCATCACCACGAAGAAGGGCGCCCGCGACAGCAAACTGAACGTCAACTTCAGCACACTCTTCTCTGTAGCCAACAAAACGGATATCGTCGACGTACTGAGCGCCGATGAGTTCCGGGATGTGGTAACCGGTTTAGGGACCACTGAACAGAAAGCCCTTCTGGGCACGGCCAACACCAACTGGCAGGAAGAAATCTACCGCACCGCGATTTCTTCCGACAACAACCTCAGCCTGACTGGTTCTTTCAAAGGGGTTCCTTTCCGCGCTTCGGGGGGGTACCTCAGCCAGCAAGGTATTCTCAAGCGCTCCCAGATGGACCGCTTCTCCGGCTCATTGGGCATTTCGCCGCTGCTGCTGGACGACAAACTCAAGATCGATGTCAATTTGAAAATGACCAATGTCCAGAATTTCTTTGCTAATGAGGGGGCTATCGGAACGGCGGTAACCTTCGACCCGACCCAAGCCATCGAAGGCAGCCAATGGGACGGATACTTTGAATGGCTCGATCCAGCGACTCAAAAGCCCAACACGCTGGCGCCCCGCAACCCGATGGCCCTGCTGAATACCCGCGACGACGAAAGTACCGTAAATCGTCTGATCGGGAACGTTCAGCTCGACTACCGCTTCCACTTCCTCCCCGATCTGCGCGCCAACCTGAACGTGGGTATGGACCAGTCTTCCAGCGAAGGCGATGTTTTTGTGCCAGCTACCGCTTCTCAATCCTTTACCCGCAATGGAGTAGTAGCATCCTATGGGCAAGAAAAGCAAAATCAACTGCTGGAATTCTACATGAATTATTCTAAGGAGATCGCTGCGATCAGGAGCCGGGTTGAAGTGTTAGGCGGTTATTCCTGGCAGGATTTCATCAGCGAAGGCAATTTCCTTGATCTGAACACCAAGCAGGATACGTTTGCCAATACCCGGTATAAGACCCAAAACACGTTGGTGTCTTTCTTCGGCCGCGCCAACTACAGCCTGATGGACCGCTACTTGCTGACCTTCACGCTGCGCCGCGACGGATCTTCCCGCTTTAGCCCGGATACCCGCTGGGGTATGTTCCCGTCGGCCGCTTTTGCCTGGAAAATCAGCGAAGAAGGCTTCCTGAAAGGCAATGGAGTAGTTTCTGACCTGAAACTCCGCCTTGGGTATGGGGTAACTGGTCAGCAGGATATCGGGAATGATTATCCTTATCTGGCCCGCTTTACTCCTGGTGAGCCTACTGCCCAGTACCAGTTTGGCAGCGGGTTCGTCACGCCGCTGCGTCCGGAGGGCTATGATGCCAACATCAAGTGGGAAGAAACCGAAACCTATAACGCAGGTATAGACTTCGGATTTATGGATGGACGTATTCAGGGTAGCATCGATTATTACTTCAAGAAGACGAAAGATTTGCTGGCTAACATTCCGGTTCCTGCAGGCTCGAACCTGACGAACTTTATTACGACCAACGTCGGCAACATTGAAAACAGCGGGGTGGAATTCGCAATCAACGCTGATGTGATCCGCACCAGCCGGTTTAACTGGAATGCAGGCTTTAATATTACCCTGAACAAGAACGAAATTACCAACCTGACCAAGGTGTACGATCCGAAAGCTAAGGGCATTCTCGTAGGTGGAATCGCCGGGGGCGTTGGCAATACAGTTCAGGTACATTCCGTAGGCTATCCAACCAATTCCTTCTACGTGCTCCGCCAGGTATACGATTTGGATGGCAGCCCGATTGAAGGCTTGTATGTGGATGAGGACAGCGACGGCAAATTTACGTTGGATGACCGTTACCGCTACAAATCCCCTGATCCCCGGGTTTACCTTGGCTTTACTTCCCAGTTTTCGTTCGACAAGTTCAGCTTGTCGCTCATCCTGCGCAGCAACCTGGGCAACTACATGTATAATAACTTCAACTCCGAGCGCGGCGTTTACCGGAATATCACGCTGAATAACGTTCTGCGGAATGCTACTCCAGACCTGCTGAACACCAGGTTCACCAACAACCAGTATTTTACCGATTACTATATCGAGAACGCTTCTTTCCTGCGTCTGGATAACGTTACGTTCGGGTATAATGCGGGTTCCGTCATGAACAATAAGGTGGATGTTCAGGTTTCTTTAATTGCACAAAACCTGCTTACGGTGACGAACTACAGTGGTCTGGATCCGGAGATTGCCGGTGGTATTGACAATAATTTTTATCCACGCCCGCGGACCATTTCTTTGGGGCTGAATCTTAATTTCTAATTTAAATCCAGCTTAAATATGAAACTCCATCTTTTGAAAACGTTTCGAATTCTCGGTATAGTTGCCCTCCTCTTTGGCTTGGGCGCTTGTACCGACGACCTGAACCGGGAGCCATTCCCCGTTTCGGGGTTGACCTCTGCTTCGGTTTACAAGGACCCAGCCAACTATCGATCGATTTTAGCCAAACTGTATGCCGGCCTCGCAACTACCGGGCAGCAAGGTCCCGATGGAAAAGGGGATGTTGCTGGGATTGACGAAGGCTTCTCCCAATATCTGCGCCAGTACTGGCAAGCTCAGGAATTGACGACGGATGAGGCGGTGATTGCCTGGAACGACGCCGATATCTGGGATTTGCACGATATGGACTGGTCTGCAGGGCATTCCTTCCTCCGGGCTTTATATTACCGGCTCTTTTACCAGATCTCCCTTGCCAATGAATTTATCCGGGAAACTACCGACGCTAAATTGAGCGAGCGGGGGATCAGCGGGACGGATGCAGCCAACATCAAGGTGTTCCGTGCGGAAGCTCGCTTCCTGCGCGCGCTGAGCTACTACCATGCGCTCGACCTGTATGGCAACGTACCTTTTGTGACGGATGAAAACCCGATCGGGTCATACGTTCCGACGCAGACCAATCGCGCGGACCTGTACAATTATATTGAGTCGGAATTGCTGGCCATTGACGCCGATCTTCCTGCTCCCCGAGCCAATGAATATGGCCGTGCGGATAAAGCGGCGGCATGGATGGTGCTTGCCAAATTGTACCTGAACGCCGAAGTGTACAACGGACAAAAAAAATACACCGAATGTATTGCCCAGTGCAACAAGATCATTGCTGCCGGCTATACCCTCGAGCCCAACTACCGCCATTTGTTCCTGGCTGATAACCACAAGTCGAAGGAGATTATTTTCCCGATCACGTTTGATGGAACCCGGACGAAGACCTGGGGGGGAATGACCTACCTCGTACATGCTCCGGTAGGCGGATCGATGAATCCGAATGAATTTGGAATCAATGGAGGCTGGTATGGCTTGCGCACGACGAGTGCGCTGGTCAGTAACTTCAACGATATCACCGGCGCGACCGATAAACGCGCCATGTTCTACACCGACGGGCAAAAATTGGCGATCAGCGACATCTCTGCGTTCAACGACGGCTATGCCATCAGCAAATACCGCAACGTTACCTCCACTAATGAGAAAGGATCCGATGTGGAAGGCAACTTCCCCGATACCGACTTCCCGATGTTCCGTCTGGCCGATGCCTATCTGATGTACGCCGAAGCCGTTAAACGCGGTGGTACGGGTGGATCGGAAGCCACAGCGATACAGTACATCAACAACCTGCGTGTCCGCGCTTACGGCGGTGCAACCGGCAATGTAACTTCCTACGATCTGGATTTCGTCCTCGCAGAACGCGCACGCGAACTCTATTGGGAAGCACACCGGCGCACCGACCTGATTCGTTACGGCAAATTTACGGGCGCCAGCTACCTCTGGCCTTGGAAAGGAGGCGTGAAGGACGGTAAATCAGTGGAAGATTTTCGCAGTCTATTCCCGATTCCCGATTCTGACGTCGTGGCAAACCCGAACCTGAAACAGAATACAGGATATTGATTCTATGGTATGCGCCCTGCGTTTTTGGAGGGCGCATACCTCCCATTTTTTACTTTAATAATCAACGAATATGAAAAACTGGTTTAATAAATTTTGGATGCTCCCTGTACTTGTCCTGGCGATTGCCGCCTGCGAAAAAGACGAGGATAGGGTTTATCTGGCGGTTAACGCCAATCCGAGCCTTAACATGTCGGCTTCTACGCTGACGTTGAAAGAGGCCGACGCAGCCAAAACAGCCCTGACGGCTACCGTTGCTGGCGCCGATTACGGGTTTGCTTCTCCCGCTGCCTATAAGCTGCAGTTCGACAAAAAAGGGAACAGCTTTAAAACGCCAAGAGAAGTGACGCTGACTACACTAAACAAGAACTTCACTACAGCCGAAATCAATACCATTGCTATCGCTTTGGGAATCACGCCAGGCGTTGCCAGCGACCTTGAAGTTCGGGTAAAGTCCGACTTGATCAATGCGCCGACGTTGTTCTCTTCAGTGGCTGCTCTGAAAGTTACCCCTTATCTGGTCATTATTGTCTATCCGTCCCTTTACATGCCCGGAAGTTATCAGGGATGGGCGCCGGATAAAGCAGATAAAGTGGTGTCGGTAAAAAGTAACGGAAGCTACGAAGGGTTTGTCAACTTTCCGGATGCGACGACCGAGTTCAAATTCACCGATGCTCCGAACTGGAACAACGGCATCTTCGGCGATCCGGGGGGCACCTCGGGTAAACTGATCAAAGGGGGAGGCGATAACCTGAAGATAACCGGCGCGGGATATTACCTTTTGAAGGCCGACACCGAGGGGCTGACCTGGACTGCCACAAAAACCCACTGGGGTGTTATCGGAAGTGCAACTCCTGGTGATTGGGGCTCCGACACGGATTTGACGTACGATGTTACTTCGAAATCCTGGAAGGTTACCATGGATCTGAAGGTAGGGGAGATTAAATTCCGTGCCAATGACGATTGGGGAATTAACTATGGCGACAAAGAAGGAGACTCCCTTTTGGATACGCAGAATGACAACAATATCAAAATTGCTGCAGCAGGCAAATATGATATTGAATTGATCTTCAGCGTTCCGGGCTATTATTCCTACAAGTTGACGAAGAAGTAATTCTGCTTTTAGCCAGATTACAAGAAATCCCTGACGGCCATGCCGTCAGGGATTTTCTGTTTTATCCCTGCTCCCTGCTCCCTGAAAAAATTTGCCTCACAAAATAATTAATCGTATCTTTGCGATGAAACGAACATCCATGGGAGTTACAAAGACCGATATCTTTTCCAGAGAGGACAATCTTCTCGCCCGATTTGCCAAAGCGCTGGGGCATCCTGCCCGGATAGCAATCCTCAGGTTATTGGTGCAGCGGCAGGCGTGTATTTGCGGAGATATCGTGGATGAGATTCCTTTGGCCCAGAGTACGATTTCGCAGCATTTAAAGGAATTAAAAGCCGCCGGCTTGATCAAAGGGGAGATCGAAGGGGCCAAAGTATGCTATTGCATCGACGAGACAGCGTGGGAAGTGGCGAAAGCCGCTTTAGGAACGTTCCTGGACAGCAATACCGACTGCGGCGCCAACTGCTGCTAATTTTTTTGCTTTCTTTAATCGCAATTTTACGATAAAACAATTAAATCAACCCACTATGGAAAATCTGGATCCGATCAAGAAAATGGTGCAGGAGAAATATGGCGCCATTGCTCAGGAAGAAACGCAGGTCGTCAAGGCATCGTCCTGTTGTGGAAGCTGTTGCAGCGAAACCGAGGTGTACAACATTATGAACGAAGAATACGACCATCTGGAAGGGTATGCTCCGGAAGCCGACCTGGGCCTGGGATGCGGCTTGCCCACCGAGTTTGCCCGTATTAAGCCCGGCGACGTGGTCGTCGACCTGGGCTCGGGCGCGGGGAACGACTGCTTCATTGCCCGCCACGAAACGGGGCCTGAAGGGCGTGTGATCGGGGTAGATTTTACGCCCGCCATGCTTGAAAAAGCGCGTCAAAACGCGGCAAAACTGGGATTTTCCAACGTCGAATTTGTGGAAGGCGATATCGAACACCTGCCGTTGGAGGATAACCTGGCCGATGTAATCGTGAGCAATTGCGTGCTCAATCTGGTCCCTAACAAAGAGAAGGTTTTTAAAGAAATTTTCCGCACATTGAAACCGGGCGGCCACTTTAGTATTTCCGATATTGTCCTCACGGGCGACCTGCCGGAAGAACTCCGCAAAGAAGCCGAAATGTATGCCGGTTGCGTAACGGGCGCCATCCAGAAAGCGGACTATCTGGGATTGATCCATCAAACCGGGTTCCAGAATCTGACCCTTCAGAAGGAGAAAGCCATCCATATTCCCGACGATATCCTGGGCCGGTATTTAAGCCCGGAACTTCTCGACGCATTCAAGCGCAGCGAAACCGGAATCTTCAGCATCACGGTATTTGCTCAAAAGCCGGCTTAAGAGCCTTTAAATCCTATCCTTATGTCAGCTACCGATTGCGCCCCGGCGGCACAGCGTCAGCGCCTCCGCTTTCTGGACCGCTACCTAACCTTGTGGATCTTCCTGGCGATGGCTGCCGGGGTAGCCATTGGTCATTTTATTCCGTCTTCCGGCGATTACATTAATTCCTTTTCGCAAGGAACGACGAACATCCCGCTGGCGATTGGGCTTATCCTGATGATGTATCCACCGCTTGCCAAAGTGCGCTATGAACAGATGGGTCCTGTGTTCCGAAATGGAAAAATCCTGGGCGTTTCCCTGTTGCTCAACTGGGTTATCGGCCCGATCCTGATGTTCGTTCTGGCTATTCTTTTTCTGCGAAACCATCCGGATTATATGGTTGGGCTCATCCTGATCGGATTGGCCCGCTGCATCGCCATGGTCATCGTCTGGAACGAGCTGGCCGGAGGAAGCCGGGAATACGCTGCCGGGCTTGTGGCGCTGAACAGCGTATTCCAGATCCTGCTGTATAGCGTGTATGCGTACTTTTTCATAACGGTATTGCCCAATTGGTTGGGAATGGAAAGCTTGGAAGTCCATATTACCATTGGGCAGATTGCTGAGAGCGTGGCTATTTATCTGGGCATCCCTTTTGCCGCAGGGGTCATCAGCCGGTATGGGCTGATCGCGTGGAAGGGAAAAGAATGGTTTGAGAAGGTTTTCGTCCCCGCCATTTCGCCGATTACGCTGATCGCGCTGCTGTTCACTATTGTAGTCATGTTCAGCCTCAAGGGCAACCTGATCGTTCAAATCCCCCTGGATGTGCTCCGCATTGCGCTCCCGCTGGCGATCTATTTTGCGATCATGTTTCTGGTCAGTTTTTTCGCAGGTAAATGGCTTGGCGCCGATTACTCCCAAAACGCGTCCATTGCCTTTACCGCAGCCGGCAACAACTTCGAACTCGCGATTGCGGTCGCCATCGGCGTATTTGGGATCAACAGCGGGCAGGCATTTGCCGGGGTGATTGGGCCGCTGGTTGAAGTGCCTGCGCTCATTTTGCTGGTCCAACTGGCGCTTTGGTTTCAAAAAAAATATTACCCAAAGCATTCGTAGCCATGAAAATCGCTCATTTCTCGGATATCCATTCCAACCTTTCCCCGCCGAGCTTATCGGGCGCGCCGCCAGAGCCAACGGAAGAAACCAGGCTACAAATGGATATACTGAAATGTTAAGGGAGGGAGGATGAGGCTCAGATAGTCCCAAAGCCTCGATTTTGTTTCTTGTTCTCTAATCGGTTCCTCCAGTTAAAGAGCAATGCTTCGCAATCACGGAACGCCTTTTCAGAAAAGCGGCTACAGGCGCCGGGATCGCCTCCATTCCGAATCAGAATCCCTTCTTCTTCGAGCAACGCTCCCTGTAAACGGCTGCGGTCCTCCCCGATCAATGGTTTTCTTTTCTGGTATTGCCGCGCTATTTTCCGGTGGACGTTCTCTGCGCTCCACCATAGACTTTCATCCGGAGCAGCCCCCGGCAGGGGCAAATCCTTCTCCCAGGTCCCGGCGTATCCTGGGCCCAGGAAAAACGGTTTCCATACCGACAGGCAGGGAAAAGAGGTGCCGGTAAGCCATACCGTGTGCGGCGCTTTCCTTCGGATCTCAGCTACCATAGACCCGGTGGTGTTGCTGGGGTTCGTCAGCCCGGTGGCGTGCATACAAACGGAAGCCGTATTGCACCGGGTGGGCGTAAAGGATTCTCCTTCAGGGTAATGAGTAGAAAGCATGCACAAAGCCTCGTGCACATTGAGGGCTCCGGAGCAGGCGCTACCCAGGCCCGCAGTTCTGGCCTGTCGGATGCGCCCCCGGCCCATTCGGGTATAGAACCAATCGGAAAAAGCGTCGCTAAACCGAAAGGGGCGCCCTTTTTTGGACCCTCCTTTGTTTTTGGCGTAATCTATTGCCTTATCGTGAATCAGGTCAAAATCTTCTCCTATCGTCAACGCATTGGAAATGCTTCGAAAGCCAGACCTCACTTTTTGGGCGGCCCAGAACGGGCCTGCCGTTTCGAGTACCCAGGCTTCTTCGGGGTCCGCGATCAAAAAGCTATTGGAGTAGAAAAAGCGCTGGTTCCGGTACCCTCCACAGGCATCCTGCCCAAAATCGGCAAGGAGTTGAACAATCTGCCCCAAGGCTTGGTCTGCCGTCCGGCATCGCTCCAGGGCGAGGCGCAGCATGTCCATGCCGGTAAGTCCGGTATTCTTTTTTGCCAATGGCATTTTGGTAAACACGGCTTCGTTGCCGATCGCCAGCCCGTGTTCATTGACGCCCATCTCCGCACCCCACATCTGGAAGGGCTTGGAGAGAATCACCTCAAACGTTTCTGCAGCCTGAGGAATGGAAATAAAGGTACAACGCACACTCCGCGCTTCCTGTCTCAAAGCAGGAACACGCAAGATAGCCTGGGCTTCGTCCGGCTCGCGGTCGGAGTTCTTTCCGAAGATCACATTTCCGGAAAGGGAATGTCCGGGCATCGATACAAACGTATCACACATGGAATAGGCAGTTTATTTCTTCTGCAACCCGTTCGCCTGATCGGATAGCACCTTCTATGTATCCATTCCATACGGGCGAAGTTTCCGTACCTGCCCAATGGATATGCCCGCAGGGTTGTGTCAGCGCATCCGTAAATCCTGTCCAAATTCCTGGCGGGAACATACCGGCATAACAACCCCGGCTCCAGGTTTCGTCCGCCCAGTTTTTTTCCAGATACATCAAAGGGCTGGCGGCTTCTTTCCCAAAGAACTGGGCAAAGCTCGTCAATACCGCGTTCCGGCGATCGTTTTCGGGGAGTTGCATAAATCTCCTGGCCCGATTCGCCAGGGAAAAGCCCAATAGGATACCCCTGCTGCCATCTTTGGGCGAGCAATCAAAAACGGTTTGTACGAAGTGGTTTTCGTCGGTTACTGCTTGGCCGCTCAGGCCTTTTTCCCTCCAGAACGGGCGTTCATAAATGCCAAAACACTTCCACACGGTACCCATGGGTATACGCTGAGAAAGCTGATCGCGCCGGCCCGGCAATCCAGGTTGGTAATCGATCCGCCCGGCCAGGGCGGGAGGGATTGCTACTACGGCTTTTTTTGCCTTGAACTCAAATCCATCGCCAATCACCGCAACCCCTGTACCGGTTTGTTCAATACGGCGGACAGGCGACTGGAGGCGGAGCGCTCCGCCCAATTTTTCGGCCAGGCGGTCGGCTAAAAGCTGAGCTCCCCCAACGAACCTATCCTGTTGAGCGCCATTGTCGATATTGAGCAAACAGTCCAGACTGGTTCCCGATTTCATGTAGAAAAGGGCATGCAGCAAGGAAAGTTCCGACGGAGAAACGGCAAAAACGGTGTCCAAACCCGCTTCAAGTACTTTGCGGGCGTTGCCGAAACAGACGTTCCGGTCCAGAAAAGTGGCCAGGGTCTGGCTGTCCAGTTTCCGGGCTCCCGGGCTTTCCCACGGGTGGTCGAGGGTTATCCGTTTAGCACGCCTTTCCAGGGATTTGATCACCCAATCTATATTGAGCAGGGAAGGCAAGTCAATTTTTGGAATGAGGCCGCGGTAAGTGCTTACGCTTCCGTTCAGGGCAATCACATGCTTGCCGGAGTTGTAGGTGGCATACGTTTCCACTCCTAATTCGACGGCAAGCCCATAGGCATGGTCCTGGGTAGGGCCGATCCACTGGCCTCCATAATCGACATACGTCTGCCCGTCGATCCAGTGGGTCCAAACCCTCCCGCCGACGCGGTCGCGCGCTTCCAGGAGCAGAACTTCCCGCCCGGCCTCCTGCAGACGCCGGGCGGCCGTAAGCCCGGCAAAACCGCCGCCGATAATGATTACGTCGTACATAAGCAAAAAAGATTATTCCAAACCGATTGCTACCCGCGTTGCGCCATCCCCGTCTGCCGTCTAAGCGTCTGCTCGGGTAACCCCTTCGCACTCCAGCACCAGATCCGCGCCAAAAACGCCGGCGGGAGTCTGGTACCCGGGTTTTACTTCCCCGGCCAGGACATGGCGGATGCAGGCAAGGGCGGCACGAACCGTCCATACTACCCCCGCTTCAGGGCCTACCAGGCGAGCTTCCGCATGGTTGCCGGCATCGTCCCAAACCTTACCCCATACGTAGACCTGGGTAGCAGCACGTTCATCAGACGTAGAGCCTCCTTTTATGATGCCCTGGAACAGGGAGCGCACCGGTTTGAAGCGAAACAGCGGGCGAAGTTTTCCCATAATCTTTGCCTGCCGGGAAGTAGCTTTTGGCATAGCCATGAAGTTCTCGATATTGGGAATGCCCGTAGTGTAGTATGCGGTAAATACATCGCCCCAATTCAGGCGTATGGCCGTGCGCGGCCGGTTGCCAAAATCGATCTCCTGGCTATACCCTGGATCCGGTGCGTCGATAATCTTCCCGTCCCGGCGGATCTTGAGTCCAAAAGGCATCATCTCGATCATGGTTTTGGCGGTTCCGGGGGGTAACCCGGCAGGGCCTTTCTGGGAGAATGCCAGTTGCAGGTGCGTCGCCGTAGGTAGCTTTTCTTTTAAATACAACGCCAGACAATCGGTGGGTACCACGTCAAAACCAACCGCCGGGAGGATCATGACGCCCCTCTCTTTGGCCTGATGGTCATACCCCTGCTGAGCTATATACACGGGCATTTCTCCTGTGATGTCCAGGTAATGCACCCCTTCCTGGATACAGGCCTCCACCATAGGCTTGTAGGTATACTTATACGGGCCGGCGCAATGCAATACCAGGGGGCATTCCCGGAGCGCAGCGCGGAGCTTGTCCGTTTCTTCCAGCGAGAAGATGCGGAAATCAAGGCCAAGGGATTGGGCGAGCGTGGATACTTCAGCCTGGTTTCGGCCTGCCAGCAGGGGGCGCAGGCCTTGCCGAACCGCCTGTTGGGCGAGCTCGCGGCCGACGAACCCGTTGGCGCCATAAAGAAGGAAATCGTATGCCATAGTCAGATGGGTTTTATGTGGTTTTTAAAACGAAAGGATCAAACGACCCGCTTATTTTTTTCACTTTCCGCGATCGCTTTCATCAATCGGGAACGTTGCGTTTCTTCCTTTTTAGCCGCCATGATCCAATGGATGATGGTCTTTTGATAGGAAGGGGCCTGTGTTGTGAAAAAAGCCCAGGCTGCTGAGCTGGCTTTAAACAAATTTTCATACGCCTCCGATAGGTGTGCCGGTTCGTTTTCGAAACTATAAAGTTCCGATTTTTCCGGTTTTCGCCTGGAAAAAATATCCAGTCCCGCCGGGCGCATGAGCCCTTCCCGGGTCAGCGATTCCACTTTCTTTAAGTTGACGGCGCTCCAAATGCTGTCCGGTTTTCGGGGCGTAAAGCGGATGCAATAGCTTTCTGCATCCACCGATTTCCGGAGGCCGTCGATCCACCCGAAGCACAGCGCCTGATCCACCGATTCCGACCAGGTCATGCTGGGTTTGCCTGTGGTTACTTTGTAATAGCCAACCCAAAGCTCGGTTTCAGTTTGGTGGTGGTGTTCCAGCCAGGTGCGGAAGGCGGAGGCGTTCGGGAAGAAAACAGGATGCATGGAGGACCATTTTGTTTGAACGTTTTAGGAGCATTCCTTATTCAGGCTAGAAAGGATGTTGGACATGATACCTTTCTATTGATGGGTTACTGCTTTTTCGATTCTCCTTTTAACCCTTTCCCAAGTAACCTTTTCGTCCATTACTTCGGGTGGAGATTGCGGATCAGCATCGGCAAACCATGTCAGGCTTTTGATTACATGAAAAAGGGTTGAATGGGGATACATCTCGCTGAACAAACGCAGCATTTGAGCCAGGTCATACTTTTCCAAAAGGTAGTAAAGGTCGAAAAAGTCTTTTTTGTCGCCGCGGCCTGTAATGGCGTCCAGTTTCATAGGTACAATATCTGCAATATTGGCAAGCCTTATGCCATCAGCCAGAATAAACGGATAATTGAATTGGTACTTAAATCGGATAAAATCCGTTTTGATTCCTTCAATTTCAGCTATTAGCGCTCCTTTGGTCTTTACTTTTTCAACTACCTGATAATCCTTCTTCAGATGGTCCAGCAACATATCCGTATCCACATCCGACATGGTAAACATATCCAGGTCTATGGATTTTCTATGGCCAATTTGAAGGGCAAGGGCGGTACCCCCCACAAGTATAAATGGATTGAGGTAATCTTTTTCCATCAAGGACTTCAATAGTCCCAATGTGAAGGGCTCGATTGTTTCCAGATGTAACATCGCATTTCTGTAATAGGAATTTGAAAATACACACTGCTGAACTGCATGGTTTTTTTGTCCATGTAGCGAAGGTTTTTTACAATCGCTTTGACCCTGTCGCGACCGTAATACCATAGGACTTTTTTGAAATCCTCCCAACTGCCGCGATTCAATGCTTTATCCACTACATGAACAGCGTGCTTCTCAAAATCCACCTGCGTTTTGTCCACATCCCAGAACAGGGAGGGGCTGAAATCTTCTACGCGGAGGGTTTTCTTTTCTTCCATCTTCCTGGCGCTGTGTTTTGACAAAGATAACGAAATTCAGCCGCGGGTGAGCAGAAACGGTCCAATTGGAAATTAGCCCAAAAGCATACCGGATTTGCATATATTGATCTCAAATCCAACGCCCATGGTTTTTTATCCTTCCCCCCGCAAGCAGGTTACCCGCTCCTTCCAGCACTTTGCCTCGGGCGCCTTCTCTCTGGCATGGGTAATCTTCTGTCTGCCTTTTTCCCTTTCCGGGCAAGGCCAGCTCCTGGCGCTTGAAGACATGCACCAGATCGTGGCGCTGTCTTCTCCCCGGATTTCCCCCGATGGCCAATCTGCGGTGTTTATTCACCGCACAACATACGGCGCCGGATATAATTCGGCTATCCTTGCACCATAGATGCCCTTTTTTCTTCACCCAAAATGTTGTTGTTATGGAAGACACCATGATTGAAAACCTCCGGAAAAACACCGAAAAATCCCTGGAGGAGTGGATTGCCGTTTCCTGGCTCAAAGCCGCTTACGAACAAGCTTAAAACCCAAAAACCTTGCGGAGCAAAAGCAGTATCCTATTGCCCTGATGGACTGGAAAACCAAAGCCTGGCGTGTTCTGACAGACTCCACATATAAATACCACCAAGCGCCGGTTTTTGTACGGAAATAACGTACATTAGTCCTGTTCTTTATCACCAAAACCGCCCGACTAATGAAAAAAATCCTCTCAACGGCTTTCGGTTTACTTACCGGAATAGTTCTCTACGCTCAGATCTCTCTGCCCCCCAGCGGCGGCAACCAAAAAGCCAGCGTTACCCAATACATGGGATTGGTCAGCGTAACCATTAACTACAGCAGCCCGGATGTGCATGCGCCGGACGGTACCGACCGTCGCGGCAAGATCTGGGGAGGGCTGGTTCCTTATGGGATGAGCAATCTTCAGTTCGGGTTGAGCAACGACAAAAACCCATCTCCATGGAGGGCCGGCGCGAATGAAAACACGACCATCGCTTTCTCTCACGAGGTGGAGATAGAAGGCAAGCCCCTGGCGGCAGGCGTATATGGGTTGCACATGATCCCTTCGGAGAACGAATGGACGGTTATTTTCTCCAAGAATACGACGGCTTGGGGAAGTTATTTCTATCGGCCCGAAGAGGACGTCTTACGGGTAACCGTCCAGCCCTTCCAATCCGCCTATCAGGAATGGCTCACCTATACGTTTGACGACCGGGAGGAAAACCGCTGCCGGGTATTGTTAAGTTGGGAGGAACTTACCATCCCGATCCGGATTTCCGTTCCGGATCCGAATGCCGTGTACATCCAAAAATTCGGGGAAGAACTCCAAAGCTTCCATGGGTTCCGGTTGGAAAACTGGATCGAGGCGGTCAACTTTTGCGTGGAGCGTAAAACCCACCTCGACCAGGCGCTCGAATGGGCAGATCATGCGATGAACCCGCAGGAGTTTCCCGGCGAAAAAAATTTCCGTACGATGCAAACCAAAGCCGGGGTGCTCTATGCGATGAAACGGGAAGCAGAAGCCGACGCGCTGATGGCGGAAGCCATCCGGATGCCGGATGCCGGAATGCAAGCCGTCCATGCGTTCGGCCGCCAACTCCTGGCTCAGAAAAAACAAGACAAAGCGCTGGAGATATTTAAGTACAATGCGGAAAAATTTCCCAAGGAGTTTACCGTATTCGTCGGCCTTACCCGGGGATACTCCGGTATAGGGGACTACAAAACGGCGCTCAAATATGCCCGGCAGGCTTTGGCCCTCGCGCCGGATTCGGCAAACAAAGCCAATATCGAAGGGATGATCGGCAAACTCGAAGCAGGGAGGGATTGTAATTTGTAATTCCAAATAACCGCCCATGAAATTCCTTCCCATTTTCCTTGTTGCCTTATGCCTTGCTCTTTGCGCCCTGCCCCTCCCCGCCCAATCCCCCCCCTCTCCCAAATATGAAATGCGCGGCGTGTGGGTAGCTACGGTGGTCAACCTCGACTGGCCCGTACGAGGCGCCTCGCCTTCCTCCCAGCAGCAGGCCCTGCGCACGATGTTCGATAAGTTGCAACAAACGGGAATCAATACGATTTTTTTTCAGATCCGTTCCGAAAGCGACGCGATGTATGCTTCTACCCTGGAGCCCTGGTCCTATTACCTGACCGGACAGCAGGGGCTGCCTCCCAGCCCTTCCTGGGACCCGCTTTCGTTTGCGATTGAAGAAGCGCATAAACGGGGGATGGAACTGCACGCCTGGATCAACCCGTTCCGGGTGATCCGGAGTGTCACGTCGACTTACCCCAAAGCCATCAACCACCTGTCGGTGCAGCACCCCGACTGGATGCTGACGGTCAAAACCGTGATGCTGCTCAACCCGGGCATCCCGGAAGCCCGCCAATATCTCGTTAACCTGCTGACCGACGTGGTCAAGCGCTACGACATCGACGGACTGCACTACGACGACTATTTTTATCCTTACGAAGGAATAACCAACGAAGATCAGGCCACCTATGCCGTTTACGGGACCGGAATGACGTTGAACGCCTGGAGGGAGGATAACATCAACCGCTTTGTGAAGGAGCTGAGCGAGGCAGCTCTCGGGATCAAGCCATGGCTCAAGTACGGCATCAGCCCTTTCGGCATCTGGCGAAGCGGCAACCCGCCCGGCATAACCGGTTTATCCGGGGCGGACGCTACCTACGGCAACGCTGTCCGGTGGCTCCAGGAAAAATGGATCGACTATCTCTCTCCCCAGTTGTATTGGCCTTTTGGCGGCAACCAGGATTTCGCCAAACTATCGCTCTGGTGGAAAACCCAGATGAACGGCAGGCACCTCTATCCTGGCCTGGCATTGTACCGCGCCGACCCGTCCATGACGAGCGCGGCTACCCTGTACACGCCTTCGGAGATTCCCAAACAGATCCGGTTTATGCGGGAGAACGGCATTCCCGGCGCCCTGCATTTCCGGGCAACCAACATCAGCGTATCAACTACCCAGGGCGTACCCGACAGCTTGCGAACCAACCTCTACCGCTATCGGGCGTTCACCCCGGTGATGGATTGGAAAGATACTCACGCCCCAGCTCCGCCCCAGCAAGTGGAGCTCCTGGCTGAAACCGGAGGCCGCCGGCTGCGGTGGAGCCAGCCTGCGCCCCAGGGGCAGCAAGCTTCCCCCCGCTTTTTTGGCGTGTACCGCCTCCAGGCAAACGCCCAGCCCGATTGGAGTGAGGCCGTAAAAAATTCTCAAAACCTGCTGACCCTTACCGATAAGTTCGAGTACCAAGATCAAACGCCTTCCTCCTCCACGCCTTATTGGTACGCGGTGACTACGCTCAGCCGCAACTCGGTGGAAAGCGCGCCCGTGGCGCCCGATGCGGTGACTTCAGTTAAGGAAATTGCCCGGACACGCTTCCGCATCACCCAAATCTATCCTAACCCCTTCGAATCGGAAGTACGCATTCGGTTCAGCCTGGACGAATCCTCCCTCCTTACCCTGCGGATCGTCAACATGCAAGGACAGGAAGTGGCCCGGTTGGCAAACAGCGCACCGTTTTCGCCAGGGGAACACGAAGTGGTTTGGAATGCCCCAACTGGAAATAAGCGGCAGGTTTATGTATGCGTGCTGGAAGGAGGAGGGAAAACAACAGCGAAAAAAATGATCCGGGTGTAAAAAGGATGTAGAGGATGTAAAGGATGTCTTTTACATCCTCTACATCCTATCCATCTTCTACATCTTCTACTGCGCGATTTTCAGTTCATCGACAATATGCTTGGCGCCGCCAAGTTTTTCGATGCACCAGAGCACGTAGCGGATATCCACGTTGATGGTGCGGATCATGTCTTTATCGAAGGCCATTTTGTGGCTCAAGGCTTCGTAGTTGCCATCGAAAGCGAGGCCGATGAGTTCGCCTTTGGCATTGATCACGGGAGAACCCGAGTTGCCGCCAGTGATGTCGTTGTTGGTGATAAAGCCGACGATGATGTCGTTGTATTTCAGGTCAGCATAGCGGCCGAAGTCTTTGGCTTTGTGGAGGTCCAGCAGTTTTTGCGGGAGGTCGAATTCGTAATCGCCGGGCTTGTATTTGGAAACCACGCCCGATAAAGTGGTCACGAAATCGTAAGTAACTGCGTCTTTCGGTTTGTAGCTTTGCACGCTGCCGTAGGAAACCCGCATGGTGAAGTTGGCATCCGGGTAGGTAGCCTTCATCTTATCGGGGTTCATTTCGAAGAGCCCGTCCATATATGCCCGGTGGAGTTCTTCGTTTTTGCTGGCAAACTCGTTGTATTTCGGCAAGACCATATTTTGGAAGTTCTTCAGGAAAGCGTCCGCGATTCCAAAGGCCGGGTCTTTTTTCAGCGCATCCAGGGTGGGTTTGGCCTTGAAGGCTTCCCAGTTTTCGTCGTTGACCATGATGCTGTTCTGGAACACATCTTCGGCGATGGCGGTAAACGGGCTGTTGTCCAGGCTACCGTAATTGCGGAATAACTTGCTGTAGAAGCCTTCCGGATGCTGGGCGGGGTCGATGTCGTTGAGGAACATCAATAGCACGTTGGCCAGGATCTTCTGCTCTGCTTTGAGGTTGTAATTGGTCTGGTAGCGCTGACGGGCGTTTTCCAGTCCGTCCATAGCGCGCTTGATCTGGTCGGCAGGGTTGTCTTCGCGCATAAGCAGGCTTTCTAATTGGAGCAATCCCGCGGAAGCCTGGATCAGGCGGCATCCGGTGATGCCTTCCTGAATATACTGCCGGTGCATGGCATAGGGTCGCCAGGCTTCATAAATTTTGGCAAAATCGCCCATCACGTTCTCGTACTTCGGTTTGCCTTTTGCCCAGGCGGTGAAGGCGTCTTCGGTCCGTTTCTTTTGCCCGGCGATATCGTATTTGAGCAGTTGCTTGGTTTCGCCATCAAAGAATTTCCAGTAGTTGGCTACTCCGGCGTATTCAGAAGCCAGCTGGAGCTTCACTGCCGGGTCTTTTTTCATCTCTTCAAACATGTACCGCAGGCGCATGTCGCGTAGTTTCACCAGCGTCGGGTTATTGATATCCGTGCTGAGGTTGACGCCGTAGGAGGTTTCATAGCGGTTCGTGCCGCCGGGGTATCCGAAAATCATGGCATAGTCCCCATCAGCAAATCCTTTGATGCTTACGGGCAGGAAGTGCTTGGGCTTGTAAGGTACGTTGCTTGCATTGTGGTTGGCGGGTTTCCCATCCGGGCTCATATACACGCGGAAAACGGAGAAGTCGCCGGTATGGCGTGGCCATTCCCAGTTGTCGGTATCGCCGCCGAACTTGCCCACGCTTTCCGGCGGGGTACCTACGAGGCGCACGTCCTTATACACGTCGTAGACGTACAGCAGGTATTGCCGGCCGCGGAAGATCGGATTGACCGATGCCCGCTTGAACTCGTCGCCGCCGGTGGCTTCTGCCGCAATCTTCTGGAACACCTCGGAAAGCTTGCGGTTTTTATCCATCCCGGTAGCCGACCCGATCGCTTCTTCTACCCGGGCGGTCACGTCTTCGATCTTATTCAGAAATTGGACGCTGAGCCCGCGGGAGGAAATTTCTTTACTTTTGTCTGCGGCCCAGAAGCCATCCCGAAGGTAGTTGTGCTCCATGGTAGAGGCGCCTGCGATAGCTCCATAGCCGCAGTGGTGGTTGGTGAAGATCAGCCCCTGATCGCTGACGATCTCCCCGGTGCAACCGCCTCCGAAAATAATGATGGCATCTTTGATCGATGCCTTGTTCATACTGTACAGTTGTTCGGGCTTCAGTTTCAGCCCTTTTTTGACCATCTCCTTGTATACCTGATCGCCCAGAAGCATAGGAAGCCACATCCCTTCATCTGCATAGCTGCGCGCCCAAAGGAGGACCATCAGAAGTACATACCCTATTCGTTTCATATCCATGTATTTTTTGGTTTGACGTTAAATTTAAGAAATAATAATTTGACAAAGAGAAGGAGAAAGAGGGCAAAAAGCGATGACTTATGTCAATGGATTAGACGTTGGAGGCTAGACGATAAAAAAAATTTAATAAAAAATAAACAATATTTTTTAAATTTTATATTTTGCACTCAAATTGTTTCACCCTAAAAACACCTATCATGGAATCAATGAATTTTTACCTGTATTTTGTCACTGCTCTGATTCCGCTCCTCATCGGTTTTGTGTGGTACCATCCCAAAACGTTTGGCAATGCCTGGATGAAGGAAGCGGATTTGACGGATGAAAAGATGAAGGGCGGCAATATGCTCCTGACCTTCGGTCTGACGTATGTGTTTGGCTTATTGGTCTCTGTAGTGCTAGGCTTTACGGTCATCCATCAAATGCACCTCTATTCCGTTTTAGCCGAGGAGCCGGGAATCAACGACCCGAACTCAGAGATAGGCATGTATGTATCCGATTTCATGGCCAAATATGGAAACAACTTCCGGACGTTCAAGCACGGCGCTTTCCACGGCACGCTTACCGGCTTATTTCTTGCCTTGCCCGTCCTGGCCGTTAATGCCCTGTTTGAACGAAAATCCTGGCGCTATATCCTGATCAATGCCTCGTTCTGGGTCGTTTCCTTCGCGCTGATAGGCGGCATCCTTAGCGCCTGGATGTGAGGTTAGACGTTAGACGCTAGACGTTGGAGGTTAGAGGGGCTGTCTCAAAAGACCGGTCTTCCCCTGGCCGCCAAAAAATATTTTCTTCTTTCAATTCTTTTAAAAAACTGCAAAGCAATTTTTTAAAAGAATTGAAAGAAGAAAATAAAATTTCATGCCGGGAGCAAAGAATGGTCTTTTGAGACAGGCCCAACGGATCTTTCGCACCCCCGAATCAAATAGCAGGAATAAAAACTCCAGTAGTGTGAGATTTTACTCCGTGATAAATTTCATTGTGCTACCGTTTTTGAGTTTTAAGAAGTACATGTTACCAGGCAAATTCTGAATATTAATTTGGTTGCCTTCAGCGTATATGCCTTCAAGTACTTTACCGCCCTGAATAGTATAAATCTCATAATTTATAGATGCAGTAATGCCGGCAATTTGAATGAATTCACTTGATGGATTGGGATAAATATAAACTATTGGCTTAATATCTTCCAGGCTGGTAGTTGATACGATATTGCCAACAAAGGGATACAAGTTGAAGGATTGGCTATCAAAATAGGCTAACCTGTTGGAAATGGTTTGATTAATCCTGTTGAAATCTGTGGCCGTTATTTTTGACGCTCGGTATCTTACCATCAACCAAGGCAAAAAACTTTCAGCAATATCCTCCCGGTCGGGAAAATCTCGCGAATAGGTAGAAATAAAAATTCCATCTTTGCTTTGGGCAGTTTTCCAGCCAGAAGAAGCTCCATGAGGAAAATCTAATGAGGTATGTGATGCTTCATGAACGAATGTTTCTTCAAGAAATCCAGATGCTTCATAAATAGCTGATTGTCCCGTATGAATGAGTATAGCTTTATTTCCGCCGCCAAAAACCTGCACGCCTTTGTTTATCCATATTTGGTCCACATCAATTCTTAAGCAGTTCGGCAATTGACCTATAATACGGGCATATTTTTCTGCTTCAAATCTTGCCGAATCAATCGTTCCAAATTCTGGATTAACTACGGCTTCTGAAGTAATGCCGTCATCCCAAACTATGTTAAATAAATAGGCATTAATGTTTATCCAGTTATTTACTCTTCTATCATAAACTTGTCGCTGGCCTCGCCCTGCATAGGTAGTACTTTGAATAGAAGACGGATCGGATGGAGTGATGATGTCAGGGTATAAAAAATTAGTTCCTCCTGTAAATAGCGGCGGCGGAGTCGAGGTTTTATTGCCAAAAAACGGATATAAGTTAAAAGCTTGACTATCAAAATAGGCCAACCTGTTTGGAATGGTTTGAGTAATCTTGTTAAAATCTGCTGTTGATATTTTTGAAGCCTTATATTTTACCATCAACCAAGGCAAAAAACTTTCAGCAATATCTTCCCTTGTAGGATTATCTCGTGCATAAGTAGAAATAAAATTTACATCCTTGTTTTGAGCAGTAATCCAGCCAGAAGAAGCTCCATGAGAAAAATCCAGGGACGTATGCGCTGCTTCATGGACCAAAGTTTCTTCAATAATTCCAGATGCCTCATAAATAGCTGACTGTCCTGTATGGATGAGCATAGATCTGTTTCCTCCACCGAATGGTTGTACACCTTGATGTATCCATATTTGATCCACATCTAATCTCAAGCAAAAAGGCAGCTGGCCAATTAAACGGGCATATTTTTCTGCTTCGACTTTTGCCAATTCAATCGTTCCAAATTCTGGATTAACTACAGCTTCTGAAAATACGCCATCGTTCCAAGTCACATCAAACAAATAGGCATTAATATTTACCCAGTTGTTTACTCTTCTGTCATAAACTTGTCGCTGACCTCGCCCTGCATAGGTAGTACTTTGAATAGAAGAGGAGTCTGACGAGGTGATAATGTCAGGGTCAATAAAAATAGTTCCAGAATAAGGCGGAGTCTGAGCTTCTGTTTTGATAAAACTCAACACGGAAAAAGTTGCTATAAAGAAAATGTATAATCTCATAATAGGGTATTGAAAATGGATTACAAAATCAGCATGTCTAAAAAAGGCTTACTAACGCTGCAAAGGGACCAACCCGGCATTTTCCCGTCAAAAGGGGAAGGGGGGGGGCGGAAAAGGCCGCCCCCCACGACGCCGCCGGCCCGGGGCCAAAGTCAATTTTTTTGCATTATTTTGATATTTTATTTTACAAAAAGAATTACTTTGTGTTGTATTTTTTAACATAAAGTTGAATCATGTACCATCGGCCAATTTTTACCCCGGGCGGGGCCAGGCCCCCCCCCGGAGAAAAAGGAAGGGGGGGGGGCCCGGGGGGGGGGCCCCCGGGGGGAGGGCGCACGGGCAAAACCACAGCCTTAAAGTACCTTTTGCAGAAAACGGCGCACGGGAACAACCCGGGCCCCGGGCGGCCCTTTTCCCGCCCGGCGAAGCCAGCTGACCTTTAACTTTAGGTTTGCCGAAACCAGTGAATTCAGACAAGTACTGAATTCCCATCGACATATTTCCCCGAAATGACTGGCTTTCCCTAAAAAGGAAACGCGGGCCGGCCGGCCGCAGGGGGCGTGTTTTGGTTTCCCACTCGATTTTCTGGAGTTTTTGAACTTCAAAGAGGTAGACACCATCCCATTGTTGGGGCAACGGATGAAACCATTCCGCCCCTTGGTTTTTTCCGCCTACCAACATCATTATGAAGAATATTTGCGTTATGGCGGTTTCCCGCAGGTGGTGCTGGCCGATTCGCCGAAAAAAAAGGCGCAGGCGCTAAACGATATTCTTAACTCTTACCTGGATGGGATATTAAAACATGTATCGAAGATTAACCTGTCATCGTTAGAAGACCGACTCTTCAAATTGGCAACCTTATTGGCAGCCCGCATTGGCAGCAAGTTAGACTACCAGAAAATCGGGGTACTGGCGGGTTTGAGCAGGCATAAGGTCAAAGATTACATCCAGTTGTTTCGGGCTACCTATTTTTTGCATCTTGTCGAGCCTTACTCCCTTAACCCCGACCGTAGTATCGCCGTACAACCCAAACTGTTTATTTCAGACAACGGTTTAGTCAACCAGTTTGCGCAGGTCAGCAGTGGCGCATTGTTTGAAAATGCCGTTGCCAACCAATTGTTCCGGCTTGGTAAGGTCAATTATTTTCAGAAAAAAACCGGACAGGAAATCGATTTTATCTTAGATAAACAAAAGGCCATCGAAGTAAAAGAAACCCCCGGAACATTCGATCTAAAAACGCTGCAATCCAGGGCTTCAGACCTGGGCATTGATGATATTTTGCTGATAGGCCGCTTCCCTCCGGGTATCGAATTCCATGAGTTTGTATGGGGCGGCTGTATTTTTTGATCACGCCTCCAGCAGCTCCGAGGGCAGCTTCCCGAACCGCTGCTTGAAACTCCGGGAAAAATTGCGGACATCGCCGTAGCCCACAATGGAAGCAACTTTGGCGACGGAATCATAGCTGCGGTTTTCCAAAAAATAACGGGCTTTAGCGAGGCGGATTTCCTGCAAATATTGTATGGGGGATAAACCGGTCAGGCGCTTCAACTGGCGCAGCAGGGAGGATTCGCTCATGAGAAAATGGCGGGCCAGCTCTGGTACGTTGAGCAGATCGCTGGCGAGGTTTTCCTGCACGTGCTTTTCAAAATCTTTTAGCCAATTTTGGCCGGCTTCAGACAATGTGACGACGGCGTTTTCCCCGGAGGATTCAGCAGCGGTTTCCTCCAGACGGGCCGCCTTGTTTTTCAGCAGGTTGTCGATCCGCACCAGAAGTTCCTCCTCGTCGAATGGTTTCGTGAGGTAGTCGTCCACTCCAATGCGCAGCGCTTTGAGCCTGTCTCGTGCCTCTGCCCGCGCAGTCAGCATGATGACGGGGATGTGGCGGGTCGCGTCGCTGGATTTTAGCTTTTCGAGCAACTGGTAGCCGTCCATGACGGGCATCATGAGGTCAGAAACAATCAGCTGGATGTTGGAGGTTGACTTCAGGCAGTCGAGGGCGAACTGCCCATTTTCTACGGTAACGACCTGGCATTTTTCCTCCAAAACCAGTCGGATGTAGGCTTGCAACTCGAAGTTGTCCTCCACGATGAGTATGACAGGTTTATCGCGGACAGCGGCGGAGAGCCGGGGCGCAATGGGTTCAAGCGAACGATTGCCCGAACCTGCCGTTGCAGGAGGAACTTCCCCGGCGAAGACCTGGCTATTCTCCTGTGAAACGACCTCCCCTTCCACCACCTCTACCGGGAATCTGACGACAAATTCGGACCCCTTGCCAATGGTACTGTAGGCCTCAATGCTGCCGCCCAATAGTCGGACATACTCGCGGCAAAGGCCCAGCCCGATGCCTGTACCGCCCTGCGCAGGGCTATTCACTTGGTTGGTCTGAAAATACCGCTCGAAAATGTGGGGCAGGTCTTCGGGGTGAATGCCATCCCCCGTGTCGGTGACGTTCAGTTGCAGGCTGCCGTTTTCGAAGCGCAACCTCCCGCTGACCGTGCCACCTGTGTGGGTGAACTTGAAGGCGTTCGAGAGCAGGTTATAGACAATTTGACGGCATTTTTCCTTGTCGAGCAGGACTGCTGTGCCCTTGTCCACTTCGCTCTCGAAGTTGAAGTGTATCTTCTTTTGCTCTGCCAGCGACTCGAACTGGGCGAAGTAGTTGGAGAAAAAACCAGCTACCAAAACAGGCTCCTGCTTGACAGCCACTTTGCCCGCATCCAACTTGCCAAGGTCGAGGATCTCGGAGATAAGCCGTCGCATCTCGTCGCCACCCCGATTGGCGAGTTGAACTAACTTCTCCTGCTTTTGGGTCAATTGGCTGTCCTTTTTAATAGCGGAGAGGGCGCCAAGCAGCAAGGTCAGCGGGGTGCGCAGTTCGTGACTGATGTTGGCAAAGAAGCGGGATTTGGCGGCATCCAGGGATTTCAATTGTTCTGTCTGATGCTGAATGAGGCTGTTTTTTTTTCCCAATTCCCGCATTCCCCTGACGTGCTTGACCAAACCGATGGCAAGACCGGCAGCAAGTAAAAGGGTAATACCAAAAATCACCAGCAACAATTTTCTTATCTGTTTTTCGAAGCGGATGGCTTCGCTCTGCGCTTTAATTTGCCTCGCTTTTTTTTCATTCAGGTAACGCGCGTCTATTTCAATGGCTTTGGCGCTTTCTTTTGCCCGCATGAAATTTAACTCCACCTCGTAGCCTTTCTGTAAATAGTGCCATGCAGAATCATGACGTTCCAACTGTCTGAACAGGCCTGCACGGAACCTATACGCCCCGAATAGGGCGGGATTCCATTTGTTTCCGGCAGCAATGGATTTCTGGGCGGCAGCTATAGTGGAATCATTGAACGCCATTGCCTTGTTCAGATCTCCGTTCCGAAAATGCTTGTCGGCGATACCACCGAAGGCGTAACTCAGTCCTGTATAATCTTCTATTTTGATGAAAAGCGTTGCCGCCACGTTGAGGTGCTCCAAAGGATCTGGAGTATCCTTACTGCGAAGCATATCCATTAGCAGGTGACCCCAGGCTTCCTCCAATGTCAGGTTGTAGATGGGGGCAGTTCGAAGCACCTCCCTGGCATAATAAACGGCGGAGTCCGCATTGCTTGTGAAAACGCGGTAGTAAGAACACGCCCTCATAGCATATTGTGGATAGTATGCTTGCAAGTCGTTGCGGTCAATGCCTGATTTCGCGTAATTCAGGTACTCCAGGCATTGTGAAGGGCGGCCCATGTTTTCATATAACAGGGCGAGGGCAAGGCTTGATTTAACATAGGTGTCCCAAGGCCCCTCTTTCTGGCAGGCTTCCTGCACATGCAGCAGCAAGCGCAGGGAAATCGAATCTGCGTCGTTGTGTTCTAATGCCCTCGCCAGTACCAACTGCGCCTTCAGCCCAAGCGGGGATTCGTGTTGGTTTTGCCGCTTCAAAACGTGGAGCATTTGTCTTGAAATCAGAACGGCGCTATCATTTTTGAAGGAAACGATATAAGCCTCCGCTTGTGCAAGGAGCGAGTCTCCCTGCATTTTTTTGAAAGTAAAAAAACGGCCGGCGCTGGCGTCGGGCTGGCCGAGGAGCATTTCGACAGACTCCCAGAGGGCATTAAAGTCCTTGTATAAGGGTGCGGGTTGGGCAAATAAACGGATCTGCGGCCCCAAAAGAAAGGCGACGGCAAGCCATAGGGCGAGCTTTGTTTGCCTGAATAGCGTTGGGGGGGTGTGGTTTTCATAAAACTGCACCATCAGGCACAACCGCTTGTTGACAAAGCCCAAGCCATTAAAACCCACTGCTTTCAGCGCCTCACTCGAGAAGGCGGTTGCTTCCATACCCCAAGTTTAGTGCTTTTTTCAAAATTTCCAATTCAGGGATAAGGGTTCCAGAAGATAAGTTCCAACATCTAACGTCTAACATCTAAAGTCTAAACCAGGTGGGTTGCCGGGAAGTGTTTGTTTTCCCCATGCTGAAATAAAGCGTACGAATAGCCTTGCCTTAGGCCGTACGCGCCATGATGCCCATCCATGGCAAGCGCGAGTACGCCTACCTGGACGCTGCCGTTTTCCACCTGGTCGGGGAACTTTTTAGCGATGCGGGCTACGGCTTCTTCGCACGCTTCCTGGGGCGTAGCTCCCCCGCGCATGAGTTCCACAATCATAAACGAGCTCAGGGTTTTGAGCATGAGTTCGCCCTGGCCGGTGGCGGTAGCGGCGCCGACTTCATTATCGACATACAATCCGGCGCCGATGATGGGCGAATCTCCAATCCGTCCCCGCATCTTGAACCCCCAACCGCTGGTGGTACACGCGCCGCAAATCCGGTTTTGCTGGTCCAGGGCCAGAATGCCAATCGTATCGTGGGTCGGCGGGGTATATCCGTTGTCTTTTTTCCATTTTTCCCAGGCTTGGCGGGCGGTTTCCGTCAGGAGGTTCTGCTTTTGGAACCCTTCGGATAGCGCAAACTGGAGGGCGCCTTCTCCGCTCAGCATCACGTGCGGGGTTTTTTCCATGACTTTTCGGGCAACAGAGACCGGATGCAGGATATGCTCCAGGAACGTCACGCTTCCTGCATTGGAGTGTTCGTCCATGACACAGGCGTCGAGGGTGACGAAACCATCGCGGTCGGGGAACCCACCATACCCAACGGAAGTGTCATTGGGGTCGGCCTCGGGAATCCAGGCGCCTTGTTCCGCTGCATCCAGGGCGTACCCGTTTTTGCTGAGCACATTCCAGGCGGCTTCCGTCGCTTTGCGGTTGTCCCATGTGGCAATGGCGACCGGCCCTCCTTTCCGGGAGTTTGGATTGTGCTTTTTGCGGTAAGGAGAAAACGCCTGGGATTTGCCCGGCGCCCATAAGCCCAGGCTGGCGGCAAGCGCTGCAAGCGCGGAACGGTTCAGAAACTGTCTTCTGTTGCTCATGTCGTTTTACCTTTAGTGAAAAGGAATGCTGGATCGCAAGGTTCAAACACTCCAGGCAGTTAAAATCCCCGATGACAAATGGAAAAGGATCCGCTAAAAATCTTTTGTAGAACTTTTTAACCTTGACCCTTGTAGCGCCTGGCTGCCCGAACCGGAAGCCTCAGCCGAACGAAGAATTTCCAGAAGCAGGTCCGCTACTTGTCCGGGGTTAACCCATTCGGCATTGCACATGACGGCAACCCCCAATTGCTGGTTGGGGTAAAATTCAAAAATCGTGCGGGTTTTGGTCTGGCTCCCGCTGTGCGCCACTCTCAAACTCACGGCCCTTCGCCCCGAACCTCAAAGCCCATTCCATAGTCCCAATCGGGCTGCCGGGTCCAAAGCGGCTGAAAGGATTCCGGACGCAGAACCTGCCCTGAATCAGCCCCTGCATGAATTTGGCCAGATCAACGATGTTGGACTGGTAACCGCCTCCGGGAATCTTCCAACTGACATCGTCATCTTTGCGCAGCCGGATATCCCCATGGCGGTCGCGGTAATAGCCTTTCACTTCGTTGGGGTTGGTGTCCATCTGAAAATCAGGCTTAAGCGAACGAAGCCCCAAAGGCTGGATAATGTAATTATTGACCAATCCCAGGTAGTTTAAACCCAGGTTGACCTGCCCAATCTGGTCTAGTACCGCCCCTGCGAGGATAAACCCAAAAGTAGAATACATATGGCTTGAATCGGGCATGAAGGCCAGGGGCGTGCCTTTGAAAATAGAGATGGCCTTCTGGGCGTTCCAGAGTGTGTCGGGTTTGTATTGGCGGAGGTTTTTCTTCCAGATTGGATACAGCCGGTCTAATTCGTTGTAATGCCCAATGCCACTCCTGTTTTGTAATAGTTGCCGTACGCGAACCGTAGAGTCGGGCCAGCCAGGAACATAGGCTGTTACAAAAGTATCCATATTGAGAAAACCCTGCTCATTGAGCCTGGCTGCCGCAACAGAAGTCAGCGATTTGGACATGGAAGCCCAACGAAATTCCGAGTCCAAGGTGATGGGTTGCTGGTTTTCCCAATCGCTATACCCATACGTGTTCAAGAAAGCGATCTTCCCGTCCTGGACCACCGCGACGGCCATGCCGATAATGTCCTGCCGCCCCATCTCCCAGCGGGCAATGCTATCCAGCCGGGCGCTGAGCGCCGTATCCAGAGGCTGCTCTACTTGTGCGGCAGCAGGGATATTCCAGATCAAAAATAACGAGGAGATCGCAAAAGCATTGCGCAGGTAAGTCCATCGGGTTTTCATGGGAAATCGTTTATTTACGTTGAGCTACCTAAAAGGCAGCAGGGCCTGGGTAAAAAGTAGTCATCCAAGGCATTTTGAAGTGCAAAATTACGGGAAAATTGGTTGCCTTGTTGAAAAAAGAATACTTTCGGAACATGCCATTACTTGAGTTTTCACCCAACGGGATTTTCTGCGCTCAGGCAGGGGTGTATATCGACCCCTGGAAGCCTGTTCAGCGAGCGCTCCTCACGCACGGGCATTCGGACCACGCCCGGCCGGGGCATCAATTTTATCTGTGCACCCGGGCAGCGCAGCCGGTCATCCGCCACCGCCTGGGGCCTGTATCCGTAGAAACGTTGGGCTATGGAGAGACCACGTGGATAAACGGTGTCCGGTTCTCCTTTCACCCGGCAGGGCATATTGTGGGTTCCGCCCAGGTGCGGGTAGAATACCGCGGGGAGGTCTGGGTCGTATCCGGCGATTACAAGCTGGAAAACGACGGAATCTCCGAAGCCTTCGAACCCGTGCCTTGCCATACCTTTATCACTGAGTCTACGTTTGGTTTGCCGGTATTCCACTGGAAATCCCAGGAACGCGTTTTTGGGGAAATCAATGCCTGGTGGCAGGAAAATCTGATTCAGGATAAAATTAGTGTGATCACTGCGTATGCCCTGGGCAAAGCGCAGCGCATTCTGACCGGGTTGGACCTTTCGATCGGACCGGTTTTTACCCACCCGGGAATAGAAAATGTCATGGAGGTGATCCGGGCTCAGGGCATTTCCCTTCCCCCCACCCGGCGCCTCGATCCTTCGCTTCGACGCAGAGACCTGTCTGGAGGGCTCATCTTGGCGCCGCCCGCTGTTGCCGCTGCCTCGTGGCTGAGGCAGTGGAAACCGTATTCCCTGGCTATGGCTTCCGGCTGGATGGCGTTGAGAGGAAACGCCCGCCGGCGCAATGCCGACCGGGGTTTTGCCCTCAGCGACCACGCCGACTGGACCGGGCTTAACGAGGCGATTAAAGCTACCGGCGCCCAGCGCGTGGTAGTCACCCACGGGTATACCGAGCTTTTCAGCCGCTGGCTGGAAAGCCAGGGACTGGAAGCAGCATCCGAAAAAACGGCGTTCGAAGGAGAATTGATGGATATGGCGCCCCCGGAAGCCGAAGTAACCGAATGACCAATGAAACGCTTTGCCCAATGCTGCACCGAATGGGAACACACCCCAAGTATCCACGACAAGCGGGATGCGCTGGTGCGCTATTTCCGGGAAGCCCGGGATGAAGACAAGCTCTGGGCTATCGCATTGCTTACCGGCAACAGGCCCAAACGCGTGCTCGCCCTGCCTGCCATGAAGGAGTGGGCAGCTGAAATGGCCGGCATCCCCTTGTGGCTGCTGGAGGCTTCTGTTCAGACCATCGGCGACCAAGCCGAAACGCTGGCGCTGGCCGTTCCTCCGGCCAAAGAGGAACGCCATTTCTCCCTGTCTCACTGGATAGCCTTTGTCCGGCAAACCGGTTCGCTTTCGCATCAAGCCCAGCAACCAGCGATTCAAGCGGCTTGGGATCAATTGGGCTGCGAAGAACGCTTCTTGCTGAACAAGCTGCTTAGCGGAGGGTTTCGCCTGACGGTCCCGCAGTCTATCCTCGTTAGCGCGCTGGCAACTTATAGCGGACTGGAAGAAACTATTCTCGCCCATCGGCTGGCCAACCCATGGCGCCCGGAAGAATTGTCCTTCTCCGAATTTATACAGTTCCGCCAGCCCCAGGAAGACCTTTCCAAGCCCTATCCTTTTTTTCTGGCTTTCCCGTTGGAAGAAGACCCAGAACCCGCCTTGGGCGATCCTTCCGGCTGGATAGCAGAGTGGAAATGGGACGGGCTCCGGAGCCAGCTGATCGTTCGGCAAGGCCGCCTGTTTATTTGGTCCAGAAGCGGTGAGTTGGTCACCGGGAAATTTCCGGAACTGCACGCTGCTCCAGACTTTCTCCCGGATGGAACGGTGCTGGACGGCGCAATCCTTCCCTATAAAGACGGAGCCGTGGCTCCTTTTTCCATGCTACATGCCCGCTTGAGCAGGAAAAGCCTCACCAGGACCTTACTCGCCGAAACTCCAGTGGCCTTCATGGCCTTCGATCTGCTCGAAAACGGCCGCATTGACCTGCGCACGTTGCCCTGGTTTCAGCGAAGGCAGCAACTCGCGCAATTTATGGCAGCGATAGATCCCGATTCCGGGCTATTGGTATCCGAAAGCCTATCATTCCTTGATTGGAGCGAACTGAGGCTTCTGTGCCAGGAAGCCCGGAAACATGCCTGCGATGGGATTGTGCTCAAGCGAAAAGCGTCCGCCTACCTGGAGGGCCGGCGAAAAGGCGACTGGTGGAAATGGAAAACCGAAGCCTTGAACATCCTTGCGGTATTGATTTACGTACAACAAGGGCCGGACAGGATGGGAGAACCGCAAATGGAATGCACGTTTGCCGTTTGGGAAGACCGCCGTTTGGTACCCATTGCCAAAACCGGCGCGGGGTTGACGGGAATGGAACAGGAAGAAATCTCGGCCTTTGTCCGCCAAAACACGCTGGAGCGTTTCGGCCCCGTGCGCAGCGTTAAGCCCGAACTGGTATTCGAAATTGCCTTTGAGGGTATACAGCTTTCTACCCGGCACAAATCCGGCGTCCTTTTGCGATCGCCCGTGATCAGGCGCTGGCATAAAGACAAAAGCGCCCGAATAGCCAACACCCTCGAAGACTTGAAAAAATATATTTAATGCACCATGCAGACCCATTGCACCTCGTAACTCGCAACCCCGCAACTTCGCAACCCCGTAACTTCGCAACCTCGTAACTTCGTAACCTCGTAACTTCGCAACCCCGTAACTTCACAACATGATGCCAAAAACCTTCCATTCCATCCTGCTAATCGCCCTGGCTTTCTGGGCATGGTCCTGCGCCAAAGAAGATCCTAACCCCCAGCCCGAACCTCAGCCTCAAAGCGAGGCGATTCGGGGAGCCGACCTTTCTTTCCTTCCCGAAATCGAAGCTGCCGGGACCGTTTTTTACAACGCACAGGGGCAGGCAGAGGACGTGCTGACGACCCTCAAAAATGCCGGATGCAATACGGTGCGCATCCGGCTGTGGAAAGATCCCCAGGGAAGTACTTCCAGTTTGGCAGAGGTAAAAACGTTTGCGGAGAAAGTAAAAGCGAAGGGATTGAAGGTCTGGCTTTGCGTGCATTACTCCGACACCTGGGCCGACCCCGGGCAGCAAACCACCCCGAAAGCCTGGCAAAACCTTTCTTTGGCCTTGCTGAAAGACAGCCTTTCCGCGTACACCCGGAAGATCGCTTCGGAGATCCAGCCGGAGTATATCCAGGTGGGTAATGAGATCAACAGCGGATTCCTCTGGCCACAGGGAGAGATTAAAAACCAAAGCGTTTTCCTCGAATTACTCCAGGCAGGGTGTAAAGCTGTAAGGGAATCCAGTTCCAAAAGCCAGATTATGCTTCATTATGCCGGGCTGACCGGCGCAGATTGGTTTTTCAATCTCGTCAGCGGCGTTGATTACGACCTGATGGGCCTGTCGTACTACCCAACCTGGCACGGGAAAGATCCCATAGTGCTCGAAACGGCCTTCAAGAATCTGGCCTACCTCCGCAAGGACATCGTTGTAGCCGAAACGGCCTACCCATTTACCCTCGGATGGAAAGACTTCACGAATAATATTGTCGGATCGGAGGATCAACTGGCCAGAGGATTTGCCGCTACGCCGGAAGGGCAAGCCCAATTTTTGGCCGAGATTCATCGCATTACTACCTCTACCAACCGTGGCAAAGGATTCTGCTATTGGGGCGGCGAATGGGTGGCTTTTAAAGGAGACCAGGCCACAGACGGGTCGCCGTGGGAAAACCAGGCTTTATACGATTTTACGAACAAAGCCTTACCCGTGTTGAGTAGTTTTGCTAAGGAGAAATAGACTTGTTGCGTTCCGGGTCGGCGCATTTAAAAAATATCCCGCCAATAGAGGTTACGCGTTTCATCTGCATTCCTTTTTGATTTGTTAATGGCCTCCATCATAGGCTAATTCACCGGCGGTTACCGCCACTTCCAGGCGGTTTTGGGCAGGAGGAAGCAGACAAGTCGCATACCTGGTAAATGCGCAGGGAGGGTTCTCGCTTTTATTGAAGTCGATCCAGGTTTTTCCCCGGGCATTCACACCCGGTACATAAAGATAGCGCCCTCCTCCATACGTTTGGCTGCCGGAGGTTTCGTCGGCAAAGATCAGAAAAAAACCATCGAGATCCTCCAGCGCTTCCAGTTCGTACGTTTTACCCCTTTTCTCAAACCGCAGCATGCCTGCGGAGGCCTGTTCAATCGTCATGCCCAGCACGTTTTGCATGGTCACGGTCCGGCCTTTTTTCACGGGGATCAGGGTCGCTTCCACCTTCCATTCCGGATCGACTGGGAAGGCGGGAATGCTGTCCAGCGACCGGATAAGAGGGTTCTCCCGGTCCCAAAGCCGGATCCCGTATTTCCCTCCCCGCTCCAGCAACACCCAGTCGAGGGAGTTCCACTGCAGTACCGCTGGCCCGTCTTTCCCCGTTAGGGTCAGGACCGTCCGGACGACCTCGCCTTCTTTACCTGCTTGCCGGATCCCCATGCCGGGCTCGGAGACCATACGCACCGAATCGCCTTCCAGATAGAACGCCCCCATTTTTGCCGGGGCTTTGGAGGGGAAGACCACCTGATTGGAACTGTCGGAACCAAACGTATTTTCCCCTTCTTGCAGCCAGAATAACCCCGCCAGGGCCAGCCAGCTGTCCGGCGCTTTCAACGCTTCGAGGCGTTCGGTTTTCCACTTGGAAAGGGCGTCCAGATAGACGGGATCCGCGGGCGAAGGGTTGTGCCTGCACGAGAGCACCGCAAGCAGGAGCAGGATAATCAGGACATCGATTCTTCTCATCGATTCAGGCGTTTGGGCTTTGAGAGATAGGTTGGAACCCGTTGGCATTCAATCAGGAGCAATATGCGGTTTTTCAGGGATTTTTTTAAACCAAATTAAACCGTCTCCCAGGCTCACCCTGCATATTGGAGAGATTGGGTATATTTATATGAATAAAAATTCATTTAAAAACCCTTGCGCTTTTAAATCAAAACCAAATTAAAAATCTGAAGAAATGAAAAGACACGGTCATCCCTTTTTGATTCTGTTTGCCCTTTGGTGTTTCAGCGCTCTTTTCGTTCAAGCCCAACACCTGGTGAATACGCCAACTGCAGCGGGCATTCTGGGTCAAAGCGATTTTGTAAGCAAAGTTTCCGGAAAAGGCGCCAACCGGTTCAATGGTCCCAATGGGGTGACCGTAGATCCCGTCTCCGGAAAAGTATTTATTGCCGACCGGGGCAATCACCGGGTTTTGCGGTGGACGAGCATGGCAGCGCTAAGCAATGGCTCCTCCGCGGAGGCCGTTTTCGGGCAGCCTGATTTTGAAACGGTTTCTGCCGGCGTCTCGGCGACCAAAATGGATAATCCCATCGGCGTGCAGGTAGACCAGGCAGGGCGGCTTTGGGTCTGCGATTTTTCCAACAACCGGGTGTTGCGGTTCGACAGCGCGGCGAGCAAAGCTACTGGCGCCCCTGCGGACGGCGTGCTGGGGCAGGCCGATTTCGCCAGTAAGGTCAGTGTGACTTCCCAGAGTACCATGCGCGGGCCCGTAGTTAGTTTTTTGGACCACGAAGGCAGGCTTTGGGTCACCGAGTTTAACGCCCATCGGGTCACCCGATACGACAGCGCCGCAACCAAACCCAATGGCGCTCCGGCAAACGGGGTCTTAGGGCAACCGGATTTTACTACGGCGGCTAGTGCGCTGACGGCTGCCGGGATGTCGAGTCCCAACGGCCTTTATGTCGACGGCGCCGGGCGCTTGTGGGTTTCCGAAACCGGAAACCGGAGGGTTACCCGATTCGATCAGGCGGCCTCCAAACCCAACGGCGCAGCAGCGGATGGGGTTTTGGGCCAGCCCAACTTAACTACCAATACCGCCAATACCACCCGTAATGGGTTCTCCAGCCTCCGCTTCGTCACGGGAGACCGTGCCGGCAGGATCTATGTGATCCAGGAAGGAACCCACCGGATTGTTGTCTTCAACGATGGCGCCAATAAGCTCAATGGAGCAGATGCCGATTTCATCTGGGGGCAGCCGGATTTTACCACCGGAACCGCCGCCAACCCGCCCACTGCCCAAAGTTATAATACCCCCCGCGCGATGACTATCGACGAAACCGGCGGAAATGTATGGGTCGCCGATTGGGCCAACCACCGGGTACTTCGATACCGCATGACCCAGGCTGGGCAACCCAGCCTCATCCTCACCGCACCCGCGGCGGGCGCCAAGTGGGGGCAAAATACTACCCAGAAAATCCAATGGACCAGCGCCGAGGTGGAGCAAATCAGCATCGACTTCTCGTCCAATAATGGCGCCGAGTGGATTACTTTGGACACCGTAGCCGCCTCTGCCGGCGCGTACGCCTGGTCCGTAAATAGTCCGCTGACTACCCACGCGCTGATTCGCCTGCGCAATCTGGCCGATTCCACCCTTCAATCCATTAGTGGTCTGTTTGAAATCGTCCCGGCGCAGTTTAGCGTGACCCTGATCTCTCCAAACGGATACCAGCAATGGGAAACCGGCGCTACCCGGAATATCCTGTTCAACGCGCTGAATGTAAGCCATGTCCAAATCGACGCGTCGTACGATAACGGCGTTACCTGGCAACCCCTCGAAGCCGCTTTCCCTGCCGCCTCCGGCAAATACGCGTGGACGATCGGCCCTACGCTTAGTGAAGAAGCGCTGATCCGCATCATCGATACGGCAAACCCGGAAATCAAGGGGATTAGCGCCCATACGTTCCGGATCGTTGCACCACGCACCGGCAGGGAGCAGGATTATGTGTTTTTCAGCGACAGTCCTACTCCCGGATTTTACGACCCCAGCTTTGGTTTTGCCAATGCTCCAAGCACCCTGAAGCGGGTGGGCGACAAACTCCCTGTTAGCGCGAATTATTCCCTAGTGGGCAATTACTCCATTGAACTGGACTGGTCTTCCCAAACCGGCGGGGACTGGGGCGCCGCTATTGCCGGCATCGGATGGGTAGGCAGAGACCTTACGCTGAAAGATACGCTATCCATTAAAGCCTTTTCCGAAAACGGACTGAGCAGCCAGCAAATCCCGTTTATCTACGTGGAAGACCTGTCCAACCGGAAATCTGCCAAAGTCGACCTAAGCGCCTATGCTCCGGAAATTGGCGCCAAGGCGTGGAAGGAAATCCGCATTCCCTTGCAGGTTTTCAAGGATAACCCGGGCAGCGCCGACTTGACCCGGATCAAAACCATTTTCTTTGGCCAACGTCTTTCCGACACCCTCAGCCAAACCCTATACCTGGATGACATCCGCATGAGCGGAAAGCCCATCACCAGCGACTCCATGCGGGTGTATGTGGTGCTTGGGTCTTCCACCGCAGCGGGAACTGGCGCCACGACAGCCGATAGCTCCTGGGTAGGCCGGTTCCGGACCTATGTCAAAAACCTGGATCCGGAAGCCCTGGTCATCAACCTGGCTGTAGGCGGGTACACGACCTACGACATCATGCCCTCCTCCTTTACGCCTCCCTCCGGAAGGCCGGCGCCAAAAACCAACAACAACATCACCCAGGCGCTTTCCTATAAACCCACCGCTATCCTGATCAACCTGCCCAGCAACGATGCCGCGCAAGGGTTTACGAACCTGGAACAACTGACGAACTTCCAAACGGTCGTTGGCCTCATTCAGCAGGCGAAAATCCCCTTCTGCGTCACCACCACCCAGCCGCGCAACCTCTCCGCTGCCGGAATCCAGAGCCTTCAGGCGATCAGGGATTCCCTATTAGCGGCCTATGGGGAAAATGCGGTCAATGTCTACGACGAAATGGCCTCCGCTACCGGCGGGCTAAAACCTTCCTACGACATCGGGGATGGAATCCACGTCAACAATTCCGGGCATAAGTACATTTTCGACCAAATCATCGGTTCGGGAATTCTGAAGGATTTACTGTCCACCGGGATAAAGGACCTCCGCCAGGAAACCGCTTTGCTGGACAGCCTTTGGCCTAATCCGGTTTCTGAAACCCTGGCTATCCGGTACCGCGTTCCGGAAAGCGGTTTGGTTCGCCTGGGTATTTACGACGTTCAGGGCCGGCTGGTGCAAACCCTCGTTCAAACGCAGCAGGCAGCAGGCAGCTACCAGGCAGAATGGCATACGCTGGGCGTTCAACCGGGTATGTATTTCTGCGCCATGACGTTCTCGGGAAAGCAATTCTCAAGAGAAACGGCAGTGGTCGTGGTCGCACGGTAACGCCAGGCAGAGGCTGTATTAAAAGCCGGTCTTTGCCCCCGGAATGAAATTTTCTTTTTTTCAATTCTCATAAAAAATTGCAAAGCAGTTTTTTATGAGAATTGAAAAAAGAAACTATTTTTTTGCTGCCTTGGGCGATATCCGTCTTTGGAGAAAGCCCCAGGTTTGTTTTTTTCCCTATCTTCCCAATCAAAACGCCTTACTATGCTTCGTTACGCCGCTGCACTGCTCGTATGCCTGGCTGCCCTGACCCGTCTGGGCGCCCAACTCCCCGACATTTCCGCCAAAACCAAAGACGCCAAAGCCTTCCCCGGCTATTTTCATTTTTACTGGGACGAAAAAGAAGGCAAAGTGTGGTTGGAAGTGGATAAGTGGGACACCGAATTCCTCTACGTCAACTCCCTTCCTGCCGGGATCGGCTCCAACGACATCGGGCTGGACCGCAACCAATTGGGCAACGACCGCATCGTCAAATTTGTGCGCAGCGGCCCCAAAGTGCTGCTTCAGCAACCCAATTATAGCTTTCGGGCGGTGAGCGACAACCCCGACGAGCGCCGTTCTGTTGCGGATGCGTTCGCTACGTCTGTTCTGTGGGGGTTCAAGGTGGAAGCCGAATCCGGGGGCAAAGCCCTGATCGACCTCACGCCCTTCCTCTTGCGCGATGCGCACGGAGTAGCCGTACGCCTGCGCAATGGCCGGCAGGGAAATTACCAACTCGACCCCAACCGGTCGGCTGTTTATATGGAAAACACCAAAAACTTTCCCAAAAACAGCGAGTTTGAAGCTACCGTAACCTTCGCCGGAGAAGCCCAGGGCGCCTGGATTCGCTCCGTTACGCCTTCCTCCGACGCCATCACCGTGCGCATGCACCATTCGTTTATCGAACTGCCGGACAACAACTACAAGTCCAGGGCCTACGATCCGCGCAGCGGATACAACGACCTGAGCTTTGCCGATTATGCGACGCCCATCGACCAACCGCTGATCCAACGCCTTATCGTGCGCCACCGGCTGGAAAAAAGACCCCAAAGCCAAAGCTCAGCGAACCGGTAGAGCCGATCATTTATTACCTCGACCGGGGCGCGCCCGAGCCTATCCGTTCCGCGCTGATCGAAGGCGCCAGTTGGTGGAACCAGGCCTTCGAAGCGGCAGGGTATAAAAATGCGTTCCAGGTGAAAGTACTTCCCGAGGGCGCCGACCCGATGGATGTCCGCTACAACGTCATCAACTGGGTACACCGCTCCACCCGGGGATGGTCGTATGGAAGCTCGGTGACCGACCCGCGCACGGGAGAGATCATTAAAGGCCATGTGTTGCTGGGGTCCCTTCGCGTCCGCCAGGATTTCCTGATCGCCCAGGGGATGGTGGAAGCGTATGCCAATGGAACCGTTGCCGACCCCCGGCTCAAGGAAATGGCGCTGGCGCGTTTACGCCAGTTATCCGCTCATGAGGTGGGGCATACCCTAGGCCTTGCCCATAATTTTGCTGCCAGCTACAACGACCGCGCCTCCGTCATGGATTATCCGCATCCTTATATCACGTTGGATGCTCAGGGCAAAATGGACTTTTCCAAAGCCTACGCCACCGGCATCGGCGAATGGGATAAGCGCATGATTCTTTTTGGGTACCAGGACTTTCCGGAGGGGAGCAACGAAGGGGCCGAACTGCAAAAGATCATCCAGGACAATATCAAGATGGGCCTCCTTTACCTTTCCGATCAGGACGGGCGCCCGCCGTATGCCGCCCACCCGTACACCCACGTTTGGGATAACGGAAACAATGCGGTCGAAGAATTGCATCGCCTGATGAAGGTCCGCGAAACGGCCCTTGCCTCCTTCGGGGAAAAGAACATCCCAGTAGGAGCGCCGATGGCAAGCCTGGAAAGCGTGCTCGTTCCGCTCTATCTGGCGCACCGTTACCAGGCAGACGCCGTCGCGAAGTCCATCGGCGGAGTGAATTACACCTACGCCATGCGGGGCGACGGGCAAGTTGCCAATACCCCGGTGGCGCCGCAGGCGCAGCGGGAAGCGCTCAAAGCCTTGCTGGAGACTTTAAACCCTGCTTTTTTGGCTCTTCCAGAGCGAATCATCGCCTTGATTCCTCCCCAACCGCTGGGGTATAGCCGGGATCGGGAAATGTTCCGAATCAATACCGGCATGACCTTCGATCCGCTGGCTGCTGCCGAAAGCTCCGCCGCCAATACCCTGAGCCTGATCTTTGACCCCATGCGCCTGGCCCGGGTGCTCGAACAGCACGCCCGAAACAGCCAATACCCTTCGGTGATGGAGATTTTTGACCAGGTGTTTGATCCGTTTCAGAACGTCAAAGACCTGTCCGGCTTCCAGCAGGAGATCAGCCGCCTTTCGGAAAAAGCGGCGTTGCAGCATTTGTTGCAACTCGCCGGAGACAGGGAAATTCAGCAGCAGGTCTCTGCTCTGGCCCTGCAAAAAATCCGGCAGTTGGACAGCGTCTACGAACGCCTGTTGTACAAAACCGATTCAAGCCAGGAAGCGCATTACCGGTATCTTCTGGAGCAAATCCGGCTGTTCAGGGACAATCCAGGCCAGTACAAAGTTCCTCCCATGCCAGCGCTGCCGGATGGCGCGCCCATTGGTTGTTCGGAGGATTGGCATTAAAACAGGAAGACGGTAATTTAATTCATAGCGCATTCGATACAAAAAAGCCTTAAATAAAGTCCCCAACGTTTAAATGGAATTAAAAACATCTTTCCTGGCAGGCCTCCTGTTTTTGCAGTCTTGCCAAAACGCCCGCGAAGCGGCGGATGTCCTTTACCTAAACGCCGTTATTTGGACGGGCGACTCTGCGCAGCCATCTGCCAGTGTCCTGGCGGTCAAAGGCGACAAGATCCTGTATGTAGGCGGGGATGCGAACCTGCATAAAGGCCCGCGCACCAGAGTGGTCGACCTGGAAGGCCGGTTTGTTGTGCCGGGGTTTATCGACAACCATACGCATTTTCTTTCTGGTGGGTTCCAGCTGGCGAGTGTCGATTTGCGCTCCGCCAAAACCCCGCAGGAATTCATTCAGCGCCTGGCGGATTTTGCCCGCAACTTGCCGGAAGGGCGCTGGATCACCGGAGGCGACTGGGACCATGAGACCTGGGGCGGGGAATTGCCGAAGAAGGAGTGGATCGACAGCGTGACGGCGCGCAACCCCGTGTTCGTCAATCGGCTCGACGGCCATATGGCACTCGCCAACTCGCTGGCAATGCGCCTGGCCAAGGTAGGCAAGCAAACCAAAGAAGTAGCCGGCGGAACCATTGTTCGGGATGCCGAAGGGAGCCCAACCGGGATTTTTAAAGACGAAGCGATGGGGTTGATCTACCCCGCCATTCCGGAGGCCAGCCCCGAGGCCCTCGACGAGGCCCTGGTCCGGGCGATGGACCATGCCCTTTCCCTTGGCGTAACCCAGGTGCACGATGTCGGGAGTTATGGAGGGTTTACCGACCTGGAGACCTACCGGCGCAATGCAGGCAAATTAAAAGTCCGGATCTATTCCATGGTTCCTGTCGGCGCTTGGGCCCGTATGGCGGAGTACGTTGCCGGCAACGGCCGGGGCGATGCCATGCTGCGCTGGGGCGGGCTGAAAGGCTTTGTCGATGGCTCCCTGGGTTCTACCACGGCCTGGTTTTATGCGCCTTACGACGACGAGCCCAACACCAGCGGACTCCTCGTGAATGATACCCTGCAACTCAGGGAATGGATACTGAAGGCCGACTCCGCCAAGCTGCACGTGGCGGTCCACGCCATTGGCGACCGCGCCAACGACTGGCTGCTCGGCGTCTACTCCGAAGCGGAAGCCCTGAACGGCCCCCGCGACCGCCGTTTCCGCATCGAACATGCCCAGCACCTGACGCGCAAGGCCATTTCCCAGTTTGCCGAGCTGGGCGTTATCCCTTCCATGCAGCCTTATCATGCCATCGACGACGGCCGCTGGGCGGAAAAGCGCATTGGCCCCGAACGCATCAAAACCACGTATGCCTTCCGCTCCCTGCTCGACGCCAGCGCCAAGCTGACGTTCGGCTCCGACTGGACCGTGGCGCCCCTTTCCCCGCTGGAAGGAATCTACGCCGCCGTTACCCGCCAAACGCTGGATGGGAAAAAACCCCGGCGGATGGGTACCGCAAGAGAAGATTTCCGTAGAGGAAGCCCTCCGTTGTTATACCGCCAATAATGCTTATGCCGGATTTCAGGAGGAGGATCTCGGCGTTTTGCGGCCCGGTTTATATGCCGATTTGGTGGTCCTTTCAGAAAATTTGCTGAAAATCAGTCCGGAAAAAATCAAAGAAGTCGAGGTATTGAGGACGGTGGTTGGAGGAAAAGAGGCGTTTATTAAAGCAGAAGAGAAGTAAGGACATGACGCCAGCTTTTTTATTTGAACTTTTCTTTCCGGCAAGATTGTTTACAAAGAAAGAGGAATCGCGTTCAACTTAATTTATTGTTATGATTGATTATCGAGACCGAATCGAGGCGAACCCTAAAATCATGCTCGGCAAACCGGTGGTTAAGGGTACCCGAATAACCGTTGAACTTATTCTGAATAAAATCGCAGGGGGATATGAGTTCAAAGAAATTTTGGAGATGTATCCGCATATTACCTTTGATGATATTTTAGCCGCAATCGGTTATGCTGCTGCCATGGTAGAAACCGAAGAAGTAATTGTATCCCCCTGATATGATCATCGCAGACGAGGGGCTAAACGGGAACATCGTTCGAGAGTTGCGTTCTGAGGGGTACCATATGGAATGGATACAGGAAATTGCCCCTGGAATTCCGGATGAGCAGGTTATTCAATTAGTCAAAGAGCGCAATCAAATTCTATTAACGGAAGACAAGGACTTCGGTGAATGGGTGCATTCTCATCGGGTAAAGGGGCTTACGGTAATTTTCTTGCGATATAAAAAGACCGATTATCCAACAATAATACTTTTTTTGAAAAAACTACTGGCTGAAATACTTGAATTTCAATCGGAAAGAGAAAATGAATTTATCACCGTTAATCGGAATAAGGTGAGGAGGAGAAAAATATGACAAGTGAGATGCTTTGATTGTCTCCAGAAAAACACTATTTAATCATCTTTTTATCACCGACCGCATCCACTCCAGGTCGCTTTCCGTAAATTCCGGGGGAGGAGGCAATTGGGTATAATCAATAGACAACTGGTACAAGCTCCGCTCGTAGACAATGCGAAGCACCTGGCCCAAATCCAGCGGCACGTCGGGATCGGGAGCTTTGAGCGGGACCGGCAACACGGGGTCCATCCCGGGAAACGGAGAAGCCATAGGCTGCGGTTCTTTTGTTCAAAGATACGCACAAACCTGGTCTGGTTCAAGCCGGGAAGGAAGGGCAAGGCGTTCCGGCGTTATAAAGGTTCAAGGTTCAAATGGTTTAATCCTATCTCCCGTCTACCGCCCACCGTCCACCGCCAAGTGGCTGTTCCGGTAGCTGTACATGAAATAGATCAGCAGCCCCACGCCCATCCAGCCGAAAAATACCAGCCAGCTTTTGGCCGGGATTTCGATCATCAGGTAAGCGCAGGAAAGCAAGCCCAACACGGGGATGAGGGAAAAGTTGCGCAGGAAGGACATCACCGCCATGCCGATAGCCAGGGCGACAAAGATCAGGAACAGAAGCTCTTGGTACCCTTCGTGGCCGATATTGGCAAAGGCGGCGCCAATCCGCCCCCGGAAGCCATAGATAAATACAGCTGCCAAGATTGGAACGATGAACTTGGCATTAATATAAGGGAGACTAAACTTCCCGGGTTCTTTTTCCACCTTGGGCAGCAGCAACACGCCCCCGCACACCAGGAAGAACGCGAAAAGGGTGCCGATACTGGTGAGGTCCGTCACCAGCAGGTCGTCGATAAAGACTACCGGGATACCCACCAGCAGGCCGGTCACGATCGTGGAAAATCCAGGCGTATGGTATTTGGGATGGATCTTGGAAAATTTCTTCGGCAGCAGTCCATCCCGGCTCATGCTCATCCAAATTCGGGGTTGGCCGAGTTGGAAGACTAACAATACGCTGGTGGCCGCCACCACGGCGCTAACCGACACTACAAAGCCGATACGGCTCATGTTCAGCCGCTCAAACACAAACGCGATGGGGTCCGTCACGCCAACAAACTCGGAATAGTTCACCATGCCGGTGATGACCAGGGTGGTGATGACGTAAATGACGGTACAAATGAGCAGGGAGTAGATCATGGCCCGGGGCAGATCGCGCTGCGGGTTTTTGCATTCCTCAGCGGTGGTGGAAATGGCGTCGAAGCCGATATACGCAAAAAAGACCGCCGACACGCCCCTCATGACCCCCGTCATACCGTTGGGAAGAAAGGGCGTCCAGTTGCCGGTGGTATCGTTAGCAAAAATATAACCAAGTCCTACCCCCACGACAAAAAGCAGAATAACGATCTTCAGCCACACCATGGCATTGGCGCTATTCTTACTTTCTTTGATCCCAATCAATGCGAGCCAGGTGACAAAAATGACCACCAGTAAGGCAGGCAAGTTGATGATGAATTTGAACCCGTTAATCGCAGGCGCAACTAAAAAAGCCATTCCCTCGGTTGATTCTCCTGCTGCCAGCGCCTGTTCATAAGCTATTTGGGCCGGCTGATACCCTATAGTCAGCCATTCCGGCAAATGGATATTTATCGCTTGCAGAATATTGTTGAAGTAGGAACTCCAGGAAATGGCTACCACAATATTGCCAATGGCGTATTCCAGGATCAAGGCCCAGCCGATGATCCAGGCGACGATCTCTCCAAAAGTGACGTAGGAATACGTATATGCGCTGCCCGACACGGGTACCCGCGATGCAAATTCGGCATAGCACAACGCCGTGAACCCGCACGTAACGGCGGTAATCAAAAATAGAAAAATAACGCCCGGTCCGCCATTGTACGCCGCATTCCCGATCGTGGAAAAAATCCCTGCGCCGATTACGGCCGCAATTCCCATGAACGTGAGGTCGCGTACGCCAAGAGTTCTGCGCAAACCCGCGCCGTGGAGGTCTGCCTCCGGGTGAAGGCCGTCAATAGGTTTCTGGCGAAATAGGGTATTCAGGTTCATTTGGCAAATTTTGCCGACTAAGAAACGCAATTTTCCGAAGTTATCGAAAACAAGCAGAAAAAACTTGGAATTAAGGGGAGAGGATGTGGAGGATGAAAAGGATGTAAGGGATGTAAAGGATGTAGAGGATGTAGAGGATGTAGAGGATGTAAAGGATGTAAGGGATGTAAGGGATGGCTGTTGGTTTGATAAAACCCTGTTCGCCGAAATCCTCAGATTTCGTGCGGAATTATTAGCCGGTCCCCCGACCGGCGTGCGGTTAGAGGCATCTCCCTGGCTTAAAGCCCCCGTTTTTCATGAGGAAGCCCGGAGGATGCGCTCTGCAAATTTTCTATTTTTTATGATTAGCCGATAGATGCTTTCGGAAGTAAATCGTATTCAAAAACGCGGAAGCAAATTGGCGCCGATGCAAGGGCAAAAGGATTAAACCGCATTTTTCTTAATCCTTACTTCCCTCCATTTCCCTGATACAACAACAGCCCCTTGCGGGTTTCCAGGGAGTACACCCCCCGCCATTGTTTCAGCGTATATTTTTTGTTTTTCCAGGTCCCTGCATCGTTTTTGCCTACCCTCGGGAGCAGGACCGCCGGCTGGCCAGGTAAGAAGAGCTCTGCCTGGGCATCTTCGTCGGGCGACTTGAAAACGATAAAGGCGGAGGTGGTTTGGTCCAGGCTTTTATCCTGGGGGTTCAGGCGGATGCCGTCTTCAAATAGCCGGATGCAATCTCCTTTCAGAGCGGACCACACGTAGCCTGCAGAGCCAATGCATCCGTGCGCATCGCGGTCGCCTCCTACGGCTTGGTTCGGGGGATTTTGGGCGGTACAGGCGGTAAAGAAAAAGAAGGCAGGAACCAAGGCGGATAAAAAAGCTTTCTGCATCACGATTATAGCGTTTTAGGTTAAGAATCAGCGAGTACGCTCCGAATCCATTTCATCACATGTTCGCTATTTTGTTCTTCCCCAAGTTACGCCTTTTTATTTCAGAAGTTCAAGGGTGGGGCTGCTTCAAAACCAGTTATTGCCCACGATGTCAAGAATTTTTTTTCCTTTAAAAGGGGATGAAAAAAATTAAATTTTAAACCCAGAACAATAACTGCCTTTTGGAACATCCCCAACCACTCAACCACCCAATCACCCCTTCTTCAATAAATCCCGTATCTCCGCCAAAAGCTCTTCCGTGGTCGGACCTGCAGGAGCGGGTGCGGGGGCAGGCGCCTCGGCTTTTTTCATTTTATTCATGCCTTTGACGACGAAGAACAAGGCCATGGCCACGATCAGGAAGGAGATCACGGCATTGATGAATACGCCGTAGGCCAGCACAACGCCCCCCGCTTTTCGGATTTCATCCACTGAGGCCATATTGACGTCGGCGCCTTCGGGCGCTTTCAGCAGAACAAATAGGTTGCTGAAATCCGGGCTATTGGTAATGATGGCCAACAAAGGCATCAGGATGTCGTTCACCAAAGAGGTGACGATGGTCCCAAATGCCGCGCCGATAATAATCCCGATGGCCATGTCGAGCATGTTGCCCTGCATTGCAAACGCTTTGAATTCCTTGAGCATGTTAATTAAGGTTTTAGTGAAAAAAAATCCGCAACCAATATAATCAATAAGGAATTCTTCCTCGCTTCAAAATGGGTTAAAAGCGGGATGCACTACCTTACTGGACGTTTTTGGAACGTTTGCCAAACCTGGAAGGTGTGGATGCCCGGAAAACGAAAGTGTCCAATAGGGTGGGGAATAAAAGGATCGCAAAAGGAAGGCCCGTCTCGCCGGGCAGATTTGGGCGAGACGGGCCTTGTTTTGTCCTGTTCTGAGCGTGGATTACGCCAACCCGCTCTCTGAGCGGATCTTGTTCAGGGCGGAGCCTGCGCGGACCCATTCAATCTGTTGCTCGTTGTAGGTATGCGCTACGTCGAAGCGATCTGTTGTCCCATCGGCATGATGCAATTCCACCTGTAGCGGCACGCCTGGCGCCATCGATTCAAACCCCAGGATGGAAATCGTATCGTCCTGGCGGATTTTGTCGTAATTCTCCGGATGGGCAAAGGTCAGGGCCAGCATGCCTTGTTTTTTCAGGTTGGTTTCGTGTATCCGGGCAAAGGATTTCACGACCACGGCCTTAACGCCCAGGAAGCGGGGCTGCATGGCGGCGTGTTCCCGGGAAGATCCTTCTCCGTAGTTTTCTTCGCCGAAAACCACGGTCCCGATCCCGGCGTTCCGGTAAGCGATGCCGGAGTCCGGCACGGCCAGGTACTTGTTTTCTACGTAATTCAGCACGTGGTTCATCTCTCCGTTAAAGGCGTTGATCGCGCTGATGAACGTATTTTTCGAGATATTTTCCAGGTGCCCGCGGAATTCGAGCCAGGGGCCGGCCATGGAGATGTGGTCGGTAGTGCACTTTCCCTTTGCTTTGATCAGGATGCGCATGCCGCTGAGTTGCGCTGCGGTAATAGGCTTAAACGGATCGAGCAACTGGAGGCGGTTGGAATCCGGCGCTACGTTGACTTCAATGGCGAAGCTATGGATGGCCGGGGCTACAAAGCCGGCGTCTTCGACGGCAAATCCTTTCGACGGCAATTCCACCCCACTGGGTGGGTCCAGTTTGACGGCCTGGCCTTCTTCATTGACGAGGGTGTCGGTCAGCGGGTTGAACGTCAGGTCGCCGGCAATGGCCATGGCGGTGACGATTTCCGGAGAAGCCACGAAGGAGCGGGTTTGGGGGTTGCCGTCGTTGCGCTTGGAGAAGTTGCGGTTGAAGGAAGTAATGATGGAGTTGGCCCGGTTGGGATCGTCGGTATGGCGGGCCCATTGGCCGATGCAGGGGCCGCAAGCATTCGCCATAACGACCCCGCCAATTTCTTCAAAAACGGCGAGCTGGCCGTCGCGTTCTACCGTGTACCGGATCTGCTCGGAGCCCGGGGTGATGGTGAACTCCGCTTTGGCTTTCAGTTTCTTTGTTTTCGCCTGCCGGGCAACCGACGCCGCCCGGTCGAGGTCTTCGTACGACGAGTTGGTACAGGAACCGATAAGGCCCACTTCCAGTTTCTGAGGGTATCCGTTCTCCCGCACCGCCTGGGCAAATTTGGAGATCGGCCAGGCGAGATCTGGCGTATAGGGGCCATTGATATGGGGCTCCAACGCGCTCAGATCGATCTCGACCACCTGGTCGAAGTATTTTTCCGGACTGGCGTAACATTCGGGGTCGCCAGTCAGGTGCTGGCGGATGCCGTCGGCCAGATCGGCGATTTCCGCTCTTCCCGTAGCGCGCAGGTAGCGGCTCATGGATTCGTCATAGCCGAAGGTAGAGGTCGTTGCGCCGATCTCGGCGCCCATGTTGCAGATGGTTCCTTTGCCGGTGCAGGACATCGATTCGGCGCCGTCGCCAAAGTACTCCACAATCGCGCCGGTACCGCCTTTTACCGTCAGAATGCCGGCTACTTTCAGGATCACGTCTTTGGCAGAGGTCCATCCCGACATCTTTCCGGTGAGTTTTACACCGATCAGTTTGGGCATTTTCAGTTCCCAGGGCATGCCGACCATGACGTCCACGGCGTCGGCGCCGCCGACCCCGATAGCCACCATCCCTAATCCGCCCGCGTTGGGGGTATGGGAATCCGTCCCGATCATCATGCCGCCAGGGAACGCATAATTTTCCAGAACGATCTGGTGGATGATCCCGGCGCCTGGTTTCCAGAAGCCGATACCGTATTTATTCGACACGGTGGCCAGGAAGTCGTACACTTCCGAGTTGCCGCTGAGGGCGGTTTTCAAATCCGCTTCAGCGCCCACTTCCGCCTGGATCAGGTGATCGCAGTGGACGGTGGAGGGCACCGCCGTCGTCTCGCGGCCGCACATCATGAACTGGAGCAACGCCATTTGCGCAGTGGCATCCTGCATCGCAACCCGGTCTGGAGCAAAAAACACGTAGTCCTTGCCTCTGTTGTAATTCTTGAGTGGGGAATCTGCGTGCAGGTGTGCGTAAAGGATTTTTTCGGCCAGGGTGAGTGGGCGGCCTAAAGCGGCTCTGGCCTCTTCAATGCGCTTGGGGAAAGCTGCATAAACCGCCTGGATCATGGAAAGATCGAATGGCATAATCGTTCAGGTTTTATTTGTTCTCAATCTTGGATCTTGGCTGCATCATTTTGCAAAAGCCCTGCAAAGGTAAAATAATTAGCTGTTTTTTGTAAATGCGTTCCAATATAAGATGGGTTGAGCTGGAAATTTGTTCAATCAAATCGTTCATTTATCCAAAGGAAATTTCACTTTCCGTTCCGAATTTTATTTTTTATTGGTGACTCGAAGTTTATAAACCAAATCAAGGAGAAGAAATCCAACAGGATTGTGCAAGAAATTCCGCACACCGCTCTTTCTTCAATAGATTTTTTTGAATAAATTGGGAAGGTATCGCTCGGGTCATCGGGATCATACCGCTAGCGTTATTCCTTCCTCGTTTTCTGATTTTGATTCGTTGCCCTCCTTAAGTCTTTGGCCCGAGATCAAACTAAAAATAGACTACTATGAAAAAATCCTTTTTGAAAAGCCTTTGTGTTCTTTCCGTGGCCGCCTGTTGGAATATGGGTTGCACGCCATCCTGCGGCGATCCGGCTTTGGTCGCCATTCCTGCCGCAGATGCCACAGCGCCAACGGGCAAATGGATGGTTTCCGTACTGACTATCACCCCATCCGGTCCTATTTCGTCCATGACGCCTTATGAAGATCCGTCGAACACCCTTACGGTAAAAACCACGGATGAAGTGACGGTACAGTGGGTGGCTTCCGACGAAGAGAGCGGCATCAAGACGACCAGCATGGAAGGAAGTTGGGTACAAGCCTGCAATACGTCTTCCGGACCAATTAGCGCCACTGCGTTAGTCCCCAAGGTGGAGCAAGACCTGAGTTTTCTGACCGTTTGCGCCTTAAAGTCCTGGAGCCTTCCCCGGACGGAAATTAACGTTAACTTTCCCTGTCCGCCTCCAGGAACGCTGACCGATGCGAGCTATACGTTCACCGGAAAGGCAAGCAACATGAAAGGAGGCGGGGCCATGTCTGTTTTGAAGATCAACATCACCGCCCCGTAACGGGCAAACTTACCCCAGCCGCTCCATGAGCCGGGCGGTAATCTGGAGGAAATCCACTTCGGTAATCATCCCGATGAGTTCTCCGTTCTCCACCACAGGCAGGCAACCGATTTGTTTTTCCTGCATCAGGCGCATCGCTTCCAGGATGGTGGTCTGGGGCTCAATGGATATGGGATCGGCGATCATAATATCCTGAACGGTAGTCTTGTTCGCTTCGTCCGGGGCGCCCAGATTGATAAAATGGCGGAGCGCCAACCGGGAGGTCACCAGGCCGCATAAATGGCCTTTGGCATCTTCAACCGGCAGATAGCGGATGCGTTTCCAGTCCATGAGGTGGGCCGCCAGTTCGATCAGATCGTCTTGCTGAACGGTGAGTAGGTCGGTTTGCATAAATGCCTCTACCCGCAAACCGGCAGGTTGATAATTATCCAGATCGGTCAGTTCGGGCATATCCCAGGTGTGTACAGGTTTGCCTTGAATTTGGTTTTGCAACATGCTCGCAGTCATTACCCGCAGCGCCTCGTCGGCATTGCTTTCTTTCTTGAGCTTGGTATAGGCTCTGAGTTGCCATCGGGCGCCGTTTCGGTGGTGGCGGGCGCGCTCTTCGATGATGCCGAGATAGGCGTCCATATCTCCTCCGTCGATTTTCTGGTTCTGAAGGCCTTTCCGGGCAAGGGGAAGCAGTTCATGGAGGATGAGATCGCAGGCGGAGATTTTTTGATCGTTGAACCAGGTGAACTTGGTGTCAATCCCAAAGCGGGCCGCTTTTTCAAAATTGTCCCGCACGTCCTCCCAGCTCATTTTCAGCCGGACGTCGGGGTAAGCTTCGTAAAAGCCCGTCACGGCGCCCAGCCACAGCGCGGCGTTGGCCATTTGATCCGGCACAGAAGGCCCTGCGGGCAGTACCCGGTTTTCGATGCGCAAATGAGGGGCCCCGTTGGGGCTTATGCCGTAGCAGGGCCGGTTCCAGCGGTACACCGTGGAATTGTGCACCCGCAGCGCTTTAAGGCCCGGTATGCGCCCTGCGCCGATCTCCTGCAGCGCGTTTTCGGGGATATCTGCACAAATAAGAGGCCGGAACCGGGCAATATCTTCGCGATAGATTTCCAGGATCGAATGCTCCAGCCATCCGGCGCCAAAACTCACCCTGGGGCTTCGCTCCCGCAAGTGGGCGTGGGTGGTGCGCACATCCACCGATTGCTGGAACAGGGCGATGCGCGTTTCATGCCATAGTCTTCTGCCAAATACGATGGGCGAATTTGCCGCGATGGCCAGCACGGGCCCGGACAACGCCTGGGCGATGTTGTACATCGGGGCAAAATCCCGGGGCGCCACCTGAAGGTGTACCTGGAAACTGGTGTTGCAGGCTTCCAGCAGCGGAGAATCGTGCTTGATCAGCAACTCGTCGATCCCGTGCAGGCGCAATTCGAACGCCTGACCGGTCAGTTCGGCATGGATCGCGTCTATGAGCAGGCGGTAGCGCTCCAACGGAGTCAGGTTATGCAGGTCGAGGTCGTGCTTCCGGATCGTTGGCAGGATACCGGTCAGGATCAGGGTAGCCTGAAAAGGGCTCAACGCCTCCCGGATAGCCTGAAGCTGGGTTTCGATCTCCTGTTCCATGTCCCGCAGACAGCTATGCTCAAAAAACCTGGGTTGCAGGTTGATCTCCAGGTTAAATCGGGCGAGTTCCGTCACTATGGCTGGATTGTCTGTCAATTGCTGCAGGACTTCCATCGCCAGCGGCGCGGGTTTGAGGGTGCGCGCATCGATGAGAAAGAGTTCCTGCTCCGCGCCAATCCGCGTGACTCCCTCTTCAAAGGCATCGTGTTCGAGCAAATAATCCAAGGCCTGTAGGTCGGTTAGCAAACTGCGGGTAAAATGGCGGCGCAGCAACTGATCGGAAATGGAAACTACCTTTTGCTCCCCCATGGCACGCGGAAATTTGGGGCGAAGATAGCCAGAAGGAAAAAGTTTATGGCGAAAACTTCGTTTAATAGGAAAAACAGGGAAAATGCAGAGGATCGCATCGACAGGCCGGATAGGGAGGACAAGGGTTGACCATCCAAAACGTAAGCCAGATTGCTGGCAGCAAGGCATCTTAAAGAACCTAAGGGTCGTTGCGGCAGCCATGATGCTCCTTGCCCTGGCCGCTTGCCAAAAGGATCAGCGGGAGCGGATTTTCGAAATGGATTATCCGAATATTCCGTTTTCCATTCCGGCGGGCCTATCGCCTGGTCCGATACCCAGAGCGCTGGTATTGGACGACTTTTCCAGCAACCTGCGCTACTATCTTACGACGTACAGCACCGATACCTCGGCGATTGGAGCGATCTTGCCCTTGTCTGCTAATATCCGGGCGCTGGACGATACCGATCTCGATTTCATTCAGGAAGTATCCGTGCGGATTTGTCCGCAAGGCTCCAAAGGCTGCACGCCGGCGGATGAGGTTTTTTACATCAACGACCTGCAGCGCAACCGGATCGGCTCTCAGATCCGGCTGCTTCCCACGCTGGTCAATGCCAAACGCAACCTGTCGAAGGAGCGGTTCAAGCTGGAGATCTGGTTTTATCTCTACGACTTGTCGCCTTACGCCATTCCCTGCCGGCTCGATATGCGGTTTGAGGCGGTGCGGTAGCGTTTACTCAAACCTGGCCAGGCTTGGCCCAACGATTGCCCGGGCGGTAGCCAGCGCCAGGGATTTGGCTTCTTCCGATCCGAACCCTTTATCCATGTAAAAGTCTTCCATCCGGATGCAGGCCTGGAAAAAGGCGATTTTATAAGCTGCAGTCATTTTCTGGTGCAGGGGGTCGCGGTTTGCCCAGTTGGACAGGTTCGCCATGAGGGCAGCATACCAGGATTCGATCTCTCGTTCCGCCGCAGCGCTCATAGGCCGGTTGGCGAGAAACAGGGCGGCGCGGGCCGAAGCAGCTTCCGCTGTCTGAGCTGGATTAGGCGCCGAGGCGCCGAGGTCAGTTGCCAGGGCTTCGAGGAGCAGCACCTCTTCCCATTTCGAGAACGGATCGCAGGATTGCACTTTCAGCCCTGCGTTACCATATCCTCCCAGGGAGGCCTGGGCGCGGGCTGCTTCCTGAGGATGGGTGGAGGAAAGCCAGCAAGGAAGGGAGTAGCTGATGTCGGGAGCGGCATGAATATAGTAGATATGCTGAACGAGCTGATCGAGGTCGTTGTAGGCATAGGAAGCCCGATAATCAAAGGGAGGGATTGCTTTCAGGGGTTTATTCAGGTAGGCCTGGCGAATAGCGGCGTTCATCAGGTTGTTCACATCGGCGCCCGGACCGTAAGCCATAAAGATCTGATAGGCCTGGTATACTTTCGCCACCGGATGGTTGTAGCTTTCCAGCACCAACGGCGCCCGGCTATCCTCCGGCAGGCGGTTGATCGCGTTTTGCAGGGGATCGCCTGATCCCGCATTGCCAGGGGCGGATGTGTTTTGGATGAGAAGCCGGTATTTGAACAGCTCCCGGTTATTTTGCAACGCCGTTTGATAGGCGGTTGCCGTACCCGCTCCATAGTACCCATCCAGGCTGCCTTTGTAGAAGTTCTCCGCCTTCAGGAGCTTTTGCAGTTCGATTGCGGCTCTGCGTTTGACATTGCTCCGGATATTGGACGCGCTCGGCGCAGGCTCTATCAACGCTTCATACTCCCGCACATTGGGCGACGGCGTTTTTGCCTGAACCGTGGACGGTACAGCGGAAGGCGATTTTCGCCCTTCGGCATATTCATACGAGGCGGGAGGTTCGGTAGCCGGAGGCGTCTTTTGCGTTGGGGCAGTTTCCCTTTCTCCGTTCCATTTAAACTGGATCAAGGGTTGTTTGATCTGGTTACCCGTTTCAAAGCTGCCAATTTTGATCAGAAAAATACTGTTGATATTGCGGATGAACGCATCTCTAAAACCCTGTTTTTGAATCCCGGGAAGGGATTGGCGCGCTTCCTCCAGGTTATTGTACGGCCCTGCAACCAGTTTGAGCTGGTCTCCGCTGGTTACTCCCCAGAGTTCCGGGATGGCCCCGTACTTCTCCCAATTAACGGGTTGGCGGATGTCTACGGCGCCGACCTGGATGACCGTAACGGTTTGCCCGTCTTTGAGAAACCGCTCCTGGATGTAAGCCGCCGAATATCCGGCGCTTTGGATCTTGGTCAGCGCGGCAGAAGCTGCCTGTTTGGTATCATAGCCCCCCAGATATACCTGGGAGAAGTTATTTTCCAATTTATACGAGTAGATGAATCCCACGGATTGCAGAGGCCGGAAATCATCCCGGCTGGCATCCACAAAGGTTCCAAGGTTTATGGTGTAGTACAAAGTACCTTGCCCGATTAAGGCACTAGCGGTCAGAAAAAAAAGAAGCGCGAACGCATGGATTCGATTCATGAAAAAAGTTTTTTATTCAACGCAAATATATTCCGGATTGATCTACGATTGTCACCTTTTTGCTGATGGAATAGCGGTTTTCCCTGTTTCGGCTTCTGTAAAAGATTCGAAACGCTTTTTGATTACACATTCTTTCAACCACTTTTAAAAAAATTTGTATTTAAGACTTGTGGCATTGGGAATCAGCGCGGTTTAAAAAGGGCTCTTTTCTGCCCGAGCTGCCCAACTGCCACAAGCCTAGAATAGATCAATACAATCCTATGAAATACAGCTCCGTGGCGCATATATTGCCCTCTGCCCAAGTGCAAATGGGCAATATCAGCATCAAACAACCCCTTCCCACCCAACGGGTTCCCCAAATCAGCCCGTTTTTACTGCTCCATCATTTTGGTCCGCTTCAGGCCCAGCCGGGAGAAGATCCGCTGGACATTGGGCCGCACCCGCACCGGGGTTTTGAACCGGTCACGTTTCTGTATTCCGGAGGGATCCGGCACAAAGATAGCCGCGGGAACGAGGGAATCCTTGCAGGGGGCGATATCCAATGGATGACCGCCGGGCGCGGCATCATCCACAGCGAACGGGCCAGCAGGGAATTTCTGGAAAACGGCGGTGTCATGGAAGGCATTCAGCTCTGGATCAATCTGCCCAAACGATATAAGATGGAGGAGCCGAGGTACCAGGATATCAAAGCGGACCAGTTGCCGGTTCTTTCCGAATCCCATTCCCTGGCGCAAACCAAAGTAGTTGCAGGAACCTACCGGGGCATCCGGGGGCCAGCGCGCACCTTTACTCCGCTGCTAATCCTTCAGATCGACCTCGCCCAGGGCGGAGAGGTGGAAGTGGAAATCCCCGCCGGATTCAATGCCTGTGTTTACCTGGTGCGCGGAGGCGCCCAATTGAACCGCAACTTTGATTATCCCGTTGGAACGCTGCTGTATTTCCGAAACGATGGCGAGGGATTCTCGCTCACCGGGCTTGAGCCTACCCAGGCGTTGGTGATGGCTGGGGAGCCCATCGACGAACCGCTAGCCCAGTGGGGACCATACGTCATGAACGAGCAATCCGAGCTCCTGGAAGCCATGCGCGACTACCAGATGGGAAAGATGGGCTTTTACATCGATTAAAAGGGATTTTTAAATTTATGTAAACAATGCAACTTTTTGTGCCACCTTTGCCGTTTTCTTTTTAGATTCATGCAAAATCAAGTTCTATGAAAAAATCCTTCATGGTGGAATTTGAGCTCCCGGAAGAACTGTCGGATGATTTCCTGGCATTGATTCCAGAGCAGCGCGAGGTCGTCGACCGTTTGATGACCCAGGGAAAGATCCGGTCCTACGCCCTTTCGCTCGACCGGTCCGTTCTTTGGGTAGTCATGGAAGCTGTTTCGGAATTCGAGGTCATGGAAATAATTGCCAGCTTGCCGCTCTGCGATTTTATGCATCCGTATGTCTCCGAGCTCATGTACCACAATTCAACGGAGGTATACCATCAGTTTTCATTGAATTAACGTTCTTTGCCAGCACCAGGCGGTGGAGGAAGCTGGGTAACCGGATCCGTTTATCTGGAAGGTTTACTGACTCCTCTTCCTTCAGCGCCCATATCCGATAACACCTATGCGAAGGATCGCCATTGACATGGATGAGGTCATTGCCGATATCCTGCCTAAATACCTCGGCCTCTATCATCAGCAATACGGAATTCTTCTGGAGAAAGAAGACTATTGGGGCAAAAAAATCTACCAGGTTCCTGGCGCCCACGATTTGCGCAGCCATTTACACACCATGGGGTTTTTCGCGGATCTGCCGGTTATGGAAGGAAGCCAGGAGGTTATTCGCGAACTCATGGAAAACTTTGACATATTTATCGTGACAGCGGCTCAGGAGTTTCGCAATTCCCTTCCCGACAAACACGACTGGCTGCATCACCACTTTCCTTTCATCCCATGGCAGAATTTTGTGTTCTGTGGCGACAAAAGCATCATTCTGGCGGATTACATGATCGACGACCACGCGTTCAATCTGGAAACGTTTCAGGGGAAAGGGCTGCTGTATACCGCTTCCCACAATATCGACGAAACCAGGTATACCCGCGTCAACAACTGGGAAGAGATCCGCGGCTTTTTCCGAGGGGAGTTGGGAAAATCCGCTTAGCTTTGCGCCGGTCAAGCGCTGCGGCATGAATTCCTTTTTTCAAAAACTACTCAAGCTTTTTTTTCTTCAGGTCCGGTTCGCTGTATCCGGTCTGGTAGCCACATCGGTAGATTACGGACTATACCTGCTCCTGGTTCACCGCGTTTTGGCGCCCGTACCCGCGAATGTCGTTTCCTATTCTATCGCGGTGGTGGTGAATTATATCCTCCAACGGCGGTTTGTCTTTCAACTCCAGCGACCTGGTTATCAGGCGTTCCTGCTTTCCATCCTCGTTTCGATGGGGGGATTGGGAATCAGTTCGGGTATTATTTTCCTGCTGTCGAATCAGCCTTTTTTTAACGAGCGGCAATACATCACCAAGCTACTCGCTACCGGGATCGTATTTTTTTACAATTTTTTCCTGAAGCGGTTTGTCTTCGAGAAGAAGATGTTTAACGTGGATTGATCTTACTTGCCGGTGAAGTGTTTCAGCATGATGACTTCCCTCGGTTTTAGGTGGCGGAAAAACCCCCGCGGAAGGTCTTTTTTAGTCAACCCACCCAAATACATCCGGTCGAGCTTGATGACCTCATAACCCAAGTGCTCGAAGATGCGTCGAATGATCCGGTTTCGGCCAACGTGAATCAGGATACTGACGGTATTTTTCCCTTTGTCCAGGAGGTAGTGAATTGCATCGATCTTGACGGGGCCATCCTCGAGGGTCAGTCCTTCCCGGATGCGTTGGAGGTCTTCTTCCCGGAGGTTTTTGTCGAGGGTGGCTTCGTACTCCTTCTGCATTTTGAAGCCAGGGTGGGTCATTTTCTGGGCTAGTTCGCCGTCGTTGGTAAGCAGGAGCAGGCCGGTGGTGTCGCGATCGAGGCGGCCGACGGGAAAAACGCGTTCTGCAATTTTTCCTTTCAGCAGGTCCATGACGGTTTTTCGGCCCCGTTCGTCTTGTACGGTTGTGATAAGACCTTTAGGTTTGTTCAGGAGCAGGTACACTTTCCGCTCTTCGGGCCGGATGACTTTCCCTTTATGGCGGACCAGATCCCCCTCCTGAATCTGATAAAAAGGCTCCAACACCACCTTTCCGTTCACGGATACGGCGCCTTCTTTGACCAGATCGGCAGCCTGCCGGCGGCTGCATACTCCGCAATGGGCGACGTATTTATTGAGACGCATCCCGACGACCGGCTCTGCTTCTTCCCGGACCGGCATTCTTTTTTCCACCGGTCTGTTTTGTTTTGCCATCCGGATCCTTGGTTGAGCCGGTTTTTGGGGCGCCCGTTTTGCCATATTTGGTATTTAGGAGGCGAAATTACGGTTTTAAGGGCTAATTCTCCCATTTAAGGGAAGGCTGCTTCTGAAGTTCTTCCCAACGGACGCCGACGAGGAAATTCTGGAGCAGGGTTGGCCCTTCCCCAAAGATCAGCAATTCCCGGGCGCCCAGATCCCAGCAGTGGGTGGTCCAGAGCCGGGCGATGGACTTGCTCCGCAGCAAGCGCGTCAGGTTATAGAACGTTACTTGTCCGGATAGCGTTATTTCGGCGGCGATCATAACGCCATCTTCCCCCCAGTATCGGTCGAGGCTGCGCTGGTTGCCCGGCGAGGCATGGTTGTCGGCCAGGTCATTAAACAGCAAATACCATCGGTCTCCTCGCGGCAGAAGCTTATAAGAGAAAGGAGTGAACACATTTTCGTTATACGTTTCTGCCTGGCGTTTCGGCATCCGGCGGATCCACTCGATGCGGTTGAACTCTGGCTGGATTCGCATCGCCAGCATGTCGTTGTATTCGAAAATATTTTCCGTGCGTTGATAATACTCCTGCTGGGCAAAAATCAGCACGCTGCCATCCGGCAGGCGCTCGACTTTATTCACCGCATACGATTCAAACCGGTGTCTGTTGGCGTTGAAAATCCCATCCCCTCCAGGATAAAGAAACGCCGATTGGTAGGTTTCTTTATCTATAGGAGTGAAAACCTGGGACATTTTACCTCCCGCCGGAGGAATGTGAAAGGAGTACACCCCCAGGTGGACTTCCTTGCCGGGGTCTTGATAAAACGCAGCTCCCGACATCGCATTTCCCGGCGCCGGATCGATGTGCAACCCCCGCAAGGTTTTCCCTGCCGGGTTCAGGTCGTAAATGAGCATGTTCTCGTCCTCTTTCTCTGCTCCCAGTACGAAGTAATCGATTTTGGTTTCATCGATATAGGCCCCTACTTTTCCTGTATAGTTCTCGCACAGGAGAAATGCCCTCCCGTCGTCGGTCAGCCGGCTATTGTAGATGTACAGGCTTTCATTTTTATAGGGTAAAAGGTACCGTTGCTTCCAAAGGGTATCCAGCCGCTGGTCCAGGACGGTGATGTTCACGCGGGCGGGGTCTTCCGGCAAGGTATAGGTCCAGGAATAGAACATGACCTTGGTGCTGTCGGGCGAAAGGGCGTACCCAAACGGAACCCGGTATAGTTCCGGCGTATAGGCTTCGTCCACCAGCATCGCGTCTGCGGTTTGGAAGTCCGGCACAGAAAATTGCTGCAACAGCAGGTGGTTTCGCTTCGGGCCGGGATAATAGAGCGAGGTCAGTATCTGCAAGCGGCCATTCCAGGCGAAAGCGCCTTCGAACTTTGGCCCGGATTCCCTGGCGTTCCAGAGGGATGACCTCTTCGAATGCCGATTGGTTGTCGGGGGTGAAAAAGTTGAGCCGCATCGCCCTGGGACTCTTCAGGTCATCCAGGAATATTGCTGCAAAGCCTTGATCGCCAAAAGGAACCACCTCCCGGAGGACAAAACCGCCGTATTTAGATTGGGCAAATGCACCGGAAGAAGACGCAAGTGTCAGGAGCAGGATAAACCCAGCGCACAAAGGGATATACCAGCGTTTCATACGTTTTTCCTTACAAGTTCCGATAAAAAGCCGGAAGTTGCCAATGCGAACACTTGGGCATTTTAGACACGCGTTAAAGGCGAGTAAACAGGTTTTTGTCGTTTTCTTTTTTAAGAAAAGTGCTCAACGTCAACGAACCAATTCGCAGAGCAGCCATTGATCGGGGTCCACTACCGGCTGCACGCCGGCGCCGAGCTTCACCACGACCCCCTCGGCCGTTACCTGAACGCGCTGTTTTTTTCCATTCATTTCCACTTCTACCGGCATGGGGAAGGGCAGGTTCCCGGGCGATTCCCAGCGCAACGTAAGCTGTCCTTCTGCCACTCTGGAATACAGTTTGGGCAAAGCCGGCTGCCGGAGATATACATCGAAGAACCAATCCAGGTCTTGCCCGGAAACCGTTTCGCAGATTAGAAGGAAATCGTCCGTTGTAACAAAACGGCACTGACGGCCATCGGTGATTTTCTCCATGGCGGGGTTGGGGTAGGCCATTTGCCGAAGCGCTTTGAAGAATGCCTGGTCTCCGATGACTCCCCGGAGAGCGTGCAGGATATAGGACCCTTTGTTGTAGATTGGCGCCCGGTAAATTTCATCCGACGTTTTGATTTCTCTGGGGGCTACGGCCAGGGTATTGGAGAACCGGCGCTGGTTTCTCATGAAGGTCTGATAGCCCTCTTTTCCCTGTTTTTCTTCGACGTAAAGCGCCTGCATATAGGAGCAAAAGCCCTCGTGTATCCACATATCGCGCCAATCGGAGTTAGTCACGAGGTTGCCCCACCATTCGTGTCCAAATTCGTGGTGGTGGAGCGCGTCAAACCCCCAGTCCCGTCCCCCTGTCATGGAGCCGTTGTTGAAGTTGGCGCCATAGGCAATGATCGACTGGTGTTCCATACCCAAATGCGGGGTTTGGGCTACCCCGTATTTATCCTTGCGGAAAGGATACGGGCCAAGCAGGTTTTCATAAAAGCGAATATGGTCTTTGATTTCCTCAAATAGCTTCAGGCCCTTGTCGTAATCTTCCGGCAGGACGTAAAAAACCACCGGGAACGGTTCCCCGGCAACGCTGGTATACTTCCCTTCGATCACCCGGTACGGCGCGATATTTAAGGCCACATTGTAGGTGTTGATTGGATTGGAAATATACCAGTGAAAGGTCCGGGTATTGTCCGGATGGTTTTCGGCGCCCAACAGCCTGCCGTTGCAAGCCGCTACCAGATCCCCGGGGACGCGGACATGGAGCGCCATGGAATCCGGCTCATCCGATACGTGGTCTTTGACCGGCCACCAGACATCGGCGCCTTCCCCCTGGCAACTCGTCGCAATCCAGTGCGCGCCGGAGGGCGTTTTCTTCCAGTCGAATCCGCCCTGCCAGGGCGCTCTGGGCGCTACCCGGGGTTGGCCCCCGTAAGCCACGGCTACCCGGAACGATTCTCCGCGCTGCCGGGTATGGCGCAGGTTGATCCAGAGTTTTCCTCCTGCTCTTCTGAACGACAACGGCAACCGCTGGCCTCCCGGAAGCCTTTCTTCGATACTCCGCACGGCGAGCAGCGTGTCCAGGTCCAGCACGAACTCGTGCATGGGATGGGCTACGGTGGCCCGCGCTTCCAACACCCCCTCTATGCGGCGTTCGTCCGGGAAAACCTGCACACTCAGGTCGTAGAAGGTAATGTCATACCCTGCTTGTTCGGTCATCAACGGGCCGCCGGAATCGAGGATTGCCGTTTGGGCCAGGATGCCTGAATACATCAGGAGGAAGCACACACTTACGGTGAATCGGGTCATATGGATAGGGAATTTGAATTTGGGTTGCACTAAAACCAGGTTTACACCAGCCCCAAATCCTGTTGGATGATCTTAACTTTTTCCTTCAGGGAAACCAGCGTAGCGTCAAAGTCCTCTGCGCGGGTAAGCGGCGCGTGTACGGAAACGTAAAACTTGATTTTAGGCTCCGTACCGCTTGGCCTGGCCGAAACCTTGGTTCCATCTTCCAGGATAAGCTGGATCACATTGGAGCGCTCAATGCCCATTCCTTCCGGGATTGGGGTAACCTGTCCGCTGCGAAGGTCCTTCCTGGTCAAGTTGAGGTAGTCCAATACCTCTACCGGGGCCGAACCGGCAACGGAAGCAGGAAGGTTAGTCCGCAAATCGGTCATCATGCGCTGGATCTCCTCCGCGCCGGCTTTTCCTTTGCGGGTCAGGGAAACGAGGCCTTCGTAATAAAAGCCGTGCTTCATGTACATTTCCAGGAGGAAATCAAACAGCGTGAGCCCATGGTCTTTGGCATAGGCGGTCATCTCGGCGATCATAGCGCACGAGGCGACGGCGTCTTTATCGCGCACGGCGTCGCCGATCAGGTACCCGTAGCTTTCTTCCCCGCCCGCGATAAATTGTTGTTTGCCCTCCAGTTCGCGGATCACCTGAGCGATAAATTTGAACCCCGTCAGCGTGTTATAGCAGGGTACTTCGTAAGCGGCGCACATGGCGTCGATGAGGTTGGTGGTAACGATGGTTTTGGAAACAAATTCCTTTCCCGTCAATCTTCCCGCCTGTTTCCATGCTTGTAGCAGGTAGAAAATGACCAGGCTGGCCATTTGATTGCCGTTGAGGAGCTGCCATTCGCCTTTTTTGTTCTTCACGGCGGCGCCTACGCGATCAGCGTCCGGATCGGTGGCGATAACCAGGTCGGCATCAATGGCTTTGGCAAGGTTCATGGCCATCGTCATGGCTTCCTGCTCTTCGGGATTGGGGTACACCACAGTGGGGAAATTGCCGTCCGGAGTAGCTTGTTCCTTAACGATGTGCACATTCTCGAATCCCAGCAGTTCCAGTGCTTTAGGGACCATGGTGATCCCGGTACCGTGGATTGGGGTGAAAACGATTTTCAGGTTCTTCTGCCGTTGTATGGCGCCTGGATTAATGCTGTTGGCGACAATGGTTTGGAGAAATGCCTGGTCGATCTCCGCTCCGATCGCGGAGATCAAATCCGGATTGCCGGCGAAGCGGATTGAATCCACTGAATGGATTTTATTCACCTCCGCGACAATGTTGACATCGTGGGGAGCGACTACCTGAGATCCATCGGTCCAGTAGGCTTTATATCCATTATATTCCTTGGGGTTGTGGGAAGCGGTAATGACGACCCCGCTCTGACAGCCCAGGCGCCGGATGGCGAATGAAAGCTCCGGGGTGGGCCGGAGCGCGTCAAAGAGGAAAACCCGAATCCCGTTTCCGCTAAATACATCGGCGGCGATTCGGGCAAATTCGGGCGACATGTTCCGGCTATCGTACGCAATGGCGACTTTGATTTCCTGACCTGGAAAATTTTGCAGGAGGTAATTCGCCAGCCCCTGGGTGGCAGCCCCGACGGTATACCGGTTCATTTTATTAGAACCCACGCCAATGACGCCGCGGAGGCCCCCGGTGCCAAACTCAAGGTCTTTGTAAAACGCGTCGGTCAATTCGGTTTCATTTTGGGCATCGATAAGCGCCTGGATGGTAGCTTTTGTTTCGGCGTCGTAATTACCTTCCAGCCAGGTCTGGATGCGTTGGCGTACACTAGGTTCGAGACGGGTTAACATGGGTTGCGGGTTTGGGTTAAAAAAAGCTTTGGGTCCTTACAAAGCTAAGGTTTTTACGACGCTTTTTCCATACATAGCCCGTATCTTAAATCCGAACTTCCTCACCTCATTGTTTCCCAACAATCGTGGCCTGGTTCAATAATCTGGCCAACCCTCCTGGGTTCTGATTGGGTTTACCCAACTCTCTGCTATCCATCTTGCAACCCTCCGGACTTCTGTTTCCGAACCTCAAAACCCGCAACCCAACCCCAACCTCAACCTCGTAACCTCGTAACCCCGCAACCTCGCAACCTCGTAACCTCGTAACCTCGTAACCCCGCAACTTCGCAACCTCGCAACCTCGTAACTTTAATCAGTCAATCGTAAACACCGGTTGCTCCAGCCTGGTGAGGTAGAATGGCTCCGGGCGATTGAACAGGGCATCGTATACTGCATTTTGCATCCGGTTCCGGATGGCGAGCTTGTTGAGGCGGTAATTGCGCATAGAAGGGAAAGTGCGGTTGGCCAGGAAGATGAACACCAGCTCCTCTTCGGGATCGGCCCAGGCGCATACTCCGGTAAAGCCGATATGCCCAAAGGTGCGTTCAGAAACGCGGGAAGAAACATTAGGCGGGTATTTGCTGCCAATAGGGAGCATGTCGAACCCCAAAGCCCGGCGATTGCTTTGCGGATGCCGGGTCAGGAACTTTTTTACCGTATTCGGGTCGAAATAGCGGTCGCCCCCATAGGCCCCGTTTTGGAGGAGCATTTGCATCAGAACGGCCAGGTCGCCGGCATTGGAGAACAACCCGGCATGGCCGCTTACTCCGCCCAGCATGGCGGCGCCCATATCGTGGACATAGCCCTGGATGCGTTGTTTGCGAAAGTAGTTATCCTCCTCTGTTGGGGGAATCCGGTCTAAGGGAATCGATTGCCAGGGGTTGAAGGTCGTCGTTTGAAGCCCCAGAGGGCGGTAAAACTGGTCCTGGACATACTGGTCCAGCGGCTTTCCTGATAAGGATTTAACCAGCCTGCTAAACAAAAAGAAGCCCAGGTCGCTGTATTTGTACCCGCTGCCTTCGAGTAATTCCGAACTATAGACCATTTGCCAGATGGAGTCCAGAAAATCCTGGCGCAGAAATAATTTCTCGGTAACGGGCACCGTAAACGCGTCTTCCGCTACGGCGTGGTAGAAGTCGGGCGAAGGGGCCAGCTTTTTGGGCTCCACGGGGGCCATGGTTTTTTCAAAAAAAGGGAGCCACTCTTTAAACCGGGCCCGGTGGGCCATAATATCCGCGATAACTGCCTTTTGCTTGTTGGTATTTTGCAGTTCGGGCAGGTATTCGCTCAAGGGCTTATAAATATCCAATATTCCTTCGTCGTAAAGACGCATCAAGGAAAGCGTAGTCGCCGCAACCTTGGTCACGGAAGCCAGGTCATACACATCGTCCGGTTGAACGGGGTGCTTGATCAGGTAGGTATGGTCGCCAAAAGCTTCCTGGTACACGATCTGTCCTTTCCTGGCTACGAGCACTACGCAGCCAGGAGTAGCGCCCCCTTCGATCGCCTGGTTGGCGATCCGGGCGATCCGGGCCAGGGTGTCGCTGTTCAACCCGACTTCCTCGGGAATCGTATACCCCATCCGGTTAAGGGAAGGCGTTTCGACGCCGGTATTGTACCGGCTTTTAGGCGAAGCGGTAACAGGGAGCCGGCCGGTAAGGGCAAACGCCCCAAACAACGCCTGAGCAGACAGGTCTTGCACGACCGGATCTTCTTCGTACGCCTGAAGTACCCATTCGAAATCGTCCAGGTTTTTGAGGGCATAGGGAGAGCCAAATACCACTACGACGACCCGGGTGCGCTGGTTCAGGGCGTTGAGAAACGCCAGGCTGCTGGCGCTGAGGCCAAAATTCTGGGCGGCGGACGCCGTCATGCCGTGGAGACCGACGATCACCGCCTCCTGGCGTCCGAGCTGGTTTAGCAACTCAGCCTGGCGATCCGGCGAAATATCCTTGCCGGTTTGCAGGTGGACCATTTTTCCATAGGAAGCCAGCCGTTTCTGGAAGGGCGTCTCGGAGGAAGCCCCGATGCTCAGGGAGGCCATATTCAGGGTATCGATCCGGCGGAAAGGGATGAGTTGGTCTTTGTTCCGCACGAGGGTCAGGGCGTTGCGGATGAGTTCCCTGCGGAGTACCTCCGCCTCGGGGGAGTTGAGGTCTTTGCGCACGTTGGGTACAGGCACATCCGTCCATTGGTTCAACCCCAGGCGGTACTTGGCCCGGAGTACGCGGCGCACGCTTTCCATGACCTGTTCGCGGTCGAGGCGGCTATCCGATATATAGGCTTTGATTTCGCGCAGCGCAGCGGCAAGATCTTCTGGTAGGCAAAGCACGTCGTTGCCTGCCAGAAGCGCTTCGGCTTCGACAACCCCACTGGCATGGTGTTTGGTGACACCCTTCATTTCGAGGGCGTCGGTAAAGACCAGCCCTTTGAAGCCCAGTTCTCGGCGAAGGAGGTTGGTGACGGTATTCCTGGACAGGGTAGTGGGCCGGTTCTCCCGGTCGTCGAGCGCGGGTACCTGAAGGTGGGCGACCATCATGCTTCCGATCCCGTAATCCGAGAGCGCCCGAAAAGGGTATAATTCTATACTGTCGAGCCGGTAGCGGTCGTGGTGGATGACGGGCAGGTCGTAATGCGAATCCACATCGGTATCGCCGTGCCCTGGAAAATGCTTGGCGCAGGCCATCACGTTGACGTCCTGCATCCCTTTCATGTACATGTAACTTTTGATGGACACGTTGTAGCGATCTTCGCCAAAGGAGCGCGTATGGATCACCGGGTTGGCGGCATTGTTGTTGACGTCGGCGACCGGAGCGAAATTGACCTGGACGCCGGCGCGGCGCATTTGCCTGCCGATCTCCCTGCCCATCCGGTAGATCAGGTCGTTGTTCTGGATGGCGCCGAGCATGAGCTGGCGGGGGAAACTGATCGTTGATTCCTTCATGCGCATACCGAGGCCCCATTCGCCGTCGATAGCCACCATCAGCGGTAATTTGGACAAGTGCTGGTACTGATTGATTAATTCGACCTGCTTTTCCGGGGTACCCTGAAAAAAGCACAGAGAACCTACCTGATAGTCGCGAATGAGCGATTCCACCAGCGCCACGTGGTCGGGGCCTTTGTCGGAATGCGCCCGGATCATAAACAACTGACCGATGCGCTGGTCTTCGTTCAGCGAATTATATACGGAATCCACCCAATACTGCTCTTGGGCGTCGCCTGAAGGAAGGAGCGCAAAGCGCTGCTGCGCCTGCAAAGGCGCCGAGGCGGAAAAAAACGGAAACAAAATGGCAACATACCATCCAAGAGGGTACCATGTACGCATAGGTCGTCCTTGTTTAATGCCCGATAATGGAGAATACCGGCTTACCGTTGGGAAAAATAGCAAACATTCTCTTTCTTACCTGAACTTTTTTCAAAATCCGAAAATACGTTACCATCTAAAATCCAAGTGCAATGAAAAAAACCACATTCTTTTTCCTTCTTTTTTTGCTGCTTTTTTTTCTGAATGCGCAGCTCACCCAGGACGAAACCGACGCCATTGGCGTCGTGAAGCGTTTGTTTGACGGTATGCGGGCCAGCGACAGCAACATGGTCCGTTCCACTTTCCATCCCCGGGCACAGCTCCAGACGACCCTGATTGGCGCCGACGGTAACCCCCGCCTGGTGGACGCCGACATCAACCGCTTCGTCGCCAGTATTGGCGCCCCCAAAGAGCAGATGTTCGACGAGCGCATCTGGAGTTACGACGTCCGTATCGATCAGGGTCTGGCTTCCGTGTGGACCGAATACACCTTTTACATCGGGAACACGATGAGCCACTGCGGGGTAAACGCCTTTCACCTGTTTAAAGACACCGGCGGATGGAAGATCATCCAAATCACCGATACCCGGCGCAAAGAAGGCTGCCTGACGGAGGAACCCGACCGCACCAAAACCCTCCATGCTTTGATCGACGGCTGGCATAAGGCTGCTGCGGTTGCAGATGAAGACGCTTTCTTCGGCGCCATGGCGCCCGACGGCGTCTATATCGGCACCGATGCTTCCGAGCGCTGGCTGCGCGACGAACTCAAAGCCTGGGCCAAATCCGCTTTTGACCGCGAAAGCGCCTGGGCATTTACCTCCCGCGACCGCCGGATCATGGTCTCCTCGGATGCCCGCCACGCCTGGTGGGACGAACTGCTCGACACCTGGATGGGCGTCTGCCGCGCTTCCGGAGTATTGGTTTATGGCTCGGATGGCTGGAAAATCAAACATTTTCAGCTTTCCCTCGCCGTACCCAACGAGAAGATCGAGAAGTTTAAAAAAATGGTGGGGAAGAAATAGGCAAAAGGGGCAGGGGCAGGGGCGTCGGACGCTCCCTTTACTTCCCTGCTCCCTCTTAATTCTTCCATTTTCTTTCCTAAATTCACAGGCAAAATAACACCTAACGCGTATGAAAAAATTTGCGCTTTTTTTATGGCTTTGTGGAGGCTTGGGGGTCTTTTTAAACGCCCAGTCCCTCGACATGAACTACTTTAAGGCGATCAAGCCGCGAAGCATCGGCCCCGCCAGCATGAGCGGCCGCGTGACGGCCATCGACGTCGTTCGGAGCAATCCGGACGTTATTTACATCGGCACCGCTTCCGGGGGCGTATGGCGCTCCACATCGGGAGGCGTTACCTGGGAGCCCCTGTTCGACGGGCAGCCAGTTATGGCCATTGGTTCCATTGCGATCAACCAATCCAATCCCGACGACATCTGGGTAGGCACAGGTGAAGGCAACCCGCGCAACTCCCTCAACACCGGGGAGGGGATCTTCCGTTCGCTCGACGGCGGCAAGACCTGGAAGTACATGGGATTGAAGGAAACCAAGACGATTCACCGGATCATCATCAACCGGGACAACCCCAACATCGTCCACGTGGCGGCATTGGGCTCTCCGTTTGGGCCCAACCCGGAGCGCGGCGTTTTCCGAACCAAAGACGGCGGCAAGACCTGGGAAAAAGTACTGTACACCAACGACCAGTCGGGCTGCGCGGAAATGGTAGTAGACCCGTCCAATCCCAACAAGCTCATTGCCGGCATGTGGGAGCACGGCCGCAAGCCGTGGTTCTTTACCTCCGGCGGCCCCGGGTCGGGGATCTATGTTACCCACGACGGGGGCGATACCTGGCAGAAACGCACCGAGGCAGACGGCCTGCCTAAAGGGCCGCTGGGCCGCACCGGATTGGCGATCTCCCGCTCCAAACCCAATATCGTGTACGCGCTGGTGGAAGCAGAGGAGAACGGCCTGTACAAATCGACCGACGGGGGGCAGAAATTCTCGCTGGTGACCAAAGGGGAATCCGTGAGCGACCGGCCGTTCTACTACCACGAACTTTACGTAGACCCACAGAACGAAAACCGGATTTTTAACCTCTATTCCAGCCTGTCCAAGAGCGAGGACGGAGGCAAAACCTTCCAGACTTTCCGCAGCCGCCTGCACGCCGACCACCACGCCTTCTATATTCATCCGGACAATCCCCGGTTCATTGTCGAAGGAAACGACGGGGGGCTGAATATTAGCCGCGACGGAGGCGACACCTGGGTTTTTTCGGCTAATCTGCCTCTTGGGCAGTTTTACCACGTCCATTACGATATGTCTATTCCTTACCGGGTTGGAGGCGGACTCCAGGACAACGGCTCCTGGGTTGGGCCTAACACCGTTTGGGAAGGCGGATTCCGCTCCGGCGGCATCCGAAACCACCACTGGAAAAGCATTAGCGGAGGCGACGGCTTTGACGTGGGCTTCCGGCCGGACAACGGCCGCTACGCGTATGCCATGTCGCAAGGCGGCGCCTTGAGCTATATCGATCTGGAAGCAGGACGCTCCCAAACGATCCGACCGACGCATCCCGACAAAAACGTGGAACTCCGCTTTAACTGGAATGCTGCTTTTGCCCAGGACCCCTTTGTGCCTACCGGCATTTATTATGGCAGCCAGTTTCTGCATTACAGCAAAGACAGCGGACAGACCTGGGAAATCCTTTCTCCCGACCTGACCACCAACGACACCAGCAAGCAGCGCAAAGATACGGGCGGCTTGACGATGGATGCCACCAATGCCGAAAACCACACGACCATCCTGGCTATCGCCCCCAGCACCGTGGATGCCAAAGTGATCTGGGTGGGCACCGACGACGGCAATCTCCAGCTTACCCGCGACGGAGGGAAAACCTGGACCAACCTCGCCAGCCGTTTGCCCGGAGTGAAACCCGGAAGCTGGATTCCCTATATCGAGCTATCTCAGAAAAACGCGGGGGAAGCTTTCGTGATCGTCAACGATTACCGCCGCAACGATTATAGGCCCATGGCCTTCCAGACCACCGATTTTGGAGCGACATTTAAGCAGATCGCCGACGAAAAGAAAGTTCAGGGCCATGCCTTGTCGATCGTGCAGGACCCCGAGGCGCCCAACCTGCTGTGGCTGGGGACCGACTATGGCCTTTACGTGACCATCGACGGCGGCGCTACCTGGACCAAGTGGATGAACGGATATCCTTCCGTACCCACGTACGATATGAAGATCCATTCCCGCGATCAGGATTTGATCATTGCCACCTTTGGCCGGTCGCTCTACATTCTCGACGATATCCGGCCATTCCGGGAGATTGCCAGGTCGGGAGGAAAGATCATGGAACAACCGTTCAAAGTATTTCCGGCGGGGGATGCCTACCTGACGCAGGGGCGTATTTCCTCCGGCGAAAACAGCACTGCGGATGCCATGTTCTTTGGCGAAACCGAGCAACGGGGTGCGGTGATCTCCGTTTGGAGCAAGCCTTCGGCCGCTCCGCCCATGGGCAGGCCGGGGCAGCCGGGAGGCCGTCCGGGAATGGGACCCGGCCAACCCGGCGCGCCGCAACCGGCAGCGCCTGGCGCCGGACCAGGGGGCCCCGGCGGCATACGTCAGGGAGGCGCCATGGCTGGCCGGCCCGGCGGACCGAATGCGCGGGTGATCGTGTTTGATATGCAGGGCGATACCGTGCGCAGTTTTGAAACCCCGGTAGATTCCGGGCTTACCCGGATCGTATGGCCCCTAAACCGCAACGGCGTTCAGCTTCCGCGCAGGGAAACGCCGGGTGGTGCAGGCGGAGGCGGTTTTGCTGCTTTCTTCGGTGGCGGAGGCATAGCGCCAGCCGTCATGCCCGGTACCTACAAGGTCCTGGTGATCAACGGCCGGTTCCGCGATTCCACGATGGTGACGGTGAAACCCGACCCCATGCTCGACATTCCGATGGCGGAATACCAGGCCAAGGAAGCGGCGTTTAAAGAGATGGTCAAGGTGATTCAGGCGGCAAACGAGGGCTGGAACCGCTTGCAGGAAGTGCGCAATACCGTGCGCCGGGTAGACGCCGCCATGGGCCTGGCGCCCGACAGCACCAAACAGCAGCTCGCGCGCCTGGGCAAATCCCTGCAGGACAGCGTTGCCGCTATGGAAAAACTGTATATGATGCCCGACGGACTGAAAGGCATCCAGCGCTCTGCCGACAACATCAACGGCATGCTCCAGGGCGCGCTGAGCTACCTCAACGCTTCCAACGGAGGCCCCAACCAGGCAGCGCAACGCATGATGGAGCGCGCCCGCGAACGCGTTGCCGATGCGCTGGGGAAAATCAACGCCTTCATGGCAAAAGATTTTGCCGCTTACCAGCAAAAGGTACAGGCCGCGCAAGCGCCGATGTTTAAAACGATGGAACCGTTGAAGATAAACTGATTTTTTGGGCGCAAGACGCAAGGAGATAGGGCGCAGGGCTGGCAAGCTCTGCGCCCTTAGTTTTCTTCAAAAAGAAACAATTCTTCGATTGGCACCGAAAACACCCGGGCCAGTTTGTACGCCAGCAGCAGAGAGGGGTTGTACTTGTTCTTTTCCAGGAAGACGATGGTTTCCCGCCGCACCCCTACTTTTTGGGCAAGTTCATCCTGGGTGAGGTTGAAGCGCGCCCGGAATTCCTTAATTCGATTCTTCATGGCCGCCCCGGAATTGAAAATACAACCAGCTGATTGCAAAAGCTACCGCCATACCCAATATACCGGAACCTATCAAAACTTCGGTGTCGTACGCAATCCGGTCTTTGATGAAGAGCAGGAACACCCACCAATAGAGGGAGATGTAGTACGACAGCGCCGCCGTTTTGAGCATCACATTTTTGGAGCGCTCATCCTCCTGGGGCTCTCCCCGCCTGGCGCTCGACAAGCGCCGGAAGGCGAAGAAAACCCCAAACGCAATAATCAGCCCGATCACGCCGAATTGGACCCATTCCGAAGGGCTTTTTTCTCCGGAAGACAAGAACCAAAACCCGGTGGTCAGCAGCACCATCCCGGCAACGAAGAACGCGAGGATTGTCTTTTTCATTTACTTGATGTTATTTATTTCTAACTCAAAGTTAGAAAAATATAACATTGGAAGCAAATTTTTTTTATGGCAGGCCTACTTCGCGTCATGTATAACTGCTCTTTTTAAGTCCGCGTCGAAAAATTCTCTGCTGGTCGAAGTCTTCAGACTTCGATCCCTATCTCGCGGTCTCCCGACCGCACCCCACGAAGTGCCCAAGGGCGTTGCTTAGTCCCCCGAACCGGGTTGAGTGATTATTTAAGATTTGCCAAGGAAGCGAAACCCAATTTTTTTTAAAGCCGGAGTTTAAAAAGGCCTTCTTTTTAAATTCAATTTTTTAAAAAATGGCCTTTTTTATTAAGCCTATTTTAAAAGAATAATCGCGAATGTGGGGACGGGCAACCAACTCAGGGTAAACAAGTAATCTTCCCCCGTGGCGCCAACGTCCCGCTCAAGATTTAATGTACTTTTTTTTCAATCGTTAGGCTATACGATTATCTTTGATTTGAGCCCTTGGATCATTTTGTTGACTAAATACGAAGTAAATTGGGGTGAATACAGGGCCAGCTTACACGTAATAGACGTCAAAATAAAAGGCGCCATGCGGGTTTCACTTTGACATCTGTTGCGGCAGGGACTTGTTGGCAGCTGCTTTAAGAAATGATAAATCAGAATTTTAATATTTACCCATTAATAATAAGTAGTATGAAAAGAGCAGTTCTCATTTTGACACTATTTACTGTAACAGTACAATTTTCATTCGGACAGTCAAAGGACGAAATGGAAATTAGAAGATTAGACCAACTTGAAAGTACATCTATTTGCAAGGCGGACACGGCAACACTTCTCAAACTTTGGGCAAAAGATTTTGTTGTCAATAACCCTTATGGAGAAATAGTAACTGTTCCTCAAATTCTAAGTTTCATTAGAAGCGGACAAATTGACTATTCAACAGTTGAACGAGTAATCGAACGAGTTACATTTACTCAAAATATTGCAATTACAATGGGGCACGAAGTGGTTACACCACAAAACTTGACAAATAACGCAGGGAAAATTGTTACCCGCCGTTACACCCATATTTGGATGAAAACAAAAGGACAATGGCGTTTGACAGCAAGACAAGCGACAATTTACACAGTAAAGTAACTTGCCTAAAAAAACATACAAACTAAGTCCGGCAAACAAGCAGCCACCAACAGCAGCCACCCCAAATGCGGGATTTCGCGTTCCAAAGACCGTTTTTTGGTTAATCAAACACTAGTTTCTCAAATCAATTTTTGCGGTAAAAGCCCCGCCCTTCGGTTAGCTGCAAACCGTTACCCGCAATGCTGCCGAAACGCAACACCGGCAGAAAACGATTAATTTTGACAATTAATATTAACAAGAAAGAGTGGATAAATTCAAACAGTTTTTAAAAAACATTTCGCCAATCACAGACAACGAGTTTGCGGATACAATTTCTTATTTTTCTGAACAGAATTTGAAGAAAGGCGATTTTTTTGTAAAGCAAGATAAAGTGTGCCAAAATATAGCATTTATCTTGAAAGGAACTTTGAGAACTTATTACATTAACGAAAAGGCAGAAGAGACAACTTCTTGCTTTTGCACAGAAAATAATTTGACAACTTCCTACAAAAGTTTTATTCTTCAACAACCTTCCAACTTAATCGTACAAGCCATTGAAGACACTCAATTATTAGTTATTGACTACGAAAATTTACAAAAACTTTATTCTAAAAGTACTGTTTGGCAAACCATTGGTAGGGTAGTTGCAGAACGAGAATATATTGTAATGGAGCAATACGCCTCTGTATTAAATAATGAAACTGCCAAGGAAAAATATTTGCGACTTCTGAAAGAACAACCGAACGTTTTGCAAAAAGCGAACATAGAAGATATTGCTTCATATTTGGGTGTAACAAGAAGAACATTATCGCGAATACGGCAAGAAATTTCAAAATAATCATTTGAGGACATTTGTCCTTTCCTGCCAATAAGAGTTATCTCACTTTTGCATGATCATTCACAATTAAAATTATGTAAAATGGATAACGAACAAATTCAAAAAAATGTAAAAAGTAGTTATGCTGACATAGTAAAGCGTAACACTAAAAAATCTTTCTTGCCAAAAATTTTTCAATGTTGCGACCCGAGAGAAATGGCAAGCGATATCGGAAAGAAAATTGGTTATAGTGAAGAAGAACTTAAAAATGTTCCCGAAGATGCTAATTTAGGAATTGGCTGTGGCAACCCAACTGCGTTGGCTTCCATAAAAAAAGGCGAAACTATTTTGGACCTTGGTTCAGGGGCAGGTTTTGACTGTTTTTTGGCTTCAAGAGAAACAGGCGAAACAGGTAAATTAATCGGCGTGGATATTACTCCTGAAATGGTTGCACAAGCCAAAAAAAATGCAGAAAAAGGCAATTACACAAATGTGGAATTCAGAATTGGCGAAATTGAAAATTTGCCAGTTGAAAGCAACAGCATTGATTTAATTATTTCAAATTGTGTAATCAATTTATCCAACCAAAAGGAACAAGTTTTTACAGAAGCGTTTAGAGTTGCAAAACCAAAAGGAAGAATAATGATTTCCGATATTATTTTGCTTAACGATTTGCCCGACTATGTAAAAAATTCAGTTGAAGGGCATATTGCTTGCTTGGCAGGTGCAGTAAGAAAAGACGATTACATTCATGCCATTGCTAAAGCAGGCTTTACTGAAATTAGTATTGACAAACAAGCTCCATTTCCAATAGAATTGATGCTTAATGACCCAATAGCAGAGAAAATTGTTAGAGAAAATAATCTAACAGAAAAAGAAATTAAAGATATTGCAAATTCTATAGCAAGTATTTCAATAAGTGCGAAAAAACTCTAACTGTGAAAGCGAATTACAAGAAATCATTTTTAGGAAGCATATTGGCTTTCATATTAGGCACAAGTTGTTGTTGGCTTACTTCATTGGCTGTTTGGCTTGGTGGAGCTACATTTTTGACAGTGTTTGCTACAATTATTGGACGTATTAGTGCAATTATAATTATCTTTGCAATATTACTTTTGGGACTTGGGATTCTTCAACTTTGGACACACAGAAGAAAACTAAAGATGCATAGTTGACGATACCAAAAGCACATCAGGTAACAGGGGTTTTGCAAAAAAGCGGGTTCAGTGCTAAATTGAACATTTGCGCTTCTAAATTGCGCTTCTTCGCAAAGCCCCAAAACGGTTTCGCGCAGCCTAAAAAACGATGCAGAAAAGGCAATAGGAAAAGCAGTGACGAAGGAAAACGAGTTGGGGACATGGATAAAACCAGACAATAAGACCGACTTTGTACATAGTTTCATAGAAAGCCTTTTACGGTTAAAAAAATATAAATGATGAAATATGTATTAATTATACTGATACTCAGCTTATCCACTAAATCAAATCTGGAAAAGAGTTATACTTTCTCAACTCAAACGAACACTATGGAATGGCGTATTGTCAACGATGGTGTGATGGGTGGTATATCCAAAAGTTCCTTAGTGCTTACCGATGCCGGCCATGGACAATTTTCAGGTCGCGTTTCATTGGCGAACAACGGAGGATTTGCCTCGATACAATTGAACAAAACGATAAAACTATCGGAAGAAAAGAAGTTCATTGTTTTGCGCGTAAAAGGAGATGGAAAGCGTTATGAATTCCGTTTGAAGGGCGAGATTTCACAGTATGAGTCTTACGTGCACCAATTTGCCACTTCAGGAGAATGGGAAAACATCAAGTTAGCAATCAGCGAATTTTACCCTCAGTTTCGGGGGCGCAAATTGAACATCCCGAATTTCAATTTTGAAAGCATCGAACAATTAAGCTTTTTGATTGCCAACAAACAAGAAGAAGACTTCGAATTATTGATTCATTGGATAGGTTTGGAGTAAATTAAAAAAATGACAGCGATTCTTTTGGAGAAGAGTAAAACATACGGTAGTTGGAACAGAAATGCAACATTTTGACGGCTTAGCAGAAGAAGTAAGAGAAACGATATGACCAAAGACGCCGACACCTATTTCTCCGAGGGCTGCGGCCGCTGTTCGCTCGGAGGCACGCCGGAGTGTAAAGTACTTGCCGCTGATTTTGAAGGCAAGGGGATGCAGGACTAGGCAGTGTTCCGGCTTCTATGGCGTTATTCTTTTGCGTTAATTTGCCTGTTTAGCTCTTTTGGTTGAGTTAAATTTGATGAATAACGATTCCATTTAAATGCTCTTTTGAAAGAGCAAAAATTATGGTATTCTGCTCTTTCAAAAGAGCATTTTTAATGTTTTGGGTTTGGCCCTAATCTATTGTCCCTCTCTTACCAACTTCTGATCCGGTATTTCGTTCGGTCGCGAGGTTACCCTAAGCGTTGATCAATCGCTTTGGTTCGATGCAAGGATTTTTTGAACCAACTTTAATAAAGCTGCTCATAGGTTTACATTTTCCTTGTCAAAAAAATCAAATGCTCCGACGCCGTCCCGTCCCTTTTGGAAAAGGGCTTGATCAGGAGACGCAATACCTCAAAGCCGTTGTCTTGTAATACTTTATTCAGGCGGGCTTCGGAGTGGTAGTACACATACATCCAATCGCCGGTGCTGCCGGTTTCGTAGCCGGATTGGGATTCCTCGCCCCGGATGGCGATACCTTGTCCCAGGAGTGAAGGGTAATTTGGTAGGGGTCCTGGCCGGGATCAGGGTGTTTTTCATCCATTTGCTCAAAAATTAGGTGACAGGTAAAGATAGGAACCAGAAAGTTGCCAACTTTGCAAAAACCTGCTCCACCTTGGAACGTTCGAACGAAGAGTCCATCAGCCTGAACAAATTCATCAGCGGCACGGGAATCTGCTCCCGGCGCGAGGCGGACGTCTGGATCAAAGCCGGGCGCGTGACGATCAACGGCCAAATCGCTGTTTCCGGCAACCGGGTGTTCGAAGGCGATGAGGTGCTGCTCGACGGCAAGCCGCTCCGGGAAAAACCCGAAGCCCTGTACATCGCGTTCAACAAACCGGTGGGTATCGTCTGTACCACCGATCCGAAAGAGCCGCAAAACATTATCCGCTTCATCAATCATCCGCTGCGGCTGTTCCCTATCGGGCGGCTCGATAAAGCATCACAAGGGCTGATCTTTCTCACCAACGACGGAGACGTTGTCAATAAAGTCCTCCGTGCAGGAAACAACCACGAAAAGGAATACGTCGTGACCGTCGGCCGGCCCATTACGCCGGATTTCCTGAAACGGATGCGGGAAGGGGTGCCCATCCTGGGAACGGTCACCAAAAAATGCCGGGTGGACCAAACCGGCGAATCGACCTTTCAAATCATCCTCACCCAGGGCCTCAACCGGCAGATCCGCCGCATGTGTGAGTTCCTTGGGTACGAAGTGGTGCGCCTGAAGCGCACCCGCATCATGAACGTTTCCCTCGGTAAGCTTCGCCCCGGCCATTGGCGGGAGCTCACTCCGGCAGAATTGGCAACGATCCGGCAGATGGTGGCGTCGTCGTCGAAGACGGAAGAGGCGTCGGTGGATAAGCATAAGAAGCGGTAGAACCCCCCGTATCGTTAAACATCCTTTACTGAGTAAAATCACCTTTCAATTGGATTATCCTCAGTAACATCCTCCAGAGCACATGCCTAATTTTGCAATAAATCCCCTTCCGCTATGCTTTTCCGCCTCTTTTTTGCCTTTTTCATCCTTGTCCACGGACTCATTCACGCCATGGGCTTTGCCAAAGCGTTTGGGTACGGCGAAAAGCTGCCCCTTTCCCGGAGTATTTCCAAACCCGCAGGCGCTGTGTGGCTCCTTACCATGTTCCTTTTTGTTGTTGTCGCGGTTTTGGTTGTTTTTCAAGTTTCCTGGTGGTGGGCTATCGGCCTCCTTGCGGCGGTTATGTCTCAAATACTCCTTTTTACCGCCTGGAAGGATGCCCGATTCGGAACGATCGCCAATATGGTTGTACTTCTCGGAACTATTTTGGCTTTTGGCGCCTGGAGCTTTGAACGGCAATATCAAAAGGATGTAAAAGCCGGGCTGGCCAAGACGGCCAACTCCCAATTGGAGCGCATTCAGGAAACCGACCTGCAACCGTTGCCCCTTCCTGTACAAAATTACCTCCGCAAGGCTGGGGTGTTGGGAAAACCCAAAGTGCGGTATTTTATCCTGGAGTTTGAAGGGGAGATCCGGGGGAATGATAACGCGCCCTGGATGCCCTTTACCTGCGAGCAGTACAACTTCCTGGAACACCCAACCCGCTTGTTCTTTATGAACGCCCGGATGAAAGGTATGCCGGTGACGGGGTATCATCACTTCATCGACGGGAAGGCGGTGATGGACATCCGCTTGTTCTCCCTATTCAAGGTGCAATCTGCCGAGGGCCCCGAGATGGATACTTCCGAAACCGTGACCTTTTTCAACGACATGTGCTGCATGGCGCCTGCGACCTTGATTGATCCGCGCATTCAATGGCTTCAATCGGATAGCAGCCGCGTTCTGGCCTCGTTTTCCAATAAGGGGATTACGGTATCCGCGTGGCTCCATTTCAACGAACAGGGGGATCTGGTCAATTTTATCTCCAACGACCGCTACGCCACTCAGGAAGACGGTACCATGAAAAAATTCCCGTGGCTCACTCCGATGAGCGATTTCCGGACCACTCCCGACGGATACCGGTTGCCACACTTCGGAGATGCGGTCTATCGGTATACGGAAGGGGATTACCCTTACGGGAAGTTCAGGCTGAAAAAAGTGGTGTATCGCTAATGCGTTGATTTTTTCCATTTCCCCGTTTTTTACGGAACTTGAGGGCATGAATAAGGGAACCCTCTCCAACGCGCTCCGCGCTTTGCGGCTGATCTACTGGACCGACCGGCTCCGGTACGTCCTCGAAAAATGGAACAACCGGCACTCCAACCGTACCTTTCTTAGGGACCACCCCGGCGTGGCCATTCCTCCCGATTACCTGCTCTACGAATCGTATCGCCTGGATTATGGCAAATACCTGACCCAAGGCAAGGAAACCGCCCAATGGGTCGCTGCGCACCTGGCCAAATACATGGACTTTGACGGCAAAAAGATCCTGGATTGGGGTTGCGGGCCGGGCCGTGTCATCCGGCATTTGCCCGAGGTCATGGGTCCGTCTTGCGTACTCCATGGGACGGATTACAACCTGCGTTCCATCGAATGGTGCAAAAAAAACCTTCCCGGGGTTTCCTTTAACCACAACTCCCTGGAGGCCCGCCTTCCTTATCCGCCCGGCTTTTTCGACGCAATTTACGGCATTTCCATTTTTACCCACCTGTCTGAGCCTATGCACCATGCCTGGGTGGCGGAGTTACTCCGAGTGCTGAGTCCGGGAGGCCTCCTGTTCCTGACGGCCCAGGGTGATCATTTTAAGGAAAAACTGACGCCGCCGGAACGGGAAGCCTACGAGCGCGGAGCGCTCGTAGTGCGGGGTAATGTAAAGGAAGGACACCGGACCTATTCGGCGTTCCATCCCCGGGCGTTTATGGAAAAGCTGTTTGAGAAAGTCCAGATCCTGGAGCATATCGCGCCTCCTCTGGAGAAAGGCAAAGGGCTGCCTCAGGATGTCTGGATATTGAAGAAATGATGCGTCCCCCGTCTGTCCACCGTCCCCCGCACTTTCCTCCATTTTTTCTTATTTTGCCCTCCAAAAGCGCCCAAATGAAAAAGCTGTTCCTTTTAACCATTATCTTGATTTCGTCCCTGCGTTTACAGGCCTGGTGGGACCCCGGCCACATGGTCACCGCGATGATCGCGTATGCCAATCTCAGCGAGCCCGCCCGGAAGCGGGTTGATGAACTGACCAAAGTACTCCAGCGGGATTATCCCTACGTCAACCACTTTATCACCACCGGCCCCTGGCCCGACGACCTCAAAGCGGAGGGCGTGCGCGCTTATGATACCTGGCACTATACCAACCTCCCGTCCAACCCCGATGGGGTTGCTCTTCCCCCTCAACCCGAGGTGGATATTATCTGGGCCATTGGGGAGTGTCAATACATCTTTCGAAATAACAGGCCCCGGGAAATTGAAAAAGCCCGTTTCCTGGCATTCCTCGTACATTTCGTCAGCGATCTGCACCAGCCGTTGCATAGTACCTCCGTTTTTACCCACGAACAGCCCGGAGGAAACCGGGGAGGCAATGGGTTTGCGCTCAAAGATTCCACCTGGAACAACCTCCATGCTTTATGGGACGACGGTTGCGGGTACCTGAGTGCCTATAACGACATCCGCCCGTACGGCAAACCAAAAAACCCGCTCACCGAGGATCAGGTCGGCCGTATCCGCATTCTGGCAAACCAGCTCATGAACGAATTTCCCGAATCCAGCTTTCCCAACGCCTCTACCCTCGATCCCGATTTTTGGGCCCTGGAAAGCCATAAACTCGCCATGAAACATGCCTACCGCGGAGTAAAAGGCAAAGATAACCGGGGAAGAGACCTTTACCTCATGTCTGGAGATGAGCTGACCGCTACCTACCTTCAGCAAGGTCAGGAAGTCGTGCGCCGCCAACTGGCCCTGAGCGGGTACCGGCTGGCAAGGATGTTGAATGAATTGTTCGGTAAATAAGCAGCCACTCGTCTACTTTTTGCCTGACTTCTCGATACTTCCTTATTTTTACCTGAAATAAAACCATCAATATGACAAAAAAACTGGCACTCATCTGGCTTTGTGGGCTGTTGCCGTTCCTGTTGAGCGGACAATCTATTGACACCAAATGGTTCAAAGGCATTGAACCGCGCAACATCGGCCCTGCGGGCATGAGCGGCCGCGTAACGGCCATCGACGTCGACCTGAGCAATCCGGACATTATTTATGCCGGAACGGCCTCTGGCGGCGTTTGGAAATCGGCCTCCGGAGGGATCAACTGGCAGCCCATCTTCGACGACCAGCCGGTTCAGTCGATCGGAGCTATCGCGATCAACCAGGCCAATCCCAGCGATATCTGGGTAGGAACCGGCGAAGGCAACCCCCGCAACTCCCTGAATACCGGAGAAGGAATCTACCGCTCCCTCGACGGAGGTAAGACCTGGAAATGCATGGGATTGAAAGAAACCAAAACCATTCACCGGATTATCGTCAGCCGTGAAAACTCCGACGTTGTCTATGTGGGCGCTCAGGGCTCCCCGTTTGGGCCCAACTCCGAGCGCGGCGTGTTCCGCACCAAAGACGGCGGTAAAACCTGGGAAAAGATCCTGTTTACCAACGACCGCGCCGGCTGTGCCGATCTGGTCGCTGACCCCTCTAACCCCAGGAAACTGATTGCCGCGCTGTGGGAATACGGCCGCCAACCCTGGCGGTTCACTTCCGGAGGACCCGGATCGGGGATCTACGTCACCCACGACGGCGGCGATACCTGGGAAAAACGCACAGAAAAAGACGGGCTTCCCGCTGGAGATCTGGGCCGCACTGGCCTGGCGATTGCCCGCTCGAAACCCAACGTCGTCTACGCGCTGGTCGAGGCCAAGGAAAACGGGCTCTACCGCTCTGCCGACGGCGGGTTCAAATGGACCCAGGTGGCGAAAGGAGACGCTGTGAGTAACCGCCCGTTTTATTACCATGAAATATATGTAGACCCCAAAAACGAGAACCGGATATATAACCTGTTTTCCCTGGTGACCAAGAGCGAAGACGGCGGCAAAACCTTTGAGACCCTGCTGCCCTATTCTGGCGTTCACCCCGACCACCACGCCTGGTGGATTCACCCGGATGATCCTAATTACCTCATCGATGGCAACGACGGGGGTTAAATATCTCCCGGGATGGGGGAATCAACTGGGTGTTTGCAGAAAACATCCCTGTCGGGCAGTTCTATCACATCAACTTCGATATGGACATCCCTTACAATGTGGGCGGAGGTTTGCAGGACAACGGTTCGTTTGTAGGCCCCAGCAATGTGTGGCAACAAGGCGGCATCCGCAACAGCCACTGGCAGGAGGTTTACTTCGGCGACGGCTTCGACGTGGCGTTCCGCCCGGACAACAACCGCTACGTGTATGCCATGTCCCAGGGAGGTAACGTCGGATATGTCGACCGGGAAACCGGCAAAACGACCTTCATCAAACCAACCCATCCGGAAGGGAAAGAACTCCGCTTCAACTGGAATGCCGCCTTCTGTCAGGATCCCTCCAATGCCTGCGGTATTTACTATGGAAGCCAGTTTGTGCACTACAGCAAGGATTGTGGCCAAACCTGGGAAATCATATCCCCGGATCTGACGACCAACGACACTGCCCGTCAGCGCAAGGATACCGGAGGGCTGACCTACGACGTTACCTCTGCCGAAAACAATACAACCATCATCGCCATCGCCCCCAGCCCGGCAGACGCCAATGTAATCTGGGTAGGTACCGACGACGGCAACCTCCAGTTCACCCGCGACCGGGGCAAAACCTGGACCAACCTTCTCAGCCGCCTGCCGGGCGTCAAGCCGGGAAGCTGGATTCCCTTCATTGAGGTCTCTCAGAAAAATGCCGGAGAGGCATTTGTGGTGGTGAACGACTACCGAAGGAACGACTACCGCCCTATGGTGTTCCACACGACCGATTTCGGCCAGACCTTCCGGCAAATTGCCGATGAGAAAAAAGTACAGGGCTATGCCCTTTCCATTACCCAGGATCCCGAAGTGCCCAAGCACCTTTGGCTAGGTACGGATTATGGCCTCTACTTCAGCATCGACGGTGGGGAGAACTGGAACAAGTGGATGAACGGCTATCCTTCCGTTCCGACCAGCGATCTGAAAATCCATCCCCGCGACCAGGACCTGGTCATCGCCACTTTTGGCCGCGCGCTTTGGATTTTTGATGATATCCGCCCGTTCCGGGAAATAGCGCGTACCGAAGGCAAGGTGCTGGACCAACCCTTGAAGGTATTCCCAGCCCCGGATGCCTACCTGGCGGAGTATAAATCGTTCCAGGGGTACCACTTCCCTGCCATGGCGCAGTTTGAGGGCGAAACGAAGAGCGCCGGCGCCATTCTCGCCGTTTGGAATAAACCGGATTCGTATGGGGTGATGACGGCTAAAGTGCCTGCTCCCCCTGCTGCCGCAAAGGGCAAGAAAGCAGCGCCCGCTCCTCTGCCCGCTCCGGAACCCGAAAAGAAAGCCGCGCCCACCAAACGCCCGGAACGCGCCAAGGTAGCTGTTTTGACTATGAATGGCGATACGGTCCGCACCTTCAGCACCCGCCTGGATACAGGCCTGGTACGCATTTACTGGGGGTTGGAGCGCAACGGCGTCGCAGGGCCCTCGCGCCAAGAGCGCCGCCCCGATGCCGACCCTGCCAGCGGGCCTTCTGTGTTGCCGGGGACGTATAAGGTGGTGGTCGTCTATGGCCAGCATAAAGACTCCACCATGGTGACCGTCAAAACTGATCCCCGGCTTAACGTGTCTCTGGCCGATTTGCAGGCTCGGGAAGCCGTGTACAAAGAAATGGAAAGCGTCTCGAAATCCGCTGCCGCCGGCGTAGACCGCCTGCGCGAAGCAAGTAATGCCATCAAACGCGTGGATGCGGCTATGGGCTCCGCTCCGGACAGCATCAAGCAGCAGGTTGCCAAGATGGGCAAAACGGTCCAGGATACGATTGCTGCGCTGGAAAAAATGATCTGGGGCGAGGGCGGCGCCAAAGTGGCGCCTTATACCGGCGAGGCGCTTTCGCGTATCCTTGGCGCGCCCATGCAATACCTCCGCTCCCTCGACGGCCCGGCCAACCAGGCGGTGACCCGAACGATGGAAAAAGCCCGCACCCATACCGCCCAGATCTTGCAGAAGATCAACGCCTTCTTCGATAAGGATTTTGCAGCGTATCAGAAAACGGTGGAAGCGGTTCAGTTTTCGCTGTTTAAAAAGACCGAACCGTTGAAGATGAATTGATATTAATAATAAAAAGCAGAGAGGGGGCCCGACTCAGTCGGGCCCCCTCTCTGCTTTTTATTGGTGAGCTACGGCTTCCACCTCGATCAAAAACCCATAGTGCAGCTCTGGCACAGGGACAACCGCCCTCGCCGGTTTATGGCTTCCGAACGCTTCGGCGTATACGGCGTTGACCCTTCCCCAGAGGCGGATATCCGACACATAAACCGTGGTTTTCAGCACCTTTTCCAGGCTGCTGCCTGCCGCTTCCAGAATAGATTTCAGATTGGCCAGCACGACTACCGTTTGCTCTTCGATGCTGCCCAGGCATTTTTCTCCGTCGGGGCGGATCGGGAGCTGGCCTGCAACAAAGATCAGCCCGTTGTGGACAACCGCTTGGGAGTAGTGCCCCCCGGGAGCAGGGGCGCTGGAGGTTGATACATATTCCATAGTTCTGGCGTTATTGGGCGGCTTTTTTTACCAATTCCCTGAATTTTTGCGGATCCTGCCGCACATCGAACAACGCCCCGTTCACCACGACATAGTGGGTTTCGCCGTCCTTTTGCAGTAAAACAGAAGGGTTGACGCCCAGGCGGATACCTCCGTTCTTTTCCTCCGGTTTTATCAGTCGCACGGGAAGCTGGCTATTGTCCAGGGTATTGTCGAAGGCTTTGACGGGAATATCCGTCACGCCTGCCCGGAGCAATGCCGCCACATCGAGCTTAGTTAATTCCTGCACGTTGGGCAGGATGGTCGAATACACTTTGCCAGGAACAGCCCGGTAACCTTTGGCCTGGAGTTCTTCGTAGCCGAAGGAGGTAGACAGGTCGCCGACTTCGGAAACGGATCCCCGGAAAAAATAATACCGGAAGTTGTTGATCGGAGCTTCCTCCCTGCGGAACGCCAGATCTACTTTATACCAGCGGCCGTTGCGTTGCACCTCTGCTTCGCGCACGATCAGATCGTGGAAGGCGTTACTCTCGTTAAACGGAAGGGCGTCGTAAAAGGTGAAGTCGTATTGAGAATAAACTTCTTGTGCTATCCCTTCCAGCGCGGTGAGGATGGACACAAAATTGAGGCGCCGCAACTCCTGTTTTTCCGGATCGTTGGGAAATCCGCCGGACTCGATGAGGATGGTACTGGTGCCCCATTTCTGGATATTGTCTCCAAAAGCCCGGGGTTCGTGAGTGTCGTCGTAGCGGGCCACGCGTTCGGGGATGTATTGCTGCAGGGTGCGGTTCATCAGGGCAATGAGGCGCATAGCATTCCCCCGAACCTCGTTGATGTCTTTTTCCACGTTGTAAGCGGGCGCCAGGAAGGAGATCGATGCGGTTTTGGGGTTTGTGCCGGCGGCATAATACCGGCTCTGGTCGTGGAGGTTGAAGCCCCATTGGGCGTTCAGGCTGTCCCTTACCCGCTTGAGAATCTGTCCTTCCGGCGTGACCAGGCGCTGGGCATCGCGGTTGATGTCGATATCCTGCACATTCCGGCGGGTAAACCGCTCCGCGCCATCGGGGTTGAGCATTGGAATGAAATGGATATTTAGTTTGGTAAGCAGCAGCTCCCTCAGCGGATTCAGCTCGTCGCTGCGTTGCAGGAAGTTAAACATGTCGAATAAGGCCATGGTAGCCGTGGATTCATCCCCGTGCATTTGCGACCACAACAAGACGGTAACCGGTCCGTTCCCCGCTTTGATATGGTAAACGCTCCTTCCCTCCATCGATTTTCCAACCGTCTGGACCTGGAACAGGGGCGCCGGTAGTTTGGCAATCAGGGGGACGATTTCTTCGTGCTTGAACCGCCGGGTTGTTAAAGCCCCTTCCCGGTATTGCGGATGGTTTTTATACAACGGATCTGCGTTGACAGACAAAGGAGGAAGCGGCGGCGCCTGGCCGCAAGAAGAGGCGGCAATCCCTAAAACCATAACCCAAACGCTAATAAACTGCTGCATTTTTAACATACTTTTAAGTGCTCAATCGAAGGAAAACCCGTCCAAACCAAAGATATTTATTTTTCAAAACCAAACTACCTTACTATGCATCCAAAATCCTCCTTTCGCCGTTTTCATCCAGCGCTTGCCTGGATTCTTGTCGTAGCCCTCCTGTTTCCTTCCTGCAGCACCCACAAACGCACGGTGCAAGGGGCGGTCATTGGCGCCACTGCCGGCGGTGTGATCGGCGGCGTACTGGCCAAAAAAGGAAAGACCGCTAAAGGCATTTTGATCGGCGCTGCCATCGGCGGCGTTGCCGGCGCTGCCATCGGCGCCTACATGGACAAACAGGCCCGGGAGATCCAACGCGATCTGAAAAATGCCAAAGTCGAGAGGGTAGGAGAAGGGATCCTGATCACCTTCGATTCCGGACTGCTCTTCGACGTCGATTCGTACGCCCTTCGGGGCGCTACCCGCTCGAATCTCAACGACCTGGCCAAAACCCTGAATAAATACGGAGATACCAATATTCTGGTGCAAGGGCACACAGACAATACCGGCGCCGACGAGCACAATCAAACCCTTTCCGAAAACCGGGCCCGGGCGGTTTCCAATTACCTCCAGCAGCAAAAGATTACCCCGGAACGCCTGAATACGGCCGGCTTTGGGGAATCCGAGCCCATGGCGGACAATAGTTCCGCTTCCGGACGTCAGCAAAACCGCCGCGTGGAAGTGGCTATTTACGCCAACAAAAAATTGGTCCGCGCCGCAAAAAAAGGAACCATCCCGGTGAGCAACTAATTGACTAAGTGCGATGGGTCCGCGTGGGCAGAAAAGAGCCCTTTTTGACTCGCGCTGATTCCCATTGCAACAAGTCTAATGGCTGCGCCAGGAGAACCTTCCGGTTTTTAACGCTGTTTAAGTTGGAACGCTTGTTTGGGAAGCGCCTTTTCCCAAACAAGCGTTTATCTTTGAGCGCGTTCTTCGACGAAATCAAACACATACTATGCAAGTAGCTACGTCAACTCCGTTCCGCACCGTTTCCGGCGATCCGCTGCAGGTGCAGATGGTAACCCTGAAAAACGGTTTTTCGCTCTTTCTCAGCGTCAATAAAAATACGCCCCGTATTCATACCCATATTTCCGTTCGCGCCGGTTCCAAACAAGACCCTGCCGATACCACCGGCTTAGCCCATTACATGGAGCACATGCTGTTCAAAGGCACCAGCCAGATCGGCGCCCTGGATTGGGAAAAAGAGCAAGTGCTGCTCGAGCAGATCGCTGCTCTTTATGAAGCGCATCGCCATACCCAGGACACCGAAGAGCGAAAGCAGCTTTACGCGGAGATCGATCGGCTTTCTTTCGAAGCGGCCAAACTGGCTGCCCCCAACGAGTACGACAAACTGGCCGGCGTCCTGGGCGCCAAAGGCACCAACGCGTATACCTGGGTGGAGCAGACCGTCTATGTCAACGACATTCCTTCCAACGAGTTGGAGCGCTGGATGCTCCTCGAATCCGAACGGTTCCGCATGATGGCCCTGCGTTTGTTTCACACCGAGCTGGAAACGGTGTACGAAGAATTCAACATCAATCAGGACCGGGATTTCCGAAAGGTCGACTATGCCTTGCGCGAGGCCCTTTTCCCCAAGCATCCCTACGGAACCCAGACGACCATGGGATCTCCGGAACACCTGCGCAACCCTTCGATGGCGAACATCCAACGGTTTTTTCAAACCTATTACGTGCCGGGAAATATGGCTATGGTCCTGGCAGGGGACTTCGATCCAGAGGAGGCCGTAGCCTTCGCGGAAAAATACTTTGGCAGCTATGAGGCCCGGCCCGTTCCTCCGTTTATCTACGAAGAGCAGCCGCCGATCACCCAGCCTGTCCGTAAAGAAGTGACAGGCAAGGAAGCGCCCTATCTTATGCTGGGATGGCGCATGGGAAATAGCGATAGCGACGACCAATTTATGGCTACCCTGATCCAGCACATGCTGTTCAATGCTCAGGCGGGGTTGCTGGACCTCCGGCTCAATCAACAGCAATTGGTTCTGGAATCAGAGGCATGGATGTGGATGCATGAAGATTATTCCGTATTTGGTCTTTATGGCAAACCCAGAGAAGAGCAGACCCTGGAGGAGGTGGAAGCGCTGGTTTTGGACGTGTTAAAGGCGTTTCGAGAGGGCGACTTCCCGGATTGGCTCATGGAAGCGGTGATCCGCGACCTGAAGCTCGGGGAGGTAAAAGCGGCGGAATCAAACGAATCGCGTGTCCAAATGATGAATGCCGCGTTCATTCTGGGGATCGATTGGGAACGCATGGCGCGCAGGTTCGACTGGTGGGAAACCGTCACCAGGGAGCAGGTCCTGGATTTTGCCAATCGGCACCTGCGGGCAGACAACTTCGTAGCGGTTTATAAGCGCCAGGGAGAAGATACCGGGGTGATCAAGGTGGAAAAGCCCCCGATCACGGCGGTGGAACTTTCCCGGGATGGGGTTTCGGAGTTCGCCCGCCGGTTTTATGAACTCCCCTCCCCATCCCTGGATCCGGTTTTTGTGGACTTCGGGGCAGCTATCCAGCAAACGGACTTGTCGAACGGCCTGCCGTTTCATTACGTCCGCAATCCAAACAATCCGCTCTTCCGGTTGGATTATATTTTTGATTTTGGGAAAAACCACGACCGGTACCTGGCGTTGGCCATGCAATATCTTCCCTATTTGGGCGCCGGGAAATTTTCTCCCGAAGAACTACAGATTCAATTTTTCCGCCTGGGGCTTTCCTTCGATGTCATTTGCAGGGAAGAGCGTTCGTATATCTCCCTTTCCGGGCTGGAAGAGTCGCTCGAACCTGGAATGGAACTGGTAGAATACATTCTCCGTCATGCGCTGCCAGACGAAGGCGTACTCCAGAATCTGGTTTCTGATATTCTGACGGAGCGGGAAAACGCCAAGAGCAACCGGAATGTCATTCTGCGCTCGGCCATGGGAAGCTATGCCCGGTTTGGGCCGGATTCTCCCTTCATGTTCCGGTTAACGAAAGAAGAGCTAAAAGCAGCCTCTGCGGAAAAACTGGCTGCCCACATCCGGGAGTTGACTCAATATCCCCACTACGTCTACTATTTTGGACAAAAGCCCATGGATGAGGTAGCCCACCTCGTGGAACGTTATCATCAGGTAAAGCCTCCTTTCCTTTCCCCTCCGCTTTTGCGCGATTTTGTGGAACTGGAAACTTCGAAGCATGAGGTTCTATTTGTGGATTTCCCTATCGTCCAGGCGGATGTGATGCTGGTGTCCAGAGGAACTCCTCATTTTAATCTGGAGGAGCATCTGATGCGCGACCTGTACAACGATTATTTTGGATACGGGTTGTCGTCTATTGTTTTTCAGGAGATCCGGGAATTCAAGGCGTTGGCGTATGCGACGTATGCGTTCTACAGCTCCCCCAACAAGCAAAAGCACGCGCATTACCTGCAAGCCTATGTCGGCACGCAACCCGATAAATTGCAGGATGCGATACCGGCTATGCTTGATATTCTCCAGAACATGCCTTTGGCGGAAAGCCAGATCGATCAAGCCCGGCTCGCTATCCTCAAACGCATCGAGACCGAGCGGATTTTGCCCGGAGATATCTTCTGGTCGGCCCAGGGTGCACGGGACCTGGGTTTTGATCGCGATCTTCGCCGGGATATCTATTCGGCTATGACCAGGGTGAGTGCCTCCGATTTGTTCGAATTCCAGCAGCGGCACGTCCGCGACCGGGCTTATACCTTCCTTGTTTTGGGTAGCCGCGACCAGGTGGACCTCAGCTACCTGAGTTCGTTTGGCGCCGTCCGGGAAATGGGACTTTCCGAAGTATTTGGGTATTGATCCTGTCGCCACGGTATTATGTCCTGGGAACAACTTACCAACCATCCTCCCTCTCCAATCCAGGAGTTGGAGGATGCGTTGTTTCGGGAAAAAGGAATCCGGGTGCTGGTAAAGCGGGACGATCTGCTGTGCCTTCCGGTGGAGCCGGGTGACCGCGCTTTTTGCGGCAACAAGTGGCGCAAAATGAAGTATAACGTATGGGAAGCCAAAAATAAAGGGGCACAAACCCTGGTGACCTTCGGCGGCGCTTTCTCCAATCACGTGGCCGCCGTCGCTGCTGCAGGCCGGCTTTTTGGGTTTCAAACGGCGGCTGTCCTTCGCGGAGAGCCTTATTTTCCACTTAATCCGACCTTGTCCTTTGCGGAGCGATGCGGAATGCAGTTGGCCTACCTCAGCCGGGAGCAATACCGGCATAAGGAGGACCAGCGCCTTACCTTTCGCTCAGAGGCAGCCCAATCGCTGTACATATTGCCGGAAGGCGGAACGAACGCCCTGGCAATCCTGGGTTGCGCGGAGCTGGCCAGGGAGATCCTGGACGAGGCCCAGCCGGATTTCTGCTGCGTGGCTTGCGGTACGGGCGGTACAGCCGCCGGACTGATCGCCGGTTTTGAAGGACGGGTGCGCACGATCGGTTTTCCTGTACTTAAAGGAGAGTTCCTGTTCAACCAGGTTCTGAATCTGGCAGGAGAAAACGGCTCCCCAAAGGCTTCGGCCTGGACTTTGCAGACCGGCTATCATTTTGGCGGCTACGCTAAATGGACTCCGCCTCTTATCGATTTTATCCGCTATATGGAGGCCCGGTTCGGGTTGCCTTTAGACCCGGTGTATACCGGCAAACTCTTTTTTGGCGTATGGGACCTGATGGCAAAAGATTATTTCTCCAGAGGCGCCACTATTTGCCTGGTACATACCGGGGGATTGCAGGGCGTGGCTGGGTTTAAGCAGCGATTTCCTTTGGCCGGGCTATAGGATACCACATAACCAGGGCAGACCGCCGGTCGGGGGACCGGCAAATAGTAGCGCACGAAATCTGAGGATTTCGGCGAACACAGGACTGGGGACCGGCAAATAGTAGCGCACGAAATCTGAGGATTTCGGCGAACACAAGGATGATTCGGCACGAAATCTGAGGATGATGATTCGGCACGAAATCTGAGGATTTCGGCGAACAAAGGTTGTCCTCCTCCACGGACTCCGGGCTGCGGAGGGCAAGTAGGTGTGTCCTCCCATAAGATTAGCTCCAAAGGGCAGGCATGTCCAGACCGTAGCGTCTGGGGACAGTACATCGCCCTGCAATCAACCCCCGTCCACCGTCTAAAGGTTCACTTTCCCGTACCGCACGCCGTTTTCGTATTTGGCAACAAAAGCGCTGGGGAAACCTTTCTTTTTCACTTCGGCCAGGGCGGATTTAGCTGATGCGTCGGTCATAAAATCGCCGATGAGGACGCGGGTCAGGTTGCGCTGGAGAATATATTCCGTTTGGACCGAGCCCAGGGCGCTAAATTTGGCGAACCGCGGGTCGGCCGGATCGTATTTCCCGGAGGCGGTCAATTGGATCTTGTAGTATACCCCCTGGAACCGGGGAGCCGTGGATTGGTATTCCAGGTTATCGTTGGGGGAAGTGCCTCTGGCCGAATACGTTTCGCCTTCCGCACCGATGGGGGAAGACCCGGGAGGGTTCACTACCGGCGGGTTCACCGGAGGATTTACCACGGGCGGGTTGACAATGGGCGGGTTCGCTCCGATTCTTTTCAGGAAAAGAGGTTGCCCATAGGCCGAAGTGGCCGGATTGTCGGTAAAGAAGGTATACGAAGCGTTTTCATACCCTTCGGCATTGACTTCGACGCGGTATTGGCGTTGGGGAAGGAGCTCGAAGCTGTAATTTCCGGAAGTAATGAGGCGGGTGAGTAAGGCAGTTTCAGCGCCGTTATCCTGAATTTCGAACAGGGTCAAACTGTAGCTCCGGAGGGCTTCTCCTTGCTCCTGGTCGAAAACGGCCCCTTCGAGCGCGATGGTATTTGGCTTGAAGCGAATCTCGAATAGATCATCGTCCAATGAATTCAGCTTCTCTCCGGCGAAGATGCGGTTGGAACTCAGGAATACCGAACGCCCATCGGTTGATTTGACCAGATAGGCATCGTCGGCGCTTGAATTAAAGGGCAATCCGGCATTTTCCGGAACGCTCCAATTGGTGAGATCGCCGCGCGCCTTGAACAGGTCAAAGCCGCCAAGGGAGGGCAATCCATTGGAGGCGAAGTAGAGGATACCTTCCGTTTGGTCGTAATAAGGCGTCATCTCATCCCCAAGGGTGTTGATCGTGGCGCCCAGGTTGACGGGTTGGGAAAACCCGCTGTCGCTGTTGAGGTTCCGGGTGACGTACCAAAGGTCCATCCCCCCGCGGCCACCGCTCCGGTTGGAAGCAAAATACAGGATTTCGACATCCCCCCGGTGGGCTACCCAGGGTTGGGTGGACGTAACCCCTTTGGTATTGATGTTTTCGGGCAGGCGTTCCGGCGCCGACCATCCGGCGCCTTCCCGGCGGATCAGGAAAATTTCGCAGCGGGTAGTCAGATTCCCAAATTTGCCTTTGTTCTCGCAGATGGTGAAGTAGAACCGGGTCTCGTCGGGGGAAAGGCTGCCATGGCAGTACTGACCGTTTTGAACAACCGGGAAATTGGCAGGCGTAACGCCTTTAGACCAGGTATTATTCGAAAATTCCGAGCGGTAGATGCGGGCTTGGCCGCCCATAGTGGACGAAAAATACAGAACGTCCTGGGCCATGGCGATCGGCGCAAACTCGTTATCGGACGTATTGATGCCGGCGCCGGGATGCAGGGTCTCCACTTCCGGTTGGGGTTGAAGGGAAAGCGATTTGGCCAACCCGCAGCCTTCAATTTCCGTTTCGACGATGTCGGCTAAAACCGCTTTGCCTTCGCCGGTGTAGGCTTTCTGAAAATCCTGGAAGGCCTTAACTGCTTTGTCGTATTGCCCATCCTGTTTAAGGCTTCGGGCGTACTTGAGTCCAACCAAGGGGAACTCAGCGTTGTCGTCTTTTACGTTCTGGTACGTCTCCACTGCCTTGCGGTAATTGCGAAGCAGGTAATACGATTCTCCCGCTTTAAACATCAGGTCCTTTTTATTCTTCTTTTGCCAGGCTTTTTCATACGTATCGGCAGCCTGGGCGTATTCGCCTTTCTGGAAGAGATCGTCGGCCGTTTTAGCCATTTTCTTCCAGCTTTGAGCCGAAAGGGATGCTGTCAGCCCAAGAGCGAGGAAGAGAAACGTCATTCGTTTTGCGCTATACATGGTGCTCGTTTTTTGTTAAAGAATAACTTGTGCAGGGATATAAACGGGGAAATCGGCGATTTCTCCGCTGGGTAGTTGAATTGGCGTTTTTTGAACGAACGCATCGACGACTAAGGGAAAATAAGCGTGCTCCAGTGCCTGAACGCTTTTGGCTATATCGGCTGGGCTGTCTTCCGGAAAAACCGGGCAACAGGCTTGGAACAAGATCGCTCCTTCGTCATAACGTTCGTTCACCAAATGAATGGTGATCCCGGTTTCATGGTCGCCGGCCTGGCGCACCGCTTCGTGCACGTGCATGCCGTACATGCCTTTTCCTCCGTACTTAGGGAGCAGAGCAGGATGGATGTTGATCATACAACCTGCGAAACGGCGAACCAGGTATGGAGGGATTTTCCAGAGGAACCCGGCCAGAACGATATATTCTACCTGGAAGGCTTCCAGTTGAACGAGGAGGTCTTCCGTTTGGGAAAAGTTTTGCCGTTCAATGATCAGGGTGGGAATTTGGAAGGAGGCCGCAATTTGGAGCACCGGCGCATCGGAACGGTTGGAAACAACGAGCCCTACTCGAATATCCTTTCGCAGAGCGAAGTATTCCATGATTTTCCGGGCATTGGACCCGGTACCGGATGCAAAAATGGCGATGTTCTTCACGGCAGCTTCTTTTAAGGAAGTCTACGATTATTCTTGTCTACACAAGAAACGAAATTATCCAGGCATACCCAACATACTTAGGGTGGCAGCTACCGATACTGCACAGAAACAGGTTTTGTGCATTTGCCGCCTACGCTTATTGAACGCTCTACAGAGGAAACCTACCCCAAGTGCGCAAAATCTATTTCTTTTAAGTATAACGCACCAACCTTCTATCTTTTGGGTATATGCCCGCAGAAAGTTTTTGGAAACCGCAATCGCTAGTTCAGCGTGCGGTATTTTGCCATGTTCGTAGGGTCAATACGGGTCATCACCCGGATGGCCTGTTCTTTTTCCTGAGGCGTTCCGAGTTTGAAAATTTCCATCACCTCCTGCCCTTTGGTGTTGACGAACATTTGAACGATCATGGAGTTGGGATAGGTTTGGTGGACCTTCAGCACATTTTCCAGGGTTTCGGAGAGGATGGCTCGTCCTTTGGCCACGTCCTGGTGCATGATATCCAGCGATTGCCGGTGGTAAGCGTACATCGCTTCCCGGAAAGGGCGTACCCTGGGGGAAAGCAGATTTTCGACGATCCAGAACCGGTTGCGGTTGCCGTCGACCGATCGCCATCCCGGGTAAGTACCTCCCGCGCCTTGGGGCACCGTGTTGAGAATATCCTGAGCCGTCAGGAAATGCGATTCTCCTCCGTAAAGGGAAAAGGAATCATAATCCAGTCCAAGAATGGTATACATGTAGAACGAGAGTACAGAGGAGAGGTTGTCGTTAAAGGCGTTGCGGGAAAACTGCAGCGGCTGGTTTTGTTCGTAGCTGAACACGACCTCGCGGTCGATATGATTCAGAAGCGGGGTTTCGTAGTTGCTTCCGTATACGGGCCGGGAAGCCTGGATGGCGAGGTCCATTTTAAAGCTGGCAGAAGAAAACTCTTCTTGCAGTGTGAGCAGCAGATTGCAGTTGATGCGTTCGTTGTTCTCGAACACGTCGTCGGTCCATTTGGTGTTGTTAATGAAGTCGGCGATCGCCAACTCCAGGCTTTCGAAAAGCCGGGGGTCGGCATTTTGGAGTTTTTGCACGTTGATTTTTACGGTGCAGTTGATTTCCTGAGAAAACCCTTGGGCGATGGTTGCTGCGAAGGCCAGCAGAAGGAGAAATGGTTTCATAGGAGCAGAGGTTTTTGGTCAGGAGCAGGTTTATCCGCGGGCCAGAATACTGGCCAGGGCGTCGAGTATGTCGGCGGCGACCTCCTGCTTTGACTTTAACTGAAAATCCAAGCGCTTATTGTCCCGGAAGAAAATCGTGATCTTGTTGGTGTCGTGGTGGAAACCGGCGCCTGGGTCCGTAAGGGTGTTAAGGACGATGAAGTCGAAGTTTTTTCGTTCCAGTTTTTGTTTGGCCTGGGCTTCGGCGTCGTGGGTTTCGAGGGCGAAACCGACGAGCATTTGGCCATTGACTTTTTGTTTGCCTAAATCGGCGGCGATATCCGGGTTTTTGACGAGTTGGATCGAAAGGGAATCCTGGGATTTTTTGATTTTTTCCGTTGCCGCTTCGGCGGGCCGGTAATCGGCGACTGCGGCAGAAAGGATAGCAGCCTGGCTATCGGGCCAGCGTTTCAGTGCTTCGGCGTGCATCTCCAGCGCGCTTTCTACCCGGATGAGGCGGACGCGGGAATCCGGGCGCTCCTGCGAAGGGCCCAGGATGAGCGTTACATCTGCGCCTCTTGCGGCTGCGGCATTGGCGATGGCAACGCCCATTTTTCCCGAGGAGCGATTTCCGATAAAGCGCACCGGGTCAATGGCTTCGAACGTCGGTCCTGCGGTGATCAGCAGGTTTATTCCGGAAAGGTCCTGATTTGCTGCCTGGAGCGATTTTTCGAGAAATTCCAGGATCGATTCCGGTTCGGCCATGCGGCCTTCCCCATGCAATCCGCTGGCTAGTTCGCCCGACGCAGGAGGGATCAGCCGGTGGCCAAACTGTTCGAGCTGGCGTACATTGGCCTGCGTAGCCGGGTGGCGCCACATGTCCAGGTCCATGGCAGGAGCAAAAAACACCGGGCACCGCGCCGACAAGTAACAGGCGGTCAGGATGTTGTCGCACATGCCATGCGCCATTTTGGCCAAGGTGTTGGCGGTAGCGGGAGCAATGACCATAGCGTCGGCCCACAAACCCAGTTCGACGTGGTTGTGCCAACCGCTTTCGGAGGACACCTCGGAGTAGACCGGGCGTTTGGAAAGCGTAGACAGGGTAAGCGGGGCAATAAAATCCGCCGCCGCCGCCGTCATGAGCACCTGGACTTCCGCCCCCGCTTTGATGAATAAACGCGCCAGCATAGCCGCCTTGTAAGCGGCTATGCTGCCGGTGATTCCGAGTAAAATACGCTTTCCCTTTAAAGCGGAAGACATGAGCGGGGAGATCAAAGATTAAAGAGCGCCCATTTCAAATGGGTGGGCAGGTTATTGCGGTATGATGGGCTTCTTTTCCGAATACCGGAAGACGATCTCGTTGTTCAGAAACTCGTCCATAGCAATGATCGCCGGGTTCGGAAGGCGTTCGTAAAATTTGGAGATCTCGATCTGCTCCTTGTTCTCGCTGATTTCTTCGATCGCATCCGAACTGGTGGCGAATTCTTCCAGTTTGTTGTGCAACTCGCGCTTGATATCTACGCCAAGCTGACGGGCCCGCTTGGAGATAATAACAAGGGATTCGTAAATATTGGCAGATTTTCCAGCGATTTCGTTCATGTCGCGAGCGCGAACGTTGGGATCGAGCCCCTGGACTTTGTTTTTAATATCAGACATTATTAAGTTGTTTTATTTTTAGAACAATTTGATCGCGGGCGTTTTCCAGTTCTTTGCGATAGCTTGATTTGGCATACTTCTGAAGAAACTCACCGATCAGGTTTTGGGTTTCCTCGTAGCGCTCTTTCCGCTTTTCCAGGACGCTGTTTTCGGCACGAAGGAAGGAAGCCCGGAAGATCATATACCGCACCTCTTCGGCGTTATCGGTTTCCGGAAAGTCTTTTAGCAGGTTTTCAAAGGAGTTGATGGCCGATTGATACTGCCGGATGTTGAAATACAATTTCCCTTCTTCGAAGGCTTTTTGTTCCAGTTTGGACCGCATTTCGTCGATCAGGCGGTTGCATTCCTCCACTCGTTTGCTTTCCGGATACAGGGTAACAAAATTTTCCAGCTCTTCGATCGCCTCGAGGGTATATTCCTGGTCCAGGCGGAAAGAAGGGGAGAGCTGGTAGTTGGAATAGGCCGACATGAATTCGGCTTCTTCCCGCAAGGGGCTTACGCCGTAGGTTTGGGCGAAGGTTTTAAAGTAATGGGTCGCAAGAATATAATCTTCAAGGTAGTAAAAGGTATAGGCGTACTTGAAATAGATATCTTCCCCTTCCTTGCGGCCCCGGAAGCTGGTGATAATCAATTCAAAAAGCGTCTGAGCTTTCTGATATTCCTTTTCCTGATTGAAATTCAAGGCTTCCTTATACAGCAATTCCGGGTCCCCGCTGGTGCGGATCTTTTCGAATTCGCTTTTGCACGACACCATCACCGAAAGGAGGGCCATGCCGATAAAAAGACGGATAGAATAAGGCATTCGATTCATAAGGCTGCAAAAATACTGGTTTTTGGAATACGGAACAAGCGCAAATTTAGAGAGGCTTCTTTGAGGCGTATGGTTGGCTGTTCGCGATGTTCCCGCCATTTTGTATCTTTGGACTCCGGCTGCCTTCCCAAAAGCGGCTAGCCGGCCACCATGAAGCGGCAGGACCAATTCCGCATTTTTTACAACCACACCATTCATCCGGAGCTGATGCGCATGGAGCGTCTCCGTCTTCGCCTGCTCGGGTTGATCGTTCTCTCGGCATTAGTGCTCGCCGGGATGTTCACAGTGGAAGCATTTATCGGGGAAATGGTCCTGATGCTCTGGTTTGCGATCCCGATCACGTTATACCTTGTCTACCTGGCTTTTCGGGTCCGGCGCTTTGTACAGACCTTCAAGCCGCGGATTATGAATCTGGTCCTGGACTTTATCGACGACGCCCCTAATCTGGGGGAGTTGGCATACGACGCCAATCGCGCCATTCCGAAAGACATATTCCTTCAAAGCAAGTTATTTGCCACGAACGCTCCGGTCTATTCCGGGGAAGACAGCATTTGGGGGAAAGCCGGAGAAATGGATTTCCACCTTTGCGAACTGAAAGTCCAGGAATTATCCGCGGTCCGCAGCGGCTTGGATGTGGTGTTCAAAGGTATATTTTTGCATGCGGTTTTCCCGGAGGATACGTATGGGCAGGTCATTCTCTGGCCCCGCAAACACCGGCAGTTTCTAACCCGAGAGGTCAAAGCCTTTACCTGGGAAGGCGGGGAAAATGCCGATAAGGAGATCCTGAATGAAGACTTTAAGGAGATCTTTATGACGTATGCCACCAAAACAACCCATGTGACAGGCATCCTTTCGGAGCCCATGCAGGAGGCTATCGTCCGCTACCACCGGCTCACCGGCAAGGATTTATATCTTTCTTTTATCGAACAGGATATTTTTCTGGCGGTCACCGAACCCCGGGATATTCTGGAGCCTTACCTGTTCCAATCCAATGTCAGCTTCGAACTGGTTCGCGGCTATGCGGAGGATATTCAACTCCTGCTCGGCATCGTGGAGGATTTCGATAAAACACATTAGGCCGTTTGGTGTTACTATTCCTAAAATCCAAACGCTGCGTGTATGAAATCGGTGTTCAAACGTCCGCTCCTGTTCTTCCCGCTTTTTTTTATTGTCTTGCAGGCACTTACAGCCCAAACGTCCGGCGGCGTTTCCGCGGATGGCCGGTCTTTGTTGTGGGAGATTAAAGGCAAGAGCCTGTCCAAGCCTTCGTATCTCTATGGAACCATTCACCTGATTGGCAAGTCCGACTTTTTCATTACCGAAGCGACGGAGAAAGCCTTTGGAGAAACCCAGAGGGTAGCTTTCGAGATCGATCTGGAGGAGATGGGAGATTTTTCGACCCTGATGCCGTTGCTCATGCAATCCTTTATGAAAAACGATACGACCCTGAGCGATCTTCTCCTGCCAGAGGAGTACAGCGCCGTCAAAGCGCATTTCGGGAAGCTGGGTTTGCCGATGTTTTTGCTCGACCGCATCAAACCGATGTTCCTTACGGCCCTGGACCCCCAGGCTATGGCGCCCCCGGGGGAAGCGGAAGAAGAAACCGTATCCTATGAAATCGAATTTCTTCGCATGGCTCAGGAGGCAGATAAACCCATCGACGGACTGGAAACCGCAGCCTTTCAAATGAGTATGTTTGACAGCATTCCTTATCGGGTGCAGGCAAGAATGCTCGTGGATATGGTCAAAGGCAACCCGGAAGAAGCAGGCAACCAGGAATTTCAGCAGATGGTCGAATTGTATAAAAACCAGGACATCGAAGGGATGCAAGGCATGCTCGGCGCCGATAAGGAAATAGCGGCTTTCGAAAATTTGCTGCTGGTCAACCGCAACCGGAAATGGATTCCCATTATGGAAAAAATGATGTCGGAAAAGCCCACGTTTTTTGCAGTTGGCGCCGGCCATCTGGGAGGGCCTCAAGGAGTGGTTCAGTTGCTCCGGGATTCCGGATATTCGCTCACCCCGCTTAAATAGATTGCAGTATGGATTTTCGATATGTCACCCTGTGGGTCTTTGTTTTGCTGCTTTTGGGAATAGGCCTGATTGCGCTTTATCCTTCTCCCGGAATGCTGGCCTTTGGCACGATCGTGCTGCCGTTTCTACTGATATTTCAGGTCTGGGCCATCCTTCGTTCCAGAGATAAGGTTGGAGAGGGAGAAGGCCAGTGGTATGAACATTCTTGAAGACGTCTGGGCTTCCGGCAAGCGTTCTCGCGCATTCTATACGGTAGTGTCAATCATTCACACTAATGGACATGTTCGTTTTCCGGGCATCCAGACCATCCAGGTTTGGCAAACCTGGATGGTCTCGTTCCCATAATGTTCAGTAGCGTGCAATGATTTAAGTCATTCGCTCCCGGCTCTCTTGTCATTTCAGAATCTAATGGTTTGAGGTAAACTTTGAATAGAAGCCGGTTTTCCGGAATTGTTTACCAATAAACCGAAGATAATGAGTGCCCTGATCGCTAATGAAAAGAGGACGGAAAAGGGTGCAAATGCCTTTTCCGTTCGCCAGATGCTGGTGGCTTTGGAGTTGGGTATTGCCGACGAAGCGGTGTTGCGGTTTCTCGACTTTTTCACCCAGGCAATTCCTGTACACAAGGTAAATATGGTGCATGTCGCGCCCCGGTTTGATTTGTTTCAGTCCCTATACGAGCCAGATTCCCAGCGCATGATCTCCAACCTGGAATTCAACCGGGAGGTGATCCAGGAAATGCAGAACCGCATCCTGCTCCATCCCTTGCACCACCAGACGCAGCTCTCCTTTGACATTCGGGAGGGAGATCCCCTGGAAGCGCTCCTGGAGGAATCCCAAGCTCATCCTTCCGATCTCACGGTGATTGGGCAACGCATCGACCACAGCGATCATGGGATTCTCGCCGCAAACCTCGTCCGCAAATCCAAAGGGGATGTGCTGATCATACCCGAAGGGAGCGAGGCGAGAATGGACCACATTATCGTGCCGGTCGACTTTTCGCCGTATTCGGTGAAAGCGCTCGAACGCGCTATTGCCATCCGCCAGGCCATTCCATCGCCGGTTCGCATCACCTGCGTGAATGTGTACGAACTGCCTAACCTGAACATTTACCTGGTAGAAAAAATTGAGGACGTGCGCCGGATCATTCAGCAAGACCGGAAAGCGGCATTTCAGGCATTTCTTACCCGTTACGCGCCCGAGGGAATGGCCGATTTCATAGAAGCCGAAATGGTCGAACGGCAGTTTGCCAGCGTAGCCTCGTACCTTTACGATTTCGCAATCCGGGAATCGGGGGCCCTGATTGTTATGGGCGCCAAAGGACACTCCCGCGTAGAACGCCTGCTTTTGGGCAGCGTTACCGAGACCCTGCTCAAACTGGACGACAGCATTCCTATACTGATTGTCCGGTAGTAGGGGAGCATCCGGGTTTTCCTTTTTGCTCGTGATGAAAATCAGAATGGAACATGAGTTTTGTCAATTGGGGGAAAAGGGAGGGCAGGTATTTTTGATCATATTGGAAATTGAGGGTTATGATTATCAACGACCAAAAGACCTTGAGAGAAATACAGCGGGCGTTTAACCAACTCTTCAACGCCTTGAAGATCGAGTTCTTCACCGGACGCCACGAAGCGGGCCAAGGGTCGCCTATGGCGACCCGGCTGGATGGGGAGCAGCCGATCGGGCTGGTTCGAACCACCCACACAGAGGGTGATTTCCGAATCCATGAGAACATGACGGTTCGCGAATTTGAGCAGGCATTCTACGATACGTATGGATTGAACGTGCAGGTTTTCCGCCGTTCGGGAAATATCTGGATACAAACTACAGCGACCGATTCCTGGACGCTGGCCGAGCAAAACCGCAAAGGAAGCAGTTCTGAGCGGTTCTTTAACGAAAAGCACAACTCTCTATGACAACCAGCACCCAGCACAAAATTGCGGACATTATGAGCCGCCAGGTTTTGGTGGCTCATCCCGACCATGAGTTTCTGCCCTTATGCAGGCTTTTTTTGCTAATGAATATTCACCACCTGCCGGTAGTGCAAAAGGACAGCGGCGAAATCCTGGGCATACTTAGCGCCAACGATGTGCTCCGGGCGTTTAGTTTTAAGCTCCCCGAATTGGGTCGTCTGGACGAGACAACGCTCAATAAGCATTTTTCCGTGCTGGATCTCATGACGCCCCATCCCCTGCAAACGATCTCGCCGGAAGACCCCGTTAGTCTTGCCGCCCGGATTTTTTCGGAGCGGAATATCAGTTCCCCTGCCCGTAGTGGAGGGCAAGCTGGTTGGGATCGTCACTAACCGGGATATCGTCAAATTTTACAGCCGGAACGCTACCTAGCAGGCCTAAGCCTTCAGGCATGATCCGAACGATTTTAGTCCCGACCGATTTTTCGGAATGCGCGGGGTACGCCCTTGATGCTGCCGCTCAATTTGCACGCCATTTTTCGGCCACGGTGCGGGTGATCCACTGTTCCCGGGTTCCAGACCACGGGCAGTTGGGGGATGCGCAGGAAAGCAGGGTTGCTCCAGCGATGGAACTCCTGGCGGCGGATTTAAGGAATCGCTTTCCGGATGTCCCTTTTGTATGCGATACCTGCGAAGGAAGATTGGTGGATGTAATCCGGGACTATGTGGTACAGTACGGGGTGGATCTCCTTTTTATGGGGTCGCATGGCGCCAGCGGAAAAAGCGAATACTTTATCGGATCCAATACCCAAAAGGTGGTGCGGTGCGTTCACCGGCCGGTTCTGGTGGTTAAGGAACCTATGCCGGAACTGGTTTTGGACAAGGTGGTCTTTGCTTCCGACTTTACCGCTGAAGAGGAGGGCGCGTTTCTTCGTTTCAAAGAGATCGTTAAGCATTTCGTTCCGGAAATCCACCTGCTGATGGTGCGCACTTCTTCGCTTTTTGAGGTTTCGCCCGCCAGAGGGAAAGAGGCGATGACCCATTTTCTGAACCTTTGCCCCCCATTAAAAGGGTTTGTGCATCAGTATCAGGATTTTAATGTCGATCAGGGAATTCGGTCCTTTGCGCGTGCCATCGGGGCTTCCCTTGTAGGGATTTCCAATCATCAGCGGCATCCGCTTCGTCGCCTCCTTACCGGCAGTAATGTGGAAGCGCTGATCAACCACTCCGCCTTGCCCGTACTCAGTATGGATTACGAAGCGTAGGGCCGGCGGTTTTTGCCAGGTTGTGCTTATCTTGCAGGGTAAAAGATCCTCCGAGACTCATGAAAAGCAAAATAAAACGCCTGAAGGACGGCCGCTATAAGCTCTTGCTCGACGACGATCTGCGGAACGTCCTGTTCCATGCATTGGCGGCGGCCATGCATTTTGATGGGGAGGATATGGAAGATTACCTTTTTGCCCTTTTGTCAGAAATCCTCGAAATCATTCGCGAGGAGGAAACGCCGAGGCTTCGGAGAAGTCAGCTTCTGGCCTTGATCCGGCACACGGAAGGGTATATCGATGAGCCTACGCAGTTGTTTTTTATGAGTTTATTGCCGAAATAAACGTCATATCGGGACTAGAGGGCGCGCCCTCTAGTCCCGATATGACGTTTAAGCGATTAAAATTTGATTTTCCTTCCCGGAGTATACGGTGCTCCCGCTTCTTCCAACTTTTGTTCAAAAGAAGGCAAGTCGGTTTCCAGTAGCTGGCGGAGTTTGGTTTGGATCGGGCCAAACTCTTCCCTGGCGATCCGAAGTCCTTCCCGCTGCGTTTTAGTAGGGGCAGAAGACGAATTCCACATGTCGTAGGCCAGGGTGTTGACCCGGGCGATGGGGGTCATTAAGGTCCCTTTGTCCAATCTGCCGGCAACCTGGTCTCCGTACATGACTTTCCGCAATTCGGCGATCTGGTTGTTCAGCTTTTGCCATTCGGATACCAGTCCGGCAGCGGGAACCGAAGCGGCGAATACGGCTTCGCGAATATGGCGGAGGCGGTTCCCCGCTTCATTCAGGGCGCTTCCGGCGGCGGAGGTGATCCTCTGGAAGTCGGTTGCTTCTTTCTGGAAGCTGACCAAAGCGGCCCGGTCTTCCGCAGGCAGGGTAACGCCTCCCAGGCTCAGCAGCCGGAAGGTAACCGGACCGGAAAGGTCCTGCATCTTTCCATCCACGCTTTGGGTCATCGTTACGGTGTACTCCCCGGGCATGGCCATGATTCCCCAGTCGGGAGTTGCAAAGGGGTTGTCGAAAGCAGGTTTGGAGAGGCTTACCGGCTGAAGGAACGGATAGCGCCCATCCCAAACGATGCGCTGAACGCCTGCCTGGATTCCGGCGCGCAATTGCCGGATCACGGCTCCGCGCTGGTCTTTGATCGTAAACAGGAGGTAGGGCGCTTCTTCGTTTTGTTCGGCAGTCAGCTCCTCATAGGTCGGGTAGGCAATAGCTTCGCCTTTTTTTATCTTTTCTTTCTCCATTTCCTGCCGGACTTCCCGGCGGGTTTTGGGTTTTTCTTTGATGAAATAGGTAAACACAGCGCCAACTGGTGGATTGGAAGCGCTGAAATAGTTGTGGCCCATGAAGCTGTTTTCCCTTAGGCCAAGCGGGAAGCTCTGGTGATACAGCAGGCCGTCCTTAATCGGGAATAGTTGCCCCGGAGTGGCGAGTTGGGGCTCTTTAAGCTGGCGGAGGGCACTGTAATCATCGAGCACATAAAATCCACGGCCAAACGTAGCGAGGACAAGGTCGTTTTCCCGCTTTTGGATGGCCATGTCCCGAACCGCTATGGTAGGCAGCCCTGCGCCCAGTTTTTTCCAGTAAGCGCCCTGTTCCAGACTGAAGAAGCAGCCGAATTCCGTTCCGGCAAACAACAGCATAGGCTCCACGTGGTCTTCCGCCAGCGAGTAGACGCTGCCGCGCTCCGGGAGGTTGCCGGAAATGGATGTCCAGGATTTGCCTTTATCCTTGCTCACGTAGACGTACGGCTTGAAGTCGCCGTATTTGTGGTGATTGAATGCGGCATACACGACATTTTCATTGTGCTGGGAAGCGAGCAAGAAGTTTACATACGTGCGCTGGGGAGCACCGGGAAGGGTATTGACATCGACTTTTGTCCACGTTTGGCCTCCGTCGGAGGTGATCTGGATCAACCCGTCGTCGGTGCCGACGAATAGCAAGCTGGGATTGATTGGGCTTTCAGAGAAAGCGACGATATTGCCGTATTGGGAAGTCGATCCATTCTTAGCGACTGCATCGATACTTTGAACCCGTCCCATCACTTCCAGGGCGTTGCGGTCGAGCTGGCGGGTCAGGTCTGGGCTGATCACTTCCCAGGCGTCTCCCCGGTCGGCTGACCGGAACAGCTTGTTGGCGGCAAAATAGATTCGCTCCGGGGCATGGGAGGAAACGGCCAGAGGGGAGTCCCAGTTCCAGCGGTATTCCTCTTCACCCTGGCGGGGCTGAGGTTGGATACCCATTTGTTCGCCACTTGCCCGGTCGTAGCGTACGAGCCCGCCGTGCTGGGATTGGGCGTATACGATATTGGGGTTGTTGGGGTCGATTTGGGATTCAAATCCGTCGCCTCCCTGGGTAACCACCCAATCGGAGTTGACAATCCCGTTGCCGCTCCGGTTTCTGGAAGGTCCTCCGAGGCTGAAGTTATCCTGCGTACCTCCATAAACGTAATAGAAAGGAAGGGTGTTGTCGACCGCTACTTTGTAAAACTGGGTTACGGAGAGGTTGGATTTGAAGTTCCAGGTTTTGGCGGCGTCGAAGGATTCGTAGATCCCTCCGTCGCAACCGACGAGGTAGTGGTCGGTATCGTCGGGGTCGATCCACATACAATGGTTGTCGACATGTTTGTATTGTTCTCCCACCATTTCAAAGGTTTTACCGCCATCGGTGGTCCACTGCAGGTAGGTATCCATGGAATACACGATGTCCGGATTGGTAGGGTGGGCAACGATTTCCTGGTAGTAATTCCCACTGGTGGCAAAGTTGCTTCGCTTTTCCCAGGTGGCGCCCCGGTCGAGCGAGCGGAAGAACCCGCTCTGGCCCTGGGCGGCTTCTACGATGGCGTAGAGGTATTCGGGGTTAGCGGGGGAAATGGCGAGCCCGATCCGGCCCTTGTCGGCGGAAGGAAGTCCTTTCTCTGCTTTCTCCCAGGTTTTGCCGCCGTCTTTGGTGCGGTAGATCGAGCTTCCCTGCCCGCCGCCGACGTAGGTGAACACGTGGCGTTCCCGCTGGAAGCTGGAAGCATAGAGGACATCCGGATTGCGGGGGTCCATGATCAGGTCGTTCACCCCGGTGTAGGGGTCGATGGTCAGAACGGCAGTCCAGGTTTTACCGCCATCGGTGGTTTTATATACTCCGCGTTCTCCGCCCGAGCTCCAGAGCGGGCCAATGGCAGCGACGTAAACGACATCCGAGTTGCGGGGGTCGACGATGATTTTGCCAATGTGTTCGGACGTTTTCAGACCAATGTTTTTCCAGGAAGCGCCTCCGTCTTCCGATTTATACACGCCGTCGCCATAGGCAACGGAGCGCTGGTTGTTGTTCTCTCCCGAGCCTACCCAAACCACATTCGGGTTGTTGGGATCCAGGGTGATGCATCCGATGGAATAAGACCCCTGGGAGTCAAACAAGGGCTCAAACGTAGTGCCGTTGTTTTCGGTTTTCCACACTCCGCCCGAGGCTACGGCAACGTAGTAGGTACTTTTGCGCTGGGGATGCACCGCGAAATCGCTGATCCGGCCAGAGGTGAGCGCCGGTCCGATGGCCCTCCATTTCAATCCGGACAAGGCGGTTTTCTCCAGGTAGTGTTCTTTTTTAGGCGCTGGTTGGGAGGGAGAGGCAGCGTTTTTTTTCTGTCCCCAAACAGCGAAGGGGAGGAAAAACAGGAACGCACCCCAAAACAGGGTTTTCAGTACAGGATGATTGCGCATGACGGTCTGTTTTTTGGTTAGCTAGAAAGTTGGTATACAAGCTACGGCGAGGATTGAATAATCCGGCACTTTTGCGCAAAAAATGCTGCCGATTCCTTTAGCCCTGCGTTGAAATATGGAAAAATTGGCGCATTAAGAACGTTTCATAATCCAATTTCCCTACCTTTCTAACTTCTTAAGTCTAACGTCTAAAATTTTATGCTGCTAAGAGATTGGGCATTCTTGAGTTTGCCTGCCCGCAAGTACAGCGAACTGAAGGTAAAACAGATCCTGAAAACCCTGGATAGCCTTACGAGGCGGGTGGCAGAGCGGTTCCCGGATTCCGGGCTTAGCGCAGTCGTTTCGGAATTGAATCAGGTTGCCCGGGAAATAGATGATTTGCTCGGCAAGCTTCGGGGGCCCATCTGGGAATTGCGGGTGTTGACGATTAGCGCCATCTTTGCCCTGGTTGGGCTGGCGATTTGGGTGATCGTCATGACCATGCGTTTATCTCCGGGGGTGAACGGAATTGCCGATGTCCTTCAGGCAGCAGAGTCTGCCATCAATGAACTTATTTTTCTATCCCTTGCCATTTTCTTTCTTGCTTCTTTGGAAACGCGGTTCAAGCGTTGGATAACCCTTCGGTCGCTGCACCGCCTGCGCAGTATTGCCCACGTGGTGGACATGCACCAGTTGACCAAAGATCCGGCCTATCTCCTGGGGCATTTGCCGCCAACCATGTCCTCTCCTCAGCGGACGATGACGTCGTACCAACTTACACGGTATCTCGATTATTGCTCCGAAATGCTGGCCATGCTGAGTAAATTAGCTGCGCTTCATGCGCAATATGTCGAAGACCACGTAGTTCTTGCGGCTGTGAACGACGTGGAATCGCTCGCCCAGGGGCTCTCCAACAAGATCTGGCAAAAGATCATGATCCTGGATCTGGCTTCGGAGCAGGAGGACCAGGACCGGATTGAGCGGATCAAAGCGGAAGTTTCCAAAGGATAACCCGTCGTCGGGTTAAAAGCCTTGGGTAAACCGGGCAAAACAACCCAAAGGCAGCCGCATTCCCCGGCGGTCGGGGATGTACAACTCGCCGAATTCAATGGCTTCCGCCCCAGGGAAATGAAATCGGATTAGGTTCTCTGCTACCAATGCGGAAAACCCCATGGAGTAAAGGTTTAAAACAAAAACTCCGTTGCCGGGATCGAGAATCTCCCGGCAGTATCCCAGGAGTTCGTTCAGGTGTTTGTCGAGGAGCCATTTTTCGCCTTCCGGGCCGCGCCCGTACGCTGGAGGGTCCAGAATAATGGCCTGGTAGGTGCGCCCTCTCCGGGCTTCTTTGCGGGCAAACTTCAGCGCGTCCTCTACGACCCATCGGATGTTGTCCAGCCCGCTGGCTTCCATATTGTGCCGGGCCCAGTTAATCACGGGTTTGACGGCGTCGACGTGTACGACATCCGCTCCGGCCGCTTTGGCAGCGAGCGAAGCGGCGCCGGTGTAGGCGAACAGGTTGAGGACGGAAGGGGATTCTCCAGGCATTGTCTGAAGGCGATCGTAGAGAAAATTCCAGTTATCGGCCTGTTCAGGGAAAATGCCCAGGTGCTTGAACGACGTCAACCCGAGCCGGAACCGGAGGTTCAGGCCCTGGTAAGCGTAGGAGATATACCATTGTTCGGGCATCCCGGGACGGAGCGTCCAGTTGCCGTCGTCGGACTGGGCGCCTGCATTGGTTTTGCGTTCGAAAATGGCATGAGCCATGGCGTTCCATTCGGTTTCTTCCAGGGCCGGGCTCCAGATGGCTTGGGGTTCAGGCCGGGAAAGAAGATACGGCCCGAACCGTTCCAGTTTTCTGAAATTTCCGCTGTCGATCAGTTCGTAATCCGAAAATAATGGAAGTCCGGTCAGGGTAAATGCGCTCAAAGTGGTAACATTGCATGGGCAATACGGAAAGCGAAGATAGAAAGAATTTGCTCCGCAGACCAATTCCCCCGAAGGGAAGCCCTTTCATTTTGTTCTTTTCTTCAAAACCTGTTGCTTTCCATGCCTCGTTTGATCAACAGCCTCCAAAACCCTCTGATCAAGAATTTGGTCGCGCTCAAGGAGAAGCCCCGCGAACGCAAGAAACAAGGCTTGTTTGTAGCCGAAGGGCTGCGGGAAGTTTCCCTGGCGTTTAAAATGGGCTATGCAGTAGAAGCGCTGCTTTACGACGAAAGCGTAACCTCTCCTGAGGCGCTCGATCTGGTCTTTCAGGAGGCATCGGCGGAGCCCAGGGAATTGATCGCAACGAGCTCTCCGGTTATGGAGAAAATCGCGTACCGCGCCGGGGTGCCCAACGTCGTAGCGCTCGTCCGCCGCTGGGACAGGAGATTGAGCGAGTTGAAGCTGTCGCATACGCCCTTGATCCTGGTTTTGGAAACGGTGGAAAAACCCGGCAACCTCGGCGCCATGTTACGCACCGCCGATGCAGCCGGCGCGGATGCGGTGATCGTGTGCGATCCGCTGGTCGACGAATACAACCCCAACGTGATCCGGTCCAGCCTGGGCGCGGTTTTTTCGGTTCCCATCGTGACGACCGATGCGCAACCTGCGCTGGAATGGCTTCGCCGGCAAGGAGTCCGAATCCTGGCCACCTACCTGGGCGCCAAAGAAGCTTACTTTCAGTGCGATCTGCGGGGGCCCATCGCCTTTGTCATGGGTAGCGAGGCGCATGGCATTTCCGATTTCTGGACGCGGGAAGCGCACCAGAAGATCATCATCCCTATGCACGGGTTGGTGGATTCACTCAACGTCTCGGCTTCTGCGGCCATCGTTTTGTTTGAAGCGCTTCGCCAGCGGGCAGCGAAAAAGTAGCCTTCCGGGATTCCATTGCTTTTCTGCGCGATTTGGCCTATCTATTGCTCCCAGGTCCGTTTTACTTTATTGTCGGAAACGGGAACCGTTTTCATAAAGGCCCACATCGCGCTGATCTCCTCATCGGTAAGCACGGTGAATTTGGGCATCGCTTCGGTGAGAGGCTTCCCGTCGGGTCGCTGCCCCGTGCGGATCGCTTGAGTGAATTGGGTCAATGTCCAGTTGCCGATCCCGTTTTCGGGGTGCATGGTGATGTTGGCGGACAGCACCGGGTTGCCCTCCGGGTCGAGCAGGGTATTGCCCCCGCCCATATAGCCCAGAGATTTTTCGGGCTCCATGGTGTTGATTTTGGTAAAGTCGGCAGAGTGGCAGGAATAACACTCGACCGCGCCATGGACGATATACTTGCCATAAGCCACTTCGTCGGAAGGGCTAGGGGCTTCAATGGGTTTTTCCGGCATCGGGAAGGGCTTGAATGCCGGGGTTATGGTCAGGAACTTGGTAAACAAAGAAGGTTTGCAGGGAACCGTCGCTTTGTCTGCTGCCTGAACCGCAGGAGCATCCGAGCGGAGATAGGCGATGACGGAGTAAATATCTTCGTCCGACATGTGGACAAACTTGGGCATATAGGTAGGGGAATACTGCCCGTTGCGCTTGATCCCTGTGCGCAGCAAGTAGACCAATTCCCCGTCGGTATAGCTCCCGATCCCTTTTACCGGATGCTGAGTGATATTGGCAGAATGGATCTCCCCAAACATTTTGGGAATGTCGAACAGTTTTCGGCCGGAAAGCGCGCCGTCGTCTCCGCGGTGGCAGTTGGCGCAAACCATGGCTGCCAGATGCTCCCCCCGGGCGATGCGTGCTGAATCGAGTTCAACTTTTACCTCGGGGGCATTCACCGGGTATTTAGGAATTCCCCGGAAATGGATGAACGTGGCGCCGATCAACAGCAACACAACAAGGCTCCCCAGCAGGATGCCGAGAATTCGGAAAATCGTTTTCATAGGTATAGGTGTTTTAGGTGAAGAATCCTGGGTTTATTTTAAAACTTCGCAAGCACACTACGGGACATTTTGGGAACGAGACCTTCCAGGTTTCGCAAACCTGGAAGGTCTGGGCGCCGGAAAAACGAAAATGTCCCGTAGTGTGCTTCGCCAGGCACTTATTTTCCCGAAGCGGCTTTCTCCGCCGCATCATCTTTCAATACCCGTCTAAGGATTTTGCCAACGTTGGTTTTGGGGAGCTGGTCGATGAACTCCACCAATCTGGGGATTTTGTACCCGGTGAGGTTTTCCCGGCAGAAAGCGATGAGCTCTTCCTCGGTCAGGGAGTCGTCTTTTTTGACTACGTACACTTTTACGGCCTCTCCTGATTTTTCATCCGGAACGGCCACTGCGGCAGCTTCGAACACTTTGGGATGCATGGCCAGCACGCTTTCGATCTCGTTGGGGAACACGTTGAACCCGGAAACGAGGATCATGTCCTTTTTCCGGTCGACGATCTGGAAAAAGCCATCTTCGTGCATCATGCCCACATCTCCGGTGCTCAGCCAGCCGTCTTTGAGCATTTGCGCGCTGGCTTCCGGCTGGTTGTAGTAGCCCTTCATGATTTGAGGGCCTTTGACCTGGATTTCCCCGGTTTGGCCGGCGGAGAGCACGTTTCCTTCTTCGTCGACGATCCGGACATCGGTAGAGGGGATCGGCACCCCGATAGTGCCCAGCCTCCCATGCCCGCCAAGGGGGTTGATCGTCGACACCGCCGAGGTTTCGGTCATTCCGTAGCCCTCGGTGAGGTCGCAGCCCGTGACTTGCTTCCAGCGCTCCGCGACGGCTACCTGAACGGCCGTTCCGCCGCCTCCCGTGAGTACCAAGCCGCTAAAGTCCAGGCTGGAAAACTCCGGATGGTTGAGCAGGGCGTTAAACAGGGTGTTTACGCCGGTCATGATGTTGATTCGGTGCGTTTTAAACTCTTTGATGATAGAAGGAATATCCCTTCCATTGATCACCAGCACGTTCATACCGCCCCGGTACATGAAACACAGGGCATTCACCGTAAAGGCGAAAATGTGGTACAAGGGTAATGCGCATAGCACGACCGGGTTTTTCAGATGTTCCAGGATGTCTCCGCCCATGGCGTTGAACTGGAGCACGTTGGAAATCAGGTTTCGGTTGGTGAGCATAGCGCCTTTGGACAACCCGGTGGTGCCACCCGTATATTGAAGGAGTACCGTATCCTCCGGGCCGGTGTGCACCGGGGAGAACAGCGTTCTTTTGCCGGTTTTTAGCGCTTGCGAGAACGTGACGGCGCCCGGAAGCGTAAAGGTTGGGACCATTTTTCGCACCTTGCGTACGACGTAGTTGACGAGGGCGCCTTTGGGGAAAGGCAGCATTTCTCCTGCGCTTGCCAAAATGATGGTTTGGATGCTGGTTTGAGGAAGGATCTTTTCCAGGTTATGGGCAAAATTTTCCGCAATCACGATGGCGGTGGCGCCGGCATCGGTAAACTGGTGCAGCATTTCCCTTGGAGTATACAGGGGGTTGGTATTCACCACCACTACGCCCGCTTTAAAGGCCCCAAACAGCGCGATCGGATACTGGAGCATATTGGGCATCATCAGCGCGATGCGGTCGCCGGGCTTTAACCCGGTGGATTGCAGGTAGGCGGCAAAATGCTGCGCCAACTGGTCGAGCTGCCCAAACGTGATCTTTTTCCCCATGTAGGAAAACGCGTGGTTGTTTTTGTACTTCCGGAACACCTCGTTGTACATGTCGTTCAGGGAAGGATACAGATCGGGATTGATCGTTGCCGGGACGCCTTCCGTATACCGTTCAAGCCAGACTTTGGGTTCACTCATGATCGATGGGTTTCAGATGAACAATGGAAATTATCCTGTTTATTTTTTATCTCCGTGAAAATAAAAAATAAATTAGCCCTTTCAAGAGGAAATAAAATTTTTTCTGCTGTTGGGGATAAGGAGGCGGAGACTTGAAATGTTGGAGGGTTGAGGCAGAGCCTCAAAGAGCAGGCCCAAGGGGCCATGTGGTTAGTGGTTCAATACCGCGGATAAAAGAGTAGGGCGTTGGCGCGCCTCAACGCCCCAACGCCCTACTCCTTAACGCCTAAAACGCCTTAACGCCCTACCCCTTCCCCAACTGGTGCAGGTGCGCGATATGCGAAGCGACCGCCATGCGGGTTTTGGGGAATTCGATATACCGGACGCCGTACTCTTGGCACAATTGCTTGATGATCTTGCTGATCGCCGGGTAGTGCACGTGCGAGATCGTCGGGAAAAGGTGGTGTTCGATCTGGAAATTCAGGCCGCCGACCAGCCAGGTGATGATCTTGTTTTTGGTAGCGAAGTTGGCTGTGGTCTGGATTTGCATCGCCCATTCGGATTCGATCTGATTTTCAGGCTGTATGGCTACAGGGAATTGGGTGTCTTCCACGGTGTGTGCCAATTGGAACACCATGCTCAAAACAAACCCCGTAAACATGCCGTAAATCAGAAAGCCAATCAACCAGGGAAGGAATCCAAGCATGTATATCGGAAAGGCAATGAACAGGCCCAGGTGCATGACCTTGAACGCCCAGAAAATGATATGTTCTTTAGGGGTGAAGGGTTTGATGGGCATGTTTCCTACCTTTTTGGTAAAATATTTTTCGTAGTCGGTGAAAAATATCCAATAGAGGTAGAGCAAAGAATATGCCGCCCAAAAATACAGGTGCTGATACCGGTGGATCTTGTACTTTTTCTGGGTTTCGCACAAGCGAAGGAAAGGCCGGGCGTCGATGTCGTCGTCTACGCCGTCGATATTCGTGAAGGTGTGGTGCACCACATTGTGCTTGGTCTTCCAAAGGTATACGTTGGCGCCCAGGAAGTTCAGGGAAAGTCCTGCCAGTTCGTTCAGCCAGCCATACTTGCTGAAACTGCCGTGGGCACCGTCGTGCATGACGTTAAACCCAATGGCTGCAGTAAGCCCGCCTAAAATGACGCATTCTACCAGTGCCAGCAGAACGGGAGGAGTGAAAAAAACCAGGTGTACGTATACCAAAGCAAAACTGACGCTCAGAATGATGGCTTTGATAAAAAGGGAGTAATTCCCGGTTTTGGCTTTGCCAACTTCGATAAAATAATCATTAATCCGTTTCCGCATCTCCGCATGGAAGGAGTTGGCTTGGGAAAGGAATTTTGGTGCGGTCATTGAGACAAATTAAAAAGTGGTCAAACAGCGCTCCGTTGTAAATCGCACGCGGTGCGCAACAGAACTCGCCAAAGGTAACACCAAAATCGGAAGAGAAGTTGATATTAACCATTCAGGAAGTACAAAAACCTGGTTCGGGCCTGCCTCAACAGGTCGTTTTTTACCCCGGGCAGTTCTTTGTTTTTTAAGCTGCCAGACGCAAAAATACCCTGTTTAGGCAGGCCCATCCCTACCAGGAAACGGTCAGGTACATCGCCGACGACATCATCGGAAATTTTTTCCATTTCGCCTGACTGCCATATTGATAAAAATGAACCCCGTCGGAGGGAACGGAAATGGGGAGCGCGAAATAGGTCCCTTTTCCGGCATAATAGACCCACTCGGCCGCCACCACGATATCTTCCCTGGCGAGGATCTGGTAGGGGCGGAGATCGACGGCGATCCATCCGGTTTTTTTGCCGGCCAGTTCCACCAGGATGTTTTCCCGCATCAACGGGGCGCCCGGGCGGCCGTTTTCCAGCGCGTACGCATTGATGCGCAGGCGCAGGGTGTCGAAATTATTTTGGGAAACATAGAAATGGAATTGCTCGACCATTGCTTCTTTGCCCGGCATCCGGAATTTGCGGCCCACCTCCGCGCCCAGGTTCTGGTTGGGAAGCTTGCTGATGGAAAAGTTAACGGCCATGGAGGCGCCCGGACGCTCCTTGCCGATCGTTCTGGTTTTTTTGTACTGAGGAAAGACCGTCACTTCGCTGAGTTCGATCGCTTGTTCGAACAAGGTGATGTCCAGCGCTCCTCCCCGGAAGCGGGGGCTAACTGGTCTACCCGGAGCAGCTTGCTCTCGAAGCCTACCATGGAAAAACGCACCTGCCGGCTGCTGCCGATGCTGTCGGGAAGGTGCAGCAGGAACGAACCGTCCATGCCGCTCACCGTACCCAGGCTGGTTTCCGGAAGACCCACGTTGACATAGGGAAGCGCTCTGCCCTGTGCGTCGACCACCCGTCCTTGCAGGGTGCGTTGCGCCTGGCCTGCCAATGGGAGCGAGAGCAGGGCGATTCCCAGAGGAAGGAAAAGAAGGGGCGAAGCAAAAGAAAGAGGTTGCCGTTGCCTGGGAGTATCCGCCAGCCACCTTCTGCCCCGGATAATCCAGGCTTCCCCACTGCGGCGTTTGTGCCAAACCGTGAGCGCTATGGAGAGGATAATCGTGAGCGCCCGGAAAATATTTGGTCCTAAGGGCCCAAGTGCGTTTTCGCTTACTGGGAACAGGTTCCACGACAAGTTCATGAAAAAATGCAGGCTTATGGGAACCCAGAGGTTGTACCCCCATTCCACATAGAGCCAGGAAAACCAAAGCCCCCCCATCATGGTGATCAGGAAAATGCCCGCCATGGTGGATGGGTCCTGGCTCTGATACAAATGCCCCGCCCCGAAGATCAACGCGCCCATAAGTCCGGCAGGGAAAAAGCCCAGCCGGCTATGGCGGAACAACTGGCCAAACAGGAACCCCCGGTACAGAAGCTCTTCTGCAACCGCTGCCAGAACGCAGCCGGTGAAGATGGAACCCGGGTCAAGGCGGATGCGAAACCCCGCCAAAGCCGCCGCCCCTAATAGCATGGGCAACGCGCCGAGGAATCCGATCCCAATCCCCTGCCTGGCGCGGGTAGCCACTCCAGCCTCTGCTGCCATTTTGGAGAAGCCATGAAACAATCCCAGCAGAAGGAGCGGGAAGAGCATATACCAAACTCCACGGACCCAAATGGCCTTTTGGATATACGGGAGGGCTGCATACCCGTCGATCATAAGAAAGAGCTTTCCTCCCTTTTGTGCGATAAAAAATGCAGCCACCGTTAATAACCCCATGACGATTCGCTTTTCCATAATTGCGGTTGGTGTGAAGGTGAAAAAAGATAAAACAAACCCTTGCTGCAAATCTAATCGCACCGGCAACAGGGCGCTAATCCCCTGGGGCGGCCGGTAATTTTCCGGGATCAATGGCAGCTATTTGGGATGAATGGCCATGGTGAGGGACGAATGGCGGGAGACGGTGGTTGGTGGTTGGTGGTTAGTGATTAGTGGTTGAGTGGTTGGTGGTTAGTGGGTGGTGGGTATTTCACACGTTATGCTCTGTAGACTTATACACGCCCGCTCCAGACGTTTCGGTCTGGACGTATTGCCCTCCGCAGCCCGGAGCCCGTGGGAAACGCCGTTCCCGTTTGAAGAACGGGATCGCCTTATGGGGTCAACCGCTTGGGATGCAGGATAAACGCGAGGGTAGCCGTTCAAAGCGGTTGAAGCCCATAAAGCGAAGGCGTTTTCCACGGAGCGGTAGGGCGAAGGAGCGCCCTTTTTTTGGTTCTTTTTTGGGCGAGCAAAAAAAGAACAAACCCCGAGGCCGGGGGCAAGAACAACTTATGGCGAAAGAACACGTTACTTCCGCCAATGCCATCTTAATTGACTTTTTCCAAAATCTCGGCGGATTTACTGCGTGCCACCGGAACGGTATGGGCGCAACCGCCAAAGTGCAAAAGGTATCCCTGGGCGTTGCCGGAAACCCGGGTCACAAGGGCAAGGTTGGCTAGATAGAGCGGTGGCAGCGCTCCACCGGGCTGCCGGCCAGGACGAGGTCCACTGCTGCCAGGGTATTGCGAAGGAGGGTTCGCCGGCAGGTTTCGCCCTCCAGGAAGAAGGCTTCCACATAGTTGCCTGCTGATTTCAGAAACAGCAGCTGGTCCTGACGGACTTTCAGGGCGGGCTTGCCTTGGTCATCGCAAAGAACGATCTCCGGAAGATCCGCAGCAACAGGGGCGCGCTCCACGTCGTGGGCTCCCTTTTGATAGCGCTTGAGGAGGTAAATGTAATTGGCGGTCACCAACCCCGTGATGGGAAAAATGGCTACAGAAAACGCAATCGGAAAAAATCCCAGGAACCCCAGCAACGAAATGGGCGCCCCGAGGTAAAGGTTTTTGTACAGGTAGCAAGCTCCAAAAACCAGGGAAAAGACGAATAGAAAGAAAAGAATCTGTTTCCCAACGGTCCAGTTTTCTTCCTGAAAAATCCCCGGCAAACCCCAGGGCAAGAGCAAGGAACAAAGAAACATCGTTCCCGAAATAACCGCTCCATAACCTCCGAGAAACAGGTATTTGGTTTCGCTTTGGAACGCATCCGTTCCAAAAGGCTGGAAAATGATCAAAAAGCCCGCCACAAAGGCGCCGGTACCGAGAATGAAAACCGTCTCCGCCGCCCGGTTGCGCGCCAGCGGATACCGGGCGTTCAGCAAATGGATTAACATATGGGAAAAAACCTGATTTCCCCCCAAGGTAATACGTTTTGCCCAGTTTCCCACTAACCACTAACCCCCATCCTTCTTATTCGCTCTGGCAGCCGAACACTGCTCCATAAACCCGTCGCTGAAGGGATCGAAGTCGCCCAGGCGGGTGGGGGCAAAAGCGGATATATCGGTAAACGGCGGCTGGCCGGCGATCAGCTCGGACACCGCTCTGCCGAACCCGGCCGACATGGCCACGCCCGCCCCCACGCAGCCGGTAGCGGCATAAAAGCCTTCCAGCCTGGGCGATGGACCAATGACGAAGCGGGAATCTGGCGTATAGGTCGATACTCCGGTGATGCAATGAGCGATCTCCACGTCCTCAAACCCCGGGAAAAACTCCCGGAATTCCTTGCCTTCGTCCAGCAGGATTTCCCAATGTTTTTCCGACTCGATAAACTGCCGGCCGTTGTAGGTCTCCGGCAGTTCGCGGGGATGGACGAAAGGCGATTCCCGGTCGCGGATGCCGAAGAGCAGTCCGCCGGTCTCGGGGCGGGAGTACGCCATCGCGTCGGGGATAACCGTCATGGGTTGGGTGGAGGGAAAGAGGGCCGGATTGGGCCGCGTGATCCAATAGATGCTGCGCACCGGCGCCATAGGCAGGGGAATAGCCTGGGGCATGGAGAGCAGGTTGGACCAGGCCCCGGCCGCGTCGACCACAAAAGGCGCCGCATAAAACCCTTGTTGGGTGCGCACCCCGGTAACGCGCCCGTTTTCGGCAACGATTTCGGTAACCTCCGTATCCGGAAACAGCACCGCTCCGTTCCGGCGGGCTGCTTTGGCGTAGGCGTTGGCCAGCACGAACGCTTCGAGGAAGACATCGTCCGGCATAAACGAAGCGTTGAGGACTTTCCCTTCGTTGATCCAGGGAACCATCGCTTTCACCTCCTGCGCGTCTACCCAATGGTTGGCGATGCCAAATTGGGTGGCGATTTCCGCCAGGCTTTCGATGGACGCCGCCGTTTTTTTCGATCCGGCGATCTGAAGGCTGCCTACCCGTTTGGCGCCGATCGACTCGCCCAACTCGGCCTCCAGCGCCTCCAGGGCCCGGTAGGTCTCCTGCACCAGGGGAATGGTATCGGTTTTGGCGCGCACCTGCGTCAGCAGGGAAGCGGCCCAGGAAGCGGCCCCGCCGCCGATCGTCCCTTTGTCGAACAAAGCGACTTTGCCTATCTGCTGTTTGGAAAGGTAATACGCGGTAGCCGCCCCAATCGTACCCCCTCCAATGACGATCACGTCGAACATGCGTTTCGTTTGTTTGGGTGAAAAATACCCGCTAAAGGTACGGATTGGATGGGTTGGGCAAGGTTAAATATGCTTAACGTTGGGGGGGAGGGGGCGTTCCCGTTCTTCCCGGCTTTGGTCAAGGGATACGGGAAGTTCAGAAGCGGTTTCTTTGGAGATGCTGCCGGCCCATTGGCGTTTAGGCTTTTCTTCCATATCGCCGCTCCTTACCAAACGCAGGATATTCAGCTGTTCCAATTGAAGCAATAAGGCGAGCGCTTAATCGCTGAGCAATTCTACTTTTATCGTGTTGCCTGTCATGAGGTTGCAGTTTCGAAAACCTGAAAAGAACTCAAAAAGAGCAACAAAAGAACCGTCATCAAAGTTCCGGCTGTAATTTACTAGCCTTCTATCCAAAGCACTTATTGCTCCCCGCTCCCTGCTCCCCGCTCCCTGCTCCCTGTTTTGGAAGCGATTGCCCAGTGGGGCCGCGATCTGGCAGCGGAGCGGGGAGAACTGGTGGAGGCGAATTCGTAAAAGAAGAAGGCACTCTGGACAAAGGGCGATGCAACCAAACCACTCAGACAGTTGCTATAAAGGGATTGACGATCTTCAATTTTCCTTCAATAACCTGACCATCCTGAAGATCTTCAGAATAAAGGATACGGCAATCAGTTTCCAAAGCGGATGCCAAAACCAGGCTATCATAGAAGCTATATTGGTGTCGGCTGGATATTTTTAGCGCCAATTCAATCGTAGAAGGGTGAATCAATTTTACCTGACATAAAGAGATCAAGTTCTTTGCGTGTTGTTCGACTTCTGGCGCAGTTAATTTAAATTTTCGAATACAAACGTTTATGTTTTCGGCAACAATCTGCGTGCTTATATAGCAATCCTGCGAAAGGAACTTCAGAGCAACCTGTTTTTTGGCTGCGTCATTGCCAAAAAGATATAACCAGATATTGCTGTCAACAAAAACCTTATCTTTCATTGGCTTCTTGACGATCAAATCTAAAACTCGAAAGGTCGAGATTAAACTGGTTGTAAAAAGACTCGGGGTTTAGGTTCCTTTTTTCTTCCTCTTCTTTTACAATAGGGATATTAAGGAACCGGAGAACGGTTCTCAGGATTGCTGCCAGCCGGTCATCTTTTATCTCTAACAGGATCCTTGTCATAAAGCTTGTTTTGAGTAAAAATACAGATTTAAGGTGCAAAAAGTTGTTCAAAGCACCATAAAACCTGAGAGGCTCAGGGTAGACGGGTTCTGGAAGTATCCAAATCTCTTCTCTCAACACCCTTCTTCCTGCTCTTTCTCTACCGCTTTTTTCTTGGGAATGACTGCTTTTTTTGCAGGTGCGCTGGGTGATGGAGTCGCCTTGGCGGCGGAGAGTAATTTCGCCTGTTCGCTTTCGAACACCTTTTTGTAATCGAATTGGGGCCGTTCGGCGATATAGGCGGAATCGGGGAAATTGGTAAACAGCGCGTATCCGCCTTGCAGGGTTTTGAAGTTGTCAAAACCGGCCTGCTGGAGCGTCAGCCAGGGCCCGTTGGCGTAGGAAGGGTCGTTTCCGTACAGGATATACGTGGTGGACGCATCTTTGAAAAGCGTCAAATACTCGGGCGCCATCAGGGAATTCATGGGGATATTCAACGCGCCGTCGATATGTCCTTGCATAAATGCCGCCGGGTCGCGTAAATCGATAAACCGGTAGCGGGTGCTTTTCTCGGCCAGGATTTTCCGGGCATCCTGGGCGCTGATCGTCGCCTCCGCTTTTCCCAGGAGTTCGAGCGTTTCTGTGGCCGACCGTTTCAGCGGCGCCGATTGGGGTCTCGAGGTCCAGAGTCCGATCCCGATGACCACGACAAAAAGAAAGGCGATTATCGCAAGCCAGAACGTTTTTTTCGATTCTTTCATGATGGAAACATGGTTTTTAAGGGCCTGTATTCGGTCAACATCCTTCTTCTTCCTCTTGTTGGGCTGCCGGTTTTTTGGGAAGTACCTTGATTTCCCGTTTCGCGGGAGCAGCGGGCTCCAGATCGCCCAGCGCAGAGGGGTCGATCGGCCGGCTTCCCCCCAGGAAATAGGTGCGGGCTGCCTGGCGAAACTGGTACCGCTCGTGGGCTTCCCTGGGCGCGGTGGGATTGGGTTCGGCGGCCAGGAAAAAATCTTTGGTCCATTGGTTGAGCCCGCCTTTCAGGATATGGATACTTTTGGCGCCGCTCCGTTTTTTGAGCATCCAGGCCTGTTCGGCTTTGACGTCGTCGTCGGAGTAGAAAACGATGTCCAGATAGTCTCTGTCCATAATCTCGGAGGATTCCTGATCGAGTATTTTTTCCAGAGGGATATTTATCGCGTTGGGCAAAGCAAAATAGGCAAAGGCTTCCGGAGTCCGTACATCGACCAATAAAAATACGGGATCCTTGGAAATGATTTTCCCGGCCACGATATCTCCGCTGATAAACCGCGTCTCTTCGGTCAGTTCGAGAACTAATTGCTCGGCGGACAACTCCTTCCGGTTGTTTTTTTCGGGCAAAAAGGCTAATCCCAGCCCCAACAGCAGCAGAATAGATCCCGCGGCGATATAATTTAGATTTTGCATATTTTTTTAATTAATAGTCCACCGGCTTAACCCGCTTTTGGATCCATGCCGTAATAATAAAAGCAGCCAGCGCAATAGAAGCAAACAAAAAGGCGAACAATCCCGAAGAGATGCCAAGGACTTCGTTGACCCGGAGGTTTCCCATCGCGTTGCCCATATAAAGCTTCTCAAAGAAAGGATACGCTTCGGAGAACAGGAATATGCCGAGGTAAAGGCCAACGACATTCGCTACCGCGTCCAGTTTGCCGATGCCCACCGCGCAAAGTCCGGTGCCCGGGCAAAAGCCTCCCATGATAAATCCCAGCCCCATGATCAGCCCGCCTGAGATAGCGGCCCAGAGGTACATGGGCGGAAAGTATACCATACTCAGGTCGATCCAGCCCATGTAGTTGAAATACAACAAGCCGATCATGGCCGTTATCGTGGCCGTGAAGAATACCCGGAGCACGGTGAAATCGTAGCCGTAAAAAAGGCCTACTATTTTGCGGGAGGAAGAAAATCCAGAGGATTCCAGGATCATTCCGAAGAAAGCGCCTGTGACAAAAGCGATCACATAAGACCAGCCTCCGTCGATAATGCCTTGAGGGATTAGCGGACCCATCGTTATTGATTTATCGGTTGTGAGTTAAATCCATAGTTTTCGGAAAAACCAGGCGAACAAGTACGCTGCTCCGAATATGCACATCATGGTAACTATGCCCGACAGGCCCATTGCGGCGGAGCCGCTGAGGGCTGCTCCGCTCGTGCAGCCCCGGGCGAGCTGGGAGCCAATCCCAAACAGAATGCCTCCCATCCCGGCGAAAAGGATTCGCGTCCGAATGGAGATGTTTGGGGAATGTTCGGTTTTCCACTTCAGGCGCCCGGCCAGGGCCCCGGAAATGAAACTGCCGGCCAGGATGCCTAATACTTCAAACACCAGCCAGCTGTTCAGCGGGGTTTCTCCGTCGCCGAGCGACTTGGAAATGTATTCCGACTCCCTGGCGTGCCCGGGAGCGATTTCGTTGACGGTAGCCGCAACGGAATCTTTGATGGCGCCGCTTGCGCCAAGCCCCCTTCCGTTGATATAAAACGTGGCCAGCAGCAACAAGCCCAACAGGACGCCGCCCAGATAGGAATTGATGTACGATTTGCTTTTGTCCATAAATATAAGGTTTTCGGCCTCTGCGGCCTTCTTCAGGTTCGGTTGCTCCATGATGCCCCGAAGCAAGAGGTTTTGTGTGGGGCTACTTCTTTAAGAGGCTGGGAAGCGTGCGATGGCATGCACAAAACCAGCCCCCGCGAACTTTATTTATCAATACAAATACCGCGTTACCTGGCCTGCTTCTACCATGATCAAGCGGAATACCAGCCCGCCGATCAGCACGCACAAGGCGGGCACGGCAACGGGGATTTTTTTGCCTCTCAGTTCCAAAATTTCCAGAATGGCAGGAAAAACCAGGCCCAGGCCAACGACGAACACCCAGAAACTTGCAGTGAACTCGCCGCCGAGGAACAGTTTTGCCGCCTCGATATTCACCTCGGATCCGGCCAAAAAGCCCATAAACAGGTGCACAATAAAAAACAGTTCGATAGCGATCAGCAGCAGGTCCAGTTGGCGGAACAGGTTTTGTTCGTGGTGGTCTTTCGACATCCACATGATCGTTGCGGCGCCCGTCGACAACCCCGATACCAGGAATAACGGACCCAACAGCGCGGTGTTCCACAAAGGCCGGGCGTTGAAAGCGGAAAGCAAAATGCCGGTGTAAATGCCCAGGATTACGGACAATACGATCATCACCCAGGCGATGCCGACCCGGTTTTTGATTACCCAGGATTCAATCCGGTTTATAACCTCAAATTTCCAGTCCCAGTTGGGAAGCACTTCCTTTAAGTAGCTCGCCATCCAGACAAAAGACAAGGGCGTAATAGCCATCAGGGTCCAGGCGCCCCAGGACATGGGGGACTCCAGGCGGATCGTGGTGTACAGGCGCCAGAAATAGGTTTTGTGCTTCAAGTCGATAAACAACGCCAGCAAACCGATCACCAGCGCAGACGGCGCCAGAAACGTAGCCCATTTAACGGCAGTGGGCAACTCCTTTTCTTTTCCGAGAATCGTGTAAATACTCGAGAAAAATAAAATACCGGCGGCCAAGCCACCTAAGAAAAGATACAACCCGATGGGCCAATGCCAGATGTTCAGGTTGGGATCAATGTGGGGGATATTCCGGCCGCTAACAAACAATTCCTCTTTCATATTCTTGCGATCTACCTTTATATGAAAATATGATCATAAAAAAAGTAAATTGGGCGATCCCAGTTGACGACTTTTGTCACTAAAAGGATTGATTCAAATCATTGGGCGGGCTAGTGCCTGGGCGGCAGGGGGAAAGATAAACAAAAAAGGCCTGGATGATTATCTCCAAGCCTTCTTTTGTAGACCCACAAGGATTCGAACCTTGACGAACAGAACCAAAATCTGGTGTGCTACCATTACACTATGGGTCTATCTGCCCTTCGGCATACCCCTTTTTAAAAAGGTGCGACAAAAATAAGGTTGTTCAACTAACCGCGCAAGGGGAAAGAGCGTTTTTTTTTGAGTGATTAGGAATTAGGGATCAAAACTGCTCCCTGCTCCCTGCTCCCTGCTCTCCCTGCTCCCTAATCCCTCTGCTCACGCAACCCGTTGCTCCATCCCTTCCCGAAACGCCCAATAGAACGCGTCGTCGTTGAGCAAATCGTAGAGGGTTTCGTGGTATTCGGGGAATTCGGGGAGGTTATTGTGATGAGCGCCGGGGATGGTGAACAGGCGGCTGGTTTGGGGAAGGAGTTCGTGGAGCATTTTTCCCTGACGGTAGGAGATGAGGCGATCCCGGTCGCCGTGAAAAATAAATACAGGGCAGGTGGTTTTCTTCAGGAAGCGGTCGGTGCGCATTTGGTAGCGCAGCAGGAGATGGAGGGGCAGGAGAAATCCGTAGCGGCGAATTTGATAGAGGAAACTGTAGTATGGCGCGTCGAGGATGAGCATTTTGGGGTTGTTCCAGGAGGCGACCCGAGCGGCAATGCCGCTGCCGAGCGACCGGCCGTAAATGACGATTTTATCTTCGGGATAGCGCTGGGCTACCCATTTGTAAATGCTTTGCGCATCGTTGTACAAGATCGTTTCGCTGCGCCGGCCCTTGCTTTTGCCGAAGCCCCGGTAGTCGAACAGGAAAAAATCGTACCCCTTGCTGACGAAGTCCTTGGCAAACTTGCCCCAGCCCTTTAGGCTCCGGGAATTGCCTTTGAAGTAGAGCACCACCCCCCGGGAGTTGGGCACTTTGAACAGCAAGGCGTTGATTTCCCCACCGTCTTCCATGTCGAAGTTGATCTCTTCAAACGGGAAAGGGTAGCGGTATACAAACTGATGGGGGAGCACCTCCGGACGGAAAAAGAAATAGTGCTGGAAAAAGTAGAAAATAAGGCATATGCCTGCATAGACCAACAGGGCAAATACCGGAACGAGCATCCATGGCGCCAGAGCAGCTTGTATCATAGGGCAACTTTTTTCACGCCGGTAGATTCAGCAGCTTTTGCCGGTCTTTGATGGTGATGGAGCCTTCGACGATATCGATGTACCCATCGGCTTTAAATTCGGTGAGCATCCGGATAACGCTTTCCTTGGCGGTGCCGACGATACGGGCGAGGTCGTCGCGAAGGATGTTGATCTCGTTTTTGCCTTCTTTTTCGCTCAGGTAGAGCACCGCGTCGGCGACGCGTTTGCGGACGGAGTTATAGGCGAGTTGAAGGAGTTGTTCCTCCTTTTCGGCGATGTCGTTGGCCAGCATGTGGATGAGCTGGGAGGAAACGTCGCGGTTGCCATAGAGCAGGGCGGCAAAATCGTCTTTGGGAATCAGGCTGAGCTCGGCTTCTTCCAGGGCGGCGGCGGATTCGGTGTAAGGCGTGTCTTTAATCAGGTCGACGTAGCCCAGAAAGTCGCCTTCCTTGAGGATGTCGATGATGTACTCTTTTCCGCTTTCGTTGGTTTTAAAGATCTTGATTTTGCCCACTTTGATGAAATAGAGGTATCTGGGGTAATCGCCTTCTTCATAGACGTTCTCCCTTTTTTTGAAGTGTTTGGTTTTGCGTTGTTCGGAGAGTTTTTTGAGCTCTTCGTATCCGCGTGCCTCGTTGATGAACGCGCTCAGGCCCTGGTCGGTGCGGTCGAAATGTTTGCGCACCTGATCGCTTTTGCGCAGGCGGGTTTCGATGACGGCGAGGAGTTCGTCCTTGTAAAAGGGTTTGGTGATATAGTCGTCGGCGCCCAGATTCATCCCGCGCCGGAAGTCGGCTTTTTCCGCTTTGGCGGTCAGGAAAATGAAGGGAATAGAAGCCGTATCCGGTTTTTTGCCCAGGATGTTCAGCACGCCGAACCCATCAAGCCGGGGCATCATCACATCGCAAATGATGAGGTCGGGTTTTTCCCGGGAAGCCAGTTCAACGCCCAGGGTTCCATCTTCCGCCTGAAGTACTTCGTAATCGGACAGCTCCAGGATTTCGGCGAGATTTTCCCGCACTTCCAAATTGTCTTCGATGACGAGGATTTTCTTTCGGTTCATAAGGGCTCGTGGATTAAATCGTTATATTTTGTAAACATTGGGTTCAATGTCCTAAGGCCGGTTTAGGAGGAAGGGGCTTCTGCTTCTTGCAGCGGAATTTGCACAAAAAAGGTAGTTCCTTCTCCTAGTTTGCTTTCAAAGGTAATGTTTCCCTGCATTAATTCCAGATAGCGCTTGACGATATTCAATCCCAACCCGGTTCCCTGGATGTTTTCCACGTTATGGGCCCGGAAAAAACGGGTAAAAAGGTGTTGCTGCTCTTCTTCCGGAATGCCAATCCCTTCATCCCGGACCATGAGGGTCATTTCGTGGTCCTTCAGATCCATTTGGCAATATACCCGTTTGCCCCCGGGAGAGTATTTGATGGCGTTGGAAAGGAGGTTGAACAAGACATTTTTCAGCAATTTCTTGTCGACGTACACGACCGTGCCTTGGGGCGCCGGGGTAAAGTTCAGTTCCTGGCCGGGTTTGAGCAAACCCTGAATGTCGTCGGCAATTTCGTGGCAAAACGCCCGGAGGTCGCAGTAGACGGGCTGGCTCTGCACTTTGCCTTCCTCCAGTTTGCTTAGGGAGAGAAAGTCGTTGAGGATGCTGGTCAGGTTACTGACGGCCGACTTGATCCGGGCGGTATGGCGCATGCGCTTTTCCTGCTGGTTTTTGTCGAGGTAGGCCTCGATGAGATCCGCGGAGGACAAGATCGTGCTCAGCGGAGTGCGGAACTCATGGGAAGCCATGGCGACGAACCGGGATTTGAGTACGTTCAACTCCTTTTCCCTTTCGTAGAGGTCGCGAAGCTCGGCTTCGCTTTGGCGCAGAGCTTCCTCGATGGATTTGCGCTCCTGGATTTCAAATTCGAGCTTTTGGTTGATGTTCAAAAGCTGGTTCACGGCAGCGGCCAGCTCTTCGGTGCGCTGCTCCACCCGGAGTTCGAGCTCGGCGTTCATTTGCCGGATGCGTTCTTCCGCAGCGCGCTGCTCGGAAATATCAATCCCCGAACTCAAGGCGGCAACCGGTTTGCCTTGCTCATCGGTAAGCAGGGAATTCCGGAATGCGATCAGGCGGTGTTGCCCGTCTTTGGTAACAATCGGGTTTTCGAAATAATCCAGATTCATTCGTTCGCCGGAGATCATCCGGTCGAACACAAAGCGGAGCTTATCCCGCACGGCGGCGTCAATGCATAGGTCAAACCAGTCTTTGCCCAGCAGCTCCTCTTCGGCATAACCCAGAATATCCGAACCTTTATTGTTCACTAACGCAATTTTGTGGTTCCGGTCGATCACTACAATTAGCGTGTTGGCTACGTCGAGGTAGCGCTGAGCGCGCTCTTTTTCTTCCTGAAGGGCTTTTTGTGTTTGCTTTTGTTCGGTCAGGTCGTGGAGGATGCCGGTAAAAATGCGCCGGTTGTGGAGTTGAACTTCGCTAATGCTTAACCGGCAGGGAAAGATATGCCCGTCTTTTCTAAGGGCCTCTACTTCGCGCCCAATACCAATAATTTTTTTGATTCCGGTCTCGACGTAATGCTGAATGTAGCCATCGTGTTTTTCGCGGTGCGGGTTGGGCATCAGCATTCGGACGTTGCTGCCGATCATCTCCTGGATGGCATACCCAAACATCTGCGCAGCGGATTGATTCGTCAATTCAATAGTTCCTGATTCGTCGATCAGAATAATGGCATCGGTCGCCGTTTCTATTATAGCCTCAAACCGAAGCGTGGCGTCGGAAAAGGCGGTTTGATGTTGATCTTGCGAGTCCAATCAGTTGGTTTTTTCAATCGAAAGTTAATATAAGCGGAATTTATAAAAAGTCAATGCACAGTGATGACAAAAATCATCTATGGCCTAGGGTTAATCCGCGATTTTGCGTGCAATATGCCAAGCCTTTTTTTAAACATGACGTTGGTGGTTGTTTCTGCTGCTGCGCTTGGGGTGTGGCAAAGTTGCGGTTTATTTTAAGGAAATCCACCATGGTCACAAATGAAAACTATAATATGGTGCATCGGCTGGAGTTGCTGGGGATTGGAGCTTCCAAGGACAGGGAGCTTAAAATCAATCTTCTGGAGGCGCTCCGGCAGCTTTCCATTGATCTTCCTGTGGAGGAAGTTCGGGAGATCGACCGTTTGCTAGCCTATGGCATCTCCGGGATACCCGCTTTGATCGTCGACGGGAGGGTTGTTTTTCAAAAAGTGGTTCCAACCATTGATGATTTGCGCCTGGTATTGAATATCCTGTTGAACGACCGGCCCCTTGGGATGAGGGTAAAAAACATTGTAGTGCCCACCGATTTTTCGGCCACTGCAGAAAATGCATTCCAGTATGCTTTGCACCTGGCCAAGGTGTTTGGAGCTAAGGTGCGTCTGGTCCATATCCATCAGGCGAAAGCCGATTTGGACACGCCGGTGCTGGTGGAAGGACAGAGTGAGGAACTGCATTACAAGCAGGAACTGCTGGAGTCCATCGCGCAATCTTTTTTCCCTTTCAACGGGCTTTCTCCGCAGGATGTTTCGGCGGAAATGATCAGCGGTTCGGTGGTCGACGAATTGCGCGAAATCTCCCGGCAGAAGGACACGGACCTGATCGTCATGGGCACTACTGGCGACACCCGCTTCCTGGGCAGGTGGCTGGGGAGCATTTCTTCGGAGGTGGCACGCAAGGCTTATTGCCCGGTGCTTTTGGTGCCCAGGAATACCAAATTCAAAAAGATAAACGAGGTGGTGTACGCCTACAATTACCACCCTTCGGAAGAGACGGTGCTGAACAAGATCGTTCACTTTGCAGCCCAAACCCAGGCTTCCCTGCACCTGGTGCATGTCCACACCGGAAAAACCCCCTTGCCTTACGAAGGCCATAAAATACCGGTCGGGCCCTCCCAGGAAGAAGGTGGCGTAGAATTGAAGCTTTCTCAGGTTTCTCATTCGGACGTGCTGGATGGGTTGTCCGGGTATGCCCGGGAAAACGGCGCAGGGATCATGGTTATGGGTACTACGCACCGGCCTTTTTTGGAGGACCTGTTCCGGCGAAATCTCACCCGCCAGATGGCGATCAATACCTCCATCCCGCTCATGATCGTGCATTTTGACGATTGATCCTTCCCGCCACAGCTTTCTCCTTTTTTGTAGCGATAAAAATCTCTAAATAGAATGATGATTGTCATCCCATTCTACAAAGAGGATCGTTAGATTTGAGTAAAATAGTTGATTTTCAATCAATAAGAAGATTGAAGAGGAGGGAGTATGAAAATGATCTTCATGGGGTTGGCGGCGGTTTGGGTCCTTTCTTCCGCGCTATGTTGCCCACCAGAAAACCAGGACCTGGCCAAAGCCATGCTGCTGTTTGATCAAGGGTATATCCCTGCATGGTACTACGCCAAAACGGGCGATATGGTTAAGGCCAAAAAGGCGGTTTTTTACCTCGAATTCCAATGGCAGCGGCTTCAGGCGGCTTGGAATAGTCAAATGGCGGAATTCCCGGAATCGGGCCTGGCACTTCAACGCGCTTCAGCGCGGCTGTCGGAATCATACCTGGCTATGGACAACAACGACCCCGTCCGGGCAAAGCGCTCCCTGGAGCGGGCTCAGGAAGAAATGCGCCAATTGCGCGCCGCGTGTGGCGTTTCGTACTTCCTGGACCGATGGTATGCGCTGGAGGGAGACTTGTCGGCCGTTTTGAATACCCTGAAAGATCCGCAACTGCAGTTGATGGAATGGGAAGAGGTAACGGAAATGGCGTTGGGTTGTTCCCGTTCCTGGAATGCCGTTTATCAGTTGCCAACAGATACCCGTTTACTGGGTTGGGAGGAGGCGGAACAAGCCGCTTTGACTAAAGCGCAGAATACCATCGCCCAAAAGATGGCCGGTCTCCAGCGGGCAATGAACGCCGGCGACCAGGACCAGGCAGCCCAGGCAGCTCAAGCGGCATACGATGCCTTTTGGGCTGGATTGAAACATTTTGGAACCTTTTCTGTGGCGTCCGCCAGTTTTGCCGAGCGGAATACGACCCAGCCACCTGCTAAAATCCGGGCCCTATGAATCCAAACCGACCTATCCGGGAGATCATGACGACCGATCTGGTGACCGTCTCCCCTGAAGCCAGTGCCAAAGCGATCAAAGCCATATTCGACCGCGACGACTTTCACCACCTGCCCGTCGTGGGCAAGGGCGACCGCCTTATTGGAATTATCAGTAAAACCGATTTTTTCAAGCTTTCTTACTTGTTATCCCTTAGAACAACCGGTCGTACCTGGACAGAAAACGAATATCAGACCCTTTGCGCGAAAGACCTGATGACAAAATATCCCTTGAGCCTGGATCCGGAAGATACCATAGGGCTCGCTGCCGATATCTTTTTAGCTAATAAATTTCACGCGCTGCCCATCCTGGAAGAGGAGCGGTTAGTCGGGCTGATAACCACGCATGACCTGCTCTTTTTTAGCTATAACTCGCCGATTCCGGAAGCGGAAGGGGACGAGGAATATATTTAACGGCGGGAACCCGTCGTGTCTGGTTAAACGCATTTTTCAGCTTATAAACTGCCTACCCACTATGGATAAAGGGGAAAAAATCGAAAACGTCATGACGACTGAAGTGATTTCCCTGGCCCCCGATGACGTTATGGAAAAAGTCAGGGACATTTTCGATCACTATAACATTCACCATATCCCAGTAGTGGACAGCCGCAGGAAAGTGGTGGGCATCGTCAGCCGCGAGGATTTATTCAAGGTGCTTCATGGGTTTTCTCTGTTTAAAGCCCAGCAAAGTGAAATCTATAACAATGCCATCTTGCGTTCCTTACTGGTCGGTGAAGTGATGACCAGCCAGGTAGCCCGTCTGAGCCCCAAAGATTCCATTCAAATGGCTGCGGACTATTTCAGGGAGAACATGTTTCATGCCATTCCCATCGTAGATGAAAATGACCGGCTCGTGGGCATTCTCACCACCTACGACCTGATCAATTATGCCTTCCGGGAAGAGCCCGTCGATACAACGCCTCTCTAGCGATTGCGAATCCTGGCAATCTTTAGTAGCTTTGCCTGCATGTGGACATTGGCTCGCTTTGGACATGTGGCGCTGGCAGCGCTTTTGCTGCTGAGTTCTGCCGGTATTACGCTGAACAAACACTTTTGTCAGGGTGAACTGCGTTCACAAGCGCTTTTCGTCCAGCCTCCGTCCTGTCATGCCCAAGCTGCCGCCGGCCGCCCCGCCTGTCCTTTCCACGACAGCGCGCCCTCCCCGAAAGAAGACGCCGAGAATGGGTGCTGCGACGACCAATCCATTTTTCTAAAACAAGATGGGCCTCAGCAAGTACATACTTTCGACTGGAAGCTTTCCCTGCCGGCGTTGATGCCGGTCTTTTTTGCCGCGCCCTCCATGATCCTGCCTTTTTGGGCTTTCTCCGCTCGTATCTCCGCGCTGAATTGGGCGTTTGACCTGCCGCCGCCCAAGGTAGCTCTTCGCATTTTGTTTCAGGTGTTCCGAATTTGATGATTTTCCGGAAGGAGCCTCCCGAGGCTCCTGAAAGAGAAAGGCCGTGCCGCAGGAATCTCCCATGTATTCCTTGCAGCGCGTGTTTGGCCGTTCTCTGCACTTTCCTTTTCCTTCAAAGGTTAATCCGGAAAATTCATGCTGAACCAACTTATCTATTTTTTTCTGCATAATAAGTTCCTGACCTTTTTGCTTCTCTTGATTCTGGCAGGTTGGGGCCTTACTACCGCGCCGTTTGATTTTCATATTCCCTGGATGCCCCGCAATCCGGTACCGGTCGACGCGATTCCCGATATCGGCGAAAATCAGCAAATCGTGTTTACCGAGTGGCCGGGCCGGTCTCCTCAGGATGTAGAAAACCAGATTACCTATCCGCTTACTACCGCGTTGCTCGGATTGCCGGGAGTGAAAGACATCCGGTCGACGTCCATGTTTGGCTTTTCCAGCATCTATGTGATTTTTGAAGACCAGGTGGAATTTTACTGGAGCAGATCCCGCATCCTGGAAAAACTCAATGCCCTTCCCCAGGGCTTATTGCCAACAGGAGTGCAGCCCACCCTCGGCCCGGATGCAACCGCGCTGGGGCAGATCTTCTGGTATACCCTGGAAGGCCGCGATCCAAAAGGAAATCCGGCCGAAGGCTGGAATCCGCAGGAGCTGCGCTCGATACAGGACTTCTACGTGCGCTATGGACTGAGCGCTGCACCCGGAGTCGCCGAAGTTGCCTCGGTTGGGGGATTTGTCAAGGAATATCAGATCGACGCCGACCCGGCTGCCATGCGGGCTGCAGGGGTAACGCTTGAGGATATCCTCGATGCGGTAAAGAAATCGAATATCGACATCGGGGCCCAGACGATGGAGATCAATCTGGTGGAATACTATGTCCGCGGGTTGGGATATATCCGGAAGGTGGAGGACATTGAGGAGGCGGTGGTCAAGGTACGCAACAATATCCCCATTCGGATAGCCGACATTGCTCATGTAGGCCTGGGCCCGGCCGAGCGCCGGGGAGCGCTGGACAAAGCCGGGGCGGATGCCGTCGGCGGGGTAGTAGTCGCTCGTTTTGGCGCTAACCCGCTGGAGGTCATCGATGCCGTGAAGGCCAGAATCCGGGAAATCGAGCCGGGCCTCCCTTCCCGGATTCTGGAAGACGGGACGGTCTCCAAGGTGCGGATTATCCCGTTTTACGACCGCACCCAACTTATCCGGGAAACAATCGGTACGTTATACAGCAACTTGATCCAGGAAATCCTGGTGACGACGATCGTGGTGATCATTTTGCTGTTCAATCTTCGGGCGTCTCTGGTTGTGTCGGGGTTATTGCCGGTGGCGGTATTGATCACCTTTATCATGATGCGGTACGCCGGGGTGGATGCCAATGTAGTGGCGCTTGCGGGCATTGCCATTGCTATTGGCACCATGGTAGACGTGGGCATTGTTTTGTCGGAGAGTATGGTGCACCGGATGGAGCATCGCCCTCCAGGGGAAGATCTGTTTACAACGGTATACAAAGGATCGGCGGAAGTGGCTTCCGCCATTGTGGCGGCCGTGCTGACCACCATCGTGAGCTTTTTGCCGGTCTTTGCGCTGGAAGGCCCGGAGGGCAAGTTGTTCAGGCCCCTGGCGTTTACCAAGACCTTCGCGCTGGGGGCGGCTATTTTCCTTGCCCTGGTAGTACTTCCTGCCCTGGCGCATACCGTTTTTTCGGTGCGGTCGCCCCGCCGGGTTTGGGCTCTTTTGGGCAATGTCTTTCTGATGGGGGCTGGGATCTATCTGGGGGTTGAAGGAAGCCAAACGGCCGGATGGATTCTGGGACTAGTGGGGTTGAGTGGATTTCTGGCTACCGTAGCCGATCCCTACCTCACGGAAGCCCAGCGCAGGCAGATAAGTGCCGGAAAAAACCTGTTATTCGCCGCCCTCACCGCTTTGCTGATCACCCGGATGTGGATGCCCATGGGCGTAGACCAGAGCCTGTTTGTTAATTTCCTGTTTGTATTGACCGTGTTGGGCAGCCTGCTGGGGTTCCTGTTTATGATGACCCGGATCTATACGCCGGTCTTGCGGTACTTCCTGGCAAATAAAGCCTTTTTCCTTTTGATCCCCGCCGGTATACTGGCGGCAGGAATCTTGATCTTCCGGAATACCGGCCGGGAATTTTTGCCCTCTCTGGACGAGGGGTCTTTTTTGCTGATGCCCACCTCCATGCCACATTCAGGAATCCAGGAAAATGTGAAGAACTTACGCCTGCTGGATATGGCCGTTCAGGGTATCCCGGAAGTCGATCTGGTGGTAGGTAAACTGGGCAGGGCAGAAAGCGCCCTGGATCCGGCGCCGATCAATATGTTCGAAAATGTTATTATCTATAAGCCGGAGTATATAACCGATGCCGACGGTCGCCGCCTGCGCTTCCGGATGGACGGGAAAGGGGTATACATACGCGATGCTGAAGGACAGCTGATCGAGGATCCGCGCGGGCAGTATTTCCGCCAGTGGAGGGATCATATACGCTCCCCGGATGATATCTGGCAGGAAATCACCCGCGTGACCAGGCTGCCGGGAGTAACCTCCGCTCCCAGGCTTCAGCCCATCGAAACGCGGCTGATTATGCTCCAAACCGGCATGCGCGCGCCCATGGGCATCAAAGTCCAGGGCCCCGACCTGAAAGCCATTGAGGCGTTTGGCCTGAAACTGGAGCCCCTGATCCGGGAGGTCGAAGGCGTAAAAGAGGCCGCTGTTTTTGCGGAGCGGATCGAAGGCAAACCCTACCTGGAGATAGAAATCAACCGTCGGGCGATCGCCCGGCACGGGCTGACCATCCAGGAGGTGCAGGATTATATTCAGGCCGCAGTGGGCGGAATGCCGCTGACCCAAACGGTCGAAGGCAGGGAACGCTACAATGTACGCGTTCGTTACCCTCGGGAACTGCGCAACGACCCGGACATGTTGAGCCGCATTTTCATTCCTTCGCGCAATGGCCCCGGGCAAATCCCTTTGGGCGAACTAGCTGAAGTGCGCTATGTTCAGGGCGCCCAGATGATTAAAAGCGAAGATGGCTTCCTGGTGGGGTACGTGCTGTTCGATAAGGAAACAGGATATGCCGAAGTAGACGTTGTGGAACGGGTGCGCAACCACCTCGAAGAAAAAATAGAACAAGGCGATCTGGAGGTCCCTCGCGGGGTGAGTTACCGCTTTGCGGGTAATTACGAACAACACAGCCGGGCAGCCAGGCGCCTCGCCATATTGATCCCGCTTACCCTGTTGATCATCTTTATGATCCAGTACCTGGAATTCAAGTCGGTGCTCATCTCGGCCATGGTCTTTACCGGGGTCCTCGTAGCATTTGCCGGCGGGTTTATCCTGATCTGGCTTTACGGCCAGCCCTGGTTTCTGGACATGCCCTTTTTCGGGGAAAACCTGCGCGACTTGTTCCAGGTACGCCCCATCAACCTGAGCGTGGCGGTGTGGGTCGGTTTCCTGGCACTTTTTGGCATTGTCACCGATGATGGGGTGCTCATGGCTACGTTCTTGAGAAACCGGTTTAACTCGGCCCAACCCGGATCGGTGGAGGAAGTCCGGCAATTGGTGCTGGAAGGGGCTGCAAGAAGGATCCGCCCCGCTATGATGGTCACTGCGACCACGCTTCTCGGATATTTGCCCATCCTGACCGCTCGGGGCAGGGGCGCCGACATCATGGGGCCCATGGCTATCCCTGCGTTCGGAGGGTTGCTGGTGGAAATTATTTCGGTGTTTATCGTTCCGGTGCTGTTCTGCATCTGGCAGGAACAACGCTGGAAACGAAATAAATCCAGGATATTATGATCAGGTCTTTTTTTCTGACGGCTTCGGTATTGTTTGGAGCGCACGGGCTTTTTGCACAGCCTCTGGACAGCCTTCTAAACGAAATTCCCCTGCGAAACCCAGGGCTAAAAGGGAAATACCAGAAATATGAGGCGCTCATGGAACGCCCGGCCCAGGCCCGCCAATGGCCCGAACCGGAATTGGGCCTGACCTTCATCGCATTTCCTTTGCCTAATACTTCTCCTCTGCCCAACGCGTCCCTAGGAGTCATGCAACCCCTGCCCTGGAAGGGAGAACGGGCCAAAAAAGCCAACGCGGCCCTTGCGGAAGCCCGGGCGGCATACGAAGAAGCAGGAATAGACCTGCTGGACCTCCGGGCCAGCTTGAAAACAGCTTACTGGAAGTTGTACGAACTGGAAGCCTCGGCCTCCGCCCTGGAAGAAAACCTGGAGCTTTTGCGCTCCCTCGAACGGTTAGCGACGGCGAGACTGGAAGTTGGATCGGCTACCCTGACCAATGTCCTGGAGGTTCAGTTGCGCATCCTGGAGTTGGAACAGCAACAAAAGCAACTACGCAACGCACGTAGGGCCCCCCAGGCGCAAATCAACCAGATTTTGAACCGGCAGCCTGGCCAGCCGGTAATACTCAAGGTCGTTCCGGCTATGGCGGAAACGCCCCGGCGCCTGGATTCTCTGGCACGTCAGATCCGCCAGACCTACCCGGGGTTTGCTGCGCTGGATTATGAAAAGGAAGCTTCCCGTCAGCGCCAGGCAGTCAACCGGATTGACCGTAAACCGGGCTTGGCCATTGGATTGGATTATGCCGTGATGAGCAAAGGAGAAGGAATTCATGCCGGAGACGGAAAAGATATGTGGATGCCCCGGCTGGGCCTCCGGCTGCCGCTCTTCCGGGAACCTTACGATGCCAAAGAGAGGGAAGAAAGCCTCCTCCAATCCAGTCTGAGTTACGAGGGAGATGAGCTGGCGAACGCGCTCGCCGCCACAGTAGAGCAGTCGCTTGCCAGGTTGGAAGATGCCCGGCTGCAGTTTGAACTGGCCTCCAGGCAAAAACCTGTTTTGGAAACGGCAATTCGGGTGATGGAAACGGCATTCAGCACGGACAAGTCCGCCCTGCCGGAATTGTTGGCCTATTATGAAAAATGGGTGGCGCTTACCTTAATGGAAATTCAGGCGGTGACCTCCAGCCAACAGTCCCTTGCCGAGATCGAACGATGGCTAAGGGAATAATTTTAAGGCTGGGTGGCATACCATTATTTATTTTTACAAAGCACGTAACCAATATGAAAAAAGTTTTCCACGATAAGCCTGGCGTTGCTGCTCGTATCCGCAGGCATCGGAATCGGGTATTTGGTTTTTGGGGGCCGAGACAGGTCTCAACCAATGGATGCGGCGGGAGGCATAACAAAGGATGCGGCAACCGAATATACCTGCTCTATGCATCCTCAGATCCGGCAATCCGAACCGGGGATTTGCCCGCTTTGCGAAATGGACCTTACGCCCGTAGAGTCTGGAAACGAAGACCAGCCCACCTTGCTGGTTATGACCGATGAAGCTATCCGGCTGGCGCAAATCCAGACTACCCGCGTAGGCAGCGGTACGGGAAGTGGAAAGCGGATTTCCTTAAGCGGGAAGATCATGGCCGATGAACGCCGGATAACGGTGCAAACCGCGCACATCCCCGGCCGGATTGAACACTTGTCGGTCGCATTTACCGGGGAGCAGGTAAAAAAAGGCCAGCCGCTCGCCCGCTTGTATTCGCCGGCCTTAATCAATGCCCAACGGGAGTTACTGGAAGCCATCCGCTTGAAAGGCGGCAATTCGGAACTCGCCGAGGCGGCGAGAACCCGTATCCGGTACTGGAAATTGCCCGAAGATTTTATCCAAAAGGTAGAACAAACGGGTCAGGTACAGAAAGAAGTCTGGGTAAAAGCAGACCAATCGGGCGTCGTTTCGGCCCGGAAGGTCGCTTTAGGAGACTATGTCGAGGAAGGGATGCCGTTGTTCGAACTGACCGACCTCCGGCGGGTTTGGGCGTTGCTGGAAGCGTACGAATCCGACTTGCCTCATATCCGGGTTGGCGATGCGGTGGAAATCACGACTCCGGCGGCGCCGGGAAAGTTGTATAAAGCGCGGGTAGCCTTCATCGATCCTCTGCTGGATGCCGAATCGCGCACCGTAGCCATTCGTGCCGAATTGGAAAACCCGGTAGGATTGTTCAAACCGGAGATGTTCGTTCAGGCAACGCTTGTGGCCTCCAGGGCTGGGAAGAGCGCTCTGATCGTGCCCAAATCGGCGGTGTTATGGACGGGCAAACGCTCGGTCGTGTATGTGAAGGTCCCTAATGCACCGGTGCCTTCCTTTGAGTTTAGGGAGGTGGAACTGGCAGATGCTACTCATAGCGGCTACTTGGTACTTTCCGGGTTGGAGGCAGGAGAAGAAGTGGTTACAGAAGGGGCATTCGCTATCGATGCGGCGGCTCAGCTCAATAACCAGGCAAGCATGATCAATCGTATGGTAAGCCAGGACGGAATGCCCCAGGAAACCATACCGGATTTAAAAGCATTTGCAGACAAAACGTTCTTCAAACAATGGAGCGAGGTGATCCGCAACTACCTCCTTTTAAAGGATGCCATGGTAGCGACGAAGCTCACTTCTGGGCAAAAAGCAGCAGATGCATTAGTGAAGTCGTTGAACCAGGTTGATCCCTCCGGGAGTACCCTTGAACTCCAGGCGTTCTGGGAAAATCAGGTTGGTTCGATGAAGGCCCATACCCGAAACATTGCGGAGGCCAGCATGATGGAAATTCAGCGCAAACAGTTTTTCTTTCTTTCCGAATTGGTGATCCGGAATGTCCGATCCCTGGGATCTGGAGATCAACCCCTGTTTTTGCAACATTGCCCGATGGCTTTCAATAATCAAGGCGGGGATTGGGTTAGCGCCCAACGCCAGATCATGAACCCTTATTTTGGAGACGAAATGCTGCACTGCGGCATAGTAAAAGACTCCTTTTTGGTATTGAATTCAGTTATTTATTAATTCAGTAAAAAAGTTTGACGATGAAAACGATTTTTGTAATCCTGATCGCAGTCCTTGGACTGAGCGTTCCGTCCATGGCACAGTCTGGCGGGAAAACGAGTGGAAAAGCGGCGAAAGGCATGACCACTGCCGAAGTAAACGTGTACGGCAATTGCGGGATGTGCGAACGCCGGATCGAAGGCGCTTTAAGCGAACTGGCCGGCGTGAACTCCGCCGAATGGGATTCCGCCACCGATTTGCTGACGGTGCAGTTCGACAAAAAGAAGGTGAATCTCCAGCAAATCAAGGAAAAAGTAGCATCCGTAGGTCATGATACGGACGACGTGCGGGCAAAAGACGAGGTCTACGACAAACTCCATGGATGCTGTAAGTACGAACGCCCGGCGCCTAAAAAAGGGAATTAATCCATTTTTTCATTTTAACACCCAATTGATCATGGTTTTAAAGAAAGCAGTTTACGCCCTGGCTCTCGGAGCTATGTTGATTTTCAGTTCCTGTGCAGGGAAACACGAAGGGCACAACCAAAACACCACTTCTACGGACAAGCAGGAAACGCCCGCAGCGGAGGTCGACAAATCCGGACCGGAATACACCTCCGCCTATATCTGCCCAATGCATTGCCCGGGCAGCGGAAGCGACCAGCCCGGCCAGTGCCCGAAGTGCGGCATGGACTATGTGAAAAACGACGATGTCCAATCTTCAGAGGAAGGTCACGAAGGGCATAACCATTAAGTACACTACTGGATATTTTTGGAACGAGACCTTCCAGGTTTGGTAAACCTGGAAGGTCTGGATGCCCGGAAAACGAAAATGTCCAGTACTGCGACCATTAAGTAACAGGCCTGATCCTGTTCGCCGTCCCGGCGCGAGGCCGGGGGCCAGATTCAGTGCGGAACTATCTTCCGGTCTGGAGAACGCCGGTCAGGGGACCGGCGGATAGTTCCGCACGAAATCTGAGGATTTCGGCGAACAGAGGAGTCAGGGGACCGGCGGATAGTTCCGCGCGAAATCTGAGGATTTCTGCGAACAGAGGAGTCAGGGGACCGGCGGATAGTTCCGCACGAAATCTGAGGATTTCAGCGAACATATATAGTTCTGTAGCAAACGGATTTTACCTATATCTAATCCCACCAGGAATAGCCAAAGCGGAACTGAAGCTGGGCAAACGGAGTAGATAGTTCGGAACTGCTCACGCCCTGCGTGTCGACGTCGGTAATGAACCGGTATCCTCCTTCGAGGCCCAGCCGGAACCAGCGGAAAACGTTCAGTTCCAGTCCGGCAGCCGGTTGAAACGCAAAGATCCGTTCGCGGTCGCTGTTGACCAGGTCAAACCGTCCCGATCCGCCATACACGCTGAAGTGGGGATGGATTACTTTGCCGGCATTGGGGGAATAAGCGATCATGAGGCCATTGTGTTTGAGGTCAAACCGGCTCCCATCGCTGGGAAGCCTCCCGTCGCCGGAGATCCGTTGCCAGCCCCAGCCAAGGAAGATGTCTTTGTTGAATTCGAAGAGCGCGCTTCCACCGGAAAAGTACTCCGTGTCGTCCTCAAAGAAGGAAAAGTTATTGGTGTTGGTATACCAGAACCCGGTAAGGTCCAGGTGGTTGCGGCCAAAAAGGGTTTCTTCCCGTTGGGCGCTAAGGGGCTGAAGGAAGGAAAGCAAACAAAAGACGAGCAAGACGTTCTTCATGTCAGATCCATTTTTCGGGTTGGAGAATGATGCGTTTTCATACAAGATGTCCCCAATAGTCCAATCCCCCTATGGCTATAGAAAAAAAACGGATTAAGGCCGGATAACGATCAGCCGTTTGGTGGTGAGGGTATTTCCCCGGTCGTCTTTCAGGGCATAGAGGTAAGTGCCTTTGCGCAATTCAGAAATGTCCATTTTTTCTGTGCGGTTGCCGGAGATGAAGTAGCGTTTTTTGATAATAGGGACGCCCAGCAGGTTGTATATGCTCAGTTCGTAGTCGCCAGCAGGCAGATTGAAGAACTCAAACCGGACGTTGACGATGGCTGGGTTGGGGAAAGCGAAGAGGTCGGCCTTCATGGAAGTAAGCATGGGGAGCTCCTGAGAGTCGGTAACCCGGAATTCCACTTTTTCTGCGGATTGATCCCTGGGGGCAATGGTTACTATGGCGATGGGCTCCAGCGCGTTATTGGAAAAAAACGTATAGACGAGGGAATTTGGGTTGGGAAAGAGATCGGACATGGGCGAAATGGCGGTTATGTTCTGCCACTTGCGCTGACCCACTCTGGCCTCCATTTGTATGGTGCGGGTTTCGGTTTGTTTCTGCCGGACGACGTCGTAGATCCCTCCGGGGATGATCAGTTTGCCCCAGGCGTCGGCTTCGGTACGGCGTTCAATGGCCACCTTCAGCCGGATGGAATCGGGTTGGAAGGGGAGCTTGCGCAGAAAAAGATTGGATAGGTCGCCTGCCGCTACGGTAACGGTCAGATTGCTGCGATGGATGCTGTGGTCCTGGTAGCGAAGCGGGAGTTTCAGCGTCGTCAAAGCAGGGGAATATACCATACGGGATTTGCGGCTCAAACCGAATGGGTCCTGTCCGTAAGTTTCGTAGAGTTTAATTTCCGAGCTGGTGCGGAGAAAGCGCGCTTCCGAAAGGGATTCGGTCTGTGTGATCAGGTATTGGGCTCCGGGTTTGCCTTTGGATTCCGACCTCCAAACGTATTGCCTGGAGAAAGGCGCCATCAGGCTGGTGAAATCCCAACGCTGGTTGGGGCCGGGCGCAAGAACGCGAATACCGGCGGGGAGCTTGTCTACCGCCATAAAAAACGTATCGCCATTGGATGGAAGCTGGGAAGAGGAAATGACGGGTTGTCCGGCAAGGGGCCGGGCAAGGAACATAAGCAGAGGAACAACTCCGATCCAGGCCGTTTTTTTCAAGGTATTTCGATGGTATTGGGTTTGAAATCGGTTTTCAACGGTGAATTTAGCGGGGAATTTGCGGAAATCCCAACCCCAATCCGTTAAGGTAGGCTAAAAGGCTTGTAACGCTACTAATTTTTGGTATTCTCCGGGTTGTTCCATGAGTTCGGCATGGGCGCCTCGTTGAATGATCCGGCCTTCTTTCATCACGATGATCTCGTGCGCGTGCTGGATGGTCGACAGCCGGTGAGCGATCACGATCGAAGTGCGGTCTTTCATCAAATGAATCAAGGCCTCTTGTACGAGTTTTTCTGACTCGGAGTCCAGGGAGGACGTGGCTTCGTCAAGGATCAGGATGGGCGGATTCTTGAGGATTGCCCGGGCGATCGTAAGCCTTTGGCGTTGCCCTCCGCTGAGCTTGGAACCCCGGTCGCCGATGTTGGTTTGGTAGCCCTGTTCGGTCGCCAGGATGAAATCGTGGGCGTTAGCGATCCGGGCCGCTTGTTCAACTGCTTCCTGGCTGGCTTTTTCTAGTCCGAACACGATATTGTTGAAAATGGTATCGTTAAAAAGGATGGCTTCCTGAGTGACAATACCCATTTGCGCTCTAAGGTCGTTGAGCCGGATATCCCGCACGTCGGCGCCGTCGATAAAGATTCCTCCTTCATCGACGTCAAAGAAGCGAGGCAGCAGGTCTGCCAGGGTCGATTTGCCGGCGCCGGAAGGCCCTACTACGGCAATGATCTTCCCTTTGGGAATGATCAGGTTGATGTCATTAAGGACGGGCCCATCGTCTTTGCGATAGGCAAAGGATACGTGGCGGTATTCGATTTGGCGTTCAAACGAGGGGAGGGGAGCGGCGTTGGGCTTTTCCTGGATGGAAATCGGCGCGTCGAGGATCATTTCGACCCGCTCCAGGGCGGCGATACCTTTCTGGATGTCGTAAAACGCTTTGGAGAAGGATTTGGCGGGGTCGATGACGTTGTAAAAGGCAAAAAGAAAAGAAAAAAAGGCGCCCGCATCCATTTGCCCGGAAAAAACCTGTCTGGATCCAAACCAAAGGAGGACCGTTACTACGGCGATCCCGAGAAATTCCGAAAGCGGAGAGGAAAGGTCCTTTCTCCATAGCAAGCGCGTCAGCGTCCGGCGGTAGACATTATTTTCTGCGGCAAACTTACCGCGTTGGTATCCGGCTGCATTGAACCCTTTGATGATGCGCAATCCGCCCAGCGCTTCCTCGATGACGGATACCATATTCCCCAGCCGGTGCTGCACCTGAGAAGAACTGCGTTTCAGGCTCCGCCCTATTCCGCCAATGACAATCGCGGTAAAAATGATCAGCACGAAGACAAACCCGGTCAGCGAGGGGCTTATGTAAATCATGAACAACAAGCTCAGGGCAATAATGATGGGTTCCCGGAATACTGCCTCCAACACGTTGAGAATACTCCATTCGATTTCCTGCACATCGGCTGTGATCCTGGACAGGATATCCCCTTTGCGTTCTTCCGAGAAATACGCCAGGGGAAGCACGAGCAATTTGTCAAAAAGCTGCTGGCGCACATCCCGGGTAATGCCATTGCGGGTTGGGGCCATAAAAAACATGGCCAGGTAGCGAAAAAGGTTTTTGGCAAAGAAAATGATGAGGATAGATCCGCATACAAAAAGCAGGGCCTTGTCCCGGCCTTGGGTCAGGATCAGTTGGGTGAGGTAATAGTTGAAGTACTGTTCTGCGCTTTGGACGCTGAGCCGCACTTCCGGCTTGTCCATCGGAGCGACTTCCGTCTGGAATATGATTTCGAGGAAGGGGCTGATCAATGGGATGCTCAATACCGTAAACATCGCCATGAGGACATTGCTCAGGATGCTGAGGGCGACATTGGCCCGGTATGCCTTCAGGTATCCCAAAAGGCGCCAAAAACTCCGGTTGATCATAGGGCGGGCAATGCCTGATTTAGTCCTTCATATTGAAGTTATTCAGGAACCCGGTATGGTAATCCCCTTTCCTGAAATTCTCGTCCTTCATGAGTTTCTGGTGGAATGGTACCGTCGTGTTGATGCCCTCAATGATGAACTCATCGAGTGCGCGTTCCATTTTGGTAATGCAATCGTTGCGGGTTGGGGCGCGGCAAATGATCTTGGCGATCATAGAATCGTAGTAAGGCGGGATGGTATATCCCGCGTATACGTGCGTATCTACGCGTACCCCATGGCCTTTGGAGCTATGGAACGAGGTGATCTTGCCCGGGCTTGGGCGGAAGCCGTTGTAGACGTCTTCGGCGTTGATCCGGCATTCAATGGCATGGCCGGAAGGGAAAAGGTTCCCGCTCTGCAGGCGTTCGCCGGCGGCAATTTTAACCATCTCCTTGATCAGGTCGTGGTCAGTCACCTCTTCCGTGACGGGGTGTTCTACCTGTATCCGGGTGTTCATTTCCATGAAGTAGAAATTCCGGAATTTATCCACGAGGAATTCGACGGTTCCAACCCCTTCGTAGTTAATGGCTTCTGCAGCGAGAATGGCGGCTTGGCCCATAGCGTCCCGAAGTTCGGGAGTCATGAACGGGGAAGGGGTTTCCTCCATGAGTTTTTGGTGCCGGCGCTGGATCGAGCAGTCGCGTTCGGAGAGGTGAATGACCTTGCCAAACTGGTCGCCAGCAACCTGAATTTCGATGTGGCGGGGCTCCTCGATGAATTTTTCAACATAGATGCCATCGTTTCCGAAAGCGGCCTTGGCTTCCTGTCGGGCCATACTCCAGGCGGTTTCAAAATCCTTTTCGTCCCAAACAACGCGCATCCCCTTGCCTCCGCCTCCGGCAGTAGCTTTGAGGATGACGGGATATCCGATCTCGGAGGCGATCTTTTTTCCGTGCTTGGTATCTCTGATAAGCCCGTCCGAGCCGGGAATGATGGGCACCTTAGCTTTGATCATGGTTTCCTTGGCCGTGATCTTGTCGCCCATTTTGCGGATCTGGTCGGGAGTCGGGCCGATGAATTTGATCCCGTATTCGGAGCAGACTTCGGCGAAGTCAGCGTTTTCGGCAAGAAATCCATATCCGGGATGGATGGCATCGGCGTTGGTGATTTCCACAGCCGCCATAATCCTGGGAATGCTGAGGTAGGATTCGGAGGATTGAGGCGGGCCGATGCAAACGGCTTCATCTGCAAACCGGACGTGAAGGCTTTCCCGGTCGGCGGTGGAATAAACCGCCACGGTTTTGATCCCCATCTCCCGGCAGGTGCGAATGACGCGCAGGGCAATCTCGCCGCGATTGGCGATAAGAATTTTGTTGAACATAACCTGGTTTTATTTAGCCCTTGGGATCTACCAGGTAAAGGACCTGATCGTATTCCACCGGCTGGGCATCATCCACGAGCACCTTGATTATACGGCCGCTAATGTCGGATTCGATTTCATTGAACAGTTTCATGGCCTCGACGATACACACGACGGCGCCGGCTTCGATCTTATCGCCAACCTTGACGTAAGCCGGCTTGTCGGGAGTAGGAGACCGGTAAAAAGTACCGACAATAGGCGATTTGATGGTCAGGTATTGGCTTTCGTCGCTTGCGGGCGCTTCATGCGCCTCCTTTGGAGCCGGAGGCATTGGCGCAGCAGGCGCTGGGCCAGGCTCGGCAGGAGCAGGAGCGGGCGGAACCAAGCTGGGCGCAGGAACCGCAGCCACCGGCAACACCGGCGCAGGGACAGGAACCGGCGCAACGCCCTGTTTGGAAGAGGAAAAATGCTTTGTTCTTACTGATAGTTCGAATTCGCCTTCTTTGAGTTTGAATTCGGTCAGCTCAAGCTTGGAAATAAGCCGGAGCAGTTCTTGGATTTCCTTAAAGTCCATAGTTAAGCTTTTGCACGCTCGAGGTAAGCGCCGGTTCTGCAATCAATCTTAATAAAATCGCCCTGATTGACAAACAAGGGAACCCTGACTTCCGCTCCGGTTTCCACAACAGCAGGCTTAAGGGTATTGGTGGCTGTATCCCCCCTAAGGCCTGGTTCCGTATAAGTCACCTCCATGATGACCCATTGCGGCATTTCCAGCATGAGCGGGATTTCTTTGGCTGCATGAAACAGGATGTCCACTTCCATTCCTTCTTTCAGCAGCTTGGGGTTGTCGATCATCGCTTCCTCCAGCATGACCTGGTCATAGGTTTCGTTATTCATGAAATGGTAGCCCATTTCATCGGAATAGAGGAATTGGAATTTTCTGCGTTCAATGCGTACCTCGTTGATTTTGTGGCCTGAAGGAAAGGTCATTTCCTGGACTCTTCCGGTCGTCAGGCTTTTTAAGCGGGTGCGCACAAATGCGGCGCCGCGGCCTACCTGCGAATGCTGGAATTCCACAATAGAAAAAATATCGTCGTTCAGTTCGATGCAAAGGCCGTTGCGAATGTCTGCGGTGGTTGCCATTGGAAAATTTGATTATGTAGGGTTAAATGGAAGTGCAAAATTAGAAAATAATCCGGGCCGTAATGGCTGCATACGTTTTTCCCATCATGCAATTTTCCTTTTTCGGGCGCAAAATTAAGCAATAACTGGTACTTCGGTATGTTTTGGCCGGGAAATTGCCCATAACCCTATAAAGGTAATGACCCCATTCAGCAGCAAAACCAAGAACCCAAAAGTAAACCCGGCAAACCACTCCGTTGAATTTTTGTCCAGGACATAAGTCAGGATAGGAGCGGCGATACACACCGGAAGCACCCACCGGTCCATAACCTGCCTGCGGGTGAGGATGCCGAAAGCAAAAAGACCGAGCAGCGGCCCGTAGGTGTATCCGGCTACCGTAAACAGGGCGCTGAGTACGGCCTGGTTATTCAGTTGTTTGAAAATGATAATAAGGACGAACAGCAATAAAGAAAAACCGAGGTGGACCAGGGTGCGGCGTTTGCGCTTGACGGTTTCCGGCGCATCCCATTTCTGGAAGTTCAAAAAATCGACGCAAAAGGCCGTGGTAAGCGCCGCCAGCGCGGAGTCCGAACTGGCATAGGTGGCCGCTGTGATCCCCAGAATGAAAAAGATACCCACGATGGGCGCAAAATGCTTCAGCGCCAGGGTAGGGTAGACGAGGTCTGTTTGGGAAGGAACCTCCAGCCCGGTCTGCCCAATGTAGATATACAACATAGCGCCCAGGGTGAGAAAGAGAATGTTGGTGATGACCATGATAATGGAGAACACAAACATATTTTTCTGAGCTTCCTTGATGTTGCGGCAAGAGAGGTTCTTCTGCATAATGTCCTGATCCAGACCCGACATCGTCAGGGTGATCAGGGCGCCGCTCAAAAACTGTTTGAAAAAGTTGTTGGGGTCGCTCCAGCCGCCTTTGAAGAAAAACGCCTGGGAATATTCACTGTCCCGAACAGCCGTAAAGGTCTCTCCAAAACCTAATTGCATGGTATTGCCCACCGTGACGATGGTCAGCACCAGTGCAGCCAGCAAAAACATGGTCTGTAGCGTATCCGTATAGATAATGGTATTCATTCCGCCCTTGAAGGTGTAGGTCCAGATCAGACCGATGGTGATCAGTACCGTTGCCCAGAAAGGAAACCCAAACGGCCCAATGACAAACTCGTGCATCACAGACGATGCCAGAAAGAGCCGGAAAGCGGCGCCGATCGTTCGGGAAAGCAGAAAATACGCCGACCCCGTTTTATAGGAAAGAACGCCGAACCTGGACTCCAGATAGGTGTAGATCGTGGTCAATTTCATGCGGTAATATAGCGGCATAAGCACGGTCCCGATCAGAAAATACCCCACCAAATATCCCAGCACGACTTGTAAGTACGAAAAATCTTTGTTCAATCCTTCGCCTCCAACAACCCCGGGAGTGGAAATAAACGTCACTCCGGATATGGAGGTGCCGATCATCCCGACGGCTACCAATAGCCAGGGGGCATTTCGGCCCGCAAGAAAGAATGATTCGCTGTCGCTCTTTTTTCCAGTGAAATAGGAAATTCCAATGAGCATTAAGAAATAGGCCAGAATGAGGCCGAGGATTAATCCCGGAGTGAGGGTTTCGATCATCAGGTTAGGTTTAACGCGGTAAAGAGAGAGCTACCAAGAGGAAGTTGGACTTGCCGCTTCACTGCTCCGGACGTTCTTCCGGTTGGGTTTCTTCCGCCGGAGCAGAGATTTCCTCCTGCGTAACGGTTTTTGGCTTCTGGAACGCGGAAGGGAGCAGCATGAACAGGCCTGCCATAATGGCCATATCCGCTACATTGAAAATGCCGGTCCGAAGCTGGCCAATGCCCATATTCATGAAGTCAACGACATGCCCTTCCATGATGCGGTCGAAGATATTGCTTCCCCCTCCTCCCAGGATCAAACCGAAAGCTGCCTGAGAAAAGCGGTTGAGGTGTTTTCCGGTGAATACATGTACGAGGATGTAGCCCAGCACCAGCACAGGTATGACGGCCAACAACCAATAACGCAGCTTTTCAGGCATACCAGAGCCCAGGCTGAGGAAGGCGCCTTCGTTGAGGGCATACTGGAAGCGGAAAAAATCATTCCAATACGAGCGGGGATACGCATGCATCAGGTGCTGCGTCGCCCAGATTTTTGTCCATCGGTCAATACCCACAGCCAGCAGGCCTGGGATCAGCACCCACGGGAGGCGTTTCCAAAACATAATTCCGTTTTTCAAGGTCCTTTCGCGCCGGGAATCCGCGCCTTGCCGAGGCAAGGAAGAGCGCCGTCCAGCGTCCCCGGCGCGCAATTCAGTCCCGGCGAAAATACAAGTTCTCTGCACAAATGTATTATCTTTCGCCGAGTTCCATTTCAAAGTGTCGGAAAAACTGGCAACCCCGCAACCCCGTAACCCCGCAACCTCGTAACCCCGTAACCTCGCAACCTCGCAACCTCGCAACCTCGCAACTTTATCCTATGCAGCCAGTATTTACGAACGACGCGGTCATTTTTGGCATTCTGATCCTTACCCTGGCTTTTGTTTTCTGGACCTCCAGCCTGGACAGGCCGTTCTGGAAAACCTTTTACCGGTATGTTCCTGCGTTGCTTTTGTGTTACTTTCTTCCTGCACTGATGCACTGGCCATTGGGGTTGATTTCCGGCGAAACGTATCCCGATGGGAGTAAATCTCAGTTGTACCATGTGGCGTCCAACTATCTCCTGCCTGCATCCCTGATCATGTTGTGCATCAGCATTGACTTTAAAGGGCTTTTGAGCCTGGGGCCGAAAGCCCTGATCATGTTTCTGGCGGGTACCCTGGGGGTAATTATTGGAGGACCCGTAGCTCTGCTCCTGGTAACGAAGATAGCGCCTAACCTTATCCCAACGGAGGCGGACCTGCTTTGGAAAGGCTTATCCACCATTGCGGGAAGCTGGATCGGGGGCGGGGCCAACCAAACCGCCATGAAGGAAATATTTCTGGTGTCCGATAACCTGTTTGCCACCATGGTCGTCGTCGACGTGGTCGTGGCCAATATCTGGATGGGCTTTTTGCTGTATGGCGCCGGAAGGTATAAGCAAATCGATTCCTGGATGAAGGCCGACAATTCGGCCGTAGAGTCTCTGCGAACGAATATTGAAAACTTTCAGCAAAGCGTGGCCAAAATCCCGACGACCACCGAGTGGTTCTTTTTGCTGGCGGTCGCTTTTGGCGGAACGGCGTTCTCGCATTGGATGGCAGATGGGATGGTGCCCTGGCTGGAACAGTTTAGGCCACAACTGGAAGCCTGGAGGCTGGAGTCGATTATTTCTTCCTTTTTCTGGATGGTTGTTGCCGCTACGACAGTTGGGCTTGGGCTTTCTTTTACCTCTGCCCGCCGGTTGGAGGGCGTAGGCGCGTCCAAAATGGGGAGCGTATTCATTTATATCCTGGTAGCTACCATTGGTATGAAAATGGACATCGGACAGGTGCTCCAAAATTTGGGCCTTTTTGCAGTCGGTATCGTCTGGATGCTGGTGCATGTGACCGTCTTGTTGCTGGTGGCGCGCCTGATTCGGGCGCCGTTCTTTTTTGTGGCAGTTGGGAGCCAGGCGAATATCGGAGGAGCCGCTTCCGCTCCGGTTGTCGCCTCTGCGTTTAGTCCGGCATTAGCTCCTGTGGGGGTTCTTATGGCGGTGCTGGGCTATGCATTGGGTACTTATGGGGCTTTGATATCCGCCTTTTTGATGCAGTGGGTGGTAAGTTAGCGGCTCGTGGTTTTTTCAGGCCGCTTCCTTTGGGACCATTGCGATGGGCCTTATTTTTTCTTATAACTCATTTCCACAAAAGCCCGCTGAACCCTGCCACCCAGCGGAGGATTAAACTTGCTGACCCGCACCAGTAACGTGGTGATTTCAACATGGTATCCTTCCAATTCCAAGGGTTCCCGGTCTTTATACTGGGCGACGATCTTTTTAAGGATCTGCTGGGCCAGGGTTTCGATTAGTTTGACCGGTTTTTTCATCTCCAGCTTGCAGATCTGGTAGATAGTCTCATAATTGACCGTCGTGCTGATGTCGTCCGCCGGCGGCTTGACTTCATCGCTATCCTTCTCCAGTTTGGTATCCAGGTATACGTCTACCTGGTAGTGGTTGCCAACGGTTTGCTCTTCGGGGTACAAGCCGTGAAAAGCATAAAACTGCATGCCTTCGAGCGCAACTTTGGGCATAAAGGGTTTCTTTGATTCAGTGGCCAAAATAGGAAGATATCCTGACGTTGGAGCGGTTTGGGTCTCCAAACCTTCTCCAAGTCAGGATATACGGACGCGAATGGGCCTTGGAAAATCCCAAACCCATTCGCGTCGAGTATAAGACCAAAATCCTTACCTTTGTCTCAGGAAGAAATGCCGGAACGCGCAAGTTTTGCGGGCTTTGCATAGGTTCCTTAACCAAAAAACGCAAACCAATGAAGGAGAATGGAACGGGAGCCCATCCCATTGAGAAGAAAGCCAAAGAAGATCGTTTTCAAGGACACGATTATTACGCCGTAGATGAATTGCTCGCCGAGGACCATCTCCTGGCACGGGATGCGGTGCGGGACTGGGTGAAACAGGAAGTAACGCCGATCATTGAAGCGTATACAGAACGGGCGGAATGCCCGGTGCATTTGTTTAAAGGCCTTGCGGATATCGGGGCTTTTGGCCCCAGCCTTCCCGCTGAGTATGGCGGCGGCGGAATGGATGAGATCGCCTATGGGGTGATTATGCAAGAGCTGGAGCGCGGAGATTCCGGGGTTCGTTCGATGGCTTCGGTGCAAGGCTCTTTAGTGATGTTCCCGATTTATAAATTCGGTTCGGAAGAGCAGCGCAGGAAATACCTACCCCTGCTGGGCAGTGGCGACCTGATTGGCTGCTTTGGCCTGACGGAGCCGGATCACGGCTCCAACCCCTCCGGTATGACGACCAACGTCAAAGACGATGGAGATGCGTATATCCTGAACGGCGCTAAAATGTGGATCACCAATTCGCCGCTGGCTGATATCGCGGTCGTTTGGGCAAAGGACGAGCAGGGAATCGTGCGCGGCATGATCGTGGAGAAGGATATGCCCGGTTATTCCGCCCCGGAGATCAAGGGGAAATGGTCGCTGCGGGCCTCGATTACCGGAGAACTGGTGTTTGAGGATGTGCGCGTTCCCAAATCCCAGGTCTTGCCCAACGTTCAGGGCATGAAAGGACCTTTGTCCTGCCTCTCCAAGGCGCGGTACGGGATTGCATGGGGCGCTATCGGGGCTGCCATGGATTGCTACGACTCGGCACTCCGGTATTCCCTGGAACGCCGGCAGTTTGGCCGGCCGATCGGGCAGTTTCAACTCACGCAGAAAAAACTGGCGGAAATGATCACGGAAATCACCAAGGCCCAGTTGCTGGCTTGGCGCCTGGGGAGTCTGGCCAACCAGGGCAAAGCTACTCCTGGTCAAATTTCCATGGCCAAGCGCAATAACGTCCATATGGCCCTGGAAATCGCCAGGGAGGCCCGGCAGATCCATGGCGGTATGGGAATCACCAACGAGTACCCCATCATGCGCCATTTGATGAACCTGGAAACGGTGCTCACCTATGAAGGAACCCACGATATCCACCTCCTGATCACAGGATACGACGTCACGGGGTTGAATGCGTTTGAATAGCAAATTGGAAACAGAAAAGGCCGGAACAAATTAGGTAACGGAACTTTTTTACAATTAAAGGTTTAAGAATGCCTAAATCAGCTCCTTAAACCTTTTTTTTTGCACATTTGCCCTAATTTTTCCGGATAATGAACAATTGACCGGATTTCCGGCGTTTTACTTGCAAAACCAAATATCAACAGGCTATGAGGCTTCGTTTTGTTGCTGGGGTGTTGTTTTCGTTCTTTGTGTTTAGTTTCAAACTTTCAGGGCAGCAGGAGGGTGTTATTACACTGGTTAACCCTTCCTTTGAGGATATGCCCCGCCATAGTAAACCACCCAGAGGGTGGACGGATTGCGGATCGGTGGGCGAAACCCCTCCGGATGTGCAGCCGAGCGGAACGTTCAGCGTCACTAAGCCAGCGGTCGACGGCGATACCTATCTTGGAATGGTGGTCCGGGATAACGATACCTGGGAAATGGTCTCCCAACGGCTTAGCATGCCTATGAAAAAAGGCCAATGCTATGCCTTTAGCATACATCTCTGCCGTTCAGAACTGTACGTTAGCACCAGCCGGATTTCAGAAGAAACCGCCAACTATACCACTCCGGCTAAACTGCGCATCTATGGAGGGTTTGATCACTGCGACAAGCAATACCTGCTCGGCGAAACCAATCTGATTATCAATACCCGTTGGTTGGAATATCAGTTCAAGTTCGAACCGATCGACAACTACAGCTACATTTCCTTCGAGGCGTTTTACAAAACGCCCACGCTTTTTCCCTACAATGGCAATATTCTTTTGGACAATGCCTCGGCCATAACCCCTATTTCTTGTGAAGAAGAGGTGGCGGAGAGCCTGCCTGCCAAGCAGCCGGAAACGCCCAGGATCAATCCGCAGGCGCCCGTGAAACGCACCGATAGTACCGCAAAAACGACGCCTCCGCAGCCGCCTGTTCGAAATGACCCATCGCCTGCCCGGATGAATCCGCTCCCGGCAGAAAAACCGGCGGTGGTGGAAAGCGCCGACTTTTCCAGGATCACGCGGTCCGATATTCAGAAAGGGCAAACGCTTCGAATGAACAATATCCTTTTTGAAGCGGACAAATCCGTGATCTCCAAGGAATCCTATACGCCATTAAATGAATTGGTGAAATTTCTTTCTACGAACCCCGATGTCGTGATTGAGGTTGGTGGGCATACCAATGGCTTGTGTTCCGATTCCTTCTGCGACCAGCTTTCCACCGCCCGCGCCAAGGTGGTCTGCGAATACCTCGCTCAGCGAGGAATCTCCCGGGCCCGGCTCCAATATAAAGGATATGGCAGGCGTATACCCATAGCCTCCAATGACTATGTGGAGGGACGAAAGAAAAACCAACGCGTAGAGATCAAGATCCTGAATATGAACAATAGCTAGGAGAGGACAAATCCCAGCTTTTGGAGATCATCCCAGAAATCAGGGTAGGATTTTTCCACCACCTGAGGCTCCTGTATCCGGATTGGCCGGTAAAGCGCCAAGGGAGCAAAAGCCATGGCCATCCGATGGTCTTCATAGGTGTGAAAAAGGGGAGGCGTGTCCCAGGATGCCTGTCCGCTCAGGGAGAACCGGTTTGGATTTTCGGCAGGGAATGCTTCCAATAGGACGCCCACCTTTCCCAACTCTTCCTCCAACGCCCCAATTCGGTCTGTTTCTTTGATCTGCAGGGTTTCCACTCCCTGAAACAGTCCTGGAATACCCAATCCTGCGCAGGTAACCGCGAGGGTTTGAGCAAGGTCCGGACAGCGGAGGAAATCCCAGTCGAACGAAGGAACCCTTCGTTGCCCCGCTTTGGTCAGGGAAACCGACGCTCCGGCAAAGTGGGTGTATACTCCCAGCGGTTCAAAAATTTCGGGCAGGATAGCATCGCCCTGAAGGCTGTTTTCGAAAAGGCCGTGTAACGTCACCTGTCCATCGTCCGACAAAGCGACCATGGAGTAAAAGTAAGATGCGGCCGACCAATCAGCTTCCACTGAAAATGGCTTTGGGCTATAGGCTTGGGCGCCGATTTGGATCGTAGGTCCTTCCCACTCCCAGGTTATGCCGAAGTATTCCATCAAGCGGAGCGTCATTTCGATATATGGCCTGGATACAATTTTTCCTTCCAGGGTCAGTTCCAGCCCTCCGGGGAGTGAGGGCGCGATCATCAGGAGCGCAGAAATATACTGGCTGCTGGTAGCGGCGGAGATTTTCAAAGAGGAAACGCGGCCCAATTGGCCGGGCGGTCCGATCCGGAGCGGCGGATACCCTTCCTGCCCCAGGTAATCGATTTGAGCTCCTAACTGGCGCAGCGCGTCTACCAGCACCCCGATGGGGCGCTGCTTCATCCGTTCGGAGCCAGTGAGCGTCTGAACGCCCGGCTGAAGGGAAAGATAGGCCGTGAGGAACCGGAACGTAGTTCCTGCAGCCCCTGCGTCAAGAATTGGGGAATCGGAAAGGAGTAGCTCCTGAAGGAGCCGGGTATCTTTTGCATTAGCGAGGCGCTCGATAGCGAAACCGCCAGGAGTCAGGGCACGTATGATTAGCGCCCGGTTGCTAATGCTTTTAGAGCCCGACAGGGTCAGGGCTGCATCGAATTGCCCACTTGGGTGGGTCAGTGTTAGAATCATCCGTAAGGCATAAGAAGGACAGAGGCAATTAATCTACCAGGTCCCGGTATTGTTCGGCAAGGTCGAAGACGGATACCGGGTCCGGTTTTCCAGAAGAAGCGGTGGCGTTGAAAGCAGGCGCCGGCTTTTGCTCGTTGAATAGGGAAAAGTCTTCGATAACGCCCAATTCCAGCAAGGCTTCCAGAAGTTGGGTGACCTGGTCTTCCTTGTCCGGATCAATAGAAAATATAAAATTCATAGACAGATGGTTTACTCTTCTTCGCGAGCGGAGGGTTCAACTTCTTCGGGGGTTCTGCGTTTGCGCATTTCGTTGTCCGACTTTTCATAAGCCAGAATAATCTCTCTGACCAGCCGGTGGCGAACGACATCCTCGGCGCTCAGATTAATCGTCGAGATTCCTTCCAGGTGCCCGAGCAGTTCGATCGCCCGGCGCAAACCGGATTTTTGGTGAAACGGAAGGTCGACCTGAGACAAATCGCCGGTGATGATGCATTTGGCGCTCGGCCCTAACCGGGTGAGGAACATCTTGAGCTGCATGGTGGAGCAGTTCTGTGCTTCGTCCAGAATAATGAACGCCTGATCCAGGGTCCGCCCGCGCATAAAGGCAAGTGGCGCGATTTCGATGGTCCGGTTGGTCATGAATTGCTGCAGCTTCTCCGCAGGGATCATATCATCCAGGGCATCATACAGCGGCCGGAGGTAAGGGTCGATTTTCTCCTTGAGGTCGCCGGGCAAAAAACCAAGGCTTTCCCCTGCTTCCACCGCCGGGCGGGTAAGAATGATCTTTTTGACTGTTTTGTTTTTTAACGCCTTGACGGCTAACGCGACGGCGGTATAGGTTTTGCCGGTACCCGCAGGGCCCACGGCGAATACCACGTCGTTTTGCTCGGAAGCACTGATCAGCTTGCGCTGGTTTTTCGTCTTGGCTTTAATAGCTTTACCGTCGCGGCCGTGCAGGATGATCCGGTTGTCTTCGGTCGATTCGGCAATCCGGGCCTCGAAGGGATTGAGGTCGCCCATAACGTCTTCGACCATCTGAACGGGAAGTTCGTTGTATTCACGTAGCAGACGAACCATGAGTTCGAACTTGGACTTGGCCTTCTGGGTGAATTTTTTTTCGCCGGCGAGCTTGAGGCTGTTTCCCCTGGACGTTATGATGATTTCAGGAAAAGCCTTGCGCAACAGGTTGAGTTTGACATTATTTTCGCCGTAAAGTTCAACGGGATCGACGCCTTCTACTGTTAATATGATTTCGCTCAATCTACCTCCTTAAGTTTTCTATTATGTTTGCAGTAAATTTAAGACTTTCGTTCCGTTATCTTGAATCCGGAGCCATTTAAATCAGATTTCTTTCCATGCCTTTCATTACCCTGACTTCGGACCTTGGTTTAAAGGATCATTATGCCGCCAGTATCAAGGGCGCCATCCTCAGCCGGACGCCGGGCGCCGTCCTTGTGGATATTTCACACAACGTTTCAAATTACAATATCGTTCAGGCGGCCTATATATTTAAACACTGCTGGCACAACTTCCCTCCAGGGGCCCTGCATCTGATCAGTGTCAACGACCTTGGCGCCGCATCCCGGCGCTTTTTGCTGCTGGCCCATAAAACGCATTTTTTCGTTGCTCCGGACAACGGGCTGCTTCCTTTGATCCATGACGCGGCCAACCTTGACTGTTATGAATTGCCCTGGCCGGAGGGCCATCCTTTCCCAATCCAGGAGGTGTTTGCTTCGGTAGCGGCCAGACTGTTTTCAGGAGAAGCTCCGGAATCCTTGGGCCCCAATGCGGGGCAGATCCGCCAACGGCTTATTTTGCAGCCGGTGATCAACAAATCCCAGATTCGCGGTACGGTGATTTACATCGACCATTACGATAATGTGATCGTCAATGTTTCCCGGGATCTTTTTGAGGCGGTGGGCAAGGACCGGCCGTTCGCGCTTTTTTTTAAACGGCATGATCCCATTACTGAGCTCAGTTCGGCCTATGCAGACCGTCCCATTGGCGAGCCGCTTTGCTTGTTCAACTCCGCCGGCATGCTTGAAATTGCGATCCATATGGGAAAAGCAGCCTCTCTGCTTGGGTTAAAGATCGACGATACGATTCAAATTGATTTTAAGGACCTTTAGGCTTGAAATATGATCCGTAGAATAGTTAAAATGACCTTCAGAGAAGAGGAAACAGGTACCTTTCTCGACCTTTTTGAACGGACTAAAAATGCGATCCGGAGTTTTCCGGGGTGCTGCCACCTGGAACTTTGGAGGCAGCAAGCGCACGAGCACGTTTTTTTTACCTATAGCTTATGGGAAAACCCTGGCGCCCTGGAAGCTTACCGGCAATCTGAGTTATTTCAGAATACCTGGAACCAGACGAAAGCCCTGTTTGCTGCGAAGCCCCAGGCGTGGAGTCTCGAATTGGTCAGCCAGCCCGACCCCCAGGAGGGCCCAAGTCTTTTCTAGTTATGGATGTTTTGCAACTACAGGATTATCCTATTTTTATAGGGCCTTGCGAAGAGGCGTTATCCCATTTCCTTGGATCGCATCCGTACGGAGAGGTTTTCGTACTGGTGGACGAAAACACGGAAGCCTGCTGTCTTCCCCGCCTCTCCGGGGTTGGGGAGCTTGCTAAAGCGGTTATCCTGAGAATCCAGGCCGGGGAAACCTTCAAGAATTTGGATACCTGCAGCGGGATCTGGCGTCAACTGCTGGATGCAGGCGCCGGAAGAAGAGGTTTGCTGATTAACCTGGGCGGAGGGGTGATCGGCGATATGGGGGGTTTTTGTGCGGCTACCTATAAACGGGGAATGGACTTTGTCCAAGTACCCACCACCTTGTTATCGCAGGTCGATGCCTCCATTGGCGGCAAACTGGGTGTTGATTTCCATGAAGTTAAGAATAGCATCGGGGTATTTGCCAATCCCAGGGCGGTTTTTATCGACCCGGGATTTTTAGATACCTTATCCTTCCGGGAGGTGCGCAGCGGATATGCAGAAATTGTCAAGCATGCGCTTATAGCCGATGCCGGTCTGTGGAATGCGTTGAAAACGAAGCAAGAATTAGCGGCGTTGTCATGGATAGAACTCATCCCGCCCTCCTTGCAGATCAAGAAGCGCATCGTCGTGGCCGATCCCTTTGAGAAAGGTCTCCGCAAAACGCTTAACTTCGGGCACACCATTGGGCATGCCATAGAAGCGGTGTCCTTGCAAGCTGCCGGGCCCTTGCTGCATGGAGAAGCTATTGCAGCCGGGATGATCTGCGAAGCCTGGCTCTCGTTCAGCGCCGGATTATTAGACCGTCTGGATCTGGAAGCGATTTCCACATACCTGATCCAGGTTTACCAACCCCAGCCTCTGAGCGCTTCCAACTACCCGGCGTATCTGCAACTGATGCGCAACGACAAAAAGAACGAAGCGGATGAGATCAATTTTACGTTCATCGGCCCGCCGGGAACGGCCCACGTCAACCAAAAGGCCGGGGAGGCGGAAATCCGTGCGAGCTTTGCTTATCTGAATGGACGGCTTGGCGATCAGGGATTGGGATAGCCGGCAACTACCTTTTTAAGTTCCCGAAGGTGAAATTGCTTTTTCCGGTTCCGGCGAAGCCGGTTCGTCCGGGTGAAAAAGGTATGCTTTTCCAGGAAGTTGACTTGAAGGCGATTCCAGGCCTCCAAGTGGTCCAGGATATCGTAGGCCTGAAGTTCCTCAAACAAGGTGGCCCCAATTTGGTGGAAATCATCCCTGCCAAGGTAGTCGAGATCGGCGTCGCACAGGATGGCCTCCAGATAATTATGAGGCGATTGAGGGATTTTAGTGGCCATGATCATGCCGCAAATGCGGTCAATGTCTTCGCCAGAGTAGTCGTACATGGGCAGATTGGCTTTTGCAATCTGGCAGCCAAGCTCCTCGTGGCTCTTGTTGTCCATCGTAAAACCGGAATCGTGATAAAAGGGCAGCGGTTTTGAGCAGCATGGACTCATACGGGGCAATGCGTTCAATCCGGCAGAGTTCTTCCGTAGCGTGGAGGACATCCAGCGTGTGATGAAGCCCGTGGTAGGTTAGCTTGTCGGAAAGCTCCTGTTCCAGCTTGTCCAGAATGAATGCTTTGGCTGCGTGGTAGTTCATAGTTTCATCCGGTATGGGGTATTCGGCGAAGTAATTTAATGAGAAATTAAAAAATCGGACACAACCGGGATAACATTTTAAAAAATAATTGGTTTTCAATAGAAAAAAGAAGAAGTAGATCATTCTTGACGTCCTTAAGCGTAGGGCGCTTTCCCCCTCTTCTGTGCCGGGGGCGGAGCGATTTGGAAAACTTCCTGCCTCTTCCCGTATATCTGGACGTTGAAGGGAGCTAAAGTAACGAACACCTATCCAGGCGCGATAAAAGCGGCTAAAGAGCGGGCAAATCCTCCCGCAGTTTTCGGCAAAAGTTTTCAAAATTAATTTTTTTAATATATTAGTCCCAAGAAATCCAGCCTACTTTTTCCCGCCTGATAAGTCCAGGACAAAAAAATACTAAAGGGCATTAACCATGCAATAAGCGGTTGAAATTCCTGTTCTATAAATACTTTTTCCTAATATAATAACCAGGGCTTAAGCCAAGCCTTATAACCTTGTTGCATGGATCAAACCGTTACACAAAAGGGCATTCATTTGCCACGTTATTTTTCAGCCCAGATACAATGGACCAGGCATGAAGCTCAATTTAAGTGTGTTAGCGGTTTTTTTAAGCCTCCAGCCGGGGTTTGCCCAATTCAGGTGCGTTAAGGGGGATTGCAAAGAGGGATACGGGGAAGCGATCTTTGACAGTGGCGCCAAGTATGTTGGGAATTTTCTCAACGGCAGGGCCCATGGCCTGGGTACCATGTATTTCCCCGAGGGGCATAGGTATAGCGGAAATTGGCGCAACCAATACCGGGAAGGCCAGGGGCGCTTCACCTTTGCCAGAGGTGACGAGTATCTTGGCGCTTTTGTCCAGAACCAATTTCAAGGCAAAGGGGTCATGACCTACGCGGATGGCAACCGATACGAAGGGCAATGGGCTGCCAATGTGCCCAATGGCCAAGGCGTATTGACGACGCCATCCGGCATGCGTTACGAGGGGAATTTCGTCAACGGCGCTTTTGAAGGAGACGGAATAATGTGGTATGCCGATAGTTCAAGGTACGAGGGCGCATGGAAAAAAGGACTTAGAGATGGGGTGGGCTCTTTGTTTTATCCCGATGGGCGCCTGGACCAGGGTATTTGGATAAAAGATAAATATATTGGGATCTCTCTCGCCGCAGTGGAAAAAGAACGGCTCACCCTCAAGCTGGACTCTTCCGCTTATCGAAATTGCAATCTGGAGTATTGTAAAAGCGGTATGGGGGAGTATTCTTATCCGAACGGAGCCTATTATATAGGGGAGTTTGTGAATGGAATTCCCGAAGGCAACGGGCGGATCTTCTATCCCACGGGCGACCGGTACGAAGGAGGCTGGAAAAACCACCTGCCTCAGGGAAGAGGCATCATGTATTACGCTTCCGGCGAGGTGGCCGGCGCGGTTTGGGAGCGAGGGAAGCCAGTGGAAAAGACCTTTGCCGAACACCCCCGGCCAGCAGATGCACCCCTGCCGGATTCGCCCCCCCTTAATCCCACGTCCATCCGAATCCGCGCGGTGGTCGTAGGGGTTGGCCTATATACGCACATGCCGGCCCTGCGTTATACCGACGACGACGCTTATCAGGTGAACGCGTTTCTGAGAAGCCCCCAGGGCGGCGCCGTCCCCGAATCGCAAATCCGGCTTCTGATCGACGAAGACGGCTCCTATAAAGCCATCGTCCAGGCGCTTCGGACAGCGGCTGCTGAGGCGGATGAAAATGATATCCTCCTGTTCTATTTCTCCGGGCATGGCGTTGAGGGCGCTTTCCTTCCGGTAGATTTTGACGGGTATAATAACTTGCTGTCGCATGCGACCATCAGGGATATCATCCAGAATAGTAAAGCCAAACACAAGATCGTTGTTGCAGATGCATGCCATGCGGGTAATCTGTTCGCGCAACGCACTCCTATTCACCAAATCGTAGAGAAGTTTTATTCTGCCTTTGAAAACAGCAAAGGCGGAATCGCCTTGCTCCTTTCTTCCAAGGGAAACGAGTATTCCCTCGAAGATAGCGGGCTTCGCTCCGGGATTTACAGCCATTTCCTGATCAAAGGCGCCAGAGGGCCTGCAGATAGGAATAACGATGGATTGATCACGGTCAAAGAGATTCACGACTACCTGTATTTTAATGTTCGGAGCTATACGGCAAATGTGCAAAACCCGCTACTTCTCGGGAGCTATGATCCAGAAATGCCGTTTTCGGTCCTTCGTTAGCCCTGCAGTTAAAACCCCAAAATCAACAAGCTATGCAAAACCTGACCTTGACTTTGGTGCTTCTTCTCGCCTTCAAGCTCGCCCTGAACGCCCAATGCATCAGCGGTAATTGTCTGCAGGGAACGGGCGTCATGCTCTATCCCAGCGGCGCCCGCTATGTGGGCGAATTCCGAAATGGAACCCGGGACGGTTGGGGCGTTTGTTATTTTTCTGATGGGAGCAATTACCAGGGGAATTGGTCCAATGACCGCCCCGATGGCCCCGGCGTGAAAATACTCCCCGACGGATCGATCAAGAAAGGATACTGGAGGCGGGGATCGCTCGACCGGGAAGACCCAGGTCTGTTGCTTCAATTGGACGGGCGGCCTGGCAATTTGAAAAGCGGCTGTATTTCCGGAAATTGCGTGAGCGGTAAAGGGATCTTTATTTTCCCTAACGGAGATATCTACGTAGGCGATTTCTCTGGCGGTAAGCGCGCTGGGGTAGGGGTTTGTTACTATGCCAACCAATCGGAATACAAAGGCCGATGGGTAAGCGACCTTCCCGACGGCCAGGGTACCATGAAATATCCCGATGGCCGGTCGCGTACCGGCCTGTGGAAATACGGCCAGCCCGCCGAGACCCAGGATCAGGGCATTGCAGATGCGAACAGCGGCCCTGTTCCCCCGGTGTCAGCGGCCATTCAGCCAAGGTGCCTAAACGGCAATTGCCAGGATGGGTATGGCGAATATCTTTTCCAGGATAGCAGCCGATACTCGGGCGCCTTCAAAAACGGACTGCCCGAAGGAATAGGCGTCATTTTTTACAAAACCGGCGAACGCTACGAAGGAATGGTTAAATCGGGCCAGCTTCATGGCAAAGGAACCATCTATTATATTGATGGCCGGCGGATCAGCGGGTACTGGGAAGAAGGAATCTACAAACAAAGCTTGCTACCTGAGTCCGTCAAACCCATAAGCCCAGCGGTAGCCTCGGCTTCGGACGCGCCCGCTCTCAAGGTTTGGGCGGTAATTGTCGGGATCGCCTCTTACTCCCATCTGCAGGTGCTCCGATACACCGACGATGACGCTTACCGTATCTATGCGTTTATGAAAGCGCCTGAGGGCGGAGCGGTACCGGATGAACAGATCCGCCTTCTGATCGACGAAGCTGCGACGCGAAACAACATCCTCCGCGCCATGCAGGAGGTGTTTCTAAAAGCCGGGCCGAACGATCTGGTGCTGATGTATTTTTCCGGCCATGGCTTGCCGGGAACTTTCCTGCCTATTGATTACAACGGGCTCCAAAACAAATTGCTGCACGATGAAATTAATCAGGTGCTGCGCAAAAGTCCGGCTAAGTATAAGTTGTTTATTGCGGATGCCTGCCATTCCGGAAGCATGATCGCGATGAAAGACCCTTCTTCCCAACCCTTACTCAAAAGCTATTATTCCTCTCTGGCGCAAGCGCAGCCGGGAACCGCCCTGATTATGTCTTCCAAATCAGAAGAAACCTCCCTGGAAGCCAGCGGATTGCGCCAGGGCGTCTTCAGCTATTTTCTTATTCGGGGGCTTAAAGGGGAGGCAGATTCCAACCGGGACAACACGGTAAACATTCAGGAACTTTTTGACTTTGTCTATTACAATGTCAGGCAGTACACCGGTAATTTGCAATCTCCGGTTATTCAGGGCGATTACGACCGGAAGATGACGGTGGCGGTATACCGCTAGGTTTTTGTTCTTCTTCCCCGGCTTTGTGTTTTTCTTTGGAAAAAAATGATCAGCACGCATAAGTATTTGATCATTAAGTGTATCTTTGCAGCCAATTTTTAACCAAACTATGTCTGATCCAATGAAAAACTATGAAGTGACCTTCATCGTTGACCCCGTGCTGTCGAGCGACGATATCAAGTCGACAGCTCAGACATACGTCGATCTGCTGCGCAACAAAGGTTGCCGGATCGTTCACGTAGATGAGATGGGTTTGCGCCCTTTGGCGTACACCATTAACAGGCGGCATTCAGGGGTCTATTTTTGTGTAGAGTTTGAAGCGGACAACGGAGAGATGATCACGGAAGTGGAGCTTTCTTTTCGCCGGGATGAGCGCATTATGCGCTTTCTGACGGTCCGGCTCGACAAATTCGGAGTGAAGTACAACGTCGACAAACGCAGCGGTTTGATTGGCAAAGTGAAAAAGAAGGAAAAGGTGGACCGCAACGATCGCCACGACCGCGACCGTTCGGACCGTCCCCAGCGCCCTCCCCGCCGGGAACCTGCCGAAGATACCCCGGCAACCCCTGCTCCTGAATCGGGCGCCCAGAACAAGGAATAATTGATTGCCGCATTTTTTTATCTTAATTCAGCCTTATCATGGCAACTAAAGACGATATTAAGTTCTTAAGCAATCCCAAAATCGGTCAAAATCGCAAAAAATATTGCCGCTTCCGCCGTTTTGGTATTCGCCATATCGATTATAAAGACGCAGAGTTCCTGCTCCAATTCGTGAACGAACAAGGTAAGATCCTGCCTCGCCGGATCACGGGCAACTCGCTGAAGTACCAGCGCAAAGTTTCGGAAGCGATCAAACGCGCCCGCCAGTTGGCTTTGCTGCCTTATGTAACCGACTTGCTCAAATAAAACCCTGCGTTTTTGTGCTCACTTGCCGTTTTCCGGCAGCAAATTCTGAAACCATGCAAGTTATTCTCTTAAAAGATATTGAAAAGCTGGGGGATCGTTTCGAGGTAGTGACCGTTAAACCCGGCTTTGGCCGCAATTACCTCATTCCGCAAGGCTTGGCTCAAATCGCCAATAAGTCGAATATGGCCAGATTGGAGGAGATGAAATCCAAAGAAGCCAAAGAAGAAGCCCAACTCATCGGCGAATACCGCGCCCTTATAGAAAAACTGGAATCCGACGTGCTCCAAATTGGCGCCAAAGCGGGTACCAGCGGGAAGATCTTCGGTAGCGTGACCAATGTGCAGCTCGCCGCTGCCATCAAGGAAAAATGGGACCTGGATATCGAACGCAAAAGGATCGAAGTCCCTGAAGATGTCAAAGATTTGGGCTCTTTCGTAGCTGATGTCCAAATCTACAAGCATATGGTGGCGAAAGTTCGCTTCGAGGTCATCGCGGACTAAGAACCGTCGGTGTTTTCCGGGTCAACCAACGTGCAAGCCCCGGTAAAAGGCAACCTGCCTTTTCCGGGGCTTGTGCATTCGGGCGGGTTTTGGCCAGACAGATTCCCTGTTCCCTAAGCCCGGGGCCCTCCTCCTCATCAAAAATCGCAGGCGCCGCCGTGTGCTTTTAACCACCGCTCCTGTTCTTTATACCCAGGCATGGCCTCCCGCACAATCTTCCAGAAACGGTCCGAGTGATTCATTTCCATCAAATGGGCCAGCTCGTGAACAATCACGTAATCCACTACCTCCTGGGGCGCAAACAGCAACCGGGTAGATAGATTGATGTTGCCCCGGGAAGAACAACTTCCCCATTTGGAGGACAGGTATTTTAGCCGGATGCCTTGAATGGGCGCTTTAAAAAACAGGTGGTTCAACTCATGAACCCTCCGGTTGACCTCCGGAAAAAAATCTTTGGCAATTAAACGGCTCAGCAAGGTTTTGACGGCTTGGTTTCTGGAAAAATCATCGCCGGTTTCCACCAGGTGTAAGCGGATCTCATTTCCAGGCAAAAGCCTGCCGGTGTGCGTTTGGCGAGCACTAAATTCCAGCGCCAGCCGGTAAACCCGCGAGCCGACCTGCAAAAGGTCTCCGTCCCGGTATTCTTTCCCTCTGGCCCGGGATAGCAGTTCCGGTTGTTTTTGAAGGGCTGTCAGCGCCCATTGATGGAACCATTCCCAGGCTTGGCGGCGCTGGGATTCACTCAACCCCAGCGGCATTCGGAATATTAATCCCTGCCTGCCCGTAGCTGCCCGCAAGCTGGCCCGTCGTTCCTGAATAGCCTGAACTTGCACCCATTGGCCGTTCAATTGGAGCTTGAGCGTGGTCTTCTCCGATTTTTTCATTGGCTTGGCCTACCCGTTGGTCCGCGCAAAGTCTTGCATGACCTCCACCAAAACCTGGACGCTTTCCAATGGCATGGCGTTGTACATGGATGCTCTGAACCCGCCTACCGAACGGTGGCCTTTGAGGCCCTCAATTCCTGCTGCTTTGCATTGGTCGAGGAACGGCTTTTCCATCTCTGGACGGGCTGGAAGGAAGGTGGCGTTCATGAGCGAACGGTCCTCCGGCGCAATGACGTTG
>JADJHZ010000024.1:0-147500 GCA_016707205.1 Haliscomenobacter sp. | reverse complement strand
AGCCCGTACCGCAAACCGACACAGGTAGTCGAGGAGAGTATCCTAAGGCGCTCGAGTGATCCACGGTTAAGGAACTAGGCAAATTAGCCCCGTAACTTCGGGAGAAGGGGCTCCCACCGCGAGGTGGGACGCAGTGAAGAGGCCCAGGCGACTGTTTAACAAAAACACAGGACTCTGCGAAATCGAAAGATGAAGTATAGGGTCTGACACCTGCCCGGTGCCGGAAGGTTAAGGAAGGGAGTTAGCTTCGGCGACGCTCTTGACTGAAGCCCCGGTAAACGGCGGCCGTAACTATAACGGTCCTAAGGTAGCGAAATTCCTTGTCGGGTAAGTTCCGACCTGCACGAATGGTGTAACGATCTGGGCACTGTCTCAACCGTGAGCTCGGTGAAATTGAAGTATCGGTGAAGATACCGGTTACCCGCAACGGGACGGAAAGACCCCGTGAACCTTTACTATAGCTTCACATTGGTCTTGAGTATAGGATGTGTAGGATAGGTGGGAGGCGATGAAGCTGCGACGCTAGTTGTGGTGGAGCCGTCCTTGAAATACCACCCTTCTTATACTTAGGTTCTAATCCCGATTTATCGGGGAGACAGTGTGTGGTGGGTAGTTTGACTGGGGTGGTCGCCTCCGAAAGAGTAACGGAGGCTTGCAAAGGTACCCTCAGCATGGTTGGTAACCATGCGAAGAGCGCATGAGTATAAGGGTGCTTGACTGCGAGACGGACGCGTCGAACAGGGACGAAAGTCGGCTCAAGTGATCCGGTGGTTCCGCATGGAAGGGCCATCGCTCAAAGGATAAAAGGTACTCCGGGGGATAACAGGCTGATCTCCCCCAAGAGCTCACATCGACGGGGAGGTTTGGCACCTCGATGTCGGCTCGTCGCATCCTGGGGCTGGAGAAGGTCCCAAGGGTTGGGCTGTTCGCCCATTAAAGCGGCACGCGAGCTGGGTTCAGAACGTCGCAAGACAGTTCGGTCCCTATCTGTTGCGGGCGTTGGAGTATTGAGGAGATCTGACTCTAGTACGAGAGGACCGGGTTGGACGTACCGCTTGTGTACCAGTTGTACCGCCAGGTGCACCGCTGGGTAGCTATGTACGGAATGGATAAGCACTGAAAGCATCTAAGTGCGAAGCCAACTCCAAGATGAGTACTCCTTGAGGGTTGTGGGAGATGACCACGTTGATAGGCTACAGGTGGAAGCGCAGTGATGTGTGGAGCCGAGTAGTACTAATTACCCGAAAGCTTCCTAAAATTTTTTTTAGCTGGAATCGAAGTATATTATAGCGCGGCCCCCAGGGCAAGACTAGCAATCGGACTCTGCTTCTCGCTTACTTGCTCAAAAGATCAGGGCTCTGCGATGAGGAATCGCAAGAGCCAGAAGAGCAGTTGGTGGTTATAGCGAGGAGGTTCACCTCTTCCCATTCCGAACAGAGAAGTTAAGCTCCTCAGCGCCGATGGTACTGCCGTTAGGTGGGAGAGTAGGTCGCCGCCAACTAACAAATACTTAGTGCAAAGCCCCGGTAGGATAACCCTGCCGGGGCTTTCTTGTTCCCCATGTCCTAATCCGTTGTTACGTATGCAAACGCTTTCCCCCAAGCAGTTGATCCAGGTAGAACTCCTATGGTGGATTCTAACAGCCCTCTTGCTAGTCCTTATTTTGCTCCCCATTTACCAGCAGGTGCAAAACTATCCTTTTTGGAATATGAACGTCTTTTTCATCATCACGTTCGTCACTTGCACCCGGTATATCTTTCTCCTGCGTTTTACGTTTCTGGCAAACCGGTTTTGGTGGAAATTTGCCCTCATCTTCCTTTCCTTCCCTTTTGTTTTTTTTCTGATCCAGGAACTGAACGGGTTTCAAACATATCTGGATGAACAAGGCGTTGAAGCGGTTGCGGGCTTACTGCCCCTTAAACAGCAGGAAGCCATGATTAATTATATCTATAACGAATTTCTCCTTTTCGCCGTGGGCGCTATAATCAGCGCTGTTGTTTTTCCTTTCCGTTTAGCGGTGTCCATCTGGCGCGTCCGCAACCGCAACCAGGCGTGAAGCCAGCGCCGCCGACGCCCAGGCAATAGCCCCCTGGGCAAGGAAGTAGGTTGCCATGATCCATATCCTGGATAAGGGAATGGAAACCTTGAATTTCTCCACCGCAATCATCGTATCGGATACGATAAAGAAAATAGCCCCCGCCATAAGCGTAAGAAAAACGGGCAGAGGAGCAGTGTTGCGCAGGTTAAGGGCCGATATGCCCATTGCCGTAATAACAAGACTATAAGCCACTACAGGCAATCGCAGCCCACCCAGATCGCCCCACCACCAAAAACTCAGCCCAATTACGTATGCCGCGAAAGGAAGAACGGCCAAAGGAACAGCTTTAACATACCCCGGCGGGCGCTGCCTTGCATATCCACTAAAAGCCAGAATATAAAAAATATGCGCGACCAGAAACGACGATAGCCCCAAAAGGAAATAAGTTTCATCCAGGCGGGCCAATAATAACAATAGGTCGCCAAGAAGGGAGAACAGCAGCCCCGAAAGAATATACCCTTTGAAACGGCTTTTAGAGGAAACCTCCAGATAAAAACTGATAAACAAAAGCGCTAATGGTAGGGTCTTCGTCGATGCCGCCAGCAAAAACGCGGAGAACGCTTCCGCCGCTACATGGACAATAGATGCCGTCACAAATAAATAGAAAAAGAGTAAAGCCCTCCGGGATCTCATAGGCAACGTTTTGATGGGTTTGGCAATCCACCCCAAATTAAGCTTTTTCCCCGAATCTGGACAAGCTCCGTCCCCATCATCTCACGTCCATTGTCCCCACCGTCTTCCGTCTCCCGTCTAATTCCTCCTTGCATCAAACTCCTCCTCCGGAATATCGTATACCTGGGTATCTCCCTCTGATTTTTCCGTCATCGTTTGCACCTCGTCCATTATATCGATGGTGTAATCCCAGAAGTCCTGGACCAAAGGCTTCATTTTACCTGCAACTTTCCATACCTGCTCTGGATATTCCTTCAAAAAAGGATACGTCTGCGAGTCGGCGGTCACCTCATCCAGGTTGCGAAAAGAGGCCTGCAGGACAAACCAAAGAATTCCGCTGTATATCAGAATCAGCACCGAGGCCATGAACGCCCCGCCCAGGGTTTGGTTGATGACATTGATGTTGGCTGCCTCCAGGAGGCCTTCAAAACCGCGTCCCAATAGCTTAAGGAACATCATCGTCAGCGCAAAAGTCAGGATTAACCCCGCAACGAACATCAGCGGACTTGTTTCATTGAACATTTGCTTCAGAAAGTCGGTGACGGCAGGCGAAAACCGCAGGGCGGCAATAATGCCCACCGCAATGGCAAGAACGGAGAAAATCGTCTTGATGATTCCTCTGGTATACCCGACATAAAACCCGTAAACGGCAACAATGACCAGGATAATATCAATAACCATGCGCTAGGTTTTACTATGAAATGTGGAGGCGGCATCAAAAAAATCGTTTGGATTCCGGCATGTCTTATGAGTAAAATAGTCCGTGACCAGAAGCAAAGGATGTTTATCGATGCAGACTCGTTCTTTAGACGCAAAGATGGCCTAAATACATACAAAATTCCACTTTTTCCGACGTGTGGAGGCTTTTCCAGGGATAAAGTCCCGAATTTGACTACTTCGTGGAAAAAGGAGTCTCTTCCAGTGGATACCCCAGCGTTCTAAAGGGAAAGTTTCCCGAATTGATTAAAGTATTTCTACCTTTGTTTTAAACTAGACGGATGATTTGGGAATTTCCCAAGGCAATTCGCGTTCAGTATATACTGGCGGGGAAATCAAATGATTTGCGAAAATTTTCTGCCGGTTTTTCGTGTTTGCAAAAGAAACGGCTCCACCTCCAGTAGCGGACGGAATAGAGCAAATCAAAGGGACTTTTTCAGACTTTAAACCATAAACCGATGAGAATAGCAATCGCAATGGCCATCCTTTTGGTGGGGTTCGGGACCCTTTCTGCCCAAAACGCCCAACCACAACCTTTGACGCCCGCTTTTTTGCTGGGAGAAGACGAAGCTTCCTACGAAAAATTATGCGAGCAGCACCCCAGAACCCTATTGGCAGTTTCCAATAACGACATTGAACTGGCCCTGAAAAACTGGTTCTCCTTCCTGCGCAGTGTAGATCAGTATGCCAAAACGATCAATTTTGACATGAAGGGCCTGAAAGTTTGGCTCCACGTTTTTTGGAACGCCGATGGCTCCGTGGCGCATATCGGGTTCTTCGTGATGCCCAATTCCCGCAACGTCAAAATGGAAGAGTTGAAAGCGTTATTTTCCGGCTTTATCCGCCAATACAAACCGGTAGTGACTAGCGACCGGAGCTTTTCCCATTATACCTCCGCCGCATTCCCCCTGGTCTCGGAACGCAAGTAAGTGTAGCGAAGAACCGGTGAATAGCTGCTCGCCCAAAGGACCGGCATAGCAAAACCCATTCAAAACAAATAGAATCTTCTTCCTCCTTTGCTAAAACAAAAACTACAATGATCAAAATTCTGGCCAACGACGGCATTCACCCAGACGGCAAAACCCTGCTGGAAGAAGCAGGTTACCAAGTGGATACGACGCGTATCGCCCAAACAGAACTCCTGTCGGCTATTGGCGCGTACGATGTGCTCATTGTACGAAGCGCTACCAAAGTCACCAAAGAGGTGATTGACGCAGGACGCAACCTGAAAATCATTGCCCGCGGGGGTGTCGGATTGGACAATATCGACGTGGAGCACGCCGAAGGAAAAGGCATCCTGGTTTTTAATACCCCGGCTGCTTCTTCTCAATCGGTAGCGGAACTGGCTTTTGCCCATATGTTTTCCCTCGCCCGCTTCCTCCATGCGTCTAATCGCTTGATGCCGGTAAAAGGCGGAGTCGAATACGATAAATTAAAGAAAGTCTACTCGGAAGGCATCCAATTAAGGGGCCGAACCCTGGGGGTCATCGGATTTGGACGCATCGGGCAGGAGGTTGCCCGTATTGGGGTTGGGCTCGGTATGAAGATCGTTACCTTTGATCCCATCGTCGATGAGGCGCGGGTTGAACTGCATACCTTTAATAGCGATAACGCCTGGCTTTCTGTGAAAGTCGAAACCTCAAGTATGGAAGAGTTGCTGCGTACGTCCGACTTCATCACGCTTCATGTGCCCTTCAGCGGCGGCAAGCCGATTATCGGCCGGGAGGAGTTCGCCAAAATGAAGAAGGGCGTGTTCCTGGTTAATACCTCCAGAGGCGGAACGGTCGACGAAGTGGCTCTGCTGGAAGCGCTCGAATCGGGGCAGGTCGCAGGCGCAGGCTTGGACGTCTTTGACTTTGAACCGACTCCGCGGCAGGAATTGCTGCAACATCCGAAACTTTCCCTTACCCCTCATATCGGAGCATCCACTTTTGAGGCGCAAGCAAATATCGGGTTGGAACTCGCAGACCGGATTCTGGCTTATTTCGGGGACGATAAGTAATGCTTCGCATCAACAAGGAAAAAGCCTCCCCTTGGGTTGGTCAGCTTGGGGGTCCCCATTGAAAGCAAATAGGTTTTGGGCATGATGTTGAACGGTTGGTTCCCTTTGCGGGGCCAACGCACGGCAAATGCCCAAAGCCTCTTCTGAGAATAACCGCCGGTTCACCGCAGAAGAAGGGTTTACCTGATCATTTTCATAAACGTTCCTATGAACCAGTTGGAATCCGCTTTGACCAAGGAATCCAACGTGGCATCTGCTTTGTTTGAAAAGAGCCGGATATCCTTGACGACTTGGACGAACTGTTGGGTTTCCTCATCCGAACCCTGAACGTTGGCGAGCTCGTCCAATACCTTGATCATCGGTTCCAATTCCTTCTTTTTTCGCTGGATAATAATGTGTTTGACAACCTCCCACATATCTTTTTCCGCGATGAAGTACTCTTTGCGTTCGCCGGCGCGCAGTTCTTTGTATACCAGCCCCCAATCGATCAGCGCTCTTAGATTCATGTTGACATTGCCCCGGGATATTTGAAGTTCCTCCATAATATCGTCCGCACTAAGCGCCTTGGGCGAGATCAGTAGCAGGGCGTGAATTTGAGCCATCGTGCGGTTGATGCCCCAGCTTGATCCCAGCGCCCCCCAGGATTGCAAAAACTTCTCCTTCCCTTCCTGTACGTTCATCGATTGTGGATTCTGGCTAATGTGGGCAAATCAGGTTATTTATAGAACGGTAACTTCGTCACGCGCGCCGGAAGCTTCTTCCCTCCGACAACGACAAAAACAGGGGTTCCTGCTCCCGCAAACGGGGTTTGAACATATCCCATTCCAATGGGTATCTGGAGCGATGGAGACATGGTGCCGGAGGTAACTTCTCCGATCAGGTTGCCTTCCTGATCTTCGATGGGGTATCCATGGCGGGGCACGCGCCGGTCTTCCAAGGTGAGCCCGACCAGCTTCCTGGCGACTCCGGTTTCTTTTTGCTTCCGGAAAAGGGAACTGGAAATAAATGCCCCTTTATCCAGTTTGGTAATCCATCCCAGGCCAGCCTCCAGTGGAGAAGTGGCGTCGTCGATATCATTTCCATAAAGACAATAGCCCATTTCCAGGCGCAGGGTGTCCCGGGCGCCCAATCCTGTAGGCTGAATACCCAAAGGCTTTCCGGATTCAAAAAGCGCATCCCACATGGCTGCCGTATGCTCGTTGGCCAAGTATAATTCAAAGCCTCCGGCTCCGGTATATCCGGTGGCAGAGACCAGCACATGGTCCATTCCGGCCACTTTCCCTTTAGCAAACGTATAGTATTTCAGCGAAGCCAAATCGATATCCGTCAAGGGTTGTAGTACATCCAATGACCTCGGCCCCTGTAAAGCGATCAGGCCCGTTTGCTCGGAAATATTGATTAGCCGGGTATCAAACGTGTTTTGGGCGTTGATCCATTCCCAGTCCTTTTCCATGTTGGAGGCGTTGACCACCAGCATAAAGGCGATTTCTCCTTCCGAACACATTTCTTCCGTGAGCCGGTATACCAACAAATCGTCTACGATGCCGCCCTGTTCATTGGGTAAGCAGGAGTACTGAGCCTGGCCAATAGCTAACTTGGACGCATCGTTGCTCGTGACTTTCTGGACCAGATCCAGCGCTTGTTTCCCCCGGATAATGAATTCCCCCATGTGACACACATCAAACACGCCAACGTTGTTGCGCACATTTTGGTGTTCCTCATTAATGCCGGTATAGGAGATGGGCATATGATATCCGGCAAATGGCGCCATCTTTGCGCCAAGGGCCAGATGCTTTTCTGTTAAAGGCGTATTTTTCATGATTTTTTTGGTTTATTAAGGGTTTTGCCGTTACTGAATAGTTACTTTTTCGATCAGATCGCCAACCTGGATTTGGTGTACAACGTCCATACCTTTGCTAACCCGGGCAAAAATGGTATAGTTGCCGTCCAGGTGTGGGGTTGGGGAATGCGTAATAAAAAACTGCGTACCCTCGGTGTGATTTCCGGCGGAAGCCATGCCTACATATCCTTCCCCATCGAAATACATGGGGGCGAGTTCCGACCGTATGGTGTATTCCAGGCTGCCATATCCGTCGCCACGGGGGCAACCGCCCTGGATGACGAAATTGGGAACCACCCGATGGAAATTCTTTCCGTCGAAAAACCCTTTTCTGGCCAGGGCGACGAAATTGGCGACCGTCCCCGGGGCATGGTTTGGGAATAAATCAAGCTCAATCCGCCCTTGGGAAGTAATAAGCACTGCTTTGGGCTTGCGCCCGAGGTTACTCGCCAAGTCCCAGTCGATCGGATGGTTGAATTTGGGTTTTGCGGGGGAGGGAGTTTTTCCTGTGCGCAAAAACTCCGCAGTTTGCTGGATTTCCTGGTAGGTTTCCTGGTCGCGGGGTATTTCCAGAGTAGCCAGGGCGGTATCGATGAACGTCAGCGTATCGATATAGAGGCGGTATTGGCGGGCAGGCTGGCGCAAAGCGCCCGCGGCAATAGCCATAGGGCCGGCGTCCCCGGAGAGCAGGATGGTTTTGAAAATTCCCGCAAATTCGCCGGCTGTTTTCCGGTGGCCGAGGCCAAAGTATTTATCGAAATCCGGCCGGGCGCTAATGGCGGCAAGGGCCTCTACTGCGGCGCTTCGCACGGCCGGATGCCGGGCTTCCGTCCACGCCAGGAACAGGTAGCGGTAATTCCACCCGTATTCGCCCAAAGCGCGAAGGTATGCCGCTTTGTTGTATGGTTTCTGTGCCAGTTCAAAGCGGACCCGGTTGTCCTGGTTGATGGCGCCCCGGGATTCCTGAAAATAGGCCGGCAAATGCCGTTGGGCAGCCCCCAGCAATGCCGCCTTGATCGGAGCGCCAAGCAGGGTATCCCGCGAGAGGCGCCAATAGGCCATGGCATCATTAGGCTGGCCGTATTCCTGGAAAAATTGAGCTGCCCTGTTTGCCACATGAAACTGTGGGTCTTTCAAAGCGGCAATGATCAGGTCTCTGCTTCGGGCGTAGTCAAAGTTGGCGAATGCCCGGATGAGGTTGACTTTTACCCGATAGTCGGTTTCCCTGGCGTACCAGGAAATCAGGGTATCGATGGCGATGGGGCGGTTGACTTTTCCAAGGGCAGTAGCTAAAGCCATACGGATCCACGGATCGGGCTCGGCTGGGGCCGATTGAGCAAGCGGAGCGGCAAAGGTGTCGAGTAGTATTTTGGCTGTCCGGGCTAAGTAGTTGGCCGCCATAAGCCGGGCAGGAGCAGGGTAAGCAGGCTGAAGGGCAAGATCGACCATGCGCTTTGTGCCGCTCTCCGAAATGATCCCCCGAAGCCCGAACCGGTAAATTCCCCGGGCTTGCCCAAGAAGCAGCAAGGTGTCGGTGTTGCGATAGGTGACCACACTACTCATTTGCTCCAATGTAGCTGCCGAACCGCATTTTCCCAATGCCTCCAGAATAGACGCGTTCGCGTGGATAGAAAGCCCCAGGCTATCGTAAGGATCGAAGGCTTTGATGAGATGCGGCTCGGCTTTTGCAGACCCGATTTGTCCCAACGCGTACGCGGCCGCTTGCCGAACCTCCCCGATGGGATCCCGGAGCACCTGGGCTAGCGAGTCGACGGCGCTACTGTCCCGCAGGGAAGCAAACGCCCTGGCAGCCGCCAACCGGTAGGTGGGGTCGGTATGCCGCAGGTAAGGATACAAACTATCCGAAAGAAGCCGGTCCTGAAGATTATAGATACGCTGATATTCAGGGTCGTTGAGCACATCTGTCCTGATCTCCGTAAGGATTTTCTCTTTTCTGGGAGGGATGCAGGAGCTAAGCGCGAGGCCAATTCCTACTGCCAGCCAAACCCTGGGTTTGATCATTTCCTTTAATTTTTTTGATGACCGTATGTTAATTTTGGCGGATGGAAGGGTCTTTTCGGATTTCATCTCCGAACATGGATTCTTCCTCATCGAATTGCCCTTCCATGCTGGGGGCTGCGCCCTGGTATTTGCTGCAATCCAGTTCGATCCCCAGGTCGCCGGGAGGCCGGAAAAACCGGGCTTCGGGATCGTAATCGACCAGCGAGGAGCGTTCGATGCGCTTGAGAAATTCTACAAAGAAAGGCTTGGCCATCCGCGCGCCCTGACCCATTCCAGAAGACCGAAAAGTGATCCAGCGGTCTTCGCCCCCAACCCAGGTACCTACAACAAGACTGGGCGTTATGCCCATAAACCATCCGTCGACATTGTCGTTGGTCGTGCCGGTTTTTCCGCCCACCTCGCTACGTACTCCCCCAACCCCAGCAGCGTAACGGAGCATGTCTACCATAACGTAATTGGCATTCGGCTGCAGCGCCCGTTTTTCTTCCTGAATCCCTTCGTAAATGATCCGTCCGTTTTTGTCTTCGATCCGCAGAATCGTATTGGGCCGGCAATAGGTGCCGTTATTGGCAAAGGTCGTATAGGCGCCGGTCATTTCCATCACGGTCAAGTCCGTGGAGCCAAGGCAAATCGAGGGCGACTGGGGAACTTTGAGCCGGCCATTGGGGTAACGCGCGCTGCTGTCGATGCCCATTTCGTGAATCAGCGCCCGGACCGGCTCGGTATCTCCAAGTTGTTTCATCAAATACACCGACACGGTGTTCTTTGAATTTTTCAACCCTTCGAATAAAGTGACCTGCCGGTTGGAGTAGCTTTCCCCGAAGTTCTGGGGAGTCCAGGGGGTGATCAGACCAAAACTGCCCTCGCCGACTTCAATCGTTTGGGGCATATCCCAAACCTTGAAACAGGGAGAGATCCCTTGCTGGGCAATAGCGGTCGCGTAGACAAACGGTTTGAAGGAGGAACCAACCTGCCGGTTCGTCCGCACGTGATCGTATTTGAAGTATTTGTAATTGACCCCGCCAACCCAGGCTTTGATGTATCCGGTGCGCGGGTCAACGGCCAGGATACCCGTTTGCAAGAACATCCGGTGGTATTTGATAGAGTCCAACGGCGACATAACGGTGTCCTTCTCCATGTCCTCGTTATATGCAAATACCCGCATGGATACAGGAGTGCGAAATTCCCGCATCGTTTCTTCCTGAAGGCGGTCCCAGGTCGTTTTCAACTGGGGTAAGATCGAGCTGCGCTCGACCCTGCGAAGCCTGCTGGCCGTACGGGACGTGAGGACCCGCGCTTTTTCCAGGCTGTCCAGATAACCCGGGTTGGCGTTTTCCCGCATGGTCAGTTGAATTTCCCTATCGTTCGCGCTCCAGGTAACATCGGAAAACTCATTCTGAAGAACAGACAAAATCGGACCAAGGTAGCGCTCGCGGAGCACCTGATAGCGCTCGGTTTCCCGGATGACGCGTTGAAGCTCTTGCTCCCGGGTAGACAGCGGTACTTCATGATCCGATCGGGTACGGTATTTCCAGGGATCGAGGGCTTTCCATTCCTTAAAGAAGATTTCCTGGGTTTTCGCCATGTGTTCCAGCATAACGGATTCGGCAATCCGCTGCATTTCGGCGTCGATGGTGGTGTATACCCGCAATCCGTCGCGGTATATATCGTACATCGTTCCATCCGATTTCAGGTTTTCTTCCCTGCTCAGGATGTCCTTGATATCTTTGGCTAATTCGCTGCGAAAGTACGTGGCATACCCATCGAGGAACGTTCTGGGAGAAAAACGGATACCCAGGGGTTCTTGCCGCAGACCGTCGTATTCGGCAGAGCTAATGGCGCCGGCGTTGACCATTTGTTTAAGCACTACTTCCCGGCGCTTGAGCACGAGCTCAGGTCTGCGGAGCGGGTTGTACAGCGAGGAGTTTTTGAGCATGCCGATCAAGGTTGCCGCTTCCTGTATCTGCAAGCTGTCCTGGGATTTGTTGAAATAAATCTCTGATGCCAGTTTGATCCCCTGCGCTCCGTTGATGAAGTCGTATTTATTCAGATAAAGGGACAGGATCTCATCTTTGGTGTACTTTCGTTCGAGCCGAACGGCGATGATCCATTCTTTAAACTTTTGAAGGACCCGAACGAATTTATTGGAAGCTCTTTTACCGGTGAACAGGAGTTTGGCCAGCTGTTGGGTAATGGTGCTGGCGCCGCCCGAACTTTCCCTTTGCAATAAGACCGTTTTGAAAAGCACCCGGCCCAGCGCCTTGAAGTCGATCCCGGAATGCTGGTAAAACCGTACGTCTTCGGTAGCAATCAACGCCTGAATTAAATAGGGGGATAGTTCGTCGAATTGGACCGGAACCCGGTTTTCGGTGTAATAACGGCCCAAAACTTCGCCACTCGCCGCATATACTTCGGTGGCCAGCTCGCTTTTTGGGTTTTCAAGCTGTTGGACCGAAGGAAGATTGGTAAAGGAAAGTGCAAAAAACAGGAAAAGCACAGCAGCCAAGCCGCCAAAGACGATCCTCCAAAGCCATTTGATAATGGAGACGTATTGGGGGTCGTCCGTTCCGCCGAGTAAAAAATCGATCAATTGCCGCATGGCTTATGCATTTTTACAAAAATAAACGATTTCGGCGAAGCCCCATAATTATACCCTAAATACACGGACTTGCCAAGTATTCATCCCATGAGCCGCTGCATTCAGGGCTGGGCATACGCTCCATCCCTTCTTTAACTTAAGTCTACGCAAGGCATCCGGCCGTTCCTTTGGATGAACAGGGGCTTTGGGTTATTTTTACCTGAAAATCGGATACATGGAAATTGGTATTGTCGGTTGTGGGGCTATGGGAACAGGAATCGCGCAGGTGGCAGCCAGGGCGGGCCATCCGGTAACCCTTTGGGATGTAGACCCCAACGCGCGGAAACGAGCAGAACAGGATCTTCAGAATGGGTTTAAGCGCTTGGTAGACAAAGGCAAACTTACCCAGGAGCAGGCAGTTGAAATCCTGGGAAGAATACGCTTTGTGAACGATCTGGCAGACCTGAGGAAAGCGGGATTGGTTGCTGAAGCCGTGGTGGAACGGTTGGAGGTGAAACGGCAACTCCTTGCCCAACTGGAAGCGATCGTTTCTCCGGAATGTGTTCTGGCGACCAATACCTCTTCGCTGTCTGTGTCCGCCATTGCCGGAGGGTGTACGCGGCGCCCGGAACGGGTGCTGGGGCTCCATTTTTTTAATCCTGCCCCCGTTATGGAGTTGGTTGAAGTCATTCCGGCCCTTCAAACGGCGCCGGAATATGTTGCCTTTGCCAAAGCGCTGGTAACGCAATGGGGCAAAATCCCGGTCGTAGCCAGGGATACCCCGGGGTTTATCGTCAACCGGGTCGCCCGGCCGTTTTACGGCGAAGCGCTCCGGCTATTGGACGAAGGACTGGCGGATATCGCTACGATCGATTGGGCAATGACCGAGATCGGAGGCTTCCGGATGGGGCCTTTCGCTCTGATGGATTACATCGGAAACGACGTGAACTACGCCGTGACGGAAAGCGTGTTCCATGCGTGTTATTATGATCCGAGATACCGGCCTTCGCATACCCAAAAGCAGTTGGTAGACGCAGGACATCTCGGGCGGAAAACCGGAAAGGGGTTTTATGATTATAGCGAACTTGCCCAACCCATGGCTCCGAAAAAAGATCAGGGCTTCGGAAAAAAACTTTTCGAACGGGTTTTAATGATGCTTATCAACGAAGCGGCGGATGCCGTATATTGGGGCATTGCTTCCCCGGAAGACGTCGATCTCGCGTTGACTAAGGGCGTAAATTATCCCCAGGGCCTTCTGTCCTGGGCCGATGCGATTGGCCTTTCGAAATGCGTTCGGATTTTAGATACGCTTTTTGAGGAATATCACGAGGATCGCTATCGGTGCAGCCCTTTGCTAAGGCAAAAAGTCAGGGATTGCCAACGTTTTTTTTCCTGAGCATTATTTTCCAATAACGAGTTTGTGCACGCTGCTGCCTTTGGAACTGCGGACCCGGAGGAAATATATCCCGGGAGGGTAGCTTTTGATCGGAATCGTCGCCGGCCCATTGCCCGCGAACGATGCCGGATCGTAATGAGCGACTATCCGGCCATCTGCTGCCAGGAGTTCCATGGATTCCAGCGATAAATCACCCAGCTGAACCGCGACCCAATCGGAGGCGGGATTGGGAAAGATCTTGACAATAGCGGTTCCCGGAGGGTCATTTTCAATTCCCGTAAACACCGAAGGCTCAACGATAGCTCCCCACCCGGCGGTTTCCGTGCAAGCCATATCTCCTTCATCGCTCAGAACGCACGCCGGCGAAGCATAATTAACGGCATCGAATAGTTCCACGTCGTCGATATACCATCCAGGAAGGAAGGAAGATCCCCGGCCTGCGGCATCTTCATTGGTCGCAAAGCGGAAACGCAGGCGAATCGGTTTTCCAGCATACGGGCGCATGTCGGCATAACTTGCCTGAAACCCTGGAGGGCTCTGGCCTGAAAACCCCTTTTGCGTGGCGACGCCAAAGGCATTGTTATAAAGCGGGCGGGCGTAGGGCACCCGGAAAATCAACGAATCGGGAATGGGGCTCCAGGTCACGCCGCCGTTAAGCGAGACTTCGACCACGCCCCCATCATAGGTGGTTTCTGTGGTATACTGATGGCGAAAACGAAGTACAGGCTTGCTTCCGCTAATCTGGAGCGGTTCCGTCAGTTCCAGCGTATGGTGGTTTTCTTTCGAGCTTCCGGGAATATTCCAGCTCCGGCTACCGTCTCCCGCACTGATAGTGCTCCGGGTCCAGATAGCTTCCCCTTTCAGAGCGGCAGCACGCCAAAGAACGCTTTCTGTTTCGAAATCATCTTTAAAGCGCTGAGAAGAAGCGAGGGCGTCATCTGATCTTAATTGGTATCGTACGGTTTTGGATTCCCCCGGCGCCAGTTCCCCCAGATCAAAGAAAAGGACACCCTTTTTTTGGTCTATTTGCAGGGCGCCCTGGGCTGAGCCGGTAACAAAGGTTGCATTTGCCGGGATCGGATCTTCTATGACGGTATGGGTCGTCTTGTTCTTCTTGTTATTCGATAGGGTGAGCTCGACGTCGATGCGTTCTCCGGGAAGGATCAGCGGGGTGGATTTTTTTTCCAGAACCAGATTTTCCCGACAGGCAGGAGGCGTGTCAAACGCCTGAATCCCATCGTTTCGATCGTTGATGTTTCCCTGGTCGGCGCTCCAACCCAATCCGCGGCGGGCAAATACTTCCCAGATCAGGCATTGGTTAGCCCCCTGATTGTTGATCAGATCCGCTTTCAAGATGGCATCCCGCCCGTCGATGAACCCCGGATTGCAGGGCTGGAGTTTCATTCCGTCCATCACGAGCTGGATCGCCTTGTTGTTTCCTCCCTTGCCGCGGAAGGTATCCGGATCCCAGCCATACCGGTCGGAAAGGGCCCAATACAGGTCCCAAAGCGCAGCTGCCCAAATTTCCCCGACGGGGTGAGGAACGCGCGTCGTCGCCGTGGCCGGCCGGGTCCCGATGATGTCGTTGTACACCTGGTTGTTGATCGAAAAAGCAGTGGAATAAGGCTTCCGTCGGATACCTGGCCCCTGAACACCCAGGCGAACAGAATAATTCACGACGCCACGGGCTTCGGCGCCGGTTTGCCCGGGGAGTACGGTGGTCGCGAGCGCAAAAAAATCGCTCCACCCTTCTCCCATGCTTTCGTCGTTGAACAGGCAATCTGCTCTGGAGGGGCCTCCGGTAAGCCGGTTAGAGATCCCGTGGGCATACTCATGCGCCACCACGCCGTTGTCAAAGCTTCCGTCCCGGAGCGCAGGCCCTTGCCCCTGATACGCTATACTCGCCATAACGGCATTTCCCCGGTTGATCTCCTGCAGGATCAGCGCCGCGTCGGAAGAACGAATCAGGACGGCAGGTATGTCGGGGTTAGGCGCCGTCGTATTCCCCCCCATGGTCAGGAGTTGATCCTCGTTATTGGCAATGATGACGCCGATTGCGCCGGCTTTCTCCGCTTCCAGTACTTTACTTTTAAACGGGCAGGATCCTCTGGTGATCAAGGCGATGTTTCCCCGGATTTGCCCGGTGTTGAGGATATAACTGCAGGCCAGATTCGTGCTGGCGCTATCGATGACGGGGACAACCTTCCCCACCGTAGGTTTGGAGGAGATCAGGGGGCCAAAGGAGGCCGTGCCGGTCCGCCGGGATCCGGCAAGGAATGCCGGGGAGAGGATCTGTACGTACGCTGCGTTGCTTGGCGTCCAGAAATACATTTGCATGGCTCCCGGGTCGCCGTCGGGCAACGTGAGGAAATTGGCGTTGTTTACGCCGCCGCCATCCTGAGCCTGGGCTAATACGGCATCCTGTTCTTTGCCTCCTTTTCCATAGTTGTTGGTTTGAAAATTCCCGGCCGCTTCGGTGAACCCATAGTGATAGGCCAGGTCGTGCATGGCGTTATTGGTATAGAAAAGCTGGGTCATGGAGGTTTGGGGGAGATCCAGCGGCTCAATGGTATCGTAGTATAAATAATCGAAGATTAGTTCAGGTCCCCCGTCGGGTTCGGAACCGTCGCTTGCGTCGTCGTCGTTGCGATCCAGGTAGGCAAAGGCATTGTTCCCTCGGGTGATAGAAAACTCCGGTCCGGGGAGGCCATTGGTGTCGTGCCAGCCAAAAGGGGAGGCGAGCGGATCGGCAGGATTGATCAGCATCTCCTGGTTTCCGTGTATAGGGCTTTCCACCGGCAGGGGAAATACCTGATAAACGGCCTGGTCTCCGGATACGATAGGAGAAGGACCGGCTAGCGAAAACGAACGTTCCTGCCTGTGCGTTTCATGCGTAGGGTCGTTGCACACGTCAGACTGGGTGCTGTCGGGGCCAAAATGGCAGTAGATGGTGCGGTTGAAGCGGTCGAGGATTTCCCCGGTAACGGCGTCGACGAAAGTGACCCAATAATCCGGATTCCGGGGGTCGTAGATTCCCGTTTGCCAAGCCAGGCGAAGGCTGCTGTCGGGCATGGGCAGGTAGACCCGTTCGATTGGAATAGGCATTCGGGATAACTGGTCATCCGAATAGCTTATGGGCTGGGCATCGCGATGTCTTGAGAGAATGGGGATACGGGCCATGGGGAGGCCCAGGGCTTCGGCCGTTTGTTTCAACGCAGATCCGGCGCTGAAGGTTTCTTGTGAGGTATTGACCCGGCGGGAAAGCTGAGACCAAAACCGATTTTCGGCGTGGACGACGTTGCCTTGCGCGTCCAGATGAATTCCCGTAACCGCATTGACCACGGGGATGCCGGCGATCCGCTGCTGGAGGTAAATATGCTCCGTTCCGTTATGGCTGCTGACGTAGCGGTCTGAAACCACGAGGTCGTCCAGATCGGTGTCGGTCAGTTTCCACCGGTGTTGTGTCTGATGGAGAAAGGTAAGCGCCGATGCGGGAATCGAAGTGGGCTGGGCATAGGTATAAGAGATCGGTAGGATCAGCAGGTAAAAAAGGAGGAAGGTTAGACGCAGCATGAGGAACGAAGGTATTTTGTGTACTTTTGAACGGATTTCTGACGCCGGGTTTGTCAAGAGGCGTTGAGCCCCAGTAATTTCTATCATAACTGAAATGGGGGGGAAAAGTAGAGAAAAAAGATCTGGATTTTTGGCGTAGGAATTACAATTTTAGTTTAAATCGCTTTTAAAGGGGGTGTATTTAAAGGAACAAGCGGAAGAAGGCATGAACGAACAGTCGCAATCGGGTAAAGAGATCATTTACGGGCGCCATCCGGTGGCGGATGCCATCCGGGCTGGGATTTCCGTAGATAAGGTCATGTTGCAACAGGGCCTCCGCGGAGAATTTGAAAAGGAGATCCGGGCATTGTGCAAAGAGCGGCAGATTCCGATGGTGGTAAGTCCGCGGGAACGGTTTGGGAAATGGGTGCAGGGCAATCATCAGGGCGTCCTTGCGTTCATTGCCCCCATTGCCTTCCAGCGGCTGGAGGAGGTACTTCCTGGCGTATTTGAAAAGGGGGAAACGCCTCTTTTTGTAGTCATGGACGGCATTACCGACGTGCGGAATTTTGGAGCCATTGCGCGGACGGCGGAAGTTTGCGGCGCCCATGCGCTGGTTGTTCCGCGCAAGCGCACCGCCTGGATCAACGCAGAAGCGATGAAGGTTTCTGCGGGCGCGTTGAGCCATATTCCCGTTTGCCGCGAATCCAGCCTGGTGGTAGCTCTGGACTATTTGCGGCTATCGGGAGTGCAGGTGATGGCCAGCGATCTGGAAGCAGACCAGTATTTGTTTGATCTGGATCTGGTTGGTCCAACAGCGCTTGTGCTTGGATCGGAAGGCGAGGGAATTAGCGCTCCGGTGCGAAAGGCCGCCGATAGCACTTTCCTGATTCCCCAGAAAGGGGTGACGGATTCTCTGAATGTGTCGGTTGCGGCGGGAGTGATGTTGTATGAAGCCATGCGGCAACGATGGGCAAATGACAATCAAAAAAAGGGGCTGTTTCAAAAAACAAGGCATAGCGTTCCAGAGAGCAGCTATGGATGCTTTTTGAGACAGCCCCTGGAAAGCAGGAACTATACTACAGAGAAAAGAAAAGACGACGTTATTCCAGTTCGGTTACTTTCCGAACTACCTGATACAGGCGGGTGTATTCGTTTACCTCCTCGGTAAAGGGGTCGTGCTCGAGGTGGTTGGCGGAGATCAACTTTAACCGGATCACCCGATTGTTTTTATCGGTGATCTTTTTGACGTATTTAACCCAGATGGATCCATTGTTTTTGACTGCGTAGATCTTGTTATCCCGTATTTCGTGAAGGCTTTGGAGTTCTCTGCAGATCACCATATCTCCGTCCAGGATAACCGGCTCCATACTATTTCCGTGGATAGGAAAGGCGACCAATCCGCCGCCGCTCAGGCCGGGGATATTGAAGTATTCGTGGTCTTCCGTGGCAAAGCCACCCAATTCGACGGTGGGGCCGGCAAACGCCTCGGTGGTGGTAAACAAAATGTTGTTTCTTCGGTAGAGGTTTACCGGTTCTTGTGCGTGCGAAGGTTTGGGAAGGTCAAATCCAAAGGGAGCGCCGATTCCGTCGATTAAATAACTTTCATTCACGCCATATTCTCTGCACAAAATGCGGGCATGGCGGTAATCGATGCACCGTTTGTCGTCTTCGTTGAGGAACGCGCGGACGATATGGCCGTAAGAGCGGTTTCCCAGGATTTTTTCGGCAAAATCCCCGATCCCTTTCCCTCCGCGGTCGTTGGGGACGATATCCCCGCGTTCCACCAGCAGGTTGAATACTTTGCGAAACCTTTCGTTGAGTTGCATCCGGTCATCGCGTATCATAACGGAAAATTTTTTCTGACAAATAATTAAATGCGCTATTCTTGCGCTAATGTCAAACAAATAATTGAATAAAACAAATAATTGGACAATTTTTTGTAGGAAAATTCTTTTCGTGTTTTTTTTGTTCAGGTGGGTAGAAATGTGCAGCTTTGTTTTTATTCTGCGGAATTTGCTTATTTTACCGGATTAGAAGATTATGAAACCCTTCATACATGGCAGCCAACGGAAGGAGAAAACGCGCGCAACTTGCATTGAAGCTGGATATCAACGATGAACGGATTCCCAAGTTGGTGGGCGTAGTATTTCTCTTTTTTGCGTTCTATTTTTTCATCGCCTTCACTTCCTATCTGTTTACCTGGCGCATTGATCAGGACCGGGTGATTCGGTTCTCCTGGGAGCTGTTGCTCCGGAGCGATTTCGAAATGGCCAACTGGCTGGGCCGGCTGGGGGCGATTGTTTCCAACTTTTTCTTTTATTACCTTTTTGGACTGCCTTCCTATCTGGTTATCTATATTATGGTGTTGCTCGGCTTTGGATTTATCCGCCGCGCACCCTTGTCGGCTTACTGGCTTCGGATTCGTTACTCCCTCGTGATCATGTTGTCTTTGGCTGTCCTGCTGGAGTTCCTTTTTCCAGGGGCTGCCTTTTCCTGGGGCGGGGGCGTTGGGGAACTCATTAACCGGTGGCTATTCCGATTCGTGGGCACAGCGGGCATGATCGTCTTTTTCCTCGCTATTCTGGCGGGGATGCTGATCTGGTTCCGCAACCCCAACTTCAACGACCTCACTCCAGCCCAGGCCTGGGATGAACTCAAAGGCGCTGTGGACGATCTCCTGCATGGCCGTTGGGTGGTGCGAAAGCGCCCTACCCAACGCCTCGAGGACGAAGGGGTGCTGTTGCGGCCCAAACGGGTATCAACCGATCCGCAGGATAAGGCCCTCAAAGGCGATGGAGAGGGCGGCAGCCAGCTGTCTTTCGATCTGGTCAAAGACGCCCAGGTGATCCGGGAACTTTCCCGGCTCGGGCCAAATGCCGAACTGGAAATCTCCGCCCCTCCGCCAGGCCCACCCACAGACAAGCCCGTCGTGCCTCCTTTTTCGGGGGTTGCGGCAATCGGAGCCGAAGAAGAACATTTCAGCGAACCCTACGACCCTACGCTGGAACTTTCCTCCTATGAATATCCCGTAGTGGCGTTGCTCAACGATTATTCCGACCAAAAGGTAGAAATAGACCGCGAGGAACTGGAGACCCATAAGGACCAAATTATCGAAACCCTCCTGCATTATAAGATCGAGATCACCAAGATCCGCGCTACGATTGGCCCTACGGTGACGCTGTACGAAATCGTGCCCGCTCCGGGCGTCCGCATCTCCCGCATCAAAAACCTGGAAGACGATATCGCCCTCAGCCTTGCGGCCCTGGGCATCCGGATTATCGCGCCGATTCCCGGCAAAGGGACCATCGGAATCGAGGTGCCGAACAAGAAAAAACAGGTGGTCTCCATGAAGGAAGTCCTGATGTCCGAAAAATTCAAACGGGCGAAAATGGACTTGCCTATCGTGTTGGGAAAAACGATCACCAACGAGGTGTTCGTCGCCGACCTTACCAAAATGCCCCACCTCTTGGTGGCAGGGGCTACAGGCCAGGGGAAATCCGTCGGGATCAACGCCATCCTGATGTCTATCCTCTACAAAAAACACCCCTCACAGGTTAAACTCGTCCTCGTCGACCCCAAAAAGGTGGAGTTGTCGCCGTACAGCTCCCTGGAACACCACTTCCTCGCTTTCCTTCCGAACCAGGACGAGCCCATTATTACCGATACGACGAAGGTCATCCATACCCTCAATTCCCTGTGTATTGAAATGGATAGCCGGTATGACCTGCTCAAAAAAGCCTCCGCCCGGAATATCCGGGAATATAACGACAAGTTTGTCGATCGCCGCCTCAATCCGCATAAAGGGCACCGGTTCCTGCCGTTTATTGTCCTGGTGATCGACGAGTTTGCCGACCTGATCATGACGGCCGGGAAAGAGGTGGAACTGCCGATTGGCCGCCTTGCCCAGCTTTCCCGGGCCGTGGGTATCCATTTGGTTCTGGCTACGCAGCGCCCTTCGGTCAATATCATTACCGGCATTATCAAAGCCAACTTCCCCGCCCGGATCGCTTATAAGGTAAGTTCCAAAGTGGACTCCAGGACGATCCTCGACGGCGGAGGCGCCGACCAGCTGATTGGCCGGGGCGACATGCTGCTGTCTATAGGAGGAGAAACGATCCGGCTGCAAGGCGCATTCATCGACACGCCGGAGGTAGAACACGTCGTGAATTTTATCGCCAAACAGCCCGGTTACCCGGAACCGTATTTTCTGCCCGAATTTCACGGCGAAGAAGACCTCCCTGGCGCCGTAGACCTGAAATATTCCGACCTCGATGAGTTTTTTGAAGATGCCGCCCGCCTCATCGTCCAAAACCAGCACGGGTCGACCTCTATGATCCAGCGCCGCCTCAAACTGGGCTATAACCGCGCGGGCCGAATCATGGACCAACTCGAAGCCATGGGGATCGTTGGTCCCAGCGAGGGTAGCAAGCCCCGCGAGGTGCTTATCTACGACGAAAGCGAACTGGAACGCTACCTCGACGATTTGAGAAAACGAAGGTAGCCGGGCTTTTTCCTTTACCCATTCTCCTCATCGTCTTCCATAAACGGAAACGGCTTGATCTCAAGCCCTTCTTCCAGGGGTTTCCGGAACATAACATGGACCCGGTTGACTTCCACGTTCAGCTTTGAATAGACGCTGCGGATCTCAAAGTTATGCGCCCGGATCCCCGCCAGATACATATAGGGATAGCGCACCACGTTGCGCGCGCTGCACAGGTATTCCATCAGCAGCGCAAAAATACCCTTGGACTGGAACTCGGGGTGAATGCCAAACCCCATCCCTTTGGCGTTATACGTTTTTTTGAAGGCTTTCTTAATCAGGAAGACCAGCAGGTTCCAGGGAGTCAATTTGCCCTTTGCATGCTTTAACAACGGGTTGATATCCGGATACAGGGCAATGAACCCGGCAGGCTTTTTGTCGTAATACGCGAGCGCCGCAATGTGGGGGTCCGCAATAGGCTTAGCCTGTAGCATCATGTTGCGAACCAGTTCCGGGCTTACCGGGTGAAAGTGGTCGAAAACCGAGAACGAGGCGTTGTACACTTCCGCAAAGTCGTTGGCAAACTTGTCCAAATGACGGTAATCCAAGCCTTCGACATACATGGGCTGGCGTTCTTTCAGGCGTTTGGCAACTGCAGCCAGGCGTTCGAAAGGAATATTCTTCGACGCACCGGCATACGTGAGGATCTGCTCGAACGGGATAAACCCCTCCTTGAGGAAATAATCCTGATAATAAACCGGGTTGTAGTTTTCCATGTATAAAGGGGGCTCAAACCCTTTGACCAAAAGCCCCCAATATTTATCCCGTTCGCCGAAGTTGACCGGCCCTTCTATGATCTTTGCGCCTTCGGACCGCAGAAACTGCTCCGCTTCCCGGAACAGGGCATGGGCGTAATCCGGGTTGGGGATGCACTCGAAAAAGCCTACGCCGCCAATAGGGTGGGGTTGCAGCTTGTTGGCCTCCCGGTCCATAAAAGCGGTTATCCTTCCGGCGGGTTTGCCCTGATCGTCCAAAAGCACAAAACACTTGGCAACGCCGTTTTTCCACGCCACGTTTTTAACCGGATTGAAAATGGTTCGGATATCCACCTCAAGCGGGTCAATCCAGTTGGGATCGCCCTCGTATACCCGTTGGGTAACCTTGAAAAATTGCGCCCAGGATTTTGGGCTTTTAACCTCTTGGATTTGCATACCGCGCGATTTTCCTTTGACGACTCGAAAGATAAGCAGGCCGGAGTAAATTTTTGTTCCTCTTTTCTTTTTCTACACTAAATGGCTTCCAGCTGTTCAAGTAACCATTTGCGCTCCGGAAGCGGATTGGCCGCATCGATCTCTTTGCGCAGTTTGTCCTTCTGCTCCCGGTCGTAGGGGTTGAGGCGCACCAGCCGCTTGGTAAACCGGATCAGGTTGTTGTAAATGTTCTTGTGGTAAGCAATGGTCTTTTTCCTGCTGATATAGGTGCGCAAGCTTTCCAGCAACGAGTCCAAAGCCGAATACTCCCCTTCTTCGTAATATATTTTGATCAGCATGGACTTGGCGCTGAGGTTAAACAGGATGTCGTCGTAGTCGAATTGCATCAGTAACCGTTGAGCCTGAAGGTATTCCCGTTTTTCAAAGTGGAGCTTGGCAAGTGAAAAGTGCACAAAATTCTCCCGGTACTGGGGCGCAAGGTACTGCTGGTAGTTTTCGATGAATTGCAGCACCCATTCAAATTGCTTCAAGGTGGTGCCTGTGGTGATGATGTTGATGAAGGTCAGGTGGTTGAGCATCCCCTTGTCCAGAAGCGCCCCGTTTTCAATTCCCCGCTTATACAGGTCAAAGGCCTCTCCGATAAACCGGGTAACCCCCGTGTTCATTTTGGCAATACAGTAATTCACGGCAAGCAACAGAATATCTCGCTGTTCTTCCGGAGAAAAATAATGGTCGTACTGAAAAATGGCCTCCTTCAGGCTAAAGAAAAAGTGCTCATTGGCGGGATCGCTCAGCGACTTATAGATAAAGTAGTAAACCCGAATAGCGGGGAGCTCGGGCAGGCCATTGGACTCGACGTAGTGCAGCGCCTCCTCCAGTAATCCAACCCGAATGTCCTGGGTGTATATTTTCTGGACCGCCGTGATCAGGGAGGCGAGCCGGAGTTTTCCGGCAATAAAATATAAGTCGAGGGCATCGGAATAGGTCTGCAGGTTCGTGTCGGGGGTTCGTTTTTTTTCCGAAATGTATTTGTATTCCAGCGATTGGATCAGAATGTTCGCCTGCAGAAATTCCTCGTTCTTGACCCGGCTTTGGCGCTGGTTATCGTTTAACCCTTTTAGCGCTTTTTCGAACAGCCGGTCCAGGTTTCTTCTCCGGTACCCTTCCGCCAGTAAGAGTTCGCGCCGGGTAGGCTCCTCCTGGAATTCCTTGTAAGCGAGAAAATCTTCCGTACATTTCTGTAAAAAGTGAATGGTCTGCCGCATCCGGGCGTCGTCGTACGCCTCGCCGGGGAAAATTTTTTGGAAAACCAGCTCTTTTTTCAGCTTTGGATCGTTATTCAGGTAATCTTTTTCCTGGAAATAATCGAAAAGCTGGAGCACATCCTCCCGCTGATTGTGGAAAGGGGAAAGGAGCCATTTTCTCAATTCCCGGGTTTCCTTCTTGTTCAGCGAACGAAAAATGTGTGTTAGCTGACTATTTTGCATGAAAAGGAAATTTTTTTTTCAACAAAGTATATTATTGATGAGGATTATAAAATCCTGTAAAACAAATATTGAAAACGTTTTTTATTTAAAAATAAGGTCTAATGTATGAATATTTTTTTCAACAAACCTGTTTTTTTGTCTTTGAATCAGCAAGGCATTCGATGCACTTTTGTAATGTATTAATGAATGTAGCACCAAAAAAAGCGCTCATGAAAAACAGACCAGCTCCTGCCTATTTTGGGGGCGCCCTCCGCAGGGTGCAGGGGGGGGTATTTCTTGTGATGTGCTTTCTGTTCTTATATTCCGGATTGTCCGCTCAAGGCTGGCAATTCAACTTTGGCGCTGAAAAAACGGACGAAGGCTGGGCGGTACTCCAAACAGAGGACCAAGGCTTCCTGGTAGTTGGCTTCGGAGAGTCCTTTGGAATCAACAATGACCAGGATATTTTCGTCATCCGCACGGATATCGACGGGACCTTGCTTTGGTCTACCTATTTCGACGAGGGGTTCCAGGAACAGGCACGCGCCATTTTGCCAACTTCAGACGGCAATTTCCTTATCGTCGGCAACATCATTAACAAGGTAGGGGAGAACGAAAATATCTTTTTACTTAAAATCGACCGGAAAGGCCGCAAGATTTGGAGCAAGCAGTTCGGCACTTCTCTTGCGGAACGCGCAAGCGGAGCGGCCGTCGATGCGGATGGCAGTTTCCTGGTGGCCGGCTCCATTAAAAATGCAAACGAAGACGAAGATATCCTGCTCGTCCGGTTCGATTCCGAAGGCAATACGCGGTGGGCTAAGTCCTATGGTACTCCTCGCGCCGACGTAGGCGCCGCAATCGTCGTGCTTCCCGGGAAATCAGGCTTTGCTCTTGCCGGGAACTCCCGGAATGAAAAAGGGTTTGACAACGATATCGTCCTGTACCGCCTGGATACGGCCGGCAAATCCCTCTGGGATCGCCGTATTGGAAACTCCTTTCGGGAAGAAGTCCGGGATCTCCTGGTTACCAAATCGGGCGAACTAATCCTCGCAGGGCTTTATAACGACAACCCCGATGCTTTTGTCGCCAAGTTCGATCTCACCGGCAATTTGCTCTGGGAACGAACGGTTGGAGAGAGCGGAGTGGAAGAAGAAGCCAATGCGATCACGGAACTCACCGATGGCAGCCTGGTTCTCACCGGGTTGAAAGTGATCGGCATGGTCAATGTCGACATCTTTATCGCAAAGCTTTCTTCTGAAGGGCAGATTCTTTGGCAGAAAAATTTGGGAGATCCCCAGGCGGCAGAAGAAGCCAGGGATATTCGGGCTACTGCAGACGGCGGCTATGTGCTTACCGGCTATAACGCCCAGGTACTGACGTCCTTTAACGACCTCATTCTGGTAAAAACCGATGGCGACGGCAACCTGATATCCAACTTTATCTCAGGGCGCGTTTTTCTCGATGGAGATGGCGGCTGCGATAACGACTCCAACGAACAGCCCCTAAAGGGGTGGCTTGTTCAGGCGGAAGGACAAGGAAAGGTCTTTTATTCCACGACCGATGGAAATGGTTTTTACCGGATTCCGGTGGATTCCGGAAGGTACAACGTTCGTGCGCTGCCTCTGAACCTATACTGGGATGCCTGTATCCCCCAGGGGGTAACGATCAGCTTCCCGTCATTCTACGACTCCGTTCGGGTGGATTTTCCGATGAAGCCCGGAATTGTTTGCCCATTCCTCGAGGTGGGCGTGGCTACTCCTTTCCTTGCTCCGTGCCAGGATTTGGAGTATACGGTCAACTACTGCAACATCGGGACGGGCCAGGCTGAAAATGCGTATGTTGAACTTACCCTGGATCCCAGAATCGCTTTTGTAAGCGCTACCCGGCAGCATCAGGTGACGGCCGATGGGAAATTCCGCTTCCCCTTGGGATCGGTTCCTGCTACGGGTTGCGGCTCCTTCCTGGTTCGCGCTAAAATGGCCTGCACCGGGATTGCCGAAGGCCAGGCTGCCTTTGTCGCCGCGCATATTTTCCCTGATGTCAGCTGTTTACAGCCTGATCCCAACTGGGATGGCGCCAGCTTGAGCGTCCGCGGCAGCTGTGAAGGGGATACAGTGACCTTCCAGATCCGGAACGAGGGTGCGGGAGATATGAAATCCGCCAAGCGCTCCATCGTTATTCAGGACAACATCGTGCTTCGGCAGAACGATATTCAGTTGCGCGCCAATGAGGAGCAAACGATAAAGGTTCCAGCTATTGGCGCCACTTACCGGGTGGTAGTAGAACAGTCGTCCGGCCACCCCGGCAGAAGCTATCCTACGGCAGCAGTTGAAGGTTGCGCAACGCAGGGGCTTCCGGTGAGCACTGGAAAAGTGACCATGTTCCCCGAAAATGATTTCGATCCGTTTGTGTCTATTGATGTTCAGGAAATAACCGCCTCGCCGCTGCCGGTAGAATTGAGAGGCTATCCCAAAGGGTATCGCGATTCGCTGATCGCACCCGAAACCGATCTGACCTTCAAGGTCTTGTTTAAAAACACCAGCGCGGATACGATTACCCGGATTGTTATCCGGGACACGCTGCCTTCCTGGCTGGACCCGAGGAAGGTCACGCCTGGCGCCAGCAATTTTACCTACCGGATGGACGTATACGCCAACGGGATCGTCAAGATCTCTATAGACAGTATCCTCCTGTTGCCGGCAGGGAGCTCGAACGCTGGTTTTGGATTCGTTGAATTCCGGGTAGGGCAAAAACCCAATACGCCGCTGAAGACGGTCATTGAAAATCGGGCTACCGTATTTTTCGACTATCAGACGCCTGTGACAACGAAGATTTTGCGCTATGTAGTGGACCAGTTCCCGGATTTCATTACCGTCATTACCTCCAGCAAAGAGGTATTCCAACCGGGAGTGCGCGTGAAGGTTTACCCGAACCCTTCCTCCGAATCGGTAACGTTTGATGTGGAAGGGCCGTCTTTCAGAAAACTTCACCTGAGCGTGTTCGACCTGGATGGGAAATTGGTCAAGCGCCAGGTATACAGTGGAAATCAGTTTACGTTGTTTAGCGATCAGCTTCCCTCAGGGATGTATGTCTACCGTCTCGAAGCGGAAGGCAAGCTGATCAATACCGGAAAGTTTATCTTTCGATAAGTGCTTTATAATCCCATTAACAACAAAGGTTCCCTGCAGCATGTCTGCGGGGAACCCCTCGAAAAACAAAATCCGTAAGGATCAAAGAAATAAAAGGGAACGCAAAGGCGTTCTTGTTAAGATTTAGGTCGTCTTTTTTTCATGAGATTATGATTTGTTATTAGCGTGAGGCCGCATCCGTCGAGGGTGCGGCTTTTTTTGTGCCTCTAACAAAACATGCTGTAAACATAAGACAAAAAAATTAATTTGTCCAAGTACTCCGGGGGCAAAAATTCAAAAAAAACATAAATTACCCGAAATGGGGTAGGTAACCAGGAGGAGGGAAGGGGAGTGATTGCCGTGAAAGCAGGAATCAACCCTCTTCCCTCCTCCTGTTAAAAATCGGCGCTGCCGGGAGTTCTTGGAAAAGCGATCACGTCGCGGATGTTGCTCATGCCGGTAATGAACTGCACCATGCGCTCAAAACCAAGGCCAAATCCGGAATGCGGGGCGCCGCCGAACTTGCGGAGTTCCAGGTACCACCAGAGGTCTTCTTCCGGAACATGGGCTTCGTGCATTCTTGAGAGAAGCTGATCGTAGCGTTCCTCCCGTTGAGAACCGCCGATGACTTCTCCGATCCCGGGGAATAGCACGTCCATGGCAGCTACAGTTTTCTGATCTTCGTTCAGGCGCATGTAGAAGGCCTTGATCTCTTTGGGATAATTGCGGACGATGACCGGCTTCTGAAATTCTTTCTCTACCAGATAGCGCTCATGTTCGGCTTGCAGGTCGCGGCCCCATTCGACCGGGAATTCAAATTGTCCTTTTTTATAGGGTTTGGACTGCTCAAGCAGATGGACGGCTTCGGTATAGGTGATTCGTTCAAAGGGGTTATCGGTGACAAACCGGAGTTGTTCGATCAGCCCCATCGGCCGCCGTTTTTCTTTGGGCAGGTTTTTTTCTTCTTCCTGAAGCCGCTGGTCCAGGGCTTCCAGATCGGCGTAGTTATGATCGATTACGTACTGGATCAGGTATTTGCAGAAAGCCTCTGCCAGGTCCATGTTGTCGTGAATGTCGAAAAAAGCCATCTCTGGCTCGATCATCCAGAATTCGGCGAGGTGCCGGGGCGTATTGGAGTACTCCGCCCGGAACGTAGGGCCGAAGGTGTACACCTTGCCCAATGCGAGCGCTCCGATCTCGGCCTGAAGCTGCCCTGAAACGGTGAGGTTGGTGGCCCGGCCAAAAAATCGGCCGACCAATCGATCTCACCGGCCTCTGTTCTGGGCAAGTTCTCCGGATCCAGGGTGGTTACCCGGAACATTTCACCAGCCCCTTCGGCGTCGCTACCCGTGATGATCGGAGTATGGAGGTAGAAGAATCCGTTATCGTTATAGAACTTGTGCACGGCAAACGCGACAGAATGCCTGATCCGGAAAACGGCGCCAAAGGTGTTGGTCCGCATCCGGAAGTGGGCCTTCTGGCGCAGGAATTCCACGGTTTGGCGTTTGGGCTGCAGGGGGTATTCATCCAGATTGTTTTCTCCCAGAATTTCAATCTCCTGCGCGAGCAGTTCGATGTCCTGGCCTGCGCCTTGCGATGCGGAGATAACTCCGGTAGCCGATATACAAGCGTGGTATTTGATCTTTTTTACCAGTTCTTCATCCATTTGATCGGCTTCGATGACGACCTGGAGGTTGCCGGGGCCGGAGCCGTCGTTGAGCGCGATAAACCGGTTGTTTCGGAAAGCGCGTACCCAGCCTTTCACCGTGATCGTTTGACCAACGGGTGACTGGGAAAGAACCTGTGCAATTTCGATGCGTTGGACCATAAAAAGGCATTTATTCAATCCGAAAATGGAAAAACAAAACCTGCCTGAACAATTCAGGCCGTCTTAACGGATTTTCTGTATGGATACAGAAAAAAATCGTTAAGACGGCCCGAAATTACAACCTGCTTCCCGGCAGACCAAATTTTATCTTCCCAGGCGGGGGCTTATTTTTGTAATTCGAGGTAAGCCGCGCTGATGCTGCGTTCGATTCCCTGCCCGGTCCACGTTTCGGCGCCGGGGATCAGCTTGGTTTTGGCGATCAGGTCTTTTTCTGTCACGCCTTCTTTGACCGCTTTTTTGACATAGGTGAACATCTTGCTCAGGTAGTTTTGCATAGCCGCCAGGTCAGCTTTCGTCCCGGTCACAGGGTATTTTTCACCGGCATGGCCGAAAATGAACAGCGTGTCCTTGTCGTACTGTTTCCGGATCTGATGAAGCGCCTCGATCCAGTTTTCAATAGACGCGCCTGCCGTTTTGTCGATGAACGGGAACCGGCGGTTGAATATCAAATCGCCCATGTGGGCGACGTTGGCGTTTTCGAAGTGGATGACGCTGTCGCCATTGGTATGGCCTGGTCCAAAATACCTGGCGCTGACGATTTCCTGACCGATTTTCTGGCTCCAGGTTTGGTCGAACGTGGTGTCGGGATACAGTTGCTGGGCCTCCGTTTTACGAGCCACGGCCGCCGTTTCCTGGTTTTTCTTTGAGTTGGCGTGCGCGACCACTTTATCTACTATGCCTTTAAAGGCGATGTTTCCTCCGGTGTGGTCGCCATGGTGGTGGGTATTGATGAGCAGGTCGATACGCCGTTGCGATTTTTCCCGGATGCGCTCGATCAAATGCCTGGCCTGATCAGGGAATTGGGAATCGACAACCACGATAGCATCTTCGTGGATATACCAGCCGATGGTACCTCCACTTTCGGTGTAAAAGCCGGTATTCCCGCGCAAAGGCTCTAGTTGGCCGGGGGCGGCGTTAAAAAGGGCCGACAGCCATTTGTAGTTGGGCAGCGCCAGAATGCCCGCAGCAAAAGCGCTTTTCTGAATAAATGTTCTTCGGTTTTCCATGTCTAGCAGATTAAAGGTGGAAAGACTTTACGGGAATTGGTTTGGATTTTCCCAGACGAATTCTGTCCGTATAGATTATAAAAAACGTGCGCGTAACTTCGGAGAGGGGATCATGCATTGTTCCTTTTTTCCAAACCACCGATACCGATTTTGAGCAATCCAGGAATAGAGGCGATCTCTCCATCCCTTGGGAATGACGCTGAACCCATACAACAACGCCCATCCCCCGCCCAGCAAGCGGGCGATTTCCAGTACAGCTTCTGAATGGATGAATGCCTTCTGGTCTTTGATCAGCACGACGCTGTCCAGCGGAGGGCCGTCATAAGCGGCAGTGCGGAGTAATTGCTGCCCAATCTCTGATTGCAGGGAAGCAAAGCGGAAAACCTGCTTTCGGTCTACCCGTAGGATGAACTGAACGGTTCCGTTGCATAGGTTGCACACGCCGTCGAAGAGTAAAATGGGACCCGTTAGGTTCTGTGAATCGTTCATATATCCTTAAACAGGATAGCAAAAAGAAGGTTGCAGTGCGGTTAAACGAACAGGGCGGAATACAATTCTTCGATGCGCGCCAGGGCGTGGATACGGATGCCGTATCGGGTGGTATCCAGCCCTTTAATGTTGTATTTGGAAAGGTAAATGGCTTTGAAACCCAGCCGGTCCGCTTCCTGGATGCGCTGTTCGATGCGGTTGACGGCCCGGATCTCTCCGGATAGACCAATCTCCCCGGCAAAACAAATATTGGCTGGAACGGCCACGTCTTCCAGGGAAGAGATCAGCGCGCACACAATAGCCAGGTCGATGGCCGGGTCGTCGACCCGGATGCCGCCGGCAATATTCAGGAAGACGTCGTTCATAGCCATAGGGAAACCGCCGCGTTTCTCCAGAACGGCAAGCAGCATGCTCAGGCGGCGCAGGTCAAACCCCGTTGCCGACCGCTGCGGGGTGCCGTATACGGCTTTGCTCACCAGGGCCTGGGTTTCGATCAGCATGGGCCGGAGCCCCTCGATTGTGGCGCCGATGGCGCTGCCGCTGAGTTCTTCTTCTTTTTGGGAGAGCAGCAGTTCGGAAGGGTTGCTGACTTCCCGAAGCCCCACGGCCTGCATTTCATAAATCCCCAATTCGTCGGTAGAGCCAAAACGGTTTTTCAACGTGCGCAAAATCCGATACGCGTAATTCTGGTCGCCTTCGAATTGAAGGACGGCGTCAACGATGTGTTCCAGGAGCTTGGGGCCGGCGATGGCGCCGTCTTTGGTAATATGCCCGATGATAAAGACCGGAACATTGCTGGTTTTGGCGAAGCGCTGCAATTCCCCCGCGCATTCCCTTACCTGGGAAATGCTCCCAGGCATGGAATCGATGTAGGGGACGAAAAGGGTTTGAATAGAATCAATAACCACCAGATCGGGCTGGAGTTCTTCTGCCAGAACGAGCACCCGGGACGCGTTGGTTTCCGTTAGAATAAAGCAGTTGGCGCCTGCCAAACCGAGGCGCTCGGCGCGCATTTTAATCTGCTCTTCGCTTTCTTCTCCAGATACATAAAGGACCTTTGCTTTAAGGGAAAGGGCCATTTGAAGCAACAGCGTAGATTTTCCGATACCCGGCTGACCGCCGATCAGGACCATAGACCCACTGACGATACCGCCGCCTAATACCCGGTTGAGTTCCTGATCCGCAGTGATCAACCTCCGGGTAACGCCGGTGGCGATCTCCCCCAACGGTACAGGTTTGGGGCCGGCGCCGGGTTTTAGAGACGCATTTGCACGGGCGGGGCGCATCGTTTCCGGTGTATCGTCCCGAAAAATGACCTCTTCCTGGTAGGTATTCCACTGCTCGCAGGAGGGGCACTTACCTACCCATTTGGGGGCCGTGGCCCCGCATTCCGAACAAATGAAGATCTTTTTTACTTTGGCCAAGAGGCTTCCAGTTTAAACGCTTACTCCCTCAAGCGGGAAAGCAGGCGAAGGATTTCAAGGTAGACCCAAACGAGCGTAACCATCAGGCCCATAGCGGAAAACCATTCCATATAAGCCGGGGCACCGTATTGCTCGCCCATTTTGAAATTGTCAAAATCAAGCAGGAGGTTGAGGCAGGCGATAGCCAGAATGACTGCGCTGATCCCTATGCCAATCGCACCGCCCTGATGCAGGTAAGGCATAGTAATTCCAAACAGGTTGAGAACCAGGCTGAGAATATAAACCAGCGCGATAGCGCCGGTAGCCATGACGAGCATGGTCCGGAACCGGCCCGTCACCTTGATAATCCCCGACTGGTAAATGAACAGCATAGCAAACAAAGCGGCAATCGTCAGCGAAAACGCCTGGAATACGATGCCAGCAAACTGTGCCGCGTAAACAAAGGATACAGCCCCCAGGAAAAGGCCTTCCAAAGCGGCGTATACTGGCGCAAGCGTAGGGGAGAGGTGGGGCCGGAACGACATCACCAGCACCAGCACCAGCCCTCCAATCGCCCCGCCCCAAACCATTAAAGGGCTTGGCATGGAAAAGCCAATAGCGGCGGTGAACAACAGAATGCCTGCAAGAATAAACGATTTCATGATCGCTCCGCGAACGGTCATCCGCTCGGTAGTACTGGAGGTTAAGCCTGCATCCAACACTTCTTGTGAAGCGGTCCGATAGATCGATTCCCGCATGACGGGGTTCCCGGATTGAAATAAACTGCGTCTAGCCATGATGTTGGTATTCAGTGATTTAAGTTGAATTAAAACGAAAGGCAGAGGATCTTTCCCAATTTGACAATGATACCCAAAATACGGTGGATTGCGAATTTTTTATCTCGAAAACCTCCAAATTTTGGACTAATGGTAACGGGAAGTATTTGCGATCTTCTTTCTCATTCGTATAAATACATTTTTTATCAAAAATTAGTTTCTAATTTTTCTTTCTCCAATCAAAAAAGAACACGTCGGACCGATGGTAGTGCCCGAATGCGTCAAAATCCAGACGTGCCCGAATAATATCCTCCGGGTCTAAAGCGGCAACCAGCATGCCTTCTTTGTCCCAAAGGGGACCGGCCAGTCCGCCCCCAAGGGGAGAGATAATCGCGCTGCCTCCTCTGGACAGGATCTCCGGCTGATCCCGAAGTTCCTCCTGGAAGGTTTCGGGGTACATGTCTTTACGGACAAATTGGTTGCAGCTCAGGACGAAGCACCTCCCTTCACAAGCTATATGCCGGATCGTGGATTGCCAGCTTTCGCGATGGTCTGCCGTGGGGGCAAGGTAGAGGTGGATATCCTGGGCGTAAAGGGCCATCCTGGCGAGGGGCATGTAGTTTTCCCAACAGATTAGCCCTCCTATTCGCCCCAGAGGCGTGGACAGCACATCGAGGTCGTCGCCTTGCCCTTCTCCCCAAATAATCCGCTCGGCAGCCGTCGGCTTTAATTTGCGGTGCCGGTGAATCAATTGTCCGGCAGGGTTGAAGTACAACAAGGTGCAATATAGCGTTCCTCCGCTTTCTCCAATCTCGGTCACCCCAATGGCCAGATAGAGCTGGTTTTCGCGGGCGATCCGTCCAAGCCGTTCTGTCGCCGGTCCCGGCACGCGAACGGAATTCCGGAAGTACGTCAACCAATCCTCCCGCCCTTTGGGCGTCCGGCTGCCAACTACGCTTCCAAACCCCAGCCCTCTGGGATACGCGGGGAGGAAACCTTCCGGGAACAACACAAGCTGAGCACCTTCCGATGCGGCTTGCTCCGCCCAATCAGCTACTTTTTCCAGACTTCCTTCGAGATCAAACAAGGCCGGCGCCGCCTGAACGAGGGCTACATTTATTAAACTCATGGATGTGGTTGTTTTTAGGGAGCAGGGAGCAGGGAGCAGGGGGACGCCGGTCGGGAGACCGGCGAATAGTTCCGCTAGGAATCTGAAGATTCCGGCGAACAAAATCGAGCCTCGCGCTGGTTTGGTAGTCCCTGCTCTCTAATCCCTGCTCCCTGCTCCCTAATTCCTCTGCTCCCTATCGCGGGGCTCCGCCTCGTGCTCCGTGTATATTCCCATCTTTCATGACCCACCTGACGTTTTTCAACGCCGCAATATCCGTTTCCGGGTTTCCTTCTACGGCGACGAGATCGGCGAGGTATCCGGGGCGGATAAAGCCCAATTGATGGCCGAGGTGAAAGAGGGTCGCATTACCTGAAGTTACGGCTTTGAGTACTTCGCGTGGAGGCATGCCGAATTCGACCATGAGCTCGAGTTCCCAGGCGTTATTGCCATGGGTGAAGACGCCCACATCCCCGCCGGCGACGATGGGAACGCCTTTTTCCAAGGCTTGTTTAAAGCTCGCCCTTTTTTCCCTGATGCGTTCGGGCTCGGGCTCGGTTCCTTTTTTCCACCCGCGGTATTGGGAGATGGCGGTTCCGGCAGCGATGGTTGGGCAAAGGGCGACGCCGCGTTCCGCCATCAGGGCGAACACCTCCGGCGTTCCTCCGTCGCCGTGTTCAATGGTTTCGACGCCGGCGAGGACGGCTCTGCGCATGCCTTCCGGGGTGGAAGCATGGGCGACTACCCGGCCGCTGCTGCGGGCCGTTTCGACAATAAGGCGGATTTCTTCTTCCGAAAAGGTAGGCCGGGCTTCTCCGTTTGGCCCCCAACGGTAGTCGGCATATACCTTTACCAAGTCTACGCCTTTTCCGATCTGGGTTCGCACGGTGCGGATCAGGTCGTCCCAGCCGTCGGCCTGATCGGCGCCTTGCGGAACCCCGACATGGGGGGCAAACCCTTTTGGTCCGTAGCTTCCCGTTGCGACGATAGCCGGCCCTGCAACCAGCATTCTCGGTCCGGGGATGATCCCTTTCCCGATAGCCGCCTTGATGCCCACATCAGCGTACCCCGCGCCTTCGGTACCCAGATCGCGGACGGTAGTGAAACCGGCTTCCAGGGTTTGCTTTGCATGCACAGCCGCCCGGATAACCCGCTCCGCCTCCGATTCAATCAGCACCTGGTCGTTCCAGGACGTCTCGTTGTAGGGATGGAGCAAGAGATGCGAATGGCCTTCGATCATGCCGGGGATAAGGGTCAACCCCTTCATTTCAATGACCGTTGCTTTAGCAGGGGATGGGGCCTGATCTGCGGGGCCTATGCTTTTGATGCGGTTGTTTTCCACCACAACCACCCAATTGGAATGCATCTCGGTCCCGTCGAAAACACGGGAAGGCTTCAGCGTGTAGAGGCTTTGAGCGCAAATGGGCCACAGTGGCGCCAGGAGCGTGAAAAACAAGAAGGTACGCATACGCATAGTACTAGGCTTCCATTAATTGCCGGGCTTTCCGCGATTGCTCCTCGAGGTAAGCTTCGACATGCGAAATAAAGTCTTGGTAAAGTTGAGCAGATACCAGGCCGGGTTTCCCATCCCCAATCAGCTGATCATCGATCTGCACGACCGGAAGGACGCCCTTGATGGTACTGGTGAAAAATGCTTCATGCGCTTCCTTTAATTCGGAAATATGCACATCCCGCTCTTCAACTGGGTACCGTTTTCCCGCCAGATGAAGGATTTGCTTGCGGGTGACGCCCAGGAGCACCTTGTTTCCCGGAGTCACTACGCGTTGGCCGTCGAAAACGAGGAAAAAATTGGAACGCACCGATTCCCTGATCCACTCTCCGTTCTCAACGAAAAGCAAGTCGTCGAACCCGCACCGCTTGAGTTCGGGAAGCAGGCTGATCCCGGTGACATAGTTGGTGGTTTTTACCTCCGGGATTTCGCGCAGGAAGGTATGGGTCATCAGCTTGATTCCCTGGGAGCTTTGCCAGGTCTTCGCGGGGAGAGGATACTGAAGGATCAGCACGTTCGGCTCGGCAGGGGAGTAGCCGTCGGGGGAGTAGCCTCCGGTTAGTAAGAGGCGTATACCCCCTTCTTCCTGCCCGTTGCGCTCAATCAGTTGGATGATTTGCCGGGCAAAGTCGGTTTTGCTGAAAGGCACCTCCATGTGCAGCAATTGGGCGGAGCGGTAAAACCGGTCGAGGTAATCATTCAAAAACAGGGGATGGCCCTTCCGGAAAAGGAAGAAGTCAAAGATGGCAAACCCCCGGAGGACAGACAGGTCGGAGACCTTCAGGCTGGCTTCGCCAGCCGCAACGAGGTGACCATTAATGTTGGAATAATTGATCATTGTCATTGTTTATAAGTACAACAGTCTGAGAATACGTACAGAAAACAGATTTTTAAAAGAGAAAAAATTCCTGGCATGTTAAGCCCGCCATTTTTTTTGCACAATAGCCGAAAAATAGTAAATTCAATCACTTTTGTCTATAATATCTCGCAGAATCGCACATGGGCGGGCTGTGAGGAGATCATTCACCGCAAAATTGTTTGAGATATGAGCTTTGACACTAAAAACATTAGAAACGTCGTACTGCTCGGGCACTCAGGCTCGGGCAAGACCACATTCGCCGAGACGATGCTTTTTGAAGGCGGGGAAATAAACCGCCGGGGTACTGTAGAAGAGGCAAACACCGTGTCTGATTACTCAGACCTGGAGAAGGAACGCGGAGGATCGATTTTCAGCACTCTGATGCATGTCCAATGGAAAGATTCCAAGATCAATATTCTGGATACTCCCGGTTTGGACGATTTTGTGGGCGAGGTGGTCTCTTCGATGAAAGTCGGCTCTACTGGGGTTATTTTGTTAAACGCCAAAAGCGGGGTAGAGGTTGGGACCGAACTCATTTGGGATTACCTGGACGCCTTCCAGGCGCCGGCCATGTTTGTTATTAACCAAATGGACCACGAGAAGGCCGATTTCGAAAATACCCTGAGCCAGGCTGTTCAGCGGTTTGGCAGTCATGTGATTCCGTTCCAATATCCTTACAATTCGGGCAAAGACTTCAATACGATTATTGATGTCTTGCGCATGGTGATGTATGTGTTCCCTTCCGATGGCGGGAAGCCGGAGAAGCGCTCCATTCCGGAGTCCGAAATGCCCAGAGCCATGGAAATGCATAACGCCATTGTCGAAGCTGCCGCAGAGAATGAAGAAGGTTTGATGGAGCAATACTTCGACAGAGGCACGTTGACGGAAGAAGAACTGGCGAAGGGGCTTCGGATCGGGATTACGCACCACCAGATCTTTCCGGTATTTTGCTGCTCCGCCGCCAAAAACATGGGCAGCGGCCGGATTATGGGCTTTATCAACGACGTATGCCCTACTCCTGCAGACCGCAGGCCTGCCCGCTTACAGGGAGGGGGAACGCTCGATTGTAAAAAAGACGCCGCAGCCACGGTGTTTATCTATAAAACCATTTCTGAACCCCGGGTAGGCTTGGTTTCCTATTTCAAAGTGTATTCCGGGGTATTGCGTGCGGGCGACGAACTGGTCAATGTCAGCAACCGAGGGACCGAGCGCTTCGGGCAGATTTTCATCGCCAACGGCAAAGACCGGATCTCGGTCGAAGAACTTCAGGCGGGGGACCTGGGGGTTACGGTGAAATTGAAAAACTCCCACACCAACAACACCCTGAACGTGAAGGGAACAGACCGGGTCCTGGTTCCTATCGAATTTCCGGAATCGCGCGTTACCGTGGCGATCGAACAGCAGAATAAAGCGGATATGGAGAAACTCATGAAAGCCCTCCACCTGATCAGCGAAGAAGATCCCACCGTGATCGTTGAGCAATCTGCCGCAGCCAAACAGATCCTGATGCATGGCCAGGGACAGCTTCACCTGGACATGATCAAGCACCGCGTCGAGACGGTGCAGGGCGTATCTATGGATTTTGCCAAGCCCCGGATCGTTTACCGGGAAACCATTACCCGGGAAGCGAATACGCAGTACCGGCACAAGAAGCAAACCGGAGGCGCCGGGCAATTCGCCGAGGTGCATATGCGTATCGAACCTTATGCGGAGGGCATGGGAGACCCTGCCGGGCTGACGGTCCGCCACCGCGACGTGGAAGACCTCCCCTGGGGCGGCAAACTGGCCTACTACTGGTGCGTAGTGGGGGGATCAATCGACTCCAAATTCTCCAACGCCATCAAAAAAGGGATTCTGGCGAAAATGGAGGAAGGCCCACTCACCGGTTCCTACTGCCAGGATATCCGGGTGAGTATCTTCGACGGAAAAATGCACCCCGTGGATTCCAACGACAACGCGTTCATGACCGCTTCCTCCCAGGCCTTCAAAAATGCCTTCAAGGAAGCGGCGCCCCAGATTATGGAACCCATCCTCAAACTGGATATCCTCTGTCCGGATGAGGCTATGGGGGATATTATGGGCGACCTGCAAACCCGAAGGGCGATTATCCTGGGGATGGACTCCGACGGGCACTACCAAAAGATCATCGCTAAGGCGCCACAGGCAGAACTTTACCTGTATTCCAGCACCCTGCGTTCCGTGTCGCAGGGAAAGGCCAAGTTTCACCAGGAATTTGCCGAATTCAACTCCGTTCCGCCTGATATTCAGCAGAAGCTGATCGATACGCATCAGGCCGAAAACGAAGAATGATGGCATGGGTTAGGCGTTAGATGTTAGACGTTAGAAGACGGAAAATCGTCGTCCCCGTCCTAACCGTCAACCGTCCCCCGTAACGTCCCGCCGTCTAACTACACTTGGAATACCCGCAGTTCTTGCAGATCAGGCATCCTTCCTTATAAAGGAGGCCTTCGGGGTCGTGGCATTCGGGGCAAGCCGATTTGACGGCTTTGGTCCCGTCTGGCACGAAGAGTTTAAGGGCGCGGACGACGCCGTTCTTCCAGGTATTGATGTATTCCTGTTCGACGTTCAGCCCGTCGACGAGCTCTACCGCGTGCTGGAGGGGCATGCCGTGGCGCAGCACGCCGGAGATCAATTTCGCGTAGTTCCAGTATTCCTTGTTGAACGAGCGGGACAGCCCTTCGATGGTGACCCGGTATCCGTCGCGGTCCATGAACTGGAAGTCGTAGCGGTTTTTCCCGTGTTCGTCCTTGCCTTTGAGGACCCAGCCATTTTCCACGTATTCGGGAAGGCGGAAGATATCGACAGCTGCGCCGGTGAAAATCTCATAGGGCTTGCCCTGATAGATACCCAACACGGCGATCCAGGGCTGGTCCGCGTTGAGGAAACGAACGATTTTGGCTTCCAGGCGTTCGGGGCGTTTTGGCGCGCCCGTTTCCTGGAAGTGCCCGTTTTGCTTCGCTTTATCTTTCTTTTTGCCTTTATCGTCAGCAATCAGTACGCCCGACCGCGAACCGTCGCGATAAATGGTGCAGCCTTTACAACCGACTTCCCAGGCAGTTTGGTAGATCTTTTTGACCATATCGACCGTCGTTTCCTGGGGTACGTTGACGGTTACGCTGATGGAGTGGTCGACCCATTTCTGGATCGCGCCTTGCATTTTTACCTTCTGCACCCAGTCCACATCATTGGCGGTTCCTTTGAAATAAGGGGATTTTTCTATAATAGGCAGGAGCTCTTCGGAAGAAAGCTTCGTCGTTTCGCCAACATCGTAATGGTTGATCCGGAGCCAGTCGACGAATTTGTGGTGGAATACGTAGTACTCTTCCCAGTGATCGCCAACCTCATCGACAAAGCTCACTCGGGCGTCCTTGTCGTTGGGGTTGACTTTGCGGCGGCGTTTGTAGCTGATCATGAACACGGGTTCGATCCCGGAAGTCGTTTGCGACATCAGGCTGGTCGTACCCGTGGGGGCGATGGTCAGCAAGGCAATATTCCGGCGCCCGTAGGAGCACCATATCGTTGTATAATTCCGGATCGGCTTCCCTAAGGCGGTTAATGAAGGGGTTGTTCTTTTCCCTGGCAGCGTCGAAAACAGGAAATGCGCCGCGTTCGCGGGCGAGGTCTACAGAAGATCGGTAGGCATTAATAGCCAGGGTTTTGTGTACTTCCGAAGCATGGGCGATGGCTTCGTCGCTGCCGTACTGCACGCCTAAAGCGGCGAGCATATCGCCTTCCGCTGTGATACCCACGCCAGTGCGCCGGCCTTCGATACAGGTTTTGCGCACTTTTTTCCACAGGTCCAGTTCGACGGCTTTGATCGAATGGGCTTCGGGGTCGTCGGCAATTTTTTCGATGATGCGTTCGATTTTCTCTAGCTCCATATCGATAATATCGTCCATGATGCGTTGAGCGTGCCGGACGTGGACGCTAAACTTCTCGATGTTGAATCTGGCCTGCGGGGTGAAGGGATGGTCGACGTAGCTATACAGGTTAACGGCTAAAAGGCGGCAGCTGTCGTACGGGCACAAGGGGATTTCTCCGCAGGGGTTGGTGGAAATCGTTTTGTACCCCAAATCGGCGTAACAGTCCGGCACGGATTCCCGGATGATGGTATCCCAGAACAGGACGCCGGGCTCGGCAGATTTCCAGGCGTTGTAAATGATCTTGCTCCAAAGGTCGGAGGCGTTGATGTCTTTGACGATCAGAGGAGCTTCCGAATCTACCGGAAACTGTTGCCGGTACGTCTGACCGTTTACGGCTGCCCGCATAAACGCATCGTCGATGCGCACGGAGACGTTGGCGCCGGTCACTTTGCCTTGTTCGAGCTTGGCGTCGATAAAGGATTCGGCGTCGGGATGCTTGACCGAGATACTCAGCATCAGGGCGCCGCGCCGCCCGTCTTGGGCAACTTCCCGGGTAGAGTTGGAAAAACGCTCCATAAACGGCACAATCCCGGTGGAGGTTAGGGCAGAATTCATAACAGGGGTGCCCTTGGGCCGGATATGCGATAGATCGTGCCCAACCCCGCCCCGGCGCTTCATCAACTGGACCTGCTCCTCGTCGGTGCGGATGATTCCGCCGTAGGAATCCGCGTTGTTGCCGATCACAAAGCAATTGGAAAGGGAGGAGACTTGGTAGTTATTGCCGATGCCAGCCATCGGGCTTCCCTGGGGAATGATGTACCGGAAGTCTTTCAACAGTTCATAGGCATCTTGTTCGGAAAGCGGGTTCTCGTATTTAGCCTCAATCCGGGCAATCTCCCGGGCAATCCGGCGGTGCATATCGTCCGGAGAGCGTTCATAAATGTTGCCGAACGAATCTTTGAGCGCATATTTATTGACCCAGACATTGGCTGCCAGATCATCCCCCTTGAAATAAGCGGTGGCTGCTTTCAGGGCTTCCTCATAGGTATAGGTTTTAACCCCGTTCTTTGGTTGCTGCTTCGCAGTCAGCGTAGTTCCCATGAACAATTTGAATTTGAAATTGAAAAAAAACGAACCTGGTCAGAGGCCTTCCCGCGTTCCGGTTACGCTTCAGGCGAATTGAGCTTTCAAGATAAACCCCTTCGGACAGAAAGTCAAAATTTCCACAGAACAAGTTTTGCACACAATGTGGATAACTTTGAATTTACGTCGACATAAATGGCATACCCTGAAGTATTTTTTATTTTAAAAAATTGATTATCAACTGTTTTTTTTAATTAATATTGAATTTAAAAAAATATGATTACACTTTTTAAATCGATTCTTGTGGAAAACTAATTTTTTTTCCACATTGAATGTGGAAAACTACAATGATAAAGCGAACAAACCCTTATTCCCTTGGGGGGAATACCTTCTTTTCCTTCCTGAATAGGGAAAATACGCGAACGGATGGTCGTCTGAATATGGACGGTAAAGATACGAGAAAAGCGGGAGGCGCATTCCCGGTTTTTTTCCACAGGTTGTGGAAAGTGGAATCGGATCCGGGAGGATTTGCGATTTCGTAAGTAGAAAAAAACCACCCCGGACGAGCCGGAGTGGTTTCGGTATCGGTAAGGCGCTTTCGAAGCCCAACCTGCGAATGTCTGCTTTAGATGCGTTCTGCGGCCATTCCCCAGCTTTCCGGCGAGCGCCAGAGACCGGAGAGGAGCAATTCGCGCATAAACAGGAATTCTTTTGGCAATTTATCGTAGAGTTGAGCAAACAGTTCCTCGTGGGCAAGGACCTCTTTTTTCCACAATTCCCGGTCAACGGACATGATGTGGGTGAAGTCGTCCTGGCTGAATTCCAGCCCGGTCCAGTCCATATCCTTGTAGCGCGGCATCCATCCAATAGGGCTTTCCACCGCAGAGGAGCGGCCTTTGGCGCGCTGGATGATCCATTTGAGCACGCGCATGTTCTCGCCAAAGCCCGGCCAGGCGAAGTTGCCGTTCTCGTCTTTGCGGAACCAGTTGACGCTGAAGATCCGGGGCGGGTTGGGAAGATCCCTTCCGAATTGCAGCCAGTGGTTGAAGTAGTCGGCCATGTGGTATCCGGCGAAAGGCAGCATGGCGAAGGGGTCGCGGCGTACCTTGCCAATTTCTCCAAAGGCGGCGGCGGTCATTTCGGAGCCCATAGTGGCGGCCAGATAAACCCCGAAGCTCCAGTTGAACGATTGATAGACGAGCGGTACGGTGGTGCTCCGGCGGCCGCCAAAAATGAACGCGGTGATGGGAACTCCGCTCGGGTTATCCCATTCGGGATCGAGGACCGGGTTTTGCGTTGCAGGGGCGGTAAAGCGCGCGTTGGGGTGGGCGGCAGGCTTGCCGCTGGCAGGGTCCCAAGGCTGGCCTTTCCAATCCATCAGGTTAGCCGGAGGGGTTTTGGACATGCCTTCCCACCAAATATCGCCATCCGGGGTTACGCCAACATTGGTGAAGATGGAGTTGCCTTTGATACTCTCCATGGCGTTGGGGTTGGTCTTGGCATTCGTGCCTGGAGCTACTCCAAAGTATCCGGATTCCGGGTTGATCGCGTGCAGGCGCCCGTCTTCCCCTTTGAAGATCCAGGCGATATCGTCGCCTACCGTGGTGATTTTCCAGCCTCCCATCGAATCCGGAGGGATCAGCATGGCAAAGTTGGTCTTTCCGCAGGCGCTGGGGAAAGCGGCTGCCACGTAGCTTTTTTCTCCTTCAGGCGATTCGGCGCCCAGGATCAGCATGTGTTCGGCAAGCCAGCCCTGGTCTCTGGACATCGCGGAGGCGATCCGCAGAGCGAAACATTTCTTGCCCAGTAACGCGTTTCCCCCATAGCCGCTGCCATACGAAACGATGGAGTGGTCGTCCGGGAAGTGTACGATGTACTTGACCGTCGGGTTACAAGGCCATTTATGGTCTTCCTGCCCTGGCTCAAGAGGAGCTCCGACGGTGTGGATGCATTTTACATAGTCTCCGCGTTGTTCGATCTGTTCGAGTACGGCGCTCCCCATACGGGTCATAATGCGCATATTCGTAACCACGTATTCCGAGTCGGTAAGTTCTACGCCGTAGCGGCTGTAGGGCGATCCGATGGGGCCCATGCAATAGGGGATGACGTACATCGTCCGGCCGCGCATGCTGCCTTTCAGAAGGCCTTCGAGGACGGCCTTCATTTCTTTGGGATCCATCCAGTTGTTCGTCGGGCCGGCGTCGTCTCTGGTTCGGCTACAGATATACGTGCGGTCTTCTACCCGGGCGACGTCGCTGGGGTCGCTGAAGCACGCGAACGAGTTGGGCCATTTTTTCGGGTTCAGGCGGATGAAGGTTCCTTTTTCCACCAGCTTTTCACATAGGGTTTGGTACTCTTCCTCCGATCCGTCGCACCAATGGACCTGATCGGGCTGGCAGAATTCGGCAATGCGTTTAACCCACTCGCCGAGTTCTTGGTGGGTTCCGAGGTAATTTTTGTGGGAAAAAATGTTTTCCTTAACCATTGTGGTATTATTTGTTTGAAAATTAACCGTCCAGGCGGTTTATTTGGTTAAAGCCACGAGCTAATTGGTCTTCTTGTCTCCCGAAGCTGCCGGAGCTGGTTGGTTCAACCGTTCCAGAACCAGGGGCGTTATGTCCAGGCTGTCGTTGACCATGAGCACTCCGGTTCCGGGGCCATAGTTCAGAATGTAATCGTATCCTTTTTCTTTACGCACCGCTTCCAGGAGATCTTTGACCTTTTTTTCCAGTTCGGTCAGGAGCTTCTGCCGTTCGTCCAGTAGTTGTTTGCCGACTTTTTCCTGTTCGGCAACCAAGCTTTGCTGCTTTTGCATGAGCCGCTGTTCTTCCTGCTGCACCTGATTGGGGGCCAAAAGCCCCTGTTGAACTTTTTGCTGCGCCTGAAGGAACTCCCGCTCCAGTGCCCTTCCTCTGGCCTGGAGCGCCGTTTCGGCATCCTTGCTCTTGAGATCGAGCGCTTTGATTTTATCCTGGTAGAAAACGTATTTTTCCAACAAGGTATCGGAATTCACAAAGACGATGTTCAATGCCTTGGAGGAAGCGGACGCAGCAGTAACGGTCTTCTTATCAGAGGGGCTACCGCCCTGATTTTGTGCAAAAAAGAGATATCCGACCGCAACAAGCAAAATCGAGCTTAGAATTAAAGCAATGTTTGTTTTCATAAAAGTTGAATGGACAGTTGTAAAATGAAGTGTCTGTTGCCTGGATGCAACAAGACAAAACTGCCATAAATTTTTGGTATCCCCAAGGTTTCCGGGATATTTGGCCAGGGTGGTCTCTAATCCATCTCAAAAATAGATACAGGGATCAACCCAAGCGATGATGGAAATCAATTCCCAAAATGATCCTGCTCATTGTGATTAAGATCACAGAAGAATGGGGTCAGGTCAGAAGGGTCTCAACTTGACAGTCCCCCGCACCTCGTAAATCGTACCTCATTTAGGTATTTTAAAAGCGTCCCCGGGTAAAAGGACCTGAAATTTCAGGTCTTTGGATCCCAGGAGGGTTCCTTTCCGGCCGACGGCAGCTCCTTTTTTAGCCTGATACAGGATCACCTGGCTATCGCCCACAACGGTGGCCTGGTCTCGGTCTACGACAATGGCGGTGGCTTCGTCGATGCCGATGCCCAGCATGCCGGGATTTTCCAGTACGACGGTAATCAGGCGGTTGTGGCGCATCCGGTATACGAAGTGCTGGTCGACGATGGCATTCTTCAGGAAACCGAGCCCGGTGGACAGTTCTACATTCCCGGATTCGATATAGCGGAAAGAACCCCCGTCGTCCGGGTGGAGCACTTGTTCGCCGGTGATCATTTTCTGGCTCATGACGGCCGCGCCGGCGCTGGTGCCGGCAATGACAGCGCCGTTGAGGTAAGCTTTCCAGAGGGTTTCCTGAACGGGGCTTCCCTGGATGGTATCCATAAACCGGGTCTGGACGCCTCCGCTGAGGTAGATCAGCCCGGCGTTAGTGAGGGAGTCCAGCAGATGCTGGGGGCAATACTCCCGGCTCAGATAAAATCCCGTGAGTTGGGAAGCCGGGACCCCCAACTGCCGGAATTGCTGGATACCATAATAGATGGAGCTATCTGGTTCGGCGCTGGACATCGGCAGGATTACGGCGTAGCGGCCTCGGTCGAGTCCTCCAAGGCGGATCATTTCCCGGCGCATGGCTTCAGGCCGGCTGCCGCCCCCAATGATGAACAATTTGCCCTGCCCTGCCCCCGATTGGGGGCAGATCAGCGCGGCTAAAAGTAACGCTTTGACGAAAAGGCGTGCCATGGACTTTGGGTTTTGCTCCGTTGAATTTAAGGAAAATCCCTATATTTACCCTTGTTAAACTTGTTTTGTGAAAAGAAACCGGATCGTATGCTTGCGAAACCGTCTTTTTCGGCATCCTGAAAAAATCCTATGGGACTTGTAATCTCTCTGTTGAACCATAAAGGGGGCGTTGGAAAAACCACCTGCGCGATTAACATCGGCGCCGGCATGGTGGAATTGGGAAAAAAGGTGTTGCTGATCGATCTCGATCCTCAGGCTAACCTGACGCTATCGCTCGGCATTCCCCGCCATCCGACCACCATTTACGAATCCATCCGGGGCGAATCGCCCCTGGTGCCTTATACCGCAAAGGAAGGGCTGGATGTGGTTATTTCCAGCCTGGACTTATCCGGCGCAGAACTGGAGCTGATTAACGAAGCTGGCCGCGAGCAGGTGTTGCGCGAATTGCTGGACCCCGTGCGCGATGATTACGATTATATTTTTATCGACTGCCCCCCTTCTCTCGGGCTTTTGACGCTGAATGCCCTGACTACCAGTGATCTGGTCTATATCCCTTTGCAAACGGAGTTTTTAGCGCTCCAGGGGCTGACCAAAATCAAGCAGGTGATCGACAAAGTCAAGTTACGGCTCAATCGGGGGCTTCGGATTGGAGGGGTCATCGCGACCATGTACGACGCCCGCAAGGTGCTCAACCGGGATGTGGTGAATACCATCCAGAAGTATTTCGGAGAAATGGTGTTCAAAACCATGATCCGGGATAATGTTTCCCTGGCCGAAGCGCCGTCCAAGCGCATGGATATTTTTTCGTATAGCCCTAACAGTCCCGGTGCGGAAGATTACATCTCCCTCTGCCGGGAAATCGTGGAACGCACCGATTCGGCTGCCGTTTCAGCGTAAGGTATTTTTTGGGAACCTTTGTTGCCCGCAAGGCGGTTTTGCCTTCGAATCAAGCCATATGAGCAAAAAGAAATTTACGGAAGGTCTGGAAACGTTGTTTTCCGATTTGGAGCAGGACTCCTTTTCGGGGCAGCATGCGTTATTGAAGGCAACGGGCAAAGACCGTGCGGCGGCGGCTTCTGAAAAAGAAACCGGAGGGGAAGCGGGAAAAAAATCTTCGGGCAAGCGGTTTTCGGACGACCTGGAGTCTTTTTTGCATTCGGCTTTTGAAGATTCCTTTGAACGGCAGATGCGCAGAGAGCCCGTTCCCGCAGAGGAAGCGGCGGTCAAAAAACGCACCCACCGCCCGGTCAGCGGGTTGGATACCCTGATTCGCAATACGGTGGACCTCAGGCAGGTCAATTACGAAGAACTGCCCACGCGCCGGCTCACCATCGTTTTTGATACACAGAAGTTGCATAAGCTTAAAGAGATAGCCCGCCTGGAGAAAACGATTCTCCGCGACATCATCGATGATATTGTGGCCTAATACATTGAATCGTACGACCAACGGAAGAAAAAGTAAGTCTTCTCTTTTCATGGCCTTGTCTATACCTGGACTTTTCTTGATCCTACAGGGAAACTAATGCCTGTGCCATGAACTACCAGTCTTTTCTTTGGTTATTTACAGCCCTGCTTTTCCCTTTATGGGGCCGGCTTCCAGGAGTTCAATTGGCCGAATCAAAGAAAGTTGAAAAGAAAAAACTCGTTTTTCCTTTATCTTTATCTGCAAAATAATTCAGCGCATGATCTCGGTACTATTATTGGTCGGTGGAGTCGTTGCGGTAGTGATTGGCGCCAACCTGCTGGTAGAAGGGGCATCCTCCCTTGCCAAACGCCTCAATATTTCTGATCTGGTCATTGGGTTAACGGTGGTCGCTTTGGGGACTTCCACTCCGGAGTTTGTGGTCAGTTTCTTTTCGGCCATGCAAGGAGAAACGGAGATTGCTATCGGGAACGTGGTAGGGAGTAATATTTTTAATATTTTTTTGATTTTGGGGGTTTCGGCATTGGTTTACCCATTGCGTGTGGAGAGTAACACGATTTGGAAGGAAATTCCGATGAGCCTTTTGGCTGCTTTGGTGGTTATGGCTATGGCGAATGACACGTTACTCGGCGGATTGGGCGAAAACAGAATAGACCGGGGCGACGGATTTAGCCTGCTGGGGTTCTTTGTCATTTTTCTGTATTACACCTTTTATATCGCAAAAAACGCTTCGCCTACGGAGTTGCATAACCAAGTCAATAAGTATCCTCTTTATCAGTCTGTTTTGATGATTTTAGGCGGTTTGGCGTTATTGGTTTTAGGAGGCAGACTGATTGTTACGGGGGCTGTTGATATTGCGGAATCGATTGGCATCAGCAAATCGGTCATTGGCTTGACGATTGTTGCTGCGGGCACTTCGATTCCGGAGCTTGCCACCTCGGTGGTGGCCGCATACAAAAAGAATGCGGATATCGCGGTAGGAAACGTAGTAGGGAGCAATATTTTCAACCTCTTCTTCATTTTGGGCGCCAGTTCTTTGGCGAGCCCTCTTGAAATTGGCGCCATAACCAATATCGACTTCCTGGTTTGCGCGGCCGCCAGCCTGATTTTGCTTGTGCACGCGTTTGACTTTAAGATCAGCAAAGTAGAAGGCGGGGTGCTTATTCTGCTTTATGTTGCTTACGTCGTTTACCTGATCCAGGCGGTCTAGTCAGTGGCATGTTGCTATTCCCTTTTTTCAGGAGCGCTCCAGGATCACAGCAAATCCCTGCCCCACCCCAATACACATCGTAACAAGGGCGTAGCGCTGTTTTCGGAGCGTTAACTCCAATGCAGCCGTCAGCAACAAGCGGGCGCCGCTCATACCTAAGGGGTGTCCGATAGCGATCGCCCCGCCGTTGGGGTTGATGCGGGGATCGTCGCCAGCCAGACCCAGTTCGCTGGTGCAGGCCAGGACCTGGGCCGCAAAGGCTTCGTTGATCTCGATCAGATCTATACTGTTCATTGTCAGGCCTGCCTTCCTTAGCGCCAGGCGCGACGCTTCTACCGGCCCGATGCCCATGATGCGGGGTTCTACGCCCACCACTGCGCTGGCCGCGATGCGGGCCAGCGGCTGGAGCGCATACCGTTTGATAGCATCTTCCGAAGCCAGAAGCAAAGCGGCCGATCCATCGTTGAGGCCGGAAGCGTTGCCTGCGGTGACCGTCCCTCCACCGGGCCGGAAGGCGGGTTTGAGCTTGGCCAGAATTTCCAGGGTCGTATTGGGCTTAAGGAACTCGTCTTCCGCAAACAAGCGGGTTTCCCCTTTTTCCGCCGGGACGGGAACCGGCGCGATTTCCCTTGCCAGCCTGCCGGAACGCCGGGCTTCCGCCGCTTTTTGCTGGGACCAGTACGCAAACCGGTCCTGATCTTCCCGGCTGATTCGATACCAATCCGCCAGATTTTCTGCAGTTTCCCCATGCTGTCGATGCCGTATTGGGACTTCATAACGGAGTTGACGAAGCGCCAGCCAAAACTACTGTCGTACAATTCCATGTCCCAGGCCAAAGGTTGGCTGGATTTGGACAGAACCCAAGGGCTTCGGGTCATGTGCTCTACACCGCCAGCCAGATAAAGGTCCCCATCACCGCATTGAATAGCGCGCGCCGCATGAACGGCGGCGGCCATACCCGAGGCGCACAGGCGGTTGACGGTCTCTCCCGGAATCGACCAGGGGAGCCCCGCCAGGAGGAGCGCCATTCGGGCCACGTTGCGGTTGTCTTCTCCCGCCTGATTGGCACAGCCCAGAAGAACGTCGGCATACTCGCTCGCCGGTATTTCCGGATGCCGGCTGACCAAAGCCCGGAGCGCATGCGCAGCAAGGTCGTCGGCCCGAACAGGGGATAAAGCGCCCGTGAATTTCCCTATTGGGGTGCGTACCCCATCAATGATATACGATTGCTGCATTGGATATATATTTTTCGTCTAAATCACAAAAAACGGACAAACGGATTCCCATTTTGTTCGGTCAAAAATACCGGATTCCCGAAGATTGGGGATAGCTTTGCTCAAAATTCAAAATTCATTATCATGAAAACATTTTCCTATACGTTGGCCGCCTTGCTGCTCTTTGCGCTGGCAGGATGCGGCAATGAAAAAAAAGCCCAGGAGGCTGAACAGGTTCAACTTCGCTCCGAGCTTATGGTGGTGCACGATGAAGTGATGCCCATGATGGGCGAGCTCACCAGCCTGGCCGGACAACTCAAGCAAACCCTGCAGGCAGATTCTACCCTCGCCCCAGACGTGCGCGCCCAGATGGAAACCGCCGTCGCCCAAATGACCGAAGCCGAAGAAGGGATGATGGACTGGATGGCCAACTTCAAACAACCCGAAAACCTCCGGGCCGAAATGGACCATAAAGCTATCATGGCCTATCTGAGCGAAGAAAAAGATAAGATCAGCGAGGTCGGCGTTCAGATCAAATCGGGGATCGAGACAGGGAAGGCGCTGGTAGCGGCAGCCGGTAATCGTAAATAAAAAAGCCATGCTAAAATACAGTCTATCGCTTTTTGGGGCAGCGCTCCTTTTGGTTGGATGTAACCTGAAGCGCACGCCGGAAGCTTTACCCATTTTGGGTAATTCGGAAATTGTGAATGGGGATACCATCTACCACCAGGTGCGGGATTTCTCTTTCATCAATCAGGATAGCCAGGAGGTGAATAACGCGACGTTTGAGGGAAAAGCCTATGTCGTGGATTTCTTTTTTATCAGTTGTCCCACGATTTGCCCGATGGTGAACAAGCAGATGCTCCGGGTGTACGACCGGTTTAAAGACGACGACCGCTTGTTGCTATTGGCGCATACCATTGATACCAAGCACGACACCATTCCCAGGCTGAAGCAATTCGCTCAGAATTTGGGCGTATCCAACGACAAGTGGATCTTCGTGACGGGGGTAAAGGATTCTATTTATTCCATCGCCAACGATTACTTCAGCATCGCTATCGAGGACCCTGAGGCGCCGGGAGGGTTCGACCACAGCGGCCGGTTGATCCTGGTAGACAAGAACCGCCACGTTCGCTCGTTCTGCGACGGCACCGACCCCGAGAGCGTCGACCGGTTTATGAAGGATATTGAGGTGTTGTTGAAGGAAATGTAAAAAAAGTTGCGAAGTTGCGGAGTTGCGAAGTTGCGAAGAAATAGAACCTCGTTGCGAAGTTACGAAGAAGAAGCAACTTCCCAACCTCGTAACCCCGCAACCTCGTAACCTCGCAACCTCGTAACCTCGCAACCTCGCAACTTCGCAACCTCTTTAAAGCCTAACCGCCACTCCTGCGCTGATCCCAAACCCGCGGTTGTGGGCTTTTTCCTGTACCAGGGGGATGTCGTAGATTTCCTGGAAGCCGTGGGTGTATCTCCCATCGATAAAGAACTTGCCAAAACCCGTGTTAAACTCGGCGCCGATGCCCCCGATGGCGCTGATATCCCAGCGCTCAACGCCCAGGGCGTCGAGGTTGAGCTTGGTGTCGGTGAGGTCAAATTCGATAATGCCAGTGGTTTTGGTAACCAGGCGGGCGCCTCCGGCATAGCTAATGGCCGGGCCGGCCATGGCATAGAATTTGACCGCCTCGCTCCCGAATTTGGCTTTGGCCAGAAGAGGCAGTTCGAGATAATCAAAACGGGATTCCGCATCTACGCCCAGCGGAAGGCTTACGCCAAAGAGGTTGACATCTGTCCCCAGATCCAACCCAAATCCTTTGCGGGTGTAGCCCAGTTCAGCCTGTAAGGCGAAGTTAGGGCTCAGTTCCAGCTCGGCAAAAGCGGCGGTAGAGGCGCCGGTCACGTCGTGCAGATCGGGGCTGATTTCTTTGAGCAGATCCGTTTGCCGGACGTTGGCAAACTGAACGCCGCCGCGCACGCCTACGGAAAATTGGGCCTGAAGGGAAAAGATCGTTGCGCAAAACACGCATGCCAGCAAAAAGGCTTTTTTCATGGTACTTACTCGTTTTTCGTATGCAATGGAAATATACCCCCAAATTGCACCGAGTAAGTGTTAACAGGGGTTATGGGAGTGTTAGGCTTATCTTAAAGTTGTTTTGCGCCGCGCGACGGCTACCGGCAGATAAACCAATCCGAACATGGCCAGGGCCAGGGGTTCGATCGCCAACAGGTACCAGGGCCAGGGGCCAAGATAATCCAGTGGAGAAGCGGTAGGTGGTTTGCCCAGCAGGTATACATAATTGGCGCCCAGAACCAGATTACACCCTAATATGACCAGGGCGTAAACCTGAATAGCCAAAAACGCGCGGAAAAGAGCATACGGCGGAGGGTAAAAACCCAAAGCACGGGTAGCATAGACAGCATAAATGACCAGCCCGCCGTGAACGAACCAGTACTTGAAAAACGTAAAGGCCGGAAACCCGTCGTATAAATGAGGTGTAAGCACCGCCTGTATCGTGCCGGCAAGGATCCAGAAATAAAGCACCTCGTGCACGGCCCTACGGGGGGTATGCGCAAAAAAGGGCAAGGTAAGGGCCATCATATTGCATATGTCGAGCGGCAGGTCGGTTCGGGGATCAAAATCCCCCAGAGCGATGCGGGTCAGCGTCCAGAATATCACCCAACCGGAGATCACCCAGCTCAAGGCCCGGGCGACGCGTACCTGCCCTTTCTCATCCAGCCTTTGCAGGGCCCAGGAGGGAAGCATTACGCTGCCCAAAAGGATTAACCCTAACACAAAAGGTGCTCTTTTCCAAAGAGGATAAACCGTTCGTTATATGCGAAAAAATCCATAGTTCATTTAATACCCTAATGCCGGAAACAAGTTGGTACAGTCTTCGAAAATCATTAATTTTTGATATTTCGCCAAATTTTATTTATATGAAAATAGGAAGCTAAGATCGAATTTATTCCGAAATTCAGCCGGATGAGTAAAAAATTTTCTGCGCTTTCGTATATTCGTTACCAACACCTAACCAAATGCAACCTATACGTATACTTCAAATCGGTTTGGGCCCTCTGGGCCGGAAAACTGCCCAATTTATTCACGAACGAAAAAATGTGGTAACGGTCGGAGCGGTAGACAAAGATCCCGCTTTAATCGGCAAAGACTTTGGCACGCTCTGCGAAGTAGACGTGCAGGGCGTTACCGTTTCCGGATCGGTGGCGGACGCGCTGGCCAAACAGCCGGCAGATGCGGTGATTCTGACGACGGTCTCCGACATGGCCCGTATTACGCCTCAGATCCTGGAGATCCTGGAAGAAGGACTTCCGGTGGTCAGCACCTGTGAAGAGTTATGCTATCCCTGGGAAACGTCCCCTACTCTGGCCCATCAGATCGATGTTCTGGCCAAGTCAAAAGGGGTGGCTGTCGCCGGCACGGGAGTAAATCCAGGTTTCCTAATGGATACCCTGCCCGGAATGCTGACGGGGGTCTGCCAAAAAGTCGATTTTGTGCAGGTGAACCGGTTTCAGGATGCCCAGTACCGGCGCATCCCCTTTCAGGTGAAGATCGGCGCCGGTTTGACCCAGGAAGCCTTCGATGCCAAAAAGCGCGACGGCTCCCTTCGCCATGTCGGCCTGACGGAGTCCCTGCACTTCATCGCCCGCTCCGTCGGCTGGAAGCTCGACCGCACCGAAGACCTGATCTTCCCAATAATTGCTGATCGGGATGTCAAAACCCTGGCCATGGAAGTGCCCAAAGGCCATGCCTTGGGGGTGCGTCAGGAGGGCAACGGCTACGTCAACGGGGAGGTGAAAATCAAACTCGTATTCCAGGCGGCCATCGGCGAACCAGAATCCTACGACGAAGTCGTCATCCACGGCAAACCTAATCTACTGTCGAAAATTGCCGGAGGCGTAAACGGCGACGTAGCCACCTGCGCTATTGCCATCAACGCCTTGGGGGCCGTCCTGCGGGCAACGCCCGGATTGAAGACGATGCGGGATCTCCCGCTGGTTACCTGTTTTTAGATGTACGAGGTACGATGTACGGCTTACGAAGGACGAGGGATCAGGGACGAGGGATTAGGGATCAGGGACTGTTCACGATTCTCCGGTTTCAGCTAAAAACACTGGCCGTCAAGCCATTAAATTACTTATGCGCGTTTTATTGAACCGTTCCGTTTATCCTCTGCGCACGCAAAGTATACTATAGCCTGCCTCATACAATATTCCTGTCCCAACCTATATGTTTATTTTGGATCGTAAATCGTACTTCGTAAATCACATTTCGTAAATCACATTTCGTAAATCGCACTTCGTAAATCGTAAATCATAAAAAACGCTCACTATGCGAAACAAACTCATTCTGTTGTTATTCTTTTGTGTGGCATTCGCTGGAAGCGTCTGGGCTCAGCGAATCGTAACAGGAACCGTAGTGGACAAGGACGGCGAGCCGCTGATCGCGGTAAACGTTATTATCCAGGGGACCACCACTGGTTCAATTACCGACATAGACGGGACGTATTCCGTGGAAGTGTCCGGACCCGACGCAGTTATTGAATTTACATTTGTAGGGTATTTAACGGTGAGGGAGACCGTCGGCGCCCGCTCGGTTATTGACGTCACGATGGAAGAGGACGCGGAATTACTCGAAGAAGTCGTTGTCAGTGCGCTGGGATTTGCCCAGAAAAAGGACCAGATGGGGTCTACGTATTCTACCGTATCGTCCCAGGATGTGGTCCGCTCTGGAGAATCCGGGGTGATCAACGGTCTGGCCGGAAAAGCGGCCGGCGTGCGGATTGCCCGCTCCAACGGCGACCCGGGCGCCGGGTCGACGATTCAGATCCGGGGTGCAAGCACCATTACCGGATCATCCGAGCCGCTGATCATCATCGACGGAGTTCCGATCAGCAACTCTACAATCTACGGAAACGGGAACGGAGGGAAAGATGCCGGCGTTTCCCAGCAATCCCGTCTCAACGACATCAACCCCAACGATATTGAGTCGATCCAGGTACTCAAAGGCGCGTCAGCAGCGTCGCTCTGGGGCTCCCGTGCCGCCAGCGGCGTAATCGTGATCACGACCAAAAAGGGAAAATCGGGCAAGCCGACAATTACGTATTCCAGCACGTATTCGTTCGACGAGATCAACGTTCGTCACCCTATCCAGGAGGGGTTTGGTCAGGGGCTTAATGGCGTATGGAACGCAGGGGCCAGCCAATCCTGGGGAGATAAAATCGCCAACCGCTCCGGAGCTGCGGATTCCGTTAGGACAACGGGCGAGCGGTTTGTTGCCGCAGACGGGACGATCTATTACCCGGTGTTGAAGAAAAATTCCAAAGAAACCTTCAATGAGTCCAACTTCGACGCCGTTTTTCAGAATGGACGCTTTTGGCAAAACGACCTGTCTATAAGTGGCGGATCAGAAAAGTCGACCTTCTTTTTCAGCCTGGGTAACCTGACTCAGGAGGGTATTATCCGGAACAGCGATTACAGCCGGACCAACCTGCGCCTCAATAATCAGACGTTTTTAACGAATTGGTTAAATATGGCCACCCGGGCGGCCTATACGTTTACTTCTTCCAACCGGATACAGCAAAACTCCAACATCGATGGATTATACCTGGGCTTGTTGCGCACCTCCCCGGATTTTGATATTCGAAACTATTCCGGAACGTACTACAACAACTCCGGCCAGGCTTTCCCCAACGCGCACCGGGCATATCGCCGCCATCTGGGCTATCCTGCCCCAGCTTATGGCAACCCACTTTGGGTGACGGATGACCAAAAAAGCACTACGGAGGTCAACCGGTTTATTATCAACTCGGAACTGAATATCGATCCGCTTTCCTGGCTGAAGTTCACGCTTCGGGGCGGGGTAGATGCCTATACCGATGAACGGGTGTATTTCTATCCCATCCTGAGCGCGGGGGCGCCAAACGGGGAATTGTTCCAGGACGATATTCGCGAACGGGAGATCAACTTTGACGCCATCGCAAAAGGGTCCTTTGATCTAACCGAGGATATTTCCCTTCTGGCAACAGTCGGCTGGAACTACAACGACCGCAAACGGGACCTCGTCTACACGGAATTGCTTTCCTTCCAGGTAGATTACCGGGAACCCATTACCGCTTTGAATACCAGCAATGAGGCGTCGACCGTTGAACGCCTAAAGAGTTTCCGGCGTTCCAACAGGGGCTATGGCGTGCTGTCTTTTGATTTATTCAGTCAGTTGTTCGTCAACACGTCCGGTACCCTGGAAGCGGCCTCCACCGTAAAAGGAAACTTTTTCTACCCATCGGTAGATGCCGCCTGGCAGTTTACCCAACTCCCTTCCCTTTCCGGAAAGAAAGGCCTGAGTTTTGGAAAACTTCGCGCTTCCTGGGGGCAAGTAGGGGTTCAGCCTGGACCACACAACTTCCAGACACTGGCGGAAGGAGGAATCACGTATACATCCTACAGCGACCCGCTCAACGTCGCTCAGTTTGGCGGCGGATTCCGGATCAACAACAACCAGGGCAATCCTGACCTTAAGCCTGAAATTAAAACCGAATGGGAAATCGGCGCCGACCTGCGTTTCTTCAAAGACCGCTGGGGACTGACCACCACTTACTACCAAAACGAGATCAAGGACCTCTTGTTTAACGTATCTACAGCTGCCTCCACCGGGTATACCAGCATCTATACTAACGGCGGAAGAATGGAAAATAAAGGACTCGAACTGGAAACCGATGTCGATATCATCAAAAAAAGGGATTTGAGCCTGAACCTGTACGCCAACTGGAACAACAACCGGAATAAGGTGTTGGACTTGCTTGGCGTGGAATCGATCGACCTCACCACTCAGTCCATCAGCGGCCGTGCCGTGCCTGGACAACCGCTGGGCGTTCTTTGGAGCAGCCGGGCCACTCGCAACCCCGACGGATCGATATTCCTGAATGAAAATGGGTTCCCGGAGCTTGCTCCTACCCAAGGCGTGATCGGCAACCCGAACCCCGACTGGCGGGGCGGATTAGGTTTGCGTGCTAACTGGAAGAATCTGGCCTTTAATATTCTCTTTGAACATTCCCAGGGTGGCGATTTTGCTGAACGGACCCGTTTCGTACTTTACAGCTTTGGAATGCACGCCGACGTAGGGAATGAAGTGACCTTGACTCAGGACTTAAAGAACGTCAATGGACAAGTGATCAAAGCGGGTACCACTGTTCGCGGAAATATCCATGACTACGGTGCAGGTCCTGTGCTGTTGGATCAAGCATGGTATACCGGACGCGGCGGCGGCCTGGGCGGCTCTGCAATCAATGAGTTTTCCCTGAACGACTTTACCTGGACACGTCTGCGTGAAATTTCTCTCAGTTATAACCTGAACAGCCCGGGCTTCCGCAAAGCGACCAAACTCAGCTCCATCGTGTTTACTGCTACCGGCAGAAACCTCGCTCTTTGGACCGACATTTTAGGCATTGACCCGGAAACCAACCAGTTTGGCGTTGATAACGGATACGGAATTGATTACTTCACCAACCCAGGGACGAGGTCGTTTGTGTTCTCGTTGCAGATTACGTATTAGTGGGGTTTAGGCAGGGAGCAGGGAGCAGGGAGCAGGGATTGAAGAGGAAACAGCGTAGTCAAAAAAAGACCCTTTTCCTGCGCTCAGATAGCTTCTGAATTCCCGTTTTCCGGCCTTGCTGGATTTTTTAAATTTCAAAATCAGCATCGATGAAACGATTAAAAATAGCGTTTTTTATTCTTCTCGCAATGTCATTGGCTGCCTGCGAGAGCCTTGTGGAAGGCATCAACGACGACCCCAACAATATTCCTATCGATGCCGTGTCGGCTGTCAATTTTCTTCGGGCAGCCCAGATTGCCAATATTCAGGTACAATTGGGCCATGAACAGCGGATTACCTCATCCTGGACGGGCCAAATGGTTGGGTACCAAAACTTGTATAAGTCGCTTTATGAGTATAATATGTCTTCTGAGGAATCGAACGGGTTCTGGTCTTTTGGCTACCAGGGCGTGATTACTCAGGTACGGCATATCCGCAAGGTAGCCGAAACGGATAAGCTGTTGGTGGGCATCAGCAAAGTGATGGAGGCGCATACCATTGGCACGATGGCTGCCGCCTATGGAGATATCCCCTATTCGGAGGCGATCAACTCCGAGATTTCAGACCCGAAGTTCGACAGCCAGCGGGCGGTATTTAACGCGTTACAGACCCTGCTGGATGAAGCGATTGCGGACCTGACCGGCGCCACCAAGCGCGCGCTTCCGGAAGACCTTTATTATGCCGGCGACAATGCCAAATGGGTTGAAGCGGCTTATACCCTGAAGGCACGTTACTTTACACTGACCAAAGAATACGACAAAGCGCTGATTGCCGCCCAGAAAGGGGTCTCCAAAGTGGCGAACAGCATGCTCTTCAAGCCACTTACTTCCAGCAACCTCAACGACAAGAACCTGTTGTTTCAGTTGTTCTCTGGGAGCCGCTCCGGCGATTTGGGCAACCGTACCAGCTACCTGATTACCCTGATCAACCCAGCCAACGCCAATTCCCGCAACAACGCCAAAACACAGGAAAATGCCCGCCATGCCTACCTGCTGCTCGATGAACGCAATGGAGGCAACAACAAAGGCGCCGCCAATTCCCTGGAACCCATGCCGTTGGTAACCTATCAGGAAAACCAGCTGACGCTGGCCGAGTGCGCCGCGCGCACCCAGGGATTCGACCAGGGATTGCAGCACCTGAATGCCTACCGGGCAGCGCTTGCTTCCGGCACGGTGTTCAAGAAGATCAACGCCGCCGACCCCTTGAAGTACGACGCCTATGTTGCCGCCGATTTTGATAACGGAGGTATGGAGAACGCCACCAACCTTGCGCCCCTGCGCGCCCTGCTCCGCGAGATCGTGGAAGAACGCTACATCTCCTTCTTCAGTCAGTGGCTGGTTTTTAACGACGCCCGCCGCCTGCGCAAGAGCGACAGCGATATCGCCGTGAAGTTTCCGCTGAATACGCCTACGGCGACCAAGTACCCCGAGCGGATTGTGTATGCCCAAAACGAACTCAACGCCAACGAAAATGCCAAAGAACCCGCCGAAGGCATCTATTTCGTGGTAGAAGTGAACCGTTAACCGGGTATCCCGGATTTCCAATCCGGGAATGTTCCGCGGGTTTTTAATCCGCGCCCGAGCTCTCCCATAGGAAGCTCGGCATCAAATCCCCTGGAGGAAGCGCATTGCCTTCAGGGGATTTTTTATAGGCCCTTTCACGAGGGCAAAAGATTTTTTGCCGCGATTTTTCAAAATAATTAGGGTTCATACACCCCTTACATCCTCTACATCACCCTCCCTTCTCCCCCACACTGCTCTTTACATACCTCACGATCCGGCGCACGGTGCGGCGCCGGATCTCCAGTTCCAGTTCACGGTTGATTTGCTTGAGGACGTACTGGAATTTCATAGCCAGGCTGTCTTTGCGGATGTCCACCACCCGGAGCCAGAAACTTCCCGGCTCGATGTATTCGTGGTAGTCTTTCAGGGCCTCGGTCAGGTAGGCTTCCAGTTCTTCCACGGAAGGCACTGCGGTAAGCGCCGCTTCGAATTCGATACTCACCCGGCGGATCTGCTTTTTGGTGTAGTTCACGATTTCGCTGGAAAAGACCTTGGTGTTCGGGATGAAGATGATGTCGTCGTCTTCGTCCAGAAAGGCGATCTTGGTGAGGCTAAGGTCGATGATCTTTCCCTTATGCGTCCCGATCTTGAGGTAGTCACCCACGGAAATTTCGTTGGAAGAAAAGCTGATAATGATGCCGCTGATGATCTCCGAAATGTAATCCTTGGATACGATGGCAATGGCGGCAGCGACGATACTCAGGGAGGTGAACAGCGTTCTGGGATCGATCCCGAACAACCCGAGAATCGTGGTGATCACCGCCCCTGCCATCAGCAGGTAGTAGATGTTTTTGATCCCCAGCACCACGTTGTCGCCTTGCTGTTCTTTTAAATGCGCTCTTCTCCGGTATAGCCAGGACAAAATGACCACCAGCATATTGGCCGACAGGAAAAAGATCAAAAAGCCCAGGAGGATGTCCAGATCCTGCACATCGATGTTTTTGCCTTCGACCCACTGATGGTATTGGGTTTTGACGTAAATGACAGAGGCCAGAGCCACGATGCGGAGCGCTATTAGAAATGGTTTCATACCGTATAGATTAATTTGACCAGGAGCGGAAAAACTTTTTCAGAGGTCCGTTCATTGTATATCAAGAACTACACTACTGGACATTTTGGGAACGAGACCTTCCAGGTCGCAACCGGGGCGTAGGGAAGTGGAAACCCGGGAAAAAAATGATAACAACCGGTTCGGGTTTACGGCTTAAAATAACGCCATCTCATGGAAAAAAAATTTATTCAGGAACTTTTTGCTCGCGCACCATAAAGCCCGGGAGCTTCCTTCCCCCTCCCAGGTCTGCGATTGGCTCAACGGACTGTTGGGCATATTATTCCCCGAGTTTGCCGACCACCGGTTTGCTACCCAGCGTGAATTCGAGCAGTATTTCCGGGCGCTGGAACTGGATCTGTTTAAAATCCTGGACACCCTGGGCGATCCGATTGGAGAAAATGCCCCGGCCATCGAATCGGCTTTTATGGATCGTCTGCCCTGGGTCAGGGACATGTTGCTGAAAGACGCCACCGCCATCCTCAAAGGCGACCCTGCCGCCGTCAGCCTCACCGAAGTGATCCGGTCCTACCCCGGATTTTACGCCATTGCGGTCTACCGCCTGGCGCATGAGTTTTACCGGCTCCAGGTACCGCTCATCCCGCGCATCCTGAGCGAACATGCACACAGCAAAACGGGCATTGATATTCACCCCGCCGCTCAGATTGGGGAATACTTTTGCATCGATCACGGAACGGGGGTCGTCATCGGCGAAACCTGCGATATCGGCAATGAGGTCAAAATCTATCAGGGCGTCACCCTGGGCGCCCTGAGCGTTAAAAAAGAACTCGCCCAAACCAAGCGCCACCCCACCATCGAAGATCGCGTGGTTCTTTACGCTGGCGCCACCATCCTCGGCGGCGACACCGTTATCGGCCACGACAGCATTATCGGCGGCAACGTGTGGGTCACCGAAAGCGTCGCCCCGTTCTGCCGGGTTTACTATACCGGGAATGTGCGGCAAAAGCAGACAATGGAAGAATAGAAAGTTGCGAAGTTACGAGGTTACGAAGTTACGAAGAAACGGGAAGCAGGGACAAAAAGGCGCCCCCCTCCTCGTTACTCCGCTACTTCGAGGCACAGACGCAAAATATTGCGTCTCTACTTACAAATTCCTTCGCAACTTCGCAACTTCGCAACCTCGCAACCTCGCAACTTTTAGAATATGGCATCCATTCTCGATTTGATCGGCAACACGCCGATGGTGGAACTCACCAAAGTTATTGCCCGGCCCGGAGTACGGGTTTTTGCCAAACTGGAAGGGCATAACCCCGGCGGTAGTGTGAAAGACCGCGCCGCTTACGGCATGATCAAAGGCGCCCTCGACCGGGGGGAGATCCGGCCGGGAACGAAACTTATCGAAGCAACCAGCGGAAATACCGGCATCGCCCTGGCTATGATCGCCCGGGTGTTTGGGCTGGAAATGACTCTGGTCATGCCCGACAATTCCACCCTGGAACGCGTGCAGACCATGGAGGCCTTTGGCGCCGACGTCGTACTCACACCAGCCGGCAAAAGGAATTGAATATTCCCGGGAATACGCAGAGGAAAAGGTCAATGATGGGGGGTATTTTATGCTTAACCAGTTTGCCAACCCCGATAATTGGGGCAGGCATTACCAAAGCACCGGCCCCGAGATCTGGCGCGATACCGAGGGCGAGGTTACCCATTTTGTTTCTTCCATGGGTACCACGGGCACCATCATGGGCGTTTCCCGCTACCTCAAAGACCAGAACCCGGATGTCCAGATCGTGGGCGTTCAACCCATCGAAGGGGCAAGTATTCCCGGCATCCGCCGCTGGCCCAGGGAATACCTGCCCAAAATTTTCGAGCCCGGGCGAGTTGACCGGATCATCGACGTGTCCCAGGAAGAAGCGATTTCCATGATGCGCCGCCTCGCCGCTGAAGAAGCCGTTTTCGGCGGAATGAGTAGCGGAGGCGCCGTGGCCGCTGCCTCCAAACTGGCTTCCTCCCTCGATCATGGATTGATCGTTTGTATCATCTGCGACCGGGGGGACCGGTATCTGTCGACGGGGTTGTTTGGGAAAGGATGAGCGGAAGTACGAGATAGGAAGTACGAGGTAGGAAGTACGATGTACGAGGTACGAGGTGCCCTGTTGTGCGTAGACTTCCGTCTACGCTTCCGTTCAATCTTCAGATTGCGCGTATTTACCGCCATTGGGGGCATTGCTGCGTTGTCTGAACTGTGATTTGCAGGATTAAAGGATGGCCAGGATGGGGGGCAATTTGGGCTTAAGGCGTAAGGCTTGAGGCGCAAGGGCTTCGGAGGGTCTGGGTATTAAGTACCTAACCCTTCTCCTCGCAGCATTTTCTTTTCTCGGCTCAGGCGGAGGGCTTCACGGACGGTTTTCAACGCTTCCTCCTGCAGCCCGGCAAAATCGAGCTCGTCGGCTTGGTCCAGCAGTTGGTATATGGCGATGGAGTCCCTTTCCGTGTAGGCCGGCTGAGCGGTTGCGGAAAGGGAAAGCAAAGATCCGATCCTGAAAAGAAAAAGGCGTCTAAACATATAAATGCAGTGGGTGGGAAAGCCTCTACGGCTTCCTACCCATTGGGTTCCCCGGCCATTCCATCTCATTTTCTTCCGTTGCGGGCGCCGGTTTGGCGTTTCCGTATACCCGGCAGAAGCGGGTGCGCTGGGGATAGGAGAAAATCGTCACAATTTCTCCCTGCCGCAACCGCTCCTGAACGTCCTGCCAGAATTTGACATCGTACAAATCGGCGTGTTTTTTTAGAAACAGGTCCTTGATCTCTTTTCTTCCGATCAGGAATTTGGGGAATTCCTCGGGGAATATATCGTTGGGTCCAACGGAGTACCAGGGCTCGCCCGACCATTCGTCTTCGTCGTTGCGGGATTCCGGGATGCGGCGAAAGTTATATTCCGTCAGGAGCCCGATTTCGTCATAGTCGTAGAAAACCACCCGCTTCAAGCGCGTGACGCCGAAGTTTTTCAGGAGCATGTCGCCGGGGAAGATGTTCACGGCAGCCAGGTCTTTGATCGCGCGCCCGTAATCCCGGATCACTTCTTCAGCTTCTTCCGGCGAAGCCGTTTCCAGGTAGAGGTTGAGCGGGATCATTTTCTTTTCGATATACATGTGCTTGATCTCCAGCTTATCGCCTTCGATCTTGAGCTTGGAGGGGCATTCGCGAAGGAGCTCCTCAATCAGTTCTTCGCTGAACCGGCTCCGGTCGAAGACGAAGTTCTCAAACATGTGGCTGTCGGCCATCCGCCCGCCGCGGTCGTGCATGCTCACCATTTCGTATTTTTCCTTCACCTCCCGCTCGGTGACGTTCTTTGGCGGTTGGAACTTGTCTTTGATCATTTTGAACACCATGCTGTAGGAGGGCAGGGTGAACACGGTCATGACCATGCCTTTAACGCCGGGCGCCGGGACAAACTGATCGGAAGTAAGACTCAGATGCCTTAGGAAATCGCGGTAGAGCACGGTCTTACCGTGTTTTTCAAACCCGATGGAGTTGTACAACTCGCCCAGGCTCTTGAATGGCAAAATGGTGCGCAGGAAATCCGCCATGTCGCTGGCTATGTCCGTGTCCACCAGAAAGTAGGCCCGGTTGTAGCTGAACATGGAGCTGACGTGGTTAATTTCCAAAAGCAAGGTGTCGGCGTAGATCCCGTTTTCTTCGTTCATCAGAGGGATGACAAAGGGATGAAGACGTTCTTCGAGGTAGAGTTTCCCTACCAGGTATGCCGTTTTGGACCGGTAGAATACCGATTTGAGCATCTCTATCCGGGCGTGCCGCAAGCTATGCTGTTCAATGGCCAGTTTTTTGCGCAAGGTGTCGGCGATATACCCGATATCGCGGTCCAGGTTTTCATAAGGCGCTCGAAGGTATACCAGGAAAAATCTGGTGGAGGGTGTGTTCTACCGGGTTGGTCAGGAAAAAGGTATGGTAAATAGGCAATGCCGACCGGAACTCCCGGTAACTGCCTGTAGCCTGCACAAACATCAGGTCTTCATCGGCGCTCAGGCCTCTGTGGGCATGCCGGAAGACCGAATTGAAAAACGTTTCGGCGATGTTTCGGGTGTTGAAGTTGAAGATCTCCTCCAGGTACATTTCCTTGATCTCCCGCCAGGTTTGCCGGTCGGTCCGTTTTTCTCCCAGAAAAGCGGCGACTTTTTCCGTTGCTTCTCCCACTGCTTCGCGGTAAAGCGTCAGCCGCTCTTTGGTATCGTTTTGGATACCGTACCAATCCCGCAATTCGAAGCGGAACTTTGCCCGTTTGGTGATCCGCTTGAACTGGTGGTGGTACTGAATATAGGAATCCAGGACCAGGTAGGCGGCTTCGTAGGGGAGGAGTTTTTCAAACATGCCACAAAATTTTATCGGACAGATAAAAGCGCGTCAATTTGGCGTCACGGGCTGGGTCCAGGCCATTTCCATATCTCCGGGAAAATAGGGGTTGAACTTGGGCTTGTCCGAAACCAATCGGGCGCGGACGAAAAGGTCGTCGGGTTTGAACGCATACCGGGCTTCGGTTCCTTCCACGGCGGCCAGGATTTGGGATTTTTTTCCTCCTTTTTTCCAGCCAACAAACTCAATCCGGTACTTTACGCCTTGTTCCTGCCGGATTTTCACGGAGACGGCTTTGGAGTTGGAAACCAGGCTATCCAGAACAATACCCGAGCTGGAATAAAAATTACCGGCTTCCATAGAGGCGATCAGGGATACCGGGCTGAGATCGGGCGCGTTGACCATCACCCAGCCCCGTCCGGAATTGCTGTATTTGGGGCCAAAGAAGAAGTAGTTATGGCTGTCGTCGGTAGCCAGGCCGTACATCAGCGGTTTGCCTTGCTGCAGGTAAGCGTGGTTGATCTGGTCCCACATTTCCTCTGTGCCCAGCCGGGCGCTGTCGCCGTAGTTGTTGACGGCCGGATGGCCATTGTAGACTTCAAAAAACCGCTCGCCGGTGAGTTCCATCATGTCTTCCGCCTTGATGGCCCAGCCGAAGTTGGGGTGGTTGATATGCGGGAACATGGGCTGCCCGGTAGCTGCGCGCTGCTCCAGCACGGCGTTGATGTTGTTCTGCATCACCTGGGCAATGCTGTTGCCCGAGAGGGGTTTAATGAGGGATTGCACGTTGGTGGCGTTGAGGTGCACCGGCTTGCCAAAGAACGAACTCGTAAGCTCTTCGCTGCGCAGGATCAGAAACGTTTCCGGTTCTTCAAAAAGCCCCCGGTACTCCTCCAGCGTTTTCAAGCGCACCTGGAGGGTATCGCCACCCAGGCGGCGGGAATCGACCCAGCGCTCCCCGAAGTTGCGCAGGTAGCGCTCGAAGACCCGCTGCCGGATCTGTACTTTCGGTACGTTGACCCAGCGCTCGCCTTCCTGAAGCGTGTTGTGGTCGGAAAGGCCCACAAACTGATAGCCGTTGGCTTTGTACCAATCCATGACCATCTCGGGGTAGTCGTCGCCGTCGCTCCATAGCGAGTGGGTGTGGAGGTTGCCTTTATACCAGTTTTGGCCTTGAATGGGGCCAAAAGAAAGAAAAAAAAGCAGGCCGGCGCAGCAGGACCGGATCAGTTGAGTTGCTTTCATTGAATTTGAATGGTTTTAGGATGCGTTTCGTACCAGGTGTTCCAGAAAATCGCCTACAAAATACGAAACGGCGGCTGCAATTACGCCAAGAGCGAGCGTTTCTAAAATTCCCCTCCACCGGGACGTTTCCGTCACATAGGTCTTTAAAAGCCCAATGACTGCAAATGCAATAGCGTAAGCAGGGATGCAGTCAGGAATAAGTTGCCCGGAAAACCGGCGATAAAATCCCAGACATACACCAACAACGGGATGAGCCCGACCGCCAAAAAAGCCATGAACGTGACCAAGCCGATCTTGAAGGAGCTGCGTTCTTCTTTCATCATGCCCAGTTCCTCCTTCATCATCGTGTCCACCCAACGGTCGCGGTCCGAACAGATCACGTCGACGACTTTCTCCAGCAGCTCCCCTTCGAAGCCTTTGGCAGCAAAGATTTCCCGGACCTCGTTGCGTTCCATCTCGGGAAGGTGCTCTACTTCCCAGTATTCGATTTTTTCGTGGCGGTGGAAATTATCCAGTTCGGATTTATTAGACAAATACGCGCCTACCGACATGGAGAAGCCATCGGCCAACAAGTTGGCGAAGCCCAAAATGAGGATAACGGCGCTGTCGAGGTTTGCTCCTACCGCGCCCGCTACTACCGCAAAGGTGGTCACGCTTCCGTCGATCCCCCCGTAGACAAACTCCCCAAGGTACTTCCGGAACCGGTCGATCAGCCCTGTTTGATTATGCTGGATGGCTTCGTTGTGGTCCATGTGATATAATGGTCGGTTGCAAAGTTGTGAAGAAAAGTTACGAGGTTACGGAGTTGTGAAGTCCATTCAATACATCGTAATTTCGTAACTTCGCAATTTCGCAACGTCGTAACTTTTTAATCTTCTTCTTCTCCATTCCCTGCCCCCTGCTCCCTGGAACCGGTTTCCACTCTGGCATATTCAGATTTGAACCAGGAGATTAATTCTTCCCGCTGGGCGTCGTCCAATTTGGCTTCCGGGTGCATTAAAGGGTACGTCTTGAGGGGCATTTCTTTGGTTTCTACCACTTCAAAGCACTCTTCTAGTTTGTGATTGGCGCGTTTTGCAGGGTAGGTTGTCCAAACCGAAAAATTCAGGTGCTCTCTGCCTTCATCGATATGTTTTTTCAGGAACCAGCCTGCGGGTTGAACGTAGGAATACCAAGGGTAACGGGTGAGATTGGAGTGGCAATCGTAGCAGGCTTGTTTCAGGAGGCTGGTAACTGCTTCCGGCGGGTTAGCGGTGGCGAGGTAGTCCTGGGCAGGGTCGGCAGCTGGGTTGGTCTTGCTAATCTGCAGGAATTGGATGAAGACGAGAGCGCCCAGCAGGGCGAGCAACGTCCAACGGATGGTCTTTTTCATAGGTTGTTTTGGTTTTGTTCAAATATAAAGATATTCCTATTTTTACACGATGAATGGTGTTCCTGCAATATACGTTTTGTTGCTCTACCTGTTTGCTGCCCTGGTTCCGGCTTCTGTCAAAACGGAGCTTGGCAAACTGGACCAGCTGCTGGCGCATTATCTGGATCACCGATCAGAAACGCCGGAGTTGTCTTTTGCCGGGTTTCTGAAAATGCATTACGGCAAAGCCTATCAAGGGCACCGCAGCGTGCATGATCACGGCAATCTCCCGGGAAAAGACGCGCCGGAACATACCCATGTCATCGCATGTGGATGTAGCCCCCTGGCATTGCCCGTCTCCTTGGTCATGGAGTTCCGCCAGCCGCTCTTCCCTTCAAAACGCGATTTGGTACCCTCGGAAGCGTCGTTGATCTCCTCCGTGTTCGCTTCCTGCATCTGGCAGCCGCCTCGCCAGGGGTGATTCCCATCTTTTTCCAAAAGAAAGTTGGTTTGTGCTGATTCGTCATGCGCGCGGTTGCATGCACGAGCGCCGGATGCAGTATTCAGCAAATCCCGCCGCTTCCGGATTTTTTTCAAACGAAAACAAAAAGCATGTTAGACGCCATTATCCGGTTATCTATCCATAACAAGCTCATCGTTGGGGTATTTACTGCGGCATTGATCTTTGCCGGGGTGTATTCCTTCCTGCAGCTTCCGATAGACGCCATTCCCGATATTACGAACAATCAGGTGCAGGTGCTCACCGTGAGCCCGACGCTGGCCACTCAGGAGGTGGAGCAGTTCGTCACTGCGCCGATCGAATTTGCGGTGCGCACTATTCCAGGGGTGGTGGAATTGCGTTCCATTTCCCGCTTCGGATTGAGCGTGGTGACCGTAGTTTTTGAAGAAAAAACCAATCCCTACCTCGCCCGGCAGCTCATTGCCGAGAAGCTGAAGGTTGCCGAAGAAATGATCCCGAAGGGATTCGGCACGCCGGAGATGGCGCCCATCTCCACAGGGCTTGGGGAGATCCTGCATTACCGGATCGAGCCGCTTCCTGGATATGAACACCGATACAGTCCCGCCGATCTGCGTACGATCCAGGATTGGATCGTCAAGCGGCAGTTGGCTGGAATCCCAGGGGTTGTAGAGATCAACAGTTTTGGGGGATTGCTCAAACAATACGAAGTGGCTCTGTCGCCGGAGCGGCTGCGCAGTTTTGGCATCGGAATTCAGGAGGTGTTTGCGGCGCTGGAAAATGCCAATGAGAACACCGGCGGCGCGTACATTGAACACACGAGCAACGCCTACTTTATCCGGAGCGAAGGCTTGGTCAAGTCGCTGGACGATATCCGGCAGATCGTCGTGCGCAGCAGTGCCAGCACGCCGGTCAAGATTGGAGACATCGGCGAGGTGCGGCTCGGGCACGCCCTGCGCTACGGGGCCGTCAGCCACAACGGCGAAGGCGAGATCGTGCTGGGTATCGTCATGATGCTCAAAGGGGAAAATGCCGCGCGGGTCATCAGCCGGGTGAAGGAACGGCTGGAAACGGTCAAGAAGAGCCTTCCGGAGGGCGTGACCATCACGACGTTCCTCGACCGGGAGAACCTGGTGAACCGGACCATCAAAACCGTGCGCAACAACCTGACGGAGGGCGCATTGATCGTCATTTTTGTACTGGTACTCCTGTTGGGCAATTTCCGGGCAGGATTGATCATTGCCTCCATCATTCCGCTATCGATGCTTTTTGCCCTCTGGATGATGCATCTTTTCGGCGTTAGCGCCAACCTCATGTCGCTGGGGGCCATCGATTTTGGTCTGATCGTCGACGGGGCGGTCATCATCGTGGAAGCTACCCTGCATTTTCTGGGGGTGAAGATCGCGCAGCGCCGGGCCGAAGGAGAAACCGCTTTGCGTTTTACCAGCAAGGAAATGGACCATTATGTCGGCGCCGCTTCCGGGCGGGTCATGCGTTCCTCCGTATTTGGCATCATCATCATCCTGATCGTATACCTGCCGATCCTTTCCCTGTCGGGCATTGAAGGCAAGATGTTCAAACCCATGGCGCAAACGGTATCCTTTGCGCTGATCGGCGCCCTGCTGCTCTCGCTGACGTATGTGCCAGCCATGTCCGCGCTGTTCCTGGGCCGGAAGATGAAGACGGAAGCCACGTTTTCGGACCGGCTGATGGACTTACTGAAGCGGTTTTATGCGCCTACATTGGAGTTTGCGCTAAGGTGGCCGAAATTGGTGATCGGCTCAACCGTATTCGTTTTTTCTGTTTCTGTGGGCTTGTTTCTGCGTATGGGCGGAGAATTTATTCCTACGCTGGACGAAGGGGATATCATGATGCACGGCTTTTTGCGTCCGGGCGCCTCCCTGACCCAGACCCTGGAGAGCCATCGGTTGGTGCAGCAGGTCATTCTTGCACATTTTCCCGACGAAGTGGAGCAGGTGATCTCCAAGATCGGCTCTGCAGAGATTCCCACCGATCCGATGGCCATCGAAACCGCTGACAACATCATTCTGCTTCGGGACAAATCGAGCTGGACCAAAGCGGATACCAAGGAAGAACTCGTGGGGTTGATCGAGGAAAAAGTACACGATATTCCCGGCATGGCCTTTGAATTCACCCAACCCATTAAAATGCGCTTTGACGAAATGATGACGGGGGTCCGTTCGGATATTGCGGTGAAGATCTTCGGGGAAAACCTTGACTCCCTGGCCCATCATGGCCGCCGGGCAGCGCGCTTACTGGAGACCATCGAGGGGGTCGTGGATGTGAAAACGGAGCAGATTGAAGGCTTGCCGCAGATCGTGGTCCAATACGATTACGGACGGATTGCGCGCTACGGCCTGCACGTTCGGGATATCAATGAAACGATCCGGGCAGCTTTTGCGGGCTCTGTGGCCGGGGTCGTATTTGAAAATGAGCGCCGTTTTGATTTGGTGGTGCGTCTGGATACGGCATTCCGGGGAGATATCAGCCATGTCCGAAATTTGCCGCTGGCGACCCCCGACGGGCGCCTGACGCCGGTCTCGGAAGTAGCGGAGGTGCGTTTTCTGCCTGGCGCTGCCCAGATCAGCCGGGACAATGCCCAGCGCCGGATCGTGGTCAGCGCCAATGTGCGCGGTAAAGATATTGAGACTGCCATTGGAGAAGTACAGGAACTTATGGAGCGCCAGTTGAACCTGCCGCCAGGCTATTTGGTGGCCTATGGCGGGCAGTTCGAGAACCTGCAGGCGGCCAAGGCCCGGCTTTCGCTTGCGGTGCCGGTCGCGCTGATTCTGATCTTTGGGCTGTTGTATTTTACCTTCAACTCGCTCAAGGAAGGGCTCCTGATTTTCACGGCGATTCCTATGGCGGCGGTCGGAGGGGTGTTCGCGCTCTTGCTTCGGGGTATGCCCTTTTCAATCTCTGCCGGCGTAGGCTTTATCGCGCTGTTCGGCATTGCCGTACTGAACGGCATCGTGCTGATCGCTTACCTCAACCAGTTGGAGAAACAAGGAATAACCGATATTCATGAGCGGATCACCCAGGGCGCCTTGACGCGCCTTCGTCCGGTGCTCATGACCGCAGCCGTAGCCTCGCTCGGTTTTTTGCCCATGGCGCTTTCTCATGGCGCCGGGGCAGAGGTGCAGCGCCCGCTTGCCACGGTAGTGATCGGTGGCCTGGTCACTTCCACCTTGCTCACGCTGGTTGTGCTGCCGGTATTGTATGCTTTATTTTTCCAACTAAAGAAAGCAAAATGAACAGCTCCATAAATCCATCCTGGCCATTCCTCGTTGTCCTGGCTTGTTTTGCCAGTATTCCAGGAGAGGGGCAGATCGTTCTGACCGAACAGCAGGCCGTTGAGATCGCCTTGCAAAACCACCCCTCGGTGAAAGCGGCCCTGATCCAGGTGCAGGAAAAAACCATTCTGAAAGGCGCCGCCAAAGTCTGGGAGCCTGCAGAATTTTTCCACAACATTGCGGCCGATCCGGACTACGGGATGTTTGGCGCTACCACTTTTGGTCTCAGCCAGGCTTTTCCCGGCCGCAAAACGACGGTAGCCAACCGGTTGTATGCCGACCGGCAGCGAACCCTTGCAGAAGCCGGACTGAACCTCACCAAACAGCAGCTTGCCAAATCGGTGCGGGAACTGTACCTGCACCTCGGCTTCATTGAAAGCGAGGCCGCGCTGTACCGGCGGCTCGACAGCCTCTACCAGGAAGTGGCGGCTGTAGCCGATAAGCGCTATGCTGCGGGAGAGGTCGCTTTGGCTGAAAAGCTCGCTCTGCAGGACAAAGCGGCCCAAATGCGGCTGGCTCTGGAAACGACCGGCCATGAGATCGAATTCGACCGCGTCGTGCTGAGGCAGTTGTTGGGGCTTTCCGAGCCGGTATCGCCGGTTCTTCAGCCTTTTGAACGCATGAGTTTTTCCCTGGCCGATACCGCCCTGGTAGGGAATTCGGCGCAGTCCTTGTTCAACCGGGCGTCCGTAGGCGTGGCGGAGTCGGAGCAAGCGATTATACAGGCGGCCAGAGCTCCGACCTTCGCAGGCGGGTTGTTTGTGCAGGCGCTGCCCAACGGCATCGTCCAGCCAGGATGGCAACTGGCGCTGCGCGTACCTTTGGCGGCAAAGAGCCTTCGCGCCGGCGAGGAAGCTTCCGGCCTTAGAGTTCAGTCGGCAGGCGCTTCCTATCAGGCAGAGCTGCTCCGGCAGCGCAACGAAATGGCCCACCTGTTGCACGAACAGGAAAAATACGAGATCCTGCTCGGGTACTACCAAACCCGGGGCAAGGCGCTGGCAGAGGAACTTCTCCGTTCCGCCGCACTGAATTATCGCTCCGGCGAAATCAGCTTCGTGGAACTTACCCATGTAGCCGAACAGGCTACCCACATCGAATTGGGCTACCTGGAAAACCTCTTTGGGCTGAATTTGACCGTGATTGAGTTGAGGACCTTGATAGGGCAGTGATTTTGTTGGCCCGCAACACGGGCTTCCAAACCCTTGGCTTGCAGCAAAGCCGCTGGCGCCAGTTCAATAGTTTAAAAATAAAATAAATTGAAGATGAAAAAATATGCCTTGATCTTTTTCCTGGGCGCCCTGACCGCATCCTGCGGAAAAAAAGATGTCAGCCCCGAAGCGGGCGAAGCGCAGGAAACAAGAGAAATCCATTCGTATATTCTGCTTACCAATGCGCAGCATGCGCAGGCAGGCATTGAGACCGGCAGCTTTAGTTACCGGGTCATGCAGGAGTACTTTCCCGCCAGCGCGGAGCTGTTTCTGGGTACGGAATACACTGCAGCGGTGAGCGCTATTACGGAAGGTATCGTTTCCGAGCTGCGGGTGCGGCTCAACCAATCGGTGCGTAAGGGGGAAGTGGTGGCTGTGCTGCACAAGCCGGGGCTGCTCGATTGGCAGCAGGAGTATCTTGAACAAAAGGACCGGCTGGTATTTCTGACAGCAGAATACGAGCGCTACCGGGGATTGGCAGCAGAAAACGCTACAGCGGCCCGGAACCTGCAAAAGGCAGAAACCGACCTGAAGGAGGCGCAAACGCGGATGGCCATCCAGGCAGCCAGGCTGCGGCAGTATCAGATCGACCCGGAGCAGGTGAGCCCGTCCAATCTGAAGACGCAGTTGTTTTTGCGCGCGCCCATCAGCGGCACGGTGACGAAAATCCACGCTGGGATAGGCGCTTCGTTAATCGCTGGCACAGCGCTTTGCGAAATCGCCGATTTTTCCGGCATCCAGCCAGTGGTCTATATTTTTGAAAAAGACATCTTCCGCGTCAAACCCGGCGCCCGGGTATTGCTGCATTTTGCCGCCGACCCGTCGAAGACCTATGCGGCTACGATCCGCGACATGGATGGGGCTGTTGACCCCGACCGAAAAGCCTTGCGCGCATTTGCCCGCTTCGCGCAGCCGGTAAGCGGACTGATTGCCGGCGCCTATATGGAAGCCCGTATCGCCCCGACAGCCGGCGTCGAAACTGCCGCGCTGCCTCAGGATGCCGTGGTGCGGGAAGGCGACGGGGAGTTTATTTTCTTTCTGGAAAAAGAACAGGCAGATGGATTCGTATTCCACAAGGTCGCCGTGCGTACCGGCGCCGCTGACGGTGGTTTCCTTGCAGTAACTCCGCTGGAGGCCGTCCCCGAAGGAGCAAAGATTGTGGTGAAGGGCGCTTATTACGTGTCGGCCCAGGGCAGCGGAATCGAAATGGAAGAGTAACCTTGGGCCTGTCGCAAATTACAGCGGTTGTATAAAACGACATTGGGCTGCTGATGCAGCCCAATGTCGTTTTATTCAGCCGCTGTAAAGCACATCAGATCTGCTTCTTCGACAAATAGAAGTCCACTTTTTCGTATTCCGTATTGGCAATTCGCTCATTCATTTCCTCGAGGGTTTTGGGAGCTGGCACAATGGCTTTGTCGCCCGGATGCCAGTTGACGGGAAGCGCCACAGACTTATCATCGGCGGTCTGTAGGGCGATCAGGATGCGCTTGATCTCCTCCATGTTGCGGCCGATGTTCAGCGGATAATAGAGGATTAGCCGGATCACGCCGTTGGGGTCGATGAAGAAAACCGCGCGCACTGCGGCGGTGGTGCTGGCGTTTGGATGCAACATGCCGTACAGATTGGCCACTTTCATGTCGAGGTCGGCGATGATCGGAAAGTCCATATACACGCCGGTCTTTTCCCGCACGTTGTTTACCCACGCCAGGTGGGAGTGGATGCTGTCGATGCTCAGGCCGATCAGTTTGGTGTGGTGTTTGGCATAGAAATCCTTGTCCACTGCGAAGGCTGATAACTCGGTCGTACACACTGGAGTAAAGTCGGCCGGGTGGGAGAACATGATCACCCAGCTTTCCTTGTTGAATTCAGAAAAGGTAATGGGGCCAAGGGTGGTAACCGCTGTAAAATCGGGCGCTTTTTCGCCGATCAGCGGCATGTTAGGTTTTTGAATGGTTTGATTTTCCATATTGGTTTATAATTAGATGATAGTAAATAATGTTCAACGTTCAACGTTCAATGTTCAAAGGTTCTAGGTTCAAATCCAACCCATTTTAATCCTATTAAATTAATAGGAGTTATGGATTTTAACAATCCTATTTTCCTTCCGGCTGATAAAAATGAGATTTTAACATTTTTGATTACCGGGAATTTTGACGCAAGGTAGTCTCATGGCCAGAAGGAAGCAGTAACCGAGATCACATCCACCAAAGGAGGCGACAGGGAACATTAGGTTCGGGCAGGATTTTTTCTATCTTGCATGTGACAAAAATCACTGTTAAAAATGAGTAAAGTCATACCCAAGCCTCCGTACCCCCTTTACTTTTGACCTTATAAATGACGCAAATATGAAAATGAAAGCATTAATTCTATCAAGTGTAGCACTGTTGTGCGGAATGGGACTTGTGGCCCAAAGCCCTTTTGTGGTGAAAAGCACCAAGATGACGGTAGATGGAACTTCTACGATGCATAAATGGGAAATGGCGGTAAACAAAGTGACGGCAGAAGGGAAATTGACGATGAACGGAAATGTGCTGGAAGGGATTCAGAGCCTGAATGTAACCGCTAGCGCTAAAAGTCTGAAAAGCGAGCATGGTAAGATTATGGACGAAAAGACGTACGAAGCGCTCAAAGCCGATGCGCACCCCAATATTCTTTTCCAACTCACAGAAATCGAAAGCATTACTCCGGCAGGTAGCGGGTACACGGTTAAAGCCAAAGGAAACCTCACCATTGCAGGCGTGAAAAAGCCCGTAAGTATGCAGGTTACGGCTAGTGTAGCTGCCAATGGATATATCACCTTTAAAGGCAGCCGGAAAGTCAGTATGCTCGACCACGGCATGACGCCCCCTAAGGCCGTCATGGGAACCATCAAAGTAGGACCGGAAGTGAACGTCAACTTTGAAGTAACGCTTGCGCCGGCGGCCCTGTAAACGCCGCAGACAGAACCGTTTCTGAATCCCTTTTAACTATTTCGAATTAAGTATCTATGAAACAGGGCTTTGCGATCTGCGGGGCCAAGGTTTCCTGAAGTGTTATTGTCCTAAATTATCCATTTAAATCAACCTTTTTTATGAAAACGACAAAGAACCTACTCACACTGGCATTGGTCTTTATTGCGGTGACGCTGTTTGCCCAACAACCGGGCATCCAGTATTTCCGTCCTTGGGACAAGACCGGGATCAACATTTTCGAAGCCCCTAAAGGCGGAGACCAACCCGCATACGAAGGCCTTTCCGTACGCATCGGCGGCAGCTTTACCCAGGACTATCAGAGTCTGACCCACGAAAACAATCCTGGCGCCGCAAAAAACTACTTGTGGGGCGTCAACGTTTCGGAAGATCCAAACTCAGCTAAGCTTTCCGGCTTTAACCTAGCCATGGCTAACCTGAACTTCGACTTCCAGATTGAAGACGGAATCCGCGTTTGTCTGGAAAACTACATGTCTGCACGCCACCACAACGAATTTTGGGTAAAAGGCGGCTATATTCAGATCGACAAACTCTCGATGTTCGGTAGCCCCGATTGGTTTACCAACAACTTCCGCGTCAAGATCGGGCATTTCCAGCCCAACTTCGGCGATCAGCAGTTCCGCCGTACGGATGGCGGGAATGCCATGTTCAACCCTTTCGCTGAAAACTTTATCCTCGATGCTTTTACCACCGAGATTGGCGGCGAAGTATACGCTTTCCCAGGTAAAGGGCTGATGCTTATGGTTGGTATGAGCTCTGGTTTGATCAATGGCAACGTGGAGAATCCTCCAAGCACTCCGGTGGGTTCTAACAAAGAAGCCACCAAACGCAACCCTTCTATTTTCTTCAAAGCAGCCTATGACAAGCAGTTTACCGACGACCTCCGCTTCCGCCTCTCCGCCTCGATGTACAATAACTCCAGCATCTCTGCAAACACGCTTTACTCTGGCGATCGCACGGGTTCGCACTATTTCATGATGCTGGAACCGACTACTGGTACCTACCTCGCCAACAAAGATTCAGGCCGCTTCAATGCCGGTATGCGCAACCGCATCAATGCCATAATGATCAACCCATTCCTTAAATTCAAAGGGTTGGAACTATTCGGATCTTATGAAACCGTCAAAGGCGGCGCGTACTCGGAAACCGACGACCGCAAATGGAACCAGCTTGCCGTTGAAGGGCTTTACCGGTTCGCAGCTAATGAACAACTGTATATCGGTGGACGGTACATCTCTGCCAAAGGTCGCCCACAAGGCGCCGCTTTTACCCAGGATGTAACCATCAACCGCACGGCTTTCGTTGCCGGCTGGTTCCCAACAAAAAACCTGTTGCTCAAAGGCGAAATCGTTAACCAGAAATATCTTGATTTCCCGGCTTCTGATATCAAAAGCGAAGGCAAATTCAATGGTTTTATGGTTGAAGCGGTGATCGGCTTCTAACATTGCCTCCCGAAAATACATGGAATTGAACGTGTAGCCTTAAAATGATCCGCTGCCCGGAGCCGGGGAAGTTTCCCTGCTCCGGGTGGATCGTTTAAAAAACCAACTCCCGGGTTAATCCGATAGGATTTTTTATTTCTGATTTTGGACTTTTTATCATTCCCGGAAGAAACTTTTAGTCGCTCCTAACTGTATTGAATTATCGTGTGCTTTTTTGTAAAAATTGAAATTTTTATGCAAAAGTCGACGGAGAAAATGATAAAAATTATGCGGAATTTGGTATTCCCAGTGTTTGCGGCTGGATTGTTCCTGGTGTTTGTGGGATTTGACGCAGTGAACGAATCCTTGTCTTTAAGCCCAGGCGACGTGCTGATCACCGAACAAAGCAAACTGTCGCTCAGCGGAACCAGCAACGTCAACAAATTCAATTGTGCGTGTAACCAAAAATTTTCTCCCCTGACAATCAGTGCCGCCGCCTCGTCCAATCGTTCCCAGATCGTCTTTGACCGAACGGTACTGAAGCTGACCACTATGAAACTCGATTGCGGCCAGAAAATCATGAACAAGGATATGTACCGTGCGCTGAAAGCGGACGAATATCCTTACATAACCATAGAGTTGAAAAAGGCCCAATTCCCGCTTGGCGTCACCATCGATGATTGCGCCGAATGGGTGGAGCTGGACGCCGAAACCGTGATCACGATTGCCGGGCAAGCCCGGAAAGTGCCCCTAAAGGTCAAAGCCCGCAACCTGGCGTCAGGCCGCTTCCAATTTCGTAGCGCCCAATCCGTGAATATGACGGATTTTGGCATTGAGCCGCCAACCGCTATGATGGGAGCGATCAAAGTGCGGAATGCCATCACCATCCAGTTTGATCTGATCGTCGCCGTATCCAGTGCCGGGGAAGGGAGCGCTTCATAGCTCTGCCAGCCCGCTGGTTTTTTTCCTGTCCAGGGAAAGCATCCCGCTTTTCTTTCCGGGGATCTGGATCTGCACCATATTCCGTTGGTCGTCGAAGAGTTCCAGAAAGATTTGATTGTCGATGGCGATCGTTCGCACGTCGGCGCGTTCAGGCTCCAGCCGGAGGTAACAGGTAATAGCGCCCATGGAGTTTTCGGTGCGCTGGATTCGGAACGCCACCCGCTCTCCGTCCATTTTTATGGTGAGTTTTTGCTGCAAATAGCGCTCCATCAGGCTCTCCGGTTTGATTTTGCCCTGCTGGATCTGTTTTTCGTAGGTCTGGTAATGGATCGCGTCGCCGAAGTCGTCCATGAACAGCGTTACCGACATGCCGATCTGCCGGGTTTTTTCATCCCGATAGATCTCCATCACGCTAAGGTGAACCGGGTGAACTTCCGGAGAGGAAGGCCGAATCAAAGGCATTGCGGCAATCAGCAATGCGGAAATGGGCAGCATGCGCTTTTTTCTGGAAAAACAAGCTATCCATTCCCGAAGTTTTAGCGAACCATTCCTTTAAGATTTATTTAGGACAGCGCACCCGTTTGCGCGGAGGACGGGCGCCGATCCGGATATGGTTGCTGACGCGGTAGCTCAAGGCCAGACCGGCCGAATAGTACCAGTCCCTGCCGGCGCCCCCGCGCACATATGGAACGAGGGGATCGTCGGAAGCCGGGTCGAAGCCCGGTCTGCTCAACCGGGCGATTTCTGCTCCTTTGTATTGCATCAGTTTGGCATAGGGCACTCTGCCGGTACTCACGTCGTCGAGATAATCGGTTTGGGTAAACCGCGCGGTATATTCCAGCGCGAATCCCCAGCGCCCGTCCAACAGGAGCTGTAATCCTGCCCCATACGGATAGACGGAGGCGCTGGTAGGGTAGGGAAGAGGGTATCCTTTAATGCCTTGACCTTCTGTGCCTAGCGGTTGGAGATCGATCCAGCGGCCGTCGGCCCTGGCCCGCGGCATGAAGCGGATTCGTCCGGCCCCGAAGTGTAGGTAAGGAATCCATTCTGCCTCCCCTTTGCCCAAAGCAAATGCCGAAAGCCGATATTCTCCGGAAAGGGAATATTCCGCCACGCCGGTTTGGAAATGCAGCCCTCTGGGGCGTTGGCTGAGCGCGTCGCTTCCTGCCAGGGTTATAGCTTGGGCCGAGAGGCGCACTGCCCAGCGGGGGCTCAGATGCCACTTCCCCCAAATGCCGTAGGCCGGGCGAAGCGTGTGCAGCAAAAGTTCCGGTTTTTTGGGGGCGAGGTCCCCGTCGTAGGCGGCCAGGGAGGCGATTACGCCAAATTCCGGTTCCTGACCGGAAAGGGACAAGCAGAGGCAAGCGGCCATCAGGCCGACAAACGGTTGTTTCATAACTGGAGGTTGTTTTTGGTTTCTATCCGGCAATTTGAAGGCAAGACCCCTCGTGCGCAAGGAAAAAAACCGCTGGTTTGTTCCCCCCCAAAAAGATGTTTTTTTAATCCAACTTATGAAAAGATATTCATAGATTTGAATATCCGATTGACCAAACCACCTCCATGCACTCTTTTCAGGGCAGATAAAAGAGCGCTGTAAGGGCTTAAGTAAGCGTAAACGTATCAGGGAATGGCGGCGGGCATCCCTAAAAGACAGTTCGATGAAAGCGTCCACATTTTTTCCGATTTCCGACTGGATTACCCAATACCGGCGCCAAGATTTCCGGTGGGATGCGCAAGCGGGGCTAACGGTAGGAGTGATGTTGGTGCCCCAGGGCATGGCGTATGGTTTGCTGGCGGGTTTGCCGCCGATTTATGGATTGTACGCCAGCATTGTGCCTTTATTCTTGTATGCTTTTTTTGGCACTTCCCGGCATTTGTCGGTGGGGCCGGTTGCCTTGGTTTCGTTATTGGTTGTGACGGGGGTTTCTGCTTTTGCCGAGCCTGGGTCGGAGCGATTTATTGCTTTGGCGGTAGGGACAGCCTTTCTGGCGGGGTTGATTCAGATTTTGCTGGGCATATTCCGGTTGGGATTTATGGTCAATTTTCTTTCTCATCCGGTAATGTCGGGGTTTACTTCTGCCGCTGCATTTATCATTGGGATGAGCCAATTGAAATACCTGCTCGGGATCGATTTGCCCCAGAGCAATCAGATCCAGCGCATTGGCGCGGGGCTGATCCAAAATATCGGGGGTGTTCATTGGTTGACCGTGGCGATCGGCTTGGCCGGAATTGGGTTGATTCTGTTCCTGCGCCGGATTAGAAAAACGATTCCCGGGGCGTTGATTACGGTTGCGCTGGGAATCGCAGTGGTTTGGGGATTTCGTCTCGACCTGCAGGGAGTAGATATCGTTGGGGTGGTTCCCCAGGGGCTTCCTTCTTTTGGCGTGCCCAAGGTGTCCTTTCAGGATTTTCAGCAATTGTTGCCCTTAGCGCTGACGATCTGCCTGATCAGTTTCATCGAGTCGCTGGCGATCGCCCGCGCTTTAGAAACCAAGCATAATACGTATAAAGTTATCCCCAATCAGGAACTGATCGCGTTGGGGATCACCAAAATGGGAGGCGCCTTTTTTCAGGCAGCGCCGACCACGGGCAGCTTTACCCGCTCAGCAGTGAACGACAGTTCGGGGGCCAGAACGGGAATGTCTTCCATCGTGGCTTCGCTGGTCGTCGCGCTCACGCTGTTGTTCTTGACGCCCTTCTTCTTTTACCTGCCCAAGGCGTTGCTGGCGTCCGTTATCGTGGTAGCCGTTATCGGCCTCGTCGATTATCAGGAAGCGGCGCATTTATGGAAAACAGACCGGAGGGACTTTTACACGTTGCTGGCAACGTTTATCGCTACCCTTACCCTGGGTATTCAGAGCGGCGTAATCATCGGGATTATTTTGTCGCTGGCCCTAATGCTGTATAGTAACTCCCGGCCCCACGTCGCCGTTCTGGGGAGGCTCCCGAATACGGCGCATTACCGGAATATTACCCGCTTTGGTACGGCAGAGCAGCAAAACGACTTGCTCATTTTCCGTTTCGATGCCCAGCTGTATTTCGGGAATTCCAGTTTCTTTCAGGATAATATCCAGCAATTGCTGATGAATCAGCAAGGTACGCTGAAGGCGTTTGTGCTGGATTGTTCCAGCATCAGCGATATCGATTCCTCGGGGATGCGGGTTTTTGCCAGGTTGATCAAGGATCTCCAGGATAGGGGAGTAGAGCTGTTTTTGGCGGATGTTATTGGTCCGGTGCGCGATAAACTGGTCATCTTCGGCCTGTTGGAAAAGATAGGGGAAGATCGCCTGTTCTTCAGCGTCCACGAGGCGGTGGAAGCCTATAACCTGCAGAAAGGTTTCACCCTACTGGCATTTGAACAAGACTCCAGGTTTCGTAAACCGAGCGCCAAAACGAAATGCCAGTAGTGTGGGATTTACTGGCAAAACACAGAGATTAAAAAAGAGTATATTTTCTTTATTTCATATTTATCGGATAAACCTTATAAAATCAGATTTTCTATGAGATATGGTTTCATCATTGACAACCGTAAGTGCATTGGGTGTCATGCTTGCACCACGGCGTGCAAGGCAGAGCATCAGGTACCGCTGGGAGTCAACCGCACCTGGGTCAAACAGGTGGAGAAAGGGGAATTCCCCAATACCAGGCGCTTGTTTTCCGTTATGCGCTGCAATCACTGCACCGAGGCGCCTTGTGTAGAGATCTGCCCGGTGGAGGCCTTGTTCTTCCGCGAAGACGGAATCGTCGACTTTGACAACCGCCGCTGTATCGGATGCAAATCCTGTATGCAGGCTTGCCCCTACGACGCGCTGTACATTGATCCCGAAAACCACACTGCCGCCAAGTGCAATTATTGCGCCCAGCGGGTGGATATAGGGTTGGAGCCCGCTTGCGTCAACGTGTGCCCGGAACATGCCATTATCTCGGGCGACATGGAGAACCCGGATACGGAAATCGCGCAGCTCCTGGCGAGGGAGCAGGTCACGGTCCGAAAAGTGTCCAAAGGCACGGTTCCCAACCTGTTCTATATTAACGGCGACGAAGCGTCGCTTACCCCTTCCTTGACGGAGCGTTCCAACGAATATTTCTGGAACTCCCAATCGCTTGGCGTTGGCCATTACGCCAAAGAAGCCGAAAAATTGGCCTTCTCCAACGGAGATGCGATCCAGACGCTGATGCAGGGCAACCGGCAAACCGCCACCGCAGGCGAAGTAGCCCAAAACGGCCCGAGCAAATCGATCGACCTGATGCTCGGCAAGCCAAGGCGAATTTACGACACTCCGGAAAAGGGCGTCCTCTGGGGATGGGAAGTTTCCGGATATGTGCTTACCAAAGCCATTTCTGCCGGCGCGTTCCTGATACCGTTTTTATCCCTCGTTAGCGGGGCTGCCCAACCCGGGTTGAATAACGTATGGTGGGGATTGGGCCTTGCGCTTGTTTTCCTCGGCGCTACCGGGGCGTTGCTGGTGAAGGACCTCGACCGGCCGGATCGCTTCCTGAACGTCTTGCTTCGCCCTCAGTGGGGTTCCTGGCTGGTGCGCGGCGGGTATGCCATTTCTGTTTATGGGGGCCTGATCGCATTAAACGGGTTATTCCTTTTCCTCAACATCCGTGTTTTAGAGGAAGTCCTGATTTGGGTAACGGCTATTTCGGCAGCCGTGGTGGCGATTTACACCGCTTTCCTGTTTGCGCAGGCCAAAGGGCGCGATTTCTGGCAGAGTCCGTCGCTTTCGCTCCACATGCTGGTGCATAGCGTTATGGCTGGCGCCGCCGCGTTTGGCATCCTGTCCTTCTTCCAGGACGCTCAGGCTGACTGGACCCGCTTTTTGACCACCGTTTTGATCGTCGGACTGTCCATCAACCTGTTCACGATCTTCCTGGAGATCGTTACTCCGCACCCGACCGTAGATGCCAAAGCAGTGGTGAAGATGATCGTTAAAGGCCGCTACCGCCGTCTGTTCTGGTTCGGCGTGATGGCTTTCGGCAATATCCTTCCCCTGGTTTTGCTGTCGGCCGGAAGCGGATCTCTTTTATTGGCTGCTTCCGGCCTTATTGCGCTGATCGGCATTTACCTGACCGAGCATATCTGGGTGGAAGCGCCGCAACGCATTCCGCTGGTATAAAATCCCTGCTCCCTACTCTCTACTATTTTTTCAAATGCAACAGCTAAAAAGAATGAAAAATAAACGTCATCATACCCTAATCGAGCAGATTGCCGAGAAGATCGGATTAATCCCCAATTTGCACCAGGAGACCGAAACGCCTTTGGAGCGTTTGGTTGAACCCGGCCATCTGACCAACTTCCCGCCCCCCGAACAATGGGACGACTGGGTGGAATACGAAGCAAAAGATTGGCCCAGGTTGTCGAAAAAGCATTACACGATTGTGCCGACTACCTGCTTCAACTGCGAAGCCGCTTGCGGGCTTACCGCGTTTATCGATAAGGAAACCGGACAGGTGCGCAAGTTCGAAGGCAATCCTTACCACCCCGCCAGCCGGGGAAGGAACTGCGCTAAAGGGCCGGCCACCATCAACCAGATTACCGACCCCGACCGCATCCTGTACCCCATGAAACGCAAAGGCGAGCGGGGGGAAGGGCAGTGGGAGCGGGTAAGCTGGGACGAAGCGCTCGACGATATTGCCGCCCGCATTCGCAAAGCCCTTCAGGAGAAGCGCAACAACGAGGTGGTTTACCACGTAGGCCGCCCCGGTCACGAAGGCTATATGGACCGGGTGCTCCAGTCCTGGAACGTCGATGGGCACAACAGCCATACGAACATCTGTTCTTCCGGCGCCCGGTTTGGGTACAGCATTTGGTATGGGTACGACCGGCCATCTCCCGATCATGCCAACGCCGACTTTATTTTTCTCATCAGCGCCCACCTGGAAAGCGGGCACTATTTCAATCCGCACGCCCAGCGGATTATCGAAGCCAAAATGAAAGGCGCCAAGCTGGCCGTTCTGGACCCCCGGTTGTCCAACACCGCCAGTATGGCCGATTATTGGATGCCTTCTTACCCGGGTACGGAGGCGGCGGTGCTGCTTGCCATGGCTAAAGTGATCCTTGACGAGGGGCTCTACAACCGGCCTTACATCGAAAACTGGGTCAACTGGAAAGACTACCTGAAGAAGGTGCACCCGGGTGTTGCCGTCACGTTCGAAAACTACATCGAAAAAATCCGGGAAGAATACCGGGAGTTCACCCCTGAATTTGCGGAGAAGGAAAGCGGCGTAAAAGCGACGATGATCGTGGACGTTGCCCGGCAGATCGGCAAGGCGGGCGAGCGGTTTTCTACCCACAACTGGCGCAGCGCCTCTTCCGGCAACCTGGGCGGCTGGGCCGTGTCGCGCTGCCTGCACTTCCTGAACGTGCTGACGGGCAGCGTGGGAACGGTGGGCGGTACCTCCCCCAGCGCCTGGAACAAGATCAAACCGAAATTCTTTGACACGCCTCCGGCTCAGACGTTCTGGAATGAACTCCACTTCCCGAAAGAATACCCGCTGTCCTTTTTTGAACCAAGTTTTCTTCTTCCACACTTCCTGAAGGAAGGCCGCGGGCGAATGGAGGTTTACTTTACCCGGGTGTTCAACCCGGTGTGGACCTATCCCGACGGGTTCACCTGGATTGAGGCCTTGTCGAGCGAACAGATGATCGGCATGCATATCGCTATGACGCCAACCTGGAACGAAACCGCTTTCTGGGCCGATTATGTGCTTCCGATGGGGCTAGCTTCCGAACGGCACGACTTGAACAGCTACGAAACCCACTCCGGCATCTGGATCGCTTTCCGCCAGCCCGTACTCCGGGAAGCCGCCCGGCGCAACGGAAAACCGGTTGCGTTAACCTACGAGGCAAACCCGGGCGAGGTTTGGGAAGAAGACGAGTTCTGGATCGAACTGTCCTGGCGCATCGATCCGGATGGCAGCCTGGGCATCCGCAAGCACTTCCTGTCGCCGTACCGGCCGGGGGAAAAAATCAACGTCGATGAGTACTACCAGTACATTTTCGAAAATATCGCCGGTCTGCCCGAAGCCGCGCGCAACGCAGGCCTGACGGAACTCGATTATATGAAGCGGTTTGGCGCGTTTGAGGTCGAAAAACACAGCTATTTAAAGAATGAAAAACAACTGACGGCAGCCGAATTGGAAGGCAGTACGGTGGATGAGGAAAGCGGGGTAATTTCCAAAAACGGCAGCGCTATCGGCGTCCTGTTGGATGGAAAGCCTTTTGTGGGGTTCCCGACGCCCTCCCGGAAGAACGAATTCTTCTCTCAAACGATGATCGATTGGAAATGGCCGGAATACGCCATTCCTACCTACATCAAGAGCCATATCCACCTGGATAATTTGGACAAATCCAAAGGAGAATACGTGCTGGTGCCGACCTTCCGCCTTCCGACCCTGATCCACTCCCGTTCCGGAAACGCGAAATGGCTGACGGAAATCTCCAACCGCAACCCGATCTGGATGCATCCGGACGACGCCGGGAGGTTTGGGTTAAAGACCGGCGATCTGCTCAAAGTCAATACGGATATCGGCTACTTTGTCGATAAAGTATGGGTTACCCAAGGAATGAAACCCGGCGTAATTGCCTGCTCCCACCATATTGGCCGCTGGCGCCGGCAGCAGGACCCCGAGGGCAACCGCTGGGCAGTGAACACGGTCAGCATCGAAAACGACGGAAACGGCGGGTGGCGCATGCGGACGGTCAGAAACGTCGGGCCATTCAACAGCAAGGACCCGGATTCCAAACGAATCTTCTGGACCGACGGCGGCGTGCACCAAAACATCACCCATGCCGTTCACCCCGATCCCATCAGCGGCATGCACTGCTGGCACCAACGGGTACGCCTGGAAAAGGCCGGCCCTCAGGACCATTACGGCGATATTTTCGTGGACACCAACAAGGCCCACGAAGTGTATAAAGAATGGCTGAAGATGACGCGCCCTGCGCCCGGTCCGGATAACCTGCGCCGGCCGCTGTGGATGCCCCGAGCGCTCCGGCCCGCTAAAGAAACCTTCTACTTCCCGGAGGAATAAACGCTCCTCCAGGGAAACCTGAATACTGCGTAGGATAGGGGGGCAGGCCGGAGTAGTCCGGCTTGCCTCCTTTTTATTGGGGGGGGATATGCCTGGCTGCCAGCATCCGGCTCAATGCGGATACGCGGGAGCGTTTTTTTTAGCGAGTTTACAAAAATTTAATCTTGGAAAAAGAGATATATATTGCTATTTTATCAGGAGGTTTTTACTTTTGACAAAATAAGTTTAGTCACCCGTCCAAAATCGGCTCTCTCAGACTACCCCTGTACCCCAGGTCCTATCTGATAGCATCGTTCCTTAATCCTCGTTCAACCTGTTGCTTTTCCGGCAAGTGTTCCTGCGTCCGGAAGAAAGTACGGTCATGTTGTGCGTTTTTTTTCAGGCCTTGTTACAAGGCCTCAGGCATTCTATTTCTGAACCCAAGATTCCTGTTCTAATGTATCTTAAAACCGCCCCAAACCGCTTTTTTACGCTCCTTTCTGCGAGCCGTTACGCAGCAATCTCCTTGCTTTTTTTCATTTTATATGCATCTGCCTTCGGACAGGAGGCATGGCAGCCTACCAAAAGCCCAACAGGCTATGAGGTATTATTCTTGTCTTCTCAGGACAAGGCCTTATGGGCCGGTTTTGGAGGGTTGGGCCTTTTTTATTCCTCCGATGAGGGCCAAACCTGGATAGAGCGGGGCGATAGCGTCGTAAACCCGTTTCCGACCGCGTTGCAACGACAAGGAAAATTTCTTTATGCGGGTACACTCTTTGGCGGCATTTTTCGATCCCCCGATGACGGAGAAACTTGGGAGGTTGTGAACAAAGGGTTGGGAAACCTTAGCGTATTTTGCCTAGCTTCTTTGGATAAAACATTGTATGCAGGTACCAGCAAGGGTCTGTATTCATCAGAGGACGATGGGGAAAGCTGGTCAAAAGTGTCTCTTCCAAGGCCATATGCGCATCATCAAGCTATTTTCTCTCTCTTGGCACAGGATAAGCAAATTTTGGCCGGGTCATCCGGAGCAATTTATGTGGGAAGCAGGAAAAGTGCCGAATGGTCCCAAATAGCAATGCCAACTTTGTTTATGATTCAAACAATGCTTCCTCTGGGGAAAACCATTTTGGTTGGTAGTAGTGGAGATGGCGTTTTCATATCTACGGATTCCAAAACCTGGGCCAAAAATGCAACGCTGAATAGAGCGCTAACCAGTCAAAATATCTCTGCACTTGCTTTTGGCCCCGATAGTACAGCAGTGACGGCGGCCACCGGTGAAAACGCTGTTTTATACAAAGACAAGTATCTCAACGAAAATGCGCCAAAGGAAGGCTTCCGACGTTTAGCCATGCATCAAAAAACACTTTTTGGAGGGACGCATTCAAAAGGAGTCTGGACATATGGACCATTGCCAAATGAAAAGTCATCCTTGTCGCTTAATATGAAGACTCCTTCCTTGAAACCAGCCTATACCATTTTCCCTAACCCCAGCCCCCAGCAGTTTGTAGTGGAATACCAGGTTCAAAACACTGGAAGGGTCTTTATAGAATTCTTTTCTTCCAAAGGGGAAAAACTCTTCACTTTGATTGACGAAGAGCATGGTCCTGGAGTCTATACTGCTGAGACTTCTTTGAGCAAACTTCCCCCTGGAGCTTATTTCTGTGTCCTCCAATTGGATGGAAATACTTTCTTTGAACGTCTTGTCATAGCCCGATAATGCTGTTTTCAACATAACCTCAATTAATTATTCCCAAACTGTACTTTTTTATGAAATCGCTCCCCTATGTTCAACCCAGCCAATTTCGTTTTCGCATAAAGAATCCCTTTTTTCAGCTTTTTTATCTTGGTATTTTCCTTTCAATGGGATTTCCATTAATTGCTCAGTGGGAGCCAGATGAAAAAGACATGAGAAATCAAACTTTTTTGCTGAAAAAAATAGTCGTACCAACCACCCCAGAAGCGGCGTCTTTAGGAAAATATGGAGATTTTCAAGTCGATTATTATACTGGGGCATTAAACCTTTCAATTCCAATCCATACCATTCAAGGAAACAGTTTGGCTCATTCATCTGTACTTGTTTATGATGGAAGCGGCAACAAGATTGACAATTTACCTTCTTGGGTTGGATTAGGGTGGACGCTTCAAGCAGGAGGGGTAATTACCAGAAGTGCCCAAGGAAACCCAGATTTAAAAAATAATTATTTTGGAAAAGCGGATACAATCACTTATTACACAGATTATAATTCCAATATGATTAAGGATTATAATTTTATGTATAAAGTATCCAGAGGTGAAATCGAAACCCAACCCGATAATTTTTACTTTAACTTTGGAAGCAAGTCGGGTAAATTTTACATCAATCCTTATAAGGAAATTTACCAGAAGGATAAAAAGGATGTTGAGATAACCCCGATATTTGATCCAGTAACTGACGATATTCTATCTTTTACGATTAAAGACGAATACGGCAACAGCTATGAATTTAATGCGGCGGAACGAACCGAACTACAAATTTATGAAGAAGTTGTTTATCAGATCCAATCATATTATGTATTTAATTCAAGTTGGTTTTTAACCAAAATAACAAATGTCACAGGGACGGAAGTCATTGAATTTTCTTATGAAACCCAAAGTAGTGCTTTCTCTCCTCCTTCGAATTCTTATAGCAATTTTTCAATGACTTATGGTGATGGTACTACAGTCTATAAAAACGGTTGTGGCAATATTGTTGTTAGCCCAATTTACCCAACGTATAATGAAGCAGGAATAACTTCTGTAAACATTTACAATAGAAGATTCTTACAATCCATCATCTATAAACAAGCTGGCGTTGTAAATGAAAAATTGGAGTTTATCTCGTCCGTTAACTCGTTTCCCTATGCCTATAATGGCAAAAAACTCGATATAATTAGGCTTTTTCGTGGGACTGGGGGAACAATGAACCCCTTAATCGATTATAAGTTAACTTACTCAGGTTCCACCAACCGTTTAACCTTGGTTAGTTTTCAAGAAATGCAGTACAACAATCCGAGTAACGCAAAACAACCTCATGAATTTACTTATGAACCTGGCTCACTTCCAGATCCTGAATCTAATTGCATAGACCATTGGGGGTATTATAACAATAACACAATGCCTTCATTGATTCCTTCAGTAACATTAGGTTGCGGAGGGCAAACATATTTGGGCGGACAAGCAGATCGGGAACCTGACCCCATAAAAATGAAAGTCGGAGTTCTTACTAGGATCAAATACCCTACCGCAGGGTATTCAGATTTTGAATATGAACCCCACAAGGTGGCAGCAGCTCCTGGAGCTTGCAACACCGATGACCGCATAGCAGGAGGATTGAGAATAAAATCGGTTAAAAACTACCATCACGATGGGACCTTACTTTTCACCCGGAGTTTTCTTTACATCAAAGAAGGATTTAGCCCTAGCGATCCGGTAGCTTCAAGCGGTCTACTTCTAAGAGAGCCTAGATATCATGAATATACCTATTACGAACATTATCCTGAAGCAGGAGGAGAAGATGATGGCTGCCATTTAACAGCTCACACTTATTCCTTTATGAATATAACGCTTTATACTACTACCCGCTCCGTTTTTGGCGCCCTTCAAGGTAGCCATATTGGCTACTCCAGAGTAGAAGAAATTTTTGCTGGTAAAACGGTGTATCATTATAGAAATAATGCCGTTTATGATTATGAGGACCGCAACAACGGAGACTTGCTAAAACAGGAAATGTTCAACGACCAGGGTAAAAAAATCCAAGAAATCATATATAAATATGAGGCAGATACGACAGTTGCAAACTTGGGCAACCATAAATCCTTTACAGGATTTATCGTAGAGCCCGATGAGAACCAAAATAATTTAACAGTCCTTTGTTTTACTGGAAACTATTATACGTTTCATCCATTTGGCTGGGTACCAAGTAATCCTCCTTGTTTGGAAAGTTTTTATGCTCCTTCTAAATGGGGCCGAAGAACCTATGATCTACAGCAAACCTGGAAGCGCCGCATCCAAACCACCGAAACCCGGTATTTTTATAACGACTCGGGCGTACTGACGGCTCAGGTTGGCAGCACCTTGATCGATACGTTTGGCAACGCCAACGTCACCCAGCCTACCTACAGCCTGATGACCAACAGCGATGGGGTGCAGTACAAAACGCTCACCAAATTTGCTCACGACCTCAACCATACTACCCTCATCGGCTTTCGGATCATCGGCGTGCCTCTGGTGCAGGAAACCTACGCCGGCACTACGCAGGTCGCCGGCACGAAAACCGAATACAGCCTTTTCGATGCCAGCGGCAACCCCACCACAACTCCTGGATCGGGCAATAAGCCGTATCCTTACAAATTCTACAATTATGAGATGACCTGGACCAACGGGGCGCCTACCTCCGGGGCCTGGGTCCTGAAAGGCACGGTGAAGACCATGTATGCCGCTACCGGCCTGATCAAATCGATGCGCAAGGAGGGGTGGGCTCATGATGAACTCTACGAATGGGAAAGCGGGCAGGTAAAGAAGCGCACCTTCAACGCGTTTGTCTGGGAGTATAGCTACTATGCCAGTTCGCGCTTGTTATATACCATCAAAGACGTAGACGGCCAGATCACTACCTTCAAATACAATGGCCTGATGCGCCTGGATTCCGCCCTGGCCCGGGGCGGCAACGTCAAAACCAAATACCAGTACCAGTATAAAGACGCCTCCAACCCGCGCAACTTCGTGCGCACCAGTACGACGTTCACCCCGGTCGGGGGTAGCAACCTCACCCAGCAGCAAACCTGGCAGTACCTCGATGGCCTGGGCCGGCCGATACAAACGGTGCGCTGGCGTCACCAGCCTACCCGGGGGGCCAACGATCAGCTTTTTGGCTACAACGATATCGCTACCGCCCAGGAGTACGACGCCTACGGCCGGGTCGTCAAAACCTATGTGCCCTACCAGAGCGCCTACGAAGACGGGAGCTACATGCCGGTCACCGGCGGCACGCCTTTTAGTACTACCCAATACGAAAACTCCCCACTCAGCCGCGTCACCTCCGTTACGCCTCCCGGAGGGTACGCCACCGCAACGGCTTATGGCGCCAATACCGCCGCCATCGCCATTCCAGGCGCCAGCGTAACGTATCCGGCCGGCAGCTTGTTTGAAACCAAAACGACCGATCCCGACGGCCGCGTCAGCCTGACCTACAAGGACAAACGGGACCGCCTCGTCCTTAGCCGCGTACTCTCCGGCAGCGCCAATGCGGATACCTATTACCAATACGACGGCAAAGACCGCCTCATCCGGGTGATCCCGCCCGGCGCCACGGCTACGAGCGCCGATCTGATCTATACCTACGAATACGACGCCGCCGACCGCCTCGTCAAGAAAAAAGTCCCCGGCATGGGCTACCAGTACCTGAAGTACAACACGCGCGACCTGCTGGTCTTTTCCAGAGATAGCAACCTGGTGACAGCCAACCAGTGCCTGGGCTACAAATACGACGACTACGGCCGCATCCTGGAGTCGGGCCTGGTGGCAGGCTTCCCTGCCGACCCCAACGCGGCGTTTACCTTTGCCGAATCGCAGATCAAAACCTATTACGACGGCTTCGACGGCAGTACGCAGCTTTCGCTCACGACCTACCCGCAGTACCGGGGCCGCGTGCGGCGCACCGAATCCCGCGTGCTGGGCTCCACCGGCGGCGGTACCTGGCTGCATACCACCTTCACCTACGACGCCTACGGCCGCACCACCCAGACCCAGGGCAACAACTACCTCAACACCGCTTCCGCCAGCGCCGAAACGGTGGCCAGCACCTACGACTACGCCGATTTCCTGATTACCTCCACGCGCACCCACCAGCCGGGGGCAGCGGCAGGTACCGGCAATCAGACAATCAAAACAGAGTACTGGAACGACCACACCGGCCGCAAAACCGGCCTGCTGCTGGAGCTCAATGGCCCGGCCAGCCGTACCCACCTGGCGGAATACAACTACGACTTCCGCGAGCGCCTCATCGAGCGCAACCTCCATGCCGGCCTCTACGGCAGCACCTGGGGCTGGCTCCAAAGCATGGACTATGCCTACAACGATCAGGACTGGCTCACGGCCATCAACACCAAAACGCCACAGGGTCCAGCCTGGCGCTGAGCGCTACCTGCTCGCCTTCAATGCCCAACCCCGGCAGCACGCCCCTGGTCAAGCATCCCGAAGACAACGACTTGTTCTACCTCGAGCTGCGCTACGATCAGCTCTTCACGACCTCTTCGCCTACCGGCGGCACGATCAGCGGCCTGAGCGGCACGCTGCAAAAGGGCGGCAACATCGCGCAGATGGCCTGGCGCGTGCGCGGCCGCGAACGGCAAGCCTACGCCTTCACCTACGACACCCTCAGCCGCCTGAAAACGGCGTCCTATTTCGACGTCAACACCAGCGGCGCAGCGACCGCCTCCAGCCGCTTCAACGAAGCCCTCACGTACGACCTGCGCGGCAACATCGGCACCCTGCAGCGACAAGGCTTCATCCAAAGTACGTGCAACTTCGGGCAGATCGACAACCTCGCCTATACCTACGCCGCCGGTACCAACCGCCTCACTTCCGTAGCCGACGCCAGCGGCAAAACCGAGGGCTTCAAACCTGGATCCGGCGCCGGCTATACGTATGACGGCAACGGCAACCTGAAATCGGATTCGTATAAAGGCATCAGCACCATAACCTATAATCACTTAAATTTGCCCAGGCTGATCACGTTCAGCACCGGCAACACCATCGAGATCGTCTACGACGCTTCCGGCAACAAGCTCCGAAAGATCGTGAAGCAGGGCGCTACGGTGCAGTACGAGCAGGACTACTCCGGCGGCATCGAGTACCGCAAGACCCCGGCTGCAGGTACGTTCCGCATTGAGGCGATCTACCATGAGGAGGGGCGGTATTTCAATCTCAATGTGGACGTAAACAACACGCCTTCCTGGCGCAAGGAGTACGCCCTGCGGGATCACCTCGGCAGCACCCGGCTGCTCTTTGCGGATAAGGACGGGGATGGGATGGTGGAGGTGACGAGCAATCCGGCGACGAATGAAATCTTGCAAGAGCTGCATTACTATCCCTTTGGCCTGAGCTATGGCGGCAGCCACTGGATGAATGATGCGGCGCGGGATAACGGCTACAAATACAACAGCAAGGAGCTCAACGAGGATTGGGGGCTGGGATGGTACGATTATGGCGCCCGGTGGTATATGCCGGATTTGGGAAGATGGGGGGCTGTGGATCCGCTGGCGGAAGATGCCCCTGATTGGACGCCATACCGATATGGCTTTAATAACCCTATAAGCTACACAGACCCCGATGGGCTTTTTGAAAGTGAAGAAGCAGCGAGAAAGTACGCTAAAGAAAACAATATCAAGATAAGACCTCAGAGTTTTATCGGTAAATTGTTCACTAGCGGAAGCAGGAGTACGATCGAACACAATTCCGATGGATCTTATTCCATTGATAATAGAAAAGAAAGTACCTCTATTTCAGATTTGGGGGGTGACTTAGGCGTAATGGCAGCAGTTTTGGCGACACCCAATGATGTTATCAATATTGAAACGGAGGGCAATTTGGTTCTCGGGCAGACTTCGACAGCAACGCTCAGAGATGGTAGCGAGGTAGACGTGACACCATTGAGCGGAACAGCCCCAACACCGGGGATCGGAAGAGTTCCAAAGGGAGAAACTTGGTGGAATAGCATTAAAAAGGTAGTTCAAAAAGGGGGAACATTTAAGCCGAAAAAATTCCTGAAATTAGCGAAAGAAGAAAAAACTGATTTTTCTAAAATGTCAACATCTAGAGGCAATCCTCCTGAATTTCCAGTATCCAAAAATCAATCAAAATCAAAATGGAAGCATGTCCTTGATCTTTTTTTTGGTAATTTTGATGACCCAAGATTTTAAAGAAATATGAAAACTATTCACGAACCGAATGCTAGGCTAATCAATATAATCAAGTCAATGTTGATTAAAGATACGAAAGAGTGGAAACTACGGATAAAGAGAAATCCCTTTAGGTTTCTATTTTACTTAATAATAGTAGCCATTCTATTTTCTCTAAAATTTTGGCTAGGAATGATTTTTCTTTCCATTTTATTTCTTCTAATTTTTATTGATTATATTCTGGGAGTTTCTTCTGCTATACGTTTTGCTTCTGAGCAGTCAAAAAAGTATCCAGAAGGATTGAAAATAGGACTTGACGAAGAAGGATTTTATGTCAAAATTCCTAATAAAAATAATTGGCAGAAATTTTTTTGGCATTCGTATTCAGTTGCATTTATTATAAATTCCCAAAAATCCTTAATTCTATACGATAGAGGAAATAAAAAATATACTTTCTTTTTTGGAGAAAAATGAATAATGAAGACTTTGTATTGTTAAAAAACTTGGTTTGTGAAAAAATTCCCAAGTTATACTAGCTCCCGTTGTGAGAGTTAGCACCAGGCTCCAACCCAGACCCAGGGCAACAACTACCTCAACACCGCTTCCACCAGCGCCGAAACGGTGGCCAGCACCTACGACTACGCCGATTTCCTGATTACCGCCACGCGCACCCATCAGCCGGGGGCAGCGGCAGGTACCGGCAATCAGACGATCAAAACCGAGTACTGGAACGACCACACCGGCCGCAAAACCGGCCTGCTGCTGGAGCTCAATGGCCCGGCCAGCCGTACCCACCTGGCGGAATACAACTACGACTTCCGCGAGCGCCTCATCGAGCGCAACCTCCATGCCGGCCTCTACGGCAGCACCTGGGGCTGGCTCCAAAGCGTAGACTACGCCTACAACGACCAGGACTGGCTCACGGCCATCAACACCAAAAACGCCACAGGGTCCAGCCTGGCGCTGAGCGCTACCTGCTCGCCTTCGATGCCCAACCCCGGCAGCACGCCCCTGGTCAAGCATCCCGAAGACAACGACTTGTTCTACCTCGAGCTGCGCTACGATCAGCTCTTCACGACCTCTTCGCCCACCGGCGGCACGATCAGCGGCCTGAGCGGCACGCTGCAAAAGGGCGGCAACATCGCGCAGATGGCCTGGCGCGTGCGCGGCCGCGAACGGCAAGCCTACACCTTCACCTACGACACCCTCAGCCGCCTGAAAACGGCGTCCTATTTCGATGTCAATACCAGCGGCACGGCCACCGCCTCCAACCGCTTCAACGAAACCCTTACCTACGACCTGCGCGGCAACATCGGCACGCTGCAGCGCCAGGGCTTCATCCAAAGCACGTGTACCTTCGGCCAGATCGACAACCTCGCCTATACCTACGCCGCCGGTACCAACCGCCTCACTTCCGTAGCCGACGCCAGCGGCAAATCCGAGGGCTTCAAACCAGGATCCGGCGCCGGCTATACGTATGACGGCAACGGCAACCTGAAATCGGATTCGTATAAAGGCATCAGCACCATAACCTATAATCACTTAAATTTGCCTAAGCTAATAACGTTTAGCTCGGGTAACACCATCGAGATCGTGTACGACGCTTCCGGCAATAAGCTCCGAAAGATCGTCAAGCAAGGCGCCACGGTGCAGTACGAGCAGGACTACTCCGGCGGCATTGAGTACCGCAAGACCCCGGCGGCAGGAACGTTCCGGATTGAGGCGATTTACCACGAGGAGGGGCGCTACTTCAACCTCAACGTGGATGCCAGCAACACCCCTTCCTGGCGCAAGGAGTACGCCCTGAGGGACCACCTCGGCAGCACCCGGCTGCTATTTGCGGATAAGGACGGCGATGGGATGGTGGAGGTGACGAGCAATGCTTCGACGAATGAAATCTTGCAAGAGCTGCATTACTATCCCTTTGGCCTGAGTTATGGCGGTAGCCATTGGATGAATGATGCGGCGCGGGATAACGGCTACAAGTACAACGGCAAGGAGCTCAACGAAGATTGGGGGCTGGGATGGTACGATTATGGGGCCCGGTGGTATATGCCGGATTTGGGAAGATGGGGGGCGGTGGATCCGCTGGCGGAGAAGTATTATAGTTATTCTACTGCTTCTTATGCTATGAATAATCCCATCTTATTTTTGGATCCCAATGGGATGGATAATATTATCTATTTACTTGTTTTGAATGGTGCAGATAAGAACGTTGATCTTGATGAATTTGTAAAGAGTGCAAATCTTCTATTTAGCACCTTAGGTCTAAAAACTCAAGTCTCTGTCTTTAACGGGGATAACTTTGATATTTCCAAAATTGACGCAACGGATGGTGTTGCAATACTTGGAAGTGATAAACAACAAATTGGAGAGTTCGCGGAGAAAAACCTTTCTGGAAAAGTTGATGAATCAACATATGAAACGTTAACAGACAAAAACGCAAAGGCAGGTAGTGAATTTCGAACTTCTGGTGATGAATGGCCTGAAGTAACTGAAAATCCAGGCAATTCAGGTGGCCGTGTGACAGCAATAGACGCCAGTACTTTGGGGCGCTGGAAAAAAGGGTTGAGAACTTCATCCGACGGGGAAGCAGGAGCATTTTTTTTATTTCATGGAGCTGGCCACCAAGCAGGCATCAGTCATATCGGAGGTGGATTTATGGCTGAAGGCAATTACATAAGAGACGTACTTATTAATAACCCTAAAAGTTCCACAAAGTCAATTTATGATTTGATAACATGCCATGAGACTTTCTCCCGCCAATACGCAGAGAAGATGAAAAAGAGGTTTCAACCAAATAATCAACCGCCCAAAGTGAATTATCATAAAAAATAAAACATGTTTTTTAAAAAATCAATAAAATATTATTTTTTTCTTTGGGCTGTAATGGGGATATGGTGGTCCTGTGGAAACAGCAAAAAATCCATATGTTGCGACAATGTTGAAATTGTACTAAACTGCGATAGGCGAAAGTGGGAAATAAAGGCCATTGCGCCAATCCTAAGTGAATTTTCAGAAGTTGATTCCATTTCCTATTTCTGGCCAATAGACCCTGAATCTCGGAATCGGATTTTCAAGGCCAAGGAAAATAATATCTATATCATTTTTCAACATTGTGATTATCATTTTGAGGGCGGCGGAACTTTAAGGTATTACGCAGATGCTTTTTCTATAAAAATGAAAGCCTCAGGAGCAACTCAAATGAGTATGATGTCCGGTTCTAATTATTTTATTTCTGAATATATTTTTTATAGCGCTGCTTTTCATGGCAATGTTTACCTGATTGCTAAAATTTTTAAGATAAAAAAGGAAATAATAACCGTATTTGGTATGGATGCCAGCCGTAACTCATCTTTTACAAATAGGGACCTCTATGAGGTAATTAAAAGAACGGACCTAATTCCTTACTAATTTTATACGTAATATTTTCTATTGCTGACGCCGCCGACCGCCTCGTCAAGAAAAAAGTCCCCGGCATGGACTACCAGTACCTGAAGTACAGCCCCCTCAATCCGCTAGTCTTCCAGCGCGCCGGGCAACCGGCCGAAAGGGGCTGGAGCACCAACGGAATTGACCCAATATAAATAAAAGGCGTGCAGTTTGTCAAAATTACAGCCCAGGTTCACTCCACGCCATCCAACCCCTCGAATTCTTCCGGGGAAAGCCCCAGTTTACGGGCAATTTCCTCCTTGGGCAGACCCAGGCTCAACAGCAGTTTTATGGCTTCCTCCTTTTGTTTTCGTTCTTCTTCCTGTTTGCGCTGCGCTTCTTCTTTCTGCTTGGTCGCTTCCGCAATCCGGTTTTCGTATTCGTTGAGTTCAGACAGGAAGTCGTCTTCCACCGTCATGATGTCCTGGATCTCTTTTTCCTGGATGGCCGCCTGCAAGCGCCGGATGATGGGCCGGAATTTCTCCGGAAAATCCATTTCTTTCACATTCATAATATGATGGTTTTCTTGCCGGTTCGCCTGGTCGAAGATGCTCAGCAGCAACTCCAGCTCGTCGCGCCGCTTCTGGCTCAGTGCCGGGATGTTGATGATAATCCCCTGGTGAAACAGCGATTCGATGAAGGGATTGCGTTCTTCGATAATCTCCTGGGTGTAGCGGTCGCGGATGCACCGGTCTACGTTGATCACCGGGATGCCCTCAAAGCCCCCAATCTTTTCGCCCAGGATATAAATCGGCAGGATGGGCGTGCCGCTTTTGTATTTACGCCCCGTTGCCTCCGTGATCCATTGGAAGAAGTTGGCGTTCATGTACTGCTTACCCAGGTACTTGCGAAAACGGATGCTCTCGTTGGTAAACTTCGACTTCTGAATTTCAATCAGAATGATCCGTTCGCTGCCGTCGGCTTCCCGGATTCGGGCCGAAAAATCCAGCCGGTAGATCGACAAGTTCAGCGCCACGGTAATCGGCCGGGTTTTGGCGTCGGGGTGTACGGAGAGTTCCTGGGGTAGGAACTCAAGGGAGACAATGTCCAGGCCGGTGACCGCGGAAAGAAATAGTTTGGCCACCTTATCGTCTTCCATAAGGTACTTGAACACCACGTCATATATCGGATTGGCGATTTCCACGGCGGCCCGGTTTTTTTGCAAAGATAGGATATTTTGTGCGAAAATGCCAGCGCGTAAAACAGAATGTTTAAAAACCAGATAGTGGCCTCTACGGCAGCACGCCCCTGGTCAAGCATCCCGAAGACAACGACTTGTTCTACCTCGAGCTGCGCTACGATCAGCTCTTCACGACTTCTTCGCCTGCCGGCGGCACGATCAGCGGCCTGAGCGGCGCCCTGCAAAAGGGCGGCAACATCGCGCAGATGGCCTGGCGCGTGCGCGGCCGCGAACGGCAAGCCTACGCCTTCACCTACGACACCCTCAGCCGCCTGAAAACGGCGTCCTATTTCGATGTCAATACCAGCGGCACGGCTACGGCCTCCAACCGCTTCAACGAAACCCTTACCTACGACCTGCGCGGCAACATCGGCACGCTGCAGCGCCAGGGCTTCATCCAAAGCACGTGCAACTTCGGCCAGATCGACAACCTCGCCTATACCTACGCCGCCGGTACCAACCGCCTCACTTCCGTAGCCGACGCCAGCGGCAAAACCGAGGGCTTCAAACCTGGCAGCGGCGCCGGCTATACGTACGACGGCAACGGCAACCTGAAGTCGGATTCGTATAAAGGAATCTCAAGCATTGCGTATAATCACTTAAATTTGCCCAGGCTGATCACGTTCAGCACCGGCAACACCATCGAGATCGTCTACGACGCTGCCGGCAATAAGCTCCGCAAGATCGTAAAGCAGGGCGCCACGGTGCAGTACGAGCAGGACTACTCCGGCGGCATCGAGTACCGGAAGACACCGGCTGCGGGCACGTTCCGCATCGAGGCGATCTACCACGAGGAGGGGCGGTATTTCAACCTCAATGTGGACGCCAGCAACACCCCTTCCTGGCACAAGGAGTACGCCCTGAGGGATCACCTCGGCAGCACCCGGCTGCTATTTGCGGATAAGGACGGCGATGGCATGGTGGAGGTGACGAGCAATGCTTCGACGAATGAAATCTTGCAAGAGCTGCATTACTATCCCTTTGGCCTGAGCTATGGCGGTAGCCACTGGATGAATGATGCGGCGCGGGATAACATGTACCAATTTAACGGGATCGAGCGGAATCAAGATTTTGCTGTTAACTTTGATCTCGCTGATTTCAGAAGTTATGACGGAGCCTTGGGGCGGTGGGTTCAAATCGACCCGCTTGCAGAAATAGCCCCGGATTGGTCTCCATACCGGTTTGGATTTGACAATCCCATATCTTATTGGGATCCGCTGGGATTGTTCGAGTCGAGAGAAGAAGCTCGAAACTACAAGCGGGAACACAAGGAAGAAGGCCGGGTAAAAAGGCAAAAAGATGGCTCATTCGCTATCGAGAACAGAAAAGGGCACTCTTTTATTGCCAAAGGTGATGAGGGGGAGATTATTGAAGGGGCATTAGTAGAGGGTAGAGGGGTCCATTTACGAGACATTGGAATAGACGCATTCAATGAATTAAGTAACCCTTATTCAGAATCGTATAATCCAAATGCCTTTATTTACACAGATGCTGCCGATATCGCCTATGCATTTGGAGAAATGCTTGGTTTTGCCTTGCCTTCAGCCAAGGTAGTTTCAGCGAGCCAAACGGTTTCTGCTGCTAGGGGGGCAACACAATATTCGGATGATTTTGTAAAAGTAGCTCAGAAGGTATATCCGAAAAAGGCAGGAAAAATTGAATTTCATCATCCTGTACCGAAATATTTGGGAGGTATTAAAAACCAGAAACTTGTTCCATTGGATGCAGCGTATCATCAACAAATAACGAACGAGTTTAGGAGGATTCATCCTTATGGATCGCCAAAGCCAAGCCCTCAAAAGCTTCAGGAAATTTTGAATGAAGTTTATTCAAAGTTCCCATTACCAAGACAATAAAATGAGATAAAAATGAAAGAAGTTTTGGAACTAAGATTAAACTCAGATTTTGCCCATTTGCTTTTCAAAGCGGATGAAGGCAAAAGTTTAGGGACAACTGTAAAGGTGATTGAGTTATCAATAGATGATCCACGATATAATCAAGTTCCAATTATTGCAAAGGAATTAAAAATTAAATCCGACAGAGGTTTTTACTTTGGTTGGAAAATCAAACGTAAATACAGCAAAAAAGAATTGGATTTAGCTACGCTGTTGCATCTGAAAATAAAGACAGTGTTTGAGCCTACAGGCGAAGAATGCGGAACCCTTTTTGATGAAACGACTGTTTGCGAAATTTGCGGAGCGAACAGGAAACAAATAAGCCCTTTAACCCTTAAAAGTGGGACGATACCGAAAAAGGATATTGCAAAAACTATAGGTGGAGAAGTAGTGGTATCGAAAAAGTTCGCAAACGCCGTTAAGCAAAGAGAATTAAAGGGCATAGTATTAACTTCAATTAATTTTGAAAATGGCGCTTCTGGTTATTATCAACTTGCAGCAAGCATGAAAGTTGAGTTATCTACGAATACTGTTGCCGGAGTTGATCCCTGGGATTTTTCAAAGGGAAGTGAAGGCGGAAAGTATAATGTGTCGAGTTATCAAATAAAATTCGATAAGGAGATTTATAAATGTCCGAAAGGCCATACTATCGGCTTAAATCTTCTGTCCGAACCTTATGTTATAAATAGCCAATCAATAAGAGAGCATGACTTTTTTGCAAGCAAACAAATGGTGGGTGTTAAACGTGGGTTATTGCACCCGGAGCCAATTTACTTTTGTTCTCAAAATTTCAGGAGCATGGTAGAAGAAGAAAAACTTAGCGGGTTTGAATGGGAGATTGCACATGTTGAATAATTTTGGCGCAATTGGGTGGCACACTTTTGGTGATTAGTGACAGCCTGGCGCTCAGCGCCACCTGCTCGCCCTCGATGCCGGGCCCCGGTAGCACGCCTCTGGTCAAACACCCGGAAGACAACGACTTGTTCTACCTGGAGCTGCGCTACGATCAGCTCTTCTCTGTCTCCTCGCCCACGGGCGGCACGATCAGTGGCCTGAGCGGCACGCTGCAAAAGGGCGGCAACATCGCGCAGGTGGCCTGGCGCGTGCGCGGCCGCGAACGGCAAGCCTACGCCTTCACCTACGACACCCTCAGCCGCCTGAAAACGGCCTCCTACTTCGACGTGAACACCTCGGGCACGGCCACCGCCTCCAACCGCTTCAACGAAACCCTCAACTACGACCTGCGCGGCAACATCGGCACGCTGCAGCGCCAGGGCTTCATCCAAAGCACGTGCAACTTGGCTTCCCCTCGGATCACTGAAGCTCCAACGAAGTCGAATACTTGACTTCCGACATCACGAACACGCTTTGCACATGGCCTATGTTGTCGAGGGTGGCCAGCTTGTTGACCATAAAATCCTGGTAGGCTGCCATGTCCTTCACGATGACCTTGAGCAGGTAGTCGAACGTGCCGGCAATGTGGTAGCACTCCACCACTTCGGGCAATTTCCGGGCTTCCTTTTCGAAAAATTCCAACAAGGGCCGGTGGTGTTCCTTGAGCGACACGTTGCAAAAGGCGACGATGTGAAAACCTAATTTTTCTTTGTCGACGAGCGCCACATAGCGCTGTATGAACCCTTCCTCTTCCATTCGGCGGATCCGCTCGTAGACAGGGGTTGTCGTCATGCCTAACTGGCCTGCAATTTCCTTAATTGTGGATTTGGCGTCGTTTTGCAGCAGGTTCAGGATTCGGTAGTCAATGTTGTCGAGGTTTTTCATAGCGGTAAAAACGCCTCCCTTTCCGTGAGCCAAGCCGCGGCTATCCGGTTAGGTCACTGCCCTGAAAAGGCAGCTTCCCTCAGGAAGCATTGAATTTATTGGGTGTCCAAAAAAAATTCCCGGCGTTCAACGTCCGAAAGAAAAGGGAGGGATTACCTTGCCTTCGGGATTGCTCAATCGTTGGCTATTGTGGCATTCGTCAAAAACCAGGGAATGATTATTTGCCTAGCCGGTGAAGTTAGGATATTTGTTCTTTGATATGAGCTATTTGGCCGAATTTTTTTGGTAATCTTCCTTGAGACGCGCATTGTATAATGGATTGGACTAAATTGGGGGGTAAAAAATGAAAATTCGCCCCATGATGGAAGAGGCTTGCCCGCTCAGCCGGTGGGAGATGTTGCGCCAGCTCCTGAACAATCTGGCCCTTGAAGACTTGCCTCGTTGGCTGGAAGCACATCCGGACTGGATCGTGCTCGATGTCCGCACTCCGGAAGAGTTTCAGGCCTCGTCCTTGCCGGGGGCGGTCAATCTGGATTATCTGGGCATCGATTTTATTGACCGCTTGCTGGCCCTGGACAAAGAAAAAGGCTATCTGGTGTATTGCCGAAGCGGGAGGCGCAGCGTGCGCGTGTCGACGCTTTTGCGCAACGGGGGCTTCCCGCATGTGTATCATTTACACGGAGGCTTGCCGGGCGGCGTGATTTCGGTCACTGAACAACCCGGCGAAGGTTCCTAGCTTTGACCCTGGAAATGCGAAAAGGAAGCGCCAATGAATATCAAACAGTTTGTCCCTGCCCTGGAGTGGCTCCCCAAATACACCAAAAAACAATTCAGCGGAGATTTGTCGGCTGGCCTTACCGTAGGAGTGATGCTCATCCCTCAGGGCATGGCCTACTCCATGCTCGCAGGCCTGGATCCAATCTATGGCTTGTACGCAGTTACTCTTCCGTTGATGGCTTATGCTTTCCTGGGCACTTCCAGACAGTTGGCGGTGGGGCCCGTGGCCATGGTCGCTTTGCTGACGGCTTCCGGCATCGGTGGGCTGGCGGAAGCGGGTTCGGGTCACTATGTTCAGCTCGCCTTCGGCCTTGCGTTGCTGGCCGGGGTTATTCAACTCCTGCTCGGGGTGTTCCGATTGGGGTTTCTGGTGAATTTTCTCTCCCACCCGGTGATTAGCGGATTCACCTCCGCTGCGGCGCTGATTATTGGATTGTCCCAGCTCAAGCACCTGCTGGGGATCAATATCCCCAACAGCGAGCATATCCACGAGATCGTTCTGGCTGCCGCCCAACATATCGCAGATACGAATCCCTTTACGCTTGCTCTGGGCCTTGGGGGAATAGCGCTCATTATAGGGGTTAAACGCATTCATCGGTCTATCCCGGGCTCTTTGATTGCGGTACTGGCAGGCATTCTGATCGTCTGGGTTTTCGGCCTGACCGGCCAGAATGTCAAAATCGTTGGCTCGGTGCCGGGCGGTTTGCCTTCCTTTGTTGTGCCCGGGCTTGGTCTTCCGGATTGGCAGGCGTTAATCCCCGTTGCCCTGACTATTTCTCTGGTGGGCTTTATGGAAAGTATTGCCGTGGCAAAAGCCATCCAGGCCCGTCATCGGGATTACAAGGTGGATCCCAACCAGGAGCTCATTGCCCTGGGCGCAGCCAACCTGTTTGCCGGATTTTTTAAAGCCTTCCCGGTAACCGGAGGGTTTTCGCGGACGGCCGTCAACGACCAGGCAGGCGCCAAAACGGGCATGGCTTCGTTTATCAGCGCGATGCTGATCGTGCTCACCTTGCTATTCCTGACGCCCCTGTTCTACTATCTCCCCAACGCCATTCTGGCGTCGGTGATTCTGGTGGCCGTTCTGGGGTTGATCGACGTCAAGGAACCGATGCACCTCTGGAAAAGCAACAAGACCGATTTTTATATGCTTATGGTCACGTTCGTGGCAACTCTGATCGTAGGCATCGAGAAAGGGATCGGACTGGGCGTAATCCTTTCGCTGGTCATGGTGATCTACCGGACCACCAAGCCCCATGTTGCCGTCCTTGGCCAGGTGCCCGGAACCCGCACGTATCGCAACTTGGCCCGATTTGATTATTTGGTTGAAAAGGACCATCTGCTGATCTACCGCTTTGATGCCGATCTCTATTTTGCCAACGTCAGCTTCTTTAAGGATTCCCTGGAGGAACTGGTTCAGCAAAAAGGCGCCGCCTTGAAAGCGATTATCATCAACGCGGAAAGCATCAATAACCTCGACAGCAGCGCAATCCTCGCCCTGGAGGAAGTGATTGGCGAAAACCGCAAACGGGGCTTTGAAATCGCCTTTACCGGCGTCAAAGGCCCCATCCGCGATGCTATGAAGAAGGCGCACCTGATTGAAAAAATAGGAGACAACCGCTTTTTCCTGACTATCCAGGATGCCGTCGACGCCTGTGAGGCGCAATGCCAGCACCGCGAAGCCGGTCAGAACGCCAACCAATACGAACATCAGGATCTGGCGGTGCAGACGAATGTTTGATGTAGAGGATGTAGAGGATGTAAGGGATGTAAGGGATGTGGAGGATGTAAAGGATGTAGGGGGGGCGGAAGTGAATATGGTGGAGGGGGAGAATAGGCAAATAAATGTTGACAAAAGTCACCGAATTCGTGTGATCGAGGTCATAGACAGAAATTATAGTAGGGAATAATTTTGTTTTCCGAATGTAAGATTTTATTTATTTATATGAAAACATGTTCATTTGTTTTTCTAACCACTAAAACGTTTTCCGTATGAAAGTTGAACAGCTGTATACAGGATGCCTTGCAGAAGCCGCTTATTACATTGAGAGCGAGGGAGAGGCCGTGATCATCGATCCGTTGCGCGAGACGGAACCTTACCTCGAAAAAGCAAAAGAAGATGGCGCCACGATCAAGTATGTGATGGAGACCCACTTTCATGCCGACTTCGTTTCCGGGCACCTGGATCTGGCTGCCAAGACCGGAGCAGAAATTGTTTTTGGGCCTACTGCCGTGCCTAATTTCAAGGCTCATGTCGCTACGGATGGGGAGATCTTCAACGTGGGCAAAGTAACCATTAAGGTGCTGCATACTCCCGGACATACGATGGAATCGTCCACGTACTTGCTTCGGGATGAGAACGGCAAGGACTATGCCATCTTTACCGGCGATGCGTTGTTCCTGGGCGACGTAGGCCGCCCCGACCTGGCGGTTAAGACCGATCTGACCCGCGAAGACCTCGCAGGCCACCTGTATGATAGCTTATATAACAAGATCCTGCCTCTGGCAGATGACGTGATCGTTTACCCTGGCCACGGCGCCGGCTCTGCCTGCGGCAAAAAGATGAGCAAAGAAACCTGGGGTTACCTGGGCGATCAGAAGAAGACCAACTACGCGCTTCAGCCCATGTCGAAAGAAGCGTTCGTGAAGGAAGTGACGACCGGCCTCGTGGATCCGCCCCAGTATTTCCCGAAAAACGCCGTGATGAACAAGATGGGCTATGAGAGTATTGAGGTGGTTCGCCAGCGCGGGCTTCAGGCCCTGAGCGTTCGCGGCTTCAAAGCAGCTTGGGAAGAAGAACACGCTCTGGTCTTGGATACGCGTCACCAGGATGAGTTTTCCGACGCCCATATCCCCGGTTCCGTCTTCATTGGCATCGACGATAACTTCGCTCCATGGGTAGGCGCCCTGATCACCGATCTTCAGGCGCCCATTCTCATCGTTTGCAACGAAGGCCGCCAGCAAGAGGTGGTCGACCGCCTGGCTCGCGTAGGATACGACAACCCGATCGGCTACCTCGAAGGCGGATTCGGCGCCTGGGTGACCGAAGGCGAAGAAATCGATTCCATCCCGGAAATTACCGCCGAAGAATTCGAAGAGATTTTCCGTACCGAGGAATTCAACCTGCTCGACGTGCGCCGCGAAAGCGAGTACAACGCGCAGCACATCATGGGCGCTCAGAACTTTCCGCTCGATTTCATCAACCGCAATATGAACGCCGTGGATCGCGATACGCCCTACTACCTGCATTGCGCCGGCGGATACCGCTCCATGATCGCCGCTTCGATCCTCAAGTCCCGCGGCTTCGAAAACCTGATCAACATCAAGAGCGGCTTCAACGCGCTCCAGGCAACCGGCCTGCCCATGACGGAATTCGTCGAGCAGGTCACCGAACTGTAAAATGGGTTTTTAGGTGTTTGACATGGGAAAGAGGCGCGCTTTCGCGCGCGTCTCTTCTCCTGTTTTCCTGAAAACATCGAAGAATAATTGTTCGATTTTCATTGGTAGGGGTTAATCCAGTAGGGGTTAACCCTTTTTTTGATGGGCAAAAGGCATAGCGCCTTAAGCCTTAAGCCTTAAGCCTTCCCCCTTCCACCCTTTCCGCCAATGTGTGATCGGTGTTACGGATATTTAATACCCCAACCGGTATCTTTGCCTCATCAATCACCAAAATTAAAGCTCTGTTATGAATCTTCAGAAAATGTTGCAAGAACCCACCGCTACGGTTGTCGATGTGCGCGAGCGTTGGGAGTTTACGATGGGAAAAGCCGAAGGCTCGATCAATATTCCACTAGGCGAGGTTATGGGCCGAATTGGCGAATTTGAAGCCATGTCTAAGCCCCTGATTCTCATTTGCCAGTCGGGCAACCGCAGCGGCATTGCCGCCGCGATTCTGCATGGAAAAGGCGTGCGCGAGGTATACAACGGCGGCTCCTGGATGGATGTCAAGGCGCTTCAAAGCCGGTTTACGACTACGAAGGCATAAGGGTTTGTTTTGAAATGGAAAAGAGCCGGGAAGCGGGTGCGCTTTCTGGCTCTTTGTTTTTTGGTGGTTTGTAAGGATCCGTTCCGCGTCCGGTTGTCGGGAGGCCCGATCCCCTGTATTGACAATTGTCAATCGCCCGGGCTGATTAATCTCATTTTTTTCCGGGGAAACAAAACGCAACTTAGATGTGATCAAAAACTATATGGTATCACCAAAAACTTGGGCTATGTCAATCGTTCGTTGGAATCCAGGCGCTGTGGCGCCGTCCTTCCGGTCTTGGGTGGAGGATTTCTTCGGGGACCTCAAGCTGTTTCCCGGCGATGGCGCAAGCCTCATTCCCGCAGTCAATATACGGGAGACGGAAGACTTGTTCATTGTTGAAATGGCTGCACCTGGCATGAAGAAGGAAGATTTCGTAATCGAAATCAAAGAGGGCGTTTTGATGATCAGTTCGGAACACACGGAACACACGGAAGAAAAGAAAGAGCACTTCACGCGCAAGGAGTTTAGCTACAACAAATTTAGCCGTTCGTTCACGCTTCCCGAAAACGTGAATTCTGAAAAGATCAAAGCGACGTACAAAGAAGGGCTTTTGCTGATCGAACTTCCTAAACTGGAAAAATCGGCGCCCAAAGTGAAGAAAGTAACCATCGCCTGATGGTTCTTTCGTGTACCTGCATTCGATTGAATGTTGTTATTCAGAATCTGAACAAACGGGGAAGGAAAGGTTCCTTCCCCGTTGCAGTATCTTTTTACTGTCTGCGGTTAAAACAAGAGCTATGCTGAACTCATTGAAAATAGCGGTCGCCGAACTCATGACGCGGGAATTGCTCATCGTGGAACCCGCAGATACCCTGGAAAAAGTCCGGGACATTTTCCAATCCAACAATGTCCACCACGTCCCTGTCGTGGATGATCATGGCAAGCTGGTGGGAATCATCAGTAAAAGCGATTTCAACCGCGTCAACCATTTCCTGACCCTCTTCGATGGGGAAAAATACAAGGAATACAACGATATGCTCTATCGTTCGATGACCGCCGGGGAAATTATGACCAAACAAGTCGCTACCGTCAGCCCGGACGACGCCCTTTTCCTGGTAGCGGATATGTTCAAGGAAAACCTTTTTCACGCCGTACCGGTAGTCGACCGCGGTATCCTGGTGGGTATCATCACTACCCACGACGTGATCAGCTACTGCTGCAGCGAAATCAACTTCCTGACCTGAAGGCTTTACTCCAAAATAACTGATTTTGTGCATGGTGCGTAGGACCACTTCTTCAGGAGGCTGGGAGGCGCACGATGACGTGCGCAAAATCTGGCGCTTTGAAAGCCCGTTGGAAGAACCGGCTATTTTTCACTAAAAATCTGTAGTCCTATGTCTGTTACCCAAGTAGATGTACAAGTCCTGCACTTTGAACACAAAGTGTGGATGAACGAACTGGAATTTTTCGAAGGCGAACTCCGATTCTTTGAAAACCGCCTGAGCGACCTCGTGATGCGCTACCGGGAAATCGAAGTGCTCGCTAAACTGGAACAGTTCCAAAACCAATTTATCCGCCAAAAAGAAGTGCTGGATAAACTCCTGCGCGACATCCACGTCCATGAACAACAACTCGGACTAAAACTCCAAAAAGAACAGAATCTCCAGGAACATTTCGTCAACGACCATGCCACCATGCGCGCCCGCATGAACAGCTACCGCAAAATCTATAACGAACTTAAAACCGACTTTTTCCATTATCTGGCTAAATGGCATTGATTTTTTAGGGAGCAGGGATTAGGGATTAGGGAGCAGGGAGAAAGGGAGCAGGGAGCATTTGGACGCCCTGCTCCCCGCTCCCCGCTCCCTGCTCCCTGCTCCCTTTCTCCCTGCTCCCTTTCTCCCTTCCCAAAAATTCGGCATTCCCCCATTTTCAGAAAGAAAATATTGTGATCCACATCACTGCCTGTGCTTGTGTTTGGGAATATTTTTGCCTTTGTTTTCCGGCAAGCCGAACCATGGGGCTTGCTTTTTTGTCCTAAAACATGAATATTGTATCATATTTTTTTTGAACACCAAATTGTACCAATGAAAGTCGAACAAATTTATACCGGATGTCTGGCTGAAGCAGCCTATTACATCGAAAGCGAAGGGGAGGCCGTGATCATCGACCCCTTGCGCGAAACCCGTCCTTACCTGGAAAAACTCAAGCAGGAAGGCGCTACGCTGAAGTACATTTTTGAGACCCACTTCCACGCCGACTTCGTGTCGGGGCACGTCGACCTGGCCCAAAAGACAGGTGCGACCATCGTGTATGGCCCCAATGCCCAGACGGAGTTCGAGAAGATGGATACGGTCGACGGCCAGGAGATCCACGTGGGCAAAGTAACCTTTAAGGTGCTCCACACTCCCGGGCATACCCCGGAAAGCACTACGTACCTGCTTCGCGACGAGCAGGGCAAGGATTATGCAATTTTTACCGGCGACACCTTGTTTATCGGTGACGTAGGCCGCCCCGACCTGGCGCAGAAAGCCGGCAGCATTACCAAAGAAGATCTTGCCGGATGGCTTTTCGACAGCCTGCGCAACAAGATCATGACTCTGCCTGGCGACGTGATCGTATACCCCGCCCATGGCGCCGGCTCCGCTTGCGGAAAAAACATGAGTTCCGATACCTGGGATACCCTGGGCAACCAAAAGAAAACCAATTACGCCTTGCGCGCCGACATGACCCGCGAGGAGTTCATCTACGAAGTGACGGCTGGGTTGATGCCGCCGCCTCAATACTTCGCAAAAAACGCCAAGCTGAATAAAACCGGATATAGCAGTATCGACGACGTACTCAAACGGGGCACCGCGCCTCTCAGCCCCAGCGCCCTGGAGGCCGTAATCGAGGCCGAAGGCGCCCTCCTGCTGGATACCCGCCATGAAAGCGAGTTCCAGACCGGCTTTATTCCCGGATCTGTTTTCGTCGGGATCGACGGGGACTTTGCCCCATGGGTTGGCGCTTTGATCGTAGACCTCCAGCAGCCGATCGTCGTCGTAGCGCCGGAAGGCCGTGAAGAGGAAGTGGTGACGCGCCTTGCCCGCGTCGGATACGACAACACGATCGGGTACCTCGAAGGCGGAATCGCCGCCTGGACCGCCGCCGGAAAGGAACTGGATTCCATGGAATCCATTACGGCAGATGAATTAGCGGTGCGAATGAAACATGGTGATGCCGATCACATCCTCGATGTGCGCAAACCGACGGAATTCCTGTCTCAGCATGTGGAAGGCGCCGAAAACTTCCCGCTGGATTACATCAACCGGAATATGCAGCGCCTCGACCCGCAGAAAAAATACTACCTGCACTGCCTGGGCGGCTACCGCTCCATGATCACCGCTTCGATCTTGCGCGCCCGCGGCTTTGGCTATCTGGTCGATGTACAGGAGGGCTGGAGAGCCATTGAAGAAGCCGATGTGCCCAAAACGGATTACGTCTGCCCGACGTCGATCTCCCAGGAGGTGATTGATCAGGCGATCGAAGCAGTGATTTAATAACGGGTTGAGGCAGGAGCCTCAAAGAGGTACAGAGCACGAGGCAAGAGCCTCTCGCCAGGTTGAAAAAATACGACAGAGCCGGGAGTCGGGCGTTTCATCGCCGCTCCCGGCTCTTTTCCAAATGAAGACCATGCGTAAAAACCAACTTTTTACCTTTCTTTTCCTGGCAGCACTGGCAGGCATAACCGCTTGCAACCGGCAGTCCAAAGCGCCTGAAGTAAAACCGCTGACGGAAGAAGAATCGGCCAGGTTTCTCGAGCAAGGGCAAGAAATAGCTCAGGCTACCTTTGCCGTTATGAGCGGGCGCCTTCAGGCTGCTATGCAGGAAGGGGGAGTCGCTCATGCCGCCCAATACTGCAATATGGCCGCCTTGCCTATTGCCGATAGCTTGTCCGGCGTTTACGGCGCAAAAATCCGCCGGACCAGCCTGAAGGTCCGTAATCTGGAAGACCGCCCGGATGATTTGGAAAAATCGGCGTTGGAGCAATACGCTAAGGATTGGGCTGCTCAAATGCCCCTTAAGCCCAAGGTCGTTCTCGTGGACAACCAAACCGTCGCTTTTTACGCGCCGATTAAAGTCAATGCCTTTTGCCTTTCCTGCCATGGGGAGGTGGGCGCTTCGCTGAAAGAAGAAGATTATGCTACCTTGAAATCCCTTTATCCAGAAGACCAGGCGGTCGGGTACAAGGATGGGGACTGGAGAGGCCTTTGGAGCGTCCGTTTTGACCGAAACCTTCACTTACCGAAATAGCTTTTCTATCAATGAACGTTTTACACACCGTATTGGAATGGAGCCTGGTCCGCAAAATCCAGGGATTTTTTGGTCTGGTCTTGTTGATCGGATACGCCGGCCAACCGGATGATTACCTCTCCCTGGGCTTTGGCTTGTTTTTCCTCGCTCAGGCCGTCTTCAACATCGGTTGTGCAGGCCAGGCTTGCGCTCCGGGCCAAAGCGCTTCGCGCAATGGGGGCTCAAACGTGGATGACGATCTGATGGTGACGTACGAGGAGGTGGAACGCCGGTAAAAGGGTAACCCATGAACCGTCTTCAGCATCAATCCAGTGCTTATCTGCGGCAGCATGCCTCCAACCCCGTGGATTGGTATCCCTGGGCGGAGGAAGCGCTTGGAAAAGCCCGCGAGGAAAACAAGCCTGTGCTCGTCAGTATCGGATATTCTACCTGCCATTGGTGTCATGTGATGGAGCGGGAGAGCTTTGAAGATCCCGCAGTGGCTGCCCTGATGAACCAATATTTCGTCAATATCAAGATCGATCGGGAGGAGCGACCCGACCTGGATCAGCTCTACATGGATGCCTGTCAGGCGCTTACCGGAACAGGCGGTTGGCCGCTAAACGTTTTTCTCACTCCGGAAGGCAAGCCTTTTTTTGCCGGGACCTACTTCCCGCCACAGCCGGGATTCAAGCGCATGTCCTGGGTTCAGGCCCTGGAGTACGCAGCGTATAATTTTTTCGAAAACCGGGAAGCCGTCGACCGGCAAGCCGATCGGATTGCCGCTACCTTGGTTCGCGCCGAACAATTGATGACCGCCGCTCCTTTTTCTCCCCAGCCGGGAAAAGACCCTTTCTCCGAGACCTGGGTGGAGGGGGTATTTCAAAAATTCCAAATCCGGTTTGACACAGAAGAGGGTGGGTTTGATCAGGCGGCCAAATTCCCGAATACTATGGCGCTGGAGTTTTTGCTCCACTATGCCGCCCGTTTCCATAACCGGGAAGCCTGGGACCACGTAGCGTTCTCCTTGCGCAAACTCCTGTATGGAGGCATTTTTGATCAACTGGGCGGCGGCGTTGCCCGCTATGCGACCGACAGGAGCTGGTTTGTGCCGCATTTTGAAAAAATGCTTTATGACAACGCCCTCCTTGCCCGGCTTTTAGCCGATGCTTACCGGTTTTCGCCTCAGCCTTTATTTCGGGAAGGATTGGAAGCCACGCTTGCGTTTATCCTCCGGGAGCTTTCCGGGCGGGATGGGAGGTTTTATGCCGCCCTGGACGCCGATGCGGAAGGGGAGGAGGGGGGCTATTACACTTGGTATGCCGACGAGATCAAAACCATCCTTGGCGAGGATACCGAGTGGTTTATGGCCTATTTCAATGCCACGGAAGCGGGCAATTGGGAAGAGAAAAATATCCTTTACCGCAAGGAGCCGGCACGGGATTTTGCCTTGCGTACAGGGCTGGACCCTGCGTTTTTTGAAAGCTGGCTACACCGGGTCACAGAGGAAATGCTGGAAGTGCGCCTTGCGTTACCCCGCCCCCACCGCGACGAAAACGTACTGCTTGGTTGGAATGCCCTGACGGTTAATGCCTTTATCCAGGCCTTTCACGCACTGGGCAATCCGGACTATAAAACCCGGGCCCTGGCAGGGATTGACTTCCTGCAAAACAGGTTCCTCGCTCCGGATGGAGAAACGCTTTTTCATCAACTGGTAGAAGAGGAAAAGCCGGGGATCGGCGCATTCCTCAACGATTACGCGTTTTTCATTGAAGTCCTTTTAGACGCCTATACCCTGGATTTCAATACAGACCGCCTCCGGCTCGCGCTTCGGCTTACAGAAACCGCAATCCGGGATTTCTACGATCCGCAAGACGGGCTGTTTTTCTTTACCGCCAAAGGCAGGGAGGACCTTTTTCTGCGCCGCAAGGAGCTTTACGATGCCGAGATGCCTTCTGGCATTGCGGCGATGATTGGCAACCTGCAGCGTCTGGCGCTGATCTTCGACCGCCGGGACTTGCGGGTACTGGCGGAAAAGGCAATGCTTGCGGTACGGAATACCGTTACCGAAGATCCGATGCCGTTTGCCCGGTATGCTACGGCCATGCTCCAGGAAGTGGGCGGGGCGGCAGAGATCGCTGTAGTGGGGCCTGATGCCAATACCGGCGCTGCAGATTTATGCCGGAAATTCCTCCCCGGGGTTGTCCTTATGGCGAATGAGCGGGAAAACCCGGAATTCCCCCTGCTGTCCGGGAGAGGTACGTCGGAGACCCGAACGGAATTTTACCTCTGCAAGGACTATGCCTGTCAACGGCCGGTTGCCAGTCCGGAAGAGGTATGGAGAGCCCTTTCCTTTTACATCCCCTGAGCGGTCATACCTCCGTCCACCACCAGATTTTGGCCGGTGATGTAAGATGCTTTGTCCATGCACAAGAACGCTATAGCTGCAGCTACTTCTTCCGCTTCCGCGATGCGGCCCATGGGCGTATTGTTCAGGATGAGCGCCAGGCGGTCCGGCTGTTGAAGCACCGGTTCGGCCAACGGAGTACGGGTGTACCAGGGCGAAACAGCGTTGACGCGGATGCCCAGCGGCGCCCATTCCACCGCCAGGTGGCGGGTCATTTGAATCAGGCCGGCTTTGGTCATGCCATAGGGCGCTCCGCTGCGCACATCCACCATCCCCGCCACGGAAGCTACATTGACGACGCTGGCGTTGCCCGACGCTTTAAGCAGGGGGAAAAGCAACTGGGTTATGGCCATCGCGCTAAACAAATTGGTCTCGAAAACGCGGCGGTACTCGCTTTCCTCGTATTCAGCATAGCTTTTCCGGATATTCATCCCAGTATTATTGACCAGGATATCCAGCCGGTCCCAGCGATTCAGCACGTTTTCCAGAATCCGCTGCTGGTCGCGGGGGTGGCTAACATCCGCAGCAATGCCCCAGACCTGTATCCCCAATTGTTCCAGTTCGTTTATGGCGGTCTGAAGGCCCGGTTCATGCCGGGCGATCAGGCAAACTTCAGCGCCCAAAAGCCCGACCTCGCGCGCGGCAGCAAATCCGATGCCTTTGCTGCTTCCGGTGATCAGTGCCCGTTTCTTGGTTAAATTCCAGCTATTCATAATTGTGGTAATTTAAGATACATCAGCCAGTCGTCCTGCGGGTCGGCGCCCATCAGGAAGCATTGCTCACCGAATTGGGCGAAGCCCTGCCGCTCGTACCAGCGGATGGAAGGCGCGTTTTTCTTCCAAACCCCCAGCCATAGATATGCTTGCCCGCAGGATTGTCCGGTTTCTATAGCTTTATCCAGAAGCGCCCTCCCAATGCCCAAGCCTTTGTATAGTTTTTGAACGTAAATTCGTTCCAGCTCCATATGCGGCCCCTCCACAGGAAGTCCTGAAACCTGCCGGTTGAGATGGATTTTGCAATATCCCGCCAAACCGCCGTCATAATAAGCGAGGAAGAAAAGCGCCTCGTGCGACAAAAGTTCCTGCTGCAGTTTTTCCTCGGTAAATGCGGATTCCACGTAATCCCAGAAATGTAAGGGATCGTTCTGGTGTTCGTAGGTGTCGATAAAGGTTTCGCGGCTGAGATCCACCAATTCGAGCAGGTGTTCAGGTTGCGCCTGAAGGATTTGGATTTGGTTCATAGGTAGAGGGATTATTTTTTGGCTACGACGATATAACGCGTCGAAGGGCAGCTATCTGCAACTTCTGGTATAGGGGCCAGGGTAACCGCGTCGTACAGGTCTACGCCGCCGGCGAAATGGCGTTCAAAATAGCGGCGGATACGGTTCATGGGAGGCAAAAACCGTTTGTGCTTTCCGGCATAGGTGACCTCCATCGGTCCACCGGCAAAGCTGATGTTGATAATCTCGCTTTCCTGAAAGACCGCGCCCTGATCTTCCACCAGGAGGGGCGTCCGCAGGGAAATTACCTGCTTATCGCGCGAGTAGAGGATGTTCGGATACCACCGGATATGGTCCGGAGTGATGAAATCCCCCAGGAAATACCCGCCGGGGCGGAGTTGGGAAGCCGCCGCCTTTACGGCTTGTTCAAAAGCAGTATGGGGAAGATAGTGGAATACGTTGAGGCCACTGAACGCCACGTCCCACGAGTGTCCGCCGGTTTTTTCTTCCATCTTCAAAATATCCAGTTCCCAAGCCTGAATGCGCTTCCGGGCTTCTTCCAGCATGGCGGGCGAAATATCTGTGCCCCAGAGCTGGGCATAAGGAACGTGGAACTGGTCGATCAAATGCCGTTCTACCAGGCCGGTGCCGCATCCCAGGGAAAGGACTGTTTGATGAGGCCAGGAAATGCCGTATTGGCGGGTAACAAATTCCAGGTATTGGCGCATGAATTGGTCGAAACTGGGCTGGCCGATAACCGCGTCGTAAAATTCCGCATACCGATGAAAACGGTCGCTCTGGGCCGTTTCGTCCTGGAGTTCGCGCTGGAGTTTAGCGGCTTCTTTAAGTTCGCGGTTGAGGATGCGCCAATAGACCGAGTTGGTTTGGCGTCCATCAGGGCCGGCGTTGGCTTCCAGGCAACGAAGCAAAAAATCGCGGTTTTCGGGAGCGAAAATCGCTGCTTGAACTTCTTCCAGCGCGTAACCGGCGCCTTGGTAATCGGATGGCGCCATTTTGCGTATCCGGCGGAATAGTTCGGTGTGGAAACGGATCTTTGTCGGAAAATCCGGGACCGGCGCTGGTTCGGAAGCGGCGATAGCCGCCAGGGGTAAGGCAAAGAACACGCCGCCGTTGGTGCGCTGGATCTGTTGCTTGAACAGATCAAAAATCCGGGCGTCGCCGGTAATGGAGGGGTCGTCCTCGGGCTCTCCGTAAATGTGCAGGCTGAGGAAGGGCTGATCTGCTGTGGGGTTGCCCATCTGATGTATGAGGTCGTGATGCACTCCAACCGCTTCGTAAGGTTCCATCTGCCACCGGGCCAAGGTACTGATCCTGCCGCTGTCAACCCGGAAGGTAGCGTGCTCGGCAGGGCCAAACACCTGGACTGCCCCCCACTGGGTATGCCCGTGATCATGGATGGAGGAAACGTCTCCCGGTTTCCACGACATGATCATGATCTCGAAATTAGGACCTTTATACGCCATTTTTCGTCCGTAACTATCGGTATCCGGATGGTCAAAATCGGCCCAGGGGAGTAATTCTTCCGGGCGGACGTTCGCATTGAGCAGGAGCTTTCTCATCTGGCCAGGGGTGAGGTAGCGATTGTGGTGAAGGTAGTCGGCAATGGATTGGAGCGAAGGAGGAAGCTGGGTGTTTGCCATGGTTAAAACGCTTTTGGCACATTCCGGCAGAACGCGCCTGCAAACTGTTTTCTGTCGGTATAAAAATAACGGGAGCGCCTGAATATTTGAGTGATTCCCGTCACCCGGATCAGATTTTTTCGGATTGTGACGCGGGTCACTGTTGGGAGCCAGGGGAGAAACGATATTTGCCCCGTACAACGCTTAAATCAAAAGCGTTGTTTATCTTTAAATGTACATAAAATGGAGAAGAAAGTATCTTTCAAGGAGTTGATTGCCGGGGACAAGCCGGTTTTAGTAGATTTTTCGGCAGAATGGTGCGGGCCTTGCAAGGCAATGGCGCCTATTTTGCGCGACGTGGCAGGAGCGATTGGAGAAAAAGCCTCGATCGTTAAAATCGACGTCGACCGCAACCCGGCGCTTGCGCAGCAAATGCAGATTGTTGGTGTTCCAACCTTTGTGCTGTTCAAAAAGGGGCAGGTTAAGTGGCGCCAGTCCGGTATGCAATCGGCGCATCAATTGACTTCGGTGATCAACCAATATGCGGAGCAGGAAGTATAAGATCCGTTAGCCGAAACCAATTTAAATCGAACAATACGTATGAAAACAACGCTCACACTTGGCTTTGTGGAGCTGATCAGCCAGCCCTGGCATTGGTCGGTTTCGGGGGCCGCCATCGCATTAGTCATCTTCCTGCTGACCTGGATGGGACGCAGTTTTGGGGTGTCGATGACGTTTAAAGACACTTGCGGGCTTTTCGGCGCCGAAAAGATCAATGATTTTTTCAAGGTTGACTGGCCCAACGAAACCTGGCGAATGGTGTTTGTTTTCGGCGGACTAGCCGGGGGAGTCATCGCCGGATTGTACCTGCGCAGCCCGGAAGCGGTAGCCATTTCTCAGTCGACTATCAACCACCTGTCCGATTGGGGGCTCTCTTATCCCGAAGGCGATTCAAAAGGGCTGGGGTTTATACCAACTGCGTTTTTTAACTTTTCCAGCGTGAAAGGGATTATCCTGGCGCTATTAGGCGGATTTTTGGTAGGGTTTGGATCCCGGTATGCGGACGGATGTACCTCCGGCCATGGGATCACGGGGTTAGCTCACCTTCAGTTGCCGTCTCTGGTCACGGTGATCGGGTTTTTTATTGGAGGCCTGGTCATGACGCACCTGCTGATGCCGCTGATTTTCGGATAATTTATTTCCCTCAACCATTAACTGGAAAAGTATAATGAAAAATATAGCCTTTTTTGCCGTAGGGATTTTCTTCGGCATCACGATGACGAAGTCGGAAGCCATCTCCTGGTTTCGCATTCACGAGATGTTCCGCCTGGAGAGCTTTCACATGTTCGGGATCATTGGCACCGCGGTGGTGCTTGGGGCCATCATCCTCCAGATTATGAAACGTACGAAGATGAAGACCTGGAATGGAACCGTGGTGGGATATAACCCATTGCCATTTAACCTGGCCCGGCACCTGATTTCAGGTACGATTTTTGGACTGGGATGGGCGCTGGTGGGGTGCTGCCCAGGTCCTATGTACGTGCTGGTTGGGCACGGATACTGGATCGTTCTAGTCGTTATTGCCGGCGCTATTTTGGGGACCTTTTCTTATGGGCTGGTCAAGCATAAGCTCCCGCATTGAGGAATTACCGTAGGTTTTAAGATAATAATCGGGTGATTTTCATTAGGGTTTGAATGGGCGGCTTCTCTGCGAAGCCGCCGTTTTTTTTGGCCTGCCCACTTAGGTATCGTTTCTTATTTTTGTGATCGGTAAAATCAGGACGTATGCGATGTCGCTTATTATTGCTAACGGCCATTTTTTTATTGAACTATGGCCGGGCGGGATGTCAGGAAGCGCCGCCTGCTTTTGACAAATGGGTTAAATTTAAAGAAGGGTTCAAGATCGAGCCTTTTCTTATGTTTCAGCTCTGGAGTCTGTACAGCGTCAACGAGGAAATATACCAGTCCTCTGCTCAGGCATACGAGCCGGTAGACGATCGGTTTAACGTCCAGTTGCGGCGGGCCCGCATCGGATTTCGCGCCCAGCCTTTTGAGGACTTGCGTCTGACCGTCCTGACCGCCTACGACCTGATCGGCCGCGATGCGCTCACCGGGACAGTTGGTGGGACGAACAATGCCTCGGTTCCTGACTTGGGTATTTGGGATGCTTTTCTGGAATGGCGGCTTATTCCCAAAAGCGAGCGCTTATTCCTCGTTGGAGGGTATTTCCGGCCCCAGTATAGCCGGGAAAGCATCACCGGTGCATGGGCAGTGTCTTCTATTGAAAAATCGATGTCTCAAAACTACCTGCGCCGGCATCTGACTGGTTTTGGCCCTGGCCGGGCCATGGGGCTGAACCTGGGAGGACTTTTGCAGGCAAGCGAGGGACGGGTAGCTATAAACTACAACCTGGGCGTTTTTACCCCACCGTATTTAAGCCGGAACGGGATCACTACCGGAAACCGCTTTTCTCCCGTTTGGGCGGGGCGCCTGGCCGTTTCATTGGGCGATCCCGAATGGGAGCGGTACGCATTAAACTACAACCTGAACTTCTACAACCAGCGCAAAGGCGTCACCTTCGCCCTGAACGGCGCCTGGCAAGGCCAGACCGACGTTTTCCGAAGCAGTGGGGCTCTCGCCGCAGATGTGCTCTTCAACTGGGGCCCCTGGAATATCGATGGAGAGATCAACCGTCTTTGGCGGGAAGGCGAGCATCCCGGCGGAGGAAACGGACCCCTTGCGGTTCAATCCGTTGAATATACAGGACACGTTAGGGGGAGTTATAACTGGGTGGTTGGGGGAAAAGCCTTTCTTGAGCCGGCGTTCATGGTCATGTTTTTCGATGGCCCTATGGATGCGCAAGGGCAGGCAGACGCCGCCGCTCTTAAAATGTCTGCAGGGTCGGAGAAGACCCTGGATGCCGGGTTGAACTGGCATCTGCAGCAACGGCGGCTGAAACTACTCCTGCATTATACCTGGCGGCTTGGCGATGCAGGCGCCGCGGGCGACGGTGCGCAGGTGAATATGTATTTCACAGAAAGCGGCGTAGGTGCGATCCGTCGGGGAAATTGGCTGGGCTTAGGTATGCATGCTATTTTTTGATTGCTACAGGTATTTTGGCCGGATTCCCAGGTGCAGGATGCGCCCTCCGGTAGGGCTGATGGGGTCAATACCTTTGCCGATCACCACCCCGTACTCTGGGGCGACATACTGCCGGTGTAACTGGCCAAAAATATTCCGCACTTCGGCGATGAGCGCTCCCTTTTGGACAAAACTTCCCACCGAAGGAAACACCTCCAGGATGCCCCCCTCGTCGGTGTAGATCCAGTAAGAGCTTTCGCATAAAAGGGTGGGTTTTTCGTGCATTTGAATGGCGCCTTCCAGCATGCCCAGGTCGTAAAGTACATTCCGGATTCCTACCAGTGCTTCGGCGATAACGTTTTGCTGGAAAATATGGGGATCTCTTAACTCCAAAGTGATCGCTTCAATGCCCATAGCGCTGGCGGCGCCCCGGAAGGTGCCGTCGTTGGCTTTATTGTGAAGCAGGATCTCCGGGTTCTGAAGCCGGGCCATGCGCGCGGTTTTGGGAGCGTTCATATCGGCCCGGATATACCAGGAGTTGACCCTTCCGAAACTGGCGGTGTGCAGGTCGATCAGGTATTCAAACTCCGGAAGGATCTTTTGCACGAGCCGGTGGATATACACCTGGCTCACGTTTCCATCGGGCCTTCCGGGCGCAATGCGGTTCAGGTCGGAGCCGTCGTTGAACTGCCGTTTTTCCAAAAGCAGGCCGGGTACGTTGAGCACTAATACGCCAACCACGCTGCCCTTTAGCACCGTTGGGTCCAAATCGCGGAACAACTTCTGGATCAGGGCAATGCCATTCAGCTCATTTCCATGGATGGCTGCAGTTAACCCTACGATAGGCCCTTCCTCTTTGCCACGGGCAACCATGAAGGGGATGTTGATCGGCTCTCCAATCCCGTTATGTACCAGATTTAGCCAGTATTCGCCAATGGTGCCCGGAGGCGTATCCTGAATGCGCAGTTCATCCACTACGGGAACATTGCCTGCTGTTAGCCGGATCGCGTTTTTTCTTCCTTGCATGCGTACGATGAGTAAATGGATGGAATAGTAAGGGGTTTTTAGATGAAAGACGGAAAAGTTAAAAAAAATTAAAATAGCAGGCAGCGTATTCCGGTCCTGGTTCGTTTTGGAAGTAGAAAAAAATGGCCTCCCAGAATGGAAGACCACTACTCTACACTCACTAGTTTATGAAACTTAAGCCGACAAAAAACTTCTAAAGTTAAAACCTATCTTTAGGAGGATTATTGCCATTATCCCCCAATTTATTACTTTATTTAATAGATTGCAAAAGAAATGCAAAGGTTGGTTGAAACCTTTGCATTTTGTTTTTTGGAACGGCATTTTTTTGGACTTTGGAACGCGCCAACCTATTTCACGCGTTTCTGCAAGAGCATCCGAACCCAAAACCAGGGCCTGACGAGCTGCTCCCGCAATTGGAAGTCGGTGTACATGTTGGAAAAAAAATCCAGGATTTTCCGGTTTCCGGAAATGATAGAGGCCAGAATGTTCAGTAGTCCTGGATAGGCTCCGGCTTTTTGCATGCGGTAGCTCAATTGCATCTCCGAACCCAAAACCCGTTGTACCCGCTGGTCATAGGCTTTCATGAAGGATGCGCTGAAATCCCTTTTTTTCAGACATTCTGCAGCGTGTTCGGCGGCGATAAACCCGCTGTAAAATGCATTGCCAATCCCTTCCCCGGTTAGGGGATCTACCAGATGCGCGGCGTCGCCGACCAGCATGAAATGGTCGCCTGAAATGGGCCTGACCTTGGAACCCAGCGGCAGCCCGTATCCCTGAAATGCGCCCATGCGTTCGGCGCCGCTGAAGCGGGGGCTGATGTCTGGATCGGAGCGAATGATTTCTTCCAGGATCTTGGTTAGTTGAAATCCTTTCTTTTTAACGACATCGGTGCGCATTCCTATTCCGACATTAACCCATCCATTGGGCAGGGGAAATATCCAGAAATATCCCGGACATAGCGATTTCAGGAAATGCATTTCGATGAATTCTTCCTTGTTAAATCCGGTAACGTTGCGGTAATAAGCCCGAACCGCCGCCGCATGATGGGCGGGGTCTTTTTCCAGTCCAGCCACCTTGCGGCTGAACGCCGAGTGCGCGCCATCCGCAACAATCAATAAGGAAGCCTGGATGGGTCCGGCATCCGTCTCTATATGGTACCCCTTCTCCAGGGCGGTATATGCCGTAGCTGCCGTGCCTTCCAGGAACGTAATGTTGGGGCGGTTGCGGACTTCTGATATCAGGAAGTGGTCGAAATCTACCCGCTTGGCTACATAACCGGGCGCCTCTTTGGCGTTCCGGGTATAATCGGCTTTAAAAGGAATATCGACGATTTGCCGGTTGGGAGCAAAAAAACGGATACCCCAGATGTCGGTTTGCACCGGCAACTCCAGAAAGCGCTGAAGAATCGCCGGATCCAAACGGTTGAGTAGGGTGGTAACTTTGCTGCTAACCGCATCCCCACAGATTTTATCTCTTGGAAAAACCGCTTTGTCCAGCAAAATGCAGGGAATACCCAAGTAACTTAAGCGCAGGGCCGTTGCAGCGCCGCCAGGCCCTGCGCCAACGATGCATATTTCCGTTTCGAGCATGCCGCTTTTTGCGGCAATTTAGGCAATCCCGCCGGAAAATGCCCTTTTGATTTCAGGAGACTGCCCGGAAGAATTTCAGGCAGCCTTTTCCTTTCCTTTCTGCGCGGATTGAAACGCTTCTTTAGCAGATTTCCGCAAGGACATGGCTTGTTCCAGCTTTTCGCCCAATTTGGCTTTGGCCTTCTCTTTTCCTTTCCGGGCTTTCAAATCCTTATAGGCTTTTTTTATTTTGGAAAACGCCCGCTTGGCTTTTTTGAGCTGTTTGGAGAGTTTTTCAAATTCTTTCTTCGGAGCTTTCTTGTCGATGCGCTTTGGCTTTGGTTGAGGCTGAGGGGCGGTTGGGGCGGTATTTTCCTCCGGCTGCGGGGTCGGGTTTTCAGAGGCGGCTTCCGTCCGTGGAGGATCCTTTTCTTCCATATCTTAACTTTAATTTAAATTTAAGTTTACAATTAATTAACACAAAGATATATAAAATCCCCAAAGGACGCCAGACGCAAGAAAGAACTTTTTGAGGCATGAAGAAAAGCCCCGCCTGGATCGAAATCCAGGCGGGGCTTTTCTTCATGACCTCTTTTCGGAAGAATCTGGAGGAAAAACTTAGTTATTCCCCAGGATCAACGGCAAGCCATCGGGGCCGCTCCCAACGATAATGACTTTGGAGTTGGGGGAATTTGCAAGCTGCAAGGTGGCTTCGATCCCTTTGTCCTTGAGGATTTTGTCGGTAAGGCTGGCGTTGAGTACGATGTTGGCGCGCGCTTTGGCCTCGGCTTCAATGACCCGGCGCTCGGCTTCTTTGCGCGACTGCTGCAGAATGTACTCGTACTTCAAGGCGCTTTGTTCTGCCTCGATTTTGTCTTCAATGGCCATCCGCACTTTATCGGGAAGCATGATTCCCCGGATCAGGGAGGCGCGCAGCTCGATAAAGTTTTTGTCCAGCGTGGCGTTCAGGTCTTTTTGAATCATTTGCTGGACTTCGTCCCGGCGGGTAGAATACAGCTCCTCTGGCGTAAATCGCCCGATGATCTTTCGCACAGAAGAACGCACTTCGGGCCGGACGAGGGAGGTGAGGTATTCCTTTCCGAATTTGTCGTGCAAGTCGCCGATTTTGTTGTATTTCGGGTTAACGCGCACCGTAACGTCTACTTTGATGTTTAGTCCATTGCTGGAAAGAACTTCCATTTCTTCTTCCAGTTGTTTTTCGCGGACATCGTAGGTGAACATCGTATTCCAGGGGGCGAGCACGTGGAAGCCGGGGCCATAGACGATGGACTTTTCCAATCCTCCGCTAAAGCGGCGGAAAAGAACGCCTCGGTGGCCTGCATCGATGGTCAGAAACGTCGCGTTGGAGAAGATCAAAATGACGACGAGGGCGGCAAAGATCAGCACGCCTGTAGTGAATAACCTGCCTTGAAAGGGGCTGCGCAATTTGGGTTCGCTCATCTCTGTTATGTTTATTTAGTGGAAAATTACGGCATTTTCCCCGTTTTACCGCATTATTTAGGCGAAATACCATTAATTGCCGATAAGGATGGGGTTTATCAAACAAGCGTATGCTATTTTTGTTGTTTTACCGAAGAGAAAGTGGTTTGGAAATACGTTCTTTCGGCATATACTCAAAATATGCAGGTTTAAGGTGGAAAAAATGCACAACCTGCGATATTTTGGGTATACCTTTAGGACAAACAAAAAATGGTTGACGGAATGAAGCAAATTTTTGTCGCTGCCTTGCTGGGCATGGTGCTTTTGTTGGGCGCTGCATCTGGGGATCAGGCACTTGCCCTTGGCGCTGCCAATGCTCCAAAACCCGATGGGGAAAAGATCTACAAAGTATACTGCATCACGTGCCACGGCATGAAAGGCGATATGGGCGCCAGCGGAGCGGCCAATTTGTCGGCTTCTACCCTGTCTTTGGAAGGCCGGATCAAGGTGATTGCCGAGGGTAGAAACACCATGACTGGTTTCAAAGCCCTGCTCACGCCCGATAAGATCAAAGCGGTAGCCAAGTACACGCTGGAGTTAAAGAAGAAATCGTAAGAACCTGCGTTTTTCGTGCAGAACAAAATACACCCTAACCAACGAATCTTGGTAACCGGAGCTACCGGATTGCTCGGGTCTTACTTGTTGCGCTATTTGCTGCACAGGGGATATACGCATATCTATGCGCTCCGGCAGCCGGAAAGCAGCATGGAACTGCTCAGTCCGGCGGTTGCCGGAGCAGTCCGTTGGATAGAAGCGGATATTCTCGACATCCCTGCATTGGAAGAGGCTATAAAAGAAGCCCAATGGGTGTTTCACTGCGCCGGGATCATCTCTTTTGACCCCCTGAGCGCTCGCCAAATGCGGCTGGTCAATGTAGAAGGCACCGCAAACGTAGTCGACCAATGCCTGATTCACGGGGTGGAAAAACTTCTTCACGTCAGTTCGGTTGCTGCTTTGGGCCGGACCCAGCCTGGCCAAACCGTCTCCGAGTCCAACAAATGGGAACGAAGCCCGTACAATACCCGATACGGAGTAAGTAAATTCCTGGGCGAACTGGAAGTGTGGAGAGGTATGGAGGAGGGTTTGAATGCGGTCGTTATCAATCCCGCTATTATTCTCGGCAGTGGCCGCTGGGAAGAAGGTCCTGCCCGGTTTTTTCGTATGCTGCACCGCGGATTCCCGTTTTACCCCCGAGGAGGCACCGATCTGGTGGATGTCCGGGACGTGGTCCGCGCCATGGTGGAGCTCATGGAAAGCGATATCAGCCACGAGCGATTTATCGTTTCTGGCGGCCATTTAAGCTATAAAGCGTTTTTCGAACGCATCGCTTTTCATCTTGGCAAGAAAGCCCCCAGAAGAACGTTTTCCTCTTTTTTTCAGGAAATCGCCTGGAGGGTAGCCTGGGTTCAGGGCCTGTTTAACGGACATTCCGGTCTTTTATCCAAAGAAACCGTGAGGCAATCTGCCTATGAATACTACTACGACAACCAAAAACTGAGGGACCGCCTCTCGTTTCATTATACGCCTTTAGAGCAAACGATCGGGGAAATCGCCCAGGATTATGTTGGGTCGGTTGGGCCGGGCATAGCGTCCGGGTCTTGCCGTTTCAGGCGTTAAATGGGTAAGCAGGCCAAGTCGTAGGCCAAAAACTCAGCCAACAAGCGCTGCATTCAAGAAAGGCAGGAGATTTTCCGTTTTAATCCTTCGAGGAATTACTCCACATTTCCTCCGTCAAAAACTTGAAGAACAAATCCATTTTCCTTTCCGGATAACGGTTCATTATTTCCGTCAGTTTGGATTCCGGGGATGGAGGAGAATCCACTTTGGGATGGATTTCTTCGCGCCCGACTACATCGAGATGAAGGGTTGCGTCCAAAACGCGCGCAATCTTGGCGAGCTGATCCACGCAAATACGGGAAAGGCCACTTTCCAGTTTGTTGTAAGACCTCAGCGAGATACCGAGCTGGGCGGCCATATAGGCTTGCGTGAAGTTCCTTTTTAGCCGGAGGGCCCGGATTTTTTTGGAAATAGGGTCGTCCATTGGAGCTAGTCTTTTTAACAGAGATTACATTTTCACCATCGTAATTTAGCTTATTTCCAAGGATGCGCAAACTATTTCCTATGGTGTGCAATATTTTGCTCAACATGAGCAAAATATTGCGCATATGCGCGTTCGGAAAATTTGGCATCTTATGCTTCTGTCCTGAACTTGTGAGGGAAAAGGGACGCATTTAATCAGTCTCTTTGCCGGTTGAAAATTTATCGGATATTAGCTCAAACTCTACCCTGATGCGCAAAGCGATCCTAATCCTCCTGACCGCCTTTGGTATTCTCTTTTCACCCTGCCTCCAGGCGCAACATGTAAGAAATTCTTCTTCCAGGATTTCATCTTCTCCTATCTCTGACGCAGGGGCAAAGAAATCCTTCTGGACACTTTCAGGGAAAGTGCCGGAACAAATGGCGGACCATACGGTTTTTTCACAGGCCATGAGCAACATGATTGAGGTATGTCCAACAGGAGGCCAGGCAGTAGCGGTGATTACGGACTTGCCTTCGGTGACTCAATACACTTCTTTTAAATACTACTTTTGGGACGAAAGCGGCCTTCCATGCATCGCCCCTTGCCTGCCGAACCAGATTCCGTTTAGTCTGGATATCCCCCAAACCGGTCAACCTGTTTTTGTTATGCGACGATACATGGATGGGGAGGTATTCAAAGATTCCACGGATGTATGGATCTTTGTAAGTCCCCTTGTTCCTGTAATTTCAGCCTCAGTGTCTCCGGCAAGCGATTGTTGGAGTCCTTCAGGAAGCATTGCCGTTTCTGATATTTCAGGGAATCATGGGGATGTTAGGCGCATTTTCCGGTTGTTCAATCCCTCCGGTTTAACGATTCAATCAAACAGCCTTTCCCAAAGCAGCTACACGTTTTCCGGGCTTGCTCCAGGGAGTTATACCATCCAGATATCTACTGGCTGTAACACGACAGAGGCACAGGTTGTCGTGCCGGTCAGTACTAATTTGCAGGCAGGTATTTCCGGGCCACTCACTGTATGCGCTGGAACCAGCGCGACCCTTACTGCAGACGGAGGAGGAACCTATCAGTGGAGCACAGGGGCGACTTCAAAGTCGGTTTCTGTTGCTCCTGCCCTGCCTGGAAATTACACCTACAGCGTTACCATTACCAACGGCTATTGCAGCGACGTCAGATCCCATACGCTTACCGTTAACCCGTTGCCTACGGCATCAATTGAAGGACCCAGCCAGGTGTGCGCGAATACAGGAAATACACTCAGCGCGAGCGGAGGAGTAAATTATTCCTGGAGTTCCGGACAAACCAGCCCGTCTATAACCATCAATATTTCAAGTCCGGTTTCGTACATGGTGACGGTGACCAACGACAAAGGGTGCCAAAACATAGCTTCAAAAACCGTTACCCCGTTTACGATCCCCAAAATTTCCGGGGTAACCAAGGTTTGCCAGGGAGGCGCAGCATACCTGGTCATTAACCAGGCCGCCACTAGTTTTCTATGGAGCACCGGCGCTACAAACTCCTCCACCACGGTTTACCCGGCCGGAACTACTAATTATACCGTCACCGTCACCGATGTAAATAACTGTACCAACGTTATTTCGCACCAAATCGCCGTTGATGTCCCCTCGCGGGTACAAATCACCGGCCCAGCTTCTATATGCCTGGGCGATACGGTGACTTTGGGCGCCTACGGAAGTTACGACAACCAGTGGAACACCGGACAGACCTATTATGAAATAAAAGTCTCCCCGGCTCAAAATACTACCTATACGCTAACGGGGAGAGACTATTCGAACTACTGCCAAGGCAGAGATACCCTTGAAATCATCGTTATCCCTCGCCCGGACGCCACCGTAGAAGGTCCCAGCCAGATATGTTCCGGGCAACAAGCTACCCTGACTGCTGTTGACTGGGGCAGCGGAAACGGAAACTTATCATATCAATGGAGCACTTATGCGTATTCCCCTTCAATCGTGGTATCGCCTACCGCTGCTCAAACTACCTCGTTCAATTACCGTGTTACCGTTACCAACCAAGGGGGCTGCTCCGTTGAGCTATCCAAAAACATCACCGTTTATCCTGCCGTGCACGCTACGGTTACTCCCGACCTAAGTTTGTGTGCGGGCGACTCTGCTATTCTGACCGCTTCCGGGGGATCAACCTACCGCTGGAGCACCGGAGCTACTTCTGCAAGCATAAAAGTCAAGCCGCTGCAGTCCGCCACCTATACCGTTACCGTAAGCAATGGAGCGGTTTGCAGCGACACGGGAGCGGTAAATGTCACTGTTTACACGACCCCTGGCCTTGCATCCAGGGTCCGGTGCAGATTTGCGCCGGGCAAAGCGCCACCCTTATCGCCAGCGGAGGACAAAGCTATGCATGGAATACCGGGGCCACAACACCCAGCATCCAGGTAAGCCCGGGCGCCACGACTACGTATACCGTCACCTCGGGGCTGCCGGGGTGTGCCGCCTCCAAAACCCATGAGGTGCAGGTGAATCCCCCTCCCTCAGGGGTAGTCCAGGGGCCTGCATCCATTTGCCCCGGACAGCCTGCCACGTTAACCGCTTCGGGCGGAACGAGCTACCGCTGGAGCCCTGGCAATTTTACCGATCCTTCCATCACGGTGAGTCCTTCCCAAACTACGGACTACTCCGTAACAATCGCCAATGCAGAAGGATGCAGCGTAGTAAAAACCCATTCGCTGAACGTTGGCATCACCGGGGACATCAGCAACGACGGGCCAATAACCTGTCTTAAATCCAGCGCCCTTCTCAAAGGAACCGCTTCCGTACCTGGAGTAGCTTTTTCCTGGAAGAATGCAGCAGGAACGGTTCTTTCGGTTACCGATTCGCTTCGGGTTTCTACTCCGGGGACGTATTACCTCACCCTCTCCACTCCAGACAGTTGCTCGGTGGTGGTTTCTTCCCAGGTGTTGTCCGATCTGGCGGCGCCAACAGGCAGTGCTTCTGCCTTAGGGCAAATTACCTGCTCTGTCTCCAGCGTCCTCCTGCAGGGCAGTTCGTCTACCCCGGGGGTTACTTACCAATGGCGCAATAGCGGGGGAACAGTAATTTCAAGTTCCCAAAACTTTGGGGTCAGCCAGCCCGGCACTTATACCCTGAAGATCTCTGGCGCCAATGGGTGCTTCATTGAGAAAACAGCCACAGTGAGCGCAGGGGATTTGACCCCGCCCAACCTCACCGTGAAAAGCAACGACACCCTCACTTGCACCAAAACCAGCCTCGTTCTGACCGCCAGCTCCTCTACACCTGGGGCTATCTTCCAATGGAAAAATGCCGCAGGAGCGGTGATCAGTAATAGCCCCGACGCAACGGTTAGCACGGCAGGGGTTTATGAAGTGAACGTTATGGGGCCAAATGGATGCAGCGCTATTGGGTATACTAATGTGATTCAAATTGGGAGCTTGCCTACGATCAGCGCATCGAACAATGGGCCCATTACCTGTTATCCAGTAATGGTTAATGGTTCTTCCACCTCCTCTGGAGTAACTTACGAATGGCGAAACCAAAACGACCGGGTGGTTTCTACCCAGGCAACCTTCGAAGCAAAAATACCCGGTATATACACCCTAAAAGTGATCGCCCCAAACGGGTGTTCGAGTTCAGCGGCTACAACTGTTGGAAATGCATATACCCCACCTGATGGTAGCGAAATGTTGATTTATTTCGACGGGCAACCGGCAGGAAGCGGAAACTATTTCACCCGAAATATAAAGTGCCAGGGAGATTATTTCCTTTTGCAGGCTACCTCCTCTACTGGATCACCCTGGTTTTACTTGAGCGACACCCATTTCATCACTGAAGGAAATAGTATTAATTATTATATTAATAAGGCAGGGGTGTACTACGTTCGGATGTATAACGCAGACGGATGTGAAGTTGTTAAAGGAAATCCACGTCAAATACTCCAAACCCAAAGTACAAATAACTGGCAACCTCAATGTCTGCTATGGAACAACAACGAGTCTTAATGCAAGCGGATGGCCTAGTTACAGCTAGAGCACTGGCTCTGATCAAAGTTCAATACAAACTGGATACCTTTATTCCAATACGACTTATTCTGTTACGGCTACTGACTGGCATAACTGCAAAGACACTGGAACTGTTACGGTCTTAGTAAATCCAAGTTTAGCAACAGATGCGCAATCAAACCTTACAATTTGCTCTGGGAATTCGATCACAATAGGCGGAAATACAACTGGCGGTACTGCCCCGCATTCCTATCAGTGGAGTACAGGCGCTACCACTCGAACTATTGCCGTAAGCCCTGCCTCTACTAAAAGTTACACGGTTACGGTCACAGACAGCAAAGGCTGTACGTTGATTAAATCAGTCAAAGTCACCGTCAAGTCTAGCCCCACCGTATCCATTTCATCCCCTGACGCCATTTGCCCTGGGCAAAGCGCAACGCTCGCCGCCAGTGGAGGCGGGACCTATTCGTGGAGTACCGGGTCCACGGCTTCGTCCATCACCGTAAGCCCGGCGGCCACAACCACGTATACCGTCACGGTGACTGGCTCCAACGGGTGCAAAACGATTGCGTCCAGAACCATTGCGGTTCATGAAACGCCTCTGGTTTCTATTACTGGACCCGGTACGGTATGCCAGGGCCTGAGCGCTACCCTGCAAGCGGCCAGCGGGGCGGAGGCGGCTTTACCTGTGCCTGGAATACGGGACAAGCTGCTGCAGCGTCGGTCTCAACGCCTCCTGCTCACCAGCGACGTATCAGGTTACGGCAACCAGCGCGCGGGTGCACGCTCTGCTTCCCAAACCTTGAGCCCAGCCGCAGCGCCTCAGCTTACCCTCAGCGGCGGGAGCTCGGTTTGCGCCGGCGAATCCGTTGGCCTCGTGGCTAGCGCCAACCAGGCTGTCCATTTTCTTTGGAGTACCGGGGCCTACCAGGCCGCAGCTACCTCCCATCAGACGCATCTGGCCCCTTTAAGTACCGAGGCCTATTCGGTTACTGCTACCAACCCTGCAGGCTGCAAAGACACTGCCACCTGGGCGGTAACCGTGCCCAAAACCTACGGCAGCGATCTCAGCCCTACTGGCCAACTGTTTTGGCGAGACTTCTACTCTCAATGCCAGCGGCGGAGCCTCCTTCCTTTGGAGTACGGGAAGCGTTTCTCCATCCCTCGTTGTTGCGCCAACCCAAACTACTGCATACGCTGTCACCGTCACCAACGCGGAAGGGTGCGCCGCCTCCGACAGCATCCTGGTCCCGGTACCGCCGCCTTTTACCCTGAGCTATACTCTCGACAACCACCTCGACTGCACCCCAGGCAACGTCGTCGTGTGGCCCTTGCCAAGCGGCGCACAGGGGCCTGTTGCTTTTACCGCGCTCATAGACGGGATTGCCCAGCCCAACCCGCCGCTTTCCGGATTGAGCGCCGGCGCCTTTACGCTTCAGGCTATTGATTCGAAAGGCTGTATGGCAAGCGTGGGCGTAGAGATTGAGGAAAAGTTGCCGCCGCTGCTTACTCCAATTCCAGACGATACCCTTTCCTGCATTAAACGATCCATCTTTATTGCGGCTAATGCGAATGGGACCAACCTCTCCTACGAATGGGTTGCCGAATCCGGCGCCTTGCTTTCGAACTCCCAAACCGCTTCAATCCAATTCCCGGCGTCTACTACCTTTATGTTTCTGATGACGACGATTGCAGCGTTATAGACACATTTGAAATCCAATCGCTGATCCCAATTGGGATTTCTTTTGACACCGTTCCTGCTACCCACTGCGATTCTGCCAACGCCCAATTAACTATACACGTGGCAAACCCGGGAAAATGGCTTTACCGAATAGATACCACAGGCCATTGGGATTCGATCGGAGTATACCCGCGAATTCTGCCTGGCCTATACCAAGTTTTTGTAGCTAATTCCGATTCCAGTTGCGTGGTAGACACCCTGATCCGGGTTCCAAGCAAGGAGACTTGTATCGAAATTTGCGAGGGGGACTCCCTGCTCATTGGCCGCCCGGATTTGAACGCCTGGTGTATGAAATGGATGCCCGAAACGGGATTGGCCAGCCCGGAAAACTCTCAGACCTGGGCAAAACCTTCCGGTAATGTAAGATATATCCTTTACCTCTCAGATGATGATGGGAACTTGCTGGACAGCCTCGTTTATAAAATTACGATGTGCCCCACCCTAATGGTTACCCCAACTCAGCTTAACCTCTGTGAGCAGGAAAACCCTACCCTGACCGTAGCGGGCGGACAAGGGCCTTACCTTTGGAAAAACGAAAACGGAGAAGTAATTGCCGAGGGAGAAACGTTCTCTCCCACTGTTCCTGGCGCCTATCTGGTAACCCAATCCGGCGAAACAGGCCTATTCCGTCCTGCCTATGTGCAAGTGACCAAAGAGGTCACCGACGGAGTAATCGGGATTTTGGCTCCAATGAAACCTTGTGCCAGGATTCGGTCCTGCTGACTTCAATGGGAGGGGCTCCGCGATTTCGAATGGAAAAATAGCGCGGGAACTGTATTGTCGAATGATGCAGCGCTTATTGTTCGGGAGCCTGGCGAGTATACTCTGGAAGGAAAAGTCGGAGTTGGCTGTTTGGCGCAGGTAACGACCAACATTTCAGACGCCCAGTTTGAACTTTCCCTCGGCCAGCTTAGCGATACCGTCGATATAGCCTTTTACCGCCGGGCAGACCAGTTCTATCATAGCCTTTCCGGGGTCGGGCGTCAATTAATTAGCCTTCCTGATCCAGAAGGAGAAATGGTGTTGGTGGACATGAAAAAAGGTTGTTTCGATTGCGGAAACGTAACTATCGAAGTTCGGGATACCCCGCTTCCCGATTCCAGCAATTGCCATAAAACAATCAAACGCGCCTGGATTGCGCGCAACGAATGCGGCAAACGCTCCGAAGTGGTCCAGATCCTGGTCGTCAAAGACCAAAAGCCCCCTATGTTTGTGGATTTTCCTGCGGATTCTATGGAGGTGGAATGCGGGAAACCACTGCCCGACGAAACTCCCAGAGCATTGGACAATAGCGGGCAAGTGGTCCTTGCTACCATTTTCCTGGAAGAGAAAGAGCCCCTTGGAGCATGCGATACAATAGTTACCAGATTTTGGAGAGCAGTGGACGAGTGCCGGAAACGATACCATCCGCCCCAAATAATTTTGATAAAACAGAATGAAAAAAGCGCTTTTGGCCCCTACCCCTTATTCTTGCGGAGACACCTATGAACCGCCTACCGGGGTATCCCAAAACCTTCGGCAAACGCTTAATGCCGATGAAATTATACTGATGTATGGTTTCCCCGTCAAGTTGATCAATGTAAACGGGGCTGCAGGGACTTTTAGCGGAACCGGCTTACTGACTCTGCCGTTTGGGGAAAAGGGGGTGAAGGTTTCCTTTAGCAACGTTCGAGTAAACGAAGTTGGGATTGTGCTTTCCGGTACCATGCAAGCGATGCGAAATCCGAAAATAGCCCCCATTCAATGTCCAGAACCCAAAGAAATCGATTTCTGCCCAGCATTTACCAGTAAGAAGGACAGCTTGGCAACGGAACTAACCAAACAAGGAAATGGGTTTAAGGACTGCGAATGGCAAGGCCAGCCCCCTGTACCCGGGATGGAAATCGACCGGCGTTACGACCCCTATGGGTTTGATTGCAACGGGAATTACCTCACTGGCGAAAAGGTGAATGATTTGGGTTGCACCCAGTCCGACATGAACGACCCCAATAACAGCCGTTGCTATAACCAGGTAGAACCCTATGCCTGGCTGACACCCAAAGACACTTTGGGGCCGATTACTCAGGAAGGGGCTGATTTGGCGGATAGCTTGAAGGATGAATTACCTGGGTATGCTACCCAAATGTTGGACAGCTTAATCCATACGTACCTGTCGGATTTCGAAGCAAAGCGCAGCGAATGCGGAGGACTTAGAGGCCAGATGCGCACCGTTTTCGCGGGGTTGGGAATTGCCGATTCTTCCTATATATTCGGCAGCAACGGCCAATATATCAAAGAAGGAATGTGGAAGAATTTTCCTCGGCTCCAAAAACCATCAGCAATAGCATTGAACGCAAGCTGGAAATGGAAAACATGGAAAAGCTCCACGTCGACCTCTATGGATGCGACCAGGAACAGGAAAAGCGTCAAAGCCAATATCATCAAATTCAAGCCCTTAGCGGGGATCAGAATAAAGGAGAATTGATTCAATGGCTCAAGGACCAAATCCAGAGGCTGCCTGCCGATTCGGTCAAAGCGCTCAACAACCAGGATGCTCTCCTGGCCTGGATAAAGAGAAAAATTGATTCGAGATCGCAACAACCTGGCGATTCCCAGTCGAATAGTGGCGAACTGAATGGCACTGCCGGTTTCCAGGGGGAAAGGAATGCGGGGGTGGCGACTTACAATCAGAAGGCCAGGCCTCAAGGTTCGTTTGAGGTGGCTCCCACGGGCTTTAATGGAATAGAACGCGGGGGCACAGAAAGCCCTTCCGCCAGGGCGAACCGGCTTCTCGGAAACGATTCCCAACCTGGCAAGGGGCAGGTTGGGGCTTTATTGCCCAACCAGAGGAGCCGGAGTATTTTCCGCCTCCACATTGGGAGGACCTGATGGGAAAGATTCCAGCGAGTTGCTCCTGCCTTTAACCATTGATAACATTATCGATGGAAAAGCCTATGCCATCCTATTGGATAATATCTCCTTCGACGCCTCGCTGGGTGGCAAACTGGATGCCTACCTGAGGTTGCCTGCTCCCGGCGGGAAGGACACCTTGTACTTCCAAGCGCTCAACGTGCCCTTTACTCCTGGAGGCGCGGATTACCAAAATGCCCGGCTCAAACTCGCCTGCGATGCCCCGCTGCGCTTGAATAATATCGCTCAGCTCAAGGTGCTGGCCGATGACCAAACCTATGTAGAGTGGGACTGTAACGGCTTCTCCCGGCTTCGGATTGGGGCCGAGATCGAGTTCTGCCGCAATGTACTGGTGCCCTACGACGGGGCTACGCTCAAGCCGCTTCCAGATTCCATGCGCCTCAAAGCGACCCTCCAGTCGGCAATTACCAACTGGGACGGTTTCACCATGGGGCTCACCTTCTCTCATCCGTTTGGTATCAACGAGGACGGCAGGTTTGTTTTCCGCGCCGAAGACGCTTATATCGACATGAGCGATACCCAAACCCCGGAAGATTTGCAGTTCCCGGAAAACTATCCGTTTTCTGATGTGCAAAGCCGCAACCTATGGAGGGCTTTTACATGAAGCAATTCGCCGTGTATCTTCCCCAGGAATTGGATAAAAACAGCACCCCCCGCGGCTTGTCGCTTAGCGGTTTGATTATCGACGACGGCGGCGTGACCGTCTCTGCATCCATCCCGGGGCCTATCTTGCCCTTGAGTGAAGGCAACCTGGGCGGTTGGGCCTTCTCGATCGATTCAGTCCTTGTGAAAATTCTTCGCAACCACTTTGCCGGCGCCGGCTTTGGGGGGTTGATCAACATTCCTTTACTGAATAGAGGGCAAGGTGGAGACGTCACCCCGGAAGATTGCGTCCGGTATTCGGCTACCATCGAAACGGGCAATAAATACAATTTTAGCGTGCAGCCGGCTTCTTCGAAAAAAATCGGCATGTGGTTTGCAGATCTTACCCTCCAGAACAGCTCGAGAGTGGAAGTCAACTACCAGGATAACGAGTTTGTCGCCAGGGCCATTTTAAATGGCTCCATTCAAGTTAATTCAGACAGCGCAGGTTTGAAGGTCAACATTCCGGAACTGAGGTTTCAGGGCCTCACCGTTTCTTCCAAGGCGCCCTATTTTGACCCCGGGGTATGGGACAAGCCCATTCCCAAAGACGGAGTTGGAGCAGGATTCAACGGATTCAGCCTGGGAGTGGACAATATCAATGCAGTGGGAGGTGAAAACCCCGGGTTGTTTTTCCATGCCCATATGGACATCGGTCCTGAGAATGGAGGACTGGCTGTTGAAGGCGGATTTAAACTGAAAGGCAAACTGGACGTATCGACCGGAAGGCAGCGCTGGCTTCCGGATGGTATCCAGGTTGACCAGTTCAGTGTGCGAGGAGAGGTAAAAGGAATATTCAAGGTTGATGGTTTTGTCGATTTCTTTGAGGAAAACCCGGCATATGGCAACGGCTTCTGGGGCGGCCTGGATGCTGAGCTGCTGATGCAAGGCCTTAAAGGAGCAGGGATAAAAGCCGTTGCGTTGTTTGGCGCTACCAATACGCCGGAAAGCGTCAAATACTTTTTGGTGGACGCAATGGGTATGTTACCCAGTTCCACCCCTAGCATCATAAGGGGTTTTGGGGGAGGTGTCTGGAACCGAATGGAAGCCCAGGATACTACTATCACCCTTTCTGCCTTAAGTGCTGATATTTCCAGCTTCCCCATTGGACAATCCCTTTCCGGCATAAAGTACCAACCCTCTGCTTCTGCCGGTTTGGGGTTAAAGGCAGCCTTGCGATTGGGAGCCGGAGAGGGGACATTTGATGCATTGGTTTCCCTTAACGCTCAATTCTCTGCAGGAGGCGGCCTGGATGAAATGTCTATGTCGGGCTTGGGCACCTTGCTCAAAAAGAATAGCGATGAGGGCGGCATTGATACTACTGCAGCCACCATCCGGGCGGGAGTGTATTTCAAGTACAGCTTCTCACAAAAAGCCTTTGACGGCAGATTGGATGTAAAGGTGGTCGTGCCGAATGCCTTGACTGCACAGGGAACAGCCAAAATATTTGTCAGCAACGAGAAATGGTATATCCACATCGGTACGCCGCAAAACCCAATCCAAGCCGCCTTAAACGTCCCAGTTGCAGGAGGCAATGGGAATCCGCTCGTTTCGGCACGCATGTATTTGGATCTCGGATCCGAATTGCCTCCCTTGGCTGGGGTTCCGTCTTATTTCAGGGACATGGGCATCTCCTCCGCTGTTTTGTCCTCCAGTGGAGGCAAAGCAAATGGAGGCGTGATGTTTGGGATAGCCTTGGAAGCTGGAGGCGACTTTACCAAGCTCAAACCGGTTTATGCCACCTTGCGAGTCAGTTTGGGCGCCGACCTCGCCTTGATCGATTATGGAGACGCGATCTGTGCCAGTACCGGAAGACCATAGGCATCGATGGGTGGTATGCTTCCAGGACAGGTGTACGCGTATGTCAACGCAGCGGTTGGGTTGGTATTTAAGCAAAAGAAATTCCCTATTGCCGACCTTTCCGTAGGGGGCCATCCCAGGGCCGCATGCCTAACCCAGTCTTTGCTCGGGGCGCACTGGCAGGAAAATATAAGATCCTGGGCGGGTTGATTAAAGGCAAATTCAACTTGCAGTTTACCATCGGGCAAGACTGCGGGGAGGTGATTGATAGTGAAGGCAACGAGCAGTCCCTGGAACAAAACTACCAGATCATTGCCGCCGTCCTTCCCGATGACGGATCTCGCAATGTTCCCACCACCGGCGTACCCTCTGCTCAGTTCCGGTTCCCCATCAACGGTTTGCTGGAATCCTACGACGACCAGGGCAACCCCGTTACCTACTTAGTGGAGCTCGATGGGATTCCTCTTTTGACCGACAGTTTGGGGAATGTCCTACCTGCCTCCCTGGAAATAAGCCAAGACGGCAACTCTTTAAAGTACACCCCATACGATGCATTTAGTCCAAACAGCACGTATACCTTCTTGGTAAAAGTGAAATACTCAAAAAACGGAACCATTCTCGGATACCAGGAAAAGCAAGTAACCTTCACCACCGGTCGGGCGGAAACTACGATATCGGAGGCGAATATTGCAGCCAGCTATCCCATCGGCCAGATGAAGCACTTCTACCCGGGCGAATTTTCAGGCCAAACCGAATTCATCCAACTGGTGCAAGGCCAGGACCATCTCTTTTATCTGGACAACAAACCAGTGGCTATTTTGGTGGATGCCTCAGGACGCCAGATTTGGCAGGGCGAGGTGACTTACACCGGATTCAACAAGCGCATTTCCTTTGATTTCCCCAACGACCAATTGCGCAATGGCCAATGTTACACGCTCGAGATACGGCGTCTGGCCCAGATCGGCACGCGTTCCAATGATCAGGGGCAATTGCCTCCCGGACTGGTAACCTCTATTGCTTTCTGTGTGAGCGAATACAATACTTTCCTGGAGAAAGCCAGAGCCTTTACTCAGCAAGCGAACAAATCTTTCTCTGGCTATGAAAATGCTTCTAAGCGGATTGAGAAGGATTCGATGACCTGGAAACAGGGGGGCATTTGGTGCACAGGGTTTGGTGAGACTATCGGCTGATTTCTGGAATTCGAACTCAGCAGGAGAAAACTGGTATCTAACACAAGAAACCAAGCTTTACAAAAATTACATCCCCAAAAACGAGGCTACCGTTGATTTTCAATTCATTCCTAAACGGCGCGGGGGCGCCCTTCCGCCGATAGCTGTTTCCTTTAACTCGCTGGGCAAGGGGATCAGTTACCGGGTTCTTTCAGAAGTCCAGGCCGATTACCTTGATTTTATTGGGCAAGTCGTTGCCCTGGAGCGCGAGGTATTGGAAACCGAAGGCAGCGTGCTGCCCGACTATATTCCCGGCCTGAAAACATGGACGCTGGAGCCGCCCCCCTCCGCGCGGTATCCCTTGCGCCTGACCTATGCCATACCGGGGATGAGCGGGACAAGCAGCTACAACCCAGGGGTGTATTACGGGGTTTTAAACCCGGAGTAGATAAAATTCATCGGGAAAGCGGGTCTGTAGCCCCTTTCCCGATACCCCATCAGACCTAATTTCATGCAAAGTGCAACATCATGGAAAAATATTTTTGTCTACCCTTCCTTTTTATTCTTTGTTTTATCAATGCTGTCCAGGCCCTAGATGGCCGGCTTCATCTCATGACCAGAAACTTCGGCCATCCAACCCTTCGCACCTGGGCTATAGAAAATGCCGCCCTGCTCAAACCCTATCAAAAGGGACTGGACCTCATGGGACTGGAAAACCAGGCTGAAGGCCCCCTGCTCGCAGCCGCCGATTCCCTCAGCAACGCCCACGGTTGGCTCACTTTTGATTACCGTTTATATGGGCATCACCTCCACCTATACAGCGGATGACGCCCAAAGCCTGCTTCCCAAAATCCAGGCTGATATGCAGACCCAATTCAATGTGGGGCAAAATATCCCCTATGCTTTAATGGTCTCCTGGCTGGATCCCAACGATCAGCAGGCCAAAATGCTGCTGGTGCTGAATTGGGCGGGTTTTGGGCGCATTTCCGAGTTTTCGCCCCAGCAGCAAGGTCTTATTTACCAATCGGTACAGCAGGAATTTGAAAAATCCATTTTTAACGGTGGTAGCAATGCCTTGACCCTCGCCCTGCGGGAATCCGTCGCCGAGCTCGACCGCTTACTCACCGCGTCCATGCAAGGCTACTTCGAGGTAGATGGCAAGTTCTACGGGCCAAACGATACCTTGTTTACCTGCAAATGCAATACAACGCTCGAGTTGAAGGTTTTCCGCGCAGATAGCCTGCCATTCCCCGAAATTTCAAAGCCCAAAGTGCTTAAGCCCATTGCTAAAACCAACAGGGCCCAAGTGGATCGGATTAAAGCTTCAGGCAATGGCGGGACCGTTGTGGAGGCGACGTTTCAGGATAAAGACACCGTCCACACAGCCCGACTATTGGTTTATGTGATGGACGTAGATTTTGAGCATGCTCCTCAAAGTCTGTATAGCTTCGACGAAAATGAAATTGCCCAATATAACACCTATGCAAAAAATGCAGCCGGCGACTTTGTGCGCTGGAAACTGGTGCCAAAAACCTTCGACGACCGGGTTGGAGTTAAGATTACGCCCGGCGCCGTAGCGGCTAACGTCCATTTTACAGCTTCGAGCGGAGTTGTAACTCCTCAAATAGCCGGAGCAGCCGCTCAGACTGTAACGGTGCAGGCAGGTAACCTTACAAGAGACACCTTAAAGGCGCATATCGGAGGCTTGCAAGGGTGCCGCCTGGATAAATTGATCTTATGGCATCCGGATACGATCACGCTTTATTTAAGGTTTATTTGGGTCAGTGAAGAAGACGATGATGTTCAAGTTATTCCAAAAGGCCAAGGGAAGCCTATGTCGATCGGCATATTGCCAGGCAATGACGGGTTCCAGAGCACCCCGGCCGGGGATGATGGTTTTTCTGTAGACAGTACCTATATCCACACGGGATTGAACGGCATCCTGGAAACGACGATTGCAAGTGGAGATAACATCTCTCCAAATATCAGAAAGAAAGGAGAAGGCCAAAGCAATCAGACTGCGATTACCAGAGGCGCCAATAATTTTTTAGATACCAACCCAATCAGGCTGGGTGGTGATGATGCGCTTTTTTGGGACCCAGTATCCAAAGACACGGTCATCTCCACAGGCCCCAATGGGATATGTGAAACCATGGCAGACAGTTTGAGCAGTATTCTTTATCAAAATGAGTTGGAGCCTAATTTAGTACAAGAGGGGGATGTTATAATTCGAAAAGTTGGAATATATATTAAAGAAGAACTTAGGAAGACCGATACGCTTCAATTTGATCAAGATTATGATGGCGTTTTGTTGAGGCCAAATCCCCTTGAGTTTAATAACCTCATTATTAATTACAATATGAAGCAGGACGTTTTTTTCGATAGGATCAATCCAGGTGTAAATAGGGTTACTATCTTTTTTATTAAAGGACTTTTACAGGATAGCCCAACTGGAATTTATGATGGTGTTTCTCCCAAAGGAAGCTTTGCTGTTGCTATTCCTATCAATTTTTCTGGTGGGAGTAGAACATTACTTCATGAAATCGGCCATGGAGCCTTCGACCTTGGGCATACTCATGACATTAAAAATGCAGTAGATAACAAAAATTTAATGTCCTATCCTCCGGGGCCAGAGTTACGAGCCTATCAGTGGCAATTGATACAACAAAAGTACAAACAATCGGTAGATTCTAAAAAACTATGAAGATGAGTACTTATAAATTTTTTCATCTCATTCTTTTTCTTTTTTCTTGGATTTTATTGTCTGCCCAGCAGGATTCCCTTCTCCAAAAAATTAAAGAAGGAATCAATAGTCCTGGGGCAGGTATTTCTTCTGATCTTGTAAAAACAAAAATATTTCAGGATAAAGGTATTATCCTACTAGAAGAGATGAGCCTTAATATCTCCAGCGAGAATCATTTGTGCGGCAAGATTTTTACAATAAGCTCATTGGCATCTATTCGCTTGTACCCCACGGTAGCGAATCCGGAAAAAAAATGACTGAATTGATCTTACGGGCATGCGATGATCAGTCAGAATGGCTGCGGGCTATGAACATGAAATATTTAGTAATGATTGCCCGGCCAGAGGATTTTGGAAAAGAACAACTTGGACTACTAAAAATCTTACTCCTGGATACCATACACCACCGTACTCCTTTATTCCCCATAGTAGGCCGTCTCGATTGGCCGGAAGGAGACCGCATTATGGAGCAGTTTTTCCGGGAGGGTCCAGAACTGTTAGAATTAGATAAAGATATCCCAGGAGGTTTTATCGCTTCTCCAAAATGGAAGGCGGCTATAGCTCTGGCAAGAAAGGGCAACATGCAAGCCATGACCTATTTACTGCAAAAAGCCGGCGAACAAACTGACCTACAGGTTATTTCCCTCATCACCCAACAATTTGCATTGGTGAAAAATCGCCCAACCATTGATTTCATCATAGATTTTTTACTCAGTGATGCCTTTGCCAATCCAGAGGATTACGACAAACAGGAATATTTTTCAGTTGCCCTCATTATGCTCGCACAAATCATTGATATGCATAATTGCCCTAACTTCGGGTCTGTCGCTGTCCGCCAATGGCTTCGAGAAAACCGGGCCACCTATCAGATACTGCCCGATCCGGATTGATGCGACATAACCCAGGCGCAAAGGAAAACCAGGACAGTCCTGCAAAAACACACAAACCATGAAGTCCATGTCGCTGATCACGATGCTTTCCCTCCTTACCACATTCGCCATGGCGCAGCCTGTGGATATTAAAGAACTTATTAATACCCGAATAGCAGCTCGCAATTTCAATTTTCCGGATAGTATACTCAGTAATCGGGAGTTTCAGCAACGAATCATCCCAGAGTTGGAAAAAGCCAATAAAGATATTTTGGCCAATCCCCACGATATTTGTGACAGTTATTACTGGGCTTTGACGGATTTATACAGGCAGAATCCCGAACCAGAAATCCGCGGAAAGCTGGCAGAGCTAATGCTCTACGGATGCCTGGACCAGTCGGAATGGCTGCGCTTGAACAATATGCATTTTTTGGTACGCCTGGCCCGTCCGGCCGATTTCAACGCGCAGCGACTGGAGATGCTCAAAGCCCTTATCCTTCACCCTACCTTGCATACTACGCCCCTTTTCCCCCTGGTAGGCAAACTCGACTGGCCCGAAGGGGAACGCCTCATGCGCCGGTTTTTCGAACAAGGCCCGGAGCTGCTTCCCGACGATGCCGACCGCCCGGGCGGATACCGGGCTTCCCCCAAATGGCGGGCTGCTATGGCGCTGGCCCAAAAAGGCGATCAGGCAGCCCTGGACTATCTCATTCAAAAAACCCGGCAGGAAGAAGACCGCGACGTCCTGTATAGCATGTTGTTCTACGACTTTGCCTTCATCCGCACCCGCGGCAGCATCGACTTTCTCATCGAATATGTGTACAGCGATCTGAGGGAGCCTGTTTGCGAAGACCATTTGAGCCGGGATGATTTCAATTTTGTTATTTCGCTTCTAAGACCAATCATCAAAGATTTACATGGTGTTATTTCTGCCTCTGGTCGAAAAAAGGACATCATCCGCGCCTGGTTTGATCAAAACAGAACCAGGTATGAAATATTACCGGAGAATTAGGCTCCCAGCCTTTCTTCGCTGACCCTTGGCAAAAATCCTTCTTTGTTGCCCTCAAAAAATCCACTGCCACATGAATCAATACCTCTTTTCTACCCGCCTGCGATTCCACGCGATAATGCTGGCGCTGGTCTTGCCGGTTGTAACGGTCCATGCCGAATGCGCCTGGCCAGCCACCGACTCCCTGCCCGCCTCTTTCCGGCTCCTTGGCATCCACCACGCGGGCCGGGCCCTGCTGCGCTGGGCCCCCGAAGATTTTCCTTCCTGGCAGCGCGGGATACAACAGGGTATATCCTGGAGCGCTATACCATGCTGGATAACGGCGACAGCCTGAGCGAAACCCAGACCGCCGCCTCGCGAATCGTGCTGGCGGCCCGCATGCTGCCCCAACCGGTAGCCGTCTTCGAGCAGATGTCGGATACCAGTAATGCGGCCGGGGTTGCTGGCGCTGCCCTATACGAACCCAATGTGGAAGTGACCGTCAGCACCGGCGATGCGTTCATCCGCGCCCTCAGCCAGGCGGAGCAAAACGATAGCCGTTTTGGACTGGGCCTCGTGGCAGCCGACGCGTCGTTCCCCGTGGCCGAAGCCATGGCCCTGGGATACACCGACCCCACCGTGGCGCCCAACTCGGTGTACGAATACCGCATCGCCTTTTACGCTACCGATTCCGCCCTGGCTGTTCTGGCGCGCCGCGTGCAAATCGACACCCGGGCGGCGCTGACTTTGCCGGCCCTGCCCGTGCCTGCGCTGGAAGCCGGCGCCGGGACCGCCCTCCTGTCGTGGTCGAGCCGCGGGCTGGACATGTACTATCGGGGGTACGACGTGGAGCGCTCCGCCGATGGAGGCGCTACCTGGCAGCCCCGCAACAGCGAGCCCGTTTTGCCCCAGGAATCGGAATCGGCGCCCGATCCCACCGCCCTGCTCTATATCGACACCCTCGAATCGGCGGAGACTACCTATCAATACCGCTTGAGGGGCCACTCCATTTTTGGGGTGAGCGCCACAGGCGAAGTGGCCGCAGGGAAAAGCCTGCCCGCCCCTCTGGCCGCCAAACCCGAGCTTACCGGCATAGCGCGGGCCGATGGAGGTAAACTGACCGCCCAATGGACCTTTCCTTCCGATCTGGAGGACCAGATACAGGGGTTCCAGGTATACCGCTCGCCTTTTTCCGATGGTCCCTTCGAGGCTGTCGGGGCCTTGCTGCCCGCTTCGGAGCGGGCCTTTACCGACGGGCAGCCCCGCCACACCAATTATTATCTGGTCAAAGCGGTTGACCTTTTCGACCGCGAGGTGGAATCCATTTCCCTGCTCGGACAGCCCGAAGACCGCACTCCGCCGGTGCAGGTGAGCGGCCTGAGCGGGTCCGTGCCCCCCCTGGGCGCCGTATCGCTGCAATGGACCGCTAACCCCGACGACGACCTTTACGGCTACCGCGTTTACCGGGCCGGCCGACTGGAGGCCGAGTACGTGCAGGTGAGCGAGGGCACGGTGAGCGAAAACGCCTTTTCGACGCAGATTGCCATGAATACCCTGGCGGAGAAAGCCTATTTCCGCGTTCGGGCGGTGGACTTTCGCGACAACCTCGGCGCCCTCTCCGACCCCCTTGAGTTGGCCCTGCCCGACGTGATGCCTCCCGCTCCGCCTCACCTGGCCTCCGTAGAGCCGGTGAAGGATGGGGTGAAGGCGGTGTGGTCGCCCAGCCCCAGCGAGGATGTGACGCATTACGAAGTGCAGCGCCGCTCGCTGCTCCATCCGGCTTGGATACCCGCTGCCACGATAGCGGCCAGCGACACCCTGAGCGCATGGCAAACTACGCTGGACACCGAGCTGGGCGGTGCAGCCGACTGGGAATACCGGGTAGTAGCCACCGACGAAGCCGGCCTCACGGGCATCTCCCCCACCCTGCGGGTGACCCTCCCCAACCCGCGGCGCGCACCGGCAGACCGCCTCAAAGCCGAAACCACCATCGCGGATAAAAAAATGGTCGTGAAGCTGAGCTGGGAGTACCCTTACGACCCCCTCCTGCACGAGTTTGCGGTGTACCGCTCCGACAACGGCGGCCCCATGCGCCTGGTGCGCTACCTGGAGCTGTCGGCGTTCCCTCCCGTTGCCGTAGTAGAAGCAGGCCGCGGCTACTTCGTTTGGCGCGATACGCAAACCGAGCCGGGCAACGCCTACCAATACCGGGTTGCCGCCCGCTTCCTTGACGGCAGCGATTCGCCTTTGTCGGCGGTGGCAAGTAAGGCCTTTTAAGCCGCTTTTTAAAAAAAGAAAAAACCAGACAAACATGAAAAAGACAGGCCTTCTCCTTTGCTTTCTGCTTGTGGGCGGCATCAGCCTGCACGCTACCATCCGGATTGTAGCCGTAACGCCCGCTTCTTCCGAGTATTGCGAAGGCAGTATCACCATAGAAGCCACCGGAAGCGCTGGCCCCTTTCGCATCCAACTGCTGGGCGCCGGAGGCTTCCTCGAGGAAAGAAGCCTGACCGGTCCCATCGAAACGTTTTCCGGCCTCTGTACAGGCGCGTACACCGTGCTGGTGTACAATGCCCTGGGCTGCGCTAAAACCCTCTACGCTACGGTAGCGGTAGAAACCCCCGGCGCGGTGGCGCCGGTTGCCGCCCCGAACGCAGCCTTGCCCGCCAGTCTGCCGAGGGCAATAGGTTCTCTCTGCGCGCGCGCCCCAACCCGTTCAGCGCCGACTTCCAGCTCGACGTGTTCTGGGACCGCCCCGAACAGGAAACCCTGCACATTGAGGTCTTCAACGCCCTGGGACAACTGGTCCATACCCGCAGCCTGGACGCCGTATCGGGGCAAAACACCGTTTCTATCCAGCCCACCGGCCCCAATGCCGGCGGCCTGCTCCACATCCGGGCACGCGACGCGTCGGGGAGGAAAGCAGGGTTGCGGGTGGTGCAGGTGAAGGAGTAGGAAAATTAGTCGTCTCTTGATTTAAGCAACTAACCTTAATAGACGTGCAATGAGCGCACCTTTCAAATCATTAATCCCATGGTTTTTCTTGTTCTTCGGCCTGTTTGTTTGGACCCAAGGCAATAGCCAATGTTATATTCAGCTCGGCGATTATTCCGGTTTCGATACTTCGCCGTATCTTGAAGGCCTGGATGCCGTAGCCTGCGATCTGGTACGCGCCCTGCCGCCGGAATTCCGCAATCAGTTCCGGGTCTATAGCTTCGCATTCTACAGCCTCAACGCGTATATGGACGGCGGCGAAGACCATATCTGGCAGGACGTCATCCGGCAGTCCGCGCAAAGGACTCCGTATTATTTGATCTTTGGGAAGGAATCCAGCAGCCGGGGTATTTTTGCCACCATCCGCGTGGCCGTGCATCTTCCTCCGGCGGAATCTTTCGGCTGCCCCCAAAAAATAAATGCGGGGGCTATAGAGTATTATTTGACAACCTTGCTAAATCCAAACAGCAGCCCCTATGCCTATCCCAAAAAAGAAGCAGATGCTATGAATTATCTCATGCAGTTGATCAGCTGCCGGGAGATATGTGGAAACGATATCGATGACGATGGCGATGGATGGTCTGATTGCAATGACTCCGATTGCGCCGAAGCAGGCGGCATAAGCTTGAGGTCTGGCCCCGTATGCCAGGGACAGGCTGTCTTCAGGGAGCACCCGGAGCAGAAGTTTGGGTTTGATGAGAATACAATTAAATCATATCCAACTTATAAAACACCTTTTGGAGAGGGGACTCCCTGGAAGTCAGTCGGAGTAGGTCAAACAGATATGGTTATTGTTGAATTCTCACCCGGTATTGACCTTTCGGCAATTCGTTACCGGGCAACAGGGGTTGAAATGATGTCAGGAGATACGCCTCGAAGTTATTCGGAAACGATTACCTTGCAGGCTCCATCACCCACCAAATCGGCCTCCATTGAAGTCTTGGATGGTAACGGATCTGTTATTGGCGCCTTGAATGTTGTGGTGTTGCCAAAACGCGAAATGGTTTTGAATCTGATTCTCATGAAGTTGCCAGGGGATGCCACCTATCCGAAACTCAATTTTACTGAAACAGAACTGGAGGAGGTTATGATCCAAGCTTTTAAACAGATCAATATGTCCTGGTCCATAAAACCCATTGACCGCTATGAATGGGATTTTGATAAGAATGGGAATGGTAAAATGGATGATCAAGAGTATTACTATATTTTGGCTGAATATCTATGGATTGAACAGGATTCTCTGCGCAAACTGAGGTATTATCCCGATCCTGATGAGAATCCACTTCTGTACAATAAAACCTCAACTATGTTTTTATACAGCCCGCTTGGCACAGATGAAAAAGGACAACAAATTAATGGCTCCTTCGGATTCGAAACAATTTATGGTTTTGCAAGTAGTACCTATCAATATAACAAACGCACCATCGCCCACGAAAATGGCCACCGGATAGGGTTGAAGCATCCCTGGGAAGAGTTTAAGGGCTTGTATGCCCCATTTTCCGATGCTGACGCCTTGATGGACTATGTGAATATTATTAATGGCTATAAAATAAGAGCATACCAATGGTAAGAATACTGCTGATGGCAATATTTTTTATGGGCACCTATTCCGGGGGAAAGGCACAAACGACCCAGGATACCCTTTTGGTGTTAACGAGTTACCTGACAGAGAAGCCCCATGCCGAGTTAGTTAAGATAGAATGGACAGGCAAAGGGGGAAGGCTGAAACAACTCTTCTACGAGCAATGTTTGTTGGATTCGGGAGAGATAACCCCCAAAGGATTTTAAGGGTCTTAGACCTGGTTGCCAGAAAAGAATATGATTCACAATATGATTCTCTTTTGGTAAACTATTTTTTGAATTCGCGAGACGGGCCGCTATTTATATTGGACAATATTCCTTCGATTGCTAGAAAGTTCTTGCGGTCAAATTACAACAAAGAATCCTTAAACAAGCTATCCTTTTTTTCTACTCCGCAAAGTTTGCGTTTCTGGGACCCTTTCGTAGCAGAATACCAGACGTTTCTGGAATTGGATTCGGTAGGGACAACCTTGTTGTTACTAAAGCGCAACCTGGCCTGTTTGACTACCCTTAACCCAAGGCTGCTGCCCCTGGCCGAGCAGGATACGTTACTACTCAATTTACATTTGGCGCGTTTGGGCTTATTCAATGATACCACGGTGGTAGAGCAGATTATTCAATCAACGCCAAACTACGGATATATGATCGAGTTGTTGTGCAAAGTTCGCACACCTTACGCTTTCGCTCGGATTGGTCAGTTCCTTTTAGGAGAAGCCATTCCGGAAAGATTTTCGGCGGAATCCTATCGTGCTCAAATTTCGAAAATAGCCCTGAGTGCCTACATCCGCTACGTAGCCAATTTTCCCGATCGCGCCATCAAATTTCAGGATACCATGGATCGCTGGAATTTGGTAACCTTCTCAGCGGCTCATGGTCGGGATTATTCCACGCCGGAGTATCTGGATTGGGCCCGTCAATGGTATCGGGAGCATCAGGGAGCATTAATCCTGGATCAGAATAAATTCTAGCAAGGTTAACACAAAATCAAGAATGTGCCAGGAGTTCCTCTGGAGCACAATGTCTAAAGTCCTATGCGCAGCTATTTCTGGATAATCCCCTGCCTCCTTCTTCGCCCCACGGTCAGGCAGGCCCCTATGACGGGTTTCCGGATTCTGCCGCAGCGGCCCTCCGGGTGCAGGCAGCCGCGATCAGATCCACCCACCTGCTTTTGTTGTGGCGCTTCGATGCCGGCGGCCTGCTCCACATCCTGGCACGCGACGCGTCGGGGAGGAAAGCAGGGTTGCGGGTGGTGCAGGTGAAGGAGTAGGAAAATTAGTCGTCTCTTGATTAAGCAACTAACCTTAATAGTCGTGCAATGAGCGCACCTTTCAAATCATTAACCCCATGGTTTTTCTTGTTCTTCGGCCTATTTGTTTGGACCCAAGGCAATAGCCAATGTTATATTCAGCTCGAATTATTCCGGTTTCGATACTTCGCCGTATCTTGAAGGCCTGGATGCCGTAGCCTGGGATCTGGTACGCGCCCTGCCGCCGGAATTCCGCAATCAGCGTTCCGGGTCTATAGCTTCGCATTCTACAGCCTCAACGCGTATATGGACGGCGGCGAAGACCATATCTGGC
>JADJHZ010000023.1 GCA_016707205.1 Haliscomenobacter sp. | reverse complement strand
CCCGGGGCAGAGAATAGAATCGCCCAGGATCGTTGGGTTGGGAAGGTTCTTGGACTGCACCGTAAACGTATCCGTTCCTGGCAGCCAAAATTGTTAGTAACGAGTGCGTCGTATTCCCCGTTGCAGTTACCAGGATTGAGGGAGAAGTTTGATTTCCGGGGACCATTGATAGGCGGAGAATCCTGTAATTTGGCGCCATAGCGTTACCGTATCGCCGGGCAAATGATGCGTTCGCCGGTTGTTATTTCCGGTTGAGGGAAGCGGGAACACATTGACGATTTCATCGGCTGTGCTCGCAGTTTCCCTCCTATGGTAGCGATAAAGAATATAAGCCAGCAGCATTGTCGGGGATGGTAAAATGCGGGTTATGGCGGAATCGCGCCGTTCAATAAAGCTATCGGCTTCCCTACCTAACCAGCGCACCGATGCGCCTCCGTTGGTATTGGCGGCGGTTACCGTCAGGTTCAAGGGTGGTACCTGCGCAAATCGAGGTATCCGGCCGGGCGTCTACGGTGACCAGATCGCAGTTAGGGTTGGCGATGCAATTAAGATGCGGCGCCGCCCACGCCCGCCCCAATTCAGCCCGGAACGGTAGCGCCGGGGTCGAATCAAAATTCATCCCGCCAATGCCGACAAAGAAATCGATGAGCATAAAAAACCCTGTCCGGGCTGAACGATCATAGAATCGACAAAGCCGTCGCCAGTTAAGTCTTCAGTGGTATCGACCGCTCCCCGCTTAACCCGGTCCGGATGATATTCTGATTGGGCGAAATCTGGGCAAAAAGAACAACGCACCAGACGGCCCAGGCTGCTCGCAGGTCAGGTTCGGGCCATAGATAGCAAAATCGTAATCCTGGCCTCTGACGCGGACCGAATCCGTCAGGGTAAAAGAAATTCACGTAACCGGGAGGCATATCCTTGCGAGAAACTCAAAATAGAACCAAACGGAGATGTTTTCCAGCGTTCAAGGCACCAGGATCGTTTTTCAGATTGAGAAAATCATCCAATCAAAGCGCCAATAAGGCGGCGGAAAGCTGAAAGGACTGTCCGTCGCAAATGACAATAGCTCTCCGGCAATCGTTGAGTTGGTATACAGGGCGCGACGACCGGCGGGAATGAACCACAGGCTGCAAGTCAGGTTTTGAGATTATCTTTACCCATAGGGTTTTCTTTTGTGTAGCGGGGTCCGGATCGGTCCTCGGTGTCCCTTTTAATTAGCAAGAGGGTGCTGCATCAAATGCACCCCTTACTAACAACAGTTCTTAGGTAGCTGTAAGGAATCACTTTTCGCACGGACCGCTCCTGCGGCGTTTGATTTCAGCCAGCACAAATTGATACTCCGGCTCATATCTCCGGAAACGGAGGTATTCTCCTGGGCTCTGCGAATGAGGTAAGGCGGGGCGTCTTTCACCGCCCCGTAAATCACATGTTTTCCTGCGTTAAAGCCGGCTTGCCCGGGGTTAAAGGTCAGGTTGTCGCTCATGCCATAGAGTTGAGCGAACGGTGCGTGGAGGTGATTCGGGGATATTTCGCTGCACCATTGGCGCAGCTTGCAGCAGGGCGCTATCGGCGTTGTGGGAAGCATTACGGGGGCAGTTGCTGGTAATGTTTCCAGGCAAAGCGCAGGGCGAGGTTATAGTCCCGGTCGGTAGCCTCTTTATCGGACTGAATGGGGGAAGGATGACCCATAGCTTCGGCGCGGTTTCTTTCTTTCTCCAAATAAGCGCCCCGAACCAGTTTAGCGCCGATCGGGTAGCCTTCCTGCCAGGCTTGTTCATACAATTCTTTCGGGTAGGAAAGCGTATCGGTGATGGAACGGATGGGTATTATAAACGACCACCCGCTCTTTGTTGTAGCGCTGGGCCATCCTAACGGCCAGATCGTCGATGGCCTGCTGAATCCAGGTTTCTTCTGCATCCAAAGAGATCGTCAGGCCGTTGTGCATAACAGCATGGCAAATGGCGTCGATCCGGTTCACGACGTTGCTACGAACAAACGGCTGTCCTTGGGGATTTCGGCGCGTCGTGGCAGCAATATCAACCAGCCAAAACAGACCTTCAGTTGCTGGTACTCACCATGGGAATAAAGGAATTCCCTTTGGAAAATTCCAGCGCCCGGATGGTTTTCTGGCATTGCCTTCCCACCCTTGGTGCTGTTAAATCCTCCTCCGTCTCTTTGCCTTCCGCCCCCGTAATCCAGAATGCTCAATACAAGAGCTGAACCTAGCCGCTGGATCGACTTTTCTGCTTCAGTCAGCGTGGTTCCTCCGCAAACTGTTCGAATATGGTATACTTCACGGCGCTCTCCACAAAGGGCAGGTGCATACGAATAACTTGGCAAGGCGTAATTTAGACCCTATACCCACCAGCCACTGGTTGTTCATCAATCAAACAAACGGGCTACTTTTTCAGTTCCTGATCCGACCGGTGGGCAAAGCGTATTCAGTATTGCCCAGGTCTAATTCAAGTTCCACCAGGCCACTGACCGGCCATCCCGGACCACAGCGCTGACCTTCTCAGGTTTTTCTAACGGGTTGAGCAGTCTTTTCCATAAACTAGACTTTCATTCCGGGCTAGCGGGTTAAAATGGTTTATTTGGTTAGAAGCTATCTCAAAACCCTTTCCAGGGTGTGGGGGTATTCCTTAACCCCATGGCAAGGCTTAGTAAGGGGTTTCAAGCCCCTTTGCGGGGGGTGAATTTATTTTTCTTTTTTTCACCCTTTAAACAATTGCTTGATTCTTGGAAGAATTAAGTTTTCTGACCCCTTGAAGGGTCTTTGACAGGCTCTCATATTCTTCAGTTTTGGGATGGCTTCTGGATTGCATCTTCTTCGGCGGCATTAGAACAACCCGAAAGCGGACCAAATCCCCAGGCTTCTTCTGCCTTGGCCATAAAGCATTCCCATCCCGTTTACGGTTTGGGCTCCCGCTTTCCCTTTTTCAAAAAAGCGGTTTCTTCCGGGTTATAATAAGGTCGAACAACAGGTGATCCGTCGAGATACGCATAGGGAAGGTTAGGAAAAGTACGGATTTCCGCGACATCCCCAAGGAAATAGTATTAACTATTAAAGGACATTCCCTCAATGGGCTGCATTCAGCTCCTCATATACGCAGTCGCCTTTGCCTGGATCCTGGAAACGACCAGGGTAAGGCTTTTTACCGCAAGGCGAACAAGACTGCCTTGGAGGCGCCTCCAGTCCCCAGCACCAGGGCTTGGCGAATTCCCAGCCGCCAGCCGCCCAAAACTCGGGCAAAGACCGTTCAAATCCGAAAACGTCGCTGTTATACCCCTTGGTTTTTCCCTTTCTAAGCGAATCACGTTCCACCGCGCCAATGTCCGCAGCCCCTTCGTCGAGTTCGTCCAGGTAAGGATCATTTGCTCCTTGTAGGGAATCGTGACATTGGGTTTCCCCTCATGTTAGGGTAGGCTTCCAATATCCCGGAAACTGCTCGATGGCGGAATGGGAAACAGGGCTGGCAAACCCTTTCCTTTTCGCTGGAATTTTCGGCATCAGTATTTTTTGGGAAAAGGAATGATCGGCTTAGCGGGTGGCCGATCAATCCAAATAAATGGCTTAATTTCAACAACGAAGGATCGGGTTAAAAGACAGACTATGTCTTTTTCGTGCCTGCTCCGGGAATAGACCAGAACAACCCAACTGACCAGAGTATCACCCCTGCCAGTAAGGCTCCTCCTTTCAAAGTTCCAGGGCCAGACGCAGCCTCAATCAGCGGTTCCGGCTCCCCGTGGCGGTTAATGCGGTATTCCAGACCTGCTTCCAGGGCCAGATTTTGTTGAGCGAACCCACCATAAACCGGTCAAAAACCGCCATCGTCGCATCGTGGTAATGGCGGAACAACTAGGTCAGCACCCTGGAAAAGGTAGCCCTTCCTGGACATCCCGCGCCAAAAACCACCGATGGTCAGGCTAGCAAATCCAGATTTTCCAAGCGATTTCAGAGTCGGTATGATTAACGTATACATGCCGGAAATAACAGCATGAAGCTGCCGGAAACCCCCTAATGGCGCGGCAGCGCGGGATCGCGATAATCCCGGAAACAAAGACAAACCACAGGGGCGTCGGTTCCATGCCCAGGAACCACAGGGTATACCATAGGGCAATCGCTGTGCCAGCTAAAAAGCGAAGCAAAATGGACATGGCATTCCACTTTTTGACCTGCCTGCCGACAAACAGGAGGGAGGCAATGATTAACCAAAGAAAAAACGCCCAAAGCAGCTGGGGTAATGCTCCAACAGATGGGAGATCTAAACACCCCGGAAACCAGCCCGGTTCCCATCCCAAGTAGCAGGAAGAGCAAAAATTCACCGTCTACCGCTTTCCAGACACCGCGCAAGCCCCTTGATTTCCAGGCCCGGAACACTTCAGGGCCCAGTACATTTTTAATGCTATCCAGCAGGCGTTCGTAAATCCCGGTAATAAAAGCGATAGTCCCTCCGGATACACCCGGGATCAGCCCAGCCGTTCTTCGTAACAATACTGCTTGTCTGGCGGAAACGCCAGACTGAGTTGCTTTTTCGATAACGAGCACGCTATCGACCAGTCGGTGGCTGTCAAAAACATGTCAGTAGTACTTCCCCATCGGGAATATAGACGGCCACCCGTGACGAAATAATCGTACTCTGGTCGGCAAAGCTCCGGAATCCGGCTTTCCCAAAACGCGAGGATGCCCAACTGCTTGGTTAGCTGCCCGTTGTACTTCCTGTGGTATGCAGCGGTACATGGGCGTCTCCAATATAGTGCCCCAGTTCGGCCGACTGCCGGAGAATCACCGGCAGATTGCGAGCCGAAACGCTCGGAAGTCAGCCGTCGTGCACCTGGAACCAGGTTGCAAGCAGTAACACCCCATGCGCAGAAAAAGGCATCGACCTCAATGACCTCCGAACAGGGAAAGTCCACCCCAAACACCTGTTTGAGGCTATCGCAGGAGGTACGCCATTCCTCCTCGTAAAATTGAGGCAACAGGCGTTGGGTGAACCAGGCCAGATAGGCTTTTTTATCAATCCCCTCCGCTGGCCAATACGTTACTGATTTCCTGCTTCAAAGAAAAAACGGGTAAGCCCAGAAGATCTTTTGAATACCCGGTTTTGAACCAGCATAAAATCTCCGGTGCTGGGGCTCGCAAAATACCGCTCCACCGCCGCCGACCCGGACAACATGCCGGATTTGGGGTCCGTTGCCGGAGAAGCAGACAAGATGGGGTAGAATTTGACCGTTTTCACTTGGTCGTCCTTGTCTTTAACGGTAACCACGGCAAAGGGGATCATCTGTCTCGATGGAATCCGGAAGGTACTCATTTCTCAAAGCTTCCGCAACCAGGTTTTCGAAACCCACGAGATAGGCTCTGCGGCGCCCGGACGGTAAGGGCCTGGATCTCTGGCGTTCCGGGGTAAAAAGGAGTTACGCGATACCCCGATCCGCTTTTTTTCCAACCTGGAACGACTGACTGCGCTGTTTGGGATATTCTACCGAAACCTCTAGATGCGGTCCGGATCTTCTGCGAAGACCGACCGGTCGCGCCAATCTTGCCCTTTCAGGCTATAACGGAACCTCAGATTGCCTTCCCACCCGGGTAAATGCGCCACGTAGGGCTGGTTGTACCCTTCCCCCGGATGACGAACGTCCCCCGCTCATCGGGGTGCTGCCCCCCGACATAATACACCGCCAGCGGGCGGTTCCTTTCGTAAATCTCGACTTTGATCCCCTCCGACCCCAAGATCCCGAACCATGTTTTTGGCACGGCAGCCTGGGCAGGCTGGCATTTGATCTCGATCCGCCGAACGGCGTCCAGCAGGTTTTCCATGGCGCCAGGGCGGACCATCCACTTCCCGTTGTAGATCCAGTGGGTCCCTTTCCGTTCGAGCAACACCGTTTCGTTATCCCGGTGGGCCAGGAAGATCTTCCCGATGCGGGAAGTGTCGGGAACGGCAAAACGGCGCTCCTCCTTAAGAGAAGCGTAGGGTCGGCGGAATTTGAAAGCAAGTACCAGCGCTGAGCCGCCCAGCAGGAGAAAGACCGCTGCCAGGGGAACATTTTCTTTTCGCATAGAGAACGAGTTTAACCGGTGAACCGCCGGCGTACCAGCCATTGATAGCCTGTTCCAAACAGCGCCAAAGCCGCAGGGAAGGGCTAGGTTAAATCAGTCTCCATTTGCCTTTTTCCGCCTTCGCTTTAGCCGTGTCCAGCAAGCGCAGATCGACGTTTTTCCCTGCGCTTCCACCACGCCAGAATCGTCCAGTAGATACTCCACCGCGTTCAGCAGAAAGTCTTTGTTGTCGAAGGTATAGCGAACAAAACGGTTGTACCCCAACGGTAATGACCTGGCGTTTCGGGACATCGACCCCATTGCGGGCAAGGTTGCCGTCGGCGACCACGATCATGCGGTTTTGGGGCTCCGGTCCCGGAATGCGATATCCAGCCGGTTCAGGTTGTCCAGCATCTCCTGGGATACGCGGTTTTCGAACATCGACGGGAACTCCCCTTCCATCAAACACCGCCAGCGGCCGGAGGCCCTTTGGCGAACTTGGTCCGGTCGAGGGGATACCAGAATTCAAAATCCATGCGAAGGGGCAGCAATGATACCTGCTGTTCGCTGTGGATTCCAGCAATGTGGATTTCAAACCGGTTTTGGTTTTCAGGGCCGTGTCGATAGAACTGGGATATAACAGGTTTATGGGGCCCAGGTTTTTGACCACCGGGGGCAGATGCCGGAGTTGAAACTACGTGATAAGGGTATTCAAAAGCTGCATCTGGGGCTGGTCCCTACCCTTCCGGTCACCAGCTCAATGCCGTGCATTGCAGATCGAGCACCAGGTTGGGCTGGATGCGAAATCCGTAGCGGAACAGCAGATCTCTCCAGATTCAGCGCATATTCCTGGGGAAGGTATTCTTTTCTTCCCACCAGGCTGTCGAGATCCACCGGACGGCATCGATCAGCCAGAGGTTTTCCTCCCTGCATGACGTATTGATCGATTTTGAACTTATCCTTCTCGAAAACGGGGCTTGGGTTTGGCACAACCAGCACATCGATGCCGTCGACCTGCACGACGCTATCGAGGACCAGGCGGCCGGTGTTGTAAAACTGGCGCAGCGCACGTTTTAGATTAGTGGTTTCGAAAGGCTCAAGTTCTCCGTGGCCGGAGGCAAACACGATGGCCGGTTTTTCGGGCTTCTGGATTTGGCTGATGGCATTGGACAGTTTGTATTCCAGGAAGCGTACGGCTTTGTTGAGGCTTTCTTCCGTCACGCCGGGGCCTCCTTCAAGGAGGTTTACCGGAATGCTTCGGCCTTTGTAATACACCAGCGCGCACGGCAGCACGGCTTTGTGGTGCTTTCCGCCTGACCGGGAGGCGGAGGGTGTGGGTTGAAGCCCGTCTTTCCGGTAGGCTTCGATCCGCTGATTAACTCTTGACGCTACCGGCAAAGGGGTCTTCGAAATCGTATTCCACCAACCCGGATTCGGAACGAAATCCTCCAGCATATCGGTCGTCGCGGTTTGAAGGCGCTTAAAACCCGCCGGGAATTCGCCTCCCAGCAACACTTTTACGAAAAGTACGTCATCCAGATCGTTCAATAGCTTGCGGGTTCCGGTAGTCAGGGTATAGCGCTTGTCGGCCGTGAGGTCGGCATATCCGTACAAAGCCTGCCCCCCAACCCGGGCATTGGCCAGAATATTGACAAACAGGAGAATGCCCGTAACGAGAAAAGACCCAAGATAAGCGCCCCGTTCCAGGGAGGCTTTGGTCAGGAAAGGAACAAAAGATCAGGGTCAAAAAAGTAGACCAGGTCCCTGGAATCCAGCACGCCCCGGCTCAGCGAGCGGTAGTGGTACTGGATCCCCAGTTTCTGGATCAGGTCGTCTCCTTTGCCGGCAAACACGGGAAGCTGGCTAAAATATTCAAACCCGTTGAGCATCATAAATCCAAGAAAAGCGGCGAGGACAAAGGCGGCAATCTGGTTGTTCGTCAGGCTGGAGGCCAGCATGCCTATTGCCCCGAAGACGGAAGCCAGAAGAAAGAGGCCCACGTAAGAGCCCATGATCGCGCCGGTGTCGAGATTGCCCTTGGGGGACCCCAACTGGTAGATCGTATAATAATAGCTAGCCGTCGGAATAAGCGAAAAGCACGAGGGTCAGCGTGGCCAGGTATTTTCCCACGATAATCTCCCAAAGCGTCACGGGTTTGGCGCAGCATTCGATCGTTCCTTGCTGGTTTCTTCTGCGAGGGGCGCATGGTAATCGCCGGCAAAAGCAGCAGGAAAACCAGGGGTGCGTTCTCGCGGGAAGGGGCTCCAGGGTGGCATAATGGTACTCCAGGGTTGGATTCCGGAAAAACGAACAGGATGAGCCCTAACAAGATCAAAAAACACGGCGATCACCAGATAGCCCACCGGGGAGCTGAAAAACGCGTTGATTTCTTTGAGAAAAAGGCGGCCAGCATAGGTTTTTAAATTGCTTCCGGGGAAGATATTATTTAACAACGGGCAAAGGGTTTCTTTGATTATAGACCACAATTGCTCGGAGCAAACTGCTCCCGGAAATTGGGTTCTCCTTCCTGTAATACCGGATCGCCGCCGGATTTCCGGATCGTTATCGGTCCAGTGCATCAGGTTTTCCCGGGTGAATGGGAGATTTCCCGGTATGCAGCGAGAGGAGGCGCTCCCGGGCTCTTGCTTGCTCCGCTGCACTTTCCTTTCCGAAAGCCCCGACTCGGGTTGTAGGCGGCCATTTCCACGGTATCGCGAAGGATCCTTCATAGGAAAGTACGAAGTAGCGCCGGTGATCGTCAACGGATAAAGACGACCGAGCTCCTGTTGATGCTGTCGGCATCGATCCACCGCAGGTTTTCCCGTCCACGCAGACCCCCAAAGCGACTCCGGGGAGAGGGGCAGCGTTTTCGGCAGCGATCAATTCCACTACCGTGACGACTCCCGACTCCGGGTTTCGAAACCAGTTTCCCCGGAGCTGTTTCCAGGAATACCCCGGTTGGTTGGTCTGGAATTGCTGGAGGGTGAGGTACACCCCATCCTTGAACCTGACCTGAGGGGTATTCCGGTTTTGGCCAAGAGCGCTGGTCAAAGACAGGCAGCCTAGGACAGATCCATCCGATGCGCAAGCGGTCAGTTTTCATGTAGTAATTCCTTTGAGTCTCCGGACTGGGTTAGTTGGCGGAACACCGATTCCAGGGAGGAGGTTTCCTGATGCATTTCCAACAAGGTCATTTTCTGCGCTACAGAAAAATGGAAGATTTCGAGGCAAGTCGCGGCCTGGAGGGCCGCTAAGCTGATATTTCCGGTCGCTGACCGCCCGCACCTTGCCCACGCCCTGAATTTTTTGAGCAGGGCGGCGGAGACGAGTTCTGCCCATTCTGCGGTGACGATCACTTCGCCCTGGGAGGCGGTTCTGCAGGTGTTCGATGGAGTCGTCGGCCGCCAGTTTACCTTGATTGATGGTGAGCACCCGATCGCACACCGCCTGCACTTCCTGCATGATGTGCGTGGAGAAAATCAGGGTTTTCGACTTGCCCAATTGCCGGATCAGCTCTCCGGATCTCGACCAGCTGATTGGGGTCGAGGCCGGTGGTGGCTCGTCCAGGATCAGGACTTCCGGGTCGTGCAGGAGGGCCTGAGCAAGTCCAACCCGCTGGCGGTAGCCCCTTCGACAACGCGCCGTGGGCTTGTGCCGCTCCCGGCAGTAAGTCCGGTAAGCTCCGCCAATTCGCCAATCCGCGCCCTCCGATTAGGTATGCGTTAAAGCCGGGCGGCGAACCGGAGAAACTCCAGCACGTACATATCCTTGTACAGGGGTTGTGCTCGGGAGATAGCCCAGCAGTTTGCGGGCTTCGAGGGCGTCTTCGGCTAACATCCCTGCCGCAGACGTACGCCTTGCCTTCGGTAGCTGGAATATAGCCGGTCAGGATTTTCATGGTCGTCGTCTTTCCTGCCCCATTAGGCCAAAAAGCCGAGGATCTCTCCCGGCCTAGCTTCGAAGGTCAATTGGTCGACCGCGCGTTGCTCGCCGTAAATTTTTGTAAGCGCTTCCTTTTACTGACATGGAGGCCTTATTTTGGGCGTCGGAACAAAACTAAGCAGAGAAAACCGAAGTTTTGTTCGTTCACATCGACAAACGAGATTTTGGGTCTCAAATTATACCGAACATGACAAAGCCCTTGCAAGCGAAAATCCGGAAAATCGACGTATTCCCGTTGAACATTCCCTTTCCGAACCTTTTGTAATCTCCTGAAACCATCACCCATGCCGAAAATATCCTCGTGCGCATCACCGCCGACAACGGCATGGAAGGATATGGAGAGTGCAGCCTTACCGCCGCATTGCAGGGAAACCCAGGCAAGCCGGGCTCGCAGTAGCCCTTTGTTAGCAAAAGCATTAACAGGTAAAAAACCCGCTGGAGATCCAGTCCTGCATCAGGCGATGGACCTGGCCATTGCCGGCAACCGCTGCATCAAAAAGCGCCTTTGACCTGGCGCTTCACGACCCGGCGGCCCGCCTGCTCGATATTCCGCTTTATCAATACCTGGGAGGGCAAAACGCCAAACCGTTGCACACCGATATGACCGTGAGCATGCTGGCGGCAGAGGCAATGGCGAAAGCGGCCCTGCGGTTTAAGGCAGATGGGTTCCGGCGATCAAACTCAAATTGGGCGGCGGGTTTCCGATCGATGTGGAGCGGGTAAAAATCGTGCGCGAAGCCATCGGCCCCGACCTTCCCATTCGTGTAGACGCCAACCAAGCCTGGGATGTGCCCACCGCTATACGGGTGTTTGCGCGCGATTGCGCCTTTCGGCATCCAGTTTTGCGAACAGCCTATAGCAGCGCACGCTTATCTCGATTTGCCCTACCTCCGCCAGCAGAGTCCCATCCCGATCATGGCCGACGAGTCGCTCTTCGACCACATCGACGCTGCCCGGCTGATCCGCCTGCAAGCTTGCGACCTGTTCAATATCAAGCTCTCCAAAGCCGGAGGAATCCACCACGCCGTGAAGATCGTCCATCTGGCCGAAGCAGCAGGCATTCCCTGCCAGGTCGGCTGCTTCTCCGAGACCCGGATCGGCATGAGCGCCTGGCACACTTCGCGCTCGCTTTGACAACATCCGCTATTTCGACCTCGACGCCCCCCCTCATGCTTTCCGAAGATCCAGTGGTTGGCGGACTGGAATACCATCCAGGCGGCCGGATAACGGTACCGGAGAGTCCGGGAATCGGCGCTGTGCCCGAGGACGCATTTATCATGGAGCTGGAAAAAGTCAGGTTATCCTGCTGATTCTTTTCGCTTCTGGCTCAGCGGCGTAAAATTCTCTCAACAATGCTTTCTCAATCATTACATTATTGTACATTTGCGTTATGAAAGTGCTGTTTCCATTTTACTCGCCCTGCTCATCTTGGCCGTTTCGGCTAGGGATGGTTTGTATTGGCGGGGTTTAGGATGAATCAGCGTTACGATTTCCAGCGAGTTGTGTATCAATTGGGACAAACCGAGTTAAATTGCGCCGGGTCCCGGCTTCCTCAATAAAGTAATCAAAGACGCGAAGGAGAAGGCGAGTCGGAGGCGCGGCGGCGCTTAAGTCCCCGCATTCAAACAATTGCTCCTCTTTTTTCAAGCAGACGTATTTCAGCTGCCCGTTCTTCTTCGCCGTCCATCCATTCTCCCATCGGTGATTTCCGCCTTTTGGGCTCAATTTAATCCGGTATCTATCTTTCAACCTCCCAAAGGGTAAGCGCGCTCTGTAGCTTATCCGAACTTCCTTTTTTTACAAGTTTGTTTTTTCCACATGGCAAGAAGACTTCTTGTGCTTGCCGTGTTTCTTTTAGCAGGAGTTGAAAAAAGCGTGGGTTGCGATGCATGCGGATGCAGCGCTATGGGTTCCGGAGTCGGGTTAATGGCGGCGTTTCGCCAAAACTCCCTGGGGCTCCAATACCACTACACGCCTTTTCCTCGGCATTGGAACACGCGCACGGCGCCCGCGATTATTTCCGCACGATGGAGACGGTATTTCGTTTTCACCTGGCTACCCGGCTCAGGGACAACTCAACCAGCCCTACCGGCTGAACGTGCGGCGGCACCCCGGAGAAAACCAATCTCTGGGCGGATTTGGCGACACCCGCCTTTCGTTGAGCTATGCGTTGCTTGACCAAAAACCCCTGGGGAAAAAAGCCACGCTTTACGTCGAAGCCGGGTTAGGGGTCAAAGCGCCCACCGGCGCCTACGACGAAAACCTGCTCAACAAAAACCTGCCCGAGAACTTCAACACCGGTCTCGGCGCCTCGTGTTTGCCGCCGTGGGATGCAACCTCCAGGTTGGGAATTGGCTCTTCGGAGGCAGTTTTTTAACCCCATTAAACAACAGTATTCCAACGACGAGGTAAAGGCCAAGGGCCGTTTTCCCTTCAATTTGCACGAATTTTTAACACCCAAAATGTTTGATCATATGAAAAACAAGCTTTTTTTCCTGCTCGCTTTCCTCGCTTTCGGTTTCGCTTCCTGCGAAAAAGAATCGGAATCAAGAACCCGGAACCATCGACATTAACTTCGACAACGTGGCGATCGTCAACGGGACCCAGACCCAGCTTTCCATGGCTACAGCAGGTAGCACTACCTATACTTACACCAATGGAATGAGCCAAACGTTTAATGTTACGCTGCTCAGGTATTTCATTTCAGCCATCGAACTCACCGGCCCGAACGGAGAATATTTTAAAGACGAAGTATCCGTCAGCGCTGCCGGTTCCAAAGGGTATTACCTCATCGACGAGAGCAAATCGGCTTCTCAGTACGTCACGCTGAACGATGTTCCTGCCGGCGAATACAACAAACTGACCTTTACCGTGGGCGTGGATTCCACTGGGGTCGTCGACGGCGCTGCCGGCGGAATGCTCGACCCGGCGACGAACAAGATGTTCTGGAACTGGAATTTCAGGGTATATCGCGGTGAAATTTGAAGGGCAATCCCCGGTTTCCAACAGCGGGATTACCGGATCGATCCCTGGCCGCCGGAGCGCTAACGGCATCGTTTATCACGTGGGCGGCTGGAAAACCAACCTGGCACCTTTATCTACAACAACAAGCGTTTGAGCTTCACCTTCGACACCAACGTCAAGGTGGACAAAGACCGCAATCCCGAAGTCCACATGGTGTTTGACATGCTCAAGCTCTTTAAAGGAACCAAAACGATCGACTTTACGGGCAACCACAACGTGCATAAGCCGCCGACGGCGTCGATGTGGCGAATAACATCCCTGCTGCATTCGCCTTCGACCACGTGCATCAATAAGAATTACTTGTGCCTTAAATTACCGGCGTCTCCTCATAGAGGAGGCGCCCTTAAAGGTATTACAAATGAAAAAAGCTGGATCATCTCAGGGGCGTTTTTTTGCTTTAGCTGCCTGCACAAAGGAAGATGCGAAATCAACACCTACCGGTTTGAAAAACCACCCCAATCGGAGCCAACCTATACGTTCCATAAGAACCCCCATTACCAAAGAAGGCGTAGAGCTGGGAAAATGCTATTCAACGACCCGTTGCTCCCCGGACCAGTCGGTGGCCTGCTCCAACTGCCATGCCAAAGGAACTGCATTCACCGATCCGCAGCACGCACTCAGCTGGCGTGAATGAAAGAGCAAGGAACGCGCAACGCGCCTTCTATTGCCAATATGGCGTTCATGAAAGAATTCATGTGGGACGGCGGGTGATTCACCTGGATTTCGCTCCCCCAAACGCCATCGAAAATCCGCTGGAAATGGACGAAACCCTGGAAGCCGTTCTTCGCAAACTCAACCGGCACGGTTCCTATCCGGGGTTGTTCAAAAAAGCCTTCCCGGAACTCGACACCATAACGACGCCCTATCTCTTGTATGCCCTTTCCAATACCAGGCCATGCTGGTTTCCGCCAGTTCCGCCTACGATCAGGTACCAGCTGGGCAAAGGAAGCCTGACGGAGGAAGAGCGCCAGGGGCTTGATCTGTTCAAGGCCAAATGCGCTACTTGCCATAGTGGCGCGCTGTTCACCAATCAGGACTATGCCAATAACGGTCTTGACACCGTATTTCCCGACCGGGCCGCGCCCGGATCACCGAAAGCGATGCCGACCTGGGCAAATTCAAAAGTACCCAGCTTGCGCAATGTAGCCCACCGCACCCTATATGCACGACGGCCGGTTTAAAACCCTGGAAAACGTGCTGGACCACTACGCTGCCGGAGTCAAATCCTCCCCTACCCTGGCCCGGGAATTGAGCGGGGGCAAGGGACAGCTTGGCATTCCCTTTGACTTCTCAGGAAAAGCGTCAGCTCATCGCCTTTCTAAAACACCCTTACCGACTACGCGTTTTTGTTGGATCCCAGGTTTTGGAAACCGCCTCAAGGAAAGGCGTCGTTGTCCGCAGACGGACGGTATGGCGTGTAGGTTTTGGAGAAAGTGTTATCTTCCTGTTCGCTGTAGTCTTCAGACCACAGCTTCGGAAATCTTCAGATTGCCGCATCGTATTTTGCCACCCATCTCTGTTCGCTGGAATCCCCAGATTCCCAGCGGAACTATCCGCCGGTCCCCTGACCGGCGTAAAACCCAGGAAACTGCCTCGAATCCCCATAAACCAAACGGGGTTATGGACTTGGTCCATAACCCCGTTTTTGGCTGGTTAGTGGTTAGGGAGCAGGGAGCAGGAATAAGGGAGCAGGGATTAGTGGATAGTGCTTAACTAGTTGATGGTGAATTAATTATTTGGGTATTTATAGGATTTTAAAGCCTGTCGCCAATCCCTGCTCCCTGCTCCCTAATCCCTGCTCCCTGCTCCCTAATCCCTACATCACTCCAGCACTATCATCTTCTTCGTCGCCAAATATTCCCCCGCTTTCAGGGTGTAACTCAGCACACCGGTTGCATTCAGCTCGCTGGCTTTCACCGTCACCTGGTTGTCCCCTTGCGCAAACTGACCTTTTACTACCCGCAGCGTGCGGCCCGTTACGTCCTGGATCGTCAGCGTTGCTTCCCCTGCTGCTGGCAGGGTGAAGCCGATCACCGTCTCGCCGGAGAACGGGTTCGGGGTGTTTTGTTCCAAGGCGAAAAGCGTTGAGGCGTTAAGGCGTTGAGGCGTTAAGGCGAGCGATACGCTCAGGTAGTCGCCTCCCTGACGGTAGGCTTCCGCTGCCGTGATCCGGCTGTTGATGTTCAGCACCTCGCTCAGGCTCGCCACATCCGCTTTGGCTTTCACCACCAGGGTAAAGAGCGGCTCGCCTTGCGCCTGGCGCCCTGCGCCTTGCGCCTCATTCCAACTCGTCGTGATCATGCCTTCTTTTGCGAAGATGCCGAAGTGCTCCGCCTTCGCTACGCCGTATTCCATATCCACCAGTTCCACTTTGTTTGGATCAAGGCCCAGCGTAAACTGATAGCCTTCGATTGGGCTTACATTGCCTGTGAAGGGGATGCGGTATTCATTCCCAGCTTTCAGCGGCTGGTCTTCGGCTTTGAGTTCAAACACCCCGGCCGTGCGCACGATGCTGTTCGCTACCGCGTTGCCGTTCACGTCGCCCACTTTCACCGCTACGAAGTCCGCTTTCGCGTCTGCAGCCAGGTCGTTCAGGTTCGCCACTTCCGGGAACTGCGTCTTCCATGGGTTCGATGCGTCGGCAAACTTGAACGTCCGGTCCACAAAACGCCAGCTCGTGTTGTTCGCATACTTCGTATCGATACCCAGAATCAGTTTGCGCAGCTGGATCAGGTCCAGCGTCGTTACCGAGCGCGAGTTGTTCACATCCGCAGCAATGAGTTTGTACGGGCTGTTCAGTGGCTGTACGCCTAGGATATGTTTGGTGATCAGCACCAGGTCGAAGGTCGATACCCCGTTGAGCGGGTTCTTGTCCAGGTGCGGCGTCACCGAGTAATCGTACCCCAGCGTCACTCCGCTAAACCCAAACTCCCCGTCCCGGCCCGTCATCTTCGTCACCGAGCTGTGGCCCGACAGCGCCACTTCTACCCCTTCCACGCTCTCTTTGCTTTCCGTAGCAATCGCTCCGGCTATTGCTGCCGATGCGGCCGCCGTAGGACATACCTTGCGCGCATCCGTAATCACGGCGTACGTCTCGCACCATGCCCAGTTGCCCAGCGCGTCTTTGGTGTACAACCGCACCCCAACCTGCGTCAGCTTCGCATCCTCGCACGTGAACGTCACCGACGTTTGCGGATTGGTCGGGATACCGTCTGCGTTCAGCCCATCGGCCTGCGTCCACAGTCCGTCTCCGTTGACATCCTTAACCACATAGTACTGCGCATCAGGAATGTTCTCCTTTGTGCCAACCGTCTTGGCGTTGCAATCGGCTACCTCGCTTGCTTTGAAGTCCGTAGCCCAGATCGCCATCATGCCTTCGCCCGTATCCGGATCTTTCATCAAATCCGTGCTCAAGCCATGGTAGCAAATCGGTGCAATGCCGTTCGTGTCGGCAATCGTGAATGGAATGTCTTTGGCCAGCGACAAATTGCCGCAATCGTCGCGTACAATCACCGTCAGTTTGTGGTTGCCGATCGGAAGCTGGCTGGCATCGCCCTTACCCGTTACTACCCAAGCGTTCGTGCCCTTGTTGTCGCCGTTGAGTGCATGCGAAGGAGTCACCGTCAGGTAGGAAGGCAGTTCAGCGCCATTCAGCTTCACGCGCTCGATCGCCAGGTTGCCCGCTACCGCAGGTACTTGCTGTACTTCCGTGTTCGTGGAACACAGATCTTGAGCAGCAAACGTGATATTCAGGCTCGTGTTGCAGTTGTTCTTGTTCTGATAGAACGTGAACGGAGTCGGATCAAGCACCACTGGACGTACCTTGTCGTGTACGAAGATGTACTGCGTGAACATGAACGCAAAGCGCTCGTTGCCGTTGTTGCCGTAGCTGGCGTATTCGCACGTTTGCGGATAGGATTCCCCCCGGTCGTCGTACGATTTCTTGTCATCGCTGCTTACCGTCTTAGGGCCTTTGTTTGCCCAGTTCACTGCGTCGTTCGGGTAGGCTACGTTGCCATCCTCATCTTCGTAGTAAACCTCTTCGTTGCGGTCCATATCGGTATCGCGTACCAGCACGTTGACGCCACCGCCATCGTTCCAGTTGGTGCCATTGTTGTTCGGGTCGCGCGGTACAACCACTGCCCACTGCATCGGCTCGCCGCAACGCTCGTCGTACTGGCACCAGTTGATCACCGTAAACGTACGGAAGCAAGACAACTCGCCGCCGTCGATCACGTTCGCCGTGTCGCGAATGTTGGCACAGTCGCCCGTCAAGTCCGCAGGGAATAGGATATTGTACTCGTGTACCGGTTGTACCGTGATCACGACCGTACCGATCGTGCTCGTTACCGTGCCCTTGCTCGTCGTCTTGGTGTAGGAGTAGCTCACCGTTACCGTGCCTGCTTCGCAGTGCAGATCGGTCGTTACTTTTGCAATAACCACCGTATTCTTGCAATCGTTGCCGCTCATCGTAACCAGAACGTTCTGAGCGCCACCCTTATCGGTCAGCACTTTCTCTACAAAGTTCTTGTATTCCGTGCTCGTTACGTCCCAGCCAGCGGTGTTGCCAGCTGCAGCGATCAGACCTTCCACATACGCGCGGTCGGTGCACTTGATCGTTACAGGCCATGGAAGGATGTACGTAGGAAGCACTTTGTCTTCGATCAGCTGCTCGCTCCAGCAGTAGTTGAAGTTGCCAGCCTTGTCCCAGCCACCCAGTTCAACCACTACTTTGTTCCCTAAGTCGCAGCAGAAGAACTCGGCATAATCCAGCCATGGAGTCATGATCGTCGCTACGCCATTGCGCGTTACCGATACGAATTTCTCGTGGCCTTGCAGCGTGCCGTCGCCGTTTTCGTCCCAGCCGTCAATACCAGCTTCAATCTTGCCGTTCTTATCCCAGTCGTAGCCTTTGGCAACGAAATCTGCCTCGCAAGTAGCGTTGTACGAACGGCGCAGTTTGATCCGGTCCATCGCGCAGTTGTCCCAGCTGCCTTCGTCTACGTCCTTGGCATTCACCCGGGCGTAGCCGTAGTAGTTATAGCCCTGGGTTGGGTATTGCTGGCCGTAGCCCGCCCCTGAGAGTTGGACAGCGTGATGTTCAGCTGATCGTCGCACTTCATTACCGGAGCAATCTTGTCGACCACCCGGAAGTAAAGCGCTTTGGCGTCTTTATTGTAGCAGTGGTCAAACGCTTCTACCGTAAAGCGGTACAAACCAGGCGCCAGGCCCGTTACCACCGGACGGCCACCCACCACCATCACCTGATAGGTCTCTTCGTGCCAGCACGAATCCGTTGTCAACGGGATCCCATAGGCATATTCCAGCCCCCCAGCGCTCCATCTTGAGCACGCTCACGCTCGGGTTCGGATCGCAATTGTCTTTGATCTCCCAGCCCAGGTATTCCAAAAAGCCCTGCCGGTCGGTAAACACCGCCGCGGTGCAGTCCATCGCGCCCGTCGAGATCAACGATACCGGTACGTTTGACGCCATCTCAAAATCGTCCTGGCACATCCGCTCCCGGCTCCTCATATTTCACTTTGCGCACATCGGTAAAGGTGGGCTACATCGTCGTACCACTTCAGCAGCACATACGTGCAGTTCTCCAAACCGTGCTCTTCTTGCGGATTGCACCAGTCGAAGTACGACAGTTTAACCAGTACTTTCTTGCCGCCATTACATACCGGGAAGACGTTAACCACCTTCGCGTCGAAGCTGTAGTTGCAGCCCAGAAGCTTGGTGTTCGCGTCCGTAACGCCATCCTGGAAGAAGGCATAAGAATACTTGTAGTCAGCAGTAGTGTAGCAATCCAGCGGATTGTTTACTCTCAGTTTGGTCTTGAACAGACGCAGCATCTCTTCCGCAGAAGGCGCCAAGCACTTGTCGCCACCTACCAGGCACGCCAGATCCAGTTCGTAGTCTACCTCGCCGCAGCAGTTGTCTTTAGGCGCATCGAAATCCTCAACGATACCAGCACATTTAGCTGCAGCTACTTGATCCTTCAGGCTTTGCAGAAGCTGATTGGCAAACGTATTGGGCTGCGGACGTACCAGATAGATGTACTGATAGCCCTGAACGAAGTTGCCGTAGCAATCCGTCGCGGTGAACGTCCGCTTGATGCGCGCCCATGCCTCGTAGCCCGAAGGAACCCCCGGATACGTTGACCCGATCTGTTCGCACGTGAAGTACGTCAACTGATCCGTCGCTTTCAGCGTCGTGAAGCATTTGCAATAGTTGTTATGGCACGCATCCACAAACACCGGACGGCCCGCAAACAGCACGCTGGTTGCCTCTTTCCACGTATTTTCTTTATTGAACAGCTCCTCCGCGTTCAGGCACAGGAAGGCCGCCGTGGAGTTCGTAAATTGTCCATTGAGCAGCTCCGTCTGGCCTGGGACTGCCAGCGTGCCCACGTTGCACTTCCCGATCCAGCTCGTGTACAAAGGCGCCGATTTGTCTTCGGCGTTTACCACGCCCCAGCAAGGTTGCCAGATCAGGCAGTTCTCGTAGCCCGGCTTAAGCCGTACCACGTACTTGTGCTGCCCAGGGCAGGTCACGATGTTGTCGGCGCCAACCCCGTCGTCCACCACCACTTCCAGCGCTTCGTAGATCAGGCTCGCAGGGATATCTTTTGCCGCTGCGCATGCCGCCACGTTCAGCAGTACCTGGTCCAGGGTGATTTCTGCGCTGCACGTAGATCCGTCCAGCGTTACATTGATCTTGCTGCCGCAACCCACGCAGTCGAATTTTTCCTTCGGACGGACGGTGATCTCCACTTCAAACGTATTCTTACAGCCGTATTCTGTTTCTGCCGTCACCGTATACACCAGTACCTGGGGTACACTGGAATTGTTGGTCGGCGTTAAGTTGAGGAAGGGAGATGAAAATTCGCCGCTGCTTGTCGGGTAACCCGTTACATTCGGGTTGCCTGTCGTGACCCAGCTCCACTTCGTGATCTCATCGCAAGTAAAGGATGCTTCTAAATTATCCGACAATTTCAATGATACTTCCGTGCAGGTGTATACCGAATAATCTAATCCTCCCTGCCTGAACTTCGGCTTCTCATGGATCGTGAAGGTCACCGAACGGTCGGTATCATCAACGCATCCGCCACTGCCTGGATTGCCTTCCACCCAGTTGTCCGTCACGCTCCGGACGGTTACCGTATATACCCCAGCAGGTTTACCCGTGAAATCAATAGGGTCAAGGACGCCGTCGGCGTCGACAACAAATCGAATGCTGCTAATAGGGCCCATTTGATTGCAAAGTCCTTCTGATGCCTCCGAAATCTCAAACCGATAAGGCCCTGATCCACCCGTAGCACTAATATTCACTTTGATCTCCGAACCATCTCCTTCGCAGGAAGATTCGGCATCTTCGGTCAGTTCGATAGCGCTCACCGGGTTTTCACTTACCACCAAGCAAAACTTATCCCAGTCAACGCAAACATTGTTTTGGTCCATTGCGTCCAAACAGGCCTGTAAGTCCGTTTGCAGACTAGAAAGTGCAAACGTCAGGTTTTGAGTTATACAGGAAATTCCCAGATTCAGATTCGCTTGCGTAAAATTAGCACCAAGAGCAAATATGCAATACTCCCCAGGGCCAGCAGCCTCGATGGCAGCCTCAACGACATCTATGTCGTAAATACTAAATATGTATTGAGGAGTTAAAGCACTCCCGTTTTTATACACCACAAGTCCATTACCACTATTCCCTTCCACGATATCATCGGTGTGAGAAAGCTGTAGATTGGTGCCTGCGCAAACCGGTCCGTCAGGCCCAGAAAGGTCGCCGGCGTTGACGGTGCAGTCTGGCTCTTGATCTCCACAAGTTCCGTTGTAGGTGATGATCACATAACCATCCCCTCGCTCTGTCATGATCATATTCTCCGGGTTGGTCCCGTTGTTATACGAGCCGCCGCCGCCGCCAAAACCAAAAAAGCCGCCGCCGCCGCCGCCGGAGTACCCGCCGCCGCCGCCGCCGCCGAAGGCATTATTCGTAGTTGACGTGCCGCCGCCACCGCCAAGTCCCCACGTGGGGGCGGCAACATTCGCTGGAAATTGAGTGCCGATGCCCGCCAAACCAAATGATCCCGCCGGATTATCTAACCAGCCTTTTCCGCCGCGATTGGTGGATCCCGCTGCAAGGTTGCCAACGCCGCCACCGGCACTATAATAAATATAATCCCCCCCATTGCCGCCGGCCGTTCCCGCTACCCCACCCGGGGTTGGATCGCTAGCGCCAGTGACAGGGTTTTGTCCTGCATACCCATCAATAGTAAGGGAGGCGTTCTTAAGAGGATGGTCTGGTTGAACTAGAAAGGAAGGTCCCCCGCCGCCACCGCCGGCTACGATCAGGGGCGTGCCGGCCAACAGGACGCCCGAACCACCGCCGCCGCTAGTAGCGCCTAAATTAAATTTTCCCTGTCCGCCTACGACGACCGTAAGTACGTTGCCGGCGGAAACAGCAAAATCCCCCTTCATGGAAGCTCCAAATCCTCCATAAAACCCATCGCCACCCACGGCTCTGATGGTCACTGAGGTTACGCCATTCGGAACGGTAAAGGACTGAGCTTGTCCTTCCATGAAGTTAAACCTCGTTTCACAGGTTGCTTGTGCAACAAGCGAAACAGGATTAAAGGAGGAAAGCAAGAGGACAAAAAAGAGCAGGGAAAATGGAAGTTTCCCAGCCTGCTTTGCCATCATGAAAAATTGCCTTCCAAAAACCTTGGAGCAGCAATTTTCCTTAAAGGAAGAATGGGCATTGAATAGCCATGCAGGTACACGTCGCTTCATGAGAAAAGATTTGTTTTTTTGCAAAAATCCATTTCCACCCCGGCCAAAGCCCGGATAGAGTCGTTAGGTCTGCTGCAAAGATCGGGAAGGCCAATGGGTTGATTCCGCCAATCTTACCCTTAGGAATAGGTTATTTCCGTCAAAATGGGGGGAAATGGCTGAAAATGGGGGAAAGTCATCCCCCCGCTCCCTTCAAAGGGGGAGATGGCGTTGCTCCGGAAAATACCAGGTGCGGGCGTATCCCCCTCGAGGGCAAGGGGGGTAAAAAAAACCCGTTACTCCTTCTTCAAATACGCCGACGGCAGCTTCCCAAAGCGGGTTTTAAACAGGCGGGAGAAACTTCGCGCATCGGTATAGCCGACCCGGGCGGCAGCTTCCCCCACCGAAGGGGCGGCGCCGCTCTCCAGCAGGCGACGGACTTCCTGAAGGCGCATCTCCTGCAGATAAGCGCCTGGTGTGAGACCGGTGAGGCGTTTCAACTTCCGCAGGAGCGACGACTCGCTCAGGGAAAAGACGGCGGCCAGGGCCGGTACGCTCAGGGTGGGATCAGCGAGACGCCGGTGCGCGAAGTCTTCAAACACTTCCAACCACTGCCGGTCCGGAGTGTAGGCTGCAGTAACTTCGGCATCTGCCCGCGGCAGAACCTCATACGCATCCTCCTCCTGCCGATGTACCCGGTTGCGCAGCAAATTGGCGATCCGCGCCAGCAGTTCTTCCTCGTCAAAGGGCTTGAGCAGGTAATCGTCCACTCCGATGCGCAAGGCTTTCAGCTTGTCGGCCGCATCCGCCCGGGCGGTGAGGATAATAACCGGGATGTGCCAGGTAGCTTCCCGGGATTTGAGGGCTTCCAGAAGTTGAAGGCCGTCCATCACCGGCATCATGAGGTCGCTGAGAATCAGAGCGGGTGGTTGGTGGTTGGTGATTAGTGGCTGGTGATTGGTGATTGGTGCGCTATGGGGGTGATCATTCCCGGGTTCCGGCGCTTGTTTGCCATTGCCGGCCAGCCATTGCAAAGCGTCCCGGCCGTTTTCAGCCACTACCACCTCGTAGCTGGCCGACAGGATCATCTTCAGGTATTCCTGCAGGCCGGGGTTGTCTTCCACAACCAGGATGAGCGGCCGGTTTTCGGCTGTCTGATCGGCGGAGGAAATAAGCATATCTTTATTTTCTTCCGGAGAAGCCCCCGCACCGGCAGCTTTCGGGGGCTCCTGCGCTTCGTCTGCTGACAGCGGAAGGACCGGGTCATAAGACTGAACAACCGGAAAAGACACCCGGAAGGTTGAGCCTTCCCCCAGCGTGCTTTCTACCGTGATGTCCCCTCCGAACAATGTGGTGCATTCCTTACACAAAGCCAGCCCGATACCGGTGCCCCCCTCTGCCGGCTGTCCGGGCCGGTTCGACTGGAAAAAACGGTCGAATACATGTGGGAGATCGTCGGGATGAATCCCGGGGCCGGTATCGGAGACCGACAGATGAAGCATCTCCTTTTCCAGCCGGAGCTGCGCCTGTACTACCCCTCCGGCCGGTGAAAATTTGAACGCGTTGGAAAGCAGGTTATTGACGATCTGCCTGCACTTGGCACGGTCGAGCAGGACAACCTGATCCGAAGGAATCTCCACGGCATACGAATATTCCAGTTGCCGGAGCCGGGCCAGTGACTCAAAAAGGGCCAGATGATTGTAAAAAAAATCGTTCAGGGCAGTGGCTTGCTCCCGGATTTCCATTTTACCCAGTTCCAGTTTGCGCAGGTCCAGGATGTCGGCGATCAGCATTTCAAGCTGCTTTCCTGCCTGGCCGGCGATCTTCAGAAGCTGGGTTTGTTGTTCGGCCCCCTGGAAGCCCTTTTGGAGCGATCCCATCGCACCCAGGATCAGGGTGAGCGGGGTGCGCAGTTCGTGACTGACATTGGCAAACAGGTGGGACTTGACGGAATCCAGTTGTTTCAACTGATCTCCTTGTTGCCGGATGAGCGCATTTTGCATGACGAGCTGCTGCTTTTGCTTCCTGAGATGAAATATGCCCCAGAAAGCACCCGCAGTTAACGAAAAGAACAGAAAGACCAGGAACAGGTAATTGCGCTGCCGGACTTTCTGCAGTTGCAATTGTAAAACGGCATTTTCTCTTTCCCCTTCCAGTTGTTCTTTTTCCAACTGGAGGTAATAGTTCTCCATGTCAAAGCCGGCACTTTTTTCTTCAAACCGTTCCTCGTGAAAGGCCTGCTTCCTGGAAGCTTCCAGGGCATCGGCAAACCGCCCTTCTGCCTCTGCGATCAGGGTTTTAAGCTCAAAGGTCCGGGCGAGCAGATCGTCCACTTGCAGGTTCTGCGCTTTGGCAAGCGCTTTGTCCAGCCAGGACCTAGCCAGAGCCGCATTCCCCCGCTTCCATTCCAGTTCAGCGAGCATGTGGAGGATATGTATTTCCAGCCAGCGGCTGGGCTCTTCTTCTGCAATGCTAAGGGCCTTCCGGTAAACCGATTCCGATTCCGATAACCTTCCCTGTACCCGGGCCAGGTCGGCCCGGCCCATCACCGCGGTGATCCAAATGCCGTATTCATTAGGCTTGACCGGATTGGAACGGGGAATCTGCTCCAGAAAGACGATATGCTGGAGCATTTCCTCATAGCGCCCGGCAGAAAGGCAATGGCCTACCAGGCGGGTGTGAAGATATTCCACGCTCTGAATTTCTCTATTCGCCTCAGCCTTTGCCAGTAGCTTGTTCATCTGGGGAAGCACCTTCTCCGCTCCTTTTGAATGGATCTCCATTTCAAGACGGAGCATGCTGATCCGTGTGGAAGCTTCCTGGTTGCCCATTTGTTCGTAGAGAGCCAGCGCTTTGTCGATATGAACCAAGGCCAGGCGGTGATTGCCCAAAGCGCCGTGGAATCGGAAGAGGTTTTCGAAAGCAAAGGCTTCCTCTTTCCGGTTTTTCCGGGCTTGAGCCACTTTGACCATCTCCCCGCAAACGAAAATCGCTGCCGAAATGAAAAATCGGCGCTCCAATTGGCGCATTACCGCCAGGTAGGTTGGAAACAAACAGCCGGACCTTTTTTGGCAATGCGCCCGAACCTCATCGAGGATAAACCCGTAGGACTCGCCTTGCCGGGGCGTGTCCAATCGCGAATCGATCCGGTCCAACAATTGCTTCAGATCCTCATCGGCGTCTGGTTGGACCTGATCCTTACCCATTCCCGGAACGCCCCCGAAAAAAAGGAGCAAAAGAATGATGCACAGGCCCCCATACCAGGTCCTGTTCCCAATCCGAACCCCGCCAGCCGCCCCCTTATGTTGAGCTTTTGCAATACCCATATGCGGCCAAATTAAAAACATCTTTTATTTTGTATGAAAAATAATATTGTTTGCAAGAGGACACTTTAATTTACTAACCTATCCGACTTTTGCCATAAAAACATGAAAATCACCCTCGAGCGCGTGGCCGCCATCATCGCGGCCCTGATCCTCCTTCAAACCCTCTACTTCAAATTTTCAGCCCACCCCGACAGCGTGCTGCTGTTCACCACGCTGGGCATGGAGCCCTATGGCCGCATCGGTATCGGCGTTGGCGAACTGATCGCGGCGGGCCTGTTGCTCTGGCCCCGCACCAGCGGTATCGGCGCGGTGTTGGCGCTGGGCCTCATGAGCGGCGCCATTTTCTTCCACCTCACCAAACTCGGCATCAACCACAACGGCGACGGCGGCATGTTGTTCGGGCTGGCGGTTGCCGTTTTTGTGTGCAGCCTCTATGTAGCCTGGGTTAAGCGGAAGACGATTCCGGTGGTGGGGGGTTGGGTTTAGGCGTTGAGGCGCGTTTAGGCGTTAGAACATGATGCGTGAGCGTTACCGTGCGTGCCAGATGATTACGATAAAGATCAATTTACGCTCGTTCATGTCTGAAGACTTCAACCGATAGCTGTTGATTGAATTCTGAGCTTTTTATATTTAAAACGCCCTAACGCCCTAACGCCTTAACGCCTCAACGCCTATACACATTCCGCAACCGAACCGTATCCCCTTCCGGTCCGACCGTCCACAGATCGTAGCGGAAGACGACGCGCGTACCCAGGGGAGCGTGGTAGTAGACAAACCAGGCGTCTCCCTCTCTGGTTCCGATGCAGCCGTTGGAGTATGCCCGGCCAAGGGTGCGCGGGTTGGTTGTGGGGTGGATAAGGTGACCCAAACGCTGGCCGTTGATCTCTGGTTCCAGCCAGGGGATTTGGGGGCAGGCGGTGAGCAGGCCGTCGTCGCGGCGGGTCACTTCGTAAGGTTTGCAGTCGCTGGGGTTGATCCAGGCGGGGTAGCGCTCGATGCGAACGATACTCCCCTCCCCTACTGCAGTGCGCAGGTCGACTACCCGCCCGGCCATTTCCAGGTATTTGCGCTCGTTGCGGCCCACGCGAACGGGAAAGGTATACAACGTATCCGCTCCCTCCATGATCCGAAGGGTGTATTCCGGGATGTTGACGTCGATGACGGTATTGGCTATCCGGGCCATGATCCGGAGCGCCATTGCTTCTTCCGGGATGCCCAGGGTATCTCCTTTCCGCAAGGCCGGCATGCCGGCCTGGTCGTAAATAAAGCGGCCTTTTCCCTTTTGCAGGTAGTAGTCTGTTTCCGCCAGGCTGTCGATGATCCAGGAGTTTGCCCGAACGATCAGGTGTTCTGAGAGGGGGTAAGGGACCAGGGAGTCATAAGCCAGGACGAGCGAGTCCATCCAGGGAAAGTATTTTCGAATGGGAACCGAATCCTGGACGATCAGCCGGAAGGCAAAAGAATCCGATGCGGCGCCAGTTGCCGGCTGGTCTGCTACGGGCGCCGGAAGGGGCTGCCAAAGGTTGCGCCCCAGCCGGGACGGCGCCAGCAGCAACAAAGTTAACATGCCGATTTTTATCCACGTTCCGCGCATATCTTAATTATGCGCAACTTTGTCCAGATTCTCAATGACAAACGTCAAAAGGGCGCACTACTGGACATTTTGGGAACTAGACCTTCCAGGTTTGCGAAACCTGGAAGGTCTGGGCGCCAGGAAAACGAAAATGCCCAATATCCAAAGGGGCGCAAGTTCCTGAAGGGCAAATCGTTTGCCCCTTGTGAAAGAGAGGGAAAAGACCTTATCTTTACTGGAAGTTATCTCAAAACGTTGAAATGCTGCTTTATCTGCTGTCGGGCCTCCCCCCAACCCACCTCCGAAGGAGGGGGAGCAGAAAGAGATCTGGCATAGCTCGTGAATAGAAAAAGAACACCCAAAAATTTTCCCTTAATCGCCCCCTATGAGAACTGTTTTGCTTTGTTTGCTCCTTTTTGGTTCCCTGGGAACCGCCCTGTTTGCACAGGATATCCCTGCCCTGGAACGAGCCGTACAGGAAACCTCCGGTCTGGAACAATTCAAAAACCTGATCGCTTTATCGGACGGGTATTTCAGCAGCGGAGAATTTCAAAAGTCCGTTTCGGCGGCTCAGAAAGCCGAATCGCTTGCGTCCACCCTTCAAAACCTGAACTACTCCGCCGAAGCGCTTTTCCGCAAAGGGAGAGCCCAGGCTAACCTGGAAGGCCGGTCCAAAACGATGGCTGTTCAGTCGCTGGAAAAAAGCTTGCGCCTGGCAGGGCTGAAAAACAACACCGCTTTGCAGCAACTCAACCTGGAGGTCCTTTCCGCGCTTGCCATCGAAAGAGGCAAACCGAAAGAAATAGCCCGTTATAAAGAGATTCTGGCGGAAAGTTCAGGGAATGCGCCGGAATCCTCCGTCAAGCCGCTTCCGCCGCAGCAGCCGGTGCTCACCAGCCCCGGCGAGGCCACTACCATCAAGGGAAAACTGGACGAGTTGAGTAAACAACTCAGCGCTCAGCAACAGGAACGCGACTCGATCAACCGGGAGCGCCTTGCGCTCACCCAAACCATCAACCTCCAGCAGAAGGCCATTGAGAGCATGAACGAAGCCCAGGCCAAAGCCCAATTAAATCTGGAATACCAGAAGCGGCTGGTGGATTCGCTGACCTTCGAAAAAGAGCTGGACTCCATGCAATTGGCCAATAACGTCATCATCCTCCAGCAAAAACAATCGGAGCTCAAGCTCCAAAGCTCCCAGCGCAATCTGTTCCTGGCGATCGCCGCCATGGTATTTCTGCTTTCGGTGGGCTTGTACCTTCGTTACCGCAACATCCGTACCCAAAGCATCATCCTCAAGGAGAAAAATCAGATTATCGAGCAAGAGCGCCAGCGCGCAGAAAACCTGCTTTTAAACATTCTCCCGGCAGCCATTGCGGAAGAACTCAAGCTGCTCGGACGGGCGAAAGCCCGGCAGTTCGACCAAGCCACGGTGATGTTTTCCGACTTCAAAAACTTCACGGCCATTGCCGAAACACTCACCCCGGATGCGCTGGTCAAGGAACTCGACCATTGCTTCCGCGCGTTCGACCAGATCATCGGCAAGTACCACCTCGAAAAAATCAAAACCATCGGCGACGCGTATATGGTTGTGGGCGGGCTTCCCGACCCCGACCCGCAGCATCCCCAGCGAATCATCGCTGCCGCTATTGAAATGCTCCGCTTTCTGGAAGACTACCAGCGGGAGCGCCGCAAACTAAATCTTCCTTTCTTCGAGGCCCGCATTGGCGTCCATACCGGTCCGTTGGTAGCCGGCGTGGTGGGCGATAAAAAATTCGCTTACGATGTCTGGGGCGATACCGTCAACGTGGCCGCCCGCATGGAATCCGGCTCCGAGCCCGGCCGCATCAACATCTCCGCCGAAACCTACAAGCTCGTTCAGCAGGAATTCCAGTGCGTGCACCGGGGCAAGATCCAGGTCAAAAACAAAGGGGAGGTGGATATGTATTTTGTGGAGAATTGAACGACGGTTTGAACGGCTTTTAGTTAACGGGGACAGCCTTCTCTAAAATATAGTTAAAGTGACTAACATCCGAATCATTCAAGCGTAGGATTCCCTTAAAAGTCATCCATTGATCCATTTTGTAGCGTTTTGTGCCCCAAGCGATAAAAAAATCAGATTTTAACTACAAGGATTTTGTCGATCCGTTGCCCATCCTTATCCACTACTTCCAGCGAGTATCCGTCGATCTCGAACTTGTCCCCAACCTGGGGTAAAGCATGTGACTTGGCCAGCAATAAACCTGCGACTGTGACAAAATGGCCATCCAAACCCCAACGGGGGGGAAGGTTGAAATACTTCAGGAAATCGGAAATCGGGAATTGTCCATCAACAAACCAGGAGCGCTCATCGCGTTGTCGGATTTCATACTCTGCCTCGCCCTGTTCGAGTATATCGCCGACCAACGCGTCAAGCACATCGTCCATGGTCACTATGCCCTTGGTAGCGCCAAATTCATCCACGACGATAGCATAATGGAGTTTCTCCTTTTTAAAAAGTTCGAGCATCCGGTAAGCAGGCATCGCTTCATTGACAAAAAGCGGCCGTTTCAGATAGTTTGCCAAGCTAAAACCTTCTTTATCAATTACCTCAAAGAGATCTTTAAGCAGC
>JADJHZ010000022.1 GCA_016707205.1 Haliscomenobacter sp. | reverse complement strand
CGTTGAGGAATTCCACCACGCCGTCTTTGAGGTGTGCCAGCAGTTCCCCGCCATAGACTTCCACCCCAAGATGGGTTTGGACCAAGCGGACGTGGGTCCAGCCCTGGCCGTCCTGCCAGGATTCCTGGACGGAGAAGGTTTCCTCCGGAATGGCTGTTCCCAGCGCTTCCTTATGGTGTTCGAGGTAAGAAAACACCTGGTTTTCCAATGCGCTGCTGCGGTGGACGATCAGCGCCGCAGCCGGAGCTTTCCCCTGGATAAAAAAGGGAAGGCCGGTAGAATCATCGCGGGGAATAAGCGCAGGGCGCTCGATTTGGATCGGAAAAGTAGAAAACCGGGCCAGAGGATCTACGCCAGACAGAGCGCTTCCAGGGTTTGGCGAAATGGGAAGCCGGTTAAAGGGAAGCACCTGCGAAGCCTGCCAGAGGGGCGTTTGCCCTGCGGGCAGGGCCGGTTTGATCTGTCCGGCGCTGTACACGGCGCAAAGCAGAAACGCCAGGACGGGGAATAGGAAACGGAACATAAACTGGATTTTGGGTGAACGAATTTAGCAGGCCTAATATAGACGGATTTCCAAATAAACGGCCACTTCGTCGAAGCAATAATGTGGGTTAGACGTTATTGTTATATCTTTCTGACGTTTATCGCCTTGAACCCTCGGGATGCAAGTACACACCAGCCACGATATCCTGGCACGCCTTAGAGCCGACGACAAGGGGGCGCTGCACGCCATCTTCCAGAGCAACTACCAGCCTGTTTGCTCGGCTATCCAGCGTTTGGTTCCCGACCACGGCATCGTGGAGGACCTCGCCCAGGAAGTCTTCCTCCGGTTCTGGCAAAAGCGGCATCAAATAGAAATCACGTCTTCCCTGAGCGCCTACTTGCGGCGCATGGCCATCAACGAAGCCCTGGCCTACCTGCGCACCCAGCGTTTTTTTGAAGAGGTCAGCCCCACCGTGGAATCCGGCGCGGATGCCGAAGCGCAGGTCATGCACGCGGAATTGGAACAAAACATCCAGGAAGCCATCAACCTGCTTCCTCCAAAATGCCGGCTAGTGTTCCAGCTCAGCCGGTTTGAAGAACTCAGCTACCAGGAAATCGCCGACAAGCTGGATATTTCCATCAAAACCGTCGAAAACCAAATGAGCAAAGCGCTTAAAGTGCTGCGCCATCAGCTTAAAGGGTATTTGTAAGTACGATTTACGAAGTACGTACGAAGTACGAGGTAGGGTACAATGGTCTTTATTTACTCAACCACCAACCACTAACCACTAACCACTAACCACTAACCACTAACCACTAACCACCAACCACTAACCACCAACCACTAACCACCAGTTTTTATATTGAACGCCCGATTAATTATTTCTAAAAATCTATTTTTGCGTAGGGGGGGAAAAGACTTCAGATTGCATCTTCTTCCTAGACCGGAATTCTATGTCGCAGGAAACGCTTTATCTGGAACTGATTGCCAAATACCTTTCGAGGAATGCTTCCGCTGTGGAGGCCCGGGCGCTTATGGCCTGGGTGGAAGCTACTCCGGAGAACCGCCGGCTTTTTGACGAGATGGCCCGGGTATGGGAGCTTTCCGGAGCTGTCCCCGATCCGGTATTCCCTGGTAATCCGGCGAGGGCTTGGGATCGGCTGGATGCCCTGCTGGATATAGAAAACGGGGTTGCCGGGGTCAAACCGCCCTTTTTCGAGGCTCCGCAGGAGGACCGTGGCGGGGCCGAGCCGCCGATCATCCCCATTTCGCGGCCCAAGCGGCTCCGGCCGCGCCGCTGGTGGGCTGCTGCGGCTTCTATCGCATTCCTGCTCCTCGCCGCCTGGTGGCAAATAAGCCGGCAAGGGCCCTCCAGGGAAGAAAAAGATTGGATCGCCGTTCAAACGGCTTCCGGGGAGCGCCGGGAAGTAGCGCTCCCAGACGGAAGCACGGTATGGCTCAACGAAAATACCACCCTGACGTATGCACGAAACTTCCTGAAGCGGCGGGAAGTCAAGCTGCAAGGAGAAGCGTTCTTTTCCGTTGCCAGGTTGGAAAAGCTGCCGTTCACCATCTTCAGCAAAAACCTGGAGACGACCGTGTTGGGTACGACCTTCAACGTGCGGGCTTATCCCGGGGAGCAACAGGTGGAAGTCAGCGTTAGCACAGGAACCGTACAGGTCGATTTGCACGCTACCCGGAAAATAAAAAGCCCCGTGCAACAGTCGGTGACTGTCGGCGCCGGGCGGTCGGCGGTATTCCTGGAGGGGAAAGAGCAGATCGAACTGGTCCAGGTCCCTACGGTGAACGCTTCGGCATGGAAAGACGAACAACTGATTTTCGACAGCACCCCCATGCCTGATTTGATCGCCGCACTGGAGCGCTATTTTGATATCGAGATCGAAGTACTCAATCCCGACCTGATGAACTGCACCTTCCACGGGAGCTTTGAAAAGCCCCAAATCGAGGAAGTTTTAGACGTCTTAAAGATTAGCATGGACCTGGAAATCGAGGTACAAGACGGCGTTTACGAATTTTTTGGCAATGGATGCGAATAATCCGGTTTCCGGCCGCATATCCCGGCACTTTCTGCCCTTCCTGGTGGGGTGGATGGGCTTTTTTTTCTTTTCTCCCTCCTGGCTTGGCGCTCAGATGGCCGAACAAAAGATCCAGGCCCAGTACGCAGGGGCTTCTCTGGAGGATGTATTACAGGATCTAAGCAAACGCTATGGCGTGCGCTTCGCCTACAGCCCGGAGTTCATTCCCCTTCAGGAGCCCGTTCACCTCAAGGTGCAGAACGCGTCGCTCCAGGAAACCCTCGACCAGTTATTTGCGCCGCTCCCTATCCGGCACCAGTACGTTGGCCGCCAGGTCGTCTTGAGGTTCTCCCCCAAACCGGGACAAGGGCAGTTGGGCAGCAGGGAGCTCCCGGAAGAAGTGTCTCAGAAAAGCCCCTTGTATGCCGATCCCCGCCTGAGGGCGGTGGCGGAGGAGCGCCGGCAGAAATGGCAGGAAAGCCTTCCCGAACTGGAACAACGGCAAAAAGCGCCGGCAAGCCAGACGTCTTCTTCCGATACCGCTGGCGATCTGTCGGAATACCGCCTGACGCCGGTTGTGCCGGAAGTTCCTGCTGACAAAAAGCCGCTTTCCCGGTTGGCCCAAATCTCCCTCCTCCCCTATTTGGGTACCAACTCGATTTACAGCTCCCAGATGTCCAATCAGGTGTCCGTGAATCTGCTCTGGGGAGTCAATGGCGGGGTAGAAGGCCTTGAGGTAGGCGGGTTTGTCAACACCATCCGCAACGACGTTAAGGGTATTCAGCTCGCCGGCTGGGCCAACGTCGTCGGCGATGATGTGACAGGGATACAATACGGTGGCCTGTTTAACATGGTTCGGGATACGGTAAGCGGCGTCCAGATTGGGGGCCTGTTCAACGTTGCCGGCAAAGCGTATGCCGTCCAGGGGGCGGGATTGTTCAATGCGGCCATCTTTGGATTTAGAGGCGTTCAGGGCGCGGGGCTGTTCAATTATTGCGGGGGCGCAACGACCGGTATTCAGGGCGCCGGGGCGTTCAATATTTCCAGGGGAAAGGTCAAGTCCCAATTTGCCGGAGGGTTCAACCTGGCCGGCGACGTAGAGAACAACCAGATCAGTGGCGTGCTAAATATAGGCAAAAAAGTGGAGGGGTATCAGATCGGCCTGATCAACTTCGCCGATACGGTTTCCAAAGCGTCGTTCGGGCTGATCAGCATCATTCGAAAAGGCTATAACCGCGTGGAAATCGGGGGCAGCGAAACTTTTTTCGGAAATTTTGCGCTCAAACTAGGGGTGAAATCCTTTTACAACATCTTTTATCTGGGAGGGCAATGGAAAAATGACCCCATGCCCCCCGGCCCCGGCGAAAGCGCCGGAAAGGTGTTGAATTGGGGATTGGGATACGGGCTTGGAACAGCGATTCCGCTCGGCGCCCGCAGCCTGTTAAATGTAGAAGCGCTGAGTATCCACGTGAACGAGCGCGAAATCTGGACCGCGGATTTGCATCAGTTAAACCAACTCCGGCTCACCTGGGATGTCCGCTTCGGATCGCGCGCCAGCATCTACCTGGGCCCAACGGCCAACTACCTGCTCTCCCGGCGCAAAGACCCGGAAAGCGGCCTCCTCCAGACCAGTCTGGCGCCTTATCTGTGGATCAACCACGCCAAAGAAGGTCAAACGACCCACCAATTCTGGGGCGGGCTGACCGCCGGGGTCCGGATCTGATCCAACAACTTTTCTTCCCATCCAAAAGCACAGGGCAACCCTTGCGAAGGAATCCATTTCCTCTGCCCGGTACAGCTTTTGTCCTTTAGATCATTCTCCAACCCCTCAACCCCTCAACGCCTAAACGCCTAAACGCCTAAACGCTTAAACGCTTAAACGCTTATTTTTTTCGCTCTATAAAAACCCACTGTATTATGACTAAATTAAATTGGATTGCCATTTTGTTTTGCCTGTTCTCGTTCGCATCCGGACTTCAAGCCCAGAAGCATGAAACGTTATTTGGCCGGACCACCGTGGTAGGCGGCTTTGGCGGCCCGATCGCAGAATGGGGCCTCAACAACAAGCTCGGAACTGCTGTTGGCGGCGGCGGCGGCGTGATTATCAACGATTTCTTCCTCGGTTTTTACGGTATGGGGAGTATTGATTTTGAAAAACTCCTCGAAGACAACCAGGACATCGACCAGCTCGATCTGGGCCATACGGGCCTGTGGCTGGGCTTTACCGTTCCTTCTTTCAAGCTGCTGCACCTCTACGGGAGCACGCGTATAGGCTGGGGAGCGGTAAATGTCGACCTCAACGACCCGGTGATCCGATACGACGACCTCGACCACGTATTTGTCGTAACCCCTGAGATTGGCGCCGAACTCAACCTCACCCGCTGGTTCCGGTTGGCCGGAGCGGTCGGTTACCGCTATCTGGACGGCGTGAACAAGAACCTGGGGTACTCGAACGACGACTTCAGGGGAACTTACGCCTCTATGACCCTGCGCTTTGGGGGCTTTGGAAGGTTCCGCTCCCACCGCTACGACGAGTAGCAACCTTAGATTGGTTGCAATAGGAATCAGCCCGAGTTTAAAAGGGCTCTTTTCCGCCCACACGGACCATTGCAACACGTCTCTTGAATGATCCAGGAAAAAATTCCCGACTTTTTAAAAACCTGTTATTATGAAACGGATCCTGCTAATTATCCTTTCCACCTCTTTTCTCTTTCTCGCTCTAAGCAGTTGCATCGTGGATTTCTACGACGACAACGACGGTCCCTGCATCCGCGGTTCCGGCCCTGTGGTCAGCGAGACCATCAATGTGCCTGATTTTACAGGCATCAGCCTGGACATTTCGGCCAATGTATATATTACCCAAGGGCCCGAATTCAGGGTAAAAGCGGAAGGCTACGCCAACATCATCGATGAGCTGAACCGGCGTGTGCGCAACGGGGTTTGGGAGATCACCCTCAATGACTGCGTGCGCAATACCGGCGATCTCACCCTTTACATCACGATGCCTGAGGTACAAAGCGTACACAATACCAGCTCGGGAGATATCATCAGCGAGAATATTCTCGTGACCGACGACCTGTACCTCACCAATACCGGCTCCGGAGACGTTGACCTTGGCATCGATGCCGACGACCTGGAAGCCCGTCTGACCGGATCGGGAAAACTCTTCCTCGAAGGCGAAGCCGATGAACTCACCCTCGACGTTACCGGCAGCGGCGATTATCGGGGGTTCAAACTTAAACTCAACCGCGCGGATATCCGGACTACCGGCTCCGGCGATGCCGAAATCTGGGTGCTCAACTACCTCAAAGCCCGGATTAGCGGCTCCGGGGATATCCTCTACCGGGGTAGCCCCCAAATCGACTTCTCCGGCTCCGGAAGCGGAGACCTGATCAATGCCAATTAGACGGGAGTTAGCGGGAGACAGACGTTGGACGTGAGAGAGGAAGATATTGAGGAAGTAACGAGGCTGCCCCCTTCCGTCCCCCCCGTCTAACGTCCACGTCAACCTGAAACCGCCGCTAATTTCTTCCACCATGGAGCGCAGTTGCATCTGCTGGTCGTAGATGGCGTTCAGGGCGAATGGCTGGCCTGCTTTGAGGTATTGATAAATATGCCAGTCGGTAGGAGGCGTAGGGAGGCGTTCCAAATCGGCAAAAGGGACCCACTCGAGGGTTCCTTCATCGCACGGGGGTGGCGTCTGCCAATCGATTTCCACGATATAAATATTGCTTTGCCAATTGTAGTCCAGCGGAGAAGTCTCAATCAAGACCCCGCCATAACGGAGCTTGTCCGCTTGTATCCCCGTTTCCTCGAACAGTTCTCTGCAGGCGGCGCTGTAGGGGTCTTCATAAGGCTCCAGTTTTCCGCCTACCGGAAGGTAATGTCCTTGAAAGGGGGGCTTATTGCGCTTCAACAGCAGAAAAAATTCCCCGTGTTGAAGGACCACCATCGCGGCAGAGCGTTTCAGTCCGGGGGGAAAAGAAGGTAAATCCATGGTTTCTGGAAATTTGCGCTAAGTTAACCATGCCGCGAATTGGTTTGGGAAATAACTTAGTTCAGCCCACCGCCGGGTTTGGTGCAGGAAACATAGCAATTTAGACTGGAGCCCAAAACCTGGCAACACCAAGGATACCTTCTTGACAGGCATAGCAACAGAATGAAAAATAAATTATCCGGGGGATTTCCTTTTATTAAAAAGGCCATTATCTTTGCAGCCTGATCGAAAAAAGAAACGCGTCATGAAAAAAGATCTCCATCCGAAAAGTTACCGGACGGTTGTGTTCAAAGATTTTTCCGTAGATGAAGCTTGGCTTGGCCGCTCATGCGCCAACACCAAAGATAAGATCGTTTGGGAAGACGGCAACGAGTACCCCTTGATCAAACTCGAAATTTCCAGCGCATCGCATCCGTTCTTCACCGGAAAAATGAAGTTTGTAGATACCGCAGGCCGGATTGACAAATTCAACAAGAAGTTTGCCAACTCGCGCTTCGCGAAAAAATAACCAGGTTGCGCCAAAACCAGGAAGTCCCAATCAGCTGCTGGTTGGGACTTTTTTGTATTTGCGCCAGCCGGAACTGCCAATACCCCTAACATGACGAATATCATCCTTTTTGACAGCGACGTACGCACGCATTTACTTCCCCTCACCTTCCTGAGGCCGGTTGGCGAACTGCGCATCGGCATCCTCACCATCCGGGAGAAATGGGAGCATTGGATGGGAAGCAAGGTCTCGTACATTACCCAGGATCATCTGGCGGAAAGCTATCACCTCGATTTCGGAGAGGAAAATCTGGTGATTAACGGCTCTGTCCTCCCTTCGGAAAAGTTGTGCCGGCTGCTCCGGAATATGGAATTTGGAGACGCCTACATTCAGGGCGACGAACTGATCGCGGCCAAGCTCGACGGGGAGCAGCTTCAAAAACTGATCCAGGACGAAGACATCGACGACCTGCATCCGCGTTCTTTGGACGAAGTGGAATTCCACAAGATCAACCGGCTTTCCGACCTATACCTGTTGAATAACATCGCTCTCGAGTCCGATTTCCACCTGCTCACTTCCGGAAGAAAATCCCAGCCATTAAGTGGCACGAACCGGGCGATTGCCCCCGAGCGGATCTTTTTGGAGGCTGACGCGCGGGTAGAGGGCGCTTTTCTAAATGCACAAGCCGGTCCGATCTATATTGGCCACCATGCAGAGGTGATGGAAGGCGCCTGCATCCGGGGGAATGTGGCCCTTTGCCACAACTCCGTGGTCAAAATGGGCGCTCAGATCTACGGCGCCACGACGGTTGGCCCCTGGTGCAAAGCAGGCGGAGAGATCGAGCATACCATTTTTCAGGGGTATTCCAATAAAGCGCACGCCGGGTATCTCGGGCATTCGCTCATCGGCGAATGGTGCAATATCGGAGCAGGTACGACCATATCCAACCTGAGGAACGATTACGGCCCGGTCAGGCTCTGGAACTATGCCACGCAATCTTTTGACGCTACCGGGCAAACGTTTTGCGGGTTGATCATGGGCGATCATTCCCGGCTGGGGATCAACATGATGATCAACTCCGGCACGTCCATTGGATTAGCCAGCAATCTTCACGGCGCCCACTTCCCCAGAAATTTCATCCCTTCGTTCACCCTTGCCGGACCCGCTTCCCTGCAGACGTTTCCGCCTGAAAAAGCCATTCCTTCCATGGACCGGATGATGGAACGGCGCAACTGTCAGCTAAGCATTCCGGACCGGCTCACCCTAATCCGTCTCTTTGAAGAAACCGCGCCGCACCGCCCCTGGGAGAAGCCTTCCGGGAAATAATATTCCCCGGTGGAAATACTTCCTCAGCTATTTTACCGATATCCCGGTAGAATCGCTTTCCAGCCGTATCCATCCGGAGTTAAATGTCACGCTGCAGCAGGGCCGGCTCCAGCTCAGTACGGCGAAAGCAATCTATTCGTTTGGCGATCTGTACTACAACTTCAGCCGGGTTTTTTCGGCGATCCGGATCAAGGAGCGCGCCATCGATCAGGTGTTGCTGCTGGGCCTTGGATTGGGTAGTATCCCGGAATTGCTCGAAAAGAAGTTCCGCAGAACGTATCATTACACCGCCGTGGAAATAGACGAGGCCATCATACACCTGGCCCAGCAGTATACGTTATCCCGGCTGGAGTCGGGGTTTGACATCTACTGCGCCGATGCCGGCGCGTACATCCGCGCCGTTCCCGATGGCGTGTTTGCGCTGGTATGTGTGGATTTGTTCATCGACGACCTCATTCCAGCCCCTTTTACCGGCGTTTCCTTTATGGAAGAACTCCAAAGGGTCATGGCCCCGGAAGGAATCCTGATCTTCAATTGTTTCGCTATGGAGTCCGAAGACCGGCGCCGGGCGCAGCGGGTGTTCGAAAACAGCTTCCTGCCAGTTTTCCCCAACGGAACCTACCTCGATGTGGGTACTAACTGGATGCTGATCAACGAGCGGGCGTTGCTGGACTAGGCTTACTCCGATTGGGAAGGCCGTTTGATTCCCTGGCCCATCGACAGATAAAACCCGTCCAGAAAATCCAGCAAATCTATTTTGGATTCGCCCGACAGATACCTGAATTCCCGAATGACGGTTTCCAGCTCTTTGCGTTTGCTGCGAAACAACTCGATGGCCGGTTTGATTTCCTCATCGGAAAGGTCCGGGCCCAGAAACAGGCGTTCCCGGATCTTGGTCTGCTTGAAATCCGAATTCGGGCGGGCATAGCTGGCATTGACAAACCCTGAAAAGTCAAAATCATAGGGAATCAACAGCGCGCCGCTGCCGTCCTTGGGCCTCAGCAGATACAGGTTGCGCACCATAGATACCGACCAATCGGTGTTGCTGATCAGGTATTCGAACAAGAAAACCAGGCAGAGTTGGTCCTTTTTAAAATTCTCCTTTGGAAGAGAAAAACAGTCTTCGCATAAATCGGCTTGGTAGCGCCGCTCCAGCGCTTTTTCGTCATCCACCAGAATCCCCCAGGCATTGATCTTTTCCCCGGTGACAGGGTCGATATACTTCACCTTAGCGAGGTGAACCCGGATAAAAACCGGAGAAAGTTTTTCGAATAGTTTGTAAATCAAAAACTCCCGCATCAGGTAGTCTTTCCCTGGATCTCCCTCTACGCAGTGGGTGATGAGTTTAAGCTCGTCTTCTTCTCCGGAAAGCCCCTTCTCTTTCAACTGCCCCTTGGGGAAATTGAGCTTGAGGGGCGGAAACACGCATACTCTACGCCGGAATTTTCCTCTTGAGCGGATTTTGATCTCCCAGCTTTCCGTCTGCTTCTTCCCTACGGCATACGACAGGGTGGCCGGCTGATACTCGTTGGTGTTTTTCTGATCCCGTAGCAGTTGTAAGTCCGTAGTAAGTTCTATTTCCAATACCTCGTTGGCGGCAAGCAGATCAAATACCGAACGGGATTCCTGGGCATAAAAAGTAACGGGAAAACAAAGGAACGTTAAGAGCAATTGGGTGTATACCTTCATAGTAAATGGTTTCCCCACAAAATTGCCACTTTTTTTCGCCCAAGGCTAGAAGCGTTAAGTTAATTCTTGGACATTTCTTCTGCATGGGCCGCCATGGCCATCAATTCCTGTTTCCGTGAAGAATAATAAACGGCCTTGGGAAACCCCCTTCTCCAAGTCGTCCATACTACGGAATTGGTTCAAACGCTAAAACCAATTCGCGACAAGTATACCTTTTTTGGTTTCGTCCAGAATAACAATCTTTTTAAATACCGCTTGAAAGAAATGGCCAAAATTTGGGATTGGGCGGGGTTGTTTTTTCATAACTGGGGTTTATTTTCTTCAAAACTAAACCCTCCCCTACCTGGGCGCAAACCCAGGAACCGGATGCCTGTTCATCCCTTCTTTTTCGGACCAGCCAATTCAATCAAACAAATAAATTATTGTAAATCAATGTTTTAAATTAAATACAAATAACCAAATGCCTTTTGGGGCTAAAAATTCCAACCTGCCTGATGCAACGCGGTTTGGAAAATTTCCAATCCATAGGTTAGCAAGACAACAAGCCCTCATGGATTTTGTCGCCCTTATTCGCCCGATTCCTTACCTTTGCCGGGAAAATAAAAACCACTATGCTTACGATCAATATCTACCTGAGGTTTGCGCTGATTGCCTTATCGATCATTGGCGGAATAGCGCTGGCTTTTGCTTTTGGATTTTGGTATGCCTTCCCGTTCTTTCTGGCCGGGCTGGTACTGATCCTTGGCTACATTCTCCTGGGAACGGTGCAATCGGCTGCGCAGTTCATGCAGGCAACCGATCTGGAAGCTACCGAAAAGCGCCTCAACCTGACGCTTAGCCCAAAGCTTCTATATGTAACCAACAGGGCATATTATTACCTGATCAAAGGATCGGTGGCTATGGCCCAAAAGCGGACCGAGGAGGGAGAAGCATGGCTAAGAAAAGCGCAGGGACTCAAGCTTCCTACAGATAATGAACGGGCTATGATCGAATTGCAGCTCGCCAGCGTACACCTCAACAAGAGCCGCTGGAAGCAAGCCGAAGTGCATATGCGCAACCTCAAGCAAATGCGGATTACCGAACCGACGATCAAGGAGCAGATTGCCCAGATGGAAAAAGTATTGCAACAGCAGGGGCAGCTCAAAGCCGCCGGAAGAATGGGCGGTATGAAAGGCGGGCAAATGCCGTTAAAGCCAGGAAGCAAGCGCCGCAGACCCCCTATCCGTTAAGAGGTTCGCGCGCGCTGGAAGTGATGGCCTTAACCCCCGCGTTTAAAAGGAGTAAGACGCTCATAAAAAGGGCAAGCCGCCCAATCATATCGCCCCAAAGGCTATAGAAGGTGCGCTCCTGGTTGAGATGGATTTCCCCTTTGATAGCGGTGGCTTCCCCATAGGCGGTAGCCTGGCGGATGTCGCCGGTTTGGCTGATCAGACAGGAGATTCCCGTACTGGCCGACCGGGCTATATCCCTGCGGAGTTCGATCGCCCGCAAAGAGGCATACTTCAGATGTTGGCGATGGCCGGCCGTATTATCCCACCAGCCGTCGTTGGTAATAATAAACAAGGCCTCAGCCCCCTGGCGTACATAACCGCCCAGGAAGCTCCCAAAAACGGATTCATAGCAAATCACAGGCCCAACCTTGGCAAGCCCGTTCTGAAATACTTCCCGTTCTTTCTGGGAGGCAAACCCGGCCATCGTTCCTCCCAATCGTTCTACCAGCGGCCGGAGAAAGCCCAACGCCCCGGGATAGGGGAACAGCTCAGGGCCGGGCACTAATTTGGATTTCTGATAGATTTCCGGCCCTTCCCCTGAGTTCAGGGATGGCAGGCAAAGGGCGGCGTTCATTACCTCAAACCGGCGAACTTCGCCCTGGGAATCTTGCTGTTCCCGGGTAGCCCGGGTCGATGCCTCATCCGGTCCAAGTATCCGGTAAGCGTCCAGCCCGCATACAATGGTCAGTTGCGAAAAACGGGTCTGTAGCAGCCGAAACTGCTGAACCGGTGGATAAAACGGCAATTGCGCCGTCTCAACGTACCCGATGCTGCTTTCGGGGTAGATCAGAAACTGCGTCCCGGACCCCAATAAAGGCTCGGCCAGGGCGATCATCCGATCCATACGCGCCGTTTCCGGAGTCTTGGGCTTCTCGTAATGCGGCTCGAAATTGGGCTGAACCGCTACCACCTCGATTTGCTGTCCTTTTTCCTGGTAGTTGACATACCGAAGAATAGACGCCAGCAGAGGCAGAAGAACCAAAGCGGCCGTCTGCATGCTCAAAACCCGGCGCCTGGATGGTTCCTGCGACTGAATCGCAACAAACAAGCTTACATTAATCAACAAAATCCATAGCGAACCTCCCAAAACGCCGGTGTATTCGTACCACTGAACCATAAAAGGAAAATCGGCCAGGCTATTTCCCAGCGTAAGCCAGGGCCATGCCAGCTCCCACCGATGGTGCACGTATTCAAACGCCAGCCAGAAAGCGATGAAAGGAAAATAGCCCAGGCGGGTGTAATACCTGCGGCTAAGGTGGAACAAACCCCAAGGAATCAGCATCAACGCGCTGTTGACCAAGATGGCAAAGGCGCCAGCCAAAAGCGACGCATTGGCCACCCAATACGTAGACAAGATATTCCATAGGACGAAGGCAGGGTAACTATAAAAGACCAAGGCTTTCCAGGAAGTTCCGGCCGGTTTTTCCCTTAAGGAGTACTCCAGCCGAAGCAGAGGAATCCAGGCAGCAAAGACCAAAAACCCTTTCGGAATGATATCCGGGAAAGCCAACCCCAGCATCAACCCGCTCAGGATAGCCCACCCCAGCCTCCGCTGGTGCAAACTTCCTTCCTGAACAAACCGGCGGCGGAAAAACACCACAGCGAACAAGCCCAGGAAATAGGAAAAGAGGCCAATACCCCCACAACGCTTCTTGCTGGCTTCGCAAAAAAAGCATTCCAGCGGAAACCAATCCCAGCAGGAAGCCGGCCCAAACCGCATATTTGCGTGCCACGCCCATGTTGATTACTATTTAACCATAAACCCGTTGCCAAAAGGAACGGCTGGACAAACAAACATAAGCTCGCCCTTGCTATTTTCGGCGGTCAGGATCATTCCCTGCGATTCAATCCCCCGCAAGGTACGGGGCGCGAGGTTAGCCACGACGGTCACTTGTTGCCCGATGATCTTTGCCGGGTCGAAATGCTCGGCAATACCCGAAACAATGGTCCGCTGTTCGGAGCCGAGATCGACTTTCAACTTGAGTAATTTGTCTGCTTTGGGCACTTTTTCGGCTTCCAGGATCGTGCCGGTGCGCAGATCGAGCTTGGCAAAATCCTCGTAGGAGACCAGCTCTTTGAACGGTGCCCGTTGTTTGGATTGTTCCTGTTCCATGATTGCTTGAAGCTTTGCTTTCTGACGATCCAGGATCTCCAGCCGGCTGGTATCCTTTCGGTCGTATATTTTTGGAAATAACACCTCCGGGGCGCCTATACGGACGCCGGACGCCAGAAGGGGTTCTCCTTTGTCCAACCGGGAAAGCACGTCGGCCAACTCCCCGTTTTTGAGTTCTTCCAAGCCCAATAAAGCCCGGATCCGGGGAGAGGTAAACGGAATAAACGGCTGACAGAGCACGCTCAGCAAGGCGACCATCTGAAGGCTAGCAAACAGGCATTCAGCGATCCGGGGATCGTCGGGATTTTCTTTTGCCAGCGCCCAGGGCGCCGCGTCCTGGAGGTAGGTATTGCCAAAGGAAGAGATCTCCATCAGGGTCTGGCATGCCGCTTTAAAGCTGAACGCCTCCACCTCCCGGGTAAGCCGGCGGGCGAGCACGTCGGCTTCTGCCAGGATCTCTCCCAGATCGGCGTTGGAATCGGGAACGTATCCGCCGAAATACTTTTCCGTCAGCACGACCACGCGATTGACGAAGTTCCCCAGGTTGTCGGCAAGTTCCTTGTCGTAAAAATCTGCGAACTCGTCCCATTTAAAATCTGCGTCCTTGTTTTCCGGCATATTGCGGATCAGGGCGTAGCGAAGCGCGTCTTCTTTATTTGGGAAGGCGGCAAATTCTTCCAGGTAATCGTGCTGCTCGATGCCCCAGCCTCTGGATTTGGAAAATTTTTGTCCTTCAAAATTCAGGAACTGGTTGGCTGGCACATTCCGGGGCAAGGCATATTCCCCGTGGGCTTTGAGCATGGCGGGGAAAACGATGCAGTGGAAGACGATGTTGTCTTTCCCGATGAAGTGGATCAAATCCACGTCGTCGCCTTTCCAGTAGGCTTCCCAATCCTTTCCGTTTTCCAGGGCCCATTGCTTGGCGGAGGAAATATACCCGATCGGCGCGTCGAACCAAACATAGAGGACTTTTCCTTTGGCCTCGTCTCCGGGTAGCGGAACGGGAATTCCCCAGTCCAGATCCCGGGTAATCGCGCGGGGTTGAAGCCCGCCGTCGAGCCAGGACAGGCATTGTCCGACCACGTGTTTTTTCCACTGTTCCGGGTCGTGGTGCGGTTTTCCGTCCAGTATGCCTTTTTCGATCCATTCGCGCAGCCAGCCTGCGTGTTTGTCGAGCCGGAAGTACCAATGTTTGGTGGGGCGAAGCACCGGGACGTTACCGCTCAGCATAGAGCGCGGTTCGATCAGTTCCAGGGGAGAAAGGGCGGTTCCGCAGTTTTCGCATTGATCGCCGTAGGCTTCCTTATGCCCGCATTTGGGGCAGATGCCCATGATGTAGCGGTCGGCCAGAAACTGTCCGTATGCTTCGTCGTAGTACTGTTCGATGGTGCGCTCCTCAAACTCGTCTCCGTCGCGGTACAGTTTAAGGAAAAGGTCCTGGGAGGTTTGGTGGTGCAGCAGGGCGCTGGTGCGGTGGTAATAGTCAAAGGAGATCCCCAGTTTTTCGAAGGTCTCCTTGTTCAGCGCGTGGTATTTATCGATGATCTCCTGCGGAGAAATCCCTTCTTTTTTTGCCCGGATGGTGATTGCCGCCCCGTGTTCGTCGGACCCGCACACCCAAAGCACATCCCGGCCCATCAGGCGGAGGTAGCGCACGTAAATATCAGCGGGAAGGTAGGCGCCGGCCAGGTGCCCCAAATGCAAAGCCCCGTTGGCGTAAGGCAACGCCGAGGTGACCATAATTTTTTTGTTCATCGTTCGGTTATTTTCCTGCGTTCAGCCACGTGGCGAAGATAACGCATTCCTGGTTTTTCAGAAGGGCCTAAGCCGGGGCTCAAAAAAAATCCTTACCTTTCGCAGCTGTTGCGGCCCACGGATAAATTGCTATGTCATGCTCCTGCACCCTTTCCAGGCTTTTCTACCTGTAACGGACCGGATCCCCGCTCCCGAAACTTTTTTCGCGGATTGTAAAGAAGTCTTCCCTGCGCTTTTCGAACAAGGGTATTTCCAACCGCTGGACGAGGAAGCCTTGTTTTTTTATGAAATCGTCCGCCCCGGGCGCACTTTCCGCGGCCTTATCGCTTCGGTGGATATTTCCGAATACCGCGAAGGGCGTATAAAAAAACACGAGCAAACCATCCACGCCAAGGAGGATCTCCAGAAATCGCTTTTCCTGGAGCAACAGGCCATGATCAAACCCGTTTTGTGTACCTATCCCGTTTCCCGCCCGGTTCAAGCGTGGATGAACGCATTCTCCGGCAGCCAGCCTCCCGCCCGGGAGTTCTATTTCCCTTCAGAACAAACTACGCACCGGATCTATTCCATTTCCGGCGAAAAAACGATCCGGAAAATTCAGGCGCTTTTCCACGATAACGTCCCGGAGGTGTTCATTGCCGATGGGCATCATCGCTGCTCGGCTGCCGCCGCCCTCCATGAGGAGCGTCCGGAAAAGCCTTTCTCCCGGTTGTTATGCGCTTTTTTTGACGCTGCCGACCTGGAGATCCACAATTTTAACCGGGTGATTACGCACTTGAACGGCCTTACCGGCGAGCGTTTCCTGGAGGAAGTGCGCACTTATTGCTCCGTAAACCCCTGCCAGGAAGGGCAGAGACCGGAGGGAAAGCACGAATTTTTGCTGCTGCTTCCTTCAGGCGAATACATCCTGCGCTGGAAGCCGGAATTGCTTGAAGGCTTGCCGGAAAACGGCGTATTACTCGACGTGGAACTGCTCAACACCTACCTTTTAGGGCCTATTTTGCACATCGCCAACGTGCGCAACGATCCCAACATCTTGTATATCGAAGGCCCGGGAGGCGTAGCCGCATTGAAAAAAACCATGGAGAAACACGAAGGCAAAGCAGCCTTTTGCCTTTACCCAGTACCGTCGGACGACTTTTTCGCCCTCGTCCGGGCAGGCGCCGTGATGCCGCCAAAATCCACCTGGTTTGAACCCAGGGTAAAAACCGGGCTGATCGTTGCCCCCTGGACCACCGTCTGAATCGTTAACCCAAACGCTGTCTTATGCGCAAGATTACCGCCGATACCGTATTCCCCGTTAGTGCCGCGCCAGTACCGGAAGGCGTCATTATCACCGACGACCAGGGCCTGGTTCTGGAAATTACTTCCAGAGCCGGCCACGACCCGGCCAGCCTGGAAACCTACGGGGGCGCAATCATCCCCGGGTTTGTCAACACCCATTGCCACCTGGAACTTTCGCACATGAAGGGCCTGGTACCCACCGGGACCACGCTGCTGCCTTTCCTTTACAGCGTGGTCGCCTACCGGGAATTTCCCATGGAGGCGATCCTCGACGCCATCGACCAGGCCGGGCGCGACATGTACGAAGCCGGTATTATGGCGGTGGGCGATATTTCGAACAAACTGGATACCGCCCGGCACAAAGACAATAGCCCCATCCTGTATTACACCTTTGTCGAGATGTTCGATTTTTTGCAGAACGATTTGGCGGAAAGCACGTTTGCCCGCTATTTCGAGGTCTTTAAAGGGCAAAGCGACCGGAAGGGCAACCGAAAAAGCTGCGTCCCCCATGCGCCGTATACGGTTTCTCCGGAGTTATTCCGCCGGATAAACCAAGCGAACGCTCCCGGGCAAACCGTGAGCATCCACAACCAGGAAACGCCCCTGGAAAACGAGCTCTTCCGGTCCAAATCCGGAGGCTTTCTCGATTTCTACCAGAGGTTTGGCTTCCCACTGGATCATTTTGTTCCGACTCAAAAAAGCTCCATCCACTATGCCCTGAAGCATATGCGCCCGGATACCCGGGTGTTGTTCGTCCATAACACGACTACGCAACCGGAGGACATTCGCGCAGCCCAGGACTGGAACGCACAGGTGTTCTGGGCAACCTGTCCCAATGCCAACCTGTATATCGAAAACGCCCTGCCCTATTACCAGTATTTTCTGGACACCGGGGCCGTCGTGACGATTGGTACGGACAGCTTAACCTCGAATTGGCAGCTTTCCATCCTGGAGGAAATGAAAACCATCGCCCGATACCAATCGTATGTTCCTTTCGAGACGCTTCTGCAATGGGCTACGCTGAACGGCGCCCGGGCACTCGGTTTTGACGACAGCCTGGGCAGCATCGAACCCGGCAAGAAACCGGGCTTGCTCCTGCTCAACCTGGAGGCGGACCTTAAACTGACTCCGGACTCCATGGTCCGGCGCTTGGTTTAACCCGGTTATTCGACGACCAGTTTGCCCGTCCAAACGCCCGCGCTCGACAGCACGCGCACCAGATACATCCCCCGGTTCAGGCCGGATAAAGAAATGGCCTGGGCGCCTTCTCCGGCCGGTATCCTTCGGAGCAATCGCCCGGAGAGATCGGTCAGATGCACCCTGCTTTGGGGAGGCAATCCCTCAAGGGTAAACGATCCGGATGCCGGGTTGGGGTACATGTATACAGGAAGTTCGGGAAGTCCGTCCTCGGTTCCGGTAGGCGTCGTTTGGTAGAAGCTGAAGAAAAGAATCGTCGACAACAACGCCGGCTGGATGCACTGCCCATGGTCGAAGTTCGGATTCAGGTCCGCAGACTGGATATCCACCGAGCCCAGGGAACGCATGACCGAATCAGCGAGGGTACTGTTGGTGTAAACGACCTGATCGTCGGCCCGGCAATAGAACAAGCGGGTGGGCGCCTTGGGCGCCCATTTGTACACGTCGTTATCCGACAGGGCCGCATTGACCGGATGCGCGGGGTTGGAGGCAATCGCCGCAAGCAACGTGTCCGGGAAAATATACTTGGGAACCACCTTCCCTTTTTCCAGGATTAACGCGCGCGCCAGGCGGGCATGGATGGAGTCGATCCGGGTTTCCTCGCCGGAATAGAACGCCTGCGCAATAGACAGATAGGGCGCGCGGATGAATTGAGCCAGGCTGTCGTACACGCCATACGCCAGGTTGTAGGAAAGCATGGTATACAGCGGGTATCCCGGGTAAAAATATTCTTCCTCGCTGAGCAGGCGGCTTTTCATGTCTCCGGAAATGCTGTACGGCCCGGACATGGGCGCAGAAGCGGTGACCTTGAACTCGGCGCTCAAATTCGTTTCCAATTCCCTGTGCAGGGCCATGGCCGCATGACCGCCCTGGGAATAGCCCGACACGAAAACCTGCCCATTCAGTGCAATCGTTGCAGAGGCGGCAAATTGCCTGGCTGCGCGAAGCATATCCACTGCGGCGGAAGCTTCCGTTTTAGCGTGCAGATACGGGTGAAACCCATCGGAATCTCCCAATCCGAGGTAATCGGGAAGCACCGATACATAACCCAGAGCGCCCCCAACCAGCCCTATCGTAGCTTCGAAGCTCAACCGGGAAGGTACCGCCTCCCTGGAGCCGGCGGTGCCGTGCTGATAGACCAGAAGCGGGAAGGACAAATTCTTGACCACAGGAACAGCCAAAAGGCCGGAAGCGGTGTCCGGCTTTCCCTGCACATTAGGAGTAGCATACTCCAGCTTATACACGTCTACATCGTATTTAACAAAACCGGGGATAGGGACAAACACCCCAATTTCCGTCTTGGCATAGGTACGCAAAAACGTACTCTTCACCAGATGCTGGGCTTGCAAGCCCGTAACGAAAAGGAAGCAAGCCATCGTCAGCAAGGCGCTTGTTCGTAAAGAAGACCTCATATTAGTGTTCGATTTTCTATGAAAAAAAAGATTTTTCCATCTGCCAGTCCAGCTCAGGCCAGGCGGTTTCAAGAGCCAGAATAAGCTCCCGCTGCCGCTGTCTGAATGCCTGATGTTCCGGACTATCGGGCCGCAGCGGGCGGTGCTGCATGGCCTGACGCACCTTTTCAACCTCCCGGATCAAGCGCAGGGTTTTCTCCGAAAAAAAGGACCTGGAAAAATAGTCCCAGATATAATCCTGAGCCATTTCGGAGGGGTGAATCATATCCCGGGCGTAGTACCGGTAATCCCGGAGGTCGTCCATTAGCAATTCATACGCCGGAAAATAACGTACATTGGGTATTCGATCCTCTAAAATACTGCATGCCAGCAATAATGTCGCTTTGCTGCGCTGGTTTTCGATCAATCCGTCGCGCAGATGGCGGATTGGGCTTACCGTAAGCAGGATCCGGATATCCGGCCGGGCAGCAATCAGTTGATCCAAAGCGGCGGATAAAGCGGCGGTAAGGTCTGCCAAAGACGCCCGGCGGCGGACAAACATCGATGCCGGAAGCTTGTGGCAATTCGCGGCTACCGCTTCCCGGTCCCTGATTTCCCAGACGAACGACGTGCCCAGGGTGAGGATCAGCAGGCCGGCTTGTTGAATTTGCGCCCTCCCTCCGGCAAAAGCCAGGTTGATCCGGCCCAGCACCTCCTCGCGGTCAGCCCCGCTGAATTGCCCGTGATGGGCAAAACTCAACCAACGGCCATCGTGAAATTCCAGTTCGCCGGGTTGAAAAGGAGTCCCCTCCAGCAAACGGGCGATGGCCGAGGCAAGGGATAACGGGTTGAACAAAATCCCGAATGGATTTGCCACGACCGGAAATTTCAATCCCTGCATACGCCCCCCGATCGACTCGGCAAAACACGACCCCATGACCAGCGAAGGGGTGTTATGCCCGATCTCCAAACCAAAAGCCCCTGGCGGAACAAGCGTCCGAAAGTCCATTATCCGTAACTGATTTTAATATGCATTAGTGATTCTCCGTTAAAAATAGTATTTTTCGAACCCGGAATATCGGGTTGTCTGCAATAAGGCTTCCCACCGCCCGGAAATCCGTTTATCAAAGACGTTGTCACCAAAAGATCATGGGACTTTTCGACCGGCTGTTCAGATCTTCCTCCAGGCAAACGCGTATTCCCCTGGTCAAGTTGGGCCGATACAGCGATTCCTACAAAAAGCCGTCCAATTACGAAGCCTGGGACCGCTCCCTGCGGCTGTTTGACGAAGGGAAATACCTGGAGTCCTACCGGGAATTTTTTCATTACCTGCGGGATGACGAAGAGGATAACGTGTTCTTCTCCCTTGAGGAGGGCAAATTGTCGTTCGAAATCTTTCAGGGTTCAAAAAAAATGGAAGGATTCGCCACCACGGAAAACATCAAGTGCGAAGCCAAAATCGCCCGGTCCCAATCCCTTAACGTAGGGTTTATGCGCCGGCTGATCGAAAAGAATTTCATGCTCAAGTACGCCCGCTTTGCCCTGGACCCCCAGAATAATCTGACCATCGTCTTCGACACCTTCACCCTGGACGGCTCTCCGTACAAGCTTTACTTCGCCCTGAAGGAAGTAGCGACCAACGCCGACAAACTCGACGACCTCCTGGTCGACGAATTCAAAATCCTTCAGCAAATCGATAACGCCAAAATCCAGGACGTTCCGGCAGAACACAAAGAGGTCAAATACGCGTACATTAAATCGCAAATCGAGCGGGTCAAGTCCGGCATGCAACCCGACCCTGTCCGAAAAGATCAGTTTCCCGGCGGGCATGCGTATTCCCTGCTCAATCTGATCTATAAACTCGATTACCTTACGCAGCCCGAGGGGTATATGATGGAAACCCTGGAACGGATGCACCGGGTCTATTTTTCCAACGATGGAAAGTCCACCATCGAAAAAAACCAGATCCTGTGCAAGGAATTCGACAAGCTCATCGCCCGGCCTAAGGAAGAGTTCTTCAAGGAAATGTATCAGGTGAGTTTCACTTTCGGCATCACCATTCCGGTAAACCACGACCGGATCGTCACCTTTATCGACTCCGAGCTGCATCATATGGACTGGTACCTCGACAACAATTACCCCGATACGGCGCTGGCTATTCCTGGGTATATTGTCGGTTACTCCCTGTTCAATTACGCTCCGCCAAAGCCCATCCGGGAACTACTGCAGTTATTTTACCCAATTTGCGAACCAGACTATTTCCGGGCGCTAGGGATGGATTTTAATCTCCACGATCCAGGCGCCAGGGCGCTGAACAAGAAAAGCATCAAAGGGATGATCGAGGCAATCCTGGAAGAAAATAAAGCGGCCTACCCCAAACTACATGCTGCTACAGGAAGTTTAACTTATGATTCGCTGCCGGCGTTCGCCAAATCCTACCTGCTTATGATCCGGAACATGGATCCGGTCAAAGCCCTGGATTAGAACCCGCCCGTTGCTGCCCAAAAAAGTGGCGCAAGGACCCTTTGCCGGCAAAATGGATATTCAGCCGATGGAAAAAACTTCTGCGCCAAGTAAACAAGCCATTCTCCGTATCCTCGAAGACGTCTGCGATCCGGAAATACCTGTACTAACCATCCAGGATCTCGGCATTCTCCGCGACGTTGTTATCCGCGAAGATGGCGCCGTGGAGGTAGTTATTACGCCCACCTATTCGGGCTGTCCGGCGATGAACGCCATTGAAGTGCATATCCGGGCGGTTTTACAGGATCGAGGTATCGAACCCGTAAGGATCTCCACGGTCTTAACGCCAGCCTGGACAACCGACTGGATCACGGAACAGGGCAGGCAAAAACTTCTGGAATTCGGGATCGCTCCGCCTCAAACCAGTTCAGCCGATAAAAGCGCCCTGTTTCAGGAATCACGGCTTATTCCCTGCCCCCAGTGCGGAAGCCAGCATACGGAAATGATCAGCCAATTTGGCTCCACCGCATGCAAAGCCCTTTATCGATGCCTCGATTGCAGGGAACCTTTTGATTACTTTAAATGCCATTAAATTATGGACTCCGTCCTCTTTTCAAAAGAAGGGGCAGTCGCCCTGCTCACCCTCAACCGGCCTTCCGTTTATAATAGTTTCAACCGGGAGATGGCTTTGCTGCTGCAACAGCATCTGGATACCTGCCAGGACGATCCTGCCATTCGGGCGGTTTACCTTACCGGCGCCGGGAAAGCGTTCTCTGCCGGGCAAGACCTCAACGAAGTTACGGGGCCGCAACCTATTGGATTAACCTCTATCCTCGGAGAACACTACAACCCAATCATCCGGCGCATCCGGGACCTGAGGAAACCCATCGTCGCCGCTGTCAACGGGGTTGCCGCCGGCGCGGGCGCCAACATTGCCCTGGCCTGCGACCTGGTCGTAGCCGCTCAATCCGCCTCGTTTATCCAGGCATTCAGTAAGATCGGGCTCATTCCCGACAGCGGGGGAACCTTTTTCCTGCCGCGCCTGATCGGCTTTCAGCGAGCCAGCGCCCTGGCCATGCTGGGGGATAAAGTCTCCGCGTTGGACGCTGTGGCCATGGGAATGATCTATCAGGCTTTTCCAGACGACGAATTCGCCACCAAGTCCCTGGCTATAGCTCAAAAACTGGCCGCTATGCCCACCAAGGGGCTTTGGCTCGCCAAACAGGCTTTTAATCAGAGCATGGAGAACACCCTGGACCAGCAACTGGCCCTGGAAGAAACCCTCCAAACCGAAGCAGGCCAGACCGCCGACTACCAGGAGGGCGTACAGGCATTTCTCGAAAAACGTCCTCCTGTGTTCAAAGGGGAATAGGATTGCCGAAAGATGAAGCATTCAAAAAAAGGGCATCGCGAATCCGCACTACAGGTGAAGGAAGGAACCACCCCCTCCAATCCGTTGAACCCGGAACTGGGCAAACATCTGCATCGCCAGGCCCGTCCGGGAGTAGAAGCCCTTTCTGAAGGCGTCCTTCGGGGCGACCGGGTGCTGCTCAGCCAGGCGATCACCCTGATCGAAAGCAGACATGCCAGGCATCAGGAGCAAGCTCAGGAGATCATCGAGCGCTGTTTGCCGCATAGCGGCAACTCAATCCGCATCGGGATCACCGGAGTTCCCGGGGTAGGGAAAAGCACCTTTATCGAAGCTTTTGGCAAAATGCTGATCCAACAAAGCCTGAGCGTGGCCGTTCTGGCCATCGACCCCTCCAGCCAATTGACCAAGGGCAGCATCCTGGGGGATAAGACCCGGATGATCGAACTCGCTTCCCTGCCTGCTGCGTTTATCCGCCCTTCTCCTTCAGGCCATTCTTCGGGCGGCGTAGCCCGAAAAACCCGCGAAACCATCATTCTTTGCGAAGCGGCCGGATTTGACGTCATCCTGGTGGAAACAGTAGGAGTAGGACAAGCGGAGATTGCGGTGCATTCTATGGTGGACTTCTTCCTGTTGCTGTTGCTCCCGGGAGCAGGCGACGAACTTCAGGGCATCAAGCGGGGCGTTGTGGAAATGGCCGACCTGCTGGCCGTCAACAAATCCGACGGAGAAAACCTGCTCCGGGCAAAGCAGGCCCAGGCCGAATACCGCAATGCGCTCCATCTGTTTCCTCCCAAAGAAAACGGATGGGCCCCCGTCGTGCAGCTTTGCTCCGCTATGGCCGGCGAGGGGATTGCTCAAATCTGGGAAAAAATCCTGGAACATAAGGGGCTTACCGAACAAAATGGCTCGTTTGCCGCCAAACGCCAGCATCAGGCCCGGTACTGGATGCACGAAACCGTCCTGGAGCAACTCAAAGCGCTTTTCTACGACCATCCCGGAATCAAATCCTGGTTGCCCGAGCTGGAAGAAGCCGTCGTCAAAGGGACGCTTAGTCCTTTCCAGGCTGCCGAAAACCTGATGGCCCGTTTTCTGGAGAGGAAAAAGCTGATTGCTCCGGGACTTCCGACTTTCGCCGATAAAAAGGGTTCTTTGAGGAAAAAAATAGGGTTAATCTGCATTTGCCCCCTATTTTTGGATCGCGGTTGGTTTTAAAAAAGAGAAGCGAACCCGTTCGTGATTTCATTGTTCAATAATAAAACACAATCATCAACATGAGGTCTTTAACCATTTCGGTCGTGCTGATCATTCTTGGTTTAATCGTCCTGAGTACCGGATGCAATAACTACAACGCGTTCGTCGACCTGGACGAAGAAGTGGAAAACGAGTGGAGCAAGGTTCAAACAGCCTACCAGCGCCGGGCAGACCTGATCCCCAATCTCGTCAACACCGTAAAAGGAGTTGCCAACTTCGAGCAAAAAACGCTGACGTCCATCGTCGAAGCCAGGTCCAAAGCAACCAGCATCACGATTGACCCCAAGAACGTGACCCCGGAGCAGTTGCAAGCGTTTGAGCAGGCGCAATCCGGCATTTCCCAATCTTTGGGCAGGTTGCTCATGATTTCCGAGAATTACCCGGAGCTAAAGGCCAGCGCCGCTTTTATCGAGCTGCAAACGCAACTGGAAGGTACCGAAAACCGGATCAAAGTGGCACGCGACCGCTACAACGACGTGGTAACCCGATACAACAAGAAAGTTCGCCGTTTCCCTGGCAGTGTGTTTGCCGGCATGTTCGGATTCAAGCAACAAGCTCAGTTCCAGGCCAGCGAATCCGCGCAGAACGCGCCTACCGTCGATTTTGAATAGTCCCTGCAGGGTATTGGCTGCCGCTTCATTTTGCGCATCATGGAGAACGCCGTTTGCACTGCTCCCTTGTTGCTCCGGGCTGCCCCTGCTTAACCATTGATCATGCCGCATTTTATTTCAAAACAACAGGAGGAAGCGATCATCCATGCCATCCGGGACGCGGAATCCCAAACGTCGGGCGAGGTGCGGGTGCATATTCAGAAAAAACTGGCCGGCCCTGTCTTACAGGAAGCCCAAAAGGTTTTTTTCAAACTGAATATGCACCAAACCCGCCAGCGAAACGGGGTGTTGTTTTTCATCTCCCCGGAAAACAGGCAGTTTGCCGTGCTGGGCGATCAGGGGATCAACGAGGTAGTTCCTTCCCATTTTTGGGAGGATATCCGGGATCTGCTCCGGGAACATTTTCGTCAGGGGTTGGTATCCGAGGGGATCAGCGCCGCCGTCCGCATGGTCGGCGAGAAGCTCCACGCGTACTTTCCCGTGCAAACAGAAAACCCGAACGAATTAAGCGACGATATCTCCTTCGGTGAAGAAGATTGAATTTCAGGCTATCCCCCCTGCCCTTCCGTCGATATTTTTCGCTTCCGGCCGGGATATGGGGTAATTTGCCGATAAGAAAAAACGTACACATGAAACTTCGCACCCTAGCCGGGGGCATGCTCCTTGCCTTGCTTTGCTTCCCTGCGCTGGTTTTTTCCAAGGAGATTCCTCCACGTCCGAATACCCTCGTCAATGATTATGCAGGGATGCTGGATCAGGGCCAAAAGGCGGCTCTGGAACAAAAGCTGGTTGCCTACGCCGATTCCACGTCCACCCAAATTACTATTGTACTGGAATCCAGCCTGGAAGGCGACGACGTCTTCGAATATTCCTTCCGGCTCGCCGAAGCCTGGGGCATCGGCGCCAAAGGCAACGACAACGGCATCCTGATCTACGCCGCGCTGGAAGACCGCAAGCTGTATATTCACGCCGGACCCGGCGTTCAGGGCTACCTGACCGATAACGTGTCCAAACGAATATTGGACAACCTCATCCGGCCCGCCTTCCGGGAAGGCGATTTTTACGGAGGCCTGGACAAGGCCACTACGGTGATGATCGAGCTGGGCTCTGGCACGTATACCAACGAAGCGGCCGGAAAAGAGGGCAACCGCGCCGGCGGCGTGTTGCTGGTGCTCCTGATCGTCGTAGGCGTCATCGTTCTTTTCTCTGTACTTAGCAATACCAACGACAAGGGAGGCGGATACTACCGCGGCGGGCATTACGACGCTGATCCACGCGGACGGCGGGGCGGCGGCGGATGGATCATCTTTCCCGGCGGAGGATGGGGCGGCAGCGGCTCCGGAGGCAGCGGATGGGGAAACAACGATAGCGGCGGATGGGGGGATTTCGGCGGCTTCGGGGGCGGCGGCTTCGACGGAGGCGGCGCTGGAGGCGACTGGTAAAGAACACCTTGCAGATGCCCGATTGGATCAACCCTTTTCTTTATACGGTCGTACTCACCGGCCTGACGGCCTGCACACCGGCCTTGCATTCGGCTTTCTACGTTCCGGACCAGCAGGAAGCCTCCCTGAAGAACAATGCCCGGCCTTTCGAACCCGGAAAGCTTGCCGATCCATGCGCAGCCCAGGAAAATTACCTTCCGGATTCCATCGATCTCCGGCTATACCCGACCCGGCGCCTTCGGGTGAACGTCCATTTCATGAACAGCAGCGACAGCGCCCACAACTACCCGGAAGAAGAGGCGTACCGTTTCGTAGAAGGCCTCCTGGTTTCAGCTAATAAAGACCTACGTGAAAATAATCCCTCCTGGCTGCCCCACCGCAACCAGATCCCCGTTTTTCCAGTGGGGTATGAAATGGTACTCAGCGCTCAACCGGGAGACCGGGGCATTTATTTCCACTACGACGATGCGTTGTGCTACTATATCCACAAAGGGAAGGACAACAACCTGATGGACCGCCGGATGGCGGAGCGCTACGGGATTGGGCGCGACAGCATTTTGAATCTCTTCATTCTCCCTCATTTCCCGGATAGCCTTCGTTCCCCAACGTATCCCAAAGGGCCGGTGGGGGTCATGGTGCACGACTTTATCAAAATGGCGGGCTTTTTCGAAAGCAAACAACCGCCCTGGGCCTACCGGGGCGTGTTGAATCACGAGGTGGGCCATGTGTTCGGATTGAACCACGCCTGGCAGGCCGACGGCTGCCCCGACACCCCCGAGCATAACCAGCCCTGCTGGAACCGGACCGAAACCCCGCCCTGCGATACGGCCGCGTCGAACAACGTTATGGACTACAACGCCCTTCAGAATGCCTGGACGCCTTGCCAGATTGCCCGAATCCGTCAGCGGATGGCCAATGAGCACCACCAGTCGAGGAAGTTTCTGGTTCCGAACGGGTGCGCCCTCAACGAAGCGCAATCTATTGTGGTCGCAGGAAACGCCCATTGGAAAACGGCTGCCGACCTCGAAGGGAGCGTCGTCGTCAAATCCGGCGCCGAACTCCGGATCAGTTGCCGCATATCCCTGCCGGCGAACGGAAAAATTCTGGTCGAGCCTGGCGGCGTGCTGATCCTGGATGCATCCAGCCGGCTCCACAACGCTTGCGGCATGCGCTGGCAAGGGATCGAAATGCAGCGGCAGGGACGGCGCCAAGGGGAAGTTCGGGTAACTGGGGCGCCCGTCCTGGAAAACCTGAACTAATCTCCGGAGATAGTGGAAAATTTCAGCTAATTTTATGTTGGCAATAACGGTCTTTTGAGACAGCCCCATTCTCCGGCGGGAAGCCGGAAGGATTGCTTACCAATGCCCGCCAACTATATGAAACCGCTTCAACCTTTACTCTTCGCTGCTTTGGCCGCGCTTTATCTTTGGTTCCCCTGGTCGATGGTTCGTTATCAGGAACAAATTCTGACCAAAGGAGCGTATTATTCCTTCGATATTCCCGGCGATAAGTTACTTTCCGGGCTGGGTATCAACAGCTTGTACATTCCCTGGGATAGCCGGCTTCCCCGCACCGACACGTTTAGCTTTCACCAGAAGGTTTTTGTCGAACTTGCCAAAACCCCAGAAGGAAAAGCTTTTTTTAAAAAGATCCACAAATTCCCTGTCAACGGAACCGACTATATCGCCACGAAGGTCTCGTTTAGCCCACTCCAGCGCAAATGGACCCATTTTGATATGCCTGCCACGGTCCAGACCTATTTTCTGGACCGGACGAAAATTCGGGAAGTTTCTTCCTCGCTTCAAAACGCAATCCATGGAGGGCGCCTGGACAGCCTGGAGGTGTCGCTTCAGGTAGGCTTGCGGGTAAAAAAAGGAGTAGCCCTGATCGACAAGGTCTTCCTGAACGGGGTTCCGGCAGAAGCCTTTATCCTTCGGCTGGAGAAGGAATATGGCGAAAAAGCGCCCGCTCAGGCCCCGGAAAAATCACTTTAGATGCGGCTTCAATTTCCGGTGATAGGCCTTCAACCCGGCAAGGGCTCTGAGGACCTGGGCTGCCGGCATATAAGGAATGCCTGCGGCGTGATTCGTTGAAGACACCTTGGCTACCAGGGTCCAATGCCGAAGGATCGTCCATAACGCTTCGGGATAGGTCATTCGGGTCTGGTCGTAGATATGAGTTGGTTCGGAGCCAATGCCATTGAGCTCAATGACCTTGAAGGCTTTTCCTTCCTTCAGCAGATCCAGGCTTTGGCATTTAATATCAAACCGGCCGTAATAAAAGCCGGCCATAGGCTTGGTTACTTCGTCGAAAACCCGGGCCAGCCGCTCGTCTGCCAAAGGCGTGCCATTGATAAAAAGAGTCCCCTTGGAATGGTTTCCGATAATCCCCAACGGCACTTGCTCGCCTTGGTTCGGGATGCGCTGCAATACCTGGCTATGCGTTTTTTGAAGCCGGTCCATCTGGAGCAGAGCTCTGGGGTTTTGGTTCACTAAATCCAGGACGGTGGAGCGGCCATCTCCGGTAACGGCAAGAAATTTCTTCAGAGTGAGGGAAATGATATCCCCCCGATCCTGCCCCGGCATCCGGCAATAAAAAACGCCGACTTCTTCGGGGTAGTCCAGGAATTCCTGAAGAATAAAATCGATGGGATAGGAACGAAGAAAAGCCACGAGGTCTTCTTCCGAAGGTATCCTGGTGACGAGCAAGCCCCGGTAGCCGAGGTCTGGTTTGGCAATCATCGGAAAGCCCATTCCCGCTTCAGCAAGCCAATCCTTTATTTCGGAAAGCGGCGAACCGTGAGGAACGAGAACGGATTTGGGCCGGACGCGTTCCGGGATCATTTTCAGGGTGTCGAACTTGGACTCCAGGCCAAGCCCGCTAAGGTACATGCCAGGATTGGCGGCCGAAAAAAAACACACATGCCGGTACCGCAATGCGAGTAATGGGCCGTAAAGGAACATAGGCCAATAAAAGGCCATGGTCGGCCAATATTCCCAATTGAACAGCTTAATCCAGAAAAGACGGCGTTGCGCCGGGTTCCACCAATTCACGGTTCAACTCAATTTGTGCCCGCTCCTTTTTTTGGGTAAGGAGGTCGAAATAATGCATTTCCATCTGCTGCCCGAGGTGAACGATGCTGGTGACGCTAATCGTTTGCACAAGGCCGTCCCGATTCATCACGACATCGTTCCGGGGGTCTCCCTCTCCGGCATAGAGGTGAAAGGTAAGCATTTTTTCCAGATCTGTCGCTTTATCGGCCTGTTCCCAGGCTCGAAACCATTTTTCCCGGCGGCTACGGACGCCGGCGTCGTACAACGTGGCAGACGACCAGATATGGCTTTCCTCCCCATTTAGCGGGCGTATATGGCGCTGATCGCCGTCCCAGCGCAAATCCCAAAGCGCATGCCAGCCCGCCAGGACCAGGGTAAAAGGTTCGATTCCCTCCAGGTTGTATTCCGAAAAAGACCTGGGGATATCGGGCGTCTCCAGAAGTTCCAGCAAGACGATTCCGCGGCTCATCCGGTACGGCGGGTTTCGCTCGTGGCGCTCGAATGCGCCATTGAGCAGGCAAAGAACCATCCCATCCGCATTGGCGGCAATCCAGGTTCCGCCGGCCCCGCGGTCTTTGGGGAAGACGATTTTTTTACCATTCGGCATGATCTGGACCAAGCCTTCCGCTGCACGGGAAGGGGATTCATCCCGGTTGGAGTTCAGATAAAATCCTCCCCCGGAACGGGGGACGTAGGTAACGGTGCACATGACGGTGGTTTAGGGCGTCGACAAAGACGCCGGCAAAATTTTTCCATTAAAGAAGCGCCACCCGTTGAGGGCAAAATCGGCAACGAAGGCGCCCATGTCCGAGCTGCTTACCGGCGCCTGATACCCGGGGAAAGCCTGTTCCAGCATTTCCGTCTGAACGGCGCCTAAAGCCAGGCAATTTACGGCAATTCCAGCATCTTTCCACTCTTCGGCAAGGCACTCGGCCAGACAGGCCAACGCCGCTTTGGAAGCGCTATACGCGCTGAGGCCAGGGAACTTGCCGCTACCCTGAAAACCGCCCATAGAGCCTATATGTACGATATGGGACTGGGCGTTGCGCTGAAAAAAAGGAAAGAGCCGGCGCGACAACTCGGCCGCTCCGAAGAGGTTGGCCTGGAAGAGCTGTTCCCATTCGGTCCGTTCCAATTCCAGAAAAGGTTTATTCAGCAGCAATCCGGCGTTGTGGATCAGCACGTCGGCGCCGCCCAGGGTTTGTTCTACCAAATCCGGAAACGAAGGCGGAAGGGGGCGCGCCAGGTCGACTTCGGCGATAAAGACTTGCGCATCCGGATGCAGGCGCCGGGCTTCCTGCTGCAACGCTCCGAGCCGCTGGAAATTCCTGGATAAGGCGAGGATTCGGCGGCGCGGGTCTGCGGCCAAAGCCAAAACGGTTTCGTAGCCAATTCCCCGGCTTGCCCCGGTGAGGATAATGCGGTTCATTTCCATGGTTTTTAATCCGAAAACCCCACGCTACTGGACATTTTCATTTTCCTGGCGCCCAGACCTTCCAGGTTTGCGAAACCTGGAAGGTCTAGTTTCCAAAAGGTCCAGTAGTGTGCGAAAACCCTCCTTTACGGGGGGTGGCCAATGTAACAACGCGATCCCCGGGTTTGGTTCAATTTACTCCAGAATAGACTTGTTTCGACGGGATCATCGCGGGTTTAAAATGGCTCTTTTCCCACCACGCTGACCCGTCGCAACAAGCCGAATGATTTCTCTCAGGAATTAATGCGCCGATCCTGGGACAGCCCCGAAAATTTTCCCCTATTTTTGCGGTTTCAGAAAGGACGGAAAAAACGCCAATGATTTCAAAATTGCTATCGCACTTCGGCCGCTACCTCATCATGATGGGTACGGCGGTTGCCCGGCCGGAGAAGTCCGCCATGTACTACAAAGAGACGATGCGTCAGATGAACGACATCGGGGTAGGTTCCCTGATCATCGTCATCATCATTTCGCTGTTCATTGGCGCGGTCACGGCAATTCAGTTTGCCTACCAGCTGGACGGGACGCTGGTGCCGATTTACTACATTGGATATATCGTTCGCGACAGCGCTATCATCGAATTGGCGCCCACCATCACCTGCCTGGTTTTGGCGGGGAAAGTCGGGTCCAATATGGCTGCAGAAATCGGAGGAATGCGGCAAAAGGAACATATCGACGCCATGGAGATCATGGGTGTCAACACGGCTGCTTATCTGGTGATGCCGAAAGTCGTTGCCGCTATTGCGGTAATTCCTTTGCTGGTGGCCATCGCCGCTTTTATCAGTATTGTCGGGGGATATGTTGCTGCCGTCCCCACAGGGCTAATGTCCGCAGAGGAATACATCCAGGGCGCCAGGTCCTTCTTTGAGCCGTACAACGTATTCCTGATGTTCATCAAAGCAGTGGTATTTGCGTATTTGCTCACCTCTATTTCCTGCTACCAGGGGTATTTTGTGAAAGGAGGGAGTATAGAACTCGGCAAAGCGAGCACGAATGCCGTAGTGATCAGCGACATCATGATCCTTTTGGCCGACTACCTGATTGCCGTCATACTCACCTGATTTCCAATCCCAAAAAACCCGAGCTATGATCCGAACAGAGCATTTATATAAAAGTTTCAACGAAAACCACGTCCTGAAAGGGATCACGACCGAATTCTTTCCGGGAAAAACCAATTTGATCATTGGCCGAAGCGGAAGCGGAAAGACGGTGCTGCTCAAGCTGCTGGTGGGGTTGCTTGCGCCCGACAACGGGGTGATCTACTACGACAACGTCAATTTTTGCCAGTTGAATAAAAAGGAAGTGCGCACGCTTCGGATGAAAGTAGGCATGCTCTTCCAGGCTTCGGCCTTGTTTGACTCGCTGACGGTAGAGGAGAATGTCCGGTTCCCCCTGGATATGTTCACCAATATGACCGCCAAAGAGAAGCACCTTCAGGTCAACCACTGCCTGGAACGGGTCAACCTGGAAGGCGCGAACCGCAAATTCCCATCCGAGGTCAGCGGCGGGATGCAAAAGCGCGTCGGGATTGCCCGCGCAATCGTGCTGAATCCCCGCTATTTGTTTTGCGACGAGCCCAACTCGGGATTGGACCCCAAAACTGCGCTGGTCATCGACGAGCTTATCCGAAGTATCACGCAGGACTACAACATCACCACGGTGATCAACACCCACGACATGAACTCGGTGATGGAAATCGGCGATAATGTCGTGCTGCTCCACACCGGGAAGATCGCCTGGAGAGGGGATCGCCATCAGGTATTAAGCAGCGACAATGAGATCCTGAAGAACTTCATCTTCGCTTCTCCTTTTCTTCAGCGATTGCGCAACGCGGCCATGGACGCGGGGCATACCCACTGATCGTTTGGGGTGGTCCCGATTTGAGACAACCGCCGCTCCACGCTGACCCACCGCAACAAGTCTGGTGTTTTGGAGTAGAAAAACCACCCAAAGGCTTGCGCGAAAACACTTTTTTATCTAAATTCGCCTCGCTTTCCTAATATCGAAAGCTTCCCTTAGGAACGAGAGTGTGTTTTTATCTGCCCAGATGGTGAAATTGGTAGACACGCTACTTTGAGGGGGTAGTGCTCGCAAGGGTGTGCAAGTTCGAATCTTGTTCTGGGCACCAGATTTTCACTCTCGTTCCTCTTTTCTTTCCCCTTTTTCGACGGCAGCCCAACCAAATTGCTTTTCAGGTTGTATCTTTCTAAAGTTAATCCGGGTAACATTGCCCGGTCCACGCGTTTATCATACCCTATGGAAATCAACAACGGTGTAATCGACCAAAAAAACGCCGAAAAGCTGGAGCGGATCGCTTTTATTCTCAAAACCGTCGCCCATCCGCTCCGATTAGGTATTGTCCACTTGCTGGAACAATACCCGCAGCTTTCTGTTACTCAAATTTGCGACATGCTCGGAAGCGAGCAATCCCTCACCTCCCATCACCTCCAAACCATGCGGTTGAAAGGAGTGCTGAGCGTGAAGCGCGATGGGCGCAGCATGTTGTACTCGCTCAAAGAGCGGGATGTTTCGCTTATCATCGAGTGCCTGGAAAATTGCCAGTGCAACATGTAAATTTCTGTATGGTATGCAGGCTTTTTGGGACGAACGTTATGCTGGAGAAGAGTATGTATACGGCATTTCCCCTAATGGGTTTTTCAGGGAATGCCTGAGCAGTCTTTCCCCGGGGCGCTTGTTGCTGCCGGCGGAAGGAGAAGGGCGCAATGCCGTTTTCGCCGCAGGTTTGGGGTGGGAAGCCGAGGCGTTCGATTTTAGCGTCGTGGCCCGCCAAAAGGCGGAAGCCTTGGCCCGGCAGACAGGCCAGACCATACGCTACGTCACGCAGGATATTTTGTCCTTCCCCTGGCCCGAAAACGCCTATGATGCGGTAGGGCTTTTTTTTGCGCATGTTCCCGAACCGCAGCGGGTTTACCTGCACCGGCAAGTCATTCGGAGTCTGAAGCCCGGAGGGCATGTCATCCTCGAAGCCTTTTCCCCCGGCCAAATGGCCTTCTCCTCCGGAGGGCCCCGAAATCCGGAGTTGCTGTACTCCCCCGATCTGTTGCTGGATGATTTTGAAGGGCTGGAGATCCTGCGCGCCGAAGCCGTGGAAACGGACCTTCAGGAAGGACGGTTTCACGCCGGAAAAGCGGCGGTAGTTCGCCTTTTTGCAAAAAAATAAGGGCCAGGCATCCCTGTTTTTTTCTATTTTTCGTTACTTGCGGCCAATTAAAACATGAAGCAATCGTCATGGGAATAGTAAAAAAAGGCACAAAGGCCTATGGAATTTTGGGGTTCAAATGCCCCCGATGCCATGAGGGCGACTTGTTTGAAACGCCCGCCTTTTCCTTTCGGAAACCTTTTGACATGTACCCGCATTGCCCGCTCTGCAAACAATCTTATTTCCCGGAGCCTGGGTTTTATTACGGCGCCATGTTTATTTCCTACATCATTTCCGGATGGTTTTCTATAGGCTTCGTATTGTTTTTTCACTGGGTGCTGGATTGGAGCATGCTGGCTTCTTTCGGGCTCCTTTTGGCGGTAGGGGCGCTGCTGTACGTCTACCTCTTCCGCCTGGCTCGTTCTATATGGATTGGCCTGACCGTCAAATACCATCCAGGCGCCAAAGAAACCGTTGGCCGAAAATAACCGCTCGGAAAGCGGCCCCAAAAGCGTTTGGACACCTTGGGCTGCCACCCCAAAGCCTCCTCGCCGGGATTCGGAGGAGGGTAAACCCGGCCCGCTGCACCCTAAATGAAATCGAACTGCCCATGGATACGCATCTTTTACATCTCGTTCAGCAGAAATACCCGCAAATTGCTGAAAAAGCCCTTCAGGAAGAAATCGCTACCGTAGGTAAGTTGCTTCACTTCCAACCTGGCCAGGTTTTAATGGACGTAGGGGCCTACGTCAAAACGGTGCCTCTTGTCATCGACGGAGTTATCAAAGTCGTGCGCGAAGACGAGGAAGGCAACGAGCTGTTCCTCTATTATCTGCAAGCCGGCGAAACGTGTTCCATGTCGTTCACCTGCTGCATGATGAATAAAAAGAGCGAAATCCGGACTACCACGGAGGAAGAAACCACGATTATTGCGATTCCCGTTCGGTATATCGACGAATGGATGACCCGTTACCAAAGCTGGAAAAACTTCGTCATGCGCACCTACGATTACCGCATGATGGAGCTCGTCCGCACCATTGACAGCATCGCATTCAAGCGCATGGACGAACGCTTGCTGAATTACCTCGAAAAGAAAGCCGAGGCTACCGAATCGCGCATCATCAGCGCCACCCATCAGGAAATCGCCTACGATCTGAACGCTTCCCGGGAAGCCGTGTCCA
>JADJHZ010000021.1 GCA_016707205.1 Haliscomenobacter sp. | reverse complement strand
ACAGAAGCCCGGCCTCGTCGCCCGACGGCAAATGGATTTCCTGGTTCTCCGACGAAACCGGCGAATACCAGTTGATCATTGCAGATGCTTTCGGCAAAATCGAAAAGAAAATCGCCCTCGAACATCCGACGTTCTTTTACACCCCCGTTTGGTCGCCCGACTCCAAATACGTGAGCTTTGGCGACGCGGAGCGCAACCTTTGGGTAGTAGACGTTGCCAAAGGCGCTGCTACTCTGGTGGATAACGAAGGCTTTGCCCATCCGGAGCGGAATATCTATCCGGAATGGTCGCCCGATTCCAAATGGCTTGCCTATACCAGGCGCCTGAAAAACGAGTTCAACGCCATCTTCGTCTGGTCGATGGACCAAAAGAAATCCGTTCAGCTTACGGATGGCATGTCCGACAGTAAAGCGCCCGCCTGGGATAAAAGCGGAAAATACCTGTACTTCCTGGCCAGCACCAATTACGCCCTGAATGTGGGCTGGCTCGACCTTTCCTCTTTTGAACGTCCCGTAACCCACTCGATTTACCTGGCGGTATTGACCAAGGAAGAAGCTTCCCCGTTTCAACCGGAAAGCGACGAAGAAGGAACCCCCGCGGAGTCCCCGGCTAAAAAAGACTCGACCAAAACGGTGCGGATCGACTTTGACGGCCTTAATCAGCGCATCCTTTCCCTAGACCTGCCTTCCAAAAACTATGGCGGCTTGGAGGCCGGCGAAGAAGGGGTCTTATTTTTCGCGGAATGGCCATCCAATCCACTAACCTCGCCCGCGTTCACGGTGAGCCGTTATTCGCTCAAGGAGCGAAAATCGGAGGAAGTGATGAAGGATTTGCAGCGGTTTGATTTGAGCGCCGATGGGAAAAAACTGCTGTACGGAACCGCCTCCGGGGCTTGGGGGATCGTGGATGCCGGCGGCGCTCCAAAACCCGGAGACGGCGCCCTGGACCTGGGGGATATGCAAATGCTGGCGGATCCAATGGCAGAAGCCAAACAGATCTTCCGGGAAGCCTGGCGCTTTCAACGCGATTATTTCTACGTCCGGAATGTGCATGGGCTGGATATGGAATGGGCGTGGAAAACGTATGCCCCCTGGGTCGATCATGTGCGGCACCGCTCCGACCTCAATTACCTCCTGGATATTTTCGGAGGAGAAACCGCTATTGGGCATTCTTTTGTAGGCGGGGGCGACTACCCGGACGTCACCCGTATCCCGGTGGGATTGCTGGGGGCGGATTATGAGGTAGCCAACAACCGGTACCGGTTTGCCAAAATTTTTAACGGAGAAAACTGGGACCCAAGCCTCAAAGCGCCCCTTACGCAACCGGGGCTGAATATCCAAACCGGGGATTATCTGCTGGCCGTAAACGGGGTGGCCCTGGATGCGTCGGAGAACCTGTTCCGCCGGTTCGACCGGATGGCGGGTAAGCAAACCCGGTTGTTGATCAACAGCCGCCCGGATACCTTGGGCGCCCGGGAAGTCGTCGTCGTCCCGGTAAGCGATGAGAGCGGGTTGCGAAGACTTGACTGGGTAGAGTCCAACCGCAGAAAGGTAAATGAACTCTCCGGGGGCAAACTGGCCTATGTCTGGCTTCCGGATACCGGCGAAGACGGTTACCGCTACTTCAACCGCTGGTATTTTGCGCAAAAAGATAAAAAAGGAGCGATTATCGACGAGCGGTTCAATGGAGGCGGATACGTGGCCGACTACGTTATCGAGGTGCTTTCCAGAACGCTTTTTGGCTACTTCAACAATCCGGTGGGCGATAAACAGCCTACTCTTTCGCAAGATGCCGCGATCTATGGACCCAAAGTGATGCTGATCAATGAAATGGCCGGATCGGGCGGAGATATGCTTCCCTATATGTTCCGGTTCAAAAAGATCGGCCCGCTGGTCGGCACGAAAACCTGGGGCGGGTTGGTTGGAATCTGGGATGTTCCTGGATTGATTGACGGCGGAGGGATTACCGCGCCCCGGGGCGGTTTTTACAACGTGCAGGGCGAATGGGACGTAGAAAACAAAGGCGTCGCCCCCGACATTGAGGTGAAAATGACGCCCAAAATCGTCAACCAGAAACGGGATCCCCAACTCGAAAAAGCCGTGGAAACGGCCATGGAACTACTAAAAACACAGGAAGTCAAGCTGATTCCTCAGCCTGCTGATCCGGTGCGGGTGAAGCGGCCGAAGAAGTAACCTGTAGCTCGGATTTTCAATCCGAGCCTGTTCGGGGCACCCCCCCCTACCTCCAAAACGGAATCTCCGCCACGTCTTCTTCGGCAGGTTTTCCTTTGGTTTTTATCCTTCGGGTCAGCCGGAGGGTGTGCTTGCCGGGGGGGAGGGAGGCGATACCGACCATGCCCAATATGCCGCGCTGATGGTGCTGGGGATGGCGGTAGAAGTAGAAATCCGGGACGGTCCTTGTGCTGTCTACATATACGGCGTAATAGTTGCGCAGGCAGCCCAGGAGCGCATTTGGGTCTTTCTCGCTAATCAGGGGATCGCTAATCTTGAGCCCGTTCTTAAACCGGATGCCGGATACCAATCCGCCTTTTTTGCTCGGCGAATAGCCGTTGCATTGAGCGGCAATGCGGTCGTTTTCGTTGACGTTGTAGCGGATAAAGACCGGCAAAAAGTCGCCTTCCACCATTCGGTCCGGGATGCTGGCCACCTGAATAAACGCGTCTTCCGGCCTCAGGGCATCGTAATAGTTGGTCTCCATTTCCGTTCCCTTTGGGGTGTCGGGGAAGAAGATAAAATAGTCGTACTTGACAAAAGGGATGGCCATAAACCCAAACAGGTAGGCGAACAACGCCAATTGGATTTTGCGCCGCGAGTAGTTGGTGATCAGGTGGTAGTAAATCGAGCGGTAGACGTAGGCAAAGGAGATCAGTCCGAAAAATTGGTACACCGGATAATACCAGCGCGCAATCCACCGCTTGCGCTTCAAAAGACCCAGCGTGATGGTGTCGGCAAAATACAACGCGCTTAGCGACAACCAAACAAGGATAAACCCGCCGATGAATATCCCGGGGATGAAATTGACCTTTTCGGGAAAAAGGGGAATGAGCTGCGTCAGGAAAAACAGACAGCCCACCATCACCAGAATCACCGAAAACAGGGAAAAGAACATGAGCGCGATCAAAAAAGCAAAGGCAAAAATTCCGCTGCAGATCCGGTCGATGCGCTGCAGCACCTTGTCCAGGGAAGGCACGCGCTCGCTAAGCCGGGAGGCAAACGGTTCGGCGTAGCGCAACTTCTCCAGCGGGATCTCCTTGCTGACCGACCGCAGGCCAATACCTCCGATCCAGAACCCCCGCAGCAGCATATGCAGCACCAGGTTGATCGTTAGCGTAATCGCGCCCAAGGTTACTACGGCCAGCAGGAAATTGAGCATCATGACGGTAGACTGTATGTGCCCTGTGGCCGCCCAGATATTCCCGAAATAGGAAACCAGTTTGTCGATCAGTCCGATCAGCAGAAAAATGGAAAACCCGGAGATCAGCAATTCCAGGTTCCAACTGTCGCGTTGGAGTCCGTCGAGCCACTCGCTCACGGAACTGACAGGGCGTTGTTCTTCCATGGCAAAGAGCGTTGTTGCAGGGTGAATATAGGGTTTTGCGTCCATACCGGGAAAACAGCCCGGGCCTTTTGCCATAAGAAGATCAAAATACCTGCTCTTCCCAACGTTTCCGTGTTTCGGATGTCCAGACCTTCCTGTTTTCGCAAGCCTGGAAGGTATCGTTCCGAAAATGCCGAGTAGTAAGCAAAATCCTTTTATTTTTATCCAATCATCCTTAATCCAACCTGTTATGCGCAACCTGACCCTGTTCTTTGCTTTGCTTTTCGCAACCCTTTCCTCTTTCGGCCAGGAATTAAACATCCCGTTGCCCAAAAGCAAATACGGCTTGCCGGTGGTCAACGACGTGAAGATCTACCAGCAGATCGTACGCGCCAACCCCGACAACGAGCTGGTCGATTTGAAAAAACGCATCCCCGGCGCCCGGTTCGAGGTCAAATACGCCACTTCCGACAACCTCATCGGCCGCCCGCTCTATCCTGCCGCGGAGGTTTTCATGCGCAAGCCCGCCGCCCTGGCGCTCAAGAAAGCGCATAAGGCCTTGAAAAAACAAGGCCTCGGCCTTATGTTCCACGACGGATACAGGCCCTATGAAGTCACCGTGATTTTCTACGAAACGATAAAAGATACCACCTTTGTGGCGGATCCGCACAAAGGCTCCCGCCACAACCGCGGCATGGCCATCGACCTCACCCTTTTCGACCTCAAAACGGGGAAGGAACTCTCCATGCCTTCGGGCTACGACGAAACCACGCCCCGCTCCTTCCATTCGTACATGGAGGCCGACAGCGCCTCCCTGGCCCACCGGGAAATCCTGAAAAATGCCATGGTCGCCGCCGGTTTCGAGATCTACCCCTGGGAATGGTGGCACTACGACTTCAAAGGCTGGGAAACCTGCTACACATACGACATTTGGCATGCGGATATCCGGAAGGCGAATAAAACGCTGAGGCGTTAAGGCGTTACGTCCTTATGTCTTTTGCCTGGCACCCTACGCCTACTTCCTCAACGCCCTCACCTCATACCCTTTAAAACTAACGTCCAGTTCCATTCTGGTAATTGCCGGCCATCACTGGGGATGATTCTTTGCCATTGTTGTACGATGCCGAACTTGCCGTTCTTTTCACGTAGCGATCCCGCCGGCACCGCCTTCCAAAAGGGACTGGTGCTCCAGCGCGTTAAAGCGCCTACTCGTTTGCACAGTTTTCGTAAAAGCTGTTCCGTGGTGAGACAGTTGCCCTGCCATTAGGTTGGCAGCCCCATTTGCCGTTGGTTTGACGGCGGCAAAATCTCCAGGAATTCTTTGCCGCTTCGAAAGCTACTATTTCCTGTTTGGGTTACCATCCTCTTTACGCACCGCACATGTTGACACTTCGTAGTGAAGTCGGTTTATCCACGAAACCCCAAAGAGTTCCCTGCCGGACGGGCGCCAGTCCGTCGGCAGAAAAATCGCCCGCTTCGTCAAAGGAAAGCGGAATGACCTCCTTGCCGGTCTTGTCATGAAACCGTATTTATTCTGCGCGTTCACTACAATAGCCATGCCGTTGACGAAGCTTCCCAGGTTGGGGTATTTCGCGGGGATAGCTATTTTTCCCGTTTTATCCATATAACCGCCCAGGTTATTAGCCGCTACTTTGGCTATTCCCTCGGAATAAGGTCCAACAAAGCGGTACCCTGAAGGAGACGAACCACGCCTTATCGATAAAACGTAAATCCCGCGCTGCACCGGCGCAATACCATCAGGAACCCGCCCGCCCGCGCCACCCCCCAAAAGCCCCCTCCACGGGCAACCCAATAGAGAGCAAAACCCCCCCCCTTTTAAAAGGCCCCGAAGACGGAAATTAAGAAGTTTTGGATCAGAAAGCGAGGATAGCTTCCGCCTTTTTCAGCACGTTTTCCTCCAACTGCAACCGATGCTGTTCCCGTTGTTCGGGGTTTTCTTTATCCAGCATAGCGCAGGCTTCCTGCCAGACTTCGCTCCGCCATCCGGTAATCATTTGCGACAATATCCATTCATCTGCCCGCCCCATTAGGACATCCACCAAAGCCAACATGCCGGAGTGGGGTTCGAGCACCCGATCCTGCACCGTATCGATGGTTTCGGCAATGATCTGGTTCACCAGATTATGATCAGACTGGCGCAGATCAAAGCCTTCCCGCTTCAAAACTGGAAGCTCTGGGTGCATCTCGTCATAAAGGGCCAGCACCAGATCGTAATTGATGTGGGCGTTGATGCCCAGCAAAACGTGTTGCAACGCGTGAAGGCGAGGGTTCCCGGCCGCTTCATGAGCCTGTCTCCAAACCGCCGGCGTACCGGGATCATTGCGATCGAATAAATCCAGCGCGTGGAAGTAATAGGCTGCAAAACGCTGAAGCAGCCCCTCGGCCCAGATACCATCCCGAAACTGGCCTTCCAGAATGGCCCGATGCATGTTTTGGGTCATCAGGAAATAACAGCGCAAAAAGAGCATCCGGCGATCGCCGGATTGTTCCCAGCGATCCGCCTGGTGTTGCATGCGGCTCAAAATCCCGTGCGTTGGATCCATGATTTTATCTTGTTAAAGGATGCTATCCCCAACCTCCGCCCAGGGAGCAGGCGCCTCCGTTTACCAAAATACGTATATTTATACCGCCGCGGAAAGCGTTTACACCTACTTATGCAAATCCTGTTCAAAAACAACGTATTCCTATGTCTGATCCGAAAACCGAAATCCGGGATCTCGTCGCCGCCGCCCGCCTTGAGGAGGCATTGATCCTGGCCAAAAAAACAGCCCAGGCGGGCTTTTCCTCCTGGGACACCGACGTCACGCTGCTCCAATCCGAATGGGAATACCTGACCCAATGCGAAAACCGAGGTATCCTTACCTTTGCCGATATGAACGCCAAACGCCAGCACCTCGCGTTGCGCCTGATTTCTGTATTAGACCAGAAATCGGCCGCCCCCGATCCTGGCATTTCCCCTTCCGATTCCGCTTTGCCCAAAACGACCATCCTTTTTCTTGGCGCCAACCCGTTTCACAATCTGGCCCTGGAGCTCGATCGGGAAGTGCAGCTCATCTCCGAAGGGCTACAGCAGTTCGGAAAGCGGCAGGCGTTCGATTTCCGGGCAAAAATGCACGTCACTCCTACCGACCTCCAGCGCATGCTTCTGGAAGCCGGTCTGGCCCCGCGGTTCGTCCATTTTGCAGGCAACGCCGTCGTGGATCATCCCGACTTTGGCACCGGCGTGGTTTTTGAAAAGGAAGACGGAGCTCCCCACATCGTCAGCGGGGCTGTCCTGGCTACGATCTTGCACCAGTTCCCCAGCGTAGAATGCGTTTTTGTCAACACCTGCGATTCCGGTCCCATCGCCCTGGAAATCGGCCAGCACGTACCCTACGCCATCGGCATGAACGACCGGATCTACGACGAAAGCGCCGTGGTATTTGCCGTTGCCTTCTACGAAGCCATCGCCAGCGGAAAGGATATTCCTTTTGCCTTCGAATTCGCCAAAGGCCGCCTCCTGCTCGAACGCTTCCCCGAACAAGCTTCCATCCCCGTGTTAATCACCAATGGCCACTGCCCCGATCCGGTCTACGTGCCCGGCCCCAGCCATATCAGCAACCTGTCGAATCCGAGGGTGATGAGGTAGGGCGTTTAAACGTTTAGGCGTTTAGGTGTTTAGGCGTTGGGGAAATAAGTACCCTCGTACTTCGTACTTCGTACCTCGTCATTCGTAAATCGTCCCTCATAAATTGTTCATAAAAATTGAGTACAAAACGAACGGGCTTGCCTTTTCTGTTTAGGAATAGGTTTAGCCGCCAGAATTTAGCTATTGGACGATAGAAACACAGAAAGCTGCTTTTTTTCATAAAACACAAATAATCCATCCTATTTTCAATAATTTCATACCCCACCCACCAACCACTAACCACTCAACACACCCCAACGCCTTACCCCTAAACGCCTAAACGCCAAAACCACTTAACCACAAACCAACCACCCTACGCCTTACGCCTTAACCACCACCCACCAACCACTAACCACTAAACATCTAACCTCCTATGAAGCAACTCGTTACTTTGCTGGCGCTAGTTTGTATCGGCGCCGCCCCGCTGTTTTCCCAGGGGCTGGAAAAGCTGAAGGTCAAGGGGCAGTACGAGAACAAGAGCCTGGATCTGGTTTTTCTCGAACTGAAGATCAATTACGACCTCGCTTTTGAGTACGACCGAAAAATCATCCAGAGTTATAGAGTTTCCGCTTCTTTTGGGGCAATTCCATTGGAGAACGCCATGAAGATCATCTTGCAGGGCACCGACCTGGATTTTGGTTTCCGGGGTCAGACGGTCCTGATTTTTAAAAAGAGTGCGGATATCGCCCAGGCGGACCATCCTTCGGACGAACTGCCCACAAGGAAAAATTTTACCCTGGCGGGGATCATTAAAGACAAAAATACCGGAGAGACCCTTCCTTTTGCCACCGTCACGGTGCAAGGGGCGCCCTACAGCGGGTCGAACGCTAATGCCGACGGGTATTTCACGCTCTTCGACGTACCCTCCGACACGTCCGTGCTCCTGGTTTCCTATATCGGATACCAGACCAAGGCCTTTCGCCTGCACCCTGCCATGGACATACAAAACCTCGTCGTTCAGATGGAGGATTTTGGGGTGCAGCTTCAGGAAATTCTGGTCGAGGCAGAGAAGAAAGAGCAACTCATTAAAGCGTCGACCGGAGTCAGCCAGATCGGCATTGCCCCGGCAGCGCTGGCTAAACTGCCCAGTTTCGGGGAACGGGATATCTTCCGGTCGCTGCAGTTGCTTCCCGGTATCAGCGGGTCGAATGAAAGCTCTTCGGGGTTGTACGTCCGCGGAGGCACTCCGGATCAAAACCTGGTACTCTTCGATGGATTTACGGTGTACCACGTAGACCACCTGTTCGGGTTTTTCAGCGCGTTCAATGCCAATGCCGTGAAGGACGTGCAATTATTCAAAGGCGGCTTCGAGTCCAAATACGGAGGCAGAATCTCCAGCGTGGTCGATTTGACCGGGAAAGACGGCAACTCGGAAGCCCTGAATATTGGGGTGGGGTTAAGCCTCCTCTCCGTCAATGCCTTCGCAGAAACGCCTTTCGCAGCGGGGAAAGGATCGGTGTTGGTGGCGGCGCGGAGGTCATTCCAAAGCAACTTCTACAACAATATTTTTGAAGCATTTACCCGCAACAGCACCCGGCCAGTGAATAGCCCTCCTGTATTTGCCGGCCGGAGAGGCCTCCCCCAACAAGACGTGCAGCCCAATACCTACTTCTACGACCTCAACGCCAAGGTCAGCTTCCGTCCCAACCCGTCCGAATTGATCTCCCTGAGTTTTTACAACGGCCAGGACGATCTCGACAACACCCGGAGCGCCGACAACAGGGGCTTTCAAGGGCCTGCCGGGCAGCCGGGGCCAAATTTCAACTTCGTTCGGGAAAGCACCGACCTCACCCAATGGGGCAACTGGGGCTCCAGCCTCGCCTGGTCCAAACGCTTTTCCGGCCGCTGGTACGCCAATGCCAACCTCTCCTACTCCAATTACTACAGCGAGCGCGAACGCGGAGACAAAACCACCATCACCCGGTCCGATTCCCTGGTCGTGCAGAACAACGGCAGCCGGGAAAACAACGACCTGCGCGATGTTACCCTCAAACTGGATAACGAATTCAAAATCAACTCCCGAAATCAGCTTGAATTCGGACTCCAAACGTCTTACCAGGATGTCGATTACTCCTATTTCCTGAACGATACGGTCGAAGTCCTCAACCGCAAAGACCATGGACTGACAGCCGCGGCCTACATTCAGGACAAATGGACCCTGTCCAATAAACTCATCCTTAGAGGCGGACTGCGAACAACGTACTATGCCCCCTTAAAAAAGACTTACCTGGAGCCCCGGGCTTCCCTCACCTACGTGCTCACCGACAAAATCAAACTCAAGGCCGCTTTCGGCCATTACTACCAGTTCGCTACCCGGATCTTGCGGGAAGATATTCAGCAGGGCAGCCGGGACTTCTGGCTGCTGGCCAACGGCGACCAGGTACCGGTCAGCTCTGCGTACCACCTGATTGCAGGGGGAAGTTACGAAACCAACACCTTGCTGTTTGACGCAGAAGCCTATTACAAACCCATGGACGGCCTCTCGGAATACACTACCCGCTTCCAACCCGCCGGTTTTGGCCCCGAACGGCGCCTGAATTACACCGAGTTTTTCTACCATGGAAAGGGAACCGCAAAGGGTATTGATTTTTTGCTGCAAAAAAAAGTGGGCAAACTCACCGGATGGATCAGCTATACCCTCGGGCAGGTGAAATATGATTTCCCCATTTACGGCAGCGCCCCTTTCTTTGCCAATCAGGATCAAACCCACGAAACCAAGCTGGTGGCCAGCTATAAGGCGGGCAAATTCACGTTTTCCGGCGTATTCATTTACGCGACCGGGAAGCCCTATACCGCCCCAACCGGCTATTACGAGATCGAGCTGCTCAACGGCAATAAGAGCGGCTTTTTCGAGGTCAGCGGAAAGAATGCCCTGCGGCTTCCGGATTACCACCGGGTGGACCTGTCGGCTTACTACGATTTCCGCTTAGGCCAGAACAAAGCCAGCTTCGGCCTCTCGCTGTTCAACGCGTACAACCGCAAAAACGTCTGGTACAAAGAATACCAGGTGATTGAAGGGGAGCTGCTGGAAACCAACGTCTCCTTACTAGGCTTCACCCCGAGCCTGTTTTTGAACTGGTCGCTGCGCTAAATGCCCCTTCTTTTTTTACCAACAAAAAACGTCGTTCATGAAATCGCTATATGTTATCGCTTCCCGCATCCTCTTTGCCGCTATTATAACGTTTGCGCTGTCTCGTTGCACGGAAGAAAGCGCTATCCTGGATACCCAAACCGCTGTGGTGGAGGGCTATTTGTTTGCCGGGCAGCCTGTGGACTCCCTTCGCCTTACCCAATCGTATGCCTATATCCGGCAGGATACCGTCCTGGTTACGTTGGACGGTCTGACGCCATCCATCGAAGCAGGCGGCAAGGTATATCCGCTATTGCCCAAGGGGGATGGATACTATTACCAACCCGATCTCGTCATCGAAAGCGGAAAAACCTACCGCTTGTCCTTCGACTGGAACGGGAAGGCCGTTTCTGCCGAAACGTTCGTACCGGCGCAGCGGGAAGCCCAAATCTCCACGGAGGAAATCTCCATGACCAAGATCACTACCGGCCTGCCTCCCGGCGGGTTTACCCTGGTAGATCCCATCGAAGTGTCGTGGGAGAATCCGGAAGGCGACTACTACTACGTACTTGTGCGCAACCTGGAGGAAAACCCGGAATACGTCAACGATCGCCTCGCCGAATTTGAGCGCGAAAACGGCGGGTTGCGACGATTCGCCATGCTGAGCGCTCCCCAGATTACCAGCTTTTACTCGATCAACCCCATTCGGGAAATCACCCAATTCGGGCTGCACCAAGTGATCGTATTCCGCGTCACGCCGGAATACGCAGGTCTTTTTGGCGCGGCGGCATCGACCTCGCAGACGATCACCCAGCCTCCAACAAACGTAAAGAATGGGCTTGGAATATTAACCGGCGTGAGCAGCGATACGCTGTATTTTAATGTTAAGAAAAAATAGATTAACAATTAATTGAATTTCAAATAAGCATCTTATTAAAATTATGCTTTAAATTGAGCCAGGAGAAAATACGCTTGATGAAATAACCCCAGCTATCCATTTCGGGGAGTCTTAAACTGCTAAAAGATGCTGATGTTTGAATTCTCCCTTTTGGGCCTTACCCGAAATGGATATCATGCTACACTGCAACCTGTTTTGTGGATTTTGCGTGGGGGGCCTCCTTTAGGAGGTTGGGAGGCGCACGATGGCATGTACAAAACCTGGTCCCGCGAATTATATTTCAAAAAACCAGGCGCTCTCCTCCTGATTCTGTTTTATTCCTGCGCCTTATGGGCACAACTTCCCGCTGTAGTATGGCCATCGAATGGAAATCACACTCCTTGCATTCTGCAACCCGGCCCTTTTGAAAGGCATTTGTTTATCCCTCCTGATCCGCCCAGGTACCTAAGCTTAAGAGCCTTTTCGATTAGCGCCGTCTATCTGCCTCAAGGGAGCACCCTGGACGGGAACACGTGCAATGAATGGCCCGCAGCGGCCATGACTGCCTTCGACTATGCGATTTCCATATGGAGAAACCAGTTGACGCTCAATCGCAATGTGACCATCAATGCGTGTTGGACACCCGTTGGCGGACTTGGGTACGCCTCCTCCAGTTTCCGGCTCCTGACCAATTATCCGGCATCCGGTAATACCACCTGGTACCCCGTCGCCCTCGCGGAACACCTGCTGGGGCAAGAAATCGAATCTCCGGAGTTTTCGGTTTTCATGAACTCGGGATTTTCGGATTGGCATTTTGGAACGGACGGGGCCCCGACCAACTTAAAAGTTGACTTTGTAACGACCGCCCTCCATGAATTAGGGCATGGGTTTGGTTTTCTGGGGTTTGCGAGCTATAGCGGCGGCTCGGGCAGCTACGGCGCCTCCGGGCATATCGATATTTTTTCCCGGCGCGTTAAAACCAATACAGGCGTTGCGCTAACTTCCCTGGCCAGTCCTTCGGTTGAAGTGGGCAATCTCCTCATCGGTAGCGGAGGTAGTCTGCTGGACAACAACAACATCAAGCTACATACCCCCGCCCCATATAGCTCCTCTAGCTATAGCCACTACGATGGCGCCGTGCATCCTTCCGAACTGATGAAGCCGGTATTAAACTACGGCCAAGCGATTCATTCTCTGGGTGGAACCAGCGGATTCATGTCCCTGATCGGATGGGGCCTTGGCCCGCTTCCCGTCGAACTTACGCGTTTCGAAGCCGTTTCCAAGGGGAAGGTTGCCGAACTAAAATGGGAATCCCTGCACGAAGTGAATTTCAAAGGCTTTGGAGTGGAGCGGTCTAAGGATGGGACCTCATGGGAAACCCTGGGCTTCGTGCCGGGGAAAGGCAATACGAATGGCCCACAAACCTATGCCTTTGCCGATTATTTCCCTTTCCCGGAGAACACCTACTATCGTTTAAAACAGGAAGACTGGGACGGAAGCGTTCAATACAGTGCGATTCGGGCCGTTCAGGTCCCGTTCGAACCCGAAGCGCTATACCTCTTCCCGATCCCCGCTGCGCAGGAGTTGTGGGTCCGTCTGCCGCCATCTGCCAACCCGGTGGCGTTCAACATAGTAAACCCCTTCGGGCAAATCCTGCTAACCGGGTCAGCCCTCCCTCCTTTACAGCGCATCGATATCCGCAGCCTCCCCTCCGGCTGGTACCTGATCGACCTGGAGGGGTTACCCACCAAATCGTTTATCAAAGCTGGACGGGAATAGGGAGTGGTTGGTGGTTGGAGGTTGAGTGGTTGGGGAGCAGGGAGAAACTGGTCAAACAAGGGTGGTTATGCTCTTCTTGGTCCCACGCCTCTAGCTGAAACCGGTATCCGATTACGCCCAAAACGACTGGTTTGAGGCAGCGCTTCGACTAGGTAGTGGACACAAAACTATCCCCACAGACGCTGCGGTCTGGACTTGCTCACGCCTGCTTGAGACTTCGACCAGCGCTTAGTTGAAGCGCTGCCTCAAACCAAGGGTTCCGGATCCACTCAACCACCAACCACCACCTGCTCCCTGCTCCCTGCTCCCTTTTCCCTACTCCCTAACAGCCACCGCTTCCCCCGACGTTTCTTTCACGACCACCCCCATGTCGGCGATGGCTTTGAAGAACGGTTCGGGGTCGACGATATTTGCTTGGCAATGAACGCCCGGCTGCCAAACGATGCCGTCCAGGTACTGTTCTATGCAGGCGGCGACGGGAGCTGCGGTGACCAGATAGGCATCTTCGTGGAACAGGCTGATCCGGAAGGATGCAGGCTCGCCGTCGGTTTTACCGGCACAGTCGGCCACCAGGAGGACGCCAAAAGGCGGTTTGGACAAATTGAGCCCCCAGCGGAACAGCCGGGCCAGCGAACGGTGGGTGCGTTCAGGTAAGATTTTTACCCCCAAAACGACCAGAGGCGTCAGGACCAGATCTGTGAACGGATTAAACCCCGACACGAAGAAGCCTGTCTGCCGGAGGCTGGGAATCAAGCGGGGCAATTCATCCATTTCCCGCAGGTTCATGGGTACCGTGTGCTGCTTTCCAAACGGAGGATCAAAATCATAAGGATATGTTTTCCAGGAGGAAGACTTCACCCACGCCCCATTCCGGAATACCGTAGGATTATAATCTTTAAACTCCTGGACAAACTCATCCATGGTTTCCGGGGAGAAGGATAATCCTTTCCAATCGATTTTGAGCACGCTGTACACATCCGCCTTTTCCAGCGTATCCATACGGGAAGCGCCGTATCGGGCCATAGCGCCGGGCACGCCCGGATGGAAGCCCCCATCGGCGATGTACATCAAACCGGCATCGGCGAATTGCGGCGCGAGTTCGTTCAGCACCTTCAACTTTTCAGAGGAAGAAAGCTGCGTATCCATCCCGTCTTTTTGGGTTCTTAACAGCGCTTCCATAAAAGACCGGATGTACATCAGCGTAGAAGAAGCATTGACCACAAAATCGGCTTGCCGGAAGGCTTGGTCCATTTGATTGGGATCGGAAAGGTCCAAAGCGATTCCTCTGGCGCGGTCCCTTCCGGCCCGGCAGTTCAGGTCGGCGGCCATTTGCTCGGCTTTGCGGAGATCTCTGCCGGCAAGAATCACATGCACGTCCTCCCGGCGATCCAGGAGTAATTGGGCAATCTGGCGGCCGGTGTTTCCGTAGCCGCCGATAATCAGGATGTTTTTCATATGGAAAGGGAATGATTCGGGCCCAATTAAGGGGCATGAAGCCTCAATTTCAATGAGGAAAATCATCCGGTATAGATATTTAAAGCAAGGGTTCGATCCGGTTTAAGATATCCCGGTGAAGCGCATTGGTTCGGACCTCCACATCGCTCGCTGAAATCGTCCCTTGAACGGATTCCCGCTGCAATCTTTCCCAACGGGATTGAAACAGGAGGGCATCCCTTAACAGCGAAGGATCATCGAGGGACGTCAGCAAGTCCAAAGCGGTACGGGTATGACTTCCTGCAACCGCCTCCTGAATACGTCGAACAAAAGTCCGGACAGATCCGTCCACCACCGCTTTGTTGTGTATCTGAAATCCGTGCCCCTGGTTGGCGGATGATTTAATCAGGGCCTTTGTATCCGGCGCCTCCCGCAAATGTTGAAAATAGGCAAAGAGGTCCTCCCCGCTTCTCAATTTTCTGGTAAGGGTATCCAACACCCGCCAAATTGCGTCCGGGTCATCCCAATAATCGCCAAACCAAAGAATGCCCCAAGGATGGACCGAGGGATCAAACGCGCGAAAATCCTCCCGGATGACCAAAAGAAAAGGTTCCTGCTCCTGCTCCATCCGGGAGCGTAAATCCGGCAACCAGGGAAGGGAAAGGATTTGCTCTGCCGTTTCGTAGGTGTCTTTGAAATACGCCTGAACGACCAGCGCTTGTTCGCCGATTCGTTCCCCAAATTTTTCGAGATGCGGGTTCAAGTGCGCCCGAACAGAGCTTTCGTAATCGCTCCAGGCGATAAGAAAAAACAGGTACTCGTATTCTCCGAGTTTTATCTTCTCAAAGGAGGAAACTTTGGCCGACATAAGCTTAGACTAAACGATATCCTTATCATCCCAGCGGGTAAGGGGATCTTTCTGCTTTTTGAGGTCGGGCAGTTCCAGGTCCTGGCTGGCAGGAGGATAAAACGCCTCTTCCGCCTCGTCCGGATCAGGAGGCAACCCTTCTTTCATTCGTTCATGCCGAATGGCTTTGTACATCTCCCTGGCTTCCCATTCCTCCGAGAGGGCCCCGGTTACCGGAAAACCAAAAACCGTCAGGTAATGGATCAACAAGCCCACCATCCACGGCAGCATAGGAAAGAAAAACCAAAGATTGGGTTCTTCCCCAAGGGTGGCCATGTTCATTAGAAAAAAGAAAATCCCTACGGCGATAAACGACGCCAGGTGAGCATAAAACCCCTTGCGGGCTTTAACCCGCTTCTTTGCTCTTTTTAGAATCTCGTTTTTATCCGCCATCTGTTATCTGTTGATTATCCATCCTCTACATCCTCTACATCCTCTACATCCTCTACATCCTCTACATCCTCTACATCCTCTACATCCTCTACATCCTCTACATCCTCTACATCCCCTACACCCTTCTCCCGTCTTATTCCTGGACCCCCTTGTATGTAGACGGAAGCACACGCACAGCAGGGTAAGATAAGAAAATTGGCCGGAATAGTATTCCGGGGAACGGTCACGGATTGGAAATCTGAGCTACATCCTGTGTATTCTTTAGTCCTGTAAATCACAGGTCAGACAACGCAGCAATCCCCAACGGCAGGAAATACGCGCAATCTGAAGATTGAACGAAAGCGTAGACGGAAGTCTACGCACAACAGCGTACTTCGCAGTTCATACTTCGTAGTTCGTAAATCGTAAATCGTAAATCGTACTTCGTACATCGTGCATCGTAAATCCTCCTACGGTTTAATAATCCCTTCCTCCACCGCTTCCTGCTGGATGCCATGGAGTTGCACCGGCTCGGGTTTGTGGCGCAAACGCATATTGAGGAACTCCACGAGCAGCGAAAAGGCGATGGCGAAATACAAATACCCTTTGGGAACGGCCCAAACCTCCGCATCGCCTACCGTTAGATGAGCCAGGTGGGCGCCTTCGGCGATCAGCATGAATCCGATCAGGATTAAAAACGCCAACCCCAGCATCTGAATAGTTGGGTGGCGATTAACAAACCGGCCGACCGGACCGGAAAAGGCCATCATGATGAGCACCGAAACCACAATCGCGATCACCATCACACCCAGATCTTTGCTCAATCCGATGGCGGTCAGGATCGAATCAAAGGAAAACACGATGTTGATCAGCGTGATCTGAATGATCACATTCGTCAGCGACTTACCCGCTTGGGCATATTTTTTCTCGTCCGCCGCATCGCTGCCTTCCAGTTTGTGGTGGATCTCGCTGGTACTTTTATACAGCAGAAAGATGCCGCCGGCGGCCAGGATCAGGCTCTGTCCGGTAAAATCCCCGTGAAAAAAGCTCCCGTGAATAGAAAATAAAGGCGCCTGCATAGCCACCAGGTAGCTGATACCAAATAGCAAAGCGACGCGGAAAACCATAGCGAGTACCAAGCCGATATTCCGGGCTTGCCCTTGCTGGCTCTCCGGTAGTTTATTGGAGATAATGGAGATGAAAATAATGTTGTCGATCCCCAGAACGATTTCCAGGAAAGTCAGGGTAAGCAGGCTGACCCACATATTGGGATCGGAAAAATCAGGAATAAAAGCCAGATTTAACATAATAGATTAATTTTAGACATTAGAGGTTAGACTTTAGAAATTAGAAGGTTAGACTTTAGAAGTTAGAAGGTTAGGAAATCCGGTTTATTGGCAAATCAAGTTCAATCCAATGAGAAAATGTACCTTCCTATGTTGAACCTTCGCGTTGCCTACACCTTTCGAAAAGCCAATATCTAAGGTCCAACGTCTAAAGTCTAACGTCTAACACTGCAATGTTAAGGCGCTTTTTTGGCCCAGGAAACGGTAAAGCCTGGACAAATGAAATACCGCAGATTGACCAACGACGAGCTCAAGGAGCTCGAGCCCGAGTTTGTGCGTTTCCTTTCCCTTCTTTCCATTCCTGCGGAAGACTGGGAGCGCATGAAAACCCAGGATCCCGACCGGGTGGAGCTTTTGATTGAAGATTTCAGCGATGCGATCTATGCCAAGATCCTCCGCGATGTGAAATACCTGGAGCACCGAAGCCCGAAAGAATTGCGCACCTTTTTCTTCGCCGCCGAAAAGGCCTTCATGCTGGCTATTCAAGTGGATGGCCGTTCGGAGGTGGATTTCACCAAAGATCAGAAGCCGGAGGAGATGCTCCGGCTCATCCAGCAATCCAGCGCATCCCTGCGCCTGCATCAGGCGGAAAAAACCTATAAAGAAGACCGGGAGACGGAGATTTTCCGGTTCATGCAGATCGGCGCCCTGATTTCCAGAGACGGGGCCTTGTACAACTTACTGTCCGAACTACGGCCATCCTAGTCCACGTCCTGTTCCCCATCGAGCAAATCCGGCCTTCTTTGACGGGTACGAACGATCGACTGTTCGAGCCGCCACTCTTCGATCTGAGGAAAATTACCGGAAAGCAGTACTTCCGGGACTTTCCATCCCCGGAAGTCTGCCGGACGCGTATAAACGGGAGGGGCGAGCAGGTTGTCCTGAAACGAATCCAGCAGCGCCGAACTTTCGTCGTTGAGCACGCCGGGAATCAGCCGCCCGATGGCGTCGACAACCACTGCGGCGGCCAGTTCGCCCCCTGAAAGCACGTAATCCCCGATGGAAATTTCCATGGTGATAAACTGCTCTCTGACCCGCTCGTCCACGCCTTTGTAATGACCGCACAACAGAATCAGGTTCTGATGGAGGGATAAGCGGTTCGCCATCGCCTGATGGAATACCTGGCCATCGGGGCTCAGGTAAATGATCTCGTCGTAATCGCGTTCGGCCTTAAGCGCCTCCAGGCAGTTCGCTATGGGTTCGATCATCATCACCATGCCGGCGCCACCGCCAAAAGCATAGTCGTCCAACTGGTTGTGTTTGCCCAACCCGAAAGGGCGCAAGTCGTGGACCACCACTTCGAGGCGTCCTTTTTCCTGCGCTCTTTTCATGATCGAATGACGAAAAGGGCTTTCCAGCAGTTCCGGCAATAAGGTGACGATGTCTATTCGCATAGGTATTCAGTCGGCATCATTCATTGATTTTCAACAATTCCACTTCAAAAACAAGCGTGGAATAGGGTCCGATATCGCTGCCTGCGCCGCGCTCGCCATAGGCCAGGTCGTGCGGGATAAACAGTTTCCATTTAGCGCCCGTTTCCATGAGTTGAAGGGCTTCCACCCATCCCTGGATCACTTGCGTAACCCCGAAGGTAGCTGGTTCTCCGCGCTCCACGGAACTATCGAATACCGTTCCGTTGAGCAGGGTTCCGGTGTAGTGCACCGTCACCTTGTCGGTAGACATGGGCTTGGGGCCGGTTCCCGGAGTAAGCACCTCGTATTGAAGGCCGCTGGGAAGGGTGACAACGCCTGCGCGCTTGCCGTTTTCCTCCAAAAACTTTTTGCCTTCTTCGATATTGCCTGCAAACTTTTTGGCTTCCAGATCCTGCATGTGGCGCTGAACGATCTGGTTGGCTTTGCCAATTTCGATTTTGACTTCGCCGTTGCTGAAGGCATCGCTAAGCCCTTGCGCCAAAGAGGCCGGATCGATCGCTTCAAGCCCTTGGTTCTTCAGGTTCTGGGCGATCAATACCCCAAAGCTGTAACTCACTGAATCCATGGTGTTGTTTTGAGCCTGAACGGTCTGGAAAAACAACACGCTCAGGAAAAATGAAAAAATACATGTTTTCATAATGACATAAAATTTGTGCAAGGATAATAAGAAAAAACGAAAACCAGGAAATTGGCCGCTCAATCCCCTTCGCTGCCCCAGCGGTAAGTTTGAACTTCAAACCCCGCCAAGTCCAGGATGCGGTCGACCACCGTTCCCGCCAGCGCCTCCAGGGTTTGGGGGCGCGAATAAAACGACGGAATGGCCGGACAAATTATCCCCCCTGCCTGGGTGATCAGCGTCATATTCTGAAGATGGATCAGACTAAACGGGGTATCCCTGGGCACGAGAATCAAGCGGCGGCGCTCCTTCAACATCACGTCCGCAGCGCGCGTGGTCAAATCGGTAGATACTCCCGAGGCGATGCGCCCTAACAACCCCATCGAACAAGGGCAAACGATCATCGTATCGTACCTGGCAGACCCCGAAGCAAAGGGCGCCATGAAATCGCCGGGAGCGTAAAATTGAAACGGATAATGGCGAAAATCCTTGTTGCCCAACTCAAATTCCCAGTTGTACTCCGCATTAGGGCTCATCACAACCCCCACCGAATGCCATTGATCCGGCATCCCCGCCAGACGATCCATCAACACCTTGGCATACAACGCCCCACTGGAGCCGCCAATAGCTAACACTAGTTTTTTCATCGAAGTACGATTTACGAAGTACGAGGTAACGAAGTAACGAGGTGCGATTTACGAAGTACAATGGATTTACATCCTCTACATCCTTTACATTCTTTACATCCTTTACATCCTTTACATCCTCTACATCCTCTACATCCTCCACATCCTCTTTAAGTTAAAGAAATCTGAAATGTGCGGTCAGTCACAAGTTTGGAGGCAAAATGCCTTTATATTTGGGCAAATCTTTCAAAAACCCAATTTTTATGAAGATCATGATGAAAAGGATCCTCTTTGGCGGGCTTATTGTAGCGGGCTTTGGCGCTATCGCTGCTTTTGCCATACCAAACAAAAACCAGGTGATTCAGGATAAACCCTTGGCAACAGAAAATGTTTCTGCCAATGCCGTTCAATGGATGACCTTTGACGAGGCGATGAAAGCCATGGAGAAACAACCCAAAAAGGTATTCATCGACATGTATACCGACTGGTGCGGGTGGTGCAAGCGCATGGACCAAACGACTTTTTCCGACCCGAAAGTCATTGAGGTAATGAACAAAAACTTCTATAACGTGAAGTTTGACGCAGAAGGGAAAGAAAACGTCACCTACGACGGGCATACCTTCAAGTTTATCGCTTCCGGCAACCGGGGAGTGCACGAATTGGCCTATGCCCTGCTCGACGGCCGCCTGGGCTATCCGTCCTACGTTTACCTCAACGAAAAAAGAGAACGGATCACCATTTCTCCCGGCTACAAGCCCGTTGATCCCTTCCTGAAAGAACTGACGTTCATCACCGATGAGCACTATAAAACGACTACTTTTCAGGAGTATATGAATAAGTAGGAGGACTTTAGACTTTAGACTTTAGATTTTAGATTTTAGATTCATGGCCTAAGTAGGGTTCAACGTTCAAGGTACTCTTTGAATGTTGAACCTTCACCGCCTATCGTCCCCGTCAACCGTCCCTCATCTCCCGTTCCAGTTTTTCGGCTTCTTCCCAGTCGGTTAACCCTTGCATCCTTTCGACGAGGGTTTGGATGGTTTCAAGTTCCAGCGTTTCCTGACCTGGGGCTTCCTCTTGCCGTTCTCCGGCCAATAGGTCTTCCACTGGGTTTTCGCGCAATTCGCGCAGGCGCTTCTTTTTTTCTTCCAGAAGGCGCGCCAATTCACGGCGCTGCATCAAGGTGTCCAGTTTTTCCAGGCAGGATTGAAAAAAGGAGATGCGAACCAGGCGCAGTTGGCGTTCTTGTTCGAACCCTTTTAGGATCGTTCCGGATTCTGCATCGGGCCGTCCTTGCTTGAGGTCCATCGCTTTTTTAAGATCCCGGATATTCGACTCAATCCCTTGGAGTTCCAACCGGTTTTGATGCAACCAGGAGGCGCACTGTTGCTTCAGGTTGTCGATCCATCCTTCCGGGCTTTCTTGAAAGCGCCGCTGGGCTTTGCGGATGCGGATCAGATCAATAATTCCCCAAACCAATACGGCCACTGCTCCAAGACCTGCAACCAGAAAAATCCCGCCCCGGATAAACGCAAAGAACCTCGAAAGAAGGAGCAAAATGGCCAAGCCAAAGAAAACCCAGAGCAAGCGGTTGGACTGATTCATGCAGGTACTTCCCTTAGATGAAAAAAACAATGAAACGTGCCGAACCCTTTTTCAAGATAGGCGTTTAACATGAGTTTTGGTTGTGAATGTTTTTTGTTTGTTTATAGTTATGTGGGTGCTCCGAAAGGGGTACCTTTTTTTATATCACCTCTGCTACTACAAATATACTCCCTCCAACAAAGACCAGATCCTCTTTTCCCGCCTGCCGTATAGCTGCGCGGAAGGCATGTTTTACGGAGGAATAGGCCCGTCCCTTCAATCCAAGGCCCGAAGCCTGGCGTTTGAGTTCCCGCGCGTCTAACCCCCTGGGGATATCGGCTTTGGCAAAATAATACCGGGCTTCTTTGGGGAGCAGGGATAAGATGCCGCCCAGATCCTTATCATTGACCATGCCCATCACGATATGCAGGCGGTCATAAAGAATCCGGGACAGTTGATCCACCGCCATTCGGATTCCCGCTTCGTTGTGGGCGCTGTCGGCAAGCACCCTTGGCGACTCCTGGATCAAGTCCCACCGCCCGATCAGGCGGGTAAGCGATTTCAGGTTGCCCAGACCTTCCCGAATGTGCCGGTCCTCCAACTGAAACCTGGGTGTGATGAGCTCAATGGCCTGGAGCGCAGTCTGAATGTTTTTTTGCTGATAGGCCCCGGTCAGATTGGCTTTCAAGGCGGGGAAACGCAACGCGCCATCCCGGTACACATCAAACACCGTGTAATGAAAGTCCTCCTCTACGACCTCTGCCCGGTAATGCTGATCGGCAAATACGATGGGAGCGTTCATCTCCTTTGCCTTTTCTAAAAAGACCGGAGCAGATTCCGGGTGGGTTTCTCCAATCGCGACAGGAACCCCTTGTTTAATGATCCCTGCCTTTTCCCCGGCAATAAGCGGAAGGGTATCCCCGAGCAGGTGCATGTGGTCGAAACTGATATTGGTAATGACGCTCAGCAGCGGATGGATCACATTGGTACTGTCCAGCCTGCCACCCAGTCCAACTTCGATCACGGCCACATCGACCTTTTGCCGGGAGAAATAGGAAAAGGCCATCGCTACCGTCATTTCAAAAAAAGAAGGCTGGATGGCTTCCAAAGCGGGCCGGATCTCCTCGATAAAATCAACGACAAACCCCTTTTCCAGAAGTTGGCCGTTGAGTTTAATCCGCTCCCGGTAATCCAGGTAGTGAGGCGAAATGAAGAGCCCGGTTTTTAGCCCCCTGGACTGAAGGACGGCGCTGATCATGTGGGCAGTCGACCCCTTGCCATTGGTGCCCGCCACGTGAATACAAGGAAAATCCCGATGGGGATAGCCTAAAAAATCCATCAAAGCCAGGATATTGCTGACGTCTTTTTTATAGGCCTGAACGCCCGTCCGGTGGTACATCGGCAATTGGCTGAACATGAATTCTACCGTTGCCTGATATCGCTGATGCAGAGTTGTTGGCATGCGACTTGTTTTGCATGAAAAGCTCCGGGGTAAAAAGGAACTCCGGGGGCGAAAGTTAAGGACAGAAAAGCCCATTTTCCAACTTCACGGCAAACAAAGAAATCCACCGATTTTTTCCGCTTCCTCTTATTCGGCCTGTTCCGTTTTTTTCAGACCTTGCAATGCGACAGATCCTCCGGGCCTAAGCCCTTTGCCACGCCATCAAACACCTCCTTTATACCATGAAAAAAATCCCCGTATTCCAATTTGATCCGGGCAGCAGTTTTTCTCCCGCCGAATTCTATGCGCCGCTGGTTGAGGAAAGCGCCCGCGATCAATATACGGCAGGAAATGCCCGCATCCGCGTAGGATGCCTTTCTCCCGGGTTTTGCCTGATCGCCCGGGGCCGGGACTTTCAAGCCTTCAACCAAACCAACGCCTTTTTCTACCCCGCCTATGGCAAATTGATCCCTGCGGACGTCGCCCCGGAAACCTTCCTGAGCCCCTCCTACCAGGGCCCCTTCGCCCATAGACCTAAGCGATTTTCCGCATTGGGATAAAAGAGGAAAGCTTGAATTTTTAGTGGTTAGTAGGAAGCGTTCCAACCACCAACCACCAACCACTATCTTCTTACTCTTACTGTACTTTAAACCGATAGGTGATGGTGCCGCACTGCTTGTCGGCGGCGCCTTTGGCGAACTTCCATTTAAAGGCGTTCGATTTGGCGAGCGATACCAGGGTGGCGTCGTTGGTGGTGGAGCCGCGCTGGGTGTAATCTGCGCTGACGACACTGCCTTCGGCGTCGACACAGACGGCCATTACGATGGTTCCTTCTTTTTGGGAGTTATCGGTGATCTTAGGCTGGGCCAAAATACCCCGTCCGCCCAAGCCACCTCCGACCGTACCCGCTCCGGTGCTGATCCCTTCGAGGTTTTTGGCGTTGGGATCGCCGTTGGGGTCGCCCTGGTTGCCGGGTTTGCCCGTGTTGCCTTTCCCTTTGCCGGTGCCAAAGAGGCCGCCGATGCCCTCTTTGAGCTTATCGGCTTCCGCTTTTTTGGGCTTCTTCCTCGGCTTGTTTGCGTTTAGCATCTGCTTCCGCTTGGCGCCGGGCTTCTTCCTGGCGGGCTTTTTCATCCCGTTCCTGCCGTTCTTTTTCCTGCTGTTTGCGCAGCGCGACCGCCTCGGGGTCTTCGGTTTTTACCACGGGTTTTTCCTTGGCCGGCTCCGGTTTTTTGGATGGGCGGACTTCGGGTTCGGGTTCGGGCTCCGGTTCGGGCTGAGGCGGCGGCGCCACTTCCTCTGCAGGAGCGCTTGGGCCGGCATTTTCCTCTCCCTGGCCGACATCGGGCAAACCGAGGTTCACGAGGATCCCTTCCTGCCCGGGAGGAGGAATAGGGATTTTCAGAAACGGCAAAAGCAGCAGGATTACGGCAATGCTATGCACGAACATACTGGTGATCACTCCTCTGCGTTTCTGTTTTTGTTCCTGCGGGCTCAATGACTCAGCCATAGGTCTTTGTTTTCTGACGAAAAATGAGGCATACGCCTTATGTCTTAAAAACAACCGCTCTCCGGTTTCCATTGCCGTTAAGGGGGATATTGACAAAATTTTAACGCGCCAGCCAGGACCGCGCGCGCCCTACCCTACTCTTCTGCGGTCAGAATACCGTTGATATTCAGTCTCAGGGCAATATCCATCACCGCGACGACATGCTCTACCGGCGTTCCTTTTTCCGGCGCAATGGTGAAATTATAATCGGTTGGGGTAGGAGAAGACCGGCGTTCCAGTTCCTGGGCAACGACCTTCAGGTCCAGTCGCCTGCCATTTAAAAAAAAGCCTCCCTCCGGAGAAATGCGAACCTCGTCGGTTCGCCGGGAAATGATGTTTTTGGCATTTGAACTCCCGGGAAGTTTAAGGTTCAATGCATTAGGCGCAACCAGCCCGGATGTCAGCATGAAAAAGATCAGCAACAGAAAAATGATGTCCGATAACGAGGACATATTGAACTCCGCAGAAGCTTTAGAACGTTTTTTGATCCCCATGGTTTAAACTGAGTTTCAACCCACCAATGAAAGGGGTTTAAATCCGATTCAGCTGGTTGGCTGGGTGGCGATTATCGCCTTGACTTTAAATTTTCCGGCAATTTTCATCACATTAAGAACGGACTCAAAAGGAGTCCCCACTTCTGCCACAATGGTAATCGTATAATTTGGATCATTTTCCGCTTCGACGCGAATCTTAGGAACCAAAGCACGCTCCAGGCTCTCCTGGGGCACCACCTCGTTATCAATCCGATGTTCTCCTTCTTTGGAGATGCTTACGATCACGGAAGTCGGGGCCACCGTTTTGGAGTCCGATTTGGGCAATTCAAAAGGCTGGGTATCAACAAAATTAGAGGTTAGCATGAAAAAGATCAGCAACAGAAAAATAATATCCGTCAAGGAGGCCATGCTAAACTCTGCGCTGTTTTTATTTCTTCTATTGAGTCCCATGCAAATCAGGAAGCTAACATGTTAAAAAAACCAGACGCCTGGATGTCCTTTGGAATACAGCGGGTTTGCCCTGAACATCAGGCAGTAGGCTCCTGAAGCAAATCCATGAACTCGGTGGTAGACCGCTCCATTTGGAACACTACTTTTTCCACATTGGCTACCAACAAGTTATAGCCAATCAATGCAAAGATCCCCACGGTAAGCCCGACCGCAGTGGTCAGCAATGCTTGGTAAATACCGCCTGCGAGAAGCGAAGGAGTGACATTTTCCTGAGTGGCCATATTGTAGAACGCCTGAATCATCCCGGTAACCGTTCCCAAAAACCCAAGCATTGGAGATGCTCCGGAAATACTTGCCAGCGTAGACAGGTTCTTTTCTAATTTAAACACTTCCAGGTTGCCTACGTTTTCCACGGCGGCGTCAATGTCGCGAAGGGGTTTACCAATGCGCTGAAGGCCTTTCTCTACCATCCTGGCCACCGGCGTATCGGTGCTCTGACAAAGGGCCCGGGCACTTTGAATATTGCCGGACTGCACATTGACCCGGATATTGTTCATAAAATGCTCATCGATCCGGCTTGCCCGATTGATCGCCCCGTATCGTTCCACAAAAATGTAAACAGCGATAAAGGAAAGAACCAACTGGATCAAAATAATGATGATCCCAACGGTTCCACTCTGGATGATAATATCCCACATACTTTGGTTAACAGCCGTTGCGGCCGTATCCGTTGCGGTTTCCATGGTGCGGTCAAGACCTTCCACGGTCTGTAGTAAGAGCATTTGAAAAGGCATGAAGGTATGATTTTGTTTTGTTTTGCCAAATTCACAGGTTTAGCTTCAACCGGGTGTTACCCAATAAACGGGGTCTGCGCTGCGAAATTATTATAGCGCGGATCAAATTTAACAAATTAAGAGAATTTTAATAGTCTGCTTTTCTTCTGGATTATTGAATGGGATTCTTTATTTTTGTTCGACTAGCGAAAATTCGCTAAATTTGATTTTCGCCAGGAAACCATTCAACTTGCTTTGCCAAATCCAATAAAAAATCCGCAATGAATAAACGCATCAAAAAAGCTGCCGTTCTGGGGTCCGGCGTGATGGGATCCGGAATTGCCTGCCACTTTGCCAACATCGGCCTGGAAGTCCTGTTGTTGGACATTTTGCCTCCCGACCTCCAGGAGCACGAGAAAACCAGTCCCGCCGCGCGAAATCGCTTGGTAAACAAGGCCTTGGAGTTCGCAATAAAAAGCAAACCCGCGCCTTTATACGATTTAGCCTTTGCCAGCCGGATCGCGACGGGCAATTTCGAAGACGACCTGGAGAAGATCAACGATTGCGACTGGATCATTGAGGTAGTTGTCGAAAACCTCGACATCAAAAAGTCCTTATTTGAAAAGGTCGATCGATTGCGCAAGCCGGGAACGTTTATTACATCCAACACCTCCGGCATCCCGATCCATTTAATGCTGGAAGGGCGGAGCACGGATTTTCGCCGCCATTTTTGTGGTACGCACTTTTTCAATCCACCCCGGTACCTTCGCCTGCTGGAGATCATCCCAACGGCGGAGACCGACCCGGAGATGGTCCACTTCTTTATGGAATACGGGGACCTCTACCTGGGCAAACAAACGGTCTTGTGCAAAGACACCCCGGCGTTTATCGGCAACCGCATCGGGGTCTACGCGATGGCTAAAATCTACCAGCTCACCACCCAGCTTGGGCTGAGCATTGAGGAAGTCGACGCCCTGACCGGACCTCCTTTGGGCAGACCCAAAACCGGCACCTTCCGCCTGGGCGATCTCGTTGGGCACGACACGGCCGCAAAGGTCATCCAGGGCATCAAGCAGAATTGCCCCAACGACGAGCAAGCCGGCGCTTTTGAAGTTCCTGCTTATCTGCAATTTCTTCTGGACAATAAATTCCTCGGAAACAAAACCGGCCAGGGGTTCTTTAAAAAGACCAGCCAGAAGGACGAAAAGGGCGCCCGGTTATCCTGGCCCTCAACCTCCAAACGCTGGAATACGAACCTTCCCGGAAGCCCGACCTCCCCAGCCTCAAGAACGCCAAGCAGATCGACGATCCCAAGCGCCGGATCGCTTCCTTGTTTAAAGCCGAGGATAAAGGGGGCGCTTTGGTCCGCCAGTCTCTGGCCGGGCTTTTCGCCTACGCTTCCAACCGCGTTCCGGAAATCTCCGACAACCTGTTCAGCATTGACGACGCCATGCGGGCAGGCTATGCCTGGGATTTCGGCCCGTTTGAATACTGGGATATCATCGGCATCGAAGCGGGGATCCAGGCGGCGGAAGCCCAGGGAGACCAGGTGGCTGCCTGGGTAAAAGATATGGCTGGCGCAGGGCATACCAGCTTCTACCGGCGCCGCAACGGCGCCCGGCAGTACTACGACCTGGCAACCAAATCCTATCAGGATATCCCGGGCGCCAAAGCGTTCATTATCCTGGACAACTACCGCGACCAGGCCCCCGTACACAAAACCAGCGAGACCATCCTGCATGATATCGGAGACGGGGTGCTTTGCCTTGAATTTACCAGCCCGCACAACACCCTCGGCGAAGGGGTACTACAGGGAATCAACCAATCTATCCAACTGGCAGAAGACGGCGGCTGGAAGGGCCTGGTCATAGGCAACAATGCGGCCAACTTCTCCGTTGGCGCCAACCTCATGATGATCGGCATGATGGCCTTCCAGCAGGATTTCGACCAGTTGAACATGGCCGTCAATTACTTCCAGCAAACGATCATGCGGTGCCGGTACTCCAGTATTCCCGTCGTAGTCGCTACCCAGGGCTATGTCTTCGGCGGCGGATGCGAGATGCTCATGCACTGCGACGGCGCGGCGGCCTCTGCAGAATCCTATATCGGGTTGGTGGAAGTTGGCGTTGGCCTTATCCCCGGCGGCGCAGGCACCAAAGAATTTGCCCTCCGGGCCTCCGACAGCTTCCGGGAAGGAGAAGTGCATATTCCGGCTTTGATCGACCGGTTCAAGGCGATCGCTCTGGCGTCGGTAGCTACCTCCGCACACGAAGCGTATAAATATGGATACATGATCCCCGGCCGCGACCGCGTGGTGCTGAACAAAGACCGGGCTATCGGCGAAGCAAAAACCATGGTGCTCAACCTCGCCCGGAACTATGTACAACCCGTTCAGCGTCAAGATATAACCGTATTGGGCAGAAGCGGCCTCGGCGCCTTGTACGTAGCGGCAAATGAATTGCTCCTTGGCAAATACGCCAGCGAGCACGACATCAAAATCGCTCAAAAAATCGCCTGGGTGCTTTGCGGCGGCGATCTCACCGCCCCTCAGATGGTTTCGGAGCAATACCTCCTGGATGTCGAGCGCGAGGCGTTCCTCAGCCTGGCCGGCGAGCCCAAAACCCAGGAGCGCATTCAGTATATGTTGCAGAACAACAAGCCGCTGAGAAACTGATCCAGGAAATCGCATGCATATCGCAATAACCACTTTTCACTTTTTTAGATAAAAAAACATGGAAGCATATATTGTCAAAGCCTATCGTTCTGCCGTCGGAAAAGCCAAGAAAGGCGGCTTTCGCAATTTCCGTTCCGACGACCTGGCGGTAGAAGTTGTGAAATACCTGGTTGCCCAGACTCCCGAACTGGATCCCCGGCTGGTCGACGATGTCCTTGTTGGATGCGCTAACCCGGAAGGCGAGCAGGGGTTCCAGATTGGCCGCCAGATCTCCCTGCGCGCCCTGGGCAAGGAAGTGCCGGGAATGACCGTCAACCGCTATTGCGCATCCGGCTTGGAGACTATCGCCATTGCCGTAGCAAAAATCCGGGCCGGCATGGGCCACGTGTATATAGCGGGGGGCACAGAAAGCATGAGCCTTGTGCCGATGACCGGGTACAAACTGGCGCCGAGCTATGCGGTTGCCAGCACCACCCCCAATTACCTCGTCAGCATGGGCATTACAGCGGAAGCGGTAGCCAAGAAATACGGAATCACCCGGGAGATGGCCGACGAGTTTTCCTACCATTCCCATCGCAAAGCCGGTTTGGCTATCGGCGAGGGAAAATTCAAACAGGAGATTGTTCCGGTTCAGGTGGAGGAAGTCTTTGTCAAGGACAACAAAAAAGTTTCTACCTCACAGATCATCGACACGGACGAAGGCGTTCGCCGCGACACCACCATAGAAGGACTGGCTGCGTTGCGGCCTGCATTTGCTCAGAACGGGACCGTCACGGCAGGTAATAGTTCTCAAACCTCCGACGGAGCGGCATTTGTTCTGGTCCTAAGCGAAGAAATGGTTAACCAGCTTGGTCTCAAGCCCATCGCCCGGCTTGTAAGTTGCAGCGTTGCTGGCGTAGATCCGTTGTACATGGGTATTGGCCCTTGCGCCGCGATCCCCAAAGCGCTGAAACAGGCCAACCTGAACCTGGGCGACATTCAGCAAATCGAGTTGAACGAGGCTTTTGCTGCACAGGCGCTGGCCGTTATCCAGGAAGCCGGCTTAAACCCCGAACTGGTCAACCCCAACGGGGGGGCAATCGCCCTGGGCCACCCGCTGGGCTGCACCGGCGCCAAACTGAGCACGCAGTTGTTCAGCGAAATGCGCCGCCGGGGGCAGAAATACGGCATGGTCACCGCCTGCGTCGGCGGCGGGCAGGGCATTGCCGGCATATACGAACTACTCTAACGAGCGGCATGAATAGACTTGTTGCGACTGAATCATCGCGGGTTTAAAAGGCTCTTTCCCCCGTACCCGTCGCAACAAGTCGAATAAAAAAAGGGGCCTGCGACATCTCGCAGGCCCCTTTTTTTATTGATGCAGCACGCTTATTTCAGGATGGTTACATCTCCCTGAATGATAATCCCCTTGGAGATATCCAGGCGGAGAATGTAGTAATAGGTCGCGTGGGGTAACTCTTTCCCAGCGCTGTTGATGCCCCGCCAATCGTTATTATAAGGCCTTGCCTGGTACACAATATCTCCCCAGCGGTTGAAGATAATGATCTCATTATCGGGGAAGACTTCCGGATCTACGTCTTCCAGAATCTCAAACCGCAACTCGTCGTTAGCCCCATCCCCGTTGGGCGTAATCGCGTTGGCAACGGGGTCTTGGGGCGCGTTCGGATCGAATTTCACCTCCACCTTAACCAGAGCGGTATCGCACAGGTCGGGGCAGGCTTTGCTGCACAACTGGTAGCTGAATTCGTCCATTCCGTAAATCCGGGGAGCCACCGCATAAATGACCGTACCGCCGTTGATAGAATCAATCCGGCCCAGCGTTGGGTTACGGCTGATAATCAGATCAAAGCCGGCGGTTGTATTCAACTTATCATTTTGAATCAGGTTAATCGTTCCCCGGCGCTCTGTGGCCTCGATAGTCAGTTGGTCGTTGTTGGCAACCGGGGCGAGTTCGCGGGCAATAGCCACCGAGTCGGCGCTGTAATTCGGGCACTGGTTTTTAGAAAGGGTCCAGACAAATACATTTCTGCCTTCCTTTAAACTCAACACTTCCGTAATGAATTCCGAAGGCGTTTCAATGGAAGCGCCGGATTTGGTCGACCATACGCCGGTGGCGCCTGCAGGAAGGTTACCGGTAAGCTGCGCATCGTCGCCGCAAGTAGTCTGGTCGGCGCCTGCATCGGCTTTCACCAGCGCCGGGTCAAGTACCACTACGACCGTAGCGGTATCGACGCAGCCATTCCTTGAGTTGGTAACCTGAAGGCTATACGTTCCGGCGGTATTGATCTTTGGCGCCAGCGTACGTTCATCCGTAATCGTGCCAGATCCGGAGGTGGTGCGCCACAAATAGCTGAACCCAGGTCCGGAAGACGACCCCTGACCGTCGAGAGAAATCACGGCGCCGGCGCAAGGCAACGTTGCATTAGGTTGGGCTGTGGCGTTGGGCGTTTCCTTATCCTCTGGCACGGTCACCCTGGAGACGGCTTCACATCCGGTGGCTGAATTCCGGACTTTGAGCTGGTAATCACCGGCAGCCCGCACTCTGGCCTGGAACGGATTCCCTGTTGGGCTGACCAACTGGCCTGCCAGGCCGGTCCATTCCGCCACATACTGGGTTCCTTGCGAGGAAGTCGTCCCATCCAGCACAATCTCAGAGGTCGTACAGGTGATTGCAGCGGCAGGTAGAATGGATACCATGGGGGCCAGGGTGTCGAGGGTAACCCGGACGGAATCGAGAGCGAAACATCCGGTGGCGGTGTCCCGCACTTCGAGCACGAAAGAACCTGCTCCGCTTGCGGTAGTTTGTATCGTGTTAGCCGGTTGAGGAGCCGCTGCGCCGCCTTTGCCCGACCACAAATAAGAGATGGAAGGGTCGGCAGCAGAACCGGTCCCGTTGAGCGTCACCGATTTAACCGAACACGTGAGCGTTTGGTCCGCCCCCGCATTGACGGCAGGTTTCAGCGTATCCGAGGCTACGGTTACGGAAGTTTTTCCGACGCAACCGGTAAGCTGGTTCGTAACCAAAAGTTCATACAAACCTGCCGCTCCAACTTCCGGTGTCAGCGTATTTCCTCCGCTGATAATCCTGCCATTGGCAGAAGACCAGGCATACCCGTAATCACCCGCAGATGGTGTCACTAAGGCGCCGAGCGTAAGTTGGGTCGTTTTGCAGGTAATAATCGGATTTAAGCTGAGGGAATTGACCGAAGGCGTGTCCACGGTGGAGAAAATGATCACCGAATCGGAAAAGAGACAACCGTTTAAGGAGTCTCGTACGGTAAACACGTAGTCGCCCGCAGCGGTCACTTTTAATTGCAACGCATTATTTGCCAGAACCTGGCCATTGGAACTCCAGGAAGTAGTGAACAAGCCGCTTGGGCTATTTGCCGTTCCTTGCAGGGTAACCTCTGGCTCCCGGCAGGTCAGGGTATCTCCCAGTCCAGCTTCAGCGGAAGGAAGGGCCAGGTCTGCGGTCACGCTGATCGTATCTGTCGAAACGCATCGGCTGGCGGTGTCGGTAACCTGCAAAACGAAGCGGCCGGCCTCCACAACCTTTGGATTGCGCAAGGTATCGCCGCCCGCCTCCAGGCGGCCTCCATCGAGCGGAGTCCAAAGTACGGTGAAGCCGGTAGAATTGGATATGGAGGGTGTCAGAACCGGCTCCGGAATCCGGCAGTTGATACTGGTATCCAGTCCTGCATCGATATCCGGATACGCGGTAGTAGGTATGACCGAGACCGTGTCGCGAGCGATGCACCCATTCCCTTCTTCGGTTACTTGCAGGACGTAATCGCCCAGTTGGGTGACATTAACTTTCGTTCCTGTTCCAATCGACGCGCCGTTCCTGTCAAACCAGGCGTAGAGAACAGGCCGGAGGTTAATAGACCCCCCGCCATCCAGGGTGATGGAATCCCCGGTGCAAGGCAGTTCTATGTCAACGCCTGCCCGGGCATCCGGCAATTCGGTGACGTTTTCCACTACGACCGTATCTGTAGCAAAACATCCGTTCACAATATTCCGGACCTCCAGGGCATACAAACCGGGCGCCAGAGCCCTGGGTTTGACCACGGTTTCATCGCCCGGCAGGATGATCCCACCATCCAGCGCCGTCCATTTATAGGAAATAGAGTCTCCGCTTGAAGAGAGGCCGGCATCCAGGAACAAGGTATCGCTCAGGCAGCTGAACAACTGGTCGTCGCCAGCTTTTGCTTCCGGCAAGGAAGGCGGCAGCACGATGACCGTGTCTTTGACTGCGCAGCCCGTATTCTTATTAAACACCGTAAGGATGTAGGTGCCAGCAGCCCCGGCGATCACGCTGGGCCGCTCTGTATCCCCCGGAAGACTTCCAAAGATCGTGCTCCACGAAAAGGAGAAATCTACTCCGGTAGAGCCCGTACCGCTGAGGAGGGTGAACGGAGGATTACAGCCCAGGACTTTATCCGGACCGGCATTCACTTCCGGAAGAATTTCCGTCATGGGGACCTCAAACGTATCCCTAAGAACCAAAGGAGGGCGGGATTCGTCAAAAATGGTCACTGCAACCTGGCCTACCGGAAGGTTCCGGGCTTTGTTGGTGAACTGCCTCGGGACGGATTCCCAGAAAAAGAAGATGTTGCCCTGGCCGCCTTCTACCGTTAAGGTAACGGAACCGTCATTTGCGTCGGGGCAAGTTACCGGGGTGATGACGGTGTCTGTGATGATCAAGCGGTCGAGAATACATACTTTTCCAGGAATAGGGAATACGCTTCCCGCCCCGGTGAGGGTATTTACCGTTGGGTTCGGATCGTCCTCCACCGTGATTTCGATACAATCCGCTGGGTCGCCTACCGGAACGAAGCAGACCTGGAAGAGGCTGGTGCTATCGTCCAAAGAGGCGCCGTTGATATCCAGCCAGGAAAAGCTGATCAAACCTACATTCGCAGACTCCGCATCAAAGTTGATCCCATCGACCAACCCAAGGGCTCCTGAAGGAATGATCTTTCCAAAGGCCAGGCCGGTTGGATCCCAATTAATCGTATATTCGGCTGACGTGATATCTTTAAATCCGGCTACCCGGAAATCCACGCAGGTGGTATCTCCCTCCCCGATGATCAGGAAAAACCCGGTGGGATTAAGCACGCAAACCTCGGCGGGGGTAGAAATTAAGCCAATGTCGTTCCCATTGGACGTGGAGCTAATGGCTTGCGGAATGATAGGAATATCTACGATCTGGACGCCGTTGCAATTTTCTTCCTGGCCCAACTCTCCGGGAGGAGTTCCTACCACCTCGTAACAAACCTGAAACAAAGAAGAACCGTCCGCCAAAGTAGCGGGATTCGCACTTTTCCACTCAAACGAAAAAAGCCCGCCGTCGACGCCATCCAATCCAAAGCTGTCTTTTGTAGCGCCGGCGAGGTTGATATTTTTAATGTCTGTAAATTTCAGATGGGTGGGTTCCCACGCCACGGAAAAATCGAGTTCGACGATATTTTCCAGATTAGTGACCGTAAAGTCCAGGCAAACCGTATCCCCCGGAACTCCCTGGTCGCCGGTGATGGCCAACTGCACGCCGTCTGGCTGAATAACCTGCACCGCGCAGTTATTCGGGGCAATCCCGATATTGGCGGTACTCCCCCGCTTGGTAACTACCGCTGCAGACGGGTTGAAGCTGATGGGGCCATCGCCGCCAAGCCCGACTACCTGAAAACAGACCTCATAGATGGCCGTGCCATCGGGGACGGTAGCGGTAAAGATCGCGTTCACGCTCTTCCAGTCCACCCCAAGGATTCCATTGCCGACATTGGTGACATTGAAATGGGTATTCCTGGAGAAGCCGGGAATCTGGCTGTTGCTGGCCAGAATACGGACGTCTTTGTACTTCAGGATATTGGGATTGAATTCCATTAGATAGGAAAACCGGGTCAGGTCGGTAAGCCCTTGGGCAGTCACCCGGACGCAGATTTCGTCGTTGAGGTTTACCGGCGCCCCGCAATTGGCGGTAAGCCGAAGGCCGGTGGGCGTACACGCGCCGGAGGAAATAACCCCAGGCGTTAGAACGGCCGGAATAGAATATTGGGTGTCCTGCGTAACATTCACCGCTTCAAGTGGGGTCAAGCTGGAAGAGAAACTTAGTTCGGTAGACGATTCGCAATCCCCAATGATATTGAAACAAACCTGGAAGATAATCGTACTGTCGGGCAGGGTAATACTGGGCCTTTGGATATCGGTCCAGTTCCAGGACAACGTGAGGCGTCCCTTTCCGATATTGGGCCGGTCGGGAGTACCGAAACTTTCCCTTCCGAGGTTAACCAGCTTTTCCGTGTTGATTACATTGGCAAACTCCAGAAAAGTGGAGTCGTAATCCATGGTAAACTGAAGGCTGGTGAGCCCGTCAAAGCCTGTCACGGATATATTGGAGCAAACGAGGTCCCCGGTATTGCCCTTTGCATTGCTCGCGATCAGGCTTAAAGGTCTTACGCAGGTGGAGATCAATGCTTTGCGCTGAACCAACCCGATGTTAAAGCAAGCGGGAGGACGTTTCACAACAATAGGTTCGGGGTCTTCATCCCCTATAAGTTTTGTGTCGTCGGTGATTCCTACCTCGCTCGTAGTCCCGTATCCGCCCAGCGCTTTAAAGCAAAGGCTGAAGATCCGGGTGCTATCCAACAGGGTTATGTCGTTTGGATTCGGATTTTCGCAAATATCTCCCACCCAGTTCAAAAAGATCAGACCTTCCGCCGTTCTGGTGAGATCGAAATCGCCTAAATCGAGCTTGCTCAGATTGAGGTTTTGAACGCCGGTAAATTCCACCACTTTAGGATTAAAGTAGATCGGAAATTTCAGAGAAGCGATATCGGTGAAGTCCTTGACGGTAATGTCCACGCAATACGTTTCGCCGCTACAGGGAGAGCCGGAAGAAAAATAAAACGTGGGTTGCGCCCAAACTGCTGTAGAAGCTGCGAGAATAAAGGCTGCAATAGCCAGAAATTTTTTCATGAGGAGATTTGGATTTGGGATCTTACGCATAATCTGCCTTTGAGAATGCCGATGCAAAAGGGGTAGTTACCTCCATGCCGTCCGGCAATAAACCAAAGATTAATTGTGGAAGGAGAAGGAAATATTGATTTCGTGGGTGCTGCCTGCCGTTGGGCCAAAGGAACTGAACGAGTAGTCGTACCCATATCCAAACTTGAGGGTATTGTCCAGTCCAAGGTTGCTGCCCATAGTAAACCCGGCTTCCAGGTGGACAGATCCTCCGGACGAGCCCCCGGTGCCCACCCAAATGGCGCTTGGCAACTGATAGCGGAGGTTAAGATCCACGTTCGTTGGCGCATTGGGGGCATACTTAACCCAAAGGGAAGGTTCGAGGAAGCTGTCGTTATTGAAAAACTTATAGAATCCCAACAACCCATAAAAGTGCTGAATCCGTTTGGTATAAAATTCTCCCTGCTCATTTTGGAAGGTCAGGTCAAGCCCGATCACCTGAGGCACGGAGAGCCCACCGTAAATAAAGTCTCCGGTGCTAAACCGTCCGCCGATGGATTTATAGGCGAAAATACCAAGGCCCACGTCGGGGAACATCTGGGATTGGTCGACGGCGCCCAGCACGTCGCTTTCGTCGCGGAGAACGATTTCGGAAGCTTTCACGCGGTATTGGACCATACCGGCGCTCAAGCCAATGACCAGCCCTCCATAGGTTGGATCACCGCTCAGAACGCCTGCCAGACGCCCATAAATTCCCGTAAAACCCGTGGGGCCGGTTTGATCATTGACCAACTGCCCCCCAACCATGAGCGCGACCCCCCGCATCCCGTCTGCGAGAAAGGTCCCCCTGATGATTTGAGTTCTTGGATTTCCGGAAATCCCTACCCACTGAGCCCGGTAGGATGCCCCGAAGGAAACGTTATTGCCAAAAGCAAGAAAATCCGACTCCACGGCGGCCGGATTGATGATAGACACGTTCTCGCGATATTGCGTGAACAGGGAAAGCTGTTGCGCCTGAAGCGGGACGAGGGTCATTAGGGTTAGCAGCAAAAAAAGCCCAAACAAACGTATTCCATTCATGGGATAGGTTTTTGAGATCGTAATTATGGATATTAGCATCATGGCCTGATTCAAAAGACGCAGTGTCCTTGACTTTTTCTACCACTCCTCTTCCGGGCATTTCGGAGAACTGCCGGAAAAGGCACAGACAGAACCGGGGGAAAATGCTGCCACTGAACCAGACCGTAGAACCCAGTTTTTCTTTGCCGCAACCATTGGTAAAGATAGCTGAGCCCCTCAAAGCGGTTTCAAATTTAGGCCTTTGCCTGCTATTTGAAGTACTATATGAATGTCATTTTTTTAAAATTATTTTAACGGTGCACTTATTTTTCACGTGCGGTACAAAGGAGTTTTTATCCGGCAAGAACTTGCGGATAGAAGGGAGAGTAGCAAGAGGAGGCAGGAGGGTTAACGACGCATAGCTTCCACCGGATCCATCCGGGCGGCCTGTAAGGCCGGGATCATTCCGGCAAAGACGCCAATGATCACGGAAAGCATAATCCCCAACACGACGTTATTGGCAGATAAGATAAACTCGAAACTGGAGAACGCCTGGGAAATGATAGCCAGGGCAATCATGACCAGCGCCAAACCAGCCAACCCGCCGAGGATACAAAGGACGACCGACTCGATTAGAAACTCCAGGAGGATAAACCCCGATTTGGCGCCCAGCGCCTTTTTAACCCCGATGATCCGGGTGCGTTCCTTGACAGAGACGAACATGATATTCGCCACGCTGAACATCCCTACCAGGGTGGCGAATCCGCCTATGAAAACGCCCAGAATATTAAGCACACTAAAGAACCCGTCTAAAATATTCGAAAGAATGGAGAGCTGGTTGAGGGAAAAATCATCTTCCTGGGTCGGTTTCAGACTATGGTGGGAACGAAGGATGCCGGTGAGCTCGTCCCGAAGAAAATTCAAATCGATCCCCGGTTTGGCCTTGACCGCAATGGAGGTGTTGTCAAAAAATTGGTTCCGGTTGTTCAGGTTAGCCATTTTGCGGCCCAACTCGTAAGAGATCATCAGGATAGGGTCAAAATTCATTACCTGTACCAGGCTCTCCCCGGTTTTATCGATCACGCCGATCACTTCCAGCTTGCGGCCGGAAACCTTGATCGTTTTGCCTATTGGGTCTACCGCTCCAAACAACGCCTCGGCCACATTGGCGCCCAGAATGACCTTGTTGGCCCCATACCGATACTCGGAAGGGGAAAAATAACGGCCTTTGGTCATTTCCATGTCGTACACCCGCGAAAAATCCTCGCTCACGGCAAACAAATACGATCTTTCCGCGCTGGTAGAGCGGTATTTAGCCGTTCGCATCCCGATCCCTGTATAAAAAGCAACGACATCCGTTAGCTGAGACCGCTCCCGAATCTTTTCATAATCCTTATAGGTGATGGCCGGGCGACGAAGGTATTTATACCAATTGGCCCCGGGGTCTTCCGTCCAGGAAAATTTGGCCACGTAGATCACGTCTTCTCCCAGTTTATCAAAGCTCGAACGGACGTTGTTCTCCAACGAGTCCACCGCTGAGAATACGCCGATAATGCAAAAAATACCAATCGTAATACCCAACAGGGAAAGAAAACTCCGCAGCCGGTTGGCATTCAACTGCTGCAACGCCTGAGCGGCGCTCTCTGACAAGATTCTCCAGAACATTTTCATTTCGGTAGCATTATCGGGGCAAAAAGTAAGGGTTTTCCTCCGGATGCCCTAATCCATTCGATGAACAGACCCAATTTTCTGCTGAGCGCATGGCTGGACCGGACGGGAAGCCCATATACACACCGCGAAGCGATTTGGGTTCCAAACCGTACCTGCCTCCGTAGATTCAAACAAATTCCGGGTTTCTGGTGTAAAATTATTATCTTTGTCTTCATTTTTGAAAAATCAATACGTGGAATGAGAACCAAACTGTCTCAATTTACCTTTGAACTCCCGAAAAAACTGATTGCTCAATACCCCTCTGAAAACCGCGACCAGTCCCGGATGATGGTCGTCCACCGGGAGACGGGAAAGATCGAACACAAAATTTTCAAAGACTTGCTCGGTTATTTCGACGACGGGGATGTCATGATCTTCAATAATACCAAGGTATTTCCCGCCCGTTTATACGGCCGCAAAGAAAAGACCGGCGCCAAAATTGAAGTCTTCCTCCTCCGCGAGCTCAATAGCGAAGCCCGCCTCTGGGATGTGTTGGTCGATCCCGCCCGCAAGATTCGGGTTGGAAACAAACTCTATTTTAGCGACGACAACGACAACGACATCCTCGTGGCCGAGGTAGTGGACAATACCACGTCCAGAGGCCGGACCATCCGTTTTCTCTACGACGGGCCGGATGAGGAGTTTCAGAAAGAACTCTACCAATTGGGCAACACGCCGCTCCCCAAGTACATTACGCGCCCAAGCGAGGACTCCGACCGCGAGCGCTATCAAACCGTGTACGCCAAGGAAATCGGAGCGGTGGCCGCTCCCACAGCGGGGTTGCATTTCAGCCGGGAACTCCTCAAGCGGCTGGAGATCAAAGGGCTCGAATTTGCGGAAATCACCCTCCATGTCGGACTTGGGACGTTCCGCAGCATCGACGTAGAGGACTTGTCCAAACACAAGATGGACGCTGAATACTTCCGGATAACGGCCGATGCGGCCGAACTGGTCAATAAAGCCAAAGAACGCCGCAACAAAATTTGCGCCGTGGGAACGACCTCTATGCGGGCCATCGAATCGGCGGTTTCTGCCGAAGGCTACTTGAAAGCCGCAGAAGGGTGGACCAACAAGTTCATCTTCCCCCCTTTCGACTTCACTATTGCCAACGCCATGGTGACGAACTTCCACTTGCCCAAATCCAGCTTGCTGATCATGATCTGCGCTTTCGGCGGCTATGAATTGATCATGGAGGCATACGAAGAAGCCATTAAAGAAGAATACCAGTTCTTTAGTTACGGAGATGCGATGCTGATTATCTGATATGGTTGCCAAATCGCTTTGAACAGCTTATGCGGCCATTCGTTTTCTCTCTGGTACTGGTAATTGCCTTTCAACAGCCTGCAACATGCAGCCCTGACGCCTTGCGCAGGCTGTTGCTCCCTTTCTATAGCGCCCAGATCCCCCTATCCTATGACGAGCAGTTTCCCCATTGGCGCCAATCCTCCTGGGATGACAAAGGCATAAAAAATGCCAACAGGAACCTGATACAGGCTAACCCTTCCCCGCTGCTACTCAGTTTGCTGGAAGCGAAACAGACCTACCGCCTGAACGACTGGCTGTACGTTGAACTCATAAGCACAGCCATGGACCGCATCCTGGCCAACCATACCCCAAATGAAAAAGAGCTGGCGCTCTGGTTTTTCCTAAAGGAATCCGGGTTCCATACCCGTATGGCCTCCTCCGGAAATGAATTATTCGTGTATGCCCTAACCGAGGAGGAAGTTTATGAAGTCCCGTTGGTAGCAGATGAAGGCGCCACCTTCGTCAACCTGACCGCCATCCGGCAGCGCAAACCGGAAGACAACAAATCGGTCTATTTGCTCCCCCTGCCGGAGCATCCTGCAGGCCGCCCTTTTTCCTTTCACCATAACGGAACTCCCGCTGTTCCCAACCAAATTAACCTCCAGAGACTTCCAGTTCCGGTTTCAGGATCAAACCCACCACCTTCGGACCCACATCGACCAAACGGTGGTGCAGTGGATGCGGCATTATCCGCTTATCCAGGAAGGCGCTTATTTTGATATTCCTTTTTCTCCAGCCTTGCGAGCCTCTTTGATTCCTCAGTTAAAAGCCTTGACCAGGAACAAGCCTCCTCTGGAGGTGCTGGGGCTCCTGACTGCCTTTTCCCGGACCGCCTTCCGGTATCAGGAGGATATCCAATCCTTTGGGCGCAGCAAGCCCATGATCCCGGAGGAAGTTCTTTATTACCCCTTCAGCGATTGCGAGGATCGGGCTGCCTTGCTCTATGCCCTGATCAGGGAATTCCTGATCGTGCCCACCATCGTCATTGCCTATCCCAACCATATGACCCTGGCCGTGGATCTTCCCAATCTCGGAGGGGAGTTTGTGATCCACAAAGGCAGGCGCTATTTTATCTGCGATCCTACTGGCTCCATTAATGGCTCTCTTGTAGGAGAACCCCTTAAATGGTGGGAGAGTCAAACATTTCAACTGATCCGGGAGTTTAAATAAAGAGGAGCGCCCTTGGGGCTGGCCTACTTTTAAATTTCCTTTTTATTTTTTTCCCTCAATGCAGGGTTCTATTTCCTTATTTGAATATAATTTCTGAAAATTGCATTCGTTTTAGGCCCATGATGCCGAAAACTGCTTATTCACTAAATACGTTGCCCAATTATGTACTGGACGCTGGAACTTGCCTCTTACCTGGAAGACGCTCCCTGGCCGGCTACGCGTGACGAGCTTATCGACTACGCGATTCGTTCCGGAGCTCCCCTGGAGGTTCTCGAAAACCTTCAGGAAATGGAAGACGAAGGAGAAATGTACGAGGGGATCGAAGATATTTGGCCCGATTACCCCCGTAAAGACGACTTTCTTTTTAACGAGGATGAATACTAAGGCCATCCAATCGATGGTCTTTCCCTTCGATAACCTGGATCGCCGGCTGGATCACCAACCGGTGATTCTTTTTTTGGTTGAAATGCCCCGAAATCTGCCTGACTTTTAGCGCTTCTCCTCGTATTTTTGATGCCTAAAACCCATTCTTTTGTCCGAGATCATCATCGCTATAGACGGGTATTCTTCGTGCGGAAAAAGTACGCTTGCGCGCGCCCTGGCCGCCGAATTGAACTATCGGTATATCGATTCAGGGGCTATGTACCGGGCGGTTACCCTTTTTTTCCTTGAACGCGGTATACGCATGGATCAAAAACCAGAGGTGGAATCCGCCCTGGATCAGATTCACATTGATTTTCAACATGGGCCGGACGGACTGATCACGTTACTCAACGGAGAAAATGTCGAAGAGGGCATCCGCAGTATGGCGGTAGCGGCGAAAGTGAGTCCGGTGGCCACCATACCGGAGGTGCGCAGAGCCCTGGTTCGGCAGCAGCAGGCTTTGGGCCGGGCTAGACAGATCGTCATGGATGGCCGGGATATCGGAACGGTCGTCTTTCCCCATGCCGGGTTGAAGATCTTCCTCACCGCCAGCCTGGAAGAGCGGGTGCGGCGCCGTAGCCTGCAGTTGCTTGCCAAGGGGATGTCCGTCCCGGATGATGAAATCCGAAAAAACCTGCTCGAACGGGATTATATCGATTCCACCCGAAGCGACAGTCCGCTCATGAAAGCCCCGGATGCCGTCGTACTGGATAACACCAACCTGACCGAAGAAGAACAACTGCTCGTAGCCGTTACCTTGGCGCTTATGCGTAAACGTAGATCTAACCTCTATTAGGCCGAGCTATATGTCCAACCGCCTCTCTTTCCTTATCTTCCCTCTTTGGACCCTGCTTCTGCTGTCCCTGGCTTCGTGCAGCGATGGTCAGCGCCTGGCCCAGCTAAAGCGAAAATCGGTCCAGGTGCTGCAGCTTCCGAGCCCCGTCGTCCCCGAATGGGAAGAAGACCTCCTGCCTGAAGACCTCGAAGCATTCCAGGAATCGCTTCAATCTTTTGCCGCAGCGTTAACGGCCATCGACCCGCTTTCGCTTTCTTCTGCCCAAAAGAAAACCTACGTTCAGCTTAAAAAAGCCCTGGAAGAAACGATCCGGCAGACGGCTCCCTGCGCGAAAACCCCGCCCGGTACAACCTTCCGGGGAGGTGGAAAGCCCTGCTATCCAACCCCGAATTTTCCAACCAGGAAATCGGGGAACTCCTTAAAAAGCAATTGCCCGAAGCCGGCCCTTACTATCAGCGCGCCCGGCAGAAGTTAACCGCTCCCGCTAAAGATCAATGCCGCCTGGCGCTGGAAAAACATATCCTGGGAATTGCCTTTATAGACAGCGAACTTCAAGAAGCCATTGCGAAGTCTGGATTTCAGGAATCCGAAAAAGCCCAACTACGGAAGGACCTCCATGCTGCACGCCTGGCCTTAAAAGAATATATCGGCTGGTGCAACAGCCAGATGATCCAAAGCCCTGAACGCTAGGAAAAATAAAGCAGCAAGACTAAAATACCGGCGAAAATAAGGATCTCCAGCGCATTTCCCAGTCCTTTGCTGCGCACTTTGAGGTGGATCAGCGCAATCAGGGAATAGACCAACCCCACCAGCAGCGCAAAAAGGTAGACATCCTGGGTGGGTAACCGGGCGCCCAAATCCAAGCCTATCGAAGCAGCCAATGCAAAGAAGACGGAGGCCATCAACACTCCGGCAACCGCCGTAAGTCCACCGGAGAACCAAAGCAGAAACACCCCGGCGTTTTTCCTCAAAGAATGTACGCTTCGCACGCCGGCGGTAACGACCAGCCAAAGCAGAAACAAAGCCGCTCCCGTATTGAGGTAATAGGACAAATCCCGGTGCTCCCAAAGAAAATGACCGATCAGGAGGCGCATGCCCAACAACAGCAAGCCAAACACTATCCCCGATATCAGCGCAACCTGTACCGAAACATTCAGATCAAGCAACGTTTGGTTCTTCTTATCCATATGGATTCAATTGAAAAATATCCCCAAAATACGGAGGTTTACGGCTTTTTATATGCCAAACCTCTGTATTTTGGGTTTTGCTTTGAACACCTTCGAAAAAATAACGGCAATGCCATACCTTCCTGATTCCGAATTGGTCCTGACTCCCGAAGGAAAAGTATATCATCTGGGATTGCGCCCAGGGGACATTGCAGAAACCATCATTACGGTAGGCGATCCCGAGCGCGTGAAACGCATTTCGAGGCATTTTGATTCGGTGGAGGTGCAGGCCGGGAAAAGAGAGTTCGTCACCCACACCGGAAGGATTGGGCAAAAGCGTATCACGGTATTGTCGACTGGAATAGGACCGGACAATATCGATATTGCCGTCAACGAGCTCGACGCGCTCGTCAATTTTGACTTTGACCGCCGGACGATCAAGGAGTCTCTGACCATCCTTCGCCTGATCCGGCTGGGAACCAGCGGCGCCATTCAGGAAGACCTCGATCCGGGAGCCCTCGTTATTTCCCGCTTCGGCATTGGATTAGACAATCTCATGCACTATTATCAATTTCAGAATACACTTCGGGAAAGCGAACTCTGGGAGGCGCTGCAGGAGTTCTTATCGTATCATTTCACCTTGCCTACAGCGCCCTATGTATTCGAAGGTAATGTCCATCTGGCCGAATCCCTGGGCAAAGGGCTTGAGCAGGGCATCACGCTGACAAGCCCGGGATTCTACGGCCCTCAGGGAAGACAACTCCGGGCGCCGGTGCGTTTCGGGGGGGCAGAATTGGACCAGTTACGGCACTTCCGTTTTGGAGCGCTCCGGATTACGAACTTTGAGATGGAAACCTCCGCCCTGTTCGGGCTCGCGCGCCTGTTAGGCCATGAGGCCATTTCCTGCAACGTGATCCTTGGCAACCGGATCAAAAAGACCTTCGTAGATGATCCCTACACGGGCGTCGACCGCATGATCGAACTTCAACTAGAGCGGATTGCTGCACTATAATACCATGCTGCAAAAAAAAGGAACAGCGCAGATGCGACTGTTCCTCAAATGGTATATAGATAACCTCTGTCCAAAAACGAAGGCGCGCCCGTTTTATTTCCGGTCACGCGTATATTCAGGCGTTCGCTTTCCGGTGGTCGGCCAGGAATTTCTCCAGGCCGAGGTCGGTTAGCGGATGGCTCAGCATGCCGAGGATAGCGGACAGCGGACAAGTGACCACATCGGCTCCGGCCTTGGCTGCTTCTACTATTTGGCGGGAATTGCGGATCGACGCAACCAGGATTTCGGTGTCATACCCCTGGATTGCATAAATTTCCGCTATTTCCTGGATGAGGCCCATCCCATCCCAATTGATATCGTCGATCCGGCCAACAAAGGGCGACAAATACGTAGCGCCTGCTTTAGCGGCCAGGATAGCTTGTGCTGCAGAAAAAACCAACGTGCAGTTGGTGCGGATCCCGTGTTCGGTGAAATAGCTGATGGCTTTTATCCCTTCCTTGATCATAGGCACCTTGACCACGATATTCGGAGCGAGTCCAGCAAGCCGGCGGCCTTCCTCTACCATTCCCTGGAAATCCGTGGCAATCACCTCGGCGCTCACATCGCCATCTACGATGTCACAAATCAGGCGGTAGTGATTCAGGATATTGGAGTCGCCGGAAATCCCTTCTTTGGCCATCAGGGAAGGGTTGGTGGTAACGCCATCCAAAATCCCGAGGTCTTTAGCTTCCTGGATTTGGGTCAGGCTGGCCGTATCAATAAAAAACTTCATCGAAACTAAAATTTACAGTAAATGTAAGAAAAAATCCGTCGCTTATGCCCGATGAAGAAAGGATCAGATATTTTTTGTGGAATTTCGATCGGCGAGAATTTCCTTAAGTTCTTTGAGCTGCTGGTACTGGTGAGGCAACACTTTTTTAAACGCCTCTTTAACAGCAAAAAAGGCGCCTTTTTCCATATCCTTGATCTTATCCTTAAAGAAAAGCGCATCGTCGTAGAGCAAGGATTTCAGGGAGGGAATATCATGCCAATCGCCCTCCATCGCCCAGGCTTCCTCGACTTCTCCATTTTCCTGCTGCACGGGATCTAACTCGATGACCTTTCCGGCTTCCATCAGCATGGGCTCCGGCGCCGGGTTTTCCGGCTGCTCGGTGGGGATGGTCCAGGTTTCGTCATTATGGGGATTAACGAGAAAGACCTCCAGGCCCTTTTCCCGGAAACGGTAGATGATCAGGTTGATTTTTTTAGTAAACTCCATAAGGACGGCGCTTTAAAGCGGAGCGAAACCACTTACAAGCCAAACAAAGGTTTGAAAAAAAGGTTTATGCGCTTCCAAAGGGCAAAGGAAGTAAAAAAGCGGCAGATCCACAAGCGCTCAGACGGCTTTAGCCTGCACCATTTCAAAAATGGCAATGGCCAGTACGATCGCTTCTTCCTCCGGGCTAAGGTCGTTTTTGACAAATTCGAAAACGCGCTGGCTCAGCGCATTTTTTCCCGAAGTCCCCCCGAGTTTGGCCATCCGGCCAACCAGTTTGCCCTGGATCAAAATAGGCATACCCTCGGTTTGGGTTTTGTCCAGCTTGGCGATCATTTTTTTCGTCCGCGCGCTGGTCAGCAGCCCCCCGGCTTCGTCGTAAGCGCCCAGAGGCTGCTCATCCACCACGATCTGAACTTCTCCCCGGTGCTGCCAGAAGAAAAACTCGTGCCTGGTAGTTTTGGCAAAAATCAGGGAGTCCTTTTTTGCACTGGAGAGGTAGTGGCGGTGGTAGTAAGCGATAACAGGCTCCTCAAAAATAGAGGTAAAGACCGCCTTCACATTGCGAACAAACCACTTTTTCACGGTACGCTGCGTCTCCCGGGAGGAGATCAGCTCCAGGTCTTCTTTGCGCACCGGCGCCAGATCGGCGGAAAGCTGGAGTACTTCGTCGCGGATATGCTTTAAATCGGCCAGGACCTTCTTCCTTCCCGGTTTAAAGTTCGGCGCAGACTGGGCGAAGAGCACGAAACCGGCGCCCGCCATGATGATCGCTGAAAGGGCTAGAATACCCATAGTTGATTCGGTTTAATTGACCCTGCAGGGTACCATTAAATAAGAAACGCTTTTTTTACGCGCAGGTTTTACTCTCCGGATTGCTGGTTCAAAACGATGCCGTATTTTCCCGGTTCCCCGAATTGTTTCAACCTGGTACTCAGCGCGGCAAGGTCCGCCTTGTCCAAAATGGGGTATTTGGCCTCCAGAATGCCTTTCAATTCCTGAATAATGGCTTCCTGTTTTTCCCAATACGTTCCTTCTGCGGCGGTAATATCGTTAACCAGATCGGTTTTCATACGCAGGATTTCGGGGATAAACGGGGATTTTTCCCTAAACAGCCTGTCCAGACCCGAAAGCAACTGGCGGTGAATACCCCGCCCAAGGAGGCTGTGCCCGCCATAATCCCAGGTTTGGATAAAATAGGCCGGAAAGAAGTACGCAATGCTGTCTTCCGGAAAAAACTGGATGCAGAGGTCAAAAAATGCATCGTCTTCTTTACCTTCAGTCTCTTCCGCTTTACGCCGCCAAGCCCCATAATCCGCAAATAGCGTATAAACCGTACCCTCGGCGACCAACTGGGGTAGGTATCCCGGAATAGCCGTTTCCAGCCAAAACAAATCCGGCAATTCCCCCGATTCCCGAATCTGAATGCCCGACTCCAGCTTGGTGTTCAGCTCGTCTTTTAGTCCGACAGACTCCAGGAAGCAGGCAGACAGCGCGTTAGATAAGGAAACCGTTTCGCAATCGCTGCGGAAAGCGTCGATTCGCCGGGCCAGCGGCTCGCCAAAAAACGTTTGCAACCGCTTTTCCAACAAGACGGAAGCTGTTTTCCCTCCGCTGGAAAAACTAAGCGCTCCTCCGTAGACCCAGCCTTCCTCCCCTTTTTCCGTCTTGACTTTGAGCCAAGGTTCGTTAAACGCGATTCCTCTAAGCTGAACTGCCGTCGTGAAATCGCTGACCTCCCCCAGGTCGGTCAGCCGTTCTCCGAGTTGTAAACCCCGGATGACTTTTCCTTCCGGCCCTGGCGCCGCCCGGAGTTGAAGCCCGTCTACATTTACGGTAAATACATCAACGACCGTTTCCAGCTCGGCAGGGGATTCCGGCGCCGGCGCCTGTTTGCGGCAAGAAAACCCTGCCCAAAAGACAAAGGAAAGAAGCAGCAAATGGTTTTTCATGATGTTAGCGGTTAAAGGCGATTTGAAAATGGCTGAAAGCCCACCCCGCACCATGCGCGATGGGACTGGCTCAAAAGCCATGCTCCGCCAGAAGCGAAGGCCAGCTTTTGAAGCAGTCCCATCAAAGATATCACTTTAACCCGCTCCAGCAGGCACAAAGCGAACGCGTTTTTTATCTGGCAGGCGCCGCCTACCCCAAATACGACTTCAGCGCATTGCGGTTATAGGATTTGCGCAACCGGCGGATGGCCCGCTCTTTAATTTGCCGGACCCGTTCCCTCGTGAGGTTGTACATCTCCCCAATTTCTTCCAGCGTGAGGGGCTTTTGCCCATCCAGGCCGTAATAAGCGGAAAGCACTTCCACCTCCCGGGTAGAAAGGATAGAAAGACCCTGGCGCACTTCGTCCTTAAGGGATTGCTCCATCAGCTGCGCATCGGGGATCATATTTTCCTCGCCGGGGATGATATCCAGCATGGTGGCGTCGCCTTCTTCTCCGCTCAGCGGCGCGTCGACTGAAACATGGCGGCCATTGCCTTTGAGCATATTGCCGACCTCCTTGGGGCTCATGTCGAGGATTTCCGCCAATTCTTCGTTGGCCGGTTCCCGCTCAAACTCCTGGATGAACGAGAGGTAGGCTTCGTTCACTTTATTGTAAGAACCTACTTTATTAAGCGGCAGGCGCACGATGCGGGAATACTCGACAATAGCCTGCAGGATGGACTGGCGAATCCACCAAACGGCGTACGAAATGAACTTAAACCCTTTGGTTTCGTCAAATCGCTTCGCCGCTTTCATGAGGCCGACATTGCCCTCGTTGATCAGGTCGCTCAGCGAAAGCCCCTGATTTTGGTACTGCTTGGCAACCGAAACTACGAAGCGCAAATTGGCCTTCGTGAGTTTGTCCAAAGCATCCTGATCGCCCTGCCGGATACGACGGGCCAGTTCGGCCTCGTCATCGGCAGACAGCATGGCGATCTTGCCGATGTCGTTCAGGTATTTATCCAGAGCCAGGCTTTCCCGGGCAGTGATCTTATTGGTAATCTTAAGTTGGCGCATAAGGGTGTTTTTGGAACATGACAACTATACAGCTATACGCTTTTCGCTTAAAAATAGTTTCATTTTTTGTAAAAACTTGACTTTTTCAAAAAAAAACAGTAAAAGCCCCGTCGTTGCATTTATTTATTTTCTGGACTTGTTGCGCGGAATCCCTTCGCAACAGCTTTACTATTGGACCGAAAAAAGCAAGCCGGGTCACACCTGCGGTGTGCCCGGCCTGGCTGGGAGTTGTATTTTTGAGTTTCATCCCTCAGGCAACCCCCTTCAACACGAGGTTTGCCTGGATGAATGCGTGGGTACGTTCGGTTTAATTACGCTTATTGCGGTGTTCGTCCCTATCGTGGCGTTCGCGGGGATGCTGCTCCTGCGCGTCCCCTTCCTGGCCGCCATTCGGGTTGCCGCCTTTTTGAGGAGGAGGGAGCAGCGCTTTGCGGGAAAGCCGGAGTTTGCCGGTCTTCTTGTCGACCTCGACCAACTTCACCTTAACCTCGTCTCCTTCTTTCAGGTAGTCTTCCACATTTTCTACGCGGGAGTGCGAAATTTCCGACACGTGCAGCAGGCCGCTCTTGCCGTTAAATTCGACAAACACACCGTAGGGCATGACCGATTTGACTATGGCGCGGTATACATCGCCCACTTCCGGGGTGAAGGTGATCCGGCGGATGCGGTCCAGAGCAGCTTCGATGGCCGCTTTATCGGAGCTGGCGATGTTGACAACCCCTTTATCCCCAACTTCGGAGATATTGATGATCGTTCCTGTTTCGGCCTGAATCTCCTGGATTACCTTTCCACCTGGCCCGATCACGGCGCCGATATAGCTCTTGTCGATCAGGATCTCCACGATGCGCGGAGCGTGCGGCTTGTAATCTTCGCGCGGTTCAGGCAACGTTTTCGCCATTTCCTTCAGAATATGCACGCGGCCCTTTTTGGCCTGATCCAAAGCTTGCTCCATGACCTCGTAAGGAAGCCCGTTGATTTTGATGTCCATCTGGCAGGCCGTGATCCCGTTTTCGGTGCCGGTGACTTTGAAGTCCATATCGCCGAGCGCATCCTCGTCGCCGAGGATATCGCTGAGGACGGCAAAGCGGCCGCCGTCGGTAATCAACCCCATGGCAATACCCGAAACGGGGGCTTTGATTTGTACCCCGCCATCCATGAGGGCCAGAGTGCCTGCGCAAACCGTAGCCATGGAAGAAGACCCGTTGGATTCCAGAATATCCGACACCAGGCGAATCGTGTACGGAAGCCCGGTCGGAAGCACCTTGCGCAGGGAGCGGGCAGCCAGGTTGGCATGGCCTACCTCCCGGCGGCCGGGACCGCGCTGCGGCTTCACTTCCCCAACGGAGTAGCCGGGGAAGTTATAGTGAAGGATGAACTTTTCGTAGGTCAGCTCCTGGGCGTTGTCGAGCATCGCCTCATCGAGCTTGGTGCCCAGGGTAAGCGAGGTCAGGGCCTGCGTTTCTCCTCGGGTAAATACCGCCGAGCCGTGCGCTGAAGGCAGGTAATCGACCTCGCACCAAATGGGGCGAATGTCTTCCAATCCGCGGCCATCGAGGCGGATGCGGTCGGAGAGGACCATTTCCCGGACCACCTTTTTCTTCAGGCTGTCGAAAATTTCGCTGAAGAGCTTGTTTTTTTCGTCGAGATATTCCTGCCCTTTTTCCTCAAGCAACGCTTGCTTGAGCTCGGCTTTTACCTGATCGTAGCCTGCTTTCCGGGTTTGTTTGTCGGCGCCGGAACGGGAAATTGCGAAAATTTTATCTTTCGTCAGCTCGGCGATGCGGGCGGCGAGTTCTTCATCGGTGACGATCACCGGAGCAGGGCGTTTATTGGCGGCTTTTTCACCTACCAGCCCCGCGAGTCTGCGCTGGGCATCGATTTGCACCTTGATGGCCTCGTGCGCCACTTTGATCGCTTCCACCAAATCTTTTTCAGCGCATTCGTTGGCTTCTCCTTCCACCATGACGACGTTTTCGTCGGTGGCCGCCACGATGAAATCCATATCGGCGCCTGCCAGTTCGGATTTATTGGGGTTGATCCGGAATTCGCCATTGATCCGGGCTACGCGAACTTCGGAAATAGGGCCCTGAAAGGGGATATTGGATACCGAAAGGGCAGCAGAAGCCGCCAAAGCAGTAAACGCATCCGGCAATACCCCTTTTTCCAGCGAGATCAGGTTGATGATGATCTGGGTTTCATTCAGATACCCATCCGGGAACAAGGGGCGGATGGCGCGGTCCACCAGCCGGGAAATGAGCACTTCGTAGTCGGACAGCCTGGTTTCGCGACGGAAGAAGTTGCCGGGGATGCGCCCAGCGGAGGCAAATTTTTCCTGGTAATCTACCGAAAGCGGGAAGAAGTCCTGGCCTTCCCGGATGTCTTTGGAGGAGACGACGGTGGCGAAAAGCATGGTTTTTCCCATGCGGACGACGACGGAGCCGTCGGCCTGAGCGGCGAGTTTGCCGGTTTCAATAATGACCTCGCGGCCGTCCGGCAAGTTGAAGGACGTCGTAATTGGAATCTGTTGTCCCATAAAATGATCGCTTTTGTAATTTATTAACCTCTTGATTTTTCAAAAACAAGGGACCTTGGAAGGGCTGAACCGCAGTGGGAATCTGGAAGCAGTTTTCCGTTTGTTGTACCGGGAGGGTCAAGCGCCGGGGCGCCCAATGGGTAGGCGCGAAAGTCCGGTCAACGGAGGAAGGACTGAAAAAAATTCCAAAACGCGCACAAAGCAAGAGAGGCTGCTTCGGCCTGGAAGCAGCCTCTTTGCTGGTTACTTACGGATACCTAAGCGTTCAATAAGTTCGCGATATTTCACAATGTCCTTATGCGCAAGGTATTTCAGGAGGCGTTTTCGTTTGCCTACCAGCATCAGCAGCGTCCGGCGGCAGGCGTGGTCTTTGCGATTTGCCTGCAGGTGCTCGGAGAGCTTTTGAATGCGGAAGGTAAAGAGGGCCACCTGGCCTTCGGCGGAGCCGGTGTTGGATGAAGATCCTCCAAATTCTTTGAAGATCTCCTCCACTTTTTCTTTCTGAAGATAAAGACTCATAGTTTAAGCATTTACCGTTAGTGATTACTAAAATCAGTTACAGCGGCTGCAAAGGTAATGGTTTTTAAAGAATGGCGTATATTTTTTTGTTTTGAGGTAACGTAAATCTTACACTACTGGACATTGGGACAATGAGACCTTCCAGGTTTCGAAAACCTGGAAGGTCTGGGCGGCAGGAAAACGAAAATGTCCCGTAGTGCGCGAAATCTATCCTCTGTTTTCCTTGAACTTCTTTACGGCAGCGGTAAGCCGGGGAAGGACCTCAAATAAATCGCCGACCACGCCGTAATCGGCGGCTTTGAAGAAAGGCGCCTCCGGGTCTTTGTTAATCACCACAATCGTTTTGGAGCTGTTGACTCCGGCCAGATGCTGAATAGCGCCAGAAATACCGGCGGCAATATACAAGTTGGGGCGGATGGCGATCCCGGTTTGGCCTACGTGCTCGTGGTGCGGCCTCCAGCCGGCATCCGCCACCGGGCGGGAACACGCCGTGGTAGCGCCCAAGGCCTTGGCCAGTTCTTCCAGAATCCCCCAGTGTTCAGGCCCTTTCAGGCCCCGTCCTCCGGAAACGACGACTTCGGCTTCCGGAAGCGGCACTGTTCCTTCCACTTTGCTCACCGAGCGCACCTGAATCCGGCTTGCCGGAAGCGCGATGGAAAGCGCCTCCACCGGAGCTTCCGAACCTGTTTGCTCTGGCTGAAGGGTGTTCCCCGCCAGGGAAAGGACCTTGACGGGAGACGTCAGGCGCATAGGCGGCCAGGGCTTTGCCGCCAAACACCGGCTTGACAACCTGAAACCCGCTCGCGACCACAGGCAACGCGTTGACCCCGGAAACCGACCCGGCATCCAGGCGCGCCGCCAATCTTCCGAGCAGGGCGCGTCCGTTAGCAGATTGGCTCAAAATAACGACTTGAGCGTTCTGGGACTTGACCACCTCTGCAACGGCCGCTACGGCAACCTGCGGATCAAAGGGCTCCAGCCCTGCGCCCGACACCGTGAATACTCTGCTCGCGCCATATAGCCCAAGCTCCCCCGGATTGTCTGCCTGCCCAAGTACCAACGCGCAACAGGAAGTCTGGAGCATTTGAGCGGTTTTATGCCCGTAGGTTACGGCCTCAAAAGCCGTTTTCTTGAATTTTCCTTTCTGATGTTCTGCCAATACCAATACCATAATGATTAAGGATTTGGAAGGGTTTGCAAAATTAGATGACTTTGGCCTCTTCGTGCAGCAGGCGAACCAGTTCCTCCATATTGTCCGGATCGATCATTTTCACCGAGCTTTTCCCTGAAGGAACCGTGAAATGGGCAGCGACGGCCAGATCCTTAGCCGGAATGGGCTCGACCACCTTCAGCGGCTTGGTCTTGGCCATCATGATCCCCCGCATATTCGGGATGCGCTGCTCGGCCAGTCCCTTGGAAGCGCTCAAAACAAACGGCGTGGAGAGCTCCAGCTCTTCCGCTCCGCCTTCTATGTCGCGCTGTACCACCGCCGTTTGAGGATCCGGCATGGACAGCTTGCTGGCAAACGAGATGAACGGCATGTCGAGCAGTTCGGCGACCATGGCGCCTACCTCCGCGCCATTGTAATCGATGGTCTCCTTGCCCAAAAAGAGCAGATCATACCCTTCTGTCTGGGCAATGTGCGCAATCTGCCGGGCCACATACAGCGCGCTTTGAGGCTCGGCATGGACCCGGATAGCATCCGTGGCCCCGATCGCCAACCCTTTGCGGATAATGGTGTCGTTGGCTTCCGTGCCCACATTAATCAAGGTTACGGTACCGCCAAAAGCCTCCTGCAACTCGATGGCGCGCACGAGGGCATACCACTCGTCGTATGGGTTCATGATAAACTGAACCCCGTTGGCGTCCAACTCCGTCCCCGCTCCGTTAAAGGCAATTTTGGCGGTCGTATCCGGAGTTTTACTTACACATACCAGTATTTTCATATTGGATTGGGTTATGCGGTAAAATGGTTTTTCAAGCAGGGCAAAGATAGCGGATTTTCCCCGGGTAAAAAGGAATTTAGCGAAAATTCGCTAAATCGCTTTCGCTGTGGTGTTGTCCCTTGAATTTCAACGGAAAACAATTTTTTTATCGTAGGGTTCCATACTTTCCTCCATATTTTATAACCTTGCAACGAGTGGAATGTTCCCCGCTTTTTTCTTCCTGAAAATCCCTATCCGATGCACGAACGTCTGATCCAATTGCTTGAACTGCTCGAAGAAACGCCCGGCGATCCGTTTCTTTTATTCGCTATAGCCAAAGAATACGAAAAACTGGACGACTCAGGTCAGGCTATGGACTATTACCTGTTCCTCGAACAATCCCACCCGGATTACGTCGGCCTCTACTACCACCTCGGAAAACTCTACGAAACCCTCGACCAACCGGATCGCGCCCTCGCCGCCTACCAGAAAGGTATGGAAATCGCCAGAGCCCAGAATGACCAACACAGCTACAGCGAACTCCAAAACGCGAAAACCAACCTGGAGATGGGCGTTTAGGCGTTTAGGCGTTTAAGGCGTGAGGGCGTTAAGGCGTGAGGCATTAGGCTCCTGTTGTCCGTAGACTTCCGTCTACGGATAGTCCAATCTTCAGATTGCGTAGGTAAGCCATGTAACAAAGTATCACAACGCCTTACCCCTAAACGCCTAAACCCCGTAACTTCGTAACTTCGCAACTTCGCAACTTCGCAACTTCGTAACTTCGCAACTTAAAAAATATGCGCTATTTACTATCTTTTATCCTTTTTACGGCCGGACTCGCCGTTTCCCTTTCAGCACAGAAGGGGTATAAGCCGCCGGTATTTGAGGACCCCGACCGGATGGAGAAGATCCAGGCGGTGATCCCGGAAATAGAGCGCCAGTATCTGGAGCTCATGGAAAAGCAACACATTCCGGGGCTTGCCTATGGCATCGTAGTTGACGGCAAGCTGGTTTACTCCAAGGGGCTGGGGGTGATCAACAGGGAAAGCAAGGAAGCGGTTACAGCGGCTTCTTTGTTCCGGATTGCTTCCATGACCAAAAGCTTTACGGCGATGGCCATTCTGAAGCTCCGGGAGGAAGGCAAATTGCAGCTCTCCGATCCGGTGACCAAACACCTGCCCCAACTCGCAGGCCTGAAAACCCTGACAACCGATGCCCCGCCTCCCACCATTCATCATTTGCTGACGATGACGGCAGGGTTTCCGGAAGACAACCCCTGGGGCGATCAGCAGTTGGAGGATACCGACCAGGAATTCCTGAAATTCCTGAAAGGAGGCATTTCGTTTTCCACCGTTCCCTCTTCGGGTTACGAGTACAGCAACCTCGGGTATGCCATGCTTGGGCGCATCGTGACGCAAGTGTCGGGGATGCCTTATCAAAAATACATCGACCAGCAGATTTTCAAACCCCTGGGGATGACCAACACCCACTGGGAGTACGAAGGGCTGCCCGCCAACCTGCTGGCGCTCGGGTACCGCTGGGAAGACGAACAGTGGAAACCGGAGCCCATGCTGCACGACGGCGCCTACGGCGCGATGGGCGGGCTGATCACGTCTATTGAAGATTTTGGCAAGTACCTGGCGTTGCACCTGGCCGCCTGGCCTGCCCGGGATGGGGCGGAAGCAGGGCCGGTGAAACGAGGCTCGGTGCGGGAAATGCACCGGATGGTGGAGCCCCGCCTGGCTGCCAATGCCCGCGACGACGACGGCGCCCCCTGCCCTACTGTGGCTGCCTACGGATACGGGCTCCGCATCCAGAAAAACTGCCAGGGCCTGACCCTGATCGGTCATAGCGGCGGACTGCCGGGCTTCGGAAGCAACCACACCTTCGCCCCAGACTATGGCGTCGGCATCGTTTCCTTTGCCAACCGCACCTACGCCCCCGCCGCTGCCGCCAATGAACTGGCTATGCGGACCCTCGTCCGCCAAGCCGCCCTGAAACCCCGCACCCTGCCGCCCTCCGATATCCTGATCAAACGCCAGCAGCAAGTCGCCCGGCTTATCCAAACCTGGGACGAAGCCCTCGGCGCCGAAATCCTGGCCGAAAACTTCTACCTCGACCGCTCCAGAAACCACCGGAAAACCGAAGCCGAAGCCCTTCTCGCCAGCGCCGGAAAAATCCTTTCCATTGAACCTATCCAGCCCGAAAATCAGCTCCGGGGCGCGTTTATCCTGAAAGGAACCCTGAAAGATATTGCCGTTTTCTTCACCCTCTCTCCGGAGAAGGACCCGAAGGTGCAGGCGCTTAGTTTGAGGGGGGTAGCCAACTAGTTGAGTTACGAAGTTGCGAGGTTACGAAGTTACGAAGTTGCGAGGTTGCGAGGTTGCGAAGTTGCGAGGTTACGAAATATCCAAACACACATACTTCATCTCCAGAAACTCGTCCATTCCGTACCGGGAGCCTTCCCGTCCGAAGCCGCTTTCTTTCATGCCGCCGAAGGGCGCCACAGCGGTGGAGACCATTCCGGTGTTGACGCCGACGATGCCGTATTCCAGGGCTTCGGCAACGCGGAAGATGCGGCTCATATCTTTACCGTAGAAATAGGCTGCTAGACCGAACTCCGTGTCGTTAGCGAGGCGGATCGCTTCGTCTTCGGTTGAAAACGCAAAGATGGGGGCAACGGGGCCGAAGATTTCTTCTTTGGCCAGGGCCATTCCGGGTAGAGCGCCCAGGAGGACGGTGGGCTCGAAATACGTCCGGCCCAGGGCGTGGCGTTTGCCGCCGGTGAGGACTTCGGCGCCGCGCCCGATGGCGTCGCCGATCAGCCGCTCTACCTTCTCCAGCGCGGCAGCGTTGATCAGGGGGCCAATGGCGACCCCGGCATCCATGCCATCTCCTACCGGAAGCGCTTCAGTAGCTTCGGCCAGTTTCTGAGCAAACTCCGGGGCAACGCGTTCATGGACGAGCAGGCGGTTGGCGCACACGCAGGTCTGTCCGGCGTTGCGGTATTTGGAGGCGATGGCGCCTGCTACGGCGGCATCCAAATCGGCGTCTTCAAAGACGATGAAGGGCGCATTGCCGCCGAGTTCGAGGGAGAGGCGCTTCACGGTACCGGCGCATTGCGCCATGAGCAGTTTGCCCACCCGGGTAGACCCGGTAAAGGATATTTTCCGCACCAACGGATTGGATGTCAGTTCCTCGCCTACCGGTCGAGGGTTCTGGGCGGTGACGACGTTGACCACCCCGGGCGGGATGCCGGCCCGTTCCGCCAGCGCAGCCATCGCCAGGGCCGACAACGGCGTAGCCTCTGCCGGTTTGATCACCACCGTACAGCCTGCCGCCAGAGCCGGCGCCACTTTGCGGGCAATCATCGCATTGGGAAAATTCCAGGGGGTAATGATCCCGCACACCCCTACCGGTTGGCGCAGCACGAGGATGCGCTTGTTTTCCTCATGGCCTGGGATCACATCTCCGTACACCCGGCGCGCCTCTTCGGCAAACCATTCAACGAACGAGGCGCCGTAGCGGATCTCCCCCTTAGCCTCCGGCAAGGGTTTCCCCTGTTCCAGCGTGAGGATAACCCCCAGATCGTCCTGATGTTCCATCATCAACTGATACCAGCGGCGAAGCAGGTTGGCGCGCTCCCCTGCCGTTTTGCTTTTCCAGGAGGGGAACGCGCGGTGCGCCGACTCGATAGCGAGGCGGGTTTCCGCTCCTCCCATATCGGGAACAAACGCCAGGGTTTCCCCTGAAGCGGGGTTGATCACCGGATACGTCGCGCCCGAAGGCGCGGCCACCCATTGGCCCTCGAGGAAGGCTTTATCTTTCAGCAGCGTGGGGTCGTGCAGCATAGGTTTCATTGTTGGAAAAGTTTGCGTTAAAATAGGAATAATTGGGGGGAGTTTCACCTGTACTCTTTCTGACGGTAACCCCAAAAATCCCTATTTTGCCCTTGTAAAAAAACAACCTTCCCATGCCCAGCAACCGCCGCAAATTTATCCAGCAAACCGCTTTGGCCGGAGCGTCTTTAGCTCTGGCGCCTATTCAGAAGACCTATTGGGGTATTTTCCGCAGCCCATCGATGCGGCCCGAAATGCCCCTGGGGATTTCCTCCGGGGATATTCTGGCCGACCGGGCGGTGATCTGGTCCCGGTCCAGCCGGCCCAGCCGGATGTGGATCGACTGGTCTGCCACCGAAAGTTTTTCCACGTTCAAAACCGTGGAAGGGCCCGCAGCCCTGCCGGAATCCGATTTTACCGCTAAAATCGACCTCAGCGGGCTTCCCCAGGGGCAGCAGATTTTTTACCGGGTCCGCTTCCAAAGTCTGGAGGACCTCAAGCTTTGGTCGGAGCCCGTGACCGGCACGTTCCGCACCACCCCCAAAACGGCGAGGAACATCCGCTTTCTTTGGTCGGGCGACACCTGCGGGCAAGGGTACGGCATCAACCCCGAGATCGGAGGGATGAAGATCTACGAAACCATGCGGCTCCGCAACCCCGATTTTTTCATCCACAGCGGCGACGCTATTTACGCCGACAACCCCATCCCGTCGGAGATCAAACTCCCCGACGGCCGCTTGTGGAGAAACCTGGTGACCGACGAAAAATCCAAGGTAGCGGAAAGCCTGGCGGAATTCCGCGGCAACTACGCCTACAACCTGCTCGACGAAAACCTGCGGGGCTTCAACGCCGACGTGCCCATCCTGTACCAATGGGACGACCACGAGGTACTCAACAACTGGTACCCCCAGGAGATCCTGACCGACCCGCGCTACAAAGAAAAAAGCGTCGCCCTGCTGGCCGCCAGGGGCAAGCGCGCGTTTCTGGAGTACACCTCCATCCGGACGATCCTGCGCGACCCCGAGCGCATTTTCCGGCAAATTCCCTACGGGCCGCTGCTCGACGTGTTCATGCTCGACTTGCGCTCCTACCGCAGCCCCAACGGCCCCAACCGCCAGACGGCGCCCGGAGAAGAAACGGACCTGCTCGGAAAAACCCAGATGGAGTGGCTGAAATCAGCGCTCAAAGCCTCCAAAGCGACCTGGAAAGTAATCGCCTCCGACATGCCGATCGGGCTCATCGTCTACGACGACTACCTCAATAAAAACACCTTCGAAAACGGCGCCAACGGCAGCGGGCAACCTTTGGGCAGAGAGCTGGAAATGGCCAACCTGCTGCGTTTTATCCTCCAAAACCAGATCAAGAACGTCGTCTGGCTCACCGCCGATGTCCACTATACCGCCGCGCTGAAATACGACCCTGCCGCAGCCCAGTTTAAGGAATTCCGCCCCTTCTACGAATTCGTCTCCGGCCCCCTCAACGCGGGCACCTTTGGCCCCAACGAGCTCGACAACACGTTCGGCCCCAAGGTCTTGTTCCAGAAAACGCCGCCGCCCGGCCAGGCCAACCTGAGCCCGCTGTCCGGCATGCAGTTTTTCGGGGAAGTCAATATCAACGCGGCCACCAAAGTCCTGACGGTAGATTTGAAGGATATGACGGGGGAATCGCTGTATTCGCTGCCGCTAAAGGCGGAAGGTTAGAGGTTAGACATTAGGCGGCTTCGTTACTCCGTTACTCCGTAACCTCGTAACTTCGTAACTTCGCAACTTCGCAACTTTGAGAGACGATGGGAGTGTGAAAACCGTTCATTTTCCCGTGTCAACGCCATACCCGAATGCCTCCAAAATCGCGGAAGCCTCTTCAGAGGAAAGGAAGTCAAAGAATTTAAGCGCGTTAAGCGCTGAGGCGTTTTCCCTTTTTATCACCACAACACCCTGGGCAACGGGAGGATAATCCTCCTGGTTAATTTCGATCCATTTGCCTTTTCCTTTCATCTGATCCGACAATACGACAGACAAGGCCGTGAACCCGACTTCTGCTGCTCCTGCGATGATAAATTGGTTCGTTTGGGCGATGCTTTCTCCGAATACCAGCTTTTTTTCCACCTGTTCCCAAAGCCGATGGTTTTTCAGCGTCTCCACAGCGGCTAATCCGTAAGGCGCCAGTTTGGGGTTTGCCAGGGCAATATGCCGGATGGAGCTTTCGCCCAGCATTTCCAGGGAGGGGGTGATGTCCTCTTTCATCGACCACAAGACCAATTTCCCGTAAGCATATATTTTAGGAGGAGCGGCAGCCAGCCCGCTTTGGAAAATTTCCTCGGGGTAATTCATATCGGCAGACACAAAAACATCAAACGGCGCTCCCTCTTTGATCTGAACCGTCAGTTTGCCGGAGGAACTGATCGTTGTTTCACAACGCACGCCGGTCTTTTCGGTAAACGCTTTCATAAGCTCCTCCATAGCGAACTGCATATTCGCCGCTACGGCAATGAAAATGGAAGGTGGCGCCTTTTCCTGCTTATCGCTTTTTGCAGGAGCATTTCCACAGGCGCTCACCAGCAGGAAGCAGGCCGCCCACAGGTAATTCGTTGTTTTTTTCATCTTACTCGATATGTTTTCAAATACATATCGAAGATAAAAAATCCACTTAAAAGATTTCCATTTCTCTAGTAGAAAAGGCGCCGGGGCAGGTGTCCAGTGCCGATCCCGGCTACCGGCTGCGGCATGGCGATGCCAGCCTCTCTGCGCCGGTCGCCCGGGTGCTGGCGCTGCCGGCGCTGCGGCTGCGGGGCTTCGGCAGCAGCAACCCGCACCGGCTCAATTACGTGCTACACAAGGGCGGCGCTTTTAGTGCCGAAGAGGCTCTGGCGCTATTTGCAGAGCTTCAGGCCGTGCGCGCCCTGGCGCAGGCGTTCCTGGCTGCGCCGTCGGAAATCGCGCTGCGTGCCCTGCTGGGGGATGCCCGTATCCGGCCTACCAAGCTGCTGGGGCCGGAGTGCTGGGAGCTGGTCGCGGCGGTGGGGCGCGGGTATGCAGGAAGCCTGGAGCGGATCGTCGCCGCAGTGCGGGAGCTGGAGGCGGGGTTGGAGGTGGGGGTGAGGCGGGGGCCCTTTTCACTGGTCAGAAAGTGTAAAAGTCTGGAAGGATATTGCCAAAAATGCCCTATTTTGTTACGGATCAACCTACCGTTATGAGCGATATTAAACAATTTGATTATGAAGGTACTCCAATTTCCTTCGAGTTTTCGGATGGCAACAAGATGATCAACGCTACCGAAATGGCCAGGCCATTCCGAAAGCAGATCGGCCATTTTTTGGCCCTTCAAGGAACGAGGGATTATATTTTGCTTCTGGAGTCCCGATATCGGAATTCCGATATCGGAGCAATGGCGCGGGAAGTATTGCGCGTAATTAAGGGTGGAGTTCCTGAATTACAGGGCACCTGGATGGATGAAAAACTCGCGTTGAAGTTTGCCGCCTGGTTATCCCCTGAGTTTGAACTTTGGGTGTATGACCGCATCCAGGAACTGCTCACCACCGGCAAAACGGAGATCCGGGAGTTTCAGCCTGCCGGCGTCATCCGCAGCCTGCGCATGATCGTGGAGCAACTGGAGCAGCAGGAACAGTTCAACGAAAAGGTGCGGGCCGACCTGGACCTGACCGCCCAGCGCCTCGACGAGCTGGAAGCCAAGATCCTTAGCGTCGATGATCACTACTACACCATCGCCGGGTATTGCAGCCTGAAAAAAATCCCCTGCCCGCTCGACCGGGCCAAGGAATGGGGCAAAGCTGCCGCCAGCCTCAGCCAGCAGCGGGGCGTTAGGTACAATTACACAACGTTGATCATCGGTAGGCAGGATGCATAAGGCCTCTACTTCCGGCGCCAATTCTTACACGGAGTAAGCCACGCGCCAACATCCTTCATCTCTTATGTGCAAGTACTTATGGCCGTCAGTACCGGTAGTATGGTCGTAGCCAAAGTGTTTGTATTCTATATTTTGCATGGTGGCTGTTATTGTTGAAATGAAGGCAAAAATGCCCGCTCCCGTTCGCAGGGCAAAATAGCCCCCGTCTCATCAATGCTTAATCGTCCACCCCGGCCGCTCGGCGCAAGGCTTCGATTTCTTCTTCAGGGATAGAGTTACCTGATAAGTCAAGATAAACAAAATGCGCCTTCAAACTTTTGACCTCCTGCGGTATTTGGTGCAGGCTGCAATTAGACAGGTCAAGGCCGTGCAACCAGGGCATATTTTGGGGGAGTATCAAAAATGAGCTTCCGCTAAAACTCAAGAACTCTATTGCAACTAAAAGCGAACAATCGAAATCAGAAAACTCTTTTCCCGATAGATATAGAGTGTGTAAAAATTTCAAGTTCCCGATTTCAGGAGGGAGGGTAGTTATTTGGTTGCCCTCTAAATGCAGCCCTTGTAATTCCGTCAACTGCCCGATTTCTGCGGGAAGCGCACTCATGTTTGAGTTAGACAAATTTAAACTCGAGAGAATACCCTCTTTGGAAATAGAAGCGCCAGTTATACGAATGGGAAGAGGGCTCAGATGATGTGTATCGTCTGGGTTGCCATCTTTCAGAAGTTTTCTGATGTTTACAAAATTGGCAATAATTTTTACAATTTCGCCAGAGCTGATGAGAGGGTTATTCCTCAATTCCAACTCAGTCAACTGTGTCAATTGGCTGATTTCGGCCGGGAGACTGGTCAATTGGTTGTTGCTCAAATCCAGTGTTGTCAACTGTGTCAATTGGCTGATTTCGGCCGGGAGGCTGGTCAATTGGTTGTTGCTCAAATCCAGTGTTGTCAACTGTGTCAATTGGCCGATTTCGGCCGGAAGGCTGGTCAATTGGTTATCACTCAAATCCAGTATTGTCAACTGTGTCAACTGGCCGATTTCGGCCGGGAGGGAATCAATTCTACATTTAATCAATACCAACACTTTTAAATCTGTAAACTCGCATAGTGCGTGAAGGTGGAGATGAATTATTTTTTTTGATTTTGTTCCAGCATAAAACGCCTCCATCCGCGGCTCCAACTCCTTTAAGGTGTATGCCACCCACCAGCTACGGCCGTCTTTGTGGTACAGATGTTTAAAGCCGGAGCGCCCATTGGGCCGTGCAAAGCCGTTTTTATTGTAAGAGAGCTCTTTCATGGTGGCTGTTGTTGAAATAAAAAATTCACTCCTCCATCTCAATTCACACCACCGTCTCCTTCGACCAGGGCGATACAGGCGGCGTGGGGATAGGGGTATAGACCGACTGCCATTGGGCCCTTGCGGGAATGCACAAGGAAGACAGCGTATTGTTGGCATACACCAGGATATTGGTATCAATGAAAATCTTTTCACCGGCCATTGTCGCCATAAATTTCTGCGCGGCTATACGTTTGACCGCTTTCAGGGAAATGAAAATCCGAAAAGGTCAAAGGAGATTCCTGGACAATTGGCGTTTCCTCCTCCTGGTTCTTTATGAACAGCAGATACTGAATATTATGAAGCGCCTCAATCTGAAGGTGCTCCGGAAGGAGCTTGAGCTGATTTAACACCAATTGTTCCATGCTTGCGCATTAAATGAGATTTAAATGTACGGGATTTTGAGGCGCCGGTCAAGCCAGTGCTGCGGGACTTCTGCCCGGATGCAGTCTTCAATTGGCAGTTTGCAGTAAAACGCCCGGCGCTTTGCCCACCTTAAACCCCCGAATTTTAACGCCCCATCATCAACATCCCTCCCTTTTTCCACCAAATGTGTATCTTGGTTCTACAATCATGCGGCTATGCCTACCCCATCCAGCACTATTGACAAAGCCGGCCTGCTAGCGCTCCTCGCCCAGGGCGAGACGCGCCAGGCAATCGAACTGCTCCGGGCAAGCGGGGAGCTGATGGCGCATCCGGAAAAAAGCAGCCGCATCACGCTGCTGTCGGGCAGGTATTACCGCAATGCAGCGGATTTTCAGGAGGGTACGATCACCTATGAGGCCCACAAGGTGGAGGTCACCCAGATCAGCGATGCGCTGAAGCAGTTCATCGACCAGTTGCCCGACGAGCCGCTCTCCGTCCTGTCGCTGCCGCCGCTTCCAGCGGATATTCAAAGGCCGGAACATCCCTATACCGGACTGCATTGGTTCACCCGGGAGGATGCGCGCATCTTTTTCGGCAGAGGCAGGGATTATCCGCCAGCTCTATGAATACGTCACCGAGGGCGAGCGCCTCATCCTGCTTTACGGACAGTCCGGAGTCGGAAAATCTTCCCTGCTGCACGCGGGCTTGCTGCCCCGCCTCTAGCATGCCCGCGATACGGTGTACTGCCGCCGCAACCAGGAACGGGGGTTGCCGGCCCAGCTGCAGGAAATCCTGGAGCAATCCGCTCCAAAACCGCAGCTCGTGATTCTGGACCAGGTCGAAGAGATCCTCACCAACCCCAATCCCGAAATTCCGGACGAAGGGGAAGCCCTGGCCGGCCTGCTGCAGCAGGCGCTGACGCATGATCCGCGCAGACAGTTCATACTCGGGTTTCGGAAGGAATTCCTGGCCGAGGTGAAAACCTGGCTGAAGACCCAGCCGGGCATGGATGACGTGGGCGTGTTCCTCCAAGCGCTCGACCGCCAGGGAATCCTCGAATCCATCCAGGGCGTATCGAAAGACCGCGAGCTCCAGCGGAAATACAAAAACCTCGAGATTGCCCCCGGCCTGGCCGAACGCATCGCCGACGATATCCTCCACGACCGGCAATCGCATCAGGCGCCGCTGCTGCAAATGCTGCAGCGCAAAATGTGGGACGAGGTGGCCGGGCTGCCCGCCCAGGCGGCATTCAGCGAGGAACTCTACGGCGCGGTCCGGCAAAACAGCCTCGGCGGCATGCTCGACGATCAGCTCAAGCGCCTGGCGGCCCGCTTCCCGCGGGAAGTGGAAGGCGGGCTGCCGCTCGATGTGCTGGCGTTCTATACCACCTCCGGCGCCTGGGTCGCCTCCCGCAGCCGCTCGGATGAGGAACTGCAGCAGGCCTACCCGCATATTCCCCACATCGCAGCGTTCAAGCACGCGCTGACGGCCCTATTCCTGCTCACCGATAGCGCCACCGGCCAGCCGGGCGCCGCTTCCCGCCTGGCGCACGACAGCCTCGCGCCGCTGGTCGCCGGGCGACTGCAAGCTTCCGAACGGCCCGGGCAGCGGGCCCGCCGCATCCTGGAAAGCAAGCAGCATGATATCGCCCAGGGTGTTGCCAGCTTCAAGGATGCCGACGATATCGCCGCCCTGGAAGCTGGCCGCCCCTTCATGCGCGTCTGGACGCCGGAGGAAGAAGCTGCCCTGTACAGGGGCAAGGAAGCGCTCGACACGCAGCGGGCCCGGGAAGCGGCTATGCGCCAAAGTAACTTTGATTTTGCCAAAACCCGCATCGAGGAGGCTATCCTGCACCTGGAATACGACTTGGCCTTCACTAAAACCGTCAAAGCCCTGGACCTGAATTATGAACAGGAGCAACTGGCCCGCCTGCTGGAAGAGATCGGGTTCGTGTTTCACGCTTGCGGACAGTCTGACCGGGCAAGGGAAGCCTTACAGGCGCTCTCCGGTCTGGGACTGCCGCAGTACGCCCCGCTGGCCGCTGCGCTTCCGGGGATTATAAACCAACCCGGTTTCCTCCCCCTACTAGAAACCCTGGAGCACATACCCGATGGCGCCGCTCCGTTGATCCGGGCCCGCTATTTGCCGGAAATGATAATGGTGTCAGGGGGGAGTTATTTGATGGGGTCAGAAGAGGAACAGCCCATCCACGCGGTGACCCTCGACGGGTTTTCCTTGCAGAAAACGCCAGTGACGTACTGGCAGTATGCCCTGTTCCTGCAGCAGGAAGGGTTGCAGGTGGAAAAGCCAGGCTGGGGCAGACAAGGAAATAACCCCGCAGTATACGTCTCCTGGGAGGATGCCGCCCGCTTCTGCAATTGGCTGAGCGCCATGGAAGGCCTGCAGCCGGTATATCAGATGAAGGGGGAAAAGGTAAGCGCCGACTGGAGCACCAATGGCTATCGCCTGCCCACCGAAGCAGAATGGGAATATGCCGCCAGGGGCGGGGTGGAACAAAAACCGTATGCATACAGCGGCAGCGATGATCTGGACGTAGTGGGCTGGTTCCGTGAAAATGCGGAAAACCGAACGCAGCCAGTAGCCCATAAACGGCCCAACACCCTGGGCTTGTATGACATGAGCGGCAATGTATGGGAATGGTGTTGGGACTGGTATGAGTATTATCCTTTCGATGCCCAAAAGAATCCTATAGGCCAATCTACCGGCTCCGACCGTGTGCTCCGCGGTGGGTCTTGGTACGGCCACCCACAGTATTGCCGCGTTGCCGGTCGCCTCAGCAACACTCCCGGCAATCGGTACAACTACTCCGGTTTCCGTCTCGCCAGGACCCTTTAATTTTTAGCTTTTTTACCTTTTTACCTTTTGCAAGGGGAAAACGAGGCAGTACATCGTCATTCTGGAGGAGCGATATTCACATCTGAATATCGGTCGCGATGTGCTTCGGGTGGTTAAAGGTTGGCGATACGTTGAAGGCTTGCATAGCGCCTTATGGACCAACGCCAAACCTGGAGCTGGCCGCTTCCATTGAAACAAGTTCCAATCCAGTCACTTGCCAGGAATAGGCCGTTGACGGATGCTTCCATCCTTGTCAATCACTGTATGCATTCCTTCAAACTTGAAATGTTCATTGGCCAACAATTCCAAAAATAAATGGGCGGGTTCTTCAGGGAGGTAATCTTTCATCCTGAAATAAACAATGCCCTTTTCAGGACGGTATCCATGCTTGAAAACCAATTCGCCATAATCACGGTCATGTGTGAGAATCGTTCGATGGGTAGAAATGGCTATTTCCATGACCTCCCTATCCTTTATCGACGGAAAATCTTCGCCTATGGAAGCGACATCGAGTCCCGCGTTACGCAAAACGCGCACGCCGGCAATCATAAAATTTTCGTTGGCTAAAAATTTCATTCAAGCTGCTTCTGCAGGTTCGGGAAAGAAGAAAAGCCCATCTTTCATGCATTCATTTAAGAACATATACACCGCCTGCAGATCTAAACGGGTTAGACGTGGCGCATTGTCGAGCAACATTTCCTCCGTCCAGCCACTCGCCAGCCGCTCCAGCAAAAAACTCCACGGAAAGCCGGGTGCCTTTGATCGTAGGCTTGCCAAGCAAAATGTCAGGGTCCGAAACAATGTGATCGCGCCAGTTCATACGGCATGGATTTTATACAAAAGTATGGGATTTGCCTCTAAACGGCAACCCCGCAGAATAAACAAAAGCCAGGAAGGATTGGAGAAGCTCGCCCCGGTTGCCGGTAAATATACTGACTTGGAAGGGTGTAATAGTCACGACTTGATCTGACAATTTAAAAAATCATCCCATATGAACTGTGCCAGAAGGGAGCTGTGTCAGAAGAGGCCACGCTAGTGCACCATTTCGTTGGCGTCAACAAAATGGTGTACGAACTTTTTCCTGCGCAATAATCGCTCATTTCCTTTAAATTGCATGTTATTAACGCACGCACGGTTATGCCCCATCATCTCCATGAAATAGGGGTGCGTAGCCACCTCCGCCGGAAGTTGACGCCAAACCCAGGCTGTCAACAAACCTGTTTCAAATATGCGTACGCTCTTTTTTGGTCTGGTGCTGTTGTGCACCCCGGCAGCGGCGATGGTTGAGGATGTAAAGGATGTAAAGGATTTCCAATGGGGCGTAAGGCGTAAGGCGCAAGGCGCATACGCTGCCTGCTGGACTTGCAAGGAAAAAGTGGACAAAAAGTTAAGGGTTAAGCGGCCTGTTTTTGGTTTAATAAAAAGAGTTCATATTCTGCTGGGGAGCGGTATCCGATTGCAGCTCATACTTTGTTTAATGCGTTCATCCTCAGTTAGCAGTGCTCTAAATTCCTTGCAAGCATACTGGACACCCCGATCCGAATGGAAGATAAGCTCCCGGGTAATGGGCTGATGTCCCAAGGCCATCTTCAAGGCAGCAATACTGGTGCTTTGGGCGCTCATATCTTGGCTCAACGCCCATCCAATCACTTTTCGGATCGCCAGGTCGATGACCACCGTTAGGTATACCCAGCCCTGCGCAGTGGAGATATACGTCAGATCCGACACCCAGGCTTGCCCTATTTCCTGAGGCTGAAAATTGCGGTCCAGGAGGTTTTCCGCTACCGGATGATTATGCTTAGAGTCGGTAGTGGCCCGGTATTTCTTTTTATGTTCGCCGCAAATTTGTGCCTGTTTCATCAAGCGGGCTACCCGTATACGGGATACTTGCACGCCCCTGGCTTTGAGTTCCTCGGTGATTCGCGGACTCCCATAAGTGCCCTTGCTGCTTTGGTGTATCTTACAGATAGTAAGCGTAAGCCCCTGATTTTCAATCAAACGTTTCGACGGTTCACTGTTAAACCATTTGTAATAACCACTTTTGCTCACATCCAATACCTTGCACATCTTCTCAATGGGAAACTCCTTGCGGTGCTCGGCTATGAATTGGTAAATTTCCCATCGCTCGCGGAGAAGATGCCGATTGCTTTTTTTAGGATGTCCCGTTCCAGGCGCATGTCGGCTAACTCTCGCTTGAGCCGATCGATTTCGCTTTCTTCTGCTGTACGCGCGGCCTTGCCGTTGCCCGGAAAGCTCGCTTCCGGCCGGGAAGCAAATTCTGCCCGCCAGCGGTATAGCAACTCTACCCGAACCCCCAACTCGTTGGCCAGATCCTTAATGTTGTCCCGCTGGTAGCTCAATTCTACTGCTTTGAGCAAAGTTGCGATCAAAATTTTCCTCGTCTTTCTCATCTGCACTTATTCTGTTCTTTGGGTCACTTTTTACCCTTAACTTACCGTCCACTCAAAGATAGCAAGTTCATGCCACGCCTTACACCTTACGCCTTGCACCTTACCCCATGCCCTCACGCCTAAACGCCTAAACGCCTAAACGCCCCAACGCCTCAACGCTTAACCGATTCTCTCCCCCCTACCCCACTCCTCTTCGGTTCAATCGACACCTTCCACGCCCGGCAGGCCCGCATCCGGCTGCTGGAGCTGGCCGAATCCCGCCGCGGCAACTGGCTGCGCTACCTGCCGGCCATCGGCATCGCTTACACGCCCACGGGCGCGCCGCGGCCGGCCGTGAGCTACTCCTCTACCCTGCTCTATACCGCGCAGAAAGACCGCCAGCAGCGCGACGCCAAGCGCCTGGCTATCCTGCAGCAGGCGGCCCTGGATGCCGAGGCGGATAAGCGCACCCTGCTGCAACTGCTGCAGCGGCACGCGGCCCTGCAACGGGAACTGGATGCGCAGCGCGCGGTGCATGCCCTCGATACGGAACTCTATCGCTTCTACGAGAAACAAGCCGTACGCAGGAGCTGCTGCCGGCGGAGTTCCTGCTCCGAAAACGGGAATTCCTGCTCAAGTGCCTGGAGTTGGAGCAGCTGGAGGCACGGCTGCGGGGGGTCGAGGCGGAGGTGCGGGGCGTGGGGAGGTGGGATGGGTGATTCGGGGAGTATGGGAACTACGATCATTTAAGATACTCGGGCATTGAACTGTTGGCATATTCCCATTCTTGTTTCTATGCCAACTTCCTAAGCCGCCAAATTATCCGCTAATGCTTTGAAGCACTTGAAATTGGGTGTTTTGATGCCTTTGGTAGGTGATGTGCCTGTGGCTGTATTGATCTCCTTAGGGTTGTTGTTACATTCCAAAACAATGGCCTCTGTGTGTATAATAATTGCAGACTGTGTATATCGATTTGATAAAAATTTTTGTTTACAATGGAACTTGTTTTTAAATAAACTTGTTTTGAAATAATTTAACGGACGTAGTATTTTTCAAGTATGGGATTTTCCAAATCGCGTGCTTTCAGCGTATCGATAAAGTTCTGTGGTTTTATGTCAAATTTATAATGGATGGGTAAAGAGTTTAAGATTTTGGCAATAGATGGAGGGGGTATCAAGGGTTTATACTCCGCTTGTATCTTGAAACATCTTGAAGAGCGGCATGGCGATTGCCACCTTGCCGACTACTTTGATTTAATCTGTGGAACATCGACGGGTGGATTGATCGCCCTTGCCCTTTCGCTCAGAAAAAAAGCAGGAGAAATTGCCGATTTTTATGCAAAAAAAGGGGAAGAAATTTTCCCCTATGTCAATCGGCGCGCGCGGGCTTATGCCTTTATTAGACAAACGTTTTGGTTTGGCAAATACTCCGACGTTGCATTAAGAAAGTCCCTTGAAGCCTTTTTAGGGGCTGACACCCAAATGCAGAACGCCAAAACGCTCCTGTGTATCCCCAGTTTCAACCTTACTCTTGGAGAGCCAATTGTATTCAAAAACCCCCATGGAGATTATTTCAGAGATGCCAACCTTAAAATGGTTGATGTTGCTTTGGCTACTAGTGCTGCTCCAACTTACTTTCCGATGGCAGAGCTCGACTATCCAAAGCTAAAAGGGCTTTTTATAGATGGAGGCGTATGGGCAAACAACCCAACTCTATGCGGCGTCCTTGAGGCGTTGGAACATTTTGTAGGGGAGGGAAAAGAGTTCTCATCGTATAACATCCTGTCAATTTCAGTAAACACAGTCAAATGGCTGGAAAATGAAAACCAATAGGTCCAGGTCTTTCTGGGGTTGGAAGGGGAAACTTTTCGAGACCCCTTTGGATGGGCAAAACTTCTTCGCTGACCACTTTGCAAAGAGAATAGTTAGTTGTACAAATCCTCAGGGAAAGTATTTTCGGATACCCTCACCACGTCAACTTTCAAAAGAGCATCTGGACGACATTGAAATGGATAAGGCAGGTAAAAACTCAATTAAACTCCTCGAAAGCCTTGGCAATCAACAGGGCATTGACTATACCACAAAACCAGAGTACAAGCCTCTGATTGGAGCTTTTTTCAAAGAAAAGAAACACTATGTTTTATAACCAAACTTTTATTAAATGGCTGATTGTCAAAGCCTATTTTCAAAGTATAATGATGACTTGAACATCACCGCGACTAAGAGAGATCGCTTAAAAAAGGCTAAAGAGGCGCTCAGGGAGCGAATCAAGGATTATTTTAAAGAACATCATCCTGAATACGTCCCTCAATTTTTCATTCAGGGGTCGTACAAGATGAAAACCATGATTCGCACGAAGGATAACGAATGCGATTTGGACGATGGGGTGTATTTTCTCCGTAAACCTGATGTAACCGCTACTGTGCTTCAGAAATGGGTATACGAGGCTGTGGAAGAGCATACTACTGGTGGGCAGCAGCACAGAAAAAAGTGCATCCGGGTAATCTACTCAGGGGATTATCACATAGACATTCCTGTTTATTACATGTTTTCGAAGACTTGCGACCATCCTTTCCTGGCAGTAAAGAATGAAGGATGGCAAGAAAGTGACCCCAAAGAATTTCTTGAATGGTTCAGAGATGTTAAGACGAGCCAAATGGTTCGAATATCCCGATACCTTAAAGGATGGTGTGACCACAAAAGAAACAACATGCCCTCTGGTCTGGCAATAGCTGTCCTGACTCAAAAAAACCTTATTGAAAACGAGAGGGATGATATTGCTCTCCGGGAGACTCTCAAAGCAATCAAGAATTCTCTTAAAGTCTCTTGGATGTGTGTCATGCCAACCACTCCAAAGGATGACCTTTTCAGCAAGTATAACGAAACCTTCAAAAACAACTTTTTTACAGCCCTAGATGATTTCATTGCCGATGCAGATTCTGCAATAGATGAAGGTTGTTGCCAGAAGCCAGCAAAAAATGGCAGAAGCATTTAGGGGATAGATTCCCACTTGGCGAAAAGTGCGAATCAGAAGAAGCTAGGGCAATTGGTGAAGCAGAAAAAGTTGGCAGTCTAGTTATCGGCGTACAAGGTAAACCAAAAGAGGGCGGCTTGTATGCAAGAAGTAAAGGCGGAGTATATGGCTCAAAAAAGAACCGATAGTCACGAGCAAAATTTAGCTATTAAAAGGCTTATAGAAAAAGGGTACATATCTAATGTAGTAAAAAATGATAGCCTCCATGCAAAACTTGAGTGGACTTTTTCCTTTGGAAACCTCGTTTTTCATTATGAGGGGAGTTCAACTCCTGTGGATTTTTCAAAATACAGGGTGAGGTTGATTTACAGACCGAATAAAAAAGGAAACGAAAAGATTAAGGTATTTATAGATGAACCTGTCCTGGCAAAGAAAAAGCACTTTTGGCAAGATGGAAGCTTATGCCTCTGGAAAGGCGGTAACTTTCAGTGGAAAAAGGGAACGAATATCGAAAAAGATCTTGTCCCATCAATCTGTACTTGGATTTATCACTATGAAAAATGGATTGAAACCGGTATTTGGCATGGTGAAGAAGCCGAGCATTAAGACAAATCTGACACCGTAAATAGTCTACGCCATAAACTTATACCTCCTCTATCTCCTCCTCAAACAGCTCCACAAAATCCAGCACTTTCTCCGGATGCGATCCAGAATAGCGCGGCGTTCCAGGAACTTGGGGGCTTGATGCGCAGGGCAGTGGCGATCTGGTCATTCAGCGGCGCCATGCCGGTAAAAAGATAGTCTTCGACCGCAGCGGGCGCACCGGATTCTCTTTCCTGCAGCAGTTCTTCAAATACCAGCTGCGTGAATTCAGGGCGGAGGCACCGGGAATAGTCGGCCATGGGGTACTGGTTTTGGGGTTCGTTGACAACATAGTCGGAAATAGTACAGTATTTAGTCAAACTCTATACTCCCAAATCCAAGCGTTCTTCCATTTTCGCGCAAAGTCCTTTCGGTGTCTGGATTAAATCCATCGCTATTCTCTGCTTGGATATGTATGGTGATCTTCACCTTGGTTCCTGTAGCAATATTTAAGTGCTTTAAAATCTCTTTCTCAATGTCATCCGTAGCCCTGAAAAAGCGCGTAGCATCTGTTTCGATATGGCCGTAGAATCTTTTTGCTGTTGGTGTGGCCTTGGGTTCGTTTACACCTCTAGCAGGAACTTTTTCTTCCGTTCCGGCATAAGACTCCAGTGAGTGGATGTTTTGCCTTTTCGCGCTTCGGCTTCCAACCGCTCTTTTTCAAGTTGTTCTTCTGCAATGTCCGGCTTGACCAAAAGGCCATAGCTGTCGAGAGAAACTGAGATTGATCCTCCCGCACGCAATCCCCGGTATCTTGCATTTTCTTCATCAAAGGATTCCGCATAGGCGAAGGAGTCTTTCTGCCATGATACCAAGCTTAAACCCGATTCAATAGCTTGTTGAAGTAAGTGGGCGGATGATAGCTTGGGTAAATAGAGATACTTGGCAAAATCTTCCCGTAGTTGTCGCACCGATACATTATCACCGCGCCAAAGGGGTATTCTGTCTAAGTTGATGCGGAGCTCAGAAGATGCAAAATCATTATACAACTGACTTTGCGAGGTTAACTTCTTGAGTACCCGACTTAAATACGCCTCTTGGTTTGAACCATTCATTTTCGATTCATCCCAATGTATTTCGAGCTTCCGATTTCCTGAAAAGGGGTTAAAATCCAAACAAATGTTTCCGGGAGGCGAAGCTTGATGGTATCCAGTCCGGATTTGCGTTTCCCTTCTGCCTGGTTGGATTGATAGGCATCCAGGTTTAAAGCAACCTTATCATCCACAATCGATTTCCAGGCCAGAAAAGATTTTACAGCTTGTTTTAGTTCCTCCAAACGGGTTCTGTCAGGAGCTAAGAAAATCAATGTATTGCGATATAAACGCTGCGAAGCCCCCCTCGTGCTGAGGATTTCTTTCGCCTTTTGGAATGCCGGGCTATTGCCGTCCCTTGAAATGTGGGCATGCTTGATCCCCAGCACCACCAATTTCATATCCATATCATCGGAAACATCATTGGATGTCTGCGGCATGAAGTGAATCCTCCTGATTTGGTTTCCAGATGGGGTAAGTTGTTGGGTAAGCAAAGAAATAATCTCCTCTTCTACCTTATCTTCTCTGACATGAGAAGCTCTTTCTTCCGCTGTTCTGTTTACATTGTTTTGGGTACTGTACCAGTAGGTCTTGTTGGCTGCATAAACATAGGTACCTTTATCTATCAGATGGCGTAAAGCGTCAGAGAATGTAGGGACAGTTTCTCCCGGTAAAATGCTGCCCAGCTTTATTCTTTGTTCGTCAATCCCTTTGTTTGCCGCATCGAATGTGGGAGCGGTCCCGAAGAACAAAGTCCTTGCTACTCTTCTTGTTCCGCTATATCTGCCGATATTGGGTAATTCACTATCCAATTGTTTGGGTAGCGAGTGGATTCCGTCCACATCCTTTGCTATTACAGCACTCCATGGCGGGGCCAGATAGCGCATCAATTCCGACTGAATTTCGGAACTATCCAATGGAATATTAGCTGGTAAAATCAATGGCCCCTGGTCGTTGTTCTCCCAAAGGAAGTGAATAATCTTAGCCATGAGGCGAAGAATACCACGGGTCTTTTGGAACTGCGGAATACTTGCCCATCTTTCGGCTAAGGCATCAAACAATTCAGGGTGTATGGGATAAAAATCTCTTATGCGCTTTTCGTAACTGCTGTCCTGCGTTTCGTTTGGAAAGTCGGTTTTGTTGTTGCGGTAGAACTCTCCGAATGCCCTTGCAGATGCATCTCTTTCGGCAAACTGTTCTTTGGTGGCAATGGGTGAGAATAATCTGCGGGTAACAATCTCAAATGATTCTTCCGTGGTTGCAGCAGACCAGGGGGATTCAATACGGCCAATGATATTGCCTAACTCCGCAGCCGATTGACGGCCTTTCTCTCCACCCATTTCAATATCGGAGGCAGGTAAACTGACAACTACCAAGGCATTATTCACCGTTTTTGCTGCTTCACAAAGTGCTTGTGCAAATGACATTTGTGTGCCATAAGTTCCGCCACTGTCATTTCCATCTTCCTTAAGCTGACGGGTGTAGGCCACCCATTCGTCAATGAGTACAACGCAAGGAGCAAACTGCTTTAGCAATGGCACTAATTGGTCTCCAGGATTAGCCGCTTTTTCGTCTGCTTCCTGAAGCATCGCATAGCCCGCTTTGCCACCCAACTGCCAGGCAAGTTCACCCCAAAGGGTGTGAACCTTTGTGCCGTCCGGTTTGGTGTGGGTAACCCCTGGAGCAATTCTGTTACCTACCAATACCGCTTTGTTCACCTTTGCCGGTGGCTGCAAGTCGCCAACTTCGCTAAAAAAACTTTCCAAGTCTCTTACGGAACCGAAATCAGCACCAGAGCATAAATGGTAAATGGCCAGCAAGGGAGTGGGTTTTACCACCACCGAAATTGGTTTGCAGGTTGATGACCGGATCTCCGCCATCCCCATTTAATCGCTTTAGGGTGTTGGTTAAAAGTTTTCTGATCCCTTGGGTGAGGTAGGTTCTGTTGAAGAAGTCAATGGCTTACCATATTCTCCTGCGCTTCCCCATCCTGATCCACCCGCCACAGGTCGGCGGCAAATTCAGCTTGCTGAAATTTGCCGGATGCAACATCTGGGTGGGGAGTGATGACCTGTCGCCAAGGCTTGAGGCCAATGGCAGATGAGTCAATCACAGATTTGGCTTCAATGGCTCTTGTCTTCTTCCTTGTGTTTTCTTCATAGCGTACCCGAAGCAATTCATTTTTTTGATTGTCTGCTTCTTCTGCCTCCGGTGCTGCAATAGCACTCAGCAGCCTTTCCACATTGTCCAGAGCACGGAAGGCATCATCTGTATCAAATACATTGGTTTTGTTTTGGTGGGCAGCCCGTTTTCTGATTTCCATCAGCTCGCTTACAATGGAGCGCTCACCAAATCCTAACCTACGATTGAAGGTCCCGTTCCAGTTCTTCCACATGATGGCCAACAAGGCCTGAACATCCCATTCTTCCGGGCTTAATTCACGAGAGTGGTGATCCTCAGGAAACGATGAGGAAGCAGCTTCCAGCCAATAGGCTTTGTGAACCTCCTTCATTTCTCTAATGACATAGGGATATAAACCTTTTCTCAAAAGCTCCAGCCCTTTGTTTACGCGGTCTAAGTTGCTCAGTGCCATGATTAATCGAACAATGTGCCTTGCTTAGGCGGTTCTTTGATATTGTATGATTCTGACACAATTTGGTTCCAGGATAAAACCAAACTATTGTATGCCTGGGCTTCCTGTGCCCATCCTTTTTTCTCGCAGATAGTAAACAGGTGGTAAGCCAGTTCTCTCGCAATGTCAGCAGTTGGGCCAAGTTTCTTGTAAAGTTTTGCTGCACCCATTTCGCCATGCTCCTGCAATTGCTTAATGAGGTGTTGCGTGATTTCCCATACCACCACCCGATTGTCAGCAGTTGGGTCCCAAGTTGGCGATAACTCACTTCTCGGGATGAGTTGAACTTTACCTGCTCCTGATTTTACAACACCGGAATGCACAAGGGCATTTACCGCTGTATTTTTTGCCAATGCCAGTGCATTGGCATCACCAAATTCACCAGCAGCAAATTCGTTTTGTTCAAACCAAGCCAAAGCCCAACGGGTTTCGGTATCAAAATCACCTTCCTGTTCAGCTAAAATTTCGCCCAATGCCTTGTTGATTAATGATAGAGCTGTGCGTACACTCATAGGTGTTCCATCTTGCTCCATGATTTTATCGAAGCGGGAATAAATACCCATACCCGGACCAATGGTAGCCTGCGCCATATCTACCGGAGCGAGGTTGCTGCGTTGCAGTACTTCAATGGCCTGTGGCAGTTCTCTTTTTAGAATTTGCAGATACTCCCGCCGAGTAATAGAAGCGGCGTCTTCGGGGCGCGGGCGACAGGCCAGGACAATGTAGCTTGTGAGGGCGTTAGTGCCCATTGACACCATTCTCCATTTCTGAGATGCCTTTATTGGCCAAGTTGCTACAATTTGGAAACCTGTTGAAACCAAACTCTCCAATAGAGTTTCCCAACCTGTGGTTAGACTTATGGCAATAATATTTTTATCTCCCTCGTCTGAAGTGTCCTCATCTTCATCTTGCTTAAAAGCATAATAAACAGTCAAGGGAAATCGCGGGTCTAATCCTTTCTTGAAATTTTGGAATGCTTCTTTGAACCCACCTTCAAAATGAGATTTTGCTGCTTCTTTGCTGCCATATCGGGAATCAGATGCAACTAACTCTTCCATTTTAGGAACTAAAACTGTACTGAGTAAATCTGGAAATTGATCTAGCAAACTATGTCTGAGCCATATATAGAAAAAATCTGACAAGTCAGAATAACCGATGTTGTCATAATAAGGCGGGTCAGTACTGATAATATATGACTGGTTCGTAAAAGAATATTTTGAAGCATTGAATTGCTTTGCGTTTTGCGCATTCGAAGTTTTAGTGAGAATAACTTCTACACAATCTGCTACATATTCATAACATGTTTTCCATGCTCCAACCGCTTCTCCAATCAAATTGGCTTCTCCATAATCCCAGATCATTGGCACAGCTTGACGCCCATATAAATTCATTACCTTTTCATTCCCGCTATTCCATCTGCATAACGAGTTATTGAAATCGCACATTCTATCAACAACCATGACTAATAAAGTTGTAATAGCATTGGCATAATCAGAGTTTCCGCTGTCACGAATTATGCGCTGTTTCATGTCCCCAATCAGCTCATGCAGGGTTGCAAGACCTAAAAGTTGTCTTGTGGAAAAAATCTGCCAATATTCCGAAAGCCCGTAAAGCGGTGGACTAAACCATCGTGGATTAATGGGCAATTTTTGCATGAGAAAATTCTCTATAGGTTCTATCGATAATACTATTTTCTCGTGGTCAGGTACTGGTGAAATATATGTTTTTCCTTTTGGCACTTCTACGACCATCCCGATTAACCTCGATCCATAACCATGTTTTTTTCCATATTCTCGGATGTCCTTAATCTTTATAGGTTCATTACAACAAACACAAGTAGCTCCGCTGCGACTCACGGTCCCTTTTATTTTTGGATCACCTTGCAATACTTCATACCCAAGCACTTTATTCCCACCGCTGAATGTTCAATAATTGGGCTGGCTATAGAAATTGGGCTTTTTTTAGAGCTTAGAATAAATGACCTTACTAAGGGCATTTCGCATCCGCAGGCAGGATTGGGACATTTTATGGTTCTGGCCCAAATCCAAGCAATGACATTGTGTTCTTTATTCCCAATTTTGGCTTTCGGGTAAACCTTGCCAATTCGTTTTTTGCTTCTTCGTTGATCCACTTTCCATAGTAGCGGAGATCTTCTGCCAACCCTTTTCCCAATTCCCATTTGGTCAAAGCCATTTTGGCTTGTATTTCCGGGTTAATGGGCTTCTGATTGGCGAATTTTGGTAGAATCTCCAATTGCACCTTATTGATCAATACTGCTACCGGATTGAGGTCGGAAGCCTGCACAGGTAAGCCCAAGCGCATCCCTTCTAAAGGGATTGAACCTCCTCCTGCAAAGGGGTCGAGCACAGTTGGTAGCTTGCCATTACAATGTTTCAATATCTCTTGATGAGCCTCCTCAAATACATTTTGCTTAGTGTGCATCTTTTTTTGGCAGAGTAGCCGAATCATTTCAAATAACCTTACCCGCTCCTTTTCTTGTGCTTCATCCGTAGGGAATTGTTCCGGATTGGAAGAAGGGTCATCTACCAGAGACGCAAACAAAATTGCTCTTGCAGAAGGCAAGGGCAAACGGGCCCACCACTGATGGATGCCTTTAGGGTGTGCCCCAATACCCGGCATTTTATCATATGCCGAGGCATCATTGATGATGTCGAGTGGTAAGGCTACTTCTATTAATTTTTTGGTATGGCTCATTTTAAATCCGTTCAATCAATGTTGTTTTTACTAATTCGTAGGCTGTCTGCGGGTCGTAGGGAACATCCGGTCGCAGTAAAGCAGTGGTATCGCCCAAAAATTCGCTGTCCTGCATTTTGGCTTCCATATTCAAGATGTATTCCCGCTGCGTTGGTGGCTTTTCTACCGAGAAGTTCATGTACTCACGGTAACAATGCAGCAAAGCATCAATATCCAAGTCCGGTTTTTGGTTCTGTGCAATGAATATATCGTAGAGGTCTCTTCCCTTTTTGCGCTGGTATAGTGCCCGTAATTTGGTTCCGAGCAATTCTTCTAAGCTGTAGGTAGTCAGGTTGCAGCCACCATCAAACCAGGAGGATTTCACTTCAAATGGAAATTGCTGCAACCATGCACCGTAAAGTGTTCTCTGGTGTTGGCTTCGACCTTCAATCGCAAGCGAATGGAGGGCGGAAACTCGGAATCAAAACGGCAGATAATTTGGGTGCCATCTCTTTTTGGTTTTACCGAAGAATCGCCCAGAAAAGCCAGTGCTTCCTGCAATCGCTGCACGGTTTCTTTGATAGGTTCAGCCCGCACCTGCACCAAATCAATATCTTCTGAGTAGCGTGGCTGAGGTTGCAGGTAGAGTTTATGTAGGGCTGTACCACCCCGAAAGGCCAGACTGCCGGCCAACCATTCATCCGAGAAGATTTCCACCAAAGCACGACAAATCACCAGGTCTTGCTCTACCTGTTCGTTGCTTTGCCAAGGCACTTGCTGGCTCCACTCCATGATATGTGCCTTTGGTATCATTCGTCAATCTCAATTTCAGTGTTTACAATCACCTTCCAGCGGTTATTCGAAGAATAGCCTTTGGTCTCCTTGGCTGCCTTTAGCGGAATACGGAATAAACTCAAAGCCTGCTTCCGTTTTCCTTTTCTCAATCAGCGATTGCGGAAACTCCTTGATGCTGATGTAATTGATTTTAAGACCTTTTTTTTGGGTAGGGCGGAGTACAGGAAAATCAGTCATCACAAAATACTCTTGTGGCTGCTGATGGGATGCCCCATGAAAAGCAGCGGCATTGAGCAGCGCCACATAGTACGGCCGTTGCAAGTACTTAATAAAGGCATCCAAATAAAGTTGGGGAGGCAATATGCCTTTGGATGCGTATTGGGGTGGTATAATTAAGTAGTATCCTTTGTATAAGGAAACAATCTTTCCTTTTGCACTGAGGCGGCTGAGTGCTCGTTTAACCGCAATATCAGAGTAGTCCGGGATTTCCTGCTGCAAGGCTTCCGTAGCAAAGCCATAGGCTCCCTTTGCCACCAATTTGTCCAGCCATTGAATGATTGATATTTCGTTTTGCTCTGCCATTATAAGAGTGAAATTTTGCGAAAGATACCACAATTTGGTA
>JADJHZ010000020.1 GCA_016707205.1 Haliscomenobacter sp. | reverse complement strand
ACTTATTTTCGTATTCCATACGCTTGGCGTCGTCGCTGTCGCTTTGCCGGATCAGGCGGCGCCATCGGCTGGCGGCGGTGCGCTCGGTATTTCGGGCTTTGACCAGGCTGGCGACCTTGCCCGCTTCGGTGGTGATCGGGTAAAGCCATTCGCCGGTGCGCTCCCGGTGGCGGATATTGTCGTAGATGGCATCCAGGCGCGGGACAATTTCTTCCATCATTTCGCGGGATAGCTCGTACAGCAGCTCCTTTTTTGGGGCTGTCTGCCTGGCTGCTGATCTCGATCATCCGGGCGTGTACGAATGCCTGGCGTTTATGCAGCGTTTTGGCTTGCTCTCTGAGGCGCTGCCAGCTCGTCGGGCGCCGCTGGCGTTTCCGGCCTGGCTGCTGCTGCCTGGCTCCTGGCTGCTGATCAACAGCGCGGCAATACCTTCCAGCTTTTCGCGCAACTTGCGGTGGTCGGCTTCGCGGACATGGATCCGCCGGTGCCGTCGGCCAGCCGACAGCTTCCAGGATGGCGACGCCCTCGGAGTATGGGGCTGGGGCGTTATTGAGGTAATTTAAAATTTGGGCTTGCAGGTCCATTTGCTTGCGTGGCTTTGACCGGCGCCGGTCGTTTCGCGGCGGCGGCCTGGGTTGCGTTGATTGGCGATTTCCGCCAGGCGCTGGCGCTTGGCATATCAGCTCCGTCGAGGTAGGCAGCGCCGGGGATGGCTTATCTTTCTCATCGGGCGCCAGGTAGTTGCGCCCTGGGTGGTCGCAGAAAAAGTATTCATAGTTCACCCGCCAGAGGAACGGATTTCTTAGGCCGCCTGGGTGGGTGGCAACCGGATCTTGTTTGTCGAAATCCCTCTCAAAGTAGGGCGTCAACGTCAGCTCGAAAGGCGGCGGCACGTCCGCCGGGGTAAGTTGCTTGCCTTGCTTAGCTGCCCGTAAATTGATGATCTCCGCCATTCCTTCCGCTGTGGCGATGGCCTGGCGGGTGGCTTCGTGTTCGATGTACCGGCGCTCTCGGGTGTAGATGGCTTCTTTCTTCGTCGCTGATCGCAGGCGGTGCAAAGGCAAAACCGTTTTTGTCTTTGATCATATACCGGACGGGATCTTCGATCTTATCAATTTTAAGGATAAGTTGATAGGCTTCCGTAACCGCTTCGGGGTGGGACATTACGTCCACCAGGTGTTGGCCATCAGCCAAGGGGAAAAAAGTTCCGGACTTTTCCAGGTATAAAGCCAGCAGCCGGGTTTTGATGGCGCGTTCCTGCCTGGCTGCCAGGGTCTCGACCAGGTGGGGAATACTATGGTATTCTGCCAGCTCGCCAATTGCTGGCGGCGTAGGTAAAAGACTGATCAGGTCTTCCCAGCTCGGTGGGGTGGGGCTGATTTGCGTGACCAGCTCTTTGAGGCGGTTCAGGCATCCGGCGCGCTCCTGGCGCCGCTGTGCGAGCGTGGCCACTGCGAGTTGGGCGCGCTCGGCGTTTTCGGAATATAACAACATGTTAGTTCATTTTTGATTGGTTAATGAATTGTATGCGGGCGGTCAGGCTGGCCAGTCGCTGGCGTATGCCTTCGATGCGGGCGCCTTCCGATTTGATGGCAGTTTGCAGCCCGGCGGTTAATTGCTCAATCCGTTCGACCGTGGCGAGCTGGCGGGCAAAGCGTCCGGCGCCTGGCGTGGGGCGAGCTGGCGGCGTGGCCTGTGGCTGGCGCGCGCTTTGCTGGCGGCGCGTTTACCAGGTTGTCGAGGGTAGCGACCTGGTCCGGCGGATAGCGCCCGTCGGCGGGGAATACGCCAGCCATCGCAGCAGCGCGTTGCAGGATGGAGATTGGGATATTCCAGGCGCTGGCCAGCTCGTCGGGCGTCTTACCCGATGGGCGGGGCTGTGGGGTGATGGCGCTTTTCACCTTACCCCGGCGGACTGCAGCGCGGTGGGGGGATTGAATCGTTTCACCTTCTTAGCGAATTCGGGCTTTCCTTCACCAGCTCCGACCAGGACGGGCGAATGCTGCAATAAATTAGCGAGTTCGTGGCGGGTGTAGGTCCACTTTCCGTTGACCTGGCGGCCTTGGATCATGCCGGACTTTCTAAAGTTGGCGAGCTGTTCGGCGGTTAGGCCGGTTGCGATCAGCTCGCTTTCGGTCATACTGTGTTTCATATCGTGCGATTTATTAATGACGTATTGCATATATCCTAAAATTTAGCCTGGTCAAATTGAAATGACCATCAGGCGCAGGGTGTGAATAAGCTGCGCTATTTAAATGTAATTTGATTGTTATAAATTTAAATTTTGATTTTCAATTATATACGGTGATAACATTGATAAATGTTTTTAGGTCTATTCTGGTGCTGTTGGTTTGCTTTTTGCTTTGAAATGAGGGTGCGAGTTGTGAAAATTTTGTCCCACTCGAAAAACCTTTGTAACTAAATGACAATCAACAAAATAAGGTGGGACAAAAAGTGGGACAAACGTATTTTTGGGGGTCATTTTGTCCCACTTTGTCCCGGTTTGTCCCAGTTTGTCCCACCATTTGTCCCAGTTAATTAATTGATTTTCAGTATAAAAAATGAATGGGACAAAATGGGACTGTAAAAATTGAGTCACCCCCCATTTTCAAACAACTTTCTGTCAAATTGATAGGGTCTACCTTGCGCGCGGATCCATTGGATGGACATTGTTTCTTCCAATCCACTGTCGGCGTCTTCCCGCTTGGCGATCAGGGTTCGGCGGGGGTATTTGTAGCGCTGTTTTCCAATGGTTTTGGCCCAAATAATCCTGCAAGATGTCTTTTACCTTCCCAGGTCGATTTTCCCGGAAAAATTTCCGTCTTAACGTCTTCCCGCGAAAAGAAAAATTGCATCGTCTTCGGATTCCTCGAAAATGCTTTCCAAAGCGTGTCGGAGCTGGCGAACGTCTCTAGGTTCATTTTTTCCACCATGTCGGCAAAGGTGGGATTTGCGGATGTGTACAAACTTACGTCAAACCACAGGCGGCTTTTTTGTGGTGACCAATTTCCGGTTGCGGAGAAAATGTAGGAAAGCCGGGATTTCTGAGGCCATTAGTTGCTCCATATCCGGTATTTGATCTCCTTTGGGGATTGCGCTAATTCTTCGGAACCAGAAGCGTTCGTCGTATTTGACTACTTTCAGCATATTTGGCCGGTTAGAAAACATCCAATATTTTGCGAAGTGGTCGATTGTGTATTTTGCTAATCCCTTGGGGTTGACTAAAACCTGCTTAGCTGTCACCAGGTTTTTTAACCTGTCCATCCCGGCGTCATTATCGATAAGGGTTTCATCGCAGATGACCAGCAACCGGCTGGAAATGCTATCATTGAACTTGTCTTGGAATTCAGCAGCATTTACCGACACCGCGTTGTCTCCAAAGATTTGAATGACCAGGTTGGCCAGTGTACTTTTCCCGGTGGTGTTTTCCGGTGAAAAAGCAGCGAAGACAGGTAGTCTTTCTGTTGGATAAAGTAGTAGTATTTGGAAATAATCCAAGGCCATGTCATAAGTCGTAATCCCACCGGGCAGCGGATCGGCGCCGAAAATATGGCGCAGTAATTTTTCGATGTATGGCCAATTTCCTTGTCTTATGTCATGGTGGGCAAACGGAAAATATTTGTTATAAAAAATATTCCCGTTGCGGTCGATCTGTTGCTGATAGTTAAAATGCCCTGGAATATTGACAAAGCCAGTGTAGTAACGATCGATCAGGAATTTTCGGTAATTTTTGCCGTAAAGGGCAGTTAATGTCGTCGGCTTTACATTGACCATCTCTTTAATACTAGCAACCGCGCCCAATTCGTGGGCGCGAGGGACATCAACCAGGCGGAAAAAGTTATCCCCTACCCATATGAGATCTTGCGCCCATTTCGGGGTGACTAAAACGAGTTCGGTTTTTTCCGGATCCCACCGGTAAACAGTGCCGAGGTGGTTAAATGGTGTCTCATCTCCGATCCGCTCCGCATGGCGGCGGAAAAATGCTTCGGCGGCGGCTTTCCCCTTCCCAATTGCGAAATGATCCCGTAATTTTTCAAGGGAACTTGTGATATTGAATTTTTGAAAATATCTGGTTTTACCGGATTTGAATTCGGTGAAATCTTCCATGAGATTTTCGAACTCAGTGGCATTTGTGGCGGCGTTTATTAGGTCGTCTAGGCCTTTGGGATTGCCAATTTCCGGCGCTGAAGTGTGCCAGAATTGGATTATCATTTCAGGATCTACTTTTTGTAATTCTTCCCGTAGGGCCGCGATCGCCCTGAAAAATTGGCGCGGTCTTTTGGTCAGGTCGTCGCCTTGAAGGGGATTTTTTCTATATCTAGGGGCAATCGGCATCAAATGCGATGACAGTTTGTTTACCTGACGATGTGTGTATGAAATTAATAATATTCCGCGTAAAGATCCGGTGGCTTTTTCTCTGATGGTGTAATTCCCCCAGGCCGATCACCGGAATTTTTTCGACACTGCATCGGAATGCTTTTTTTTCACCTTCTGGAGGAAAAGAGTTGCACATTGTTGCCCATTAACGAAAAGTTGGCGGACATATGGAGTAATAAAAGGAAAAGTACCCATTTTCGCGGTTGACCTGTATTTGCCCAGTTTATCCGGATTTGCCAACCTTATGCGCTTGTATATCAGTGTTTTAGGATTTTTAACCTCGGGGTCTTGCGCTGCGTATAAATTTCCCGAAAGGTCAGCGTACGTTATTTCCAAGTCCCCCTGCGGGGTTTCGGAAAAAATTGAAATGTCAAGCCACTGTCCCGCGGGTGGGTCTGCTTCGGGGTTGCGGGCTTTTATTTTATTCCTTTCGTCGTCGGGTCCGGCAAGGCCGATTTCGCGGATTTGCTGCAGGAAAAAATCGCCATATTGCGATGAAGTAATATTTTTCGTACTTTTACGCATGAAGACATGTTTTTTAAAATCGCGCGCTGGTTGCTGCTGGCGCGTGATTTTTTTAGATAATTTCTACCATAGCTGTAACCTTTACACCGCTGGTTTTCAGGTGGTTGATTACAATGGTTTCGAGGTGTTTCGCTAGGGTTAGGCCATTTTTGCGGCCTCATTTTTTGGCCGCTATTTTGACCTGTTTGTTAACCCGCAACCCGATGACCGTATCTTTTTTGACTTTAACTTCCATCTGTTTTTGTTTCAAATTTGCGTGAAACACTGCCCAAAAAAAGGACAGGGAAACGGGAAAATTCAATCCAAGCCCGCCAAAACCCGCTAAAATGGGCATTTGGGCGGATTGGTAAGTGACACTACCAACATAGTGTCACTTACCCCAAACCCGCGCCGATATTGGCGTTGAGCGCAAAAGACGTTTAACGAAGATGTTTTTCAATTTTCCGCAGGATAACCGTAATACTTCGTCAGCAGCTCGAATTCCTTCATATCCTGCCCGCTGTACACCGCATACAGCCGGATCATGGCTTCCTGCAGGTTTAAAAACAGGCGTAGACGGTTAAAATCCAGGCCGTCGGCTTCCGACATAAACAAGGCAGCGGCGCGCATAGCCTCTGCGTAGCGGATGGGGTGTTCCCCGTTGGTGTCTTGGAAGATAGGCCGGAACGCGGCGGCCAATTCCTGGTCTGTAAATTCAAATGGCTTGTCAAACATGGTATACTATTTAAAGGTGAATAAATGAGTAGTTAAAGCAGCCGATCCACTGCGGACCGGCTGCCAAGTGAGTGGAAAAAACGATCAGGCGTCTTGCGGATCTTCGCCAAAGGCTTCCGACCAGGTCAGTTTCTTTTCCGGTAGTTCTTCGTAGAAGTTTTTCGCGCCTTCCTGGCTGATGGGTTCGATCATATCGCGTTCCCCTTGCCATCTGGTCTCCCTATGCAGGAAAAAACGGCCGTTGGGCGTTCGGTACAGCGTCACGTTGCGGCCGTTTCGGTCCCAGTTGTGGCCATCCCAATAATAGTCTGTCGCCACTTTGGTGGCGGTTTCGGTGTCATAAGACAGGCGGTTCACAATTGCTTTCATGGTTAGTAGTTTGATAAGTGACTAAAAAGAATTCAAAATCCTTAGGGTCTATTTCCCGGCCTTTCAGGCCATCGGTGCGATATCGCAATCGCATCACCAACAGTTGGTCCCCATTTTCCAAATAGGTTTCTTCCCGGCTGAGGAGTAGCGTTATGCCGGTGCATTCCTTTATGTACTGTTGGTTTTGAGGGTAGCCAATGTAATTTTTGAGCTTCAAAGAGTGGTAGGCGTCGACGATCGCGTCGAAGAACTCCCCTTCGCTGATCCGGGCGCAAGTGTATACGCCAGGCCGCGGCATTACGGCGCTGTTCATCAGGTGGACGGTCATTTTCCTAAATTTTCCTGGTGAATAGTTTTCCACTGGTGGCCATCCCAGCGCCTTATGCTGCTATCTCAACAGGTCGACATCCCCTACCCTGAGGCTTCCGGCTTGGCGTCGGAAGTTGATCACCTGAGGGAACGACCTTTCATACATCTGGTGCGCATCACGCCAGCCGGTGGAGTTGCCCACGGCGTATGCGATCAGCAAAAGGACGATTAGAAAAACGGTGATTGGAACGTACTTCATGGCTTTCTGAATTTTGATTTACAAACCGGGCAATACCGGGCGGTGGCGTGTGTTTTCTTTATCTGTCGTTCTCTGGTGCGGCTACCATGACAACGTGCGCACCACTTCGTAGTGGATCCGCTTTTGTCGGCATGCAGCCAGTATCTTGGCGCCCTTTCCGTGCCAGTGTTCGGCCATCCGTTCGCCTAAGCGGCCATCCTGGCAAAAGCCGACGTAGTGCTGTGCATGGGCTAATTTGGTTTCAAAGTGGATGATATAGATCATTTTTTGCATGGGTTGGGCCGTCCGCGGATGGGGTAACATCCGCGGTCCGGCATGAAGAAAATTTGTAGGCTGCTTCGCTATTTTGCTTGAATGTCAGCGCGTTGCGCGTTGCGGTAATACCTTGTTTTGCAGCGCGTGGAACAGTACATCAGGCTTCGGCGCTGATCGGGGCGGTACGCCAATACCTTTCCGCATTGCCTGCAAACCCCAGGCGCTAAGGGTGGGGCTTGTTGTGGCCGTTGCTGCTGAAATCCAGGGGGATTCCTTCCAATACCTGTTCCGGCGCTTGGGACTTTCCCGGCGCTTGGGGCTGTTGGCCGGTCAGGGCGGCCTTTACCTTGGCGTCGACCAGGGCGGCAAGCTGATCCGCATTTACGGGCTGGTGGCTGTTATGGGGTATAGCTGGCGACTGAATGCCCGCGGCCTGGTTGCGTAGGGTTTCCAGTTCCTGGCGGAAAGATTCGCGGGCGCGGTAGAATTGCTGCAGCTCGTCCCACCACTGGCGGTTGCCATACAGGGAAACTTCCGTAGCAAAGCGGATTTCCCTAAGCAGGAAAATTTCTATCCCAATGCCAGCCAGCATCAAAATACTAAGGCTGACGGCGACGGGGTAGGGTAGGCCGGACGCATCCACCAGGCTGAGGATTTCGCCTATCGAGACCACGCCCATAATAACTGCGATGGCTTCCCCTGTGTAGCCAAATACGGGTCGGCTCGGGTTGAGCTGTGGAAAGAATACGAGCGTGGCCCGCGTAAACTGAATAGCGGCGCCAATGGAAAAGGCCAGGGCGGTTCCCCCTTTGATCGTCGCCAGCAGGGTGGAAAGAAACATTCCGCCTGCGATCGCGCTCACCAGGTAGACGGCAATAAGCAGCACGCCTGCTAAACCCGGCATGGCCTTGCGGATCCTTGAATCATTCTAATGAACTGTGCATTCGAATTTTGCATAAATTTAAGAACATTTTGATTTTTCAAAATTGCCCGCGGTGCGCTCGTTCCATGATTACCCGCAGGCGTTTTGTTTTTTTCAGTGGTTGCGGTACGTAAATTCGGCGGTTGCGGCACGTAATATCGGATGTATACAGAGGCTCATATTCCTACCAGGTGGTGAAAAACGGATGTTCGGCGTATCGCAGGGCGATTTCTTCAAGCGTGCGCCGGTCGTAGCCCTCGGAAACGTCTTTTTCGCTGTGCCCCATAAACTTTTTGGCGTCGGCTCGTGGAATTCCAGCGGCAAGCATATTGGAAAAGAAGGATTCGCGGGCGGTCTTGGAGCTGACGAAAACGGATTTGTCCGCTACTTCCTCGACGACCTTACCTTGGCGCCTGGTCCGGGTGGTGCGCTCGGTGAGACCGGCAAGCCGGGCGGCTTCTTTCAGCGGGCGGTTGATGGTCGTCACCACTTTGGGGTCAAACTTCTTTGGCAAGGGTAGGCGCCCTTTGTGGCGGTTCAGGATTTCCGGCACAACAGGGTGGGCCGGGATAATAACGCGTTGGCCGGTTTCTCCGTGGCTGCGATCTCAAAGAGGTGGCGCCCGTCGCGCTGAATAATGTGGTTGCGGTCCACTTTATCCCAATCAGAGATGCGAAGCCCCAGAAATGCGCAGCAAATGAAGCAATCCCGGATGGCAGCGGTATTGGCAGGCATAGGGGAGAGGTACAATTGCTTTAACTCTCCGACGGTCAGATACACGTCGTCAGCGGCGGATTTGACAACTCCAAGGCGCTTGGGGGTGACGGAAGCAAAGCGGGTATCTGATGTTTTTCCGGCTGCAGCGGCTTCAATCAAAAAGCGTTTCACGCCAGAAGAAACGATCTTGTGGATCGTATTATCCGCTTTGGCCGTGGTCTGCGTGCGCAAAAACCCGACGAATTCGCGGAATAAGTTAAGATCCCAATCGTTTACACTTAGGGCAAACCCACGGTGGCGTTCAAAGGCAATAAGATGTTCGAGGGCGGTCTTTAAAATTTGAGCTGTGCGGTACGCGCAAAGTGGATCCCGTTCATAGATCCGGATGTATTCATCCGACCAGGCGATAAAGTCGCCTGCTGTGCTTAGGCGTGGAACTCCGAAAAAGTATTCGTCCAATTCGTGGCGGAACTGATGGACGGTAAGCAGGTGAAGGCGGCGTTCGGCTTGGTATTTGAAGTATAGTTCCTCCGTGAAAATGGAGATTTCGCGCAACCGGCGGTTTAGCAGCTCGTGTTTTCTCGTAGGGAGCGACCAGGCGGGCGAACTGTTTTTCGGCATTCCAGTATTTGGCAAGCACGTAAAGCCGGGTTTGCCAATGCAGGCGTTCGGCATCTTTGAGCGTCCGTCGGTAGTGGTAGTCCAGTGCAATGGCGCTTGTGCCATCCCGTCGAATTGTTGCGTTTAATCTGAATTTCGGAGTACCCATAAGCGGTATTTTCAGCCCAAGTTAAAACAGAACTTCCGACGGCGCAACAACCCAAAAAACAGCTTTCAGGATTTGGAAGAAAGTATCAATCTTTCTATATGTCTTTAAATCAGTTTATTACAGTGTATGGTTTTTATAGATTGGTTTCTTTCAAGCCCTCGCCGTCTCCACAAACATGAATTAAACCCCTTGCTTATCAATGGATTGCAAGGGGTTTTTTGATTTTTCCCGCTGGTTCATTTTCCCAAATGAAAACGCTTTGGGCAGGATGTTTCTCCCGATTTTTTTTGAACTTTTCCTCGTTTGTTCTGTTGAAAACCTGATTGAAAAAATTATATTCGGTGAAGGAAATTAGGAATATTATTCAGGTTTACGATTCCCTGGATCATACCCGGGAAAAGGTGGCCCTCGCCTCGGTAGTCAGCGTAGAAGAATCTTCTTATCGCCGGGTCGGCGCACGCATGCTGGTCCAGAGCTCGGGAATGTGGGTGGGAGGAATCAGCGGCGGGTGCCTGGAAGGAGACGCACTGCGCAGGTCTCAGGCAGCCATTTACAAGAACCAGCCTTCCCTGGTGGTGTACGATACCATGGAGGACGACCGCAATCAGATCGGCGTAGGCCTGGGCTGCAACGGACGAATTGAGGTGCTGCTTACCCCGATTGACGCCCAGGATCCCAACAACGAAATCGAACTGCTGAAAAAAATCCAGCACGCCAGCCAGCCCAGCATGCTGCTGAAAGTGATCGATGCGCCGGAAGACGCGGGCATCCTCGGCCAACTCCAACTGGTTTCGACGGATACGGCGGAAGCAGACTTTGCCGGGGTTGAACCAAACGAACTCGCCGGTTATATGGAAGAAGTCAGGGCAAAAAAAACCGCCAAAACATACTGCTGCCAATCGTCCGTTTATGGACGGATTAAAATCCTGATCGAATTTATCCGGCCAGAAACCCGGCTCGTTATCGCTGGCGACAACTACGACGTCAACGCCATGGCTGGGATAGCCGCGGAACTCGGCTGGGAGATCTACGTGATCGGCAAAGCCAAAAAGCTTTCCAGACAACTCTTCGCGCAGGCCAAACAAGTACTGGACTACGAGCAGGCAGACCAACTGGACGTCAATGAATATACGGCCGTGGTCCTGATGTCGCACGATTACCAGAAAGACCTGGACCTGCTGCCGCTTTTTTATTTCAAACAACCGGCCTATCTTGGCCTTCTGGGGCCCAAGAAGCGGTTTCTGAAAATGAAAAACGAACTTCCGGACCTCCAACTGGACGATACGGGCTTCCTCTTCACTCCGACCGGCCTTGAAATCGGGGCCGAATCGCCCCAGGAAATTGCCCTGTCTATCGCCGCCGAGATCGTCGCAGCGATGCGGAACAAGCCCGGGGTTCCGCTCCGGCTAAAAGAAGGAACCATTCACGAAAGGGGTTAATAACGCCTACATTGCCAAAAAAGACATGATCGACGTAAACCAGGCTGTTCAACTCATCGCTGCTCAAGCCGCCAGCTTCGGAACAGAAACCATCGACCTTTCCGCCAGCCTAAACCGCATCCTTAAAGAGGATTGGATCGTAGACCGGGATTTACCCCCCTTCGATCGGGTCACCATGGATGGGATCGCCATCCGCTATGCCGCATTTGAAAAAGGCATCCGGACCTTCCCCATCGAAGGCGTAGCCCCCGCCGGCGCCCCCCAAATGACGCTGCAGAACGACGCCGGCTGCCTGGAAGTCATGACCGGCGCCGTTATGCCCTTACAGGCGGACACCGTGATCCGGTACGAGGATCTGGACCTCCAGGACGGGATGGCCACCGTTCTGATAGAGGACATCGCCAGAGGACAGAATATCCACGTCAAGGGAATCGACCGCAAAGCGGGCGAGGTAATCGTGGCCGCCAACACGCGGATCGGCGCCCCGGAAATCGGGATTGGGTCCAGCATTGGCAAAGCCCGCGTCACCGTAGCCGCTTTGCCCAAAGTGATGATCATTTCCACCGGAGACGAACTGGTCGAGATCACCCGGACGCCGGAGCCGTACCAGATCCGCCGCTCCAACGAATACCGCATGCTCACCACGCTCCAGGCCCTGGGAATCCAGACCGATGCAGACCACTTGCCCGACGACCCGGCGGTCATCCGGGGAAAACTGGCGCTTTACCTGGACCAATACGACGCGCTCATCCTGAGCGGAGGCGTGTCGAAGGGGAAGTTCGATTTCCTGCCGGAAGCGCTGGAAGAGCTGGGGGTGGAGAAATTATTTCATCAAATTCAGCAACGCCCGGGCAAACCGTTCTGGTTTGGGAGATACCAGGAGCGCTGCACCATTTTTGCGCTGCCGGGCAACCCGGTCTCTTCCTTTATGTGCCTCCAGCGGTACTTCGTGGATTGGCTGAACCTTTGCCTTGGCGCCAAACCCACCGCCCGGCCAATGGCCATACTCACCCGCGATGTGCCTTTCAAGCCAGACCTGGCCTACTTCCCCGAAGTTAAGCTCAGCTACAACGATCAGGGCCAGATTCTGGCTACTCCCGTGATCGGCAACGGCTCCGGCGATTTTTCCAACCTTGCCGAGGCCGAAGCCTTTATCGAATTGCCCAGAGGGAAAAATGTGTATCAGGCGGGAGAAGTGTACCCGGTGTATATCTACCGGTGATCCACCTGACTGTAGTCTTCCGGCGTGTCGATATCCCTTAAGACGGCATTGGTCGGCATATTCTGCCGCACGACATGCGCCCGGTTTTTCTCAATAATTCCCTTGCATCCGTCCATATCCGGATGGGCCAGTAGGTCTTCCCGGTAATGGTTGGAAAAAACGACCGGATTTCCTTTCTTTTCCCGATAGAACGGGACCAGGATACAGAAGGGGTCTTCCCGGAGGGCCGCCGAAAATCCTTCGATCAGCAACGTATATTCAGCGGCCGGCAAAAAGGGCTGGTCCGACATGCAGATCATATAGCCGTCGGCATCCCCTGCAGCCTGTTTGATTCCTTTCTGGATGGACGTCGTCATACCGAGTTGGAAATCCGGGTTGATGACGATGCGGAAACTGGACCGGATGCGGTCGTCCAGGCGGGCAAAGTTCTCCGGATTGGAAACGACGATGATCTCGGCAACCGGAGATTCGCAGAGTGCATCCAGCGTAGTTTGAATCATGGATTTCCCCCCCACCTCCAGGAAAAGCTTATTGGCGGCGCCCATGCGCCTGGATTCGCCGGCAGCCAGCAGAATGGCGCTCACCTTAACGAATGCCGGAATCAACCTTTGTCCGTTTTGGTCATGTATTTTTCCGGATCTTTTTCAAAGCTGACTTTACAGCCATCGCAGCAGAAATACACCTTCTCGTCGTGGTACACGAGTACGTGCTTCGCCGTACTTTTCTGGATGGGGATGTTGCACACCGGGTTGAGGTAGTAGTCGTTGTTGGGAAGCGCATCCAGGGCGTTTTCCAGTTTTTGGTTCTCGATCTCGGCCTGTTTGGCGCGAAAAACCTGGATGATCTCCGCCAGGATGCTGACGGCCACCTCTTCCGGCAGCTTGGCCCCGATGTCCAGTCCGGCAGGAGTGCGGATTTCCTTGAGTTGGTCCATGGAAATGCCTTTTAGTCTTAGCTCCTGGTAAATCCCATTGGCTTTTTTGCGGCTGGCAACAAAAGCCGTATAAGGCGCTTTCAGGAAAAGCGCCTGGAACAGGGCTTCCGCATCACCTTCACCCTGGGTGCAAACGACCACATAGCTGTTCTGGAATACGTCGCCTCCGGGGAAAGCAGTATTGGAAAAGACCTGATCGACGGTAGGGAAAACGCCCTCTTCGATCGCAGGGACGACTGCCGCGACGCGGTAATCCATCGTTTTGGCCATGCGGGCCAGGGCCATGGCGATATGGGATTTCCCGAAGATCAGGATCTGGGGTTTGGGAAGTACGGGTTCGATATATACTTCTACTTCTCCTCCGCTTTGACAGGTCATGGTATAGCGTTTGGTTTGACCGGAGGCGCCCTCCCGGGCGTCCGGACTGATGTGCACCACTCTCGGCTTATGGTCCCGGAGGGACTCCAGCGCTTCCTTCAGCACGATTCCGCGGGTGCATCCGCCTCCAATCCAGCCGTAGATTTGGCCATCCGGCGTGATTATGGCTCTGTCGCCGGGTTTGCCGGAAGAAGGGATCTGCCGCCGTACGATAGTGGCCGTGGCGTAGGGTTCGCCGCTGCGATTGAGGGTTAGGGCCTTTTCTAAAAAGGAATCAAGCATCGGTCAATATATTTTCCAGTATTAACAAACTTTCCAAATTGTGGGCGGCGCCGAAATGATGCAGGGCAGGCATGGCGGCTTGCATGCCGCGTTGTATCGGTTCATATCCTTGCATGCCTTTCAGGGGGTTAAGCCAGACGACCTTACGGGAGCGCAGCCTGACCTTTTGCATCGCCTCTTCCAGCACGTCCGGTTCCCCGGTATCCAGCCCGTCGCTGAGAATAATCGTGAGCGTATTCCCATTCAGGAAACGCTTGGCGTAATGTTCGTTAAATATTTTCAGGCAGGCCCCAATTTGGGTTCCGCCCGACCAGTGGCTTGCGGTTTGCGACACATTGCGCAACGCGGAGGCCAGATTTTTTTCCGAGATCTCGTCGGTGATCCGCATCAGCAGGGTGCTGAAGACGAACGCTTCAATGTGTTTGAAGTGGGATTTCAGGGTCCAGAGGAATTTGAGCAGGTAAAAGGAGTATTTATCCATGGACCCACTTACATCCAGCAGGACGAGCAGGCGGTAGCGCTGCTTTTTGCGTTTCAACCGCGCCAGGTCGATGAGGGCGCCTCCGTTTTGGATGTTTTTCCGTATGGAAGCGCCCATATCGATCGCACCCTTTTTGGCTTTCTTTCGTTTGCGCCGGATTCTCAGGCTCATTTCCCGGAGCAGCTTTTCGGCAAGCTCGTCCAGCAGAGCAGATTGCTCCTCGGTGAGCTGGCTGAAGTCCGTTTTTTTCAACGTCTCTTTGGCATTGGCGCCGGAGGTGTTCCTGGACTCTTCGCTGTTTTCGCTTTCCGTTGTTTTCCCGGTTCCAACCATCACCGCGATGCGGTTCTGCTGCTGAAAAACGCGCTTTTGGTTTTTGTACTCGGTTTTTTGCCGGACCCTGGATCCTTTGGGCTTCCAGAACCGGTCGAAGACGGCCCGGAACCGCTCCCGTTCCTCTTTGTCCGTGCAAAAAAGGGCAGCGAGGGCAAATTCGAACTGCTCCAGATCCCACCAAATGCCGTGCAACGCAGTAGCTACGGCGTCGCAGCTGCATTGGATACCCGCAGGAAATCCGTGGGACCGGGCTTGCTGTACAAAGCCGATCAAGGCGCCGGTAAATGAAGAATAGTCGGTATAATGGTCCACCTGCGGGCAACGTATGGATTAATCGTGGTTAGGCAGCGCTTTGACCTTTTTCATTTCCTCGATCTGTTTCCGGATCGCTTCGATGTCCACCTGAAACGTCCTGGTACCGGGCAGGTCTACACTCTTGTAGTGGTCTGCAGCCTGTTTGGCTACTTCCTGGCGTTTTTCTTCCTGTACTTTGTATTCTTTCATTAAGGATGCCATGGCAAGAAGTTTTTCTTTGATTAAAAAATGTCTTCCATCACGCGTTTGATGTCGTGATCGGATTTCAGCAGGCAGGCCAGACTTTGGACCATTGCCTCGGACGAGCCGTTCAGCAGGGCAATTCCTCTGGCCCAATCGATGGTTTCGGCGATTCCCGGCGCTTTGTCGAGCTTAAGGTTCCGGATGCGGTCCACGTAGGAGGCGATCTGTTCGGCCAGGCGCTCTTCGATATCCGGCAAGTGTTTTTTAATGATGCGGATCTCTTTATCCATCGACGGGTAGTTGACCCAGTGATACAGGCACCGGCGCTTGAGCGCGTCGCTCAGTTCCCTTGTCCTGTTGGACGTAAGGACTACTAAAGGTTTAAACGCCGAACGGATGGTTCCTAGTTCCGGGATGCTGATCTGAAAATCGGATAATAGTTCCAAAAGAAACGCCTCGAACTCTTCGTCGGCGCGGTCGATCTCGTCGATGAGCAGGACGCAGGGCCGGTCTGAACTGATCGCTTTGAGGAGCGGTCTTTTGAGCAGGTAGTCCTCTCCAAAGATCAGGTCTTCTTTTTCGCGCGTCGTTTTTCCGCTGTGTTCGTGCAGTTTGATAGCCAGGATCTGCTTTTGGTAGTTCCATTCGTAGATGGCGTTGTTGACATCCAGGCCTTCGTAGCACTGCAGGCGTACTAGTTCGTAGTCCAATAGTTTGGAAAGGATGTACGCGATCCGGGTTTTGCCGACTCCGGGGTTGCCCTCCAGCAGCAAAGGTTTCTCCAGCTTCAGCATGAGGAACAAGACCGTGGCAAGTTCTTCTTCGATGACGTACCCCAGTTCATCGATGATTGGGATCAATTCTTTTGGATTGCTGACCACAGGCTAGTTCTTTTTACCGAATATACTTTTAGCCATAGCGCCCAGCATAGACCCGGCAGAGAGGTCGGTGTCGACGGATTCGCCGGCCAGTTTGGCTTTGAAGTTTTCGACAAACTGGTTGAGCAGTTGGTCCGAGACGTCGTTGATCAGTCGGGAGCCGAATTGGGCCAGCATGCCCACGATGGCGATATTCATCGAGAATTTCACGTGGGTTTTGCCGTCTGTTTCCGTGAGGGTTCCGTTCATGATCATATCGGCACTGCCTTTGCCTTTGCTATCGAGCCCTTTCCCTTTCAGGACCATGACGTGGTTGGCCTCGTCGAGTTCCTGGATTTCGATATCCCCATTATAGATGGCTTTGATGGGGCCGAATTTAGCCACCACCTCCCCTTTGAAGTTGCGGTCGTCCACTTTTTCCGTAAGGGAAGCGCCGGGCACACAGGTGACGATGTATTCCGGGTCTGCCAGGGCTTTCCAAACCAGGCCGATAGGTTGGTCAATGTCGAATTCTTTTTGAATGGTCGTATTCATTGCGGATGTTTTATTTAATGAAAAAATTGAGGCTGTCTCAAAAGATATTTTTTGGCAGCCATGGGCAAAAAACATCTTTTTTGAGACAGCCCCAATTGGAACTATTTAAAGTAGCCCACCGCTTTCAGCTCTTTAAAGAGCTTGTATGGCGTTACCGGTATCTCGAGGTGCTTGATGCCCAGGTGCGAAACCGCGTCCACGATGGCGTTTACGATGGCAGGGGGAGCGCCGACGGTGGGCGATTCCCCGACGCCCTTGGCGCCGATCGGGTGGTGCGGCGAAGGGGTCACCGTATGGCCGGTTTCCCAGCTCGGCGATTCCACTGCAGTGGGCACCAGATAATCCATAAACGTCCCGTTCAGGATATTTCCGGCCTCGTCGTAGATCAATTCCTCGTACATAGCGGGCGCCAGACCCTGGGTAAGGCCGCCGTGTACCTGGCCCTGAACGATCATCGGGTTGATGATGTTCCCGCAATCGTCGATCGCTACAAAGCGGCGGATCTTGATGTGGCAGGTTTCGGGGTCCACGTCCACCACGCAGATATAGGCGCCGGAGGGGAAGGTAAGGTTGGGCGGGTCGTAGTAGTGTGTGGCTTCAAAGCCGGCTTCCATTCCCGGAGGGTGGTTGGTATAGGAAGCGAAGACGATTTCCTGGATGGATTTGGCTTTCTCGGGAGCGCCTTTAACGAAAAACTTCCCGGGTTCCCATTCGAGGTCTTCTTCGCTCACTTCGAGCAGGTACGCGGCGATTTTCTTCGCTTTATCCCGCAGTTTGCGGGCAGCCATGACAGCGGCGGCGCCGGCGGTCGGCGTGCTCCGACTGGCGTAGGTGCCCAATCCGTAGGGCGCTGTATCGGTGTCGCCTTCTTCGACCTGGATATGCTCCATGGGGATACCCAGTTCTTCCGCCACGATTTGCGCGTAAGTGGTTTCATGGCCCTGGCCCTGGGATTTGGTACCAAAGCGGGCGATGGCTTTCCCGGTAGGATGCACGCGAATCTCGGCGCTATCGAACATTTTGATCCCCAGGATGTCAAAATCCTTGGAAGGACCTGCACCGACCACCTCGGTAAAGGTGGAGATCCCAATGCCCATCAACTTGCCTTGTTTGCGCAGTTCGGTTTGTTCCTTGCGCAGTTCATGGTATCCGATGGCATCCATGGCTTTTTGAAGCCCGGCGTGGTAATCTCCGCTGTCGTAAGACCAACCGGTAGGCGAGGCCCATGGGAACTCGTCCTTTTTGATAAAGTTTTGCATGCGCAAATCCGCCGGGTCTCTGCCGATCTCCCGGGCGTAGATATCAGTGATGCGCTCAATCGCGTGCACGGCCTCGGTCACCCGGAAGGAGCAGCGGTAGGCAACGCCTCCGGGAGGCTTGTTGGTGTACACGGCGTCGGCTTCCATGTAAGCATTATGGTAGTTATAGGAGCCTGTGCCGATAGAGAAAAGCCCGGTTGGGAACTTGGAGGGATTGGCGGAAGCGTCGGTGTACCCGTGGTCTGCCAGTACTTTAAATCGGGTAGCCAGGATTTGGCCGTCTTTGGTGCCGGCCATTTCGGCGGTGATGTGGTAGTCGCGGGCGAAGGAATCGGCCTGCAGGTTTTCGCTGCGGTCCTCGATCCATTTCACCGGCAATCCGGTCAGGAAAGATACAGCGATGGCGATGACGTAACCCGGGTAAACCGGCACTTTGCCTCCAAAGCCGCCGCCGATATCGGGAGAGATGACCCGGACCTTCTCCTCCGTGAGGCCTACGTGGCCTGCTACGAGGGCGATTACCGTGCGGATCGCGTGGGGCGCCTGAGTGGTCATGTACATGGTGAGGTGGTTCTCCACCTTATTGTAGGCAGCTACGCAACCGCAGGTTTCGATGGAGGCCACATGGATGCGGGGGATGTGCATTTGCTGCTTCACCACCACGTCGGCCTGGCTGAACACGTCCTCCGTTTTCTCCTTGTCGCCAACCTCCCAGTGCCAGATGTGGTTATTGGTTTTGCCTTCTTTGTCGGTTCGTAGCACCGGGGCATTCGGGTCGAGGGATTTAAAGGGGTCCATGACGGGAGGCATGGGCTCGTACTCGACGATCACGGCGTCGCGGCCGTCGCGGGCAATGTATTTATCGGTAGCGATCACGGCGGCAACTTCCTGCGCCTGATACATCACCGTATCCGTAGACAGCACCATCTGGGTGTCCGACATCAGCGTTGGCATCCAGTGCAGGTTGTACTGTTCCAGGTCTTTGCCGGTTACCACGGCCAGGACGCCAGGGATGGCCAGGGCTTTGGAGGCGTCGATCTTTTTTATTTTGGCATAGGCATAAGGGCTGCGGACGATGTCCATATAGACCATTCCTGGCAATTTGACGTCGTCGACGTAATGGCCTTTACCCTGGATGAAACGGGCGTCTTCTTTCCTTTTCTTGGAATGGCCCATCCCACCGATTTCCTTGGACGTTTTGCATTCTATCATGAAAAATGGATTTCTTCGGTTAAGCGAATAGATGATTAAACAAATTCGGGCTCTGTGGAGGGCAATTCGCGGCCTTCCATCTTGGCGGAAGCGTATTGAATGGCCTTGACGATATTGTTGTATCCGGTGCAGCGGCACAGGTTACCGGATATTCCCCAGCGGATCTCTTCTTCGCTGGGGTTGGGGTTTTTTTCCAGCAGTTCTACAGCCCGCAGCATCATGCCGGGGGTGCAAAAACCGCAATGCAGGGCATGGTTGAGGTGAAAGCCTTCCTGAAGGGCATGCAGGCCCTCCGCTGTGGCCAGCCCTTCTACAGTAGTGATCGACTTTCCGTTTGCCTGAACCGCCAGGACGGTGCAGGATTTGGCCGACTTGCCCTCGATCAGGATCGTGCAGGCTCCGCAACTGGAGGTGTCGCAGCCAACGTGCGTGCCCGTCAGGTTCAGGATTTCCCGGATGGCGTGCACGAGCAGCGTTCTGGGTTCCACCTCAATGGTATGTGCCGTGCCGTTCACGGTTAGGGTGATGGATTTTTTCATAGGTTTTTATGCGTTTTGAGCTCTTTCAATAGCCAGTTTCAACATGCGTTTGGTGATCACCTTGACGAGATGCCTTTTGTATTCCTCGTCGCCCCGAAGGTCCTCCGAGGGGTTGCAATCCTCGGAAGCATACCGGGCGGCCAGTTCGATCAGATCGTCGGTGGGTTGGTTGCCCACCAGGGCTTCTTCGGATCTGGAAGCGCGCATGGGCAGGGGATTGACGTTGGTCAGGCCGATCCCGGCTTTAACGCAATTCCCATTTCCGTCGAGTTGAACCATGGCCGCCACGCCGGCTGCGGCATAGTCGCCCGCTTTGCGTTCCACTTTGTAGTAGGCCGACCCATATTTACCCGATGCGGCGGGTATGCGGATCTCGGTCAGGATTTCTCCGGGTTGGACCGCAGTGGTATAAAACCCGAAAAAGAACTCGTCGATAGGAACTGTGCGTTTCCCTTCTTTACTGCTGATTTCCACTTCGGCGCCCAGGGCAAGCATCACGGCGGGGTGGTCGTTGGCCGCGTCTCCGTGGGCAAGGTTGCCGCCAATAGTGCCGAAATTCCGAACTTGCGGGTCGGCGATCAGGTGGGTGGCGTCTTTGAAAATGTGGTACTTCCGGGCAATGAGGTCGGAGTCCTCCAGGTCAACTTCCCGGGTCATGGCCCCGATTTTAAGGTAGCCGTCCTCTTCCTTGATGTACGCCAATCCTGGGATGCGATTAATATCGATCAGGTGGGTGGGAGAAGAGAACCGCAGCTTCATCATGGGGATGAGGCTATGCCCGCCCGCCAGGATTTTTGCTTCGTCTCCGTGGGCTTCCAACATGGCAAACGCCTCGTCGAGAGTCGAAGGAGCATCGTAGTTGAATGGTTCTGCAATCATCAGTGAATTAAATTTTGGTTCGCAAATTTAAGTTGGCCAATAGGGAAAAATAAGTTCGTTTAAAATAAGCAAAGCTCCCGTTGTACCATATTCCGAAGAACAGAAGGCCCACCCCCAGATAGTACAACGGTATGGAGATCCATAAGATCTGGCTCAGTACCAGGCAAACAACCCCCGTAATGGCGATAAGCCCCGCATGGAAGGTACGGACGCCTTTATGGTTCAACAGAATGCCCAACAGCACCACCACAGCAAAACCGATTGTTAGGTACAGGGACAAGTTTCCGGCGTTCGGATAAATCGTCTTCCCCCCGCAAAGCGGGATGGCTCCCGCATACGCCATGATGCAGAAAGGGCATTTGGGTAAAATAGCAACAACCACGGCAGGGAGCCACGGCAGATGCCGCCACCGCTTTTTAGAACAAGGGGTGCATGCGCTCATGCGTTCTCCAATTGACGTTTTATCAATAAGAAGGAAAAATGAATTGAATTTTGTCGTCTTGTCAGAATGGGGAATAATATTCCAATTCCGTAAAGTAACTTAGTTTTTAGTAAATGGTTTACAAGACGAATGGTTTTTTTTTGTACGGCGGGAAATAACAGAAAACGGGGAGGGCCTTTGCACGCGGGGAAGGCGCCAGTCTATAGCGTTTTGTATTTCTCAAAAAATGCCGGCTGCGCTTTCAGCCCTTCAAAAAAGAAAAACACTTCTCCATTAATGCCATTTCTCCGGTTTTCCTGCACCATTTGTTCCAGGAAGGTGGCGGATGCCGTGTACGATCCGACTTTAAGGAGGATGCCCGGAAACAGCCTTTGTTTCTCGGTCGCTGTCAGCTGCTGGTTGACGATCTTGCTGAGTTCGCCCTGGTAAGCGCCCAGGTCATACCGGTATATCTGAGGACAAACCATGTCCGTATACCCTTCTTTGACCCAGGTAGGCCAATCCTGCAGGTACTCCTCCTTGCTCCATGGGAATATGCTGGGAGACATGGACACCACGATGCCTGGTTTGACGGCCTTGACTTCCTGATAGAGCCGTTTGCCAAAGTCGTTAAGTTGTTGGGCACGCCAGTCGACCCATGCCGCGTCTTTGGATTCGGAAGGGGGCTTAACGCCAAACTGAGCCTTGTACCGGGCAACAGTCAGGCTGTCGTACCCGCCTTCGGAAGGCATGGCGGGGAGCCGGTCGTCGCCCTGTATCCCCGTAATGTCGTATTTCGCGACCGCCTCTTTCACCAGGCTGATCATGAAATCCTGAACTTCCGAATGGAGGGCGTTCATCCACTGAAAATTGTTTTTACTTAGAATCTTCCCCGCCGAATCCCTTCCTGCCCAATGCGGTTTTTTCTGCAAAAGCGGCCCGCCATCGTTGGGGGCGCCGTACGAACTGGCAAACCCATACTCAAACCAGGCGTACACCTTAATCCCCCGCGGTTTGGCCAGCTCGATCAATTCCTGCAGCGGGTCCCGGGCGCCCAGGCTGGGATCGATTTTTACCCCAAACGTTTGTTCCATCACCGCACTGGGGAAAAGCGTAAATCCTTTGTTCCAAACCGCCATGAAAATGGTGTTGATCTTGTATTTATAACACAAGTCTACCTCTGCCTTGATCTTGTCTCTCGATGTCAAAGCGTCGCTGTCGACATTGGTCAGCCACACGCCCCGGGTGGTGGGGCCGTCGGGGAGCGGATCTTCGCTCATGGGTTCCGGCTCGGGCTCGGGAGCGGGATTCCCGTTGTCTTTCTGACAACTGAGCAGAAGGACGATGCTGAAGAAGAGGGTTTTCCAGAAAATCGGTTGCATGGCGGTAGTTGGTGGGTGAGTGGGTGAAGTATAGCTGTAAAAGTAGCTAAAACGCTTACTCATACCCGTTCGCAAATCCGATTTCCTGCCCTTTTTTCAGTTGGATTTCCAGGATGTTTCCGGGAGCGGTCCGGGCGGATTCACGGGAAAACCCCCGCTCCACCCAGGTGCGGAAGGGGAGTTTGATGCGCAGCAGGCCGTCTTGTTCTGCCCGGATGGTGACTTCGGCGGGAACGCCGTTTTCTTTCGTTGCGGACACCAAAAAAGCGCCTTCGGCCCGAAGCTGCTGAAAGGAAACTTGGCTCCAATCCGTCGGGATAGCGGGAAAGACCTCCACATATCCTTCGTGGCTTTGGATCAGCATTTCGTGGATGGCCTGGGCGAACGCCAGGTTGCCTTCCAGGGTAAAAGGGCGGTAGGTAAGGCTGGAATACTGACCGCCTTGCTGGTCTCCGTTTAAGTGAAAGCTATTTTTGGAAACGAAATTTGAAGCAAATTTTTTCAGGTCGGCAGCGGCGGCATCGCCCATGCCTGCCCGGGCGTACAGGCAGGCCGACCAGGAGAAGGAGTATCCGGTCCATTGGCGGGTACCCATTTTGTCCAGGTGGGCCATCGAGTTTTCGATCAAGGTTTGATCGGGTTCTTTGCCCGGGTTTAGCAGCCCGAGTGGATGGATCGCCATCAGGTGCGCGTGGTGCCGGTGCGACTCCTCCAAATCCTGCCCCGGGGCGATCGTTAGCCCGGTGGCGTTGGCGTCGTAATCCGGCAATTGGGCGCCAATCGTTTTCCAGTGCAGGGCCTCTTCTTTTTTTTCCAACGCAGCGGCGGTTTCTTCAGCGGCGCGGAACGCAAATTTCATGAGGGCCAGGTCGTAGTTGGTCGTGTTCGTAAACCAGGCTTCCAGGCTGTTGTTGTGGTATTCCGGACTGGAGCTGATGGGCAACCGGCGTTTGCCGTCCGGCCCGGGCTGGGTTAGGGCCTCCAGATACACCGCCGTTTCGCGGATCCAGGGATAGGCGCGGCGGCGCAGGAACGACCGGTCCATGCTGTATTTCCACTGCCAGTAAAAATGCTGGGCAAGCCAGGCGGAGGCCGTGGGCGACATGGCATACTGGATCCAGCCTCCCATAGGTTTTCCGCTGATCGTGGATACCCCGGGAACGTTGATCCCTGGCGATTGAAAGTACCATTCGGTGAAGCGCCGGAATTCCTCCCGGCAATCCCACATCCAGTGCGTAAATGAGGCGGCTTCAGAAAGCCGGTTCCCCGAATAAGCGGGCCAGTAGCTCAACTGGGTGTTGAGGTCGTGGTGAAAATCGCCTTTCCATGGGGGCAGGTTGCCGTTGTCGGCCGTCCAGATGGCCTGCAGGGTAATAGCCGGAGTATTGCTCCTGGCGATACTTCCCAATTTGTAAAGCTCCAGATAGTATTGCCGCTCCAGCAAAGCATCGGGTAAAGCGACCGAAGATTGGGACCAAAACCGTGCCCACCAAGCCTTGTGCTCCGCCAGCGCGCCGTCCCAGTTCCAGCCCGGAACCGCCGCTTTCCGGTTATTGGCGATGGTCCAGGCGCCGGTGAGGCGGCCATCCGCTTCCGTCCATTCCACGAGCGCTTGATACGAAGTCCCGTTCCACGTAGGTTGGGTGTAGCGGATCGATTTCGTCGCTCGTTCCACAACGCCCTGGGCATACCCCAGGCGCTCCAACCCTTGTCCTTCCACACTGTTGCCGGTTTTGCCTGCGGCGCCGGTGTGGTAGTTTGGGGGGATGAGTTCGGGCGTTACGCCTTGCGGCAAGTTGGTCCATTGAAAATACCCTGCTTGGCGGCTGGCATCCACAAAAGAAGCAAACCGGGCGCCCCCGGAAAAGGCCACGGTTGCGATCCCGGTACCGATATCCAGCCGGGCCTCCGTAACGGTACCCAGTCCTTCGAGTGCGAATTCCAGGGCGGCGCCCGGCAATTTGGTGGGCGCCGGGTAGCGTTCATAGGGGGCGTCGCCGATTTCCTGAACCTGGCTATAGGATCTGTTTGCTACCTGTTTCGCTACCCAGGCATAGGTCAGTTGGTCGATATCCGGCATGGGGCGGTCGTCCCAAAGATCGGCGCGGTCGAGTGACAGGCGGAGGTTATCGCCTTTTTGCCAAACCAATGCTCCGAGCCAGCCGTTGCCTAAAGGCAGGGCTTCGTCCCAGCGTGTGGGTAAGGAATTATATACCAAATGGTGTTGCGGACGGGGTTGCCCACCCAAAACCAGGGGAAGCGCCAACGCGCATATCCCTGCGAAGGCCCATGTTTTCATGCTTCTGTTATTGCGCAAGGACGCAACGATCCAGCACCACATCCATCAGGTATCCGGTGCAGATGCCTTTGAGGCAGACCTGCTGTCCTTCCTTAATTCCGGAAGGAATATCGGAATATTTTTCCGGATCGAGGGAGCATAAAATCACCCCCATTCCTCCGGTGGCCAGTTGAATGGTGATTTGGGCATCGCCGTCGCCTTCCGAAACCGAAGTGGCCAAACCGCAAACCCGCACGATTTGGTCGAGATACTTCTCGTTGGCAGCGGCTTCATCCGATGAAAATTGTTCGTAAAGCGCTGTGGCATCGACCGATTTCCCTGCTTCGGCCTGTTCTACGTCCCGGTGTGGTTTGTTCCACTGCTGGTAGGCGTAATACCCGCCCAGGGCGCCCACGACTACCAGGATGAGAAAGAGGTTGCGCAATGTTTTGTAAGTCATATCAAGGCTTTTTTGCGATTTGGAAAACGCGGGAGAGGTTAAACCCGAAGCGGATATCGCCATCGAAAAAATCGCCGTTGGGATCGGCGAGGAAGGCCCGCTCGTTCATGCCCGTGGAGTTGGAGAAATGGAGCTGGAAGACGTGCCCGCCTGTTTCGATGTCCAATCCTACCGACAACGGGTTCAGGGAAGCATCTTCCGGATACCGGTTAAGTGCCAGCCCGTAATCCCAGACGAAGGCCATTCGTTTCGACAACTTGATCCGGCCTCCAATTCCGAGGGCAACCAGGTCGTTGGGCGCGAGTTCATTTTCTACGAAATTTTGATGAACGACGGTAGGCGAAATTTGCAGGGAAAAGGCCTCGCTGAATTTGCGTCCGATGATCAGCTCGTGGTAATACGCCAAACGCCGGGTTGCGTTGGCTTCGACGGCAGAAAACGGGGTCTTCAGCCCATTGTTGGTTACTCCGCTTACCCAGATCAGGGAAACGGGAAACGGTTTGACCCCGGTAGATTGCCCCAGGATGCGGAACTTGGCGAAGGCGTCGAGCTCTTTTTTGGCCGTGCTGCGCCCGACGCCCAGCGTAACCCCATCCGTTAAGGCGTAATCGAACCCGATGCGCATGGAGGCCTGGTCGAGTCCAAAAAGGTCGTAGAACCCCTGATTAACCGGCCCAAACCGGTGCAGAATGCGGAAGTCCAGGACCCCGGCCCTCAGCATTTCCATGCTGTGCCCGTTGATCACCCGCGGACTTTTAAAGGCATTGCGGACAAGGTCGGTCGATTCGTCGGCGCCCAGAAGAGAGAGCAGATCGTCATCCTGAGCGGAAAGGATGGGAATAGCGCTCCAAAGGAAAAGCAACGAAAAAAGGAAGTGGCGTGCGGATTTCATGCCAATGGATTTTGAGTGTTCGGGAAAAGGAACCGGAAAGAAGGCGCTCAAGTTAATAACCCGGCAAACCTTCTTCCGGTTTAGGGATCATTAGGGAATTCAACTTAGTTGTTGGGAGCGCCCGCATCCACCCAGGCTTTGATCTTGGAGATGTTGCAGTCGGAAAGCCTTCCTCCTACCGGCATAGCGCTGAAGCCGGCCAGCTGAGCAACCGCTCCGTACAGACGGCCTTGATCGACTTTTACTTTTATGGCAGCGTAGGAATCCAGGCGAAACCCGGCGGACGGCGTAGTGCCGTTGTGGCATCCATTGGAGCAGCTTGACTGGATAATAGGCGCTATGTCCATGGAATACTTGACATTGCTGGTGTCACAGCCATTGGGCTCTTCTACCTTTTCATTGGTGCAGGAAAACGTCATTAAAGAAATTGTGAACACAATCGTTGTGGCTACACGAAAAATGATACGCTTTTTCATAAGGGTGAAAATTAGGTGAACGGAATTAAATGAATTAGGAAACAGGAAGAATAACAAGTCCAATATCGTCGGTTTTCCTTGTGCTTATCCTAATTGGGGCAAATTCTTTAGGAATAAAAAAGGATATGGTAGGGTACAAGACAAAAGGGAAATTAGCCGGGGAAATGGAGTTTGGCCAGAAGCGCTTTAAACCGGGGTTCTTGCCTGAGGCTGGTCCAGGCTGGTTCGAATTGCAGATACGCCAGCCAGTTGCTGTGTACCTGATAGGAAAGTTCCAGCAGGTCCAGTGTTTTGGAAGTTTCCCCTAAGGCAAGGTAGGCCATGGCGAGCTCCGCCGGAATGGTTTTCTTCGCAACGGCGTCGGCATCCAGGGCGAGGAGGCGTTGGCGGGCTTCTTTTTTTCTGCCGGATTTGGCCCAAACCATGGCAAGGTGCGCCTGGGTCCAGGCCTGCCCGCCGGAAAGGGTATCCGCTTTCCTGAAAGCGGTCTCTGCTTGCGCAAGATCGTCCAAATGGTAGTAGGTCATACCGAGGATCCAATACGTATCGGTATTTTCAGGAAAGAGCTCCAGGGTGCGTTGAGAAGTTTTCAGCGCATCTTTAAAATTGCCGGAAAGGCGGTAGATATCGGCAAGGTCGACGTTGTAGTCCAGGTTCAGAGGGTCCAGGGCGAGGGCTTTCTTCACCAGGCGAACGGCTTCGGGAAAATTCCCGGTAAAGGCGTGGTACCAGCCAAGATCAAGTAGGGCCGCCCCTTCGGATGGATTTAGTTGCAAGGCGCGTTCGAACGATTTCCTTGCGGCTTTCCAGTTCCAGTCGTGCCAAAGTTGTACCGATCCCGAGATCACGTGGGCATAGGCGAGGGTGCTGTCGACGTCAAGGGCTTTCTGCGCATACACGCCTGCCTTGGGGAACGCCTCATTCCCCGGCAGATAAGCTCCCCATCCCAACCAAAGATAGGCATCGCCCAATCCGGCATAGGCCTGGGCAAATCCAGGGTCGATGTCGAGCGCTTGTTGGAAAAATATAGCGGCTTCTTTGGGCTGATCCACCCGCTGGGAGAGCAGGTGTCTTCCTCTGAGATAGAGTTCGTATGCTTGTGGGTTTACGGTCCGGATTTTGGTTTGGGGGGATTCGGCGCCGGCGCCGGTTTGCAGCGCAAGTTGCAGGTTGCTGACCACGGCCCTGGCGATTTCGTCTTGAACGGCAAAAATATCTTTGGCATCGCGGTCATACCGTTGGGACCAAAGCTGGTATCCGTCTACTGTCTGGAGCAGGCGGGCGGTAATCCGGATGCGGTCGCCGTCGCGGCGAACGCTGCCTTCGAGGACATGCCGGACGCCGAGTTTTTGCCCCAGTTGCAGCAAGTCGGGCGTTTCGCTCCGGAGGGCAAAGGAAGAATGCCGTCCGGCGATCTTCAATCCCGGGATCATGGACAATGCATTCAATACTTCCTCCGCAATCCCTTCGCTGAAAAAAGCCTGGTCCTGATCCGGGCTTAGATCTTCGAAAGGAAGCACGGCAACGGACTTCTGAGGGATTTCAGACCGGCTTTTTATCGTTTGGTTTTCGCGGACGCTTTGCCAGGTGATCACGGCGATAGCCAGACCGGCCAGAATAATCAGGGGCAACACAAAGGGGTTGCGTTTAGGTCTTGGTGGGGGGAGCTGCGCCCCAACCCTGCTGGGCAGGTGCTCGGGACCGGGCACGGGAAATCCCTCGTTGGACAGCGCGAAGACCTCCAGGGGTTCGAGCACGTTTTTCAGGTTCACCTTGCCCAGGGAGACGGTGTGGAGGTCGGGGTGGCTGCGGATATCGTGGATGACGCGTTCGGTGAAGAGCACGGCGCCGGGAGCGCCCAGGGCTTCAATCCGGGCGGCGAGGTTGACGCCGTCGCCGTACACGTCGCCGTCTTCCAGCACCACATCGCCCACGTGGATGCCGATGCGCAGCGGTACGACGGGTTCTTTTTGCAGGATGGTTTGAATTTCGAGCGCGCAGCGCACGGCGTCTACCGCGCTGTTGAACAGCGTCAGGCTACCGTCGCCGTAGTTTTTCAGCACCTGGCCGTTGTAGTGGCGGGCTTTTTCTTCCAGCACCTGCCGGTACCGGCGGAGTTTGCGCAAACCTTCCTCCTCATCCCGCTGCAGCATAGCGGTATAGCCGGCGATATCGGAAAACAGGATGGCGGCCAAACGGCGGTTGGAAGACATGGGTTGGGTGTCATTAAGACTGCCAATTTACAAAAAAGCGGGAAGGACGAACAAACTGTTTTATCTTTCCCCCGAAATATAACCCGGCTTTCTTTCATGAAGTGGAATGCATCATTCCGGCGCTTGTTGGTCATCTCGGTATTGTCCTGGCTCCTGGTGAGTTGGTGGCATCGGGAGTGCGTACGTCCCGACCGGCCCGAAAACGTCGCCCTCTACGTGGATACCTACGGCTCGGTGGCCCGGGAGTTGTACGACCTTACGGGTGTGCCGCCGGCCATTCCGCTCGCTGTTGGCGGACTCGAGAGCGGATGGGGGCAGAGCGAACTGGCAAAACAGGGCCACAACCATTTTGGGATCAAAGCGAGGGGCAATCAAGCCCGCTATTGCCTGGAAACGACGGAGTACTACCGCGGAAAAAAACACCGCGTACGCGATTGTTTCCGCGCATACCCCCACGCGGAAGAGAGCTATCTGGACTTTGCCAAATTCTTAATATCGCAGCCGAGGTATGACGGCTTGTTCCGCATCCCTCCGGACAATCTGGAAGGGTGGGCCAACGGGCTGCAGGAGTATGGGTATGCCACCGACCCCCACTATGCCCGCAAGCTCATGCGCGTGATCCGGCGCTATAAGCTGGATCGGGTTAGAGGTTAATTGCCGTAACGAAAAATCGCAAATGCAGGCTTTTTCATTTCCGGAATTTCTTCGCTGGAAAACAGGTAAGCCATTCCCCGGTTGAGCAGGGTGTGCTCGGCGGCGAGATCGAGAAGGGAAACGCTGGATGCCCTTGGGTTTTCCTCGATCGTGACTTTGTTCCCCGCAGGAGCGTATTGTCCCCAGAGGTCGGTTTGGTTATTTACGAACAACGCCTCAATTTTTCCTGCAACAGCAGCCGGGACGATTTCCCGGATATCGGAAGATGCTTTGGGCGTGTCCTGGAATTGGAAAAAGCGGTCCAGGTAGTTTTTTCGGTCCTGGTCAAAGTAAGGCTGGACGAGGTCCCAGGCTTTTTCGTGGAGCCAGTTGGGGGCGTTTTGCGGGTGGTCTCCCGTCAGGTGCTTGGGAAACAAGTGCGGATATACGGTAACGGATTGGTAGATCGGAAAATAGAAATCCTGGCAAGCAAGCACCAAAGGCGCTTTTTCCTGGTGTAAAATAGTCGTCAGGCCTTTGTCTACCGCCTTCAGGAAGCGTTTGATTTCCTCCTTTCGGTCGTCTTTCCCTTCGCCGTGTCCGTGAAAGACCCCTTTCTTTCCGCCCTGCGGGACGCTGTGGAATTGGACGGATTTTTGCTCATAGTCGTATCCTACGACCTCTTCTAACTTGGAAGGAACGAGGTGTTTTACGGAAATCTCCTGAATGCTGTACCGGGAAGCCCGGTAGAACCGGATATGTTCCAGGTCCAGGGACAGAATGAAATACGGCCCGTCTCCGCTGAAAACAGGCAGAAGCGGCTTGGTATAGAAACTGTTTCCGACATAGTAGAATTCGGCAAAGCGGATGGGCAAGGCGTAGGTTTTGAAAAAGCGGTCGGCGAGGAAAATGGCCAGGCCGCCCAAATGGCCTCTCCAAAACCCCGAGTCTTTGACGAGGGATTCGATTGGAGAAAGGAATTGCCGGATTTTCAACTGGGGCATGCCTTCTTTTTCAAGCTGGTCTTTAATCTCTTTGAGCTTGTTTTTAAGCACCAGCGCGTCCACCTGGTTCAGTACAGGCTGCCCTTCCCGGTGCGTAGGGATAAAAACGGACACACAGACCGGCTGGCGCATACTGGCCAGGGTCCCAAATTCTTCTTTGGATAAGATTGCCATAAAGCGTTGGATTGAGGTGCAAGAATCAATATATACCTCTAGCCATGGCATTGGGAGGAGGGTGCGGAAGACGGAGGAAAACCGTTTTCCTCCCTTGTCATGCATCTCCTAAGGTAACAAAAAAACGGAAGCGGTGCAAGGGGAAAAGTTTAGGCGTTTGGGCGTTAAGGGGTTAAGGCGTCTTCCTTACTTCGTATCTTGTACTTCGTACCTCGCAACCCCGTAACTTCGCAACCCCGTAACTTCGCAACTCGCACCCTACCTCCTGTACTTCCATGAGGCTCTGCCCCGACCCCATTTTTTCCTTATCTTCGCAAGGATTTACTTTTTAACCAAAAACAAATATTCCCATGCGTACGCGGCATTTTCCAAGAATTTTGGGCTTTGGGGTCCTGTTTCTCCTTTTTTTAAGCGCCCGTCCGCTCTCTGGTCAATCCCGGGTAAAGGTCGACGGAGAGGGGGTGATGGTTTGGGAAGAGAACGGTGCTGAAATCCACGGCTTTGGGGTGAATTACACCCTGCCATTTGCTTTTGCTTACCGCAACGCTAAACGGCTTGGCCTGAAGCCGGAACAGGAGATCGACCGCGATCTGTACCATTTTTCCAGGCTGGGGTTTGATCTGTTCCGCGTCCACGTTTGGGACACGGAGATCAGCGATACCGTGGGGAATTTGCTTTCCAACGAGCAGTTGAAGCTGTTCGACTATATGCTGTTTAAAATGAAAGCCCAGGGGATGCGCATGGTGCTGACGCCGATCGCCTTCTGGGGAAACGGCTGGCCCGAACCTGACGAGGACACGCCCGGGTTTTCCCATAAGTTCGGCAAAGACGCCTGCCTGACCAACCCGGAAGCCATTGCCGCTCAGGAGCGCTATCTGGCGCAGTTTCTCAACCACGTCAACCCGTATACCAAAATCGCCTACAAGGACGATCCCGCCATTCTGGCTTTTGAGGTATCCAACGAACCGCACCACCGGGAAGCGCCCGAACAGGTTACCGCTTTCATCAACCGCATGATTGCCGCTATGCGCGGCACGGGCTGCCAGAAGCCGGTGTTTTACAACATCAGCCACAGCGTTCACCTGGCTGATGCCTACTTTAAGTCGGATATGCAGGGAGGGACGTTTCAATGGTACCCCACCGGACTGGGCGCGCAGCGCGAACTTCGGGGCAACTTCCTGCCCAACGTCGACCGCTACGCCATTCCTTTTGCGGGCGACCCCGGATTTGGGCGCATGGCCAAGTACGTGTATGAGTTTGACGCAGCCGACGTCAACCGCTCCTATATCTACCCTGCTATGGCGCGCAGCTTCCGGCAGGCGGGAATCCAGTTCGCCACCCATTTTGCCTACGACCCGCTGTACTCGGCCTATGCCAACCCCGAGTACAACACCCATTATATGAACCTGGCGTATACGCCCGGCAAAGCGCTGGCGCTGATGATTTCCGGAGAAGTGTTCCGGCGTGTCCCGCGCTACGCCGATTTGGGCGCTTACCCCGACAACGCCCGCTTTGGCCCTTTCCGGGTGGACTACGCCCAGGATCTGGCGGAACTGGTTGCCGACACGGTGTTTTACTATACGAATTCCACGCCTACGCCGCATCCAGGCCCGGAGGCGCTGAAGCGGATTGCCGGGGTAGGTTCTTCCTCCGTGGTCCGGTACGACGGCACGGGGGCTTACTTCCTGGATCAGCTCCAGCCCGGCATTTGGCGGCTCGAAGTAATGCCCGATGCCCTTCCATTCCATAATCCCTTTGGCCGCAACAGCCTGGATCAGGAAGTGACCAAAATCAACTACCGCGCCTGGTCTATGTCGGTCGACCTGCCCGATCTGGGGGGCGCCTTTAAGGTAACGCCCATGAACCAGGGCAATACCCATACCGCCGTCGTGGAAGGAAACACGTTTGCCGTGCGGCCCGGGGTTTACCTGCTGGCGCGCAACGGGATACAACCTGCTCAAAAGCCTGGCGACCGCTTTCGCTACCATACGCTGGGCGCTTTTGCCGCCCCGGAAGGGATCCCTCCGGGAGACCTATGTGATCCACGAACCGCCGGCCGAGCTGACGGCCGATTTGCCATTTACCGTAGAAGCGTTTGTTGCTTCCCGGGAGGCGCCCCAATCCGTTTACCTCTACGCGTATGGCCCACAATACCGCCAGCACCGCATTGCGATGAACCCGGTGGGCGGGTACCGCTACCGGGCGGTGATTCCGGAAAACCTGACCGGCCCGGGATTTCTGCGCTACCATATCGCGGTAGAGGAACAAGACCGGACGACCACGTTTCCTTCCGGGGTTCCCAAACCGCCCTACGCCTGGGACTTCTTCGGGGAAAAAACCTATGAGGTTCCGGTCGTTGCGATGGAATTCCCGCTGGTGTTGTTTGATGCCCTGAAGGACGCGCCCCAACTCAACCGCCGCTGGCTGCGCAGTTCTTCCCTTCAGCCCCTGCCGGCGCCTGGAGAGGCGGAATTGCGTATCGATCTGGACCAACTATCCACCGAAGACCCGGAAAACCTATTTGCTCAGCCCGTCCACGACTACAGCATGCGCTTTTACTTTGGCGACAAAACCGAAGGCCGAAAAGGAGACCGGGGCGCAAAAAAATACCTGTATATCAAAGGGCGTTCCCTCAACGACAAGCCTTGCAAAGTGCAGCTCGCCCTGATCCAGAAAGACGGCAGCGCTTTTGGCGGTACGATAGACCTGCTGCCGGAAGGGGGCGTCTACCGCCTTGACCTGACCCAGCTTGCCCCCGTTCCGATCGTTACCCTGCCCCGCCCTTATCCGACCTTTTTGCCCTACTTTTTCCAGCCCCAACCGGGCGCTTTCTCCCTCCAGGACGCCGAAACGCTGCAAATCTCCATTGGCCCTGGCATCCCGCAGGAGGAGATCTACCGCCGGCATGGAATGGGGGTCACCAGGGTGTGGATGGAGTAGGGGATGTAGAGGATGTAGAGGATGTAGGGGATGTAGAGGATGTAGAGGATGTAGTTACATCCATTTACATCCTCTACATCCTAAAATTGAGTCCAAAACGGAATGATATACCGCCGTTTTTCCCCATCCTCGCTTTGGTCGGCGAAATCGATTTGGAGGGTATGTTCGCCGGCGGGGAGGGAATCCAGGGGGATATGGAGCATTACGCCGGGCGTTTTGCCGCGGGGGTGGTCGTATTTTTTCAGGGACGGCCTATTGACGGGTTTGCCGTCGATAGAAACGCTCAGGTAGTTTAGCAGGCAGTCGGTGCGGGCAGCTCGGGCGGCTTCCCGGTTTTCTTTATCAGAAAGCTTGTCGTCGTCTTTGTAGGGCGAACAGCGTTTTTTGAGGATACCTTCGTCTCTGCCAAGGATTGGGACGAAGACCTTGAGCCAGGGTTTATCGATGAAGTCCGATTCGATTTCGGGGAAGAAAGGCGCTTCGGACGGGGATTGATCGGCATAATGGAGGGAATAGATGCGGTCGCTGCGGTTGCTTCGGGCAAAAAGGGCGTTTTCCAGGAGCAGGATCGCATTGGAATTCAGGAGAAAAACGGAACCGACCACGATCGCGATGGCGAAATACGAACCAAAGAAGGCGAACAGGCTGCTTTTGGTGAAATTAGTATTGAGTATGAAGTTGATGTAATAAACGGGCCGGTAAAAGAAGAGGAAGATCACTTTTCCGAACACCTTATTCAGCAGGGGATAGTGGATCTTTTGCACCCAGGGTTTATCCCGCAGGGGTTTGATGTTCAAGATTCCGCCCAGGAGGGCCGGGAGGACCATCAGCCCCAGGTACCCGAGAAAGGCGGTTTTGATCCCGATGCCGGGAACCAGGCTGTGGAGGATTCCGGAAACGACCATGGCGAAGAGCAACTGGATGGAAAAAACGACCATGGTCAGGGAGATAGAGAAACTCATGGCAAACATCAGGCTGCACAGCTCGTCGAGTTTCTGGTTGAAGCTGCGTACGTCGCTAAAATCGCGCGCTGCCTGCTCGAGGTAATGTTTGCTGAACAGGTCGGATTTGGTATTCACCCCGTTGGGGAAGACCGAAGCCAGGCCCACCAGCCCCACCCAAAGCGAGCGAAGCAGGAAATGCCCGATGAAGCTGGTAATGAACGTGGTTGCCGCCAGCAGCAGGTACCAGAACACGAAGTAGAACAGATAATGATAATCTCCCGGCAGGTTGACGATCACCAGATTGACGAGGGTTTCGATAAGCCCCGGCAATTGCAGGGAGCCGTAGATCGCGATACCGGAGATGATGAGTTCCGCCTGCCAGCTATCGAGCTCCAGCTTCTCCAGCCAGGCGTTTGGAGCGGGGGATTGGGAAGGATTTTCCATTGGGTGCTTTGGGTTGTTGGGCAAGATACAAATTTGCAGGATGTAAAGGATGTAGGGGAGGCAGCTCGGATTTGTAATCCAACGCGCTGGTGGAAGTCTGGAGACTTCGATCTGTTGTGCGTAGACTTCCGTCTACGCTTTCGTTCAATCTTCAGATTGCTGCGTGCAGATTCTATTGCCGGTTGGGGCAGTGCTTAGTTGTCTGAACTGTGATTTGCAGGATTAAAGGATGGCCAGGATGTAGCTCGGATTTTCAATCCTAGACTGTTGCCCCCCTGTTGTTCGTAGTTTTCAAACTACGCTCCGGCAATCTTCAGATTGCGTGCAGATTCTATTGCCGGTTGGGGCATTGCTTAGTTGTCTGAACTGTGATTTGCAGGATTAAAGGATGTACATGATGTAGCTCGGATTTTCAATCCGAGGCTGTTGACCGGAATGGTATTCCGGGAATGGGGAAGGGTTTGGGCGTTAAGGCGTTTGGGCGTTAAGGAGGTATATTAATTCTCTTTTATTCGGAAACCATACTTTTAAGTTTATAATAATTCGATGCCATAAATTTAATTGTTTTGTCATCCCAAGGTTGAGGTTTGTTAAGCGCCTCTTTCATAAAACGAAATTTATAATCCTCTAAACGCTTGTGCTGACGGTCAAAAGCGATCATTGCCGAATTAAATCTTCTGAAATTTCGGCGCATCTTCTTTCCATCAGTTGTGTCTTCAATTTCTTCTTCAATTTCCCAAAAGTTCGGGTTCAATTGCCCAGTACAAAATCTAAAATTCTCAGACCGCTGTTTCTTTCAGAATCTAAAATCTTGGATCCGGAACCCAGCCGACTTGCGAGAGATTGAAGGCGATATCCCTTTGCTGAACTGATTAACCGATTGGTTTCCGGACCCCATTTTTCAATAATTTTCCAACCTTTACTGGTTACCGACCTGATTCGGTTAATTGCTTCAAGATATTCTTTCTTGGATTGATCTTCCTCATTGACACGTCGTCTTGATAAATTTCCCTCATCCTTCTGCAAGTCTTTACTAATTGTACTTATGTCGATGTGAAAGTCTTTGGTTTTTAGCGCATTCCAACATTCTTCCTTTTGGCCCACTCTCCATACAATGACCCTGGAGCTTTTTCCCGGATAAATTTTTCCACATTTTCCATTATCTGACGTAAAAACTTTTTTAAATCTTCAGAGAGCGATTGGTGCTTCCATATTTTATAAAGATCAAGTTTGTTTTCAGTCTTAAAACCAAGCCAGGCAATGGAATATGGCACCGTAATATACCGCATATCCCCAATAGCATTAGGTTTAACTCCATATATTCTCTCGGTACTTCTGAAAAGGATCATTTTTGCAACTGTATCCTCGAAATATATATTGTCTGGATTCCTGACAAGGTTAAAGTTGACGAACTGTACAAAATTTTTTTGTCCCCCTCTGACTACTGTATGTGGCCCGATTACCAATTTTTTTCCATCAAAAACTTCTTGCCAGGCATTTACATATTTTGCCAGGTCTTCTTTTTTGAAAACTTGAGAGCGTGGATTCTTGGATTCAAAGCTTTCTTTTGCTTTGTAAAACCTTCCTTGATAAGTGCATTTTATATTGCCCTCGTGCGCGTTCATAAAACCATCGGGTTTGGTTACTATTATCTTGAGGTGCGGCGTCCAAAGGTTCGTGAAAGCTTTTCAAGCTCAATATGAAATGGATGGTTACTGCTTAGGTCTACTACAGAAACCTTGTTCTGAGTATTGGCATACTCTGAAATCCGGCTAACAATTTCACTGAACTTATTTTTGTTTTTGACCACGGACAATTTTAATGGCACATAGATTCTGGATATATCGGTTTTATCCTTTTTCCAGGTATGATAAATTGATGCAGTGGTTTGGCCTCCATTGACGATTTGAAGATCACGAATCCAGGATATAGCCTGGCCGGTTCCGTTGGGAAGCTTGGTCAGTTTAATTTCTTCTGCAGTCGCTGCAATACCGTTATTGTATGCAAAAGGAACATGTGTGGTTCGTCAAGAATAGTTTTTCGGATGCCTTTATTTATTTTTCCGTAAACTGAAGGAAGGAACGCACATTTTGCTCAAGTAGTCGGGAGCCATATTTTCTCATAAATGCCCGCCAAGCAGCTCACCTGGAAAAACTGCGAGAAAAGCTTGGTATTCGTCATTATCCCCGACAGCGGGGATGCAAGGAATCAATGTTCCATAAGACTCAAAATCAATTTCAATTGGGATGCGGGATTTTTCCGTCAGGTTGAACAGGTAATACAGGTCAACCACACGAAAAAAAGCGTGTAATCGGAAATTTTGCGGCTTTCGGGTACATCTGCGTTGTAAACCCCATCAGTCAGGATGAAAATATTCACCCGGACCAGGTTTTCCTTGACTTCCGGTGCTTCGCTCATGGTGTGGGCGAGGTCGAAAATTTCGGAACTCTCTTCGATATCGTCGACATAATCCTTGTAAACGGCGTTACGGAAAAAGTTGGTGATGCGGTTTACCGCCGTATCAACGGATTGTTTTGGAATTATCTGAATTTCTTCTGTGCCGTTGAAAACGGTGATAAAAAGGTCGAGGGTTTCGTAATTGTCCGGCAGGGCATACCCGTTTATTTTATGCTCAATACCACGTTTGCTTAATTTTTCATCGTGGGCTACCCGCACGTTTTCAGTCTCGCCCGCATCGGCAAGGAGATCGGCAGCGATTTGGGTAAAAATCTGCTCTTTGATGCCGCCTTCTTCTTCTGATAGTTGTGTTGCCAGAATTTCCTGCATCAGATCGGCATGAAACTTTTTCAGTTCCGGGTGTTCGGGGGTGGTATTCATTTTCCTTGGATTTTATTGAACAGGGCTTCTTCTGAAATTTTCAATGGATGCAATCCGCCACGCTGACCGCGTATCGTAAATCACCTACCCCGTTGCGGATTTCATCGGGTTGGATACGGGGAAATTCTTCCTTTACTTCAAAGCTGTTTTCCTGCCGAACCACATACTGCGGCTCCTCATACAAATCCCGCTGATGGTCAAAATAGCCTGCCTCGGCTAGCAAGCTCCGAAATCTTGTCAGCAGTGAGAATTCATCTTTAATACGCTCCGCCACATTGTCAACTATTGTATTGAGAGAGTTGCCTTCGCTGTTCGATTTTTCGATAATAATCTGGTGCGGTGCCACGAAGTCAATTGCCCTTGTATCTAACTGCCGTTCGCCGTTGATTTGGATTTTGTGGTGGTTGCCGGAAAGACAGGTCTTCACTTCGACCGCCCACCTTATTCCCTGAAAATCCTGTGGTTGTCCGGTTGCGCCCGTCCATGCAAGCAGGCATGCGTTTTTGTCAGGCAATCGTTCCAGCATTTTGTCCAGCATGTACAATTCACCAAAAAGCCCTCTTTGTTCTTCACCTGTAAGTCCGGGCAAGAGCTTTCTCTAAAGTGGCGCCATTTTCCAGTCGGTTCAACAACTCAGCAATCAACTTTTTTTTTTCATCATTCTCAGCAGCCATGCTGCTTATCAAATCTTCATAAAGCACAGAGAAAATGTCTTTCAGGTCATTGTTTACCAGTACGACGAGCAGAAAAGATTTCTCCGGGTGGGTAGTTTCAGACAGCACCTCGATATTCATGTCC
>JADJHZ010000019.1 GCA_016707205.1 Haliscomenobacter sp. | reverse complement strand
AGTCCGGACTATCTGCCTGCAAGATTAGCTCCCTCCCTAAACGTCCTAACGCCCAAACGCCTAAACATTAACTGATGCCTAGTTCAAACGCCGCCTTCACCAGCCCGGCAGCATTGCAGACCCCCAGTTTGCGCATGATGTTCTTGCGGTGCACGCTGACGGTCTGGTCGCTGATATACAAGCGGCTGGCGATCTCCTTATTGCTGAACGCCTGGGCGATCAGGGCGAGGATCTCCGACTCGCGGCGGGTGAGCATATAGATGCCCGGGGCATTATCCTCCACCGCTTCGCCTGAGAAAACGGCTTTTTTTACTTCCGCATGCTCCGGCCGCTTGACGTGTTCGAGCCGGATTCCGCTCCCCAGATAGGTTTGGCCCTCCCGGATCGCTTCCAGCGCGCGGCGCCACTCCTCCAGCGGACTGTTCTTGAGCAGGTACGCGTTGGCCCCGTCCCGGATCGTTGACCACACGATCTTGGGATCGTCGTACCGGCTGAAAATAATAATGGGAAGTCCAGGAAAACGCGAACGAATCTTCTTGAGGGCCATCATGCCATCCACGCCCGACAGATTGAGCTCGAGGATCACCAAATCAAACGGTCTGCTGAATGCCAACTCCAGAAGTTCCGTTCCATCAGCCGCCGTAGCGGTAACCTCCACGGCCAGCCCGGGGTTCTTTCCTAAAAAGGATTGCAGCCCTTCCAGCACAATCGGCTGATCGTCGGCAATCAAAGCGGTCATCTTTTTCATCTTTCCTGTTTTTGGTATGTTCTATGGGATGTACGAAGTACGATTTACGAAGGACGATTTACGAGGACGATTTAGGATAGAGGGATTTTACGATTTACGAAGTAAGATGGTCTTTATTAACTTAACCACTTAACCACTAACCACTAACCACTAACCGCCGTCCTCAAGATTCCGTGCACAGAACTATCCGCCGGTCCCTGACCGGCGTAAACCCTCTGGCTGTTTTTGATTTCCTGTAAGATGAGCATGACAGCCGCTGTCGGCGGCGTTTAGATTGAATACCCGGGGGGGTGGATGTCTTTTGGACAATAAGATGGGGTAAAAGTAACAAAAAAAATAGTTTGGCGCAAGGGGAATAAAAAAGGCGCAGGGCAAAAGGCGCAAAGCTTAGGGGCTGGGGCCTCGCGCCAAAAAGGACAAGGCCCAAGGAGCCTCCCCCTTGAACCTTGTCCTTTTAAGTACCACCTTAATCTAACCACCTTAATCTAACCACTAACCACTAACCACTATCTCCTGATCATCTTCCGGGTTACGGCGCCGGCGGAAGTTTCCAGGCGGTAGAAGTAAAGGCCTGTGCCCGGAAGGTCGGCGCCGGAGATCGTCCATTCCTGGTTACCGGCGTCAAATACGCTGGAGCGCATCAGCAACTGACGGCCTGCAGCGTCGAATACCCGGAGGGTAACCTGCCCGCTTTCAGGAAGGCGGAATGGGATAGTCGTTTCCCCGTCGAATGGGTTCGGGCGGTTCTGGTACACTTCCAGGGAAGCGGCATTCGCTGCGTCGACCGATTGGAAGTTCAGAGCCAGAGGCCGTTCGTTCAATCCAAGGTCATATGCTTCGGCCCGCAATTGACGGCGGTCGAGGACCAGGTAATCGCTCACCTTGCCCGCTTTCAATGCGACGAATTCCAGCGTAAAGAGGGTGGCATCCTGGGCGTCGACCGCTGTGGCGGGCGCGCTCCAAAGCGTCGTGATGGCGCCGTCTGCAGCAAATACGCCGAAGTTATTTTTGTTCAGGTTTGGTATCGCGCCACTTTGCAGCGATTCATACCCCAAAGCTTCGGGGTCAAAGCTCAGGGCGAACTGATAGCCCTGGAAAGCGGAGAGATCTGCCGCACGGAAGGCCACGCGCACGCGGTCGCCGGCCTGGAACGCCAGATCCTGAACGTTGATATGCAGCGGATCACCGGCGCTACGCGGAGCTATAGCCAGCGCTTGTGCGCCTGCCGATGCCGAGTTGTTCAGGTCGCCCAGCTTGTACGCGACAAAGTCCTGATGGACGTCTGCCGTTGGCAGATCGAAGTGCATCCCTTCCGGCATATCGGACGTAAAGGGATTGTGCGGATCATCAAACACAAAGTCGGAAGGCACAAAGCGCCAGGGCGTATCGGCGTTGGGGAACGTGTTGGTTTGCCCCAGGATAAGCCGCTGCATGGCGATCATGTCGGACAGGGAGATGCTGCCGGAGCCGTCGAGATCGGCGGCCAGCATTTTGTATGGAGAATCCAGCAACTCATCGCCCAGGATGTGTTTGAACATCTTGATCAGGTCCATGATATTCACGCCGTTGGAGAAGTCGTCTTCCTTAGCCAGCAGCATGTCGTGGGCGCTGCAGCTCGGCACGCCGTCAAAGTTGAAGGCGCCATCCGTGCCGGAAGAGCTTTGCATGGTTCCGCTTTCCATGCCGATCATGACGGTCGTATTATATAATGGCGTACCGGTTTCGGTTTCGATCTTTCCGGACACGTTGACCTCCAGGTCGCCGCAGATCAGGTCAAAGCTCATTGCTTCGAATACGTGATCCTGCATCATCTTCATGCTGGTGTTGCGCATAATCACGTCGTGGAACGCGGTATTGCGGATCTCGGTCTTTTCTTCTTCCGTCAGAACTGGATCTGCTTCATAGAAAAAGCGGTCGCCATCGCGAAACGCAGTAAACTGGCGCTTAAGGATCTCCTTCAACGTTGGGGCGAACAATTCGCCAGAACCGCGTTGCTCAACCAGAAGCCCGACCCAAAGGTCGATATTGTTTACTTTACGGTAGTGCCTAAGGAGCGTGTGATAGATCCGGGGGTCTTTGTGCATTTGCTGAAAGGCGATATAAGGCGTCAGGCCCACCGCCTTGCGCATGGTATTGAAATCGGGGAGCCCGCGTTCCCGCCCCCGGTTGATGTTGATGGCAGCGAGATCCAACCCGCCTGCGCCGGGAGGGCCGAACAGGAAATTGCGAACATCATCCACCACTTTTGCGTCGAAGGTTTGCATCACCTGAGTGCCCATTCCCTGGAAAAATACGTCCAACCCACCTGATTCCTCGAGCATTTCTACATTGAAGAACGCGTCGCGAAGAGCGATATGGCCTTCGGGATGCAGCTCCCCTGTGGTCAAGATCCGGCGAAGGGTTCCGTTGAGCAGCGTATGGCCAAGACGGAATGCCGCGCCGGTAAATTCATTCATAGCAGAGGGGTCAACCTCCGGTTTGTACCCTTCGTAGGCAGGGAGTTGGATGCGAAGCGCCGGCAACCACTCATTATATACAATGGACTGGATAATCCCGCTGTTGATCTTTCGCGCTTGCTGATACAATTGTTCATCCGTCCAATCCGGATGGGCCTTTGCCAGTTCGTCACAAAGCCGGTTGTGCTCGCGCACGAACAGCGTGTGAACGGAAGCAAGCAAGGGGTTTTCATTAGCGCGTTCATCACCTGCAACGTAAAGTTTCTTGCTACGGCCAACCGGGTTTGCCATGGCAGGGGCCGTGGGGTCAACTTCGCCGTCATACTCGTTGTTGACCGTATTGTATGGCATCATGTTGCCTTTGGACACCTTAAGCTTACCCCCCTTAAAAGAACGCAGCCAATTGGCCCGTTCGTCATCCGAGCCATAAACGTTGGAGCCGTCGATGAAGGACGTGATGACGTTGACATGCTCTCTCGGGTTGCCAGGCCCGGTGCCCGTGGCAGGATCAAATACATTGCGCGCCATCGGAATCACCACTTTACCGGTTCCCAATGGGTCAAAGTGGACATCTCCGACGGGAACATTGATCATCAAAGGCTCTTTAGTGTCCGGAGTCAATCCGAAATCGTGATCGAGAAACTGTCCAAAGACCCAGGTGAAATCGCTGAGATGGAGCGGCTCGCTCATAACGCCAGGCTGAGCAAATATGGCATTGCTGATCTCACGCGGATTGGGCCGGGACACGCCGGCGGGCGACGAAACGCCATCGCTGTAGAAAGCGCCAACCATCCGGGGCATTCGGGTGTGCGCCGCGCCCCACTCCGTAAACGTCAGGTTGTTGTTGCGCCCATCGATGGTGCGGTAGTTCATGAAGTCGAACTGGGCCCATAGCGGCATTACCAGCAGCATGGCCCCTGTGAATGTAAGTAAAGGTCGTCTCATGGTCTTTTTAATTTGTTATGATCAAAACGGACGGAAAAATAGGAATTCAATGAAAACCAGACAATGACAAAAAGCAGAATGCTTTTGTCATTGTCTGGTTTTCATTGTGCTTAAGGACAAAACAATTATACTCGCGCAATGGTATTGTGGAGGAAGCCTCTCAAAGCTCAGATTGGAAGTGCAACAAATGTACGCGGTTTTTTCGTTCTATTCCAGTACTTTTTATGATTAATGCGGTAAATTGAGTATATATTCAAAAATTATTTATGTTTTGCCGGCCAGCTGTATGGGGAATGCTTTTTATTCTGGTTTCGGCTAGCCTAAATGCCCAGGAAAAAGGGGCTGGGGCCAATTGGAAGCGCATCGTAACCTACGATCTTTCCCCGCTTCCCCTTCCCGATTCCGCTTCCCTCATTCCCGGTTCGGTCCAGGTTTGGGAATTATCTTCCGGAAAAATCCTCTCGGGCGCTTTTTTCGATTATAACAACGGGGTGCTTTATTGGAAGGCAAACACCCTTCCAATCGGCTTCCCCGTCGAGGTCCGCTATCGATTATTTCCTGCCTGGCTGACGCAACCGCGTTTTCTACTGGATAGCGCCCTGCTGGATACTGCCCGGCAAGATTTGGCGCTGGGATACCGCTATGCGCCTTATTCTGAGCCCGATCCATCCATCAACTTCCGGAAAATGGACTACAGCGGAAGTTTTACCCGGGGAATCGCCCTCGGCAATACCCAGGACCTGGCCCTGAACTCCAGCTTCAACCTACAGCTTTCCGGCGACCTGGGCGACGGGATGGAAATCCGGGCAGCGATCTCCGACGAAAACCTGCCCCTGCAGCCCGAAGGGAACTCCCTGCAACTCCGGGAGTTCGACCGGGTTTTTGTCCAGATCAAACGGCGCAACGCCGAGATCACCGCAGGCGATTACGACCTCCGGCCGGAAAGCGGCTATTTTCTGCAGTATTTCAACCGCCTGCAGGGAGGCCAAGTCCGCCTCCAACAGCAAGACAAATGGCGGCACAGCGCCGCTTTTGCCATAGCCCGGGGAAAATTTACCCGGTACTCCCTACCCGTGCAGGAAGGAAACCAGGGCCCCTACCCGTTGCAAGGGGGAGAGGGGGAGCGCTTCATCGTCATTCTGGCTGGAACCGAGCGCGTTTGGCTCAACGGGGAACTCCTGCAGCGGGGAGCGGATCAGGATTACGTCATCGACTATAACCGGGGCGAACTCCAATTCACCGCCAAACGCCTCATCACCCGGGAAAGCCGGGTGGCGGTCGAATACGAATACGCCGACCAGAATTTCCTTCGCAGCGTGTATGCCCTTCATTCGGGATATGCCGGTAAGCAGTTCAAAGCCTATTTCAACGCCTATAGCCGCCAGGACAGCCGCACCCCGACCGCCAACCTGGAACTCAGCCTCGCAGACCGCGAAATCCTTTCGGCAGCAGGCGACGACCCCGAAAAAGCCCTGATCTCAGGACTCCAATTGGCTGAAGCCTTCACCCCTTCCCGGGTGTTTTACGCCTTTCGCGATACCCTGGGTCCGTGCGGACGCCAGGACTCCATCCTGGTTTATTCCACCAACCCGGAAGATGCCAGAGCAATTGCCAGGTTCACCTTCCTGGGGCAAGGTAAGGGGAACTACAGGCTCGCACCCCAACAAACCGCCAACGAGCGGATCTTCGAGTGGGTTGGACCCGACCCGCTCACCTGCTTGCCCCAGGGAGAGTACGAGCCCGTCGTCCGGCTTGCTCCTCCGCAGCAGCAACAACTGTTCACCCTGGGCCAGGAATGGACCTTCGGCCAAGAAGGCAGCTGGGTGACAGAGGTGGCGCTCAGCCACCTGGACCGCAACCGCCTTTCTCCCCTCGGCCATACCAACGACTGGGGATGGGCGGCGTTAACCCGCTTCCAAAAGCGCTTTCGCCTGAGCGACCGCCCCGCAGGGTGGCTTTTGTCCTCCAATCTGTCGATGGAAATCCTGCACCCGGATTTCCAGCCCATCAACCCCTACCGCAACCCGGAATTCCTGAGAGACTGGAGCCTTGCCGATTTTCTGGGCCAGGGAACAACCGTACCAGCCAGGGAGTTTCTGGCGCGCGGCGAAGCGCGTCTGGAGCACCCCCAACTGGGTCAAACCGGATACGCGTTTCAGGCTTTCCTCCGCGGGGATACGTACCGGGGCGAACAACACCGGCTGGATTGGTCGCTCCGGCCTAAAAACTGGGAATTTCTGGGCAACGTCCGCCTCCTCGATGCCCAAAAAGAAGGCGAAACCAACCGGTTTTTGCGACCGAATCTGGAAATACGCAAAGCCTTTCCCCGCATCGGAGGATGGACGGTGTTTCTGCTCGCCGAAGGCGAGCAAAATGCCCGGAAACAACCGGCGTCCGACAGCCTGCTCCAGGGGAGCTTCGCCTTTTGGAATACGCAGGCAGGATGGGAAAGCCCCAAAGATAAAACCTGGGCGATGCAGGTTCAGGCAAGTCAGCGCCAGGACTGGCTCCCGCAACATGGGGTTTGGAAAGCCGCGATACGCTCCCGCGATTATTCCCTTACCGGTCAATGGCAGCGGCAGCAAAAAGCCCGGATCAGCGGGAATCTCCGGTTCCGCAACCTGCGCGCCGATACGCTCCTCGCCACCGGACTGGATCCCCAGCGCAATACCCTACTGGGGCGGCTCGACGCCAACCTGAATGGGGGAAAAGGATTTTTCAGGTCCAATACCGTGTACGAACTGGGGTCCGGGCAAGAGCCCCGCCTGGAGTTTACCTATATCAAAGTGGCCCCGGGGGAAGGCGCCTATATCTGGCAAGACTCCCTGTACAACAACGACGGCGTCATCCAGCCCTATGAAATGGAAATCGCTCCTTTCCAGGACCTGGCCGACTATATCCGGATATCTACGGTTAGCACTCAATTTATCCGGACCGACTACTCGCAACTCAACCAAAACCTCCAGCTCGAACCCCGGGCCCTATGGAAATCCCCGTCCGGACAGGTTTCCAAAATCCTCAGCAAGCTCTCCGGGCAATTCTCCTGGCGGATTCAGCAAAAAACCCAGGCCGGGGGCAAAGGTTTCCCCGGTTTCCGCCTTGCCTATGATCCTTCCGATACCGCCACCGTAGCCCTGAACGCTGGAATCCGGCAGTCCATCGCCCTCAACAGGGCCCACCCCAAATGGGAACTCCAATGGACCCGCCAGCGAAACTTCAGCAAACAGGCGCAAACGACAGGCTTCGAACTCCGGGAATTGCAGGACCAAACCCTTCAACTCCGTTGGAACTGGGCCAAACAATGGACCCTGCGCCTGCAAGCCTCGGAAGGTACCAAGCTAAGCGACTCGGAATTTTTCAACCTCCGCGACTACGAACTGCGGTTCTACCGCCTGGAAGCCCAGGCATCCTGGCTGCCCGTACAGACCTACCGGGCCCAAGCCAGCTTCCGGTATCAGCAAGACGAGAACCTGCTTTCTGGAGAGCCCCTCCGGGCTATTTCCAAAGAATTCAGCACCGAACACACCTACAACCCCAAAGGAAATACGTCCTACCGCCTTCGCCTTTCCTATACCGGCATTGACCTGACGGGCAACAAGCGTTCTCCCGCCGCTTTTGCCATCCTCAACGGCCTTCAGACCGGCGCCAACTGGCTCTGGAGCCTGAACGCAGACCGCCAGCTCAACCGAAGCCTCCAACTCCGCCTGACGTACGACGGGCGCAAAACGGGAACGAATGCGGTCGTGCATACCGGAAGCGTGCAGGTAACGGCGGTGTTTTAAGCCCGCCCTCGCGCCAGTTCGGGAGCCTTGTCAGCCAAATTGCGAAACTTTTGCCCGATCCGGATGGGAAATTTCCGATCTTTGTTTCCTTCAAAAAATGTAGGCTGGCATGAGAACCCTCTTTATTTCCCTGTCTTTACTGGTGTTATTCCAACCCTCTTTCGCCCAAAGCCCCATCAACCTCTGGGAAGATGTTTCGCTGGAATCGATCGTTTTGCCCCGGGGGGCCGGCATGTCGCTTGCGGCATCCCGGTACCGGCTGCTGCGGCTGGACGTACAGCGCGCCGAGTCGCTGCTCCGCAGAGCTCCATTAGAAGGCGCCAAAACAAGTGAAATGGTATTCCTGTTGCCGCTTCCGGAAGGCGGAACGGAAGCGTTCCGGGTAGTTGTTTCTCCGGTGATGGCGCCTGAATTAAGCGCCCGGTATCCGCAAATCCAGACCTATTTAGCGCAGGGTATCCGGCGGCCCGAACTCACAGCCCGCCTGGATATTACCCCTGCCGGGTTTCACGGGGCTGTCGTTTCGCCCAATGGCTTATTTTACATCGACCCGCTGGCGGATGGCCAAAGAGACTATTATTCCGCCTATTATACCCGGGACCTTCAATTTCCGGAGGGGCAGGAAATCCCGCATTGCGGCGTGACGGACGCCCCGCTGAACCTGTCGCGCGACCTGCCCGAGGAGGCTACCAACCGGTCTGCCTTCAACCTGCGGGATGCTGCGGAAGAAACGGTGGAACTGAGAACCTACCGGCTGGCCCTGGCATGTACCGGGGAATACGGACAGGCCAAAGGAGGAAACAAAACGGCGGTGCTGGCTTCTATGGTCACTTCCATCAACCGGGTAAACCAGATCTTTGAAAAAGAAACGGCCATCCGACTTCAACTCATTGCCAATAACGACACCCTGATCTACCTCAACGGCTCGACCGATCCGTTTATTTCTGCGGACAACGCGCCCTCCCTACTCGGCCAAAACACCCTCGTCCTCAACCAGGTGATCGGGGCTTCTGCCTATGATCTGGGGCACGTGTTCACCCTGAGCTGCTCTAACAGCATTGGCGGGATTGCCCGCTACGCCAGCGCCTGCGGCGCGGAAAAAGGAGCCGGCGTCACCTGCCACTTCACCAACAGCGTAGAGTTCATCGCCGTCCAGATCATGGCACACGAACTCGGGCACCAGTTTTCCTGTGCCCACAGTTGGAACAGCTGCCCCGACTACTCCAGCCAGTACGACCTCGACGACGCCTTCGAACCCGGCAGCGGCAGCACCATTATGTCCTATGCGGGCGGATGCGGCTCGGATAACGTCCTGAGCGCTTCCGACGACTATTACCACGTGGGGTCTCTCGACGATTTTTATGCCTTTAGCAGAAAAGGTCAGGGGAATACCTGCGCTACGATCGTGCCGACCCAAAACCGGGCGCCGGCAATCGCCTTGAAATACCCCAAATCGTTCGCCATTCCGGTTAGCACGCCGTTCCAGCTCGAAGCTTCCGCTACCGATGCCGACGGGGACCCGCTTACCTATTGCTGGGAGCAATACGACATTGGCCCCACTACCCCGCTGGGAGAAGCCTCTTTTTCCTCCCCCCTCTTCCGGTCGTTTCGCCCCACTGCGAATCCCGTGCGGACGATCCCCCGGATCAGCGCGCTGGTAAACAATGAAAAAGACAAGCGGGAGGTTCTTCCTGCCTATGCGCGCAAACTGACCTTTCGCTGCACCGTCCGCGACAACCACCCCGGAGGAGCGGGCGTCGTTTGGGCTCAGACCCAATTCGATGTCACCGACAAAGCGGGTCCGTTTCTCGTTACCGCTCCAACCCAGGAAGGAATAACCTGGATAACCGGCTCCACCCAAACCGTTACCTGGGATGTCGCCAAAACCGATCTCGCTCCGGTCAATTGCCGGTACGTCCACATTCGCCTTTCGGTGGATGGAGGGCTTACCTACCCCTACCTGCTGGCACAGAACGCGCGCAACACCGGCTCTGCTCAAGTCACCGCGCCCGGCATTATCACCGAAAGTGCGCGGATCAAAGTGGAAGCAGCGGATAACATCTTCTTCGACATTTCAAACGTCCATTTTTCCATTGTCCAAACAACCACTCCGGGTTACGCGCTCTCGGTTAACCCCTATACGGAGCCCCTCCATTGCCAGCCTAACCCGCTGAAATACACCATCTACAGCACCCGGCTAATGGCATTCAATGCCCCGGTTCAACTTGAGCTGACCACGCCGCTGCCTCAGGGAAGCGTATTTCAGTTCAGTAAAAACCCCATTCAGCCGGGCGATAGCAGCGTGCTCACCATCGCGCTGGCGAACACCGCCAACGACACCCTGGATCTCGTCATCCGGGCGACCGCGCAGGGAGGGCCAACGATCGAACGCACCGTGAGCGCGGCTACGTTATCCAACGATTTTACCGGCCTCGCCCTGCTATCCCCTGCCGATGGAAGCCCTGGCATTGTGTTGTCTACCCCGTTGAGCTGGACCCCCGTTTCCAATGCGGCAAGTTATAACCTGGAACTGGCGACCAGCCCCCGGTTTGGAAATACCGTCCTCGCCAGACAGGAAAGTATCACCGGCAATACGTTCCAGCCCAGCGTGCTTTTGGAGAACAACCGGCTCTATTTCTGGAGGGTGCAGCCGGTCAACCTGTGCGGAGCGGCGCCTTTTCTCGATCCGTTTACCTTCCACACCGCAACCGTAACCTGTACCACGCTGGAAAATAACACTCCCGTCAATATCGCCGGAGCCGGGACGCCAACCATCGAATCCAGGATCACCGTAAGCCAATCCGGCATTCTGAACGACGTGAACCTTCCTCTGGTCAAAATCAACAAAGAATACGTCCGCAATCTTAAGATCAGCCTGGTTAGCCCCAAAGGCACGGAGGTCCTGTTGTACAACGGACATTGCGCCCTCACCAGCAAAGTATTGATCGGCTTCGACGACGAAGCGCCGCAGTCGGTCACCGGCGCCGGCGTTTGCCCTCCGGACGACGGGATTGTTTTCCGGCCCAACCAACTGTTGTCGGCCTTCAAAGGAGAAAACATCCAGGGGGTGTGGGTACTAAAAGTGGCGATGCTCCGAAACGAAAGCCTCAGCCCCGGCGCGCTGGAGTCCTGGAAACTCGAATTCTGTTCCACCCAAACCGCTACCCCTCCTGTGCTGGTGAAAAACGACACCCTGAAAGTTCCTCCGGGGCAAACCAACCCCCTCACCCAGGCTGAACTCCGGGCGGAAGATGCTTCCACCCCTGCCGGTCAGCTCCGGTTCACGATCGTCCGCCCGCCCGCCAGAGGGCAATTGAAAGCGAACGGCATTGCCCTGGCCGCCGGCGACCAGTTTACGCAGGAAACCATCAACACCTTTAGCCTGAGCTATACGCATGGGAACGGCCCGGAAAAGGAGGATGCGTTCACCTTCGTGGTAGAAAACGGCAAAGGAGGATTTATTTCCACGAAAAAATTCACCATCGCGATCGACCCCAATGCGGTAGTGGATGTGGACGAAGTGCCAATAGCAGACGGCCTCCGGATATACCCTAATCCGGCAGATGCCGTTCTGTATGCCGCCTGGGATAATCCTTTTCAGGAAGACGGCCTTCTGGAACTCGTCAATATTCAGGGCCAGGGAATACGCCAGGTTGCGCTTCAAAAAGGCCAAATGCAGATAGAGGTTTCTACTGCCGGGCTCCCTTCCGGGCTTTACCTCCTTCGGGTAAAAACCGGTTCCCGGCAGCGAATCCACAAGATTGCCGTACAGCATTAGGCTTCGGCATGCGGCAATTGCGCGCTTTTTTGTAGCTTGGCGGCAAATTGTCAGCTGCGGGTATGAAAATCAAGGTCGGTATTTTTATGGGAGGCCCTTCCAGGCAGCGCGAGCAGTCGTTTGCCAGCGGAAGAACGTATTTTTTACACCTCGACCGAACCCTGTTCGAGCCCGTTCCGCTTTTCGTGGACAGCCGCCGCCAATTTTTGCTGCTGGACTGGAAATTGCTTTTCCAACCTTCCCTGCAGGCTTTTTTTCCTCCTCAAGACCTGCTGCCTCCGACGCACCTGGGGTTTCCCATCTATGAAGAAAGCCTCGGCGATCTGCCAGATGAAGAATACGACCGGGTAGTGGAAAAAACAGGCCGCCGGGTTGCTCCCGAAGCGTTGGGTCAGTTGGTGAACCTGGCCGTAATTGCCTTGCAAGGGGCCTACGGCGCCGATGGCCAGCTCCAAACCGAGCTGGACGCCTTGCGGATCCCCTACACCGGCAGTAACCCGATGATCTGCCGGTACAACGCCGATCCCCTGCTTCAGCGCGAAATCATGAAGGAAAAAGGTATTCCTTTTCCAGCCTTCTGGACCCTCGCCGAAGAGGAATGGCGAGGCCGAAATCCAGGCCAGGTTTTTGAATCCGCCGCAAAATATTTAGGGTTGCCCTTTCAGGTTTTTCCAGCCTCTGACCCTGGCAAGGCTTCGCTTATAGACGAAGAAACCGGGCTGGAAGGGTTCCAGGAAGCTGTTGAATCAGCCTTTTTCACCGAACGCATCCCGATTGCCCGTTGGCAGTCTATGGGAAGTTTTGACCGAGCCGACCATATCCGCTACCTGACCGACCTCCGGGCGGGGCTGGGTTTCCCGGTCGAGGCTTCGATTGCTAAGGAAACCGCCTTGATCCGGCATCCGGAAGAGCTCCTCCACTTCCTCAACCGCCTGGCTAATGACCCGGCGTATGAAAAAGAAACGTGTACCCTGAAAAGCTGTTTGCCGGCAGAACGCGCCATGCTGGAATCCCGGCTGATGGGAGAGCCCTTTCATCTCGCTCTGGTGCGGAATGAAGATCAAACCGCGGCTGCTTTCCTTCCCCTCCGGCCGTCGGAGGGCTTACAGGAAAACGGGCTGCCTCTTCCCGACTTCGATCGCGAAACATCCGAAAAGATCCGCAGCGCTGGCGTCGCCTATTTCACCGCTTGCGGCTTGCAAAGTTTTGGCCTCGCCTCCGGCATCGTCGATATCCATGGGAATATTTTCTTCCATCAGTTGGAAACCCTTCCCGCGTTCTCTCCGGATAGTCCGTTTTTCCAATCCGGACCCCGGATCGGATTGAGCCCCACCGACTGGATTACCTTATTGATCCGGACCTCTTTGCGGGAACGCCTGGGCGAACGGCCTGCCGAGATGAGCTACCGCGGGTTGCAAAGCTTTCTCAACGAACTTTGGGCCCAAAAAACTGCTGTTCCGAATATTGGGGTGATCTATTCCCCCGACCCAAGCCGAGGGAATCAGGCGCCGGAAACCGCCCGGCAGATCGTCCAATACCTTGCCGCTCAAGGCGACTACGCTCCCATTCCTATTGCGCTGGGTTCAGATCCGGGCGCCATTTCCCTGGATATTCCCACCCCATATTCGTTTTGGAGTTTGCAAACAGCGTCCCTGGAACCAGACGAACCGCTCAAAAAGCTCCAGATCCCGGCTTCGAAATCCCGGACATGGCCTTCGGGACCTTTTTTGCTGGCCAATTTGCCCGATCTGACGGAAGGAGTAGTCATCGCTACCGGATTTGGTCCGGCAGGGGGAGCGCTCCAGCGCGAACTGGAAAGCATGCACCTTCCTTTTAGCGGTCCGGCTTCCGGTCAGGCTACGGTTGCGACGAACAGGCCCCAAAGCCTCCGTTTATTCCAACGTCAGGCCGCTTTGAACACGCCGGAATACCTGCTGTTGACCAAACCGGAATTTGAAGCGCATGCGTCTGCATTTTTCCAGCGGGTAGAAAGCTGTTTTACCTATCCGTTTCTGGCGCGGCCGATAGAAAAAAACGCCCTTTTTGATACGTTGATCATTCGTCAGCGGCAGGAATTGGAAGCGTTCACACGCTTGAGTTTCCGGCCGGAACACGCGGAAGGCGTAGCGTTTCGGAAAATCCTCCGGCTCAAACCGGTCCAAACCATCCCCCGGAGCGACCAGGTCATGTTCCAGGAAATTGTCCATCCGAAAAATGCGGACCATTTTTTGCCCTTGCACATTGGCGCGATCAGCTGGCTGGATACCGAGGGCAACCTGCAAGTAGACGTTCTGGCGCCTCTGGCGCGCAGGGTCCCGTGGTATGCGCAGGGGTCCGGTTATCTGGCTGTTTCCGAAGGAGCGCCACCAACCATACCCGCCAGGTTGTCCGAATCCGCGGCTTCCCAACTGGTTTTGTCCAATACCTTGAAAAGCCAGGCGGAGAAAGCGATCCGGCTGGCAGGGCTATTTGGAGCGACGGAGTTGGATTTCCTCGTTCGGATCTACGAAGACGACCGCATGGAAGTCTTGTTGGAAGATATCCATCCCTTTCCCGGCTGGGCCCCGGAGGACCCTTTGATCACCCAACTGCTGCACAAGGACCAGTATCCGGGCGAGACGCTCTCCCGCCTGGTCGGTGATGCAGTTGAACGCAACCGATGGATGGCCCTCCAGAAAGAAGCCCAAACGGAACACCTTATTTCCTATACTTCTCCCTTTCTTTCTTCCCCCGCGCCGGAAGAACCTTTCGAAACCTACAGGGAGCAAACACCAGCAACCGCTATGGAACCCTCTACCCACCCCCCCTCCAAACCCGGAAGAATACTCCCCGAATTGCCGTCGACAGGCATTGTCGGAATGTTAAAAGATATGGTTTGGGATTTCTGGTTCTTTATCAGTTCCGCCATTTTCCTTAAAAATCTGGTTGCTTTGATTCTCTTAGGGGGCGTGTCCTTTCTGCTCTTAAACGCATCGCTGAATTGGTATACGCACCATGGGCAATCGGTGGAAGTACAGGATTACCGGGGAATGTCCTTCCGGGAGGCCAAAAGAAAAGCCAGGGCCCGAAGCTTCGATGTCGTCGTGAACGATTCGGTGTATATCGTTGGGAAAGCCCAGAATACCATCCTGGACCAAATCCCCAAACCGGCATCCAGAATAAAAAAGAACCGCAATATTTACCTGACGATAAGCTCGGGGACACCCCCGGAAGTTCCGCTGCCCAATCTCGTCGGGGGCAACGACGACTACGAGCAATACAGCAAAAAACTCAGCCGCCTGGGCATCAACGCCCGGATAAAAACCAGGGAGTTCAATGCCGATCTGGAAGACAACACCATCCTGTATCTCATTTACGACGGGCAACGAATCTCTGCAGCCGACTTGAAGCGGGGTGTGAACGTGCCTAAAGGCAGCACCATCGATTTCGTCGTCTCTATCCGCAATACCGGCACGGTAGACATCCCCAACCTCGTGTGTCTCACCTACGAAGAAGCGGCCTTTTTGCTGCGCAGCAGCCAGTTGGTCGTTGGGTCCGTCTTTGCTCCGGGCGAGGCTTCCTCAGGGTTGTTTGTTTACAAACAAGAGCCTGAGTTTGTAGCCGGATTAAAACTGAATGTCGGGGAGCAAGTGAATCTGTATCTGACCGAAACCCGGCCGGAAGGCTGTAACGAACAATAGGGCTATGCCGACCGTTATGTTTTCATAAAGAAAATCGAACGCAGAAGAATCCAAAGGCCAAAAAATTCCCTACCCAGAATGGATATCACCGTACAAGAACTCAAAAGCAAAATGGAGCGCGGCGACCGCTTTGTGCTCATCGACGTTCGGGAGCCGGACGAACACCAGGCGTTTAATGTGGGAGGCCACCTGATCCCGCTGGGTACCGTTCCTCACACCATTCCCGAACTGGAAGAACACCAGGAAGAGGAAGTCATTATCTATTGCCGCTCTGGACGCAGGAGCGCCACGGCGCAATATATGCTCCTACAGGCCGGGTTCAAAAACGTCCGGAACCTGGAAGGTGGCATGCTGGCCTGGATCGAACTTTTCGGAGAAAAATAAACCCCCCCCCCCCCCCCCCCCCGCCTTTCCAGGGCATCACTACTGGGCTTGCGCAGCCCGCTTCTGCTGAATATAAGCCTCTACGCCATCCTTTTTCAGGGCGGATACCCGGGTTTGAGCCTCCGCATAGGTTTCGAACCGGCCAGCCAACACCGTGGCATAAGCTCCCCGGTTGAAGAGCGACAGTTCAGCCTCTGCGTACCCTTTATTCTTAAGCCGGCGCACGACCGCCTCCGCATTGGCGCGCTGGCGGAAGGACCCGGCGAGGACCATATACGCTCCGGAAGAAGAAGAAATGGTTTCTTCGGTCGCGTTTGCCGGGATTTCCTGCTCCGGCGCCGTTTCTACGGGCTTTTCCGGAGATTTGGTTTTGGTTGCAGGCGCAGCACTCCGGGCCGTATCCGGCGCAGGATCGTACTGGTAGGTAGAATCTTCGTAGGTATCCGAAGGTAGCGGATCCGGATAGTACGCCTCTTCCTGCTGGTCGGTCGCCGTATCGTCTGCCGGAGGTTTTGGAGAATCCAAATTGACGAATTTGTACACCAGGAAAATCAGCGCCAGAAGGCAAACGGCAATAATGCCAATATTGATGTAATCAGACCGGGACATAGGTAAACCTTAATTTTGCAGAAAGATACACAAAACCAAAGGTTCTACCGATTCTTATTTAACATTTCCTTTGGAATAAACACCAAACGGTGGACGTTAGACGGGAGACGCTGAAGGCATAAGGCTAAAGGCTGAAGGCAAAGACCAGTTTTGTGACCTTATGCCTTAAAGAACAGGTCTAAACATTCGTAGTTCGTAATTCGTAATTCGTACATCATTAAACTCGGATATGCTATAAGTTCTACTTCATTAAAACCAGTTGAACCATGAAGCGTATCCCATTTTTTATCGCAGCGATATTGTCGCTCGGGGTTTCCGGCATGATGATCGGTCAAACGGCTCCATCTGTGGAACTTGTTGAAGCTGCCGCCCACCCGGAGAAAAGCAAAAAAGAGAAGAAGAAGAAACCGGAGAAGGACGCGGAGGTGAGCGAGGCGGAGCAGCGAAAGCGATTTTTTGCAGGGGTTGAAGCAGGTAATATCGATGAAGTCGAGCGTTGGTACACCCCTTTGTCTCATCTGACGCACAGCGAAGCCGGCGAAACGGCATTGACCCTGGCCATTCAGAAGCAGGATGAAGCCATGGTAGCTTTCCTGAGTGAAAAAGCCGTGATCAACCTGAAGAACAAAGCGGGGGAAACGCCGCTCACCCTCGCCCTGAAGCAAGGAAACCCGTCTATCATTCAGTCCGTCCTGCAACGGGCCAAAGCCGACCTGCCCAACAATTCCGGAGAAACGCCTTTGATGCTGGCGGTAGAAAAAGGAAGCTTAGCGCTGGCGCAGCAACTGATCGGCCGGGGCGCATTGGTGGAGCGTACCTCCCATGGAACGACGCCCTTGTATTTTGCCGTTTCCCTCAACAAGCTGGAAGCCGCCGCCATTTTACTCCGCGCGGGAGCAGACCCAAGCCAGCCAAACGATAATGGAGAAACGCCGCTGCTCATGGCCGTCCGCAACAAGCGCAGCGATGTAGCCGAGCTCTTACTCAATAAAAGCCCGGACCCTGCCGGAGACGCCAACTGGAAAACCCCGCTGGGAGAACCGCTACTCCATCTGGCCATCCGGCAAAAGGACCCACAAATGGCCAGTACCCTGCTCAAGCACGGCGCCCTCCCCAACGAAGGCGACTATCTGGAAAATACCGGCCTCCACCTGAGTTTGGAGAACGGAGACGCGGAAATGGCCCAGGTGCTCCTGGGCTCTGGCGCCGATCCCGACCGGCCAAACCTCCTCGGCATGACCCCCGTGCAACTCGCCGAAAAGAACGGACACGAAGCCCTCTTAGGCGCACTCAACCTCCAGAAGCCCGAAACGGCGTTCGTGCGTAACGATCAACCCAAGCGCAAAATTACCGGCAAGTTGTAGGGGAGGTTAGATGTTGGACGTTAGACATTAGACGTTAGAGGTTAGAGGTTAGAGGTAATTTTTCTAAGGTCTAAGGTCTAACGTCTAACGTCTAAACTCTAAACTGCAGCCCGTCGTAGCCCAGGGCAACATGAGCGGGAAGGGAAGGATTGATTTCTTCGTAAAGCCCCATTCGGTGGCTGATATGCGTCAGATAGCTTTGGCGGGGGGCCAGGCGCTCGATGAATTCGAGCGCAAGATCGACGTTCATGTGGGTGCTGTGGGCGTGGAAGTGCAAGGCGTTTACCACAAGTACTTCCACGCCCTTCAGTTTTTCCATCTCGTTTTCGGAAATGGTCCTCATGTCCGTAACATAAGCAAAAGCGCCAAAACGAAAGCCAAGCACTGGCATGGCCCCATGCATCACCTCTACAGGGACAATTGATAAATCTCCGATGGCAAAGGGGTCTGAGGCGGATATGGGAAGAGAGACGAGCATGGGCGCGCCGGGATAGCGGTTGACTTCCTCAAAAGCGTATTCAAACCGCTTTTGAATTTCCTGTCCTACGCGCGGTTCCGCATAGATAGGGATATCTTTGCCCGACTTGAAATTGTAAGGCCGCACATCGTCCAGCCCACTGACGTGGTCGTTGTGCTCGTGGGTGAGCAAAATCGCATCCACTTTCGGCACCCTGGCTCTCAGCGCTTGCTGCCTGAAATCCGGACCGCAATCGATAATCAGATCCAAAGGGCCTGCTTGTATCCAGGCCGAGGTACGCAGCCGCTGGTCCCGGGCATCCCGGGAAGCGCAAACCGGGCAGGCGCAGCCAATCACCGGAACGCCCTGGGAGGTTCCCGTTCCTAATAAAGTTACGTTCAGTTCGATGGTTGTTCCTCCTCTTCGTCGTTTTCGGTGGAAACCGCGTTATTCCGAATATCCTGCAGCAACCGGGCATTTTTCTCGCCCAACGAGGTTGAATCGGGCTCCAGGGCCGCAAGGATTTCCAGCAAAACATTGATCCGGGCTTCCGTGTCAAAAAATTTGTTTATAACAGCTACCTTGCGGCTTTCTACCATACAGTATCCCGACTGAAAATTGCCTTTCTCATAGCGGACGACATAACCCAATTCTTCGAACAGGCTTTCCAGTTTTTTTAAAAAGTGTTTGGTATATTTAAACATATCTTTTTTTTGTGCCGCGAAAGGACCGCCGCCGGCTGCCCTCAAAAATACGCCAAATTGCGTGCCGATCTAAACAATCCGTCATAAAAACAACACCCATGACATTGGCAATCCAACGGTTTCTTATTGCAGTGATGGCGCTTGGTCCGCTCTCTCTATCCGGCCAGCGGTTTCAGGGCTATTTGAACGCCGGAATCAACCTCGCTCAAATCGACGGCGACAAACTGGCGGGCTTTAACCAGCCCGGCCTGACCGGCGGCCTGCAGGTGAACGCCCTCCTGAACGACCGATGGGAAGTGAGTATGGAAATGCGCTACTCCCAGGAGGGCGCCCGGCGAAACAACAACGACGATCCGGCGGCCCCTTACGAACGCATCCGGCTCAATTTTGTAGAAGTCCCTTTTATGCTCCGGTTTAACGAATGGAAATTCCAGCTGGGGGCAGGCGCAAGCTATGCCCGGCTGATCGATTTCAAAACCATCGATGCTTTTGGGGACGACGTCAGCAGCCTCCAGGACTTTAATGCGAATCAGCTGGCCGCCGTCCTGGGAGCAACCGTTTTTTTAACGCCTAAATCCGGCCTGAATATCCGCTGGTCGAAACATATTACCAACCTTCAATCCGATGGCAATGCTCCCAGATGGATCCCGCGTGCGATCAGCATCCAGGGCGTGTTTTTGCTATAGAAAAACCCGGACATGATCAAAACGAACCAACCGCTGGCAGTGATCGACCTGGGCACCAACACCTTTCACCTGCTTATCGCCCACGCGGATAGCCAAGGGGGCTTCGCCGAAATTTTCCGGGAAAGGCGTTTTGTCAAACTTGCCCAGGAAAGCATCCACTTCATCCACCCAACAGCGTACCAACGGGGAGTGACTACCATGCTGGACTACAAGGAGATCCTGGACCGCCACCAGGTCGCCCACGTCAGCGCCTTCGGCACCGCCGCCCTTCGGACCGCAGGGAATGGAACGGACTTTGTGCGGGAGATCAAGGAAAAAACAGGCATTTCCATCCAACTGATCGACGGGAATCAGGAAGCCGGCTATATCCTTCGGGGAGTCCGCCTGGCTATTCCCTTCGACGAAATGCCCAAACTGATCATGGACATTGGCGGCGGCAGCGTGGAATTCCTCATCGCCAACGAAAACCAGGTGTTCTGGATGCATAGTTTCCCTATTGGCGTCGCCGTTTTATACCGAACCTTCCACCGGCATGAACCGATCGGGGAAGACGAGGTCTTCGAACTCCGGCAGTTCCTGGCAACCCAGCTTGCCCCGCTTGCCGAAGCCCTAAAAACGTTTTCCTGTTCCCAACTGGTGGGCGCTTCGGGAACGTTTGACGTACTGGAAAATCTACTCGAATGCGCCTCCACAGCACCCACCTACTCGATCCATAAAATCAACCGGTTTCCGCATATCCTGGAACAGTTTATGCAAGCAGATCTGGAAGAACGGCTGCATTTGAAAGGAGTGCCTCCATACCGGGCTGATATGATCGTCGTGGCGATGATTCTGATTGATTTCGTCCTGCACGCCTCGGGGTTCGAAGAGATCTGGGTTTCTCAATACGATCTGAAGGAAGGGATGCTATCCGAACTGCTCGAAGGCCTGTAACGACCCGCACCCTACTCTTCGCTATCCGATCCCATTTGATTATCGTCGTGAAGCCGCTGAAACAAGTCGCGCAGCCGGAACATCTCGTCCAGGGTATCGTCGAGAAAAAACTGGACATCGGGAATGCGCCGCACCTGTTTGCGCAACCGGCTGGCAAGAGCTTGCTTGAGCCGGCTTTTTTCCTCTTCCATCTCCAAAATTACCGCCTGCTTATTCTCTGTATTATATACGCTCAGGTATATCCTTGCCTGGCCCAGATCCGGAGACACCTTTACTGCTGTCACCGTTACCAAAGGCGTCGGTCCATACACATACCCTCCTTCCTCTTGCAGGACCATGCTGAAGTGCCGCTTTACCAACTCGCCGACTTGTCTTTGTTTAATGGTCTCCATACCCGCCTCATTTGACGGTAAAGATAATCGAAAATCCGAACGTTGAATAAGCTACTCTTCTGGAGACGAGCAGATAGGGGGGCTGTCTCAAAACCTTTCCAGAGGGTGGGCGGCATTCCTTAACCCCTTGGCAAAGGCTGACGAAGCACTTTCCCCCTTTGAAGGGGGAGAACGCCAAATTCTATAGTTTTGAGATGGCTTCTAATCACCAACCACTAATCACCAACCACTAATCAACCACCAACCAACCCGTCCACCATACTTCGTACTTCGTAAATCGTACTTCATAACTTCGTAACCTCGTAACTTCGTAACTTCGTAACGTTTCAACGTTGCAACCTGTTAAAACATGCAAGACATCCTGGACAGCCCGATCGAATACCTGAAAGGCGTGGGCCCGAAGCGGGGGGAGCTATTGCGCAAAGAGCTTCAGATCCATACGTTTCGGGATTTGCTGTTTCAGTTCCCGTTCCGGTATGTGGACAAGACCCGGTTCCACAAAATCCGGGAACTGGAGGAGGACAGCGGAGCGATTTTGCTTCGCGGTATTCTGCGCCGCCTGGATCTGGCAGGCGAGGGCCGCAAGCGTCGTTTAAGCGGCCAGTTCCGCGACGATACCGGCGCGATCGAGCTCGTGTGGTTTTCGGGGGTGCACTGGTTGCAGAAACAACTGGTAGTGGGGCAGGAATACGTCGTCTACGGAAAAATCCAATCATTCAGGGATGGCTGGAGCATCAGCCACCCGGAAATGGAGATCGTTTCGGAGGAGAATACGCAGGCGGCCGCCAGTTTCGCCCCGGTATACCCCAGCACCGAAAAGCTCAACGCCCAGGGCCTGGACTCCAAAGCCCGAAGGCGTCTGGTAAAAGCCTTGCTGGAAAAATTAACCCCGGACGACCTTCCGGAGAACCTTCCGGAGCCGCTCGTCCAGGCGTTCCGTTTCCCCAAACGGTGGGAAGCTTTCCAGGGTATTCATTTCCCCAAAAGCGAAGAGGATTTGGAGCGGGTGCGCAACCGGCTCAAATTCGAAGAACTGTTTTACCTCCAGCTCCGACTCCTGAGGATGAAATACAAACGGAAAGAAGAAATCCGAGGGTACGTGTTTGAAAAAGTGGGCGATGGTTTCAACGAATTTTACACCCAACACCTTCCATTCCAGCTAACGGAGGCCCAGAAGCGGGTGATCAAGGAAATCCGTCGCGACCTGGGGTCGGGCATACAGATGAACCGGCTCCTCCAGGGAGATGTAGGCTCCGGCAAAACCATGGTCGCCCTGCTGTGCATGCTCCTTGCCCTGGACAATGGATTCCAGGCGGCGATGATGGCGCCCACGGAGATCCTGGCGCAACAACATTTTTTGTCGATCACCGGCTACCTGAGCGCTATGGATATCCGCGTCGCCTACCTGTCGGGGAGCATCCGGGGAAAAGCCCGCCAAGCCATTCTGGACGACTTGGCATCCGGCGCCATTCAGATCCTGATCGGCACCCACGCGCTGCTGGAAGACCCCGTCGTATTCCAGCGCCTCGGCCTGGCGATTACCGACGAACAGCACCGCTTCGGAGTGGCGCAGCGCGCCAAACTCTGGCAGAAAAGCCATGCCTATCCTCCGCATATTCTGGTGATGACGGCCACCCCTATTCCCCGAACGCTCGCTATGACCCTTTATGGCGACCTCGACGTGTCGGTGATCGACGAACTCCCTCCCGGAAGGAAGGAAGTCATCACCCAGCACCGGAACGAAAACCACCGGATTCGGATCTTTGGATTCATGAAAGAACAGATCGCGCTCGGCAGGCAGGTCTACGTCGTCTACCCCATGATTGAGGAATCCGAAAAAGCCGACCTCAAAAACCTGATGGAAGGCTACGAAGCCATCCAGCGCGAATTCCCGCTCCCGCACTATCAGATCAGCATCGTGCACGGGAGGATGAAACCGGCAGAAAAAGACTACGAGATGCAGCGTTTTGTGCAGGGTATAACGCAGATCATGGTGGCCACCACGGTTATCGAAGTGGGCGTCAATGTGCCCAATGCCTCCGTCATGATCGTGGAAAACACCGAGCGGTTTGGGCTTTCCCAGTTGCACCAGTTGCGCGGCCGTGTGGGCCGGGGCGCCGACCAGTCGTACTGCATTCTCATGTCCGGATTTAAACTCAGCGCGGATGGGAAAGCGCGGATACGAACCCTGGTAGAAACCAACAACGGGTTTGAGATTGCCGAAGCCGACCTTCGGCTGCGCGGTCCCGGCGACCTCCAGGGCACCCAGCAAAGCGGATTGGTGCAGCTTTACATCGCCGATTTGGCCAAAGATGGGAAAATCCTTCAGGCTGCCCGGGAAATGGCCGAGCGCATCCTCGGCGAAGATCCGCAGCTTCAGCGGCCCGAAAACGACACGCTCCGCCACTTCTTAGCTCAAGACAAACGCGAATGGAAAGGCTGGAGCCGGATCAGTTGATGGGCTTCACCGTGCCGCTACCGGCCACGCTGGAACGGACGGAGGGATTTCCCGCATACAGCACCCGCCCGCTCCCGGCAATAGACGCTTCCAGCGTTTGAAGGGGCGCTACCTGCACTTCGCCGGAACCGGCAATGCTCACATGAACCTTGTCTGCCTCAAAACCCGTCAATAAGGCCCGGCCGCTACCGGCAACGTTGATTTTAAGGCTTGGCGCCTGCCCCTGAAGGTTAAAAAACCCGGAGCCACCGAGCACGAGTTCCGCTTCCTCCTTCAACACAAAGGCGTTTTCGGAAATAAAGACCCCCGACCCGCCAATAGTCAAATTGCGAAAAGAAGGCATCGTCACCCAGATAAACACCGAGTCGTGGGCCTTGACCTTCTGTTCGAACTGGATCTGCCAAACGCCCTCTTTGACCTCCTGCCGTATATTCTCCAGGATGTTTTTTTGCCCCCGCACTACTACTTTCTGTTCATCTCCCTGCCGCAGCAAGACCTTGGCGGTAATCCCCAGCGACAAGCTGTGAAACGGCGCCAGGTTCCAGGTTTGCTCCACCAATGGGCCTTCTCCCTGAATGGCCATAGCTGCCGACGTATGCTCCTGGCCTTTGGAAGCAAAGGGAATAGCCGCCACAACTGAAACCAAAATCAACCTGCAAAGGACCTGTTTCATGGCGTAATCTTTTTATTATAAGGACGAAAAAAGCCGGTAAAAGTTGCTTTGTTAAAGATTTTATACAGGATTGCGCTTTTAGGCTTAATTTTAATCGTGCATCGCCTAAAACCAAACTAAACATATGGAACCTTCCAAACGCTTGCTTTCCCTGGATGTGTTCCGGGGGCTTACCATTGCCGGGATGATCCTGGTGAACAACCCCGGCGACTGGGGGAATATTTACGCACCGCTGCGCCACGCCGCCTGGCACGGGTGTACGCCGACCGACTGGATTTTCCCGTTCTTTTTATTCATCGTTGGGGTGGCGATTTCCATTGCCCTGGGCAAGCGGAAAGACCGCGGCGACGCGCCTGCGGCGATGTACCGCAAGATCGGATACCGCGCTGCCGTGATTTTTGGGCTTGGGGTATTTCTGGCGGCCTTTCCTCATTTCCGGTTTGAAGGCCCTGTCTGGCTCCGGACCGTCCACTACCTCCTTTTGACGGTAGCCATGCTGGCCGTTTTTGTGCGCGAAATTTTTGATCAGGAATTGTTTCAGAGCCCGGGTTATCAAAACGCCCGAAAAGGGCTGGGGTATGTAGCTGTGGGCGCCGCCATCCTTATGGCGATGATCGGATTAAACCATTACTACCTGGGGACGCTCCGCATCCCCGGTGTATTGCAGCGCATTGCCATTGTGTACGCCGCAGCGTCGTTGCTCTTTTTGCATTATTCGCCCCGGGTGTTGTTCGGTGTAGCCGTCTTTTTGTTGCTGGGGTATTGGGGGGTGATGACCCTTGTGCCGGTTCCCGGCGGCGTCGCGCCCAATCTGGAACCCGGAACTAACCTGGCCGCCTGGTCCGACCGTGTAGTTTTTGGCATCCAGCACCTGTGGAGCCAATCCAAGACCTGGGACCCCGAGGGTTTCCTGAGCACCATCCCCGCCATAGGCACAGCGATTGCAGGCATTCTCACGGGAGAGCTGCTGCGCTCGTCCAAAACCGGTATGCAAAAAGTGATTTGGCTGCTGATCAGCGGCGCCGTCCTGATTGCCCTTGGACAGTTGTGGAACCTGGTTTTCCCGATCAACAAAGCCCTCTGGACCAGCTCCTACGTGCTGTACGTCGGCGGTTTGGCCCAGGTTTTCCTCGGTGCGGCCTACTGGCTGATCGACCTCAAGGGGATCAAAGCCTGGAGCAAACCTTTTGAAATATACGGCGTAAACGCCCTGTTTGCGTTTGTGCTTTCCGGCGTGCTGGCCAAGCTGATGTCCGCCATTCACTGGCAGGTTGATGCAGAAACGACCCAAACCGTCCGCGGCTGGCTCTACGATACCCTGTTTACGCCTTATTTCTCCCCCATCAACGCGTCGCTTGGATTCGCGATCCTGCATATTGCGTTCATCTTCCTTTGCTCGTGGGCGCTGTATCGGAATCGGATTTTTATAAAGGTTTAGGGGTTGGGACGTTAGTGCGTTTAGGCGTTGAGGCGTTAGGGCGTTGAGGTGGTTGGGGGCTGTGCAGACGCAAAACAATGCGTTTCAATATTTTCACCAACCGCCCTAACGCCTAAACTCCTTAACGCCTAAACGCCCCAAACGCGTCTAATGCCCGTCCACTGCCGGCGTAGGCACTGCATCCTTACCTTCCTCGAAATGCACTTCGTTTTCCCACTTGCCGACGATAGCAGTAGCGAGGCAGTTGCCCAGGGTGTTGGTGGCAGTACGGCCCATATCCATCAGGGCGTCGATGCCGAGGATAGCGGCAATGGGCCACTCGGGCAGGCCGAAGGAAGCAGCGGTGCCCAGAAGGATGACCAGCGACGCCCGGGATACGCCTGCAATCCCTTTGGTGGTCAGCATCAGGGTGACGAGCATAGCGATCTGCTCGCCGATACTGAGGTGGATATTGGCTGCCTGGGCGACGAAAATCGCTGCAAGGGAAAGGTAGAGCGTAGAACCGTCGAGGTTAAAACTCAAGCCGGTGGGAAGCACAAACGAGACTACTTTTCTTGATACGCCATACTTTTCCATATTCTCCAGCGCTTTGGGCAGGGCGGCTTCGGAGCTCGTGGTCGCAAAAGCAATCGTCACCGGTTCGCTGGCGTATTTCCAGAAGCGGCGGATGGGTACTTTAAAGAGCAAGGCAATCGGTACCAGCACAAATAACACGAAGACGAAAAGCGCCACGTACAGGGTCACGAGCAGCATGGCCAGGTTTTGGAAGACTCCAAGCCCCATTTTGGCTACCGTATAGGCGATGGCGCCCCCAACCCCGAACGGGGCAATGTACATCACCAACCCGGTGAATTTGAACATGATCTCGGAAAGGCTCTCGGCAAACACCAGGAAAGGGCGGCGCTGTCCAAACGGCACCAGCGTCATGGCAAACGCAAAAAGCAGACAGAATACCACAATCTGCAGGATCTCCCCTTCTGCGATAGATTTCACGATGTTTTCGGGGAAGGTGTGCAGGACGATTTCCGGACCGGTCATCGGCGTGCGCACTTCGGGAAGTTCTCCACTGAGGTCCATCTGCGGGATGCCCACCCCGGCTTTGGAAATATTGATCGCAAACAGACCGATCACCAGGGCGATCGTCGTTACTACTTCAAAATAAATCAGCGCCTTAAGGCCCATGCGTCCTACCTGTTTCATGTCGGCATGCCCGGCAATACCCACCACCAGCGTACCAAAAAGCAAGGGGGCGATGATGGTCTTGATGAGCTTGATGAAAATCTTGCTGAACACGTTGTACCAATCGGCAAACTGGGGAAAATCAAAGCCCAGCTCGGCGCCCAGGACCAGGGAGTACAAGATCCAGACCGTCAGGCTCTTCTTTTTCCAGGTCAGGTATCCCAGCGCCAGGATGGCCACCCAGCGGGAGGCCAACGCTACTGTTTCGGGCACGCCGTTCAGGCTAAATGCCAGCCAGTTGAGAATAGCTGCAATGGTGACGACTACCCACACCCAGGCATTTTTAGCCAGGGAAGAAACGATACCTGCCATGCGAGGGGCAGGGTTCTGCTGAATGGTCATATGGTTCGATTTTACGTGTTTTTTGCGGGCTGTAAGTTAAACAGAAATCCATACGCCCATCTCATCGAAATATTTTTTTTCACCGCGCTTAGGCAATTTTCCTTTGGCTTGCATCTTATATTCAATGTAACGCATTTGGAAATTGATTTCTATTTCACGTTAAAACCCTTCCTCCATGTACCGCTACCCGATTTTTCTACTGGTTGCCGCCCTATTTCCCGCCTGCAACCATTCCGGGAGCCAGCAAGATTATGCTGCTTCCGAAAAAACGATGACCATGGAAATGCCCCGCACCGGGGAAGCACCTACGCCTCCCGGCGATCAGAGCGCCGCGCCCCAACCAAAGATCATCCTGACGGCCTCCATGCGCTGCCGCGTGAAAGACCTGGAACGCAGCACCCAATCCGTCCGCCAGGCCGTAGAAGGGATGAAGGGGTCGATCACCCAAATGAACTGGGTGCATTCTCAGTCCTCCATAGAAAACATGCTGACCATCCGCATCCCATCGGACAAACTGGACACCTTGCTCGAACGGATCAGCCGGGAGGCCACCTATGTCCATTACCGCAACCTGCACTCCGAAGATGTCACCGCGGAATACGTGGACATCGAAACCCGCCTGCGCACCAAAAAAGAGGTCCGCGACCGCTATATCGACATCCTGCGCAATAAAGCCCGCACCGTGACCGAAGTGCTCGACGCCGAGGAAAAAATCCGCGTCCTCCAGGAAGAGATCGAAGCGCAGGAAGGCCGCCTCAAATACCTTAGCAACCAGGTCGCCCTAAGCACCCTGACCCTGGAACTCTACCAGCCCGTCACCCGGCAAACCGAGCCGGAAAGCGTCGAATACCCTTTCGGCAAGCGGGTCGCGGACAACCTGGCCAGCGGATGGAAGCTGCTCCAGAGCCTGACCCTCGGCATCCTATACCTCTGGCCGCTGTGGCTCGCAGGAGCGGTGGGGGTTGTTGTTTGGAGAAGACGTAAAGTGTTTAGGCGTTAGGGCGTTTAGGCGTTTAGGCGCTTAAGCTTGTCTACCGTATTTCGCCCATCGTCTAACGTCCGATGCAGGATATCTGGAAACGCGTATATTTGGAGGAGCGATTTCACCAAACCCTAACCGTATGAATGCCGGCATTTTGCGCGAACAGTACCAGCAATTTCTTTATGTGTTTTATTCTCTGGGGGACGGTCTCCGGTTTACCCGAAAATACCGCTTGTGGGAAGGATTTTTGAAATACGGCTGGGTATCCAGGTTGGCCATTTTACTGAGCATTATTGCCGGGTTTAAATTTCTGGAGGTGTTCTGGAAATACGCCAACCAGGTGCAGGGCGCCAACCCGTTTCAGGCGATGAGCGTCATGGGCGGTTTTGTGCAGGAGGTGGCAAAAGAAGAGTACAACCTGCTCTTTGCCGGCGGGATGAAATATACCATGCTGATCTTTCTGGAAATTCTCATTTTCCATATCACCCGGCGAACGCTGAACATCCTGAAACTCGAAAGCGGGGATCCTACCCTGAAGGCATTTATCCGGGCCCAAATACGCATGCTTAAAATTTCGCTGGTGTGTTATATCCTGGAATCGGTCTTTTCTTCGCTGACCAAAACCGGCCTGGGCATGATGCATATGCCGGAGTTTGTGAAAGCGGTGACCGTTTTCGGCATTCAGTGTATGTTCACCGGTATTACGGTGATCGACAACTTCAACGAGCAATTCGGCATGTCGATCAAAGAAAGCATGCGCTATTCCCGAAACTATATCGGAGTGGCGATCGCGCTGGGCATGATCCTGCAAGTGCTGTTTATGGTTCCGGTACTGGGCAGCGTGTTTGGCCCGTTCCTGGCCGCGATCGCTTCGGCGTTGGTGATGTTTGAACTCTCCGATCTCACCCAGCGGGAACAGCCCGGGTTGGTTATTGCCGAAGAAGATCTGGTGAAGCTGGCATTTCTGTTGCCCAAACAAGAATGTGATCGCCCAGGCGGAGGTAGCGCATGTCAAACGTTCGCGTTTCCGCGGCATCCATCTGGATCTGTCCCGCGAAACGCCCCCCTTCTTCGCTGTAAATAAACGGCAGAACCCGAAAATGCCGGCGAAAATCGACCTGCCCTTTGCCGTGCGCTTTGAACAAGGCTTCCTTTGCACACCAGTATACATGCAAAACTTCCAGCCGGGCATCCGCATGGATCGCCGCCGCCTCCGCCGGACTTAAAAACCTGGGCGCTATCCGGCCTATCTTTCCTACGATATGCTGAATATCAATACCAACTACCCCCTCTGCCAGGATCGCCGCCGCATACCCCCGGGAATGGCTGATCGAAACGGAAAATGGCAAATGCGGCAAATGCGGTTTCCCTGAAGGATCTTTCACTAAAGGATGCCGGTCTGGCATTTCACTGAGCAAATGGACCAGCTTCCTGGCCGCCAGAAATTCTACTCTCCGCTGCCCTTTGATCGGCGCCAGTTGGGCCTCTTCCTCTGCAGAAAGTACCAAGCGTTCGAGAAACCAGTTTTCCGGCTCCCGGATCTCCCATAATCCCAATCTCGCGCCAGGTTCCAGGTGTCCCAAATCCAAAAAGGGCATAGAGATTTCGTTTTCAATCAAACAAGAATAGGGCGGGGGAGGTTGTAAAGAAGGTTGCGAGGTGACGAAGTTGCGAAGTTACGGAGTTGTGCTTCGTAACTTCGCAACTCCGTAACTTCGTAACTTGATGGCATGTTTCAAAAAATCGCACAACTAAAAGGGCATCAGGCGGCCGTTTATGCTTCGGCAAAGGGACGTGAGCCGGGATTTTTTCTCTCGGGTTCGGGAGAAGGGTGGATCGTTCAATGGCAATGGACGAATCCCGATATGGGGAAGTTGCTGGCCAAGATTGAGGGGCAGGTCTTTGCGTTGGTTCAACTGGCTCGCCGCCCTTTGATCGTCGCCGGCGATATGAATGGCGGGCTCCACTGGATCGACCTCGAAAACCCTGCCAATAACCGGGATATCGCCCACCATAAAAAAGGCGTTTTCAGCCTGCTCGACCTGGAGCATGGGCTGATTTCCGCCGGAGGAGACGGGCGCATCACCCGATGGGCCGTCGAAGAAATGCGGGCGGCAGAAAGCTTGCTCCTGAGCCATCAAAGCCTGCGTTGCCTGGACTATTGCCCTGCCCGCAATGAAATAGCCGCAGGCGCCAGCGACCGGAATATCTACATCCTCGACGCCGAAACGCTGGAGATCAAACACCAAATCCCCAAAGCGCACCTGAATTCCGTATTTACCGTCCAGTACGCCCCTGACGGGAACTACTTGCTCAGCGGAGGCCGCGACGCCCACCTGAAGGTTTGGGACACTGTCAACTGGAAGCAAACCCATGCTATTCCCGCTCATTGGTACACCATCAACGATATTGCCTTCCACCCTCAGGGCCATTTGTTTGCCACCGCCAGCCGGGATAAGACCCTCAAAATCTGGGATGCCTCCACATTTGACCTGCTCCAGGTACTTGGCCCTTTCCGCCAGGGCGGCCATCTCAATTCCGTCAACACGCTGCTATGGACGGAAGAGGGGCTGATTTCCGGTTCCGACGACCGAACCCTCATCCTTTGGGAGATCGCTTCCTGAAAATCTTTTTTACATTTGCCGACTAAAAGCAAACCGGCATGATCCTCTCCGATAAAAAAATAATGGAAGCGATTGAGAATGGACAGATCGTCATAGAACCCTTCCTTCGCGAATGCCTGGGTACCAATTCCTACGACGTGCACCTCGGCAAATGGCTCGCCACGTATAACGATCCCATCCTGGACGCCCGCAAACACAACCAGATCACTCATTTCCAAATTCCAGAAGAAGGCCTTGTGCTGCAACCCGGAACCCTCTACCTGGGGGTTACAGAAGAATACACCGAAACCCACAATTCCGTGCCCTTCCTGGAAGGGAAATCCAGTGTAGGCCGCCTGGGCATCGATATCCATGCCACTGCAGGCAAGGGCGATGTCGGCTTTTGCAACACCTGGACCCTGGAGATTTCCTGCACCCAACCCGTGCGGATCTACGCCGGCATGCCCATAGGCCAGTTGATCTACTTTCTGGTTGATGGGGAAATCGAGCGCTACTACAACGCCAAAGGCGACGCCAAATACAATCAGCGCACCGAAAAGCCGGTGGAAAGTATGATGTGGAAGAACAGGTTTTAGAAGTTAGACATTAGAAGTTAGACGTTAGAGGGAATCTTTCTAACGTCTAACTTCTAACATCTAGCGTCTATTTAGTCCCCGGCAACCCGGAGGGCGCTCCTTCTTTATTCTCTACTGTTTTCGCTTTTACCTGCCGGGGCGCTACCTCGTCGAGCGTATTGCCGTCGTAGAGGCGGCCGTTTTTCATAACATAGCGGATCGTGTTGGTATTCCGGATATTTTCCAGAGGATTTTTATCCAGGATGACCAGGTCGGCCAGTTTGCCTGCTTCGAGCGATCCAAGATCTTTTCCCAAACCAAGCGCTTTGGCGCCGAGTATGGTGGCTACTTTGAGGGCGTCGTGGGGTTTCATTCCCCCGGCGGCGATTGCCCAAAGTTCCCAATGATAGCCAAGCCCCTGAAGCTGACCGTGGAACCAACGCCGGCCAGTCCGCCCGCTTCCACCACTGCTTTCACGCCTTCGGCATGGCGGGAGAAGATATGCTCTTCTTTCATGAACCAGCCCGGCCTGCGGCGGGACTTGGCATCCAGTTCTTCTTTTGGCGTGAAGTAGTTGAGCTTTTTATCCCCCTGCACGTTTTCGGTGGCGTAGAAATAGTTTTCTGCCCATGGTCCGCCGTAGGCCACCAGCATCGTAGGCGTATAACACATTTGGGATTCCGCTACCAATTTCGTGACATCCTTATACACCGGATAGATGGGCAGGGCGTGTTCATGACCGGGATAGCCATCGAGCAATTGGGTCATGTTGAGTTTAAAATCCAGTCCGCCTTCCGTAGTGGGCATCAGGCCCTGTTCTTTTGCCGCCTGAATGATCCACTGCCGGTGTTGCCGGTTGCCGGTCAGGTACATTTTGATGGTCTTGGTGTTGTAGTACTCCGAGTATTGCTTGAGCACATTGCGGGCGTGCTCCAGGCTTTCGATCCGGTAAGCCCAATATCCAACGCCGGGGCCGGTAGAGTAAATCCGGGGGCCAGCCATCTGGCCTGCATCCACCATATCGCTGTAGGTAAGGACGTCGGTAGTCGCGGTTTGAGGATCGCGGGTGGCGGTGACGCCGTAAGCGAGGTTGGCCTGATAGATCCAGATGTCGTTTTTGTGCAGACCCCAGTTGGGCCACATATGGGCGTGGGTATCTACAAATCCCGGCACGATGGTCTTGCCGGTCGCATCGATCACCTTGGCGCCAGCGGGTACTTTCACCGACCCGGATTTCCCGATCGCCTGGATGCGGTTGTTTTCGATCAGGATATCGCCTTTTTCGATGATCTCGTTGCCTTTCATGGAGATGATCCGCGCGCCGCGAAGCAGGATCACTCCATCGGGAATGTCCCTGGGGATTTCCACTTTGATGCGCTGCTCCGCCGGTTTGTAGGTCTTGTCTTCTTTTTTCTCTTCGCCTTCCTTCTTTTCCTCCGTTTTGCCTTCGGCTTTGGCTTTTTCCTGGGCTTTCTTCTCGAGCTTCAATTGCTCCTCATTTGCCTTGGCCGCTTCCAGATCATAAGCGAAGTAGGCATTCCCCAAAGACCAAAATACGTTTTTGCCATCGCTGCTCCAATGCGGGAACTCGCCTCCCAGGAACGTCAGTTTGCGCGAGGGAAAAACGGCATTTTCCGCTTTAGCGACAGAAATGGACGGCACAGCGCCGCCCACCTTGGGAACGGTAACGACGTAGATCTCGTTGTTGATTTGCGCCAGAGCCTGATCGCCTTTCGGGGCCATGAGAATCAATTCCGCTTCGGCGGGCCGCTGGGCCGGTTCCTGGGCTGTTTCCACCAACATGCAATGTTCGTGGTCTGCCAACGCCGGATAGGTAGTTATGCCGCTCACTTTGAGATGTTCCTTCTGATCGGTTCCATCCCAGCGAATGGAAAGCAATCCTTTATCCCCGGAGAACAGGTAAATCCGGTCGTTGGCCTCCACAAAATGCGGGAGGCGGCGGCCTTTGCCCTCGTCGATCCGGGTGATTTCCCCCCCGTTGGCGGTTACCCATCCCAGGTTGGCAATCGACCCAAATGCCTGAGGGCCGATAGCATCTTTATAAACTTGTGCCGTGCCATACAGGAATACGATGCGGTTGGTTTTGCCGTCCCAAGCCGGGTCGGAGTATACCCCGGGCTGTGCAGTCAGACGGGTGGGGGCGCCTCCGTTTGCGCCGACTTTGTACAGGTATCCGCCTTCGCCTTCCCAGGTGACATAGACCAGTTGCTGCCCGTCGGGCGACCATGCAGGCATGGCTTCGGTGTGGTTGGCGCCGGTCACCCGTTTTGGCGTTCCGTTGGGATAATCCATGACAAACAGGCGGTTCAGCACGGTAAACGCCAGTTTCGAACCGTCCGGAGAACGTTTCGGATCGCGGATTTGGGTGGCGATCATCATTTTTTCGTCGGAAATGGGATAGTTAAATTCAACCCGCGGACCAAAATCCAGTTCGGTATCCACCTGGAAGGGGATATTCACCGCAGACCCTCCTCCAATAGGCAGTTTCCAAATCTTCCCTCCATAGGTACAAATCAGATGTTTGCTGTCGGGCGTGAACGACATGGCCGGATATACGCCCAGAGGGGCGATGGATTCCTGTTCGTCGCGCTGCACCGGGTAGGCCAGCCAGCTCTCTTCGCCGGTTTCCAGGTGGCGTTTGACCAGGCCCGTCTGTTCGTTATAGCGGGAGCCGTATACCAGCCATTTGCCGTCGGGCGAAAGCGTGGGGGAAAAAGCAGACCCATACCGGCTGGTTTTGCGGTCGATCTCGCCCGTTTCCCGGTCGTAGACCCCCAATTGGTACTGAGGCAACTGCGCGTTGTAATTCCAGGCGCCGGTGCGCTGGGAGAACCAGATGTAACGGCTATTGGGGCCAAAAGCAGGCTCTACCGTTTTGAGGGTTTCCGGGGTTTTGATCAATTGGGTTCCTCCGCCCCCGTCTTTGTGAAAAAGAAAAAGCTTGAGGTTGCGCCCTCCCTTAGATACGACCAGATAGTCGCCGTCGGGCGTCCATTCCGCCGATTGCACGTGCTGGTCGTTGTCTTTCGTGACCTGCACCGTGTCTTGTTTTTCCATGTCGATATACCACACGTTTTCGGCCCCCGAGCGGTCGGAGGTAAAGGCGATCTTTTTGCCGTCCGGGCTGAACTTCGGGTGGGTATCATACGCCAGGCCGGAAGTTAAAGGAGTCGCTTTCCCACCCTCAGCCGGTATCAGGTAAATATCGCCCATCAGGTCAAAAGCAATCTGCTTGCCATCGGGGCTGACGTCCAGAGAGATCCAGGTGCCCTCGTCGGTTTGGAGGCGGATCTTCCGTCCGGGTTCCAGGGGAAGCGGTTTTTTAGAGTCCGGCTTTTTTTCGGTTTTGGTCGTGTCGGCTTTGACAGGCTGGTCTTGCGCCTGGGCGAAAGACAAAAAGCTGAGGAAAACGCATACCCCCAGCATTCGGGCAATCAGGTGATTCGATTTCATAGCCTTGTTTAATTTGTAAAAAGGGAAATTATCAGGGGAAAGATAGGAAAACTTTGGAAAGACGGGAGAAAGTTGGGGAAAGGCCCTGATTTAAAAAGAGAAATGGATTGCCGATTGGATCAGCCACCGGGTTTTTCCGGCCAGGTAAAACCGGAATACCACCGTCCATGACTATCTTTGGGCCAAATGCCGGAAAAATCAGACCCGCCATGCAGCTAAAAATCATCTCCGCCGGCGCAGGAAGCGGCAAAACGTACCGCCTGACCGCGGAAATGGTTGGATTGCTCCGCCAGGGCGTGCGCGCCAGCGGCATCATAGCGACCACCTTTACCAAAAAAGCAGCTGCCGAACTTCAGGAACGGGTGCGGGTGAAGTTGCTCCAGGAAGGACTGACGCAGCAAGCGGAGGACCTCACCCACGCCTTGATCGGAACGGTGCACAGTCTGGGGGTCAAACTCCTCCAGCGTTTCGCCTATGAAGCCGGGGTCTCCCCGGAGGTGTCGATCATCGCCGAGGAGGACCAGCAAATCCTTTTTAACCAGTCGCTCTCCATGGTTCTGACCGAAGCGCGGGTGATCCAGATGGAGCGGCTGTGCGATCAGCTTGGGTTAAGCGGGAATGCGTATTTCGACTGGAGGCAGGAAGTCCGCGCCCTCACCGAAGTAGCCAGGGCCAACGATTTCCAGGAGGACGTGCTCGAAGCCAGCAAAAACGCCTCGTTTGCCTCCTTTGCAGAACTCCTGGGCCCGTCGAATCCCAACGGCGGCGCCCACAGAGGAGACCCTCTCCCAGATTTTGAAAGCGACGATCGAACGCCTGGAAACCAATGGAGATACCACCCTGAAAACGGCGGACGTTGCCAAAACCCTGCAACAAATCCACCGCGAACTAACCCTTAAAGGCAACCTCACCTGGAGGCAATGGGCCCAACTTGGCAAACTCCAGCCCGGCGCCAAAAGCAGGGACGATATGAACGCGCTTCGGGAACTGGCCCTTGGACACCTCCAGGACCCCGCCTTTCGCCAGGATATCCGGGAGTTCATTTCCGAAGTCTTCGACCTCGCCATGGAAGCGATCCGGGAATACCAGGAATACAAACAAAAAAGGGGGCTGATCGACTACACCGACATGGAAGCCCTCGTCAAACGCCTGCTCAATCGCGAAGACGTGCGCAGGGTATTGGAAGACGAATTGGACCTCCTTCTGGTCGACGAATTCCAGGACACCAGTCCCATGCAACTGGAGATTTTTCTCAAATTGTCCGGACTGGCCAACTATTCTATCTGGGTGGGCGACCCCAAGCAATCGATCTACGGCTTTCGGGGGGCGGCGCCTGAACTTATGCAGGCCATCATCAGCCAAAATGGGGGAATCAAGCCGGAAGATATTCAGGAATTTTCCTGGCGTTCGCGGGAGGACCTCGTCGCTGCCGCCAATGCCATCTTTACCCGCGCCTTCGCCCACATGCCCCGGGAACAGGTGGCGTTAAAACCCGTCCGGACCCTGGACCAGGACCCCGAAACCCTGGAAACCGCCCTTCACCTCTGGAAATTCGACCTGCTTCCGGAGGAATTGGAACAAAACAGCCGTCCCCCTGGTAAGCCCTGGATGGAAAACAGCATCGCCCGCGCGCTTTACAACTGGCTGAATAAAGGAATTTACCTACAGCCTAAAGGCGGCCAATCGGCGCGAAAAGCCGTGCCCGGCGATGTGGCCATATTGTGCCGCACCAACTCCGAGTGCATGGAAATGGCCGAAGCGCTGCACCAAGCCGGGCTGAGATCGGCCATGTCGAGGGCAGGACTGATGCAAACCGCCGAGGCCAAACTCCTTCTGGCCTGCCTCAAATATCTGCTTCACTATTCCGATTCGCTTTCTGTCGCCGAGATCCTGCTCCTGGCGGAAGGGCAACCGATTGAAGCCGTCATCAAAAACCGCCTGGAGTATCTCGATCTGGCCAAACGCAGGGAAGCTTCCGGCCGGTGGGCTCAGCAATTTGCCGTCATTCGCGAACTCGACCGGCTCCGACCAGGCGTTGCTGAGCTTTCCAGTGCCGAAACCCTGGAGCTTCTGCTCGGCGAGTTGGATTTGCGCCGCCTGATTGCCTCCTGGGGAAAACCCCAACAACGGCTCGACAACGTGGAAGTGCTCCGTCAGTTTGCCCTCCAATACGAAGACGCTTGCCACCGCATGCATAGCGCCGCCTCGCTGGGCGGTTTCATCCTTTGGCTGAATTCCCTGGAGATCAGCGGAAAAGATTTCCAGAGTTCCGGAGAAAGCCCACAGGCAGTCAACGTCCTCACCTACCACCGCAGCAAAGGCCTGGAATGGCCCATCGTCGTTTGCCATAGCCTGGAAAAAGACCTCCGGGCCGACGTCTGGGGGATCGATATCGTTTCGGAACGCCCGGAAATTGACCTCAACCAAATTCTCGGCAACCGGATGGTCCGCTATTGGGTAAACCCCTACGGCAGCCAGTACCAGGGCACCCAACTCGCCGAGCGGATTGCCGCCAGCCCTGCATATGCCCGAAAAAAACGGCAATATTTGGAAGAGGAAAACCGCCTGCTTTATGTAGGCCTCACCCGGGCAAGGGATTATCTGATCTTCCCGCTCGGCTATAAACCAGCCAAATGGCTCAACCGTACTTGGCACGATGGGCGCGAAGACATCCCCGCCCTTGATGCCGACCAGCCGGAAAGCCCCTGGGAATGGGAGGGCAGGCCAATCCCTATCCAGCCGCACCGCTTCGAATTCCCCAGATCCTTTGAGCCGGCTGAGTTTGAAGAAAATCCGGCTGATTTTATTTCGCCTCCCCTGGGCAAACAACTTCACCCGCCATTTTATATCGATCTTCGCCAGGAAAAATGGGCCCTTCCCAACAAACCTACCCTGGGAACGGGTTACCCCTATCTCTTCCCCCTCGTTCCCCAGGGAGGCGGCGACCACCAAACCGCCAAAGCGATCAAAGCCTTCCTTCACGCGTTTTATCCTGGCAATGCCGCCCAGGAAACCCTTAAGATGGCCCAGCGCCTCACGGCGTCCTTCGAGGTGGAGGCTGTCCTGGATCCCAACCAGCTTTGCCAATTTGGCAATTATTGGTACCACTTCGTACAGCAGCAATTCGCGCCGACCACGACATACCGGAAATACCCACTCTACTACCCTACCGGGGACCGCCTTTTCGAAACCACAATCGATCTCCTGCTCGATACCCCTTCAGGTTGGCTACTTATCCAGCATTCCGGCTTTTCCGGAGAAGCAAAAGCTCTTCCGTCCAAAGCCCTGGAACTCGCTTCCTGGTGCTACCTCTCCCGGCAGGGCCTGGAACCCCTTCTGCAGGGACGGCCGCTTTGCACCCTGATCCATTTTGTGCTGCACCAAACCATGATGGAGGTTAGGTTGTAGGCGAGGGACGGGGGATTGGTGGTTAGTGGTTAGTGATTAGTACTTGATTTTCAGGGCGATGTACTGTCCCCCTTTGGAGGGGGTCAGGGGGAGGACAGGCATAGAACGGCAAGTTGGTGGGTAGTTCCGCACGAAATCTGATCCCGCCTATTGCGGGACAGCGAACAAAGGAAAGTCTCTGTCTTGCTCCCGGATTGTATACGTTTAATGGTATACCAAAATAGATACTATGAAATACTTATTCCTCTTTAACCTGGTTCTCCTTTCTTGTTTTGGGCATGCCCAGCAAGACGGATTTATTCGGGATTTTGGCAAAAAATGGGCGAACGCTATGGCGTATACGCTGGAAGTGGCCGAACTCATGCCGGAAAATCACTACGATTTCAAACCCACGCCGGAAGAAATGACCTTCAAAGAGCAATTGCTTCACATGATGGGTAACGTATCCTGGTTAAGTACCGCCTATCTGAACGGCCAAAAATCGAATACGGACTTCAAGAAAAAAGAGTATACGAAGCTACAGGTGATCGAGATTATCCGGGAAGAGTTTCGACTTTCCACTTTGGCCGTAGCCCAACTCCCGGCGGCAGCTTTGGAGGAAGAGGTCAAATTTTTTGCAGGGCCTATGAATAAGCGTCAGATCGTAGCGCTTCTCAACGACCACATGACCCACCACCGGGGCCAACTCCTGGTTTATTTGCGGCTCCAAGAGATCAAACCGCCACAATACAGAGGATGGTAACCTTGGAATGAATACTGCCAGAGGAAAAGTTAAGGGAGCTTAAACACCACCGTATAGACATAGCGCTGCCCGGGAAAAGCGGCTATCCAACGGGGGCCGTTTTGCAGGAGGCGGATCGCTTCCAGATCGAGGCCGTAGCCTGGATTTTCCAGCAGTTGGAAATCGGAAGGGATTCCAGCGGCGGGGATGGAAAACTCTACGGCAACGGCGCCTTCTACACGGGATTGGAGGGCTAGCGCAGGGTAACGTACATTCCTTTGGATATAGGCATTAAAAGCGGGGGAATCCTCCTTCCGGAGCCGGGGTATGGACAGCTAGCGCCGTTTTCGCCGATTCCGGGCTGACGGATTTAGCCATGCTACGGGCCATGGCTTCCGGAGGACTGGCCTGGTTGCCTAGCACCACCGTAAAGGGAGACGCCTGTTGAGGGGTAAAGGAGGTTGTTTTTCCATTCTGCCGAAAGACCAGGGTTTTGCTGTCGGAATCCTGAGGGATGAGGAAGTTCCCGTTTGCATCAGAGCGGGTGGCAATACGCAGATTTTCCCAACCTACTTCGACATTGGACAAGGGCCTGCCTTGTTCGTCGGTCACCTTACCGGCCAAAGGATCTGCCAAAGCAACGGCCGCGGGGACAGGAGGCTCTCCCCTGCTTGCGGTAGTGCGGTATTCGCTGGCTTCTTCCTGCCGGGAAGCTTTCGGTTGCGCCTCTTCTTTAAAGGCGGTAGGCAAGTCGAGGATTTTCACCGGACCCTCTGATGGAATGGGGGCAGGCGCCGGTTTCACCGGCCTGGCTTTTTTCGCTTTGGATGCAATAGGCGGAGCGGTTTTTGTTTCTTCTTCAAGGGCTTCAGAGGACGCTGGCTCCTGAGGCGCTGGCTGCGTTTTGGTTAATGGCGCCGTATCCTGAGCCAGCGAATCAGACTGGCCAAAAGGATCGGATACCCTCCAAACGGCCCAGGCAACAACAACCAATACCGCCAAAGCGGCTGCAACCCGCCACCCGGTGCTCCAGGAAATAGAAGGCCGGCTACGCCGGCCAAGGCGTTTATTGAGGACGTGAAGGGTTTCCTCGTGGTCTTTGGATGCCAGACTGCGATACCCCTCCAGCGCTTCGGCGAGGAACGGGTCGCGGCTTGCCGCTTCGTCGAGGCGGTTTTCCCCGAAGCGGTTTGCCCAGCCTTCCAGCCATTGGCGCAACAGATCGTTCCCTTCTTTTGGTGTTTTCACGATTCCATACAATTTCGCAAATTCCTGCGGCCATTCTGAATATGAGAACGAACCGAGCCGAGATCCAGTTTTTCCTGGCCAGCTATGGTTTTATAGCTCAGATTTTCCAGATAAAACAAACGGATGCAGTGTCTCTGTTCATCAGGAAGCCGTTCTATACATGCCTCAAGCCGTTTGAGCTGAGCCTCCCGGGTCTCTGCATCGCTATCCTCCGAAAGATGCTCCGGGCTAAGCGAATACATAACGGCGGGGTCAAAAGTTTGTTCCTGTAGCTTGCCTGACTTCCTCAACAGCATCAGGCAGTGATTTTTTGCCAGCACATACAGCCAGGGCTTGAACTCCCGGATTTCATGCTGAAGGGCTTTTTGTACCAGCACTTCAAAAATTTCCATGACCGCATCCGACGCCTTTTCTTCGTTCTTAAGGTATTTCAGACAAAGGCCGTATACCAGATCCATATACCGCGCATATAGGCGGCCCAATACGCGCAGGTCTTTTTCCGTGCGGTATTGTTCGAGGAGTTCGGCGTCGCGCTCCGGTCCGGATTTTTGAGGTAGGCGAAAGCGCATGGATTCTTTTGTATGGATCATTCCTGAGCGGGCAATTTACTGACTTTGACTGAAAATTTTCGATTTGTCTGTGTAAACCTCATCCCTCGGGCATCCTGTGAGAAAACAAGAACCATGATCCAAAACCTTTCCTTCGCCCTGTTATTGGGATTCCTGGCCGGCCAGATCCCAACCGCTCCAGGTTCGGCGCCCACACGGTACACCGTTACCGGCATCGTGCTTACACCGGATGGACGGCCTCTGGCCTACACGGCCATCAGCGCCGAAAATGAAACCGACACGGTTTACAGCAGCGCCACAGGGGAGTTTTCCCTTGGCATCAGCCAGCGCTGCGTTACGCTTGTCGCGACCCATCTCAGTTATGGTACCCTCCGGGAACAAAACGTTTGCTCCGGGCAAAAGGTATCTTTGCGTTTTCCTGCTGAGGAATTCAAGGAAGCGATGGAGTTCCAGCAGATAAGTCTCGCTATGACTAAATCGAGGCAGAGCCTGCCTTCTTCCCCATCTTACGCTCCTGCATCTGCCCCTTATTCCGGCGCAGCTCCCCGCTTGATGGGCGAGCCCCTGCAAGGATGGAACACGGAGGAATACGGCCATATCCAGGACAATCGCTTCCGCAAAGTGGGCGACGACCCGCTTTCCACGTTCTCCATCGATGTGGACGCCGCCTCCTACAGCAATTTGCGCCGTTTCCTGAAAAACGGGCAAATGCCCCCAGCTGACGCGGTCCGTATAGAAGAAATGGTCAACTATTTCACCTATGATTACGAACAACCCAATGGGGAACACCCGTTTGCCGTATATACAGAACTAGGCCCCTGCCCCTGGCAACCCAAGCATAACCTATTGGCGATCGGCCTGCAAGGCAAGCGGATCCCGGCAGAAAACCTTCCGCCCTCCAACCTCGTGTTCCTGATCGATGTGTCCGGCAGTATGGACCAACCCAACAAACTCCCCCTGCTCAAAGCGTCGTTCAAGCTGCTCGCCGACCAACTTCGCGAGCAAGACCGGGTAGCCATCGTGGTGTATGCCGGCGCCGCTGGGCTCGTCCTTCCCCCTACCCCTGGAAGCGACAAACAAGCGATCAAAGCCGCAATTGACAAGCTGGAGGCCGGCGGGTCTACTGCAGGCGGGGCAGGTATTCAACTGGCTTACCGGATCGCCAAGGAAAACCTGGCTAAAAACGGGAATAACCGGGTCATACTAGCCACCGATGGCGATTTTAACGTAGGGATAAGCAGCGAGGGCGAACTCGTCCGACTGATCGAAAAAGAACGCGAAAGCGGGGTGTTCCTTACTGCTCTTGGTTTTGGCATGGGCAACTACAAAGACCACAAAATGCAGGAACTGGCGGATAAAGGCAACGGCAACCATTATTACATCGACGAGATCGAAGAAGCCAAAAAAGTGCTGGTTCGCGAATTCGGCGGAACCCTGTTTGCCATCGCCAAAGACGTCAAACTCCAGATCGAATTCAACTCCGCCAAAATTCAGGGCTACCGGCTGATCGGGTACGAAAACCGGCTCCTGGCCAAAGAAGACTTCAACGACGACCAAAAAGACGCTGGCGAAATGGGCGCGGGGCATACCGTGACCGCTTTGTATGAAATCATCCCCGTTGGGGTGGAGACCAATCTCCTGGGCAGCGTCGATCCGTTGAAATACCAAAAGGAACCGTCCTCCTCTGGGCCCCAAAGCGCCTCCAGAGAGTGGCTGAACATCAAACTGCGCTATAAAGAACCCCAGGGTACGGAAAGCCGGTTGCTGGAAAAACCTGTTGCAGGCCCTGCTAAACTCCTGAATACAACCAGCGAAAACTTCCGCTGGGCTGCTTCCGTGGCAGAATTCGGCATGTTGTTGCGGCAATCAGAATTCAAAGGAGAAGCCACCTACGCTCATTGCTACCAGCTGGCCCAATCCGCTGCAGCCAAAGAATCCGACACGCATGGATACCGAAGGGAATTCCTGCAAATGATCGATACGGCGATGAAGCTTGGCAAGCCGGAATTAAATGCGGATAAAAACTAGACTTGTGGCGATGGGTCAGCGTGATGGAAAAAAGAAGCCCTTTTTAACTCGCGTTGATTCCCATCGCAATACGTCTGCTGATTTTTTAGAACAAAACGTTCGGCTTTCGCCCCCCTGAAAGGCTTTCCGTTTAAGTGACGGAAAGATTTTCAGGGGTTTTAACAATTTAATTCGGAGAAAAGCAGTTTTTTTTATTCAAACAACCTGTTTGGAGTTGGCCGAATCGCTTTTGAAGGCTATATTTACTTTTTGTTTATATTACATTGTTTCAACAACCAATCATTACCGTTAAACCCAATGTTGGGCGCGCTTTTGTAATCACCGCAGAAACCATCGAACTATGAACGCACGGATTTTCACCCTGTTCCTTCTTTTCCTTCCACTCTTTTCTTTCGCGCAGTTTCAGGGACAAGCTAAAGGAAAAGGCCTGACCATAATCGTTACGGACGGCACTATGTCCGCCAAAGATAGTCCTCTGAACCCCCCCGGCCCCAACATGAAAGACCCCATCCGGCCCCTGGGAATGGAGGAAACTATCCAGGCAGGCGCGTTTTTGGACCGTCCGGTTTACGGAGAGTACGGGTTTATCCTGATCTTTTCGGTAGGGGATTCGGTGGGAGGTAAACAGGGCGAACTGGAATTCAACGGAGAATTATACAAAGGGGTGTATCGCCTGATACGCCAAAAGATGAAATCGGATGAAATTATTCCAAAAGGGAAGACCGGATACCGCCTGCAGGGGCTGGTCTTTTTCCTTGGAATTTCCGGATCCTAATCGTTCGCTCCCTTTGTTTTTGTGCCTTTAGGAGCTGTTTTTTTAACCGGCGGGGTTTCCATTTCAAATGCCATTACCGCCAGAGGAGCTATTTTAATTGCGATGGAATAGGGTCTTCCGTTCCATTCGATCTCCTCTGTGTGGTGCATGCCGTTGAGATGGTCGCCGGTGCCCCCATACGTTTTTTCATCGCTATTCAGTACTTCTTTCCAAACCCCCTCAAAAGGTACGCCCACGCGGAATTCCGGCCGGGAAACGGGGGTAAAATTGCAGACCACCACAAGCGGCGCCTGCTCTTTATCTTTGCGCAAAAAGCTGAGGATGGAGTTGTTGGAATCCCCATGGTCGACCCACTCAAATCCGTCGCCGGAAAATTGCTGTTCATAGAGCGCCTGGTGGGAGCGGTAAAATTCGTTGAGGCGGCGCACCCATCGTTGCACCCCCTGATGGTAATCGCTCGAGGTGAGATCCCAGGCCAGCCCCGTTTCAATGTTCCATTCGGTGGTTTGGGCGAACTCGCTGCCCATAAACAGCAACTTGCTCCCCGGGTGGCCGTACATGTACCCATACAGCAAGCGGAGATTGGCAAAGCGCTGCCATTCATCGCCGGGCATGCGTCCGATCAGGCTGCCTTTGCCGTGCACGACCTCATCGTGGGAAAGCGGCAGCATGAAGTTCTCCGTGAAGGCATAGATCAGGCTGAAGGTGATCTGGCCGTGGTGAAATTTTCGGTAAACCGGGTCGTTTTTGAAGAAATTCAAGGTGTCGTGCATCCATCCCATCATCCATTTCTGCCCGAAACCCAGCCCGCCGGAATATGTTGGATGCGATACCCCGGACCAGGCAGTGGATTCTTCTGCGATGCTGATGGCATCCGGAAATTCTTTATATACCGTTTCGTTGAACTCCCGCAGGAAAGAGATCGCTTCTATGTTTTCTTTCCCACCATATTGGTTGGGGAGCCACTCCCCTTCTTCCCTCGAATAATCCAGGTACAGCATAGAGGCCACGGCATCCACCCGAAGGCCATCGGCGTGAAACTGATCGAGCCAGAATATCGCATTGGAAATCAGAAAATTCCGGACTTCGGTGCGTCCAAAATTGAAGATAGCGCTTTTCCAGTCGGGATGAAACCCCTTGCGCGGGTCGGCGTGCTCATAGAGGTACGTGCCGTCAAACTGGGCCAATCCAAATGCATCGGTCGGAAAATGGGAAGGCACCCAATCCAGGATCACCCCAATGCCCGCCTGGTGAAACGCATCCACCAGATACTTGAAATCCTGGGGCGTCCCAAGCCGGCTGGTGGAGGCAAAATACCCCGTTACCTGATACCCCCAGGAGGGATAATACGGGTGTTCCATTACTGGAAGCAACTCGACGTGGGTATAACCCATGTCTTTGACGTAGGGAACCAATTCTTCCGCCAGTTGGCGATAGCCCAGCGATAAGGACGTGCCCGGGCGCTTTTTCCACGAAGGCAAATGTACCTCGTACACCGAATACGGTTGCGGTTTGCCTGCCAGGCTTTGGCGCCGCTCCATCCAGGAAGCGTCTTGCCAGTGGTAATCCTGATCCCAGACAATGGAAGCCGTATTGGGCGGAATTTCCCAAAAAAAAGCATACGGGTCTCCTTTTTCCAGATGCCGCCCCTCGATGGTCTGTATATGGTATTTGTAGAGCTCCCCTTTCCCAATCCCGGGAATAAACCCTTCCCAGATACCCGACTCGTCCAGTCTGGGGAGGAGGGGATGCGACTGCTGGTTCCAATGGTTGAAATTACCAACCACTGATACCTGCTGAGCGTTAGGAGCCCACACGGCAAAATTAACGCCGGTTTCGCCTTCTACATCCGCTATATGGCTCCCCATCTTTTCATAGATCCGGAAATGCTTCCCGGATTTGAACAGATAGATGTCGTATTCCGTGAAGAGGCTATGAGGGATTACTGAGTTCATAGTAGAAAACTAAAAGGTGAAAAGGCTAATAAACTGGTTGCGATGGGAATCTGCACGAGTAAAAAAGGGTTATTTCCCCACCGCGCTGACCCATCGTAACAAGCCTAATGACAAAAATACCCAACTCGGGCATTTTTATCCGCCGAATCCAAAATTAACTGATTTTTCAAGAATCTTTTCGTCCTATTTATCGAAGCAGGGAGAATTCTCCAGCCAGAACTACTTTTTTTCCATTCAGGGTTGTTCCCTCGATTTTGTACACATAGGCCCCGCTGTTTTGGTCCTGACCTCCTTGTTTACCATCCCAGCAGGCCTCCGATCCTGTACCTGCAAACAATAAGGCGCCCCAGCGGCTATACACTTCCAGCGTAAATTCCGGGAGGCAATTGCTGTACGGACAAAACAGGTCGTTGACCTGATCGCCGTTGGGACTGAACGCGTTAGGCACAAACACCGGGCATTCGTCCGAAACCGCCACTTCGATGCATGCCTCGGCCGAGCATCCGTCTTTGGTTGCCGCCACGCAATACGTGGCGCCTGCCTGGGGCTGGAGAACCGGGTCCGGGCAATCCGTACAACTCAATCCTTCCGTAGGAGTCCATTGATACGCATCCGCGCCGCTGCCTGCATCCAATTGCCGGCTTTCTCCCTGGCGCAGCGTAACTTGTTCCGGAAGCGAAACGGCTGGCAAGGGAAGCACCTCTACGGTAACCGAAGTGGTATCGGAGCAGTTCGGACTATTCAGGACCACGACTTCGTAAACGGTGCGAACTCCTGGTGAAACCGAAATACGTGAAGCCGTACTACCGGTGTTCCACTGAAAAGAACTTCCCCCCGAAGCCGTCAAGGTAACGCTGCTGCCCAGGCAAACCTGGCTGCTTCCCTGTATCGAAGCGACCGGCATGGGGATCACCTGAATCTGTACTTCATCCGATGCGGAACAATTATTGGAATCCGTAAGGACAATAGAGTAAACAGAAGAAGAGGCAGGCGTAACCGAAATAGACGCCAGGCTATCCCCCGTAGTCCAGGCGTACCGGTAAGGGGCTGTACCACCGCCCGGGGTCGCCGTAAGGGCCACTGCCGCTCCGGCACAGATATTCTGATCGCTCCCGGCACGAACGGTAGGATTGACGACTACGGTCACCCCAATCTGATCCATGCCCAAACAGCCGTTGCTATCGGTCACTGTTAAAAAATAGGCCCCATTGGTGGCCGGATTGATCGGGGCCGAAGCCGCAGCAGCGCCGGTGCTCCATACAAACCGATATGGGGAAGTTCCCCCTGTTGCACTCCCGTTGAGCGTCGCTCCTTGGCCAGAACAAACGGAAAGATCGGGACCAGCGTTGGCAATGGGCGCGGGATTAACACGGATAACCACCTGATCTGCCGCTGTGCAGGCTCTGCTGTCGGTTACCGAAACGGACAGCGTAGCCGGGGAGGCCGGCAGGAGCGTTATAGCAGCCGTCGTATCTCCATTGCTCCAGGCATACCGGTAAGGCGGCGTACCGGAAGACGCCAAAGCCGCAATCGAAAAGCTGGCGCCTTGGCAAACTTCCTGATCAGGCCCGGCACTGAGACTGGGCGTTGGGTTTAAAGTGAGGGCAACTGGAGTTCGGCTGCCGCTCACGCAGCCGGTTGCCGGATTGCGGGTTTCCGCGTAAAATATTCCAGGGGCTGTGGGGGAATACGTCAAGGCATCGCGCAAAAGGGGCGCCCCTCCGGCGGCGGATGAATACCAGTCGGCCGTTAGCCCTGCTCCGGTGGTAAGCGTCAAAGCAGGAAAAGGCTGGAGCCCGCCGCAAGCGGACACATCCGTCCCAACAGGAGCCTCTGGAATGGGGTTCACCGCAACGATCACAGGGGTGCGGGTACTGCTCGCAGCGCAAACACTGTCCTGAACATAGTAGGCGCGGGTGTTGGTCAGCGCGGAAAGAACAAGCGAATCGCCCGAAGCCAGAAGCGTCCCCCCGGTGGGGGCATCATACCAGGTCAGAGCGCCTTCCCCGAGGGCCCGAAGCACCGTATTTGCGCTTCCGCAAAAGACCAGTTCAGTGGAGTCGTTTGTATTGGCCGGGGCGGGCGGCGCGTAGCAATCCGAAAACCGGGCAACCAGTATATCCGACATTCCGCCCCCAAATGCCGTCTGATGCCCTTTGGCATTGGCAATCCCGGAGGAAGAAGCCGTCCACCCTACCAGATAAGTAACCTGAGCACTATCCACGTCAATGCCGTAGCCCCGGTCTTCCGCGTTCCCACCGAAGTAGGAACCCCATTCCTGCGTGCCGGCGGATGAGAATTTTGCCAAAAAAGCGTCGTTTAGGCCGCCACCATAAGCGATTTGGTGTGCGTCTGCGGTGGCGATCCCGTTAGCCGAATTGGTGAACCCCGAGACAAAAACCGCGCCACTGCCGGCTGGGTCTGCCCGGATTCCATAACCAGATTCATCCCCATCCCCTCCGAAATACGTTCCCCAAAGCCGGATGCCGGAAGGGTCGAACTTGGCAACAAATGCATCCCAGACGCCTCGCAGGGCCGTCTGATGGGTCCCCGGCGTCGTATGGGCATTACCGGAATTCACCGGTCCGGTTATATAAAGGTTGCCCGCGGCATCCGCCGCTAATCCATCTCCGTACTCGTTGCCGGCGCCTCCGTAATAAGTCCCCCATTGCAGGGCGCCGCTGGCGCCGGCAAACTTCAGGATAAACGCGTCGGCATCCCCGCCGCCATAGGTAGTCTGATAAGCCCCGGCAGTGGCGATAGCTGAAGTGGAAGAAGTCCACCCGGAGATCAGCACGTTACCGGAAGCGTCGGTCACGGTAGAGAGGCCCAGGTCGAAGCCAATATCTCCGAAATAGGTACTCCAAAGCCTGGCCCCGCCGGGGTTGAATTTGGCCACAAACCCATCCAACTGCCCGGTATAAGCAGGCTGGTGGCTACCCATGGTCGCTATCCCGGTGGACGATATGGTCCACCCGGTGATAAACACATTGCCAGCCCGGTCAATGGCCAGATCATTGCCAAATTCATAATCTGGCCCCCCGAAGTACGTGCCCCAGATCCGGGTCCCGTCGGGACGGAGTTTGACCAGAAATGCGTCGGAATTACCCGCATTGAAAAGGATCTGGAAAGCGCCCGGCGTAGCAATGCCATTGGCGGATTCGGTGGCGCCAACAGCGTATACGTTGCCTTGGGCATCCACCTCAATCGCCTGGCCGGAATCATTGCCTGCCCCTCCGTAGTAGGCGCCCCACAGGCGGGCGCCGGAGGTGTTGAATTTGACGATCAGGGCGTCGCTGCCTGCAGCGAACGTTGTTTGGTGTACGCCGGCGGTGGCAATGTTCGAGACCGATTGCGTTCTTCCTATCGCATAGGCGTTCCCCTGCCTGTCCAGCGCCATCCCGCGCCCTTCGTCCAGATCGCTGCCTCCGTAATAGGAGCCCCAATCCAGATGCGGGGTCGGGTCGATGACCAGAGGGCGGTCGATGATTCCTGTCACACCCTGAAATCCAACCGAAATGACATTAGCAGAAATCGAGGGCGTCTCTATCTTCCGGTATTGAATACCCAACGGCTGCCGGTTATCCTGCCAAAAACTGGCCGGAATGCGCTCGGACAAATGGCCCAGACTCAGGGGCAGACTGATCCTATCGGGCTCGACTTCGGCTTTCGAAGCCCCCGTATACGTCATCCGGATGTCCGACAGCTTTGCGCCGGGCTTAAGCAGGAAATTGTATTCGACGGGTTTTTGGGCATCGGGCCAGGCGACGAATTCCACATCAATGTGCGGATAAACGTCCCGGTATACGATCTTGCGGTAATGACGGACGCGGATGCCGGCCGTCGTATCCCCTGGCGGATAATACAGGAGGTAATCGGATGCGGGGTCCCGCACTTCGATCCAGGCATCCGGATTTGCACCGGCAAAGACGACATCTATCCGGTGCATCCGTAGTACGCCGCCCCAAAGCCTTTCCTGTTCGAATCCCGGCGCCCCGTCCCTCCGGTAGGCGTCATAGCTGAACCCATCCTTTCTCAATTGAACCTGAAGACCATTACCCGAAGGCAGCAAAAAAAGCGCATCGGGATTGGGCTGGCCCCATTGATCCCGAATTTGCCCTTTGTTTTCCAAAAAACCATAAGGGCCTTCCTGGGCTTGCAGTCCCCAAGGAGAAAGTGCGAAAACTAATAAAAAGGCAAGGAGGGGAAAACGCGTTCCGTGCATAACCATCGGATTTGGGAAAAACTGGGTTAAACAGGTAAAGTCGCAACATTTAACGAGTTATGCAACGTTTTGGGTATGTTACAGGAGCAAACAAAAAAGGCGGCGGAAACCTTACTGGTTTCCACCGCCTTTGACTTGGATTATTGCGGCGAATAGCGGCAAATTAGCGCTTACCGCCTTTCAGTTCGGCCTGCAGCTTGTTCAGTTCTTCCCAATTGCCCTCGGCAGCCAGCTTGGCTTGCTGGGGCCAGGTGGTGGGATCGTGCATTTTGAAACGGCTCCCGGCAGCTTCCAGGATTTCCATCAGGAGAGAGACGTCCGCCTTGGCCAGGTCGCCAAAGCTCGTAATACCTTTTGCCTCCAAAAGCGTCTGGATCTTCGGTCCGATGCCTTCGATTTTCTTGAGATCGTCTTTGGCTGCTTTGGCTGCTTTTGGAGCGGTTTTTTTCACTGCAGGAGCTGCTGCAGGAGCTTCTTCGGTATGTCCGCCTGCGCTGAATTCGTGTTCCACCAGCAGCACAACCGAGTTTTCTACTCCAAAATAAGGAGAAGGAAGGTATGCATCGGCGTTCCAATCGTTCGCCCAATGATCATTGTCTACCAGGTAACGGAATTCGTAATTACGTCCAGTCATCAGTTCGGCGCTGGCTACGTACTCGTTTTTCTTGAGTTCCATGGCCAATCCGTTTTCCCAGTTCCAGTCGTTGAAATCGCCAACGACGCGTACTTCGGCGCCTCCTTCAACCGCCTCCACGGGCAGGCTGAACGTGACTTTACACAACGGTTTGCTTTTCAGATATTGTTTCTTCAGCATGTCATGAGGTGTTAATGGTTGAAAAATAAATCGATTAAAAATAGTTGGTGTATTTTCTACACTATGCCGCAAATATAGAACAAAGATATTGCCTACCACACTGGTTTTCAATAAAAAAGGATTATGAAATTGTTAAGCATAGAAAGGAGCGCTAAAGCCCAAAGGGCTATTCGGCCGATTAAACAGACAAAAAAGAACCTTTTTGAGCCAGTTAAAAAAGGATTTCAGGAGTTGGGGGAGTTTAGCGGAATTATTTTAGGAATGGCGAAGCGAAATTATTTTGCCGAAAAAGCCAAGAAAAAAAGCATTTAGAAAACAAACCTGATTTTTCTTAAAGATATAGAAAAAAATTCTGAAGGTCAAGACCTTGCAAGGCCTGCCCGGACGAAACCTCTTTAGATCATTCTGCGCTGGCAATACGCCACTATTTTTTGTATCTTAAGGAGTTTTAATTAAGCATGGATTATTAACGCCACTAAAACCCTTGTACCTATGAAAACGCATCGGAATGCCCGCCTTCAAAGGCGCCTCCTTTACGGCGCACAGTGGTTACTACTTGGTTTGTGCTTTATTTCGATGGCTCAAGCTCAGGAGCCGGTTCAAACTATCCGTGGTCTCGTGCTCGACAAAGACACCCGCCAGCCCCTTATTGGAGCAACGGTGCAGCTAATAAACATGGAACAGCCGGTGGGCGCCGTCACGGATGCCGGCGGCCGGTTTGAACTGATTGCCGTGCCGGTAGGAAGGCATAAGCTGGAGTGCCAGTATCTCGGTTATGAAACGTATGTATCGGACAATGTAATCCTCAATTCGGCCAAAGAACTGGACCTGACCATCGAACTGGTAGAAACCGGCGTGATGGTGGAAGAAGTGGTCGTCCGCGCCCGGAAACTGGGCAATGAACCCCTCAACGAACTGGCCATCGTCAGCACCCGCTCCTTCTCTGCCGAAGAGACCCAGCGCTACGCCGCCAGCGCCAACGACCCCAGCCGCATGGCGGTAGGCTTTCCAGGAGTGCAGCCGGCCCGCGACAACCGGAGCGATATCAACGTTCGGGGAAACGCGAATTTCGGCGTCCTCTGGCGCGTGGAAGGCGTAGACATCCTCAACCCCAACCACTTCGCCCGCAAAGGTTCTTCCGGGGGAGGGATTACCATTTTCAGCGTCGGGATGCTAAGTAATTCCGATTTTTCTTCCGGCGCTTTCCCCGCAGACTACGGCAACGCCCTTTCCGGCGTTTTTGATATGAAATTCCGGATCGGCAACAAACAAAAACGGGAATACACGCTTCGGGCCGGGATGATCGGACTGGATTTCGCCACCGAGGGGCCGATCGTCAAAGGCCGGAGCTCCTACCTCGTCAACTACCGCTACTCCACCCTGGGCATCCTGGATGCCATGGATATCCGCCTGGTGAACGAACGCGAGAGCAACCGCTTTCAAGACCTTTCCTTCAAACTGCATTTCAGCAGCGAAGACTACAAACATGCCTTCTCCGTATGGGGAATCGGCGGAGTGAGTGCTGAATTCAACGAAGCCGTGGAGGGCGTGGAGAACTGGAAATCCTATTCCGACTACCTCACGCGCGACTTTGACACCGATATGGGCGCCGCTGGCGCGAATTACACCTATCTGGTGAACGACCATTCTTTCCTCTCCGTAAATATGGCGCTGACCGGTCAGCACATTATTTTCCGGAACGACACCCTGAGCCCCTCTCTGAGCCCTACCGTGATTAACGACGAAGACTACCGGCAGGGGCAGCTCACCGTTCATACCTTGTATTCCCTCAAGCTGAGCAACCAGGCGACCCTTCGCAGCGGGGTCATCGGAACCCGGCTTGGATACGATCTATTCCGGAGGTATCTTCTGGAAGGCGCTTACAAAACGTTTTTGGACGAGGAGGGCAATTCCTGGCAAGGGCAGGCATACAGCACCTTGCGCTGGAAGCCGTCGCCGCGGTGGAATATCAATCTTGGCGTTCACGGGTTATACTTTGCCCTCAACGAAACGTCCTCGATCGAGCCGCGTATCGGGGTCCGGTATCAGGCTTCGGCAACCAACCACCTGAGCCTTGCCTATGGCTTGCATAGCAAGGTGCTGCCCCTGGGCAATTATTTCACCCGGGTGGAGAACAATGGGGCGATCCAGTATCCCAATCGCCAGCTCGGCCTCCTGAAAGCCCATCACGTGGTGTTTGCGGTGGAGCAGATCCTATCCAAGTTGTATCGCCTGCGGGTGGAAACCTATTTCCAAGCCCTGGAGGATGTGCCCGTTAGCACGAACCCCAACAGCACCTACTCCATGATTAATCTGGTCGACGGGTTTGCATACCGCCCGCTGGAAAGCTCGGGAACCGGCCGGAATATCGGCATTGACCTGATCCTGGAAAAAGTCTTCTCCAACGGTACGTTCTTTCTGAGCTCCCTTTCGCTTCTGAAATCGACCTACGTGCCGCTCAACGGCAAACGCTATCCGACCAACTTCGACACCGGCCTGAGCTTTAATTTCCTGGGAGGAAAAGAATGGGACCTGGGGCAGGGAAAAACCCTCCAGACGGGTTTGCGCATTCTGTACAATCAAGGACAACGCCTGACCCCTCTGGCAACCCCTGCCGGCCCCGACCCTTACGACCCCGAAACGCCCCTGGTCAATGAAAGCCTGGCATTCCAGGACCGGGTCCCGGCCTACTTCCGCCCCGACTTGCGCGTCGCCTACCGGCGGGATAAGCCCAATACCGCCTGGACGCTGGCCCTGGATATCCAAAACGCCATCGCCCGAACAAACATCGACGGCCTGACGCGCGATTTCGATCCAGAACTCGGGAAATGGATCTACCGCGAACAGTCCAGCCTCGTTCCCGTATTGAGCTATCAGATCGATTTTTAGGAAGAGAATTAGTAAAACAAAGAACTTCAGTTTAATGCTGTTCGTCGACGGGGAACGGTCGTTAGGGTTTTTTCAAGCCAAGGGTTAAACAATCCGCTTGTCCTGACATTTCATTGTGGTCATTTTTGTCACAAAAAAGTCAAGTTTTGTCATTAAACCAATCGACCACAATGAAATCCCTGATTATCACCCTTTTTGCTTTCCTATCCCTAAACGTACTGAACGCCCAGCGCCCTGAAGGCGCCGGGGGCCCTCCTACGGGCATGCCCCAGGCCGGCATTACCGGCCGTATTTCCGGAACCATCCTGGATTCGAACGACAATACGCCGATCGAATTCGCTACCGTCGTTCTGATCGATGAAAAAACCCAGCAGCAACGCGGCGGGGTCGTTACCGATGAAAAAGGCCAGTTCAAGTTCCCGGCTGTAAAGTTGGGAAAATACCAATTGCAGGTCTCCTTTATCGGATACCAGTCGAAACAAGTCACCTCTATCGAGCTCACGCCTAAAAATCCCGATTACGAAGCCGGCAAACTCCAACTGGTGGGAGAAGGGATCGACCTGGCGGCAGTAGAAGTGAAAGGCGAAGCCGGAACCTACGAAAACCGGATCGACAAGCTCGTCTACAACGCAGAAAAAGACGTGAACACCTCCATCGGCGACGCCACCGATGTGCTCCAGCGCGTGCCCATGCTGGCGGTAGATGCCGAAGGCAACCTTTCCCTCCGGGGTTCTTCCCAGGTGCAGGTGCTCATCAACGGCCGCCCTTCGGGGATCTTTGCCGCTAACCCGGCGGATGCCCTGCGCACCATCCCGGCGGATCAGATCAAGAGCGTGGAGGTTATCACTGCTCCCACGGCTCGGTTTGACGGCGAAGGCTCTGCCGGTATCGTCAATATCATCACCAAGAAAAAATCTGCGGAAGGCTTTACCGGGTCGGTAGGGGGATCGGTAGGGACCCGCAGCGGCAATTCCAACGTCAGCCTTAACCTCGTTCGGGGCCGTTTTGGGCTGAACTTCAGCGGCGGCGGATGGTTCTCCTACTCCCGGCCATCGGAAACCACCTTCGTGCGCGAAGACTACATCGACAACCAGACCCGCACCCTGAATCAGTTCAGCACCGGCGACGGCAACTTTTTTGGGCCGCGCGCTACTCTGGGCGCCAACTACGACTTCAACGCATTTAATAGCGTAAGTACATCCTTCTCCCTCCGGGCCTTCGGGAGAAAACAGGAAAATACAACGGAATCTATTTTCAACGATCCTATTAACGGCGTCAACCAGGACTACGACCGCAGCTCCAACAGCAAATCCATTAACGGCGGTTTCGACTGGACGACCGACTTCCGCCGCACGTTCAAAAAACCGGAGCAGGAACTTTCTTTCGCCATCCAGATCAACGGCGACGCCAGCCTGCAGGAAAACCAAGTACTTCAGCAAGGAAACGACGCCTCGCTATACCGCAACGAAAAAAACGACAACGACGGCTTAAATGTGGAAACCACCATCCAGGCCGACTACGTGCATCCGTTCTCCAAAGGATTGAAACTGGAAACCGGAGCAAAAGCCATCGTCCGCAAGATCGAAAGCGATTTCAGCTACAACTTATTCGATCAGTTATCCGGGCTCTATCTGACCGACTTCACCCGCTCCGACGTACTCAACTACGAGCAGGATGTACTCGCTGGTTACCTGTCGTTCAATGTCGCATTGGGCAAAAACTACGGCATGGTTGTCGGTACCCGCTACGAGCACACCACCATTCTGGGCGATTTCAACACCAACGAAACCACCTTTGACTTCAATTACGACAACCTGCTACCGAGCATCATCTTCAGTCGCAAACTAAACCAGTTCTCCAACCTGCGGGTCAGCTTCAGCCAGCGTATCCAAAGGCCAAGCCTGCGGTTCATCAACCCCTATATCCCGCTGGAAGACCCCCGGGATATCACGGTCGGCAACCCTCAGCTGCTCCCGGAGACCACCAACGCGTATGAACTCGGCTACAATACCTTCATTAAAGGCGTGGTCTTTAACGCATCGCTTTTCCTCCGGCATACCAACGACGTGATCGAGAACTATCTCGAAATCGACGACCTCGGAACCTCGATTACTACCTATCAGAACATCGGAACCAACTATACCTATGGCTTGGACTTCTTTTCCTCGGTCAACCTGAAAGATAAGCTCAATATCCGCGGCGGTTTAAACGTGGCCAATTACTATACGGAAGCAACGATCAACGGGATCCGCTTAAGCAACAACGGCCTTCAATACCGCGGGAACTTCAATGTTAGCTATGCTTTCCCCAAAAACCTGCGTGTGGAAGTATCCGGGTTCTATAATTCTCCACGCTATAGCCTGCAAGGATACCGCGCTTCGCACACGCGCTCCAGCATCGGCATCCGCAAGGACTTTGCCAATAAGAAAGCCAGTCTGGGCCTTGTGGTGGATCAGCCGTTCCGCAAAAACCTCAAGTTCCCCAACCGCCTGGAAGGCCCTACGTTTTTCCAGGAAAGCAACTACACCATTGCCCAACGCTCTTTCGGCCTGAGCTTTAACTATCGCTTTGGGCAGCTCGACTTCACCGGCGCCCGCCGCGAACGCCGCAGCAAGATCAACAACTCCGACCTTAAAGATCAAGGCGAAAGCTTCTAAACGAGGTCAAGCCCTTCTAATAAAATAAGAAAGCCCCTGTTCCTTGACCGGAACAGGGGCTTTTTTATATCAACATAACGCCGCCCTCAGGAAACGTCAAACGACTTGACAGGAGGCGTAGGTTGTTCTTCTGCCTCCGTTTTTCCGTGAGGAGTCACCAGGACTTTGTAAAAAAAGTAAGCGGTAGCGCTCGAAACGATGAGTACCGCGCTAAGCCACATAATTAAAGCGGTTGGATTCATAAGGCTTTATATTTTCCCAGGGGCTGTCTCAAAAGACGGTTTTTGCCCCTGGCAGCTAAAAAATGTTTTCTTAAGCCTCTATATTCGTAAAGCGGCCTTCGCGCATCCGTTTCCGGTAGGCTATGGCCACCGCTACGGCAATGCTGAACCACATGGCCAGTAAGGCAAAACGGGAAATATTCTTGAAAAAGATCGTCTTTTTAAGGGTGCTGATGGTCGTTTCATCCGTCGCCGCAGCCAGTTGCTCATGGATCGCGGTGTTGTTGATCGTATCCATGATGGAGGGCAAGCTACCGATGAACACGGCGCCGAGGATCACCGGCGTCACGAATTTGATCACGTACTTGAACAGCACCGGCACCTTGATATCGGCGCCCATGGTGATCTCCTTCCAGCCCCGGTTGATCCCGAAGACCCAGGCAAACAGGATGGTCTCGAACAAGGCAAAAACCACGAGCGACACCGTGCCCGCCCAATAGTCGTATTCGTCAAACACGCCGTAGTTAAAGAACACGACGGTCGGCAAGCCCAGGATCAGGATCAATGCCCCAAATAGCCAGGCCGAACTTTCGCGTTTCCACCCGAACTCGTCCCGCAGGAAACCCATAATCGGCGTGCCCATAGCCAGGGAGGAGGTAATACCCGCGAAAAACAGAAGACCAAACCACATGACGCCCGCCAAGACCGCCAAAATCGGCCCCCACTGCTGGAACAAATACGGCAGGGTACGGAATCCAAGACCCAGACCGCCAGCTTTATTGACCAGTTCAATCATGCCGTCTACGCCAAAATACCCCACGGTGATCGGGATGACGATCGCGCCGCCAAGCACGACTTCCACAAACTCGTTCATCCAACCGGCCGACATAGCGTTCAGCGCCACATCGTCCTTGGAGCGCAGGTACGACGCATAACATTGGATGCTCCCCATACCCACCGACAAGGTAAAGAAGATCTGCCCGGCCGCAGCCAGCCATACTTTTGGTTCCCATATCGTGCTGAAGTTGGGGGTCCAAAGGAAGTTCAAGCCTGCTGTGCCGGAGAAAATGGCGCCGTCGTGGCCTGCTTTCAGCGTAATCCCCCGGATGGCCAGAATAACGCCAAATGCGATCAGCAACGGCATCCCAACCTTCGCTACTTTTTCCACCCCCCCGCTGAGGCCGCGGGAAAGGATCCAGGTGTTTAGCGCCAGACAGATCACCCAGAAAATAATAGGCTCAGCCGAATTTAAACTAGTATAGTCACTGAAAAAACCGGCAACCTGATCGCTGCTCATCCCGGAGAACATCCCGGCAATCGAATTCCAGACATAGCCCAGCGCCCAGCTTTCCAAATAGCAGTAATAGGCCGCTACCGCCAGGTTGGTGAAAATTCCGAACACGCCAATATACTTCCAGAACGCAAACTTGGACATGGAATCCAGAATGAATGGCGTACTATGGTGCCCACGACGGCCCCCAAAACGGCCCATGGACCATTCGACAAACAAAAGAGGAATCCCCATCAGCAGGAAACAGACCAGATAGGGAATGATAAAGGTGCCGCCGCCGTTTTGGATCGCCTGTACCGGAAAACGCAGGAAGTTTCCTAACCCCACCGCGTTCCCTGCCATAGCGAGAACCAACCCAACGCGCGAGCCCCAGTTTTCGTGTTGACTTGACATAAACTCAGGTTGACATAGTGATAAAATAGGTGTTTGCGCTAATCCGCGCTAACGGCCGATTAAGGTATAACTTATCTCTTTTTTGTCAAAACTTTTTTCGGTATCCCTTCCGGAAAGCAAAAGACCGTTGTGCCGGTTTATTCAGGAGAAAAAACAAAACGATCAGGCGCGGCGAAGCGCCAGCGCCCGTAGCAGCAGAATCAGGCCGATAGCAAACCAGATCGTCAGGACGAAAATCGACGACCGCATGCTGCCCGTCAGATTGTCGAGGTAGCCGAACATGACCAGTCCGAACATCATGGCCACCTTTTCGCAAACGTCAAAAAAACCAAAATACCCGGCGTTGTTCTCCGTTTTTGGGATAAGCTTCGCGTAGGTCGATCGCGAAAGGCTCTGTATCCCTCCCATGACCAGGCCGATGAAGACCGCCGTGATGAAAAAATGCGCATGTGTCTTGATCTGAAGCGCGCCGATGCAAATGCCAATCCACACGCATACCGCCAGGATCAGGGCAGGCAGGTTGCCCATCCGTTTGGACAAGGCCGCAAACAGGAATGCGCCGGCGATGCCGACGTACTCCAGGCACAGCACCGTGATGATCAAGGACGTTACGGGCAGGCCCACCTCTTTTTCCCCAAACGAGGCAGCCATGAACATCACCGTCTGCACGCCCATAATGTAGAAAAAGAAACTGAGCAGAAACGTGCGCAGCAAAGGTTCCTCCCTCAGCCGCTTCCACACCTTGCCCAGCTCCTGATACCCGTGGAGGAGGAAGTGCCCTTCCGGCTTGCGGATATACAATCCCCGCGGCAGGCGGGCAAAAGGGATCTGGGCAAAGCCCAGCCACCAGAGTCCGGTCAGGAAGAACGACAAGCGGGGAAGCAGGGTATCGTCGGTCACCCCCAGCGCTTTCTGGTTGAGGATGGCCGCCAGGTTGAGCAACAGGAGCGTCGACGCCCCGATATACCCGTAGGCGTAGCCCCGGGCGCTGACCTGGTCTTGCCGCGCCTCCGACGCAATGGCCGGCAAAAAAGAGTTGTAAAAAACAATGCTCCCCGAGTACCCGATGGTGGCCAGCATCAGCGCGGCCAGGCCCAGCGCCAGGTTCGGGCCGGTAAAAAAAAACAGGCTCATGCAGGCCAAAGCGCCCACGTAGCAGAAAAACTTCATGTACGACTTGTGGTTGCCCCCGTAATCTGACATCGATGACAACAGGGGCGATACCAGCGCTACTACCCCAAAAGACAATCCCAGCGTCACAGAGTACAGCCCCGTATTCTCTACCTCCAACCCCATAAACGTCATCCTGCCCGACCCATTGACCCGCGTTACCTCGTTATAATACGCCGGAAAAATCGCCGAACTCACCACCAGGGAATACGAAGAATTGGCCCAGTCGTACATCGCCCAGGACCGGATCGTGCGGGGATCGTCTTTGCGCAGTGCCGGTGTTTGCATGGATTGCGGTTTGGGGCAAAGATAGGTATTAAAAGTTGCGAAGTTGCGGGGTTGCGAAGTTGCGAAGTTGAGGTGAAGGGAGCAGGGAGCAGGGAGCAGGGAAGCGGGGAGCAAATTTCGATCAGAGCGCCTAAACCCCTAATCGCCCAAACTCTTGTTCGCCGAAATCCTCAGATTTCGTGCGAAACTATTTGCCGGTCCCCCGACCAACGTTTTTGGTTCAAGGTTTAGTTTTAATCTACGAAAACATTCGTATTTTGTTTTCAAAAATTACCCGAATGAAAACCATCCACTTCCTTTTTCTGATGGCCGTATGGACGGCCGGAGTACTGAACGCCCAAACTTCCCCGGCTTCCGGTTCGGTTGCTGCTGTGGAAATGTTTTTGCAAAAAGTAGCGCAAAGCGGCTATGCAGGGTCGGTGCTGGCCGCCTCGGAAGGCCGGGTGCTGGTCGATAAAGGCTTCGGCATGGCCGACCGGGAAGCGAAACGGCCCCAAACGGCGGAGACGGTTTTTTCCGTGGGGTCGGTCACGAAGCAATTTACGGCGGCGGCGATTTTGAAGCTGGAAGAGCAGGGCAAGTTGTCGGTCGGAGACCCCCTATCCAAATACCTCGGCAAGGCGCCTGCGGATAAAGCGGGCATCACCCTCCACCATCTGCTGACCCACTCGGCGGGCTTCCCCGGGGCTTTGGGCGACGACTACGATACGATTTCCACCGCCGCCTTCCATACTCTGGCGATGGAGACTCCCTTATTGTTTGCTCCGGGCACGGGATACGAATATTCCAACGTCGGGTACAGCCTGCTGGGAATGGTGATCGAGCAGGTTTCCGGTATGGGGTACGAAGCCTACCTCAGGAAACACCTCTTCCTGCCCTCGGGCATGACCCGCACGGGCTACCAGGCCCCCGGCTTTGCTCCCGGAGAGCTGGCTGTTGGTTACCGCGACGGGCAGCGCTGGGGCACGGCCCTCGACCGCCCCTGGGCCAAGGAAGGGCCAGGCTGGCACCTGCGCGCCAACGGCGGCATCCTGTCTACCGCAGCCGACATGCACCGGTGGTATAAAGCCCTGGTCGGCGGGACCGTCCTTTCCGGCGCCTCCATCCGCAAGCTGTGGACGCCCCACCAGAAGGAAGGCGACGCGCCCAGCTACTACGGCTACGGCTGGGTGGTAGAAGAACTGGACGGCGGCGACACCCTCATCTGGCACAACGGCGGCAACGGCGTCTACAACGCCTATATGGGCTTCGTACCCTCGAAAGACCTGCTGGTGGTGGTGTCGAGCAACTCCAACGATCAGATCTCCGACGATATCGCTATGCGCATCCAGGCCTTGCTGTCCGGCGGGTCCCCTACCCTCTCCGACCCGGAAGCCGCGCGCTGGACCGGGACCTACGTCCTCCCCTCCGGCGCGGACCTGCGCGTGCGCTTCGACGCCTACGACCGCCTCCAGGCCGAATTCGACGACACCGCCCTGCTGCTCCTCCTCAGCGGCGACGGCACGGAGACTCCCGAAAATACCCAGGCGGCAGCTCAGCGCAGCCTGGCCATCGCAGAGGGCATCTTCAAAGGCGACTTCGCGCCCCTGGCCCAGGCGCTCGGAGAACCTGCCGAAGAAGTGGCCCAACGGGCAGGCCCCTACTGGAAACAGCAGCAGGAACGCCGCGGGGCGTTCGTCAAAGCCACCCATATCGGTACGGTATTGCGCCGCCAGGGCAGATTCAAGCTTAGCACCCTGCGCTTCGACTTCGCCCGCCAACCCCTCTACATGCAATACGTCTGGGACGAAGACCAGCTCTTCGACCGCCGCGAATTTGACGCCCTGCGCAAAGACATGGAGTACGAAGGCGGCGGCGCCTTCTTCGCGCCCGCCAATAGCCTACGCGCCCGCTTTGAAGAAAGCGCCGGAAAAACCGCCCTTGTGCTGGAAGGGCCTTCTGTTAAAGGCGTGGTTGAAGCGTTGAAGCGTTAAGGAAGTTTAGGCGTTGAGGCGTTGGGGCGTTGAGGCGAAGGGAGTAGGGAAAAGGGAGCAGATTTCGATCACAGGCCCTATGCCTTACGCCTAAACGCCCTAACGCCCTAACGCCTAAACGGTCGACCGGTCTTCCCCGGCATTGCAAAATCTTCAAGAAGCGGGCAAAAAATCGAACGTCTTTTTAAATAAAATCAACAAAAAAGCCTAATTATTGACGATATTGTAAATTTTATAAATTTTTTATAAAAAATTTGCAAAGAATAGGGGCTGCTTCTATATTTGTATCATCAACAGCGGCGAAAAGACGCCCTGCAAAACAAACAATGTGAGGTGATGAAACAGGCAGCCATGCCCCCTTGTCTCGGGGGTGGGGACCCCGGCTTCGGCTGGGACCTGGATAAACACGGAATAAGCCGAAGCGACCTCGCTTGGCAACACCAAGCGAAGCCGGCTCCTGACTGGGGTTGACCACCGCAAATCTGTTCCGATGCTAACTTCCCCTTGAAGGTTCGAATCCTTCCCTTACAGCAACTCCCTACTCCTGGAAGCCCCCGGTAGCGCTTAGCCGCCGGGGGCTTTGCGTTTTTTCTAAGGCTCTCCTGCTTTGGGCAAGGCCCGCGACGGGGAATGAATCCGGGTACCTAGAGAATCCAGTGCCATCTCCCACAACGCTTCGTAAGGAATCACCTCGATCTGATGGCCCTGGTTGGCGTATTCCAAAGGGTGCTTGCGCAGCAAGTCCCTATATTTGCTTGCCCGTCGGGACACGGCTACGCGGTGGAACCCTGCCTGGGGGATGCATAACAACATCTTGATAAACAAGTTACTGCGATACGTATCGTCTTTACGCAAATACCGCGTACAATACTTTTCAATGGAATCTATGCGCAGGACCGCCAAATCGTAGCGCTGCTGGGCAATGGTGAACAAGATTTGAACGATTAAAATCGGAATATTCATCCCCTTCTTGTCTTTAGAAAAAATGGGAACCTCGTTGAGAAATTTGGCAATTCGAAAATTGAATGCCTTTTCTGAAGTAGAGGGAATCCTTCCGGTGTAAAGGAGGTACAACAGATACGCTTCCGAGATTTTCCAGAACTCCGCATTTACCGGATCAAGGCGCCTGAATCCCGGATGAGAACTCGCTTGTTCAAATACTCTTAGCGTTTCCTCATAATCCCCCGAGTGAAAGCTAAAAAAAACAGCAAGTTGTCTGTTTTTAAACCAGTTAAATGATCCTTGTTCGTCATAGATCAGATAAGCTTCTGCTAAGCGTTTACCTTCTTCAAATTCCTTTAACTGAGCGTGGCATACAATCTTCTGAAAATAAAAGAAAGCGCCCTGCGATTGGGGTAAGAAAGTCTTGATTTCTAAAGCCGAAAGAGCCTCGTTACACACCCCGACCGTAGTCCGGTAGTCATTCCGGCACATATAAGAGGCTACCTTGATTTGATAAAAAAAACGAAGCAGGCGGTGAGTTTTATACAATTTGACCAAAGGCTCCAACTCTTGAACATATTTTTCACCTTTCTCTCCAACTTCAGGTTGGCTTGCAAGACTTTCTGCATAATGCCTGACGATGTCAAAATAATATTCCTCCGCTTTCAATTCAGAGGTTTGTAAGCCCAAATAATAATTTACCAGTTCATTAAACTGCTCGTATTTTTTGGCATTGGGGAATCGGGTTGCGTACGTGATCCTCAACATTTTAGCGATATTCATCGAAATATCAGAAAACTCAAACGCCTGAGACTGCTTTAAAATCCGGTGAGCCAGTTCAACGGCCACCTTGGTAACTCCATTTCTGAACAAAATTTGTGTTGCCGACCATTCTTTCCAGCAGGTTAAATAGGCGCGGTCCATCTCTGAATATTTCGGCTGCTTCAGATCGAGAAAGAAAACCGAGTTAATCAGCCTGGATTTTAATTTACTTTTCAACTTACGGTAAAGGATATCCGAAGGCGAAACACGGAAAAACAGATCGGCGGCCTCTTCATCCGTGTTCAAATCACCAGAAGCAATCCTCTGGTAAAACTGATTGATTAGCGTTTTTTTTCCTTCCTTCTGATACCCCAAGACCTCGATAGACTTGACTTTATTGCGGTCAATAAATTGAATGAGTTCTTTCAACGAATCCATATTGACAGATTATTTTTCTATTAGGGATTTAAGCCAGCTCTTCCAATACTCCGAAACAGGTTTTGCACATTTGCCGCCCATGCCCCTTGAATCCCTAAAATAGGAAATTCGTCTATACACGCATAAAACCTATATCTGTTGCATATTTATGGAAGGAAAATAAAAAAAACATTCTGGAAATAGCTAAAAAAACAAGTGAAAATTTTCATCTGCAACTAAAGGGCGCAGAGAGATCTACCCATTCCAGGCAGATCTTCTGCTTCCCGAAAAGCACCCGTAACTTATACTATCTGATTTCCTTTTTCCTGGCTCCAACTCATGCTTGCCAATTTAAATACCACGACATAGTGTGTTTCCAATTCGGTTATCGGATAATCCCAGGTAGCAGGATCACCGCCCGATCGAAGAGAAGGCTACTCCCAACCAAAGTCGGAACCCAATAGGGCTGTTGAATTTGAATAAATCCGGATATTAAAGAATGAACCGCAAAATTGCCCACCCCTGCTTTTGGAAGATAAACGCCCAGGGCATTCGAACCGGCTTTATAAAAAAGGGCTCTTGCCGCCATAGGGCTCTGCGCTTCTTCCTCGGTCAGGATTTCAATATCCCGAACGTTATTGGCTTTCCCGAACAGAAAATCCCGGCTATACATAGATAGTTGGAGCATACCTGGAAAAGCCCGTTGCACGATTTGGGGCATTGTAAAGAAATGGTGAGGTTCGTTTTTTTCCTTTTCCATAATTGAGATTGCTTATCCCAAATTTAGCGCATCCTTCCCCTTCTTTCCAAAGACTAGATCAAGGTCCCGGTTACCACCAAGAAAATTTGGCTTTTCCGCAAAAAAATAAATACAAATAATTGAATTTCAACAATTTAATCATATCGAGCTTTCCTAAAAACAATACCGGGTCTGCGCGTAACATACGCACAGACCCGGTATTGTTTTTAAAAATCGTTCTTCTCGCTTCTACTTCACCTTCTCATACACTCCCCCCAAGGTATTAGAGGGGGAGGTGACGCAGAAGAGCTGGAGGGCGTCGGTGGGGTTTTCGCTTCCGCCGCCTTCGGCGCCGACGATGAGTTCGCCGGTGGGCATAAAGCGGAGGGTGAGGAAGGTAGGGTCGGTGGATTCGGGGTTGAGGGGCACCTGCACGTAGCCGTTGCGGTGGTCGCCCAAGCCTTTAAAGTTGCAGCCCATGCCGGTCATGGGGTCTTTGGCGCTGGAGCACACGACCTCCAGTTTATTGCCGGCGACGGCCTGGACGGTCACTTTTTTCCAGAAGCCTTTGTCGGGGTAGTTGGCGTCGGCGAATTCGCCCGTGAACTCAGCCGCTTCCGCGTCGCGGTACACCGGCGCTTCGGGCTGGGTGCTGGTGGTCAGGTCGGAAGAATCCGCAGCGCCGGCGCCTGCTTTTTGTCGTTTTTGCAGGAGGCGGCGAGCAGGGCCAGGCACAGAAGGCCGGCGGCGAGGGCAGTATGTTTCATGGTTTTGTCGATTTTGGGCGCAAAATACAAACTTTTGGCGTTTGCGGGGCCCAAAAAAAAAGCCCCCCGGCGTTTCTGCCGGGGGGCGGTCAATTGGGGTGATTTCGCACGGGTTAGTTCCCGCGCTGGAAATTCTGATAGAATTCGCGTTCCGGCGTGCGCACCACAAAGGTGTATTCGCCGTCTTCCAGGTGGCTCACGTTGTAGCGGCGGCCCAGGGAGACCACGTTGGGGATCACGTCTTCGTACACCAGTTCGCCTTCGCGCGTCAGGATGGACACGCGCACGGTGGCTACCTGGCGGTTGAGGAGGTTGATCTCCACGGCGTCTTCCTGCAACCGGATCTGGGGCAGAAACACCTCGCGCCGGGCCTTGCTGTCGAGGGCAACGCTGCGATCCTGCAGGGAGAACGGCTGGCGGATCTCCCGGGTGGAGGTACGCACCACAAAGGTGTAATCGCCCGTTTCCAGGTTGGCGAGGTTAAAGGTCTTGGCGTAATAGCGCTGGTTGGCGCCTACCGTCTCCTGGAACACCGTCTCATCCAGGGCGTTGACAAGGGCGACTTCCGTCTTGCCCGCCAGTTGCTGAATCTCGACCTGGAGGCGCTGCCCCAGGCCTACCTTGATCAATACGCTCGGGTAATCAGCTGCCATGGCCGCTGCCGCTGTGGTCAGCATCAGGCCCAATGCCAGGGCGCTGTTGCGAAGGTTTACAAATACTCGTTTCATAAGAACAATCTGTTTGGGTGAATAAAATAGTTCGTGTGATTTTAACACGAACAAAAGTAGCCCATCTGTCCCCCCCATGCTACCACCATGTTAACCAATATTGATGCTATATTGATCTGTATTTTGAAAAAGGAGGTTATTTAGCGTAATATAGTATTGCCAATTCCGAAGGAATGCAAGGGCATACCAGGGGCCTCCTAACTTTTATCCGGAAATGTTTTTAGAAACAGTCGATTGTTTGGGAATAGGGAGCAGGAGGGAGCAGGGAGCAGGGAGCGGGGAGCGGGAAAAAACTTTTGGGGTGGCGACCGGTCAGGGGACCGGCGGATAGTTCCGCACGAAATCTGAGGATTTCGGCAAACAAGGAAATCTGAGGATTTCGGCAAACAAGGCAGGGGACCGGCGGATAGTTCCGCGCAAAATCTGTCCCGCTTATTGCGGGACGGCGAACAAGGGATTTCGGGGAACAGGTCAATTTAACTTCAGGGCGCGCAATAAACGCCCCTTAAGGAAACGTTAAAGGAGAGCATAGTTAATGTTGTTTATGGGATTATGAGTACGGCCGCCGGAACGTCCAAAGGATTGCTCCGGCGGCTGTTCTATTTTAGGGCTCAGGGGTTTCGGATCACCTGGCGGGTCCAGGTATGCCCGTTGTGCTTGAGGCGGAGTACGTAAGCGCCGGCGGGCAACGCAGGCAGGGATAGGGCATGGCCGAAGGCGCCGGAAGGTTGGCCGGGGAAAGAGGCGGTCCAGACGCGTCGGCCGAGCGCATCCCAGAGGGAGGCCTGGAGGTCGCCCGCTTGGGGCAGTTCCAGGGCGATCTGGAGGGTTCCGTCAAAGGGGTTAGGAAAAACGCTCAGGGCCTGTTCCGGGCCGGGACGTTCTTTGGCGTCTGTCAGCACCCGTTGGCCGGTGGCGAACCAACTGGCCCACATGCGCTGGGAGAGGAAGACGCCGGGGTTGGCGGCCGGGCTAAGTTTGTCGGTTTTGAGCTGTACGAAAGCCACCTGGGTAACACCGTTCGAGGCCTCGTTGTCGAAAAGCAGGTAGTCGTCGTCCACGCCGTAGTTGGGGATGCCGAAGGTGTTGTTCTGCAGCACGGTGCGCAGGGTCCCTTTCTGGATGTCCAGGCCAATGAGGTAGTATTCATCGGCCTCCGTAAATACGTTGTTCCCGTCCACATCGATCACATAGTCGAACGCAATGATATTGGGGGAGTTTTTGGAGAACGCCGGAAAACCGATGCTTTCCCTTTCGGAGAGGCCGGTGATCAGTTTTTCAATATCCCCTTTGGCGGGTTGGTCCGCCGGGTTGTCCCAAGCGTGGAGGATACCGATGTCCCAATACAGGTAAGGGGCGCCCCCGAGCAGGGATACCTGGTTGAGGGCGTCATAAACGACGTATTCTCCGGCGAGGTCCCACTCCAGGGCGTCGGCGTAGCGCACCTGTCCCGACTGCACTCCTTCGGTGAAGGTAGGGGTTGTAGAGCTTGAACAACTTGAGACTTTGGCGCAGTGACCAAGTCTGCACGTAGATCTGGGGCTCGTACTCTGCGGTGATGGCCGCGATCTTATCGCCGTCTTTTGCGATCGCGGCGTTGCGCCAGATGCTCTGGCTGCTCAGCGTTCCGGATTGGGTCTGGCCGGTAGTCCAGTTGAGGATCTGATAGCGAATCTGGCGGTTGGCGTTCACGTAAAGGATCACGCTGCCGTCGTCGGTGATGCTTGGTTTGCTGATGATCTTTTCATTTGTAGCGAGGGTTCCCACCGATTGGCCGTTGAGGTCGTAGATGAACATGCCGGTGCTGTCGGTGTCCACAGCCAGGATGAATTGCTCGCCCGGGTTGGCGGCGTGCATCGGGCTGGGACGTCGGGGAGTTGAACCGCTGATTCCCACGGTTGTAAAGGCCTGTTCAGCGGCGGCGGCCACCGAGGCGTTGAAGAGCACCTTGGCAGCCTGCGCTACGGCCAGGCGGCAGTCGATGAATCTGGAGGTCCGGGTGAGCAGGTTGGTTAGGGCGTAAAAATAGACCTGTTCGGCGGTTTCTTTCCCCACGGCGGTAGCGAAAAGGTAGAATGCCCGGTTGGGAATACCACTGTTAATATGGACCCCGCCGTTATCGGCGTCGCCGGTATATTGTTCTCCGGTATGGGCAGGCTGCCAGCCCCGGTCGGCGAGGCTTTTGCCGCCGTTGTTGGGGTTGGCCATATCGCGCATGGCGCCAGAAGGGAATACGGACAGCTTGACCACGTCTTCCCCGATTTTAAAGTCCTCCCGGTCGATCATAGCCCCGAAGATATCGGCAAAAGACTCGTTGAGGGCGCCCGGTTCGCCGTAGTATTCCAGATTGGCGGCATTTTGGATCACCCCATGGGTCAGCTCGTGGCCGGCCACGTCGAGGCCCCGGGCCAGGGAGGAGAACGCTTGTTTGCCGTTCCCGTAGAAAATGGCGTTCCCATTCCAGTAGGCGTTGTCCAGGCCCGTTCCATCGTCGTCGGCAATATTGATGATGGAAATGATATTGCCCCTTTTCCGTTGATCGAGTTCCGTTTAAAGGTATTCAGGTAGTACTCGTAAGCGCGGCCCGCGTTGTAGTGGGCGGAGACGGCGGGAGGGTTATTCCAGACGTTATTGGCGCTGGTCACCTGGAAAAGTTGCAGGCTCCCGGTCTCGGCTTTGTTGTTTGCATCGATAGTCCAGATAGTGCCCTGGGGTTGCCGGGCAGCTGGGAGCGGGCGGCGTTAAACATAGACCGGGTAACATCCATTAAAAATAGGTACTCCCAGCCCGGTAGGTGTAGATGCGGCGGTTCACG
>JADJHZ010000018.1 GCA_016707205.1 Haliscomenobacter sp. | reverse complement strand
ACGACCGACAATGTGGATATCTCCCTCGACAACGTCGCGGAATTCCGCCTCGACTCCAAAAACCCGGATGTAGAAAAACCGCTGCTGGCCAAAAAAGACAAAGAAGAACTGGAAAATGATGTGACGTATCAAAACAACAAAAAAGACCTGGCTACCGTAGCTGTAGAACGCAATCCGGCCCTGAACGATTTCTACAACAGCTACGATCCGAACGGGATCACCACCGGAGACCGCGAGCGCTACAAGCAATACCTGCAGTCGCTGGACCCTAAAGAACGGACGCTTCTGGAATCGGGCAAGCGTTTCTATCAGCTCGATTTCTCCAACAAAGGCGGACTCGTGATGCCGCTAATCCTGAAGTTCGTCTTTGAAGACGGCTCCTCCCTTATCCGGCGCATCCCCGCCGAGATCTGGCGCTACAACGATAAGGAGGTCACCAAGGTGTTCGCTTTCGACAAGCCGGTCGTCGACGTCATCCTCGACCCCAACGAAGAAACCGCCGACGTAGACACCGAGAACAACTTCTTCCCCCGCCAGCCGCAAATGTCCAAGTTTGAGCTGTTCAAGCAGCAGGGCGGCATGCGCCGCGGCGGCCCAATGGGCGAGAACCCTATGCAGGCTGCTAAGAAGGAAGGCCAGAAGGCCGGACCGGAGGGGAATTAAACGTTTGGGCGTTAGGGTTTAGGCGTTAAGGGGAGGCGGCGCCTAAACCCCTTAACGCCTAAACCGTTAACCCCTAACGCCTTAACGTTTTGCCAGGCAAATTCCCCATCGGTTCTCCGCCTTCCATACTTCCTGACCGTTGACCCAAACCTGCAGAATGCCTTCGGATAGGGCGGTGGGATGGGACATGCTGGCGTGGTCGGTTACGGTTTCAGGGTCAAAAAGCACCAGATCGGCCACATAGCCGGGCTGAAGTAGGCCCCGGTCCCGGAAACCCATATTTTGGGCAGCCAGGGAAGTCATTTTTCGTATCGCTTCGGGCAAATCGAAGAGCCCTTGTTCCCTTTGGTACAGCCGCAACACCTTGGGAAAGCTTCCTGCGCCCCGGGGATGCGTGCCGTTGAGCGTGCCATCGGTACATACATTGCTCCAGGGCCAGGCCAGCAACTTGCCGACATCGGTAGGATCCATGCTGGTACAAATCACGCTTTCTTCGGCTTGCTGCTCCAAAACGGTTTTGATCAGATCCAGGTAAACCACCTCCGGCGCCTGCCCGCGGGCAGCGGCAAGGTCCGCCAGGGTTTGCCCTTCCAGGGTGGTGTCGGGCTCGTAGTTGGCGATAAACATGCCTTCGGGGGTCGTCAGTTCGGTGAGCGCAAACCGTGCTGCATTGAGATCGGTAAAATTCCGGTCGGGAAATAGCACCGTCATGGTAGCCTGCCAGTATTCGTACGGATACACATCCGCCGTGACCTGAATGCCCCGCTTCCGGGCTTTATCCAACACCTGGAGCAAGCTGTCTGCTTTTCCCCATTGGCTGACAATGGCCAGTTTCATGTGGGATATCTGGACCGGGATCTTAACTTTTTTACCAATAAAAAGGATCTCTTCCACCGCTTCTTTCAAATAGCGGTCTTCGCTCCGGATATGGCTGATATAGCGGCCATTATAGGTTTTCAGCACCCTGGACAAAGCCAGTACTTCCTCCCTGGAGGAGTAAATACCGGGATCGTACTCCAGCCCGGTAGCCAGGCCCAGGGCCCCGGATTCCATTTCCTGAGCCAGCAGGGTCTTCATTTTCTCCACTTCTGCGGCGCTGGCCTGGCGGGTAAAGTTGCCCATGGCGCGGCGGCGCAAGGTATTGTGCCCGGCATAGGAGGCGACGTTGACGGCAACAGGGGTAGAATCCAGCGTTGCCCAAAGTTCGCGGAGCGGAAAATGCGACCCGCCGTCCTGGCCCACCACAATCGTCGTGATGCCCTGGCTGACCACTTCCGGCATGGATCGCTTCTCAAACATGTCCCGGTCGTGGTGGCTGTGGGTGTCGATGAAGCCGGGCGAAAGGACTTTTCCTTTGCCATTTACTACGCGCTCGCCAGGGTTGGGAGACAACGCCCGACCCACTTCAAGTATCCGGTTCCCCTGGAGGCGCAGTTCCCCTTTTTGAAGCGGCTTTCCTGAACCATCTGCCAGAAAAACGTTGGTGATCCGGGTCGTCCGGTAGCGGTCGATCATCGCTTTGAGCTCCCGGAGCCGTACCGCCCGGCCATCGGCCGACGAGTTGGAAAGGAACACCACGTCATACCCTCCTTCCAGATCCCGCAGGATAAAATTCCGGAAGCCAACCCATCCTCCGGTATGCGATACCGAGATCCCATCGGGTTGAAGCCCCCAGCCAAATCCGTAGTAGCTTTTCGCTCCGCTGGTCAACGTAAACGGTTTAAATGCTTCCGCTTGGGTGGCCTCGCTCACCAGCTTATGCTCCCTCAATGCCTGGCTCCATTTCTGCAAGTCCGGGGCCGAGGCGTACATGTTCCCGTCGCCGAATACGCCATCGATGTTGTATAGATCTGCCGGTTCGGCCTTTCCGTTTTTCCATTCAAACCCCAGCACGCGGTCGGGGTGGGGATAAGACGGCATGCCCAAATGGTAAGGGAACGTCGCCTTCAGTCCCAACGGCTCGATGATCCGGTCCAGGATAAAGGCCTCCGCCGGCATTCCTGCGACGGCTTCCATCACCAGGGCCAGCATCAGGTAACCCGTATTGGAATACCGGAACTCTGCGCCGGGCTCGAAGTCCAGAGGCGGTTTCAGGTCATGGTACATCTTCAGCAGGTCGTGGTTGCTGAAGATGCGGTCCTGAGGGGCGTGCTTTTCCCAGAGTTCGAAATACTCCGTCAGTCCGGACGTATGCGTCATCAAATGCCGGATGGTGATGCCAGCATAAGGAAACCCCTTGAGGTGGTAGCGCACATCGTCGTCATAATCCAGGCGGCGCTCCTCTTTCAGGATCATAATTCCCATGGTGACAAACTGTTTGGCCACCGATGCCAGATTAAACGGCATTCCGGGTTTGAGCGGCGTTTGCCTTATGGGGTCCGAAAACCCCAGGGCCTGCTGGTACAAAATAGTGTCGTTGCGCGCAACCAGGAGTTCTCCGCTTAGTTTTTCGCGCTCGTGCCAGCCTTTGAACAGGGTGTCCAGTTCATAAACCAATCCCGATGGCTGCGCAGAGGCGCCGCAGGCAAACAGGAGCAGGGCGAAAAAGGAGGTAATGGGTTTTTTCATGATTTAAGCGTTGAGGCGTTAGGGCGTTAGGGCGTTTAGGCGCCTATGGATAGGAACGATTGAAGAGCAATTGGCCTCGGAGAGGCCCAACGTTTGTAGCAGTAGCTCGCAACGTTTCAATTTCTCACCAGGGTTTCGACCCCCAGCGTTTGCCCATTGCGATGGAGCCGGACCCAATACATCCCCGGAGGCCCGGGAAAGGTAAGGAGAAATTGGGAATTCCCTTTAGCTGCCGAAATAGAAGCGACGCGTTGCCCTAAACGGTTCCAGATTTCCAATTGGGCGCGATCCTCTGTTAAAGGCTGGGACAAAGTGGCCTGACAGTTTTCGGTACAAGGGTTAGGGGACACCAGCAGCTCGTATTTTAGGTGGCGGGCCATCTCCCGGGTAGAAGTAGGCGTTGCACCTTCTTTTTCCAGCAGGATATTTAACTCCTTCACCACTCCGGGTTGCAGTTCCACCCCCAGGGTATCGGAGATATAGCCTCCGGCGGCAATGACTACGGTGACGGCGCCGGGTTGGGCTCTGCCGCCCCGGAAAACACCCTCCAGATCGGTACTTTCTGCAAGGTCTGCCGACAGGGTCCGGACCTGGGCCCCTGCAATCGGCAAATTCGTGGTTTTATCCCGCACCACTCCTTCCAGATAGCAAGCGCGCAGGTATTGGGGTTGAAGAACATAAAGCCCGGTAGAGATATCGGAGGCCAGCAGCAAACCGGAAGGCAAAAAGGGATAAGCCCCCCAGCATCCTTCAAAACCCTGTTTGCTTTCGGGATACGTGTCGTAACGTCCCACTTCCACCAGGTTTTGCGGGCGGTGCGCATCAGTGAGTACCACCCCCTCGGTATACCAGCTTGTAGCCAGAAACCCTTTGTAGTAATGGGTATTGTGCGGAATGGCCCGGTTCTCTTTGGCCCCCTTTGGGGAAAACCGGTCCAGAAATTGAATATCCTCAACATTGGATACGTCAAACGCATCGACGGTGCCAAACGTCTTTTCATCCGTGGTAAACAGGTACTTCCCATCGTCGGACAACCAGCAGTTATGGGTAAAGCGCGAACTCGTAGGCTGGGTCGCCAGCAAACGCGGGGCGCGGGGGGTGGATACATCGACTACAGAAAACTCTCCGAGGTAGACGTCTGCCGACCAGAGGGTGTCGTTTCGGGAAAAATTGTCGTGGGAATACCGGGTATTCACACCCCCAATATACTGCGGCGTACCAGGCGTCGATGCCCCGTCAAAGATCAACACCCCGCCATTGTTGATATTACAGCCGGACAGGAACAGCCGCCCTTTTTCGTCGATATACAGGTTATGGCATTTGTTCAGGGGGATCGTTCCGATAACCGGCTTGTGGAATTTCCACGTGATCGTATCGGGCGCTTTGCTCATATCGATGGCAAGGATGCCATCCGTCCCCTGATCGGCAACGGCGTAGAGATAATCGCCGTAGGATTTCATATCCCTCCAGATGGAGTTAGCCCCAGCCACAAAAGCCGCCAGTTTGGGCGCCCGGGGGTTCGCCAGCGAATAGATGGCCGTACCGCTCCTTACCCCCAAGACGGCGTATTCCAGCCCGTTCTTGTCCACGTACCCCCATACGTCGCTATACCCCGTCTGAGGAAAATTGTTGACGTTAGCCAACAGGGAGATATTTTGCCCGTCTACGGGGAGATGCCAAACGGAAAGGGCCAGAAATGGCAAAAAACGAGACGTATTCATGTTTGTTTTTTTTTAAAAAAGGATCGAGGCGGCGCCCACAACTGTCTGGAACCAGTTCACGCCGGTCAGGGGACCGGCGGATAGTTCTGCACGAAATCTGCGGATTTCGGCAAACAGGGGGGGACCCTCGCGCCAGTTGGGACCTCGCGCCAGTTGGAAAATCCGGGCTACATCATGGCCATCCTTTCATCGTGTAAATCATAGTTCAGACAATGAAGCAATGCGCCTAATGGGCGGAGACTATGCACGCAATCTGAAGATTGAACGGACGCATAGACGGAAGTCTACGCACAACAGAGTTTCCTCCGCAACCCCGTTACTTCGCTACTTCGTTACCCCGCAACGTCGCAACTTCCCTTCGCAACCTCGCTACTTCGTTACTTTCCTTCGCTACCCCGCAACTTCGCAACTTCCCTTAGCAACTTCGCAACCCCGCAACTTCGCAACTCCGTTACCTTTTCTGCTCCACGACCGCAATCGTCAGGCGGCTAACACATACGAGTTCCCCTTGTTCGTTGTGGATTTCCATATTCCACACCTGTATTTTCTTTCCGAGGCGGTAGGGTTTGGCCGTTCCGATGACCATCCCGCCTTCGGGTACGCCGCGGAGGTGGCTGCAATTCAGTTCCACGCCTACGCCGGCGTGGGTAGTAGGGTCGTCGAGGCACATCAGGGAAGCGACGCTTCCCAGGGTTTCCGCCAGGGCGGCGCTGGCGCCTCCGTGAAGAATACGGAAGGGCTGCACGGTATGTTCGTTTACCGGCATTTTAGCCCTGACAAAGTCCGGTCCTATTTCGGTAAACTCAATTCCCAAAGCGGTATTTAACGTCTTATCCGAGAAGGCGTTTAATTGTTCCAGGGGTAAGGGGTGTTTCCAGATCATGATCGCGTTTTGTTTATTTCAAAATGGATTACCTGCTAGGGGCTATCTCAAAACCCTTTCCAGGGGGTGGGCTGCATTCCTTAACCCCATGGCAAAGGCTGACGAAGCAATTTCCCCCTTTGAAGGGGGTTAGGGGGATGAAACTTCCGGGATGCTGTTGAAAGGTTTCATCCCCCCGGCCCCCTTCAAAGGGGGAGAACGCTATATTCCAAAGTATTGAGGTACCCTCTGGTTACCCTTTCTTCCAAGGCCTGACCAGCGGGTATCGTCCCGCAAGAGCGGCTTCCACGGAATTCATTTCTCCTCTGGTCAAAGGCCGGAAAGCGAAGGCTTCCAGCAACGGTTCCCACTCCGGGTCCAATAAGGCGGTCAGGGGCTTGCCTTCCGCCCGGTAGATCATCTCGTGCAGGAGCCAGCGGGCGAGTTCCTCGCCGGGGTATTCCGCCGGAGTCAGCGCCAACCCTTTGCGGGTATTCTGGTAATGCACCTCTGCCAACAGGCGGTCTGGAGTTTGAATCACTAAACGCAGGCTTTCCTGCTCCCTTCCTTTATCTTGATCAATGAACGATTCCTGACGCCAGGAGATCAGCCCCGATATGGAAAAATCGAGGTATTGCAATATAGACGTCCATTCCGATGGATGGACGTGTTTCCAAAAACCGTCCCGGCGCGACCAGGTGAGCTGGCGTTTGGCGTACCGCCTGCTGTTTTGCTGGATCAACGAAACAGCTTCCTCCAACGTTGTTTCCCCTTGGAGATACGGAAACAGTTCCTGATAGCCTACGGTTTGCAGCGCGGTCAGATTTTCGTGGGGAAGCAAGGTGCGGGCTTCCTCCAACAACCCTTTTTCCATCATGCTCAGCACCCGTTGGTCTATCCGGCGGTATAATTCAGCCCGCTCCCAACTCAATTCCAGGTAAATCGGGCGGAACGATCTTTCGGAAAACTGCTTTTTCCGGAATGACGAAAACGGCTGCCCGGAAACGCGGCATACCGCCAAAGCCCGGATGAGGCGATGGGGATTTTTGAGATCAACGGTATGATAATAGACCGGATCGGCCGTTCTCAATTCTTCCTGAAGGGCGCCCAGCCCTTTTTTCAGGTACAGGGTTTCCAACGCATCGCGCACCTCTACCGGCGTTTCCGGAAACGCGTCCAGGCCTTCGCAAAGCGCTTTCAGGTAAAGGCCTGACCCGCCCGTAACTACGGCTACGGAATGGGTTTGAAAGATCTCGTCGAGTACCTTCAAGGCATCCCGTTCGAAATCCCCGACGGTATACGCCTCCCCGATGGAAAGGCTGTCGATAAAATGGTGTTTGACCTGTTGGAGTTCCTCCGGCGTGGGTTTGGCGGTTCCAATCGACATTTCCCGGTAAAACTGCCGGCTATCAGCCGAAAGGACTTCTGTGCCATAATGGCGCGCAAGGCGTATGGCCAAAGCGGTTTTGCCACTGGCGGTGGGTCCTCCGACGATAATCAGCGTTTTGTTGCCTTCCAAAGACGAGTTCGTTGTGATGTTGACCTACAGGAGCAAAGAAAAATGGAGCATAACCCGATTTTCATTTCCCTGTTTGCCTGAAATATTGTTCCTTTCTCCACGAATGCAATAATAGGTATTTCCTACAATGAAGCAGTTGGTCCCTTTTCTTCTTTTATCTTCCTTTTTATCCGCTCTGTCTTGCTCCGCGCCGACGCCCATGGCCGAATCAGGGCCTGCTCCCTGGTTGGTTTGGATTCCTGCCGGTGGAAATAGCTGGGTGACCGACGGCATGGAAAAAGACGAGGCGGTCATCTCATCTGCCGGCATCCTCCCCTGGGCAGACCCTGGATTGAAGATCCGCACGTATTTTCGCGTGGAACAAGCCGGAACCTTGCGCATAGGCTTGCGCGCCAGGGTTCCCGAAGGCCAATCCACCCTGAACTGCACCTTTAACGGCATATCAAGGGAAATCAAACTCCTCTCTGCGGCCTGGGACTCGATAACCATAGGAACATTCCAGGCGCCCCAGCCAGGGTATTATTGGCTGGAAATCCAGGGAAGTCAGCGTTCGGGCACTCATTTCGCAGAAATCTCGGACTTGCTTCTTGGAGATAAAGCCGCTTTGGGACGGGTTTATTTCGTTCGGGACGAATTTTACTGGGGCCGCCGCGGACCGTCGGTTCATTTGCGCTATGAGGTACCCGGGGAAGCCCCGGAAGCCGAGTGGTTTTACAGCGAAATTACCGTCCCGGAAGGCCAGGACGTGCAAGGTTCCTACTTCATGGCCAATGGGTTTGGGGAAGGCTATTTCGGCATCCAGGTCAATTCCCCCACCGAGCGGAGGGTACTCTTTTCTGTCTGGAGTCCCTACGCTACGGACAATCCTGCAGAGATTCCGGAGACCCACCGCATCCGTTTGCTGCGCAAAGGCCCTTCGGTGTACAGCGGTGAATTTGGAAATGAAGGCGCCGGAGGCCAGAGTTTTCTCCGCTACCCCTGGAAAGCGGGAAATGCGTACCGGTTTTTGCTGCACGCCAAACCGAACGGGGATAACACTACTGATTTTACTGCGTATTTTTATGCCCCGGAGGAAGGGCGCTGGTTGCTGATCGCCAGTTTCCGCCGACCTCAGACCAATACCTACCTGCGCAACTTGTATGCTTTTTTGGAAAACTTCCTTCCCGAAACAGGGTATATTCCCCGAATGGGGCTGTATGCCAACCAATGGGTAGCTGATCCGGCCGGCCGTTGGCACGAAGTTACCTCGGTTCGGTTTACGGCAGATAATACAGCAAAAAAGCAGGCACGCCTCGATTACGCCGGGGGACCAGCTCCGGAGGGCTTCTTTCTGAAAAATTGCGGGTTCTTTAATGAAACGACGCTTTTTGGAAGCACCTTCTCACGGCCCCCTTCGGAGAGAGCACCGGAAATTGATTTCTCCAAACTCCCTTAGATGCTTCCTTTTTCCTGTATCCGGCTCATCGCCCGTTCGGAAATCGCGGTAATCGTCAGCGACGGGTTAACGCCTGGGTTGGCGGAGATCATCGACCCATCGCACACCAGCATATTCTGGTAACCAAAAACGCGGTTTTCCTTGTCGATGACGCCGGTTTCCGGGTCTTTGCCCATGACCGCGCCGCCAAGAATGTGTGCAGTACCCGGAATCCCCGCGATGGGCGTCAAGCCAAATGCCATGGCTTTGCCTTTCAGGACGCGCTCCATACGCCGGGCCAGGTCGATGGCTTCCGGGATAAACGCCGTAGGTTTATCCTTCCCTACCACGGCGCTCCGCATGCGGCCAAACCGCCCCAAGGTAAAGGTGACGGTGCTGTCGAGCGTCTGCATGAAGAGCATCACCAGGGAACTTTTAGCCCAGTCTTTGACGCGGAAATACTTCCAATAGGCAACGGGATCCCGGAAAAAATCTGCGGCCATTCTCCACAAGCGAATTCCCATATTCGAACCTTCGACCAAAGGCAGGAAACTCAGTTTCCAGGCCCCGGAGCCCGATCCATAGCGGCAGAGTTCCAGGTGGCTGTTGGCGTCGGTTTCCAGAATAGCGCCAATAGCCACTCCTTTCGACATATCGGCATCTCCTTCCAATTGGGTTATGCTGATCAGGCTTTCGTTGTTGGTGCGGACTTGCTGCCCTACGAGATGGGAAAGATTCGGAAGGGCGCCTCGCTTGAGTTGGAGCAACAAATTCAGGGTACCCAAAACGCCGCCGGCAAAAATGACGCCTTTCGCCTGAAGCTTTGTTTTGGGTTTAAGCCAGGTAGTCGATGGGCGGATAGTCACCTCGTATCCCTCCGATCCATCGGGGCTGCCCAACGGTTTTACCTCAACGGCCTCCTGCTCGGCAAGGATCTCCGCGCCAAGTTGCTGCGCCAGGAAGAGGTAGTTCTTGTCCAACGTGTTTTTCGCGTGGTGCCGGCAGCCGGTCATACAAGCTCCGCAAAAGGTGCAACCCGAACGGGCGGGGCCCTTGCCCTCAAAATAGGGATCGGGGGTCTCTTCGCCTTCCGGCCCGAAATAAACCGCCACATGGGTCGGTTCCGGTCCGACGCCCGGAGTAACTTCCCGGGCAAGCGCCTCCAGCGCATGCTCTCCATCGAAAAATTTCGGATTGGGAGAAGCGCCCAGCATCCGAAGCGCCGTATCGTAAAATGGCGCCAATTCCCGCTCCCAATCCGCCAGTCCGGCCCAGGAACCCGATTCAAAAAACGCTTTGGCCGGAACCGGAAGCGTATTCGCATAAACCAGAGAGCCTCCTCCTACCCCGGTGCCGGAAATAAACCCGACATGCCGGAAAATAGTGATCTTCATAATCCCATACCAGCGCAAAGCCGGCGCCCAAAGCCATTTGGAAAAGGCCCAGTTGGTTTTGGGAAAATCTTCCCCTTGGTACCACTTGCCTTTTTCAATGACCAGCACGTTATAGCCCTTTTCTGCCAGGCGCAGCGCGCTGACCGAGCCTCCGAAACCGCTTCCGATAATGATGTAGTCGTACATATGAAGTTGTGAAGTTGCGAAGTTGCGAAGTTGCGGGGTTTGTTGCGACTTCGTTACCTCGTAACTCCGTAACTCCGCAACTTTATAGTAGTTTAGCCGCTTTAAAACACCGTAAAATCCTGTTCGCAATGCTTTACTACTTTGTCCGGCCGATAGCCCGGATTGCGATTTTAGTTTTTTTCGAAAAATATACCTTTCCAATTTTGATCGCATCCCGAGAAACAAGCCGGTCATATTGGCGGCGAACCATCCAACGGGCTTCATGGAGCCGTGCATCATGGCGGTGTTTCTTCGTCAACCGCTATATTACCTCGTTCGGGGCGATTTTTTCACAAAAACGGTCTACAATTTTCTGCTTCGGTCGTTAAAAATGATTCCCATTTACCGGATCGTCGACGCCGGGTACAGCGGATTGAAGAACAACTACGCCACGTTTGCGGCCTGCTCGGCAGGGTTATCCCAAAACCGGACTATTATGATTTTCCCGGAGGGCAATACCAAGCACGAAAAACGGTTACGTCCTCTGCAAAAAGGCCTGGGGAGGATCGTTCTGGGAACCTTCGAGAATTTTCCCAAGATGGAGGAATTGTACATTGTCCCTGTGGGGGTCAATTATACCTATGCCGAGTTGCACCGCAGGGAGGTCATGATCGATATTGGAGAGCCGATTGAGGGCAGGCAGGTTTTTGAGGAAATGCAGGGCCGGGCAGGGGTAGAGCTTACCCACCGGTTAGAAAAAGCCATGGCAGATCACATGGTCGTCATCGACCATCCGGAGGATGAAGGCTTAGCCGAGCATCTGCTGGTGATGGACCGGTCGGAACGGCTTACAGGGGTATTCCCCGTCAAAAGCGCCGCTCCTGCTCCGTTCCGGGCAGAGAAAAAGATTGCCGATTGGGTAAACCGCCAGCCGGAACAAGCGAAGGAAGGCCTCTCGGAAGCTTGCGCCGTTTATTTTGATGCGTTGAAAGAACGCAAGATCGAAGACTGGAATCTGGTTTATCCCAACCGGTACGGTTGGACCGCCTGGAGCTTGGCGATTATTGGGTTTCTTCCCGGTTGGGTGGGCCGCATCTTTTGCTATCCGCCCATGGCCCTTGCCTGGCATATTCGCAAAAGCCGGGTCAGCCGCATCGAGTTCTTTGCGCCGGTGCTGCTGGCTACTTCAATGGGTTCTTTTCTGATCTATTTTATTCTTTGGGGGCTCATCGCTTGGATCGCATCCTCGTGGCAGGTATTTTTAGGGGCCCTCCTGTTGGGATTTCTGGGGTATGTATCCCTGGTAAACCAGGAACTATGGCATAACCTAAAGCTGCAGCAGCGTTTTCGGCGTCTTTCGGCTGAAGCCAAAGCCCGTCTTCAGGAACTTCGCCTTCAAATAAAAAACCGCACACATGACCTTTAATAAATCCGAAACCCGATTTCCATCCAAAGCGCATCATATTTACCTGGCCCACTGCGGCATTTCGCCACTCTATGCCCCTGCCGCCAAACGGGCTTCGGAATTGCTCACCGAGCAAAGCCTCCACGGAGGCGGGCATTTCATGGACTTTTACAATCCGGAGTTGGACGGCTTCAAAGAGCAGGCGGCGCTTTTACTCCAGACGTCCGCAGACCACATCGCTGCCGTCCGGAATACTTCGGAGGCCCTATCCATGGTGGCCAACGGGTATCCGTTTCAATCCGGCGACGAGATTATCACGTTTACCCATGAGTACCCGGCCAATTTTTATCCCTGGGTTATTCAGGAGTTGAAAGGCGTTTCCCTCAAGCTGATCCCTAATCGCCCTGCCCGTGCGGATATCGACCCCGGGTTGGTGGGTTGGTTCAGCATGGAAGACCTGGAGGAATTGATTACGCCCCGCACGCGGATCATCGCATTGAGCCATGTGCAGTTTACCAGCGGATTTGCCGCGGATTTGCAAGCGATTGGGGCGCTATGTAAGGAGCGGGGGATCGATTTTATCGTAGACGCAGCGCAAAGCTTGGGAAGCATGCCCTTGTGCCCGGAAGAATGGAACATATCCGCGCTTGCCTCGGCAGGCTGGAAATGGCTCCTGGGCCCCATGGGTATCGGGGTGTTTTACACCTCGCCTGCCTTCCGCGACAAACTGGGTCCGGTACAAGTAGGCGCAGAAACCATGACCCAGGGATTCGACTACCTCGACCACCGGTGGACACCACACACCACAGCCAAGCGATTTGAGTATAGCACCTCCACGATCACCCACGTAGCCGCCTTGAACACTTGTTTGCGGGAGGTACACAACTATTACGGCATTGGCCCCATCTTCGGGGAAATCCTTCGCTTGCAGGATATTTTCCTTGCCCACCTGAATCATCCCGAAATCAAACCAATAGTATTCGAAGCGCCTAACCGGTCGGGAATACTCTCCCTGGCCTGCCCGCATCCGGGAAAGAAAAGCCATATCCTGGCAGAGAAAGGAGTCGCCATCACCGCCCGGGGAGGTTTCCTGCGGGTGGCGCCGCATTTTTACAATACGGAGGAGGAAATGGTCCGGGCAGCTAATGCTGTTAATGAGTTGGAGGAGTGATTTACGCCAGAAGCCGGAATAATACAAACAAAACGCCGGCCAGGATAATGGTCACGGGCAGGGTGAGCAGCCAAGCGATACCGATGCTCTTGATCGTTCCCGGCTGCAGGTTGTTGATCCCCTTGGAGGCCGTCATACTGCCCGCAACCCCCGAGGAAAGCACGTGGGTAGTGCTTACCGGCAGGCCCAATCCGGTACTTAGTCCAATCGTTCCCGCTGCCATCAACTCGGCTGTTGCACCCTCGGCATAAGTCATGTGCCGTTTCCCGATCTTTTCGCCAATGGTGACGACGATTCGTTTCCAACCGATCATCGTACCGATGCCCAGGGAAAGGGAGATCAGGAGAATCGCTTGCCAAGGGGCAAACTCATAAAAAGATTTCATTTTCTTGATCTCTGTGCCTGCTGCAACCTTGGCTTCCGGGGTGTTTTCCACCAATTTCACAAACGACATCACTTCCTTGCGAACGCCGAAAATGGTTTTGGCCGTTTTTTCGCGCTCCCAAGCCTGGATCTTTTCCAAAACGATGGCTGCTTCGGCAACAACTCCGGCTTCCCCGGCTACCTCCATTTTGGATTTCACCTGCAGGGTCAGCTCGGTCAGTTCCTTTTGATCAAATTGGTCTCCGCCTTGTAATGCAAATTGAAGGGGCAAAAACGTCATCAGAACAATCATCATAAGCCCCACTCCTTTTTGGCCATCGTTGGAGCCGTGGAAAAAGCTAACCAGGGTGCAGGTAGTAATCAATAAGCCGCGAATCCACAACGGGGGCTTTTCAAAAGGCTGAGGCTCCTTGAAAATTGATTTTTTGGTTTTAAAAATATTCCTGAAAATAAACATAAGGGCAATAGCCCCTGCAAAACCAAATAAGGGCGACACCAAAAGCGACAAACCGATATCCTGGGCTTTTGACCAATTGACATCCTCAAACTCCGGGTGAATGAAGTGAAATACCATTCCTGCGCCCAAAAGCGAACCGATCAAGGTATGCGAACTGGAACACGGAATACCCAGGTACCAGGTACCGAGATTCCAGAGAATAGCAGCAAAAAGAATGGCAAGAACCAAGGCAACGCCCTCCGCCATCGGCACGGAAGCCATGCCCGCCAGGGGTAAAAGCTTGATGATCCCCATCGCCACACCGATCCCCCCGGCAAAAACGCCCAGGAAATTCCATATCCCCGACCAAACCACAGCGTATTGGGCCTTCAGGGTGCCGGTGTAGATAACCGTAGCCACGGCATTCGCCGTGTCGTGAAACCCGTTGACAAATTCAAACCCGCAAACCGCGAGAATGCAAAAGGCAAACAGCAGCAACGTGAGCGTATCCAGGGAGGCAAAGATGTCCATTGGAAAGAGGGTATTTTAGGTGTTCATAAAAATGGTCACCCAAAACTAAGCCAAATACTTTCACCTGCTTTTCCTGGAATAAAAATATTTTTCCGCTTCTGCTGTATCTTTTTTTTGCTGATTTCCCCCTTACAAGGGAATGTTCACGACGCTCATTTGCTCCCCCGCATTTAATTAGTTGTAACGGTAACTTGCGCTGGCTTCAACCCCTCCCCTACCGCTTCCAGAACGATCTCCCCTGCCGAATCTGCGCTTTGCAGGATCAATTGGCATTTGCCATTGAACAAACGCCGCTGCCAGGCGCCTTCCGGGCACTTGTCGGGTTCGTGGCTACTTGGGTCGCCATTGCCCACGCCTATGATCCGTCCAGGGCCCTTGATAGAAAACCGGATCAGATCGTTTGCTGTTGGGACTTCCCGCCCCTGAGCATCCACGACATGGACGTTGACCACTACGGCGGCAGCGCCGTCGGCCCGAAGGGCGGTCCGGTCGGGTACGAGAACCATCTGGTAAGCCGGGCCGGTGGTTTCCACTTTGGAAGTAACTTTTCGGGCGCCATAATAGCCGGCCGCTTCCAGCACTCCCGGTTGGTAAGGAACTTCCCATTGCAGGTGCTTGTTGCGAGGCATGGCTTTTTTACCCAGGCTTTTGCCGTTGAGGAATAGTTCCACCTCGTCAGCGTTAGAGTTCACCCAAACGTCGATGGGCTGCCCTTCTTTCCCCTGCCAGTTCCAATGCGGGGAAATGTGGAGCACATCTTCCTTTTTCCACCAGGACTGGTAGTAGTAATAGATGTTTTTCGGAAAACCGCACATGTCCATGATCCCAAAGTGGGAGTTGATGTTGGGCCATTGATAAGGCGTAGGTTCGCCCCGGTAATCCAGGCCCGTCCAGACGAAACCGCCCATAAACCAGGGGTTCTCGGCGCAAAGGGGCCACCAGGCTTCGGCGGTGCTTGCCCACCAGGGCGCGGTGATATCCTGATCGGGAACATAAGCTCTGACAGTATCCTTTTCGTAAATGCCCCGGGTGGTAACGGTGCTTCCCATCTCCGTGCCCACAATTGGCTGGGAAGGGTGGTCGCGGTGGTAATCCACCACCCCCTGATGGCGGTAATTGAACCCACGCACGGGGATTACCTCATTGATTCCACTAAACACATTGGCCAGGTCGGCGGCATACGTAGCGGTGCGGGTAGGATCGAGTTTCTGGAGGAAGGCCAGCATAGTCTGGGCAATGCGTTTTCCGGTGTTATTCGTTTGCACCCATCCCTCTTCGTTTCCGATCGACCACATGAACATGCTGGGGTGGTTGCGGTCGCGGCGGACCAGCCGCTCGAATTGGGACAAGTATTCCGGGCTGCTGTTGAGCAGGCGGGTTTCATCCATAACCAGCATACCCAGGCTATCGCATGCGTCCAGTAATTCCGGCGTAGGCGGGTTGTGGCTGGCACGATAGGCATTGACGCCCAATTCCTTCAGCAGCCGGATGCGGTAGTACTGCAAATCATCCGGCAGCGCGCTGCCAACGCCTGCATGGTCCTGGTGACAATTGACGCCCTGGACTTTCACCGGCTTGCCGTTCAGCAGCAAACCCTGGCTGGCGCTGATCTCAATTTGCCGCACCCCGAAACGCGTTTCCAGGGTATCGGCCACCGTTTTTCCTTTGCGAACCACCGTTACCAATCGGTAGAGGTAGGGATCTTCGAGCGACCAAAGCCGGGGGCTGCGAAGAATCAATTCCTGCTTCAGCGTTGTTTTGCCCTGGGCGTCAAGGGTAAACGGCGTTTCGGGGCTTTGGGAAAGCTTTTTCCCGTTGCGGTCCGCAATATACATGTAGGCGCTGCCGCTGTTTGATTGGTTCAGGTCATTGACCACATCGGCCTGAACCGATACCAGGGAAGTAGGGCCTATTCCCCGGGTATGAACAAACACCCCATCGATGTCCACGTGGAGAGGATCCAGTCGGTGGAGCCAAACGTGGCGGTAAATTCCTGCGCCTTCGTAAAACCAGCCCTCGTATTGGGTTGCGTCTACGCGGACAACCAACACATTGGGCTGATCATAGCGGAGGTAATCCGTCATGTCGTACGCCATACCGATATAACCGCTTTCGTTTCGGCCCAGGTAAAACCCATTGACCCAAACCTGGGCATCGCGGAAAACTCCGTCGAATTGAATGACGAACCGTCGGGTAGAATCCGCCGCAGGAATCGTGAAGGTCTTCCGGTACCAGCCGATGCTGGTTTCCGGAAAGAGGCCGCCCACGGGTTTGTATCCATGTGCCATGACGTCAAAGTTGTCGACGTTGACAAAGGGCAACTCGACGGCCCAGTCGTGCGGTACATTGAGCCTCCGCCAGGCTGAGTCGTCAAATTGGACCTCCAGCGCGGTTTTATCCGTTTTTCCGGTTTTGGAAAAAATCGTCGCGACGGAAAAATTGAAATCTTTGGCCGGATCGGCGGCGTGGCCGAAATGAAATTTCCAGTCCCGGTCGAAGTTGATCTTTTGATGCCCATTGACACTCTGGGAAAAGAGGCCATGCGCAGTCAAAAGACTCAGAAAAATCCACAAAAAGGCGATTCGGTTCATCTGTCCAAAGGTTAGTTGCCAAAACCTTTAAAGATAAAAAACAGGGGGCTTTTAGAGGCGGATTCTGGTGAAAAAACACAGGGTCCCTGTTGTGCGTAGACTTCCGTCTACGCGTCTGTTCAATCTTCAGATTGCTTGCATAGTCTTCGGCCATTAGGCGCATTGCTTCATTGTCTGAACTATGATTTACATGATGAAAGGATGGCCATGATGTAGCCCGGATTTTCCAACTGGCGAGGTTTACGCCGGTCAGGGGACCGGCGGATAGTTCCGCACGGAATCTGCGGATTCCGGCGAACATGGGGAATCTGATCCCGGCCTCGCGCCGGGACGGCGAACATGGCTTTCAACCTGGCGACCGTCCTGCCCGCACTCCCTGTCTTCCCTGTCCCCCGTCCACCGTCTCCCGTCCCCCGTCCACCGTCCACCGTCTACCGTCTACCGTCCACCGTCTACCGTCTCCGCATCTCCTCCCCGCCTCCGACGCGCATCCCGGCAACTTTCCCGTTGGGGCCGAGGGAGAACTGGATGGTGTAGGGATCGTCCCAGAATAGGTTGGACATGCCCCGGAAGGTGTCGAAATGCCAGTGTTCGAGTTTCAGGGTGAGTTCGGCGGTCTGCTTGATTTCCAGGGCGCCGTTAACGAGGGTCACGACTTCTCCGTAAAGGGGGTGCCCGTAGGTACCGGCATAATCAGTCAGGGGAAGGCTGGGTTTGGTATTGGCGGCCCGCTGCTGGACGAGGCGCTGCCGGCTTTGGTCGGCGCGGATGGCAAGGCCATCGTACAAGGCTTTCATCTCGGTGCTCCAATCGCGGTTTGCGCCGGCATTTCCGAAATAATCAAACGCTTTGTACATCAGGGCGTGGCGGACCTCGGCGTGGTCCAGGTTGCCGAGGACGTAAACGCCCAGGTTCTGGGACGGCAGCAAGCCGATGATCGCGGTGGTGCCGTCCATGCTTCCGGTATGAAAATGGACCGTTTTCCCCATATAGTCGTGCTGGAACCAGCCGAATGCGTAGGTCGTCCAGGTCGGTTTGGTGAGGGCGACGGTCGGGTAAAACTGGTCCTGCGGTACCAGGGTTTGGGGCTTCAGCCATTCGGCGTACGTTTCCGGTTTCAGGAGGCGCTTGCCGTTCACTTTGGCGCTATCGAGTACAAACCGCATCCATTTGCTCATATCTTCTACTGAAGACCAAACCGAGCCAGCGGCGCCCACTTCGTCCACGGCCATATCCCGAATCGGAACAATGCTTCCCTTCACCCGGTAGTGGGGCGTGGAGCGGTTGGTTTGTACCTGGCTTTCGGCGAACGTCGAATAGGTGTTGGCCATTCCAATGGGTTCAAACAGGCGCTTTTTGACAAACACGCTCCAGGGCATGCCGCTCACGCGCGCGATGACTTCCCCCGCAGCGAAGTACATGACGTTCTGGTAGGTATATCCGCCGCGCACGGGATAGCTCAGCGGAATAAACTGCATCCGGCGCAGAATCTCTTTCGCCCCAAGGTTATTGGCATACCACAGGTGATCGGCGTTCGCCAGTCCGGCGTTGTGGGTAAGCAAGTCCCGCACCCGGACCGTCCGGGTGACGAACGGATCGGCGAGCTGAAATTCGGGGAGGTGTTTGATCACGGGATCGTCCCAGGCCACCTTCCCTTCATCGACCAAAATCGCCATGGCCGCGGCCGTCATGGCTTTGGTCGTGGAACAGATTCCGTAAATGGTCTGCGCATTCACCTGTCCGGGTTCTCCTAATTTCCGGACCCCATATCCTTTGGCCATTAGAACCTTCCCATCTTTCACCACGGCGACAGCCAACCCGGGCACTTCCCATTGCTTGGCAGCCTGCTCGACGTAGCGGTCGAAGGCGGCGACGTCGGGTTGGGAAAAGAGGGGGATGTATATCAAAAAAAGAAAAGTCTGAAACAATAGAACTCTCATATTTAATATTGATTTTTAGTCATTTACATAGATAATATTTTATCTTTTGGCAAATTAGGCATTGAATGCCTAATTTGCCAATGTTTTTACTTCTTTTCCCTTTTTACAAACCTCCCTGCGGCTTTCTTTGTAGGTTCTCCATCCTCCAGCACCTGAACTCCATTGACGAACACATGCTGCATACCCGTCGCGTATTGGTGGGGATTTTCAAAGGTGGCGTGATCGGCGATCGTCTTGGGATCGAAGAGAACGATGTCGGCGAAATAGCCGGGCTGGAGCTTGCCGCGTTTGGCAATGCCCAGGTTTTCGCAGGGCAGGGCGCTGAGCTTGCGGATGGCCTCTTCAAGTGGAATCACTTTTTCCTCCCGCACGTATTTGCCCAGGAGCCGGGCGAAATTGCCGTAAGCCCGGGGATGGGTAGCGGATTTGAGAAAGTCGCCTTCCGCCGCCAGGGCGCCTGCATCTGAGCCAAAGCTCATGTAAGGCAGTTTGATCTGCTTTTTGACATTCTCCTCCGACATCATGAAATACACCGTTCCCACCCGGGTGCCGTCTTCTACGACGAGGTCCATCGCGGTCTCCTCCGGGCTTTTCCCGCGCAGTTTGGCTACTTCGGCGAGCGTTTTGCCGGTGTATTTTTTCAGGGTATCGTTTTTGAATTCGACCAGAAGCAGGTTTTCAGCGCCTCCGGCGGCGTAGTAGAGGTTTTCCCAATCCTGGGCGTCGCTTCTCATTTCGGCCAGTACCTTTGTCCGGATCTTAGGGTCTTTGAGCCGTCCGGCCCAGGCATCGTACCCGCCTTCCTGGACCCAGGGCGGCATGGACGCGTCGAGGCCGGTAGCCCCGGCGATATAGGTGTACATATCGGTCGTGATTCGCAAACCCGCCGCCCGGGCGCTGTCGATTTTAGCGATCACCTGGTCCATTTTGGGCCAGTTGCTCTTCCCCCCGGCTTTGAGGTGGTAGATCTCTGCAGGCAGTCCGGCTTCTTTGGCGATGCGCATCGTTTCATCCACGGCCTCCAGGATCTTGTTGCCTTCGCTGCGCATGTGGGTGATATACATGCCCCCGTATTCGGCGGCTACTTTGCAGAGGGCGATCAGTTCGTCGGTGTTGGCATAGAATGCGGGGGCGTAAATCAGGGAGGAACCGATGCCCAGAGCGCCTTCTTCCATGGCCTGGCGGGCCAGGTCCTGCATGCGGGACAATTCTTCCGGCGTAGGCGGACGGTTGTCGTACCCCACCTCGTGGATGCGCAAGGTCGTGGCGCCCACAAAGGAAGCGACGTTCATCGACACGCCTTTATCTTCCAAGGTTTGGAGGTATTCACCCAGGGTAGTCCAGGAAACGTCAAACTTTATATCTCCCTGCTGGGCCTTGGTACCGGCTTTCATTTCGTCGTTGAGCGGCCCCATCGACCAGCCTTCTCCAAACACTTCCAGCGTCACGCCCTGCTTGAGGTCGCTGGCGCCGCGGGGGTCTACGAGCAGGCTCTCGGTTGCCCAGCTCAGCATGTTCACAAACCCGGGCCCCACGGCCAAGCCTTTGGCATCGATTTCTTTGATTCCCTTGGCGTTGCCGATATCGCCCACCAGGGCGATGGTGTCGGCGTTCACCGCAATGCTGCCCGTGATGGGCGCTCCGCCGGAACCGTCGTAAATGGTGGCATTGCGGATCACCAGATCGTATTTCACCGCCGGCTTACAGGAAAACAGCGCTCCCAGCAGCAAAAACAGACTAACCCGATTAAGCAAATAATAACCCTTTGACATCATGGTTAATAGGTATTCCTGGTGAATTAATGTTACGAAAGATACGTATTCCGGGATTTAATAGCGAAAAACGCCGTATTATAGCAAATAAAATTTTAATGATTTGTAGCGCCGCAATGCATTGCGGCGCTACAAATCATTCTGAAACACTGTTTTGGCCATGAAAATCGACGCCCACCAACACTTCTGGCAATACGACCCCGGGGAATATGCCTGGATCAGCGAGGCCATGCCGCAACTAAAAAGGGATTTGCTGCCCCAGGACCTCGAGCCCTTGCTCAATGCGAAAGGATACGACGGATGCATAGCGGTGCAAGCACGGCAAACCGAAAGCGAAACGGAGTTTCTTGCCGGGCTCGCAGCCCGGTATCCGTTCATCCGGGGAGTGGTGGGTTGGGCAGACCTACAGCACCCCAACCTGGCCAAACGCCTGGACCATTTCCGTCAAAACCCGATCATCAAAGGGTTCCGGCATATTGTGCAGGACGAGCCGGACGACCGCTTCCTGGTAGACGAGCGGTTCGTGCAAGGCGTCCGGATGCTGGGAGAATACGGCTTCACCTACGACATCCTGGTATACGAAAAACACCTGCCCGTCGTGGCCGAGTTTCTCGAAAAATGCCCCGATCAACCCTTCGTGCTGGACCATATCGGCAAGCCGGACATCCGCCGGGGTATGAGCGCCCAATGGAAAGAAGGGATTCAGCGCATCGCCGAACACCCCCATGTCTACTGCAAACTTTCCGGATTAGTCACCGAAGCGGAATGGAATTCCTGGCGCGCAGAAAATTTTTCCCCTTACCTTCAGCACGTATACGAGGCCTTCGGCCCCGACCGTCTGATGATCGGCTCCGACTGGCCCGTATGCCTCCTCGCCGCCCCCGGCTACGCCCAAACGGTCGAAATCGTCGAAGCGTTCCTCGCGCCCCTCACCCCCGAAATGCAAAACAACATTTTGGGCGAAAATGCGCGCAGGTTTTATGATCTTTAGGCGTATTGTTATTTGCAAAATATCCGGGGTCATGTATCTTGTTGGGGAGCAGGGAGATAGGGAGCAGGGAGATAGGGAGCAGGGAGCAAACCACGGTTGGGGCTGTTTGAAAATTTTCGCTTTTTATTCGACAAAAAACAGCTAACTAATTTTAAAGTTGGATATTTTTAGTTTTTTATTTTTAAATTATGCAATAATATTATTTTTTATACTGAAAAAGTATTCCTACGTGAACTATCCTTCTAAATTACTTAAAACTACTCCCTGCTCCCTACTCCCTGCTCCCTGCTCCCTAATCCCTGCTCCCTGCTCCCTAATCCCTAATCCCTAAAAAAAACCACCTCATGCCAAAAAACAAATACCTCCTCCCCCTGATCCTCGTAACCAGCCTGTTTTTTCTCTGGGGAATCGCCAACATCTTTAATTCGGCGTTAATCGCCCAGTTTCAACCCGTATTTGAGATCAAGCGGGCACAGGCCCTGCTGGTAGAGACGGCCTTTTACCTGGGTTACTTTATCATTGCCCTGCCGGCAGGTATTTTCATGGAAAAGTATTCCTACAAAAAAGGGATTATCCTCGGCCTGTTGCTGTATGGCTTTGGCGCATTGCTGTTCATCCCGGCTGCGCAAGCCCTGATGTTTGGGTTTTTCCTGGTAGCCTTGTTCATCATCGCCAGTGGGCTGGCGTTTCTGGAGACGGCGGCCAACCCCTACGTCACCATTCTGGGCGAACCCCAGACGGCGGTGCAGCGGCTCAACTTCTCCCAGTCCTTCAACGGGGTGGCGCTGGTCGTAGGCCCCTGGCTGGCAGGCATGCTCATCTTTGCCGGCAACGAAGGCGAGATGCTCACCCTGGAAGCCAAAAAGCAGGCAGCCGAGGCGGTCATCCTGCCGTATGCCGGGTTGGCTGCGGTAGTGCTGCTGGTGGCGGTGTTGTTTTGGCGATCGCACGTGCCGGAGCCCGACAAAGGCGAAGGGTTGCGGTTTGAATGGCGGATCTTCCGGCACCGGCACCTCACGATGGCGGTCCTTGCCCAGCTGTTCTACGTAGGCGCTCAGGCGGGGATTTGGGGCATCACGATCAACTACGTCATCGAGACGCTTCCCGGCGTCAGTAAAGAGGCAGCTTCTAAAAACTTCATGGCGGTGGGAACCCTGCTTTTTGTCGTCGGACGCTTTCTCGGCACGTTTTTGCTGGGGTATATCAAAGACAACCGCCTGCTGGGCGTATACGGGCTTCTGGCTTCCCTGCTTTGCGTCGGGGCGGTGGTCCTGACGGGCAAACCGGCGGTTTATTCGATCCTGGCGGTCAACTTTTTCATGTCGATCATGTTTCCGACGATCTTTGCACTGGGCGTAAAAGACCTGGGCCACGAGACCAAACTGGGTTCTTCGCTGATCATTATGGCCATTGTGGGCGGCGCCATCCTGCCGCCGGTGATGGGACTGATCGCCGATAACGTGGGCATCCAGACCTCCTTCCTGCTGCCGGTGTTCTGCTTTCTGGTCGTCGCCTTTTATGGATTTCAGGGGTACAAACCCCGGGAACATGCGGACACGCTGGCCGCTCAAAACGCATAGCCTATGCCTCGCTACTGCCTCGCACTGGATTTGAAAGACGATCCCGCCCTCATCGCCGAATACGAAGCCTATCACCGCGCTGTTTGGCCGGAAATCCTGGCCAGCATCCGGGATTCCGGCATCAGGGAGATGGCAATCTACCGCACCGGCAACCGCCTGTTTATGATCATGGAAACCGAAGCAGAGTTTTCGTTCGAAGAAAAAGCAAAACAGGACCTCGCCAACCCGCGGGTCCAGGAGTGGGAGCGCCTGATGTGGACGTATCAGCAGGCGCTCCCCCATGCCCGGCCCGGGGAGAAATGGGTGTTGATGGAGCGGGTGTTTTACGGATTATTCTGATCCCTTGGAATCCGATCATTCCGGTTGGCGATCTCCCAGGCGGTGGCGAACACCAGTTGGGCGCGTTTGGCCATGAGCGGATAGTGGATCTTGTCGGGGGTATCCGTGGGGCGGTGGTAGTCGGCGTGGGTGCCGTTGAAGTAGAAGATGATCGGCACGCCTTTTTCCGCAAAGTTGTAGTGGTCGGAGCGGTAGTAGAAGCGGTTGGGATCTTTGGGGTCGTTGTACTTGTAATCCAGTTTTATCTTGGTGTAGGTGTTATTGGCCGTCTCGCTGATGGGGCGGAGCGCGGAAGAGAGTTTGTCGTCGCCGATGATGTAGACGTAGTTGGCCGAGTCTTTATCGCTTTGGTATTCGCTGCCGATGCGGCCGATCATGTCGATGTTGAGGTCGGCGACGGTGTTTTCGAGAGAGAACACGGGGTTGTTGGCGTAGTAAGCCGACCCCCAGAGTCCTTTTTCTTCCCCGGAAACGGTCATAAAGACGATGCTGCGGCGGGGTCCGAAACCCGCTTTTTTAGCTTCTGCAAAGGCTTGGGCGATTTCCAATACGCCCACCGTACCGGAGCCGTCGTCGTCGGCGCCGTAATAGATCGACTCCCCGGTTTTGCCGACGTGGTCGTAATGGGCGGTGATCACCAGCACTTCGTCTTTCAGGTCGGCGCCTTCCATATAGCCCAGCACGTTGGCGGTGGTCACCTGGTTCACCCGCTTATCCATGGCCATCGATAGTTTGGCAGGAAACGCCTTTCCGGTTTTGCCCTCGTTGGCCAGTTTCGTCAGGTCGTCGTTGGTCATGCCGGTGATGGCCTCTGCGATTTCCGGTTTGATCATACACAAATTAGGCGGGGTGGATTTGCGGTAGAGGTCCATATATGGGCGGCTCCCTGCGCCACCGCGCATCATCGGGGAAAAGTTGGCCTGAATCTGCAACACGGCCAAAGCCCCAAACTGAGCGGCGATCGCTTGTTTGTTCACGAAGCCGGTCATGCGGCGGGCGCCGCCTGTTCCGCCCGGGGCTCCCTGGGTTGCGCTTGGCGGCATACCGCTCAGCATAAGCACGACCTTGCCGCGCACGTCGAGGTCTTTGTAATCGTTGCGGGTGGAATCCGACAGCCCGTAGCCCACGAACACCACTTCGCCTGCGTTAATGGAAAAACCATAATTGCCGGAAGGCATCATAAAATCCTTTCCCGCTTCAAGCGCTTTCCCTTTGAGCGAAAGCGTACTGGAAGCCACCGAGTCCGTGTACAAGCTGTAGGGTTGCTGGTAGCCGTTTTCAGCAACGGCGGTGAGCCCCAAGCTTTTAAAATGGTTTTCGATGTACATGGCCGCTTTCTCCAATCCCGCAGACGGCGTGTTCCGGCCTTCCATGTCCGGTCCGGCAATGATGTACAGGTGTTTTTTGAGATCATCTGCCGTGATCGTAGCGGCAAATTTCTGAACTTCTTTGTTGGCTTTTGGCGCCGCCGCCTTTTCAGCTTTCTGCGCCATGGCGGAAAACGCTACCCCTGCCGCCATCAGGATAAGAATTGCTTTTTTCATTTGCTGTGTGTTAACTCCTTAAAACAAATCGGATGGAAAATATAATTTTGAAACGAAGATAGAATTCATTTTTTTACCGTAGCTTCAATTCGCTCTAAAGTTTTATTTTTCGGGCGACGGCGTGGTTGGTGGTTGGTGATTAGTGGTTGGTGGGAGACGGTGGACGGTGGACTGTCGCCGTGAGCCGAAGGTCCTGACCGCAGCATCTTGGGTCAGGAGGTCCCAGGCATCCCCCGCATACCCAACATCCTCTACATCCTCTACATCCTCTACATCCTTAAAATCCTCTACATCCTCTACATCCTTAAAACCCTCAACATCCATGCAGCTAAAAAACCTACTTTTCCTTCTGGCAGGATTGGCCATCAGCCTGGGGCTTCAGGCGCAGAAAAAGACGAGTCCTGTGCCTGCGCCTCCTCCGGCGCCAACCGTTCAATTTGATCAGACGCTTTACCAGGGCATGCAATGGCGGCTCGTGGGGCCGTTCCGGGGCGGAAGAGCGGGCTCCGTGACGGGAGTACCCGGCCACCCCAACCTCTTTTACATGGGCACAGCCGGCGGCGGCGTCTGGCGCACCCAGGATGGGGGCCAAACCTGGCACTGTGTGTCGGACGGCTATTTCGGCGGCTCTATTGGCGCGGTGGCGGTGGCTGAGAGCGATCCGAACGTCATCTACGCAGGCGAAGGCGAACAAACCGTGCGCGGCAACGTCTCCTCCGGTTGGGGGCTGTGGCGGTCTACCGACGCCGGCAAATCCTGGAAGCATATCGGGCTGAAAGCCTCCGAGCACATCGGACGCATCCGGGTGCACCCCCAAAACCCGGATCTCGTGTACGTCGCCGCGATGGGCAACCTCTGGAAGCCCAGCGACGAACGCGGGGTGTACCGCTCCAAAGACGGCGGCAATACCTGGGAACGCATCCTCTTCGAAAGCGATAAAGCCGGAGCGGTCGACCTCATCCTCGACCCCAACAACCCCCGGATCATCTACGCCAGTACCTGGGAAATCAAACGCAACGGATACCGCATGGATAGCGGGGGCCCCGGAAGCCACCTTTGGAAAAGCACCGATGCGGGCGACACCTGGACCAAACTCACCCACAACCCCGGTATGCCAAAAGGCGTTATCGGAATCATCGGCATCGCCGTTTCTCCGGTCAACTCCAACCGCCTCTGGACCTGCATCGAAAACCTCGACGGCGGCGTATTCCGCTCCGACGATGGCGGCGAAACCTGGACCCGCACCAGCGACTTCCGCGAACTGCGCCAGCGCGCCTGGTACTACTCCCGGATCTATGCCGATACCAAAGACCTGAATAAAGTCTACGTTGCGAACGTCGATTTCTGGCGCTCCGACGACGGCGGCAAAAACTGGAGCAGCATCGAGACCCCACATGGCGATCACCACGATTTCTGGATCGACCCCGACGACAACCGGCGCATGGCTATAGCCGACGACGGCGGCGCCCAGGTCAGCTTTGATGCCGGCGAAAACTGGACCACCTACCACAACCAGCCCACCTCCCAGTTCTACCGCGTTACTACCGACAACCATTTCCCTTTCCGCATCCTCGGCGCACAGCAAGATAACAGCACCATCCGCATCCTCCACCGCGCCGCAGGCGCTACCATCACGGAGAAAGAATGGGAACCCTCGGCTGGCGGGGAAAGCGCGCATCTCGCTCCCGACCCCGACAATCCGGATATCGTCTACGGCGGCAGTTACAAAGGCTATATGAGCCGGGTCGACCACCGCACCGGGCAGGAGCGCAGCACCAACGTGTGGCCCGACAACCCCGCCGGCTCGGGCGTGGAAGTCATGAAATACCGGTTCAACTGGAACTTTCCCATTTTCTTTAGCCCCCACGACGGCAACAAACTCTATGCCGCTTCCAATTACCTGCACGTAAGCTACAACGAAGGCCAGACCTGGGAAGTCATCAGTCCCGACCTCACCCGAGGCGATCCCGAAACCCTCAAATCCTCCGGCGGACCAATCACCCAGGACAACACCGGGGTCGAATTCTACGCCAACATTTTTGCCGTCACCGAATCCGCCCAGGAGCCCGGCGTCATTTGGGCAGGGAGTGACGACGGGCTGCTGCACGTCACCCGCGACGGCGGCAAAACCTGGACCAACGTCACGCCTCCCGGATCGCCCAGGCTGAATATGATGAACTGCATCGACGTTAACCCCTTTGTCAAAGGCGGGGCTTATGTCGCAGCTACCAGCTATAAATTCGGAGACTATACGCCCTATCTGTACAAAACGGCCGATTATGGCAAAACCTGGACCCGGATCACCGCAGGGATCGACCCCAACCACTACGCCCGAACCATCCGCGCCGACCCCAAACGCCAGGGCCTCCTCTACGCCGGCACGGAGTGGGGCATGTACCTCTCTTTCGACGATGGCCTGAGCTGGAAATCTTTCCAACTTAACCTCCCCATCACGTCCATCGCCGACCTCCACCTCCGCGACAACAGCCTGATCGCCGCAACCCACGGCCGCAGCTTCTGGATGATCGACGACCTCACCCCCCTGCACCAACTAAGCGCCGACGTGGCCAAACAGCCGCACTACCTCTTCAAGCCCAAGGCATCCTACCGCATGGCCCAGGAAACGCTCAGAGGAACCGCTGCGCTGCGCACGCAAGGCGAAAATCATCCGAATGGAGTGATATTCCATTTTTACCTGAAGGATTTGTCCGACACCGCCAAGGTCCAGTTGGACCTCTTTGAGTTGGGCGGCGAACTAATCCGGTCGTTCAGCAACACCTCCAAAGACCGGCGAACGATGCTGCAGGTCAGGAAAGGGGGCAACCGCTTCGTGTGGGACATGCGCTACCCGGGGTTTAAAGACTTTCCTGGAATGGTGCTGTATTCTTCGCCCAATGTGGGCCCTAAAGCGGTACCCGGGATTTATAAAGCCCGCCTGACCGTAAACGGGCAGTCGGTAGAGCAAACTTTCGAGATCCTCAAAGACCCCCGCCTGCCAAACTCCGCGTCGGATTACGAAGACCAGCTCGATTTCCTTCTTCAGGTGCGCGACCGGGTCAGCGAAGCCCATCAGGCTATTACCGATATCCGGGCGGTTAAAAAAGACATCAATTACCTGAAGGAGAAAGCCGGTGAGGCAGCGCCTTACCAGGAATTGATCCGCCAGGCCAACGAACTAGAAAAAGAACTTTCCAAAATCGAAGGCCAGATCCACCAGGTCAAAAACCAAAGCCAGCAAGACCCGCTCAACTACGGGATCAAGGTCAACAACCGCCTCGCTTTCCTCCTGGCCGACCAGCAACTGGGCGATTTCCCGCCCACCGATCAGGCCAAAGCGGTCTACGATGCGCTGTCTCAGGAACTCCAGGGTTATCTCGATCAGCTCACTCCCCTGCTGAAAGACGGCGTCGGCCGACTTAACAAAACCGCGACAGACCTGCGCATGCCGCTGTTGAAGAGTAGTTGATTGAAAGTAGACGTAAGGCGTAGGGCGTAAGGCTTAAGGCCATAGGGCCCTATGCCTTACGCCTTAAGCCTATTTAAATCGTTGCACAAAAGCGATGACTTCGTCCCAATAGGCTTTTTCGTCGGCGCCGTTCATGGGGCTGTGGCCGCTGTGTTCAAAGAGCACTTTGCGTTTGTAGACGGAGCTGATCCGGAGCTCGACATCGTCTGCCAGGGCAGGGGGGCAGATGTAATCGTGGGCGCCGAAAAGGATCAGCGTCGGGATGACGATCGTATTCAGGTTCGACGACAACTCGGCGCCTCCTTCTCCAAAGATTTCTTCGATTACGGAGTAGATCACCGGATTCAAAGAACTCATTAATAGGGGAAGGATCGGGGTATGTTCCCGCTGGTATTGGCCGACGATATCCTTTGCCTCGTATTTCGAATCCGAAATTTCTTCAGTCAAGCCCTCCGCCTGGCCGGCATAGCGGTTGAGTTTCAGGGTCTCTTCGAGATTAAGCGGTAAGGTAAGGCCGTCGCAATACGCCTTGATTTCCTTCCAATCGTCCACATGGCGGTTGGCCTGGATTTCGACGGCGGCCTTTTCCGATAACTTTTTGATCGCGGCCTCATTGAGCAAGGGAATATTGTGGGCGCCATCCGTTTGGATCCATCCTTTTAGGGAGAACTGGTTATTGCCTTTGGTCAGAAAAGCGGGGGTAAGGAATCCGCCCCAGCTATGCCCATTGGCAAACAAGGAAATATCGTTTCCATACCGGTACTTCAACAGGACAATCAGCTTTTCGAAGTCGGACACAAAGTCTGCTACCGCGTTGAAATCCCCGTTGCCGCCGCCCTGGGAAGCGCCGCTATTCCGCTGATCCCAGTAAACGACCGCGAACTTGGGTTCCAGGTTTTGGATCACATAGTCGTTGCGATACACGACATCATCTCCGCCGGGTCCGCCGTGTACGATGATCAAGAAGGTTTTGCTGGCGGTGTTGCCATACACGCGCACCGGCATCGAGGCGTTATCGCTTCGAAGAAAAAACCGGTCGGCAGCGTTTTCGCTAATGGAAATTTCTTCTTTTTGGCAGCTTACTGCAACCAGCGAAAGGGCAAGCGTCAGAAAAAGAAAGTGTTTCATTTCGTGAGGTGTTTAAGGTTTGGATTGGCCGCCCAGAACGATTTCGGAGTGAAAACAATCCCCACTTCCACCGTTGGGCGAATTCCGATGAACGCGTTATCCGGGAAGGTCGTCAGAAAGCTGGCTTTGCCGTACACTTTCAACGGTTCATTGCCTTTTACCGCCAGGTTGTAGCCCAATCCGGCCGAAAACGACAGCAAGGCATAGCTGTGGCCCGCCACGTTCAGCTTTTTGACCGATCCCTGGTTGGACACCTCGTAGGTTTCTTCTCCCAGGAACGTATGGCTGAACCCGATACCCGGCGCCGTTTCCGTGAACCAGCCGCTGGCCCGCTGACGGCGCTTCTGACGCTCGACAAGCACAAAAAGATGGTCGTGGTAGGTCGGATGGTGGTAATACCCCAAGTTAGCGGTCAGGTACCGCTCTTTCAGGAGGGTTTTTACTCCCCAGGACTTGACTTTGTCGACCTGGAAGACCTTGAACGGCCTTTCGATCCCGATTTTGAGCCCGGGGTAGATCAAAGCGCCAAGATAGGCCGCTTTGATCCCGGTTTCCGGCAAAGGGATTGGGAGCGCCGCATCCTGGGCAAGGGCGACCCGGGAAAACAACAAGAACAGCAGGAAAAATAGTGATTTCATGCAAATGCATTTAGGTTAAAAACTAAGCCAAAGCTAGCTCAAAAACCCCTCCGCACCGTTCGGATTTATCGGTTCGAACGCTAAGGAATCGTTAAATTTGAGGCCTGCCTCTTCACCTGATCCGAAAAGAAATCCAAACCCGTTAACGCTTTGTTAAATCCCTCCCTGTTGCGTTTAAGGGCGTAAGGCGTAAGGGCCCCTACGCCTTACGCCTTACGCCTTAACCACTCCAACCACCAACCACCAACCTACGCCTCAAACCCCCCTCCACCTCACCCCCAAAAGGAGATTCCTCCCCGGTCCGGTGAGTCCGGAGGAATAGGGCCGGTATCGGACATCGGCGATATTTTCCAGTCCGGCGCTGAGGACCAGATGCGGGCCAATTTCGACCATCGCCTTGAAATTCAGGGTAATCCAACCGGGCGACCAGGGCTGGCCCTCTTCGTCCCGGGCATAGAGGTAATCCTTGGCTTGTTCCTCGGGGGCCAGGTCTTCGAAGGCAAATCCGCCGCTGTATACGGTGTAAAGGTCTCCCCGTAGGCGTCCTTTGGTATACGTCAGGTGGGTGGCGCCATACCAGGGCGGCGCGTGGCGCAAGGGGGCTGTGCTTCCATCGTCGAGTTCTTCCTCGCCTTTTTGGTAGTTGAACCGGGCGATGAAACCCACCCCATTCTCCAACTGTACTTCCAGACCGGCCTGAATTCCCCATACATGAGCCTGGGCGGCATTCTGGATGGCCTCCACCCTGCTCCGTTCCCCATCGTACAGGATGCTGTCCTGGCCGTTCAGGGTAAACGGGCGCCGCACCAGCGCCTTGTTGAGGAGGGTATAGAAGGCAGTGAGGTCGGCTTTGACGCGGTCGCCGAAGGCTTTGGCAAACCCCAGATCGGCATTCCAGGCGTATTCAGGGCCGAGGTCGGGGTTGGGCACGACCACCGCCCCGGGGGTAGATTCAAACACCTTGCCCATGTCGTCGACGTTGGGCGCCCGGAAACCGGTCGACAGGTTGCCGCTCATCTGGAGGCCCCACGCATTGGTATGGACAGCTCCGATACTACCCGTAAGAGCGCCGGCCCGCTGACGGACCTCCTCAAAAGGGAACGGATAAAACGCGTCGTCAAACTCCGCATCCAGGCCAAACTGCCCGTAGCGAATGCCTGTCTGGAACGTCCACTGGTATTGCGGTTTGTAGGCGTAGGTCAGGTAGGCGCCATAGGAATGCCACCCGGCCCCATCCGGATACCTTGGAGCCCCGGGCGCCACTGCACCGCTGACGATGTTCTCGTCTTGCCCAGTGGACCCAACCTTATTGAAAACGAACTCCGCCCCATAGAATAACGTGCTGGACGGGTTCCATTTTTTCAACAGGTCGAGGTTGGCGGAATAGGCGTTCACCTGTTCGGTGCGGATTAACCGGGTAGCGCTGTTCAGGTTGCGCTCGATCCGGCTTTCTTCAAAAAACTGGTAGGCAAGACGAGCTTTGAGCTGGTCGTAAATCCCTTTTACCCGGGAGGAATGTCCGATTTCCAGGTTGGTCATGGCCCATTTTTGGGGGCCGTAGTCCCATTCTGCCGAGCGCAGGGTGTTACCGCGTGGACGGATAAGGCGATCGTAGCGAGAGTAATCGGAGGTGGCGGAATAATGGGCGCCCACCTGTACATCCCAGTTGTTTCCCATATCGAACCGGATTTTCTGCATGAGGTTGATCTGGTCGTACCCGGTTGGTTTTTGGATCAGCGGGTCTGGGTTAGCGCGAACGCTGTCTTTCCCGTTGATTCGTTCCACATACCGGGTGCGGAGGTATTCATCGGGGCCGTAGGCGCCCATGCGCAGGTCGCCGTAGTCGGTATAGGTGGCGCTGGTAAGCAAGGCCCATTTCCGGCCGCCAACCCGGATATCCGCATGCGCCGTCTTTTCCTGGTTGGCGGAAGCGTAGCGCAACGCGGCATTGACACCAAAATCGGTTTGCCCGTCCGGCGAGAAAGCAGGGGACAGGGTGAAAAAATTCATCACCCCGCCGATGGCGTCGCTCCCATACAGGATAGCCCCCGGACCGAAGATCACCTCGGTGCGTTCGGTGGCGCAGGGGTCGAGGGAAATGACGTTCTGGAGGTTGCCGCTGCGGAAAATCGCGGTGTTCATGCGCACCCCGTCGACGGTGATCAGCACCCGGTTGGTGGCAAACCCCCGGATCATGGGGCTGCCTCCGCCCTGCTGGCTTTTCTGGATGAACACCTCTCCGGAAGCCCCCAGGAGATCGGCCGCTGTCTGAGGGTTTTGGAGCCACACCTCCTTTTGCCGTATGGTGCGCACCTTATGCGGCACTTCCCGGGCATCCTGCTGCCAGCGCAAGGCAGAAACGGAAATTTCGCCTATGGAAAACGGGTTTACGGACAACCCCACCTCAAACCCTTTGGAGCGGAGTGCTTCAAAGGAAAAAACAAGCGTCTGGTAACCCAAAAAACGTATAGTAATTTGATCCGACCCCTCCAAAGAAGCGATATCCGCCTTCCCTTGCTGGTCGGTAAAAACTGCCCGCGTATCCCCTTGATCGTATATCGAAGCGCCAACCAACGGCGCGCCGGTGGCGCTGTCCCTTACAGTAAGAACCTGGGCCTGTAAATGAAAGCCCCATGCCGCAAAAAAAGCGGCAAATAGAACCTGTTTTATCATTCTAGTTGATCTAATAAATGAATGAATCGATCGGCATAAGCCAATACGTTAACAATCAGATTCGCCGAAATCCGCAGATTTCGCTCTGTTCGCCGAAATCCTCAGATTTCGCGCGGAACTATCTGCCGGTCCCCCGACCGGCATCCCGACTATAGCATGTTAAAACGGCCCACCTTCCGGCGGAGGAGACAGGACTTCCTCCTTCTCCAGGAAAAGCAAGCCATCCGGATCGGCAGGCTTGAGGCGCTGGAACAGGAAAAGCGCCTCGCCCAGGGAAGGAAGAGGTTGAAAAAAATAAAAGAGGAAGAAAAACGAGGCGTTCAACGAGACGCCCGGAGAAGGGTTTTTGTAGCGATACGTCAGTTTCAGCCATTCGGTTTCCGCATAATCCGCCAGGGCGGAGATATACAGCGAGTCTCCTTTCAGGGCCATGGAATGGATATCGTGCATCAAGCCCTGGTACAAGAACTCCCGCTTTCCTTTTTTAATAGCCGAAAAATCCTTTTGATGGAATACAAACCGGGACAAGCCTGGATCGCCCTGTTCCATGCGTTCCAGGCGGGAGAATTGACGGACCTGAATGGCTAATTTGGCGGGAAAATACCAGAAAGGCGCGCCCAATACCAGGCAAAGGCCGCATCCCAGCAGCGCTTTGCCCCAAAGGGCTACTCGAGCAGAAAAGCCTGATCCATAGCGGCCTGGCAGCCTTGTCCGGATATTATTCTGTATTTTCACTCCAAATAGCCAATTGCGTTCAAAAATAGGAAAAGCGCCGGAAATCTTTTTGTTACTTTGCCGAAAGGCAAATTTATACTTCGCGACGCCTGGTTTTGTGCATGCCATCGCACACCTCCCTGCCTCCAAAAGGGGGCCACGCGCCGGCATAAAACCGGGTTCAAGTGGAGGATAATGCCGAAACAGCATATTCAGGTTACATTCATTTTAATTGGTTGGTATGAAAAAAACGGGTTTTCTTTTACTCCTTGCCCTGGTAGCGGGCGGGACGTTGACGGCGCAGAAGAAGAAAGCGGCGCCGCTGGATCCTCAGGAGCAGCGCCTTGCCGCCCTGAAACAAGAAGTGATGCAAAAAGTAGACAGCCGGGCCAAAATGGCGCAGGTGATGGTCGACAAGGTGTTCAGCTTTGCCGAGCTGGGTTTCCAGGAGGTAGAAACCTCCAAATACCTGACCGACATCCTGAAGCAGAACGGCTTTGAGATCGAATACGGCATCTCCGGCGTTCCCACCGCCTGGATGGCCCGCTGGGGCAGCGGCAAGCCGGTCATCGCGCTAGGCAGCGACCTCGACTGCATCCCCAAAGCCTCCCAGAAGCCTGGAGTAGCTTATCACGATCCAATCGTGGACGGCGCTCCCGGGCACGGAGAAGGCCATAACTCGGGCAGCCCGCTGAACATCGTCGCCGCCCTCAGCGTCAAAGAGATCATGGAGCGGGAAAAAATGCCGGGTACGCTGATCCTTTGGCCTGGGGTTGCGGAAGAACTGGTAGGAACCAAGGCGTATTTTACCCGCGACGGCTATTTTGACAACATCGATCTGTGCATCTTCACCCATGTGGGCGACAACCTGGGCGTTTCCTACGGGCAGGCGCGAGGTACCGGTCTGGTGTCCGTGGAATACGAATTTGAAGGCGAAGCCGCCCACGCCGCAGGCGCGCCCTGGCGGGGCCGCAGCGCCCTGGATGCGGTGGAACTCATGAGCATCGGCTGGCAGTACACCCGCGAACACCTGGACCCCCTCCAGCGCTCCCATCACGTGATCAAGAACGGCGGCGACCAGCCCAACGTAGTGCCCTCCAAAGCGTCGATCTGGTTCTACTTCCGCAACGTAACGTATCCGCTGATCATGGACATGTACCAGCGGGCCAACAAAATCGCCGAGGGCGCTGCCCTGATGACGAACACGGCCGTTACCTCCAAGGTGCTTGGCTCCGCCTGGCCCCAGCATTTCAACAAGGTCATCGCCGAAACCATGTACGGAAACATCAAAAAAGTAGGCCTCCCCCAGTGGAGCGAAGCCGACCAGACCCTCGCCAAAGCCGTGCAGCGCGAGGTGAAATCGCCGAGAGACACCAACGGGTTGGCGGTAAAACTCGACACCATCGGTCTTCCGGTCCAGACCTTCGTCAGCGGCGGCTCCGACGACATCGGCGATATTTCCTGGAAACTGCCGACCGTAACCCTCCGTTTCCCTTCCAATATCCCCGGTCTGCCCGGCCACCATTGGGCAAACGCCATCGCTATGGCGACGCCCATCGCCCATAAAGGCGTAGTGGCCGGCGCCAAAGCCGAGGCCATGACGCTCCTCGACCTCTTCCTCCGACCCGAACTGGTGGACAAAGCCTGGGAATACTTCCGCACCGAACAAGGCATGAAACAGCAATACATCCCGATGGTCAATAAAGAAGATAAACCCGCCGTTTATCTCAATACCGACATCATGGACGAGTTCCGCCCCAAACTGGAAAAGTTCTATTACGACGAAACCAAATACAACAGCTATTTGGAGCAGCTGGGGATTCCGTATCCGACGGTGAAACGGTAAAACGTTCAGGCGCTTAGGCGTTGGGGCGTTTAGGGGATTGACAGCCCCACACCGGTAATTTGCTGCTTGATGTACATGCGCAATCTGAATATTGGACTAGCCGTGAGATTGTTCAAAAAAGGGTGTATAACCTCTTCTTGGTTTGCGGTCCTGCTAAAAGGAGTATCCGATTACGTCCGGAAAGTCTGGTTGGAGGCAGAGCCTCCACGTAGAGTGGGTCCGAGCCCAATGCTGTCTGGAACCCGTTAGTGAGCCATAAAACAAGGAACGCCGGTCAGGGGACCGGCAGGTTCCCACGGAATCTGAGGATTCCGGCGAAAGGCTTCCGCGTTCCAGACAGCATTGGGCGGAGCCTCAAACCAGGTTTTTTTGAGCAGTCTCGCCTAAACCCCTAAACGCCTAAACCCCTAAACGCCCTAACGCCTAAACTTCCTAACGCCCTATGGAACCCATAACCGTCATCAAAACCAGACTCATCGACACCCTGCCTCTGGGCATTGATTTGGTGTTAAAGGCCCTAAAGGCAAGCATCCCTCCGCTTTCCGGTAAGTACGACGACTATATCCTGCTGGCTAGCCGCTACCGGGAGCTAAACGAGCGCCTGATCCGCGGCGTTCTGACCAACGAGGAAGCGCAGGTGGAGTTTAACAAGCTGAGCGAGGCGATCCTGGCGTTTATCAGCGGACTGGAGGAAGCAGACCTCCAGGAGCAGGCGCCAGAGGAGCACGTCGAGAAAGGCATAGGCAAGCTGCTTTACCGCATTCCCGATGTCATGGAGCACCTTCAAGAGGAAAAGTGCCTGGTCCGGATCGCTTTCGACAAGGCCACCCTGATGGAGGAACTAACCGGCGAAGCCTCCGATGTCGTCAAGGACATCCGGATTGCGGAAGTGATGGGGGCGGAGCTGATCGACCCCAACGAAGATAAAGCGTTTGCTATCCGGACCTTCACGGAGGCGGTCCAGTTTCTGGACGAAGCCGCGTATACAGAATGGCTGTTTTATGTCAAACCCCTTTTGGTGGGGCGCTTCCCTTTGCTCCTGAAAATCTCGGTCGTCGAAATCCTGGACGGCAAAGAGCGCAAACGGCAGGTCATTCTGGAAGAATCCGTTGAAGTAACTACCGAGCCGGTTTCGGTTCAGGACGAGGAGTTAAAGTCTTCTGGTTTAGTCATCAAAACTGCTGCCCAGACAACGATTTCGCCCCTTGTCCCTCCTGCTCCCCAACCTTCCGTCCGTCCTTCCTATCCGGAGCCGGAATCAGCGGTTCAGCCGGAACCCAAAGCGATCACAGAGGAACGCCCCCAGCCGAAGGCGCCACCCAGAAGCCGCAGAAAAAAGGCAGGACTCACGGTGGGCGCTCTGGCCCTGGTAGGGGTCGCTATGGCTACGTTTTCCGTGTTGTATTTCCAGTCCAGGCAATCCAGTTCGGAAGCAGACGATCTTCCGTTCGTCGAATTCAATAAACGGGTGAAAACTTCTTCCGATACCAATTCCATCAAGGAATTTCTGGACCAATACCCGGAAAGCCCCTTTACCAAGGAGACTTTAGCCAAGCTGGATTCTCTCCGGCAGCTCAACCGCGTATTCGAGCCCGTAAAGGATACGACGGCCCTCCTCGCCGATACGATAACAGCAACTCCACCGCCGTCCAAACCAACTCCGCCGGATTCGAAGAAGCCGGTAGTAAAACCAAAGGCAAAATCCAAAACCAAGGCCGCAACCCAGACAAAAACCAGCCCGAAAACTGGTGAGACGGCGCCTCCAAAGGGTAATACGGAAGAACCCCAGGAGCAGCCTGCCCCTCCGAAAGAGGAGGTCATTGCGTTTTCCCAGGTCGCCAGAGAGCCTATCTTTAAAGGTTGCCCGGAAAAAGACCCCGAACGGGCGCTCAGTTGTTTCAACCGCAAAATGAACAATTACCTCAAAGCCAACCTCGTAAAACCGGAAGAGGCCGCCCGAAGGAATCTCTCTGGCACGGTCACCGTGAAATTCATCATCGAAAAGGATGGCCGCGTAACCATCGAAAGTATTAACGACCCCATCGGGTATGGGTGTAAGGAAACAGCGTCGAAACTGATTGCCAGCCTGCCCCGGTTCACGCCAGGAAAAGACGCCAAAGGGAACCCGGTGCGGGTGCGGTATCTGCTGCCGATCCAGTTTCAGTGAGGACTATATGGGGGCTGTCTCAAAAGACCCATCTTTGCCACCGGCATGAAATTTTAGTTTCTTTTTTCAATCCTAATAAAAAATTGCGCTGCAATTTTTATTAGGATTGAAAAAAGAAACTAAAATTTCATGCCGGTGGCAAAGATGGACTTTGAGACAGCCCATTAAAACAACACCTTTTGTAAAACCAAATAATCTCCATCACTCATGCTTAAGCGCATTCTTCTTTTCCTGTTGATTTCTCTCGTATTCGGCCTTATCGGCTTTTTCTTCGTGGCAGGCAAAATCGTCGACCGGCAGCGAAACACCACTGCGGAGATGGATGTGAGCGCCGTCAGCGAAGAGGCAAAGGCCCTTCACCAAAAGCTGCTTATCGGCGATCTCCACTCCGACAACCTTTTATGGGACCGAAATGTGCTGAAAAAAATCGACCACGGCCACGTAGACATTCCCCGTTTGATCGAAGGCAACGTGACGATCCAGGTCTTCGACGCGGTGATTAAAACGCCCAGAGGCCTGAATTACCAAAAGAATACCGCGAATTCGGATAACATCACCCTTTTAGCGATGGCTAACCGCTGGCCGGTGCGCACCTGGAAGAGCCTGCTCCAGCGGGCGCTCTACCAGGCGAACGTGCTCCAGCGCGCCGCTTCCCGGTCGGAAGGGCAGCTGACCGTTGTCCGCACCTCGGCAGAACTACAACGTTTTCTCGACAGCCGCCGGTCCAATCCCAGGCAGGTTGCCGGCCTCCTGTCCATCGAAGGGTTGCACGCGTTGGAAGAAAAACAAGAAAACCTGGATAAACTCTGGGATGCCGGGTACCGGATCATGGGGCTCACCCATTTCTTCGACAACGAGATCGGCGGGTCTTCTTCCGGGGCCGAACAGGGCGGGCTCACCCCGCTGGGCCGCAAGGTCGTGCAGCAAATTGAGGCCATGGGAGGCATCGTCGACCTGGCCCATGCTTCTCCCAAAGTAGTTGAGGAAGTGCTGGCCATGGCAACCAAACCCATGGTCGTCACCCATACGGGCCTCCAGGCCGTACACGGCAACCCACGCAACCTGAGCGACGATCAGGTGCGCCGCATCGCCGAAAAAGGCGGACTGATCGGAATCGGCTTCTGGGACGGCGCGCTGAACGCCGCCACCGTAGGCGAGGTCGTCAAAACCATCCGCCATGCCGTGGAGATCGCCGGCATCGACCACGTTGGGCTCGGCTCCGATTTCGACGGCAGCACCCACAGCTGTATCGACTCGGCGCATCTGATCCTGCTCACCGACGCCCTGCTGAAAGCGGGATTTTCGGAAGAAGAAATCGGCAAAATCATGGGAGGGAACCAGATCCGGTTTTTGTTGGAAAATTTGCCAGGGTAATTGAAGGTTGCGAGGTTGCGAGGTTGCGGGGTTGCGGAGGAAAGTTGCGAAGTAACGGGGTAGGGCTGGCTGAAATTTGTTGTAGAGGGCTGTCTTGCGTCTAATTAGACGGTTTTTGCCCAAGGCAGCCGAAATCTTCTGATTTCGTCGGAATTTCATCCGCCGGGGCCACAGGCGGAACTGCTTCAATGAAAAGAGGTTCATAGCCACCCTTTTTTAACCGACTTTTAGATCCGTGCGTTTTTGCAGATACCCCGGATCATCCCCTTAAACACAAACAGGTGAAAGGGGGACACGGCCCACCAATACATTCGGCCCCAGACCCCGCGGGGGCGGAATGTGGCTGTTTGCCAGAGCGTCCAACCTGCCGGAGATGGGGTTAGTTTGAATTCCAGCCAAGCCTCGCCGGGGAGTTTCATTTCGGCAAAAAGCAGCAGCCGCTTCCCTGGTTTGTCGGCAACCAATACCCGCCAAAAGTCGAGGGCATCGCCGGGACTGAGTTGGGAGGCATGGGTACGGCCGCGCCGGAGGCCGATGCCGCCGGCCAGTTTATCCAGAAACCCGCGCATTCGCCAAAGCCAATTCCCATAATACCACCCCGTTTCTCCGCCGATACGCCAAACCCGGTCCAGGACCTCCTCCTCGTGACCGGGTTTGAGCAGTTCACGCTTTTCATCCGAAAAACACCCATAACGCGGCGCTTCTGCATAATCCATAAGCCGCGGTTCGGTGCCAATGGAGCTAAACGCATCCTTCCAGCTGCTCAGCACCATGTTTTGTTCTATCCGCTGAAAAGCCATGCTCACGGCCTCTTTATACGGAATAAGCTCGATGCCCAATGTCTTGGCCAATTCGTTGGGCCGGCAGATCACATGCACCTTCATGCTATCCACCAGGTGCACGGCGAGGGAATAGGAAGTCGAGGTAATAAAATACAGCCAATAGGAAGAAAGGCGGGGCGTCATGACGGGAACGGTAAAAACAAAGCGCTTTAATTGACGCACTTCGGCAAACTGCAGGAGCATCTGCTTGTACGACAAGATTTCCGGCGCGCCGATATCGAAATCTTTATGGTACGTATCTTCCCGAAGCATCACCCCGGTCAGAAACTGAATGACATTTCGGATAGCAATGGGCTGGCAAAGCGTATCCAGCCACTTGGGCGCTACCATAACCGGAAGCTTTTCCACCAAATCCCGAATGATTTCAAAGGAGGCGCTTCCCGACCCCACAATGATCCCTGCCCGGAGGGTCGTGACCGGGATCGGCCCATTTTTGAGCATTTTTTCCACCGCAAACCGGCTTTGGAGGTGGTCGGAAAGCTCGTTTTCATTGACGATTCCGCTTAAATAAATGAGTTGCTTGCAGCGGGTCGGTTCCAGCAACTCCCGAAAATTTTGGGCAGAGAGGAGTTCTTTTGCCGCAAAATCCCCTTTGCCCGCCATCGAGTGTACCAGGTAAAAGGCCGCATCCAGGTCCTGAGGAAACGCCATTTCAGGAGCTACCTCCAGGAAATCAACCTCGAGCAGGTGGAGCCGTTCGTGGTTATAGTCGGAGGCCAACCGCTTTTATTGCGTACGCACGCAAACACGGTGTGCCCCTGTTCGAGCAAAACGGGCAAAAGCCGCTGACCAATGTACCCATTAGCCCCTGTAAGAAGAATATGCATGAAGAATCGTTTGGTTCTGGAGATCAAGGATAACTACAAGAATAACAAGCGAAAAAGCAGGAAAAGGTTTACCGCCTAAAAAAGAGACAAGTTGTTGCGCGTAGACTTCCGTCACGCCCCCCTGTTGCGCGTAGACTTCCGTCACGCCCCCCTGTTGCGCGTAGACTTCCGTCTACGCGTCGGTCAATCTTCAGATTGCGTTCAGCTGCTGTCCATCAGGCGCATTGCCTTTTGTCCCCCGTCGTTACGGAGAGGGGCTACCTCCAAAACGGAATCTCCGCCACGTCTTCTTCGGCAGGTTTTCCTTTGGTTTTTACCTTTCGGGTCAGCCGGAGGGTGTGCTTGCCGGGGGGGAGGGAGGCGATACCGACCATGCCCAATATGCCGCGCTGATGGTGCTGGGGATGGCGGTAGAAGTAGAAATCCGGGACGGTCCTTGTGCTGTCTACATACACAGCGTAATAGTTGCGCAGGCAGCCCAGCAGGGCGTCGGGATCTTTTTCGCTGATCTTGGGGTCGCTGATCCTGATCCCGTTCTTAATCCGGATGCCGGATACCAGTCCGCCTTTTTTGCTCGGCGTATAGCCGTTGCATTGAGCGGCAATGCGGTCGTTTTCGTTGACGTTGTAGCGGATAAAGACCGGCAAAAAGTCGCCTTCCACCATTCGGTCCGGGATGCTGGCCACCTGAATAAACGTGTCTTCCGGCCTCAGGGCATCGTAATAGTTGGTCTCCATTTCCGTTCCCTTTGGGGTGTCGGGGAAGAAGATAAAATAGTCGTACTTGATAAAAGGGATGGCCATAAACCCAAACAGGTAGGCGAACAACGCCAATTGGATCTTGCGCCGGGAGTAGTTGGTGATCAGGTGGTAGTAAATCGAGCGGTAGACGTAGGCAAAGGAGACCAGTCCGAAAAATTGGTACACCGGATAATACCAGCGTGCAATCCACCGCTTGCGCTTCAAAAGACCCAGCGTGATGGTGTCGGCAAAATACAACGCACTCAGCGACAACCAAACAAGGATAAACCCGCCGATGAATATTCCGGGGATGAAATTGACCTTCTCGGGAAAAAGGGGAATGAGTTGCGTCAGGAAAAACAGACAGCCCACCATCACCAGAATCACCGAAAACAGGGAAAAGAACATGAGCGCAATCAAAAAAGCAAAGGCAAAAATTCCGCTGCAGATCCGGTCGATGCGCTGCAGCACCTTGTCCAGGGAAGGCACGCGCTCGCTAAGCCGGGAGGCAAACGGTTCGGCGTAGCGCAACTTCTCCAGCGGGATCTCCTTGCTGACCGACCGCAGGCCGATACCCCCGATCCAGAACCCCCGCAGCAGCATATGCAGCACCAGGTTGATCGTTAGCGTAATCGCGCCCAGGGTCACTACGGCCAGCAGAAAATTGAGCATCATGACGGTAGACTGTATGTGCCCTGTGGCCGCCCAGATATTCCCGAAATAGGAAACCAGTTTGTCGATCAGTCCGATCAGCAGAAAAATGGAAAACCCGGAGATCAGCAGCTCCAGGTTCCAACTGTCGCGTTGGAGTCCGTCGAGCCACTCGCTCACGGAACTGACAGGGCGTTGTTCTTCCATGGCAAAGAGAGTTGTTGCAGGGTGAATATAGGATTTTGCGCCCATACCGGGAAAACAGCCCGGACCTTTTGCCATAAGAAGGTCAAAATACCTGCTCTGCCCAACGTTTCCGTGTTTCCGATGTCCAGACCTTCCTGTTTTCGCAAGCCTGGAAGGTATCGTTCCGAAAATGCCGAGTAGTAAGCAAAATCCTTTTATTTTTATCCAATCATCCTTAATCCAACCTGTTGTGCGCAACCTGACCCTGTTCTTTTGCTTTGCTTTTCGCAACCCTTTCCTCTTTCGGCCAGGAATTAAACATCCCGTTGCCCAAAAGCAAATATGGCCTGCCGGTAGTCAACGACGTGAAGATTTACCAGCAGATCGTCCGCGCCAACCCCGACAACGAGCTGGTCGATTTGAAAAAACACATCCCCGGCGCCCGGTTCGAGGTCAAATACGCCACTGCCGACAACCTCATCGGCCGCCCCCTCTATCCTGCCGCGGAGGTTTTCATGCGCAAGCCCGCCGCCCTGGCGCTCAAAGCGCATAAGGCCTTGAAAAACAAGGCCTCGGACTGATGTTCCACGACGGATACAGGCCCTGTGAAGTTACCGTCATTTCTACGAAACGATCAAAGATACCACCTTCGTAGCGGACCCGCATAAAGGCTCCCGCCACAACCGCGGCATGGCGATCGACCTCACGCTTTTCGACCTCAAAACGGGGAAGGAACTTTCCATGCCTTCGGGCTACGATGAAACCACGCCCCGCTCCTTCCATTCGTACATGGAAGCCGACAGCGCCTCCCTGGCCCACCGGGAAATCCTTAAAAATGCCATGGTCGCCGCCGGTTTCGAGATCTACCCCTGGGAATGGTGGCACTACGACTTCAAAGGCTGGGAAACCTGCTACACCTATGATATCTGGCATGCGGACATCAGGAAGGCGAATAGGGAGTTGAGTGGTTAGTGGTTAGTGGTTGGTGGTTAGTGGTTGGTGATTGGTGATTGGTGATTGGTGATTGGTGATTAGCGGCCTCGGAGAGGCCAAAATATATTTGGATTAGAAAGCGAGGATAGCTCCTGCCTTTTTCAGCACCTTTTCCTCCAGTTGCAACCGATGCTGTTCCCGTTGTTCGGGGTTTTCTGTATCCAGCATTGCGCAGGCTTCCTGCCAGACTTCACTCCGCCATCCGGTAATCATTTGCGACAATATCCACTCATCCGCCCGCCCCATTAGAACATCCACCAAAGCCAACATGCCGGAGTGGGGTTCGAGCACCTGGTCCTGCACGGTATCGATTGTTTCGGCAATGATCTGATTCACCAGGTTGTGATCAGACTGGCGCAGATCAAAGCCTTCCCGCTTCAAAGCGGTAAGCTCTGGGTGCATCTCGTCAAAAAGGGCCAGCACCAGATCGTAATTGATGTGGGCATTGATGCCCAGCAAAACGTGTTGCAACGCGTGAAGGCGAGGGTTCGCGGCCGCTTCATGAACCTGTCTCCAAACCGCCGGCGTACCGGGATCCTCGCGCTCAAATAAATCCAGCGCGTGGAAGTAATAGGCTGCAAAACGCTGAAGCAGCCGTTCGGCCCAGATACCATCCCGAAACTGGCCTTCCTGTATAGCCCGATGCATGTTTTGGGTCATCAGGAAATAACAGCGTAAAAAGAGCATCCGGCGATCGCCGGATTGTTCCCAGCGATCCGCCTGGTGCTGCATGCGGCTCAAAATCCCGTGCGTAGACTCCATGATTTAACTCTGTTTATTTGATGCTATCCCCAACTCCGCAAAGGGAGCTGGCGCCTCCGTTTACCAAAATACGTATATTTATACCGCCGCGGAAAGCGTTTACACCGACTTATGCAAATCCTGTTCAAAACAACGTATCCCCATGTCTGATCCGAAAACCAAATCCGGGACCTCGTCGCCGCCGCCCGCCTTGAGGAGGCATTGATCCTGGCAAAAACAGCCCAGGCGGGCTTCCTCCTGGGGATACGCCCCGTCACCCTCCTCAATCGGGAACTGGAATACCTCCCTATGCGAAGTTCGGGGTGTCCTTACCCCCACCGATCTCAGCGCCAAACGCCAGCAGATCGCGTTCAGGCTCCTGACCCTGCTAGATGACCCGACTTCCGTTCCGGATCGGAACACTTCTCCTGCCGATCCCCAAATTCCCAGAACGACCATCCTATTCCTGGGGGCCAACCCGTTTCGCAATTTGGTTCTGGAACTCGACCGGGAAGTGCAGCTCATCTCCGAAGGGCTTCAGCATTTTGGGAAACGGCAGGCATTTGATTTCCGGGCCAAAATGCACGTCACCCCTACCGATCTCCAGCGCATGCTCCTGGAAG
>JADJHZ010000017.1 GCA_016707205.1 Haliscomenobacter sp. | reverse complement strand
GGTCTTCCGGGTCGCCGTTGTAGCTCACGGTGATCTCTTCTCCTTTTTGAATATCCCTCAGGGCGATGAACTCGATGGTTTCGTTGTCGATATCGATCAGGTATTGGGCGTTGGGGTTGTAGGCGTGGTTGTACAGGGAGCCGTACCCCAGGGCGATGGCGCACTGGTTGTCTTCCCAGCCCCACATGAAGTAGTAGTCGTGGAGCCTGGTGTTGTGGATGACGGGCAGGTCTTCGGCTGGGAGCACAATGACGGGGCAAATTTCAAAAACGGCGCCTTCCTGGATGAAGGAACGCGTAAATACGCCCCGGCCTCCTAGAGGGCTTGGCCCAAAATACAGAGCGGGAAGGCGTTGCATTGGAACGGATCATTTTCTTTCCGGGAAAATTAAAAAAAGGAATTATCTTTTTGCACAAAACAATTGATCATGAAACGCCTAGCCTTCTTTCTGCTCAGCTTTTCCTGTTTTTTCCTTGAGGCGCAGCCAGTTGACCCCATGATGTTTTCGGCCATGAAATGGCGCATGATCGGCCCGCACCGGGGCGGGCGCACGGTCGGCGCTGTGGGCGTTCCCCAGCAGCCCAATGTATTCTACATCGGCGTGAACAACGGCGGTGTATGGAAAACGACCGATTACGGCCGCACCTGGGTTCCCATTTTCGACGACCAGCCTACGGGATCCGTTGGCGATGTGGTCGTGTCGCCTTCTAATCCGGAGGTCATCTACGTGGGCTGCGGCGAAGGGCTTCAGCGGCCCGACCTGTCGGTGGGCGACGGGGTCTACAAATCGTCGGATGGGGGCAAAACCTGGAAAAATACCGGCTTGCGCGATGGGCAGCAGATCGGCGGCATGGCCATCGACCCCCGAAACGAAAACCGGGTGTTCGCTGCCGTGCTTGGGCATCCTTATGGCCCCAATACGGAGCGGGGCGTGTTCCGCACCCTCAATGGAGGCCAATCGTGGGAAAAGGCCTTGTATGTAGATGAAAACACGGGCGCCATCCAGGTGGAGATCGACCCCAAAAATCCCAATACCGTCTTCGCCGTGCTCTGGGCAGCCCGTCAGGGCCCCTGGGAAAACGGCGCCTGGCAGGGCCCGGCCAGCGGACTCTATAAATCTACCGACGGCGGCGCTACCTGGCGGAAAATTACCCAGGGCCTGCCTACCTTCGAACAGGGTCTTGGCCGCATCGGCTTTTGCATCGCGCCCAGCGACCCCCGCCGCATGTACGCCTCGGTGGATGCGCCTCAGGTGGGCGGTATCTTCCGCTCCGACGATGCGGGCGAGTCCTGGTACCGCGTCGCTACCGACAACCGCCTCTGGGGCCGGGGCAGCGATTTCGCCGAACTCAAAGCCGACCCCAAAAATCCCGATATCGTCTACTCCGCCAACATCGCCGCCTGGAAATCGACCGACGGCGGCAAAACCTGGCAGGATTTTCGCGGCGCCCCTGGCGGCGACGACTACCACCGCATCTGGATCAACCCCCTCAACCCCGATATTATCCTGTTCGCTACCGACCAGGGCGCCATCATCACCGTCAACGGAGGCCAAACGTTCAGCTCCTGGTACAACCAGCCCACCGCTCAGTTTTACCACGTGAGCACCGACAACGCTTTTCCCTACAACGTTTACGGGGGGCAGCAGGAGAGCGGCTCGGTATCTATTTCCAGCCGCGGTAACGACGGCCAGATTACGTTCCGCGAGTGGCATCCCGTGGGCGTGGAGGAATATGGCTACGTCGCCGCCGATCCCCTCGACCCCAATATCATCTACGGAGGCAAGATTACCCGCTTCGACAAGCGCACCGGGCAAACCCAGAACATTGCTCCCGAAGCGGTGCGCACCGGCAAATACCGGTTCATCCGCACGGCGCCTGTGTTGTTTTCGCCCATCGATCCCAAGACCCTCTACTTTGCCGGCAACGTACTCTTCAAAACCCAAAACGGCGGCCATTCCTGGGAAGTGATCAGCCCCGATCTCACCCGCGAAACCTACGACATCCCCGCCAGCGTGGGCGTGTATACCGACGAAAATATGAAAACCATGCCCCGCCGGGGCGTGATCTACACCGTGGCCCCGTCGCCCAAAGACCTCAACACCATTTGGGTGGGTACCGACGACGGCCTCATCCACGTCACCCGCGATGGCGGAAAAACCTGGACCGACGTTACCCCGCCGGAGATCACCTCCTGGAGCAAAGTGTCGCTGATGGATGCCAGCCCTTTCGACGCGCAAACCGCCTACGCCGCCGTCAACCGCATCCGGTGCAGCGACATGCGGCCGCATATCTTCCGCACTACCGATGGGGGCAAAACCTGGAAACGCATCGTCAACGGCCTGCCCGACGATCCGATCAACGCCGTGAGGGAAGATCCCCAGCGCCCCGGATTGCTTTTTGCCGGGTCGGAGCGGGCGGTGTATGTGTCGTTCGACCAGGGCGAGAACTGGCAATCGCTTCGGCAAAATATGCCCGCTACCTCTATCCGCGATCTGGTGGTCAAAGACGACGACCTCGTGGTCGGCACGCACGGCCGCTCTTTCTGGATTCTGGACGATATTACCCCCCTTCGTCAGCTGACGGCCCAAACTGCCCAGGCCCAGGCCACCCTCTTTAAACCGCAAAAGGCCTACCGCGTGCGCTGGAGCATGTACACCGATACGCCGGTACCCCAGGAAGAACCCGCAGGCCAGAACCCGCCGGATGGCGCCGGAATCAATTACTTTTTGAAAGAAAAAGCCAATGGACCGGTTACCCTGGAAATTCTCGATGCCCGGGGCCAGCTGGTGCGCAGATACCGGAGCGACGACCAGCCCGCGCCCATCCCTCCGGTCAACTTTCCTAACTATTGGATCCGCAAAGAACAGATCCTTTCCGGAGCGGCCGGCGCGCACCGGTTTGTCTGGGATTTGCTCCATACGCCCAGAAAAGCGACGCCTTCGTTCCCCATCTCGGCGGTATACCAAAACACCGCTCCTAACCCGACGAGTCCCTGGGCGCTGCCGGGAACCTACACGGTTAAGCTGACGGTGAATGGGAAAGATTATACCCAGCCCCTGCAGGTCGTGATGGACCCCAGGGTGAAGATGACGGAGGCGGAATTGAAACAGCAGTACGACCTGTCGGCCCGCTGTTATCAGATACAGGAAGAATTGAAACCCGCTATTGAAAATTTGGTGATTCTGCGCGAGGTAGCCAAAGACCTGCTTCCCAAATGCAAGGGCAAAACCCTGCTGGCGTTGCAAGCCTACGACAAAAGCGTGCAGTTGCTCCTGCGGGGAGAAACGACGGCGCCAGGGCCCAATATGTGGTATGTAAACCAGGCAGCCGGTGGGTTATTCAACCTCATTCAGGACGCCGACATGCCGGTGACCCAGCAAGCGGCCTATGCAGCGAAGGAGTTGGACGACCTGTTCAGCCTGGCCTGGAGCCGCTACCAAGCCCTGATCGATAAAGAACTGGTTGGGTTGAAGATACAACTGAAGAAGGCCAAGTTGGAGATGCCATTTAATCCTAAATAAGCCGAAGAAAACCATGCATGCTTCCTTCCCCTCACCGGAATTTTTAGCCAATTCAGAAGTCTATCAGTTCCTTCAGGAAGACTTGCTTATTCAGTTTGAGCAGTTCTTCCCCGATCCGCTGGCGCCGAAAACGGTGGTCATCCTGCCCAGCCTGACTCTTGACCCCCAGATCCTGAGCAAAATTGTGGGCCATATCCACTACGAGGAGCGGCTGCTTTGCATGCTCATGCTTCTGCGGATGCCCCGCACCCATGTCATCTACCTGAGCAGTATGCCCATCGACGCGGTGATTATCGACTACTACCTGCACCTGCTTCCGGGAATCACGGGGCTTCATGCGCGCAAACGCCTGCATTTGCTTTGTTGTTACGACGCTTCCAGCCGCTCTCTAACGGAGAAGGTGCTTTCGAGGCCCCGTCTTATCCAGCGCATCCGGGATTGCATTCCAAAGGACCACGCGGCTCATTTATCCGGGTTCAACATCACCCCACTGGAGGAAGAACTGGCCTTTCGGATCGGAATCCCCCTTTACGGCTGCCCTTCTTCCCTTAATTTCTGGGGCACCAAAAGCGGAAGCCGGGAAGTGTTCCAGCGGGCTGGCGTTCCTTTTCCTCCCGGGTTTGAAAACCTCCGGAATATGGGCGAGGCCGCCAATGCCCTTGAAAGGTTGAAGGCGCAGCATCCCCACCTCCGCAAAGCCATGGTCAAGCTCAATGACGGCTTTTCCGGCGACGGGAACGCCATTTTCTATTACGAAAACCATTCCCGGATATCCGAAGAAGTCTTGCGCAGCAACCTCCGCATCGTGGCTGCCGGCCTGGATTTCGACGCGTTCGCCTCGAAGTTTCACCTGATGGGAGGCATCGTGGAAGCTTTCCTCGACGGCGCTATCAAAGCTTCTCCTTCCGTGCAATGCCGGATCACGCCCATGCGCATCGTGGACGTCATTTCTACCCACGACCAGGTCCTGGACAGCGAAACCGGGATGATCTACCTGGGCGCCACCTTCCCGGCCAATGAAGAATATCGGCGAGACGTCGGTTATATCGGTATGCGCATTGCCAAGGAACTGAAAACCCTCGGCGTGCTGGGAAGGTTTGGAGTGGATTTTATATCGGTCAAAGAAAACGGCGAATGGAAGCATTACGCCATCGAGATCAACCTCCGCAAAGGGGGTACTACCCACCCTTTCCTGATGCTTCAGTTCCTGACCAACGGGCAATACGACTATGAAGAGGGCATTTATAAAATGCCCAACGGCCAGACCCGCTACTACTTTACTACCGATGGCCTCCAAAGCGAAGCCTACAAGACCCTGACTCCCGAAGATCTCATCGATCTCGCTATCTGCAACCAGGTCCACTTCGACGGCACCACGCAGGATGGGGTCATGTTCCACCTCATTGGCGCCCTCTCGGAACACGGCAAACTCGGCGTCCTCAGCGTCGGCAACTCCCCCGAGCAGGCTCTGGAGTTCTACCTCCGAACGGTAGATGTGCTGGATAAGGAGACGGGGTAGGTGTTAGATGTACGATTTACGAAGTACGAAGTACGATTTACGTCTAAACCCATGTTGTGCGTAGACTTCCGTCTACGCTTCCGTTCAATCTTCAGATTGCGCGTATTACGAAGTACGATTTACGCCTAAACATCCTCTACATCCTCTACATCCTCTACATCCTCTCTATGCAATTCCCAGCAATTTATGCATCTGCAAACTCAATTTCCATTTCGGGTGGTCGAGGCAGTAGGCGAGGGCGAGGCGGGTATTCTCCTCGCGATTGGGGCCGTCCATGGGCTGGAGGAAGAAGTGTGGGAAATCCAGGTGTAGGAAGCGTTCAGGTTCCGCGCCTGGTTGGGGGAAGACGAGCTTAAGTTCGTGTCCGGTTTGGATTTGAAGATCGGTATGGGCTTTGGGGCTGACGCAGATCCAGTCGATGCCTTCGGGGGCGGCGAGGGTGCCGTTGGTTTCCACGGCGACTTCAAACCCGGATTGGTGCAGGGCTTCGATGAGTTCGGCGTCGAGTTGGAGGAGGGGCTCGCCTCCGGTGCAAACGACGTAGGGATGGCCTTCCGGGGCGGGCCACAGGGCGGCGATACGGGCGGCTAATTCTGCCGCCGTAGCGTAGCTGCCTCCGTTTTCTCCATCCATTCCCCAAAAGTCGGTGTCGCAGAATTGGCAGATGGCTTTGTGGCGGTCTTCTTCGCGTCCCGACCACAGGTTGCAGCCCGAAAAACGACAAAATACCGAAGGGCGCCCGCTTTGCGCGCCTTCTCCCTGAAGCGTGAAAAAGATTTCTTTGATTTTGTATGCCATTGCCTGCGTTTTCAAGTCAACATAAACGCCGGGCGGCGCCCCTTAGTTTAAACCCCCATTACATCCCCTACCTCCTTTCCATCTTCTCCATCCTTCTCCCCACCAACGCCACATAATCAAAAATCCGTCCCCGCTTCAAGGTTTGGGTTCGAAGGATCTGTATTCCATGGCTTTCCAGCATATTCCGGTAATCGGCCAGGGTGTACTGGTGGGGGTGGAGGGCATCCCCGGGAAGCAGTTGGAAGAGGGGTTTGAGGAACGAAAAGCGGTGCGCGTCGATGGCGAGCAGCAGCAGTCCATCGGAGGCTAAGGCCGTTTTGAGCCGCGACAGGCTGGCGTGGAGGTCGCGGAAGTGGTTCAGGGCGTTCAGGCAAAAGACCAGGTCGTACGTTTGGGAGGGAGTCCAGTCTTCAAAAGCCACGGAATAGAAGCGGACCCAGGGATAAGCTGCCGGATCGAAATGCGGGAGGCTTCGGGCATATTGGTCCAGCAGCGGGTCTACGGCGTCGGTGCGGAGTTGGGGAAGCGCCATAAAGATCCCGGCGGGGCCGCATCCGGCGTCCAGGGCAGATTGCCCCGGCGTGGGCTCGACGCCGGTTTGTTCCAGCACCCGTTCCCAGTAGGCGCGTTTGCGGGCGAGGTATGCTTCCGGACCTTGCGGGCGCAGGTAGCGCTTCCACCAGATCAGTTCTAATTTTTGGGCCAGGGCCCAGCGCAGGTTGAGCGGCATGGTGGTGGTTGGTGGTTAGTGGTTAGTGGGTGAGTGGGTGGAAAAATTAACACTGTATTTACAGATGGTTTTTTATTTTTATTGTATCCTTTTTCCTTTTGGATAGCATCTGTATGGAAGGGTAGGGTAGAAGGGTGAGGAATGCGTTTGGCCCCATGAAAATAACTACATTATGTATAAACTAAGCCAATTTTTGATGTCCCTCCGGAGGATTATCACGCCTTCGCCGCTTTTATGCGGGAAGTAGCGAAAAAGGATCAGGCAAAAATTGTACTTTTGAAAGAATAATGATTTACGAGGTACGATTTACGAAGTACGAAGTACGAAGTACGAAGACGCCTAAACGCCCCTACATCCTCTACATCCTCTACATCCTCTACATCCTCTAAAAAAAAACCAGACCTATGAAAACCATACCTTTCGTTCTCGCCCTTGCATTAAGTTTAGCCTCCTGCACTACCGGGCCGAAGCCGGGCAGCGATTCCAAAACCCCGCCGCCTCCGGCGCAGGAAGTATTCGAGTATATTTGCATGGGGACAGAGCCGTTTTGGTCGGTGGAAATTACCGCTGGGGGGATTTATTTTTCTTCCCCGGAAATAGCCAAAACGGCGTATCCGTATAAAGCGCCGAAGACCGGAGATGCGGGAGCCGTTTACGAGACTGAGGCCACGATCAGCGGGGTAAAAAGCAAGCTGAAAGTGACGGTCTCCCCAGGGGCGTGCAGCGACGGGATGTCGGATACGGAATACCCCTACTTTTCGGAAGTGGTTCGGGATGGCGAGACCCTGAAAGGCTGCGCACGGGAAAAGGATTGAGTTTAAGGCAAAAGAAGCGTTATTAATGTTAATACCCATTGGTACGAGAGTAAAATTCCGCCATTCGCAGGAAGAAGGCGTGATCACCGAGGTTATCGACGACCGCATGGTTAGCGTATACGTCGCTGCCTGGGACATGGATATCCCGGTCGGTATCGACGACCTGCTGATTGCCGACCCATCTCAGATTCCCGGGTACAAGGCAGGCAAGAAAAAGCAGCCGCCTGCCGCGGAGCCTTCAAAGACGCCGCCGACAACGCAAGAACACGGGAAAGGCCTGCGAAAGGCGGCAGCGGAGGGGAGCGGGATTCTCCTGGCGTTCGACCCCATTTTGAAAAGCGACGCGACGCCGGAAAAATTTCGGGTATTGCTGCTGAACGACACGCCCTTCGACGTCATCTTCAACCTGGAATTGTTCGTTCTCGACGCAAAACGGTTTTCTAAAAACGGAAAACTGAGTTCCGGAAACTGGATAGACCTTGGGATGCTGCTCTTCGACGAGCTGAACGATTTTCCGGCAGTCGAGGCGGAGTGCTGGCGGATTACCACCGATGGTACCGGCGGAAAGCAGGTGAAGGACCTTCGCATCAAGCCCAAAGTGTTCTTTGGCAGGCTGCAACCCACGCCTTTCCTGGGGCGGCCCACCCACCTTTTTCCTCTGTTTGAAAACCTGCAGGGCCTGCGCCAGGAAGGGCCTAAAGAGGATTTGCGGGCATATACCAAGGAAAAAACGCCGCATCCCGCCATATTGAAAGCGATTGCGGACGATAAGGAAATAACCCATGAAGTGCGGGAAGCCGCAGAGTTTCTGCCCGAACTCGACCTCCATATTGAAAAGCTGGTGAATGACCCGGCGCATCTGAGTAATGCGCAGATCGCTCAACTACAGCTCAAGGTTTTTGAGGATTATATGGACAAAGCCATCCGCCTGGGGCTTGAGCGGGTTTTCATTATTCATGGGTTGGGGAAAGGGCGCCTGAAGGACATGATCGCCAGCCGCTTGATCCGTATGCCCGAAGTGCTTACCTTTAAGAACGAATTCCATCCCAAGTATGGGCATGGCGCAACAGAAGTGATTTTTATTTAAAGGATGTAAAGGATGTAAAGGATGTAAAGGATGTAGAGGGGTTTAGGTGTTTAGGCGTTTAGGCGTTACTTCGCTACTTCGCAACCTCGTAACCTCGCAACTTTTTCCGCTACATCGCTACTCCGTTAACCTCGCAACTCCGCAACTTCGCAACCCCGCAACCCCGCAACCTCGCAACCTCGTAACCTCGTAACCTCGTAAATAGCTATGAGTCCAATTAAAATTTTATCTATCGACGGTGGGGGCATCCGGGGAGTGATTCCGGCACTGGTCCTCGCGGAGATCGAAAGACGCACGGGAAAAAAGATCACGGAGCTGTTCGATCTGCTGGCAGGCACGTCTACCGGAGGCATTATTGCGGTCGGCTTGAATGTAAACGACCCCGAGACGGGCGCTGCGTATTCGGCGCAGAAAATTGCCGGACTGTATGAACTCAACGGAGAAAAGATCTTCAAAAAAAGGAGTTTTTTCTCCAGCGTTGGCGGATTGGCGGAGGAAGCCTTTCAGCATGAAGGCCTGGAGGAAGTCCTGAAAAGCTATTTCGGAGACGCGGAGCTGAAGGATTCGCACAGCGCGCTTTTAGTCACCTCGTACGATATCGAACAGCGCAAGCCGTTTTATTTCCTGTCCCGGGAAGCCCGGCTTAAACCGGATACTGAAAACTTCCTCATGCGGGATATTGCCCGGTCTACTTCTGCGGCGCCGACCTATTTCGAGCCCCATTGGATGCCCTGGGCCGATAATGGACGCCTGACCTTGGTCGACGGGGGTGTTTTTGCCAACAATCCTTCGGTGCTGGCCTATACCGAAGCCATCAACCTCATGCGTTTGCGGGAGTTCGAAAGCAGCTTAGAGGCGCTCCAACCCGTCGAAGACGCGAACCCTGCCGAATCCAGGTCGGGGGAGGGCAGCCGCGATTTCACAGCCGGCCTTCCCGAATACCTGGCGCCGGACCAGGCGCCGGATTTTTTCATGGTGTCGCTGGGCACCGGGCAGGCGTGCCGTCCGTACCCTTACGAGAATGCTAAAGGCTGGGGAATGGTGCAATGGGTGCAGCCTATTATCGATATCCTCATGCAGGGCGTTTCCGAATCCGTTCATTATCAGATGCAATATATTCTTCCGCCCACCCGCGACGGCAGGCAGCACTATTACCGGATCAACCCGGCCATGCCGGAATCCTGCAGCGAAATGTCGAACGTGTCGGAAGAAAATATGAAAGCGCTTCAGGGCGTCGCCCGGGAGGTTATTGAACAGGAGAGCGGAACGATCGATGCGATTTGCCAGGTCCTATTGAGTTAAGCTTTCCGCCCAGGCGCTCAGGCTGGGAAACCGGGCATTGATCTGCTCCTGCATTCGTTCCAGCCTGGGCGCGTCTTCTTCTTTTCCTTCGATCAGCACCGTGTACATGCCCAGCCGGTGACCAAAAGCGATATCTTCGGCAGAATCGCCCACCATGACGGATTGGGGGAAGTCGATTTCCGGGAAATCGGCTTTGGCTCGCAACGCCATCGCTGGCCCCGGCTTGCGGCAATTGCCCGCAACGGTAGCCAGATCCGGGCAAAAATAAACGCCGTCTATCCGCCCTCCGGCGTGTTCAATTTCCCGGAGCATCCGCGCGTGCACGGCCTCCAGTTCCTCCACCGTCATCACTCCCTTGCCAATCCCCTGCTGGTTCGTGACGATGAAAAGTCGTTCGAAACGCCCGGACAAAATCCGGAGTGCCTCCAGCACCCCCGGCAAAAACCGGAATTCCTCCCAGGTGCGCACGTACGCGCCGGGGAGGCGTTCGTTGAGGGTGCCGTCGCGGTCGAGAAAAAGCGCATTCATATACTGGACTTATTCATACATCTTCTACATCCTTTACATCCTCTACATCCTTTACATCCTCTACATCCTCTACATCCTCTACATCCTCTACGTTTTCAAAATCTTTTTGCGAAGTTCAACAACCCGGCGGCCATCAAATAGCGCCATTCCAGCCCTTTGACGGGCTTTCGCAATATGTTTTCCTTTTGTAGAAGAGCGATCGCCTGTTGGACTTTTTCTTTCATGGGCTCGCTTTCCAGCCAGCGTTGCTGGGGCGGCTCGTAGCCGATCTTATCCCGTCTCCAGGCGATCATATCGGGCAACAGGGGCGCCATGGCTTTTCGCAAGATGTATTTCGTCCAGCCTTGAAACAATTTCATTTCGATGGGCAGGGAGAACAGGTATTCCGCGAGTTCGTGGCTCAGGTAGGGGAGTCGCACCTCGACCGAATGCGCCATGGAGTTGCGGTCGGCGAAGCGAAGCAGGGCAGGCAGGCCCATGTCGAAGGTCGCCAGTTTCAATTGTTCGGAAACGGAGTCCCGCTGCACGAAGGGGTCGGGGGTAGTGTATAGATAAGGCCACATGCTGGGGTGTAACCCGGAAATTTTGGGATAAAGATACGGGGCCACTTTTTTGGGCAGCCCTTTCACCCGGTTGACAAGGCCTGGAAATGCCGCCCGAAAAGCCAGCTCGAAGCCGGTTTTTACCTTTAAGCCGGTTATTTCCTGAAACGCCTGGCGTTCGGTCTCAAATTTTGCGCGGTTGCTCCGGTACAGGTCTTTGAGGTAGTATTTGAAATAGAAAAAGTGGTAGCCCCCGAGCATCTCGTCCGGCCCTTGTCCGTCGAGGAGTACGATCGTGCCGTTTTCCCGGGCGAGGGCCATGACCTGGTCCTGCACTACGATGCTGGCCGAGCCGAAGGGCTCTTCCTGATGCCAGAAAATGCGATCGATCTGATCGGCCAGCACCCCTTCATCCGGCCAGGTGAAGTGCGGCTCCACCCGGCAGCGGTCGATGACCGCCTGCATGTAGGCCCCTTCGTCTTTGGCAAAGTTGGCAAAACGGGCGGAAAAGGTTCGCTGGGCTTGTTCTTTCCCCTTCAATGCATCGATCAGCATGACGATCGCCGAGGAGTCCAGTCCGCCCGATAAGCTGGAGCCCACGGGCACATCGGAGCGCAACCTCCTGCTGATCGATTGCTTCAAAAGATCCTGCACTTTTTCTGCTGCGGTACCCAGATTGTCCTGGCAGGGTTCCCTGTCCACCGACCAATACCGGGTTTCGCGAAGTTGGCCTTCGCGGCTCACGATCAGGTAATGCGCGGGGCGCAGTTGAAAAACATCTTTAAAGAACGTTGCCTCCGGCGCCTGGACCGACTGCACGGTGTCGTACACCAGGTACTGGAAGAGCTTATCCCTGCGCACTTCCGGCCGGACCAACCCGCTGGCGAAGAGGGCTTTCATTTCTGACCCAAAAACAAAACGGCTGCTGTTGTGGGCGTAGAAAAAGGGTTTTTCCCCGAAGCGGTCGCGGGCGCAAAACAACTGTTCTTCCCGGGCATCCCAAAGCGCGAAAGCGAACATACCGTCGATGGCCTGAAGGCATTCCGGGCCGCGGTCGGCATAGAGCGCCAGCAAGACCTCGGTATCGGAATCGGAGGAAAAGACGTAGCCTTTTTGTTCCAGCTCCGCTTTTAATTCGAGGTAGTTGTAGATTTCCCCATTAAAGGTGATCGTATACCGTCCGTTGCCGTAGTGCATTGGCTGCCGGCCCCGTTCCGACAAATCGATGATCGACAGGCGGCGGTGACCAAAGCCCAGCGATTGCTTTTCGTTGATCCAAAAGCCTTCGCCGTCGGGGCCGCGGTGGGCGAGTTGGTCCGTCATCCGTTGAAGGGTGGGGCGTTGGACGGGTTGCGGGGTGTAAGAGAGGTAGCCGGTTATGCCGCACATATCAGTTACCGAGGGGAGGCCTCGGTGTTTTCGTTAACAAAGATCAGGTTGTCTCCCAAAATTTCCATAGAGAAGTTGTACTTGGAAATCGCGTTAAAAAAAAAGTTGACGTTCCCTTGACCATCCGGTCGTGGAGTTCGATGACCAGCACGTTTACATGGGGTAGCCATGATTCGACGTCTTTTTCAAAACGTTTTTCTCGCTTCCTTCAATATCAATCTTTGAATACAAATACCTTCCCAACCGTATTTTTCCAAAAGCAGGGGAATGGAAACGGCTTCCAGGGCATCCGGAGTGTCCTTGGGGACTTCCTCAACCAGAAAGCCTCTTTGCCCATATCCCAGATCGCGAACGGCGATGTGCGCCGGAGTTCCCAGAGCGCTTTCTGGATCGGGGTGATCACAGGGTACGGGCGGTGTTTAATTGCAGTTGTTGAAAATTAGAAGCTTCGGGTTCCAGGGCCAAAATAGCGGCTTCTGGATATTTGTTTGCGAAAAGATCGATGTGAAGCCGATATTGGACCCAGCATCGATAATGCGCTTGGGCTGAGGAAAATGGGAAGGCCATTGGAATTCATAATGGCGGAACAAGAAGATTTCGGAGGGTGAACGAATCGAAGATCCCTTTCCGCAGAAAACGGGAAACTTGACGCCAGGTATGCGTATTTTTGGGAACGCATCACCTTAAGGTTCCACCAAAATAAAAGCTCTTTTCAGCAACCCAAAAACGTGAATCATCCGGATCATAACCAATAGAATAAATGGGATTATTGTGGGTTTTCCCAAGCAGAGGAAAGGATTCCCCAAAGAGTATGGATCAATTTTTCCTGGGCAAATTCCGAACGGGTAAATTGGGCTCCGGCTGCTCCCAATGTACCGGCTAATTCCGGTTCGGAGGCCAGGAGGACCATATATTCTGCCATCGCATCCACGTCCGTTTCACCGACCAGGAATCCGGTTTTTCCGTGAATAATGGTGTCTTTGATGCCTGCATGGCGGGTCGCAATGACCGGCAGGCCTGCAGCTGAAGCTTCTACGATGGCTACAGGAGTGCCTTCGCTGTCGCCTGTTACGGGGGCAACAATAGAATGCTGGACAAAAGCGCGTGCCCTGCGCTCCAGGTCGTGAATTTCCTGAAGGGTCTTTTTCCCCAAAAAGAAGACGCGGTCTTCGACGCCCAGTTCCCGGGCCAGTTTTTTACACCTTTCCCACAGGGGGCCATCGCCGACCATGTGTAACTCCATGCCGTTAACCTGAGCGGCGGCTTTGGCCAACGCCTGGATCGTGAAGTGGGGCCCTTTTCGTTCGTCAAATGCCCCTACGGCAACAAAAAGGGGCTGGCTTTTTCCGGGTTCACCTGTTCCATGTCCAGGTTGTTGGGGCCGCAAGGGTTGTAGTGCAAGATGTCTTCCCGTACCCCAAGTTTTTAGCTGCTCGACTAAATCGCGCGAGACGCAGATAACGCCTTGGCTTTGTCGTTGAATTCTTGGTATCGATGCCCGTACTTTTTCAAAACCCAGTCGATATAGCCGTCGTAGCCGAGGAAATAGACAAAAAGAGGAATGCCGAGTTCTGCGCAAATATCCATCATCCGAACGCCGGTATGGCCATATTCGGCGAGGACTGCATCCGCATTAACAGCTTTGAGGTATTTCTTGATGGCCCGTTCCCGGAAGAAAAAGCCATTGATACCAAACCGTTTCAGGCCAGATTCGATTTGCTGGACCCATCGAAGGCCAGAAAAGAAGGGTTTCCCATTGTGGTCGAAAAGCGGTAGCGCTGCCCCTTCGATCAAATAGGTTTTCGCCGGAAGCAGCCGGGAATGAGCCCGGATAAACGAAGAATTGGAGCCATCGGTGGCGGCGATGACAATGGTTTTAGACATTCCGGTTTTTTAAGTGTTCAAAAGCATACCAAAGTCCTTCCTCCATGCCTACCGAGGGCTTCCAACCCAGTTCGCGTTGTACTTTTTCGATACACAAAACGTTATGGGGCACATCGCTGTGGTATTGGTTTTTATACGTGACATCGAAAGCTAGCCCCAGAACCGATCGCATTCGTTCGATGATTTGGTTGAGGGAAACGCCGCTTCCCGACCCAAGGTTGTAAACCTTATTCTGTGCCGCCTCCTCAAGGCCCAACAACATGCCTTCGATTACATCGGAAATATACAGATAGTCCCGAACAACCGTACCGTTTCCCCAGACTTCGATGGCGCCGTTTTGGAGGATCTGGTTCAGCCAGTGCGAGATCACCCCTTGGGGGCGGTGAAGATTCTGCCGGGGCCCAAACGCATTGGAGATCCGGAATACCGTATAGTCAATCCCGTATTCGTATTGATACAAATGAAGGTATTTTTCAAAAGCCAGTTTGGTTATGCCATAGGAAGATACAGGTTCCTGGGGGTGATTTTCGGGAATGGTTTCCTGATGAGAAGCGCCGTAAACCGCTCCTCCCGAAGAAGGAAAGATGATTTGTTTAACCCCGCTTTTAACCGCGCCATCCAGCATCTGCAAGCCTAAAAGAACCGTATTTTCGAGGTCCCGGGACAAAAAACTGGTGCGAGCGCCGGGGCAATGTCCCCACTGAAATGGAAAACGGCATGGATGCCCTCCGTAGCCTGTTCCCAATCGATGCCTTCCATGACATCCCCACGGCAATGTCCAGCATCGGGTGGTGAAGCACAGCCTGGAGATTGATTGGGGCAGCTTCCCTGCTCAATACCCGCACCGCGATTCCCCGGGAGAGCAGCGCTCCACCAGGTGCGATCCGATAAACCCCGCTCCGCCTGTTACCAACACCTGCATTTTGCGACAAAACTTGATCAACGCATTCTCAAAATCGTTCTTTCACCTGCTCGAAGACTCTGTTGAGGTCAGGTGAAACCCGGAAGAGCAACAAAGGTAAGACAAATTCCACGACCACGATGGCGCTGTTCAAGGCGATGTTCGCCAAAGGCCAGGGCGTTTGGGAACAGGAAACTGGAAAAATACACCGCCGAGGCCAACCCAACGACGGATAGGTTTTCCAGGTAAAGGGTGCATTTTGCCGGATTGCGGTGAAGAGGACCCCGTAAAGTTCATGAGGAGGAAAGCGGTTCCGGTGGCATAAGCCGCACCCAGGATTCCGTATTTTGGGATCAGCATATAGTTGAGACCGATGTTGAGAACGGCGGTAACCAAAAGATTGAAAAAGTTGAATCGGTAATATGGGGACAAGTCGATGATGTAGTTGCTGAGGCCCAATGACATCGTCATGGCTTTTGTCAATCCCAGAACCAGGATGACCCCTGTCCTGCTACCAACTCGTCATAGCGGGGGTAAGCCAGGCAGATCGTCGACGGAAATCCAGACCAGAAGGAAAGCCAGCATACCGGCAATCAGCAAATTCAAAGACCCTTTTCGGTAAAGGTCCCGAATCTCTCCTTGCGCCCGGCGCTGAAAAGCGCCGGCGATAATCGGAGCGGCAATAGCGACAATGGCCAGATAAGGGATTTCGATCACGTTTACAATGAAGTTGGAAATAGAATAGATCCCATTGCTTCCGACGTCGATCATCGAAGCTACCATAATGGAATCGATACGGAAAGGAAGGGTCCCGGCCAGGCTCGAAAGGATGCCAAAAAGCGCGAAGTTTCCCATTTGCCGAAACAAGGAAGGCGTCAGGAAAGCCGGTTCAAGGCGCAAGTAACTGCCCAAGCCACCCCCACGTACCACACCATGCCGATCAGGCCCACAAACGGAATTCCCGCTAACACCAGCCGAAAGGAAAACAGGTTTACACATAATGACCCAAAACAGAAGAAAAACCACAGGCAGAGCCACTTTTGAAGCAATTCGAAAAAATGGACGAATTGCCACCCGGTTAAAATTGCTGGAATGGGCTTCCAAGATGTTGCTAAAGACCAGAAAACACAGGATAAGACCGATGAAAAGGAAATTGTCCTGAAAGAGATCTACGTCGAAGTGCAACGTGTCCAGAAGCTGAAGAAAGGGCTTTTTAAAAAGCGCGACAGCCCCCCAGAAAAGACATAAAGCAGCCAGGGCATAAACCAATAAAAACCCAAGAAAACCGTGGTGCCGGCTCTCCGGGTTCCTGAATAGAGGAAAATACCTAACGACGAGCGTATTGACGCCCAATCCGGCAAATGGAACGAGCAAAGCAGCCATGCTCAGGATAAATTGAGCCAAGCCATACGTTTCTTTGTCCAGTGGATATATGAATAACGTGCTGATTGCCCCAATGGCTACCCCTGTGTACGTAATGATCGAGCGCTTTGTAACCTGCCGTATGATGATCCCCATTTTTGGTCTTTGAAAAGCAAAGCTAAATAATCCAATCTGAATTCCCCGGAAGGAATGGAAAGTAGGCATCATGAGGTCGGACAAGCAAAAAAAACGACAATGGACCCTATCTTGCAAAAGTTTTTGAAACATTAGCATATGAAAATTGGCGTAATCGTCGACAACGACCTCAACGACGACGTTCGGGTGAAGCGGGAAATCAAACTCCTCCGTAATGGCGGCTTTGAGATGGGGGTCCTGTGCTTTGCCTTTGATGGAAAAACCTATCCGGATGCCGTGCCTGCGCGGGTACAACGCATCCCTTTTTCCCGCAAACTGCAAGGCTGGTTATTTGGGCTGATCAACACCTTTCCGCTCTATGAATGGATTTGGGCCCGGCACATCCGAACATTTATTCTGTCTTTTCAGCCGGACACGCTCCACGTGCACGACCTGTACATGTCCCGGGCCGCTTTTCTGGCTGCCCGCTCGTTGAATAAGCAGATCCCTATCGTGCTCGACCTCCACGAGCACTTTCCGGAAGCGATCAAAACCTTCGACTGGAACCGGGGGTTCTGGCGCAAACTGCTCACCCGGCCGAATCGATGGGCCGCAAAGGAAGGGCGGTACCTGAAGTATGCTTCCCGGATTATCGCGTTGAGCGGGTCGTTTCGCGAAGACCTTCTCGCCCGGCATCGCTTTCTCGATCCCGGAAAGGTGTTTGTCGTGCCCAATGTACCCGATCTGGAGACCATGGAAAGTTATCCGGTCCAGGATCTGTCTTCCGTGGGGTCTTCGCTACAAAACCCGGTCTTTTTTTATTTTGGAGTCATTGCGGCGCGACGCGGCATTTTCAGAATCTTTGAGGTGTTTAAGCAATACCTTGAAAGAGGCTACCAAGGCAGCTTGCTTCTAATCGGACCCGTGGATAAATCCGACCGGGCCCGGTTCCAGGAATTCCTGGACGACCCGATGATCCAACCCCGGCTGGCTTATGTTCCCTGGATCGATCTATCCGAACTTCCTTCCTATTTGGCTTTGGCAGACGTTTGTTTGGCCCCTTTCTCCAAAGACCCTCAGCACGAATCGGGCATCGCCAATAAAATATACCAATACATGTATGGAGGAAAAGCGCTGTTGGTTTCGGATTGCAAACCGCAGGAAGAACTGGTGAACGCCTACGCCTGTGGATTGTCTTTTGCCAACGACGCAGAATTCCTGAACGGCATGATCTGGATGGCCGAACACGATGAAGCGCGAAAGGCAATGGGCGAAAAAGGCTTTAAAGCGGTCAAAGAAACCCTGAATGCCGAAAATATCCAGAAAGACCTGGAAGCGGCTTTTCTATGATCCTACCCCCAAACACCTTCCTCAATCAACTCTCGCACAAAATATGTCCCATCAAAATATGCGATTCCTGAATACGGGGCGTCACCGTGGAAGGCACGTTGAGCAGGTAATCGCAGGCTTCCCGCATCTTTCCTCCGCTTTCTCCGGTCATGCCTACCACAAGCATGCCCTGGGCTTTGGCGGCCTCTACCGCCCGGAGAATATTGCCCGAGTTGCCGGAGGTGGAAATCGCAAAGAGCACGTCTCCCGGCCGGCCCGCCGCACGCACCATGCGCGCGTATACTTCGTCGTAGGAGTAATCGTTGGCCACCGCCGTTAGAAACGATGTGTTCACGTGAAGCGCTTCGGCAAACAACGGGGCCCGGTCTTTGTAAAACCGCCCGGAAAGCTCCGCCGAAAGGTGCTGGGCGTCGGCCGCGCTCCCGCCGTTGCCGCAAAACAATAGTTTGCCGTCCGCTTTAAAGCAGGCGATGCACGCCTCTGCCACCTCCTGCAACCTGCCTACCAAGGCCTCGTCTTCCAGCAACCGTTGTTTGACCGCGATGCTGTCCGATATAATGGTTTCAATTTGAGTTTTCATAGTATTCTTATATGATGATCACTTCGCGAGGTTTCGGTCTGGATACCGCCAGACAGGGATCGAGGTAAACATTGAGCTACTTCGCAGCTTGTGAGGCAGAGCCTCACCGAGGTAGTGGGCACGAGGCTAAAGCCTCGAATTACGATCAGTTATTTGCTCCCTGCTCCCTGCTCCCTAAACAACTAACCACCAACCACTCACTTATAATAGTCCCTCGTAAACCCTTTCGCCACTTTACGGCCTGTCACTTTCTGCCAAATACCGCTCCACGCGCCCATGCCGTAGGCGAAGACCTGTAAAAACAGGGTGACGATGGACAACAGGGAAACGCGCAGGCTCTTATACCGCTGGAATGATTGCGCGAACGCGAGCGCGGCTACCCCGGCTATGCCGGCCAGCATCAGCATTAGCAGCAGTTTTCCCAGGGGAAAGAAAACGGCCAGCAAGACCACCAGCGCGGCGCCGGCAACCAGCGCGGCGGGCGCCAGATGGATGGGCTTGAGGAGATCCGGGTACTTCGCACCCAGGTTGATGCGCGCTACGCCCCAGTTGAAGATCTGTTTGTAAAACCGGCGCAGGTTGGTCCGCCGCTTGTGGTAGACGAACGCGTCCGGTATGAGGGCTACCTTGAACCCCGCTTCGTAGATCCGGGCCGACAGGTCCATGTCCTGGCCGTGGCGCAGCTGGTTCATACCTCCGATTTGCCCGAATACCTTGCGGTGTATGCCCATGTTAAAACTGCGCGGGTAGAATTTGGTGACGCTCTTTTTCGACCCCCGCGTGCCGCCTGTGCCCAGGAACGAAGTCATGGAATAGTTGATCGCCTTCAGCAGCGGCGGAAAGCTGGGATGGCAATCGTCGGGACCGCCGAACGCGTCGACTGGCTGGGCTTCGAGAAAACGGTCTACTTTGGTTAGGTAATCGGAAGGGATGATGCAATCCGAGTCGATAAAAAGGAAATAATCACCCCGCGCCTGGCGCATGCCGTGGTTGCGGGCTTCGCCCGGACCTTTGTTCTCCTGGAAAAGATACTGAAACGGAAAATCGAAGGACTGAGCCCGGAGGTATTCGCCCGTGCCGTCCCAGGAGCCGTCGTCTGAAATGATCAACTCAAACCCGTCTTTCGGAAAATCGAATGCCCGAACCGAAGCAATCAGCTCTTTGAGCTCTTCCAGGCGGTTAAAGGTCGCTATGATGATCGAATACTTCATGAAGCGCTTGGTTTGGTTCGCCAATAATTGAGCAGGGCAAGGCGCCAGATCAGCTTGGCCTGGGTGTTATCTCCTTGTTTGTACCGCTCGATGATCTGGTTGGCTTTGCGGGTGTCGAACCCTTCGATGGGCTCAAAGGGGAGATCCAGCAGAAACCGAAGCGGCCCCCGGAGCCACTGCACTTCTCCAGGGGATACAAACCCTTTTTTGTCTTTTCGGGCATAAATTTCTTCCGGCAACTCCTCCCGGAGCGATTCCCGGAGAATATGCTTGGTAATCCCCTGATGGGCCTTGTAATCGGTTGGAAGGGAAAAGGCCAGTTCGACGAGCCGGTGGTCCAGGAACGGCACCCGGGATTCGATGGAAAAGGCCATCGAATTCCGGTCTTCGTAGTGCAGTAAGGAAGGTAATTCCGTGTGAAAAAGCAGGTGGTACAGGAAGTTATCCACTTTATCCCGGCCATTCCTGGCGAGGGCGAACGGCGCTTTGCGGTCCAGGGGCATAAACGGCAGCAAATGGTGGTACTCGAGTTCGGCCAATGCCTGCTCGTCCATGATCCAGGAGGCAGCGCCTTTTCCAAACCGTTTTGCTGCCTCGGCCAGGGAATAGCTTTCCCGCCGGACGTGGTCCTTCCAGATGGAAAACGCGCCAAACCCCGGCAACGCCTGGCCAATCAGCCGGTAGAACGACCGGAGGTAACCGATCAGGTATTCGTCCGACCCCTGTCCGTCGAGCATTACCTTCATGCCGTGTTGCCGCGCAAGCTGCATGACAAAATACTGGGAGAAAGGGGATGACCCCGCAGGTGGAAAGTCCTGAGCCCACAAAAAATGCTCAAAGCAGCCGGCTATGTCTTCTTCCCGGGGCTGGTATTCGTGGGCGATGAGGTTGGGGTATTTGGCCCCGACCTGGCGGGCAAACGACCGTTCGTCCATCCCGCGCTGCCCTTCGTAATAGATCGTAAAGGTATGGAAAGCGAGCTCCGGATGTGTAGCGCCCACTACCGATACGATAGAGGAACTGTCGATTCCCCCGCTCAGACAACCGCCTACTTCTACGTCGCTGCGCAGGTGGAGCCGGATGCTGTCGTAAAACCGCTCGCGGAATAATTCCCGGGCTTCCGGGAAGGAAAGCCCGATGCGGCGCCCGGTTGGGACATCCCAATACGGCCGGGTATGCAAATTGCCTTCCTGCCAGATCAGGTTATGGGCGGCAGGAAGCTGAAGAACATCCGAATAGAAGGTTTCCTCCTGGTACGACATCCATCCCAACTGGAGGTAGCGGGCTACCTGCGACGGGTTCAATGCCGCGGAGAACAAAGGGCAACGCTTCAGCGCTTTGGCCTCGGAAGCGAAGTACAGGCGCGCGCCCTGCCGGATGTAGTAAAAGGGCTTGATCCCGAAACGGTCGCGCGAACAGAAGAGTTTTTGGCTGGGCCCATCCCACAGCGCGAACGCCCACATCCCCACAAAACGCTCAACGCAAGCTTCCCCCCATTCCCGGTAAGCGGCCAGCACCACCTCGGTATCCGAACTGGTTTGGAACCGCCTCCCCAGGGCATGGAGCTCTTCCCGGATCTCGACATAATTATACACTTCCCCGTTAAAGATCAGGCTATAGCCGTCCCGTTCCATGGGTTGGTTGGCCTCTTCGCTCAGGTCGATGATACTCAACCGGTTGTGCCCAAGAGCCAACGGACCGTACATGCGGAAATCCCGCGCATCCGGCCCCCGGTGTGCGATCGCCTCCAGCATGTTCTCCATGACCTGTCGGCGGGAACTTTCTTCCAGACTTGCATCAAAAAAACCGGCTATTCCGCACATTGGGTTGTTTTTGAGGGATTAGGGAGCAGAGAGCAGGGAGCAGAAAGCATCTGCCCCTGCTCTCTGCTCCTAATCCCTAATCCCTGCTCCCTAATAAAATCGCTCCATCGAAAAATCCTTCCCGTCAAACGTCGGGTCGAGAAACATCTTTTCCCAGATGGCCAGTCCTACCGCGACCCAGAGGAAATTGTAGTGCCAGCGCATGCGGGGATGGGGCGGATGGTCCATAATCCGGCGCAAATAGGCGTAGTTGAAAATTCCCTGACGGTCGACAAATTCCGGGGTAAGGATGCGTTCGGCCACCGTTTTCAGGTCTTTTTTGAACTGATGATAAGGGTTCACCGTGAATCCCCATTTCTTTTTGGATATAATCCGGGGCGGCAAGTAAGGCGCCATCGCCTTCCGGAACAGGTACTTGGTCTGGTTGTGCTTTATTTTGAGCCCAACGGGAATACTGAACCCGAAATGCACCAGATCGAGGTCCAGGAAGGGAACCCGTTCTTCAATAGAGTGGGCCATCGACATGCGGTCTTCTACCAGCAGGTAATCGTTGATCATCTTGCTTTGCGATTCCGCAAAAAGTACCTGATCCAGAGAATTGAGATGATTGACCTGGGAAAAAAGTCCGTGAAACTGCGCTTCCACCCTGGGAATATCCTTTTGCATGGTCTTCCTCAACCGAGGGTGGTACACCTCCCGGTAAAAGCCCGGGTCGATGTCCCACACGTTGCGCAGGATCAGATAAAACCGCTCGATCTGGCCTATAGAAAGCAACAGTTGAACGCCCCTCCGGTATTCGTCGTATTGCAGCCCTTTTGCTGCGGTTTGAACCTGAAAAACAAAATCCGACTTCCACTGCAGCAGCCGCTGCAGCGGTTCGGGGATCCGGTGGTGAATCCGGTTGAACGGATACACAAACCGGTGGATGTCGTAGCCGGCCAACAGTTCGTCTCCGCCTAGGCCGCCCAGGGCGACTTTGATCTGCGGCTGCACAAACCGCGACATATTGAACCCTTGAAGCAGGTTGATCTTGGGCTCCTCGGCGTGCCAGATCACCTTGGGGAATTCTTCCAGCGGGTTTAAGGTCAGGCTGAGTTCCTGGTGATGGGTCCCGAAATGTTCTGCCACGCGCCGCGCATCGGGAAACTCATCCGTGGGCTCATTGAACCCCAGGGTAAAGGTATTGATCTGCGGTACGCCCAACTCGTGCATTTTCTGCACGATGGCGGAAGAATCCAATCCGCCGGACAGATACACCCCAAGGGGCACATCGCTCACCAACTGCCGCTCGACGGCCTGACGCAGGTAAACATGCAGTTGCTCCATGGCTTCTCCCTCCGGCATATTTTGCCTGGGATTGGGCTGAAGGCGCCAATAGGGTTTCAGGGATTGGATCGCGCCATCCCGGTACACCAGATAATGCGCAGGAGGCAGCCGTTTAATCCCCTCGAACAAGGTTTCTTCCCCCTGGGTATAGCGCAGGTTGAGCTGATGATGGAGCGCCCGGTAATTCAAGGCCCTGGGGACCTCCGGATGCTGAAGGATGGTCTTTTGCTCGGATCCGAATAAAAACAGGCCGTCTCTGGAATAATAATGGAGGGGTTTGATCCCAAAATGATCCCGCACCAGCAGGAGCTCTTCTTTCTCCAGATCGTACAGGGCAAACGCAAAAATCCCGTTGAGGCGGGCCAGAAAGTCCAGGCCAAAGACCTCGTAGGCTTCCAGCAGCACCTCGGTATCGGAGCTGGTCCTGAACCGGCGGCCCAATGCCTCCAGCTCCTGGCGGATCTCCCGGAAATTATAGATTTCCCCGTTGAAGACGATGCACCTGGACCGGTTGGCGTTGAACATCGGTTGGTCTCCTGTTTCCAGGTCGATAATGGAAAGCCGCCGATGCCCCAGGATGGTATCCTTGTGCCGGAACATAGACTTCGCGTCCGGTCCCCGGTGGGCCAGTACATCCAGCATCCGGTCCATCAACTCCGACCGGTCTGCGTGTTTTTCTACGATGCCGATGATTCCGCACATGCTAGTGGTTGGTGGTTGGTGGTTGGTGGTTGGTGGTTCTCTAATCACTAACCACTTAACCACTAACCACTTATTTAAAGGGGTGCTTCGCCAAAGGAAGCGCCGCCAGTTCGTGGTATTCGCCGTGCAGGCCTTCGGGTTTGCCGTTGCGGATATCGTAAACGACTTCCACGGCGGCGCGGGCGTCTTCCAGCCCAAACCCGTTGCCATCGAGGGCATGCTGATAACTCATGGTATGCAGGTCGTTGAAGCCTTCGCTGAATTCGAATTCTTCGCCTTCAATTTTCAGGGAACGGTAGGTGCGGCCGCCTTTGGCCTTGACCGCTTCGGGGAGGACGTCGTAATTGATGCTGAGAAACCAGCGCACGCGGGCGTTTTCCAGTTCCAGGAACCCTGCGGCCCGGTCGTGGGTGTGGATATGGACGATATTCTTTTTCACGGGACCGAAGATCCACATGAGCATGTCGTAGAAGTGGATGCCGATGTTGGTGGCAATTCCTCCGGATTTTTCCACGTCGCCTTTCCAGCTGGTGTAGTACCAGTGCCCCCGGGAAGTCAGGTAGGTGAGGTCGACATCCCAGATTTTGTCCTTAGGGCCTTGCTGGATTTTTTCCCGGAGGGCGATCACCGCCGGGTGGAGGCGGAGCTGCAGGATGCAGTTCACCTTTTGCCCGGTTTCCTGTTCGATCTCCTTGAGGGCGTCGATGTTCCAGGGGTTGAGTACGAGGGGTTTTTCGCAGATCACGTCGGCGCCGTACCGCAACCCGAAGCGCATGTGGGCGTCGTGCAGGTAGTTAGGAGAGCAGATGCTGACGTAGTCGACGGGTTTGCCCTGGCGTTTCAGCTTTTCGAGGTGGCGGTCGAAGCGCTCGAATTCGACAAAGAAGTCGGCGTCGGGGAAATGGCTGTCGATGACCCCGACGGAATCAAATTTATCCATGGCGGCTACCAGCACGTTTCCTGTATCCTTGATCGCCCGCATGTGGCGCGGCGCAACAAATCCGGCGGCGCCAATCAACGCAAATTTTTTCATGGTTTATTTAGTTTTTTGGACCTTGCCGTCCTTGAGTAAATACCTTTCACCGTTGCCGGGGCACCGGGCTTCTCCATGTTCGTCAAACACGAGTTTTTCCCCGTATTCGCTCATCCATCCGATCTGCTTTCCGGGGTTGCCGACGACGAGCGCATAGGGAAGCACGTCCCGGATAACCACTGTTCCGGCGCCGATGAAGGCGTATTCTCCGATGGTGTTTCCACAAACGATGGTGGCGTTGGCGCCGATGCTGGCGCCTTTTTTTACCAGGGTAGTCCGGTATTCCTCTTTGCGGATCACCCCGCTGCGGGGATTGAACACGTTGGTAAACACCATCGAAGGGCCCAAAAATACGTCATTTTCACAGATGACGCCTTCGTAGACCGACACGTTGTTCTGGATTTTTACGTTGTCGCCAATGACGACCCTGGAGGCGACAAACACATTCTGCCCCAGGCTGCAGCCTTTGCCGATTTTGGAATGGGCCATGACGTGGCAAAAATGCCAGATTTTGGTCCCTTCGCCAATGTCGGCTGGGTCGTCGACAAGGGCTGTCGGATGCGCGTAATAGGTTTTTTCTTCCATTGTTTTGGGTTGTTTATGAGGTCGTTTTAGCCTGTTAAAGACGGTTCAGTTTCTTTAGCGCGGTGGCTTTAAAACGATACATGCGCAGCACGTTCGCAGGGCGAAGGTAAGCTTCTAGTTTCATCGCATAGCGGTGGAAAAAATCGTCGCCGGTAATCGCATTCAGAATATCCAGTTGAGCGGCCACGAGCTTCAGGTATCCGATGGTACAGGGATCGTCCTGCGGGTAGCCGGGCAGATCGCAGCGGTTGAACCGTAGCCAGAATCCCATGTCGAAGCCGGGCAACTGGGCTTTTAGCCCTTCAACGCCTTCCTCAAACCGGACTTTTGCCAGCGCGTGGGCTTCGGCGTCGATATCGGAGGAGATCGCCCGGACGGCATCGTTCAAGCCAAAAAGCGAGAACAGGTGGCCATCCAGGACGCGGGTAGGCGCTGCCGCCACGTATTCCTCGTAGAACGTTTGCCCGGAAGCGCGGTCTACCGAAACGCCTCCCCGGGAAATATCCAGGCCGAACAGAACCAACGCCCCTTTGGCAAGGCGAAGGTACTCCTCGCCTCCGGTGAGTTGCCAGGCCCTCAGCAGCACCGATAGCCCCCGGCTTTGGGCAAACGCCGACTTCCAGGGGGCGGCAACCCCGTATTCCGGTTTGGGCACATCGGTCAGCCAATAGGCGCCCAAGATATCGGACTCCGTTCGGTTTTGGCAAAACCAATCGGCGATGCGCAAAAAGTGGGCTTTTTTCTCTGTGCTTCCGGTATCCAGCCAGGAATGAAATACAGCCAGGGCAAATTGCCCTATGCTGATCGGGTAATAGTGCAGGCGTTTTTCCTCCACATCGATATAGGTTGTATTCAGCGGAATGCCCTGTTCGTCGAACCCGGCGATCAGCCGGTTGAGTTTCCGGGGTTCTTCCCGAAACCGGATATAGTAATAGCCCAAGGACGCCTCCTGTACCGAAAGGTTGGCGGGGATACTCCGGTTTAGGGCCCGAAGGTCGTTCCAAAGCTTGCCCGCCATGAAAATTCCTTTTTTCAGTTGCATAAGTCGTCAAAAATTGCCGATAGCTGGGCGGTCTGTGCTTTGCGGTCGTAACGTAAAATCGCTTTTTCGTTCGTTTCGTGCGAAATCCCTTCGTGCCACTGCCGGATCTGGGCTTCCAGAATGGGGGCGGGGTCCTTGTCGTAATCGATCATGACGCCGCCCTGGCATTCTTCCAACAATGCGGCTGCGTCCCCGGTTTCATCGCCGATTCCCAGGATGAAATTCCGGGTAGCGAGGTATTCGAATACTTTTCCTGTGAGAATGCCTTTTCCGTTTTCTGCCGGAATGAGCAGTACGAGCAGATCTGCGTCGATGATCTCTTTAAGGATCTGGTCATGAGGTAAATAGGACAAAAGATGCACCAAGTCGCCGACCCCCTCCCTGGCGATAGCCTCCTGCACTTCCTGATCGGCTTTGCCATAAAACCGGACATCCAGCAACGCTCCAAAGGGCTTCCTCAAAGCGGCAATGGCCTGGAAGAACCGGACTGGATTCTGGGAGGCGGCGATATGTCCGGCATACACGATGCGAAACCGGGGGGAAGGTTCCTTTTTTGCTGAAAAATCCGGGGCGTCGAAGCCGTTTGGGATCACATAGGTATGCTGGCGGGGCGACTTGACCAGGAGTTCTTTCACGCCATTACTAACGGTAATTACCGCATCCGCTTCCGAAACGACGCGTTTTTCCATGCGGTTGTTGTGCGCAGCGGCCCAGGACGTTCGCGCCAGCGATTTATCCCAGAACGCTTCCGTCCAGGGGTCGCGAAAATCCGCTACCCAAGGCAGACCGGATTTTCGGGCAAGCCGCCTTGCGGCAAGCTGGAGGGAATGCGGAGGAGAAGAGGAAAAAATCAGCGCCGGCTGTTCCCTCCGGATGATCTCCATTCCTTTTCTGAAGGCGAAAGGGGCCCATCCCAGGCGGGCGTCGGGGAGGAAGAGGTTTTGGCGAATCCAGGCAAACAGGCGGTCTTTCCAGCCGGCCTTTTTGCGGTTGAGGATGTAGGTCTCAATCGGGGCTTGGGAATTCCTTCCCGTAAGCCGTTTGAACAGAGAAAAAAATTCCAGGCTTTTGGTGGCGTATACCTTTACCCCGTCGGGGATTTCCTTCAGCAAGGAAGGGTCTAAAGCCGGGTATTCCCCGTTTTTAACCGTCAGAATAAGCGGTTCCCAGCCCCATTCGGGCAGGTATTTGACAAACTTCAGGACGCGCTGAACCCCCGGCCCTCCGGCAGGGGGCCAGTAGTACGTCAGGATCAGCACTTTTTTGGACGAATTCCGTTCCGAAGCCGGATCAGCCATTATTTTTTTCTGGGTTTGGGCTTGGTTGTGGGGGCGGTTTTGGCTGCGGGCCGTTGAGGCTTGGCCGGCGCAGGCGCTGCAGCAGGCTCAAAAGCAGGCAAGCTCTCGGGCAGGACCGGATTTTTTGTCCATTTCCAAAATCCAAAACCGGCGATCCCGATGAATCCAAGCAGCAAAGCAAGGGAGGAAATGGAAGAAACCAGGCCGCCCAGCTTCACCGACTGGGGTTCAAAAACGAATTCCACTTTGTGTTGTCCTGCCGGGATGCGCATGGCGCGGAGCGCGTAATTGGCGCGAATATAGGGCATTTCTTTTCCGTCGACCAGCGCTTTCCAGCCTTTATCCGGGCCGTACCAGATTTCGGAGAATACCGCCAGCTGCTCGGTGGGGGCGTTGCTTTGATACGTCAAATGCTGGGGATCGTACTCCTGAAGGGTAATCGTCCCCGCTTTTTCGGGATCAAAACTGCCGATATAATTTCCAAACTCTTTGTCCAGTACCACGGCTTCGGAAGAAGGCGTAAAGTCGGTCAACACATCGATTTCCTGGTTGGGCGTTTGCACGATCCGGATGCTGTCGACAAACCAAACTGGACCGACGGCGCCCGGATTTTGCTGAACCTGCCCTTCTTTGGTAATAATGTATTTGGTGTTCAGCATATCCAGCACCCTGGAGTTATTTTTGACGATGTGGAAATCGATCAAATCCTGGAACCGCTGCAGTTTAGCTGCGCTGTACCCTCCAATCGTATTGTGGTAATAGCTGGTCATACTGGAGTTGAAAGTATTCACCGCGAGATCCAGCACGCGGTAGTCGCCGCGCCGTTTTTCTATAGCCAGGATTTGCTCATCGGCTGGGCGAGGCTGGAATTGGGAGGTGTATCCGGTCTTGGGAACGAACAGCTCCGGTCCCACGTAGCGGCGCCCAACACCCCACAGATCGATAAAGGTCAGCAAGCCAATTCCGGCGATGAGCACGATAGGCCCGAACGCTTTGCGGACATATCCCCAGATAAGCCCGGCCGAAGCGGCGATGAAGAAAAAGGATCTCCAGGCATCCGCAGAGAGCAACGACTGCCGGTCCTGCTTGAGCAGTTCGACCAATTCGGCCTGATAGTTGCTGTCGCCCGGCGTGGTAAAGGTGAAGAACGAAGATCCAAGCACCGCGAAAAACAGGCATACCGCACCGGTAATGCCTCCGGCATACGCCAGAGCCTTTTGAACTTCTTTGGCGTCATAGGTTTTTTTGACGATGCCCGACAACGCGTATATTCCCAACAAGGGAGGGAAGAAGGCGGTTATGGTCAGAATGGAACTCGGCGCCCGGAATTTGTTGTACATCGGCAAATAATCGAAGAACAAGCGCTGGAAGAACTCGAGGTTCTTTCCCAGGGAAAGGAGTACCGTAAGCAACACGGCCAGGCCTGCCCACCATTTCAGGGAGCCTTTGACCAGAAATAGCCCCAGGACGAAGAGAAAAACGATCACGGCGCCAAAATACACCGGACCGCTGGTAAAAGGCAGCGCGCCCCAATACATGGGCAGCTGCATGGACCCATCCGGGTTGCGCTGCATTCCGGAAGCGGCCAGAGCGTCGTAGGTGGCGCCCGATTTCACTTTTTCGTTCGTTCCGCCACCGGCAGCGCGGGGCACAATAACCGACATGATGTCCTGCCAGTTATTGCTCCATTGCATGGCATAATCCCAGGCCAGACCGTCGGTCGTGCTGCTGCTGGCCGGATCCGTTTGGGCGGTAGCTTCCAGGATGGGCTTGCCCCGCATGGTGTCTTGCGCATATTCGTAGGTAGGCCAAAGGTTGGACAAGACGGCGCCCAGGGCCAATGCAGCGCCTGCCACCGACAAGCCGGCAGTCGTCAGCAACGGCTTCCAGGAACGGGACTGAATACTGTCGACGACCCAAAACAGGCCCAGGATAAGCAGGCAAAGGGCGAAATAGTACGTCATTTGCACGTGGTTGGCGCCAAGGTTGCCACCGAGGGCAAGCGCGAATAAGGCCCCACCAAGGAGATAGCGCTTTTTATAGAACATCAGGTAGAGCCCTGTAAAGATCAGGGGAAGGAATATCAGAATCGCCAGTTTATTGGAATGCCCGGCTTCGAAGAGTACAAAGTTGTTGCTGGTAAAGCCGAAAGCAAGCGCGCCGGAAATAGCCAGCCAGGGGTGGACTCCCATGACGGCCAGCATGATGTAGAAAGCAACCATCATCGCCAAAAAACCGCCGATGGGCCAGTTAAAGCCCAGAGAAAGGATTTTTTGCACCCAGCCCAGAAAAAAGCCCTGATATTTCATGGCAATCTGGTAAGCTGGCATCCCCCCGAACATGGCGTCCGTCCAAAGCAATTGGTCTCCGGTTTTGGTTTCGTAGTCCTTGATCTCCTTCGAAGCGGCTTCCCAGGAAACGATATCCCCTTGCCGGGGCACTTTGCCCTGGAATTGAGGCGCGAAAAACAGCGCATTCAAAGCGAACAGAATCGCTATGGCGATCAGGTGAGGCGTCAGGGCCTTTAATAATTGGCTGTTCATATTTTTTTGTTTACTCTGTTGTATCGAATTCCTTTTCCAACCCGGCGCTGCCGGTTACTTTTTCGATCAGGTACTTATTGCGGTTTGGCGCCGACCGCACCAGCAATTCGGCCAGAAAACCCGCCAGAAAGAGCTGGGCGCCGATCACCATACAGGTGAGCGCAATATAGAAAAAAGGATTGCTGGCCACCAGGGGCGCTTTCATTCCGAGGTAGAGGTAGTAGAGCTTGTTGGCGCCGAGATAGGCTGCTGCGATCAAACCCAGGAAGAAGATCAGGGTGCCAAAGGTCCCAAAAAAGTGCATGGGCCGCTTCCCAAACCGACCGACAAACGTGATCGATAGCAAATCCAGGAACCCGTTGATAAAGCGTTCAAACCCGAATTTGGTGACTCCGTACTGCCGTGCCCGGTGTTCAACGGCTTTTTCTCCGATTTTTTTGAAACCGGCCCATTTGGCCAGCAGGGGAATGTACCGGTGCATTTCTCCGTACACCTCAATGCTTTTCACCACTTCCCGGCGGTAGGATTTCAGCCCGCAGTTGAAGTCGTGCAGGTAGATTCCGCTGATCCAGCGCGTGACAGCGTTGAAAAACTTGGAGGGGATGGTTTTGATCAACGGGTCGTACCGCTTTTTCTTCCAGCCGGAGATGAGATCGTATCCTTCTTCCGCGATGAGGCGGTAGAGTTCGGGGATCTCGTCGGGGCTGTCCTGCAAATCGGCGTCCATGGTGATCACGACGCGGCCCACGGCGGCGTGGAACCCAGTATGAAGCGCGGCAGATTTGCCGTAGTTCCGGCGGAATTTGATGCCGATGAGGTTCGGGTTTTGTTCCTGAAGTTTTTCAATAACCGGCCAGGACTGATCGGTGCTTCCGTCGTCGATCAAAATGACCTCATAGGAAAAGCCATGCTGATCCATGACCCTTTGTATCCAAGCCGTTAGTTCGGGCAGGGATTCCTCCTCGTTGAGCAGGGGGATGATTACGGAAATATCCTTTTCCTTGGTCGGCATATTATTACTCTTTTCGCATCAGATACCCAATGACCAAAGACAGCACGAACCCTCCGATGATACTCCTGGCCAGCGCCATCAGGGCGGTGCCTGGGGTAAGCGCAATTCCGGATTGCCGGATATCCCGGCGCAAATTTTCCGCGTTTCGTTCTCCTACAACGGCTTTATACCTGTCCAGATTTTCCATCAGAACCTCCTCCTGGATGGAAGCCAGCTCCGGAGCGCCGTAATTATATAAGAGGAAATAAAAAAGATGGTACGACACGGCGGCGAGTACATAAACGGTAAAGGCGGCGCGAAGCCCGGGTTGCCAGGGGTATTGCCCTTCTCCTGCCAGGCTTCGTTCGCTGCGGACGGCCAGGGCCATGAAGCCGATGAAAATCAGTAAAGACGCCCACTGCACGCTCAAATTGAAGAACAACTTGGGCTGGATAAAATAAAACAGCAGGAAGTACCCTATCATGGCGCTTCCTGCTATTAGTCCGTATACTAAAGTCTTCTGCCTGTTCATGCCCTCGCACTTATAAAATAGCTAGCGCGAAGGTAAAAAAAACCTTGGACTACTAAACCTTACATCACGGCGGTCTTTGCTTCTTTCTTCATGATGGCGGCTACGATCAGGGAGATGATCAGTCCAATGAGAAGGGTACCTACGAACGCGGAGATGGCCATAAACCAGGGCTTCATAATCATGCCCATCATGCCGGAGGCTGCTTCCAATTGCTCATCGGAGAGTCCTTGCGCCTGCTGCTTTTCCTGGGCTGCTTCCATAATCTGGTCCACCATGTCCGGATTGATGTACGACATATAGACGAAAGTCCACACCATCGTGATGGCGCCAATGATCAGAATGACAAACATGCCGAGTCCGAAGGCGCGCTTGAAAGAAATCAGCCCGCCCAGTTCGGTATCCCGGTGCTGTTTGACCGCCATAACGATAGCGGCGATCATAATGCCATAGGTCAGGATGTTCATCGCAATACCGCCGGGGCCGGAAGGGTTGGAGGGGTCCGACAAGCCGGCGACCTGGGCGACAAGCCCAAGGGCAATCAGGATCATGGAGGCGATCAGGCCAAAGCGGACGCCTACCGGGCGGTACGAAACCTGCGGTTGAGTTTGAATAGGAGAATCTAGCGTGCTCATGCGTATTGGTTTAAATAGGTGAAAAAGTAATTTTAATCCGCCCACCAAGCCTGTCCGTTGTTCACCACTCCCAGGACTTTTCCTTTGAGTTCCATTCCGATTAGCGGGTTGCTGGCAGATTTTGACTTTAGATGTTCCCTGCGCACGACCCAGCGATGGTCTGGGAGGAAGCACGTCAGGTTGGCTTTCCCTCCTTCCCGGATGCTTACCGGTTCCAGACCGAATAATTTCCTTGGGTTGATCGCGAGCTTGCGCACCAATTCTTCGGTGGTCAATATTCCTTCCAGGGCTTTGTTCATCAATCCGTAGGCGGTTTCCATGCCGATGGCGCCAAAATCGGCATAGGGGAATTCCAGCATTTTCAACTCGATCTCCAGAGGCGTGTGGTTGGAAACGATCAGGTCGATAGCCCCGTCTTTCAGCCCGGCTTTGAGCGCTTCCTGATCTTCCGGGCTGCGCAGTGGGGGCATTACTTTGAAATGGGAATCGAATTCGACCAGGGCCCGGTCGTCGAAGGCCAGGTTCAGAACAGGGACCGAGCAGCTTACCTGCAATCCCCTGGCCTTGGCTTTCCGGACCAGATCGACGCTGTGCCCGGAAGACAACCCAAACAAGTGGATCCTGGAACAGGCATAATCGGCGAGGTAGATATCCCTTTGGGTCATCAGGTCTTCCGCCAGGTTGGGAATGCCCCGCAAGCCCAGACTCGTGCTGACGACGCCTTCGTGCATCTGTCCTTCTAAGCCGAGCGCTTCGTCGTAGGGCCGGTTAATGACAATTCCTTCGAAAGTGCGGACATATTGCAGCGCCCGAAGCATCAGGCCATTGTTCTGTAATGCCGATTGGCCGTCGGAAAAAGCAATTGCTCCGGCATGGTGCATATCGATCATTTCGGTGATCTGTTTCCCGGCGCCATCCGTAGAAATGGCGCCAATCGGGAATAAATCCACCAGCCCACCTTTAGTCTGAGTGACCAGGTACGCTACTTCCGCTTTGCCATGAATGACCGGCTGGGTGTTGGGGAAAACGCCAATCCCGGTATACCCTCCGGCCGCTGCGGCCAAGGCGGCGGACCGCAGATCCTCCCGATGCTCGAACCCCGGATCCCCGGCCTGAACCCCTATATCTACCCATCCCGGGGAGACATGGCATCCTTCCGCTTCTACCACCTTGTCGGCTTTCAGTTTGAGGTTGGATCCGATCCCGGTCACGGTATCGTTTTCGATGAACAAATCAGAAACCTTGCCATGGTACGGAGAATGGGGGTCGACGACGACCGCTTTCCGGATCAGCAGTTTCATGTCCTGATTGCTTTTTTCAAATTTACAAAATAAATAGCGCCTCTATGAAGGAACTCGACCAAGAGCCTTGATCGCCGGTTAAACCTTCCAAAGACGGAGGATAAACACCTCCGCTGCCAGGAACAACAGGGCCAGAATAATGCACCAGCGCCAAAGCACCATACCCCGGCTTTGTTCTTCGATTTTGGCTGCCAGCACCGCTTCATCGGTTGCGGTAATCACATTGGCCAAGGGCCCGGCATACGTTTTCAAGCCTTCAGCATCGAAATATTCCAGTTCGGATTCTTTACGGTCGTAATTAAAACTGAACTCCTGTACCGTTTCTCCGGGCTGGAGGAAAAGCTGGTAATGGCCGGCTTCCCGAACCTGCCCGTTGACGTCCAGGTATACCGAATTGCCAACGATCCGCTGCTCGGGGATGAATTCTTCTTCCAGCCCCTTCATTTTATAGACCATTTCGGCGCCGCCCCCCTGATGGCGGGCTTCGAGCAGCTCGTCGCGGCCAATGGTATACGCAATGCGCAGGTCATTTCCCGCAGAGATCGCCATTTTATAGAGCATAGGGATAAAAATCTCCCCATTGCTGACGAGGTTGTTGAACTCTTCCGCCAGCGGCGCGGCGCAAACATACAAGTGGCCTTTGCCGGTTTTGAATTTACTCAGGTAAAGCCCCCCGTCCCGGAAGCTAAGCAAGGGCTCGCCTTGCTGCCCGGCGCCGCGCGAAAAACGGAAGCTGCCCTTGACGGAAGGCAGACGAAGGTTGGCGCTTTTGTTCTCAAATACATCCTTAAAAATGAATTCTTCCGTATTCACCTCGCTTACCTGGCGCTGACGCTGCTCAAACTCCTGCGGCTCGCTTGCCGAGAAGGTCTTCATGAATTCCCGCAGGTTGGCCAGGTTGAGGTTGCGGTTGGGGAAAACCAGTACATTCCCCCCTTGATCGGTGTAGCGGAGCAGCTCCGAACCCAAGCCCGAGGAAATCGTGGTCACATCGTTGAGGACGATCAGCTGTTGGCCGGAAAATTTGGAGTAATCCAGCCCCTGAATAGGTTGCTGAGACGATTCGAACTGCGGCAGTCCGCGCAATGCAGCATCCAGGTACCGGTTATTATTGCCTTCGTAAATCGTGAGCACCCGGACCTTCTCGGCAACCTGAAAGCTGAAGAAGAAGTGGTCGTCAAACTGAATGGGGTAGTCGGTCAGGGAAAGTTTGGCTTCCCTCCAGCCGGTGCGCAGGAGGGTGAGGTTAAACGTATCCGTAACCGTAGAACGGGGCGGGATGGCGAATTCTCCCACCGGTTTGGTCTGCCCTTCGTATTGGATCGACAAACGGATATTCTCTGCCGGCTCGTCGCTGTGGTTGCGCAGGCGAATGAACAGCGGGTTGGTTTGATTAAGCATCTGGACCGGCGCTTCAAACCATACGGAGTCGATACTGATGTTGCGCTCCCTTACCGCCTGCAGGGGCATCAGGTTCAATTCGACGGTAGAGTCGGCGTATTGAGCAATGTCGCAGGCGCTCTTTTGAAAATCCGAAAGCTGGTAAGCGACCAGGTTGTCGGTTTTGCCCAGGGAAAGGGCCTGTTTTTGCCGCTCCAGAACGGCCGACAAATTGCGGGCGTCCGGCGTCAGGCGGATCTCCTCGATGGCGGCCAGCGCGTCCTCCTGGCTGATCAGCCGCTGCTGCCGCCCCGAAAACTCGTTGCTGATCACCTGGAAACGGTCTTCCGTATTATAGGATTTGACGATCTCCCGCGCCCGCGATTTTGCCTGTTCCAGCAAGGGTACGTCCTGGCTTAAGGCGCTCATGCTGAAGGAATTGTCTACGTATACGCTCACCGCTTTGATCCCCTTCTTCACCGCTTCGCCTCTGGGAATAAACGGCTGCGCAAACGCCAGCACCAAAAAAAGGAACGCCAGCAGCCGCATCAGCAATACCAGCAAATTCCGAAGCCGCGAGCGGGAGCTCGTTTCCTCCTTCACTTCTTTCAAAAACCGCACATTGGTGAAATATACCTTCTTGAACCTCCTGAAGTAAAACAAGTGCAGGATGACCGGAATCGCCAGACTCAACGCGCCCACTAAAAACAACGGATACAAAAACTGCATGCTGCCGTGAAGTTATTTATCTGCAAGTATACGGTTAATCGGGGAATTTTGATGTACGAGGTACGAGGTACGATGTACGATGTACGAGGTACGATGTACGATGTACGAGGTACGATGTACGAGGTATGATGTACGAGACGTGAGCCACCAACCACTAACCACCAACCACTAACGTCTAATAACCAACCCCTTCTCCCTCCTCCCGTATTCGAACCGCAATAAAACGGAGTCCCGTTTGCCGGTCATGTCTAAAGGCATGAGGTAGTATGGTCCGCGCTGGAGCTGATCCTGGAGCCGGATGGGTTGCCGGCGCAGGCGGTTGAGGTAGAAGCTGGTGGTGAAGGAAATCACTTTTTCTTCTCCGTAGAGGTACAAAGGGCGGTCGCCGGTAAGTTGGTGGATGGCGGAGGCCAGCTCTTTATTGCGCTGCGCTTCGGTGTCGTGGGCGCGTTGAGGGAGAACCGTCAGATCAAACAAAAGCCGGGCCGCCCCCAGGGCAATAAAAAGAACAGCAAGCGACTTATCCGGACTCCGGCGCCAGGCGAACCACAACCCGGCAAAGGCCAGCGCGAAGCCTACAGATGCCGGCCAGATATAGGGAATAAAACGGAAATCAGGTATAAAAGGCAGGGCCAGGGCGCCCAGCGCAAACAGGCCGGTTAAGGCGCCAGCCGATGTACGGAAAAAACGGCCAGCCCAGACCGCCGCTTCGCCCCGCCGCTCGTATCCCCAGGCCAGGATACAGGCTGCGAAAGGAAATAATGGGTACACATACCGGATGCGCGTGCCCGGCGATAGCCAGTACAGCGCGATATTGACCAGCAGCATCAGCGCGCAAAACCGGATGAACGGATGCCGCTGAAACAGTAAATCCCGTGCATCCCGCCGGAAAAGGAATACCGCCAACAGCCCGCCCGGAAGCAGGTCTTTGAACACATCCAGCGGAAAAATGACCAACTGCCGGAAGAAAGCCAGCGCTGAATTGGAGGCTGCCGTCCTGTCGGCCGATTCCCCTACCAGGGTCTCCAGCAGGTACCAGGGGTTGTTGTATTGGGCGTATTTCCAGGCATATCCGCCCAGGAGGGCGGCCAGAAAGAGGATACCTGCGATATGCGGCAGCGAAAACAGCACCCTGAAGCGCCGGGTATCCACGAAATAGGCGAGCAGGGAAAGCGCGGTAAATGCCAGAGAAGGCAACCCTTTGGCCATCACCCCAAGCGCGCAGCTCAGGTATACCAGGAAAAACATAAGCCCATACTGCTTCCGCCCCCCCAAATGGTACATGGCTAACCATCCGCCAAAAACAAGCAGCGCATAAAACAGATCGATCTCCGCCAGGGCGCTGAAGTAAAACAACACCGCGCTGAAACTGACCAGAAGCAAGGCCGACACCATCCCAAAGCGGGCGCTGACATACTTTTTTCCGAAAAGGAACAGCAATACCGCCAACCCCGCCACCGACAACACCGTAGGCAGCCGCAACGCCCATTCGCGAAACCCTCCGCCCAGCCAGGCAAAAAGGAGCAACACCCAGTTGAACAGCGGCGGCTTGTTGTAGTACCACTCCCCAAATAGCGTCGACGCCCAATAGTTGCCGGAAGCCAGCATCTCTATGGCTACCAGCGCCCGGCGGGGTTCCTCCAGGTACAAGGGCGCTTTCCCCAAAAATAGCAGCATCCCAGCCAAAAATAGCCATGCCGCTACCTTGTACCATCTCCATTCGCTGATTCGCCGTTCCATTGGTTTCTTCGATGTTTCGGCGAAAATAGCGAAGATTCCCCATCGCGCAGTGGAATTCCTGTCTGAGAGTGTTTACTTTTGCGAAGCAAATTTTCCCCTTATGCCTAAAACGCATCCTTCCCCTTTGCGCATTAAGCCTTTGAACCCTTAATCAATAACCATAAACTATGCCGTACTCAAAAAACATCGATTGGGCCTTGCTTTTGCTGCGCGTCGTGTTTGGCGTATCGATGATTGCCGGGCATGGCTTCCGGAAGATCGGTCGTTTGTTTGGCGATGCCGAGATCCGTTTTGCTGACCCCTTCGGGTTGGGGCCTGTGGCGTCTTTAGGATTAGCCACGTTTGCCGAAGTGATCTGCGCAGCGTTTCTGGTGATTGGATTATGGACCCGATGGGCCTTGATCCCTTTGATCGTCACGATGCTGGTGGCCGCTTTTTATTCGCATTGGGGAGAACCCTACAGCGAGATGGAACTGGCGTTTTTGTATCTGGCGGTCTATGCAAGTCTTTTACTTACCGGACCAGGCTGGTATTCTGTTGATGCGCAACTTCGTGCAAAAAAATAATAAGATGCCGCGTTTAGGACTCTTTCTTTTTTGGATTGCCGCGGCCCTCTTTTTCGGGTGCCAGCCGGAAAAAAAACCGAACGTTGATTATATCACCCTGGAAGGCGATGCGATGGGCACCTACTACCGGGTAACTTACGCCGATTCCCTGCAGCGCGACTTCACCCCCGAGATCGAAGCCTTTCTGCTGGATCTGAACCGAGAAGCGTCGACCTACCTGGACACCTCGATCATCTCCCGGTTTAATTCCACCCCGGCCCTGGATGTTGTTTTGCCGGTAAGTGCCCGGCATTTTCTGACCAATTTCGTTAAATCCCGGGAAGTATATGTAGCGAGCAATGGCGCCTTCGACCCTACCGTGATGCCTTTGGTTTCTTATTGGGGGTTTGGGGTGAAACCAAAGAAAGTGGACCGGATCGATAGCCTGAAGGTCGACTCGCTGCGCCAGCTGGTGGGCCTGAATAAAATTCAGATGGTCCCGGTAGGTAGCGATTCCGTCCTCCTTCGAAAAGCGGCCCCGGGCGTCCAGCTCGATTTCAACGCCATTGCCCAGGGGTATGGCGTGGATGAAGTGGGCCGCATCCTGGAAAGCAAAGGCGTGACCGCCTTCCTGGTGGACATCGGCGGCGAGGTGATTGCCAAAGGGCTCAACCCCCGCAGCCAGCCCTGGACCATTGGGATCAACACACCAAAAGAAGACGGCAAAACAGACGAGATCTTCACTACCGTACCGCTGATCGACCGTGCGTTGGCTACCTCCGGTAATTACCGGAAGTTTTATCAGGTAGAAGGCGTCAAGTACAGCCATACCATCAATCCCCATACCGGCTTTCCGGAGCGAAACGCCCTGCTTAGCGCCTCCGTTTTTGCCCCAGATGCCATGACCGCCGACGCCTACGCCACGGCCTGCATGGTTCTTGGCCCCGAAAAAGGCATGGCCATGATCGAACGCATGGAAAACCTCGAAGCCTACTTCATCATCGGCGAACCCAACGGCACGATGTCCGTGAAATATTCCCGCGGCCTGGAACGCCTTTTCCCAAATAAAAAATAGCATTACCGCACCACCCATCACCCACTAACCACCAACCACCAACCACCAACCACTCACCCACTCAACCAGCATCATGATGACCTTGTCCCTCGACCGCGACCTTATTTTTCTCGACATCGAAGCCACCGGGCTGAATGTCGTGACCGACCGCATCCTGCAGATCGCCATGATCAAATATTCCAAGGATGGCAAAGAACCGCAGGAACTGACGATGCTGATTAACCCCGGCATCCCGATCTCCCTGGAAGCGATGCTGGTGCATGGCATCTCTTCTAAAGATGTGGCCAAAAAGCCGACCTTCGTTCAGGTGGCTCCCAAGCTCCGGGAGTTTATCGGAGAGGCGGATTTTGCCGGCTACAACTCCAATCGCTTCGATATTCCCATGCTGATGGAAGAGTTTGCCAGGGTGGGTATCGAGTTGGATATGTCCCGGCGCCGGACCATTGACGTCCAGCGGATCTTTTATAAAATGGAGCCCCGCACCCTGAAAGCCGCCCTTAAGTTTTATTGCAACAAGGAACACGACGACGCGCACGACGCCATGGCAGATGTACGAGCGACCATCGACGTGTTTTTCGGCCAGTTGGACCGTTACCAGGAGGTGGACTTTATCGACGATCAAGGCGCGGTCATCTCCGCTCCCATTGTCCCGGAGGTGAAAGCCCTGCACGACTTCACCAACGATACCAAGTTCCTGGACGCCACGCAGAAATTGCGCGTCGACGCCGACGGGACAGTGGTTTTTAATTTTGGCAAATACAACGGTCAGCCCGCCGCGGAGGTCCTTTTCAACGACAAACAATACTACAACTGGATCTTAAATAAGGAATTTACCTCCCAGTTGAAGCAAATAGTCAAAAAGCTGGTCCGCGATTATGAGAAAGAACAGCGCAAGGATGGATAGATGGGGCCTTATCGGTTTGTTCCTGTTCCTGGGCGCCTGGGGCTGCGCAGTACGGGAAGAAGGCTGCCTCGACGTGCAAGCCATTAATTTCTCGGTGGAAGCAGAAAAAGCTTGTTCCTCCTGCTGCCAGTATCCTCAGCTCCGTCTGGACCTCCTTCATAAATATACGGTGGGTGATACGCTGCTGAATCTGACGTTGAACGCCAGCGCATACCCCGATGGAGCGGGCAATATGATCCGGTTCAAGGATATCCGGTTTTACATCAGCGAACTCCACTTGCTTACGGAAGGCGGCGCCGAAATTGGGGTGGGGGAGGAGTTACTTCTCCGGAAATGGGTCTCAGGAAGCGATAGCTTGAAATTTGAAGTGGAAAACAATTTTGCGCTGGCTACCCCCGCTTCCCTGTCCAGAAAGGTTTTGGGGACCTTTATACAAGGCGGCAAAATCAAAGGCGTTCGCCTGACCCTCGGAATTGGCGCCCCGGCCCGGGATGCCGACCCCGCCTCTGCCCCAACGGGCCACCCTTTGAGCCCACAAGCAGACCCGCTATGGGTTCTGGGAACAGGGTATCTGGACGCCAAGCTCTCGGTTTTCCCCGGCAACGGGTCCGCCGACACGATCCCCCGGGTGCTGGAATTCGCTTCCGGCGGGGCGTTTTTTCAAACCATCGAGTTGCCAGCTCCTCAGGTTGTATCTGTTGCGCCCGGGTATCATGCTTCCGTGGGGTTGCGGATCGACTACGGCGCCTGGTTTAAGCAGGCCGACGTTCGAAACGACTCTACAGAAGACCTTCTTCGCAAGATAGCCGACAATGTGAAAAATTCCCTGGCAGTGACGCAGATCACTGCTCAGGAAAACTAGTTATATTATATTGGCGTTGTCTGGGAGTCCAAACCTTAAAATTATATCAATGAAAAACCTGATCTGGATACTATTGCCTTCTTTTCTGCTCTTGTCAGGCTGCGAAAATGAAAATGGCGCCAATGCCGATCAAAAACAGGATGTTGCCGTTAATTTTCAAGCGAGTTTCGGGCAACAACCCCTGGTGATGTTTGCTCAGGATTATGCTTATGAAGCCAGCATGCGGATGAAATTCCAGTTGTTCCAGTTTTATGTGTCCGATCTGGGGCTGTTGAAGCAAAATGGATCGCAAACCGATACGGTTAAACTCTTCGACATCGCGCTGATTAATTTCAAAGACGTTCAGAACACCACCCAGGCAGCGGCGGGTATCACGGTGGACGTCAAGGACGTCCCGGAAGGGAAATACAAAGGCGTCGTGATGGGCCTGGGCGTTTCCCCGGTGCTTAATGCTACCAGTCCCAACAGCTACACCCCCCCGCATCCGCTGGACGGAAACTACTGGTCCTGGGCGCGTGGGTATATTTTCTTCAAAGTTGAAGGCAACGCAGATGTCGCAGGCGACGGTCAATATGCAGAAAAGCTAACGTTTCACATTGGCGAGAACCAATTCTACCGCACCAAGGCGTTTCTCCAGGATTTTACGATCGATGAAAAACACAAGACCTTGTCTTTCCAGGTGGATACCCGCCGGGTTTTGGTCTCGAGCGCTACGGAGTTTGTGGATTTCCGGAAAGTGACCATCGATCATACCACCGACATGGCTCTGGCTAAATTTATGGCCGATAACCTGCAAGCTGCTATTTCCATGAATGGGCAATGACCGCAACATTTGTCGCACGGATCTGTTTTTGGTGCCTGGCGTCGGTGGTCCTGACGGCTTGCGGTACAGAGATTTTCGACGCGAACACCAAACCCACGCCGGTTGTCTGGAACGATCCGGCAGGTTTCCCTCCAATGGTTATTCCGGCAGATAATCCTTTTACGGAAGAGGGGATTGCCCTGGGCCGGCGGCTGTTCTACGATCCGGTCTTGTCGGCGGATAGCAGCATGTCGTGCGCCACCTGCCATATTCCACAACGGGCGTTTACGGATGGCAAGGCGGTCAGCGAAGGAGTTGTAGGGCTGGAAGGAACTCGAAGTTCCATGTCTCTGGTTAATGTGGGCTATTACTTTACCGGGCTTTTCTGGGATGGCCGTTCGCCAGGTTTGGAAGAACAGGCTTTTCACCCCGTCCGGGATCCTAAGGAAATGGCCTTCAACTGGCCGGAAGCCGTCCGAAGGGTGCAAAATAACCCCCAATACGTACGCTGGTTTAAAGAGGCATTTTCTATTCGCCGGGCAGGGGAGATCGACAGCATGCTGATAGCCAAAGCGCTGGCTCAGTTCGAACGGACGCTCGTAAGCAGCAATGCCAGATTCGACCGGGTTATGCGCGAAGAAGAGGCGTTCAGTCCGGCCGAAAAGCGAGGCTGGACCATCTTCTTTGATGCATCGAAAGATATGTCCGTGTCGGAATGCAACCATTGCCATGTAGACCCGCTGTTCTCCGACCTTCAGTATCACAACAACGGCGTTCAGCAAGCTCCTGCGTTGGAGGGGTTTGCCGACCCCGGCCAGGGCGGAGTTACGGGCAACCGCTTCGATCTGGGAAGATTCCGGGTGCCTACCCTCCGCAATATACTCCTGACCGCCCCCTATATGCACGACGGGCGCTTTAAAACCATGGACGAGGTGCTGGACCACTACGCTTCCGGAGGCCACGCCGCTGAAAACCTGAATGCCAACGTCCGGAAACTCTATTTATCGGGTCAGGACCGGGCTGATCTGATGGCTTTTTTTGGGACGCTCACGGATACGGTGTTCCTCAAAAATCCCGCGTTTCAAAACCCCTGGTGAAAACCAGAATAAACCTCTATCTCATGAACCATTCGCGCGCATACGCCTTCTGGATTTTTGGCGCCCTGGCGTTTAGCCTGGCTTCGGTTTCCTGCGAGCCCGATACTCCGGGCACGGATTGTACCGATTGTGACACGGACGACCGGATAACCGGCACGTACGACCCTAAACCCTATACGTTCAGCCTCCCTTCCTGGTTTCCCGCGCCGATTATTCTGCCGGATAACCCACTTACGATGGACGGCGTGGAGTTGGGGCGGCATTTGTTTTATGACCCCATCCTTTCCGTCGATAGCACGCTGGCTTGCGCCACTTGCCACCGCCAGGAAAAATCATTCGCCAACGACCGCCGAGTCAACACAGGAGTTTTAGGGTTGCCGGGCAAGCGCAACGCGATGGCCCTGATCAATCTGGCCTACAACCCGCGCGGTTTTTTTTGGGATGGAAGAGCGGCATCGCCTGAAGAGATCGCCTTTGTCACGATCGAAGACCACCTGGAAAACAACGATACCTGGGATAACGTAGAGCGGAAACTCCGCAAACATAAATCATACCCCCAAATGTTCCGAAAGGCGTTTGGTATTGAACAGACCTCCGAAATAACCCGCGATCTGGCCTCCAAGGCCATGGGGCAGTTTATGCGCACCCTGGTCAGCGCGCAGGCGCGCTATGACCGCGTTCTTTGGGCAAGGCAAGGGTTCCCTACCGATTCCGAGCAGCGCGGGATTTCCCTGTTTTTTATCGAAGACGACCAAACCGTCGACCACCCGGGGTGTTCCCACTGCCATTTTAACCCCTTCTTCTCGGATCATAACTTCCGCAATAACGGCCTCGACAGCGCCGCTACCCTCGATCAATTTCCCGATTTGGGCCGGGGGGCGATTTCTAAAAACCAATACGACAATGGCCGGTTTAAGGTGCCTTCCCTGAGAAATGTGGAGCTTACGGCGCCCTATATGCACGATGGGCGGTTCAAAACCCTGGAGGATGTGCTGAATCATTATAGCTCCGGAGGGCATCCGGCAGCCAATGTAGACCCGAATATCCGGAAGTTTCCACTTTCTACCCAGGATAAAGCCGATCTCATCGCATTCCTTAAAATGCTTACCGATACCGCGTTTGTGAATAATCCGGCGTTTGGGAAGCCCTTGTGAGTTGGTGGTTAGTGGTTAGGTGATTAAGTGATTGAGTGGGTAAGTGGGTAAGTAGGTAAGGGCGTGTTTTTTTTGGTTTGGGTATTTGGAGGAGAGTTTTTTTTATTTTTTATTTTTTTGAATAAAGAATTCACAACCATTGATTGATTGTTTTATTTAATTTATTGATTTTAAGTTGGTTAAATTATTTTTTTAAATTTTTTATTCAAATTTTTTTTTCACAATGGGTTGTTTTTGTTTTTGACGGGCCATGAAAAATAGAAGATGTTTGTATTGTCAAACGAACGTCTTGGTAAACGTACCGGACGCGAAATTTGGATATGTTCATGGGATCCTTTTCCTTGCTGTATAGTAAGTCGGATTGAGTTGATTGGTCTGACTTACTATAAGCAAGCTTTAAAGGAGTAAAGAAAAGAAAGCGATCGCTTCAAGATATACCTGCAAAAGGTAACGAATTGTTTTAATGTTCATGGGATTATATTCGAGCAAGTCGTACTGGTTTCCAGTGCGACTTTCTTTTTTTTTGCTCCCGGCTTAACAATTCGTTAAAGTGTTAAAAAAATCGATAGTTTTTTTGTTTAGAAGAACTTTTTTATTGAGAACCTTGTATATTTGCATAAGGGACTATTGAAAGGTTAAGCGGGCGGATTGGTTTAGAAAACGGTCTTTTTTTAGTTTGGAAGGTATATTCATGGGATTATAATTTGTTAGTAGTAGGTCGTGCTGCATTCGTAGTGCGACTTTTTTATTTTCGCACTTTTTTTGATTCTTAACGGAAAAAGTGCTTCTTTTGCATTAGCTCCGCGTAAATACCTTTGCTTTTCATTGCGGCGGCTCTACCCATATCCTCGTTAACACTCCAGCAAAGCATGTCTGGCCCATTCCTTTGCATATTGGTAATTGCCAATGCCCCGGCGGTATTGGTCAAATGGTATGTACTTCATGTCATAATAACAAAAACTGTAATCCATGATGACCTCTTTACACAAAAGGCCTGTTCCCTTAATGGGTTCCTTATTCCCACTTAGTTCGTTTTTTCTTGTCTTGTTTTTCGGATGGGGCATTTCCGCCTCCGCCCAACTAAGCGTCAGCTTTAACATTACCCATGTCCAATGCGGGAGCGCAGCCACCGGCGCTATTACGGCGGTGGCCAGCGGAGGAACTTCCCCTTACCAGTATGCCTGGAATACGGGCGCCAGTACGGCAACGATTACGAAACTTCCTCCCGGGACGTATACCGTTACGGTAACGGATGCGGCGCAAAACAGTATTATCCGGTCGGCGACCGTGAATGGCCAGCCTCCTATTGTGGTGACGTTTACTACCGATCAGAACTGTTCTGGTCCGGTGACGGTAACCGCCTCCGCCAGCGGCGGCACAGGGCCGTATACCTACAACTGGGATGGAGGCGTTTCCGGTCAGGTAAATACGTTTACCTCTTCCGGCAAATACTGCGTCACGGTGGCAGATTCCAAACTCTGCGGCCGCATCGAATGCATCCAGGTTTCTGTCGACCCCCTTACGATCAGTCTTCAGGCGCAGGGCGTAACTTGCCCGGAAGGGAGCAACGGTTCGGTGACTTCCACGGTTTCCGGGGGTATTGGCCCCTTTAGCTATCAGTGGAGCAACGGCGCCACGACGGCCAACCTCTCCGGCGTGTCCGGAGGGACCTATAGCGTGACCGTCACCGATTCCAAGGGATGTAAAGCCAACGCGTCTACGACCGTCACCACGCCTCCGCCGTTTGTTGTTGGGATCAATTCCGTTGGCCCAACCTGTGAAGGCGATAACAACGGCAGCATTACCATAACCTCCGTCACTGGAGGTACGCCCCCCTATACCTATCGGTGGAATTCCGGCCAAACGACGGCTACCCGCAACAATCTGGGCGCAGGGGTTTTTGTCGTCACCATTACCGACGCCCTGCAGTGTATCGTTGTCCGCCAGATCGAGCTCATCCCCTTGTCCAGGTTGCAGATCAGCACAACGGTTAAAGACGAAACCTGCCCCGGGGAGAACAACGGCATGGTCACGGTTACAGCTACCAACGGGGTGGCCCCGTATACCTATATTTGGAGTAATGGGGGGACAGGACCAAACGCCAAGAGCAATCTGGCCCCAGGAACCTACTCCATTACCGTCACGGACGCGGTAGGTTGCCAGAAAACGACTTCTGCGACCGTTGACCCGGCCAACCCGCTTGCAATTACTACGGTAAAAACAGACGCTACCACTTGCGGCGCGGCAGATGGAACCGCCGAAGTAAAGATTACCACCGGCACCGGGCCTTTTACGTATGCCTGGAGCAATGGTGGGACGACCGCCAAGATTTTCAACCTCCGGAAAGGCGCTTACTCTGTTACCGTAACGGATGGGCAAGGATGCCAGAAGATCAGCTCTGTTTCGATCAACGAGCCCCCGGCTGTCGACGTGCAAGTCCTTGCCACCAATTTGGTATGCGAGGGTTCCACCACCGGATCGGCGACCGCAGCCGTTACCGGAGGAACGTTGCCGTTTATTTTTCTATGGAATACAGGCGCCAGCACGCAGATCATCCAGAATCTTGGCCCAGGAACCTACCGGGTAACGGTTACCGATTTGAAGGGCTGCGAAGCTTCCGCTTCGGCTACCATCCAGCAAGCGCCTAAACCTACCGTGACCGTTACGGCCTCGGGCATTGTTTGCGGGGGCCAGAATACGGGTACGGCCCAAGCCCAGACAAGCGGAGGCACAAGCCCCTATGCGTATTCGTGGAGCAATGGCGCCAGCACGCAAAACCTTTCCGGCCTTGGCTCGGGTACGTATATCGTGACCGTTTCGGATGCCAATAGCTGTAAGGATACCGCACAGGGTTCTGTAGAGATCATTCCGGCCCTCTCGCTTTCCATCAGCTCAACCAATGCCGATTGCAATGGAGAGGCTAATGGAACGGTCAGCGTTTCGGTTTCCGGCGGAAAACCGTCGTATTCATACCTTTGGAACAACGGCGCTACCAGTTCTCAGGTCATCGGCGTCAAAGCGGGAGTATATTCCGTGACCGTTACCGATGCCGCTGGCTGTACCGCTTCGGCCTCCGTGACGGTCAACGAGCCCAACGCCGTCCAGATCAACCTGTCCGGCCCGGTCCTGATCTGTACGGGACAGCAAAAAGGAACGATCACCTCGTCGGTTTCCGGCGGAACATCGCCCTATAAGTTTGCCTGGAGCAGCGGCGATACGACGGCTAATCTGCAAAACCTGAATCCAGGGACGTATTCGTTAACGGTGACCGATGCCAAAGGCTGTAAGGCGACGGCTACCAGAACCATCAATAGCGCTCCGCTCCCCGAAATCCAGATATCTGCCACCGACACGATCTGCGGTATCCCCAACGGAGGAATGGCGGAGGCGCTCGTTTCTTCCGGCATGGCTCCTTTCGTGTACTTGTGGAGCACAGGGGCTTCGACCGCTAAAATATCCGGACTGGGTAGCGGTACGTACCGGATTACCGTGACCGATGCTAAAGGTTGTACGGATACCGATTCGGTTACTATCGTGGTGGTACCTCCTATCCGGATTAGCGTGATGGTAACCCCTCCGGCCTGTTACGGCGACTCTACCGGCAGTGCTATGGCCAGCGCGGAAGGCGGCCTTCCGCCGATTGCCTTCTCCTGGAGCAATGGAACGCAGGGCTCCAAGCTGACGAATGTGCCGGCTGGGACCTATACCGTTACCGCCACCGATGCGGCAGGCTGCCGCGCGGATGCCACCGTGATTATCGCTCAACCGGATTCGATCAAACTTACCCTTAGCGCAAAAGACGTAGATTGCGGCGAAGCGGGCACAGGGTATGCGGTATGCAAGGCTTCCGGCGGAAAAGCGCCCTATAGCTTCTTGTGGAATACCGGCGCTTCGACCGATACGCTCTTCGGGTTGTCTGCGGGTACCTATACCGTTGTAGTCACCGATGCCAACGGATGCGAAACAACCGGAACCGTTGTCATCCGGGATTTCGGCGCCCCGCAGTGCAATATTGTGGTCACCAAACCGGTGAGCTCTCCGACCGCTTCCGATGGCGAGGCCACGGTGCTGGTTTCTGGCGGCCTGCAACCCTATGATATCCGTTGGAGCAACGGGCAGACAGGGGCTAAAGCAACAGGCCTGAGCTCCGTGGATTATCAGGTGACGATCACCGATGCGAATGGTTGCCGGACTATCTGCTCTGTAAAGCCGACGGTGTCCAATGCCCTCGTCGGGGATTACGTTTGGTTTGATACCGATCAGGATGGAGTGCAAGATGCGAACGAATTGGGTATCCCCGGCATTACCGTCATTATCACCAAGGTGACAGAAAATCTTCCTCCTCAAAATGACACCACGGTAACGGACAAGAACGGGCTATACTACTTCGTCGTGGAACCGGGAAGTTACAAAATTACCTTTATCCTGCCGGATTCGCTTCAGTTTACTACCCCTAACAACATCGCCAACGATTCCCTGGATAGCGACGCAGACCGGGTGATGGGCATGACCGTGGTCTTTACCGTGGACGCCGGCGAGATCGACCTGACCTGGGACGCCGGGATGCTCAACGATATCAATCTGTTCCCCTCCCTGGAGTGCGAATGTTTGGATAATGCCACCGCAAAAGGAAACGGGCAATTCAGGGAAGTGCTCGAATTGCAGGGGCTTACCGGAGACACCTGGCGCATTATTGAACAAACCGGTATGTACCTGTCTACTAGTCCTGCCCCGCCTGCGGCGCCGTTGCCGGTACCTCTGGGAACCACCTTACCGGAAATTCGCACTGGAGTGTACCAGTTGGAATTCCGGCACGTCGATGGGATTGGTTATAAAGTAAAAGTTACTAATGGGATGGATACGGTTGCCATTGAGAACATTTGCCGGTATCCGGAGCTTGAATTCGGATTGCTGCTGGAAACGTTCTGCTTCAACGACGAGCCGTATGCCATTAATGTTCCCCTGCCCATGCCAGGCAAGATGTATTATTCTTTGAATGGAGCCCCCGTTACGTCCATTAACCCTAAAACATTGGGCCCTGGCTCCTATGAACTGGTCGTCCGGTTCGTACCCGACAACTCGCTGGAGTGTGAAGCGGTAGAGATCTTCCCCTTCCGGGTGGTTACAGAAAACTGCAAAGTGAAGATCGGGGATTTCGTATGGTTTGATCAGGATGAAAACGGCATCCAGGGCGTAAGCGAACCTGGTATTGCCGGAGTTAAAGCGATCCTACAGCAGGTGGGGACCCAAACCGTGAATATCGATACGGCCATCACAGACAATACGGGCATGTACATGTTCCTGGTCGACCCCGGAACGTACAAGATCACCTTTATGCTGCCTAAAGATACGGACTTTGTTCCTACCAAAGCCAATGCCGGCAGCGACGACGCCAAAGACAGCGATATGGATCCGGTTTCCCTGATGACGCCGGTATACACGATCTCCACCGGGGTAAATAACTTTACCATCGACGCCGGGTTTATTATGCCCTGCGTGAATATTACCGATCCAGGGAAAATTGGCTACGACCAAACCCTTTGCGGAATCGGCATGGATCCGGCGCCGCTGGTGAGCATCCGGGATGCTTCCGGAGGGAAAGGGGTTCTCGAGTATTTGTGGATGTTTTCCACCGTCAAGGATACCTTCGAAGCAGGTTCCTACCAGATGGTCCTCAATTCCAATTCACCCACCTATGATCCGGGCCCGTTGACGCAAACGACCTATTTCGCCCGGTGCGCCAGAAGGGTAGGCTGCCCCAACTTCCTGGAGCCGGAAGTGGTCAAGATCGTTGTCGAAGGGAAAGCCCTTGCCGATATCGTGGCTGAATATACTTATTGCAAAGACACTCCGTTCAACCTGAAGGTGGAAACCAAAACCGAGAACCCTCAGGTGAAATGGGAGATTTCCCCCTTGTTCGGGCCGGTGGATATTTCGCCCAACGTGGCGTTTGGAAAGGTAGCGACCTTCGTCCCTAAAAGCGTTGGCTGGCTCGTGGCTAAGGTTACCGTTACCGAAAACAACTGTACCGTGATCGATTCCGTGCGGTTTTATATCACGACAAGCCCCACTTATTGCGAGGGCGAAAACCTCGTAGTAAATGCCTTGATCGACAACCGCAATCACGTGAACCTGCGCTGGCATATTCAGGACGACAATCTCGATTATTTCTTCGAGGTACAGGAGGGATCGGACGGAGAACGGTGGAAAACGATTGCCGAGGTGGACGAAGAAATGACGACCAACGCAGGCCTTCGTCACTACCAATACATTGATACGGAGGTCAAAAATGGCCGGAATTTCTACCGCGTGATGGCGCAGGATGAATTTGGGAACCAGATATACTCCAACGTGGTGAATGTGGCCGTAGCCATGGAAGGGCAGCAAAGCCTGGCGTTTGTTTACCCCAACCCGGCGGAGTCTACGTTGTACCTGGATATCCTCAAGGATGTGCCATCCAATGAAGGCATCCGCCTGGAGATGCTTCAATCCAATGGCCGACTGATGCGGACCTGGAATATGGCCGCCTCCCAGGTTCAGGATAAGATCGACCTAACCGGACTGCCTAATGGGTTATACTTCCTGCGCATCCAAATCGGGGCTTCCTCCACCGAAGTAATTAAGGTGGTGAAGGAATAAGCAGCAGGTTGCAACAATAAACCTGAAAGGCTGCACCGACAGCCTTCGCTTTGCTCCGGGCCTCCCGGATACAGGCGAAGGCTGTCGGTGCAGCCTTTCTTCATTAAGGCGGTTAGCGGAAAAAGCGACCTGGGAATAGCTGAATAGAGGGCGCTCTGAAAGGATTTAATGGACTGGTTGCAATGGGAATCAGCGCGAGTTAAAAAGGGCTCTTTTCTGCCCACACTGCGCCTTTTTCGGTCGCGTAGCTATGCTCCCTCAAAAAGCCTTAATACCGCCAACGCCAACTTTTATAAACTCCGCCTATCTAAAGGTATTCACACATCGGCTTTTGAGACAGTCCCCGCTGGATTTTTTATCTTGGAGGATCATTGTCTCGCTTTGACGGTGCATTTCTTTTTATAAACCCATTCTGCCGTGAAAACCTATATTTTCTTTCTGGTTGGCTTTGCATTATGCCTTTCCGCCAACGCACAACAAATGGAGAAGCCCCTTCTCCTGCCCGGGTCCGTCCGCGTTTTGGATGATCAATCGCCCATCATCATGCCGTACAACCGGCTGGTCGCTTCGGCGGGAACGGTCGTCGAGTTCGGAAACCCGCGTTTGGAGAACCATGCCCTGGATGTGGCGCCGTTGCCCGATTCGCGCTACCTGGCTATTGAAGACCGCTACGGAGTGGCGATTTTGGACCGCACGTCCAATGCCATTGTCTCCCGTTGGACTTTTGGGGCTTATCCGAGATTCAGGACCTTGATGAGCACCTTTTCAGGGTTGAAGGCTTTTTTATTTGAAAGCCAAACCTATCTGGTCTGGGGCGCTTCTCAGCGGGAAACCGGCAGCTCGGGAATCATGGTTGCCCGGTGGGCTTCCGATTCGTTGGGGCTTGCGGAGTTTATTGCAATACCCGCCGCAGCCCCTGCGCCGATATCACTGCCCAATGAGGTGGAGGTAGCTTTCGAAGACGGGGAATGCCACTTGTACATCGCGCTAAACGGCAATAATCAGTTGCTGAAAATGCGTTTCCGCGATCGCAAAACCCTCTGGACTGCTCCCACTGGCGTGGCTCCTTTCGGAGTAAAACTAGCGCAGGGCAAAGCGTATGTCAGCAACTGGGGCGGCCCTTTGCCGGCAGATCCCGCATTGGAAACCGCCGGGGCGCCCTGGGGCGCCGCTTATATCGATCCGCGCACAGGAGCTACCTCCCATGGGTCGGTTTCCGTGATCGGGCTTCAGGAGGGCCATGTTCTGAAAGAGATTCCGGTAGGGTTGCACCCAAACGCCATGGCGCTGAGCCCCGATGCTCAATTCCTCTACGTGGCTAATGGAAATAGCGACGAAGTGACGGTGATCGATACCCGTACGGACCAAGCTGTACGGACTATTCCCGTCGGACTCTTCAATACAACGACAGCCCTGATCGGCAGCAGCCCCAACGGACTCGCTCTGGATAAAACCGGAGCGACCCTGTACGTGTCGAACGGCCTCGACAACGCGGTGGCGGTTGTTCAGCTGGGCGAAACCCCCGCCATGAAGGGCTTTATCCCCACCGAAGCCTATCCTTCCGGATTGCTTTGCCTGGACAATACCCTGTACGTAGCCAATTTGGAAGCTACCGGCGCCCGGGTGCGCAACCAAACCCAGGACTTGCAACAACGCTTCCCCAAACTGGAGCCGGATGAACCCTTTGAAGGGGCGTTCAATGCCCACGAGCAACTGGCCTCCATTTCCGTGATCAAAGTCCCCGGCCCCGGGAAACTGCGCAGGTACACCCGTAAAGTGAACCAATTGAACCTGACTTTCCGGGAATTGTGGAGCAGGCAAGCCCCCCGGCCAGAGGTTGCCCCCAGGCCTGTACCGGAGCGCATCGGCGAACCCTCTCTGTTCAAACACGTCGTATATATTATAAAAGAAAACCGGACCTACGACCAGGTATACGGCGATCTTCCGCAAGGGCGGGGCAAACCGGAATTGTGCGTATTCGGCGACAGCGTCACCCCCAACCAGCACAAGCTGGCCCTGGAATACTCCCTGCTCGACAACTACTACGCGTCGGGGAAATCCTCCGCAGAAGGCCATCAGTGGACCGACGCGGGCATCGTATCCGATTATATCGAAAAAAGCGTCCGGGGGTGGTTTCGAAGCTATCCGCACCGGCAGTACGACGCTATGGTGTACACCAAAAACGGGTTCATCTGGAACCATGCCCTGGACTATGGCAAATCGGTCCGGATTTATGGAGAAGCCTGCTTCCTGGAGTTCGACGAATCCCTGACCTGGACGGACATCTACCGGAAATACCGCAACAAAGAACCGTTTGAATTTCGCAATACCAGCACGATTTCCCGGGTCCGGCCTTTACTGGCGCAGTCGTTCCCCGGATACGACAACGCCAAGATCAACGACCAGATGCGCGCCGATGCCTTTATTGAAGAATTGCATGCCTACGAGCAAATGCCGGGCGACAGCTTTCCCAACCTCATCATTATAGCGCTTCCCAATGATCATACGGCAGGGATGGCGCCGGGGTATTCCTACGCCCCGGGCTCAGGTTGCCGATAACGACCTCGCCCTGGGTAAAATGATAGAGGCGCTGACCAAAAGCAGGTTCTGGGATTCTACAGTGGTGTTTGTCACGGAAGACGATTCCCAAAATGGCTGGGACCACGTCTCTGCTTATCGGACCGGCGCTCTGGTAATCAGCCCCTATTCGAGGCTGGGTAAGACCGTTTCCGTCAACTACAACCAGATTTCCATGCTGCGCACGATGGAGCAAATCCTTGGGCTGCCGCCTATGCATGCCATCGATGCGACGGCGGAACCCATGTTCGCCTGCTTCTCGGACGTCAAGCAATCCGTTCCTTACTTCTCCATTCCGAACCGGATCCCGCTGGACGAAATGAATGCGAAGCTGTCCGCTCTTTCCGGAAAGGCGCTGTATTATGCTCAGCAATCCCAGGAAGTCATGGTAGAGGAGGGGATAGATAATGGAAAAGACGACCTGATGAACCGCATTTTATGGTTCGCAACCAAGGGGGATAAGCCGTATCCGGGGAGGAGGTAGAGAGGATGGAAAGGATGGAAAGGATGTTGGAGGATGTAGGGGAAACTGTTTGCCAAAATCTCCTGTTCGCCGAAATCCGCAGATTTCGCGCGAAATTTCCCTGTTCGCCGAAATCCGCAGATTTCGTGCGGAACTATATTGCGGTCCCCTGACCGCAGTAAAGCCTGTTTGATTGGAAATTGGTGCTGGACTGCGCGCAGACATTTCGGTTGTGGGGCTGTCTCAAAAGACCGTTTTTGCCCCTGGGAGCCAGAAAATAGTTTCTTTTTTCAATTCTTTTAAAAAATTGCAAAGCAATTTTTTAAAAGAATTGAAAAAAGAAACTAAAATTTCATGCCGGTGGCAACGATTGGTCTTTTGAAACAGGCCCGGCAACCGAATATTTTTAGGCTATTTTTGCTATTCCTGTATCGCTTTAACTCCAGGCAGGACCTTCCCTTCCAGCAGCTCCAGCATAGCGCCGCCGCCGGTGGAGACGTAGCTCACCTGGTCGTCGAGGCCCATTTGGTTTACAGCGGCCACGGAGTCGCCGCCGCCAACCAGGGAGAACGCGCCGGTAGCCGTCGCTTTGGCAATCGATTCGGCGATGTATTTGGTCCCTTCGGCAAAGTTGGGCATTTCAAATACGCCCATGGGGCCGTTCCAGAGCAAGGTTTTGGATTTGGCGATGACCTCGCTGAAGGCCGCCCGGGCTTTGGGGCCGATATCGAGGCCCATCCAGCCTTCCGGCGCTTCGGAACTGGAGGCGATCTGAATGGTTGCGCCGTTGTCGAATTGGTCGGCGAACAAGGAATCTTCAGGCAAGAGGAGCAGCACCCCTTTAGCTTTGGCTTTTTCCACCAGGCGCAGGGCGAGCTCGAGTTTGTCTTCTTCAACCAGGGACTTGCCGATCTGTCCGCCCTGGGCTTTGATAAAGGTGTAGGCCATGCCGCCTCCGATGAGGAGGTTATCGACGAAGTCGAGCATGCGGTCGAGCAGTTGGATTTTGTCTGATACCTTGGCCCCCCCGACGATGGCGGTTAACGGCCGTTCGGGGTTGTTCAGCACGCGGTTGGCATTTTCCAGTTCGTCGTTCATCAGGAATCCAAAGCCTTTGGCTTCGGGGCCGAAAAATTGGGCCACCGTAGTGGTGGAAGCGTGGGCCCGGTGGGCGGAGCCGAAAGCGTCGTTGACGTAAGCGTCGCCCATTTTGGCCAATTGACGTGCCAGCGCTTCATCCCCTTTGGACTCGCCTTTCAGGAAACGGGTGTTTTCGAGAAGGAGTACCTCGCCGGGCTGGAGGCCGGCAGCCATTTTAGCGGCTTCGTCGCCTACGAATTCCGGGCAGAACTGAACGGGGCGGCCCAGGAGTTCCGACAAATGCGGAACGAGGTGGCGCAATGTGAATTTTTCGACGTTGATGCTACCGTCGGGAAGCAGCTTGTCTTCCGGGCGGCCGAGGTGCGACATCAGGATGGCGGCGCCCCCGTTGTTAAGGATATAGTTTAGGGTGGGGACGGCGGCGCGTATCCGCGTGTCGTCGGTGATCTGATAGCTCTTGTCCAGCGGTACGTTGAAATCGACGCGGACGAGCACCTTTTTGTTTTGGAAATCAATATGTTTCATGACCTGAAGTTTAAAGGGACATGGCAAAGAGAAACAGGGGTTGTCTAAAAAGACCAATCTTTGCCACCGGCATGAAATTTTGTTTCTTTTTTCAATTCTAATAAAAAATTGCAAAGCAATTTTTTATTAGAATTGAAAAAAGAAACTATTTTTTGGCTGCCTTGGGCAAAAACCGTCTTTTGAAACAGGCCCGGAGCGGCGGAACGCAACGAGCAAAGTGAAGGGGGCGCCCCGAAAGGGAAGCGCCCCTCGTTTGGGTTAGAGACCTGATCAAATCTTGAGCGCCAGTTCGGCAAGGCGAGCCGAATAGCCGGCTTCGTTGTCGTACCAGCCTACCACTTTGGCGGTATTGCCGATGACCATCGTCAGTTCGCTGTCGAAAATACAGGAGTAGGGATTTCCGATAATATCGGCAGAGACGATCGGGTCGGTGCAATATTCCAGAATGCCTTTGAGCCGGTTTTCAGATGCTGCTTTGAAGGCGGCATTGATTTCCTCGACGGTAGCTTTTGTTTTCAGGGTGACGGTAAAGTCCGTTACGGAACCATCGGGCACCGGAACGCGCATTGCGTTGCCGTTGAGTTTGCCTTTGAGGTGAGGAAGCACCAAGCCAACGGCTTTAGCAGCGCCCGTGCTGGTAGGCACGATAGAGAGCGCGGCGGCGCGGGCGCGGCGCAGGTCGGAGTGCGGCGCGTCCTGGAGGCGCTGATCCGCCGTATAGGCATGGATCGTCGTCATGAAGCCTTGCTCAATTCCAAAGGCGTCGTCCAGTACTTTGACCATTGGCGCGAGGCAGTTGGTCGTGCAGGAAGCGTTGGAATAGATGTTGAAGTCCGGGCTGATCTGTTCGTCGTTCACTCCGAGTACGATGGTAGGAATGCCCTCGCCTTTGGCCGGAGCGGAAATGACCACCTTTTTAGCGCCGGCTTTGAGGTGCAGGCCTGCTTTTTCAACGTCGACAAACCGACCGGTAGATTCGATCACGATGTCGATGTTCATGTCTTTCCAGGGAAGGAGCGCAGGGTCTTTTTCCGCCAAACCGCTGATTTTAGCGCCGTTGACGTAGATGTAATGGTCGTCGGCATGTACTTCGCCCGGAAACTTGCCCTGCGTGGAATCGTACTTGAGCAAGTGGGCCAGGGTCTTGTTGTCGGTTAGGTCGTTGATAGCGACTACCTCCACGTCATCCATCTTCAGGAGTTCGCGGAACGTCAAGCGGCCGATTCGGCCAAACCCGTTGATTGCAATTCGTTTTGCCATGGGCGAGTAAAATTTATAGGTTATTTACTTAGTGTAAATGTAACAATAATTGACAAAAAAGGAAAGTTTTTTTACAAATTTTATTTGGTGATTTTTGTCTGGCTTTTTGGTGAGAAAAGTAGCTTGGTTTTTGACTATATGGTTTGAATGATATCAATTAATAAAAATTTGCAATATTCTGATAATCAATTTTTTTTAAAAGAACGGGCTTTTTGTGTTGCGGAATAATGTTTTGAATTATAAAAATCGTTTAAAAGAGAAATAGGGTGAACTAATTTCCGAAGCGAATAGTTTTTACAGTGCGCGGGTTTGGCCTCTTTTCTTATTGCGAAGGTAAAAACTTTTTACCCGCCACCTTTTTGTCTTTTGCCGAAAGGTTATATATTTGCAACGCTTTTGAAAAAAATAGCATTTAGTTAACATTCCGTAGCTTTTTTCTCAAAACAGGGTTGCAACAGCATGGTCCGTTCGTCTAGGGGTTAGGACGTATCCCTTTCACGGATAAAACACGGGTTCGATTCCCGTACGGACTGCCACCTTTTTTTGTCTGTATCTGGTCCGTTCGTCTAGGGGTTAGGACGTATCCCTTTCACGGATAAAACACGGGTTCGATTCCCGTACGGACTGCCAGGAGAAGGGCGCCCCCAGGGGCGCCCTTCGTTTTTAGAAGCTATTCCTTTGGGTTATTTCCGGAAAATTTGGCGGGTGTCTATGGTCAGGCCCAGGTGGTGGGCGTTCGCTATTTCGCCCTTATCTATGCGCCCGGAGAGTTGGTATGTATTTCCGTCAGGCGCCCGGAAGGTGTAAATGACTTGCCCGGCCAGGTCGATCAGCCAGCATTCAGGCACTCCGCTTGCTGCGTAAAGCGGCAGCTTGACGTCCCGGTCGAAAGCCGCCGAACTATCCCCCACTTCAATGATCAGGAGCGAATCGGCGCCTTTGGGATGCTCGTTTTCGTAAAAATCATCCCGGTAGTATACCACGGCAATATCGGGTTCCGGTTCAGAAAACCCGTCTGCGAGGATTGGATTTTGTATCCGAACAATAAACTGATCGTCAAGCTGGCGCGAAACCAATTGATTCAGCCGGTCAACCATTGCCGCGTGCTTACTTCCAATGGGGCTCATGTCGATAATTTCACCGTTAATTAACTCGATTCCGCGCTCCGGTAACATGCCTGTTTCGGCCATTTTATGGTATTCCGCCACAGAAACCCGGCGAACAGATGATTTCATTTCCATCACAGTGCTTTTCGGTCTGATTCAAAGTTAGGGCTTTTTTATACACGAGGCCATTTCATTTTTTTATATTATCCTTCCTTCCCAATGCGTTACATTTGCATCGGCTATCGTCCAACGTCTAACAGCTAACGTCTAATTTATCATCCATGAAATACGTGTATATAGCGGCTCTAAGCCTTGCCGTACAAAGCCTTGCAGGCCAAACCGCAAGAAACGCTTCCATGAACTACAACGACTACCCGGTCTATTCCGGGAAAGATCTTGGGCTGAATTACACGTCCGACAGTTCTACCTTCAAGGTATGGTCGCCTTCCGCCAAATCCATGCGCCTGCTGTTGTACCAGGCCGGCGAAGGGGGAGAACCCCAAAGCATCATCGAGATGGACCCCTCCGGGCAAGGCGTATGGAAAGCGGTCGTTAAAGGGGACCTGAAGCGGCGTTTTTACGCGTTCCAGACCCAGATTCGCGGCAAATGGTCGAATCCCGTGCCTGACCCCTACGCCAAAGCGGTGGGCGTCAACGGGATGCGCGCCCAGGTCCTTGATTTAGAAGACACCCATCCCGCCAATTGGTATATGGACCGGCGCCCGGAGCTGAAAAGTTACAACGATATCGTGTTGTACGAACTGCACGTCCGCGACCTGTCTTCCCATCCCTCTTCGGGAAGCCGCTACCCTGGCAAATACCTGGCGTTTACGGAAAAAGGAACGCTTAGTCCAGACGGACAGATCACCGGCCTGGACCATATCCGGCAGTTGGGCGCGACCCACGTGCACCTGTTGCCGGTCTTTGACTTCCGCTCTATAGACGAGCGCCTCCCACTGGAAAAAGCACCCTACAACTGGGGCTACGACCCCCAGAATTACAACGTGCCCGAAGGGAGCTACGCCACCGACCCCTTCGATGGCGCGGTGCGGATCAGGGAATTCAAGCAGATGGTCCAGGCGATGCACACCTCCGGGCTGCGCGTGGTGATGGACGTGGTGTACAACCATACCGGATGGACAGAGGAGTCGCTGTTCAACCAACTGGTCCCCGGGTATTACTACCGGCAGGACGACAAAGGCGGGTTCTCCAATGCCTCGGCCTGCGGCAACGAAATCGCTTCGGAGCGGGCCATGGTCCGGAAGTTTATCGTGGAGTCGGTTGTCTATTGGGCCAAAGAATACCATGTCGATGGGTTTCGGTTTGACCTGATGGGCATTCACGACCTCGAAACCATGAACGCGGTCCGCAAAGCGCTGGACCAGGTCGATCCCTCCATTTTTATCTATGGGGAAGGGTGGACGGCAAGCGGGTCGCCCCTGCCCGATTCGCTGAGAGCATTAAAGGCCAACACCTTAAAACTGGACCGGATTGCGGCGTTTAGCGACGAATTCCGCGATGGCCTGCGCGGGCATGTGTTTAGCCCCACGGATACGGGGTTTATTTCCGGTAAGCCTGGATTGAAGCAAAGCGTTCAGTTTGGAATCGTAGGCGCGGTTTTTCACCCGCAGGTCGATTATTCCCAGGTAAATTATGCCAAAGCGCCCTGGGCGAACGAACCTGCCCAAGCGATCAACTATGTTTCCTGCCACGACAACCACACGCTGTGGGACCGCCTGGCCCTTTCGGCAGGAAAAAAATCCCGCGGGCTGCGGTTTCGCATGCAGAAGCTGGCTATGGCTATGGTGCTGAGTTCCCAGGGCGTGCCTTTCCTCCACGCCGGCTCGGAAATGCTGCGCACCAAACAGGGCGTGGAGAACTCGTTTGAATCCCCCGACAGCATCAACCAGATCAACTGGGCCTGGAAAGAAACCAATGCCGAGTTATTTGATTACGTCCAGGCGCTCATCACTATCCGCAAGCTGCACCCGGCATTTCGCATGCCTTCTGCCGCTATGATACGGGAGCGCCTCACGTTTGTGGAACACGAGAACGAGAACGTGATCAGCTATATCCTCACCGATCACGCCAATGGGGATTCGTGGAAAAATATTATGGTCATTTTTAACGGCAGTCCGGAATACCAGGGGGTAGCCGTCCCGCCGGTTAACTGGACCATCGCGGTCAACGTAGACGCGGCCCACCCGGAAGGGCTGGGCACGTTCCGGGCGTTTAATCTCCTTGTTCCTGCTTATTCCGCTATTGTCATGTTTACTCAGGAAGACATTCTCCGCCGCGAATAGGTATACGGGCCGAATTCGCATCAGGTAGATTGCAGGAATTCGAAGATTTTTTAAAACTTGCAAAGAAAAACGATGAACCGGTTACTTGCTGTTTTTTCACTTGTTGCGCTTATACTGTCTATTGCTTCCTGCCGAAAGGAAGCCAAACCTGCTTCTGAACAAACGCCCGCAACCGAGGCGCAGGCGCCTGAAATTGAGGTAAAGGACGATGGAGGACCGAAGGACCAAAAAGCGATTGACGCGTATACCGCGGCTATTGACGCCAACTTGAGCGGAATGGACCTTAGGGGCCCCCAGACGGTCGATTTTTCCAGCGGGCAGCGGGGGGAAGTTACCGTTTACGCCGACACATCCGCTATGCCTTTGCTGGCCTACTGCCAGATTCGGGAAGTGGAACAATGGTATTATTTGTATAACCGACGGGTCGTCCAATTCAAGGAGCGCCGCCCGGGAAAGAAGGGATTCGAGGAACGCCGCTGGTATTATAGCCAGACGGACCTCCTTTCCGGAGCGTTGCGCAAAGCCAATACGCCCGATGGGCTCGCAGCAGCAATTCCTCAGCCCCTCAGCCCGTCGGAAGCGCAGGATGGGGAAGCCCTTGGCGCTGTGGGGATGCGCGTGCTGGAGATTTTATTTGGACCGGCCCCTCAATAAAACGCATTTCCTATGCTAACCCGTTTCGTACCGGTTTTTTTATTCACTGCCATGGCGCCCGGCTTGTTGCCGGCGCAGACCGAGACCCCGGTAGAGGTGTGCGACCTTACCCTGCGCCTTAAGGGCGATGACGTGCAGGAGTTATATTATGGTTTCGCAGCAGGGGACCGTCTGGTTTTCCGTTTCGAAGAGACCGGAGGCTTGCCTGTCGCCAAAGTGGAAATTGCGGAGTATCCGGACCAGCTTCGGTTCCAGGAGTTGGAAACGGCGCTGGTGGAGGAAAAGGTGATCTATGTTCAGCGCAACGCGGTTTTCCGCTTCCGCTTTGCCAACGACCGGAGGGAAAAAAATTGCAAAGTGAAGATCCATCGGATTCCGGGCAGTGCGCAGACCCGGGGATTCCGGACGGCGGTCCGCTGGGTTGAGCAATACGATACGGTTTATCAGGATCGCCCGGCTCAGATCGAAACCCGGCAGTTGGAACGCCGGCGCTGGGATCTGGTGCGGGTGGATACGGCCGTCGTCAATCTGATCGACAAGAAGGAGCGGGTACACTCCCGAGGAAACTTTTACGAAGAATCCAGCAGTTTGGTAAGAGTCGTCCTTCCTGAAAACTACGAAGAGCCTGGCCGTAGCTACGAAGTCATCTCCTGGGCTTACTGGATCGGGGTAGGGGAGGAGGCGGAAGGACAATACCGGGAAGCGAACCGGGCAGCGAAGTTTGCCAAATCAGCAACCAATGCGGTGAAAAACTTCGGTGTATTAGCAGGGCCTTATGGCGCGCTGGCATCCCTTGCCATCGATGGCGTCAGCTTTTTCCTTCCTCCGGGAAAAGGCGATAATATCCAGTACGAGGTGCGCGCCGGGGGCAAGCTCGTCGATCAGGGAGATGGGCCCGCTGCTTTTGCCAGGCATACCCATTTGACGCAGGGGGAAGTACAGTTTAAGCTAAGCAACGACAACCTTCTCGACGCAGTGGATGTGAGCTTGCGCGTGATGGCGGTTGCCGCCGTGAAGACGTACAAGGAAACGATTTATCTGGAAACCCAGGAGGCCCCTGTGATGAAAATGGAAATTACGTTGAAAAAGGCGCCCGTGCTATGGAATTGAGCGTTCGCAAGGCGGCGCTTTGCACTGGATTATTTTCAGAAAAACCAGTTGAAAATCCCTACCTTTGCTTCAAAGGGCTGCCGCTCCTTTTACTCATAACCAAACACACATGCTTCCTTGAGGTATTCGGTTCCTGCCTAAGGAAGAGCTAAATCCCGCTATCGATTTTTGAACCACTTCCTGGGCATTTTAGGGCAGACGTTCCGGGGTGGTAAATCGGATACGCGCCTTGGCTCAGGAGTTTCGTAAGTTGGTCCATATACGAATCTTGTGTTGGTTTTGCCAGATGTCCATTATAATCCCATTACTGATGAAATCTAACGTTTACCTTTCCATTTTTTTGGTTTTTCTAACCTTCGCGCCAGTGTTTTCCCAAAACGAACGGGCGAATTTACCGCTTTCTTTTCGCCCCTCGATTCAGGACCGCCTATACCAGGCCGGACTTAAGATGAACCGGCTTCCGCAGCCAGATCTGCGGCGGGTCCGGCAGGAAGATGCTATCCAGCCAGGCACCCGGTTTGCTGTTCCCCTGAAAGCAGACTTTGGGTTGTATAATTCCGGTACCTGGGCAGATTTGCCCGATGGGAGCCGGTTGTGGCGGCTTCAGCTCGAAGCCAAAGACGCTTTAGGGCTGGTTGTTCTTTACGACGATTTTTTCCTTCCGGCCGGGGCCAGCCTGTTCATGTACAGTGCAGACAGGAAAACCGTTCTCGGGCCGTTTACGTCAAAGGACAACACTTCTTCCCGGAAATTTGTAACCGGAGTAGCCCAGGGCGAGTCCTCGGTGTTGGAATATTGGGAACCCGCTGCCGTTCGCGGCCAGGGAAGGCTGCATGTTTTTCGGGTGGATTACGCCTACCACCGGGAGAATCTTCTCTCCTCCGGTTTTTCCACGGCGGGCAGCCTGGATAATGAACTGGGGTTCGGCGCCTCGGACACTTGCCATACCAACATTCATTGCGGAGAAGGCGCCGATCTGGCGAAAGAAAAGCGGGGCGTCTGCCGGATTATGCTCGTGGTACAGGAGGGGACCGGTTTTTGTACCGGCAACCTGATGAACAACACCCGGCAGGATGGCCGCCCCTTAATGCTGACCGCCTTTCATTGCCAGGATGGGTATATCCCGTTATATGATTTCTGGAGGTTTGATTTCAATTATGAATCGTCCTCTTGCGAGAACCCCGCAGGGGAGCCGCCTTATCAGTCGATCGTAGGCTGTATCCAGCTTTCGGGGCGCCGGGAAAACGATTTCTTGCTGTTGGAGCTAAAGTATGCCGTTCCCGGATCGTTTAAAGCCTATTTCCTGGGGTGGAACCGGACGATCGCCGCGCCTTCCTTTGGATCAATTATCCATCACCCTCGGGGAGATATTAAAAAGCTGTCGCTGGATGACGATGGGATCAGTATTTTCAGGGATTCCATCATTTGGAACAACGACGTGACGACTCCGCCGGAGCACCATTTCCGCTCCCGGTTCGACTTGGGCAGTTTTGATATCGGGTCTTCCGGCGCTGCTTTATTAAATCAGGACCGCCATGTGGTGGGGCACTTGCACGGAGGGGCTGCCTCCTGTTCTGGTTCAACAGCCTACTTTGGCCGCTTATTCATGGCTTGGGAAGGGGGAGGAAGCGCCCTTACCCGGCTGAAAGACTGGCTCGATCCCGAAGGAACCCTCCAGCTTACGATGGACGGCATGGAGAATTCCCTTAACGCTACCGGTATTGTTGCGGGGAAAGTTGTCATGGAAAACGGAAAAGGCGTTGCCAATGCCTCGGTCAGTTTACTGTCGGGAGGAGGACTTACGGTGAGCACCAAAACGGATTCGCTGGGCAGGTATTCCTTTAACAGCGTCCCGATAGGGGAATCCATCGAGATATCGGCGACCAAGCAGGATGTTTCGCTGAACGGCTGCTCGGTAGCGGATCTCATCAAAGTGCAGAAACACATCCTCAATGTCGAGGGTATGACGAGCCCATTCCAGTGGATTGCTTCGGATGTGAACCTTTCGCGAACGATTTCGACGCTGGACTTGATTCAGATCCGGAAGGTAATCCTGGGGCTTGATCAGGAGTTTAAGTTTGTGCCGGCGTGGATATTTCTTCCTGCCAACGCATCGTTTCCCAATGCGCCCAGCCCGTTCCAAGGCTCTGCGGCCTTGCCAACCCTGTTCCAGATTGGCGCGCTTGCAGGCGATCGAATGGATGTCGACTTTGTCGGTGTTAAATACGGCGATGTAAACAACTCCGCGAACGCGCAGAATTAGCGTTTGTTGAGGGATACCTTAATGATCTTTACCGGGCAGGACCTGGCTGCCGATTCAAGTCCTTCCAACGCTTCGGCCCGGGGGGTGCGCACGGTGTGAAATCCTCTTTTCTCTGCCGAGAGGAGTAGGTTGCTTTTTCCGTCTTTCTTGCTCATCCGGAAAAACTCAGGCGCATGGTCTGCGCAATAATTGCAGCCAATGCATTTTTCCCGCTGTAAGGTGATGGTGATTGAGGGCATTGTTAAAGTTGCGAAGTTGCGAAGTTGCGAGGTTGCGAGGTGACGCTCTACCGCCCATCCGCTTCCACCAATTTATAAAGCTTATCTGATGGCCTGACTTTGAACGGGGTGGGGAAGGTGCATTGATCTCCTTTTCGGGCTTCGTTTGCCGGCTGGTCGCCCACCATTAGTTCGGCGAGGGTCAGGGTTTGGGCGCCAGTGGTGGGGCCGGTGATCAGGAGTTCATCCCCTGGGGAAAGGCTGAACGCCTCGACTTTGAATTGGGCGATGCCTGACTTGGAGAAATAATTTTGCCCCTGGCCGATATAGATTTTTTTCTGGGTGGCGTGGGAGCCGGGGTGATCTTCGGTCCATTCGCCCAATTCTTGCCCCAGGTAGTATCCGTTCCAGAACCCCCGGTTGTAAACGGTGCTTAATTGTTCCATCCAGTGTTCCACCTTTTCGCGGGAGTACGCGCCTTCCTTCCAGGCGTCGATGGCTTCGCGGTAGCAGCGGGTCGTCGCAGCTACGTAGTCGGCTGCCCGCCCCCGGCCTTCGATCTTCAGTACCTGGACGCCTGCGTCGAGTACCTGGTCCAGGATGTCGATGGTACAGAGGTCTTTGGGGACATGATGTATTCGTTGTCAAGGAGCAATTCCTGCCCGTCTTCATCGGTGACGTAGTATTTTTTGCGGCAGTTTTGCCGGCAGGCGCCCCGGTTGGCGGAGGAGTTGTGGGTGTGGAGGCTGAGGTAGCACTTCCCCGATACCGCCATGCACAAGGCGCCGTGGGCGAAGATTTCGACCTGAACCGGCTTACCGGAGGGGCCCAGGATATTTTCCCTGCGAATGGCATCGACAATGGCTTTAACCTGGCTAACGGTCAGTTCCCGGCTTAGGACCATCGTATCGGCGAAGAGGGAATAGAACTTAACCGTTTCGGCATTGGTAATATTCGCCTGAGTAGACATGTGCACTTCCACGCCTTTGCTGCGGGCATAAGCAATGGCGGCATGATCGGCGGCAATGATCGCCGTCACCCCCTCTGCCGCCGCCCGGTCTACGATGCGGCGCATGAGCGCCATGTCGTGGTCGTAGAGAATGGTATTGAGCGTTATATACGTGCGCACATCGCGTTCGCGGCAGCGGCGCACGATCTCGCCGAGGTCCTCTTCGGTAAAGTTGATAGAGGACACCGCCCGCATGTTCAATTGTTCGATGCCGAAATATACCGAATCGGCTCCGTTATCCATGGCGGCCTGCAGGGCTTCAAAGCTTCCGGCGGGCGCCATAAGTTCAATCTGTTTCATGGCATAATGTTGGATCGGGCAAAGATATAGAAATTGATTACCTTAGTTGTGTTCGTTCCGTTATCTGGAAGAAAAAGCAAATACCTAAAACCAAAGGGGGCGTTCTTTATTTACCGGGAGTAGGTTATAAATTGGAGTCCTTTAGATCGTCCCTGTAAATTTATTTATATGAACATGCGATGGCTTTTGTTGTTGCCTGTCTTTCTTTTTTTTGTTGTTTTTTCCTTTTCTCAGGACATTGAGGATCCCAAAGTCTTGCTCAAACAATTGCAGCAGGCGGAGGAAGAACAACGCCCCGGTATTCTGTATAAGCTGGTCATTGCCTATTTGGGAAATGACAAAGAGAAATCCATCCGGTATGGGGAGCAGGCGTTGGCCGAAGCAGAATCAATCGGAAGCGATTCCATGCAGATTGCCGCATTGAGTATTTTGGCTATGGCTTGCCAGCATCATGGAGAAGACCGGGAGGGATTAGCCTATGCGCAGCGTGCGTTGGAGCTTGCGAAAGAAAAAGGGACAAAGCGCCAGTTGCTGGAGGCTTACGGGGCTAACACCATCGGAATGATCACCCTGCGCCAGACCGATCGAGCTTTGGAAACTGCCCGGGATGGTCTAAAACTTGCCGAAGCGGAGCACGATACCTTGATGATGGTCAATTTCATGGAAATTATCGCCGCTTCCTACAAAGAGCTCCACCAATGGGAGGAGGCGGAGCCTGTTTATCAGAAGGAACGTTCTCTGGTGGAAGCGTTGGGCAGGCCTTTTGAGAAAGGAAGGCTTTATTCCAACTGGGGGGAATTATATGGCGCCCAATTTCGCTTTGAACAAGCTTCCCCACTTTTTGAACAAGCTTGTGCCAGCTTCCGGGAGTTGGGGTATAAGGCAGGGGAGTCTATCGCGTTGCTCAACCTGGCCGATTGTTATTACTATCTGAATCAAAAAGAAAAAGCCGAACAAACCTACCGCCGGGCCTTGGAACTCAATCTTGAAGTTCAGGAACCCGAGCTCGAGGGGTTAGCTACTATTGGTCTGGGCCGGAATGCGTTTGAACGCGGAGAGATGAAAACGGCGCTTGATTTGTACAGAAAAGCGGAAGCGCTGGGAAAGGAATACCGGATCTATTCGGTACTTCGGGATGTATACGGGGAGATGGAAAAGCTTTTTGTCGGAGCGAAAAATTACCCTGAAGCCCGCAAATATTACCAGCTGAACGCAATTTACGAAGATTCGGTGCTAACCCAGGACATCCGGGACCGGGTGACCGAACTGGAAGTAAAATATGAAACGCAAAAAAAAGAAGCGGAGATCAATGCGCAAAAATTAAGCCTCTCCGAACAGCAGCGTAAATTATTTCGTCAGCGAACCTTGATCTTTGGGTTGTTGACCGGCCTCCTGGCTTTTGGGGTGGTTGGCTTGCTTTTTCACAACCGATACCGATTGCGCCAGAAAGCCAGAATGGACGCAGCCGTAATCCGTGAACAACAACTGGGTTTGAATGCCGTGATCGAAGCCCAGGAGGGCGAACGGCAGCGGGTAGCCAGGGAATTACACGATGGCGTAGCCCAGGAATTGCTGGCCGTTTCACTGGGTATTAAAACGGTTGGGAGAAAACTGGAAAAACAAGCCTTGCCGGAAGCGGATATGGTTAGGGAGCTTGATTCCAAACTGGAGTTTTTGGGCACGGAGGTTCGCCAAATGTCCCACGTGATGCTTCCTCCAACCTTAAAACAACATGGCCTCGCCCCTAGCCTGGAATTGCTGGTTCGGAGCATTGAACAACATGCGGGCTTTAAGGTAAATTTGGATATGGATCCGTTGCCGATTCGACTGGAAGAACGGGTCGAACTTGGTTTGTACCGCATCGTCCAGGAATTACTCCATAACATCTTTAAACATGCTCAGGCCGGGCAAGTGGCTATTCAACTTCGGCAAATAGAGGACCAGGTCCTGCTTCGGGTGGAAGATAACGGAGTGGGATTTGATTTTGAATCGGCCAGGCAAAAAGGAACCATGGGCATTCTGAACGTTCTTAGCCGGGTACATACCCTGGGAGGCCAGTTTGTCACAGAACCCGCCGTGCCGAGGGGCACCGTTTCGATCATTCGCATACCCTTAGCTGCATGAAAACGCCCGTTCCAATCTTGATCGCCGACGACCACCAGTTGGTTCGGAAAGGGTTTCGCTCCCTTCTGGAGGAATTGGATTGGGTCGAAGTAGCCGGCGAAGCCTCCAACGGGAAGGAAGTACTGGCTTTTTTGCGCTCCAGAGCGTTTACGGGGATTGTCCTATTGGATTGCGAAATGCCGGAGATGGACGGATTACAAGCCCTGGAAGCCATTCAACGGGAGTTCTTCGGGGTCAAAACGATCATGCTGACCATGTTGCAAGACAAAAGCCTGATCCAAAAAGCCGTGGATTTGGGCGTGAATGGATTCCTTTTCAAAAATGCTTCTTTGGACGAACTGGAAATTGCCCTCCGCGAAGTAGCGGGCGGAGGCCGTTATTTTGCCAGCGACGTAGCGCTGACCTTGTTGAAGCCGTCTCATGCGCCTGGACAGGAACTCCTGGCAGCCCTCAGCGAACGCGAGGTAGAGGTGTTGAAGCTGGTTGCTCAGGGGCTATCCAGTACGGAAATCGGAAAATTGCTTTTTATAAGCCCTCGCACGGTGGATACGCACCGGAATAACCTTATCCAAAAGCTCAAAGTCCAGGGCATTGCCGGGCTGATCCACTTCGCCGTGCGGCATAAGCTGATTTGAGTTCAGCCACTCTGGTAAAGGCTCTGTTCGTCGAAATCCTCAGATTTCGTGCACTTGTTCGCCGAAATCCTCAGATTTCGTGCGGAACTATCCGCCGGTCCCCTGACCGGCGTCCCCCCCCCGTTTTTACGCAGATCTGCGTAGCCAGATTACATAAACCAGCGGATGATTTCCGGGGCTGGGCCAACGCATCTTTGTATTGTCCTTCGGGATGAGCACCTGTTCCTTTTTAACATCCTACAACCTTATTGACTATGAAAATCCTTAAAATCATCCTCCTCTCGATTGCTTTAATTATCCTGGGCTTTGTCCTTTACATTCAGTTTTCCTGGAAGAGAACGTACGACGCGCCGTATCCGGAAATCAAAGCCAGCGCCGATTCGGCCGTCATCGCCCGGGGGCGTTATCTGGCTTACAGCATTGCGCATTGCGCTTCCTGCCACGGCCCGGGCGACCGCGTGGAAGAAACCCTGGCAGGCGCCGAGCTGCCGATGAGCGGCGGGATGGAACTGGAGCTCCCTGGCCTGGTGTTGATCCGGTTCCCCAATATCACGCCGGATAAAGAAACCGGGATCGGAAAGCTCACCGATGCGCAGCTGGCCAGGTCCCTTCGCCATTCGGTAGGCTACGACGGCCGGCCACTGATGCCTTTCATGCCGTTTCAGGAGATGAGCGACGAAGACCTTACGGCCGTCATTTCCTTCCTCCGCACCCAACCAGCCGTGAGTAACAACGTAGCGCCGCTAAAATACACGTTCCTTGGAAAAGCCCTGCTCTCCTTCGGGATGCTGAAGCCCGAAGGACCCAAAAACACGCCTCCCAAATCGATGGAGCGGGCCCCAACTGCCGCTTACGGAAAGTACCTGGCGTACAGCGTGGGAAATTGCATAGGCTGCCATACCGAAATGAACAATCAGGGCCAATTCGTAGGACAGGATTTTGCCGGCGGCGCCTACTTCGCTCCGGATAATCTCACAAAAGGGTACTCGTTCGTCTCGCCCAATCTTACTCCCGACCCCACAACGGGAGTTATGGCCAATTGGACGCAAGAGGAGTTTATTTCCCGGTTGAAATCCGGCCGCGTTCATCAGAGAAGCCCCATGCCCTGGGAATTCGTGGCCAAGATGGACACCGTGGATTTGGTGGCGCTCTACCAATTCCTGAGCGGATTGAAGCCAGTGGTGCGAAAAGTAGAAAAGACGGTGTTCAAGCCGGGGGAAAAATATACAAAGTAGCTCTGCGCACTTTTTTACTTCAAAGACAAAAAAATCATGCAGAATCCATCCACGAATCCACCTATCGTTCAGGCCTACCAGCTGGCTACCGGTTTTGCCATGACGCGTTCCCTGAGCGTCCTTATTCGCCTGGGAATTCCCGACCTGCTGAACGAAGCGGCGATGGCCGTTCCGGAGATCGCCGCCCGGCTTGGCCTGGACCCGACGGCCTTATTTCGATTCTTCCGGTTTTTATCGATGAACGGCGTGGTAATCCTGGAAGGCGACCAATGCAGGCTGAGTCCGGTAGGTCAATTTCTCCGCCGGGATGTTCCGGGCAGCCTGGCAAAGGGTTTGGAGTTGCTGAGCTACGAGCCCTGGCAGCGTTCCTGGGAGCATATCGAGTTCTCTTTGCGCACCGGAAATTCTGCTTTTGAGGAGGTGTACCAAATGCCGGCCTGGACATATTTTGAAAAGCACCCGGAATACGGAAAACCGTTCAATGAGTGGATGACCACCCTTTCCAAAATGAGCGCGGATACCTTCCTCCGGACCTACGACTTTTCCTCCTTTTCTTCTATATGCGACGTCGGCGGAGGGCATGGATTTCTTTTGAAGTCCATCCTCTCCCGATATCCCATGCTGCAAGGCATTTTGTACGACTTGCCGTTTGTGGTTAGCGGGCACGAACTCGAGGAATTTCAAGACCGGGCTACTATTGCCGGGGGAAGCTTTTTCGAAAAAGTTCCAACGGCAGACTGCCTGATCCTGAAATCCATCCTCCACGACTGGAACGACGACAAAGCGCTGGAAATCTTGAAGAATTGCGCTGCAGCGCTCAATCCAGGCGGAAAACTGCTGGCTATGGATATGGTAATCCGCGACGGAGGCAATCCGGTAGGGTATTTCTATGACCTCCACATGCTCGTCCTTCTGGGCGGGCGGGAGCGCACCGGGGAAGAAATGCAAGCGCTGTTTGAGCAAGCCGGATTGCAGATTCTCCGCTTTATTCCAACGGGCGGGCCGCAGGAGATTATTGAAGCGGAGAAAATGTAAAAATCTATTAAGTATTCAACCATTCAATATTAACCATTTAAAATTTTTAGCTATGTCTAAGAAAATTGCACTCGCCACACTTGCAGCCTGGGTTTCCCTTACGGTAGTAGGATTCGTCCTCTTCGGGTCATTTATGAAGGTATTTGAAAAAGAAATGGCCGGCGCCGGCGATTGTGTGAATATGAACGCCCCGGTAGGATTGATCCTCCTGGCCAACCTGATGCTCGCCTTGCTTCTGGCCGTGGTATTCGTCCGCTGGGCAAACGTAAGTACCTTCCTGGGAGGAGTAACCAGCGGTGTTGTCGTAGTCGTTTTGGTCATGGTTTGGTTTGACATCTGGATGTTTGCCAATTTCCATTTTATGACCCCCACGTTAGGCTTCCTTGATATTGCCTTGAATACGATTAACGGCACGTTGGCAGCAGGCGTAGCAGGCTGGGTGCTGGGGAAGGTGAAGTAAGGGGTGTTCGTTTAAGAGGCGTTGGATTTTTCGGGGGTGGGGGCACTTTTTTGAAAAGGCTTTTGAAGCCGGATGGAAAAACGCAGGATAAGATAGGTGGCTATCCCTAATAGAGGAAAATCCACTGCGCTGATTAAAGAAAGTATACCCCTTTTAATTTTTACAGGAAAATGGATCCGTTCCTTGAGGCCTCTTAAATACCGGATGGCCGCCGGCGGGGGGCGGGTCCGGGGGGGGGGGGGGGTGGGGGCGCCCCCCAACCCGATTCATTGCGCAGCTTTTGGCCGTTGCCCAGCGCAAATTCCTTGGGGGTATTGGGCGGGTACTTCCCGAATACCGCCAGGTTGGCCTCCCTTCCGGAGGCAAGGAAATCGGTGGACACCACGTTATATATTTTCACCGGGTCGATGGCTTTTCCGTTCACTTGCCAGGCGCCGTTCACCTGTTGCGCATTGTGCGTTTGTAAGTAGCCTCCGGTGGTTTTATTGGTAACCAGGCCGGTCTGCAGGATTTGGAGCACATCGGCGCCCGGTATTTCCTGCATGGCGATGCCTCCGCCAAAGGGGTAGGTGCGGAGGATGTCGTATTGGGTGATCGTTCCGCTGATGTTGTCGTCCAGGCGCATGGAGCCGGAGTTGAGCAGGTAGAGGTCGGCGCCCGGCCAGGCCATTTCGAACGACCGGGTGGTGAGCTGCCCGAAATTGGTGGGGCGGCTGCGCACGTCGGTTTCCTTGCACTCCAGCGGTTCTTTGACGGTGGCGACTACCTGGCTGGGTTCAAACCCGTTTTTGCGCATGGTTTCTGTTGCCAGGTTTTGCCATTTCTCCACGACCAGTTGGGTAAGCGGCTCGTCGGGAAGCTTGGGGTCGATGGTTTCGAGGGTGGATTGCACGTTGAACTGGCGGGTGGCAGGGTCGAAGCTGCACCGGTGCACATAAACCGTTTTGGCGTTGGCGTCGGCTTTGGCGATCAGGGATCTGCCGGAGGTGAGCATCATGTGCTCGTGGTCGTGCCCGCCAAGGAGCAAGGGAATGCCCGGCACAGCCAGCGCCATTTTCTGGTCTTCGGCCGCATCGAGGTGGGTAATGGCCACGATCGCGTCGCTCACCGGCTGAAGGGCCTTGACGGCCTGGCGCAGGCTTTCTTCTACCGGCAGATAGGTTACGTAGTCTTTCTGGGAATAGGGGAGGAGCACTCCGGTCAGCCCAAGGCGAAATTTGCGGCCTTTGGCATCGGTAAACTCGTGGACCCAGTAATCCGGCACGGAAACGGTCTGCCCGTCGAGGACCTGGGTAAAGGGGGCCGTCGTTCCGTCGGGCAGTTTTTTGCGCGCATTGGCGCAGATGAAGCGGAATTTGCACTGCTGGAAGCGCCGCTGGGTGAGCTCGCCGTCGGACAGGTCGAATTCGTGGTTGCCGAAGGTGGCGTAATCCATGCCCAGGGCATTGAGGGTTTCGATCATCTGGAGCCCGGCGATGCGCTCCCCATTGTCCATTTTAAGCGTCGCCATCAGGCTGGGCGACATGAAATCTCCCGCGATCACGGTAATGGTGTTGGGATTCTCCTCCAGCAGCCGCTGCCGGAGTGCGGCTACGCGGGTGAGGCCTCCCGCTTTTCCTCCCTCCAGCGGAGAAATCTCGTAGACGTCGTTAAGCTGCAAGATGGTGAACGTAAATGGCACGGCAGGCGGTTGCGGCACATGGCATGCCTGAAAGCCGATGGCGAGAAGCAAGAATAAAAACAAACGATAATATTTCATGTCTTGGGAGTTAAGTGGGTAAAATGAAAAAAGCCTTTTGGGATTGGGTTCCGAAAAACAAATTTACAAAATTGGGGTGAAATGGGGGAGTAGGGATTAGGAAGCAGGGAGCAGGAAGCAGGAAGCAGGAAGCAGGAAGCAGGGAGCAGGGAGCAGGGAACCCCTTTCTGGGATTATTCAAAATTACACCAGTTCGAGGCTTCCATGCTGTCTGGAACCTGTTCGGAGGCAGAAAAAAGCTGGACTCCCCCCTAAACAGAGGCTAAGGATTACCTGTGCAGCCCTGAAAACAAGGATCAAGGTCCAGCTAAGAACGGAATCAAATTCCCGGCATTCCCCATTTTCTGCTCCCTGCCTCCCTGCTCCCTAATCCCTGCTCCCTACTCCCCGCTTGAGGCACACTCATCTGGTTGCAATAAGGACATGAAACCAGAAAAGCCCCCCTTATGCGGGAGCATAATTTTCTTTTCATCAGAAACAACTTTTCGCCGCTTCTCCTGTCTTTTTGTCAACAATAGCAGAATACCTACCTTCGCCCTTCAAATTTTTTTTATGCGGCTAATGATACTGTTCTTCCTGTTTTATTCTATTGAGGGCTTTAGCCAGGAATATTCCATCGAGCTCGTTGTTCAGTCTAAAGGGAAAGAGTCCCTGATCGGGGCTAATGTCCGGCTTTTGCATATACCGGATTCGGCGGAGACGTATTCCACTACGGATGCCGATGGGGCCGCCCTCTTCAACCGCCTGAAGCCGGGCCGTTATTCCGTTGTCGTCACTTACGTAGGGTACCGAAACGAAGAGGCAGAGATCTTGCTGAAAACCGAGAACGTGCGCCGGGTCATCGTGCTGGAAGAAGAAGCGGTCGCCCTGGAGGGCGTGACGGTCACCGCGCGCCGGCCACTGATCACCCAGGAGGACGATAAAATGATCATCGACCCCCAGCCCATTGCCAATACCAGCACCAACACCCTGGAGATCCTGGAAAAAACGCCCGGGCTGTTTGTCGATCAGGACGGGAATATTTACCTCACCAGCGCCACGCCCGCTGTAGTTTACATCAACGGGCGGGAACAGCGCATGGGCGCTCAGGACATTGCCGGCATTCTCCGAAGCCTGCCGCCCGACAATATCCAGCGGATCGAGGTGCTGCGCACGCCGTCCACCAAATACGATGCCGCCAGCTCGGGGGGGATCGTCAATGTCGTGCTGAAAAAAGGCGTCAAACTCGGGCGCTCCGGCGCCGTCAGCATGGGGATGAACCAGGGCGTGTATGGAAACCGGTTTGCCGGATTCAACGTGAACGACAGCGGGGAGAAAACCACGTACTACCTGAGGGCCAACCTGAGCCAAAGCGATGTGGTGGAGGACCTGACCTCGGTCCGCTATGTGACCGCCGACTCCCTGCTCCGGCAGGAGGCCCGGACCCGCCGTCCGGGCGACCAGGGCTTCGTGGGCGCGGGGGTGAGCCTTGATCCCAACGAGCGATTGAATCTCAGCTACGACGCCCGCTTCAACGCCAGCCACTCCAAGTCCGCTTCGCAAAACCTCAATTTGCTGGAGACAACAGAAAACATACGGCTTTCCGAAAACGACAACACCACGCAGAATAACTCCCGGTTCTTCAGCATCCAGCAAGACCTGGGCATGCAGCTCAAACTCGACACCATCGATTCGGAATGGGAAAATAAGGTCAGTTATTCCTACAATTCGGGGTCCAATGCCCAGGAATATTCGTCGGCCTTCCGGACGCCCTTCAGCGCCCTGATCGAAGGACAGGGCGATAACGCCCAAACCCGGCATTTTTTGCTCGTCCAGTCCGACCTGACCCTCCAGCTTCCCCGAAGGGTGAAGGTCGAGACCGGCCTAAAAAGCACCTACCAACACTACGACAGCCAGGCCGATTACTTCCTGCGCGCTGGCGGCGGGCTGATCGGCGACCCCTCCCGCACGAACGCGTTCCGGTATCGGGAAACGATCCACGCAGCCTACGCCCAGGCATCCAAAACCCTGCCCGGCAATTTCACCCTGAAAGCCGGGACGCGCATGGAATACACCCATATGAAAGGGAATCAAACCATCCCTTCGGATACGAGCTTCCTCATTAAGCGGGCCGATTTTTTTCCCTATGTGTACCTCAGCCGGCCGGTGATCGAAATCGCCAAATTTGAACTCCGGGGTTTCCTCATCTACCGGCGCACCATCAACCGCCCCGGCTATCAGAGCCTCAACCCCTACATCCGCTACGTGGATCAATACCTCTACGAAACCGGTAACCCCGGGTTGCAACCGCAGTTTACCGACAACTTCGAAGCCAACCTCAGCTACAACGATATGCCCATCCTGGCCGTGGGGCGCAATTACACCTCCAACATCTTTTCCCAGGTCGTCTACCAGGACCCTGCCCAGGAGAACGTCCTCGTGCGCACCCAGGACAACGTGGGCAAAAACGTGGAGACGTATTTTCGCATTACCGGGGCCATTCCTCCAGGAGGCAAGTACTTTTTCGTGGTGGGCGCGCAGTACAACTACAACGAGTACGACGGACGGTATGAAAACCAGCCGCTGAGCTTTGCCCGCGGCAGCTGGCGCTTTTTCACCTACCACCAGCTCAACCTGACCAAAACAACCAAGCTGACGGCCAACGGCTTCCTCCTGCTCAAAGGCCAGCAAAACTTCTACGAGCTGGACCACTTCGGCCAGCTAAGCCTTGGGCTCAACCAATCCCTGCTCAAGAGCAAACTCCAGATCACCCTCAACGCCACCGACGTGCTGCGCACCATGGCCACCCGCTTCACCCTCAACCAGGGCGGCGTCTTCACCATCGGCGACCGCTATAGCGACAACCAGCGGTTTGGGGTCAACCTGCGGTACCAGTTTGGCCTGCGTAAAAAAGAAGAGTCCCGCGACCCGGCGTCGTTTGATGTGGAGTGAAAAAAGTTGCGAAGTTGCGAAGTTGCGGGGTTGCGGGGTTGCGGGGTTGCGGGGTTGCGAAGTGAATGGGGGAAATCTCTTAACACTTCGCATCAGGCATGAAGCCATTTTTTCAATTCCGATGAAAAATCAATTGATCGCAATACCTACGATGAACCCGATCCAGGGCTGGTTCTGGTAAATCCATACCTTTCTGTCGGGGGAAAAAAGGTGGTCGAATCCGGCGGACAGGCCGAAACTGGCAAAGCTGGATTCCAGAAAGCCGGCAATGCCGTACTGAAGGGTAAGTGCGGAGTAGTCGTAAGCCGCCATATTGCGGGTGGAGAATGCGTCGATGGTAGCGATGCCGGGGCCTGCAAAGACCCCGATATCGTATCCGCGATTTTTTATTTCGCTCCGATACTGATCCAAGGGGTTTTGCGGTAGGTCACGATGTGGGTGTCGTGCCTCCAGCCTGCATACAGGGCGGCATTAAAATCGGTGGTCATCTGTGCGGGCTGACGGTAAAGACCCGGTCGGAATTTGAACACATTGGATGTTATATCGATATCCATACTTTTTTTCTGGAATTTCCAGTCTGTGGCTCCGGAAGGGGCTGGATCAGAAAGCTCAATCCGGAAGATTTGTCTGGAGTCCGCAAGGGTATAGCCATCAATCTGATCTTCATCGATATGCAGATAGACAGACATAGGAAGACTGTCCCCAGATTTGACGGAGTAGAATCCGCTTTCGAAACCATGGCTGGAAGATTTTTCCATGACGCTGCAGGAAGATATCGCCATGACCCCGAAGGCGAAGGCGGTGTGGAACAGGAGTTTCATAACAACTGTTTTCATGTGTGAGATGCCGCAGCAGTGGTTTTTGGGACGATCTCAAAAGGGCATCAAAGAACGGTTTTTTGATACAGCCTCTTTTCCTAAAAGTACTGCTTTTTTTCAGTGAAAACAACAAAAAGAGCTATCCTTTGAAGGGGATTAGGGGGAGGCCAGTCCCCGATGCCAGGACCTCTTATACGTTGGTTGACGTCATCAGCTATCCCTGGAGCCTTTCCCACCTC
>JADJHZ010000016.1 GCA_016707205.1 Haliscomenobacter sp. | reverse complement strand
GCCGTACTTGTTTGTCTGGTTTTCGCCGGCCTGACCTTTTCGCGGGCCCAGAGCCAGGGGCTGTCTCCGCTCCGGGTGTCGGACGACCAACGCCGCCTCGTGGACGCGAACGGCCAACCTTTCTTCTGGCTTGGGGATACCGGTTGGCTCTTGTTTAAGAAGCTGACCCGGGAGGAGGCGGAGCGTTATCTGGAAGACCGCCGGAAAAAGGGGTTTAACGTGATCCAGGTGATGCTGATTCACGATATCCGGAATTCGGCCAACGCGTATGGCGATTCGGCCCTGGTTGGCCGCCGGATTGCAGAGGCCCGGGTTACTCCCGGAAGCGACTTCCGGGATGCCCAGGCGTACGACTATTGGGATCATGTCGATTATATTCTTCAGCTGGCGGAGCGCAAAGGGATGTACCTGGCCCTGGTGCCGGTGTGGGGGTCCAATGTGCGTGCCGGGCTGGTGCCGGCAGAAGCTGCAGCGGCTTACGGGGACTGGCTGGGCAAACGCTACCGGGAGCGCAACAACGTGATCTGGCTCAACGGCGGGGATATCCGGGGTTCGGATTCCATGCGGGTGTGGCAGGCCCTGGGCAAGGCGTTGCGCCAGGCAGATCCCGCAAAACTCATCACCTTTCACCCCTTTGGCCGGACGCAGTCGTCCACCTGGTTTCACGACGCCGGCTGGCTTTCGTTCCATATGTTCCAGTCGGGGCACCGGCGCTACGACCAGGACGATACCGCCCTGGCCTACGGCGAGGACAACTGGAAGTACATGGAAGCGGATTACCGCCGCACGCCCGTCAAGCCCAGCCTCGACGGCGAACCCTCCTACGAAGGCATTCCGCAGGGCCTCCACGACACCCTGCAACCCTACTGGACGGACGCCGACGCGCGGCGCTATGCCTATTGGGCGGCGTTCTCGGGGGCTTTCGGCCATACCTACGGCCATAATGCCGTGATGCAATTCCACCGGCCGGGAGACACCCCGTCCTACGGCGCCAGGGAGTACTGGCCCGAAGCTCTCAACGCCCCCGGCGCCCGGCAAATGCACTGGTTGAAAAAACGGATGCTGTCGAGCCGCTTCGCCACCCTGTCGCCCGATCAAACCCTGATCGCCGAAGGCGCTCAGGGAGAACGCTACGAGCATTTGGCCGCCCTGCGCGGCCAAGACCATGCGCTGGTATACACCTACACCGGGCGCACCCTGCGCATCGTCATGGGCAAACTGCCCGGCGAAACCGTGCGCGCCTCCTGGTTCGACCCCCGCACCGGCCGCCTGCGCCGCATCGGCCGCGTCGATAACCACGCCGTCCAATCGTTCGACCCTCCCGGAGCCCCCGTCCCCGGCAACGATTGGGTGTTGGTTTTAAAGGTAGCGAGGTAGCGAAGTAACGAGGTAGCGAAGTAGCGAGGTAGGGAGATTTTTGCTGCTCCGCCTCAGACTTCTAATTCGAGGCTCCGCCTCGAACGAATTGCCTTCTCCTCCCTCCCGCACGTCCGAGACGTGCCGATACGCATTCAAGTCTGGAGACTTGAACGCGCGTTGGGTGATGGGCGAGGGCGGGTTTCGGGCTACAAACGTTGGGTCTGCAACCGTTGGGCCTCTCCGAGGCCGGCAACCGGTTTCGACGAGCAGAGCGGGGCAGTTGGACATTGCGGGCGGCTCACCCCCTTTAGGGGGCCGGGGGGCGAGCGCGGGCCAGCCCCATGGTCCGGAACTCCCTCGCCGCCAGAAGCCCTATGGGCTCGATGCGTCGCCCATTCGCCCCTTTCTTTGAGGCAGAGCCTCAACGTAGAGTGGGTCCGAGACGGAGTCTCGAACCAGTGTTCTGTTTGAACCTTGAACTTTGACAGTTTAACGTTCAACATTCAACGCCCCAACGCCTAAACGCCTAAACGCCTAAACGCCTAAACCCCCAGACGCTTCACCCCTTCCACAAAATACATCTCCACTTCCCCTTTATTTTTGGCTTCGATCTTTCCCCGGGGCGTGCAGGCAAAGTGGTCCCTGACCAGCAGGTAGGTGCAATGAGAGATATTGACCCGGCCGGGCTCGGAGGTTTCTTCCAGCCGGGCGGCGAGGTTGACGGTATCGCCCCAGATGTCGTACTGGAATTTTTTGATGCCCACCACGCCGGCAACCAAAGGGCCGGTATGGATGCCGATGCGCAATTCGAAAAAGGACCTGTTTTGTTTCAAGCGTTCGGCCTTGAGCTGGCCTACGGCATCCTGCATGGCCAAAGCGGCCTGAACGACCTGCTGCGGGGTAGCCTGGTTGTGATCGGGAACGCCGCCAGCGGCGACGTACGCATCGCCAATGGTCTTGATTTTTTCTAACCCAAACTGGTCCATGATTTCATCGAACGCGCTAAAATAGACGTTGAGCTCCTGAACGAGTTCTTCGGCATTCATAGCCTCCGCCACCTGGGTAAATCCCCGGATATCGCTGAACAGGACCGTCGCCTGTTCAATCCGGCGGGCGGTGGTATAGCCTTTTTCTTTGAGTTCCGCGGCCGTTTCGGCGGGGAGAATGTTGAGGAGCAACGATTCCGCTTTTTCCCTCTCCTGGTCGATGACCTCTTTTTGCTGCTCTATCTTTTCGGTGCGGACCTTGACCATGCGTTCCAGGCGTTCTTTGTCCCGGCGCAGGCGCCAGGTGTTGACCCGTACGATTCCCCAGATGAGGAAGAGGGTAAAAAACAGATACCCAACGTAAGCCCAGGGGGTTCTCCACCAGGGAGGACGGATAAAGAACGTATAGGCGTATGCGCTGCTCCAGTTCCCGGCTGCGTTTTGCGCTTTCACTTTGAAGGTGTAACGACCGTCGGGTATGTTTCCGTAATGCGCTTCATTTTTGGATGTCAGGCCGCTCCAGTATTCGTCCAGCCCCTCCAGTTTGTACTGGTATTTGATCTTCTCCGGCTGGGTGAGCGTGATGCCGATGAAGCTAAAGCTCAGGTAGTTGTTGTTGTGCTTCAAACGGAGGTTTTGGGGTAGGGTATACCAGGAAGACAAGCCGGAAAATTTAAAATCCCCTACCCGGACGCCGTTGCCCAGCGTAAAGCTGGTGTCCTGGTTGTTCTCCAGCATCGGCCAGGGGATGGGCTCGTTGAACAGCGCCACCTGGGTCAGCTGGATCACCGGCGCCGGGGTATCTTCAACGGCGGTTTGCCCCGGGTGATAAGCCGTCAGCCGGTCGTTGGCGCCAATATAGATGGTTCCATCCGGCGCTTCAAACAGGCTGTTGCGCCAGCATCCGATGCCCAGAAACCCGTCCTCGTAACTGTAATTTTTAAATCGCAGACTGCCCCGGGAGCACTTTTCCGGGTTTTTTAGCGCGGCGGCGTAGGGCTTGGCGAGTTTGGACAACCCAAACCGCGTGCCGAACCACATATTCCCGTTCCGGTCTTCGAGAATAGATAAAACGACGTCATGGCCCAGTCCCTCCGCTTCGGTGAGGTGAACAAACCGTTTCCCGTCATACCGGGTGACGCCTCCGCCCAAGGTCCCGAACCACAGGTTTCCATAGCGGTCTTCGCGCATCGACAAGACGCTGTTGTGGCTCATCCCTTCATTTTCTGTGAAATGCAGGAATTGCTTGCCGTCGTAACGGGTTACGCCCGCGCCCATGGTGCCGAACCACAGGTTTCCTTTCCGGTCTTCCAGAATGGAAAAGACGATGTCGTCGCCCAGGCCTTCGTTTACCCCGAAACGGGTAAATTTTCCTCCGTCCCCAATCGGGTTGGGTTCGAATTGGGTTACGCCTCCGCCCCGGGTTCCAAACCAGAGATGGCCGTTTTTGTCTTCTAACACGCACAGCACCTCGTCGCTGCTGAGGCCATCTGCTGTGGAATAATGCACAAACCGCTTTCCGTCGAATTTGGTCGCGCCATTGCTGCTGCTGCCCAGCCAGATATTCCCGTTGCGGTCCTCGAGCAGCGCGTAAACGGAGTTGTCCTTCAGGCCTTCGGATTGTGTGTAGTGGTCAAACGACCTTCCGTCGTACCGGTTGATTCCACCTCCAAAGGTGGCAAACCAGAGACTATTGCGCCGGTCGCTGATGATGCTGAACACGCTCCGGTTGCTGATGCCTTCGGATTCGGTGTAATGCGTAAAGGTATTGCCTTGAAAAAGGTTGAGCCCTCCGCCGTCGGTTCCCATCCAGAGATTGCCGTTGTCGTCCTCCAGGAGGGCAATGACGCTGATGTGGTTCAATCCTTCTTCCTCGGTGTAGTGGGTTATCTGGAAGGCGTCCGATCCCTTTTTCCGGGAAAGCTTGGCCGCCCCGCCTCCCAGCGTGCCGATCCACAGGTTGCCGGCCCGGTCTTCCATCAGCCGGTATATGGCATTGCTGGAAAGGCCTTCCTTTTCGGTAAAAAGCCGTAAGGACTTCCCGTCGAAAAGAAGGAGCCCGCCGGAATTGGTTCCTATCCAAAGGTTCCCCAGCCGGTCCTGAAGGATACTGCTGACGTGGTTATTGGAAAGGCCGTCCCGTTCGGAAAAATGGGTAAACGTCGTTCCGTCGAAGCGGGCAAGCCCCCCGCCATGCGTTCCGATCCAGTAGGTTCCGGATTGGTCCTGGATGACGCAGCGCACTTCCTCGTGGGGAAGGCCCTGTTCGGTCGTATACCGGGTAAACTCCTTCCCGTCGAACGCGATCAGCCCGGAAGCCGTACCCATCCACAGGCGGCCTTTCTGGTCTTCCAGGATGCTTGTGACCTCGGCAGTCACAAACCCTTCTGTTTCCGTGTAGTGGGTAAATGCGGTTCCGTCAAACCGGCACAAGCCGATCTCCGTCCCAAACCAGAGGGCGCCATTCCGGTCCTCCAGGATAGACAAAACGGAGTTGTTGAGCAGCCCCTCTGCGTCGGTGTAGTGGGTAAAGAACTTGCCATCGTATTTGGTAATCCCTCCGCCTACGGTGCCCATCCACAGGTTGCCGTTCCGGTCCTTGAGCAGGCATTGGATGACATTGTACTTTAGTCCCTGTAATTTTCCGAAGGAACTGAAATTGTGCGGGTTGAGGTCTTTGCTTACCCGGTCTTTGGCGGGGACGACTTCGGGGGTTCCGGCGTTGACTTCGACCCCTTTGGCCGGGGTTGTCACGGGCCCTGGAATGCCGGCTTTACCGGGCGTTTTTCGCACCAGCGCGTGGGTGTCTACCTGTATTTTTTGGGGAATCCCTGCAGCGAAAACGTTCAGGTTGGTCTGGACCGCCTTTGGGGGTTTGGCCTGGGCAATGATCAGCTTGGCTTCATCTATGGCAACCACACTGGGCTTGGCCAGGCTGTCGGACGGAATCACCCTCCCAACGGCATCCAATACCTTTAACGCCTGGTCGTTCGCCTGCTGGTTTGGTTTGTTTTCCTGGCAGGCAACCAAGGAGAGCAGGGACAGCAATATGGGAAAAGTAGTCCGCATGAACGCAATCAAATTCCGGTTAACGGGTTATACGCACTGTTTTTTTATCATTAATAATCTTCCCCATCGTAATCCGAATCGATATCCCGTGCAATGGCTAAACAAATGGCCGCCGATTCCTGATCGTCATCATGGTAGTAAAGAAACCCCAGCAGAAACCAGGCGTCGGCGTCTTGTTCCTCTATTTCCAGCAATCCGAATAGCGCTTCCGAAGACCGGGCAAAGTCGCCCAGCTCGGCAAAGATCACCCCAAGAAGGTAATAGGCGTCTGTATTTTCCGCGTCGAGTTCGATGGCAAGGGAGAGGGCGTCGATCGCTTCTTCCATTTGATCGTTTTCGTAGTAGGCTAACCCCAGGCCAAAAGCGGCATCGGTGTCTTCATCGGAAAAGTCGTCAAAAAGGGCAATAGCCGCTTTTTCGTTGCCCGCGCTCAAGGTGCTGAACGCCTGACTGACTTTGGGATTTTCTACCACATCCGGTACCTCGTGGTTGCCAAGGCCTTTTTTTACGTTGGTGTGGTTCGGTTTGGCCGAACTAGCGGAGGCCTGGGGCTTTTTGCTCTTCAGGGCGCTCAAAGCGGTTTGGCCATGTACGCCGGTATGGGAAACCAATCCGGCAAGGAGGAGAAAAAAGAGGATATATTTCATGCGCAGTGGTTTTATACGAACCGTTTATCTTTATTTACCCACAACGTCCGTTGACGCAAAACTGGGGCGTTTGGTTGCCATTGGAAAGCTGCCGCACGCGATTCTTGGTTTGTTTCAGCACCTGCTCCCAGGACGTCGGGTTGGGGGAGGTAAGCGCTTCCAGCAAAAAATGAAAAAACTGGCCCGCAAACAGCGACCCATCGGCGGGGTTCATTTCGGCAGCCTGGCCCGGTGATGCCGCGCTGGCGATAATGTGTCCGCGGAAGGACTGGATCAACCCCAAATTAGCATAATGACCGGATTCCGGAGGACCGCCGTCGAAAGGGGCGTCTGAATTACCCGTGAGCCCGGCATTGGCCGAGGGATTATCTACCACATCGTTGCAGCTATCGCTCAGGACGATCGTCATTCGTGGTTCCTTTTCCAAAAGCATTTCCTGTACCCAGTCCAAATCCAGTTCGCAATCCATCGGGTCGTTGTCCGGATGGCGCTCGCAATAATACAAATAGGGCCAGGGCCATTCCTGCCCATCGTCTTCGTAACGGACTCCGTGCCCGGAATAGAAAAAGACCACCAGATCATTGGGCTCGCATTGGAACCCTTCTAAAAATTCCTCCACTTCGCCCAGGTCAAAAGAAAGCCGTTTGGGAGCGAATTTCATGCCGGCATCTTTTGCCACGGCGGTGAACAGTTCGAGGGCTTCCCGGTAATCTTTTTCGCAACCCTGGCTTATGTCGTCATTCACGTTGTCGATACTGGCAATTAGATGCAATGTGCTCGCCTGGCCGGTTGTTCCGGCGGGCATAACCAAAAGGAAAAAGAAAAGGGAACAAAATAAGGAGGCTCGATTCATTGGTTTTTGGTTATGATCAAAAAGAACGGGAATGCGCTTAAAGGTATTCAAATTTTCAGTAATCGGCACGCATGGGCGGCATCCGGTCATTCCTCCGCCAGGGAAAACCGGTTCAGGAGAAGGCGGTACCGCTTATACGGGGTGAGGGAGGAAAATTCGGCGTTGGTGCGGATGAGCTCGCCATAATCCGCAGCTTCTCCGTTTTGCCGGGCTTTTTCCAGTACTTTTTCCAGGGAGGCCAGGGCATTTTTGAACTTCCCTTGTTTGGTAAAAAGGAGGGCCAACTGATAGTCTGAATAGGGTTCGGAGGGGTTCAGTCCGGAAGCCAGCCGGCAGGCTTTCAAGGCGGCGCCGGTATGGGGGATTTCCTGAAAAAGGAGGCTGGCTTCCCACAGGATAAATTGTTTCTGTAGGGTCTCCAGGGGCAGAAAAGGCGTTTGTTCCCAGCGCTCCTGTTCGATGAGGGCGGAGGCTAATTGGGTGAAAATGCGGTCTAAGCCCGGGTTGAGGCGGAGGGCTTCGAGGTACAACGCCTGCGCCTCCTGGTGCAGGCCGGATCTGGACCTGAGTTCTCCCAGCTTTTGATACGCAGCTCCCAATCCGCGCTCCATGGCCCGGCGGTAATAGGTCTCCGCCGAATCGGGCCGTTCCACAGACTCAAACCACAACCCCAGCGCAAAAGCGGCCTGGGGATAATCCGGATCGAGGTTCAGCGCGTTTCGGTAGGCGGCTTCTGCTTCCTGTTGCCGTCCTTCCCAGCCGCTGAGCAGGACCCCATAGTTGTAATGGTTGTTTTTGTCGGCCGGACTCAGGGCGAGGGCTTGCCGGTACATTGCCTCGGCGGAGTCGGGTTCCATCTGTTCATCAAACAGGTTGCCCAGGTTCGCATAGGCGGAAGAAAAATCGGGCTTCAGCCGGAGGGCCTCCCGATAATGCGCCGTTGCTTCCTGGATGCTGCCGGCTTCGTGGAAGGCTATAGCCAGGTTATTGTAAGGGATGGCCCAGGTAGGGGCGCATTCCAGGGCTATTTGCAGGTGGTGTATGCCGCTATCCCGCAGGTCCAGTTCCAGCATCAGGAACCCCAGTTCGTTGAGGATATAGGCGGCGCGGTCTTCCTGCTCCAACGCAAGCCGCTGCTTATCCAGCGCAAGTGCATAGAGGGAATCGCTGCCGCCTGCTTGTTCCCCCTCCAGCCTCCAGGCCAGGCCTTCGAAGTAGTATTGCTTGGCGCGGGTTTGCCGGTAGCGGGGATCCTTGGGCGTGAGTAGTTCAGCCGCCTTGCTCAGGTATAGGGGAAAGCGGGCGTACTTTTGGTCAAACCGGTCGCGCTGAGCCAATTCGGCGGGGTCGGTTTTGAGGTAGGCGTTGATCGCCTGTTGCGCGGAGTCCAGCAACGCGGTGGTCAGCGTTTCCGCCAGTATTCCCGCATAGGGCTTAAAGCTGGGATCTGCATACAAGGCGTCGTAGTAAAAGGCAGCTGATTCATGCTCCGGGGCAATCAGCATCCCGTTTTTTATGGCTGCCTGGAAGTATTCGTAATTCAGCATAGCTTCTTCCGAAGCCACGTTTTTCAGGACGAGGGTCTCAAATTCGCGCTGGACCGCTTCTTTTTCGCCCGATTTAAGTTCTTCCGCCAGGGCCGGATCCAGGGAAAACAGCGATTGCTCCTTGCGCCCGCCGAAAACGTCGGGATGCTGTTTTTTGTTGGTGGCCTGACGGATCTCATCCTGGAGGAAATGCTCCAGTTCGTATAGATCCACTTTTTGATCCCGGTCCAGATCGGCGCTGCCTTTCAGTCCGTCGACCAGGAAGTACGAAAAAACGCCCCGGCCTTGCCCCCATTGGGTGGATTCCAGCGAAAGTTCGTACGGCTGGCAGGACATGATCCGGACCTCCTGCGCATAGCGTTTCATCAACTCGGCAGCGGTGGCTTCCCGGCCGCGAACCCCTTCTCCCGCCAGAGCCCCCGAATGGCAGGCATCCGTGATGAGGATCAGTTGTACCTCGCGGAGGGAAAGCTCCCGGACCAGGTGTTCATTCAGGTAGGTAAGGTCGATGGCGTTGAGGCGGTAGTTGTTTCTGGGGGTGTCGTATGCCAGAAGGTAGCCCTTTTCCTGGTCGTTGATCGTTTCGACGTCTCCATGGCCGGAGAAGTAGAAAATAACCCGGTCGCCTTTTCTCGCCGTTTGCATGACCCATTCCAATCCGGCCTGAATGGCGGCCATCGTGGCCTGGCTATTGACCAGTAACCGCATCTGCTGGCTGCCGAGGCTTCCTCCGGCGTTGGATTGGAGAAATGCGGCAAATACCTGAGCATCCCAGTGGGCATAATTCAGGTCCCGGATTTCCTGGTCCTGGTAGTCGGATACCCCGACGACCAGGGCAAGGGTGGCGCCCTTTTTCCGGAGGGAGACCATTTCCTGTGAAATAGTTTTCCCTCCGAAAAACAGGACCCCCATGGCTAAAAAAAACAGACGAACAACATACAAACGTCCGATCCCCATGACTAACCGCCGGTTATTTTCTAGAAAATGCTTTTTCTGCAAGGGGCTTTAATCCTTGCCGCATCCAGAAGGCCGCGTGCATCAGCCGGATCAGGTTGTTTTTTGATTCGGATTGCTGAAATTTTGGTACAGCTTGGAGGCTTCTTCGTACCATTCGTCCTGCTCCAGCGCAACCGCCTGCAAGAGGATACGCACTTCTTCGGTGCTCTGCTGATACAAAGGCGCTTTTTGGGCCGACTGCAGGGCTCTCTGCTCAGTGGCCGCCTCGCCGATTTCAAAGAACAGCGCGTCGGAAGTGGTCGCGGTGTCGCCGGCGGTGGTTACCATCCACTCATACCGGTCGCCCGGTTTGAATGCGGCGGTATCCGGTTCGATGACCAGGAAGGTATCCTGGGTGAGCGTATCCACGATAACGGCGCCTTCGCTGTTTCTGATCTCGAGTTTAAATTGGGGGTTTCCTTCAGGTTTAGACCACTGGAACGTTCTTTTTCCAGGAAGGACTTTTCCATAAGGCAGGATCGGATGTATTTTGGCGCCTTTTCCGCCCCATCCGTCGCCGGTCCCCTTGGTCCTTACGGTTCCGAACCCGTCGCCGGTCCCTTTGGTCTTAGTGGTGGTCCATCCATCTCCGGTGCCTTTGGTCTTGGTGGTGCTCCATCCATCCCCGGTTCCCTTGGTTTTTATCGAGGCGAATCCATCTCCGGTGCCTTTGGTCTTAATGGCGCTCCATCCGTCGCCGGTCCCTTTGGTCGTCTTCAGAGCGGTCCAGGCATCCTGGGGGTTCTCCGGATTGGCTGCCATGCTGATCGCCGCCGAAACGTATTCCCCGAAGGTCCCGTCGAAATTCAGCCGGACGAGCCCGTCCGTTTCGGGAAAAATGGTGCTCAGCCCGGTCGTTTGATCGCCTTCCACCTGGCGAAATTGGCCGTTGCAAAACAGGGTAGCGCTTTCTTTTTTATTAAGGGTAAGGATTCCATTGGATTTTAACACAGCGCCGGTAGCGATCTTTTGGGCTTCGCTTGTATCGGACGATTGATAAGTTATCTTTCCGTCAGAGGCAATAACAATGACTGGATAGGCTTCCTGTGCTGCCAGGAAGATGGCGGAACAGAACAAAGCCAAAATGAAAACGGCTGATTTGATCATAGGTATTTTTTTATGTGGAGTAAAAACGGGTTATTGGAAATTCGCCCAGCGCGTCAGCTGCCCTTTGGGATCTAAGATAAACAAGATCTTTTGGTATGCCATAATTTGCCCAAGTGGGGTTTCGACGGTACGGGAGGGCTCGCCGTAGGCTTTAACGATGGCGCTGCGGTCGGAACCCAGCCCAATCAGGCGCGCGGTTTTGCCGGTGTATCCGGGCTCGGTGAGGTGAAACAGGATAACCGCATCGGTGCGGGTATTTTGACATACAAAAAGCCGGGATTTTTCGCCTTGTTTCGGGTTTTGATGGAACGCGACGTGCGCGCTGAGCTCTACCGACCGCTTGGGGTCTACGGCAAGGGTCTCCTCAATCTCTGCCAGGGATTTTCCGTCGATTCGCTCTACCCGGGGCAGCCCTGCGGCATCGGCGATTTCGGCTCCAGGAGGTTGATTCAGCAGGATGTTGAGGTTGATAGTGGCAAGGGCGCTTCCCGCATTGGCCGCTTTCTGGAAAGCGGTTTTGGCTTTTTCCGTTTCCCCGGCCTGGGCATCCAGGATGCCGAGCAGGATAGCGGCGTCGGTTTCCGTTTTGGGGTAGCCGCCTTTTTTAGCTGCTTCGATGGCTTCCGTTCCGGCGTAAAACCGGGCCCGACCTGCATCTCCGAGCAGCATATAGGCGCAGGCTTTGTTCAGATAGGCCGGGGCATAGTTGGGATCCATGCTGATCGCCGCGTCAAAATGGAGAATCGCCTGGTTCAGCATTTGATCGCGGGGATTGATCAGGCCCAGGTTTCTGGAACCGGTCGATTCGAGATCCAGTTGCACGGGGATCCTGAATTTGAGCTCGCTTCCCGAAAAATAGCGCAGCGCGTCCAGTAACGCGGTGACCCCAAGGTTATTGTAGATCTCCCGGCTTTGATATTGCATCAGGAGGTAGCGGTAGCATTCATACGCCTCCGGGTATTTGCCGATCGCGGTCAGCAGGTTGGCCATATCAAAAAGTTCCACCAGGCGCTTGAGTTTTTCAGCCGACCGTTGGCCCAACGCCTGGCGGTCGCTGAGGGACGGGTAGCCTGGCAATTCGGGCGGAATGCCATAGGCGGTGTAGAGCTTTTGCATCAGATCCGCCCCTTTGTCGAAGAGCCCGTACCCGGCGGAATAGGCGAGAAAACCCCCCAGATAATCCGCTTCGGTCTCGTTGGCTGCCCCGTCCAAAAGGCTATCCAGCTTCAGTCCGATAGGCAGGTCGCGGTAATCGGCGGCAAACCCTCTGCGCCAGGCGTGTTTTTCGTAGTAATGGGTAAGTTCGTGCCCGAGCAGGAAAGCCATAGCGGCATCCGATTGGGCCCCGTAGGTGGCACACACCTTATAGGCTTTTTCCTCGAGGATGATTTCCAGCTGGTCGTAGTTGATCCCAGCCACCCGGTTTTCCTCCCGGGTCATCAAAAACGCCGGTACCGGAAACCGAAAATCGCCCCGTGCTTGTACCAGTTTGTTATACACGTTCAAGGCTTTGCGGTATCCCGAGGAATCCGTCAGCCTGCTCCCGGACAGGGACGAGGGTTTCGTTTTTTGTGCCAAATGCAGGGTTCCAAAGCTGCGTTCCTGGGCATGGGCAGCGCACAAGACGAGCATTCCAATGACTAGGGCAAGCGAGTGTTTTCTCATATAGGGGGTGTTCTGAGTTACCGGGCAAACCTGGATACGGTTTCAAAATAGCGCATTTTCCTATACCGCGCTGGAATTTGTCGGAAAATTGGGGAAAAGTTGCGAAGTTGCAAGGTTGCGGAAAAAAGTAACGAAGTAACGAGGAAGGGTTACGAGGTTGCGAGGTTGCGAAGTATCCCCTACATCCCCTACATCCTTTACATCCTTTACATCCTTTACATCCTTTAAAAAAAAATTAGGATTTACGCCCAAAACCCCTTACCTTTGTCCCGTTATTCTTATGAGCGCTCCAAAGTGACGCATTTTTTTGTTTAGGAATTCGTTTTTCATCAGTTTTGCAAGCTAAGGTTGTTTCAACCGGTTTCCTGTCTACAGTTTTCTTCCTTGCCTCTTTTGTCTACTTTTTCCCTGCAAATGATGCCCTGAAAAGGGAGTTCTCGTGTTTTTTTATTTCAATTTTTTTGTACAATGAACATTTTTGCAGCAAAACTGAGTTTTGATACTCAGTCGGACGACCTTCGGGAAACGTTCGAATCCTTTGGTGAAGTTACCTCCGCCAATGTAATTACCGACAAAATGACTGGCCGCTCCAAAGGATTTGGCTTTGTCGAAATGCCTAACGACGATGAGGCCCGCAAAGCAATCGCTGAACTCAACGACAGCGAGCTGGACGGCAGAACGATCGTGGTTAAAGTGGCTGAACCTCGCGAAGACCGCGGAAGCGGAAACGGCGGTTACAACCGCGGCGGTGGCAACAACCGTTATTAATCTTGTCAATGGTTTTTATCCGGTTTAGGCCGGCATAAACACGATAAAGGTTTAAAAAGCCCCGGGTGCAAAACCCCGGGGCTTTCTTTTTTTTGCAACCCGCTTCTGTGATGGGATGCCTTTTCCCTCCGAGCGGCCAGCGTATGCTGGAACGGGGAATGGATGCAATGCTACTTGCTCAAATAGGCCAATACCTCCTTCTCCACATTCTCCGCAGTAAATCCAAACTTCTCATCCAGCACCGTATACGGCGCCGAGTACCCGAAATGGTTGAGGCCCCAGACTTTGCCGTGGGGGCCAGCGAGGCCGCGCAGGTTGATGGCCAGGCCTGCGGTGAGGCCGAAGGTTGGGATGGTAGTAGGGAGCACGTCGTTTTGGTAGCTTACCGGTTGGTTGCGGAAGAGGCCCTCGCTGGGCGCGGAAACGATGCGGATCTTTAACCCGTGGTTCGCGGTAAGCCGCTCGGCGCCGGCGACCAGGGTGCTCACTTCCGAGCCGTTGGCCACGAGGACCACGTCGGGGGCGCCGTCGCAGTCCTGCACGATGTAGGCGCCTTGCGCGGCGCGTTGCGCGTCGGCAAAGCGGGTGCTGCCGGGCAGGGTGGGTGCGTCTTTCACGTTTTGGCGGGAGAGGATCAGCCCGCTGGGGCTATGGCGGTTTTCAAGGGCCAGTTTCCAGCACGCGGTGGTCTCCTGGGCGTCGGCGGGGCGCAGCGCCAGGAAGCTGTTGTGGCCAGAGTGGTTTTGCAGGGTCTCCAGGAGGCGGATCTGCGCTTCCTGCTCCACCGGCTGGTGGGTGGGGCCGTCTTCGCCCACGCGGAAAGCGTCGTGCGTCCAGATGAAAATCACCTGTTGTTCCATGAGCGCTGCCACGCGGATGGCGGGCTTCATGTAGTCGGAGAACACAAAGAACGTCGCGCAGGCCGGGATGACGCCGCCGTGGAGGGCCATGCCCGTGGCTACCGCCGACATGGTGAGTTCGGCTACGCCCGCCTGGAGGAAAGCGCCCGAAAAGTCGCCCCGCTTGAAGGGCGCTTTTTTCTTGAGAAACGCGTCGGTCTTATCGCTGTTTGACAAGTCGGCCGAGGCGACGATCAGGTTTTCGACGTGGTCGGCCAGGTACGACAACACGGTGGCGGAGGCGTTGCGGGTGGCGTTGTTGGGCGCCTGCTGGATCTCGTCCCATTTGAGGTCGGGCAGGGTGCCGGCAAAAAACTGCTCCAGCTTGGCCGCCGGCGCGGCATTGGCCGCTTTCCAGGCGCCGTATTCCGCTTTGCGGGCTTTGGCAGCGGCTGCTTTTTCGGCTACGACGTCTTTATAAAACGCCTCCACTTCCGGGAAGATCTGGAAGGGGTTGGCGGGGTCGCCGCCGAGGGCTTCGATGGTTTTGGCGAAAGAGGCTTTGGACTCGCCCAGGGGTTTGCCGTGGAGCTCCACCTGTCCTTCGTAGTTGGCGCCGTCTTCCAGCACCACGCCTTTGCCCATGATGGTTTTGCCGATGATGAGGGTGGGGCGTTCGGTTTCTTCGATGCCCGCTTTCAGTGCGGCGCGGATGGCGTCGTGGTCGTTGCCGGCGATGGTGAGCACATGCCAGCCCCAGGCTTCGTATTTTTTGGCGGTGTCTTCGCTGGTTACTTCATCCACTTCGGTGGAGAGCTGGATGTCGTTGGCGTCGTAAAACATGACGATATTCCCCAGTCCGAGGTGGCCTGCCAGGCGCCCTGCGCCCTGGGAGATCTCCTCCTGCACGCCGCCGTCGGAGATATAGATATAGGTTTTGTGCGCAACGACCTCCCCAAACCGGGCGGCGAGGAAGCGCTCGGCGATCGCGGCGCCGATGCCGAAGGTATGGCCGAGCCCCAGCGGGCCGGAGGTGTTCTCAATGCCGCGGGCTACGTCGAGCTCGGGGTGCCCCGGGGTAGGGTAGCCCCACTGCCGGAAATGCCGGAGGTCTTCCAGACTGAAGTTGCCCAGCAGGGCCTGCCCCGCATAAAGCATGGCCGACATGTGCCCCGCGTCCAGGAAAAAGCGGTCGCGAAGCGGCCAGGCCATATCCTTGGGGTCGTACTGAAGGAACTCCGAATACAGAATATGCATGAAATCCGCCCCGCCCATAGGCCCGCCCGGGTGGCCGGATTTGGCTTTTTCCACCATGGCCGCCGCCAGGATACGGATGTTATCGGCCGCGCGAAGGGATGTGTTTGTGTTTGCCTGCATGTTGGGTTATTTTTGATGAAAACGATTGCATAATCCCCAAAGATAGGGATGGCGGGGGATTTTTTGAGGGTTTTGAGTTGTGAAGTTGTGAATGAGGGTTGCGAAGTTACAAAGTTGCGAAGTTACGAAGTTGCGAGGTTACGAAGTAATGAGGTGGCAGTACCTGTTCCCTGTTTGCCGTCCCGCAATAAGCGGGATCAGATTTCGTGCAGGACTATCCGCCGGTCCCCTGACCGGCGAACAGGGGGTTACGAAGTTGCGAGGTTGCGAGGTTACGAAGCAATGAGGTGGCAGTACCTGTTCCCTCGTTTGCCGTCCCGCAATAAACGGGATCAGATTTCGTGCAGGACTACCTGCTCTGTTTGCCGAAATTCCCTGCTCTGTTTGCCGAAATCCTCAGATTTCGTGCAGGACTATCCGCCGGTCCCCTGACCGGCGGAATCCCGGCCAAATAAATTTGGCCGTTACAAGGGCTTCTAACCTGTTCGCGGGTTACCTCGCAACTTCGCAACCTCGCAACTTCGCAACCTCGCAACTTCGCAACCTCGCAACTTCGTAACTTCGCAACTTCGCAACTTCGCAACCTCGCAACTTCGTAACTTCATGAAAACCTTCCCTCTCGGCGACCAGGCCATTCTCTTTCAATTCGACCAGCGCATCGATCCGGCGGTGCGGGCGGAGGTGACGCGTTTGCAGCAGCGCATCCAGTCGGCGGATATTCCCGGGGTTCGGTACTTCATCCCGGCGTATTGTTCGCTGACGGTAGGATATGATCCGGGCCTCTGGACGTCCGAAGCACTGGAGGCCCGGATAGGGGCGCTTAGCGCCGGGGAAGGCGCTTCCGAACCGGAAATCCGCAACAGGTTCTGGAGGATTCCGGTGTGCTATGAACCGCCCTATGCCTGGGACCGGGAGGACTTGTGCCGCCAAACCGGGCTGGACTGGCCGGAAATCGTCGCCCTGCACACGGGAGCGGTCTACCAGGTGTATATGATGGGCTTTTTGCCGGGTTTTGCTTATTTGGGCATCTTGCCGGAGGCGCTTGCGTGCACGCGCAAGGCGGTACCCAGAGCCAGCGTACCGGAAGGCGCGGTGGGACTGGCGGGGCGGCAGACCGGCATATACCCGCTGGCTTCGCCGGGAGGGTGGCAGATTGCCGGGCAGTGCCCGGTTCCGGTTTTCTCCCCACAAAACGAAAATCCATTTTTGCTTCAACCCGGGGACGGGGTACAGTTTTTCTCCATTTCCGGGGAGGAATACACGGAGTGGAAAAACCAGGTCCAAACCGGGGCCTTTGACTCAACTTTGCTTTATGGCTGAACCGATTTTTCTGCACTTCATCAAGCCCGGGCTTCAGACGACGGTCCAGGACGGGGGCCGGCCGGGCTTTCAGGCGTATGGCGTGCCGGTTTCGGGGGCGCTGGACCCGGAATCGGCACGGGCTGCCAACGAGCTGGTGGGCAACGACCCCGGCGGACCGGTGCTGGAAATCACCCTGCTGGGGCCGGAAATCCGATTCGAAGGCGCCGCCCAGATCGCCCTGACCGGCGCTGATCTGGATGCCCGGCTCGATGGGGCGCCCGCGCCCAGGTATGCGACACTTCGCGTCCGGGAGGGGCAGACCCTCGCTTTTGGAAAGCCGGTGCATGGTTGCAGGGCTTACCTGGCCGTAGGCGGTACGTGGATGGTCCGGTCCTGGCTGCACAGCGCAAGCGCCGCCCCGTTTGCAACCGAGGCGCTCGCCCCCGATAGCCTCATCCGAAAAGGGAGCCGGCTCGCTATTCAGCCCAACGCCTGGGTTGAACCCCAAGCCTGGCCCGAAGAGCTATTCCCCCATTGGAGCGGGTCTCCCCGCATCCAGGTCGTGCCCGGGCCGGAATTCGAGCGCTTTCCGCCCCTGGCGATCGCCCATTTTTTTGGCAGGCCGCACCTAATCTCCCCCCAATCCAACCGCATGGGCTACCGCTTCCAGGATCCCCTGCCGGGCATCCCTTCCCCGTCTTTAACGGAAATCATCTCCTCCGGCATCGTACCCGGAACCATCCAGATCACCCCCTCCGGCCATCCCATCCTCCTGCTGGCCGACGCCCAAACCACCGGCGGCTACGCCCGCATCGCTGTCGCCCCCGCTTCCGAACTCGGCCGCCTGGCGCAGTGCAGGCCGGGGGATGGGGTTTGGTTTCAGGTGGCGGGGTGAACAAGTTGCGAAGTTACGAAGAAGGGTTGCGAAGTTACGAGGTTGCCCAGAAGGGTTGCGAAGTTACGAGGTTGCGAAGTTACGAAGACAGCTGCTGCGGTGCCCTGTTCGCCGTCCCGCTTATTGCGGGACGGCGAACAGAGGAAAGTGCATTGCCTTTAAAATCAACGCCTTAACGCCTAAACTCCTAAACGCCCCAACGCCCTCAGAATCTCCACCGCTGTCGGATTATCCCCATGCACGCAGAGGCTTTGGGCGTCGATGGGGAGCCAGGCGCCGGTGTTGGAGTAGACGCCTTTATTGATGGCGATGGACCAGGCTTGTTCGGCGGCGGCTTTGGGGTCGTGGATGACGGCGCCGGGGACCGTGCGGGGCAGGAGTTTGCCGTTGTCGCCGTAGCGGCGGTCGGCGAACGCTTCGGCGATGAAGGGGATGTTCGCTTTCCGGGCTTCGGTTTCCATGATGCTGCCGGCGAGGCCCATCAGGGCGAGGCCGGCGCCGAAATCCCGGATGGTTTCAGCGATGATCCGGGCTTCGCGCTCGTCTTCGGCGGCGGTGTTGTACAGGGCGCCGTGGGGTTTGACGTAGGCCAGGCGGCCGCCCAGGCTTTCGGTCATGCCTTTCAGGGCAGCGATCTGGTAGCGGAGTACCGCTTTGAGTTCGTCTTTCTGGAGGCGCATGTAGCGGCGGCCAAATCCCTGGAGGTCGGGATACCCGGGGTGGGCTCCTATGCGCACCCCGTGCGCGAGCGCGCCTTTAATCGTATGTTCAATATGCAGGGGGTCCCCGCCGTGAAAGCCGCAGGCGATGTTGCAGGAGGTGATCAGGGGGAAAATCGCGTCGTCGGTACCTACGGTAAAGGCCCCGAAGCTTTCCCCCATGTCGCAGTTGAGGTCGATGGGCAGGGATTTGGTGTGCATGTTTTTACGTCCGATTGTCCGGAAGCTTTTCTTCTTTTTCAAACAATTATTGCCGAAATTTAAGGTTTTGTACTTAGTTTGCAAAAAGCGGAAAAGCCAGAAATTAGCTCCTTTTTTGTTCCCCCTCCTTCGGAGGGGGCTAGGGGGAGGCCTCAACGCTGGCTGATTAACAATTGTGTAGTTGACAATGCGTTTAGTACTTAAACCCGCGAAAAGGAAATAATCATGAACCGAGTCCTCCTCTTTATCCTTTTTCTTGCCCCTTTTGGGGCTATAGGCCAAAACGCCAGAGACAGCAGGCAGTTGCTCCAGGAGCTTGATTTTGCCCAGCTTCCTGCTTCGTTTTTTCTACAAACCCATAATCTGGAACCCAGAACCCGGCAGCCTTTGGACCCCGCCGCTCCGGTGGAGCTGACGCTTCGCCCGGGCAAGCTGGAGTTTGACCATGCCACGCCGTTTATCGCTTTTTCTGCCGCCTGGGAGGAAAAATATCCCGATGCGGAGAATACCCGGCTATGGATTTCTTTTTCCTCCGATGAAACCAATTGGTCTGAATGGCAGGCCATCGAACCCGATCCGCATGCGGTAGAGATCCGCCATAGCTTTGCGTCGGAGCTTTATTTCCTGGAACCCGGCATCCGGTATTACCGCATCCGGATTCGGGCCAACGAAACGGGAAAAGGGATGGGGATGAAAAAGCTGCTGATCAACTTTTTTAGCCCCGGCCAGCCTTTGGCAGAAGAACCTGTGAGTCCGTTACTCCAAACCGCACTTGCTCCTGATACCTGCGCCCTTCCGGTGGTAGTGACCCGGGCCCAGTGGAATTGCCCGCAGACGGTCACTTCGCATTCAAAAACGACGGTCACCCACCTCATCGTGCACCATGCCGCCGGACCCAATACTTCCAGCGATTGGGCTGCCACGGTGTTGTCGATCTGGAATTACCATGTCAACACCAACGGCTGGGCAGATGTGGGATACAACTGGCTGATCGCCCCCAACGGACAACTATTCGAAGGCCGGGGAGGCGGAGATAACATTGTAGGAGCTCATTTTTGCGGCAAAAACAGCGGCACGATGGGGATTTGCATGCTGGGTACTTATACCAGCGTCCAGATCACCGATGCGGCGCGAAAGACGCTGACGGACGTGTTGGCGTGGAAAGCATCCAAGCTGGGCCTCGATCCGCTGGGCAAAAGCTATCATGCCACCTCGGCGCTTACCCTCGACCACGTTTCCGGCCACCGCGACGGGTGCTCCACCGAGTGCCCGGGAACGCAACTTTACGGCATCTTGCCTGAAATCCGAATTGCGGTGAAGGACAGGATCAGTTCCTGCAACCTGATCACCGCCCTCCCGGAAATCCCAGGGTTGGACTATCTGGAGATCGCGCCAAACCCCGCCGGCGCAGGAGAAGCCGCTATCCGCCTGTCCCTGCGCTACCCGTCGGAAGTTGGGTACCGGATATTCTCCCCGGAGGGCAGGCTGGTCGCGGAATCCGCTCCAGCGACCCTCCAGGGAGAAACCCGGCTTCCCTTGTCCGGATTGAACGGGGTTGCACCCGGGCTGTACCAGGTGCAGGTTTGGATTGATAACAAACCGGCGGTTTTGAAGCTGGCGTTGTTTTAACCAGAAGGGATCTCAAAACTGCAACCCCAATCGCACAAAATACCTCCTTCCATTGCCGCCCATCTGCACGGAATCCCAGGGGCCTCCGGTTTCGTTGTTGAACGCCCATCCGGCGGCTACGGGCACGTAGCCGAGGTCGGGGTGTACGTTGAAGAGGTTGTCGGCGCCGACATTGAGGTTGACGTGGGCGCCGAAGCGCACCGTTGCGTAGAGATCGGTTACGAGTTTGCCTCCGTAGATGTATTTGTCTTCCACGTAGATCGATTCGTCGGCATCGGTCGGTACCATGGGGTTGATGCCCAGGCCGTCTTCGCCGTAACCCAGGAGTTCGATTTCGCCAAAGTACGTAAGGCGGGCGCCCAGGCTGAATTTTCCGAAGCCGTACTCCAGGGTGGTCGCTATTTTCATTGGCGGCGCCGATGCCAGAATGAATTTTTGCTCCCGGTCGGTGAGGAAGGTAGCCCGGTGTTCGGGCGTGTCGTTGAGCAGGTCGGGCACGTTGATCTTATCGATGGTCATATCCTGGAAGTTAGCGGCGAGGAGCGCGCGGAAGCCGCGGTTGGCTGCCTGCTTGTTGTAATCGAGCACCAGGTCGATGCCCTGGTTGGTCGTGTTGACGGCATTAGCGAAGAACTGGGCCAGACTGACGTTCAGGCCCTTCAGGGCTTTGGTTAAGGCGGGGTTGAGGCTGTCGTCGTCCGCGCTGAACTGCCCGGAGAGGACCACCCGGTCTTTAACCGTGACGCGGTAAGCGTCGAGGGTGACCGAAAATTCCGGCACGGGCTGGAAGGTGAAGCCCAGGCTGAGGTTCAGGGATTGTTCCTGGTTCAGTGCGGCGATGCCGGCGGCTTTGGTGATCGGGCTGTTATTTGGGGCGATTTTTACTTCCGCGATCGTTCCCCCTTGCACGGTGGTGAAGGTAGAGCTGAAATTGACCTGCTGGAGCGAAGGCGCCCGGAAGCCGGTGCTGACTGAGCCGCGCAGGTTGAAGTTGTCGGCGGCCTTAAACCGGGAAGCTAGTTTGAAGTTGGAGGTAAACCCAAAATCACTGTAGTTTTCGAGGCGAACGGCCGCAGCGACCAGCCATCGATTGGTGACGTCGAGTTCAACATCGGCATAGGCGCCAACGGTCGAGCGGTTTTCATCCGCTTCGTCGGAAGGCTGATACCCCGGGAAGCCCTGGGCGCCGGAGGCTTTTTCCGGATTGTAATTTTTATAGGAGGCTTCCTCTCCGGCGTAGAGCTGGTAGTTTTCCAGGCGCAGTTCGGCGCCGTAGGCGAAGTTGAAGCCCTGGAGGATATCCGGGAATTCTTTGCTCATATTCAGGTTGACGGTATTCTGAAGGAAGGAGAACCCGCCGTCGTCGAAGCTGGTTTGGTCGGCGCCGAGGCCGGCATTGAAAGTGCCCTCGCCGAAGAAATGGAAATCGTTGCGGCCGATGACGTTGCTGACGTCCCAGCTCCATCCCTTATTCGTCTGGCCGCGGAGCCCCACCGCCAGGGAGAGGTCGTTGATTTCGGTGAGGATGCGGGGGTTGAAATATTTCTCACTGTCATCGGAGGTGTTGAAAATGATGCCCGGTTTTGGGATCAGATTTTCCTTGGCGTCGGTAGGGAACCGTTCCGGCCGTGCGGAAAAGTTACGGGTAAAGGCGTAGGCGTCGGAGTTTTTGGCGGAGATCCCCCCGAAGGCGTAGAACAGGAACTTGTCGTCTTCGCGGATGGGAAGCTCCATATTGAACATAGCCGATTGGGCGGCGAAAGAGCCGTCGCCGTGGGCTCTGCGGTAGATGCTGAGCGGCAGGATTTCATCCAGTTCCTGGCGGAAGGTTTTGCCGCTTTCGCTGTGCATAAACGTGGCATTGAGGAAGCCGCCTTTTGGGCCCAGGTTTAGCCCGTAGTTCACCGAAGCGTTGAACGCGTTGCCATCGAGTTTGTTGTCGTAAACGTACTGGCCGATCTCGGGTTTGAACGCCGGGTTGTATTTGGGGTCGTGGTAGGCGGAATATCCGATATCGGCGCTGATCTGATCGGTGTTTTCGCGGAGCACGAGGTTGATCACCCCGGCAATGGCGTCGGAGCCATACTGAGCGGAGGCGCCGTCGCGCAGAATCTCCACCCGGTCGATGGCGGCAACGGGGATGGCGCTGAGGTCGGCGCCCGAGTTGCCGCGTCCGCGGGTACCGAACACCGATACAAAAGCGGTTTGGTGGCGGCGTTTGCCGTTGACCAGCACAAGGGTCTGATCGGGGCCAAGACCGCGCAAGGTGGCCAGATCGATATGGTCGGCGCCATCGGATCCGGATTGTTTGTTGAAGTTGAACGAAGGCGCGCTCGCATTGAGCAAAGAGGTCACGTCAAACCGGGCAGAGCTTTGCGCCACCTGTTTCATCATGATCACGTCAACGGGCACGGTGGTTTCCGTCTGGGTGCGGTTGCTGCGCCGGGAACCGGTGATCACCACCTGGTCCAGAATGCGGTAGTCCGTCTCCAGAACCACGTCGATTTCGGTGCGCCCATTCACGGGAATTTCCTGTGTTCCAAAGCCGACGTAGCTAAAGACCAGGGTGACGTTGGGATTGCTGCAACGAATGGAATAGGTTCCATCCAGATCGCTCACGGCGCCGGTAGTGGCGTTTTTCTCCTGGATGGAGACGCCAATCAAGGGGGCGCCCTGGCTGTCGGCAATTTTTCCGGTTACCGAATGTTGGGCTTGCAGGCTGCCTATCGTAAGCAGCAGCCCAAGAAGCAAGATCGGGTTTTTCATAGGGAATGTGTTTTGTAAATTTTGTGTAAAGCAAATAAAAATTTTGATTTCTTGCAGAAGATAAAAATGCTTACTTTCCCTTTGAAATCAACCCGAATATTATGAAGAGAACGTTCTTTTTGTCGCTCCTTGCAGGCTTTTTGGCGGTAGGGGCCTTCGCCCAGTCGAAATTAACCGAACACACCCTCGCGCTGGATAACCCTGCTCAACCGGCTAATGCGGACATCAGCCAACTGGATTGGCTTAGCGGCCGGTGGATAGGGCAGGGTCTGGGAGGCAATGTGGAAGAAAACTGGAGCCCTCCCCAAGGAGGCGCTATGGCCGCAACGTTTCAGGCTTTTAAAGACGGTCAGCCTCAGTTTTATGAGATATGCCTCATTGCCGCCCAGGGAAAATCGCTGGTCTACAAAGTCAAGCACTTTAATCCGGACCTGACCGGGTGGGAAGAGAAATCGGATTTTGTGTCGTTTCCCCTGGTCCGGATAGAACCCGGTAAAGCCTATTTTCAAGGCCTGACGTTGGAATTGCAGGGGAATTGGTACACCTGTTACGTGGCGTTCAAACAGAAAAACGGCTCCTACCGGGAGGAAGTGTTTACGTTTCAACGGGCCCCAGTCCGGCCTGTTGCCCCTCTTATGCCAGGCATGCCGAAAATTTCCAAAACGCCCCTGTTGCTGTTGGGTACGTATCACATGAGCAACCCCGGCGCCGACCAGTTCAACCTGCAATCCGACGACGTATTGTCTCCGAAGCGGCAGGCAGAGATCGAAGAAGTCGTAGACAAACTAGCCGCTTTCAGACCCACAAAAATCGCATTGGAGATCCCCTTTGGCGATACGGCGATCCTCCGGCGGTACCAGGCTTTTTTAAATGGAAATCTTGAGCTAAGAAGGGGAGAGCACGAACAAATCGGATTCCGGCTGGCCAAAAAACTGGGGCATTCAACCGTCTTCCCTATTGACATGCGCATGGGCCTGGATTTTGACACTCTGCAATCGGTGGTGGCCGCAAACCCGGCAAAACACGGGCCCCAAATGGCTCAGATGGAAGCGATCGGCAAGGGAGCGATCGCGTTGATGGACCAATGGCTGAAGGAAGGAACTATCCGGGACATGCTGTACAAGATGAATAGCCCGGAATTCCTGGATTTAAGTTACCAACTCTATTTACAGGTGTTTTTACCTATGGTAGAAGGAACCAATTTCGCCGGCGCCGACCTGGTGGCAGACTGGAACAAACGCAACCTGCGCATATTCAGCAATCTGCACCAGATCGGATGCAGCCCGGACGACCGGGTCCTGGTGATCTTTGGCCAGGGGCATATTCCATTGCTGGAGCGTATAGCCCGGGATTCCCCGTATTTCGAGGTGGAAGATGTGTTGTCGTATCTGCGGTAGTTACCCTAGAGGGATTTCGGCGCAGGCACCACATTTTTGATCGGAGGCATGGACTTTAGGTACGCAAACACGGCGCTGAGATCCTCGTCGTTCAGGTTGCGGTAGCTTTGCCAGGGCATAGGCGGCAGCATCGGGCGGCCGTTGGGCAAGCCTTTGAATTTGCCTTCCCGGATAGCGCGGAAAAACTGCTCTTCCGACCAGGTTCCAATTCCTGTTTCGTCCGGGGTGAGGTTGCCGGCGAAGGAAACGCCCCAGGGACCAGCAGCGGCGGTGAGCCCTGGACTGAAAACGGCTACGTTGTTTTGGGTGATCAAGGTGGTGTCGAAAGCCGGCGGGAAGGCCTCCTCTGCTGGATGACCCATAAAACGCCGGCTCATATCCGGAGCAGGGCCTTCGGGTGTCATGGTTTTCGGCGTGTGGCAGTCGTCGCACCCCATCGCATTGACGAGGTATTCGCCGCGGGCTACCAGGTCTTCAGCGGCTGTTTCTGAGGACGTTGGCTCTTTGGATGCAGGTTGCTGGCATTGAGTAAATAAAAATGCCGGCAAGATGGCCAGGATCAGGCCTTTGCAGTAATTCAGACGCATAGGGATGGATTTTTAGGCGTTTAACAATGAATGTAAGATGGCTTTATAGTGCTTTGAACAACTAATTGAACCTAGGGGGCTGTCCCAAAAGACCACTCTTTGCCTCCGGCATGAAATTTTATTTTCTTTTTTCAATTACAACAAAAAATTACAAAGCAATTTTTTGTTGTAATTGAAAAAAGAAAATATTTTTTTGCTGCCTTAGGCAAAAACCGTCTTTTGAGACAGCCCCAGAATACAAAAAGTTATTCAAAGCACTTTAACCGCCAATATACGTCATTAGCCTTCTTTTTCTGATCTATGTGGTATTTTTTCTTCCCTGAGCGTCACTTTTCCTTTCTCAGACAGCAACACCGCAATCGGCCGGGTTTCGGGAAAACCGGCCAGGGTAATGACGATCGTCACCATGAGGGGCACACAGAGAAACATGCCGATGATGCCCCAGATACTGCCCCAAAGGGAAAGGGAAAACAGAATCACGAAGGGGCTCAGGTTAAGGGTATGGCCCACCAGCCGGGGTTCCAGGTAGTGGCCGATGGACAGCTCGATCGCCATGATCGTCAGGAGGATGAACAGGAATAGCGACACATCCTGAAATTGCATCAGGGAGAACAAAGCGGCCAGGGATGTGGCAAAAATAGGCCCCAAACTGGGAATATAATTCAACAGAAAAATCAGGAAAGCCCAGAACACCGCGAAGTCCAGCCCAACGTATGCCAGCACCAGATAACTCAAAAAGCCTTTGAGCAAGCTGGTGATCGTGCGAAGGACAATATACGTTCGCACCGATTCGTCGATATGCTCCAAAATACCCCGCACCTTCTGGTAACGGTCGGATTCAGGAAACAGGGCCGCCAGCTTGCGATGGAAATACTGCTTTTCGATCAATAGAAAAAGGACATAAATCGTCACCAGAATGAGGGTTTCAGCCAGATTGGACAGGCTGGAGCCCAGTTGGACCGCTACCGAACGCAGGTCAAACTCCTTTATAATGTTGGCCCGGCTGGGAAATTCCTCCCAGCCCATAAAGCGCGCAAGGTCTATCCCTACATGCTCGAGGTTTTTCTGGTATTTGGGCGCCAGGACGATCATCCGTTCTACCGTTTCAACAACGATCCGAACGCATAAAAAGACCACGCCCAGGATAGCAACCGCTGCCGCCGTGGTCGTCAGGGGAGCGGGCAATCGGAACCTTCCCAGCGGAATGCGCCGGAACAGATCAGAAACCGTGATGATCAGGTAAAAAAAAGTAAACGCAATGAAAATGGGGATTAGAAGATGTTTGGCAACGACCAGAAACCCCACACCCAATGCCATCACAAACATCCAGGAAGCGACCTTTAGTCCTCTCATAAAACCGGTTTTACAGGAACCTTTCCTTCTAATCAACGGGGAAAACTACGGGCGTTCGTCCTCTTCCGCAAAGGAAAACGACTTTTAGGCCAAATCTTCCACCATTTTCTGCAAAGCAGAGCCCACCTGACTTGCCAGCATGTGTAACTCCGAATTTTCGATTGCCATCATCGAAGCTACCGGATCCACGGCAGATACTTCTACTTGTCCCGGGGCAATTTCCTGTACAATGACGTTACAAGGCAGCATCGTGCCGATTTTATCCTCTCGTTGGAGCGCCTCATAGGCGTAACTGGGGTTGCATGCGCCCAGAATACGGTAAGGCCGAAAGTTCTGGTTCAGCTTTTTTTTGAACGTGGATTTGATGTCGATTTCGGTGACCACCCCGAATCCATGCTCCTGAAGCGCCAGGTAAACCGTCTGGATGGCCGTCTCAAAATCCATCGACAAGGTTTTGGAGAAATAATAGCTCATGCGCGATGTTTTTATTTCCAGTAAATATCGCCTTTTTAGCCGCAAGATTTTGGTGAAATGAGTTACATATACTGCCCTCCGCCAGGTTTTGTGCATTAGGATAGCTGCCGCTCCTTTAAAAGGCTGGGAGGCGCGCGGCGGCATGCACAAAACCTGGTAACGCGAAGCATAAAACCCATTGAGCGGGTGATCATTATTTTGATAAAAACTGATCTTCCTCATTGGCCCGCCCCTTGCGTATTTGGAAATTTCTATGATTTTTTAATCCAAATAAAACCAACGAAAATGGCCGAACATCAATTCAAGACGATGGGCGAGCAATCGGGCCGCCGTTCCTGGGCAGAGCCCTGGAAAATAAAAATGGTGGAACCGCTGCGGATGACCACTCCCGAAGAACGGCTACAGGCTATCGAAGTAGCTGGATACAATACGTTTCTCCTGCGCTCTGCCGAGGTATATATCGATTTGCTCACCGATAGCGGCACCAGCGCCATGAGCGACCGCCAATGGGCCGGCTTGATGCTGGGCGACGAAGCCTATGCCGGCAGCGTCAATTACTACCACCTCGAAACGGCTATACAGGAGGTGTATGGCTATAAATACATCGTTCCGACGCACCAGGGGCGCGGAGCGGAACACCTGATCAGTCAGGCCGTAATCCAGAAAGGGCAGTACGTGCCCGGCAATATGTACTTCACCACGACCCGCCTGCACCAGGAATTGGCTGGCGGCATCTTTGTGGACGTGATCGTCGACGAAGCCCACGACCCGGAAAACCTGAATCCCTTCAAAGGAAATATCGATCTGAATAAACTGGAGTCCCTGATCAAGGAGAAAGGGCCGGAACAGATTGCTTACGTCAGTCTCGCCGGTACCGTCAACATGGCGGGCGGGCAGCCGGTCAGTATGGCCAATGTCAAAGCCCTTCGGGCCCTGTGCGACCGGTACGGCATCAAGCTATACCTCGACGCTACCCGGATGGTCGAAAATGCCTATTTTATTCAATGCCGGGAGGAAGGATACCAGAACAAGCCGGTCGCAGCCATTCTGAAGGAATTTTGCTCCTATACCGACGGCGCCTGGATGAGCGGAAAAAAAGACCACCTGGTCAACATCGGGGGCTGGCTGGCGATCAACGATTACCCCTTGTTTGAAGAACTGCGCAACCTCGTGGTCATATACGAAGGGCTGCACACGTACGGGGGGATGGCTGGACGCGACATGGAGGCCATGGCCATCGGCATCTATGAATCGATCCAGGACGACCATATCCGGGCCCGCGTAGGGCAGGTCCAATACCTGGGGGATTTGCTTCGGGATTGGGGTATTCCCGTCGTTCAGCCTATCGGGGGCCATGCCGTGTTTCTGGATGCCCGCAAATTTTATCCCCACCTGAGCCAGGATCAGTTCCCCGCCCAAACCCTGGCCGCCGAACTCTACCTCGACTCCGGTATCCGGAGTATGGAGCGGGGCATCGTCAGCGCCGGGCGCGATCCGCATACCGGGCAGCATCGCTATCCCAAACTGGAGCTGACCCGCCTCACCATCCCCCGCCGGGTGTACACCGAAGCCCACATGGATGTGGTGGCCGAGTCGGTGAAAGCCGTGTATCAAAATGCCTCCAAAGCCAGCGGATTGAATATGGTGTATGAACCCAAATACCTGCGGTTTTTCCAGGCAAGGTTTGTGCCTGTTTTGAAGTAACGGAGTTGCGAAGTTGCGAAGTTGCGAGGTTGCGCGAGGTTGCGAAGTTGCGAGGTTGTGGAGTTAAGCTATTCATGGAGCGCCCTGTTCGCCGGAATCCTCAGATTCCGTGCGGAACTATCTGCCGGTCCCCTGACCGGCGTTCCTAATTTTATGGCTCACTAACGGGTTCCAGACAGCTGTGGGCTCTGCCCCGGACCAGGCATTCCGGGCGTAATCGAATCCCGCGGGCGCCCCCACGCCTAAACGGGTATCGGCACGTCTCTGTCGTGTGCGAAAAATCTAAAGTCTAACGCCCAACGTCTAAAAATTCCGTATTTTGGGGCCCAAAATCAAAATACCCCTATGGGACGTGCATTTGAATTCCGGAAAGAAAGAAAGTTCAAGCGCTGGGCCAACATGGCCAAAACGTTTACGAAGGTCGGGCGGGAAATTGCGATTGCGGTGAAGGAAGGCGGGGGAGACCCAGAATACAATTCCCGGTTGCGCATGGCGATCCAAAACGCCAAAACGGCGAATATGCCCAAGGTCAACGTGGAAAATGCGATCAAAAAAGCAACTTCCAAGGAAGCGGAAAACTACGACGAGATCGTATACGAGGGCTATGCCCCTCATGGAGTCGCTGTGATCGTGGAAACGGCCACCAACAACCTAAACAGGACGGTGGCGAATATCCGGGCGATCTTCAACAAATACGGCGGTTCCCTGGGCACTTCCGGCTCGGTGGATTATATGTTTACCCGTTACGGCGTGTTCAAGGTGAAAGCCGAAGGCCTTGACCTGGAAGAACTCGAACTCGAACTCATCGATAACGGGCTCGAAGAAGTCAAGCAGGAAGACGAGTTTTTCCTTTTCTACTGCTTGTTTACCGATTTTGGAAGCCTCCAGAAAGCGCTGGAATCCAAAGGACTGGAAGTCGAAAGCGCCGAGTTTGTCCGCACGCCTTCCCACACCAAAGCGCTAACCGACGACCAGGTCGAAGACGTGATCACTCTGATCGAAAAAATGGAAGAGGACGAAGATGTCGTCAACGTATTCCATAATATGGACATGAATTAGAGGTTAGACGTTAGACGTTAGAGGGGATTCTACCGTCTACCGTCTAACGTCTACCGTCTATCATAGTCATCCTGGAGGCGCACAATATCTTCCTCGTCCGAAGGGTGGTCGGGGTTGGTGTGTTGCCAGATTTCGGCGACGATTCCCCAGCCGGCCAGTCCGATCAGCCGGTGGCGTTCTCCTTGCTGGAGGCGGATGATAGAGCCGGCGGGATAAATTTCGGGGTCGCTTTGCTCGTCGGTGCGGCTTGTCGCGACGGCGACGGGCCCCTGAACCACTTTCCAGAACTCGGCTCGGCGGAAATGGTACTGCCAGGAAAGCCTTTGCCCGGGCGCTACCAGCAAAATTTTAGGGCTGAGTTTGTTCCCCTTAAGGATATCTTCCTGTGGAACGTCGGAAAAAAACCGGGCAGCGAAGGCGGCGGCCTGGGCTTCGTCCAGCACGAGGAATCCTCCCCAGGGCCTGGAGCCGTCGGCTTTCACAATTCGAAACCCTCCGTCTGCGGCAAGTTCCATGGCTTGGGCAAACGCATCGTCTTTCAATTGGACTGACATAGGAGCTATTTTATTTCCATAGACTTGTTGCGATGGGCCGGCAAGGACGAAATTTTAGCTCTGCGCTGATTTCCGTCCCCCCTTCGGGGTTAGCTGATTTTCCATCTAACGTCTAACGTCTAATGTCTAACGTCTATACACCACGCCGCTGGTGGGGGTTTCAAAAACCTCAATCCGGGTCAGTTCGGGAAGTTTGGGCAGGAGGTGCTGCCAGATCCAGGCTGCGATCATTTCCGCAGTGGGGTTTTCCAAGCCGGGGATATCGTTCAGGACATGGTGGTCGAGTTGCGTTTCCAGCGGTTTCCAGGCTTCCTTGATGTCGGCAAAATCCCTTACCCAGCCAAAAACAGGGTGGAGGGGCCCTTCCAGCACGACGCGCACGCGGTAGGTATGCCCGTGCATGCGCGCGCACTTATGGCCAGGCGGCACGTTGGGAAGAAAATGAGCCGAATCAAACGTAAAATCTTTAAACACTTCCATTCGTTCCGAAAAATTTGCGCAAAGGTAAGACCTATCGGGAAGCGAAGGGGAAAAAAATCAAAAAACCCACTTGATTTGGGAGCTGACCTGGGTTTTATACGGTCCGGAAATCGCTTCGAGGCCGGTTCCGATGGCTTCCTGGTTGGACCAATACGTTCGGGCATAGCGGGTTTCCAGGGTGAGGTTGCGAATCGGGCGGTACCGGAGGTTGAGATAAAAACGGTATCCCCGGTTGTAGTATGCAGGGATAGAAAAGGCGTTGAGCAGGTCGTTTTCGTAATGGTAAAAGCGCATTGCGTACCCATCGGTGTCGAATACGGCGAACCGGGCGCTAAAGGAGATGGGGGATTCGATAGGGTGGAAAATGACATCCTGGAGCAAGACCATGCCGGATTGCTGTTCCTGACCTGCGGGGGTAGCCCAGCCCCAATCCAGCCGCGTGCGCAGCTCCAGCGCCTTGGAAACCTGGTTGCTCACGTGCAGCCTGAGGGTTAGGGCTTCTTCGGGCTCGGGGGTACGGAAAGGAAGGGCTTCTGGTCCGTTTTGTTCGAGGGATCGATGGCGGATTTCGCCGTAGACCCGAAGTTTTCGCCGTTTTTCAAACGTAGCCCGAATTCGGAATTCTCTGCCCCGGGTGGGGCCGTCGGCGGTAAAACGCAGCCAGGGGTGCGTCCAGAAGTCGGCATACCCATTGAAAGTCCACTGGGGGATGGGCCGCAGTTCCAAACCGGCGTAGATTCCGGTTTCGTTTCTTCCTCCGCTGCCATCGGAAAACGGAACGGCGTCGAGGGCCTGATAGTTGCGGGGAAGGTATCGGAATAAAAGCGCCAGGTCGGCTTTGCGGTCGAGCGTGGCGAGCAGCCCGTTCACCGTAGCAATGGCGCCGTTATCGCTCCAGGCGGTTTCGCCAAAGAGGTTGACATTGGCCAGGCGGAAGGCGTAGTCGGCGCTGAGGTTGGACAGGGTTTTGCCGCGGAAATAGAATTGGTTGTAGGGCGCCAGTTTGGGGTCGAACACGGGATCCAGCTCGTTGTGCAAGGCGTTTATTCCCAGGTGAATCCCCGGGCGATCCCACTGCAGGGTCATGCCTGCGCTCAAATGCCGGATCTGCCCCCGGTCGGCCTCCTCCGCCGTCGTCCGGTGATACCCGCTTTCGTTGAAGGAGCTGAACTGGAGCAGCCCCAGCGACAGGCTGTCGTTCCCCGTGAGGTTGCCGTCGCGTTTGCGGTAGGATATAAACGGGGTAATCGTCAGGGAAGGGCCAAGGCCCAGGGTGGCGGCGGCCCCTCTCAGGAACCCCGTTTCGCTGGCGGATGCAGATGCCCGAAGCGGCAGCGAACTGCGCTTGATGCTGGTCGACAACGCGCTTTTCCCATAACCAAAACCCGAGAACAGGATCAGCCCCTGGCCGAAACTCACCCGGTAATCCCCCAGGGCAACGGCCTTGATCAGCTTATTATAGCCCCGCAGGAAAAAATGCGCGGAATAAAAGTCGAACCCCTCCGGGTTGTGGTCCTTAAAAGGCTCTCCCCGGTCTTTGTCGGCAGTCAGCCCATAGCTAAGCCGGTTGTAATACGTATGCCGGTAGCGGAAAAAAAATTGGTTGGCATCCCCCAGGTACCCTTTTTCGGGGTTTTCCTGCTCGTACCCTTCCTGTGGTTCCATAAAGCGCGACCAGCGGAATTGGGCCTCGTTCCGGCCTTTGGTTAGCATCTCTCCCAAGGGCGTCTGAAAATCGTCGAGCGCACCCTGGAGCCCGACATAAGGCAGAATCCGCTGTATAGAGGCGGAATCAAATCCGGGAATGGCCTGGAGCTCGTAAATGGAAATCAGTTCCCCGGCGGTTTGGCGGTATTGCAGCAAGTTGAGGATTTGCAGGTCGGTAAGCAGGCCCAAGTCCCGAAGGGCGATTTCGGAGGCTTTATTCAAGTTCAGGGGGCGGGAAATATAGCGTTCGAGCTGATCGAATTGGTCGTTGTAGTCGAAATCGGCATCTTCGGCGCCAGCGTTCTGAAACGCATCTTCCAGGATTTCTCTGTTTCTGTCGGGTAATGGGAGGGTATCGGTCTGGCCGAAGGCATGGCGCTGGCTGATAAGCAGGACTACCAGGAGGGGAAGCAGAAAAAACGGCAGGGAGTTGGGCGTCCGGCGCATTTTGGGTGTCTTGGTCCAGGGTAAAGATAAGGGCTTAGGCCAGGTTTTGTATGAGGGGGTAGAAAATTTACTGAGCCGCCCCAAATTTCCTGCGCGTCGCTGCAGGTTTACAACTAACGGAGATGGGGGCTAAAGAGGTAGCGCAAGTATCCGGGAGGATCTCTGTTGCTTCTGGTTCAACCGGAAACAAACCCTCCCGAGAGGTGGCTGGGCATGACATTTTTATGGGTTTTAACATACTGAAAAACAGTTTTTTATCTTTTATTTACTTACCTTGGAGGTAACAGGGAACAAAAAAACTCTTTTGTCTCCCTATGGGGTGGGGTCTTATTTTTACGCCGTCGGAAAAAAAACGGGGTAGGAAGCGGATGAATGAACGGGTTTTTTTCCTGAAATACGTTTTACTCTAGTTCCAGCGCATTTGCGCAGGATATAGGTCTGCCCTTAAACGGGCAGGCCATTTAGAAAATGACCGCATAAACATAAGATTTACATCATATTCATTGAGCAGGTCCCCGGGCTTGCGAGTTCTGGTGAAAGCGTTTTAATCATTCAATAAAAGGAACTAGAGTTATGAGTCTATCCAGATTTAGCGCATTGGAAACCGTGTTTACACGGCCTACCTATGACCTCGAATTTGTCGGGGCGCCCTCGGAAAAAATTTCCGATTTCTTTGGCTCCAACGTCTTTAACGACCAGGCCATGGAAGAGTACCTCAGCAAGGATGCCTACAAGTCGCTGAAAAAAGCGATCCATTCCGGCGCCAAGCTGACCCGCGAGCAAGCCGAAATGGCAGCAGCAGGCATGAAGAAATGGGCGATGGAAAGAGGGGCAACCCACTACACGCACTGGTTTCAGCCGCTTACCGGCCGCACGGCGGAAAAGCACGACTCGTTCTTTACCCTTCGTCCTGACGGCGAAGTGCTGGAAGAATTCACCGGAGACGCATTGGTTCAGCAAGAGCCCGACGGATCGAGCTTTCCGGGCGGCGGGCTGCGCTCCACCTTTGAAGCGCGCGGTTATACGGCATGGGACCCTTCTTCTCCCGCTTTCATTATCGAAATCGGGGAAGGAAGAACGCTTTGTATCCCAACGATCTTCGTAACCTACTCCGGCGATTCGCTGGATTACAAACTGCCGCTGCTGAAGTCGCAGGCTTACCTGGAAAAAGCGGCGGTGCCGGTTTGCCAGATGTTCGATTCGGACGTGAATAAAGTACACGCCACCCTGGGATGGGAACAGGAATACTTTCTCGTCGATGAAGCCTTGTTCTCTGCCCGCCCCGACCTGGTGCTGACGGGAAGAACCCTGCTCGGGAAACATTCTCCGAAAGGCCAGCAACTGGAAGATCATTATTTCGGATCGATTCCGGAGCGGGTCTTCGCCTACATGCGCGACCTGGAGACCGAAGCCCACAAACTCGGTATTCCTGTCCGTACCCGCCACAACGAAGTTGGCCCCGGCCAGTACGAGCTGGCGCCGATGTTTGAGGACGTCAACGTGGCCGTCGACCACAACCAGTTGCTCATGGACGTTATGGACCGCGTTGCCCGCCGCCACCGCCTCCGGGTGCTGCTCCACGAAAAGCCCTTTGCAGGGGTTAATGGCTCGGGTAAGCACAACAACTGGTCGATGGGCACCAACACCGGCAAGAACCTCCTTAGCCCAGGCAAAAACCCGGGCAAGAACCTGCAATTCCTCACCTTCTTTGTGTGCACGATCCAGTCGGTTTACCGCTACGCCGACCTGCTCCGGGCCAGCGTCGCTTCCGCCTCCAACGACCATCGCCTCGGCGCTAACGAAGCCCCTCCGGCTATTGTTTCCGTGTTCCTCGGCGACGCCATGAGCCGCCTGCTCGACAGCATTGAAGCGGGGATACCTGCCGACATCAGCGGCGTGAAGGAAGTGCTGAATCTGCTCAGCAAAGTACCCGATCTCGAACGCGATAATACCGACCGCAACCGGACTTCGCCCTTTGCGTTTACCGGCAACAAATTCGAGATCCGCATGGTCGGCTCCTCGATGAACTGCGCCGGACCCCATGACGATCATGAACACCATCATGGGCCGCCAGCTGATGGACTTCAAAACGGAAGTAGACAGCTTGCTCGCCAGCGGCGTAGACAAAGATGCCGCTATCCTCACCGTGATCAAAAAGTACATCACCGAATCAAAAAACATCCGCTTCGAAGGGGATAACTACAGCGACGAATGGAAAGTGGAAGCAGCCCGCCGCGGACTGGCCAATACGCCGAACACCCCGGACGCGTTGAAGGCGTATGCTACCAAGGGAGCACATGAGTTGTTCACCAGCGCAGGCGTCTTCACTGAGCGGGAACTCCATGCCCACTACGACGTCATGTGCGACAGTTATGTGCTGAAGCTGCAAATCGAGTCGCGGACTATGGGCGAAATGGCGATCAACCATATCCTGCCTGCCGCTATCGAATACCAGACCAGCCTGGCCGACAACGTCGGAAGTCTTAAAGACCTCGATCTGCCGGAAGAGGCCTATCGCGGCCAGTTGGATCTTATCCTCCGCATTTCCGAAAACATCAACGCGATCAAGTGACGGAAGCCAGGAAAAAAGCCAATGAGCACGGCGATGCGGAAGAAAAAGCTCAAGCTTACTGCGCTTCTGTGAAGCCTTACATGGAAGTGATCCGCACCCATGCCGACCGCCTCGAATACCTCGTCGACGACCGCGAATGGCCGCTGGTGAAGTACCGGGAGATGATGTTCGTGCGGTAGTTAAAAGTTACGAGGTTGCGACGTTGCGGAGTTACGAAGAAAGTTGCGACGTTACGAGGTTACGACGTTACGAAGCAAGTTACGAAGTAAGTTACGTGATTGCGAAGGGTTTCTTTGAACAAAGAACTTCGCAACCTCGCAACCTCGCAACTTCGCAACCTCGCAACCTCGCAACTTTTCCGTATTAGTATGAAAACACGTTTTCAGGAGGCTTTCCGCATGGGAAAGCCTCTTGCTTTTTGTATCTTTGGCAAAAAGCGTTATGAAACTCCCGATGAAACATACGGTGTTGGAGCGCTTCCTGCGCTATGTGCAAATCGATACCCAATCGGACCCCGATTCGCCTTCCCAACCCTCCACCGAAAAACAGAAAGACCTTAGCCGGGTGTTGGTGGAAGAACTCCTGGAGATGGGCATTGCCGACGCCCACCTCGATCCGCACGGGTATGTGTATGCCACGATCCCGGCGAATACCCCTAAGAACGTTCCGGTCATCTGCTATTGTTCCCATGTGGATACCTCGCCGGATAGCAGTGGCGCAGGCGTAAAGCCAATCCTGCATGCCAATTACGGAGGCGGGGAGATCGTTCTTCCCGACGACCCCACGGTGGTCCTGACACCGGAAGCGCATCCCGACCTGATGGAGCAGATCGGGAATGACATTATCACTGCCAGCGGCACGACCTTGCTTGGAGCGGATAACAAAGCCGGTGTAGCCGCTATCATGGATGCGGCATACCACCTGATGGCCCATCCGGAAATCCTGCATGGAACGATTCGCATCCTGTTTACTCCCGACGAAGAGATCGGCAGGGGAGTGAATAAAGTAGATATGAAAAAGTTGGGTGCAGACTTCGGTTATACCATCGACGGGGAAAAACGGGGGTCTCTGGAGGACGAAACGTTTTCGGCAGATGCCGTGACCATTGCGATACACGGCGTGAGCGCCCATCCGGGGTTTGCCAAAGGAAAGATGGAAAATGCCATCAAGATTGCCGCAGCGGTCGTGCATCGCTTGCCTAAAGGCCGGCTATCTCCGGAAAGCACCTCCGGAAGGGAGGGGTTCCTTCACCCGACGAGCATCAGCGGGGGGCTGGAAAAAGCGGTAGTCCAATTTATTGTCCGGGATTTTACCGACGAAGGCTTGATCGAATACGAGCAGCTATTGAAAGGGATTCTCGACGAGGTGCTTAAAGACTACCCCAACTCCCGGGCCGAATTCCAGGTAACCGAGCAATACCGCAACATGAAGAACGTGCTGGACCAATATCCCCAGGTGGCGGAATTTGCCGCCGAAGCCATCCGCCGGGCTGGTATGGACCCCATCCGGTCCAGCATCCGCGGTGGCACCGACGGGTCCAGGCTTTCCTATATGGGGCTTCCCTGCCCAAATATTTTCGCGGGAGAACACGCTTTCCATTCCCGCCAGGAATGGGTGTCGGTGCAGGATATGGAACTAGCCGCCCAAACGCTGGTTCACCTGGCGATGGTGTGGGAGGAAAAAGTAGCGAAGTGACGAAGTTGCGAAGTTGCGGAGTGACGAAGTGACGAAGTTGCGAAGTTGTAAAGTTGTAAACTGGCGCGAGGCTCCCGCTGCAAACTGGCGCGAGGCTCCCGCCTCGTGACTTTTTGTCTTCGCGAGGCTCCAGCCTCGCCCCACGCCTTAAGCCTTCTTTAACCAGTGGCCTTTCCAAATTAACGCTTCGTTAGCAGCGTGGCATTCGGGAAGCTGTTATTTTCGTAGTAGAAAAACCATTAAAAAATCCTAAACAACCCGGCCATGCGCACATTTCAAATCAACCTGTGGGCAGTATTCCTGTCCGCCGCTTTTTTGGCGGTATCCAGCTGTTCTTCCCCTTCCAAACTGGTAGATACCGGCGATTACGATCAGTCGATCCAAATGGCTATTCAGCGGCTGGCAGGGAAAAAAGAGAAGAAAGAAATTTATGTCCAGGTGTTGGAAGAAGCATTCGCGAAAGCCACGGCCAGAGACATGGAGGCGGCCGACCGCCTCAAGGCCAGCGGCCGCCCGGACGACTGGGAAAAGGTCTATGAAATCTACCGCCGCATCGAGGACCGCCAATCGCGGGTAGAGCCTTTGCTGCCTTTGGTGGACCGCTCTGGCAGAAAAGCCGAATTCCTGTTTGTGCGCACCGAAACCCTTAAAAAAGAAGCCCGGGAAGAATCGGCGGCGTTTCTCTATGGCGACGCCCAGCGCCTTCTGGATTTGGCGCGGCGCAACCGCGACCGCCCTGCCGCCCGGGAAGCGCTTTTGCAATTGGAGCGCATCGACAAATATTTTCGCGTGTACCGCGACCGCGACGCGCTGATGGCAGAAGCCCGCCGGCTTGGCACCACGTTTGTCCTGGTGAATATGGAGAACAGGGCGCCGGTGATCCTCCCTTCCGGACTGGAGCAGGAGATTATGCAGCTCGGTTTTGGCAATCAGCAGGGCAGTTGGAAAGTATTCCACAGCGAGCGCCAGCCCGGCGTTGACTACGACTACCGGGTGACCTACTCGCTCATGGACGTGCAGGCCTCTCCCGGCGTGCTGAAGGAACGCGAATACGAAGAAACCAGGGAAATCGAAGACGGCTTCAACTACGTGCTCGACGAACGCGGCAACGTGAAGAAAGACAGCCTCGGCAACGACATCAAAGTGCCGAAGAAGGTCGTCATCAAAGCCTGGGTACTGGAAAATTACCAGCACAAGATCGTGCGCATGGCGGGGCGGCTCGAGTTCTTTGACTACCGAACCGGCACCCTGATCGATGTACAGGACCTTGGGGCCGACGCCATCTTTGAAAACTACGCCTCTACTTTCAAGGGGGATGAACGCGCCCTGAGCGCCGATACCCGCAAACGCATCGGCAACCGGCCTATGCCGTTTCCTACCGACGAGATCCTGCTCCTGGATGCAGGCCGCAAACTCAAACCTTTGATCCGGGAAAAACTGGAACGGACGAAGTTGTTATTGTAGAGGGGGAAAGCTAAAGTTATCTTATTTTTGCGCTCTGGCCAAATGCTTAGCAGAAAACAACCCACCCGAACCGCATGAGAAAAAAGATCGAGATCCTCGCCCCTGCCAAAAACCTGTTCCAGGGGATGGCCGCTATTAACGCGGGCGCAGACGCTGTATACATCGGCGCATCCATGTTTGGCGCCCGGACGAATGCGACGAATCCGGTGGAGGACATTGCGGAGTTGGTTCGCTATGCCCACCTGTTCAAGGCGAAGGTGCTGGTGACCGTCAACACCATTTTGTACGACAACGAGCTGGAGGCCTGCCGGCAGCTCATCTGGGATTTGCACCGCATCGGAGTGGATGCCCTCATCATCCAGGACATGGGAATCCTGGAGATGGACCTTCCGCCCATTGTCCTTCACGCCAGCACCCAAACCAATAACCGCGATGCCGCCCACGTCCAATTCCTGGCCGATGCGGGCATGAAGCGCGTAGTTTTGGCGCGGGAACTCAACCTGGACCAGATCCGCGAAATCCACGAAGCCACTGGCGCCGAGCTGGAATTTTTTGTCACCGGCGCCCTGTGCGTGTCGTTTAGCGGCAATTGTTACATGAGCGTGGCCAACGGGGAGCGCTCGGCCAACCGCGGCTCCTGCGCCCAAAACTGCAGGCTGCCCTACCAGCTGATCGACGGCACGGGCGCTACGCTCATCGAAAGCAGCCACCTGCTGTCGATTAAAGACCTGGACCTGTCGGAGGAACTGCCCAATTTGATCCGGGCCGGTATTTCGTCGTTCAAAATCGAAGGCCGGCTGAAAGACCTGGTTTACGTCAAAAACAATACCGCCTACCTGCGCAAAAAGCTGGATGCGTTTCTGGAAGCGCATGCCGGTCTATATGAAAAAGCCTCGTCGGGCCGGACGTTCTACCAGTTTGAGCCAGGGTTGGACCGCAGCTTTAACCGGGGTTACACCGATTACTTTGTCAACCACCGCCGCGAAAAGATAGGCTCCTGGGAAAGCCCCAAGTCCAAAGGGCAGTACATCGGTAAGCTCCTGGAGGTGAAAGCCAACGGCTACCGGATTGAAAACTACGAGTTGCTCCACAACGGCGACGGCCTGTATTTCCTCAACGAACAAGGCGTGGGGGATGGCGTCCAGGTCAATATTATTGTGCATGATATCGTCGTGCCCAATACCTTGAAGTCCCTGCCTGCCGGCACGGAAATATACCGCAATCTCGATGCCGAGTTCAACCGGATGCTGGAACACGAAAACAGCGCCGTGCGAAAAATCGGGGTGACGATGCGCTTCGCCGAAACCGAAACCGGCTTCTGCCTGCAGGTAACCGACGAAGACGGGCATCAGGGCATAGCTACCCTCGACGCGCCCAAAGAGCCCGCCAAGAATGCGGAGGGGCTGATCGAGAATATCAAAAAGAACCTGGCCAAAACCGGCAATACGCCCTTCATGGCGGACGCCATCGAGGTGGATTTTTCGGAAAACTGGTTTTTGCCCAATGCCAGGGTCAACGAAATCCGCCGGGCGGCATTGGAGGAATTGACGGAGATCCGCATCCGGGATTATCAGCGGGAAGAGCGCCCGCTTGTCAAAACCGATCACCCGTATCCCGCAAAGGCCCTCGATTTCACCTACAACGTGTCGAACAAGCTGGCCCGGGCGTTTTACAAACGCCATGGGGTTACGGAGATCGAAAAAGCATTTGAATTGCAATGGGACCCCGGCAAATCGCGCGTGATGGTAACCAAGTATTGCGTGAAATACGAATTGGGCAAATGCCCGCGCTATCAGCGCGCCACCATGGGCGAGAAAGTAGCCGAGCCGCTCACCCTGAAACACGGGGAGGTGGAGTACAAACTGAAGTTCAACTGCAAGCCCTGCGAGATGGAGATCTGGGAAAAGGACGCGGAATTGGTGCTGGAGGAGGAGGATTAGGTGGTTGGTGGTTGGTGGTTGGGGTATTTGCGTTATCTGTAATTCTCCACGCACATCCTCGCCATCAGGTAGCTCAGGGTGGACTCGGCGCCCTGGTTGAGGTTCACATTCCGCTCCTCTAAACCATCGTAACAGCCGCCCGTGCAGGGGTTGTAAATGATTTGGTGCAAGTGGTTGTTGCCCAAGAACCAGTTGAAGGCTATGGCCATTTTTTTGGCATACGCTTCGTCCTCGAAAACATGGTAAAACCGCTCCAGTGCGAGGATGGTATAGGCGATGTCAATAGGCTGTTCGGCGCCTTTTATTAGGGGTAACGACTCCCGGCCCTTGTGCATCCAGCCTATGTTGGAGATGACTTTGATTCGGCCATCCTTGAAGGTGAGCGACAACAGAAAATCGAGCGAGGCTTTTGCGGTTTCTTTATAAACGGGGTTTCCGGTCGCTTGCCAGGCGCAGAGCATGGCCTCTGGCAGGATAGCGTTGGCGTAGGTCAGGTAGTCTTCGTACCATTTCCAGTTGTGCGCCGATTCGTGGCGGTACATCTGCAACAGCCGGTTGCCCAATAATTGGATAAGCTGCGTGACCGCCGGCGTTTGCTTTTCCTGGTTGAAATAATACAAGCCTTTGATTGAAAAAAGCCATGGAACGGGTGGAGTGCATGGCGTCGATCACCGGCAATACCCGCTGCATGACGTTCTCGGCTTTTGCCAATAGATCGGCGGGCAAGATGGCTCTCTTTGAAACCAAATACCCCAATGCCCAGATAGCCCTCCCGTTAGCGTCCGAGAGGTTTGTTTCGTTGTTTTGCGGGGTAAAATTGCGATCGCTGTCTACGTAATTCAGGAAATCGCCAGTGGGTTGCTGACAAAATTCAATAAAATTCAGGTAGGTTCGGATTGGCCCCAAGTCTGACCGGTCGCCCGACCACTCATAGTGCATGAGCAGGGCCACCAAAGCCCGTGCATTGTCGTCGAGGGTATAGCCGGAATCCAGGTCGGGCTGGTTGATTTTCGAAAACTGGATGATGCCGGCCTCCGTGGTCATTTCAAGCACATGCGCCAGGTTGATGCCGGGCATGCGGTATTCCAGCGAAATCTTTCCATTTGAATAGGCGGACTGGGGGAACGGACGGGTTGTCTTATATTTAAAACCATTCTCGCCGGGCGGCGGCCCGGCTAATTTTTGCAAGAGCGAGGCATGGGCAATCGCCGAATTTTCCCACGAAGTGGGCACAATGCGCTGCAATGTGTTGGTGCTGAAGGCGCTGCGAAGTAGCTCGTCGCCCATCAGGCGGTTGACGGCATCTGCCAATTGCTGTGGGCTTTGAAAATCAACGAGGATGCCCGTATTCTGGCGAAGCACCTCCTTGGCATGGGGAATCGGCGTGGAAATAATGGGGCAGCCGCAGCTCATCGCGTACGAAAAGGTACCGCTCACCGCCTGGTGGCGGTCTTTGGAGGTGAACAGGTAAATATCGGTCATTTGCAGGTACTCTAATAAATCCTGCAAAGGAAGGTAGCGGTTGATAAACTTAACATGGGATTGGAGCGATAATGCCTCCACCTTTGCTTCCAGCATGTCCCGGTATTTTTCGCCCTCGGATTTGACCACGCTGGGGTGCGTTTTACCGATGACCAAAAACAGCGCATCCGGGTTTGATTCGATGATGGCGGGCAGGGAGTCCAGCGTAGTCTCGATGCTTTTCCCTGAACTGAGCAGCCCGAAGGTAGACAGCACTTTTCGGCCGGTCAGGCCATGTTTTTCTTTCAGCGCATCCTTGTTCAGGTGGGGCACGAGGTGGGTGCCGTGCGCAATGACCTCCACTTTTTGGGTTGGGATGCCATAGTCGTCTTTCAATATTTTTTGGGAGGTTTTAGTCATCACTACGATAGCAGCGCAGGCCGTTGCCAGGCGGCTAATCTTTTCCTTCAAGGCGGCATCGGGCTTGGGCAAAACGGTGTGAAAAACAAGGATGGCGGATTTGGTGAGCGTATATAAAAATTGGGGGAATGCCTCTTCGCCAGCCTCCTGGAAAAAACCAAATTCATGCTGTACCACGACGAACATGATGCTATTGTCGTTGTTGATGGTATTTGCCAATTCGATATATTGCCCGGCATCGGTGGTATCGAGCACATATTTTACTTCGTCCGGATAAGTATACTCGTTGATTCCGGCCTCCAGCGCACAGACTTTCAGGGAAAACGAATTGCTGAACTTATTGTCCAGCGCCTTTAGCAAATCCTGCGAATAAGTGGCAATGCCGCATTCCCTTGGCGGGTAGGAAGTGAGGATCAAGATTCCAGGTAAGCTGGAGTTCGAGGCGGCGATTTCCTGTTGTGCAATGCTCCTTTTCCCGGCCAAAAATTCAGGTTGAGCTATGCGCCGTGGGTATGCAACGAGTTCATTTTTCATCTTTTTTGATATTGAGCAGCAATTCCGCCAACAACCCAGCCAGGCTCAACGAAGCACAGGCAATGCGCTCGTCGGCGGCGCCATAATAAATGTACAAGGTGTCGTCAAACAGGGCAGTACCCGTAGGGAAACATACGTTGTTCACTTCGCCCTTAAGTTCCCAGGCGTGCTCTGGTTTGAACAACGCATACGGCAACCTTGCGATTTCTTGTTTAGGGTTTTCCAAATCCAGCAAAGCCGCACAGGCAGCATAAACAAAGCCTTTGTTGGTATCGTGTACCCCGTGATAAATCAGCAGCCAACCCTCCGCTGTTTCGATGGGCGGGCAGCCCCCGCCGATATAGCTCACTTCGTGGTGGTAGCGGGGCTTTAGCACGATATTTTTCCTGAAATGCAGAAAATATTGCTCCCAGAATTCTTTCGTTAATTCCTGAAAATCATTGATGGAAGCGATTTGAATATCCGGCTTTATCCGGTGCAGGAAATATATTTTCCCGTTAATTTTCCTTGGGAATAAAACCACGTTTTTATCCCAAAGCAGCACTTTTTTTTCCGCGCTTGAAAAAAAGCTGCTCCGGTCGTTATAGCGGGTATATTTTTCATTTAACACCCCGCTGCATTCGGCAAGGTGTTTAAACTCCGCATAGGCAATTTGCGGCACGACGACGCCCTGTTTGTCGAAATGCCGCAAATCCGTGGAGGTAGCCAACGCTCCCAACGCATTGACGCCGTCGAAAGCCGTGTAGGTAAGGTAATACAGGTCGTCGATTTTGGTGATACGGGGGTCTTCCACCCCGTGCGATTCGTAGTCGGTCTGAGGAAATAAGACGGGCACCTCGCTTCGCTCCACCACGGTGAGCGGCCCGTCCAAACGGCAATACCCGATGCTGGAGTAATTGCCCTTGCTGACCGCCCGGTAGAAAACGTGGACGCCGTCGCCCTCCTGTATCACGGCAGGGTTCAGGACGCCGTGGGTTTCAAAGCCGAGCATGGTTTTCTCAAGAATAACCCCGTGTTTTATGACTTCGATCATGCTTTAGTTTTGGGGTTTGGGGCTGGGTTACTCTCCGTTTTTGGGCTGAAAACGTTGAGGCCTGGTTTTTCGGCTCCGCCTTTTCCTTCTGATTTGTAGGCCGACACGGCTTTATTTTTGCCGCTTGTTTTGCTGGCCGGGGATTTCTTTTTGTCTTTGCTTCCTTTGTCTTTGCTCATTTTTTTAGTTTTTATTCCCGCAGTTGGCGGGGCAGATGTGAACGAATTTTAATTTACAAAGATCGCGACTTTAGCAGGGAGATGTGTTACGCTTTTCTTGGGAAAGGTTACATTATTCGCACATTTGCAGGTATGGGTTTGGGCCCCCCCCCCCCCCCCCCCCTTTTTCCCCCCCCCCCCCCCCCCCCCCCCCAAAGGAAAGGGGGGGGGGGGGCGGGCCCTTCCTACACATTCTGGTGGAATCATTGCGCATAGCTCACATCCGTTCCATATACCAATTCAATTCCTTTTCCATTTTTTTGATAGTGAAAAATGGTAGTGATGATTTTTTGAAGGCGCATAAAAGCGGTCTCGCTTTTCACCACATAATCGAATGCCCGGTGGTGCATACAGTTGACGGCCACGTCAATTTTATCCTGGGAAGACAACATAATTACAGGAATATCGGGGTTGTATCCTTTTATCCTGTCCAACGTCTCGATGCCGTTCATGGCGTTTTTCACGATGCCGTCCAGGTGGTAGTCCAAAATGATGACGTCGGGGCTGCTGGGCAAATGCTCCAGGCAAAGCTCCCCGGTCGGATAGGTTTCTACGTCAAAGTCGGCATGTTGCAGAAATTCAATGGCAAGTAATTTCAAAAAAACCGCATCGTCGTCTATCAAAAACAGCTTTATTTTAGCGTCGTTTTTCATCCTTGTATATTTTTAATCCGGGTAATTTCCTCCTCCAATTCCCTGCAAGCCTGCACGCATACGTTCTCCAATTGCAAGACCAAATCAAAGATGCTTTCTCCCTGTTGTCGCGTCCGTGCGTAGTCCTGAACTTTTTTGGCTATGGTTTCAAAATAGGCGCTGATTCCCATGATGGAAAACGAGGGGATCATCTTATGCACGGTAGCATACAGCGCATCCCAATCTTTATCCTGTGCACTGAGTTTCATGGCACTGATGAGGTGGGGCGTTTGTTCCAGATAAGCGGTGATCATTTCCATGATTAAGGTTGGGTTGTTTTTGGTTCGCTGGGTTAAATATTCGAGGTTGGTACATTTCAGCTTTTTGATAGGGTCGGGTTCCATTACGATCTCCACAACAGGTGGCGTGGTTTTCTTCACCAGGCTGACTATTTTGCTGTACAACAGGCGCTCGTCCACGGGTTTTGCGATATAATCGGTCATGCCGACGGCTCTGCATTTTGCCAAATCAACGGTGGTGACGTCGGCGGTGAGGGCGATGATGGGGATTTTGGAATGGAGCTGATTGCGGATGTATTCCGTTGCCTCGAACCCGTTCATTTCGGGCATGTGCAAGTCCATCAAGATAATATCATACGAATTAAGTTGCATTTTTTCGATGGCAATGCGGCCGTTATTGGCAATATCCCGCTCGAAGCCGAAATCGTCGAGCAGGGTTTTCATCAGCAATTGGTTGAGGACCATGTCTTCCACCACCAGCACATTGATGTTCAGGGCTTCCGTGTCTTGTTCGATTAAGGAGGTTTCCAAATCGGACATGTCGTTTGTTTTTTGGAAGTTCAATACAAAGCAAAACTCGGAGCCTTCGTCTACCTTGCTTTTTACCCGGATGCTGCCGCCTTGTTGTTCTACCAGCTGCTTGGAGATAGCGAGCCCCAGCCCCGTGCCCCCAAAAAGCCGGGCGGTGGCGCTGGACGCCTGCTGGAAGTTTTCAAAAATCTTTTCCCGTTTGCTGTCTATGATCCCGATGCCGGTGTCTGCAATCGCAAATTCAACGGTTGCGCTTTCCTCGTTCTCTTCGAGCAGCCTCACCCGCACGGTGATCCGTCCTTTTGCGGTAAACTTGACCGCATTGCTCATCAGGTTCATAATAATCTGGTGCAAACGCACCGGGTCGCCCACCAGTAGTTCGGGAATGTTGGCGTCGTATTCTTTGACCAATTCTAAATTCTTTTCCTGGATTTTCGCCTCGAACAAATGGAGCATAGCGGATATGGATTGTGCCATTTTGAAGCGGGTCTGTTCGAAAGTCATTTTTCCGGCATCCACTTTTGCCAGGTCCAATATATCGTTGATAAGCACGATCAGGGCGTCGCCGCTCATTTTTATGGCCGTCAGGTACTCCTTTTGCTTGGCAGAAAGTTCGGTTTTCAGCATCACTTTCGTAAACCCGATAATCGCATTCATGGGGGTGCGTATCTCGTGGCTCATATTCGATAAAAACTGCTGCTTCGACTTCACGGCATCTTCGGCGATTTGCGCGGCGGCTTCGGCTTTGTTTTTTGCTTCGTCGGCAATACCCACTGCCAATTCCGCAAATTCTTTTGCTTCAATTAATTCCGTTTCAAACCTTTTTTGCTCGGTGATGTCCCTGGCCACCACTACGGCGCCCATTACTTTTCCTTTGGCATCTTTATAAACAGAGCCATTGAACAGCACATCCGTCAGCTTGTGATCGGTGATGGTGAGCGGGTAATCCGTCACGAAGCCCTTAGCGAACACTTCCTGATATACCTTCCGCGCTTTTTCCGGTTCGGTGAAATAATCGAAAAAGTCCGTGCCAACGAGCGCTTCCCTGGCCTTACCCGTGATATGAACCGTTGCCAGGTTCATGTCTGTGATTTTGCCCTCGGTGCTGATGGTGATCAGGGGGTCGAGGCTGGCTTCAATCAGGCTACGGGCGTATTGGGATTCTTGTTTTGTAGGTTCCATGAAAGGTGACTTGTTGATGAAAAACGTGGATTGATAATCATTGTGCAGCGGCATTACCCTGACGGTCAACTTGAATGGAGGTTTTTATTCGCTGAAGTAATTCCCGAAACTCACGCCAGTTTCATCACGGATCATTCGTCCTCGTGTAAGTTTCCAATTTTTTCTAAGGGACTTCGCCTTTTGTCCTTTAATTGTTTAAAATGGGTGGGGGTAAGTCCGGTGATTTTTTTAAATTGATTGCTCAAATGCGCCACGCTGCTGTAATTCATTTTCCAGGCGATTTCCGACATGTTCAGTTCGCCGTAGGTAATCAGTTCTTTTATCCGCTCGATTTTATGGGCAATGATGAATTGCCCGATGGTGGCGCCCTGAACTTCCGAGAACAGGTTGGCCAGGTAGGTGTAGTCGTAGTTTAGTTTTTCGCTAAGGTAATCGGAGAAGTTCGTCTTTGGGTTATCGTCCGAGTGGTGAACCATTTCGACGATGGCATTTTTAATCCGTTCAATCAAAATGCCTTTCCGGTCGTCCATAAGTTCAAGCCCTGTCAGGAGCAGGCCTTCTTTCAGTTGCGTCCGCTGCTCCTGGGAAAGGTCCTCCATGATTTCCACTTCGCCCAGGTCCACTATGATGAAGTGTACCCCAAGGTTTTTCAATGCCTCCTTGACCGCCAGCTTGCAGCGGTTGCTGACCATGTATTTGATGAACAATTTCAAAGAAGGGTTTTTTGATTCAGGAACAAAGTTCCTTATAATCAAACAGGATAGCGTTACACGAAGTTGGGGAAGGGTTTCAAGATTCCTAGATTTTGAAAAAACGACTTTGTTCGTTTGGCTCAGGATGGCTCCACGTTCACCCGCCCGTTCGCTTTCCTCAGGCTCCGCACCAGCTTCTCCATCTCCACGGCATGGAATACCAACAGCGAGACGAGGATACAGCCGCCGAGTTCCTGCCAACTGAGAGCCTGTGTGGAAAAGATGCCCTGCAAAACGGGGACGTAAATCAAGGCGAGTTGCAGCCCGAAGGTGAGCAGGACGGCGCCTGCCAGCATCGGATTGGTGAAAATGCCTTGGCGGAACAAAAAATACCGTGGGCTTCGGATGGCCATTACGTGCGCCATTTGCGTGAAACAAAGCACCGTGAAAACATAAGTCTGCCATTTAGGGTCTTCGTGCTTTATCGCCCAAGCCTGAACTCCGAGGCAGATGGCACCGATGAGCAGACCGACCCACAGGATATGCCAGCCCAGCCCATGGGCGAAAATGCGCTCATCGGGCTTGCGGGGCGGCAGTTGCATGATGTTCTTTTCTGCAGGCTCTGCTGCCAATGCGAGCGCTGGCAGCCCGTCGGTCACGAGGTTGACCCAAAGGATGTGGATGGGCAGCAACGGGATGGGCAGCCCAATGAGCGGGGCAAGGAAAATCGTCCAGATTTCGCCGCTGTTGCCCGTCAGGATGTACTTGATGAACTTGCGGATATTGTCATAAATGCGCCTGCCTTCCCGCACGGCTTTCAGGATGGTGGCAAAATTGTCGTCCAGCAGAATCATGTCGGCGGCCTCCTTCGACACGTCGGTGCCGGTGATGCCCATCGCCACGCCGATGTTTGCCCGGCGGAGTGCGGGAGCATCGTTGACGCCGTCCCCTGTCATGGCAACGTAGTGGTTTTTGCTTTGCAGGGTCTTGACAATCCGCAATTTTTGCTGCGGAGAAACCCGGGCATACACCTTTATGTGTTCGATTTTTTGGACCAAATCATGCTTCGACATTTCTTCCAATTCAACGCCCGTGAGCATCAAATCGGTCGCTTCGCTCCATATGCCGATCTGCCGGGCGATGGCCGCTGCCGTTTCGGGGTGGTCGCCGGTAATCATCACGGGCACGATACCTGCCCGGCGGCAATCGGCCACGGCACGGGCGGCCCCCTTGCGGGGCGGGTCCATCATACCCGCCAAGCCGGCGCATTGCAGTTGTTTTTCGAGATTTTCAGACGTAATGTCCGCAGGCAATTCGTTCAGGATTCGGCAACCGTAAGCCAATACGCGCAAGCCGTTTTGCCCCATTTTTGCCGCTTCGGCAGTCATGCTTGTCTCGTCTGCACCTTTGCAGGCTTGCAGCACGGATTCGAGTGCGCCTTTAGTGACGACGAGAAATTTTCCATCAGCCCATTGATGTACGGTGGTCATCATTTTTCGCCCTGAATCAAAGGGGAGTTCGGCCTTTCTGGGGTAGGTTTTGGGCTTTGCGGCACGCAGGTTTTTTTTGGCAAAAGCGGCCAACGCCATTTCGGTAGGGTCGCCTGTGGGGTCGCCCTGCTTGTTTTTTTTCACGTCGTGATTGAGGGCCATACAAAGCAACAAGGCATCTTTTGGGGAAAGCGCCAAGCCGGCGGGCGGGGTTTCGGGCGTCCATGTTTCCGTGACGGTCATCCGGTTTTGGGTGAGTGTTCCGGTTTTGTCGGTACAGATAAAGGTGACGGAGCCGAGGGTTTCGACGGCGGGCAATTTGCGGATAAGGGCGTGTTTTTTCACCATGCGCTGTGCGCCGAGCGCCAGGGCGATGGTGACCACGGCGGGGAGCGCTTCCGGGATGCCTGCCACCGCGACGGAGATGGCGGTAAGCAGCATTTGCACCGGGTCTTCGCCACGCAGCAGCCCCACGCCGTAAATGACGACGCAGATGCCAACGACAGCGATGGAGAGTTTTTTGGAAAAATCGGCGAGCCGCTGCTGCAAGGGGGTCATTGTGCCATCCTCCTGCAAGAGTTGCGCGATTTGCCCGATTTCGGTTTTCATGCCCGTTGCCACTACCAGCCCGCTGCCACGGCCATAGGTGACGATGGTGCTTTTGTAGGCCATGTTTGTGCGGTCGCCGAGGGGCCGTTTTTCCGTATCTAATTTCTCGGTTTGCTTATCCGCCGCCGAGGATTCTCCGGTGAGGGATGCCTCTTCGATGCGGAGGGAGTGAGATTCCATAAGCCGCAGGTCGGCGGGCACCATGTTTCCGGTTTCGAGCACCACCACATCGCCGGGCACGAGTTCGGCGGCGTTTATTTCAACAGGCAATCCCTCCCGCAGCACCGTTGCCGAGGGAAGGGTCATTTTTTTCAGGGCCGCCATTGCCTTTTCCGCCCGGTACTCCTGCCAAAAGCCGACGACGGCATTCAGCACGATGATGATCAATATGACGACCGTGTCTTTCACGTCGCCAACCAATCCCGATAGGACAGCGGCGGCAATCAGGATCAAAATCATGGTGTCCTTGAATTGGTAGAAAAAAAGGAGCCAGGGGGGTCGTTTCTTTTTTTCCAACAGTTCATTGCGCCCGTACTTCCGCAGCCCCGCTGCCGATTGGGCGGCGGAAAGCCCGGTGGCTTGGCTTTTGGTTTGCCGAAGGGCTTCCTCCTTCGTGATGGTGTGCCATTTAATCATTCGATGGTGGGTATAGCGAGTACGACAAAGGTGGGCATCATTTGGCAGACAAGCGTTACATGGGTTGGGGAAAGGTTTATATGTTTTATACCTTTCTGCTTTTTGACGTTGTACTTTTTGCTCCGCAAATGGAAAGGTTTGTCATTTGGGTTTAATAGGCTTGTTGCGATTTAGTCTTATCCTTGGGTGTCATAAAAATGAAGCCTGTTTTTGAGGTTAATAATCTCATTCTGCAGGTTTTCTATTCGCTGCAATAAATAGGTTATAGTCTCAATCCCTTCCAGGTTAATATCCAGATCATAATAGAAACGAACATATTTTTCAAGCTGCGGGAGCTGCTCCTTTTCTACAAAGTACGTTGACTCTATGGTGCTGATTTCAATTAACCCGTTTTGTTGCAACAGGTTTAAAAATGAAATTTCGATATTATGGCTGACACAGAATTCATTTACCGCTATTAAATCATCTATTTGCTTCGATTCCATAATATCTGGTTTATGATTTTGATAATTCAGTAAATAAGCTTTTTTGTTTCTCGGTTAAATTGGTTGGGATTTGAACTGTATACGTTATGTATAAATCTCCAAACTGCCCATCGGTTTTATAAACAGGAAATCCTTTCCCCTTAAGTTTTACCTTGCTTCCATTTTGCGTTTCGGGCTTTACTTTAAGCTTCACTTTTCCGCTAAAGGTATCGATGGTAATTTCACCTCCCAGCACGGCAACGTAGAGTTCTATGTCAACATGTATATATAAGTCATTGCCCAGCCTTTTGATTTCGGGATGGTCGGCTATTAAAAAGGTAATGTACAAATCGCCGTTCGGCCCGCCATTGATTCCCGAACCCCCATGTCCTGAAATTTTTATTGTTTGTCCGTTTTCAATTCCGGCAGGAATGGTTATCCTTATATTCTTTCCATTGACCGATAGCGTTTGTTTGTGGGTATGATAAGCGTCTGCAAGGTTGAGCTGTAATTGTGCGTTGTAATCTTCGCCTCTGAATTTTACCTGTCTGCTTCTGCCGGCGTTTGCAGAACCGCCAAACATGGACTCGAAGAAATCCGAAAAATCCCCGCCGGATTGCGGCCGGGAATGCTGCTGGCCACGAAAATCGGATGATTGTTCCTGATTTCGTTTTGCATTTTCAAACTGTTCCGCCTGCTGCCAGTCTTTTCCGTATTTATCGTATTTTTTTCGTTTTTCAGGGTCACCAAGTACTTCTTTCGCTTCATTGATTTGTTGAAAGTTCTTTTTCGCATTGGCATCGTTAGGATTCAAATCGGGATGATATTTTCTGGCAAGTTTACGGTAGGCACTTTTAATGTCGGCCGCAGTGGCTTTTTTTTCTATTCCTAAAGTCTGGTAATAGTCGATGAAAGTCATTTGTCTTATTAATATTTGAAACCTATTGCATATTCACTCCAGATAAATACCCAATCAACGCGGACATTAGCAGGGAAATCGTACACTAATACGGAGGCGCTCCGCCAGCCGCTTCTCAATACAAAATGATTTTCACTTTTCACTTCATTTATTTGCAGGTATACCCGCCGTCAATCACCAGTTCACTTCCGGTAACAAATTTCGATTCGTCCGATATCAGGTAGAGTATTCCATAGGCAATGTCTATGGGTTCGCCAATATGTCCTATGGGATGCAGACTGTCCAGATTTTCTCTGAACCCGGGGCTGTTTTTTCCAAAATCTTCAACTAAAGGCGTCCAGATGAATCCCGGATGCACCGAGTTTACTCTAATATTGTCCTTTGCATAAATTAAGGCATCATTTTTTGACATCAACCGTACGGCTCCTTTCGAAGCGTGATAAGGTGGGATATCTCCGGCGCCGACTAAACCATAAATGGACGAAAGGTTAACAATGCTGCCGCCACCTGATTGCTTCATATGCGCAATGGCGTGTTTCGTGCAGAAGAAAACTCCTTTTACGTTCACATTCATAACGGTATCCCATTCTTTCTCGGTTAGCTCATGCGTAGGCTTGTCTGCGCCTGCAATACCTGCATTGTTAACCGTTGCATCCAGTTTTCCAAATTCTTTGACCACATGGGCAAATACCCTTTCCACTTCTTTTTCATCGGACACATCAAGATGCCAAAATTTCGCAACGCCACCGGAATAGTTAATTTCTTCTGCCAAAAGTTTACCCTCTTTGTCAAGCACATCGGTTACCGCTACGGTTGCGCCTTCTTGAGCCAATAAAATACAAGTTTCGCGCCCTATTCCCAAGGCGCCACCGGTTACGAGGACGACTTTATTTTCTACTCTTTTCATATCAAATTTTATCATCAATAATTAATTGTATAAAATTAATTACATCTTTAAAGAAAAGAGTTACATAATCCCTGAAAGGATTTATATTTTTCCCGCTTTTTTCTTTCGGATACCTTATTTTCAGAGAAGGGAAGATAATTCCGGACAAAGCAGGCCGCTGATTCCGGAGCAAAGTGGGCCAGCGATTCCGGGCAAAAAGCAGGGCGGACAAAAAGACGACAAAGGCAAGACAGCAACGCCAGATTTTCAATGAACTTGTTGCCACCTTCAGCAGCCAGAATTTCTTGCTTTCGTATTAAAGGGGGTAAATAGCTACGGTGTGTTTTAGTTTACTAAACGGCCGGACGTTTGGTAAACTTAAACACTAGCTGGGCGTTTATCCTCCCTTTTCCAGCTCTTCATTGATCAAATGCACAATGCGGGGTAATATCTCGTATTGCGGTGTGGTAGGCTTCGTCTTTTTCACCCATTATCTTTAATGAAATAAGGATGATATTTTGAAATTCCGTCTCGAATAACGCTTCCGGATTTTGCAACCGGCCTGTTTCGAATTGCACGTTATTTTTTAAACTCGAGACGACATACGTTCTGATGAATTCATAGTGAATAGTTTCCGATCGGTTTATCAGCAAAAACTGTTCTTCCAGTTTTCGAACTTCATCTACGATGGCAGCGTTGCCAAGAAGTTTGACCTCCCCGCTATGTACAATGGTTTCGTAAATATCCCCGGTTCCGTCAAAATCTGAAAAATTGATGAGTTGGCTGGCTATTTTCCCCAGCGTGTCGGTTTGTGTCCGATCATTGCGTTCAATGATGGAGTGGGCATACTCGAACTGGGCCATGTAGCTTTTATTGAAATAGAAGTCCTTTTCAAGTATAGCTTTGTAATTCTTTATTTGATCTCTAATGGTTTTATAAACAGTCAATTCATCGCTTCTTTTTATTTGATTTTCCTGCATGGTATTCACCTTAAGGGCTAATAAAATCCCGATCATGATGAGCAATATTTCTCCAATGGCATAAATGAAATATTTTTTCACATTTCCATTTTCGACTATTTTTCTCCTTAGAGATCGAAAAAAACGTAGCATGAGGCTTTATTTAGCGTTTTAATGGCTACTAAGTAAGGAGCTTTTCCGAAGCCGGGTTAAAATTATACTCCTACTCAAAAGCCTGCAATGCATTTTATCCAGGGAAATGAATGATTTTAATCACGCCTGTTTCAGGTATAGGCTTCGCCGCGTTGTCTTTTTCGAAGAATGGATTTTAACGTTCGGAAGAACGCCATCGCATTGCCCTCAGGCGTTTTAAGGCAGCCTGTCCGCTCCCGTCTGCGTTAACAGCCGGTTCAACTGCGTTTTCATCTTTTTGAGTATGCGGGCCTTGCCTGGATCATCCATTAGGTTGTGCAGCTCATAGGGATCTTCGGCAAGGTCGTATAGTTCATTCATTCCTTCCAAATCGACGTAGTGGATATATTTGTAACGACTGTCCCGAACGGCTTTGTAGCCCATTTTGAATACCCGGGGGAATACCGTGTCGCTATAATATTCAACGAGAAATGATCTTCGCCAACCATGGGCGTTTTCTTTGAAAATCGGTACCCACGAGTTGCCCTGACGAAGGGGCCCCGGAGTTTCGCCGGCGATGTCGAGTAGCGTTGAAGCAAGGTCAATGCTTAAAACCATTTGCTCCGGCTTGATTCCGGCTTTGATTAATGGCGGGTACCGGACCAGCATAGGAATGCGAATAGCCTCTTCGTAAGCCAGTCTTCGTTCTAAATCAAGGCAATGTTCTCCATACCAATACCCATGGTCGCTGGTGAACACCACAATGGTATTGTCCAATTCGCCCTTGGCTTCCAGGGCTTTTAGTATGGCTCCAAGGCCCTCATCGACAGCCATCAGCATTTCGGAACGGTCGCGGATGGTTTTCTCTTTGGTCGACGTTTCCGCGCTTAAGGGGGGTACCCCTTCAATTTTCCGCATCAGGGCCGGCTTGTCGAGCGGGGGAATAGTATAGTTGGGTCTTCGGTTGAAAACAGCGGATTCATAGAGCCCCAGATGTCTTTCGGCGGGAATAAAATCGCCCTCGCCTATGTTTATTACGCTGCCGTCATCGCGTTGAATGGTATTGGGGTGAAGCGCCTTGTGTGCCAGGTACAGCAAAAAGGGTTGATCGCGCTCCTGATTGATGAATTGGAGGGAGTGATCGATCAGGATGTCGGTTACATACCCCTTTACCTTTTGTTGGGTCCCATTAATGTTTAACGCCGGATCGATGGCTTCTCCTTGCCCTTTTAGGGAAACCCAATAATCAAAACCAGGGCGCTTTGAATCATCATTTCCCATATGCCACTTGCCGATGAATGCGGTGGCGTAGCCCTTTTGATGCAGTTGTTTGGGAAAGGTATTCAGTTCGTGGCTTTGCGCATTGCGCGCGGTGTTGTCCTTGATGCCATTGGTGTGGGGATACTGACCGGTTAGAAAACTAGCCCGGCTGGGGGAGCAAAGGGGAGTGGTGGCAAATGCATTTGGAAAGGCGACGCCTTCTTTAGCAAGCCGGTCTATATTCGGGGTCTGTATATAATTGTGGCCTGCTTCCCCATATTCGTCCCAGCGCATATCGTCTACGAGGACTACGACCATATTGGGGCGTTTCTGCTGTTTCATTGCTTGGGCAGATGGGCTGCTTTTTCTTTCCAGCTCAGCTGTCTTTTGAGCCAAAAGCGGAAAGGAAAAGGCAATCAGCAAAGAGATAAGTGCAAGTAAACCTTTCTTCATATGCATGTTTCTTTAGGTGGCGCCGCTGGTGATTTAAAAATTACAGAAGTTTGCTAGTCTGGCTTCCAAACAGGGGTCTCATTGCGTTTTGGTTCGGTAGTCAATCGAATTTTCTTTCTGGTCCCAACATGTATTAACCACACATCGTATTGAGCAGAAGTACCGCTGGAATAGGCAATCCACTTTCCGTCTGGCGACCAGGAAGGGGAGTAGTCTTCCAACATGTCGTTGGTCAGGTTGATTATGTTGCTGCCATCGGAGTTCATTACAAAAAGCTCAAAATTTCCATCCTCCGTTGGCCCATAGAATGCGATCTGTTTTCCATCGGGGGAAAATTTGGCGCCGGAGTCGTACCCCTTTTTGAATGTCAGCCGTTTTTCGTTTTTACCATTGGCATCCATAATGAAAATTTCGCCATTGGCTGCATGGGACGTGTCGCCGGGTTCTTTAATTTGCCGGGTAAACAGTATTTTCCTGCTATCCATTGACCAGGTTGGAACCTCTTCAAAAAGGTCATTGGATGTTAACCTGGCGATTTCAGAGCCATCCCTGTTCATGGTATAAATTTCCCTGCTCTTGTGGTCCCTGTCTGAAGTAAAGGCAATTTTTTTTCCATCCGGAGACCAGCAGGGCAGATAATCGTTGGATGGATGATTAGAAAGATTGATGGGATTGTTCCCGTCTGCATCCATACGGTAAATTTCATTGTTGCCGTCGCGATTGGAATAAAACAGGATGTACTTACCGTCTGGTGACCAGGAAGACCAAAAGTCTAATGCTTGGTTATTGGTCAGATTGGTTACGTTTTTTCCATCTGCAGTCATCGTATAGACTTCAAAATTTCCATCTCTGGTAGTCAGAAACGACAAGACTCCAGTAGGCGTAGCATCGTTCTTGTTATCTACATGGGTCATTGAATTGGTCTTACACGAGAGATTGCCCAAGGAGAATAGGGCGATCGATGCAATTGGCGCCAGATGTCGGATCATAAGTCAAATTTTTTTAATCAAACTGTTATGTGTCAGGTCTATTCAAGTATTCAGGTAGTAATTAGTTCATGAATCAGTTTTCAAAAAGTCTCCGTCTATGATAAGAAGTTTGACGCCGTTTTCGGAAACCGAACGATGCGAACTAAGTTCATCAGACACAATATACGTTTCCCCTTTTGTCAGTTTAATGTGCGCTCCCGTTTTTAGTTCGCTAATGAACTCGCCTTCCAGACAATGTACAATATGTCCTTTTTGACACCAGTGGTCGGCTAAATACCCGCTTGAGTATTCTACCAACCGTATTCTAAGTCCAGCAAATTGAATGGTCTGCCAGAGCGCTACTCCTGTCTCTCCCTTATATTCAACTTTTTCAATGGAAGCCCAGTCTATGGTTTGAAATGGTATGTTGCTCATTGGTTAAGGTTTTATTTTCCAAATTTTATTGTGCGCATTTAAGTATTCAGATATTGCAGCAGACCCATACCAGGGATAAAGTTCTGCGCGTAATAACGTTGCTTTTATGGCCGGATCTGTTTCAAGAAGTTTGCCCGCTTCGGCAATGGACGGCACATTCAGAATAAACAAACCTCTGAAATCATCATTGTTTTTTCCAAATGGCCCTGCAAGAACCAGTTGTTTGGTTTCAACCAATCTTTCCATGTTGGCAAAATGGCCGGCAAAGCAGCTGTCAACAAATGGTTTATCCGTTGTTTTATTGTCTCCTGTTTTGAGAATTACGAAGACATACATTTTCATTCCGTAGTCATCAGCGCCCAATTTTTTAGCGAGCGTTGTGTCGAGTTGGGGGTTGGTTGTTTGTCCAAATGCAAAGGGTACAATTGAAAGTATGAATATAAAGGTTATTAGTGATTTCATAATTTTCCGTTTTATTGTTGTTTTTAAAATGCCCTATAACTACTATATTAGCGAAACTGACCAAAGTAAAAACCCGAAACCGTTCACCCTTACTTTGTTGCTTATCATTTCGCCTATATCCCTTATCCGCTGCCACCCCGGCGATTGCGGAATCCAAACCGCTTCTTACTCTTTGACAATCTTTTGAAAATTCCGCTTAAAACGATCTTTAATCTCTACGAAATACACCCCTTTGGGTAAGTTGGGATTAAGCGAAAACTGGAATTGATTCTTGCCACTACTTACCGTACCGGCATATAGGTTCTGAGTCATCCTGCCGGCAAGATCCATTAATTTGATGGTAATGTGCTGGGGATAGGCTGACGAAAACTCCAGGCTTAACGTACCATCTACCGGATTAGGATATGCTGCAAGGTATTGGATGGTAGCAACCTGCTCCTGAACAGAGGTTGTTAGCAATTCAAAATTAAAGTAGTTGATATTAAACCCATTGGCTTGTGCGCGAGCTTGCATGACATAGACCCCCTCCTTTAAATGAATGGTCGTGTTAAAGTTTTGCCAGTTTTGCCAACCATTGGTAGCGCTGTATGGCACTTCTGTTTGCAGCGAATCATTAAAGGTGAGCAGCAAGGTTCCTCCTGAAAACCCAGCAATTCTATTGACAATTCGGTAAAGCCCGGATTGGGTTACGTTAATCGTATATTTCATCCAATCCCCGCTTTCGATGTAGCCCACATTTTCACCGCCGCCAACATCCGTGCAAGGTTCCGTTTGGATACCATTCATGGCAAAGAAATATTCCGCCTCTACCCGCCCGGGCGCCGCATAGGTTTTGTTGCCAGCGGCGACGGCATTATACACGAAAAAATTAGCCAGACTATCCAGCACCAAACCCTCAGAAGCAATGTTCTTTCCCGAATAAGAAAGGGTAATGTTCTCGGCTACGTCAATAGCCCGGTTCAAAGCAAGCAACAGGATACTCTTATCGTAGCTGGCAATACGTATTTCGCGAAGGAGGTTAGGGATTACGGCGCCATTTATTTTTACGGTAAAATCGGAATGGAGGGCCTCCGCCAAGGTGATTTTATCGGACAGCGCCAGTACAATCTTATCGCCTGAAGGGGTAGTCGATGCGGCGTAAGGCACTAATGCAGGAGCAGAAACCTTCGTTGGGAATTGATCCAAACCATGTTTATACCCATACAACGGGTTGTAATGACTATCCTCCACATTGATGGGAATTTGCGCCATCGTTTTGGGCCAGGAATGGGTAAGTTTTCCGGAAGGCAGGTAATCGCCAAAAAGCACTTCGGCAATTCCGTCTCCTTCGGTGCCCGGATACCAAACCGCCAGCATGGCATCGGAATAGGGTAGGAGCTCTCCAAAAACCATCGGCCGGCCCGAGACCAACAACGCAATGGTCGGTATGCCTTTTTCTTTTAGGGTTTTTAACAGGTTCACATCTTCTGGGCCTAATACCAAGGAAGAACGATCTCCGCCCCCCTCTGCGTAGGGTGTCTTTTCACCAATAACGACCACGGCCACATCAACCGAACCCGTGTAATTCCCATTGGGCGCATAGATGACTTTGCTCGATCCCGCCAGCTTTTGAATACCCGTCAAAATATTCGTACCGGGAGTAATCGCGCCATTGCCTCCTGCCCAGGAAATGGTCCAACCCCCACATTGCCCTCCCAGGTCAGCGGCTAAAGGACCAGCCACTAGGATGGTTTGATTGTTTTTTTTCAGGGGAAGCACATCATTTTTGGCATCCAAAAGTACGATCGATTCTCTTACCACTTGTCGCGCTATAGCACGGTGTTCCTGGGAGCCTACGGAAGCGGCTAATGAATGGTCCGTAAAGGGTTTCTCAAATAAATTAAGCAAGAATTTTTGCTTCAATATTCTTCGCACGGCATCATCTATTCTGGATTGACTAACCTCGCCCTCTTGAACCAAACTTAGAAGATGACCAATAAATACCTCATATCTATCGGGCACCATAACCATGTCAACGCCCGCATTAATCGATCTTTTGATCGCCGTGCGGTAATTCTCATCCACCTGATCGACTCCTTTCCAATCGGAAATAACAAACCCTTCAAATCCTAGTTCGGTTTTTAGCACATGGGTCAGCAGGTAATTATACCCATGTAATTTCACCCCGTTCCAACTGCTATACGAAGCCATAACGGTACCTACCTTGGCCGCAATGGCATCCTTGTATCCGTCCATATGAACCGACCGGAGTTCTTGCTCGCTAACAAACGTATTTCCCTGATCGCTTCCATTGATCGTTCCTCCATCGCCAACGAAATGCTTCGCGCAAGCCAGAATGGTTTCCTTTGCCCCTAAATCCGTTCCTTGTAACCCGAGAACGGATGCGCGGGCCATGATTTTTTGGATTTCTGCTGTTTCGCCAAATCCTTCATACGTTCTGCCCCATCGTTCGTTTCGCGGCACGGCAATGCAGGGGGCAAATGTCCAGTCGATACCGGTAGCGGCCACTTCTTTAGCGACGATTTGATTAGCCGCTTCGATCAACGCCGGATTCCAGGTACAACCCATACCAATATTATGGGGAAAAATAACGGCGCCGTAAACATTGTTGTGTCCATGTACGGCATCAATCCCGTAGATCAATGGAATCCCTAACCTGCTCTCCAATGCCTTGCGCTGAAATATATCATACATATTCGCCCATCCCGTCACCGTATTTGACGAAGGGGATGAGCCGCCACCACTCAAAATGGATCCAATACCATAGCTGGAGATGTGCCCAAGCGTTACTAAAGCGCCTCGTTCTACTTGGGTCATTTGGCCTACTTTCTCTTCGAGGGTCATGAGCCGCAACAAACGATCCACCTGCTGGTCAATGGTTTGGCTGATTAAATTCAGGGAGGTAAAAAGACTAACGGAAAGGAAAATCAGGTACTTCATGCGTAAATTATTTAATGTCTGTCCATTTATAGTGTTTTGAACAACTCGATGCATCTGGGTAACAGACTTTCCAGGTTTTCAAAACCTGGAAAGTCTTATCCATTATTTGCCGCTATCCAAGTGTTCAGGTAAGAAATATACGGACCGAAGCGGTTTGGGCATTTCTCAAACCGCTATAATTCATGAATCGGTTTTCAAAAAGTCTCCGTCAATAATAAGAAGTTTAACGCCGTTTTCGGAAACCGAACGGTGCGAACTAAGTTCATCAGACACAATATACGTTTCCCCTTTGGTTAGTTTAATGTGCGCTCCTGTTTTTAGTTCGCTAATGAACTCACCTTCCAGACAATGTACAATATGTCCTTTTTGACACCAGTGGTCGGCTAAATACCCGTTTGAGTATTCTACCAACCGTATTCTAAGTCCAGCAAATTGAATGGTCTGCCAGAGCGCTACTCCTGTCTCGCCCTTATATTCAACTTTTTCAATGGAAGCCCAGTCTATGGTTTGAAATGGTATGTTGCTCATTGGTTAAGGTTTTATTTTCCAAATTTTATTGTGTACATTTAAGTATTCAGATATTGCAGCAGACCCATACCAGGGATAAAGTTCTGCGCGTAATAACGTTGCTTTTATTGCAGGATCAGAATAACGGCTAATAATATTTATCAATTCCGCCAAATCCTGGCAGAAGTTTGTTGTCGCGTGTCTTTTGAATAAAGTTGGCGAGTCGTTTGATGACTTCCTCTGGCCGTTTTCTTGCACTGTCAATATAGGCAACACGTATTCGTTTATAGGGCTCGGAAAACTGGGTATAGTTATTCCAGGCAACTTGATCGCTTTTTATTGCATTAATTATGTCTTCGGGAAAGACAAACGTTTGCGAGATGATCTCCTGAAGTTTTATAAGAAGCGAATCATGAATTAAATTGTTTTCGGCCAGCCATTTCAGTCGTTCTATATTCGGTTGTGAATACGTGCTCTTTGCTTTTCTGGGCGTGAATCGCTGGATGGTGTGGTCTTCGTCAAGGGTTTTAATGATACTGTCTATCCAGCCGAAACAAAGGGCTTCTTCAACGGCATCATTGTACGGTATGCGTTGTTTGCCTGTTGACTTTTTAGCGTATACCAGCCAAACTTCCTTCTTTGTATTGAAATTGGTTTCAAGCCAATTTCTCCATTCCGCTCTTGTTGTTATGTTGAGGATACCGTCTTTTTCCATGTTGCTTTATTGCGGCTAAAAGGTAAATTCAATGGCTGCTAATGGCTCCAGGCTTGGCGATTTTTCGGGCCTTTCTCAAAAGACCACTCTTTGCCTTCTGCATGAAATTTTATTATCTTTTTTCAATTTCATCCGCTTTAATTTGGTATCTATCTCCATTCAATTTGTCCCCCATGAGGTAGTATACCTCACCAACTTGTTTGTAGTACCTAACTAAATCTTTATGCCTTTCACCTCTCTGAAGCAACTTGTTTTCCAGCGCTTTTTCAAAATAGGTTAACGACTTTTTGTAATTCTTTTTTTCCCTGTTGGCATTTCCTAAACCTCTGTAACTTTCTATAATCTCTACACTTTTTTTGCCAAAAATCTTTTCTCGTATTTTCATAGCTTTTGAATGGGCTTCAACGGATTTGTCATATTCCTTTGCGTTCAAATATACATTTCCAAGATTACCATAACTTGTCGCTGTTTGAGAATTCATTTTTCCGAGTTGATGAATCCTGGTTTTTAGTGCCTTGTTATGATAGATTAAGGACTGGCTGTAGTTTCCTTCTGCATTATAAACGACTCCTAAACTTATGTAGGTAGTTGCTACCTCAAGATTGTTTGAGTCGAGTGAATTAAGTCCAATAGATAATGCTTTGTATAAATAAGTTTTAGCTGCTTCATATTTATCCAGCCGGGTTAATACTACCCCTATTTGATTGTAACAACTAATTTCCTTTTCGGTATTCTTGAGCGATTGAAATTCAATAGATGCTTTTTCATAGTAGACCAAAGCGCTGTCAATGTTTTGAGTTTTTTTACAATCCTCAGCCAGTTTAAAATATTGGTCAGCAAGGTCGATGTCTTGTCCAAATGTACTGCCGGCTAAAACAACAGTAAGAAGGACAATAAGATACTCTTTTTCAGAGCATAATTATTAAATTCAAGTTTTGTTAAATTCTGATTTTCAGGGGTTCTGCCAACTACTACATTAGTGCCTCCAAAGCAAAACCCGGGCCAATGGGGATTTTACTTTTAAATATAACGATGCATCTTCAAATCTCCAAATCGTCCAGCGGGCTTTTGATCTTGTCCATGTGAACGCTTCCCCAAAAACTCTGATGGCTTGAAAGTGGCCGTTACAAGAATTTTCTGGCTTTCAAACCGATTGTTGGCTGTCTTATTTTTTAATTCTGGCTCATAATATTCTTGACGAAAAAATATTAATGTCGGCATATTTCCACGCCTGTTCAAAGCGGCGTTTGGCTTTATCAAAGTTCGTTTTATCGCCAAGTTGTTCATAGGCATTCATCATGCCTCTCAACGCCCATCCGTTTTCAGGGTATATGGTCAAATCTTTCTCATATACTTTTACAGCATCCTTAAATCGTTTGGCTTCCAATAAAACCGCGCCTAAATGGTGGCGAACAGAAAAAAACCAGTCGGGCGGTTCATTGTAATTTAGGGCGTCCTCCTTTGCAACAGCCTCCAGTAGCAGCTCAATTGCAGCTGGAAAATTTTTTTCTTTTGCATATATCTCTGCCTCCAATGTCTTGGAAGCAATGATGCATAGATCAAATACACTGTTTATTCCCCAAATGCTCAAATCTTTGATCGTGGTATCGGTCATGATGGTTTTCATTTCGGCAAGATGCTTTTTTGCATCCAGTATGTTGTTTTGTGAAAGCTGCGCCATCCCTTTTGCATAATGCCAAATTACCGATGGATATTTTAAATCTTTTTCAGGAGAGCGAGATTTCAGGATGTCATTCCACAAACCCAGCTTTACCTGCACATACCAGGGAATGGAATAGTAATGCTGCAATGTGGCCCATGCGGGGTCGCGCAATAGTTTGATATGAGCATGGTTGGAGGTTTCCAATGCTCCCTTCATTGCACGTTGGCTTTCGCCGCTCAATACCGCGCATGCGGATAGGAAATGGTAGTTGTGTGGATAATAGGCTAGTGGGTACACGCCTTGCGCATGGCATGCTTCCGTATATAACCTATCAACCAATACCGCTTTTTCATTGGCAACAACCCCATCGTGATAACGTCCGATTCTGATATAAGTATGGGAAGGCATGTGAACAAGATGGCCCGAACCAGGAACCAAATCTCGAAGCAAATCGGCGCTTTTTTCCCCTGCTTCCGCATTCGACGACATTTCCGTTGCGTGAATGTAAAAATGGTTTTGCACCCGCATGCCGCGGTTCTGTCTGTAGGCCTTTTTCAAGCACGGTCATTATCTCATTCGTCCAGGGCTGAATGCTTCCATCTTTATTCCACAAATTCCAGGGATGTAAATCCATAAGCGACTCGGCAAAAAGGGAAGCGATATTGGCATCGGTAGGGTATTTTTTATAAACTAGTCGCATGCCCGCTGCATAAGAAGAATCGAGCAAGGAACGAGAAATCGTCGTATCGTCTGAATAGCGGCGAGCCAAGGCTTGAATCAAATCTTTTTCTTTCTGCGTGCAGTTTACAGATAAGGATTTGGCTTTTTGAACGGCGTCGTATGCTCTTTGAAAATTATCCTTCTCCATGCCCGCATTGTAATTTGGTCCTAAAACATAAGCAAAGCCCCACCAACACATGGCGCAAGCCGGATCTTGCCGCGCCGCCTCATAAAACGAACGCGCGGCCTCGGCATGGTTAAAACCAAAAGACAACATAAGTCCCTGGTTAACGTATTGCTGAACCTTAGCGTTTTTTGTCGAGATAGGGAAATGGACTCCTTCAAGTTGGCTAAACAGGGGGGCTACCTTCCCAGATGAGTACCACGATTGATCAATCACTTCCGGCGCGCAAAGCACGCCATATTGCGAGATGGAATCTGAATCAGCCGCTTCTGGTTTGTTGGTTTTATGTTGATTGCAGGAGCATAAAACCATAACAAGCGAAAACATGCAGAGTAGGTTGCGCATAATTTTAAATTGTATTGCCAAACCACAATGATGCGGTCGTGCTAATTCGTTCAGGCTTTCTCTAAATTGACTATATGGTCGTTACCAGCCATTTAGCGAAATTTTGCCAAACCGTCTTTTCTGGAAAAAACATGATTAAAACGTTTGGAATAAGCCAAATGGTAAAAGCAATGGTGTATGGATTGATACGAAATGATTTTTTCTTTTAGTTGTTTGAGGTTAGTTTAATTTCAGCTCTGTCGTCAACATCCAGTCAACACGTTCATTCGGTCCTGCCAGAGGCATTGGCGCTGAACGATTTTGTGGTTTTGCCATAAGGGATTGGACTTGTGTCGAAAAAATTCTAGTTATTTTTCAATCCCTGTATATTTTTTATAAAGGGCTCTATATCCAAAAAGCCTCGCCATCGGTCCTAGAATGCTAATTAAAACGTTCTGTGGCCCCATCGGGATAGCTGCAAGTCTGGATGGGCTTTCCAAATATTTACCCGTTACCATAGCCTGTAAAAAAGGTAATTTCCCGTCTTTTACTTTTCCATCATTTATCATTCCGAATAAATTCTCCAGAAAAAATCTACGTCAATGCCCGGAATGATAGTTTGGATATATTCTGCGGGCTCATCATCCATATTATAATGGTTGTGCGCTTTGTTTTTTGGTAAGACCACCTCTTCTCCAGCATTTACATGATTTTGCTTTCCATCTAAAAAGTAGGTCATTCTACCCGATAGAATCTTAAATGACTCTTCTTGTAAAATATGAATATGGTCATCAACGGTTTGACCTTTGCTTTTAAGTGTCACTTTTAAAGTAACTCTTTCTCCCATTCGTATCTGCCGAAGTTTCAATAAATTCTATTGAGTCTCCAGTGAATTGGTCGATTAATTTCTGTCCTTTAGTTGGCATTTTGATTATTTTTGATAATTAAATACAACTACTGTTTATCCGCACCTGATAAGGTTATCGCCAATACCCAGGTGTAGATTCTTATATGGTGAGGTTATTTTTCATATATATCTATGCCCAAATTTCCAAATCATCCAACGGTATCTTTATCTTATTCCACCCCTGCCAGGTTTTATGCGTATAGATCTTTGTGGTCTTATTGCTCTCATGCCCTAGTAGCTCCTGAGTATACCGCAAATCCACCCCTTTCTCAAGCAAATGTGTCGCAAAACTATGTAGAAGGGTATGTACCGCCGTCACTGGATTGATTCCCAACTTTCTTCGCCCTGGGAAAGAGGATTTGCTCACTTCGCTCGCTGTAAGCATATTTGCAAGGACTCAGCTACAGCACTCTTAGGTTTTATGCCGGTCCGTCTTTAGGAGGCAGGGAGGCCTTCGACGGCATGCGCTATTGCATTCGGAAAGAAAGGCATTTTCGCCAATGGACTTACAAAAAAAGGGAGAGGTAATGGACATATTTTCGGGCTTTAGGGTGGTTTGGTCCTAAAATACGGCGATTTTACCAGCCGCGCAAGCGGGAACCCCAGGATATTCTGAAAACGGTCCCTTCCTTATCCCAATCCTCTGAGGTATTCTTCCGCAGTCATTACCGGGATTTCAGCGTGTTTGAAATCCTTTGTATTCCGGGTAACGAATACAGCAGCCCGGTGATTCAGCGCCGTGTAATATTGGAAAGCGTCCTCAAAATCTTTGAATCGGGATACCAACGCCAGGTCGATCTCCTTTTCTCCGCTGGAACATACGGTGGCGATGGCCCGGATACCGGTAAGGGCTTTCAGCGTTTTTCTGCGTGACAAACTAAGCGTCTCGATCTCTTTCCTTTCGCGGACGGGGGTCAAAGATAGCCAGGTGACAAAGCTGAGCTGCGCCTACCCACCGTTGTATTTTGGTAATCTGGTTCTGGGCTTTTCTTTTCCCCAGTAAATCCCGGGTGGGTCCTAAAGAAGGGCTCCCTCTGAGGGCGTGTTCCGAAAAGGAAAGTTTTTTCGGGTTTGGGCTTACGTCCCTTTCCCAAGCAGTCGGAGCACCACAACATTTTCTTACCCCTCCTTTCAATCCCCATTCCCTTTCCCTACCTTTGGGGCCCTAATCCTCCTGTCTATGAATCGCATACACCATACGGTTTGCCCGCTTTGCGGCGCCGGCGATATCCGCCACGCCCTCGATACCCGGGATTATTCGGTTTCCCAGCAGCCGTTCGCGCTGTGGGACTGCACGGCCTGCGGCCTCCGGTTTACGCAAGACGCGCCAGAGCCCGCAGACATCGGCGCCTTCTACCAGAGCGAAGACTATATCTCCCACAGCGATACCCGCAAGGGGCTGATCAATTCGGTCTACCACCTGGCCCGGGGGTATATGCTGGGCAGCAAGCGCCGGATGATCGCCGCAGCGCACCCTTCGCGCCGCTTGCTCGACGTGGGCTGCGGCACGGGCTATTTCCTGCATCACCTCCAGGAGCATGGCTACGAGGTCGCCGGCGTGGAGGTGGACGACAAAGCCAGGGCGTTCGGGCAGCGCGAGTTCGGACTGGACGTCTACACCCCGGAGGAGTTCCTGGGCGGGACTTTTCCCGGCCCCTTTGGCATCGTCACGATGTGGCACGTGCTGGAGCACGTGCACGACCCCAAGGCCTACCTGGCCCGCATCGCCGAACTCCTCGAGCCCAACGGCGCTCTGGTGATCGCGGTGCCGAATTTCACCTCTACCGATGCGGCGTTCTACGGCCCATACTGGGCGGCGTACGACGTGCCCCGCCACTTGTGGCATTTCCGGCCCGGCACGCTGATTTCGCTGGCGGAGGAAGCCGGTTTCCGCCTTACCGGCAAAAAACGCCTGCCCCTGGATCCGTTTTACGTGGCGCTGCTGAGCGAAAAATACAAGGGATCCGGACTTTGGGGTATGGTCCACGCAGGCGTGGCAGGGAAATGGTCTACGTTCCGGAGTTGGTTCCGTATCGATCGCTCCAGTTCCCTGGTGTATGTGTTTCGCAAAGGGTAGGGGAGGCGCCCTGCGGGCCGCCGTCCTGGCGCTTGGGCTGGTCGCTTGCGCTCCTGCGCTGCGCGCCCAGGGCCACGACTGGTGGGCCAACAACGTGGGGTGGGACGGCAAAAGCCATTGGAGTACCTACATCATCTCCCAGCCCCGCTACCTGGGCCCCAACGCCCTTCCGATCCCGTCTCTGCCCAACGGCCTGCTGGAAGAGCAGGGATTTCTGGCCCTCGATGCCTTCAGCCATTCCGCCAACGGCGACCAGACCTTCAACCCCCTCCTCACCGCTTACGTGCTGCCCGCCCCGGGGAAGGTGGCCATGGAGCTGCAATGGATCCCCGTGGAGTATTTCGTCATGAGCCATGCGGTGAAAACCGAGCGCAAGGTGTTTCATCTTTCTTACGATAGCCGCTGGGCCACCGGCGACGTGCTCCTCCATACCTATGTGCAGTTGCTCCGCCACCCCCAAGCGCCGGCAGATGCGCTGCTGCGCATTGGTTACCGCTTCCCTTCGTCCAGCATGCTCGGCGCCGCCCGGTTTACCGACGCGCCGGGATACTTCTTCGACCTCTCCGCCGGCAAACCCCTCGCGCCCAACTGGCGGCTGTACGGCATGCTCGGCTTCTACGTCTGGCAAACCAACCGCGACGACCGCCTCCAAAACGACGCCTTCCTTTTTGGCGCCGGCCTCTCGCATACTGCTTCCTCCTGGGAGTGGAAGGCCTCCTTCCGCGGTTATTGGGGCTATATGGGCAGCGGCGACGACCCCATGGCCGTCTCCCTTTCCCTTCAGCGCCGCTCCTCCCATCGCGCTTCCTGGCGCCTCGGCATCCAGCAAGGGCTCCTGGATTTGAGGTATTCCACGCTTTTTGTTGGGGTGGTTTTTTAGCCGTGAGTTGAAAGTTGCGAGGTACCTGTTCGCCGCCCCCCCCCCCCCCCCCCACTCCCCCCCCCCCCCCCCCCCCCCCCCTGGAATCCTCAGATTCCGTGCGGAAGTATCCGCCGGTCCCCTGACCGGCGTCTGATTTGAGGCGGCGCCCCATAAGAAGGCTTTGTTGGTTGACGGGCTTGGGCGCTGGTTCGGGAGACTGTTCAAAAATATTCTGGATCGAGCACGTCCAGACCGTAGCGTCTGAAGGCAGATCCGGTTTACGTGGAGTAGTAGTTGGCGTGATTCTATTTCTTAGGCCTCTAACCAGGATACTCAGGAACGCCGGTCAGGGGACCGGCTAATAGTTCCGCACGGAATCTGGGGATTCCGGCGAACATGCCTTGTTCCATTGCCCCTTAAACCACCAACCACTTGAACCTTTGACCTTTTGAACCGTTTTAAAGACGCAAGATCTTGTGTATCTACACGAAATTTGAACATTCAAACCATGCAAAACCATCCAATCCGCGGACTGCACCACGTGACGGCACTGGCAGGCAGCGCCCAGGGCAACCTCGATTTTTATGCGGGGGTACTGGGCCTGCGGCTGGTCAAAAAGACCGTTAACTTTGACGCGCCGGAGGTGTATCACCTGTATTATGGGGATGAAACCGGCAGCGCAGGCAGCATCATGACGTTTTTTCCGTTTGGAACGCAGGTCCGGCGCGGCCGGCGCGGCGTGGGGCAATCGGCGGTGACGGCCTTCTCTGTTCCGTCCGCTTCGATGGAGTACTGGCTCCGGCGGCTGAAGCAGTTTCAGGTCCCTGTGCAGGCGCCCCGGCAGCGGATGGATGAGCTGGTGCTGTATTTCGAAGATCCCGACGGCCTCTCCCTGGAGTTGGTCGCCAACGACCTGGACACCCGACCGGGGTACGCCAACGGGTTCATTCCGGCCGAACACGCCATCCGGGGGTTCTGGGGAGTGGAGCTCTGGGAAACCGGCTACGAACAGACGGAAGCGATTTTGGCGGGCAGACTCGACTATGCCTTCGTCGGGGAATCCGGATCGCGCAGGCGCTACGCGCCGCAGGGAAGCGCAAGTCCAGGGCAATTTGTAGATTTGGATTATTCCTTGAATCGCGATTTCGGCCGGGGAGGCGCGGGTACCGTCCACCATATCGCCTTCGATACGCCTTCCGACGAAGCCCAACTCCTCGTGCGCGAGAAGGTGCTTGCTGCGGGTCTCCAGGTTACGCCGGTGCTGGACCGGCAGTATTTTCATTCGATTTATTTCCGGGAGCCGGGCGGCGTGCTGTTTGAAGTAGCTACCACGCCGCCGGGGTTCGCCTTCGACGAACCGGTGGCTATGCTGGGCAGCGCCCTCAAGCTGCCCCCTTGGGAAGAGGCGCACCGCGCTCAAATCGAAGCCCAACTTCCGCCCATTCATTTCAATCCGGAAGCCTATGGATCTCCAGCATAACCCGGAGAACGCGCTTTGGGCAGGCGCCCCGCTGGAACAAGCGAAGAAAGTCCTTTTCTTGCTGCACGGCAGAGGGGCAACCGCCTCCAGTATGCTGCCCTTAGCCGGCGAATTAGGGCTGACGGACACCGCGTTCTTAGCCCCCCAGGCTACCCGCAACACCTGGTATCCTTTTCCTTTCCTGGCCCTTCCCGCCCAAAACGAACCCGGGTTGTCCTCCGCCCTCCGGCTACTCCAAACCCTGACCGCCCAACTCCTGGAATCGGGATTCTCCTCCCGGCAACTGTATTTCCTGGGCTTCTCCCAGGGCGCCTGCCTTGCAGCTGAATTTTGCGCACGCTATGCCGCCCCTTACGGCGGCGTATTTATCCTCACCGGCGGCCTCATCGGCGACATCGTCGAGCCCGGCCGCTACCAGGGCGATTTCCAGGAAACCCCCGCATTTTTCGGCTCCAGCGACGTAGACCCCCACGTCCCCGAATCCCGGGTACTGGAAAGCGCAGAAATCTACCGCCAGCTCGGCGCCAGCGTTACCCTCAAAATCTACCCCAATATGCCCCACACCGTGGTGGCGGATGAGGTGGAATGGGTGAAGAGGTTGATGTAAGTTACGAAGTTGCGAGGTTACGAGGTTACGAGGTTACGAGGTTGTAACCCCGTAACTTTACTCCGTAACTCCGCAACTTCGCAACTTCGTAACTTTTTATTGCTGATTTCCAAAAAACACCGCATTCAGCAACAGCCGGTCGGTGCCATGCCAATAGCTGCGGTAGCTGGGGTCGTCGGCGAAGGAGATAATCCGTCCGGCTCCTTCAGCGCTGACGAGGATGGCGGCGGTGCCGGCGATCTTTTTGATGTTGGCCTCCGACACGTAGCCGCTGATGTAGGGCGTATCCGTGTATTTGGCTACGGTGGCGTATTTATCAGCGCCGGGCAGCAGAATGGTTGTACTGTTTTTGGTGAACACCACCCGCCGGTCGGTGATGCCGAACGCTACGGGGTGGCTGATATCGATATCCGCAGAAAAGATGCCGCCGTTGATGCGGCGCGAGGCTTCCGTGTCCATTTGTTTTTCGTAATCGATGCGCTCGGCGGGAGTTTTCTGGCTTGCGGAGTCCGACAGGGTGCGCTCGCGAATCAGGTTTTGGCGGATGGCCCACTCGGCCGCGTTTTTAAACAGGATCAAGGTACCTCCTTCGGATACCCAGGTCTTTAGCCGGGCGACGGCGGCGTTGTCGAGCCGGTTGTAGGTTCCGCTCGCGAAGATCAGGGTATTGTAGCGGGAAAAATCGGCCCGGGCAAACTGGTCGATGTCGATCTTGGAAACCGGGGCGTTGAGGTGCTGGTTGATCAGAAACCAAACCTGCCCGACTTCCTCGTAATTAGTCCCCGTCCCAACGACGATCCCGATGGAAGGTTTGCGCACCGTCCGGATGTTGTTGCTGCCCAGGTCGATCCCTTCCAAGCTAAACCCGGTAGACACCGCCTGGAAGCGCACATTGGCCAGGGCGCCGGCAGCTTCCACCAGTTGGTGCAGTGCGTCGCTGTCGATGGTCTGCCGGCCAACCGGGATGACCAGGGACCCGTATCCAAAAGGCTTGGGCCCGGCAGGGGTAGCTGCGGTAAAGGGTTTGTGCGCCGTTTTGACCAGCACGCCGCGGTCGAGCAGGTAATACAGTGCCCGCGGGGCGTTATATTCCGTCCAGGGCAGCAGGTAGGCCACCCCGGCTTTGCCCCCGTCGATTCCGCCCTGGAGCTTTGGGAGTTGAGCGATTTCCTGGCCTTTGGGCAGTGTTCAGGGCATAGACCCTGATCTTGTGCCGCAGGAGTAGTTCCAGAAAGCGCTGGGTGAGGGTCTGGTCGCGGCTGTCGCCAAACACATAGGCTTTGGCCGGATTGGCCCGGGCCTGCGTCAGGGCAGACTGGAAAAATTCCTTTTGCAGTTTGAATAATCCTGCTTTTTCAGCGACGGCGCCGCGCACGGTCGCCAGGCCTGTCTGCACGTGGTTGCGGATGGTGAACGCAAACGTGAGCAGGCCGTTTTCGGTTTCCTGGACCAGCCCCCGCGAGCTTCCCTGTTCGAACGTAACGCCCACCGCGCCGTAGAAGTCGGGATACGTGGAGCCGTAAATAGGGGAGAGGTTGTCGAATTGTTCTTTTGTAAAATACAACGACCCGATTTTATCGAGGGCGTCGATATGGTAGCGGGCCAGGGTAAGGTTGAAGTCGTACGACGCCTGGGGAATGATAGGGCTCTCCGTGCGCTTGGGCGTGGGCTCGAAATAATAGGCGCTGTTGCTTCCCATTTCGTGGAAGTCGATCTGCACGTTGGGATACCACTGGTGAAAGAACGCGAGGCGGTTTTTGCTTTCGATCTGGGTGGCGCTCAGCCAGTCGCGGTTGAGGTTGGCCAGGTAGTGGTTAGACCGCCCGTTGGGCCAGACTTCGTTGTGCTCTTTGTCGATGGGGTCGGCGCTGGGCGGAAAGGATTTATAGGAATTGTGCCAGTTGGCGGCGCGGTCCCGCCCGTCAGGGTTGAGCGATGGGTCGATAAACACGACCGACTCGCTGAGCCATTTCTGGGTTTCCGCGCTGGTGCTGGCGGCCAGATAGTAGGCGGTCATCAGGGCCGCCTCCCCGCTGGAGGTTTCGTTGCCGTGCACGCTATAGCCCAACAAGACAATGACGGGCTGGTTGAGCGGCCCCATGGGCAACCCAGGGTCGGACAGCTTCACGTGCTCCTGGCGGATCGCCTCCAGGCGGGCGTAATTGGCCGGGGAGGTAAACGTAGCGATGATCTGGGGCCGTTCTTCATACGTTTTGCCGATCGTTTGCACATGCACCCGGTCGGACACGCGCGCCAATTCCTGGAAATAGCCGATTATCAAGTCGTGCCGGGTATAGTGCGACCCTACCGGATACCCCAGAAATTGCTCCGGCGTCGGGATTTTGGGGTCAAATTGGGTTTCGCCCGGGAAAAAATAAGCGGTCTGGGCCTGGACCAGGCTCAGGGAAAACGTGGCGACAGCCAGCGTCAGCGTGAAAGCCCGAAGAAAGGGCATGCAAGTTGAAAAAACCATGGCGTTGTTAGTGTTTAGGTGGATGATGATATGAAGTTGCGAAGTTACGAAGTTACGGGGTTACGAAATTGCTTCTTCCTAACTTCGCAACCCCGTAACTTCGCAACCTCGTAACCTCGCAACTTCGCAACTTCGCAACATGGCACGAGGCTCCGCCTCCACAATCCTACCAAATCACCACCTTCCGGCTTCCCCACGAGCCTTTCTCGTCGGTGATACGCAGAAAGTAGGCCCCCGAGGGAAGTCCCTGGACCGGAATGCCCGAGGACGGCTCCAGTATGCCCTGCCGGACCAATTTCCCGGAGAGGTCGGTCAACACAAAGTCCAGATTGCCTGGGCGGCTGGACAGGCGTACCTTGATCCGGTCGCTCGCCGGGTTGGGAAAGACCTCGAAGGCCAGGGTGGGGGAAGGTTGCCGGACAGCGACCGCTTGCGGCAGGCTGATCTGGATCTGGTCGAAAGAAAAGCGGGCAGATTCCAATCCTCCGTGCTCCGCGACGATCTCGAAGCGGGCTATGGATTTCCAATCGAATTTCCCCTGGGGGTTGAACCAGCCGTTGTCCCAAGCGCCGTGTTCCTGAAACGCGGTTAAGGGAACGTGGACATGCCGCCACCTTCCATCCCAGGGCGCCTGGGTTTCAGATACCGTAAAGCGCATCCTCCAGGGGAGGTCGCCTGCGCCAGCTTTGGTGTCGATAAACCGGATGTCGAAGGAGGCGCCAGGCGTGTTGCCTTTTACCCAAAAGCCGACCCCATACCCCTGGGCGCGCAGCACGCTCAGGTCCCGGGTCTGCCGGAAAGCAAACCCGATCGAGCTGTACTGTCCGGGCCCATCCCAGCGTATGGCGTAATTGCCTTCCAGCGGGGAGTTCGTTTGGTCGTAGTAATCCAGCGTGCCGCTCCCGTAGCTGCTTTCCAGCAGGCCGCTTTCGATGAAATCGCGGTAGAGGAAAAACCCGGCAGAATCGGGGGCGAAAACATCCGGCAGCTGCGGAGGTGCTTGCAGGCCCATGCTTTCCAGCAAAGGCACATCGAGGTGGCGATCGAACAACCCGGCAGAGCCCGGGAGAAACACCCCGAACCCGCCGTGGTAATCCCACGAGGTCCAGGGAATGCCATTGCCTTCCAGGTATTCCCGGACGATGCGGTACCAGGCCTGTCGGTGAAGGGGGTTGCTGTTGGGCTGGTATACCCCGAATTCGCCGCAGAATACCGGCACGTTGCGCTGGTTGCGAAACTGGATGGCGATATCGAGCTGCTCCCTCACCCTGGCGGCGGTTCCTTCACGGGCATAGGACTGGAACCCCGATTCGATCCAGGTACCCCGGAGCGCAGCAGGCAAAGCAGGCATAGAAGCTGCCCCGTAGGGAAATGGAATCCCGCTCAGGGGAACCAGGGAAGGGTCCGTCCAGCTGGCGCCCTGGTGGGTAAACAAAAACGGATCGTAGAAGTGGAAGGTATAGATCAGATGGGGATCGGAATACGTGGGCATGGCTGCCAGGCTCTGATAGCTGTTCCAGTTGGCCGGCCCCACGATAATCGTATGGGCTGTATCGACGGCCCGGATGGCCTGGATGACCTCTCCCTGGATCTGGTTCCAGAGCGCATCGGCGATCCCGTGCGGTTCGTTGAGGATTTCGTAGTACAGCCGGTTGGACCGGTTTTTGAAGTGGGCGGCCAACTGGGGCCAGATGGCTTTCAGAGGAACCCCGATATTAGCCTCGGTGCTGGTCGACGGATCGAAGGTGTGGTTGTCCAGGATGAGGTGGAGTTCCAGTTCCTCCGCCCAGGTGACCACCGAGTCGAGAAAAGCGAACAACAGCGGGTCGACGCGGTAATGCGGCGCCCCATCCGTCATGACGTGCAGGTTGATCGGCAGGCGGATCACATCGCACCCCAGGCTTTTGATCTGGGCGAAATCGGTTTTGGAGTACAGAGAAAACTGGATTCTTCGGGCATTAGTAGCCTGAAACCAGCCGGTGAGGTTGACGCCCCGCTGAAAGGGAACTTGTTGGCCGCTCAGGGAAGTTAACGCCATAAGGCACGGAAGAAGAAGATAATAGAAACGCATGGGATGATTGTTCTCCCGAAAGGTAAGAAAAAATGCACCCAAAAAAGGTAAAATACTTACCTTTGCGGACCCGGAGATGTGCCAGAGTGGTTGAACGGGCCGCACTCGAAATGCGGTGTACTCGTAAGGGTACCGGGGGTTCGAATCCCTCCATCTCCGCAACCTTCTCCTTAACCATGCAGCGGTTGTTCCGGGGGGGTCGGGGGGGTCCCTTTTTTCCCCTCTTTCCCCCTTTTTCGGGGGGGGTGCTTTTTTTCTTTTCCTATGTCGGGTGCGGGTGGCCGGGGGGTCTTTTTCCATTTTTTCCCATCTTCCCCCTCCCCGGCTCCCTTGCATCCTCATTTCCTCTTTGTTCTTGTTTTGGTTTGGGTTTGGTCCGTCTCCCCCCGCCTTCGTCTTTTTCTTCGGGAATCGCCCCCCCCCCTTCTCGTTTGGGGCTCCTCCTCCCTCCTCTTCCTTTTTTTTTTTTTTTTTGGTTTTGGCTTTTCCGCCCTTTTTTTTTTCTGTTCTTCCTTATAAAAAAAATCCCCGCTCTCCCCTCCCCCAAAAAATTCCCGGGGCCGCGGGGCCCGGGAGGGGGGGGGGTTCTTCTTTTTATCCCTTCCGGCGGGGGCCGGGGGGGGGCTAATTTTTTTTTTTTGGGTGTTTTTTTCTTCCCCGGCCGGTTGTTTCCCTTCTCCTTCCTCCCCCCCCGCGGGGGGTTGGTCTTGTTTTTTTCTTGTTTTTCCCCGGTTCCGGCCGGGGGGCGCCGCGCCTTTTTTCTCTCTTTGTTTTCCCCCCGTCTTTCCTTTTTTTGTTGTCGGCGGCGCGTCCCCCCCCCTCCTGCCGGTATTTCTCTTCCTCCCTCCGGAGTCTCCGCGTGTGTGCCCCTTTTCCCCGCCGGTCCTGTGGGGTATTCTTTTACAACGCACTCTGCTTTTTCATCAGCACCCAGATCATCCCTTTCTGGCTGGTTTCCATCGAGTTGATCCAGGTTTCCGGGGCGCTGACGTTGGCTTCATACCGTCCGGGAGGCGCGGATTTGCCGACCTCAAAAATGCAGTATACCAGGTTGGGTGCGTTGGGGATTTCCTGAATTTGCGCTTCCCATTCCCCGATCCGGAAATCGCCTGTTTTGTTCACCAGGGTAAGCAGGATGGGCAGTTGTTCCGGCGCCGGCTTGCGGTGCAGGGTGACGATGCGGGAGATAGGCGTGTGCTGAATGAACACAAAAGTGGAGGGCAGCGCAGGGGTTTCCAGCCAACCCTTGGCGCTGAACAGGGAATGCGCTTCTTCTTCCGTCTCGGGAGGCAGGAACGTAACTTGTTGGGCGCTTGCCAACACCCCGAAAGCCAGAAGGCCGGCGAAACCCACCCACCTGCGGAGGCTCCCCGCACGGATGGATTGATACATGTAAAGGTTCATAACTGCGTGTTTTGCCGTTTGATAATATTCGGAGATAGGTAAGGTAAATTTTTCAGGAAAAGACAATGACTCATGTCATGCAAAACGGTGAGGTTTTCCCATTCTTCCCGGGCGTTTCCTACGCAGTAGCGACGGGTTCGAAACCCGTTGCGGACCCCGGGGAATGAGAAAAGTCATTGCAATTTTGATCAAAAAAGCATAAAGTACCCATTGTTCCCTATATCATCATCCTTTTCTTTTTATGTACCGATACTCCACTGCAACGGGTTTTGTGCATTTTGCGTGGGGGCCACTCCTTTAGGAGACTGAGAGGCGCACGATGGCATGCACCATATCCGATGGGGTGGAGTACCTAAATTTCATCCATGAAATCCTTCTTTATGAGGCGGCTATTGGCTGCCGCGTGTTGTTGCTTTCTGTTTAGCAGCCTCGTTGCCCAGAAACCCATTCCTTCCGGGTATCAGGGAATTGCTTTGGAGGAAGGAAGTTTTATCAAAGCCCCGTTTGTCAAAGTGGTTTTTGTTTTGGAAAAAACGGATATCAGCAAGCAGGTAGCGACCGATGAGAACGGCGCTTACCGGATCGACCTGAAACCCGGCAGATACTATGTTACTGCGACGCATCCCGACTTCGAAACCTACACCACCGCGCCCGGCTTTTTTGTCGTCACCGGCAAAGGATACCAGACGGGCAACCTGTTCATGACGCGAAAGGTATTCCCCATGCCTCCAACCACCATTCTGGTGCTCCGGCATGCGGAAGCCGGCGCCGGAGATGATCCGGGCCTGACTGCTGCCGGCGAAGCCCGTGCCGAGGACCTGGCGCATATCGCCTTGCAGGCCGGCGTATCGGCTATTTATGCCACGCAATGGAAACGCACCCAGGAAACAGCGCAGCCCCTGGCTGCTAAACTCCGCAAAGTGATTGTCATCAAAAACGACATGGACGTGGAAGGGTTGGCTGGAGAAATTCTCTCCCAGCATAAAGGCCAAACCGTGCTGGTCGTCGGCCATCAGCCTACTGTGCCGATGATCATCCGGGAATTGGGCGGAAAGCTGGTATCTCCGGTAGAAGGGCACGACGACCTGTATATCGTTACCGTCTACGCCCCTGGTAAAGCCCATGTGCTTCATTTGCAGTATGGGGCGGGGGCACGAATATTGTAAGGCATTTTTGAAATGGGGTATATGCCCTGAATAATCCTGAAACTATGAAATCCATTCCTCATTTACAGGGGAGCGGAAAAGGGGCAAGATTTATGTTTTGCCTCCTCGCTGTCCTATGGCCGTTCATCCTGTGCGGCCAGTTCCAGAACCACCTGTTGTCCAAGGAGTCGGATGCAGGAAGGAGCGTCGTCGATTGGAACAACCAGTTGGTGTTGCTCCAGCAAGTAGAGGTAGGCCGAATGAATACCGACCTTATACTGAGCAAACTCGATGCGAGCGGGAAGATCCTCCCCGGAGGAGTCCGCCTGGGCACAGAGAAGGGAGAATTCCCCCACTACTTACAGAAAGTGATGAATAAGGAGAACAAACCCGATGGATTTATCATCGTCGGGGAAACGAACTTCGGGGGCGCGAACGGGACAACCGATCTGTTCCTGATCCGGACGAACCAGGCAGGGGAGGCGCTTTGGGCCCGCCGGTATGGGAATCCTTCCACTACGGAGACGGGGGTGTGCGTGATCCAACTGCCGGATAAAGGCTTTGCTGCGGTGGGCTTGTCCAAAGAATCCGGCAAAACTGGCGTGTATGTCGTGCGCACCGATTACGACGGAAACCCGCTTTGGAACCGGGTGTTTTTCGACGAGTCGGGTTTTGCGCAGGGGGCCTTCCTCGAATTTCTGCCCAATAGCAGCAATCGCGGAGGACTGTACGTTGTCGGGACCGCGCGCATGAATTCCAAAGACGCCGACGTGCTGTTGATGAACCTGGACCCGAAAAAAGGAGATGTGGTATGGGCAAACCGCTATTGGCATGGCGAAGCGATGAGCGAATCAGGGCTTTGCGTCCGGCAGGTGAAGACCCCTAAAGGCCCGGGGTTGGGCGTAACGGGTACCATAAATGGATCCGATGAGTTTACGTTTGTAACCGAATCCGGAGGGGTTCCGGTTTGGGGATCCCGGTATGCCGTTCCGGAAACCAGGCTTAACCCTGTGGGAATTATTCCGGCAGATACCGAGGGCAAAAACCTGCTGGTGGCGGGCACCTTCCTCAAGGGCCGCGAGAAAGTGGCCTTCTATCACCGGGTAAACGCATCGAACGGCAACCATGATGTTTGCCAAACCTACCGCTGGGATACGGCGGCCATTGTGCTCTATGACCTAAAAGCTACCTTCCGTGGAGGCTATACCGCTATCGGTTTCTACCAGGGAACGAATGACACCTACGTGCTGCACACCAATCAGACGCTGATGACCCCAAAGAATTGCCCGCCTCAAAAAGTGGAGGTGAAAGTGACTCCCGGCGTTAAGCAAACTGCCGTGAAGATGACGATCCAAAACCGCGATGCCACGGGGTGGCAGGTGATGCAGTCGAAGTTTGAACAGAAGGAGCGGAGGTGCTATTAAGCGTGATGTAAACGAATTACGGCTGGAATTTCTGAAGGTACGTTCCGGATTACAGAAACGCATTTTCTGTTTATTTTTCTATTAGACTTGTTGCGACGGGATCATCGCGGGTTTAAAATGGCTATTTTCCGCCCACACTGGGCCTTTTTTCGGACACTTAGCCCGGCTATGCTCCCTCAAAAAGCCTTCGTGTGGACAGAAAATAGCTCATTTTTCCCACCACGCTGACCCGTCGAAACAAGTCTATTCCAAAAACTTAAAACCATGTCACCAAAAAAGGTAGGAGGAATTCTTTTTGCCCTCTTTTTGGCATTTATTCCTCTTTTGCTTTCTTCCCAAGTTCAACCTGTTCAAAAAATCCGCACCCCTGCGGAATTAAAACAGTTTTACCAGTCCAGAGAAGCGATGGCTCCTACAGCGGTTAAGCAGCAATTGACCACCTTAAGGGCGCGCATCGACCGAGAGAAACTGACGTTTACTGTGGGCTATACCGGGGCTTCCAGCCGCAGCCTGCAAATACTCGCCGCAGAAAAAACGATTACGCCTGCGGAAGCCAACGCTATTAAAGCGAAAATGGCCACTATGCGTACGGTGTTCTCCAAATTTGACGCCGCAGAAGCAGTAACTGCAGCGCTTCCTTCCAAATTTGACGCTCGCACGAAAGGTTGGATTTCTGCCGTAAGAGATCAGGAAAACTGCGGAAGTTGCTGGGCTTTTGCAGCAATCGCCATGTATGAAACAAACTACCGGGTCAGGAATAGCGATATTGCCGAGTTCATCAACGCTTCTGAGCAGCATGCTCTTGATTGTGTTACGGGAAATTGCAATGGCGGACTGGCTTATCAGGTATTTGATTGGATGACGGCTGGGAATAAAAACCTAAAAACGGAGGCTTCGTATAAGTATACCCCTCCCAAAGAGAACCCCCCAATTACTTCGCTGAATTCTGGCGCGTACTTCGTCCTGATGGGGAAATTGAGAAGATTGCAGACAAGACGACGATCAAACAGGCGATCCTGACTTATGGCGCCGTGAATGCGAGCCTTTGGGCAGATAATTCGTGGCCCCACTATACCGGAGTAGATGCTGCTGGCAACCCCGCCGTACTCAACGGGATGGCCAGCAACCCTACTAACCCCACCTCCAACCATGCCATCCTTATTGTCGGCTGGGACGACAGCAAACAAGCGTTCCTGGTAAAAAATTCCTGGGGGACCGACTGGGGCATGGATGGGTATTGCTGGGTTAAATACGACCACTACAACATTGGGAAACGGGCCGCAGTGGTAGTTGCCAAACGCCCGGTCACTTGCGTTCACAAGGTAAGGTTGAAAACGCAGGCAGCTATCTCGCTGAATTTTCGGTGAAGTATACGCTCAAAGGAATTGATTACAACCTGGCCAGCGGCAAGATCAGCACAGGACAAAGTAAAGATCTCAAAGTTCCCTGTGATGCTAACTCGGTTTCGCTGACAATTAAAGCGGTTTCCGGGAAAACCATTTTGTCAAAAACGTATGCCAAATCGGAAGCACTCTGCTTCAAATTGAAAGGCACGACGGGCAATCCAACAGTTTGCCTAAACCGCTGAGCGAGGTTGATTTCTCCCTGGTTGATCGTGGTAATGCCGATTGCAGCAACTCCTGCAGGCCCGGCGTTTTGAACTTTTCCGCGAATTGATTCTACTGAAATAAGAATTACAGTTGCTAAATATTGATGTGAGGATCAAAAAAGCGTTGCGATGAGATCTATTATTTGTTTTTTTCTAATTCTATTTGGCGCTTGTTCGACGGGAAACCCAACAAATGAAATGACCCAGGAAAACCTGCTTACCGTTAAAAAAGGGGACAGTTTTGTCATTAAACTGGATGCCAATATGGGAACCGGATACCTTTGGGAATTCAGGGAACCCCTTGACACAACTTCTTAAGCTGGTTAAAACGGGATACGAATTGGCAGACCCCAAAAAAGACAATGGCCCGGGGTATAGCTTATTCACTTTTCGCGCCGAAAAAGCAGGAGAAACGATCATTAAATGGTGGTATATCCGCCCCTGGGTAAAAGATAAGGCTGCCGATCCCCATACGAGGTATAAGGAAACCCCATTCGTATTTTTAATAGGGGAGGGCTTTTTCACAGGCCTTCCGTAACGACAGCCTGCTCGTCGTTAGCCCCAATGAATCCCTTTATTATTGATTTTTTTAAAATCCTAGTTTTATGAAGAATATCCTGTTTTTGATTTTATTTTTTTGGCTTCCCTTTGTGCTTTTTAGCCAGGGAACCCCGCCGCCGCCGTCCCTTAACCAATGTTCGGCATCGTTGAGTAAATTTGATTTGCGCTCCAAAAACCTGGTTACGAAAGTTCCCGACCAGATTGGTTGTGGAAGTTGCTGGGCATTTGCAGCCGCTGCGGCTTTTGAGACCAGTTTTTTGATCATGAACCAAGGGTATAAGCCAGAAGATGTTGATGTTTCAGAGCAACATATTATTAGTTGCAGCATCGGAAATTGCGATGGCTCTCTGCCCGATGTCCCTTTTCGCTGGATGGTAAAGCACCGCATCGAGAAAGAAAGCGTGATGAAATATCAAAGTTCCTACAATGGGAAATCCCCTGATTTTGAATGCCCATATGAAGATGCCAATACGAAATACAAAGGGTATGACTGGGGATATGTCAATAAACTGAATCCCTTGTATCCTTCCCTTGACGATATTAAAAAAGCTATTTGTAGCCACGGCGCTGTGGTAACCGCGTTTAATGCGACCGACAAGTTTAAGGCTTCAGGCAGCAGCGACGATCCTAACGTCAGAGGAGGGGTTCATAAAGAGATCACCAGCCGGGCGTATTCCAATCACGTCGTTACTATTGTAGGATGGGACGATTCCAAAAAGGCCTGGTTGATAAAAAACTCCTGGGGAAGGGGCTGGGGGCTGAATGGATACAAATGGGTGGACTATGAAAGCAACAACATTGGCTATGATGCCTGCTGGATTGATGCCACCCCCGTAGATCCGTATACCATTTCGGTGAAGAACCTTGCAGGAAAAGGCGCATATGTTGCCAATCTGGCTGTTTCCTACAATGTAAAGGGGTTCAATCACCATGAAGAGAAATCATTTCCCATCGGACAAACTGAAAAAGTCCTTGTTCCAAAACATGCAGTTAATATTCGGGTTGATGCAAAAGCGGTAGGAGGGGAAACGATCTTCACCCGGCAGTGGCCAAAACTCGATGGGGATAAATGCTATGAGGTATGGGGAACCACGCTTGCTACGAGGTATTCTCCCTGCGAGGATACCCCCTCGAGCTGCATCCGTACCATTGAAGTCAAAAATCTAATTGGAAAAGGGACCTACGTTGCCGACCTGACCGTATCCTTTGTCTGGAACGGAGAAACGTACAAAAGGGAACATTCCTTCCCTGTCGGCCAGTCAAAGCGGGTGGAAGTCCCATGCGATGCCGCTAATATTTTAATTAAAACAGTTGCAGTAGCAGGAAAAACGGTATTTGAACAACGATTCGATAAACTTGCCGAAAACAAGTGTTTCCAGGTTTGGGGAACTACGCTCAACCCATCTTGGGCAGCCTGTACCGCATCGGATCCCAACGTATGCCTGAAATATATTACCGTGAAGAACAAGGTCGGCGGCGGGTATGCTGCAGAATTTACGGCAACCTACTACCTGAATGGGGTAAAACAAGCGCCTATTAATAGCGGTTCTTTTGCAGTCGGTGTAACCAAACAAGCTCCCATTCCTTGTGAAGCAACCAATATTCAAATTACCGTTAAAGCAATTGGAGGGGAAACGGTATTCTCCAAAAATTTCCCAAATGCCGTAGACCGTTGCTACGAAATCGCAGGTACTACGCTGCATACCAGTTATACTTCCTGCGATCTTAGCGATTGTTTGGTGAAAATCAGAATACAAAACAGCGCCGGGTATAATACCGAGTTTACGGTGAGTTATGATTATCAAGGGGAGAGGCAATCCAAAAAACAAGGTTCTTTTCCTACCGGACAAACCAAAGAAATCGGTATTCCCTGCGATGCGACAAACGTTACGTTAACCGCCAAAGCAATACTTGGAGAAACTATTTTGACGAAAAAATACGAAAGGGCAGAAGCTGTTTGCTTCAAAGTCAAGGGCACTACCTTGATAACAAGCTATGAATCCTGCCCCAAACCGATGTAGAAATTAGCAATTTCTTCCGTAACGACGGGCATGGAGCCCGTCGTTACGCCCTACGGGTCATTGAACGAAGCCAAAACGACTCCTGGCGTTACCCTTCCTCGGGAGTTTCCACCTCCACCACCTCAATGTCAAACTCCAATTCCTGCCCTGCCAGATGGTGGTTGCCGTCGAGCGTGATCATCTCTTCGGCGATATGCGTCACCGTGACGACCCATTGCTCCTCGGCAGGGTTGGTCAGGGTGATTTGCATGCCTGGTTCCGGAACCAGGTCTTCCGGCAAGTTAGCCTTGGGGAATTCCATCACCATCTCCTCGAAACGCGGGCCATACCCCTCTTCCGGGGCAATCGTGACGGTTTTCTTTTCGCCAACCTCCATGCCGATGACGGCCTGGTCGAAGCCCTCGATCATCATCCCTGCGCCGACTTCGAATTCCAACGGCTCTTTTCCTTCTGAGGAATCAAATACTTCGCCGCTGATTAGCCTCCCGGTGTAATGTACCCTTACGATATCGCCTTCTTTAACTTCCATGGTTGTGCCAATTTTATGGGCCAATGTAGAGAAGATTTTTTAATTCCAGGCCCTTTTCCCTTCCCGGTTTTCTGCAACCGGTTGGCATTCGTCGGCTTTGCGCCGTATCTTCGCACAAAACAGGATATCATGGGAAAAACGCCCTTCGTGCTGCCTTTTTTTGTCTTTTGCCTCGGAATCCCCCTCGCTAATTCCCAGGAACGGGTGGTAGCGAACCCTTTTTCCCTGGCGGAGGTCAAACTCCTCGACGGACCGTTTAAACACGCTACGGAGCTGAATATCCAGTCCTTGCTCCATTTTGATCCCGACCGCCTCCTGGCACGATTCCGCATCGAGGCAGGTTTGGAACCCAAAGCGGCGCCCTACCAAGGCTGGGAAGCAGAAACCCTCGCCGGGCACAGCCTGGGCCACCACCTCAGCGCTTGCGCGCTGATGTTTCAGACCTCCGGCGACCCCCGTTTTCTGGAACGGGTAAACTATCTGGTCAAGGAATTAGGCCAGGTTCAGCGAGTCACTGGCAACGGATACCTTGGCGCTATGGCCAACGGGAAAAAGATATTCGAGGAAGAGGTGGCCAAAGGGAATATCCGCTCTCAGGGCTTCGACCTCAACGGCCTTTGGTCGCCTTTCTACACCCATCACAAAGTGCTGGCCGGACTCCTCGATGCCTACCAGCTTTGTGGGAATCAGGCGGCACGGTCCATCGCTTCCCGCTTTGCCGATTGGATCGGGACCATCGTTTTTCCGCTTTCCGACGAACAGCGGCAACTTCTGCTTCGCTGCGAATTCGGCGGGATTCAGGAACCCCTGGCCGCACTTTACGCCGAAACGGGAAAGGAAAAATACCTCCAACTGGCCCGCGCATTCCACCATAAAGCCATCGTCGATCCGCTGGCGGAGGGGAAAGATGTTCTTCCTGGCAAACACGGCAATACCCAGATCCCCAAGCTCAATGCCTACGCGGTGTTCTACGAATTGACGGGCTCCGCAACAGACCGCCAGGCGGCCGAGTTTTTCTGGAGCACCGTGGTCGATCATCATTCCTACGTCACCGGGGGCAATGGCAACCACGAGTATTTCGGCGACCCGGACAAACTTCGCAACCGGCTCAGCGACGGCACTACCGAAACGTGCAACGTCTACAACATGCTCAAACTGACCAGCCACCTCTTCTCCTGGAAACCCGATGCCAAAACGGCCGACTATGGCGAACGGGCGTTGTTTAACCATATCCTCTCCACACAGCACCCGGAAACAGGCAAGGTCATCTACAACCTCTCCCTGGAAATGGGCGGCTTCAAAACGTATCAGGAACCGGAGTGGTTCACCTGTTGCGTGGGCTCCGGCATGGAAACCCACAGCAAATACGGTGGGCATATCTATTACCACAACGAGCAGGAACTCTATGTAAACCAGTACATCGCTTCGGAGTTAACCTGGGAGGAAATGGGGCTCACGCTGACTCAACGCACAGGCTATCCGGAGGAGCAAGGCGCCGCCTTTTCGATAAAGGCTAAAAAGCCAAAGACGTTTACCTTGTTCCTGCGCTACCCCGGCTGGGCTCAAAAGGGAATGCAGTTGGAAATAAATGGAAAAATTTGGGAACATTCTAATAGGCCAGGCAGCTTGGTTGCCATACCGCGCAAATGGGAAAATGGCGATCAGGTGGACGTCCGGTTTCCCTTCTCCCTCCGGCTGGAATCCATGCCCGACGACCCCGACCGGGTCGCCGTTTTCTATGGACCTTTAGTCCTGGCAGGGGATCTCGGCGCAGTAGATGACCCCAACGCCCAAAAACCGGATTTTGTACCGGTTTGGATGTCCGAATCCCGCAATCCGGCCGATTGGCTGGAGGCCGTCCAGGGACAGGCCAATACCTTTCAGACCAAAGGCATTGGCCGCCCCCGCGATATCGTCCTTAAGCCATTTTACCAAACCCACGATCGCCGCTATTCGGTGTATTTCGATCTCTTCAACGAGAAAAAATGGACCGCCTACCAGCAGGCCTATCAGGCTGAACAGGAACGCAAAAAACGCCTCGAAGCCGCTACCTTCGACGCCTTCCAGCCCGGAGAAATGCAGCCCGAGCGGGATCACCACTTCCGGGGAGATAAACTGAATATGGAGGAAAATTTCCAGGGCCGAAAAGCCCGGGGCGCGGAACGCGGAGGCTGGCTCTCTTTTGAAATGAACGTGGAAAAAGGCGCTCCCATGTCCCTGGTAATCGAATATTGGGGCGGATTCTCCGGCTCCAAAACCTTCGATATCCTGGTAGACGACGTGAAAATCGCTACCGAAAATATCAGCGGCAAAAAAGACGGCGAATTCCTGGATGTCTATTACGATATCCCGGCAAACCTTATCGCCAATACCGGCCGGATAACCGTCAAATTCCAGCCCCACGAAGGCCACCGCGCCGGACCGTTTTTTTATGCGAGAACGGTGAAGGTTGGGATGTAGCTTGAAAAGTTGCGAAGTTGCGAAGTTGCGGGGTTGCGGGGAGTTTACTTTCTTTATTCTTAACTTCGTAACGTCGTAACTTCGCAACTTAAAAAAACAGCGTATGACCTTACCATGGACCGGCGTTTACCCGGCAATTACCACAAAATTCGCCCCAGATGGCGCGTTGGACATTCCGGCTTTTTTGAAGAACATCCAGGCGCAGCTAGACGCCGGCATCGACGGCCTGATTTTGGGCGGCTCTCTGGGCGAATCCAGTACCATCTCCCACGACGAGCGCATGGAACTGCTTCAGGCAACGCTTGATTTTGTGGGAGGAAGAATTCCCGTTCTGGTCAATATCGCCGAAGGGTCGACCCGAAACGCGGTAGCGCTGGCCGAACGTGCCCAATCCAACGGCGCTCAGGGCCTGATGGTGCTTCCCCCGATGATGTATAAGCCCACCGACCGGGAAACAACGGACTTTTTTATTGCGGTCGCCCAAAGCACCGATCTGCCCATCCTGATCTACAACAACCCGGTCGATTACAAAATTGAGGTCACGCTGGACATGTTTGAGGAACTGCTGAAGTTCAAAAATATCCAGGCGGTCAAAGAAAGCACCCGTGATTTGTCCAACGTGACCCGCATCCGCCGCCGTTTTGGAAATGACCTGAAGGTGCTTTGCGGAGTAGATACCCTGGCGCTGGAGAGCCTGCTCATGGGCGCTGATGGATGGGTAGCAGGGCTCGTTGCCGCTTTCCCCAGGGAGACAGTGGCCATTTACCGCCTGGCTAAAGCGGGTCGGGTGGAGGAAGCGATCGCGATTCACCGCTGGTTTTTGCCTATCCTGGAACTGGACATTAACCCCCAATTGGTTCAGAATATTAAACTGGCGGAGGTAATGACCGGCCTGGGCACTGAATATGTGCGGCCTCCCCGCCAGCCGTTGATGGGCGCTGAGCGGGAACGGGTGATCCGAATTCTCGAGGAGGGATTGGCTATACGTCCGGAATTGCCGGATTATTTAAGGATGTAGAGGATGTAAAGGATTGGACTTACCCCTCAACGCCTCAACTTAATAACATGATTGAAAAAAACATCATCGGCCTGGAGCGGTCGGCTTTAGGAAGCAAATATATCCAGGGCTTTGACCCGGCCGCTATGCAAACCCTGCCGGGCGCGTTTCCGGTGGCCACGGAAGTAGAAGTCCATTTGGCCATGCAGAAAGCATGGAGTGCCTGGAAATCGTACCGGCATCTTTCGGGGCAGAAGAAAGGCGCTTTCCTTCGGGCTATTGCAGAAGAGATCGAGAATCTGGGGCCTGAGCTGATCCACCGGGCGATGGCGGAGTCCGGCCTCCCGGAAGGCCGGCTTTTGGGCGAGCGGGGCCGCACCTGCGGCCAATTGCGGCTATTTGCGTCGGTAGTTGAAGAGGGATCATGGGTGGAGGCGGTGATCGATACTGCCCAACCTGATCGTACGCCGGCGCCAAAACCCGATATTCGGAAGATGCTGGATGCGGTAGGGCCGGTTGTAGTTTTCACGGCGAGCAATTTTCCTCTGGCGTTTTCCACGGCAGGAGGGGACACGGCTTCCGCTTTGGCTGCAGGCTGCCCGGTAATCGTCAAAGCGCATGAGTCTCACCCTGGTACCCATGCCCTGGTGGCAGAGGCCATCCAGAAAGCGGCACAAAACACAGGTATGCCGGATGGGGTTTTCTCCTCGCTCTACGGTAGCGGATTCTGGCTCGGCGAAACCCTGGTCAAGCACCCGTTGACCAGAGCGGTGGCGTTTACCGGTTCCCACCAGGGAGGCAAGGCGTTGTTTGATCTGGCCATCCAAAGGGAAGAACCCATTCCGGTATTCGCGGAGATGGGAAGCATCAACCCCATCTTCCTTCTCCCCGAAAAGATCCGTCTGCATACCGAAACCCTGGCCAGCCAAATCGCCGGTTCCGTTAACCTAGGCGCGGGACAGTTCTGCACCAATCCCGGGCTCCTGGTCTGTATAGACAAGGACTATACACCTGGATTTGTGGAGGCCCTGAAAGCCGGGTTCGCCGCCCAGACTTTGCAGACCATGCTGAACCCGGGAATCCACCGGAATTTCTCTGCAGGGAAAGACCAGATGCTTCAAAAGCCGGGAATTCAAATAGAATTTGCCGACGCCGGGGCGGAAACTGCGCTCACGGCGTCTCCAACTATAGCCTCTGTTTCGGGAACGGAATTTTTGAAAAACCCGGACATGCAGCAGGAGATCTTTGGCCCATTCTCCCTCCTGGTCCGCTGTAGCGACCGCCGGGAGTTGGAGCAAGTGGCAGAATCCTTAAACGGCCAATTGACGGCCACCATCATGGGCTTGCCGGAAGAACTTCCGGAGTATGCCTCTCTGGCGCAAACCCTCCGGGAAAAATCCGGGCGGTTGGTTTTTAATGGCGTGCCCACCGGGGTGGAAGTTTGTCCTGCCATGCACCACGGCGGGCCCTATCCGGCTACTACCGACAGCCGGTTTACTTCGGTAGGAACGGGCGCAATTAAACGCTTCGTTCGGCCGGTAGCCTTCCAGGATTGCCCGGAAATCTTACTCCCCAATGCCCTCCAAGACAAGAACCCCTTGGGGATTTGGAGAATGAGGGATGGGGTCTGGACGCGATAGACGGGAGACGGTGGACGGAAGACGGGGTTTGAAAACAATAAATACATGCGAAAGACTTTTTTCTGCATCGACGCCCATACCTGCGGAAACCCGGTGCGACTGGTAGCCGGAGGCGGCCCTCCCCTGGAAGGCCAAAACATGGGCGAAAAACGACTGGATTTCCTGCGCCGCCACGACTGGATACGCCAGGGACTCATGTTTGAGCCCCGGGGGCACGACATGATGTCCGGTAGTATCCTGTATCCGCCTTCCGATCCGGCCAACGACATCGGCGTGCTGTTTATCGAAACCAGCGGCTGTCTGCCTATGTGTGGTCATGGGACGATCGGCACGGTCACCATTATGATTGAGGAAGGGCTGGTGCAGCCCAAAACACCGGGGGAACTGCGGTTGGAGGTTCCGGCGGGGTTGGTGAAGGTCTCGTATACCCAGGAGAACGGCAAGGTGAAATCGGTGCGTCTGACCAATATCGCCTCCTTTTTGTACAAGGAAAACCTCGAAGTTGAATGCCCGGATCTGGGCATGCTCACCGTCGATGTAGCTTATGGCGGCAATTTCTACGCCATTGTCGACCCGCAGAAAAATTTTCCGGGAATCGAGCATTTTACTGCGGGGATTTGATCCGTTGGAGCCCCGTTTGCCGGAAGCGGCTCAACGAAGCCTACGAATTTCACCATCCAGAGGATGAGAAGATCAAGGGGTTGAGCCATATGTTGTGGGCAGGGGCGCCGCTTTCCGATTCCGCCCACGCCCGAAACGCCGTATTTTACGGAGATAAGGCGATTGACCGTTCGCCTTGCGGCACGGGCACTTCGGCGCGTATGGCGCAATGGCATGCCAAAGGCAAGTTGAATGTAGGAGATTCGTTCGTTCATGAAAGTATCATCGGCAGCCGGTTCATTGGACGGGTAGAAACCGAAACTACTTGCGGTGGACTTCCGGCCATCATCCCCAGCATTGAAGGGTGGGCGAAAATTACCGGCTATAATACGATTATCATCGATGACGAGGACGATCCCTATGCCCATGGGTTTCAGGTGATTTAATTTATAAACAGCCTTATTTTCCAATGAACGTACATATTATCGGCGGAGGCATCGCGGGGTTGTGTTCCGCGTGGTATCTCCAAAAAGCGGGATTTGAGGTTGCCGTGATCGACAAAGGCGACCTGACCGACGGTTGTTCTTTTGGCAACGCCGGCATGATCGTTCCCAGCCACTTCATCCCGATGGCTGCTCCGGGCGTCATTGCTCAGGGCATTCGCTGGATGTTTGATTCCAAGAGCCCGTTTTATATCAAACCGCGGTTAGATTTGGACCTGGCGCAATGGCTCTGGTCGTTTTACCGCTCCTGTACCCGGGAGAACGTGCAACGTGCCATGCCGGTACTTCGGGATTACCACCAGTTGAGCAAATCGCTTTTCCGGGAATTTGCTCAAACGGAAGGGTTTGATTTCGATTTTGAAACCAAAGGGCTGCTGATGCTATGCAAATCGGCCAAAACGCTGGAGGAGGAGACGGAAACTGCCGAAAAGGCCCATGCCTTGGGCATAGAAGCCAACGTCCTGCAGGCATCGGAAGTTCAGCGATTAGAACCAGGCATTCGTCTGGATGCGGAAGGAGGGGTATTCTATCCCGGCGACGCCCATTTGTATTCCAACAAGTTTATGTCTCAGCTACATGCCGCCTTAAAACGACAGGGAGTTGCGTTTTATTCGGGCAAAACAGTGGAGGGATTGGTCGCTGAAAAAGGAAAAGTCACCGCGATTGACCTGTCTGGAGGCGAAAAACTTCCGGTGGAGCAAGTGGTTTTGGCGGCCGGGTCGTGGTCGGCAAAACTCATCAGGCAACTGGGCATTCGCCTGCTGCTGCAGGACGGAAAGGGGTATTCCATCACGCTGGAGCAGCCTCCGCTCCGCCCCTCCATTCCGACGATCCTGATGGAAGCCAGGGTAGCCATTACCCCTATGGGACAAGACCTCCGGATAGGCGGTACCCTGGAGATAAGCAACCTCTCTTCCCGGATCAATACCTCCAGGCTGGAAGGCATTTTGGAAGCCGTCCCCAGATATTATCCCGATCTCGCGCCCAAAACTCCTGCCCTGGATACCGTTTGGCATGGCTTCCGCCCCTGTACCCCCGACGGATTACCCTATATGGGCCGTTCCGCCCGGTTCTCCAATCTGACCTACGCCACAGGGCATGCCATGATGGGCTTGAGCCTTGGCCCCGCCACCGGGAAGCTGGTTTCCGAGGTTATTCAGGGCAAAGGGCCTTCGGTCGGGATGGAGTTGTTCCGGCCAGAACGGTTTGGGATGAAATAGAAGATGTAAAGTAAAGGATGTAGAGGATGTAGAGGATGTAAAGGATGTAGAGGATGTAAAGGAGGTTCTTCTACATCCTTTACATCCTCTACATCCTCCACCTCCTCTACATCCTTTAAATAAACGCGTTGATAAGGTTCTCAAATAGTTCCTGTTTTCCGCTGCGGAGTTGGGGTTCGCCGCTTTGGCGGGCGATTTGGGAGAGCGTTTCGAGGCTGAGTTTGCCGTCTTCAAATGCCTTGCCGTCGCCATTGTCGAAGGAGCTGTAGCGGGCTTTTCGCCGGGTGAGATAGTCGGAGTCTTCCAGGATGTTCTGTGCGGTGATGAGGGCGCGGGCGAAGGCGTCCATGCCGCCGATATGGGCGAGGAACAGGTCTTCCAGATCGGTGGAGTTGCGCCGGGTTTTGGCATCGAAGTTGACGCCGCCTCCTTGTAATCCTCCGGCTTCGAGGAAGACGAGCATCGCTTCGGTGAGTTCGTACAAGTTGATCGGGAACTGGTCGGTATCCCATCCGTTTTGGTAATCGCCCCGGTTGGCGTCGACGCTTCCCAGCATGCCGGCGTTAGCGGCCACCTGGAGTTCGTGCTGGAAGGTATGCATAGCCAGGGTGGCGTGGTTGACTTCGATATTCAGTTTGAAATCGTCCTGGAGGCCGTATTCCCGAAGGAAGCCAATGACGGTGGCGGAGTCGAAGTCGTATTGGTGCTTGCTGGGTTCCATGGGTTTGGGTTCGATGAAGAACGTTCCTTTGAACCCCTGCTTGCGGGCGTAATCCTTGGCCATATGAAGGAAGGCGGCCATGTGGTCGAGTTCCCGTTTCATGTTGGTGTTGAGCAGAGAGAGGTAGCCTTCGCGGCCTCCCCAGAAGACGTAGTTTTCGCCGTGGAGCTTTATGGTGGCGTCGAGGGCGAGTTTCACCTGAGCGCCTGCGTGGGCGACAACGGCGAAATCCGGATTGGTCGCCGCTCCGTTCATGTACCTGGGGTGCGAAAACAGGTTGGCGGTTCCCCACAAAACCTTAACTCCGGAGGCCGCCATTTTGTCTTTCGCGTAATCGGTGATTGCTTCGAGCCGCTGCTCAAAGCCGGCCAGGGTATCCGCCTCGTCCACCAAATCGACATCGTGGAAACAGAAATAGGGAATACTCAGCTTGGTGATCAGCTCGAAGGCGGCGTCCATTTTGTCCTTGGCGCGCTGGACGGGATCTGTCGCCTGAAGCCAGGGAAATTCTTTGGTGGGAGCGCCGAAGGGGTCGCTTCCCGTATTGCATAGGCTGTGCCAATAGGCAACAGCAAATCGAAAATGGTCTTTCATGGTTTTACCCCCAACCATCCGGTCTGCGTCGTAGTATCTGAAGGCGAGGGGGTTTTTTGATGCGTGGCCTTCGAAGGCAATTTGCCCAATGCCGGGGAAGTACTCCTTATTTCCGAGAAGCGTGTTCATTTGGAAGATGTTTAAATCGTTAAAGATGTTTCAGTAATTCATTTTTCCATCGTTGGTAGGCCTCCTGGTATGGGGCTTTTACCTGGATAGGCGAAAAGGTCTCGACGGGTTCCAGGTGGTTTTTAATTTCCTCCAGGTCGTCCCAGATCCCTGCGCCAACAGCGGCCGCCCCGGCCGCCCCAATGGCGCCAGTAGTTTTGAACATTTCGATGCGGCAGCCACTGAGGGTAGCGATCGTATGCGAGAAGATCTTTGAAAGAAAAAGATTATCGTTTCCCACGCGGATGACATCAAGCTGGAGGCCCATTTCCTTCAGGATTTCCATGCCATAGATAAAAGCAAAGGCGATACCTTCAAGCCCGGCCCGGATGACATGGGCTTTGTGGTGCCGGTTAAAGTCAATCCCGCAGATCTGAGCGCCCAACATGTTGTCCTGTAAGATGCGTTCGGCGCCGTTGCCGAATGGCAGGGCAATTAATCCTTCCGCACCAACGGAAACGGAAGCGGCTTCTACCTCCAGGGATTCGTAGCTTTGCTGGGGGCCGGCCAGTTGGCGTAGCCAGTTGTATTGGATTCCCGCGCCGTTGATACACATCAGTACCCCGATGCTTGGCGACTCCGGCGCGTAGTTGACATGCGCAAACGCATTTACCCGGGAATGCGGGTCAAAGAGAAGTTTATCGGTTACGGCATAGACGACGCCCGATGTGCCGCCGGTTGCCGCCACTTCTCCCGGGTTAAGAACGCCCAGAGAAAGCGCGTTGTTTGGCTGGTCGCCTGCCCGATAGCTTACCGGGATTCCAATGGGAAGACCGGTTTCTTCTGCTGCTTTGGAGCAAACTTCCGCTTGTTTGCCTATAGCCGGGACAATTTCCGGGAGCAAGTGGGGGTCGATCCCGTAAACGCCCAGTACCTGTTGGGCAAGCGTTTGCTGGTCGAAGTCCCAGAAAATCCCTTCGGATAATCCGGTAATGGTGGTCTGGATTGACCCGGAAAGCCGCATGGCAATATAATCGCCGGGGAGCATGGCTTTATGGATGCGTTCGTACACCTGAGGTTCGTGTTGTTGCACCCAGCGCAATTTGGAGGCCGTAAAGTTTCCGGGGCTGTTGAGTAAACACCGAAGCGCCTGCTGCGAGCCGATGGCATCCAGCCCTTCCTGACCGATGCCCACCGCCCGGCTGTCGCACCAAATGATCGATGGCCGCAGCACCCGCTGCGATTCGTCGACCAATACCAGGCCATGCATTTGATAGGCAATGCCCACACATTGGATGGAAGCCGGGTCTATGCGCGTTTGACGCAGCAGCTCCTGGGTGACTTGCACTACGCAGTGCCACCAGTATTCCGGCGCCTGTTCCGCCCATCCCGGTTCAGGGGCCTCAATAGGCATTTCCTGGCTGGGATAGCTCGTGCGGCCGATGGCTTTTCCTGTTGTCAGGTCTACCAAAGCCGCTTTGACAGAGGAACTTCCAATGTCGTAACCTAGGCTGTACATGTTTTTAGTTTGGGTTTGTTTAGCTATTCAAAACGGTTTATTTCACTACATTGACCGGCTTAGTCAACACATTCGAGCTGCTGGTCCGGCCCTGACCTGGCTGCCCTCCCCCGGCATGAATGTTCAGTTTGCCTTGAGGCTGATACGTCGTCCCTTCTTCGTTTATCAGGCTGAGCATTTCAGGGGTTAAGGTAAAAGACAGCATCCGGCGTTCTCCCGATTTGAGGGGCATCCGCTGGAATCCTTTCAGCGCGCGCAAAGGCGCTTTCCCCGGTATGCCCGGATGTGAAACATAAAGCTGGGCCACTTCCTCTCCGTCCATTTCTCCCGTGTTGGTAACGCGGACGCGGACCGTTACCGGTTTTCCCGATTTTACTTTGGATGGCACGGAAAGTTTGTCGTACCGAAAAGTCGAATAGCTCAGCCCATATCCAAAGGGATAAAGGGCTTCTCCTTTAAAATAGCGGTAGGTGCGGCCTGTCATATCGTAGTTTAGAAAGCCAGGCAGGTCGCTGTCGCTTTTATAAAACGTTACCGGCAACCTACCGGCGGGGTTGTAGTCTCCAAACAGAACGTCCGCAATGGCGGAGCCGGCGCTTTGGCCTCCATACCAGGCATTGAGGATGGCCGGGATGTTTTGGTCTTCCCATGGAATCGCTATGGCGCTTCCGGTCATCATAACGAAGACAACTGGTTTTCCGGTAGCTTTGAGGGCTTTCATCAATTCCGTCTGCACTGCAGGAAGTAGAATGGAGGTTCGGTCGCCGCCCTTAAAGCCGGGCACTTCTACTGGCATTTCTTCTCCTTCCAGTTGCGGCGAGATACCACCTGCAAAGATGAATACATCGGCATCCTTCAACCGGTTGGCGAGGGCTGTGAAATCGGTTTTGCGGAACCGGCCCGGGGTGAGCCGGACGTCGGCTTTGCCTCCGCCCTGCCAGTACTCCAGAGTGATTTTATAGCTTGTTCCCTGGCGCATGTTCAGGGTGTAGGTTCTGGCGCCCCAGCGGTTTCGTTCCCAGGCGTTCAGGACTTGCTGGTCGTTGATGAACAACCGGTACCCGTCGTCGGCTTCTAGCTGCAAGGTGATCGTTCCGTTTTCGGCGGCAACAAAAGAGGAGGTAAACCGGGCCGAGAAATTGGTTGCCGGGACGCCCGGGATCAAATCCCCCCCCTTCGTACCAGTGGAGATCGATTCTAGGTTCCATACGGTCCAGCAGGGGCGTTCCTTCCAGATTTCGGTTGGGGAAATATTGAGCCCGGAAACCCGGTTTTCCTTCCCATTGAAGCGTCCCGGGTAGCCCAGCTTCGACGAAGAGCGTGTCGTTGGCGTGCTGAATGGCCTGTTCGTAAACGACCTCTACCCCAGGTCCTACCTTGGCTTTTATCCCTTCCAGCACCGTTACAATCTCCGTTGGGATGCCGTTGTAGTTCCCAAGTACGGCGATTTCATTTTGAGCATTTGGGCCCAAAACGACGATTTTTTTCAGGTTTTTGGAAAGGGGAAGGGTTTGGTTTTCGTTTTTGAGCAAGACGATCGATTGGCGCGCCATCTTCAGCGCGTGTGCCTGGTGATCCTGGGCTTCCAATACGGATTCCGGAGTTTGGGCGTATTTGACCATCGAAGGCGGGTCGAATTGCCCCAGCCGGTAGCGGATAGCGAACAGACGCCGGAGGGAGATATCCAGCTGGGATTCGGCGATCATGCCGGTAGTTACCGATTCCAGCAGGGTTTTGTACACCGATACGCCGCACTCGACATCCGTGCCGTGCACCAGCGCGTCTACTGCTGCGGTTTGGGCATCCGGATGGGTTTTGTGGAAGCGAAAAAGTCGTCAAGTGCCCAGCAGTCGCTCGTGACGTATCCGGTGAAATTCCATTGCTTGCGCAAAATGTCATTCATTAACATATCGTTAGCGCAGCAAGGTTGGGTATCTACCGCGTTGTAAGCGCACATGACGCCGGCGACCTGCGCGTTCACGACCAGTTCTTTAAAGGCCGGAAGATACGTATCCCAGAGATCGTATGCAGAGGGGTGGATGTCGTCGGAATGCCGGGTAGGCTCGGGGCCTGAATGCACCGCGAAGTGCTTGGCACAAGCCGCCGCTTTCAGGTAGTTGGGATCGTTGCCTTGAAGTCCATGAACAAAAGCCTTTCCCAGCATGGCGGTCAGGAAAGGGTCTTCGCCATAGGTTTCCTGTCCCCGGCCCCACCGCGGGTCTCTGAAAATATTAATATTGGGGGTCCAATAGGTGAGGCCAAGGTAGCGCTCGTGGGAGCGGTTCAGCTTTAGGGCCTTGTTGTAAATGGCACGGCCCTCCAGGGCGGAGATATCCGCCATTTGAAACAGGGAAACCGTGTCCCAGGTCGCAGCCATCCCGATGGCTTGGGGAAAAACCGTCACCCGGAAAGGCGTTCTGGCTACGCCATGGAGGACTTCGCTCCACCAGTCATACCCGAGAATACCCAGCCTGGACACAGCCGGGGTTCCATTGAGCATTTGCGCCACTTTTTCTTCCAGCGTCAACCGGCTGATCAGATCGTTTATCCGCTGCTCTACCGGCAGTTGCGGGTTCCACATCGGATAACTTTTATAGTCCTGGCTTAATAGCGGTAGGTTGGCAAGGAGGAGGAGGAAGAGAAATGGTTTTTTCATGGTTGCGTTTTTTTTAGGGAGCAGGGAGTAGGGAGCAGGGAGCAGAGAGCAGGGAGAAAATGCATTGGCCTTGCGGCAAAATGGTTGCTGGGGCTGTTTAACGCTTTTTATTATAAAAAATTCATAATCAATTTATTGTGTTATTGCGACGGATTTTTTAAGCAGCTTCCTTTTATCCCCTCGCCCCTAGTACTTCGTAAATCGTACTTCGTACTTCGTAAATCGTAAATCGTACTTCGTACTTCGTAAATCGTAAATCGTACTTCGTACTTCGTAAATCGTACTTCCTCAAAATCCAGTCGAGTTTCCCCCGTCCACAGGCATGGAGATACCAGTGATGAATTTTGCGGCTTCGGAGGCCAGGAAAACGGCGGCCCAGCCGATGTCTTCCGGCTTCCCGAAATGGCCGATGGGAGTTCTTCCCAGCGCTTTGGCCATACGGTTGGGATCGCTGGACATGGCCGTTTTCATCATATTCGTTTCGATAAAACCCGGGGCAATGGCATTAACCCGCACGTTGAATTTGGAAAATTCAGACGCGAGGAGGCGGACCATGCCTTCGATTCCGGATTTCGACGAACCGTAGGCTACTACCCGGTCGAGCCCATAGTAAGCAGCCATGGACGATATCATGATAATAGAACCCGACTGGCGTTTCACCATGTTGCGGGCGCAAGCCCGGGTCAGGCTGAAAACGGAGTGAAGGTTGGTTTGAAGGATGCGGCTGAACTCTTCATCCGTCACTTCCAGAGCGGGTTTTTTCATGTTGATCCCGGCGTTGTTGACCAGAATGTCGATGGGGCCAACCTGGGTTTCCACGTCCTGAACCAGTCCTTCCAACCCATGGAGGTCGGTTACGTCATTGACGAAGTAGAAAGCCTTTTCCCCTAAAGATGCTTTAGCCTCCTGGAGGACGGCCTCCCTCCGGCCGGTTATGACCACCTGGGCCCCGGCCATGATCATGCAGCGGGCCATGTCTAACCCGATACCGCTTCCGCCTCCGGTGATCAGCGCAATTTTGTTTTCCAGAGAAAAGACGCTGGGAAAGCTATGCTGGACTCCAGTCCCAGGTTCGTTCGCGGTTTTTTCGTTTGTCGACGTCATGATGTTTGTATTTTTTTCAATGGGAGGCAAGTTAAAACCTGCTACCGTAACTGGTATATTTCTACGATTCTTTTCATTTCTTCCAGCGTTCTTTTTGGGGGCGTAAGTCCTGGAGGCAGCGGTTTTTGGGAGAAGGTCTGGAAATACAACACACAGGCATCCCGCCAATTGAGCGCTTCCCGGTGTTGTGCCGCCAACCGGCCCTGGACATCGGCAAACCATTCGGGGTCCACCTGGGATTGGACCGTTTTCCAGCGCGCTTGTATTACCGCCACTTCCTCTACTCCGGCATAATACCGGAAGCAGAGTTCGTCCCAAAGCGTCCTCCCGGAGGAAAGGGTCTTGTCCCAAGGGATATGGTGAAACCAAAGCAGGTAGGGAAGCTCGCAGGAGTCCGGATGGCTCCATTGTTTTTGCACCTCGGGGGCGTAGAGGCTCAGCGCTTGGCTACCTTGGGACGTCCTGTCAAAACCAAGACCTATCGAATCGGCGCGATGGTAGTAGATGGAAGTCCAATCCGGCCTTGCACTTCGCGCAAGCCAGGGCTCGGGGCCAAAATGGATTCCCTGCCCCATGATATGATGTAATCCCATCGGGGTGGTAAACCGGACATAGGTTTCTCTTGAACCGAGGAGGATATCCTTAATGGTAGCTACGGCGGAGGGGTCCTGCGTCAGGGTCATCCGGGTCCATTCCTCCGCGATTCGGGCGGAGGAATGCTGGTGATCCCAGGCCAGGCGGCCAAAGGCATACCAATTGGCCTGAGACATAGAGTGCCCGGTCCAGTTGCGGTCTGAACCGGTATTGGCAACCCCGGCCATGACGGTGACCGGGTAATCGTGAACCGAGCCGTCTACCACCCGGGCTACCGTGGACCCTTTGCCCCGGGCATAGGTGTCGGAGTCGAGGCATTCCTTAAATAAGGGCGCCAGGAAGACGAGGTTGGTCGAAAACCCAAGGTACTCCTGGGTGATCTGAAACTCCATCGCCAGCGGCGTCCTGGGCATGGCGCCGAACAAGGGATGGAAAGGCTCGCGGGGTTGAAAATCGATGGGGCCGTTTTTCACCTGGACGACTACATTGGGGGCGAATTGGCCATCAAGCGGCTTGAATTCCTGGTAGGCTTCCTTGAACCGGTCGCCTTTGGGGTCGGGGCCGTACACAAAAGCCCTCCAGATAACCAGTCCGCCATGCGGACGGAACGCATCCGCCAGCATGTTGGCGCCATCGGCATGGGTGCGGCCATGCTCCTGGGGGCCGGGTTCGCCCTCGGAGTTTGCTTTAACCAAAAAGCCGCCAAAATCGGGGACATACGAATACACCTCCCGGACTTTTTCCTGCCACCAGGCACGCACCTGAGGATCCAGGGGGTCGGAGGTTTTTAATTTTCCAAGGATTTTGGGAGAGGCAAAGTTGATCGACAGAAAGACTTTGATGCTATAAGGGCGGAGCACGTCAGCCAAGGCTTTGACTTTGGATAAATATTCCGGCGTCAGAAACCGGGCGCTGGCATTGACGTTGTTGACGACTACCGCGTTGATGCCGATAGAGGCATTCGCCCTGGCATAATCCCGATACCGGGGGTCGATGGTTTCCGGTAACTCGTACCATTTCCACAAGGAAGCCCCGGCATAGCCCCGTTCTATAGTGCCTAGCGGGTTGTCCCAATGATTTAGCATTCGAAATTGAACGCGGGGCCGGCGAACCCCCGACAGTTCCCCTGTTTTTCCCTCTGTCTGTATATAGCGAAGTAATTCGAACGCGCCATACAACAAACCGGAAGGCTGGGCGGCTACAATCGTCAGACGGCCTCTGGCTGACTGGATTTTGAACCCGTCTTTGCCCAGGTTGTCTGCATCAGGCGCACCTTTGGGCAATAACAGAAGCTCGATAGTTCCCGGTTTGGAGCCGGAAGCCTGGATCAGAACGGGCCTGCCGAGCAACCCCTGAAGTCCGGCTTGTAATTCCAGGCAAGCTGTTTTAGAAACCGGATCGTTTTCGGAACAGGTAATGAACCGCGCCATGGAGGCATACGCCTTCCGGAGTTGCGGGTTAGAGATCAGGTCGTATTTCAACCATAGCCGGTATCCGTCGTCGGCGTTGGCAGCGGGGGCGCTGATCAGGAGGAAAAGAAAAAGTCCCAGGAGGCGAGGCATAGCGTTTGATTTACCAGGTGACGAAAAGGTGGTTGTCGAAAGGGTTTGGGCTAACGAAAGGCGGGCTGGGGTATCCAGCCGAAATGCGCTGGAATACCCCTGCCGCAGGTTCACCAATTTCCATTCACTAGTTCAAAGCCTTCAAAAAACCGGCATATGCCGGTTTTTTATTAAATTCATTATCGTAAAGCAACGGAAAATCTTTTCCATTCTGGTAACGCCAGCTCGAAGCGTCCATCACGCCCCAAACGGTTATTCCATGCCGTTGGGACGAGGGGACGTTGCTGATATACGATTGAACCACGAATTGGTACATTTCCGCCTGGTTTTCGGAAATCGCCGGGGTAATTACGAAACCGGTTGCCGAGTTGGGATTCACCAGGATGTCCAGTTCGGAAACCCGGACAAGGAGGCCGGTGGCCGCCAGTTTTTTGAACATGGATTCAATTCCGGCCCGGGAGGTATTGAGGCTGATATGCATTTGGGTTCCGATGCCATCTATTTTTACGCCTTTGGTTTTCAATTCGTTAACGAAGGCGATCAGGGAATCCAATTTGGCCGGATTGGATTCCAGTCCATAATCGTTAAGGAATAATTTGGCCGAAGGATCCGCTTCGGCGGCGTATTGGAAGGCTTTTGCGCCCAGATCCCGGCCCAGGTAATGCGACCAGACAAGCACGTCTGAGCCAGAGGTGGAGGTGTTGCTGTTGTTTCGAATGGCGCCGTTGTCGGCAAACAGTTCGTTGATCACGTCCCATGCCCTCACTTTTCCTTTAAAATGGCTTACTATCGAGGAAATGGTGCGACGCAATTCCGAATCGAGTTTTGCGGCAATTTCTTCCTGGCTGGCTGCAGGGGAGGAGGTGATTCCAGCGGCGGATTTATAATAAGAAGCCGCTTGCTGCGTATGCCAGACAAGCGTATGGCCAAAGATCTGGAGATTCCCGGCTGCATTGACCATGGCATCCGCCCGGGAGAAATCAAAAAACCCGCCTCCTTTGACAAGGGACGCGTTCTTCATTTCATTTTCGAGGGTGATGCTGTTGAAGTCTCGTTTGACGAGGTTGCTATACGGCGGGTTTGTCTGGAAGTTGGTGTAATTGACGGCAGCGCCAACGGGAAAAGAAGCCGCATCCTTTAACGCTTCGGTTGCGGTTCCGGGATCGTATTCAGAAGGGGTAGCTTGCGGATCCTTTTCGCAGGCCATCCATCCCAGTGCACATAGGGCAAGGAAAAGATTCCGTTTCATAGAGCGGTTATTTTGATCGGGTCCCCATATGCGGATACGTGGTTTGGGTTTTTAAACCGGCAGATTCCTTTGGACATGCAATCGATTTCTGAACCAGATGCGTTTGTATGTTTCTTTTCGGTCTTCAGTGCAGGTTCCATATAAACATAGTTAATGGTGCAGGTTTCGGCTTTTTAAGGGTGCAACTGGAGCGCCGGAAATCCCTAACCAAAGAGGCTTTTTTGCTTGTTCAAATCTTGGGGGCGTATTAATTAGCTTTCTATATGCCTGTCAGAGTGAAAAATCCAAACTAATTTTGGTGATTTGATTTCCGCACGAAATTATTTTACAAATTTACATTTTTTTTTCTAAATGCAATCGGTTACATATATTTTTTAAAATCGTTTTTGTAGAAATCTATTTTTTGCCAAAAAAGGGCTAATTTTCAAACCCCGGTACGCTGGAGGAAAGGCAATCCTGGCAGGGGAAAGCGGCCGGTTTTTTCGCTAACCAGTTGATGCAGTTGCATGAAAAAGAAGGACATTACCATTTACGATATTGCCGAGCAGTTAAACATTTCTACTGCAACGGTCAGCCGGGCCTTGCGGGATGACCCATTGGTGAGTGCCAAAACGAAGAAAAAGGTAATGGAATTGGCAGAACGGCATGGCTATCAGGTCAACCAATTTGCGAGGAACCTGCGAAAGCGGCAAACGAACACGATAGGCGTTATCGTTCCAAGGCTGAACAGTTTTTTCATGGCAACGGTTATTTCCGGGGTGGAACAAGTCGCGAATGCGGCCGGTTATAATCTCCTTATCAGCCAGACGTCGGAGTCGGTAGAACGGGAACATTCTATTGTGCAGACCATGTTCCACAACCGGGTCGATGGGTTGCTGGTATCCTTGTCTTACCATTCCAATAATTTGGACCATTTCAACCGGTTTGCCCAGAAGGAAATCCCGGTGATTTTCTTCGACCGGACCAATATGGAAGGCAACTTTACCAGTATCAGCATTAACAATGTCCATGCTGCGTATGAGGCTACCCGGCACCTGTTGCAGACAGGCAAGCGGCGGATCGTCCATATTACCGTGTCCAGCACGGAAAGTATCTACAAAGAGCGCTTTCGGGGCTATTCGCAAGCCTTAGCGGAGTATGGAATTCCCCTGGATATGAGTCTGGTATGCCTTGGGGATCTTTCCTTGGAATACGGCGAGGAAGCAGCCCGCTATATTCTTTCTCTGCCTCAACGTCCCGATGGCGTCTTTGTGGCCAATGACAACTGCGCAGCAGGTTGTCTGGTCAGTTTGAAAAAACAGGGGATTGACATCCCCAACGATATTGCCGTAGTGGGGTTTAACGACGATCCCGTTTCCCGGATTGTTGAACCCAACCTGACGACGATCCGCTACCCCGGATATCAAATGGGCGAACTGGCTGCCCGTACCTTGATCAACCACCTGAATGGGGACGCTAATATGCTGCTGACGCAGCACATCCTGCTTCGGTCGGACCTGGTCATCAGAGGCTCGACCGTAGACGGTTGACGGGTGACGGGGAGATGGGAGACGGTGGACGCCTACATCCTCTACATCCTCACCCTCCTTTCATTGCCCGCTGAATTCCGTACGCTAATCCTCTGATTTCCGCAAGGCCCTTCAAGCGGCCGATGGCTGAATAGCCGGGGTAGGTTTTTTTCTCCAGATCGTCGAGCATTTGGTGGCCGTGGTCGGGGCGAAAAGGAAGTTGCGCATCCGGCATGCCCAGGGCGGCTCGGCGTTGTTCTTCGAGCAAGATAGCCCGGACGATAGCGTACATGTCCACGTTGCCGTCGAGGTGCTCGGCTTCGTGGAAGTTCATCGGGTTCTCTTCCCGGCGGGTGGCGCGCAGGTGCACAAAATGGATGCGGTCGGCAAACCGCTCCGCCAGCGCGGGCAGGTCGTTGTTCGCATGCGCGCCTAAAGACCCGGTGCAGAAGGTGAGCCCATTGGCCCGCACGGGGCTGGCTTCGAGCAACTGTTCCAAATCGCTTCCTGTGCTCACTACCCTAGGCAAGCCCAGGAGGGGTCGGGGCGGATCATCGGGGTGGATGCAGAGGTTGGCGCCGCAGGCTTCCGCTTCAGGACCTGCCTGGCGGAGGAAATCGTAGAGGTTTTCCCGGAGTCCGGCTTCTCCTATTTGGGCGTATTCATCCAGCAGGCACTGAAAGGTATCCAGATCAAAGGCTTCCTCCGAGCCCGGAAGGCCCAGAAGGATGGTGTCCTGGAGTTTGGTTTTTTCCAACTCCGTCATTTGTCCGAATTTGGTTCGGGCAGCCTCGCGGACGGTTTCGGAGTAATCGGCTTCGGCCCCGGGGCGCCGGAGGATAAAGAGGTCAAAGACGGCGAAATCCTCCCAAACGAAGCGCAGCGTCCGGGCGCCGCTGGGCAGGAGGTAGTCGAGCTGGGTGCGCGACCAATCCAGCACCGGCATGAAGTTGTAACATACGGTGCGTATCCCGCAAGACGCCAGGTTGCGGAGCGATTCCTGGTAGTTGGCAATAAGCCGGGCTTTGCCAGGCAAGCCCTTTTTGATGTCCTCGTGGACCGGGAGGCTTTCGACTACTTCCCAGCGCATGCCTTTTTCAGCGATGAGGGACTGGCGTTTCTGGATTTCGTCAGTGGGCCAAACTTCCCCAACGGGAATTTGGTGCAGGGCAGTGACAATTCCGCTGCAGCCTGCTTGCCGGAGGTACTCAAGGGGCACGGTATCTTTGGGCCCAAACCAGCGCATGGTTTCGATCATAAGGCGGTTTTTTCAAACGAAAATCGTTCGGAGGCGGAAAAATAAGAAGCCGGGATGAATTATTCCAATACTACGGTAAAACTTCGGGCGCCCTGTGCGCCAATGACCAGTGCCTGTTCGATGTCTGCTGTCTTGGATGGCCCCGCAATGAAGACGCCGAAACCGGTTTCATCTATCTGCACCCGTTGATAGGCTTCGTGCATGTTAGAAACAATCCGGTCTTTAGCCAGCACGACTATAAGGTGCTGGGCGATAAAGGGCAACACCCGGAAAAGGCTGTCTTTTTCCGAAACCCAAACCGCGCCGTTTTCGGCTACCCCCCATTGAGCGGGAATGAGGGCAAGGCCTACGGTTTCCAACTCGGCAGGGGAAGCGATGTCCTGCATGGGGATGTTTCCGGGGAAACCGGGCACGGTGGAGGCGACCGATGTTTCCCCCGGGAAATAAGCGGAGACAAGGGCGCCCAGGTCTGGAAAATCCGCCGCATGGGCGACTTGCCCGCCCATGGCAGCGACCATAGCCTGGAAGGCGGCCAAAGGCTCCGGGGCATCGGATGCAAACGAGGGTAAGTCGGGGAGCGGAGGTCCTTGCGGCTGGTTCTGACGGATGGCGCGGAGGATGGATTTCTTGCTCATTCGGGTTCATGCATTTTATTTTTCCGGTACCATTCCTTGAAACTTCCGGCGGGTGCAATGGGTAGCTCCCGGGATTTTCCCCAGTCATTAAGGGGGTTATAGAGCATAAACCGGGGCAAAATCTTCAGTGCCCGGCGCGCCAGCTTGCCCGCGAGGTTGTAGGCTTGGGGGCTCGACAAAACCTGGCCGGCAAGCGCCATACCCCATTTTTTGACTACCGGCAGGTGGCCTTCCCCGGCGGCGATTTGCCTCCATTTGTAGAGCTGTTCGTGAATGTCGATTTTTACCGGGCAAACATCCGAACAGGAACCGCACAAGGTAGAAGCAAAGGGCAGGTCGCTGTGTTTTTTGAGGTCGATCCCGGGGGAAAGGATCGAACCAATAGGACCCGGAACGGCCACGTCGTAGCTATGTCCGCCGCTTCTGCGGTAGATCGGGCAGGTGTTCATACAGGCGCCGCACCGGATGCATTTGAGGGCATTGCGAAAATCCGGCCTCCCCAGGTGTTCGCTTCGGCCATTGTCGACGATGACGATATGCATCGCTCCTCCCGGTTTGGGGCGGTGGCAATGGGAAGTGAACATAGTGACAGGCTGACCAGTGGCGCTGCGGGCCAGCAGCCGGGTAAATACGCCCAGGTCTGCCTGACGGGGGATGATTTTTTCCAGGCCCATGCAGTGGATCTGCAAAGGGGCCAGGTGTACTCCCATGTCGGCGTTGCCTTCGTTGGTGCAAACGACAACCCCTCCGGTTTCGGCGATGGCGAAATTGACCCCGGTCAGGGCGGCGTCTGCCTGGAGGAACCGCTCCCTTAGGTGATGACGGGCCGCTTCTGTGAGGTACTTGGGGTCGGTGGCCCCTTTTTCGGTATTCAGTTTTTGATGGAATAGTTCTCCTACCTCTTCCTTTTTAAGGTGAATGGCCGGAAGGACAATATGACTGGGTGGCTCGTCCCGCAGTTGGATGATCCGTTCTCCGAGGTCGGTGTCGGTCACCTCAATGCCGTTGGCCTCCAGGAAGTCGTTCAGTCCGCATTCCTCGGTGAGGATGGATTTGCTTTTGACCAGCTTGCGGACCCCGGCGTTCTGGAGGATCCCATACACGATCCGGTTGTGCTCTTCGGCGTTGGCTGCCCAGTGCACCTGAACGCCGTTGGCTTGGGCTTTCGCTTCGAAGGCTTCCAGATACTCCGCGAGATTAGCCAGGGTGTGGAGTTTGATCTGAGAGGCGAGTTCGCGCAAGGATTCCCATTCCGGGACGCTGTGAACGGCCAGGTCGCGCTTTTGGCGAACGAACCAAAGGGCCTGATCGTGCCAGTCGGTGCGGGGTTCGTCGGCTATAAAACGGGTTGCTTTTTGAGCGTGCTTCATGAGTAAAGGTCTTTTTAGACAGCCCCATTTAAAATTTCAGCCAGGTGCATCACCCGGAGCGGGAGTTGCTGGCGGCGGATAATTCCTTCCAGGTGCATCAGGCAGCTCATGTCGCCGGCGGTGATGACCTCGGCGCCATGCCGGAGGTGGTCAGCCAGGCGGTCTTTGCCCATTTTGGCGGAAACCGCCGCTTCATGGATAGCGAAGGTACCCCCAAACCCGCAGCATTCGTCGGGGCGGTCGAGTTCGACGAGTTCCAGGTCCCGTACCTGACGGAGCAGGGTTTTGATCTTGGAAAAATCATTGCCAACGCGTTCCGTGTCCTGCCCCAGGCGAAGGCCCCTCAGCCCATGGCAGCTTTGGTGGATACCTACGCGAAAAGGAAACCGGGCTTCCAGAGAATGGACCTGGAGCACATCTACCAAAAATTCGCTCAGGTCCAGGGTGCGTTCGCGGACGCGGGCCACGGCGGGCGTTTGCTCCAGCACATCGTAGTGATGGCGGACATGATAGGCGCAACTACCGGACGGGGTGACGATGTAGTCATAATCCTTAAAATTGGAAACGAAAAGCCGGTAGGTGGCCAGGGCGTCCTGCTCGCAACCGGTATTGGCCATAGGTTGGCCGCAGCAGGTCTGGTCCAGGGGATAGGCTACCTCGCATCCCAGCCTCTCCAGGAGTTCCAGGGTGGCGATGCCAACCTGGGGATAAAACTGGTCGATATAACAAGGAATGAAGAGTCCGATACGCATAGGTTAAAAGATAGCGGAAGATCTCCGGAATTTGCGAATAACATTTGGCGTGCGGATATCCTTGACAAATCGCTGCGGCACGATTTTGAAAAAGGAGCAGGAATAACCCCCATAGGGTAAAGTTCCTAATAAAAGCTTGATAATCCAGGGGGATATTCCGTATTTCGTGGTGATTTTTCACCCATTAAATCCTGAATCCATGAGAATTCATGTCCTTGTTTTAATCGTCATGGCCTTTGGCTCGCTGTCCTGTAAAAAAGAGTCCGGCCCTTGGGCCAGATTTATCGAATGTTCGTCCAATGCTTGCGTGGCAGAGGCCATCGCCGTCAAAGACGCCTTTCTGGAGGACCCTAAATCCATGTTGGAGCAATTTGCCAAAACGTACGAAAAAGGAGAAGATCACGTGGTGGGTTGGATCTACCTGCTCCGCGACAGCGTCTTACTGAATGGTTCTTTTGCTGAACCTCAAGCGCGGTTCGACTTGCAGCAAGCCATTATCCAGGCTGCTAAGCCATACGAAAACGATCCCAAACTGGGTGAAATGGCAAAGTCGGTGCTGGGGGAAGTCGAAATGCTGGCGATCGCATCGGAAATGGAGGAAGAAATCCCCACCGAAATCGTTCCTTTTGCGGGTACCTATAGCTATGAACTGCCTAATGAGGCCGGCTCCGGGGAGTTGAAAATAAGCGTCGTGAATAGCGGATCGGTCCGGTTTGCATTGTCTGTGGTAGGTCGTGCACCTTCCTTTAATCAGGGGATGATGGAAGGGATTGCCCAAATGACCGCTTACAACCAGTTTGAGTACCAAACCTCGGAATTCGGCGGCGCCTGCAAACTCCAATTTGTTTTCACTGGCAATATGGTGTCGGTGAGCACCCTGGAAGGCGATTCCCCCTCCTGCGGCTTTGGAAACAACGTCCGGGCAGACGGGGAATACAATCTGGTCAATCACCAGGATCCATTCCTTTCGGCAGCCGACGCTAAAAAGGTCAAAAATATGGAAGGCGACTGGGTGTCTGCCGATGATCCCAAATCGGGGATTGAAATCAAAAATAGCATGTATTACGATAGTTACGAAGGGGAAACCCTGGGCGCTTTCCGCTTCCAGTACTACCCGAAATGCCCCGGCGATTGCGCCCCTGCAGGTGATTTTCCCTGCTTCAAAATCTTTGGACAGGACGAACTTTGCTACGAAATCGTTTTTTCGGATAGCAAAACCCTCCAGATTTCCCTGATCAGCGGCACAGGGAAAACGCTCACGTACAAAAGACGGTAGGTAAGGATGTAGAGGATGTAGAGGATGTAGAGGATGTAAACCCTACATCCTCTACATCTTTAACGTCCTTAACGTCCTTAACATCTTCAACTCACCACACCCATTCCGGGCCTTTGGCGCCGTTGCCGTAAACCAGCACGTCGAACACGACGTGATTGAGGATGGCGGGCCAGGCGCTTCCGCTGCGTGCACGCAAGCCTCCCAGCACGATGCCGGCGAAGAGGGTCCATTGGAGCACGGAGAAAAGGTGCACCGACTGGTAGGGTGACAACAAGGCCAGTTTGTATCCGGTGTGGGCGAGCGCGGTAAACACTATGGCCAGAATGGGGCCATAGCGTTTAACCAGGCTGTATAAAAATCCCCGGTATACCACCTCTTCAGCAAGGCCAATGCCGGCGGCGGTCAGGGCAAACCATCCCAGACCGGGCATAGGAACTTCTCTTCCCGGGATGATATAAAAACTAAGCCAGGCAATCATTCCGGTGACTATCCCCGCGCTGATCCACCAGGGCAAGCGGCGGATTTTGGCAGATAGCCCGAAAAAAGCCAGGGTTTCTTCCCGGTCGCCGATATGCCGGCTTAACGCCCAGGCCGACACCGCAAGGAGCAGCAAAGCCCCGTAAAACGCCCGTTGGGAAAGAAACCCGAAGCCAATCAGGACCATCGCGATCCCGGCGGCTTCAAACAAATCGGAGTGTTTTTTTACAAATGCAGAACGAAGTGCCATCCGGAGGTTACGGTTTTTGCGGCTTCAAGATAGGATTTACGCGAACAAAAAACCAGATTAACGGAAAAATCAACAATAGCCACCCGGAGCCCAGGCAGGACCCCCAGAAGTCGTACCCTTGCCCATAGACCAGGCATTCCGGGCAGTACGGTTTCAGGGTTTGCAACAGAGAATCCTGAGCAGGCGTACCGAGGTATTTCAGGGCCTTTAACTCCTTGAGTTGCCCTAAATCGGCGCCTTCCGGCTTCGGTATCGTGAGTCCTGCGAGCCTGGACAGCTGCATCAGGTCTGGAAGCGCCTCCAGGCTATCCTGGCGGAAGTGGAGGTATTCCAGGCCTCGGTTGTTTTTCAGCAGGGCGTTCAGTTCCTTGCTGCTGGTTTTCACCTGCAAAAACCTTAAATTTTTCACCGCCTCGATTCCTTTTGCGCCTTCGCCTACAGGAGCGCTCAGCCATTCCAGTTCGCCGAGTTGACTCAGCGGCGCCAGGTCGGACAGCGTATCTTCCACTACCAGCGATTGAATGCCGGTCCAGGAGGTCAGCGTGGCGGGGGTTTGGATTTCGGTATTGACCACGGCAATTTCCCGGGGGTGGGTTTCCTGAATAATGGTCTTTATTTCGTCTTCTTCAAACCCGTCGAGCCACAGTTTTCCATTATCGGGAACGGTTTTCATCGCATTAAAAAAGGAAGGTGCAAGAATAGAGTCTTCCTTGTTCAGAAACAAGGTATGCGCCTCCCGCAAATCGAGGAAAGGCAAGTCGGTATCTTCGGCAATGATTACCCCGGGGAGCGTGGGTTTCCAGAGCCCTTGCAAAAGAATGGAATCCTTATCCGACAAGTCGCCGAAGGACTCCCCGATAAAGCTGATTCTTGGGTTGATCTTGGCCAGCCGGAAGAGGTCGGGATAGACCGATTCCCGGATGTTTTCCTGGATTACGACGAGTCGCAGGTTCTGGATCGAGTCTTCGTTCATGGACTTCAAAGCACGGGCAGATGTCTCCGTACTGTCGACGGAAAGCGCGCTCAATTTGCCGTTGATTCTCAGTTTTCCATGCGCCATCTCATACCGGATCTTCCGGCCATCTTCCTTTCGGTAGAGGTAGAAGGAAGAGATGCTGTCGCCCATGAAGTACAGCAGGGTCTGGTCACTTAGCGGAACGGCTGCTCCCGAAGGGTTGACGGCCGTGTTCAGGTTATTGCTCAGTTGGAGCAGCAAGGTGGTATCCCCGTAAAATTCCACCATAGTGAAGGGAAGGCGTTTGCCCAGGTTGAGAGGGGATGGGTTGAAAATCCGGCCGCGGTAAAAAAATACCCCGGCCCCTGCCACCAATACAAGGAGCAGGATGAACAGTTTGTTTGTTGGTTTCATCGTTTTGCTTGGCGCTTTTTGTAACGCCCTGCAAGATGGACGTTAATCCCGGGAGGGTTAGTATAAAGGCGCAGAAATTATCGGCGAACAAAGGGCAGGAACAGACCAAATGAATTTTTCGATGGATTTTTTCAAATGATTTTGTAATTAAACAAAATGTTTTATTTTTGAATCGAAATGCCGTTTTTTAAAACATCTTAAAACCAAAATTATGGCAACGCTCAAAATGATTCTGATTGCCTTGGCCGTTCTGGCTGGAATTTACCTCCTGCTTTGCCTGGTAGGGCCTAAGCGCATGGCGGTTAGCCGGTCGTTAACCATGAACGCGGTCCCGATGGCGGTTTACCAGCAAGTCGATGAATTCAAGACCTGGGGCAAATGGTCGCCCTGGCACCAGAAAGATCCGAACATGAAACTGACGTATGGAGAAAAAACCTCCGGCGTAGGCGCCAGTTACCGTTGGGAAAGCAAAAAGATGGGCAACGGAACGATGGAGGTTCTGGAAGCCGAACCCGGCAAGCGCCTTAAGGGCCGGATCCAGTTCAGCAGTTGGGAGGGCTATTCCTACGATACCTGGTCGTTTGAACCGGCCGGCGAGAACCAAACCAACGTGACCTGGGGCCTGGAAGGCGACCGCGATATGCCTTTTTTGTTCCGCGGGATGGCCCTGGTCATGGGAATGAAAGGGGCTATTACCAGAGATTACGAAGAAGGGCTATCCAACCTCAAAACATGGGTGGAATCCTTGCCCGCCTCAGGCGAGGAGCTTACCGTAACATCTTATGAAATGGGCAGTTTGAAATTCGCTGCGGTCCGAAAGCAACTTCCTATGGCCGAAATGACCGCTTTCTTTGGTGCCGCTTTTCAAAAAACCATGGAGAAGCTTCAATCCGACGGCCAGACTCCTGCCGGCGGTCCTTGCGGGTTTTATTTCTCCTGGGATATGGAGAACCAAACCACCGATATGGCCGCCGGATTTCCGCTCGCCCCGCTTCCCGCAGGCCAGCCTTCAGAGGAAGTGAAAACCCCGGGCGGTTTGTTAAAGGTGTTTCCCGGCGCTCTGGTGATCGATTACTACGGCTCGTACGAAAAAATTGCCCCGGCGCACGAGGCCATGGACCAATGGATCAAATCGCATAAAAAGGAACAAGCGACGGATATGCCGGTGATCGAGGAATACGTGACCGACCCCGGCAATGAGCCCGACACCGCCAAATGGCTGACCCGGTTGTATTATTTCTACAAGTAGGGTAGGGGCGATACGCTCTGTAACGACGGGTTTCAAACCCGTCGTTACAGAGCAAGGGGGACAAGCCAAGTGAATAAACCGCACCGGAAAACCAATTTAATGCGATATTCGTTTTACAATGGAGGACTGATTAAATAATGAACCTCCTGGACAAATGGAAGAAATCATCATCCAATTAAAAGATCAGAGTAAAAGGAGTTTTTTGCTTGAGCTATTGGCTCAATTTGATTTCCTTGAATTGGCAGAAAAGAAAACGCCTGAACGCGCTTTTCTGGATGAAGGGTATGATTTTTTTGAATCCGCAGGTCTTTTTGAAGGAAGGGATATTTCTGCGGATAAAATCAGAAGAGAGGCATGGCAAATCAAGGACTGATCCTTTGCGATACGAACATCCTTATTGAATTCTATAAAAATAACGCTTCCATTGTTCAGGAGTTGAAAAACATTGGGCAAGGTAATATTTGCATAAGCGTTATCACCGCTGCGGAACTTCTTTACGGGGCAATTAATAAAGAGGAACTTCGCCAAATTCAAAAAGACCTTTCCCATTTGCGTTTGATTCATATCGATGATCAAATCGGAAAGCGATTTCTTCAACTGATGCAGGATTATTCGTTAAGTCATAAGCTTCATCTGCCTGATGCCTTGATCGCCGCTACCGCAATGCACTTTGGCATCCCGCTTTTTACTTTGAATGTTAAAGACTTCAAATTTATTAAAGGGCTAGACCGCTATCAGCGACTTGGGGTTTAGGTTAACAATCTCCGGAATATATGGGAATATGGCATCTGTAAAAAGAGAGTAAATACGCCCTTTTCTATTTCCCTTACCTACCTGTATACTCATACCGTTTTTTCTAATCTCCTCCCGATCGCCCATACCAGCAGGGCCATGGCGACCCATTCGGCGGCGGCAACCCAGGTGAGATAGACCACTCCGGCGGATTGGGCGATGGCGCCCATCAGGTAGTTGATCAGCATATTCCCGATGAGGGCTGCAACAATAACGAGGCTGAAGGCGGTTCCCGAAAGCTCGGTGAAGCGCCCTCCGACAAAGCCAAACATGATGGGGAACCCGCCTGCAAGCCCCAATCCCAGGACAAATAGTCCGGAAACGGAGACCGCCAGACTGGGTGCAAATTGCATGATCAGTAGCCCCGCGATGATCATCCCAAGAGATACGTGCAGGATGACTTTGGGCGACACCTTCCGAAGGACGCTTCCTGTGGCCAACCGCATCAACGTCATCCCGAGAACATAGATAGATAAGCCCATAAGCGCCTGTCGCTCGTTTGCGGCAACCCGAGCCCCGAGATAGGTCGTCGTCCAGTTGTTGATGATAGCTTCAAAAGCGCTTTGGAAAAACAGAAACCCTCCGATAAGCAGCAGGAGCGGATCTTTGATTAACCCGGGCACCTTGGATATAGGGAACCCCTGAGCCTGCTTAGGCTCGGGAAAACGGATGAAGAGATACGTCAGCCCGGTAAGAAATGCCAGCCCGGAAACCGCGAAAACAACGGTCTCGTAAGCGAGCAGGTGTTGTAAAGCACCAAGCAACAGGGGCATCCCCAGAGCGCCTACGCCAAAGGACACGCTCAGGAGGCTGAGCCTCGCCCCTCGTTCTTCGGGATCGCTGGTATCGGAAACAACCGCCGTTGTTGCCCCATTGATGGCCCCGCCTCCCGCTCCAATCAAAAGGATGCTTATGGTCAGCCAGCTCATGCCGGTGGCGTACGCCAGTCCGGCAAATCCCGCAGCCAAAAACATAGCGGAGCCCAACAGAACGAACCGGTACCCATATCGGTCGGAAACCGGGCCAAAAACCAAAGATCCCGCCAGAATGCCTATGGGGAAAATAGAGAACAACGCGCCGGCCGCCAGGTCGTCCATTCCGTACTTGGTCTTTAGCTCGGGAGCAAGAGACCCCAGCGTCAACGCGCCAATACCGAACAGGAGAAGTCCCAAACAGGAAGTAGCAAAAATCAGTTTTTTGTGGTACATGCCTTGGATCGTTTCCTTATGGGACTACATGCGTAATCCCCGCGCAAAGTAGGTATTGCCTTTCACATAGACAACCGGGCTACGCGGTTGCCCCGCTACTTCGTTACCTCTCCGGCACGCTGACTTTCATCACTCCCCAAGATCCACGGATCGCTTACTTTTATTTTAATATTAATACACCTGAAATGACGGGAAAAGAACGCGTGCGAATCGCCATGCAAGGCGGCATTCCGGACCGGGTGCCGGTGATGTGCCAGTTGGCCGCTGGCCACTATTTTCTCTATAGCGGCATAAACCCTTTGGATATTTGGTACACCACCGAGGGGTTTGCGGAGGCGCTGATCGCTATGCAGGAACGCTACCAATTCGACGGAATATTAGTCAACATGCACGGCCGCCCAGCCAACTGGAGCGCCTATCTGGACCGCATCGAAGACCGGGGGCGCGAAAAATGGCTGTTTTGGAAAAATGGCGACTATACCGTTTTCCCTCCGGACGATAACCCGCACTACTTCAAAACCGATGGGTCTTCCGGATGCCCCACGTTCGAGGAAATTGATCCGGACCGATTGTACTATGTAGAGCCCTGGCAGATCTCCGGCATTTCCTATCCTTTTTGCTGGGATTTCGGGGAGGAAAGGCCCAAGGACGACTTCTTCCCGCTTTATATCAATGATTCCTTAAAACGGGTGATCGACAGGGTAGGAGACCGCGTTTCGGTGCATGGAGAGGTGTTTAGCCCGTTTTCCCAGTTCCTGGAACTGCTGAATTATGAAGATGCCCTGATGGGACTGCTTGTGGATCCGGATAAAGCCCATGCCTGCCTGAGCGCTTTGACCAAAGGGACCATCGAGCTGGGCATCCTGGAAGCCCGATGCGGCGCCGATGCCGTACTGATCTCCTCTGCCTTTGCCGGCAGCGGGTTTATTTCCAGGGAGTTGTACAGGGAATTTGTGCTGCCCTATGAACAGCAGGTGGTACAGGGCATTCAGGCGGTAGGCGATGTTCCCGTCTACACCCATACCTGCGGAGGGATAGGCGATCGCCTGGACCTGATGATGGAAACCGGTACAAACGGAATCGACACCCTGGATCCTCCGCCTCTGGGCACCGTGGAGTTGGAAGAAGCCATTGCCCAAACCAAAGGTAAGGTATTTATCAAAGGCAACCTGGACGCAGTGAACGAACTGCTGAAAGGAACGCCGGAAGACATCGCCCGCGCGGTGCATAAACGACTGGACATTGCCAAACCCGGCGGTGGGTACATCCTGAGCACCGCCTGTTCGGTTGCCCCCAAAACCGCCCCCGAAAAGTTGGAATACATGAGTAAGCTGGGCCGCGAATTCGGAACGTATCCATCACCTTAAAATGCCATCCCTTGGAACATTTGCTGGAACAAATCGCACACTGCATTGAGTTTGGAAAGGTGAACCAAGCGTCGCCTTATCCGCCGGAGATGAAAGGACAGCCGGGGGCGGATGAATGGACCCTGACCGCTTTGCAACAGGGCTTTTCCCCTGAGGATATTCTTCAGCATGGGTTTATCCGGGGCATGGACCGGGTAGGGGAGAAGTTTGCCGCTCATCAGATCTTCGTGCCCCAAATGCTGCTTTCTGCCAAAGCGATGACCACCGCGATGCGGCATTTGCAGCCGTTCTTTCAATCGGGAGAGGCTAAAAAACGGGGAACGTTTGTCATCGGTACGGTGGCAGGAGACTTACACGAAATTGGTAAAAACCTGGCGGGTATGATGATCGCCGGCAATGGCTGGGACGTCATCGATCTGGGCAAGGACGTCAAGACCGAACGGTTCGCAGAAACCGTTCGTCAGCATCCCGGATGCGCGGTGGGCTTGTCTGCCTTGCTCACCACCACCATGGAAAATATGGCGGATACGGTAAACGCGCTGAAAAGGGAATTTCCCATGCTCAAGATCTTGATCGGGGGCGCGCCGGTCAACGCCGCTTTTTGCACCGAAATCGGCGCCGATTTTTATGCCGCGAATCCCCAAACGGCGGTCCAGTATTTAAAGGAAATTTCTGTCGGGTGGAGCAAATAACGCTATTCATGAAACGCATTACGGATCTGGTTACAGCAGGACATCTGCTGGTTGCTGACGGGGCCTGGGGCACGATGCTTCAGGCGGCCGGATTGAAAGGGGGCGAATGCCCTGAACTCTGGAATGCGACACATCCGGACGAGGTGTTGGCTATCGCCAAAAGCTATGTGGATGCCGGCGCCAACCTCATTGAAACCAATAGTTTTGGAGGGAACCGGTTCAAACTGGCACATTACGGCCTGGCCGACCGGACCGTCGAACTCAACCGGGCAGCGGCCCAAATTTCCAGAAACGCAGCCGGGGACGACCATTTCGTCATGGGCTCTATCGGTCCTTCGGGCAAGTTGTTGCTGATGGAGGAAGTTACCCCGGAGGGCCTGTACGAAGCGTTCGCCGAGCAGGCGGTAGCGTTGGAAGCGGGCGGCGCCGATGCCCTGGTGATAGAAACCATGTCCGACCTGGAAGAAGCCCTGTTGGCGGTTAAGGCGGCCAAAGAAAATACCCGGTGCGAGGTGCTGTGCACGATGACGTTTGAAAAAACGGGAGAAGACAGTTATCATACGATTATGGGCATTTCTCCTGCCGATATGGTGGCCGCGCTGGGTCAAGCCGGCGTGGATGTTTTAGGTACTAATTGCGGCAACGGAATCCAGGAAATGGCTGGTATCGTAAGGGAAATCCGAAAAGCGGACCCCCTTGTTCCTATTCTCGTGCAGGCCAATGCCGGGATACCGGTTTATCAGAAGGGAAAAACGGTGTTTCCGGACACCCCGGAAACGATGGCCTCGGCGGTGGAGGCGCTGGTCCTTGCCGGCGCCCATATCGTTGGCGGATGCTGTGGTACTAATCCGGGCCATATCCGGCGAATCGCCCGGGTCGTCGAATCGATTAACGAACGGAAAAAAGCGGGCGAATGGAACTAAGGGAATTCCGGTATCAGGCCGGCGATCTGCCTTTGCCCCTGGAAGTCCTGGAAGCGCGCATGGGCTATCCGGCAGGGCAATGCCCGGATTACCTGCGCCTGTTGATCCGGGAAGCCCTTCAATGGGCTGAGGAACACAGCGAGATCCAGGGCGGTTTGGTCGTATTGGAACCCGTTTCCCTGCGCAAGGAAACCCATACCCTGATGCTCGGGGGAGTAGAACTGGAGATCCATAAAATCCTGTTCGGACAGTTGCGGAAATCGGATGCAATGGCCCTGTTTTTGTGCACCGCAGGACCCGCGGTCGGCGCCCAGGCAGAAGAACTTATGCGCCGGGGAGATTTCCTGGAAGGGTATATTCTGGATTTGATCGGTTCGGAAATCGTGGAGGTAGCCATGGACCAGATACAGGACACCCTGGAACGGGAGCTTGCTTTGACCGGACTTCATATCACCAACCGGTTTAGCCCGGGGTATTGCGGTTGGCGCGTGGCCGAACAGCAAAAACTCTTTTCTTTTTTTCCAAAAGGATTTTGCGGAGTCACCCTCACGGAACATTCCCTGATGCAGCCCATTAAATCCGTGAGCGGGATTATAGGGATCGGGAGAAACGTCAGGCGGAAAGCCTATGCCTGCCAGGCTTGCGAAATGGCTCATTGCATCTATCGGGGGCGCGTTGTTACGGAGTGACCAGCCGGGCCGTCAACCGGGCGTAAAACCCGCACGCATCGATGATTTGGCGGACTGCGCAGCGTTCGTCGCGCATGTGGGCCAGCTTGTACTCCCCGGGACCAAAACCGATGGTGGGAATGCCCAGGCTTACCGGAGTGACGGCGTTGGTGCTGAAATCCCAGAAGTCGAAGCTGGCAGGTTCCTGGCCAAAATAGTCCGTGTAGGCGGCCATGCAGGCCTGGGTCAGTTCGTGGCCGGGGTCAATTTTCCAGGCAGAATGAAAGGGTTCGTAGCAGATGTCCATGCCCGTCCAGCTTTTCCGGTTCAGGGTTCCGATTTCCCAGGAGGCATTTTTACCGGCAATCATCTGGTCCATTTCCTTTAGGATATCCGCTTCGGTCTCTCCGGGAACGGTTCTCCGGTCGAGATAGATCGCGCATTCCGAGGGAACCGCGTTGAGGGAGGCGCTGATACTGGAGATTTTGGACAGGACGAGGGTGCCTTTCAGGCCGTCTAGTATTCGTAGGTTGCGGTTGGTTTGCTCTACGCGCTGGATGATTTCCGCCATTTCGTAAATCGCATTCACGCCTTTTTCCGGAGCCGATCCATGGGCCGACACCCCGAAGGTCTTGATCAGGATTTGCGCTTTCCCTTTATGTCCCAGGGTAATGACGTTATTGGAGGGTTCGCAGATGGCGACGAAATCGGGCCTGAGATGGCGTTCGCGAAAGAGGTGTTTGAGATTTTCCCCGTCGCAATCTTCTTCGAACACGGTGCAGGAGACGTAAATCGTTTTTCCCTTATCCCAGCCTAAATTCCGGGCTGCCGCTCCAGCAAATATCGCGGCGGAGGCAGCAGATTTCATGTCGACGGAACCCCTTCCCTGGAGCCAGCCGTTTTCGATAGCCCCTCCGAAGGGGGGGAAGGTCCAATCCTGAGGGTCATTCACTTCTACGGTATCCAGGTGGGCGTCGAACAATACAGATGTAGGGCCGTTGCCGATCCGGCCCAGGAGGTTGCCCATGGAGTCGATGACGACCTCGTCGTAGCCGAGGGCTTTCATCTGCTGTTCCGCAAATCGGATGGCTTTTTCTTCCTGGCCGGAATAGCTTGGGATGCGGACCAGGTGTTGGGCGAATTCAATCAGGCTGTCGGTTTCAGCAGGGGAAAGTATGGGCCTTGGCATGGCGTTGATATTTTTGGTCTGAAAATAGGTTAGATTTTATGCTGACGCAGAGAAATGGAACGCATCAGGAATTTTTTGCTTTTTGTCCGCGATTCAGGTTGTAGGTGACCATCAGCAGCCCGTAACGGCTCAGGGAGCGGATAATTTCCTCCTGCGTGTAATTGGCCTCTGCGGTTTGCACGATGCCCGTGTTGCGTTTCAGGGCATCAACCACGAGCAGGCGGATTTCCCAGTTTCGTTGGTCCAGGTATTTGATCAAGGCCAGGTTTACTATCGGAATTCCAGGCTGGGTGCCCAGAATGCTGGATGAAAACACGCTGTATTCAAAAACGCCGTTCAGGTGCAGTCCGAAGGGCATCGCGGTGGTCAGTTCGGCTTCTATCTCCTGGGTCCAGATATTTTGGTTCAGGGCTGTTTGAATGGAATACCGGATTTGCTGGTATCGGGCTGTTGCCCGCAAGGCCACTTCCGAATCTTCCCCGAATCGCCATTCCATGCGCGGGCTGGCGGAAGCGCTCCAGCGTTTGGTCAGGTTGAGGACGTTGTTTACCGGGTTGACCCCTTCGGAAAGATTCCATTGGCTGACCCAATTTAATCGAAACCGTTGGCGCCAGAAGCGGAACCCAAACGATACGGCGCCGTCGGCGGTTAGAAACCCGCTTTGGATATTGATCGGCTGGGTAATGCGCCGGTACAGCGAGTCGATTTGTATCGAATTGACGATCTTATTATCCGTGTAATCCAAATGAATATGGCCATTGAGAAAGGAATTCGTTTGCTTATGGTAATTCGTCAGCTCCATTCGAATGCGATGGTGGTATTCCGGTTTTAATTCCGGGTTTCCCGAGTACAGATTTAGCGGATCGGTATTATCCTGGGTGGGTTGCAGTTGTTCGACGGAAGGCTCCCGGACAAAAGGGTCGTAATTTAAGGCCAGGCGTCTTTCTTTGGTAGGGTTCCAGCTCAGACGCAGCCTGGGCAGCAAATAGGTATATTGCGTGTTCAGGTGCAGGCGGGCAGTACCAAAAACGCCTTTCAAAAAGGATTTTTGTACCTGGAGCCCGGTTGAAAACAGGAACTTTTTGTAGTAATACCGCCCATTCATGCCGGACTGGTGAAAGGAAAAATCGCTGCGGTATTCCGTGCTAAACTCGGGGCGGAAAAAGCGTTCCTCCTCGTTGCCCAGGGAATCCACTGTTCTATTCGCTCCGCTAAGGGCAATGGAATACCGGTAATTCCATTCCAATAGCCATCTTTTGGACAGGGGTTCGGTATAGGAGAGCGTGGAAACGTAGTTGTTGCGGCCATTTTCGCGTTCGTCGATCTGATGGATGCGATCGGTTCGGCTGACCAGGGAGGTGGAAACGGAATAAAACCGGGTATCTGCTTGGGTGATGTTATGCCGCGCTGCTTCATTGCGGTTGTAGGCCAGATTAAGGGAAAGGGTTCGTCCGCTTTTTCGGAAACGGCGCCGCAGCAGAAGATTGGAATTAATACCCAAACCGGCGCTTTCGGTGGCAGCATCGCGTTGAACTGAATTTTGACGGGCCGTATCGGCAAGCCAGTTTTCCGATTGAGAAACGCTTTGCCAAAAATTATCGGTACTATTTACATTCGCCTGAAGCCGGAGGGAAGAAAACGAATCTATTTTATGATCGAAATAGCCGTTCAGCCTATGGTTGGCGTTGCCGGTTAATCCGTCGCTTTGGCTGCGGGTGGCGTAGTTTCGGTCAGGGAGGAAGTTTTGCCGGCGGGTCGTTTTGTCGGTGATGGTTTTTTTGTTGTTATAAAAGTAGCTGACGTTTACCTCGTTCTTTTCTTTTCTTTGATCCATAAAATTTAAACCTCCGGATTGGGCGGATTGAAACCCGTTCGAAGCGATCTGGTTGGCCGCGGAGGTGGCGGAAGGGGTATTGTTATTGGCAAAGGCCAGAAAATCGTCCTGGGAGAACCCCGTTTTATTAATGTTGTTTGCGGAAGCCAGGATCGTCAGCTTTTGGGTTTCGGTGAAATAGTTCAGGTTGCCCCTGCCGGTGTACCGGTTCTGATCGCCTGCCCCCAGGCTTATTTTTATTGCTTTTCGCCGGTTGTAGTCGGGTTTGACTACGATGTTGATCGTCATTTCCCGGTCTCCGTTGTCGGTCCCGGAAAATTCGGCCTGGTCGCTCCGTTTTTCAAACACCTGTATACTTTGGATCGCTTCCGCGGGGAAGCTTTGCAGGGCGAGTTGCGGGTCTTTTCCGAAATAAGGTTTGCCGTTGACCAAAATTTGCTTCACGGTTTCGCCCTTTGCCCGGATGGTTCCGTCGCGCTCCAACTCCACGCCGGGCATTTTTTTTAGCAATTCTCCAGCCATGGCGTTGGGCTGGGTTTTGTAATCGGAGGCGGAAAATTGAACGGTATCTTCCCGCATCTGAATGGGGTCGCGCAGGGCAGTAACAACCGCTTCCTCCAGTTGGGTGCTGAACAGGCGCAGTTGGATCGCGCCAAAATCAAACGTGTCGGCAGGGTTGGGCAGGGCGATTTTTTGAACCAAGGTTTCATAACCCACGAAAGAGACCTGCAACAAGGCAGAATCCTGAATCGCGCCAAAATTCAGGAGGAAGGTTCCGTTCTCTTCCGAATAGGCGCTGGCCAAAAGCACCGTGTCCTGCATCAGCATCACCGCAGCGAACGGCAGGGCTTTACGCGCTTCGTCTACAACAATCCCTTTCCCTATTCGCTGCGCATTCGAATGCAGGTAGGTTAATACGAACAGGAAAAGCAGCGCTTTCTTCATCTACTGGTCTTCTAACCTTCCATCAATCTGTTTGAACCGGCTAATTTTCGGTTCCCATTTCGCCCTAATGGGCTATCCCTTCTCTGGCTTTCGCTTCCTGGTACGCTTTTTTCCACTTGTTATCCGGGTAGAAGTTAAGCGGCAACTGGTATTGTACGCGGACTTTTTTTCCGTCCATCGTTCCGGGAGTCCAGCCTTTGAGCAGGGAAATGAGGCGCATGGCCTCCTGATCGATATCTTCCCGGACGCTCTCCACGGTCCGGATATCTGCGACATCGCCCGTAGTGTCAATCACAAATTGTACCACAACGCGGCCGCCAACCCGGTCTTTGCGGGCGGATTTAGGATACTGCATATTTTCTTCAATAATGCTTTTCATCCTTTTGTCTCCTCCCCGGAATTGCGGTATGGTATGAGAAGCAAACCGAATGATCGATGTGTCTGGATTAGGGGGAACCGGTTGTTGCGAGGTTCCAGGCAATGGGCATAGTCCAAGGCATAAAAGGCCAATGAAGGTGATTGAAGAATTCACGGCGTTGGATTTGGTATTCCTTTGGAAAATAGCGAAAAGCATTGACTTTGAATTTTATTTCTTGAATTAAGCAGCCTGATTGAGCTTAGCCTATTCAAAACGCAATTTCAATACTTCTCTTCCCACGGAAACCCCCTGGCTTAAACCCTGCTCGTTGCCCATCGGATAATGGATACCTCCATACAAACTGGACAGCAGGAGTAATCCTCCCAGATTTCGGATCAGGTGCGTTTTCATGTGCAAGGTGTTAGGTCGTCTTGCCCTCAAAGGTAAGGAGGTTGGATCAATATGCGCACTACTGACATTTTTTGAACGAGGGGACCTGTCTCAAAAGACCATTCTTGCCCCTGGCCGCCTAGGTTGCTTTACTTTGCGAAATACAAACCCAAATGCGCCAATTGCAAATTGCCCTGGGGAATATGCTGTGCGATCCCCGAATTTCGGAGCGTAAAAGGAACACCATTCCAGTAACGAACAAACGTCCATGCGAACGATTTTCTTCACTCTTTTTTTGTTGGCTCTGGCATTCCACTCCAGTTGGGCAGGCGCCAAATGGTATGTCTCTCCAAGCGGAAACGACAACCACGCGGGTACTCTGGCGGCGCCTTTTAAATCGCTGACCAAAGCTATAGATGCCGCTGCGCCCGGCGACACCATTGAGCTGCGCGGAGGGCAATACGTCTCCACCGAAATCCGGATAAACAAAAGCAACCTGACCATCCGGTCGTATGCCGGGGAATGGGCCGTTATCCGCGCCGTGACGAACGTGGAGGACATCAGTTCCTGCATCTGGTACAACGAGCCGGAAACCGTTGGAGGAACGCTGGAACGGCTGGAAATCATCGGGGGGTACTATTACGGGTTGAAATTCGAAACCAACTGGGACTGGGACTACAGCGTGCCTTTCGCCAAGCGGAAAGGAGTCAGCCACGTGACGGTGCGGAATTGCATTATTCACGATACGGGACGCGACGCCATTAAATTGACTCCTGCTTGCAAGGGAATTCAAATCCTCCAGTGCGAAATTTACAATACCGGCAAGGGCCCGGGCGCGCTCCTGGACTTTAATGCCGAAGGTATTGACAATGTCAATGCCCCGGATATGCTGGTGAAGGGATGTTATATCCACGACATTGCTACTACCGGGGTTTATGCAAAAGGAGGCGCCCGAAACTGCCGGATCGAAGGAAATGTAATCGCCAATTGCGGCGAGGGGGGGATTTACCTGGGGTTTTATACCGATGCCGAGTGGTTTGACACCCAATCCAACCCGGAATACCACGAAAGCCTGGATGGCCTGGTGTTGAACAACCTGATCATGAACACCGGGCACGCGGGTATCGGGTTGTGGGGCGCCAAGAATGCCCAGATCTACCACAACACGGTGATCAACGGGGCAAAGGCCGAAATGGCTTCCCTGTTTTTGAATACCGGAGACGTCTGGCTCAGCGATACCCGTTCGGCGCGTCCCCGCAACCAGGGGGCCAAAATTTTTAATAATATCTTTATTCAGGCGGCCGGTCAAAGCCAGCCCGTGTGCCGGATTCGGGAAAATGCAGGATCGAAATCAAATACCCTGGATTACAACGCGTACTTCCGGACGGGGACTCCCCCCGTTTTTCTCAACGATTCCATTACTTGGGAAGACCTTAGCTTAAGCCAATGGAAAACCCAGAACGGAACCGACACGCATAGCTTGGGCGCCGACCCCAAAGTAGACGCCAATGGCCGGCTTTTGGGCGATAGCCCATGCATCAACAGCGCGACCGCCATCGCACTCGTTACTCACGACCGGGAAGGTGGGCTTAGGGACAACCGGCCCGACATCGGCGCCGACGAGTTTGGCGTGGTCTCGGGTCTTTCCCCGGTCTTCGGATCGTTGGGGGCACACGTCCATATCCGGCAAAATCCCGTCCAGGATAATACCCTGCGCCTGGAAGTCCAGCTTCCTCAAGCTGTCCAGACCATGATCCAAATCATTTCTGCTTCCGGACAAGTACTCCTTCAGAAGCATATCAACTTCGATAAAGGAGAACAAACGCTGGATTGGCTGCTTACCGGGTTGCCTCCGGGAGCCTATTGGGTAAAAGTCGCCGGGGCAAGCAGGTTATTTCTTAAACCTTAATTCCATATTCTTATGAGCGCTTCTTCTATTCGTATAAAAGCTCTCGGCATTCTTGTCCTTCTGGTCCTGATGAGCTTTGGCGTCTACCAATGCAATTACCAATTCAGCCTCTGGGCCGATTACCGCGACCGCCCATGGGCGTATAATCGCGACAAAGATGCGCCTTTGCTGGTCGGAACCTGGCAAGGCAGCTTCACCGATCCCGACGGGATTGCTAAAACCATTGAATTGGAAATTGTTGAACCCCTGACCGATAAAGAACGCAGGAAAAAAGCAAACAGAAGCAACCGCCGGCGCACCCGGGGCGGGCTGGGCGGCCGGAAAGAAAAACGGCTCTTCGACGGGGTAGCCACCGTAACCAGCAAACTGGGAACGGAACGCTACGTGCTTTCCGGGTCGGTGAAGGAAGACGACTACCACCAGTTTAAATTGGGCTTTGGCGCCGAAGACGAAGCCAAGCGTCTGCAACCCAACTTTTGCCTCAACCTGGCCGATTCCGGCCATTGGGATGAAAACCAAATGCGCTTTCGAACCGGTTTCGCCTATTTTACTGCGCAGGGGTCGAGCTTTTCGGACAGCTCAGATCCGCGCCACGATTACACCACCCAAATCGTTTTTAAGCGAAAAAAATGAAAAAAACCACCAACCACCACCGCCTCCTGTTTTGTGGAATCGCTTTGCTCATGGGCTGGATCGGCTTGCCCGCAGAAGGCGCCGCCCAATCGATCGCAGGCAAATGGAAACGCACCTCGGCCATCCTCACGGAAGCGGACGGAGTGGCGACCGACGTCCAGCCCTTCATGGAAGAAGAAATGCCTTGCGTGGCCTCGATCGTCTATGAATTCACCGCTTCCGGGGTGCTAAAGACAATTATTCCGCCGGATTGTTTGACCGCCATGAAACCGGTTGCTAAATTGTATGCCGATGCACAGTACACCCTGGTAGGCAATAAGCTGACGGTGAAAACTCCGTCCATTCCGGATTTTCCGCCTTCCGTTTACTTAATTAAATTTCAGGGAGATACCATGATCTGGGATTTTAATTATGCGGACAATCCCGATTACCCAAACCCTACCAAGGCCAAACACCTGCGCGTCGTGCATAAAAAAGTATAATGGCAAAAACGGCCTTTTGGGTTTGGTGCCTTTTCGTTTTTGGTACGGGGGTCCAGGCCCAGGAGACTTCCCGGTTCTTTCGTACGTATACTGAAAAAGACGGGCTGAGCGACCGCCGGGTGCAATGTATCTGGCGCGACCGCGAGGGGTGGCTTTGGGTGGGTACCGCCTTTGGCCTCAACCGCTTTGACGGCCGCACCTTCACGACGTATTTGCCCGATCCGGACCACCCCGGCCGTTCCGTCAGCCATGAATCGATCTTCGCCATCGCGGAGGACAGCCGTCAGCGCCTTTGGATTGCCACCGCCAATGGGTTGAATTGTTTTGACCCCAAGACCCAAACGTTCCGGATATGGAAAAATACCGGGAGGGATAATGGATCGCTCCCCAATTCCTGGGTCAACCACTTGTGGGTTGATTCCCTGGACCGCGTTTGGCTGGCTTGCGACAACCGGGATTTGACCTGTTTTGATCCCCCAACCGGAAAATTTACTGCTTATCCCTGGAAATCCTATGCCGCTCAGGCGCTGCCGTCCACCGCGAATAAAGAGTACCGGACCATCGAGCGGATAGAGCCTAAATCAGCGCACGAGATCTGGCTGTTCGCGAACATCGGCCTGTTTTCGTTCGATCTGAGGCGGCTGGAATTTGCGCATCACCGCTCCCGGGAAATTCCGTCCCCCAGGCTGGGCGTAGCCTTGCCGGAGGGCGCCGATGCGGCCATTTCTTTCCCGGATGCTCACGGAGCGTGGTGGTTGGGAGGCGCCAAAGGCCTGTGGCGATATGAAGGGTATGCTGCCCGCATCCGCCAACTGGAAGGGATTCGTCCGGGGAAGGTAGCGCCGGAGGAATCGACCTATCCGGCTTTCCACATGCTCGACTTGCGCAAGCTGCCTCTACGACTGATCCTTGATGTCCATGCTAACCGGCTGGTTTTTGTCGAAAATCAAGAAGTGATCAAAACGGTTTCCATCCCTGGCCGGCGTGCGGTCATGGTATACGAAGACCGAAAGGGAATGATTTGGGTTGGGGGCGAACGGCAGCTTTTCCAGGTGGACCCCGCCACGGGGCGTTTATCTCCCTTTCCCGTTCCGGATAGCCTGTGGTTTGGCCGCCAGCCTTCCACGTTTCGCACCATGGCGGAGGACAGCCGGGGGAGGTATTGGTTTGGCAATGACCAGGAGGGGGTGTTTATTTACGATCCGGCTACCCGGTTATGGTCCAAGCCCTTGGAATCGCAAGGCTTCATCTCTCTTGCGCCCTGGCATATGCTCGCCGATCCTACTCAAAAGCGGCTTTGGATTGGTACCGAAGATTACGGACTTTTCCTTTACGACGAAACGAAGGACCGGTTTGTTCATTACGAGCACGACGAAACCGACCCCCGCCATTCGCTCGGGGCGTTTATTATCCCGGATTTGTGCCTGGACCCCAACGGGCGGCTTTGGGCAGCTACCGACCCCGGCGGAATTTCCGGGTTTGCCGGAGGGCCGGGCAACAGCGCTTTTGATACCTACGGCCTTCGCGAAGGGTTGCCGTCTAGCCGGATCCTTGGAATAACCGCCGATCCGGCCGGAAGGCTTTGGTTGGCAACTTCCCGGGGACTAATTTGCCGGGATCCAGCGTCCCGGCGGTTCCAGCTTTTTGACTCCGAGGAGGGGCTTCCTCAGGAACCCCCTCAAGGCCAGATCCGGACCGGGCGCGGCGGGGAAATCCTGTTCAGCACGGAACGCGGAGTGTACGCCTTTCATCCGGATAGCGTGCTTATACAACCCGGGGATTCGCGGATATTGCTATCTGACTTCCGCGTTGCCGGTCTAAGCCGGGTGAACCCCTTGCGCCCGCTGAGAAACCCCGGTCTGAAATTGTCCTGGAAAGATAACTTTTTTGATTTTGAATTTTCCTCAGCTAACTTTTTCTCACCTGGAAAAATTGAATATGCCTACCAGTTGGTTGGATTCGACCCCTCATGGGTCTTGGCAGGCCGGGAGGGTAGAGGGGCCTATACCAACGTGCCCCCTGGAAAATACCGGTTATTGATCCGGTCGGGGCGCAACGGGCAATGGAACCAACCGGGATACCGGTTGAATCTGGTCATCGCGCCTCCTTTCTGGCAGACCTGGTGGTTTTTGCTGTTGCTCCTTGCCGGGGCAGGCAGCATAGGATGGGGAATGTACCGCTGGAGGGTAGCGCAGATCCGCAAAGAAGAGCGAATGAAAGCCGGGTTTCAGCGCCGGATTGCAGAGGTGGAAATGTCGGCGCTGCGCGCCCAGATGAACCCCCATTTCATTTTTAATTGCCTCAATTCGATCAACCGGCTTATCCTGGTCAGCGAACCGGATGCGGCGTCGGATTACCTGACCAAGTTTTCCCGCCTGATCCGCCTGATTCTGGACCATTCCCGAACCGAACGGATTTCTCTCGACCGCGAACTGGATGCGTTGCGGCTGTATATCGAGTTGGAAGCGATGCGGTTTGACCATAAATTTGCGTACGAGATCGACGTGGCGCCGGAGGTGGTTCCCGGACAGATCGACATTCCGCCGCTGCTCCTTCAGCCCTATGTAGAAAATGCCATCTGGCACGGGCTGATGCAAAAGAAGACCAACGGCAGGCTTTGGGTTCGGGTATTCCGGATTGGTCCCGATCTTGGGATTGAGATCCAGGACGATGGGGTTGGCCGGAAAGCGGCGGCCGAGCTGAAAAGCAAATCGGCGAGCCGCCAAAAATCGCATGGAACTGCCGTTACCGCAGAGCGGCTGGAGTTGATCCGCCGGCTTTTTGGCGTGGACGCCCAGATAGATATAACCGATTTGTACGACTCCGGGGGCGCTCCGGCAGGCACCCGGGTAACGATCCGAATTCAAACAAACGCCCATGATGAACGCCTTTCTTCTTGACGATGAGCCCCACTGCACCGATGTGCTGCGGGTCATGTTGGAACGGCACTGTCCGGAGATCCGGATTGCCGGGATTTTTAACGACCCCGAGCTGGCGCTGGAAGCCCTGGAAGCGATCAAGCCGGATTTGCTTTTTCTGGATATCGAAATGCCGCGTTTGAATGGGTTTGACTTTCTTCAGCGGTGCGGGAACTTCCCGATGCAGTTGATCTTCACGACAGCCTACGACCAATACGCCGTGCGGGCGTTCAAATTCAGCGCCCTGGATTACCTGCTCAAGCCGATCCACCCCGATGAGCTGAAACAAGCCGTGCAAAAAGCGCTTCAGGCAACGAGCATCGCCCGTCCGGAGCAATTGGACATCGCCCGGTACCTGAAAACCGTCGCCATGCCGGACCGCATAGGCCTCCCGGTAGGCCAGGAATTGATCCTGCTGGACGTTGCGGAGATCCTGTATTGCGTTTCCGACGGCAGTTACGTTACCTTCCACGTGATGCCGGGCATCGCGAAAAACGACCGGATCACGGTGTCCAAATCGCTGCGCGAAATAGAAGAACTCCTGAACAACCCCGGCTTTTTCCGGGTCCACCAATCGTATCTGGTCAACCTGAAGCGCATTCGAAAGATCATCCGCTCGGATGGAGGGCAAGTCGTTCTGACGGATGGGAGTACGCTGCCTGTCGCGCGGGGGAAAAAAGCGGAATTGCTCGGGGTGATTGAACGGTTGTGAGCGGCAGTTGCCCGATGACCAAAATCATCTTTACTTTTTTTCGCTCCACGTAGCTTTGATATGTTTTTTCACCCTTAATTCCTTTCACCATGCTACGCTGGCTGCTTATCATCCTGCTCTTATTCAACGCCCTCGGCGCGTATTACGGTAGCTATATGCTTCTTTCGGACCCAAGCGGAGAAGCCATTCAAATGGCTGACGGAATCCTCGAAGGGTCGCCTTTTTCTAGTTTTTTGATCCCCGGGATCATTTTATTGCTCGTCAACGGCTTGTTGCCGACGGTAGCCGCAGTGGGCATGATCACCCGCAAGCCGAAAAAGCCGCTGCCGGGGTTTCCCGTTTTGAAGCCATACCATTGGAGCTGGTCTCTGGCCCTGATTGCCGGTATCGGACTGATGATCTGGATCGGCGTGCAGATCGCTATGCTGGGGTACTGGAAGGACTATCCCATTCAGGGCATCTACGGCACGCTGGGGGTTCTTATTACCGGGTTGGCGTTGCTGCCGGGGGTTCGGAAGGGGTATAGGTTGTGAAATACCGGAGGTTGTATCCATAGGGGAATGCCATACCTTTAGTCGTCGTCCGTGCGGGAGCTATGAAAAGCTCAAATAATTCTATCTATGCTTTTTGGTCTTTAATTTGTTGTTCGAGTGTACGCAATGCTTCCATGTCCTCGGCATCTGCGGCCTCGGCCTCGGCGATTTTTCGGTGCTGGTCAAATTGCGCGTATATTTCTTTGACCTGTTGTTCCATCAATTCATGGGTGACGGAGCCGGCGTTTTGCAGGATTTTTTTGTCCTGAAACTCCAGCAGGCGATCCACATTTTCTCTCCAGAAATCCATGGTGATGCTTTGCCGGTTTTTGGCGCGCAGTTCGGCCGTTTCGAGAAAGATAACGACGAGGCGGTTGAGTGTATCGATTTCGTCGTGTTTGAGGTAGTTTTTGGCGATGATGATGTCCTGTTTGCGCACCACGTTGCCTTTCCAGGCGGTCAGGCCCATGTTGGGTTGGTTGGCGTCGGCGCGGGCAAGGATTAGTTCGGCGGCGGTTTGGTGGGTAACGGCGTAGAGCAGTTTGTTTTGGGTTTCGGCAAAGAACATTTGGGTGGCCTTGTCGGTCGGGTCGTAGTCAGTGCTCAGGGCAAACAGGTCTTTTACTTTTTGGTAGAATCGTTTTTCGGAGGCACGTATGTGGCGGATGCGTTCGAGCAGTTCATCAAAGTAGTCGGGTCGGCCATCTGGGTTCTTGAGCCGTTCATCATCCATGACAAAACCCTTGATCATATAGGATTTGAGATGCTGGTTGGCCCAAATCCGGAACTGTGTGCCGCGTTTGCTGCGCACCCGGAAGCCGATGGCTAGGATCATGTCGAGGGCATAAAAAGCGACTTCGTATTGTTTGCCGTCGGCAGCAGTTGTTAAGTAATGCTTAATAACTGAATCGGCTTCTAATTCTTTGTCATTCAGTATATTGCTTATGTGCATACTGATGTTCGGCACCGAGGTGTCAAAAAGTTCAGCGAGTTGGGTTTGGTTCATCCACACGCTGCCGTCGCGGGCGAACAGCGTTACTTTGGATTTGCCGTCGGGGGTGTTGTAAATGATGATGGGCAGATTTTCCATTAGTTCGTCAAACCGTTTTTGGAGCGATGGGTAGGTTTGTTTTTTAGAAATAAACAAATGTTGCAATTTGGATCAAAACTTAAGCTGGTAATTTCTTTTTTCTGCATTCCACAAACATATATTTCAATTATGGGTGGTATGTGTTCATCCCAACCGACAATTTCACCCTCCGAAGATACTCCAATGCTGCTTTACTTAAATTAAATCACAACTGCCTTAACAAACTCAGCTTCACGATCGCATGATCCTCCGACTGCCGGAAGTCGAGGGAATTTTCAAAGCTGGCGTTGTTGAGCACGATGTACAGGTAGGAGAGGGGCAGGTACTCCCACGACAGGCGGATGTTGTAGTTTTTGGCTTGGTTCTCGGAATTTTGCTGGTAAAAGGCGATGAGTTGCAGGCGGGGGTTGAGCGCAAGGCGCCCTTCCAGGCTGTACAGGTCGATGGTTTTATCGGTGGCAGGGGTTCCCACGCCGTCAAACCGGTTGCGGTTCCTGCGGCCGGTCAGGGAGAAATGCGGGGACGGCGCCAGTTGGACCCGGAAGTCGGAGGAAAACAAACGCCCGTCGAAATAGGTCCCCCATTCCAGGGTCGCGCTCAGGCTGATGAATTTGGACGGATCGCTATTGTAGTACAACTGATGCCGGAGGTAGCGGTAGTTTCCCTCGGCAATCGGTATCCCGAGGGGGCGGAAGGGCTCGGTCAGGCGCTGGAAATAGGGGTTCCACCCATAGCCCCAAAAGCCGCCTTTCTGCATGTTGAACCATAGGGGGACAAACCACCACTGCGCTTCGATCAGCTTGCCGCTCGAAGCCTGCCAGTAGTATTCGGGGAAGAAGCTCGGCTCAAACGCCCGGATCCATTTGCGGAACGGGAGGTGTTTGCCCCGGTAGTACCAGAAAACGCCAGGGGTAACGCTCATGACGTCTTTTCTCGACACAAAACCCATTTCCGGGTTATAGTTGCGGGTGACGATGGAATTGGTCAGCCAGATTTTCCAGTTGTTGGTGGTGTAGAAGTATTGCGCCATGCCGGCGAATCCTGGCTTATTCCCCGCTCCGCCGCTGGAGTGGGTGGCGAGCGCGCTGAAGGAGTGGCTTTCCCCCAGACGGAAGAAGCCGTCCAGGGTGCTCACCACCGTGGCGCTCCCGGGTTGCGTTTTCGCGGTGAGTAGTCCGCCGATTCGGTTTTGGGCGCCGAAGTTTCTGGAATACCGGCCCACGAAGAAATTCGTAAGGGGGCTATTCTCAGATGCTCGTTGGCGAATGGCCATAGCGCCGTAGTTTTGTTTGGCCGAGCGGTGCACCAGCCGCCCGCCGCCATCGAGCGGAATTGGCCTTCCAAAGGCATCCAGTCCGATGCTCCGGCTGAAAAAAGGCTGGATGCGCATGGAGCCCCCGGAAAGGTCCGGTTGCTGGCCGACGTGGAAGCCAAAGAGGGAGGCGTTCTCCAGAAAGAATTGCCGCCGCTCGGGGAAAAACACCGAAAACCGGTTGACGTTGTTGACCTGGCGGTCGGCATCGGCCTGGGCAAAATCGGTGTTGACGGTGAGGTCGAGCACGGTATGGGTGTTGATGGCCCACTTCAGCTCGCCGCCCGGTTTGAAGTTGGTCGCTTCCTCGTCCGCGTCGCCGGGCTTGCCGGTCCGGTAGCGGTCGTAGGAGAACAGTGCATACGGTTGTATCCGGATGTTTGCGCCCGGAGGCTGGGGCTCCAGGCGTTCGATCACGCCGGCGTATTCCATGCGGGTAGACGACAGGATGCGGGGGAAGGGCGAGAAGGCCGAAAGCTCGTTGCTGGACCGCCGGCTGCGCGTAAGGTTGAAGCCCCAGGTTTGGAGGCTGTCCTGGGGCTTGGGGTAGCGCAGGGTTTGCCAGGGAATGGCCATTTCGGCCACCCAGCCGGAATCGGTGCGGGAGGTGCGCACGCGCCAAAGGCCGTCCCAGTCGACGTCGTAGAGCACGTCGTCGGAAGCCAGCAGGTCGCGTTGCACGCCGTAGGCGTTGGCGGCAAACACCATGGCGTTGCGCCCGTCGCGAAACCCGTCGAACGCCAGACTGATATGGTCGTGCTGCCGGGTGTTGAAGTCGCGTTTGAAATCGGTGGCCCGCAAGGCCTTTCTGCCCAGCGAATCCCGGGAGAACACCCCAACATAGAGAAACTGCCGGTTGTAAAGGACCCGGAATTCGGTCTGCTGCCGGGCGGGTTCGCCCTGCATCGGTTCTACCTGAATGAAATCCGATGCCGGCGCTGCCAGACCCCAGAACGGCTCGTCGAGCCGGCCGTCGATTTTCAGCATGCCCTCGGCTTTCGCCGCTGAAACGCTTCGTTTTTGCGGATCAGGAGGGAATATGGCCGCATCCTGGGCGATAGCGGCGATAGACAGGAAAAGCATGAACCCGGTGTATAGGCGACGGCGCATGGTTTTGAATTTTAGGTGCCGGGCAAAAATACGGGGAAAAGGCGGGTTTTTTCACATCGCACCAAGTCTGCAAAAGTGGCGGCTTTAGATCCCATTGATAAAAGCGCTTGCTTTGCGCGAAAGCCACGGAGTTGAAGCAATAAAGCCAATCAGGAAATCCAAAGGGGTGAAACCATACATAACCGCCCAATCTGCCCAACGTCCGAATAAACGTTCATTTCCTAAGGCTCTATGTATTTTTTTATCATATTCTTGAAAGGCTTTTGCTGAAAAATCATTCTTTTTAACACTGGTAGTGTATTGATTTACAGCGCACATGGCCTCGAAAACCGCATGGCCTACGCCCCAGCCTGTTAACGGATTGACGTTCGAACCACAAGAACCAGCGAGCAACACCCTATCGGCGGAAATAGGGTGTTTCCCCGAAGTATTAGATAAACTTGTTCCTTTTATTTTGCCTTTCAGCGTAGCGTTTGCAAATATTTTTTTTATTTCAGGATGTTCTCTAATTACATTTAACAACAAGCTTTCAGGACTTGCCCGATGTTTGGCGGCAACGGTTTTTAAAATGCACACTTCTGCAGTAGCTAAATTGTTTGGTAAATGAACAAGGCACAAAAAATAAGGAAACGGTTGGCGAAAAATATATACTTGGGTTCGATTTTGGTTTTCAGGCTTGGCTATATTGCGATAATAACCACGGGCCGCCAACAAAAAATGCCCCTTAGCGCGATTTTGTGGAACCAATTTTTGGGATAAAGGCGAATTACTGCCTGTTGCTAAAATAGCGGCTTGGGCTTCGATTTCAAATGATTTTGTCGAATTGCTCAATGAGACTCCCTTTTCCGTAACGGCGCCTTCGGAGATATTGGTATTATCAAAATACTGCACATATTCGCTTTTTAAGGCTTCTGTTAACAAATAATTATCAAAATCATAGCGATTAGCGCTTATTCGTGCAGTCATATTCAATGGAGTATCGATAACAATCTGTTTTAAATTTGAATTGATAAAGGCATATCGGCGAATAACTTGAATGATGTTTTTTTCTTGCATGCGTTGCATGAAATCGGGATGGATTTTGTTCAAAACATGTTGCAATCGCCCGTCAAAAAACTCTCCGCATACTTTTTCACGTGGAAAGATTGCCCTGTCTACCAATATATGCGGGACTTTATTTTTGCTCAAAAAAAGCGATGCCACGGTACCTGCTGGACCTGCGCCTACGACACAAACATTTGTACGTAACATGATAAGTAATTGGTTTTTATAAAAAAGCGCCAGCTTTCCCATAGCCTCCCGACCAGCCTAAATGTAGGTTTTTTGGAAAAAGAAAAAAAACTAAGGCGGTTAAAAGTTGCGAAGGAAGGCAGCGAGGTAACGACTTGGCGAAGTAGCGATGGAATTTGAAAGGCAGAGGCGCAATATTTTGGGTCTGAGTTGAGAAGTTGGGAAGCGGTTTGCCGCCCCGCTGAAAACAGGTTCAGATTGCGTTTCCGGAATGCTTGGTTTGAGGCGGAGTTGGTCTGAAATATCCGTGAAGAAGCAGCACGAACGCTCCTTGGCCGCTTTCCGCAATATGGAAGGTTAACCCGTTGGCCTGGAGGAAACGGTGGCTGATTTCGAAAGGTATTGGGTTCAAATCCACACTACTGGACATTTTCATTTTCCTGGCGCCCAGACCTTCCAGGTTTGCGAAACCTGGAAGGTCTCGTTCCCAAAATGTCCAGTAGTATGATTCAAATCATTCTTTTTTTCGCGTATTTGAACTCAAGTTACCCTATCTTTGCGAAATGAAACTCCTCGCAGGCATATTGGCGCTCACGGTGCTGTTCCTTTCGGTACAGCCTGCTTTTGCCTTGTTTGTCCGGCAAATGGAAACGACCTGCTGTGGAGGCTGCTGCGCGGGGGAGGAAAACCGCCCCGTTGCTGGGTTCCCTTTTCAGAACGATTGCGACGACCAGTGTAATCCGTTTATGTCTTGTTGTTCCTGTATTCACTGCTCAGAGAACCTTTCTATATCCAATCCGGCCCTTCCTGAGTTTAAGGGGGCGGATCTGCCTTCCGTTCGCGAACAGGTTTCCTGTTCGTTTTACGCCGACTTCTGGCATCCGCCCAGAATGGCATAATTCCTTTTTTTGCTGTGCTTCTTGTTCGCGGGAATCGGAGAATTACTGCTTATCTGTTGGTTTCGCAGGGTTTCAGCGAACAGAATTGCTGGCTGGTTCAAGTCTCCAGATTTGAACCGACTATCGGCACGTCTTTGTCGTGCTAACGCTTTACCATCCAAATTCTTTTTAATCTTCAAATGATCATTCTGTTATGAAAAACATATTTTCCATCCTGGCAACGCTTTGCCTTGTCTTTTTGGGTACGATCGCTTTCAGCCAATCCAACGCAGACGTCTACCTGACCGCTCAGTTCAAAGTTAGTGGCATAACCTGCAGCGGAGATATGCCGGTGATCAAAAAGAAACTGATCAACCAGGAGGGCATCGACGAGGCGGCTTTTACGGAGGCCAAAAACGGGGTGGTGACGTTCACCGTGAAATACCATTCTTCTGTTATTTCGGAAAAACAGGTCCGGGAGATCATTGAGTCGGCGCCGAGTTGCGACCGCCCGGATGAGTACCCCTACAAAGCCAAATCCATTGTTCCCCAACCTAAAAAACAGTAAATGAAAAAGGCTATTATAGCCCTTTTCCTGCTGAGTTTGGGGCTGTCTTCCTCTGCGCAGACCCTGAGAGGAAAAATCTTCGGAAAGGGGGAAACGGACAAAGAGATCTTGCCCGGTGCGACGGTCGCCTGGGCAGGGACCGATATTGGGGTCGCCGCCAACGAAAACGGCGTATTCGAAATCTCTACCCAGGACATTGCCGACAAACGCCTGGTAGCTTCCTACCTGGGGTTCCGGACGGATACCATTCGGGTGGAAGGCCAGGTCTACCTCAGCATTATCCTGGAACCGTCGGGAGTCTTGCTGAACGATGTGGTCGTGACCGGCGACCGGCCGGGCGCTTTCATTTCCAGCCTTAACCCGGTCAAAACGGAAGTGATCACGCAAAAGGAGCTGACAAAGGCTGCCTGCTGCGACCTGGCCGGCTGCTTTGAAACCCAGGCCACTGTTCAGCCGCAGACGACCAATGTGGTGACGAATTCGAAAGAATTGCGCATCCTGGGGCTGTCCGGCGTGTATAACCAGGTTTTGATCGACGGATTGCCGCTGATCCAGGGCATGTCGTACACCTATGGCATCAGCAGTTTCCCGGGGACGTTGGTGGACAATATCTTCGTCGCCAAGGGCGCCAATTCGGTGTTGCAGGGTTACGAGAGCATTTCAGGTCAGATCAATGTAGAGATGAAAACGCCCGGCAAAACCGACAAGTTGTTCCTGAATGCGTATATGAACAGCTTTCTGGAGAAGCAGTTTAACGCCAATCTGGCCCTGTCTGCCGGCAAAAAGTGGACCACGTTGCTGGCCCTGCACACGGTGCAGCCGGCCAATAAAACAGACCGAGACGAAGATCAGTTTCTCGACCTGCCGCTCCTGACCCGCTACATGCTCTACAACCGGTGGGACTATGGCAACGATCAGGAAAAGGGCTTGTTTTCGAGCATCGGTTTCCGCTGGTTGACGGAGCAGCGCATTGGCGGCCAATGGGAATTTGATCCCGACACGGAAGGCGGCGACGCCACGATTTACGGTCAGGCGGTCAACTACCAGCAGCCGGAGGTGTACGCCAAAACGGGATGGCGTTTTAACGACGATCACGCGCTGACGCTGGCCGCTTCCAGCTTTTTCCAGAAGCAGCGCTCCTACTTTGGTACGGTTAAGTACGACGCGGAACAGATCAATGCCTACGTCAACCTGCAGCACGAGTACCTGTGGAAAGAAAGCCACCTGCTGAAATACGGGGCAAGCCTGCGTTACCAGAATATCGAAGAGGATATCCGGTTTACGTTCAATTCGTTGCAGCGCGGGTATGCCGGCGCATACAACACCCGGCAGGTCGTACCGGGAGTGTTTGCCGAGAATGCCTTTCACTGGAACAACGACAAGGTCGTCTGGATCCTTGGGGCGCGGCTCGACCACCATCAGCAGTTTGGGTCTTTTTTTACTCCAAGGACGCTGTTGAAATACCGCCTCGATGACTTCAACACTTTCCGGGCTTCGGTGGGCATGGGTTGGCGGCAGGTGAACCTGTTCAGCGAGAACATCAATCTGTTGGTAAGCTCCAGGGATATCATTTTCCAGGAGGCCATTGAACCCGAGCGCGGGCTAAACTGGGGGCTGAGCTATGTACACCGATTCGTCAAGGGGCAGGTCGAAGGCGTATTGTCGGCCGATTTTTACCAGACCCGGTTTTTCAACCAATTCTTCCTGGACTATGATTCCGACCCAACCAAAGCGTATATCCGCAATTTTACGGGCCGGTCGTTGTCCAACGCGTTCCAGGTGGAAGCGAGTCTGCGCTTTAACAAAACCGTAGAGTTCAAGGCTGCTTACAACTACCTGGACGTATTCCGGGTCGAGGAAGGCCTAAAAAACCAGTTGCCGTTTAATCCGCCAAACCGGTTAATGGCCGCCCTGTCGTACCGCCCGAAAGGAAACCAGTGGTTTTTCGATCTGAACGCCCATTGGTACGACAAACAGCGCTTGCCCGACACGCAGTCCAATCCCGGAGTTTACCGCACCGAGCCGTTTTCCAGCCCCTATACTCTGGTGAACGGTCAGGCAACGTTCCGGATCGGGGCATACGAAGTTTACGGGGGCATGGAGAATATCTTCGATTTCCGCCAGCTCAGGCCCATCATCAGCTGGCAGGATCCGTTTGGGCCTTATTTCGACACCTCCTCGGTTTGGGGGCCGACCCGGGGAAGGGAAATATACCTGGGGGTAAGGTGGCGATTGAATTGACTAACTGCCGGAGGGACGCGGAGTGGTTTGGGAATTCCCCGAACCACTCCGCGTTGTATACATACGATGCATGGAAATTACGTGCGGGAAACTAATGCAGGCAATAAAAATAAAAAAGATTCCCCATTGCTTTAAGTTACCCGCTGGTTGAGTAGTTGGTGCGGGCCAAAGAAATACAAACCGACCGTGAGGGAAGAACGCCCCCGGCAGCGTGAATACGCCTCTTTCAAGGATTGGTTCTCCCCCAATTAACCAAAAGAGCGTTGTTTCGCGAACCACCAAACGGGGCTGGAGGGGATAAAAAAAGTCCAGGGAACTCTTTTTATTCAAAAATGTGAATCGTCCTGAACGTTAAGTTAATCCTTGGTTCGGCTATGCGTTTTGTCGGAGGAAGCCGGTGTAGCCAATTCGTTTGAGTGGCCCCTTTCATTACCAATAGACTTCCGTGTTCTAAAATTAATGAAATGGTTTCTTTGGTTTCTTTGTGTTTGAATGCAAATTTGCGTTCTGCTCCAAAACTTAACGAGCCGATGGCGCCATCTTTTTTTAACGTTTTTTCAGCATCACTGTGCCAGGCCATTCCTTCGTCCCCACGGTGGTATAAGTTGAGCAAACAGGAATTGAAGGTTTCTTCTGCTCTTTCTTCGATCATTGATTTTAATTCTAATAATTCTGTTGTCCAGGGTAAGGCCCGTTTAGTGGTGTTAGAATACGTATATTCGAAACCGGTGTCGCCATACCAAGCTACTTTTCGTTTGGTAATGATCTGTTTTCCGTAGATTATAGCCTGGTCATTTTTCCATTCTATGGTAGTCATCAAACAATCAAAATAATGATTTGCTTCTTTGGTAGTAAATAGTTTTCCATAGTAATTTACGATACCGTCTTTTGGCAATATGTTTTTAGAACCGGCTATTTCGCTACTGAATAAATCCATTTTTTAAATGCTTTTTTGGTGGTTGCTAACTGGGCATTCCTCTTTTTACGGTAGTAAATTGCATGAGTCAAAATTTAACCCCAAAATACCGGAAAAGTTGTGGATTTTCAGGTATTGCCTCCTGGGTAGGGCCATCTTTCTTCCTGTTTATTGCGTTATGGTTTTGCCTGGTGTTTTTCAGATTTGCAATGAGCGGGGATTGTCAGCACAAGTTTTTTATTCGGAGCACCCGAGACTATCATTGGATTGGTACTTCCGCAATGGATTTGTGCCCTGAATGGAGGATGTACTTCTGATAATGAATGCTACCACTATTTGACGGACTGATAAAAATCACCTCTCCAAATGATTTTAGCGCCTTTTTTTGAGCGGCAATTACAGCAACTTCCTCCAAAATTTGCTCCCGGCTGATTTGGCGTTTAGACGGTTTCCCTTATCCCCCCTCCTTTGAGATTGGCATCTTGTGGGCCGAAAGCCCTTTGCTGCGAATAGGTATTTGCTCCAGCTAAACCATTGGATTATGAAAAACAGGTTAACCCCTTTGTTCTTTTGGATGTGCTGCGCATCCGCTTCTCTGTTTGCACAAATCACCACCACTCCCGGAAATCCCTGGGTGTTTCTCGCCGATCAGACCGTACGCGCCGCGGAGCTGAGGAGCGGCACAGAGACGCTGCCTGAGCGCTATGCCCTGGCGCGCCTGAATGTGGATGAAATGAAAACCATGCTGGTCAAAGCGCCCATGCAATTTTCGCAGGAAGCGGAGCGCAATCCCCTGGTGCTGATGCTTCCGATGCCCGACCGCACGTTTGGGCGCTTTTCGGTCGTCAATTCGCCGATGATGGATCCGGAGGACGCCGAAAAAAACTCAACAATCCAGTCTTATGCCGGGTATGGGGTTGACGATCCTACCGCTTATATGCGTTTTCGTACTTTCCCGTATGGGTTTTCGGCTATGGTCCTTAGCGACCGTAGCGGAACTTTGCTTATTGACCAGGCTTATCCGGGGAATGTAGAGCAGTATATCATTTTCAATAAAAAGGACTATCAGGTTCCGTTTCAATTTGAATGTATGACGGAGAACCAGCCTTTGCAAACACCTGAAACAGAAAAAGCCGCAGTAGCTAAAACGCTCAAAATTGTATTTTCAGAACATACAGGGTGGCGTTGGCGTGTACTAAAGAGTTTTCTCGGTACCTTCTGGAAAAGGAGCCACTTCCAATCCTAAAGAATTTATTATCACAAAACTGATTTGTTTACTGAATAGAGTGAGCGCTATTTATGAAGACGATTTGAGTATCAAGTTAATGTTGACTACAAATGAATCGCTTATTTTTATCGATTCTAATGACCCATATCCAATTTTAGTATCGACTGCCAAAGATCTTTTTTCTAATTATGATGAATTTTGTAAAAAAAATACTGAATTATTTAACAAATATATTGGTTTTGAAAATTATGATTTGGGACATCTATTGTCATTCTACTCTGAAAATTTAAATTTGGGGATAGGTGGGAATCCATATAATGGTAATGACATAGCGGTCATTTGTTCCGATAAAAAAGCTTTCGGCGTTTCTTTTGGAAGCAATCAAATGGAACTATTGTTGGCTCATGAACTTGGACATCAATTCGGGGCTCACCATACACTTAATAATTATGTAAAAACAATATGAACTCAAAACCAGCTATGGAACCCGGGAGCGGGTCCACAATAATGAGCTATGCTATTCTCCAATCAGCTAATCCCAGCCAAAGAATCCAGCAGAAACCAGATGATTACTTCCATGGGATCAGCCTCGAAGAAATCTTCACCACCATTTCCAATTCTTCTTGCGGCTTAATCTCTCACTAAATATTTATCAGCCTTTACCCGGCTTAAGTTTCAAAAAAGGCCTCATCATCCCAAAATCAACGCCTTTCTTTTTGACTCCAGACAACTCCTTTCCTGCAGGGGTAACCTTTGCCTGGGAGCAGATGGATAAAGGCAAGGCGGCTGCTCCGCCTGATTGCACGGAGAATGATGGGCCATTATTTCGGTCGCGTAAGCATTCTGAGTCTCCAACGAGGTATTTCCCTGAGATTGGAGCAACCCTCAATAACTTTACGCCTATTTGGGAAGTATTGCCCTGCAGTGGAAGGACCTTGAACTTTCGCCTTACCGTCCGCGGCGACAGTGTGGGATATTGTACCGAGATGTATGATATTTCCTTTAAAGTGGATGGCAATGCAGGCCCTTTCCGTGTTACGGCGCCGTCTGATCAACAGATCTGGCCTTCAGACTCTGAACTGGAAGTGCGGTGGGAAGTAGGAAAAACGAATAAAAAATCACCACGGCTAGACCTCCCAAATTTTGATCTTCCGCTATTCAGGGTTGTCAATAGCCAGCATGTAAACATCCTGCTTTCCACGGATAGGGGCAGTTCTTTTACCTATAAACTTACCGAAAAACCCGTACCCAACAATGGATCGGCAAAGGTCAAGCTGCCTGCTGTGGAAACTACGAATGCGCGGATCAAAGTGGAAGCTGCAGATAATATTTTCTTTGCGGTTTCCGATCCTTTCGCCATCTCAGGAGATGCAAATCTGGTAGAATGCGCATCCCTGACCGCCCTCTATAACGCCACCAATGGCCCAAAATGGAAAAACAAACAGGGATGGTTAGCAGATTGCAAGCCCTGTACCTGGTACGGCGTTCAGTGTGAAGATGGGCAGGTGGTGGGGTTAAACCTGTTTGATAACGGGCTTGACGGGACCATTCCGCCTGAAATTGGGAATCTGGCCCAGTTGGGGTCGCTGAATCTTGGTTTAAACCAACTGAAAGGCAGCATTCCGGCCAAGATCGGAAGCCTGACCAATCTGCACTACCTCAACCTCGGCGCGAACCAACTTTCCGGGGCAATTCCTGGTGAAATAGGGAATCTGACCAATCTGACCCACCTGAACCTTCATCAAAACAAAATAACCGGCCCTATTCCTGCCTCTATTGGGAAGCTCACTCAGTTAACTAACCTGCTTTTGGACAATAACCAATTGCAGGGAAGTATTCCAAAAGAGATTGGAAATCTTAGAGCAATAAATACGCTGAACCTACAGGATAACAAACTAAGCGGATGTTTCCCTGCTTCCCTGATCGCTCTTTGCGGAAAGGCGATTAACCTCTCCAACAACCCCAACCTCCCCAGCGCGGGTAGCGCTACGGCCTGGACCGCTTTTTGCAGCAGCGGTGGCGTCGTTGGAGCAGATTCAAACGGCGATGGCATCTGCGAAACCACCCCCAATTGTACGCACCCGGATTACAAAGCCCTGGTGGCCCTTTTCAACGCCACCAACGGCCCAAAATGGAACAACAAAGCCGGCTGGCTGAAGGATTGGGATCCGTGCAACGGATGGTATGGGGTTACGTGTAAAGACGGCAGAGTCGTCCGGCTAAGCCTGGGAAGTAACCATTTGGTTGGGTCGATTCCTATGGAAATTGGAAATCTGGAGCGCCTGGTTTCGCTGGACTTGGGAGATAATCAGTTGAAAGGCGGTATGCCTGCCTCGATCGGCAACCTCAGGGCACTCAACGTGCTGCGGCTTGGGAGAAATCAACTGGAGGGAGCTATTCCGGACGGGATTGGCAACCTGAAGGCGCTCACGGATCTTCATCTGGACGAAAATCGCTTCGCAGGGCCCATTCCGGTCAGTATAGGCGGCCTGACAAACCTGAATCAACTCCATTTACAGGAGAACCAATTGAGTGGTGAAATTCCCGATGCGATCGGAAATTTGTCCAGACTGCAAGGTTTATTTCTGAATGACAACCGCCTCAACGGGGCACTTCCTTCTTCTTTGGGTGAATTATCCAGTTTGCGGTATTTGTTCCTCGGGAATAACCAGTTAAGCGGCGCCATCCCGGTAGCCATCGGAAATTTGACGAACCTCTTTAGCCTGGATTTGAAGAATAACGGCCTAGGCGGCTCGATCCCCGAGTTTTTGGGAAATTTGGCCTCTTTGACCTATCTCCATCTTGGAAGCAATCAGTTCAGCGGCGCCATCCCCCGAAATATCGGGAGGCTGAACAACCTGAGCAGACTGATTTTAAGCCATAATACGCTGAACGGATTGATTCCGATTGAGCTTGGCGGCATGCGGAAATTGCAGGAGCTCCTGCTGAACAACAACAGGCTTTCAGGCTGCATCCCCGTCTCTTTTACCAGCTTATGCGGTAAAGAAGTGGACTTGTCCAACAACCCCAACCTCCCCGGCGGCGGCAGCCCAGAAGCCTGGAATGCCTTCTGTAGCAGTGGCGGAGTCGTCGGGGCAGATACTAATGGCGACGGCATCTGCGAGACCAGTACAGTACACCCGGATTACGCCGCCCTGAAAGCGCTGTATTTGGCCACCAATGGCGACAATTGGACCAATAATACCGGCTGGCTCAAACACGATGACCCGTGTAGCGGTGGTTTGGGGTGACGTGTAGTGAGGGGAGGGTCGTTGCGCTTAATCTTTCAGGGAATGCATTGACTGGAACGTTGCCTCCGGAGATCGGCAATCTATCGAATTTGCAGGGGCTTTACTTATGTTATACCCAGTTGAGCGGCTCCATACCCAGCACCATCGGCAATCTATCGAATTTGCAGGGGCTTGACTTATGTTATACCCAGTTGAGCGGCTCCATACCCAGCACGATAGGGGCTCTATCGAATCTGCAGTACCTTAACTTACTTACTAACCAGTTGAGCGGCTCGATACCCAGCCCCATAGGGGCTCTATCGAATTTGCAGTGGCTTATCCTTTCCATCACCCAGTTGAGCGGCTCCATACCCAGCACCATGGGGGCCCTATCGAATTTGCAGTTGCTTTACTTATATAACAACCAGTTGAGCGGCTCGATACCCAGCACCATAGGGGATTTATCGAATTTGCAGTGGCTTCACTTAGGTTTCAACCAGTTGAGCGGTTCGATACCCCGCACCATCCGGGATCTATCGAATTTGCAACAGCTTGACTTATCTTATAACCAGCTAAGCGGATGTATTCCTGGAGAACATTCATCAACTTGCGGCAAAAAGCGTTGATCTTTCAAACAATCTGGCCTCCCAGGTGGTGGAAGTAGCACGGCCTGGAACGCCTTCTGCAGCAGCGGCGGCATCATCGGCGCCGACACCAACGGCGACGGCATCTGCGAAACCAGCACCGAACACCCGGATTACGCCGCTCTGAAAGCGCTGTATTTGGCGACCAATGGCAACAACTGGACGAATAATACGGGATGGCTGGAGAATGGGGACCCGTGTAGTGGGTGGTTTGGGGTGTCGTGTAGTGAGGGAAGGGTGGTTAATCTTAGCCTTTCAAGCAATGCGTTGACTGGAACCTTGCCTCAGGAGATTGGCAATCTATCGAATTTGCAGGAGCTTAACTTATATAGCAACCAGTTGAGCGGCTCCATACCCAGCACCATAGGGGATCTATCGAATTTGCATTGGCTTATGTTATATAACAACCAGTTGAGCGGCTCCATACCCAGCGCCATAGGGGATCTATCGAATTTGCAGCGGCTTATGTTATCTTACAACCAGTTGAGCGGTTCGATTCCGAGTGAGATTGGGAATCTATCAAATTTGCAGGTGCTTGACTTATCTAACAACCAGTTGAGCGGCTCTATACCCAGCACCATAGGGGATCTATCGAATTTGCAGGCGCTTGACTTATCTAACAACCAGTTGAGCGGCTCCATACCCAGCACCATAGGGGATCTATCGAATTTGCATTGGCTTATGTTATATAACAACCAGTTGAGCGGCTCCATACCCAGCACCATAGGGGATCTATCGAATTTGCATTGGCTTATGTTATATAACAACCAGTTGAGCGGCTCCATACCCAGCACCATAGGGGATCTCTCAGCGAATTGCAGGTGCTTAATTTAGATAACAACCAGTTGAGCGGCTCCATACCCAGCACCATAGGGGATCTATCAAATTTGCAGGTGCTTGACTTATCTAACAAGCCGTTGAGCGGCTCTATACCCAGCACCACATAGGGATCTATCGAATTTGCAGGCGCTTGACTTATCTAACAACCAGTTGAGCGGCTCCATACCCAGCGCCATAGGGGATCTATCGAATTTGCAGCGGCTTCACTTATCAAAAACCAGTTGAGCGGATCCATACCCAGCGCCATAGGGGATCTATCGAATTTACAGGAGCTTAGCTTATATTACAACCAGTTGAGCGGCTCCATACCCAGTTCCATAGGGGATCTATCGAATTTGCGGGTGCTTGAATTAAATAACAACCAGTTGAGCGGCTCCATACCCAGCACCATAGGGGATCTATCGAATTTGCAGTGGCTTGGATTATCTAACAACCAGTTGAGCGGCTCCATACCCAGCACCATAGGGGATCTATCGAATTTGCAGGTGCTTAATTTAGATAACAACCAGTTGAGCGGCTCCATACCCAGCACCATAGGGGATCTATCGAATTTGCGGGATCTTCGATTACATGGCAACCAGTTGAGCGGCTCCATACCCAGCACCATAGGGGATCTATCGAATTTGCAGCACCTTTACTTATATTACAACCAGTTGAGTGGATGCATTCCTACAACATTCATAAACCTTTGCAGTAAATACGTCAGTCTCTCTAACAACCCTGGTCTCCCCGGTGGTGGTAGCAGCACGGCCTGGAACGCCTTCTGCTCCAGCGGCGGCATCATCGGCGCCGATACCAACGGCGACGGCATCTGCGAAACTACGGTGCCGGGGAGTTTCAGTGGAAGCAATGCTTCTGCCTCGGTTCCTTCCAGGGAAGCGGGCGTTCGGTATCCTTCAGGCCGGTTCGAGCTCCTCCAAAAACATCCCCAACCCCTTCCAAAGCGAGACGCGGATTTCCTTTACCCTGCCGGAGGCGGGCGAGGCGGTGCTGACGGTGCAGGACATCACCGGGCGGCTCGTGTACAGCATTCAGGGGCAGTATGCGGAAGGGTATAATGAGATTGTGCTGCAAAACAGGGAACTGAAAAGCTCCGGGGTGTTGTATTATACCCTCCGGGCCGGTAAGCATATCGCTACGCGGAAAATGGTGATACTAGAGTAAACCGCTGGAGATAGAGGAGGGATTTTACACCCTGCGTAAGGAGTATAGCATGCTGAAATAGGATAACAACTTTCACAAATTGAAAGCATCAAGAGGAGTTTAGCTACTCCACTCCGGAATTTGCACTAAAAGAATAGCGATTACGGCTGCGTTAATTCATAATTCAAAAAAAGTGTTATGAGCTCTGGGTGCCGACACTGCGGAAGTTTAGAACATGCATCGGATGATTGCCCCCACGGAATTTTTTCGGGAGGGAAATGCCGACACTGCGGAAGTGTAAATCATGCATCGGATGATTGTCCGCATGGGGTTTTTTCGCGCGGGAAATGCAGACATTGTGGAAGTTTGGATCATGCGTCGGATGATTGTCCGCATGGGATTTTTTCGCGCGGGAAATGCAGACACTGCGGAAGTGTAAATCATGCGTCGGATGATTGTCCGCATGGGATTCTATCGCGCGGAAAATGCAGGCATTGCGGGAGTTTGGAACATGCGTCGGATGATTGTCCGCATGGGATTCTATCGCGCGGAAAATGCAGGCATTGCGGGAGTTTGGAACACGCATCTGATTATTGCCCCCAGAGAATTTTGTCAGGCCAGAAATGCAGTCGTTGTGGGAGTTCGGAACACACGCTGGAAGATTGCCCGCGAGGAATTTCCTCGGCCAACAAGTGCATTTACTGCGGGAGTTTAGAACACTCATCTTTAAACTGCCCCCACAAGGAAGATTTTTTCCCTCAGCTTATTGCCAAGCTTGCGGTAATAGGGGGAATAATTTTCCTTGTAGTTTGGCTGGCAGTTAACGTAGTGTTGCCTATACTACTTCTAAACTCTGCGCTTATCTTAACATTAACTGTTTTCGCTTTTTGGAACCAAAAAAATACTTTCTCTATCCTTGCCCTGGTTGGCGGGGTCTATATGCTGTTGGACATTTATAATGGGTGGCTATCCGCTAATTTTGTGAATAATGTTGTAAAAAATCCAACTTGGGTAACTGTTTTTGTGTACATCAATGCTCTGGCTATGGGCTTGAGTATGTGGTTTCTAATGACGGATACCTGGTTTCAGGGAGTAGATCTTAGCGTTTCCAATAAAAGGAAAAGTATATTGTTGAAGTCCGCAACGATATCTTCCATCATTCTAGGTACGTTGGCGCCTCCTTTAATCTATCATAGTTTTAATAACCCATTCAGTACAAAGGTTGTTACCTCGAATTCTGGCCAACCCCTCAGCAGTAACAGTAATGAAATGGCTACGCCTATTACTCCTGCCGCGATAGAAGAGGGAAGTACTCCTCTATTGGCTTCGAAAATTGCCGCGCAAAAAAACCTCAATGTTCGAAGCACGCCGTCCGTTGATGGAGCCAAGCTTGGACTTATTCCACAGTTTGATCAGGTAACGCTGGTGGAGCGCGGCCCTAAAGACTTCGTAGACGGCAAGGAAGATTATTGGTATAAGGTGGAATATAATGGCAACTACGGCTACGTTTTTGGCCATTATACCAATTTCAAACTGGAGGGGCTCAGGACGATAACATTGCCTTTCATGGATTGCAGCATGGGGGATCTGTACCATATCGTTTTTGTACTGGCGATCCGGGTGATCCGGGGTATTTTGATTTTGGCGACGGAATAATGACCTGAGCGGCTACGATCTTTGCGTGGAGGATTCGGAAGGATATTCCACCGGTAATCCTCAATATTTAGGAAAGAAGTTCAAAATCACCTATAACGACCTGCTCGCCTCCGTCTATTGCGATTTTCCGGACAACCAAAATTTTTGTATTAAGCCCGTAAAAACCATCGTGAGTCTGGAATTAATAACCCAGGAGTCATTGGGGGATTCTTTTTAGAGAATAGAACCTTTAATGGAACAATAGGCGTAAAGGAGTTTAAACTGTTCCTTTCCCAGGTGAATGAAAACCAGGTTGAAGGATATAACATTACCGGAGATAACCGCAGGCCTGTTAAAGGCATAATTGTCAATAAGTTGACCGAAATGGCAAGCAATGGAAGAAAATACACGGTATATAACCTTATCCTCGGCGAACCTGGCGATGATGAATGGGATGGAGAGTTTAACATTTCTCTTTGGGTTTCAGAAATTGACTGCCATGGAAATGGGAAATGGAGTGCTTTTAATGGAAAACTCCATAGAGATATAAAGATTATTAACTGATTTAGTCATAATTCGAGATACCAGGATATGAGCAAAATATTAAATTCCGCTCTTCAGTCCCTTATGCCATTCCCTTTTCACCGAAACAATAGGGCAGTTCAGCCCCCCTACTTTAAAATGGTGAAGGAGACGACGAATCGATGTTTTGGCTTTCTAACTGAGCGGTATTTCGAAAAAATAAATTTTATCCCAACTAAATTGTCGCCCTTGCTGGTCTAAGAATGGGGAAAACTACAGTTTGGATTATATGTGCGGTGCGTGAAAAACTAAAGTCATCATACTTTTGGATACAAAAAACAGCCAGATCATGCGAATTTTTTTCTTTTTGACGGCACTCCTGTCGAACCTCTTTCTTGTCCAGGGACAGGATCTGAAAAAACTGAATAAAGCAGAATTACAGGCAAGGATCATTGAAATGGCCATAGATTATGACAGCCTGATTGTTTTGCTGAATAACAAGACTATTGAGTTAAAAGAAGCTCAGGAATACCTTGAGCAGCTCAAAACAGACATTGGCCGATCGGAAGAGATCGTGAAACAGAGAGAAAACGAAATCCTTTCCATTCAAAATGAGTTTAAGCAATCCGAAACTAAAAACCGTCAAGCAGCAGCCAGCCTGGAGGCAGAACTAAGGTCTGTCCGGGACGAGTTAAAAGCCCGGATTGCTGAAAAAGATATGCTTGCACAGCAAATCGACCTGTTGAAAGCGGAAAATGTGCTGATCATCGATTCCTTGCACCACAAAGCAGAAGGAGCGATGACAGCCACCCCAGAGGCGTTAAAGCTGAAAACAGGAGCTGCCTGCCGAGCGTGAAATCAAAAGACCGCCTCAGGCACTGATTTTCTGAATGCGTACTATCAAAACCCGGGGAATTTGGACAAAATGCGCTTTGAACTGCGCTTGTCAAAAATAATGGTCAATGAGAACTATTTTTTCAATCAGAACGAAGGTGACTCATATAGTTCAAATAGTTCCCAGCTTAGTAGGTCTGATGGTCTTTCCTATTCCTATGAGTATAATGACGATCTGGCTGCATACCATAAAAGCCTCCAGATGGAAGTTGGAGGCACTTCTGAAACGTTTGGCACAGAATCCATTCAGTGGTATAGACAAATTTCAATGACAGTGGATGGCAGGAGCACCGCTCTTAAAGTGATACCATCCAGTTTTGCTGAAATACAGGCCAATCTCCCAAAAATCAGCATCACCAAAAACAAATTTGTTGAGATCAAATACCCAGGAGGGGAGGAAGAGGCGCTGCTGTATAACATGAAGATCGAGGAAGTCCTAAGCCATGGAAAGAAAATCATCCGATGGGAAATTGCCAATGAGGAAGTGAATTTAGGCAGCGATGGGGAATCTTACACCCGTGACATGATCTGGAGGATCTACCACATTGGCAATGAGGCCTACGTGGCATTGAGTCGTCCCCAACTGGAACGGCTTGGGCTTCGGTTTATCCCCCTCACCCAAAGCGACTCTGATTATGACCAGGGGATTTCGTTTAAGATTTACGAGAAAACGCAACTCTTAGCAAAATCCGAAGAGAATTTTGTAGAAGACGGGCTTAAGCTCGCATCTTCCAATGGAAAAGGATATCTGATCTTCCTCAAACCCAGTCCGGTTCGACCTAAACTGGCATTGGTGAACGCGTCGGCAGTCGTTTTTCTTTTTAAGATAAGTCTGGTGGGGGATTAAATTCCAATAATGGTTGAAGGGGGCGAAAAGTTCAGGGCTAAAGGTGACAAAAGTCATTCTGTCGTTCAGGGCATAGAGGTACCTTATAGTCCGATGAGAGAAGGCTATCAGAGAAACTATGAAGTAGATCTGGATAGCCTTTTATTTATGAGGTCAGCATGATGAAAAAGATTTGAATATTTCTGCAAGGGCGGCTTATCTGGAGCTTAATGGGGGCAAAAAAACTTAAGCGAAAGGATTTACGCCAAATTGTGGGGCAGGAAAAAGATGGAAGTAAAGATATTGCGAAAACATAATTTATTTTCATTGATTCAAATATGTCGAACATGGAAAAAAAAATAGTAGTCAAAGGCGGAGGTAAGAACTGCTCAAAGTGAGTCATTACGATGGAACTTATTATGTTTATCAAGTAAATGTGGGGCTTATTTCTAATGATAACAACCTGATAGGTAAAACAAGAAGCTTAGAAGACGCACTTACTCTGATTCGTTCATACTCTGGTAGAGATATTGAGAAAATTTCTGACTGGTAGGTATTCCGTACGACCGTATGGCATAACAAATGAATTGTCGGGGAAGCCGAAAACCATATAGAGTAGGCATTAATCATCAAAAAGCAATAGCTATGGCACCAGGACCAGAAACAGGACCAAAGCCTCCAGTACCATGCCCTGTTTGCAAAGGTACAGGAAAGAAAGATGGACACGTCTGCCCCGAATGTGGCGGTAGCGGTGTTCGAAGGTGACAAAAAGGAAAGGGGCTGTATTTTTATTAATTTTATTTATACATAGAGTTACGCAAAATAGTTAACTTCCATCATGGAAATAGAATTATACATTGCACAATTGTTGAGCACTCCGGCGGGGAACAGCTGTGTTCGTGCCGCAGAGGTGCTGGAAGTTAGCCATGACAAAGTCAACCGGCTATTGAACGAGGGCGTCTATACGGGCATAGATCTTTTCGCCAAAGCGGCTCCCAACCTGATTTTGGAAGGAGGCCAGCTGAGCCTGGATGACTATGTTGTCGACAAGCCCTACTCTGATGCGGAATCCACCCTCTGGTAGCGAAACATTGGCTGGGTAAGCATCACAAACCCTTACTGGGGGTATGTTTGGTTGCCCTGATCTAAACCCTTAGTGCGTAACTCCTATTATATTAGTTTACAAACACTCAGTAATTTGAAAGTCTTAAAAATATTGTGAGATTCAACGGTTTCAGAACTAAAGGATATGAAAAATTTGTGGGGTCAAAAACAACAATATGGTCTAGGTGGTATTCATTATCTCACATGCAATCGCCTCAAACTTTTAGAGAAATATGGCTGAATATTCCAATCAGAGATCGTGATAATGAAAACTAAAAAGGCCTTTAATATGCTTAAAAATATGATAATCCCATAGAAATAATACCAAACACAGATGTAGCTTATAAACTTCAGTTGATCTTTTTGGGAGTATTCACTCAGAAAAATGGCCATCTAGCGGTTTGTTGGCCATAGCGCATGCCCTGGCGATGAACTATGAAGTTGTTATTGCCGGAATTGACTCTTGGCGAATGGAACCTTTTCATTATTATGAAGTTCATGACAGATCAAATAGTAATCATGATTCTGTTGTTGAGAAAAATATATTGAGCAACTTTAAGTACCAAACGGATTAAATTTTTAAAATAAGTATGGAATATGGACCATTATTTCCAATTCCTCCTTCCTTTAAAAAATCAGGAGAAATGGATTTCGAAAGTATCGAAAATATTTAATTTATTTAATGAAAAGTAAAGTGCCCCGAATTACAACAACATTGGAACGTCTCAATTTGGGTTACTAACGAATGATGAAATACTATATTTTAATAAATGTGTTCACAATATTTATGGAAGAAAAAAGTATTTTAGCCACTCCCAAGCTTTCTGAATATCATCTGAGCCGTTTTTTAGATGAAATGCTTAAGTTTTGCGAAGACTCTCCTATTATGCTTATATATCCTGAGAGATACTATGATGAAGAAAGCTTGATTTCTTTTTATTCAAGAGTCACTAATAGGTTTCAGAGAAGATTTTATTTTCACGGTCTTAAAATGATTTCTTATCGAGGAGGCATTATGACATATAGCGCCAAAATGATAAATAAAATCAAAGAAGCCTCTCCATTTATTGTGGGAATGAAAGAAGAAACTCCCAGCTATGAAGAAGGTTTCAATTTATGTTCAAATATTAGAGATAAAGAGAGTTTTGAAATAATTGTAGCCGGAGGCAGTATGAGAAGATTTGCTTTACTAGAATTGTCAGGAGCTCAATCTTTTCTAAGTGGAATAGGAAGTATATATCCTCAAATTGAGCTTGATTTTATGAAATTTTTCTCAAATGGCGAAAAGGAGAAAGCAGAAAATATCATTCGATATTTGGAAACTCCATTTTTTAATGTGTTTTTTGAAGTAGGTTGGCATCAGGCCCTAAGATATGCTCTAGCAGAGCTTAAGTTAATCTCGAAATATCAGCGAAGACCTTTTAATTTGCCAAAATTGAAAGAAAAAAAAGAAAAATACTAAGAATTTTACAGGTGATTGAAAGAAAAATCCATGAATTTAATTCAACAGCATCACTATGAAAAAAACTTGGATACTTGGTCCCTGTGCCTTAGAGTCAAGAAAAACTTATTTTGCAATTGGTGAAAGATTGGCAAAGCTAATGAACAACAATAGGGAATGGTTTTATAAAGCCTCCTTTGACAAAGCCAATCGGTCTTCCATTTTTGGAAAAAGAGGGGTTGGGTTGGAAGAAAGCAAGGAAATTTTCTATGACTTTAAGAAGGCCTTTCCTGGTGCAAAATTGACAACAGACGTGCATGAATCCTTTCAAGTACGCGAGTTAGTTGAATTAGTTGACTGCATCCAAATACCTGCATTTCTTTGTAGACAAACAGATTTGATTACGGAATGTGCAAAATATTTTCAAACCATAAACATTAAGAAAGGTCAATGGATAAGCCCTGAAAATATTATTCATTCAGTTAGTAAAATAAAACAAATCAACCCAAATGCAAATGTTTGGCTTACTGAGCGTGGCACTCAATTCGGATATTCAAAATTGTTAGTTGATTTTGGCTCATTAAGTTTATTATGTAAGTCCTTTGATAGGGTAATTTTAGATTGTACTCATTCTACTCAATATGTGACCAATGAAGGCTTTACAGTGGGGGACAGTATTTTAGCAGAAAAGTATTTTTTAGCTTCTAGCATTTTTGGATATCATGGTGTTTTTGCGGAGGTGCATATTGATCCAGAAAATGCTATATCTGATTCAACTTGTCAAATACACCTCAATAGAATTGAACACTTAATTGAAAAATATGATGCAATTTATGCTTCATTGTAATGGTTTAATTCATTTTTGATGAATACGAAAAGACTTGTTATTGTCCCTGGCAGAGGTGGATCCAAAAGATTACCAAACAAAAACTGCAAAATGTTTGCAGGAAAGCCCCTAATACAACAAACCATAGATGTTATCTACGATTTTTTTGACGAAATAATCGTTACATCAGATGACATAAAGATATTGGAGTGTGTCCAATTAAAAGATAAAATAGTTTTGTCCAAAAGACCAGATTTTCTTGCTAGTGACAGGTCAAAAGTTATTGATACAGTAAAACATTATTTTGATCTTAATGATGGTAAAGGTTTTAACCAAATTTGGTTATGCCTACCTACTTGCCCATTAAAATCTGAAGAAGATATTAAAAAGGGACTAGAATCTTTAGATCATTCAATTGATGGAGTCATCAGTATAACTGAATATGAGTTCCCTCCGGATTTAGGATTATTATTAAAGAAAAATGGCCTCATAAAAGGTTATAAACCTGAATTTCCCTTTGCTACAGGGGACTCTAGGTCGCAAGATCAAAGAAAAGTATACCGTCCGAATGGTGCCTATTATGGAATGTGGTGGGATTCATTCAGTAAATACAAGAATTTCTACCGAGGAAAAATTGTTGGTTCATTTATGCCTAGGGAAAGGTCAATTGATATTGACACAATTTTAGATTTTGTTATCGCTGAAACAATTCACTTATATTATCATTCCTTGAAACATGAAAATTAATTGGTCAGATAATAATTCCATAACTATTTTAGATAGGGCTCGTCCTGAAATGATTGATCTAGAACCCTTTCCCCACCTGGTAATTAAAGAAGCATTACCGATTTCGTATTATAAAGCATTATATAATGAATTTCCTAATAAAGACTTATATGTTGATGAAAATAATATTGGTAGTAACAAATATTTTTGGTTTAAAAGCATAGATTTACTTAATGAACCTTCTATTCCGAAAATATGGCGCAACTTTGCAAGAGTACATACATCAAATGCATTCTTTCAAAAGATTGTTTTACTTTTTGGGAACACAATTAAGCTAGCCTATCCTCATGTTTTTAATCAAAAATCATTGAATGAAATAAGAACATCAGTTAGGGGTTCCAATCTTTCGTCCGATTTAGAGTTAGACTGCCAGCCTACTTATTGTTCACCGGTTTGCAAAAGTCATCAATTTCAAGAGAAGCTCATTTAGATAGGGAAGTCGCTTTGTTTGCGGGGTTACTATACTTCAAGTTGGAAGAAGACAATACAAAAGGAGGAAATTTTACTATTTATAAAGTTAAACCTAAATACCAAGGTACAAAATTAGTTTTGACAACAGAAACCATATAGATAAAAAAATTCATTTCTGAGTATAAAACAATTCCATATGAAGCTAATACCCTTATTTTTTTCATAAACTCTCCTTTATCAATTCATGGTGTTACAAAAAGAAGTAACCAATCATGCAAGATTACATGTAATTTTATTGGACAAACTGCCAATAAGGTGTTTTTTTATTAATAAACCAGATCAAAACCTGACAAGAACAATGAGTGGTATGGAAATTCTCTCTACTAATAATTTTTTTATAGAAAAAATACATAATGAATTGGCAAGATCTAACTGGAAATGAATTTATTAAAGCAGTAGAAATATCAGAAAAAGTTTGCCTACTGCCATTGTCATGTATAGAAAGACATGGAAACCATTTACCACTAGGTACAGATATGTTTATTGCTAGGGAATTGTGTGAAAGGGTTGCAAAAGAGGAATCGGTTGTGATTTTTCCAGATTTCATTTTTTACGCAAATTAATGAGGCTAAACATTGCGCTGGAACAATTTCATTAGAACAAGATTTAATTTTTTCATTGCTAGATAATATTTGCCAAGAAATATCTAGAAATGGGTTTGAAAAAATTCTCATAATAAATGGTCATGGAGGAAATAAACATCTAATACCGTATTTTATTCAAAATCAACTCTCTTGTCCAAGAGACTATGTTCTTTATTATGCTAAACCATATTTGTATGAAAAGGATAAAATTATGATTAACCATCAATGGCAATCATTGATAGATGGACATGCAGGAGAAAGTGAAACTAGCCAAATAGATAACCTTACAAAAAGTTACAAAGGGAATTTTATAAATATTCTTCTCATCCCCAAATCTGATATTTAGTAATTCGATGAAGTATCGTTGTATGATTGAAATTTCAGTATTAATACCATATCGTGATAGAATTAAAAACCTTGTACCTCTAATGAGGAACTTGAAAATAGTAAAAAAGGAAAAAATTGAGTTTCTTCTTTTGAGTTTAGGTGATTCAAATAAAAATGTAAAACATTTGTGTAAGGAAGCTGGTGTCAATTATCACTATATAGATTTCGATGAGGTTTTTACAATTGGTTTGGCTCACAATTATGGTGCAAAAATAGCAATTGGCGAGTATATATTAAAACAGGATGTCGATTGTATTCCTTATGTCAGTTTTTATGATAAAGTCTTAGATTTTAAATGTATTACGGCCCGATAAAAGGAATTGGGCCAATATCGGAGTATATTATTATTGCAATAAATATTTTCTGAAAAATATTTCGAATAGAGTTGTTGATTTTAAAACATTCCAGCTTGCAAGGAGAACGATGATTTTAAAGAAGAAATTAAAAAGGCATGCGGAACTGTTATCCGATTAAACCGAGAACACCTATAAGTTTGGGAGGTTCTCAGAAGATTTCAAGGATATGGCTGGGAAGATTATCAAGTTCTTTATTATCTGAAAATGCTATCAACTCCTAAATTTAGACTTAGTGAGTATAAAATTGATTCCATTGTTGCTTGCTGTAGAGATGAAATAGCAAGACCAAGTAATCATGCTACTAATGAACTTGATATAGTTTTCCTTCATAAATGGCACGATCCCAATATCAATAAGGATAATTACAGAAATTATTTAGAGGTTAACCGTAAAGCACTACTAGAATTAACATTAAATTTCAATCCAAAATGAGAAGTAGGATTATTCCTGTTTTTGAAACCGAATTATGGTGTGTTACAGGCCATTTTAATTCTGATCAAGCCTTGAAATACAAAGAATTGATGGAGAAATTTAAACCAGAATACATTTTAGAAATCGGGTTTGTACAGGTAGATCTGCCCTGTCTGTTCTATATCATTGTGATAATATTAAAAAATGATTTCCTTGACAAAGACTTAGATTGGAAAGCTCCTCATGGTAGAAGAATGGAAAAGTTGTTGATGTCTAGTTTAATAATTTCAAGGTTATTGAAAATGATTCTAAAGTGGTTCTTACTCCTGAATTTATAAAAGAAGAATTTCCATATGGAATAGACTTCATAACCATTGATGGTGATCATACATTTGAAGGATGTCTACACGATTTGGAATCAGTTGCTCCTTTTTTAGCGGAATCTGGAGTTATTGTAGTCGACGACTATATGTCAGGTCCTCCAAACGGCGTTAATTTTGAGAGTGTTACAGATAGCGTAAATCATTTTTTGTATCTTAATCACGATTTGTTTGAATTTGAAAGATGGAATGTTAACATGAGGATTTTTGTATAATCAGTAAATGTTATAAATAGATTTTTTGTTATGGTAGGTACCCTTAGTTTTACAACCACCTCTATGCCTAGGCCGGAGTTATTAGAAAGAACATATCGTTCCTTTTCTATAAATTTAAAAGGTTGTTCTTTATCGGATTTCAAACTATTTATAAACGTTGATCCTTTTGTTGATGACGCCGCAGATTATGAAAGAAACCAATGTATTCAAATCGCCAAGAAATATTTCAAGGAAGTAATTTGGCGAAGACCCGTTTCACCTAATTTTTCAATGGCATTAAAATGGCTTTGGTCAAATGCAAAGGATGATTTTATTTTCAATTTAGAAGACGATTGGGAGCTGTTCGAAGAGATTGATATCAAAAATCTCATGATACTCTTCAGGAATAATAGGGACTTAGATCATATAATTCTTCGGGCATGGAAATGGAAGAATTATGATTTCTGCTTAGGTCCAGGGCTTCTCCGCAATAGATTATATAAATGGTTGTCAACTCAACTTGATAACAAGACTAACCCTGAAAATGATTAGAAGTGTTTTATTAACTGTAAGATATGATAATTTAATTGTTCCATTTGATCGAGGCTCTGTTGTTCTAAAGGACATAGGGAGACAATGGATGAAGTCTTCGGGATATTTTAGAGGTAAAGGAAGTTTTACTACATGGGGAATTAAATCTGGTGAGAAAGATTGTGATTGTTTTCTTGCTGATCAGAATCAGGATTTGTAGTAGCCTTTTTTCAAATCATCGAGATAAATTTTTGTAATATTAACATAACTTAGTTTTTAAAAGATGCATTTTAAAATACTTAGAATTAGGTAAATTATGCATGATCCGCTTTCTAATTTTAAACCCATTTCAAGATAGTCTTCAATGGGATCAGAGTTATTAATTGGAATTTCAATACCAATACTATGCAGTTTTTTTAAAAATATTTCCTTCAGTAATGAATTGTTGGTTTGATATTTAGTCGGAGGCGGAAAAGTCATAGCTTTCGTTTTGAATTCAGGGAAAGTTAGCTCTA
>JADJHZ010000015.1 GCA_016707205.1 Haliscomenobacter sp. | reverse complement strand
CAGTCGCAGTGTTCCACCCAGGAGGCGGTATGGGCGCGTACGGCTTCGTTTTCCCGAAGCGCCCGCAGCAGCTTCGCCCAAAACCACTCCGAGGAATAGATTCCCCCAACGTAGCGGAGGTAATTCACCGGAAACTTGCTGGCATGGTCGTTGATCTGCATCGCTTCCTGCACGCCCGTGTGGTCTTTCCAGAGAAAAAACATCGCATGGGGGTTCTCCTCAAAGCCCGGCAGCAAGGAGAGGGGCGTTCCTTCGGCGTTGACTGCCACCGGAGTAGAGCCCGTGGTATCGACCGACAAGGCCCGCACCTGGGCCGCAATCTCCGGCCCGGCCTGCTCCAAACAGCTTTTGACGGTGTATTCCAGTCCTTCGAGGTAATCCAGCGGATGCTGCCGGAACTGGTTTTTGGATGCGTCGCAATACAGGCCGGCCTTCCAGCGCGGGTAATAAAACACGGAAGTAGCGATTTCCGCGCCGTTGGAGGCATCCACGAGGATGGAGCGCACGGAATCCGTGCCGTAATCAATGCCGAGGACGTAAGCGTTCATAGGTGTTGGGTTTTTAATAAAGCCCTGCTGATTTAGTCAGCCCCAAAGGCCTTCTTTTCCATGGCTAAGATAACTCAAAAATCAAAAGTTGTGGATAAAGCCGGAAAGGGAAGGATCGTCAAAATTTCACCTTTTGACTTCATGCTATTGCATCCGTAGAATCTCCGTTTCAATTTTTTTCAACCGTGCTTATGTTGTTATAAATGACTATCTTTGCCCCATGCCAAACCCCATTCAAAACCCCCACGATGCGTTCATGAAGATATTCTCCAGGTGGCCAATGCGTGGGTTCGGGCTGCGTTGCTTACCCAAAAATATAGCCGCCATCCTGAAGAGTTGGTCAAACGCATGGTACTCATTTTTCAGACGTTGGCCGGCACGCCAAGGGGAAACTTTTTGAGCGAGTTTATCGTTTACTATTTCAGCGTGACCGAAATTTCTCCCGCACAATTGCGCCAAGCCATTAAACCGTTGCCGCTATCGTTAAAAACAGACATTATGAGCACGTATGAAATGATCCTGCAGCAGGGTATTGAAAAAGGGATTGAAAAAGGGATTGAAAAAGGGATTGAGAGAGGCATTGAAAAAGGCATTGAGCAAGGCATCGAGGTGGGTATCGAAAAAGGCATCGAGATGGAAAAAGCCCAGGTCATTCTCCGAGGACATGAAGAGGGCCTGCCCCTGGATACCCTTGCGGCGCTTACCGGCTTTTCATTAGACCAGGTGCGGCAACTAGTAGATCCGTCAACCGGCTGAATTGTTTTTCAACACCGTCTGATCAGGTCTGCAACCAGGCATGAATTCGCTTGCCTCCCATCCGCTTACGGATTGTCCTCTCCCAACCAGATCGCGATAAATCCGTCCTGAGGGCGGATGGGGTACTTACCGGCAGGAATAACTGCGGAAAAAAGACCAAGAATCTCTGCTAGAGGGGCAGGGAAAACGAAAGGCTCATCCATGGCGAAGTGGCTTCGGGAAAGAAAGGTTTCTCGTAGCGTCGGGCAAAGGGCGTATTTGCGAAAAACAAGGCTTAAGCCCTGCTCGTCCTTTTGTAGTTTCCCAAGAGCGGAAACGCATGGACTGTTTGTTATCCGCGACCACCGATGCCCCAGGTAAGGAATAATCCTACAGATCCCCGCACCAACACATTTTTTAGAGCTCTGGCCAAAAACCACTTCAGCCGTAATGGATGAAAAAACATGCGTCCGCTCCGCCATTGGCGGAAACAGACCGGTGACAGAGGATTGCATAGTTATTTATTACGTTGGCGAAACTCCCGGCATGCGGCCTTGGAAAGAATACCGACTGACCTGTTACGCTGCTCAAAGGTAAAAAAATATATTAAATATATTTATAATATAAAATTCAACTCTTCAACCCGATTTTTTTGGGAAAAATCAGCCTCTTCTTTTTCAAATGCCGGGAATACCTTATCTTTGCACACGCTCGGGAAAAAAGGGCTCGTCGGGGGCCGGATGTTCATTATCCCGGCTAATCGGGTAATTAGCTCAGTTGGTTTAGAGCGCTGCTTTGACAGAGCAGAGGTCACAGGTTCGAATCCTGTATTACCCACTAGAATGGGTGTGGGTGTGGGTGTGGGTGTGGGTGTGGGTGTGTGCGGAATGAGAATGATTTGAAATAACCATAATCTACAGGGACGTGTTTGACTTTGAGAAGCTGGATGTGTATCAGGAGGTACGGGCGGTGAATCTGAAGGTGTTGAAGCACCTTTTTTCCGTGAAGCCGTTAGATCCCTATATACAGGATCAGTTTAAGCGGGCAAGCATGAGCGCGCTGCTGAACCTTGCCGAAGGTACCGGCCGCATGACCGGCCCTGATAAAAAGAAGTTTTATGTCACTGCGCGTTCCTAGGTGTTCGAGTGCGTCGCCATCCTTCAAATAATGTACGACATGGAATTCGTTGATAAAGAATTCTATGACGATCTTTACGCCGGTTTTGATAAGGTTTCCCGAATGCTCCTTGGCATGATCCGGTCTTTCGAGTAACCCACACAAAACACAAAACACCCACCCCCACACCCACACCCACACCCATGTTTCGGGATGTAGCTCAGCCCGGTAGAGTACACGTCTGGGGGGCGTGTGGCCGCAGGTTCAAATCCTGTCATCCCGACTACCCCAAAAGCTCTTGTCGCCAGACAAGGGCTTTTTTTCTTACATTTACCGCTAAAACCGGCGCATGGCGGAGCCCAATCTACTTTTTCACGAGGAAACCTTCCGGGTAGGAGGATACGACGTTGACCTGCACAAGGTAGCGAGCATTCCGTCCATGATCCAGATGATGCACGAAACCGCCATGCAGCATGTATTGCTTTTAGGGTTGTCGGCCCTCGAACTCGCGCCGCTAAACCTGGGCTGGGTCCTGATCCGCCAGCAGATGCACGTCTTCCGGCAGCCCGGACTCGGAGAAACCGTTCGGGTACATACGAATCCTTCTGGCCGCGACCGCGCCTTTGCCTACCGCGACTTCCGGGTTCGGGACGAAGCGGGCGAGCTGCTCGCCACCGCCACCACTGCTTGGCTGCTTATGGACACCCAGACCCGCCGGATGGCCCGCTATCCGGATTTTATCCTGGCATGGCTGGACAAAACGGAAACCAACGACCACCTCCCCCGCCCTGCCGGCGATTTCTCCTCCCTCGCCAACCCCGACGTTGAAAAGTCCTTTCTGGTCAATTGGCACGACCTCGACTTCAACCACCACCTGACCAACTTCTACTACCAGAAATGGATGCTGGAAACCACCCCTAACGAGGTCCTCGAAAATTACCGCCTCCAGGAGTATAAAATCCAGTTTAAAGGCGAAAGCCTGCTCGGCGACGCGCTTATCGCCCAAAGCCAGGAACTCGAACCGGGCGTTTTCGCCCACTCCATCCGCAAAGACGGCCAGGAAATCGCCTCCGGATGGACGAAATGGATGTTAGACGTTAGATATTAGACGGGTTGAACTTTGCTCCTTGCTCCTTGCTCCTTGCTCCTTGCTCCCTGCTCCTTGCTGCTCCCTCCGCTCCTTGCTCCTTGCTCCTGCTCCCTACTCCCTGCTCCCTGCTCCCTGCTCCTTAAAATTCAAACCATAAACCAAAATGACCTCATTCAAAAACAAAACCGCTTTCATTACCGGCGCAAGCCGGGGAATTGGATTAGCCATTGCGCTCCGCCTGGCCAAAGAAGGCGCCAACATCGCCATCGTCGCCAAAACGGCGGAACCGCACCCTGCCCTGCCTGGGACGGTATATTCCGCAGCAGAAGAAATCCGGGCTGCAGGCGGGCAAGCTTTGCCCTTAGTCACCGATATCCGCTTTGAAGATCAGGTGTATAGCGCCGTTCAACAAACCGTGGACACGTTTGGCGGGATCGACATCCTGATCAATAACGCGAGCGCTATCTTTATCGCAGACACCCTGCACACCCCCATAAAGCGGTTTGATCTGATGCATCAGATCAATACCCGGGGCACGTTCCTCTGCTCCCAGGCTTGCCTGCCGCATCTCCTGAAAGCGGAGAATCCCCACATCCTCACCCTTTCTCCCCCCATGGGCATCAAAGCCGAGTGGTTCGGCGCCCACCTGCCTTACACCCTCGCCAAATACGGCATGAGCCTCTGCGTTTATGGCCTGGCCGAAGAATTCCGGCACAAAGGCGTTGGCGTCAACGCCCTCTGGCCAAGAACGACCATCGCCACCGCCGCCGTCCAAAACCTGCTGGGCGGAGACGACCTCATCCGCCGCTCCCGCACCCCGGAAATCATGGCCGACGCCGCCTACGCTGTTCTGAAGCGCGACAGCCGCTCCTGCACCGGCAACTTCTTCATCGACGAAGAAGTCCTCTCCGCTGAAGGCGTCGCCGATTTCACCCATTACGCCGTAGACCCCAGCCAGGACCTGCAAGCCGACCTTTTTGTTTAAGAGGATGTAAAGGATGTAAAGGATGTAAAGGATGTAGAGGATGTAGAGGATGTAGAGGATGTAGAGCCCTCGTACATCGTACCTCGTAAATCGTACTTCGTAAAATGGATTTCCTGATCGTCGGTTCCGGCCTCACCGGAGCAACCATAGCGCGGCTGCTCACCGACCGGGGCAAAAAATGCCTGGTGGTGGAGAAAAGAGCCCATCTGGGAGGGAATGTGTACGACGAGGAGCACCCTTCCGGTATCCGTTTTCACACGTATGGCCCTCATTATTTTCGAACTTCTTCCTCCAGGATTTGGGATTTCGTCCAGCGTTTTGCCGATTTTTATCCATTTGAAGCCCGGGTTCAATCCTGGGTGCAGGGGCGATATGAGAACTGGCCCCCCGGAGAAGGGTTTCTAAATCAGCTTTCTGCGGAAGAGCGCCAGCCAGGCTTCAATGGCATTCCCTCCAATTTTGAGGAAATGGCGCTGAGCAAAATGCCCCTGCGCGTATACGAAGCCTTCGTCAAGGGATACACCCAAAAGCAATGGGGCGTCGATCCGGCAACGCTGTCGCCGGCTCTTGCCCAGCGGTTCAACCTGCAGCAAGGCAGCGAAAACCGCCTTACGCCCAAAGCCCGGTTTCAAGGGCTACCTGCCGGAGGCTACCGGATGTTTATGGAAAAAATGCTTCAAGGCATTCCAACCCTCTCCGAAGTAGATTACCTGCTTCACCAACAGGCTTTCCGCCCCAGGGAAAAAACCATTTTCACCGGCCCCATTGACGCCTTCTTTGAATATGACCTTGGGCGCCTTCAATATCGAGGCCAGCAGCGCATGCACGCTTTTCTCCCCGATACGCCATGGGTGCAACCCGTCGTGCAGGTCAACAACCCAAGCCTGGAAAATGGTCCCCATATCCGAACCATCGAATGGAAACACCTCCTCCCCTCCCCTCAAGTGGAATCTATTACAGGAACGTTACTCACCCAGGAAATTCCTTTCAGCCCAACCGACCCCAACCATTACGAATACCCCTTTCCCAATGCCGCCAACCAAGCCCTGTATCTCCAATACAAAAAACGAGCCCAAGCCCTGCCCAATGTCTTGTTCTGCGGCCGCCTCGGCGAATACCGCTACCTCGATATGGATCAGGCGATTGCACGGGCGATGAAAGTTGCGAGGTAGCGAGGTAGCGAAGTTGCGAGGTTGCGAGGTTGCGGGGCTGCGGGGCTGCGGGGCTGCGGGGTTGCGAGGTTACCCGCTGGTTCAAATCTCCAGACTTGAACCTTTATCTGCTCGTCTCCAGACGAGCAGACCTGAAATTCCAGGCGATAAAAAACAACAGGCTAATCGCCGAAAAAATCGCAGACGCAGGCACAACCCATTCGGGCAACCCGTAACCTGCCGATTGGAGATAGGACAGCCCCAGAGGCAAAGACACCAGCCGCACCGCTTCCACGGCAGTCACCCAGCGGCTTTGGCGTTCCAGGAGAAACCCGAAGGCCAGGGTGGTCACCATGATCCACAAAGCGAAAAAGACTTTTGGCCAGGAGGAAAAGTCCGCGCTGCGAAAGAAATAAAACGAATTAACGGCAAGCGCGCCAAAAAACTGCACGAGAATATAGGCCTGCATGGGCAACGCAAATGGCTGGGGATTATACTTGCAGTAGGTGCGGTCGTCGACTTCCGGCGGAGTTTGGAACCCGCCGAGATATTCCGGAAGCCAGCCTGGAGGGTAAAACAGGATCTTTAGCGCATCGGCTGCGGTGCGGGCTTTTCGCACAAAACCGGCCAGTTCGATGTAGTGCGCAAAATTGGCGTATACCGGATTCCAGCTGTTCAGCGGTTTGGTAACGCCGTAGTGAGGCCGTTCCTCTTCCTGTTTGAACGTGCCAAACATCCGGTCCCAGACGATAAACACCCCGGCATAGTTTTTGTCCAGATACTTGGGATCGCGGCCATGATGCACCCGATGGTGGGAAGGGGTATTGAACACCGCCTCAAACCAGGAAGGCATCCGGTGAATATGTTCCGTATGAATCCAGAACTGATACAGCAAATTGAACCCACCCACCAGGGCAAATTGCGTGGGGTCAAAACCCAGGAAAGCCAGGGGCAGGTAGAACGGCGTCCCCCAGATGATCGACGTGGAACTCTGCCGCAGCGCAACCGATAGATTATAGTCTTCGCTCTGGTGGTGTACCGAATGCCCTCCCCAAAATAAACTGACCTCGTGCGCAAAACGGTGATCCCAGTAATAACAAAGGTCCCAAAGGATAAATACCGCAACAAAACTCCACCAGGTGGGTTCGATATGAAAAAAAGCCAGTTTCTCATAAATGACCACATAGATTCCGATCTTGAGAATGCGCAGGAAGGTGCCTGTCATCTGCTGTAAGGTACCTGTGCTGATGTTGGTCACGGCATCATTCAGCCTGTAGGTCCGTTTGCCGCTTAGCGCCTCGGCAACCAATTCAATTCCCATCAGCGTAAAATACATGGGAATGGCAATCACGACCGGGTTGAGATCCATAGGTTTTCTTTTTGGCAAAGGTATCCGTGGGTTGCGAATTTTAAGCCCAAATCACCCGTTGTCCCGGCAAGAAAGGGGTTTGGGAAAACTTTCCGCCGGCAACTACCCAAAATACGGTGGTTTTGAAGATTAAAAAATCGCAAACCACTTTATTTTGGGTATATCTTTGCGAAAACCGACCAAAATGAACCACGTTTTCCGTCCGCTCCTTCTTTTCCTTGTTGGCGTTACAACCTGTTTCGCCCTACCCTTATCTTCCGTTTCTCAATCCCCGCTCCCTTCGATCTCCTGGGAACAAAAAATCCTGGGCGACGGCATAACCTGGAAGCATGCGCACACCGAAGCCCTTTTCAATGGGTGGCAAAACCTGAACATCCTGGAAGTCAACCCAAAGAAACACCGGTTCGGGTTAGCTTACGTAACGGACACCCTGCTGCCTACCAGCCTGCTGGCTGCTCAGGCGGGCGCCCTCGCCGCCGTCAACGCGGGCTTTTTCAATATGAGCGAGGGCGGTTCGGTCACCTTGCTGAAAGTGAACGGTCAATTTATTAATAAAACCCAGGAGAAACTGATCGCCGAAAAAAGCGAGATCCTCAAGGGCGCTTTGGTCCTTGGGCCGGGAAAAAAGATCCGGGTGGAAGCGGCAGGGCCGGACCGCAAGTACGAAGGTAAAAAGTACCCCACCGTTTTGCTCACCGGCCCCCTGCTGCTGACCGACGGCCTTCCCGTGGAGTTGGCCAAACGCCCCTTCAACGACAACCGGCACCCCAGAACCTGCACGTGTATTACCAACGATAAAAAGGTGCTCCTCCTTACGGCAGATGGGCGTTCCAATCAGGCGTTCGGGCTTTCGCTCCCTGAACTCACCGCTCTGCTGCAAGCATTGGGGTGCAAACAGGCCGTCAACCTCGACGGTGGCGGCTCGACCACCCTGTGGATAAAGGGAATGCCCGATAATGGGGTGATCAATATGCCCAGCGATAATAAAAAATTCGACCATTTCGGCGAACGGAAAGTAGCCAATGCCGTCCTCGTCTATTAAAGAACAGGTGATGTCCATTCCCAAAGCGCTTTCCGACCGAAGCCTCCTGAGGCTTCAAATCACTGCCCTGATCCTTGGTGTCGGTCTTATGGCCGTTAAGTTTCTGGCCTGGTATCGAACCGGTTCCAATGCGATCCTTTCGGATGCGCTGGAAAGTATCATTAATGTGGTAGCCGGCGCGTTCGGGTTATACAGCTTATTGATCTCCTTCAGGCCAAAAGACCAGAACCACCCCTACGGCCACGGCAAGGTAGAGTTCCTGTCGGCTGGCTTCGAAGGCGCCCTGATCAGCATCGCCGGCGTTCTGATCCTTGGAAAAGCAGTGTACAACCTGTTTTACCCCCAGGAGTTGGAAGAGCTGAAACTGGGTATTTACCTCACTGCCTTCACCGGCGCCGCCAACTACCTCATGGGATGGGTGCTGGAATGGAAGGGAATGAAAAACAACTCCCTCATCCTCAAGTCCAGCGGTAAACACCTTCAAGCCGATGCGTGGTCCTCCCTGGGAATTCTGCTCGGGCTGGCGCTTGTCTTTTCCACTGGCATCAACAAACTGGACAATTTACTGGCCCTGTTCTTCGGGCTGCTGATCATTTACTCCGGATTCGGACTGGTCCGGCAATCCATTGCAGGGATCATGGACGAAGCCGACTACCGCCTGATTCGCTCTATTGTAAACCACTTGCAACAAAATCGCTCCGAAAACTGGGTCGATATCCACAACTTGCGCGTGATCAAATACGGCCCCAACCTCCATATCGACTGCCACCTCACCCTCCCCTGGTACCTCAATACCCAGGATGCCCACGCGGAAGTGAAGTCGGTAGAGAGCCTTGCCCGCAATTTCCAGAACCACCCCGTGGAATGGTTTATTCATGTAGATCCCTGCGAACCCACCTCTTGCTATCTTTGCAGAAAAAAGGACTGCTCCGAGCGCAAAGAACCTTTCCGGGAGCAGGTAGCGTGGACCCTGGAAAACGTAATGAATAATGCGCCGCACGACCTGCCGAACCGGAAAAGCCCTGTATCCTGAGTCCGCGGGGTTTTGCGCATACCTAAACACCGAACCAGGCGGTACACCTGATAAAATCGCACAAACCCTCCTGCATGGTTGAATAAAAAATTGTAGTTTCGGGACGTTTTCCCCAAAAAACTACAGAATGACGCCAACAGGGTTTCGGTTATTTGAGGTGTTTGAGTTTATCCGCAGGGTGCTGGCGCTCAACCTCCCCGACGCCCTTTGGATCCGGGCGGAAATTGCCCAGGTCAAGTCCTCCAGGGGCCATATTTACCTCGACCTGATCGAAAAAGAACCGGATACCGACCAATGGATCGCCCAGGCTTCTGCCGTGATCTGGTCGTCCACTCTCCGGCCCCTGCGCGCAAGCCGGGGAAGCGCCCTGGACGCCCTCCTCCAGGAAGGCATGGAAATCCTGATCAAAGCCCGGGTCGATTTCCACGAACGGTACGGGCTGAAGCTCGTCATTGACGATATTGACCCCGCCTACACCGTTGGGCAACTCGCCCTGGTTCGGGAACGCAAATTCCGGCAACTTGCCGAAGAGGGCCTGATCGGTAAAAACCGGGAATTGCCTCTGCCTCCCGTATTACAGCGCATCGCGGTGATCTCCGCCGAACAGGCAGCAGGGTTTCAGGACTTTCAGGAGCAACTTCGCCAAAACGCGTATGGGTATCAGTTCTCCTGCACGTTTTTCCCTGCCGCGATGCAAGGAAATCAGGTCGAAACAGAGATCGTGGCCCAACTCGGCCGCATCCGGAATCAGGCCGGGCGCTACGATGCCGTAGCAATTATCCGGGGCGGCGGCGCCCGGCTCGACCTGGCCGGGTTTGACAGTATTCCCCTTTGCCGGGCCATCGCCGCATTTCCGCTTCCGGTGTTTACCGGCATCGGGCACGACATCGACGAGACCCTCGCCGACCTCGTCGCCCATTCCGCCCTGAAAACCCCCACCGCCGTTGCCGAGTTCCTCCTCCAGCACAACCTCCAATTGGAAAGCCAACTGCTGGAATGGGCTGGCTTTCTGCGGCAAACCGCCGTAGAAAGGCTTTTCCTCCAGGAAAGAAGGCTGGATCAAACCAACGCCGCGCTCCAACAACTCGCGTCGAGGCTTTTGGCCGGCGAGCAAGACCGCCTGCACCGCTTTGAACTCCAGATCCCTTTGCTTTCCGGGTATTTCCTGCGCGAGGAAAACCAACGCATCGAAACCGCTGAAAAAATTTGCACCCTGCTGAGCATAGAAAATACCCTGGAAAGAGGTTTTTCCATTACTTTGCTGAACGGCCACCCCATCCGAGGGACCCATGAAGTGCCGCCGGGCAGTGTGCTGACCACCCGTTTAAAGGATGGCGAAGTGGAAAGCGTGGCAAAGTAAACCGACGTTGAAAGATTACATCCACCCACAAGGAAACCGGACATGAAAAAAATGAGCTACGAATCGGCGATGGAAGAACTCCAGACCATTGTGCAAGCCTTGCAGGACAATGCTATCGGCATGGACGACCTGCCGGAAAAGCTCCGCCGTGCAGCCGAACTGATCCGCTATTGCAGGGAACGGCTTCGGAATGCCGAATCGCAGATTCAGGGATTATTTCAGGATGCCGAATAACATGCCCCCTTTGACCTCCCGCCACCTCGTCTACCTGGGATTGGGAACCAATCTGGGCGACCGGCTCAACAACCTGGAACGGGCAAGGATCCTGATTCAGGAGCGCATTGGCCCGGTTCGTATCCAATCCTCCGTATACCAAACCGAACCCTGGGGATTAAAAGACCAACCCGAATTTTATAATCAGGTCCTCCTTCTCGAAACCGGCTTGGCGCCGCCGGAAGTCATCCTGGATGTAATCCTGCATATTGAAAAAGAAATGGGACGCATTCGCCACTTGAAATGGGATCGCCGGCTGATCGATATCGACATCCTCTTCTTCGACCGGGAAGTGCTCCAACTGGACCGGCTCACGATACCTCATCCGTTGATGGAAAAACGCAACTTCGTCCTGGCGCCCCTTGCCGAAATCGCTCCCGATTTCCTGCATCCGGTCCTGGAAAAAACCATAAGAGAACTGGCCCAAACATCCACCGACCTGTTAAAAGCAGAAATCCTGGCTTCATGAAAACCGAATTTCCCCACCGATTCATCGCCATCGAAGGCAATATCGGGGCCGGCAAAACGACCCTGTGCCACATGCTCGCCCGCGATTTCGGGTGTAACCTGATTCTGGAGCAATTCTCCGACAACCCGTTCCTCCCCTATTTTTACGAAAACCCGGAGCGCTACGCGTTTTCCGTAGAACTCTTTTTCATGACGGAGCGGCATAAACAATTGCAGGAAGAACTCAAACAGGCCAGTTTGTTCCAGGGCACGGTGATCGCCGACTATTTTTTTCTCAAAACCCTCCTCTTTGCCAAAAACAACCTCTCCGGCGAAGAATACCGGCTTTTTCAACAGCTTTTTCACATCCTCAACGCCCATTTCCCCAAGCCGGACCTCCTGGTATACCTTCATCGTCCGGTAGAACACCTGATCCGGAATATCCAGGGCCGGGGCCGGGATTTTGAGACGGACATCAGCCCGGACTACCTTGGACAGATTCAAAAATCGTATTTCGATTTCTTCCGTACCGAGAACTCAACCCCCGTTCTGATTGTTGAAATGGCGGATCTGGATTTTACCCAATCGCCCTCCCTGTATCAGCAACTTATCCGGTTGATACAAGCGGAATATCCCAAGGGAGTGCATCACAGAAAACCCGAAATCGCCCAAACGCATGAAGATCAATCTACCGGAAACCGGTAAGCCCAGAGTAGTGATTGTTGGCGCCGGGTTTGCAGGCCTCACCCTCGCCAATAAGCTCGCGCGTACAAGACAGTATCAAATTGTCGTTCTCGACAAAAACAACTACCACCAATTCCAGCCCTTGTTTTATCAGGTAGCTATGTCGGGTCTCGAACCCAGCTCCATCGCTTTTCCGTTGCGCAAATTCTTCCAGGGCAGAAGCGGCGTGTACCTGCGCACCACGGAGGTAACGGCCATTGAACCGGAAAACAAGCGGCTTCAAACCCCGCTTGGGATCGTCAACTACGACTACCTGGTGTTGGCCACCGGCGCCCAAACCAATTTTTTCGGCAACCAGGAAATTTCCGAAAAAGCCATTCCGATGAAATCCGTATCCGAAGCCCTCTTTCTGCGCAACCGGATCCTTGAGGATTACGAACAAGCCCTGACTGTCACAGATTACGATGAACGGCAGACCTACCTGGATATCGTCATCGCCGGAGGAGGGCCAACCGGCGTCGAATTGGCCGGAGCATTTGCAGAAATGAAAAAGTATATCCTGCCAAAGGACTTCCCGGAGCTGAACGCCAATGAAATGGATATTTTTCTGGTGGAAGGCGGTCCCAGGTTATTGAGCGGCATGTCTGAAACAGCTTCTCAAAATGCCTTGCAGTATTTGGAAGGGTTGGGCGTTCAGGTCCTGCTGAACACCCTCGTCACCGGCTACAACGGGAATACCATTACGACCAAAGACGGGCGCGAGATCTATTCCCGAAAACTAATCTGGGCTGCCGGCATCACCGGGGATTTCCCGGAAGGTATACCTCAAAGCGCGATCGTCCGGGGGAACCGTCTGAAAGTAGATGCTGTTCATCAGGTAGAAGGCATGGACCAGGTTTACGCTATCGGTGACCTGGCTTACCAAACAGAAGCTGCATACCCCAACGGCCACCCCCAAGTAGCTCAGGTTGCCATGCAACAAGCCCAAAATCTGGCCTACAATATGGAGCGCTCAATCAAAAACCAACCTTTGCGAAATTTCCACTACAAAGATCTCGGCTCCATGGCCACCATCGGCCGGAATAAAGCAGTCGTCGATTTACCCAGGTTCAAATTCAAAGGCGCCTTCGCCTGGTATGTCTGGCTGTTTGTACACCTTTTTCAACTCATCGGGGTTAAAAACCGCCTCTTTGTTTTTATGAACTGGGTCTCTAACTACTTCACTTACGATCAGTCGCTAAGACTGATTATTAAGCCGTTTAAACAAAAGGCGTAAGGCGGAAAAGGCGTGAGGCGAAAGGCATAAGGTCTTAAGCACACTACTGGACATTGGGAACGAGACCTTCCAGGTTTTCGAAACCCTGGAAGGCCTGGGCGCCAGGAAAACGAAAATGTCCGTAGTGTGGGCCTTAAGCCTTATGCCTTAAACCCTTTTCGCCCTCATTTCCCACTCACCAAATTCACCTCGAGGTCGAAGTCGTCGTAGATGGTCTTGTCGCCCAGGTTTTCAAAGAAGGTGCCGGAGCCGAAGCGGATATCGTATTCCGAACGGTCGAGGGTGATCTTGGCTAACCCAACCGTTTTCCCTGCTTCTTCCTTCAAGTCGGTGTTAAAGCGGATCTCCTTGGTAATGCCCTTGATCGTCAGGTTGCCGATGAATTTGTAGGCGCCCGGGGTGCCGCGGCTGATCGCTTTGGTAATGTCAAATTTTGCGGTAGGATGCTTCTCTACGCCAAAGAAATCGTCGGACATCAAGTGGCCTTTCAGCTTGTCGGCGTAGGCGCCGGTGATGTCTTCTACCGTGATCGTCTTCATGTCCAAAACGAAACTTCCCCCCGTGAGGACGCCTTCGTTATACGTCAGATTACCGCTCTTGATGCGGACTTTCCCGAAATGCTTACCCGTTACCTTGTAGCCGGTCCACTTAACGTAACTGGATGACAAATCTACCGGAACATTCACCGGAGCAGAAGCCGGATTGGTGAACGCAAATCCCAATCCAGCGGCTAAAAACAGTGCAAAATAGATCCTTTTCATACTGATGTACTAGATTAAAAAATCAAAAAAATCAACCAGATCTCCCTAAAATAGTTTTTATACCCCGGAGACCTAGTTTAACAGTCAACCTGCAAATAAGTTTATACTTTAATTGTATATACATTTATTTTCTTCCAAAAAAAATCATCCCCGCAGTTGATCCAATAAGGCATTGAGTTGCTCCGCTTCGGCCGTATCCAGATTGGTTAGCTGAAGCTCGAGGTCGTCCTCCATAAACACATCCGCTTTTTTCAGAAGCGCCAATCCTTTTTCCGTGATACGCACATCCACCCTGCGGCGATCGGCAGGGCATTCGGTCCGCTCCACCAGCCCTTTAAGCCGGAGTTTCTCTACCAGTCGGGACGCGTTCGACATTTTGTCGATCATCCGATCCGTCAGCAACTTCACGGTAGCCGGTTCGGGGTGCATCCCCCGTAGAATCCGCAAAAGGTTATACTGCTCCGGGGAAATCCCCAGGGATTTTAACATCCGGGCAGACATTTGGCTCAGCCAGGAAGCGGTGTACAAAATATTTACCACCACTTTCTGGTACTCCGAACGGAACCGTTTTTGTTGAATCGCTTCTTCTATCCGCATAACGGTACAAATATATGTATATACATTTAATGTTGCAATAAAAAAACAAGACAAATAAAAAATAGGCGGGAGATAATCCGCCTTGCCTTGGCCAGACGGCCTTTATCCCCTGAAAGTAGTACATTTGCACGAAACAGACAATTATGAAGATCCTCATTATCGGAGGGGGCAATATGGGACTGACGTACGCCCAAAGTTTTTTGCGCAGTCATATTACCAGCAAGGAAGAGATGATGATCCTGGAAAAGTCGCCGGAGCGGGCGGAATTACTGGCAAAAAAAGACATCGGCACGGTGTATTCGGAGGCGGAATTATGTCTCCGGGAAGCGGATCTCGTCATATTGGCCGTTAAGCCGCAGGATGCCCAGGAGTTGTTTGCCCAACTGAAGCCGAAGACCGACCCCCAGCAGGTGTTTTTATCGATCATGGCAGGGGTTCAAATGGATACCATTGCCCATGGGCTTGGCATCCGGAAAGTCATCCGGGCCATGCCCAACCTGCCCGCCCAATTAGGGCAGGGGATGACGGTATTCACCTCCTCGGAAGAGGTGACGCGCATTGAGTTGGTCATGGTGCAAAACTTACTCAATACGGCGGGCAAAACGATTTACGTAAGTAAGGAATCCTCCATCGATGCGGCAACAGCCGTTTCCGGAAGCGGTCCGGCCTATGTTTTTTTCTTCATGCATGCCATGATGGAAGCAGCGCGCAAGCTGGGGTTCTCCACTCCGGAATCCGAACTGCTGGTCACCCAGACGTTTTTGGGGGCAGTGGAGTTGTACCTGGCTTCCAACCTCTCCTGCCAGGAGTGGATCCAGAAGGTAGCCTCCAAAGGCGGCACGACGGAGGCGGCGCTCCAGGTGTTTGAGCAAACCGGCCTCCATCGCGCCATCGGCGATGGCCTTCAGGCCGCATTCAACCGGGCGGAAGAACTGGGCAGGTAGGCGCCTATGGCTTTTTTCTATCCCATTGCACGCTAAATCCAGCGCTAAACCACCGTCCCGGCATGGGAACCAGGTTGGTTTCGGTATATCGGGCATTCGTCAGGTTAGTCGCTTCGGCGAAGAAGCTATAACGGTCTGCCTCCCAGCGGAGCCGGGCGTCGGCTACTGCATAATCGTCCAGATTGATGCGATCCAGGAAACGGCCCCTTAGGGCGGCCGTCCATCGTTTGCCTGCCCGGATATCCACCCCTCCAATCCACTGATGCCGGAGTTGGTCCAGCGCATAACGGGAGCTAAAAGCAGGATCGGCCTCTTGGGCTGCATCGATATAGGTGTAGGAAAAGAAGGCCGACGGAACCGTTTGGGAAATCCGGGCATTCAGCGCGAACTCCATACCCTGGAACCGGATATCGCCCAGGTTGCGCGTCCTCCAGGGTTCGGTGTCGGACGACTTGGTCCAGTCGATCAGGTCGTCGCTGCTGCGCAGGAAGTAGGCGGCGGAGGCGCTTGCGCGGGCGCCAACCCATTTTATACCCGCTTCGTAAGCCAGCGCCGATTCGGGCTTCAGATCCGGATTGCCCTTGTTTCCCGGGTCTTCGTAGTACAGATCCGTAAACGTCGGCACGCGATACGTATAGCCGGCGTTGGCATAAACGCGCCAGGAAGGCCCTATCTGCCATCCGCCTTCTATCCCTGGAAGGAACCGGGTCCCAAAATCGCTGTACGAGTTCCATAGAATACCGGGCGTGAGATCGAAGCGCTCATTGGCAAAGACCATCCGTTGTTCGGCAAAAATGCTCCACACCGTCCGTTCCCGGTTGCCCAGGCGGTTGCTGAACAGCAATTGGCGCCCGGCATCTATCCCCACCCCGGTCAATCCAAGGGCAGAAGTATACTGGCTGTGCAGTTCCACGCCGACGTTGTGGCTGCGGTGCAAATTGCGGAAAGCGGAGGGATTGGAGCGGTTAAAGAGGTATTCGTCCTGGTTGAAGCGCCAGTACGCTCTGGGGCGTAAAACAAACCGGCCTGCAGTGCGCCGGGCGTCCAGACTGACGAGGGTGGTGTGTATCTTTTCGTATTGCTCGGTGAAGCTGGGGCTGCCATAGAATCCATTGGCGCCAAAATCCCTTCCCGTCCAGCCGGCAAAGACATTTACCAACCCTTTTTCTCCTTCGGCCGTATGCATATACGAGGCCGTGTGAATCCGGTAATCCGTATTATACCGGTACCCTCCGGCGAAGTCGTGGGCATAGGAAAGGTACCGGCGCGCTTTGCCGCGGGGCAGGGATATCCCCGCGCTAATCCTGCCCAACCCAAAATCGCCGGCCAGCGCGGAGGCCCGGGCAAAAGCGCTTTCAGGCGCTCTGGCGACGATATTGATCGCCCCGGCGAAGGCATTTTGGCCATAAATTCGGGCGGCTGGGCCTTTCAACACTTCAATGCGCTCAATCGTTTCCCAATCCACGGGAAGGTTCATGTTGTGATGGCCGGTTTGCAGGTCGCTGATCTTCACCCCATTCAACAAGATCAGCGTTTGGTCGAAGGACCCCCCGCGAATGCCGATATCGGTCTGAGCGCCGTTTGCGCCGCGCTGACGCACATCGACGCCTGCTACGTACTGGAGCAATTCCGCCACGCTGTTAACCGGCGCCCGGCGGATCTCCTCTTTGCGGATTACCTGGATACTTCGCGACTGAATGCCGAAAGGAATATCCATCCGGTTGTCGGAAATGACGACCTCCGGAAGCTCGATCGTGTCGATTTGAGCGCCCAGCGGTCCGGCCAAAGCGAGCGTGGCTGCCCCGGCAAAAAAGGTAATTAATGTTCTGATTTTCATCGGGTTGATTTATTTTTCGACCATGGTCACGGCAGCTGAAACCGGAAATCCTTCTCCGCTTCCCTATGAAAAAACCGCAAAATACAATGCTCCGATAGATAATCCGGGGGCTATCTCAAAAGATGGACTTTGCCCATGCCAGCCAAAAAATATTTTCTTTTTTTCAATTCTAATAAAAAATTGCATTGCAATTTTTTATTAGAATTGAAAAAAGAAAACAAAATTTCACGCCCGAGGCAAAGAACAGTCTTTTGAGACAACCCCGGTAAAAAGAAAATGGTCCCAACAAAAAGTTTTTACCCGAAAAACAATTAGTTTTAGAGCTGAAATGGCTCGTTTTCATGAAAGATCCGTTATTGTTTCCCTTCTTTTTCCTGGTACTGGGCTTGCTGATCGGAGGCGTCAGCGCCTGGCTGATCGCTAAATTCCGATGGCAGGGCCAGGCGCTGCCGCCTGAAGAACTGGCCAGGCGCTACGTCTCCAAAGACCTGCACGACGCCATCCTGCGGCAAGCCGGTCAAGCCCAGGATCAGGTTCGGGAACTGGAAGCCGAACTACGCCTTGCCAACCGGGATCTGGCCACCCGGGAACAGGAACTTCGCCACATGGACGAAAAGCTGGCGGATCAAAAAGAAGCCCTGGAAAAACTCCAGGAGCGGTTCCAGCAGGAGTTTGAGCGGATTGCGACCCGCCTGCTGGAAGATAAAAGCCAAACGTTTGCCAACCAGAACCAGGAGCAGTTGCATTCCCTTCTCCATCCGTTGCGGGAACATATCAAGTCGTTTGAGGAAGGGATTGAAAAACGATTTGTAGAAGAAACCCGCGACCGGGTTTCCCTGAAAAAGGAAATCGAACAATTGCGCGAACTCAACCAGCAACTCAGTCAGGACGCCAACAACCTCGCCTACGCCCTGAAAGGCGGCCAGAAAACCCAGGGCGACTGGGGAGAAGTCCAATTGGAGATCCTGCTCCAAAAAGCCGGGCTTTCCAAAGGCCTGCACTACGAAACCCAATCCTCTTTTGCAGATGAAGAGGGCAAACAAAAACGGCCCGACATCATCATTCACCTACCCGAAGAAAAGCATCTCATCATCGACTCCAAGGTCTCGCTGACCGCTTACGAACGATACTGCAGCGCCTCGGAAGCGGCGGACCGGGACAAGGCGGCAAAGGAACACCTCGAAAGCCTGCGGCGCCATATTCGCGATCTGAGCGGCAAAAACTACCAGTTATTGGAGCGCCTCCATCCGCCGGACTACCTGCTGCTGTTTATCCCTCTGGAACCCGCTTTCGCGCTGGCCATCCAAACCGATCAGCGGTTATTCACAGAAGCCCTGGAGCGAAATATCGTTCTGGTCACCACCTCGACCCTCCTGGCCACCATGCGGACGGTTTCCTTTATCTGGAAGCAGGAAAAACAGAAAAACAACGTGCTGGAAATCGCCCGGCAAAGCGGCTTGCTCTACGACAAGTTTGTCGCCTTTGTGGACGACTTGAAGAGCATTGGCGCCCGGCTGGACCAGGCACAGGGCGCCTTTAAAGACGCCATGAACAAACTCCAGGATTCGCCCCGTTTCGGAGATACCCTTATCGGCCGGGCCGAGCGGATCAGGGAACTTGGCGCCAAAGCGTCCAAAAAACTCCCCAAAGAACTGCTCGGCCCGGCAGATGAGCCGGAAGAATTGGAATAACTATCGGACCATTAATTTCGTTTGAATCGCCTCCCTTTGATGTACCGCCTGGAGGATATAGATTCCCGGGACAACGTATCCTAACCGGAGCCGGTGCAGATTTCCCCCTTCTACTACCCACGATTGAACCATCGCCCCATCCATTCGGATTAACCGGATGATCACGCGTTGTTGTTTCCAGGACGATGGCAAAGACACGGACACTTCCCCCTGGGCTGGGTTGGGAAATACGTTCCAGGTTTCCGGGTCGGCAACCACCCCGGTTTCGAGCAATTCAAGCCCTTCGACAACCGTCAACCCGCCGGGAGTATAGGTTTCCGAGCCCACACTGGCATAACGCGCGTTAACCGCAACGGCGGTTCCGGAAGTCCGTTTCCAGACGCGGAAAGCAAAGGGTTCTCCGATCGGCATTTCGCCTGCCGTGATGGCCAGATTTTCGCCCTGATACATTCCGGAGCCCGCCAGGTTTCCTTCACGGTCGAATATCCCGATTTCATCCATAGGGTTGAGGAGTTCTTTAAGCCCTTCCGCGAGCAGCACAACGGTAGATTGCTGCCTGAATTCGGGTTTCGGCCCAACCCGGAAAAATTCGGCAGGTTCCAGGGGCAGGGCAAAAAAATCAAACGTTGCGGGAACCTTTCCGTCCATGAAGGCATCCGGATAGCGCAAGGTGTCCGCCTTTGAAGTAAGGAGCCAGTAAGCTTTCCCCGGAAGAAAATTACCCAGGGTGTTGATGCCGTAGGCGGGGATATAAGCGCGTCCTCCTGGTCTTTAATCATAATAACCGAAGGGGCGATGCTGGCGATCGCCTCGGAGAGCGGCCTGGCGGTAAGGCTCCAGAAGGGGATAATACTCCATCCCAGGGGAACGGGGATCGGGTTGGCTGAGGGCTTGACCAGACTGCCGGCCACACCAAGCTGGACGGTTTTTTTCGATTTGCTCGAATAGCCTTTCCGGACGTCAAAATTCCCAATTTGGTTGAGGGAAGTCGCTGGAACGAGTTTAGCGCCTTTGTAGTCCTGGATTTCTTCCAGGTCGGCTTTTGCCGGGTCGACCAAGGCAAGGAAATTCGGGTTGGCAGGAACAACAGGGAGGCTCACCAGGTCGAAACCCGATTTCAAGGTTAAGGTAAACAGGGCCGACGTATCCGCGACTAATTCAGCGATTTGGCTAATCCCATTCGGAAAAAATTTGTCGGTATGGGTATGAATCGATGTTGGTGCAAGTTTGGAAAATGTTGCCCGGGTTTTCCATTCCCGTTGAGTGGACAATTGCCAAACGCGGACTATGAAGGTTTCCCCCGGAGTAAACCCTTCCTTGACGGGGCTTCCGGGATCGTCTCCAAACGCGGTCACCATGGCAAATTTATCCTGCCAACGGACCATCCCGGCGCATTGTTCGGTTTTACCGTTGGTGAAGAAAAACCCAATATAGTCGCCTGGAAGCAACGGCTGCCCCCCGAAATCCGCCTCTACATCGGGTGGAATGAGGATCATATGCGTTCCGCCCGTGGCGGTGATTCCCCATCCTTGAGGCGCCTGGTTCGCATCCTGGACGATTTCTATTTCCACTTTCTCCCCGGTGTTCCATTGAATAACCGCCAAGCCGGAACGGCCTTTCTCGTCGGGGTTTGGCGCGCAGGAAAGGTTTACGGCAATGGGAGCCGCTCCGGCGGGGCTGCCCTCTGTTGGGTTAACCTGGATAATCCAGGATGGTTTGCTAAGGAGTTTCCAGCCGGTCCCGCTGTTGAGCAGCAAGCGGTGAACGCCCCCGGCGGCCGGGAAAGAAATTTTCTCCACGTCCGTCCTTTTCCCGGTTTGGGAAACCTTCAGGGTGCGGGTGATAAGACCTGCTTTAAAGACGATGGTTCCCGTTCGCGGGTGAACATCCGGATTGGCCAACGCCGATACGGTCAGTGTATGCGTCCCTGCAAGGCCGCTTGTTTGGGAAATCTGGAGCCAGGGCTGATCCGGCGCCGCCGTCCAGCTTTGGCTTGCATTCAACGCTACCGGAGCTGCCTTCCCATCAAAAGCAAGTTCCAGCGATGCCGGATTGAGGGTCAGGGTAAGCGGCCCGCTTACTACGAGGCTATAGTCTTCGACATCCCGGTAGTCATTCGTCGCGCATGGCGAGGGATAGCTCTTGGTGTCCATACTGATCCGAATGCGGGTCTCCCCGGACGGAAGCGCATCCGGCACCTGCCAGGCGGCGCTGAGGGCTTTGGTATTTACTTCGCTCCCCTGAAAAATAACCTCTCCGGCGTCGTCAAAATCATGGTCCCGGTTTAGATCTGCCCAGACCCTCCAGTACACGGTGCGGGTAGTTTCACTGGCGGTCTTGCCGGGAACCAGGTTCATCGTCAGATATCCTCCTGGCGTTACCTCTGCTTTGAAGGCCGTAAAATCCTTATACCCGTAATTATTATCGGAAATATTTCGAACGTTGCCAATGGACACTTCCTGGATAAACGTGCGCAGGGAATTCCCGTAGCTCAGGCAATAGGCTTCCTGGCAGCCCAGGGTGGACGCCTCGAGGATAGGAGTCCATTCGGACTGGCCTTCCGGGCACGCCAATTGAACGCGGAATTCGTAGGCGGTACAGGGCTTCCGGTTGACAATCACCATCCGGTTGGCACTCCAGTTTGGGATTTCCGTCCACGAGGTCTTCCCTTTTTCCCGATAAGCAACCTTGTAATAGGCCGACGGAACGGTGGTTGCGGTCCATTCAAAGATCAGGTGGGCAAGGCCTGTTTCGGGTATCCAAACGCTATCCGGAGGCGAGCACCCCAAAGGAACGCCTTCCACGGTAAACGACACGTAGGAAGCGTACTTTTCATTTCCGACTAACTGGTAAGTCGCCGCACTATCGGCAAGGTAATAAAGACCCAGTTTATAGGCGCCTTCCGGAAGCAGCAGATTGGGGTTGGAGAACTCCAGAAGTCCGGCGAAGGACTCCCCCGGAGACAGGGTGTCTTTAATGGTCTTAATACCCAGGGTGGAAAGCTCTTCGTTGAGGCTATTGAAAACGACCGCCTTCAGTTTGCCGGTAAACGGCGCGTTTCCACTGTTGACTACCTGAGCGCTAACCGTAAAGGGTTTCGCCCCTTTCACCGGATTGGGGGAGAAGAACAGCGGAGAACTCAAAGACAAGCTTTGGGTAATACCCCCTGATTCGGAACACGCCAGATAGGTTCGGTATTCCTGATAAATCGCGTTGATGCGGGCGTATTGCCAGGGACTCAGGCGATTCCGGCAAGTGGACCTGGAATACGACATCGCGTTATTTACATCCGGGCGGAAAGCAGCTCCCTTGGCATCCCGGGAGACGCCAACATATTCGCAATTTGGATTGACCTGATATTCAAGACATCCAGCCCCAAGCAATCCGGGGTCGGCTGGTGTATCGCAAATGTAATCCCCTGCGGTCAAGCAGTTGGAGCCATCCACCAGTTCGTCCGTTCCCGGCAGTTGCGAGGGGCAGTTCGAGGACCCATGCGTATGGAGCAAACCAAAAAAGTGCCCCATTTCATGGGTCAGGGTGGCATTGAGCAGCAACCCATCGTCCATGACAATCAAGTCGGGCTGTCCGCTGCCGGGAAGGTAGGTATATCCCCCTACCCCACCCCCTTCGATGGTATTCACGCAGTAAATGTTGATTACATTTTTGACAAAACTTTTGGCTACCAACTCTTTTTGCTGAGAGATATAATAGCTGGCCAAATTGGTGTCGTCAATGTATTTCGGTGCGGCACATTGAAAAAACTGGATATTGGCATACTGAAAATAATTATTCAGAATGATCATAGCCTGGTTCAGAGTGCCCTGCGTAAGGGAAGTACTTCCTCCGGTGGTGCGGACTACGTGGAATTGCACCGGCAAAGAGGCCGAAGTCGTCGTTCGAATGCCCGGGGCTTCCAAAAATTGAGCTTCATACACGCGCAAGTGATCGAGGTCTTTTAATAGTTGCTGTGCAAACGCCTCCCCACCCTGAGTTCCACATCCTGGTTCCTGGGCATTACCCGTAAAAATAAGAAGGAACAACAGCAGAAGTTGTAGTAAAACATGTTTCATAGTGCGAAAAATTGTCTTTTCTGTAATTTATTCCAGGCTTCCAAAGGGGTATGGTGTTCATCACACTACTGGACATTTTGGGAACGAGACCTTCCAGGTTTGCGAAACCTGGAAGGTCTGGGCGCCAGGAAAACGAAAATGTCCAGTAGTGTGGGTGTTCATTTGCCCGCTAATTCATTTAGTCTTTCACAACCAGCCGGTCGTGAAAGACAAAAAAATGGAAGACGCAGGTAAAGCGCATTTTTTTGGAGTAAAAGGTCTCCAAAACCAGTACCTGAACCATTTTTCAATTCAGAAGAAAGAAAATGAGCCAACAAACCGTTTTTGGGTAATTGGGGACGGCCTTTTCTTTAGTGGAAAAAGGAAATGACCGTTCCAGGTGTAGCTCGCCTCATAGGTATTTATCTTTTTTGACAAAGAACGTAAAACCGTATTTGCCAAAAAGGAACAGGAGGGGGAGTACAAAGTAAAATCAATTACTATGCGTACTTTAATATAATCGGCAATTTTACATATATTTATTTATATATACAATTTTTTTCTCAAAGGACAACGCGCTCTGATTCCCATCGCAACAAGGCTGTTAGATAGTCAGGCAGCTTAATGGCGAAACGATGCCTGACCCGAAGTGGTTTGGACAAGTGTAAAGTAAAAGGATACGGTTATCGCCACCACATCTCGGTTTCCTCCTGGAGAAACCGGTTTTCGCGCAAGTACAGATGCAGGAATCGGAACAGAAGGTCTACATGATCAAACAGGGGTTTATCCGCCCAGCCATGCCCTCCGTTGAGCCCTTTAACCAGTTGGTAAGGCATCTCCAGGTCGCGCAATCGGGCAGCGATGCTCCCTGCCCCGTGGAGCATCAAATACCCGGGTTGACCCGGGGAGCAATAATGATGGGAAGCGCTTCCATAAGGCACCAGGAGATCGTCTACCCCGTGGAAAAAAAGCGACGGGATCGCATTTTCGCGGGTAATCCATTCGAGGTTCAGGATAGCAGGGGCCATCCCCACGACCGCCGCATAGCGAAATCCAGGGGGTAGCGTTGGCTCAGGCCCGTAAGCGGCGTGTAAAACGGCTTCGGCGCCGGCGCTGCTTCCGCAGAGGATGATTTTGGGCGTAGGAATTCCGGACCTCTCGACATATTGAAGGGCGTAGGCCGTGGCATCCCAGATGTCTTCCGCTGCGTTGCGGAAGGTTTCTGCTTTCACCGAAGCTTGCTGGTCGCATCCAAAAGATTTGCCTTTCATCGAAAGGCGGTAAGACAAGTTCATGACCCAAATTCCGCGTTGAGCCAGCTTGCGGGCAAACTGAACATACCGGGGGTCGTCGCGCCGGCCCTCCGAAAAACCGCCCCCATGCACAAAGAGCACCAGGAACTCAGGCGCCGCTTTTTCCTCCCCCGGTTGATACCAATCCACGCCCAGAACCTCCCCGTCTTTTTGGGCATACGCAGTTGAAAAGGAGCGAACCGCCTCCGGCGACATTCTGAATCCGTGGACGCTGGTTGATCCTGCATGGAGGGACAAAGAGGCGCGCAAGGTATTCCACCAGTTTTGCAAAGAGTTAGCCATGGACGAAATTCCTTGATACAGTCAAAGAGAGTTTTGGTATATTTTCCCCACAAAAGAATTAAAGGTTTCACAGGTTTCCTAATTTTTAAAATGAGGAGAAACATTTTGGATCTTCGGTTTTGGGCTATAGCGCTGGTTTTAAGCTGGATTGGAATAGGTCAGCTCTCGGCTTCCGAATCCCCCAGGGTCTTCCATTTCGACAAAAAGACCTACCAGGCGCATAACCAAAATTGGTCTATTGCTCAGGACGACCAGGGAATCCTATACTTCGGCAACACCGATGGGCTCCTGGAATACGATGGCTCTACCTGGGATTTACATCCATTTCCCCGCAACCAACCCGTCCGATCCGTCGCTTATGAGGCCAATCGCATTTATGCCGGAGGCTATGAGGAGTTTGGATTTTGGGAAAAAAACAGCTGGGGCCAGATGCAGTATACTTCCCTCTCCAAACGCATTCCGAAATCCCAGATGAGCCGTCAGGAGATCTGGCACATTCTGGTGACGTCTAAAGGCGTATTCTTCCAATCCTTCGGGGCGATTTACCTTTACGAAAATCAAAACGTTCGCAAAATAGATTTGCCGGGGAATATCATGTTCCTTCACGAGATCAACGGGCAAATCCTGGCGCCGGTCCTTGGTTCCGGGATATTCGCCTGGTCGGCCGCTGAAACCTGGAGTTTATTGCCAGGTAGTGCGATTTTCGCCGATAAAACGATCCAGGTGCTTCTGGCAGATCCGGGCGGCATGCTCGCAGGGACCCGGGAAGCCGGCTTCTTCCGGTACAACGGCAGGGAATTTTTACGATGGGAACACCCGATGAACGAGCGGCTTACCAGTTACCAGGTCAATAAAGCCATCCGCCTGAAGGATGGCCGCATAGCCGTAGGCACCATTCTCAACGGGTTGTACCTTCTGGAACCAAACCGGCCAGATTTCCTGCATTTTAATCGTTCCCGGCAACTTCAAAACAACACCGTTCTGTCCTTAATGGAAGACCAGCAAGGCAACGTATGGGCTGGGCTGGACCAGGGAATCGACATGATCGCCTTCAGCGATCCCCTTGAATACTATGAAGACACCCAGGGGCACATTGGAACGGTTTACGCTGCCGCATTGCATGAAGGGAAATTGTTTCTGGGAACCAATCAGGGGTTGTTTTATAAATCCTTTTCCAATAACTCCCAGGAAGCACCAGGGTTTACGCTCGTTCCGGGCGCCCAGGGCCAGGTTTGGCAACTCCTGGAAGTAGACGGCCAACTGATTTGTGGGCACAATCAGGGTACGTTCCTTATTCAAAATCTCCACACCAAAAGCATCAGCCCGGTGACCGGAGGCTGGCATTTGGTCCGGTGGCCGGGTAAACCTAACCGGATGCTTCAGGCCACGTATACCGGCATTGCCATTTTCGACAAGAACCCGGATGGGAAGTGGTCCTTTTCCGGCAAATTGCAGGAGTTGTCCAACTACCCCATCCGGCGCATCCTCCCCGACTCCAAAGGCAACCTCTGGGCTGTAAACCCTTACGAAGGCGCTTTCCGCTTAGCGCTATCTCCTGAAGGAGGCGCTGTTTTAAGGATAGACACCATCAACAGGGCATCCGGGCTTAAGGGGGATTATAGCCTGGATTTGTTCCTCGATCAAAAGCAACCCCTCATCTGGTCCAATGACCGGTATTTTTTCTGGGATGAATCCTCCCGATTTTGCAAACCCTACTCCTTTGGAAACACCGAAGAAAATGGCCTCCCCCAAGGAAAAAGGATCCGCAAACCGGACGGAGAGGAGTTTATCATCCTCCCACAACGAATTGGCTGGATCCAAAAAGGCCGGTTGAAAGCCTGGCTGCCGATCAGTCTGGTAAAAAATAACGAACAAATCGAGCAGTTAAACGACAGCCTTTTTCTGTTCTGTCTGGACAACGGGTATGCGTTGCTTAACCGGTATAAGCCGATGAATGCGATTCCCAAACGCCCGCCTGTTTTCCGGCTTATCCAGCCGCTGAACAACGGCCTTCCGCTCGATTCGGACCTGAGAAAAAAGGAAAAGCAGCCGGCAGCCCCACTGATTTCTACGCGCAGTACCAGTTTTTTGGTCCGGTTTGCCCACCCGGTATATACCCAGGTTCCCAGTTTCCGCTATCGCATCCCCGGCTGGCAGGAGGAATGGTCTTCCTGGAGCACGAACGCGGTAAAGTTGTTAGCCGGACTCCCTCCGGGAGACCACACCCTGTTATTACAAAGCAGCCTCAGCCATGAAGTATCGGCATTAAACCTTTCGATCAAACCCCAGTGGTATCAGACCTGGTGGGCAGGGGTTTTATATTTGTTTATTGCATTAGCCCTGGCTGGGCTGCTTTACCGAATGCACCGCCAACGTCTCAAACTTCAACGCAGAAAGCTGCTGATTGAAAAAGAAAAACAACTGCACGACCACCGGCTCAAGGCAAGAGCTGATCAACTGCAAGCAGACGTGCTCAATAAGAGCCAGGAGCTGGCCAATTCCACCTTTAACCTTATCCGAAAAAACGAAACCCTGCTCCAAATTAAAGAGGCGCTCGCCAAAGTCAAGACCGACCTGGGAGACCGGCTTCCCGATAAACACCATTCCCGGCTGATCCGGCTGATCGACAGCCACCTCACCAGTGAACAAGACTGGCAGGTTTTCGAGACCAACTTCAATCAGGTGCATGAAGTGTTCCTCCACAAACTAAAAAAAGACTTCCCCGACCTCACCCCCGGGGATTTACGACTCGCCGCCTATTTGAAGATGAACCTCTCTTCCAAGGAAATTGCCCCGCTGCTCAACATTTCCGTCCGCGGGGTAGAAAACAAGCGATACCGCCTTCGGCAAAAACTGTTGCTGGAGGGAGACGACAACCTGACGTCCTTTTTAATGGAATACGCCTAGGATTCTACCTGACAAAGACCTCATTCCGGTGATTTTTCTTTATGGCGTAGTCATGGTGAGGTCGGTTATTGTTTTTTTCAACTTCTACAACTTAACATTGTAAGGTCATTAAACCGGTTTTACCGGAAAAAATTCTGTCTGCCGTTTATTGCCGTTAAAGTTATTCTGAATTCCGCCCATAGGTTAGGTGGCGTTAATCCCAAGGATCAATTATCTTTTTTTCTGCACGATGAGGCAGAAAGCAACTGTTTAGGATGAGGTTTAGAACAAAAAAGGTTATCTGCATTTTTTCGATTTTGGCTTTCAGTACGGGGATGTTACCCCTGGCAGGCCAGGAAGTTTTTTTCTTCCGCGACAGCAACAACCCCGGTTACTATGATTCCGGCCTGGCCTTTAAAACGGCGCCGAGTGCGATCGAACAAACCAACGGCGACAAGATCCCTACCTCGGCCACCGCATTTCAGGGAAACAACAGCCTGCGCATCAAGTGGACTTCCCGCTCCGGCGGCGATTGGTCTGCCCTGGTTATCGCCCCCGGGTTTCCTTTCCAGAATATCACCACCTCCGACACCCTTTCGTTTTGGGCCTATGCCCCCAATGGCCTGCAAAAAATCCATTGGCCCTATATTTTCATGGAAGGAGCGCCCGGATCTACCAAGTCCAAAAAATATCCTCTTTCCGATTATACCGGAGACCTCCCCGCTCAGGGCTGGGCCCAGGTCAAGATCCCGCTCAGCGTCTTTTTCAAGGATGCGGCTCAAACCGGGATCCAGTTTTCTCAGACCAAAGCCATCATTTTCGGGCAGGGGCCTGCGGACGGAGAAGAACACACCCTGCTCATCGATGAAGTGAAGACCTACAAGGGGAACGCCAGTTCCAGCGATTTGCTCCCGCCGGTCAATCTGCGGGCTTCGTTTTTCGAGCGGCACGCGGAGTTAAAATGGACCCTGCCCGCTTCTACTCCGCCCTATTGGTCGGTGTACCGCTCGACCGACGGGGGGCAAACCTATCTGCCGCTGAAGAATATCGCTGGCGCCGATTCTCTGTTTATCGATTTTCAACCGGCCTTTACCTCGACTACCTTTTCCTATTTCCTGAAAGCCTCTGCGGGCAACGGACAGGAATCGGTACCCTCGGCCGCCGTTACCGGAAACCTGCGCCTGATGAGCGACGACGATTTCCTCGATATGGTTCAATCCTACACCTTCCGGTATTTCTGGGATTTCGCGCACCCCGTTTCGGGGTTGAGCCGGGAACGGAACACCTCTGGAAATTTGGTGACGATCGGGGGCAGCGGTTTTGGCATCATGGCCATTCTGGTAGGCATCGAACGGGGCTGGATTACCCGAACCCAGGGTAGGGAGCGCGTGCAGCAAATGGCGGACTTCCTGGGCAAGGCCAACCGCTTCAAAGGCATTTTTCCCCACTGGATGGACGGGACCACCGGCGCCGTTATCCCGTTTTTCACCAAAGACAACGGCGGGGACCTGGTCGAAAGCGCATTTCTGTTTCAGGGGCTTTTAACCGCCCGCGGGTATTTTGACCACCCAACGCCCGAGGAGGCGGCTCTGAGAACCCAGATCACTGCGCTTTGGGAAGCCGCCGACTGGAACTGGTACCGGCAAAACCAGAATGTACTGTACTGGCACTGGTCGCCCACCTATAATTTTGAAATCAACCACCAATTGCGGGGATGGAACGAAACCATGATCGCCTACCTGCTGGGGATTGCCTCTCCCACCCATGGTATTTCCGAAAGCTTGTGGCACTCCGGATGGGCCAGCAACGGCGGGATCAAAAACGGGTACTCTTATTTCGACATTAAACTCCCTCTTGGGAATGGCTACGGCGGGCCCCTGTTTTTTACCCATTATTCCTTTCTCGGCTTTGACCCCCGCGGCAAAGCCGACGCCTACGCGAACTATTTTGAGCATAACCGAAACCAGAGCCTGGTCAATTGGACCTGGTGCAAGCTGAATCTCGGAAAATACACCGGTCACAGCGCGGCGAACTGGGGGCTCACCGCCAGCGACGACCCCGACGGGTACAAGGTCCATGCTCCGGTTTCCTCTGACGACAACGGGACGATTTCTCCCACTGCGGCATTGAGTTCGATGCCTTATACGCCCCAGCAATCCCTGGACGCCCTGAAGTATTTTTACCGGGAACAAGGCGCCCGCTTACTGGGACCCATGGGTTTTTACGATGCCTTCAATCTGACCAGAAACTGGTTTGCCGATTCCTACCTGGCCATCGACCAGGGACCGATCATCGGCATGATCGAGAATTACCGCACCGGACTGTTGTGGAACAGCTTTATGAAAAACCCGGAAATCCAGAATGCGCTGAGTAAAATTGGCTTTACGACCGTTTCCTCCGCGCGCGAGCCATTGAAAAGTCCCGGTTATTTCAATCTGAAGGTTAGTCCCAACCCGGTTGCTTCATTTGCCCAACTGGAGTTTACATTGCCTGACCCTGCCCAGGTGCAGGTTTCTTTGTACGATCTGAATGGAAAACTACTGCGGACGCTGACTCCGTTTACCCGTTTTGCCGGCGGGCCAAATGCCCTCCGGCTGGAATTTTCCCGCCTGACGCCCGGGCTCTACGTCCTGGGGTTCCAGGCCGGGAACCAGCACAGCAGTTTGGCTTTATTTATTCAACCATAATTTCCTAAACCAAAAACGAAACCTATGAAGTATCGTTTCTCACTTTTATCCCTGCTCCTTTTCCTGCTTCCGGCTCTGGCTTTCAGCCAGGTCGTCCTGGAAGACTTTGAGGGAGGAGCAAAACTTACCTGGAATGCCAAGGAGGGCGCTTTCTCGGTAGTCGACAACCCGGCTGGCGGCGACACGCTGAAGATCAACAGCAGCGCCAAAGTAGGGCAATACACCAAAAAATCAGGCGCTGCGTACAGCTTGTTCCAAGCCGAACTGGCCGCTCCGCTCGACCTGTCCGTCAACAACCAGTTCCGGATCATGGTGAAAGCGCCGGTAGCCACGGCATTTATCATGAAACTGGAAGGCCCTGGTTTTGGCATCGAGCAGACCAGAAACATTGCCGTGGCCAACCATTGGGTGGAGTACACCTTCAACTTCAGCGCGGCAAAAGCCAAGACCAACCTGGACAAGATCCTGCTGTTCTTCGATCCGGGCGTGGATGCCAGCAGCGACATCTACCTGTTCGACAACCTCGTTGCCGGACCCTCCGGGGCGTGCGACGGGATCGCGGTTAATCCGACGATCCTTGACGACTTTGAATGCCAACGCAACGTATCCTATGGATTCCCTGGACTTACCGACTATTCGGTGGTTAATAACCCCGACAAATCGGGAATCAATACCAGCGATAAAGTAGGCCGTTACCGGGATACCCTGGGCGAATGGCATGCCTTCTTGGTAGACTTCCAGTTTGATCTCCCCCTGAATTTGCTTAGCGTTTATAAAATGAAACTCTGGGCGCCAAAAAGGGGAAATATTGTTTAAGCTACAGGGAACCAGCGGAAATAAAGAGATTTTTGTCGACGTAAATGACACCATGAAATGGGTCGAGCTGACTGCTGATTTCACCAGCGAGGTCGGCAAAAAGTATAATCAGCTTGTTTTGTTTTTCAATGCTGGAGTCAATCCTGGGCCTAACGACATTTATTACTTCGACGACATGCGCGCCGAACCCGCACCCAAATTCCTCGTCCTGGAAGACTTTGAAGGCGGCGCCAAGCTCAACTGGAATCCGATCGATGGAACCTATGCCGTGATCGACAACCCGGCAGGCGGCGACACGCTGAAGATCAACACGGGCGGGAAAGTGGGTTCCTACACCAAAAAGAAAGGCTCGGGGTACAGCCTCTTCCTGGCCGAACTCGCCCAGCCGCTCAATCTGACGACGTTTAACCAGTTCCGGATCATGGTAAAGGCCGAACGGCCTACTTCCTTTATTCTGAAACTGGAAAACGCCGACAACAGTAAGCGCATCGAAGAGACGAAAAACATCGCTGTAGCCAACCAATGGGTCGAGTATACCTTCAACTTCAGCAAAGTGAAAGACGTAACCGACCTGAAGAAGATCCTTCTCTTCTTTGATCCGGGCGTTGACACCAGCGGCGGCACGTACTTGTTCGACAACCTGATCATCGAACCTTCCGGCGTGTGCTCCGGCGTAGAGAAGAACATCAGCATGCTCGACGACTTCGAATGCCAGCGCAACGCTACCTATGGCGCGTCCGGCTTTAACGACGTGCGCGTGGTTGCCAACCCCGACAAGTCGGCGGCGAACGACAGCGAAAAGGTCGGCGAATACACGGACCGCATCGGAGAATGGCACGCCCTCGTGATCGACAACAACGACGCGAACCTGGCTATTGCCGACCGGCCTATCATTAAAATCAAGGTTTGGGCGCCGGTAGCCGGAACGCTGAAGTTCAAGATGGAAGGCACCGGCGGCAGTAAAGAGCTCGACCGCCAGGTAACCGAAATCAAAAAATGGGTGGAATATTCGGTGGATTTCACCAGCGAAGCGGGCAAAGCTTACCAAAAGCTCGTCTTCTTCTTCAATGCCGGCAAACAACCTGGCGTAGACACCATCTACTACATCGACGACATCCGCATGGAAGCTCCGGGTTCTGTTACCCTGGAAGACTTCGAACCCACGCCCAAGCAAACCTGGGAATCCCTGGGCGCTGAAGCCGTATTTGGCAAATTCAACGGCGGCATCAACAACCCGGATAAAACCGGCGCGAACACCACCGACAAGGTGGGTTCCTACACCAAGGGAACGTCCAAATTGGGCGGGTTGAAAGCCCTGCTCCCACTAAGCTTCAGCCTGGCCGACTTCCCGCAGATGAACCTGCAGGTTTGGGCGCCCGCAGGGGCTAAGAGCCTGACGATGAAGCTGATCAGCGTCTTGGATGGCGCCAAGGAAATCAACCGCCCCATCGCCGAAACCGGAAAATGGGTAGACCTTTCCTTCAACTTCGATAACGTGAAGACCATTACCGATTTCGAGCGCGTGGAAATCGTCTTCGATCCCGATCTCGAATCCACGGCTACCTGGTACTTCGACAACCTGACGCAGACCCAAGCTACGGTGGATCCTTGCGAAGGGGTTACTCCAAGTCCTTATGTCATCGATGACTTCGATTGCCAGCGCAACGCGCAAAACTTCCTTTCTACTGATCCGACGACCCTCGAGGTCGTGCGCAACCCATTCCCGGAAGGCATCAACTCCTCCGCAAACGACAAGGTGTTGAAATATGTCGATCCGGCGGGCGCCAAGGAATGGTCGGCTATCGTCTGGGATATGGGCAAGGAATTCGACCTGACCAGCTACAACTCGCTTGCGATCAAGATCTACGCAACCAAAGCCGGCCCCGTGCTCTTCAAACTGGAGGGAGGCGCCCAGGAACAAGTTTTTGGCGAGATCAAAGCCGGCGACGTCGGTAAATGGGTAGAATACCAGATCTCCTTCAAAGCAGCTGCCGGGAAGAAAAACACCAAATTTGTGCTCTTCTTCAACGCTGGCAATCAATCTCCTGAAGGGGATACCTACTATGTAGACGATATCGAATGGCGCCGCGAACCGTACACCGGTTGTATCAGCACCTTCGAAACGCCTGCCGACAACCTGGGTACCTGGCAATACTTTGCCGCCGTTGCCCGGGAAGGCAAACGTTATGATATCGTCGTGGACAACCCGAAGAAATCGGCGCTCAATTCCAGCAACAAGGTTGGGGAATTCGTGGAAGAAGTCGGTGGACAACGCTGGCTGGGCATGTTCAACGACCAACTCCCTGCCCAGGTACACATGGGGACCAACAAAAAGTTGACCATGAAGGTGTGGATGGACCACGAAGCAGAAGTCATCTTAAAATTGGAAAGAAGCCCGAACGGCGGTCCCAACATCGGCGATGCTGTTGCAAATTACACCACGCCCGGCGAATGGCAGACCCTGTCCTGGAACTATCCGGCTTTGAATCCTGCCTGGGCCATCCCGGATGGAACCATTTACTCGACCTTAACCATTGTTATGGATTTTCAGAATATTCCGGCGACAGAAAAGCGCTACTACTTTGACGACATCGCGATCGGCGACGCCAACTGCAGCCCCTCTACGCCTACCCGCGACCTTCAGGTAGAGCCGCTTTCCATCTACCCGAACCCGGCCACGGACGAGCTTACCGTAGACAACAGCGTCAACCTCTTCCGGTATGAACTGTTCAACGCTGTCGGACAACGCGTAGGGACGTTTGTGAACACTGGTCAGGCGGCCTTTACCATCCCGCTGAACGGCTTCGATCGCGGCATGTACCTCCTGGCTGGTTACGACCGCCAAGGCGTACTCCGCGCCAACGCACGGTTCGTTAAGCAATAGTTGGTTCAACATTCACCGTTCAACGCAGCTGCGTTGAACGGTGAATCCTGTTGGAAGTAGTCTTTAGACTACGACTTATTACATCTTCAGATGGAATGTCTTAAACACGCAATCTGAAGATTGCAATAGGTTGTAGTCTGAAGACTACAACCAACAATAAAAGACTACAACCAACAATAAAAACATCGCTTTGAACCTTGGACTTTGAACCTTGGACTTTGAACCTTGGACTTTGAACCTTGGACTTTGAACCTTGAACTCCTCTGCAGGTTCCTTGCTTGTCCTCCCCCTACCCCCTCCAAAGGGGGATATCGCTTTGCTCTGAACTTCGTACTTCGTACCTCGTAAATCGTAAATCGTACTTCGTACTTCGTAAATCGTACCTCGCAAAAATCCCCCTAACCCATGAAACCGTTCACCCTAAGCCTGTTAGTGGTTCTGTTGGTTTTTGCTTCCTGCGGGCCAACAGCCACTCCAAATACAACCGGGCGACAAGTTCCTTTTAGCCTGAATGAATTAAAGAAACGCACGTTTTACTACTTCTGGGATTTGGCGGATTCGTCTAATTTTCAGGTGCTCGATCGCTACCCTTCCCGAACGTTTTCCAGTATCGCTGCTACAGGGTTTGGGCTTACCGCTTATTTGATCGGGGCTGAAAACGGGTATATCACCCGCAAACAGGCTTCGGAGCGGGTTCTGAATACCCTGCGCGTCCTGAAAGCGCTGCCCCAGGGTCCGGATCGGCAAGGCATAGCCGGATATAAGGGATTCTTTTATCATTTTCTGACTCTCGACCAGGCCCTGCGGTTCAAAGAAGTGGAGCTTTCCACCATCGATACCGGGCTGCTCATGGCGGGCATTCTCAGCGCCATGAGCTATTTTGACAAAAATACCCCGGAAGAAAAAGCCATCCGGGAAACGGCGGATTTCCTGTACCGCCGGGTAGAATGGGATTGGGCGCTGAACGGCGCCAAAACCCTCTCCATGGGCTGGCACCCGGAAAAAGGCTTTATCCCTGCTCAATGGAAGGGATACAACGAAGCGATGGTGTTGCTCCTCATGGCCATCGGCTCTCCGACCCATCCGATTCCGGCAGAATGCTGGCAGGAATGGTGCAACACGTACCCATGGGCTACGTACCGGGGGCAGGAGCACGTGAATTTCGACCCCCTGTTTGGCCACCAGTATAGCCATATGTACGTCGATTTCAGAGGCATTCAGGACCCGTACATGAAATCCAAAGGCATCGACTATTTTGAAAACTCCCGCCGGGCAACCCTGGCCAACCGGGCCTATTGCATCGCTAACCCGAGAGGCTTCAAAGGGTATGGGGAAAACGTCTGGGGCCTGACCGCCTGCGACGGCCCTGCGTATGATAAGCGCGAGATCGGCGGCAATACCGTTCAGTTTGTGGAATATTCTGCCCGTGGCGCCTGCTCCATCCGGGAAGTAGACGATGGGACCATAGCGCCTACCGCAGCCGGAGGGTCCATTCCCTTTGCGCCGGAAGTGTGCATCCCCGCCCTGAAGACCATGTGGGAAACCTATTACGCTGATCTGGTAGACCAATACGGCTTCCGCGACGCGTTCAATCCCACGTATATCTGGGGAAAGGACAAAGAAAAAGGATGGTTCGATCCGGATTATATCGGCATCGACCAAGGCCCGATCATCATCCAGATCGAAAATCACCAAACGGAACTGGTATGGAACCTGATGAAGAAAAATCCTTACATCATAGCCGGTTTGAAAAAATCCGGGTTTACCGGAGGATGGCTCAGCCAGGCGCATTGATTGTTTCGACTCAAAAACCTAAAACATTATGAAATATCTCCAATTTATCGGACTCGCTTCCGTGGTCTTCCTCATTCACGCCTTCAATATGGAGGATATGTTCCAAAAAGCGGTCCCTGTCAAATCCATTGAGGAGCGGGTGGACTCCGTCATGAAGCTCCTGACGATGGAGGAAAAAATCGGGCAAATGACGCTCTTCACCAGCGATTGGGCGGTTACCGGGCCAACGCTTCGGGAAGGCTACCGCGACGATATCAAAACGGGCAAAGTAGGCGCCATCTTTAATGCCCATACCGCCGCCTATAACCGGGAATTGCAACGCATTGCCGTGGAAGAAACCCGGCTCGGTATCCCGCTGCTTTTTGGATATGACGTAATTCACGGATACAAAACCATTTTCCCGGTACCCCTGGGCGAATCGGCCAGTTGGGATCTGGAGGCCATGGAAAAATCAGCCCGGATTGCCGCCATTGAGGCCACCGCCGCCGGATTGCACTGGACCTTTGCTCCCATGGTCGACATCGCCCGCGATCCCCGTTGGGGGCGCATCTGCGAGGGGGCTGGCGAAGACCCCTATCTCGGCGCCCGTATTGGGGAAGCCCGCGTAAAAGGGTTTCAGGGAGACGATTTAAGTAAAGACAATACCCTCATCGCCTGCGCCAAGCACTATGCCGCTTACGGCGCTGCTCAGGCAGGGAGGGATTACCACTCGGTAGATATTTCCGAACGCGTGCTCCGGGAAACCTACCTACCTCCGTTTATAGCGGCTAAGAAAGCAGGCGTCCGCACGTTTATGACCTCTTTCAATGAACTCTTCGGCGTGCCTGCCTCCGGAAGCCGCTTTCTGCTCACCGACGTGCTCCGCGACGAGTGGGGCTTCGACGGGTTTGTAGTGACCGACTACACGTCGATCAACGAAATGGTGGACCATGGCATCGTGGCCAACGAAAAAGACGCCGCAGAGCTCTCGCTTGATGCCGGCGTAGATATGGACATGCAAGGCGCTACCTACTACAACTACCTCCTGGAACTCGTTCGCGAGGGGCGCATTTCCGTAGCCCGCGTCAACGAATCCGTACGCCGCATCCTGCGAATCAAGTTTGAACTGGGTCTCTTTGACGATCCTTACCGCTACAGCAACACCGAAAGAGAAAAAGCACGGGTATTCGCCCCTGAACATTTGGAAGCTGCCCGCGATATTTCCAGAAAATCCATCGTTCTTTTGCGCAATGAGAAAAATACGCTGCCGCTTTCGAAGAAGATCCGCACCCTGGCGGTAGTCGGCCCTTTGGCTGCAAACCAAAAGGATTTGATCGGCTCCTGGTCGGGCGCCGGGGATTACAAACAATCCGTCAGCCTGCTGGATGGTATAAAAGCTAACGTCGGTACATCGGTAAAAGTACTTCACGCAGAAGGTTGCGCCATCACCGGGCAGGATAAAACCGGGTTTAAAAACGCCCTGGCTTTGGCTAAAACCGCCGAAGCCATCGTCGTTGCCGTTGGCGAAAGCGCCGACATGAGCGGGGAAGCTGCCAGCCGCTCCGACATTACCCTGCCCGGCGTGCAGGAAGAGCTGGTCAAAGCCCTCGTCGCCACCGGCAAACCGGTCGTCGTCGTGCTGATGAACGGAAGGCCCCTCGCTATCCCCTGGATCGCCGAAAACGCCCCAGCTATTCTGGAGACCTGGTTCCTTGGAACCCAGGCCGGCCACGCTATTGCCGATGTGCTGTTCGGGGATTATAACCCTTCCGGAAAGCTAACCGTCACCTTCCCCAGAAATGCCGGACAGATCCCCATTTTCTATAACGCCAAGAACACCGGCAGACCTATGGATCCGCAGGACAAGTACACCAGCAAATACCTCGACGTATCCAATACTCCGCTGTATCCTTTTGGGTTTGGGCTGAGTTATTCCAAATTCGAATACAGCAATCTGAAAGCCGACCGGACGGTGTTTGGCGCCGATTCCTCCCCGCTGAGAATCACCTGCACGGTCCGCAACCTGGGTCCTTACGACGGGGAAGAAGTCGTGCAGCTTTATGTCAGAGACCGGATAGGAAGCGTCACCCGGCCCGTGCGCGAACTGAAGGGGTTCCAGAAGATCTTCCTGAAAAATGGGGAATCCAAAACCCTGACGTTTACCCTGACTACCGGCGACCTCAAACTCTACAACCGGGATATGATTTGGACAGCCGAACCGGGTATGTTTGACCTCTATGTGGGCGCGGATTCCAATGCCACACTGACTACCGCCGTTGAACTGCGATAAATGCCATAGATTTTGCCTTACCATAAAAACACTCCTTTATGAAACCAAAAAGCAGTTGCCTGAAATTGAAGTGGGCCGTTTTTACCTTGCTTTTCTTTTTTGGAAGCCTACATCTGGCTGCCCAGATAAAGGTGACTGGCAAGGTGATCGACGAGACCCCGGAAGGATTGATCGGGGTCAATATCATGATCAAAAACTCGACCGAAGGAACGGTGACCGACCTGGATGGAAACTTCGAACTAATGGTCTCCGATCCCAATGCCACCCTGGTGTTTAGCTATACCGGATATGCCAACCAGGAAATCCTGCTTAAGGGCCAGACGCAATTAACCGTTACCATGAGGGAGGAATCCCAAATGCTCAACGAAGTAGTCGTCGTCGGGTACGGAACCCAGCGAAAAAGCGACCTCACCGGCTCGGTGGCCAGCGTGAAGTCGGAGGACCTCCAAAAGGTCGCTTCTGCCAACGTCACCCAGGCGCTACAGGGCAAGATCGCCGGCGTACAAGTGACGGCGGGTAGCGGCCGCCCGGGAGAAGCTCCGGTAATCCGGGTGCGCGGCACCGGCACCCTGAATAATGCCAGCCCCATTTATGTGGTCGATGGCCTTATTCTGGATAATATCGACTTTCTCAACCCCAACGATATTGAGCGGATGGAAGTGCTGAAAGACGCTTCCTCGGCTGCTATTTACGGCACCCGGGGCGCCAATGGGGTTATCCTGATCACGACGAAAAAAGGGTCCCGTGGGCAACGAGCCCGCTTTAGCCTCAATGCCTATTCCGGGATGCAGCAAATCGATAAGAAAATCGACCTGGCCAATGGGACCCAGTACGCCGAACTGGTAAATGAGTTTAGCAAAAACGTGGGGATTACCCCCCCCTACCCCAACCCGGAAATGTTTGGACAAGGAACGGATTGGCAGAACGTTATTTTCCGCGACGCTCCCATTCAGAATATCAACCTGAGCGTTTCCGGCGGCTCCGAAGCCATGACGTACAGCATCAGCGGGGATGTTTTCCTGCAGGACGGGATCATTGAAACCTCTTACTTCCAACGGTACTCCCTGAGGGTAAACAACGAGTACAATTTGGTCAAAGGGTTGAAATTCGGTCACAACCTGGCATTTATTTCCACCAACAACAACGGGGAGCCCGGAGGGATTGTGTTCAATGCCTATGCAGCAGACCCGCGCATCCAGCCGATCGACAGCCTGGGTAAATTCGGGAGCACCTCCTTTACCTCCAACGTGAGCAACCCTGCCGCCCAACTGGAATACAACAGCTACAACCGGGGGTATGGGCAGCAGTTTAACGGGAACCTGTATTCGGAGATCTATCCGGTTAAGAACCTGACCCTGCGTTCAAGCCTCGGCTTTAACCTGGTCTACAACCGGTCCAAAAGCTTTGAACCGAAATTTGAAGTCGATAACCGCCAGCTTAACCCCAACAGCCGGGTTTTCATAGGGGCTTCCCGCTACTTTAACTGGCAGTGGGAAAACACCGCCAGCTATTCCAAAGATTTTGGCATCCACCGCATTAACGTACTCGCCGGATACTCCCGCCAATCCAGCGGAGGCGACGCGGTGGGAGGCTCCCGCCTCGACCTGATCGGAGACACCGAGGACTTTTTCTACCTCAACTCCGGGGATAGTGAAACGGCAACCAACTACAGTTACGGGTTTACCCCCGAACGGTATGAGTCGGTGTTGTTCCGGCTTAACTACTCCCTCATGGACCGGTATCTCTTTACCGGAACCTTCCGTCGCGATGGTTCCTCCAAGTTCGGTTCCGAGCGGCGATTCGGAAGTTTCCCTTCCTTCGCTTTAGCATGGAGGGTCACGGAAGAGCCCTTCCTTAAATCCCAGGAATTCATCGACAACCTCAAGATTCGCGCCAGCTGGGGCCGCCTGGGGAACGACAAATTCCCTTCCGACGCCGCCGTCCCTACCGTCACCAACAACCTGAGCGCCGTCTTCGGACCGGATGAAAAACTGACGTTCGGGGCTTCCATCATCAGCCTGGCAAATCCCTTGCTCCAATGGGAAGAGACAACCAGCTCCAACGTAGGTTTTGAATTGGGTTTGATCGACAACCGCCTGACCATCGAAGCCGACTATTACAACCGGAAAAGCGAAAAAATCCTGGTCCCCGTACCGATTCCGGACTACGTGGGTTCTGCCGGAGATCCATACGTCAACGCAGCCGATGTCGTCAACTCCGGGGTCGATTTTACCGTGAACTACTCCAGCAAGGCCGGTAAATTCAACTACCGCATCGGCCTGCTCGGCTCTACGGTGAAAAACGAGGTTCTCGCCCTCGGCACCGGCCAGGACACCATCCCCGACGTGGCCATCACTGGAGAATTTGCCACCCTGACCACCATCGGCAGGCCTATTGGCTCCTTCTATGGCTACCAGGTAGCCGGAGTGTATCAAAACGCAGAAGAAATTGCCCAATACCCTAGCCAGCAAGCGGTAAAACCAGGAGATTTGCGCTTTGAAGACCTCAACGGCGACGGCATTATCAACAGCCGGGACAGGGCCTTCCTCGGAAGCGCTATTCCGACGTTCATCTATGGATTTAACTTCAGCCTGGAATACAGCGGGTTCGACCTATCCGCCGATTTTAACGGGGTCAGCGGAAACAAGATCCTCAATTCCAAAAAAATGGCGCGCGGGTTTGGCATGCCCAACTTCGAAGCCTCTTTCCTCGACCGGTGGAACGGAGAAGGAACCAGCAACTCCGAACCGCGTATTATGAATGGCGGGTACCCCAACTTTTCCGTTTCGGAAAACTTTATCGAAGAGGGTTCCTTTTTTCGCCTCAGAAGCGTCGTTTTGGGATATACCCTGCCCAAAACCTTGACCAAGAAACTATTTTTAAGCAATTTAAGGGTCTACGTAAGCGCCAATAACCTGGCTACCTGGACCCAGTATACCGGTTACACCCCGGAAATCGGCAGCGGGGCAGTCACCCGGGTAGGAATCGACGGCGGGATCTATCCCGTGTCTAAAACGTTTTTGTTTGGAATAAACGTAGGGTTTTGATAGGGGTAGCCTACTCGGTCTGAAGACCTACCTAGTCGTAGTCTGAAGACTACGACCAACAGGGAGGTAGCCCACTCGGTCTGAAGACCTGCCTGGTCGTAGTCTGAAGACTACGACCAACAGGGACTACGACCAACAGGGGGCGCGTTACAGGTTCTTGAGCTTAGCTGAAACGCCCCCTTGAATCTCGTACCTCGTACTTCGTAAATCGTACCTCGTAAATCGTAAATCGTAATTCGTACATCCTAAAAAAATGGCAATATGAACATAAAGAAATTCCTTTTTCAAATAGGCGTAATCGGGTTGGCGCTGTTGACTGCACCAGCTTGCGAAAATTCCGATTTTCTGGAAGTCAAGCCCCAGGGCGTGATTAACGCGAGTAATTATTTTACCACGTCCGATCACGCGATTTGGGCTACCAATGCGGTATACAACCAATTGCGGTCCTGGAATCTGGTCTCCTTCCCATGGTTATCCATGACGGATATGGTTTCAGACGACGCCACGAAGGGGAGCTTCCCTGCGGACGCGCAAAAGCTGACCACCTTTGATGACTTCACTTACGATTCCCGCTTCCCGGAAGAGATCCAGCAAACGTGGCAGGGCCAATACCAGGGAATTTTCCGGGCCAATATTGCCATTGAAGGGATTCCCGGAGTACCCCAAATGGATGAAACGCTTCGGCAGCGCCTCATCGGCGAGTCCAAATTCCTGCGGGCCCATTTCTACTTCAATCTGGTGCGTTGGTTTGGGGACGTTCCGCTGATCCTCGTCCCCCTTACGCAGAACGAATTCTACACCCAGACGCGGACGCCGGTAGCCCAGGTATACGCCCAGATCCTTAAAGACCTGACGGACGCGGTCGCTTCCCTCCCCGAAAAATCCAAGTATGCCCCAGCCGACTTGGGCAGGGTAACCAAGGGCGCTGCGCGCGGGCTTTTGGCTAAGGTTTATTTGACGATCAAAGACTATCCCAACGCGGAAAAATATGCCATGGAAGTCATTAACTCCAAAGAATACGACTTGTTGGCGGATTATTCCAAAATCTTCCTGCAGGAGGGCGAAAACTCCAGCGAGTCGGTTTGGGAAGTGCAGGCAACCGCCTTGGAAGATTCTTACGGCGGAGCAACCCCCTGGAATATGGTCCAGGGAGTAAGAGGAACCCCCAACCTGGGATGGGGCTTTAACCTCCCCTCCGACGACCTCGTCAAATCCTACGAGCGCGGAGATCCCCGCCGGGACGCAACCATCCTGGAGGTCGGCGAAGCCCTTCCGGATGGATCGGCCCTGATAGAAGACAACAAAGAAATGGAGGGCGAGCGCTATAGCCAAAAAGCATGGACTCCTTCTCACGCCCTGCTCCAGGATAACGGCCCCAGCAACCTCCGCATGCTCCGCTATGCCGACGTATTGCTCCTGGCCGCTGAGGCCCTCAACGAGAACGGGAAAGCCCAGGATGCCCTGACGTACCTCAATCAGGTGCGCAAACGCGCCCGCGGAACCCGCAACGTGCTCCCAGACATCACCATTACCAACAAGGACCAACTGCGCGAAGCTATCTGGCGCGAGCGCCGCTCCGAACTCGCTATGGAGCAACACCGCTGGTTCGACCTCGTACGCACCGGCCGGGCCGCTTCCACGATGAAAGCGCTTGGCAAAAACTTCGTCTCCGGTAAGCACGAACTCTTCCCCATCCCGCAAACGGAAATCGCCCTGAGCGGGGGGAATTTGACCCAGAATCCGAATTATTGATCACGTTGTGAGGTTTCGACGTTGCGAAGTTACGACGTTGCGAGGTTTCGACGCCGCAACGTCGTAACTTCGCAACGTCGAAACTTTGTATATGAACCCTTTCCCTTGCGCCGCCCACCGCCTTTTGGCCCTCAACCCACTCTGCGTGGGCGTTCTTTTCGCAATTTCCCTCTGGGCATTTGCCTGTACGACCCCTTCCGGCGTCCGTAAAGAGCCGCTGCCAGCCGAAAAACCGCGAACCGGATTTTTGATCCCTTCCGGCGCGTCCGATTTGGAGGCTTCCTTGGAAAAAGGCAAAAAAGAAAGCCATTCAGCTGCGTTTTTACTCCTGGCAGGCCTCACCAACATGGAAACGCCCCAACCGGCCCTGCTGGAATCCTTTGTAAAAACCGCCCATGAGAAAGGGCTTGAAGCGCATCTTCTGTTTCATCCCGGCAGCCCGGAGGATAACGTCACAACCCTTTCGATCCTTTCCCTCGTTGTCGAACACCACGATATCGATGGGCTCTCCTTCTGGGGTGTTCCGGCGGAGGTCCAGGAAGCGATCAGTGCCAAAGCGTTGTTGGTGAAGCCCTATCTTTGGATTTCAGCGGGGAGAGACAAAAACGCGAAAGAGGGCCTAAACGCCTTGCCAGTGGCGGACTTTTTTATCGAATGGTCCAACCCTGCGGCATTCCCCTCCTCGTTTCCATTAGGCCAAAAACGAATCCAGGCCAATCAGGCCATAGGGCTCCATGTGGCCAATCCTGGAACCTATTCCGTTCCGGTTGCCGGCCGCGTCGCCACCCAGACGACGGATTCCGAGGGATGGCTTTATTTCTTGCTTCCAAGCCTACCGGAAACCCTGCAGTTGGAAACGCCCGGAAAAACGGCCATCCCGTTATCTACCTCCGCATGGAAACTGCCCTTTAAGTACGCCATAACTCCGAAAGGCGCCGTGGAACGAACAGACCCCTGGGTTGAGCTGAGGCGCTTCCCTTCAACCGAAACCTCCAATGCCACCTTTGCCTTCCTGGCCAAAGCAGGATACCCATCAGAAAGTTCCTTCAATGGAGCAAACGTAAAACAATACGAAACGGGGATTTTCTTTCGGGACATCGCCCTTGCCCAAGGCAACAACCGGATAAGCGCAACGGCAATTTACCCCAATGGGGCAGCCGCAACCTACTTCTGGCAAACCAATTACCAGCCCGCTCTACTCCGGCCTGCGACCGAGCTTTGGATTGATTCTGCTTCCATAAGCCCTGGCAGCTCTATTCAAGGGCTTCCATCCGACCGCATCCGGTTTTCGTTCAGCGGCAGCCAGGGGAAAGCGGGTTGGGTGGAATTGTCTCCCGGTAAAGTCCGGCTACCAATGGAGCGCAAAGACCTTTCCAGCAGCAGTGCGTATCAAACCGACCTGCCCTTCAGCCGCCTGAAGACCGGGCAGATGTACTCGGCCCAGCTCGTTTTGCAGGACAGCTCCACCGGAAGAAAACGGACCTATGCCTTTCCTCATGCATTCCAAAGCAACCCAGAAACCGCGTATCCTATGCTCCGGATCATCCAGGACAACGCGTTAATCGCCTATAACATGGGGCCTATCCGGCTGGGTGGCCCCCTGCTGGGAGAATACCCCAAAGGCATCGTTCTTCAATCCATTGGAAAAACAGGAAATTATTACCGGATCAAGCTGGATGCACAAACGGAAGGATTTATTGAAGACAAAGCGGTGGAGGTTCTTCCGCCCGGCGCCTCCAGGCCTCAGTATTACCTCCAGTCGGTCTCCGTTAGCCCTTCGGCAGCCGGGGATGTCCTGCGTATCCCCTATCCGGAGCCCGTCCCTTATTCCATGCACGTATATCCAACGCAGCGCCAGCTTAGGATCCGGTTGTACGGGGTCAAAACCAGCAGCACCTGGATGTCCCACCGCGCCGGACTGAAGCGGATCGACTGGGTGGGTTGGGAACAGCCCGGCCCCGACACCTACGAACTGGTCGTAAACCTTACCGATAACCCAATCTGGGGATATACCCTCCAACCCGAAGGAAACAGCCTGGTTCTCCTGGTGAAATATCCGCCGGCGTTGCAAACCGCCAATGGGAAGCCCACCCTGGCGGGAATCAAGGTGTCCATCGAAGCGGGCCATGGAGGCAGCAACACCGGCGCTGAGGGTCTGTCCGGGCTATTGGAGAAAGACGTCAACCTCGATGTAGCGCTGCGGCTGGAAAAAATCTGCCGGGAGGCCGGCATGGAGGTCCTCCAGGTCCGCCCCACCGACACCTACATGACCCTGGAGCAAAAACGGACTATGGTAGAACGTTCAGATGCCGATCTCCACGTGAGCATCCACGCCAACTCGGGCGGCGGTGGATACCTGCGCGTTGGCGGGGTTAGTACCTACTACCACAACCCACACTCGGAGGATTTTGCGCGCACGATGTACGGTGAACTTCTGAAATTAGGATTGGCGGAGTTTGGCGTGGTGGGGTCGTTCAACTACCACGTCACCCGGATGAGTTCCCGGCCTGCTATTTTGGTGGAGATGGCCTTCCTGAGCCACGCAGAAGACGAGGAGAAACTCGCTTCCCCCGCGTTCCGCCAACGAATGGCGGAGCAGATTTTCGCTGGAATAAAAGCCTATTTGGAATAGGGGCTGTCTCAGAAGACCGTCTTCGCCCCTGGCTGCTAAAAAATATTTTATACCGGTGGCAAAGAACGGTCATTTGAGACAGCCCCTTACGTCTAACCTCTATTTCCCTACCGGTTTGCCGTCGTTGGCGAACATGAACTCCAGGATGTCCCGGGCGTCTCCAACCGATATATTTTCAGCCGGCATGCGGACCAGGCAATCTTTCAGCAATGCCTGGGCAGTGGAATCGGTAGCGAGCATGATGTTCACGTTGGTGATCATGTTCATGATCCACTCCGGAGAACGCCTTTCCGTAACGCCTTTCCACCCCGGACCGATCACCTTGGGATCGTCGAGTACGTGGCAGGATGCGCATTTCATTTCGTAGAGCGTTTTCCCTCTGGACACCATAAAGGCATTTAAGGGATCGTTGAGCGGAACGTGTTTGATTTCCGAATACCCTTTCCCGGGGTCCAGCGGCTCTTCTTCCATCATGCTTTCAACGGTCTTATCTGTTTTGTCCGTTTTTCCGGCACAGGCGCTCATGAAGACACCTAAGGCAAGCAACAGCAGGATTTTTCTCATGGTTTCAGTGTTTTTAAAAAAGCTCTGTTCTGTGGATAATTAAATAGACTTCCAAATTAAATCAAATAAAATCACATTATTGTTTTATATTCTATCGAAATAATTTTAATTACTAAAATTTAATACAAAAAGCCTCTCCTGTTTTATTTCCCTTTCCGCCAACCGCCGCTTCGGCAACCTGAAAGACATCCTTTTCCGAAATTCCGTTTTGAAATCTAGCAGAGTTTCCGTTTTTTCGCACAAAAACCATATGCGCCATTTTATCCGTTTTCTCTTTCTTCTCCTGCCCATCCTGGCATTGCCCTCCTGCAAACTGGAAGATCAGGCAGAAATCGATCAGGAAAAGATCGAGCAATATCTTGCCGACAACAAGCTAAGCGCTACGCGCCATTCTTCTGGCATCTACTATATCATTTCAACTCCGGGTAGCGGAGGTAGCCCCTCCCTGACGTCCACGGTGACCGTCAACTACAAGGGGTATTATGTTAACAATTCCGTTTTTGACCAAACCACCGGAAGCCCCATCCAATTCCCGCTCAACAACCTGATCCAGGGCTGGCAGATCGCCATCCCGTTGCTTCAAAAGGGCGGCAAAGGGACGTTTTTCATTCCTTCCCAGCTGGGCTATGGCAGTTACCCTCCACAGGGAATCCCTGCCAACGCTGTTTTGATCTTCGACATTGAACTCGTAGACTTTAAATAGAAGCCATCTCAAAACTAAAGAATATGGCGTTCTCCCCCTTTGAAGGGGGTCGGGGGGATGAAACCTTTCCCCAGCATCCCGGAAGTTTCATCCCCCTAACCCCCTTCAAAGGGGGAAAGTGCTTCGTCAGCCTTTGCCAGGGGGTTAATGATTGCTGCCCACACCCTGGAATGGTTTTGAGATAGCTTCTAGCCTGCCCGGATTCCATTGAAAAATTAAACAATTTACCGATAGCAGGGGCCTATATTTTACTCACTCGGGTTCTGGCGTAAACTGCACGGGCTGTCTCAAAGGCCCGTTTTTTTCTGGAGGAAAGTCGTAGGTGGCTACTTTTTCAGCACCGTCACCTGTACGGAAGAGGGATATGTGCTGTTGTGATAAATGCGCTGGGTGGCTTTCTGAAAGTCCGACTCGGAGCATTCGTAGATGTTCACAAACTTCTGCGGGTTGCGGTCTACCAGCGGGAACCAGGAATTTTGAACCTGGACCATGATCTGGTGCCCTTTCTTAAAGGTGTGGGCCACATCGGGGATGACGAATTTCACCCGCGTGGCTTTGCCCGGCACAAATGGTTCAGGCTTTTCGTAGCTATTGCGGAACCGGCCCCGCATGATCTCCCCGCGGACCAGCATTTGGTACCCGCTTAAAGGCACATCGACGTTCTGGCCGGGCCTATTTTTTGCTGAATCCGGAAATACGTCGATCAGTTTAACCACATAATCGGCATCCGTGCCGGTAGTACTCACCCAAAGGTCGGCCGTGAGGGGGCCCGTCAGGGTAACGTCCTCCGTCAAAACGGTGGTTTGATAAACCGCCACGTCGGGCCGGCGGTCGGCGAAGCGCTGGTCGTCGGTCATGTAGGCCGTCGTGCGATTGAGATGAACGTCTTCGGTATACGGAACCGGGTTGGCGGGGTCGGAAACGTATTCGCGGTAGCCAGCAGTGCCGGTAGGTTTTGCAAAGGAGAGTCCTCCGGCCGGCTGAAAATACAAAGGCTTCGTCTCGGTTTGTTGGGGCGGCCAGGTAGCAAAATCATGCCATTTGTTTTCCCCGGAAATAAAAATAGTGGCCTCGGGTATATCCATAGGCCCTTCGTCTTTTAGGTAGTAGCGGAAGAATTTCCCTTCCAATTCTTTGTATTTTTCCGCTGTATTGAATCCCCAATACATATTCCCCATGTTAGTGGCTATGCCCCCCGACCATTGCCCGTGCGACCAGGGCCCCATGAGGAGCCGGTTTTGGGTTGCGGGAGGGTTTTGGGATTCGATGGCCCGGTATACGCCAAAGGGGCCGAAGCTGTCCTCCGCGTCGAAGAATCCGCCTACCGTTAATACGGCGGGCTTGACGTTTTTGAGGTGCGGCCTTGGGTTGCGCGCCTTCCAGAATTCGTCATAGTTCGGATGGCTCATCAGGTCGCCCCAGAATTGGATGGTGTCGCCGAAAAACTTTTCCCTGATGTTTTTGATGGGCCCAATGTCGAGATAAAACCGATAGTTGTCTTGTACGGGAAACTGGAAACCCGGCTTGCCCTGGCGGGTGGGTTCGGGTCGTGGCTTACCAAAGCTGGAGTAAAAGGAAAACGCATCCATCAGGAAGAATGCCCCGTTGTGGTGAAAGTCGTCCCCGATAAACCAATCGGTCACCGGCGCCTGAGGAGAGGCCGCCTTCAGCGCAGGGTGCGCATCCATCAGCGCGGTCGTCGAATAAAACCCAGGGTAGGAAACGCCGAAAATCCCCACCCGGCCGTTGTTGTTCTTGGCATTTTTAATCAGCCAATCGATCGAATCGTAGGTATCGCTGCTTTCGTCTATGTCCTTGTTGCTGGTTTTATTGGGGTTATGAGGCCGCACGTCCATGTAGCTTCCCTCGCTCATATGTTTCCCCCGAACATCCTGGAAGACGAAAATGTAGCCCTCCTTGATGAGGTTAACCCGGGAGAACAGGTGGTAGTTCGTTCCGTTGGGTCCGCCGCCTTCGATGTTGTAAGGGGTGCGGGTCATCAGGATAGGATACGTGCGGGAGGTGTCTTTTGGCGTGTATATTGAAGTAAACAGCCGGGTTCCGTCCCGCATGGTAATATAGACTTCCTGCTTGGTCAGGCGCTCTTTGATCCATTCTACAGAGCCTTCCGGAGCTTCGAAGGGCTTGCGCTGGAAGTTCAGGACAAAATTTTGCCCTCCCTGCGATAAGGTCCCCTGAATGGTTGAGCCGTCCGGACTTATTTTTCCTTGATACATCACCTGGAATTGGGCGAGGGAGAATTTAATCTTGTCTTGTTCCAGGGAAAGCTCTACCGGAACACCCATAGGGCCCTGATCCGGGCTGTCCAACGTAGCCGAGTACGTATTATCGCTTTGTTTCACATGAAGATTGATCCGCATCTTGGCCTCGATGACATCCATTAAGCCAAACCAGTCCCCGGCTAAAGATTGGCCGTTCAAACCGGAGAGCCAAAAGAGCATCAAGATCAGGGAAAGGGCGTTTTTTATCCGCTTTTTCATGGTTAAGGTTTTAAGTGAAAAGGGAAAAATATTATTTATCAATAACTGTTTAGCCAGAGTCGGTGGACGCGCATTTTCTCCCTTCGTTCCCTTTAGTGACGGGGAAAACGAAGGGAGAAAATGACTAGAAGGTATCTTCTGCTCAATCCATCGTTGGGCCTCCCCCCAACCCCCTCCAAAAGAGGGGGAGCAACAAAGGAAGGCGATGAAACCGTAATTCCGATGCTTATCCCTACCCCTGCCCCCACGGTTCCCCTCCTTCGGAGGGGTTAGGGGAGGCCGCCCACACCCAGGAATGGGTTTTGAGATAGCTTCTAGCACTATTCAGGGTAAGGGGTTAGTCCAGGCATTTTCGACCGCAGCGGTAAATAGGTATTTGATTATACATTAAACCACTCCCCGGAACGCTTCCACTACCTGATCTACCTCCTCCTGGGTGGTATAAGCGGAAATTCCAAGGCGGGTGACGCCGCCTTTTTCCAGCAAGCCAAGTACTTCGGCAGCGCGGATCGCATAAAAGTGCCCATCCCACGCAAAGATATTCCGGGAAGCCAGCATTTCGCAAACTTCCTGAGGGGTCTTCTGGGCAACCGCGATCGCCAACGTAGGCGCCCGCATGGGCACGTCGGGAGAAACGCCATAGATATGAACTCCGGGGATCGATTTCAGTCCGTGGAACAATCGGGAAGCAAGTCCGGCTTCGTGCTGACGGATGGCCTGCATCGCGGAAACCAGGGTTTCCCTCCGCGAAGATCCCGTGCCCAGGGCGCCAATAAAGTCCACGGCGGCGCTCACGCCGGCGATAGCCGCATGGTTGAGCGTGCCGGTTTCGATGCTGTACGGCGCATGCTGGTACGCGGTGCGCAGCCGGTCGGGTTGGAGCCGGTCGAGGAGGCCCGGCCTGCTGTACAAAATGCCCACATGCGGGCCGTAGAATTTATAGGCGGAACACAACAGGAAGTCGCACCCCATAGCCTGAACATCCAGGCTGAAATGCGGGACCGCATGGACGGCGTCGATCAGCAGCCAGGCGCCAACGTCGTAGGTCAACCTCCGAATTAAATGAACATCGTTGACGGTGCCGAGCATATTAGACGCCAGTCCCATCGCCACCAGGCGGGTGCGCTCGGTGATCTTGGAGGCAAAATCTTCATAGTCGAGTACCCCTTCCGGCCTGAGGGCCACCTCCCGAACGACGATCCCGCGCTCGCGCAGCGCAAGCCACGGCCCCCTGTTTCCTTCGTGATCCAGCTGGGTGATCAGCACTTCATCGCCGGGCTGCAGGGCGCGGGCGATAGCCCGGCTGAGGGAAAAGTTCAGGGTAGTCATATTCTGGCCAAAGGAAATCGTCTCCGGGCCTTCAGCGCCCAGCAAGCCGGCCATTTTCCCTCGGGCGGTATCCATTATTGCATCCGTCTCCCGGGAAGTCAGAAAAGCCCCGTGGGTGTTCGCATTAGAGTTGCAGTAATAGTGAGAAATCGCATCAATGACCTGTTGGGGAACCTGGACCCCTGCCGGGCCATCCATATAAATCAAAGGGTTGCCCTGATTTTGGCGCTGAAGCGCGGGAAAATGCGCGCGAAAGGAGGCGTTCATGCTATCTTTTTTTTCTGGTTAACAAAAGAAAAGAAAAGATAGCCATTCTCGCGTTAAGGGAAAAGAATTCCGGCAAAAAGAGCGGAAAGGGCCGCCAAGCCCTTATTTATTCGCGCTAAAATCGACGTCTCCGGTCTTCACTCCAATAAAATCCGCACGTTGGTCTGCCTGAAGGTTTTCAATGCGCCTGAAATCAGGTAATCTGGCGTTCCAAAGCTGCGGAGCGGAAGGGAGAGAAAACCCCGCATCCCAATACCTCCATACCGGCACACCTGGAATTCGGGGTCTTTGGCCAAGAATCTGTTTTTGCAGCAGCCATAGATCCATCGAGGTGAGCGACTTCGAGCCATTGATGTCCGCTGCAAGCCATTGAGCGGGCTGCGCAAATACTTGAATACCCAACAAATGGCGGGCAAGCACCAATTGGTCGAGGGTGGTAATCCCCTGTGAAAAAGCGCTTGAATCGGGAACCGGCTGTAGGGAATACGTCTGGCCCAAAGGCAGGCGGCTAAACTGGTATGCGCCCGCCGAGTCGGTCACGGTTTCCAGGGCGGTTGCCCCCGTTAACCGGATCCGAACCCCCGGAAGCGGTCTTCCGAAGGGGTTTTTCACCGTTCCGGCGATGGCAGCGGGAAAAGCCCGAAACCGATACTTGGCTAAAAAACCGTCTCTGGCGTTGATGCTCTGGAATGATTTTCCTCCAAAATTCGTGGCTTGGTCAAAATACCCAGCCAGGTAAACCGTCCGGTTCGGAGCTAAAGCCAGGGCGTTCGACCATTCCGAACCAAGCCCTCCAGCCTGTGCTACCGCTTTCAGATTCCCCATGTGGTCCAATTGAAGTAAAAAAAGATCCAGCGTCCCAAAGGTGCTGTTGAGGGTATATTTTTCAGGTCCGGGATCAACATCGGCGCCGGAGGTGAACACGCCGCCCAAGTACAGCGTCCCGTCCGGAGCGGCAGTCAGGTTTTGCCCGTATTCGATGCCAGGACCTCCAAAATTTTGGGAGAACAGGTAGTTGCCTTCCCCATCATACCCGGCCAGAAAGGCGTCGAAAAATCCGGCATTAGGCAAAATCGCCTGTTCAGGCCCCGGATCAACATCCGCTCCGGGAAATGCGGCGCCGGTAATACACAGCGTATTGGATGGCGTAACGGCCAGATCAAACACCTGGTCCACTCCCGGGCCTCCGATTGCTCGAATCCAGGCAAAATTCCCCTGGGAGTCGAACCGGCAATAAAAGCCGTCAAACGAGCCGGAGTTGCTGTTCAGGAAAGTCAGGGAACCGCCTTCGCCAGCCTCCAGCCCGCCGCTAAACGAGCCGCTGACAAAGGAATTCCCCTTCTCGTCCAGCGCTAGCTGAACCCCCGAAATGGAAGCTGACCCGCCGAATTTTCGGGCCCATAAAAGGTTCCCGAGGCGATCGTAGCGGGCAAGAAACACGTTGTTTCCTCCCGGGCTGCTCAAGGTGTTTTCCAGGGGCCCGGGGTCAAAATCGAGGACGCCGTTTATGGTTCCCGCCACGGTATAGTTCCCGGCGCTGTCGAGCTCCACATCGGTTACTGATACCAGCCCGTTCCCCGAAATGCTTTTAACCCAGTTCAAAAGGCCCTGCGAACTGAAGGAGGCAAAAAAAACGCCGGGGTTTCCTCCCTCGCCGGAAACAGGGGTGACGCCCATCCCGTTCTGAATCTCGATGCTACCGGAAAAACCTCCGGCAAGAATGGAATTCCCGTTTGTGTCGGTTGCCAATGCCGCAGATAAGGTACCGCTTGCTCCATCTATAGATCTCGCCCATTGGAAGGCGCCTGAAGAGTCCAGTTTGCTCAAAAACAGGGCTTCACTTCCCTGGGCATCCAGAGGATACAATGCGGGCGAAGGGTCTGCGTCTATCCTGCCCTGAAAAGACCCAAGCAAGTACAGGTTTTCGTTGGAATCTATTCCAGTATCGCGAATCTGGTCCGATTCCTGCGCTCTGGCGGCGCCGAAATGGGAAGCCCAAACCAATGCGCCTGCTGCGTCTAATTTCAGGATAAACCCGTCGTCGTCTCCAAATCCTGCCGTGTTCCCCAGGTTTTGAGTCCCCGGCCCCGGGTCAAAGTCGGCAAGGAATTTAAATGATCCGGTAAATACCGGGCGCCCCTGGACATCCAGCATAACGCGAACAGCCCCGTCCTGACTGGCGCCCCCCACCGGATGGGCCCAAAGGCCTTGTAGCTCTTTATCGAGGGCGATAAGCGCCATATCCCGGTCTCCATGGCTTTTGAGCGTATCCAGAAAAGCGCCTGCCCGGAATACCGCTTCTCCGGCAAAATATCCGCAGGCGAATAAGCCCCCTGTCGCTGGGTCTCTTTCGATCCCCAAACCTCTATCCTCCCCTACGCCTCCAAGGGTTGCGCTCCGCAAAAAGGCGCCTTCCGCGTTGTACACCGCTATAAAAAGATCTGTACCGCCTTTGCCAGACAGGGCGCCGCCTTCGGCGAAGGAATCAAGCAACACGTCTCCGGTGAAGGAACCGGTAATGGCTATCCCGAATGGGGAACTCACGGCCACATCCGAAACGATTTCTTCTCCTACCCCTCCAATTTGGCGCGCCCAGGCAAACACGCCGGCGGCGTTGTACCGGGCAATAAACCCATCCGTTTGACCCCTGGAGGAAAATTGGGCCAACCCCGGCCCGAGGTCCAGATCCAAAGAGTCTGTAAAAGCCCCGGCGAAGTAAACCGAAGTTCCCGAGGGTTTCAAGGCAGTCAATTGGTCTGCTCCTGGGCCTCCAAGCTGGCGGGCGCTCTCTAAAATCCCGTCTTGGGTAAAGCGAACCCAGAAGATATCCGGACTATTCCCCACGCTGGTGAGCCATTGCTGAGCAGGTCCGGGATCCATATCTGCCCTGCCCGCGAAGACGCCACCGCAGTGCAGCATACCGGCAGAATCAATGGCAACGGCGGCGGCGCGATCTACAAGAGGACCTCCCATCTTCCGTGCCCAGATAAAATTTCCATCGCGGTCCCATTTCAGTAAAAAAGCGTCTTCCTGTCCCGAGCTGACCAACGTAGCGGTTGAAGGTCCGGGATCAAAATCAGCTGAGAAAGAAAAGGAGCCTGCGGCATAGATAGCGCCTGAGGTATCCACCGCCAGGGCGGTTACCTGATCAGCGCCTAAGCCTCCCAAGGCCTTAACCCAGATCAACGCACCGTCGGGAGCGTATTTGGCAATAAACGCGTCCGCTCCCCCGGCGCTCACCAGGGAAAGGCCCGTTTGCCCGGGATCAAAATCTGCTCTTCCGCTGAAAGCCCCGGCAACAACGATATTTCCAGCCCCATCCCGGGCAATCGCCTGTCCGGACTCGTTTCCTCCCGGCAAAAAACGGGATGCGGGCGTGTGGAGCGCCCAGACCAGATCCCCCTGAGCAAGGACCTGGACGTGCAGGAGGGCAACGCAGATAATAGTTAAAAGCTTAAATACCTCGATCTTCATAAACTCTTCGGATTTGGGACACTCAAAAGTAGTAAACCAAAAAAAGAAACGGGCTGTCTGGATAACCAAACAGCCCGTCGCGTCGTCCATCCGGCAGAATAGCCGGGCAGGAATTATTCGAGTATGATCATCTTCTTCGTAGCTACGTAGTCGCCCGACTTCAGGGTGTAGTAGAGCACTCCGGTAGCATTCAGTTCGTTGGCTTTCAGGATCACCTGATTGTAGCCCTGGGCGAAGGCGCCCTGAACTACCCGCAAGGTGCGGCCGGTTACATCCTGAACCGTCAGCGTGGCATCCCCGGCCTCGGGCAGAACAAAGCCGATCATCGTTTCACCCTGGAATGGGTTAGGGATGTTCTGCATCAGTTCAAAGTTCCGAAGCTGAGCGAAGGCGGAATTGCCGAAGTTCAAGGATACGCTGAGGAAGTCGCCGCCTGCGCGGTAGGCTTCCGCCCGCGTGATCCGGCTGTTCACGTTCAGCACCTCGCGGAGCGAAGCAACATCCGTTTTGGCCTTTAGCACCAGGGTAAAGAGCGTCTCGCTTTGCGCCCCGCGCCCAATGCCCCGCGCCTCATTCCAGCTGGTAGTAACCATGCCGTCTTTAGCGAAGATGCCAAAGTTTTCCTCTTTCGCGAGTCCTTGTTCGATGTTGACCAGTTCAACGGCGTTGCGGTCGAAGCCCAGGGTAAACTGATAGCCTTCGATTTGGCTAAGGTCACCGGAGAAGGCCACGCGGTATTCGTTACCCGCTTTCATCTTCTGGTCTTCCACGTTCAGGCCGAAGGCGCCGGAGGTACGCACTACGCTGTTTGCCAGCGCGTTACCGTTTACGTCGCCGATCTTCACCGCCACGAAATTAGCGGTTACATTACCGGCGAGGTCGTTGATGTTTGCGACCTCAGGGAATTGAGCCTGCCATGGGTTCGCCGCATTCGGGAACTTGTAGGAGGCATCCACAAAGCGCCAGCTGGTGTTGTTCGCGTATTTCGCGTCGATACCCAGGATCAGTTTCCGCAACTGGATGAGGTCCAGCGTGGTCACGGTCTTGGAGTTGTTGATATCGGCAGCAATCAGTTTGTACGGGGTGTTCAGCGGCTGAACGCCCAGAATATGCTTGGTGATCAGCACCAGGTCGAAGGTCGATACCCCATTGAGGTAGTCCTTGTCTAAGTGCGGCGTCACAGAGTAGTCATATCCGAGCGTCAGGTTATTGAAGCTGAACTGGCCGTTTGCATTGGTCAGGTTGGTCTGCTGAGCCTGTCCGGAGAGGGTCACCTGGGCGCCCTCTACGTTGATCTTAGCCTCCGTGGCGATCGCGCCGGCAATAGCAGCCGAAGCGGCTACCGGAGCGCAGATCTTGCTTGGATCGGTAATGAGCGCATAGGTTTCGCACCATGCCCAGTTCCCTTTTTCATCCAGGCTGTACAGGCGGATATTGACCTGAGAGATCTTGGCGTCGTCGCAGCCGAAGGTTACCGAAGTAGCCGGCTCGGTAGGAATGCCGTCTTCATTCAGGCCATCAGCCGCAGTCCAGATTCCGTCGCCGTTATCCTTCACGACATAGTACTTCTTGATGATTTTCTTGCCGGTAGGACCGGTTTCCGGACCTTGGCCGTTGCAATCATCGACCGGACTGGCCACGAAGTCGGAAGCCCAAACGAGCATCTCGCCTTCGCCCGTCGTCGGGTTCTTCATCAAGGCCGTAGACAAGCCATGGTAGCAGATCGGAGGCGTTCCATTGGTATCGACCACGGAGAACGGAATTTCACGCGTCGTCGAGAGGTTCCCGCAATCGTCGCGCACAATCACGTACAGCTTATGGTTGCCCAGCGGGAATTTACCGCTGAAGGTCCAGGAGTTAGCCGCATTCGCTCCGCTAGCCGGAGTAACGGTTACGCCGTAAGAAGCAGGCAACGTGCTCAATTCTGCAGTGGCAGCGCCGTTCACGCTAATCCGGATCCGTTCAACCGCCAGGTTGCCCAGTACGGAAGGCGTTTGCTGGATTTCTGTGCTTGCGCAGGAATCGGAGGCCGTAATCTGAATATTGACCGCGGCATCGCACGTATTCTTGTTCTGATAGAATACCAGCGTCCCCGGATCTTCTACTACCGGCGGGGTTTCATCCAACACGTAGATGTGCTGAGTAAACATCCACGCGAAGTGTTCGTTTCCGGTGTTGCCGTAGTTGGCCGTATTGGCGCAAACCGTCTGACCGCTGTTGTTATACCAGAACAGTCGAGACTTGTCGTTGTGGTTTCCTTTCGAAAGTACCCGTTCGCAGGTCTCAGCAACCAGGTTTTTGCCATTACTGCAAGCATCTTCGTAGTAGATTTCTTCCCAGCCGTCCATGCCCGAGCCGCTGAAGAGGCCCGTACCAGGAACCGCCGTGTTTTGGCCTCCGCCAAACTGATCGCGTACGAGGACATTCACGCCGTTGTAGCCGTTGTTGTCTGGGTCGCGCGGCACAATCACCGCCCACTGCATCGGTTCGCCGCAGCTTTCGTCGTACTGGCACCAGTTGATCACCGTAAAGGTACGGAAGACCTTGTAGCAGTAGTAGTTGCCCAGTTCATCCGTGGTGCTGTCGTAGCGCTTATCCTGAACCAGGACGGCAAGCACATCGCAGGCCAGTTCGCCGCCGTCTACCACGTTAGCGGTATCGGCAATGGCGCCGCAGGAGCCCTTCACGTCGGCAGGGAAGGTAAGGTTGTACTCATGAACCGCCTGAACGGTAATCTTCACCGGCACGGTGGTCGTCACCTGCGGACCATGAGCAGTCGGCTTGGTGAGTTTCCACGTGATCGAGATCTCGCCCGCGTCGCAGTGCAGGCTTGGGCTGATCACGATTTCGCGCGTCACTCCGGTACAGAAAGCGCCCCGGATAATGGTCACATCCCCTTTCAGGAGTGCAATGGCCGCTTTGTAGGTATCGGTGTTTTCGGCATACGTTCCAGCGATAGACAGCAGGTGCAGGCGATCGCGTTCTTCCGTACACTTGTAGGTTTGCGGGAACGGCATCAGGTACTCGAGGCCTGTTTTGTCCTCCAGACGGATCCAATTCCAGCAGAAGTTGCGGTTGCCCGACTTATCTGCACCCCAGAGTTCGATCATGATCGAGTCGCCGTCGCAGCAGAAGACCGGTACCGTATCCAGCATCGGAGACATCAGTGCGCCGCCGGCCTTGTTGATCCGGAAGTACTCGGTATCTTCCGCTTTGAAGTTGCGGTTTTCGTCGATGTAGTCGATATCGGCATCGATCTTGCCGTTCTTGTTGACGTCGACGAAGCGCTTCAGCGCGATGAAGTTGGTGCTGCAGGCGCCGATCGGGCGGCGAACTTTCATCCACTCGATCTTGCCGCAATTGTCCCAGCTGCCTTCATCCACTTCTTTTGCAGCGATGTTGCCCACACCCTCGTTGTCGAGCGTCAGGTTCAGCTTATCGTCGCACTTCATCACCGGAGCGATCTTATCGACGATGCGGAACGGAACGTAGATGGTGGTGTCTTTGTAACAAGCATCAAACACGCGGATTTCGAGGAACCAGAAGGTGTTCGTATCCTTCGGCATCGGTACGCCGGCAATATTGAAGCCTTTGTCGCAATCGCCCAGGACAAGGATCGTAGGATCCGCTTTCAAGGTGAACTGGCCCGTGGGGCGCTCATCCAGGTCAAGAACCGGACGGCGAACCAAAACCGCGAGGTTGAAGCACCAGGAACCTGGCTGCTTGTTCGTCACCTGAAGCATATCCTTGGTGAAGCGGAAGGCGCCGGTGCAATCCATCGCGCCGGTAGAGAATTCATACACATCCTCGGCGTCGAAGGTAGCGGTAGATACTTTCGGATTGGGCTTGTTGTCCGGGTTTTTCTTATACCCGGAACCTTTGAAGCCGTCCTTGTCGATATCCGGAATCAGCACGATCGGAGCGGCGTCGTCGCCGATGACCAGCAGCTGTTCCCAGCAATAGATCTTATCTTCCCAACGTGCATTCGTGTAGCAATCGTTATCGGTAGCCGGCCACTGGAGGAAATCGGTCGGGTAGTTGGTACCCGTTCCGTAGCACCAGTCAAAGATCGACCACTTACGGATGATCTTGCGTCCGCACTGACCCGTGGTATATACGTTCTCATCTTTGTAATCCACCGAGAATCCACAGTAATCCTTCTGGGTAATATAAATCTTGGTGCCTGCCCCATTGAGGAAGTAAGGCACGGATTCAGAGAGCCCGTATTTGCTGAGCAGATCCGCCGGTTTAAGCAGTGTATCGCCCTTGGCAAGCACGTTCAACACCTCCACTTTGCACTCGGGGAGTACGATGGTCGGACGGATGAAGTTGATGCGCTGCTTGCAGATGCCTTCGTTGCCAAACTCATCGCGGAAGAAGAAGGTCCGGATGATGTAGGCATACAGCTTGCGGTTGGACTCGGTGATGGCGCAATCGGTCACATAGTTGATGGCGTCGCTCACCCGGTCGAGGTAAACCGTGCCGCAAGAATCGGTCGCAGATGCGATGCCGGTAAAGTAAGCGTAAGAGGAGGTCTTCCAGGAAGCTTCCTTGTTCAACACGCTGTCGATATCCGTGCAGACAAACGGCCTTGGACCAATAAGGGTCTTGCTGTCGGCAGAAACCCTTCTGTCTACAGGCATGCCTCCAACCGGGCAGGTTACCACTGGCACCGTTTTGTCCTCGAGGTTGAGGCGGCCCCATACGGGTTCGCAATGGTTGGCTACGCTGCGCACTTTGTAGATCAGCTTGCGGTGGAGGTACTTGGCGGCGTCGAACGGCACGCGGTCGACAGAAGCCCAAATAGTCTCGCCGGTATGCTCATCCTGGATGATCACGCGGTAGTAGCTGCCTTCGGGGTACTTGTCGAAACCACACTCGGGCAGGAAGTTCGGTACCAACTGATCCGCATTGATTATCGCTTCGCAGTTTTTATCCATGCTGATGTTGATATCCTTGATACCGCTGTTCAAGCGGGTACGGATCCAGCACTGATCGTTCTGGATGGTCCTGTCGTCCTCGTCGAGGTACTTGTCGCGACCCGTCACGCTAGGCGGAATCGGGAAGGTCTTGTATTCGCCATTGGCGCCGCGGTCGGCCACCATCCCTTCGAACAGGATGCCATCGCCGCCGTCAGGGTAAACCAGACCGGCCATCGGCATCGGATCGTCGAACTCATCCGACCAATCCATCACCTGGATCGGCTGCCCAAAGCGCGGGTTGACCACAAAGGCGTCGCCAGGGTTCTTGGACAAGAACGGATCGAAGAAGCGGAAGTCGAGGACCGGACGCTTCTTGCCGGTAGCCTTGTTGAAGCCTACCGCACGGGCCCAAACCTGAGCCTGCGAATACCAGCCTTGCGGGGTATTGGCATTGAGGGTAGCTGTTTTATCGCCGTCGATCTCAAACTCAATCCGCACACAGATCACGGAATCGCCAGGCAGGTAGAAGGCGCCGGGGCCGGTGCCGTCGTTCCAGGTCTGACCGCCGGAACCAATCGTGTTAAACAGGTTGGTGTTCGAGTCGCCGTTGTAGTTCGGGTTGATGAATGGCGTCAGCGCGCTCACGGCGCCCGTCATGGACTTCTTCACTTTCGTGTTGCCCGAAGACGTGGTAAAGGCGCTGTCCACGATGCTAACTTCCACGTTACCCACAAATGCGTCGCCGTAAGCCTGCTTGAGGTTAAGGGCCATCATGAAGCTGTCGAGCGGCACTTCGGTTGGGTTCTTGATGCACAGGTGCATGATCACGTTGAGGTTCTTGCATTCCTGGCTGGTGGCAAAGTCCACACCCACGATGTCGAGGTTAGCCTCGATGTTCGGCTCGTCGATCCAGCCGAAATCGATGGATTTATCCCACTGGTTGTCAAGGAAGTAGGCCTTCGAGTTCGGGTTGGCATTATCTACGGCGTCCATCAACAGGCCGTTCTCATTAAGCGGACGGTCGTTGACGCATACCTCCGGATATTTGGGGTTGCCGTCGTTGATCCGTACGAACGCGCCGGGGCCTTTGCTGACCTGGCCAGCGGTTGCGCCCGTGCTGTCGATGCCGTCGCTGTCGTTATTATCGTTAACTCCCGGGTTGTCCTGCAGCGTCAGTACGCGGTGCTTCGGCCAGAAGTCGACGAAGCTGGTGCTGTCGCGCTGGAGGTATTTCTCCGGAATCACATAGTAGCGTCCGGGGATCAGTCCGCGGAAGGAATACATGCCGCTGACTGCGTTCTCGGTCGATACGCCGGTCTTCTTGATGCCTCCTTCCGGCGTATAGGTGTTGGCCGGGAAGGCAGTAGGCGGAATCAAAGTCCGGTTGTAGAGGATGTCGGTTACAGGGCCTTTGGACAGGTTGGCGAACACCGCTTCCGGCGTCTGGTAACCTACCGTATCGGGTTGGCCGGTAGCGGGATCAATACCGCCCCAAACCAGCACCAGATGCAGCGTGTCCACGCCCTCTTCACCCGTCGCATCCTGATCGCCAAACACGTCGTGGTCGTACCAGGCCAGGTTGCCGATCTTGGCTACCGGAATACCGTAGTCTTCCACTTCGCCGACAGGGTAAGGATAGCGGCCGGCGGTATTACCCGGAGCGAGTCCAGGAGACGCGGTAAATGGCGGCGTGGATTTAACAAACGGCGCCACGGCCATATGGAACTCATTGTTGTCCGGTCCGAGGCCGTTCGGGAAGGTCGTCGGATACTGTGTCTCGTAATTCGTCCAGCTCAGACGGAAGCGCATGTATACCACGCCCGAGTCAAAGACGGCATGGTTCGGCACATTGAAGCCAAGGATTACGCTGTCGACGCCGAAGGATCCCGTAGCGGGGAGCAGCATGGTTTTGACGTCTGCCACATCGAGGATATTATCGATATTGAAGCTGGCGCCGCTGGCTTTCTTGTGCGTAAAGACGATCCATTCATCCGCATCGGGGCTGGCGGTAGTACCAAAGTCGCCGTCGCCGTTCCAGTCGATGAAGGCGGTGAGGTAAGCGTTTTTGTTCACATAGGAGCCTAACGTCGTATCCTGCGAGGTATAATTGACCTTGAAGAAGGCCCGTTCGCCCGGGAGGAGCGGAGAGAGCAGCAATACGCCGCTTTCGTCGTCCGTACCGTCGCCTTTGACAAACTTGCTTTGGTCGTCGTCGTCGCCGCCTAATTTGCTGCCTGCGTCGTCGTCGGGCTGACCGTTGAGCTCAGCGTCTACGCCTTTACCCAGGTACAAGCGCGGCTGGATCACGTGGCGTGCGCCAAACTTGCCGGTAAACTGCCCGTCCATGGAGTCGCGCAGGGTCGGATAGTTGGAGCCGGCCTTTACAGCTGGCAATCGGCAGGTCGCCGTAATCGAATCCGGAATAACCGAAGTCGCGGGTCTCGTCGTACTGGTTATCCGGGAAGTTGTTGAGTGCATCCTGGGAGGATGGCGGGCTTCCGGTAATTCCGGAGGCACGTTGCCCACATCCTAGTTACCCGTTTTCATCCACGCACAACATCATCGGATTCAGGATCGTAAAGGTATCCATCGTGACCCGTTCGAACTTGGTCATGCCGCCGATAGTCAGCATTTCCCCATCGATGAGTTCATCGTCGCCGTTGCTGTTGTTGTCGATGCAGCTGTCGTCGGACGGATCCGGGTTGTTGTACGTCGAGGTCATATCGTCCGGATCGGAAACGACCAGGCGGTAGGTCGGATTTGGAATACCGGAAGGATCCACGTTGCCGATCAGGCCGCAGAAGTAGTAGATGCCGTTGGCATCGGTAGTGTCGTGGTATACATATTCGAACGGATCCGTTGGAGCGGTTCCAAAGATGCCATCGATTCCTGCGAATTCCAGGCGGATCGGCACATTGGCGATCGGAGGCTCCAGTTCATCCTGCAGACCGTTGTAGTTGCGGTCTTCCCATACCAGGTTGCCCACTTTCGAGAGGGAGATGAAGTAATCTTCTACCTCGCCGTAAGGGACCACGCCGCCAGGCACCTGAGAAGTTCCGGCGCCGGGTTGCGGATTGGGGAAGTTGAGGCCGAGTGCGTTCGGGAAGTTGATGCTGGCATCCAGGATGCCGTCCGGTCCAAGACGCGGGTCAAAGCTGATGCGGAAACGCGTCAGCATGTTGCCGTTGTTGTATTTCACATTGGCAGGCACCTTGAAGGTCAGGCGGATGGAGTCATCCGGAGAAGTCAGGTAGCTCATTTCCAGTTCAACCGCTTTCGTGATCGGCTCCAGGGAAATGGCGCCGCCATCGAGCGCAGTAAAGATGACGTGCTCGTCTGGATCGATACCCATCGCCGGATTGCCGTTGACATAGAAGTCTCCATCGCCGTTCCAGTCGAACCAGGCATGCAGGTAAGCATCCGGGCCATCGAGGTTGAGCTTGGCGTTGTAGCGCACAGAGATCTGCGCGTCGTAGCCTGCCACCATCGGGGTATTGAAACGGATACCGTCTTCGTCGTCGCCGCAAGCGTTCGCTGCGATGTTGAATGGCCAGCGGCGGCCCTGCGAAGGATCGTATGGGAAGGCCGGGTACGTGCTGAAGCTGGCGATCGGATCGTCGCCGCCGCCAAGTTCTACCGGCACGGGCTTGAATTCTGCACCTGCATCCGGGTCGGGTTGTCCCTCCCACTCTACGTCCTGGCAACGGCCAAGGCGGAGATCAGGAGTAACGATATGCTTCGGTCCTTCGGGGTGCCCGGCGATGCCGTCTTCTTCCGTATTGAAGTTACTGACAGAAGGATTGTGGACCAGAGAGCTGTCGAGGTCGCCGAAGTCGTAGCCCACGTAGCCGAAGTCGATGCGTTGTTCGACGCGGTTATCGGGGAACGGATCGCCGTGCTCGTTCGGATCGGGCAGGAACGGATTCCGCTGATCGAGAATCCCTTCTTCGTCTGTTCCGATGGTCGCTGCGAGCATCTTCCATTCCTGGCTCTTGGACTGCCGGCGTTCGTTGTTCGCGTATTCCCAAGGATTCCGGTATGGTTTGCCATCGCTGTCGCGGTCTTCTTCGGTCACGTTCTTGATCCAGTCGAAGCGGGTCGGCGTCAAGCCGAAGGTATCGGCGGCGATGACCTGGTAGAAGCCCTCGATCATACCGACGAAGATGTACTGCCCGCCGTTGCTGGTCAGGGTATCGATCACGTAGTCGGTGATTTGATCGCCTGGGCGCGCATCGCGGGTCAGGGTATTCAGATCGGTAATCGTATTTTGCGTAACGGAGTCGCAAGCGCCGGTCGTTGGGTCAATACCGCCGAAGCGCATGACGACGCGAACGCTATCGATGCCCAGATTGATCTCTTCGGCATCCTGGAATCCGTTGTTGTTGCGGTCTTCCCAGACCAGGCTACCCACCTTGAAGAGCGGCACGACGTAGTCTTCCACTTCCCCGTTCTGAGCAAGGCCCAGAGGGCTTGGAGTGGCAAGGAAATCGGGATGCGAGCTGATCCGGAAGCGGAAGTGTACCTTCCCGCCGTCGAAGGTAGCGCTCAGCGGCACCTGGAAGGTGATGATCCGCTTGGCGTTGCTGGCGATAGCTGTATTCGCTGCCAGGTCAAGATCAACTGCATTGACTACGGTCACCGGATCGAGGGTGCCGTCGTTATCCCAGTCCGCCCAGATGTGGAGGCGGGCTGCAGTAGGCGAGTTGTTGGTCGCATAGTAGGCCAGTTGCGCCGTATTGCCAGGCTGCATTGGCGTGAGGAAGATGATGCCGTCTTCGTCGTCAGCCTGGAGCGGGTTGGCGTCGTCGCCATTGCCCGTACCGGAAGGCTGGCCGTCGGCTTCGGTGTCGATTTTATCTCCGAGGAACACGAGGGGAACGACGGGAATCGCATGGCGCGGGCCGTTATTGGCTTTGAGCGTCTGGAAGTCGTCCTTACCCACCCCTGCTGTAGCATCCGGCAAATCGCCAAAGTCGCGGGACTTGAGTTCGACGATGAAGTCTTCGACTTCGCCGTCTCCTGCTAATCCATAAGCGTCGATGATCTTGCTGGTAGTCAGACGAACGCGCACGCCGATGGAATCGGGCTTGGCGATTGGCGGTACTGTATTGTAATCGAAATTATAATAATCGAGACCGTCTGTGGCCGCATTGGGCGTTACCTGAATAGAACGCGTTTCTTGCGGACCCGTAAAGATTCCGTCTCCGTTCCAGTCGATGAAAGCCCAAAGGGTCGCCACGGAATCGACGTAGTTATTCACCACCGGCACACGCAGGCGGATGAATTCTCCAGCGACGATGGAATCCTGAACGTTCGAAGCATTCACGAAGTTAGCAGAAGACAGGTCTTCGTCATCCGGGACACCGTTGTTGTCGTCGCCGAAAGCCTGCGGATGCGGCTGGGCATCCGGTTCGGGATCAGGAGGCGTGGCGCCGATATAGAGCGCAAAGGTATTGGGATTCCCAGGATTGGTTTTATTAATCGTGGTAGCGATCTTGTGGCTTGCTCCCTGCTGCCCACCGGTAGCATCCGTGATGTAACGCGGTTCAGGCAGGTCGCCCCAGTCGTAGCCGACGATAGATACCCACATATCTTCTACTTCCCCGTTGATGTCGTTCGCCAAAGCGGGGCCGGTAGATAAGTCGTAGTTCGTATTACTCAAACGGAAGCGGGAAGCCACGCGCTCGGGCAGCGGGTTGGGCAGCACCGGTACGATAAACGTAACCAAATAGGTACCGCTTTCGCCTGACGCGATGACAATCGGGCCGACGTGCTCGTTTTCACCCGGAGCGATGTCCAGGAAGTCGCCGTCGTCGTTCCAATCGACGAATGCATGGAGGTAAGCGTCGGCGCCGGTTTTATTGGTCACGAATACCTTGAACACCGCCGGTTTGCCGCGCACGACGGAGTCGGGCTGAATGACGCCGTCTTCATCGTCGATGCCATTAATATCGTCGCCAAAAGCATTCAACTGAGGCTGTCCATTTCCTTCTGCATCCACCGTATTCCCGATCTTCAGGTTGGGATTAGTGAGGTGACGCGGGCCGCGGGCGCCATCGGTAGTAAAATACGTATGGTAATCGCCTTTGCCGAGGGCCGGCCCAATATCTGAAGAACCCGTAGGAGTTGCAGAAATGTCATTATCCGGCAAATCGCCATAGTCGTAGCCGATCACATTGACGAAGAAGTCTTCCACTTCGCCGTCGGGGGCGGGGCCATTGGAGTCGAAAATGGCGCCTGTAGTGAGGCGGATGCGGACTGCTGTCGTCGGAGAACCTGCCCAATCGGGAATCGGAATATTCAGGAAGGTCACCACGCCTGGGTCTGCAAAATTAGCATCCTGTTCGATGCGCTCGCCGGTGTCTTCAAAGTCGCCATCCGCGTTCCAGTCGATGAATGCAATCATTTTGGCATTTACCCCGGTGATGTTGACGTACGGAACGGTCAGGGTAATGGTATTTCCTGCGATCAACTGATTGCTGGTCAAAACATTAGTGAAATCGTTTTGGCTCAGGTCCTCGTCATCTATCATTACATTGTCGTCGCCGGCAGCACTGACATGAGGTTGCCCGTCGGTCTCCATGTCTGGAACCGTAGTGCCAATAAACAGGCCGTTGCGATAAACCCCACCGCCCATGTGCACTGCGGTAATGCGGTGGCTAGGCCCAGGCGTGCCGCCATCCTTATCCGTGTTGTAGATCGGCTCGGGTAAGTCGGCCCAATCGTAGAGGGAAATATCGCCGCTGATATAATCTTCGACTTCCCCGTCCTGCGCAAGTCCGTAGGCGCCGGTAGCGTCATTGGCAAGGGCCTGGGTGGTGAAGCGGAAACGGAAGAAAGCCTTGTCGCCGATATACGCGGCGTTGAGCGGCATCAGGAACGTATAGGCGCGGGTATCGGTAACCCCGGCCAAGAATATCGGGTCTCCCGTCAGGAAGGTTACCGGAAGTAAAGAGCTAAAACCGTCGTTGTTAAAGTCGGCATACAGATAAAGCCTGGCCGGATCTGTTGGATGTCCGTTGCGGGCGGTAACCGTCACGGTTGCGATCTGGCCTGGGATCAGCGGCGTAGCCTGGAAGACCACCCCGTCCTCATCGTCGACCGAAGGCACCGGATTGAGGTCGTCGCCGTCGCCATTAGCGGAAGCCTGTCCATCGGCTTCAGCGTCCACGGTTTGGCCTAAATAAATCGGGGCGGCAAGCACCATAGCATGGCGTGCGCCATCGTCGGCGAAGCGGGTGCGGAAGTTGTTGGTACCGATTCCATTGATCGGGTCGGGCAAGTCGCCGAAGTCCAAACCGCGGACTTCCACCAGGAAGTCTTCCACTTCCCCATCAGGAGCAGGGCCATACGCGTCGAAAACGCCGGCAGAAGTGAGCCGCACCCGCACCCCTACGGTGGCGGTCGTCAGATCGATTGGTACCGTAACCGGAATCACCAGATTGGCCGTATATGGCGTAACCATACCCGGTGCTCCAGGCAGGGTAGCTTGAAGTACAGGCCAAGGAATGCGCTCGGTAGTATTGTTGAAAACGCCGTCGTTGTTCCAGTCGATGAACACGCTGACTGCGGCAGCTCTTGGCAGGAAGTTGGTCACCGGAACCGTCAGGTTAACCATAGTACCTGCGATCAGAGGCGCGGAGAACGAAGCAGTAGAAAGATTTTCATCATCGCCGTTCGTGTCATCGCCATCGGAGTCAAGAGACTCCTGTCCATTGCTTTCGGCATCCGGCGGCGTGGCGCCGATATAAAGCGCCGGGCGGCGGACATCTACCGTTGGACGCGTATCTACGTCGATCGAATCGATCCGGTGACTTGGACCAACAAGGCCGCCCGCCAGATCGGTAGCGTATTTAGGTTCGGGTAAGTCGCCGAAGTCTTCGATATGGTACGTTACGCATAGCTGATGAGTAACAGGAGCAGCAGAAGCCTCGTCAAAAACGATCCCGTGGAATTGGTACAACGGCACGTCAAAATCAGTGCCGGAGAGGGTCAGACCGAGTTGGAAAATCCCGTCGGTCAGCAAACGGCTTTGCAGATCGGTCACGCCTTGCGGGCCGAGGTCGGTAAACGGCCCCGTCACGCTATGGGAAATCGTGAAGTCGGCGTATTTGGTATCGGCCAGATCCGCGAAAGCAGCCGGGCTGAAACCGGCAGGCAGCGGATAATTGACCTGAGAAATTTGCGTAATGTCGAATTGAATATCTCCGGTGGCGCTCCGGATGGGAACGTCCGCGATGGTGGTGAACGGCCCTTCTACCGAAACAGGCTGGTATTCCACGCGGTCGATGCGGGCGTAGGAAGGCAGGTGGCTGTTCAGGTCGAAACGGAGCCAGCCGCGCAGTTCCACATTCTCGTTGGGGTTAGCCGGCACGTCGTTCGTCTGGCGAATGCGGCCGACTGCCACGCCCAGACCGGTTTCGTACCCGTTGCCGCTCGGGGCTTTTTGATAATAGCCTCCTGCAACAGCCGGGATACCGCATTTAACGGTTTGAAGTTTATTAGCGCCGATCGCGTCGTCGGCGGGAGGGCCAAACAGCGGACAAGAGCCGATGAGGTTGGAAGGGCAGCCTGCGGCATTGGTCACCTGGATGCCCGAATAGTTGCCTATGGCCAGGCCGGTAATGACGATTTGGCCTGAGCCTCCCACAACTACAGGGCCAGGCGCCGGATTACCCACTGCCGGGCCGGAATAGGCCAGCGTGTAGTTGCCCGCAGTAAGCCCGCCAATAGTGATGGTCAGCGCCACGTCGTCGCCTGCGCAGGTGATGACGGGGGCGGTGTTGACCGTATAAGCGATAGCCAGGGTATCCTCGCTATTGCACTGGGTCACCTTGTCGCGCTTGGCCACGTACAACGTGCCGCTGGTAAGCGGAATAGCAGCTGGCGAATAGGTGTTGGTTGTGGTAACACTAGGATTATGGGGCATCGTCCCAGCAGCATCCTTGAACCACCGGTATTCCTCCGTAGCGCTCAGAGAGGACGTCAGGTTGACCACGATATTGGTCCCCTGGCATACCGGCGCTACTGCATTTGCCATCGGATTGCCTGGTTTGGTCGGATCGCTGATCGTCACCATGAGCAGGTTGGATACGCAACCATTGGCAGGCGGCTCGACGAGGCTATTAAACGAAATGTGATAGGTACCTGCTGCGAGTAAATTAATCCCGACGTACCCCTTGGCATCGACGGTTATGGTATCGCCATTCTTAGGCATACCCGGCGATGGTCCATTGGTGAAATTAAGCCGGTATTTCGTATTCGGGATGAGGCCCTGCACATAAATCCGGCCGGTGGTGCCGCCGCAAACGGGCGGGCCATAGGTCGAATCGGCTATTACCGAAATGATGGGGGGGATATCTGCGATACGAACAGGATTACTCCCTAAAAAGCAGCCATCCTTGAGGACAAGGGCCTGAAACCTCCTGAGCGAATTATCAGGTGTCGCCGAAACCATTTGTGTTGAGGTATTTGACCCCGTAGAGAATGTAAACGGAGAAATGGCCACCCCGCCCAGGGTGGCAAGGAGTATTTGGCTCGGCTCGATGATGATTCCGGTAACAAACGGATTAGTAAGGCCGGCAATCACAGGCGAGAACGCCTCAATCAACGGGCTGCCCGAATCATTAAATCCTTTGGAGCCTATAGCAAACCCGCCGTTTGTCGCGACATAAATGGCGCCGCCGGTGGCAGCGAAAATATCCCTGACGTTATTGCCTGGCAACCCCTTGGTGGTAAAGACAAAACTAAGGGCGCCCTCCGTTCCCCCATTCGTGGAGTAGGACAAACCGAAATCGGTTCCGGCGTAAACGATGTTGTTCTGGACAAAAATCGACTGTACATTGTTGCTTCCCAAACCATTCATCGTGGTATAGGTGGTAAAAGAAGTGCCTCCATTTTGAGAGACCTTAACCCCAGCGGAAGTAGCAAGATAAATGTACGAACCGTTGACAAAAACATCAAAAGCAGGGGAACTATCGAGTAAAACAAACGGGCCTCCTCCTGTACTCTTTGCCAAACCATTACTCGTGCAAACGTAAATATCACCGCCATCAACCAGGACATTGAGCACATTGAGGTTGGGTAAGAAAAAGGGGCCTGCCGTGGTGTAATGAGTTTGGATCGCTCCCGCTAAATCCAACTTATACAGACCATTATTCGTCGCGGCATATACCGAGCCCCCGGAAACCACTACATTACTGATAAAATAGGCGCCCAATACCGTATTAGGATACGTCAAGCCGCCGTCGGTCGATATAGAAAGCCCCGTACCCGTTGCCGCGTATACATTCATCCCCGATTTAGCAATGCTATTGACAGCGACAGAGCCAAGCCCGGAGGTCTTCATGGAGAAAAGGATTGGGTTGGATTGGTACCATTGATAGGTTATCGCTCCGCCACTGGCAGGAACATTGGTTACGCTGAAATTGGTCGATCCGTTGCATATAAAATCATTCGTCGGGTCGGTGAACTGGCGAATCTGGGGAACGGTATAAGGACCGGTATAGCAGCTGGTATCCAACATAGTGGTCGAACGCCACCGCAAATAATAAGGCCCTGCACTCGGTAAATTAAAGGGGATAACCGCCTTAATAGTTTGAGTTGAATTAACATTGATCAAAGCCGAATTTGAGTAGTACCCAATTGGCGCCACCGCCGTAAAGGTGGTGCCCGAAACGGTTCCGATCTCGGCGATGAATTTGTTCCCTGGGTTAAACGTTTGGCTAGAAAACGTATTAAACATCAGATCGTATCCAGCTCCCTGGCAAAGGGTTAAAGGAAGGGCATTGGTGAATCCGGGGGTCCTGACCCGGAAGGTAGTGCTTCCTGAACTTTGAACAGTGTTTGGGTTACTCGCAACTACCCGTACCCGGTAATTGGAGCCAGGCTCCGTGTTAGAAGGAATAGTAACCACTAAAGGGCTTGAAGCGCCGGTTGGAGTAAGGTTGACCGGAGAAGAAAACCCGGCATTGTCGTCTAATTGGACCGTAAACACGTTCCCTCCCGGAAAAGGGCAGCCGCCTGTGGTAAAAGAAACCGTAATCATATCCCCAGGGCAATAAGGCCCGGCAGGTGTAACCGTTGGCGTATTGATCGTAGGGGTAGTTATTGTGAAAAGGGCGGTATTCGTGGTACCATCCCCGGTATTGGGGCTCGAATCGGTAACCCGAACACGCAACCGGTATTGTGTCCCAAAACTCACTGAGCCGGGAAGCGTCCCGCTAAGAGAAGTAGGAGCCGGGGCATCCGTAGTATAGGTCGATCCTATATCATTTTGAACAACCGTAACCCCATCGCTTGCCATGAGGTCCAAATGGGCTACTGAGTTATTAGTCCAGTTGGCCGTTGTGAAGCCGACCGTAATTGAACCATTAGGGCAATAAGGGGCGCCGGAAGATACCGAAGCTCCTGAGGGTTGCGCCATAGCAGAAAGCGCCAAAAGGGACATGACGCCCACTAAAGCCAACCGTTGGGCAATTTCCCTAAAAGACAAAAGGAAAAGAGCCACTTGCTTCTTATCCACCAGGATAATTGGAGAGAGTACAGGTCGTTTCATGAGATAGCGATTATAATTGTTGGTCGTTTTTCAAAAGATGAAATAGGTTCTATATAGGTGATCGGTCGATTAGTTTCTCGATTTGATGAAGGTATCCACCCGGGCCCAGTGATCGTTCATGGCCGGGTCGCGGCGCATGGCTTTGATCTGGGTGACCGGGTCGGCAAACAAAGCCCTTAAGCCGGGCACATCGGGAATTTCTTGCATTCCTTTTTCATGTAATTGGGTCTTTGCATCCGCATAAAATTTGCGGAGAAAGTCGGCGTTCTTATCGATCATCTGGTCGAACTCCGCATCGGTCAACAGCTTCTGCGCAGGAGCAGCCGCAACCGAAGAAGAAACCGTTACAGGCAGCCCTGTTCCGGACAGGAGGGGTTCTTTACCTTCGAGGAAGCCGATGATGTTATCTACTTTCTGGGAAATTTCTTCCACCTTGGGGGCCAGGCCTTTGTTGTTCAGTCCAACGCCCATGTTGACGATGTTGAGGGTTTTTTCTTCCGCCGATTCCCAGGCGACGCCTACCACCTTGGCAAAGTCGGTAATGCGCATCTGGCCGGGGTTGACAGCGATGCCCATGCCGTCGTTGTTTCCGGAAGGCAGGATGTAATCGCCTTTTTCCACTTTGCCGGCCACCCGGACGGGCACCTGGCCCATGAAGGCGACTTTCTCATAAAGGTGTTCCTGATCGGGTTGGGGTGCGTTGCCCAGGAAGATCGGCTTCAGGGAAACGGCCATTACGTGGTCGGCATCCTGGGTATTGAGCGATACTTTTCCCGCTTTTACCCCGACGATTTCGCCATAGATCAAATCTCTTTCCTTCGGGTTGCGCTCCAGCCACTCGGCGTAGTCGCCCGCGCCGGAAGAGTAGGTCACCCCGATTTCTTCCCGGATCTTCGTTTGCCAGGTCGTTTCCTCCGCAATGAGGGCGGCCAACTGGACGCCAAGGACAACAGCCTGCGCCGTAACGGCAATAGCCTGGGCGTAAAACCCTGGGGCTGCGAAGATAAAAATCAAGCTGGCGGCTGCGCCGGTTCCTGCGGCATATAACCCCGCAGCTTCCAGAGCCACCCCGATCGCCTGAGCGGTCAAGCTGGCGATGGAGAGGCCAAAGAGGGTATTTTGAAGAATATATTCCCAATCGGACTCCAACTCGGAGATGGTTTGGCCTTCTACAGCGCCCCACAAGAATTCCTCGGTGTCGCCAAAGCCAAGGAAGTTGGTGCTTCCGTCGCGGGAGTCGTTGACTTTGATGGTTATGCCCTGTTTGGATCCCTTGATCGTCATCGGGTAAGAGGCCTCGTCGTCGTCTGGTCCGGACACGCCGCTGAACAGTTTCAACTGACCTTCTTTCGTCAAGGTAGCCCGGGGTACCCCATTGGTTTTGATGACGAGATCCCGATTGTCTCTGGTGCCTATGAAATGCGTTTCCGGCTCGGTCAGCTCATTCCCGGAGGTCGTCCAGCGGATGGATTGGTTTTTCTCCAAATCGAGGGTTCTGGCTAATTCGGGATCGGCCAGTTCGTTGGCGGTTTCGGCATGGAAGGCGTAGGGAACGGCGCGGAGTTGGGTGCTGTTGACCCATTCGAAGCGGTTGGCGCCTTCGGATTTGATTTCCACTTCCATCCAGATAGGCTGAGCCTGCCAGGGCACCTGAGCGAACGAGGCTCCGACCGTATTCTTGCCTTCGCCAACGACGAGGTTAAATAGCCCTTGTTCATCGGTGTTTACCTGGTGGATTTCGGAAAACAGCGTTTGTACGACTCCTTCTTTTGAAGTAAGGGAAATGCGCACCTGAACGGGCTGGTTGGCGATCAACCTCCCCGAAGCGTCTCGTGCTATCGCCTGGAAATTCATACCCGCATCGCCGGAAGCCTGCCCAAAGAGGGAGAATGCCGCGAAGACCTGAATCAGAAAAAGGAGTACAAATTTTTTCATTGCGATTTATTTTATCCCGTTGCGTTCGAACAAAGCGCTCCGGTTTCCGCTTTGTTATTTTTTCTGGTTTGCTTGCGTATTATGATCTATTTGGACCCACTGATTAAAGAACCTTGGATCGCGGCGGATCTCCTTTAACACAGGTACCGGGTTGTCTAAAAAGGCCATTAAGCGGGGATGATCCTCCGGATTATTTCCCATTTCGATCAGCCGGGCTTTCGTTTGGGCAAACAGTTCGTTTAACATGTCCGAATTTACATCGAGGATTTGATCAAACTCCTCGTCGGTGAACAACTTGCCACCTTCCACTTTGGGAGCGGTCGTAACGAACTGGCCGGCGGTTACGGAGCCGGCTTCCCCGGTAACGGAAGCCGACTGGCCTTTGAGGTAAGCCATAATGGCTTCCACTTTTTTCTCCAGGGCCACCACTTCCCGGCTAAGGTCGTTGGCATTGATCCCCACGGCTACATTGACCAGGTTGTAGGGCACATTGGGGAGCCCGTTTCCCCAGGATACGCCGATAATATGGGCGTAGTCTCCGGGTTTCATATCGTCGGGATGGACGGCAATCGCAAATCCGTCGTTATTGCCGGAGGGGAGGATATAATCGCCGACCGACACCGGGCCGAGCACGCGTGTGCGCACCTGCCCCATGAAGGCGATCTTTTCGTACTGCCTCTGGTCTTCTGCTGCGGGTTTGTTCCCCAGCGCCAGCGGGTTGGAGGAAACGACGAAGAGATGGTCGGCGTTTTGGGTATTCAGCGATACCAATCCGCCCGTAACGCCCACAATTTCTCCGGCATACACATCGCGGATTTCAGCAGCGCGCTGCAGCCACTCGGCATAATCCGCCGCGCCGGAGGAGTAGGTAACGCCAATTTCCTCCCTGATGTTAGTTCCCCAGGTAATGGATTCCTGCAGCAAGTTCGCCAAATCCACGGCAAGGCCTGCCAAGTCTACAATAATGGCGGCGCCGGTGAGCGCATTCAAGCCCGAAGCAAAAGCGCCGACGGCAGCAGCGGCCCAGGCCACAATACTGGCGCCCAAGGCGACTCCCTGCAGGGTATACAAGGCTACCTGAAGTTGATATTCCCAATCGGCTTCCAGTTCAGCGATGGTTTGCCCTTCGATTTCTCCCCAGGTAAATGCCTTGTCGTCTCCGAAGTTGACAAAATTGTGGTCTCCATCGCGGGAGCCGTTCACTTTGATATAAATCCCCTGTTGGCTTCCTTCCACCGTCATGGGGTAGGAATTGATATTATCGTCGGCGCCATCCACGCCGCTAAACACCTCCATCTGGCCTTCCTTGGTAATATTTACCCGGGGGGTATTGTTCGTCTTGAACACCAGATCCTGGTTGTCCTGGGTTCCCAAAAAATGGGTAGCAGGTTCCGTCAAGCTATTGCCGCCGGTAGTCCAGTAGATAGATTGGTTTTTTTCTTCCTGATTTTCGGGATTCGTTAATTGGGAAGCGGTGCCCGAATGCATGGCGTATGGAACGGAAAGGAGGCGGGAATGGCTGAGCACCCGATACGAAGGCAGGGCGGAGGTTTGCAGCGCAACTTCTGCCCAAATCTGGCTGGTGGACCAGGGTACCTCGGAGAGCGCGCCTTTGGCGTCTTTGCCTTCTCCTATGACCAATTGGAAAAAGCCCTGCTCATTGGTTTGGGCCTCATGGATTTCGGAATAGAAGGTAGCGCTATTGCTCTTTTCTACCGAACCCAGCGTAACCCGAAGGGTTACGAGAGCGTTGGCCAAAGGAAGGCCGGAAGCATCGCGAACTACACCCTGATAGGGAATTCCTTCTGCAATGGCTTGAGCCTTCGAGGAAAGCCCAAAGCACAACAAAGTAAGAATTAGGAGAATGCTTTTTTTCATGCCTGCTTTATATTTTGGCCGCTGCGCCTGAACGTACGGTTAACGGTTATCTGTCCTTCTAATTATTTCCCTCCACGGGAAGGAAGTTTTTGATCGATCAATGCCCACTGAGTTAGGAAATTCGGGTTATGCCGGATCTCTTTCATCGTAGGAACCGGGTCGTTTAAGAATGCCTTAATTCTTGGATTTGCGTCCAGATCGTACCCTTTCTTGATCAAGTCTTTCTCCACCTGGGCATAGATGCCTTTGAAAAAAGGCTCATACCGGTCCAGCAATTGGTCAATTTCTTCGTCGGTGTACTGTTTCTGGAATTTGGTCGACGGTTTCGCTTCTTCAACGGAAGAAGCCATTAATTCGCTATCCTCCAACAGCGGCGCTTTTCCTTCCAGAAAAGCCAGGATATTTTCCACTCTGCGGTTGAGCGCGTCGACCTTTTGAGTGAGGTCATTGGAATTGATACCAACCGCGGTATTGATATAATTGAAGGGCATATCGCCATTGGCGGATTCCCAGGCAACCCCAACGATGCGGGCGTAATCGCCGGATTTCATATCTTTTGGGTCTACGGCAATTCCGAAGCCGTCGTTATTTCCGGAAGGCAGAATGTAATCTCCCGCCTCGACGGCGCCTGCTACGCGCACCGGCACCTGGCCGATAAACGCCACCTGTTCAAACGCGGCCTCTTGACCCGGCTGCGGAGCATTGCCTAACAAGATTGGCCTGCGGGAAACCACCTTGACCACTTCGGTCTTCTCGGTATTGAGGGAGATCTTTCCTCCGATGATCCCCACAATTTCGCCATACCCCAGATCTCGCACGCCTTGGGCACGCTCCAGCCATTCGGCATAGTCGCCCGCGCCGGTTGCGTAGGTCACGCCAATTTCTTCCCGGATCTTGATGCCCCAGGTGATCGACTCGGTGAGCAACCCGGCCAGTTCGGTTGCAAAAGCGGCGATCGTGGCCAGGGTACCTGCGATGGAACCCGCAGCAAAAAGGGAAACTCCTTCCCCGACGGCTTTTAAAATCCAGGCTGCAATACGCAAACCCAGGGAAACCCCACCCAAGGTGAACGAAGCCACCTGCATTTGATATTCCCAATCCGCTTCCAGTTCCGGAACCGTCTGCCCTTCGATGCGTCCCCAGCTGAACTGCTGGTCGTCGCCAAAGGTCATAAAGTTGTTGTCTCCGTCTCTGGACTCGTTTACCTTGATGTGGATGCCCTGTTTGCTCCCCTGGACGGTCAACGGATAGGAACCGTAATCTTCTTGATCGCCGTCGACTCCGGACTCGAGCTGTGCCTGACCTTCTTTGGTGAAGGTAAGCCGGGTCGTATTGTTCGTTTTAATGACAAAATCCCGGGCATCGCGGGTTCCGAGGAATTGGGTAGGCGGCGCGGTGAGCGAGTTGCCGCCGGTAAGCCAGTAAATCGATTGGTTTTTCTCTTCTGCCAGGGCGGCGTCATTGCTTTGTACCAGCCGGGTAGCCGTAGCGGCGTGTTTGGCATAGGGTACGGAAAGCAGGCGGGAATGGGCGATGAGGTCGAAGGTCCCGGATTGAGCGCCCTGGAGTTCGACGTCCATCCAGATTTGTTCTTTAGCCCAGGGGATTTTCGCAAACGATCCGGACGCTTTTTTCCCTTCGCCGATCACCAGGTTGAACTGACCGAGGTCATCGGTGGACACCTCCTGCGTTTCGGAGAAATGAACGGTCCTGTCTCTGACTTCGGAAACCAGGGAGATTTTGAGGGTGATTTTCTTATTCGCCATAGGTTGGCCGGAAGCGTCCAAAGCGACCGCCTGATAATTGATCCCATTAGGAACAAATTGGGCTTGCAGCGGGAACGCCGCCAGAAGGCAACCGACAAAAAGGAAGAGTACAAATCTTTTCATGGTCTATGGCGGTTTATTCGGCTCGTTTTATGCGAGATAATTGGTCTAATTAATTCAATTTGACGACTTTATACGTTTGACCTGCAGGCTGGTCTGCTTGCCGGATGGTCAGGAAGTACATGCCGGCGGGAAACAGGCTCAGGTCCAGTTCGGTGGAGCCGGGTTTTAACTGGACCCGGTTCAGGACCACATTGCCCTGCGCGTCGCTGATGGTGGCGGTCACATCCGAGGTAACGGAGGCGGGGAGGCCCAGATTCAGCACCGACAGCACGGGGTTCGGGGCAATGCTCACCTGCAAGGCTTGAAGACCGGAAGCCGGCTTGATTTGAAGCGCGGGCTGATGGAAGCCTTCCGTGACCGAGCCCTTGGCATTGTCCGCGTAGACGCGGGATACCGCTGCCTCTCCTAAGGTCCAGTTGATGCGCACCCCATTATGCAGGACAGCCCCTCCGGCGCTTCCAAACACCTGAGGAGATAAGGACTGGGCTTGAAGGACAAGCGGTGACGAAAACAGCAAAAAGGCAAGAACAGCTGCGCAGGGATAAAACCAGGAAGCACCTTTCTGGCGCTTGGAGGGGCATACCGGTGCATATACCGGAAATGCCAGATCGTCCAAAGATTGGAGTAAAGGTTGCTTCATGAGTTATGATTTATTCGTTTGAAACTCAGCTTTCTAAGTTCGTCAAAAATTCCATTTTGCCATTATTGGCTACCTGGAAGGAACTTTTTGTTCTGAATTTCATCCAAAACTACCATGCAAATGTAAGGAAATCCTTTTTGATTTCGCTATTTTCTTAATATTATTTTTCTTCATAAATGGTTGATTATTCATATTTTCGAGGCTCGCAAGCGCTTTGTTTTCTAGTAAATGCAAGGTTTTCCTTGCCGTGTTTTGTCCACAGCATGCAGAAAAAATACCGCGTTCAGGGTAGGCGGAGTAAGCCGGAAAACGCAATTGTGTTGTTGGAAAAATTACTTCATCATCCCCAATGAGGTTGAAGGAGGCTGGGGATCGGGCTGTATGTAAAGTAAAGCAGACTTATCGTTGGTTTCTGATCAACTCGTCCACTTGCCCCCAATAGAGGCGCATAAGCGAATCCCTGCGCATCGCCTTTATCCTGGAAGTAGGATCCTGGAAGAATTCCCTGAGTTCCGGAGTATCCGGTAAAGCGGCGCCCTGGTCCTGCAGCTGCTTCTGAAGCGCTAAGCACATGCTTTGGATCTTTTCCTCATTCGCATCGATATACTGGTCGAATTCTTCATCGGGCATTCGCTGGTTTTGGAGCTGCCCCAACGGAACGCGCCCCGGAGCAGGCGTCAAAGAAGAAAAGGCGCCGCCAGGGTTCAGAGGCGCTTTTCCTTCCAGGAAGGCAATGATATTATCCACGCGTTGGGAAATTTCTTCCACTTTGGGCGCCAGGGCGTTATTGGAATGAAGCCCAACGCCCATCTGCACCAGATTGACCTGGTTTTCCTTACCCGATTCCCAGGCGACGCCTACCACCTCGGCATAATCCGCCAGGTGCATTTTCCCCGGGCTGACGGCAACGCCCAACCCGTCCTGATTCCCGGAAGGTAAAATAAAATCGCCGGCTTCCACTTTCCCGAATACCCGGACGGGGACTTGCCCGAGAAAAGCCACTTTTTCATAAAGCGGTTCCTGGTCGGGCTGAGGGGCATTGCCAAGAAAGAATGGATTCGAAGAAACCACCATCAGGTGATCGGCTTCTCTGGTATTCAGAGAAACCCGGCCTGCTTTCACGCCAACGATTTCGCCGGGTTCCAAATCCCGTTCGACGGGCAACCGTTCGAGCCATTCGGCATAATCCGCCGCTCCGGTGGAATAGGTTACCCCTATATCCCTTCGTATTCCGTCGCCCCAACTCACCGATTCATTGATCAAGGCGCCCGCCTGTACAATAACGACTGCAGCGGCGATGGCTACGGCAGTAGCTTCCACGGCAAGGCCCGGAGCTCTCCAACTAAAAATAATCGTCGCAATAACGCAAATCAAGCTCGACCACAAACCCCCATCTTTAAGAAAGATAGCGGCTCCGCTTGCCACTAACGTTCCAGATTGAAGGGCGTACACCGCTACCTGAAGCTGATACCTCCAATACACTTCCAACTCCGGAAACGTCTGACCCTCTACCGCCCCCCATAGAAACTCTTCGTCATCGCCAAACGTGAGGAAGTTATTGGCGCCGGTTCGGGAGCCGTTCACCTTGATGTAAATCCCTTGCCTGGAGCCCTGGATCACCATCGGATAGGAAGTGATCACATCGTCCGGGCCGGAAGGAATCCCTCCGGTGTATTGGAACTGGCCCTCTTTCGTTATCGTCACCCTGGGGATGTTATTGGTTTTAATGACCAAATCCTGATTGTCGCGGGTACCGATAAAATGCGCGGAAGTATCGGTTTTGGTATTCCCTCCTGTCAGCCAGCGCGTAGATTGATTTTTCTCCAGGCCGCTGCCGGCATCGCTGTTTTCGTCCGCTAATTCGTTGGCGGTATTGGCAAATAAGGCATACGGCACCGCTTGCAGTTTCGTGCGATTGACGAGCACGTACTCCCTGCCTTGCCTGGATTCCAGTTCGATATCCATCCATATTTGCAGGGATTCCCAGGGGATGTCGGCGTAGGCGCCGTAGGCGGGTTTTCCCTGACCGACGACCACGTTGAACAACCCCAGCGTGCCGGTAGTAACCTGGTGGACTTCGGAGTAAAAGGTTTTCGCCGAATCCGCTTCATACGAAGAAAACCCGATACGTACCTTAACCGGTTCATTTGCCAAAATCCTTCCGCCGGTTTCCCGCGCCTGGGCTTGAAAATTCATTCCCAGGACGCCCAGTGACTGGCCGGAAAGGGTAGACCACGCCCAAGAAGATAACAAGAGAAGAAGGAGACATTTTTTCATGAGGAAAGGCATTTTGTGTTAACACCGCGCACCCGGACCGGTCTTATTTTTTAATTTCATTCTGGATACCCTGATCGATCTGCGCCCATTGGGTAAAAAAGGCGGGATCGCGGCGCAATTGCTTCATGGAAGGAATCGGATTGTCGATGAAATCGCGCATATAAGGCACTTTATCCAGGTCAAACCCCTGATAGATCAGATGGCCTTTGGCCTGGGCAAAAACATCCCGGATGAATCCTTCATTGGCGTCCATAATCTGATCGAATTCGGCATCGGTAAACCCCTTCTCCAGCTTCCTGGACAGGGAGGAGGCTTTGGTAATAAACGCGTTCTGATCAGGAGCGATAGCGCCCTGTGCGACGACCGATTGCGATTCGCCTTTTAAGAACGCGGTTACCCCGTCTACTTTTTTCTCCAGCGCTTCTATCTGGGAGCTCAGGTAATTGGCGTTGATTCCAACCGCCACGTTCACCAGATTAAACGGAACCTGGTCGCGTCCCGATTCCCAGGCAACGCCAATGATCCGCGCATAGTCGCCAATTTTCATATCCTGGGGATGGACGGCGATAGCGAACCCGTCGTTATTGCCCGAAGGCAGGATATAGTCGCGGGCAGAAACGGGCCCATACACCTGAACGGGCACCTGGCCCATAAAAGCGATTTTTTCGTACCGCTCCTGATCCTTTGGCTGAGGCATATTACCTAACGCACCGGGGTTTCGGGAAACAATGCGAAGATGATCGGCATGATCGGTTCGCAGGCTCACTTTCCCTTGTTTAACCCCTACGACTTCTCCGGGAAACAGGTTGCGTTCGCCGGGCATGCGTTCCAGCCACTCCGCATAATCTGCGTTGCCGGTGGAATAAGTGACCCCGATTTCATTGCGCAGGTTGACGGCATTGGTTATCGAATTAGCCAGTAAATTCGCCAGGTCAACTGCTAAAGCGACCACATCCAGGGTAATTCCAATCCCCGAAACGACATTAGCGGAGCCGTACGCTCCGCCAGCGGCGACGCTCCAGGCAGCAATGCTGCCTCCCAGGGCTACTCCGGTGAAAATGTAGCCCGTGACCTGGAGTTGATACGCCCAGTAGGCCTCCAGTTCGGGGAACATCTGTCCTTCAATAGCCCCCCAGCTAAACCGGGCGTCATCGCCAAAGGTGACAAAGTTATTATTGCCGTCTCTGGACCCATTAACTTTAATATAAATTCCCTGGTTACTGCCTTGAACGATCAGCGGATAGGAATGGATCGCGTCATCGGGGCCCGTTCTGGAAGCGATAATTTTCATTTGCCCCGATTTAGTCACGGTGGTCCGGGTAATACCTGCAGTTTTGATATTCAGGTCCACACTATCCCGGTTGCCCAGATAATGGAGTGGAGGTCGGGTATCGGAATTCCCTCCGGTTGTCCAATAGATCGACTGGGTTTTTTCCTCCGGGGCGCCTGTTCGGGCCAGCCTGCCGGCGACCGCTGTGTGCAACGCGTAAGGAACCCCCAGCAGCCGGGATTTGCTGATCACCCGGAAGGCCGGCGAGACAGCGCTTTGCAGGGCCGCTTCAAGCCAGACGGGGCCTTTTTCCCAGGGAATGCGGGCGAAAGCGCCTTTTGGGGCATTGCCTTCTCCGATAACCAGCGAAAACAACCCGCGCGCATCGGTGATCACTTCGTGCGTTTCCGTATAATAGGTCTCTCCAGATACAGCCTCCGGGCCCAACTGAATACGAACGACGACGGGGAAGTTAGCCAAAGGAAAGCCCGAGCCATCCCGCGCCACCGCCTGATAGGGAATCCCTTTGGCAACAGGTTGCGCGTGCAGGGCTGCCCCAACCCCAAGGAAGATCATCAATAAAACCAGGGGATTTTTCATACGCATGCGTTTTTATCCGTTCTCATGAACCCGTTTTTTCGAAAACAGGAAAATCCGATTATTTTGAAGCAGGCAACTGGCGGTCAATGAACGCCCATTGAGTGTAGAAGGATGGGTTTCGGCGCATTTCTTTCAGAATGGGCACCGGATTATCCAGGAATTCCTGCATATAGGCTGTTTGGGTATCATAGCCTTGTTTTTTCAGTTCTTTTTCCACCTGAAAGGCCAAGCCCTTAAAGAAAGGTTCATACCGGTCCAGAAGCTGGTCTATCTGTTCGTCGGTGAAAACCTTCGTCATTTGTGTTTGCTGGTTTGTCCTGGGGCCAGAAGCCGAAGCGAAAGCGCTGGGATCGAGCAAAGGCTCTTTCCCTTCGAGATAGGCAACGATGTTTTCTACCCGCCGGTTGAGCAGGTCTACTTTTTTGCTCAGGTCTTTGGAATTGATTCCTACTGCGGTGTTGATGTAATTGAAAGGCACATCGGGGGCTCCGTCTTGCCAGGCTACCCCAACTACCCGGCCAAAATCGCCGGATTTCATATCCTGGGGATGGACGGCAATCCCGTATCCATCGTGGTTTCCGGAAGGCAGGATATAATCTCCGGCAGAAACCGGTCCGGCAACGCGCACGGGGACCTGCCCCATCAGGGCTATTTTTTCGTAAAGCGCTTCTTTTCCTGGCTCCGGGTTGTTGCCCAAAACAGCAGGCCGCATAGAAACCGCCATGTAGTGATCGGCATCTGAAGTATGTAGCGATACTTTTCCAGCGGTTACGCCAACGATTTCTCCGAAGAACATATCGCGTTCGCCTTCCTGGCGGGGCAGCCACTCCGCATAGTCCCCTGCGCCGGAGGCATAAAACACGCCAATTTCCCTTCGGATGCCTACGCCCCAGGTAATGGAATTCGCCAGCACCCCGGCAGCTTCAATCGTAAACGCGATGATCTGCGCCACCGACCCTGCGGTGGCAAAGCCATCGCAAACCGTGGAGGCTTCCCCCACCGCTTGCAGGATCCAGGCGGCGATTCTCAGCCCAAGCGAAGCCCCTTGCAGCGCGAATACGGAAACCTGCAATTGGTAACGCCAGGTAGCTTCGAGTTCGGGAAAAGTTTGCCCCTCTACCCGTCCCCAGCTAAATTGCCGGTCGTCTCCAAAGGTCAAAAAGTTGGTGGTATGATTTCTCGAACCATTGACCTTGATGTATATTCCCTGCTCGCTTCCTTCTATGGTCATGGGATAGGCATTGATATCGCTGGATTCTCCATTCACCTGGGCGCCAGCGCGGATTTGGTACTGCCCTTCTTTCGTAATGCTGATCCGAACCGTGTCGTTGGTTTTAATGACAAAATCCTGCGCATCCCGGGTGCCGAGGAACTGCGTAGGCGGAGAGGTTAGCGAATTCCCCCCCGTAAGCCAGTAGATCGACTGATTTTTTTCTTCGCCTGGAGCAAGCTGGGTAGCCGTGTTCGCGTGCATGGCATAGGGAACAGCCAGCAGGTTGGAACGGCTGAGGAGAGTAAATGGCTGCCCGGATTTGCCTTCCATTTCTACGGAAAACCATATTTGTTCTTCTGCCCATGGAACGGATGCCAGAGCCCCTTTTATTCTTTTCCCTTGCCCGATGACCAGGTTGAATTGGCCCAAATCATCCGTTTTTACCTCGTGCTCTTCGCTATAAAGCGCAACGGAAATCGCCTCCGTGCCCGATCCCAAAGAAATCCTCAAGACGGTATTCTGATTGGCCATTGGCTGGCCTTGCGCATCCAAAGCCGTTGCCTGATAATGAATCCCCTGAGGAACAAACTGGGCTTGGAGGAAAAGAGGAAAGACGATGAGCAGCCCGAAAGCCATCAAAGGAAGAGCCATGATGCCTTTCGGAAGGAGGAAAACGCGTTGGAAACGACAGAAAAACCATGCGACAGCAGCGCCAGGAACAAAGAACTGCCCTTGGGAATGGGTAAAGGTTGCTTCATGAGTTATGATTTATTGGCTTGATATCCAAAACGTTCCCTGCTTCTCAGAACACGGCCTTCGGGTATTCGATATGCCCCCCTAGGACGAACAGAAAGGATTTGACTTGCCATTTAATATTCGTCAAAAGTACATAAATCCAGCCGGTTTTCGCGTTACCTTATTATAATTTTTTCGCATAAATGCCTGATTGTCATTTTTATCCAAAGCGGCTCTTTTGTTTTGAAATGGATTCAAGGCCTTTCAGCGCGATGTTTTGTCCATGGCATGTAGAAAAATACCGCGTTTATAGGCGTGATGCGATAAGGAGTATCGAAAAGCATGTGCTAAAAATTTTCCAACCACTTTGGACTTTCTGTTGTTCTTTTGAAAAAAAACATGGCCGCTTTTTGGGTATTTTTTTGTCTTTCAGCGCTTCCTGGCGCCCACCCTATTCATCTGACGCTTACGGACATGGCTTATTCCGAAAAGGAAAAATCCCTTCAGGTCATTCACAAAATTTTTGTAGATGATCTGGAGTTGCAGATGGAACAAATGGAAAAAGCGCGGGGCAGGGAAATCCGCTTGCAGTTGAATACGCCCAAGGAACACCCGGATGCCGGCAAATACCTCCAGGCGTATGTAAACGCCCTTTTTCAGGTGAAAGTCAACGGCAAAACCCTCTCCGGCAACCTGCTTGGCAAAGAATACGAAGGGGGCGCCGCCTGGATTTACGTGGAGTTCACCCAGGTACCCCGCCCCAAACAAATCGAGATCCGCGACGAGTTCCTCATGAGCCTGTACGACGACCAAAACAACCTCATCAACCTGGAAGTAGCGGGCAAAAAGGGGAGCTTGCGGTTCCGGAAGGGGTATATTTCTGACCGGGTGGAATTTTAAGGGGGTATGTTCTTTTTTTGCTCGCCCAAAAAAAGAACCAAAAAAAAGGCGCTCCTTCGCCCTAACGCTCCGTGGGAAACGCCTTCGCTCTATGGGCTTTAACCGCTCTGAACGGCTATCTTTGCATAAACCCTGCGTTTTGTGCGGTTAACCCCATAAGGCGATCCCGTTCTTCGAACGGGAACAGCGTTTTCCACGGGCTCCGGGCTGCGGAGGGCAATGTCCGGACCAATCTGGCGCGAGCATGCCCAGACCATAGCGTCTGTGGGCTCCAGCGTCGGGCTACGTATCTCTTTGAGGCTCCATGCCCTTCCCCTGGAAAAGGTTTTGAAATACCTCCCAGGCTATTTAAATCCTTATCTTGCAGCCATTTCGCACCCAATTGATCGGCTTGTGAACGTTAACAACCGCTTTTTTCCGGTTCTTCTGCTAGCCTTCCTGGCCACTGCCAATGGAATAGCGCAAACCTATACTTATGTGAATGCGTTGGGCTGGGATAACGCCAGTAGCTGGAGCCCGGTTGGCGTTCCCCCCAACCCCTTGACCAGCGGGGAGGTCATCATCGATGGGCTTTGTCTTTTAACCACCCCCAAAACGATTGCCCCAGGAGCCTCCTTACGCGTCAATTCCGGAAAATTGTTCCTTCAGCAGGCGAACCTCACCATCGAGGGGAGCTTCGTCAATCAGGGCTCCTACCTGTTATCATCGGGAACGCTGACAGTCTCGGGCGCCCTGCAAAATGACCCTGCCGGATCCTTCACGCAAAGCGGCGGAGCGGTTAGTATTTCCGGAACATTCCAAAAATGATGGCGCTTATTTCTTAATTTCTCCGGAACTGCCAATATCCTTCAGGAGGGACGATGGTCAACGACAGCACGGTAATCAATCAGGGTACGTTCAATAATTATGGCTCCATAACCAATAACCGTACGTTCCAATTAAGCGGAGGCGCCTTTAACAACGGCGACTCCCCAGGGGATTTATTCGAAAATGACGGGAGTTTCCAGTTTAGTTCCGGCGCCTTTTCCAACAACCACATCGACTATTTCGACAACAGCGGAGGGGTGTTCGAGGCTAGCGGAACGATTACCGGCGGTTTCAAAAATGCGGCAGGAGGGACGGTTTCTCCCACCAACTTAAATGGGGTGCTCACTATTACCGGCGATTTCATCAACGAAGGAACGCTGGAAATGGACGTCAGCGGCGCGCCTCAAAATGACCTGATTGCCGTGCAAGGAACCGCTACCCTGAACGGAACCCTGAACGTTACCGTGCACGATGCGCTTTCGTCCAATCCCTCCTTCACCCTCATCGACGCCAATGCCTTCACCGGAACCTTCACCGGCGGCCCTACCCTACCCAATCCCTCCTACTGGACGATCGACGCTGCCGCGCCGGACTACGTCCTCACCTACAACGGCCCGCCCCTGCCCATCCGGCTGCTCGATTTTACGGGAAGTCAGCAGGGAATGGCCATTATGCTCCGGTGGACCACCGCCTTCGAATCCGATAACGCGTTCGTGGAAGTGCAGCGGAGCCGCGACGGCCTCCGGTTTGAAGTCCTGGGAACGGTCCCGGGGACCGGCCCTTCGGATACCCCCAGGCACTATCAATTCGCCGACGAAGCCCCTTTCCCCGGCCTCAATTACTACCGGCTGCGGCAGGTAGACTTCAGCGGAGCGGAAACCTTTTTTCCCGTTCTCGCCGTGGTCTTCAACGGGTCGGCCGGCGCCCTTCAGATCATCCCCAATGTGGTCTCGGAAGTCCTTAATGTCCAACTGCCCGCCCCGCTTGCCGGGCCCGGAGAACTCCTCGTGATCGACCTTTTGGGCCGAACCGTTTGTAAAAATTCGGTCACTTTTGGCGACCAAACCATACACCTGGAGGTAGGTTCTCTGCCCCAGGGTTCCTATTGGCTCGCGCTCCGAAGCGGTGGTTCGATTTCGGTGGCGAGGTTTGTCGTTCAACGGTAAAGCGTTTAGGCGTTGGGGCCAACCCTAAAGAAGTGCAGGGTTCACGTCTGGCGGCGCTATTTGGCTTGCAGACACAATCTGAAGATTGAACTATCCGTAGACGGAAGTCTACGGACAACAGGGGGCGTTGGGGCAAGTGAGGGTGCACGTCTGACGGCGCTATTTGGCTTACAAACGCAATCTGAAGATTGAACTATCCGTAGACGGAAGTCTACGGACAACAGGCGTCTAAACGCCCAAACGCCTAAACGTCTAAACATTTTTTTATCTTTGCGCCCATTGTGGAGAACCAATTTTTTTTCTGTAACAATCCTTTTTGCGAAATGAAATCATTCACACGACTGTTTTTGCTGCTTTTAGGCAGCGTGGGCATGGCATCCTCGGCTTTCGCCCAATCCAACACCGACCAAACGAAGTTCCGCCAATTAGGCGTGGAGCTACCTACCCCCAACACCTACCGCACCGCTTCCGGCGCACCCGGCGAAGATTACTGGCAACAGCGGGCCGACTACGACATTAAGGTAGAGATCGACGACGAAAAGCAGCGCCTCTACGGCAAGGAGACCATTACGTACAACAACCTGTCGCCCCATCCGCTGAGCTACGTTTGGATCCAGCTCGACCAAAACGTGGTGCACCCCAACTCCGACACCTACAAAACGACGACCAACAAGCTGTCCGAGCGCTCCACGCTGACCCAGCTCAACATGATGACCGATACGACATTCGACGGCGGCTTCAAGATCGAGTACGTCAAAGACGCCACGGGCAAAGTGCTGAAGTATACGATCAACAAAACCATGATGCGGGTAGACCTGCCTGCGCCTTTGGCCGCCAAAACGGGTAAGTTGACCCTTCAGATCGGCTGGTGGTACAACATCAACGACCGCCAAAACCCCCTCTCTGTCGGCCGATTCCCGGGGCGGCTTTGAGTTCTTCCCCGAAGATGGCAACTACTTGTATACGCTGGCTCAGTGGTTCCCGCGCATGGCCGTGTACGACGACTACAACGGCTGGCAGCACAAGCAGTTCTTTGGCCGCGGGGAATTTACCCTGCCGTTCGGCAACTACACGGTAGCCATTACCGTGCCGTCCGACCATATCGTCGCCGCCACCGGCGTACTCCAGAACGCTAAAGACGTACTCACCCCGGAGCAACTGAAGCGGTTTGAAGCTTCTAAAACATCCGCCAACCCCGTGGTGATCGTCACCCAGGAAGAAGCGACAGCTAAAGAGAAAACCAAAGCGACTACCAAGAAAACCTGGATCTACAAAGCGGAAAACGTGCGCGATTACGCCTTTGGCACGTCCCGTAAATACATTTGGGACGCCATGGGCGTGCAACTCGACGGAGCGGCGCACAACCCGATCATGGCGATGTCGTACTATCCGAAAGAAGCCAACCCGCTCTACGGGCAGTACTCCACCGAGGCAGTAGCGCATACGCTGAGGATATACTCCAAGCATACGTTCGCTTACCCCTACCCCGTTGCGATCTCGGTGGAAGCATCCAATGGCATGGAATATCCGATGATCTGCTTCAACTACGGCCGCCCGGAGAAAGACGGCACCTACTCCGACCGCACCAAATACGGCATGCTCTCCGTGGTATTCCACGAAGTAGGGCACAACTTTTTCCCTATGATCGTCAACTCCGACGAGCGCCAGTGGACGTGGATGGATGAAGGCATCAACTCCTTCTGCCAGTTTCTTGCCGAGCAGGAATGGCAGCGCGACTACCCGAGCGGCAGCGGACCCGCAAGGAATATCATCTCCTATATGAAGGCGGATAAAAGCGTGCAGAACCCCATCATGACCAACTCCGAGTCGATTATCCAGTTTGGCAGCAATGCCTATGGCAAACCGGCTACCGCAATGAATATCCTGCGCGAAACGGTTATGGGGCGCGAACTGTTCGACTTCGCCTTCCGGGAATACGCGCGCCGTTGGGCGTTCAAGCACCCAACTCCCGCCGACCTCTTCCGCACCATGGAAGACGCTTCCGGGATGGATCTCGACTGGTTCTGGAGAGGCTGGTTCTACACCACCGATAACGTGGACATTTCCCTCGACAACGTCGCGGAATTCCGCCTCGACTCCAAAAACCCGGAGGTGGAAAAACCGCTGCTGGCCCAAAAGACTAAGGAGAAACAGGAGAACGACGTCACCTATCAGAACAATAAAAAGGATCTGGCTACCGTAGCTGTCGAGCGCAATCCGGCGTTGAACGATTTCTACAACAGCTACGACCCGAACGGGATCACCACCGGAGATCGCGAACGCTACAAGCAATACCTGCAGACGCTGGATCCCAAAGAACGGGCGCTGCTCGAATCGGGCAAGCGTTTCTACCAGCTCGATTTCTCCAACAAAGGCGGCCTGGTAATGCCCCTGATCCTGAAGTTCGTCTTTGAAGACGGCTCCCTCCCATATCCGGCGCATCCCCGCCGAGATCTGGCGCCTCAATGACAAAGAGGTCACCAAGGTGTTCGCTTTCGACAAGCCGGTCGTCGAGGTCATCCTCGACCCCAACGAAGAAACTGCCGACGTAGACACCGAGGAACAACTTCTTCCCCCGCCAGCCGCAAATGTCCAAGTTTGAGCTGTTCAAGCAGCAGGGCGGCATGCGCCGCGGCGGCCCAATGGGCGAGAACCCTATGCAGGCAGCGAAGAAAGAAGGCCAGAAGGCCGGAAATTAGACGGTGGACGGTGGACGTTGAGCGGTGGACGTGGACGGTACAACCCCGTCTCCCGTCTCCCGTCTACCGTCTACCGTTTAACCGCTTTGCCCGGCAAATTCCCCATCGTTTCGCCGTCTCTCCATACTTCCTGACCGTTGACCCAAACCTGCAGAATCCCTTCGGATAAGGCGGTGGGCTGGACCATATCGGCGTGGTCGGTCACCGTATCCGGATCAAAAAGCACCAGATCGGCCACATAGCCGGGCTGAAGTAGGCCCCGGTCCCGGAAACCCATATTTTGGGCAGCCAGGGAAGTCATTTTTCCGCACCGCTTCGGGCAGGTCGAAGAGCCCTTGTTCCTTTTGGTACAGCCGCAACACCTTGGGAAAGCTCCCCGCTCCCCTGGGGTGCGTGCCGTTGAGCGTGCCATCGGTACACACGTTGCTCCAGGGCCAGGCCAGCAACTTGCCGACATCGGTAGGATCCATACTGGTACAAATCACGCTTTCTTCGGCTTGCTGCTCCAAAACGGTTTTGATCAGATCCAGGTAAACGATCTCGGGCGCTTGTCCGCGGGCGGCGGCAAGGTCCGCCAGGGTTTGTCCTTCCAGGGTCGTGTCGGGCTCGTAGTTGGCGATGAACATACCTTCGGGGGTCGTCAGTTCAGTAAGGGCAAACCGTGCTGCGTTTAGATCGGTAAAATTCCGGTCGGGAAATAAGACGGTCATGGTAGACTGCCAGTATTCGTACGGATACACATCCGCAGTCACCTGAACGCCCCGTTTCCGGGCTTTATCCAGGACCTGGAGCAAGCTGTCGGCCTTTCCCCATTGACTGACGATAGCCAGTTTCATGTGCGAAATCTGTACCGGGATCTTTAC
>JADJHZ010000014.1 GCA_016707205.1 Haliscomenobacter sp. | reverse complement strand
GTTCATATTCCTGTTGACCGACAGCCCATTGCACACAATCATAAAGTTCATCTAGTAAATGTGCAATTTGCTCTCCATCGTCACGTCTTGCCGGTGTATTCAGTTGGTGCTGAATATCGGGGAGCAACAGTTCCAGTTTGTATGCCATAAGGGCCTGGAGCTCTTTGCCGGTTTTTTGAAGGGTATTGAGGAGGTCTTGCATGGTCCTACCGTTACTGAAGTAGTGGGAAAGAGTTTCTGGAGAATGCGATCATAAATATTGGTGTTTGCGATATTATTCTTGTTGGGAAATTTCAGGGATTATCCTCGACATTATCATGCTGGCCAAAATGTCGCAACCGAAGGATTTGATTGATATATTGACAGCTGACCCGAGGACCCTTGCCAAGTCGAAAGTGCCCCAAATGACTCTCCTTGCCGCTGTAGTTATCATATAATAGTCCTCCGGCACGTCCGCCTTTTAAACAAGAAATATCTCCGTGGTTCTCCTGTAAGAGACAAGATACCTTAGCTAAGGTCTCTTGAAGTTTAACCTTCTCGTCTGCTTGGGCATTATTCCTGAAATTTTTTGAAACTATCCTCATAAGCGATCATGGGTAATCCAATTAGATCTTTGGATAAAATCTCGCGCTTGGCATTATTCCATGTTAATGCGCCCCAAGGTGAAAGCAAGCAGCGGTTGTCAACGCAGTCAAGCATTACGTTAGGGATGGCATCCAATTTGTCACCAGGTAACCCATCTGATGTTTGTGAGAGTTGCAGGAAAATACTCGCTTGTTCATAAAAGATTCCCATCTCCAACTTCACAGGTAGCTTAGGAATCGCTATGACTTCCTGCCCGGATTCGAAAATATAAACAATACGATCTGCATAGAACATCCCAATCGTATTCAAATAGCCTTGCAGACTTTTGAAGCCCCGGTGAGGTTGAATATTATCTCATATCCTGCGGTTCTATAACCTGGAAGCGTTTCGTCACACCATTTGAGCAGGTCCTTAATCGCTTCAAGAAAGGCGGTCTTGCTATTCGTATTTAGCCCTTGAGGCGTATATGTTTGCGTATTGACAAAGTGCTTTTTTAGTACTTTTTCAACAATACCTGCGGTCGCCTTGCCTTGGTAAGTGTCGGTAGCAACCAATATGTGCATATCGTTGGATTGCTCCGGCAGGTTATTATCGTATAAGCCGATGATGCCATTGAGTTCTGCGCTATCTCTTTGAAGCTCTGAAAGGCTTGCAGTGTCAAGTTTTTCCAAAGCCTTGTTATGAAGTTCTCCAACGAGACCAATCACGTTTTGCGGCATATCTTGTTCTTGCGCATTCGCATATTCATTCAATGTTGATCGATGCTCGCCAGCTTGGTTGGTGAGGATGCTGGTGCCGACAGGAGATAGTACAAGGCGCATGGGTTATTCGTTTTGGTAGGTGTTGGATTTGATGACTTCGGAGGGGGTGGGGAGAATGGGACGAGATTTGAACTCCTTCAAATCCATGTAACTGGTACGAAGTTGCCACCTTAAATTGGAATTCTCTGAATGCTTTAGGCTTAGCATCCGATTAAGAGCTTTCATTCGTTCGTCTTGTGACCAGTAAGAATCAGTATTCTTAATTAGTTCCTTTTTGCCAATTTTCTCACCCATATACTGAGCAAAGTAGTCCTTAAATGGACTTAACGAATCAATTTGCTCTTCCTCACTTAGCCAGTTGCCCTGATCGTTAAAAATTTGATTATATCTACCTTCGCGCTTAATTATTGATAGTGTGGGCTTGATTTTTACTGAGCCTAATCCTAATGACTTGCCCATACCAAGCTTATGAGCACAACCCTCTGGCAGTTCCATTACAAAAGAGTAAAGCGCCAAGTTCAACTTTTGTGAGATTTTCAAATCGAATTCTGGACTCAAACTGCTCTTGTTCCAAAACCAAATTAACGATTGAGTTTTGTGGTTTTACAATTCCTATTTGTTTTGTTATTGCGCTATCCAGATTGTAGTATTCCACTATTACTGATCTAAGTCCTTCCGGCAGTTCATTAATATCTCCTTTAATATGGACCTTTTCGTTGCCATTTGCGTCTTTTTCAACTTGTAATGAAAATTTAGACTCCTCCCAATGAAGTTTAGCTTTTGGATTTTTATCAATCCATTTCTGAATACCATCTTTCTTTATCACAAGGTTTGTCTCTATCCATAGCGCTGGTATTAAATTCTCTGGATTTATACGATGCCAATACTGTTTATATCCCCGGATAATGGCGTCATCTCCCCAATGCTTTAATTTTTTTGCAGGTGTAGAAATGCCATTTGGTTGTACTAAATAATGTTGGAACGTAGTTGGTTTTGGCGTTCCTAAAATTTTCAGGGCAGTTACTCTTGTTTTTACCTCCGACATTTTTCTCGGAATAGAATCCTCGAAAAACACCCTTCCTTGGTAAAATTTGATTGGACACTTCACCAGACCTTCCGAAGATTGCCTCTGCTAAGTCGAGAGGACTCTCATCCATTAGAGGTTGATGGACATGTGCGGCAATTGTTTTTGAATAAGGCAATCGATAATTCCGCGTATGCCCAAAAGAAGTGATTTTGCTGTTTCCTCTTTTGAAAATATAGGAACCCCATTAGGGAACTCCACTGAGCCACTTTTTCCTTTTCTGGCTAGTTTCAAGATGTCAAAAACCTGATCGGCTCGATTATCGTCAGCTTCGTATGCTTTTATTAGCTTAGGGTCAACAGGAATGGGTTCTTCTTGATCATTAGGAGGAAAGACCAACCAGTTATGATGTTTTCCTTGCATGCTTCCAGAATGAATTTCTATTCCATCTTCAGCTTGATAGTATTTGAATCTGCCATTGGCCGGAATTCGATCAAAACCTTCAGCCGGTTGAATAAAATATTTTCTTGTCTGTTTATCATAGCTTAGATAACCCGCTTCCACTCCATCGGCAATTTCATTTTTATACTCTTCTCTAAGACTGTTAGCCATGTCAGCCATCGCGCGAAAATACATTCTCCGATCTTCGAATTGATGATCTGGTTTAAACTTTGCGTATGTGCATATTTCAACAAGGTTTCTTACTAAGCCCCGAATTGAGCTTCCCTGCAAAATCAGTTGTCCATTTGGATTGAGGAGATTCTCTTTATTTCCACGTATGAACATAGGTGTTAGGTTTTCAATACTTAATGAGATAAATCCCGACAACCGCCCCTCATGGAAAGCATCAAAGCTCACAGTATCTTCAGCGGGCACGACATCCTTATTAAGCGGCACAAAATTATATGGCGCTCTTGCAGGCTTGCGAGTTGGATCAATTGCCATAGGATTGCTGATTTCTTTTTCAGATGTCCTTGAAGATTGTTCACTTTTCCTCACTCGAGGGGTTGGAAATACCTCTCCATTAGGCATTTTTATTTCAACAATGTTATTTCGTTCAATTTTTACATAAGCGGCCATGTGGCCTGTGAGTACATCAACAGGAAACACTTTCATTTGATCCGTATAAAACATCTGCTTGCCTTGCTTTACAAACAAGCGTTTTCCGTTTGATTCTAGCAGTATATTCTCCAGTATTTTTTTCATCATTGCAGCATTAGATTGTTACCAAATCAAAATCCAAGAAACGGCTGTCCACATAACCGGCTTGGCCTAGCTCATTTACTTCGATATAGTTACGAGTTTTAATTAATATTGTATCTCTTTCAGTAGCCCGCATCTCTTTGAATAGTTTAGTAGCAACTACGCCCCGGAGGACCATTTCTGTGTCAACGATATCTTGAGCATTGCCTTCAGTATCAGTACGCAGCCGTCCTTTGATTTGCACTCCACTCCGCCAGAAATGGTACTCTTGGGTTTTATTGAAAGCGCGTAAACGTATAATGTGGCTATCATCCTCAATAGGCTGGCTTTCATTTAGCCAGTGTAATTTTCCGGCCTCGATTACGCCTGTGAAAATGGCATGGTGCTGCCAGAGGATGATAAATCCTTGGTTCATGTGCTTTGTAATTGCTTCGATGCCCTCCCATTCCGCAGTGGATGAAGTTGAATCAATCGTCTTGATATTATATACAGCAGTTAAGGACTGGTTCATATCGCAGTAGGTTGAATGTTAACAATTCTAATAATTTCATCGGTACCCCCTGTGCTGAATTCCAATTCAGGTCCATTGCCCTTCCTTCTGAAGTCAGCGACCTGTTTACCTTCAAAATATATCTTGGCTTCCAATCCGGTCAACACCCCCCGGCCTACATTTTTCTCCCCACCAATAGCGAGGTCTTCCAACCACAGGTCTTTAAGCAGGAGCAGTAATAGTTTTTTCTCGTCCGGTGTTGCGTTTTTCAGGATGGTGAAAGTCAGTTTAATTTTTTCTTGCCCCGTCGTCCATACTGGCTCGGAGTTGAACAGCGCGCCGTCTATTACTCCACCTGTGAAACGGTCTATGCGTATTCTATTCTGAACCATGGGTTCAACCTCCTTGTCCTGAAATAGAAATTCTTCCACGCGCAAGCGGCTGCGGATCTGGACTTTTTCCTTTTCATTAACGTCACCAAACAGATTCAATAACTCATCCTCATCCTTATGCTTACCCATTAACTTCCATATCTTCACTGCCCTATGACGTATAGCCCCACGGATGGATTTGCCTGGCAACACATAACGTTCTTTGCTTTTAAGTTGGCTCTTGTCAGGTTCACTTCCTTTGATGCCATAAGCACCAATCATGAGGCTGGACTTGAGCCGGAAAGTGGCTTCGATAGAGAAAGAATCTTTCTGATTAAAGTTGGAAGTACCCTCTATCGGCATTTCAGAAATAGAAATATTGCCGGTATCGAGATAGCTGAACCAGTCTTCTGCATCTTGAGGGAATTGAAAGTGATAGGCTTTGAAACCTTCGCACCTTATCTTCCCAAAACCAGTATTCGTATTGGCTCCGATTCTGAAATTTGGGTTGTTTAGTGCCGTTTTAATACCCGAAACAACATCTGTTACCGCTTCTTTTGTACTGGCGCGAAGCGTGATTTCTGCCTGAAAAGGAAAGGCAATCCCTGGCTCCACGATCTGATAGTCATATTTTTTCTTGTCTTCGGCTATCCCTTTCTTGTGATCAATTTTGACCCCATCGCGCATGGTGATATTCTCCGTAGTATGGAGGGTGTTTGGAATAAGATCGTCAAAGCGGATATGGCTTTGCAGTGGATTTTGCTCACTGTTCCCTGTTTTCTGGTTCCGCCCGGTTTTGCCCCAGAAGTAACCTTCCACTCCGGCTGTAAAGCTTCGAAGACAACCTGCAATAGAGGAAGCCGGAATATAAGGCTTACCATCGGGCAGGCGCATGACCTCAATGTCCACGGCTTCGCCACCGCCCCTTCCAATGAGAAGCGGGGTCTCGTTGGTTAAGGTTGCTTTCAGTACTATTTTGCCTACAACCCGGTCATTAATTCGCTTATATTCTGCCATTTTTCTTGTTGATTTTGCGGAGCGTTTGGAAAAAGGTTGTCCAATAGATCTTTTGGAGATCCATATTATCTTTTAGATCTTCTTGGTTAGCTTCTATCTTAAATTCATGGTCATGGTCCACCAAGTCGGCTTTTCTCAGCGCATCGCCAGCCGGCTTGCCTTGTGTCTCTTTGATCCATTTGAAAATGTCCTCTTTGGAACCGCTGCGTTCAAAGAGTCGCTCAAGCCGGCCAATAAGGTGATTATTGATGTGTTTGGCATTTTGTGCATCCTTAATGGCATTAGATTTTACTTTAATGAGCGTCTCTTCTTTTTCATAGGCGGCTATCAAGTTTTTAAGGACTTGCGCATTTGCTGTATGGTGGCCCTCAGCGTTAGGCTCTTTACTTTGTTCTGGCTTGTACATTTCGAATATTTTACCAGACGGGTACGGTTCAAACTTCAATACCCCGAACCCTTGCTCTGTCCATTCTCCCAGTTTGGTTGGAACATCTTCCATGTTTGGAAGCGTCATTATAAATGAGCTGTTCTCTTTGAATGCAGGTATCTTGTCCGATTTGGCTTGCCATATTGCATTGAATTGCTCTACATAAGTGGATGCTGCTGCGGCTTTGCCTTTTTCAACGGTTATCTCGCTCTCGAAAACCGCTGAAAGTGCCTTTTGGAGTGCAGCCACCGTTGGGGATGGATGACCGTTTTCATTGAGGAGTATCAAAGGGCTTTGTAGGGTCATCACATATTTGCCTGCAGACAAGGATGTTAAGGTATTCGTATCTTTTGTAGTTTCAAGCTTCACCAGAACGCTTCCATATTGAGCCGACCGGCTGCGGCCTAGTTTGGCTGGAAATTCTTTAGATAAAGTGGCAGCTAGTTTTGCTATGGAAGCCGGCTCACCAGTTATTTCGCCATGAAAAGCCTGACCCTCATTCAGAGATTCATAGTAGAAAATTCCTGTCTCGGCATCGTTTTCCGTACTTCGGCCTGCTGCCCGGTTATATCGGCTATTGTGGAAGTTGAACGAAGTTTTGGGGGTGTAACCATCCGTACGAATTTCCCTGCCATCGAAAGCGCCTGCTCCGCCGATTAATTTGGTAATTTCATTGTCTTCATCTGTTTTGTCAAATACGGAAATAGGGGCTTTGTCTTTTCCCTGTTTGTAGGTATGCAGGTGCAAAGGAATCGGTATTGCTTGGGAAAACGAAAGACTGCCAAACTTGACTTTACCTGAAAGAAATAACTCGAAGAAATCAGGATCAAGATGAGCGTTGGCAGTAGAGAGGCCTGTTTCCCGAATGTAGGCATTGGCTAGCAGCCCCCGAAGTTGATTCCCGGAGATATACTTCCGGGTAAAAACGGTATTCTGCTCCCCTAATTGTTCGGCAAGAACTACGGGAGACTGGGTTGTGATGGTCACCTCCAATTTGCCAGACGAGATAGAGAATTCCTCCTTATCGTTTATAGGCGCTTGTGTCGCCAGTTTCTCTACTCCACATTTTACCTTTCCGAAGCCCCGATTACGCCGCGTGCCCGCGTATCTTAGGTTTCGGATAGCCTTTTGCAGGAATTGATCTTCCTCAGATAACAGAGAGGCGGTTGTTTCGAGCAGCCCTTCGAATGTAGTATCCGGTTTAATGACACGGTAGTTGCGCAAACTTCGCTTTTTCGCAACGCCTTCAACTTCGTCCTTTTCGCCTTCCCTGCCAATCGCTGTTTGCTGGATTTCTGTTGTAAAATGCGACTTGATAAAATCGGGCTGAAATGCGCCATATTCTTGATTTGTAGCTATTTCAGACGCTATATTTTTCCAGTCAGGCAGCATCAGGTTGTGGAATAGCAGCTTACCCTCATAGGTAGGCTTGCCAGGCTCGCCAAATAGGTTGATAATTATGCTTTTGATTTCCGCTTCCGTCTTGCCATAAATCTCTAAAACCTCCTCAAGGCTTTCCTTCAGCATGCCCTTGATCCGTCGGGCTGGGATCATAGGAAATCCAGTAGAGTGAAACACCACATCAGCATCAATCAGGACCCCGCCCTCGCCAGAGCCGGTGAGCAGGTGTGATTCGGTGGTAAGTTTGAGTATATAGCTCATACTAGTAAGTTTTCAGGGTAAAAATCCAATAGCTCAATCATGTCGTAATACGGCGTTTTATCACCTTGCCAAAGGCTTTCTGATCCATCTGGCAAGCTTAGGCCACGCGCTTTCATTTCAGTGAGGAAGTAGCTTCGATACGCATCGTCCTTACGCAAGGCATCACGGAGGTCCTTGATTTTGTTTCGAGGCCATTTGTTAGAAAAAATGCTCATGCCTTGATGAAATTCTTTGATAGTTGAACCAATACCATCTATTCTGTAAGGCCCAAATTTTAAGTTGCCTTTTCCAGCCACTGTAAACTGATCAGCAATGATTTCTTTAAGCGGCCCGGAAAATCCTCCAGTAGATATCATATATTCCAGCCAGGATCCACCACCAACGCCCCGGCTTGCGTCTTTTGCACGTTTGGTTAGTTCTTCTGCCAATTGGTAGGCTTTGTAAAAAGGATATTTGGTGTGGACAATAGCCACGCCGGCACATGCATGAATTGTGTCCTCGTTAATGGGAGTTTGAGACATGTATTCCAATAGTTTCTCGGCCAGATGAACACCCAAGCGTCCTTCACAGACGAAAGTGATATCATCTCCGCCGAGGATAAGCGGGCGAATAGGGAGGATGCGTTTCCTCTCCTCATCCTTCTTCAACTCCCAATCGATGGCAGGTTCTTCTCCTTCAAACGAGTTTATTAAGTGGCCGACCAATTTTTTCATAACATTAACTGCATAATCTGCTACGCCGGAAGAGAGTTTTCTTGTTTCAGCCAAGGAGTTGCAGTTTATGAAACGCTGCCCCATTGCATTTCCATCGGCATGGACAATGGCTATGTAGCCTTTGTCATCTGGTTGGCCAAATTTTTCAAGATCATCAGTGAAGGTGTACTCTCCTTTTATCTGGTTGTCAAATTTTTTCGTCAAGCAAATTTTCGCATCTTCAACGAACCTCAACCTTGATTTTGCCATCATAGAAATGATGCTACCTGATTGACTGTCGCGAACTTCTTGAGCTTCATTTGTCCATGGACAATCTTCAGCGATACCATGTTTAAATGGAAGCACTTGAGTGGCAGAGAAATTTCTGTTTTGGATGAGGTCTTTATTCAAGTCCCTTCGGAATTTTTTGTAATCATCACCTTCCTGATATTTAAATCCTTCGAGTATTCCATAAGCAGTTTTCAGCCCGGGAAAATATGCAAGTAATAGTTTGGAATATGTTTTTACAAATGCTTTTGCATCATCCGTCTTCCTGAAGATCAAAAAGGCATTGCCTCCGCCGATGTATCCGATTTCTACGGATGCTTCAGGCTCTTCTTTTAATGTATATTTCATTGGATTCGTCTTCCATTCTTCGATGTCAATGGAAGTGGATAAGCTTAAGGTGCTCAACACCTCATGGATCATTTTCTTATAAACCAGTTCTTCAATAATGTATGATCCACCAATGTTCTCCTTGAGCTTGTTGCTGCCGAAGATGTAGGGCTGAATGGAGATAGTATCAATAATAAGAGCTGTCATAATTTAGCTTTTTTTGTTAACGATAGTCCCCTTACACGTAAATGTGATCGTTTCCATAATTGATATAAGTTCAAGGTTCAACGTTCAAAAGTTCAACGTTCAATAATCCGGGTCTGGGGGGTGTTTTCCCCTTGCGCCTCGCGTCTTTCGCCTTTTGCCTGATACAGCACGCCGTGTCCTTTCGCTGCCCCTTTCCCCAATCCGATGCTCCCGGGCAGGGAGATGTTGCAGGAGAAGGCGGCGTCGAAGGCCATGAGGCGGGCGTCTTTGTAGGGGACGGGGCGCGGGCCGCGCACGCCGTGGAGGACGACCCGGACTTCCTCTTCGATGTACCAGCCGAGGCCTTTGGCCATAGCCAGGAGGTTGCCGCGCAGGATGGAGGCCAGGAAGCGGAGGCGTTCGCTTTCGTCGGGCATGTCGCGGTAGGCGCGGTAGTTGTCGGGGCTCAGGGCCAGCCAGTTGACGAGCCGGTAGGGGTAGAGGCGCTCGCCGGCCTGGAGGGTCCATTCGCGCAGGTCGATGGATTGGATGCTGAGCTCGATCTCGCGGGCGCCCAGGCGCAGGGTGCGGATGCGCTGCTGGAAGAGGGCGTGGATCTCGTCGGTCCCTTCGTTGAGGCATACCATGGCGGGTTTGCCGCCCAGGCGTTTGTACTGGATCAAGGGGTAGGCGTAGCGCAGGCGCCCGTCGTCGAGGTGGTTGTGGAAGAGCACGTGCTCGCGGCTGATCGCCTCGACCACTGCACCCCGGAATTTGGGCAACTCGCCCGCCGCGATCTCCGGCTGGAACTGAATGCGCAGGAATTTGATTTTTTTCATACGGAAGATGTTCTGGTCTTTTGTTTTTGCCCCCGGCCTCGGGGTTTGTTCTTTTTTTGCTCGCCCAAAAAAAGAACCAAAAAAAGGGCGCTCCTTCGCCCTACCGCTCCGTGGGAAACGCCTTCGCTTTATGGGCTTCAACCGCTTTGAACAGCCAGGCATTGCGTTTATCCTGCATTCCGAGCGGTTGACCCCATAAGGCGATCCCGTTCTTCGAACGGGAACGGCGTTTCCCACGGGCTCCGGGCTGCGGAGGGCAATTCAGAGACAAGTCGCTAGAAATGAAAAACACTTCAAGATTAGCTTCAAAGGGGGAAAGTTGCTTCGCAGGCATTTCCCCCGAGCGCCAGGCTGAGGAGGCTACCAGTCCAGCCCGAAGCGCCTGGGGCAAGTGCGTGGGTTGTATTCCGGGCAAAGGGAAACGTTTCGGCTCCTCCCCGCTGGCGTTCCCCCTCCTTCGGAGGGGGTTAGGGGGAGGCCCAACGCTGCCCGATGCATTCCATACAGGCATTTCCCCCGAGCGCCAGGCGGCGAAAGACCGTTTTTTCCCCACAGACGCGTGCCCGGCGGAAAGACCTGCCCGGGAAAGCCCTCCGGGGAGGAAAAGAAAGGATTCGATTTAGTTTTACCATCCGTTTAGGATTTATTCCATGAGGCAAAAACAATACATCTCGCTTCCCGGAAGGGGAAGGATTGCGGTAAAATGCCTCTCACAGCTTTTTGTTGGATTGAGCGATTAGGGAGGAGGATAAATCGTTCGTCTAATGTTTCAAAAAATCTCCTGGAATGGCATTGATTTTTGTCAGTCGTTTTGATTATTTTCATCATGCGATCCACATTTGCCAGACAAGGTAAGGGGCGTTTTCGCAGCCTATTTGCGAGACGAACCGGCTTTTCGGGCAACACCATAAAAAACCTAAACCAACCGGCCATGCCTTCCAACAAACACGCTGCGTTTCGCTACCGGGTGCTCAACGACTGCTTCACCCGCCCCGGGCGGCGGCGCTGGACGAGAAAGGAGTTGCAGGAGGAAGTGACCCACCAGCTCCGGGAGCATTTCGGCGACCATTTATCCATCGGCCTGCGCACCATCGACGGCGATATTGCGCTCCTGCGCAGCGACCCACCGCGGGGGTATGCCGCGCCGATTGTTGTTCGGGAAGGAAAATACTTTTACCAAGACCCCGGCTTTACGATTTCCCGGTTTCCGCTCAGTGCGGAGGAGACGGCGCTGCTGCGCGATGCGTTTGCGCTGTTGCGCCAGTTTCCCGGTTTGCCCCAGCTTCCGGTGCTGGATACCCTCGTGCGGCAGTCGGTCGCGGGTATGGACCTCGAGTTGCCCAGTCATTCGGTTATCCAGTTTGAAAACAGTCCGCCCGCTATGGGGCTATCGTGGCTGGACCCCCTCTACGGCCATATCCGGCGCCGGGAAGCGCTCGAGATCCGCTACCAGCCGTTTGCGCCGCCCGGGGAGGTCGCGATCACGCTGCACCCCTACCTGCTGAAGGAGTGGCGCAACCGCTGGTACGTGGTGGGGCGCAACGAGAATGAAAACCAGGTCTGGAACCTGGCGCTCGACCGGATCGCCGATGTCCGGCCCGCCGGCATCCCGTTTCGCCCCAACGACCTGTTCAACCCCATCGACTGGTACCGCGACATCGTGGGCGTTACGCGGCCCCAGGGCGCCGCGCCGGTCCGCATCAAGTTCCGGGCCAGCGCGGCGGTGGCGGGGTATATCCTCACCAAGCCCGTCCACGGCTCCCAGCAGACCGTCCGGCAGGATGCCTCGGGCAGGGTGACGTTCTCCCTGCTCGTCATCCCCAACCCCGAGCTGATGGGCGAGCTGCGCCGGTTTGGGCGGGAAATCGAGGTGCTTTCGCCGGAACGTTTCAGGAGGGTTTGGGAGGACGGGTGAGGTGGGTGGATTTTTAATTTATTCCCAAAAAACCAATCGCTTTTCCCCAATTCCGAATATCTTTCCCTTATTAACGTCTCTTATGGAACCTGTACCGCGCTCCCCCGCTCCATCTCAGAACGCCCTCTCCGCTGGCGACTTCCTCCGGCATCCCCGGGTATTGGCTTGTCTGGAGCGGCTGCGCAAGCACGAGGAAGCCCACGGCAAGCTCGTCGTCTCCGATGTGCTCGACGCTGCGGGGCATCAGTACGTCAACCTCGTGCAGAAGGGGGGCGGGGTGCTGGGCGTTGCGCTGGTGGGCTACACGTACATCCTGGAGCAAGCGGGTATCCGCTTCCTGCGGCTGGCGGGCACGAGCGCGGGGGCGATCAATACGGCGCTGCTGGCCGTCATTGGCGAGAAGCAGGACGCCAAATCGGAGGAAATCCTGCGGCACCTGTGCGAACTGGACCTGTTTGCGCTGGTCGACGGGCACCCCACGGCGCGGTGGTTTATCAAACAGCTGATCGTACACCGGGATTTCGCCGGGAGGCTGAAAACCGGGACCCTGGTGCTGGCCGGACTGGCGGGGTTGTCTATCGCGGGGTGTTTTTTGGGCCTGGGGCTGAAAGCGGAGTATCCGTGGGCGGCGGCGGCTACGCCCATCGCGTTTCTGCTCAGCGGCGTCTTCCTGGGGCTGGCTGGCGCGCTGGCGTTTTTGGGAAACCGCCTCCTGACGCGTTTCAATAATGCCGGATTGGGGGTCAACCCCGGCAACTATTTCTACGACTGGATCAAGGACCGGTTCGAAGAAAACGGCGTGCGGACCGTCAGCCACCTGAACCGCAAAGCCGAAACCGGCCCGGAGTTGCACTTGCGGGGAGGCCGGTCCGACGCGAATCTCCGCAACCTGAAAGGCGACGTCGCTTTTATCGCTTCAGAGATTGTGACGGGCAACAAGATCCAGTTCCCAAAGATGGCCGGGTTGTTTCGCGGGGAAGCCGGGATCGACGAGCTTCAGCCAGCGGGGTTTGTGCGGTCGTCGATGGCCATTCCGATCTTTTTTGAGTCGTATTTCATCAACGACATCCCGCTGGAGGACCCGGTGGTGGTTGAGAAGTGGGAACAAACGTTCGGCATTCCGCCTCCGGTTTCCGTCCGCCTGGTCGACGGCGGGTTGCTGTCCAACTTCCCCATCAATCTGTTCTTCAACCCGCAGATCCAGGTGCCCCGCCTCCCTACCTTCGGCATCGACCTCGACGACACCGGCTCCGCTGCCAAGCCACCCGACGACGGCTTCTGGGAGTTGCCGGTGTATCTGGGCAAGATGCTCAGCGCGCTGCGCAGCCACTACGACAAGGATTTCCTCCAGCAGCATGCCGTCTACCAGAAAGGCGTCGGCAAGATCGACCTGTCGAAGTTCAACTGGCTGAACTTTTTCCTGAAAGACGACGACAAAAAAGAGTTGTTTTTCAAAGGCGCCGAAGCGGCCACCGACTTTTTGCTGCAGTTCGACTGGGAGCAATACAAAGAAGACCAGAAAGCGTTCCGCCAGCAACTGTACCCCGAAAATCCGCACCAAGCATGAATCTCCTGTATTTTCCCATCGACCAGGGCCCCCTGTGGTTTTGCATAGCCCTTGGCGCCGTGCTGCTGCTCACCCTGCTGCTGGAGCACCTCGAAACCCGCTTTGTAAAAAACAAAGCCCAAAGGGAGCAGCCCTTCACCATGCTGGACCTGGAGTTTCCCGCCGACCGCCAGGATTTGGAGCGGGTGCTCTGGGACATCGCCCGTCTGGGCGCAGCGCGCGCCCTGCGGGTTCGCCGCGCGATCCGCACCCACCTGTTTCTCGACTACCTGTTCATGCCCTTTGCCTATGGGGCCATTTTCTTCCTTAGTATGCTGGTGGCGGGGAAGTTCCCTGCCGGATCGGCTGGCCAAACCGGCTTCGCGCTGCTCGCCTGGGCCCAGCTCATCGCCTGGGCCTGCGATATCGCCGAAAACGCCGTGCTGTGGCGCCAGGTCCGCCAAGACCCCCAGCCCATGAGCAAGCTCGTCTTCAACAGCTTTGTGACGCTGGTGTGGGGCAAATGGGGCATCGCCCTCGCCGGCGTAGCCCTGGGGCTGTCGATGGCGGCGTATTTTTGGCTGAAAGGGGCCTATGCCCCGGCTACGCTCCCGTATTTCGGAATCGTTGGGATCGAGTTCCTGGCCTTTTTCATCGTGCGCGCGTTGGGGAAAAGGAGGAGGAAAGGGGGACGTAGTTGAGGCACGCAATCTGAAGATTGTACGGAAGCGTAGACGGAAGTCTACGCACAACAGGGCAACAGGGTTGGAAGCCTACGACCAACAGGGTATTTGATTTGCCCTTATTCGGTATTTTTAGTAAATTTGCAATCGAATTGCAAATTTACTAAAAATACCAACCATGCTCATCACAAGAGCCATTACCGAGACCCTTTACCAATTTCGGAATTGGTTTCCGATCGTATACCTCGGTGGGCCTCGCCAAAGCGGGAAGACCACCCTATTGCGCCACCTGCTGCCCGACCTGCCTTACGCCAGTCTGGAAGACGCGGACGCGCGACGGCGCGCCGAGGAAGACCCCCGCCGTTTTTTAAATAGTTTCCCCAAAGGGGGCATCCTGGATGAGGTGCAACGGGTGCCACCGCTCTTCAACTACTTGCAAGGGGTAGTAGATGCCGACAAAGAGCGCCGCTTTGTGCTCTCCGGGTCTCAGAATTTTCTGCTGATGGAAAGCATTACGCAGTCTTTAGCCGGGCGGGTCGGGATTTTGAACCTGCTGCCGCTGTCTGTTCCGGAAATCGAAACCCAGCAACCGTTCCCGCATCTGGACGCTTTCGCCTGGCAAGGCGGCTATCCCGCTACTTATGCTGAAAACCAGACGCCTCCCGAGATCTTTTTTGACAGCTATACGCAGACGTATTTGGAACGGGACGTACGACAACTCAAAAACGTGGGCGACATAGCTCAATTTGGCAAATTCATGCGCTTGTGCGCAGGCCGGACCGGACAGCCACTCAACCTGAGCACTCTGGCTTCCGATACCGGCGTCGCCCCCAATACCATCAAAGCCTGGATTTCGATTTTGGAAGCGTCTTACTTGATTTTTAAATTGCCCCCCTATTTTGAAAATTTCAACAAACGAATCATCAAATCTCCCAAGCTTTATTTCGTCGATACGGGTTTGCTTTGCAACTTGCTTGGAATTACTTCGCCCCAACAACTCCAAACCCACCATTACTATGGCAATATACTGGAAAATGCCTTGATCGTAGAGCTGTACAAAAAACGAACCAACGCAGGTCATCGCCCCCGATTTTGGTTTTGGCAGGACCAAAAAAACAATGAAATCGACCTTTTGATTGAAGAAAACGGCGTGCTCAAGGCCATCGAAATCAAATCCAGTCAAACCTACAACTCCCGCATGCTGAACGGACTTAAGAATTGGCAAAAACTCAAGCATTCCAGCCCCGAAAATCAATTTCTGGTGTATGCGGGAGAACTGGAAGGAGAACTGGAATATGGGAGGTTGCTGAATTGGCGCAAAGCGGTGGAGTTGTTGTAAGGCAACATACAACATCGCGCTCCCCTAACCAGCCTGGCAGCAGGGACGCCTTCCCGGAATGCAATTCCGGTCAACAGCCTCGGATTGAAAATCCGAGCTACATCATGTGCATCCTTTAATCCCCTCTAATCACAGTTCAGACAACGCAGCAATGCCCTAGCTGTGCATGAGGCGCGCAATCTGAAGATTGTACGGAAGCGTAGACGGAAGTCTACGCACAACAGGGATGGGGGACGATTGCCCCCCATCCTGTAAATCGTGTTCACCGGCTAAACCGCACATAATACGGCAGCACGGAGCCGTCGGATTCGTAGGTGTATCCGGCGCCGACCCATTCCATGCCATTGCCGCCCGCCCGCCGGGCGGTGTGGTAGTGGCCGTAGTTCGTCTTGCTTACGCTGCTGAGGCGGGGGTAGTAGATCACGAAATCGCCCCACACGCCGACGCCGCTGCTGGCGTTGAACGACCCGCCTCCGAAGGCGACGATCATTCCCAGTTCGCCTTCGGCGTTGGTTTCAAAATAGGGATAGGCGAAGGCGAAATCCGGGTTCCAGATCTGCATTTGGTTGGTGAGCGTAAAGTTGGCCGGGTTGATCTCCGCGATCTGCACGTGGGGGTGCGGAAAGCCATCGCCTTTGGAGGCGTTCCAGGCAAAAAGGATCCGGCTCCGCCGGGTAGCTGCGGCCCGCACATAGGTTTTCCAGGAAGCATCGGCCAGCCAGTCGTTGCCATCGCTCGCGGTGGAGGAGATGGTGTTGTTTGGCCAGGAGTTTACGGCCACGTCGCGCCAGCTGTAGAAGCCGTCGGCGTCCATCATGCTGTACACGATCATGGTGCTGTTGTCTTTGTGGCCCGCCCAATACACGCCGTTGCTGCCGTTTTGGGTTACGTGCGACCAATACGCGTTGGTGCTGCCGGTAAACTGAAAGTTGACGGTCCCCATCGCCTGGAGTTCCTGCAGGGGCACGCGGATCACATAGCGATTTTGCCCGCCGCCAATGCTGCTGGTCCAGTACAGGAAGTTATCGCCCACGCTCATGTCGTTGTAGTCCAGCGCCCCACTGGAAGCCAGGGCCGTGTTGGTGAAATCCCAATACGTCCAGGCGGTGGCGTTGGAGTTGCGCACGCCCTGGGTGGTTTGCACCGCGATGCGGATGGCGTTGACCCCGTCTTTGCTGCTGTATTGCAGCAACCAGACGAACAAGTCGTATTTGGGTATGTACTGGAGCACCTGGTCGCAGCAAAACCCTCCGTAATCTTCAGGAAAAATGGTGGTCGGGTTGACGCTGGTAAACTGCGCGCCCCCGTTCTCCGATAGGGCCATCCAGAAATTCCCGGTAGTCATCACGGTTTGGCCGTTTTCCGCCACACTGGGTTCGGGTACCAGCCGGTGAGCGCTGGGGGTGGCGTCATCGAGTTCGTCGTATGTCCGGAAGCGCAGAGGGGCTTGGGAGCCGCCATCGTCGTCGGGGTTCTGGGTATCCATTTTCTTGATATTGGAGCCCTTGTTTCTGGGGCGCATTTTGCCTCTTTCCGGTCCTTTGGGTACAATGTAGGGGGTGTCGACTTCATTCAGTTTTCGTTCCAGGTCGGGTTTGGTGGCAGGGAATTTGCCGCCTTCCACGCGTTTAGGCTCGACGGCGACGCGTTTCAGGTCCATGGTGTCCTGGTTGGTTGGCGTTTCGCCGGGGTCAACCACGGGCGGTTTCCGCTTTTGGCAACCCAGGCTGATCAGCACCAGGAGCGCAACGGAGAGGCTCACAAAAAGGATGGTTTTCATAATCGGTATTTATAGAAATGAGAAAAAGGGCTTACCCTGCCTCTGTTGGCAGAGCGGATCTACCGGTAAAAGCCGTTCACGAGGTTGGCCGGATTGGGCTCCGGCACGGCGTGCCGGCTGGTGACGCGAACGGACTAACAGGAAGGAAGGAAGAGAAGGAGGCAAAACGCCGCAACAAAGGCAGGCCGAAATCTGGTCTTGTCCCCCAGGGCTTGGGGGTAAGGGGTTGGTTGCATGGTATGGGTGGTTTTAGGTTCAAATGGGTTCAGCATCACCCTGGTGGACCTTTGGGGGACGAGACCATCCAGGTTTGGCCAACCTGGAAGGTCTGGGAGTCCGGAAGTCCAGTAGAGTAGTTCGGCATACAAGTTACGCGCAATTGGCGGGCTTGTCAAGAGGGGGAGGTTTTGGATGCGGCCCTGTTTAGGAACCGGGATTACCGAGTTCACGCCGGCGTCGGAAGTCTAACCGCCAGCGTCTAATAAGTCGTTTCCTTCAAACGCGGTTTGCCTTTTGGGTTTCGGGGAATCCGGACGATGAAAAGAAGGTTGTAAGAGCTGTCGGGAATAAGTTCCATTGAAGGGCTGACGCCCAGTTTACGTGCCAGATCGGGCGTGGTGTTGGAATGCCCCACGACCAGCGCGTTTTTTCCCGCTGTTCGCAGTGCCGTTGCCAGGCTGTCGAGGTTCCGGTAGGTTTGTACCGGAAGTTGGGTTTGTGCCCGCAGGGGTTCCGCCGTCAGGAGTGTCCGGCGATAAGAGGTGGACCAGATCGCCTGCATGTTCTTGGGAGCGAGCAGCCGGGCCAGGGTTTCTGCCCGCTCCTTCCCGGCTATCGTCAGGCCCGGATCCTGGGCTTCGGCGGTCTTTTCTGCATGCCGAACCAGGTAAAGGGTGGAAGAACACGAAAACGACCCGGCCAAACCGGCGAGGAGGCTGATGATACAAAGCGGTTTGAACATAGATAAGGGTTTTATTCCACCCTACTGGACATTTTGGGAACGAGACCTTCCAGGTTTGCGAAACAACGAAAATGTCCAGTAGTGTAGTTTATTCCCATCAAAAGAAAGGAATATCCCTTGTTTCTGCGGCATGGCGGGCCTGATTTTTTCACCGGGGGGTGTCGGGGCTTGGCTACGCCATTAGAAAAAAAGAAAGGGGTGCGGAAGGTGCGTAAAAAAACCAAAGAACCTGGCCCAACCTATTCCCTAAAATTTAGGGAGTTACGGCTTAACCTGGCAGTTTGTCCCTGCGCTCAATATTTCTGGTAGAATTGCCAGTCTCCATTCCAGTCTTCTCCTGGCGGAGATTGCTGAAGCTGCCTGCAACGCTCCAGGAAGAGCTGAGAAGGCTGGTCGGTTTTGTCGAAGAGGAGCGCCTTGCGAAAAGCGCGTTCCGCTGCGCTAAAATCCTGTTGACGGTAAAGAGCAAGCCCCTGAGCATAGAAAGAATATAGCGCTTGCTGGTCTTCGTTGGGTTGGTGCTGGTCTGAATAGCTGGCGATAGTGTAGATCGTGACCGGCTTTTCTTTCCCTTTAGCCTTGATACGGTCTATCTCCCGCCAGAGAAATTCATCGGCCACTGCTTGATAGGTGTCCTCACAGATCAGCATATTGACCCCGTAGTATTTGGTAAGCCCTTCCAGACGCGAAGCCAGGTTGACGGCATCGCCGATGACGGTGTATTCAAAACGCTTGGTGGAGCCTATATTGCCAGCGATCACTTCTCCACTGGCGATGCCAATACCCATATTAAGGGAGTTAATCCGCTGTCCCTGGGCATTGACCCTATGCAGGTTGTTGATCATTTTGAGTCCGGCCCGAATGGCGTTGGCGGCATCCTGTTCGCTGTTGTAAGGAATGCCAAAAGTGGCCATGATCGCATCGCCGATAAATTTGTCGAGTACGCCATTGTGCTCAAAAATGTAGTCTACCATCACATCAAAATAGTTGTTCAGGAAGTTCACCACATCGATGGCATCAAGCTTTTCGGTGAGGTTGGTAAAATTGCGCAGATCGTTGAACATGATGCTGCAGCGGGTAAATTCTCCATTAAAAAGCGAGAGATCTTCCTTATTGATGATTTCACTTATGACGTGCTGGGGCAGATAGCGATTCAGGTTTTCTTTCATGCGTTCTTCCAAAGTGATGTCATGGATGACATTGATCACACCGATGTTTTCACCCTCGTGGTTTTTCATCGGCAGGGCGCTGTAGTTGAGTACCAGCTTGTGATTGTGGGTATCGAAGGTTTCGATATTCAGTTTTTCGCATTTTTCGCCCGAATTCAGGGTGCGCCCACTGTAGTTGAGAAAATCGTAGTGCCGGCTGGCCAGATCCCGGTAATGTTGACCGAGCAGCTCATCGGTTTGTACCCCCAGGATTTCGCAGCAACGCTTGTTGACGGTTTTTACCCGCCCTTCCTTGTCGATGGTAAAAATGCCATTATCCAGGTTTTCAAAGAGGGTATCCAGGTAGTTTTTAATCGTGCGGATCTCTTCGAAAAGCGTCGAATTCTGGATGGCTATACTGATTTGAGAAGCAAAACCATTCAGTATAAAAAGATCCTGGGTGGTAAAAGCGCCATCGTGTTTGTTCATCGACTGAATAACCCCGATCACTTTTCTGGTGGCATTGAAGACGGGAATACTGATAATGGAACGCGTGGTGTAGCCCATCTCGCGATCCACGGACTGGTCGAAAAGCGGGTTGTTATACGGATCGTTTTCGATGTGCGGTTGTTTGGATTTGGCCACGCGGTAAGCCAATCCTTTGCGGGTTTTGATAATATGGGTGCCAAGTCCTTCCCCGAACTTGGTCCAGAGGACGTCTTCCTCCTGGTCCAGCAGAAAGAAGCTGCTGCGGTCAGAGCGGGTAATTTCGGAGGCTTTCGTGATGATCATCCGGATCAGGCTGCTAAGATCAAGCTCCGAATTGATGGAAGAGGAAACACGTAAAAGGGTGGCCATGTCATTTTTGATGGCTTCGGCAGAAGCATAAAGCTCGGCGTTTTTGATGACCAGGGTCACGGCATCGGCGAAGCTTTGCAGAATGGTCAGGTCGTGGGCGTTGAAATCACCTTTGAGTTTATTCAGACTCTGGATAACACCTACTACCTGTTGCGCCTCGTTCCAGATGGGAACGCAGAGGACTTTGCGGGTATGATAACCGGTAATTTCATCAAAATATGCATTGAAGTAGGTGTTTTCACTTACTGCATTGACGATTTGCGGCTTTCCCTGGCTGGCGCAGAGGCCCGCAATACCACTATCCAGCGGCATGGAAATGAGATTATTACGGATGCCCTGCGATACGAAACTGTTAAGGGTTAAGTCATTATAATTCACCAGAAACACCGTACTCCGATCCGCCCCTACCGCCCTGGTAATATTGGTCAGTATCGCATTGACCTCGAATAGCATCTTGGTTTTCATAGGCTAAGGGCTTGTGGGTAGGGAAAAGTGTGAAGCAAGCGTTGGCATCCGTCGGGAGCGGCGATATCGAGGAGATGATGTTGGCAAATAGTCCACAGGCGCAGCGCCATATCCGCCTCCCCAAAGGAAACAAGCTGGCGGTCGAAAGCCTCCAATTGCCGGGCTGCATCAATCAGGATATGCTGAAGACCTTGTCGGGCAGCCTGCGAAAGCGGTGGCTGCCCCAGGTAGTTGTGCAAGCGCCCCTCTTTTTGGAGTGCAGGATGATGCTGCAAGCCGATGAACCGCAAGAACCAATCGGCCCGAAAGTGAGCTTGCACCGCCCGGATGCCGGCATAGTCGGCAATAAGCTCATCGTACATATTAGCGTGCATTCGGCCAAAGTGACGCCAGGCGAAATAATGCGCACCCTCATGGGCCAGTCGTATCTGCCGGGATTGCCGCAGCCAGTCTGCTTCCGGCAAGCCCATATCGCGTGCAGATACATTGCTGTAAGGAATTTCACTAAGTATAATGAGGCTATCCTGATACTGCTCGCGCTGCGCCACCCAGTCGGCACTATTGAGTGGGTAGAGACCCTGAGATAAACGACGGATCCGATCCCAGTTGTTGAGCCCCTTGACAAAAACGGCGCCCATAGATGCCGGTATCGGATGTGGCTCATTACGGTAGCAGAGGGCTTGCACCAGGCTTACGAAATCTGCGCGTTCAGGCGCTACCAGCACAGGCAGCCGCCCCGCCGGCGATGGGTAGAGGAATAGCTGCAGGCCGTCAGGACGGGCAAGCGGCAATCCAGTTGCTTCGGCAAACGCTTCCGGGACGTGCCCGTTCAGCGTTACCCGGCGATATGCATCCGTTTGGCTGATGCCGGCTCGGATGGGGAAGCACAACGGTGCGATATATCGTTGAAGGGTGGGAAATATGCCCGCAACTTCAGCTTCGGCCAGGTAACCCTGCCAGGTGCGCACCAACTCAACGTCCTCTAAGAGTGCGTAGTTGAAGACTTGGCCGATGGTTCCAAACGGAGGAAGTATGTACGCCTGTAACTCCCGGAGTACCTCCTCGGTCGGACCGTAGGCCCGTAGTTGCTTCCGTATGTTGGTTACATGCATGCGCTAGGCAATTTGTCGTTTCGCCAGAGTAGAGAATAGTCCGTTTTGCTCCAGGAGCTCATCGTAAGTTCCGGACTCGACGATTCGTCCGGCATCCATCACGAAGATGCGGTCGGCATTGACGATTGTACTGAGCCGGTGAGCGATGACGATGCGGGTAGCCTGCAGGCGGTCGAGGCTTTCCGACACAATGGTTTGGGTATGGTTGTCCAGGGCGCTGGTCGCTTCGTCCATGTAGAGAATGCGGGGTTTATGGACAATGGCCCGCGCAATCATCAGACGTTGCCGCTGTCCACCGGAAAAGGTGCTGCCTCCTTCGCTGATGACGGTATGCATGCCCATCGGCATCTGGGCAATGTCTTCCTTGAGGCCGGCCATGGCGGCAGCTTCCTCGGCGTCTTCCAGGGAAAGCTCCGAGCTGCCCACAATGTTTTGATAGATGCTGCCGGGCATCAACGCGCCGTGCTGCAACACCACGCCAAGCTGGCGGCGTACCTGCTCCTTGTTAAGGGAATCAAAGGCTTGCCCGTCGTAGTAGATCGAGCCTGATTCCGGCTTCTCAAATCCCAGCAGCAAGCGCATGACGGTGGACTTACCAGAACCGGACGGCCCGACAAAGGCGATCATCTCTCCGGGTTTGATCTTGAAGGATACGTCTTTTAGGATCAGCGGCTGGTCGGGGTCGTAGCGGAAGTTCACGGAGTTGAACTCGATTTCTCCGGCCAGCTCGCCAGGGTCGGCATTATTTTCAGTTGACTCCGGGGTCGCTTCCAGAATGGGCTTGAGCCGTTCGTACAACGGGATGATGTTCAGGGACGAAATAAGCCCCATGCTCATATTCAGGCAGTCGTTGAGGAACTGATTAAAAGCCGTCAGGAAAGCCATGAATACGCCTACGGATATCATGCTGTTAAAGCCGGTCGTGTGGGTTAAGGCATATAAGATGAAGCCGAAGAAAACCATGTTGGTCAGGATTGGGTAGGACCCTTGGAAGACCTCTACGGAATTCTGGTAATTGCCGGAGCGGAAACCCACCTCCTTGAGCTGCCCAAATTGACTACCCCAGAGGGAAAACACCCGTTTTTCCGAGCCGCTGACGCGAATTTTGTTTATGCCGGAAATGAATTCAAAGAGAAAACCCTGGATATTCCCCTGTAGGTGTGACATTTGCCGGTCGTAGCGAAGTTTCAAATATCCCAGACTGCTGATGAGGATCACCGCCAGCACCGCTAGCCCCACGCCTACCCAGGCCATGCTGCTGTCGTAGTAGAAAAGCAGTAAAGATTAACCACCGAAAAGGAGCCACTCAGTATGGTGGTGAGTACGGTGTTGGACAGTATTTGGCGAATGCTGTTGATGCCCAAAGCCCGTACCGTCAGGTCACCCGCCGAAAAACGCCGGAAGAACGTAACGGGAAGGCGCAGCAAACGGTCCATCAGGCCTGCCTGAACGGCGATGTTGGATTTGGTCTCCACCCGAAGGAGCAGAATGCCTTTGGTCAGTTCGAGTAAGGCGCGAACCAGTGCTATCACCAGCATAATGGCGAACACTTCCCACAGAAAACTACGGTCGGCCTGAGGAATGACATCATCAAAAAGCACCCCCGAAAGCATAGGCGTAAGCAAGCCGATCAAGCTACCCGCCAAGGCGGCGAGAATAATGTAGGTGATGTCGGCCCGGAGTCCCTGCATCGCCACCTGACCGATCTGCTTAATGGAAGAAATCTGCTCCTGAAAGGAATACAGAAACATATAAGCTGTCGGTTGCAGACGATGGGCCAATTCCTCGGTGACCGGCAAGGTGGTGCGGTCGGTAGGATTTTGGAGGCTATACTGCCCACCCGCCCCCTGAATGAGCGCGACGGGTTGCATATCGTCCTGCAGGAAGGCCAGCAGGTGGCCATTTTCTGCTTCCCACCAGCGCCCCCTCAGAATAACTTTGCGGGTTCGTACTTCGGACACCTGGGCGATCGCAGCCAGCTGCCCGGTCAGATTGTGTTCATAGTCTCGGATGAACTTGGGTTCCTTGAAGCCGAAACCTACCTTTTGTCCGATCAACTGGCAGGCTGCCAGCAAGGGGTTGCTATTGCTGATCTGATTAAATGCCGCTGAATCGGCGGATGGGGTGATAATGCCCTTGAGCCTTTCCAGGCTACGCTCAATGGCTTTTTCATCGGCTGCAGCTTTGACCAGTATTTGCCGGGAAGCCTGTGCGTGCTGTACCTCCAAGCGCGCCTGAAGTTCACGCTGAAAGTACGCCAGCAGCTTATGAACAGAGAGCATGAGGCTGATCTCATCCTCTACCAGGCTACGGGTATCGATCAACTCAATGCGCGTATTTTTTTCGGTAGCCGCCAACCATAGTTCACGCGACACGGGCAAGTAGTGGTGCTTCGCCTCCTCCGCCGAAATATGGTCTGTCCGATTGCCATAATGATATACGCTGCCACTACCTAATTTGGCCCAGCGCAGTTCCCTGGCAGGGAATGCCACCTCTTTTGTCTGAAGGGTAATGGACTCGGATCCGGCACCCAGATCCTGGTATACTTTGGGAACGTTTTCCCGATGGATATAACCTGCAAAGGCATTTACCCAGCGGCTTATCTTATGGCTCAGTTGGTCCTTGTTCAGCCTGCCCAGTATCGATTTATGGGCTTCAATGAGCTTCACGCCGGCGCCAGCGGCCAATAAGTTGAAACCCGGACGTGAATCGTCGGTATGCAGGCTCAGCAGGATGTCCCCCTTGACTGCGGTATAGACATGGTGGCGGGCGCTGGTCAAATGGCCTGCCTCGTCCTTAGTGGCGTAGTATATTTCCACCTCGCCGGTGGCAACAACCCAGAAATGGTCGTGCTTATCCAGGAAGAAGGGGTAGTTAGCTCCCAAAGTGATGGCGGTAGGTCTGATGCGCATAGTTCAATTATTTGGAGCTGATTAATTCGGCATAGAGTCCTTGTTGAGCTACCAGCGCTTCGTGGGTGCCGCGTTCGACGATCTTCCCGAACTTCATCACGATTATTTCGTCACAGTCGCGGATAGTGCTCAGGCGGTGGGCTACGATGAGGCAGGTGCAGCCACGCCGTTTGATGTTGTCCATGATGATTTTTTCGGATTTGGGGTCGAGGGCACTGGTCGCTTCGTCCATTACCAGCACCGATGGATTGAGTACCAACGCGCGGGCGATTTCCATCCGCTGGCTCTGGCCGCCACTAAAATTGGAGCCTTTTTCGGCCACTTCGCTGTCGTAGCCGTGGGCGCGCGCCGCAATGACGTCATGGATCTGGGCATCTTTGGCTGCCTGTACAATATCCTGCTCTGCGATGGTGTCGTCCCAAAAAGCGATGTTTTCCTTGATGGTTCCTTTGAACATGCTGATATCCTGGTCGATGATGGCCATCGAAGAATTCATCATTGCGCGCGGAATGTCCTGACGCGCCTGCCCGTCGAAGCGAATATCCCCCTCCCAGGGGTCGTAGAGTCCGGCTACCAGGCGTGCTACGGTTGACTTGCCGCTGCCCGAGCCGCCCACGAGCGCTACCCGGCTGCCGGGGGTAAGGGAGAGGCTGAAATCTTCGATAAGCGCCGGCATGGCTTGGGTATAGCCGAACTTGATATTGCAGAGTTCCAGCGAACCGGTGAGTTTGTGCAAGTGGTCTTCATGCACCATGGGCTGGTCGGGGCGGCTGAATTCTTCAGCAACGCCGTACTTCAACACGTCATCAATCCGGTTCATGTCGCCCTCCGTTTCCTGAAGAGTAGAACCCACCGCTACCAATTGATTGACCGGTCGGATGAAGTTGTTCATCAGATAGAGAAAAGCCACCAGCATACCCAGGGTCAGGCTGCCATCCATCACGCGCAAGGCGCCTGCCCCGATGATGACCGCCGAGTTGAGGGCCAAAAGAAAAGGTGGGATGATGTTGAGTCGTAGTGTCAGCCAGCCCAGTTCCTGCTGTACGTTCATCACCTTGGCCAGATGCCCAGACCAGGTAGTGAAAAAATCACCTTCGCGGCCACTGGCTTTCAGGGTTTCGATCATGCTGATCCCTGACATAGTACTACCCATGAGCTTGCCGCTCTCATTGACCAGGCGGCGGTTACTGTCTTTGCGGGCTCGCGAAACCAATTTCAGACTGAGGATGTTCAGCCCCGCAATCACAATGCTAATACAAGTCAGCAACACATCGTAGCTGAACATGAGCAAGGCGTAGAAAAGGACTACGATGACGTTGAGCATCGCGTTGGCCAAGTCGCCGCTGAGCAGGCGTGCTACCTTATCGTTGAGGCTGACGCGATTAGTGATTTCTCCGGCGCTGCGCTGGGTGAAGAAAGCAATGGGCAGGTGCATAATGTGCCAGAGGAACTTACTGGAGGTAGCAAGCGCTAGTTTTGTCTCTAGCCGCAGCAGGTAGTATTGCTGTAAATAGATGAGCAGCGCGTTGATCCCGAAAACCAGACCCATCGCCAATAGCAGCGGCATCACGAAGCTTTGCCGGCCATTGATCAGAAACTGGTCTATGAAGAGTTGCGTGAACGAAGGAATGATGAGTCCGGGGATGACCAAAAACAAACTCGCCAAAACTACGAAGGCCAGGCTCACACGGGAGTTGCTGACGCGGCGCTTCAGGGCGGTATAGAGGGTTTCCTTTTCGTCGGCACGTTCGAACGTATCCCCCGGTTGGAGGTCAATGACTACCCCAGTAAAGGAATCGTCGAATTCCTCATTGGATACGTGGTAGCGACCCTGAGCCGGATCGCTGAGGTAAACGCGATCCTTGCCAAAACCTTCCAGCACCAGAAAGTGGTTGAAGTTCCAGAAAATGATGACCGGAAACTCCATGATTTTCAGCCTTTCGATGGTCTTGGCGTAGCCTTTTGCCTGCAGGCCGTATGCCCGGGCGGCTCTCATGATGTTGGTAGCCTTGAGACCATCCCTGGAAACGCCGCAGGCGACGCGCAGTTTTTCCAGCGGCACCTTGCGCCCGTGGTAGGCCAGAATGATGGCCAGTGCAGCGGCGCCACATTCCACGGTCTCCATTTGCAGTATGGTGGGGGTTTTGACCCGGCGGGTTCTGCCTGTCTTAGTAGCTTCGGTCAGTTTCTTTTGTAAAGTAGTTAGCATCGCAAACCGAATTTTGGACAGCGTTGATCAATACAAGTCAAAGAATTTTTTGAAAGCAGGGATCACCATAGCGATGGGCGGTTGTTCCTGCACCGTGATTTTTCCGTTACAGGACGTTCCTGCGTTGATGGTGATGTCGGGTCCGGCTGCCGACGTCCAGGCGTAGCCGCTGTAGGCTTCGGCATTTTTTTCAAATTCCACGTACACTTCAAAGGGAGCCCCCATCTGCAACAAGCTCTGTACGAGCTGATCATTTTTCATGCTGGTCATCATGCCTTGCTGCGTGACAGGGAAAGCCGACACATAGGTTACGTTCGCTTTCATATAGCCGTATTCCTGAGGTTTGACCGTGGCGGGTACCACCAGGGCTTCCATGCCGACTTTGATTTTTTTGCCGTCTTGCGAGGGGACGTATAGGATACCACGGATTTTGCCACTTTCCGCCACCCCTAGTTCATTTTTCAGTTTGAAGAGCGGACTGCCCATACCCACCACCGTACCTGCGCTGGAAAGAACCTCCACCACTACGCCATCGTGCGGGCTGGTGATGGCCGACTTGATCTGGTATTGTTCCCGCAATTGCTCCAGCCGGATTTCCTCCTGCGCAATCCGCTGGCGAACTACCGTGACACGCTGCTCCTGACTGAAGCCGGTATTCAGCGCTTGGGAAGACAGTTGTACCAGCTGCGCGCGCAGGCTTTCGATTTGGTTTTGTGCGTTCGCCAGATTTTGTTCGCTGGCTACTACCTGTGGGCGGGTGATGAGTCCTTTATTGAGCAGGTTGCGCTCGGCGATCAGTTGCTGCCGCAGGAAGGCGACGTTCTTCTCCGAAGACTCCATTTGCTGCTGTAAACTCAGGCGCTGTTGCGCAATCAGGTCGTTCTGGATCTGTCCATCTTTGGAGCCAAAAGCGAGCAATTGCTGAAGCTCGTATTGCCGTTCCTGCAGAGCGGCCTCGGCAGCTTCCACCTGTTGTACTAATTCAGGCTGATCGACGGTGGCAATGACCTGCCCTTTATGAACCTCGTCACCTACGGCTATGGAGAGGGATACGAGCTGCCCCTGGGAGGTCGATACGACGTCGTACACTTCCCCGCCCAGCAAAATGCCTGCTGTATTTACTTTCGTTTTTACCCGCCCGAAACAGCCCCAGGAAATGGCCGCAGCCAGAGCTATCCCGATGGTGCATAGGGCAATCCAAGCCCGCGGGCTGCTCACCTGTATCAGTTGATCCAGCTTTTCAGGTGTAGAGAGTTTTTCCAGTGCTGATTTTCTAAAGAAACTTGGCGCAGCCATTTGTCAGAATTTTTTGAGCTTGAAAAACTTTCGGATACGATATTCAGGAGTTAGCTGGTTAGCGGTTACCGGGCAGGCTGTAGAACAGGGACGCATCAATAACCTGGTCGGTTATGCCGGGATTTTGGCCATCGTAGAGGGTGCCCGTTTCGAAGCGCAACTGAGCCAGCGCGACGGCATTTTGTTGCCGGGCCAGGATGTGGTCCAATTCCGCAAAAGTCAGGCGCTCCTGTAACAGAATGAGGTTGAGCAGGGTAGTGAGGCCGTTTTGAAATTTATACTGTTCATTGGCAAAGACCGTTTCGTAATTTTCGAGCGACTGCCGGGCCTTGTTTACGACTTGTATGCTGTTGAGGTAGTTGTTGTAGGCAATGCTGACGTTAAGCTCAATATGACGGATCTGGTCACGGAGCAGCGTCTGCTGATCGGAGATCTGCAGACTCGTTTGCAGCAGGTTTGCCTGAGCCAGGTTGTTGTTGAGTGGGAATTGATAGCTGAGGCCCGCCCCGAACTGAATCTGACGCCCTTCATTATTCGTCAGTGCGCGGAAAAAGCGATCAACTCCATTTCCCATCGCCGAGCCGCCGTAGCGACCAAAGAGATGGAGGTCAAGCTGGGGCTTGAGGTTATTTTTGGCAAGTTGCATCTGCGTTTGCTGTTGCTCCAGCAGGATACGCAGCGCTTTCAGGTCGGCGCGTTGCTGCCGCGCTTTTTCTAGCAGGGCTTCCAGAGGGGGTATCTGCGTTTGTTCATCCAGGTTGGGGAAAGGACTTTCCGGCTGCCCAAGGCTTTCGCTAGCGGTGGCGCTCAAACCCAGGCTACGTCCTAAATCCAGGCGGGCAGCAAATACCATTTGCTGGGCCAGTATCGTTTGTCGTTCTTTGTCTTTCAGGTCGGCGCGGATCTGGATCAGGTCACCGCTAGGCTTTTTGTCGGCGGCAACGAGCTGTTCCGTTATCTCGAGTAAGGCCCGGATGCGGGCTTCATTTTGTTGGTAGGCCGCCAGGGATTCACTCGCACTTCGGTACTGCCAGTAGCCACTGACGGTATGGAGTAGCTGACCCGAGATGATGAAGGCCGCATTGTCCTGCTGACTTTCCCAACCTTTTTCGGCTATCTTTTCATTGGCGGTTACAATGTGGCGGCCCTGGCCCCGTAATAAGGGTTGTGAAATGGAAAAGGCCGTACTGACGGCATTGTCCGCAAAGAATGGACCGACCTCTTCGTTGAACACGGTGAACGGGTAACTGTCGGCTATGCGTTGGTAGTCCATGCCCACGCTGGCGCGGATACCACTGCGGAAGGTGCGCTGCAGGCGTGTGGTGAGGGATAGATCATTGGTCTGAATATCGCTTCCAACGACCGACCGCCGCGGGTCGGGGGTCAGCAGATTATACCCCGAGCGGCTGGCGTTGAGATCAGCGAACAAGACATAGTCAAACTGGCTGCGCGCCGTCTGGCGGGCCGTTTCAGCAATCTGATTCTGAATTTCCTGGCGTTGCACGGCCGGGCTATTGTTGAGCGTATGCTGATACAAGCTTGGAAGATCAACGCGCAGTGGCGTTGACTGGGCATCCAACATTACGGCCTCCAGGCAGGCGATGCCCAAGAGGTAAACGTATTTTAAGCTCATGATTTCTGCTTTTAGCTTTCCGCGAATTTGTTCAGCAAACGATGGAAACGCGATCCGGCTTGGCCTACTTGCAGCAGGACATTCGCATCGAGCTCGTCCATATCATCTTCCGGTGCGCCGTAGCCAAGCCGGCTGGTCGTTTTGCGAAGGCGATCGGAAAGGAACAGCGCGATGGAGTAATAGAATCGGGCCGCGAAGCGCGTATTCACTTCCATATACTGGCGCACCGGCTCCAGGGAGATGCGATACACCTTGACCTCCTCATTGGCTACTACCGACACAGAGGGTGGGCGGTCGTCGAGGAAGGACATTTCCCCGATAATCTCCCCCGAGCCGATGTGGGCGATCTCGTGCCGGGGATTTTGCTCATGGAAAATGCGCAGGCTGCCGGATAAGACAATATAGATTTCTTCGATGGATTTCCCTTGGCGTACCAGGTAGTCACCGGGGTGTAACAGGCGGGTGCTACCGTTTTCGATCAGCCATTCGATATCCCTGTCACTCAGGTGTCCCAAGACGAATAGTACTTTTTTCATATTGTGCTATGTTTTTATACCCAAGCAATTGATTTCTTATCAAATAGGTTTTTTAGCTAACGGCAAAAAAGGTTGCGCCGCTTGAATAGGTAAATGGCGCAACCTTTTGGTTTTCGACTAGTAACATAGTCTTACTTTCCGGCGACTAATTTTTAAAAGGTTTTTATACGTCTGCCATTCTATTAGTAGAGTTATCAGCTAATTAGAAGCTATTGTACGATCTACATACTCCTGGACATTTTCGTTTTCCGGGCATTCAGACCTTCCGGGTTTGGCAAACCTGGAAGGTCTCGTTCCCAAAATGTCAAGTAGGGTAACGATTTACTTGATATTACAAATTTAAGGCTTGGTTATTGGAGAATTCTGCCGTGTTTGCTGAATGATCTGCCAGTCTCCGTATTATATGATCCGATAGCTACCCAGCACGCCTGCCGGGCAGGCCATGAGATTGGTCGTGGGCTTACTTGCGAGCAGTAAAAATAGCGGAATTTACCACATAGCCTGGCTTCGGGGACTATGCGTTGCGCCTATGCGGATGGGGATTGATGCTTATGCAGATGTTTTTCAATTTTATCAAACGCATTGTCAACAAATTCAGTTCCCAATTCGTATATGGAACCAAATTTGAACCTTCGGTTGGTGTCGCTCATCCTTTTGCCATAACCACGATGCTTTTCGTACAGATACGCTCTTCCTAAATATTTGAAATGCAATAGGGTTAACTCGAAAGAATGATTGGTTTGCGGATTAATGCCTTCTTTATATTCCGGGTTGCAAAAATGAGATCCCGGTCCGAAGTTCATTTCTTTTACCAGACTGGGGCTAAAAATTATGTTTTTATTAAAATCTCTGTCTCTAAACTTTTTTGTGACCTGGTCTATAATCAAGGTATTGTAATCATCGGGAAATGTCTCACTATACATATTATATCCGACAACCTTGGGTATAGCTACATTTTGCCGCTTCATTTCTTTTAATTTACCAACAAGGTCCGTATCTACAATAAACTCATCCATATCGGCCATAATCACATAATCCGCTTCACTATCTTTCCATCGGTTATTTCGTATGTCAATTTGCATATCTTCCCTGTATTCCCCGCCAGTGTCCAGGTCTTCAATTATTACGCCAGGAAATTTGTCTTTTACAATAGCAACAGAGTTATCCGTACTCTGATTATCTATAATGGTTATTTTGTCGCAAAACCTGGTGTAATAGTTCAATGTATGCTCAATCATCTTCGATTCATTAAAGCATAGGAAAAAAGCTTCTACAGTCATGATTATAGCTATTTTCAGGGAAGTGTTCCCATTGATTTAACCGGATGGATACGGCAGCAGCGTTCGGCAAAGCCGTTAAAATAGTTGACTAAACATTTATTAACCAACAGACAACTTTCGATTTTCCATGTGGCTGATCCTACTACTGGACATTTTTGGAACGCGACCTTCACGTCTTGCCAAAGCCAGAGGGTCTAGTCGCCTGAAAATAAAAATATCCAGCAGTATGGTCATCGCGCTATGGCTACACGATTTTGCGCAAATGCATATTGAATAACTTTTTCCATTCGGAAATTTGCCGCGGTTTCATCTATTTCAATACGCAATTGATTCATCATATCGAAGTCTGTCAATGTATTATTTTCAAATCTATTCACCATTTCGAGAAAAACATTCCAGTAGTCCGGATCATCATCCGGGTGAGGAATATGACCAGAAACGCCAAGTTCCTGTAATCTTTGTGCGATGTCTTCCCGATCGTAACATTGAGTGCCAATAGTTAAGGATGGTACGTTGTTCATTATGGGATAATGGTACATTCCCGAACCGCATTGGTGAATTACTAAATCTGAAATACTACAGATGCTGTGCAGCGGAAGTATTTTATTATAAAAAACTTCTTGCGCATATTTTTCATTTATCGCATAATTACAGGTAGTTATTACAGCGTAATTTCGTTTCACAAAGAACTCAATAAAATTTTCTATAGGGGTTCTGTCTACTGTACCTGTAGTGATGAAAACCACCCGCTTTCCTTTATTAGCATTTAAGAATTCGTCTAACCTGCCTGACAGATTCTTAGAAGGCTTGTCCTTAATAAGTAAGGGGCCTGAATAGAAATAGGATTCTCTATCTTCTATGCCGTCAGGTAAACGCTCAATTGTTGGTATTCCGGGAATAATCTTAACTTTCGGCTTTGTGTATTGCTGCAAGTAGTGCGTATCTGAGTCATTAAATGAAGGCGCCTCTGAATTGTTGGATGTTGAAGCGAATGAAGCCCTTGCAATATTATCTCCCTTTTGCAAAGAGTGCACATGGCCGCTGTTTCGATATCGTTCATCGATTGATCTGAAAATCCCGGTACGCTGAATCGAAACCCGGGGTATATTGTTTTTTTCAGCAATCAGCGGGGAACTAAAAGCAGTATCTTCAATGATCAATGCCGGCCTAACTTTTTCGTAAGCCTCTTGTTGCTTTTCCAGCACATACGCTGCCGCTTTCACATAATCATTAGACGTGAGCTGCAGGTCATCATTGCTAAAATAATCCATAGATACGCAATCTACGCCCTGCATTTTCAGCAAATTCTGTAAATTGTTATTAACCAAAAACTGGTTGTTAATTCCCGCATTGTTTTTAAAATATTTATGATGTAAAACATACAAAGGAATTAAATGTGAAATCCCACCAGCAAAATATGGTAAACTTAAAATATTCATGGCGCTATGATAATTTATAAAAAGTAAAGAAAGATTTATACAAAGAGTTGTAGTTTATTTATAGCAGAACTCAGCCAGCTTAAAATTGACCCGTGCCGGGGTGTTTATTTGCAGCCAATTGGTAATGTATTCGATTTGTTCATTTTTGTGATGGGAAGAAAAAGAGCCTATTCTCTGTCTGATGTTTTCAATACAATTGTACTCAAAAATTTTGAATGACTTATCTGCCCATAAATGACAATCTAAACTATTGAGATCGAATAATGGAATATCGCCATTTAATAGTTGTTCCATCTCGAACTCGAGAATATATCTATAGTTTTTAGCGTCTCCTTTTTGATAAGCTTTTGACATCAGTTCATACAACTTTGATCTGTATGCTTCAAAACTTGACATAAAAGATGCCCTTCTCAGGTATTTCAAAATCCTGAAATAGATAAAAGTTGGCCTCCACACATAACGTATTATCTGATTGTCAAAAAACAATATCGGAGACTTGCCAGATGTCAACTCTTCTCTCGAAGCCATAAACATATCATAGGCAGCCGAAAAACCTTCTATAAAAGAATGCCTGTAACTATTAGAAAACACGTTTATATCCTTGTAAAATGGTATGTTTTGTTTTACCAGTTTTCTAAAAACAAAACGCGTATCTCTTTTAGAATCAATTGTATTGGGATTTATTACTTTCTTCTCCAAATCCATGACTTCTACATTCCCTCTGATACCGTATCCGGCATATTCTAGTGGAATTCCTGTATCCCGATTAACGATTAACATACTTTCTAAAACGGAAACAAAAGGTACTTTGTGTTGCTCATCCCAAGTGCGGATGGATTGATCTGACAGAACTGGCTGGATGATAGTTTCGTGATCTATAATAACAGGGTGCTTTCCTGATGCAATAATGTTCTCATAATGGCAGTCTTTACTTCCCAATAGCAGCGTAACTGCCAAGAGTATTCCTGCCTCGTAATAATACTCCTGCAGCTCATCGGGAGAATGGACGGACTCATAATGGACAAACTCCAGCCAGCCGTAACTTTCACGGCTCACACATTTTATGGTTTTCAGATTGGTGTCTAACTTATGATTGACCCAATCAATAAATAGGTTATAGGATTTAGTCGCTTCAATATTTCGCGGTTTGTATATCAGCTTGGCGCCATCAGATAATGTAATTAAGGCAGTACTTTCTCCACTATGCCCATCGCCAAGACTGGTGTCTATGTCTTTAATGATGTTATTGGCTTTTATAGAGAAGGTATTTACAATAAAATAAAAATCTTTAGAAAAACTTGAGAATATTTTTTGAATGTATATTAAGTAGTTATTGGCTATCGTTTTTAGGATTTTGTCCAATACAGGGTATTTAGTTGCCAATGATAAAGTAGTTGTTTCAATAAATTCTTGATACCCGTTTTGGCCAGTACTTTTATACCTGTCTAATTCTTCCTGCAGGATCACTTCTGCGGCAAAACTCATTTCTTGCAAAAGTGTTGCATGTAATTTATCGAGTAAACCTATTGAGTCAATTGTTTTTTCAAGCGCGCCTAAAAAACACTCGGTATAAGGCAATAAAGCATCAACAAATGGTATTGTCTTTAACTCATTTTGGGCTAAATATGTAGTTTGGTCAGTCATGCTAATTTAGTTTAAAGAAAATATCCATTAGGACATTGACAGCATCTACCCTATCGTTATCAGTAATAAATAAGGGATTTTACACGTTGCTTTCTACCTGGCGAGGAGCTGTATGGCCTTAGACAAAGGCATGGAAAGCCCATCGGTTGCAGCAGACGCCGCACCCGTTTGGGATTGACCTCATGCCCTCATGGTGCAGAATGTACCTATATGACCAACCCTGCGGAACGGCGTTTTTAGATACTGCCCGCTCATCAAGCTGGATAACCAGCCAATTGAACGAACCATCCTCAAGGGGAGTGCATTAATTGAATGTCTCCTGTTTTTTTTCCTGTTTTCCGGACCGGTTTAAGCTACTGAAATATATGGGTTTTATAGCTTATTGAACTGCCCAGTTTTCAGGGCGTAATACTCTTTTTGCCTCTAAACAAGAGGAATATTACAACGACCAAAACGATAATATACAAAGCGTCCAGCCAAGGGTCTTTGAATGTCAACGTCTTGAAATCAAAATGCCTGAGTATTACAACGCCTAAGATTACTGCTATGATTACTAAAGGTCTGAACATGATTCTGTGATTTTTCATGCCAAATTTAGAAAAACTTTCAAATAACCACTCTTTTATAAGTGGTTATTTGAAAGTTTAAGGTCACCCCATTGGACATTTTTTGACTGGCCGGTTATACCCGCCTATTTTTATGAGGAGGTATGGAAAACCGGAACTCCGGCCAAATAAATTGGGCCATTACAAGATTCCAAGAGGGGCCAGGCGGCATGTCTCAAAAAGGTCCAATGGGGTGGTAGAGTATGTTGGGCGTTTTCATCTTTAAGTCAGATTGAGCTCTTTTCCCGGATCAAGGCACAAAAACCAGTGTTTAGCAGCGCTAAACGAGAATCTTTGAACCGCTGAGTAAAAGAAATGGACAATTTGATCCTGATTATAAAAGCCCCAACACACTCTACTAAGGATAATGGCTTTCTCTACAGCTTGGAAACAAGCCAACAAACGCCAATCCCAATCAAACACCCGGCGACATAGGCAGCGGGAGTAGCTCCGCCAGCTACCAGCTCTAACTGTTCCTCCGTTAATTCCAACTCATCCATTTTGGGTTGTGCCGGAATGTTGATGTAAATTACAGAATCATCCGTTTGGTCTTGTACTACAATCTTCTTGTCGCCAAGGAACGAGAGGTCTTTCCCCGTTACTTGCTCAATGGTTGCCACAGGATTTCTGACTAATTGATCTTTGAAAGCAGCACTTTCCCAGGCTTTCAGTGTCAGCGTTCTCAAGAGTTCTGAACCTTTTTCTTGTTGCTCTAAATAAGTCATTGTTATTTGTTTTTTTGATGTGATAATTGGTTTCTAAGTTGACTTTCTTATTGATGCGCTGCAGCCCAAACCGCAACTCCAGCCATAAATCCATAGCCAAGTGCAATGAATGTTGGAGTGATCCCACCTGCTACCAGCTCCAGCTCCTCCTCGGTCAATTGCATGCTATCAACGTTAATTTTCCTTGGGATGTTAAAGTAAACGGTAGAATCATCTGATTGATCCACCACTACCAGTTTCTGGCCTTCGGGCAAACCAATTTTATGACCCGTTAACTTTTCCATCGCTGCCACCGGGTTTGCTTTCAAATCACTCATGAATTGGGCGTCTTCCCAGGCTTTCTGGATAACTTGTGCATTTAACTTCTGTTCTTGCGTGGTTTCCATGACAATGCGTTTAAAAAATTAATAATATTGTTTTTAATAAAAAAATGCCTTCATCTATTGGAAAATATCCTTTATTTAAATTGGCAGCTTCTCGAAGGGATTATATACGAGGGGGCCAAACAGGTCATCAATGTTAAGTCCAGGACGGCCAGCCCCTCCTGCTACGGCTTCTAACTGTGCATCGGTAAGTTCTACTTCATCCGCAGATTGATACGGTGGAATGTTGATATAAATCGTAGAATCATCCGTTTGATCGCAGACCACCAATGTCTTTCCTTCGGGAATACGGAAGGACTTACCCGTAATAGCCTGCAGGGTGGCTAGCGGGTTGGCTACCAGCCGGGCTTTGAAATCGGCATCTTCCCAGGCTTTTTGTATGACCTTTCCATACATTTCTTCTTGAGGCGTGAAATTCATGATAATACGGTTGTTATGGTTAAACAATATGATGTTTGACAGTCTAACTTTCTTAACAGCTTGACCCATGTGCCTTTCAGGCTATTGAATGACACAAATTTAGGGGCGCGTATCCCGGCGAAAATGCCAAAAAAACTGACAAAAAGGTTTTTCGCGATAAAACTGCTAACCAGCTTGCAAATACTGCCTGGGCATTTTCCCAAACTCCTTGGCAAATAACTTGCTGAAGTAATATGGATCCCTGATCCCTACCCGAATCGCCACTTCACAGACGTTGGTACAAGCATAATCCTCGAGTAGGCGCCTGGCTTTCCATAGGCGTATCTTGCGAATGTAATTGTTGGGGGTCAGCCCAGTATATTTTTCGATCTTGCGGAAGAGCTGGCGCTCACTCACCATCATCTCTTGAGCCAGCCAGGATATGGATAGCATTGAGCTTTCCAGGTGCTCCAGTATCGTACGCTCCAGACGGAGTAGCCAGCTGAGTTCTGATTTGGGAATTCGGAAAGCATCGGATTTAGCTAGTATGTCGTCTAATGGGGAAGACTCCTCAAGGGCTTCTAACCACTGGTACAAGTGAGGAAACTGGAACTTATTACGCACCACTATCTCAATTTGCTTCTGTTTTTCGGCTTTTATTATATTGGCCACTATTGTTTCCAGCTGCGCACTGCTCTCCAGCACGATGGCCGACAACCGATTCGTTTCAGCATCACCTTGCTCGGTATGGGCATAGATATAGCGCGACAGCCGAATGATTTCCTTCAACGGGCGGCTTATCTTGTCGGCTATCTGGGAGAGTACGGCTTCCGATTCCCAGTTGATCATTGCGGCGGCGGACATTTGATTCATGATGATTCTCGTTTTGGGCAATTAATTGTTACTGCATGTTCCCTGAACGAGGACCATACAATGAAAATAAGGCGTAAGAAAATTACTGGTTATCAGAATCGGACCCTCTTGCGAAAGGGTGGCAAAAAGGGATGGACGGGCATTACAAGGCAAATCGTACGGATACGATACTGTCGGAAAACTTTACCTGGTAGCGTCCTTTGGGTAAGTAGATGGGCCGCCCCATCAGCTCCGGTCCGGTCATAAAGCCCTCCTCTAATTGGAAGTAGCCGCTGCCGAAATGCTTTTCGAAGGCAGCCGGGCTTAAGGAACTACGGGGGAAGGCCAGCTCGAAATAATCATTTTCCTTCAGGCTAGCCAGGCCGTAAAGCCGGTTCTCGACAGTAGCCTGCATGTAATCCAAAAAATTATTGGTCCAGGCATTTTCGATTTTGCAGATGCCGAGGTGCTTGCATTTCGCCGAAGAGCGACCGAGCACGACCTCGGCAAAGATCTGCTGGAGTTCCCGGCTGAAATTGCCGGGAACCGCTTCGATAGTCTTGGTTTTTACCGTCATTTTCGATTGAATTTTCTTGATGAATCTAGTAATTGAGGACTTGGCGTATACTCTATAATTCTAATGAGTCCGCAATGATAATTACCCCCTGAAGGGACGCTGAATCAATAGTCTGGCGCCAAGGCTGAAAACCAGGAAAAAGGAATTTTTGAAATTGAAATTGCATAATACAATGGGTTTTGGGATTAATGATATACCACATCAGGCCAAATGCTCGCATGTTGGCATTTGGTTATAAATTTGAAACCTTTTTACCGTGCTAATACGCGACATCAGGCCAAATGCTCGCATGCCGGTATTTAGCACTAAGATTGAAACCAAGTAAGTGTTTCAGCTAACCTTGACTAGATAAATGTTTCCAGCAGCCAGGTTATCATTGGGTAAAATGTCTGAAAGCGCACCACTGGAAATTTTTTAAATATTCTGCCTGGACGCTCTTGTAAAGGCCAAATACATCTGACCGGGATGGCGTTCTTCTTCGCTTCCGTTAAATGAATTTGTCGGTTACTGCAGGTCGTCCAAAAAAATATTCAGCAGCGTGTGGGCCGAATGTCAATTTGCTGCGCTGTGTAGTATCTCATATCCTATGTCACAAATATATTTGAGAATCCGCAACTGCCTAACGACAGACTTGGTCGTTGTGTTAGATGGGCCTTTTGCAAACCAGAGGATTTTTTTATTATTTAATAACATGATAATCAATTTATTAATAAAACAAAAACACGCTATATTGTTAGTTCGCATAGGCCTATACTACTGAATATTTTTTGCAAAACCTATGGTTTGTTGGAGAAAGAAAGCTCAAAACCGATTGATTGAAGCCGATGAAATCCTGGCTCTTGGGGGTTAGGCTAGCCAGGCCATCCCGGAAGATGCCCCCCCTGCACTTGGCTCCACTTAATCCTCTTCGGTCAGCATTTTTTTGCTATCTTTAAGCAGCTGTTTAATGAAGGGGTGGAAACAGTGCAAATTATCCCAGTATGGAAGAGCTTCGAGAGTTAACCTATATTATTACCAAAAACCCACCGGATAGCATGCGCTTTATCGGGCCGGATTTTTGGACTTCGGACTCGAAAATGCAACGTTTACTGACTGCGATCCGCGATGGGAAGGTCGAAGACGATCTCGACGCTGCGGAACTGCTCTACGGAGAACGCCTCGTCAGCGGTAAGTACCGCAACCTCAAGCATGAGCTGAGACGCAGGCTAATCAATACCGTTTTCCTGCTCCCCACCAGCACGGATAAAGATCGGGATACTGCTTATTTCAATTGCTGGAAAGACTGGGCCGTTTGTCAGATCTTGATCGAGAAATCAAGCCGATATTCAGCTACGACTATTGCTCAACGCATATTAAAGAATGCGATTCGTTACGATTTCCTCAATCTGGTACACGCCATCGCCCTCTATCTGCGCAATCACTATGCCCTGAGGGAAAGAGACAAGAGCAAATTTCAGTACTACGATGAATTATACCAACGCTATCGGGAAGAAGAGGATTGGACTAATCTGGCGCATAAATACTATATGTCCCTGATCCTGGAGCATGCGCTCGACAGTGTAGTGGCTAACCCCCAAATCCAGATAGACGCCCATGCATATTTGCGCGAACTGTATCCACTCAGACCTCGCATCGAGAATGTGAAGTTCCACTATTACCTCTTTCAGATCGAGTTGTTGGGTAAGATGGGGGTTTTCCTTTATGCAGAAGCCAAGGAAGTATGTGCCCGAGCCATTGATTTTTTGAATAAAAGCAACGTGCAATTCAGTGGCGGCATCCTGAACTTCCTTCTCAATAAGCTGGTATGCCACATTCAGTTGCGGGAATTCGACCAAGGGGAAAAAACAGCCCTGGCCTGTAATGAGTTGGTAGAGCAGGGTACTTTCAATTGGTTCAAAACCCAGGAATACCTCTTTTTGCTGGCCTTCCATACCGGCAATTATCAGCGCGCTTACCAAAGCTACTATTTGGTGGTCAACAATCCACGCTATAATACTTACGCTATTCTACACGAAACCTGGGCCCTTCACAAAATGTATTTACACTTTCTCTATCTGCTGGGAAAAGTTATGCCCCGGAATGATGATAAAAGCTTTACGGCTATTCGGTTGGGCAAGTTCCTAAACGAGGTTCCTTCCTTTTCCAAAGACAAGCAGGGGATGAATATTCCGGTGCTTATTATCCAGATGGCTTTCCTGATTTTACAACGCAATTATGATTTGGCCACGGAGCGTATTGACGCAGTCAATAAATACTGCGACCGGTATCTGAAAACAAATAGTCCCAATTTTCGCAGCAACTGCTTCATCAAAATGCTGCAGCAAATACCCAAGTCGGATTTTCACCGCACCAGGACACAGCGCAGTGTGGAGCCCTATCTGAAACAGATGAATACCATTGCCGTTAACTTCAACAGCCAAGCGCACGAAATAGAAATAATACCCTTCACGGACTTTTGGCAGCTTATCCTGAGCACACTCGATAACAAGTTCAACAAGGTAAAGTGAGTGACTGCCCGTTGATTGAGAATCAAAATCGGGAGTTACGCCCGCATTTGGAAGCCAACAGCCGCTTTTTCAGTTCGTAACTATCCTCTTGCGCGTTTTTTCTATTTTTGTATTACCAAATCGATTATTGTCCCTATGGCTATTGCTGCCAAAGAAAAAGATATCATTCCAATCAGGTATGCAATAAACGCTTTAAAATAACTTATTGGTTTACTCTTGTCAAAAAATTGACCAACGACATACGTCGTATAAAGAAATCCAACTATTCCTCCAACTTGCATCAAGTTAATATGGGTCAGACCCTGAAAAACTCCAAATACGGAATAAATTAACATTCCCATGGCCATCGCGAAGCAAAGGAGTATTAAAATTTCAAAAAAATTGAATAGATACTTTCTGAAAAGCAATTTTAACCAAAATCCAATAAAAACAGCCATTATAATATTGGCATAACCATAATTCTCCTGCACCCATTTGAAAATCGCAAGCGTTGCAGATGCCTCATTGCCTGAAAATTTCACATAACTATCTTCAAAGTGAAAAAGACTATTAAAAAAGGTATAAATCAGCGACGTTATTATTAAGAATACTATGGGCCGAACTAATTGGGTTCTATCTTCCCTTAAAAAGTCTTTTATGCTTTTACCTGGATTAACGGCTAATTCTCGTATGGTAAACAAAAAGCCTTTTTCAAAACTCAAAGAACCAATTATTTCGTCAAGTAAATATTGGCCGTCAATTCTTTTTAAAGATTTCGGATGTCCACAAGTTGGACAGTAATTTAGAGGTACTTCTGTTTTGCAGTTTTTACAAATCTCCGCCATAGCTAATTTTAAATGCCCTTCTTTCAATCGTTTTTCAAGCGACTTATTTCTTTTAGATTTCTTTGACTGCCTGTAAATAAAAAACAAAGGAATTAGAAACCCAAAATAGTTCAACCGCTACCTCGCCGGAGCCCGCAAAAAAGGCCATGACAATCGCCCTTCACTCAAGCACCTCCCACAGCCGCTCTGTTCTGGATAGCAATTTAGTCCTTTTCCGGAAAATGGCAAAGGGGTGCCTGTCATGCGTAGTGCTGAGTGGGGCGCCACGATTCGACCCTGGGAGCCACCCGACGGCGCCGTCGGGTGGCCCTACCGGGCCGCGTTACGCCCTAATGAAAAAGCTACCAAAAAAATAAACGCCTCAAACCACCTCAAAAAGTTTGCAAATTCCCACGAATCCCATTACTTTTGCATTCGCTAAAAACCGAAGGAAGACAATCCTTTGTTTTCAAGCTTGGTGAAGTGGGTGAGTGGCTGAAACCACCGGTTTGCTAAACCGACGTACTCTGCAAGGGGTACCGCGGGTTCGAATCCCGCCTTCACCGCTGCAAAGACACGCACACACGCACACACGCACACCCACACCCAAACCCAATCTTCGGGGCGTAGCGCAGCCCGGTAGCGCATCCCGATGGAATCGGGAGGGTCTCAGGTTCAAATCCTGGTACATCCTCCCCAAAAAAAACCGGAACAATCTTCGGGGCGTAGCGCAGCCCGGTAGCGCATCCCGATGGAATCGGGAGGGTCTCAGGTTCAAATCCTGGTACATCCTCCCCCAAAAAAACCGGAACAATCTTCGGGGCGTAGCGCAGCCCGGTAGCGCATCCCGATGGAATCGGGAGGGTCTCAGGTTCAAATCCTGGTACATCCTCCCCCCAAAAAAAACCGGAACAATCTTCGGGGCGTAGCGCAGCCCGGTAGCGCAGGGCCCCCCCCCAGAAAAAAAAGAGCCCCCTGTGAGAGTTTTTGTGTTGTTTTTTTTTTTTTTTGGGGGTGCCCGGGAGCCTCCCGATGGAATCGGGAGGGTCTCAGGTTCAAATCCTGGTACATCCTCCCCAAAAAAAACCGGAACAATCTTCGGGGCGTAGCGCACGGGGCCCAGGGTAGCGCATCCCGATGGAATCGGGAGGGTCTCAGGTTCAAATCCTGGCTCCATCCCCAAAAAAAACCGGAACAATCTTCGGGGCGTAGCGCAGCCCGGTAGCGCACCTGCTTTGGGAGCAGGGGGTCCCAGGTTCGAATCCTGGTGCCCCGACGAAGAACAGAAAAGCCACCTGTAAAGAGATTTGCATGGTGGTTTTTTTATTTATATACTGCAAGTAGTGTGTTGCACCGGGAGCACATCCCGATGGAATCGGGAGGGTCTCAGGTTCAAATCCTGGTACATCCTCCCCCCAAAAAAACCGGAACAATCTTCGGGGCGTAGCGCAGCCCGGGAGCACATCCCGATGGAATCGGGAGGGTCCCAGGTTCGAATCCTGGTGCCCCGACGAAGAATAGAAAAGCCACCTGTAAAGAGATTTGCATGGTGGTTTTTTTATTTATTAATATTATGTTTTATATCTATATCATCAAGTCGCGGCAAACTGGACAGTTCTATATAGGTCAGACAAACAACCTGACGGACCGTATTCTTCGGCACCAATCTAACCGAAATAGGTGGACCAAGGGAAAAGGCCCATGGGAGTTGCTTTTTTCGATGTCCTTTGCAACAAGGAAGGAGGCAATGGCGATGGAAAAGAAGTTGAAATCATGGAAGAACCCGGAGTTTTTAATCCGGTGGATAGAAGAACAAGGCACGTAATAGGTTGCACCGGGAGCACATCCCGATGGAATCGGGAGGGTCCCAGGTTCGAATCCTGGTGCCCCGACTGAAAATCAAGCACTTACGAAGTCAATTCGTAGGTGCTTTTTTTATCGTAACACAGATCCCTACCTGGACTGTTGGATTTGACAGATATTCCTCCACTTTTCGTGTATTCCCAAGACACTCCTGGGTGCGGGGGCTGCTTAAGGCCATTTCGCCTAAAAGACTCTTGAGGCAGTTCCTGCGTCAATAAAACCGTATCTGCCGCACCGACTGCACAGGCGCGCTGATTGTTTCAAAAATATCGTCTTTGAGCGGATCTGCTTTGGATAAAGCGCCGAAGGAGATCCCCGCTTTTTTCTCAATCAGGTTGATCGGGACCTGATAGGTCATAAACTCGCCGAAGACAAACTCGTCGTTCCTCAGGTAGTTTTCCTGAGATATCGTATAGCCGGTTGCGGTAAGCTGACCGGTTTCATCGTGGATGAAAGCGATGACTTTCCAAAATTCCACCGGTATTTTCACGCCAAATTTCTCGGGATCGCTGTCGTACAGGAAAGGGCCCGTGAAGACGCAGATTCTCTGCTTGTCGTGTTTGGCATTTTCCAGGGCGAAGTTTTCCAGAGAAAGCCAAACCCCGGCATTGAAATTCTGCATTTGAGGCACGGCATTGGTCACGTGCATGGAATCGTCGTTCCCTACTTGCGCCAATTCCCCCCAGTTGGGATCCTCTCTCCGGGTCATGTGGCCCCGGGAAAATTTCGGTGCATTGCCGTAGCATTCTTTCATGATCTGGTATTCCTCCGGAATCCGGGGGTCAAATCTCCATCCGGTTCTCTTAATCCGCTTGTATTGCATGCCATCGATATTGACGGCGCTGTAAATACATATCCGCCGGCTTTTGGATATGGCCACCGAAAAGTGTGCGTATTTCAATATGCTGTTCTTGTTGTTGGGGCCGAATTTCAATATGTCCGCTCTGTGTTTGATCTTGGGAAGAGGGACTGTTTCGATTCCCTGATCATTTTCCAGAAAACGGATACTGAATCCTTTCCGGTTGTTGTAGTCGGGAATGGTGAAGGGCTTCTCCTGGGCAAAATCCGGCTCCACGGCAACAGAGTCCGCTTGTTTTTTTGTAAAGGAAAACATACTGGAAAGGCCTACTTTCGTGGAAATATCCAGGATTTCCTGCCCCTTTACGGCAAAATTGGCTTCGAGTAGCGAGCCTGCGAAATGGATGCCTATGGCGCATCCGCTTTCCATATCCTGCACCAGGGAACCTGAATTGCCGCCCAGGGTGGAGGCGTCGTGCAAAAAGTACCAGTGGTTATCCGGCACATCGAGAATTTTGCCCGGAGCGTATCGCTTCACGCCGAAGACGTCTCCGAAAATCCGCTTTTCCATCTCTCTATCCACCACGCCCCTGGGATCCTGGAGCGGATAACCCACGACTCCTATGAACTGTTCGTTGCTCAGTTTCTCCTTTAAAAAAGGGATTGGCGCCGGCTGCATGGGGGATTTTTTGATTTTCAGCAAGGCGATATCGGGCAGATCCCTGGAGGCATCCGGCAGGTAAACCACCTTCTCAATTTCCAGTTCAAATTCGTTGACCGCAGCGGGACTGGTATGGTATTCCTCTTTAAAGTCGATGGTGGCAAGGAGGGGCTGGCCCATGAAATTCCTGCGGAACACCCCGCCAAAGGCGTTAGAACCTCCCCGGATACAGAAAAGCTCGGCTACGTGCCGGTTGGTGGCGATGATGTTTTCCGCGATCAGCCAGCCGGTACCGATATTCTGCAATTGGTGGTTTTTGAGTTCAATGCGCCCGACGGCATTGAGGGGTTGCTCGATCATGGGTTTGTATTTCATGATCCGCTCTTTCAGCTCGTTGGAATCCGGCAGATCGATTTTTCCGTTACGGATGAACAGCACAGGGCGCATGAAAGGAAGTATAACGGCCTCTACGTGGGGCATAATATCTGCCGAGGCAAAGTCCAGAACGACAGCCCGCACGTTTTCAGCATCGATTCCGCGTTGCCGGGCCAGGGGAAGATTATTGCCGGTATCGAGAATTTGACGGATCTCTTCGACAAGTTTGGGTTCCCCCTGAGCAATGTACTGTAGCTTGTTCATAAATGATGGTTTTGGTGTAAAGCAGAAGCTATCTTAAAAGAAAATCCGCCTTCCAGGGGCGGGCTTTTGAGGTGGCCCAATTCTTCAAGGATTTGCAGAGATTTCTTTCAATCAACCAAAGGATAAAACTCGCTTTTTTGCCCTTTTATTATTTTTTTGCATTGATTTACTTAGCAGCCACCCTGGGTTAGTAGCCCCAACATTGGTTACCCCCTCCGCGCCCAAACGCGCCACCCCGGCCTCGGAGAGGCCTAACGTTTGTAGGCTGAGGTACCTGCCCCTGAAAATTGTAAATATGAAAGTTTTTGGCGATCTTTAAGGAGTAAATGAGCGATTTCCCAATGCCAACAACAGCCCAAACGCTTGACAAGGCCGCCATACTGGCTATTTTACGCGCCTATCCTGAGGAGCTAAGAGGATATGGCGTGCGCCGTCTGGGGCTCTTTGGCTCCTTTGTACGAGAAGAGGCGGGTCCGGAGAGCGATATCGATTTACTGGTAGAGTTTGAAACAGGCCAGGCAACGTTTCGTCATTTTATGGAATTGACCTTTTTTCTTGAATCCCTGTTTGATGGCCAATCCATTGATTTGGTGACGACACGCGGGCTTAGTCCTTATATTGGTCCCCGGATACTTCAAGAAGTGGAATATGCCCTTACCTGATTCCGAATACCTAAGCCATATTTTGGAGGAATGTCAGTTTCTTTTGGCTCAAGATATCTCGGGACCAATCGCGCTGGAGGACGATCCATTATTATCCCTAGCAGTTATTCGCAGCCTGGAAATCATTGGGGAGGCTTCGCGCCAGCTTTCGACCTCTACAAGAGAACGGATACCTGGCATTCCTTGGCGTATGATGGCGGGGATGCGCAATCGCCTGATTCACGAATATTTCGGGGTCGATTTTGACATTGTTTTTAGTGTAATCCGGGATGAAATCCCTAGCCTGAACCAATTCATCGCGGAGTATCTGAAATCCGCTCCCTGAAGGTTCTAGCCATTCTTCTTCACAACTTTAGCATTACTTTTCATTCAACGACATGCGGATCTTCTTTTCCAGTTCTTCCACAGTGTCTTTGAAGAAGGTATCGGTTTCCATTAGGTCCTGGACGGTCTTGCAGGAGTAGATGACGGTGCTGTGGTCGCGGCCGCCGAAGTTGTCGCCGATGCCTTTGAGGGAGCGGTCGGTGAGGTTTTTGGCGAGGTACATGGAGAGCTGCCGGGCGATCACGATAGAGCGTTTGCGGGTTTTGCTCTGAAGGGTGGATACGTCGACCTTGAAATGCTCCGCTACCAGCCGCTGAATAAACTCCACGGTGATCTCCTTGTTCATCTCGCTGACGAAGTTCTTGACCACCTCTTTGGCCAGGTCGATGTCGATATCGCGGTTGTTGAGCGACGATTGCGCAAGGAGCGAAATCAGAGCGCCTTCCAGTTCGCGGATGTTGTTGCGGATGTTGTAGCAAATAAACTCGCTGACGTCGGCGGGGATTTCCACGCCTTCGCGCATGGTTTTGTAGCCGAGGATGGCCATGCGGGTTTCCAGGTCCGGCGCTTGCAGGTCGGCCGAAAGGCCCCACTTGAATCGGGAGATTAGCCGGTCTTCGATGCCTTCCATCATCTTCGGGGGGCGGTCGGAGGTGAGCACGACCTGGCGCCCGCTCTGGTGTAGCTGGTTGAAGATGTGGAAGAAAATCTCCTGCATCTTGAGCTTGTTGGCCAGAAACTGGATATCGTCAACGATCAGCACGTCGATGAGCTGGTAAAAGTTAACGAAATCCGTGACGTTATTCTTTTTGATCGCGTCGATGATCTGGTTGGTGAAGTTGTCGGCAGACACGTACAGCACCACCTTTTCCGGATAGTTTTCTACGATGGAATTCCCGATCGCCTGAGCCAGATGCGTCTTGCCCAACCCCGTTTCGCCAAAAATGACCAGGGGGTTAAAGGAGGTAAGCCCCGGCTTTTTAGTCACTGCCATACCGGCAGAACGAGCCAGACGGTTGCAGTCGCCTTCGATATAATTTTCGAACGTATAGTTCGGATTCAACTGCGATTTGATGGGCGTCTTGCGTATCCCCGGGATGACGAACGGGTTCTTGATGGACTCGGTGTCCATGAACATCGGCTCCTGGGCTTGGTCCGCCTCCGGCAGGGTTGCCGTGCGGGTGTTTCCTCCCCCGCGGCTGGCCATCACGGCTACCTCGACCGCATTGGGACGAACTCCGTTTAAGGCAGGTTTGACGGGCGCCTGCTCTTTGGCGCTATGATCGTGCATGAGGATCTGATACTCCAAACGCCCCTTCTCCCCCAACTCCTTGCGAATGGTCGTCTTGAGCAGCGTGACGAAATGCTCCTCCAGCCATTCGTAAAAAAACTTATTGGGCACCTGGATGGTCAAGGCATTGTTCAATAAACGGACCGGTCTGATCGGCTCAAACCAGGTTTTAAAGCTCTGCGTGTTGACGTTTTTGCGAATCGTCTGCAGACAGCTGTCCCATACGACGTCATAGTCCTTTACCATTCTCCTTCAAATTGGGCTTACGCCATTAACAAAAAAAAATTACACAGCACCTAGCGTAAGTGCAGGAGTATCAGTAAGTTTTATAAATATGGTGAAACGGAAGAAAACTTCAACCGGATAATCACGAATGCCATTTATCAATGGCAGGGTTACAAAGATGCAACTAAATTCTCAGGGAAAAAATTCCTGCGGAGGGAATTATTAAATTTTTTTTCATGTAATATAAAGCATCTTCAAAAACAGACCTCACAAGATGCTTTCGTGATTTTTTTTATTAAAACCCTGAAAAACAGTTTATTAAAAATTATTCGTTTGTAAAAAAAACAAAAAAGCCAAATTCCTTTCTCCTTTAAAACCAATGAAAAAGCCCCGCTTCCGAGCTTCATGCCAGCCTGGCTGCGGCGCCCTGAACCCCGGAGCTAGCCGCCCATTGGCGCCCCTTATTTTCCTCCACGTAAACATCCACCCGTCCGAGCAGCAAGCCGTCGCACCCGGCATGGTGTATGGCCACATCTTGATTATCCGCATTTTTCATCACAACCGGCGCCTCCAGGAACGTGTGGGTTCCCCCTCCCAGGATGAGGTCAATACCCCTGCTCTTCTCTGCCAGCACCGTATCTGAAAGCCGCGCTCCGGCATATTGAAACCCTAGCTGCGAAAGGCAAATCACCAGATCGCATTGTTCCTGTTCCCGGAGCCAGGCGGCGTAGGCATTCGCCGTAGCGATCGGCCCTCCGGGCGCTGATTCCGAATCCAACGCAGGGTATTCCAACGAATTGACATCCGCTCCCAGACCAAACACCCCAACGGTGATCCCTCCTCTTTTCAACACCGAAAAGGGAGTTCTCCAATCGCCTAACGGCATGGAATTCAGGGGGTAATTGCTGCTGATCACGTCAAAATTAACGTGTTTAAATTGTTGGGACAACGTCTCCAACCCCCATTCGATCTCCTGGTTTCCAAGGATAACGGCGTCGTACCCCTGGGCGTTCATGCGCTCCACGGCCTGCCGCTTTTCCTCCTCCGTGCCCGATCCCACAAAATCGCCCGCATCGAAGAGCAGCACATGAGCTTCCTCGCGGCGTATCTCCTCCACCATGGAAGGCAGCAAGGACCCGGCGCCCAAATGCCCGTGCAAGTCGTTGGTATGCAGAATCGTCAGCTTGGTCCGCTCCCCGGAGGCGGCCATCGCCCGGAACGGAAACGCGCCCGCTCCCATCAGCGCCATTCCGGTGCCCGTTTTTATCAGAAAGATTCTTCTTTTCATTTTTGCCTTTTTCTTTAAGCCAAATAAGAAATCTCAAGATTTAGCCCCACACTTGTTCCCCCTCCTTCGGAAGGGGTTAGGGGGAGGCCAGTCCCCAGCGCCACGACTACATGCAATTATTTTTAACTCCATCGGCGCTTTTTGAGACAAAACCCCTTCAAGATTAGCTTCGGAGGGGGGTTAGGGGGAGGCCAAAACACTGGTCAATACCTATTTCATCTCAAAAAACGCACTTATTCCACAATATCAAACAACGTCCCCGCTTTACCAGGAGGAATTGCCCCCAGATGCCGGTACGCTTTTTCCGTCGCTTCCCTGCCTCTTGGCGTACGCTGAAGAAATCCTTCCATGATCAGAAACGGTTCGTGCACCTCTTCGATCGTGCCGGACTCCTCCCCTACGGCGGTGGAGATGGTGGTCAGCCCCACCGGGCCCCCTTTAAACTTATGAATGATCGCCGAAAGGATTTTATTGTCCATTTCGTCTAATCCGTGCTCGTCGACGCGCAGGGCCGACAGCCCAAAGCGGGCAATCTCCTCGTCGATGGTTCCATTGCCTTTTACCTGGGCAAAATCGCGCACCCGTCGCAGCAGCGCGTTAGCGATCCGGGGCGTTCCCCGGCTGCGGCGGGCGATCTCCGCCGCACCCCCTTCTGTGATCTCCACCTTGAGGATGGCCGCCGACCGCTTCACAATACGGATCAGGGTGGCCACGTCGTAGTAATCCAGGTGGCAGGTGATGCCAAAACGCGCCCGCATCGGAGGCGTTAGTAAGCCCATGCGCGTGGTGGCGCCGACCAGCGTGAACGGATGCAGCGTGATCTGGATGCTCCGGGCATTCGGACCGCTGTCGATCAGGATATCGATCCGAAAATCTTCCATCGCCGAATACAGGTACTCCTCTACCACCGTATTCAGGCGGTGGATCTCGTCGATGAACAACACGTCGCCCTCGTCGAGATTGGTGAGCAGCCCGGCCAGGTCGCCCGGTTTTTCCAGTACGGGCCCGGAAGACATCTTCATGTTGGCCTCCAGCTCGTTGGAGATGATGTAGGAAAGCGTGGTTTTCCCCAACCCCGGGGGGCCGTGCAGCAATACGTGATCCAGCGCTTCCCCGCGCTGTTTGGCAGCGGCGATGAACACCTTGAGGTTCTCTACGATCCGGGGCTGGCCGCTGAAATCCTCCAGGGCTTTGGGACGCAGGGCTTTTTCAACCTGCTGCTCTTCCGGATTGTTTTGTCCGGTATGCGGATCCAGATGCGGATTCATAGTTGTTGTTGGTTCGAAAATCCCGGCCTCCCCTGGGTCAACCGGTGCAAAACCGTTTTTTAAGCGATTTTATGCCGAAAAGGTCGCCGTTATCCAAAGCGCAAACGCTTAACTTTTTATACTTTTGTGCGGCATTTTGGAAACCGGGGCCCGACCCTAATAAACCTACAAAATACAAAATTCAATGAGCGGATCAAAAGTAAGCATGGAAAATGGCAAGTTGGTAGTTCCCAACGACCCGATCATTCCTTTTATTGAAGGCGACGGCACGGGGCCCGATATTTGGGCAGCTTCTGTTCGCGTGCTGGATGCAGCGGTAGAAAAAGCCTACGGCGGCGCCCGCAAAATCGTTTGGAAAGAAGTGCTCGCAGGCGAAAAAGCCTTCAACGCTACCGGCAACTGGCTTCCGGAAGAAACCCTGAGCACGATCGACAAATACATGATCGCGATCAAAGGGCCGCTCACCACCCCCGTAGGCGGAGGGATCCGCTCCCTTAACGTGGCCCTGCGCCAGCAACTCGATCTCTATGCCTGCGTGCGCCCGGTGCGCTATTTCTCCGGCGTGCCTTCCCCGGTCAAGCAACCCGAACTGGTCGACATGGTCATCTTCCGCGAAAATACCGAAGACATCTATGCCGGGATCGAATACCTTGCCGGGACGCCCGAACTGGAGAAACTGAAAAAATTCCTGATTGAAGAACTGGGCGTCAATCAGATCCGTTTCCCCAATACGGTTTCCCTGGGCATCAAGCCGGTTTCTACTGAAGGCACGGAACGGTTGGTCCGCTCCGCCATTGAGTATACCCTCGAAAACAACCTCCCCTCGCTTACCATCGTACACAAGGGGAATATTATGAAATATACCGAAGGCAAGTTCAAAGAGTGGGGGTACCAACTCGCCGAGCGCGAATACGGCGACAAGGTGTTTACTTGGGCGCAGTACGACCGCATCGCCGCCAAAGAAGGCGCCGCTGCTGCCAACCAGGCCCAGGAAGCCGCTCTGGCCAAAGGCGCTATCCTGGTTAAAGACGTGATCGCCGACGCATTCCTCCAGCAAATCCTGCTGCGCCCATCGGAATACTCCGTCATCGCCACCCTCAACCTCAACGGCGACTACATCTCCGACGCCCTCGCCGCTGAAGTCGGAGGCATTGGCATCGCCCCCGGCGCCAACATCAATTACGTCACCGGCAAAGCCATATTCGAAGCCACCCACGGCACCGCCCCCAAATACGCAGGCCAGGACAAAGTGAACCCAAGTTCCGTCATCCTCTCCGGTGAAATGATGTTCCGCTACATGGGCTGGAAAGAAGCCGCCGACCTCATCATCAAAGCCATGGACGGCGCCATCGGCAAAAAACGCGTCACCTACGACTTTCACCGCCTCATGGAAGGCGCTACCCTGCTCAAATGCTCCGAGTTCGGCGATGAACTGATTGCGAATATGTAAAATAAAAGTTGCGAAGTTGCGAAGTTGCGAAGTTGCGAGGCTTTCACTCAACTTCGCAACCTCGTAACTTCGCAACCTCGCAACTTTTCCCTACTTCGCTACTTTCTTAACCGCCCACCCCTGATCGGAAACCATCCGGAGAAAGTACATGCCGGGGCTCAAGCCAGCAGCGGGGATGGAGCGGATTTCTTTTTGTATATTTTCCCAGCGGTACCGGCTCAAAACCCTCCCCGAAGGATCGATCCATTCGACCGTCATAACCTTGGCGGGTTCTTTCAGGTCAAATTGAATATGCACCAATTCGGTTGCCGGATTGGGGAATACAGCCGTTTGATCGTCGATGGACGGTAAATCCAGCGTAGGGGTTACGCCCCCGCTTTTGCTGATATCCCAGCGGATCACATAGGAATAATCCCCAACCGAAGGACTAAAGCCAATGGGACTGTAGGTGTCCTTGGTCAAATCGCCCGCCGTGCCGGTCATGGTCGTGAACCGGGGTTTGCCATTCAGCAAGCTCAGCAGATACTGCGCTTTGTAATCATACCGGGTACTGATCAGCGCATCCAGCGTGATGCCGTCCACCGCAGGGGCATAGTATTCGAGCATCACCAGATAGGTCGTGGAGTCTTCCAGTTCCAACGGCGGCTCTTCGGGGCCGGGCACCGGAACGGAAATCAGGCGAAGCGGGTTGGATTCGGTCCCAAGTACTTCGTAAAAATTAAAAGCGGCCAGGGTGCGTTCGGCTGCCTGGGCGGCGCGGTCCCCATTGGTATCGGTCCATTGGTACAGGGACAGGATCAGTCCACGCCCTTTAAGCTCCTCGGCATTGGGGATGACAAACTGGATATTCCGGGAAAAAACGCCTTTGCCCCGGGGAACGTAAAACACGTTCCCATAGGCGACAGAGGGCGGTTCGTTGGCCGCCCAGTTGTTCAGGTCCGGAGAGATCGTCCGGGTATTCGTTCCGTCTTCCTTGGCGAACGTAGAATCGGTAACAAAAAAGGTGAAGGACCGGACGTTGTCGGTCGGGTCAAAATCGGTCAATCCGCTGATAACTTCGTAAGCGCCTTTATAACTCCCCACGGCATTCGGAGTGAACGTTCCCGGAACGACCTGATTTTCCAGCAGGGAGTTGGATGCCAGCGCCCCTAAGGCGTTTTCGGCCTGAAACCGAACGGCGGCTGTACTATCCTGCACGGTCATTTTCAGCCGCACCCCGGCCTGGGCTTGCGACCCGATATTAGCCACGTCGGCCAGGAAACCAACAGGCTCCACCTGGCTGAGGGGAGTGTACATATTCGCAGGAAGCGCATAAAAATCGGTGATCCGGAGGTTGTTCGGTTCCTGAACCAGGATCTGGACGTCGTCGATCACCCAGAAGTAGTAGTTCCCCTGAAACAGGAACTTGACGATCAGGCTGTCGGCATTGGTCGTCCCGCTCAAAGGGACTAACAGGTAGGGAACGGTATTGACCTCATAGGTTTCAAACTCCTGGTTAATGGCGGTGGTATCCCATGTTGCGCCCCCATTGACCGACCAGAGCAAGAAGTAATCGCTGTTAAACTGGCGCAAAGATTGGTAAAATTTCAGGGTGTACCCGGAAGTTCCCTGGCCCCGAAGCGGGATAACCGGGGAAATCAATTCCCCAAGCTGCCCAACGGGGCAGTCGCCAGTGCCAAGGCCTTGCCCGCAGGCGCCGCCCTTGTCGTCCAGGAAGTTGGAAGCAAAGGCCATCGCTCCGTTACATCGGGTGGGCGAAAGGATATCTCCCCTGCCACAATTGCCGGGGGCAAAGGCGTCGGCGCTCCACTGCCAGAGGTCGCCTTTGGGCTTCGTCTGACCGTTGATACACCAGATATTGTTTACCGTCCAGCCGTTGCGCCCTCCGGCAAAGTCGCCCTGCCCGGGGAGATTGCCCCAGACGATGGTTCGCGCCAGCGGGTCCTGCTCCGCCACCGGTCTGGCGGCAATAGCAATTTGCTGGCCGGCGTTTAGCGCGGTTTTCAGCGCGTTGCCGGTAGATTGGGTAACAAAAAAGCTGGGAATGACGACGTCTTTCGAGAACGGGTCAGTGGGGCCCATATTGATCAGGGTGGTATCGGCTGCATTGTTGATCACCACGACCGCTTTAGCGCCTTTATTCTGGGCGTTGAGCACCTTTTCGGCAAAACTGCAGGTTCCGCGGTCGATCAGGGCGACCTTGCCCGTCAGGTCGTTGCTGATGCTCCCGCATCCGAGCGTGCTTCCCTGCCCATTGTTCGCCAGAATCATAGTTCCGGATACGCCGCACGAAAAGGGGCCAAAGCGGGCGATTTGGGCATTGGCGGCCGTCCCGCCTCCGGGGCCTGCCGGGTTTATGGTTAAGATATGCGTCGATTGACTTGCAGCAAATAGAGGCAAGGTCCAAAACAGAATAGCCAGGGTATTTTTCATACGAAATCAGTTTGGGCGTAAATTTAAGGGAAAACCGGGTTCTTTTTTGAGGCGGGCTTAAAAGAACATACCCCGAGGCCGGGGGCAAAACGGGGGAATGTTTGACTGCGGTCGGGGGACCGCAGAATAATCCTGCACGAAATCTGTCCCGCTTATTGCGGGACGGCAAACAGGGTTCTCCCCCTTTGAAGGGGGTCGGGGGGATGAAACCTTTCCCGGCAATCCCAAAACTTTCATCCCCCTAACCCCCTTCAAAGGGGGAAAGTGCTTCGTCAGCCTTTGCCATTGGGTTAAGGAATGCTGCCCACACCCTGGAAAGGGTTCTTAGATAACTTCTAGGCGGAAAACGACGTGCCGCAGCCGCAGGTTTCTTTGGCGTTGGGGTTGTTGAAGGCAAAGCCCCGGTTGCTGAGCCCTTCTACCCAGTCGATTTCCATGCCCAGGAGGTAGATCGCGTGGGCTTTCTGCATGAGGACTTTCATGCCGTTGATTTGATAGATGGTGTCCCCTTCTTTTTCCACGTCGAATCCCAATATATAGGAAAACCCAGAACAACCGCCACCTTTGACGCCAATTCGAAGCCCGTGATCGTCGGGGATGTTTTCTTCGGACTTGATCCGAAGCAATTGGCGCAGGGCGCCATCGGTAAGTTGTATCGGCTGCAGATCCGTCTTGACTTCGCTCATCTCAACAATTCCGTTTACTGTAAATTTAGATCAAATATACATAGGCAACAACGCATAGGCAAAATTAGTTTGGACAAAAATCCGTTCTTTGGGGTGAGATTTTTGCCAATATCTGCTAGCTTCGCCCCAAAACGCACTGTATGCCTGCCTGGTTAACCACCCTTTGGAAATTATCAAGGTCGCCGTTCCGGCCCTCATCGTGTACTTTACCATCGACCGCCTGCTTCGCTACTTTTTTGCGCAGCAACTCCGCCTTCAATCCGCCGAAGGGCGCGACAAAAGCAAAGACGCCACCCTGCCCCTTCGCCTGCAAGCCTACGAGCGCTTGTCGCTCTTCTGCGAGCGCATCGACCTTCCCAACCTGCTGATGCGGGTGCGCCCGGAAGGCCTCAACGTCAAAGAATACCGGCTCACGCTGCTTCTGGCGATCCAGCAGGAATACGAGCACAACATCACCCAGCAGGTGTATGTGTCCAGTCCATTATGGGAAATCATCAAATTCTCCCGCGACGACACCGTCCACCTCATCAACCACGCTACCGGGCAAATCTCCGGGATGGAGGAAGGGAGAAAACTCGCGGAAACCATCTTCAACCTCCTGGCCCAAAGAGGAGGCACTGCCCAGGAAAAAGCGCTGGAAGCCATCAAAAAAGAAGCAGCCCTCTTGTTTGGATAAGCCGGGATATGGCGGTTTCGGAAAATTCCTTACCTTCCGGTAAATTCAAAACATCCAGCCATGAATGCAGCTGACCGCCGGAATTTTCTTCGCCGCTTCACCGCTTTGGCCGGTGTCGCTGCGGCAACGCCTTTTTTTGCCAGCGCTCAGGGGAAAAGCCTCCTGAAATCCCTGGAACGCCTGCAGGACCAATCGCCGGAAGACGCCGTCACCGACGAAACGTTCTGGTACCAGATCAAACAGGCGTACACCGTTTCTCCCAATATCATCAACCTGAACAACGGCGGGGTGTCTCCCCAGCCCAAGGTCGTCCAGGAAGCCGTGGAGCGCTACAACCGACTGAGCAACGAAACGCCGTCGTATTATATGTGGCGTACCCTCGACGAAGGCCGCGAACCGCTGCGCCGCAACCTGTCGGATATCGCCGGCTGCTCCCCGGATGAACTCGCCATCAACCGCAACTCCTCCGAAGCGCTCGAAACCATCATCTTTGGCCTCCGGCTCAAAGCCGGCGACGAAGTCGTGCTTACCAAACAGGATTACCCCAATATGATCAACGCGTGGAAACAGCGCGAAAAACGCGATGGGATTGTCCTGAAATGGATCTCTTTCGACTTTCCGATAGAAGACAAGGCCGCCATCGTCAAAGGGTTTACCGATGCGTTTACGCCCAGGACCAAAGTGGTCCACGTCACCCATATGATCAACTGGAACGGGCAAATCCTGCCGGCAAAGGAGATTGCCCAGGAAGCCCACAAACGGGGCATCGAGGTGCTGGTCGACGGCGCCCACACCTTCGCCCATTTTCAATACACCCTTCCCGACCTGGAATGCGACTACTACGGGACCAGCCTCCACAAGTGGCTGTGCGCCCCGTTTGGCAGCGGCCTTTTATACGTCAAAAAAGACAAAATCAAAAACCTCTACCCCCTATTTGCCGCTGGCGACCCGGAAAGCGACAATATCCGGAAGTTTGAAAACCTGGGCACCCGGTCCTTTGCCATCGAACAAGGTATCGGGGTAGCAATCGATTTCCACCACATGATCGGCGCCGAGCGGAAAGAACTCCGCCTGCACTACCTCAAAAACTACTGGGCGGAACGCGTACTCGACCTGCCCAACGTACACCTCCATACGCCCCTGTCCAAAGACTGGAGCGGAGCAATCGGGCTACTGGGCATCGACGGGAAAAAACCCGGAGAAGTAGGCGCCCATTTGTTTAACGCCCACAAAATCCACTCGACCACCATCGAATGGGAAAACATCCATGGAGTTCGGCTTACACCCAACGTGTACACGACTACCCGCGACCTGGATGTGCTGGTCAAAGCGATTCGGGATTATGCGCGGGTTTAAAAAGAAAACGCTATGAAAACCGCACAAGTCCTTCCTTTGGTTTGGCTGGTTTTGGCATTGGGGTGCACTTCATCTATACCGGACAAGGAAGATGTGGTGTTCCAATATCCTGACCTGATCCTGAGCGATCAATTTTCGGGGTTATCAGTACAGGGGAACATCATTTCGCTTACCGGAAAGAGCAGCTTTTTGCATGGCGAGTGGACCCAGACCAATCAACCCGAAACGGACCTTCGGATCTTGATTGCGCCAAAAGGACCGGCGCCTTCTTCCGGCGCTCTACGGATAGACACCTATTCCGGCACACAGGTCTCAGGCCGGAGGCTGACAAACACAACAGGTTATCAGCTTCCTTTCGAGGAGGAAATTGGCATACTCACCGAGGTCCGCTATTTACAGGAAGACGCCGGCAGCCAAATGTTCCTGACGGAAGAGTTGATGGTTAAGATACGGAACGACCGGTATGCTGCCCTGTTCGTCGACCTACAGATCGTGCGCCCCGGGCAGCATACGTTGAAGAAAGTGGTCAAATAACGCGGTTAACCTACGGATACAGCAGGTATTTTTTCCGCATGGTTTTATACGCTTCGAGCTTGGGCTCCCAGGTGGCGCGGATCTGATCTTCCGTCATGCCTGCGGTGATCTGTTTGCGAAGATGATCCCCGCCCGCCAGTTTATCGATAAACAGGGACGGCAGAAAGAACTTGTCTTTTTGGGCATAATTTTGGTAAAAGTGCATCAGGAAGAAGAGATTGACCTTTTTCCAATTGCGGATTTCGTCCGGAGTAAGCCGGGTCAAATCGTATCCTTTGCAAAGTTTGCCGAGCATGACGGGTTGCATCGCGCCCGGTTTAGGCTCCGGCGTGAAGGAATAGTCCCCAATCGGAAAGTCCGGCGTTCCAAGCACCTGGAACTGTTTATCTGTTCCGCGGCCGACGCTCACTTGCGTTCCTTCAAAATAGCAAATCGATGGATAGAGGTAAATGGCCCGCATATTGGGCAAATTGGGCGATGGCTTGCGCGGCAGCTCATAAGGCGTGTCGTGGGTGTAATTGGCGCAGTTCACTACCTCGAGCTTGCATTTGGAGCCTTTTGTCAGCCAGCCCTGGCCGTTGACCATCTGGGCATATTCGCCAACCGTCATTCCATGCACTACCGGTACGGGGTGCATGCCCACGAACGAGCGGAAAGCGGTGTCCAACACGGGCCCGTCGACAAAGTGCCCATTGGGGTTGGGGCGATCGAGCACCATCAGGGGCAGGTTATTGTCGGCGCAGGCCTGCATCACATGGTGCAGCGTAGAAATATACGTGTAGAAGCGCACCCCGACGTCCTGAATATCAAAAATCAGGATGTCCAGCCCAGCCAGATCTTCTTTGCCGGGTTGGCGCTTTTGCCCATAAAGAGAGACCACAGCGACGCCCGTTTTCTCATCTTTTCCATCCGTGATCTTTTCTCCGGCATCGGCAGTACCCCGGAGCCCATGCTCGGGGACAAAGGCTTTCTCCACCCGAATACCAAGGGCCAGCAACGTGTCGAGGAGGTGGCTCTGCCCCACGGTTGCGGTATGGTTGATAACCAACCCGACGGCTTTGTCTTTGAGTTTAGGCAAATAGAGATCCATCCGCTCGGCGCCCACTACAATAGCCGATTTTTGCTGCGGGACTACGACGTTATTTACCTGTGCATCCTGGCATTTGCCAAAAAGAGGAGCAAGAAGCAAAAGGCCAACAAAAAATTTTATCTTCATCGAAACTTTGTTTTATTTTGTTCCAAAATAAGGCATTTGCCTGGAACAAGGTACGACCTTAAATCTGATTTTGTGTCAAAATCCTACGCCGTCATCGATATTGAAACCACTGGAGGCCGGGCAGCCAGAGACCGGATCACGGAAATTGCCATCGTCCTCTACGATGGGGAAAGTGTCATCAGCCGGTGGGAATCGCTGATCAACCCCGAGTGCTACATTCCACAGGGCATCGTCGAACTAACGGGAATTACGCAGGACATGGTACGCGACGCGCCCAAATTTTACGAAGTCGCCCGCAAAGTGGTCGAGATGACCGAAAACGCCGTATTCGTCGCGCACAACGTTCGGTTCGACTACAGCTTCATTTGCGAAGAATTCAAGCGGCTGGGCTATACCTACACCCGCAAGCAATTGTGTACCGTGCGCCTGAGCCGCCAAGCGTTTCCCGGACTCCCTTCCTACAGCCTCGGCAAACTGGCCGCTTCGCTGGGCGTGCCCGTGGAAAACCGCCACCGGGCCATGGGCGATGCACAGGCTACTGCCACCATTCTGGATCTGATTCTTCAAAAAGACGCCAACCGGGAGGAAGCGCAACTGATGATCAACCTGGGACTGAAGGAGTCCAGGCTTCCCCAAAACTTTAGCCTGGAGAAAATCCACAAGCTCCCCGAATCCTGCGGGGTGTACTATTTTCACGACGAAAACGGCGACGTGGTGTATGTAGGAAAAAGCATCAACATCCGGAAGCGGATTGCGGAGCATTTCGCCGACCGGACTTCCAAAGCCTCCCGATTGCAACAACTGGTACACGACGTCACCTACGAACCTACCGGCAGCGAACTGGTAGCCCTGCTCCTGGAGTCCCACGAGATCAAACGCCTCAACCCCCAGGTTAACCGCGCCCAGCGCCGGCGCTCCTACCCCTATGTCATCCACTCCTGGACCAACGAGCAGGGATATGTTTGCTTTGCCATGGACCGCATGAGCCTCAAGGAACGAAAAGGCCTGCAAATCGTTTCGGAATACGCCCAACAGAACCATGCCCGGAACCACCTCCACTCCATCCGCGAACGGTTCGGCCTGTGCGCCCACCTGTGCGGGGAAAGCAAAACCAATAAGGCGTGCTTTTTCTACCACCTCCGCCAATGCCAGGGCGCCTGTATCGGCGCCGAACCGCCCGAGCTCTATAACGCCCGCGCCGCCGAAGCGCAACAACTCCTAAGCACCGTCTTCGACGACGACTTTTACGTCATGGACATAGGCCGCGACCCCGGCGAGCTGTCGGTCATTCTCGTAGAACAAGGCCTGTATCGCGGATATGGCTATCTTTCCAAAGAAGAATTTTCGGGCAGAACAGACGAGGTCAAGGATTCCATCAAATACTTTCCCGGCAACCCGGAAACCAATCGGATTATCCACCGCTTCATCAATCAGAATAAAGTGCTGGGCGTCGCCCCATTGAAACCGGCATTGCAGGAGTAGCGGGGTAGCGAAGTAACGGGGTAGCGAAGCTACCTGTTCGCCGGAATCCGCAGATTCCGTGCGGAACTATCCGCCGGTCCCCCGACCGGCGTAAACCACCCAACCAGCCAAAATCAATCCCAGTCCAACCCTTTGGTTTTCAAAAAAACAAAGACTTTATTCCCCTAGGCAATGCCAGTATTGGAAAGGTACTGTCCTGCCCCAGCTGTCTGGCAAGCAACCCGAAAAGGTTCGACATTTGAACCAAATACGCTAATATGGGAGGACACAAAATCCGAAATCAGCAATCGCTGCACTATGTTACCCTAACCACCGCCGGTTGGGTAGATCTGTTTACCAGAAAAGACAACAAAGACATTTTGTTGGAGAATCTGGCTTTTTACAGCAAACACAAAAAACTAACGATATATGCCTATGTGATCATGACAAACCACCTTCACCTGATTTTAAGCGTTGACCCGCCTTATACCCTTTCCGGAGTGCTCCGGGATTTTAAGAAATATACGGCAACCAAACTCCTGGAAGCGGTAAAAACCAACCCTGAAAGCAGAAGGGAATGGTTACTCTATTTGTTTGCATTCTTTGGAAAAAAAACGCAGGTCGGCCATCAGATTTGGCAGCATTCCAATGCGCCTATTGAATTGGCAAGTCCAAATTTTATCCTCCAAAAACTGAACTACATTCATTTTAACCCAGTGCGGGCAGGCTGGGTTAACCAACCTGAACATTTTCTTTACAGCAGCGCTTCGAATTACCTAACCGGCGATGGGGTGTTTGAAGTAACGTTGTTACCGGTATTGAATGAGACTGGATGGGTGAAAGTAGGGTAAGTTAGGCAGCCGAAAGTTGCCAGAGGTTGACGCCGGTCGGGGGACCGGCGGATAGTCCTGCACGAAATCTAAGGATTTCGGCAAACAGGGGATAGTCCTGCACGAAATCTAAGGATTTCGGCAAACAGGACGAAAATCTGAGGATTTCGGCAAACAGGTTGCCACTTCGCAACCTCGCAACCTCGTTACCTCGCAACTTCGCCACCTCGCCACCTCGTAACTTTTCTTCGTTACTTCGCTACCTCGTTACTTCGCTACTTCTCCACCTCCTTTCCCTTCGAGAATCTGTTTCATTTCCAACTGCAACGCTTGCGCCTCGGCAGCGGCGGCTTCGGCGAAGTCCGGGCCGCTACTGGCGTAGAGGATGCTCCGGGAGGCATTGACGAGCAGTCCGCGCCCGGCGTTCAGACCGGCGTGGCTGATGGCGTTCAGGTCGCCGCCCTGGGCGCCTACGCCTGGTACCAGAAAAATGTAGTCCGGAGCTTCCTCCCGGAGCTGGCGAAGGTCGTTGGGGTGGGTAGCGCCCACCACGAACATCAGCTCGTCCGGGCCTGCCCACTGCATGGCTTGGCGCAGCACTTTGCGGTAAAGCGGTATCCCCTCCGGCTGCAGGGCAAACTGAAAATCGGCGCTGCCCGGGTTGGAGGTTAAGGCAAGAAGGATCACCCATTTGCCGGGGAAACCCAGAAAGGGCGCTACCGAATCCTTCCCCATGTAGGGCGCTACGGTGACCGCATCGCAGGGAAGCTGTTCGAAAAAAGCTTTGGCGTAGAGCCGCGACGTATTGCCAATATCTCCGCGTTTGGCATCCGCGATAATAAAATGATCCGGGCCGATGTAGCGGACTGTTTTTTCCAAAAGTTCCCATCCGGCTGTGCCCAAGGCCTCGTAGAAAGCCAAATTGGGTTTATACGCCACGCAAAAAGGCCGGGTAGCATCGATGATACGCCGGTTGAACTCCCACAGGGGATCGGGAAATTGATCGCGAAGAAAAGCAGGAATTTTCTCCGCATCGGTGTCCAGGCCGACGCATAGATAAGACGCTCTGGACTGGATCAGTTCAAATAAGCGCTGACGGGTCATGCTGCGTAACCTGTTTAGACCGTTCTTCCATTCACCGCCACAACGCCGGCAATTTCAGGCACCTTAAACTTGATCGCATGCTCCACTCCCGCGCGCATGGTCATAAAGGTCATATTGCAATTTTCACAATTGCCCAGCCATTTGATTTTCACGATATGGTCTTCGGTGACGTCCACCACCTCCACATCGCCTCCGTCGACGGCCAGATGCGGGCGGACTTCGTCCAGAGCCTGGTCTATGCGCTGTAGCAAAAGTTCCTTTTCGGTATACGGCATATTATTGGTTTTACACACTACTGGACATTTTGGGAACGAGACCTTCCGGGTTTACGAAACCTGGAAGGTCTGGGTGCCAGGAAAACGAACATGTCCAGTAGTGTGTTGGTTTTCACAAAATTTCCTCTTATGGCTTTCCTCCGGCGTTTACTTTACCTCCACAATCCGGGTAGGCTCCAGCATCTCATTCCGAAGATGAACCTGGCGGAGCACATTTTGGGCCAGCTTCAGGAAAGCTTCTTTCGTTATCGGGTCGTCTTCCCGCAAAATAGCGGGCTTGCCCAAATCCCCTGCTTCCCGAATTCCCTGGACCAGGGGAATTTGGCCAAGGACCATGCTTTCGCTCATTTCCGCCAGTTTTTGCCCTCCGCCCTGGCCGAAGATAAAGTACTTGTTGTCGGGAAGTTCTTTGGGCGTAAACCAGGCCATATTCTCCACCACGCCCAGGATAGGCACCTGCACAGACGGCAGCAGGAACATATTCATCGCCTTCACGGCATCCACCACGGCCACTTCCTGAGGGGTAGTCACAATGACCGCGCCGGTAACCGAAACGGTCTGCACCAACGTAAGCTGAATGTCGCCGGTGCCCGGCGGCAGGTCGACGATCAGGTAATCCAGGGCAGGCCAGAGCGTATCCTGGAAAAATTGCTTGATGATACCGGCCAGCCTTGGCCCGCGAAGCACCACGGCCTGTTCCGGCTCGATGATAAACCCAATGGAAATCACGGGAATCCCGTACGCTTCCAGAGGAACCATTTTCGGCTGGTTATATACCGACTGGATCTGCGGGCGTTGCCCCTGCAATCCCAGCATCGTTGGGATGGACGGGCCATAGAGGTCGGCGTCGACCAACCCCACTTTGGCGCCCAGCATACGAAGCCCCAAAGCGAGGTTTACGGCGACGGTCGACTTGCCTACCCCGCCTTTACCGGAAGCCACCGCTATGATGTTTTTGACGTGCGGCAGGGCGTTTTCCGGGCCGGGCGCCTCCGCATTGCGGCCCATCATATGCACATGGACATTGGCCTCCGGGTAAAGCGCCTTGATAGCGGCCTGGCAGGCAAAATTCAGGTCGGTTTTGTATTCGTTGTTCAGGGAAGGCAACTCCAGGGTAAACGAAACGTTATTGCCTTCGACTTGCAAATCCCGGACCATGTTCATGGAGATCAGGTCCTGCCCGGTATTGGGATCCGTTACCTGGGTCAGGGCTTTGACGACTTTACTGGTTTCAATAGACATGTTGATGAGTAGCTTTTATTCGCCCTGATGCGAGGGCAATCCAGTTTGCAAAAGTACAAACAAAATACGGGCAGGAACAGTTTTCGTCCCGGTTTCCCATGTATATAGACTTTAGACGGTAGACTTTAGCTTTTGGAATAACCATCAGGTCAAAAATAAACTTGGTAAAACAGAATGGATTATCCGCATTTATCTACAAAAGGTCACTTTATCCGAACGCCAAAAGTCCAGCGCCCAACGCCGAACTGAATCCCTGGTAATTTCTACTTTTTGGTAAATTCCGTTTACATTTGCACTGCCATGAAAGTTCACGAGAACCTCGATCAATTACCGAAATTCCACAATGCCGTCGTCACCATCGGCTCCTTTGACGGCGTGCACAAAGGGCATCAGAAGATCATTGCCCAGGTCAATCAATTAGCGCATAGCATAGGCGGAGAAAGCGTTCTGGTGACCTTTCACCCGCATCCCCGCATGGTAGTCTATCCCAGGGAGGGCGCGGTTGATCTGATCACCACCCTGGAGGAAAAAGTGCACCTATTGCAGGGATACGGGATCGATCATTTGGTGGTTGTGCCGTTTACGGTCGAGTTTTCGCAATTAAGCGCCGACGAATACATTGAAAAATTTCTGGTAGGGCATTTACAGCCCAAGTACATCGTCATTGGATTTGATCATAAATTCGGACTGGGCCGGCAGGGAGATATCCATTACCTGCGCTGGCATGGGAAGCGCTTTGGTTTTGAAGTCGTGGAGATTGAGCAACACGAAGTAGAGGAAGTTGCCGTCAGTTCCACCAAGATCCGGCGGGCTACCGAGCGCGGCGATGTGCAGGCGGCCGCTTTGCTCATGGGGCACTACCCTACCCTCAGCGGCGTGGTCGTCCACGGGGAAAAAGTGGGGAAAAAGCTTGGCTTTCCCACCGCTAATATTCACCTTACCGAGAAGCACAAGCTCGTACCTCCGGACGGGGTGTACGCGGTGTTCGTGCAGCTGAAAAACGAACGCTACGGGGGGATGCTCTATATCGGATCCCGGCCCACCCTCGGCAACCGGAAAGCGCGTACCATCGAAGTCAACATCTTTGGATGGAACCAGGCGATCTACGGGGAATCGATCCAGGTGGAACTGGTGGATTTCGTGCGCGGAGACCTGAAGTTCGAAAACCTCGACGCGCTGCGCCGGCAACTGAAAAAAGACCAGGAAACGACGGAAGAGCGCTTGCTTCATGCGCCCCGGCTTGGCCCCCGGGTGGAGAAAAAAGAAACTCCGGGAGTCGCCGTGGTAATCCTGAATTACAACGGCCGGGCGTACCTGGAGCAGTTTCTTCCCCATTTGCTCGGCAGCACCTTTCCCAACGTGCAGATTATCGTAGCGGATAATTGCTCTTCGGACGACTCGCTGCGCTTCCTGGAAACACATTATCCTCAGATTTCCCGCATTCAGCTCAAGAAAAATTACGGTTTTGCCGAAGGTTACAATCAAGCCCTCCGGCAGATTCGGGCAGATTATTACATCCTTCTGAACTCCGATATTGAAGTCACCTCTGGCTGGATTGAACCTGTAATCAGCCTGATGGAACAAGACAAGACCATTGCCGCCGCACAGCCAAAAATCCGATCCTTCGCCCGAAAAGAATGTTTCGAGTATGCAGGCGCTGCCGGCGGCTGGCTCGACCACCTCGGATATCCCTTTTGCCGCGGGCGTATCCTGGCCACTACCGAGGAGGATCGCGGACAGTACGACCAGATTCAGGAAATTTTTTGGGCTACCGGGGCCGCGTTCTTCGTGCGGGCGACGGTTTTTCACAACCTGGGGGGATTCGACGGAAATTACTTCGCCCATGCGGAGGAAATCGACCTTTGCTGGCGTATGAAGCGCGCCGGATACAAAGTCGTCGCACACCCGGGGTCTGTCGTTTACCACGTAGGCGGCGGTACCCTCGACTACCTCAACCCGTTTAAAACATACCTCAATTTCCGGAACACCCTGTACACGATCACCAAAAACGAACCCTGGGAGAAACTCCTCTGGCTCCTACCGCTGCGATTGGTCCTCGATGGGGTGGCCTCCCTCCTGTTTTTATCCCAGGGCCGGTTCGCGCACATTTGGTCCATCATTAAAGCGCACTGGACCTTCTACCCGAGATTTCTGCTCGTGCTGGACGACCGCTGGAAATATAGCGAACGTATTCAAGAACACCGCATCAGCGTCTATCCGCGCAAAACCGGTCGGTACCCCGGCGCGATCGTCTGGGATTACTACATCCGGAAACGCCGCCATTTTTCCGAAATCATCCGCCGATGAAACCTGATCTGAACCTCCTGTACGACGACGGGGATCTGCTGGTCGTGGAAAAACCAGCCGGTGTGTTGACCATCCCCGACCGCTTTGACCCCTCCAAGCCCAATTTGCTGGCAATGCTTCAGGAAGCCTTTGGCGCGATTTGGGTCGTGCACCGCCTCGACCGCGAAACGAGCGGCCTGGTCTGTTTTGCCAAAAACGAAGAGGCCCACCGGCATCTCAATCTCCAGTTCAGCGAACGAACCGTAGACAAAATTTATCTCGCCCTGACCGACGGAAGGCCCTTGCCGCCGTCTGGCGCCATCGAACAGCCCATTGCCCCTCATCCGGGCATTGCCGGCAAAATGATGATTCACAAACAGGGAAAATTCGCGCTAACCCTCTACCGGGTCGCCGATACATTCCGAAGCTTTTCCCTGGTGGAAGCCAATATCAAAACGGGCAGAACCCACCAAATCCGGGTGCACCTCAGTTCAATCGGCCACCCCCTCGCCGTCGACCCCATCTACGGGAAACGGGCAGCGCTTTTCCTCTCTGAGATCAAATTGCGCAACTTCCGGACGGGCAAAGAGGAAACCGAGCGCCCTTTGATGAACAGGCTCACCCTTCATGCCTTCAATCTGGGCATCACCCACCCCCGCTCCGGCGAACGCATCGTCGTCGAAAGCCCCCTGCCTAAAGACTTTCGCGCCCTGCTGAATCAACTCGACAAGTGGGGGAGATAGTGGTTAGTGGTTAGTGGTTGGTGGTTGGTTGTTAGTGGTTTGAATTATACGGATTATACAGATTATACGGATTCCCCTTTCGTTTCCGCCGGTCAGGGGACCGGCGTAGTTCCGCACGGAATCTGAGGATTCCGGCGAACAACCACCAACCACTCAACCACTCAACCACTCAACCACTCAACCACTCAACCACTCAACCACTCAACCACTCAACCACTCAACCACCAACCACTCAACCACCAACCACCAACCACCAACCACCAACCACCAAAAAACATGTCCGGATATTTGCTAATTTTGCGGCATGAACGACAAGCAAAAACAAGGCAGAAACGAGTGGGTCTGGGTAGCCAGGGGGGCTCTTTTTTTCCTTCCTTTCCTTGGGGGAGTTCACCTGTTCGACTGGGATGAAATCAACTTCGCAGAAATTGCCCGGGAGATGCTTGCTACCGGCGATTACCTGCGTCCTCAAATCGACTTCCAGGCTTTTTACCAGAAGCCGCCTTTGTTTATCTGGATGCAAGCCTTGTTCATGCAATTTTTTGGAGTAGGCGAAACGGCGGCCCGTCTTCCCAATGCCGTGTGTGGTATCCTCACGTTGTATATGCTTTACCGATTGGGCAGCAAATTATATAACCCGCGGTTTGGGGCCCTTTGGGCAGGATCGTATTTAGGCTCGGTGCTCCCTTTTCTCTATTTCAAGTCCGGGATCATCGATCCGTGGTTTAACCTGTTCATTTTCCTGGGGCTCACGCAGGTTATTTTCTTTTACTGGAAAAAAGAAGGCTGGGCCGCCCCGCTGCGCCGTTCTCCATTCTGGTACTTGGTCGCGGCCGGCGTTTTAGTGGGTTTGGGCATTCTGACCAAAGGCCCGGTAGCCTACCTCCTGCCTGTGCTGGCCCTGGGCGTTTACTGGTTATACCAGAATTTGCGTTTTTACATCTCCATCCCACAAGCCCTTCTTTTTTCTGCGATTGCGTTTCTGGTGCCGATGATCTGGTTTGGTGCAGAAGCGGCCTTTAATGGCCCCGCTTTCATCGCCGAGTTTACGAAATATCAATTTCGCCTGTTTTCCACCGCAGATGCCGGGCACAAAGGCTTTTTCGGGTATCATTTCTTCGTCCTGCTGATCGGTTGCTTTCCTGCGTCCGTTTTTGCCCTGCAGTCTTTCCTCCGCAAAGAGGCGGTGGAATCCCAGCCGGAGGAAGACGAAGAAGAAGACCAAGAAGCAGATTACCACTCCGATTTCCGGCGCTGGATGAAGATTCTGTTTTGGGTGGTTTTGATCCTCTTTACCCTGGTAGGGACTAAAATCGTTCACTATTCTTCCCTGGCGTATTTTCCGCTGACCTATCTGGCTGCTTATACGCTGCACCATCTTCTCGAAGGGAAGCTGGCGTTCACCGGGCTTATGAAGGGGTTTCTATGGGGAATCGGAGGGATATACATGGCGCTGTTGCTCGCGCTACCCTGGTTGGGAAAAAATACTGCCTGGTTAAAGCCTTTGTTTAACGACCCCTTTGCCCAGGCCAATTTGGATGCCCAGGTACGTTGGTCGGGGTTCGAAGTGCTTCCGGCTCTCTTTTTAGGCGTCCTGCTCTTTTTATCCATCCGGGCGTTTCAGCGCGACCTGGGCTGGCTGGGATTCCGGATTCTGTTTGGCGGCGGGGCAATTTTCATTTTTGCCACCCTGATCTTTTTTGTCAAGCGGGTCGAGGGGTATTCTCAGCGGGCGGCGATCGAATTCTTTCAGGGGAAAGCCGATGAAGATTGTTATATCCTCACGCATGGATACAAATCGTACGCCCACCTTTTTTATGCGCGAAAACGAAAGCCTCTTCACGCGCAAAGCCAAGACCGGCAATGGCTGCTCTATGGCAACGCCGACAAACCGGTGTACGTGGCGACCAAAATCCAAAAAGTGGCCGAACTGAAAGAAATGCCCCAACTGGAAGAATTATACCGCAAAACGGATTCGTCTTCTATCGACGCGTCAAGTAGCCAGGGGAAAAGAAGAGACGCAAGATTTTGCGTCTGTACTCCCCCCCCGCGATTCGTTCAGGACAGCGCCTCCCTGCGGATAGCCTCCACCTCCTCCGCGGTTTTAGGGATGGGCCGGCCAAGGACCTTATGCCCATCCTCCGTTACGAGCACATTATCCTCAATCCGGATCCCGCTGAAGTTCCGGTAAGCTGCCAGGTTGTCGTACCGGATAAAATCCAGAAACTTCCCCTCTGCCTTCCATTTGTCGATCAGTTGGGGGATAAAATAGATCCCGGGTTCAACGGTGAGTACAAAGCCAGGCTCCAACTCCCGGGCTAGGCGCAGGGATTTCAGACCAAACTGGGTGCTGCGCTCCAATCCGGGCCGGTATCCCACGAAGTTTTCGCCCAGGCCTTCCATATCGTGTACATCCATGCCCAGGGCATGGCCAAGTCCATGGGGAAAGAACAAAGCATGCGCTCCTGCAGCTACCGCCTCGCTCATATCTCCTTGCATTAAGCCCAGCGCTTTGAGCCCCTCTGCCATTTGAAGGGCGGCTTGCAGGTGGATGTGGCGGTAGGAAACGCCGGGCCGGACCATCTGAATGGCTGCTTCTTCAGCAGCAAGCACCAGGTTGTAGATCTCCTTTTGCTGCGCGCTAAAGGCATGGGAAACAGGGAAGGTGCGGGTAATATCGCCGGCGTAATGGCGCCTCGTCTCTGCTCCAAAATCTCCTAAAACCAACAGCCCTTCCCGAAGCATATTATGATGTTCGTGGTTGTGAAGCACGTGGCCGTTGATGGTCAGGATGGTCCCGTAGGCGGAGCGGCCTCCTTCTGAAACCGCAATCCCCTCTACAATGCCTGCCAGATGCGCTTCGGTCATACCCGGGCGGGCTTCCCGCATCGCGGCGAGGTGCATCATCCGGGTGATATGGATCGCTTTTTCCATTTCCTCCACCTCTTCGGGATGCTTGACCATCCGCTGCTTGACAATGGCGCGGATCAGCGATTCGGACGATTCCCCGCGCACCTGATCTACCGGGATCGCAAGCCAATCAGCGAGCTGGATGGTCTGATCTCCCCGGTAAGGAGGAAGGAAATGGATTTTGCGGCCTTGGCCTATGGCCAGTCGCAGAGCTTCCGCCAGATCGGCGTAGGGCAGAATGCGCTCAATGCCCACCTGATCGGCCAATTCGTGCAAGGTAGGCTGAGGGCCCATCCAGACGATATCATCCAGGGTCAGTTCATTTCCGAACAAGGTGGCGGTAGCCCCGTCGGCGTCCAGGAGGACTGCCAGATGCGGCAAGTCCAGCCCGGCGAAATAAAGAAAAGAACTATCCTGACGAAAAGGATACAGATTGTCTGCATAGTTCATTGGCGCCTCTTCATTGCCATAGAGCAGGATGAGCCCGGAGTCGGTGTCCTGCATAAGCTGGCGCCGACGGTTGATGTAGGTGGATGTTGAAAACATAACATGGGAATTTGGCGGTGGTTAGGTAGGCAGGTTAATTGCTTTTGCGCTGCTTTAATTCGTCGCGGATCGCGGCTGCCCGCTCGTAGTCTTCGTCTTCCAGGGCTTCTTCCAGCATTTGGGAAAGCTCGTCTTCGGTATGCCCCGAGAGGGAGCTGGCCTGCGGACCGGATATTCCTTTCTCCGAAGGGTTTTCCCAGAAAATGCCGGCTTCTTCCATAATAGGGCTATACGTGGAGATCGGGCAGCCAAAACGGATAGCCAGGGCCAGGGCATCCGAAGTCCGGGAATCCAGTTCAAAAATCCCTCCCTCTGGCATGCTGCACACCAAAACTGCGTAAAAGACGCTGTTGCGCAGATCGGAAATAATTACTTCTTCAATTTGGATCGAAAAGGTGCGCAACATGTTGGCAAAGAGATCGTGGGTTAAAGGACGGGGCCCTTTGGCGCCTTCGGCGGCAGCGGCGATCGCGTGGGCTTCAAAACTCCCGATCACTACCGGAAGGCGGCGTTCGCCGTCTTCTTCCTTCAGGATCACCAGGTAGCTGGAAGGTTGGGCTTCGTTGTGCACCAACGCCATGATCTGTAATGGAATCTTATTCATGATTCGGGATACCCTTTAAATCTTCCCTAAAGATGCGAAAAAAACGGGATTTCCCGCTACCCAAAGCCCAAGGTTTGCGAATTCATTCCGCCAGGGATCAGCAAATCCGGGGTAACTGCTCCCCAGGGAGCATGCCGACCACCCGCTTCCCCCCAATCTGGCTTCGGAGCACCACCTGACCGGGATGTTCTCCGACGACCGTTCCGATAGTACACGCGTTTTGGCCTCCCTCAAAAGACCGAATCACTTCCAGCGCTGCCGTTTCTGCCTCCGGGCTCACCATCGCCAGAAAAATGCCTTCGTTGGCTACGTACAAGGGGTCGAGGCCCAGAATCTCGCAGGCAGACGCTACGACGTCATCGATGGGAAGAAGACTTTGCTCCAGGGCAATCCCCAATCTCCGGTCGCGGGCAATTTCATTGAGGGTAGTAGCTACGCCGCCCCGGGTTGGGTCGCGAAGCAACCGGACCTGAGCGCCTGCCGTATCCAGCAGGCGAAGCGCCATATCTTTTAGGGGGCGTGTGTCGCTTCGGATCGCGCTTTCAAATTCCAGCCCTTCCCGAACGGACAAGATAGCCATCCCATGAGCAGCTATCGGTCCGCTAACCAGGATTTTATCCCCGGGCTGGACGCGCCGCGTATGGATGTCGGATTGGGGATGTAGCGGACCGATTCCCGTGGTATTGATAAAAATGCCGTCGCCCTTTCCGCGCTCCACCACTTTGGTATCTCCCGTCACCACCTGTACGCCCGCCACCGCGCATGCTTGCCGGATAGACAGCAGGATCTCCCAGAAATCCGTCATCAGCAATCCTTCTTCAAGGATAAAGCTCAGGGACAAGTACCGGGCCGAAGCCCCGCACATAGCGAGGTCGTTGACCGTGCCGTTGACGGCGAGTTCGCCGATATTCCCTCCCGGAAAAAACACCGGAGAGACGACGTAACTATCGGTGCTGAACGCCACTTTGCCGGAAAGCTCCAGGATGGCCCCATCGTGTTTTTCTGCGAGCCAGTCGTTGTTCAGCAAATCAAACACGCCCGCTTCCAGCAACTTGTTGGTCAGCAGCCCGCCGCTTCCATGCCCCAGCAGAATGCGGTCAAAATCCAGTTGAGGCAAAGGGCAATCCAAACTCAAGATCGAGGCCATAAGGTTTTGTCGTTATTATCCCACTTCTGCTCCCTGCATAAAATAATAATACGCGGCGCATGCTCCTTCGGAAGACACCATCGGGGCGCCCAGCGGATTGGAGGGCGTACACCCTTTGCCAAACTGCGGGCATTCCATCGGCTTGCGGATGCCTTTCAGGACGAGTCCGGCGATGCAATCCGGGTTTTCCGGGGCTTTTTCCAGATGGATCTCGAATTTCTTCACCGCGTCATACGCCGCATAAGCCGCCTGCAATTCGTATCCGCTCTGAGGAATCGTCCCGATGCCCCTCCACTCGCGGTCGGCCACTTCGAACGCGTTTTGAATCATGGCTTTCGCCGGCTGGTTGCCTTCGAACTTCACCACCCGGGCGTATTGGTTCTCCAAACGCGCCTCCCCTTTTTCCAACTGCCGGACCGTCATGAGGATGCCCTGGAGCAAGTCTACCGGCTCAAACCCGGTGACCACGATGGGCACGCGGTATTTTTCCACTAAAGGAACATATTCTTCCATTCCCATGATGGCGCACACGTGGCCTGCCGCCAAAAATCCGTCAACCCGGGCCTCTTCGTCGTTGAGCACCGCTTCCATCGCGGGAGGGACCAGCACATGGGAGGTGAGAATCGAAAAATTCGTCAGTCCCAGGGATTTCGCCTGGATGACGGCCAGCGCATTGGCGGGGGCTGTCGTCTCAAACCCTACGGCAAAGAACACTACCTCCCGCCCCGGGTGCTCTTTTGCGATTTTCACCGCTTCCAGCGGAGAATACAGGATGCGGATATCCGCTCCCAGGGCTTTGGCTTCCAGGAGGCTTTTCGCCGATCCGGGCACCCGGATCATGTCGCCGTAAGAACACAGAATCACCCCTTTTTCCATGGCCAGGTGGACGGCCTTGTCGATCAGGTGCAACGGCGTGACGCAAACCGGGCAGCCGGGCCCATGGATCATCGTGATTTCTTCAGGCAGCAGCCCCAATATCCCGTTTTTGACCAGGCCGTGGGTCTGCCCGCCACATACTTCCATAATCGACCAGGGCCGGGTGACGGTTTGGCGAATCTCTTTCAGAAATTCCTCCACCAGCTCGGGGTCCCGGTATTCATTCAGGTACTTCATGCTACTGGCAATTTTGGCGATGCATCGAAAGGTACATTTTTTCCGGGGATTAATCCCTCCTGAAACAAGGCGACTTGCCCGAGCGCAATATTTTCGTCGTTGGAAGGCATCTCCCGGTGAAAATACAACCGGAAATCCTTCCCGAGGCGAAGCGCCAACAGCTCCGTCAAAACAGCATTCTGGAAAACGCCTCCACTAAACGCCAGAGACCGGGTGTTTTCCTGTACGGCAACCCGCCGGACCGCCTCGCAGACCCACCCGTGGAAACGAGCCGCAATGCGCTCCCCGTCCATCCCGGCGCTCCGGTCCCGGACTACTTGTTCGGTCAAGTGACGCACACTGATCTGCCCGTCATCCAAACGGCAGGCGTAGGGCGTTTCCGTTTCCCAACCGTGCTTTTCAAAAAAGGCCAGGGCTGCCGTTTCGAGAAGCATGGCTGCTTCGCCTTCGTAGGAGCAGCGGACGGGAAACCCGCACAGGGCCGCTACCCCATCGAATACCCTGCCCATGCTGGAGGTTTGCAAGGCGCCGGGCCGTTTTTGCCATTTGGCGTAAATCTCCCATTCCTGATCCGTAAACCAGGGGCGGATCAGCGGAACCGCGTCCGGTATTCCGGATGCCAGCGCGAGGGCGCAAAGCCGGGGCTCCCGGGCCATTTTGTCGCCTGCCAGGTGCGGAAAGTAGGCGAGATGCCCGGCGCGCCGGATGGTGCGGGAGCGGTAAACAAAAAACTCGCCGCCCCAGATCTGCCCGTCGGTCCCCAGGCCGGTACCGTCAAATACCACCGCCAAAACCGGTTCATCGGCGCCAAACAAGTCGTGTTCGGCCAAAACAGCGCCAACATGCGCTTCGTGGTGCGGAACGGTCCAGACGGGAACCTCCAGGGACGAAGCGTATTCCCGGGCCAATTGATGGGAAAAATAGCCGGGATGCAAATCGGTCAGCAGGTGCTCCGGCCGGGCGCCGAGAAGTTGAAAAAAATGATCCAGCGTATGGCGGAAACTGCGCTGGGTATCGTAATGGTCCAGATCGCCCAGGTACTGGCTCACATAGGTATTGCCAGTGTAGAGCCACGCAAAAGCGCTTTTCATATCGGCGCCGAAAGCCAGGCAGTTGCCTTTCCAGGAGCGGGCGGCGTTCAGCAGCAGCGTGGGCGCCATGCCCCGGGAACGTCGCAGCCAAACCGGCTGATGCGATAGCGGAGTGAAGCGAAGCACCGAATCGTCCTGTGGAACCAGAATCGGCCGGTCGTGGACGAGGACGGCATCGGCAATAGCCGTCAGCTCGGAAAGGGCTTTTTCGTCTTCAAACACGATCGGCGAATGGCTGATATTCCCGGAAGTGGCGATCAGGGGCCGGGGGAAAGCCTGCAGGAGTTGCTCCAGCAACGGAGCATACGGCAGCATAACACCCAGATGGGTAAGCCCGGGCGCCAGAAGATGCATCGGCAAGGGCATGGCGTTCAACGCTTTCACCCGAAGCAGGACAATGGGCGACACCGGACCGCACAAGGCTTGCCGGGCGGGCTCCGAAACATGCAGGTCCTTTTCGATGGCTTCCATGGAGGGATAAAGTACGGCAAAAGGTTTGGAGGGGCGGTGTTTGCGCTGCCGAAGCAGGCGGATCGCCTCCTCGCAGGAGGCGTCGGCCACCAGCAGGTACCCTCCAATTCCTTTAAGCGCGAGGAGTTTTCCCTCCCGGAGCGCCTCTATCGCCAGGTGAATCACCTGGGCAGCATCCGTGTGAAAACCGCCTTTGCCTGCGCGGTCGAACCATCCGAGCCGGATGCCGCACGCCGGGCAGGAATTGGTCTGGGAAAAGTACCGGCGGTCGAGCGGGTTGCCGTACTCGGCGGCGCAATCCGGGCACTGGGAAAAAGCATCCATTGCGGTGCGCTCCCGGTCGTAAGGCAAGGCGCGCACGATGGAGTACCGGGGGCCGCACAAGGTGCAGGTGATGAAGGGATACCCAAACCGGCGATTAGCCGGGTCGAGGAGTTCGCGCCGGCATTCAGGGCAAAGCGCGAAATCGGGCGACAAGAGGAGATCCGGCGCTTGCCCACCCTCGCTATGCCGGATCGCGAACCCTTCGAATGGCTTTTCCGCCACCGGTTCGGCTTCGATGCCCGTAATCCGGGCCAAAGCGGGGGCCTGACGGCGCAGGGCGCCCAAACAATCAACCAATGCTTCCGGGGCAAGGTTGACTTCGATATGCACGCCGTTCGCTGTATTGGACACCCAGCCGGCCCACCCTTTCTCCAGGGCGAGCTTGTAGACAAAGGGGCGGAACCCCACCCCCTGCACCTGACCTCGGATATGAATATGGTAGGTGGGCATGCTTATTTTTTTTCTGCATCGGTTTGGAAGGCATCTGTCAGAAACTCCCCAAAATTTTCACGATGAATGCACTGATATCCCGATCCCGGGTATGCCTCCAGCCAAGACGAGGGCGCCGCATTTTTCCTGGCGTTCCACTTGAATTCAAAACCAGAAAGCCGTCCCCCGGCTTCTTCCACCAGATCCAGTTCTGCCCCCGAATAGGTCCTCCAGAAATAGGAATTGGAATAGTATGTACTAAAGGGCGATATTCCCCCCTTTCTTCAACTCCTCCTCCAGGAACGGCATATACTCGCGGATGATCATTCCAGGCATGTTTGCCCAAAATTAACAAATTTCTACGGCGCACCGTATCAATTAAGTCGAATTGCACCTAAAAAGAACAGCTCTGGTTTTCCCTTAGGCATGCCGGGCTGGGTTTGGGAATAGGGCCTACAAAATCCTTCCAGAGATTTTCTATCTTTCAAAAAAACCAGCCGCCGTATGAAAAACGCGCTACTCCTTTTAACATTTACGCTGCTCCTGGGGACCTTCTCCGCGTCTGCGCAAACGAAAATCGACCCTAAAGCCATTTCCGAAAAGATGCAATGGTTTGCCGACGCCAAACTGGGCATCTTCATCCACGCAGGCATTTACTCGGTGCAGGGGGTCGACGAGTCGTGGAGTTTTTACAACAAAAAAATCAGCCATGCCGACTATATGAAGCAGCTTCAGGGGTTCACCCTAAAGCATTACGACCCGGCAGCTTGGGCCGATCTGATCAAGGAAAGCGGCGCCCGGTATGCCGTGATCACGACCAAGCACCACGACGGGGTTGCCATGTACGACACGAAGATGAACGACCTGAGCAGCGTCAAAGCGACGCCTGCAAAAAGGATATGATCGGTCCGTTCTTTGAGGCGTTGCGCAAACGGGGCATCAAATGCGGGGCGTACTTCTCGCTGATCGACTGGTCGAACCCGGATTACCCCGGGTTTACGAAAGACAGTTCCCGGTATTTCGTCACCAGCGATTATGCGCGCTGGAACCGCTTCCGGACCTTTTTCCAGGGGCAGATCCGGGAGATCGCCAGCCAGTTGAAGCCAGACCTTTGGTGGTTTGACGGCGACTGGGAACACAGCGCCGAGCGCTGGGAATCGGAGAAGGTCCGCCACCTGGTGTTGTCCGGCAACCCCAACGCGATCATCAACGGACGCCTGCAAGGGTACGGCGATTACGCTACTCCCGAGCAAAACTTCCCGGTTTCCCGGCCCAAATACCCCTGGTGGGAGCTTTGCATGACCATCAACAACAACTGGGGCTATCAACCCGCCGACACGAACTGGAAAACGCCCTACGAGGTGATCACCATCTTCGCCGACGTCGTATCCAACGGGGGCAACCTGCTCCTGGATTTCGGTCCCAGGGAAGACGGCACGATTCCCGAAGAAAGCGTCCGCGTGCTCAAAGAGCTGGGCGCCTGGAACCGCAAGCATGCCGAAGCCGTCTTCGGAACCCAGCCCGCTTTGCCGCAGGGGCACTTTTACGGCCCCACGACCCTCTCCAAAGACAGCACCAACCTCTTTCTGTTTCTGGCCGGAAACCCCGGCAAAGAAGTCGTCCTCAAAGGCTTGATCAACGAGATCGAAAGCATCTCCGTGCTGGGCGCCAATGCCCCGGCTACCTGGAAGATCGTCGGCAAGATTTCCTGGAGCGCCGTGCCGGGCCTGACGTATATTCAGGTTCCCCAAAGCCAGATAGACCCCTATATGACCGTCCTGAAAGTACAACTCAAAAGCCCCCTCCGGCTTTACCGGGGAGAAGGAGGGTTGTAAGGAAGAAGAACTAAACGGTTTAAAAATCTAAGCATCAACATGGGTAAAAACAAAACGCATCCAGGTCTTTGGGCATTGCTGCTTCTGTTCATTGGCCTGCACACCCCGGCTACGGGCCAACGCACCGTGGCCGAATCCGAGCACATGCGGTTTCGCGCTCAAATCAGCCGGGATACGGCGCTGCTGTCGGGGTTGGTGGCCGACGATCTGATGTATATTCATTCCAACGCGCTGGTAGAAAATAAAGCAGGGTTCCTGCACACCGTGGGCGGGGGCGCGATCCAGTACCTGTCCATGGAAAAGACGGAAAGCGACGCTGTCCGCGAATGGGGCAAAACGGGGCTGTCCCGCGGCGTGGTCAAAGTCAGAGGCATCTTTCAGGGCAACGCGTTTGATATGACGTTGCGATTCACCTCCGTTTACCGCAAGAAAAAAGGCAGGTGGAAGCTGTATTCCTGGCAATCGACCCGGTTGATGTAAGGGACATGGCCATTTAGAGTTGGGTGAAGCGCAGGGCCAGGCCTCCCCAGGCATGGGCATAGGCCGACTCAAATTCCGGGCTTTGCATGTGTTGAAACACCCGGACGGCGACTCCCCTGAACTGGATTTCCACGCATGTTTCTCCGCAAAGGAGCAGCCGGTGCAACAGGTCGTCTTCCAGTTGCCGGAAAAGTCCGTTTGATAACACCGCGCGAGCCCCAACCTGAGCAAAGAGGCCAACGGAAAAAGGTCCGCTCCTGGAAAACGAGTGAAAGGGAAGACGGCCCAGCGAGAGCCATAAGCCTCCTTCGGCCGTGTTCCATAGCGTACCTGCATCTACCCGGCTATACATGCCGGGAATTAGCGGGAAGCCGCCGGAACGGTTGGTCCAATACCGGGAGGTCCAACGCGCCTGCAGGACAGCCTGGTTTTGCAATTGGTTTTCCCACCCAATGGGTTCGGCGACACCGACGATGCTGTGGGCCAGTTTTTGCAGTTCCTCCCCGAAAGCAATCGCTCCAAGCGCCCCAAAACGGATTTGCTGCTCGTTCCAGACGCCAGGCTGCAGCTCTCCTGGGAAAAAATGAAACAGGAACAACGCCGCGTACGGATAATCCCTGGACGGGGCAGAGGCTGGTGGATATTGGCAGGGGAAAAATCTGATGCTCGGCGCCAAACCCCCACCATGTTTGAGCGGATCGGCTTCCAAACGGCAGAAAAAGATCCCGGAGTTCAAACCGGCCTTTGCCCAAAAGCGGTTTCGCGCCCCACTCCGGCGCCAGGAAGGAGGCATAAAGCCCATTGGTAAAATACCGGTCGGACACGCCCAAAAGGCGGTAGCGGTCGTTGGCCAACCGCAGTTCCAACACCCCCGCATGGCCCTGGGAAAGCGCGCTCCAAGGAAGGCAGCAACCCAACAGGATTGCGCAAGACAGGGTCATCCGGGCAGAGGTCAACCATCCCATTTTTTGGACGTTAGCTGTTAGATGTTGGACGTTGGAGGCTAGACAGGGGGGACGTAGAAGAAACGTTGAGGGCGGTCGAAACCATCCGATCAGAAAATCATTGGCTTTCCTGCCTCCAACGCGAACAGCTAACGTCTAACCTCCAATTCTTCAGCAAGATATTACATTTTTCGGTAAGAAGTCAACTGCTTGTTTGTGGGATGAATGCACTACCTTTGGGGGGATCAAATCAGACTATCCGCTCATGAAAACCGTACAGGAACTGTTGGCATTACTGGATCTGGAACCTATTGAGGAAAACCTGTTTCGGGGCCACAGTAAAACCGTTGGAAGCAAATCGGTATTCGGGGGGCAAGTCCTCGCCCAATCCCTGATCGCGGCTATGCGAACCGTCCCGACCGACCGGGTGTTGCACTCCCTGCATTCCTACTTCGTACTGCCCGGCGACCTGGAGCGCCCGATCGTGTTTCAGGTGGAGACGATACGCGATGGAGGAAGCTTCACCACGCGCAGGGTGAAAGCGATCCAGAAAGGAGAAGCCATCTTCCTGATGTCGGCTTCTTTTCAGCTGGTTCAGGAGGGCTTCGATCATCAAATCGCCATGCCCAAAGTCAGCCGGCCGGAAGAACTACCCAGTTGGGAGGAACTGGCTGCTCAATTTGCGGAGATGATCCCAGAGAGCATGAAACGGTTTCTCAACCTCGACAGGCCGATCGAGTTCCGGCCGGTTGAGCTGATTAACCCGGCGTTGCCGATCAAAAACGAACCGTTCCGCCATATCTGGATGAAAGGCAAAGGGGAAATGCCCAACGACTTCCGCCTCCACCAGGCCGTTTTGGCCTATACCTCCGATTACAACCTGCTCACCACTGCGGTTCAGCCCCATGCCGATGTCACCTCCTTCACTCAGCTCCAGATGGCCAGCCTCGACCACGCCATGTGGTTTCACCGGCCATTCCGGATGGACGAATGGCTGCTCTACGCCATCGAAAGCCCAAGCGCATCCAATGCGCGCGGATTTACAAGAGGGAGTATTTTTACTTCGGATGGGAAATTGGTCGCCTCTGTCGTGCAGGAAGGACTGATGCGCCCCAAAAAGGAACAGGAGAAATAAAAAAAGGCTGCCAAATGCAGCCTTTCAAATTTTTATCTAGCCCGGTAATCAATCTTATGACACAAAGTTAAGGGGGTGGTCACCAAAAAACATGGACAAAAGCGTCTCGTTTTTGGATTTTTTTTGAATTCATTTAATTTAAATAAAATGATTATCAACGCTTAGCGAAAAAAATAATTGAAAAAATAAATTTTGCACTCTTTTAAAACCAATCGGCGCCTTATCCGGTTAAGGAAAAAATAACCGTGTAATTCATCGCCGATGAGCTATTTGAATCATTACCTCCAATCCGAAGAACTTTATGGCCCCTGGAAAGTACTCCAACGGGAAGAACAGCTCGAGGAGCTAATCGCGCTTTCCCACCAAAGGCCCGTGGCTATTTTCAAACACTCGACCCGTTGCGGGATCAGCGCCCATGCGAAGTACCGGCTGGAGAACGAATGGGGGTTCAGTCCCGAGGAATTGGAATTTTTCTACCTCGACCTTATTGCCCACCGCCCGCTTTCCAACCGCATCGCACAGGATTTCCAGGTGGTGCACCAATCCCCGCAGCTTATCCTGCTCCGGCACGGCAAAGCTGTTTTTGACGCCTCGCACCACCTGATCAGCGTGGCCCTGCTGCGCCAGGCGCTGGAAGCCTGACGCAGCAGGGTTTGCCCTTACAACTGATACCAATCGACCTTTCTACTCGTCCACATCACAATGGCCAGGGCGGCAAATACGCCCAGACTGCCTGCCAGCAAAGCGAAATCCTCCAACTGAAGGACGATATAGATGAACGCATAGATAGCCGAAAGGAGAATAGCCAATTGGGCCGTCATACGGGGCGACCGAAGGATAGATGCGCTGTACGCCGCAATCAGTCCGATCGTGGCTACCGCCCCCGACAAATAGGCCAAATCGTAGCCAATATGTTCAGATAACGACAGCAGCAACAGATAAAAGACGATGATAGCCAACCCGACCAAAAAGTATTGGAAGGGGTGAATATGCACGTGCCGGAGCGTTTCGAAGAAGAAATAAATCAAAAACGTCAGCCCGATCACCAGGATGGCGTATTTGGCGGAGCGGGTGTTTTTCAGGTAGTTGTCCACTGGTTCGATCAGCTGTACACCGAAGGCGGATTGGTCTGGATGGTAAGCCTCCCCTACCCATTGCTGCGGGAAGTTACGGTTGAGGTCGAGCACCTGCCATTCCGCCTCAAATCCTTTATTGGCTCCGTTAGCCGTAATGTTTCGCCGGGTTGGAAGGAAGTTTCCGTTAAAGCTGGGAGACGGCCAATCCGACGCCAGCCGGATGTTCGTGGTTTTGCCTACCGGACTGAAATACAGAGCCGAACTGCCGTTTAAGGAAAGGTCCAGAGAAAAAGCGTATTCCTTTTCCTCTGGGCGGACCGGCACAGGAGATCGCACTCCGGATTCCAGTAGTCCCGGGGCGGCCGTTCCGGGCTCCATTCGCAATGACGAGGCCTGCCCCCAATGGAGGGCCAGCTCCTTGCGAATCCCGTTCATCCCGGTGATGCCCAGGGAAACGACCGCCTCGTCCCACTGGATGTGTTCCGGAAGGATATGCAGCGCCTGGAAATCCGGAGCGGCAAATACACCCTTCAAGTTCAAATCGGTTTCGTACAGGATGACCTCAAAGATCCCCCGCTTCCGGATTTGATGGCGCTGCGCCCCATCCACCTCGAACGTCTCCGGAAGGAAATGGGCCAGCCGCTTGGATGCGATCCGTTTGCCGTCTTCCAGGTCCGTCCATTCGGTATACGGAATAGAAAGGATTGGTCCGGTAAGCGTTTGCGCCGGCCCCCACGAGGCGCTGACTTCCGCCGACGCTTCCGACATACGCGACTGGCGCTCCGAGATCAGGTTCAAAATCAAGCCGTTGGGCAGCATCAATAATAAGGTGAGAAAACCAATGGCCAATAATTTGACCGCGAGGGACCGGCGCAGCCAGTTCCCGAATTTTTGTCCGTAGGACGATTCCTGTGTTTCCATATTGATATTTTAAAGTACTTTGTATTTTAAAGTAAAAATACACGACTTTATTTTATCCAGCAAGATTTTTTTCACCTTTTCACTTCCCGCCTTTCGATCTGCGCCTAATACAGCGTCCGGAACTTGATCGTATGTTCGATGCGTTTGAGTTCGTTGAGCACTTTTCTGCTGTAGCGCTTGTCGATGTCGGTGATGGCGTAGCCGATCTGGTCGTTGGTTTTGAGGTACTGGCCCAGGATATTGATGCGATGATCGGCAAGGATGCGGTTGATCTGAGCCAGGATACCGGGCCGGTTGAGGTGGATATGGATCAGCCGGTGAGCATCTTTCAATACGGGGAGCTGAAGTTCGGGGAAATTGAGGCTGCCTTGGGTAGCGCCGGTATTGATGTATTCCATAAGCCGGGCAGGCACGAAAGAAGCGGCCCGCAAGCGGGATTCCACCGTGTCTCCGCCGATCCCGGGAGTTAGCCGCACCCGGGCGATCTGCCGAAGGCGGGCGATCGCGTCCAGCTGTTTCCCCGTGGGCGTTGCGGGGAGGGCGTCCAGAGCTGCGCCCAGGAATTTTCCGGTTTCCAGCAAAGCAGTGAGCGCGGGTAGATCGATGGCTTCGCCATTGGAAAAATTGAGCAGCACCGCGTGGGAGGGCATTCGGCGCAAGGTGGCTGCATTAAAGAGGTCTTTGTTTTCTGGCCGGTGGTCCAGGTGCAGGGAAACCACGTCCGCCATGCGAACCAATTCGGCCAGGCTTCCCACCGGACGGGCATTGCCGAGAGCAGGTTTGTTGGCGAGGTCTATATACCTCACGTCCATGCCCAGGGCTTCCGCGAGAATGGACAATTGCTGGCCCGAGTGCCCATATCCGACGATGCCCAGGGTTTTCCCGCGCAATTCATACGAAAGCTGGCCATCCGATGGCGCATCCGTCCAGGCGGCAGGGCCGCGCAACAGAAAGATCATTTGGGCTAAGGCCATTTCCGCCTGAGCCCGGGTATGGGTGTAGGGAGCGTCGAACAAAGCCACTCCCTGAGCGGCAGCGGCGTTACCAATTTGCCGGACCGAGCCTCCGGCGCCAAATACCCCAACGGCCATGAGCCGGCTAGCTGAAGCGAGAAAGGCAGGAGCGATCGGGGTGCCTGGGAGAACCCCCAGGATGGAGAGCTCCGAAGCCCGCTGCTGGAGCGCTTGCTCCGTAAGGGGCTCCTCCAGGACTTCGACCTGATACCCTTCGTCGCGAAACTGGGCCGCCGCTTCGGCAGGAATTTCCCGTTCGAGCAACACCCCGATCCGGTTTTTGGGGTAAGACAACGCCCGCGGCATCCGGTTGACAAACAAAAACTCGTCGAAGCTGGGAGTGATATGGTGGGCTTTATCCAGCAAACTTTCCCGGAGTACGTTTTCGGTGAAGGCAAAAAACTTGTGGGCAATGCCCGCTTCCACCATTTCATAATCGGTATACCCGTCGCCGATCACCCAGATCTCGCCGTCCAGGTTGAGCTGCTGGAGCACTTTGGGCTTGCCTTTGCTGAAAGCCAGCGGGTTATCGCGGTCGAAGCCCTTCACCCACCCTGCTTCGTCGTAGGTAAAGGTATTGGCCAGCACGAAATCGGCATCGATCTCGTAAGGCGCCACCACCGGCACAATAAAATCCTTAAAGCCGCTGGAGATGATGTAGATCTGTCCTTTGTATTTCTTAAAGAACGCTTTATTGCGGGAAAAGGAGACCGATACTTTTTTTCGAAGCCGTTTGACCAGCTTTCCCACATCGTCGCGGTGGATTTTCAATAGATCCATACGCCGGGTCAGGGATTCGTGGAAAGACAGCTTCCCTTCCATGCCCAGATTGGTTATGTCCTTAATTTCCTGCAAGACCGTGGCCTTCTCTTTCGGGTTTTTCAGAACGATTTCACCCAGTTCTTCCAATGCCTCCACCTGCATGAAGGTAGAATCAAAATCGATGATAATGTAGACCATATATTTATAAGTTGCGAAGTTGCGAAGTTGCGAGGTTGCGAAGTTACGGAGTAGCAAGGTAGTGATGTAACGATGTGGATTTGGGGGTCACCTCGCAACCTCGTTACTTCGTTACCTCGTTACTTCGTTACCTCGTTTATTCGTTACCTCGTTTATTCAACAGTCTGACGATCAGCGACAGTGAAGCCGCGATCAGCAGGGCGCCCAACCAGTAGGGGGCGCCAGGGAGTTGGAAAGGAGCCCTGGCCGAAGTAAAGAACGCGAACAGGTTGGTCATGAGCAAAGGGCCAAAAATAGAGGTCAGGCTCATAACGCTGGTGAGGGCCCCGCGCAGTTCCCCTTGCTCGTTCAGGGGTACTTCGTTGGACATGACGCCTTGCAGGGCGGGCATGGCAAGGCCGCCGAGGGAAGCCACCACCGTGATGGCAAACATCATCCAGCCCTGGTTGGCGGCGGCATATAAAGCCATACCAATGGCGTAAAGAAAAAGTCCTGCGTAGATCGATTTGGTGGCGCCCAGCCGCGGGATGAGGCTCCTGGTAAGTCCGCCCTGGACAATGGCGCCCATCACGCCCACAAACCCCAGGCTTAAGCCGACCATGCGCTCATCCCAACCAAACTTCTCCATGGTGTAGTATGCCCAGGTGCTTTGGGTAGCAAAGCCAGCAAACATGATCAGGACGAAGGGAATCATCAGGCCGAGGATCAGGGGGTAGCGGCGGAGCTGCATCAGCGAGCCCAGCGGGTTGGCCCGCTTCCAGTCGAAGGGGCGCCGGTGATCGGCGCTCAGCGATTCGGGGAGGACGAAATACCCATACAGCCAGTTGATCAATGCCAAGCCTGCCGAAGCGAAGAACGGAACGCGGCTTCCATAAGCGCCCAAGAGGCCGCCCAGCACCGGCCCAAGAATAAACCCCAGCCCAAAAGCCGCCCCGATGAGGCCAAAATTCTGGGCCCGCTTTTCCGGGGGGCTTACATCCGCAATATAGGCGCCTGCCGTAGTAAAGCTGGCGCCGGTTATTCCGGAAACCAGCCGGGCCGCAAACAGCCACCAGATGTTGGGCGACAAGCCTAAAAGAATATAGTCGATTCCAAAACCAAATAAGGAAAACAACAACACCGGCCTTCTCCCGTAGCGATCGCTAAGCCCTCCTAACACCGGAGAGAAGAAGAACTGCATCAGCGCGTACGTAAAGATCAGCCAGCCCCCGTATTGCGCGGCCCCGCTTAGACCAGCGCCCGTCAGCTCCATGATCAGCTTGGGCAAAACAGGGATGATAATCCCCAGACCCGTCACGTCGATGAGCATAGTGATGAATATAAAAAGGAGGGCGGAGTTCCGCTTTTCGGCCATGGTCCTGGATTTGAGTGCAGCAAAAGTAGGGTATTCACCGGATACCCAAACAGGTTTGCTTTCCTTATCAGAAAAAGAAAGCGGCTTTTTTCATTAGACTTGTTTCGGCGGGGATCAGCCCGTGTTATAGAGGGCTTTTTTCCTCCACGCTGACCCACCGCAACAAGTCTATTTTTTCAATATTTTTGCCCTGCTTTAAACCTTTGCCTGCAAGAGAGGTCCAAAGGGACAAATACGATTTATTCACCCACATTAAAATCATTGACCATGAAACTCAAATTGTTTCTCGCAGGATTGTTCTTTTTGGTATTCACAGCAACAACGTATGCTCAAACCGCTACTCCCGGCGTCAAAAACCGCCAGGAAAAGCAACACAAACGCATCCGCCATGGCGTACATAACGGCGAAATCACGGCAGGCGAACGCGTCGTTATCGCCGAGCAGCAACAAGATGTCCGCCAGGCTAAGCGCCGGGCCAAAGCCGACGGACAAGTGACTCAAGGCGAACGCGCCCGCATCCACCAGGAGCAGAACCAGGCCAGCCGCAGCATCCATCGCAAAAAACACAACGGCCGCGACCGGAACTAATAGATAGTTGACACGAAAGGCCGGATACTGGGCGCGAGGCTCTTGCCTCCATGTTTGCCGAAATCCGCAGATTTCGTGCAGAACTATCCGCCGGTCCCCTGACCGGCGTGAACTGGTTCCAGACAGCATTGGGCTCCTGCCTCGTGCCCAGTATCCAGAAGAGGCTCTTGCCTCTCCCCGCAATCTGGCAATTGCCTTTCCGAATTAACCCGGATTTCCTTATCTTTAAGGTAAAGACTTCCGCTATGCACAAGATTCTTTTTCTCAACGATCTTTCGGACCAAGCGCCCCAGGCTTTTCAATATGCCTTTGCACTCGCCTCGCGTTACCAGGCTATTCTGGCCCAAGTATGCTGCAACCCTCAGATGGAACTACCTCCAAACCGGGGGCCGGAGCGATCCAAACATGTCAGAGATACGCTGCGTGCCTTCAGCCAAAACCATACCCCGAACACCACAGATATGGCGTCTCAGGATTTCATGGAATCCTGGCTGGAAGACGCCGGCGACGTCAACGAGCTCGCTTTGGAGATCAGGGCCGACCTGATCGTCTTGCCGGAGTCGGCTCCCCGTATGGCTGCGCTGGCTAAGCAATTAGTCCGCAAATCGCCTTTGCCGTTATTGCTGATTCCCTCCACTTCAATTTATGCCGGCTTCGGCCGTTTGGTCTTTTCCACTTCGTTTCATTTCAACGACCTGATGGCGTTGAACTTGCTTAGCCGAATGGGCAGGCTCTTCCATAGCAAGGTGGACATCATCCATGTTTCCGAAGGCGAATCCGAACGGCAAGCGGCGGCAGAAAAGCTGGGGGCTTTAGCGGAGGTGTACAGCGCTAATCCCATGTTCTCTTTCCAGTTGATCAGCGGGGACTCCCCCCGGCAAGTGATCCTCCAATACCTGAAGGACCACTCGGCCCAACTGCTCGCCATGACCACGTACAAGCGATCTGGATGGGCAGCGTTTCTGGAAAGCAGCACCTCTGAGTTTATGGCCAGGCAAAGTCCATGCCCTATTCTTATCGTCAAAGATTTGGAGGAGATCTAGCGCCGGCTATTTACCGCCAAAAGGCTTATCCTCTCCCTCAAACAACGCCGAAGCGCCCGTTCCCACTCCAATAACCACCCGGACGGCATCTTCCGGGCGCGCCTTCAGGTGGGTTACCTGATCCTTGTGACAGAAAAAAACAAACCCGTTGGTAGGATTAGGACCGGTAGGGACAAAAAGGGACAGATAGTCGTCGGGGAGTTCGTCCACCACAAATCCCAGCATCCGCGTTTGGTTCCCGTAGACGTCCGCCAGGACTACTTCCTGAAAAGGAGGCCGCTTCCCCTGGCCCAGCATTTGCTGCACCGCGTCGCGCAGGGTGCTGTATAGTGGAAGGGGCTCCAGAAGCCGGTCTTCCAATTCGCTGAAAAAGGCTTTCCCCGTTTTGGTTTGCATCACCAGCCCGATCAGGAAGAAACACCCCAGAGTGATGCCGAACGCCGTCAGATCAACAACCCACGCGGCCCAGCCTTCCGGAAGACTGAGCACCCGCTCCACCGGATCCAGAACCCGGGCAACGGCACGAACGACAGTGCGGATCAGCCAGATAAAAATCGTTAGCGGGAGAACGACTACCAGTCCGCCCATCACTGTAGTAATCAGAAAAGCGCGCATGCGCTGCAAGAGGGTTTTATGTGCCATAATTCGATGCAATGATGACTTAAATCAGTGCCTTCAAAATTAATAAAACACAACTTAGAAACTGATAATCGTCAACCCTTCGGATGATGATTATCATATCGCCGGGCAACAAAAGAAGCGTATCTTTTTGGACAATGGACCGGCCAGTTGGAGAACGCCATGAGGAAGGGAAACCGCGCATCTGGCCATTCCCGAAACCTGGATAAACAAATGCACGGCATATGAAAGAAAAGATCACCATGCGCCCTTCGCCCCACCAGGAACACCGGGAATGGTTTAGCCAACTGGATTTTTATTCCGATGAGCTTCGGGTTTTTGAGCTGGAACTGCAAAAAGTCATTCAGGAACACCCCGATCTCTTATCCATTATTGAGCATGTAGACGAGTACCGGGAGATTCTGGATCGAAAAAAACTCCATATACAGGATATGGAAGCCCGTATTGTGGACCACGAGCAGCGAATGGGAATCAACCCTGCCCCATCCGGGGAGGAGGAAAATGTTCATCAAGTGCTGAAATCCGAACTCTCCGATTTTCAAAAATCCATGGAAGATCTGAAACGTAGCTTCCGCCGGTTCGTCGCCTACAACGATTGAACCGCCAAGGGGCTGCTTTTCCCGGATAAAAAACAGGAGGCTTTTGACAAGCCTCCCAAATAGGATTAGTATGAGTACAAAAAAATTTCCCGCCAGGTACCGGCAAAACCGCTGGCCGCCTAAGCGGCCAGCGGGACTTCACAATGCCGTTTATTAAATAAAGGAAAATCTCTTTCCACTCCTAAAAGTAACCTGCCTGCTATTTCTGTAAGGAAAATGTTGCCCATTGGCATCCAGATTCTCTCCAAAAGCGCCTTAGTGGGCATTAATGCCGAAAACAAATACTTCTTTGGCTTTCATTCCCCCAAACAGGTTGTTCATCGTTAAAATGGCGCTTATTCAATTCATTTTTTAGCTTTGTATCCATACATCAATATGGAATGGAGCAACTACTCAATAAATTGACCGAACCAAGGAATCGCATCTGGACGCATGTGCTGTTCTGGATCATTTACCTTGTTTTCTTCTCCTTGCTGTACGGCAATATCCACAACGACCACGTACGGGGCGTCACCCAGTTTCTGTGTACCTTGCCGGCAACCATGGCGGCGACCTACTTCACGCTGTACTTGCTCATCCCCAAATTTCTCGACGCCAAACGGTATGCCGAATTCACGCTGTTGTTCATCTTCACCGCCGTCGTTTTCGGTTATTTCGACCGGTTGGTGGTCCACTGGCTATGGGTGCCGGTTTACCTTCCCGATTATCCCTACGACAAATACCCCTTGACCGACTTGGGCAAGGCCATACAACAAACCACCAACGTTTATACCATCGTATTCGTAGCGGCCGCAATTAAGCTGGTCAAGCGCAACTACCAGAGTGAAAAGCTGGCCAGAGAGCTTAGCCAGGAAAAGCTGGACGCCGAACTGAAATTTCTGAAAGCGCAGATCCATCCCCACTTTTTGTTCAATACCCTCAACACGCTATACGCCCTTACCTTGCAGAACTCGCCGCTTTCCTCGGAAGTTGTGCTGAGGTTGTCCAACCTTCTGGACTATATGCTATACGATTGCAACGTTCCTCAGATTTCGCTTCGCAAGGAAATTCAGCAAATCCAGAATATGATCGAGCTGGAAAAATTCCGTTACGGCGAGCGCCTGGAGGTGGCCCTGACGCAAAGCGGAAATATAGGCCACCAGATGCTCCCTCCTCTCCTGATGCTGCCCTTTATTGAAAATGCCTTTAAGCACGGAGCAAGTCAGGATATCGAAGACGCTTTTATAAATATCGACATAACCATCAAAGGAAATGCCCTCACGCTGCGGGTAGAGAACAGCAAAGCGCCCAGCCCGGAAACACCCATTACCGACACGGGTTACACCAAAGGCATCGGGCTAAAAAATGTGCAACGACGGCTCGATCTCCTCTTTGGCCCACATTACGATCTTCAGGTTTTTGACGAAGAGGATATGTTTATGACCGTGTTGCGCATTCCGCTGGAAAATTCGGACGAGCTGCCGGAAGCCGCCGCCAAAGAAAAAGAAGCGGCCACGGCGATCGAATAAATAAGCTATGAAACTTAAATGCCTTTTGGTCGATGACGAGCCCCTTGCCCTCGACGTGCTCGAGTCGTACATCCGGAGAGTGGATGGATTGGAACTGGTTGCCCGATGCGACAATGCGCTTCAGGCATTCGATGTGATCCAATCCCAACCGATCGATCTGATCTTCCTGGATATCCAAATGCCCCGGCTGGATGGGATCGAGTTTCTAAAAACCCTCCAAAATCCCCCTAAGGTGGTTTTCACGACCGCCTACCGGGATTTTGCCATTGAAGCCTTTGAGCTTGATGCCCTGGATTACCTGCTCAAACCCATTCCGTTCAGCCGGTTCCTGAAAACGGTCAGCAAAGCCTTCAATCTCCTTCAAAAACCCGGGCCTGCTCCTTCTCCCACTGCACTGAGCGGATCGCACGAGGAATTGCCCCAACTCAGCGGACAGGAGAACATCATCGTCCGGGCAGACAAAAAAATGATCAAGATCCCGCTGGAAGATATCCAGTACGTAGAAAGCCTTAAAGATTATGTGATCATTTATCTTCGCAGCCGGAGGATTGTGACCAAGCAAAAGATCAGCTACCTGGAACAAAAGCTCCCCGATGGCGAATTTCTACGGATACACCGGTCCTTTCTGGTAGCCATCAACAAGATCCAGGCGTTTTCCCCAAACCACGTGGAAATCAACAACCAGGAACTCCCGATCGGCCGCAGCTATAAAAGCGAGGTGGCTAAGGTACTCGGCATTTCCTGAACGCTAAAGCTGGGCGCCGGAAACAGACGGGCTTAAAGAATCCGCAGGCGAAGGATGCGCCAGGCGGATGCTGTCGAGTAGGACTTCGCGGCGCAAAGAATCCCGCAACAGGTCCGTTTGCTGCGTTTCCAAAGCTTTTTGGGTCCGATCGGCTTTCCAGTACAGGTCGGCCAGCGCATACAGCGCGCCCAGGTTGAGGACGATCAGAAAAACGAGGAATTGCTGACCGAAGGCAAAAATCATTTTAGGCGCGTCCGCTTGGCGGGCAGGTTGGTTTTCCATAACAATTAGGCCGGTTTTGCAGAGGTAAAACTGGCGGACCAAATAATCCACACCAAAATTCAAGAGAAACAGCAAAGGGATTGCCCACCCCAGATATATCGGGTGGCGGGTAATCAGATACAGGCAGCCCGCCTGAAGAATTGCAAAAAATAAGAAACGGATCGCCCGCATCCACAGCGTTCTGGCGTCGGCGCCCAACAGGGAGAACGGCTCGGAAGGCGGCGTTTCCCGGTGGAAATCATAAGGTATTTCTACGTTGATGTACTCGGCCGTTTTTTCTTTCAAAGCGGGAAAAGATCCCTGCCAGGCCGAAACGTGTTCCGCCACTTTTTCTATCCGGTGCCCGGTCAGCTGGTCGACCAGGGATTTTCGCACCAAATCCTCCTGAGCGCGCTCGTAAGCTGGAGAAGATTGGCTGGTATACGCCCCCTCCTGTTCCAGCAAGCGGTCGTATTCGCCTGGTTTAGTAGCCGCTTTAAAGGATACCGGGAGGATATCGACCAGGATGAAGAAGACCATCAGAAACCACATCGTCCATCGCACCGTCTGACCGCCTACTTCTTCCTTCATCAGCCGTTCAAGGGCAATCTCCCGGGCAAGGTAATTGGTGCTGAACCGGTCCCGAAAACCGGCGATCTTCCCCTCCCTTTCCTTCTGGAGCTTGGCGATCTCCTGATTGTTCTCGTTGATCTTATCGAAATTGCGCAACCGGAGATCAGCGATCTCCGCGTTGAGGTAAGTGATCTCTTCTTTGATTTCCCGCGACCTGGGGCCGTATTGCTGCATGCCCGAGGTCGTCCCGCAATTGAGGGTCGTGTCTTTTCCGCTCATCTCAAAAAGCAGGAGTTTTTCCTTGCACTGCCGCTCAAATAGCTTGGCTTCAATCTCGGCTTTGAGCAAACTGTCCCGGGCACGTACGACGTTGATCGACGTTTCGTAATCGCTAAAAAGCTTTTCTTCGCCCTCGTCCTGCATCGAAAGTAATTCCTGACGCAGGCTGTCGTCGAAAACCAGCAATACCAAGGGGTGAGACACTACGATGCCAATGCCGATCGAGAACAGCAAACGGCTGAAAAACAGAAAGGATAAAATGTCTTTCCGGGGGCTTTCAGATTTTCGGAATGTGGAAACAATAAACCGGTCGAAAATAAATACGATCAGCGCCCAAACCGTGCCCGCAGCAACAAAGACCGGCCATTTGTCCGTAAGCGTGGAGATGGCATAGATCATCGAAAACAAGCCGAGTATGGCCGGAACCCAAACAAGACCTCCGTAACCGGCATGCTTGATATGCTCCGATTTACCGCATCGGTCCAGCACTTGCCGGTCGGAACCGGCAGACCAAACAAAAAAGGAATACAGGGATGGCTTCAAGGCGCGATCTGATGTTGTCGGATGAAAAAACGTTTGTCGGGAAATTTAGAAAAACCGGTTTGGGATTACCCGCTTATTCGACTGGGAACGCATTTCCAACGATAAAAGACGCTTAATTATTGAACAGGGTAAAAACGTACTTTTAAGAATTGATATCTTTATTCGTCCTAACACCATTCCAGCTATGACCATCTCCATCTTTCACTCGCTCTTCCGCACCCCGCCCCTCGCCTCCCTTCGCCCATCGCCTCCCTTCTCCCGTCCCCCATCTCCCGCCCCTCACCTTTCGTACATCGTACATCGTACATCGTACATCGTGCTCCTTCTCCTCCCCGGCGCGCTCGCCTTCAGCCAGTCCGCCAGGAAGCCCAACATTCTGTTCATCATGTCCGACGATCACGCTTCCCAGGCCATCAGCTGCTATGGAAGCCCACTGATCCAGACGCCCAACATCGACCGGATCGCCCGGGAAGGCATGCGCTTCGACCAAAGTTTTGTAACCAATTCGATCTGCGCCCCCAGCCGGGCGGTCATGCTGACGGGCAAATACAGCCATCTGAACGGATTGCGCGACAACCGGGACGTATTCGACGGGGCCCAGGTCACCTTCCCGAAATTGCTCCGGCAAGCCGGGTATTTCACGGCGGTAGTGGGCAAATGGCATCTCAAATCGCACCCGACCGGTTTTGATTATTGGAAGGTGCTGATCGACCAGGGTGAATACTACAACCCCCGCTTGATCGACAACGGAGATACGACCTCGGCTATAGGTTACACCACCGACCTGATCACCGATTACGCTATCCAGACGCTCGAACAACGCGATCCCAACCAGCCTTTTTGCCTTTTGGTGCACCACAAAGCGCCCCACCGAAACTGGCAGCCCAACGGCAAACACCTTTCCCTGTATGAAAATCAGGACCTGCCCCTGCCCGAAACGTTTTGGGACGACTACCAGAGCCGCTCCCCTGCCGCGCGGGAGCAGGATATGCGGATCGGGAATATGTTTCTCTCCTACGACCTCAAACTGTTTCCCGGAGATTACCCCGAAGAGACCGGAACCGGGGGCAACGGGTCGCCTATGCCCTCCACGGCCAATTGGTGGCTGGCCGACTACAACCGCATGACCCCGGACCAGAAACAAGTTTGGGATGCCCACTACGAACCGGTCCGGGCTAAATTCCGCGAAAACCCTCCCACTGGAAACGCGCTGACCGAATGGATGTACCAGCGCTATATCAAGGACTACCTGCGCTGCGTCGTTTCGATAGACGAGAACATCGGCCGCCTGCTGGAATACCTCGACCAGAAAGGGCTCGCCGAAAACACGCTGGTCGTCTATACCAGCGATCAGGGATTCTACCTTGGCGAACACGGATGGTACGACAAGCGGTTTATGTACGAGCCTTCGTTTACCACGCCCCTGGTCATGCGCTACCCCAAAGCGATTCCCGCAGGAAACGTGTCAAGCCAGATGGCCCTCAATCTCGATCTCGCCCCTACCTTCCTGACCCTGGCCGGCATCACGCCACCCGCCCCCATGCAGGGCCTGCCGCTTCAAAACCTGTGGCGCCACAATAAAGCCAAAAACTGGCGCCACTCGGTCTATTACCACTACTACGAATATCCCCACGGCTGGCATCGCGTGAAAAAACACTATGGCGTCCGCACCAACCGCTACAAACTCATCCATTTCTACGACGACATCGACGCCTGGGAGCTCTACGACCTGAAAAAAGACCCCAACGAACTCCATAACCTGATCAACGACCCCAACCAGCAAAAACGAATCCAATCCCTAAAAGCCGAATTGAATATACTACGGGCTCAATATCGGGATGCGGGGGATTAGAAGTTGCGAGGTTGCGAAGTTGCGAAGTAAGGGGTTGCGGTTGAGACAGTTCAATATTACCCTAGTTCGAAGCTCCACAACTTCGTAAATCATACTTCGTAAATCGTACATCGTAAATCGTACATTCAAAATGTCGCCGGACGATCAACCTACTATTTTTGCGCTTACTACGGCGCTGACAGGCTTTCTGGCCTACCATTTCCTGGCTCAATCCCACTGGCTTCGCCATTGGATCCGAAATAGGTCGGCAAGGGGGCAATTCTCCCAAAACCGGGTCTTCGCCCAGCGCTTTTTGGGCATCCTTTTTCTTGGATTGCTTCCTTTTGCCGCCACCTGGATGCTTCAGACCCGCGACCCGGACCTGATCGGGCTGGGCAAAGGGGATTTGTACCAATCGCTCCGGGCCACCGCACTGCTCTCTGTGGTCATCGTGCTCATCACGTTTTTCAATGCGCAAAAGGAAAGCAACCTGGACATGTATCCGCAGATCCGCGTGAAGGAGTGGTCGTGGAGGCTGGTGTTTTGGAGCAGCCTGACCTGGGCGCTTTACCTCCTTGCGTATGAATTTTTGTTCCGGGGCCTATTGTTTTTCCTGGTGCTTCATGCTGAAGGCTTTGCTGTGGCAACGGCAGTCAACGTAACGGTCTATGCGCTGACCCACCTCCCGAAAGGGGAAAAAGAAACCCTTGGGGCAATTCCTTTGGGATTCGTCCTTTGCTGGTTTACCTTTGCCACCGGTTCCATCTGGTTGGCGGTCGCGGTCCATGTGGTCATGGCGCTGAGCAACGAATGGTTGTCAATTTATTACCACCCTGAAATGCGTGTAAAAAAAACGGATTGATATGCGGGTGTTTCTCACAGGCGCCACGGGCTATGTAGGCGCCGCGCTGGCGCGCGAACTGACAGCGAGGGGAGTTCAGGTCTCTGCGTTGATGCGCTCGCCGGCAAAGGCCAAAGGGCTAAGCGGCTCCCCTATTCGCCTTGTTCAAGGCGATGTGCTGGATTTGCAAGCCCTCGAACAGGGAATGCATAGTTGCGACGCCGTATACCACCTGGCTGCCCAGGCAGGAGTCTGGAGCAAAGATCCCGGCGCATTTTACCGGGTGAACGTAGAAGGAACCCGCCATGTGTTGGACGCCGCGCTCAAAACCGGCGTGAAACGGGTGGTGATTACCTCGACCGGCGGCGTCATGGGGCCGTCTCCAGGGAAAGGCCTCGTAGTGCATGAAACGACCAACCCTGCGCCCGCTCTGGCTTCCGCCTACGAGCGATCCAAAGCAGCGGCCGAAAATTTGGCTTTTTCTTACCAACAAAAAGGGATAGAAGTCGTCGTCGTCAACCCGACCCGGATTTACGGCCCGGGGCCGCTGAACGAAAGCAACTCGGTCACCAAACTGGCCGATCAGTTCCGTCAGGGAAAGTGGCGGATCATCCCGGGTAACGGTGAAAGCATTGGTAATTACGTCTACCTCGACGATGTCGTGCAAGGCCATATCCTAGCCATGGAGAAAGGAATGCCCGGAGAACGATATATCCTGGGCGGCGAAAACGCGTCGTACAACCAACTATTTAACCTCCTTCGCGAACTGACCGGTCAACGCCAGGCGTTAATCCCGCTGCCGCTGCCGGTCATGATGCTCTTTGCCGGATGGGAAAACACCATGGCCCAAATTTTGGGCAAAAAACCGCTGATTGTCCCCGAGTTCGTCCGCAAATTGTCTCAAGACTGGCCCATGAGCAGCGAAAAAGCTCAAACAGCCCTCGGGTATCAGATTACTCCCCTGCGGCAAGGGATGCGTCGGACGCTGGAGTGGCTTGGACAGGGGAGCAGGGAGCAGGGATTAGGGAGCAAAAGGGGGAACTTTGAACTTTGAACCTTGAACCTTGAACCTTGAACCTTTGAACCTTTGCTCCCTACGCCTTAAACCTCCCCTGCTCCCTGCTCCCTTAATCCCTGCTCCCTTAATCCTGCTCCCTAAAATCATCAAACCACATGAAAAACCACGCAGCCCTCATCACCGGCGCCTCCGGCGGAATCGGACTGGAAATCGCCAAATTGCTGGCCCTGGATCACAGCCACCTCGTTTTAGCCGACATCCGGCAGGAAGCACTGGAAAACGCCTGTAGCTCCATTCGGTCGCTCGCACCGGATTGCGAAATCATTCCCCTGGTTCTGGACCTGGCCCAGACAGGCGCGGCGGAACAGGTATTTTCTCATCCCAGTCTACAGGAACTCGAAATCGGCACGCTGGTCAACAACGCCGGGTTCGGAACCTTTGGGTTGTTCCAGGAAACGAATTGGGAAAAAGAAAGCCGGATGCTTCAACTCCACGTCCTGACCCTCACGCACCTGACCAAGCTCGTCCTTCCAGGCATGATCGCCCGAAAACAGGGCCGGATACTCAACGTCGCCTCGGTGGCTGGTTTTCAGCCAAGTCCGCTCATGGCCGTGTACAATGCCAGCAAAGCGTATGTGCTTTCCTTTTCTGAAGCCCTTGCAAATGAAGTTAAGGGAACGGGGGTAAGCGTAACGGTGCTCTGCCCGGGATTGACGCCGACCGGCTTTCAAGCACGCGTCGGGGTGGGCAAACCCGAAATGACTGCCAATAAATGGATCAGTTCTTCCGCCGATTTTGTAGCCAGGAAAGCCATCGCCGATTTGAAAAAAGGAAAAACGGTTTCCATCCCCGGCCGGATCAACTACCTCCTGGCCAACGCCCACCGCTTTCTTCCCCGAAATACCGTAACGGCGATGGTCCGCAAGGTGCAGGAGAAAAACCGGAGTTTTCTTAAAAAAGGGCCCTGATTAGTGTTCTTGTAAAAACAAACGACAGGTTTCCCGAATGGAGGCCTCTATAGGGATAAATGAAAAATCAAGCTGGCGCACGATCTTTTCGTTCGAAAAAAAATACTGCTTTCGCGCAGAGGCCAGGGTAGCACGGGTAATCTCCGGGCCTTTCCCTTTGATGCGGCTTTGGAGCCAGTCTGCCCGCCAGGCAATCTCTCCCAGCAGAGGCGAAACCGGGACAGATGGCTTTTTTTTGCCCAAATATTCGGCAATCCAGTCAAACACCTGCTTAAAGGCATGGTTTTCCGCCATAACTACATATCGCTCTCCGGAAACCGAATAGTCCATCAGCGAAAGGGCTGCCCGAGCCACATCCCGAACGTCCACAAAAGCGTTGGAACCGGCAGAATAAAAAGGAAACCCTTTCCAGATCGTTCCGAACAGTTTGGAACTGCTGCGGGCCCAATCGCCCGGACCGATCACGATGGTCGGATTCAGGATCACGCAGTTCAATCCCTTATCCACGCCTTTCCAGACTTCCTTTTCCGCCTCGAATTTGCTCAAGGCGTAATCCGATTCCTCTCCGGAAGGGTTCCAGGGCATCTCCTCGTGAATCTTCTCCGCAACCGAATCAACACCGGAAGGTTTGCCCAACGTGGCTGCCGAACTGATATAGCATAGTTTCCCGACCCCGGCATTCAGGCAATAATCGACGATGGCAGCGGTTCCTCCCGCATTGGCCTGAAACAGCGACTTCCGGTCCCGGGGGTCAAAAGAAACCATCCCAGCAGAATGATATACCTGGCGCGCGTTGCCGATAGCCTTAGCAAGGGAGCCGGGATCGTTCAGGCTTCCGTCCACCCAATGAATACGGGAAAAAACAGCCTCCGGGTCCTGATGGTAATATCCAATTACCTTGCGAACAGTTGCCAGGTCGCTGCCTGGCCTTTTCAGTGCCCTGACCGTTGCCCTTGCTCCAGAAGGGAAGAAAGGATATGGGCGCCCGATCAGGCCGGTACCCCCGGTGACAAAAACAGGATTGGAATTAGACATTAGAAGAGGGACTAGGGGCGGGGAATGGGGAAAGGGGGACGGGGGACGGTATACAGAGCTTGGGATCTCCAGGGATTTCCATTTCTTTGGAAAACCGATGCGATAAAAACGGAAGCAAGAACTTCGTTGGGAAGATGATCATCAAAAGCCAGTTCAGCTTATTGGCCATGCCCGGGACAATGACGGGGTGTTTCTTCAGCGTCTGGGCCATCGATATCCGGGCTACTTCTTCCGGATTTAAGAGCATCATCCGGCCCATCCAGCCTTGTTTTTTGATCCGGCTGTTCACCGAAGCGTTCGTGGCAATCGGCCCCGGCAAAATTACGCTGACATGGGTGTTTGTCCCTTTCAACTCCTGGTAAAGCCCCCTCGAAAAGAAATAGACAAACGCCTTGGAGGCCGGGTAGACCGTTTTATTAGCGACCGGGCTTAACGCTAAGATGCTGGAAACGTTCAGGATATACGACTGCGGATGGGATTGCAATTCCGGCAGCAAAGAACAGGTGAGCAGGCTTGTGGCGAGGACGTTCAGCCTCACCATGGCGTTCACCAGGGAGACTGGCGCATGGAAAATGGACCGGGTGCCACCGATCCCGGCGTTGTTGATCAGGAAATTGACCCGGTGGTTCTCCAATACCCAAGCGACAAAAGCCTCTACGCTCTTTTCTTGCGTCAGGTCGGTTTCATAAAAAACCGCTTGCACTCCATAGGTTTGGGTGATTTCCCGGCAGAGCGCTTCCAGGTTTTCCCCGGGCAAAGCCGCCAGGATCAGGTTCATTCCCTTTGCTGCGCAATCAAATGCAAACGCTCTTCCCAAACCGGTACTGGCGCCGGTGATCAGGGTAAATACCATCTTTTGGTTGCTTAGGATCAGGAATAAGACAAGAGCTCCCGCTCCACGAATACCTAATCGTGTTTAGGGGCTGCGCTTTACTCTAAAAATGGGTTCGCTGGGAAAGTTAAGGGCTTTTGCCAAGATTTTGGCCTTTTTTTTGTTTCAGCCTTTAGATTATAACGCTATTTGCTCCAACTCTATTTCCTTCTCCCGTCCCCCTTCCTCTGTTCGCCGAAATCCTCAGATTTCGTGCGAAACTATCCTGCTCGCCGAAATCCCCAGATTTCGTGCAGGAACTATCTGCCGGTCCCCTGACCGGCGTGAACTGATTCAAGGTTCAACCGTTCCCCGTCCCAAATACCGCGCTTCAAAAACCTGCTGGTGATGAATCTGGTGCCCGAGGATGATATACCCCAAAGCACGGGCTGTACACGGATGTTGATTAACCGCCCCCCTGTAGTCCAGGGAATCTTCGTCCAAATGCCGGAGCAAGTGGATCGTCGAACGGCGGATCAGCTCGTATTCCTCCAGAATATCTGCCATGATTCTGGAGTCTGCCTTCATATACCGCGCATAGAGGTTCTCGTCAAATCCGGGGAGCGACTGGGTTTCGCGGCGCGCCAGGCAAAGAGCCCGGTAGGCGAATACCCGTTCGGCGTCCATCAGGTGGATCAGAATCTCTTTTAAACTCCACTTTTCGGGAGCATACCGGTAAGAATGCATGGCTAGGCCCAAAGGCGCTATCATAGCAAGCAGGGAATCCCAGGCGGACTCCAGGCCGGAAAGAAGATCATTCGTTTTTGCCTTCCCCACGTAGGTTTCGTAAAAAGCGGCATAATCGCCGGGATTGGGCGGTCCTGTTACGTTCATACAACAAAGAGTCGTTTGTTGAACAATTAGTTGGCTTTTCTAAGCATTTTTCCCCAACGCCCGTCTCCCGTCCACCGTTAACCTGCCGTTCTTTGCCTGTCCTCCCCCTAACCCCCTCCAAAGGGGGACAGCACATTGCCCTGAAAATCAACCACTAATCACTAATCACCCTGTATCCGTTCACCAGCGCTTCGCGCAGTCGGGCTTTGGTAGGTTCGTCGGCGAAGGCGGCATCCAGGGCGTTGAGGTTGCAATGCAGAAAATGGCCTTCTTCCCAGCCGAAAGTCCGGTGCAGGATCTCGTACTCTTCGCTCAGGGTGGTGTTGGAGATGGCCCGGCCATCCGTATTGACACTGAGGGAAATCCCATGGCGGAACAACTGATCGATGCTATGCGCTGAAAACGACGGAAAGACGCGGGTCATAATGTTGCTGCTGGGACAAATTTCCAGGTGGATATGGCGCAGTTTCAGGGTGGAGATCAAATCCGGATCCTCGATACTCCGGACTCCATGGCCGATCCGCTGGGGGGCGATTTTTTCCAAAGTTTCCCAGACGCTTTCCGCGCCTTTGGCTTCGCCGGCATGGGCGGTACATGGGATGCCGTTCTCGCGAACAAAGCGGAATGCTTCCAGGTGCTGGTCCAACGGATGCGCCGCTTCGTCTGCGGCGATATCAAACCCCGCAACTAAAGACCCTTGAAATTCCCTTGCCAGGCGGGCAGTCTCCATACTTTGCGCAGCGTCGTAGTGCCGCAACGTACAAAGGATCAGGCGGGCTTCCACGCCGGTTTTTGCGATGGCTTCGCTCATCGCATTTACCACGTGGGATACGACTTCCCAGGGGCTCAATCCCCCCTGGGTATGCTCCAAAGGAGCAAAGCGGATCTCGGCGTACAGGATGTGGTCTTTGCGAAGTTGTTCGAACAGATCGAACGTTACAAACCGCAAATGCTCGGAGGTCTGCATCAACCGGATGCCTTCCAGGGCGCGAAGCAGGTAATCGGGCAGTCCGGCCGCATCCGCCGGGGCGACAAACCGGCGCAGGTATTCTTCCTGGCCGATGCCGCCTTCGAGCAAGTGGACGACCTCCCGGCTCAGGGAGCAGTCCAGGTGGAGATGCAGTTCGACCTTGGGAAGATGTTGAAAAGAAACTGCCATGAACGCCAGGGTGTTTGCGCGCTACCCTATCGGGGCAGGCCCCGGTAGCCGGTTAAAAAATTAAAGGTAAAAAGTTGGATGGGAAAGCGATTCAATCCGGCATTAAAAAAGGCAATGAAATCGAATAAAATTTCAAACGAAACCCGTTTTTAAAATAAAAAATGGTCATTTCGTCGCCCAGTTGGCATTCTTTCAACCCGAAGCCTAACGGATATAACTCAGGTAAGCGTTCTGTGGTTATTTTCATAATCTCGCTTTTCATAGATTAACCACCCATTATCGCCAACCTGACAGGCAACTTACCCAATTATGAACACACCCAACGAAAACGCATCTTCCCTCGACCGGTCTATCGGTTTAAACCTGGCCATTATCCTGATGATCAGTTCCATCATCGGTTCCGGGGTGTTCAAGAAAGTTGCTCCGATGACCGCGGAACTCCAATCGCCCACCTGGGTACTCCTGGCCTGGGTAGTAGCCGGTCTGGTCTCTCTGGCCGGCGCGTTGTCGGTTGCCGAGCTTTCCGGTCAAATTGCCGACTCCGGTGGGCCCTATGTTTTTCTGCGTGAAATTTACGGAAAGACGCTGGCCTACTTTTTTGGGTGGGGCAACTTCGCGGTGATTCGGACCGCCTCCATAGCCTCTCTGGCTTTTGTCTTTGCCGAATCGGTACATGCGCTCTTCCCTTTGCCCGAAGCGGGCCCCGGGTTGGCTTCCATCCATATCGGAGGGATTTATCCTTTCGCCAACCTGGGCGTAAAAGCCCTGGCGATGGGATTAATTCTGTTTCTGACCCTGGTCAATTACCGGGGGCTACGGTACGGCAGCCTGGTCAGCCGGTATGCCACCTCCACCGTGGTAGTCAGTCTGGTGGTTATCGTACTGTTGGGAGTGTTTGGAGGATCTGGCAAATGGGCCAACATCAGTGCGGATCTTCCTACGTTCCAGGCCCTCAAAGGGGATACCTTCGGGTTCATTGCCGTTTTCTTTTCAGCTATGCTGTCTGCATTCTGGGCGTATGAAGGATGGATCACCCTTAGCTTTATCGGGGGAGAGATCCGGAATCCCTACCGAAACCTGCCGCTGGCTATCCTGTTTGGCATGTTGGGCGTCATCGCCATCTACCTTTCCGTCAACTTCGCCTACCATCTGGTACTTCCCGCAGGCGACCTGGTGGCCGTGCACGAAGCGCAAAACAAAGTAGCCGCCATTGCGGTAGTAGAACGGATTATAGGCCCTGTAGGCACGCTGTTAATCGCGGGGCTGATTATCATTTCTACTTTTGGGTGTACCAACACGACGATCCTCATGTCGGCCCGGCTGATTTTCAAGATGGCTCAAAACGGGGAGTTCTTTAAATCGGCGGGGAAGGTGCATCCCAAATTCCATACCCCCGGGAGCGCGTTGCTGATCCAGGGGTTTTGGTGTTGCGTACTGGTTATGTCCGGCAGTTTCGACCAGCTCACTGATATGCTGATCTTTGCTTCGTTTATTTTCTACGGGCTTTGCACTTACGGCGTGTTTGTCTTGCGCAAGAGGAACGGAGGCCCGCCTGCCACGTACAAGGTACCGCTGTATCCGGTACTGCCCGCCTTGTTCGTCCTGTTCTGCGTCGTGTTGCTGGTGATCACTCTGTACAACCGGCCGGGAGAATCCACGGTAGGGATTGCGCTGATCCTGACCGGGGCGCCGTTTTATTACTTTTGGAGAAAACGGACACGTACTCAGGCCTGAAGAATCAGGTCGGTTTTTTTCTCGAATTGCCAGCCATACGTTCTGGCGCCGGTGTAATTCCCCGGCTCCTGGTTCACGGTATCCAGGAAGAACTCTCCGCTGACGCCGCCCACGCTTTCCTGAAGCGTTTTGCGGTGCAACCCTTCGTAAGTCGCATAATCAATGGGCAAGCGCTCGGAAAGGCGGTCAAAAAGGTTCCATTGAGCAGCCACTTCTTTCCATTGGGGTTGAACTTCTCCTTCAAACACCTTGGATTTGGACCCGCTGCCATAGCCAAAAAATCCGATGCGCCGGCCTTCCAGGGCTACGCCTTCTTTTAAATCAGCTTCCAGGATACTGACAAGAGCCAGGAAAATAGAAGAGGTATACATATTGCCGACGAGGGATGAGGCCCGCTCGCTTTTTTCTATTTTCTCCTGCACATAATTCCGGTACGACTTCGTCTTGGTAACCGCTCGCAAAAACTGGCCATACGCCTCCTGATAGGCTTCATCGGAGGAAAAATCGTCTACTCTGGGTTGGGCAAAAGCGACTTCGCTTTGAATTTCAGCCCATTTACCCGACTTCTGGGCCTCCTCGAAAAAGACCTCCGAAAACATCCTTCTGGCCTGATACGCATACGGCAAATGGAATGCCAGGCGGCTCCATCGCTCCGTGACCGGGGTTCCTTCAGAAACGCCAATCGCCTTCGCAAAGGAACGAAGCGCTTCCCGAATCCGGTCCTGGTAACACTGGTTGGAATACGGCCCATCGAACATGGGCGTTTCTTTATGTACCCGAATTTCGCCTTCATTGCTGTCAAAGAACCCTTCCACTCCAATACCAGAAGGAACCTGCGCCAGGATACTTTCCGGGGATACGTGCTCCAAGCCCGCCAGTTTGAGCACCTCGGCAACGATTTGGGTTTTGGAAAACGGATGCACGGGTTTGAAAAAGTCGTGTACGCTCCGGGTAGCCACGCCCCAGTTTCCGTCGATGGCCAGCAGCCGGGGGCTGCTGAGACACCAGCGCTGCGATAGCGCCTGCGCCCTGAGTATATTCCCCTCCGGACCCCAGCTCGTACTTCGCCACATCCGAGCTCACGATAATACCGATCCGGTCTTGCCCCGCCCGCACCCAATCCAGGGTATTCTGCAACGCGTCTACAGCCCCGATGCAGGCGAAGGTCAGGTCCACCACATCGCATTCAAGGAAACAATCCTCCCCGTACTCCCGGGAAAAATACTGCGTCAGCATATCCACCACATAGGAAGCGGTCGGCTTCGATCCATCGACGGCGCTTTCAGTACCCATATAGATACGCCCGACCTGGCGGGGGTCCAGCCGGTTGCGGAGGATCAGGTCCAGCACCGCATTAGCGGCCATCGTCGCCGGGTCTTCATGCACATCCGGGAATGCCATGGCCTGGAGGCCCAGGCCATCCCGCAGCTTTCCAAAATCATACCCCCGGGCATTGGCCAAAGCATCCATAGGAAGAAAGATCCTGGGAATGTAAACAGCCAGATCATCGATCCCAACGTTGCCCATACCGGTCTGAAGATTTGTTTCGCTCATTGTCATGTGAAAATGGATTGTCAAAGGTAGGGGGGAAAAAAATAATTCCAGGTAAATAATTAACTGAGTTATGGCACTAACATCGGTTTTTTCATTTTGTTTAAAAAACTTTGTTAGGGCAACCTGAGATAAAAACCTAATTTTGAGCAACCAAAAACCGAAGATCCGTGAAAAAAACCTTTGTGCTCCCCGCGCTTGCCGCCCTGGCGATCCTGAATTCCTGCAGCACCAGCCAAACCATGCTGGAAGTGTTGCAACCTTCCCAAATCGTGCTACCCGATCATATCACCGCCATTGCAACCATCGACCGGAGCAAACCGGAAAAGGGGTTTGCGAATGTAGTGGAAGGGCTGTTTAGCGGCGAATCGATCGGACAGGATCGCGAAGGCCGCCGCCGCGCCCAGCTCGGCCTCACGGAAGCGCTATCCAGAACCCCCCGTTTTTCGGTAAAAACAACCTCCGTGGAAATGAGCGGCTCCAAAAACGGCGCCAATATGATGCCACCGCTGCCCTGGTCTGAAATCGAATCCATTGCCAAGCGCTACGATGCCCAGGCGGTAGCTGCCATCGAATCGTTCGACACCAATACCGATGTGGCCTATTCTACCAGTACGACGAAGCACAAGGAAAAAGACGGAACCACGACCACCAAAGTATCGTACACCGCGCGGCGCAACCTGCGCGTCTATGTAGGCTGGAGGCTATACGACCCCAAAGCCCGCGTGGTGCTGGACGAAACGGTGATCTCTGAATTCGATGAAGATACCGGATTTGGAAACACCCAGGAGGCGGCATCCAACAACCTGAGAAGCCTTTACGATGCCACCCGGGAACTATCCGAAAAGATTGGCGAAAAATACGGCATGCGCATTGCTCCAGTCTGGATCACCGTCAGCCGCCCTTTTTATACCACCGCTAAAGGCAGCGGTCAGGAGCCTATGGAACGGGCCCACCGCTACGTGCAGTCCGGCGAATGGGAGGAAGCAGCCAAGATCTGGAGGCAACTGACCAATGCACCGGATCAAAAAATTGCCGGCAGGGCTGCCCACAACCTCGCCGTAGCTGCCGAACGGATCGGCAACCTTCCCGGTGCGCTGGACTGGGCCAAGAAGGCCTATAACCAGTATGGAAACAAAGCCAGCCAAAGCTACATCTATACCCTGGAGCAACGCATTGCCGATCAGGACCGGCTGAATTACCAGCTCAAAGCCCGGACCTAACCGCTAGCGCACGAGGGTAACTTCCCCCTGTATACGCCGGTCTTTCCCATCATCCATGCGAAGGACCGCCTGGTAGACGTACAGCCCCGGGGATAGCGGTTTGCCCTTGTTCCTGCCGTCCCAACCGGAATTTCCGTCGTTGGGCGTCAAGCCGGCGCCCTGAAATACAAGTCCGCCCCAGCGGTCAAATACCTGCAAGCTTTGGATGGTAACCAGTTCCGATCCTCCATATAGCGTAAAGAAATCATTCCGCCCATCCCCGTCTGGAGAAAAGGCGGTGGGGCGAAATACCTGGTAATAATCCAGCTTCAACAAGACCAGGCTGTCGCAGCCTTCTTTCGACTGGAGGGTAATGGCGTAATTCCCGGGGGAGGTGAATTTCCTTTTACCCACAGAGACGAATTCTCCCGGAAAAATATGCGCCTGTACGCTGTCGGTTTGCTCCTGCACCGGGCTAAGGTTCAGGCGCACGATACTGTCGCACCCATTGACGCCTTTCAGCGTATCCACATACATGCCGGGCCGGGTAAGTTGCCGCCCGTGAAAATCGTAAATGCTTTCCGGGCAGATCACCCGGTGGAGGACGCTTTCCGTCCGGGGCAAGCGGTGCAGGTAAACCGGGGTGACCACACATCCGTCCTGATCGGACACCCGGACCTGATAATCCCCCTCACCGGTTTTGACCTCCAGCTCGGGGGCGGTTTCTCCGACGAGGGCTACGCCTTCCTTATACCACTGATACTGCCTGCCGCCAAGGTCCGGCACATTCAGGGTAAAGCCCGATTTGCACGGATTACCGGAGGCTGCGACCTGGAAGCCAAAGGCTTCTTCATCGGCCAGAACGAGGTGGTCGAGGAAATAGTAGAGATCGTTTGTGGCATCTTCCGGCTGGCAATCCGGCCCAATGGCAATGGCATTGATATCGACGCTGGGCGTAAGCCGGATTTCCCGGCGTACCCATTCATTAACCCCTGCAGCGGGAACCGATCCCATTTCCATCCAGCCCTGGCCGTTCAAAGGGCATCCGTAATTGGGGTTGCCAACGCCGAAGGGAAGGTACCTGCAATCGGGCGTTCCGAAGAACACCACATCCAAAGGCGGCGAATACCGGGCATCCGAGAACCCGATATAGAACCGGATCAGGTAGGTCGTTCCCGCTTTCATAGGCCGTTTCAGGCAGGCGCCCGAGTATTCCTTCCAACCGGGCGTGGAGTTGTTGCCAAACCGGCCGTTGCGGAAGCCTACGCAGCCCTCGCCATCGGGAAAGGGCAAAGGAGGGGGAAAATTAGGCCAGCCCATCCAGCCGCAGGTGTGGAGGTAGTCGGTAGTAGCTTCGGAAGCCTGAATCCAGGTTTCGGCGCAGTTCAACTGGCTGCGGTCCACCGGGCAGCAGGTGCGCTCCTCAAAAGAGGGATTGGGAATAAGAGACTCTGGCTTTGCGATACGGCAGGCGCAATCCGGGTCGTTGAGGTCGGTGAGGCCGTCGCCGTCGTCGTCGCGGGCGTTTTCGCAAATTTCCGGAGCGGGCGGAACCGATGGAACAAGCCTGTCCATCCGGTAGGGAAAAGAAGCGATCCCGATGAGCAAAAACAGGAATAGCGTCATGAGGGTATTTTGGGTGCCCTTTAAAATTACGCCAATTTTCAATAAGCACCTCCAAAGAAGTTTCAATTCCCCCAAAAGGACGGCTGAATTACAGATTAGCCCAAGTAAAAAAAACAGGGGGCTGTCTCAAAAGACCGTTTTCGCCCCTGGCAGCCAAAAAACATTTTCACGCCGGGAGCAAAAAAACGGTCTTTTGATACAGCCCCTATATACATTTCGCCCATAAAGGGCAAAAAACGCTGACTTAAACGTATGCCCACCAATACGTTGCGAGGGTGTACGTTCTTTTTTATTTCGGAAAGGCCAGCTTGCGGATCGCTTCGAAAAACGCAAACATATTCCCATTAATATTGGTCCGTTGCTGCCCGCCGCAATCGATGACTATACCTTCGGCCATTTTCCTCCCTTCCGTCAAAAAGGTCAGGTTATGCCCTTCGCCACCCATACAACCGTCATAACTCAGCGGTTGATTCGTTATCTCGATCCGGTACTCCGATTTGAGGGCCAGAATCCGGTCGAAGTCTTTGGTATCCAATTTCCTGACCACTTCAACCCCGGCCGAACGCAAACTGTCGATGGACAAGGTTTGCTTATTCCTGGAAAGGGTCACCTTAAAAGTCCGGTTGTACTCAGGACCAACGGGCGGTCCCCAATCCTCCCAAATAATCTCATCGATGGCCTGTTGGTAATCCTGGATATTCTGAAGGCCTTGCGCGGCGCGTGGACCGCAGGACCATATCGAAGCAAGAGAAACCAGTCCAACAAAAATCAGGATTTTCATGATACATTTAAGGTTAGTGATTTACGGCTTGAGAACCAAAGGCGTTTCTCCTTTTTCCTTCAATCGGATTAGTAAGCGCAATTTATAGCAGCGTATTCCGTATCGAAAATGGTTCCCCAGATTTTGTAACAGGCCTGAACCGTGGCAGTAGGCCAGGTCAATTTGATGTTCAAGGGATCCAGTACGGCATAGCCCCCTGCTTCCAGAGTGATGTTGGTTGACCCGGGAGGAATAACCTTTTTAAATGTAAAAAACAGGCTCAAATTTTCTTCAATTACCTTGCGCTCGCCACTGGGTAATGTGTACGAAAGCTTGCACCAGGCAACATATCCAGCTTCACTATACACGGTTACGTATCCGGGAGTTTCGACTTTAAAATGATCCAGATTATCGGAATAGGTCACGTAAGCTTCTTTAATTGCCGTTTTAGCAAATTCATAGTCGAGCCAGGTATAGCCATTGTCACCCCAACCGGTTCCCCAGGAATTCTGTACCTTATATGCCTTTTTAGCGTCGTCAAAGCCTATAATGACCATGGCGTGGCCTCGCGTCCAGGGACCTTCCTCCGACCGCCAAACAAAACCAGGCCCGGCGCTCATGAAGGCATCGCTAGGCAGCGCCGCAAAAACGATGGGATGCTGGTCGGTCAAAAGCGTTTTCAGGCTGGTCTCAGACAAATCGGAGATTTTTACATAGTTCTTTATCCGGTTGGCCGCTGCATTTGGAGAAACCGGCTCCTTGGCGTTTTCCACCGTGCCGCAACCGTTCTTATCGGAATAAGGCATCTCCAGCCAGCTCACCACGCCCTCCGTTTTCAGAAGATCCAGGGCGCCCCGGGTAGTTGCCGACCCTACAAAATAGGACCCTGTGAGGCATTTATTGTTGTCGAGGTTAATCCGGTTGAAGAGGTACTCCGGGCTGGCTACGCCAATAATATTCATGACGTTGGTTCCTGAAATGGTATGGGGAATTCCGGTAGCTTTTTTCATCTCAAAGCTTTTCAGGGCATAACCGCAGGCCCATGCGACGCAAGAACCTTCATTGCCTTGACTTCCAATGGGAGGCATGTCCAAAACAAACGTTTTGGGCATGGAACTGGAACTTGCCCCAGCGCCAAAACCTGCAGGGGCGTTGACTTGGGTGGCTTTGCGGACAAACGCCAAGTCCGCTGCGGGAGTAGGTAAGGCGCCAAATCCGACTCCGGTGATAGGCGCCCGCTTGATGTCCGCGTTTGTTTGGGTATTGTCTGGGGTTGAATTCCCTTTAAACCCTTCCAGTTCCCACATTGCGCTCCACCAATTTGGGTCAATAGGGCCTACTGCCAAAGCCGGACCCTGAATATTCAGGTATTGATCCGGTTTCCACCGGTTCTTGATCCGGTAAAAAGATGCATCTACTTTTTCCAGCGACCACATGGCGCTCCACCAGCCGGGTTCTGCCGCTCCCGCTTCAATTTTTTCATTTTGGTTATGCAGGTAGTAGGTCGTTTTGTTGTCTTTCTGCCAACGGTTTTTAATCCGGTAGAAATCAGTTCCTGGCACCTGCTCCAACGTCCATTGGGCGCTCCACCAATTCACGTCCGTGGCCCCTGCATCTACCTCCGGATTTTGAATATGGATGCGGTAATCCGTTTTGCCGTCTTTCTGCCAACGGCTTTTAATCCGGATAAAATCCTGTGCCTGGACGCTGACTGATAGGCAAATCAGTATCAAGGTTAGGGCGAAAGAGCAAAGGACAGTTTGCCTGCCCATTTCGTTGAACTTACGAAGTTGCATCATAACTAATAATTGAGGATTAAAAAATGGTATTGTAATCAACTTGATTCGGTGACTCCTTGCTTTGATATCGTTGGCGAGTTCAAATTGCCTCCTTAAAAAGAATCGCGCCGGACAATAGCTCTGAACGGAATGAAAAATGGACACCAGCGGGAGGATTTGTGTCCTAAGTGGAAGTTCATCCGGGAGTTGCGTATCTTGGGGTGGATTCCGACTCCCAAACCGATCCATTCATCCTATGAGTAAGTCATTCTTGATTGCCAGTCTTCTTTCGCTCCTGTCCGTTGCCGGATTCGGGCAACCATATTTGGTTGATAGCCTGCGAAGTATTTTGCCAAAAACCAAGGACCCTATTCAACGAGTAGATGTTTTACTGGGATTGACCAGGGCATTAACCTTTGCCTCCGGGGCGGCTTCCGGCAAAGCATCCGCCGAGGAGGCCCTGAAGCTGGCCAAATCAATCAACGATCAGGAGGGTATTGCTCAGGCGTTGATCATGAAAGCGAATACGGTTGGGCCAACTCAAATTGAAGAAAGCCATACCTATATCCTGCAAGCGCTGCAAATAGCCCGGCGCATCGGCGCCAAATCAACAGAGGCCTTTGCCATATACCACGAAGCGGAACATTACATTTATTACAAAAACGACTTCAAAACGGGGTTACAACTCCTGGAGGAAGCGTTGAAAAAGACCGAACACGGCGTGGCGGACAAACATATCGGGAACATCCACAAAGTGATGGGCAGAGCCTATTTGACCGCAGGGAATTCGGAAAAAGCCAGGCGCCATTTTCAAAAGGCCCTGACGCACTTCGACCGGGTAAAATCCCACCCTTTTACCGATCCCCGATTGGGAAGACCAAGTTATATGGACGCCGACGGAGGGGCGTTGAATAAAATTCAGGTGCTGATCTACCAGTCGAGGGAATTCCTGGACCAGGGCCAGGCATCGCGCGCCATGGGCGATTTAAGAAATGCCTTATCCCTGTCAAAAGAAATGGGTTCTCTGGACAACCAAGCCTGGGCAAGGGAAGAACTCGGCCTGGTTTATGTGGCCCAAGGCAAATTAGACCGGGCCATCGAACAGTATAAAGAAGCGATCCAGATTTATGAGGCGATGGGATCATCCACCTATCTGGCGGGCGCAGTCCAATATATTGGGGATCTTTATTTTCAATTTAAAGACTATGACGTTGCCGAGACCTATTATAAACGGGCTTTCAGGCTGAACAAAGCCACCTTCGATTCGCTGCAAATGATCCGTAGTTACAGTTCCCTCGGCCGCGTTGCCCTCCAGCGGAATCAACCGGATAGGGCCCTGGACTATTTTGAGAAGGCCTTGCAAATAAACCAGGCACTCAAGGATTCCTCCCAACTGGCGAATATTTATGGAAGTATGGCATTTGTTTGGAGAGCCAAACAGAACTCCAGCAAAGCCTTGGCCTACAATTTCTTGTCGCTCGCGCTAAGCAAACGGTTCAACGACCAACCCGGCGCCGTAAACCATCTTCTGGACATCTCCAACAACTACCGGATGCTTGGCAAACCGGATTCCGCCATCTATTACGGCCTCCAGGCTTCCGAACTGGCGCAAACCTATGGATTTCTGGGTCAGCAAAAAAACATTCAGCTTGCTCTCAGCTACGCGGAGGAAGAAGCAGGGAATTATGCCCAGGCACTGGCTTACCACAAAACATACCTTCAACTTCACGACAGCATCTATTCCGCGAATGCTTCGCTGAAACTAAAAGAGGAACAAGTCAGGCAAAACGTAGCCGATTATCAGCGGGAAAAAGAACAAGCCCAGCGGGAGGCGGTACTGCTCCATACCCGAAACCGGCTCTACCTGGCGTTGGCCGCTGCGTTGCTCGCTATTTTGCTGGTTGGCGGATATCTGTTTTTTCAACTGCGTCAAGCGCAGCGCCAGCTCCAGTCCAAAAACCTCCAACTCCAGCAACTCAACCTCACAAAAGATCGTTTTTTTGGCATTATCGCCCACGATATCCGAAGCCCCATCGTCGCGCTTGACAGCGTCGCCGAACAAATAGAATACTACCTCGAAACCCAGCGCCCCGAAAAACTCGACCTGCTGGCTAAGCGGGTAGACAAAACCGTCAAACAACTCAGCGCTTTACTGACAACCTCCTCAGCTGGGCTTTACTCCAACAGGGGGTCGTGCCGTATCATCCGAAATCCATTCCTATCGCCAGCGTCGCCGAAAGCGCAATAGAGATGTTTTCCGCCAATGCGCACGCAAAAGAAATCCGTCTCGAAACCTATTTTCCCGGCGATCTGGCCGTTTTTGCAGACGAAAGCGCTCTGCACGCTATCCTGCGCAATTTGTTGAGCAATGCCATCAAATTCACCCCTCATGGCGGTACCGTTTCACTCAGCGCCGAACAGACAGAGGACAAGATTTATATTAAAATAAACGATACCGGCACCGGCATCTCGGCAGAAAAATTGGAAAAGTTGTTCTCTTTGGAAAAAACCAGCGAACAGGGAACCGCCGGAGAGCGGGGAACCGGCTTGGGACTAGTTCTTGTGAAGGAATTCGTGGAGATGAACCGGGGCCATTTGCACGTGAACAGCCAACTCCATCAGGGATCTCAGTTTATTGTCTCTTTACCCAAAGCAGCTTAATCCGAAAACCCATGACCCTATTCATCGTGGAAGACGAACCTCTGTTTGCCGGTCGCCTGGAGATGCTGATCGAGAAACTCGGCTACCAAATGGCCGGAATCGCCGATAATAGCCATGACGCGCTCCACCTGATCCGGGAAAATCCTCCCGATCTCCTCCTGATGGATGTGCATATCCAGGGAGAACACGATGGGATCGAACTGGCCGAAATAATCCGGAAAGACTATTCGATCCCGGTCATTTTTATCACTTCGCTCGAAGACGAGCTAACCTTTAAACGCGCATCCCGAAGCTATCCCGTCCAGTTCCTGACCAAACCGGTCAGCGATATTCAACTTCAGCGGTCTATCGAGTTGGCGGTAAAAAACCTGGCTGGTCGGCCCCCAACCCATACAGAAACGGAAATGTGGGAAAAAGACGTCCTTTTCCTGGATCATCTGTTTATCAAGGTGCGCCATAAGCTGGAAAAAGTAGCCATCCAAAACATCCTTTATGTGGCCGCTGATGGGCGCTACGCCCAGATTATCACCCAGGGAAAAAAATACCTGGTCCGGATACCTTTAAAGGAATTGGCCGCCATGCTACCCGCTGACCAATTTCGCCCTACCCACCGGAGCTTCGTCGTGAATACAAGAAAAATCCAAACGATTGATTTACAAGAGAACTTAGTTCAAATTCAGGAACACCAAATCCCGTTGAGCAAGCGCCAGAAAGAAGACTTTCTTAAAAAGCTGGACTGGATTTGACCTTCAAACCTTGCTGCCATGAAATCCATTGGACTATTTTTTGCGTTCCTGCCGGTTTTCCTTGCCGGACAAACGCCCCCGTTAACTGCAATAACGCTTTCTTCCAAATCCGGCTTACGGGTACAAAGCTTCCACACCTCCCAACAAGCGCTGCAAGCCAACCAACTGTTGCCGCTTTTTTCCCTGGTTGTCAACGGAAAAACCGTTCAAAGCACCTCTGCCGCCAGATCCAAAACCAACGGAGATTCTTTGGTGGCGAGCCTGGCGGGACTTGAAGTAAACGTGACCCCTACCCTGCCCTACCAAGCGGGGTGCAGGTATACGGTGCTACTGAAAAACGCCTCCTCCAAAGACACGCTCACCCTCGAAAATTTCATCCCCTGGGCGAATCTCCTGACAAAGTCTACCTCACCGGCCTGGGCAAACACGGGCTCTCCCGAACCCACCTGTTCCGGCCCGGATTGGCCCCCGTCAATGTGATCGTGCCCGATAATGCCTGGGAACTGGGGTACGCCGGGATCGAGCTTCCCGGCACAAACATCTGCGCGCTGAGCCGCCGCGTCCGCTGGGATGGCAACGCGCGCCGCCGCCGGTTCGAAACCATCCTGTTTCCGGGCGGGACGGTAACCTACCATATCTGGATAGACACCTACGCGGGTCCCTGGCAGGAAGGCCTGCGCTGCATGTTCCAGGAGCGCTACCTGTACGACCTGGAAGGAGGGGCTTTTAACGAAGCCCTCTACCAGCGCCCCGACCTGAAGTGGATCCGTCATGCCTACGCCATGCACCTGATCATGGGCTGGGACCGCGACTTTTACGATCCGGAAGCTCAATCGTACCAACTGGAGTCCTTCCTCCAGCGTCTGAAACCCCTGCTCGGCGGAACCGACGTCGTGGGCATTTGGCCCAACTGGCCTATGCTGGGCCTCGATCAGCGCAACCAATGGGACCTCATGCGCGCGCTCCCGGGAGGCGCGGAAAAAGTGCGCGAACAAGCTGAAATGAGCCGCCGTTATGGCGCCCGGTTTTTCATCAGCTACAACCCCTGGGACGAAAGCACCCGCTGGGAAGATCACCATGCCGGCATGTCGGATATGATCCGCGACGTCAGCGCCGACGGGGTGGTGCTCGACACGGAGGGAAAATCCAGTCCCGAACGTCAAGCTGCAGCAGACCGGGTTCGCCCCGGCGTTATCATGTATAGCGAAGGGATGGCCGTACCCAAGGACATGCCTTCCATCGTTTCGGGCAGGGTACACAATGCGCTTTATTATCCTCCTTTGCTGAACCTCAACAAATTTATCCGCCCTGATTTTGCTATTTTCCGGGTAGCCGAATTGTTCAAGGAACCTATCCGAAGGGAGTTTGCCCTCTCTTTCTTCAACGGATACGGTACGGAGATCAACCAGTTTCAGCCGGGAAGACCGGAATGGGTGGAGGAGCAGTATCTGTTCTGGGGAAGAATATTAATGATCCAACGGGAAAGCGCATCGAATTTCACCCAAGCGGGTTTCGTTCCTCTGGTTCCAACGCTTGCGGATAGCGTTTATGTCAACGAATGGCCCGGCATGAAAAAAACGGTCTTCACGGTATTCAGTTTGAAGTCGGCTGGGTTTAAGGGGGCTTTGTTACAAACTCCGGTTCAGCCGGGCTTCCATGCCGTCGATGTATGGAACCATGAAGAACTCGCTCCGGAAACCCGGAACGGGCAATGGATCATCCCTGCAGACCTGGAAGGGTTTTCCCAAAAGTGGCTGGGGACCAACAACGAAGGCGCGGTGGGGGCAATCGCGCTTTTACCCGAAATTCTGACCGTAACCCAGCAGGGCGGCGATCTCCATGTCCAGGCTTCCCGGGGCGATTTCATCCGCTTGTGGGCTGGCGCCCCCGATTACCGGAAATTCCCGAAAACGTTGAGTATCGGCAAGCAGCAGATCCGTCTTTACGATGCTTTTGGCCGTTTTGAAGGCAAGATCGTGGTTCAGGTTTTCCAAGCCGGGGAATTGCTGGACGAACGGATTATCTTCATTGAACCCAGCCTGGCCAGAAAGGTCAGCAAATCCCAGCAAACCGAACCGGCCGATCAATTGCCGCAGGGTATGGTCCGCATCCCTACGGGAAAATTCGTCATGCGCGTCACTTATGGAGACAACTTTATCCCCCATCCCACCGATTATCCCAAAGAGGAGGTAGCCGTAAGGGGATTTTTCATGGACAAACATCCGGTCACCAACGCCCAGTTCCGGGATTTTTTGAACAAAAGCGGATATGTCCCGGCAGATACCTCCCATTTCCTGAAACACTGGGAAAAGGACAAAATACCCCAGGGGCAAGACCTTTTTCCCGTAATTTTCATCAGTTACGAGGACGCCCAGGCTTATGCGCGATGGGCAGGCAAACGACTACCTACCGAACTCGAATGGCAATATGCTGCTCAAACCTCCGATGGCCGGGACTGGCCCTGGGCTAAGGACGCTAAGGTCAACCGGGAAGAGCAGGTGATCACCAATACCTTGACGGTGTCCAAACTCCAGGTAGATTCCAGCTTGTGCAACACCGGCAACGGCCGGCTTTACGCCGTAGGAAGCTATCCCAAAGGCGCTAATCCGTATGGACTGGAAGACCTGGTGGGCTGCGTCTGGCAGCTCACCAACGACGCGTACATCAACGGCGCCAACACTTTCCTGATCCTCAAAGGCGGAAGCTACTACCTGCCGGCCAGCAGTTGGTGGTACGTAGAAGGAGGGCCCAGGGAGCTGACCTATTCCCAAAAGCTCATGCGCATCGGCCCCGGGTTTGAGCGCAATGCAACCACGGGATTCCGCTGCGTGAAGGATTGAACGGGGCTTAAATGTAAAACGTAAACATCGCCCGGAGGGAAAGCGGAACCGCGTAGCGATTGCGCAAATAATTCATTCTCCAGGTCGCATCGATCCGAAGGATTTTGAAGATGTTTTCAATCCCCAGGCCCGCTTCCAGCAAAGGACCGCGGTCGAAAGCGCCGTAATATACGCCTTCTCCCGGCCTCGGGTTTTGCTCATAGTCTGTGTAGGTGGGGTCGTAGTGATTCAGCCGGTTGGCTTCTTCATTCTTCTTGCTTAAGACCCCGTAGGCCATCCGGATCGTAGCCACCTCGCGCCACTTGAGCTTTCGAAACAACGGGATGCGGTTGAGGAAAAACCCGTCGAAGTGATGCACCACCAGAGCATCGACGTACCGATCGCTGACAAACTCATACCGGGCCATCGTATTGAAGGCATTACCCTGGTAGAAATAGGTTTCATTGGCCGTTGGGGAATGCAGCAGCAGGTAAGGCAGGGTATTGGTGATCGCCCCGGCGTTGATCTGGTACCGCAGCCACCCCATTGGCGGCAGGTTGAACCATTGGCTCATCTGAAGGCCTACATGGTGGTAGTATTTTTCCTTGCCGAATTTCCCCAGCGTGTAAAAGGGTTCGAACACCGGCCTGGGGTCTTCATAGCCGACGCTGGTACGGGAAAAATTGGACTCTACGAAGATCTCTGCCGGAGAATGCCGGAACCGGATCTGGAGCTCGGCGCTTTCAATGGCTTGGTTTAACCCGTCTCTGCCCGGCGACTGGAAATAGAAATTGAACCCCAGGCCGTCCTTGGCGTAGGGTTCCAGACGCTGCCAATGAAGCTGGAGAAAAGAGGTCCAGCCATTAGGCAGGTCTTCTTCCCAATATCCTTTGGCCTGTTTGGTGTACATCAACTTTTGGGGAATTTTCCGCCGGTAGGCTCCAGCAAAAAAGTTGTCTTCACTGATCTCCCCGCTGCTGGAAAAATTGAGTTCCAGGTCGTTTTTGTACGAAATCCGGTAGGTTGTCCAGGGCCGTTTGGAGGGCTGCCATTGAACATGTCCGCCGAATTTCCACCGCCGGTCGTCCGTACCGTAAGCGGTGTAGCCGTATATCCATACCTTTTTGCTAAAGGCCAGGCTGCTGCCCATCCCAAAACGGATCCGGTTGCCTTCCACAGAGTTTTTGCTGTAGGTGGACGCAACGGGGCCAAACTCCACCTTTCCCCAGGGCAAATAACCGGAACCGGCGACGTAGGCGATCGATTTGAACCGCCGGTAAGCTTCCGACTTCCCTATGCTGTCGACCATGCCGTACACCTTGGCTTCCCGTTCTGCCAGGGGTTCCGGCCGGTGGACGGCCCAATAGGTTTCGTCGCGGTCGAGGGTCGCCGGGTCAAACATTCGGGGATCCGGTTCTCGCACCGGTCCGGATGGGCCTGCCAGGGAACAGTTGCGGTAATAGTTGGATTTCCTTGCAATAACCCCTGGGATAGCCGTTTTCTCCGCCACCTGGTATTCCAGTAAGGTATGCTCCCGCACAGGAGCCCAAATGGAATCTGCAGTGCGCTGGAAATCCATGCTTACCTCGATCCGCTCAAGGAGATTAATATTGACATCCGGACTTTTCGCCATCTGAAGCCTTCGGACCGCGAACGTCTGGCCGTCGATCCAGCATTCCCCGTTGAAGGTGTTCTCCTGTTTGCGCCTGGGCTTGAATTTCAGCTTATACGTCCAGCGGCCGTCCATTTCCAGGCTGTCGAGCAGGTAGTATTCGTAATTGGCGAGCGCATGGTCGCTCAAGGGACTGGCGAAAGCCTTTTCCATGACGTTCAGCCAGTTGGAATAAATATCGAATTGGTCGTGCACCAGATTAAGGAAGCGAATGACCGATTCGTTGCCGATATTCGACACCCTCCGGGCTATGGGCACATCGATGGTTTGCCCTTCAGACCGGTAAATTTGGCGCAACTCCTCCGAGAGGTACGCCGGCAGGAAAGGCTTTTGTTCCGTCGTGCTGTCGATATGGGAAAACACGAATTCAAACGGCTTCAACAAATCGTTTCGGGTCAGTCCTTGGGGAAGGCCCACCACGTCCATTTCCAGTTTGGAATATTTTTCCGCCGAGAAAGAAGGGAGGCTCAGATAGTTGTTCGCTTCTTTTGCCCCGATCACCTTCCGCATCAGAACGACAGCCGGGTTCTCGCCAGCCAGCACCACCACCTCGTTCAGGTCGACGGCAGAAGGCTCCAGCCGGATCTGAAGCCGGATGGAATCCCCGTCGGGAATAGGCATGGAATAGGCGTTATACCCCGATCGCCGAAACCTCCAACCGGTCCCTTTGGACCGGTCGAAGCCAAATTCAAATACGCCTTCTACATCCGTCATCGTTCCCGTAGACGGCGACTCCGGCAGATAGACGTTAGCGAAAAGCACCGGCTCGCCGGTCCGGGCATCCGTTACGCGGCCCGATACCCATACCCGCTGGCCCGTCAATCCAGCTACCTGGGCAAACCATAAAATGGAAAAAAGGATAAAGCGTTTCATGGGAAAATTTTTCGGGTGAAGGTTGCGAAGTTTAGGGGTTTAGGCATTGGGACGTTTAGGCGTTTAGGCGTTGGGACGTTTAGGCGTTTAGGCGTTGGGACGTTTAGGCGTTTAGGCGTTGGGGCGTTTAGGCGTTTAGGCGTTGGGACGTTTAGGCGTTTAGGCGTTGGGACGTTTAGGCGTTGGGGAGGGGAGATGACGACCCCCACACCGGTATGTTGCTACTTGGCATTACAGCCGCAATCTGAAGATTGGACTAGCCGTAGACGGAAGTCTACGGGCAACAGGGGCCTAAACGCCTTAACTCCCCAACTCCTTAACGCCTAAACGCCCTAACGCTTCAACGATAACGAATTAATACAATATCGCAGCCCGGTGGGTTTGGGGCCGTCGGGAAAAACATGGCCCAGGTGGGCGTCGCAAACGTTGCATTGGACTTCTACCCGGCGCATGCCATAACTCTTATCTGACAGGTATTTGATGGCATTTTCGGTTACCGGGAAGGAAAAAGAAGGCCATCCGGTGCCGCTGTCGAATTTTTCCCGGGAGTCGAATAATTCCGTTCCGCAGCATGCACAGGCATAGAGGCCGGGGTCGTGGGCTTCGCAGTATTCGCCGCTATACGGCCGCTCTGTGGCGTGCTGGCGCGTAATGCGAAACTGGTCCGGCGTTAGCAGGGCAGCCCATTCTGTGTCGGTTTTATCCACCCGGAGGCTTGGCTCCGGGTTTCCGTTCCGGATTATTTCAAGGACCTTGTTCCAGTTCATCAGTCGGATTTTTTAGGGGAACAGGATTCAGGACCCGATAGTTTTTTGATTCGGGGAAATACCGGGGAAAAAGTGGCTGGAGCATGCACGCGGATCTGGTCCAGGAGTTGGACTGGTCGGTAGGGCAGATCAAATAAGAATCTATGATTACTTCGCATACGGGAGGTGCAACCCGCACTCCGTTTTCTCCATCCCTGCCCACCGGCCGGCCCGGCCCTCCCCTTTCCGGGTGCATTGTACGCAGCCCACAGAACCATATCCCTGTAACTCCAGCGGATGTGGAGGCAGGTCGTACATATCCGAAAACAAGCGAAAGCGCTCGGCGGTAATGTCGATCAAAGGATGGAATTTGGAAATCCCCCTGCTTTCCTCCAAAATATGAAGGTGGGAGCGGTTGGCGTTCTGAAAGCCCATCAAGCCAGAGATCCAAACCCGATGGCCTGGTTTCACCGCCTCCAAAGGCAGAACCTTATTTGCCAAACAGCAGCGATCGGGGTCATTGATCCACCATTGTTCTTCTTTAGATTGGGCGTTCTCTGAGGGCAAAGGAAGGATGTCCACCACGTTTAGGCGGTATAAATCCGTCAGGTAGCGCTTATATTCCAGGGTTTCCGGAAAAAGAAAGGTGGTATCGATGAAATAAACCGTCTGCCAGGGCTGAACCTGGCTGATCAGGTACAGAAGAAGAGCTGAACTCGTGCCAAAAGAAGACGTAACCAGGACCTCTTCCGGAGGAAAAAGTTGATATAGTTGTACCAGCCTGTGGTAAGGCGACAGAGGCGAAAACCGGTCGTTGAGCGAATCCGGCTTTGGCGCAATTTGAGTTTGTGCACTTCCCATACTCTTACTTTCTTTTGATCCGCATTCTGACTCCTCCTGCCGACGAAAAACAAGCCAGCTTCGGACGCTCAGCGATCCTTTTCGAAGGCCGGGCACATCCTGAAATGCCAACAGAAACGGGTGTCGCGTTTCGGAGGGTCTTAAGGGATTTCAAATTTCCTATTAAACCAATAGGATTTATATGCAATGATGGGATTTGTTTTGGAAAACTGCAAGCAAAGGGTGCTTTTTTTATTCCATCCTCAGAAAATGCCACAAAATAAAAAATTAACAACTCTTTAACAAACAACCAGTTAAACCCTTGCTTCGGCCCATTGTCCAATCTGTCGTATATTGCGGAACATCGCAACATAAAAACCAATTCATTCACCTTAAACAAAAACTTTCCTTATGAGAACCGCCCTGTTTTTTCGGCTTGCGCTGCTAACCTTGGCATTGGTTGTGAGCCAATCGCTCGCGTATTCCCTGAATCCCCAACCGATCCGTTGGGAAAAGCTGGGTACGCGCAAAGTCAATTACGGCCTCGACCGCGACGAAATCATGGTCACCGGCTACGAAGGCCGGTTTACGGCGCTGAAATTCCGAGTGGGAAAAAGGAGGAATTAATATGCACAAAGTTGCCATTCACTATGGCAATGGCGATGTGCAGGAAATCGAAACCCGCAACGACATCCCGGCCGGCGGAGAATCCCGCCTCATCAACCTCCCGGGCAACCGGCGCGTCATTCGCAAAGTGGTCTTCTGGTACGACACCAAAAATTACGCCGGGCAGAAAGCCACCGTGGAATTGTGGGGTAGACACTAAATAGGGTGTGGGTGTGGGTGTGGGTGTGGGTGTGCTTGTGAGCGCGCCCACACTCACTTGAGCGGTCCCGCAAAAAGCGGGATTTGTTCGCGGGAATCCTCAGATTCCCAGCGGGACTATTCTGCGGTCCCCTGACCGCAGCCAACCAGTTCTATTTTATCTCCTTCTTAAGCCAGGATTTGCTTTCCCGGTCTTCGACGCTTCCGTTTTTCCGAAGCATAACGGAGCCGGAAACTTCATCCAGGCCGGCGATTCCGTCCAGGGATTCGAGGGCGGGGTTATCGGTAATCCACATGCCGCCGCGAATTTGCTTCAATTCGCCGAGGCCCTGGAGCGAGCGGAGCGACTTGTTGGCTGCCACGTGCAGGTTGACAAACCATTCCTGGGCATGCCCGATGGTGCGAATACGTTCAAGGCCCTCCAGGTTCTGGAGTTGGTCGTTGTCAAAGATGGCCAGCGCATCGATATGGGTAAGGGGGCCAAGGCCGGCGAGGCTGGAGAGTTGATCGTTATTGGAAAGATAAAAATAGCCTCCCAGGGAATCCAGGGCGCTCAGGCCGTTCAGGCTTTGTAAAGAAGGATTCTGATCGATCTGAATACCCGCTTTCACTACCCGAAGGCGGTGCAGGCCGCGGAGATCGGCGATGCGGGTCCCGCTGATCTGCAACAGTCCGTCGATGCGGGTCAGGCAAGCTAATTTGGACAGATCGCGAATATCGCTACCGGACACCGTTCCGATCACGAGATTGGCATCCAGGACGCCGGTTTCGCAGGAAAATGCGTCGACTTCCACCTGGGAAGTCAGGGTAACATAGGTCGAAGCCGAGTTCCACATGGTGACGTCCGGCTGGGTTCCCAGAAACGATTCCACCTCTTTGTTGGTCTTCACTTCTTTTTCCTTCGGTTCGACGCAAGCGGTTGCCGCCAACACGAGGAATGGAACCAGGGTCAGATACAGGCACTTAGTTCTCATAGTATTTTTTTATAATGCGTTTCCCGTACAAAATTACGTCATTTTGGATTAAGGCGCAGGAATAAATCCAGAACCTGTTCGCGGGAATCCCCTGTTCACGGGAATCCTCAGATTCACTGTTCGCGGGAATCCTCAGATTCCCAGCGGAACTATTTTGCGGTCCCCCGACCGCAGTCAACCCTTATTCAAGGCCTCCCCTACTTCAACGCAGCAGCTATCCCTTTCTCATACGCCATCGGCTCAAACCCAAACGCCTGGTTGAATTTGCTGCTATCGAACAGGTAGTCCTGGTCGTTTTGGTACAACATCTCAATGCTCTCGCGGATGACAGGCACAAACCAGCCGACCATCCGCAGCATGGGACGGGACAAGACGGTATACTTGGGGGAAACGCCCAATATTCCCGCAGCGGTTTCGACGATTTGCCGGGTATTGAGGGGGTTTGGAGCGGTAGGAGCATGCCAGATCTGATTGAATGCGCTCGGGGTATTGCCGAGGATAGCCATCGCTTGACCCGCATCCGGAGTATAGGTAAACGAATGCAAGGTTTCGGCATTCACCATGATCTGAGCCGCTTTCCCTTTCCTCAGGTTGTCAAAAACTGTAGCCGTTAAAAAGCTTAGGGGGGTGTTCGGCCCGTAAAAATCGGCGCCACGGACGATCAGGGCCTGAAGTTTTCCACGATGGGCCTCCTCCATCAGCATGGTGGCGATTTTAGCCCGCACCTCCCCTTTTTTGCTGCATGGGTTGTAGGGGGTGTCTTCCGTCATCCAGCCGTTTACCCGGCCATAGGCATAGACGTTGTCGAAGAACGCCAGTTTGGCGCCGTGTTCCTGACAGGCATCCAGCACGTTGCGCATCAGGACAGGCCATTGGGTTTGCCAGACCTTGATGGTATACGTCAGCCCCGCCGTCAGGTACACCACTTCCGAGCCCGCAACGGCCCGGCTTACCTGATCGCGGTTCAGAAGATCTGCCGGAACCAGTTCTTCCGTTCCCAATACCGGTTTGGGATTGCGGCTTACGAGCCGGATCTGTTGGGTATACTCCGGCAAATGTTTTACCAGATTGTTGGCGATGACGCCGCCGGCGCCGAGGATGGTTTGCATATACTTAAATTTTTAGGGAGTAGAGATTAGGGAGCAGAGAGTAAGGTGTTTAGGCGTTGGGGCGTTTAGGCGTCTGTCTCCAATTTTTAAATATTCAATTTATTAAATCAAATTTATCCATCTTACTGGGCAATTTCGCCTCAATGCACTCTCATGGAATACGTTGACAACAAAAATGTTGATAACTTTCCCAAAAGTGCGAAAAAATGACGGTAGAAGAAAGGCGTCGACGGCGTTTTAGCGAATCGTTCCGCAAGGAGCAGGTCAGCCTGATAGAAAGCGGGCAACGTAAACTTAGCGAAGTGAGCCGGCTTTTTGAGGTCAAGCCGGAATCGGTCAAGAAGTGGATCGCTAGATATGGTACTAAGGAGTTGCCGGGTCAGGTGATCATTCAAACGCAAGCGGAAGTCAACCGGATCAAGGAGTTGGAAAAGCAGGCTACTCACTATAAGGAGGTGATTGGCGAACAACAGTTGGAATTATTGTACCTACGGGAATGTCTGGCGCTGGCCCAGGAGCGGTTGGGTGAAGATTTTGAAAAAAAAATCAAACGCAGGTGGTGAGGCGGCTGTGGGTTCAACGTCAGGGGCTGGGCTTGGTCATGGAAGATTTGTATTGTTACCTGGGCATTACCCGGCAGGGGTATACCCAAAGGCTGAAGAGCTGGCAAGCTGAAGTGACCCTGATGAAGTCGGTGGAAAGCCAAGTGCTGGACTACCGTAAGCATAAGGAACGGCGTTCAGGCTCCCGATCCTTGTATTACAACCTGGATATAAGAGGTCAATTTGGCTTGGGGGTGACGAAGTTTGAGCAGTTGATGTCGCAGTATGGGTTGACCTTGTTACCCTTGCGTGTCCGGGTAGTGACTACCAAGTCGGTATGCCAGAGCTGGAATTACGACAATTTGCTCAATGGCTTGACGATCAATGGGATCAATCAGGTAGTAGTCGGGGATTTAACATATGTGTACATTGGCCGGCTACTATTTTATTTATTTTGTCTGACAGACGTTTACAGCGCCCGGCTGGTAGGCCTATGGGGCAGTGACCGGATGCGGGCAGAAGATGCCAAACAAGCGCTTGACCACTGGATCCGGCACAGAGGCAAGGGCCAGCTTAAGCACTGTATCCACCATACCGATGGAGGAAGTCAATACTTTTCCGAACGATACCTCAGGCAGTTGAACGCGCAGGACATACAAATCAGCGTGGCGCAAAATTGCTTGCAAAACGGGTTTGCCGAACAAAGAAACGGACTGATCAAGCACCATTTGATTCCCTGCAGGCAGATGCAGGAGTTACAAGCATTTCAGCAGCAGTTACTTGAAATGGATTACTTTTACAACTACCAGCGAAAACAGCAGGGGCTGGGTTGGCGAACTCCAGTAGAGTATGAACAATACATTGCAGATCTGGAGCCAGACAAGCGGCCCGTAAAGACGTTACATGATTTTAGACAGACCGCTAAAAGCAACATGGGTTTTTAGAGGCATGTCCCGACCAAAAGTTGAAAAGAAGGGGACCCCTAAAAAAAGTTTTAGGAGCCCCCAAAGGCTAGACTTTTTAGCCGGCCAGGACTATTCCTTGATGGGTTGCTCCCCAGCAGCGCCCATCTCCGCTTCATCCTGGATAACGAAGTTAGGTCCTACTATTTTGATAACACGAAAAGTTATCCACATCTTTGGGGTTTTAGGTAGGGAACCTGTCAAGCTATTTCATGAGGGGTCAAAACGCCTAAACGCCTAAACACCTAAACGCCCCAACGTCTAAACGCCTAAACGCCCTACCCTTTCTCATTTGCCCAAAAACACCTGGAATCCGATATTGACTCCAAAAACATCCTGAGCTTCGCCGAACTGGAAATTGAGGATGGGTTCGAGGGCAACGTGGTTGTTGAGAAAAATGGAATAGCCCAGGCCGATATTGCCGTACAGGGAGGTGTTGGCGTCAAAGTCGCCTATTTTCAGGGAGCTGAATCCAAACCCGCTCTGGGCAAAAATATTGGGCGCCACGTAATATCGGACGAAGGGGCCAAATCCAAACTGCGTGAGGTTGTCGGCCAGGATTAGATTCATGTTGGCGCCGAGGGCGAGGCCATTGATAATAAAAATCCCTGCGGTAGGATTGAGCTGAAATAGCACCTCGGAGTTGCCGTCTGCCCGGACCACGTTAAATCCGGCGTTCCCTCCTGCCAGAATAACGCCTTTGCCTACATTTTGGCTATAGACGCCCGCCAGGCTAAGGAAAAGGAAACCGGCTGTCAGAAATAGCATTTTGAATAGAGGTAGTGTTTTCATGGCTGTTTTTTTTATAGTCCAAATATACGAGGAAGTTCCTTGCCAGTCCAACGCAACCTCGCCTCCAGGCAGTTCTTTTGTTATTCGCAAAGAATATATGGGCAAAATTGAGGGCGGATTGAGCAAATAATCCTTACTTTTCTACGCTATTTTTGCGAATGCAATCGATTACCTTTGACGTAAATGCGAAATAAACCCTTTTGTGTATGAACCCGCTTTACCAAGACCTGAAAACGCAGTGTTTTCAGGCCAATAAACAGCTTCCGGAGCTAGGGCTGGTGCTGTTCACTTTTGGGAATGTATCAGTTGCCGACCGCAACCTGGGCGTGTTCGCCATTAAACCCTCGGGGGTTCCATACGAGGCGCTGAAAGTGGAAGACATGGTCCTTGTAGATTTCGACGGGCAGACGGTGGAAGGCGCTCTGCGGCCTTCTTCCGACACCAAAACCCATGCCGTACTCTACAAGCACTGGGAATATATCGGCGCCGTTGTCCACACCCATTCCACGTTTGCCACCGCCTGGGCGCAAACCCAGATCGATATCCCGATTCTCGGTACCACCCACGCCGATCACCTGACCGTGGATGTGCCGTGCGCTCCTCCTATGGCCGCGGAGATGATCGCCGGGGATTACGAACGGGAAACCGGGTTTCAGATTCTTCAGGAATTTGAACGCCGGGGCCTCGATTACCGGGAAGTGGAAATGATCCTGGTGGGCAACCACGCGCCGTTCACCTGGGGCAAAACCGCGGACAAAGCCGTGTATAACAGCGCCGTTTTGGAGGAAATCGCCCGGATGGCTTACCTCTCCGTGACGATCCGGCCCGACGTGCCGCGGCTCAAAGAGGCGCTGATCCAAAAGCATTATCTTCGCAAGCATGGAAAAGACGCCTATTACGGACAATAAACCACCCAAACATGAATAAACCGCTTCATTCGCTGGAAGTGTGGTTCGCCACAGGCAGCCAGCATCTTTACGGGGAAGAAACGCTGAAGCAAGTAGCTTCGAATGCCGGCGCCATCGCTTCAGCTTTTGACCAGGACCCCCGCATGCCGGTTCGGGTCGTGTTCAAACCTGTCCTTACCTCCCCGGAGGCTATTTTTCACCTCTGCCAGGAGGCCAACCAGGCGCCGGCCTGCGTCGGGCTGATCTGCTGGATGCACACCTTTTCCCCCGCCAAAATGTGGATCCGGGGACTCCACGCGCTCCAGAAACCGTTCCTCCATCTCCATACCCAATACAACCGCGATATCCCCTGGGCCAGTATCGATATGGACTTCATGAACCTCAACCAGTCGGCCCATGGCGACCGGGAGTTTGGGTTCATCGGCAGCCGGATGCGCCTCAACCGCAAGGTCGTTACCGGCCATTGGCAGGATCCGGAAATCGTGGATGAAATCCAGGCCTGGTGCCGGGTGGCGGCAGCCTGGCATGACTGGCAGGGGGCTAAATTTGCCCGTTTCGGAGACAACATGCGCCAGGTAGCCGTGACGGAGGGCGACAAAGTCGAGGCCGAGATCCGGTTTGGGTTTTCGGTCAATGGCTATGGGATCGGCGACTTGGTTCAGGCGGTCCGCAGCATTTCCGACGAAGAGATAGACCGGTTGACCATGGTCTACGACGACGCCTACGACCTCGCCCCCGCCCTGCGCCGCAACGGAGCTCAGCGCCCAGCCCTCCGGGAAGCAGCCCGCATCGAAGCCGGGTTGCGCGCCTTTCTGGAGTCGGGTTCTTTTAAAGGATTTACGGATACGTTTGAAGACTTGCACGGCATGGTTCAGCTTCCCGGTATCGCCGTGCAGCGCCTGATGGCCGAAGGGTATGGATTTGGAGCCGAGGGCGACTGGAAAACCGCCGCCCTGGTGCGGGCCATGAAAGTGATGGCTACTGGCTTGCCAGGGGGAAATTCGTTTATGGAGGACTACACCTACCACTTCCACCCCTCGGGGATGGCCGTATTGGGCGCGCACATGCTCGAGATCTGCGAAAGCATTGCCAAAGACCGGCCCAAATGCGAGATTCACCCGTTGGGTATTGGGGGCAAAGCCGATCCGGTGCGCCTGGTATTTAACGCCGCGGCGGGGCCCGCGCTGAATGCGTCCCTGATCGATATGGGCAACCGCTTCCGCCTGCTCGTCAACACCGTCGAAGCCATCGATCCACCGGAGGACCTCCCCAATCTGCCTGTGGCCCGCGTGCTATGGAAGTGCCACCCCGACCTGAAGACGGCGGCCACCGCCTGGATTCTGGCCGGCGGCGCCCATCATACTTGTTACAGCCAAAACCTTCGGGCGGATTACCTCGAAGATTTTGCCGAAATTGCCGGCATGGAATACGCCCTCATTGATGCGCACACCAATCTGTACCAGTTCAAAAACACCCTGAGGTGGAACGAACAGGCGTTTTCCTGATCCGTTGTTTTTGCATACTCCAAACGATAATACCATTATGAAAACCACACCTTATTTCATTCTGAGTTCCCTCCTTTTCCTGAGCCTGTCCAGCTGTAAAAATAAACCGGGCCAGGAGGCGCAGGAAACCGAAACGCAGAACAAAACCTTTGCCGTCATTGAAAGCCCATACGGGATGGTGGAAGACAAAGACATCATCCTGTATACCCTTATGGCGCCAAACGGGTTCACCGTCAGCATTACCAATTATGGAGGCACGGTCGTGTCCATTCTCGCTCCCGACAAATCGGGCGATCTGGGGAATGTAGCCCTGGGTTTCGACAACCTCGAAGGATATTTGCAGGAGAAGAACCCCTACTTCGGGTGCACGGTAGGCCGCTACGCCAACCGCATCGCCAATGCGCAGTTTCAGCTCGGCGGCAAAACCTATACCCTGTCTCCAAACGACAACGGGAATATGCTCCATGGTGGAAAGAAAGGGTTTGACAAAGTCGTTTGGCGGGGAAATTACGGGCAAAGCGACACCTCAGCCTACCTGACGCTGGGGTATATCAGCCAGGATGGAGAAGAAGGTTTCCCCGGACTAATGCCGGTCACCGTAACGTTTACGATCGACGACAACTACGGACTCCAGATCGACTACATGGCGAAAACCGACAAGCCCACCCCGGTGAACCTCACCAACCACACCTATTTCAACCTCGGCGCCGGTAAAGCCCCAGACATCCTTGGCCACGAGCTTATGATCCGCGCGCCACGCTACACGCCAGTCAATGACCAGTTGATCCCGACAGGTAAGATCGAACCTGTTTCCGGCGGGCCAATGGACTTCACCGCGCCCAAACCCATCGGACAAGACCTGGCCCAGGTAAAAGGAGGGTATGACCACAACTTCATCCTAAACAAAAACAACAAATCCCTCGACCTGGCCGCTACCCTTTACCACAAAGCCACCGGACGGTATATGGAAATGTGGACCACCGAACCCGCCGTGCAGTTTTACTCCGGCAACTTCCTCGACGGCTCCCTGAAAGGGCGGGAAGGGAAATCCATGGTAAAACATTACGGGCTTTGCCTCGAAGCGCAGCACTACCCCGATTCGCCGAATCAACCCGATTTTCCCGGCACGATCCTCAACCCAGGCGAGCTGTACCTGCAAAAGACGATCTACCGGTTTTCAACCAAATAATTTAACCGTGCAACCGATTAAAAAAGGATAAAAAATTTGCTTTGTTTAGAAATTAAAATAATAACTTTCCCTGGATAATTAGGCATTCGTTCTTTTTTCGCATCAACAAACACCTAAAATGAAAGGATTTGAAACCCTGGATTGGGTAGTGATTGGGTTGTATTTTGCGATCCTCCTGGGTCTGGCGATTTGGGTGATCACCCGCAGGCAAAAAACCACGGAAGATTACTTCCTTGCCGGCCGCAATATTGGCTGGTTCATTGTAGGCGCTTCCATTTTTGCTTCCAACATCGGCTCGGAGCACATTGTGGGGCTGGCGGGCGCAGGCGCAGGAGGTAAAATCCCTATGCTCATTTACGAGTTGCACGCCTGGCTGGTCATAACCCTGGGTTGGGTATTCCTGCCGTTCTATATCCGAAGCGGCGTATTTACCATGCCGGAATTTCTGGAACGCCGCTTCAACGCGCAGACCCGCTGGGTTCTGAGTATTTTCTCGCTGCTGGCCTACGTGCTCACCAAAGTATCCGTAACGGTGTATGCAGGCGGGATTGTAATCTCTTCCATTCTGGGGATCGACTTTTGGTTTGGCGCACTGCTCACCGTTGTCCTGACCGGGTTTTATACCGTTCTGGGCGGCATGCGGGCGGTCGTATATACGGAAGCCATGCAGACCGTGGTGCTCGTGCTGGGAGCTGCCACGATTACTATCATTGGCCTCAACGCCGTGGGCGGCTGGGGCGGGCTGCGCGACTCTCTGGAGCCGGGGTACCTCAACATGTGGAGGCCTGCTACCGACCCGGATTTCCCATGGCCCAGCCTCGTGATCACAAGTACGATCGTGGGCATCTGGTATTGGTGTACCGACCAGTACATTGTGCAGCGAGCCCTGGCGGCGCGCAATATTACCCAGGGCCGTAGAGGAACGATTTTTGGTGGGCTTCTTAAACTGCTTCCCGTTTTTCTGTTTCTCATCCCCGGCGTGATCGCCTTGGCGCTTAAGAACAAAGGTGAATTATCCTGGGATTCACCCGACCAGGCCTTTGCGGCGTTATTGATGAACAAGATGCCGGCCGGCCTAAAAGGTCTGGTCGTCGCCGGACTGATGGCTGCGTTGATGAGCTCGCTGGCATCGGTGTTTAACTCCTGCTCCACCCTGTTCACGGTAGATATTTACAAAAAACTCCGCCCGAACACGCCGGAAATCAAGCTGCTCCGGGTTGGCCGTTATGCCACGACTACGGTGGTCATTCTGGGTATTGCCTGGATTCCGATCATGCAGAACATCTCCGGGGTGCTTTACGAATACCTCCAATCGGTACAAGCGTATATCGCTCCCCCGATCGCTGCCGTGTTCCTGCTTGGGATTTTCTTCAAGCGCATCAACTCCAAAGGCGCCATGGCCACCCTGGTTGCCGGGTTGATTATCGCTGCGGTCCGTCTGGTATTGGAACTCAGCCGGGATTCGCTGGACCCATCCGGCATCCTCTTCCAATTTGGCGATATGAACTTCCTGACCTTCGCCGCCTGGTTCTTCCTGTTCTGCGTCCTCCTGACCATCGTCGTGAGCCTGCTCACCCCGGCGCCTTCCCTGGAGCAGATCCAGGGGCTTACGTTTGGAACGCTTTCTCCTGAGCAAAAAGCCGCCAACCGGTTGAGCTACACCGTTTGGGATATTGTTTTCTCCCTGATCGTGCTGGCTATCGTGGCTGGGGTGATGCTGAGTTTTAGGGGGTGATTTAAAAGTTGCGAAGTTGCGAGGTTACTTCGCAACTTCGTAACCCCGTAACTTCGAAACTTTCAATACCTCCTCCCTATACTGCTCAATCGGCCGGGGGGAGTTGCAGAGGATGACGTAGAAGAATTGTTTGGAGGGAACCCATACGTAATCGGCGGTGAACCCGCCCTGGTGGCCGGTGTGGAAGACGATGGGCGTTTCCTGGTACGTTCCGGTAAACCAGCTGTATCCAATGAAAGCGGGGATGGTATCCTGCCAGTTAGCGGGCTGGAAGGGCGTCCGGGATTTTTGGATCGCGTCTTTGGGCAAAAACACCGCCTTTTGCAGGGCTTGTTCGTATTTGGCCAGATCGCGCACCGAGCTCCAGACGCCGCCGTTGCCGGAAGCTGCGAAGGTGGGTTCTTCCCCGTAATCGTCTTCGATGAATTTACCCTGATCCCAAACGTACGCGTGGGCTACCCCGGTTTGTGGGTAGGGGCCGTCGGTGATTTTGCTGCCGGTCATGCCGGAAGGGGCGAAAATTCGGTCGATAATAAAATCCTGCCAGCGTTTGCCGGTAATTTGCTGGATGATCAGCGCCAATCCGTTGAACGCGGGGTTGGAGTATCGGTACCGGGTTCCCGGCTCAAAATAGGTCGTGTCGTTCTGTTTGATGGGGGCAAAATTCTCCTCGTCTTTGGCGGTGAGGTAAAACACGGAATCTTCTGCCACCCGGCGGCTGTCGGCCAATCCGGAAGAATGGTTCAGCAGGTGGTATATCTTCACCTTTTTGGCAATGTCCGGATTTTTGAAGTCGGGGAAATACGTCTCCAGCGGGTCGTCTAAAGACAGTTTGCCTTCTTCCCGGAGCATCAAAATCGCATTGGAAACAAAGGTTTTGCTGATGGACCCCGTGTTGAACGCGGTGGACGGCGTAATCGGCGTTTTTTTCTCCAGATCGGCCAGGCCGTACCCTTTTTCAAAAAGGACCTTTCCCTGGCGCATCACCAGGACGGCGGCGCCCGGGCCCTCAGCGGGAAATTCGGCGGAAAAATACGCGTCCAGCAGTTCAGCGGGATCTTTCTCCGAATGCCGGGTGCAGCTAAATGCCAGGCACGCGGCGAACAAAAGGATCAGGTATTTCATATGGAATGGATTTTTCGATTATTTCCAAACAGGGGCGAGGCTCCGCCTCAAGATGGGTTGAATGTAATCAGAAAATATTATAACTTTAATAACCAATCTATACAGGATGCAACGTAGTTTGGGAAATTCCCAATCCCATTCAGGCAGGCTATTACTTCCAATTTTTCGCTACTCCTAAATCCCCCCAGCTATGTATTTCGCCGATCTCCATTGCCATCCCTCGGGGAAGAACTTCCCGAAATACCGGACCAAAAAGCCAAAATCATTCCAAAGCACTCTGGCGCATCTTTGGGACATCCCCAGGTCAAAGGTCATAAATCTGATGCGCGGTCTTCGCGGCACGAGCTACAGTCAGGCCGACGTGGGTAGTTTGGTCAAAAGCCAAACCAAGCTGGCTTATATCTCAATCTATCCATTCGAGCAAGGATTCATAAAGAATATGGGGGCCTGGGTGGAAGCGCCTTCGGTGCTGGTTTGCGCCTCGCTGCGACTAAGTCTGCCACGCATCGCCCATATCCGAAGCGATACCTACGACTATTTCCAGGAACTGCAGTCTGAATGGGAGTTTGTCCAACGCAAATCCGGACAGGTCTGCACAGGAAACGTAACGGTTCATCCCAAAGGCGGGATCAACGTGCACCGGGCAACTATTCCCGTGGAGGGAAGGTATGTTATCCTTGCGCCAAACCCGGAGGCCTTGGCGCAGAACGTTCCCCCATGGGGCAAACGAACCTTCATCGGGCCCGCAGCTATCGATCAGACGCTGGAGGACCCCAACTGCACCCTCTGCGTCCTGACGATCGAGGGTATGCACGCGTTGAGCGTGACCAATGGGGACCGCCATGCGCCGGAGGTGGAGGAATCCGTCCTTCAACAGCGCATCGATCTCATAAAGACCTGGCCTGTGTTCTTTATCACCTTTGCCCACCATTTCGACAACCGGCTGTGCGCCCATGCGCGGAGCTTTTTCAAAGTCCCCCTCCCATGGAACCCGAACCAGACGCGGAACATGAACTTTATACCGCTGAACCCGGAAGACAACCCCTGGAAGAACCCATCTCCTGAAAAGTACTCCCTGGAAGAGCGAAAAAGAGGCTTTAGCCCGGCAGGGTTCCGGGCTATTCAGCACCTGCTTGCCGTTCGGGTAAATGAAGATAGCAGCGTGGAGGACGAACCCGCTCTGGGCCGGCGCATATGGATCGATACCAAGCACATGAGCGCCTCTTCCAGGCTGGAGTTCTACGACCGCATTATTCGTCCCTACAATCGCAGCGGAGGCCGGAAAGAGGCCGCCAACGGCATGGCGCCCCAGGGCTGCATCCCGGTAATTGCCAGCCATTCCGGCTATTCCGGCCGCCAAACCCTGTTGGATCAGATCCAGGACTATTTTCTGGAAAACGACGAAAACGCTCCGGGTAACCCCTTTAATCCCTGGAACATCAACCTGTGCGACGAAGACCTGGAAGTGATTTGCCAAAGCGGGGGGCTAATCGGCCTCAACCTCGACCAGCGCATTCTGGGGATCATGTACCGCCTCCGGCTGCGCCACGTCCTGTTCCCAGCCGCTTTCATGCCCAAAAAAGAGCGGAAAATGGATTCTGTCGAACTGATCCTGAGCAACATCCTTGGCATGGCCAACGGAGTTAAAAACAGGGGCATCGGATTACACGCGTACCGGCCGGATGGATTTTCCTTCTGGAACTGCATTTGTATTGGCAGCGACTTCGACGGGGGCATTGACCCCATCAACGATTACGCCACGGTATTGCATTACGAAAAGCTCCGCACGGACCTGGGGGAACGCATGCGGCAACATATCCAAACCGGCGTGTTCCAGGAATTCGGAATCACAGAAGACAACCTGGAAGCGGTGCTGGATCTGTTCTTTTTCCAGAATGCGTTGCAGTTTCTGAAACGGCATTTTGCCGGGGCTGCTATCGCCTGAGTCCAGGTTAAATTTACATCAAGAATGCAGCAGTAGCTTGTAGATATCCCGGGGAGGACTTATTTTCCAGTTTTGTAGCTCAACGTCCTTGATCACCTAATACCGTACCCCTTCATGTCCCTTCTCATCCGGATCGGGGCCCGCGGGCCCCTCGTAGTAGAGATCCAGCGCAAACTCCAGGCGTTGCAGTTGTATCTGGGCGAACTCGACGGCCACTTTGGCGGAGGCACCCTCAGCGCGGTCAAGAACTTCCAGCGCAAAAACCAACTTCAGGTGGACGGAATCGTGGGTCCCAAAACCTGGGCTGCCCTTTACCCCGGCAGGGAGGCCATGGAACATTTCCTGCCCCGGAAGGCTTCCCTGCTGCAGCGCTGCCTCGAATTGACGGCCACCATCGAAACCGGGTACAAAGCCCCCCGCTGCTATTCCCGGGTAGCCGGAAATTTCGACCGCCAGGGCATCAGCTATGGCGCCTTGCAGTGGAACCTGGGGCAACGATCGCTCCAACCGTTGTTCCAAACCTACGAAACGCGCCACCCCAATGGGCTGGATGAGGTCTTTGACGATCATGCCCCCGTGCTGCGGGAGGTTTTTCAAAAACCGCGGCAAGAGCAACTCGCCTGGGCCGTATCAATCCAGACCGCCAAATACCGGGTCATGGAACCTTGGGTCGGCTTCTTCGAAGCCCTTGGCATGCGGAAGGAATTTCAGGACATCCAGATCGAATTTGCGGCGGCCCGGTACAAAAAAGCGCTGGCGTATTGCCAGGCGTACCAGGTCAACTCCGAACGGGCTGTCGCGATGATGTTTGATATCGTCACCCAAAACGGGAGTATTGGAAAAACGACCAGGGAACAGATTTTCCAGCACTTTGCGGAGACGGCCTTTTCGGAAGACCCCCCGGTCAAGGAAGTTCAGCAACTGGAGATCATCGCCCGGCTGCGCGCCCAGGCGTCGGCAAAGCGCTGGCAAAGCGACGTGTTGTCCCGCAAACTGACCATCGCCCGGGGCGAAGGGGTGATCCACGGAGAATATTTCGACCTCGAAACGATCTATGGCATCCGGAACGTGCAAGCGGGGGACCTCATCGGCAAGCCCTGATCCGGTTAATTTTTGGTTATGAAAATCCTCATTTTGGGCACAGGCGCCATGGGCGCGTTTTACGGATAGACGCTCGCCTCCGGCGGCCCCATTCTGTCCCTACGGAGCAGGCCGCCGCATAGCCCCCAATCCTTTTTCCTGGTTGAGCATCCGGTAGTTCACCAGCCGGAACCTGGGCTCGAGGAGGAGTTGCTGGAAGGAAGGCGCGATCAGGGCGTTCAACTCGGCGTTGCGGTGTTTGCTCATGTCTTTGGGGCCGAACGGGTTCAGGTCTTCCATCGCGCTCATCTCCGGGGTGTCGAGGCCCAGGTGGAAAACGAACAGCTTGGTGCCGCCGGGTTGTAACCCGTTGACTTTCGCCGCGAGCGTATCCAGTTTATTGGCAACCGGCGCGGAGTAACCGCCCTCCACATCGACCTCGTCGTAGTAGCGGGAGATCGCAACCTGGTACTCCTTCGCCAGTTTTTCCACAATCGCTCTGGTTTCCGGCGTTTGCACGGCGGCGCCCATGTGGTAATCGAGGTAGTCGATTTTTAAGCCCGCACGCAGGGCTTTTTCTATTTGGGCCCGAAGCTCCGTTTCGATCTCCTTCAGGCTTGGGTTATTGCCGAACAACGCGCTACGGGAGGGAAAGAAATACCCAAGCGAATCGACCAGCGAAGGGACCACTTGCGCCCCCGAAACGGGTCCCCATCGGTACTGCTTCCACTCCGCGTTCAGGGTCAGGTGAATCCCTATCGATACGTTGGGGTACTGCTTCAGGATTTCGGCGCCTTCCGCAAACCAGGAGCAGGGCGTCATGACGGACATCGACACCGGGATGCCGGTTTCCAGCACGGCTTTCGCCGCCAGGTTCACGGCATGACACATGCCGATGTCGTCGCAGCGGATAAGAATGGGGATGGGGGCGTCCGCATGCGCCGGCTGCGCCCGGGACAAGGAAGCAACTCCTGAAAAAAGCAAAAAAAGAAAAGAAACTCGTTTCATGGCGGGTAAGGCGTTGATGTTGTTCCAAGTTAAAAAAAATCGGCGACTCCGTAACGACGGGTTTAAAACCCATCGTTACGGAGGACGTCGCTGGGAAAGGCTATTCAACGACCAAATTCCCCAGGCGAATTGGTGAACAAAACTCCGTTGGCCCGGTTAGGTTGTCTTTGAGCAAATCCCAGCCGCCAATTGCCGGTATATTCCGGAATATCCCAACCGATTCGAATACCTCATGGCTCATCTGCGAAAATCCATTATCGTGATTGGAAGCGGCTTCGGCGGCTTGTCTGCGGCTATCCGGCTGTCGGCCGCAGGCCACCAGGTGACCCTGTTTGAAAAGCGGGACAAACCGGGAGGCCGGGCCTATACTTATGAGATGGAGGGATTCCGCTTTGATGGAGGCCCTACCGTAATCACCGCACCGTATTTGTTTGACGAGCTTTTTGCCCTTGCAGGGAAACGCCGGGAAGACTATATCGACCTATTGCCCGTAGACCCGTTTTACCGGATCTTCGACGGGGAAGGGCGCGCGTTTAACCACTGGCATAGCTACGAAAGGTCCAGGGAAGAGGTGGCCCGGCTGAGCCCTTCCGATCTGGGCGGATACGACCGGTTTTTAAAAGATACCCAGGCCATTTTCCGGCATTTTCACCCGTTCACCGACCAGCCCTCCCTCCAGCTTGGGCAGATGCTGAAGACCGCCCCGTTTATGCTGGCCAAAAAAACCTACCGGGCGATGTATCCGTTCACCGCGGGATACGTCAAAGACGATTTCCTGAGGCGGGCGCTTTCCTTTCACCCCCTGCTCATCGGGGGCAATCCGTATGCCACCCCGGCGTTTTACAGCCTGATCATCGAGTTCGAACGCAAATGGGGCGTCCACTATGCCCAGGGAGGCACCGGGGCAATTGTGCATGCCCTGGTGCAGCTTTTCCAGGAGTTGGGTGGTCAAATCCATTACCAATCGGAGGTATCGGAGATCGTGGTGCGAAACAAACAGGCCTGTGGCGTGCGCCTTAGCGACGGAATCATCCATTTTGCCGACACCGTGGTCTGCAATGGGGATGCCGCTTTTGCCTATAAACACCTCATCCCGAAAGCCCATCTCCCTGCGTCATTGAACTGGACGCTCGACCGGCAGGAGTATTCCAACTCGCTGGTCGTTCTATACTTTGGAACAAACCGAAAATACGCCGATAGCCCCCTGACCCACCACAACCTGATTCTGAGTAAAAAACTCCGCCCGCTGATGGCGGATGTGTTCCGCAGGAAAAAACTCCCGGAAGACCCCGTGCTGTACGTGCACATGCCGACGGCCACCGACCCCGGTATGGCCCCGGAGGGCTGCGAAGGGTTTTATGTGCTATCGGTGGTGCCGCATCTGGACAGTTCCACCAACTGGGAGGAGATCAACGACCGGTACTGCGACGGAATCCTGGACTACCTGCAGGCGTATTTCCTTCCGGATCTAAGGCAGCACCTGGCCGTACGGCACAACATCAACCCCCTTCATTTCCGCGACACGCTGAACAGCTACAAAGGCGCCGCATTTGCTACCCACCCTTCGCTGGTCCAATCCGCCTGGGGCAAAACCCAATGCCGTTCGCCCTATATTAAAAACCTGTATTTCGTTGGCGCCAGCGTCCATCCGGGCGCCGGGGTTCCGGCGGTGATCACCTCCGGTAAGATCGCCGCCCGGCTCATCGATCCTTCTTCCGAAGCGGCGGCACGCGAAAGGATTCTTCAAACCCAATGGACGTATTGATGATAAGCCAAGAAAACAACCCCTATTTTGAAGCCGGTTTCTCGGCGAACAACCAGGAAACCGATGTCCCCAGCCTGGAAATTTCCGGCACCATCCCGGAATGGATCCATGGCCTGCTGATTCGCAACGGGCCGGGGCTGGTAAGGTCTGAAAAGCTGGTCAACCACTGGTTTGACGGGCTGTCCATGCTGCACCGGTTTGAGATCCGCGATGGCCAGGTGGGCTACCGCAGCCGGTTTCTGGATTGCAACGCCTATCGGGCGGTAAAGGAAACCGGACGGATTGCGTATGCCGAGTTTGCCACCGACCCCTGCAAGTCCCTTTTCCAGAAAGTACACACCCTGTTTCAGGGAGGACCTGCCATCACCGACAGCGCCAAGGTGAATATCGCCAACTGGAACGGGCGTGCGTTTGCCCTGGGCGAACCCCTGATGCAGGCCGAATTTGACAAAAACACGCTGGAGCGCGTGGGGGTGTTTGATTACGGACAAAAAGAAAAAACGGGCGTCACCACCGCCCATCCGCATATCGATGGCGCGCGGCTCTATAATCTGGTGCAGCAATTCGGGGCCCGCAGTTTTTACCAGATCCTGAGCAGCGACGGAGGGGCGGTGCGCAAAGAAGCCTCGGTGGGCGTCGGAGAACCGGCCTACCTGCACAGCTTTGGTATGAGCCGCAACTACTATATCATCGCCGCCGGGCCGTTGGTGGTGCAGCCAATTACCCTTTTAGTCGGGGCCCGGCCATTTATCGAAAACTTCCAATGGAAACCGGAGCGCGGAACACCCTTCTACCTCATCGACCGGGCAACCGGAAAACTGGCTTTCCAGTTTAAAACCCCTCCCTTCTTCAGCTTCCACCACGTGAATGCCTTTGAGCGGGAAGACGAGCTGGTTATGGACCTGGTCATCTACGACGACGCCTCGATCATTCAGCACTATTACCTGCAACGGCTGGCCAACCCGGAGATCGAGCTGCCTTTTGGCCGTTTGTGCCGCTTTGTTTTTAACTTCCGCACCGAAAAGTATACCCAGGAGTACCTGTCGGAGCAGTGTATTGAGCTACCCCATTTCGACTACGCGTACGGCTTTGCCCGCCCGGATTACCGCTACGTCTACGGCGTCAGCCTCCGCCCCGACCGGCGCCGCGGGTTCTACAACCAGCTGATCAAAATAGACCTTGAGGCCCGCCAGGACAAGGTCTGGCACGAAGAAGGCTGCTACCCCGGCGAGCCGGTGTTTGTGCCCGCGCCGGACCGCACCTCCGAAGACGACGGCGTCCTGTTGTCGGTCGTTTTATCGGCTGACGAACAGGCTTCCTTCCTGCTCGCACTCGATGCCAAAACCATGCAGGAAACCGGCAGGGCCCGTTTGCCCCAGAAGGTGTTGTTTGGGTTTCACGGGATATTTTTCCGGAAGAAAAAGCGTTATGAGTGGTTAGTGGGTGAGTGGATACAAGTAGCGAGGTAGCGAGGTAGCGAAGGGGGGACTAAACGGGAGTACGTATTTACCAACCATGCAATCAGATACTTACCAGCGTTGGGGCCTCCCCCTAACCCCCTCCAAAGGAGGGGGAATCGTGTGGGCAAGGGTTTTGATAGCGTCTGTTTATAGAAAAAACGATACAATTTTTCTATATTTTTCCGAAAGGTAGGGGTTTTTCCTGTTCCCCCTCCTTTGGAGGGGGTTAGGGGGAGGCCAGTCCCCGGCGCCAAGACTTCACGCAAATTATCTTGACTCCATTTGGGCTTATCAATACCCCCTACCCAATGCCCTCCGAAGGAGGGGGACTAAACGGGAGTACATTTTTTATCCTTTTCAATCTGAATAAAAAAACGAATTATGAAGCGCTTTACCATTCCGTTCCTGTTTTTGGGCGTCCTTCTGCTGGTTTGTGGGGCTGGCGCGCAGGCGCAGACCGGCAAGATCACCGTCCACATCGAAACGGTTAAAAGCGGCCAGGGCCAGATCGGCGTTCTGCTGTTTAACCAGGCGAAGGGATTTCCGGGGGAGAACCAATCCGCTTACCGGGAGGCGCTCCTTCCCGCCAAAAAAGGCAAGATGACCGTGACTTTTGAAGACCTGCCCTACGGGACGTACGCGATCACCATCCTGCACGACGAGAACGGCAACCTCAAGGTAGACGCTAACTTTCTGGGCATCCCCAAGGAAGGCTACGGGTTTTCGAACAACGCCCGGAACCTGTTCCGCGCCCCCAAGTTTGAGGAAGCGAAGTTTGAGCTGAAACAGCCGCAAGTCACCCAGCGCATCGATTTTATTTACTGACCCTGTAGCCGGGATTTCCAATCCGGGATGTTCTCCGGAATTTTTATTCCGGGAAGGGGGGATGTATCCTGTTCGCGGTCCAGCAAAAGCAGGATCCAATTCCCTGCGGAACTATTTGCCGGTCCCCCAGGCGCTATGGTCCGGACTTTCAGCCTGACCGGCGGGTTCTACCTGTTCGATCCCGAACTGGTTTTGGGCAGCCTCCAATTGTAGTCCGAAAGAAGAAAAGGAGACTACAAACACCCAAAACCGGCGAGAGGAGAAACGCCGTAGTTTTCCAATTCCAATCTGGTGCGATTAAAGGCTCCAAATGAAAAAACTACTATCCAAAAAAGACCTCGTTTCAATTCCAATCTGGTGCGATTAAAGGTATTTCAATCCTTGAGAAGACGCAGACAGGAAATGAAGTTTCAATTCCAATCTGGTGCGATTAAAGGGGCCGGTTAGGGCTTGGCGACCTTGGCGTAGAAGGGTGTTTCAATTCCAATCTGGTGCGATTAAAGGGCCGGTAAGGAAAGGAGCAAGGGTATTCGTAGCCGCGTTTCAATTCCAATCTGGTGCGATTAAAGGCATATATGCAGTAAGGCAGCTTGTTTCTTGGAATCAAGTTTCAATTCCAATCTGGTGCGATTAAAGGCAAAACGATGCTGAGGACTTTCGTGGAATCTTCGTTTCAATTCCAATCTGGTGCGATTAAAGGGAAGATCACCTGGAATTGGCCCATTTCAGTCATGTTTCAATTCCAATCTGGTGCGATTAAAGGAATATTCGGGGAAAACTCAAAGAGGCCGTAACCCTGTTTCAATTCCAATCTGGTGCGATTAAAGGAGCCTGCCGGCTATTGTCTTCTCGTTGTCTTCCCACGTTTCAATTCCAATCTGGTGCGATTAAAGGCAGCTAATAACTTCCTAAACTCGATGGTTTTAAGTTTCAATTCCAATCTGGTGCGATTAAAGGGGAAGGAGTAATGAATTTAGGTTTATGCCCTAAGCTAGTTTCAATTCCAATCTGGTGCGATTAAAGGAATAGGATTGCCGTCTTGATCAATTCCAACTTGTATTGTTTCAATTCCAATCTGGTGCGATTAAAGGGCGGTACTGGGAACGCTACGCTAGTGCTAGGATAGTTTCAATTCCAATCTGGTGCGATTAAAGGTATTATCAACTCAGCCAACACGCTATCAAAAGAACTGTTTCAATTCCAATCTGGTGCGATTAAAGGATTTCAAGGGGTATCAAGCGAATGCATGTTGTTGTGGTTTCAATTCCAATCTGGTGCGATTAAAGGTTTGACTTTGATTCAAATACATGGCCAAGTTCGAATCTGTTTCAATTCCAATCTGGTGCGATTAAAGGTAGCCCTGCCTTGAGCCTGCCTTCGTTTTTTTTCAACGTTTCAATTCCAATCTGGTGCGATTAAAGGAAATCGTTTCCAGGGCTTGCCATTCTTCCAGGTTAGGTTTCAATTCCAATCTGGTGCGATTAAAGGCGATGGCCGGTTTGAGCAGTTCAAAGCCTATTACTAGTTTCAATTCCAATCTGGTGCGATTAAAGGTTGCGGAAGGCTTTGCGGCTTGTCCGTTGCTGGCTTGTTTCAATTCCAATCTGGTGCGATTAAAGGTCCAGATTGCTGCCAAAGACATCCGAGAGGATGTAATGTTTCAATTCCAATCTGGTGCGATTAAAGGGCCAGGCTGCTCAGATTGTCGGGGCCAAGGTATTGTTGTTTCAATTCCAATCTGGTGCGATTAAAGGCCAGGTGAGTAAAATCGTAAATGGGCTATCAACGATGTTTCAATTCCAATCTGGTGCGATTAAAGGCCCAGCGCGGGGATGACTGGGAAAGCGGTAGGTTGTTTCAATTCCAATCTGGTGCGATTAAAGGCGGAATCGGTCGCATCGGTATATAGCACCGTTTCAATTCCAATCTGGTGCGATTAAAGGAAAACTCGATTTTGCGCGTTGGCCGAAAAAATTAATGAGTTTCAATTCCAATCTGGTGCGATTAAAGGATATTAATTCCCGTTTCAATTCCAATCTGGTGCGATTAAAGGGTGCCGGTTGAGGGACTTGAAGCCGACCTATTGAAAGTTTCAATTCCAATCTGGTGCGATTAAAGGTGGGCGGCTTCTCCGTTGCCCTGGTCCTGTTCATCGGTTTCAATTCCAATCTGGTGCGATTAAAGGGAAATAACCTGCTCTTTGTTGTGCCCTTTCGTTCATGTTTCAATTCCAATCTGGTGCGATTAAAGGGCGTAGCGCCTTGTTTCAATTCCAATCTGGTGCGATTAAAGGGGTTTAAGTGCATAGTCGGGATCGGCGTCAGGTTCTTGTTTCAATTCCAATCTGGTGCGATTAAAGGCGTGCTAGTTGCGCCTCCAGTGCCGCTGTTTCAACCGCTGTTTCAATTCCAATCTGGTGCGATTAAAGGGGAGTACTGGTACATACACAGCGTACCAGCATTTATGTTTCAATTCCAATCTGGTGCGATTAAAGGTATTGAATTTGGAAAGATGGCGAAGACGCTGGATCAGGTTTCAATTCCAATCTGGTGCGATTAAAGGCCGGTTTGGTTTTCTTCTGCGGCTTGGCTTTCAGTTGTTTCAATTCCAATCTGGTGCGATTAAAGGAAACACCCGGCTCCATTCCGGCGTAATCGTAAAAGGCGTTTCAATTCCAATCTGGTGCGATTAAAGGGAGGTCGATGGCAGTACCTCCAACGAATTGCAAAATTGTTTCAATTCCAATCTGGTGCGATTAAAGGACTTAACAAATAATCCCTAAAGGTTCTGAACCCGGGTTTCAATTCCAATCTGGTGCGATTAAAGGAGAGGGCTGTTATATATCATTGCAGCCCGTCCAGGTGTTTCAATTCCAATCTGGTGCGATTAAAGGCTTTTTCCTGGTCATTTCCACCGTATTTTACTATTTGTTTCAATTCCAATCTGGTGCGATTAAAGGGCGCTGCGAAACTCGGAGTAATGGTACGAAACCACGTTTCAATTCCAATCTGGTGCGATTAAAGGCCCAACTGGTCATTGCCTGCGAAAGCTGCCAGGCGTGTTTCAATTCCAATCTGGTGCGATTAAAGGAAACCGGGCCTGCCGTTTCCAGTCAGAAGGAAACCCGTTTCAATTCCAATCTGGTGCGATTAAAGGCGGAAGACTGGGGAGCCGGATACGCAAACGTCTGGCTGTTTCAATTCCAATCTGGTGCGATTAAAGGCAGGAAAGAGCTTTGCAGGCTATTCGCGTACTACGTTGTTTCAATTCCAA
>JADJHZ010000013.1 GCA_016707205.1 Haliscomenobacter sp. | reverse complement strand
GAGCGACATCTTCCGCCGTTTAGGTTTGGGCTTGGGCTTGGGGTTCGATTGAATTTGGCTTGACATCATTGCGCATTCACATTTTTTAAGGATACGATCTTCTAAACAAATTTAAACTTTTTTAGACGATTATACAACTTCTTTTTCATCGCCACATTACCACATCCTCTCATCCTCCTGTCACATTATCGTGGGATTTCATATCTACGTTTTTTACAAGAGTTTTGTTTCGATTCTAAAAAAATCCAAAATATTCAAAACCCATTTTAAAAAAAGAAAACATGAAGTACCCCTTTTTCTTTTGCATCGGCTTCCTTTTGGCAAACCTTACCACTACTACCGCACAGACTGCCTTCCGGCACGTAACGACCGCGGCCAATACGAGCGCACACATCACCACACTCGACCACTCGCAGTTGAATGGGAATCCCAATGCGATGCTGTTCGTAGCACCGTCATGGGAAGAACAGGGCGACCAAAACCCTGTGCATTCTTTTGGGGTTTGGTACAATGGCACTCGCTGGACGATATTTAATCAAAACCGTGCGGCAATGTCCGCTACTTCGGGCGCACATTTTAGATTTAAAGTTTTAGTTTTCCCTGCCGCTAGCCCCAATACCTTTGTTCATACGGTAACTACTGCTAATAAATCTGCTCATATAACCACGTTAGACCACCCGTCCCTTAACAACAATCCAAATGCAGTAGTGCTGGTAACGCAATTATACGGCGTATATAATCCTCGTGAAATCGGCGTATGGTACGATGCGGGGCGTTGGAAGATTTTTAACCAAGACCGAGTAGAATTACCTGCAAATGCAAAATTCAATGTATTGATCGCAACGGGCGGCGCGGGCATAAGTGGAGCGAAAGCTATCCAGCATACCCATACCGATGCCTCCAAACTGGGCGCACCTCACGCTGGTTACACCATACTGGATAACCCAGCGATTAACAATACTGGGCAATTGCATCTTTTTGTCACGCAAAGAGGGATTGGTACTTATTATACGCGGGGATTCAACATTTGGTACGATGACCCAAACCCAAGTGACCCTTATCATTACCGCGATGGCAAATGGTTTATTTATGATAGCCAAAACCTTGCTATGCCGAATAATGCAGCTTTTAATATTTTGGCGGTAAGTACAGAAAAAGCTCCTGAAAATCCACTTACAAACGCAAATGTAGAATTATTCAATCCAAATAGCTCTAACCGGGAAGTGCAGGAAATTACCACCACGCTTCCCTTTCACACCGAACCCCAACCAATCACGGTTGAAGTAGTGGATGGATACGTCATTTATCAGGGCGATATCATATTGGGAAGAGAAGATGCTTTCTTTGAAAGACAAAACGGAAAGCTGATTCCTAAAACCGATGATGGAATTATACAAAAGGACGCAGGCAGACCGGGCGATCAGTTCCGCTGGGCGAATGGCGTAGTACCCTTTGAGATTCAAGCCAATCATCCCCGGCAAGCTCAAATCCGCGAGGCAATCCGCTTATTCAATGGAAGTACCAATATTTGCTTTACGCCTCGCACTACGGAGACCGATTTTGTGGCTTTCGTAATGGGCGATGGTTGTAGTTCTCCAGTTGGTACGGATGCTCGTGCCCGGAATCTACAGACCGGGGCATTCAATATTGTTATCGGAACTCGGTGCAGTGTTGGGAATATTCAGCACGAAATGTTGCACACGGCGGGAATGTTTCATGAACAATCTCGTTCGGATCGGGATAATTTCGTTCGGATTAATGCACAAAATATCCAGCCTGGTACGGAACTTAACTTTCGGCGGGAAGGAGTAACGATTAGTACTTGCCAGTATGATTTTGGTTCTATTATGCACTATCCTGCCAATGCTTTTTCAAGCAATGGACAGCCTACCATTGAACCCATCAGACCTTTATCTGCAGGTATCACCATGGGGCAGCGTGTCGGCTTAAGCGATTGTGACATTCGGGGTGTTAACGCACTTTATCCTACTGCCACGGGCTGCCGGAATACTGGCGGCGGCACTGGCGGTTCAGCGATTATCGCCTATGAACTACCCAATTACCGAGGGCGGAGCGTCTCTTTTTCGAATGTCGGAGAACTCCGTTCCATTGGATTCCGAATTCAATCTATCCGTGTACCGAATGGCTTTTGGGTAGCACTCATGGATCATGCCGAATGCCTGGGTGATTACTTTCTGGTGACCCGCGATGCGCCAGATATGTCTGCGCAGTATATTTTTTGTGGGGCGCTTTTGGCTACCCCGCAAAGTACACCTTCCCGCAACTTTGAGGTTACACTCCGCACGGGTGGGGATGGAATTCGCGGCGGTAGCCAGGCATTTGCTGAACTATTGCTGCGAAACGGGAGTACCCAACGCTTTCCACTCAACAGCGGCGCAACTTGGGCAGATAATAGCACGCAAACCGTACCCATTCGCCTTCCCGATAACGTCCAAATTCGAGATATCCAAACCTTTACCGTTCGATTCGAATCAACAGGTAATGATTGGAATGCAGACAATTGGAAATTGGATTTTCTACAATTCCGATACCTTCCCGATCAAGTTCCTTACCCGATTAATCTCGTAAGATGGGCTGGCACGCCTGCCTTTGAATTCCAGAAAAATGCGAATAAAAGTAAATCAACCTTGATAAACCCTTATTAAAAAAATTAAAATACCTCAAATCATGAGAAATCTCCTTTGTTTCCTATTGCTTTGCACTCTGGTGAATGTTACTCATGCCCAATGGCAAAGGGTGGTCAATGGAATAACTCCATCCGCTTTAAGAGGCGGGAACGAAGCCAATGGCAACGTTCTTTATATAGCGAGAGTAAAACACGAGAACGGCGTCCATATTGGCAAAGCTCGCCCAAACTCAAGAGAGGCTTTTATTCCTTTTGGTGGAAAGGAATTAGTGTTAAATAACTACGAAGTATTCACAGGAACAGGACAATGGGTAAAAGCTACTGCCAACAATTTTCCATCCAATGCCATCGCGGCTGGTTATGAGGCGAATGGGGCGCCCCTTTATATTGCCCGTGCGGTTATTGACGGAGGCTATCACCCTGGTAAAGCCCGAAAAAATGGGGATGGCTTCATTCCTTATGGAGGCGTCGAAAGGGTGATAAAGGATTATGAAGTACTCACTTCGAATCCCGCAGCGACCATCTCTCGTGGAACTTATCACATTCGGTCTCAAATTGAAAATAAGCCCATGGATGTGGTGAATGGACAAAACGCGAATGGCAATGGGTTACACTTGTGGGACTTTCACGGCGGCGATGCGCAGCAATTCACTATCGAACCCAGCAATGAAGTGGGCTATTATTACATCAAAACAAAATGGGGGCGAGTATTGACCATTAAAGATCGGAGTAATGCGTCTGGTGCAACCCTATACACCTGGGATTTAAATGGTGGAGATAACCAAAAATGGCGATTCATAGGCCGAGGAAATGGCTTTTACAACATTGAATCCAAATACCGAACCTACATCGATGTGAAAGGAGGAGGCAATGCCATTGGCACCCCAATACACATGTCCGATTATTCTATGTGGGGTAATAATATGGCGCAGTTGTGGAAATTGGAGGCTGTTGGAGTAAATATTGATGGTAGATTTAATAATTTATCTAAAACAATTGCTACGGTTTATACAGATTGTGGTTTTGCCGGGCAGTCTTATAAGTTACAAGTGCCACTAATAGCTAATCTTAACGAATTTACCTTCAATCCAAAAGAACTTGGTATTTCTGACAATTCAATTTCTTCTATCAAAATCAGCAAAGGGTACAGCGCAACATTGTACTTTGCAAATGGGGGAGGGAGTGCGGATATAATAGTAGATGAGAACTGTCTTGACTTATACAAACTAACTAACATATCATCTATTAGGGTATTCAAAGATGCCAGACTTAAAGGATATGTGGATATGCATACCCATCCGATGAGCCACTTGGGGTTTGGGAAGAGATTGATGCATGGCGTTCCTGATTTAGGATCATTAATTCCAAAGGGAACAAGGTATAAAGGGTTCAATCTGGTTGAAAAAGAATGTAACACTTCTGATGAGCGTGCAACAACAATCGAACAGGCATTAGGCACTTGCAATGCAACACATGGGGGTTGGGGAGCTGAAAATGATTGTGGTAACTATATTAGAGCAATTGTGATTAGCAAAGCCTTTGATGGCGATTTTGTTCATAATGTAAGTCATGATCCTTTTAACGGAGGAAATGTACACGGAGATCATCGCCACGAAGGCATTGAAACTTCGCCAAGTTTTATGTACTGGCCCCACCAAACTTCCGTTACCCATCAGCAAATGTGGTGGGAATGGCTCAAACGCACTTACGATGGTGGATTGCGAGTTATGGTAGCTTTAACAGTAAACAGCGAACTCTTTGCCGAAATTATTGATGGTGACGGACCAAAAGACGATAAAGCATCTGCAGATTTACAACTGGATGAAATTATTAGTTTCGTGGGGCGGCATGACGAATTTATGGAAATAGCCAGAACCCCTGCTGATTTAAGGAGAATCGTAGCTGCTAACAAAATGGCGGTTCTTCTTGGAATGGAAGTTGATAATATTGGTAATTTTCACAAGCCCAACATTACTTGTAATGAATCCACCGTAAGAACCGAGATTCAGCGACTTTATAATAAAGGAGTAAGGTATATTTTTCCGATACATCTGACAGATAATAAATTTGGTGGAGCGGCAGTATATGAAGACTTATTTAATTATGTAAATAGGTATTCTACGGGCAGCCTTTTTTCAGTTGAACAGTCTGCGGATGCTACTATTAATTTTCGGTTAGGAAATGGACTTGATGGCGCAGGAAATCTAGGCGTAAAAGCTGCATTGGACAGGGCATCAGGAATTTCTTTTCCTCCAGCACTGAATATCGATCCGTTTGACTCAAGATTTTGCCCTGTTCCGACGCTCGGTTGTTGGGACAAATTCAAATTTGTTCAAGGATTATTGGCCCCGGATTCACGATATGCTACTTATACTCGTACTGCTCCAGGGCATGTAAATGCTAAAGGATTAACTCCTTTGGGCGAGTTCGCAATCCAGGAAATGATGAAATTAGGCATGGTGATTGATGTAGATCATATGTCCGCTAAAGCAATAAATCGTTCACTTAGTATTGCAGAAAGTGTAAATGGAGGCTATCCAATCAATATGGGGCATAATGGAATACGTATCGGAACTGGCGCCGAACGATCAGCCTCAATTGAAATGGTAAAACGAGTATCTGCTTTAGGAGGAATGTTTGGAGTAGGTACTGCCGATACCAACCCTTCGGATTTTGTGAAAAACTATAATGTAGCTTGGTATGTAATGGGTTCGCGCAATACTGCCATTGGTACAGATGTAAATGGATTCGAGCCTTTACCTAAAGCCTCTCCTAATCTGAATTCTAATGATTTTTATCGCGGTCTTGAAAAATGTACAACAGGCAACCGTACTTGGGATTATACGAAAGAAGGAGTAGCACACTATGGATTAATGACTGAATTTTTGAGAGATGCCAGGTTACAGCAAAATGGATACGAAATGATGAATAGTCTCATGCTCTCCGCTGAATACTTCGCCCAAATGTGGGAAAAATGCGAACGCCAAAAAACACAGATACGATAAGCGATAACTAAAAGCCTCCAGCCCGGTGAGGGCTGGAGGCTTCTTTCAAATCATTCTAAAAAACACTACCCTTTATGAAAAACAGGATACTACCGGCAGCCCTGCTGCTCTGCGCGAGCTTTGCCCATGCCCAAATGGAAGTAGCACCCGAACGCACCTGGACGCTCGAAACGGGCAAAGAACCCGCTAAAGGGGTGGTGACCTACACCGCTACTGGATTTATTGCTACCAACGAAGCCAACGGCATCCGCTTGGTCAATCCCCAGTCTGGTAAAAATGCGAAATTGAGCGGGCACGGCAACGCCGTTCGCCTGCTCGTTAACAGCCCCGACAACAAGTATCTCCTGAGCGCTTCCGACGAAAATATCCGCCTCTGGGATTTGGTGACGCTCACCGACACCGAGGTGAAAGCCGATGGACTGAATGAATGGCTGCGCACTGCTGCTTTGGCAGAAGATGTAAAAGAAATTGCAGGTAATAATAGCAAAGTCGGGAGAATAGCCGGGGCATTGGGTAAAATAAGTAAAGAAGTAGGTAAGCGCCTGAGCAACGAACGCACATTTGCTAGCATCAAAGCCATTAATATCGCTTTTGGTCAAAATTGCCTCATCGGTAATAATGCCAAAGGGCGTTTGCAAATTTTGCTGTGGAATGCTGCCTCCGGCATTGTAGATACACTCGCCTCGCTGCCCCGCACGGATAATCCCGATGACTTAATGTTTATCAGCCCCAATAACGAATTCATCGCCCACAATTATACCGAAACTGCCGTCACGCGCATCTGGCTGAATGGCATTGAACACACCACTGTTCCTTATACCAATAAGCTCTTCGGCTTCAGTCCTGATGGTAAAGAATTGGCAACTGCGGTGCAGGGTGGCATTGCGCTTTGGGACCCGGCTACTGGCGTGAATACACGTTTTCTGGCGGCTGACCCCGACCAGGAGGCGACGGCTTTCACCTTTCATCGCTTGAATCGGTTTTATGCCGGGGTTTTTACCAACAAAACGACTGGCGAAAATAGTATCTCCCTCTGGGACGCTACCAGCGGTCGGAAATTACGCTCGTTTCTCATTACCAATCCAGTGTTGGATGGCAATTTGTGTTTCAATTATGAAGGTAATTTTCTCGCTTGTCGAATGACAAACAACACGCTGGCAACTTGGGATGTCCGCAAATTGCTCAATGAAGTGCCGAGTTTTAGCGAAAATTTGCTCGCCAAAGTGAAATGGATTTCTCCTACGGCCAACGCCACTGCCCCTGGCAATAGTTTTGACCTCAAAGCCTGTATCGAATCGGCTACCAATGTGCAGGATGTACGGGTTTTTGTAAATGGCACGCCTCTCGCCGAGCGCGGTATTCAAGCAGTAAAAGCAGCCGATGCCGCTTGTGAAAATAGTTTTAGTAAAACCATCCAGTTGCAACCTGGGGAAAACGCGGTGTACCTCCAAATAACCAATAGCGCGGGCAACAGCTACTCGGAAACGCGCTACCTTCAAGTAGGCGGTGCAAAAACCACTGCTACTCTTGGTAAACGCTTGGCTTTGGTCATCGGGAATGCTGGTTACAAACAAGGTCCTTTGCGCAACCCCGTCAACGACGCCAAAGACATAGCAACGGCACTGAAAGAACAGGGTTTTGAAGTAATCCAAGTCGAAAATTTAGACCGCCGCAAGTTTCAAGAAACTGTGCGTACGTTCACCACGAAGCTGCGCGGATATGACGTCGGACTAGTATTTTATGCTGGGCACGGCGTACAAGTACAAGGCAAAAACTACCTCATTCCCGTGGATGCCGACTTGCAGACCGAAGCCGATGTGCAATTCAACTGCTACGCCCTCGACAATTTACTTGCCGAATTAGATGGCACTGCCAAAGCCAACATTATCATCCTCGATGCCTGTCGCAATAACCCTTTTGAACGGGGCTGGAAGCGCAGTGCCACGGGGAGCGGCTTGGGTATGGTGGGCGTTGCGCCCAAAGGTACGTTAATTGCTTTTGCGACTTCTCCCGGTTCTACTGCCGAAGACGGTCAGGGTAAAAATGGTACGTACACGGGCGCTTTGCTCCAGCACATTCGCACGAAAGGCCTGAGTGCTTTTCAGCTGTTCAGTCGCGTCATTGGCGCGGTAGATGAACAGACGCAAGGCGCGCAACTACCGTGGATGCTGAGTTCTTTATCAAGCGACATTATATTAACCCGTTAATATCCAATATCTTATGCTAAAACGAATCGGTATTTGGATAGGAATGATGGTTTGCTTAGCAATCAACGTATCAGCCCAGCAACGCACCACCGGCTTACTTTTCGACGACGAAGCCTACGAGGCAGTACCTTTAAAAAAGCCCGTGCTCCAACGCAATTACGAAAACTTACCCGAAAGTGTGAGTTTGAAAGCATTCTGCCCGCAACCGCAAGACCAAGGCGCGTACGCCAATTGCGTGGGATGGGCGGCGGGCTACGCCGGGCGCACGATTTTGGAGGCATTGCAACTCAAAAATGGTAATCCGGTCGCCATTACCGAGCAAGCGTTTTCGCCAGATTTTTTGTACTTGCTCAATAAATCCGCTGCCGATGCCAATTGCCAACGCGGTATTTCTATCAATCAGGTGCTCAAAACCATGCAGGAGAAAGGCGTGCCGCGGCGGCGAGAATTTGCGGCAAGCTGCAATCCGAGCGTGCCCGTGAGTATTTTGACCAAAGCGCAACCGAACCGCATTGAGGGTTTTACGCGCCTATTTGACAAAGAAATGCCCGATGACTTTCGGATAAAAATTATCAAAAAATCGCTGGCGCAGCAAAAACCAGTGGTGGTTGGGGTAGAATGTTACGAATCTTTTAAAAAAGCAACGGAGTATTGGGAAGGTGCAAAAGACAAATTTATAGGCGGTCACGCGTTGTGCATAATCGGCTACGATGAGCAACGCGGCGCTTTTGAAGTGATGAACAGTTGGGGGACGGATTGGGGCAATCAAGGTTTTACCTGGGTTCGCTACCAAGATTTTTCAAACATTGTGAAATATGCTTTTGAATTGATTACAGGTAGTTCTAACAAGGTACAAGCGATCCCTTCTGCCGTAGTTGAAAACACCTTATCCGGTTCACTCGACATCGTGCTGGCTTCCGGCGAAAAAGTGGGTATTGCTGCTGCTAAAATCGAACGCGGTATCAAAGCCGTGAAAACCACGCCAATTGAAGGCTTCCATTACCAAACTGCCAAAGGCTATCCGTCCGGTACCCGCTATCGGCTCTACTTTACCAACGAAGAACCCGCTTACGTGTATGTACTTGGCTCCGACCTCAAGGGCGCGGTGGGGCAGGTTTTCCCGCCCGATGCACACACGAGCCCATACCTGAGCTATCCTGGCAACGCCATCGCGCTGCCTGACGAAACCTGGTACATCGAAATGGACAACACCGTGGGTACTGATTTTATTGGCATTATTTACAGCTTACAAGCGCTGGACATGACTGCCATACTGCAACAGATGAACAACGCAACCGGCACTTTTCCTGCAAAATTACAAACCGTACTGGACGACCGCTTGATACCGAATGAAGCCATCACCTACCGCACCGACCGCATGGGCTTCCAAGCCAAAAGCAAAAACCACACTGTACTGGCGACCATTATTGCCATGGAACACACCGCAAGGGAATGAGATTTGCTAAATCTTCAATGTTTAGTAAATCTGTAACGTATTCAATTTATTGCTCAAAAAAACAAATACTATCATGAAATTCATCAAGTTGTTAACCCTATTTTTCATTATTCACACCAACATGGTCAACGCGCAAACCGCTGCCGAACAAAAAGCGCAGGAATTGATTGACGCTTTGAATAAAACGGAATTTGTGCAGCAGTATCAGGAATACAAAAACAATATTGAACTGGATGTAGCCGAGTTCAAACTCATCCAAGCCGACCTGCAAGAACGCGACGTGAAGCGCGTGCAACTTTATTTCAACCAAAGCCGCCTGAAATTCGACGGTATCCTGACCAAGTTGGAAACCGACCTGACGAACCGCACTACCCGCAAAACCATTGTTCAGAACCCGCAGCGATACACTAAAACCTTGCAAGATGACCTCGCCGCCGCCGTGAATTATTATGATGAAAATTGTAAAAAACTCATGGAAACCCTCACCGAAAAAGACAGCGCCATGGACATGGAAACCCTACAAGGACTCTTCGACAGCGTACTCGGCTTGGTGCAGCTCTTCAAAGCCACCGGCGAAAATGCCAATCAACTCTCCCTCGCGTATCTGGAAAAAGAATTTATCCAGCCCCTTCGCTTGAAAAAGTGGGAGGAGATATTGTAAGCCTTGTGCCGCGCCTCTACGCTAAGGTGCGGCAAACTTAAAGAAGCAGCTACCCGAACATCCTCCAAAAATAGTAGGGCGCGAAAGCCGAAAAGCGAGACGAGTAGGCGAGTTATTTTATTTTTTAATTCTAAACTTCTTAAAATGAAAACCAAGATTCTTTTTATTGCAATTTTATTACAAATTATTACATTGAGCTTAATAAATGCTCAGCAAATGGTGGATGTCAATCGTTGGGTCTCTCCAGTAGTGGGTGATTTTACGACCATCCCTGCTAACAAAGGAACGGACGCCCAAATAACTGGTTGGGGTTACACGAACAAGATTTTCCAATATAAAGCTTATCTTACAAAACCAGCAGGTAACAATGTAGCAGTTGTAAATCGTTGGGAGATGCCGTTTTGCAAAGACTTTATTTTGATTGCAGAGCATGAAATTACAGACCAACAAATGACCAGTTGGGGGTATAAAAACAAAGAATTTGTGTTTTATGCATACAAAACAAAACCTGCATCAGGTGCTTTTGTAGCGGTAAGTCGCTGGATAAATGCGTTGCCCGCAGGAAGTTCCTGTAAAGATTTTACCCTTTCCGTTGCAGAACATGAAATTACAGACGCTCAATTGAACGCTTGGGGTTACACTAGCAAAATGGTTCAATTTTATGTGCCAGACCCAAGGCAAGCTTCCTCCTCCGGCACCACCATCACCCTCACCGACGTCGACGAGGGGCTCTGCCCAAAGGATTTAAAACGCGGCGACCGCGAGTTTGACGGGCATGGTCCGCGCGTGAAGTGTGAAGTGAGTTTGAGTATTGGCGATGGAGGCAGAGCTTTGTATGCTGATATTTACTTTTGGGCGCAAGAAACCGTACATGATTGGTCCACCACCGAGCGCCGCTGGTCGAAGAAGGTGTATGATGCCCCTTACGGCAAAACGATTACTGCTATTAATTCGGATAAAGCCTCTCGTACGCAGTTTGTTAGTCCGGCGTCTGGTTTCCAAGTTATTTTTCCGGGTGCCGATGTAGCCACTGCTGTAAATGGCTTTTTGGACGGTGCTGGAGGTGCTATCTCTAGTGCGGTGTTGGCGAGTTTTGGTATTCCACCAGGCGATTTTCAGGCGGTTGCGCGATTGATAACGGGAGCGATTAACAATGGTAACACCGTCGTGCGTGTTCCCGCTATCGAAGGGACTTTGGTGAAATTTTTCCACATCGTGGGCGACACCGGCGGACCCGACATCAGCGACGATGACAATTGCAATGACGATACGCGCATCGTAAAACTGGAATTCAACCCCGTAAATGTGACTCTACGCTAAAAACATCAACCGGCAAGATGGGCAAATCACAACGGCAGAAAGTGGATTTGCCCATCTCATTCCCATTGCTCGCTGGCGTCGGTAAGGAGCAATAAATCAGCAATGACTTGTCTGGTTGGAGCAGATTGCTCTGCGAGTAAAATACCAGGAATAACACGATTTTCACTCAGCCACTCCAGCGCAAGCGCAGGAATTATGCGTACATCCTGGGGTATCAAAATTCGATTTTCTGACAACGCCCAAGCCAGTACCTCCGGGTCGGATTTACGGTAAAGTCCTACATCTTGAACACGGACAATGTCCAAGTCCGGTCTTTGCAATAAAATAAGAGGCTACGATAGATCGCATCTTTCGCACCCCCTCAATAAAAAATCAGGAATAAAAATTCAAGTAGGAGAGCAGGTCGAGGATATCGCGGTGCTGGGTTTTCAAGTTAAGGGTTGTTTTCGTTCCGTCAAAACCTGTTTGGTTATGTTCGTGTTTTACGTTTAATAAATCGTATAGTTGTAAAAGGGAAGAAACTTCATCTGGATTTAGGTTTATTTTGTTGTATTTGCTATCGGCGAAAAATTTAAAATCGTCAAGAGCGTCTGATTTGAAGTTGTTTTTTAGCAAGAAATCATTTGTAAAAAGTAGCACTCTTAATACGCAATCATCACTTTTAATTTTTGGTTTTACAATGGTTTCGGGTGTTAAAGCATACAAACAAAAAGGATGAATAGCTGTTGGCACATCATTGATATAGATTTCAAAATTGCCTGTCACACAAATAAAAAGTACATAATATCCGAAATGAAGGTCTTTACCTTCTGGATATTCAGGCAGTGGAATATTGGGCATTATAAAGTAGTCGCTGGTGGTCCACTCTATGTTTATGTTTGCCAATGTTTCTTGTATGTTGTCTAAGCGTTTCAATATTATTGGTAGGTTAGAATTTCGGTGCGTTTCGCTGCATTACCGCTAACATTTTTTTCTTGTTGCTGTGTCGTCTAATTGGGTTACCGCTAACTATTGTATTGGCATAACCCCCCAAAGCAAAACCCGAAACAGTTCACCTTTACTTTATTGCCTGCAATTGCGCCTATATCACTTATCTGCGGGGAATTTCCCCCTATTTCCCACATTTCACCCCCACTTAGCCCGACTAAGTAAGGCTGAAATATTTCGGGTCCACTTATCCGGATTAACCAACCTGAAGGAAGAGGAAACCTACTTTTAAATATATCCCTAACGCATCAAATTTCCAAGTCGTCCAGCGGGCTTTTATCTTGTCCCAGCCTTTTCCTTCGGGTGGATCTCCAGCGCGGTCATTTTTCCCCAAAAGGGACGAAGAACCACTTTGCTCCGGAATTATCAACAGGAAAGGAGAACCCATGGCGCTCCAGGGGCGGTGGCTTTTTCCTGTTGTGCGTTATGCCTGCCGAGTCTGTCCCGGAGATCTTGGGTTTGGCCTTTGTAAAAGGTGTCCGTGCTTTTGGAATAGAGGATGTAGACAAAGAATGGCTCCATCTGGAGGTATCTAAAAATGCAAAAAGCCCAAGCGTAATGCTTGGGCTTTTGCGGTCCGGACGGGACTCGAACCCGCGACCCCCTGCGTGACAGGCAGGTATTCTAACCAACTGAACTACCGAACCATATTCTTTTCTATCCGGGGCTCGAACTGGCGACCCTCCCGACGGTAAGTCGGGATATGCTAACCAACTGAACTACCGAACCGTATTCTTTCTATCCGGGGCTCGAACTGGCGACCCTCCCGACGGTAAGTCGGGATATTCAAACCAACTGAACTACCGAACCAACTCCGCAAATAGACCTTTATCCATATGCGTGTGCAAATGTAATGGCTTTGGGGATTTAGCGCAAGGCTTTCCCTTAAAAAATTAAAAAAAAAAACGGCAGAAGGGGGGAAGCGGCGCTTTATTGCTAATTTTGTTCCCTGCTTTGCAGCGCAGGGCAAGATCGTTTAACCACAAAAGGCATGGCTCATGGTGTTCCTTGAATTCGAAAAACCGCTGGAGGTGCTCTACGAACAGTTGGAAAAACTGAAGGAGATCGGCGGCGATGGAGAGATCGATGTAACGGAGACAATCCGCAACCTCGAAAACAAGATCAAAAACAAGCGCAAGGAGATCTACAGCAACCTGACCGGCTGGCAAAAGGTGCAGCTCTCCCGGCACCCGGAACGGCCCTATACTTTGTTCTATATCAGCCAGATGTGCAAAAAATTTATCGAGCTGCACGGCGACCGCTGCGTGCGCGACGATAAGGCCATCGTCGGCGGACTGGCTTCCCTTGATGGGCAAACGGTCATGATCATTGGCCATCAAAAGGGGATCAACACCAAGATGCGCCAATACCGCAACTTCGGTATGGCCAACCCCGAAGGGTACCGCAAGGCCCTGCGCCTGATGAAAATGGCGGAACGCTTCGGCATTCCCGTTATCACCCTGATCGATACCCCCGGCGCCTACCCCGGCCTCGAAGCCGAAGAGCGCGGCCAAGCCGAAGCTATTGCGCGCAACTTGTTCGAAATGGCGCAATTGCGCGTCCCCATCATCTGTGTCATCGTCGGGGAAGGCGCTTCAGGCGGCGCTATCGGCATCGGCCTGGGCGACCGCGTCTATATGCTCGAAAATACCTGGTACTCAGTGATCTCCCCGGAGTCCTGTTCTTCGATCCTTTGGCGGAGTTGGGATTACAAAGAGCAAGCCGCAGAAGCCCTCCAACTGACGGCCGACCAGATGTTAGGCCACGGATTGATCGACGGGATTATCAAGGAACCCGTGGGCGGCGCCCACAGCTACCCCGAGGAAATGGCCAAGATCCTGAAACGCCACATCAAAAAGGCCTTGTCCGAGATTATGGACATGGATCCCGACGTCCGTATCGACGTCCGTATCGAAAAGTACGCGCAAATGGGCGCCTATAATCTAGCAAAAGAAGAACCGGTAAAAGAGAAAAAGAAAACCGAAAAATAAACCGCACGCTTGACAGTTGGGCGTTTTATCCGTCTCCCATGCACATCCGCCTTCATCCGCCGCCCCCTGAACGAAGCGCATTATTTACGATCCTTCGCCGGGTTTTGTGCATTGAGAATAGCGGCTACTCCTTTAGGAGGCTGGGAGGCGAGCTGCAGCATGCACAAAACCCGGCACACGCATATAACGTTTATGCTATGGGAATGATCCAAAACATCCGCGAATACTTCCACCAACGCTTCCTGAAGGAAGCGCTTCATAAGCCGGTTCCCGCTTCCAGAAAGCGCGTCAACCTCAACACCTCCAAAACCATTGGCATCCTTTTCGATGCCACCGATCAAGTCTCCCAAGCTCAGGTGATGGACTATGCCGACGCGCTGCGCCTGAGCGGAAAACGCGTGCACCTGCTGGGCGCCGTCGATACCGACCACGAAGACGGAAGCTTCCCCTTCCCTTCCTTTAGCCGCAAACAGATCGACTGGGCCCTCCGGCCCAAGGGGAGGGCCGTAGAACAGTTTCTGGAAACCGAATACGACCTGCTCGTCCACCTCAACCCAAAACCCAAGCTCGTCCTGGATTTTATCGCCCTCCAGGCGAAGGCCCACCTCAAAGTCGGCCCCTTTCTCGACCAGAACATCTACGACCTGATGATCGACAACCCAACCTGCGCCATTCCCGTATTCATCCGGGAAATGGAAACGCTGCTTCACAAGACGAATACCAACAAATATGCACATGCCTGATTTGAGAGGTACGGGAGTGGCTCTCGTGACGCCCTTTCAACAAAAAACGGTAGACTACGGCGCCCTGGAGCGCATCATCGAATACGTGATTGAAGGCGGCGTGGACTATATCGTCTCGCTGGGAACCACCGGCGAAGCAATCACTCTGAGCAGCAAAGAATGCCGGGAAGTGTTCGACTTCACGCTCCGGCAGGTCAACGGCCGCAAACCTGTGGTAGCCGGGTTGTTCGGCGGCAACTTTACCGAAATGCTGGCCGAAAAGATCCGCAACTACAACCTGGATGGGTTCGCCGCCATCATGTCGAGTAGTCCTGCTTACTCCAAACCGCCTCAAGAGGGGATTTACCGGCACTATATGGCCATTGCGGAGGTTTCGCCGGTTCCGGTCATTATTTACAACGTCCCCAGCCGGACGGGAAGCAATGTCAAACCAGAAACGGTACTTCGCCTGGCCGAAAGCAGCGACAAGTTCATTGGAGTGAAAGAAGCCTCCGGCGATCTGGTGCAAGCAATGCAGATCCTTAAGCGCCGGCCCGAGCATTTTCTGGTGCTTTCCGGCGACGACACCCTCGCGCTTCCAATGATCGCAGCAGGCGGCCACGGCGCCATTTCGGTCATCGCCAACGCCTTTCCGAAGCACTTTTCTTACCTGGTACGCAAGGCCCTGCAAGGAGATTTTGCTCAAGCCGCCAGGCTGAATAACGCCCTGCTGGACGTGCACCCCTGGCTCTACCTCGAAGGCAACCCCGTGGGCATCAAAGCGGCTATGGAAATCCAGGGGCTTTGTTCCCGGGAGGTGCGCATTCCGCTCGTTCCACTGTCGGACGCCAGCTACCAGAAGCTCCGCACCGAAATGCAGCAGGTTCCGGCAATGTAAAAGGTAGGGTAGTCTAGAAGGTATCTCGAAATCCATCAGGATGTGGCGCTTCCTCCCCTCCGAAGGGGAGCGGTGATGGGCAAGCGCAGGATAAGCATCGGAACCCTTCAAAGGGGGTAATGCCTTCGCTCAGCCTTTGCCATGGGGTTAAGGATTGCCGCTCACACCCTGGAATGGGTTTTGAGCTGACTTCTAGTCCTTTTTCCCTTTTTCAGCCAAAAACGCCTGCAACCCGGCCAGATTATCGGTATTGATCAGGTCTACTCCGGCGTGGTAAAGGGCTTCCCAAACTTCGGGTTTATCCGGACTGGCCCAAAGGCGCAGTTTCTTGCCTTCGGCATGAACAGTTTCTGCAAGCCTGGCCAGATAGGCTTTCTCGGCCGGAGGCATTTCCCCCTCGCCCCTCCACTTGAGGTGGTTGTGGTAGTTGTCGCTAACTACAGGCATAGTTTCCGGAGCAAACCCCTTGCCTAGGTCGGACGGGCGGCCGTCGATGCCCATAACTTGTTCCGGATCGGCCAAAACCGCTTCGATGGGCCGGTCGCCGGAAAGAAAAACCTGGATTCCCGCTTGTTGAAAAACCTCCTGATAGGGTTGCAATTGGTTTTTTAGTACCTGAAACACCGCATTCCCCTTGGCTTTGATATCGATCATCAGGTAAAAAGGGCCTTTAAACCCGGGGTATACTTCCCCTTGGTTTTTAACCAGATGGGCCTTTAACGGCACCAGGTAAAGATTTTCCAGGGAGCGGAGCGTATCCGGCCTGGCAGGCAGGTTGTGGGCGACGATCAGCTCGCCATCGATCAGGAATACATCTGCTTCCACACTACAAAACCCATGGCTCAGGGCGTCCAGCAGAGGCCGGGGGTGTTCGTAATCGTTATGGGCATGCGCCCGCGTCAGGGGCGCGACCTGGGCTGCAGCGCCGGAAATAAGCAACCATCCAATAAGCAGCGCAAGCATGGGTTTAAGGCGCATCTCCTAAAGTTTTTTTGGCAAAATAAAAAGCGGCCGGGAAAAACCGGCCGCTCAATGGATTTGTATGAAAAAACACTCACTAATCCGACTGTTGGGAAAACGAAGCCTTGGGGCCTGTCGGCTAGAGACAAGCGGCTTTGTATTCCGGCCCAAAGGTACCTTCCTTTATGCACGTCTGTGTAAACCCTGAATTAAGTTGTGGTTAAACCTTCCCGGAGCACGCCCCAAAAGTTTATCCCTTGTCAACAATCGCCTATTTTAGCTGACAATAAGGAGTTTATAAAGAAAGAACTACCCAATGAGCGACTATCTGATCAGCGGAATAGGCAAAAAATTGCGCGCGGTCCGCATGGAACGAAAAATCAAGCTTACCGCCCTGGCAAACAAAGCCGGCGTCAGCAAGGGCCTTTTGTCCAAAATCGAAAACGGCCGCACCGTCCCTTCCCTCCCGGTGCTTCTGACGCTGATCAAATGCCTGGACCTGCTGCCGGAAGACTTCTTCAAAGGGCTGCAATTTGAGCAGGGAGAACGGTACATTCACCGCAAAGCCGAAGAGTATGTGCCGATCGTCAAGGAAGAAAAGTCCAGGGGCTTTAATTACCAGTTTATTCTGGAGAAAGGGTTTCAGCAGTTCATCCTGGAAGCTGTGGTGCTGGAAGTCGCCCCAGGCGCCCAGCGCAAAAAAGTAAGCACCGATGCCTACGAATTCAAATACGTCCTGGAAGGAGAACTGGCCTACCAAATCGAAGAGGAATTCATCGATCTAAAAAAAGGCGACTCCCTCCTTTACGATGGGCGACTCCCCCACGTCCCCCACAACCGTACCCAGGAAACCGCCCGCATGCTGGTCCTCTACCTGTTTAATCCGGGGGCGGAAAGCGGGAAGTGAGGTACGACGAAGAGTTGCGAAGTTACGGAGTTGCGGAGTAAGTAGCGAGGTAACGAAGTAGCGGAGTAGGGAGCAGAGAGCAGGATGGTCTGCTCCCTACTCCCTGTTCCCTCGTTAAAACTTGAACCCCATCGTCATCAGGAGCGAGCCGGTGGAAAATTCGCTCAGGACTTCCTGAATCGGCGCCTCGTCGGTAAGGTAAGGGTAATAGCGTTCTTCTTGTTTGGTGTGCCGGTAAGCAAAATCGAGATAGAACTTATTCATTCGAAAGCCCATTCCTCCACTGAGGATAAAGCGGCTGGAGTCGTCGTTGAGATAAGGAGAAGGCAAGCGGTTCAGGCCGGCCCGAAAGCGGAAAATGTCATAGGCAATCTCTCCACCCACCCGGACGTTGAGCACGTCGCCCAGTTCATCGCGGATGGTCCGGTTAACGGCTTGTTCGGCGTCTTCAAACCCATCGTAACGGAAAGCGGATTTGCTGTAATCGACAAATTCTACTTCTCCGGAGAGGAACCCATAGGAGCCCAGGAAAATGCCTACCCCCCCATGACGCGCCAGGGGGTATTCAGGCGGTATTCGAAGTTTCCGGGCGAATTAGCGGTTTTCCCCAAAAAAGCGCCTTCTTCTTTGGCGTCTTCGTAGTAATTATAGGTAAGGGTGGTTTCGTAGTTGTCGTTCAGGGTGTAGACCGTTGGAGTATGCACGGCGGCGCCGATCCGGAAATGCTGATGCGGACGGAGGATAATCCCGAACTTGGCATTGACGCCCCCGCCGGTAGTGACGAGCTCCTCCCTCAACTGCAAATCGGTAAAATACGGAATGGCCCCTCCATTAGGGATGTTGGTATCGTCTTCCTCCTGGTAGGTTTTGTCAGAGGTAAACGAAAAGAAGGGCACCCCGACGCTAAATCCGAACATGACCTTGTCGTCGTAATTGGCGCCAAGGGAAAAACTCAATTCCGACATCGAGCCCCGGGTGGTTCCGAATTGTTCTTTGAACAGATAAGGCGTTTGGGTGGGAATATCGTAGTCGATTTCGAAAACCCCATCGTCCTCAAAATCGTAAATAGCGCTGGCGTCGTTGGCCAGGCTCGTTTCGTAATCGTTCAGGCCCAGGCCGCTGTTGGCGAGTTCCTTGTAGCGCTGGGTCAGGGAGCCATAGCTCACGCCCTCAAAAGAAAACTCCCGGTTGAAGTTGCCGAGGTGGTTGAAGGTAATGGCAAAATTAGCGCCCCGCCATTTCCCGGTCTGCGGCTTGGACACGAAGACCATCCCCAGGTTCTGGATATTGAAGGTTCCGCGCTGGTCTTCGAGAAGCGGCGCGTCCAGGCCGTCGAGCAGCCTCGACTGGGTCGTCGTATTCAATAGCCCAGGGGTAATCGTGTATTCCGAGTTTTGAAACCAGGCAATCCCGGCAGGGTTGGTGCTGGCGGTAGACAGGTCGGCGCCAATGGCGCTCATCGCGCCGCCGATACTGGTAAATCGCGCCGTGCCCCCGTATTCAAAAAAGGAGTAGCGAAGGGCGTCAGTGACGTTTTGTGCGGAAAGGGAAGAAACAGCGGCAAGCAGAAAGAAGATCCGCATAGCCGAAAAGAGAAAATGGCGGACGGGCATGCTAGTGTTCATTTATGTAAGGGATTGAGTGGTCAATAAACATGAGCACCCCATTACGGGCGAACCCTTGGGTGGGGCCCACCCCGGGGTAAGGAAATAATGGTTTCCCTACCCTTGCTTGTTACCCCCCCTCCTTTGGAGGGGGTTGGGGGGAGGCCAAAGAAGCAGTGTTCAAAATTCAGGACGACTCATGTTTACCAAGCAGGGGAGTCACGTTATGATTAGTTGTTCTTCACCCTGCCTCCGGAAGAAGAGGAAGAGGAAGAAGAACTGGAGCTGCGCGAACCGGACGTCGAAGAACCTGAAGAAGAAGAAGACGGGCTCCGGGAGGGCGATGCACTACTCGAAGAGCCGCTGCTTCTCGACGGGCTATAGTCGGAGGAACTGCTGGAACGGGGGCGGTCGAAGCTGCTGTTATTGCCGCTGTTGCTCGGCGGCGCGCTTCTGGGCCTTTCGTAAGTGCTGTTCCGGTTGGGATCGTACGTGCGGGCAGGCGGCGTGGGCGTTGTCGTTCTGGGCCGGTCGTATGTCGAGGAGGGGCTTTTCCGCTCGGTCGTATTGCTACCGGAAGAAGACGAATTGCCTGGGTTGATCGAACGCGGGCGATCGTAGGCGCCGCTGCTGTTGCCGTCATACGTTTTGGTCGGTGGAGTCACCGGTTTGCGTTCGCCTGCTGTGTTCGGATTGACCGGAGTAGCGCGGCCGGGAGCATTCGTATTGTTGTTTGGAGACGCGCGCTCAGGGCTGATCGTCCGTCCCGATTCTGTGTCCCGGGTGGGGTAGCGGTCAAAGAACCGGTCGGCGTCGCGGTTTTGTGGCGTCGCGCGTTCGGCAGGAGGCGTTAAGTCGCGCGGAGTACCGGACGTTGCCGGAACGCGGGCCCGGTCGCTTTCGGGCTGACGGTCGCCATAGGTGTTGATCCGGCGTGGCGCCGTTTCAGGCGAATGGTCGGTGAACCCAGGGCTGCGGCCAGGGCGCGAACCCGGGCCAGGGCCTGTTGCGCCGCCGCCGGTGCGCGGGCCGAAGTAGGAGTTATCGTTGTTGTTGTCGTTGATATTGACAATCGTGTTGTAGTTGTATCCGTTGCCCCAGCTCGGTGGGCAGACGAAGGAGTTGCCATAATAATAGGGGCCTCCAAATCCCCAACTGTTCCAGCCAAACCGGTTGAAGCGGTTGGAAGCATACCAGGGACTTCCTCCCCAGGAATTCCAGCTGTTCCAGGAGTTCGCCCCCCAGCTGTTTAAGCCAAAACCGATATTGATATTGATGCCGGGGCCCCAGTTGTTGAAGCCGAAACCGGAGCCGAAATAGTTCCAGCGATTCCAGCTGTCAAAACGGTTCCAGCGGTTCCAGCGCACCCAATCGCGGTAGCTGAAATAATCGTCGTAGATCAAAACGGTTACCCCAGGGTTAAGGAAGGGGTCGTAGTTCGAGGCATCCACATACACCGGGTCGAAGAACCCAAAACCATAATATGGCCGGTGAAAACGCCGGATGCGCGAGGTATAATAATAATCGTAGTCGTTGTAGTAATCGTACTCGTCCTCGTATCCAGCGCTATAGTTGTCGTCGTCATAGCGTCCCTCTTCGTAATATGCGTTGCTTTCCTTCGCCGGGCGCTGCTTCTGAATAAGTACCCGATCCTTTTCCGGATTGTAGTACACATCGTCCACGACCTGCGCCCTCAAAACGCCCCCTGCAAACAGGGTGAAGAGCATCGCTAATAATAATCCTTTTTTCATCGCAGCTTTTTTTAATGATCAGATATTGACCCTCATAATTCACAACACCGAAATTATTACTTTTGTGCCGGTTTTGCTGTTAAAACAATCCTAAATCCGCCTAACTCCTTGTTAAATAAGTCTGAGGCCCCGTTTAGAAGTGTTAAGAAATAATTTTAGGCGGATCAATTTAGTTAAAAAATTTTATTCCGGGCCGAAAGGATTCATCCCGGCCCGGTGTTTACTTAAATAACGTTTGTAGATTTAGTATAGTTATGGCAAAAGAAATTACATCGCGGGCGGAAGATTATTCCCAATGGTACCTCGATATCGTTAAAAAAGCGAATCTCGCGGAAAACTCCGCGGTGCGGGGGTGTATGGTCATCAAGCCCTATGGGTTTGCCTTATGGGAAAATATGCGCGATCAGCTCGACCGCATGTTCAAGGAAACCGGGCACGTCAACGCGTATTTCCCGCTGTTTATTCCGAAGAGTTTTCTCAGCCGGGAAGCGGAGCACGTGGAGGGGTTCGCAAAAGAATGCGCGGTCATCACCCACCACCGCCTGATGGCCGACCCCAACGGCAAAGGCTTAGTGGTTGACCCCGAAGCGAAGCTGGAGGAAGAACTTATTGTTCGCCCTACTTCCGAAACGATCATTTGGGATACCTACCGGAACTGGATCAATTCGTACAGGGACCTTCCCCTGCTGATCAACCAATGGGCCAACGTCGTGCGCTGGGAAATGCGCACCCGCCTCTTCCTCCGCACCGCTGAATTCCTCTGGCAGGAAGGGCATACCGCCCACGCAACCAAAGAGGAAGCCATGGAAGAAACCCTCCGCATCCTGGATATCTATACCACGTTTGCAGAGGAATATATGGCGATGCCCGTGATCAAAGGCATCAAAACGCCCAACGAACGGTTTGCCGGCGCCGACGAAACCTTCTGCATCGAAGCCATGATGCAGGACGGGAAAGCGCTTCAAGCGGGCACGTCCCATTTTCTGGGCCAAAACTTCGCCAAAGCCTTCGACGTCACCTTCCTCAACGAGAACAACCAGCAGGAATTGGTTTGGGCTACCTCCTGGGGCGTTTCTACCCGCCTCATCGGCGGCCTGATCATGACCCATTCCGACGACAATGGGCTCGTCCTGCCGCCCAAACTCGCGCCTACCCAGGTCGTGATCGTACCCGTGCCCAAACCGGCAGGCCCAATCGACGAAGCTTCCGCAAAGATTATGAAAGCCCTCAAAGACCGCGGCATCACCTGCAAGTACGACATGGACATGAAAAACCGGCCGGGCTTTAAATTTGCCGAGCACGAAATGCATGGCATCCCCGTCCGCCTGGCCATAGGTCAGCGCGATCTGGACAACAACCAGGTGGAGGTGGCCCGCAGGGATACCGGAGAAAAAACTTCCGTACCTCTCGACGGCGTGGCGGACTACGTCCAGCAACTGCTCGGGGATATCCAGAACAACCTGTTCCAGAAAGCGAAGACGTTTCAGGAGCAAAAAACCACCCGCATCGATTCCTTCAACGATTTCAAAGACCTCCTCGACACCGAATCGCCCGGGTTTATTTCCGCCCACTGGGATGGAACCACCGAGACCGAACTGGAGATCAAAGAACAAACCAAAGCGACCATCCGCTGTATTCCTCTGGATGGGGAAGCGGAGGAAGGAACTTGCATCCTTACCGGGAAGCCTTCCGCCCGCCGGGTGCTTTTCGCCAAAGCCTATTAAAATCAGGCTTGAACGCCCGCACCAAGGTTAACAGATCTTAGCCCGGGTTAAAAAAGGTTAATCGGAGAAATTCCGTTTAACCTTTTTCTTTTTCCCTGGTCCTACTACCATACGCCGGAATTTCCGGCCCCGCGTAATCTAATTTTTAGGACTAAAAAAGAAAACAAATGAAACGATTTATGGCATGGAGCATGGCCGCATTCGGCCTCCTCGCTTGGGTATCCGCAGCAGCTCAACCCGGCCCCGGCCCTGGAGGAAGGGACCAACTCCGTCAGGAACTCAACCTGAGCGAGGAACAGGAAAATCAAATGGTCGCCGTTCTGGGCAAGTACCGGGGTAAATTACAAAACCTCCGCGAAGATCAAACCCTCGACCCCCAGGAACGCCGGAGCGAACTACAGAAAATGATGGAACAACAACGCACCGAGGTGGACGCGATCCTCACTGATCAACAAATGGCCAAATGGGAAGCCCTCCGCCGCGAACGGATGCAGGCAAGCGGCATGCGCCAGGGCCCTAACACGCTCCAGGGCAATGCCCGCCCCGGCCAGAACCCACCCCGGGGCAATGCCCAGAATGGGCAAAACCCCCAGGCAAAAAACCGCCCCGCCCCCCGCAACAACCGCCAGGAGTCCAATGCCTTGGCCCAAATGCAGAAAGAATTGCGGGCCTATAACGAGCAACGGGTGATCCCGGCGCTGAGAAAAGAACGGGCTCAACTGGAAAAGAAGATCAGCCGCAAAGACCGCGAACTGCTGGCCAGCTTGCGCACCCAAATGAAATCCGGCCACCTTTATGGCGCCCCCGCCCCAGGCAAAGCTAAAAACGGCAGGGCAATGAAGGACCAAAAAGCCGATTTGGCCAAACTGAGCAAAAAATACAAGAAGGATATCGACAAAATCTTCGCCGGCCTGGAGCCCGAAGTAAATGAATGGAACAAGGACCTGAAAGCCATCCGGCAGAAATACGCCAGGGAATTAAAAAACCAGCCCAAAAATCCGCGGGCGCCTCAACCTACCCAAATGGGTAATCAATGGCTCAACCCCGAACGGTTTTTGTTGATGGAACCTGCCCTTTAATAATAGAGGCGGTCTTGAAAGGCCAATTTTTTTTTTTTTTTTTTTTTTTTTATTTTTGGGAAAAAAAAAATTTTTGCGGGGCAAGACCCGTCTTTCGAGACCGCCTCTATTTATCTTATGCCCCAACCTTCCGGTAATTCAGCACCGCCAGGGTATTGACTGCCAAAGCCATGGCCATCATGGCATAGACATGCAGGCGGATCTCGTACCATCCGCTGCCTTTCAGCAACACCATGCGCATGACATCCACAAAATAGGCGATGGGGTTGAACCAGGTCACTTTTTGAGCCCAGCCGGGCATGCTTTCGATAGGAGTGAATAACCCGCTCATCATGATAAACACCACCAGCACAAAGTATGCGATAAACATCGCCTGCTGCTGGGTTTCCGTGACCGTAGAGATCAACAGGCCCATGCCCAAAACCACCAGCAGGTAAATGGCGGCAAACCCAAATACCACCCATAAACTTCCGGCAATGGGGATGTGAAAGACCAGTTTCCCAAAAGCGAGCCCCATACCCAGTTCGATATTGGCGATGATCCAAAAGGGCAACAGCTTGCCCACGATAAACTGCGATTTGTGAATGGGCGTCACGTTGATCTGCTCGATGGTGCCAATCTCTTTTTCCTTTACCACATTGATCCCCGCAAGAAACAACCCCACGAGTGTGACGAGCATAACCAGAATGCCCGGCACCATAAACGCCTTGTAGTTGAGGTCGGGGTTAAACCAAAAAGAGTGGGTGATATCGAACCTGCCTGGATTCTGGCGGTCGGGCATATCGAGCCATTCCATGCGCAGGTTGTTGTTGAAATCCCGGATGATGGCCGAGGCATACGCTTGCCCAAGCCCCGCCTTGGTTGCGTTGATGGCATTGACGTTGAGGTGGAGCGATGCCTCGTTTTCCCGAAGGAGTTTTTTTTCGAAATCTGCCGGAATTTCCAAGACCAGGTCGGCATCGTTGGCTTCCAGGTCCCGAAATCCCAGTTCAGCAGAAAAAGACGTTTGCGTCAGCACAAAATGCTTCGAAGCGGCAAATTGCCCGATCAGCCGGCGGGAAGCCGGAGAAAGATCCCGGTCGACCACGTGCAGGTAAATATTCCGGACTTCAAAATCCGCGGCATTCGACAGGATCAGCAACTGAATGATGGGCATGAGAAAGATCATCGGGAGCATCACCCGGTGCCGGAAGATCTGCCGGAACTCTTTGCGCAAGATAAAAAAGATGGTTCTCATGATGGTTATGCTAAGCGGATCTTGAAATTCCGAACCCCTGCCGCCAGAATGACCAGCAGCATGACGATCAGGATCAGCGTTTCCTTCCAGACGTACGAAAAGCCCACCCCCTTGAGCATGATATCTTTGATGATAATCAAAAACCACTTGCCTGGAAGAATATGGCTCAACCACTGCAAAGGCCAGGGCATCGATTCGATGGGAAAAATAAACCCGGAGAGCAGCAATACCGGCATCATCAGGCCGATCAGGGAAAACATCATCGCCACCATTTGGCTGTCCGTGCGGGTCGAGATGAAAATGCCCAGGGCAAGCGCATTGAGCACAAACAAAACGCATTCCGCCATCAGCAGGGCCAGGCTGCCCCGCACCGGCATCCCAAATACAAAGCGGCCCAACAGCAAGACCATGACCGTTATGATCATGCCCAGAACAAAATAGGGAACCACTTTCCCCAGGATCACCAAAAAGGGCCGGACCGGAGATACCAGCAGCACTTCCATCGTGCCCAGTTCTTTTTCCCGCGTCAGGGCGATGGACGTCATCATCGCGCAAATCAGCGTCAAAATAACCACGATCAATCCGGGCACAAACATGTAAACGCTCTGCATGCGGGGGTTGTAAAGCATTTTGACCTCGGTGTGAATTTCGAGCGGCAGATCGTCCATGCGCAATTTATCCATCTGATAGTCATTGACAATGGCGGTCGCGTAATTGACGAGCGTAGTGGCTGTGTTGGGTTCGGCAGCATCGGCGATAAACTGGATCTGTACCTTTTCGTCGTGGTAAAATCGCTTTTGCATGGCGGAAGGGAAAATGACGGCCATCTTGATGCGGTCTTCCCGGAACGCCCGAAGCACGGCATCCATATCGGCAGCCGTTTCCTCCAGCACAAAATAGCCGGAAGAAAGCAGCCGCTGCTGGACTTCCCGGCTGATCTGGTCGCGGGAGGGGTCCAGGATCGCGATGCGGGCGTCCTTGATCTCGTTGGTGATGGCGAAGCCAAAGACCAGGATCTGAACGACCGGCAACCCAAAAAGAATCAGGAGCGTACGCCGGTCCCGCAGGATATGAAAAAACTCTTTGAGGATAATAATGCCGATTTGTCTCATGTCCGGTTATTTCGCCCCGCGGGCAATGCTCAGGAAAATTTCGTCCATCGATTGAGCCTGAAATTCTTGTTTCAATTGTTTGGGCGGGCCCAGCGCCGCTATTTTTCCCTGGGCCATCATGGAGACCCGGTGGCAGTATTCCGCTTCATCCATGTAATGGGTGGTCACGAAAATGGTGATGCCCTGCGCAGCCGACTGATAGATCGTTTCCCAAAACTGGCGGCGGGTGATGGGGTCCACGCCTCCGGTGGGTTCGTCCAGAAACACGATGCGGGGCTCGTGGATGAGGGCAATGGAAAACGCCAGGCGTTGCTTCCACCCCAAGGGAAGGGATTTTACCAGCTGCCGCTCAACCTCGAGGAGCCCGAGTTCGTGCAGCAGCTGAGGGATCTTCCGGCGGATTTCCTTGAACGTCAATCCATAGATCCCGCCGTAGAATTCGATGTTTTCGCGCACCGTAAGGTCTTCGTACAGGGAAAAACGCTGACTCATGTACCCAATATGCTGCTTGATCAGCTCCGGCTGCCGGTAGACGTCAAAGCCCGCTACCTGGGCTTTACCCGAGGTAGGGCGCAAAAGTCCGGTAAGCATCTTCATCGCGGTCGTTTTTCCCGCTCCATTTGCCCCCAGAAACCCAAAAATCTCCCCCTGGAATACCTCGAAACTGATCCGGTCCACCGCAGTGAAGTCCCCGAATTTTTTGGTCAAATTCTCGGCGCTGATCACGGTATTCATCGATGGTTTTTTAAAATTAAAAATTAGGATTTGGGGTAAATGCCGCCGTTTTCTTCCATAGCGCGCATGCGTTCCATAAAGGAGTCTTCGATGCCCGGAACAATGGAATGAACCTCAATATCCTGGTGGTTTAAGCTTTCCAGAAGATGAACCACCGTATTTTCCCCGATCGGCCCGGAAAGGGCGAGGTGGATGTATTCTCCAAACGGGTAAACGCTATGCGCCCAAGACTGGCGGCGCAGGTCCTGGAGCAAACGGTACGTGTCGCGGCTTTGGACGGCAAGCAAGGGGTACTGAAATTCCTTCACGATCCCGCCAGGCGTGTCGACCCCCAGGATTTTTCCTTTCTGGATCAGAGCGACGCGGCCGCACCGGCTCGCTTCGTCCATGTAGGGCGTTGAAACCAGAATGGTGATGCCTTGCTCCTGCAGGCGGCTGAGAATATCCCAAAACTCTTTTCTGGAAACCGGATCAACCCCCGTGGTGGGCTCGTCGAGGAATAACACGGTAGGCCGGTGGACCAGCGCGCAGGAAAGCGCCAGTTTTTGCTTCATTCCCCCGGATAGCTTGCCTGCTTTGCGCTTGCGAAAAGGCTCGATCTGCCCGTAGATGTCCTTAATCGTATCGTAATTCGCTTCGACCGTCGTTCCAAACAGCGTGGCAAAAAACCGGAGGTTTTCCTCGACGCTCAAATCCTGATACAACGAAAACCGGCCCGGCATATACCCCACCAGGCGGCGGATCTTCCGGTAATCTTTGCGCACGTCCCAGCCTTCGACCTCTGCCGTTCCGCTATCCGGAAGCAACAGGGTGACGAGGATGCGCATCAGGGTGGTTTTTCCTGCGCCGTCCGGTCCGATGAGGCCGAACAACTCGCCTTTCTCTACCTCGATGGAAACCTGATCCAATGCCCGGACCTGCCCATAGCGTTTGCTGACCGAATCAATGCGGATGGATTTCATAGCGTTATAAGTTAACTTCGGCAGGCATGCCGATTTTCAACGCACCGTCGTTTTGGACCTGTATTTTGACCGCGTAGACCAGATTTACCCGCTCTTCCTTGGTTTGCACGATCTTGGGCGTGAACTCGGCCTGATCGGAGATCCAGGTGATGACCCCGGAAAGTTCCCGGTTGCTTTCTTTGGATTCATCGATCAGCACCTTAACCGTTTGGCCAATTTTTATATGGGGCAACTGGTCGCCGCTGAAGTAGGCCCGAAGCGTCATGACGCTAAGGTCGGCGATCTTATAGAGCGCTTTACCGGCAATAGCCATTTCCGAAGATTCGGTCATTTTCTGCAGAACGGTTCCCTGGATCGGATTGAACAGGTAGCACCGGCTGATCTGGTCTTCCACCTGTTTGAGTTGGGCTTCGAGGGGCGCCAATTCCGCGAGGATCCCGCGGTTGGAGATGGTTTCCTGGGCTTTGGCGCTGGCTATTTGCTGGTTGACTACATCGAGCTGGCCGCGAAGGTCGTCGAGTTGTTTGGGCGTGATGGCGTTGCTTTGAGCCAGGGCTTCGCCGCGCTTGATCTCCCGCAGGAGGTTGTTGCGCTGTTGCACGTAGATGTCAATCTGCGGATCGGCGTTGATTTTTTTCTGGGGCAAAGCCTGGAGGCTTGCCAAAAGCTGAAGCCGGCGCAGGTGGTAAGGAACGGTGTCGATCAGGCCGATTTGCAACCCCGAATCCAGGGTGACGCCTTCTTCGACGCGAAATTCGAGGAGTTTGCCCGTCACTTCAGAAGAAACGACCACCTCCCGGGCTTCAAAGTTGCCATAAGCGTCCGCCAGGGGCGTTTCGGGAGTGCAGGAAGGGAGCAAGGCCAGTAAGAAAATAGCCGGAAGGAGCAATGTAGGCTTCATGTTCAGAGTAGTCCTTTTAAGGTGAGGAAATCGACTTTAAGCTGTTGGATCTGCAGGCGGTAGGTTTCGAGTTGGATCTGGGTTTGCAGTTCGGCATTCAGTTCCGACAAATAATCGGTGGCGCTCAGCGTCCCTTGCTCCATTTGAGCGGCGCTTTCCATCCGGATCCGTTCCTGCCGCTGGGCAATAGACTCCTGGCTGCGGATAAGCGCTTCCAGTCCGGCGGCATCCTCCTGATACTTCCCATCGAGGAGGTTGAGTTGCTGGACGAAGTGGGCTTTCTGGGTTTCAATAAGCGCTCTTTGAACCTGAAGCAGTTCGCGGTCGCGGCGGGTTTGCTCCCAATCCAGGATTTTCCAGCTGAGCTGTACCCCTGCCACCGCAAAGGACTGAGCTGGTCCTCGAAAAAGTTGAGTGGATTGGGATACCCAAGTCCTGTCTGAAGAAAAGCGCCGGCTTTGGGCTTGCGCCGGGCCTCGAGCAATTGTTCCGCCGTCAGGGTTTGATCTTGCTGAAGCTGGAACAGGCGGAGTTCCGGACGTTCCAGGCCAGTCTGCCACTGAAATGCGCTCAAATCGGGGATCAGGAGCTCGGTCTGGTCGTCGTACTGCTCCCCGGTCAGGGCCTCGAGGATGCGGAACATGGCACGGATATCGTACCGTGCCTTATCGACGTCGGCCTCCAGGCGGGTGATCTGGATCTGCAGGCGTTCGACCTCGCTTTGGAGGCGGGCGCCCGCTCGCACCGCGCCTTCCAGCGTTTCGCTCCGGGCGAGGAGGTCCTTGCGGGAATTCTCCAGAACCTGGATCTTTTTGCGCAGCAGCAGGATGCTGAAAAAGGGCTGGTTGATGCGTTCGTGCAGCTTGCGGAGCTCTACCTCGACGACTTGTTCCTGGACCCGCAACGCCGCCAGTTCCTGTTCGCGCTGGGCCTGATGCATCCCGCCGTCGTACAGGGTGTAGGCGGCGTCGGCCGTCAGGCGGAACTGGAACAAGGGGAGATCGGGCGACTGAAACAAGGGGTTGTCGATGCCGAGGTCGACGTTCTCGGTCTGCATGCTGGCCTTAGAGTTCAACGTCAGTTCGGGTTTCCGGCTGGCATCGATCTGGGCCAGCTTGAGCGCGTTTTGCTGCTGGTACAGGGAAAGCTGGCCGCCCAAAACCGCATGTTTCCTGGCGGCAGCATAGCAGGCGCCGAGATCAAGCGGTTTAGTTGTTTGGGTAAAGGCTTGCCCAAAGAACAGGCTAAGCGGAAGTAAAGCAAAGGCTATTTTCATGACATGGCGGATTGATCTGGCGATTGAATGGCATGGCGGATAAAATCCTTAATGGCGGCTTTGCGCTGGCGCATCAGATGCAGATAGGTGGCATCGTCGAGATGCACCATCGATTGGAGCATAGGCCGGGCAATGAAAGGGAAAACGCACATGGATAAAATGTTCAGCACCGTATGAAAGGGGTCTACCTGCCGGATCTTGCCTGCCTGGCTGTCGAGATGCAACTGCATAATCAGCAGGGAAGGGTCGGGCCGTTCGGACATGGACATGATCTCGGCAATGAAGGCCTCCGTGTTGGTATGCAGTTCATTGACAATAAACCCCGGCAGGTTGGGATTGGCCAGAAGGAGGTCCAGGTATTCGTCCACAATCGATTCTACCTTTTCCATCACAGGACGTTCGGACGACAAGACCTCGTTGAGTTTCCTGGAAAACTGGAGAAAGGCTTCCTTAAATATCGCTTTGAAAAGGGTTTCCTTGGTTTTGAAATAATAATGCAAAAGCCCTTTGTTGATCCCGGCCCGGTCGGCAATCTCCTGCATCCGCGTACCGGCAAATCCCCGTTGGGTGAATATTTCCCTGGCAGCAATCAGGATCTTTTCTTCGGTATTGGTCTCCATATTCATTTTACCTAAATGGGTAAATATGGAACAAAAGTAGACGAGCGCTGCGATAATGTCAATAGGCAGCAGCAGAATTCTTTAAAAAAAGCGCCCGAAGGGAATTTTTTTCTCTTAGAGGTCAATTTCCACCACGACCGGGCAATGGTCGGAGTGGAAGGCATCAGCCAAATGCCCGGCGGAACGCAGGCTGGAAGCCAGGTTATCGGTCACCGACTGATAGTCGATGCGCCAGCCTTTGTTCTTGCCCCGGGCCCCGGCGCGGAAGGTCCACCACGAGTATTCCACTTTATCCGGGTGCAGGTGGCGGAAGGCATCGGTAAACCCGCTGGAAAACCACGTCGTCATCCAGGCCCGTTCTTCGGGAAGGAAGCCGGTGGATTTTTTATTGCCCACCGGGTCGTGAATGTCGATCTCCTGGTGGGCGATATTATAGTCGCCAACGACGATCAGCTTGGGCCGCTCCCGGCGCAATTCGTGCGCATACGCAAAAAATCCGTCCAGAAACTCCATCTTGAAGGCCTGGCGCTCCTCTCCCGACGTGCCGGAAGGAAAATAGCAGTTGAGCAGCGTCCAATCGCCAAAATCGGTGCGCAGGACGCGCCCCTCTTTATCGTACGCATCGATCCCGCAACCCGCCTCTACCCGGGTGGGTTCCATCCGGCAAAAGGTAGCCACCCCGCTGTACCCTTTTTTCTCAGCCGAATGCCAGTAATGCCTGTACCCCAGGCGCTCGAACGGGCCAAAATCCACCTGCTCGGGATTGGCCTTGGTTTCCTGCAAACAGAGCACATCGGGCTGTTCGGCTTCAAGCCAGGCTTCCAACCCCTTGCTCAGCGCCGAGCGGATGCCGTTGACGTTATAGGAGATGATTTTCACGACGGTTGATTTTTGGCGTGTAAGTTACGAGGTTGCGAGGTTCGGGGGCCGGGGCGTTCGCGGTTCGCCGAAACCTCGGATTTCGGGTGCGGAACTATTCCGGGCCAGTCCGCCCGCCGCTCCCCGTCAACCGTCCAACAGCGTCTCCAATTCCCGGTTATAGATATCGTAAAACAGGAGGTTGTTGTGCCCGGCGCCGGGAACGGCAAAGAACCGGTCGCCGGGTTTAAGGCTGGCTTTTAGCCGGGCTGCACAGGAAAAAGGGACGATTCGGTCGGAGGCGCCCTGAAAGATCGCCACCGGATAAGCTACCTGGCTTAAGTAGTGCTGGGAAGGAAACCGGTAGCGAAAGAAGAAAAGGGCAGGAAGAAACGGGTAATAGGTATAAAATAAGTCTTTCATACTGGAAAAGGGCGTTTCCAGGATCAGCATGCGGGCGGGAAAAGAAGCCGCAACCCGGATGGCAAAGGCGGAACCCAGAGATCGTCCATAAAGAACAATTTGGTCAGGCGGGTAATGTTTGGCTAAGTAGGAATAGACCTCCATGGCATCTTCGTACAACAGCGCCTCACTGCGCTTTCCGGTACTCTTGCCATACCCCCGGTAGTCATAAACAAAAAAGTCGTACCCAAACCGGGTGAAGAAATGGTGCAGGTGGCCCCAGCGGGAAAGATTGCCTGCGTTGCCGTGAAAGAACGCAATGACTCCCCGCGACGGCTGGTTTTCCGTTTTAAACAACAGCGCATTCAGCTTACCCCCGCGGGAGCCCGTGATCCAAAGCTCCTGGCATGGCGCCAGGAAATCGTACACGTAGGATTGAGCCAGTTTTCGGGGCCTGAAAATAAACCAATGTTGCAGCGGACCGGTAAAAAGATTGCCCAGGCCCCATAGCGCCCCGATCGCCCCGGCAAATTCCAGGAATAGTCCGCCCTCTATGTCCAACAGGTTCAATCCGGTATATTTTCAGTGGGGTTAAATATAGCAGAATCCCGATGGGAAAATCCATCCCCGCACAATTTGTTTGGATAAAATTTTCGTTTATAGTACGGTATTTAATACCCTCGGCTGTTACCTTTATCCTCAACCTGAACTTTTTTCAATGAATCGCTTTTCAACCTATTACCGCGCGGTGCTGGACGACATTGCCAGCCCGGCGGAAGAGCTGGCTAATGTGATCACCCACGGCCTGGGACTGCTCCTTGCCCTGATCGCCCTACCGGTGCTCGTTCATTTTGCCCTGATCAAAGGGAATCCGGTTTCCCTCACCGGCGGACTCGCGTTTGGCGCCGGGCTCCTGCTGGTGTATCTTTTTTCTACCCTTTACCATTTGGCCAATAAACCGTTGTTGCGGAAATGGTTCCAGGTCCTGGATCACATCGCTATTTACTTTCTCATTGCCGGAACATATACGCCGTTCATCCTGCTTTACGTCAATACCAGACCCGGGTATACCGTGCTGATCGTCCTTTGGGCATTGACGGCGATAGGGCTCGTTTACAAGATCTTTGCGGCCCATAAGTTTCGGTTGTTGTCTACGCTGATCTATCTGGGGATGGGCTGGGCCGCCATCTTTATTATCGGCCCTATGCTGGAGCGGGTGCCCGCCACTATTTTACTTTGGATTCTGGCCGGCGGCATTTGCTATACCGTAGGGGCGGTGATCTACCTTTCCCGAAAAATACCTTATCACCACGCCCTTTGGCATATCTCTGGTCCTCGCAGGAAGTATTTGCCATTTTTGCGGCGTCATTCTGGCATTTAGCCCGCAAGCGGGATGAGGCGCTGGTTGTGCTTCCTGGCCGGAGGGTGGGTTGTTTTTTCATCTGCACAGGCCGTGTCTCCCGAACGACCTAACGTCTTGCTGATCGTTGCCGACGATTTAGGCAAATGCGATATGTCGGTCTATCGATGTGCCGGAATAAAAACGCCCAACCTGGATAGGCTCGCCAACAGCGGAGCCCGGTTTTCCAAAGCGTACGCCACCGCTTCTATCTGCAGTCCATCCCGGGTCGGTATCCTCACGGGCCGCTATCCCCAACGCCTGGGGTTTGAATTCCAGCCCCACCAGCGCTATCCCCGGAATTTTCTGGAGCGGTGGGCCGCCTCCTGGCTGCTGGGCCGGGATGGGTGGCGACCGGCAAAAGGCCCCCGTCCGCCCCGGAACGTATCCAGAGCGTCCGGATTGCCCAGGGAGGCCTTGACGTTGGCGGAAGCCTTGAAGGATCGCGGTTACCGTACGGGGATCTTTGGGAAATGGCATTTGGGGTACGGTCCGGAGCATCATCCCTTGCGCCACGGATTTGATACCTTCTACGGCTTTTTGGAAGCCTATTCGCTTTATGGAGAAAAAAAGAATCCGGAGCTGGTCGGCGCGCCGGTGTCTCTTTTTGCCGACAAAGTCCAGTGGAAAAAGCGCCGGGGACCCCGCGCTATTCAGCGCGATGGACAGCCCGTACGAGAAGACCGGTATCTGACGCAAGCCATAGCCGCCGAAGCCATCCGGTTTATGCAGCAACCCGGCACAACGCCTTTTTTTGCTTACCTGCCGTTCAGCGCCCCTCATGCTCCCTGGCAAGCCCCAAAACCCGGATATGATTCCCTGGGTTCGATCAAAGACCATCATCAGCGGGTTTATGCCGCTATGGTCCTGGCGCTCGACCAAGCCGTGGGAAAAATTCTGGACTTCCTGGAAACCAGCGGCCTCTCGGAAAATACCCTCATCGTGTTTACCAGCGATAATGGAGTGGCCACGTATAACGGCCATGTAACAAGCGGAAATCTGAAGGGAGGAAAATTTACGCTGTTCGAAGGAGGAATCGATGTACCCCTCTTTTTTTCGTGGAAGAATACCATCCCTCCCGGTCAAGTCCTGGAAACTCCCGCCAGTTTGCTCGACATTGCGCCCACCATTTTGGAGGCTGCCGGAGGCGCGCTTCCCTCGGCGGACGGGCTGAACTGGCTCCCTGCGCTGACCGGAAAAATACCCGTTCCCAAAAACGACTCGCGAACGTTCTTCTGGAGGTCCGGGTATGTTTGCGCGGTTCGCCAGGGCCCCTATAAAGTGATCCTGGACAAGGCCCATGGGCTCACGGCTTGTTACCACCTGGAAAAGGATCCCAAAGAATCCCAGGATATCCATCAGGAAGAGCGGGAAAGGGTAACACAGATGCTGGAAGCCCTGGCTCAGTGGGAGAAAACCATGGCCCCACCAGCCTGGCCGCACGCTATCGACTACGAAGTCGTAATAGATGGAAAGAAATATTATTTTGCCATCTAAAATAAACCGTTAATGCCTCTTGTTCCGCCTCTTCCTTCCGACCACAACGACGAAGTAGCCCGTTTGGCCTTGTTTTTTCAGGAAACCCTGGGGTTTCCTCCAAACAGCGTTTTGACGATGCAACGCCGCCCGGCTATCGCCAAGGCATTCATCGAGCTCAACAAAGCTGTTATGGCCAATGAAGGCCGGGTGACCAGCGCACTCAAACGCCTGATCGCTTTTGTTTCCAGCCGGGCTACCGGATGCCAGTATTGTCAGGCCCATACCATCCGGGCAGCCGAACGCTATGGCGCTCCGGAAGAACAACTACAACATATCTGGGAATACCCCACGCACCCGGCGTTCTCAGACGCCGAACGCGCCGCCCTCGACCTGGCCATTGCTGCTTCTACCGTTCCAAACTCCGTCGACCAGGGCATCATGGAACGCGTCCGCGCCCACTGGGACGATGGGGAAATCGTCGAGATCATGGGCGTGATCGCCCTGTTTGGTTACCTTAATCGCTGGAACGACTCGATGGGCACTTCCCTGGAAAATGGCGCAGTGGATTCCGGAACGCAATGGCTTAGCGGTCATGGCTGGACTGGAGGCAAGCACCTCGAAAAATAGGCTGCAACGTTTTTTTGCTGATCGCGTCTTTTAGAAAAAAACGAAGGAAACCTGTACCCTTAAAACACCCGGCCCTATGAAATTACTCTACACGGCCCTTAGCGTATGTTCTTTTTTGTGGTTGGCTGAGCCAGCGCATGCCCAACCGCCCGGTGCGGATCCTGCTTACCGGTTGGAAATCCAAAAGACCACATTGGACGTCACTATCGACGGCGTTCTGGATGACCCCGCCTGGAGTGCTGCCGCAACAGCCCGGGATTTCTGGGTGCATTTTCCCGTCGATGACGCGCGCTCCCGGTTTGGCACCGAGGTCCGGCTGACCTATAACGAGGAATTCTTGCTCATTGCCGTTGTTTGCGCCGACTCGGGCGACCAGATCATCCAAACACTTCGGCGGGACAGCCGGATAGACGACAGCGACGCGTTCTTTATCGTTTTGGACCCCCTCAACGAAAAAACCAATGGGTTTGCTTTTCTCGTGAATGCCGCCGGCGCTCAAACCGAGGCCTTAATATCCATTAACGATGTCGACACCAACTGGGACAACAAATGGTATTCCGCTACCCGCCAAAACGGGGATCATTGGACCGCTGAAATCGCTATCCCCTTCCGTAGCCTTCGTTTTGAAGAGAACCTTGCCGAATGGGGGATCAACTTCGGCCGGATGGACAAAAAACGGAACGAAGAACACACCTGGACCCGCGTGCCCCTGCAATTTGAGAATCACGACCTGGGCTACCTGGGAACGCTCTCCTGGGACCAACCCCCGAAAAAAGTCAAAGCCAACGGCTCTTTAATCCCCTTCGTTACCGCCCGGATAGACGAAACCCAAGCCCAGGGAAAGGATCCTGAATTTCAAGCCGATGCCGGGTTGGACGCCAAATGGGCGGTAACCTCTTCCCTCAACCTGGATTTGGCGGTCAACCCCGATTTTTCCCAGGTGGAGGTCGACCAGCAAGTCACCAATCTGACCCGGTTCAGCATTTTTTTTCCGGAACGGCGGACGTTTTTCCTGGAAAACGGGGATATTTTCGGCTCCTTTGGAATGAACCAAACCCAACCCTTTTTCTCCCGAACGATTGGCTTGAACAGCGACGGCGCGCCTGTTCCCATCCTTTTTGGCGCCCGCCTGAGCGGAAGCATCGGCGAAAAAACCCGCATCGGGATCATGGACGTGCAAACAAAAAACGAAACTGCAAATCCCGGCCAGAATTACGCCGCGCTCGCCCTTCACCAACGGATCTTCAAGCGCTCGGTAGTACGAGGATATTTTCTGAACCGCCAGGCCACCGACGTGAAGGAATCCACAGGCGATGAATACGGTCGCAATGCCGGCTTGGCGATGAACTTGATCAGCTCGGACGGGAAATGGTCCGGACTCGCGGGATTCCACCAGTCGTATAAGGAGGGGATCAACGAGAATGCCTACGCCCTGACCGGAAACATTTCCTACAACGGGAAGAACTTCCGCACCTTCATCGATGCCAGCCACGTGCGCTCCAATTATTATGCCGATATGGGCTTCGTTCCCCAGGTAGCGAACTACGACGCCGAACGCGACACCTTTATCCGGCTTGGGTATACCACCGCCCTGAATATGATCGATTACTATTACCTGCCCAAGAACCACCCCCGGATCAATCAGCATTGGTTTGGGCTGGAAAACCTGCCCACGTTTAACGAGGGGATCGGCTTGACCGACTGGTACACCCGCCTTCGGTATTTCATCGTGTATAAGAATACGACCATGCTCCGCTTCCGGTTGAACAACAATTACATCAACCTGCAATTCCCGTTCACCTTTACCGGAGATACGCCGCTGCATGCCAAAGAATACGACAATTTTGAGTTCAACATGCAATACGATGGCGACCGAAGGAAGTTGTTTAGCTACGACCTGTTTGCCGTCTATGGGTCGTTTTATGGCGGTTCCAAATTCACCTACCGCGCCGGGCTGAATTTCCGGCGTCAGCCCTGGGGGCTTTTCAGCCTTAATCTGGAGCAAAATTTCCTTCGCTTCCCGGACCCCTACGGACGAGCAGACCTCACGCTGCTTGGCGCCAGATTGGAGTTCAACTTCAGTACCAGCGTATTCTGGAATACGTTTATTCAATACAACACCCAATCGAACAACTTCAATGTCAACAGCCGCTTCCAGTGGCGTTTTGCTCCGATGTCGGATTTCTTTCTGGTGTACACGGACAACTACCTCATCGAGCCCTCCTTTGGTCCGAAGAGCCGAAGTCTGGTCGCCAAGCTAACGTACTGGCTCAACCTGTAGCGAAAGCCCTATTTCAGGCGCTGGTCAATCATGAAGAGGGCGTTTTTACGAAGGGCCTCCTCCAGCGAAATCCCTTGTTCTTTAGCCTGGCGCTCCACCGAGCTCAGCCACTCGGCATTGCCTTTGATATTGCCGATTTCCGCCTGCACAATCTCCTCGGGAATAGACACCACGCCGTATTCGCCCTGATGCTCAAAAAGGAAGAACCGGGCGTCGTCCTTTAATTGGAAGACCAGCGGCACATTGTCTGTAGCGGCTTTATCTTTTACCCGTTGCAGCCAATTCGAGTCGGCTTCGATAATTTTGACCATTTTGTCTACCGCGTCGAGCGGAATTTCATTCATCGCCAATTTAGCAGGCAGGTTTTCTTGGGCGGCCGCTTCCGTTGGCGTGGTTTGCCCTTCGCCTCCGGCGCCGGCATCCCCCTTTTTACCCCCGCAGGAGACCAAGAAAATACTCAAAACCAGAATCAGCGCGAATGGGAATGCATGCGATTTCATAATGGGAAAAATTTCTGGATGAATCAGACGTCAATTTTTTCAGATGGATAAGTTCCGGAGACAAATTTACCACAACCATGGAATTTAAAGGTGTTGAGTTTTGTTTTCCGGTAAATCTAAATTTGGTACTTTTTCAAAAATTTACTCCATGAAAAAACCTAATCCCCACAAGAAGCCCCCGATCCGGTTTGAAGAAACCCAGGCAGCGATTCAAAAAATCAGCCAACATCTCGACGGCGATTTCCTTTCCTATTGGGTATCCACCAATAGCCGGATCGCCCTCGAGGACGTCAACGCCTTTTACAAGATCCTTAAAGACCGGGTGGGGCACGAACGGCTTTTTCTCTTTATCAAAAGCGATGGAGGATCTGGAAAAGGGTCCCTGCGCATTGTCCACCTGTTACGAGCCTATTATAAAGAAATCATTGCGCTCGTGCCGTTGGAGTGCGCATCGGCGGCAACCATGCTGGCCCTTGGCGCCAATGAAATCCGCATGGGCCCCCTCGCTTTTCTGTCAGCCATCGACACGTCCATCACCCACGATCTTTCTCCAGTAGACAAATACAACGACCTCGTCAGTGTAAGCCAGAACGAACTGGAGCGGGTCATGCGCCTTTGGGAGGCCAAACGCCAACCGCATGACCAAAACCCCTATAATGCCATCTACCAATATATTCATCCCCTGGTTTTTGGGGCAGTGGATCGCGCCAGTTCCCTTTCCATTAAACTGACTACCGAAATTCTTTCCTACCACCTGACCGACCTCGATCAAGCCAATCGCATCAGCACCCATCTTAATGAAGAGTACCCCTCGCACAGTTATCCCATCACCCTCCTCGAAGCCCGGAAGACCGGCCTCAATATCCAGGAGATGGATGTGGTGTTGAACGATTTACTCATCACCCTAAACGAGTATTATTCGGAAATGGCCCAGCTCGCCTATACGGATAAGGATGAGCAAAACTACCACGACAACGAAATTTTGAAGTTTGTGGAAACCACGGGCGAACAGCTTTTCTTCCAAAAGGACAAAGACTGGCACTACCGAAAAGAAGAAATGCGCTGGGTGCCCATGAACGATGAAAGCTCCTGGCAACGCAACGTGTGGCAAAATGGAAAAGTGAAGACCGAAAAGTTTTTTGTTCGATAAAATGGCTTTATTCAGGCCTTTTGGCAAACCTTTTACCGCCATTTTCTAATTTCGCGAAAGCGTTAAAGGAAAAATGGCCAAAGAGCGTACTATTCCCTTGATCAGGGCCCCTGTGCTCCTAACCACTTTACCTCCTTTAAATTCAAGAAAAAATAACCTTACCCTATGCCCTACTCCTACAAAAGACAAAAACCCGAAGGGGTTTACGACGTCGTCATTATCGGCTCCGGAATGAGCGGTATGGGCTTGGCGGCTATTCTGGCAAAGGAAGGAAAGCGCTGCCTGGTGCTGGAGCGGCACTATACCCCGGGTGGGTTTACCCATGTATTCAAACGGCGCGACTTTGAGTGGGATGTAGGCATCCATTACATCGGAGACGTACAACGAAAAAACGCCCTCCTCAGAAAGGCGTTCGATTACATTACCGAGGAGCAGTTGGATTGGGCGGATATGGGAGACGTTTACGACCGGATCATCTTTGGCAGCAGGACGTATGATTTCGTAAAAGGAACGGAAGCCTTCCGGGCCAACATGAAGGGGTATTTTCCAGACGCCCGGGATCAGGCTGCAATCGATCAATACCTTTCCCTGATCCGCCAGGCGTCGAGCTCGGGACGCGGGCTTTTTATGACGCGGGCTATGCCCGGTCTTCTCCGCCGGATCGCCGGCCCTTGGGTCAGCCGCCAAAGCCGGCGGTTTTATTCCCGAACTACCCGGGAGGTCATGCAGGGGCTGACTTCCAATGAAGAGCTGATCGGAGTCCTTACCGGGCAATTTGGAGACTATGGCCTGCCTCCCGCTCAAAGCAGCTTTATGATGCATGCCATGGTCGCCCGCCATTACCTCAACGGCGCCGCCTATCCCGTTGGAGGATCCGCCAGAATTTTCGACACCGTAGAACCTGTGATCGAAGCGGCTGGGGGAGCGGTTTTTGTTTCCGCAGAAGTGGAGCGCATCCTGACTTCCGGGAAGCACATTACCGGCGTCCGTATGGCGGATGGCACAGAGATCACTGCTCCGGTGGTGGTGAGCAGCGCCGGCGTGCATGTGACGTATAACCAGTTGCTCCGCGACGAAAAAACGACCGCGCCCTCTGCCAGCCAATACAACCGGATAGCGCCTTCCGCCGCACATCTTTGCTTATATCTCGGCCTGGAAGGCACACCGGAAGATTTGGGCCTGACCAAAACCAACCTCTGGATCTATCCGGACAATCCCAACCACGACGAAAACCTCGAGCGGTATCTGGCTAACCCGGACCAGGCAGAACTGCCTTTACTTTACGCTTCTTTTCCCGCCGCCAAAGACCCCGATTTTCAGCGCCGGTACCCCGGCCGCAGCACCATTGAGCTGATCACCCTGGGAACATTTGAGCGGTTTAAAGCGTGGGAAACGGCGCCCTGGAAAAACCGGGGAGAAGCCTACGACCAGTTGAAAGCCTCCGTTTCCCAGCGAATGCTCGACCGGTTCTTTGACGTCATGCCGCAGCTGAAAGGGAAAATTACCTACCAGGAGCTTTCTACCCCGTTGTCAACCCGGCATTTTGTCAACTACCCCCAGGGGGAAATCTACGGATTGGAGCATACCCCCAAGCGGTTCGCCAGCCGGGAAATCAGCGTGTACACCCCATTTAAAGGCCTATACCTGACCGGGCAAGATCTCATCAGTTGCGGGATTGCCGGTGCATTGAGCTCGGCGATGGTGACGGCATCCGTACTGACCCGAAAGAACATCATTCAAAAAATAGCATTATGATCAGACACAAGACCATGCGGCAGATAGCTTTCGTTTTCACCCTGGCACTCCTGGCGGAGGCGGGAACGGTACATGCACAGATCGGAAACGCCGCCGCGCTTTCGCCAGAAAAAACCGCCGCGCTTTCCCGGTTAGACGCGCTTTCCTCCGAATATACCCAAGTCGCGATGAAGATATGGGATTGGGCCGAAGTAGGCTATCAGGAAGTCCGTAGCTCCGGTTTACTGCAAGACCAGTTAAAAAAAGCGGGATTTCGCGTAGAAGCGGGAGTTGCAGGTATTCCCACTGCCTTTATTGCTTCTTTTGGTTCGGGCAAACCCATTATTGGGATTCTTGGCGAGTTTGACGCGCTTCCGGGAGTGTCGCAGGCCGCAGTTCCCTTGCGGCAGGAGCGGCCGGAGGTTAAAGCCGGGCATGCCTGCGGGCACCACCTGTTTGGCGCTGGGTCTGCGGCGGCGGCCATCGCCGTGAAGGAATGGCTCCAAAAGAGCGGAAAATCCGGTACGATCCGGTTTTACGGTACCCCGGCAGAAGAAGGCGGAGGCGGGAAAGTATACATGGTTAGAGCCGGTTTGTTTTACGACGCCGACGCCGTGCTTCACTGGCACCCCTCCAGTGAAAACCGGGCAAGCGCTACCTCCTCACTGGCCAATATTTCCGCAAAATTTCGTTTTTACGGACAAGCGTCCCACGCGGCGGCGGCCCCCGAGCGAGGCCGTTCTGCCCTGGATGCCGTAGAAGCGATGAACTATATGGTCAATATGATGCGCGAACACGTCCAGGAAGATACCCGGATCCACTATGTCATCACCAGAGGCGGAGAAGCCCCCAATGTAGTGCCCGCTTTCGCGGAGGTGTACTATTACGCCCGCCATCCAGAAATGAAGGAAGTAAAAGACGTATTAGACCGGATCATCAAAGCTGCCGAAGGCGCGGCGCTGGGAACCGGCACCCGGATGGAATACGAACTCATCAATGGGGTGTACAACCTCATGCCGAACGACGCCCTTTCGCGCATCATGCACGCCAACCTGCAATCGGTTGGAGGCATGGAGTACACGGAGGAAGAAAAGCGCTTTGCCGAACAGATTCAGGAGTCTTTCAGCGGGAAGAAACCGCTGCTGGCTTCGGCCGCCATTATTCAGCCCTACGAAGTCACCGAGGAACGCAACGGCGGATCTACCGATGTAGGAGATATTAGCTGGGTAGTTCCTACTGCCGGTCTTGGCGCTGCCACCTGGGTACCGGGCACTTCTGCCCACAGCTGGCAGGCTGTGGCCGCCGGGGGAATGAGTATCGGGTCCAAAGGCATGATGATAGCCTCCAAAACCCTGGCCCTAACAGCGATCGACTTGTTCAATGACCCTTCCATCTGCGAAACGGCCAACGTCGAACTGCTCAAACGCCGAGGCGAAGGGTTCAAATACCAGTCACTGATGGGAGATCGCCAGCCGCCTCTCGATTACCGGAAATAAAAAAGCAACTTTTCCGCCACAACGCTCGTTTTTACCTTTGTACATTGGTCCAAAGGGTATTTTTACGTTAAAATTTTCGGATATGCGGTTTTTGATTTTGGGCGTGGCATTGGTTTGGTCTTTGGGACTGAACGCGCAGGAAGCCAAACTGGCTCAGCAATACTTTTACGACGGAGAATATGAAAAGGCCGTCGTGCTCTATGAAAAGCTGCTCCAGCAACAGGAAAATAACGAATACGTTTTCGATCGCTACATGGATTGCCTGCTTCAACTCCAGCGCTATGCCGACATCGAAAAGGCCGTGGCCCGTGTGCTGCGCAAAAACCCGGACGACGGCAAGCTCTATGTCTATCTGGGCCGCGCCCTGGAGCAACAGTTTAAGGAAGAAGAAGCCAATGCCCAATACCGGAAAGCCATTGAAAAACTTCCCAAAGACCGGTATACCATCATCCGTCTGGCCAATACATTCGGTGGGTTAAATAAAGTGGATCTGGCATTAGAAAGTTATGTTAAAGGCAGCGAACTGCTAAACGATAAATATGTGTTCGCCTATAGCCTTGGCGAGCTGTATCGAAGAAAAGGAGATGGCTCCAAAATGATCGAGCAGTTCCTCAACAGCCTGGAGGCTAATCCGGAGCGGCTGGAAAACGTACAAACGATTTTCCAACGCTACTTACTGGAAGAGGATTATAAAGAGTTACAGCGCCAGCTATACGCCCGGGCTCAGGAAAATGAACAGGCAATCCAATATCCCGAACTCCTGGCGTGGCTTTTCGTCCAGCAAAAAGACTACGGCAATGCGCTTCGGCAACTCCGGGCCCTGGACCGCCGGTTGAAAGAGAATGGCGCCCGGATCTTCCAAATGGCCCAGATCGCCGCCAGCGATGGCGACTATGACCCCGCAATTGAAGCTTTCGACTATATCGTTACCCAAAAAGGGACGGAATCTCCTTTCTATCTGGACGCCAAACTGTCCTCCCTCCGGTACCGCCGGATCAAACTCGTCGAAGGGTATTCCTATACCCAAAATGACCTCCGGCTTCTGGAGCAGGAATACGTCTCTTTCCTCACCCAGATGGGGTACAACCGGAATACCGCCCCCTTAATCATGGAACTGGCGGAACTGGAAGCCTATTACCTCAACGATCAGGAAAAAGCCATCTCCCTGCTCAAGGATATGATCGACTACCCCGGGCTCAACCCCCGTAAGCAGGCGGAAGCCAAACTCATCCTGGGCGATCTGTACCTGATTCGGGAGGAAGTTTGGGAAGCTACCTTGTTGTACTCTCAGGTGGATAAGGCGTTTAAAGACGACCAACTTGGCAATGATGCGCGTTTTCGCAATGCCCGCCTGGCTTATTACTCCGGTGATTTCCCCTGGGCTCAGGCTCAATTTGACGTGCTGAAAGCATCCACCTCCAAGCTGATTTCCAACGACGCCCTGGATCTATCCGTATTCATAACCGATAATCTGGGCCTGGACTCCATCGACACCCCGCTTAAACTCTATTCCGAGGCAGACCTGTTGGTGTTCCAGAACCGGTTTGGGGAAGCATTTCTTAAACTGGATTCGCTCGTTCAGGCGTTCCCCCAACATGCGTTGGAAGACGACGTAGCCTACCTGCGCGCCCAGGTTTACCTAAAGCAGCGGAAATATCAGGAAGCAGCAAGAGCGTATGAAACGATTATCGATAAATTCAGCGATGGGATTCGTGCTGACAACTCAATCTTTGCGTTGGCCGGGCTCTATGAAAAATTCCTTAACGACCTGGAAAAGGCCAAAGCCTTATACGAAAAGTTGTTTATCGATTACTCTGGAAGCACCTTCGCCGTAGAGGCAAGAAAAAGATATCGTATCCTGCGGGGCGACAAAGTGCAATGAGCCCCGCAGGATTACTTCAGGCGTCTTTCGTCGGAAACCGTCAATTTGTGACGGCCCCTTGCGCGGCGGCGAGCCAAAACTTTACGTCCGTTCTTGCTGCTCATCCGCGAACGGAAACCGTGCTTATTTGCACGTTTTCTTCTGGAAGGTTGATACGTCCTCTTCATTATGCCTAGACTTTTGTCGCGCTTCTAAAATCAGTTTTGAAAAAGTCAGGCAAAGGTAGGAGTATTTTATTATTCTGCAAACGGATCTGCCTAAACAAAAAAGAAAAATATAGGCTGCGGCTTATACCGTCATGATTTCTTTTTCTTTGGCCTCAAGCAGATGGTCAATTTTAACGGAGAACTTGTTGGTCATATCCTGGATCTCTTCTTCTTTCCGTTTGCCCGTATCTTCCGGGTATCCGTCTTTTATGGCTTTTTTAATATGCTCCATTGCATCCCTGCGAGTGTTTCGGATGCTGACCTTGCCTTCTTCCCCAAGGTGTTTGGCCCGTTTGACGAACTCCCGGCGCCGTTCTTCGGTCAAAGGGGGGAATGAAAGCCGGACCACTTCGCCGTCGTTCATTGGCGTAACGCCGATATTAGCCTCGAAAATGGCTTTTTCGATGTGGGCAAGGGTGGATTTTTCCCATGGCTGGATGACCAGGGTGCGCGCATCTGCAGAGCTGATGCTGGCGACCTGATTCATGGGGGTCATGGCGCCATAGTAAGACACCAGCAACCCGGAAACCAGCGCAGGAGAAGCTTTGCCGGTAGAAATTTTAGCCAGTTCATTTTGGAGATGGAGGATGGCGCGGTCCATGTGCTCGCGGGCATCCTCGATGTACATGTCGACTTCTTCGTGTGACATAGCGCAATTAGTTTTCAGTTCGTTAATCTTCTCTGGATCCAATATAACGGAATATAAGGAAAAGTAGCATAACCAGCGCGGATAAAGCGGCAGAAACATACGTCAGCGCCGCCCACTTCAGGGCGTCTTTAGCGCCTTCGTGCTCCGCCCCGCGGGTAATTCCCGAACGGTCGAGCCAGACCAAAGCCCTCCGGCTGGCATCGAACTCCACGGGAAGGGTAATAAAACTGAACACGGTGGTCACGGCAAAGGCCGCAATGGTGGCCAGCATGATCTGCGGCATAGTGTTCAGCGTGAGGAAGGCAATCAACAGCAACCACTGTTGGGCCATCGCAGAAAACTGAACGACGGGAACAAGCCGCGACCGGAGTTGCAGCATGCGGTAGGCTTTAGCATGCTGTACGGCGTGCCCGCACTCGTGGGCGGCTACTGCGGCGGCGGCTACGTTTCTCCCTTGGTAAACCTCCGGGCTAAGCGCCACGGTGCGGGTCAAAGGGTTATAGTGATCGCTAAGCATGCCTTGGCTTTCGATAATTTGAACGTCGTTAATTCCATAGTCGCGAAGCATGGTTTGGGCGATCTCCTGCCCGCTTAATCCCGAATGGGTAGGAAATTGGCTGTACTTGCTAAACTTGGCCTTAAGCCGCTGGCTAATGATCAGGCCTACCAAAGAAAGCGCTCCTCCCAGGGCCAGATAACCATAATATGCGATCGTCATAACAAAGCAATTGATTCAAAAATTTTATGCCGCACCCAAATTCAACCGGGGTGTTTTGGCGGCGTCCCGGGCGCGCTTTACCGGATAATCTCAAAACGCGTATAGGGCTGCAAAGCTTTTGGGATAACAATTCCATCCGGAGTTTGGTTGTTTTCCAGCAAGGCGGCAACGATCCGGGCTAAAGCAAGTGCACTCCCGTTCAAGGTATGGGCCAATTGGATGTCTTTTCCCTCCCGAAAGCGCAGCTTCATCCGGTTGCTCTGAAAGGTTTCGAAGTTGGATACCGAGCTCACTTCCAGCCAACGCTTTTGGGCGGCCGAATACACCTCAAAGTCGAACGTCAGCGCGGAGGTAAAGCCCATATCCCCACCGCAAAGGCGGAGTATCCGGTAGGGAAGCTCCAGTTGGTCCAGCAAGCTGCTGACATGAGCCAGCATGCCGCTCAGCGCTTCATAGGATTTATCGGGGTGGGCGATCTGGACAATTTCCACTTTATCAAACTGATGCACGCGATTGAGCCCGCGGACATGCGCTCCGTAGGAGCCGGCTTCCCGCCGGAAACAAGGCGTATACCCGGTGAGTTTCAAAGGAAGCTCCGACGCGTCGAGGATCGTGTCGCGGTAGATGTTCGTTACAGGCACTTCGGCAGTGGGGATCAGGTAGAGGTTGTCCCGCTCCACGTAGTACATCTGAGCCTCTTTATCCGGGAGTTGCCCTGTTGCTCTGGCGGTTTCTTCATTGACCAGAAGCGGCGGCATGATCTCTTCATAGCCCGCATCGGCAGCCTGATCCAGGAAGAAGCCGATCAGCGCGCGTTCCAGTTTGGCGCCTTTGCCCCGGAAAACCGGGAACCCGCTTCCGGTCAGTTTGACCCCAAGTTCGAGATCGAAGATCTGGTATTTGGAGGCGAGCTCCCAATGCGGAAGCGCATCCGCAGGCAGTTCAGGCAGCGGATGCGGCCAAGCCCGGTAGACCTCGTTATCCTCCGGCGTTTTCCCATAAGGAACGGAAGCGTGAGGAAGGTTGGGAATCTGAAAAAGCAAGTCCCGAATGGCCGTCTCCGCTTCGTCGTGGCGGTTTTTGAGCTCTGCGCCAGACTCCTTAAGCGCAGCCACCTGGGCGCGCAGCCCTTCCGCTTCCTCTTTTTTTCCTTGTTTGAAAAAGGCGCCGATTTCAGAAGACAAGCGGTTCTGCTCGGCCAGGGATTGGTCCATTTCGGTTTTCAAAGCCCGGCGCTGGATGTCCAGATGGAACACCTCATCAACCAGAGCCAATTGCTCCGGACCCCAGTTGCGTTTTTTTAGTCCTTCAACTACGCGATCCTTTTCGTTTCGAATAACATCGAGCTGCAGCATGATGGCGTTTTTTGGAATGGGTTAGCGCCCGGAAACTCGCTATGCAAAACGCGCCTTATGATGGCGGAGCGAAAAGATCCGGCAAAAAGACTGCAATGAGTTGCCAGGAATCCCCGGGTTTGGTTAAATTTTTGCAAAGATAGTACGCCCTATTCAAAATATAATGTATTTTTGCCGCCAGTACAACTATTGCCAAGCCGGCTCGTTATATTCTCAGAGGGTTTCATGACAGCTTGTGTTTGTCAAATCCTGCTTTTTTCCACCAGATTTTTTCAGGAATAAGCAATCCGGGTTAATTCCTGCGGAGTAGTCAGTATTCGAATTTGTCCGCCTATACTCTGCCCTAAGGTCTCCCCGAAAATCCTTTTCACCACATTTTCAATTCTTTGAATCACGCTTAATCTTTTTTCTCTTAAAGAGATCACCTATGTTGGATATTTTGCAATTGAATGACATGCTCATGCCAGAGCTTAGAGACTTGGCTGAGCAAATCGGGCTGAAGAATTACAAACGACTTAACAAGAAAGAGCTCATCTACAAAATCCTGGATCATCAGGCATTGGTCGCCGAAGGGAAAACGCCTTCTTATTCCGAAGAAGACGACGACGATCCAGATATCCCCCAAAGCATTGCCAGCCGGGAACAGTTCCGTTCCGATGCGCTTTCCAGATATGAAGAGGACGACGAGGAAGAAGAGGAAGACATGATCGTGTTCCATCAGCCTCCAGCCGTCGCTCCTGAGCAATTCCAAAAAGAGGACGACGAGGAAGATGACGATGACGAAGATGCCTCTGCCCGCCGCCGCCGGGCCCGCAAACGGGTTAACCCCTCCGAACGGGACCAACCGTTCCAGCCCAAGCCCAAGCCTCGCCAGGAACAACAACGCCACCCTGCACGGCCTGAACAGCGTCCCGCCCAAACGTCTCCAAAACAAGAACCTACCTTTGCAGAAGAAATCCGGGAAGCGAGGGAATTAAGAGAGGAACGCGAACCGAAAGAGTTCAGAGAGCAACGGGAACCAAGAGAACTCAAGGACCACAACGCGAACCGGGACCAAGGGGAACGAGGAGCCAAGAGAACCAAGAGAATTCAAGGAGCAACGAGAACCGAAGGAACCCAAGGAGCAACGCGAGCCCCGCCGCCACGCGCCTCCTCCTCCCGTAGTTGAGGAAGTGCCGGTGGATGAATCGCAAAAGTTCGACATCGAACTCGATGGAATTATCGAAGGAGAAGGCATTCTGGAAATGATGCCGGACGGATACGGCTTCCTTCGTTCCGCTGATTACAACTACCTGACTTCCCCTGATGATATCTATGTGTCGCCTTCCCAGATTAAACTTTTCGGAATCCGCACCGGCGATACCTTGAAAGGCGCTATCCGCCCTCCTAAAGAAGGCGAAAAATATTTCGCGCTGCTGCGGGTCTCCAAGATCAACGGCAGAGATCCCCAGGATCTGCGCGACCGTGTTCCATTTGATTACCTCACGCCGCTTTTCCCTACGGAGAAATTCAGACTGGTCACCTCGCATACCGGCCGGGATCTCGGCAACCGCATGATCGACCTGTTCACCCCTATCGGAAAAGGGCAGCGCGGGCTCATCGTCGCCCAGCCTAAAACCGGTAAAACCTTCTTGCTTAAAGATCTGGCTAATGCTATTTCCAAAAACCACCCGGAGTGCTACATCATCGTACTGCTGGTGGATGAACGTCCCGAAGAAGTCACCGACTTCAAACGGAGCGTCAACGCGGAAGTGGTAGCCTCCACCTTTGACGAACCCGCTGAAAATCACGTCCGCGTAGCGGGAATCGTCCTGGAAAAAGCCAAGCGCCTGGTGGAAAGCGGCCACGACGTGGTCATCATGCTCGACTCTATCACCCGCCTGGCACGGGCCTATAACACCGTTGCGCCTGCCAGCGGAAAAGTGCTCTCCGGCGGGGTAGAAGCCAATGCCCTCCACAAACCTAAGAAATTCTTCGGCGCAGCCCGGAATATCGAAGGAGGAGGATCTTTGACCATCCTGGCCACCGCCTTGATCGACACCGGCTCCAAAATGGACGGCGTCATCTTCGAAGAATTTAAAGGAACCGGCAACATGGAACTCCAGCTCGACCGGAACCTCGCCAACAAACGGCTCTTCCCGTCGATCGACCTCACCAAGTCGAGTACCCGCCGCGAAGACTTGCTCCTGGACAAGGACACCCTGCAACGGATGTTCATCCTCCGCAACCACCTGGCCGATATGAAACCCGACGAAGCCATGGAATTCCTCCGGAAACACATGGTTTCCACCGTCAACAACGAAGAGTTCCTCGCTTCCATGAACGGATAGGGTTAGACATTAGACGTTGGACATTAGACGTTGGAGAATTCCAACGTCTAATGTCTAACGCCCAACTTCTAACGTCTAACTTCAGACGATTTTGGGGATAAGGCGTACGGCGTACAAGGGGAAAGCGTAATTTAGCCTGCAAATCTTTCGTTTTCCTTCAAATCGAATCTCTCCCATGAGCAGGCGTCTTCCCATTATTTTTCTATTTTCTATTCTATCCTTTGCTTCCCTTCATGGGCAGCAGCTCACCCACGTGCAGGGGGAATTGCTGGTGCAGTTGAAAAAGGGCGTCGCAGCAGATCGCTGGGTGGAAACCCATACGCTGTTGAAGTCCCAATCTACCCGGATAAGGATGGGGCCTTGTCTCTCCGAAGAATTGGACCTCTGGAAAGTGGGATTTGACTGGACGAAAGTAGATGAAAATGCGTTCCTTCGCCAAGTCCGGCAGGACCCTCAGGTGAAAGCGGCCCAATTCAACCACCTTCTGCAACTGCGCTCCCGCCTTCCCAATGACCCCAGCTTCCCCTCCCAATGGCACTTGTTCAACACCGGCCAGTCTGGAGGCGCCCCTGGAGCCGACCTGAAAATGGACCTGGCCTGGGATATTTCCACGGGAGGAACCACCCCCGGAAAAGACACCATCGTGATCTGCATGATCGATAACGGCCTGGATACTGCGCACCAGGACATCCAACCCAACCTTTGGGTCAATGCCCGGGAAATCCCAAATAACGGCGCCGATGACGACAACAACGGCTATATCGACGATGTCCATGGATGGAATACCATTCGCGACAATTCCCAGATCAGCGAAGTAAATACCCACGGCACTCCGGTAACCGGCATTGCCGGCGCTCGCGGAAACAACGGGATCGGAGTCAGTGGTGTGGCATGGAACGTCAAACTCATGCACGTGGTAGGGGGTTATGGGGCCGTATCGGAAGACCGCATTATTCAAGCTTACCTGTATCCCTACCGGCAACGCAAGCGTTACAACGAGAGCGCCGGCCAGGAAGGCGCTTTTGTCGTTGCCACCAACGCTTCCTGGGGCCTGGATCGCGTCAAGCCGGCAGAATATCCCATCTGGTGCGCCTTTTACGATAGCCTTGGCCAGGTGGGCATTCTCAATGTCGCCGCCACCGGAAACACGAATATCGACGTCGACAAGGAGGGGGATATGCCCACCTCCTGCGGTAGCGATTTCCTTATTTCAGTCAACAGCCTGGATCACAACGGAGCCAAAGCTCCCGGCGGATACGGGCTTAATTCGGTAGACCTCGGCGCCTTTGGGGAAAACGTGCTCTCCACCATTCCTGGTAATAGTTATGGCTTGGAACAAGGAACCTCTTTTGCCGCTCCTCAGGTTACCGGAGCTATCGCCCTGATGTACGCCGCAAATTGCCCCACGTTGAACGTGCTGGCCGCTCTGGAACCGGACAAAGCAGCTAAATGGGTCAAGGAACTCCTGTTAAAAGGGGTTTCTTCGAGGTCCAGCCTTCAGGGTATCACCGTGAGCGGTGGCAGTCTGAACGTATACAACAGCCTGCGCCTGCTGTTGGAGGGTTGCGGCGCCTGCCCTCCTGCTTCCAAAGTAAGCGCTACGGAAATCAAGCAAACCAGCGCCAAAATCAGCTGGCTTCTCAACGACAGCATCGTTGGGATTGATCTGCGCTGGCGAGCAGTGGGTTCAGCCACCTGGAATGTGCTAAGCAATGCGATTTCCCCGATTTCCCTGAGCAACCTGAGCGCATGTACCGACTACGAATATCAACTCCAGGTCCGCTGTTTTTCCGACACCCTGGATTACGGAACCCTTTTTACCTTCCGCACCGATGGGTGCTGCGTTCCTCCCACCGGGATCAAAACGCCTTTCATCAGCGACAAGGACGTGCTGGTTGTTTGGGATTACGTGACCGCAGCTACCTCCTACGCGATCCGGTACCGGGCAAAGGGGACCGAAAACTGGACCACCGAGGAGGCGTTCAGCAATTCCGGCGGCATGCGCAAGCTGACGGCTTGCACCATGTATGAATACCAGGTCCGTTCTACCTGCCCAGGCGGAACGGTTTCCGATTGGAGCCCTCTGGCTACGCTCCGGACCCGGGGTTGCGGCGCCTGCCTGGAACTCAGCTACTGTAAGCCCGTTGGGGTAGACTCTTCCGATGCCGCCCAGGAATGGATCGCCGGGGTGAAAATCCACAATTTCTCCAACTCCAGCGGCAGAAACGGATACGGCGATTTCACGGGACTGAACGGGCCGACTCTGGCAGCGGGAAATATCTATCCCATAACCCTGACGCCAGGGTTTCCCGGTTTTACCTCACAGGAATATTGGCTGGTTTGGATCGACTTGAACCAGGACGGAGTGTTCAGCAGTCAGGAAGTCGTTTTTGACTCCGGCTCGGCTAGCCGCGATTCGGTCCTGGGCGTCGTTAATATTCCGCCTACCGCCAAGCCCGGACCCACGCGCATGCGCATCGTCATGCGATTTAAGCAACCGGGATCCGCGTGTTCTTTCTCCAGTGATTTTTTTGGAGAAATTGAAGACTATTGCGTCGCAATCAGCCCGGTGAATGGTACCCAGGAACCCGAATGGCGGGCCGAAGCCAGAATCTTTCCGAACCCTTTCCAAGGACAAGCCCGCCTGGAAGTTTTCCTTCCCAAAGCGGAGCCTTGGCTCCTGCTGGACTTGTTTACCGCCCAGGGCCGGTTAGTGACCCAATGGCGTCGGGAGCAATTACCTTCCGGGACGTTTGAGGCCGATCTTGGCCAGCCGGATTGGCCGGCAGGAGTGTATTTCCTTCGCCTGCGCTCTGAAAAAGGCGCCCAAACGCTCAAGCTGGTCAAGCAGGAATAAGAAAGGGGCCTGTTACGAAAGCCCGCTATTTGCGCCTGGCCACCCAAAAAAGATGCCCGGAGGAAATAACAGGATTTTGAAACAGGCCCCTTTGGTAGCGCGGGGAGGCTTGAACTCCCGACCTTGCGATTATGAATCGCACGCTCTGACCAGCTGAGCTACCGCGCCAATTGCCCGAAAGCGGATGCAAATATAGACTTCTTTCTTTTTTGGCGCAAGCGTTGCAGGAAAATCCTTCGGGTATTGCCGCCATAAACCGGTTATGCCTAGAAAAATTTTCGCTCGTCGATAAATAAGCGTTTGGGACCCCGGCTTTGTGCCGCTTCGGAAAGGCCGAAAACCAGATTTAATCCGAGGCGGAGGTTGGCCTGATGCGCCTTTTTCCAACCAACGAGCCCGGGAAGATGATCGGTAGAGGCCACTGCCTGGATAGGGCCAAGCCTAATACTGACGTTGGCGCCCATTTGATCGTATTGGTAATACCGGGCCACATAAGAAAGCCCCCACTGCATAAACCGGCCAACCCGCATCTGGGCCCCGGCCGCAAACGCCGGAAAAAAGCGGCTTCCCAGTCGTTCTCCATAAGCCAGTGCGTGAAGATCCCAGGAATCGTTCAGCGCCAGCGTAGCGCTCAGAAAAGTTTGCATAGGAAGTGCAGTCCGGTACTGGACAAACGATTGGCGAATATCGTAAATCGCCTCCAGACTGTCGATCACCCCGCCGGCAATATTGCTGGTGTCGTCGAGCAGTTGCCGGAAAACATCCAGGCCCTTGAATTCAAAATCACCGGTCAGGGAAAGATTGGTAGCGTCCTGCTTCCAGGTGATTCTCCCCAAATCGAGTACACTGGCCCGAAGGGTAAGGCGGTCGAGAAAAAACTCCGCGCCCAGGTCAAGGGCAATTCCGTTGTTTTTGCTGAACAACTGGTCAAACGGAAAATCTGCAGCATCCACATCCACCGTAAAATCGTCCAGGCCGTTATATTGCAATGGAGCGGTGGCGTTGAACTGAAAATCCGAGTTCAGCGTCAATTGATAAATATCGTCGCTGGTAGATAGCGCAAGGTCGCTACGGGAAGTAGACGCATCTCCGATCCCGCTCAGAAGCTTGACGCGGGCGCCCAACCGGAACGATTCCCGGGGCCGGACCGCCAGGCCCAGATGGAACTCCTGGTACCCTCTCGTGAAGAGCTCCGGGCCTATCGAAACCGTTTGCCCGATAAACTGGGCGTTGCCTTTCCAGATGAGTTGCGCCAGTTCTTTCGGATAATAGGCGTAGGCGTGAAAACGCGCCTGGTGCCCGGCGCTGAAGGTCCAGTTGCCCGCCTGAACCGCCAGCCCGAAAGTCTGAATATCCAGACGTTCTTTAATGAAATTTTTGCTTTCCAGTCCGTCGATCAGCCTATCTATATCGAGCGTGCGCTGACCGCCAGGATCTTCCCGGATAGCGTCGGACCAGGAAAATCCGCTATTCCAGAAATGATTATACACGCCCGGAAGGGAAATTACCACGCGGTGGTCCGGAACAGTAGCCGGGTTGCTCCACATGGCCTGGTAGACGCCCGACATAAAATGCGTCGACAAATCGTGCTGGGCGCCAAGCCCTGCAGGATAAAAGACCATAAGGAAAAGGAAAAAACGCATCGAATTCATAAGCTTGGCATCTACTTTTGGGGATATAGTATAATAAAAACCATCTACCACCTCAACCACCAATCACTAACCACCAATCTTAACCGTGGCTCTGGCGCCAAGCCTGAAATGAAGGCTTTGGCTGGACTGTATGCGGATATCGCGGCCTTTGTTGGTATCGGTGGAGAAAAATGCGTCGACTCGCAGCTTTTGGGCCTTTAGGATTTTCGCCAACCGTTCTCCTTCGAAGGGGACAAAAAACGTCGAAGTTTGGGACTGGCCGGAAGGGAAGGCCGCACCTTTGATCAGCCGGTCCCGTTTGGGCAACAGAGAATCCAGAACGACTTGATCCTCGTCCAGGAAATACGCCTGCAGGTCGAGGTCAAGGGGGATGAAGTTGTCGGTGACCATTTTGAACTCCACTTTTTGAGCATCCTGAAGATCTTTCAGGTCGATATTAAACTCCCTTTCCGCCTCAAATTGGTCGACCTGGCCTTCCAGGGGAAGGTCAATTTCCATTTGGATCCGGTAAAAGCTTTTATCTGTCACAAATCCCCGTATAGCGGTGTTGCCATCGGGATGGGTGATGGCGTCTACATCGTAGGCAACGGCAGTGGGGCCGGAGTTCAGTAAGTCGTCGATATTGGAATTGGCTTTAGTAAAAACAAACGTACTCGTTTTCGTTTGCCCCACTTCGGTTAACGAAGGATAAGGGAAGTCAATCCCGGTTTGGACCACCGGACTTTCAACCTGGAGTTTTCCTCCTTTGATGGTGAACACGTCGAAGGCATTTACCACGGCCCGGGTTGGAATTCCGAGCGAATTTTCAAAGTGGAACGCAACCCTGGGATCGGCAAACCGGATGTCCCCCTGAATGTACTGAGTTTCGAAGAAATCAATCCCGACCGTATCCTTTTCCCCCTCATAAATAAGCTTGCCAAGAAACCCTTCGGCGTAAGAAAAGGCAAGTTGATTAAATTGGACGACTGTATTCTGTAAATTGACTTGTACGTTACCGGGCGCCAACGCCTTAACCTGAATATGAACGGTATCTCCATCGGGGAGAAACGAATAGCCTTGAAGAGATGCCGGAGCAGAACCATTCGTCGCAGAAGGCCTGGCGCCGGAACCGCTATATGCCGGGATACTGAAAGGAATCGAAAACGGCTGCCCTTCCCGCTGAAGTTCGGGAATCGTTATCAGAACGTTGACCGGCTGCAGGTTGGGGTTTTCGGCATAGAAAATAAAATTCCCCGACTTCAGGTCGACCCTGTCGAGGTCGACTCCATTGGGCAAGACAAGGGGGATAGGCATCGTATTACCTAATATCGGTATCAAAGGAGGAAGGGCATTGCTGATGTTGCCGAAAATTTCCTCGCTGGTCCGCGTGAGTAAATCCCCCCGGTAAATAAAGTGCAGCAACCCCGAGGAATCTACCAGAATAAGCGTAGCCAGGTTGTCGAGTTCTTCCAGCACGTCCTTGACCGCAATGCTCGAATTCACCAAAGGAAAAGCGAACTCCGCCTCATAAGGAGGCGTTTCGATGTCCTCCAGATTGGAAAAAGAATCGCAGGATAGCGCAGACCAACCGAGAAGGTATAAAAGGAACAGGCGGAAATACATGGCAAAGGATCTGGGTGTTAAAGAATTAAGCGGCACAGCCACTTATAGGGGTAACGTTTCAGCAAGCAGTTAAGTATATGCGATGCAGCGCGGTTTGTCATTTCACCCACCGCTCCAACGTGCGTACTACCCAAAGACAGCGCATTGCCCGGGTAAAAAACACATAGGGAAGATAAGATGAAATTCCCCAGCTAACCTATTGGGAAAGGCTGCGTTTTTCTATACCTTCCGGAAATGATTCAGGAAGATAAAAGGCATGGGAGAGATTAAAACGGGAAAGGTTAATTTAGTGGAATTGCTGCAGCAGCTATCCGCGTACATGCTGGAGTTGTTTAACCGGACGCCGGATGCCCGGTTGGTTTTCCACAACTATGAATTGGCCGAACGCATGGCCGCTACGGTGCGGGAAATTGCCGAGACGGATGGAATAGATCCGGAAACAGCCCAACTGGCCGAGTTGGCTGCCTGGTTCGTTCCGGCTGGATTTGCTTTGGATTACCGCGTCCCGCTGCAGGCCTCCCTTAAAGAAGTGCGCGCTTTTTTCCAGGCGCATCGGTGCGAGGAAGACCGGCGCGTTCGCCTGGTGCAATGCCTCCAAACCCTGCTGAGCCGGCACACTCCCGCCTCTGCAGAAGAGCGCCTGGTGAGCGATGCGTATCTGATCGAGGGATTGCTTCGGGAGGGGGCGCAGCGGCTGGCTCTTTTGAAACTGGAATGGGAGTTCCTCGAACAACCATTTCTGGAGAAACGCGCCTGGCTGGAGGTTCAATCAGAGCGCCTTTTGCGCCTGCAGTTATATCACAGGCACTCCAAACGCCATTACCAGCCCCTGCTATCGTCGTTGATTCTTTCTTTGCAGCAAGGGTTGGAAAAAGAGCGCCGCAAAGAAACGGAAATAACCCAACCGGAAGGCCGATTCAACTACCTGGAGCCGGAAAGCCCGGTTCGCGCTGCCCAAACTTTTTTCCGCGCCAACTACCGCAACCACATCAACCTGAGCGCTATAGCCGATAACAAAGCCAATATCATGATCAGCGTCAACTCCATCATGATTAGCGTACTCATCACCTTTCTTTCCTACCGAAATATCGCCGAAGTAAAACCTGTGGTCGTGCTCCCTGTAGTTATTTTCCTCGTCACCGGACTGACGTCGCTGATTTTTGCCGTTCTATCGGCCAGACCTAAGGTGACTTCGTTGAACCGCGGACAAAAAGATCCTAAAGAAGTTAGAAAAAACCTGGTCTTTTTCGGCAATTTCGTTTCTCTTGACCTCGAAGCCTACGAAGAAGGGATGGACGACCTGTTCCGGAATACGGACTTGTTATATGGAAATATGACCCGGGACCTTTATCATCTGGGAAAGGTGTTGGATAAAAAATACCGCTACCTGACGATTTCCTACAATTTGTTCATGGTGGGGTTTGTAGCTACCGTGCTTACGTTCCTCGTCGTGTTGTTCATTTAAATGTATTTCAGCTATGGTTGACCTGTTTGCCACCGACCGGCTCCGGTCTTTGTACCCAAAGGTGCGCGCTTTTCTGGAAGCAGAAATCATCCCTTTTGAAGAAGAATGGATGAATATGCCCTTTAAGGAAGTAGAACCCGTTTTGCGTTCCAAAAGGGAGAAGGTAAAAGCCCTCGGCGCCTGGAATCCTTATCACTCCGAAGCGCACGGAGGCGCAGGGCTGAACCTGATGGAGGTGGCTCAGTTAGGCGAATTATTAGGCCGAACCCCTTTTGGCCATTTCACCTTTAATTGCCAGGCGCCGGATGCCGGAAATTTGGAACTGCTCATTCAGTATGCCAGCCCGGAGATCCGGGGAAAATACCTTCATCCCCTGCTGGATGGAACGATCCGCTCTTGCTTTTCGATGACGGAACCAGGGTTTGCCGGGTCCAACCCCTTGCTTTTAGGAACAACGGCCGTGCGGGACGGCGACCATTTTGTGATCAATGGGCATAAATGGTTTACCACCTCGGCAGATGGAGCAGCATTTGCCATCGTTATGGCCGTCACCAACCCCGAGGCGGAGAATCCTTACCTCAAAGCTAGTATGATCATCGTTCCTACCGATACACCGGGGTTTGAACTGGTCCGCAATATTCCCGTAATGGGCCACACCGGTGAAGGATGGCACAGCCATGGAGAGATCCGGTATACCGACGTCCGGGTGCCCGTCAGTAACCTCCTGGGCCCCGAAGGCTCGGGATTTGTTCTTGCCCAGGAGCGGCTTGGCCCCGGCCGGATCCACCACTGCATGCGGTGGATCGGCGTCTGCGAGCGCGCCTTCGACCTGATGTGCCAGCGGGCAGTGGCGCGCGAAATCGCCCCGGCAAAGTGCTCGGGCAAATGCAATTGGTCCAGTCTTTTATTGCGGAAAGCAGGGCGGAAATCGACGCCGCCAGATATATGGTGCTCCATACCGCTTTGAAAATTCAGGAAGAAGGGCAGCGTGCCGCCTCCGCCGAGATCTCCTCGATCAAGTTTTTTGCCGCCAATGTGTTGCAGCGCGTGATCGACCGGGCGGTTCAGGTACATGGCGCCCTTGGGGTCACGGATGATACGCTGTTGTCTTATTATTACCGGGAGGAACGCGGCGCAAGGATTTACGACGGGCCGGATGAAGTGCATAAGGCTTCCCTGGCCAGAAAGATCCTTAAAAAATACTGAATAGACGGTGGACGGTGGAAAGGCATTCGGATAATGAGGTTGCTGCTGCTGCTAACGTCTAACGTCTAAAACCTAATGATCATGGACGAAGCGAAAGACATCAGGCCGGGGGAGGAGTTGCCCGTTGATTCCCTGCAAAGATATCTGGAGTCGGCCCTGCCGGAGTTTCAGTCTATTCTTGATGTACAGCAGTTTCCCGGCGGGTTTTCCAACCTGACCTACCTCATCGAAACCAATCTCGGCCAACTGGTTCTGCGCCGCCCGCCATTTGGAACCCATGTCAAGACCGCCCATGATATGGGACGCGAATTCCGGGTACTGACAAGCCTGCAGCCGGTTTACAGCAAAATCCCTAAGCCGGTCTTGCTGTGCGAAGATCCGGAAGTGCTTGGAGCGCCTTTTTACCTGATGGAACGCGTAGAAGGCGTGATCCTTCGAAATCGCCCCCAAAAAGACCTGGACCTCAACCCAGGGGTTATGAAGGGGCTTTCTGAAGCGTTTATCGACAATCTGGCCGATCTGCACAACCTGGACATCGATTCCGCGGGGCTTGGCGCATTGGGCAAACCCGAAGGTTATATTGCCCGCCAGGTGGAAGGATGGATTGAGCGATACTACCGGGCAGAAACCGAACCGATCGGGACTATGAACCTCCTGGCGGATTGGATGCGCACAAACAGCGTTCCCGACGGAAGCCCTTCTTTGCTTCACAACGACTACAAATACGACAACCTTGTACTCGACCCCGAAAATCTAACCCGCATCCGGGCCGTGCTGGATTGGGAAATGTGTACTATTGGCGACCCCCGGATGGATCTGGGACTCTCTATGGCCTATTGGATTGAGCCGGAAGAGATCAACCCACTGGTTGCATCAATCGGCAACCTTACCTGGCTACCGGGGAACCTAAGCCGGGAAGGCCTGCTCGAACGTTATGCTTCCAGAAAAGGCGGCAAGGGGCTTGAGCATATCCTGTTCTTCTTTGTTTTCGGATTATTTAAAATCGGCGTGATCGTACAGCAGATCTATTATCGCTACAAACAAGGCCATACCCAAGATCCCCGGTTTGCCCCGTTGATCGAAGCGGTGCATTGGTTTGGAGACCGCGGCCGGAAAGCGCTTGAATTAGACGGGGTTAAAGGGAGCTAAAGATTAGTTTTTCCGTATCCGCGCTCTTTCCTTTCTTTGTACCAAAGAACACCTGAACAGGATATGGCAAAGGCATTGTGGTTGTCCCTGGCATTAAGCCTGGGCGCTTTTTTTTGTTTGTGTGGACAAACTCCAGACACGCTCTACGCCAAGCGGGCGCATGGACCCATCCGGATCGACGGCCTCATGGATGAACCCGATTGGGGACAAGCGAAAGGGATAACCAATTTTTTTGAGCAATTTCCGCTCGACTCCTGTCTGGCAGTAGGACAAACCGTGGTTCGCATGATGTTTGACGACGACTACATCTATGTGGGCGCCGTCATGTACAACCTCCCGGAAGAACGAAAATACGTGACGCCTTCCCTGCGCCGCGACTTCCGGGGAGAAGCCAACGACGCCATCGTGATCGTTTTTGACCCGTTTCAGGATAATACCAACGCCTTTCAATTTGGCGTTAACCCTTTCGGCGTGCAACGGGAAGGACTGATAGCGAACGGAGGGAACGAAAGTTCCGACCTGGATCTGAGTTGGGACAACCGATGGATTTCTTCGGGCAGAATGTATGACGGGTACTGGCTCGGGGAGTTCGCCATTCCCCTAAAAAGCCTCCGCTATAACGAAGGGAGCGTTTTGTGGAACGTGAAGATTTACCGGATCGACAGCGAATACGGCGAACGCTCGGTTTGGCCCCAAACTCCCCGGCAGTTTCCGATCCTGAATCTGGCTTATATAAACAAGCTGGCTTGGGAGGAGCCTCTGCCCAAGCCGGGAGGAAATATGGTCGCCATTCCCTTCTTTTCTGCCAATTACAGCGAGGATCGCCTCGATGGGCAGGGCATCGGGCGGGACGCATCCTTTGGGGGCGATGCCAAAATCGGCCTGGGGCCTTCCCTGAACCTCGACCTTACCGTGAACCCCGACTTCTCCCAGGTGGAAGTCGACCAGCAGGTAACCAATCTGGATCGGTTTGAAATTTTTTTCCCCGAACGCCGGCAGTTTTTTCTGGAAAACGCCGACCTGTTCGGAAACTTCGGAACGCAGCGCCTGAGGCCCTTTTTCTCCCGCCGCATTGGCGTTGCCCGCGATGAAGAAACCGGCCAGAACGTCCAAAACCCCATTTACTTCGGGGCGCGCCTGAGCGGCAAAATGGGCGGCAATACCCGTGTGGGGCTGCTCAGCATGCAGACTGCAAAAGATGCCGCTATTGGCCGCCCTTCGGTTAATTACACGGTGGCCGCTATCCAGCAAAAAGTCTTCAACCGATCTAATATCGGATTGATCGCAGTTAATAAACAGCCCATTCATGATCAGACCATCCCGGACACCCTTGGGGCTTTCGACTTTAACCGGGTTTTGGGGGTGGACTACAACCTGGCTTCCAAAGATAGCCGGTGGACAGGGAAAACCTTTTTTCACCACTCCTTTCAACCCCATCAGCCGGCTAACGCCTTTGCAGCAGGAACGCAGATGGGGTATGGCTCTTTGCTTTGGGATCTGTACCTGACCGCCGAATGGATCGGAGAAAACTACGATCCGGAAGTGGGGTTTGCGCGGCGGACCGGGTACCGGCGAATCGCTTCCTCCGATTGGTTCAACTTTTACCCTAAAACCGGAATCATCAACCGCCACGGCCCCGGAATTGATTTTGATGTTTTGGGCAACCCCAACGATGGCATCACTGATTGGGATTTGAATTTGATGTATCGAATCTCATTCCAGAATACGGCTTATTTCAACTTGCGTCTTCGAAAGGAATATGTGTTCCTGACGTTCTCGTTCGACCCCACCAACACTGATGGAGTGGAACTTCCCGAGGGGTCCGATTACCTGCAGAACCTGCTGATCGCTTCGTATACGTCCAATTTGCGCAAAAAATTCAACTTCGAGCTTGAGGCCCGCCTGGGCGAATACTACAACGGCAAACGCGCCAACTTCAGCGGGGAGTTGAATTACCGTATTCAACCCTATGGCTCGATCTCCCTTGCTGCGAGCTATAACCGAATCCGGATGCCCGAACCCTATTCCGACGCCGACTTGTTGCTCATCGGCCCCCGCATTGATTTGACCTTTTCCAGCAACGTGTTCTGGACTACCTTTATTCAATACAACAATCAGATCGACAATATTAACGTCAATTCGCGCTTCCAATGGCGATTTGCCCCCGTTTCGGATCTCTTTGTCGTTTATACCGACAACTATTTCCCGGATGGGCTCGTCAATAAAAACCGGGCATTGGTGCTCAAAATGACCTACTGGCTTAACTTGTAAGACAGAAAAAGAAAAGCCCCCCGATCGTCCGGAGGGCTTTTTATCAAGCATTGCGTAAAAGTTGCTTAAAATGCCGGATTACGCGGTTTGAAGAACCCGTTCTTTCAGGTGCATTTCTTTTTCGTTGAGCGCTCCAAACGCATAGCCTAAAGCGGTGAAATGTTCCAGAACGCGCGGCAGAGCATACTTCAGGCGGTCGAGCGCTTTCAGGCTATCATGGAAAACGATAATCGAGCCCGGTTCGGCGTTTTGCAGAACGTTCTGAAGGCATTGCTCCGGAGTAATCCGGGCGTCAAAGTCGCCGCTAAGCACATCCCACATGATGATCCGGTAGTGCCGCTGAAGGAACTGCGCCTGTTTGGGCTTCAGCCTTCCGTATGGTGGGCGGAACAGCACGGAATTGGTCAGCGAGGCGCAATGGCGGACATTGTGAAAAAACGGAATATTCTCGGTAATCCATCCGTTCAAGTGATTGTACGTGTGGTTGCCAATGGAATGGCCACCTTCTTTCACTTTTCGAAAAACCTCCGGATGCTTTCGGATATTATCCCCGACGCAGAAAAAGGTGGCTTTGGCCCGGTAAGCCGCCAACTGGCTAAGCACCCAAGGCGTCACTTCCGGGATAGGCCCGTCGTCAAACGTAAGGAAAAGCCGTTTTTCTGAAACAGGAACCTTCCAGGTGAAGCTCGGAAACATGTTCCGAATAAATTGGGGTGTCTTGGTGAAATACATACTGTTTTTTTTAATGTTCATGGATATAAAAAGTCATGGTCTTCCCAATAGGCGTAAATGCGCACAATCCCTGCTCTGTGCGGGAGACGTGCGAAGGCTTTATCCGGTAGTTGGGCAAGGGCCTGCTTTTTCTTCAGGTTAAATTGCTGGCCGGCTGAGCAAGTAACGGGCTCAAGACAAACCTGAACGCATACCTACGAAAATATGCGATCTGAAAAACGCACAGGTGTTTTGTTATTCAGGCTAGAATCTATTGCCTAAACGCCTGGGACAGCGATTTTGCTGCCAAAAACCCTTGTTTTTTTTATTTTTTCAAAAAAAAATTAGTATTGAGCCTTTTTTTTGTGTTTAAAAGAAGCGGTTCCGGGTAAAAAAGGGGAATTTTGCCCCCGAAAACGCTTTAACCCGGCAACAAAACACCACCATGGAGATAAAGAACGTACGCGTCCGATTTGCGCCTAGCCCGACAGGCGCACTGCACATAGGCGGTATGCGCACTGCCTTGTATAACTATCTTTTTGCCCGAAAAACGGGGGGTACGTTTATTCTCCGTATCGAAGATACCGATCAGCTTCGTTACGTACCCGGCGCTGAGTCGTATATCCTGGAATCCCTGCAATGGGCGGGGCTGCTTCCGGATGAAGGCCCGGGATTTGGCGGAGGCGCTTATGGCCCTTACCGGCAATCGGAACGCAAGGACATCTACCAGCGCTATGCGCAGGAACTGATCCGGTCCGGCCATGCGTATTATGCGTTTGATACCCCGGAAATGCTGGAGGCGTGCCGGCAGGAAACCCAGGAAAAAGGCGAGTCCGCATTCAAATACGATAGCCAAACGCGGCTGAAAATGTCCAACAGCCTTACCCTTCCGGAAGAAGAAGTGCAGGCGCGGATCGAACGCGGGGACCCCTGGGCAATCCGGCTAAAAGTGCCGTCCGGCGAAATCATAGAAGTAGATGATCTGGTTCGCGGAATCGTCCATTTTCAAAGCAACGAACTGGACGACAAGGTCATCCTGAAGTCCGACGGAATGCCTACCTACCACCTGGCCAATATCGTGGACGATCACCTCATGGAGATCACCCACGTGATCCGGGGCGAAGAATGGCTACCCAGCACGGCCCACCACGTCTTATTATATCGGGCGTTTGGATGGGAGATGCCCCGGTTTTCTCATCTGCCTCTGATCCTGAAACCCAGCGGCCAGGGAAAACTAAGCAAGCGGGATGGCGTCCAATTGGGGATTCCGGTCTTCCCTTTATCCTGGAAGGGAGACACTCCGGAAGACTCGTTCACCGGTTTCCGGGAAGCGGGATTTCTTCCGAATGCGGTCATCAACTTTTTAGCCTTATTGGGATGGAACCCCGGGACTGATCAGGAACTATTCACCCTGGATGAATTGGTCGAGGCATTTACCATCGAAAAAATCGGCAAGAGCGGTTCCCGCTTTGATTACGACAAAGCCAAGTGGTTCAATCAGCAATATATCATGGCCACGTCTGATGAAACCCTCGCGGGGTTAGTCCGGCCCATGGTGGAGGCGCAGGGCTACCATCCCCGGGAATCTTTCCTTCAGGCATTTTGCGGAATGATGAAAGAGCGGGTAGTCGTTTTATCCGATTTTTGGGATACAGGGCGTTACTTTTTCGAGGACTTGGTCGTCTTTGATGAAAAGACGATCGCCAAAAAATGGGACACAGGAAACAAAACGCTTTTCGAGGGGATGATATCCCGACTGGAAGCATTGGAATCGTTCGACCCGGAAACCGTCCATCAGGCCATGGAAGCCTACATGCAGGAAAAAAACCTCAAGCCGGGCGATGTTTTTCCTATCCTTCGGATCGCGCTGATTGGGACCATGAAAGGCCCTGGCGTAGCGGAAATGCTTTCCTTGTTTGGGCCGGCGGAACTCCGGCGCAGGCTTGAGCGGGCATTTGGCCTGTTCGACGCCCTGGTTTCCCAATAGATCATTAGACTTGTTTCGGTGGGACCCACCGCAACAAGTCCATTAACGAAATACCTCCTATGCCTTCGAAAAAGCGCAGTAAAAAAGACCGGATTCATCAGGAATTCGAGGGGTTGGAAATGAAAATCAACGAATTGGGAGAGATCCAATCCAGCTTCCATTTGGATCAAATAAACCAATTTTTAAACACGCATTTAAACGACAAGAAACTGAACCCGGAAAAGGATACCCAAAGCGAAGGCGAAGAAGAATAATACGCTGTTTTTCAGGCTAATTTTGATCCCAGCATATTTGGAATCAAAAAAATGCATAATTTGAACCGATTTATTGGTCCTATTTTCCCAAAAACAAAAAAATCCCATGGCTAAACGGCATGATCAAAGGGCGTTTCGAGCCCTGACGTTTCACAACATTTCCCTTTCCCCTTCCTGGCGGGCATTAACAAACCGCTCCAAGTTAACAGAAGCATAATTTTAAGGATTTCTACTATGAAAAAACTATGCAGCCAAATGGGCTGGTGGCTGTTGTTCGCATCCATCGGCATTTCATTATCTGCCTGGACTTCCGACACCCCCTCTATTGCCGGACTGTCCACAGTGACAAGTCTTGCTATTGAGGACACCACGGTGGTGTCTTGTGAAAAAGCGGATTCTTCCTACGGGTTTTGGATCAGTACCCTTCGGCTTCAGATTTTCTCCAATCACCCGGGAAGTGTCATTGCCGAATCGCCTACGCCTCCGCTGAGTTACGTCTTTTCCGGAAATTGCGCGGATACCCTGGTTTTTAATTTCCTGATCACCCCTCCCTCCGGCCCGGTTACCACCGAAACTTACGTGTTCATCGTTCGCGATACCGATGCTCCAAAAATAAAGCCTTCGATTCCGGATAGCCTCGCCCTGGGATGCCTGGACCCGATTCCCGACAGCACGAGCGTGACGGTTACCGACAACTGTTCTCTGGATACGGTGATCTATCAGGAAGCGATCGAAGGAAGCGGGAACTGTCCGTTTTCGTATAAAATTGTCCGGACATGGGAGGCCTATGACGTCTGCGGAAATACCGCTTCCTACCGGCAAGTCATAACGGTTACCGATGAAACAGCCCCTGTATTCGCCAATTTTCCTGCCGATATCACCATCGATTGCTCCTTAGCGCCAACCCCCGAAAATACGGGAACCCCGGAAGTGAGCGACCTTTGCGACAACAATCCTGAGGTGTCGTATTTCGACCAGGAGTTTCCAACCCTGCCCGGCTGCGGCAATGATTATACCATACGCCGGACCTGGGTGGCAGAAGATACCTGCGGCAACGTTAACTTCCGCCCCCAAACCATACGCATTCGCGATACGCAAGCGCCTACGTTCACCGCGCCCCGGGATACCGTACTGAGCTGTACCGAGGGCGACGACCCTAGCGTGGCGGGCGCCCCAACGAATATTCTGGACAATTGCGCCATACTGGACGAAGACAATGTGCGGTACGAAGACGTTCTGATCTCCTCTCCTTGCCCAAACACGTATACCGTTCACCGAACCTGGTATGTGGCCGACGATTGCGGAAATACCGACTCCGTGCTCCAGGTCGTTCAGGTAATCGACGATCAGGCGCCGGTATTTAGCCGGCCGGCCCGAGATCTGACAATTCAGTGCACGGAAGGGCTAGACCCGGAAACGCTCTTCTGGGAGTGGGCGAACCGCTATGGCGACGCTCTAGCAAGCGATAATTGCGGCGGAGGCGTCCGATGGATAGCCCAAAATGCAGGCGCCGCGGATACCCTCTCGTTTCCTGTCCTTCAGTGCCTGCAGGGAGCCCAGGTCATTCTGGAGCGAACGGTAGATTTTATTGCCGAAGACGCTTGCGGTCTGAAGGATACGACCACGGCCGTATTTCGGATTGTGGATTTGGCGCCTCCCAGGTTGGCGGATTGCCCGCAAGATACGGCAGTCGCTACCAGCCCTGGGTTATGCTCCGCCATTTTCCCACTGCCCAATCCTCAGATTGAAGACGAATGCTACTTCTCCACCACTGCATTTACCCAAACCAGGAGCGAAGCCCTGATTTCGTCCGACCCCTCCAAAGAGCCTGGTGAAACCAAGGTGGCTCCGCTGCGCTTTGCGTTTAACCTGCCCTCTAATGCCTGGCGGAATGCCGCAGGGCCAGCCACCCTGGATGTTCGCTTATTTTCGGTAGACGGGGAGGGGCAAGGAGAATATTTCCTGATTTTGGGAGAAGACGGCCAATTCCTGGGGCGCAGCGCCCTTACCCCGGCCCAGTGCGGCAATTCGGATACCACGCTTTCTGTTTCCGCTGTCCAACTAGACCAATGGGGCGCCGATGGGGTGATCGAGATTTGGGCTATCCCCAACCTGGGCGCGGAACAGCCCGGCCGCTTCGCCGTGAATCCCATCTGCAGCGGAGGCCGTGTGGAAGCCCAGCTCGCCTTTGATCTCAAAGACCTGACAGGCATCAGCCTGGCTTACCGGCTCAACCAGGGACCGCCGGTCGCTTTTTCTCCTTCTCTGGTCCCCTCCGTTGAACTCCCCCTGGGCAGGAATGAAATCCAATACCTCCTGACCGATTGCGGAGGGAATACCGATAGCTGTTCCTTTGCGGTTGTTGTCGAAGATAGAGAGGCGCCGCAGTTGGTCTGCCCTTCAGATACCCTGGTAGTTCTTCCTTCCGAAGCCTGTTCCATTGAATTGGAACTTCCTCTGCCTCTGGGGGCAACGGATAATTGCACGGTTTTGGGGTCCTACCAGAAGCAGCTTCCGGCAGATACGTCCTCCGCGCTTCTCACCTTTAATTACGACCCCAATCTGAATAGCTATCTGGCCAATGGCAAGGAGTTTTCCTTCGACGGGTTGGGCGCCAATGCTACCGACAGCGCTACGCTGACCATCCGCTACAAGGGGGATTTTTCTACCCCGAACGCTTTTTGGGAAATACTTGGAGAAGGAGGCGCCCTTTTGGGAGCAACCCCCGTAAGCGGGGCTTCCTGCAATCAGGAAGGCGTGCTGACGCTCCTACTCCCCCCCGCTTTAGTGAATACCTGGGCAAACGACGGGCAGATCCTGATCTCTGTCAACCCGTTTAACATTGCAACGCCATCGGGCCAGGCTAATGAAGGCATTAATCCTTGCCCGCCTGGAGCAGTGACTTCAAACGGGCAGAACGATGGGAACAGCTATGTTTTTGCCGAACTGACATTCCCAACCATCAGCCCATCCTATTACGCCACAGGTGCAACGCCCCTTCCCCTTACCCCCGTCCGCTTTCCGGAAGTCGTACCCCGCCACACCTTCAATCAGGGGGTAACCGAAGTGTTTTACGTCATCGCGGATGCCCTGGGCAATGCCGATACCTGTAGTTTTAAAATCAATGTGGCCGACCAACAACCTCCAATAGCCCGCTGCCAGCCTACTACGTTGTTCATTAACCCTGCGGGGCTGGAGAATCCGGTGGTCAGCGCTCAGGAAATCAATGCCGGTAGTGGCGATAATTGCGGGATAGACACCATGATCCTTTCCCCGAATACCTTCAACTGCTTACAAGCGGGTATGGTACAAAACGTTACGCTTACCGTAACCGACATGGCAGGAAACATGGCTCAATGTTCTACGATCGTCCGGATTGAAAACCTGGAACCCCAGCCCGAAGCCAGTTCGGAACTCTGCGGCTCCGATACGCTCTTTCTGAGGGCTATTCCGCCGCAGGCGCAGGGAGGGATTATTTATACGTACAAGTGGACAGGGCCTAATAATTTTGTTTCCAATAAGGAAAATCCGGTAATCCCCAATGTGAATTCCAGAAATGCAGGCTCTTACGTGGTAGAAATAACCGGCCTTACCGGATGCAAAGCAACCGGGGTCGTAGAAGTTTCTATCGAGGATCTGCCGCTGACCCCTGATTTGGTCACCCGGAATAATTTCTGCGAGGAAGACGATATCGTCCTCACGTCTTCCTTAGCGCTCAGCAGCGGGTCTGTTATGTATCGCTGGTATCGGGGCGTGCCTCCTTCCGGAGCGCTCGTCGGGTCTACTATTGTGCCTTCGCTCACCCTTCCCGGACCGCATGGGGAAAGCGCCAACTCCTATTACTTGGTGATCGAAGCCAATGGATGCGCATCCAGACCTTCCTCCCCGGTTGTGGTTCGGGTAAATAAAAAACCAGTGGCCATTCCCAGGGAAGAATCGATTACCGTTTGCGAAGGCGAGTCGGTGATGCTGGGAACGGAGGTATCAGGAACCGGTATAACCTATGCGTGGACCGGCCCAAACGGATACGCCTCCACCAGCCAGTTCCCGTCGGCCATTATGAATGCCAGCCCGGTTAATTCCGGTGTTTATAAGCTGATCGTTTCCCGTTTTGGATGCCCTTCCGCGCCTGCTTTTGTTTCGGTTACGGTATTGCCTAAACCCGCCAGACCGGAAATTTCAAATACAGGACCCGTATGCGCGGGCGCGGAAGTCGCCTTGCAGACGAATGCATCGGCAACCATTTTTACCTGGATAAGTCCTGGACTTCAGGAGTTCTCCACTTCGGAAAACCGGTTTGTGGTTTCCAATGCCTCGAATGAAATCGAGGGACCCTGGAGACTATCCATTACCCGCCAGGGCTGCCGGTCCGATATCTCCCTTCCTACGTCCCTGGTAGTTAACGATTTGCCCAGGCCTACCGTTGCCACCTCCCCTGCCGTCATATGCGAAGGTGCGATACTGAACCTTAACGCTTCCCCAGACATCCCTAATGCTACCTACCGATGGGCCGGCCCCAACAGCTTCAACGCGGTGGGCGTCAATGCCCGTCTGGAAAATGCCCGGGTACAGAATACAGGGCGCTACACCGTGACCGTGATTACCCAGGAAGGCTGTTCCGGAAGCGCTTTTACAGACGTTGAAATCAAGCGCGGCGTCCGGATCATCGCCGTAACGAACGACGGTCCAGACTGCCTCAATGGCCCCACGAATATCCAGCTTACCTCTTCGGTCTTTCCGGAAGATGACGGGACGTATACCTACCGTTGGACCGGCCCGAACGGCTACTTGTCCAATAGCAAAGTGGGATTGATTCCGAATGCCACGCAATTGAATAACGGCAATTACCAATTGGTCGTAACGACCACGCAAGGGTGCCCCTCGAACCCGGCAAGCACGGTGGTCAATGTGAAAGACCCGCCGCGCACTCCAAGCGTACCCCGCATCAACGCAGGCCTTTCTTTGGCAGTATGCGAAGGAAATCAAGCGATGATCTGCTCCGAAGCGTATCAAGGAACCGAGGTGCAATACCACTGGATTACACCGAACGAGGGGATCATCGTCACCAGTACACCTTGCCTGAGCATTCCGGCAGCTTCCGTCGATGATGCCGGCGCTTATGCCGTTTTCGTAACGGTGGACGGCTGCCGGTCTAAGTCGTCCGGCAATACGAACCTTACCGTTAATGCCACGCCAGTGATCGCCGCATCGAACAACAGCCCGGTTTGCGCAGGGCTTGCACTCGAACTAAAAGCGACCGTTTTGTCTGGCGCAACTTACCGTTGGAGCGGACCCAACTTCACGTCTTCTTTGGCCTTACCTCTTATCCCTTCTGCCGATTCAGCTACCCATGCAGGCCTGTATACGGTCATTGCCGAAGTGAATGGCTGCCCCTCGGACCCGGTTACTACCCAGGTGACGGTTTTGCCCGTTCCCCGCCAACCGGCTTTGGAACCGGCGGGGCCTGCGTGCATCAGCGCCCCCAATGCGGTGCTCACTCTCCGCCTGCAGGAAGATAAAGTTACTCCCGGGGCTTCCTATACCTGGTTTGGTCCCAACGGGCAGATTGCAACTACGTCGTCGCCGACCCTATTGCTCGCCAATTTTACCGGATTTTCAAATGGCAGTAACGGATTCAGTGTCCAGGCCCGATTAGGGAGTTGCACCTCTTCCCTGTCGCCTACCTTGCCTGTTGTGCTCAACACGATCCCGGAAGACCTGGCTTTTGCCGGCAGCGACTTTACGGCATGCGATGCCGAGGCGATATTCCTCCGGGGAGTGGAGCCAACCCTCGGAAGCGGCCGGTGGACGATTAAGTCTGGGCCTAATCCTTCCCTGATACAGATCTCGACACCCAATAAAGCCGTCACCGCAATTAATGGCCTGGAGGGGCCTAATGAATACATTTTCACCTGGACCCTCTCCAACGGCGCTTGCGTAGATTATTCCTCCGACGACGTTCGGTTGGTAGTCAATCGGCAAGATACCGCGTTTGCCGGGGACGATATCCTTACTTGCCTCGCTCCGCAAATAAACCTGGCTGCCCGGCCTGGAGTGAACGGGTCCGGCGCCTGGTCGCAGAACGCCGTCCAGGCCCAATTGGGCGTGCGGATTTTGGAGCCGGGTAATCCCACCACGCCCGTAGGAGGCATGCAGCCGGGCAACCTGTATGCGTTTACCTGGACTATTCTGGGCGGATGCGGGGTTGTCCAGGACGAAGTGTTCGTACTGATTTCCGACCCCAGCCCGTATGCTGGTCAGGATCAGTCGGTCTGCGCCCTGCTTCCGGAAACCCGGCTTAATGCCGACGAGCCCACCGAGGGCAGCAGGGGGAAATGGCGCGCCCTGAATACCAGCGCGCTGATCGACAACCCCCTGAGCCTTCAGCCCCTGGCTGCCAACCTTCAGCCTGGGGAAAACCGGTTTATATGGGAAATTGACGAGGGGATTTGCGGCGCGCTCTCCCGGGATACGGTAATCATCCGGTTCACCCGAAGCCCGGAAGCGTTGTCCGATAATATCCCCGTGGCATTTGGAGAACCTACCAGGCTTCCCATTCTGGAGAACGACGTCTTCACCGGCAAGGTAAAGATCCGGATTCTGGAAAGCCCCACCAAAGGAACCCTGGAGATGCAGGGCGATACCGGGATCGTTTACCGACCGGGATTCAAATTTGTAGGCACGGACCGGCTGGTGTATGAGCTTTGCAGCGATGGGTGTGCCTGCACCACAGCGGAAGTATTGCTTGGAGTGGGTGGAGAGGCGAACTGCTCAGCCCCTTCGGTCATTACCCCCAACAACGACGGTACCAACGACGAGTTTATTATTCCCTGTCTGTTGGAAGACAACGCCTATCCCAACAGCCAGGTACTGATCTTCAATAGGTGGGGCGACGAGGTTTTTCGCTCCAAAAGGCCTTACCAGAATAACTGGAGCGGAACCTTCAATGGGGAAGAACTGCCGGTAGGGACCTATTTTTACGTAGTAGATTTTGGGGACGGCAGCACTCCCTTGCGCGGATTTATAGTTATTCAGCGGTAACGGTTAAAATCCTGATCGATGAGACGTTGGCTTGTTTCAATAGCAATTGCGGGGGGGATGGTCTCCTCGCTATTCGCTCAGCAAGAGGAGCAGTACACGCAATTTATGCAGTACAAACTGGGACTCAACCCGGCCTATGCCGGAAGTTCAGGAGGCATTTCCATTTCCACGCTGGTCCGGACCCAGTGGATCGGGCTGGATGGGGCGCCGGAGACCCAACTGATCTCTTTTTCCATACCGGTTTGGAACAACAACCTGGGTATCGGGGCCAATATGCTTCGTCAAACCATAGGCGTAACGTCTAATTACACCCTGGAAACCGCCTATTCCTACCGCATCCGGGCGCCCCGAGGGTTTTTGCACCTGGGTTTGCAAGGGTCCGCCCGATTGATCCGAACGGATTACGGAAAACTCCGGGGCACCCAGCCCATCGATCAGGATGGCGCCATCCCGAATAACCTGCAGAGCAAGTTCGTACCTAATTTCGGAGCTGGATTATATTATAACGCGGAAAACTTTTACTTCGGCCTGTCCGTCCCCCGGCTGTTGAATGTAAATATCGATCTCAACGACGATCAGGGAACTATCGCCCGGGAAGTGACCCACGCCTATTTGATGACGGGGTTTATCGCCCGGTTGAGCGACAACCTCGCCCTCCAGCCGCAGGCTTTGTTCAAATACGTCAAAGGCGCTCCATTTGACGCGGACATCAACCTGAACCTGCTCATCCTGGATCGGTTTACCGTCGGAACCTCTTACCGGTTGGGTGGATCGAAAGAAAAAGGATTGGGAGAATCCCTGTCCTTTTTGATGGGCATTCAATTAAGCGATAAGCTGCTGTTTGGGATGTCGTACGATACGACGCTTTCCGATTTGAGGAGGTATAACAGCGGCAGCATCGAAGGCGTTTTGCGTTTTATGCTGGCGGGAAAATCGGAAGGAGGCATCTACGATAGCCCGCGGTTCTTTTTCTAGAAGCGCATAGTCCTGGCAGAAAAAATGACTGAAATGAGGCAGGCGAAAGTGGTTTTAACCGGATGGTTTCTTTTGGCGCTGGTAGCCGTTTTCGGGCAGAACAAAGGGCGCCGGCTCAACCTGGACAGCAATAAGGTGGTTGTCGAAAACCTTACCGGGGTGAATTCCAACACCTTCGATTTCTCCCCAACCTTCTACGCCGATGGGCTGGTCTTTGTCAGTTCCCGGTTCAAGGGAGGACGGATCGACCCGGGCACGGGGGAGCCGTTTTTTGAACTGTTTTACGCGCCCTTTGACCGCCAGGGTGTTCCACAGCGACCTCAGGCTTTTTCCATTGAGATCAACTCGGCATTGCACGAAGGCCCCGTGAGCTTTGATCGGGACGAAAACACCCTCTTCTTTACCCGAAGCAACCAAACCCAGGGCGTAAGTAAAGCAGATAAAAGCGGAAAAGTCGTGCTCAAGATTTACGAAGCGACCCGGGGAATTTACGACTGGGAAAACGTACGGGAATTGCCGTTCAACCAGGATTCGTTTTCCTGCATGCACCCTGCGCTTAGTCCCGATGGGACCCGGCTTTTCTTTGCTTCCAATATGCCCGGCGGATATGGGGGGATGGACATTTACCTGGTGGAGCGCATCGGAACGACCTGGTCGGACCCCATCAACCTGGGTCCGGAGATCAATACCATCAAAGAAGAAGCCTTCCCGTTTATGCACGAGAGCGGGACCTTGTTTTTTGCTTCCAATGGGCATCGGGGATTAGGCGGGCTGGATATGTTCTCCATTGATATCGGCGCTTCCGTTTGGGGAAAGCTCGCTAACCTGGGAGAACCGCTGAATTCTCCATCCGATGACTTTGGAATTATACTGAAAGACAACAAAGGCCTGAGGGGTTACTTCTCTTCCAACCGGAGAGAAGGAATGGGCAGGGATGATATTTATTTATTCGAAGCGCCAACCGGCCTTCAAGGAGTTCGTACGCCCGAATTGTTTACGCTGAGGGTCAACGTCCTGGACGTAGGCAGCAATTTTCCAGCTTCCGGGGTTTCGGTCTTCTTGTTTGAGCGGGCCCCGGACGGAAGCATTAAGAATGATTCCGCGTATAACGTAGAACTTACGCCCAGCGCAGAAGGGCTGGAATTGAACATGGTGCGCAAGCCCCTCGTGTCCCTTGGCGAACCCGATGCCCTGACCGGCCGCTCCGGGGACGCCATCCTCCAAATGACGCCTCTTAGGGATTATGTCATCCTGGCTGCCAAAGACGGGTACAAAACGGTGGAAGTTCCCTTTTCGCCTGAATCTGCCGAACCGGGCGCTCCGCTCAACATTTCGCTGGAGCGAAGCAACTGTATCGAGCTACGGGGAGTGGTTGTTGCGGAAGGACCAGGTGTCCCAATTCCCAATGCCCGAATACTGATCAAGAGCTCCTGCGACGGCAAAGAGCAGTGGGTTCAATCCAATATCGACGGCGCCTACGAGTATTGCCTGGATTTGGGCTGCTCCTATACGCTGGTTGGAAAAAAAGAAGGGTATAAAGACTATCAGACTCAAGTTTCGCTGGTGAATGTTCGGGGTAGCCGGTCGTTTACCGTGAATCTCAAGATGGAAGAAGGCGTACCTGCCGGTACGCCTGAAAAAGAATCCATCCCTCCAGCCACTCCTGGAAAGCCTATTGCGGAGGGGACCGTTATCGTGTTGGATAACATTTACTACGATTTTAACAAATCGGTGATCCGCTCTGGTCAGGCCCGCGACCTGGAGGCACTCGCTCGCTTGATGAACCTGTACCCAAGCCTGGAAATCGAACTCGGAGCGCATACCGATTGCAGAGGCTCGGCAGAATACAACCTCAGCTTGTCCAAGGAAAGAGCAGAAGCAGCCAAAACCTTCCTGATCAACCGCGGAATCGGCCCCAGCCGGATCAAAGCGGTTGGCTACGGGGAGACTCAGCCTCGAAACGGCTGTGTCGACGGAGTCAACTGCTCCGAGAGCGAATACCAGTTCAACCGGAGAACCGAGGTGAAAGTCCTGAAAATCGACGAGTCGGACGACTTTAATAAATAGTGGTTGGTGGTTGGTGGTTAGGGAGTTTTATTTCAGAAATTGGCGCAAAAAAATATATCCTTTTTTGCTTAAAAAATATATTATCAGGTGATTATAAACAAAGTAAATACCGAATATTTTAGGCATCTGCCGGTTAGCCGCTCTTGTAACGGCCAAATTTATTTGGCCAGAGTTCCGTTTTTCCATGCTGCCGCCAAATAAATTTGGCGGTTACATCTGTCAGCCCCAAAACGCCCTAACCACCAACCACTAACCACTAACCACTAACCACCAACCTCTATGCCCCGGTTCTATGCCGCAGATACCCTGAATTTCCTCCGCAAGTTGCGCATGCGCCGGGTTGTCAATGCCTGCAAGGTCTTGTTGTCGTATTATTACAGCAGGATGCGGAAACGTCCGGTCATTTGGGGTTTGCCCCTAGCCATTTCCTTCGAGCCGACTACGGCCTGCAACCTCCGGTGTCCGGAATGCCCCAGTGGGCTGCGCGCGTTTTCCAGGCCTACCGGCAACCTGCGCGAAGATTTCTTCCGCTCCACTATCGACCATCTTTACCGGGAATTGTTTTATCTGATCTTTTACTTTCAGGGAGAACCTTACATCAATCCCGCCTTTTTGGACATGGCGTCGTATGCCGCTCAGAAAGGCCTGTATACCATTACGTCAACCAACGGGCATTTTCTCAATGAAGAAAACGCTCGCCGAACGGTGGAATCCGGGCTCGACCGGCTCATCATCTCGGTGGATGGCGCCACGCAGGACGTGTATGAGGCGTATCGGATAGGCGGGAAGCTGGACGTCGTGCTTCAGGGGGCAAAAAACGTTATCGCATGGAAACGAAAGCTCAAGTCCTCCAAACCCCATATTGTATTTCAGTTTTTGGTCGTCCGCCCCAACGAAGCGCAAATCCCGGAAATTTACCGTCTGGCCAGGGAGATTGGCGTAGATGAAGTACGTCTCAAAACCGCTCAGATTTACGACTATCAAAAAGGAAGCCCCCTTATCCCGATTCAGGAACAGTACTCCCGCTACCGGAAGCTTCCCGACGGTACGTTCCGCATCAAAAATAAACTCCTGAACCACTGTTGGAAAATGTGGCATGCCTGCGTCATCACCTGGGACGGGCTTGTCGTTCCTTGTTGTTTTGACAAGGACGCTACCCACCGGCTGGGCGACCTGAAAAACGATCCCTTCCGGTCCATCTGGACCGGGATGCGTTACCAGGATTTCCGCAGTGCCTTGCTGAAAGGAAGAAATCAGATCGATATCTGTACCAATTGTACCGAAGGGAGCAAAATCTGGGCTTGAAACGCCTGACCTTAAGCGCTTTTTTTGTTCCCCTGTATGGCAATGCCATTTTTCTTTGCCCTTTTTAGTAAAACAGGAACGTTTTTGCTTCAGCAGGTCCATTCATCCAAAATAACAAGGTGTTTTCAAAAAAGCCGCTTCCCAACATCCCTTTTGTTAGTAACTGTGGAAAACATGTGGATGTTATTTTCGCTTTTTACTTGACAGATTAAATAAAAGGAGCGATCTTTGTATTTACGTCACTAACAGATTTTGGGGGAGCTTTTTTCGAAGCTCAACAGGATCGCGGCCTCCCGGCCGCGAAGAGGGAAAGCAGGATAATATACCTTTAGAATTGGGTTCGTTTTTTGACGAATCTGGAGCGAAAAGCCCCAGGCTGCTAACGCTTCGCTCCAGAAAGCGCATTGGCGCCTTTCGGCGGGACATCCGGGTGAGGTTCTTTTAAAAGACCTTTCTCCGACTCTTCCGCAGGGGTTTGCGCGCACCTGTATTTTTGGCGAAGACAGAGAGGCTATTAAACGACATACAAACGCTACGGCTATGAATTACAAGATTATTGTGTCCGGCCATTTGGAGTTCGGCAATGCCAGAAGCTTTCACAGGATGACGCAATCGTACCAGCAGCGCCTGGAAACGTACTACAGGAACGACGTATTCCTGAAGCAGGAAGACATCTTTCCTGCAGAAACCACGGTGCTCAGCATCCCCAGGCTGACGGTCCAGTCGGGGGATAAAACCTGGCGCAATACGGTCAGCATCCTGGAAATGGTCGTGCAATACGCCGTATCGGGCAGCATTAGCATGTGGAAACTCGACAATGGACTGATGCTGGAACACATGGTGCTGGAGCCCCGTTGCGACAAATCGGCGGTTCAGTCTTTCCTTCTGGGACGGGAATTGCTCACCGAAGGCAAGCAGGGCGAGGCGAAAGAAGCCCTGAGCCAGGCGATCGAAAAATTCGAACGCCACGGCTTGGCTTATGAGCGCCGCGGGCATGTCAACTTCCTGTTGAACAACCTGGAGGATGCCATCTACGACTTCTCCAAGAGCATAGACCTCAACCCGAATAATCCGGACGCCTTCGTGGGAAGAGCGCTCGTGCGCATGACCCAACGGCAGTTCGCCACCGCGTTGGAAGATCTGGAAATGGCGTTGAAATCGTCCATTCCCCACCAGCCTATTTACTGGAAAGCCCGGCGCCTCAAAGGCGAATCCCATCTGGAACGCGAGGAGTACGCGCTGGCCGAACAGGAACTCCGCCTGTTCTCCAAGCGGGTTTTCAAAAAAGACGACCCCAACTTCGGATGGCGGCGAAAGGCCCTTCACAACTTTGGACGCACCTTGTTCGGGCTTTCCAAGTTCCAGGAAGCAGCCGAAGCCTTCAACCAGGCAGTCGAGATTGAATCGGGCAAGGACAACCTTTCCCTTGCCGACCGCTTGCATCACCGGGACTTGGCGCTTCAAAAAACCGAAAAAGAGGAATTCCGAAAAGACCTGAATACCGCCGCCAGCCAGGGATCGGAGAAAATCGCCCGTAAGCTGGCATCTGCCAGCAATGTCTAGGCTCCTCTGCGCGTTGTCCGATAAAGCAACGCCCATGCGGTTGACGTCTCTTTTTTCTTTCGGTTTCTTTCTGCTCTTTGGGCTCAGCCTCTTTGGACAGCACCCTGCAGGCGCGCCTCCAAAGGCCGTCAAGCTTTTCGAAAAAGCGGAAGCGGCATTAAAAGCCCAGGACCCCGATCAGGCAATCCGCTTCCTGAAAGATGCCCTGGTTGTCGCACCGGAATATTACGACGCCTGGGTCGATCTGGGACACCTGCATCGCGAACGGCGGGAATGGGAAGCGACCGTTGCCTGCTACGAAAAAGCGCTCAGCCTGGATTCCCTTTACCGCCCGGCTATTTGGTACCAAACCGCCCTGGCGCTGAGAGAAATGGGGCGCTTTGAAGAAGCCATCCCCAAACTGGAAACCTACCTGGCCCAAAATCCAAAAAACGAGCGCCAGAAAGCGTTTGCCGTCCAACTGCTGGAACAGACCCGCTTTGCTGCCCAGGCGGTGAAAAACCCTGTGCCCTTCCAGCCCCAGCCGCTCCATTCCTTTATCAATACCCCGCTGCCCGAGTACCTTCCTTCCCTGAGCGCCGATGGCCAGCTCCTGGTATTTACCCGGGTGGTGAACGGCCAGGAGGATTTTTATTTTTCGTTCCGCTCGCCCGAGACGAACGACTGGCAGCCTCCGCAACCTCTGGAAGAGCTCAACACGCCGGTGAACGAAGGGGCGCATTGCCTCTCGGCCGACGGGCGGGTGCTGGTATTTACGGCCTGCAACCAAAGAGATGGGCTTGGAAGCTGCGACCTGTACATCTCTACCTGGAGCAAGGGGGAATGGAGCCCTCCGCGAAACCTCCGCGCTCCGGTCAACAGCCCCGGCTACGAAACCCAACCCACGCTGTCCGCCAACGGGAACACCCTTCTTTTTGCCTCCACCAGGCCCGGCGGGTTTGGCGGCAACGATCTGTGGCAAAGCGACCGCCTCCCCGATGGGCGCTGGAGTACGCCCCGGAACCTCGGGCCGGCGATTAACACCGCCGAAGACGATCAAGCCCCTTTCCTGCATCCCGATGGGCGCACGCTCTATTTTATGTCGAAAGGCCACCCGGGCATGGGCGGGTTTGATCTGTTCTTTTCCCGGAAGAATGCGGCCGGCGAATGGGAGAAACCCCAAAATCTGGGCTATCCGATCAATACCCTCGACAACGAAGGCGCGCTGATCGTCAGCGCCGACGGCAAAAAAGCGCTGTTTACCAAAGACCAAAAACAGGCCGAGCCTCAGGGCAGGCCGGTGACGGATATTTACGAGTTTGATCTGTATGCGGAAGCCCGGCCTACCCCCGTCACTTACGTGCGGGGCGTGGTCAAAGACGCGGTAACCAAAACGCCGGTACAGGCTACCGTACAGATCGCTTCCTTGGAAGGAGGCCTGCGGGAGGATTCGCTTTCCACCTGGGAGGATGGTTCGTTTTTTGTGTGCCTGCCCTTGGGGGAGAACTACGCCTTCACCGTAGAGAAAAAAGGGTATTTGTTCTTCTCCGAAAATTACGAACTCCGCGAACAGCGGGAAGCGGGCGCCCCCTATGAAGTGGAAATCCTGCTGTACCCGGCACCCGCGGTAGCTTCTCCTCCGGGAGATAAGACCCCTTCCTCGCCTCCGGTGGTGTTGCGCAATGTCTTTTTCGCCACCGGCTCCGCCGAATTGCGCCCTGCGTCCACCGCAGAGCTCGACCGCCTCTTCCGGCTGCTCGAATCCAACCCTGCTATGCGCATCGAACTCCACGGCCATACCGACGACGTTGGCGCCGAAGCCGACAACCTGGACTTATCCACCCGCAGAGCCAAAGCGGTGTACGACTATCTAATCGAAAAGGGTATTGCCTCTGCCCGCCTGAGCTATCGCGGCTTCGGCGAAAGCCAGCCCCTGGCGCCCAACACCACCCCTGAAAACCGCCAGCGCAACCGCCGCACGGAGTTTGTGGCCCTGTAACTGAATGCCTTTACGCTTCCTCACTCCACCCCCTCTTCCGTCACCTTCAGGATGAAACCTACCTTGAACACGTTTTCGATGGAGATGCGCGGGTCGTGCCGCAAGAGCTTGCGCAGGCGGGAGATGAATACGTCGAAACTGCGGCCCAGAAAATAGTCTTTTTCTCCATAGATCCGTTCCACGGCGTCGTCGCGGCGAAGGATGCTGTTTTGGTGCAGGCAAAGGAGGCGCAAGACTTCGTTTTCTTTCTCGGTGAGCCGCTCCGCCTGCTCGCAGTAGATGAGTTCCTGTCGGGTATAATCAAAGGAGTAATCGCCGATGCGAAACCGGGCCGGCGTTTCAGTCTGAGGCTGCGATTGCCTGCGGCGCAGGACGACGGCGATTTTGCACAACAGTTCGTCTTCGTCAAAGGGCTTGGTGATGTAATCCTCCGCCCCCAGGGCGTATCCTTTCAGCACATCTTCCTTCAGCAGGCGGGCGGTGAGGAACAGGAACGGGGTTTGCTTATTTTCGAGCTGGATTTGCCGGGCCACCTGAAACCCATCCTTTTCGCCGAGCATGACGTCGAGGATGCACAGGTCGAATACATGGCGTTTGAAATGTTCAACTCCTGTTTCGCCGTTTCGGGCGAGTTTGACCGAATAGCCCTCCGATTCCAGCAGTTCCATGAGCAGAAAGCCCATGCTGAGATCGTCTTCAACCAGTAAAATATGCCCCTTGGGTTCCTTCATTTCACCGGAAAGCTAAGGGAAAAACTCGATCCTTTCCGGCGTTCTGCGATGACGGAGATTGCCCCCCGGTGCAGGTCCACGATCTTTTTGACATAAGCCAGGCCGAGCCCAAACCCGCTAAAAGGCATCGAGGACGCCTGGCGCCCGCGTTTGAATTCCTGAAAAATACCGGGAAGTTCCTGCTGATCGATGCCCAGACCGTTATCCCGAATGGTGAGCTGGATCTGCTGTGGGGTGGGCGCTTCCAGCGCGATGTGAATTTCGGGCGCGGATTCGCAATACTTCAGGGCATTGTCGATCAGGTTCCGGAACGCGTTGCGGAGGTGGAGTTCGTCGCCTTCCATCAGCGGCAGGGGCCCTTTAACCTCCAGCGTCAGACTGGCGCCTTTTTCCTGGATCAGCGGGCTGAGGCCGGCGATGGTTTCGCGCAGGAGGGCTTCCAGATTGAGCGGTTGAAGACGAAGAGGATTCTTGTTGAATTCAAGGCCGGCCATTTGGAGGAAGCGCTCGACTTGGTAAATCAACTGGCCGCTTTCTTTGCTGATGATTTGCAGCACCTGATCGTCTTTGAGATCGGGCTTTTTCCGGCCCAGCAAACCAGCCGCTAGTTTGATATTCGTCAGCGGGGTTTTAAACTCGTGCGCCATGTGGTTGAAAAACACGATATTCTGGTCGGCCAGCCTTTTTTGCTTAATCAAAAAATAACCGGCGACAAAAAACACCAGGAGTATGACACTCAGAATCAGGATGGAACTACCGATCATGACGTTCATCCGGCGCAGGATATAGCTCTCTTTAGTTGGAAAAACCAACTCCAGGCGGCGGGTATCGCCTGCGACCAGAGGATCCAGCTGGCAGGAGTAGGCGGGGATATTATCCGCGCTGCTGTCTGTGGGGTTTGCCACCTGCACCGTATAGGGCAGCCGGATGTCATAAAAAGCCAGGGAACTATTCAGGTTGCGCCGCAGTTGGGAATCGCTGAGGATCATGCTCTCCGTTACGTCTTCTGCGCGGCAGCCCTTGATCGGGGTCGCGGAACCGGTCCCTGTTGGACCGCAACAGGGTTCGTTGGTCGTCGTTTCAACCGCCTGGCAGAGGGCCATGTCTACCCGGTGTTCAAACTGTTCTTCCAGCAATTCCTGGGAGTAGGTCATCCAACGCACCTGGATGGCGATCAAGCCCAGCAAAGCCAGGCAGGACGCGGCAATGACGATATATATCTGCTTCGTTGTCATGCGCTTGAATCATAATTCTCCCACAAAAGACGGCAAAAAAGGCAAGTAGAACGGGCTTTTAACAGGTGTTTAACAAGTGCGTAACAGTCGAAAAACACCTTCCTTTTGGCGCATGAACTACCTTTGTGTCGTTGCCGACGATCAGCAATGCCGCTTACCCGGCGGATCCGGGTAGAAAGTCAAATCCCTGAATTCCTATGCGTTTTACCCTTTTAATGGCGTTCATGCTCCTGTTTGCAGGCGCCCAGTCGCTCCAGGCGCAATCTTGCTGCGCTAAAGGCAAATCAGAAAAAACCGCTTCCACCGCCACGACCACTCCTTGCGAAAGCACGGCGAAAGCGAACAGCAGTACTGCCCAGGCAAATCAATTGCTGGAAACTGCCGGTTTGGTTCAGTTTATTATCCCGGCTTCTACTGCGTCCAATCCGGCAACAGGCGCAAAATCATGCGATCCAGCCAAGTGCGATCCCACGAAGTGCGATCACTCGAAATGTGACATGACGAAGTGCGACCTGTCGAAGTGCGACCCGAGCCAATGCGAAAAATCGGGATCAGCAGATGCTAAAGGCAGCAAAAAAAGAGCCTCTAAAGCATAGCAAGCCGCCGTTCATCCTAATCCAAATTAGAGCAGGATGCTGACTGCAGTCAGCATCCTGCTCATTTAGGAATAAAACCGCCGGATTCCCCAGCGCCGAATGGACAAAACCTAAACTCCTCTGCTTTTACCGCCGTCCATCCGTCCGCCGTCCATCCGTCTACCGTCCCCCTTCCATCTGTCCACCGTCTCCCGTGCCTTCGCCTGCCAGTTCGATCATAAAGGACATCTCGTCGACCAGGGCGTCTTCGTTTCCGCTGTAGCCGACGCTTTTGAAACGGATATGGCCGTCGCGGCCAATGATGAATTTGGTGGGGATCCCTTCCACTTTGTATTTTCCGACCACTTCGTTGTCGTTATCCATCAGGACGTTGAAGGTGTATTTGTTCTTGTCGATGAAGGCCTGGGCATTTTTCTCTTTTTCCGTGCCGTTTTCCCAGGTGTCGACAAAGAGGAACACGACGTCTCCGCGATCCTGGTGCGCATTTTGGGCGCGCTGCATACCCGGGAAAGAGGAGATACAGGGGCCGCACCACGTAGCCCAGAAGTCGACCACGACCACTTTACCTTTCAGCGACTCCAGGGAGACGGTTTCCCCTTTAAGGTTGCGCAGGGTAAAGGTTGGGGCGGGCTCGTCGATCATTTTCTTCTTCGTTTCTTCTTTAATGCGCATCCGGCTTTCTTTTTCCAGCATGGCAAGGTACTTGGCGGTCATTTCCTCCGGGGCGTTGGCCATAAAGAGGCGTTTGAACTGGTCTTTCATGGCGGGAGAGGCGTACCCTCCGGCGATCAGTTCTTCCAGTTTTTTCTCTGCCATGTCCGCTCCCTTCACCTTTTCCAGATAAACACAGTACCGTTCGTTCGTTTCAGGGTCCTTAAACTGGCGCTGTTCGCAGGCCAGCTGCTGGTATTTCAGCGCTTCTTCTGCCTGGCCTTGCTTAAAGAGGACCAGTCCATAGGTGTCTCCAAACATGGCATACCAGGACTCCAGCATTTCGTTCATCCGTTTGGGACTTAGCTCGGGGTATTTTTCCTGTTCGGTCGGGCCTTGCATGACCTGCTTGAGGAGCTGAAGCGATCCCCCGGAGTATTTTTTCGCCAATTCCAGGTTCCCTGCCGGGGCGTCGATACTTTCTCCGGTTTCCGGCCACGCCAGGCTGTTGTACATCATGGCTTTGTCGATGCGATTGGTCACAAAAGCCGAGTATTTTTCAAATCCGGCGTAATCCTTGGCGCGCAGGCAGAGGCTGGCAACCCGGTTGGCCATGCTGGACAGGGTTTGGGCAGCGCTTTCCTTTTTCGGAAGGGGAAGCTTGGCGAGTTCATCTACAATTGCTTTTCGCTGATCGAGGGTAGGACTCCCCTCGAAAAAGGGCTTGCTTTTCTCCTGCCATACGATCAACCCCTTGGGATATTTCTTTTTGAGTTTATCCGTAAGGGCTTTAGCCAGGGTTTCGTCTTCCATCGTTTGGGATAAAGCCAGCGCAGAAGCCAGCTCGTCCTCCGTCGCTTTGGGCTTGGCCAAAACCTCCTGAGCATAGGCTTTCAACTGGGCGATAGCTGAAGCATTTTTTGTCCGGACAGCCTGGACGCCAAACATATTCAAAAGGGATTCATTAGCCGTCAACTCCTTGAAATGTTCGCCGAATATCCGGCTGGATTCGCTGTCGTTGCGCTTGGTCTGAAGGTAATAGCTATGCCTGCTGTAAATAGCGGCCTCGGTGAGCGCATACCCGGCTACCGGCGTTTTCCGGTCGCTTTGATAGACCGGCGTCCCCCAGCCTTTGTCGTCGTTGTTGTCTTTGGCTTCCGACTCCGGGCTGCCAACGACGAAATACATCGCTTTCGCATCTGCCGGGACGGCAATAGTCCCTTTCAGCATACCGCTCTGCCCGGACAGGTCCACATCCATCGCCTTGATTTTATCGGCAATAATGCTATAGGCCGTGATGTACACGTCTTTTTCTTTAGCAAAGGGCGACTTCGCCACCGCATACTCCACGGTCATGGTTTCGCCTGCCAGGGGTTTTTCCGGCATGAAGCGGAGGTTCTGCCCCTGGGCCGTCCAGGCAGCTAATCCAAGGGTCAGGAAAAGGGAAAATTTAAGGTTCTTCATTTATTTAAGTGATTAAGTGATTAAGTGATTGGTGGTTAGGGCGTTTAGGCGTTTAGGCGTTTAGGCATTAGGGCGTTTTTTGCAACCAACCACTAATCACTGGTCCCGCCGTCTACCGTCTACCGTCTACCGTCTCCCGTCTAAATCATGCCTCTCGATTTCAATTCCAAATACTTATTCACCGTATGGATGGACAGTTCCTCCGGTTTGGTGTAGATGGTCTGGATTCCGAACTGGCGCAGTTTTTGGACCATCTGGCGTTTTTCGGCCAGGAATTTTTGTGCGGTCGTTTGCTGATAAATCCCTTCCAGGGTTTGGGGCGCTTGTTCCGCAAATTCCCAAACTTCGGTGTTTTCGAACAGGACGACGACCAGCAGGTGGACGTGGTTGATCCGGCGAAGGGAAGGCAACACGCGCTCCAGGGCGTACATACTTTCAAAGTTCGTAAACAGGAGGATCATGCTCCGCCCGGAGATCAGCTTGCGGGCTGCAAAGAACAGCAGCTCGTAGTTGGCTTCCAGCGGGCGCTCCTCCTCTTTATACAGTTGGTTGAGGATGGCGCTTAACTGGTTGGGTTTGCTATCGGCCTTGAGCACGGCGCCCAATTTATCAGAAAACGTAATCAGCCCCGCTTTATCGTATTTCTGAAGGGCGATATTTGAAATAGCCAGGGTGGAGTTGATGGCGTAATCCATCAGGCTCAGCCCCTTGAAAGGGAGCCGCATGACCCGGCTCTTATCGATGATGCAATACAACTGCTGAGCGCGCTCGTCTTCGTATTGGTTGACCATCAGCTCCCCTTTCCGGCTGCTGGCTTTCCAGTTAACGCTGCGGTAATCGTCGCCCCGGACGTAGTTTTTGATCTGTTCGAACTCGTAGCTATGCCCGATGCGGCGAATTTTTTTTATCCCATGATGGGTGCTGATCCGGTCGAACGCTTTGAGTTCCATCTGCTTCATTTGAAGAACCGAAGGGTAAACGGGTACTTCGTCCGGTTCGCGATTGGATTTCAGGCTCCGCTCCACCAGGCCGATGATGCCGGACAGGTAAAGATGGGTGACTCCAAACGTATACCCACCCCGGGTCGTTGGGCGTAGGGTATAGCCAACCGATTGGGGCTGACCGGGAGGAAGCGCGAGTTTTCGTTCAAAATCCCGGATCTGGAATTGAACGGGAAGTTCTTCGATGAGAGTGCAAGCCAGCGGCATCCGGCCGGAGTTTAGGATTTCCAGATGGACGGGGTTTTCATCGCCCAGACCAAACATTTTGGGAAGCGTGCGGGTACAGGAGACCTCCAGGTCGCGGGAATAAAGCAACAAGATGTCCAATGCCAGCAAAACCAGAAAAAACAGCCCGGCAGCCTGGGCCAGGGGAAAAACTGCCGGAAAGGCAAAACCCAGGACAAACGCGAGCGCCAGTCCGCCACAACACCAGAAAAAGCGATTGGTAAGGAAGATATTCCGCATATTGAATTCGGGCTAAAACAACGTCCCCTGGCGGGCAAAACTTGCCGGATTTTCCAATTCGAGTAACGCTCGTTTCATATCCAGTCCGTAAAAATACCCCTGGAGGTCGCCGCTTTTGGCAATACACCGGTGGCAAGGCACAATGATAGCGATCGGATTGTGGGCATTGGCCTGCCCAACGGCGCGTACAGAGGCGGGGTTGTTCAATGCTTCCGCGATGGCAAGGTAGGACGTGGTGTGCCCATAAGGCACCTGGAGCAGCTGTTTCCAGACAGCTACGTTAAAGTCGGGCGCGCCCCCAAAGTCGAGCTTGAGGTCAAACTCCCGGCGCTCGCCCCGAAAGTATTCCTCCAACTGGCGAACGCCATCCTGAAGCACTTCCGGTACTTGCTCCTCCGGGCAGGACGTTTTTTCCGTCAGTTGAACCCGGCTAATGCCCAACTCGCTACCCTGAATTTCCCAGCAGCCAAATGGAGAGGAGAGGTAGGTTTTTTCCAGCATGCTTGAGTTTTAGAGGTTAGGGAGCAGGGAGTAGGGAGCAGCCGTTAGACGTTAGAATAAAAGTGATTTTTTTGTAGCATATTTATCGTCCATTTTCAAGCTACGCAGAATTCCGAATGGGCTACCTTCCCAATCCCTACTCCCTAATTAAGCTTCGCCTTCAAAAATAAGCAAATAATCCATGCCGGGAAAGGCTCTGGGAAAGGTTATTTGTGCCTGGCCTTGAGCACTTGTACCACATCCTCAAGGGCATATCCTTTCGCCGCCAGCAAAACCAGGTAATGGAAGAGCAGGTCGGCAGCCTCGCCGAGAAACAGCGTTTCGTTGTCGTCTTTGGCTTCAATAACCAGTTCGACGGCTTCCTCTCCCACTTTCTGGGCCACTTTATTAATGCCTTTGCGAAAAAGGGAGGCAGTATAAGAGGTCGTTCCTTCCGGTTCGTCCCGGCGCTGACGGATCACGGTTTCCAGTTTCTCCAGAAAGTTCAGATGCACGTTGGGCTCGTCGAAACAGGTATCGCTGCCGGTATGGCACACCGGCCCCTGGGGATGCACCCGAAACAAGAGCGTGTCCTGATCGCAATCCACTTTCCAGCTGACGAGATGGAGAAAATGGCCGGAGGTTTCGCCCTTGGTCCAGAGCCGGTCTTTGCTCCGGCTATAGAACGTGATTACATTTTCTTCAAGCGTTTTGTCGAAAGCAGCCTGATTCATATACCCCAGCATGAGCACCTGGTGAGTGTCTTCGTCCTGAATGATGGCGGGGACGAGCCCCCCTGATTTTTCGAAGTCGATCGTTGCCATAACTTGAGTTTATCGGATGACGATTCCTTTGGTTTTTAAATAGTCTTTGAGGTCGGGAATGCCGATTTCCCTGAAATGGAAAATGCTGGCAGCCAGCCCGGCGTCGGCTTTCCCGGCAGTAAATACGTCGTAGAAATGCTCCATGGTTCCGGCCCCTCCGGAGGCGATGACGGGAATGCGGACCGCTTCCGATACCTGGGCGGTCGCATCGATGGCAAACCCGGTCTTGGCGCCGTCGTGGTTCATCGAGGTAAACAGGATCTCTCCGGCGCCGCGCGACTCGGCTTCTTTCACCCAAGGCACGAGTTGGCGTTCTGTGGGTATCCGGCCGCCGTTGAGGTGGACCCACCACTGCCCATCGATCAGTTTGGCGTCGACGGCCAGAACGACGAACTGGCTTCCAAAGGCCAGCGCGAGTTCCTCCAGCAAGTTGGGGTTGCGCACGGCGGCGGAGTTGACGCTCACTTTGTCGGCGCCGGCGTCCAGCATAGCTCCGGCGTCTTCCACCGAACTGATGCCGCCCCCGATGGTAAAAGGGATGCTCAGGCGGCGGGAAATTTCCCGGGCCAGAGCGGCCATCGTCTTGCGTTTTTCATGGGTGGCGGTAATGTCGAGAAATACCAGTTCGTCGGCGCCCTGAGCGCTGTACAGCGCGCCCAGCTCCACCGGATCGCCGGCGTCGCGCAGATTAACGAAGTTGATTCCTTTCACGGTGCGCCCGTCTTTTATATCCAGACAGGGGATAATGCGTTTAGCCAGCATGGTTACCTCTTTACCAGATCGTTCAGGGCAATGCGCCCTTCGTAGATCGCTTTTCCTACAATCGCGCCATAGCATCCGATCTCGCGGAGTTGGTCCAGTTCTTCCAGGGTGGCAACGCCACCGCTTGCAATCAGCTTCAGGTTGGGGAGCGCTTCGCGGATATCCCGGTACGTGGAGAGGGCGCTTCCCTCCAGCAGCCCGTCTTTGGAAACGTCGGTTGAAATGGCGTATACAATTCCTTTATTCGTGTACTCTTCCAGGAAAGGAAGAAGTTCCAGCTGGCTTTCTTCCTGCCAACCGTTGACGGCGATGCGTCCGTCCCGGAAATCGGCGCCCAGGATAATCGCCTCAGGGCCATAGGCGATGAGCCAGCCCATAAAAGTATCCGGGGCTTTGACGGCGATAGTGCCTCCGGTGACCTGGCGGGCGCCGCATTCGAATGCGATGCGCAAGTCGCCGTCCGATTTCAGCCCACCCCCAAAATCCACGAACAATTGCGTTTTGGAAGCGATCCGTTCCAAAACCTTATGGTTGACGATATGCCCGGCTTTGGCGCCGTCGAGATCGACGAGGTGCAGCCGCTCCAGCCCAGCATCTTCAAAGGCTTTGGCCACTTCAAGCGGGTCTTCGTTATAAACGGTCTTTCGGCCGTAATCCCCCTGGGTCAGGCGGACGCATTTCCCTTCAATAAGATCGATGGCAGGAATGATGTACATGGCTGTTACAGATTGAGAAATTGGCGCAGGATCTTTTCGCCAACCGGACCCGATTTTTCGGGATGGAACTGGGTGGCAAAAAAGTTGTCTTTTTGTATGGCGGCGCTAAAAGGAAGGATGTAATCGCTGAGGACGGTGGTAAACGGGCCGTCCTCCACATAATAGCTGTGCACGAAATACACATATTGCCCTTCCTGATCAGGGGTAAACAAGTCGTTGTTTCTGATTTTCAGGCTGTTCCAGCCCATGTGGGGAACTTTTTCTCCTTTTACGGGTTGAAACCGCCGAGCCTCCTGGGGAATGATATTCAGGCAGGGCGTGTCGTTCTCCTCACTGTGCCGGCAAAGGAGTTGCATCCCCAGGCAAATCCCAAGTACCGGCTGGGTCAAGCTTTTGATCAGTTGATCCAGCCCGGTTTTGCGAAGGTGCGCCATGGTCGTGCTGGCTTCTCCCACCCCTGGAAAAATCACCTTATCCGCCCGGCGTATGGTTTCGTGATCGGCAGTCAGAACCGCCTGTACGCCCAGCCGCTCCATGGCGAACAAGACGGACTGCACATTGCCTGCGTTATAATCAATAATAGCGATCATAAAATATGGTGGTTAAAGGGTTCCCTTGGTTGTTGGCAGGTCGGTATTTCCAGGCTTGCGTTCGACGGCCATTCGAATAGCCCTGGCGAAGGCTTTGAACAGGATCTCGATCTTGTGGTGTTCATTGGCGCCCTCCACTTTGAGGTTGAGGTTGCATTGCGCGTGGTCGCTGAAGGATTTAAAAAAATGGGAGAACATTTCGGTGGGCATGTCTCCAATCTTTTCCCGACGAAAATCCGCCTCCCAGACGAGCCAGGAGCGGCCGCTAAAGTCGATGGCAACCTGGGCGAGGCAGTCGTCCATAGGAAGGATAGCAAACCCGTACCGTTCAATGCCCCGTTTGTCGCCCAAGGCTATGCGGAACGCTTCCCCCAGGGCGATTCCCGCATCTTCTATCGTGTGGTGCTCGTCGACGTGCAAGTCTCCTGCTACGTCTACCTGGAGATCGCAACCCGCATGTTTGGCGAGTTGGTCGAGCATATGGTCAAAAAAACCGATCCCGGTGCGGTTTTTATAGGTCCCGTTTCCATCGAGGTGGAGGCGCACGTCCACTTCCGTCTCTTTGGTTTTTCGGGAAACGGTGGCGCTCCGGGTTTGGTTTTTGAGAAACGCATAGATATCCGCCCAATCCTGGGTAACCAGGGCGATGGCGCCCTGAAGTTCGGCTTGCCGGCTGGAAACCTCTCCGGCGCCCAGTTCCGGTTCGGTATTGATCCAGATTCCTTTGGCCCCAAGGTTCTTCGCGAGTTCGATGTCGGTCAGGCGGTCGCCGATGACGAAGGAGTGCGCAAGGTCCCAGGAACCGTTCATGTAATGCGTGAGCAGGCCGGTTTGAGGTTTTCGGGTGGGTGCGTTCTCGTGGGGAAACGTGCGGTCGATGATTACCTCTTTAAAATAGATTCCCTCGTTGGTAAACGCGGTCAGAATAGCATTATGCACCGGCCAAAAGGCCTCCTCGGGAAGCGAAGGGGAGCCAAGGCCATCCTGATTGGTGACCATCACCAGCTCGTAATCCAGTTCTGCCGCAATCCGGGAAAGAAACTGAAACACCTTGGGGTAGAATTCGATCTTGTCGAAGGCGTCGACCTGATAATCGTGCGGTTCGCGAACCAGGGTTCCGTCGCGGTCCAGAAAGAGAATTTTTTTCATGATACGTTTCCTTAAAGAGGCGATCAATCGTTAGGATAATTTTTGAGGGCGGCAATCAACGCCGTGTTTTCTTCCGGGGTCCCGATGCTGATGCGCAAGCTCCCCTCGCAAAGATGCACATTTGCCCGGTTTCGGACGATGATTCCCTGCTCCACCAGGTAAGTATACATCGCGTGAGGGTCTGTCACTTTTACCAAGAGGAAATTGGCGTCGGAAGGGTAAACGCGTTGCACGGAAGGGAGTTTAACCAGTTCGTTTTCCAGTTTTTCGCGTTCCCGAAGGAGGATGTCCACCATCCGGTCTTTTTCTTCCGGGCGCTGAAGGGCTTCCAGGGCCTTTTCCTGAGTGAGCTGATTGATATTGTAAGGCGGTTTGACCTTGTTGAACAGGTGAATGATCTCTTTGCTTGCAAACGCCATGCCCAGGCGAATACCCGCCATACCCCAGGCCTTCGAAAAAGTTTGCATGACGATTAGGTTGGGGAATTCAGGCAGCAGTTCCAATGCTCCCGAATGGGTGGAGAAATCGATATAGGCTTCGTCTACGACCACAATCCCTTGGAATGTGCTGGCTAAACGGCGGATCGCCTCCGGGTCTGCCAGGTTTCCCGTTGGGTTATTGGGGCTGCAAACGAACACGATCCGGGAGGCAGGGGTAGCCGCCGCCAGAATGGCCTCTACATCGGGTTGAAAACCGGGAGTCAGCGACACCTGGCGCGCTTCCACATCCGCAATATCGGCGGCTACCTGGTACATGCCGTAGGTAGGCGGCAGGATGAAGATATGGTCCTGACGGGGCTCGCAGAAAATCCGCACGACCAGATCGATCGCTTCATCGCTGCCGTTGCCCAGAAAAATCTGTTCCGGGGAGACGCCTTTGAGTTCGGCAATCCGCGCTTTCAGCGCGCGCTGCAATGGGTCGGGGTAGCGGTTGAGGCCGGTTTGGAAGGGATTTTCGTTCGCGTCCAGAAAAATATCGGCGCTGCCTTTGAACTCGCTCCGGGCAGAGGAGTAGGGTACCAGTTTCAGAATGTTGGGTCGAACGAGGCGTTGAATATCCATTGGCTAAAAGTTGTTCGTTTTTTTTAATTCCGCTGCCCCCCCCCCCCCCCCCCCCCCCCCCCCCCCCCCCCCCCCCCCCCCCCCCCCCCGGCCCCCCCCCCCGGAACCCCCCCCGGGGAACCCCGGCCCCCCCGCCCCCCCCCCCCCCCCCCCCCCCCCCCCCCCCCCCCCCCCCCCCCCCCCCCCCCCCGCCCCCCCCCCCCCCCCCCCCCCCCCCCCCCCCCCCCCCCCCCCCCCCCCCCCCCCCCCGCGCGCCCCCCCGCCCGGCCCCCGCCCCCCGCCCCCCCCCGCGGGGGCCCCCCCCCCCCCCCCCCCCCGCCCCCGGCCCGGCCCCCCGGGGCGGGCCCCGCCCCCGGGCCCGCCCGCCCCCCCCCCGCCCGCCCCCGCGGGGGCGCGGCCCCTTCCCCTTTCCGGGCGGGGGGGCGGGGGGCCGGCCGGGGCGGGCGCCCGGCGGGGGGGGGGGGGGGGCGGCGGGGCCCGGTCCCCGGCGCGGGGGGGCCCGGCCCGCCGAGCCCGGGGAGGACCCCGCCCGGCCCCGCCGCCCCCCCTTTGGGCTGGGCCTTCCCCTCCAGGAAAAGACCGGCCCCGCCGCCCCGCCCCCCGGCCGCCCCCCCCCCCCCCCCCCCCCGCCGGCGGCGGCGGCCCGCCGCCCCCCCCGGCGCGGCGGCGCCGCCCGCCCCGCCCCGGCCCGGCGGGGGGGCCGGCCCCCCCCCCCGGGGGGCGGCGGGCGCCCCCCGCCCGGGGGCGGCCCGGCCGGCCTTGCCCCCCCCCCCCCCCGGGGGGGGAAAAGGGGGGGGGCCGGGCCGGGGCCCCCCCCCCCCCGCCGGGAGGGGCCCGGGGGGGAACCTGGGGGGGCCCCCCCCAACCCCCCCCCCCCCACCCCAGACCCGGCCCCCTTTTCAAAGGGGGAGGGATTAGAGGTTAGGGACGATGAAATCGACTGCAGCCGGATACGCACGGCCAGCTTATGCGCTTCCAGTTCTTCGGCTTCGGCCATGGTTTCTACGGTAGGTCCCAGGAGTTCCAAGCCTTCCCGGGTGAGCTGCTGGAAGGTGATTTTCTTTTGGAACGCATCCAGCGTCACCCCGCTGAACGCGCGGGCAAAGCCATAAGTTGGCAGGGTATGGTTGGTCCCCGAAGCATAGTCGCCAACCGATTCGGGGGTGTAGTTGCCGAGGAACACCGACCCGGCGTTGGCAATACGCCGGGCTACTTGCCCGGCGTCCTCCAGGGCGAGGATCAGGTGTTCAGGCGCATAGGCATTGATCAGGTCAATGGCTTCTTCTTTATCCCTGGCCAGAATGGCTACACTGTGGGACAAGGCCTGCCGGGCTATGGCCTGGCGGGGGAGGGTTTGGAGTTGCGCTTCTATCTCGGCTTGAACGTTTTCGATGAGTTGCTTGTCGAAAGCGACCAGCACGACCTGGCTATCCTGGCCATGCTCGGCTTGGGACAGGAGGTCGGAAGCCACATATGCCGGCACGGCCGAATGATCCGCGCAAACCAGCACTTCGGAAGGCCCGGCGGGCATGTCGATGGCCGTACCCAGGCGGCTGACCAGCTGTTTGGCGGCAGTGACGAACTGGTTGCCGGGGCCGAAAATCTTAAATACCTGGGGAATAGTCTCGGTGCCAAAAGCCATCGCGCCAATCGCCTGAACGCCTCCCACTTTAAACACCCGGGTGATGCCAATAGCTTGGGCGGCATACCGGATAGCGGGGTGAATCTGGCCGTTGGCCCCGGGAGGAGAACATAGCACGATTTCTTTACAACCCGCAATGGCCGCCGGAATGCCCAGCATCAGGACCGTGGAGAAAAGCGGCGCGGTTCCGCCGGGGACATAAAGCCCTACTTTTTCGATGGGCAGGCTGCGCTGCCAGCATTTGACGCCCGGCATGGTTTCCACTTCGAGTTCCTCCGTTTTCTGGGCTTCATGAAACCGGAAGATATTCTGCCGGGCGGTCTCTATGGCTTGTTTCAGCTCCGGCGAAACGAACGCCTTGGCGGCCTCGAATTCTTCCGGCGAAACGTCCAGTCGGTCGAGTTCGGCTTTATCAAACAGGGTAGTGTATTGTTTCACCGCCTCGTCGCCGTTGGTCCGCACGTCTTCCAGGATTTCCGATACGGTTTGTTCCAGATTCCGGGTTTCCATCTGGGGCCGGGCGAGGATTTCCGCCCACTGCGGTCTTGGAGGAAATTCAACTATTTTCATAAATATTAGACGTTAGAGGTTAGACTTTAGACTTTAGGCCTTAGAGGTTAGACGATAATTGTTAAAAATCTAAGGTCTAACATCTAAGGTCCAACGTCTAATCAAAGGATCATTTTTTCAATAGGAATGATGAGGATACCTTGAGCGCCGTGGTCTTTGAGCTGGCCGATAATTTCCCAGAACCGGTCTTCGCTGATAACGGTGTGGACGGAGTTCCAGCCAGGTTCTGCCAGGGGCATAACGGTGGGGCTTTTCATTCCGGGGAGAATGCGGATGAGATCTTCCAGCGCCTCGGTTGGGGCGTTCATCAGGAGGTATTTGTTGTTGCGGGCTGCGAGAACGGATTTGAGTCGAAACACCAGTTGATCGAGTAGTTCGTCCGCTTCCCGGGATCGATTTTTGCTGGCCACCAGCCAGGCTTCCGATTTCAGTACGACCTCTTTTTCCTCCAGGTTGTTCATGAACAGGGTGTTGCCAGAGCTGACCAGATCACAGATAGCGTCTGCCAGGCCGATGTTCGGCGCAATTTCTACAGAGCCTGAAATTTCGTGGATGTCGGCCTGGAGGTTGTTTTTGCTCAAAAAGTCCTGGAGCGAATTGGGATACGACGTGGCGATCTTCTTTCCCTGAAGCCATTGCAGTCCGGTATAAGGGGCGCCTTTGGGGACGGCAACCGACAGCCGGCAGCGGGAAAAACCCAGGGGTAGAATCATATCCAGGTCGCGCTGGGTTTCCATCACGGTGTTCTCTCCCAAAATAGCTGCATCGGCGATACCGTCGTACACGTAGTGAGGAATATCGGAGTTGCGCAGGTAGAACACCTCCATAGGGAAGTTGCTGGCCTGGACTTTTAGCGAGTCTTTGCCTTCTTCCACCTTGATCCCGCATTCTTTGAGAATTTGAAGCGAATCTTCCAGTAGGCGGCCAGATTTCTGGACGGCAATTTTGAGTTTGGTTTGCATGATTAAAGGTTTTTTGCGCTTAGTTGAAAAAAAAGAGGTCTACCGGCAAATGGTAGACCTCTTTTTGAGCTTTCGGAGCGCTCACACAGCCATCACCACTTGCTTTGAAGGCAAGAGAACAAATGATGATGGTGATGCATTACAGAATACATAGCGTTTTTTTGTGGTACGGGGCGGGGTCGAACCGCCGACACCAGGATTTTCAGTCCTGTGCTCTACCGACTGAGCTACCGTACCGTGCATATTGGCCTTCCTTTCTAGGAAAGCGACGGCAAATATAACCGGTTTTTTTGTTTGGCACAAGAGGGGCTAAAAAAATTCCTGCCGCAAAAGGCAAAGTGCTACTTTTGGGATAGAATCCTCCAGGTTTTTTCGGACAAACCCACCATTTCCGATGATGACGCCATCCAAGATCCTCGCTATACCCCTGACACTTTTTGCCGCTTTCATGCTGTTTTGGGCATTTACGTACGACGACCAATACTCGAAGTTCGTGATCTTTCCGGTTATCCTGTTAGGCGTGATTTACGTGCTCAGCCCTCAGCTTGATTGGTGGTGGTATCAGCGGTTTCCCCCGGACGTGCCGGAGCCGATCCGTGCAATACTGGAGGAGCGTTTTGAGCCCTACCTGCGGTTTTCCGGAATGGAGAAAGATCAATTTCGGCAAAAAACGGCGATGTTTCGGATGAATATCGAGTTTAAAGGGCCTTCTTTTGACGACAAGATAGCGGAAGACATCCAGTTTATCGTGGCCGCCAATGCCGTTTTACTCACCCGCCACAAGGCCTCTTATTTATTGCCGAAATTCAACGTGACGGTCATTTACCCTGGTCCCTTCCCCTCTCCCCAGTATCCGCTGGATTTTCATGCTTCTGAACTGTTTGAAGAAGACGGGGTACTGATTTTTTCCGCCCAGCATCTGATCAAGGGCTTTTTCGAGCCAAGGCAGTATTACAATGTGGGTTTGCACGAGTGGGCGCGCGGCTTCCTGCTCAGCTATCCGGAGCTACCGTGGCCTACCGGCGCCGACAGAGACTGGGAACGCCTGACCCAGGTAAGCGGATTTCAGAAAGACGCGTTGTTCGCATACGTTAACCGCCCGGATGTAGAACTCCTCCCCGCAGCCATTGTTCACTTCTTCCATTTTCCGGAGCTATTTCAGGAGATTCTTCCGGACTACGCAGCGCTGTTTGAGCGCATTTTTTGTACGGCGCGCGATTGATTGCCGGACACGTCAGATGTTCTTTAATTTTTCCAAAATCTCCAGCCGCAATTTGAACAAGTATCTTGGCGTAGCCTGATAGAGCTTCTGGTAAAACGCAAGGGCCATGTCCCGGCTTTCGGCGTTATCCGGATCGATTCGGAACAGCTCATAATGCAAGGACGCTTCATGGTCTATTCCTTCGGTGGTTTGGAGCAACTCCAAAAGCATACCCTTGGCCTCCTCTGTTTTTCCGAGCGCGTACTGGGTTTTGGCTGCCAACAAGCGGGCTTCAAAGTGGAGGTCGGGGTTGCCCAACTCATCGGCCACGTTTTGAGCCTCCTGAACCACTTTATGCAACTCCGGCCAATCCCCGGTTTCCAACAGGACGGTTCCTTTTTCTACAAGGCTAAACCCCAGCACCAGCTTATTTTTGATTTGGCGGGTCACCTCGATAGCCCGGTTGTAGAAATGCAGGGAGCGGGCGTATTGCTGGAGGTTGAAGAAAATATCGCCCAGGGTGTTGACGGCTTTGGCAATTCCTTTCTGGTAGCTCAGTTCTTCGCAAAGCATCAGGTCTTTCTGCAAGTATTCGATGGCCCGGTGAAACTCGCCCTGGATGTTCAAGAGTTGTCCAATCAGACCCAGGGCGATGGCGGTTCCCTGTTTATCTCCCAGTTCTTCGCAAAGTTCCAGGTCTTTGAGGTAATTTTCCATGGCCTGTTTGTAGTTGCCCTGCCTTTCGTAGACGATACCGATATTCCCGATTGCGATAGAAATCAGCTGTTTGTTGCCGAGCTCATTGCACAGAGCCAAGCCTCTCTGGAAGCTGTCGAGCGCTTCCTGGTAGCTACCTTTTTCCAGGTAGACGATGCCCAGATAAGTATCGATGACGGCCATGCCGGGTTTGTCGTTTTGCTGTTCGCATAGCGCCAGGTGTTCGAGCTGGCAACGGATACCCTCCTCGTAGTTGCCCCGATTCATATAGGTCAGGCCCAGATTGGCGACGATTTGGGCGTCGAGGTGGAACCCCTCCAATTGGCGCGCCATTTCGATGCTTTGATGGAAATACTGTTCGGCTTCCGGGTATTTCCCCTGGCGGAAATAGAGGTTGCCCAGGTTGCCTAAAGCTTCCGTTCTGCCCGCTTTGTCGCCTGGCCGTTTGAAGATCTGGATGGATTCCTGGAGCTGGCGCATTGCTTGGGGGTAGTCGCCTTGAAGCATGAGCAACCTGCCATAGGCGTTAACGGCTTGCCCAAGGAGATCGGTTTGCTGCGTATTGCGGGAGTTGGAAATCGCCTCCTTCAGCACGAGCGCGCAAGCGTCCCAGTTGCCGATCAGTTCCAGGATCTTGGCTTTCTTGAGGAGGATTTGAGGCTTTTGCGCAGGGTTGTTTTGAACCTCGGAGAGGCGGAGGAGCTTGTCGTAATACTCCAATGCCTGTTGGTTCAGGAAACGGCTACGGGCAAAATCCCCTGCTTTTTCCAGGTAGAAGACCGTTTTTTCCGAAACGTGGCCCTGTTCATAATGAAAAGCCAGGTCGAAGTACCGGTCTTCGAGCTGATCGCGGTACAGCCTTTCCAGCGCCTCGGCTATCATGCGGTGCAAATGCTGAAGCGTGGCGCGCAGTTGCATGCTGTAAGCGGCCTCTCTCAGGAGCGCATGCCGGAAAATATAACGAAGGTCGGTCATCGCTCTCCAGATCTGCCCTTTCTCCGCTACCTGCACCTGTTCTTGGAGCAGGTGCAAGGAGTTTCCGTTGTGCCGGAGGTATTCCTCGTGGTTGACCATGAGTTCTGCCAAAACCGGCAGTTCGAACTCCCTTCCGATAACCGCTGCAGCTTTGACGGTTTCTTTAGCCAGCCCGGATAGCCGGTCGATGCGCGCCGTAAGGATGGCGTTAATGGAGTTGGAAAGCTGAATATTAGGATCTTTGACCGTCCAGACCTGATTTTGGCAGGTCATAAGTTGCTGCTCCTCAAAATATTCCAGAAGTTGTTCGAGATAAAACGGGTTGCTGTTGGTGCTTCGAAGCAAGAGATCGAGGAACTCGGTCGTGATCTTCCCGTTGAGCCGGCTTTCGGCGAATTGCCGGACGAAGTTGCTTTGCAACGCATTCAGGTCGATTTCCAGCTTGGGAATATGGGCGGCGCGAGACAGCGAGATCTCAAAAATAGGCGGATGGCTTCCATCGTCGTTAAACCGGGAAGTGACCAGCAGCAACATCGGGAACCGGGTGATCTGGCGGAGGAATTCTACGACCAGTTCCTGAGAGTTCTCGTCGATCCAATGCGCGTCTTCCAGTTCGATCACCAATGGCTGAAGCAGGGCTTCGCAGCAAAACAGATTGACCACTGCCTGGATGGTATTTTGGTACCGCCCGCGGGCATCCAATTGCTCCCATACCGAATCGAGGTAAACGATGCCGACCAAAGCGCCCAATACGGATTTGGTTCGGGCCAGTTCGTCGCGCAAGCCCTGGGCCTCAATGCCGGGGACGTTGGCCAGGCGCTCGTACAGGTTTTGGTACCGGCTTTCAAAGCGCTCCAGATTGCGGGATGCCTGTTCTTCGGAAGACTGGCCAAAGTAATTTTTCAGAAAATACGTAAAGGGATTGAATGGCTTGCGCAGGATTTGGTCTGCGGGGCAATAAGCCCACATGATCTCCTGCTTTTCCCCGATTTCCTTTCGGGTTTCATAACTGAGCCGGCTTTTCCCGATACCGGCTTCACCAAAGACAAAGGCGACCCCGGCTGGCCGCTTGAGGAATAGGGGGGAGGCAAAATCCAGCAGCTTATTCAGTTCGGCATCCCGGCCGATCAGGGGGCCTGAATATGCCTGTGCTTGTTCTCCGCTGCGGGTTTCGAGGCGGTAGGTGGGAATCATTCCTTCGATCCCTTTGTACTGGATGTCGCCGTGATGCAGGAAGATAAAGTGGCGATTTTTGCTGATCTCCCCGTCGACCAGCACTTCGCCCCAGCGGGCGGAAGACATGAGCCGGGCGGCCAGGTTGACCCGGTTGCCGACCATGGCGTACTGGCAGCGTTCCTTGCCTCCGACAATGCCAGTATAAGCCATCCCCATGGTGGCGCCCGCTTTGAACTTCACCCCATAGGTCTCCATGAGTTCATGCAACTCCTGCCGGAGGGAATAGATAAACTCCAGCGCCCGGTTATCGTTGTTCTCAAACGAGACCGGAGCGCCAAAAAAACACGACACCAGGGAGCCTTTATCGCCAAAATCCAACTCTTTGAGGTATCCGGAAAAGGTGGTGATCTGCTCCAGAAGGACGTTGATCAGGCGGTTGAGGATGCGGCGTTCCTTGATCCCATCAAACGCAAGAAACACGGAAACTACCGTTCGAAATTCCCCTCGCTGCTGGAATTCGACGACCTCCTGAGGCAAAAAGCTCAGCATAACCTCTCGCTGCAACGGGGGCAGCACAACCTCCCTCCGTTTGGCCCGAAGGTTGGAAGAAGGAGGCGCCAGAGAGAAAAAACCAGGCTCGAATTCCGTTGTGTCCAATGCCAAGCCGGACAGATGGAGAAGCGCGGGGCGATCCAGCACGATCGGATAGTTCTTGTCTTTGGCTTTATCCTGGCATGCCGCGCTTTCATCGATAGGCACGCCCCGGAAATAGAACCCATAAGTCACATGGCCGGCAATACCCCACTCCACTTCGCCGTAGGACAATCCGATTTTGAGCCCGATGAGAAACCCTCCAAAAGAAAAGGACCGTTTTTGGAAAAATTTCACCGCCATAGCAGCCGCATCCAGGAAACACCTGCCGCTATGCGCATCGGTATTGGGGAATAGAGCGAAAAAAGAATCTCCGGCAAAATGAGGAATAAGCCCTCCCCGCTCGTATACAAAACCGACCAGAGGTTCAAAGATCTCGTTGAGAATAAGGGAGAGTTCTTCCGCCCCCTGGTTCCCTTTTTTCATTAACGTCTCCGTCAGGGAGGTGAAACCCGACAAATCGATGAACATAACATAGGCGTTCAAAGAGCCGTGCCATTGCCGTTCAAGGACTTTTTCCTGGACAAAATGAGGGATGAGGGACTTCACGATATACGATACCCGGATTTATTCAGTTTCAAAATTAACAATTTTATACAGGCTGCCCGTCATTTGAATAGAATTCCGGGACAGATTCCCTTTTCGTGTTTTTAGGGGACAAAAATGTGCCCTTTTGTCGGTTTTTTTCTGCTGCTGGTCGACAACACACCGCTCCCAGGGGGATTTTTGCAACTTCCGTCAATATAGGCCGTCCTTGCTCTCGGGAGGAGGTTTGTTTTACACTACTGGACATTTTTGGAACGAGACCTTCCAGATTTGGTAAACCTGGAAGGTCTGGATGCCCGGAAAACGAAAATGTCCAGTAGTGTGGGTTTGTTTACATACCTCCCTTAGCGTATCACACCTTTTAAGAAATCGCCCTATGAAAGCCTTTGTTCTTTTGTTCTTCTTTTTTTTATCCTTCCAACGGGCCAGTGCTCAGGCGCCTGTTGTCGCGAAAAAACAGCTTCAAGCCGCCCGCGCCTTGCACGCGATTCAAATTGACGGCGCATTGACCGAAGCCGCCTGGCAGGCTGTCTCCCCTGGAACCGACTTTATCACGCTCGAACCCGTTCCCGGAGAGCCTTCATCTCAGAAAACCGAAGTTAAGGTCATATACGACAACACCGGGATCTACGTTGGCGCCATTTGCTGGGATACGGAACCCGGAGGCATTCAAAAAGAGCTCACCCAGCGGGATCAGTTTGGCAACACCGATTGGTTTGGAGCCTTTATCGATTCGTACCAGGATGGGTTGAATGCCGTTGGGTTTATTGTAACCCCTGCCGGGGTGCAGTTTGACGCCAAGTACTCGGTTTTTGGCGAGGATACCGGCTGGGACGCCGTTTGGGAAAGCGCGGCGGCGATTACCCCCACCGGGTGGATCGCGGAAATCAAGATCCCTTATGCGGCCATCCGCTTTCCCAAAACCGATACCCAGACCTGGCATATCAACTTCGGCAGGCAGATCCAGCGCTTCCAGCAAAAAAGCTTCTGGAGTCCTATCGATCCCAAGATCGACGGATTTATCAACCAGTCCGGACTGCTCACCGGCATCCAGGGCATCAAGTCGCCCTTCCGTTTGCAAGCTACGCCCTTCCTTGCCGTGTATGGGGAACATTACCGGGATAAGAACGCCCAGAAGATCAATAGCTTTGGCCATTCCTTTAATGGCGGGATGGACGTCAAATACGGCATCAACGACGCATTCACCCTGGACATGACCCTGGTGCCCGATTTTGGAGAAGCCCAATCGGACAATCAGGTGCTCAACCTTTCTCCTTTTGAAGTGCGTTTTGACGAAAACCGCCAGTTTTTTACCGAAGGCACGGAGTTGTTCAACAAAGGGGACCTGTTCTATTCCCGCCGCATCGGAGGCCAGCCCTTGAATTATTCCCGGCCCTACCAAAATCTTGCGCCGGACGAACGCGTCGTTGAAAACCCCCAGCAAGCCCAACTCGTCAATGCGACAAAAATTTCCGGGCGTAATACAAAGGGCCTGGGACTGGGTTTCTTTAACGCCACCGCCTCGCGAATGCACGCCCGAATCGAAGACGGAGACGGCGGATTCCGGGAAGTCGAAACCAACCCGCTGACCAACTACAATGTGTTTGTGGTGGACCAGAACCTGAAAAACAATTCTTACTTCACATTGATCAACACCACCGTGCTGCGCAGCGGAGAAGCGTATGACGCCAACGCCAGCGGCATGGTATTCGACCTGCGGCCCAAAGGCAACAAAGTCAGCTTCAGGGGCAGCGGAAAACTCAGCCAGAAATACGAACCAGGGAACACCGACTTGGGCCACTCCTATACCCTCGGCGTCCGGAAAATCAGCGGAACCTTGAACTATGGCCTTACCTATAACGTCGAAAGCGATACCTACGACCCCAACGATTTGGGCTTCCTGTTCAACAACAACGAGCGCTCCCTCGCGGCGGAAGTCAACTACCAAATCGTGAAACCGTTCTGGAAATTCAACCGCGCCAACTTCGGGTTTAATGGGGTATACAACCGCCTGTATCAGCCCGGCGTGTTCACCGGGCTGACGATGGAATCCTGGGCTTGGGGGCAATTGAAAAACTTCTGGGAAGTCAATGCCTGGGTATTTGCCGAACCTTCCGGAAACAAGGATTATTTCGAGCCCCGTCAGCCCGGCCGCTTTTATCAGGCGCCCGCCATCTACGGTACCGGGTTCTGGGTTGGCACCGACGAACGCAAACGCCTGCGCTTCACGGTGAATGGAAACTTCAACCGATGGGATGAAGACGGTCGCTGGCGCTGGGCAATTAACGCCGGGCCAAGATACCGCGTCAACGATCGGCTGAACTTTCAGTTCCGCGTTTTCAGCAATAACTCCTTCAACAATGTCGGGTTTGCGAATAACTATATCCATTCCGTCGTAGACCCTCAAAGCGGCCTTAATAAAGAAGTTAAGGATATCGTTTTCGGCTACCGGGATGTGATCAACGTGGAAAACACGTTCAATGTGAATTATACCTTTAACGCAGCTATGGCTCTGAGCTTCCGGATGCGGCACAACTGGACCAAGGTCACCTATAACCAATTCAACATACTGGAAGAAAACGGCGCCTTGGGGCCTACAGACTATACGGGCAATCACGATACCAACTTCAACGCGTTCAATATCGACATGGTCTACCGGTGGCGTTTCGCCCCGGGGTCCGACCTTTATCTGATCTGGAAAAATGCCATTCTGGATTCCGAGAACCGCGGCGGATTAGATTATTTCGACAACCTGGGCGGCTTGTTCGACCAGCCTCAGTCCAACAGCTTGTCGCTGAAAGTGATTTATTTCCTGGATTATGCCAGCCTGATGAAAAAGACGGCGAAAGGGTAAGCCAGGTAACGCATCCCTTTGGTTCATACCTGAAAAGGAATTAACTTCGTAACAAGCCTGTCTCAAAAGTCTGTTTTTGCCTTGGGCCGCCAAAAAATAAGATTTCACGCCAGAGGCAAAGAACGGTTTTTTAAGACAGGCCCTACCGGGGGTAATTCCTTTTTTATTTGCCCAGCCCCTGCACCTGAATCCATTCCTCACCAAATAATAAAACCATGCGCTATTTGATTAAGCCACTCGTTTTCATGCTGTTCCTTCCTCTATTGGCTTGGGGTCAAACGGAAGGATACAAACTTCCACCCAAAGCGATCGTCGATCTCGTCGATGCGCCCCCCACGCCAGCAATCCGGGTAAGCCCCTCCGGGCAATGGATGCTGATGCTGGACCAAGCCAGCCTGCCCTCTATCGCCGAATTGGCCCAACCGGAGCTCCGCCTGGCCGGGTTGAGGATCAACCCGGCTACCAACGGCCCCAGCCGTTCGGGCGGGTTTACCGGCATGTCGCTGATGGCAATCCAGGGGGGCAAAAAAGTATCCATTCAAGGCCTGCCTCAACCGGGGGAGATCGGAAGCGTGGCCTGGTCGCCCGACAGCAAGAAAATCGCGTTTTCCCAAACCATCGACCAGGGAATCGAACTGTGGATGGCGGATGTGGAAAATGCCATAGCAAAACGATTAACCGGACTCGTGCTCAACGAAACGCTGGGCAGTGCTTTGGAGTGGTCTTCCGATAGCCGCTATATCCTGTATAAATCCATATTGCCCAACCGCGGTGCGGCGCCTCAAGCGCCCTCCGTTCCTCAAGGGCCGGTGGTTTCCCTCAATGAGGGGAAAGCGGCGCCCGCCCGTACTTACCAGGACCTGCTGAAGAACCCTCACGATGAGGCCCTGTTTGAGTTCTATACGCAATCTCAATTGATGACCGTCGACGTAACCACCGGCATTTCGACTCCCATCGGCGCTCCCGGCATGATCAGCAACGCAGACCTTTCGCCCGATGGGAACTTTGCGTTGGTTTCCTATATCAAAAGACCCTTTTCCTACCTTGTCCCGGCGAGTAGCTTCCCGGAGGAAGTCAAGATTCTGGACCGGCAGGGAGACATCGTGAAAGTCCTTGCCGACCTTCCTTTGGCTGAAGATACGCCCGCCGGGTTTGACGCGGTAGCCAAAGGGCCCAGGGGAATAGGCTGGCGGCCCGACGTTCCGGCCACCTTGTTCTGGGTAGAAGCCCAGGATGGAGGAGACTCTAGAAAAGAAGCGGCGGTAAGGGATAAGCTATTCCTTTTGCCTGCGCCCTTTACCGGTTCGCCCGCTGTGGCTATGGAGTTTCCCCTGCGGTTCGCTGGAGTGCGCTGGGGAAACGACGGCCTCGCCCTCGCCACCGAGCGCTGGTGGCGGACGCGGAAAGAGATCGTCACCCGCTTTGCTCCCGGCCAGCCTGGTGCAGCGAAAGAAGTTCTTTTTGACCGATCCTACGAAGACCGCTACAACGACCCCGGCCAGTTTATGATGGCTACCAACCGCTACGGACGGCAGGTGCTGCTCGTCGCCGACCAGGGAAAAACCCTTTTCCTGAGCGGCATGGGCGCTTCTCCTGAAGGAAACAGGCCGTTTGTGGATTCCTATGACCTGGGAACCAAAACCGCCAAACGCCTCTGGCGCTCGGAAGCTCCGTTTTTTGAAATGCCTATCGCCATGATGGATGCGTCCAAAGGCATTGTTCTGACGAGCCGGGAATCCCGGGAATCCCCGCCCAACTACGTGCTTCGCAACCTGCGTACCGGACAGATTACCCCGCTAACAAAATTCGAAGATCCATACACAGCACTCAAAGGCATAACCAAGCAGATGGTGCAGTATCAGCGTGCAGACGGGCTGAAACTCAGCGGCACACTCTACCTTCCCGCCGGTTATAATAAGGACAAAGACGGCCCGCTTCCTGTTTTTATGTGGGCATACCCCCGGGAATATAAAACCGCAGACGCGGCCAGCCAGATCAGCGGGTCTCCGTACCAGTTCATCCGTCCCAATGCTGCTTCTCCACTACTTTGGGTGACGCAGGGGTACGCCGTATTCGACGATTTTGCCATGCCGATTCTTGGAGAAGGAGATAAAGAGCCCAACGAAACGTTCGTGGAGCAACTGCAAATGAGCGCGGAAGCCGCCGTGAATAAACTGGCCGAAATGGGCGTGGCCGACCGCAATCGCCTGGCCGTTGGCGGGCACTCTTATGGCGCGTTCATGACCGCCAACCTGTTGGCCCACACCGATCTGTTCGCCGCTGGCATCGCCCGAAGCGGCGCCTATAACCGCACCCTTACTCCGTTTGGTTTCCAACAGGAAGAACGTACCTATTGGGAAGCGCCCGACGTCTATTACAAAATGTCGCCCTTCAATTATGCGGACAAGATCAAAGAGCCGATCCTCCTCATCCACGGCGAAGCAGATAACAACTCCGGCACCTTCCCCATCCAGAGCGAACGGTTCTACAACGCGTTGAAAGGGCATGGCGCTACCGCCAAACTCGTTTTCCTGCCCCACGAAAGCCACGGCTACCGGGCCAGAGAGTCTGTCCTGCACACGTTGCACGAAATGGGCGCCTGGATGGACAAGTATGTGAAGAACAAAACGGAAGCCCGGCCGAGACCGTAGGGATTTACGAGGTACGAGATACGAAGGGGGAAAAGGTATAAAGAGATCGGTCTGCCGGATGCGGTTATGAATTTTTTCCCAGGGGATCGTTCATTTATACTGAATACGGACGCGAAGTGGTTTTGGAGATTCCCAAAACCATTTCGCGTCATGCATAAGTATTTCAGGGTTAAAGATCTAGTTTAAGAAAACTGATTTTCCCATTCCACCGGCTAAATCTTTTTGAAAACAGTACCATTTGGGGAATCCGGGCCAAAAAAACTACTTTGGACCGCTTTTTAACCTATTAAAAAATGGCCTTTGAAGTACATTGACCTTACCCATCCCTTTACACGGGAAATGCCCGTTTTCCCGGGCGATGCTTATCCTGAATGGAAGCAAGCAGCCACGATTGAAAAAAATGGCTACAACGTCGTTCAGCTTCGCACCGGCATGCACGTAGGCACCCACATGGACGCACCTAACCACATGGTGGAGGGCGGGCGCATGCTGTCGGATTTTCCTCCGGAACATCTGATCGGCCCAGCTTTCGTGGTCAATGCCTTTGAAAAGCCAAGAGTTACGCTGAACGACTTGGATCAAATGGCCCTGAGTCAGGTCTCGATCGTGTTGGTTTATACCGGCTGGGACCGCTATTTCGGCCAGGAGATCTACTACCGGGATTACCCGGAACTCGACCTGGAATTTGCTTCCGCCCTGGTAGAAGCCGGAATTAAAATTGTAGGTCTGGACTTCCCAAGTCCGGATCGCGAACCCTACGCCGTGCACAAAAAACTGCTTGGCAATGAGGTGCTGATCGTAGAAAACCTGACCGGCCTGGAGGCTTTGCTCCCCTATCAAGACATCGAAGTGATGGCCCTTCCTGCCCGCTACGAAGCGGACGGGGCGCCGGTAAGAGTCGTGGCAAGGGTAGGGCAGTAGCTCACCTTTTTGCCATATCCGCTACAACCTCCAGCGCCGCATCAATCTCGTGTTCGAGGTTGTAGATGTGCGTGGAGTGGCGAATAGCGTTTTCGGCGGAAGCCGCATTGATCAGGGATGCGATCTTTTTGCGCAGGTCTACGTAAGGCTCATAGCCGGAGAGCAGGAGGGGTCCCTTGCCCTGGTAGTCGGTCTTGGCACAGTTTTCCGCTGCGTCGCGCATGGCAGCAATGACCTTCTCCAGTACCGCTTTCGGCTGAACGCCCAGGGTGCCGGTATTGAAATAAACCTCGTCGGCAGGCATTGGAAACAGCTTGCGCACGGTTTTCCAGTATTGGTCCGCTGGCAGCGAAGCCAGATTTTCGATATCGGGATCGAGCGCTAAAGCGGGAGCAAGCCCCAGCAAAGGGGTTACTGCGGCGGTTGCCACAGTGCGTTGGAGAAAGAGTCGGCGGTTGAGCATATGGTATCGAAATTTTATTTTGCAATAAAAAATTTAATAGGAATAAATCAATTTCTTTGTATTATGTCCCATCATTTTACATCGAAAATAAGATAAATAATAAAATCTGATGTTGAAACCGACCAACATCCATGACCCGGAGTATTTCCACAAGGTGGTGGACTGCCAGTATGCATGCCCTGCGCATACGCCGGTGCCGGAATATATCCGCCTGATCGCGGCCGAGCGCTACGCCGAGGCCTATATGGTCAACTGGGAGTCGAACGTGTTCCCGGGCATTCTGGGGCGCACCTGCGACCGCCCCTGCGAACCCGCTTGCAGGCGCGGCCGCGTGGAAGACGAGCCCGTGGCCATCTGCCGCCTCAAACGGGTAGCTGCCGACAACAAAGGCGACGTGAAAGCCTTCATGCCGCAGGCGCCCAAGGAAAAAAACGGAATGAAGGTAGCCCTCATCGGAGGCGGTCCTGCCGCCCTGACCGTCGCCCGAGATCTTGCGCCCCTGGGCTACGAGATCCATCTCTACGACGACCAGAAAGCTGGCGGCGGCATGATGCGCAGCCAGATCCCGGCGTTCCGCCTCCCGGAATCGGTGCTCGACGAGGAGGTCGGCTACGTGCTTAACCTGGGTATCCACGCGCATTTCAACACCTATGTGTCCAGCATGAAGGACATGCTGGAAAAGGAATACGACGCCATCTTCGTAGGCACCGGCGCCCCCAAAGGCGGAGACCTGCCCAAACTGCCCGGCCGCTGGGACTGTAAAACGAACAACATCCACCTGGGCATCGAGTGGCTGGCCAGCGTGGCTTTCGGGCATACGACCAAGATCGGCAAACGCGTGATCGTCCTGGGCGGCGGCAACACCGCCATGGACTGCTGCCGCACCGCCCGCCGCCTGGGCGGAGAAAAAGTCACCGTCGTGGTGCGCAGCCCGTTCAAAGACATGAAAGCCTCCCCCTGGGAGATTGCCGACGCCCAGCGCGAAGACATCCCTATTTTGAACAACATGCCGCCCAAGAAATTCGTGATCGAAAACGGCAAACTCAAGGGCATGTGGTTTGAACGAATCGCCGCCGTGTACGACGAACACGGCAAGCGCAGCCTCCTGCCCACGGGCGAACCCGACGTCTTCATCGAAGCCGACGACGTGATCATCGCCATCGGCCAGGACAACGCCTTCCCCTGGATTGAGCGCGACCTGGGCCTCAAATTCGGGCAATGGGACATGCCCGTGGTCGACAAACACACCTTTCAGTCGACCCTCGACAAGGTCTTCTTCGGCGGCGACGCCGCTTTCGGCCCAAAAAACGTCATCACAGCCGTCGCCCACGGCCATCAGGCAGCCATCTCCATCGACCTTTACTGCCGCGGCGAATCCGTTTACCACCGCCCCCCGCCGATGACCAACCTCATCAGCCAGAAAATGGGCATCCACGAATGGAGCTTCGATAGCGCCGTGGTGACCGATCTGCGCTACGCCGTTCCGCACGTGGAAAAGCAGGCCGCCCTCGCCAACCGCGCGCTGGAAGTGGAGCTGGGCTTCGACGCGCCTACCGGATTCCGGGAAGCCCAGCGCTGCCTCAACTGCGACGTGCAAACGGTGTTCAACACCAGCCGCTGCATCGAATGCGATGCCTGTATGGATATTTGTCCGACCTCCTGCATCTCCTTTACGCTAAACGGGGAAGAGCCCGATTTGCGCACCCGCCTCAGCGCCCCGGCCAACAATCTGGAACAGGACCTCTACGTGTCGGAAGACCTGCCCACCGGCCGCGTGATGATCAAAGACGAGGATGTGTGCCTGCACTGCGGTCTGTGCGCCGAACGCTGCCCTACCGCAGCCTGGGATATGCAAAAATACCTCTACCAAGTTTCTAAAGCCGCTCCGATATGGAACATCTCCGCGCTGTAAACGATATGGTCGTCCGGTTTGCCAACGTCAACGGCACCGGCTCGGCCAGCGCCAATAACATGTTCGCCAAGTCCATTTTCCGGATGGGAATTCCCGTGGCGCCAAAGAATATTTTTCCTTCCAACATCCAGGGGCTGCCTACCTGGTACGAGGTGCGGGTTAGCGAAAAAGGCTACCTGGGCCGCCGCGACGGCATCGACCTCATGGTATGCGTCAACCCCCAAAGCCTTGCTCAGGATGTCGCTTCCGTCCAACCTGGCGGGTATTTCGTGTACGACAACACCAAGAAGCTGCACCCCGAATTCGTGCGCGATGACATCCATTACATTGGCATCCCGATGACGGAGATGTGCAACCACCACTTCAGCGAACCCCGGCAGCGCCAGTTGTTCAAAAATGTGGTGTACGTTGGTGCACTGGCCGCCCTGCTGAACATCGAATGGGAGGTGCTTACAGGCATTATCCGCGACCAGTTTAAAAAAGCGGAAAAGCTTATCGCCCCGAACATCAAAGCCCTCGAACTCGGGCGGCAATACATCCACGACCACTTTGCCTATCCGCTCGACATCCGCGTGGAGCGCCGCGATCTGGTGGGCGACAGCGTCCTGATCGACGGCAACACCGCTGCCGGACTGGGCGCTTTATATGGAGGCGCCACCGTAGCCGCCTGGTATCCGATCACACCGTCGACCTCGGTGGTCAATGCGTTTGAAAAATACGCCCACCAACTGCGCACCGATCCGGAGACGGGCCGCCGGAAGTTTGCCATTATCCAGGCCGAAGACGAGCTGGCAGCCATGGGCATGGTCATGGGCGCCACCTGGAACGGCGCGCGGGCGTTTACCGCTACCAGCGGCCCGGGCGTGTCGTTGATGAGCGAATTCCTGGGCCTGGCTTATTTCGCGGAGATCCCCGTGGTGCTCGTCAACGTGCAGCGGGGAGGCCCCTCCACCGGCATGCCGACCCGCACCCAGCAGGCCGATCTGCTGCTCGCTGCTTACGCCTCCCACGGCGATACCCGCCAGGTGCTGCTTTTCCCAAGTAGCCCCAAGGAGTGTTTCGACCATACAGCCGCCGCCTTCGACCTGGCCGACCGCCTCCAGACGCCCATCATCGTCATGACCGACCTCGACCTCGGAATGAACGACCATATGTCGCCCCCCTTCCACTGGGACGACCTGCGCGCTTACGACCGTGGTAAGGTGCTGGACGCAGAAGCCCTGGAGAACATCCAGCAGTTCGGCCGCTACCTGGATACCGACGGCGACGGCATCTGCTACCGGACCCTGCCGGGTACCCACCCCACCAAGGGGTCGTTCTTTACCCGGGGGACCTCCAAAGATGAGTATGCCCGCTATACCGAAGACGGGGCCGCTTACACCCGAAATGTAGACCGGCTGATAAAAAAATGGGAAACAACCAAAAAATACCTCCCCCCGCCGGAATTGTTCCAGGAAAGCCATCACCACGCGCAGGGGCTCTTGTTTTTTGGCACCACCGCCTACCCCGCCCTGGAATCCATGGACCTGATGCAGGAGGAAGGCATCGGTTTTGACGCCATCCGCCTCACCGCGTTCCCTTTCAACGAAACGGTAGATGCCTTCATCCGAGACCATGAACAGGTATTCGTGATCGAGCAGAACCGCGACGGTCAGATGCGCAACCTGTTGATCAACGAACTCGGGGTCAACCCCCAAAAGCTGGTTTCGGTGCTCAACTACGACGGCAAACCCATTTCAGCAAATGTGATCAAAAACCAAATCGTTGGGCGGTTCCAGGCAGTAGGTTGATGCGATACCCCACCGGAATCAGAGTTGGTAGCCTAAACCCTTTTGGTTCCTGAAAAAAGGAATCCATCCCAACAGGCACCAAACCTTATTTCGGTCCTGTATAACCCGGATTAAACAACAAGTTCAACCTTTTTTGCTATGACTTATATCAAACCCAAGTTTCGCCACCCGGATATGCCCACCAACCAGATCGGGTATTCCAAATCTGATTACGAGGGCGCCATTTCTACTCTTTGTGGGGCTGCGGCCACGACTCCATCAGCGCCGCCATTGTCCAGGCGTGCTATGAGCAGTCGGTCGAGCCGCACCGCCTGGCTAAACTTTCCGGCATTGGCTGTTCTTCCAAGACGCCGACGTATTTTCTCAGCAATTCCCACGGCTTCAACTCCGTGCACGGGCGTATGCCATCCATCGCGACCGGCGCCAGCCTGGCCAACCGGGAACTGATCTATCTGGGCGTTTCGGGCGACGGCGACTCGGCCTCTATCGGCATGGGGCAGTTCGTACACGTCATCCGGCGCAACGTCAACATGGTGTATATCGTGATGAACAACGGCTGTTACGGCCTGACAAAGGGCCAGAACTCCGCCACGGCCGACGTCAACGCGGCGTCCAAGAGCGGCTCTGCCAATCTTTATCCCACCATCGACCTGGTGGGCTTGGCGTTGGAGTTGGGAGCTACGTTCGTCGCCCGCAGTTTTTCGGGCGACAAAACCCAGCTCGTGCCGCTGATCAAAGCCGCCATGGCCCACCCCGGGTTTGCGTTTATCGACGTGGTATCGCCTTGCGTCACCTTCAACAACAAACCCACCTCAACCAAGTCCTACGACTACGTGCGGGAGCATCAGGAAGCCACCTCCTCCATTGATTTTGTGCCTTCCCGCGACGAGATCGTCATCGACTACCGGGAGGGCGACTCCACCGTGGTGGAACTCCACGACGGCTCGGCCCTCCACTTGCACAAACTGGCGCCCCATTGGGACCCGCGCGACCGCGCCTCGGCCGTCAACCGCCTGCTCACCGCCAAAGCCAAAGGGGAAGTGCTGACCGGACTATTGTACATCGACCCCGGCAGTCAGGACATGCACGAACTGGAACAAACCGTCTTCCAGCCACTGAATACGCTTCAGGGAAAAGACCTCTGCCCGGGAGCGGGGGCATTGGGAAAAATCATGGCAGGGTTTCGGTGATACGATATTTAATTTTTAATTCTTGATAAAATGCAAATAGCCATCATTGGCTCCGGAAATGTAGGCGGCGCTCTGGCGCAACAATGGATCAAGGCGGGCCATACCGTTTTGATTGGCGCAAAATTTCCGTTGAGCGAAAAAAACATCCAGCTTGCCGCGAAAATTGGAAAAGATCGATTTACGACGATCCAATCTGCCGTTCAGCAAAGTGACGCCATTTTGATTGCCACGCCTCCTGCCGCCATTTTTGACATCCTTGGGCAAATGGGCGATGTAAAGGGCAAAGCGTTGATTGATGCGACCAACGCGGTGCGCCAGAAGCCGGAGCCATACGACACGGTTTATCATGCGTTAGCGGCAAAAACAACAGGGAATGTGGTCAAGTGTTTCAACAGCACAGGTTTTGAAAATATGCTGAACCCCGTTTATCACGGCGAAAAGCTGGATATGTTCATGGCAGGCGATAACGAACATGCCAAACAAACCGCCCGGCAACTTGCGCTTGATGCGGGCTTTGGAACGTGTTGGGATTTCGGCAAAAGCGATAAAGTTGCCTTATTGGAGCAGTTGGCGCTGTCGTGGATAAACCTCGCCATTATGCAGGGTCATGGGCGGGATATTGCGTTTCGGGTAGTGCGGCGGTAGGTTTTGTTTCTTCTGCTATTACCCCATCATTTACAAAATGCCAACATCGATCTCCAGCACAACCCGGAGGTTTTCGACTACTTTTAGTTGAAGGGAAGCAGGCAGTTGGCCTATTTTTTAATCAGCCTCCGGGTGTCGATTGCCCGGATCTGGTCGATCATAATGGCGCTTTCTTTGTTCATCCCGGCTTCTCCTCTTTATATTAACCCGAAGGATGCTCACGCCTTTGATCACATTCGTTGTGATGGGGCAAATGATGGTAGAGGGGTGAATCGCATTGAGCAGGTCGTTTTGAATCACCAGGACTGGCCTTGTTTTGCCGGCTTCAGTCCCAAATCTTGGATCGAGGTTGGCCAGCCAAATTTCGAATCGTTTACACTTCATCTTCCAGGAGTTCAAATTCGTGGAGCACCCGCATGGAATCGCTGCCCACCAATTGGGATTCCAGCGCTAATTGTTCCTCGATCAATCGCCGCTTCTGGATTTGATTGTAAAACGCTATAGCCTCATTGATATACTTATTCCTGCTGGTCTTGAGATGGGAGAGCAGCGATTCGGTTTCTTGCAGTATCTGATCCTGTAGTTTCAGGGAGATGCTTTTCATCTTTTTTTCACAAAAGTATATCAAAAAAGAATATCATTCAAGGGGGTCATTATACTTGTTCCGTCGAGTCTATTGTTTCACCACCTTCTGCGTAAAAACCTCGTCGTTTTCCGTTCGAACGATAACGAAGTAAATTCCTGCCGGATGGGCGGATAAATCGAGGGTTTCATTGAAGTCCTTGACCTTGTTCCTCTTTTTAACAAAAAGCGATTGTCCAAAAAGGGAATGGACTTCGACTTCTATGTTTTGCTTTTGGGCAAGGGCGCCTTGCAGGGTAAACAGGCCGGTTCCCGGATTGGGGAAAACCGTCAACGCCTGCGGGTTATTCGCTTCGTCTGTTGACGTCAGGAGGGTAAATTCAAACCAGTTCATGTTGAATAGCGGCTTGGTAATGACGATCCGGATGTGTTGCCGGCCCGCTGGCAGTTCGGCGGTTGCGCTGGTCGTCGTCCAGGTTTGCCAGCCGCCGGTTGGAGGAAAACGGACAGTGTGCAGCGTGGAAGCGGTACCAGAAGGGGATATGATTTTCATCTGAACCTCTCCGGATTCCTGGAGCGCTGCCGTGCGGTAGTGCACGGGGTAGGTACCCGCTTGCGCCACGTCGATGTAGTAATCGAGGTAGTCGCCCGCGTCGAGGTAGCTGATATTCTGGCCGCCGCCCACGTCGCTGGTGGTTTCCAGCTGAGTGCCCGATTGGAAAAAGAACCCTTCCGCCTCCACTTTGCCGGGCGCCGAATGGATGGCGATCAAGTTATTTTTCACGGTTTCCAGGCTGAACAAATTGAGCGGCGTTCCGTCCTGGGCAAGGATCTGCGTGCCGGAGTAAGATATTTTGACGACGTCGGTTGCTTTTAACTTGTAATTGACGGTGAAGTAGACAATCCGGGGATTGCTGCTGTTTAAACTAACTGCAGTGATCGGAATAGTGCCCCCGTTTACAAAAATCTGAAAACCAGCGGGAGCTGCGGACAGCGGCGCGGCCATTGGTTTATTCAAATTGAGTTGCACCGTTTTTTCATTCAGGGTAATGGCTGAAGTAAAAAAGGCTGGAACGGTATTGGTGGGCGCTTTTTCCACAAACTTGAAACTGCCGAGGTTAAAGCCGGCGGCGTCTACATAAAACCGCAGTTTCTTATCCTCCGGCGTCAGGACGACGTTGGGTACCCGCAGGTTTTGCCAGGTCTGCCAGCCGCCTGTATTTGGTACGTTAATGACCCTGGAAATGTCGGATCCTCCGGCGCTAAAATGGAACTTGCCGTCCGTTCCGTTGGCTGCTACCCGCACGTCGACATCATAGGCGGCGCTTTGGGCAACCTGGACGTCGTATTGCATCCATTCTCCGGCGCCCAGCCAGCCGACGTTGTAGCCGTTGATATGAACGCTGTCCTTGGTAGCTTCAATATCCACCGCGTCGTTGCGGTAAGACCAGCCATTATTCCAGGAGGTGTAAATTCCGCTGGACGCCTGGTAGTTGGCTACATCGGTATCGAAATAGGCGGATCCCAAAATGCCCATGTCAAAGTCGGTGGAATATACCACGCCGGGGATGTTCTGGGTTTTGAAAGGCGCTGTTTCATCCGAATAAACCTGCCGGAACATGGCGTCGATGACATCCTTTTGGTAAATGCAGTTTTCCAGTTTCAGCCCCTCGGTTATTCCCATCAGCGCATTTTTTGCGAATGCGGCAGAAGGCGCGGGGCCGGTTCCGTTCCAGTAATCCAGCAATGCTTGATACGCCGGCGTTTTGACGACCGATAGCGGGCCGGCAATGGATTCGATTTTTTTCATCGGCCACCAGGCCCAGCCGATTCCCTGGTCTTCCAATAATTTGATGGCATCCCGGAACCAGACATTGGAGTTTTCCCCGGATTCGCCGAGGAAGATCGGCACACCGAAGGTTTGCCGGATATCCAGCACCCATTGGATAGACGCCTGATCATTGTACGACCAGTATTTGTGCGGGCTGTAAACAATATTGTCATCCCAGGGCGGCAACAGTCTGGTGAAATCATTGGCAAACCAGTTTCCTTCGATAAAAAGGATGTGTTTGGTGTCCACGGCCCGAATGCTGTCGGTAAGGGCCTCGTACAAATTTCTCAGCTGCACATTGCTCGGCAAATCCCAGTTTGGTTCGTTGATGAGGTCGTAACCGGCTACCGTGGGCTCATTGGCGTATTTTTGAGCAATTCGCTTCCAGAGCGCAATAGTTTTGGCCTGATTGGCCTTGCTTTCCCAGAGCGAGGGTTTGGATGGATCGTAATCCGAGATGCCCTGGTCCTTGCCCTGCCCTCCCGGGGTTGCATGCAAATCCAGGATCACGTACATGCCGTTCTGTTTGCACCAGGAGATCAGGCTGTCCGTGAGTTCAAATCCCTTGTCCAGCCAGGTGTTTTGGCCCGGAACGGGCTCCTTTTCGATGGGCAGGGTGAACAGGTTGTAGTGCATAGGCAGGCGGACCGCGTTGAACCCCCACGAACCCAGCGAGTCGATGTCGATTTTACGAACGTGGTTGGACAGCCAGGCATCGTAAAACTGGTCCGTCGCTTCAGGCCCGATCAGTTCCTGGATTTTGGCTCTGATTTGATACTGGGGGTTGGCAAAACCTGCTGTTTGGAGCATGTATCCTTCCTGGAGCATCCACCCGCCAAGGCCCATGCCCCGGAGGAGAAAGGTGTCCCCGCTTTCCTTAATGATGACTTTCCCATGCGCTTTGAGAAATTCCTGGCCCTTCGCCTGGAACATCATCGCGAAGAAGAAACAGAAAAGGGCCGCGGCAGGTATTCGTTTCATGTGGAACGGATGTAGTTGGTAGTATTCGAATAAATTTTGCTTGTTTTCTAACGCTGGGGCGGGTGGGTTTCTTTCTAATACCGTTCGCCAACGGTCGTAGGAGGCAAATGGGCTTCCATGCTTGCCAAATCACTTTCCGTTAGCTCCACCTGGAAGGCGCCGAGGTTCTCTTCGAGGCGGTGGATTTTTCTGGTGCCGGGAATCGTGGTGATGTCCTCATTTCGATTCAGTATCCAGGCCAGGGCAACCTGTGCCTTGGTTACTCCCTTGCTTTGGGCGATGCGATCGACCACCTCCACAAATTGGCTGTTTTTCTGCATAGCCTCCTCCGTAAACCGGGGGTTGTTGAGCCGGAAATCGCCGGCTTCCAAATCGGCACGGCTTTTAATCGCTCCGGTCAGGAAGCCGCGCCCCAATGGACTGTAAGCGACGAAGGTAATGCCGAGTTCTTTGCACACCTCAAAAAGTTCTTGCTCCGGTTCGCGGCTCCACAGGGAATATTCGGTTTGAAGGGCCGAAATGGGGTGAACGGCATGGGCCCGGCGAAGCGTTGCGGGGTCCACTTCAGAAAGGCCAATCGATTTCACCTTTCCCTGCTTAACCAAATCTGCCATGGCGCCAACAATTTCTTCTATTTCTACTTTGCGGTCTTGCCGGTGCATGTAATACAAATCAATCGCCTCAACGCCCAGGTTCTGCAGACTTTGGTCGCAGGCTTGCCTTACGTATTCCGGTTTGCCATTCAGGCCGAGAAACTCTCCATTGGGTCCGCGCATCACGGCAAATTTGGTGGCTAAAACCACCTCATTCCAGCGGCCCTTAAAGGCTTTTCCCAACAGCCGTTCATTCGCTCCCCAGCCGTACATGTCCGCGGTGTCGAAAAAATTGACCCCCAGGTCAATGGCTTTGTGCAGCGTTTTAATCGATTCGTCCTCGTTAAAAGACCCATAAAACTCAGACATGCCCATGCAACCAAGGCCCATCCGATTTACGTTAAGCGCGCTGTGCCCTAAAAGGGTGGTTTGTTTCATTGTTTTTTTCTTTTTGATGGTTTCTGACTATACAAATTAACCGTTGGCAAATGCAGATGCGGTACGTTGGGAACCCGTACCTGACGGGGGCTGAAGTTTTCGGCCTCCAAAGAGAGGATATCGCTTCCCGGCGGTAAAAACAGTTCAAACCGGCCCTTCTCGTCGGGAACGATCCGGGCGTTTGTGCCCACGATACGAATCACCGGGTGGAAATTGGATTTGGGAATCCCGCGTATTTCCCCGGTTACCCGAATCCAATGCGTTCGTTGGGATGGTTTTTTGGAAGGATCTAATGCAACCGCAAAATTCTGGTTTTGAACGAGCATCACGTGGAGGGTATCGGATTCCGTTAACGCGACGGTATCCGGGCCATATCCGGCATCATAAAAATACAACAATTCCTTAGCCGTTGGCGGGACGGTTAGGCTATACTCTCCCTCAATGCCATTCACTGTCCCCCTGTTATTTTCAACAGGAAGTACTCGAATCCCCGTGCCGATCAAGGGGTCGCCTTGTTCATCCACTACCGTTCCGGTGATCGTGCGCCAACCCGTTTCTCCGGACTGGGGTTTTTCTGAGCTGAAGCGCACCTCCTTGTACTCCGACTCGTCGGGCGGTCCGGCGGTAATTTCCAGTTTGGGGTTACCCGTGAGGGTCATCACCACGGAGCCGAAGGTACCGCCCCAGCGGTTGAAAGCCCGGCAAACGGGGTTGTTCGGGTCGTCTTTGGCGCGCAGAGCGTCCTTGATGTCCTTGTCTTCGATGATTGGGAGGGTTGCTATGCGATCTACAACCGAAGCCAGCCGGATTGCGCTGTTGCCCTTTTCCGGGGACTTGTACCAGTCTTTCAGGTCGTCGTTGGCCATCGGGTGGTTGGTGTGGTACACGGTACCGTTGGCGTTTTTGGGGTCGAAACGAACGACCTTGTTGGCGGAGGCCTCAAAATCATAGACCTCGCCCCGGATGCCAAGGATGTAATTCTGACCCGATGCATGGGGCGCCTGTTGGATGAAGCGCAGCACCTCGTTTTTGTCGGTGCTGTTGAGGATGCGCCGGACGATAAACGCTACCGGCAGGCCCGTGGGTGCGCCTTTGAGCTGCATCAGGGTATTCATGCAGGCGCCGATGCCGGCTTCGTTCAGCCCGTTGGTGGCCATGCAGCCCGGATAGGTGAGGATGAGCTGCTCGGGGGTTTTGTCGGTTTTAGCCAGGCGGAGCAACACCTGATAGCCGTCGGTGTAACTTTCCAGGTCCATGTTTTGGGCGATATAGCCGGGATTGCCGTCGCGGGCAGGCACGCCGATACCGCTGCAATGGTGGTTTTGGCGGGCATCCTGCCAGACCCAAAATTCGTCGAGGAGGTTGTGTACCATGATGTCGTTGAACGCCTGCCCCGAGCCGTCGGCAATGCCCCGCACTTCTTCGTAGAGTTCGGGCGTCCACGTTTTGATGGCCTCGTCGAACCGGGCGTATTCAAAAAACGCCTTCACGACGGTATCTGCCGGCTGATTCAATTGGCTTTCCACACTTTGTTTCCATTTCCCGACGATTTCGCCAATTTCTTTTTTCAGTTGCTGGCCGTGTTGCAGCCCGAGCGCGTAGCCGCTGCCGCTGAGGCTTACTTCGCGAAGATAGCGAGGGGCCTTTCCGCTGCCTTCAAGCGCCTCCAGTTTTTTCCTCGAACCTTCATTTTCCGATATGGCCAGCGCTTTTTTCAACTGGAGGATCGCATTGGCCGTGTCCTGTTGGGCTAAAAAATAATCGGCATACGAGTCGTAGACATTACTGCTTTCGGGATGATTGGCCACATTGAGTTTGAAAAGATCCTCCGCTTTTTTATCGTGTTTTTGTCTCAGGAACTCATATCCCATATAATTAATTTCCCCTTCATCCGGCTTGATGGAGTACCCCATTTTTTGAGAAAGCCTGTCAAAATGGTGCTGGTATTTTTCCGCCAGGGCGCTGGTGGAATCCGTAAAATCCTTCATCGTGAGGGTAAAAGGAAAAAAATCGAAGAAGAAGCGCAACGCATCGTACGTAGTGATGAGGGGCGCGGAGCCGTGCGTGTCGCTGGGGTAGTATTTGCCCTGGTATTTCAAGCCATTTTGCTTGTTTTGCTCCAAATACGTCTGCAAGGCCAATATGGAACGGATATGCTTCGTGTCGCCGGAAGTATCCTTCACGACCGTTTTCAGATCCATGCCTTCCTCCATCGTATTGGCAATACCCAGAAACAGGGATTTTCCTTCAAACTTCTTTTCGGCCAACGCCTTTTGCGCTTGCTGCAACAGCTTTTGATTATCCCACCACATGCTCGGGTCGATGCAGATGTAGGCATTGAACAAATCGGTATGGTGGACCAAGGTTTGCATCACCGCCAGGCCTCCGAAAGAATGCCCGATGAGCATCTTATACGGCGCCGCAGGGTATGTTGCTTCGATGTGCGGCATCAATTCCCTTTTCGATAAACGCGATAAAGTTTTCGCCGCCGCCCGATGTTTTCGGAGGACGCTGTCCATATAAGGCGGGTCGGCCTCGACGTGGGTTGGCGTCAGGTCTCTGGTGCGGTCGGTGTTCGGAATGCCCACCACGATCATTTTGGGGCAAAACGTATTGCCGTTGACGCTGCTCAATTGCTGAATCATGCCCACGACGGAGGAAAAATGCCCGTCGCCGTCCAGTAAATACACCACCGGGTAGCGCTGCCGGCTCATCCCATTGGGCCCGCCCCCGTCGGGAACGTAGACCCAGACGGGTCGCTGTTCATTCAGGATAGTGGACACGACGGTGTCGATGGTACCGATGACCACCTTGCCGTCCTGCGCGTTGGCGGCAAGGGTGAAGCCCAGGAACAGGAGTAGAAGGAGGCGTTGACGTTGGCGAAGAGAGGGTATGTGCATGATAAATAGGTTTTTAAGTAGATCGTAGAAGCGGTCTCCATACGTTGGAATGCCGCGCCCGGAACCCGTGGGAAACCCCGACGAAGCAACTTTCCCCCTTTGAAGGGGTCAGGAATTCCCAGGTGCCGTAAAAGGTTTCATCCCCGGCCCCCTTCAAGGGCCCCCCCCCCAAAAACCCGCCGCCCCCCCCCCCCCCCCCCGGGGGGGGGGGGGCAAGGTTTGAGGAAAAAAATCCTTTTTTATTCCCCCAAATTGGGGGTTTTTTTTTCTCCCTTTTGGGGGGGGGTTTGGGAACCCGTTCCCCCGGTCCCAAGACTTTATCCATGTATCTCAACTCCATTTGCGCTTATCAAGACAATGCCCCCTGCAAGATAAGGCTGCGGAGGGCAAAGGTCCATGCCGTTGCAACAAATCTATTGAATAAATACCTGGAAACGGAGAAAATTCCGAAGAAGAGAATCCTTGCGGACAGGCGTTGCATTTTCCCGGGGTGGCGGGCGAAAGGGGCCAATTTTCAGAAAAAATTTTGATTGCCATTTTATTAATACATAATTTTATGCTAAATTTTATGTATTAAGATATGAAAATTCATCGAATTATTCAGCATCAGGTTGAACACCGAATGGTTCCCGGGAAGGTCGTGCTGCTGCTGGGGCCGCGGCAGGTAGGCAAAACCACTCTGCTGAGGGATATTCTTGCAAAGGAGTCGGCGCCCTTCCTCTTCCTTTCCGGCGAAGACCGTGCAACGCAGGCTTGGCTGGGCAGCCAAAGCATCGAAACGCTCCGGCAGAATATCGGCAAGCACCAACTGCTCGTTGTGGACGAAGCCCAGCATGTGCCCAAGATCGGGTTGAACCTCAAACTGATCGTAGACCACTTGCCGCAGCTTCGGGTTTTGGCAACCGGATCTTCCTCCTTTGATCTTTCCAATCAGACCGGCGAACCGTTGGTCGGAAGGAAATGGGAGTTTGAACTATGCCCGATTTCCCAACTTGAACTCGCCGCCATTGAAGGGCCTTTTCAGACGGAAGAGCTGTTGCCGCAGCGCCTGATTTACGGCAGCTACCCGGAGGTTGTCACCACGATTGGGCTGTCGGATAAGCGGGAACTGCTCAACAATATCGTCAACGGCTACCTTTACAAAGACCTGCTCCTGTTCGAAGGCATCCGGAAATCCAAAAAAATCGTCGAAATCCTGAGCCTGCTGGCTTTTCAAATCGGCAGCCTGGTATCGGTACACGAAATCGGCCAAACCATTGGCATGAACACCCGCACCGTTGAAAAATACCTCGACCTGCTGGAAAAAGTCTTTGTCATCAAGCGCCTCGGCGGCTATTCGAGGAACCTGCGAAAGGAAATCTCCAAAGGCTCGAAATACTATTTTTGGGACAATGGCATTCGAAATGCCATCATCAACAATTTCAATGAACTGACGCTGCGAAACGACGTCGGGGCCTTGTGGGAAAATTACCTGATTACCGAACGCCTCAAAAAACAAGCGTACACCAAAATCTTTTCCAACAATTACTTCTGGCGCACCTATGACCACAAAGAAGTGGATTTCGTGGAGGAGCGGGATGGCCGGCTCTATGGATTTGAGTTCAAATGGTCGAAAGCCAACCCCAAACCGCCTGCGCTTTGGCTCGGCACTTATCCGGAGGCCAGCTTTGAAGCCATTCATCCCGGAAATTACCTTCCCTTTATTGCAGAATAGGCCCCTAATCTTGTAGTATTTTTTCCTAAACCATTGGTTGCTGTAGTCCACCTTCCGTTTTTGCCCCCGGCCTCGGGGTTTGTTCTTTTTTTGCTCGCCCCCAAAAAAGAACCAAAAAAAGGGCGCTCCTTCGCCTAAACGCCTAAACGCCCTAACGCCTAAACGCTTTGCCCTTTCACTCCGGCGCCACCTGAACCACCACCTTCCCCGCCGCATGCCCCTGCATCAGGTAGCGCATGGCTTCGGCGGCCTGTTCGAGAGGGTATCGTTGGGTGATCACCGGTTTGATAGCGCCGGTTTCCGGAGGTTGGCGACGAAGGCCAGGTCTTTGCGGATTGGCTTTGGCGCTGAGGGCTTTTATTTTCTTCGATCCGAACGACAACAACCGGCCAAAGAGGAGGGCTTTAAAAATCTGCGGCAAGGCGCCGCCGACCATCACGTAGGTCCCGGTGGGCGTCAGCCTCTTTTTGCAGGCCAGGAGGGGATAATTACCGTTGACCGCCAGGATGACGTCGTAGCGCTGCGCGCTTTTGGTGAAGTCTTCCCGGGTATAATCGATCACGTGGTCCGCGCCCAGGGACCGGGTTTGGGCAATATTGCCCGGGCTGCACACCCCCGTCACCTCCGCTCCGAAATACTTGGCCAGCTGCACGGCAAACGTCCCGACGCCGCCGGCGCTGCCGGCGATGAGCACGCGCTGCCCTGGCTGAACGCCCGCCTGGTCGCGCAACGCCTGGAGGGCCGTCATCGCCGCCAGGGGCGTGGCGGCGGCGTCCTCAAAAGAAACGGATTCGGGTTTGAGCGCCAGGGCGTTCTCCGGGGCGGTGACATATTCGGCAAGCCCGCCAAACCCAAAGCTGGCGAGATCCCCAATACCGCATCGCCGGGCTTCAACAACGACACGTTCTTCCCGACCGACTCGATGCGGCCGGCGATATCGGCGCCAAATATCCTTCGCTTGGGGATCATGCCCATCTTCATGGAGCGGTAATCGGCAGCGTTCAGCGAAACGGCATGCACCCGGATGAGGACTTCGTCATCAGCCGGAACCGGCACCGGCGGCGCGTCGCCATACACCAGCTTGTCGGATGCCCTTTGGGGGTAGAGGAGTGCGTTCATGAAAGGGGTGGTTTTTAGGTTTGGGTATTCTGGGGGAGGATAGGGTTTTTGGGGGATTGGGGAGGATGGGGCAGGGACCAACGATGGATTGAGCAAGAATTCTTGCAGTTTTGAGATACCTTCTGGCCTTAAATGTGTCCGCGGGCACTGAGCCAGTCACTTTGGCAAACCCGTGTTAGGGTTCGTTGCTTTGTTCCCTTTTTTGTTTAAATTTTGTTAGTCCGTTGGAGGCTACTGTTTATATTCTGAATAATTAATAAATGTTTTCCATCGAAAAGGTAGAGACCTGTTTCTCTCGTACCCACCCAAAGATTTCCTGTTTTATCTTCCAAAATTGACCAAATCCAGGGATTGATTAGGCCATCTTTAAAACAGGTGAATGATTTTCCATCGTAACGGGAAAGACCACCATCACCACCAAACCAAAGGTTGCCGTTTTTATCTTCTATGATCTTCGCAACCAGGCCATTATAACCTGCCAAACCATCGCTTTTTGTAAAAACTTGTAAATGTTTTTCCATCATAACGGTAGGCTCCGCCCCAATTGCTGAACCAAATATTCCCGTTTTTGTCTTGCAATTGAGGCCAAGCCCAATTATGACCGACTCGTCTCGACTCGAATTGAAGCGTTATTTCTTTTAGTTTAAAGTTGGTTATAGATTTACCATCGTAACGAAAAACACCTTCGTTGGTTCGTCCTCCAAACCAAATGTTACCTGCATTGTCTTCTAAAATACGTTCCGCCTTATCGTTACTGCCCATAAAGCCATTTGCGGCCTCATCAATATAAACAGAGTAAAGGATTTGCCATCGTAGATATTTGTCTTGCATAATATCATACACAATTTGCGTTTGATAAAACTTGTTTTTGTTCGGCGGTAGGTTTTTGGGTAAAGGAATCTGGATTTTAGCAAATGTTTTACCATCGTAAAGACAAACTCCAATTTTAGTGCCAATCCAAATTTTACCATCTTTGTCTTCCAGGATGTCGTTGATAGAATTACTGTTTAATCCATCGTTACCAAAAATTGACGAAATGATTTTCCGTCATATTTATAAAGCCCATTATCTGAGGTTCCAAAACCAAAGGTTACCTGCTTTGTCCTGCAGACCACATTGAACATTGCCATTTCCTATGCTTTATAAGTTTTGGATGTTCCTTTTCTTTTGGCAAATCTTTTTAGCTGGTCCATTCAGGCAGTGCCAAAAAGTAATATTGTCAGGAAAGTAAAAACGCGTTTGTAAAAATATTTTTCATTGTTCTAATTGTCTTTGAGGTTTTTTATCCAATTGTCGGTTTTGGGTGTCGCTCTGCAATGACCGCTGACAGCTGGCAGCCCTTGCGAAGGTGGCACTTTAGCACGGGCCAAAGGCGTTGCAAAGGAGATCATCGTACTACGCTTGTTTAGTTAAAAAAGTGTAACTTAATTACCCCGCCCCCTTGTCGTTTCCCCACCCGGTTAATGCCCGACAAACAATCACGATACGGCGCAAGACTTCAGCGGGCACCGTTGAACCTGCACAAAGGTTCTAGAAGCGCGTCACCGGCGCTACGTCTGCCGGACAGCGGTCAATGTTTTGCTTATCCGTTAGTTTGGCGTGTTAAAAAGTCCAAAACCGCTTCAACCTGTTGTTGCTTTCGAGGTTTGATAGCGTAAAACGGTGATCTTTGGGCGCCATGGGGCAAATGTAGTTTTGACTGCTTGCATCATTAAATGCCTGGTCGAGCACTGTCATAGTGTGGCTTCCAAAGCAAATCCGAAACTTCGTCTTGTTTCCATCGCGCAAATATTTTCCACGCCAACATTACTTTGTTTCTTGGGATATCAACGAGTTACAGGTAAAGTTCCATTTTGTAATGTGTTCGCTATCCAATGTCGTCTCATATGTTTCGGCGGGCTGAGGGGGCCAATTTTGATTTTTGCTTGTCCATTATTTTGGGTTTTATAATATGATGTGTTGATTGACTTTATCCCGTTACCCTGACCGCAACGGGAGTTCAGTAACCAGCAGGTGAGGCGCGCCGCCTTACTTGCCGTTTTGCACTTGGCGGTTGGCTGGCTTCTTTTGTTTGTTTAAAAAATCATCATACAAACCAGTAATCCATTTTCGCTTTCTACTACATCAGCCAGATAAATTACAAATTTTTTTTTTAGCTGGTTCATTTGTATCTTCCATATTGTCATACAGATAGTTAACAAACCTTTCCGGGTCTTCATTTAACCGCCTCGCTCAGAATTCACTTCCTGAAAGACTTGATATGATCTCATAGTCGATCGATTCCGCTTTGTTTGGGTAAAACCTTAAGTCCGATTTGTTCAGTTCAGCAATTGAAACCCCTGGAATTTTCAATAATTTGTCTTAACGATTTTTATCATTGTTAAGGTGGCGTCGCAACAGAGTCTATTGTCTCTTGTGCCTTGCACTATTCTATGCGTCATCCGTTTTATTCAGTTTAATTTCTTCCTCAATTGCAAAAAGCCTTATCGATATATTTTCATCGTTTCTGTTTTCATTCCAATTGTCAATGGATAAAGTCGGACCCCAAAGATCACAATCGATTTCCCTGAAAAGAACGACATCCTGCTTTTTCACGTTCATTTACGTTTATTTTGCTTGCACCCGCGTAGTTCTTTCGGTTTTTTTGCCCCCAAGATTCGCCGGGGAAAAAGAACGTAGGTCCAAGCGTTCTGGGGCTCAAAAAGGCAAAGATTGTAAAAACAGTGGGCACGCCTTTTCCTTTCAATCTGTCATAATGGAACCTGCATTTCGCGATGAGAATTTCCTCATCGGCAACCTGGGTAACAACCGATGCGGTTCGTTGATCCTTTCGACCAGAACCCCTTATATTTATATTTCAATGGCCTGGCTTACCCAAACTCTAAAACGGGTCCTTGCAATGTCCTCCTGTTATTATTTGCCTTCTTCTACAAAAAGCTACCTTTCTCCAGGACTTTATATGAAAGCCCTATGATGGCCCGCTTCGGTTTCCCACAAAGCCTTGTGGCAAACAAAATAGGCTGGAGCATTCAATGGATTTTTCTTTTCCAAAATAGGATTTTCACAATGACGGCCAATCTCTTTCTCCTTCCCCTTCGGCAGCGCGGGTATGTATCTCGCCGCCCAATCGGGCGCGCGGCGTCGCCTGTAGTAGGCCCTGCCTTCTGGTTTCGCTCGTGGTCGTAGGCGGAGGCGCCCCGCCTGACGACCATCGTCAAGCGGTTTATCGAGGTGGCGGAGGGCCCGATGCCCCCATCGTCGTCATCCCTACGGCGGGCGGAGCCCTGCTTACGACCAAAACGCGCGGGGCGTCACCGACCGGGGGCCCGCAACGTGTATACCCTTCATACCTGCGACAAAGTCGTGGCTAATACGGACAATGCTTTACCAGCACCTGGTGAACGCCAAGGGCGCGGGTTTGGCGGCGGCAGGCGGGCCGCGGCTGGTCGATGCCTATAGTGGGATGCTTTGCGAGGCGCTTTTCCGAAACGTTCTGGAGCGGGGCGGCGTCATCGGAGGCTCTTCGGCCGGCGCGACCATCCAGGGCTCCTACCTGGTGCGCGACTCCAAAACAACCAGGTCGCGATAAGGACCTACCAGACCGGGTTTGGCTACCTTTGAAACGCTGCTGTCGACCAACACGTGCTGGTGCGCACCGGCAGTTCGACCTCCCAGAGGTTATGGAAGCCCACCCTGAGCCAGTTACCGGCATCGCGAGCGACGAGAGCACCGCCATCGTGGTGGGGTACGACCACCCGACGTCATCGGCCGCGGCTTCGTGCCGCCAAGGGGATGGCGCGTTCTGGTCGCGGGAAGGCAGTATTCCTCGCGGATCCCCGACCCGGGAAGCGCGTTTTACTTCCTTCGGGCCGGGGACCGGTAGGATGGGAAGCGAGCTGAAAAGTCTTAACGCGCGTGACCAAGCCTTGGTCCGTTCGTTGCGCCCCGTTGCGGCCGTCGTTGTACTCGGAACAGCATCGCGGGATACGTTGCTGTTTCGCTGTTCCATCCCAATGCAGGAAATCGGTGCGGCCTACCGGAGTTAAAGTATACCCCTGAGGGGTAGATTCCATTGGCGGCCAACGCGCTGGTAGTAGAGCTTGTCATTCAAAATCGCATCTTCATGCTAGCTCCCGGCGAATGCCTCCAGTTGTTGGGTGTATGGCTTGGCAACGGCGTCACTGCGCTTCGAGTGAAAGTGGCATTCCATCTGAAGTACCCTTTCGCTTGCTCTCCGTCTTGGCGCTTTTCTGGAGGTCTTCGAGGGCTAACAGGTGAGCCGCTGTTTCAGGGCTTTTCTGCGGGCGTCTTCACGTCGGGTTCCATGCCCGTGCCTTCCCATTGGTTTTGGAGATCAGCTGATGGCCCGGCCGGGGCGCGTCTTGCCATTAAAGGTCCCCGCCATCAAGTGGGTCCCCCCAGGGTGGGCGCGCCGCCGCCGGTGTAGTTTCACCCACACCGGTCGCCCGCCGGAGGTTCTTCAGGTTGTAGGTGCATCTCTTCTGCGGCTGGAGAAGGTGTGAAACCGGTCGTGAGCACGTACACCCATGGGAAGCGGTTGCGCTTGCCCGGCACAAGGGGCAGCGTCCGTGGTTTGGGTGATTTTTGGCCGGCGGGACGGGTAAAAAGCAGCGAAAGGATCTCGTCGCCTTCCCGACGCGTGCAGCCAGTAGAGCTGGATCAGGGCGTTGATCGCTGCCCTGTTTTGCCAGCAGATCGAAGATGATCCGTCATGCCCTGGAGAAGTAATTCATCACGGCAGCAGGCGGTTTCGCCCGCCAAGCGGGTTGAAGCCAGCAAGCGTCGAAAGCCCAGTTGCCTTCCAGAATCGCACTTCTTTAAATCCGAACTGTTCCGCGCAGTTCGCTGAGATACTTCCGCCGAAATTCTTCGCGCCCGCCCGTCGGCGGTGTCGGGAAGACGATATTCGGCCCGAGCGGGGCTGGAAGTTCGCCCGCAGGTGCTTGTCGTATTGGCGTCGGAGGTCCTGGTGAGCCGGTCGGGCAAACAGTGCACATGTCGTTGATAAGAACGATAGCCGCCGATTGCAGCTGTTGTTTCAGATCGGCCGACATCCGTTTGGCCACGTCCGAAACACGTAGGTTTCTCCAGCATCGCGCTCAGGCTGTCAATCACGGTTTGTTTCTCCGCCGCATCAATGCCCTGCTGGGCCGCGGCAGAACAAGAGGCCATGCCGATGCAAAACAACGTAAGGGCGGCCAGAAAAGAGATCACTTCATCAAGTCAACAGTCGGGTTGAAAATGAAAAAGTCGGGTGATTTAATTAGTTTAATTAAAATAGTTTCATTTGCAATTATCAGGGTAAAAATTAATCCCAGGTTCCCGACCATCCGGTGAAGCTATCCCCGCAAGAGGTCCATTTCCTGGGAGGTAAACTTGCGCACGCGATCTTGCGGTATTCGCGTACCACCGGGAGCAGGCGTTCGATCAGGCGCTGGCTTCGGGGTGACGAACACCATATACCGGCGCCGGTCGGAGGATCCAGTTGTTTGCCGATCAGCTCTTTTTGTGAGCTGATCGATGATCCGGGTCGTAGTGGGGGCGTCTTTCACGGTGGGAAAGGGCGACTCCACCCGATTGCAGCCGTGGTGTTCGCTGGTGATTTGTTTAAGAACCACCCACTGGTCGACGCTGATCCCCGCCTGATGCGTTGAGCGCGTGTGCTGTGTCTTGCTGGTACCGCTTGATGATCTGCTCCATGAGAAACGCGTACTGTTGTTCGATGTGGTGGTCGGTCGTTTGATTTAGTTGCAAATGAAACTATTTAATTGGCAAATAAATATAAAAATTTGCGTGCCCGTCAAGAGGTGGAGAAACTTTTCCTGATGTTGGCTTTTTGGGAGTGGTAGTGGTTGGGGGGGTAAGTGGTTGAGTGGTTGAGTGGGTGAGTAGGTAGGTTGGTAAGTGGGACGCCTGCTCCTCCCCTGTTTAAAATTGGCTCTTTTGAGACAGGCCTACCTCGCATGAGAGGCAATTAGAGATTGGATCTCAACACGACCCTCCGTCGTAAAGGAAATCCTGGGAGTGCGCCGCCTGATCATAACGCCTGGAAAACGGCCTGAAACCGTCGCCGGGCGCCCCACTCCAAAAGAAAGCTGGCGCCCGCCCCCCTTTTCTTCTCTTTTTGCTCGACCACAACCCGCCGCTTCGGAGAGGAGCCAGTCAATAGCCTTTTCGAGGTATTTCCGGGATCATGGCCCGTGGGAGTCGTATTAATGGACCCCGCCCACGAATACCGGAATCGGTCGGGCTGGTATTCCGCAGGCTGAGCGTAGAGGTAAGAGGAAGCGCCCCCCACTCATGGTAAATATCGGAGTAGATGGGAACCTAACGTGCGTTCTTTGGAAAGGGAAGGAATCGATTTCCCTCTTCGCCGGAATAGCTATAGTTTCTGCTTGGCGAAAGGGTCCGGGCGCTGCTCCGGCGCTTTTTCGCAGAAGTTGCAAAGACCAGCGACCCCAGCATCGCCATCCACAAGACCATTTTTCATAGTCCGATTTTTTGTTGAAAACGGTTAATATCCGCTATCGTTCCGGGTAAAGGAACAAGAGGTCGTTTGAGTAAAAAGGCAGACCTCCGGATGAATATCCTCGGAGGTATTGGCCGTCGCGTTCGACAGCGAGCAGATTGACCCCATACTTGTTGCCAGGATGTCCGCCTCCCGCAAGGTTTCCGCTAGATGATCTCGTTCTTCCTCGGACCGGCTTACGCAGGAAATATTCAGTTGCGGGAATATCCATATACGGGAGCGGCGAAAGAACCTGGTGCTTCCTGCCGCCGAGCATTTCATAATTATTGGCTCTTACCTCGTCGGCATAGGTCTGAATTTGGTTTTCAGGCACTAAATACCGGTGAAGGACCCGGCTAAAAATAGCGATAGAGATTCAAACTCCTCCGGATGGCTTCATTGGCGCCCCCGCCGGAGCGTCTCGTTGCCTTCCCTGCACATATTTAACCCGCGTGATGATATGGACGGAAGAAGAAGACCGGATGCTGAAACCATACTTTGGACGCCTTTGGGGTCGGAGTAATCACAACGACCCGGGCTGTCGGGACCCAACCAGCTTGAGCATCGAGGGCAGGGGTGCCGTCGCCGAAATGAATAGGCTCTCCATTGACGTTTCGAGACGAACAATACCCGGATCCGCTTCCAGGACCAGGTAAGGAATATTAGCCAATCGGGCGGCTTTGGCCACGTTTTTTCCGCCAACCCCATTCCGATAATGACCAGGTGATCGTGCAGGTCTTTGACGGAAACGGCAGCCCTGGCAATGTGCCTGAAGCGGAGGAATGCTTGAATTTCTGCCAAAACGTGCGACAGCTGGATGCCAAAGGGCGTCAGCGTCATCGTCAGAATGGAAACAGACAAAAATACTGATAGGTTTCCCGAGATCAGGCCCAATTGAAGGCCGCTACCGGAAAGGCCAAACGAAAACTCGCCGATCTGAAATAGCAAAACCTGAAAGAAGCGCTGTGCGCCATGGAAACCCCAGGGCCACCGAAGCTCCGGACAAGATCATTTTCACCATAATAACCGCCAGCGTTAAGCCGATAATCGTTCCCAGATGCTGCCCGATGAACGATACGTCGGCCAGTAATCCGATGGAAACAAAGAAAAAGCTCGCAAATACCTCCTGAAAGGGGATGACCACGCCGGTTGCCTGCGACTGTAATCCGGACCCGAAACAGCAAGCCCTGCCGCGAAGGCGCCCAGCGCAAGAGAAAGCCCTACCGCATGCGAAGCCCAGGCAATGGTGAAACACAGAACGACGATGGTCAGGATGAACAACTCCTGCTTTTGGTTTTGGAATCTGAAACAGCAGGAGGATCACAAAACGGCTGCCGCAAAAACTCCGCCAATAAGGGCAACGGGCTTTCAGAAAAGTCAGAGCAGGTCTTCCCCCCTGCTGCCGGCTTCTGTTCCCGCCAGCGCGGGAAGAACTAGAATCATTGGCGCCACCATAATATCCTGAAAGATCAATATAGACAGCGCAACTTTTCCGTGCGGGGTATGGAGTTCATGCCTTCTTGCGGGGATTTAAGTACGATAGCCGTGCTGCTCAGCGCGACCAGAAACTGGAGGAAAACGGCTTCCCGCCAGGGAAATCCAAGTAAGAAAGCCGAACCATAAGCTGCCAGGATCGTGCCGCCCGTTTGCAAGGCCCCGCCTATCAGGACAATTTTCGAAATTCTTTAACGTTTTCAGGAGAATTCCATTCGATAATAAACAGCAGCAAAATGACGCCTATCTCCGAAAGTTGTTCTACTCGGAGACACGGCGACCAGCTTCATACCAGATGGGCCTGCAATGATCCCGGCAAGCAGATAGCCTGGTATGGTAGGGAGGTTCAATGCTGAAAAAGAAATATAACTGCGGCCGACAGCCCCAGAATGAGGACAATATCCTGTAGCAGGTGTACTTCCATTCCTGTGTTTTGAATTGATTTATATCGCTCAAGAAGTAGCGTAACGACCCCGTTATTCAGCACATCAATTCCCCGCCAGATCGCCGCTCTTGTTCTTTAATTTAGTTATTTTTATTGACTTTACTACCCTAACGCATGAAACCGATGAAAACCTGGTTGTACTCTTCCTGCTCATCCTGGCCGCTTGCCTGACCAACAGCCAACCTACGAACATTCAGATTATTCCCGAACCGGTAGAGATCCAGCCGATGAAGGGCGTTTTGTGCTTTCCAAAACCGCCTCCATTACATGCGCAGCCGGAAGGCCGGCGGGCAGCAGAAATGCTCGTCCAAAAGCTGAATACGCCTACCGGCCTGGGGCTTCAAAGCCGCTCCTGCGCGCCTGCCGCTATCCAGCTTAACCTCAACGCCAGCCCCGACGTGCGCATCGGCGACGAAGGTTATGTGCTGGACATATCGCCCAAACGTGTCACACTTTCGGCCAATCAGCCCGCCGGCCTGTTCTACGGCACGGAGACGCTGCTGCAGCTTTTCCTAAGGAGATCGAGAGTCCAACGCCCGCGACCGCCATCTGGCAAATTCCGGCAGTGAAGATTGCGGATTATCCCCGGTTTAAATGGCGGGCGTCTGCTGATGTGAGCCGCCACTTTTTCCAAGCAGGACGTCATGACCTATATCGACCAGATCGCCCGGTACAAGATGAATACCTTCCACTGGCACCTCACCGACGATAACGGGTGGCGCGGGAAATCAAATCCTTCCCAAGCTCACGCAGGTGGGCGCGTGGCGGGTGGAACGCGCCGGCTGCTTTGGCGAACGCGACGCCCCTGAAGCCTGGCGGAACCGGCTACCTACGGTGGCTTTACACGCAAGACGATATTCGCGACGGTGCGCTATGCCCAGGAACGCTTTATTACCATCGTACCGGAATCGACGTGCCAGGGGATTCCATGGCCGCTATCGCCGCTTATCCCGAATTGAGCTGCCTCAAAGATCCGAATACAAAGGTCAATCCGGGCTCCAAATTCTCGGATTGGTACGGCAACGGCAACTTCAAAATGCTCGTCGAGAACGCCCCTCAACCCTCCGATGAGAAGGTGTACGAATTCCTCGACAAGTGTGTTTACGGGAAGTGGCCACTGTCTTCCCAGGGCCTCATATCCACGTGGGCGGCGGACGAGTGCTATAAAGGCTATTGGGCCGAAGACCCCGGCTGCCAGGCGCTCATGAAAAAACTGGGCATCCGTCATGTGGAAGACCTCCAGGGCTATTTCATGAACCGCGTAGAGAAAATCCTACCGCCAAAGCGGAAAAAGCTCATCGGGTGGGATGAATGTCGACCCGCCTATCTATGCCGGACTCCGCGTGAGCAAAAGCTACAGCTTTGAACCGGCGCCCGATGGTGTAGACCCGAAATTCATCCTCGGCGGGCAGGGCAACCTGTGGACGGAACAAGTCGCCACCCTCAAACACGCGGAATACATGACCTACCCCCGCGCCTGGGCCCTGGCCGAAGTGTATTGGTCGCCAAAGGAAACCAAAAACTGGGAAGGGTTCGTCCGCATGGAAACCCACTTCGATCGCTCCGACGCAGCCGGGGTCAACTACAGCCGCGCCTCGCTACGACCCTATCGTCAAACCCGCACCCAGGACGGCAAATGGCCCTGGAACCAGCGCCGAAATGCCCGGCCTGGATATCTACTACACCATCGACGGCGCCATGCCCAACCGCTACAGCCCCAAATACGCCCAACCCGTAGAACTGCCCAAAGGCCCCATCACCCTGCGCGTGATCGGCTACCGCAATGGCAAACCCATCGGGAATATGATTACGCTGAAGCGGGACGAACTGGAGAAGAGACGGTAGACGGGGGACGGGGAATGTTAGACGGGGAACGGGAGAAAGGGATGGATATGCGCAAAACCTGCGACGTACGCATTAAATCCTAATGGACGGCAGGAAGAAAAGCGGTGGCTTATCTATTCCTACCCACTGAGGTATCTTCAGGTCTTTCTTGATAACCTAAGGGAGAAACGCCAGCCATATGAGAATGGTCCTTTGCCCGGAAGCAGCCCCAAGGGGTTCGAGCTTATTATGATTAAGAATCCTTTTGGGAGCAGGGAGGATCTGTATGGGATACCGCCTCTTTTTAGGCGGCGGGTTAAGTTTTTCCCAGCCTGGGGGTACGATCTGTATTTCCAACAGCAAGGTTCCCAGGTGGTTGAGTGAAGTTTTGTTATTCCCAATTCATTCCTGAATCTTAGTAGGCGCCATCAAAAGGGTTATTGGGCTTTGGGGATTACTCTTTCCAGGAAATTTTATCAGCTTGGGTGGCTCAATCGTTGTTACGGATGAGCAGCCGGCGCACGAAGAAACCGATCTCCGAAGGGAGTTTCTCATGATTTGAAGAACAACTGGTGGAGGCACATACCCGGCAAAGGTGGAGCATCAACTCGTTTGTTAAATCATCTTCCTTGCAGAAGGAAACCATTGAATGCAGACCTTTCTCCAAGCGGTCTATCTCTCGCACGGTAGAATTAAAGTAGCGATTTAGTCCGATACGCCTGAGCGAACGCCACTTTCGCCGCTTATTCAAGAGGCGCTGGGCTTCCGGCGCCAACCTTATTCATTTTCAGGTTTACCAGGCATTCTGGCGAATTCTTCCGGCCAATATCCTCCTCTTACCTGGTTGCCAGAAGGGGCTTTTGACCAAGCCCACTTGATCCGGGACTTCCGGTTTATACCCAACCCCGCCATTCTTTGAAAGATCACCACTCCGACGGAACATCTCGCCTGACTATGCACTGCAAGCCTCTGTTGCTGAACTTGCACTAGCTTTTGATATTTTACCAAGGTAAAATAAACCCTGTTACCATATTCAGGTTTTTCACTAGGCTTGTCCAAATCCTTTCATACCCGATCGGGCGCGGATCAGAGGGAATCCTTCTATTGGAATCATTCATGTCAAAATAAAATCGCAGAGATCATCTTTTATTCCTCCTCTTAGCTTATCGAATTGACGGATATCAGCAAAATTCTGCAAAAATAGAAAGCGCAGAGCCGCTGCCTCTAGCGTCCGAATATCGATTTGCATTGGTTCCTTCAGTTCGGATAATCTAAAAATCGTCCCAAACTACGAAATTGAGTTAATTGCGAATTAAAAAACAAGGAGAGTTTGTATCAAAAAGACTGTGGTTTCGAATTGGCAGAGGAACCGAAAGTTGCGCCAATGAGTTGATTTCGCAATCGTTAAACGGTTGACGCAACCAATCCATAATCCTCAAGAAACTTCTCTGCGGTTCAGCGAACACCGAGTTTCCAACCATCTACAGGCTTCCGTACATGTGAGCATGCACAACTATACCGATACCAATCCGAATAACGACGACTACGGGCGTAACAACAACTATATGACCCTAAGCGCGCTTCATATTGCCCATGACATCAAAAAGGCGCAGCAAAACCTGTAGATCCGGCAAGAAGTATTTTGGGGTGGCACCTTCTGGCAGTTGTCCCCATAGAAGTTGATGTTTTCGCTGGCAGATTCGCCAACAAAATCGCCTCGGTATAGCTATCGAGTTCCTTGATTAGGTTCTGGCACGCATAGACCGTGCGCTGCCCGATGAGCACAAAAAAATTGCAGAGAGGAGGCGTGAAATGCAAAAAAGTAGTCTTACTAAAAAATGCTATTTTCGGCCTCGGGAATACGTCCCGTCACAAACTGAATCTTTGCAATATAGTTATGGAATCGCTGAATAAATACCTGACATGGGCTGCCGAGATGGCGGTGGAATATTTGCCCAAACTGGTATTGGCTGATTCTGCTGTTTGTTGGGTCTGCTGACCAACAAACTGTCGAAGGTGCTGGAGCGGGTTTGCTTCCAAATGGGGATGAATTCCAGTTTGCTGACCTTTTCCCGTTCCCCGGCGGATATTGGTTAAGGGTTGCTTTTGTTTACCGTAGCTGCTGTTGCCGGCGTCGACATCACGGCGTTTGTAGCGGTTTTGGCGGCGGCGGGCTTCGCTATCGGTTTGGCCTTACAGGGCAGCTTGAGCAACTTTGCCGCAGGAATCATTATCGTGCTTTTCCGCCCGTATAAGGTGGGCGACTGGATCGAGGTAGACGGGAAATTCGGGCAGGTGGAAGAGGTGGAGATTTTCAACACCGTCATCGTCACCCCAGGCAACAAAACCCTGGTCATCCCCAATGGCAAGGTGGTGGAAAATGTGGTGACCAACTATTCCAAAAAAGGACATATCCGGCTGGAACTTACCATCGCCATCCCTTACAGCGAAAGTTTTCCCAAGCTCCGCCAAATCATCCTCCAGGAACTGTTCCAAATCGAAGCCATCCTCAAAGATCCGGAACCCGAGGTGGGGATCGAATCGTTCGACAGCCACTCCTCAAATTGGCCATCCGCCCTTCATCCGGCCGGGAAGATTACTGGCAGGTAACTCGAAGTATATGCGCGCATTAAATCCGCTTTCCACCATCAGAACATCCCGGTGGCCTATTCCGATGGCGTGGAGTTGGGAACCATCGGCCTATAATGTAGCTCGGATTTTCAATCCGAGAATGTTCACCGGATTTCCAATCCGCCATCCTATGAAAATAGTAAAAGCCTGTATCGTCCTTTCCTCCATCCTGTTCCTCCTCCTCTCTCTGCGAAAATACGATTTCGGAAGGCCTGAGCGGCATGGGCAAAAACCAGTCTATCTGCCGCTTTCCGAATTGGGGAACATCCGCAACCTCCCCGCAGCCCGTCGAGCTTCCGGCAATGATCTTCCTTCGATACCCTTTTTTATGCTGGAGAAAAGAAAGGCATCCATGTATTTAATATTAAAGATACCTCAATCCCGTATCGCTTCACCTTTTTCAGCATCCCCGCTATCACCGATTTTACGATTTCAGGTAACCGGCTGTATGCAGATAGCTGGAAAGACCTGGTCACCGTGGATATTAAGCGACCTGATGCGAATACGGGTATTCAGCCGTAAAACGGATGTTTTGCTCCCCCTTGTTTCCTCCTCCCTATACAACGGTATCTTTGAATGCGTAGACCCGGAGAAAGGCGCCGTAGTGGGGTGGGTAGATGCGCCCCTGGAGCACGTCCGGTGTCAAACGGTAAACTAATTCAACGATATGCGCGCCCTACTATTTCTTTTTCTTGCAGGGATTGCCCTGGCGGGCTCGTCCTGTAGCTACAACGAATCCGCTTTTGCCGATCAGTCGGGACAATCCGGCTCCATTACGCGGTTTGCGGTGTTCAAGGGGTATATGTATGCCCTGAACCAAAACGAAGTGCAGACCTACCGCCTGAAGGACGACGGGGACCCGGACCTGGTCCATCGACTGCCAACGGATTATGGGCTGGAAACGATTTTCATCTACGAAAATACCATTTTCCTCGGCTCCCGGACGGCCATGTATATTCTGGACATTACCAACCCCGCCGCGCCTGCCCTTTTGTCCAAATCCGACCGGCAGGATTCCTTTTTCGGAGGCTGCGACCCGGTGGTCGTGCAGGGCCATTACGCCTCTTCCACGGTCAAGATCATTCAGAATATCTCGCGGCCGCGCTCTCCTCCAGAGCGCGCTTGCTGGTCTACGATGTGGCCGACAAACCGCGCCGGAGCAGATCGGCATCTACCCCCTGAACCTTCCCAACGGACTGGGGATTAAAGACCATTACCTCCTGGTATGCGATGAGGGATCGGACCGGGTAGAAGTATTCGACATCGCCGACCCGAGGGCCTTGAAACCAACGCTTTTTTCGTTTTCTCTGGAGGATCCCTACGACCTGATCATCCGGGGCGAAACGATGATCGTGTCGACGAAAACCCGTTTTCAGCTGTATGACGTTCGCGACATGGCCGCTATCCGGCCTGCCGGAAGCATTGCCAAATAATATGAAAACCGGGTTCCTCGCTTTTTTGCTGCTTCCTGTATATGCCGTAGCTCAGACTCCTGGGGCCGATACCCTGGCTCCTGTTCCGGCCTTTTTTTCAAAAACCAACCTGACCGCCCTGCTCAACCCCGCCAAACCAGCAGCGGCGGTTGCGCTGGATGTCCGGCTGTCGCGCCGGTTCAGCGCCGATGCCGGTGTTGGATATATTTTGGACGCCCCCGCGTTTGCCGACGAAAAAGGCGAGTCGTACCGAGGGCTCCGCCTGCGGGCCGGAGGAAGTACTATTACCGGTTTACTCGGGTATCGGCGCTTTCCATATCGAGTGGGAAGCGAAGTACCAGGAGGTGAATCACTGGAGCAACCGAAATGCCCTGCGCCAGGGAGGGCAATACCTGGAAATCCTTAATACCCGGCGCGAGGTGCGCACCCTGGGGCTTGCAGCCCGCGCCGGCGCGCTGTTTTTCAGCGCCCGCAACCGCCGGCTGATCGTAGAACCTTATATCGGACTGGGATGGGCCGTCCACCGCGTCCGGTTTTCTCCTCCCCGATGCCGAATTGCTCGAAAGAAACCGCCGGCTTTTTCTTCGAATACCTGGAAGGCGTCACCGCTCTCCCTGACCTGGCTGTTCGGCATCCACCTGGGAATAGGGTTAGACGTTAGAGGTTTGACGTTGGAAATAAATAATCCAATGTGGGAGTTATTTCTGAAAAACACCTATAGCATTTACCCAAGCCAATGACGTGATTCTGCCCTGACGATGCGGTCATTTTCAGGTTGCTTTGGTTTTTAGTTTTGAGGGGTACAGGAACGAATGTGATTAAATTCATTTGTACCTTGCGGCACTTCATGCAAGATCCCGTCCAGTTGGGAAGGGATGTCTGTGCTTAATCGGCTGACTGAGGCGGCAGTTGTTTCCAGCTGCGTTGCTTTTTGATCCGGCCGCGCTTATTCACACTTGTACCTTTCGCCGGCCATCACATCTTCCACGTCCTTCGCTTTTCAAAGATAAGCTGCCGTTGTAGGTTTCGAAAGAGCTTCCTCCTCTTCCAGGCGGACGCGAGAGAGGAGTCGGCTGATTTGGCCTGGTGTGTTGCTGTGGGCGTTCGAAAATCAACCGCACTGCGGAACCGGAAGGCGCCTGAGGCCGATTTGGCTCAAAAATCTGTGCCCAGCCTTAATCGGGCGCCGGGTTCCAGGCGGATCGCTTGAACCTCTGACCCAGGAAGCAAATAACTAAAGGCTGTTCGGGCGATATGGATCACTTTACCAGTGTCCAGATAGACTGCGGGTATTTGGAGGAAGTTACGTACTGAACGACCGTTTGTGTCTGCCCCCAGCATCGGCTTTGGCCAAGTGGGTACCAACCGCGCCCGTTGGTTGGTGCTTAATCCCCAGGTCTGCGCATCATCCCGGGGATCAGGACCGGGACTGGGAAATTCCGTTTGGAGGGGTAATGTCTGGCGTCAGCTATTCCTGGAAGGTATTGGCAGGTTTCGCCGTTTTCTGTCTGTTGAGTAAACCACCATTGGTCAGCAGGAAATCGGCTAAACCCTGGCCGGAACTTCTGTGCAAGCAGTGCCCGCAATGTTACCCAGTAAGAAGTTTGAACACCGGGAACCGCATAGGCCGGGAATTTGTCTTGATTGTCCGGGCTTTGTCGCCGGTTTCGAATTCCTTGCAGATATCCCGGACGGAAATAAGGCGTGATTTATTGACGAATTTTGCTCATTGGTGAGGATAAATACACTGTATCAAGTAGGCAAAGAAGTCTGCCCCGGCCTCCTGGAAAGAAAATACCGGGCCGGATCGAACAGGTCCTTTTCTTCTTCTAACCGGTGGTCCAAACCGACCTCCCCGGACCCCGGCAATGCCCGACAGGAAATCATAACCGGGCTGATCCTTCCTGATGATGGCGTCCTGAAGGAAATCCCCGATGAGGCATCATCGCGTTGAAAGTGGATTTTCCTCACCATGGTATTCTGAGCCCGTGGTAGCGGCGGGCATTTCGAGCGCATCTAGAGCTGCAGAACGCCCGAAAGGTGGGATAACCGGACAGCAGAACTGGTAGGAAGGTTATTCGGTTCAACTGCTGGATCACCCGGACTTGGCCTCTGCCTCCAGGGGCATGGCCTCTACAAACCTGCTCTCTGGGCCTTTGATGCGCCCTTCGCGTTCCTGAGGGCTGAGCAGATGGATATAGCCGTTCTTGCCGACCTTCACCTGCCTGCCTGCCTTCAGTTGGTGCAGGATGCTGTCGGGGAGGACGTACCGGAGCGGAGCGGAGCAGTTGGCCAACCATTCGAGGTAAAAATCGAACTGTTCCATGCTGAAGATCTTCTGTGTCCGATCGGCGTGCTGCCGGAACCGTTCGATATCTTCTTCGAACAAGGTGGTGTTGAACAGGATGTAGAAATTGCCCATGGCATCGTTCTGGTGGCGAGCTGATAGCGGTTTCGTAGAATTCAGAGAGGCGCACGGGTTCCCGCTGGTTGATAATCCGGCCCCAGCGCGTAGTGCCATGTAGAAGGGTCAATGCCAAGGGGCAGGGTAGTTTTTTATCGTATTGCACCTTTTGCCCTTGGGTGGATCAGCTGTACGCGGTGAACAGCTTCCAGAGGGATTCCCGCTCAGGGAAGTGTGTCGCCGCGTTCGCGTTCGAGATGGTGATGTGGGCTGCATACTGCCCTAAAAGTGCATCGATCACCTGGTTGGCGCTGTTGATGTTGATGAAAGCAAAGGTGTTCGGCATTTTCCGGATCCACCACTTCGGGTAAGGGCTGACCAGTGGATCGCCTTCGTCATTCCTACGGCCAGATGCGCAGTTGAGTAAAGCTGCCCACGGTGGACAGGGTGCTCACTTCAGTGGCGACCTCACCGAGGGGTTGGATAGGCTGGTCTTCTTCCATTATCCGCAGGGGTCTCCTCCGCGCGATCGCGAAGACTCTGACGTGATCGATCATAGGCCCGCGCCGGACCTTCCGGATCATTACCGGTAGAAGACGAGGGCCGGAGTCGCCAGCGAAGCGGCAAACACGAACTGACGGTTTCCCAGCCCATATTTTGGGGCGATTTCCCCCTCAATGCTAAAGGTAAAGGAGCGGCTTTTGCCCGGCGGCTGCAACCTCCAGCAGCTTCTGAGTGGGCAGCAAGCGGGTTGCCGGGCCAGCCCGAACTGCACGAGATAGTATTGGCCGGGTGCCGTGGCGATGGTTTGCCGGATGCTGCCGACCCTGGTGGTTCCCAGCAGTTCGAGTGATCTTTGCCTTCTTCGGAGGGCTGGTAGCTTTCACCTGTGATATCGACGGTGCCGGCGACAACAGTCCAGCCGGGAATAAGCTATCCCCGGATGCAGGACGATGCGCGGAAAAAATCGGGACCTTTCTTCGTAAGCCGCCGTTGGCTGCCAGGTTGGTGCGGGTGGTGTCGGGCGCTTCAACAGCCGGTCTGGCGGTTTCATCGGGCAGGTGAAGCTGGCATCAATGGCCGTCCACCAGCCGCTCGCCGGCAGGGGATAATCCAACAGCGCCCCTGGCGGTAATTCGCTTGCCTTCGGCCGGCTAATGATCGTCGCCTGGCCTTTTCTCCTTGGGGAATACTTTCTGATCAGGACCTGACCGGAAAGAGACTGCATTTGAGTTCGTCGCCTGCTTCTGATGATGAAATCGGTTTGGAGGTCATTGACCCGGGATGGGGATTAGCAGTACCATTGTTCGGTTTCTTCACCCATGACCACTGAACTCCTCCGCCGCCCATGCTTGCGCGAGCGGAAGCGGCCTTGCCTTCCCGCAGGTAGATCTGTACGAATTCTGGGGCCGTATGTTCCAGTTGCAGCACGGTATACGGCAAGTGCAGATCTGGCCCAATGGCGTCCATCCAGAAAGAACCTGATGGAAAGGCTGCCTTCGCCTGGTCGGGAAATAACACCAGGGATTCTCCAGTTGAGTACGGGCGCGCCGGGAGCTATTGGCCTGCCAGTCGGGGTGGGAGAAATACCGCATGGAGGCTTTCCCTTCGAGCCTGGATAAGCCATGCACAGGCATTTTGAGGGGCGCTCTGGGGATGTTCCCGAGCAGGAGTTCGGTAGCTTTGTTAAAAACCTCCTCGCTGGTGGTAATGGATTTATCCCTGGAAAAGCACGAAGTTGGTAGCTGGGGAGTGGATAAAGCCCACGCGGGCGGAAATGATATTTAGTGGAATTGGAATAAATTGTCCGTCTCCTGGGGAAGTGAAAGTCAAAACCCATTTAGTCTGGCAGATTCAATGGTTACAACCCCGTCGTCGTGGCCAGCGGGCGTTCTAACAACGCCGCTCGTCCGGCATAATAATTGCCCAGCGCATCGGCGGATACAGGAGACACCTTTGCCGGATTCCACAGCAGCAGTGCGTATTGCACATTGGGGCTCGAAATGCCGGCCTTTCGCGTTCGCCCCGCATTGCTGAGTTCGCAGACAAAGGGGCCGCCTGAGCGGAGCTGGGCGTTGGCCAATTGATGATTGTCGTCCATAATGGCGCATAAATGCCCGATTGTGCCGCCGTCAATAAATGAGGAGCCGTGGTTGCGTACCGACCATGATCAGCCAGCAGGACGTCGTTCGCGATCACGGGCTTTTGAAAGCGCTGGGCGGCCAGCCCGTCGTGCGACAGCTTGAGCATTGTAGGGAATAACAATACCTGCCTTTTCCCGTATTTGCAGCCACGTTGGGCGATATAATGACGGCTGATGAGTCCGCCCATGCTGTGCGCCACGATATCTATCCGGGTTTGGTAAAATCCATTGGTCTTGTAGCATTTGCGGTCGTCCTGGAGCATACTGCTCCCAGCTTTGAAATTGCCTGGCCCTGGGGTATTCACCCACCGGCCCCTGCGAGTATCTTCGTAGATAAGCGCATTGAACTCTGCGGGCCCGCAAAAAGACACCCAGATCAGCCCATGTCGTCTCGTTGCCGGTGAATCCATGGATGAGAAATAGGTGAGGCCGGGTGACGTAGATCCGAATCCCATGACCCTGGGCTCTGGCCCCGTTCAGCCTCTCGTAGTAATCCTGACGGGTACTTCGGCCTGTGGCTCTGGCCCCATGCCAGCTCCGGCCTGAGAGGTATCGCCTCAAAGGTAGCTGCACGTTCAGCTGCTCATTCGTCAGGTACTCCGGGGGCAAGATATTCCATGAGTTTTCTCCTGCTCCGTTCAGTACAGGGGGACTTTCAGCATGGTCTTTTCCACGAACTGTCCCAGCTGGGTTGCTTGACGGAAAACGGTATTGGGACGAATGCCGTTGGCCTTGACCTTTCAATTCCAGGGTGTGAAGCCGTCGGAGACGATGCCCCAGGG
>JADJHZ010000012.1 GCA_016707205.1 Haliscomenobacter sp. | reverse complement strand
GGCTGGGCCAAAGACCAGCGCTTCTTTTTCGCCATTGCATTCAGCCATCCGGTTCGGTCGATGGAGGTCGTGGACTCGGTTTGGCAGCGCACCGAGCAGTCTCAGGCGGGAGAGGGGACCAGGGCCCAACTTTTCTTCTCCATCCCTTCCCAACAGTCCCTGGAAATCCAGGTTGGGATTTCCTCTGCCAGCACGGAAGGGGCTCTGGCCGGCCTTGAAACCATCAAAGGAAAATCGTTTGACTTGGTTCGTCAGGAAGCAGAATCGGAGTGGGAAAAGGAATTGGGAAAAATCCGGTTCGAGAGCGCAGACGCTTCACTAAAAACGTTGTTTTACACGTCACTATATCGCACAGCCCTTGCCCCGGTGCAGTTTTCAGATGCACGGGGCGAGTACTGGGGGCCGGATGGGAAAATCCATCGGACAGAAAACTACCGACGGTACGACATATTCTCGCTGTGGGACACCTTCCGGGCTGCCAACCCCCTATATACCCTTACCCAGCCAGACAAGGTCAATGATATGGTCCAATCCCTGCTCGACCATTACCTGCAATATGGCCTCCTGCCCGTTTGGTCTTTGCTGGGCAATGAAACGAATACGATGACCGGCTATCATGCGATCCCGGTCCTGGTTGATGCGTTTTCAAAAGGATTCCGAAACTACGACGTTGATTTGGCCTATCAATCCCTACTGACCAGCGCGGCCCAGAACATACGAGGGAGCAATTTCTACCGGGAGTATGGGTATATCCCGCACGAAAAAGAGGGGGAATCGGTCACCAAAACCCTGGAGTATGGGTTTGACGACTGGTGTATTGCCGAAATGGCAAGGGCTTTGGGGAAAACGGAAGACGAAAAAGCCTTCCGCGCCAGAGCACAAGCATACAAACACTTATTTGACCCACAGACCGGGTTTATGCGCGCCAAAAAGGCGGATGGTTCCTGGAAAACGCCTTTTGATCCCAAATTCTCCGATCACAATTTTGACGTGGCGGAATACACCGAAGGCAATGCCTGGCAGCATTCCTGGTTTGTTCCGCACGACATTCCCGGGTTAATTCAGTTGCATGGCGGCGATCAGGCTTTCATCCGGAAGTTGGACCAGCTCTTTTCTGAGTCTTCCGAAATCACAGGAGAGAATAAATCATCGACATATCCGGTCTGATCGGCCAGTATGCGCATGGGAACGAACCCAGCCATCATATTGCCTTTATGTACAACTATGCTGGCGCGCCCTGGAAAAGCCAGGCGCAGGCGCGGCAAATCATGACCACTCAGTACAATACCACCCCTGCCGGGCTTTGCGGGAACGAGGATTGCGGCCAGATGTCCGCTTGGTATGTATTCAGCGCTCTGGGGATATACCCCGTGAATCCGGCCTCCGGGGTTTATGTTTTGGGGAGCCCCATGTTCGACCAGGCAGAAATCCCCCTGGCGGGCGGCAAAACGTTCCGTCTGGAAGCGTTAAACAACGGGCTACAACACCCGTATATCCAGTCGGCAACCCTTAACGGCCGGAAACTCAAGCAAAGCTTTATCACCCATCAGGAGATCCTGGCAGGTGGGGAACTCGTGCTGAAAATGGGCCCGCAACCCAACACCCGGTTATGGAGTCGTAAATCGGGGCGGCCGAAATAGCGGCAGAGATTTATTTCCCTGGAAAACCCTTCAGGTTACCAATTTTTGCCCTACCTTGCGGGCACAAATTGTTTGGTTAACAAATAACCACAGCTCAATCGTTTTTCCCATGGACTTAGCCAGGTATATTGATCACACCTTACTGCGCGTCGACTGCAGCGAAGCGGATATCCGCAAACTCTGCCAGGAAGCTATGGAGCATGGGTTTGCTACCGTATGCATCCCTCCTTTTTTCGTTGCGTTGGTGCGCCAACTGCTCGAACAACACAGCAGTAAACTCCGATTAGCAACCGTCGTGGGGTTCCCGCTTGGGTATTCCTGCACCCCGTCGAAAGTGGAGGAGATCAAGAAAGCTGCGGACGATGGGGCGGATGAGATCGACGCCGTCATCAACCTGTGCGCCGTAAAAAGCAGCCAGTGGAGTTTCGTAGAGAACGATATTGACAGCATGTGCACGGCAGCCCGGCTACGGGGAAAAAAGATCCAGATTGCGCTGGAGGCAGCCCTTCTTTCCGAAGAAGAAATCCGCCGGCTGGCGAAGATCCTTTTAGCTTCCAAACCTGACTTTGTCAAAGCGTCGACCGGGTTCAATGGCAGCCCCACGCTGGAAACCGTCTACTTACTTAAAGAAAGCCTGGAGAATCAAATTCCGATCAACGCAGCAGGAGACATTCACATCCGTCAGGAAGCCGAAGCCTTTATTAAAGCCGGGGTTCAACGAATCAGCACTTCCTCCGGGGTTCTGCTGATGAAGGGAGAACCCTATGCCAATTAAGATAAAAGACGATTTATCTCCGCCTTCGATACCCAAGCCCTGAATACCTTCCCTTTTTCGCCAGGCTTTGGTATATTTGCATACAAATCAAACGCGTATGTTTCGTTTATGGGGGCTGCTGCTTCTTTTTCTTCCTGCTTTTGCGCCAGTTTTTGGCCAGCGCGGCGGCAATACCGGCGTATCCTTTACGGAAACGCTGGAGGTAGAAGGGGTGATGAAAAACTACATTCAAACCAATCGGGCCACTTCCTTCCTCAAAGGATGGAGGGTACAGATCTTGTCCACCACCGATAGGGAACGCCTGGAACAGGTCCGGAATTCCTTTCGGGCTCAGTATCCTTATCTGGCGCTCTCCTGGGTGCACAACCGGCCTTACTATATGCTCCGGGCGGGGGCTTTTACCGATAAACTGGAAGCCATGCGGCTCCAGCAATTCCTGCGCCCTTACTACCCAAGCGCGTATCTCATTCAGGACACCGAGATCGAACCAGCCCAATTATTAGGGTCCATTAATTAAAACGCATCCATGTTAAGCCGGCTGGGGGGAACCCGAAATCTGGATTGGACAACGCTTTCCGTCTACCTGGGAATGGTCATCCTGGGGTGGCTGATGATTTATGCCGTCACCGCTTCCGAAGTGGATAAGGTGGGATTTTTAGGTTCCACCGCCGGGAAACAGGCCATTTGGATGGGTATTTCTTTTTTTGCGCTGGTGGTCATTTACTCCATCGATTGGAAATTCTGGCAGACCTTTGCCTTTTTAATTTATGGCCTGACGCTTTTGGCCTTGTTTGGGGTACTGGTGTTTGGCTCCAATATTAAAGGAGCAACTTCCTGGTACACGTTTGGAGGGGCATCCATTCAGCCTTCCGAGTTTGCCAAGTTTGGCACAGCGCTGGCGGTTTCCGCGTATTTGGGGTCCTACAAAACAAGTTTGAAAAAATATTCCCACCAGATCGTGTCGATGCTGCTGATCGTCCTTCCTGCGGGCGTGATTTTACTTCAACCGGACATGGGATCGGCGCTGGTTTTTTCCTCCTTTCTGATCGCCTTGTACCGGGAAGGGCTGTCTCCGATTTTCTTCTGGATCGGAGGGTTTATCGCGGCCAGCCTGATCGCTGGCCTGGTCTTCGCCCCTACCGATATCGCTCTGGTTATGCTGGTCTTTGCATTAGGCGTGATCGCCTATCGCATGCCTCAAAGGAGGTGGTGGATTGGCGGAGTACTGGCGCTTGGCGCCGCCGCATTTTACTTTCGCGCGGAAGAAATGGTTCATTACAGCCTGGCCGGCCTGACCGCCGTTTTTGGCCTGCTCGGCCTTTATTTTTGGAGCAGGAAAGGGCCCCGGCTGGTGGCGCCGATATCCCTTGCCCTGGCCGTTGGCATAGGCTTGTCTTTTGCGGCAAACTACAGTTTCAACCACTTCCTTAAGCCCCACCAACAGGACCGGATCAATGTTTGGCTCAACCCTTCCAAGTGCGACCCCAGAGGCTCTCTGTACAACCTCATGCAATCCAAAATGGCGATCAGCTCCGGCGGGTTTCAAGGTAAGGGATTCCTTCAGGGCAAAATGACCAAGTTGAGCTATGTTCCAGAGCAATCAACCGATTTCATCTTTTGCACGATTGGAGAAGAACAAGGCTTCATCGGTAGTTTTGCCATTATTGTCTTGTTTCTTACGCTGGTCATCCGGCTGACAGTTATTGCGGAACGCCAGCGTTCGGCTTTTTCGAGGATTTACGCCTATTGTCTGGCCGGAATATTCTTCCTCCACTTTTTTGTGAACATTGGCATGACCATGGGGTTGGTGCCCATTATTGGCATCCCGCTGCCTTTCATCAGCAAGGGGGGGTCCGCTTTGCTCAGTTTCTCCATAATGATTGGGGTTTTGCTAAAGCTCGACCGGCACCGGTACAACCTTTAAGAACCGTATCCTCTTTACTCCGAAATGCATTACTGCTTTGTTTGAATTTACCATAGACCATCGCGATCCCGGTTCTTCCGCCCGGACAGGAACCATAAAAACGGCGCATGGGGCTATCGCCACCCCCATCTTTATGCCGGTTGGGACGGCTGGCAGCGTCAAGGCGGTACATCAATACGAACTGAAAGAAGCTATCGGCGCCCAAATCATTCTGGGCAATACCTACCATCTCTACCTCCGTCCGGGGGTAGACGTGCTAGAAAGCCGGCGGCCTCCATCGCTTCAACGGCTGGGACAGGCCGATTCTTACGGATAGCGGAGGCTATCAGGTGTATTCCCTTAGCCACAAGCGAAAAATAACCGAGGAGGGAGTTAAATTCAGCTCCCATATCGATGGGTCTGCCCACTTTTTTACTCCGGAATTTGCCATAGATATTCAGCGCCAAATTGGAGCGGATATTATCATGGCCTTCGACGAATGCACGCCGTATCCTTGTGATTACCGCTACGCCAAAACCTCCATGGAACTCACCCACCGCTGGCTGGCCAGATGCTGCGAGCGTTTCGATCAGACGGAAGGGCTCTATGGGTATGGACAAACGCTGTTTCCAATCGTCCAGGGAAGCACTTACCGAGACCTGCGCAAAATTTCTGCGGAAACCATCGCCTCGTTCGACCGGCCTGCAAATGCTATCGGAGGGCTGTCGGTAGGAGAACCTGCCGGGGAAATGTACGAAATGACCGATCTCGTCTGCCAGATCCTCCCCGCCGATAAACCCAGATACCTCATGGGCGTAGGCACTCCCGCCAACATCCTGGAATGCATTGCCCTGGGCATCGATATGTTCGACTGCGTCCTCCCCACGCGCAACGCCCGCCATGGGCTGTTGTACACCCCAAATGGCATCATCAATATCAAAAACCTGAAGTGGAAAACCGATTTCAGCGCGGTTGACGAAACCAGCCCCTGCACCAGCAGCCGGTTTTACTCCAAAGCGTACCTTCGCCATCTGATCCACAGCCAGGAAATCCTCGGCGCCCAAATTGCCACCCTCCACAACCTGAGCTTTTTCCTTTGGCTGGTCGGCGAAGCGCGGAAGAAAATAGCGGAGGGCGCCTTCCTGGAATGGAAAAACCAAATCGTTCCGGTCCTTGAACAAAGGCTATGACTGAAGCTGGTCTCCGAAGCCCCAAATGGACTTTCCCCGCTTAACCGGCAGGAAAGCGGTTTTCGAAGACATTCATCCTGTAATTACTCAAAATACAGCGGCTTAGCGCGCAATAAATCGCAAACCGCTGTATTTTGTGGGATGAGAAATCCGAGTCCATGTTAAAGATCCTCGACCGATATATTTTTCGAAAATTTATCTCCACCTTTTTTTTCACGGTGTTGATCTTCACCATGATCTCGTTGATCATCGACTTCAGCGAAAAGGTGGAAAAGTTTATCGAAGAACCGATAACCCTGGCTGAGATCTTGCTGGAATATTACCCCAGCTTTATCCTGTACATTTCCGGCTTGCTCTGGCCCTTGTTTACCCTGATCGCCGTGATCTTTTTCACTTCCCGCCTGGCGTTCAACTCCGAAATAATCTCTATTCTTAACGCGGGGGTCAGTTTCAACCGGCTTATGCGCCCTTACCTGCTTTCTGCAGGCCTGCTCACCTTCCTCTACCTGCTGGGGACCCACTTTTTTATCCCCTGGGGGAACACCCATATGTTCCGGATCATTTATACCTATATCCAAAAAGACGAAAACAAAGCCAAGGTCCGGGATGTCCACCTTTTTGTCGAGCCTGGGAAAAAAGTTTACATCGGATATTACAGCAAAGGGGACAGTAGCGCCCGGGATTTCCGGATCGAATCCTTTCAGGGGCAAAAGCTCATTCACTTGCTGAAGGCCGACCGGGCAGAATGGCAGGACAGCACCAAAAAATGGAGGCTTTTCGACTACGAAACCCGGTCGTTTGAAGATTCCCTGCGCGAAACCTTCCACATTGGTTTAGGGCAACAACTGGACACGGCGTTGAACGTCGACCCCAGCGATTTTATCGACTTCTCCGGCCAGCAAAGCATGATGAGTACCGTGACTCTGGTGCGGCATATCTACAAACAAAAAATCCGCGGTTCGGGGAACTTCCGCAAATACAGCCTCGAGCTGCACCGACGCACCGCAGAACCGCTAACCATTTTCATCCTCACCATCATCGGGATGGTCATTGCAGCCCGAAAGGTAAGAGGAGGAATAGGGCTTCACCTGGCCGTTGGAATCGGCCTGGGCGCCGCTTACATCTTCCTCTCCAAATTCGCCTCCACGTTCGCCCTAGGCAGCAACTTCCCTACCTGGCTGGGCGCCTGGTTCCCCAACCTGATCTTTATGGGAATTGCATTCCTGCTCGTGCGGCGAGCCCAAAAGTAAGCATTCTTGTTTTCGGACTTTTCCTGATTCAAACTTAGACAAAATCAAGTGCCGCTTTCCGAAAACAAGCTGTTTCTAAAGGCTTGTTGAATCTTTGCTTCAAACTCGAAGCGAAACGTTCCACAGAATTTATTTTATTTTCATTTTTTTTTGAAAAAAAAATATAGAAACAAATTTACGATAAAACGTTTTTATTTATTGATTTTCAATTAATTACAAATTCAAATAATACTGTTTTTAAATTTTAACATTTAGCATTGGGTCTTAATTCTTGCATTTTGTTTAGCTTGTACTTATATTTGTTTCAACAAAAGGAAAACCAGAAGTTAAACATTAAACAAAGTAAAGATCATGTCGCAGATAGAATTCGAAACCAGGTTCAATCAGATGACTGCACTGCTGAACGCGTTCGCGTACAACCTCACCAAAAACCTGGAGGATGCTAAAGATCTCTACCAGGAAACAGCATACCGCGCCATGACAAACATGGATAAATTCCGTCCCGGAACCAACTTCAAGGCTTGGCTCTTCACAATCATGAAGAATATCTTCATCAATAACTATCGCAAGCGGACCAAAGCGAATACGATTTTTGATTCAACCGACAATCTTTACTTCATCAATTCCGGCGACGCCCTGATCTCCAACAGCGCAGAGTCCAATATCCTTATGAATGAGCTCACCGGCATGATCGAAGGGCTCGAAGACAGCATTCGCGTCCCTTTTCTGCTTCATTATCAAGGATATAAGTACCAGGAAATTGCGGATCATCTCGACCTCCCCCTGGGCACAGTCAAAAGCCGGATCTTTTTTGCTCGCAAGGAACTCAAGGACCTCATTCAAAAACGATATCCAAAACTCGCTTTGGAAGCGGAGGGATAAGTGCCTGATATTTACCATTCTCACTATATTCGGGTGCGAATACGGCCTACGCTGTTTTCGCACTTTTGTTTTTTAAGCCTATCTTTCCCTTCTATGCAACAAGCCACCCAGGGCGCCTGGCCGCCGGAAGAATTCCGCCTCCAGCTTCAGCAATGGAGGCGTCAGGTTGAACGCCCCTTGCCATGGAAAGAGGAAAAAGATCCCTATCGGATTTGGGTTTCCGAGATTATCCTCCAGCAAACCCGCGTAGAACAAGGATTGCCTTACTTCCAACGGTTCATCGCTGCTTTTCCCGATTTATTTGCCCTTGCCTCCGCCCCGGAAGAACAGGTGTTTAAACTGTGGGAAGGCTTAGGGTACTATTCCAGAGCCAGGAACATGCTGCGTTGCGCGCGCTTCCTGGCTACGGAAAATGCCGGGCGCTTTCCCGATTCGTACGAAGGGTTGCTGGCCTTGCCAGGGATAGGCCCGTATACCGCGGCGGCGCTGGCTTCTTTTGCCTTTGCGCTACCCCACGCTGTAGTGGATGGAAACGTAGAGCGGGTTCTGTCCCGGATTTGGGGCATCCAAACCCCGGCAAACACCGCTTCCGGGAAAAAACAACTCCAGGAACTTGGCCAATCCCTACTCGACCCCCAGGCGCCAGGGCCCCACAACCAGTCCATGATGGATTTTGGCGCCCTGCATTGCACGCCAAGGCGCCCTCTTTGCCTTTCATGTCCATTCCAGGAGCGATGCCACGCCTTATTGAACGGACAGGTAGATCGGCTCCCGGTTAAGTGGAAAAAGACGGCCAAAACCCCTCGGTTTTTCCATTACCTGTTATTCCGCTTTCAAGATCAAACCTGGATTCGCCAACGCACGGAAAAAGATATCTGGATCCAGCTTTACGAGTTCCCCCTGCTGGAAACACGCTCCGTAGACCTTGCGCAGGAAGCGCTTCTCTGCCAAGCCCCCTTCCAGGAACTGCTGGCCCACGCCCACCCGCAAATGCTGCCCCCTTCGAAGATCTACCGGCAATCCCTCAGTCACCAAATCATCCACGCCCGGTTTTGGGAGGTTCCGCTACGAAGCGAACCCGGTCCCGATCAGACGTCCGGCCTGATAGCCGTCCCAGGAGCTGGTCTTCGCCAATATGCTTTCCCTCGCATCATCCGTTGGTACTTAGACGAAAAAAGCTTAAGTTTAGACTTGTTTTAGTTTGCGCAAGGCCTATTTCCGAACCCCCTCACCGTCAGAGAAGTGGCTGTAAAAAACATCCTTTTTTGCCGCCAGGTGGGCGGCAACTTCCTTTGTGGAAGCGGCGGCACGGTGTGAATTTCCCTTGTATCTTGCAAGAAAATTTGTTCCTTAATTTTTTAATGCATTCACCATGGTTAATCGCGTTATCCTGATCGGAAACCTGGGCAAAGACCCCGAAGTACGCCGCCTCGAAAGCGGCGCCGTAGTGGCCAAATTCTCCCTGGCCACCAGCGAAAGTTATAAGGACAAAACCGGAAACTGGCAAGAACAAACGGAATGGCACGACATCGTCGTTTGGCGCGCTTTGGCTGAACGCGCCGAGCAATCCCTCAAAAAAGGCATGACGATCTACGTGGAAGGGCGCCTGACGCACCGGACCTGGCAAGACCAGGATGGGAACAACAAGCGGACTACCGAAGTACTGGCCAATTATTTCCGCATCCTGGACCGCAAGCAAAGCAGCGCTCCGGTAAGCGCGCCTTCTTCCGCCACTGCAGGTGGCGACCAGGAGCCTCCGATGCCCAACGAGATGGACGAGGATCTCCCCTTCTGATCCACCGCATGATGCCGGGAGCTGTCTCTAAAGACCGTTCTTTGCCCATGGCATGGGCAATAACAGACGTTAGAGGCAGCCCCCGATCAAAAGAAAAGGGAAAGGACGTCCAACATTTTTCTTTTTTTCCCGTTCCCTGAAAGCAAAATGTCTGCACCCATGCTCCGACTATCTTATCTGTTTCCAACGCTGTTCGCCCTGCTCTTTGCCGCCTGCTCCTCGTCTCCACCCTTGCCCAAACCCAGGGCTTACCCCAAAGTAGTCTACCCGGAGAAGGGGTACCAATCCTATGCCGGGGAAAATTGCCCTTTCCGGTTTGACTTCCCGGCGTATGCCCGCATAGTCCCAGATACCATTCACCGCGGCGATCCGGGGTATAACCCCTGCTGGTTTGACATCTACTTCCCGGATTTTGACTGCCGGATCTATTGCAGCTACTACCGGATCGGCGAAGTCAAAACCTTCGAGCAGTTGCGCGACGACGCGTTTGAACTCGTTGACTGGCACAATAAAAAAGCGAATTATATCGAAGAACAGCGCATCCGGCGCAGTCCGGACCTGGAGGGAATGGCCTTTTCTATTCAAGGCCCTGCCGCAACCCCCTACCAATTTTTTCTGACAGATAACCAAACCCACTTCTTCAGGGGCGCTTTGTATTTCAACACCCAGATCAACCCCGATTCGCTCGCTCCCCTTTACCAATTTGTGGAAGCTGATCTGAACAAACTGATCGAAACCTTTGAATGGACTAAGCGATAGACGGGGGACGGGGTGATTCGTGATTACGTGGTTGGTGGGTACGTGGACATGCTCGCGCCAGGAAAAGCGCATATAAAAGGCCCTTGTTCGCAGAAATCCGGGGATTTCTGCGAACAAGGGCCTTTAGCAGAAATTATTCCGCGTCTGCGTCGCTGTCGCCATCATCGGTTGCAGTAGCGCGCAAGCGGGGAGCATCTGTGCTTCCGACAAGTTTTTCCTTGATCTTCTTTTCGATCTCGAGAGCGACTTCGGGATTGTCTTCCAGGAATTGCTTGGCGGCTTCCCGGCCCTGGGCGATCTTGGCTCCATTGTAGCTGTACCAGGCTCCGCTCTTTTGGATCACCTCCTGTTCAGATCCGATATCGACGATCTCACCGCTTTTGGAAATTCCCTGCCCGAACACGATATCGAAAGCGGCAACCCGGAAGGGAGGGGCCAGTTTATTTTTTACGACTTTGACTTTCACCTGGTTACCGACCACATTGCCGTCTTTGTCTTTGATCGCGGAACCGGACTTCCGGATATCGAGGCGGATGGAAGCATAAAATTTCAGCGCGTTTCCGCCGGTAGTGGTTTCCGGGTTTCCAAACATGACGCCGATCTTTTCCCGCAACTGGTTGATAAAGATGCAGCAACAGTTGGTTTTGCCAATCGAACCCGTCAGTTTGCGCATGGCCTGGGACATCAGGCGAGCCTGAAGCCCAACTTTGGAATCGCCCATTTCTCCTTCAATTTCGCTCCGGGGAACCAATGCGGCTACCGAGTCGATCACGATAATATCGATAGCGCCGGAGCGAATGAGGTTTTCAACGATTTCGAGCGCCTGTTCCCCATTGTCGGGCTGGGATATTAGCAAATTTTCGGTATCCACGCCCAGTCCGTTGGCATAGGCGCGGTCAAAAGCGTGTTCGGCATCGATAAATGCGGCGATCCCACCCTGTTTTTGCGCCTCCGCAATGGCATGGATGGCCAGAGTGGTTTTGCCCGAAGATTCCGGGCCGTAAATTTCAATCACGCGGCCTTTCGGAAGGCCGTCAATTCCCAGGGCTACATCCAGCCCCAGGCTACCGGTTGAAATAACGTCCACTTTCATTATACTCTTGTCTCCCAAGCGCATAATGGTCCCTTTCCCATAGGTCTTCTCCAGACGGTCAACCGTCGACTGAAGGGCTTTCAATTTGGCTTCTTTGTCTAACTGCGACATGAATGATTGGCTTTAGTTTGATGGATAGAAGAGGATTTCTGATCGTAAAAATAAATAAAAAACAAAAAGTTAAATTTGGTTTTCAAAAATAAAAAAATTGTTTTTATTGCGCAAGAATTTTTTGGCGGTCCATGAATTTTTTTTCCATAAAACAGCTCAGCCCCCGGCAATTTTAACTGCCGGGGGCTGAATAGCTCATCATCCGTCTTTTCATGAACCCAAAAGGAGTGGGCCGTTTACCTTTGTTTTTCTAAAGCCGTTTGCCGGCTGTACTCCAGAACCTTCCGGAGGGATTCCTGGGAAGCGCTGAACTTCACCTTGGGAAGTTGCCGGTAGGCTTTTTCCAATCCTTTGAACTCTTCCCGCAACAGGAGATCGTCATCGATCCCTTTGCGGATTTCCCGAGCCTCGCGGGCAGTAGTTTCGTGATAAAGAAATTTGACAAGAAGATCAGTTGTACAGGTTTGATTCATGTAGGTCATTTTAATGAGTCAACACAGGAATAAAACTAAACAACCCTTCTCCTTATTGCGCGGTACTATAAAACTTTAACACTTTTCCAAGCACCTGAAGGAATCATTTTATATTGGATTCTTGAAGCCGGTACCAGGTTTGGGTACGGTACAACCCCGTCCAATGTTTGCCCCGGACCCGGAGGTTCCCATCTTCCAGCCACATGCTGCACGCATAGGTATTCCCGGATACCGGATCGAGAATATTACCCCCTTTCCAAACCCTGTCTTCCTGGGTTAGGTTCTCCACAATGATCATCCCGAGTACTGGTTTGTCCTTTTTATCCCCTTTGCATTTTTCGCAAAGCGTATCTGCTGGTTTTTGGAGCAGGCGTACAACCTTGCCATATAGTTTTCCATTTCGAAGGTACAACTCCACGTGCGATTTAGGTTGTCCGGTTTCATCGTCGATTGTTTTCCAAACGCCAACCGGAGAGTCGGCGGTAAGTGCGTAGCCGTTGGAGAGAAAAAAGAATAGCAGGGCATTCAGAAGCATAAGCAATGGTTTGCGGTTAAAAGTTAGTGAGGCTAAAATACCGTTTTACAAGAATTATCCCGCATCGATTTCCTGCGGATGCCAGAACCTGGATTTGAACTCGCGGACGCAGTGATCAACGACCTCGACGCCTTCCTGGGCAAGCAATTCCTCCATGAACGAAGGAGTAGGGAAATGATGCCGGCCGCTGAGCTCGCCTTTCCTGTTGACGACCCGGTGAGCGGGAATATGCTCTTCCAGGACGCTTTGGTAAAGCGCCCAGCCAACCATACGTGCGGACCCCAAAGCCAGATAGTCGGCTATGGCTCCATAGGTGCTCACCCGCCCCCTCGGAATGCGGCGCACCACCTCATATACCTGCTCGTAATAGAAGGGTTCTTCCATCCTTTTTCTACATTTGTTCCAAACAATACACCCTTGCAATGAACGGCTATAAAATCCTGGCCTCGGGAATCAGCAATCTGACGGACGCTCGTTTTTTTGCTGCCTGGGAGGCCGATTGGCTGGCGTTTGAGCTGGATCCCTCCAGCGAAGCGTATCTTCCTCCCGCCGGCATCGCCGCAATAAAAGACTGGGTACAAGGGCCCGCCATCGCTGGAGCGGCCGGCCTACTATCCGCAGCCGAGATTCTGACCCTCTGCAGGGACCTTGCCCTGGACGCCGTCATCGCCCCCATGGCCCTGCCTCTGGAGACTCAGCAGGAACTCAGCGCCTCCCTTCCGGTACTCAAAGAAATCGTCGTTGAACCGTCCTCTACCGAAGAGAACCTGGAGGAATTTCTGGAATCCTTTGCCCCCTGGACGGCTTATTTTGTGTTCAACCTGAGCAAAAACCGGGTTTCGCATGAAGTCTTTTCGCATGGGCGCCCCCTATCCGAACCCTGGTTCGCTGCCATTTGCGCCCAATACCCCATACTCCTCCAGACGGAACTGGAAGCGTCCGGCATCAAGGACATCCTGAACACGTCCCATCCTGCCGGTTTTTGCTTTCAAGGAGGCGCAGAGGAAAAAACGGGATTCAAATCGTTTGACGAATTGGACGAACTGTTGGAGATGATCCGGAATCGTTGATCCGATCATTCTTCTTCTGCCCATAAGCTCTCCCTCCAATCGTCAAATTCCTTGAGGATATCGTTGGTTTCCTCCAGATCGAAGAGTTCGGGGTCAAATTCTTCCACCCACTCTCTAAACTCTTTGAATTCGGGGTGTTTTGGATCGCGGAGAACCTCCAGTAGGTGCACATAGCCAAAGATCCCTCCACTGTCTTCCGGAGGGCAATTGCGAGCCCCTGCCAGGCAAAGCGGAGTCGGTGTTTCCTTGGGAAGCAAGCGCTCTACGGTCAATTTGTGCAACCACTCGTCGCCGAAATCGTAGATATAGACGATCTCGTCTCCTTCTTTCAGCTCGAGTTCTCCCAGAACGATCGCCTCGCTGTCCTCCACATTCTCGTCGGCGTCCCAAAGCTCGTCCTCATCGGGTAAAAGACCAATACGCCGCTCGTTGAAGCGGAACTCAAACAGGTGAGCATTTTCCCACCCCATAACAATTTGCAGGATCTCGTGGAGTTGGAAAAAATCTTCCCCATGATCCACCTGAAAGGTGCGCCATATTGCAGGCTGGATGCCTTCCAGTTGTACGCGGAATTGGATACTTTTTTGCACGTTCCTTATTTTTGTTCTCCAATCTACGAGATAATAGGCCATTCTAGCCGGTTTTGAGGCCATTCGAGGAAAAAATTCTGGAATCCAGGCTGGATTTTATCCGGATAAGTCTGGCAGCTCAACGTCCCGCTTTTCCTTGGAGCAGCAGCCTGGGGGGTCGCCCTTACCTTCCAATAAGCGCTGCGTTCCCTGCAACACCAGAAGGAATACCCTTATTTTTCCTCGCCCAGATCAATTTTGAGGAAACGCCTCGGCTGAAAGGATTTCCCACCCGGGGCTTGCTCCAGTTTTTCATTTTCGACGATCCCATGTACGGGTGTGCCGGCTGGGGGAAACCTTCCGGCGACCGGTTCAAAATCTGCTACTATCCGGACCCGATCTACGCCCCGGAAGCGCTGGTGACCGACTTTTCCTTTCTCCGACCGTACGCCGACCCCCCGCTTGCCCGGGAAACCGCTTTGGGGCTTTCGTTTACTTTGGAGGAAGAATTTCCCGGCCCTTCGGATTATCGTTTTGATCGACATTTTGGAAAGCAATTCTTCCAAAGCTTCGGGGAAGACGAAGAAGAGGTTTGGGACTTTTTCTACCGCCTTAGCGCGAGCAACAGCTACCACAAAATAGGGGGATACGCGTATTTTACTCAGGAGGACCCCCGCAGTCCCGAACTCCCCATGCAATTGTTATTGCAACTCGACTCGGATTCAGCCATCGGCCTCCAATGGGGCGATATGGGAATCGCGCACTTTTTTATTCCTCCTGCGGATTTGGCTGCGATGAATTTTTCCAACGTATCTTATCATTGGGATTGTTCCTGATGGATTGCCTATGCTCCAAGGATTCCATACCGAGGGAGTGATCGAAGCCGGATGCGACGAAGCCGGCAGGGGCTGCCTCGCCGGGCCGGTCTTCGCGGCCGCCGTCATCCTGCCGCAAGGGTTTCAGCACCCGCTTTTGAGAGACTCCAAAAAAATGACGGCTTCCATGCGGGAGGAAGCAAAAGCGTTGATCCAGGAGATAGCGGTTTCCTGGGCTGTCGGCTATGCCGATCCGGAGGAAATCGACCGCATCAATATCCTCAACGCCTCCTTTTTGGCTATGCACCGGGCCATTGCCCAATTAACCCCTGTTCCGGAAAATCTGCTGATCGATGGAAACCGATTCAAGCCCTTCCGGAAGATTCCCTTCTATTGCATCGTCAAAGGAGATGGCGCCTATGCCAGCATTGCCGCTGCCTCCATCCTGGCGAAAACCGGCAGAGACGAATATATGCTGGATCAAAGCCGGTATTTTCCTCTATACGGATGGGTGCAAAACAAAGGGTACCCTACGGCAGCGCATCGGGAGGCCATCCGGCAGTATGGGCTTTCTCCCTTGCATCGGAAGAGCTTCCGACTCCTGCCGGATGGGGTACAAGGGGAATTGTTTTGATCTTTTAGCTGGCGAACGTACCTATAAGCCTCCCTTCGCGGCATCTTCGGCGCCACCCAGATCCGGCATTTCTTTTCCCTGTTGGTTCAAATAGGCTTTCTCAAGCTGAAATTTCTGGAAGCTTTTGTCCGGAAACGCCAAACTACCGACGACCATCCCCAATATACTCGCCAAAAGGCCGTGGATCAGACTGGGAATTTCAGTGTGGATCGCGTATTCAAACAGAATCCAGCCTGCCATCCCCATAAAAATGGACAACACCGAGCCCATATTCGTGGCCCGCTTCCAGTAAAGCCCCGCCGCCATAGGCACAAACAACGACACCAGGCTAAACACCGAAGACTGCCCCACCAACTCGTAGATATTGTTCTGCACACTCGCCATGACCGCCGAACACACGGCAACCAACACTACTCCAAAGCGCATAACGCCCAGCATCTGCTTATCGGTCGGGTTTTTGAGTAACGGACGAATGAGATTTTCCCCCAATACCGTGGCCGGAGCGAGAATAGCCCCCGAAGTCGTACTTAAGATAGCCGAAAGTAACGCGCCGAAAAAAAGGATCTGGAGCCCCAGCCCTCCATGCAGTTGGACCATCCGGGGAATCACCAGTTGCGGGTCCCCGGTCATGGTTTCCGGATACAAGACCTTGCCGGTAAGTGCAATAAACAACGGGAAAAACCCAAACGTAAGGTACATGACGGAAGAAAGGTAAGAGGCATGCACCGCAGCCTTTTCACTCCGCGCCGCCATGATCCGCTGAAACACATCCTGCTGGGGAATAGACCCCAACCCAATCGTGATCCACGCTGCGATATAATGCACCCAACCGTGGAAAGTACGCTCCGGGAAGAACTGAAAAAAACCTTCCGGCACGCTGTTGAGCACAGGCTGAATGCCGCCAACCCGCACCCAAAGCACGCCTGCAAGAACTCCCATCCCGATGATGATCATGATGGTTTGCACAAAATCCGTCACCGACACCGCCCACATCCCCCCTATATAGGTATAGGCCAGCACCACCCCGGTGCAAATCATAATACCCGCCAGCAAAGGAAGGCCGGTGAGCGCGTGCACCACGATAGCCAATGCCACCAATTGAGCGGCAATCCATCCAAAATAAGAGGGAATCATAAAAATGGCGGACGTAATCTCCGAAAACCGGCTGTACCGAAGCCTAAAAAAATCGTTAAACGTCAGAATATTCATCCGGTAGAGGGGGCGTGCAAAAAAAAGGCCCAACAGCAACAAACAAAGGGCGGCGCCAAATGGGTCTTCCATCACCCCTTGCAGCCCGTTATCCACAAACTCCGAGGACGCCCCCATCACGGTTTCCGATCCAAACCAGGTGGCAAAAAGGGCGGAAGCAGCCATAAAGGTGGGAAGGTTGCGGCCCGCTACGACAAAATCCGACGTGGATTTTACTCTTCGGGACGCCCACCATCCGATGGCGATGGTCCCCAGTAAATAGAGTACGATAAAAGTCAGAAGCATAGACTACGGGTTATTCGGGGAAAAGAGTGTACTTGAGCTTATCAATCGTTGGGTCGTAAGGGGTAAACTGTTTGATCTGCCTGCTGTTAAAATCCACCTGCTTCAGGATTTCCAGCCGGACAGCGTCCTCCAGGTTTTGCACAGACAGGAGGTACTGCGTTTCGTGAGGCAGAAGCGTTTGTGAAAACTCCGTGAATGTCTGCAGTTTATTGCGCATGGTACCGGCAAAGGTTAACCCAAAATAGAGCAGATCGGGAATTTCGCATGCTTACAACCTGCATCCCTTGGGTTTATACGGATAGAAGGTTTTACCAAACAGGCTCTTTCCCGTATATTCTGGTGGAAATTTACACAAAAGAATGAAAAAATCCCCCCTCGCCTTGCCCTGTCTGCGCCTCTTGGCGCCAGCCCTGGCTAGAATACCAACCCGCCGTCTACGCTCAGTGTTGTTCCCGTGATGAAGGACGCCTCATCAGAAGCCAGGAAAAGATAAGCGTTGGCAATATCTTCGGGTTGTCCCATGCGCCCGAGGGGCGTTTTTCTTTAAGCTGATCGAGGTGCTCTTTGGGGATCGTACCAACCATGTCGGTTTGAATAAACCCCGGGGCTACCGCGTTGACGGTCACCCCTTTGCGGCCAAATTCGCGGGCCCAAACCTTGGACATACCAATGACGCCGGCTTTGGCGGCGACGTAGTTGGTCTGCCCAAAATTTCCATAGAGCGCCACGACCGAAGAGGCATTCAGGATGCGTCCGTATCCGCGTTCGAGCATATACGGAGAGACCGCTTTGACGCAGTTAAAGACCCCCGTCAGGTTAACGTCGATCACCTGTTGCCATTGGGCCGCCGTCATTTTTTTCATGGAGGCATCCCGGGTAATGCCGGCATTGTTGATCAGAATGTCGATCTGGCCGAATTCCCGATGGGCCAGCTCTGCCGCTTCGGTCACGGCGTCCAGGTTGGACGTATCCACTTTCTGAAACAAACAACGAGAACCCAATGCCGTGCATTCGACGGCCAACTGCCGGCCCGCATCCTCATTAATATCCCAAATAGCGATCTGGGCGCCTTCTTTGGCAAAGGTTAGCGCGGTGACGCGCCCGATTCCATTCGCTCCGCCGGTAATGATGGCGACCCGGTTTTGCAACCTCATGTGTGTCGTTTTTTTTTATTGCAACTATTTACCGAAGTTCCAACCCGTTCAACAGTCCCGGATTTTCAATCCGCCCCACTGGATACAGGTTTAACGTTGGCTCGAAGTAAGGCGAGTTCCGGTATACGAAATCCAATTGCAACCTGGCCGATTTGGCCATTTCGGGATTTTTGCGTTTTTCTTCCTCGAGCGCCTGCTTTAATTCCGGATGGGCGGCAAGGTAAGCCGATGCCAGGTCTTCGAATACATAGCTGGAGTAGTACTCTTTCTGATCCAGGATGCTGTCGAAAAAGTTCCAGGCGAAGAAAGCGTCAGCGGCTTGGGGTTCCAGGGTTTCCACGATGTAACGGTTGAGGGGCTGGTCTGCGATCACGACGTAGTCACCCCGGTGAAAGGTTCGGCGCATCGTTTTCGTTTCCACTTCCACCTGGCTGTGTAGAAAGTGTCCTTCGTAGGGCCCGTCTGGCGACGAAGCCTTTTTGATATAGTAAAACTCCGCCTCTATCTCGTAATCTTTTTCCAGCCTTTTCATGGCCACGCCATTCCATTGCAGGCGCTCGACCGCCTCTTTCCAGGCTTGCGGAATAATATACGCGTAAGGTTTTTTTACTTTAATCGTCGGCATGAAATAGTTAGCATAGCGAATGTTTTTTTGCCACGGCGCCGCATGGTCGTAATACAGGCGGTCTAACCCGGACACTTCGCTGGGTTTGAATTTGGCGGCGTATCCTTTGAACAGCAGGGAATCAAACCGGGAGCGGTCGGGCCTCCAGTTCAGGGCGAAGCTGTCCTGGGTGCTTACCGCCAGATCCGCTTTGGCGCGGGCTTGCCGGATGGCCAGGCTTTCTTTGGAGGCAAAATCCAGGAACAGATCCAACAGAGCCCGCATGGCTTTAACCCGCTCGGGAAAAGGCTTCAGCATATGCGCTTCCGGCATGAAGGACAACGCGTTATGCAAGGCCGCATATCCTGACGAGTACCTCGGGAGGTCGAGAAAGCCGGAAATTCCGTCTTCCGGACTACGGCCCACATTAACGTAAGGAATCATTTCCCACCCTGCCTGTTCCATACCTTTGTATAAGAAAGGCAGAAACCGGGCGTTCAGAAAGTGCCCCAACCCCGCTTCGAGTTTGTTGTGCTGGGTGGCGATGAGCGTCATGGTGTACGGATAGTCCGCTCCATTAGACACGTGGGTATCCACAAAAACGTGGGGCCTCCAACGGGCGTAGATTTGATTAAACGTTTGGGCGTTTCGGGAGTCGCACTTGATGAAATCCCGGTTGAGATCGAGGTTGCGGGCATTGCCCCGAAAACCGTACGCTTCGGGGCCATTTTGGTTGGCGCGGCTAAAGGAAGTCCGGTTAAGGCCTCCCCCGATGTTGTAAAAAGGCACGACGAGGAGAACTACCTGATCCAGGGTCCGAAGCCGGGCCGGGTCGGAAAGGAGGTCGCGCAGCAAGAGCATAGAAGCGTCGACGCCATCGGGTTCGCCAGGATGAATCGCATTGTTGATGAACAGCACGCATTTTTTGCCGCTTTCCGCTTTCTCCGGGGTAAACGTCCCATCCGCCGACAGGATGCCCAGGTGAAGGGGAAAGCCCGAATCCGTAGCTCCGTGCGGTTGCAGTTTGAACGCCTTGGGGTATTTCCGCGCCAGTTGCTGATAAAAAGCAATGGTTTCGGCATAGGTGGCCGATCGGTTGACGCCCTTTTCAAAAGGCGCGAGCAACGCTTGCTGAGCTGAAAGACCCCGCAGGATAAAGAGCGAAAAACAGAGGAGAAGGGCAACGCGAATCATACGGATCAATTTAGGTAGGGTATCCGGAAAAAAATATCGCTAAAAATACCTATTCTCTGCGATCCTAAGCCATAAACCAGGCGTTGAAACATCAAAAATCCGGTCGGGAGGCTTTTTCATCGGCGATAAGGAAGACGGCATAACCGAAATGCCTTAACTTCCCGATCAAAATGTCAGGGAAACAACCAAAATGCCGTGTTTAAGAAAACATTAACGGCCTGGAGGCCTATCTTTCAACCCGTTATGGGGGTCTTTCTGTTATACGCTAAGAAGAAACAACCATTCATCTATGAAAGCATTTATTCGTTTTGCCGTTTGGATCTGCCTTTTTGCCACCGGCCTGCCTCTGGCGCAAGCGCAGTACTTTGGAAGGAACAAGCCTATATACGAAAACTTCAACTTCCAGGTTTACCAAAGCTCCAATTTCGAGTTCTACTCCTACCTGAACAACCCGGTGCGCCGCAGCGAACTCGCGGGAGCCTCCGAAATGTGGTACCGCTTCCACCAAAATATCCTGAACGACACGATCCCGAACCGGAATCCATTGATCTTTTACAACGACCATCCGGACTTCCAACAGACCAACTCCATCAGCGGTCAGGTAGGGGCTGGGACCGGAGGCGTTACGGAGGCCTTCAAAAACCGGGTCATCATGCCCATCAACATCTCTAACCAGGCGACCATCCAGGTGCTTGGCCATGAGCTCGTCCATGCATTCCAGTTCAACGCAATTCTGGGAGGGGACTCCAGCTCGCTCCAAAACCTGGGTAATCTCCCGCTCTGGATCGTGGAAGGTATGGCGGAATACATGTCTATCGGAAGTGTAGACCCCCACACCGCAATGTGGATGCGCGACGCCGTTGTTAATAAGGATGTGCCCACGCTCGACCAGATGAACAACCCCAAATATTTCCCTTACCGTTACGGACACGCCTTTTGGGTCTTCCTGACGGGGTTGAAAGGCGACGACATCATCGAGCCCTTCTTCCGGGCCATTTATCTGTATGGCGTCGATATGGCCATCCCCATGGTGCTCAACATGAAAAAGGAGGACCTGTCCAAACTATGGCAGGAAGCCTTGCAGAAACAATTCCAGCCTTTTGTAGACGGAAAAGAGAAGGGCATTCCCGGCAAAGCCGTTTTGGACGAGCAAGATGGGGGAACGATGAACATCTCGCCTTCCCTGAGCCCCAATGGCCGGTATATTCTATTCCTCTCGGAGAAAAACCTGTTTTCCACCGATATTTTCCTGGCAGAAGCCAGCACGGGAAAGATCATCAAGACCGTGGCCAGCACCAGCCGCTCCGGGGATATTGATTTTTTCGATTTCATCGAATCCTCCGGCACCTGGTCGCCGGATAGCCGGCGAGTGGCCTTCGTTGGATTTAGCAAAGGGCGTAATATCCTCATCATTAAAGACCCGCTCACCGGAAAAACCCTGGAAGAAGGTCCGATCAAAGACCTTCCCGCTTTCGCTAATCCGAGTTGGGCGCCAAAAGGGGAAAAAATTCTACTCTCCGGTCTCGTTGACGGCCAAACAGACCTGTTCCTTTACGATCTGAGGTCCAAACAGCTCACCCAGCTGACCAACGACCGCTACTCCGAAATCCATGCCAGTTGGGGGGAAGACGGGCAGCAGATCGTTTTCTCTACCGATCAATTAGCTTTTGAAAAGGGGAGAACATACGGTAAGCTGACCTACAACCTCGCGATCATGGATATGACCACCCGGGCAGTAGACCATATCGATATATTCCCCGGCGGCGACAACCTCAACCCCCTGTTCGACACCGAAGGCCATATCTTCTTCCTGTCCAACCGGGATGGCTACCGCAACCTATACCGTTACGAGCCTCAAACCGGCAAGGTCTTCCAACTGACCGATCTGGCTACCGGGATCAGCGGGATCGCCCACTATTCTCCGGCTATTTCGGTAGACCGCCGCCAAAACAGAGTGCTGTATACCCTCTACAACAAACGCGGATACAGCATCTACCGGGCGGAAGAAAAAGACTGGCTGAACCAGGAAGTCGACCCCACCGTGGTCACGATGGAAGCTGCTTTCCTGCCCCGTCTCAACCGCACGGTGAAAAGCTCCGTCGACGCCCAACTGGCCACCATCAGCGACAACACCATTGCTTCTTATGCCGCAACTCAAAAAGTGCCGTTCAAGTCCAAATTCAAGTTGGATTATATTGGGGGCGGAGGCGGCCTTGGAGTAGGGACCAGCAATACGATCGGTACCACGACCGGGTTGGCCGGGGCTATCGATATGCTGTTCAGCGATATTTTGGGCAATAACCAGTTTTTCGTCAGCCTGGCGATGAATGGCGAGATCCAGGATTTCGGGGGCTCGGTGGCTTACCTCAACCGGAAGAACAAACTGCACTACGGCGCTTCGCTTTCTCATATTCCTTTCCGCAATTTTGCGATTGAGGACATTACCCTCGACACCCTTCCTTGTGCGGATTGCCCAAAAAATATCTTATTCGAAAAATGGACCTTTCTGACCGAGCGGGTATTCCAGGATCGGGTGGGGCTCTTTACCCAGCTTCCGTTTTCCAGTACGTTTCGCCTGGAGGCCGACATTGATTTCACGCTGTACAGCGAAAGCCTGATTCGCGAGAGCAACTACTACGACGGCTTTGGCCAGTTGGTTTACCGCGACCGCGACCGGCTGGATGCGCCTGCCGGTTTTAGCCTTTGGAGCCTTGGCGCAGCAGCGGTAGGCGACAATTCGTTCTTTGGCCTGACGGCGCCCCTCAACGGGCATCGATACCGCCTGGAGGCAAGGCATTACATGGGAGAATTCTCGTTCTTCTCCGCAACGGCCGATATGCGGGTATACCGGTTTTTCAAACCCATTGGTTTAGCCGCTCGCGTCATGCATAATGGCCGTTACGGACAGGATGGACGCCGTTTGTATCCGATGTATCTGGGAAGCCCCTGGTTTGTGCGCGGATTCAATTCGGAGGTGACCAACGACCTCCTGGTCCAGGGCCTCATTCAGGAAGACAACCTGTTCGGATCGAGCATCCTGCTGGGAAACTTCGAGGTGCGTATCCCGTTTACCGGCCCCAAGCAATTGTCGCTGATCCCAACCAATTTTTTATTTACCGACCTCAACTTTTTCGTGGATGGAGGCTTAGCCTGGTTTGATTTCGATCAGTTTAAAGACCAGAACGAATCGGGGTTCGCCAAGGTAAAGCCGTTATTTAGCGCGGGTGCTTCGCTTCGGGTCAACCTGTTCGGGGCCCTCGTACTGGAGCCGTTCTACGCGGTACCGCTGGTGAAAAACGCCAAAGGAGGATTTGGGTTGAACTTTTTGCCGGGGTGGTAAGGCGTGTTGTTGAAAAAAGATTTTTTCAATTCCAGAGAATTGCCTTACTTTTGGCACTAAGAAAAAAAAGTTGCCGTACAATATTATGCCACGGCAACAGTAAACAGGATTAGTATGAAAAAACTCTATCTTGTTGAAGACGAGTGTACCTAGGTCCGCTCGTCTTTTTTATTGTGTCCTACTTATTAAAGACGTCATTTGCTCTAAAAAGTTGCATTACAAAATTGTTTTTTCCCTAAAGACCCGCCATTTTATTCGACAAACAGAATATTTTAAGCTACCAGATAAGCAGCCCCAAAAACGCCTGCGCTATCCCCCAGTTCAGGCCGGAGAAAAACGGTATCCAACCGTAGATTAAACACGAATTTTTTCACTTTTTCCACTCCTGCGCTGTACAGGAGGTTCATATTGCCTACCCCTCCGCCCAGGACGATCACATCCGGATCCAGGATATTGATCACATTGGACATGCCCTTGCCAAAGAAATGCATCAGGCGGTCGAGGGTTTCGACCGCAGCCGGATCCCCGGCATCGTAACGCTGAACGATCTCTGGCAAAGGCCGTCGAACGCCGTTGATTCCAGCATAGTAACGCTCCGTGGCAGGCCCGCACAATAAGGTTTCTACGCAGCCCGTTTTCCCGCAATAACACACGCCGCCGGAATCATCCAGGTAGCTATGCCCCCATTCCCCGCCGATTCCCTGGCGCCCGTTCCACACTTTTCCGTCGATGACAATCCCGCCGCCAACGCCGGTTCCCATGATCACGCCAAACACTATGCGGGCATCGGGCATGTGGGTCTTCACGGCGCCCATGTTGGCCTCCGCAACAGCGAAACAATTCGCATCGTTTGCCAGCACAAAGGGAATGCCCAGGGCTGCTTCCAGGTCCCGTTTAAACGGCATCCCGTTTACCACCGTGGTGTTGCTGTTTTTCATGGTCTGGGTCTGAGGATCAAGGGCGCCGGGATGACCCATCCCAATGATCCCGGGTTGCAGGCCGGATTCCCTGTGCATCAGGTCTACCAGTTTCCCGATCTGGCCGATGATGTGCTCGTATCCTCCTTCTTTTTCGGTAGGCACCCTCAGGCGGGTCAAAACCTCCGGATCGTCTTTATCGCGCAGGATCACCCCTTCGATTTTGGTTCCTCCCATGTCAATTCCCCAGAGTGGTTTCATATTGGTTCAGGTTAATGGCTAATAAACGGTTGCTCTTCGACCACACAATATCGGAAGGGCAACCGCTTGCTCAAAGAAAAAACAGGGTTTTTGCAGGGTTTGGAAAGGCGCGTTTAGTAAGCCTTTCCCCCAATCCTCCGGCCATTCTCCCAAGGGGGGCCTCCACGCCCGCCATTCCGGCTCCCTGGGCCTTGCCATGGCCGGATATCTTCGGCCAGAAAACGGGTTTTTCCTTCCATTTTCCCCAAGAGCTTAATTTCCTCTCCCGGTTCGAGTAAGACCACCGGCGCAATGAACGCGCTATCGTAATCGATAGTCCAGGTTTTTCCGGAAAAATCCGCTAATCGAAACGTCGAAGAATCGACCTCCAGGATCTGCCCAGCCAACTGGCCTTGCTCCGGCATCATCCAGAGTTTGATCTTTTTTTCCTGGATACTTTCGTAAAGACTCACCCGAATGGCAAATACTTTTTCCAGATAGGAAGCGCCTCCGGTAATAAAGAACAAGACGCCCAAAAGTATGCTCAGCGCCGCGCTATACCCCATTTGCCGGGCCAGCGTAAATTTATAGCCTCTGGAAGAGTGCCGAATGCCGTACATCGTCGTGAGCAAGGACAGGATCAGCAAGCCAATCCAGAAAAAAGGAAGTAATCCCAGGAAAAATTCCAACTGCGAATGCTTTAAATGGCTTAATACGTTAAAATCGGTCTGCTGGATAGCAAACAACAGAATAGAAAAAGCCAAAGCTCCCAAGAGCACGGCAACGACAAACCCTGCCCCTGTCAGGCTTCGCTGCGCCCACAAATGCCACTTCGGCCTTGGCTTAATCTGCTGCTGTTTAATTTTGGCCATCAGTTTTTCCGAACCTTCCATGATCGCAAGTTTAAAATTCAAAAGAGATTTTGTTTTTTGCCGCCAATTCTGCAAATGCCTTCTTTGCCCGATTAATCCGGGTGGCCACCGTCCCTTCCGGAATCTTTAATACGTCCGAAATCTCGGCATAGCTCATTTCTTCGAAAAATTTTAGCGCCAGCACCTCGCGGGAAACCTGCGGAAGCTGCTCCAGCAGAAACTGTATCCGGCGTTCAGGACGCTGACTTTCTTCTCCTTCGAGGAGAAGGTTGGGTTCGGCAGCCGTATCAAAGGTTTCTTTCAACGGAACGTTCCGGTCTTTCCCATAGGATGTTTGGCGGCGAAGCCAGGAAACCGTCTCATTGTGCACAATGCGGAAAACCCAACTCGACACTTTCAGTTCGGGATCAATGGCATATAAGTTTTTCCAGATCTTCACAAACGCATCCTGAAGAATATCCTCTGCTTCCGAATCCGAAATTCGGGCAATGCGGTGGATATACCGAAGCAGTTTCTCTTCATACCGGTCGTAAAGGCAGGAAAAGTAATCGACTTCCTCGATCGATTTCCGGAGGATTTCCGCATCGCTTAACCTTTTGCAGATGGATTGTGGAACGAGCATGAGCTTTTCCTGTTCGTGTTGGGTAAAGATAATGGACTTGTTGCGACGGGTCAGCGTGGTGGGGAAAATAGCCATTTTAAACCCGCGATGCTCCCGTCGCAACAAGTCTAATGAAACAGGGGCTCCAGGAAAGCGCTCCGGCCTTTTCTGAAGCCCCCTTGTTTTGCGGTCGCAATGCGCGATCAGCTCTTCGGAAGATTAAGCCTATCCTCTCCCGCGTCCTTTTCCGTTGTTCCCCTTGCCGGCACCCGTGCCGTTGTTGCAGTTACCCCCACCGGCTCCTTTTCCGTTACTTCCCTGACCATTGGAGCAGGTCCCGCAAATCGAACCCCCGCGTTCCTGATCCTGGCTGAGGATCTCGTCGAACAGTTCTTTGCTAAGGTATTGCGGCGTATAACTGGCCTCCAGGTTCCCCAGGTTTCTGGTAAACGCCCGTAGGTGATTCCGGGATCCTTTGGTCAGTTCGGCGTATACGGCTTTTATGTCCTGATTATCGGCCTCTTCGGAGGCCTTGAGCAAATCCGAAATATCCAGGTCCTCAATAGTTGCTCCTACCGTAAAAGCGGCCTCCAGGGATACGGACCCATCGGCCAGCAACTTCGCGTAGAGTTTCTGCAATGTTTCATTCTTAAACACTCCAGCGGCATTATTCCCTGCCGGATCCTCCACCTGGTACTTGCTCAGGAGGCAGGCAATGGCATTCATGTGGCGTTGTTCCGAACCAGCAATGTTACTGAACGCCGGGCTTTGCCACTTGGCGAATAATTCCAGATAGACGTCCCGCGCCAGCTTTTCTTCTTCGGCCATGAACAGCAGGCTTTCCTTTTCTGCCTCCGACAAGGCCTCGGCAGGGAAATTAGCGGTCAAGCAGGTGCAAACCGCTTCTTTGGAAAGCCCTTTTTCTTCCTGCCCACCCGGCGTGCCGGCTTGTTGTCCGTTTTGAGCGCCCCTTCCCCGGCCATTACCCCTTTGGAGGTTCCCCTGAAAGTCCTCCGGCCCCATTCCATTGACGTCAGTATGGCATTGGGTAAACAGCATAACCGATCCGAACATTAGGGCGAAAAATCCGGCTAATTTCAAGAAATTCGTTTTCATAGTTGCAAAAGGATAAAATGTGATAAAAAATGGTTTCTTTCTTTTAACCCTTACTACGCAGAGGGTAAAAGTTTCTTCCATTCCTTTTGCTTTTTTTTATCCTGGTATTGTTTTTTTTCTTTTCGGACCAAAATCAACTACTGCATCAAAAATGAAAAATTCCGTTCGTACCACTTTTCCTATCCTCTTCCCTATCGGACTTACCCTCATCTATACCGGCGCTCTGCTCTGGTTGGGAAAATATGCAAAAGCCCATTTGCCCGGATTCATCCAGGGAAACCCGTACCTGGATCAGCACGCGGTCTATCAAATCGGGGCCTTGGTTCTGGTCCTTGCTGTTTTGGGCTTAACCTTTGCCCTTCGGCCGGGTTCATTTAAACATTATTTCCGGATAGGGAATCTTGGCGCTCCTGCCAGCCGACTGGCCTGGCTAGGAATAAAAGAAGGAGAGCGCTGGACATCCGTGGGATGGTCCATGCTGGTAATCATCAGCGTCGTGACGGGGATCTTCATGGGCTTGAAACTCGGACAGGAAACTCCTTCCTGGAGCCGCCTGTTCTCCTGGATCCCTTGGATCTTGTTATTTGCCGCGATGAATGCCTTTGCGGAGGAAGTAATTTTCCGGTTCAACCTGATCGTTCTATTGACCGGCCGACAGTCTGCCCAAGCCATATATCTGCTTTCGGCGATTTTATTTGGCCTTCCGCACTATGCTGGGATGCCCAATGGCCTATTGGGCGTGCTTATGGCCGGATTGCTCGGCTTTGTGTTAGCCAAATCGGTAGTAGAAACCAAGGGAATGTTCTGGGCCTGGTTTATCCATTTCATCCAGGACGTTTTGATCATCGGATCCATGGCTTTGCTGGCGGGGCGCCCCTAGAAGCCATCGCTATTCTTTCAGCACCAGCTCAATCGCCTCGCATTTTTGGAGGGTAGATGAAAGAATACGGGTTTGTTTGGCCTTCCCATCGTCAATCGTGATCGCAGCAGTATTCGGGGAGAATTTACCCAGGTTGTGCGCAAACAGGGTGATCACATTGGGCCCGTCGCTCAGGGTAGCTTCAAAAGCCCGAGGTTGTTTGACGAGCGCATAATGCTCTACCACCGGAACGCCGTTCAGGAAAATAGAAAGGCTGTCGCCGTCTACGCTTTGGTTGTCCCAAACGATGATCCGGATCTTCTTGGATTTCACTTCCAATGCGCCCGAAATTTCTACCTCCCGGTCGATGTTTTTCTTAAGATTTTCCGTCACCTCCTCAGTAGAGGCAGAAACCGGCGGCTCAACCCGGTAGTGGTAGACCTTGGAGGCTTTCTTCATATTCTGGATCGTCATGCCTACAATAGCCAACTGGCAAGGTTCACCCACTTTGACCATTTGAATATCCGAAAACGTTGCGTCGTAGACGCTGGCGGGGAAGTCTTCCTTTTCCTCCGGAGCAAAAAAATACTCTACCGGAGAAAACGCGTTAATCCGGATCACCGCTTTATCGGGATACTTCTTGATGTCCACCTGGGGCTTTTTCCCCAAAGGATTCGCGGGGATCTCGCAGGGTTTTTTCTGGGCGCTCAAGACGGGGTGCAAAACCAAAACAAGGAGAAAAACGCCCCATGTCTTGAAAAAAAGAATCAGTGTGTTCAATGGATAAGATTTTGAATAAAAACGCATTTGGTTTAGCCAAAATTGGGAGTAGCCTCAAAAAAGGCAAATCACCCTCCGCTAACCGGGGGAATCAACGCAACCTCGTCTCCCTCTTTAAGCAGGTTTCCGTCTTGCGCATATTCGGAATTCACGGCTACCGCCAGCGTCTTGAGCCGGGCCAGTTCCGGATACTGGCGGATCAGCTCTTCGCGCAATTCACCCACGGAAATTGGGCTATTCCACTCCAGTTCCATTACCGACCGCCCAAGGATATCCCTGGCCATTCCGAAAGCAAGTATTTGAAAAGTAGTTTTCATAGCTAATAAAAATTGGGCGATTATCCAAATAGGGCGATCCGACTCGTCATTAGGAACAAAAAAAACGTATTTGGGTTGGATGCCGCCCAACCTGTAGGTGCATTCTATACTTCACATCGCCAGATATACGGACGCGAAGCGGTTTGGGGAATTCCCAAACTACTTCGCGTCCGGTATTGACAAAAACGACGAACTCCGGAACGGATTGAGCCGGCTGAAACACGTAAATCTGCAGCTCGTTTTAAAACAAAAGGTATAAAAAATAGCTTTTTGATCAATTACAATGCTAAATAATTACATAAAACACATTTAATATCACAAAATTGTCATAAAAACATTAATTTATTGTGCAAACCGAGGCTTTTAAATTGTTTTGTCTCCCACTAAAAACATTGTTTTTATTTGGCTTTTGTACATAAATCATCAAAAAGAAAATTTTTGTATCAAAAAAAACAGAATAATTTATGGAGTAGCTAAAACGTTCCTTTTGCGTCATAAAAGGGTTGAAAAAGCAAAAACATTGCTTCGAACGTTAAAAGGCCATAGCTTTGCAGGAACATTAATTCGCAAGATTTTGTTTTTTAAAGAGTTAGGACATATCCAATTCAATATAAACAGACCCAGTTAAAGACCGACCGGCCCGGTAATTCAAGGCAGTCGGTATTCGTTCACTAAATTTGTTATAATGTATTTCCCATGGACACGCGTTGCTACCTTTGTAGCCTTGGCTGCAATTGTAGTAATCGCAAACACACCCCTCCGGTTAAACGCCGCTTCCAATCCCGAAGCTGCCGCCAACTGGAACGCCCAGGTAGTCAAAGACCGCCTGGTCAAACTCCAACTTCCGGTTCCTGTTCAATCCAACGAACAAGTGATGACTCGTATCCGGCAATACGTCATTACTGGAAAAACGGAAACCGAAGCCATTCTGGGCCGGACGAACCTGTACTTCCCGATTTTCGAGCACCAACTCCGGGCTCACGGACTTCCTGAAGAACTGAAATTTCTACCGCTGATCGAATCAGGCCTCCTGATCACGATCAAGTCGCCCGTCGGCGCAACCGGCGTATGGCAATTGATGACCGTGTCTGCCCGTCATTTTGGACTTCAGGTAGGCAGTGGCGTCGACGAGCGCATGGACATCTACCGATCTACCGAAGCAGCCATGAAAATGCTGAAATTCCTGCACAACAAGTTTGGCGATTGGGCCCTGGTGCTGGCCGCTTACAACAGCGGCGCCGGCAAAGTGGACGAAGCCATTCGCATGGCAGGAACCAAGGACTACTGGAAGGTCAAAGATTACCTTCCCAAGGAAACGCAACGCTACGTTCCGGCCTTTATCGCAGCGGCCTATGTGGCCAACTTCCACCGCCACCACAACCTCAAGCCGAGCAGTATGAGTTATTTTACTCCGGAACTCCGGACGCTGCGCATCTACCGACGGGTTACGTTCGGCGAGATCGCCCGCGTAACCGGCGCCAACCTCACCCTGCTCGCGCGGCTGAACCCGGCCTTTGTGCAAGGCATCGTCCCGGAAAGCAAGGAAGGGCGCTTCCTCATCCTTCCAAACGAAAAAGCTACGCTTGCGCTGCGCGACTACCTGTCCAGTACCGAAGAAAAAGCGGCGGGAAAAAATGCGTTCCGCACTACCTATGTGGTTTCCAAGGGAGACAACCTGGAACAAGTAGCCAAGTTGTTCCAGACCAGCGTAACCGACATTATGAAGTGGAACAAACTCAACGACGCGAAGATTGTAGTACGTCAGGAACTGTTGCTGTTGTTGCCAAAATCCTTTTTACTTAACCGCGCTTAATGAAGTAGCGATTGGTTGTTTTACATTTACTAACTTCAACGAAAGCGGGGAATGCCAATCCTGGTCATTCCCCGCTTTGTATTTCTTATGATCCAACTGGCCGGTGCAAAACTCCGGGCTTGATTACTTTATCCCTCCCCTAACTTCCACTCAGACCCTTTCCTTACTTAGGGTACAAAATCCCAGGAAGCGGCATTATTCCCGAATCAAGGCAGTCCATACGCTGAGCCTGGTCCCGTCTGCCCGGGTCCAAATAGGGCGAACAACCCCGTTGTAGACGCTGATATGGTTGTAATCGCCAAAGAAAACAGAGGACAACGGTTGAAAAGGGCTGGCGCTGATCCTCTTATTTTTAAAGGTCTTTCCCCCGTCTTTCGACACGGCCAGGTAAACGTCGGTCTGGGTATCGCTGTAATTCCGGCGGTCATAAAAAACCACATAAAGAAAACCCGTGACGGGGTCTACCGCCATCCAGGTGAAAAATTGATGTTTGCCGGGAGGGTCGTCGTTTACCCGTACCGGGGAGGACCATGTTTTTCCTCCATCTGCCGATCTGGCCACCCAAACATCGGTGTCCTCCGGGCCAGTGCGCTGATCGCTCCAGTTCACGTACACCGCCCCCCGGTATGGTCCGGTGGAGAGGTCGGTAGCCGTAACGGGCAGCCCGTTGCAGCGGCTGATCCCTGGCACATCAAACGTCCAGCCTCCCGGCTGTTCCGAGACCAGGACATCCTCTTCGAGCCAGGATGCGCCCCCGTCCAGAGAGCGGTCTAAAAAAATCTTGCCGTCGAATGCCCAGGCCACATAAATTTCTCCGTTTGGGCCGGCGGCGGGAACGGCGCCTTCGGTGGTCTTGTCGTCGTCGAGGCAATCGCCTTCCAACTGGTTGAGTTGAACAGGCGTTGACCAGGAAGTCCCCTGGTTGGTAGATTTCGAAAACAGGATTCGGGACTTATCTTTCGGGGAGGCGCTGGCATATTGGTCAAACTCGGTCCAGGAGATATATACGTGATGCGTTTTCGGGTTGGTAGCCAGCCACTGTTTATCCTGGTCCCGGGGATGGTCCAGCCCGGTGTAAGCTCCCTCCGACCAGGTGTTTCCGCCATCGGAAGATTTTTGGATCACCATGCGGTCGAGGATACTCGGGTCTCCCCATTGCTTGCCCGAGGGGTCAGAAAGATGTGCATAAAAGAAGTTACCCAAAAAATCGGCCAGGATAACGGGGTCGCCGAAAACCCCGTAAGGAGAGGTAAGCTGACTTTTCGACCACGTCCGGCCGCTATCGCGGGAAACGTAGACCCGGTCCAAAATAGCGCCAGCCACCATTTGGCGGGGATCGAGGGGGTTCATAGCGATACTGGGCTCGCATGGACCATAGAATGAGAAACCTCCGGATGAATCGATCCGGATATTTTCAGGGATGGAAGCCCCCGATGCCGGAGGCGTTTGCATAGACGAAGACACATTGCGATCGCAGGCCAGGAGAAGCGCAATCGCAGCAAAAAGACCAGGAAAAAAAACCTTCATTTAGAGTTTCTGCTTGATTTCTACTACTTCGTAGACCTCAATGATATCCCCTACCTTAATATCGTTGAAGTTTTTGATCCCGATACCGCATTCCAGGCCGGATTTCACCTCTTTGACATCCTCTTTAAAGCGGCGTAGGGAAGCGACTTCCCCGTGAGCGCCTTCGCGGGTCGGGAAGACCACGATACCGTCGCGCACCAGGCGGATATTGCTGTTCCGGGAAATTTTGCCTTCCTGGACCTGGCATCCCGCAATAGTGCCCACTTTGCTGATTTTGTAGACCTCGCGGACTTCTACCAAAGCGGAGATGTGCTCCTCCTTGGTAGGCTCGAGCATCCCTTCGATGGCCGATCTAATTTCTCCAATGGCTTCGTAAATGATGGAGTACGTTTTGATCTGCACGCCTTCTTGTTCAGCCAGCTTGCGCGCGCCGCTGGAAGGGCGGACCTGGAACCCGATCACAATGGCATCCGAAGCGGAGGCGAGCAACACGTCGGACTCGGCAATTTGGCCAACGGCTTTGTGAATGACGTTCACCTGAACTTTTTCGATAGACAACTTGATCAGCGAATCGGAGAGCGCTTCGACGGAGCCGTCGACATCCCCTTTGACGATCAGGTTCAATTCTTTAAAGTTGCCGAGGGCAAGGCGCCGGCCGATTTCGTCGAGCGAGATTCGTTTAGTGGCCCGGTTGGCCTGTTCGCGGATGATCTGGCCTCGCTTGGAGGCAATCTGGCGGGCCTCCTGGTCATTATCCAGCACTTTGAAGCGATCGCCGGCCTGAGGAGCTCCTCCCAAACCAAGCACCATGACCGGGGCGGAGGGGCCTGCCTCCGTGAGGCGCTTCCCACGTTCGTTCAGCATGGCGCGCACTTTGCCGGAATATTCCCCGGCGACGATCGAATCGCCAATGCGAAGCGTCCCGTTTTGAACGAGCATTTTCGAGATATATCCCCGGCCTTTGTCCAGGGAAGCTTCGAGTACCGTGCCCACAGCCTGGCGGGCGGGGTTTGCTTTCAGGTCGAGGATTTCGGCTTCCAGAAGGATTTTTTCCAGCAGTTCGGCAACGCCGACGCCTTTTTTTGCAGAAATATCCTGCGACTGGTATTTTCCGCCCCATTCTTCCACGAGGAAGTTCATGGAAGCAAGTTCCTGTTTAATTTTTTCCGGTTGGGCGTTGGCTTTATCGATTTTGTTGATCGCAAAGACGATGGGAACACCGGCAGCCTGTGCGTGACTGATGGCTTCTTTGGTTTGGGGCATGATGCTATCGTCCGCGGCCACGATGATCACGGCGATATCGGTCACTTTGGCGCCCCGGGCGCGCATGGCGGTAAAGGCTTCGTGGCCCGGCGTATCCAGGAAGGTAACTTTTTTGCCTTCTTCGGAAACGAATTCATAGGCGCCGATGTGCTGGGTAATTCCTCCGGCTTCACCCGCAACTACATTCGCATGGCGGATATAATCCAGAAGGGAGGTTTTCCCGTGGTCGACGTGGCCCATGACGGTCACGATAGGCGAACGCGGGCGAAGGTCTTCGGGATTGTCGTCCAGGAGGATTTCTTCTTCGGTTTGTTCTTCGACAGACACGAATTCCACTTCATGGCCGAATTCACTGGCAACCAATTCGATGATCTCCGCGTCGAGGCGTTGATTTATGGACACCATGACCCCGAGACTGAGGCAGGCCATAATGACTTCAGCGGCAGGAACATCCATGACGTTAGCTAATTCCTGAACCGTAATGAATTCCGTCACTTCCAGTTTAGCGTTAGAAGCTTCCTGTTCCAGTTGTTCCTGGCGTTCGCGGAAGCGGTCCCGTTTGTCGCGCTGGAGTTTCTGGCGTTTTTTCTTTCCGCCGCCGGAGAGGCGGGCCATGGTAGCCTTTATTTTGTCTTCGATTTCTTTTTGAGAAACCTCTTTGGATTCTTCTCTAACCACTCCACGGGTGGCCGGGGGGCGTGGCCTGTTGTCCTGGCTCTGTCCGCGAGCGCCATCGGCAGGCTTATTCTGGCCTTCGCCACCTGTGCCCACTTTTTTGCGTTTGCGCTTGCGTTTTTTGCGTTCTTCTTCCGACAACCCATCTGCGGGCTTTTTGTCGGTTGCATTCACTGGTTTTGGGCTCCGATCCTGTGGGCCTGGCGCCCCGGGACGGCCTGTTCCGCCTGGTCTTTCCCTGCCCGGGGAAGCGCCTCCTCCCTGAGTGGGTGCGCTGGCAGGTTTCTCGGGTTCTCCCGGGCTACGTTTAACGTCTTTGGGATCTTTCTTCTTTTTCTTCTCAAACCGATCGGTATCGATTTTTCCCAAGATTTTGAGCCCTCTGAGTTCGGGCGTATCGGCGCGAAAGACGCTTGAAGTACCCTCTACTGGTTTTTCTTCCGTCAGCGCTGGTTCTGGGGGCGTGACAATGGGGGAGGATTCCACCACCAAAGCTACGGGTTCGGCGACAGGCGTAGGCGTTTCCTTAGGCGGCTCCACTTCTCTGACGGGTTCTAAAACGGTTGCTGGCTCTGGTTGACGGTTTTCTTCGGCGGAGTGGATATGAATCTCTTGTTTGTCTTTGCCCCTGTCGTGAAGGCGTTTGCTGAGATCGATCTTACCCAGAACGGTTGGGCGCTGCAGCTTGATCCGAGGGCGCTCTTCATCCTCTACCGGTTTTTCCTCGACAGCCGTTTCCTGGCGCTCCCGGGTAACGCCTCCGCCAATCTCTTGCTCGCTGCCTTTGCTGCGCACTCCGATATTTACATGTTTGGAAGCCTCTTTATCATCGATTGACCGTTGGAACTCCTTGAGCAAACGGACATACATTTCGTCGGTGATTTTGGCATTGGGCTTATTTTCAATATCAAATCCGCTATTGTTAAGGAATTCAACAATAGAAGTGGTACCGACATTAAGTTCCTTGGCAATCTTTACTAAAGATTTCGTCATTCTGGATATTTAGACTAAAATTTCCTTTTGAAAACCGAACACAAACTTAAAGAAAAGAGTTCGTTTCCGCCTTGTTTTATTGAAATTTGCTAACCTAGTCCTCAAATTCGGCAGCAAGGATCTTCATCAAATCTTCGATGGTCTCTTCTTCCAAATCGGTGCGCCGGATCAGTTCTTCTTTGCTCAGCGAAAGCACGCTTTTGGCGGTGTCGCAACCAATGGCTTTGAGCGAGTCGATGATCCAGCTCTCGATTTCATCTGCAAATTCCTCGAGATCCACGTCATCAATTTCGTATTCTTCGTTGTTGCGGTACACGTCAATTTCGAATCCCGTCAATTGGCTGGCCAGCTTGATGTTGGTACCGCCTTTGCCAATGGCCAGGGAAACCTGATCGGGGTCGAGGTAAACATTGGCGTGCATCTTTTCCGTATTGAGGTCGATGCTCGACACCTTGGCCGGCGTCAGCGCGCGCTGGATAAAGAGGGTGACGTTGTTGGTAAAATTGACGATGTCGATATTCTCGTTGCGCAATTCGCGGACAATCCCGTGAATACGAGCCCCTTTCATCCCTACGCAGGCGCCTACCGGGTCGATGCGGTCGTCGTAAGATTCCACCGCGACTTTGGCTCGTTCCCCTGGGATTCGAACGATCTTCTTGACGCTGATCAGCCCGTCTTCGATCTCTGGCACTTCCTGTTCGAGGAGTTTTTCCAGGAACATATTATCTGTGCGCGAAAGGATGACCACCGGGTTATTGTTGCGCATATCTACTTTGCGAATCACCGCGCGGACGACATCGTCCTTGCGGAAAAAGTCGCCTTTAATCATTTCCGTTCGGGGGAGCACCAATTCGTTGCTCGTGGCGTCGTCTACCACCAGGATTTCTTTTTTAAGGATCTGCTTGACCTCTCCGGTGATAATGTCGCCGATCCGCTCGCTATACCTCCGGAATACTTCGTCTTTTTCCAGTTCCATGATCCGGGAGATCAGGGTCTGACGGGCGGCCATAATTGCCCGGCGGCCGAAGTCTTCCAGCTTGAGCTGTTCGTAGCATTCTTCTCCGACTTCATAATCGGCGTCGATCGACAACGCCTCGGAAATAGAGATCTGGCTGCGGTCGTCGGTCACTTCGCCGTCGGGAACGATTTCCCGGACCCTCCAAAGTTCAAGGTCCCCTTTCTGGGTGTTGACAATAACGTCGAAATTCTCGTCCGAGCCAAATTTTTTGCGGATCAGCGTGCGGAATACATCCTCGAGCACGCGCACCATGGTCGGGCGATCGATATTCTTCCCGGATTTGAATTCCGAGAAGGTTTCCACCAGGTTCATCATAGAATTAATGCTTTAAAACGAAACCTTTACAAAAGTCTTTTCAATATGGCCGAAAGGGATTGCCGTTTCCACCTTTTCTTTAATAGTCTTTTTCCCCTCCTTCCGGCTTATTTCCTCCGACAGGACGATATTTTCAGGATGAACAGCTTGCAGAAGCCCTTTCCGCTTAGTCCCATCCTGAAGGGTCACTTCTATATGGCGGCCAATATTTCTGGGGTATTGGCGCCAAAACTGCAGCGGGCGGCTAATTCCGGGAGAAGACACCTCCAGCACGTAATGGGTTCCCAGCCACCCCCCGGCATCGATGTGTTCTTCCAGGTGCCGGCTAATTCTTTGGCACTTCTCGAACGTCATGCCCGAATCGCTATCGGCAAAAACTTCCAGCTTGTTGCCGACCCCCTGTTTGATCTCCACGATAAAGCAATCGGCGAAAGCTTCTTCCAGAAACTTTTCCTGTAGCAAGGATTCTATTTTGTCCGTAATCTCCACTTCTCTGAATTTTGTTGACGATCGCGCCGGACCTCCCAAGACGCGAAAGAGGGAACTTTTGGTTCCCTCTTTCGCGTGATCTTCCCGAGTTCGGGGGCAAATATACCACTTTTTTTATTTCTGCGCCAGCGTTTTTCACACGAGAAGGCATTTCTCCATCTTCATCCTTTCTGAAAGGATTTCGGCTTTTTGCAAACCGGAGCTTTGCTATCTTTGTTATACCTGCGCCGTGGAAAACATATCCCGGCGCAAATGGATTGATCATCCCAAAGAATAAACGACACTATGCATCATTCCGATTTATTGCAACGGGCGTTGAACCTCGAATTTCTAAGTGCGGAGGAAGGCGTTTTCCTTTTCGAATATGCTCCGGCTGCCGACCTGATTTATGTAGGCGCCCAATTGAGGCAGCGCCACGTGCCCGGCAATACCGTGACCTGGATCATCGACCGCAACTCCAATACGACCAATGTGTGTATTGCCAACTGCAAGTTCTGTAACTTTTACCGGAGGCCGGGGCACGAGGAATCCTACATTACCACTATCGAGTCGTACAAAGAAAAGATTGAGGAGCTTTTCCGTTATGGAGGAGAGCAGCTCTTATTGCAGGGAGGTCACCATCCGGATTTAGGGCTGGACTACTATACTGGTCTGTTCCGGGAGTTGAAGCAGCATTTTTCCGCCTTTAAACTCCATGCCCTTGGGCCCCCCGAAATTGCGCACATCACCAAATTAGAAAAATCCACCCATATCGAGGTGCTCCGAGCCCTGAAAGAATCGGGTTTGGATTCCCTTCCCGGCGCCGGGGCAGAGATTCTGGACGACCGGGTCCGACGCCTGATCTCCAAAGGCAAATGCGGCGCTCAGGAGTGGCTCGACATCATGCACGCCGCCCATCAATTGCATCTGACCACCTCTGCGACGATGATGTTTGGCCATATCGAGACGAACCTCGAGCGCATGGAACACCTCGTCAAGATCCGGGACGTGCAATCCAGAAAACCGGAAGATGCCAAAGGATTCATCGCGTTCATTCCCTGGCCATTCCAGGACGAAGATACCATTCTCAAAAAGCTCAAGCGGGCGCGCAACACCTGCACCGGGGAAGAGTACATCCGGATGATCGCCCTGAGCCGGATCATGCTGCCTAATATATCCAACATCCAGGCTTCCTGGCTTACGGTAGGCAAGCAGGTTGCCCAGATCTGCCTGCATGCGGGCGCCAACGATTTTGGCAGCATCATGATTGAAGAGAACGTCGTTTCAGCAGCCGGAGCGCGATTCCGGTTCACCGCCAACGGCATTCAGGAGGCTATCCTCGAAGCCGGGTTTACGCCTCAGTTGCGCAACCAGCAATACGAATACCGGCAATTGCCCGAATTTATCGTACAACAGGAGCTGGATCGCGCTTCTATGATTGTCGATTAGTTTCTTTTCCTGATTTTCTGCCCAAAACAAAAAAATTCCGCTTGTCATGCGTAAATTACTGCATATTTCCTACTACCTGTTGCTGGGCGCCGCCGTCTTGCTGGGAATTTTGTGGTTTATGGACAAAACCGAAATAGTAGGCTTCGAGAAAGGTCCGCAACTGAGGTATATCATTATGGCCATGGCGATCGCGGGAATTGTTCTGGGCCGGTTTATCCAAGCTCCAAAAACCGAGTAAACCGAAAAAAACGCCTCTTCCCATGTTCAGAAAAGCAACTTATTTCGGGACCAGTTTTTTTTTAGGCCTGGTATTCTTTACTGCAGGAATGAGCAAGCTATATGCCGAACACCGGTTTCCCGGGCTGATCGGCCCAGTATGGCTGGAGGAGCGAATGGCAGAATATGGCTTGGGAGGGTACGCGCGGTTTATTGCTTTTTCACAGGTGGTCATTGGGTTCGTTTTGCTAACCCTGAGATATATCACTGCCGGCGCGCTGATGCTCATCCCTATGGCCGCTAACATCCTGGTGATTACCATCTCCCTTCACTGGCGCGGTACGCCTTACATTCTGGCGGTCCTTTTGACCTTGAACCTATGGCTGCTTTTCTGCGACCGAAAGTGGCTGCTCCCTATGATTACCGGAAAATGGCCCACCCAAGGGATGCAAAACCGGGGATTTCACCTGTACGGACATCTCGTTTGGCTGATGGGGTTGGCGATCGCACTTAGCGCCATCCCGATTTCATACTACCATGCCTTTTTTGGGTATGTCTTTGTGGTATGCGCCTTGCTCATGGCCTGGATGAGCCCTGCCGCCGACCGGATGAGCAGGCATGGGTAGGAATTACCAGATTCGGTTTATCTCCAATCCCTCAAAATAGGGGTTGAACGACTCATCTGCACTGATCACGTCCAAGCTTTCGACCATTGCCTGGGCGATGATCATGCGGTCAAAAGGGTCCCTGTGGTGAAAGGGCAGTCTGTTCAGCATAGAGGTGTGCGCAAATTGATCGGCAAAATTTCCATTTGGTTCGCAATCACGTCCTCTAAAACCGTGTCGTATCCGCTGCCAATCGTCAGTTTTCCAAGGGAGTTTTTAATGGCCATTTCCCAAAGCGATGCGATACAACCAGACCACCATGACATTCGCGGAGCAGAAGACCTGTTAAACCAAGAAAACGCGAAGAGCGCACACAATTGAACCCGCGCTCAAAAGGAAGCAACCCCGACGCCAAAAACCCGCTTGCGACCGGCCGCCATTTTAAAAAGCAAAAAGGAGCACCAGTCCAAAAGACCGCATTTTTCTCCACACGAATTCAACCCGGGAACTATCAACAAGAAGAAAAAAGATCCACTTTCCTGAAAACATTCCGCCCCGAGTTTTCACCCCAATTCCCTGCACTTCTGATACAGGTCTTTCCACTCCGCTCTGGTTTTGATCACCGTTTCCAGGTATTCCTTCCAGGCTGCCTGGTCTCTGGAAGGGTCTTTTACGATGGCGCCGGTTAGCGCGGCGGCCAAATCTCCTGCCCCAAGCTTCCCATCTCCAAAATGAACGGCCAGAGCTTGCCCGCTATGAATAACGGAAATAGCTTCTGCTGTGCTGAGGGTGCTGTCGGGCGATTTAAGCTGCCTCTTCCCATCTTCTGTTTTTCCGCTGCGCAACTCGCGGAAAATAGTCACCAGCCGGCGGATCTCTTCCACCGGAGTCGCGCCGGGAAGCATTTCGAGCGTTGCGCCCAACTGTTCTACCCGTTGCTGTACGATAAGAACTTCCTCTTCCAAAGAAGCTGGAAGCGGCATCACTACCGTATTGAACCGGCGCTTTAATGCTCCGGACAACTCGTTCACGCCGCGGTCCCGGTCGTTGGAGGTGGCGATCAAGTTAAATCCCCTGATCGCCTGAACTTCCGTGTTCAATTCGGGTACCGGCATGATCTTCTCGGATAGGGTGGTGATCAGGGAATCCTGCACTTCCGATGGCATCCGCGTAAGTTCTTCCACCCGAGCCAGCTTCCCTTCCTGCATGGCGCGCATCACCGGACTGGGGACCAGCGCCGCAGGGCTAGGCCCCTCCGTGAGCAGGCGCGCATAATTCCAGGTGTACCTCAGCGCATCTTCGCTTTGCCCCGCAGTGCCCTGGACCAGCAAACTGGAATCGCCGCTGATAGCGGCTGCAAGGTGTTCCGCCAGCCAGGTTTTTGCCGTCCCGGGCAAGCCTACCAGGAGCAGGGCCCTGTCGGTAACCAAGGTTGCTACGGCAATTTCAACCAGCCTGCGATCCCCGTAGTATTTCGGGGCAATAGATTGCCCTTGAGGAAGCTTTCCGCCGAGAATATAGGTCACCACTGCCTGCGGCGACAGCCGCCATCCTTCCGGGCGCCGATAGGTATCCTGAGCCGCCAAAAGAACTAACTCTTCGGCATATTCAACCTCTGCATGAGGGCGAAGAATCGTATTCATATCGTGTTCATTCCATAACGAAGGAAAGAAAAAAACCAAACTCCCCCGGATACGAAAGGGTCAATTCGGCTTGTTACCCCACCGCCTGCCTCTTCCCATTTCCATTAACTGCCCCCGTCCCCCGTCAGTTCTCTTCATCCCAAAAAGCCTGGGCCCGCTTGCGGTCCTCCTCGCTCAAGGGAATTTCCGGCAGGGACGGTTTCTCTGCTTCTGCCAAGTCAGCGCCCCGGGAATCGGCGGTGAAAAAACGGGGTTGTTCCGGGAGGTCCATCGGAGGTAAAGGGGGGATTTTCCGGCTGCCGGTTCCTCTGCGATACGAGCGAATCATCCTGGGGACGAACCAGAATAAAAAAAGGAGAATAACAAACGTCGACAGCCCGGTCACGGTCCGGTCGAGATTCCCAGAGATCCAATTAGCCAAATTTTCCATACCTGAAAAGCGTTTGAAAGCCCAAAACACAAGGCAGCCCCCAGGCTTTTCTTTTTTTTTTTAAATTGGCGGGGGGGGGGGGCTGGTCCCCACAACTACTTTCAAATCTACGGGATATTTTCCTATTTTTCGAAATCATTGAAGGCTATGGCTTTCCCATTCCGAAGAGAAGACCTCATCAACCTTAAACCTGAAATCTATGGATAAGGATATATTAATGATCGAAGCAATCCGAAAGATCGTCCGCATCCTCAACCAGTTTTCCGCAGGGACAACGATCAAACCCGGCATCAAGGAAAAACTGGATCCCAAGCGCAAAGACCTGGCGGGGTGGTTCATCAAATTCACTGGGTTGCTACTGGAAGAGACCGATTTGATCACCGACCCCGAATTGGAATTTGCCGGAAAAATAAAAGACGTCATTCTCTACGGGATAGACCGCGAACAACCCCTTGTGCTGGCGGCAACGGATCAACTGAATACATATATCAAAGAAAAGATCGCGCTAGTCCGGTTGAAGCTCGCGGAAAAAGGAGTACACCCACTTGATCCGGGTTTTGCCTGACCATGAACAACGGGAGAACCCCGCCTTCTATCCTGTTTTCCGGCGTGTTTGCCTCTGCTCACCATCTCCAAAAATGCAGGGCCATGAAATCTCTGATTCGTTTTTTTGGCGTTCCTATATTCCTTTTCCTTGGCCTTGATCGCCCTGAACGGCCAGTCTTCTGTGCGCGCGTCCATCGCCTACCTCGACAGCGCCCTCCAAAACCAACCCCTTCCGATGCTCAGGTACCAGGGGGAAAAAGAGGTTTTTCTTCCGGTTTTCTTTGTGGAAGCCTTATCCGGAAGTCTAGCAGAAACCGAAGGAAAAGAGCTGGGCACTATTCGAAAAGGCCCGCATGGCATGGTGGCCCTCATCGCATCCGGGGTGTACGAGGTCCAGGACCTGGATGGTTTATCCGGGCTGGTTTTGCTATACGGCCAGGAGCAGGCCACCTTAAAGGGGGAGCAAACGCTCCGCATAGAAAACACCCCCTTCTGGATCCGGATCTACGAAAAAGAGGCCCCGTCCGCAGCGCAGATATTCTGGAAAAACGAAGCGGTAGCCATTTTTGCACGCCTGGCGCACGTTGCCGGCCATTTAGAAAAACAGTCCTTACCCCTTGGGTTTGCTGCATGGAGAACCCTTTCGTCTACCCTGGAAGAAAACCCGTTTCTTCGCAACCAGCTCGGCCCGCTCCGGCTTTCGGAAATCCCTTCCGGGCATCCGCTCGTAACTGCGTTAACGGAAACGCTCAACCGGGAGGCCATCGCGCTGAAAGAAAATATGCCGGTTCTTGCCGCCTCTGCGCCTGAACCTCCTGCCCCCTCTTTATCCTACTTTTCGCTTCAGGACATGGAGAAGAATTACCGGGAGCCCGTCATTGCAGATGCTACCATGGATCTGCGCCAAGCCGGCGACCGCCTGCAGGTGAAACGCCAAGCGGAGGGGTTCAATGCCACGGCCATTGCAGCCGGACTTACCGATTTTATAATCGAACGGGCGAAAGAAGAATTCAGCGTTTCCTTTCTGGAACGGATGCAGTACAGCGTCGGTTCCGGAGGCAGAATTAAGGAACTCTGCGTTCTGTTTCCGGAAACCTGCGATTTTTTTGGCGCCAAAGCCGACCTTTCCAGATATAAAAGCATGCTTCCTCTGGCGCGGGAAACCTTTGTACTCGACTTGCGCAGTCTCGGTCTTAATCTTCACGGCTTACTGGAGCTGGAGCCCTATCGAAACCTGCAAAATACCAGCCCGGTCTACAACCTGGCCCTGTTCTATGACATGGCATCTATGGCCTATCAGGGCATTGCGCTGGACACCTTGCTCGACAATGTGTTTGGAAGGCTCCAGCGCCGGGAGAACCAATTATTCCTCCAGGGAAACCGGGTGCTGGCCGAGTCGGAGACCGCCAAACCCGACCTTCAGAAACTCCAGGCGGAGGTCCAGGCCCTCAGCGGAGAACTGGATTTATTGAGCAAGCAAATCCTCCAAAAAAACGTGGCGCTGGAATCCGCTGGTTTTCTTGAACTCCAACTGGCGGCAGAAGAAATCGGCGCCCAAGAAACCTATCAAACCCTTTACCAGGCGTACCTCTCCGAAATTTCTCAAAGGGACCAGCGCCTGGTGCTCTGGCTTGGCAAAGACCGGCACGACCAATTGCGCAATATCCCCCGCCAACTGGAAGGAAGAAGGTACTACGAACAGTTGCTGCGCTACCCCAAACTGGACCAATATCCCCAGTTTTTTGGGGCTGCGCCGGATTCCCTTCAACTCATTGCCAGCGGAGTCGAGCTTAGCAAGAAGCTCGTCAACCCAATGCCCGGCTCGGTCGATATGCCTTCCTTCCTTGCGGAATATTTCCGCTATTTCCGGAACATGGAAGAGGAAGTTGCTCGTTTAACCCAGGCGTTCCAGGCGGCAACGCCCCAAGCCATCCGTGCTCGCGCCGACAGTCTGGACCAGGAAAGGACGGGCTTGCTTCAAGACCTGGAGGCGGAGATCCGGGTTTGGGAATCCCTCAACCGCAAGGACCTGGAAGAAGACATCGCCGCTCTGAAATATTTAAGCGGCGCCCTGACCTCCAACAATGACCCCTCCTGGCTGGTATCCCGTTCGCTTGAGCCACAACCCATGCAGGACGAAATAGCCCGAGTCAAGGAGCAACTCCTTCAGGCTATGACCTGGATTCAGGAACGCTTACTTGCCCTGGAAGGAAAATCTGGCCGGCCCAGCGCCTTGCTACCTTTGCTGACTACGGTAGGTTCCCCTGGGGAAGCTGACCCCGCCGCCCCTTCAGAAGAAACCCGGCGCCTGGACAACGTCCTTCAGCGTTCCGCACAGATAAAAGCCTTGTTGGAGGCGATAGACCAGCAACACAACCGGAAGTTATCCAAAGCCCGGGAAGAAACCCTGCTCATGGAAAACGTAGTAGAAATGAGTAGCCGCTTACTGGCTTGCTTGCGAATCAGCCCGGAGGAATCCGCCGATTCGTATGAAAAAAACCGCTATATCGCTCCGGATGTCTTCCGTGAACTCATGCGCAACGACCGCACCAGAGACCTGTTTCTCGGCGTCATTCAGGAACGGCTCCAGAACCTATCGGCTCAAAGCAGGCTTAGCCCGCGCAGCGTAGCGGCCATTACCTCCAAATTTATCGAGGTGGCCAACCAAACCGAACGCCTCCGCGACAGCCTCAAGGCGGTCCAAAACCAGAAACTCCAGTTCATAGATTATTTCCCTATTGTACGCCTCGGCATGGACCTTCTCCATACGCTGATCCAGAACCCATTGATCGAAGGGGATACGCTGTTCAAAAACCTCCGTCAACTGCCCGAAATTACGGGCCAGACACTGTCGATGTTTGAAAACGTTCAAGCCGAGCGCTATGGATCCGCCATCTTTAACCTGGTGGAACTTTTCAGGATGGTGAGCCAGGAAGACCAGGCATCCAGCGCGCGCTGGCAGAAACTTCGTTCGGATTTTCTGCTTTATGGCTCCTTTATGGCAAATGTAGCTACTGCCCAAACGGCGGAGGAAGTCAAAGGAGCGCTGCTCGCAGCTGCCCTTCCTCCGGGCAGTTCAAGAGTCAAGCGGGAGGATGCTTTTAACCTGGCGCTTAACGGGTACCTCGGAGTAACCGGGGGAATAGAAGCGCTAAGCAACAGCGGCGCGATCACCAAGCAAGCATATACGATCGGGTTGAGTATGCCCATCGGCATCGCCGTGAGCTGGAAGTTTAAATCAACCCAATCCCCCTCCTATTCGCTGATGTTTTCCATGCTCGACCTGGGCGCAGTCGCTTCCTTCCGGCTGGGAGACCAGGACGCCGGCTTGCTGCCGGAGTTGACGTTCGAGAACCTGGTTGCGCCGGGAGCGTACTTTCTGGTGAACCTTCCCAAATCGCCGTTTTCTCTGGGTTTTGGGAGCCAATACGGCCCGAGGGCCCGTAAGATCACCCTGGCGAATGGGGTAGAAACCCGCTCTCCTGCCTGGCGCTCGCTGCTGTTTGCTGGAGTCGACGTGCCGATCTTTAATTTTGCAACCCAAAAGGCCCGATAAATGCCTGTTGCTGCCATGAACCCACTTTTTGTTATTCTACTTGGCGTTCTTCCAATGATGGGCAGCGGACAGCCCAACGCCTGGGTCCGTATTAATCAGATGGGATACCTTCCCGAAGCGATCAAGGTGGCCGTTCTGGGAAGCAAAAGTCCTATGGATGTTCATTATTTCAGCCTATACGACGCCCTCACGCAAAAAGAGGTCTACCGGAGCACCCAGGTAAGCGCTTATGGCGCTTACGCCGCCTTTGAACAATCGTGGAGGTTGAATTTCAGCGATTTTCAGCGCGAAGGAGCATTTTATATTCTGGCGTCCGGTATACAATCTCCTGTTTTTCGCATTGGGCCGAATGTATATGAGGGCAGCGCAGATTTTTTACTCCGCTACATGCGCCAGCAGCGCAGCGGCTACAACCCCTATCTGCGGGATAGCTGTCATACGGAAGACGGGTTTATCGTGTACCACCCGGACTCCGCCAAAGACTCTACCTATATAGACGTTTCGGGCGGTTGGCACGACGCCTCCGACTATCTTCAGTACCTCCCCACCTCCGCCAACGCCGTCTTTCAAATGTTGTTCGCCTATCAGCAACATCCGGAAAGTTTCCGCGACGCGCATGGCGCTTCCGGACTGCCCGGAGCGAACGGCATTCCCGATGTTCTGGACGAAGCGAAATGGGGCATGGACTGGCTGCTCAAGATGAACCCCGGCCCCGGGGAGTACTACAACCAGCTTGCCGACGACCGGGATCACCTGAAGATGCGCCTGCCAACGGAAGATTCCGTCCTTTATGCAACGGATAAAGGCTTTGCCAGGCCTGCTTACTTTATTACCGGAGAGCCGCAGGGCGCCTTCCGGTATAAAAACCGCACCCAGGGCGTATCTTCTTCTGCTGGAAAATTCGCTTCTTCCTTCGCGTTGGGCAGCCAGGTGCTGGCCCCGTTTTATCCCGAATACGCCGCATCGCTCGTCCAAAAAGCGCTGGACGCCTACGCGTTCGGCAAAACCAAACCTGGCAATACCCAAACCGCCCCCTGCCGGGCGCCGTATTTTTACGAAGAAGACAACTGGGTGGACGATATGGAACTCGCCGCCTCCCAACTGTACGCGATCCGCCCCCATGCCGATCTCCTTCGCGAGGCCGTCCGGTTTGGAGAAGCCGAGCCCGTTACCCCCTGGATGGGGGCAGACACCGCCCGGCACTACCAATGGTATCCTTTTATGAATATGGGGCATTATTTGGTGGCTAAAAATTCAGCCCCTTCTACCTCCAAAACCTTCCAGGAGTTCATGCGAAGGGGTATCGACAGCGTCTGGCAGCGAGGAAAAACCAACCCCTTCCTTTTTGGCGTGCCTTTTATCTGGTGCAGCAATAACCTCGTCACCGCCATGCTTACCCAATGCCGCCTGTACCACGAGCTCAGCGGGGACCAAACCTATCTGGAAATGGAGGCTGCGCTCCGCGACTGGCTGTTTGGCTGTAACCCCTGGGGAACGAGCATGGTCGTCGGGCTTCCCGAAAACGGGGTCTATCCACAAGATCCGCATTCGGCGTTCACCCATCTTTACCAATACCCCATCGACGGAGGATTGGTAGACGGGCCCATCTATGGTTCCATTTGGAATAAATTGATCGGGATCACCCTTTATCAGGAAGACGAGTACGCCGCCTTTCAATCCCCCCTGGTCATTTACCACGACGATTATGGGGACTATTCCTCCAACGAACCTACCATGGACGGCGTCGCATGCCTGACGTATTATCTATCCGCTTTGGAAAACGCCGGGCGCAGCGCTTCTGGAGCGTGGAATCCGGGAGTCCCATGGGGCAGTCGTCCGGGGGGATTTATCCAAAAAAGAAGTATTTCTGTTCTTTACCGGCCACGATGCTGCAGATGGCGCAGCCATTATTCAGAAAACATTGAGAAAAGAAAACGTGGCTGCCAGTTTCTTCTTTACCGGGGATTTCCTCCGAAGGTTTCCCAAAGAAACCCGTTCTTTGAAAAAAGCCGGGCATTATATCGGGCCGCACTCCGATAAGCACCTCCTGTATTGTTCCTGGGAGAACCGCGATTCCCTTCTGGTGACCAAAGAGGGGTTCCTCTCGGATTTGAGAGCCAATTATACCGAGTTAGAGAAGTTGGGCATTCCAAAAGAAAGGGCCCCTTATTTTATTCCTCCGTTTGAATGGTACAACCGGAAAATATCACAATGGAGCGATGACGCCGGCGTTCAGTTGATCAACTTTACCCCTGGAACGGGAACCAACGCCGATTACACCTGGCCGGAACTACCCAACTACCGGTCCAGTGCCAATATCCTTCAACGGGTATTGGATATAGAACAAAAACAGGATAGCGGTCTAAACGGAGCCTACCTTCTGCTACATGTCGGTACAGATCCCCGCCGAAAAGACAAGTTTTATGCCTCCATTGGCCCGCTGATCCGCGAGTTAAAAAGGCGGGGATATACCTTCGGCAAACTACAGCTTTAAACAGGGTTCTTCCAACGCTCCAGTTGGCTGATGTGCAAAGAATAGAACCAGCGCTTCAGCCATCCGTATCCCATTTCTTTCAGTTTTCCCCTCACAAACGCCACCATCTCCGCGCTTGTTTTGAACCCGTCGGCAAATTGGCCATTGACCAGACAATAGCTACAGTATTTTGTGCTTTTGGAACCATCGGCATTGGTTCCCCCGTGGTTGGGATCTTGGTCCATGGGCATGCCGCAACTTTGACAAAACCGATCGAATTTGCTCATATGAAAAGTTTTTATGGCGATCTATGCTGCAGGAAGCGTATGATGTTCCTCAAGGCATGATAAAACCAAGGGGCCGCCTTTAACTCCGGATCTTTTCCTCTACAAGCTGGATCAGAGAACGGACCCGTTCCTCGGTGCGTTGAGCCAGGAATTGTCCTCTTTCAGAAACCTGGCGGACGAATTCGGCGTCCTTTAACCCTCCCGTGTTGGTTTGTACGTTCAGCCAGGCGCCGTGCACGGCTGCCCGGACGCACAAAGCGCCCACCCCGGCGTCGCTCACCGAATTGGGATTGCCGTCGCGGACCATCGCTTCGAGGAGGTCGAGGGCGGCGTACGCCTGTTCCATGGTTTGCGCAGGTACCTCAATAGCGCGCCTGGTAGCCGCTTGAATAGCCTCCTTACGGGCTACCAGTTCATCGGGAGTGCTTTTGGGCAGGCGAAAGGCGTCGAGGATGCCCATAAACGCCTTCGTATCTTCATCTACGAGAAGGAGGAGTTGGGATTTGATCTGGGCGCCCTGCTCCGCCCATTGAGAGAACGCCTCCCAGCGGTGATCCCATCCCCTGCGGTGACTGGAGAGGTTGGCGACCATGGCGCCCAAGCTAGCGCCCAAAGCCCCGGCATAAGCAGCAACCGATCCGCCGCCGGGGGCTACGCTTTCGGATGCTGTTTCGTCGGCAAAATTTCGGAGCGTCAGGTCAATTAGTTTTTTCTCCCCCCGCAAGTCTTCCAGCCGGTACTCCAGGATTTTTTTACGGGGGTCAAAAGCAGATAGCTCGTTCAAACCCAGAGACCGAATGGCGATCCGGAGAATCTCCTCTTCCGAAACGCCTACAGAACGCTGTTGTTTGCGCAAGAAGTGTTTACCTGCGCTCAGAAGCGCGTTAAGGGGGATCATGCCGACCAGTTCGGAGCCGGTCACCCGCATCCCCCGGTTATGGGCGCTGGCGCAACAGGCTTCGAACGCTTCGTGCACGGACGTATCGGACAAGTTGGTCAGGTTCATGGATACTTGGGCGATCTCGTATTCTTCGATATACCAGCCAATGGCTTTGACCGACTTGCAGGTTCCAGGAATTCGAACGGGCTCGCCGTGATCGTCGAGCACGATAGGTCCCGTTACAGGATCGCCTTCCCGAAGAATCCGGCCCTGTTCCCGCACATCAAACGCCACGGCATTTGCCCGGCGGGAGGACGTTGTATTCAGGTTGACATTATAGGCTGCCAGGAAATCGCGGGCGCCAATCACCGTCGCTCCGGATCGTTCGTTAAACTCGGCAGGACCAAAGTCAGGAGCCCAGGAGGGGTCTTTTAGCTTCGCCGGCAATCCTTCGTATTCCCCGGAACGGATCGTAGCCAGGTTGCGGCGTTCCGGAACCGAAGCGGCGTACTCGTATAGGAAAACCGGAATGTTCAGCTCGTGGCCAACCCGCTCGCCCAGCCGCCGGGCCCAGGCGGCGGCTTCCTCCATCGTCAGGCCTTCGATCGGGATCAAGGGGCACACATCGGTTGCGCCCATACGCGGATGCGCTCCCTGGTGGCCTGCCATATCGATGAGCGCTGCAGCCGTTTTGATCGCATGGAAAGCCGCTTCCACTACGGCTTCCGGAGGACCTGCAAAGGTCATGACGGTTCGGTTGGTTGCTTTGCCCGGATCAACGTCCAAAAGGAATACCCCATCGACCCGTTCGATAGATTCGGCGATCTGCCGGATGACTTCCGGGGTTCGCCCTTCGCTAAAATTGGGTACGCATTCAAGTAGTGCCATGGGAGGGAAGCGCTAAACGCTTTATCTCGGATGAGGAAAAAACCGCTGGGAAAAAACCAGGCGCGGGGACCTTCATTCGTTTTCTTCCTGGTTGGATTCCGCCTGCGGCATGAGCACTGCCTCGATTAAGTCGGGGCTGTTTTGCAACATGTGCAGAATCTTGATTCGATAGGGAGGGATTTCCAGCTCCTGGTTCTCATCGGGAATGGTCTCTGCATACTCCAGGATCAATCCGGCCAGGGTAATAAAGTTCTGGCTTTCCGGGAAAGGTAAAGGCAGACCCACGTTGATTTCATCCAAGGGGTTTTGAGCAAAAATCCGGAAGATGTCTTCTCCGGTTTTTTCCACAATAGGCATTTCTGCATCTGTCTCGTCCTGGATCTCGCCCACCAGTTCTTCCAGAATATCCTCTAAGGTGATCAACCCCACGGTGCCGCCGAATTCGTTGACGACGATCGCCATTTGGGTCTTGTTCTGCTGGAACAAGCGCAAGACCTGGCTTATTTTTTTGCTGGAAGAAATAAAGTTGATGCTCCGGATCATGTCCTTCAATTCCACATTCTCCTTAGGATTCCGGAGGTGGGCTAAGAGATCCTTGACCAAAACGAATCCGATAATATTATCCAGGCTGTTATCAAAAACCGGATAGCGGGAGTACCCTTCGGCAATAGCATAATCGATAGCTTCCTGCAAAGGGGTGTCCCTCTCCAGAGCGGAGATCTGGTTGCGGGGTTTCAGAACCTGGCGAACCGTACGATCGTCAAAGTCAAAGACATTCTGAATCAATTCCCGTTCGGAGGCCAGGATAGCGCCCCCTTCCGCGCTTTCGGCGATAATCAGCCTCAGTTCTTCCTCGGTATGGATCTCCGAGTGGGGCACCGGCTCAATCCCGATTAACCGAAGGATGAAGTTGGCAAATCCGTTCAGAACATAAATAAAGGGGCGAAAAACGAAATAAAACACCTTCATCGGAATGGAAATCGCGAGGGTGGTTTTCGTTGGGAAGCGAATAGCCAGCGACTTAGGCGCCAATTCCCCAAAAACGATATGCATTACCGTAATGGTAACAAAGGCAAATGGAATAGCCAGGCTGTGTGCAGCTGCTTCACTAAGTTCCAACCCAACACCGTACATCGCTGCCAGGATCAGCCGGGTAACCACCCCTTCCCCAATCCAGCCCAACCCAAGGCTGGCCAGGGTGATGCCAAGTTGGGTTGCCGCAAGGTAACCATCCAGATTGGCGACCACGCTCTCCGCAATACGCGCATTGAAGCTGTTTTCGGAACGGACCTGGATTTGAGATATCCGCACTTTAACGATTGCAAATTCTGCCGCGACGAAAAAACCGTTGAGCAATACCAGGAGAATGGTAAGAAGTATGTCAGGACCCATTTGTGATATGAAAAATTCACCACAAAGTTAGATAGAATCTCTGAGATTTAATACATTGATCTACACGGAACGAAGCGCCTGGAACAGAATAGCTGCCGGATGAAGGGCTTTCCTCCCCGTACCATCCAGAATTTGGTGGCGGCAGCTCGTACCTGGCGCGGCGATCAACACCTGTTCGGACGCGCTTCGAACCTTTGGGAATAACGCCAATTCGCCTACTTGCATACTCAATTCGATATGTTCTTTTTCATATCCGAAAGAGCCCGCCATTCCGCAGCATCCGGTGTCCATAAGTTCGACAGAGAAATTTTTGGGGATTCCCAACGCGCTGGCGCTGGCGCCAGGCCCGGCCAGCGCCTTTTGGTGGCAATGCCCGTGTAGTAAAATCGTTTGCGGTGCATCGGTAAAGGCGGATGCATCGATCCGGCCTGCTTCCGCTTCCCTGACGAGAAACTCTTCGATCATCAATGCATGATCGCCCAATCGTTGGGCCGCTTCTTTTCGGTCTGGGGCAACGAGCCTGGGGTACTCGTCTCGGAACCCAGGATGGCCGAGGGTTCCAATCCAACCAAGGGGGTTTCTGCACTGATCAGGGGCGAGAATAACTCCACATTTCGGTTGGCCAGTTTCTTTGCAGGCCCAAGTATCCCTTTGGAAAAAAATGCTCTGCCGCTATCGGGGTGCGGCGGCATCTCCACCTGATACCCAAGCGCCCAGAGCAATCGGATCGCCTGTCGCCCAATGTGGGCGTCGTTGTAATTGGTGAACTCGTCGCAGAAAAAATACACCTTCCCCTTCGGCGCCGAAGGGGTCATTTTTCCGGCAGCGCGCTTGAACCAGCGCCTTAGGGAGGAAGTAACCGGAGGGAGAGAGCGCAGAGGAGCGACGCCCAAAACCGCCTTGAAGAAGCGGCTCGTAAACGGGTTCCCCAGAAAAAAATTGCTTACAGCCGGAACGGCGGAAGCCAGCCGGTTGATCTCCCCGATATGCCCAAATACCCGGCTGCGCAGGGGAATCCCATGGGTTTGGTGGTATTGGTGCAGGAACTCCGCCTTCAACGTGGCCATGTCGACATTCGAAGGGCACTCCGATTTGCACCCCTTACAGGAAAGGCAAAGGTCCATTGCCTCCGCAATTTCCGGATGGTCAAAGGGATTAGCTTTGGCATTCATCGTTAAAAACTCCCTCAGGGCGTTGGCCCGGGCCCTGGTGGAATCTTTTTCATTGCGGGTAGCCATGTAGCTGGGACACATGGTCCCACCGGAAAAGGCGAGTTTGCGGCAGTCACCGGAGCCGGAACATTTTTCCGCCATTTTGAGCATCCCGCCCACTTCGGAAAAATCGAAGACCGTGTTCAATTTCGGGGCAGGAGTATCTTGTTTATAGCGCAAGTCCTGGTCCATCGGGGGGGCGCCAACGATTTTCTCCGGGTTAAAGATGCTATCAGGATCCCAGGTTCTTTTGATCCGTTGCAAGAGGGCGTAGTTTTTTTCGCCAAGCACCAGAGGAATAAACTCCCCGCGTACCCGTCCGTCGCCGTGTTCTCCGCTTAAAGACCCTCCGTATTTCTTCACCAGCCGGGCGGAGAATTCGGCGATTTCCCGCATTTGCCGGACGCCCTCGCTGGTCTTGAGGTTGACGCTGGGCCGCAGGTGCAGTTCTCCGGCGCCGGCATGCGCGTAGTAAACCACCCGTTGCCGGAATCCATCCATGGCCTGACTGAATTCCTCGATATACGCAGGCAGGTCGGCTAAAGCCACTGCCGTATCTTCAATAAACTCGATGGGTTTGGCGTCGCCTTTCATATTGGAAAGCACCCCGAAACCCGCCGCCCGCAACGCCCAGACACTTTTGCTTTGGGGCGCCGTTACTTTGGGAAAGTGATACCCCAGCCCGGCAGTCTTCATTGCCCCAATCATGGCCTCCGCTTTGCGCTCGGCTTCTTCGACCGTTTTACCCCGGAACTCAATCATGAGCACCGCTTCCGGGTCCCCCTGGATAAAAAACCGGTTTTTCTGCTGGGAAAGGTTGTCTTTGGTGCAATCCAGGATGCGCTTGTCCATGAGCTCGCAAGCCGAAGGGCGGTGCTCCATGGCGACCAAAACGGCCCGCATACTTTCGTGAATACTGGTAAAATGTGGACACACCACGACATCTACCGGATCGGGCAAGGGATCCAAATCCAGCTTGATCTCCGTGATCAGCGCCAGGGTGCCTTCCGAGCCGCAAACCAGGGACGACAAATTAAAGAGGGGCCCGTCCGGGGAAAAAGGCTGCTGGCGCAACAACAGGTCAACGGCGTAGCCGGTATTTCTGCGGTGGATATGCGGCTTGGGGTACTCCCGCTCGATTTCCTGGCGTTGAGCCGGGTCCCCGAGTTCCCGATAGAGCTGTTGATAGATGCGGCTCTCCAGGCTGTTTCCCTGAAGTTTTTCCTGAAATGCCGCTGGTTGGAGCGGTTCAAAAACTACTTCAGAACCATCGCTGAGCAGGCACTGGAGCTCCAGGACGTGATCCCGGGTTGTGCCGTAAACGATGGAGGTGGTTCCGCAGGAGTTATTGCCCACCATACCTCCAATCATGGCCCGGTTGGCGGTGGAGGTGTTCGGGCCAAAAAACAGGCCGTGTGGTTTAAGAAATTCATTCAACTGGTCGCGAATTACGCCTGGCTGGACCTTAACCCAGCGTTCTTCCGCATTGAATTCCAGGATCTGGGTGAGGTATCTGGACGTATCGACAACGATTCCCTCTCCCACGCATTGCCCTGCCAGGGAAGTACCCGCCGTCCGCGGGATCAGGGAAACGCGATGAGCCCGGGCAAATTGAATCAGCAGGCGCAGGTCTTCTTTCGATTTGGGTTTGGCTACTGCCATGGGCCATTTGCGGTAAATCGATCCATCGGTGGCGTAAATAGCTCTGCTTAGGCGGTCGGAATGGAGTTCGCCCTCCATCTGGCTTTCGAGGGTACGTAACGCTTGATCCATTAGGATAATTTTTACCACAGGAATTTACCCCAAAATACGATGGTTTCGGCTTATATAGCCTGAAAGCCTGGGTTATTTACACGTTCTGTTGCTGAAAAAGAGAGAATGGCGGCTCAGTTTCCAGCGTTTACTTCAACAGAGGGAGAGCGAGCATGGTCAGCTCCACGCGCCGGTTTTGGGCTCTGGCCTCCGGTCCGATATTGTCGGTGATTGGGAAACGAAACCCATATCCTCTGGCCTGAATCTGTTCCTCGGGAACGCCCTGCCGGACCAAAAGCTGCCGGATAGTTTCTACTTCCAGCCGGGAGCGGGAATAGCTCAGGGGCACATCCTTTTCTTCGTCGCTATGGCCCGCAATTTCAATCTGGAGCCCTGGAAACCCGATCAAAACCCTGGCCAGGTCTTCGAGTTCGCGGGCTTTATAGGAAGGCAGCGGAGAAAGGGTATCCGCAGCGAAGTCCCGGTTTTGAAATACCAGCACCGTATTGCGGAAATCAGGAGCCCCCTTCTCCAGGAAGTGGTAAAGCGTCTCCCCAATGCTTCCCTCCCGGAACTCCCAGGTGCGAAGGGCCCGAATGGCAGAATCTGGGAATTGAACCGACGGATCCGTTTCAGCCGAAGGAGTAAAAGGAGCTACCCCGGGAAAGCGATGTTTCAACCAACTGTATCCTCCGATAAAAAGGAACGCAAAGAATAAGGTCAGGAGCAGCGCAAGTTTTGGCCCCCTGGCCCAGGAATTGGGTTCGCGGAAAAGGGAGTCCGGATGGATGGTCATTTATTTTCGTACGGATTATTATAGGTGAGGTTAACATCGTCCAGCACCGTATCCAGAATGGGATCATTCCCCCGGATATACCCTTCTTTGATCTTATACCCATAAAAACTGCTCATCGTACTCCAATAGGAGGCATTTAGCCCACCCCGAAGGTCCTTGATAAGGTCAAAGAGGGGGGTTTTCAACTCCCGTTCGATCATTTCCACAAGAATCATTCCCTGGGTACGCGTAAGGTTGCGCAAGGGATCTTCGAACTTTTCCTTCAGCTCTTTCTGCAACCTACGGATATGGCGGCGGCGTTCTCCATCCCGCATGGTAGCGGTGGCGTGTTCCAACTCCCGGAATATGCGTATGGCTTCGGTGGCATACGGATAGACCGTATAGGCATATCGGCGGTAACGGCGATATTTATTATAATCTTCCGGGTTTTTAAAATGGCGGATGGACGAAACCGAAATATCTCCAAGAGTGGCCAGGATAATCGTATCCCCACACTCGTCGACCATATATTCATAGATATCCCCACCGAGAAGGAGCGTTCCGCGGGATTGAGAGAAGGCGGCAGTGAAAATCCCGCAAAGAAAAAAGCAAACATATAGAGCGCTCCGCATGGAAAATGGGTTTGAACGTGAACAACCAGAACCGGTGCAAAAATACACGGAAGAATGTTATCATTCCCCCGTTTCTCTTTAGTGAACGCAGAAAAATACGGCAGATTGCAAAAATTATGCGCTTTAATGGTTGATAATCAACACATGAAGTAAAGGCCCAAGGTTAACTCCTCATCCGTCTTATCCCAAACAGATGCCTGGATGCCAGGGAAAAGCCCACCGGGATGCCCAGAATACGGAGCAAGGTTGTATTTTTGTACGCTTAAACATTTAAATACAATATCCATGTATCGTACGCATACTTGTGGCGAATTGCGCCTGACCGATTCGGGCAAAACGGTCCGCCTGAGCGGATGGGTCCAAACCGTTCGCGATTTTGGGAGCATGACCTTTATCGACCTTCGCGACCGTTATGGCATTACCCAGTTGGTGTTCAGTATGGAAACGGACGCCCCGCTTTGCGAACAAGCCCGTAAGTTGGGAAGGGAATTTGTCATTCAGGCGGAGGGATTGGTTCGGGAGCGAAGCGCCAAGAACCTCAACCGGGAAACCGGAGATATAGAGATTGAAGTCCAATCCATGCAGGTGCTAAATGCTTCCAAAGTACCTCCATTTACTATTGAAGACGATACGGACGGAGGAGACGACCTCCGGATGAAATACCGCTATCTCGATCTCCGGCGAACTCCCGTGCAGCGCAACATCCTATTCCGGTCCCAATTGTCGCTCGAAGTGCGCAAATACCTGAATGAAAAGCGCTTTGTGGAAGTGGAAACCCCGTTTTTGATCAAAAGCACACCGGAAGGCGCGCGGGATTTTGTGGTTCCCAGCCGGATGAACCCCGGGCAGTTCTATGCCCTGCCCCAATCGCCCCAAACCTTCAAGCAAATCCTGATGGTAGCCGGTTACGACCGGTATTTCCAGATCGTTAAATGTTTTCGGGACGAAGACCTCCGGGCAGACCGGCAGCCGGAGTTTACGCAAATCGACTGTGAAATGGCCTTCGTTACCCGGGAAGATATCCTCCAGACGTTTGAAGGGTTAACGCGCCATTTGTTCCGGGAGACGCTTGGGCTGGACCTGCCCGAATTCCCCCGTATGTCGTACGACGATGCCCTCCGCCTGTACGGTTCGGACAAGCCCGACCTGCGGTTTGACATGGCCTTTACGCCACTCACCGATCTGGCCCAGGGCAAGGGGTTCGGCGTTTTTGACAGCGCGGAGCTCGTGGTGGGAATCAACGCGCAAGGGCAAGCGGGATATACCCGCAAACAGATCGACGAGCTGACCGAATGGGTAAAACGTCCGCAGATTGGCGCCAAGGGGTTGGTTTATGTCCGCTTCGGCGAAGACGGCGCTTTAAAATCCTCCGTCGATAAATTCTTTTCCGAAACCGACCTCTCTGCCTGGGCCGATCGCATGGGCGCCAAACCCGGCGATCTGATGCTTATCCTCGCTGGAGAAGAGGAAAAAACCCGCAAGCAACTCAGCGAATTGCGCCTGGAGATGGGCCGCCGGATGGGCCTGATGACCCCTGGAGACTTTAAACCGCTGTGGGTACTCGACTTTCCGCTGCTGGAATGGGATGAAGATACCCAGCGGTTTTACGCGATGCACCACCCCTTCACGTCTCCAAAGCCGGACGATATCGAGCGTATGGCCAGCAACGACCGCACCATGCTCAAAAACCTCCGGGCAGACGCCTACGACCTCGTCATCAACGGGGTGGAGATCGGGGGAGGATCCATTCGTATCCACAACCGGGCTTTACAGGAAAAGAACTTCAAGCTTCTGGGCTTTACCCAGGAAGAAGCCGAGCGTCAGTTTGGATTCCTCCTGGGCGCTTTTGAATACGGCGCTCCGCCCCACGGGGGCATCGCCTTCGGCTTCGACCGCCTCTGCTCCGTACTGAACGGCCAAAACTCAATCCGCGACTTCATCGCCTTCCCTAAAAACAATATGGGCAGGGATATGATGATCGATGCGCCTTCCGGAAATCGCAGAGGCTCAATTGGAGGAGTTGCAGCTTAGGTTGAAAGAGAGGGAGCAGGGAGCAAGGGAGTAGGGAGCAGGAGAGGGACAAAAAAACCCCGCGGCCTTTGGTCGCGGGGTTTTTTATTTAGGTTCGGCAGGGAACCGGCTTACTGCAACTTAAAGCGCACAGGCAAGCGGAACTGAACCTTCACTGGGCGGCCGCGCTGTTTGCCGGGCGTCCATTTGATCCCCTGCTGGTTCATCAGGTTGACCACGCGGACAGCTTCTTCGCCGCAGCCGGCGCCGATGTCGCGAAGTACGGAAGCGTCTTTGACGGAGCCGTCGCGGTCCACAACGAACTGGACGACTGCGGTGCCTTCAACGCCGTTTTCGCGGGCGATCACCGGGTACTTCAGGTTTTTACCTACGAATTCGAACACCTTCTTGTCGGAGCATCTTTTCCTGGCATCCTTATCGGGTTCATTTTCGCAACCTGGGAAGAGGGGCATGTCTTCCACCACCACGAAGATCTCGTCGTCGTCTTTTGGCGGCGGGGGCGGCGGGGGAGGGGGGGGAGGAGGAGCTGCTTTAACGGGTTCGGGAGCGCGAACCACCTCTTCTTCGGCTTCCACAGACTGGTCGACGAATTCGGGTTGGTCCTCTTCCTCAATCAATTCCTCGGGCACCTCCTGAATGACGGGAGGCGGCGGAGGGGGCGGAGGGGGCGGCGGTTCGGCAGTACGCGGAGGTTCAACTTCGATGTCTTCTTCGATGAGGACAAAGTTGTCGCCAGCCTCCACTTTTTTCTCGTACTGCGTCCAGCCAAACGCGAGCACGGTCAAGCCAAGCGCTACGGCGATCCCGAGATTAAAGAACGTACTGCTCAGGCGGAAAGAATCCACCTCTGGGTATTTCGTTCTTCCATCGAGTTCGATGCTGTGCTTGCCTGCTTTGGCGTGCTTCAGCGTGAGTCCTCCTTCGGCTTTTTTCTTGAAGCTGAATTGCAGGTAGAGAATTACCGCTATGATCAGCAAAACCAGAAAGATAGTGCCGAACAGGACTGCGTTGCCGGATAGTGCAATGTCCATGCTGACAAGGTTTTACAAAAATGATGAGTAAATAGTAAGAGCCTTTTTAATACCAGATGTACACTGGCCCGGTTTTGGTGTGCAGGAAGTAAAAAAAATCACCCTGCCATTTCCCTGTAAGCGGCCGCGTCCATAAGGTCTTCGAGTTCAGACAAATCCGTCAGTTCGATTTTAATGATCCATCCTTCGCCGTAGGGATCGTCGTTCACCAAAGCGGGGTTATCCCCGCCGGTGGAACTCAGGCCCGTGTTGAATTCCAGCACGTTGCCAGAAACCGGCATGAACAATTCAGAGGTAGTTTTTACGGCTTCGATAGTCCCAAAAACATCTCCTTTCCCTAAGGAATCGCCTACCGTTTCCACCTCAACATAAACGATATCGCCTAATTCGCCCTGGGCGAAGTCGGTGATACCGATATACGCCGTATTGCCTTCGCCTAAGCGAATCCATTCGTGTTCTTGCGTATAGCGCAAATCAGAAGGAATGACCATAATTTGGAATGTTTAGATTTTGACCAAATTCTTTACTACGGAATCTAGACCCGCCAAAAATAAAGGAATTTTCGAACTCTGAAAGCGAGCCCTTGTTTTTTATTGATTTACGAGGTACGATATACGAATTGTCTCGTGCATCGTACCTCGTACATCGTACTTTTCTAGTTTTCGCCTATCCCTTCCTTCACAGCGGCTTCGGCGAGGAAGTTTTTCACCCAATCGGTGGTGACGGATTTGGGCCGTTCAAGCGGAAATCCAAGCATGCGGGACCAGCACAAGGCAGAAAGGACGCCGATGGCGCGGGACACGCCAAACAGGACGGTATAGTAGCTATACTCTTTCAGCCCGTAGTGAACCAGAAGGGCGCCGGAGTGCGCGTCAACGTTCGGCCAGGGATTTTTGATTTTCCCGAGGCTTTGGAGAATTGGCGGAACCACCTCGAAGATTTTCCAAACAATTTCCACGATGTCATCGGAGGCGATATATTTTTTGGCAAAATCCATTTGAGCGGTGAATCGCGGGTCTGGGCGGCGGAGCACGGCGTGGCCATAGCCCGGAACCACTTTCCCTTCGGAGAGCGTTTTGCGAACGTAATTGGCAATATCCTCTTCGGTAGGTTTGGTCGTGCCTAGTTCGTCCACCATTTCGAAGATCCACTTGATCACCTCCTGATTAGCTAATCCATGGAGCGGTCCGGCCAGGGCATTGATGCCGGCAGCGAGCGACAGGTACGCGTCGCTCAAGGTCGAACCAACCAGGTGCGTGGTATGTGCAGAGGCATTTCCGCCTTCGTGATCGGCATGGATCGTGAGGTACAAGCGCATGAGCGACCGGAAATAGGGGTCATCGAATCCCAGCATATGCGCGTAATTGCCGCCCCAGTCCAAAGACGGATCGGGAGCAATATGGTCTCCCTGATGGAAGGACCGGCGGTAGATATAGGACGCCAGGCGGGGAAGCATAGCAATGAGGTTCATGGCGTCTTCATACGTAGCATCCCAGTAATCTTTTTTCCCGAGCCCTTCTTCGTAGCGGCGGGCAAAAATGCTTTCCGACTGAAGCGCATTTATGCCGATAGTGAATTGGGTCATGGGGTGCGTCCCCTCGGGGAGCGCGTCCAACACGCGGAAGACATGGGCTGGGATTTCGCTGCGTTGCCTCCATTGTTCAGATACCCATTCCGCTTCTTCCAACGTGGGGATATCCCCGGTGAGCAGGAGCCAGAACAGGCCTTCCGGCTTGGGCTCCCGGTTTTCGGCTCCTTTGGGAAGCAATTCCTTCAATTCGGTAATGGAATACCCCCGGAATCGGATACCCTCCATAGCGTCCAATTCGGAGGGTTCCCAAACCATCATTTTAATATCCCTGGCGCCGCCGTAAATCTGCCCGAGGGTGACGTCGTCAACCTTGGCGTTTCCGTGTTCTTTCAACAAATCGTTAATCTCTGCCTTGAGGGCGCTCGCCTTCTCAAAGAATTTTTGCTTTAAGGGATCCATGCTGTAAGCTTTATCGTGTGGTGTAATATTTTCCTTGGCGATATTAAGGTAAAAACGGCGCATCCGAAAATTTGAACCGTTCTTTTTACCGGTTTTACGCAGATAGAACAACCCAGCATCTGTATAGCGAAAAAAGGGATTCTTTGTTCATCGTTTATCTGGATTTTCTACTTTTCCGCTTCGGCAATGAGATTTTTTTCTCTGATCCTTCAGAACGGATTTTTCCCTACTTTTACCCCACAACCATGCCTGCATGTATATCATCCGGAATGTTCTGGTCAGCGACGACGTGATCGAACAGCAGTTTCTCTGCGACCTCAGAGCCTGTAAAGGCGCCTGCTGCTGGGAAGGCGACTACGGCGCTCCCTTGCTCAACGAAGAACTGGAAATCCTCGACCGGGTATACCCCGCCGTCAAGGCTTTTCTTAGCCCCGCCGGTATTGCTGAACTGGAAAAAACCGGACGATACGAATACCTCGACGATCTGGAAGAGTATAGCACGCCGCTGATCGATGGGGGCCCTTGCGCCTATATTTCATACAACGAACGGGGTATTGCCCAATGTGGCCTGGAACAGGCCTTTTTGGCGGGCGCTACCGACTTCCGCAAGCCGATATCCTGCCACCTCTACCCTGTTCGCGCCAGAAAGGAGGAAGCCGGGTTTGAGGTGCTGAACTACGAACGCTGGAGCATCTGTTCCGCCGCCTGCGAAGCCGGCGCCAAAGCGCAATTGCCGGTCTTCCGCTTTGTAAAAGAAGCGCTTATCCGGAAATACGGCCAGGGGTTTTACGACGAACTGGAAGCGGCGGCCGCTGCGGAGGAATAAAAAAGGCCGGCGCTTTGGCGCCGGCCTCAAAAAACACCTAAAACCCTATTAACTAACCTAAATCTTTCCGTTTTCGCTCCGGTTATTCGATCTCGATCGTCCGGTATTTCTGGACTTCCATTTCAGCCTTCGGGAGCGTCAGTTTTAACACGCCGTTTTCATAAGAAGCCTTGATTTTGTCGGCCTGTACACTCTCTGGTAAACGGAAACTGCGGGAAAAAGTTGCATAATTGAATTCCTTCCTCAGGTATTTCCCGTCCATTCCCTGCTCGGTTTTCTGCTCTTTCTCCGAGGAGATAATCAGAAACGCACCTTCCACTTTTACTTCAAAATCGTGCTTTTCCAATCCTGGAGCGGCTACCTCAATCAAAAAGTCGGTGTTGGTTTCAAACACGTTAACCGAAGGGCTGGAAGCGAAATGATCGCCGCCAAAGAACGAATTCAAGCCGCGGTTGAAAAACTCGTCTACAAATTGATCAATGCGGCTTCCGTTGGTCACTGGTTGATGTTGGATCAATTTCATAGCTCAACATATTTTATGTAACAGAATAAATGAAGATTGTTTCACGCGTCTTTTGTCAAATTATTGTCAGTTTTTGGACAAAGGAGTACTTCTGCCCCTTTACAGTGCTTTAGGCGATTTCCACCTTTACCGGCGCTTTCTTCGGAAGATGGATCGTCAATACCCCCGCCTCGTAGCGAGCCTGAATACCGGAGGTGTCGGCCGTGTCCGGCAATTGGAATGAGCGGCTCAGAACGCCTTCTCCAAATTCCCGGCGCAGGTTCTTCTGGCCTTCTGCCTCCGCACTTGGGTAGGTTGCACGCAACTCCAGGTTGCGTCCTTCCACTTTGAGTTGAAACGATTCTTTCGCCAAGCCTGGCGCGGCTATCTGAATATTCCATCCCGACTCCACCGCTACGATATTGGCGGCAGGGAGGGAAACGCGCTCGGAAACAGCCGCCGGATTATGGTTCTTTTCCGCGACTTGGCGCTGGATTCTGGGTTGAACGATTACATGCATCATGATCAATTTTTTTGGTTTTACTTCTTCTAAAGCAAACCCTGTTCCAAGCCCAAAAAAATGTCAAGACGGCACGCATCGGCAGACATTTTGGCATTTGTTGAAAAAAAACAAGACAAAATGTCATAAAATTCATTATTTCACCTAAAAAGCAATAGCCAAATTAAAGTTTAACCAATTGATAATCAAACTATATTGCCTCATAACCAATTTAAACATCGCATCCCGGGAGTTTTTCTTGGAAAGTCCTCCTCGCTATTCTATATTGTGGCGAAAATTCGCTATTTGTTTATCCAAAAGCATCTGTTATGTCCTTTGAAGCTATATTAGAGCAATTCAAAGCTCAGGCTGCAAAAATGCCGTCGATAGGAAAGACCCTGAAGATGGTTTTTGAAGAAGGAGTCGTGTTCATTGACCTGACGGGCGACACCCCCTCGATTTCTTCCGAAGACAAAGACGCCGACTGCACGATCACCACCTCGCTGGAAACGCTGAACCAACTGAGAACGGGAGATCTCAACCCCATGATGGCCGTCATGTCGGGCAAAGTAAAGATCAAGGGAGATATGGGCGTTGCCATGAAACTCCAGTCCTTGCTCTCTTAAACCGGACTTCTTCCTAAACGAGTTTCACCTGAATATGCAGTTGAAGCTCGTTGGGAAGTTCCAGCAAGTCTCCTTCGGGCACGTTATCCGCCAGGGACAAGGACGCCGCCAGGGTTTCCTGGCGGATATATCCGCCATGCCATTCTACAGCAGGGACGACTTCCGGGTGGTTCTCCAGGACAACAGCGATTTGATCGGTCACGTTGAAATCGCGGGTCTTGCGGATATTTTGGATGCGGTTGACCAATTCTCTCGCCATTCCTTCGGCTTCGAGTTCCGGCGTAAGGGTCACGTCCAGGGCGACGGTGAGTTCGTTGTCGGAGGCTACCTGCCACCCCGGGATATCTTCGGTCAGGATCTCGAAATCCTCCAGGGTTGCCGGGAAAGACTCGCCTTCCAATTCGAACACATACTTCCCAGACCGCTCCAGTTGCTGAATATCCGCCTGGGTCCAGGACGCTACGAGATCGGAAACGGCCTTCATGTGCTTTCCAAGGCGTTTGCCGAGGGTTTTAAAATTGGGCTTCACCCGCTTGTGCAGGAGGCCGGACGTGTCGGTCACGTACTCGATCACTTTGACGTTGACCTCTGCCAGGATCAGGTCTTTCACCTCATTAACCTGGTCGACAAACTGGGTATCCAGTACGGGCAACATGATTTTTTGAAGTGGCTGGCGCACGCGGATCTTCCGGGTTTTGCGCAGGCTGAGGACCAGACTGGCAATACGCTGTGCATAGTCCATTCGCTGTTCGAGGCCGGGGTCTGCGTGGCTGGCATCAGGAGCAGGCATCAACGCCAGGTGCACCGATGGGTGCGGCTCTTTTCCCGTCACCTCATTCAGGTTGCGGTACAACCAATCGGCGAAAAAGGGGGAGACCGGCGCCATTAGTTTAGCCAGAGTGATCAGACACTCGTACAAGGTCTGATAAGCGGAAATTTTATCTTCGTTGTATTCTCCTCTCCAGAAACGGCGGCGGGACAAGCGGACGTACCAGTTGCTCAACTGTTCGTCCACAAAGTACATCATCTTCCGGGTCGCCTCGGTGGGTTCGTAATCTGCATAACTGCCTTCGCACGCCTCGCTCAGGGAGTTTAATGCCGAAAGGACCCAGCGGTCGATTTCCGGACGCTTTTCTACCGGGATATCGGCTTCGGCATACCGGAACTTATCGATATTGGCGTAAAGGGTAAAAAACGAATAGGTATTGAAGAGCGTTCCGAAAAACCGCCGGGTGACTTCTTCGATACCCGCGACATCGAATTTGAGGTTATCCCAGGGCTGGGCGTTGGAGATCATGTACCATCGGGTGGCATCCGCTCCGTATTTGGCAATGGTTTCAAAGGGATCGACGGCATTTCCCAGGCGCTTCGACATTTTTACCCCATTTTTATCCAGTACCAGTCCGTTTGACACCACATTCTTGAACGACACCCTGTCGAACGCCATAACGGCGATGGCATGGAGGGTATAGAACCAGCCCCGGGTTTGATCCACCCCTTCGGCGATAAAATCGGCGGGAAAATTCTGCCAGAACTTTTCCTGATTCTCGAATGGGTAATGCCACTGGGCGTAAGGCATAGCGCCGGAATCAAACCACACGTCGATCAGGTCGGGCTCGCGGTACATCGGCTCTCCGCTCTCCGACACCAGCACGACGTCGTCGATGAAAGGCCGGTGCAGGTCTTCGGGTACGGTTTGAGTTTTGCCCAATACGGCATTGGCTTTTTCGATCGCTTCCTTCAGCAAGGCTACCGAGCCGATGCACGTTTCCTGTAGCCCGTCTTTCGTGCGCCAGATAGGAAGGGGAGTCCCCCAGAAACGCGACCTCGACAAATTCCAGTCCTGGAGGTTTTCCAGCCATTTTCCGAAACGGCCTTCTCCGGTGGAGGCAGGCTTCCAGTTAATCGTCAGGTTCAGCTCAAACATCCGCTCCTTGAGCGCGGAAGCCCGGATAAACCAACTATCCAGAGGATAGTAGAGTACGGGTTTCTCGGTGCGCCAGCAATGCGGATACGGGTGAAGGTACTTCTCCGAGAGGAACAGTTTGTTCTCTTCTTTGAGTTTGATCACGATATCCACATCGACGGGCCGCTCTTCTTCCTGTCCATAGTCCTTGACATAACGCCCGGCGAAATCCGTCACGTCCTTCACAAACCGTCCCTGGCGGTCCACCAGGGGCATGGGGTGGCCGTTCTCGTCTTTCACCAACAGGGCGGCAATGCCATACTGCTTCGCCACCCGGAAGTCGTCGGCCCCGAACGTCGGTGCGATATGCACGATCCCCGTTCCATCTTCTGTGGAGACGAAATCGCCCAGCAGCACCCGGAACGCCGGGCCGTCGGGCTGAACATAAGGCATCAGCTGTTCGTACTCCATGCCTTCGAGGCTGGCGCCGGACATTTCTTCCACGATTTCCAGATAGGGGATGGGCTTGTTGCCCGCTTTGACTTCCTCCGGCTTCAGGCCGGGTGTTTGCCCGGTGAAGTAAGCCCCCATGCGGTCTTTGGCCAGGATGACGGTAATAGGTTCCTGGGTATATCGGTTAAAGGTGCGAACTTTGACATAGGTGATGTGCTTGCCAACGGCAAGAGCGGTATTCGAAGGCAGGGTCCAAGGCGTGGTGGTCCAGGCCAGGAAATACTCGTTTTCGGCGCCTTTGATGCGGAACTGAGCCACCGCAGAGGTGTCCGTAATATCGCGGTAGGCGCCGGGTTGATTGAGTTCGTGGGAACTCAGCCCCGTTCCTGCTGCCGGAGAAAAGGGCTGGATGGTGTATCCTTTGTATAAAAGGCCTTTGTCAAATAGTTGTTTCAACAACCACCAGCAGGTCTCTATATAGTCGTTGGTATAGGTGATATAGGGATTCTGGAGGTCGACCCAATAGCCCATTTTCCGGGTGATGTCGTCCCAGCGGTCTTTATAGCGCATGACGGTTTCCCGGCAGAGGCGGTTGTATTCCGCTACTGAAATGGTTTTCCCGATATCGTCGCGGGTAATGCCCAGTTCTTTTTCCACGCTCAGTTCGATGGGAAGGCCGTGGGTGTCCCACCCGCCTTTGCGCTCCACCCGTTGCCCTGCCATGGTGTGGTACCGGCAGAAAATATCTTTGATCGTCCGGGCCATCACGTGGTGAATACCGGGCATCCCGTTGGCAGACGGGGGGCCTTCGTAGAAGACATAACTGTTTTCTACCGGACGCTCTTCCACACTGCGATCAAAGATCTTTTGGGCATCCCAAAACGCCAGGATTTCCTGGTCGATTTGGGGAAGATTCAGGGTTTTGAACTCTCTGTACATGTCGTTTGGGTTGCCAGGGCATCAGGCCCCTTATTTTTCGTTCGCAAAAATAGAAAATGCCTTTGGTTTAAGCAGAAGCAAAAAAAAAGCTCCGGCAGAATCCAATCTGCCGGAGCTATCCCCGGTATCATGCCGGGTCCCCTACAGATTGACAGGCAATCCGCAGCGGATAATTATGATGGAAACATGCGCGTTAAGCAGTGTCATAACAATAGTGTCTTTTCCTTATGCAAATATAAGGATTCCCGACGAAAAAGTCCATTTGGAAAGCCGGTTACTTTACCGGAACGCGAAGAACTTCCTCGTAATGAAAACCGCTTTCCGTTTGTTCTTCCGACTGCCATCCTTTCATGATCACTACATCTGTGCCATCTTGGATCGCGTACAGGTAATCGCCGGCGCCGGCCCACCAGCCTCCGCAAGCGGCCAGGGCCGATTTAGGGATCTCGAAGCGTTCGTATCCCGAAGCGTCAATGAGGTCGCAGGCCAAAATGTCCGCCACTTTTTGTTCTTGGCCGTTCACCGTAACGAACACCTGGGATCTCGGGATTTCAGTCGTTTCTTCGATTAGGGTTTCCCAGCGGAAGGTAACTTCCGGAGCCGCAGTTTTTTCGCCTCCTTTTCCGGGGCCGCAGGCAAAGGAAACAGCCAGAAGGGCTAGCAGTAGGAAAGAGGAAAAGTGGTTCATGATCAATGGGTTTAACAGGTTATTAATCCTCGCAATATAATAAAAACGAGGATTCATCTCGCCTAATTCCAATCGGAGCATAAACGGGCTTATCCAATGCTTAGGTTTTCGATGTCATCTAAATCCTTATGCCGGGCGGATGCCTGTTTGGCCGTCAGGAGGCTTTGAAGGCTTAGAGTCCTTACGCTTAAATTATCGTCAATTTCAAACCATTGCGCTGCGGAAAAGGCATCTTGAAAATGTAACCCCTTGACATGGGTAATAATATCTATGCAAACTGGAGGTCTTCCAAAAGTAAACACATCATAATGCGGTTGATTGAGAAACCGCTCCATGGTCATGTCGAATACAGACATACCGAACTTATGGAATGCTCCAACAAGACGCAAATAGTTCTCCTCATTGGCTTGAACCCAAACATCCATATCTCCTGTAGTGCGGGAGTACCCATGAAGAATGACCGCATAGCCGCCAACGAGAATATAGTCAACGGCGTTTTCATTTAATGCGCGGATAAAATCCTGGAAATCTTCATTGAATAGATTATTCATTAAACCGTCTTTTGATATGAAATGCGGTCCTGTCCAAGGGATGTTTTTTTTGACAGTCAAGATTCCAAGCAGCACAAATGAGGTACCAAGCTGCGAAAAGTCTCTCCCGTGGTAATTTCTGAAGCCAATAACCACGTTGATTTGCTGCCTGTCCGACTGCTTGTGCAGTAAAAGCCTGGCGATCCAGGCGGAAGGTATGCATTGATTGTTGGGTGTTTGAGCGAAATAAAAAGAAACGCGATCAGCAACCGCAAATTTATCCAAAATTAAACATGGTTTCAACAAGTCCAATATATGGTAACAGCCAAGGGTTTGTACTGGTTCTTATCAATATACCCAATTAGGCGATACTCCGGGTTCCTTTGAATTTTCTAAAAGCCCGTTTTATTTTATCTTTGCTTTCATGCTGCAAACCGTTGACCTCAAGTACTCCTACGATAATCGTCAAACGCTCCGCTTCCCGGATCTTGCACTGGAGAAGGGCGAACATTGGCTTATGCTCGGCCAATCGGGCAGCGGGAAAACCACGCTGCTTCACCTGATCGGCGGGTTATTATCGCCGGAAAGCGGGCAGATCCGCATCGGCGATACGGCACTGGAAAAATTGAAAGGCCGCGCCCTCGATCATTTCCGCGGGCGCCATATCGGTATTATTTTCCAGAAGGCTCATTTTATCCGCTCGCTAAACGTGGAAGAGAACTTGCTGCTTGCCCAAAAGCTGGCGGGGGCCAAGCCCGACCGGAACCGGATCGCCGAGGTACTCGAACGCCTGGGCTTGGGGGACAAGCTACGCTCCAAAACCGACCGCCTGAGTATGGGGGAACAACAACGGGTAGCGATCGCCCGGGTACTCGTCAACCAGCCCATTCTGATCCTGGCAGACGAGCCTACTTCCGCGCTCGACGACCACAACGCCCTGGAGGTAGCTAACCTGCTGGAAGAACTCGCCAACAACGCCGGCGCTACCCTGCTCCTTGTCACCCACGACACCCGTTTAAAAAGCCGCTTTCCAAAACAGATCCAACTGTAACCAAGCCGCCTATGAATCTCCTTGCACTGAGCTGGAAAAACCTGATCAATAAGCCGTTATCCTTGCTGCTTAGCTTGGTGCTGTTTTCTCTCGGGGTGGGTCTGGTCTCCCTGCTGTTGCTCGTCACCCGGCAGTTGGAAGAAAAGTTTGAAAAAAACCTGGCAGGAATCGATCTGGTGATTGGCGCAAAAGGCAGCCCGCTTCAGCTCATCCTCTCCGGAATGTACCATATTGATGCGCCAACGGGCAATATCCCCATCAGCGAGGTACGTCCTTTTCTTAACCCGCGCCACCCGCTGATCCAGAAGGCCGTTCCCCTCTCGCTGGGGGACAGCTACCGAAATTACCGCATCGTAGGAACCACCTCTGCGTTTTTTGACCTGTACCAGGCTGCCATCGCAGAGGGCAGGTCTTTCGAAAACGTGATGGAAGCGGTGGCCGGAGCAGAAGCTGCCCGCGCGCTCGGGTTAAAAATAGGCGATACCTTCCGTAGCTCCCACGGCCTGGCCGATGACGAAGATATGGAGCACAAGGAATCTTCTTTCACCCTCTGCGGCATTCTCAAACCCACTGGTTCCGTGGCCGATCAGTTAATCCTGACGCCCGCGCAAAGCATCTGGGCCGTTCACGATCATGGAAGCGTTTTCGAAGAAGCGGGGGAAGAACCGCACGAAGACCACGAAGAAGGACACGAAGACCATGAAACCTTCGATATCGCAAAGCCGCTTACCGACTATCCCGACAAAGACATCACCTCTTTGCTGATCCAGTTCAAGGGCCGCAATATCCAGACCCTGAATATGCAGCGCTCCATCAATGAAAATACGGACCTGCAAGCGGCTACGCCAGCCATCGAAATCACCCGGTTATACACCCTGCTGGGGCTTGGCGCCGATGCGCTGCGCTGGCTGGCTTTCGTTATCATTGCCGTTTCCGGATTGAGCATTTTCATTTCCCTATACTCCTCCCTTAAAGACCGCCGCTACGAATTGGCCCTGATGCGCACCATGGGCGCTTCGCCTTCCACCTTGTTTGCCCTGATCATTCTGGAGGGGCTTTTCCTGGCGGTAATAGGCTACCTGATCGGAATGCTCCTCAGCCACGGAGGTATGCAACTCCTGGCGGGTTTCATGAAGGATACCTACCGCTACACCTTCACCGGAACCCAGTTTTTGAAGGAGGAAGGATTCCTGCTCCTCGGCGCCCTGGCTGTTGGGTTCCTGGCATCGGTGATTCCCGCCTTCCAGGCCAGCCACACGGACATTCACGAAACCCTGGCAGACGGGGGACGGTAAACGGATGTAGGGGATGTAAAGGATGTAGAGGATGTAGAGTTCTTTCCAGTTGGACTTCGTTACTTCGTACTTCGTTACTTCGCTACCTCGTAAATCGTACTTCGTAAATCGCACTTCAAATGAACCAATTTTTTTCCGTTTTAGCTGCGTTAATGCTGGTTTCGGGATTAGCCGCTCAAAAGCCATATGGAAGAGAGCCATTGGCCCATACCTATTCCATAGTTGCCATTGATCCGGAGACGGGAGATATGGGGGTTGCGGTGCAATCCCATTGGTTTGCGACCGGTACGATAGTGATCTGGGGCGAAGCGGGCACTGGCGTTGTAGCCACCCAGTCGTTTGTCAATCCAGCATTCGGTCCGGAGGGCCTGGCGCTGTTGAAAAACGGGATGACCGCTTCGGATGCTTTGGCTCACCTCATTGCCGGCGACGAAGGAAGGGATTTCCGTCAGCTTGCGCTTTTGGACTCCAGGGGCCGCGTGGCCGCTTATACGGGGAGCAAATGTATCGAAGCGGCCGGTCACCAGGAAGGAGAAGGGTATTCGGTGCAAGCGAATTTAATGTCGAACGGATCGGTATGGCCTGCAATGGCTGCCGCTTTTGAAAAGTCTAAGGGACTGCCCCTTGCCGAGCGGATGCTGCTCGCCTTGGAGGCCGCTGAAGCGGCTGGAGGGGATATTCGCGGAAAACAGTCTGCGGCCCTGCTCGTCGTTTCCGCCAACAATACCGGCCAATCCTGGGTAGACCGCAAGGTGGACCTGCGCATCGACGATCATCCAACACCGTTGCCCGAATTGCGGCGCCTGTTGCGGGTGCACCAGGCTTACGGGCACATGAATGCAGGCGACCTGGCCGTCGAAAAAGGAGACATGGCCAAAGCCATAGAAGAATATGGGGCCGCCGAAACCCTGTTCCCGGACAATCTCGAAATGCAGTACTGGCACGCCGTTGCCCTGATCAATGCGGGGAAAACCGAAGAGGCCATGCCCCTGTTCCGAAAAATTTTCCTCCGGGATGGCAACTGGAAAACGTTGACGCCCCGGCTGACGAAGAACGGATTGCTCGTCACTTCAGAGGAAACCCTTCAGCGAATTCTTCAACTGCCCGCCAAACAGAAAAGAAAACTAAAATAGGCGCCTTTGCGTTACATCAACATAATTCCTTTTTCACCCTTAAAGCAAGTTGCAATGATCCGGAAAATTGGCCTGTTTGTTTTATTCGCCGGCATACTGCTGGCTACGACCAATCTGTCCGCCCAAAATAAAAGCATTTGGACCACCCTTGGAAAGGTGACCTTCAAAAAGCAATACGATGAAATGCTCGGGTTCAAAGTAGATGTGCCCGTCTTTGCCGATGAGATCAAAGCCATGAACGGCAAAGTGGTAGAGGTAAAAGGGTATGTCATCCCGGTAGAAGGATACAAGAACCAAAAAGAGTTCGTCTTTTCCGCTTTCCCCTACAGCATGTGTTTCTTCTGCGGCGGCGCCGGCCCGGAAACGGTCATGGAAGTCTATTCCAAAGACGCCATCAAATACACGGCAGAGGCCATTATCATCCGCGGCAAGCTGGAACTGAACGACTCCGACGTCAACCGGCTGATGTACATTCTGAACAACGCCGAAATGGTTCGGGTAGCGGAATAACCTTAACCCTGGCTTCGGTACGGCGTACCAAAAATCTGCCTGGACCCGATCCGGATCAGGATGAGGAGTCCAAAGAAGATCAGGGCCACCACCTCAAAGCGCATCCGGAAAAAGGCGATGATGTGGGTGCGGTCGGCCAGCCACATCAGGCCCATGACTGCGGTGATAAGCATCAGCAGGCCGGATAGCTTGTCAAATCCGGGAATGTAGTTCAGGTCAACATTCTTTCGAATGATGGCCAGAGAGAGAACCATAGACACGATAGGCAATATTTGAGTGAGCACATCCATGTTCATCACGCTCTGGCGTTCAAACAAAAACAGGTATATGTTGAGGGTAAGGGAGAAAATCCCAGGAACAGCCGTAAGGTAGATAATCCCGGAATACAGGTACCTCCAGGGGCTGTAGTGCCCTCTATCGCGGTCCAGAGCGCCCAAGATCAAGGCTAGAAGAGGCAAAGCGGCAAAGAAGGCCACCAGGAATTGAGGGCGTTCCCCCATGGTGCGGAAGAGTTCTTGCAGGGTCATAGGAAGGGTGTTAAATAAAAACCGGTATAAAAATAGCGTTCATGAGGGGAAAACTATTTTTATACCGGTTTTTATTTTTAGCCCTATGCCAACCTTATTGCTTCACAAATACTTTAGACGCATTGGCGGCTGGATAGCGCAAGATATAGGTCCCCGCGGGTAAACGGCTCACGTCGATCCGGTTGGTGTTCCGGGCCGTTGCCATCAACTGTCCGAAAGCATTGAATACCTGGTAGTTGCCGCTCACGGTGGAGAAGAGCTCGCCGTCAACGGGGTTGGGGAAGATGCTCCATTCCAGCGTTTCCCATTGCGGATCATCCACATCGGTAATTTCATCGGTAGAGAAAATGGTGACGGTTCCACTGACTTCATTGGAGACGACCACCAGATCCATTCCATTAGGGCTTTTATCCGCAGGAATGAACAGGATCTCTTCCGGCCCAAGGTCTTTGGCTGCGCGGCTTTGGGCATTGGCGGTAAAGTCGCGGTTATTGAAATACCCGGCAAATTTGGGCTGCTTGGGGTTGGTCATGTCGTAAACCATAATCCCACCGACGCGCTCCAGGCCGATCAGCGCATAGGTGACGCCTTTGATCGTAGCGATTTCGATGGCTTCCGGCTCGGGGCCTTTGTCGTCGCTGCGGCTGTCTTTAGTCGTGGAAGAGTTGTCGTCGTGAGCGGCGTTGAAGTAAGGAGAAAACTTCGGGTCTTTGCTGATGTTGACCTCAAAATCATTTCCGCTATCGTAAACCAGGTTTCCGAAGGTATCTCTTACGGAGAACGAGCGGCCGCCGAACGAATAGATTAAATCGAAATCGCCGTCGCCGTCGAGGTCGCCGGAGGCGTTGGTGGTGCGCAGGCGGCCCAAAGCGCCGTTGGCCTTTAAAGCCGCGGCATTAGGAAATGCCTTGGAATCGAGAACATAGTTGCTGGCGCCAACCCGGGCTTCTTCGTTAAGCCCTCCGTAAGCGCGGGCATCTCCCTCATTGGCCGTCACAAAATACGTACTCCCATTGGAGGTGAAGGACGCGATGGCGTCGGGCTGGAACATACCCAAAACCGGGTGGTTGGCAATCGCCACCGCGTTGTCGCGGTCGCTGGGGTCCAGGCTGTTGTTGGTCCCCAGGGAAATAATTGCCAAGTCGCTGATGTCGTTGCTCCCGGCGCCGGCGATCCCAAAATCGTTGTCGTTGATCACGGCGATGGAGCCGTCGGGCAGCAAAGTCAACCCTTCGGGTTTGTCGCCAGGCAGGTAGCCGATGCTGGGAAGGTTGAGCACCTTGCGCTTATACACCGGACGGATGCCTGCGGCAGCCAGGTCGTCGGAGCTCATCATTTCCAGGGTCTTATCCGTAGCGCCAGAGGAAGTTTCCTTGGCGGAAAGCTTGGCGCGGACCGTATCGGCCAGCAAGTTGGTAGCGTGGGTGATATTAATTTCAAACACAAATTTCTTTCCGGTCTCTTGCCCGGGAACGCTGGAATCGCGCTCCAAAACCAGGAAGGTACCATTGCCTTTATACACCGCGTCCCCAATTTTGTCCACCCGGCTGAGCGCCAGGTTAGCCGCGTGGTCTTTGTTGTTTTCCAACAAGTAAACGTACTCGCTCACCGGCACGCCGTTGGCGGCGTTGATCCCCAGGATGCGCAGCACGTCGGTCTTATTCCGGTTGGACTCGGGATTATCAATGGGCGATTGAATAAAGGCATAAATGGTGTGGGTCGCCGAGTCGTAGGCGATCGCTTCAAAACCCCGGTTAGCCCAGCGCTTGCGGTACACCGCAGGAAGCGTCTCTTCCCCGTATGAACCCGGGCCGAGATCAATGATCCCCAGGGCGGACGTACCTTTGGGTACATAACGAACCACCATCCGGCCATCCGGGCGGAACTTATACACGGAAGGGCGGTTTTCGTCGCAAATCCAGAAGTTGCCTTCCCTGTCCTTTACGATACCTTCTACATCTGCTCCAAAAGGATCAAAATTAAGTTCCGTGTATTTGACTTTAGTCAAGGTATCCACCCAATCGGCGACGCTGTAGTTTGTGCCTTCCCTGGCATAGGTAACCGGAATTTCGTCGTATCCGATCACGTTGGTGCGCCCGGTGATGGGGATGATGGCATCGTTCTGAAGCCGGGTAAGCAGAATCTGGCTGTCAAGGGTGATCTTAGCGGTATTTTTGTTATAGGAAAACCGGACGATACGACCCTGATAATTAGGCAGTTTAAACGGACGCAGGTCGCTGAACGCAAATTCATTACCTGCCCCCACCGCGCGCGCCATGGGTACGGGATCGTCGTTCGGACCGCGATCGGGAACTGTATATAGCACATAGATGGAGTCATTGGACTGCGTGCGATCGAAAAACAAGCCCGAAAATCCGCTCAGCTTAACGGGTGGAAGGCTATCTTTAAACACGGGAGTGCCCAATTCCGGCATGTTGAGGAGTTCGTTGAGGAAAAACTCCTTCATCACCGGCGTGCCGGTCAGGTGGTCTTTGTAGCCCAGCGCCTGGATATCGATGACCTTCGCGGTAGCGATGTCGATGATGGCGATGGCGTTGTTCTCCTGAAGGGTTACATAGGCTTTTTTTCCGTTGGCCGTGATGGTCAGGTATTCCGGCTCCAAATCCTGGGCAACGGTAGCGTTCTTTCCGAAAAGCCGGACGCCCCGGTTGCGCAAAGCGGCTGCTTTGGTATTGAAATCGGTAAAGAGGACATTTTTAACCGTTCCTGCCGCCAGGTCGATGATGCTCACCGATCCCTCCGGGTCGACGGAATAGTCGTCGGAAGGTTCGCCTTCGTTAGCGGTGAGGATTTTGGTTCCATCCGGAGTAAAGGTCAGCATGTCGGGGAGGGCGCCTACGGTATACAAGGCCTGGAAGTTGCCTTGCGCGTCGAACAAAACGACTTTGCCCGGGTCGGTTTTGGGAGAAGACTCCACAGCAACCGCTACTTTTCCATTGAACACGGCCACGCTGTTAACGCCGCCGCCATAGGGCGCCATGCTGATGGAATCCACCAACACGGGCGCATTGGGTTTGGAAATGTCCAGAATACCCACGTAGTTAGCCTGGGCGTTGGAGAAAAACAACCGCTTGCTGGCCGCGTCAAACGCAACAATCTCTGCGGAAGCTTGGTCGAACCGGTCGGTGTAATGGGTAGCAATCGGCGTCAGCTTGATCCCGCCGCTCTGGGCGTTGGCCATCAGCCCTGCCAGCAAAAAAAGGAGAATAGGGAAGGTGGGGGAAAATGATTTCATGAATTCCAATTTGTTAAACATAAACAAAGGCGCAAAATAACGAAGCAAATGTTAACCCGGAATTAATTCTGGAAGGAAAGAACCCGGCTTAACCGAAATTCCAACAATTTCGGCTGCCTGTTACAACCGTTTCCTCTCCGGAAAGCAAATTTAACCCGGATTAAAGCCCCCCTATCGCGCTATTTCCTATTTTTCCAAAAAAATCTCTTCTCTTGAAAACAACCTTATTGGCCCCAGCGCTAAAGCCGCCTGTTTTTTGATTTTTTGTTTTCAGAGGAGGCAAGGGAAATTTTTTTGCGTTATGGTTATACCTTACCTTAGTTGAATGGACGCGATATTTTGGGAAACGATGGGACTTACGTTCCGCCTGGCAGCGGTCACGACGGCCTGTTTGCTCCTGATAGGTATACCTGTCGCTTATTATCTGGCTTACACCCGCCATCCCCTCAAACCATTTCTGGAAGCGCTGGTCAGCTTGCCGCTTTTCCTGCCGCCAACGGTGATCGGGTTTTATTTGCTGCTGGCTTTCAGCCCGAACAGCGCATTGGGCGCCTGGCTTCAGGAACACCTGAACATCCGCCTGGTATTTACGTTCGCAGGATTAGTGCTTGGTTCCATCGTGTACAGCCTTCCCTTTATGGTGCAGCCGGTCCAGTCGGGCTTCGAGCATTTGCCGCTCAACTTGAAAGAAGCGAGTTATACCCTGGGCAAATCGCGCATGGAAACCCTGTTCCGCGTTTTATTGCCCAACGTCAAAGGGGCGCTCCTGAGCGGTATCGTGCTTTCGTTTGCTCACACAGTGGGCGAGTTTGGGGTGGTATTGATGATCGGAGGCAATGTGCCCGGGGTTACCAGAGTGGCTTCGATCGCGATCTACGACGAAGTGGAAGCGCTCCGCTACGCCAAGGCCAATGAATATGCGCTCACCCTGGTCGCATTTACGTTGGTCATCCTTATCGCGGTCTATTCGTTTAACCGGCGTCACCACAACCGTTTACGGGCATGATCCAGGCCGACATTTCCCATCCCCTGCATACGGCCTCCGGGCGTGGCAAACTGGAACTGGCCTTCCAGTTGCACCAGGGGGAACTTCTGGCCCTTAGCGGTCCTTCCGGCGGCGGCAAAACGACGTTGCTGCGCATCCTCGCAGGGTTGCTGGTCCCGCAGCAGGGCAAAATCCAGTTTCAGGACCAGCTTTGGCTGGACACTTCCGCCCGAATACGCCTCCGCCCGCAGGAGCGGCAAGTGGGCATGGTGTTCCAGGATTACGCCCTTTTCCCCCATATGACGGTGGCTCAAAATCTCCGCTATGCCTTACCTAAAGGGGGCCCCCACACCATCATCGATGAGTTGGTGCGAACGGTCGAACTCGAAGAATTACTCCATCGCTATCCGCAACAGCTCTCCGGAGGGCAGCAACAGCGGGTAGCGCTGGCCAGAGCCCTCGTCCGCCGCCCTTCGCTGCTCCTGCTCGACGAACCCCTTTCCGCCCTGGACTCCCCCATGCGGGCAAGGCTTCAGGACTATATCCTCCACGCTCACCAAACCTTCAACTTGACGACCATCCTCGTCAGCCACGACTACCAGGAAATCCGCAAAATGGCCCACCGGATGATCCGCCTGGAAAACGGACGGATCTCAGAAGAAGGCGCCCCGGAAACCCTGCTCGGAAAGCGCTCCCCCCGAACCCCCGCCGAATTTTTGCGCTTCGAGCCCTTGCACGACGGGCGCTGCATCGCCTGGCTGCGTCTTGAGGACCAGGATGTGTCAATCCCTATTCTGGATAAAGCAAAGCTCAATTGGACGCCAGGACAGAAGGTGTGGGTGCGGATTGATGGGTGAGGGGGTGAGGGGTTAAGTGGTTGGTGGTTAGTGGACGGTGGACGGGGGACGGCAGTTTTTAACCTGGGGACAGGAATTATTAATGGGGATGTGGAGGATGTAGAGGATGTAGCTGGATACCTGTAGGGGGTACCGGGTTCTGGCCGGTGACGGCAACTTGAGGGGCGCTCTGGCTGGGCAGAACCGGCTTTAGTCGTCAAAAATTTACGGATGGTCTATTCGGGGTTAAATCCTGGCTAATATTTGTCATCTTTAGGCAATACTGCGTTCTACTGGACCTTTTCGTTTTCCGGGCATCCAGACCTTCCAGGTTTGCGAAACCTGGAAGGTCTCGTTCCCAAAATGTCCAGTAGGGTGGTAATACCGTTCATTCATAATAACCAACCTAAATACCAAATTGTATGAAGAAATTCACCCTATTCTTTATGATGATAGCGCTGTTTGCCCCCCTGTACGGGCAGATCAGCGCCAAGCTGATGCGGCAAATGGATGTTTCCGACACCCAGATCGCTTTTGTTTACGGGGGCGACATTTGGGTCGTAGCAAAAGGAGGGGGAACTGCGTTCCAGGTCACCCACTCGCCTGGTGAAGAATCCTGGCCGCGGTTTTCTCCGGATGGAAAATCTATCGCTTTTTCCGCCAGTTATAACGGCAACCTGGACGTCTACGTCATGCCATCTACCGGCGGTATGCCCACCCGGGTTACGTACCAATCCCATGCCGACCGGCTGGTGGATTGGCACCCGGATGGGGAGCGGCTGTTGTTTGCCAGCCGCCGCGAACTCGGGCAGCGTTCTTCCAACCAATTCTTCCTGGTGTCGAAAAAAGGGGGATTCCCGGAAAAATTGCCCATCCCGTATGGCGAACTCGCCAGCTATTCCCCTGATGGTAACCAACTGGCTTATATCACCAAGATCACGGAAAATTATCCCTTTAAGCGGTATCGCGGAGGGATGGCCTCCGATGTGATTCTGTTCGACCTGAAGAACCTGAAGGCGGAAAATATTACTAAAAACAACGCCACCGATGGGAAACCAGCCTGGGTAGACGATAAAATCTATTTCCTATCCGACCAGGCGGCAAATATGCGCCTGAATATTTGGGTGTACGACACCAAAACCCAAAAGGCTGCTCAGGTTACCCGGTTCGACGACTTCGATATCTCGTTTATGTCGGCAGGCCCCAAAGACCTGGTCTTTGAAATGGGAGGGGATCTCTATCTCATGGACCTGAAAACCCAAAAATACCAGCAGGTAAAAATCAATGTGGTCAGCGACTTGTCGGTAGAGATGCCGCGCTCCAAAAACGTCAGCCGCCAGATCAACAACATGACGGCATCGCCGGAAGGCAAGCGCGTCGTTTTTGAAGCCCGGGGCGAGCTCTTTAATGTGCCTTCTACGGAGGGTTACGTGCTCAACATGACCCAATCCAGCGGCGCCTTTGACCGCGATCCGGCCTGGTCGCCCGACGGCAAGCAGATCGCCTTATGGAGCGACCGCTCCGGAGAGTACGAAATCTATCTGCAGTCCGCCGATGGCGCTACGCCAGCCCGCAAACTCAGCAGCCGGGGTAAAGGATACGGATACACGCTTAACTGGTCGCCCGACAGCAAAAAGATCGCCTTCATCGATCAGAAAAACGATGTTTCCGTCATCGATACAGAAACCGGCGTCACGACCGTGGCCGGAAACAACCGCTGGGACCTGAGCCATGGCGGCCGGCCGGGTTACCCGATTTCCTGGTCGCCGGATTCCAAGTGGATCGCCTTCACCCAGGGGCTCGACAATGCCAATAACGCGATCTTCCTTTATAACCTCGAAGAGAAAAAAGCCTACCAGGCAACCAATGGGTATTACGACGACGGCTACCCGGTATTCAGCCGGGATGGAAAACACTTGTTCTACCTTACCAACCGCAATATGTCGGCCCTGTATTCAGGACTTGGCGACGGCACCTGGGTATATCCTAATACCACCCAGATCGTCGCGATGAGCCTGACGAAAGAAGCGCCTTCCCCGATGGCCCCGAAAAACGACGAGGTTCCAAGCGGAGACAAAAAACCGGCCAAAGACAGCTCCAAATTATCCGTGCGGGTAGACTTCAACAACCTGGAGGCACGGCTCACCGTTCTTCCACTTAAACCGGGCAACATCAACGCCCTGATGCCCCTGGAAGGCAAACTGGTTTACTGGCGATCTCCCAATTCAGGTTCCGGAGAAACCTCCGCGTCCCTGTGGGTGTACGACCTGGAAAAAAGAGAGGAAAAACTCATCATTTCGGACGTGAACAGCGCCGTACCTACGGCCGACGGAAAATCTATCCTGGTGGCAAGCCAGGGGAGGCATGGCATCATCAAGCCCGAACCCGGGCAAAAGATCGAAAAGCCCATCCCCACCACCGGTCTGGTTATGGAGTGGACGCCCAGGGAGGAATGGAGACAGATTTTCACGGACACCTGGCGCCTGCACCGCGACTTCTTCTACGATCCGAACATGCAGCAGGTCGACTGGGAAGCGATGCGCAAACGCTACGGCGCCCTGATTGAGGACGCCCGCACCCGCTGGGATGTCAGCTTCATCCAATCCAATCTGGCTGCCGAACTGAGCGCCGGGCATACCTATACCAACGGGGGCGATGTCGAATCCGTAACTCCCATTATGACCGGCTACCTGGGCATCGACTGGGAATTCGTCAATAGCATGTACCGCATCAAGCGCATCGTCACCCCGGCGGTTTGGGATACGGAGGTCCGCTCCCCCTTTGATATGCCCGGAGTGGACGTCCAGACCGGCGACTATATTCTTTCGGTCAATGGAATCGCATTGGATACTGCCAAAGACCCCTATGCTGCTTTTGAAGGCCTGTCAGGCCAAACGGTAGTCCTTTCCGTTAGCCGGACGGGCAAAGCGGAAGACGCCAAACGGGTCGTGATCAAATGTCTCACGCAAGGCGAAGAAGGCAACCTGCGCTACCTGGAGTGGCTGGAGAACAACCGCAAGATGGTGGATAAGCTGTCCGGCGGGGAGCTCGGGTACGTTTATATGTCCAACACCAGCGGGCAAGGCCAACTGGAATTGGTGCGGATGTATTACGGCCAATTGGACAAAAAAGGCTTTATCATTGACGAGCGCTTCAACGGCGGCGGACAACTCGCCGACCGCTTCCTGGAACTCCTCCAACGCCCCGTCGTGTACAACCTGCACTGGCGTTACGGTAAAGATCACACCCAACCGATCAAGGCAAATACCGGGCCCAAAGGGATGCTCATCAACGGATGGGCAGGCTCCGGAGGCGATGGGCTGCCCTGGGCATTCCAGGAATTGAAAGCAGGCCCCATCGTCGGAGAGCGCACCCTCGGCATCCTGGTTGGCCCGGCCACCGGCCACGGGCTAATCGACGGGGGCTCCATCACCGTTCCCGGCGCCCGTCTTTACGACAACGACGGCCACTGGTTCTGGGAAGGGGAGGGCGTTGCTCCCGACTTTGAAGTCTGGGACGATCCCAACCTCCTCATCAAAGGCCGCGACCCCCAAATGGAAAAGGTCGTGGAAGAGGTCATGAAATTGGTCAAGGTCAAACCCAACCGGATGACTCCTGCCCCGCCGCTCGAAGACCGGACAGCGAAGGGGTTGAATAAGGGTTGAGGCGTTGAGGCGTGAGGCATTCCAAGTCCGTATATGCGTGACGCGAAGTGGTTTGGGAAATTCTCAAATCACTTCGCATCTTATACATTGCCTTATTCCTTTTGAATAGGGATGAAAAAATTGCTGATTTAGGGAAGGGCGAGCTGTCTACGTTATACTATCTTGGCTCAGCAAACTCAATCCTGATTTTTCAAAACCCCCTTTTGATCAACATACTGCCAGGCATCGCTCTCCCATACGCTGTACTCGCCGTCTTTGACGGTTTGGCACTGGTTGCTGACTTTGGCTTTGCCGTTTTCAAAAGGAAAAGCACAATCAAATTGCGGCTCGATGACGATGGCATACGTTTTGGCATCGGCATAGCCAATTTTGCCGTTTTTGACTACTCGTATCAGTCCTTCCGCCGGGTAATCGGGGCCGTTGTCGTAAATGAATACGTCATAGAGGGGTGTTTTTTGGCTGTCCACAAGGACCCATTTGCCGTCGGCTGCTTGCTCCATGGTCAATGGAGTGGCGGCGGCAGGATTGCGTTCCTTTGCCTGTTTGCCAGGGACTTGCGTGCAAGCGGCGGCGGCAAGCAGTGTGGCCAGGAGCATCGCCGGGAGGTGGCTGTTCAGCACAATTTTCATTTTTGAGAATTTTAAGTGTTGAAGAATGCTGGGCAGGCACAAAACTGCCGGTACAAAAGTAGCACAACTTTCGGCACTTCAGACGGCATTTCCAACAGCCGGGAGTACATCCCTCCTATCTTCGGGCCTGGACTTTATTATGGCTGCGGTTTCCAATACGTCAAACTCCCCAACCCCGTTCGACCGGACCGAGGTGAGGCTCCCATTTGTTTCTCCTGGTAGTGCAGAATTTTATGCAAGTTGCGTCGTGGTCGCAGATGATGTGAGAATTTTTGGAGTACATCTTGATTCTTATATATCTAGTGGATGTAGTCCATTATGACACTTCGCCGTTTGTGTATGGGTAGTTCATGGGCTTTATTTTCAGGCATTGGGCGTATCACAGAGGGCCTAAGACGGCACTTTTGGGGCATTAACAAGCGCTTTCCCTTGTGGCCAGCTAGGGGCTTGGAGGCGAGTTAAGGATCGACCGGATAGCTTCCAGCTCTTGCGCTCCGAACGCTATATTTTGGACCGCCTGATAGCAATCATCAATTTGGCTCACTTTGCTGGCGCCTATAAGCACGGAAGTGACCCGGGAGTCTTTCAAAAGCCAGGAGATGGCCATCTGGGCCAGCGACTGGCCTCGCCCCTGGGCGACGTCGTTGAGCTGGCGGATCTTCCAAAGCTTCTCTTCAGAAATTTGATCCGGTTTTAGGAATCCATGCGCTTTGGATGCCCTGGACCCCTCTGGTATGCCATGGAGGTATCGGTCGGTCAGCAAGCCTTGGGCGAGGGGAGAGAAGGCAATGCAGCCCACGCCATGATGGCCGAGAACATCCAGTAATCCATGTTCCACCCAGCGTTCGAACATGGAATATTTAGGTTGGTGGATCAGGCAGGGTGTACCGAGGGATTTCAAAATCCGGATCGCTTGCTCGGTTTGTTCTGCGGAATAATTTGAAACACCCACATAGAGCGCTTTCCCTTGGCGTACGATCAGGTCCAGGGCCGCCATGGTTTCTTCCAGCGGGGTGTTGGGGTCCGGGCGGTGCGAATAAAAGATGTCCACATAGTCGAGCCCCATCCGCCTCAGGCTTTGATCCAGGCTGGAGACCAGATATTTTTTGGAGCCCCATTCGCCATACGGCCCGGGCCACATGTAATAGCCGGCTTTGGTAGAGATGACCAACTCGTCGCGATACGCCGCAAAATCCTTCTTCAAAATAATGCCAAAGTTTTCCTCCGCCGAGCCGGGAGGAGGACCGTAATTATTGGCCAGGTCGAAATGGCAAATGCCCAGGTCGAACGCCCGGTGCAACATAGCCCGGCCATTTTCGAATACGTCCACTCCGCCAAAATTATGCCAAAGGCCCAGGGAAAGCGCGGGAAGCTGTAGTCCGCTATGGCCACAGCGGCGGTAGGGAATGGCGTCATAGCGGTTGCCCGATGGATGGTATTGCATGTGGTTAGTGGTTAGTGGTTGGTGGTTAGTGGTTGGTTTGGGCTTAAGGCTTGAGGAATTAATGAGGTATGCGCCAATCCCTAATCACCAACCACTAACCACTACCATTACGGATTCATCTTCGCAAAAACCAGTCCGGCAACCGCTGCCTGCAAAATACCATAGACCAGCCAGGTTGCCACGATGGGGAGGGAAACCTCAATAGCGCTAAAGGTGACCCACATGGAAGGCAGGGTGGCCACAATTCCATAAACCAGACCTAATTCAAGGCCGCGAACCAGCCAGGAACCGTTGAACACGCCTTTAAAGCGGTTCCAGAACCAAGCGAGGGCAAAGCTCAGGATGAACGGGTGAATAAAAAACAGGGCATTGCGGCCCGAATCGGTGTTGAACACCGGATTGTAATACTGTTCTGCCAACGCAGGCAACAAGTAGATCATGCCGTAAAGAGCGCCAAAGCTGAGCGCTAAAAGCAGAATGCCGGCAATAACGGCAGGCAGGACTAAATTCTTCATTGTTTTTGTTGGTTTTAGGTTAATTCCTAAATATAGAGGCTTAGCGGATAAAATGCCGCAAACCTCTTTATTTTTAGATATATGCCGACCGAAAGTTTTCGAAAACCACTTCCTCGTCGGTATAATGCTTAAAGATACAAAAGGACGAGATTTTTTATCCCGAAAATGGCATTTTTTCACTTCCACAGGTTAGATTAACGATTTTTTCGTTATTAAACGAAAATTTAGTTGCCAAAACGAAAAAGCTATTGTATGTTTACGGCATGAAAAAGCTGACCGAAAAGGAGGAGCAGATCATGCAGATCGTTTGGCGGATGAAGCGGGCTTTCGTCAAAGAGATTCTGGATGAGATGGAAGAGCCGAAGCCTCCGATCACCACGGTATCGTCGATTGTACGGAAGCTGGAAGCGGAAGGCTGGCTGGGTCATGACGCTTTTGGCAAAACGCACCGCTACTTCCCGTTGGTGGGGAAAGAAGATTACCGGAGAACGTATTTCCGGCAACTGATGCAGGATTATTTTGGAGGTTCTCCGGAGCAGTTGCTTTCGTTTTTTGTCGAGGACCAGGAATCGGACCCGGAGGAACTGGCCCGCTTGCTACGGGCCATTAAAGAAAAGGACGATCAATAAACGGGCTATGGCGTTTCAAAATCCAACATTTTCCAGCCTTTTGGCTGCGTTTTTATGCCTTACGGTCTTTTACTTCCTTTTTCGCTGGCGATTTGGGAAGGAGACCTTCTGGCAGGCCAATCGGGTCTATCTGTTGTTTGTTCCTTTCCTGGCGTGGGTGATTCCGCATTTGCAAGTCCAGCTCACCCCGGCTTCCCCTCTTTCCGAAGCGATCGACCCCGCTTTGTTGATCCAGCTTCTGCAATTGCGGCAGGAAGCGGAAGGGTGGTTTACCGCAGAGCAGGCGCCGGAGCGGTCTATTCCTTTGGGCGACCTGCTTCTTTGGGTATACGCCGGCGGCGTACTTTGGAATATCTCCCTGGCGATCGTTAAGACATCGCGTATCCTTTACCTGGCCCACCTGGGCGAAAGGCAGGATTTTGGGAGTTTCACCCTGGTCTCCAATGCCCGGATCGCCGGACCGGCCTCCTTTTTCCGGTTTGTTTTTTCTCCGCCACAGCAGCCGGTTTCCGGCATGGTTCTGGAGCACGAGCTTGCCCATGTGCGCCAGGGACACAGTTTCGACATCCTGCTCATGGAGCTTTGGGTCGCCCTGCACTGGTATAACCCGCTGATATACCGGATGCGGCATCACCTTCGGGCCACCCATGAGTATATTGCCGACGCGGCGGTCGTTTCCCGCTCGGAAGGGGCATACGCGTATGCCCGGTTATTAATTTCTCAACCACAAAATCGAGTACCTATGTTGTACAATACCTTCGCCGCCCAAATTTCCTCCAGACTCCGCATGCTTGCCCGCCGTCCTTCGGCGCGCTGGAAGCTTGTTGCGCATGCCATCACCCTGCCTTTGGCTGCCGGCCTTGGGTTGTTCTTTTCGGTACAAGTTATCGAGGCAACGCCCATGCCCGAAGCGTTCAAACCCATCGCTTCCGCGTTGGACCGTCTGGAACATGCCCGCATTGACGCCAGTACGTTGCAGATCTCTGGCCCGGCAGAAGAAAAAGAGGCTTCTCCGGAATCCATGGAATCTGAAAAAACCGCTCGCATCGCCGATTTGCGTATGCTGCCAGCCGCTGCTTTTCCCGAAATCCGCTCCCTGGTCGTGGGAACGGACACCTTGCCTCCTGCTTCTACCATCCGAATCGAAATCGTTGACGATTCCTCCAAAACCAGATCGTCCGGTTTGAACAACGTGCTGGTCGTGGTCGATGGCGATATCAAAACGAACGTAGATGGGGAGGCGGTCATCCAAAAGATGGATCCCAATGATATTCAGTCGATCAGTGTCCTCAAGGGCGAAAGCGCCGTAACGATTTATGGAGAGAAAGGACGCGAAGGGGTGATCATGATCACGACCAAAAAGGGAAGGCAAACCAACCTGCTCCGGTCGACCGTCAATAAAAGCAACGAGGACAAATCGATGACCATCACGGTCGTCACGGATGGCGAAGGCGCCATTAAATCTACAGGTAAAAAGGCGACTATACAGGTAGAGGACGAAGGGAATAAAACCACCACCGTCCAGTTTGATGGAAACATCCGCATCAATAACAATTCCGACGACGCCTTTTCCAAAATAACCTTGCTCCGCATCACCCACAATGGGAAGCAAATTGGAGAAATCAAAAACCCGGCGCTGACCAAAACGGGCGAAAACTTTGAGGGGGTTGACGAAATCAGACTGTTCTACGGCGAAAAATCCGTGCAGGAATTTGACCCGAGTTCGAAAGAAAAAGGAATTATGATTTTTGAATTCAAGAACAAATCAGAAGCAGAGGAAGCCTTCAAAAAACTGAAGGAATTAAAGAAAAATTAATCCGGCTTGGGTGGATTCTCCCCATACGTTCTACCATTTCGAAACCAATCAAACCACGTTAGAGCTCGATGGGCACACCGTCGAGCTCACCGTTATTACCAACCTGGACGAGCTGTTGGACCAACTTATCGCCAAAGGCCCCGACCATGAAGACGTGCGCGACGAGCGCATTCCCTACTGGGCCGAACTCTGGCCTGCGGCTATTGCCCTGAGCCGGTATTTGCTGGAAACCTATCCTTCCCTGGAAGGCAAAAACGTGCTGGAACTCGGGTGCGGGCTCGGCCTTCCGGGCATCGTCGCCGGTTTGCTGGGCGCCGAAGTTACCCTCACCGACTACCTCCCCGAGCCCCTGGACTTTGCCCGCCGGAATTGGGAACAAAACCTTTCCCGCCCTGCCCGGTTCGAACTGCTCGACTGGCGCAACCCGCAACCCGCCCTCGCCGCAGACCTCGTCCTCGCTTCCGACATCGCGTATGAAAAGCGCGCCTTTCCCTTCCTTCCACACGCATTCCAGACGCTTTGCCGCCCCGGCGGGACGATCCTGGCTAGCGATCCCTCCCGAAGTGCTTCGCCCGAACTATTTCAATCGCTGCTTCCCGCCCAGGGCTTTATGATTCAGACCTTCCCCTACCGCGAAGCGCGCAACGGGCATGTGTTCCAAATCCAGGTCCATGCCATCCGGTTGCCACGCTGAAATCAAGAGATACCAGGATCATCCTCATTGACGGCAATCCGGAAAAGCATTAATTTTACGATCCTGTTCTTTAAACGCCGTCGCCAATGAGCAATCCTCCTCTTTTTTATGAAGTGCAGCAATTCCGGCAGTGGTGGATATACCTCCTGCTGTTGCTCATTATTGCTACCAGTATATTGCCCGTCTACCAGGTGCTGATGGTAAACCCCGTACCCAATTCCGGGGCAGGAAGTTATTTTCCTCTGCTTTTAGCGCCCGTGATTACCATAGCAGCAGTTTTTTTCTCCTGAGTATCAAACTGGCCACCTCGATCACCCGGGAAGGCATCCTGATCCGCTTTTCGCCTTTTGTAAAACGATTTATTCCCTGGGAGGAAGTCGAAAAAGCCTACGTACGCACCTACCGGCCCATCCTGGAATACGGCGGTTGGGGCATTCGGTTTGGAGCGGGCGGAAGCAGAGCGTATAACATCAGCGGGAATCAGGGCCTGCAACTCGTGCTGAAAAATGGCAAAAAAATCCTGGTCGGCACCCAAAAAACGGAGTCGCTGGCCCTGGTTTTGAGGAACCTGGGTTTCTCCAATCCGTAAATAATAAGGTTCAGCCTGGCTTGCTTCGCGGAGTTCGCGTTGGCAGATGCACCGATGGGCATTCAGTTCTGCAGACTTGAACGAGCGTTGCCTTAATACTTGACCAAGCACCAAACACCTCCCCTATATACCTACAGCCCCAATATCCTTTACATCCTCTACATCCTCTACATCCTCCCCTGCATCCTTTTTTACCCCCCCTTTCCTAAACCTATATCCACCGGTTGGCGTTTAAAGGGTGATCTGATTAATCCATTTTCTATTTACCCAACAAAAACCTAATTTATGGTTCGTTCTCTTACGATGGCGCTTTCTGCCGTGCTGATGCTCGCGATGGGCACTACCCTGAGCGCACAAAAATTTCCGGCGTTGGACAAAAGCCCGATGGATGCAGCGTATTACCCTGTTCGTGCGGCCTTCCGCGGCATGGCCAAAACGGAAGAAGAAAAGAAAGCCGGCATGCCGGTGGTCCGGGTGTTATACTCCCGCCCATTGAAAAACGACCGCGAAGTAGCCGGTAAACTGATTCCTTATAACGAAATCTGGCGTGCCGGCGCGAATGAATCGACCGAGATCAAATTCTACAAGGATGTCACTTTTGGTTCCACGATGATCAAAGCAGGAACATACTCCCTGTTTGTCAAAGCCACGGAAAAGGAATGGACGGTCATCCTCAATTCGGATACGGATTCCTGGGGTGGTTATTCCTACAAGTCTGCCAACGACGTAGCCTCGGTTACGGTTCCTGTCCAGGCGGCTACCGACGTGATTGAGGCGTTCTCCATCTTGTTCGAAAAATCGGACGATGGCGCCCACATGCTCATGGGCTGGGATAAACTCCTGGTGCGCGTTCCGATTAAATTCTAGTAGCTGGAGGCTATCCGGATAAAATATGCGCCGCTGATCATCCAGCGGCGCATATTTTATTTAAATTCGGGTTTCACCAAAACCTACGTCCTTATGAAACCCGGATATCTGCTTGTAGTGCTGTTCCTTCTCCTGGGCGCTCCTTCCTGGTCCCAGACCGGAATGATGACCATGGAGGCCATCAAATCCTACCCTTTCCCCAACGAACTCACGGCAGCCGCTACCGGCGCCCGCATTGCCTGGGCGTTCAATGAACAGGGCCAGCGCAATATTTACGTCGCTGAAGGCCCGGACTTCAAGGCGCGGCGCCTCACCCAATACCTGGCCGACGACGGGCAGGAACTCACGTCGGTTGCCCTGTCTCCCGACGGCAACTGGGTGGTCTATGTCCGGGGCGGAGATCACGGTTCGAACTGGGACGATCACGTTGCGGTCAACCCGGCGTTTAGCCCAACCCCTCCCAAGGTCCAGATCTGGAGCGTGCCGTTTGCCGGCGGAGAGCCCAAACTACTGGGCGATGGTGAAGAGCCGGTGGTTTCTCCAAGAAGCGATCAGGTCGCGTTTGTCAAGGGGGGCCAAATCTTTACCGCTGCGATCGACGGTACCAGTCCAGCAAAGGCCCTGTTCACGGCCCGTGGCTCGAATGAGTCGCCGGTGTGGTCGCCCGACGGCAGCCGGATCGCGTTCCAATCCAACCGGGGAGACCATGCCTTTATTGGTGTTTACTCCCATGCCGATAGCCCTATCGTTTGGATCGATCCCCAATATAAGCGGGACGGGTCGCCGCGTTGGTCGCCCGACGGGAAAAAACTGGCTTTCATCCGCACCAATGGCGGAGGCGGCGAACCCGATTCCCTGCTCGTGCGCCGGCATACGCCCTGGATGATCCTAACCGCAGATGCGGCAACGGGAGTTGCACAAAAAATTTGGGAAGCGCCAAAAACCCTGCAGGGATCGGTTCCCAACACCCATGGAGGCGCTAATCTGCATTGGGCCGCTGGCCGAATCGTTTTCCTCTCGTATATGGATGGGTGGCCTCACCTGTACTCCCTGCCCGAACAAGGCGGAGCGCCGCTCCTGCTCACCCCCGGAAATTTCATGTGCGAATACATCCGGCTGAGCCCTGACCGCAAATGGCTGCTCTGCGCCGCCAACGCCGGTACGGACCCTCTCGACATCGACCGCCGCCACGTCATCCGGGTGGCCGTCGACAAAGCCAACATGCAGGTCATGACGCCGGGCGCCGGCCTGGAGTGGACCCCGGTAGCGACTGGCGATGGAAAGTCTATTGCCCTCATCAGCGCCACGGCGCAACGCCCGCCCCTGCCGGCGGTCATGCCCTTCAACGGGGGCGCCATCAAACTGATTGGTCAGGACCGCATGCCTGCTACCTACCCGGAGAAAGAACTGGTGCAGCCGAAACAGGTGGTCTTTAAATCTCCGGATGGCGTGACCGTCCATTGCCAGCTCTTTGAAAAACCCGGAGGGCCCGCAAAAAAACCGGCAGTTATTTTTGTTCACGGAGGCCCACCCCGCCAAATGCTGCTCGGCTGGCATTATTCCGACTACTATTCCAATGCCTATGCCATGAACCAATATCTGGCGAGCCGGGGGTTTGTGGTACTGAGCGTCAACTACCGCCTGGGCATCGGCTATGGGTATGCGTTCCACAACGCAGAAAACGCGGGCTCCAACGGGGCTTCCGAATACATCGACGTCAAAGCCGCCGGCGATTGGCTGACCCAGCAACCTCAGGCCGACTCCAAACGCATTGGGATTTACGGCGGCTCCTATGGCGGCTATCTGACGGCCCTCGCTCTGGGGCGCGACTCCAAACTGTTCGCTGCGGGAGTTGACATCCACGGCGTGCACGACCGCACCGTCGAACGGGTCCGTAATCTGGTGCTTCCCGACAAATACGAGCGCGCGCCGGATGCAGGCCGTGCCCTTCAGGTCGCCTGGGAATCATCGCCTGTTTCGTCGGTAGATACCTGGACGTCCCCGGTGTTGATCATCCATGGCGACGACGACCGCAACGTGCGCTTCAGCCAAAGTACCGATCTGGTAGCGCGGCTGGAAAAAAAGGGCGTCCCCATGGAAACGATGGTCGTCGTCGACGATACGCACCACTTTATGATGCACGCCAACTCGGTGAAGGTAAACAAAGCGGTAGCTTCGTTTTTTGAACGAAAGCTATAGCTATTTAGCGCTCCGGTCGAAAATGACCGGATTAGCCCCTTATACCCTAAATGAAACTAGCCATTTTCTCCCTTCGCTCCCTTTAGGACAGGGAAATCGAAGGGAGAAAATGCGTTCACCGACTCTACCCCGGCAGGGAGATTCCATACAAAGGAGCCGCATAAAACCAGGTCCGTTTCCCCTCCAGCCCTTACCTTTGCAAAAAATACGATTCCATGCGCACCCGAATACTTCTAGGTTTGGCGATTGCCCTTGCCGTTTCGGCTTGTACTCCCGAACCTACCGAGCCCGAATCTCCGGAATACCTGGGGCCGAACAACCTGGCGCTGGGTAACCCCAGCAACGCCAAAGCCGATATTACTCAACCTGAGAATTACCTCATTACCAGGCCTCAATACGCCCTGGCGTATAACAAAACCCGGGGAACAGCCAATTGGGTGAGCTGGTACCTAAATAAAGACTGGATTGGGGCTTCCGACCGCCAGGACGATTTCCGCCCGGACGAAAGCCTGCCGGCAAGCTGGTATAAGGTCATCAGTTCCGACTATTCGGCCACCGGCTTCGACCGCGGACACCAATGCCCCTCCGGCGACCGCACGATCACGGTAGCCGACAACAGCGCGACCTTCCTCATGACCAATATCATCCCACAGGCGCCCGGGCACAACCAGGGCCCCTGGGCGCAATTGGAACTCTATTGCCGAAAACTGGTCAACGAGGGCAACGAACTCTATATCATCATGGGTAATTACGGTTTGGGCGGCGTGGGTACCGGAGGGTACCGCGAAAAACTGGCTTCCGGGAAGATGACCGTCCCCAGGTATATCTGGAAAGTCATCGTCGTTTTGCCCGAAGGCGACAACGACCTGTCCCGGATTAACAAAAACACCCGCGTCATCGCCGTGAATATCATCAACCGCGACGACGTGTCCAATCTCCATTGGGGGGATTTTCGGGTAAAAGTCAATGATATTGAAGAAGAAACCGGCTTCAATTTGTTCACCGAACTTTCTACCGCAACGCAAAATTCACTGGAGGCTAAGTTAGACGATGGGCCTGTAAATTAGGGAGTAAGGGAGCAGGGAGTAAGGGAGCAGGGGATAGGTGTCGGCGGGCGGGCCTGCCCCTACGGCCCCTTTCAATACTTCCTCAATTTCTGATATAAGGTATCCTGATCCAACCATTTCAGGTAAGGCTGGTAGTCGATCCCGGATTCCAGAATGTATTCCGTTAGCAATTTTCGGACGTACCCCTGGAGCATCTCTTTATCCCAGGGTTTGGCGATGTACCTGTCGATAGCCGCGTTATTGATGGCATTGATCGTATCGGCATGGGTGGCCAATCCGGTCAGGAGCATTTTCTTGGTGGCGCGGAAACGTTCATCCTGGTGCAGTTCCACCAAGAAGTCGATTCCGTTTTTGTCGGGCATCACGTGGTCGGAAATTACTACGGCCAAATGCAGGCCGGCATCGTAAATATCCTCGATTACGGTGATGGCCTCGGCGACCGACTCACATTCTTCGATGGGGAATGCTTCTTCAAAAATCGCCAGGTCTTCGACCACGGCATTCAGCACTTCGCGCTGATCTTCGATGCAGAGCAAAAATATTTTTTCCATAATCAAGCTGGAATTTTCATCGTGAAAACGGTCAATCCGGGGCGGCTTTCCAATTCGATGGTTCCGTGATAGGTTTCCACAATTTTTTGAACAATAGACAGGCCAAGGCCAAGGCCGAACGTCAACCCTTCTACCTTGGTCGTGACGTTAGGCTGGAAGATCCGGGCCTTGAGTTCTTCCGGTATCCCGGGGCCGTTGTCCTGAATTTTAATGACGATCTGTCCGTCTTCGTATTTAGACCGGATGGTAATTTTCCCTTTTGGCGTACGAGCGGAGACCAGGGCTTCAGCGGCATTTTTGATCAGGTTGATCCACACCTGTACCCAATCGCTGGGGTTGACGGCAATCAAAGGCAAGCTGCCGAATTGTAGGTCAAGCTGGAGGGATTTGGTCAGGTTTTTTACGATCGCCAGAGCGCCCTGAATGGTTTCATTGAGGTTGGCCGGTTGCGGTTTGATCCGGGTGGCCGCCCCGAGTTGTTGTACGGAGGCGACTACTTTGGCGGCATGTTCCGAAGCGTGGAGCATATCGTTGAGTACCCTTCCGGTTTCGAAGTAGTAGGAGATCCGTTCGATGTATTGAGGGAGGTTGCGGCCAAACCGCTCCAGGCTCTCGTTGCTGATGCCGGTTTTGGCTAGATTTTTGGATTGGTTAGCCGATAATTGGAATCTGGCTTCCAACTCGCGGCTCCGTTGGCGCACTTCAGCGCTGGAAAGGGTAATCCCCGATTCCAGGCCGATTTCAAAAAACGGGAACATGCCGTTGCTGTCTTTTTCCGACAAATACTCCCGCATCCGATCTGCCAGCCACCCGGCGTTATTGTTGATCACCCCGATCGCGTTATTGAGCTCGTGGGCGAGGCCGGCAGCCATTTGGCCCAGGGCTGCCAGTTTTTCCATCCGGGCCAATTGTTCCCGCGCTTCCTCCCGCTCAATGGTCAGTTGATGCGCCTGCAACTGGCGCAGGTAAATTTCATCGACCACGGCGGGTAGGATTTGCTCGGCAAAGTCCTGGTTTTCAGGCGTCCCCATCTTTAAGGCGCTCCGCTCAATATAGGCTACCCGGCTTGGTTCTTCGGCCACCACCGTAGAATAGCTCCGATGCGCATCGGAGAAAAAACTATAGGCGCCAACGATTTTTCCGGAGCCGGAGCGAAAAATTTCGTAACGGCGCCCTTCTTCATTCTCTATAGACCCTACGAGCAAGCCTTCCACCACCATGAACAGCCGCTCGTTGTACTGTCCGGGTTGAAGCAGCTTATCCCCTGGCTTCAGGTCTAAACAGCGGTTGGGGTCCGAGAAAAAGCGTTTTCGGAGCCACAGCGTATGGTTGCTTTCTTCCTGCTCCATCATGGCATGTTATCCTTAAATATGCGCAAAAAATCCGAATTGATTCATTCCCAACAGCATCAGGAAAAAGAGTACGAGGCCTATCACCCCTATCAGTACCCCCGCTTTGGTCATATCCGGCACATTGACTTCGCCCGTAGCATGGGCGAGCGCATTCGGCGGGGTACTTATCGGGAGCGACATCCCCAGGGAACAGGCAAAAGTGGTCATTAAAACAATTGCTCCGCTGCCTCCCCACTCGGCCAGGCGCGGCAAAGAAACCCCCAATGCCGAAACAATGGGGAGCAGCAGGTTGGCAGTGGCGGTATGCGACATAAAATTAGCCATGACCAATGCTACCGTGCCAACCAGGAGCACCATTAACGCAGGCGTCAGCCCGGAAAAATCAATCGAATGGACCAAATGTGCTGCCAGACCCGTGCGCTCCATGGCCAACCCCAGGGCAATACCTCCGGAAACCAGCCATAATACCTCCCAGCTTATCTGCTTGAGGTCTTCCTTGTTGATAATATTCAGGACTAAAAAAACCGCTACTGGAACCAGCGCAATGGTATAGGAATTTATCCCGTGGAGGACATCCGTTAACCACAACAGGATCGTTGCGCCAAACGTGATATACACCGCACGGGTTTTAAAATTCGATCGCGGCTTACCGGGAACCTTCAGCCGGATCTCCTTCATCTCAAAGGGGAATAACCGGCGCAGGACCAACCAGGAAGCCAATAGGATGAGTACGACAAAAGGAACGGCAAACAACATCCACTGCCCAAAACTCAGATTGATGTAGTTTAACCCGATCGCGTTGGGCGGGCTGCCAATCGGCGTGCCCAACCCGCCAATGTTTGCCGCGAAAGGAATAGCCAAAACCAAAGCCACCCGGCCTCGGTCCTGCCGGTCAACCTCCCGCAGGATTGGACTCAGAATAGACAGCATCATCGCCGTGGCAGCCGTATTGCTCATAAACATCGAAAATAGCGCGGTAATCGACATTAATCCCAGCATCACCGTATTCGGCTTGGCGCCGAACGGACGGAGGAGCACCGCCGCCAGCTGTACGTCCAGGCCGTACTTCGTCGCGGCAATAGCCAGGAAAAAACCGCCTAAAAACAACAGAATGATCGGAGAGGCCAGCGTGGCCATGATGTCTTTGTAATGCATCAATTCTCCAAAACTTTCTGGCGGACCCTCCCGGAAAGGCAGTAATGCCGTGTCCGAAATCAATAGCAATTCCAGAAAAATGACCAGAATGCTGGTTGCGTAAATCGGGATGGGTTCGAGTACCCACAACAAAGCGGCAGCAAAAAAAATAGCAATGACCCGTTGCTCGACAACCGTCAACCCGGGAATGGGAATCCAATGGAGCGGAATAAGCAAAATAAACAGCGGGACAAGAATGGCTACGGCAGCTTTGAGCTGCTTGGAGGATGGTTGCCGAAGCCTTTTTTTGAAGTCCATAACACGGCGCGATTAATGAGTTGGAAAGATACGAAAAACGCGCCGCGATTCAGAATATTCTTTGGTTAAATTATTGTCATTTTTACACTATCTAAAAAGCCCGGAGCAATACCTATTCTCCGATCAACGCCCGGTCCAGGTGCACATATCCGCCATCCACATGGATCAATTGACCGGTAGTGTGGCTGGATTTTTCCGATAACAAAAAAACGGCCATATCCGAAATTTCTTCCACCGTAGTCATCCGGTTGCCGAGCGGGATTCTCGCCCGGATTTTCTGCAGCATCGCCTCCGGGTTCGGCAGGGTGTCAATCCAGCGGGCATACAAAGGCGTCCAGCACTCGGCGACGATCACGGCGTTGACCCGGATGCCGTACTTCAGCAGTTCGACCGCCCATTCGCGGGTAAGGGCGTTGCGGGCGCCGTTGGCGGCGGCGTAGGCGGAGGTGCCGCCCTGGCCGGTTTCGGCTGTTTTGGAACCGATATTCACGATAGCGCCGCGCGATTCTTTAAGGTAAGGAAGGGCATGGTGCGCCATGAGGTAATAATGGACGACGTTTCGGTGCAGGGAGGCCATGAACTGCTCATAGCTCCCGTGTTCCAAACCGATCCCGTCGTTGGCGCCGGCATTATTAACCAACCCTTCGATACGGCCATAGCGGGCTGCGGTCTCTTCTACCGCTTTCTGGCATTGGGCCGGATCAGAGAGCTCAGCCTCAATCGCCAATCCGGCGCCGCCCGCTTTCTGGATGGCCGCCAGCGCCTTGAGGTTGTCGGCCTGGTTTCGGCCTAAAATAACCGGGATTGCCCCTTCCCGGGCAAGAGCGCGGCAAATGCCTTCCCCTATTCCTTTCGCCCCGCCGGTGACGATGACGACCTTGTCCGTTAGTTGCAAATCCATCTCCGGTTTATTTTTTAAAAGGCACAACGGTTTGGCGGGCCTCCCCCAAACCTTGGATACCCAGCTCCACGACATCCCCCGGCTGCAGGAAGACCGGCGGCTTCAACCCCAAGCCCACCCCGGGCGGCGTGCCGGTAGAAATAACGTCCCCCGGGAGCAAGGTCATGAATTGGCTGGTATAAGCGATCAAGGCCGGGATCTTGAAAATCAAATTCCGGGTATTGCTTTTTTGCATCGTTTGGCCATTGACCTTGAGCCACATGTCCAGGTTGTCGGCATCGGAAATCGAATCGGGCGTCACCAGATAAGGGCCCATGGGAGCAAAGGTATCGCAGCCCTTGCCTTTGTCCCAGGTGCCGCCGCGTTCCAGTTGGAACTCCCGCTCGGAAAGGTCGTTGTGCAAGCAATAGCCGGCAACGTATTCCAGGGCTTCGTTTTCTTCGACATAACGGGCTTTCCGGGAAATCACAACGGCTAGTTCCACTTCCCAATCGGTCTTTTGAGAACCCCGCGGCAGCATAATATCGTCATTTGGCCCGGAGAAAGAGGTGTTGGATTTCATGAACAGGATGGGCTCCGCCGGTATTTCTGCGCCGGTTTCCCGGGCATGATCCGCGTAGTTGAGCCCAATGCAAACGATTTTGGAAGGTGTAGCGAAAGGGGCTGCCAACTGCTGCCATTGGGGATGGTCTATCGGGATCAAGTCCTTGGATCCCGAGTTCAAAGCCTCAGCCAGCGCCTGCAGGCCGCCGTCGGCAAAAAAAACGCCGTCGTAATCCGGAAACAACCCGGATACCGCATAAGAGCGCCCATTATTACGAACGCCGCATTTGAGGCTGCTTCCTTCCCAATACCTAAACAAATCCATACGATTCCTAATTATTCAGTTTAATGAATCCGCCGTCAAAGGCATAATCACAACCGGTAATGAACCCGGCTTCGTCGCTGCACAAAAAAAGCGCCAGCGCCGCTACTTCCTCCGGCTTACCCATCCGGCCGATAGGCTGGGTTTTGGATAATTTTTCAAAGATCTCCGCCTCCCTGCCTGGATAATTTTTGGCGATGAACCCATCCACAAAAGGAGTATGGATCCTTGCCGGAGAGATGCAATTGCACCGGATATGGTCGTGGAGGTAATCCTTAGCTACCGAAAGGGTCATCGCCATCACCGCCCCTTTTGTCAAAGAATAGGCAAACCGGTCCGGTATCCCTACCTGAGCGGCGATGGACGACAGATTGAGGATAACGCCACCTCCGCGCTGCCTCATCAGCGGAACCGCTGTGTGCAGGCAATGGTATACGCCCCATACGTTCACGGCCATCACCTTTTCCAGGTCTTCCGGAGCGGTGTTCTCCAGGTTGCCCACATGGGCGATGCCTGCATTATTGACCAGAATATCCAATTTCCCGATCTTTTGAAAAACAGATTCTACCTCCTCCAGGTGGGCGACATTGCACCGGTGCGCATTACCCCGGCCGCCTTCGCGCTGAATTTGGGCAAGGGTATCCAAAGCAGCCTGCTCCTGAAGATCGAGAATATGGACTTCGGCGCCGCTGGAAGCAAAGAGCAGGGAAATCGCCCGGCCGATCCCGCTGCCGCCGCCGGTAACCACTGCTGTTTTTTGGTCCAATCGAAACATATGGAAAATCATTTCAATAAATAATCTTTTTTCCCAAATGCACTTTCAGGGAAAAACCAGACAAACACGCCAATTCGCAATAATCCGGGTAGCGCTTGTTCTTACAATTCCAGGAGGAGGGCCATCGGATCTTCCAGGAGTTCTTTCACCTTCACCAGAAAAGTTACGGAGGTGCTTCCATCGATGACGCGGTGGTCGTAAGAGAGCGCCAGGTACATCATAGGACGGATCTCCACCTTGTCGCCTACGGCAATAGGCCGGTTTTTGATCGCGTGCATCCCCAGGATCGCTGATTGGGGCTCATTGATGATCGGCGTGCTGAGCAGAGAGCCAAATACGCCGCCATTGGTGATGGTAAAAGTCCCCCCGGTCATTTCTTCCAGGGTAAGCGTGCCGTTGCGGGCTTTGGTGGAAAGGTCCTTCAACTGCAGTTCGATGTCGGCAAACCCAAGCGATTCTACATTCCGAATGGGAGGCACGACCAATCCGTTTGGCGTCGAGATGGCAAAAGAGATATCGACGAACTGATGGTAAACGATGTCCTCGCCTTCAATCCGGGCGTTCACATCTGGCATTTCCAGCAACACCCGGGAACACGCTTTGGCGAAAAGGGACATAAAACCCAGCTTGATCCCGTATTTGGCGGTGAAGCGCTCCTGGTATTTTTCCCTCAGGGCCATGACTTCCGTCAGGTCCACCTCGTTGAAAGTGGTGAGCATGGCCGTTTCGTTCTTGGCGCTGACGAGCCGCTTGGCGATGGTGCGCCGCATGCGGCTCATTTTTTTGCGCTCCTCGTCCCGGGAAAAAGCAGTTGCCGGCGCTGCCGGTTTGGGTATTGCTTTGGGTTCCGGCGCAGGAGGAGGGGCAACGGTCTTTGATTCCGCCGCTTTTTGTGCGTCCTCCTTGGTGATGCGCCCGTCCCGGCCCGTACCCTCCACCTGGGAAGCGGGTACGCCGCTTTCTTTCAGGATTTTGGCCGCAGCAGGAGAAGGATGGCCGGCGGCATAGCTGCCGGAAGCAGGGGCGGGCGCCGCCGTTTCTGCCGGCTTTTCGCTTTGCCCGGAAGCAGCGGCAGGGGCAATCGGAGCTGCTGCTGCGCTAACGCTCGTATCAATACGGGCTACCAGATCGCCGATCTTCAGGTCGTCGCCTTCTTTAGCTACGTGGATCAGCTTGCCTGCAGCCTCCGAAGGAAATTCAAGGGTTGCTTTATCGGACTCGAATTCGCAGATCGGGTCGTCCAGTCTGACCATGGCGCCATCCTCTTTCAACCACCTCGACAGGGTGACTTCATTGATGGATTCTCCTATCGTGGGAACCCGCATTTCAACAAAACTCATGGTTCTATACCTTTTCTATGATCTAAAATTCCAATTTTTTAAGGTTTCCCAAGACCTGCCTCTAGGACTTTGAGCTACAAATATCAGCCCCCTCCGAGGTCCGGAGCGCATCCCCCGACTAGCCTCTAACCTCTAACGTCCAACGTCTAACGTCTAACATACACCTGCACCACCGGCGCTCTATCTTTTCCTTCGCTGGAAATGTACAGGTTTGCTTTTTCGTCAAAACAAATCCCTTCGGGTTGTTCCAGTTGTTTGCCTTTCAGTTTGGCCAGATGTATAATTTGTCCATTTTCCGGCCGGACGACCAGCAAGGTTCTCTCTTTTGCGGAGATCAGGTACCAATGGCCGGAAAGCGGATGAACGGCGATCCCGGAAGGGCTGAAGGAAAAATCCTCGGGGCTACTGCCGAGGTCTTTAAGCAAATCGTCTCTTTTGGGCAAATCGGGCTGTGATTCCAGGTAGGTTTTAAGGGAATCGTATTCGATACACAAAGCGGGTATGGAGTCTAATGCGAACGTGTTCAAATCCAGGGCATAAATAGATTTTTTACCCGCAAAACCATGCCCTTGCCCCCCAAGACCTTTACAGGCGAGCAGAAGGCTGTTCCGCACGGAGTCATAGCCAAGCCCTTCGATATCGTTTTCGGAATTCAGAACATTCTTGAACGTCTCTTTCTCCTTGAATGCGCCATTTTCCATGCGGACCCGGACCACAGCGCCGGAGTTGCGCACGGCGAATAGTTCTTGCCCAACCGTTTCCACGCCTTCGTAATCGCCTTCCTTGCCAAAAGAGATTCGCTTTTCGATCGAGCCGGTTTGAGGGTCCAGGAAAAACAGGGTAGCGAGTTCATCTTGAAGGCAAACCAGGTATTTGCCATCGGGCGACAACGCCAGCCCGGAAATTTCGATCAACTCCGGCGCCAGGGTCAGCGTGCGGGTGGGTTCATCCAGTACATAGGGGAAGGAATCCGCTATCCAACGGCCTTGGGCAGACACCGATTGGCGGCAAAGGCCAAGCGGATTAACGGGAGTAGCTGGCTGGCCGCATGCCAGAAATACCGGCGAAAACGCCAGAAAAACGACCCATCCCGACCACGGTCTATTTGCCATCAAGCTTTGGGATTTATTGGAGGTGTTTTTCGCAACACGAAATACAACCCGATTAAAATAAATGGAATGCTGAGCAACTGGCCCGTGCTGAGCGCGTTATGGAACGCCGTTTCAAAACCGCCCTGGCTCTCCTTAAAATACTCCATGAAAAAACGCACGCCCCAAACCAGCACCATAAACACGCCAAACATAAACCCGGGCTTAAACCGAAACTTGGTTTTCCAGTAGGTCCAGAACAGCACGGCAAAAATTGCCAGATAGGAGAACGACTCGTACAGCTGCACCGGATGCTTGGGCAACCCATTAGGCCCATCGGCCTGCACAAAAAGGAAGGCCCAGGATACATCGGACGGCTTGCCCAGAATTTCGGAATTCATCAGGTTGCCAAGCCGGATGAAACATGCTGCAAGAGCTGTTGGTACCACCACTTTATCCAGGATCCAAAGAATGGATTTTTTGGATACCCGCACCGAAAACAACCACAACGCCAAAACAATGCCGATGGCGCCGCCATGGCTGGCCAATCCGCCGTGCCAAATCTTGGGGATTTCGGAGAGGTGTTCCCGGTAGTATTCCCAATCGTAAAAAAACACATGCCCCAGCCGGGCGCCAAGCACCGCTCCGATTACGATGTAAACAAATGCCTTATCCAGCCATTCTTCCGGCGCTTTTTCCACCAGAAACATCTTCCGCACCATGAACAACCCAACCAGGAAGCCCGAAGCAAAAAGCAAGCCATACCAGCGCAGGGTGATCGGCCCAAGGGATACGATTTCTGGAGAGACGTTCCAGGTGATGTAGTTCAGAAGCATAGGAAACTTGGTTTGAGAACCAGAGAATGCAATCATAACGCCGGAAACCTGGTTCCTGTTTCCCGCAATTGTGCCTCAATATTAGCGTTTTTCCTCAAGCCCCGGTAAAGTGGGGGGTAAAAAATTACGCGTGCGGGCGTTCTTCCCCTTCTTCCTTCTGCTGGGCTTCCATTTGCCTTTCCCGGCGTTCGTTAATCCGCTGACGGATCCAGTTGGGAACGATCAGTGCCCCTGCAAAAAGGTAAACATAGTACGACATCAGGCGCCAAAGCGTAGATATCATCGCCGACTGGGTAGGGTTGGAAACATAATCCGTAAGGAACCCGCCGAACAGCAGGTCAATCAGGCCGGCGCCTCCCGGCGTTGGGCTAAATGCAATCACAAAAAACATCACCTCCAAGCGGGCGTACAGCTGGAATTGAGTAGAAAAATCCAGCGGCAGGTTGGGCAGAAACGCAATGATCAGGGCGCTAATAATCAAAAAACGAAGGGTCCAGGCCGCTATCGTTGCCAGGATGGCTTTTAAATGAAAAATCGCGGGTTCTTTCTTCAACCCCAGGGATGCCGTTTCCATATCTTTTCCGAATGCCCGGGCCTTTTCGTAATAGCGCCGCAAGAAGCGGTTGTTGGTAAGCCATCCCATCAATCGTTCTAATTGGTGCGGGTTGATAAACACCCCGTAGTAAATGAGGGAGCTGTAACTGAGCATAAGGAAGTAGGTCACCAGAAAATAAACGCCCCATACCCCCGTATCTGCAAAGGAAACCACCCCAGGACGCATGACGGAACTGCCAAAAATAAAATATAGAATCGGCACGGTAGTCAGTAAAAACAAACTATCCAGGATGATCGTGTACATGACGATGGTCGCGGTCCGTGCAGCGGATAGTTTTTCCTGGGCAAGAACAAAAAACGCCACCGCCGATCCGCCCAAACTCGTAGGGGAAACCGCCGAGCTAAATTCCCAGATGAAAATCAGTTCAATACATTTCCACCAGGAAAATTCTTTTTTGGTTAAGGCCCTCAGCCGGTACGCATACGAAAGGTGCCAAATGATGGAAAGAACAGCGGCAACGCCGATCCAAACGACGGTATGGCTGGTCCACTGAATACGGGAAAACTCCTTGGGGTCGAAATGCTTCCAAAATAAATAGCTTACGGCTGCCAAACCAAGAAGGATGGGGAAGATGATCCGCGAATTCCGTATGGAGTGCAGGACGTCGTGATGTTCTTTGGAAAAATGCTCAAATTGGGCGTTACTCAAAACTGGAAAATTAGTAAGGTGAAAATGGAAACGATGGTTGAAGCGAATTGGTTCAGGGAAATCATACACCCTACTGGACATTTTGGTAACAAGGCCTTCCAAGGTTTGCGAAACATGGAAGGCCTGGGCGCCAGGAAAATGAAAATGTCCCGTAGGGTGGAAATCATAACTTCCCCAAAAATCGGAATTTATTTCTATTTTGAACCCGTTCCCTGAAAAGGGGGCGGGAAATGTTTTTTGTTTAATACCCATTTGATAAAATGTGTATCCACCTATGGAAATCATCATTCATTTGCTGGTAGGGGCCGCCGCAGGGTGGCTTGGGGGCCAGGTTATGCAAGGCTCCGGTTTTGGAATACTGGGCAACATCGTCGTAGGATTAATCGGCGGATTAATCGGCGGCTATTTATTCGCCTTTCTGGGCATCCAAACGAATGGCGGCCTCACCGGATCGATCATCACCGCAGCCGTGGGCGCCATCGTGTTGCTATGGATTGCCCGGATGGTCAAAGGCCCTGCCCGGAGCCGCAGGAGGTAGATCCCCTGAATGGAAAACCAATCCCTGAAACGATGGCGGCTGATCCTCGGCGAAAGCGGCGCACACGCCGGGGCGCCCGAGCTCAGCGGCGATGCCAAAGGGTGGGACGAGGCGCTTTCGTTGCTGTACAACGAAAGTAAAGGACGAGGCCTCAACGACAGCTCCCCCCTGGTACACCGCTGGCTTGGAGATATCCGCCGGTATTTCCCCTCTCCGGTAGTCCAATTGCTGCAGCGCGACGCCCTGGAGCGCCTCGGCCTCCGGCGCATGCTCCTGGAACCAGAACTGCTGGACCTGGTCGAACCCAACGCGCACCTTATTGCTACCTTGATCAGTCTGAGCAAGGTCATTCCGGACCAAAGCAGGGAAAGCGCCCGGATACTCGTGCGCCGGTATACGGAAGAATTGCTTCGCAATCTCCGCGCGCCCATGGTGCAAAAACTCCGGGGCAGCCTCTACCGCCTCCGCCAAACCCGCCAACCCAAATCCTTCGAGATCGACTGGCCCCGGACGATCCGGGCCAACCTCCGGCACTACCAACCGAAGTGGAAAACCGTGATCCCGCACCAACTGCTTGGGCGAAGGCGCAGTTCCCGGCAATTGAAGCAATTGATCCTCCTGGCGGACCAAAGCGGCTCCATGGCAACGTCGGTCGTTCATGCCGGCATTCTGGGTTCGGTATTGGCTTCTATCCCTTCTTTGGACACCCGTCTGATCGCTTTTGATACGCAAGTGGTTGACCTGAGCGCCTATTTGTCGGACCCGGTAGACCTGCTTTTTGCCACCCAGCTCGGAGGAGGCACCCATATTGCCCAAGCGCTGGCTTATGCCCGGTCGCTGATCGGCGCGCCCCGGCACTGCGTGCTCGTCCTGCTGTCCGACCTCATGGAAGGCGCGCCACCGGAACAGATGCTCGCACATCTTTCCGCGATCCAAAGCAGCGGCGTGACCGTCGTCGGGCTGCTGTCTCTGAACGACGATGGCGCTCCCGCCTACGACCACCGCATGGCCGCCGAATTGGCTGCCATGCACATCCCGGTCTTTGCCTGCACCCCCGACCGGTTTCCAGACCTCATGGCGGCGGCCCTTGAACAACAAGACCTCCATTCCCTCGCTGCCGGGCAAAAGGGGTTGACCAGAAAGAATTAAGCAGAAAAAGTTCTCCGGAAACCTTACTTTTGAATGGGCAAACTTTTATTCCATCGCCACCAGAAAGTTGCTGTAAAAAGAAGATTTTGAACTCATTGGACAACCCGCCCACCTAACGGATGAACCCCGGAAAACCATTTTCACCTAAACGAAAAACCTGTATTATGCGCCTGTTTTTCCGGTCTTCCCCCAAACTGCTTCTGGCGGTTCTCCTTTCTATTTCCCTTCCCCCCCATGGAAATTCCCAAACCATTCGATTGGACTCGGCCCGGGTAGCCAGTTTTATGGACGGCATCATGGCTGCCCAAATGAAGAACAAGCACCTGGCCGGCGCGTCGGTTGCTATTGTGCAGAATGGAAAGCTGCTGTTTGCCAAAGGGTACGGATACGCTGATCTGGAGCGCAAAACTCTGGTAGATCCAGGGAAAACCCTATTTCGCATCGGGTCTATCTCCAAAACCTTTATCTGGACCTCCGTCATGCAGTTGGTCCAACAGGGCAAACTGGACCTGAACGCCGATATCAACACCTACTGCAAAGATTTTCAAATTCCTGCCAATTTTCCCCAGCCGGTTACGCTCCTCGACTTGATGAACCATAACCCAGGCTTTGAAGACCGGGTGCTGGGGCTGTTTGGCAAAAGCCCCGAATCCCTTAAACCACTGGGAGAAATCCTCCGGGAGGAAATGCCCCGCCGGATCTGGGCGCCGGGGATGATCTCCGCGTATTCCAACCATGGGTCCGGCATGGCCGCGTATATCGTAGAGCAAACCTCCGGGCTTTCCTGGGACGACTATGTAGAGAAAAATATTCTCCGGCCCCTGAATATGAACCATACTACGTTCCGCCAGCCCGTTCCGAAAGGAATGGCTTCCGGTCTTTCCAAAGGCTACAAGTGGCAAAATGGCCGCTTTCAGTCCGGTGATTTCGAGTATGTTCCTCTGGCGCCGGTTGGCGCCGCCAGCGCTACGGCCAAAGATATGGCCCGCTTCATGATCGCTCACCTTCAGTACGGGAAACTGGATACCGTCCGCATACTCGACAGCCTGACCGCCAGAGAAATGCAACGCCCCAGTTTCCGGCACGCTCCCGACATGAACCCCATGCGGCATGGTTTTATGGACATCAGCCGTTACGGGCAGGAGATCTTCGGACATGGCGGCGACACGGAACTTTTTCATGCCCTGATGGCTTTGTTCCCGGCACACCAAATTGGGATTTTCGTATCGTTCAATAGCGCCGAAGGCAGCGAAGCATACCAAAAGGTAATGGAAGCGTTCCTGGAGTATTTTTTCCCGGAACCTGTCCTTTCCAACCTGAAACCAGATCCTCGACAGGCAGAAGCGTTGAAAAAATTTGAGGGGGCATACCGGGCGAACCGGTTCACCCGCTCAGACCTTACCAAAGTCGTCGCGTTGATGTCCCCTCCGGTGGAGATTGTCGTTACTCCGGAAGGGTATCTGGAGACCCGCGCTCCTGGCCAAACCCAGCGCTGGATTCAGGAAGGAAAGCTACTGTTTCGCGAAGATACCAGTCCGGAGCGCATCGCGTTCCGCATGGACGACTCCGGCGAAATCACCCATATGTTCCTCAGCGAAATGCCCATCGTTGCACTTGAGCGAATCCCGGTACTGGACCGTCCCGACGCCAATATCGGGCTTTTCGGAATCAGCCTGGGCATTTTACTCCTGGCCCTTATCGGCTGGCCCATGGGCGCTATGGCACGCCGGCGCTACGGAATCCGGGCGGTAAAAGCCAACCTCCTCCCGGCTTCCGCCCGATGGATCGCCTGGCTGGCCGCTCTGGCCATGGTGATTTATCTCGTTGGCGTAGCGATGCAGGTGAAGGGGGAGGAAACCGTTTTGTACGGCCTTTCCCCGCAATTGAAGACCTGGCTTTTCCTGCCCTGGGGCATCGGCGTGCTGTCGTTGGGCGTATTATGGCAAACCCTCCTGATTTGGGGCAACGGACGGGGAAGAATGGGCGCCCGCCTGGGATATACGCTGGTTTTCCTGGCCCTGGCGGCATTGTTCTGGCTGCTGGTTCATTGGCAGTTTTTCCCCAGGCTGTAACCTCTGCTCCCTGCTCCCTACCTCCCTGCTCTTTACCCTTACCTCAGCAACTGCAGCAGGTATTTTCCATACCCGCTTTGCAGGTATTTGTTGCCGAGGCGTTCCAATTGTTCGCCATCGATAAAGCCCATTTGGTAGGCTACTTCTTCGACGCAGCCAATTTTAAGTCCCTGCCGTTCTTCGATAACCTGGATGAACTGCCCAGCCTGCATGAGCGATTGGTGGGTACCGGTATCCAGCCAGGCAATGCCCCGGCCCAAAACCCCCACTTCCAGGTTTCCGGCAGCCAGAAAATGCCTGTTGACATCGGTGATTTCGTATTCCCCCCGATGGCTGGGTTGAAGATTTTTGGCGATTTCCACGACGTCGTTGTGATAAAAGTACAAGCCGTGCACGGCGTAATTCGATTTGGGCTGTTTGGGTTTTTCCTCGATCGAGACCGCTTTTAAGTGTTCGTCAAATTCTACCACCCCGTAGCGTTCGGGGTCGGCCACCCAATACGCAAACACCACGCCTCCCGGGGGATCGACGGCGGCGCGAATCACTTCGCTGAGTCCGTTTCCGTAAAAGATATTATCTCCCAGAATCAGCGCGGCGGAGTCGGCGCCGATAAAATCTTCCCCAAGAACAAAAGCTTGAGCCAAGCCATTGGGAACTTCCTGGGGGATATACTCAAACCGGCAGCCGATCTGGCTTCCATCGCCAAGCAGTTTGCGGAAGTTGGGCAAATCGTGCGGGGTGGAAATGATCAAAATTTCCCGGATACCCGCCGACAGGAGGGTGGACAGGGGGTAATAGATCATCGGTTTGTCGTAAACCGGCATCAACTGCTTGCTCACCGCCAGCGTGAGGGGGTACAGGCGTGTACCCAGGCCGCCCGCCAGGATAATTCCTTTCATATTTTATGGCGTTTAGGTTTAAAATTACCCTTTATTTGCCCAGGATGCGGCGGACGCGCAGGATGAGCTCGGCCGGTTTGAAGGGCTTGGACAGGAAGTCGTTAATCCCTATCGCAAACCCTTCCACGATCTTCTCCTCTTCGTCCGGATCGGCAAGTAGTAATGTTTTGGCTTTTGGCCCTTGAAGCTGTTGGACCAGGCGCACGATCTCCAAGCCGGATTGTTTACCCATATCGAGATCGATGAGCACCAAATCGGGATCTTCCTTGAGTACATGTTCTTCTACCGAAGCTTTTTTCTTGCAGAAAGCTACAGCAAAACCCTGTTTCCGCAACCGGAATTCGATAGCGGCAAGCAACACCTCTTCGCTCTCACAAATTAATATTTTCATATACCTTGCGTGGTTTAGGGGAGAATAATACATGGTTAAACCAAAACAAAAAAAAACCCCCCCGGGACCCCCCCCCCCCCCCCCGCCCCCCCCCCCCTGACCTGGGGAGCAGGCCGGGCTAATCCCTGGGTAGAAAAATAAATATTGCCCCAAGATCGCTTAAGACGAACAAGCATACATAATCCCTGGGGTCCTTATAAACATCTCGAAAACGGGTTACCTTTTCTTCCTGGATCACCCGTTTAGCGCTCATTTCTTCGAGGGTAGAAGCATGCACCGACCACAAAGAGCCTTCCTCCGTTCGTTTGACCAAAGGAATACCCAGGTCAATATCCAGTTGGCTGACCACAAAAATCGGGTAGTTGGATACGTTTTCGTCGATGATGGTATCTGCCGCCTTCCCGATCATAGGGATAAAAGGAAGGATGGCTTCTTTGATCTGCTGGTATTTTCCTTCGTCCGTCATAGATCCCGCAATTGTAAAAGCGCCACATTTTCGATATGATGGGTATGGGGGAACATATCCACCGGCCTGACTTTCAGCACGTCGTATTTTTCCTGTAACAGATTTAAATCCCGTGCCTGCGTAGCAGGGTTGCAACTCACATAAACCACTCTGGGAGCGGAAAGTTCCAGAAGGATGCGCACGACCTCCGGGTGCATGCCTGCCCGTGGCGGGTCGGTAATCAGCACGTCGGGGCGGCCATGCTCCAAAGCAAACTCCGGGGTTAGGATTTGTTTAACATCTCCGGCATAAAACCGGGCGTTGCGGATGCCATTCCTTTCGGCATTGATCCGGGCGTCCTCCACGGCGGCGCTGATTTCTTCTATCCCGACCACCTGCCGGCACTGCGAGGCGACATATAAGGCGATACTCCCAATCCCGGTATACAGGTCGTACACATTTTCATTTCCCCGAAGTCCGGCAAAATCGCGCTACGGAATACAAGGTTTCCGCCTGCCGCGAATTGGTTTGGAAGAACGATTTCGGCCCGATCCGGAACCGGACGCCACCCAGCGCTTCTTCCACATACCCGGGTCCGTAAACCGTGCGCATCTCCAGGTCAAATACCGTATCGTTGAGCTTGGTATTGACGCAATAGATCAGGGTGGTGATCTCCGGAGCTCCTTCCAGAAGGGCGGACAGGAAGGCGGAGATTTTTTCCTGGTCGTCGTATCCGAAACTCATCAGCGCCATGGTCTGCCCCAGAGTAGTAGTCCGCAGCATGAGGTTGCGGAGAAACCCCTGCTGGGCCATGGTATCATAAAAACGCAGCCCCTGCCGGGCGCCGATACTTCGGGCCAGGTTGCGAATTTTATTGGAAGGTTCAGGCTGCAGCCAGCAATGCTGGATGTCGATCACTTTATCGAAGCCGCCAGCCGGGTGAAACCCGATCACATCCTGTATATTGGACACGCCGGTCCCTAATTCGTGGGGCGCCAGCCAGCGTTTGCTGGAGAAAGCGAATTCCAGCTTGTTGCGGTATTCCGTGCTTTGCGGAGCTCCCAGGATCGGAAGCCACTCCCCAACGGCAACTTTTCCGATCCGGGTCAGGGACTGCCGGACCACGTCCTCTTTTTGCTGCATTTGGGCCTGATAGTCAAAGTGCTGCCATTTGCAACCACCGCAGGCGCCGAAATGCGCGCAGAAAGGCTCCCGGCGGTGCGAAGAAAAGGAATGAATGTGTTTCACGACGCCCAGGTAATACTCCTTCCGTTTTTTGTAGACCAGCACATCGGCAACATCTCCCGGGACGGCGCCGGTAGCAAAAACGACTTGTCCGGTCTGGGATTTCCCAACGCATTGGCCTTTATCCGCAATGCCCGTAAACACGACCTCGGGCAAAATGATGGGTTTCTTTTTTCGCATAAGCAGTTAACGCGTCAGAACGATATAGTCCCGAAGCAAGATTTTGAGGAATTCCACCGCATTTTCGGGCCGCGGTTCTATGTTCAGAAACGCGCAAAGGCGGTCAGTCAGTTCAATGATGGCCGCTGCATGAGCGGCATTGCGAAAGGTCTGGTAGCGGGCAAGGGCGTTTTTGACCGTGAGCATATCCTGTTCGCTCAGGGTTTTTACCTGTTCATAGGTCGGTGTATAATCCTCCAGGGAATTAATCCGGAGAATATCTGCCAGCGCAAAACGGATCATATTGCGTTGGCGTACGACGACGGTGTGCGCCGCTATATCCCCCAGGCGCTGGCCCCGGGCAGTAGAACTGATCAGCAACGCAGCCAGAATGCCCATGGAAGTTAACGTATCTACCAACTGAAAAAAAGCGCGCAGCAGGTAATCCGCAGGCTGAGGCTCCCGGCCATCCAGGCGGATCACCCGGATGCCCATCGCTCGTTTTCCGGGAGATTGCCCTCCCCAAAACGTTTCGAATAAAAAATGGTACCCGAAGAATAGCCCCAGGGGGATAAATACAAACAATAAATTCATCCACCAACCCACCTCGAGGAGGCCTTGCCCGAATGAGTTGCTCAAAATCGCCCAGAGTACTAAACTATAACCAGCGACCAAAATGAGCGCGTCGATGAAGAACGCGAGCATTCGGTCCCGCAAGGCTGCCGGTTCGTATTCGATCCGCACGTTCTGGGGCGTTTGTATGTCAATAGGTTGCATATCGTTTTTTAGAGCAATGGAAGGGCAGGAAGACGGCAAAACGAGAAATTTGAGCCGCTTGCTTTGCGCAAGTGCAAATATTTTCATAAAATGGGACTTTTCCAAAATTGACTGACGCCCTCAACAACCCCTTATGCGCGAAACCCAATTCATTCGGCAAAACGCTCCAAAATGGGAGGAGTTTGAACAAGTTCTGGAGGGCGCCCATCGCGACCCAGACCGGTTGAATGAGTTGTTCGTTCAGATTACCGACGATCTTTCCTTTTCCCGCACCTTTTACCCCAACCGTTCAGTTCGGGTGTACCTCAACGACCTTGCCCAACGAATCTTTCTGTCCATCTACCAGGGCCCGAAAAACCGGTCTTTGGCGTTTTCCGGCTTCTGGCTGGAGAAACTTCCGCTCGCCATGTATGCGGCGCGGCGCGACATGCTGATTGCGTTCCTGGTCTTCGCCGGCGCCTTCCTTACCGGGGCGCTTTCCTCGGCTATGGACCCCGAATTCCCGGAACTCATCCTGGGGGAACGCTACATTGAAATGACCAAGGAAAACATTGCTTCCGGAGATCCGATGGCGGTATATAAAAAAATGGGGCCTTTCGATATGACGCTGGGGATTACGGCCAACAACCTTTTTGTCGCTTCGCTCACGTTTATTTTTGGCATCCTGTACGGCATCGGCTCCTTGATGATTCTCGCCAGCAACGGGATCATGCTGGGCGCTTTCCAGTACTTTTTTGTACAGGAAGGGTTGTTTTGGGAATCGTTCCTCACTATTTGGATACATGGCACGCTGGAGATTTCTGCCATTGTGATTGCCGGCGGCGCTGGCTTAACCATGGGGCGGGGGCTGGCCTTCCCTGGCGCCTATACCCGGGGCCAGGCTTTTCAGCGCGCTGCCCGACGCGGGCTCCAAATCCTTTTCGGCATTACGCCGCTGATCGTTCTTGCCGGTATCTTTGAATCCTTCCTCACCCGTCATACCGACACCCCGGATTGGGTCCGGGGCGCGTTTATCCTGGCCTGTCTGGCTTTTGTAATCGCTTATTTTGTCTGGTATCCATACTACAAAGCCTCCCGGCTGGGGAGCGCTTCCCTGGCGGAGCCCGAATTTGCCGTCCACAAACCGCCCTTGCCGGAACAGGCCTTCATTCGCAACGCCGGCCATGTCTTTGGCGATCTGTTCCCGTTTTTTCAGCGAAGTTTTCCAACGGTATTGGGCCTTTCGCTGCTTGTCGCGGTGCTATACTGCTTCCCTGTATTTTTCTTTGGCCGCTCTGTTCCTCCGGCAGCATTTTTTCGGATCGATTTCAGTTTATTCGCCAGTCTGGAAGCTTTGGGCCAATTTTATCATCATCGGGACGCCATCCCTTGGGCGCCTTGGTTAAACGTGCCCATTCTCGCGCTTTTCTCCACCTGGCTGTTTCCCCGGTTGATGGGAAAACAGCCGGCCCCCTGGACGACCGTTCTGGTTCAATTTAGGAAAGCGCTGGCGCCTGCAGCATTTATGGTAGGGATTTTGTACGCCCAGAGCCCATACGCCTCCTTTGTGATCCTGCTATTCTTCCCTTTGTTGCTTTTGTGGATGACGGTCCTGGCCCTTGAACCGGAAGCCCGAGGGCTTGGCATCCCAAGGGTCTTATTTTTAGCGCTACCCAACTTCAGCCGGATTTTTGCACTCCTCCTTTTGCTGATGCTCACCGGCGGCTTATTTTTTTCTCTGCTGGATACCGGGCTGGCATGGACCTACCTCAATCTGATCAGCTGGGTGGTGCGCCTCAACAGCGAGCAGATGGAACAATTCTCGGCGGTCGTCCTTGCCGGCCTGACCTATTTTTTTCAATACCTCATCTTTGGGATGATCGCAACCGGTTTTGGATTAATGTATTATTCGCTCGTAGAGATCATGGAAGCGAATCAGCTAAAACAACGGATCCGGGAGATTGGACGCAAGCGGCAGATCCGGGGTTTAGAACAAGAAACGGCATGAAGGCAGCCTCCCTGACCATAGCTTTTTTCCTGCTTTCCCTTGCCGCACCCCTTGCCGGCCGGGGACAGGAAACCGCCTCTCCTCAAAAGGCCTACATGGACGAACCCGTGCACTCCAGGTCCTTCGATGAATCGAAATGGAAAAAAACAACCGAGGGGCTTACCTATACGCTTCGCCCACAAAAGCGGGCAAAATCAAAGAATGCCCGGGAGGGATCGGGCATTTGGAGCGGCAACGCGGGTCCAGTCATGCAGTTCTTTGCCCTGGTGTTCCTTGTTCTCATCGCGGCATTTATTCTCCGCGCGTTGATCCAGTCTCCAAAGAACAAGAAGATCCGGGAAAGCCGCTTGTCTTTTACAGCCAACGATCTGGAAACGCCCCTTCCGGAATCCGAACTGGACCGGTATCTGGCCGAGGCCATCCGGTCGGGAGATTATGCGCTGGCTATCCGTATCTATTACCTTCAGGCGCTGCAGCAACTTCAGTATGCCTCTCTGATTCAATGGAAAAAAGACAAGACGAACCGGGAATACCTGCGCGACCTTCGAGGCACTCCTTACGCGGCAGATTTCAGTCGCCTGACGCTGATTTTTGAGAAAGTCCGCTACGGAGAATATGCGCCGGAACGCGGGGAATTCGCTTTCCTGGAGCGCGATTTTAAATCCTTTGTCCAATCGCTTGGCGCCGGGAAATATTACCCCGGGCGCTCCACGGCAAAATCCCCCGTCTCATGAATACCCGGCGCCTGATATTCTTTTTGATTTTGCTGGGGGCGCTGATCGTCGGGACGATGTATATACTTTACGTGCAGGGAAGCCGGTATTCCTGGGTAGAAAACTACAAGGAAAAAAATAAAGGCCCCTACGGCGCCTATGTCATGTATACGCTTTTGAAGGAATACTTTCCGGGGGAATCCCTGATCAAAATAAAAAAGCCGCTTTCGGTAGCGTTGCCCGTCAAACCGGCAAAGACATCGTCGTATATTTTTGTCGGCCCCATGCCGTTCTACGACTCGGCCAGCCGGGATGCGCTGTTAAAATTTGTGGCCAATGGCAACCATGCGTTCATTGCGTCCCTGCAAATTCCAGAGTCGCTGACAGAGGCGCTTGACCTTGAATGGTGCGTTCCCAAAGACGATGATGATCCTCTTTTGGATTTTACCAAGGACACCCAGGCCCAGGCCAATCTCCTCCACCCGGATCTCAAGTTCCCGGCGCCGGTAAGGCTGCGTTACCTCAAGCCTTACCGCAGGAATAGCCCGCCACCGGTCTATTATTGGAACTATTTCCGGTCCGATTATTTCTGCGACCGGGAAGGAGGGTTTGTCGAACTGGGTAAACTCAACCGCAGGCACGTGAATTTCGTCCGGATTTCGCACAAAAAAGGATGGATCTATTTGCACACGAACCCGATCTTCTTCTCCAATCTCGCGTTGGTGGAAAAAGACCGGCTGGCCTATGTGGAACGGGTGTTGTCCCATCTTCCGTCTGGTCCGATCTATTGGGACCAATTCAGCAAAGTTCCGGGCCGGGGGGATGCATCATCTGAAAACCCGATGGGCAACCGCCAGTTTGCTGATCGCAGCCCGCTGGATTATATCCTGCGCCAGCCGGCGCTGGCGGCAGCCTGGTACCTGTTGGTTGCCGTAGCGCTTTTGTTCCTGATCTTTCGCACCAAACGCAGGCAGCAGCCTGTTCCGGTTATTCCCGCAAACAAGAACACCTCACTGGAGTTTATCCAGGCGATTGGCCGCCTGAATTTCCTGCAGCAGGACCACAAAAAGACAGCGCTTCAAAAAATGAAGCTCTTTTTGCAGTTTGCCCGCGAACGCTTTATGCTTCCCACCAGGGAACTCGACGAGGAATTTGTCGCCTTGCTCAGCGCAAAAGCGCAGATCGACCCACAGGCGGTCCGGCATCTGATCCTGATGTACCAGAACATTCAACGGGGTTCCATCGTTACGGAAAATACCCTGATCGAATTTAGCCAACGCCTGGACAACCTGACGCACCATTGCAAACAAACTCATAGCCGTTAATTTTTATGACACTGGAAAACCCGCTCCAACCAGAAGAACAGCCTGCACCAACTCCGGAAATCGATAGCGCCGCCGGGCAGGAATCGCTCCTCCAGCGCACCCACCTCGACCTGAGCAAGGTCAAGCAGGCCGTAGATAACGTCAAGCGCGAACTTCAGAAGGTGATCGTCGGCCAGGAAACGTTTGTGGATTTTCTCCTGGCGACCCTGTTTGCCGGAGGACATGCCCTGGTGGAAGGTGTGCCGGGAATCGCTAAAACCCTTACCGCCAAACTCCTCGCTCAAACCCTCGACATCCACTTTTCCCGCATCCAATTTACGCCAGACCTCATGCCCAGCGATGTGGTGGGCACTACGGTGTTTAACCTGAAAACCTCCGACTTCTCCTTCAACCCAGGACCTATTTTTGCCAGCGTTGTCCTGATCGACGAGATCAACCGGGCTCCGGCCAAAACCCAGTCTGCGTTGTTTGAGGTCATGGAGGAACTTCAAGTTACTGTCGACGGCAAGACGTACCCCATGGAGTACCCGTTCTTCGTCATCGCCACCCAGAACCCCATCGAGCAGGAAGGCACCTATAAATTGCCGGAAGCCCAACTCGACCGCTTTTTGATGAAAATCCCCGTTTCCTATCCCGATCTCGGGGAAGAGAAGGAGATCCTCCGCCGCTTCCAGGGCGATTTCGGCCTCCACCTCCGGCGCGAAGTGCAGAAAGTTTTAGGCCCCAAGGATCTGCAAGCCTGCCGGAACCTGATTCAGGACATCGTTATCACCGATCCGCTGATCGAGTATATCGCAGAGATCGTGCACCGTACCCGCAGCCACGGGGATGTCTACCTGGGCGCCTCTCCCCGCGCTTCGCTCGCCATCCTCAAAACTGCTAAAGCGATCGCCGCCATGCAAGGCCGCGACTTCGTCACCCCGGAAGATATTCAATACGTCGCTTACCCCGTGCTGAACCACCGCATCCTCCTTCAACCCGAACGCGAAATCGAAGGCCTCGAACCTCAGGACGTTGTCCGGGATATTTTGAAAACGCTGGAAGTACCCAGGTAGTCGAAAAAGTTACGAGGTTACGAAGTTGCGAGGTTGCGAGGTCCATTCTTCGCAACTTCGCAACTTCGTAACTCCGTAACCTCTCAACTCCGCAACCTCGCAACTTCGTAACTTCGCAACTTTTAAAAACATGGCTTCTTACCAACCCACGCTTGAATTTGCCCGGCAGATGGACCGGGAAGACCCTTTACGGGAATACCGCGATCAATTTTATTTCCCCCAGTTTAACGGGAGAAACGCCCTTTATTTCTGCGGCAATTCGCTGGGGTTACAGCCCAAGGGGGCGCGGGAAGCGGCGCTTCGCGAATTCGATCGCTGGGAAACCCAGGGGGTGGAAGCACACTTCAAAGGAGATATTCCCTGGAAGGAATTCCATAAAGCCTTGGCGCCGGCTTCTGCCCACATCGTTGGAGCGAAGGAAGACGAAGTAATCGTCATGAATACCCTGACCGTAAACCTCCATCTGATGATGGTGAGTTTTTACCGGCCCCAGGGTGGCCGGTTCAAGATCATTATGGAGGCGGGCGCTTTTCCGTCCGACCAATACGCGGTGGAGAGCCAGGTTAAGTGGCATGGGTACGCCCCCGGGGAGGCGATTGTAGAAGTTGCGCCGCGCCCCGGAGAGGAGTTGCTGCATACAGAAGATATCCTTTCGGCAATAGAAACTCATGGAGCGTCTACCGCCCTGGTGCTGTTTGGAGGGGTTAATTACTACACCGGGCAGTGGTACGACATGGAAGCCATCACCCGCGCCGCCCACCGGGCGGGCGCGTTGGCCGGGTTTGACCTGGCCCATGCCGCCGGCAATGTTCCTCTGAAGATGCACGAGTGGGGAGCGGATTTTGCGGTCTGGTGCACGTACAAATACCTCAACTCCGGCCCTGGAGCGTTGAGCGGGGCTTTTATTCATGAACGGCATGCATTTAACCCGGATATTCCCCGGTTGGCCGGATGGTACGGATACGACGAAAAGCGCCGATTCCTGATGGAAAAAGGATTCGTACCCACGCCCGGCGCCTCGGGTTGGCAGCTCAGCAACGCGCCAATTTTCGCGTTCGCGCCTATGCAGGCCAGCCACGAGCCGTTTTTCCGCGCCGGAATGCCCGCCATCCGAAAAAAAAGCGAAATGCTGACCGGATACCTGGAATACCTGGTTGGCCGGATGCAGGAAGAAGGGCATGGTTACCGGTTTATCACCCCCAAAGACCCGGCCCAGCGCGGGGCTCAATTGTCATTCCTAACAGGGCCGGAAGGGAAACGCCTGTTCGACTATTTGATGGCCAACGGGGTAGTCTGCGACTGGAGGGAGCACAACCTGCCAACCCAGGACGCCGGCGGCGCCAAAGCCGGAGTCATCCGGATTGCGCCCGCTCCGCTGTACAATAGCTTTGAAGACGTGTACGAACTGGTTCAGCTCCTGCACCAATTTCCGGGCTGAATCGCCCTGGGTCAGGGCGCCAGGCGCTGGGAAGTCCAGCTTCCGTCGGGCTGAAGCAGGTAGAGGAAGCGGTCGTGCAGGCGATTTTCCCGCCCTTGCCAAAATTCCATGTGGTGGGGAACAACCCGGTACCCGCCCCAAAACGAAGGGAGGGGGATTTCCTGGTTGTGGAACTTTTCTTTCATTTCCTCGAATTTAGCCATCAACATCTGCCGGGAGTTGATCACCGAACTCTGGTTGGAGCACCATGCCCCTATCTGGCTTCCCCGGGGGCGGGTAAGGAAGTATTTCACGGATTCCGCCGTGCCGACTTTCTCCGCCTTTCCCAGAATCACGACCTGGCGTTCCAGGTGAAGCCAGGGAAAAAGCAGCGCCACCTGGGGGTTTTCAGAAATTTCTCTGGATTTTCGGCTTTCGAAGTTAGTATAAAAAACAAACCCCCGTCGGTCAAAAAATTTCAACAGTACCGTCCGCAACGAAGGCTGCCCCTTTGCAGAGACGGTGCTCAGACTCATCGCATTGGCCATTTCCATGTTGCCGTCCATCGCCTGCTGGAACCAAAATTCAAACTGACTGATGGGGTCCGGACGAAGGCCTTCCTCTGAAAGCCCTTCCCGCACAAATTCCTGCCGCATCAAACTAAGATCCATGGTATTTTTTTAATTTTTTTCCCGTTTCGCCAAACTAATATACACAACCCCTCCCGTCACCAGCAAGGTCCCAACCAATTGCCAGAATCCAAAGCCCTCGCCAAGAAACCAGTACGCCAGCGCGATGGTTGAAACCGGTCCAATACTCCCGATAATGGAGGCATTGCCAGCGCCGATCATCCGAACGCCTTCGCTGACCAGGAACGTGGGCAGCACGGTAGATAGCATTGCCATGAGCAAAGATAACCAGTATACGAGTGCGGGAAAACCCCAAAGGTCCCATTGAAACTGGATCCCGTGCTGAAGGATGATGGCGATACACCCGGCGGATATGGCGAGGGAGGTATATCTAAGCGTGCCAAGTTTAGGCAGCAACGTGGCGGTCCCCAGCAGGTAGACCGCATACGCGATTGCGCTCATAAGGATCAAAAAACCGCCGAAAAGAACGTCGCTTCCCTGGGTGAGATTTTGCCCGTCAAGAAAAGCAACAGCAATACCCGCGTACGTCAGCGCCAGCGCAATAAGCTGGGAGCGAAGAACCTTTTTCCGGAAAAGAACCGCAGACAGCAACAGCACCATCGTGGGATATAAGTATAGAATAAGCCGTTCCATCCCCGCCGACACGTACTGCAAGCCCATGAAATCGAACAGGCTGGCGAAATAATACCCCAAAAGCCCGTAAACGATGATTTCCAGCCAGTCTTGGGGCCTAAGGCGGGCCTTTCCATCACCGTGCTTGGGGCGCGACCACCAGGCTATGGCCAGAAAAATGGGCAAGGCAAAGGCCATGCGCAGCGTAAGGAGCGAAATGCTGTCGACCTCGTAGCGGTAGGCCATTTTGATCAGTACCGCTTTGGCGGAAAAACACAACGCGCTGACCAAAATCAAAAATGACGCCAATACCTGTTTTCGGTCCAGCCGAAATGCTATACCTCCCACGTTACTCAATTTGGCCAATTTTGTGCGGCAAAGAACGGAGAATATTCGGGAATCCGGAATGCTCAGTCCAGAAATCCATCCTGGATAAGCTGGGCGGTTTGGTCGAGCAAGGTTTCCCGGATAAGGCGGTAGCGGACGTGGAGGTTTTCCAAGGACCGGCTATTATCAAAAACAGGTCGATACCCCACGTTGTTTTTTACATACTTCCGGGTCAGTCCTACCAAAGGCGCGATCAACTGCATCAAGGGCTTAGGGATCCTGCGTTTGGGCAAAGGGAAGCGGTCCCCGTATTCCGCTCGGATCACCTGAGCTATTTCCAAAAAGCTCATCGATTGGTTGCAAATAAGGTGCCTCCCTGCAGCAGAAGGGGTAAAGCCGGCTAAAATATGGGCTTGGGCCACATCCCGAACATCGACAACGCCGTAGTACAAATCGGGGGCCCCACTTTTATACTCGCCTTTTAACAAGGATAAAATAAACCCGGTACTCGTCGAATCCGTCCGGCGGCTTAACGAAGGCCCAAGGACGAAAGCCGGATTCATCACCACCAAATCCCAGCGCATCTGCTGTCCCGCCATATTCCAGGCTTCCCGTTCGGCAACGGTCTTGGAATAGGAGTAGGGCTGGTGTTCGATACTGGAGCTCAGATTCCAGACTTGCTCGGTAAACATCCGGTTGGGCTGATCTTCTATTTCTTTGGCATCCCCGTAAATAGCCGCGGCACTGGACGTCAGCACGACCCTTCGGACGGAGGGCGTTTCCTCCACCGTGAGCAATACATTCCGAACGCCTTCAAGCGCCGGGTCGATCAGCTCTTTCTGAGGGTTCTTTATCCCCTGGAATTTGAAGGGGGACGCCGTGTGAAAGACCAGTTCGCATCCCTCCATCGCTTTGGTGAACGAACCGTGTTTGAGGAGGTCTGCTTCGAACAATTCCAGCCGTCCATCATGATTTTTGACCATTGCTTCCAGGTGGGCCAAGCGGTTATTCTCCGAAAGGCTGCGCACGGTGCCCCGAACCCGGTATCCTTTTTCCAATAAGAACTCGATGATCCAGGAGGCAATATATCCGCCCGCTCCAGTAACCAGTATAGGTTTTGCGCTATCAATTACCTGCATATTTGGAAATTTTGTAGTTTGGGTTAGGAAATTTAAACCAAGCATTTTGTCACCCGCTGCCAACCTTCAAACCATGAAGAACCTTCCGTTGTTTTATTTTCTCCTCTTTTTTTGGACTGTAATCCCGGTTTTTAGTCAATCCGGAAAACCAGCCTTTTTTACCGATCATCCGGCCCTGAGTCCAGATGGCGTTACCCTATACTTCACTTTTGCCGGCGATATTTGGAAAGTTGCCTCCCAAGGCGGACAAGCTTCCCGGATAACCGCTATGGAAGGCGATGAGCGCCTCCCCAGGATTTCGCCGGATGGGAAATGGCTCGCGTTCAGCAGCGTCCAGTTTGGCAATACCGATGTGTTCGTCCTGCCCCTGGAAGGCGGGGAGATCCGCCAGCTGACCTTCAGCGACGCTTCAGACCTGGTCTGTTCCTGGACCTGGGACAGCAAGTCCATTTACTTCACGTCCAACCAGTATAATCGGGTAAGCGCCTACAAAATTGCCCTTACCGGAGGAACGCCCGTGCGTTTGTTCCCCGACTACCATCATACTACCCACGATATTGCCGAGCACCCGCGCACCGGCGAGCTGTTTTTCAACGAATCCTGGGAAAGTTTCAATGCCATTCAACGCAAAGGCTACAAAGGCGACCACAACCCGGATATCCAGTCCTTCAACCCAAAAAACAACCAATACAAACAATACACCACCTGGGAAGGGAAAGATTTTGGCGCCACCATCGACCGCCAGGGCAACCTGTTCTTCCTTTCCGACGAATTCAACGGCGAATACAACCTGTACACCTTCTCCCGCGAGCGCAAACAGCGGCTCACCGATTTCAACACCGCGATATGGAACCCTAATGTTTCCGCCAACGGCGACAAAGTAGCCTTCCGAAGGGACTATCAGCTGTACCTTTTTGATGTGAAAACCGGCCGCACGACCAAACCGGAGATTCTTATCCCGCAAAACGCCACGCTTTCCCAAAAACAGGATTTCAAGACCAAGGATAATATTTCGATGTTCGACGTATCGGAAGATGGGAAAAAACTGGCATTCGTCTCCCGGGGCGAGCTCTTTGTGTCCGACGTCAAAGGGAAGTTCGTTCAGCTCATCCCGACCCGGTCCGACGGCAGAGTTATGGAAGTCTATTGGCTTAAAGACAACAAAACCATCCTGTTCAACCAAACGGTGGGCGGGTACCAAAACTGGTTTACCATCGCCGCCGACGGCAGCAGCCCGGAAAAGCAAATCACCAGCGACCGGCACAACAACCGGTTCGTATCGTTCAACAGCGACAAAACCAAAGCCGTTTACCTGGGCGGACGCCACGAACTGCGCCTCCTGGACCTCGGCGCCTTGACCAGCGCGACCTTGCTCAAAGACGAGTTTTGGGACCTCAATAGTGATGCACCCCAGTTTGGCCCTGACGACCGCCACATCGTGTTTGCCGCCATGCGCAACTTCGAGCGCGACCTCCTGGTTTACGACCTGGAAACCCAAAAAACGACCAACCTGACCAACACCGGCGTGACGGAAGCCGGTCCGGTTTGGTCGCCCGACGGCAAATACATCTATTTTTACAGCAATCGCACCGAACCCGCTTATCCCTTCGGCGTTCAGGATGCGGACCTCTTCCGTATGGCGCTCAAGGCAACCGACGCCCCCTTCCGTTCGGAAAAATACCAGGCGCTCTTTGCGCAGGAAGAAAAACCTGCTACCAATGGAAAGGATTCCCTGAAGCAAAAAACACCCGTCCAGATCGATTTGGAGTACCTCAGCGACCGCATCGAACCCATCGGGCCTACCTTTGGATACCAGGATGATCCATACGTCGTGCAGAATGGAGAAAAAACGACGGTAATTTTTGCATCCAACCACGACGAGGGCAGAAGCAACCTCTGGAAAATCGTCTTTGAACCCTTCGAACGCCCCAAAACGGAAATGATCCAGGGCGCAGCCACGGGAGGCGCTTTTATCCGCCAGGCTAAATCGCAATTCTATGCCCTGATCAACGGGAATATTGCCACGCTCAATCTCGATGGTAACAAAGCGGAGTTTATTTCTATTGACCATACCTTCCGCCGCGACCTGAACGCGGAGTTTAGCCAGATGTTTTTCGAAACCTGGGCCAATCTGGAGCAGAATTTTTACGACGAACATTTCCATGGCAAAGACTGGCCCGCTCTTCGCGACCGCTATGCCGCCTTCCTTCCCCACCTCAACACCCGGTCCGACCTGCGGCTCCTGCTCAATGACCTGCTGGGAGAACTGAACTCCTCCCACCTGGGATTTAACTCCAATGGCCCCGAAGAGGAAATCTTCTATAAAACCCGCAGTGCAACGACAGGGGTCCTCTTTGCCAACGACGATCCCTATCGGGTGGAACAGGTGGTCAGCAAAAGCCCGGCCAGCCTCTCCGACAAGGACATCAAGCCCGGCGACCGGTTGGTAAAGGTGAATGGGGTAGCCGTCGATCCGGCGCTCAACCGCGAGAAATACGTTGTCCAGCCTTCCCTGGACGACGAAATCGCGCTCACCTTCAAACGGGGAACTGAAGAGAAGACCGTCAAATTACACCCTGTCAGCACCGGCGCCGTCAGCCAGCTCCTGTACGACGAATGGGAAGCGGATTGCCAGAAAAAGGTAGATACGCAAAGCAAAGACCGCATCGCCTACTTCCACATGAAAGACATGGGCCTTGGGGAACTCAACCGCTTCCTGCGCGATATGGTGAGCGACGGGTGGCAAAAACAAGGACTCATCCTCGACCTCCGCTACAACACCGGGGGCAACGTCCATAACGAAGTCCTGCAGTTCCTCTCCCAAAAACCCTACCTCAACTGGAAATACCGGGAAGGCGGGCTGTCCCCCCAACCCAACTTCGGTCCGGCCGCCAAGCCCATCGTGCTGCTGGTCAACGAACCGAGCCTCAGCGACGCCGAAATGACCGCTCAGGGATTCAAGCAACTCAAACTTGGAACCATCGTCGGAACCGAAACCTACCGCTGGATCATTTTTACCAGCGGCAAGGGATTGGTCGACGGCAGCTTCTACCGCCTCCCCTCCTGGGGCTGTTACACCCTGGACGGCAAAGACCTGGAGGCCACCGGCGTCGCCCCCGATGTATACGTCAAAAACACGTTTATGGACCGCCTGAATGGCAAAGACCCTCAGTTGGATAAGGCGATCCAGTTGATCCTTCAGCAGTTGAAGTGATGCGAGGTACGAAGTACGATTTACGATAGAGAGGTTTTAAAGCTATCTCAAAACCCTCTCCTTAACCCCGGCAAAACGCGCTCCCCCTTTGAAGGTAGGCTGTAAGGTTCTCCCCCCCGGAACGCCATTTTTTTTGAGATGTAATAGAACTAGCGGTCGATGTTTACCAAACTGTTAAATCATTTGGTCTGATTTTCGCCCCTGGTCTTCCCTAGCCATAAGTCATTGCATACTGATGAAGAACATCAACGCGTTACATAGAGAGATGAGCGAAATTGGTTATAGCAAAATTCAATAAATCACATATTTATGAACGTCCTCGCACCAATCAAAACAATCATGAGCAGCGATCTGGTCACGGTCAACCCGGCAGATAAGCTCACGCTCGTCAAAGAGATCTTTGACGAACACAACATTCACCATATCCCGGTGGTGCGTTTCAAAGAGTTGGTCGGGATCATCAGCAAGACCGATTTTCTGCACTTTCTTCGCGGGTTCAGCCCCAACGACGAGGACCGTTTCGTCAACTATGCCCGTTTAAGGGCCTACACCGCTGAAGAGATTATGACCAAAGGCCTTGCCAAACTCGATCCCGACGACCGGATCAACGTCGCCCTGGAGATTTTCCTGGTCAACCGTTTTCACGCCATCCCGGTAGTGAAAAACGACGAGCTGGTAGGTATTTTGACGACCTACGACATCATCAAAGCGCTTGCAAAGGAGAATGTGACATCGGATCAAATCATCGAATCCCGAAAAGCCGATTGGGATAATCAGAACCTTATGGCAGGATAACTACACGCTTATTTTTTTATACGATCCCTTTCGTTTCCCTTTGGGTTCACCTTTGTGGAAAATGAAATCCGCCATGTTTTCGTTTGTGGCTGATTGTGGACAAATTTTTTGCATTATCAAAAAATAGGGAACCCTACCTTTGCATTTCTTTGTTGCGGCGGTAGGGTTTTTTATTTTTGAACCTCAAACAAAAAGCGATGACACGTTTCCTTTTTTTGGGACTGGTTCTCCTTCCATTGATGCTTAGCGCCAATCCGCCCTATGCGCTGTTTGTTTCCCATTTGAAAATGTACTCGGCACCTCTCTGGAGTTCAAAGTATCCGCCAATTCGGAGGAAACGGCCGCCCTGGCGGAAGCCCAGGCTCTGGCAGAAATCGACCGGCTGGAGCATATTCTGAGCGGGTATGCCCCGGACAGCGAGTTCAGCCAATGGGCGCGCACCAATAAATTCTGGATTTACGTATCCAGCGATCTGTTTGAGGTGCTCCGGCTTTTTGATTACTGGAAACAGCAAACCGGCGGCGCGCTCGACCCCGCGGCAGAAGCTGTCAGCCGGCTTTGGAAAAAGAGCGCCCTTGAGCAGCGCCTGCCTACTGCGCAGGAACGGGCCATCGCCGTTACGGAGGTGCACCAAACCCATTGGACGCTGGATGAACGGTACCAAACCGCTATCCATCTCAGCGCAACGCCGCTGATGACGAATACCTTTGTCAAAAGCTATATCATCCGCAAAGTAGCCGAAAAGGTCATGGCCCTTCCCGGCGTGGAATCCGTGGTCGTCAACATTGGCGGGGACCTCCTCGCGTTGGGCGCCCGTGCGGAAACGGTAGCGATCAGTAATCCATTCGCCGATGCCGAAAACGACGCTCCTCTGGCCACGGTCGGGATACAGAACAAAGCCATCGCGACCAGCGGCAACTACCGGCGCGGATTTTCGATCCAGGGCAAGTGGTACTCCCATATCGTCGATCCCCGCACCGCTTTCCCGGTTCGGGAAGTGGTCAGCGCTACCGTCGTGGCCCCCAACGCCACCGACGCCGGCGCCCTGGCCACCGCGTTCAATGTGCTCCACCCGGAAGAAAGCAAAAAGCTTGCCGCAACCCTTCCCGGGGTGGAGTACCTGATCATCGATAAAGACGGCCGTCAATACGCCAGTCCGGGCTGGGAGGCGCTTTTGGTAAAAAATGAACCGGCTCCACCTTCCGCTCCTATGGGTAAGGCAAAAACCAAAGCCCAGGGATGGAGCCAAAACTATGAACTGCTGGTCACCCTGGAGCTAAGCCAGTTTGAAGGCCGTTTCCGCCGCCCCTTTGTGGCGGTTTGGGTAGAGAATTCCAAAAAGCAAACCGTGCGCACCCTGGCCCTGTGGTACGACCGGCCTCGCTGGCTGCCCGACCTCAAATCCTGGTACCACAAAAACTTCACCGGCTACACCAACGGCAAGGGCGCCGATATTTCCAGCATCAGCAGCGCTACGCGACCGCCCGGAAAATATACCCTCAAATGGGACGGCAAAGACGACCTCGGTAAGCCGGTAGAGGCCGGCACGTATACCATCTACATCGAAGCCGCCCGGGAGCATGGCACGTACCAGATGATGTCCAAAGAGATCGAATGCGTCAAAACCCCTAAAAAGATGGATATCAGTGGAAATGTAGAAGTCGCTTCCGCCGCTTTGGAATTCCGCAAAAAACCAAAAGCAAAAAATGGGTAAGCAGGAATCCTCCTCCAACGGCGGCGCCAAATCGTCCGCCAGCCGGTTCCGGCACTGGCTTTCCACATGGTCCAGGTGGCTGCATGTATACCTCTCCATGATTAGCTTTGCCATCCTTTTTTTCTTCGCCGTGACCGGCATTACCCTCAACCATACGGACTGGTTTGCGCACCAGCAGCGCAGCAGCGACCGGACTGGCATGGTGAACCTGGCGTGGGTAGGCACAGAGCAGGAAGTAGCCAAACTGGAAACCGTAGAGTTTCTGCGCAGCGACTTCGGCATCAAAGGAGCGCTCAGCGATTTCATTGTCGACGACTACCAATGCACCATTGCGTTTAACGGCCCGGGGTACTCTGCCAATGTATTCGTCAATCGCGAAGACGGAACGTTTGAGCTCACCGAAACCAGCAGCGGTTTTGTAGGACTTATCAACGACCTGCACAAAGGCCGGGACAGCGGCAAGACCTGGGCTTTTATTATCGACCTCTCCGCGGTGCTCATGATATTGGTTTCCCTCAGCGGGCTGATCATGATCTTTTACCTCAAAAAACGGCGCAGCCCTGGGATCATTCTCGCCCTTATCGGCCTGGTGCTGAGTTATCTGGTCTATCTGGCGTTTGTGCCGTGAAAGGCGGTGGGGCGTTTAGGGGTTAAGGCGTTGGGGCGTCGTTCCGGATAGGCCAGGGGCCAAATTTCTTTTCCTTTTCAAAATAGTTCAAAAAAAACCTGCAAAGCGGAACGCCTTTTTCGTGCCGGACACCTTAGGTGAACGCCATGTAAATGGCTCCACTGCGGAAGCCGAAAAGCAGGGAACAGAGTAGGCAAAACTCCTGTCAAATTTGTGTCACAAAAACGCACCATTGTCCATGCTGAGCGGGCTTTGGCTCAAAACCTACAAACCTCCAACGCTGACCCTTTATTAGGCGCTTTTAATTCAATAAAATCTTAAGGCATTATTTTAAAAATAAATTTATTTTTAAAATAATATCTTAAATTTGTAAATAAAATTAAAGCTTTTATTTAATGAATAAAGATCAGAGGCGATTGCGAATGGCGCAGCTTGACAGAAACCTTGTCCGGTTTTCAGATATAAAAAACCTCCCGGTACCAGCTGGGGGGTGGATTCATGCAATCCGAACATCGTTAGGCATGTCGCTAAGACAACTAGGGAAAAAACTGAACATGACACCGCAAGGCGTTAAAGACATAGAGCGCAGGGAAGCAGAAGGAGCCCTGACGCTTCAGCGACTAAGGGAGGTTGCCGCAGCAATGCATTTGCAGTTGGTTTACAGCCTCATTCCCCAGGAGCAATCTCTGGATAAGATGATTGAAAATCGCGCGCTCGCCTTGGCCAAAGAAATCGTATTAAAAACCGCGCACACGATGCAACTCGAAAACCAGGGCATTGATCAGGAGGCGTTGCGGGAAGCAATTCAAAAAAGGGCGGAAAAAATCAAGTACGACTTACCAAGGAACCTATGGGACTAGACCTGGAATATTCTAACGGGCAAACGCCAACATGACAAGAAAAAATGGGTCGACAGCAAAGGGGTCGTCGTAAAGAAAATCCAATAATCAGCGATTCCCCCCTGCTTACTTGATCTTCTTCCCTGGAATTGCCTGTCCTCCCTGAAACAAGGTCATGCTTTCCACTTTTCCATCCTGGACAGAAAACGTGACCTGGGCTTCTACTACTTTCAGGAAAAATTCGGTATTGGATTTGGCGAACATCTCAAACGGACCCTGGCCGGTGGCCTGCCCAAAAAGTTGGGCGCCTTGGCGGGTAACGGTGATCGTAAAGTTGGGCGCCAATTCATACACCCCCACATACGACTCCAGAACGGATTCCTCCACGCGGAACGCGTCCATCTTTTCTTCAACGCCCATTTTAGCCAGCATATCCATCGCGTTGGTGTTGCCGGGATTGAGTTCCAGGGATTTTTTGTAGTTTTCGATAGCGGCTTCTTTCTGACCGTCTTTCATCAAGGCTTCGCCGTAACTGTCGTAGGCGTTAGCGGATTTCGGAAAAGCGGCCACATTAATTTTGAATAAAACCAGGGCAGCCTTGGTATTGCCTTCTTGCAGATAAGCATAGCCCAGGTTGTTGCATTCCTCCTCATCCAGGAAGTACGATAAATCGTTTTTTAGCTTTTCATAAGTCTGCCAGGCGGCATCTACCCCTTGGGCGTCGAGGGTTTTTCTGATCTCGGCCAGGGCCGATTTTTTAACTTCGATCAACTTGGCCGCCGGGTTGAGCAAACGGAAGCCCAGGTCGTCGGCGCCTTTATCCGAATTGGTCAGCACGACTACCCCTTTGCCCGTTTCTTTTACAAATCCGGCGAACGTCCGGTAGCCGCCCGTGCCGCCATTGTGCCAGATCACATCGCCTTCAGCCCCTTTGGAAATATGCCATCCCAAGCCAACCCGCGTGCCGCCGCCCGGTTTGTCGTGGCGCGCCTGATGGGAAAGCTGCATGGCGGGGTACAATGTACTGGTTTTCAAACCTAAATTGGCGGACAGAAAAATCAGCATATCGTGCACCGAACTGCGAATGGCGCCGGCGCCCGCCAGGGTAGGAATGTCCCAATTCGACACCTGAGCGCCCTGGCTGTACCCCATGGCCAGGTTTTGCTTCATTTTTTCATCAAAAGTGATTTTGGTCTCCTTCATACCCAGGGGAGCGGCAATATTGCGGATCATCAACTCCTCGTAGGAACTGCCGGCCTGGAGCGAAAGGATATGCCCCAGCAAGCCCTGCGCCAGGTTGGAGTATTCGTACTGCGCGCCAATGTCGCGCGGCAGGGTATACTCCTTCAGGAAGGCATACATCTGCTCTACGGTATAATCGGCGTACGGATTGGCAGGATCTTTGGGGGTAAAATTGGCCGGCATGCGGGCCAGAGCGGACGTATGGTCGGATAAATGCCCCAGGGTGATCTGCTTTCCATCCCGCGTGGGTAGCGCAACGGACGCCGGCAGGTACTTTTGAGCGGGGTCTTCGGTTTTCATTTGGCCGTCCACTACCTTCTGCGCGAGGAGGATGCCCGTAAAGACTTTGGAAATCGAGCCAATTTCGTATATGGTATGCTCATTCACCGGCTGCCCCCCGGCGGTTTTGGCCCCGAAGAAGTAATACTGGGGCCCATCCTTGTCGATGACGCCGATGGCGATACTCGGGCTGTAGCCGTTGGCAATGCGTTCTTCAATACTCTTGACGACCTCCACGGGCAAGCTTTTTTGAGCAAAACCGGAAAAAGCGCACAAGGCAATGAAAAGGGTCAGCAGGTGCTTCATGATTTCATTTTTTAAGAATAACGGCCCCAAGTTAATTGGATAACAGGTACTAAGCCCTCTTTTTTGGATGATTCGCATGGCTTTTTCTACCAAATCCAGCAAATGGCTTATTTTCGTCCAGCTATTGGCTACTCCCCTCCTGAAACCGTAAACAGCGCTCAAGCGCCCTCCGGTAAGAACGATACAGGATGCGAATGGGTTTGGGGCGATTGTCATGCAGCCCCAACATCAGGGTACCATCTGGCATTTTAAACTACGACCTACACCTTTTCAACATGAAACGAATACCTACCGCTGCCCTCTGCTTTTTCTTTTTCGCGATGATGTTCCAGGCGAAGGGCCAGGAATTTCTAAAAGCGCATGGGAAAGTCATCATTAAAGAAAGCGGAGACACCTTTCTCCTCCGGGGTATGGGCCTTGGCGGGTGGATGCTCCAGGAAGGATACATGCTCCAAACGGCAGATTTTGCCAACCCCCAACATCAAATCCGAGCCAAAATCCAGGAACTGATCGGACCTGAAGCGACAGACCAGTTTTACGATGCCTGGCTGTCCAACCACGTTCGTAAAATCGACATCGACTCCCTGGGGGCGTGGGGGTTCAACGCGGTCCGCCTGCCAATGCACTACAACCTGTTCACCCTGCCCATCGAAAAGGAGCCCGTTCCGGGTCAAAACACCTGGCTGGACAAGGGATTTGAACTGACGGACAGCCTGATCTCCTGGTGCAAACAGAACGGCATGTACGTGATCCTGGATTTGCATGCAACCCCGGGAGGGCAGGGCAAGGACCAGGGCATCTCGGATTACGATCCCTCCAAACCCTCGCTCTGGGAAAGCCCGGCCAATCAGGCCAAAACCATTGCGCTCTGGAAAAGAATTGCTCAAAAATACGCCAATGAGCCCACGGTAGCCGGTTACGACCTCATCAACGAACCAAACTGGGATTTGCCGAGCAATGTACAGCTGAGAAATTTGTACGAGGCCCTTACCGACAGCATCCGGGCCGTGGACACCAAACACATCCTATTTATCGAAGGAAACTGGTTTGCCAATGATTTCACCAGGCTGTTGCCGCCCTGGGATGACAAACATCGTTTACAGCCCCCCCACAAATACTGGTCGTACAATGATCAGGCGTCTATCCAGTGGGTGCTGGATATCCGGCAAACCTTTGGTGTGCCGATCTTCCTCGGCGAATCCGGGGAAAACTCCAATGTCTGGTTCCGGGATGCCATCAGATTGTTGGAAGACCATGGAATCGGCTGGGCCTGGTGGCCGATGAAAAAAATCGAATCCATTGCCGGCCCGCTATCGGTCGTCAAAACGCCGGCGTATCAAGCATTGCTGGATTACTGGAACGGAACCGGCCCTGCGCCTTCTGCCGCATTCGCGAAAAATGCGCTGATGGGAATAACCGAGGGGCTGAAACTGGAAAACTGTGTTTTCCAAAAGGATGTCATCGACGCCATGTTCCGGCAGGTTTATTCCGACGAAACAGTGCCGTTCAAAACCCAGAACATCCCCGGCGTGGTATATTCCACCGACTTCGACATGGGCGTTTTGGGATCCGCTTATTTTGATACCGATGTGGCCAACTACCAGGTGTCAGCGGAATTTACACCTCCTGGAACAATGGTTGGTCTTACCGCAACGACGCGGTGGATATCGAAGCGACCAAGGACAGCGTCCATACCAACGGCTACAGCGTCGGCTGGCTGGGCGCCGGAGAATGGATGCAATACGACGTCCAGGTTGCCCAAAGCGCCGCCTATGATGTCGACGTGCGGGTAGCAGCCAACGGAACGGATGGCAAGTTCCATTTTAGCGTCGGAGGATCCGACATTTCCAGGGTCATCAACGTGCCCAATACCGGCGGCTGGCAGAACTGGCAAAACCTGCGGGTGCCCAACGTCGTTCTGACGCCGGGGGATAAAAAACTGCGGTTTTATGTAGACGGCGCCGGCTTTAACCTCGGCAGTTTCAAGTTTGTGGAAAAAGCGCCCACCCATACCGTTCCGGCCTTTTTTATTTCAGCCATTACCCTGAATGAAAAGACGGTGCAACTCGATTTGAATAAACCAATGGCCGCACCCCTGTCCGCAGCGCCCGCCGGTTTTCAGATTTTTGTAAACGGAGGGGTTATTCCGATCACTGCGGTTGGTTTAAACAGCAGCAATCCCCGGATTGTCTACTTCACCGTCAATTACAAGTTAAAAGCAACCGACGTCGTCAAAATATCTTACTCCGGGACGCAGATCCTTGCCCAGGACGGAACGCCGCTCCAATTGTTCAGCCTGGAAACCGTAAAAAATAACCTGATCGCCATCCATTCGGCGCCCGGCAAAGTGGAGGCGGAAGGGTTCTTTTCCAATGGGCACTCAGCTGGAAACCACCAGCGACGTGGGCGGCGGCCAAAACATCAGCTACCTCGACGCGGGCGACTACCTCGATTACTACATCGACGTGGCACAGGCAGGTACCTACCCCGTGACCTACCGCACGGCAGCGCTTCAGGAATCCGGAGAGGTTCAGATGAAAATCATATCCCCTTCGGGTAGCGCTTCCACGCTGCACACTGTCCGTTTTCCTCCAACCGGCGGCTGGCAAACCTGGACGACGACCAGCGCAACTGCCGAACTGCCAGCGGGCGGCAACACATCCGGATCGTCATTACCAAGCCGCTGTTCAACATGAACTGGTTTGAATTTTCCCTCCTGACGTCAACGGACGAAGTGGATAACCCGCCAGTGTGGACGGTTTTTCCCAATCCGGGAACCGGCCTGTTTACCCTGAAAGGCGCCATGGCCCAAAGGCAAAACATAGAAGTCGAAGTCCATTCCCTTTTTGGACAATCGCTTTTTGTTAAAAAAAGAAACAAGGTCAAGGATTTCAATGAAACCCTCGATTTATCCGCCCATCCGGCAGGAATTTATTTCGTTATCGTTCGAACGGAAAACGACGAGGTGTTTACGCAGAAGGTGGTGAAACAATAGACTCGTTGGAACAAGTCGAATAACCCCCTTGAATGATATTCTTTTTTGATATACTTTTGTGAAAAAAAGATGAAAAGCATCTCCCTGAAACTACAGGATCAGATACTGCAAGAAACCGAATCGCTGCTCTTCCATCTCAAGACCAGCAGGAATAAGTATATCAACGAGGCTATTGCGTTTTACAACCAAATCCAGAAGCGGCGATTGATCGAGGAACAATTAGCGCTGGAATCCCAATTGGTGGGCAGCGATTCCATGCGGGTGCTCCACGAATTTGAACTCCTGGAAGATGAAGTGTAAACGATTCGAAATTTGGCTGGCCAACCTCGATCCAAGATTTGGGACCGAAGCCGGCAAAACAAGGCCAGTCCTGGTGATTCAAAACGACCTGCTCAATGCGATTCACCCCTCTACCATCATTTGCCCCATCACAACGAATGTGATCAAAGGCGTGAGCATCCTTCGGGTTAATATAAAAGAGGGAGAAGCCGGGATGAACAAAGAAAGCGCCATTATGATCGACCAGATCCGGGCAATCGACACCCGGAGGCTGATTAAAAAAATAGGCCAACTGCCTGCTCCCCTTCAACTAAAAGTAGTCGAAAACCTCCGGATTGTGCTGGAGATCGATGTTGGCATTTTGTAAATGATGGGGTAATAGCAGAAGAAACAAAACCTACCGCCGCACCACCCGAAACGCAATATCCCGCCCATGACCTTGCATAATGGCGAGGTTTATCCACGACAGCGCCAACTGCTCCAATAAGGCAACTTTATCGCCTTTGCCGAAATCCCAACACGTCCCAAAGCCCGCATCGAGCGCAAGTTGCCGGGCGGTTTGTTTGGCATGTTCGTTATCGCCTGCCATGAACATATCCAGCTTTTCGCCGTGATAAACGGGGTTCAGCATATTTTCAAAACCTGTGCTGTTGAAGCACTTAACCACATTTCCTGCTGTTTTAGCCGCTAACGCATGATAAACCGTGTCGTACGGCTCGGGCTTCTGGCGCACGGCGTTGGTGGCATCAATCAACGTTTTGCCCGATACGTCGCCCATTTGCCCAAGGATGTCAAAAATGGCGGCAGGAGGCGTGGCAATCAAAATGGCATCGCTTTGCTGAATAGCCGATTGGATCGTCGTAAATCGATGTTCGCCAATTTTCGCGGCAAGCTGGATGTTTTTTTCGCTCAACGGAAATTTTGCGCCAATCAAAACGGTATGGCCCGCCTTGATCCATTGTTGCGCCAGGGCGCCGCCTACATTTCCGGAGCCAATGATGGCTATTTGCATTTTATCAAGAATTAAAAATTAATATCGTATCACCGAAACCCTCCCATGATTTTTCCCAGTGCCTCCGCTCCCGGGCAGAGGTCTTTTTCCTGAAGCGTATTCAGCGGCTGGAGGACGGTTTGTTCCAGTTCGTGCATGTCCTGACTGCCGGGGTCGATGTACAATAATCCGGTGAGCACTTCCCCTTTGGCTTTGGCGGTGAGCAGGCGGTTGACGGCCGAAGCGCGGTCGCGCGGATCCCAGTGGGGCGCCAGTTTGTGCAAGTGGAGGGCCGAGCCGTCGTGGAGTTCCACTACGGTGGAGTCTCCCTCCCGGTAGTCGATGACGATCTCGTCGCGGGAGGGCACAAAATCGATGGAGGAGGTGGCTTCCTGGTGCTCCCGCACGTAGTCGTACGACTTGGTGGAGGTGGGTTTGTTGTTGAAGGTGACGCAGGGAGATACCACGTCGATAAACGCAAACCCGGGGTGGGCCATGGCGGCTTTGATCAGCGGCACGAGCTGGGTTTTGTCGCCCGAAAAACTGCGGGCTACGAATGTAGCCCCCAACTCCAACGCCAGGCCCACCAGGTCGATGGTGGGATATAGATTGGCGGAGCCGCTCTTGGACGCCGCGTTGACGTCGGCCGTGGCGGAGTTCTGGCCCTTCGTCAGGCCGTAACAGCCGTTGTTCATCACGATATACACCATGTTGACATTGCGGCGGATGACGTGTACGAACTGCCCCATACCGATGGAGGCCGAGTCGCCGTCGCCCGAAACGCCCAGGTAGATCAGTTCCCGGTTGGCCAGGCTGGCGCCGGTGGCGATCGATGGCATACGCCCGTGCACGGAGTTGAAGCCGTGGGAATTGCTGAGAAAATACGTCGGCGTCTTGGAGGAACAGCCGATGCCGGAAAGCTTGGCCAGCCGGTGCGGCTCGACGGACATCTCATAGCACGCCTGCACGATGGCGGCGCTGATGGAGTCGTGGCCGCAGCCCCCACAAAGAGTAGAAATGGCGCCCTCGTAATCGGATTTGGAATACCCGATCTGGTTGGTGGGCATGTCCGGGTGGCGAAACTTGGGTTTGATATAAGTCATAGCAAAAAAGGTTGATCTTGTTTTTTAATTCGGGTTAAACAGGGCCGGAACAGGGTTGATGCGTTTTGGGATGGATTTGCTTTTTCAGGAACCAAAAGGGATGAGGCTACCAACGCCCAAAGCCTGCTTTCTGAAGAGCATCGCATCAACTTACCGCCTGGAACCGCCCAACGATCTGGTTTTTGATCACATTTGCTGAAATAGGCTTGCCGTCGTAGTTGAGCACCGAAACCAGCTTTTGGGGGTTGACGCCGAGTTCGTTGATTAGCAGGCTGCGCATCTGCCCATCGCGGTTCTGCTCAATGACGAACACCTGTTCGTGGTCGCGGATGAAGGCCTCCACCGTTTCGTTGAATGGGAACGCGGTGAGGCGGATGGCGTCAAAACCGATGCCTTCCGCCTGCATCAGGTCCATGGATTCCAGCGCGGGGTAGGCGGTGGTGCCAAAAAACAAGAGCCCCTGCGCATGCTGGTTGCTTTCCTGGAACAACTCAGGCGGGGGGAGGTATTTTTTGGTTGTTTCCCATTTTTTCATCAGCCGGTCTACGTTGCGGGTGTAAGCGGCGCCGTCTTCGGTATAGCGGGCGTATTCATCTTTGGAGGTCCCCCGGGTAAAAAACGACCCCTTGGTGGGGTGGGTACCCGGGAGGGTCCGGTAGCAGATGCCGTCGCCGTCGGTATCCAGGTAGCGGCCGAACTGCTGGATGCTTTCCCAGGGCTTCTGCGTCCAGCACCTTGCCGCGGTCGTAAGCGCGCAAGTCGTCCTAGTGGAAGGGGGGCGAGAGGTGGTCGTTCATCCCAAGGTCGAGGTCGGTCATGACGATGATGGGCGTCTGGAGGCGGTCGGCCAGGTCGAAGGCGGCAGCCGTATGGTCGAAACACTCCTTGGGGCTACTTGGGAAAAGCAGTACCTGGCGGGTATCGCCGTGGGAGGCGTAAGCGGCTAGCAGCAGATCGGCCTGCTGGGTGCGGGTAGGCATGCCGGTGGAGGGGCCTCCCCGCTGCACGTTGACCAGCACCACGGGGATCTCCGCGAAATAAGCCAGGCCCAGGAATTCACTCATCAACGACACGCCCGGGCCGCTGGTAGCGGTAAACGCCCGGGCGCCATTCCAGGTGGCGCCCATCACCATCCCCATGGCCGCCAACTCATCTTCAGCCTGAATAATGGCAAACTTCCGGCGGCCCGTCTCCGGGTCGGTGCGCAGTTGGTGGGCGTATTTTTCAAATGCATTGACCACCGAGGTCGACGGCGTGATCGGATACCAGGCTGCCACCGTAGCGCCTCCGTATAAAGCACCGAGCCCGGCAGCGGTGTTGCCGTCGATCAGGACGCTGTCGCCCACCAGATCGCGGCGCTCCACGCGGATGCCGAGCGGATAGGCAAAGTGGTCGTGGATGTATTGCCGGCCGAGTTCCAGGGCTTTGATGTTCGGTGCGATAAGCTTTTCCGCTTTTTTAAACTGGTCGCGGATAATGCCGGTAAGGACTTCCCATTCGATGTCCAGCAGGGCCGCCAGTGCGCCAACGTATACCACGTTCTTGAACAACTGGCGCTGCCGGGGTTCGCTGAAGTGGTGGTTGCACATCTCCGTCATCGGGATGCCGATATAGTGGATGTCCTCGCGCACGAATTCGGGGTGCAGCTTTTTGGTGTTGTCGTACACGAAATACCCGCCGGGTTGAACGGAAGCGACATCCTGAGCGAGGCTCTGAGGGTTGACGCACACCATGAGGTCGATGCCGTCGCGGCGGCCCAGGTAGCCTTTTTCGCTTACCCGCACCTCGTGCCAGGTAGAGCGGCCCTGGATGTTGGACGGGAAAATATTCTTTGGCGCCACGGGAATTCCCATCCGGAAAATGGACTTGGCGAACATGTTATTGGCGCTGGCCGACCCGGTGCCGTTGACGTTGGCAAACCGGACGACCATATCGTTTACAGCGCGGAGATGTTCCATATTGGAGCAGCTTTAGAAACTTGGTAGAGGTATTTTTGCATATCCCAGGCTGCGGTAGGGCAGCGTTCGGCGCATAGGCCGCAGTGGAGGCACACGTCTTCGTCTTTGATCATCACGCGGCAGGTGGGCAGGTCTTCCGACACGTAGAGGTCTTGCTCCAGGTTGTTTGCCGGAGCGCTGAGGCGGGGTGCGCAAATCGGCTTCTTCCCCATTTAACGTAAAAGGAGATGCAAGAGGTCGGGCAAATATCCATACAAGCGTCGCACTCAATGCAGCGGGTGGTATTGAATACCGTTTGTACGTCGCAATTGAGGCAACGCTGAGCTTCCCGGAAGCCGGTAGGCGCGTCGAAGCCCAGTTCCACTTCCAGCGTGCGGTTAGTGAGGGCGGCCTGCTTTTCCACGTGCGGAACGGCGTAGCGCAGATCGGTCACCACGGCGCTATCGAAGCTCCATTCGTGGATGCCCATTTTCTGGCTGATGAGGTTGGTCATGGGCGGCGGGCGGTGGTACACGGATTCGCCGCGGCAGTAGAGGTCGATGGAGATGGCTGCCTGATGGCCGTGAGCGACGGCCGTGATGACGTTTTTGGGGCCGAAGGCGGCGTCGCCGCCGAAGAAGACCTTGTCGAGGGTCGACTGAAAGGTGTGTTTGTCGACCACGGGCATGTCCCATTGCCCGAATTTAAGGCCCAAATCGCGCTCAATCCAGGGGAAGGCGTTGTCCTGGCCGATAGCAATGATTACGTCGTCAGCTTCGATAAAGACGTCGGGTTCGCCCGTGGGCAGGAGGCTGCGTTTGCCGTGTTCGTCGTACACGGCGGCGATTTGTTCAAACCACATGCCCTTGAGTTTGCCGTTTTCGACCACGAATTTCTTGGGCGGCATGTTGTTCAGGATGGGAATGTCTTCGCGCTGGGCGTCGGCGATTTCCCAGGGGGAGGCTTTCATATCCTTGAAAGGACTGCGCACCACGACGGTGACTTTTTCGCCGCCCAGGCGGCGGGCGGTGCGGCAGCAGTCCATGGCGGTGTTGCCGCCGCCCGGACAATCACGCGTTTGCCGATCTGGTCGTGTGCCCGAAAGCCACGCTGGCCAGCCACTCAATGCCCAGGTGGATGTTGTTCGTTTTGCAGTCCCAGCGGCCGGGTAGTTTGGGCAGGTCCCCGCCTTTAGGGGCGCCGGTGCCTACGAAGATGGCGTCGTAATCTTTCTCCAGCATATCCTTCATGCTGGACACATAGGTGTTGAAATGCGTGTGGATACCCAGGTTTAGCACGTAGCCAACCTCCCTCGTCGAGGACCGATTCCGGGAGGCGGAACGCCGAATCTGGCTGCGCATCATGCCGCCGCCGGCTTTCTGGTCGTCGTAGAGATGGATCTCGTAACCCAGGGGCGCCAGATCGCGGGCGACGGTCAGGGAGGCAGGGCCGCCTCCGATGAGGGCCACTTTCATCCCGTTCTTTTCTTTGGGCGCCGCGGCACAAAGGCGTTCACATCGCCTTGCTGTCGGCTGCCGCCCGTTTGAGTCAGCAAATGGCCACGGGCTCGTCTTCCACGCGGCCGCGCCGAAGCGGGTTCGCGAGGCGGTCGCACGTGCGTCCCAGAATGCCCGGGAACACGTTTGATTCCCAGTTGACCATATACGCTTCGGCATAACGCTCGGCTGCGATGAGGCGTATATATTCCGGCACCGGCGTATGCGCAGGGCACGCGAACTGGCAATCTACCACCTTGTGGAAATACTCCGGATCATGGATGTTGGTCGGTTTCAACATCTGGTTTTATTATTTATCATATTTTCGATGTAAAATAGCGGGGCATAATACAAAGAAATTGA
>JADJHZ010000011.1 GCA_016707205.1 Haliscomenobacter sp. | reverse complement strand
TTGGCATACTGCCATCCAGGGGCGATTTTATTTTCGGCTCCCAGGGCTACAAACGTTGGGCCTCTCCGAGGCCGGTTGTTTTTCCGTCCCCGTCAACCGCCCCCCGTAAATTTTGGCTATGGGAAAGTGAATTTTTGCATGTCCCCCTTTTGCTCTTATCCGGATTTGGGGTAGTAGATTTGATCAATACTTGAAAGATTATTTCGAATAACGAAATTTTGTGTTTATGAAACTGAAAAAAATCGGCAAATCTTTTGGATTGCTGCTATTCGTTTTGCTGGGGCCAGCTTTTGTTTTTGCCCAGCAAACCATTCGGGGAACCGTCGTCTCCACCGATCGGGAGCCCCTGATCGGCGTAACGATCCAGGTCAAGGGGACCAGCGACGGGACCGTAACCGATTTGGACGGCAAGTATGAGATCAGCGCTACCCCCCGGGACATCCTGGTCGTTTCTTACACGGGGTATGCCACTCAGGAAATCACGGTGGGAACCCAGACCGAAATCAACGTTACGCTTGAAGTCAGTGAAGTGCTTCTGGAAGAAGTCGTGGTCATCGGATACGGTTCGATCAAAAAGTCGGACCTGACCGGCTCGGTTGCTTCCCTTTCCGGGCGGCAAGTCGCCCAAATCCCTATCTCGAACGCGGCCCAGGCCATCACCGGCCGGCTCCCTGGCGTGAACGTACTCACGACCGACGGATCGCCGGATGCGGAGGTGGTCATCCGCGTGCGCGGGGGCGGCTCGATTACGCAGGACAACTCCCCTCTTTATGTGGTGGACGGATTTATCGTGAACAGTATCCGGGATATTCCTCCCTCCGACATCGAAAGCATCAGCGTGCTGAAAGACGCTTCTGCAACCGCGATCTACGGCGCCCAGGCTTCTAACGGCGTAATCCTCATCACGACGAAGAAACCCGTAGCCGGCAAGATCACGGTTTCGTACAACGGGTTCTCCCAATTCAAGACCCTTCCGGAAGACCGCCGCTACGAAGTGCTGTCGCCTTATGAGTTTGTTTTGGCCAACTACGAAATGTCCCGGCTTCGTTCCACTGCAGATTTGGCCAATTTTGAAAAATTCTTCGGGAAGTACGACGACCTCGAACTGTATCAGCAACGAGCAGGCACCGATTGGCAGGAAGAATTGTTCGGCGATCCGCAGCTCTCTCAATACCACAACGTCAGCCTGAGCGGCGGAAATGCGCAGACCAAGCTGAGCCTGAGTTTTACGAACAACACCGACGAGGGCCTGCTGATCGGCTCCGGATTCCAGCGCAACGTCCTTAATTTTAAGCTGGATCAAAGCCTGGGCGAAAAGCTCAGCTTTGAAGCAACGGCGCGTATCAATAAAACGGTGGTCGACGGCGCCGGCACCTCCGGTTCGGCGCAGGTCAACATCAAAGATGCCGTTCAAACCCGCCCGGTGAACGGGATTGCCGACGACCTGATCATCGACCCGAACACCATTGACCCGAACGACGATTACCAAGCCTTCCTGCGCGGCCTCGTCAACCCAACCGAATTGGTTAAACAAGACTGGAGGAAGCGCACGACGTTCGACTACGTCTTCAACACCGCGCTGGGTTGGAACCCCCTGCGCAACCTGAATCTCAAAACGACGTTCACCACCTCCAAGCAATTCGACAACAGCCTTCGCTATTACGGCCCCTTAACCGGCGAGTCCTTTAATAACGGCGGTAGTTTGCCTTTAGGCGAAAAAACCGAACGCGAACTCTTCTCCTACCGTTGGTTGAACACCGTTTCCTATAAGCTGGAGAATACTGGCGCACATCAAGTGGACTTTTTAGCAGGCCATGAGATTTATTCCAATGGAGGAACTTACGACTTCGTTCGCTCTGAAGACTTCCGGTTGTCCATTACTCCGGAAGAATTGTTTGCCAATATGACCTTCGGACGGACAGACCGGCACGAAACGGCTGAACTGACCAACGCGAACCGCCTTTCCTTCTTTGGCCGCGCCAACTACCAGTTCAGAAACCGCTACATTTTTACTGCTACTTTCCGCTCGGATGCATCCAGTAAGTTTTCCAAGGACAACCGCGTGGGCATTTTCCCTGCCTTCGCGTTGGGATGGAAACTTTCCGAAGAGGGATTCCTTAAGGATGTCGATTTTATCAATGAGCTGAAACTCCGCGCCAGCTACGGCGAAACCGGGAACGACCGGATCGATGCAACCGCAACCCAGTTTCTCTTCCAGGCTTCCACCCTCCGCGGCCCGGGGTTCAACAACGTCGACAACGTGTACTACACGCCTACCGGGTCCACCCTCTACAACCCGGACGTGAAATGGGAAACCACCGTCAACCGCAACGTGGGCTTGGACTTTACGGTGTTTGATGGCCGGCTTAACGGTAGCGTGGACGTTTATCAAAATACGACCCGCGATTTGCTCCTGCAATCCGCTATTCCTTCCAACACCGGTTTCCGGTTCCAGTGGAACAACGTCGGTTCTACTTCCAACAAAGGGGTGGAACTGCAGCTGAACTACTTCCTCGTCGATAAGAAAGATTTCACCCTTTCCGCCAACTTCAATATCGGGATCAACCGCGCCAAGATCGAAGAACTCGACGGTACCCAGGAGCGCTTCTTCCAATCCAACTGGGCTTCGACCGACCTCAAGGACCAGGACGACTTCTACCTGAAGGTGGGAGGAACCCTGGGCGATATTTATGGCTATGTGACGGAAGGGTATTATTCCACCAACGACTTTTCGGGGTATAACCCGGCAACGGACACCTACACGTTGAAAGATGGTATAGCTAATTCGGGAGGAACGGTAGGCAACACCAAAGTCCGCCCAGGCTTCCTCAAGCTGAAAGACCTCAACGGCGATGGCGCCATCACCAGCGCCGACCGCCAGGTGATCGGCAACGCGCTGCCCAAGCACCAGGGTGGGTTTGGATTTGAAGCGAAGATCAAAGGCTTCGACGCTTCCGTCTTCTTCAACTGGTCTTATGGCAACGACGTGTACAACACCGGCAAAATCCAGTACAACCAGTTCCGCCGCGTAAGCTATGGCAACCTGCTCACCACCATGAGCCTGGAGAACCGCTTCACCTACCTCGACGTCGACGGCAGCCTGACGGGCACTGCGGGCGGCATCGTAACCGATTTGGGCCAGCTTGCACAGTTAAATGCAGGCAAAAACATCTGGTCGCATTACAGCTTTGGCGTTGCGGGCGCTACGATCCACTCCTGGGCCGTGGAAGACGGTTCCTTCCTGCGCCTCAATAACCTGAATCTTGGCTATTCGCTGCCAACCCGAATGATCTCCAGGTTGGGATTGTCCCAATTTCGTATCTATGCTACCGGCAACAACCTGTTCCTTTGGACCGATTATTCCGGCTACGACCCGGAAGTTAGTACCGGACGTTCTTCCTTCTCCGGCCTGACCCCTGGCGTGGATTACTCTTCTTTCCCCAGAAGCCGCTCGTATACCTTTGGGGTGAACGTAACCTTTTAATCCAAATTAAATCGAATTAATTATGAAGACGAGAAATCTTTTCCTGGCAACCATGGTCCTGCTGGCTGTTACGGCCTGCACCGACTTCCTGGAGCCGGATTCCATTTCCACGTTCGACACCAAATATGTTTATTCGAACGTCGATGACGCCCGCAAAGGAGTCAATGCCATCTATGTTCAGTTCGGCGTGGATGGCTTCCGCTCCCGCTTGTCGAACAACATGGCAGGCAACACGGATATCGAGCACTCCAGCGGTTGGACGAGCACCGGCGACCGCTATCAGATCTGGGACCTCAACGCCGTTCCCGCCAATGGCGACCTCCGCCAGTTTTGGAATGCGGCTTTTACGGCTATCCGCGACGCCAATATTGCGATCGAAGGCATTCTGGCCAGCGACGCATTGAATTCTTCCGACGTACTCACCTCCCGCAAGATGTACCACATGCTTGGGGAAGCGTATACGCTGCGCGCCTATTGGTTTAGTATGCTTACTTACTTTTTTGGCGATGTCCCCGCAGGGTTTGATGCGCCAAGAGCCGGGCTCGACTTCTTCCTCCCGAGGGAGGACCGCAACGTTATCCTCGCCAAGGTCATTAAAGACATGATCGACATTGAGGAGAAAATGATGTGGGCCGAGGAACTTCCCTACGGCATCGAGCAGGTGAGCCGGGAATTTACCCTGGGCATGATCGCCCGCATCGCTCTTCAGCGGGGAGGATATTACCTGACTCCAGAGATGAATATGGAACGGAAGAGCGATTACCTGGAATTCTACACGATCGCCAGAGATTATACGAAGAAACTCATGACGTTGAAAGACCGGGCCCTTCCTCCGGATTACCGCCAGGTCTTCCTCAATAATGCCAAATTCATCACCCCGGTCAACTCAGATATTCTCTTTGAAGTACCCTTCGCAATTGGCAATGGCGACGTGGGTTGGAATATCGGGATCACGGTTATCGGCGGCGCCACGGCCAAGCACGACTACGGCTCCGGCAACAACTACATGGCGGTTCCTCCTTCCTATTACTTCTCGTTCGACACCCTCGACGTTCGCCGCGATGTAACCTGCGGGTTTTATCAGGTCAACGCCAACTTCCAGGAGGAATTCAACACTACTGCCCACAACATCGCTCAGGGCAAATGGAGCCGGTATTTCCTGGAGAAAGGCCAGGGCGCCAGCTCGGCCAAAGGCACCGGGATCAACTGGCCTATGCTGCGTTACTCCGACGTGTTGCTCATGTTTGCCGAAGCCGAAAACGAACTGAGCGGCCCTACTCCGGAGGCCAAAGCAGCTTTCCAGCGCGTCCGCCAACGCGCCTTTAATTCCAATTTCTGGCCGACAAAGGTGACTGCTTATATCGATCAGATTGCTCAAAGCAAGCAAACGTTCTTCGACGCTATCGTCAACGAGCGCGCCTGGGAATTCGGAGGCGAAATGATCCGCAAATACGAACTGATCCGCTGGAACTTGTATTCCAAGAAAATGCAGGAAACCGTTCAAACCCTGAAAGAAATGGCCGACGCTGCTTTTACGGGTACCGGGAAGTATTCCGATTTGCCGGACTATATGTACTGGAAACGGGATGAAAAAGGAAAATTCGTCATCCTGAACCCCAACCGGAAAATCCTCGAAGCCCCGGACGATACCTGGATTCGAAAGTCCTTCCTGCTGAGTATGTACAACGAGGTGACGAATACCTACGCCGAATGGGTCATCAAGGACTGGAAGCCCTACTACGATGGACCGAAACCAGGCGTGGCGCGGTATATCTTCCCTATTCCTCAGGAGGCGATCACCAATAGCCAGGGCACATTGAAAAACGAAGGGTATTTGTTTAGCTTCTAATTTACCCGAGTCAAGAAACGTTCAAAAACGCATTAACATGAAACCATTCAAATTTTATCCAAATAAAGCGGTACTCCTCCTGTTCACCGGTGCATTACTTGTCCTGGGGGCTTGCGAAGAAGAGGAGGTTTTTGAAGAAACGCGCCTGTTCCGCCCGGTGCTCTACCAGGATTTGAAAGCGGAATTAAACACCATCATTGTGAACATGGTGCGCTTCAAAGACGCTACCGGATATACCGTCGAAGTGAGCCGGGATTCCTTCCGGACCATCGACTATACCCTTAACGTAGACACCAACTACGTAATCCTGAATGAGGCCACCCTGGGAACCGGCAATTCCCTCCTCTGGAATACCCTTTACCAGATTCAAGCCACTGCGCATGCGGAAGATCCCGCTTTTGACAGCAAAGTGTCCCTTTTGGGCAATGTGCGCACCGAGCGCTTCCCTTCCATCATGAACATCCCCACTACTACGGATGTCATCGACCGCGAAGCCCGCGTCACCTGGAAAGTCCAGGGCGCTGCCGTGACCAAGATCCGGACGTTCACCACGGCCGATCTAGGCCTCAAAACCCCACTCAAGGAGTTTGCCGTGCCCGGTTCTGCTCAGGCGGCCGGAGAATTCATCGTAACGGGGTTAGCCCCCTCTACCGCATACCAAATCGCCATCTACAGTGGCGCCAGTGGGGAAACGGTAAGGGGTTGGGAAACCTTCACTACCAAGGCCGCCAGCATTGATTACACGGCGTCGAATGTGATCAACCTCTCCGAAAGCGAAGACCCCACTGCCGTGGCCACCGCCGTCGCTTCGGCTAATGACGGGGACATGATCGTGGTGAAACGAGGTGTCCAATACAATTTACCTACCGTACCGCTGGACAAATCGATCACCATCAGAGGCTCTCTGAGTTTCGCTCCGAACAAAGCGATCCTGTTTACTACAGGCAACTGGAATATCGCCGCAGGCGTCACGATCAACCATATCCGCTTTATCGATCTGGAGCTTAAAGGGGAAGATATAGGAGGAGACTACATATTCAACCCGGACAACAAAACCGATACCCGGGTTGAAGAACTCACCTTCGACGATTGCATCATCAACAACTTGCGAGGGATTATCCGGATACGGTCCAAAGTATTCCTCAAGAATTATACGATCAATAATTGCATCGTGTACCGGATCGGAGACTATGGAGTACTGACCACCGATACCGATGGGGCGGGAAATGCTTCCATGGACAACCTGGTGATCAAAAACAGCACCTTGAGCAAAATCAAATCCTTTCTGACTTCGCGGACCAACTCCCAATCCATCCTGATCGATGCGTGTACCATTAATGAGCTTGCGCTGCCCGACGGGATCGTCTTCCGCTGGAGGGGCGCGGTGGGTACGCTTAGCAATGTGCTCAATGGCATCACCATTACGAATACCATCTGGGGCCCCGCATGGGACGAAGCCAAAACCGGCAAACTCACCGTGCGCGGCATCTACGCCGGCCTGGAAGCGACGAACTGGACCATGACCAACACCTACGCCACTTCCGACTTTGCCTTTACTCCCGGCTCGGAAATCCCCGGGTTCCCGCCGCTGGCGTATAGCAAAAAATCCAGCGATCTGTGGGTCGATGCATACAACGGATTGAATTTCAACATTAAAGACACTGGATTCTCCGGAAAAACGAACTGCGGCGATCCGAGGTGGCGCGTGAAACTGTAAGAAGGTTCAACATTCAACATTTAACGTTCAAGGTTCAAGGGGCTTTTGTTTCCCCTTGAACCTTTGAACGTTGAACCTTGAACATAATTATTCCGCCTTCTTTCCTGCTTGAAAGGATAGAGCTATTCCGTATATTTGCAGGCCAAAAACAATCCTTTTGGCCTGCTCGTTTGTTTGTATAAAAACCATCGCTGACATCCAATGAACAATTACTCCTTTATTGCCAATGCGCACCCGTCGTACATCGAGTCCTTGTATGAACGCTATCAACAAAACCCCGACCTGGTCGAAGAAGATTGGAGGGCCTTTTTTAAAGGGTTTGAATACGGACAAGGGACCAACGGCCATGCGGAAGTTTCCGCTAAATTAGCCTCCTCAGGTATAGATCCCAAGGAATTCCAGGTGCTTGCCATGATCAATGCCTACCGCTATCGCGGCCATCTGGAATCCACCACCAACCCCATCCGCAAACGGCGCGACCGCAAAGCCTTGCTCGCTATCGAAGATTATGGCCTTTCCGAAGCGGATCTCGACAGGGTCTTCCATGCCGCCCTGGAGTGCGGGTTGGAACAGCCTGCGACGTTGCGCGAAATCTATGCCCACCTTCGCCGGGTATACTGCAGCCATATCGGTTTTGAGTTCAACCACGTGCAGGACCGCGACAAACGCCGCTGGCTGCGCACCCGGATCGAATCCCACCATCCCGAAAATGATTACAACCTGCCTTTGGAGAAAAAACGGCGTATTCTCGAGAAACTGAACGGCGCCGTAGTCTTTGAAAAGTTTTTGCACACCAAATTCGTCGGGCAGAAACGCTTCTCCCTGGAAGGCGGAGAATCCGCTATCGTCGGGCTGGATGCCATCATCAACAAGTCGGGAGAACTGGGCATCAAAGAGGTGTTCATTGGAATGGCCCACCGGGGCAGGCTCAATGTACTGGCCAATATCATGAGGAAAACCTACGAGCATATTTTTACCGAATTTGAAGGTACCGCCATCCCAGACCAAAGTTTTGGAGACGGAGACGTGAAATACCACCTCGGATATTCCTCCCAGGTGATGACCCCTTCCGGCCAGGAGGTTCAGCTGGAACTCGTACCCAACCCCTCCCACCTTGAAGCCGTCAATCCGGTGGTGGAAGGGTTTGCACGCTCCAAAGCGGATGTGCTGTACAAAAGCGATTACGACCGCATGCTTCCCGTGCTCGTTCATGGCGATGCGGCCCTTGCCGGCCAGGGAATTGTCTATGAGACCATCCAGATGAGCAAGTTGGAAGGATACGCGACCGGAGGAACGGTCCATTTGGTGATCAATAACCAGATCGGGTTTACCACGGATTTTGACGACGCCCGGTCGTCGACGTATTCCACCGGCGTGGCCAGCGTCGTGCACGCTCCTGTTTTTCACGTCAACGGCGACGATCCCGAAGCGCTGGTATTTGCAGTGGAAATGGCGATGGAATACCGCCAGGAATTCAACGAAGACGTCTTCATCGATATGCTCTGCTATCGCCGCCATGGCCACAACGAAGGCGATGACCCCAAATTTACCCAGCCGGAGATGTACGATATCATTGTTAAACACCCCAATGCCCGGGAGATTTACCTAAAGGAATTGATCGAAAGGGGGCATCTTCAGAAAAAACTCGCCGATGAAATGGAAGAGCATTTCTGGGGCACTCTCCAGGAACGTCTGGATAATATTCGCCAGCAACCCCTTCCTTATACCGTTCAATTGCCCGAACAACAATGGCAGGCCATGAAAAAGCCGGAGCCTGCCGATTTTGACCAATCCCCGATCACGGGGGTTGACCGCGCCCGGCTCGACGCCATTACCCGTCACTTGCTCCAGACGCCGGAACATTTCACCCCCTTGTCCAAAGCCAAACGGTTGCTGGATGACAAAAAGAAAATGCTGGAGGAGAACAGGCTCGACTGGGCTATGGGCGAATTAATGGCCTATAGCAGCATCCTCATGGAGGGTAAAGACGTTCGAATGAGCGGCCAGGATGTCAAACGGGGAACTTTTTCCCACCGGCACGCCGTTCTGTACGATGCCAAAACCAATCAGCAGCTCAACCGCCTGGATGGGCTGAGCGCGGAGCAGGGGAAGTTCCGCATTTTCAACTCCCTGCTGTCCGAGTTTGGCGTAATGGGCTTTGAATACGGGTATTCTTTGGGCACGCCCCATTCGCTGATTATCTGGGAAGCCCAGTTTGGGGATTTCCACAACGGCGCCCAAACCATGGTGGACCAGTTCCTTACCGCCGCCGAAAGCAAATGGAACCGCATGAGTGGATTGACGCTTCTTCTTCCGCATGGTTATGAAGGCCAGGGGCCGGAGCACTCCAGCGCCCGCCTGGAGCGCTTTCTTCAAGCCTGCGCCGACCTCAATATCATCGTGGCCAACGTCACGACACCCGCCAACTTTTTCCACCTGCTTCGCCGGCAACTGGCCTGGAATTTCCGCAAACCCCTTGTGGTGATGTCGCCCAAATCGCTGCTTCGCCACCCGGAATGCGTTTCCCCGATCGAGGAGATGGAATCCGGAAAACGCTTCCAGGAAGTCATCGACGATCCGGCTACCAGCGGAAAAGTGAAACGCATCGTATTCTGTACCGGGAAAATCTATTACGACCTGTTGAAGAAAAAACAGGAAACCAAGCGCCAGGATATCGCGGTCGTTCGGGTAGAACAACTCTATCCCCTGCCTGCGAAGCAACTCGAAGCCATCGTCGAAAAATACGCGGGCGCCGAACTGGTTTGGGTGCAGGAAGAACCCGCCAATATGGGCGCCTGGACCCACATCGCCCTTCATTTCCGGCCTGGACAAGTGCGCCTGATCTCCAGAAAGGCCAGCGCTTCCCCTGCTACCGGATTTAAAAAGGTCCACGATCAACAGCAGGATGCGATCGTGACGCAAGCCATGACCTAGTAGGGCAAGGCCTTGCGCCTTGCGCCCTACGCCTTGCGCATGCCTAATGCCTAAACTGGTCGGCCTCCGCAGCAAGGTACCCGAACGCAGCCCATTGTTCCGTTTCCAGGATTTTGGCGAAGATCGCTTTGGCCTTGGCGCTGTCTCCGTTGCACAGATGCCAGTTGGCTACTCCATAGCCTTGCGTGACGATGCTTACCCCCGTTGCCGGGTCTGTGTTTTCCAGGTCGAGCAGGGATTCCGGGTTGATCAATCCTTTGTACATCAGGAGCCGCTGGTAATAGGCGTCGTTCTCGATGATCTCCATGTCGGGTCCAATCGGTTCGAGGAGTTTTTGCGCTTGTTCGGTTTGGCCAAGGCGGCGGTAGGTCATGTACAGCCAGTCGGTAGTGGCGGCAAGCAGATCGGGGTTAGTCGAATAGACCATGCAGGTATCGTAATAAGGAACCGCCTGCTCAAATTCGCCTTTCAGATAGTACGCGAGGGCCAGGTGGTAGTAAATGTTGAACTGCAAAGAGGATAGCGGCTGATTCAGCCGGTTGGGAATGCCGTCCGGCTCGATTTCTACGGACCTCCCTTTAGCCAGCGCGGCCGCCTGCTTGAAATCGGCAATCGCCTGATCGAATTTCCGGATGGATAGATACCGGTGCCCCCGGTGCCGGTAAAGCTCCGGGCTCTGGGGAAAGCGCTTCATCCCCCGGGTGTACACCTCGATGGCTTCCCGGTAACGGGAAAGATACGCGATGCGCCTCCCCAACCAGATGACGTTGTCCAGGTTGTTGGAATCTGCAAGATAATTGGCTTGCGCTATGGCCAGCAAGCTGTCTTTCGCCCGGAGTGATTCGGGGCTCTCTTTCGGCGGATATAATTTCCTGCCGTCCAGACTCATGGCCTCCCAGTCCTGCACGGCAGGGGGATTCTCTGGTTTACAGGAGAAAATCGTAGCTGCGAGGATCGCGTGAAGGATTAGGCTATGGGTTTTCATAGGTGAATGGTTTTTTTAGGGATTAGGGAGCAGGGATTAGGGAGCAGGTGATTGGGGTTGGATAAACCCTAGTTACTCCGCAACCTCGCAACTTTTTCCACCCTCTAGCATCTAACGTCTAACCTCTAACGTCTAAGATCACTTTCAAACACCCCTGTTCCCGGTTAGCAAACATTCGGTAGCCTTCCGGGCCTTGTTCCAGGGGAAGGCGGTGGGTAAAGACTTGCACGAGTTGGGCTTCGTCTCCCCAGGCAACAGAGATCAGTTTTTCCATATAATTTCGGGCGGGGCATCGGCCGACTTTATACGTCAGGTTTTTGCCGTACGCTTCGGGAGGAGAGAAAGCCAATTGGGCGTCGTTACATACGCCAACTGTAGACAAGGTACCTCCGGGCCGAAGGAGTTCGAATGCGAGGCGGCCTGCGCCGGCATTACCTACTACCTCCATAGCCGAATCGGCGCCCCGGCCCTGCGTGTGTTCGCGGATGACTTCCAGGGGATTTGCCTCCAGGAAGTTAATTGGAATGGCGCCCCAGGCTGCCGCCAACCTCAGGCGCTCAGGCACGGAGTCGATAGCGAAAAGACGCTCAGCGCCCAGCTTCCGGGCTGCCCAAATGGTCATTAAGCCCACGGGGCCACAACCTACTACGACTTGGGTTTCTTCCGGACGAATAGAGGCCTGATCGGCACAGAAATAGCCGGTGGACAGAATATCTCCCAGCAACAGAGCGAGCTCGTCTGACATGCCCCCGGGGATGCGAACCAGAGTCTGATCGGCCAGAGGAGTCCGGACATACTCCGCTTGCCCCCCGTGGAGGCCAAGGCCTTTTTCAACCCATCCGAAAAGTTGCCCTCTTTCGCAGCGGCAGGTCAGGCCGATCCGGCAATAAAAACACTGCCCGCAAGAGGTCGTGAAGGGAGCCATGACCAAGTCCCCTTTTTTCAGATGCCTCACTTCCGGGCCGATTTCCACCACTTCGCCCATGAATTCGTGCCCCACGGCTGTTCCTGCATCCAGGCCTTTCTCGTGTTCGTGATAGACATGGAGATCAGAACCGCAGATGGCGCAGGATCTAACGCGTACAATCGCATCTGTATTCGCCAGAATGGAAGGGTCGGGAACCGATTCCGCCCGGATGTCGTGTTTGCCGTGGAAGGTCAGCGCGCGCACCAGATGAGCTATTTAGGTTTATCGGGCTTATGCCTGTCGGGGCCTCTTTTCTTAAATCCATCCCCAGATTTTGGGCCATTGCGGAAAGGGCGTTTGGGTCCCCTGGGGCCGCCGGAATTGTTGGAGGGTTTGGAAGGGATGGAAGCAACTTCGGGAGGCAGGGGCAACAAGCGGATGTCCGTTCCAATCAATTCCTCGATGCGTTTGAACCGGCCTCTGTCCTTTCGATTGACAAAGGTAATTGCAATGCCCGAAGCGTCGGCACGCGCAGTACGCCCAATCCGGTGGACGTAGTCCTCCCCGTCGCCGGGAACGTCAAAATTGATGACCACATCAATCCCTTTGATATCAATGCCCCGGGCGAGCACGTCGGTAGCCACCACGATCGGCAGGGTTCCGTTGCGGAAGGCCAGTAGGCGCACTTCCCGCTCCGACTGTTCCAGGTCGGAGTGGATGGCAGCGGCATTCATTCCCCGTCGGATAAGCCGTTCTGCCAGTTCGCGGACTTTGATCTTGGTACTCACGAAAATGAGGACCCGCTGAAGCTGCTTTTTGCCGGTCAGTAAGAGCTCGGCAAGAGGAATCTTCGCTTCGTCTTCTACCTGATATGCAATCTGCATAATGTTTTCCGCTGGCTTGGAAACAGACAGGCTGATTTCGCTCGGGGAGCGGAGAAACTCCTTAGCCATCCTGCGGATTTGCGGGGGCATGGTGGCGGAAAACAGGAGGGTCTGCCGGTTGCGAGGCAGTTCGCTCACAATCTTCATGATGTCCGGCGCAAAACCCATGTCCAGCATCCGGTCGGCTTCGTCGAGCACTAAATGCCGAAGGTTGTCAAACTTGACATATCCCAGGTCAATATGAGCGATTAATCGCCCGGGAGTTGCGACAATAATCTGCGCGCCTTGTTTCAGCGCTCTTCTTTCCATCTCCATGGAGTGGCCATCCCGCCCGCCATATACGGCTACCGCGCTGGCTGGGGTAAAGTAGGAAAACCCTTCCAACTGCTGATCCACCTGCATCACCAATTCCCGGGTTGGCTCCAGGATCAGGGTATCAATATACTCCGATGGGGATTCGGTCAGGGTGTGCAAGATGGGCAAAAGGAAGGCCGCTGTTTTTCCCGTGCCAGTTTGAGCACAGGCCAGGACGTCTTGCCCAGCCATAATCTTGGGAATCGCGAGTTCCTGAACGGGGGTGGCGTCTTTAAAGCCCATGGCATCCAGCCCTTCCAGGATCGCTGGATTAAAACCAAATTCTGTAAATTTCAATTCTTCAAAGTGTTTACTAGTGCAAAGATGCAAGAAAAATCCGGGAAATACCCCCAAATTCTTGAGAATGGATAATTTAGAGGCAGTACGAGGTAGGATGTACGATGTAGCTCAAAATATGATCCAAGTATGAAATGGCTTCTTTTCGTGTTTTTTTTAATGAGCATGAGTATCCTTTTTGGTCAAAAAACTCGTAAAGGGGTTCATCTGGAGCCTGGCGTCAGCCTGGCATTGGCAGAGGAACGCGCTGCGCGGATAAGCGAGCTGGAGTACGACTTGTTTTTCAACCTCCCGGATTCGGCGCATCAGCCTATTCCGGCAGAGGTGGCGCTCCGCTTCCAGCTTTCCCAAAAAGCGCCTTTGCAATTGGATTTCCGGGAGAAGCCGGACCACCTGAAATCGGTTCGGGTGCAAGGCAAATCCATTCAGGCCGATTTTCGGGAAGGGCATCTCGTTATTCCCGCCAAATATTTGCGCAAAGGGCTTAATGAAATCGCCGTGGAGTTTACGGCGGGGAACTTGTCGCTCAACCGCAACGAGGATTACTTGTATACCCTCCTGGTTCCCGACCGCGCTTCTACGGTTTTTCCCTGTTTCGACCAACCCGATCTGAAAGCCCGGTATATCCTTGAACTGGAGATGCCTTCCGGCTGGGAAGCGTCCGCTAACGGGGCATTGGAAGAAGAACGAGCGGTCAATGGGCGCAAACGCCTCCGGTTCAGGGCGACCAAGCCGTTCAGCACCTATGTATTCGCTTTTGCGGCAGGCCAATTTCAGAAACGGACCCAAAGCCGGGCCGGACGCGAAATGATCATGTATTACCGGGAGACGGATGAAGAAAAAGTGGCGCGCAATGCCGGCGTCATCTTCGACCTTCATGCCCAGGCCATTGCCTGGTTGGAGGAATATACCCAGGTCCCATTCCCTTTCGACAAGCTGGATTTCGTCTTGTTGCCCGGGTTTCAATACGGCGGAATGGAGCATATAGGGAACATCTTCTACCGGGAGGGAAGCCTTTTCCTGGACGAAACCGCCACCGAAAACCAAAAGCTGGGCCGGGCCCGGCTCATCGCCCACGAGACGGCCCACATGTGGTTTGGGGATATGGTGACGATGAAGTGGTTCAACGACGTCTGGCTTAAAGAGGTTTTTGCCAATTTCTTCGCAGCCAAGGCAGTGAACCCAAGTTTTCCCAAAATCAACCACGATCTGAGCTTTCTGCTGGCGCACCAGCCAACGGCGTATTCCGAAGACCGGTCGGGCGGTTCGCACCCGATTCAGCAGCCTTTGGAAAACCTCCGCGAGGCCGGATCGCTGTACGGCGGAATTATTTACCAAAAAGCGCCTGTCGTGATGCGGCAATTGGAGGCGTTGATGGGCGAAGAGGCGTTTCGGAAAGGCATCCAGGAATACCTGAAAACCTTTGCCTACAACAACGCCACGTGGGACGATCTGGTGGGAATTTTGGATACCTATTCGGAGGAAGATCTTCAAGGCTGGAGCAGGGTCTGGGTTAAAGAACCCGGCATGCCGAAAATTCGAACGGAATGGCATGCCGGGCCCAGTGGAAGCCTGGAGAAGCTGGCACTCGTTCAGGAAAAGAAAGCGCCTTCGGGTGCGCATTGGGTGCAATCGACGGTAGTAGCGCTGGCGTATCCGGATACGATCGTGCGTATTCCTGTCCGGCTGGAGGCTGACGTTACGGAGGTTGTTGCCGCGAAAGGGCTTCCTTGTCCGCTGGCCGTTTTGTCCAACGCTTCTTCTATGAGCTACGGATATTTCCGGCTCGACAGCATTAGCCTGGCCTACGGCCTCCGGCAGTTTGCTTCGATAGGCGATCCTCTGCTTCGGGGCGCTGCCTGGCTCGCCCTTTACGAAGAACTGGTGCGCGGAAGAGTAGCTCCGGATGCGTTTCTCCAAAGCGTGCTTGATGCTCTTCCCCGCGAAACCGAACCCCTCAACCGTCAGAACCTGCTGGGGTATCTTGGAACGGCATTCTGGCACTACCTCAAACCGGCTCAACGCGCGAACGCGGCTTCCGGCATAGAATCCCTGTTGTGGGACTTACTGGCAAAAGCCCAGGATTTGAGTGGAAGATCGGCGTATTTTTCGGCCTTGACGAGCTTGTCCGTCACTCCTGAAAGCGTAACGCGGTTAAAAGCCATATGGGATGGGAGCGCTCCCGTGCCTGGTTTGCCGCTTTCGGAAACGCAGAAGATATCCCTGGCCGCTGAATTGGCCCTGCACCTTCCGGGGGAGGCAGAGGCTATTCTGGCACGCCAGTTAGAACGCACCCAAAACCCCGACCGCCGCAAGCGGCTGGAGTTTATCCGCCCTGCGCTGTCTCCCGACCCAGCCGTGCGCGACACGTTCTTCGACAGCCTCAAAAACCCCGCCAACCGCGCTACGGAGCCCTGGGTAGTCGATGGCGCCAGCTACCTCAACCATCCGTTGCGCGCAGGCACTGCCTTGAAGTATATCCGTCCCAGCCTGGAACTCCTGGAAGAAATCCAACGCACCGGCGATATCTTTTTTCCCCGCCAGTTTATCACCGCCGTGCTGAGCGGGCATCAATCCGAAGAAGCAGCCGAAATCGTGCGCAATTTCCTTCGGGATCACCCCGAATTCCCTTACCGGCTCCGGAATAAAGTGCTGATGGCTGCGGATTTGCTGCTGAAAGAGTAGTGGTATAGCTGAGTTGCGAAGTTACGAAGAAGCAACCTCGCAACCTCGCAACCTCGCAACCTCGCAACCTCGCAACCTCGCAACCTCGTAACCTCGCAACCTCGTAACCTCGCAACCTCGCAACCTCGTAACCTCGCAACCTCGTAACTTCGCAACTTCGCAACTTCATCCGTATATTGCCAAAACCAAAACCACCTTTACCATGTCAAACCAGGAATTTTTTAATTCATTGAGAAATAAGATCGGAGCGGGATTGGTCGAGCAGGGGATAGACGAGTTGCTGGCTTTCATCCAGGAGCAAGAGATCCAATCTGCTTTGGCCGACCAATGCCGGCAACTGCGCAGCGAGCATCGGCGGCTGCAGGACGAGCGGATGGGCTCCCGGCTGACTTTCGAAGCCTTTAACGCTGCGGTTAGCAACCTGGAATACAACCTGTACCGGGCGTGCACGCTATTGGAGCAGGAACTCAGCGGGCGCACGGGACAAATGGCCGGAAAAGCAAACATGGAAGTGGAGGTTGCCGAACCTAAAGAGGGGAATGCGCTTCTTCAAAAAGGGATTCAGAAGTATTCCGTCCAGGACTACAGCGGCGCTATCGCCGATCTGAAAGCGGTTTTAGCTCAGGACTCCGGCAATGCGGAGGCGCTGTTTTACTTAGGCGTAATGCGGGAGGAAACCGGATTTCTGGATGAGGCCAAAGCGTTGTACACCCAGGCGTACCAGGCAGATTCCCAACATGCCCGGGCGATAAATAACCGGGGGGTGTTGCTGCTTCAGGAAGACGATAATGCCAGCGCCCTGCAGGATTTTAACTGCGCGATCAAGGCCGATCCCAACCTCCATGTGGCGCGATTCAACCGGGGCCTCGTCTATATGCGTTTGGGTAATTTCGCCGAAGCGGGCGAGGATTTTGATTTTTCCGCAAGAGAAGGGATTTATCTGAAAGAAGTCTTCAATTTGCGCAGCTTGGTGCGCATTAATTTAGGGCAATACGAAGAAGCGATTAACGATTGCGAACGGGCAATCCAACTGGATCCCAACAACTACCAAAATTATTTCCATTGGGGTTTGGCCCTTTATTACCAGGGCCGTTACCGGGAATCGGCACGGTACCTGAGCGAAGCGGCTCAGCGCCAGCCCGATCACCCGGATGTTTTATTGCTGCGGGGTTCTGCCTTCAGCTTGTTCGGAGAACATTCAAGGGGGCAGGCTGATATCGAAGCCCTCCTCAAGCTGAAACCAGAACACGGGCAAGCCTACTTTTGGCTGGGGTACATCCGCCAGGAAACGGGTAATTTTCCAACGGCCATAGAGGCCTACAACACCTGTATCCATTTCGACCCGTACTTCAAAGCGGCTTATGTCAATCGCGGAAAAATTCTCATGGAAAACGACCTCATCGACGAAGCCCTGAGCGATTTCCGCACCGCCCAACAACTCGATCCCGATTGGGAAATTGTTCCTCCCCTGATCCAGGAAGCGCTAAATAAACAAGGGGGAGGAGGTATGTTCGGGGTATTCAGGAAATGGTTGAAAACGTAGGTAGAAGACCTAATTCATCCCATCCTCCCCCAACACCCTTTCCAGCATCTGAAGCACAAAATCCGCTTCTTTTTTCCCAAACACCATAGGCGGTTTGATTTTTAACACATTGTTGTAAGGACCGTCGGTGCTCATCAGGACGCCTAACTCCCGCATGCGGTTGGCGAGATAGGAGGCCTGGATGGTAGCAGGTTCCAGGGAGATTGGATCGAGGACAAGTTCAAACCCCAGGAACAACCCCGGGCCGCGGACGTCGCCGATGATAGGATGTTGGCCTTGCAGGGCCTTCAACCCTTCGGTCAGATAGGCGCCGGTTTCCTGAGCGTTTTGCTGAAGATGTTCATCCTGGATCACGTGGAGCACTTCCAGTCCGATGGCGCAGGAAACGGGGTTTCCGCCAAACGTATTAAAATACTCCATGCCGTTGTGGAACGCATCGGCAATGGCCCGCGTGGTGACTACTGCCGCCAGCGGGTGGCCGTTGCCGATGGGTTTGCCCATGGTGACGATGTCCGGAACGACGCCCTGCGCTTCGAAAGCCCAGAAATGCGCGCCGGCCCGCCCAAACCCGGTCTGCACTTCGTCGGCGATGCAGACTCCGCCTGATTCCCGGATCATTAGATAAGCAGCCGGAAGATATCCGGGAGGCAGAACAACCTGGCCGCCGCAGCTGATCACCGATTCGCAGAGAAAAGCGGCCGGACCTTTTCCTTCCTCCCGGAGCTGATTCAAAACCGGTTGGATATGGGAAGCGAATTTTGGCCCCGCCTCCGGGTCGCTATACCGGTACAGGCCCCGGTACGCATCCGGAATGGGCAGCACGTGCGTATGCGGAGGGGCCCCTTTGCCTCCGGGCCCGTCGAATTTATACGAACTCACTTCCACGCAGGCGTTGGTGTTGCCGTGGTAGCCAACCTCTACCACGAGCATATCTTTTTGTCCCGTATAGGTTTTGGCGAGGCGGAGCGCCAATTCGTTGGCTTCGCTACCGGAATTGACCAGGAAGACCACCTCCAGCGGCGGCGGAAAGGTGGCTAAAAGGGCCTCGGAAAAAGCAACGATATTCGGGTGCAGGTAGCGGGTGTTGGTGTTAAGTACGGCCATCTGTCTTTGTCCGGCGCGCACCACTCTGGGGTGTTCGTGCCCAACATGCGCTACGTTGTTGACCGTGTCGAGATATCGCCGTCCGGCGACGTCGTAGAGGTAGGCGCCATACCCCCTGACCATCTGCAACGGCTTTCTATAGGACACGCTCAGGTTGGATGGGAGTATCTTTTTTCGGTGATCGAGAAGATCCTGGGAAGAGGTTGGCTCGTTAACCGGCGAAGGTTTTCCCGTGAGCAATAGCCAGGGGTCCGGCGAGATGCTGGTCCAGAGCGCCCGCTGATGCGGGAATGCTACCCCAGGGAAATCTCCCTTGCCGCCGAGCATGTCCAAAATGATCTGGAAATGCAAATGGGGCGACCAATTGCCATTGATCGGCATAGGCCCCATCCGGCAGAGGAGGGCTCCTTTTTTGATGGGTTGCCCAACCTCCAGATCCTGTATAGATGCTTCGTCCAGATGTCCGTACAGGGTATAGAAGGTCAGCTCGGGGCTGACGGCGTGTTCGAGGATGATGGTGGGGCCGTAGTCCCGGTCGCCCAGGTTGTTGGCGAAACTGTGGATTTTGCCTGGTAGCGGGGCGAATACCGGCGTTCCGGCCGGCATAAAAACATCGAGGCCAATATGCACGCTGCGCCATTGAGGCCCTTGATTGCCCGTGGTGGTGAATCCGTCGCTGGTATACAGGGGCCGGATCTCATCGTAATTCCCCAGGGCTACGGCGGCGTTTTTCTCTGCCATGATTTCCAGAATGCGTTGGTGCAGCTTCTCCGCATCGAGGACATTTTGGTGGTTGCCCAGATCCAGGCTGCCTACACTCAGGTCCAGCCAGGTGACGTCGCCGGCGCCGAGATCATGCGGCGCGAGTTGGTCCAGGCCGATGGCATTCTTTTCAGCCCATTCGGCAAAGCGTGGTTTATGGGGGCAGGGCTCCAGTCCGCAGGCGCCGCGAAACGCGTACCAGGCAAGGCGAGGCGGGATTTCCCGCAAACGCCGGAGCAGGTCCCAGGCAGGCCGGTCGCTGATCTGAAGGTAGACGTTGCCGGGTTCTTCTTCCAGATTGATTGCCGAGCAGGTTACGCTTATGAGCAGGCGTGCACACAACAGCGGGAAAAGCGCCTGGATTTCTGTCTCGGTCAGCGGAAATTCCGGGTGAAACCCCTCTACCATAGGAATAACGGCCTGCAGGGGATCGGGCTTATCCATCATCGCATAGGTCAAAGCGATAGCGAGTTCATTTACCGTATGGGAAAAGACCATATCGCCGAAATCGATCACCCCCGGCACGTGGGGCTTGAAAGGATCTTCGCTGACCAGAATGTTGTAGTCGTTGGCATCGCCGTAGGTAACGCTTTGGCGGAGTTGGGGGAGCAGGGGCGCCGCTTCGCGTTCGAAGAGCTCCGCAAAGTAAGCGGCAAGTTCCTGGCGGACGGGGTCACTGATTCTGAAAATCTCCGCTTTCGTCCAAAGGGCTTGGGAAGGGTCCCATTTGAGAAAGCGGTGAGCGGCAGGATGCTGGAAGGAGGAAAAAGCCTGGGTCAGTTTTCCCAGCATGACGCCTACGTTGTACAGCAGTTCAGGCGTATGCGGATTTACTTTAGCCAGGGGCCGTCCTGGTATCCAGGTCAGGAGGCGCAAATAGCGGGTTTGCCCTTCGCGGTCTTTGATGAACGCAATGTTTTCACTTTCCAGGTTGGGGATTAGCCGGGGAATTTCAAGGTCCCAGTTCTGGGCAGCCAGATGGATCAAAGCGGCGTTCTGCATCTCCAGATTGGCAACCGGCTCGTTCGGGTTGGCAATCTTAAGGGTGTATCGCTGGCCGTCAGAAGCCGTCAGCAGAAAGTTGAGATCAATCTCTCCCGGTAGAGGGCTCGCGTGAGCGGAAATGCCAAAATGGATTTGCGCCAGTTGCGCGATGTCGGATGGGTTGAACATAAAACGTCGGACTTATTTTCAGAGGCTGAAAATAAAGAATTATACCTGACGCGAAGTGGTTTGGGAATTTCTTAAACCACTTCGGGCAGTATAAACGTTTTAATAAAGGGAACTAAGGAGTACTTCCTCCATATGAATCGCTATTAAAATAGGAAGTACGCCAAAACCGGGGGAAGGGAAGCTTAAGCAATCAGCTTCCAGGCCCCAAAGAACACCGCGAGCCAGACCAGCCCTTTGATCAGGAAAAAAAGGAAAGCGGCGATGCCGAATTTTTTGAACCAGCCGAGCGAGTTTTTCAGCGCCATTGGAACAAGAGGTGTTTGAATTGCAAAAATAAAAAAACCGGTAAAATCCAGACCAGAATATAACTCTTTGGAAAGGAATATGTTCAGAGAGCGAGAAAAAATTCGCGCTGTTAATGCGCTTTCTCCATACCCAGGAATTTTTCCCTTCGGTAGGGAGGAAAGGGGTTGGGCTATGCTGCGAAGAGAGGGATTCTGGTTTCTCTGCGCTAATTGACGATGGACCTTCGGCGCCAGGGGGAGACGCAGGGTGATTCTATTGCCGCGCTTTGCTCAAAACCGGCCAAAAATCGGGAGCCTCCTTTCCCAGGACCCATACAGAAATGCCTCGGAGCTGGTATTTTTGGAGGAGTTTCAGCTTTAGCCGAAGGGATTGTCCATCTTCGATGAACAGGTATTCAAAAACACCGCCGTTATCCCAGAAGGCGTAGTTGCAGCCGGCTTTTTCATTCCAGACAGGCTGGGCGCCGTGTTGGCCCAGCAGGTGTTGCACCCAGTTGTATCCCAATTGCCGGCCGGTAGTAAATCCGCCGCGCTCTTCGGAATAATCGGCATACCAATGCACCGAGTAATTGGGGATGCCCATAGAGATCTTGGCTGGAGGGACTCCTTCAGAGATCAGGTATTCGATTACTTTTTGCATCCATTCTACCCCGGCCACCGGACCGGGCGGCGTCCGCCGGGTATGCTGGTCGTAGGTCATAATGGAAAGAAAATCGCCAATTTCAGCCAACGCCTTAAAGTGGTATCCGGCGCGCCAGTTTTCATATAGGAAACGCGTATAGGCGGAAGGCCCTCCCGCGTTCTCGAATTGATGCACGAGTGCTGCAGAGAGCTGCATTCCTGCATTATGCAGGGCGTCGGCCGTTTCCCGAAAGTATTGGGTGAAGTTGTCCCGGTCGGAAATATGAAGCCCTTCCAGATCAAATTGCCAGCCATCCAGGCCGTACCGGCGGCCGTATTCCAGCATCATTTCAATCGACCGCTTTCGGGAAACAGGGTTGGAGACAATATCGTGCAGCAATTGCTGGTTGAACCCGCTGTTGACGATCAAGGGCATTACCTTGATCTTATTGGCTTTGGCAATTTCCAGTACGCGGCGGTCGACGCTACCGGTAAGTACCCCTTCTTTGCTAACCAGAAACGTTTGCGGACAAACGATGTCGATTTGCGATACGTTTTTTATAAAGCTTTCAAACGATTCCGGCGTGTCCACCATATAGAAGAGATTTTCCGGGCGGGATTGAGCCAGAGCAGAGGAAAAAGCCGCCACGAGCCAAAACAAGAACACCGTTATTGATTTCATGTTAGGTTGGTTTATGATCCTCAAGATAATCAATTATCGCGCGCACCACCTCTTCCCCATGCAGGCTATGGCCTAGCCCCTGGGTAGCGGTAAAACGGGAACCTTTCCAGTTTTCGTGGATGGAAAGTCCTTCCTCCATCGGGGCGATGGGGTCTGCCTCATCGTGAACGACCAAGCCCGGGATCTTTAGTTTTTGAATAAATCGGTGGATGGCAAAATCGCTCATTTTCCACCCATACTGGAGGTGGAATACCTCTTGCATCCCGTTAAACACCTTATCGTTCATGCCCACCATGCGCCGGAAACGGTCCATTAGTAAATTGAGCTCCGATGGAACAGCGAGTAAAACCAGGTTTTTGGGGGCCAGTTCGGGGTGGTTGTACAGAAGAAAGACAGCCGCCATCCCGCCTGCAGAATGACCTATGAGGGTTTGGGGCCGTAAAGAAATCATCAACTCCCGGAGTGCATCGGCGTACAAGACTACATTAAAGGTCTCGCCTCCGGAAAGGCCGTGGGAGGGCGCATCCGGGGCTACGATATCGTACCCGTTCTTTTGTAACGAGCGGACTAAAACTTCCCACCGGCTGGCGTTGCTCTCCCAGCCGTGCGCCAGCATCACCCGCGGCCCCTCTCCAACCCAGTGAAAGAAATGGACGGTGTGCCCGTTCACCTCCATGCCCTCCTGACGCGCTTCCGAAAGCAAATCGGCATCGTGAAGCTTGTGTTTGCGGGCCCGGGGTTTGGAAAACAAATCTAAAGCAATCTTTCCGGCCTGCCTGGGAGAAAACAGAGCAACGGTATTGACGTAGCCGCCAATGGCGAGAACGGCAAGTTGGGAAACCTTGGTTTTAATGCGCCTATTCATGCCGTCATTCGTCTTTGTGATCGTTTTGCGAACTTCCAGGTGCAATGATTAAGGGTTTGTCCGGAATGTACCAGCAATTTTTCTCCAGGTCTACCCCGCCGCCCAACGCTTCCTGTACGACGCGGTCGGTAATCCATACCCCCATTTTAGCCATTTCCGCAAACGTGTCTTTTCCGTCGTTGGGGAACCCTGTTCGGGTTCGATGGATATGAAACCGATCGGAAAAGGTCCTTTTGAACGTTTTTTCAATACCTTTTTTACCCAGCATGAATCCGAGAAGCCCGCCCCAGGTAGAGGTAGGGTTATCTGAATCCCAACCGGCCAATGCCCCTATTTTTATCGTTTTTTTCAGGTCGCCTTCGCCATAGAAAAGACTGATGAGGCTGGATGCGAAATTGATGCCGGCGGCAAAACAACCGTTGCAATACCTTTCCTGGGAGGTCATATGATAGCCATCGGCTTGTTCTACCTGGTATCTTTGGTACACGTCGTCCCGGGTTTGTTCCCAGGGTACGTTTGCGAGATACCTGCTTTTTACGAAATCGTACATCCCGGCAGCGTACGAGCCAGCAGGCAGGCGTTTTCGTGCCGTGTCCGCCATCCAAAGAATGTTTTTCTTCCTGGGTTTGGAAGAGTCTATTCGCGATGCCAGGGAATGCATGATCACGTAAAATTCCGAGATCCATTCCGCATCTCGCCGGGCGGTGGTTTGAATCGGCAGGTTGGCCATAGTTAGCGCCATATCGGGCCGGGCAGGAGCAAAAAGGCCGAATATTTCTGTCGTGAGCTGGGCATCGATCATCTCGAATTCGGGATTGTTATCTGGATGGCTGGTTTCCGGCGGGACTATCCCTGCTTTCATCAGATCAAATGCTTTTTGGTTGGAGACCCACAAATAGTTTTCTTCCTCCGGTTTGATATGTGCCAGCCAACCGTCCCTGATCTGGGGGCCGGTTAACACGGAGGTTTTATTGACGTACAAAAGGTACTGATACATGTATTCAATGTCCGTGTCGTCATCGGCCCCCCAAATGCTGTCCGGAGCGGCAAAGACAAAGTCAATGGTGGGGGAAATCGGGCTGCGGTTGCCTTGACTCCAAATATTGGGATGGTCCGGTTTTCCCCAATCTTTTCGGGTATAAAAGGGCCCGGTTTTGATATCGCCGATATTCCCGATTTTGTCCATCTCGGTAATGAGGCCCGTCCAGTTGGCGATGCAGGCGCCCAGCCAGAAGCCGTAAAGCTGATCGAGGTAGGTATCCCGGGAGATCATCCGGTCGTTGGGTTTGGGGGTGTATTTTTTGTAGGTCAGGAAAGGGTCTGCCCCAGGTATGGGAAGTTTCAGGGAAGCGGGGTCCTGGCTATATCCGAAGAAGCGGGAAACGAAAAACACGGCAATGGCAAGGATCAGGCGCCGATGACCAGGCGGGTTCTGTGTTTTTATCATGGCAGGGATTTCAAATCGACCCATTTTGGGGGTAAAATATGGTTTAAGGTTTTTTTTGGTTTTTGAATGGTCAAAATAGTCAATTTTCCCCTTCCTGTTTCAATTTCTAACGGGTTCGGACAGCAGAACGGAAAAAGAGCCCCTCCTCCGGGCTAATTCCAGATTAAGCTTTATATTGGGTTACCACAAAGCAGGTTACCAGTGAAAGAAAAACTCGTTGCCCTTGTTTTGGCCATCGCGGCCGCCTTGCCAGGGGCTATCCCCGCCCAACCCCTTAACCACCTCTTCCAAAGCGGCGCAGAAGACTACGCATGCTTCCGCATTCCGGCCATCGTGGCGACAAACCAGGGAACCCTGCTGGCTTTTGCGGAAGGAAGAAAAAACAACTGCGGCGATTCGGGCGATATCGACCTGGTCCTGAAACGTTCCTCCGATGGTGGGAAGTCCTGGTCCCCACTGAGTGTCGTATGGGACGACAACGGCAATACCTGCGGAAATCCAGCCCCGGTTGTGGATCGCCGGACCGGGAAAATCGTCCTGCTCTCGACCTGGAATCTGGATACAGACCGCGAGCCCCAGATCATCGATGGCGCCAGCCGGGATACCCGCCGGGTTTTTGTTATGCACTCTTCCGACGATGGGAAGACGTGGTCTGCTGCCAGAGAGATTACGCCGCAGGTCAAGCAACCCAACTGGACCTGGTACGCCACCGGGCCGGTCAACGGCATCCAGCTGCGAAAGGGGAAATATAAAAACAGACTGATTATCCCCTGCGACCATATCGAGGCGGGGACGAAAAAATATTTTTCCCATACCATCCATTCCGACGATGGCGGAACGACCTGGGCACTGGGTGGTACTACTCCTTCCGATCAGGTGAACGAAAGCACGGTGGCCGAACTGCCCGGAGGCAAACTCCTGTTGAATATGCGCAACTACACGTCCGTCCGCATCCGCCAAACGTCGCTGGAGCCGCGACGGCGGAGCGACGTGGTCGCCGCTGCGTGGCGATACCGCGTTGATCGAACCGGTTTGCCAGGCCAGCTTGTTGCGGTACGACGCCCCGGGTAGAAGGCCGTTTTTGGCCTTCTCTAACCCGGCCAGCCAAACCTCGCGGACCCACATGACCGTCCGGATCTCCTACGATCACGGGAAAACGTGGAAGCGGAAAGCCCTTGTTCACCAGGGGCCTTCCGCCTACTCCAATCTGGTTGTTCTTCCCAACGGCAATATCGGCTTGCTTTTTGAAGGCGGGGCGAAGTCGCCGTACGAGGGGAGGAATTGCCTTCAGGGAACTCCCGCTTTCCCGATTTGAGTAGAAGCTATCTCAAAACACTTTCCAGGGTGTGGGCGGCCTCCCCTAACCCCTCCGAAGGAGGGGAACCGTTTGGGCAAGGGTAGAGATAAGCATTGGAATTAAGGTTGTCATTGCCTTCCTTTGTTGCTCCCCCTCCTTTGGAGGGGGTTGGGGGGAGGCCCAACGATGGATTGAGCAGAATTCTTGCAGTTTTGAGATACCTTCTAAAAAAGTCTTTCTATCGGGCACGGGCAAAACCATCTTTTGAGATAGGCCTGAACGATCCCGGAATGAAATTCCGAAGAACGTCCCGGAATGAAATTCCGAGCTACATTAGAAGGCGTATTTCAGCATGACGGTTGCGTTTCTTCCGGATTCGTAGAGGATGCCTTGTTCCGGCATATTGACATAAGCCCGGTTGAGGTGTTCCCAGTAGTTTGCGTTGAACAGGTTGAGTACGCCAAGTCCAAAGGTTAACCCAGGCAGCGGTTCTACGCCGGCCCGGAAATCGAGGGTTTCAAACCCGGGAGTAGCAGGCTCTCCAAAAATTTGGGAGACGCGCGTTTGTTCGCTCACCAGGCGGCCGCGAAGTTCGGCCCACCAGATTTTCCGTTCGTAATGCAGGGTCAGCGTGGCTTCCAGCGGGGCGACTTCGGGCAGGGGCTCGTTCCAGTCGAGGTTCTGGGCGTACGTATACGCCACGTTGCCCGAAAGCTGGAGCCCGCGAAGGAGCTGAATGCCCGCGTGGAACTCAAACCCCATTTGCTCTGCTTTATCCAGATTGACGAATCGGCGGGACACTTTCGGGTTTTGGGTGGGCATAAACTTCCGCTTGAGCGTACTGTCAACCCGGGCGGTGATGTAGTTCTGGAGGTACGAATAGAATGTCTGGAATCCAAACTCGAAACGGTCTCCCTGCCGCTGGACCGAAAATTCGATCTGGTTGTTGGCTTCGGGCTTGAGTTTGGGATTGCCGACGTATTCGTAAGGATCTCTGCCCACGTTGAAGTGGTTGATGTACCGTTCGATCATGTTGGCGGTGCGCACGCCCCGGCCCAGGGCCAGTTGGAGGTTCCAGGGTTCCGTTGGCTGGAAAGCCAGCGAAGCGGTGGCGCTGAAGTTGATTTCGGTATCGTTTTTCAGGTCATTCCCATAAAGCTTGTCGAAATCCGCTTCGGCTTCACGTGCGTTGGCAAAAACGAAATCCGTGCGGACGCCGGTGAGCAGCGTCCATCGGCTGCCCAGCAGCCGGCGGCTTTCCAGAAAAAGGCCGGTTTGGGAAATGGACGCATCGGGCCAGATCGTATCCACAAACGCCAAAGGTTTGGCCAGGGGTTCTCCGGTCATCATATTTACTTTCTGAAGACGGTCCCTGCTTCCGGTCCTTCCCATATACCGCATATCGGCGCCGGCAAACCACCAATGGCGGGCGCTTGCCAAAAGGGTAGCTTCTACCCGTCCTCCCATAGTGGTTGCGGTGACGTCGGAAACCGACTCGGACGACTTAAAATTCGGGCGCAGGCGGTTGCTCATGCGATGGTCGACATAGGAGCCGTAGAATTTGGCCGCCAGTTCGTGCAGGGTGGCGCCCATGGGCCTCCATTGATAATCTGCAACCGCCATGCTGGTGTTGTCGTAATCGGTGTCCATCATGAGCCCGGCATGCAACACGTCCCGGACAAAGCCCTGACGCCAGGTGAGGTGTACCTGATGGTCCGGAGCTGCCTGCATTCCCGCCTTTAATGCGTAATCGTACGTTCTGAACGAAGTGGGGATTTCTTTGCCCTCCCCATTGGTATAGTTTCCGTAGTCTTTCAGTCCGCCCCCGGCAAAAAAACGGTAATTGCCCTTCTGATGATTCAGGGTAAGACGGGTACTTTTCCCATCGCCGTTAAATTCGTACCCGCCTTCCAGGGAACCGCCAAATCCGTCAGCGCTTTCCTGAAATGGGGTTTCTGTGACGATATTGATGGTGGCGCCCATGCTCGGGCCATACCGAACGCTAAACGGACCGCGGATCAGCTCAATTTTGCGGATCTCTTCCGGGTTGACGTGGGTGGTCGCCGGGTCCATGCGGTTGGGGCAGGCGTGCGTCAGTTCTACGCCGCCATCGTACACCACGTTGAGTTGCTCGTATTTGAACGACCGGAACACGGGGTCCAGGGCATATCCGCCCCGTTTGATCATGGCAAATCCGGGCATGTCGTTGAGCAGATCGCCTACGTCGCGGGGCTGGCTGGACAATTTTGCATCGTCGTTCAACAACGTCGATTGTGCGAACCCCGGGCTCCGCTGGCCTGCCACCAGGATTTCCGATACCCACACCGGGCGAGGGCGCATGAAAAAGGTAATGCCTTCGCCGGGAATTTGATCCATTGTCTGAACCAGGGGTTCAAACCCGATCTGCTCTATCGAGATCCGGTATTGGCCCGCCACGGGGATTTCGGCTTTAAAGGCGCCATCCTCTCCGGCATAGACCGCCTGGCCGTTGATGAGCACCGTAGCGTAAGGAACTGCTTGTTTGCTTTGCGCCTCCTGGATCTTGCCGCTCACCAGAAGGGTCTTTTGTGCCATCAGCGCGCTGGTAAAAAGAAGAAAATATAATACGATATGAATACGCATGATATGAGAAGTTAGACGCAGGACGTTAGACGTTAGGCGTCAGGTTTTGAAATGAATGGCTGAAGGGGAAGGAATGGAGTTCAAGGCTCAAGGGGTCAAAGTTCAATGCTATTGCATCGATATTGATAGCGCAAGCAGAGCCGTTTGGCCCCTTGAACTTTAAACTTTGAACTGTGAACCTTTAGGCAACATCCGGCGGGCGCAACAACCGGAACTGGAACCCACTGGGAATGGGTTCCAGGGAGGTAAAGGGATTTTGGCGTTCCATAGCAGCCCTCCAGCCAAAAATCAATGCCGGCGCCAGTTCGCGAATTTCCATAGCGGAAAGCTCCGGCAAGGGAATGCGGCTGGGCGGGGCCATTTCGGAAGCAGGTTTCCTATCCTGAAAAAGCGCCTTGATATGGCAACTTCCATGGCATTCCAACTCCGGCCGGGCAGTATTTTTACAAAACTGCCGCTCAAAAGAGCTCCGCTCCAGGTGATACCACCACATCATCGCCGTCCTGCCTGCGGAGAAAACCCCGAGCAGCGCAAGAAGGAAGAGGGCAGTGGCTGGATAGCGGGTCATTGGTGATTGGTGGTTGGTGATTGAGTGATTAAGTGATTAAGTGACTGTTTAGTATATATAATTTCGCAACCTCGTTACTTCGCAACCTCGTTACTTCGTTACTTCGCAACCTCCTCCATCTCCACCGACCTGGGGAACAGGATGTTGTTTTCCAGGTGGATATGTTCGTGCAGGTTTTCTTCAAACTCCTTGAGCAGGGCGTACAGGACGTTGTAGGTCGTGCAGCCATCTGCTGGAGCGGTGTAATCCTGGCTTAAATCCCGGATTTGGGCCATAATACCGCCTGCCGTTTCATGTTCGATTTCCATTACGTGGATAGGATTCCGCACCGAGCCGAAGGGCGCTTTAATAGGCGATTCGGTTGAAAGGGACTGCTCCCGGATATAGGGGAACAGGATGTTTTCCTCTTTCATCATGTGCGTGGTCAGCTCCTGGCTGAGGGTTTCCCAAAGGCCGAAAATTTCGATGACTTCCGGATGCCGTTCGCCATGGACCCGGGCGACTTTCGCCGCGAATTCCCGGATCTGGGGAAGCATTTTCCGCACGTAAAGATGGTGTTTTTCGACAATATACGTGCATAATAAATGCAAAGACCAGTTTTTGTAGTCCGGCGCACTGGAACCCGGATCGGATTGTATAGCCTGCAGGGCGTTTTCCAGTTGATCCACCGGGATGCCTTTCGCCTGGCAGGTATCGGAGAGGGTCCGGCCTCCGCCGCAACAGAAATCGATGCCGTATTCTTTGAAAACTACGGCGGTGCGGTAGTCTTCGGCGACGATGGCGCCTACTGTTTTTTGTTCTTCCATCGGAATATTTTTTAAAGTTAAAAATCTTTTTTCAACGCCACCCGGCGGATATTGGCCGTTGGCAGTAGTATCCAGAACCCAAGACTGAGGAAGGACAGCGAGATGCCCAAACCGGTTCCAAGAAATTTTTCGAAAACGGCCCCGGTATATCCCATCAGCGCCGAGATGTCGAGTTTTAGCAAAATGAGGATCCGCGACAGATCGATCGGGTTGAGCAGCGAGACGCCCAGGGAGACGTATTCCAGCGGGTAATCGCTGAACCACATCAACCCGAGCAGGAAGATGCCGTCGTAGATCACTGCAAAGAACAACCACATCATAATGGCTAGCCCGAACCCTTTGATCCGGTTCTCGTGGCGTAGCGCGATCCAGAACGCCATGCCGGAGAAGATGAAGGACAACAAGATCCCGTTGAGCAGCAATACGGCAAAATTCCATATCTCGGCGCTCATAAAGATCCCATAGACCAGGAAAGGAAGGCCAACGCCCAACAGCAAACTGGCAGAAAGACTTAATGCCAGCCCCAGGTACTGACCAATGAATAATTGGGTCCTGGACAATGGTTGAGCCAGGAGCAGTTCGGTAAACTCCCGGGAATTGTAGTAGAACATGATCCCGAACATGGTGGCGATCAGCGGGACTAAAATGAGAATAACGTTCATCAGGCTGATGATTACTTTGCCCACATCGCTGCTGAGAAACAGTAAACCCAGCGTAAACAGCAGGAAAAAGCCAAAGTAAAAGTAGGTCCAGCGGCTACGCATCAGGTCGGAAAAACTATATCGGAGGATCTTGAACATAGTGGATTCGTTTATTTACAGGAAAAAGCAGGGTGAAGGATCTTACTTTTAAAAGGGGTGATTTCCGGGGGACCCTGCTCGTTATGATCGTTTTTTTGCTGGTGCGTAAGGATGCCGGCAATCGCGTGTTCCAGATCTTTTTCCTTATACTGGTTTTTTAGGGTTTCCGGGGCGCCGCGGAAGTAGATCTTTCCTTCCAGGAGAAAGACGATCTCGTCGGCCAATTCTTCTACCAGGCTGATGATGTGGGTGGTAATCAAGAGGAGTTTCCCCTTTTGTTTCTCCTGGCGTAAAAAATCTTTGAGGCGGATGAGGGCGATGGGATCTAGTCCGGCGGTCGGCTCATCGAGGATGAGGATGGGGCTGTCGTACATAAGGGCCAGGGTAAGATTGACCTTTTGCTTGGTGCCGCCGGAAAGCGCGTTCAGGCGTTTGTCGAGGTAGGGTTGTAAGCCGAACAAGCCAATAAAGGGTTGTTCGTTAGCCCCGGGACCCCGGATATCCCGGATAAGGTGTATGACTTCCTTCACGGTGAGGTTATTGGGAAATTGGGCAATCTGTGGCAAATAGCCGATCTGGCTCCGGTAGGCGCTTTGCCCTTTGACCGGCCGGCCATCGACCCGGATCTCTCCTTTCTCGGGAAGGACCATACCGAGGATACTTTTAATCAGGGTCGTTTTCCCTGACCCGTTGGGTCCCAGGATGGCGCTGATCTTGCCACGCTCCCGGAATTCCAGGTTGATCCCCTGGAGCACCTGAAGTTTGCCAAACCGCTTATGGAGGTTGATGAGGTCGATCATTGTAGAGGATGCATTAAGGGTTTATGGTCAAGGATGTCTGCCGGGGTGAATACCGGACTTACTTTCTCCGAAAAGTTCATCAAATCGATGAACAGGCTGCGCAGAAGGATGATGGATTCCGGTGTCCGGGTAACGATATAAGAAAAGAGCTTGACGGGCCGGTGGGGGACGTCGCCCAGTCCATCGCGGTCGAGGTCGTATCCGGTATATTCGCTCCAGTAGTTGCCATTGAACGTATTGGAATTTACCCGTCCGTTCAGCACGAAATCCATGGCGTTGGAAAGGAAGGTGTTGCCGGCGAAATCGTTATCGAGGCATCCCCCGGCGATTTTGACTGCCCAACCGTTGCGCTGGAACGTATTTTGATGGTATTCGACCCGGGATGCGCCTTCGATGTGGATGCCAATGGTGTTTTGAACAAAGCGGTTGCGCTCGATTTTGCCGTCGTAAATCTCTTTGAGGAGCAGCCCGTAAGCCGATCGCCCCCAGTTGTAATCGAAGAGGTTGTCCGTCATGCCGATGCGTTTGCCAAACATAACGGCTACGCCGGCCCCATTTTTCCGGAACGTATTCCTGGAATAGTGGTCGTCGTTGGAAAACATAAAGTGCAGGCCGTAGCGGACGTTGGCCTCGCTGTGGTTGCCGCTGACCGAACAAAAGTGCATGAACTCGAGGTAGATCCCGTCGCGGTGGCCTTTAATGGTATTGTTTTCGATACAGACGTATTCTCCGTACCATCCGTGGATGCCGTTGCCGGAAGATAGTTCATTGACGGCGGTTCCGGTGATCGTATTCCCGCTTACCTCCCCGTCACGGGCATATTCCAGGTAGATGGCAAAAAAGGTGTTGATCAGCCGGTTGTTGAGAATCCGGAAGAATCCTTTTCGGCGGACGCGGATGGCAGCCAGGTCCTTTAAGTAGTTCGGGGTAAGGTTCTGGAGTTGCAGCCCTTCTACGGTCACCCCATCGGCATCGATGACGAGGATTTCCTGTCCTTTGGGCGCCTCCAGGATAGGGTAGTTTTCTCCGGAAAGCGTGATCGCTTTGGCGATATACAACGTGGGTTGGAGGTAGGTTCCGGCTTTAACGACGATCTGGTCCCCATCCTGGCTGGCATCCAGGGCTTGCTGGATGGTTGGGTAGGCGCACGAAGCGCATACCTCCAGCGTCCGGGCCCGGGAGAATAAAGGGACCAGGAGTAAGAAGGACAAGATGGCAAAGCGCGCGTGGGTCATAGCTATCGTTTTTAATCGGTAGATGGTCATCCGGTTTTTTACCGGATCACTCGGCTGGGCCGAGGAATCCTTTATCCTGGCGGAGGCGCTGGAGTTGTTCCCAGGAATATAGGCCGCCTCCTTTGGACGCTTGCACCGCCCGGGCATCGGCTTCATCGCCAAAACCGCTCAGGAACGCGCCCATCGGGCTGGGCACGCCCCTGCTGATGAGGTAGGTAGCGGTGCGGGCATCGATGAGTTCTCCGGGTAGCATATAGTCGTTGACCAGGAACAATGCGAAAGGTTCGGCGCTTTGTTGCGCTATGTAATTGACCAGGCACTCGATGGCATCGAATTTATATACCCTTCCTTTTTTGGTCACTACCTCAGCCCCGTGCTGGCGGCCGACAATGGTCATTTTACAATACGCGCATACGTCGGCGCCGTATTCGATGGGTTTTGCTGTTGGTTTACACCCGCTGAGCAGCAGCAACGTCAGCAGAAAAAGTGCGTTTTTCATTTCGGTCGTTTTTGCGTTTCAAATACCAGGCCAACCCTCCAAAGGCCATTCCCAATCCAGTTAAATACCCGCCGATATGCGGCAGGGAAACGGCGATAAAGTTGAGAATGACCTTCCGCCCAAAGACCGGAGGTTGAAAAGAGGCCCCTGGAATCTTGATGGGCGCATCGTCGCTTAGGGAATGGCCATAGTCGTATTCCCATAAATAGAAGTCGTAGATCCCTGCGATAGCGAGAATGACCATCAGTACCGTCCATGCCAAAAACACCTGCCGCTTGTTGATTAAAGCGGCCAGTAAGCCCAGAGCGATCATGGCCATAATGATATACTGGAAGTATTGCAGTTCCGCAATGGAATCCGGTTCGATCATCTTCATACCCACGTAGTGGTTGAGGATGTTGACATTTTGAAGGGTGCCCGGGGTGGAGCCTCCGAGTTTGTTGATCCAGATATGCATGTGTACTCCGTCCGGATATTGGGGAGCATAAAGGACAATTTTCCACATCGGCCACACGAACAGGGAAGCAAGCAGTAGGGCGCCAAGGGCCATGAGCAGTTGAGGAATCCGTTTCATGATTGGAATGGTTGGGTTTGCTTTTTGAAAAGCGGAGCATGGTTTAGGGGACCCGGAGCACGGTCATTCCGTTCTCCAGGTCCCGCTACTTCTTAAGCCCTTATTGAACAGAAGCTTTATCGCCGAGTTTCCATTTCAGCGCGACATCGGAATTGGCAGGAGATACCCGAATGTACCCTTGCATTTCCTGGTGTAACGCGGAGCAGAAGTCGGTGCAGTAGAAGGGGAACACGCCGATACGATCGGGCTCCCAAAGCAAGGTTTCTGTTTGGCCGGGCATGATCAGCAATTCTGCATTCCGGGCCCCCATGACGGAGAATCCGTGCGGGGTATCCCAATCCTGTTCCAGGTTGGTTACGTGGAAATACACTTTATCCCCAACTTTAATCCCTTCGATATTGTCAGGGGAGAAGTGGCTTCGGATCATGGTCATATAGACATGAACGGTATTGCCTTCGCGCACCACCTTGGTCTGTTTCTCCCCAAGCGCGGCGTAAGGGTGCTTGTTTTCTTCAATCGGATAGATCTTCTTGGACCGCTCAATGAGCTTGGAAGCGGCAATCCCCTGGGCGTAGTGCGGCTCGCCAATGGTGGGGAAATCGAGCAGCAGCTTCATTTTTTCGCCGGAAATGTCATACAGCTGAGCCGATTGCGTCAATTCCGGGCCAGTGGGCAAATAGCGGTCCTTGGTAATCTTGTTCAATGCAACCAGGTACTTTCCATCGGGTTTCCGGGAATCTCCCCCGGGGATCATCAGGTGGCCTACGGAATAGTAACAAGGGGCGCGATCGACGACCTCCCAGGTGCCGAGTTTCCATTTTACTACTTCCGAGGAGATGAAAAACGTCGTGTATGCATTGCCTTTGCCGTCGAACTCGGTGTGCAGTGGGCCAAGCCCTGGTTTCTGTACCACGCCGGCCAGGATTTCTTCGTACTTCAGTACGGGAACGCCGTCGATCGTCGTTTCGAACGCTTTGTTTTCAATAGCTTTTAACACCTTGGTGAACGAGTGTACCGACATGTCGGCAGAGAGCTTGCCATTTCCAACAATGTATTCTCCTGTTGGATCGACATCGACCCCGTGGGGAGATTTGGGCGTTGGGAGGAAGTACACCAACCCGGGGCATTCTTCCGGAATAAGCACCTTTACCTTGTTTTTGATGGTCGACTTGGCCGTGTGCGTGCTTTCGTCATATTCATTGTCGGCATAGCGGGCGGGCATTTCTTTGAATTTCCCTTGTTTGATGTACTCTTCGGCTTTTTTCCAGTTCACCGCCGCGATAAAGTCTTTGTCGTTTTGGGAAGCGTTCACTTCCAGCAAGGTGTTTTTTAATTCGGTGTTGTAGCTGGTGAAGAAGGTCCAGCCGTGGGATTTTCCTTTGCCGGAGTGGGCGAGGTCGTAGTTGAATGCGGGGAGTAGAACCTGGAAGGCCACGTCCATATTGCCGGATTCTTTGTCTACGCTGATGTAGGTCAGCGCGCCTTTGAATTCCTCGGCGTAACTGTCAATAGAAACGTCTTTCTGCGGGAAGGGAACCCCAAAACGCGTACCGGCTACGACATACTCGGTATTTTCAGTAGTGAAAGGGGAGGAGTGGTTGCCGCCCGAGTTCGGGATCTCGATGATTTCCGCGGTTTCAAAGGTCGTCAGATCGATCCGTGCAATCCGGGGGGTGTTGTTGCCATTGATGAAGCACCAGCGGCCGTCGGTTTCCCCATTGGTTTGGGAAAGCTCGGGGTGGTGGGCGTCATCCCAGGGAATGAAGCCAAAAGAGGTGTTCAGTAGCGGCTTGGTCTCTTCGTTGAACCCATACCCTTTTTCCGGATCGAGGGAAAAAACAGGGATCACCTTGAACAACCTTCCGGAAGGCAATCCATAGACGCTGATCTGGCCGGAAAATCCGCCGGAGAGGAACGCATAATACGCATCGTACTCGCCAGGGGCGACATAGGTTGCTGCGGCCGCATCGCTGCCCAGCGCGCCGCCTTTGCCTGCTGAGGAGCCTTTCTGGCCGCAACTGGTTACCAGGCTCATGCCCAGCAACGTCAGCGCGAATAGCAGCAGGGGCTTTTTTAACATTAGGTTCTTCATATAATAAGGATTTGATGAATGAATTTCATTAAAGGATAAAAAGATGATTTAATCTTTAATAAAACAAAGATAGGAAAACATTTTTAAGATAAAAAGACTTTTATATCTTTTTTTAATGAAAAAAGGCATTATCTTTGGATTGAAAAAAGTAGATTATGTTTTCTAAATCTTGCAAATACGCTATTCGCGCCGTACTTTATATGGCCTATAAAACCTCGCCCGATCAGCGGGTAGGGGTAAAGGAAATCTCGGATACGCTGGACGTGCCGGGACCGTTTTTGGCCAAACTGCTGCAACAGCTCACCCGCAATAACTTGGTTTCATCGATAAAGGGTCCCAATGGAGGGTTCTTCCTAAGCGAAAAAAACCGGAATGAACCCCTCCGCAAAGTGGTGGAGTGTATTGATGGCCCGGAGGTCTTTTCGGCTTGTATCCTGGGGTTGCCGGTGTGCTCCTCGGAAAATCCTTGTCCTTTGCATACCCAAGCCTTCATTTACCGCGAAGGGTTGCTCCAGATGGTGGGAAAAAAGACGGTTGCCGAGATCGCCGCCCAGGTGAGCCAGGAAGGATTGAGCGTTTAATAGACGTTAGATGTTAGACGTTAGCTGTTAGACCTTAGACGTTAGATCTAACGTCCAACGTCCAACGTCTAACAGCTAACGTCTAAACCAGAATCCATTTTACCTAACATAAACAACTACAAAACATGAAAAAGACATTGCTATTATTTCTGGTTGGAGTGGCGCTCAGCGCTTGCGGCGGAAAATCCGGTAGCGAAGGAAGCGCTTCCACCCCTCCTCCTCAAAGTATGGTCGCTGATGAACCGGTGGACGACGGCATGGGCGTCGGCGAAATCAAATCGGTCGAGCTGAACGATCCGCTCAAGCCGGATATGGTATCCCGGGGTGAATCGATTTACGACATGAAATGCTCGGCATGCCATCAGCTCACCGACCAGCGGGTGGTTGGCCCGGGCTGGAAAGGGATTACTTCCCAGCGCAAGCCGGAATGGATCATGAACATGATCACCAATGTGGAGGTGATGCTGGAAGAAGATCCGGCTGCCCGAGCTTTGCTGGAAGAATGCCTCACCCGTATGCCCAACCAGAACGTATCCATCGGCGACGCCCGGGATATTCTGGAGTTCATGTATGCCAACGACGGCAAACCGGCAGGAAAGTAAAATAAAAAAGGGGGGCTCCTTGGCGCCTCCCTGTTAACCTATCGTCCTTTCTATGAAATCCCTCTGGATACGCACTGCCCTGTTCAATTTCCTGATTGCCGCCATTATGGGGGTCGTCATGCGCTATGCCTTTGTTCAGGAGATTCCCGGTTTGAAATTCAAGGCGTTTCTTCATGGGCATTCTCACGGAGCCATGCTGGGGTGGATCTACATGGCTTTATATTCGCTGATGATCCCGGTATTTTTAAAAGAAGAAGACCAAAAAAAACCGCTTTACTCCTGGGTGTTCTGGAGTACGCAGGTAGCGGTAATCGGGATGTTCGTCAGCTTTCCGGTTCAGGGATACGGGCCGGTATCTATTTTCTTTTCGACCCTCCACATCCTCCTTTCCTATATTTTTGCGGGGCAGTTTCTGCGCGATTTGCGCGGGGTGAAGAGCTACAGCGCCGGTTTTATCCGCCTGGCGTTGTTCTGGATGGTGCTATCCACGCTGGGGGTATGGGCGATGGGCCCCTTGATGGTGTCGTCTTTCCGGGGGTCGGCCTGGTATTATACGTCGGTTCAGTTTTTTCTCCATTTCCAGTTTAACGGTTGGTTCCTGTTTGGGGCGTTGGCCCTGTTTTTCCGGTGGCTGGAAACGAGGGGCATTGAGCTGGATCCAAACCGGCAGAAGGATTTCCGGAATTTGCTGATCGCTTCCACGATACTGACCTTCGCGCTGGCGGTAGCCTGGTCGAACCCGCACCCTGGGGTGTTTGCCCTCAACAGCATAGGGGTGTTGCTCCAGCTTGCCGCGCTATGGGTGCTTCGCAAAACGGTTGTCCCCGCTCTGAAGTCCATTCGTGGGCAGGTAGCGCCCTGGACGTTTGGGTTGTGGCGGCTGGCGTTATTCTCCTTTATCGGAAAAGTATTGATCCAGGCGGCGGTGGTGGTCCCTGCTGTAGCCAAGATGGCCTACACCATCCGGAATTTCGTGATCGGATTTGTGCACCTGATCATGCTGGGGGTGCTGAGTCTGTTCCTTTTCGCCTACCTCGACCAGGAGGCCAAATCCTGGTTTTCGGGCAAAACCACCCGGTTGGGCATTTCCCTCTTTGTAGCCGGCGTCGCACTCTCCGAAGCCTTATTATTCCTGCAGGGAACGCTGTTCTGGCTCCGGATAGGGTTTCTTCCGCACTACTACCTCCTGCTGTTTGCCTTCAGCGCGTTGATGCCGGTTGGGGTGGGGGTGGTTTGGGTTGGGGCGTTTAGGCGTCCAGGCGTTTAGGCGTTTAGGCGTTTGGGCGTTTAGGGGTTAAGGCAAACAAATGCAATGGAGACCAACATAACCGCTCGTTCAAGTCGGGAGACTTGAATGCCTATCGGCACGTCTGTGACGTGCGATTCCCTGCTGGCCGCACCCCTATCTATCTTATAACTCGCTTTTTATTCAAAAAATTGTATACTGGGGCATCACCCGCGCCACCGCCCATGCTCCCAGACTGGATACATACTACTCCATACACCGGAAATAACCAGATCGAACCGCTTCGCGGAGGGAAGCCTTTCTTCGATGCTGTGGAGACGTGTATTCGGTTGGCTAAGGAGGAGCTCCATGTGCAGGTGTATATTTTTCAGACGGACGAGACGGGTACCTGGGTTTTGGGCTTGTTAAAGGATGCGGTACGCAGAGGGGTAAAGGTGTACCTTTTGGCAGATGCGTTCGGCTCGGCTAATCTGAGCAGGAAAACGATCCGAAACATCCGGGCTTCCGGAATCCGGTTTCGCTTTTTCGGCCGCTTTTTTTCCCGAAACCTGAGTATTGGCCGCCGGTTGCACCATAAGATTATCGTTGCGGATGGCAAACGGTTTCTCCTTGGCGGCATGAATATCGCCGACCGCTACAACGATTTGCCCGGGCAACCCGCCTGGCTTGATTTTGGGGTGCAGGTGGATGGGCCGCTGGCCTGGCAGGCCCGCAACCGGTGTCAGCGCCTTTGGGAGAAAAAAGGATGGCGCCGGGTGAAGATCCAGCGGGTGCAAGCGCTTCCGCAATTCGCGCGCCTGGCGGTGAACGACTGGCTGCGGGGAAAAAGCGAGATCACGACCGGGTTAAGGAGAGCGATCCGGCGTGCGGAACATACCATCGATATAGCGGCAGCGTATTTCATCCCCACCCGGCGGTTGATGGCCGTGTTGCGCAATGCCGCCCGGCGGGGCGTACGGATTCGCATCCTTTTGGGCCGTTCGTCCGACGTGCTTTTGGCGCAAAGGGCTACCCGGTACCTATACAACTGGATGTTAAGCAACGGGATCGAAATTTTCGAGTGGACCCCCACGGTGATGCATGCCAAAATCGTGGCCGTCGACGGCGCCTGGGCGAGCGTAGGCTCGTGCAACCTCAATTTCCTGAGCCTGTTCGAAAGCGTAGAGCTCAACCTGGAAATCGCCGACACCTCCTTCGCCCAGAACCTGACCACCGTCTTTGACGAGGTCCTTGCCCGGGAGTGCGAGCAGGTGACTAATCAGGTATACGCTTCCCACACCCGCTGGACCCAACGAGCGGCCGATTGGCTGGCCTACGCGATCCTCTGGCTCCTGGCTCATATTTTCTTTTTTCTGGACAGAAAGAAAGGCAGGCCAAAAGGAGACCCCGGCCTGTAGCCCGGATTTTCAATCCGAGGATGTTGACCGGAATTGCATTCCGGGGAGGCGCGTTGCCCATCGCGTTGATTGATGTATTTACCGCCGGGGCTTTGCTTACTTGTCTGAACCGGATTTGCATTAAAGGATTAGGAAGTCTTCCGGCTCGGATTGCTTCCTTGCTGGTCGAAGTCTTCCAGACTTCGATCCCTATCCGTCGGTCTCCTGACCGAAGCCCCGCGAAGCACCCCATGGGCCTACTCCCAAATCACCCCTTCCAGCGCATTCCAGGGCCGGACGCTGGCTGCGCTTCGGTCCTGGGCTTCGTTTTTATGAAAATCGAAAATCGAACTTTCGATTTTCATAAAAATAACTCCCAGGTATACCTTCACGCCAAACGCGCCACCTTATTCCAGCAAAAAATCCTCAAAATTATCCCTATGGACCACCGCCATCGAAACGGGATGGTAGGCGTTGGAGAAAGGGGATGGGAAAACTTCCACCTCGTCGGCATTCAAAAACACGTAATTCCCTCTTTCGGAACAAATTTGCCTCCATAGCGTTGTTCTTCCAACCTGCCGGGGACCTGGAATGATAATCGCTTTGCCGGAATTCCAACGGTCTTCCAGGTGCTTTCGCAGCAGCCTTTCAATCATTTTATTAAAATATTGCGATTATAATCTACAAATTTAATCAAATATTGCGATTACGATCGCAATATTTGATATAACTCAACCACTCAACCACTCAACCACCCAAACCACTCAACCACTAACCACAAAAAATGCCTACTTTTGTACTTTAATTCTAAACTGCATCTATGGATTCCGACCGTTCCGTAACCGATTGGCTGCCTATCACCCGCAAAGAAGTGGAACTGCGCGGGTGGGACGACCTCGACGTCATCCTCATCTCCGGGGATGCCTACGTCGACCACCCCGCCTTCGGCACGGCGGTGATCGGCAGGATTTTGGAAAGCGAAGGGCTTCGCATCGGGATCATCCCACAACCCAACTGGCAGGACGATTGGCGCGACTTTAAAAAGCTGGGCGCTCCGCGCCTGTTTTTTGGCGTTACGTCGGGGTGCATGGATTCCATGGTGAACCACTACACCGCAGCGCGGCGCAAGCGGTCGACCGACGCGTACACGCCCGGCGGGCAGTCGGGCTTCCGGCCCGACTATGCGGTCAATGTATACACGAAGATCCTGAAAACCCTTTACCCGGAAGTGCCGGTGCTGGTCGGCGGCATCGAGGCTTCCCTGCGCCGGGTTACCCATTACGACTATTGGGAAGACAAGCTGTTTCCCACCATCCTCGAATCCAGCGGGGCCGATATGCTGGTCTATGGCATGGGGGAAATGCCTCTGCGCGCCATCCTGCGCCTGCTAAAAAAGGGAGTTCCCTTTTCTTCCCTGACCACCGTGCCGCAAACAGCAATCCTCCAGGCAGCCGATCGCCCTGTTCCGGTTAACAAAAACTGGGAAACCTTCTGGCTGCATTCCCACGACCGCTGCCTGCGCGACAAGCGCTCCTACGCCGAAAACTTTAAGCACATCGAGCAGGAGTCGAACAAAGTCAATGCCCGCCGCCTGGCCCAGAAAGTCGGGGATAAGACCCTGCTGGTCAACCCGCCGTATCCGCCCATGACGGAGGAGCAGATCGACACCTCTTTCGACCTGCCTTACACCCGGATGCCCCACCCCAAATACGCCAAACGGGGCGCCATCCCCGCGTACGAGATGATCCGGTTTTCGATCAATATGCACCGGGGCTGTTTCGGCGGGTGCAGTTTTTGTACCATCTCCGCCCACCAGGGCAAGTTCATCGCCAGCCGCTCGGAGGAATCTATCCTCAAAGAAGTGGAAGCCGTGACCCAGATGCCCGATTTCCGGGGCGTGATCAGCGACCTGGGCGGCCCGTCTGCCAATATGTACCGCATGAAAGGCAAGGTGCAGGAGATCTGCGACCGCTGCGTGAGCCCTTCGTGCATCCACCCGGTGGTATGCAATAACCTCGACACCAGCCACAAACCCCTCACGGAGCTTTACCGCAAGGTCGACGCGCACCCCAAGGTCAAGCACGCTTACGTGGGCAGCGGTATCCGCTACGACCTGCTGGTGGACAGCTACAACAAGAACAACGACGGCAGCCTCACCGAGTACATGGAGCAGTTGGTGACCAAACACGTCTGCGGAAGGCTCAAAGTAGCGCCCGAACATACCTCCGACGCGACGTTGCGCATTATGCGCAAGCCCTCGTTCAAATACTTTCACGAGTTCAAAAAGAAGTTCGACGCCATCAACCAGAAACATGGGCTGAGCCAGCCCCTTATTCCTTATTTCATTTCCAGCCACCCCGGTTCCCAGGTGGAGGACATGGCCAACCTCGCCGCTGAAACCAAAGACATGGGCTTCAAGCTGGAACAGGTCCAGGATTTTACGCCTACTCCCATGACGGTAGCTACCGTCATTTACTATTCCGGATTGCATCCCTACACCCTCCAGCCCGTGTTCACCGCAAAGTCGGAAAAAGATAAAAAAGGGCAGCACCTCTTCTTTTTCTGGTACAAAAGGGAAAACCATCAGCTGATCCGCGAAAAGCTCCAGAAACTTGGCCGCGAGGACCTGATCGTCCGCTTGATCGAAGACCAGAAAAAATATCAGAAGCGGGAGTTAATCAAACAGGCAGGGAAGCCAAAGCCGGGAGCAAAGCGGAGGGTAAAGCGGTTCTAGCCTGCTATTCGATTTGGAACCATGCATAGAAGTCATCTCAAAACCCATTCCAGAGTGTGAGCGGCCTCCCCTAACCCCTCCGAAGGAGGGGAACCGTGTGGGCAAGGGTAGGGTAAAGCATCGGAATTAAGGTTTGGTTGCCTTCCTTTGTTGCTCCCCCTCTTTTGGAGGGGGTTGGGGGGAGGCCCAACGATGGATTGAGCAGAATTCTTGCAGTTTTGAGATACCTTCTAGCCAAAATGAGTTATAGTAGCAGAGAATTCAAAGGGGAAAGCCATTATCCAGGTTCGTCATATTTCCGCACCCGGAGATCTTCTTAGACGCAACCGATATCCTACCCCGGCATCCGTGGAAACGGAATCCAAACGATAATTTTCCAGCACATACGTTTTCCCGATAATGGAATCCCCGCTGGTTTTGGCGAGGACGCCCATCCAGGAGGCATGGACGATGGCCTGGTCGAGCTTGGCGCCCAGCAGGTTGGCGCCGCTTAGTTTGGCATTGGTCAGGTTGGCGTTGGTTAAGTCGGCGTTTTGGAGATTGGCTTGACGAAGGTCAGCTTCGTTCAGGTTGGCCCATGTCAGCATGGCTTCGGTTAGGTTGGCTTTGGTGAGGTTGCTTTGGCTCAGATCGGCTTGCCTCAAGTTAGCGCGGGTAAAGTCAACGAGGTTGAGCTGGGATTTGGCCAGATCGGCGTGCTCCAGGTTGGCTTCCGGAAAAAAGGCTTGGGAAAGCGACGCATAGCTCAAGCTGACGTTGCGGAGGTAAGCCTTGCGGAAGTTAACGCCTACGAGGTCGGAATACCGGAAGTTTCCTTTTTCAAAAATACCTTTCAGGGAATTGGTATCGAGATTGCTGTTGACCAGGGAGATCAGTACCTGCCCGCGTTCCACGCTCAATTCGCCTTTAGACAGAATACCGCCTTCCAGGTAGCGGTAGGGGCGGAGCATTTCACAAAGGGTGACGATCCGGGTGATCAGTTCGGGCGACAGATCGCGCACACCCGGTCTGCCCTGGTCGTTTTTGAGCTCCCGGTCTACTTCGTTCCAGGTATTGTCCATGCGGAATACGAGCGCGCTTCGCCGATCGGCTTCCTGGAGGTAGGTTTGCTGGTCCATGCGCTCGTTTTGTTTTTCCATGAGCTCGTTTTGCTTATCGAGCCGGTGGGTCTGTTGTTCGATCAGCAGATTCTGGCTAAACAACAGGATGGTGCCCAGCAGTCCGCCAAATCCGATGAAGAGCGCCTGAAAAACGACCAGGATCCAGCGCCGGAAATTAAACCAGACATACCAGGCCATGGCTTTGCTAATAATGAAGTTGAGGTTTTTTTCCGCTTCGTCGTAATCCTTATTGGAGAAGTTGTTGATCAGGTCAATGCCCTCCGATTTGAGTTCGTCCAGATCGGAGTCGGTTGTTCCGAAGAGGCTCTTGAGAATACGTTCTTTGTTGGTGACTATCCAAACCGTCACTACGCCGATCACGACAATGACGGTGACAAAGCCGATGATGAGGTCGTCGAGTTTGTCGGCCATTGTATGAAGGCCGATAGAGGTGGTGGCTACCCCGATAATGATGCCTACCGCAAGGATGATAATGGTGCGCGAGATGGCATCCACCTGGAGGGAGGGGTTAGGGCTGGGTTCTGCGCCAATCCAGGGAGTCCAATGTTTTTTTGCCGGCTTTTTATTTTTTGGGTTCGTGTTCATGGTACGGCTATATGGGCAGTCTTGCAGGACCTGCCAGCCAATAATTTAACCTTTTTTACGGAAAAAATCCACTATTTATTGTAGGGTAGTTATTTGATCTCCATTTTTTCGATTCCTGTCCAGAAAGGGGGCACATTGCCGAGGACGAACTGCCGCGCTTTGTCCAGAAAAAGCCGGGCGGGATAGTCTTCCGGATTTTGAGCCAGAACGCCGATAAAGGCTTCCTCGGCAAGGTGGAAGTTTTTTTGGAAGTAGGCTTCGATTCCTTCTGCGAAGGCAGAAGCCGAGGCGGCTTTCGCTTCAATTTGTTCTGGCGGGTCGCCATCGTAACATTCATAGATCCCCAGGGCGTCGAGTTTGCCTTTGACCTGCACCTTTCCCAGGTACCGGAAACGAAAAGCGGCAGGCCCGGCGGTGTGGGAAATGAGCTGGAGGCTGTCTTCGCTGAGCAGGATACGGGTTCCGTAGTATTTCGTAAGGCTTTCGATGCGGGAGGCAGTGTTTACGGTGTCGGCAATGGTAGCCGCATCCAGGCGGCGTTGGTCGCCAATGATGCCCATAATGAGCGGGCCGGTATGCAGGCCCATCCCCACTTTGACCAGCACTCGTCCTTCCTTTTTTCGCAACTTATTGTATTCGTGGAGGTTTTGGTGCATGGCAATCGCAGCTTCCAGGGCGTCGAACGGGTTAAACGGGAAGATGGCCATGATGCCGTCTCCGAGGTATTGGTTGACGAAGCCCCGGCATTGCTGAATGATGGGCCCCATGCGGCCGTTATAGGCGTTGACGAAGCGGAAATTGTCTTCCGGGGTCATGGATTCGGCCAGACGGGTATAGTCGCGGATATCGGAAAAAAGAACGGTTACCTCCTGCTCTTTGTAATCGCCGAGTTGGACTTCTGTTATGGTTTCGCGGCCCAGGGCGCGGAGGAATTCAAAAGGGACAAACTTGGTCGTCGCCTCGTGCAGGCGCCGGAGCGCTTCTTCCCTGGCTCTGGCTTCCCGGATGTTCTTATCAAAAAGCAGGGCGCTTTCGATGGCGGCAGCCGATTGGAGGGCAAAGGTGTTGAGCAGCTTGAGGTCGGGCGCCGTGTAGGTTTGTCCGGGTTCGCTCAGTAAAACGATCGCCCCCAAAACCCGGTGCTTGACTTTAAGCGATGCATACAGCAGGCTTTGCCCTCGGGGCGGCACGTCCGGGAGGAAGGTTTCTGCGTAGACAATATCCGATTGCCCGCTCGACAGGGGAGGGAAAGCGCCATAAGGCAACCGATCGGGAGTAATAAAAGAGGCGCCGGATTGCGCAAAAAGGACGAAATCCTGCCCATCCTCCGGGAGGACGGCCACTACGCCTCCGTCGAAATGAATCATATGGCTTGCTTCCTGCAGGGCCATCTCTGCGATTTCCTGAGGGTTGATCGTTTCCGCCAGTTTGCCGGAGTAGTTGTAGATCAGGTTAATTTCCCGGTAGAGATTGAGTACCTCTGTCCCCACCTGTCTGCGCCCGGCTTCTTTTTGCGCCAGTTGGGACAACGTTGCCGCTACCAGTTCCATTTCCCTGCCCCCCGACACATAGCCAATCGCTCCATTGCCGTCGTGGATAGGGTAGCGGGAAGCCCCCGCTTCAGGAGGAGGGCCAAAAAGAATTTTCCCCTGATCGTCCTCTATGGAAAAATCCGCCCGCAACGTCTGCCGGAATTTATCCAGCAGTTCCAGGATAGGTTTTTCCTTGCCAACAAGCGATTTTAAACGGATTTTCTCCATATCGTCCAGGGCGTTTTGGGGCAACGGGGAATTTGGTTTGCAAGGTACTAAAAAGTTACCTCGCTACCTCGCAACCCCGCAACTTCGCAACCTCATCCAACGTCTAATCTCTCCTTTTTCCGAGATTTAAGTCATTGTTCGTCGGGTTAGGAGGCGGTAAATTTTCGGAAACTGAATTTTCTGTTTTTCCTAACCAAATGTACAGCTGTGAAACGAAGAAAGGTAATTATCATGGGGGCGGCAGGACGCGATTTCCACAATTTCAATACCGTCTACCGCGACCGCGAAGAGTATGAAGTCGTTGCATTCACTGCGGCGCAGATTCCTGATATTGAAGACCGGCGTTACCCGGCTGAGTTAGCGGGCGCCTTATACCCCAAAGGCATCCCGATTTATGGAGAAGACGAATTGACCGAGCTGATCCGCCGGTACAAGGTCGACGATTGCGCCTTTTCCTATAGCGATGTGAGTTATCAGCAGGTGATGCATCTCGGCGCTTTGGTGCAATCGGCCGGCGCCAATTTTTTGCTGCTGGGGCCGGGGAGCACCTGCATTAAAAGCCAGAAGCCGGTGATTGCTATTGGGGCGGTGCGCACCGGGGTTGGTAAAAGCCAAACATCCAGGAAAGTAGTCGAACTACTAATGAAGCACGGGATCAAAGTGATCGCTATTCGCCATCCGATGCCGTATGGGGATCTCCGAAAGCAAAAAGTACAGCGGTATGCTGCCCTAAGCGATTTGAAGCGGCATGCCTGTACGATTGAAGAAATGGAAGAGTATGAACCCCATATAGTCCGCGGCAATGTTATTTATGCCGGAGTCGACTACGAAGCCATCCTCCGGGCAGCAGAGCAAGATCCAGATGGATGCGACGTTATCGTTTGGGATGGAGGGAATAACGATTTCCCTTTCTACAAACCGGATTTGATGATTACTCTGGTAGACCCACACCGGCCGGGGCATGAAGTATCCTATTACCCTGGGGAAGTAACGCTAAGGATGGCGGATGTGGTCATCATCAACAAGGTAGAAACCGCTTCCCCCGAGAATATTGATATCGTGAGGCGAAATATCGAACGGGTGAATCCAAAGGCGATAGTGATTGACGCCGCTTCCCCCATTCGGGTGGACGATCCGGGAGCGATCCGGGGCAAACGCGTATTGGTCGTAGAAGACGGCCCAACCCTCACCCATGGAGGGATGAAACTGGGCGCTGGCACGATCGCCGCCAAAAAATTTGGAGCGGCCGCTTTAGTCGATCCCAGGCCGTTTCTTACAGGCAAAATCGCCGAAACGTTTGAGGAGTATCCGGGAATCGGCACCTTGCTACCCGCCATGGGCTATGGCGACGAACAATTGCACGATCTGGAAACAACCATCAACCAGACGGATTGCGACGCGGTGGTCATCGGAACCCCGATCGATCTTCGCCGGGTAATTACGATCCGGAAGCCCCACACGCGGGTATATTATGACCTCCAGGAGATAGGAACCCCCGATCTGGAGGACGTAATCAACCGGTTTGCCGATCAGTTTGGATTCAAAACCGAATCCCGCAAATCCCTTGCCGGAGTGCATTAAGCGATTGGAGGGCGCAGTTGGAGCAGGATCTTTTCGCAGGCATCATCCAGCATGCGATAGACCTGCTCAAACCCCTGGTCGTCATAATACGGATCCGGTACTTCCTGGCGTTGCCCACGGGCCGCTTCCAGAATAAGGCGGACTTTTTCCCGGCTTTGGGCATTAGGGGCCAACCGGAGGATGTCCTGGTAGTTTTGCCTGTCCATGGCAAAAATCAAATCAAAGGCGTCGTAATCGTGTCGGGTGAACTGCCTTGCCCGCTGGTCTGTAATGTCGATCCCGTGTTTGCGCGCGATGGAGATAGACCGGGGGTCGGGCAAATCCCCAATATGCCAGGACCCCGTGCCTGCCGAATCCACCCGCCAGGGCCAACCCCGCTCAAGGAGTTTGGTTTTCATGATACCTTCCGCCAGCGGCGACCTGCAAATATTACCAAGGCAAACCATCAGGATTTTCATGCAATAGCGATTTTCATTTCGGGTATTTCTTACTCGTCGGTTTTGTTTGGTAACGAATTTTTATTGGAAAGAGTTTATTTTAGGGATTAGCAGGGAGCAGGGAGCAGGGAGCAGGGAGCAGGGAAGCAGGGAAGCAGGGAAGCAGGGAGCAGGAAGCAGGGAGTAGGGAGTTTCTTTGAGCCGTCCACCGTCTAAGGTCTAACGTCTAAAGCCCAACGTCTAACTTTGCATTCTTTTTTTTCTTATGTTTGCAACACGTAGAATCCCTAAACCGTAATCTCATGAACTTGAAATTAACCACGTTGTTAGTGGCGCTCCCTTTTCTCGGGAATGCAGCCGATCCTCCCACTGAAGGGATACAATTTTTATCTGTGCGGCTCCGGGAAGCCAGGGAGCAGGCAGTGAAGCAAAACAAACCACTGGTGGCGCATTTTACGGCGAGTTGGTGTATGCCATGCCAGTGGATGGAAAAAAATACGTTTACGGATTACGCCTTGGCTTCGTTTATCAACAAAGAATTTGTGGCGGTAAAGATCGACGTAGATGAGCAATCCGGTCTACATGACAAAGAAGCCTTTCAGGTGAATTACCTTCCTACGTTGCTGGTTTTTGACGCAGCGGGCGAACTCGTAGGGCGATTCCAGGAGTCCATGGGGCCCGAGCGTATGTTACAGGTCCTTTTCCGGTATACTTCGCCCCAAAAAAGGGTTCAACAACGCCCTGCTTCGTCTGGTCCCACTACTCCTGCCGCGCTGACCAGCCATCTGAATAAACCGGCGCTGATCCCGGAGAAGGTTTCTACTCCATCGGCGCCGTTTCTGTCTGAACCGGTTGCCCCCATTCCTTCGCCAATAAGAACGCAGCGATTTTTTGGGGTACAAACAGGGGCGTTCAGCAGCTATGAAAATGCCAACCGGAGCCGGCTGGACATGGAAAAGAAATACCAGTTGCCTTCTCGCATCCTGGAAGATGTACAGCCTCAGCAACCTACCTTTTTTAAGGTTATCGTGGGCTATTTTCGCAGTATGGAGGAAGCCAACCTGTTTTTGGCCCAGCTTCAGCAAGAGGGGCAGAAGGGCTATGTCCGGGAACTGCCCAAACCTTGACATGGGATTCGGAAGGCTAAGTAGATAAAGAAAAGGCAACGGGTGAATACCCGGGATGATCCATTAGTTGTCTCGTTATGTCCCATATCCTGATCCAGAATATTCGGATTCTGGCCGGCGTTGACCCGTCCGGCTGCCGCCCTATGGCCAAAGGGGAAGCGATGTGCCAGCTCCCGGTCATTGAGAACGCCTATTTGTGGGTGGAAGGCCCGGTTGTGAAAGCCTTTGGCCCACAGTCGGAATGTCCGGACATTCCGGATGCCAGAAAGGTCGATGCGGTAGGCCGTCTGGTTCTCCCTGCCTGGTGCGACTCCCACACCCATCTGGTATTTGCCGCGACCCGGGAAAGCGAGTTTGTCGGCCGGATTCAGGGTTTGAGCTATGAAGAAATTGCGCAAAGAGGCGGAGGCATCCTGAACTCCGCCCGTCGACTGAATGAGATGCCGGAGGAGGCGCTTTTTGAGGTGTCCTGGGAGCGGCTTCAGGAAGTCCGGCGAAAAGGAACCGGAGCAATCGAGATCAAAAGCGGGTATGGGCTAAACCTGGAAGCCGAACTCAAAATGCTTCGGGTGATCCGCCGGCTGAAAGAAAAAAGTGGCATGCTTATCAAAAGCACCTTTTTAGGAGCGCATGCCTTGCCGTTGGAATTTCGTTCCCGGAGATCGGATTACATCCGGCAGTTGATAGAAGCCTGGATTCCTGCGGTAGCTCATGAACAACTAGCCGATTATCTGGATGTTTTTTGCGAAAAAGGCTTTTTTACTCCCGAAGAGACCGGCCGGATACTGGATGCAGGAGCGCGATGGGGGTTAAAAGGGAAAATTCACGTCAATCAGTTCCATAGCATCGGAGGAGTACAAACGGCGATACGGCATAGCGCCTTGTCCGTAGATCACCTGGAGGTGATGACGAAGGAAGATATAACGGATTTGGCGTCCAGTACGGTCATACCGACGCTGCTTCCTTCCGCGCCTTTTTTTCTGAACGACCCCTACCCGCCGGCCCGGCAACTGATCGATGCTGGAATGGGGGTTGCCCTGGCCACTGATTTTAACCCGGGGTCTTCTCCTTCCGGGAGTATGCCGCTCGTTCTGACGCTTGCCTGCACCCAAATGGGTATGACGCCGGAAGAAGCCATCCAGGCGGCTACCCTCAACGGGGCTTATGCTATGGAGGTTCAGGACCTGGCGGGCAGCATCGCCCCCGGCCAATTTGCCAACCTGATTATTACCCAACCCGCGTCCGCTCTGGCGTATCTGCCGTACGCTTTTGGTACCGACTGGATCGATACGGTACTCCTCAACGGAGATCCGGTGGCGCCTGGCGCTTTCCGTCTTTTTTAGCGGAACGCCCCTTGCGGTTAAATACGCTTTTTATTTTGCTGCGGCCGGAGAGGAATTTGGGAAAACGGCAATATTTGAAAGCCAGCGGCGTTTTCCACTTCGGAAGGTCTATACCGATTTTTAGGTTCCAGCCCGGGATTATTTTCAAGGGAACTCATGGCCAACCCTTTGCCGCCGAAGGGCCGGCGATAGAATTTCACCCTTAGGCAAAAACGAAAAAACATCCAGGGCTTTCCGGAGGGAGCGCCTCCCGAAAAGCCGGCTATCCTGATTTGAAACTTTAACGTATGCTACGCATGATCAAGCCATTTTTAACCCTAGCTATTGTATTGGCCGCTTTTGCATTACCGGGTCAAACACCTGGAAATATAGTGGTCAAAGGCAAACTGGGGGTCCGTGTCATCCAGCCCCGCATGGCCTGTGTGAATCAGGCCGGCACGGTGCGGTTTGGCCCTTTTACCGGCCAGAGCAATTCCATCACCAACAAGCTGGTGTATCTATGCTATAACGACTCGCTGCAGATCCTTCACAATGGAGATGAAAACCTTAGCGGCGATCCGGATGGTTTCTCTCCTGCAGGTATCCGCTATGCGCTTTATGATTGCCTTCCTACCGTGACCGGCCCGACGCTGAGCGCCATCCTGGGCGATAGCTGCCTGAACAAAACCAGCCCCATCATCGTGAATGGGCAACCGGTAAACCAATCCAAGGGCATTTGGATCACTACCGACGGCACACCGGGCGGAAATCTGGGTCTCTTTAACCGGGGCCTATACCAAAGCGCCTACAATGCCGGCCGGCCGGTGGCCTTTTGGTTTGCTCCTATAACCATAGACGATTTTGCCAATTCGGCCTACGAGCCCGACCCCACTACCGGAGAAGCCGGCCCCTGCGTTAACGTCAACCCCAACGCCGCTTTCCAGGTGGTATACCTCAATCCGATTGCCGAAAGCAACATCAACACAAACCTCAATGGCCAAGGATGCCAAGGCTCTTTTGTAGCCCGGGGAGGCTTGCCGGAATTCGATACCCTGACGTCTTATTCGGCGCGGATCTTTTTGAACAGCGATCCGGACATTACCGGCAGGGTACTTACGCCTGGCGTTTTGGGCCATGGAGACTCCATCCGTTTTTTTGTGCCCCAGCCGGGATCGTATACGATTATTGTAGAGGACGGAAAAAGTTGCGAGGCCAGATTCACGGTGAACATGTCCGGGTGCAATGCCGTTTCATTCTCCTTGCCTTTCCTGAATGCCCGTCCTGCCGATTCGGTTTGTGTCGATTTGACCGCCCTGGGCTTTACCAATGTCGGCGCTCTGGAAATGGACTTTGCCTGGGATACGACGGTGGTCGAATTTACCGGAGTGCGCAACTACAATGGCAAGATGAACGGGCTTGGCCCGGGGAGTATTAGCCTTACCGGCAATTCCAGGCTGAATTTGTCCTGGCTCGACCCTACCTTTTCCGGCGTCACTCTGAATAACGGAGAAAGCGTGTTCCAACTTTGTTTTGTGGTGACCGGAAATTTTGGCCAAAGCAGCCCGCTTCAAATTCTTCCTTCTGCCATCCCGGAAGAAACTGTTGGCACCCCTGAACCCCGGCCCCTCGGGTTCATTCTCAGCAGCGGTCAGATTAACGTCTCCGCCGATGTGTTGTTCCTGGACCTGAAGCAAGACAGTGTAAGTTGCGATGGGGGGGCAAACGGGGCATTCACCATTACCGTTGCCAATGGGGTACCCCCTTATGCCATCAGTTGGCGGAGCATCCCGCCTCTCTCCGCAGATAGCGGTACGGGCACGATTCCCGCTTCCGGAGGGATGCTGACCATTCCCAACCGGGCGGCAGGGAGGTATCAGGTACAAGTGCGCGATGCGCAAACGCCGGTTCAGAACACGGCTATCGATACCGTGGAAGTGCTCGAGCCGCCTATTTTGGCTGTCCGAATGATCGAAAAAGATCCAAGCTGTTTTGGGTATTCGGACGGATCGATCCGGGCAGAGATCCTGATCGACGCCGTTCCGCAACCTAACCCGGGCCCGGAATACGTTTTCCGCTGGAGCGTTCCCGGAATTTCTGCCGACCGCCTGGATAGTATCCCCGGCGGATTTTACGCAGTCACCGTCACCAATTCAGCGGGTTGTTCCTCAGAGGCGAGCACCAACTTGTCCCAACCTGCGCCCATCGTCCTGAACCCGGCCATTACCAATGCTACCTGCTCGGGGGTTGCCGATGGATCGATTTTGCTCAACGCTTCCGGCGGGTTTACTTCAACTACCGGCCGGTACACCTTCTCCTGGCTGGTCAACGGCGCTCCGGTTACGACCCAGGGGACTTCCTCTACCCTGACCTCCCTGGGATCGGGCGAATACTGCGTCACGGTTTCGGATGATAACGGCTGCGAAATACAACGCTGCTTCTCCGTAGGCGCCAGAAAAATATTATCGGTCGATTCGCTGCTGACGCAGGTGACCTGTAACGGTCTTTGCGATGGGGAGATCACGGTGAATGGCAATACCTCGGGGGCTGTTCCTGCGCTTCCCTACACGTTTACCTGGACGGGCAATGTTCCGGGCGCACCTTCAAATACCAATACGAGCAGCACCATCGCCAATCTTTGCGCCGGAACGTTTATTGTAACGATGCGAGACAGCGATCCCCTGGGCTGCCAGGTGACGGATACCCTTTTCATCCGGGAACCAGAACCTCTGGATGTCGCCCTCGTGGAGTTAGTCAATGAAAGTTGTGTCGTGGGCAACGACGGTCGCGCCGCGGTAAGCGTTTCCGGAGGAACCAGGCCCTACCGGTTAATCTGGAGCAATGGGCAAACCGACTCGGTAGCGACGAATTTAACTGCCGGCAATTACGATTTGCGCGTGTTGGATAACAACGATTGCGAGACGCTGTTTCCGGTTACGATCATGGCGCCTACCCCCCCTCAAATTGTTAGTCTTCCCAACGATACCCTTAACTGTTCTTCCGACGCAAACGGTCAACTTCAGGTAACTGCCAGCGAAGGCGGCGCTGCGATTATCGCTTATGAATGGAGCAATGGCGCCACCGGGACTGCGATTTCCGGCCTGAGCCCCGGAGAATATATTCTAACCATTCTGGCTGCCGATGGCTGCCGAACCATAGATACCGCTCAGGTCGTTGCGCCGGCGCCGTTGCGTATCGACAGCACCCAGATTCAATCGCCCCGGTGCCCGGGCGAAGCGACCGGGCAGGCGGTTATCTCCGCTGGAGGAGGTACCGGTCCGTACACCTACATCTGGGCTGCGACGCCGGATAGCGATACCACCTTTTTCCCGCTTCGTCCGGGGCTAACCGCCGGTACGTTCGCCTTTACCGTTACGGATGCCAATAACTGCCCTGGCGTCACCGGGTCGATTCAGGTTTCCGATCCGCCGGGTATTCAGGTACTCTTTTCCGACACCGTTTCCGTAAGCTGTTTTGAAGACGTTTGCGACGGTGCGCTCACCGCAACCGCCAGTTATTCCAATGGCGCTACCGGTAGATTTGAATTTTTCTGGAGCAGCGGGGAAATGCTGGCCAATACCAATTCCTCCAGAGCCCTCCAGCTTTGCGGCGGGGAAAATTCGCTGATTGTGGTGGATTCCAACTTCTGCCGATTTACCGATACCGTTTCGATTCCAAGCCCGGATGAAATCCAAATCGGCTTTATTGCCGAACCGGTAAGCTGTAACGGGGGCGCCGATGGGCAGATCGCCGTTCAAGTAACCGGAGGAACTCCGAACTACGACTACCTTTGGCTGGAGACCGGCGGCGTGACCCCGCAAATTAGCAATCTGCCAGCTGGAATCTATACCATCCGGATCACCGACGGCAATAATTGCCCTAAAGAAGCGCCGTTTAACCTCCGTGAACCGGCAGCCCTTACATTGTCGATCGACCCGGCAAATACCAATAACGCCCGTTGCAATGGGGGAAGAGAAGGCCGGATTGCCGTGCTGGTGAATACCCAGGATAGCATCAACCCCCTTGGCCTCAACCCCTTCACCTGGTCGGATGGGGTAGCGCCCTCCAATTCTGCGGAAGCGGTGGAACTTCGGGCAGGAGACTACTCCGTGACGATCACCGATTCGAAAGGGTGCCAGGATACGCTCAATTACTCCATCCTGGAGCCTGAACCCATCGTGGTGATGATCGTTACTCCTTTGGAGCCCCGCTGCTTCGGAGAATCGACTACGTTAAATATCGACACGATCTATGGGGGAAATGGGAGTAGTTTACTGGACTATACCTTTATGGTGAATAACAGCGGGTTGAGTTTCCCACCGAACCAGCCAGCCACTATTTTTGCCGGCGACGTTCTGGTGACCATCGAAGATCCCCTGGGGTGTACCTATACCGATACCCTGACCGTCAACCAACCGGAAGAGCTGACCGTTACTTTTGATCCCTCCGAAATCGTCGTAGAACTCGGCGACTCGACTACTACACTCGATCCAATCATTACCGCTTCCCTTCCCATTGATTCTTTTATCTGGAGCCCAAGGGAGTTCCTGTCTTCCGCAGCTATTCAGAACCCGTTGGTAATTAATCTGCTGGACGATCAGGAATTCTCCTTAACGGTGGTGGACGTCAACGGTTGTACGGCTGCCGGCAAGGTATTTGTCGAGTTGGACCGCAACCGAAATGTGTATATTCCCAATATCTTTTCCCCAAATGGCGATGGGCGGAACGACGAATTCAGGCTCTTTGCCTGTAAAGGGGTGACCAGGGTCAAATTTGCCCGGGTGTTTGACCGTTGGGGCGGCCAGATTTTTGAATCGGAGGCTATTGGCCCCGATTGCCTGAGCGGCGCTCCATTGTGGGATGGCAAAGTACGAGGGGAAAAAGCCCCCGCAGGCGTCTATGTATATTTGATCGAAATCGAATTCCTCGACAATGTTACCCTGCTGTACCGGGGGGATGTGACCCTAATTAGATAGACGTTGGCTGTTAGACGTTAGACGTTAGATTGTTAGATTCTGGAGATTTGACGTCTAACGTCCAACGTCTAACCGCTAAGGTCTATTTCATTATCATAAACGTTCCTGTATTCACCTTTTCCTCACCGTTGCAGGTAAACTGAACCCGGTAGACCATAACCCCGGGGTTCACTTCTTGGCCCTGGAAGGTTCCGTCCCATTGTTCAAAGGGGTTTGCGGTGGAAAACATTTTGGCGCCCCATCGGTCGAAGATCTCAAAACTTTTCAGTTGCTGGATAGCGTATGGGTTGCTTATTCCAAAGCCGTCGTTAAGCCCGTCGCCATTGGGCGTAAAGGCTTTGGGGAGGTAAGCTGTTGCGCAATCCAGGGAATTGGGATCGATAACGGTAATACGGACAGAATCGAAGGCCACGCAGGGAGAGGCGGCGTCTCCCATCTGGACTTGAAAGGAAAAGTTGCCGGGGGACAGGGAAGAAAACTGAGGCGCAGCGCTGTTTGGATCGTCGAGGCCTAAGGCCGGCGACCAGCGGAACGTGGTGGCGCAAGTAGAAGACAAGGTCAGGTTCACTGGATTTCCTGCAAAGACGATGGTGTCTGCGGTGGCGATCCGGTCGGGGGGAGCAGGGGCGAGGTTTTGCACCTCGTTTCGGGGCAGGGCGCGGTTGTAAAAGCGAAGTTCTTCCATTGAGCCTTTGAACGGCGTTTCGTTTGCGCCATAACACGGGCTGCCGCCCACGAGAATGTCTCCGTCGTTGCGCAGGTCGATCCGGCCATAGGTGGATTGCTCCTGCACTACCTTCCCGTTGATATACAGTTTGACGTTGCCGGCATCCCGGACGACGGCCACGTGGTACCAGCAAACGCCTTGTTCCAGCTCGCTGACAATATTCACAAAGCGGTCGGCGCTCTCCGTTAGCACTACGTTGATATTCCGCGTTGCCGGGCGATAGCGGATATAAAACGAGTTATCCTGCAGGCAATCTTTGCGCCGTTTGGACAACAAGTACTGAATGCCGTCTGTGCTGGAAACCCGGAAGTAAAAGGCTACGGTAAAATCTTCCGTGTCGAACTCTTCCTTGACCGGGCCGGAAAGGCGCATCTGATCGGCGCCGCCCCGGAAATTCAGCGCTTCTCCGGTTATGCCGCAGCCGTATTCCGGAGGACTTGTCAAAAAGCCGGCATTCGCCGTGTTGCCGGTGGCATCGGTGATCGCCTGATTGAAAGGGTAGTATGCCACCAACCCGATATTGGTTTGCGCCAGAAGCGGGCCCCCGATAAGGAAGGGCAGGGAAAAAAGCCATTTTTTCATGGGAAAGTGTAAATTGATAAGACTTGCCGAATACGAATTCAACCTCAAAAAGTCTATTTAGCCGAGCAGGTCATCCATTCCTGGAGGAAGCAGGTCTTTCATCATTTTTTGGGATTCTGCGCCTCCTTTTTCGGATGCGTCGGCCAGAGCCCGGTTGATGGCCACAACGAGCAGGTCTTCCAATTCCTCCGGATCGCCGTTTTTCAGCAGATCGGGGTTGATGCGGATATTCACCACCTCGCGATTGCCGTTGGCGGTGACCTTTACGGCGCCTTCGCCCGCTTCGGCTTCGGCTTCGATCAGGGCGAGTTTTTCCTGCAGACGGCGCTGCATTTCTTCCATGTCTCCAAACAAATTTCCAAACATAAGGTGCTGTTTTTTTGTCAAAGGTAACGCAAAGCCGGTATTGCGGACGTTGCTTTTATCGAAGAAACGCAAAACCTTTCGGGCTTGTGCTCAATTTTTTTAATTTTGCGCTCTACCTCATTCAACGTTTTATGCCAAAGAACAGTACAAAGGAGATGTCCTTTTTCGAGCACCTGGAAGAATTGCGCTGGCATATTCTGCGCTCGCTTGTGGCGATTACCCTGGTTGGGATCGTTTTGTTCATCAATCAGGATTGGTTTTTCACAGAGGTGGTGTTTGGCCCAACCAATAAAGATTTTCTTTCATATCAAATGATATGCAAGCTTTCTCATGCCGTTGGTCTGGGAGATAACATGTGTTTTTCACCTCCGGATTTCCGCAAACAAGCCATTGGGTTTGGCGAAGCGTTCATTACGAGTATCAGTATATCTTTTGCTGCCGGGTTTGTTTTTTCTTTCCCTTACGTATTCTGGGAGGTATGGCGTTTTATCAGCCCGGGGTTGTATTCCAAAGAGCGCCGCGCGGCCCGGGGGGTGGTGTTTATCTGTTCCTTTTTGTTCCTGTTGGGAGTGGGTTTTGGGTATTACGTTGTCGCTCCGTTTGCAGTGAATTTTCTGGTTGGGTATACTATTCCCGGCGTAGAAAACATGCCTACGCTGAATTCCTATATCAGCTACTTGATTATGTTCACGCTGCCTATGGGGTTGGTGTTTGAGCTTCCCATCGTGGTATTCTTCCTGGCGAAGGTAGGGTTAGTTGGACCGGATACGATGCGGCATTTTCGGCGCCACGCGATTATCGTCATCCTGGTTGCTGCGGCCTTTTTTAAGTCCTCCGGATGCCGTATCTCAGATGCTGATCGCTGTGCCCTTGTATGGGTTGTATGAAATCAGCATTATGGTGGCTGCCAGGGAGGCTGCCAGGAGGGTTAAACGGGAGGAGGAAGAAGAAAAAGACCTTCAAATGAGGGAGCAAGCCTAGAAGTAGCCCCTTTTTACCTTTATTACGCCAAATCTGTTATGGAAAGAGTATCCAGCAACCTTACGCTGTTTTACCGGATTTTTGTTCCGGTGTTTTGGATCGTGTTTTTTGGTTCGGCAAGCGTTGCCCTGATCGCTTTGCCCTACCAGTTTGTAGGCAGCATCCCTGCCGGGCCTTTCCGCATTGGGGTAGGCTTTTTCTTTTTAAGCGGGGCGGCGGCGCTTTATTTTACCTTAATGCAACTCAAACGCGTGGAAATCGGAGAGGGGTTTGTCTATGTTACCAATTATTTCAAAAATTTTCGCTATCCGTTTCACAATATCGAACGCATCGAAGTCAGCACCTTCCTGTTTTTCTCTATCGCTTCTATTTACTTGAAAACCCCCGGGAACTTCGGCCAAAAGGTCACCTTCGCCCCGGAAATGCCCCGGTTAAAAGCGGTGCTGGAAGCGAACCCGGAGCTGAAAAAAGTGACGGAAGGGATTTAGGGAGCAGGGAAAAGGGAGCAGGTTTTGCTCCCTTTTCCCTGCTCCCTGCTCCCTGCTCCCTTTTCCCTGCTCCCTTTTCCCTGCTCCCTACTTCGCCCTTAACCGGATAAACGGACAAATCATTTCTTCCAGGGAGATCCCTCCGTGCTGGAAGGTATTCTTGTAATAGTTGTTGTAATAATTGTAGTTGTTTGGATAGAGGAAGAACATATCTTCTTTGGCGAAAATATAGCTGGAGCTGACGTTTGGGCGGGGCAGTTTAGCCTGAATCGGATCGCGCACTTCAAGGACGTCCTTTTTCTCGTATTGCAGGTTCCGGCCTACTTTGTAGCGCAGGTTGGCGGTCGTTTCGCGGTCGCCAACGACTTTGGAGGGGGTGTTCACCCGGATGGTGCCGTGGTCGGTGGTTATGAACAGTTGGACGTCCCGTTCGGCCAGGCGCTGGAGGGCGCCCCATAGCGGGGAATTTTCAAACCAGGAGCGGGTCAGCGACCGGTAGGCTTTTTCATCGCCTGCAAGTTCTTTGAGCACTTCCATCTCGGTGCGGGCGTGGGACAGCATGTCGATGAAATTGTATACGATGATCGTCAGGTCGTTCTTTAGATAGTTGAGGATGTTGTCCTGCATCTGCCTGGCGTTGCTGACGCTGGTGATCTTGAGGTATTCAAACTTCAGTTCTTTTCGGAATGTCCGGCGCACGAGTTCGGAGAAGAGCTGGTCTTCGTAGAGGTTTTTGCCTCCTTCCTCATTGTCGTTGCGCCACCAGTCGGGATGGGCGCGATCGATATCGGAGGGCATCATGCCGGCGAAGATCGCGTTGCGGCTGTATTGAGTGGAGGTAGGCAGGATGCTGTAAAAATAATCTTCTTCCTCCAGCCGGAACGCTTCGGTAAGAATCGGCTCGATCACCTTCCACTGGTCGAAACGCAGATTATCGAGCAACACCAGAACGGAGGGGACGCTGTTGTCCATGTTGGGGAAAACCTTGCTGCGGAGCAGGTTGTCGGACATCACGGGTCCGGGCTTGGTATGCTGGACCCAGTCCATGTAGTTTTTGAGGATATATTTGCCGAACTCTGTGTTGGCTTCCTGTTTTTGCATCGAGAGAATGTCCCCCATCTCCGTGGAGTTGGACTGGTCGATCTTGATTTCCCAATTGATGATCTTGCGATAAACCTCCGCCCACTCTTCGTAATTCAGCCCGCTGTTGATCTGCGTGAAGATCTGGCGGAATTCCTGCTGGTAATCCGAGGAGGTCTTCTCCCGAACGAGGCGCTTGTTGTCGATGATCTTCTTCAGGGTGAGGAGGATCTGGTTGGGGTTTACCGGTTTGATGAGGTAGTCGGCAATTTGGGATCCCAGCGCTTCTTCCATCACGTTCTCCGCCTCGTTTTTCGTGATCATCACCACGGGGAGAATGGGGTTGACCGCTTTCAACCGGGAAAGGGTTTCCAGACCAGTGATACCGGGCATACTTTCGTCGAGGAAGACGACGTCGATCCCTTTGTTGGATTCGCATTCTTCCAAAGCGTCGTGGCCGTTGGTAACCTGGATGACCTCGTATCCCTTTTTTTCGAGAAACAGGAGTTGGGGTTTCAGGAGTTCGATTTCGTCATCAGCCCAAAGGATCGTGATCTTTTCCATGAAGTGCGTTTAGTTAGAAGTTAGACGTTAGAAGTTGGAGGTTTGGTTTGAGAAAGACGAAACGGAATCGATAAGAGATCATTCGAAGAAAACGGCTGGAATTAGGAATTAGGGATTAGGGAGCAGGGAGCAGGGAGCAGGGAGCTAACGAAGTCAACAGGAAAGAGAACCTTACATCCTTTACACCCTTTACACCCTTTACATCTTTTACATCTTTTACATCCTCTACCTCCTCATCTCCCGTCCGCCGTCCGTATATAATCATCTTTCTCAAAAGATTATTGTTCAGTTAACAGGAGTTTTTCACCTTTGCCGGCGAGCAATTTGTAAAATAGGGAAAAAAGATCAAAGCGGCTTCTTTCTTCAATAAGGGATGGTCATGGCGAGAAAAAAAATATTTAACGACCCGGTGTACGGGTTTATCAGCGTGCCCTACGGGATTATTTTTGATCTGATCGAGCACCCTTATTTTCAGCGATTGCGGCGAATCAAGCAGACGAGCTTGTCGCACTACGTTTATCCCGGCGCCCTGCATACCCGTTTCCATCACGCTCTGGGGGCTTTTCACCTGATGACCCAGGCCATCGAGGTGCTTAACGGCAAAGGAGCGGGGATTACGGAGGAAGAAGCCCAGGCAGCGTCCATCGCCATTTTGCTGCACGATATTGGTCATGGACCGTTTTCGCATACCCTGGAGAATGCCCTGATCCGGGTTCCGCACGAGCGGCTTTCGGAGTGGTTCATGGAAAAACTGAATGAGGAATTCCAGGGCCAATTGGAACTGGCGATTCGAATCTTCCAGGATAAGTATCCCAAGAAATTTCTCCACCAGTTGGTGTCCAGTCAATTGGATATGGACCGGATGGACTACCTCACCCGCGACAGCTTTTTCACTGGGGTTTATGAAGGGGTGATTGGCTACGACCGGATCATCAAAATGCTGGCCGTTCACGACAACGAATTGGTGGTAGAAGAAAAAGGGATTTACTCCATTGAAAAATTTCTGATCGCCCGGCGGCTGATGTATTGGCAGGTGTACCTGCATAAAACGGTTTTAGCGGCAGAACATATGCTTGTCCAGGTTCTGCGAAGGGCCAGAGAACTGGCGTTGCTGGGTATCCCGGTACCCTGCCCGGAAAATCTGCAGTTCTTTATCTCCCACGAAGTGCGGGAAGACCAATTCGTGCAGGATCGGGACCATTTGTTGGCCCGCTTTGCCTCGCTGGATGATTACGACATCCTGTCTGCGTTAAAGGCGTGGATGAGCCATCCCGACCGCTGCTTGTCCTACCTGTCGCAGGGGTTGATCCATCGCCGCTTGTTCAAGCTGGAACTTTCCAGTCAACCTTTCGGGGAGGATTATGTTTCTACCCGGGCAGCCAAGGTCCTCCAGTGGTGGCAGGGGCCGGAAAGCGAGTTGTCTTATTTCTTTCTGAAAGGAATGGAAAGCAACTCGGCCTATAATACAGCCCAGGAGGAAATTAAGATCTTGTTCAAAAACGGGGAAGCCCGACCTATGTCGCTGAGTACGGATTATGAACTGCATTCGAAGATTGTAACAAAGTACTATCTGGCGTATCCGAAAATAACGGGCGGGTAATTTTATGAAAAAAGAATCTATTCTGTTGTTTTTATTGGCGACGATCCAGTTTTCGGACATTCTGGATTTCATGATCATCATGCCTTTGGGATCGCAGTTCATGCGGCTGTTTGAGATCACGCCCCGTCAGTTCAGCCTGATCGTATCGATTTATGCGTTGAGCGCGTTTGCGATGGGGTTATTGGGAGCAGGGTTTATCGACCGGTTTGACCGAAAAAAGGCGATTCTGGTCGTTTATGCCGGATTTGCAGTGGGGACTTTGTTGTGTTCCATGGCTTCAGGGTATTACCTGTTTTTGGCGGCGAGGGCGATCACCGGGGCTTTCGGCGGGTTGTTAGGCGCGCTGGTATTGTCGGTGGTTAGCGACGTCATCCCGTTTGAGCGGCGCGCGCACGCGATGGGGATGGTTATGACGGCCTTTTCCGTAGCATCGGTAGTGGGCGTTCCAGCGGGCGTTTTCCTGGCGGCGCAATTTTCCTGGCGGGCGCCGTTTATCGTTATTGGCGGCTTTGCTGTGTGCATGCTGGTGGCGATGGCCTTTTTCCTTCCGTCGATGAAGGATCATATCGGTGAAAAAAGCGACCGGCTACCCCCTTGGAAGGTGCTGGGCGCCATAACCCGCGACGGCAACCAAATGCGGGCACTGCTGTTTACGATCATCCTGATGCTGGGGCATTTCTCCATCATTCCGTTCATCGCCCCGTATATGCAGATGAACGTCGGGTTCTCCGACCACCAAGTCACCTATATTTATTTGGCAGGCGGGACGTTATCGGTTTTCCTGCTTCCTTTCGCCGGGCGGATGGCCGACCGGCACGGAAATTTCAAGGTCTTTTCAATTGCCAGCTTTTTCGCTTTGTTCTCCATTTTAGCGATTACCCATTTACCCGCTGTTCCCATTGCGCTGGCATTGGTCGTTACGTCTTCTTTTTTTGTGGTGGCCGGCGGGCGGAATGTGCCTGCCACAACCATGGTGACCTCGGTGGTGAAGCCGGAGAGCCGGGGCAGTTTTATGAGTGTTCGGGCTTCAGCCAACGAAATGGGCCTTGCCTTAGCTTCGTTAATCGCCGGATTGATCGTGACGAAAAACCCCGATGGGTCGCTGGAGCATTACCCGTACGTAGGGTATTTTGCCATTGGCATGAGCATCCTGGCAGTGTGGCTGGCCAGCAGGCTGAAGTTGGGAAAATAGGGCGTAAGGCGTAAGTTGGAAAATACGTTTCTGTCCCTTCGCCTTACGCCTTCCCCCCTTTCATTTCGCCTTACCCCTTAATTTCTGTCAGCGCCTTCACAAACGCATCCAACTCCCTGGTGGTCGTATACACGTTGGGGGTGATCCGGCATCCATGGACGCCAGCGCCGTCGATAGCCACCGTCCAGATGCGGTATTTTTTCAACAGGGTTTCGGCGAGAACGGCGGGCTTGAGGTCTTTTACGCCCACATTGGCGATCCCGCAGGCGCGCTGGGGGTCGGACGGGGTATTGAGCACGATATGCGGCATGTCGCGTACTTTACTGGTCCAGTACTGCTGGAGGTAGCGCAGGCGGGCTTCTTTGCGGGCAGGCCCGAGGTTGTGGTAGTATTCCAGGGCATTTCCTATGGCGAGGTCGGTAGCTACCGGGTGGGTGCCGGTGTGGTTAAGCCGGCGGATATCGCCAGGCTCGGCGCCGTACTCTGCAAACATCGGCCAAATACCGGCGATTTTATCCTTCCTGACATACAGGATGCCCGCTCCGAGGGGCGCACTGAGCCATTTATGCAGGCTGGCGCCGTAGTAGTCGCATTGCAGGTCGCGCATGGAAAACTGGAAGTGCGCAACCGCATGCGCTCCGTCGACCATCACCTCCACGCCTTTGCTGTGGGCCATATCGCAAATCTGACGAATGGGCAGGATTTGGCCGGTGATGTTGATCATGTGGCAGACCATGAGCAACCGGGTTTTGGGGGTAATGGCGTTGGCGTACAGTTCTACGATCTCCGAGTCGGAGCGCGGAATATTGGGAATGGAGATTTTTTTATTCACCACTCCATGCCGGTCGGCTTGCTGGCGGAACATATCCTGCATGGCGCCGTAATCCTGCTCGGCAAAGACCGCCTCGTCGCCCGGTTTCCATTTCAGGCCTCCAATCACCGTATCCAGCGACTCGGTGGTATTGCGGGTAATGATGAGTTCTTCCGGGGCGCAATCCACTAATTCAGCCAACTGGGTAGCGACAGCTCTTTTGTTTTCCCACTGGACGGTGCGCATGTAATACGACCCCTGATAGTTGATTTCCCGAACATGGTGCAGGTAATTGTCCAGAATCGCTTCGGGTAAAAAACAGTAGTACCCGTTCTCCAGATTGATGTAATCCGGTTTGAGTCGGTACCCGCTGCGGACCCTGGCCCAGAAGTCTTCGTCCTGGGCTGCTTCCTTCGGCGAGAGGTGCTCGATTTCGCTTACCCAACGCTCCAGGTTTTGGAGGAAAAGGGGCGCGGCGGCTCCGGCAAAAAGAAACTGCTTCAGAAAGGCGCGTTTATCCATGGCTTTAGGCGTTTTGGTCAAATCCAAATTCGTTAAGGACAGACACAAAATAGCATAATTTAAACGTATTCCCGGCGCAAAGGGGGTTGAAAAAATTCATCCCCCTTTGGTTTAAGCTATTTAATCCGGTGGATGTATCATAACTGGTTTTAGGCACGACGTAACTATTTACCACTCCGGTTGAAAATGCGTGGACTAACCTCTTACCCTAAAGGGAGTCCCTCATTTTCTCCCTTTGCTCCCTTTAGGGACGGGGAAAACAAAGGGAGAAAATGCGCCGCCACCGACTCTGGCCATACAGTTACGGCACGACCGGTTAGAGGAACAGCCGGATCTGGTAGTAGAATCCCGCCTTTCCTTTCATTAAGCAGGGAAAAAACGCGGGATCTGGTTCTACTTCCAGTACCCAATAGTTGTATTCCGGGCTGAGGGAAACCGTTCGGCATCCGGCAATACAAGCGGATTCATTGGCCCACACGTGGATCAACTCCATCTTTTGAGCCGACCTGAAAAATAGCCGGTTGTTCGGTATATCGGCGCTGGCCTCCACCGCGCTGCTTGTGGCGGTGGGTTCCCATTCCAGGCCCTCGCTTACCGCCCTGGGCGAAGCGCCCGGCTGCGGAATGCGAAAAAAACCTTGAAAAACAGACCCTTTTTCTGGCTTGACAATGGGAGATCGCAGGGATAACTCCTCCTGAAAAAGATCCTGGCAGGAAGCCAGCAGAAGCATGGCAAACAAAACAAACAAGGTTGAATAGGGAATGAAGCGGCTTTTCATAAAGGCATGTTTTGGGGTTAAGCAATTGGTTATCCCAAAACTATCGCAAATACAAGGGCAGGAAAAGGAAAGGAACGCAGGGGGTGTTACCGCCCCAAAAAAGAGAATCAGGCGAAGGCTTTTGGTTTAAATGACTGGTTTTTTGTTGTTTATAGGGTGGTGAACAACTTTTGCATCCTGGGAACAAAGGGGAGGCATGCCGGTCAGGCTGAAAGTCCAGACCGAAGCGTCTGGGGGACCGGCAAATAGCTCCGCACGGAATCTGATCCCGCTAATTGCGGGACGGCGAACAGGGGAACAGACCGGCACATAGTTGCGCAGGAATCTGAGGATTCCTGCAAACATGGCTGGTCTCCCGTCAACCATCTCCCATCTAGCGTCTAACGTCTAACATCTAACGTCTATTTTTTTACTATTTTTGCCTCATTAAGGGATCAAAAACCAGGTACGTGCTATCAATATTCCGGACCAACCAGGTCTTTGTCAGTTTTCTGTTACTGTTTTACGGGGGGCTTCTTTTTTCGGGCGTTTTAATTCTTCCGGTGCAGGCGGAAGCTGGACCGCATGGGTTCTTGCAGCACTGGGTGAACGCGTGGCTTCCGGATACGCCCCTGGCCCTGTTTATGGCCATTGTAATCGCGTTGTTCCTACAGGCGTTCATGCTGAACCTGATGGAATATAACTATCGTTTGGACCGGGAGCTACATATGTTTCCGGGAGTATTTTTTATGCTTTTCTCGGCGATGGTTCCGGGGCCGGATGCGTTGTTGCCTGTTTTCATGGCCAATATCTTCCTGTTCCTGGCGATATACGAGATTATGGGTACGTTCAAACAGGTTCAGGCTGCCGGTAGCTTGTTCAACGGAGGCTTATTCCTGGGCGTCGCCTGTCTGTTTTACCCTTCGTATGCCGTATTTCTTTTGGTGCTATTCAGCGGATTGAATATTCTCAGGGGATTTCAGTTCAGGGAGCGGGTAATGGTCCTTGTTGGCGTCGTGGTAGCCTATTATCTGACCGGCGTCACTGCTTTTCTAACCGGCCATTGGACCCTGTTTACGGAACTGCAGGGGCTCCATGCGTATGGGTTTCTGGACCTGCAAGCTGGGTCTTCCATCCCGTATTCGTTAATCCCTTGGGCGGTTTTTCTGGTGATTTTGATTTTTCAGCATCCGCAGTTCATGCAAAAACGGGTGATCCAAACCCAAAAACGCATCACGATTTGGTATTGGGTGATGTTGATGTCGGTTGCCACCCTTCTGATCCAGAAGAATCTGGCGATCTGGCATGTCCATGTTTTAGCGCTTCCGGTTTCTTACCTGACCAGCATGCTGGTGAGCCGGATGCGGCCGAATTGGGCGGAATTGCTGCATATTCTCCTGCTTTTTGCCGCACTGTACGTTCAATTTGAACCCTGGATTTTCAAAAACTTCCTTTAATGGTCAACCTTGGGACAGTTGGGCGTTGTTCCATACAAATACCCTCTGCTGCATTGCCGCAGGAATGCCGAATTTTGGATAACTTGCGATTTTTTAGAAGGAGGATTTTCCAGGATTAATATAAACTTATGGGCATGAAATTCGGCGTTATCGTTTTTCCGGGCTCCAACTGCGACGACGATATGGTTCACGTATTGCAAAACGTGATGGGGTGTGAGACCGTCAAACTCTGGCACAAAGACACCCACCTTGCGGGCTTGGGAAAGGGAGATTGTATCGTTTTGCCCGGAGGGTTTTCCTATGGCGACTATCTGCGGGCAGGGGCTATCGCCCGCTTTTCCCCGATCATGCAAGCCGTTTCGGAATTCGCGCAGGATGGCGGTTTCGTTTTTGGGGTATGCAACGGGTTTCAGATCCTTTGCGAAGCTGGGCTATTGCCTGGGGTGCTGCTCCGAAACGCCAACCAGCAATTTATTTGCAAGAATGTGCATCTGCGCCCCATGACCCTCAACTCCCCGCTGACGAATGCCATTCCCCCAAATCAGGCGCTCAAAATACCGATTGCGCATGCCGAGGGACGTTATTATGCCGACGAAGACACGTTGCGGTCGCTGGAAACCAATGATCAAATCCTTTTCCGGTATTGCGACTCTGATGGGCAAATCACCCCGGAGGCAAATCCCAATGGGGCTTTGATGAACATTGCCGGGATTTGCAACCGGCAGCGCAACGTCTTTGGAATGATGCCCCACCCCGAACGCGCTTCCGAGCCTGCTCTTGGAAACACGGATGGACGTGGGCTGTTCGAGTCCTTGCTCCGTAGTGTTTCCGCGCTAATTCCCGCCTGAACAGGTGGCTAACTTCTATAGGACCACGCTATTGTGCGGAAGTTCACAGACCTGGTGCACGTGTATTAGGTATACTTGCCCTGATTTAGTAAACACCCCCTGAAAAGGGCTAATATATTTGGAACGATGATCCGTAGAGCCATCTTAGCCGTTTTACTGTTTATACTGGCTTTCCCCGTGTTTAGCCAGATCGAAAACCCGGTCCACTGGAAAACGGAGTGGAAAAAATTAAGTGGAAATGAGATCGAACTCACCTTCACAGCGGATGTAGATCCCGGCTGGTACATTTATTCCCAATACCTCGAAAGCGACGACGGCCCCATCCGGACCTCCTTCCACTACGAAAACGGGTCCCATTTTCAACTTGTTGGAAAGTGCACGGAAGAGGGAAAGCGCAAAGAAGGGTTTGATGAAATCTTCAATATGGATGTCATCAAGTTTAGTGGGAAAACCATTTTCCGCCAGCGGGTAAAGGTCCTGAATCCAAAAGCAGCTATAAAAGGGTACCTGGAGTTCATGACGTGCGACAACGATCAGTGCCTGCCGCCGACCGAGGTGGACTTCAACTTTGACGTTAGTGCCGCAGGAACCGCTGCCGCCGCTCCCGCTCAGGAAGAGAAGGCCGCCCTTCCGGCGCAGGCAGGAGAAACGCCCTTGCTTCAGGCCGATCAGAAAGAATCCCAGCCCGGAATTTTAGAACCGGTAAAATGGAAGGCATCGATCCGCCAAATCGCAGGTCCGAAATACCTGCTCACCCTGACGGCCAGCATGGAGCCCGGGTGGACCATTTATTCCCAGTTTACGGAACCCAACGGACCGCTCCCAACGGAGTTTTTTTTCGATAAATCGGCAGGCTATCAAAGGGTGGGGCAGGTGATCGAAGAAGGAAAGAAAAAGGAAGCTCCCGATCCGCTTTTTGGCGGAGTAATGGTTAAAAAATTCGCGTCCAGTCCGGTGGTGTTCACCCAGGAGGTGGAGGTATCCGATCCGCGTGCGCCGATTACGGGCTTTGTCAGTTTTATGACCTGCAACGACAAGCAGTGCATCCCCGTCCCTGAAATGCCGTTCCGTTTCCTTCCGGAAACCCTGGAGGCGTTTACCGGACCAGACGCTTCCCAAGCAGGCGGAAACGTCACCGCTCCCAGCCAAAGCGAGGAAGCGTTGAACACCCTGTACGGTGGGATGCCGGTTCCCGACCTCGGCAATCCGGAAGGCGCATGCTCGGAGCAAGAAGTCCGTATTCAAAGTAATACCGGGCTGGGAAAAATCTTTATCCTGGGCTTTTTGGGCGGACTGCTGGCGCTCCTTACCCCGTGCGTCTTCCCGATGATCCCGCTGACGGTCAGCTTTTTTACCAAAAGCAACACCACCCGAAAAAAAGCAATTACCCAGGCTTCCCTGTATGGGTTTTTCATCCTACTTGTTTACCTGCTGCTCAGCATTCCTTTCCACCTGATGGATTCCATTAATCCGGACATCCTGAACGACATTTCGACCAACATTTGGCTCAATATCCTGTTTTTCGCGATCTTCCTCGTCTTTGCATTCTCCTTCTTTGGGTATTACGAACTGACGCTGCCGAGTAGCTGGACCAACCGGGCTGCTTCTGCGGAAGGGGTAGGCGGGTTGGTAGGCATTTTCTTTATGGCGATCACCCTGGCGCTGGTTTCGTTTTCCTGTACCGGTCCCATCCTGGGTTCTTTGCTGGCAGGAGCGCTGACGTCCGACGGCGGCGCCTGGCAACTCACAACGGGTATGGCGGGCTTTGGGCTGGCGTTGGCGTTGCCATTCGCTTTATTTGCTGCTTTCCCCGGGATGATGAAAAGCTTGCCCAAATCCGGGGGATGGCTGAACACGGTCAAGGTCGTTCTCGGTTTTCTGGAACTCGCCCTGGCGTTGAAATTTTTGTCCAACGCCGATCTGGTAAAACATTGGGAGATACTGACTATTGAGCCTTTCCTGGCATTGTGGCTTCTTACGTTCCTTGGCTTAGCGTTGTACCTTTTCGGAGTAATCCGGTTTCCGCACGATAGCCCCGGCAAACGGCCGATGGGGCAAATCCTTTTAGGGCTTGCTTCCCTTGCGTTCACGGTATACCTGGCTACCGGCTTTCTTCCCGATCCGGCCCGAGGCAGTTACCGCTCCCTGAAACTGCTTAGCGGATTGGCGCCCCCCGTGTGTTACAGTTGGTTTAACCCCTGCGATTGCCCTCAGAATCTGAGTTGCTTCAAAGATCTGCAAGAGGGAATGGCCTACGCCCAAAAGATGAACAAGCCGGTGATGCTGGACTTTACCGGCCACGCCTGCGTCAACTGCCGCAAGATGGAGGAGCATGTCTGGCCGGAATCTCCCGTTTATGCTCAGCTAAAAGACGACTACGTGCTGATTTCCCTTTATGTCGACGATCGGCGGGAATTGCCGGAGGACCAGCGGCTGGAGGTGGAAACCGTGACGGGCGGAGTCCGGAAGTTACGAACGGTAGGCCAGAAATGGTCGCACTTTCAGACGACGTATTTTAAAACAAACTCCCAACCGTTCTATGTATTGCTTTCACCCGACGGGCGATTGCTCAATAACCCGGTTGGATATACCCCGGATGTGCAGGAGTATGCCGACTTCCTGAAATGCGGAAAAGACGCGTTCTCCCGGTTGGCGGAAAAATAAGGCTTATTGCTATGGGTTGCCCGCGTCAGCAAACGCATTTTTTCCAGCCCCTAAAGGGAGTGAAAGGAGAAAATGGCGGGTTCCCTAATCCATTTCCAGCAGGATCTGGTTCTTGTCGACGGGGCGGCCTTTGTCGACAAAAATCCGCTTCACGACGCCATCGCCAGGGGATTTTAGCACGTTCTCCATTTTCATGGCTTCCAGAATGAGCAGAGATTGTCCTTTCTCTACGGTATCCCCTTCCTTTACGCTGATTTCCAACACCAAGCCAGGCATAGGCGCTTTGATTTCCTTGATCTTGGTGATCGTATGCTTGGCCAGCCCCAGGCGGTCTACCAACTGATCGTATGCGTCGGCCAGGACAACCTGGTATACGCCGCCGTTGATAACGAATTCGAAAGACTTGGTGTGGTAATCCGCTTGAAGGAGCTTTGCGTTAAATCGCTTTCCGTTCAGGAGAACGTGGAAGGTGTCTGGGCCGGAGGGAAGAAAATCCAGGCTATCTCCATCGACCTCAAAGTTCTGCTGGCCATTGACGGTGATGCGGTAAATTTCGTGTGCTTGGGCCATATTTGTTTGGGTATTGGTTTGCTATTTGGAGGCAATCCAGCCTGGATGGAAACCGGAGGAGGAAGGGCTGTTGATGAACTCAGCTTTTCCCAACGCGGATCATGAAGGCCGTTTCAAAAATAGTGAAAATTAAATAGACCCCAAAGAAAGGAAGGGCGAATAAGTTGCTCGCGGGGTGGGTCCAATAGCTGTATATGGCGATCAGTACGAACGAAAAAAGCATCTTGAGCATGGTCATGCCGAGGACGAGGTTGATGAAATGTTCTTTCTTTGAGCTTTTTGCAATCCGCTTGGCTGCAAAATATAGGGCAAGACTAAAGCCTATAAAAAAAAACAAGGCGATCCAAGCCAGGGGGATTCCGATATTCAGTGCCGGGATCGCATACAAAGCAAGGATTCCGGCTGTCGCCAGGCCCATTGCCCAGGCCAATTGGCTGAAAAACGTTCTGGAATCCATAAGCGGGAGCTTAGCGGGGCGGTTTTTTCCCGATAAAATCTTTTAACGAAAAATATAAAGCGGCAAATACGGAGAGCAGAGAAAGGCAGAGGGTGAAAACCGGTTTAGAAAATTGAAAACGACCATCCAACCATTTGCCCAGCATGGCGCCGGCCAAAATGATAAAACCAATTTGGAAAGCCAGGCCGGAGTATTTCGCCAGATCGCGCATCCGGTCAGAGCCGCGTTTATCGGGTTCAGGCTTTGGCATTTTCCGGCGCCGTTTGTCCCGTTCCTCCGTCCTTTGCCACTTTGGCCGGTCCGGTCGGTACGGCTGGAGCGGTATTCTGACCTCCCATAGTGCAGTTGACGTTGAATACCGCGCCGGACTGGATGACGAGCTTGCCGGTGGTAACGTCGCCGGAAACCTGGGCGCTTTCCCGGATATTCAGCAGCTCTTTGACGAAAAGCGTACCGTCCATTTTACCCTCAATCACTGCGTTGGCGCAGCGCATTTCGCCTTCGATTTGGCCTGAGGGGCCAATCACCACTTTAGCGTCGCAAAAGAGTTTGCCTTTGATTTTGCCTTCAATTCGGATATCTTTCTCCGAACGGACGGTTCCTTCGATAGTCGTACCTACGACTAAGCTGTTAAAGGAGTTGCCTAACCCTGCTCCGGCAGCCGGAGTGCCTCCCTTTGGCGATTCGGTTTTGTTGGTGCCAAACATACGTTGGTGAGCTTTAAAGTTTTCCTGTCTCCAAGATAATCAAATCCGGGCAGATCGGAAAAAAATGTAGTATTCTCTTGACTAAGACCAAGCCCTCGAAGGGCGTAAACTATTTAGAAATCAGGGCAATAAATGCCCCGGTTTACTTTTCCGCAAATTTTGTAAACCATTCCAAATTCAAAAGACCCCTGCGAATTGGTGGCCGGTTTGAGCTGGGAGGTGTTGACATCATAGCTGAAACCAAGACTGAACTGGTTGAAATCGAAGCGGGTAGAAAGGATGAGCGCATCCTGTAGCACCCCGGCATCCAGTTTGTTGGCGATCCGGGTCCATAGGCCGATTTGGAAGGCCTGGTTGGCTGCATCGCGCCCTTCGCCCAGGTTGAACCGGAGGCTGGCGCCGGCGTTGACCTGCATCAGGGGCCCCTGACGCATCAAAATAGCCCCGGGAAGGATGCCCACTTTGCTGGAGATGGGAAATTCGCCGCCTGCATGCACCGTCAGGCGGGTAAAGATCAGGTCTTCGCTATCCGAGTCGAACGACAGGTTTGCCCTGCTCAGGTGATGGAATGCGCCGCCAAGGTAAAAGTTGGCGTTATCGTCAAAAACCATGAACCACAGCAACCCCGCCGCCAGGTCGGCGAAAATGAAGTTGTCGCGGTCGAAACGGCCCTCCTGAGGGTCGCGGGTGGGGTCGAATCCACCCTCGCCGTCGTGTTGCGTACCCCAGCGGAGGTTTAAGAAATCGATGCTTCGTTGGGCTGCTCCGGCTTCAGCGCCCACGACGAGGTAATTGGCTTTGTCCCGGTAGCCGCCCATGCGCTTGCTGTACGAAAACGACGCTTTCCCTGTTAAGGTAGAGAAGTTGGCTTCGCCGGCCCGGTCTCCCCAAAACGTTCCGCCAACGCCGAAATAATCGTACCGGCCTACCGGAATGCGCTGATCATAAGAAACGGAATAGGTGCGGAAGGCATTCGAACGCAACACGCTGGCCCATTGGTTGCGGTAGTTCGCCACCAGACGGGTATTGCAGTTCATCACGCCCGTCATCGCCGGATTGAGGTTGAGGGGCGACATGTAAAATTGGGAAAAATGAATATCCTGGGCTTGGATAGATGCCGAAACCAGGATAAAGAAAAGAAGACCGGTCAGAAATTGGGATTTTTTCATAAGATGAACTTTGCAGGCGGATTTGGCAATGTTAGCTTGTATGATTTTAAGGTTATATCAAACACAAGTATACGCAAACTCCCTCAAATCAAAGGAAGGGCAAGTGTTAAAGCATGGACGCGGCTAAAAACCGGCACCACCAAAACGCCGGTAAGCGGCATAATATTGCAGGTGAAATGCCGGTTACGCTTCTTTAAAAAGACACCTTGCGACCATATCCGAACTGAAAATAGCCGTTCAGGGCGCGGTTAGGTTTATTCCCTAAAAACCTCAAAAACGATGGCTTATTGCCTTCGCGGAAAGAAAAAATTGCCGGGTTTACGCCATATTCCAGACGCGTCAGGTTCGGAAATAAGCTACATTGGATAGTTGGCGCTTCGTATCCTTGCCAAACGCATTACCCGTTGTCTTCGTGCTTCCAGATCGCTCCGAACTGTTCAACCAGGATATTGTCGTAGTAGTCTGCTTTTTCGAAGAGGTATTTAAATAGATGCAGGCCCGTCTCCAGATTGAGGTAGCGGTCGTAAATAAGCAGCGACAGAATGATGTCCTGGTCTTTTATACTCAGGGAAAGCCCTTCCATGAGGTAGTTCTGCCGGAGCAGAAACTCATACAGCGGTTTGATGTTTTCCTTGGGCACCATGCACAGGTAAGCATCGCCGGTGATCACTCCGTTTTTTTCATAATAAGAAATGTTGATCTTCGCCGTGCCATGCTGGACTTCCCAGTTATTCGGCCCTCGGCGCGACAACTCCACCTGATGGCCGGTTTGGCGAAGCATCGCTTCCACCGTCTTGGAAATGCCCACCGGTTCATAAAGCTCCACCTGATCGGGGAGTACGACCTTGGCGCCGCAGTGCGGGCAATACGTATCTTCGATATTCGTCCCGGTAACCAAATTGGAGCACGAATAGCAACGCGTGCTGGTCTGGCGGCCGGATTCGAGGAAGGCTTGGATCGATTGCTCCAGGATAGGCGCCGGAAGCGAGAAGCCAATATTGTTGCCGTCGCGAAGGATAAAGGTGTTAATCCCCACTACTTCCCCTTCTAAGTTGACCAAAGGCCCTCCGCTGTTACCCGGGTTGAGGGCGGCGTCGTGCTGGATATAGAGCACGTCGTTCATCTCGTGCCGGGTATTGGAAATGATCCCTTGAGTCGCGGTATATTTTAGCCCAAAAGGGTGTCCGATAGCAATGACCGGATCGCCTTCGTGGATGGATTCCGCAGAGGAAAGCCTGACTTCCGGCAAATTTGCCGTTGCCGGGGCTTCGAGCAAAGCGATATCGTGTTTGGAATCAGTGAATACTACCCGGGCAAGCTGCTTGGACAAATGCTTACCGTGAATCACTACGTCCCGGTTATCGCGAACGACATGCTCGTTGGTCACGATCAAGTGCGGGCTCTGGAGGTAGAATCCCGTACCCGTACTGTATGGCGTAGCGATTTCAATGACAATATTCCGGTACAGATCGATCACGTCCTTCATGCGAAGGGATTTAGGGATTAGAGGGATTAGGAATTAGTAGGATCAGGGATCAGGGAGTAGGAGGATCCTATGGATCCAAACAGGGTGGAAATTACTAATTGGCGCTCAATAATTCAAGGATGGGAGAGGGAAATCGGGGGAGAGGGTGATGGCTCACCATTCGAGGCCGGGGTAAGCCCGCTGAAGGAATTGCATATCGGCGAGGATAAAGCCCAAAGATTCCGTGTGGATGCCTTGTTTGCCCCCTTGTTGCATCCAGCCGGATTCGGGTAGTTCAAGGGTCGCTTCTTCAAAAATTTCCCGGACTTTGGCGTTCCATTGCCGATGGATAGCCTGGAGGTCGGGCCCTATCCCTGTATCCTTTGCCCAATCGTCGATCCCATCGGAGATGAACATTTCGCCGGTATACATCCAAAGGTCGCCGGCCGCAGCCTGCATTTTTTGGCGGCTAAGGCCGGTGCCATCTCCCAGCCGGATCACCCACTCCGAGCTGAAACGCAGATGGTAGGTGATTTCTTTAATGGCTTTATGGGCAATGGCGGCTAACTCGGTATCTACGCTGTGGCACAATGCCTGGTACAGGGAATAATTGAAAGCGTCGAAAAAAAACTGCCGCATGATCGTATTCCCCCAGTCTTCATTCGGGTGTTCCAACAACAACAGATTGCGGAACTCGCTGGCATCGCGCAGAAAGGCCAGCGCGTCTTCGGTGCGTCCTTTTCCTTCTATCTTGCCTGCGTAAGCCAACAACACCTTCGCCTGACCGATCTGATCCAGCGCGATGTTGGTCAGCGCAATATCCTGCTCCAGCACGGGCCCGTGCCCGCACCATTCCGACTGCCGCTGCCCAAGGATCAAGGCATTGTCGGCGAGGCGGAGAAGGTATTCGAAAAGGGAAGGTTCAAGGTTCAACGATTTACGATTTACGATGTACGATGTACGATGTACGATTTACGATTTACGATTTACGATTTACGATGTACGAAGTACGATTTACGAAGTAGGGTACAATGGTCTTTATTTATTCAACCACCAACCACTCAACCACTAACCACCAACCATTAACCATTAACCACTCACCACCACTCCCACCGCCTATATATTTTTGACTTCATCCGGAAGCGAGTAAAAAGTAGGGTAGCGGTAAATCTTGTCATCAGCTGGTTCGAACAAGGACTCCGTTTGGTTAGGACTGGAGGCAGTGATGTATTTCGATTCCACCACCCATAAACTTACGCCTTCGCTTCTGCGGGTGTACACATCGCGTGCATTTTCAATAGCCATTTGGGCGTCTGCTGCGTGGAGGCTTCCCACGTGTTTGTGGTGGAGGCCATTTTTACTCCGGATAAACACTTCCCAAAGAGGCCAGTCTTTTTTCATATTGCCGGTGGTTTATGCGTAGTTCGCTACAGGGATTGGAGAGGCAACCGCATCGGCTGCGATTTGCCGGGCTTTTCGTTTTTCGGCATAGGCCATAGCGGCATCCCGGACCCATTGCCCTTCCTCGTGGGCTTTGCGGCGTGCCCGGATGCGGTCCCGGTTGCAGGGTCCGTTGCCTTTGACTACATCCCAGAATTCGGCCCAGTTGATGGGGCCGAAATCGTAGTGGCCTCGTTCTTCATTCCAGCGCAGGTCCGGATCGGGAATAGCGATACCGAGAAAATTGGCCTGTTCGACGGTAACGTCTACGAAGCGCTGCCGCAACTCGTCGTTGGAGATGCGTTTGATCTTCCATTTCATCGATTGTTCGGAGTGGGGCGAATCGCTGTCGTGCGGGCCAAACATCATCAGGGAAGGCCACCACCAACGATTCAGGGCATCCTGGGCCATGGCTTTCTGGGCTTTCGATCCCCGGCAAAGGGTGAGCATGATCTCGTAACCTTGCCGTTGATGGAAGCTTTCTTCTTTACAGATGCGCACCATTGCCCGGGCATAGGGCCCATACGAGCAGCGGCAAAGCGGCACCTGGTTCATGATCGCGGCCCCGTCTACCAACCAGCCGATGGCGCCAATATCCGCCCAGGTCAGGGTTGGGTAGTTGAAGATGCTGCTGTATTTGGCATTTCCGTAAAGGTATTCCTCTATCAGCGTTTCCCGCTCTATGCCCAGGGTTTCAGCGGCGCTATACAGGTATAATCCATGACCTGCCTCGTCCTGGACCTTAGCCAGGAGCGCAACTTTGCGCCGCAGCGAAGGCGCGCGGGTAATCCAGTTTCCCTCCGGCAACATCCCGACAATCTCCGAATGTGCGTGCTGGGAGATCTGGCGGATCAGGGTTTTGCGGTACGACTCCGGCATCCAGTCTTTCGGCTCGATGCGGATCTCAGCGTCTACTTTTCCCTGAAAGTCTTTCTCCAGTTGTTCGGCGTTCATTGGTTTTTTGGGTTGTGGTTCCTGAATCGTTCGATCCGGAAGGGTTCAAATGAAGTTCCGTATACAAACATAACGATTTTTATAAAAAAACGAACGTTTGTTCGTTTTGTTCTGTAGCCCGGATTTCAAATCCGTCAAACATTCTCGGAATCCAATTCCGAGCTACAGCGGAGGCCATAGAAGAGGAGGTTCAGGATTTCTTCTTCTACGTCGGTGGCAGAAAGCCGCTTGCCGGGCTGAAACCAATCGTACAGCCAGCGGAGGGAAGAAAAGAGGGTGTACAGCACAATTTGGGGTTCTTGCGCCCGAATTTCTCCCGCTTCGATTCCCTGCCGGAGAATATGGATAAAGCGCTGTTCGTAATCCCGGCGCATTTCTTTGAAATCCGAAAGATAAGGTTCCCCCAGGTGCCTCCATTCGTCGTTAAAGGAGGTGACCGAGGTGACGTCCTGGATCGCGGTGCGGATATGCAAGCGAAGCAGCTGTTCCACTTTTTCGGCCACCGGGATATCCATGGCCTCTACTTTTTCCATCATAGAAAGGAATTTGAGGGCGTTGGCCAGGCAGATTTCCTGGAGGAGTTTCTCTTTGGATTCGATGTGGTTGTAGAGGCTGGACGCCTGCAGCCCAACGGAGCGAGCCAAATCCCGCATGGAGGTAGCCGAGTAGCCTTTATCCCGGAAGAGTACGGCAGCGTTTTCGAGGATATGTTGTTTCTTGGGTTTTTCTGCTTTTTCCATGGGGGCAATCAGCTATCAAAATCGATCATCAATGTAGCGGTTTTGGGGTGGGCTTGGCAAGTGAGGATGTAACCGGCTTCCAATTCATCCGGCTCGAGGGCGTAGTTCACTTCCATGTCCGCTTCACCTTCCAGCAATTTGGCCTTGCAGGTGCAGCAAACGCCTCCTTTGCACGCAAACGGCAGATCGGCCCCGGCTTTCAATGCAGCCTCGAGCAGGGTTTCTCCATGCGATGGCATCCCAAACTGAAAGGTATTCCCATCGAGCCGGATCGTGACGCTGCTTTGAATCGCGGGGCCTTCTCCTTGCCAGAGAGGCTTTTGGCGGCGCTCCGGGCTAAGCCCCGTAGTGAACAGTTCAAAATGGATTCGCTTCCGGTCAACGCCCAGCGATTCTAATTGCTGCCGAATGCTGTGGATCATGGTCTCCGGACCACAAAGAAAGAATTCGTCTATTTCAGCGGGGTCGATCAGGCGGGAGAAAATGGTTGCGCATTTGGTCTCGTCTATCCGGCCGCTGAGCAGAGCACTTCCCTGGTCTTGCCTGCTGAGAATGTGAAAAAGCCCCAACCGGTCCAGATAGCGGTTTTTCAGCCCTTCCAGGGCTTCGCGAAAAAGGATGGAGTCGGTAGTCCGGTTGCCGTAAAAAAGGGTAAAGGCGCCTTGGGGCTCTCCTTCTAAAATCGCTTTCATCAGGGAGATGACCGGCGTAATCCCGCTGCCTACCGCAAACGCGACGTAGTTTTTACAGTGGCCCGGATGGATTGGCGTATGGAAATTCCCCATGGGGGTCATCACTTCCAGCGTGGTTCCTTCCTTTAGGCGCTCATTGGCATAGGTGGAAAACTTACCGCCCGGCACCTGCTTGATGGCAACGCGGAGCTCGTTCTCCCCCGGACTGCTGCAAATGGAGTACGAGCGGCGAATGTCTTCCCCGTCGAGCTCTGTACGAAGGGTCAGGTACTGGCCCGCTTTAAACCGGTATTCCTCCGCTACTTCTTCCGGCACGTCGAACGCAACCGACACGCAGCCCGGGGCTTCCCGGCGTATTTCCTTGATGCGTAAGGTGTGAAATCTTGCCATAACTCGCGAATGAACGTTCGTTTGCAAAGATAAAAAATAGTAGACTTGTTGCGATGATTCCATCGCAACAAGTCTAGTTGCCAATGCAGACTCCGTTGCCCAGAACCCGTGTACAACGGCGATTTTTTGGCATTATACGCAACCTTCCCGTACCTTCGTGCCTTTATACTGACGTTGAAGCGGGGCGCTGCATCTCCGTTCGAGTCCCAATCTTATCCAAGTCAGTATATACTTGACTCGAATTGGGTTGGAATGTTCCTAAACCAATTCGCATCAAGAATAGAGAAAAGCAATAACCCAATCGAAAAACACAGGCTCATGCATTCGCTTGTTTTACATATCCCTGGGTTTTCATACCAGGACCTTTTTCAGCCGGATCGTTTGGCCGCGCTGACCGAGGTCTTTTATTCCGAGGTAAGGAAGTTGGACCCAGACCTGTATGCCCGGTTCGACCTATATCGAAAATCCAAGGGTAAGGATTGGTCTAATGTCGAAATCTCTTCACTTCTGGTATCCATGGCGCCTTTTCTGAGCGCGTTTGTTGAACGGATGTTCGGCGTAGAAACCGCGTGTAAACCGTTCCGAATTGAAGCAGAAAAAGAGCGCGTCCTGTTTGCCTATAAGAAAGACTTTTTCACTCGCAGGGCGCTGAAAAAATTTTCCAGGGAAGACCTGGGCGCCCTTGTTCCCGACCTTTCTGCGCTGGACGCCCAAATCAACGCCCTTAAAAAAGGCTTTGAAGGTATTCCTTCCGGCGATCCCGAATTGGAAATGGCAGCTATGGCGCAGGAACTCGCCGCCCAAGAAAAAGCAGCCCGGGAAGGGCTTTCTGCCGAGGGCCGCCAATACCTTACCGCGTTTATCCGGCGCGTGCAGGGCAGCCCGGAATTGAACGAGTGGCTTCCTTCCGGCGAAAGCGACGAGGAGTTGCTGGGCTTCCTGACCACGCTCGTTTCTCTTTTCGAGCGGTGGAGCGTAGCGCACTACTACCATCAAACGCCCGAAACCCGCGACTGGGTAAGCTTCCGCCTGCCCGGCAAAACGGACTTTGACCGGCTGGTTGAATGCCATCCGGTGGAGACCGATATTCCCAATGTCCTGAGAGGACCTGAGCAACACTACCGCCGCCGCGATGGGTTCGCGCTTACGGATGAACGGTGTTCCAAAAGAGAAGCCAGCAGCGAGATCGATTACTGCGTCATCTGCCATGAACGGGATAAGGATTCGTGCACCAAGGGGTTCAAAGAAGCCAACGGGTTTAAAAAGAATCCCCTGGGCTACTCCCTGAAAGGGTGCCCGCTGGACCAAAAAATCTCGGAATCCCACTTGCTTCAAAGCCAAGGGGATACGATCGGCGCCCTGGCCATTATCACATTAGACAACCCCCTTTGCCCGGGCACAGGCCACCGGATTTGCAACGATTGCATGAAAGCCTGTATTTTCCAAAAACAGGACCCTGTCAATATCCCTCAGATTGAGACCCGAATCCTGACCGACGTCCTTAACCTGCCCTGGGGCTTTGAAATATACTCCCTCCTCACCCGCTGGAACCCGCTGAATATCCAGCGTCCCCATGCGCTTCCGTATAATGGCAAAAAGATCCTGGTGGTGGGCATGGGCCCTGCAGGCTATACGCTGGCTCATTATTTGCTCAACGAAGGGTTTGCAGTGGCTGGCATCGACGGCCTTAAGATTGAACCTCTGGATAAAGCGCTGGTAGGCGGCGGCGATACGCCTTTTGAGCCTGTCCGCGATTTTTCCTCCCTGGTGAACCGCCTGGATGAACGCGTGTTGCTGGGTTTTGGCGGCGTTTCGGAGTACGGCATCACGGTGCGCTGGGATAAAAACTTTCTCACGGTTATTTACCTCAACCTGTTGCGCAGATCCCAATTCCAGTTGTTCGACGGCGTGCGGTTTGGGGGGACCCTGACGGTGGAAGATGCCTGGGAGCTTGGGTTTGACCATGTATGCCTGGCAACCGGGGCAGGCAAGCCTACGTTTGTCACCATGAAAAACAACCTCATCCGGGGTGTGCGCAAAGCGAGCGATTTCCTGATGGCGCTTCAGCTTACCGGCGCCGGGAAAAAGGATTCCATGGCCAATTTGCAGGTACAACTCCCGGCGATTGTTATTGGGGGAGGGCTTACAGCTATTGATACCGCTACCGAGCTAATGGCGTATTATCCCGTTCAGGTAACCAAGATCAAAATCCGATACGACCAATTGACGGCCAAGCTGGGTAAAGATCAGGTGGAAGCCCTTTTTGACGAAGAAGAAAAGGGTATTCTTTACCGGTTTCTACAGCACGCCGAGGCCATCGCCAAAGAGCGTAGCCGCGCCGGTGAGGCCGGAGAAAAGCCTAACTTTATTCCCTACATTCAGGAATGGGGAGGCGTGCATATCTACTACCGCAAATCGATGAACGATGCTCCCGCCTACCGGCTCAATCACGAGGAGATCATCAAAGCGTTCGAGGAGGGCATTTTTTTTGTAGAAAAAATGTCCCCCCTGGAAGTCGTTCCCGATGCTTACGGAGCGATCCGCGAAGCGGTTTTTGAAGCGATGGACGTAGTGGATGGCAAGTGGACACCGGGAGGACAGACCTTCAGGGTGCCCGCAAAAACCCTGATTGTCGCAGCGGGCACCATTCCCAATGTGATGTACGAACGCGAAAACCCAGGAACCTTCAAACTTGATTCCTGGGACGAGTACTACAAAAGCTATGTCCCGGATTCCAACGGAACAGGCAGGCTGGTGGAAGCGGCCAAGAACGAAACGGGATTTTTTACCTCCTACGAAAAAGACGGTAAGTTCGTCACGTTTTACGGCGATAACCACCCGCAATATGCGGGCAACGTGGTCAAAGCGATGGCTTCCGCCAAATTTGGGTTTAAAAAAGTAGCGGAGCTTTTTGGATTTGGCGAGGAGTATCCCAAGGTTAACGCGGACGAACTGGTTCCTTTCTTCGACACGCTCTCCGATCAGCTTCGGGCCAGGGTAGTCGAGGTGATCCGCCTGACCCCCACCATTGTGGAATTGGTGCTGCATGCCCCCATGGCGGCCAAAAAGTTCCAGCCCGGTCAGTTCTACCGGCTGCAGAACTACGAAACCGACGCGCTGAAAGTGGAGGATACCCGGTTAATGGTGGAGGGGCTCGCTCTTACCGGCGCCTGGGTGGACAAAGCGCGTGGCCTGGTAGGAACCATTCTGCTGGAAGTAGGCGCCAGTTCCCGTATGGTCGCTATGATGAAACCCGGGCAGCCGGTGGTGCTCATGGGACCAACCGGAGAACCAACGGAAATTGAAGAAAACGCCACCGTACTCCTTGTGGGCGGCGGATTGGGCAACGCCGTCTTGTTTTCTATCGCGCGCGCCTTCAAGGAAAAAGGCGGCAGGGTAATCTATTTTGCCGGATATAAAAAGAAAGCCGATTTTTACAAACGCGAAGAGATCGAAGCCCATACCGACGTGGTGGTGTACAGCGTGGATGCCGGCGACCCGATCGAAGCCATCCGGCCTCAAGACAAATCGTTCACCGGCAACATCATCCAGGCCATGATCGCTTATGCCGAAGGAAAACTCGGCGAAACCCCCATCCGGCTCGATGCAGCGACAAGGCTTATCGCCATCGGTTCCGACCGCATGATGAGTGCTGTTGCCCAGCAACGACACTCGGCACTCAAGCCCTACCTGCATCCAAACCACGTGGGGATCGCTTCCATCAACTCCCCCATGCAGTGCATGATGAAGGCTGTGTGCGCTCAATGCCTGCAGCGGCACGTAGACCCTGAAACCGGAAAGGAAACCTTTGTGTTCAGTTGTGTCAATCAGGATCAAGTCATGGACCACGTTGACTTCTCCAATCTGAATCACCGGCTAAAACAAAACAGCGTCGCAGAAAAATTGGCCGATCAGTGGCTAACCTACCTGATCGAAAAATATCGGCTGGAATGGGTATAACAGCAAAAGCGCTGGAAGAACGTTTCTTCTTCCAGCGCTTTTGTCCCCTAACGTCTAACGTCTAACGTCTAATTTAGCTCATTGACATGCTTCATCAGGCTGCTTTTGAGGTTGGAAGCCTTATTCGGATGCCAGGTATTGCTTTTCGCCAGCTTGTCGATCATGCTAACGACTTTGGGCAATAGCTGTTCGGCCTCTGTTTTATCCGTCAGAGCGCGAAATTTTTGGATGGTCGTACGCGCCGTTTTCTTGTAATAGCGGTTGGCGATACGGCGCTTGGCAATTTGGCGAATGCGTTTTTCAGCTGATTTATGGTTTGCCATAATGGTACATTATCTCCGTTAAATAACAATTGGAGCGCAAAAATAAGGATCTCTTTGATAAAAGGAAAGAGTATCTGTAAAAAATCTTTTATTTCTCTGCGAATTGCTGCCGGTCGGCGAATCGCTGGGCTACCGCAACGGCAAGGGGTTGGTCCTGAATTTTGGCGTCCACCCAGGCGGGGAGGTCGAGAAAGATGAAGGCCCGCTGTTCGTAGGGGTCTTTCCTGTAGTCAGCCAGTTGGGCGCTAAACCGTTCAAAGAGCGCCAGGCGGGTGACGGGAGGAGCGCTTAGCAGGGTGCGGAAAAACTGGATGGCCTCTTTTTGGAGCTTGCTGGATTCCTTCATTTGGTTGATGAATCGGGCCGTGTTTTGTATCCGGTAATCCAGCATATCGAAACTTCCCAGATCGTAGTGGGCCATAATAAACAAGAGCTGGGTGTAGGCCTGGAGGTCTTCCCGCAAGGATTTTCCAGGGGCATTCAGGATTTTGTTCAGGTAGTCGATGGCGCTTCCCGCCTGCCCGGCGCCCATGTGCATCCAGGCCATTTTGTAATACAGAATCAGCACCTTATGGGGGTCGAGACGCCCTTCATATATTTTTAGCCTCCGGAGCGTCCGGGGAATTAGTTTAAGACCTTCCGGAAAGCTCCCTTCCAGGAAATGGAGGTTATATCTTCCCTGATGTACGGCGAGGAAGGACAGGATCTTGGAGTTGTAGTTCAGGCGGGTATATTGCCCGCTACGAAAAATTTCCAACCGGGATAACGTATTCCGGAATACCGCATAATCCCTGAGGGAAAAGGAAGAAACGAGAAGGTGATTTAGTCCGATGAGGTACATGTCCACGTCGGGGTCAATCATCCGGGCATCCCGGTCGTAGAGGCGAACCCATTGCTGGGCGTACTCCAGGCAGCGGTCGTACTCTCCTAAAAGGTAGTGCTGCCAGTAATACACCTGGCAAAGGTATACTTCTTCAAAAAAAGTAGGCTTGTCCCGTCGAATGGACGGGAAGTGGTCCTGGAAATAACGCTCCGCAGCTTGCCGGTCCTCGGCGGATTTGACGTGGCCGAAGTTGATAAACCGGCGTTGTAGTATGAGCTTGAAATTGGATAGTTCGACAATCGTCGCATTGATTTGGCTCCGTTTTTGGGCCTCGTCGGTAAGGCCTTCCATGCGCGCGGTCGTACTTCGGGTAATATGCCGCGATTCAATCCGTTTTTTCAAACTCGACGATCTCCAGATGCAATAGATCGTGGTTCATAGAAATCGCCAGGGTTTTGGCTTTGCTCAACAACTTCAACGCTTGCAGGTATAGACCTTTCCCATATAAGATATCGGCATAGTCCATCCATTCCCTCACCTGGATCTCTTCCCGTTTCCCCATCTCCAGCAGCCGCAAGCTGGTCAGGATATGCTGGTATAAATGCCGTTTCAGGTTGGAAAACTGGCTTTTATTGGCCCCTTTCATTTTGCGCAACAGGGCTTCCTCGTGGAATTCCTTTTGCTTTTCCAGCAGATCAAACAACTGCAGAAATTTGGCATCGCTTTCTCCCTGTATCCGGCGGGCATAAAGCCGGAAATTGCGCTTCTCCGCTTTGGTGAGCGATTGCACCAATCCAAAAAGTTGATCTCCATGCGAAATGGGCATCCGTTGCGCTGTTAGTTCCTGGCTGATTGGCCTTGAGGGAACAAAGATAGGAAAAAGACGGGAGACGGGGTGATTAGTGGTTAAGTGGTTAGTGGTTAGTGGTTGATTGCAAGTCCAGTGGACGGGATGACGGGAGACAGGATTATTAACCCCGGAGGGGTGACAGGATTATAGACTGCCGTTGAGCGAGCTCAGGAGGTTTTTGTGCTCTTGCATGAGGGATTGGGCCGTGTTAAAGAGTTCTTCGAAGTGAACGGCGATCACCTGGAGGTCGTTGAGCGAGGCATCCTCAATGTTTTTCATTTTAAAATGGCAACAGATCCGAAGACCTTCCATAACGGATTGGAGTTCGTTGGCCCGGTGGAGGGCGTTTTGAAGGGCTTCCAGTTCTGCCGGGGAGGGGGAAACCGGAAGATGCCCATTTGCGGATTGGCTGAGGTCTTTCTGAGTGAGGTCAATCAGGGATACCCGGAAAAGAGCGGCCATTTTGAGCAGGTTGCAGATCTTGGGCTCCGCAGTACCGTTTTCGTAGGAGGCGATATTGCCGCGGTTCAGTCCAATGCGGACTCCCAACTCCTCCTGGCTCCAGCCAAAGCTCTTGCGGAGGAAGCGGATGTTGCTGTTCAGATAGATCTGCCCGTAATTATCCGGCGTTTCGTTCATAAACGGACTGCTTGGTTGATTTTCCTTTCTCTTTATACTTTCCATGTCAAACGGTAAAAACCGGAAAAAGATGAATTTTTATTAAATTTTCTTCCGCCGCCGCACAACGGATTGGGTTCCGATAACCGTCTTTTTGATTAGACGTTAGCGGTTAGACGTTGGTGGTTGCTGCAAAACGACGCTCCCTTATTTAAGGAACAGACACCCCCTGCCCTCTAACGGCTAACGTCTAACGGCTAACGTCTAACTTAAGAATACACCTAAAGGGCCGCTTGGTTCAGTTTTGTTAAAAAAAATAACATTGCGTGGGTTAGAAGAGAAAACCTGCGGGTTAAGTGTCTGGAAGGCTACCTTTTAATCCGAATTCAGTCTAAATAGAAAAATCTATTTGCATTTGTGTTGGGGTAAAAGTAAATTTGTAAAAAAATATTACATCCGTCCCTGAAAAAATCACCGACGAAATGATCTACGAAATCCAAAATCAGATTCAGGAGCAGCTCGACCGGATCAGCGCTTCCCTGAGGGCTTTTTCCCTAAAGCTTACGGGGAATAACGTGGATGCAGAGGATCTTTATCAGGATACTGCCTACCGGATCATCACCAACGCAGAAAAATACAATCCCGGCACCAATTTTAAGGCTTGGGCAGTGACCATCATGCGCAATATTTTCATCAACAACTACCGGAAAAAATTGCGCCGGAACCTGATCATCGACCAGACTCCCAACAACTATTACCTCGACTCCGGAACCGAGATGATCCCCAACGACGGAGAAACCTCGGTGGAGTTTACGGAGCTGATGGGGATGGTGGATACCTTGCCGGAAGATTTCCGCAAACCTTTCATGATGGCTTACGAAGGGTTTAAGTATGAAGAAATTGCCGAAGAGTTGGGTTCTCCTCTTGGAACGATCAAGAGCCGCATTTTCTTTGCGCGCAAGAAACTCCAGAAATTGTACGACGAGTTCTATCTGGAAAGGGCTTAATCTCCGGCTGCATGGGCAGAAAAAGGCGGGTATAACACAAATACCCGCCTTTTTTCGTTTTATCCCCAGCCAATCCATGTAAATTTGCCTACATTGGAATAGGTCAAGTGACCGTTCTGCTCGTTAACTTTAAACGGATCATCGATGGGAAAGATTAGCATACAAAGCGATAAAGGGGAATTGCGTCTGCGCAAAAGCAAGCGGCTGGTTGGCTTGCGCATGAACCCCTCCTCCAGAAGCCTGGTTGCCCCGGACTATATTCAAAAAGAAATCCATCCCAATATGGGCGGATTTCAACTGGTTGAGCTGGAAACCGGAGAGGGAACCATAGAGGAAAAACTGGACCAAGTTCGCCAGGGCGATGAAGTGGAGGTGGGCACGCATGTGTACTTTCCAGAAGGAAGCAAACACCCACTGATGCCTACCGGAGAGTTGTTTCTCACCTTTGAACCCGGCGTCAGTGAGGAAGAACAACAGATTGTGATCGACGAGTTCCATCTCGAATTGGTGGAGCGGCGGTCGGAAGATCAAATCCTGGTCCGCGTAACCGCCCTAAGTAAAAACCCCATCCGGGTAGCTCAGCTGGCGCAGGAATCCTGCCTGGTCAAACTGGCCCAGCCGGATTTTGACACCTTGTTGGACGCCTACGATTTCAACGTGCCTACCGATCAGCTTCTGGCGCATCAATGGTACCTGCAAAACAACGGCTTTGTCCCGGATGCGCATGCCCGCCTCGCCCGCGGCGCCGACGCAAAAGTAGTTGGGGCCTGGAAACGGCTGGGGTCCCTGGGCGCCAATACCGTCACGGTCGCCTTGATTGATAACGGCTTTGATCTGTCGCACCCCGATTTACAGGGAAAGGCCTTCCGCCCGTTTGATTTATGGAATAATTCGCCTTCCCTGAACCAGGGCGACCCCCGGTATACCCACGGAACGCCCTGCGCCAGTATTGCCATCGCGTCTTCCAACGGCAAAGGCATGGTTGGGGTCGCCCCCAACGCGCGCTTTATGCCGGTGAGCGGCACGTCCTTTTCCAGCCGGGTTACCGAGCAAATGTTTGCCTATTGCGTAGCCAATGGCGCGGATATCATCTCTTGTAGTTGGGGGACCACCGATCCCTCCTATCGCCTCGATTCGATCAAAGAACAGGCGATTGCCCGGGCGGTGCGCGAGGGAAGAGGGGGTAAAGGATGCGTTGTCCTCTTTGCGGTAGGCAATGACTCCAAGAATTACGTGAATTTTTATGCCGCTCATCCGGATGTGATCGGGGTGGGAGCATCCACCAGCGAAGATCGCTTTGCGTCCTACTCCAACCAGGGCATGGAGGTTACCGTTTGCGCCCCTTCCAATGGAGAGTGGCCCCTGCTGGCAGCACGGGCAGCGTGGGACAGCGGGAATCCAAACGAGCAGGGCGAATACCGGTTTTGGGTCGACGGACGCTCAAGAGGGGTTAATTACAAGCATTTTGGAGGCACCTCGGGGGCTACTCCCCTGGTAGCCGGAATCTGCGCCCTGATGCTTTCCGCGAACTCCAATCTCAGCGCGCGGGAAGTCAAAGAAATCCTCATTCAAACCGCAGATAAGATCGGTTCGCCTTCCGAATATATCGCGGGCCATTCCCGGAAATATGGGTACGGAAGGGTCAACGCCGAACGCGCCGTAGCCGAAGCCCTCCGCCGCAAGTCCACAGGCGCCGGGTTGCCTTCTACTCCGTCTACGCCAACGTCGCCGGTTTCCACGCCTGCCGGTTCGGGAAATGCCGGGGCCGGGGGAGGCGCTTCCCCCTCCGGAAACCTGTTCGAAGTCAACCTCCAACAGGTACCCAAAACGGGTTGGGGCGTTCAGGTGGGGGCATTTTCCAGCTACGACAGCGTGCTCTCCCTGGTGAGCCAGTACAAAAGCAAGTTTGGACAGCCCGTGTTCGTCCACGTGTCAACCGCAAATGGGAAATCCCTGTACAAAATCATCGTGGGCTCTTTCCCTTCCACGCAGCAGGCGGCGGCTTTTCAGGCGCAAATGCAGCGCAATGGGGTAAGCGGATTTGTTAAAAACTTTGCCGACTTGTAAGGGTCAGGAACTTGTAGCGCGCTTAGAGAAACCTTCCAACAGCCACGTAAAAGGGAAGCCCTTTGGTAAAATAGTACTCCCACTCGGGAAGGAACCCGTATTCGCGCAAGGTTTGGTCGGTGGGGCGGTTGAGATTGCATCCTTCGCCGAATGTTTTCCAAATGGGGTTGAGCCAGTTTTGCCAATGCCGCATCGGGGCGTGGGGTGCATGGATGTGCTCCAGCAGCAGGAGTTTGCCTCCGGGTTTTAACCAACGCTTTATGTCCGCAACCGCCTGATCCGCATCGGGGATGGTGCATAATACCAGCGTGCAAACAATCGCATCAAAGGGTTGGGCTTGCTGAATCAGCGTATCGAGATCAGGGTCGTGGACCCCGGCAAGAATCAGGCGTATGTCTGCGGCTGGCGGATGCGCCTCGAGTTTCTTCCTGGCTCGGTCCATCATGCTGGAAGAAGGTTCGATAGCCCACACTTCGGCGCCGGAAGGGTAGAAGGGGAAATTGACCCCGGTCCCGGCGCCAATTTCAAGGATCTTCCCCTGCAAAGGGGCCAGAAGCTGATTGCGGTACCTGGCGAGAATACGGTCCTCGAATTTGCGCATAAAAGGATCGTATCCCATGGCGAAAAGCCGGGCATACCAGTGGTCGTGCCGGTGCGCGGAGTTGTCCAGGCGCATAATCAGGTACGGTTTGAAAACCAGCCGGGAAATTCCGGCGGATCCTGCTTTTCTCTCCGGCGCTGCTCCCTGGTTTGGTCGAACAGATCGCTTTCGAAATAGGGTTTTGACGGCGTTTCTTCCTCCAGGGCTTTGGCCTTGGGGAGTTCATCCGATTCCAACCGGTTCTTGAACCAGAAAGAGACCAGGATACCGCTGCCTGCTCCCAGCAGGTGGCTTTCCCAGGAAATCCCCTCCTCGCCGGGAAGTATCCCCATAAACATCGACCCGTAATAAAACAGAACGATGGCCGCCAATGCAATGGATTTGAGGTTTCTCCGAAAAACGCCGGTCCAGAAGACAAATGCCACCAACCCGTATATGATCCCGCTGGCGCCGATATGGAATACCGGCCTTCCGAACATCCAAACCGCCAAACCGGTGAACAGGTAGATCAACGTGATAGCGGGAATGGCCACCCTGCGGTAAAAATACAAGACCATGGCCGTGAGAAAAAGCAGGGGCGGAGTATTCGACAGCAAGTGCCCGATGCTGCCATGGAGGAACGGATGGGTTATAATCCCCTTCAACCCGTATATCGTCCGGGGGTATACCCCCCAATAGCCCAATTCCAGATGGAACGCCATCTGGACGAGTTGGATAGCCCAGAGCACACCGAGCAGGACAACGGGGAAGCGAAGGCTGTTGATCAAATGTCTGGAAAATATTCTTGGCATAACGTCGAATTGGTCAGCTCAATATATCAACCATCCGAAGCAACGTTGGGTTGATTACCAGATTGTGTTTTATTGCCTGCTCGAATGGGGTATGAGCGATCTCGTCGTTCACTACCCCGATCATTACCCCTTTTTTCCCTTGAAGCAAGGCTTCAACCGCTTCGACCCCCATCCGGCTCGCGCGGAGCCTTTCCATGCAGGTGGGTTGGCCTCCGCGCTGCATATGGCCCAAAATGCTCACTTTGATCTCGTAGAAGTTGAGCTTTTCCTTGACCTTTTCCGCCACCTTGAAGGCCCCGCCTTCTTCTTCACCTTCGGCGACGATGACGATGCTGGACGACTTTTTCCGAAGCCAGCCTTCTTTGAGCGTATGAATCAGTTTGTCCAGGTCGGTAGGCGTTTCGGGGATGAGCACGGCTTCTGCGCCGGTAGCAATCGCAGTAGCCATAGCGATAAATCCGGCATCGCGTCCCATGACTTCGATGAAGAACAGCCGGTCGTGAGCATTCGCTGTGTCTTTAATCTTGTCGATGGCCTCCATGGCGGTGTTGATTGCCGTATCATAGCCAATCGTATAGTCGGTGCCGTACAGGTCGTTATCGATCGTTCCCGGGCAGCCGATGATGCGGATGTCCGGATATTCCTGCATAAAGATATTGGCCCCGGTGAAGGTGCCGTCTCCTCCGATAGCCACGATCCCTTCTATATTTCGGCTTTTCAGGTTTTCATAGCCTTTGCGCCTTCCTTCCGGGGTACGGAACTCCACCGAGCGGGCCGAGCGGAGAATGGTGCCCCCCATTTGGATAATATTGCTGACCGATTCTCTTTTCAACTCAACAAAATCGTTATCGATCATACCCTGATACCCCCTGAGTATCCCAAAAATTTGGATATCGTGGTGCAGGGCGGTACGCACTACTGCGCGGATACAGGCATTCATGCCGGGGGCGTCGCCACCGGAAGTGAAAACGGCTATATTCTTCATGTTTTTGTGTTTGGGTTGCCCGCAAGTTAGGGCGAATTCCGGACACAAACCAGCCAGATCGACGAAAGAAGATTCCCGACTATTGGGGGAATCTCCGGCGCACTAATTTGATAAAGGTTTGGGCAATTTCAAACCGCGCTTCCTGCCCCCAATGGTATTGTTCCGCCAGGCTGCGGAGAAAACTCTGAGCCGCATCAAATGCGTCGAACCGGTTGAGCAAGGTGAGGGAGTCTTCGAGCGCGCTCCGGTCTCTTCCAAACAGCTCGTTGATATACAGCAAGCGGTCGTTGATCGACATCGATTTGTTCAGGTCCTGGATCGGGCTTTCACTCAGGCGCTCCGACAAATCGGAGGCTTTCTTGAAGCTGAACAACTTATCTACCGCCGCATTTGAGGTATGGGAAGCGGGCTTGGCAAGAACCTCCCTGGGGGCGGAGGGCGGGGGCGCAGGCACAAAGGGCTCTGGCGCAGGGATGGGCGCCGGCGACGGTTTCTGTTCCGGAATTGGCGCCGGAGTAGGTTCCGGAAGAACTACCTTGGGAATGGAATCGAAGGGCGCCGGTTCCGGTTTCGGCTCAACCACCGGCGGCGGCGGACGTGCAGGGGCTCGGCTTTGGGAGGAGCGGATTCGGCAGGTGAATGAGCCTGGGGCGCTTTGTCATCCAAAAAAAGCGCGTATAATTGCCGGAGGTAGCTCAGCATTAGATCCCGTTCAATCTGGGAAATATCCGCTTCCGCATCGTCGATGCTTTTGAAGAGGGAGTTGAGTTTCCGGATGAGGATGCGTGCGTTGTGAAGGTCCATTTCGATTTGTTTTGTAGGCTGAGTGCGAAATAAGTGGTTTCTGGCCAATTTTTTGGTCTCGGGCAACCAAAAAATACGGCGGCCCTATTTTTAATAACGTGTTCCGGTTTTATGTTTATGCGTGGGAAATTCGGCTTCCCTGTTAATAAAAATTTAAGGTCATGTTTATAGAACCACAATTCAGGGGGCAACGGAGCGGGTGGATTGAAGTGATCTGCGGCTCCATGTTCTCTGGAAAAACAGAAGAGCTGATCCGGAGGCTCAAACGAGCTAAAATTGCCAACCAGCGCGTGGAAATTTTCAAGCCCCAGATCGACCGGCGCTACTCCGAATCCATGGTCGTTTCCCATGATGCCAGCAGCATTCATTCTACCTCGATAGCCCATTCCAACGAGCTGATCGCGCTTTCGGAAGGCGTTACGGTCGTCGGCATCGACGAGGCGCAATTTTTTGACGAAGACCTTCCGGAAAATTGCCAGAAGCTGGCGCTGCGCGGCCTGCGCGTCATCATTGCCGGACTGGACATGGATTTCCGGGGCAAGCCCTTTGGCCCCATACCGCAACTCCTCGCTGTGGCGGAATACATTACCAAAGTGCATGCCATTTGCCCCCATTGCGGAAATCTGGCGGTCCATTCCTACCGGCTTACTGCCAACGAAGAAACCGTTATGCTCGGCGAGAAAGATCTGTACGAACCTCGATGCCGGACCTGCTTCCACCTCGGGTCGGTACTCGATCCTCAATCCGGAAAAACGGACGGCCATTGAGCGTTCCCCGCCGCCAAGGGCGCCAATAGATGCTTTTTTTTTTTAAAAAAGATACTCGCTCCCCCAACGGAAATTGCTTCGCAGGGGAGAATGATCAAATTATCCCCGGTAGAGCTGATTAATAAGGTCCTGGATAGAATTATGTTTGCCGTCTCCAGCCTTTGCGCAGGGGCTTCCGGAAATCGGCTTTTTGGGGTTTTTGCCAATTCTTATCCTTTTGTGTACTTTTGCGCAGCTTTTTAAAAACGAGGAACTTCAATCTCCTAATATGGCAGCCAAAAAAATCCAGTCTGCGCTCATTTCCGTTTTTTCAAAAGAAGGGTTAGAGCCCTTGATCCGGGAACTGAATCGTCTTGGAGTGACGTTGTATTCCACCGGGGGCACGCAGCAATTTATTGAATCGTTGGGTTTTCCGGTGGTTTCGGTAGAAACCCTTACCGGTTATCCTTCTATTCTGGACGGCAGGGTGAAAACCCTCCATCCCAAAGTATTTGGAGGCCTGCTGGCCCGTAGGGAAGAAGCGCACTTAAAACAACTCCGGGAATACGAAATCCCCGAACTCGACCTGGTAATTGTAGATCTTTACCCCTTTGAGGAAACGCTGGCTTCTACACAGGACGAGAAATCGATCATCGAAAAAATTGACGTTGGAGGGATTTCCCTGATCCGGGCTGCGGCAAAGAACTTTCAGGACGTCGCCGTGGTACCTTCCCGCCAGGAATACGGCATGTTGCTGGAAATCCTTCAGGAGAAGTCCGGATACACGGATCTGGCCGACCGCCAGGCACTGGCTGCCCGCGCTTTTCAGGTAAGTTCGCATTACGACACCGCAATTTTTACCTATTTTAACCGCGTGGCGGCGATCCCCGTGTTCAAGCAAAGCGTCCAGGAATCCGAAACGCTTCGGTATGGAGAAAACCCCCACCAGCAAGGCGTTTTCTTTGGCCGTCTGGAGGATTTGCTGGAGAAAATCGCTGGGAAGGCGCTTTCCTACAACAATCTGGTGGATATCGATGCGGCCATCGCTTTGATCGCCGAATTCCGGCAGGACCAACCGACTTTTGCCATACTTAAGCATACCAATGCCTGTGGAGTGGCCACAAGGCCCAGTTTGAAGGCGGCTTGGGAAGCCGCTCTGGCCGGGGATCCGGTATCCGCTTTCGGGGCGTCCTGATTGCCAACGCTCGGATAGATGAAGCCACCGCATCGGCAGTGGATGCGATTTTTACGAAGTGCTCATCGCTCCGGATTATGCCCCGGAAGCGATCGAGTTGCTGACCAGGAAGAAAAACCGCATTTTGCTCCGGCTCAAAACCATGGACCTTCCCGCCCACCTGTTTAAAAGCCTGCTCAACGGCGTGATTCAGCAGGACACCGACCTGGCAATGGAAGAGGCCAGACTCCTGGAAAGTGGTTACGAGCGAGGCCCCGGCGAAAGACCAGGCGTCTGATCTGTTGTTCGCCCTGAAGTGCGTCAAGCACCTGAAATCCAACGCGATTGCTCTGGCAAAAGGAGGGCAGCTAATCGGTATGGGATGCGGGCAGACTTCCCGCGTCGACGCGTTGAAACAAGCTGTCGATAAAGCCCGCCGCTACGGCTTTGACGTTCAGGGCGCTGCCCTGGCTTCCGATGCGTTTTTTCCGTTTGCCGACAGCGTCGAAATCGCCCACCAAGCCGGCATTGCAGCAGTTATTCAGCCTGGAGGATCGGTCAAGGACAACGACAGCATCGACTACTGTAACGCCCATGGATTGCCCATGGTCATGACGGGAGTGCGCCATTTTAAACATTGACGCGCAATCTTTAACAAAAGGTTAAGTTACCCTGCAGCGGCAGGCGCGTCCTTAAGATAAAGCGAAGGCATAGATTGAATCTGGTAATTGACATAGGAAACACTCGGGCTAAAGCCGCGCTTTTTGAATCGGGCCGGTTGGTTGTCCGGGAAAACTGGCCTGAGGTAGAAATCGAGACCCTGGCGGCGTTCCTGACCAACCAAAAGGTGAAAAGTGTTATCTTATCCTCAGTGAGGCGGGCTGTCGATCCGGAAATCGAACGGGAACTGGAAAAAACAGGCCGTTTGGTCCGTTTTTCCCACGCTACGCCGGTCCCGGTGCAGGTGGCGTACCAAACTCCGGAAACGCTGGGACTGGACCGGATAGCCGCTGCAGCGGGCGCTTTCGCCAGGTATCCGGACGCGCATTGCCTGGTGATCGACGCCGGTACCTGTATGACCTTTGAATTTGTGCTCAGCGGGGGGCGCTACCTCGGTGGAAATATTTCTCCCGGGTTGGAGATCCGCCTCCGGGCCATGGCGGAATTTACAGCGAGCCTGCCTCTGGCCAAATTGAACGAGGTCGATCAGTGGATTGGATATTCGACGGATTCAGCGCTCCGAAATGGCGCTGTTTTGGGCGCAGTAATGGAGATAGAAGGTATATTCAGCGTTGCGAAAAAGAATGGGGAAGTGTTAACGCGATTTTAACCGGCGGAGACGCCCTCTTTTTGGCAAATAACCTGAAAAAGAAGATATTTGTTCACGAAAATTTAGTCCTCGAAGGATTGAATAAAATATTGAATCATAATGTCAGGGATCTGGAATAGATGGTTAATTGTAGCGGTAGTTTTGGCGCTGGGATGGAATCTGGGGATTGCCCAGAATTACTACATTCAGCCCAAGTCCAACTCCCCGTATTCCCGCTTTGGCCTTGGGGACCCGGCGGACCCCTACTTTGCGGCGGCGGCTGGAATGGCGGGCATAGGGGCTTCTTTCAACTATCCCTCCCATTTCAATGCCGTCAATCCTGCTTCCCTGGGCTGGCTTCAGGTGACGGCTTTTGAAGTGGGCATGTACACCCGGTATTCGGGCCTTCGCACAGGAGGGGAATCCTCGTCGAACTGGAGCGGCAACCTGAATTATTTTTCTCTTGCTATTCCTTTGAAAAATCCGATCAACCAGGCTCTGGAACGCCAGAAAAACAAATTCGGCTGGGGTACGGCCGTGGCCTTACAGCCCTACACCAATGTTGGGTATCATGTCGAGTCGGTTGCCGAGCTTCCCGGCGCAGGCCAAACCGTTACGTCCCTGAAAGGGACTGGCGGAACCTATAAATTGGGATGGTCGAACGGGTTGCGATTTGGAGCGCTCTCCTTCGGCCTCGAAGCAGGCTACCTGTTTGGCAAAGCCACTTATAGCCGCAGGGTGGAGTTCGATAGTCTGGACGTGTCTTATTCCACCGAGCTACTGGACGAAACCAGCCTGAAAAGCCTCCAATGGAAAACCGGAGTCCAATATACCCTGGACCTGGGGAAGAAAACCCCCGCTAAATGGGTTAACGACATCGGGAAGCCCGTGCTTACCGCAGGCGCTTATTTTAGCAATGCGCCTGAATTAACTTCGACAACCAGCCGATTGTATTACCGGGATAATTTTGATCTTTCTGCTCCCATTGATACTTTTGCAAGTGCTAGCGGTGTCGAAGCATCCGGGACCTTGCCCGGCGAAATGGGGTTTGGGCTTACGTACGAAAAAAGGATAAACTTCGGATCAGCGCCGAGTATGCTGCCGGGAAATGGAGCAAGTACCGCAACGAGGCCAGGCCCAAAAGCTTGCTCGATTCCTGGCGTTTCGCTTTCGGCGGCGAACTGATTCCCGACGTAACCTCGTACAATAACTATTTCCAGAGGGTGCGCTACCGGGCGGGCTTTTATTACGGCACAGACCCGCGCAGCGTCAACGGGGCCCAGATCAAGGAATACGGGATTACCCTGGGCGCCGGGTTCCCGATCATCCTGCCCCGGCAAACAACCTCTTTCCTCAACATTGCCCTCGAAGCGGGGCGGTTTGGGCTGGAAGAAAGTTTGATGGAAAATTTTGTGCAAATGACGCTTGGTTTTACTCTTAATGATAACTCTTGGTTTTTCAAACGAAAATTCAATTAATCATGACGGCTTTATCTAAAATGGTGTTAGTGGGAATTTCTCTGGTCTTCGCAGCCGCCGCGGCACAGGCCCAATGCGCAACTTGGGTGGGTTCCCCGAATGAGGCTTCCCTTAAGGAAGCGCACGTGCTGTATCGGGGAATCGTGAAAGGGAAAGCGTATACCGATCTGGCAAAGCTGGACGATCTCAACTTTAACCTGGCTTTCGATAATTGGAAAAAAGCATACGAAGGCGCTCCTGCCGCCGACGGACAGCGCGCCGCCCACTTCGTGGATGGAATCGAACTCTATAAAGCAGAGAAAGAAAGGGCCAAAGACGAGGTCGGCAAAGCCCATGCCGAGCAATTGATCATTAAACTCTACGATCAATATATCGTTTGCTACCCCAAAGATGCGCCTTATGCCTATGGCCGCAAAGCGGTGGATATGTTTTATATGACCAGCTTCGGTTACCGGACGGAAACGTTCAAAGCATTCCAGGAAGCCCTCGATAAAGGCGGCAATAACGTGGAATACATCGTTTTTGAACCGCTGGGCATGCTGGTGACTTATTTATTCAAAAGCCAGCAGATTAGCCGCGAAGAGGCGCGCAATGCGGTGATCAAAGCTAAGGAAATCGCCGAGCACAATACCGTCAATAACGAAAAGTACGGTCAATACTACGAAGCGTCCGCTGTGCGCATGGAGTTCCAACTCAGAGAGGTGGAAAAGGACATTTTTGACTGCGAATCTTTCAAGGAAAAACTGATCCCCACCTATCGCGAAAACCCAGACGACCTGGATGTGCTCCGCTATGTATACAATACCCTGAAAACACAGGGCTGCGCGGAAACGGATTCCATTATGCTGGAGTTGAAAACGAAATACGAGGAAACCGCCCTGGAATTGAATACCCGCCTCACCGAGGAGTTCCTGGCGAAGAACCCTGGGGTTGCAGCCCGGAAACTTTACGAAAACGGTAAATACAGCGAAGCCTTAGACAAATACAAAGAGGCCGTCGCACAGGAAGAAGATGCCGACAAGCAGGCGGAGTACTACTTTAGCATGGCGTCGATCCAGTTCCGTCAGCTCAAAGCCTATTCTGCCGCCCGCGATAACGCACGCAAAGCAGCAAGCCTCCGCCCGGGTTGGGGCCGCCCGTGGTGCTGATCGGCGACATGTACGCCGCCTCCAGCCGCAACTGCGGCAGCGATGGGTATTCCCGTGGGCTCGCGGTGCTTGCCGCTATCGACAAATACGCCTACGCCCGCTCCATCGATAGCGAGGTTGCCGGCGAGGCTTCCCGAAAAATTAGCTTGTACAGCGCCTCTGTTCCGCCTAAAGACGACGTCTTCATGCGCGGAGTGAATAATACCCGCGTGACGGTGCCTTGCTGGATTGGGGAAACGGTAACCTTGAAGTATTAATCACCCGGATCGCTTTTCTGGCATCCCTGGAGGGGCTTTGCTCATAAGGGAGCGTAGCCCCTCCATTGTTTTTTATTTTCTTTCGTCCTCAGACGGCTTTTGTCTTAACTCTTAGGATCATGAAACATTGGTTGAAACTGGGTGCTCTTTTTGCCCTTCTTCTTTTGCTCGGCGCCTGTACCCCAAAAACGACCGAACAGGTGGCTGTTGCCCCAACGCCCCCGCCTCCGCCTAAAAAGGAAGGGCCTTGCCGTACCTTCAAGGATTTGACCTATCCGGAAGAAGCGCTCCGGAACTTTGTGCTCTATCGGGACTTTTTGAAGGTGGAAGACTGGACCCAAGCGTTTGACCTCTGGAAAAAAGTATACGCCGACGCTCCTGCGGCCGACGGCCAGCGGAATACCGTTTTTGCCGATGGGATTCGCTTCTATGAGCGGTTTATTTCCCTGACCCAGGACTCCGTCCTCATCCACAGCTATGTGGATACCATCTTCAAGTTCTACGACGAGATCGAACAGTGCTATCCGGAAGGCGGCTACGTGCCGGCAAGGAAAGGATTTGATCTGTATTATTCTTACCCCGGAAGGGCAAGCCGAAAAGAGATCTATGCCTTTTTCAAGGAAGCCGTTGATCGCGACGGGATCAAAGCCAATGACTTTGTGATCAATCCCTTTGCTTCCCTGTTGGTGGAATTGTATTTCGACAAGCAGATCAGCCTGGATGAAGCCAGGAAATACCAGCAAAAGATTCGGGAAATCCTGGCGAATGGCCTGGCAACCTGCGAAGGGAAAGCATGCGAACGCTGGCGGATTGTGGAATCCTATACTCCTGCCCGCCTGGAAGCGTTTGAGACCGTGAAAGGGTTTTACGATTGCGCCTACTACACCGGCAAATATTATCAGGATTTTCTCGAAGACAGCACCAACTGCGATGTCATCCGGGAAGTGTACAGCCGCCTGAAATGGGGCGGATGCCCCGAATCCGAACCCCTCATGGCCCGCTTAATCGAAGCAGGGAACCGGTATTGCGTAAAGGAGGCAGGACCGGCGGAACTGGCCTATAACTGCCTCCGGGAAGCCGATTACGACTGTGCCATCGAAGGGTTTGAAAAAGCGGCGGAACAAAGCACCGATGCAGCGAAAAAAGGGCAGTATTTGCTGCTGATCGCAAAAATCTATTACGCCAGCTTGAAAAACTTCACCCAGGCCAGAAAATACGCGCTCCGCGCGGCAGGCGCCAAATCCAACTGGGGAGAGCCTTTTATCCTGATCGGTAGAATGTACGCTTCCAGCGGACCTATCTGCGGACCGGGAAGGGGCTGGGATAGCCAGATCGTTGTTTGGCCTGCTATTGATATGTGGGTTCGGGCCAAATCCGTTGACCCCTCGTCCGCCGCAGAAGCGAATAAATGGATTTCCCGGTATTCCCAGTATATGCCATCCGTAGAGGATATTTTCCAGCGCAACCTCAAGGTGGGCGACCGCTTCTATGTGGGCTGCTGGATACAGGAATATACGGCGATACGGCCAGCCAACTAGGCGAAAAAGGCGAATGGCAAAATAACCACCAACCACTTAACCACTCAATCACCAACCACTTCGCCTTACGCCTTAGGCCCTTATCTCATTCTTGCATCTTATCGCCAAAGGCCAGATCCCCGGCGTCGCCCAAACCGGGCACGATATAGGATTTTGCGGTGAGCTCTTCATCGAGGCGCCCATCCAGATGTCCGCTTCCGGGAATACCCGCTCAATATGCTCCACTCCGGGAACCGAAGCGATGGCGGTGACAAAATGGATTTTGGAGGGGGTTCCGTATTCCAGAAGCGCTTTGGTGGAAATGGCTATCGATGCGCCCGTCGCCAGCATCGGGTCGCATAAAATGAGGATCTTTCCCTGAATACTGGGGCAGGAAACGTATTCCATTTTGATCTCAAAAGACCCGTCTTTGTGGTTTTTCCGGTATGCGGAAATAAAGGCGGATTCTGCCTGATCAAAAACGTTCAGCAACCCCTGATGCAACGGAAGGCCGGCCCGCAGGATGGTCGCCAGTACGATGGGCTTGTCGGGAACCTGGCATGCCGCAATGCCCAACGGGGTTTCTACCTCGATGGTGCGGTAGGGGAGCGATTTGCTCAGCTCAAACCCCAAAACCATGCCCAGGCGCTCCAGATTGTACCGGAAACGCAGCCGGTCTTGTTGCTTTTTTTCGTCGCGCAATTCGGCGAGGTACTGGTTCCCGATGTGATGGTTTCGGCTTAAATTATGAATCATGGGCTATGGTAATTTGGAATCCGTTGGGTAATAAATGTACTAAAAGTCTGTGGATTTTTCCCAGCAGGCAACAGGTTTTATGCATTCCTCTAAGGAATACCCCCCAAAGGAAGAAAAATCCAGGAAGGACCCTTTTCAAAACCCTATTCTTGCTTCCCCCGGGAGGCGCCGAACCGGCTTCGTCCAGCAGATCCAGGTAGCCCTGTTTCCACCCTTCCCAACCTTCCCGCTCGCTGAGCGAGGAGTTGTGCCAAAGGGAGCAGAACGTGCCGTCTACCTGTTTACACCGGTTGGCCAGCAGAACGGCTTTTTCTATTGCTTCCTTTGCCGGGAGCCGCAAATAGTTCTTAAGGGCGCCGTCCATCACGTGCAGGGGTTGCACCCATAGGGCGGTTTCCTGTTCGGCAGGAAGATCGTACCATGGGAAAGCTCCGCAGGTTCCTGCCCGGAAACCGGGGGCGTCGGCAAACCCCATCGAATACTCCTTCGTAATTCCTGCCTGGAGCAACCGCCGGTAGGTTTCAGGCAACCGGAATTTGAGGTAATGCTGCCGGGCGTGCGAAACCGCTGTGCCGGTGATGCGCTCCAACCGGCGCTTTTCTTCTTCAAGCCTCCCTTGCTTGTCGTTGCTGGCCATAGAGGGATGCAGCCCGACGGGCCCTTGCCGGGAAAGGTCCCGAATGAGGCCTTGAAAGGCTATATTCTTGTGGTGCAGATTGGTGTCGTAGGCGCCGTAATTCCCCACCAGGAAAAAATACTCGGGAGTTAGGCCCCTTTTCCGGTGCTCCTGATCCAGAAAGCCGTATACGTCATAGGGATCCGGTTCTTTTCCTGCCAGGGCTTGCATGCGGGCGGCCAGGTTTTCCCAGTTTCCACTGACTACATCCCGCGCGGAAGCGAGGACATGCCTCCATAGCGGACGATGGCGGAACGCCCAGGCTACGTCGATATCGTAGGTGGGAAGGAAACGATACGACCTGTTCTGGAACGGCAACCCCGGCCAGCGGGCTTGCAGCTTATTTTTTAATACCGTTGCCCAAAAATCGACCAAAGGGTATTCCAGGAGGTTTAGCTGGGAAAGCTGGCTCTGCCCCGAGGAGAACCGGCCAAATCGGTCCGGGGCAAAAGGAAGGTATTCTTCATACCGGCTCAGCAGGTAAAAACACATGGAAGGCAGGTCGAAAGGGAATTCGGCTTCCCGGCTTACCGGAAGAGGGAATAGAGCAGGCCAGGCTGGCAACCCCCACTGCGCTAATTCGCCGGGCGAACAAAGCGCAGGGACCAGGGGTTTTATTTCCCGGTTGAAAAGCAGGCTGCCCGACGGCAGCCACAGCGCTTCCCCCGGCGGAAGAACCGCATGTGGGCTGTAACTGATCCGGGCGCCTTCGAACCGCGCAAATTCACTGATGGAATGCGTCAACCGAAAGGACATCGGATGAATGACCCCTAAAAGCACCCGGAACGCGTATTCCAAACGAGGCGACGGGCTTGGGCTGTAGACGATCAATGGGGTGTCCGGCACCTGATTCCAGAATTGTTGAATAAAAAAAGCCTTGTTTTACCGGGCTTTGCGCCTCAAAGAATCCGATTCCCGACAAAAAGGCGTGAATTCTGTCAAGTATAGTTGATTTTCCCTAAATTTAAATGGAATATTTAAGCAATAATTGATCTGCGCATGAACCGAAAGCTACTCCTTCCTATCCTTCTTGTCTGTGCAGGGTTTTCCCTTCAGGCGCAGCGTACCCTTCTTCTGGGCCAAAATAATTATGAGCAGCAGAAAGGGATCATTTACAGCAAAGAAACCACGACCGATTTTCGCCTCCATACCAATGGAGCAGCCTTCGGGATGAATTTTGGCAAAATCCGAACCTATAACCGGACCAAACTGATTTATTTGGGGCTGGGCGAGCTCCGGCACCCGCAGGAAGTCCGGCAGAATCGCAACCTCCCTTTTGGCGGGTCTTCCGGGTTTCGGGGCTATATTTTCGGAAAGCAAAACAACCTGATTGCCCTTCGGGGGGATCGGGGAGAAGCGGTATTTCTCGGACAAAGCCCGCAGGAAAGGGGTTGCCCTTGCGGTGAGCTATGAAGGCGGCGCTACCCTGGGCATCCTGAAACCTTACTATCTCGTGCTGCGTTTTGAACCCGAAGATTTCTCCCAAAACAATTACCGGAGCGAAAATACAGCCCAGAAAACGAAGACCGCTTCCTGGCCTACGATAAGATTTTCGGCGCCGACAGCTTCTTCCAGGGCTTCGGCGAAATAGGCATTCACCCCGGCCTCCACGGCAAAGCCGCGCTCCATTTTGATTGGGGCGTCTTTGACGAGTTTATCAAGGCCCTGGAAGCGGGAATTATGGTGGATTTCTTCCTGAAGGAAGCGCCGATTATGGTCGAAAGCTCCCTTGCCCCCAACTTCCAAAACAAAGTCGTGTTCGTGAATCTTTTCCTAACTTTGCAGTTTGGAAAACGCTCCTGACCCAAAGGGGGACTACCTGCTCTTTTTATTGTACTACCCGCAAGATGCGGTAATGCGCAAAGACCATGTTTGAACTACCCATAACCGACGCCCAAACCCAACCGAAGAGGAAACCCGATTGGTTGCGGGTCAAACTCCCTATTGGAGAAAATTATAAGTCGGTCCGATCCCTGGTGGACGAGTATCATCTCCATACCATTTGCCAAAGCGGCAACTGCCCAAATATGGGCGAATGCTGGGGCGCAGGAACGGCTACCTTTATGATCCTCGGCAATACCTGCACCCGGTCCTGTTCCTTTTGCGCCGTCAAGACGGGCCGTCCAACCGAATACGACACCGATGAACCGCGCCGGGTGGCGGAGGCCATCTTTTTGATGAAGGTGAAGCACGCCGTGATCACGTCCGTAAACAGGGACGAACTGGCCGACCGGGGCGCTGAGATCTGGTACCAAACCGTCCGGGCAGTGAAAGAAATCGCTCCGGAAACGACCATCGAAACCTTGATTCCCGATGTGAAAGGAACCTGGACCGCCCTCGAACGCATGATCAGCGGGGGGCAGGAGGTGGTTTCCCACAACCTGGAAACCGTAGAGCGGCTCTACCGAAAAGTCAGGCCCCAGGCTAAATACCAACGCAGCCTGGAACAGATTCGCCTCACCAAAAAGCATTTGGCAAACGGACCAAATCCGGAATTATGGTCGGATTGGGCGAAACCAAAGACGAGAGTATTCCAAACCATGGATGATCTGTTAGCGCACAACTGCGATGTGCTCACCATCGGACAGTACCTTCAGCCCACTAAAATGCACCTGGAGGGTGGAGTCGTTTATCCACCCGGACGTATTTGCCGAGTACAAAGAAGTTGGTTTGCAGAAAGGATTTCCTTACGTAGAAAGCGGGCCGCTTGTCCGTTCTTCTTACCACGCCGAACGGCACCTGTAAGCGCTACTCCCAACCCAACGCTTTTTGATGCGGCGGTTGATTTCCGTGTTGTCGTAAATTCAGAGAATAATTCCGCTCCCGGGCCATAGGCAAACACCGGGACCATAATCCCTGTATGGGAATTGGTATTGAATTCCGTGAGCAGGTTGTTCATCTGGGAGCCGGGGTTGATCGCCAAACCGCCCGTTTCATGGTCCGCTGTGACGATAACCAGGGTCTCCCCATCTTCCATGGCGAACTCCAGCAGGGAGCCAATCACCCGGTCGAATTCCAGGAATTCCGCCACGACGTAGGATGCATCGTTGGCATGTCCGCCCCAATCGATTTGCGATCCTTCAACCATCAGGAAAAACCCTTTGTCGTTGTGGCCTTTCAAAAAAACCGCTCCCAGACGGCTCGCGGGAAGCAAATAGCTTCGGCTTTCCTGAAATTTGCCCGGGTCCTCTTCCGCAGTGAAAAAAGCAAAGTTTTTTTTCAGATCCAGGGTCACCTTGGGGATTTCCGATTCGGTGTAATCCGATACCACATAGCCTTTTTCCTGCAATTCCCTCGCCAAATCCCGGTCGTCGCTTTTTCGCTGGGTAAAGTATTCCTTCCCTCCTCCCACCAGGAAATCGATGTCTATATTCAGGTAACTTTTAGCGATATCCTCTTTTTGGTCCCGGGAGGGCACATGCGCTACGAATGCGGAAGGCGTAGCGTCTACCAATGAACTGGTGACCACCATTCCGGTGGCCATGCCTTTGGCCTCGGCTTCTTCCATCAGGGACCTGGCTGGTTTGTTGTCTTTGCCTACCCCGATAGCGCCCACCTTGGTTTTTACCCCACAGGCTATGGCGGTGCCAGCGGCCGCCGAATCGGTGATCAGATCATCTGACGCATGGGTTTTTTGCAAACCGGTGAATGGAAACCTTTCCAGGCTAAGGGCATTATTATTGTTGTACAATCCGGAAGAAATCTGGGTAAGGCCCATCCCGTCGCCAATGAGCAGAATAACGTTCTTGGCCCGCCGGGCTGGCGTATTAAGCGCCGTTTCCAGGGGCTTCTTTTCTTTTTTAGCCTTCGGTTGGGCAATGCCCGCGAAAGGTATCAGGAGGATCAATATCCAAACGAATGAAATCCGCATAAAGCAATCAATTTGTTCAATCAAAATCTCGCGCCAATCCACCAACGTGGATGACCGGAACGTCAGGCAGAGATCAGCGCGAACCGCTTCCCGGGAAGCGATTTGACGACCCCCTTGAATTCCAGATCAAGGAGGATCGCGGCAAGCTGGCTTGGCGCCATGGCCGATTGCGCAGACAGCAAGTCCATGCTGGCTTCCTCCGTCTGACGCAATAAATCTACCAATTTTTTCTCTTCCGCGCTTAGTTCGACAAACAACTGCTGCTGGATGCTCTTTTTTTGATGCTGTTGTTCCCAGTTCAGGGCATCGATCAAGTCTTGAGCATTTTCCAGCAAACCGGCCCGGTTGGTCTTGATCAGCAGGTTGCATCCGGCGGCGTGGGGGTCGCGGGGTCTGCCTGGCACGGCGAAAACATCTTTGTTGTAGTCGTTAGCAAACTGGACCGTGATCATGGAGCCGCCTTCGACACCGGTTTCAACCACCACCAGGGCGTCGCACAGTGCCGCTACAATCCGGTTGCGCAAAGGAAAATGTTCCTTTTCGGGCAAGGTAGAAAAAGGATATTCGGTGAGCAATCCGCCTTCTTCGATCATCCGGTTGGCGATGGCTTTGTGGGCGGCAGGGTAGAGGTGTTCCAGCCCATGCGCAAGGATGCCAATGGTCGGGAACCCCATCCGAGCGCGGCCCGGTGCGCGCAGATGTCGATCCCGTAAGCCATCCCGCTAATAATGGTAGGAGCGTAAGCGGGGAGCTGAAAATCAGTTCTTCGCAGAAAGCAAGCCCATGGGGCTTGGTTTGCGGGTGCCGATAATGGCTACACTGTTTGCGGGATTCAGATCGGCATTCCCTTTGTAAAAAAGCACCAACGGGCTGTCGGGGGAAATGTTTGAGGCGTGCAGGGTAAGCCGGGTCCAGGCAAAAAACGGCCTGGATGCCGTGGCGCTCCATGTGCCGCATTTCGGCCTCCGCCAGATTTAACGCATCTGAGGACAGGATGATGTTGCTGATTTGAGGGCCGATACCCGGGATTTTGTTCAGGTTTTGCGGGAAGACCGGAAAACGCCCTCCGCCGATCCGGTATAACTCAATAAATTTCGGGCGGTTACCGGGCCAACTTTTGGGATCAGCGTTAAGGCTACCGCATAAAATAATTCGTTCATAAGTGAGCAGGCATTTTTGTATCTTTCTGTTTTATTTCAGGCTGCAAAGCAGGTTTTAGTGTAAAACGGGGCCGCCCCGTATTTCGAAGCAAACTTCCTGGCAATGAATGAAAGCAAATCTCCCGGCTTGCCTCGGTTAGAGGTTCTGATCATAGGCGGTTTTTCCTGATTTTCACCTTTTGGGCGGTTGGCAAATGTTCCGCTACCCGGAACACCTACCGGCAAAAGGAGGAAAAGGAAAAACTCCTGGCCGCCGAAGAAGACAGCATCAAAACGTTGCTCCGCGAAAAACGGCGCCAGGACAGTCTGGCGAAAGCCCCAATCGCGTTACGGACGGAAACCGGAGGCACTTCCCAAGCCTATTCCAGACTGTACGTAGTCATTGACGGGCTGAAAATGCGCAGAACGCCCTCTCTGAACGCGGAGGTGGTCGACGAATTTCGCTTGTTTGAAGAAGTGTATTTTCTGGATGAAGTGACGGAATTTACCCAGGAAATAAACCTGGGCAAAGAGGTTGCCAATGAGCCCTGGGTGAAAATTCAGTCCAAGGAAGGCCGTGCTGGCTGGGTTTACGGGGCTGGGGTCAACTTCTACAAGAAAAAACACCCGGGTGCAGAATAGAATGAGCCCGGATGGCTAATCCCATTGGGCCAGGTTATAGGCGCGGATTACCTCCAGCACCTGGTTCGCGTAATCTGGCGCAGGGGAAAAGCCGTTCAGTTCGAGCGCTTTGGCCCAATCGGAATACCCCTTGCCGCGGTAATTGCGCATTGGAGAGAATTTCCCGGTCGTAAGGTATAAACTATGATCCCGAAAACTCATCCATGCCGATTCGTAATACCGGTAACATGTACCCTGGATTTCTCCTTTCTCGCCTTGCCAATCTTCGGTGCAGGGCAATCCAAAGAAATTCAACCCATGCTGCACTAAAGCGGACTCGCCGGCTTTGCTGATCAGCAACGCATTTCCAAGGATAATCGAAGCGGGAATCCCGAACTTCTCCTGCTCTCCTTTGGCTACTGGTCTGAACCGGGCAATAAACGCTTCGCGGATGGGGGCGTCGACCTTGGATAGCTCCATCACCTGAATCAAGTCGGCGTTTTTGCGGAACGGCTGAACGTCCAGCCGTTCAATCCCTTTTTGGAAGAAGGCGCCTTTTTTGGCCAGCCGGTCCTCCGTCAAGTGTTCTTTAGGTCGTTGGGGCTCCTGGACTGGCAGGCGCTCCCGGCGCAGCCTGTTGCGCGGGAGCATTCATATTGACATTAAAGCTGATGTCTTTTTTGAATGCAATGAAAACCAATAAAACAGCAATGGCTATTTTAAACCAGTTGTTGCGCAGGAAGATGGTTAGCTTGCCCATAAATCCCTGTTTTTAAGGTAATGCTTGCGGTGAAGGTCTTTTGTTACGTTTACTGACTCGCTGCAACAAGTCTATTTCATAACAAAAATAAACAAAAAGTTTTAATAGAAAAAATATTTTTAAAAAAAGTTTTAAATAAAACGGGATCTCATAGCCCCTAATCCAAAGCAGCCCGGAGGTCGTCGTCAATCAGGTCCTCCACATCTTCTACGCCTAGGCTCAGTCGGATAAGGGAGTCCGTAAGCCCGACTTTGATGCGTTCTTCTCTTGGGATGGAGGCATGGGTCATCGTTGCCGGGTGGCCAATCAGCGACTCCACTCCGCCCAGCGATTCCGCCAGGGTGAAAAGTTGGGTAGCGCTCAGAACCTTACTGGCTTGTTCGAAGGTATCCTCCTGGAGATCAAAGGATACCATGGCCCCAAAGTGGCGCATTTGCTTTTGGGCAATCGCGTGGCCGGGGTGCTCCGGCAAGCCCGGGTAGTAGACCTTCTTTACTTTCGGGTGGCTTTGGAGAAAGGCAGCTACGCGAACGGCGTTCTCACAGGCGCGCTCAACCCGCAGGTGCAGGGTTTTGATCCCGCGAAGGATGAGGAAGCAATCCTGCGGACCGGGTACGGCGCCTACGGCATTCTGGAGGAACCGGAGCTGGCTGGCCAGTTGTTCGTCCCGGACGATCACCGCGCCATGGACGACGTCGGAGTGCCCCCCCAGGTATTTGGTGGCTGAATGCGTGACCAGGTCCGCGCCAAGGTCGAGGGGGTTTTGTAGATAGGGCGACGCAAAGGTGTTATCTACGCAGGTGAGGATTCCTTTTTCTCTGGCGACCCGGCAAACGGCTTCGATATCGATGATGTTGAGCATGGGGTTGGTCGGCGTCTCGATCCATAGCATCCGGGTGCGTTCGCTGATCGCTTGCGCCAGCTTTTCCGGATCGTCCATCGAAACAAACCGGCTTTCGATGCCGTAGCGTTGGTGCACCCGCACCAGTTGCCGGTACGATCCGCCGTAGAGGTCGTTGGTGGACAAGACCTCGTCTCCGGGGTTGAGGAGCCGGATGATCGCATCCATGGCGGCCAGGCCGCTGCTAAAGCATACCGCAGCATTCCCGTTTTCCAGCGCGGCCAGGTTGGCCTCCAGTGCGCTTCGTGTGGGGTTTTGCGTTCGGGCATATTCGTAGCCCTTGTGTTTGCCCGGGGCTTCCTGGGCATACGTGGAGGTCTGGAAGATGGGCGTCATGACGGCGCCGGTGCTTGGGTCGGGTTCGATACCCGCATGGATAACTTTGGTGCCGAATTTCATATAGAGAAGATCGTTGGATGAAAAAATAGAGCGAAGCGCAAAAATAAAAAGGGCAACCCCAGCATCGCTTTGATTGCCCTTTTCCGCTCAGGAGAACCCCCATGAGCTGGTCAGTACGTTGAATCTCGGAAGAATTAGTTCACTGAATCCGACAACTCTTTGCCGGGCTTGAACTTAACTACTTTCTTTGCGTCAATCTTAATGGAAGCGCCGGTTTGCGGGTTGCGGCCGGTACGCGCTTCCCGTACGGAAACAGAGAACGTTCCGAAGCCGATCAAGGTAACCTTGCCACCGGTTTTCAATTCGCCATTAATGCCGTCCAAAACAGCATTCAATGCATCCGTTGCTTGTGCCTTAGTGATTTTCGCACTCTCGGCAATTTTGTTAATCAGATCTCCTTTATTCATTTCAAAGGGTTTTAATGAAAACTGAAGGTAAATTTAGGCGCAAACTTTTTCTTCTCCAAGTTTTTGACTGTAAAAAACGTGGGAATGCTTGCTATTCAAGGGTTTTCGCTTTTTCTTTCGCTTTTGAAGCGTATTCTGCCCAAAAAATGCGTTAATATGGAAACGGTTGCCATGAAAAAAATACTGAAAACCAGCCTTTTACCGATTGCGGTGATTTTCTCTGCCTTTGTCTTGGCCTCTTGCAGCCCCAAAGTAGGCTGCCCGGTAAATGAAGAGGTTCACAGCGCTGTAAACCGCAAAGGAGAACTCAAAAACAAAAAAGGCAAGTCCAGCCTGTTCTCCCCGAAGATGTCGCGGGATATGAAAAAATGACGGAAAGGAGTTTTACCGGCCGGCTTCCCCCCGGGGGTCGAACCATTCGCTGAGCGCTTCCCCCAGCAGGTTAAACGAGGCCACGGTTAAAAAGATCGCGGTTCCGGGAAACACCGCCAGCCACCACGGGCGTATATTGGAGCCCGAGATTTGGCGCATCAGCGAACCCCAGGTGACCGTTTCCACCGGAAGCCCTATACCCAGGAACGATAGCGACGCCTCTACCAGAATCGCTCCTGCCATCCCAAAAGCCAGGGTTACCCACACCGGCCCCAGGCTATTGGGTAGCGCATGGCGGAAAAAGATCCGCCAGGAGCTATATCCCAAAACCCTTGCCGCTTCAATATAATCCAGACTGCGGACCCTCAGCAGCTCCGCCCGGACCAGCCTCGAAATGCCGGTCCACCGCACCAGCCCAATCACCACCATGACCGCATAAATATTCGGCTGGTCCAAAATCGCCAGAATCGCCATTACAAAAAGCAGCGTAGGTAGCGAATTCAGTACCTCGGTAAGCCGGGTGATCCAAAATCAAACCGCAGCGCCATCGTCCTTCTTCCAGGGGCAACCGGTTTAGTCCAAGGGCTGAGCCCACCCGGCAAGAAAAAAAAGGGCCGATCCGCCAACTGGAATCCACCAGGCGGTCCCTATATCGGGCTGCCCTCCATGCGCAAGCAAAAAGCCCAGACCAGGTATCCGCTGAGCGCAATCGCCAGGGAGTATGCGATCGCATTGCCTACCGGCAGGCGATACCGGGTGTCTCCAAAAAAGCCTGCCAGCCCCCCAAAAAAAATGCCCAGAAGGGTTGCTACCAGCATGCCGATCAGTCCGATCATAAAAGCGACCCTGGATCCATGGATCAGGCCGGCGGCCACGTCGTGCCCGGCCATGTCGGTGCCCAGCCAATGCCAGCCCCAGTTGCTTTTTACCCGTTGGGGCCCAAAGGGGCTTTTGGCGCCGAGATTGCTTCGGTCGATCGTTCTGGCCGAATAAGGAATCAGCGGAAAAACGACCTGCTCATAGGATTGATCCTTCCATCCCTGTTGCAGGAAACGGGCTTCCCAATGGCCCCAACCGAGATCGATGGCATATTGCTGGACCACCGGGAAGTATCTTTTTCCCTCCAGCTTGCAATACAATGGTTTTTCATTCGCCAGAAAATCACCGGCAATCGCCAGAAAGAAAAACGCATAGAGGTAGTACAAGGCCCACCGGGTAGCGCGCTTTTTTCTGAGAAACAGCAGGGATGCGAATCGATTCATAGCGACGCCTTAAGGAGTAGATTGATTTTCGGCGCCCAAACGAACCCGGGGGTCCGCCCAGGAATAAAGCATATCCGCAAAGAGCAACCCGGCAATGGTCAGAACTGCCGACAACATTAATATGGTGTATACCACAGGCCAGTCTTGCGCAAACATGGAATCCAACGTCAGTTTACCCATTCCGGGAAGGTTGAACACGGATTCGATGACGATAGAGCCGGCGATCATGGCAGGGAAAATACTGCCCAAGAGGGTGATTGCGGGGAATAAAGCATTCCGGCATGGCATGTTTCCACAAAATTTGCCCCTCTTTCAGTCCTTTGGCCCGGGCAGTCGGATATAATCCTGCTGGAGGGTTTCGACCATGGCGTTTCGCATTTGCAATGCAATAAACGCCAGCGACCCGTAAGTCAGGCAAAACATAGGCAGCGCCATATGCCTCAAGTCGGAAAGCCTGCGGGCCCACCATCCGGCTTCGGCGGGGTAGTCGCTGATCTG
>JADJHZ010000010.1 GCA_016707205.1 Haliscomenobacter sp. | reverse complement strand
GTTTGGTGGGCAGGCGTTGATGAAAGTAGCTTGCTGTAATTGCTTTTACACCGCCACCTTTACCTTTACCAAAACCTTCCGGCTACTCTCTGACGGTGGCATCCCGGATGGGTCTTTTACTAAAACCGGCGCCTCTTGCCGGCGGCCTTCCGGGGTTCCCTTGGTAGCGGTGACGAAGGCTGCATCCCTATCCAGGCGCTACGGGCGCTCTCTCAGCTTTGCGCCAAGCACAGGGGTCGCGGCTTCCGCCCCTCGACCAAGACGGGGATCCAGCCGGGCGCAAATACCTATATCGGTTACGGCGCCTGCAGAAAGAATTACGAGATCATGGAGCGAGATCGGTCATATGTATCTGAGAGCGCAGGGCACGGAAAAACGGGCAATGCATGGTATCTGAAAATGATTCCGAAATAAAAATATCTCTGGGTTAGACCGGCTTTTGCCGGTCTAACCTATTTTTCAGGTAATTGATATCGTATGCGTTAACCTGGTTGTCATGCTGTTCAAACACAAAAATGGTTTTCCGGTCTTTCTTGTTATTTCCTGTTTTGGTTTCCTTTAATGTCGTGCAGCGATTCAGGGGGAGGAAACGGGACGCCAACCGATGAAACGCTTCCGGTATTGAGCGTTTTGACGCTCACCACAGCAAGGGGAAAGCGGCCAGTTCGCTTCGTTTTTACGTAATCCGTCGACAAAGCCGCCAAAACCGGAGCCTGGTGGAGTACTGCTCAAACGGCACGGCCATTTCCCCGGGATTTCATCGCCTGCCGGAACGTTAACGATTCCGGCAAACCAGTTGTCGGCCAATATCGAAGTGACGATCCAAGGAGATGAGGTTGATCGCGGCCAGCCAAACCTGGAGTTTACGGTGTCGCTTGAAACTGAACCAGTGCACGCTGGCAAAGACCTCGGCAAAAGGGGTTATTCTGACGGAGGATGGAACGAACCTGACTTTACGGACACTTCGGGATATCGCACTCCGCCGCTTATCCTGCATGCGTTGGTGGGAGCGACGAGTTTTCGGGCAATGGCCTGACTTGAACGTGTGGACCCCGAAATCGGAACTGGTGTCGGAGGTTGGGGCAACAATGAACTGAGTACTACACTCAACACCACGAAAACGTTTTTCTGTCGAACGGCAACTCCATCATTGAGGCCCGAAAAGAGGCGATAGGCGGATTCAACTACCCTCGGCGCGTCTGGGTCACCCGGGCTAAGAAGGAATTCCGCTCGGCCGCATCGATATCCGTGCTAAACCGCCCGTTGCGAAGGGCTGGCCTGCGCCTGATGCTGGTTCCGATCACGCCTCTCCGTCGGCTGGGCCGGGCTTGGCGGCGAAATCGTGACATCATGGAGCTGGTGGGGTAAGCCCCAAACCGGGTTACAGGCTCGGTGCACTGGAAATCCGTGGTAGGTGTCACTTCTCCCAAAAACAATAATATCACCTTTGCTCGGGAGATTTTTCCCAAAAATTCCACGTGTTCAGTTTGATTTGGGAAAAGGACAAGATGCGCTTTTACGGATGATATTCTGTATTTCACTTTTGTCAAAGCAGACCCAGGCGTGGCCAACTCATCCGTTCAACGATCCGTTTTTCTTTATTTTCAACGTTGCCGTGGGGGTACTGGCCGGGCCGCCTGACGGCAATACCCCTTTTCCCCAGCGCATGTTTGTGATTATGTAAGGGTGTTTCAGTGATTTTTTAGCGGGGGTGTTCTTTCTGCCATTGCTGTTATTCTTCTTCTTTTTCCAATGAAGGCTTTCAACGATGATTCCATGACACCATACGTGTTCATCCTTTTGATGCTTCTGGGCAGTTGCACGAAAAACGCCCAAAGACGATGATACTTCGGCGGGCCGGCCAATAACCTGACGAACGAAGTGGACGTGGTTCACCAGTGGCGACCAAACGCGGCTTTTGCAAAACAAACAACTATTCTGGCACTTGCAACGACGCCGAACACGTATCCTAACCTGGATATCGACGCCACGAGCACGTTCCAGAAGATCGACGGGTTCGGGTATTCCCTCACCGGGGCAGCGCCGCGGTAATCAACACCATGTCGTCCAGCCAGCAGGATAACCTTCTGCAACGAGCTTTTGGCTGCACCGGAGAAAGCCTGTGCATTTCTACCTCCGCATTAGCATTGGCGCTTCAGACCTCGACGACCGGGTATTCAGTTACAGCGACATTCCCGAAGGACCGAGGACCTGACCCTTAGCAAATTCAGCCTCTCGAGGGATACCGTCAACCTGATTCCCGTGCTTAACGCAATTCTAAAGATCAATCCGGACATTAAGCTGATGGGCTCCCCTGGAGCGCACCGGTGTGGATGAAAAGCAACAAAAACTCTATCGGGGCGAATTACTTCCGAAATACTACCCGGTTTACGCCCAGTACTTCGTGAAATATATTACCGAAATGAAGAAACACGGCATCGTCCCGGATGCCGTTACCGTGCAGAATGAGCCCCAGCATGGAGGCAACAACCCGGAGTATGGTCATGAGCGCCGCCCAACAAGCGGATTTTGTCAAAAATCACTTGGGGCCAGCTTTCCAAAAGGCCGGATTGACAACCAAGATCATTATCTGGGATCATAATTGCGACAACCCCGACTACCCTATTTCCATCCTGAACGACCCTGCCGCGAAGCCTTTTATCGACGGTTCCGCTTTTCACCTGTACAACGGACAGATCAGCGTTGAGCAAGGTCCAGGCTGCTCACCCCGACAAAAACCTGTATTTCACCGAGCAGGGACGGCTCCAATGGCTCTTTGACGGCGACCTGAAATGGCATATCGAGAACGTGATCATCGGTAGTACGCGCAATGGAGCAAAGTGGCCCTGGAATGGAACCTGGCTAACGACCCCGACTACGGGCCCCATACCCCGGCGGGTGCACCCAGTGCAAAGGCGCCGTAACGATCGGAGGCGACGTGGTCACCAGAAATGTAGGTTACTATATTGTGGCGCAAGCCTCCAGGTTTATTCCTGCCGGCTCCATTCGGATCGGCAGTTCTGTGCCTTCCAACCCGCCCAATGTGGCGTTTGTAACCCTCAGGGCAAGAAAGTACTCCCTTGTTCTCAACTCCAAGCAGTCAGTCGGAAGTGTTCAAACATCCACGACAATGGGAAGAAAGCCCCAACCTTCTCTCCCTCCCAATACAGCGGGTACGTTCGTGTGGTAGGGGGCGAAAAAGGCGAAAGGCATAAGGCGCGGGCGGGTTATACATTTGGTTCTACTCGGAGGAGGATTTCAGGCAATCCCTGCTTAGCTCATACCGGCAGCCGGAGGCTTTATCTGCGACGGTGCGGGCGCCAACGAATTCGTGGATGGGCAGGCGTTCGGAGAGCGGAAGACCGGTTTGGGCTTCCCACTGGCCTTCGTCGGGCACAAAGATCAGAGCAACCGCGTTTCCTCCGCCAAATTCCCAATAAAACCGGATCGTGTTCGGTCCATGGCGAAAAATGATCGTTCCGCCCCTGCCTTCGGTTTCGAACTCCAGGCGGGCGTGTTGATGGTATGGGTTAGACGTTGGCATTGGGAGGAAGGTGGTTTAACTGATCTTGATCTGCATTCGTTTGCCAAGTCCTATCTCTATGATCTTCAGTAGGGTTCCTAGCTCGATATCCGATTTATCGTTTTCGATTCGGGAGATGTAGTTTTTCGTGGTACCGCTGCGCTTGGCCAATTCGTCCTGTGTAAGCCCCGCTTGTTTCCGGGCAGTCTTGATCAGGTTACCTATTTGATTCTGCTGGTTCTTTTCTTCATCGGGTTCGCTTTCCTGGTATAAAACTACCGGGTCGAGGTCGAAGCATGTTTCAAACTCCATTCCATTAGAAAGGGTTGTTTTCAGCGCGAGATTGGGCCAGCGAAGGGTTCCTTCTTTTAATTCCAGCTTTTGGAAAATTTGCTTTTCAAGCAGCTTGGACCGAAACGGATCCCCTTTATAATTCCATTTTTCCAAGAGATGGGAAAAACGTATGATCCGGTGTTCTCCGGTATTAAACGCAACATAAACATCGAACCCATCGAGTTTATTGATTAAAAGAATCCGGGGTATTTTTGGCCGATTTTCTCATTTTACTTTCCTTGGCGCATGGATTTATCTTTGTTGAGGATGCCAATTACGGAATTCCATTTAACAAATGACTTGTAGAAGGCATTAATACAAAAAGCAAAAGTCCGTGATCAGGAGATTGAAGGAACTGCATAATTGTGGCTTGTTCCTTGATTAAAAGCGCTTCAACATACAAGGTGGTCAGCATTCCTAGTGTTTAAACGGATGACTTTTGGGGGAACCCTTTCAGGTGGACCAGATGAACGAAATCGGAATCCTTCGTGAGAATGTGAAGACTATAGGCTGTGGTATAGTTCCAGACGGCGTGGTCGTCTTCCTGGCCTAATCCGAGGTCCAAAACGTGGACAGTTCCAGGAAAGAGGATTTGCAGGCGTTTGGCCAATTTTGGAGATAAGTTATTATCTATGAGAAGCATAGCCTGATCGGATTATGCTACCAAACGCGTTCGTTCCGCTTCAGCTGCATAGGCAAGGCAGGCAAGGATATCTTCCCGGTGAGAAAGGGAAAATCATCCAGAATTTCTTCCATAGTCATCCCTTGCGGCCAGGTAACTCGAGCACGTCGTATACCGTTATGCGCATACCGCGAATGCAAGGCTGTCCGCTTTTTTCCCGGCTCAATCGTGATGATCTCTATAATCCATATGTAGTAAGGATTAAGATGATACAAATATAGCAATATTCGAAGGGCGCTGCAAGCTATACTGCTTCCTAAGTGGTTTGGGCGTTGCCAAACCGTTTATAGCGAGTATAGATTGGCAGCGAAATAGTTTGGAACTCCTGAACTATTTCGATACCGGTATAAGTGCTGAGCAGGATGTCTTTAGAGCGCTCAAAAGCCTGCAACACTGGAAATTTTTTGGTTATTATGGTCAACAATAACCTTTAAAGATAGACCCTTACCAGATTTACTGACGGGTATGTTCCAAGAAATACCAAGTAGTGCTGTCAATTCCACCTCGGTTTGAACAGAAGGATCATGAGCATGTAAAGGACATAGATCAGCCCGGGGATTGCCAGAATGCCCAGGATGATTTTGGCAACCACAAGGTAGTGATGCGCCCGCAGCCAAAGGCTGCCCAGCATAATGACGGCAACCGCGCCCAGCAGAAGCAGCCATATGCGAATGTTGAAGGACGATACGGAGCCGTCGGCAATACCAACGAAAAAGAAATACAGGATGACCAGGGAGATCAGGGCGTCGAAGCCCCATAAGATCCAGAAAAAGGGCATGGGCGTAGGATTAAAAAGGTTATGGCGGCTGGTTTGCGTATACCGCGAATGTCAGCTATACGAGCTATAAAACAATCACCTTTTTCGACATTGCAACCCGCTTGTCGCTAAGAAAACACCATGTACACTCCTTGGCTAAATAGGAAATATCAACGGCCTCAGATTGGCTCATCGACGTTTGAATAAGGGCTTTTCCCGAACTATCCGTAATGCTGATCTTGTAGTTGCCCGGGTTCTTCGTATAAAATGTTTAGGGTCCCTTGGGCTGGGTTGGGGAATATACTAAACCCGGCATCATTTTCTTCGTCCACGCCGGTTGCGGGACCTAATTCGTACACCCGCACCCAATCGATGAATACGGAGCAAGGAAACACCGCTTCTGCTCCAACCGCTCCGCCATACGTTTGCGGACCGCCGCCTACACCTGCGCTTAAAATGGCAAACATCTTGTGCTCGAAAGGGCGCCATTCGCTGAAATGATTGGAATACTCCGATACGCCCACTCGTTTTCCCGCGAAATTTAAACCGCCAGTTCGTCCTTTTTCCGTCTTTTTTAAATGCGCTTCCGTCGTTCAGATAATGAATATGGTACACGTGGTCGTCTACAAAGAACTCTATCCGGTCCTGGTACCAGTCGATGCCATAGGTATGGAAACCGGCGCTCCCGGCATTGGGGTCGTCGTTTGCAGGCGGGTAGCCGCCATAACCGGGTTCCGAGGGGTTGGGAACGGCCTGATGGGCGTAACTATAATAGGCTGCCAGATGCCCATGGTTCCAGGATTGCCATTGGTTGTTTTCCCAGGACCAGGCATAGTGAACGCCTCCGAGGTTGTGGTAAGGGATGGCGCCCACATATTCCATAATATCAATTTCTCCGCCCTGAGGCCACATAAGCCAGCTCCAGCCCTGGGGCACCACCGGGCATCATCCAAAACGCGAACCCTTGCTCGGGGTATTTCACATCCCTGGGGAAACCCTGGCTACAATCCGGGGGCCTGGGCCCCAAGAGGCCTTTCCTGCGGTGTTGATCCTGCCGCTGGTATAGTTCCTGTCCTCAACCGTTCTTTCGCGTGTAATGGCCAGGAACCCGTCTTCTGCGCCCGGCACATTGCGCTGAAAAATGAACATTCTCCATCCGGTTGGTGGCCCGGTCAAGCTGCCCGGTGCCCCAATCCCCGTTTACTCCGGTACCCGTTTCAAAGCTCCATTTGGTTTGATCGAGGGAGTCGTGGTTGAAGTTATCTTCCCAGATTAATTTCCCGACCTGTGCGGAAAGAGGGTAATTGGCCGACAGGAATAAAACCAAAAAGGCTATATTTCTCATGGCGCTTTTTCTTTGAATAAAGAGGTTTGGCCCTTTTGAACGCGTTTTACGCACGCTTCCCAAGACCATTTACTCAATCTGAATGGTGACGCCGGCAACCCTTCCTTGTTGCACAAAATTGGGGTTGTCGGGATTGTCGGCCCAGGCGTAGCGCACGTATTTGGGGTTGGGAATTTGCTCGCTCCACACGATCACCTTGTCCCCTTCTATTTTGGCGTTTGCCCAAACGAATTTTTATCTGCTCCGGCAATGGTAAATCTGCTCAGCTCCCCGCCGTCGCTGGAAAACGAGTCCGCCGCCCACGTTCGAAAAGGAGATTATAACCTTGGCGCCTTCGATTTGGTGTCCTTTTGTACAATGGGCCGGAATACACAATGTCCTCGCCGTAGGCCAGCTTCAACGCAGCTAAAGCCATGCGTTCTCCCAAGTCTTTTTGTTATCCGGGTGAATGTCGTTCCATTCGCCGAGGTCGATGTTAACGGTCATGGCCGTATTGGGTATGCTCAGCGCCTTGCGTTGCGACTCCTCAGAGCCGCCCAGTTGATTTGAGGGAAGGTAGGATACCTCCATAAAGTTGGGGAGTTGGGCATAGATAAAGGGGATTTCGGGGCGTTGGAACACTTCCCTCCAGCCGTCTATCAGGGCATGCAGGTAGCTTTCGTAGAGTTCCGACGCCCGGCATTGCTCTCGCCTTGGTACCAGAGAATGCCCTTAGAGGAAATTGCATAAGGCGCCACCATGGCATTGTGCAGGGAAGCAGGCTCATTTTGGGGGTTAATTCTTCTTGCTCTGGGTTCATTGAATTGGGCCTTGGCATAGCCTGGAAGTTGAAGGAGCAAATACCCCGCCTACCTTGTACTGCCAGTATCCCTTCAGGTCTACCGTGTCCTTTCCGGTGAAAAACGCAATACGGTTTGTCTGGCACAAAACCGCCTTTTCCTGCGGTATTGGTTACCCGGACCACGAAGACATTTTTACCCGTCTGGAGCACTTCCTGCCGGGCACGCGATACCTTCGCTGTGGATATTGGTAGGTCGTATTGCCCACCTTCTGCCCATTAATGTAAAGCTCGTCGGCATCGACAATCCGGCCGAGGAACACCCGGGCCTCTTTTCCTGCCATGGATGCAGGCAGGTCGATTTCCCTTCGGTACCAAACAACGCCGTTCAAATCTTTAACTCCCTGATCCTCCCAATAGCCGGGAATGTTGATTGGACGCCAGTTTTTGGGCGAAAAATCAGTCGCATACCAGGGCTTCTCGCCGGTAAGCCCTTTGTCGGATGGCTTGGAGGGGGTTGGGTTGCCGGGGGCGGTTGCCCATCTGGCCGTTCACAAAAGCAGTGTCTTTGTTTTCTGCAATGATCTTAATTACGTCGGGAAAGGTTTTAAACCCTTCTTCGGGGGTCCAGGCCTCAAGTGGCGTGCCGCCCACGCTGGCGTTGATCAGACCAATGGGGACGCGGTATTTTTCATAGATCTTTAGCAAAAATACGCCACGGCAGAGAAGGGCCTGTACTTCTTCCAACACGGCTTTCCCCCAGTTTCCGCCGGGTAGATTGTCTTTGGGTCCAGCGATGCTGGTTGCCGTTGGAATTTTGAAATGCCTGATTTCGGATGGTTTGCCGAGGCAATCTCCCCGGCATAGGTCACATCGTGAATATCCATCTGGTGTACCATGTTGATTGCCCGGCGCAAAGCCAAACATCGCCGACGAGGATATCTTTCACCTCCAGGTGTTTTTGCGCCCGAAATGCGCAGGGTATAAGGGCCTCCCGCCTTCATTTCAGGCAGGCTTACCCTCCAGGTTCCTTGTTGGGATGTCTTGGTTTTATACGTTTTCCCGTTAAAGGAAACGATTACCTTTTCATTCGAATCCGCCCATCCCGACCCGGTTCGGCGCTTGCTTTAAAGCGGGCGTTGCTGATTTTAGCCCGGATATTCTTTGGTCGAAGCGCCGCAAGAAGCAGAAGCGTTGTTTTCTCAGCTTTTGGCGCCAAAACTGAGCTTCCCGTTGCACTGCTGATTTATGGGGTCCCCGATGCCCGAAAAGCAGCCTACCTTCCTGTTGCGGAATTTTCCCCGAACCCCAGGCAATCCGCTACGCAATTCAGGCCGGTATCCTCGTCCGGGCGATGGATCTTCCCATGTCCATGCAGTTTGGCCAGGAAAGCGGCTGGTCTGAGAATCCCGGAAAATCGGACACAGACCCGGTCCGAAAGATCCCATGCGGACGCTTGCCCAACTTGCTGGATACGAGGATAGCGAACGGTGGTGGGACGCCATGTTTGAACAAATGGATAACCCAGCGTCCATTTTTGCCCTTATTTGGAAATGATGTATGCGCTTCGCCAGGCGCAGGAAGGAGCAGAAAGCAGGGAAACACTGGTCCGGGAAGCATGGATGCGCCAGGTGGTCCGGCAGGCACAGAAAGAAGGATTTCAGCGCATCGCTATCGTTTGCGGCGCTCTGGCACGCCCCGGTATTGGAAAGTACCAGCGATTTTCCTTGAACCGACCGCGGCCATCCGCGGACTGAAAAGGAAAAGGTGAAAGCGCTTTGATTCCGTGGAGCTACGACCGGCTGGCGTTCCAGTCGGGCCATGGAGCCGGCGTGATCTCTCCTGCGTGGTACGCGTTGTTGTTTCAACGCCGCGACGCCCTGGCTGCCCGCTGGATGGTCCAGGCTGCCCGCCTGCTGCGCCAGGAACGATTGGAAACGTCGCCGGCTCAGGTACAGGAGGCCGTGCGGCTGGTGGAAACCTTGGCCGCGCTGCGCCAAAAAATGTTCCTGGACTTGAAGAACTGGAAGACGCCTGCATCGGCGTGTTGTGTCATGGACAAACGCTGCCTTTGGCCCTTATCCGCGAACGGTTGGTCATCGGCGTGAAGGTAGGGAAGGTACCTGCCGGAATGGGCGCCTCGCCTTTGCAACAGGATCTGGAACGAAGCGTAAAATCCGCCCGCCTCACCAGGAGTACGGCGCTTCAGAAAACTGACCAAACCCCTGGATCTGCGGACGCCGGCCAACTGAGCAGGGTGTTTGCTACACCGGCCCGATTGCTCGGGGTGCCTTGGGGCGAACCAGGTTCTATTCGGGGCGACAGCCTGGGGTCGTTTAGAAGAAGTGTGGAAGCTTAAATGGAAAGCCGAGTTCCTGATCCGCCTGATCCAGGCCGGGATCTGGGGTAACCATCCAGGAAGCCGCCAGAAATAAAGCGCTGGACCAAATAGAAAAACCGCTTCCTTGCCCGAAGCGCTGGAATTGCTCGACGAAATCCTGAAATCCGACCTTCCTGAAATCGTCCCGGAGATGATTCGCAAAATCCAGGGTTTTGCGGCTTCTACCAGCGACATGGATTTGATGTTAGGGTCGTTTCCTGTGCTGGTGCGCATCCTCCGCTATGGAAGCGTCCGGAAAACCAACCTGGATGCCCTTGTCTCTCTTGCGGCAGAGGTACTTCCGCGAATCTGCCTGGGGCTTCCGGATGCCGCCCGCAACATGGACGAAGAAACTGCAAAAGAATGGCTTCATCTGATATTGGGAGTGCATCAGGCCGTCCATTTGCTTACGGATATACCCGGCCGGAGCGACTGGGACAGAGGCGCTTGCTGGCCTTGCGCTTAGCGCCGAATCCCAACCCTTGCTGGCAGGACTTGCTACACGCCTTTTGGTGGAAGAAGGGGTATGGCAGGCGGGTTCAGCAGCGCAGGTATTTTCCCGGGCCTTGACCGGAGGGGAAAGGCAGGCGCTGCCAAGCGCCTTGTGGTTGGAGGGATTTACTCAAGGAAGCGCGCTGTTGCTTTTACATACTCCTTCGCTTTGGAATATAGTGGCGCAGTGGGTAGACGGCATCCCCCAAGAGGCATTTGTGCCGGTACTGCCGGTACTCCGGCGCGCCTTTTCGCGATTCTCAGCAGCAGAGCGGACGTTGATCTGGCAGCGGGTGCGGGAAGGCGAGGGCGCGTTTTCTTGGGCGAAGGCGATGAACGGATTGGATGAATCGCGCCTTCAACCGGTAACGTTAGCCTTGCATCGCCTGTTGGGCAACGACGCCGCAAGGCCCGAACAAACCTACTCTTCTTCGGAATCTTCTCCGGAGACAGGGGGCTTCTAACCAAAAAATTATTGACGCCCAATCCCTGAATAATCCGCACTTTTGGAGATTGATCAACTCCAGCAGGGCAAGAACGTAATAATGGCGTGGACACGGTCCCGGCATTCCCTAAAAACACCTTCAAAGCTCGCCTTTTGTTGTTGTTCTAACTGGAGCAGAATTTGGGATTGCTGATCCTCAATGGTGTAATTGAACATCGCGATCTGATGCACGGCTTTGGGCGCCGGTTGCTCCAGGCGGTTCATGATCCGTTCGAATGCGCGTAGCAACTGGAACAAGGACAGCGGATTCGAGCTCGGAATCGACCAGGCTTTTGTGGCGAGTTGCTGCAGCTCGAGGGAAACATTGCCCTGCCTTCCCGAAGCCATCGGTTTTCCTCCAGCAGCCTCATTTCCTCCAGGACGCTTTTGTACCGCTTGTACTCCAACAGTCGCTGAACCAGTTCTTCCCTCGGGTCAATTTCCTTGCCGTGCTCGTCGACTGGCTTGCGGGGCAACAGCATTTTGGCCTTGATGCGGCAAAGCGTCGCGGCGACCAGGATGAACTCGCTCGCCAGATCGATATTCAGGCGCTCCATTTGATGGATATAGTCCAGAAAATCGTTCGTGATCTTGGCTATAGGAATGTTGTTGATATCCAGTTCATCCCGCTCGATGAAGAAAAGCAACAGGTCGAAAGGACCTTCAAATTGAGGAAGCCGGATGGTAAAGGTGTCGTTTTGGGCCATAATACGGCAATATTGAACCGAAGGTATTTCTAAATCCGCAAATTTGTGAACACCTTTGCGCTAAGCGATTATCCTTGCTATGAACCAAAAACCAGGCATACTCTTTCTTATCCCTACTCCTCTGGGGAGAGGACACCCTCGCCGGAATATCGCCGGAATTGCTGGAGGTGGTGTTTGCCCTCGATTATTTCATTGTGGAACGCGGAAAAACAGCCCGGCGGTTTCTGAAAGCCATCCCATTTCCCCGCCCTTTGCAGTCCCTGGAATTTCAGGAACTCAATGAGCATACGCCCGACGCGGCGTTGGAGGGGTTGCTGGCGCCTGTACTCGCAGGCCGGGGACGCAGGCTGATGTCGGAAGCGGGCTGTCCTGCCGTAGCCGATCCGGGAAGCCCCCCTGGTGCTGCTGGCCCACCGGATGGGGATCGAGGTCCGGCCTTTGGTTGGTCCGTCCTCCATCCTTCTCGCGCTTATGGCCTCGGGCTTGAACGGCCAGCGGTTCTGTTTTCATGGATACCTGACAGCCAAGAAAATGGACCTCGGGCGTCAGATCCGGCAGTTGGAAATGCAATCGGCCAAAGAACGCCAAACCCAGATCTTTATCGAAACCCCCTATCGGAGCCAGGCGATGCTCGAAATGCTGATCCGAACCCTTTCTCCGGGTAGTTGGCTTTCGGTAAGCGCCGGTCTGACGCTTCTTCTCAATATATCCGAACGCAAACAGCGGCGAAGTGGAAAGCCCTTCATCCGCTGCCAGATCTGAATAAACAACTGGCCGTTTTTTGATTTTGGCGGTATAAAATCTTAGTTTAGATTCAAAACTAAGCAAACCATTTTGCAATTTTTGCGTTATATAAATGGGTTTTATTTCACGAAACGCCAGAAAACCAAACTACATGAGTGCCTTGGCCAAAGCAAAAAGCGAATTGGAGATAAAAGGGTTTCTCGACCTCGATGTCGATCCAGCTGGATCTGTTTGAAGCGATCCAGAAATTAAAGAAGGAAAAAAACGCCGTGATTCTGGCCCATTATTACCAGGAGCCGGATATTCAGGATATCGCGGATTTCATTGGAGACAGCTTGGGGTTGTCTCAAAAAGCAGCGAAAACAGAGGCCGATATCATTGTTTTTGCGGGGTTCATTTTATGGCGGAAACAGCCAAAATGTTGTCTCCTGGGAAAAAGTGCTTTTGCCCGACTTAAAGCGGGGTGTTCGCTGGCGGATTCTGCCCGGCGCCGTTGTTCCGGAAATTCAAGGAAAAATACCCGGACCATGTGGTGGTCAGTTATGTGAACTGCACCGCAGAGATGAAAACGATGACCGACATTTGCTGCACGTCTTCCAATGCAGTGCATATCATTAACAGCATCCCCAAGGATCAGCCCATCATTTTTGCGCCGGATAAAAACCTGGGGGCTTATTTACAGAAAAAAACGGGTAGGGAGATGGTCTTATGGAACGGCGCCTGCATCGTTCATGAAATTTTTTCAGCAGAAAAGATCGCCAAGTTGATGGTCCGCCATCCGGAAGCGCTGCTGATCGCCCATCCGGAATGCGAAGCCCATATTCTCGAAAAAGCCGCGTTTATTGGATCGACTACCGGCCTGTTGAATTTTACAATCAACAGCGAAGCCAGGGAATTTATCGTGGCTACCGAATCCGGGATCATCCATCAAATGGAGAAAGCCTCCCCGGAAAAAGTATTTATTCCTGCGCCTCCAGACAATACGTGCGCATGCAATGAGTGCCCTTACATGCGCCTCAACACGCTGGAGAAACTATACCTTTGCCTAAAATATGAAACCCCGGAGATTATTTTGCCGGAGTGGATTATGGAGGAGGGTCGGGTATGTATCGACCGGATGCTGGAGATTTCCGCGAATGCAGGTTTGGTATCCAAAGATTAAAGGGTTTTTGCCGCAATATACCAACGCTTGTACTTTTTCCGTTAATGGTGGAAGTGGTCAATATTTTCGAAAAGTGAATACTGTGAAAAAACTAGCGTTAGGGTTGTTTTTGCTGGCTGCCTTGAGTTTGCACGGACAGCGGGGATGGGAAGCAGGCGCTTGGGGAGGCGTCTCTTATTACTTTGGCGATCTCAATACCAATTATTATCTGGGCATGCCAAACCTTGCCGCCGGGGTGATGGGAAGATTCAATTTTAATGAGCGGGTCTGTTTTAAGCTGGGCGGGTCCTTTGGCCGCATCGAGGCCACCGACGCAGTTTCCAAGAATATTTATGAACAGACGAGAAATCTGAGTTTTCGTTCCCGTATCATTGAAGGCTCGGCAGAGTTTGAGTTCAATTTCCTGCCCTACATCCACGGTAGCCGCGACGCCTTTTTTACGCCGTACCTTTTTGCAGGCATTGCCGTTTTCTCTTTTAATCCAGAGGCGGAATACCAAGGCAGGTGGGTCGAATTGCGGCCGCTGGGCACCGAAGGGCAGTTCAAAGGGGAGGAATATTTCGCCGTCCAATCGGCGTTTTCCTACGGCGGCGGGTTTAAATTTGACCTGAACGCAGCCTGGAGCGTCAACCTGGAGATCAGCGCCCGCAACGCCTCGACGGATTACCTCGACGATGTCAGTACGGTTTATCCGGACAAAAGGGACCTCGGGCGGGCCAGAGGTGACCTTGCGGTGGCGTTATCCGACCGCTCCATTGACGTTCCTGGGGTCGAAGGCAGCCAGTTGGGCCAGGCTGGAACCCAGCGGGGAAACAGCAAGAACAACGATATGTACGTATTTATGAAAGTAGGCATCGTTCGGTATTTCGGCTCTCTTCGGTGCCCTTCGGCCAGCGGCAGCCGCAAGTAACGGGTAAAAACGGTGCGGCGCCTGGTGCGCTGCCGAACCTGCCAGGCGTTGTCCTTGTTATTAATAAAAGCCTGGCTGCTGTCAAACCTGCCCTACTTGAAAGATTTCTGCTATTTTTGTGTGCTGCCAGGTTCAAAACCAAATAAAAGCCCACTAAAATATGCCGATTTTTGGAGCGCTGATCAAACGCAACGCCACGCTGGGTGGCAGACTCGAAAGCCGGATACTCCAGACGAAGCCTTATCAGCACCAGCTGAATACCTTTAAGCGGTTGATTCGGCGTGCTTCTGTCACTTCGTTCGGCCAATACTACGATTTCAAGGACATCCTGCGCGAAGAAGATCCCGTTCGCGCCTTCCAGGAAAAAGTACCCCTTTTCGACTATCATACCATGCACAACCGCTGGTGGCACATGTCCCTGAACGATGTGGAAAACGTCGCGTGGAGGGCCGGACTAAATATTTTGCCCTGAGTTCTGGGACTTCCGGCGCCCCGAGTAAACACATCCCCGTTAGTGAAGACATGCAGCGGGCTATGCGCCGGGCCGGCTTAAAAATGTTCTTTGCCTTATCGCGCTTCCCCATTGATCCGCAACTGTACACCAAAGGAATGATGATGCTCGGAGGATCGACGGATCTGATCGACCAGGGCGATCATTATCTCGGGGATCTCAGCGGCATCAACGCGAGCAAGCCTCCTATCTGGCTCAGGCCGTATTTTAAACCGGGCGTAAAGATTGCCAAGATCAGAAGCTACGAGGAACGTATCGCGGAGATCGTCAAAAAAGCGCCCGAGTGGGACGTCGGCTTCCTTGCCGGCATACCTTCCTGGTTGCAACTGATGATGGAGCGGATCATTGAGCATCATAAACTGGAGACCATCCACGATATTTGGCCCAGCCTCAGCGTTTGCGTGCATGGGGGAGTGCATTTTGAACCCTACCGCAAAGGATTCGAAAAACTGACGGCCAAGCCGCTCATCTATCTCGATTCCTATCTGGCGTCCGAGGGCTTTATCGCGTTTCAGGCCCGGCCCCAGACCCGCTCCATGAAAATGCTCCTTCATGATGGGATCTTTTACGAGTTTATCCCCTTTACCAGCGAACATTTCGACGAAGAGGGCAACCTGATTGGGAACCCCAAAACGGTGACGATTGCCGATGTGACAGAAGGGATTGATTATGCATTGGTGCTGAGTACCTGCTCCGGCGCATGGCGCTATCTGATCGGCGACACCGTGCGGTTTACCGACGTTCCCCGGTCGGAAATAGTCATTAGCGGGCGTACCAAGCACTACCTCAGCATTTGCGGAGAACACCTGTCGATCGACAACATGAACCAGGGAATACAGCATGTGGAAGAAACGCTGAACGTGAGCATACCGGAGTTTACGGTTTCTGCCATCCGTTCGGGAAACTTCTTTACGCACAAATGGTACATTGGAGCCGATCCATTGGTTGAACCTGCCAAGATAATCCCGCTTTTGGATCAGCGCCTCAAGGAAGTCAATGACGACTATGGCATTGAACGGGGCGGCGTCCTGAAAGACATCCAGGTGGAGGTTATCCCCGTCCCCCTCTTCTATAAGTGGCATGAACTGCATGGCAAAATGGGGGGGCAGAATAAATTCCCCCGGGTCATGCGCCATGAGGCGTTCCGGGAATGGGAGGTATTTGTCCAAGAGAATCGCTCCAAATAAGAGTTAAGAGCAGGAAAACCATGGCGCTATTCATTGACGGCATCAAGATTGGTTTAGTCCTTTGCCTGATGGTAGGTCCATTGTTTTTTACCCTGGTGCAGACAGGAGTCGAGGAAGGGCTTCGGGCAGGGGCCATGGTTGGCCTTGGAATTTGGGTGAGCGACCTCCTTTATATCTTTGCTGTGTACGGTGGCATGTCCTATTTTTCTCAATTCACCGCCCGCGACCATTTCAGCACGTCGGTCGGAATAGCCGGTAGCGTGGTGCTCGCGTTGTTTGGCTTGTTTGCTTTAATGACGGTACCGAAGAACCTCTACCTGCAGGATGATGCGCTGGCGTTGCGCGAGCATGAACCCTCTTCTTATCTCTCGCTTTGGCTGAAAGGCTTTTTGATCAATACGATCAACCCATTTACGGTTTTTTTCTGGATGGGGTTAATGAGCACGGTCATCGTACGGGATGATCTGAGCCGCTCCGATGCCCTGCTCTTCTTTGGAGGGATTATGGGCATAGTCGTTTCCGGGGATTTTCTCAAGGTGTTTCTGGCCAAACGGATTCGGGCGGTGCTACGGCCGGTCCATTTGCTATGGTTGCGAAGAGTGTCCGGGGCGGCCCTAATCGTTTTCGGCATTGCCCTGCTGCTGCGGGTACTGCTTTAGCCGAATTTTCAACCTGTCTTTGGCTCGTAGTTCGTGATTTTTTTTAGATGTTATCTCAAACTCGGGAAGGCTGCCCCCACCTTGGAAGTAGTTTTGAGTTAGCGTTTAAGCTGGGTGGATTTCCCATTGCTTTACCCTCGGGTTCATGATGCGGAACCATAGCGGCGGGAACAGTGCAAGGATAATCGATGTGGGATACCCAAAAGGGAGCTGGGGGCTTTCATCAAAATGCCGGAGTACCTGATACTTCCGGGTGGCTTTATAATGGTGATCCGAATGCCGGGTCAGTTCGTACAGGAAGATCCGGCCTACCTCGTGGTCTGAATTCCAGGAATGCTGGGGTCCTACCGGCTCGTATTTCCCGGATGGCCCCTTTTTCCGGCGAAGCCCGTAATGCTCAATATAGTTGACGCATTCCAACATTAAAATGCCGAAAAGCGCTACGGCTATAGCATAGGGTACGAGCCCCCATCCGAACGCCCATCCGATAGCCGCCAGATAAAGGACCTGAAATAGTTGGAAACGCACCATCTCGTTTTGCCAGCTTAATATGGGCTTCCCTTCCCGGCGCAAGCGGTCTGCTTCCAGTTTCCACGCGTGGAGATAACCTCCGACGACCGATCGAAACCAGAAGGCGTAAAGCCATTCGTTGAATCGGGCAGAAGCCGGGTCTTCGTCGGTGGCGATGTTTTTGTGGTGGCCCCGGTTGTGCTCGATGTTGAAATGCATGTATAAGGCACTCATCAAAAGTGTTTTAGAAAAAATTTGATCGAAACGATTCGGCCGGTGCCCAATCTCATGAGCTACATTAATGCCGATGGTCCCAACGATCAACCCCGTGCTGAGCGTCATGCCTAAGATCTCGTAAGCACGCAACCCGCCTCCGGCCACCGTGAACAAATAATAGCCGATCAGAAGATATAGCAGTGGAAGGTTGAGATACAAAAGCAGGTCAAAAAAAAGCGACTTTTCCTTTTCTTCCGCTTCTTCAGCAGGCAGGTTTTGGGGCGATACCGGACTTAGGATTTCGAATAGAGGGATCAGAACAAACCCCACGTAAATCCCGGCATAGGACCAATGGCCTTTTACATAAATGCCGGCTATTGCCGCAAGCGGCGCTACATAAGCGATCAGGTATTTCCAATCGTTCCATTTTATTGCCATACCTTCTTTTTTATCCCTCAAAATAAACAATTATCTGCTGCCGCGCCAGAGCAACCAAATCGGTTTTCTTAGACCGGTATCATAAGGGGCTCTTTGCTTCGGCTACCGGATGAGAATTCATTTTATTCTGAGTCCGGGTCAAAACGAGGTCGGCGGTACATCTCTTCAATCTGGAATCCGAAGGGAAAAAAAACGGAAGTGGTAGCAACCTCCCCGCTCACAAAACGTTATAGGGGTGAATCAAATCACGTGCGCAGAAGGGAAATGGAAAATCGTTCAACATTTTATAGCCTGCAGGTAAAAAAGGTTTGTCCTGAAGGAAGCGACGCCGTTACGCTCGTTTTTGAAAAACCGGAGGCTTTGGCGGATTCTTTTGTATATAAGCCGGGGCAATACCTTACCCTCCGGCTTACGCTCAATGGAAAGGAGGTAAGAAGGGCGTATTCTATGTGCAGCAGCCCGGCAGAGGCGGATATGGCCATTACCGTAAAACGGGTAAAAAACGGACTGGTTTCCAACTATTTAAACGATCAGGTAAAACCCGGACAAACGTTGGATGTCCTGCCCCCGCAAGGCCGTTTTACCCCTGCCATTGATCCCGGCAGCCGCAAAATCTATTACCTTTTCGGCGCGGGAAGCGGGATCACTCCATTGATGTCCATCCTTAAAACCATCCTGGAAGAAGAACCCCAAAGCGCCGTTTACCTGCTCTACGGAAACCGCAATGAAAGTAGTATTCTGTTCCGGGAAGAACTATCGGCACTGCAACAGCGCTATGCAGGGCAGCTTTCGGTAGTCCATACCTTGAGCCAGCCGCTTCGCGAAAAGTCCAAAGGAATTGGCGGGCTTTTCTCCAAAGGCACGACTCAATGGGAAGGCAAAACCGGCCGGATTGATGCCGCAATGGTCAGAGACTTCTTAAAAGGCCATCCCAAAACGGCGAAAGAGGGGTTATATCTGGTTTGTGGCCCAGGCGGAATGATCCAAACCGTGACCACTACGTTGGAGGCGGAAGGCATTCCCAAGAACCAAATCCTGGCCGAACTATTCTCCAATGAATTGCCGGAGTCTAAACCTGTTGGGGGCGGCGTAGTGGATGGCGCCTCTGTGAAGGTACACTGGCAGGGAAAAGTAGTTGAAGTGACGGTTTCGGCCAAGAAGACCATTCTCGACGCGCTGATCGACCAGAGGGTCAACCCGCCCTATTCCTGCACATCGGGGGCCTGTTCAACCTGCATGGCCAAAGTGCTGAAAGGAAGTGTGCGCATGGATGTTTGTCATGCGCTCGACGAGGAAGAAATTACGGCGGGGTTTATTCTGACTTGCCAGTCCAGGCCGCTTGAAAGCGACGTGGAAATCACCTACGATCTATAATCGGGCATTAAAAGTTTCTTAAATCCGATTTATTATTGAATTCCCCCTTTCATCTTAAACCCGGTAGGGTTAATTTTGTCCTACGAGGGAGTGAAGTTCATTTCGAGGGGAATCCCGGGCTTTTCCGGGCCAAATGGAATCAAAGTCATGCGCAAAGCAGTTGGTGTGGTGTTGGTGTGCATCGGGATGTTGGCCGTCCGGCTCGGGGGGCAAGCTCCCGCTTCTGCTCCGTCCCGCTGGCTGTTTTCTCAAACCAGAAATCCAGAATCCAACCCGGTCGTCTCCATTAACGGCGCTGAGTTTTTTTGCACGTTTAGCAAACATCCCTCCAATTTCGGCTTGTCGGATAAAGACGACATTTGGCAAGCCCTACAAACAGGGGCTTCCCAATTTTCCAGGCCGGTTAACGCGGGCAACCCTTTGAACGACGATTCCAACAACCAGGTCATGGGCATCAGTCTGGATGGGAACGTACTTTATCTGTGGAACCGGGAAGATTCAGGCCTTGGCTCGCTGGCGTATTCCAGGCGTCAGGGGCGCAGCTGGCAAAGGCCGGAACCAATGCGGATCGAAGGTTGGGGAAACAAAGATATCACTTTGCGCCACTGGCATGTGACTGTAGAAGAAGATGTCCTGGTGCTGGCGGCAACCCTTCCCGGGGAGGGCGGGGACGAAAACCTCTATGTCGCCAGAAAAATCAGGCAAGGCCTTTGGTCTACGCCTATTCCGCTTGGCCCGTCCGTCAACTCCCCATACCGGGAAACCAGCGCTTTTATTGCCCCGGATGGCCATAGTCTGTATTTTTCGTCCGACCGCACCGGAGGCATGGGAGGAACGGATCTTTATTTGTCGCGCCGCCTCGACGATACCTGGACCAATTGGAGCGCGCCCGAACCGCTCGGCCCAGGCGTCAATTCTCCGGAGGATGAGTCCCAGTTCTTCTTTTCCGAAGCGGATGAACTGGCTTTTTTTACCGTAGGCCGGCCAGGTCAGGACTCCAGAATTTATTGCAGCCGGCTGCCGCTCGATTTGCTGCCCTCCCGTATGTTCCTGCTTTCCGGGCAAGTGCTTGCCACCGGCTCTTCTGCCCCGGCCCGGCATGCAGAAATTTGCGTCTACCGTATCGAAAATAATACCAGCCAGCATATAAAATACGGGGCGCCGTTGGACCAAAACGGCCGCTTTCTTCTCTTGGTTCCCCAAAGTCAGACCATAGGGATCTACGCACAGTGCCAGGGCTTTTTTTCTTCCAGTTCCTATTTTGTTCCGGGAGGCTCCTGGCAAGAGCAAGTAGACCACGAGTCAGGTTTTTTGGCCGACCTGTATCGCAGCGAACCACTGTACCGGCAACGCGATGAGGAAATCGACAAACTCCAATCCCGTAAATTGGAACTGAACAGGTTAATTCCAGCTATAGAAAAAATGCGGGCAGATCAACTTTCCCGGATCGCCTCGTTGGGTGCTTCCTCAGGACAAAAAGACTCTGTTCTGTTCAGCAGCAATTTTCATCTTCAGCAACTCCGCAGCAGTTACGACGCCACGCGCGAGCAGTATATCAAATCCTGGTCGGTAGAACAGGAATACCTTTTTAGAGGCGATGCCGATCCCGGAGACCCCTATTCCTTGTATTCCAACCCTGGGGGAAAGGTGTATCCGCAGACTGCCGAGGGCAGGATTCAGGAGCTTCGGGAACGCCAGCGCAAAAAGAACGACACCCAAGGCCAGGAAGCATTCCTCGAAACCGCAGCAGACGCTCCGTTGAGCTTTTCCAGCTTTTATGAGGCCGTTCAAATAGAAATGGCTTACCTGCTCAAAGACTCGGTGTTGCGAATCCTCGAAAATGAACTCATTCATTCGACGCTGTCCAGCTTGCGGGGAACGGTGTCGGAAACCCAGCTTCCGATTTTACAGGGAATAGGGGACAAACGGCTGCGAAAACTTAACGACGCCCCTTCCGAGTATTCGCTTGCAAGTTTGTTGCCGCATAATCCTTATCCGGATCCTGTCCGGCAGCGGTGGCAAGAACCCATTGCCGATTCCCTTCGCGTCCGCCTCTTCCAGGAAACCTACAACCAGCTTCTGGCCAAACTGGAGAACCCCGTCAAGGCATTCCTGGAGTTTGATATGCTTTTGGATTTGTACCGCGAACAGGCTCTGTTTCTAAATCAAAACATGGAACACCTTATCCAAAAGCAAATTAGCCTGGAAAAAAGCTATCGGAAAAAGATCGCAGAAGAAAACTCCGCCTCTGAAGAGGCTGGAGATACGCTTTTGGTTTTTGGATTCGACCGCAAAGCTCGATATCGAGATGCACCCGATAAAGCGACCGCCAAGGTTGTTAGATAATATCCTCTTTGAGCCCAATTCCGCCCAGCTCCAGCCGGTTTCCTGGATCGAGCTGCGTCTTGCGGAGTTGCTAACTCAGAATCCGTCCTTGCACGCCGAAATTGAGATACATACGAATAGTCTCTGCTTCTCATTCTTTGCACAGGAAATTACGCAGGAAAGAGCGATGGCTTTAACTGACTTTTTGATCTCCAAGGAATATCCCCAGATCGGGTACGGAGCTCGGACCGGGAAAAGAGGGCCGGTTGCCAGCAACGATTCCATGGCTGGACACCGGGAAAACCAGCGCGTAGAAGTGCTTCTGCTGACGCCTCCGCATTAAATCCGAACCAAAAACCAGATGATGCAGTTTGTGCCGGAAAAGGTGATTGACGAAGTAGCCGAAGGGTTGGGAACTTCAGGTGTTGAGCTCGAAGAAGCGCTAAAAGCGCTTCAATTGCACCAACCTGCATTGATCCCCTTTTTGCTGGAAGAGGAGAACGACTCGGTATTCAGCGAATCCGAGCGGGAGTTTATGCTCTACCTGCTCGCGGTAGTTTGGAAGTCTTGCCTCGAAGTCAACGGAGCACAGCAAGTTTGGCATCCTGAATTCCAATGGCCGCTGCTTCCAGGACTTTGGGATGGTATGAGCACTTCCTCAATCTCATTGGGAAACACATTGAACCCGGAAACCGAGGATCGATGTCTTTTTTTGCGGTCGACGATCTGGAAAAAGCCGTCTTCATGCATCATGCCAATATCTCCGGTGCTTCAACCAGCCATCGACAATAGTCTTGGCAGTATCTTCCGGTTTGTTATAGTATCCCTTCATAATCTGAGGTCCTTTAGCCTGGATTTCCCCAATCTGATCCTGGCCCAAGAACGTTCCCCTGCTCGTCTACGATGCATCTCGGTCGAAGGAACAGGCAATCCAATCGTTCCCAGCTTTCCTGGTATGGTCCAGCGATTGACCGGAGACGACGGGCGAGGATCTCCGTCATTCCGTACCTTCCGATAGCGCGCAACCTGTCGCTTTTTCCAGGTTTCGGCGACCGGCCAAGTCGTGAACGGCCATGCCCTCCTCCGACCGTCACCTTCAGGGCGCTGAAGTCGATAACACCGGTGAATTTCCGGGTGATTCAGGAGCGCGTTGAACAGGGGAGTTCACCCGGTAATCACCGACACCTTGGTTCTCGATTTCAATACCTTGATTACCGATGGAAGATCCCGGGCATTGGTCACCAGAATCGATAGGGTCCCATAGCCCATCAGCGGCCAGGAGGTTGACGGTGAAGGCAAAATATGGTACAGCGGCAAAGGGCAAGCACGATTTCTTCCTTCTTTCAACAGCGGCGACATCCATGCCCGTATCTCGAGCATATTGGCTACCAGGTTCCGGTTGGTGAGCATAGCGCCTTTTGATACCCCGTCGTACCGCCGGTGTATTGAAGAAGAATCACCTCGGCGTGCCCCTGGTGGGTTTCAGGGAAAATTTCCGGCCCCGGCTGATCGCTTCCGGAGAACGTTACCACGTTCACCAGCTGGTAAGCAGGCACTCATCCGCTTGATCTTGCGCACAACGAAATTGACGATATTT
>JADJHZ010000009.1 GCA_016707205.1 Haliscomenobacter sp. | reverse complement strand
TCTTGTTGCATGAGTTCTCTTGCACTGTCGTTGTTGGCAACTGCTGTGTAAAAAGCATATTCAAAATCTGTCAAGCCCATTGCTTTGGCTTCATTGTCCATTTCAACAATGTCCTTGCTTAGGTTGATAAGTTCTTCAATTACTTCGGCTGCTGTCAGTATTTTGTTATGATATTTCTTGATTGAGTTTTCTAGCATTTCTAAAAATGTTCTGCTCTTAACAAGATTCTTTTTTGCTCTCGATTTTATTTCATCATTCAAGAGTTTCTTCAAAACTTCCAATGCAACATTTTTATGTTCCATTCCTTTCAGTTCCATTAAAAACTCTTCTGAAAGAATAGAAATGTCAGGTTTCTTTATTCCTGCTGCATCAAAAACATCAATTACTTGTTCTGAAACTAAAGCTTTGTCAATGACTTGGCGAATGGTGGTTTCAATTTCTTCGTCTGTTTTGCCTGAACCAGTTCCGTCAAACTTTGCTAACCTTGCTTTTACTGCTTGGAAAAACGAAACTTCATCTTTCGCATCCATTGCTTGGTCATGCGGAATTGCAATAGCAAAGGCTCTTGACAATGCAGTTACTTCATTGATGTATCGTTTCTTGCCATCTTCTAAACCTAAAATATGTTCTTCGGCTGAAAGAATCATAGATAGTTTTTTTGAAGTGTCGGCTTCAAAATAGGTTTCATATTCAAACCCATGATACATTTGAGAAACAACTTCTAATTTTTCCAACATCAATTGAACGGCTTGCTCTTGTAAAATAGTTGGGTCGCCTTTTCCACCTGCATCAGAATAAAATGCCAATGCTTTTTTCAAATCTGCTGCAATGCCCAAGTAATCTACAATCAAACCGCCTGGCTTGTCTTTGTAAACTCGGTTTACCCTTGCAATTGCTTGCATCAAATTATGTCCTTTCATTGGCTTGTCAATGTAAAGGGTGTGCATACTTGGTGCGTCAAAACCTGTGAGCCACATATCCCGAACGATTACCAATTGTAATTCGTCATCAGGATTTTTCATTCTTTCGGCAAGTGTTCTTCTTTGTTCTTTTGTTGTATGATGTTTAGAGATTTTCGGACCATCAGAAGATGCCGAAGTCATTACCACTTTAATCACGCCTTTATTCAAATCGTCTGAATGCCATTCAGGTTTTAGGTCAATAATTGCTTGATACAAATCGGCAGCAATTCTACGGCTCATAGAAACAATCATTCCTTTGCCTTCAAATACTTCCTGCCTTTGGCTAAAGTGTGTTACAATATCTTTAGCGATATTTTTTATACGACTTTCACTACCAACCAAGGCTTCCAACTGTGTCCATTTGGCTTTTGCCTTTTGTGTATTGGTTAAATCTTCTTGTTCTAATTCATCGTCAAGGTCGTCAACTAATTGTTTTCCTTCTTCGCTTAAATTCACTTTTGCCAAACGGCTTTCGTAATAAATACGAACGGTTGCACCATCTTCAACGGCTTGGGCTATATCGTAAATGTCCACATAGTTTCCGAAAACTGCTGGTGTGTTTACGTCTGTGTTTTCAATGGGTGTTCCTGTAAAACCTAAATACGTTGCATTAGGCAAAGCATCTCGCATGTATTTTGCAAAACCGTAAACGATTTTCTTTCCAACAACATTTCCTTTTCCGTCTTTGGCATCAATGGTTTTTGCTTTAAAACCGTATTGTGTTCTATGTGCTTCATCTGCAATAACAACAATGTTTTTTCTGTCGGAAAGCATTTCATAAACATTGCCTTCTTCGGGTTGAAATTTCTGAATAGTTGCAAACACTACACCACCCGAAGCAACTTTTAATAATTCTTTTAATTGGTTTCTATCTTCTGCCTGAACTGGTTCTTGTCTTAGCAATTGTTTGGATGCTGCAAAGGTGTCAAACAGTTGGTCGTCCAAATCATTGCGGTCAGTAATGACAAGAATAGTTGGATTGTCCAAAGCCAATACGATTTTACCTGTATAGAAAACCATTGATAATGATTTTCCACTTCCTTGTGTATGCCAAACAACACCGCCTTTTCTGTCGCCAATTGGTTGATTTTTTACTCCGGGAACTCCATAGTTTTCTGGAGATTCCATGACCATACTAACTGGCGTTTCGTGTTCTACGGTAAAGCCTGTTGCTCTTAAAGTTGATTCAACTGCTCGATTTACGGCATAGTATTGATGATAAGCGGCTAATTTTTTAACTGTGGAAATGGTTGTGATGCCTGTTTCTGCATCTTCTTTTTTCGATTTTTCAAAAACAATGAAATGCCTGATTAAGTCAATCAAGGTTTCTTTGTTCAACATACCTTGAATCAGGGTTTCCAATTGACTGACCAAATGCGATGCTTCGGCTTTTCCGTCTGCCGATTTCCAAGACATAAAGCGACTAAAGCCCGAAGAAATAGAACCTGCTTTGGCTTCTAGTCCATCAGAGATAACAACAAAACCATTGTAAGTGAAAAGACTTGGAATGATGGCTTTATAGGTTTCTACTTGTTTGAAAGCGGAATTAACTGTGGTGTTTTCGTCTGCTGCATTTTTTAGTTCAATAACTACCAACGGAATTCCATTGACAAATAAAATTACATCAGGACGTTTGTTGTTTCCGTTTTCAATAATGGTAAATTGATTGGCTACAACAAAATCGTTGTTGTGTGGATTTTTAAAATCTATCAGCCAAACTCTGTCGCCCCTGTCGTCTCCATCAACTCGTTTTGAAACGGGAATACCTTCCGTCAATAAACGATGAAAGGTTTCATTGTTGGTAAGCAATTCAGGCGAAGCAATACGCTGAATTTCTTTGATGGCTTCTGCTTGTGCATCGGCTGGAATATTGTGGTTGATTCTTTTAACTGCATTTTGCAACCTGTTCAATAACAAACTTGTGCATAGCTGTCTCTTTCTGGATTTTCGCCATCGTATGCAATATCGGGAGCATAGATATACTCATAGCCGAGTTTATCGAGCAACTCAATAGCAAAGGCTTCTATTATATTTTCGGTAATTCTTGTCATTCTTCGGTTGTTTCACTTGCCGAAAAGGTTCTCAACTTTTTGTATGCTTGCTTTCCTACCTTGAATAAAATTTCAGTTGCTATTTTACTCCAAAGCCTTTTTCCATCTTCCTTTGGCTTTCAGGTTTTCCAGGGTTGGAGTGAAGGTGCATAGAACTTTTCTTGGCAACCTGCCCTTTCATTTTGTCAATGATTTGTTTCGGAAGATATTTCGGCTTTTCTCTGTCTTTTATCAATACATATTCCTTATTCAGCCCTTGTGCTTCTGGCGAGTCTGCCTTTATAAATTCAATTACTTTATCTGCCTGTCCTTTTGTATTGGCAATTTTTGGGACATATAGAACTCTGATAGGAATATTGCGGATTATTATAATCTTCTTCCGAAATAGCATCGTCAAAATCATTGATATAGGATGCAATACTCTTTGGCAAATCTGCAAACTCATTTAATTGTTTACCATGCTTCATCTGATATTGAAGAACTAAAGTAAAAAGATAAATACTTATACCATTATAGTCGAACCAAATAGAGTTTTTTACAATGAGTTTAGTTAAGGCAACTAGCTTTTGAAATCTGCACTCAGATAGTCATCAATTTGGTTGTCATTTGATGTTCTATTTCGTGTCTTAGACCAATTAAAAATTTAAGGTTAGTTTGGAACTTTATCTATTGACAATCGTCATCGTTCAAACATCTTTCCAGTTCCCAAAACTTAAGAAGCACCCTTGATGTTTTATCATATTCTTGGTCTTGATCCTTGCTTATAATATCTATAAATCAATTCCTTTATCTTTGAGCGTGTAAAGGTTATGTCCGGGAAGAAATATTTGCTAAGAACTAAAACTTTCAGTTTAAAACTGTTCAGTTTTGAAAATCTGAACTGCACAAAGCATTGATTCTCTTGATTTCGTCAAAAGCTCCTCTTTTATAGAATACAATTTCCTTTGTCTTTTTGCCATTACCTAAAAACTTATGGTTATCTCCCCACTCATCAACCGGCAACAAGGTATCTCGCAAGGTTTGGAGGGGTGATTGGACATTTCTGATTGTTTCTGAGAAATGAATTAACAATTATCAAGTGTTTTTTTACAATAGGGGTATTTTACCCACCTTCAATTTTCAATTGCCTTTGACATGCTAACAGTATGCCATTTGAAGCACTAGCAAGCGTATCTCTATAATCACGGTGTCTTAGCAAAAAGTATAGGTAAAGTTTGGACACCCTATCGTTTTTCATTGTTGCTGAATATAAATGATGGGTTGATACAGATATTTCAAATTTTTCAGGAACAAATATTGGCCAACCAATAATTCTATTATCCTGAGTAATATCTGTATTAATAATTAAGCAAATCTCCAGGCTTTAATATTTGCCTTTCCTTAATATCTCCTTTGTAAAATTTAATTCCTTCGTATTTATAACTTCCATTTACATCTATTGAATTTAGGCTGGGCATTGGAACCCATTACCTAATCTCACTGAGACTATTGCCGCTATAACTTATTCCACGTTGCAGTTCAATTACATTTCCAATAGATTCAACTTCCACTCTTCCTTCGCTTCTTCCACAAACCACTGCTTAAAAAATGTTTCTGCCATTTTTTCTAAGGTGGCGTTTTGGCGTTGCAGCAATTCTATTTTGTCATCTAAACTGCTGAGTACAGAGGCAATGACAGTTTGTTCGATTAAATCAGGAAACCTTATCGGAAGCTCTTTTAATATACTCTGATTTAAAGAAGGCATTGTTGCTCCACCTGCATTCTGGAACATCCATTCTTGATAATAATTAGTTCCAAATTGGTACGATATAAATTTGGAATCAACACTATTTGAGAATCTGAGTCTTATACAATCACTTCTGGAAGCCATCCTCTTCCTTTTTCTTTATCAGGCCCCTTCGTTCCACCGCACCTTCCCTTCCAAAAAATAATGTCATTTTTTTTTATGATATCTTGAAAGTCGCTGAGCAGTGGATTCGTCAACATAAAACAAATTTGTGGTAGACCAGTTTGTTGTCGCCAATATCCTGAACTGCAATTACAGGAGTTCCTTCAGTCACATATTCTGATGCATTTAACATCAAAGTAGGGCCTAGTGTGTCAAATCAGCAGATTTGTTGGCAATTAACTTTCCAAGCTTATCTTCCTTCCATTCCTTCATTGATTTTAATCTTTAAGAGGTTTGCAGCAATCATTTTTCCAGTTGATTTTCAAGGTTTTACGCCTCTTCATTGTCCTGCGCTGCGTTAAAATTGTTTCAACCTGTTCATCAGCATGGCTTCCAGTTCTTGGTAGGAGCAGTAGTTGGTATTCGGCCACGCCAATGGTTTGTGGATGTCTGCAGGGGCAATTTCCACGTCGAGGTGGTCTTTATCGGCGAAGAATGATGCTGATAGAGGGGTTTTTTCGTTGTTTTCGAGTTTGTCCAAATAAGCTGAGGTAAAATTCCTCTTGCCCACGTATTCGGGTTTAAACCTGCCAATTTTTAGTTCCAGGCTACCAGGCACCGCAAACCCCTGTGGTACAACAGGATGTCCACGAAATACTCTTTCTGGTTGTATTCGAGCCTGTGCTGGTTGCCGATAAAGGTGAAGCCCTGGCCAAGTTCGAGAATAAAATGTTTGATTTTTTCTACGAGGCGTTGTTCCAGTTCCGTTTCCCGCAGGAGCCTGCGTTAGACCCAGGAAAACCGAGATTGTAGCTACTTCTAGGCATCTCATCGGCCTGTTCTGCCAGGATTTCGGGCAGGGTTTCGTTGAAATTATGCGATTTGGGCAAATGTTTTCGGCGATGGTAGGCATCTGCTTTCAGGTAATTGAGCAAAATATCCCTTGACCAACCCAGTGTAATGACTTTTTCGGCATAAAACAGGGCCTCATCATCTTTATGTATTTTTTCAATCAAAAGCATATTATGCCGCCAAGGCAAAACTGCAACGCAGCGTTGCAGTTTTGGGTCTGCCTGAAAATATCGCTCATAAAAGCGTTTCATATTCCACAAATTACGCGGCGAAAGCCCCATATCCGGGAACTCAGCTTTTAAGTCGGCAGATAGCCGATTGACCACTCCGGCGCCGTGTCCTTTTTCGATTTTTTCTTTTCCGAGAGCAACGCCTCAATTCCAATACCCATTGCGGCGGTGTTCAACTGCCTTGCAATGGCGATTCGCGGTTTAATTTCCGTTACCGCCAATTGAAAGAGTCTCAAATATATTGCTTGTCTGTTAATTCCATAATTTACACTTTATTTTAGACAAATTTTCAGCAATGATTTCATTCAATGCGCTTCTTCTTTGAGTTGCGCTTCCAATTCAGTTTTTAAAGCCGCAAAGCGTTCTGCAAAATCAAAATCATCTTCATCATCGGGTAAGCCCCACATATCTGCCTGGAGTAAGCACATAATCGAGTTCTTTTACTTTGCTGATCGGGCAGAAGCACAGAAGCCTGCAATGTCTTCATAGTTACCATCTAGATTTCTCCAATTGTGGTAAGTGCTGGTAATTTTTTGAATGTCTTCTTGCGAAAGTTCTTTGGTTCTGCGGTTGATCAAATGCCCTAAGTTTCGGGCATCAATGAATAAAATCTCGTTGCTTCTATCACGGAATTTGCCATTCTTCCTATTTCGGCTCATAAACCATAAGGCAGCAGGTATCTGTGTGTTTAAAAACAATTTGGCAGGCAGGTTTACAATACAATCAATCAAACCGTTTTCAACCAAGGCTTTTCTTATGTCGCCTTCGCCTGATGTTTTAGAAGTCAAAGCACCTTTTGCCAACACAACCCCTGCTTGTCCGTTGGGTGATAAGTGGTAAATAAAATGTTGCATCCAAGCAAAGTTGGCGTTGCCTGTTGGTGGTGTGCCGTATTGCCAACGTCCATCGGTTCGCATTAAATCACCGCCCCAATCACTCACATTAAAAGGTGGATTGGCAATGATGTAATCGGCTTTCAGGTCTTTGTGTGCATCGTTCAAAAAAGAACCTTCGTTGTTCCATTTCACTTGTGAGCTGTCAATGCCCCGAATAGCCAGGTTCATTTTAGCCAGTCGCCAGGTGGTTTGGTTGCTCTCTTGTCCGTAAATGGAAATGTCGTTTACTTTTCCTTGGTGTTCGGTTACAAATTTTTCAGAGTGAACAAACATACCACCCGAACCACAACAAGGGTCAAATACACGTCCTTTGTATGGTTCCAACATTTCAACCAATAATTCTACAACGCTTCTTGGCGTATAGAACTGTCCGCCTTTCTTACCTTCTGCTAAAGCAAACTCGCCTAAGAAATATTCAAAAACGTGTCCAAGCACATCTGCACTTCTTGCTTTAGCATCACCTAAGGCAATGTTTCCAACCAAGTCAATCAGTTCGCCCAAACTGGTCGGGTCCAGATTTTGTCGGGCAAATACTTTGGGTAAAACACCTTTCAAGGAAGCGTTTTCTTTTTCAATGGCATCCATTGCATCGTCCACAAACTTTCCAATTTCGGGTTGTTTAGCTTTCGACTGCAAATAATTCCATCTTGCATCCTGCGGAACAAAGAATACATTTTCTGCTTTGTATTCGTCTTTGTCTTCGGGGTCTGCACCTTGGTCAACTTCAGCAAGTAGTTGCTGATACTTTTCTTCAAAAGCATCAGAGATATATTTCAGGAAGATTAACCCCAGCACAATGTGTTTGTATTCAGCGGCATCAATGTTTTTACGGAGCTTGTCTGCGGTCTTCCAGAGTTGTTTCTCCAGGGGTTCTTCCGTTCCGTTTCCGTTTTTCTTTGCCATTTAATATTTTCTTTTTTAATATCAATCTATTAAGCACAAAAGTAACAATTTAGCACGGGGACGTCAGCAAAATTGCACCTCTTTTCAAGCCTTTGGTTTGAGGGTCGGCTCATGTGGGCATGAAAATGTGCTGCAAGGTGGGAGGGTTTCTTTCTTCTTTTTGAGGGGGCGACAAAATTTCCATTAAATTTACACTGTCCTGTCAAAAAGATAAACCCTTTCTTATTTTAATTTTGTCAATATCCTATCTGTCTGTCGTCTGCCTTTTTTAACTTGTTGGCTACGTTGTTGGCTTTGCGGGGTTGAGTTTGACAGTTAGCCACCATGCATTATTCGTGGCTTTTTATTTATTTGACGATTTCTAAAAACCTCATTTTAGGTTTTAAAAAATTAAATGGGGGGTTTTTAAAGGAATTTACCCAGTTGAATCTTATTGACTTACTTAACACGAACCATTTCATCAAGAGCTCCTATTGTAACTGTTTTCAAATCGACACCCAATCTTCAAACATTGGTTTTATTTGTAATAAAATATCCTTCGAAACCTTGGGAATTCCATAAGACGATTAAGATATTTCTCCAATGCCTTTGCTTGAATAAGGAATTTGCCTACATTTAGAGCGATATTCGGTTGCTTTAAAACATTCGATAGGATTGAATTTGATGTAAACTGGAATTTCAGCATGAATTGCCGTTCCTTTTTTGTCCCTTTTAGTTTCAATGTGCATGTCCATGGACCGTATTCAAGAGAGAATGCTTGTAACCCGGCCTAAATCAGCCCAACCAGTAACAGTTGTAAATCACCTGGTCGTATCCCATGCCAAACATTATTTTCGTTATCCGCAAGTGCCTTTGGCTCGGTATCAATTGGCTGTTTAGTTTTTTTTCGATAAAAACAACCGACGTGCAATCCAAAAAACCGAAACAACAATACCGTGCCAAAAGCCATTCCTATTTTTTAACAAGTAATCAAATATTTCCCAAAAATATTCTATGGTTGGCTGCATAGAATTTTAGTTTTATTTTACTGAAAATTTTATCTATTGAATTTTTCATTCAATCTTGTTTTTTATAATTGATGTGCGAACGATTTTATTTACGAAGTAGACACGAGAATGAATTTCTAAGTTTATTTATTTCATAAGGCAACAGTCCCCGTTTCAATAATTCCTCATTCGATAATTGATTTACAAATGTTATTAGTATGTCAGGTGTCCTGCCTTGATTTAAGATGTTTTTTAGTTTAATGATTGCTGAATAAGGAATATCGTATTCCATTAATGCAGCAAGGTTAGAAGGTAAAGCCATGTTCTAACTTGTCGCAAAAGTGAGTAATGCCATGTGGCATTTTATTCTTTAGAACATATTCTGAAGTTCTGAAACAACTGATAACCATTTGGACTTATAGTCAAACCAGTGTCGAGTTGTGTTTAGATAAAACGAAGTCGGTCTATTCGGGCTTGGTATTTGCCCCTCCAATACATGTCATTTATTGTGTCTTTGATTAAAGCCAAACAGATGAAGTCTTGCGTATTTGATTGTAAGAACTGCAAGTTGTCCAACATTTCGTAGGGCAGCTTTATTTTCTCCTGGCTTTAACAAGTGTCGCCAACACAAATCTAAAACGTAGTTAAGCTGGTCGTAAGTCGGATATGAATTCCAATTCAACAATTGTCTATTTGCTGATAGATGTGCTTCAATTTCTGCAATGATTTTTAACTGACCATCAATGTTAATTCCAGAGTTTTTCTTTATGACTTCTTGAAGTTCGGAAGGAGATTATTGAAATTTTCTAACCTTTTTTTGGCTGAATTCTCTAATTCGTTGTCATCTAACGAAATCAATATTTCAAGCGGTGCATTCTCTTGATTGAAAAGTGGAATATCAACAAACAGTTCCATTTCGTCTGGTTGTTTTCAAAACGATAAACATTGCCAATAAAATGCTTTTCATTCTACCTGAACGGCCTGCAATATTCTTATAGTCAAAAAATCAATTTGCTTTGTTCCTTTGTCTTTGTCGTATAGTATTACATTTTTAGCGGAAGTATTAATACCTTCTATTAAAGTTGATGTGCAAATAGCCAACGAACTGAATTTGATTAAAGGCATCAACAATTGAACTACCTAATGCCTTGGCAATGCCCATGATGAAAGGCTGCTCCAAATTAACGATTGAATTAACGACCAACGTAATTTACATTTTCTGTAATCCAATCAATCATTTCCTTGTGGTTGCCAACATTCTCAATATTAGAATTTATTTTTTATTTTCAAGTATTTTATGAATTCCAAACACAAACCAGTTGCCTTGTTTGGGAGGAACAAAATTAATGTTTGTTCATGGTTTTAGCCAGTAATTCAAATAGTGCTTTTTTTCTTTAATTCCTTTTCTTTTTTGCTTTATCTTTAATTTCTAAACTCTTTTCATCTATGGCCACTGTGGCAAATTCAGTCGAAACCATGTGAAATCAAATTTTGCTTGAATGAAACAGGAATGCTTTTAATCATTGGGCCTAACAAATAGAATTTTTTAGTATTTCAAGAGTTTATGAAACGCTTGATTCAAGGAGATGGCTCTGTCATCATCTCTGTCAAGACTTAGTTTGTAGAATTCATCAATAACAAAGAATTGAATAGGCGGAAGTGTGTGATTCAACTTCACTGTAAAGAGAAAATGTTTTCTTTTGTATCGTCAGGCTCTTGATTCGCTGAAACAATTATTTTGTAAGTTTCACGATACTTTAATAGTTTCTTTCGTGTTTCGTCAAGTAGTGCAAGAGTGGGTTGAATGATGACAATTTGCTTATATATTCTACTAGCAATCAGTTCTTCAATTAGCAGACTTTTGCCAAAACTTGTTGGCGCACTTACAACTACGGAACGCTTACTTTGAAGTTCAATAGAAAGCGTTTGCTGCTCTTCGTGCAAATAAACGTCTTGCAAGAATGGGGACTTATGGTATTCATAACGAATTGCAGCACTTTTCGATAGATGGTCAGGTCAAAATAAGGATATAGCCCCGTGATTCTGTAGTTGATTCCAAATAGGCTTTGTGTTTTCGGGAATTTTGTCCCAAGCATTACGAACTCTTATAACTATATCTCTGCCATGATTTTCTTCCTCTTTATGGATAGCAACATGGAGCAATTTTGACAATTAAAGCTATCATCGTAAGCAATCTCTGAAGAATTATTCAGGAAATGATATGATGGTTTTTTATATCTGTAAAAGTCATACTCTTTGCATTGCTTTAAGTCTCGCATCAAGCTCAGTATTTAACTCGTCCTTGTAGGAACAGGAGTAAGCAATACGATTTCTAAATTTGATGCAGGTTTTTTTCTATTGAATTCATCGTGTAAAGCCTCACACTCTTTCTTGAAGTCATCAATGTATTGTTGTGTTTCATCATTATGGCTGGCAAACAAACTGCTGTTATAAGTGCAAACCATTGGAATCACAATGCTTGAAAAGATTATATTCAATTTTTGGTTTTTGTGCATCAGGGTTCTCCAGTGCTCTATTTCGGGTACATCTGTCGGTAATTTTCTGGTAATAAGATTAAACTGTTGCCTTAAAAAATCCGCATTAAAGTGTTTAATAATATCACCTACAAGGTCTCTAACTCCATCGGTTCCAGACTTGTAGAGTTTGGATTCTCCCAACCATAGTTTTTTCATTTCCGTTAATCGTTACGTGAACCCCACAAAACCGTGTGCCGGAATATTAGGAGCATCTCGAAAATAAATAGTCGAAATAAGAGGAATTGAGTTACAAAAATCTCTCAATAACAAATGTAGTATTAATTCACAATTCCCTCGGTATTTGTATTTGCCTGTGGTGTAAACTGTTTTAGCAGCATCTTGAAGTCTATCGACAATTTCAGTAAGCGGAATATTGTTGCCTTGATGATAACCCAAAGCGTATTCGGAATTACGCTTCTTATGGTTTCAACTAATGGGAACAATCTGAATTTATTTTGGTCAAAACCCACATGGTAGGCTCTAAGCGTTGAATCACTTATGCGTTCATCTAAAACCAAATCTGAATTAAAGGGTCTTGCCATGTATTTTCTGGTTGTTATTTTTGCATCTAAGCTTGCCGGTAACTACTGTATTAGCGCAACTCAACCAAGCAAAGCCCAAAACATTTCGCCTTAACTTTGCTGCACGCGATTGCTCCAATATCGCCTTTGCACACTCCCAAGCCAAAAGGCCATGACAGATATCTGCTTTGCAGCATCTCCCATGGCCTCTCTATTTCGAAAAGTAATATACTCTATTTTTGAGGTAAGAAGAAGATGATACCGTCATGCCCTATAATGACTTTTATCAGCAAGGGCGCGACCAACATCTTTTACGTTTTCCCACTTCTTGATCACCATCAGCATATCATTGGCAATCTTCTGCTTGCTCCGATTGGCGTAAATCTGCGTGGAGGAGCTCTCAGGGTGTTACGGCGTATTGCCAACAGGACTCCCTTGAGGTATGGATGGGCAGAGACTTTCTTAAGAACGCCCGTGCTCTCTTGGATGATATCCAGCGCCGCATTCATTTATTACCCGAAAGATGAGGGTACCTTCCTCCATCGTTAGGGCTTCCAAGGGTGTAGGTTTTGTGGTCAATTTTATTTTCCAGCAGCGGTGGAGTCAATCGCTTCTATGCGCACAGCCTCGGCGGTATAGTGCAAACTGCATTCTACACAAAGGAAGGGCCCGCTACGATTCGGGCAGAAACCCTGACTTCGACAGGGCCTTAGCCTCCTGCATATCAACACTGGCCAACTCCGTCTGCACAATGTGGGTATTCAGCATGTCCTCCCCAACTAGCAGTTGAAATACCCAGACATGGCTCACCCCCTTCGATAGCCACAGTAGGCAGCTCATCAATATCCGCCTCAAAGGCTTTGTAGAAGGCCTTCTCCTTGAGGTGTTTTACATGGCGGCCTTCCATGATGTGGCCCTTCCACAACAAGCAGGCGCTCCTCAGGTCATCTGCTGGGTGCTGGCTGATGTAGGGTTCTGCCCTGGTATTCCACGCTTCAGGTAAAGGTTGCCATATCCGGGCTACAAACCTTGGGCCTCTCCGAGGCCGGCGGGGCGTAACCGGCTTCAGGTTTTGGGCCGCTGGGCGCTACCAACGTTGGGCCTCTCCGAGGGCCAAAAAAGGCGCCATCACGGCCTCGGAGAGGCCTAACGTTGGTAGCCAAGGTTTGCCCCCCAAACAAAAAAGCGCCCCGGCAAACGCCAGAACGCTTTTTCGCTTTAGGCCGGCCTCACGCCTTGCGCCTGATGCCTTGCGCCTAAAAACATTGGGTCGGGATGACAGGATTTGAACCTGCGGCCTCGTCGTCCCGAACGACGCGCGCTACCGGGCTGCGCTACATCCCGAAGAATGGGTGTGGGTGTGAGTGTGGGTGTGGGTGTGTGGAGGGTAAGGGGTGTGTGAAAGGGATACAAATATATTTGATGCAGTTAAGAACCGCAACTATTCGGCGGAACTTTTGCTAATGAGGCGGTAGATAAGATAATACTCATCGTCTTCTTGTCCGTCGCGGTCCCAGTCGAGGAGGGCGGAGAAGTGGGCGAGGCCTTTATCTACCAGCACTTTATACTGCACGGTGGCGTCTTTCTCGATCATCATGAGGGTGTCGCCAAACGCGTTCCAGAGGCCTTCGGATTCGCCCATAAGGACGTCGTTGAGGCCGCGATGCGTAGTATGGTACTTCTGTTCTGTACTGAAATAAGTCCGGTAGGGCTTGACAAAAAACTTCGCTTCCCAGTACTCTTCGCTTACTTCAAACACCTGAATGCTGTCGCTTCCGTTATGCGTCGGCATCTTGATTTGGAGGTATTTGGCTTCCCAGGTGCCGGGCAGCGCCGCTTTTAAATCCACCTTTGGCGTTTCGTTTTTGTCTTCCCGCCGGCACGCCGCCAGGGCCAGTATCCCCAATGCCAGTATCCAATAGATTCGCATGGTCTGATTTCGTTTATTGGTCGGGCGAAGATAGGAAAAATTTGACGTTAAGGCGTTGGGGCGTTGGAGCGTTGAGGGGTTGATGCGTATAGGCGTTAGGGAAGGCCCCTTTGTTCGCCAAAATCCTCAGATTTTGTGCGGAACTATTGGCCGGTCCCCTGACCAGCGCCTGGTTTGGGGCGAGCCTTGATAAAGAATGAACAGGACACGATGGCAGATTAAACAACGCCTCAACGCAAAAAAAAACTCCGCCTGCCCCTAAACGCAACGCTTCGGCACAGGCGGAGAAAAAATTCCAAAGGTGATTACATAACAGTCAGAATACTCCTTACAGGAGCAGAAAAACGTAATTCGGGGGATCAAAATCATTCAATGGTCAGGGTTCGGCTGATTCGTTGTTAGGGGGAGGCCTCCACGCTGGCTCATGCGGTTGGATGTTTACATCCCTTTGTGGATCAGATCCCCCGATCCGGAAACCTTGGAGTTTACCCGCGGGCGTCCGCTGTAGGACACGTCGCCGGAGCCGGAGATGCCCACTTTCAGGTCTTCGGCGGCGTTGACGGAGCAATCGCCGGAGCCGGAGATCGACACGCTGGCGGTTTGGGCGGAGAAGGCGGCGGTGTTTACGTCGCCCGATCCGCTGATGCTGGCGTTGATGCTGTTGCCTTTGCCAGAGACCTTAATATCCCCCGATCCGCTGATGCTGGCGCTCACGTTGGGGCTTTCCACTTCCATGGCGATATCGCCGGAGCCGCTGATCGCCAGGCTGAGGTCGCCCAGGTTTTTAAAGGGCGTTTCGCCGATGATGTCGCCGGAGCCGCTCACGGCCGCTTTTTTCAGTGTCGGCACGGTGATATACACGTTGAATTTGTCGTAACTGCGAACGTTCTTCTCGAAGCGGATCTTCCAAACGCCGTTTTCTACGGTGGTGACGACGTTATCGATGAGGTTCTGATGGCTTTCTACCTCCACCGATTGCTGGCTTCCCTGGCGCAGGTAGACGTTGCCACTGACCGCCAGCGTGAGGCCGTCGAATTGGTCGAGCTTCAGGGTTTTCTTCACGACAGGGCCTTCGCCTTTGATTCCCGTTCCCCAACCGTTGTAATTCTGGGCGCTGAGCGCGGCGGCGGAAACAAACAGGGCGAGAACTGGAAGCAGGGCATTGCGAAGCGATTTCATGTGCGTTGGTTTTTTGTGATTGATTTGTCCTAAGGGACGGGGTGGACAACCCAATAGTTGCACCGAAATCGATGAACGTCCGTTTTTTTTCGATCAACGCATCCGGTTTGTTACCTTTACCGCATGATACGTCGTTTTATTCCCCCCTTCCGCCAGGCCGTTTTTGGAAGCCTGTTTTTGGTGGCGGCCCTGCTGGCCGGTTGCAACGATGCCGCTCCGGAGCAAATCCCTCCTCCCCGCGAAGGGGAGCTTGCCGCTCAAGTGCTCGCTCCCGCCGGCTCCACCGACGTTTGGGACTGGAACCCCAAGGCGGGCGTATTTCAAAAGCAAAAAGGCGCTGCCCTGGATTTTTTGCCCTACCCCTGTAATTACGGCTTTTTGACTAACGCCCGGAAAGGGGAAGGCAGCCGCCCCCAGGAAGTCTTCGTCCTCGGCCAACGCCTGGAAGAAGGTCAGACGCTGGGGGTAACCCCAATCGCCGTCCTTCGGTGCCGGGAAGCCGGCCAACCCCGGTCGTTCGTCCTCGTCCAACCCTCCGCCTTCCCTCCGCGATCGGTAAAAGCCGGCAATTTCCGGCAGTTTTTCATGGAATACGACGGCGCCAAACGCATCCTCGAAACCTGGATACTCCACCACCGCGGCTATGGTAAGCTTGAGTTTGTCGGGTGGAGTGGGGAATAAAGTTACGAAGTTGCGAGGTTGCGAAGTTACGAGGTTGCGAGGTTGCGAGGTTGCGAGGTTGCGAGGTTGCGAGGTTGCGAGGTTGCGAGGTTACGAGGTTGCGAGGTTGCGAGGTTACGAGGTTACGAGGTTGCGAGGTAACGAAGTGGCGGGAAGGGAAGGGGCCGTAAGGGGGAGCAGACTATTTGATTATTTTATTAAAATATTGATAATCAATTTATTGAAAAAAAATAACTATTTGAAAAAGCGATAGTTCCTTAATCCAAACCGACGTGAAGCCTGCCCCCAGACGCTACGGTCAGGAAAAGCTCATGCCGGTTACCTAATTGTCTGAATCACGGATTACACGGATTACGCGGATTACACGGATACAGAGCCGCCCCTTGAACCCAGCTACCTCGTTACTCCGTAACTTCGTAACTTCGCAACCTCGCAACTTCGTTACTTTTCTTCGCAACCCCGCAACTTCGTAACTTCGTAACTTTTCTTCGCAACCCCGCAACCTCGCAACTTCGCAACCTAAAAAATGCCTCCACTTCTCGAAACCAACCGCCTGATCCTCCGGCCACCGAGGGAAGAAGACCTCGAAGAAGCCTATGCTCTGGGAAGCAACCCGGAGGTAATGCGGTATATCCGCCCGAATGGGGCGTTGGATTTGGAAGGTACGAAGGACGAGCTCCACTACCGGATGGAGTTCAACCGCCGGACGCTGGGGTATTGGGTGGTGGAAACCCGCGATTCGCAAGCGTTCGTCGGGTGGATGGCTTTGCGCTATATGGAAAAGAGCACGGAGGTGGAGATTGGGTTCCGGTATGCGCCGGAGCATTGGGGGAGAGGATTCGCAACCGAAGCCGGCGCACGGGTGCTTTGGTATGGGTTTTGGGAGCTGGAGCTGCCGGAAATCGTGGCGGTGGCCATGCCGGCAAACGGGGCTTCCATCCGGGTGCTGGAGAAACTGGGCATGCGCCTGGAACGATACGGGATGTTTTACGATTGTTATTGTGCCAGACTATCCGCCGAGCGCCACTCGTTTATCCGAAAACACCGCCGTTTTCAACTTTAAGTTTGCTTTCTTTGTTGTGAGAAATATTTCTGCGCTAATCCTCCGTATGCCTTTGAAAGTGATTTCTTCCAACCCTGCCCGAAAATGTGCCGGTGCGCTGGCGCTTCCCTGGCTTCCTTCCCGGTCTGCGGCTAAAGGTACTCAGGCATTCGCTTTTGGGGATTGGAAAGGGTATTACACTTCCCGGTTTGCCGATGTATACGAATCCTGGCCTTTGGATACCGCCAACCTGTTTCTCTCCCCCCGATTCCTGGCTTCAGAAGAAGAAGGGCTACCTGCCCAACTCCGCCCCCGATACCTGGTTCTGGAGAACGACCGGGGACCCTTCGCCTGGGTAGCGCTTCAGGTAGTGACGTTCAGGGCGTTGGACAATATCCGCGACCAGGAGGTATGGAAAGGGCTTTGGGGAAAGACCAAGCGCTTTTTTGCCCGCTTCGGCAACTACCGGATCCTTATTTGCGGGCACTTGTTCATTCCCGGCGAGCACGGATGGCATGTGCGGGAAGGGGAAGAAACCAGGCAGGCATTTCTCCGCCGACTGGGCCCTATGCTGAAGCGCATTGCCCGGCACGAAGGGGCTTCCGTAGTGCTTTGCAAGGATTTTGAAGAACCGCTGCCCTTCGCTTCCGGAGGCGGGCTGCACGAGATGAATTTTCAGCCGAACATGATCTTTGATCTCCGGCCCCAATGGAAGACCTTCGACGATTACCTCGAGGCCATGAGCTCGAAATACCGCATCCGCGCACGGCGGGCGTTCAAGAAATCGGAAGGATTGCTTTTCAAGGAATTGACCTTAAGCCAAATTGAGTTGCTGGCTGGCGAACTAGCTTCGTTATACCGCAATATTGTGGAAGCAGCGGGCTTTAGCCTGGTTTGCGCCGGCCCCGAATATTTCGTCGAGCTCAAACGCTCTCTGGGGCCAGACTTTCAAATTACCGCATGCTATCAGGACGATGCCCTGGCGGGCTTCTATTCCACCATCCGCAACGGCGGAGATCTGGAAGCCCACTTCATAGGCTTTCTGCCGGAACTCAACCGCTCCCACCAAATTTACCTCAATATGCTGTACCGGATGGTGGAGCAAGGGATTCACTCCCGCATGAACCGGGTGGTTTTCGCCCGCACGGCGCTGGAAATCAAAAGCTCGGTTGGGGCGGTGGCCCGCCCTGCCCGGGTGTATCTAGCCCACGTCAACCCGTTTTTGAATTGCCTGCTGCCTTACGCGGTGCGCCTCGTCGAACCGAAAGAAGAATGGACCCCCGGCACCCGTTTCGGGAAGAGGGAGAAGGGTAGCCCCATTTGCCTATTCCCTATACTTGCCCTCCGCAGCCCGGAGGTTTGCGCTAGTTGGGCCTCGCTTCCTGTTGGAAATCCGAGCTACATCATGGCCATCCTTTCATCCTGCAAATCACAGTTCAGACAACGCAGCAATGCCCCAAAGGTAGGAAATACACGCAATCTGAAGATTGAACGAACGCGTAGACGGAAGTCTACGCACAACAGAACACGAGGCGGGCGCTTCGCGCTAGTTGGGACGCTTACCTCCCTGTATCATTTTTCACGACGAGTTTCTGGCTTGCCTGGCCTTCTTCTACCTGGATTGGGGTATTCTGGTATTGGCGGTTGTATTCCAGCATTTGGATCGCATCCGGATCGGCGTCCTGCGGATTGAGATGCTCTACGTAGAAGCGGTTTTCTGCCTGAGGCTTCAGGGAGAGCCATTGCCTTTGACCCAGTTGAAGGCCCATGACGCCCAGGAAAACCGCCAGCACGAGTACGGCCGCAGCCATAGCCATGGCGCGCCGGTGCACGGTCAGGTGGCGCCGGTTGTGGAGGTCGAGCCGGCGTTCAAGCCTGCGCCAGGTATGCGCAGAAGGGCGCTCTTCGAGCAATTGCTGTCGCTCCCGAAACAAATCGAATAGGTCTTTTGAAGGTCTCATTGGTCTTCGGATTCGGTTAAATCGGGTGAAATAAATGCCTCGTCCTGATCTACCCCAAGCATGGCCTGAAGACGTTTCCGGGCGAGGATCAACTGGGATTTAGAGGTATTAATGCTTATTCCTAACATTTCGGCGATTTCGCGGTGCTTGTAGCCTTCGATCACGTACAGGTTGAACACCGTGCGGTATCCGGTAGGTAGTTGGCCGAGCATAAACAAGATGTCTTTGGCGTCGAGATCGGCGCTGACAGGAGCGGGGACCGACGCGTCCCACTCGCTGACCTCCACGTTGTACTGCAACTGGTTTCTACGGCGCAGAAACATCAGCGCTTCATTGACAATGATTCGCCGGATCCAGCCCTCGAAACTTCCTTCGGCTTTAAATTGCCCGATATTGGCAAATACTTTGAAAAAGCCTTCCACCAGCACGTCTTCGGCATCCTCTCGTTTGGGGATGTACCGTTTGCACACCGCGAACATCATTGGAGTAAACTGGTCGTACAGGCGCTGCTGAGCGCGCCGGTCCTGCCGTTTACATGCGTCAATGAGTTCTCTTTCGTGCATAAGTCGTCGTTTGGCTTGAGAGGTTTAGCGCAGTTTTTTCATACCACCTCCGCTAAACGGCAATGCATGCATTTGAACGTATAGATGCACCGCCGTTCTGTTTTGGCGGGTGGGCGACGGCTTCTAAATGTAGATAAAGTTTCCATTTCCCTTTCCTTTTTCGCATTTTTGCAACTCGAAATAATCCAAGGACAAGACAACGCAATGGAAAACGGCGAAGGGATGCTACTGAGCGGAAACATAAATCCGCTCGACCTGATTGAAAAATACGGCGCTCCGCTTTATGTGTACGACGCGGAAGTGATCGAGAGCCAATACAAGCGGCTTCTGGCAGCTTTCGACGTGCCCAGGCTCCGGATTCATTATGCGTGTAAAGCGCTGACGACCCTTAGCATCCTGAAGTTTATGAAAGGCTTGGGAGCAGGGCTGGACACCGTTTCGATTCAGGAGGTGCGGCTGGGTCTTGCCGCCGGGTTTCCTCCCCGGGAGATCACCTATACCCCTAACTGCGTTGGGATGGAAGAGATCGATGAAGCGGTGGTTCTCGGCGTGCGGATCAATATCGACAACCTGTCGATCCTCGAACAGTTTGGGCAGGCTCATCCTACGGTGCCGGTTTCTATCCGGATTAACCCCCACATCATGGCCGGCGGCAACCTCAAAACTTCGGTTGGGCACGTCGATTCCAAATTTGGGATCTCTATCCACCAGATGCTTCACGTACACCGTATCGTTGAAGCCACCGGCCTTCAGGTAGAGGGGATTCACATGCACACCGGCTCGGATATTCTGGACCCCGGCGTTTTCCTTGCCGGCGCCGAGATCCTGCTCAACCACGCCAAAGACTTTCCCAACCTCCAGTTTGTGGATTTTGGCAGCGGCTTCAAAGTGCCGTATAAGGAAGGCGATATCGAAACGGATATCGAGGAACTGGGTCAACTGATTTCCGCCCGATTCCGGGAGTTCTGCCAGGCCTATGGAAAGGACCTCGTACTGATGTTTGAACCCGGAAAATTCCTGGTAAGCCAGGCGGGGTATTTCTTTGTCCGGGTTAATGTAGTCAAACACACAACTTCCACCGTCTTTGCAGGCGTGGATTCCGGTTTGAATCACCTTATCCGGCCGATGTTTTACAATTCCTACCACCATATCACCAATATTTCCCATCCGCAAGGGAGACGAAGGTTCTATACCGTGGTAGGGTATATCTGCGAAACCGACACCTTTGGCGCCAACCGGAAGATTCCCGAGATCCGGGAAGGCGATATCCTCTGTATGCGCAACGCCGGCGCCTACTGTTTTTCGATGGCGTCGAACTATAATTCCCGCCTTCGCCCCGCCGAGGTGATGGTGTATAAAGGCCAAGATTACCTCATCCGCCACCGCGAAACCATGGAAGACCTCTTCCGGAATCAAACCGGGGTGGATGTTTGGGGGTAAACGTTACGAGGTTGCGGAGTTGCGAAGTTGCGCAACCCCGCAACCCCGCAACTTCGCAACTTCGCAACCCCGCACAACTTCGCAACTCCGCAACTCCGTAACTTCGTAACTTTTAAAAAATGTCCGACCTCTCAACCCGCTACAACCCACAAGAAACAGAAACCCGTTGGTACCAGCATTGGATGGATCAACGGTATTTTCATTCCGAACCGGATGAGCGCGAGCCGTTTACCATCGTCATTCCGCCGCCGAACGTGACGGGCGTGCTGCACATGGGCCACATGCTGAACAACACCATCCAGGATATTCTGATCCGCAAAGCCAGGCAGGAAGGAAAGAACGCCTGCTGGGTGCCCGGCACCGACCACGCGTCGATTGCCACAGAGGCTAAAGTGGTGCGCATGCTTCGGGAGCGGGGCATCCGTAAAATGGATATCAGCCGGGAGGAATTCATGAACTATGCCTTTGAATGGAAGGATAAATACGGCGGCATTATCCTCGAACAGCTTAAAAAGCTGGGTGCTTCCTGCGATTGGGACCGCACGCGCTTTACCATGGAACCCAGTCTGTCGGATGCGGTGATCCGGGTTTTTAATGACCTGTACCGCAAAGGACGGGTATACCGCGGCCTCCGAATGACCAACTGGGACCCGGAAGCCCTTACGGTGCTCTCCAATGAAGAGGTGATCTACAAAGAAGAAAATTCTCAATTTTTTTACCTCAAATACGTCCTGGAAGACAACCCCGAAGAAGGGCTGGTAATCGCCACCCAGCGCCCGGAAACCATCATGGCCGATACGGCGGTAGCCGTTCATCCCGACGACGAACGGTACAAGGGGTGGATTGGCAAAAACGTGTTGATTCCGCTGATCAACCGGCCTATTCCGGTCATTGCCGATACCTATGTGGACCGCGAGTTCGGTACCGGCGCGCTGAAGATCACCCCTGCCCACGACCCCAACGACTACGAGATCGGGCAGCGGCATAAGCTGGAGGTGATCGATATCCTCACCGAGGACGGCAAGCTGAACGAAAAAGCCCGGATTCTGGTGGGAGAAGACCGCTTTGCCGCCCGCAAAAAAATCCGCAAGCTGCTGGAAGAAGCCGGCAACCTCGTGAAAATTGAGGACTATCGGACCAAGATCGGTTATTCCGAGCGCACCGATGTGGTCGTCGAACCCCGCCTCAGCCTGCAGTGGTTTCTGGATATGAAAGCCTTTGCCCGCACCGCTCTGGAAGCGGTCCGCAGCGGAGACGTTCGCTTTTTTCCGGAACATTTCTGGAATATGTATTACACCTGGTTGCAGGAGGACAATATTCGCGACTGGTGTATTTCCCGACAGTTGTGGTGGGGACAGCGCATCCCGGCATGGTATCTGAAGGCGGAAAAATCCGGACAGGAAACTGCGATTTTCGTAGCGGAAACAGCGGATGAAGCCCTTCGTCAGGCCCGGGAGCACACCGGAAACGGGGCGTTAACGTTCGCTGACCTGCGCCAGGACGACGACGTGGTCGACACCTGGTTCTCTTCCTGGCTTTGGCCCATCTCAGTGTTCGACGGCTTCCGGAATCCGGAGGAATTCCGGTACTATTACCCGACCAACGTCCTGGTAACCGGATGGGACATCATGTTCTTCTGGGTCGCCCGGATGATCATGGCCGGGTACGAATGGGCGCCCGAATTGCTCGGGGAAGACCTGGCCAGGGAGAAAGGCGTGATGCCCTTCCATAACGTGTACTACACGGGGATGGTGCGCGACAACAAGCGGCGCAAGATGAGCAAATCCCTCGGCAATTCCCCTGATGCGCTGGAACTGATCGAGAATTACGGGGCAGATGGGGTCCGCTTCGGCATGTTGTCGAGCGCTTCTGCCGGGAACGATATCATTTTTGATGCGCCTTTTGATTCCCAGACCAACGCCGTACTCAACGAAAGCAAGCTTTGCGAACAGGGCCGCAATTTCTGCAACAAGATGTGGAACGCCCTTCGGTTGACGAAAGGGTGGGAGGTCACTACCGAACCAGCCGAAGCATCTGTGGCCGCAGTGGACCAACTCGCCATTTCCTGGATGCAGCACAAACTGCAGCAGGTAATCGGGCAGGTAAACGACCATTTCCGGGAATTCCGCTTGTCGGACGCCCTGATGACCTTATACAAGTTTATCTGGGACGACTTCTGCTCCTGGTACCTCGAGATGATCAAGCCCGCCTACGGCGCGCCAATCGCTGAATCCACCCGGGAAGCCACGATTGGGCTATACGAGCGGATGATGACCCTGCTGCATCCTTTTATGCCCTTCGCGACGGAAGAGATCTGGCATCAACTCCGCGACCGCCTCGAGGGCGAGGATTGCGTGATCAGCCGGTATCCGGAAGCCGGGGCCTTCGACGCCGGCCTGATCGCCGCCGTGGAGCGCGCCAAAGACGCCGTAGCCGGTATCCGGGATACCCGAAACAACAACGGGATAAAAATGAAAGACCTTCTCGAAGTAAAGGTTCAGGAAACGGCAGAAGCGGCGAATTGGCTCAGCTTGCCCGGATTGAAAGAGATGATCATGAAAATGGGCAACCTGGAATCCCTCGAACTAACCCAGGCCGAGGTACCGAACAGCGTTACCTTCCTGGCCGGTACCGAGAAGTTTTTCGTGGTGCTGGAACAACAGATCAACGTGGCTGAAGAATGCAGCCGGCTGAAAAAAGAATTGGAATACTACCAGGGATTTGTGGTTTCGGTCCAAAAAAGGCTAAGCAACGAGCGCTTCGTTGGCAGCGCCCCAGCGGATGTGGTGGATCGCGAACGCCAGAAACTGGCAGATGGGGAAGGAAAGGTGAAGAGTCTGGAGGAGGCGCTTCAACAGCTTGGATGCCATTGATTTTAGGCATAAGGCGAAGGGCTTAAGGCGTAAGGAAATTTCCTTATGCCTTAAGCCCTTCGCCTTATGCCTCACCCTCTCGTGTTATTTTTGCACAACAAACCGCTTGGTCTTCACCCCTTCCGCCGTGCGGGCGTGGAGGAAATAGGTTCCACTCTGGAGGTTGCTTACGTCGAAGGTGAACGTGCCATGCTGGATATTTTCCAGTTGCTGGGTAGCTATGGTGCGGCCGGCTACGTCGACGATGCGGAATTCCACCAACTCCGATACTTCCTGTAATTCCAGATCGGCCCGAAGGTCGCGGATGGCGGGGTTCGGGAATACGTTGAGCTGGCTTTCGGCAAGCTGGGGCTCTTTGGTGGAGGTGACGTTGATCGGGCGGATGCGCATGCGCATGATGGCGGTTACGGCGTCTCCGAATCCTCCCAGGAACCAGGAGCCGTTTTTAACTACGGTCGAGATGGCGTTGTAGGGATACGGATTAGCCGTATACGGCACGAACATCGTAGGCTGGTACTGAATGGTCAGAATATAGGACTCGTCCTTATCCAGTTTGACCCCTTGTTCGTTGGAATTCAGGTCGAGCAGCGGGGTAGAGATCACGGCGAAGTTGGGCTCGTTGGTGAACGCATGGAACCCATACCCGACGATCTGTAAATCGGCGTCGGTGAATTCGGGATCGTTATTCTCGTTGATCTTGTACAAGAGCAGGGAAACGGTATTCCCCTGATGCGCGTTGTTGTTGCTGGCAACGGAGAAAGTCGCTTCATACGCCTGGTAGCCGTTGCTGACGATGTCGTACAGGTTGCCAATCTCCCAAAGGTCGCCCTGAACGGTTTGGGGCTGGGTGGCGCTGGCCAGAATGCCATTGTCTTTGGAGAATAAAGTCTCTGTGATGCGGAATCCGGAAGTCCATTTGTTATTGGTGGTATCCTCATCCACCTGGGCGGATTTAACAGAGAATACGACGGTATAGCCGCCGGTGTCGCGCGGTACATACAGGTCGTCAAACAGCAGGGTGTCCTTAGTGTTGGCATTCAGCGTGAGCAGGGTGTCCGACAGGTTGAACGTCTGTCCGTTGGTGCTGCTCATATCGATCTTCAATGTGATATTGCTTTGATTTTGGATCCCTTTATTTTCGATGGTGGAGATCAGGAAGGTGGTATCCACCTGGCTTTTGGGAGTAGCAAAGTTGAGGTTCACCAAAGGATTGCTAACGGCCAGATCATATTTAGCCTGGGGGTTGGAAGGGAACAGGCCGATATCGTCGATCCGCCAGGCATATTCGTACACTCCCTGCCAGCGGAAGCGAATAAAAACTTTGGGTTTGTTGGCGGCAGCCGGCAATTCGAGGACTTGGATCTGGACCGGTTGGGAAAGGTCGTTTCGGGCTACGTTGGTGAGAACCTGAATATAGGTAAAGTTGACGCTATCGGTGGATATGCCCACTTCTGCTTTGGACGTAGCTCCCGCAGAAAAATACGCATATTGGTTTTCAAAACGCAGGAACACCGCGTTCTGTCCGCTGCAGTTGATGGCAGGGGACGTGACCGTGACATCGTGGGCGTTATCGCCGTTGATGTCGGAGTTGAAAAGGACAAAGCCGTTAGCGGCCGTTTTAGACCCAAAGTCGGGTTGATTCTCAAAAATGCCATCGGCATTTTTGCTCCATTTCCATTTTTCAGTTCCGGGATTGGTCCCTCCGTTTTTCCATTGAGCAACGAACCGAACCGAATCGGCAAAATCTTCGCTCCAGAACGGGGTTTGGGCAAAACCCTGAACACTGAGCATAAGAAAAGCAAGCAAGAGAAGTGTTGTCTGCTGTCGGATGTTTGGATACAATTTCATGAATTTGTATTTTGAAAAAATAAGCTTACTAATTTAGGGTTTAAAGGTCCTAATATTTGAGCTATTCGGCTACTTCCAGGATAAAAAATTCGCATTTTGATAACCCGGACGACAAAAATAATCGAGGAAATGGAGAATCAGGATTTTTTCAGAAAATCTTCGTATTCCCGCAGCAATTGTTCCTTGTTTACCGGGACCACGCCCACGTGTTCGCAAACCTGCCCGCCCGCGAGGTTGGCCAGGATACCTACCTGTTCCATATCCATATTCAGGGCCAAGCCAATGGAAACGATGCTGATCACGGTGTCTCCGGCGCCGCTGACGTCGGCTACCGACCGGGGCTGGGTAGGGAGAAGGACGGTTTTGCCCTGGGCGTCGAGAAAAAGCCCTTTTTCTGAAAGGGTAATCATGGTATAGGCATTGCCCAGCTTTTCCCGGATGTAAAGAGAGGCTTTCCGGAGCGAATCGATGCCGGCTTCTACTGGCCCGGGTACCTGAGCCCGAATCTCTTTGAGGTTGGGTTTGAACAAGGTGACTTGCTTGTAGGCCCAGAAATTGTGGTATTTGGGATCTACTGCCGTGGGAAGATCCCTGCGGATGGCCTCCATCATGACATCCCGGATCAAAGGCTGAGTCAGAACGCCTTTGTTGTAATCCTGAAACAGGATGATGTGGATGCTCTTTGTGTCCAGGATTTTCCGGATGGTTTCCAGGAATTGCCGGTGTTCGTCTTCAGAAATATCAGAGGTGATTTCCCGGTCGATCCGCAGCAGGTGCTGGTTGCCGGACATAACCCGGGTTTTTACGGTGGTCATTCGCTCGGGCGATTGGAGGATGCCCTTGGCAGAAAGCGCCTGGGGAGGCAGCAGGTCCAGAAAACGTTTACTGTCTTCGTCGGTCCCGATGACACTGCACAAATAAGGGGTAGCGCCAAGGGCTTTGATGTTGAGCGCTACGTTGGCGGCTCCGCCCAGGCGGTCTTCGACCCGTTGGAACTGCACCACCGGCACGGGCGCTTCAGGGGAAACGCGGTTTACTTCGCCGGTCAGATACCGGTCGATCATGACATCCCCAACGATCAAGACATTGATTTGGTTAAATTGCTCAAACAGCGCAGCGGCATCAACCATACAGGAGGTTTAAAATTCGCGCAAAGCTACTAAAAGTTGCACTCCCTCGGGCTGGGCCGGGCGGGATTATGGCGCAAATTTTACGACGGCGCCACGATATGCGGGAACTGCGTCTGTACCCAATCCAAAATTCGTTTGGTGGCGCCCTGGTTCTCCTGTACATAGGCGGATGCAGCAGCGGAAGCGCATGACCGTTTTTGTTCATCGGTCCACCCGGCGAACGCCTCGATCAGTTCTTCCCTGGAGCATATAGACCGGGCGCCTCCGCTTTGGATCAGCGCCTGCGCTTCGGCAAATTTTTCATATTTGGGGCCGAAAAGCACCGGCAGTCCAAATGCGATGGGCTCCAGGGTATTGTGGAGCCCGCTCCCGAAAGCGCCCCCGATATAGGCGATATCGCCGTAGCGGTATAGCGAGGCAAGCATGCCCATCGTATTGATAATCAATACCTGCTGGTGGCTATCTTCTCCGGTTTGATACCGGGTAAACCGCACCGAGGCCCCGGGAAAAACCTGTTCGATTTCCGCCAGACGGGAATCCCGGATATCGTGTGGAGCAATGAGGAGTTTCCATCCGGAAAAAACAGGGTGGCGGAAGAGCTCCCCCAGTCGTTTTTCATCTGGAGGCCAGGAGCTTCCAGCGATTAAAACGGGGTGACCGGCGCAAAAGTCATCCAGTTCCGGAACCGATCCCGGGCGGCGGGCAATGTCCCCGACACGGTCTACCCGGGTATCGCCAGCAACGGTAAACGGCACTCCGGTTCGGGCCAGGAGCTGCGGTGCAGAGGCGTCCTGGGCAAAGATGTGGCTGAAGGCTTGCAACCGGGTTTTGAACCATCCCCCGTAGCGCTGGAAGAACAGGTGTCCCGGGCGTAGCCGCGCCGAAATCAAGATGGTTGGGATGGTCTGGTTACGCAAGCCTTCCAGAAAGCGGTACCAGAATTCGTATTTTACAAAAACAGCCAGGTTGGGCTGAACCAGCCGGAGAAAATCCCGGACGTTCCGGGAGGTATCTGCCGGCAAATAAGCCACCGCATCGGCAAGGGGGTAGTTTTTTCGCACATCGTACCCCGAGGGGGAGAAAAAGGTGAGTAGCACAAAGATTCCGGGATTTTGGGATTTCATCGCTTCAATCAGCGGCCTTCCTTGCTCGAACTCCCCCAGGGAAGCGCAATGCACCCACACGAGCGGCTGTCCGGGCTTTCTGGCCTGGACAACCCGATCCTGTAGCGTCTTCCGCCAACCTTTCCGCCCGAGGACCCAGGCTTTGGCTTTCGGGTTAAACCAGGAGGTAAGATGGATCAAACCCTGGAATACCCAAATGGAGATAGTGTACAGAATGTTCATTATTAAAGAGTTGCGAGGTTTCGAGGTAACGAAGTAGCGAAGGGATTTTAGGTAGAGACGCAATGTTTTGCGTCTACATTGCGTAGGTGTGACATCCTTTTATCAATACCAGATTTTTTCGGTTGATCCGTAATAGACAGGCAGGGTGAGGCCGGCGCGGATTCCCCAGAGCAGGTCGAGGCGGTCGCTGGTGTAGGGCTGTTGCAAGTCGAACTGCCAATCTCTTCGTCCCCGGGTAAAACCCTGTATGGTTTCCAGTCCGATATAAAAATTCACCTGGCGGTTTTTGCTAAACACCTGATAGCCTGTCCATTGATATAACGCGGGTCCATTCGTTAGCCGGTCATACCCTTTGGCGTAGTCGCCCTCCAGTTGAGCAACCGTGCGCACCGGATCCTTTTGAATTTGTATCCGGTGTTGCAGAATGCCTCCGCCCAGGCTAATCCGGAGGCCGGACCTGGGGTTGTCCTGGTCCAGGCTGAACAGTTTGCCAACTTGGATACCCAGGTATCCCCCCCGCTCCCGGAGCTGGATGTCTGCCGGGTCGCGGTCGTTGCCGATAATAAATCCTTCCGCGGTGCGTAAGGTACTCAAGACGTCTTCCTCAACCCGTTGTCCAAAAAGAAACTGCCCCTGGACCCCGATCAGCCAATTCGATTTCTGGCTCATCCACTGGATGCCGGCGCCCAGACTCACGTTGGGTCCAAAGCGGGCGGAAAGATCGCCGGAAGGGATCTGGAATCCATAGCTTACTTCGCCCACCCAAGCCTTGCCGGTGTTGAGCGGGGAGGCTTGAGCAGAAGCTGCCAATGGCGGCCAAAAGAGGATTCCCGTCAAGAAGTATTCCAAAAGAGGGAGGGATATCTTTTTCCATATGCGGCTCATGCGCCAAAAATACGATACTTGACGCGAAATGGTTTGGGATTTTCCCAAACCATTTCGCGTCAAGTATATTTTGACAAAAATATTTACCCGCTTCAAGGCGTGCGCATGATGGAAAACGCAAAAAGCGGCTATCTTTAGGCGGCTTTAACCTAATTAACGCCCCAAACTGTCCATTCCAGTGAAAAAAGTCCTCATTACCGGCGGCGCCGGCTTCCTCGGTTCTCACCTCTGCGACCGGTTCATTCAAGAAGGATACCATGTGGTCGCTATGGATAACCTGCTCACCGGCAGCATGCGCAACATCGAACACTTGTTTCCGCTGCCGCAATTTGAATTTTACCACCACGACGTCACCCGGTTTGTCCACGTGCCGGGCCCATTGGATTATATTCTGCATTTCGCTTCTCCGGCGAGTCCGATCGATTACCTCAAAATGCCCATTCAAACCCTGAAAGTGGGCGCTTTAGGCACCCACAACCTGCTGGGGCTGGCCAGGGAAAAGAAAGCCCGCATTTTGGTGGCTTCCACCTCGGAGGTGTATGGGGATCCTTTGGAACACCCGCAATCAGAAGACTATTGGGGCAATGTCAACCCGGTTGGACCCCGTGGCGTATACGACGAGGCCAAGCGATTCCTGGAAGCGATTACGATGGCTTACCACAATTTTCACGGCGTAGATACGCGTATCGTGCGAATTTTTAACACGTATGGTCCCCGGATGCGGGTGGAAGACGGACGGGTACTTCCCGCGTTTTTCTCCCAGTCTATCCGGGGGGAAGGGCTTACGGTGTTCGGCGACGGCTCTCAAACCCGCTCTTTTTGTTACGTCGACGACCTGATCGAAGGCATTTTCCGCCTGCTGATGAGCGACTATCACCTCCCTGTCAATATCGGCAACCCCGACGAGATTACCATCCTGGAGTTTGCCCAGGAAATCATCGATCTGGTGGGCAACCCCAACGCGTATATCGATTACCGCCCCCTCCCGGTCGACGACCCCAAAGTCCGTCAGCCCGATATCGCCCGCGCCAGGGCCATCCTCGGCTGGGAACCCAAGGTGCCCCGGGCGGAAGGCCTTCTGGAAACGATGAAGTATTTTAAGGAGGTGGTTCATTAATAAAGTTACGAGGTTGCGGCGTTGCGAAGTTACGAAGAGATGCAACCCCGCAACCTCGCAACCTCCTTCGCAACCTCGCAACTTTTCAACCATGTCCTACACCAAAAACATCCTTCTCACCGGCGGCGCCGGGTTCATCGGGTCGCACGTAGTGCGCCGGTTTTTGACGCGGTACCCCGATTATCGAATCGTCAATCTGGACAACCTGACCTATGCCGGAAATCTGGAAAACCTTCGGGATGTGGAAGGGCTTCCGAATTACGTTTTTCAGCGCGGTGATATTCTGGATGCCGCCTTGCTCGACGACGTGTTCCAGTCCTTCCAGATAGACGGCGTTATTCACCTGGCGGCGGAATCGCATGTGGACCGGTCTATCGAAAGCCCGCTGGATTTTATCGAAACCAATATCGTCGGTACGGTGACGTTATTGAACGCGGCCAAAAAGGCATGGAAGGACGCGCTGGAAGGCAAGCGGTTTTACCATATTTCTACCGATGAAGTGTACGGCTCTTTGGGAGAAACCGGGTTCTTTACCGAGGAAACACCCTACGATCCGCGGTCGCCTTATTCTGCGTCAAAAGCTTCTTCCGACCATCTGGTGCGGGCGTATTTCCACACCTACCACCTTCCTGTGGTCGTTTCCAACTGCTCCAACAATTACGGCCCATATCAGTTTCCCGAGAAGCTGATCCCGCTGATGATCCACAATATCCGCCAGGAAAAGCCCCTGCCGGTGTATGGCGATGGAAAATACACCCGCGATTGGCTTTGGGTAGAAGACCATGCAGCAGCCATCGATTTGATTTTCCATCAAGGCAAAACCGGCGAAACATATAATATCGGTGGCAATAACGAATGGAAAAACATCGATCTGGTCGAACGCCTCTGCGACATCCTGGATGATCTCCTCCATCGCCCTAAAGGCGCTTCCCGTCAACTGATCACTTTCGTCAAAGACCGCCCTGGCCACGACCGCCGCTACGCCATCGACGCTTCCAAACTCAAACAAGAACTCGGCTGGGAACCCTCCGTCTATGCCGAAGAAGGCCTCCGCCTAACGGCCCAATGGTACCTGGATAACCAGGAATGGCTGGATCACGTCACCTCCGGCGCCTATCAGCAGTACTACGAACGGCAATATGATCATGGAGGGTGAGGAAGTAAAGGATGAGGGATGTAGGCTAGATCCTCTACATCCTTTTCATCCTTTACATCCTCTACATCCTCTTAGTCCTTTCCATCCTCTACATCCTCTTAGTCCTTTACATCCTCTCATGACATAAATCACCCCCCTACTGACATCTGTCATTGGCGGGTCCCTGGCTTTTCCCAAATTTTAGCCTAAATATTGGCAGGATCAGCCGGAGGTTCGGCTACAACATCATGTATCCGGCCAATAAATGGGTTAAAAAGCCGGAATTATGGAAAAAACAGCGCGAACCGCCCCCGAACGAATCCAGAAACAGACAATCAGGCAGCACATTGTGGAGATTGTCAGCGATTCGGGAGAGGGGGCGCAAAAAGCAGGTCAGAGTTTTGGCGCCATTTCTGCAAAAATGGGCAATGGGGTCTGGACCGTAGAAATTATCCCTGCGGATATCCAACCGCCGGCCCGGACCAAAGAGGGGACTTCCGGCATTCGAATCCGCTTGGGCGCGGAAAAGATTACCAATTCAGGGGACGAGGTCGATCTGATCGTAGCGCTGAATGAAATTGTGCCCTATACCCGTATTGAGCGCAACGAACTTCAGGAAGGGACCATTATGCTCATCGAAAGCAAATGGGCGCGCCACGACTCCCAGGATATTCGCTCCAGTTATGCCAACGCCATAGACGATTTTAACCGCCTGGGCTACAAGGTATACGAGATCCCGATGGAGGAGGAGTGCCTGAAATTCGTCTCCGACCCCAAAAAGGGCAAGAACATGTGGGTCCTGGGGATGCTTTGCTTTATTTACGACCGGGATATGGCGCGAGCCGAAGCCCAGGTGCGGCATACCTTCCGCACCAAGAACCAAAAAGTAATAGACAACAACCTGGAACTCCTCCGAGCCGGCTATGCCTGGTCGGAGGAAAACCTCGATTTCCAATTTACCATACCCGCCATTGCCACCGATGAGGAATTGGTCGTCATGAACGGCAACGAAGCGCTGAGTTTTGGAATTTCCGCTGCCGGGATTGAAGTGTGTTCGATGTATCCGATCACGCCAGCTACGTCTACTACCCACCATTTGGCGGAATATATGGATAACCTGGGAGGGATTGTCCACCAGGCAGAAGACGAGATCGCGGCCATCGGATTCGCCATTGGCGCCGCGTACGCCGGTAAGACCCCGGTGACGATCACTTCGGGCCCAGGGTTGGCGCTGAAAACCGAGTTTATCGGGCTGGCCGTAATGGCCGAATTGCCGCTGGTTATTATCGACGTGCAGCGGGGCGGGCCATCGACTGGTCTGCCTACCAAAGTGGAGCAGAGCGATTTACTGGCCGTCCTGTATGGTCAGCCAGGGGATACGCCAAAAATCGTTCTGGCGCCGGCAACGATTGAAGAGTGCTTCCAGTTCGTGATTCTGGCCAGAAAGATAGCGGAGGCGTTTCGCATTCCGGTGTTCATCCTTTCGGATGCCAATCTGGCCACCGGAGTACAACCGTTCCCAAGACCCAAGTTGCAGGCGGAGTGGCTGGCTGGCCCCATTGATCAAAGCCCCTGGCCTTCCGGCCTGAAACCGTATCAATGGGATTCTCAGACCGGGATCAGCAAGCGCCCGATCCCGGGGCAGGAAGGCGGCATGTACACCCTGACGGGTTTGGCGCATACGCCGGAAGCCAAAGTGGCCTATACTCCGGAAAATAACCAGCAATCTTCGGCTATGCGCTCCAGGAAGCTGGCCGCTTTCGGAAGATCCCTGAAACCGCCTGCTGTATATGGCGACGAAAGCGGGGAGTTGCTCCTGGTAGGGTGGGGCTCCACCCGGGGAGCTATCGAAGAGGCGGTTGATCAGGCCAGGGCGAAGGGCGCTAAGGTGTCTGCGATTCACCTGCATTTCCTGAGTCCGATGGAACCGGGTTTGAAAGAAATCTTCTCCCGCTTCGAACACGTAATAACGGTAGAGATCAATTATAGCGACGATCCGAATGATCCGCTGATTACTTCGGAAAACCGGCGGTATTCCCAACTGGCCTGGCTGCTTCGGGCGCATACGCTGACGGACGTGGATTGTTTTTCCAACGTCCACGGGCACCCGCTTAGGCCAAAGAAAATCCTGGAGATGATCACCCGCGTATTGAACCTTGAAAATTAATGCCCATGTCGTCCTTAATCTCTGAATTTCACCTGGATCTGGAAGATAAGCATTTTGAAGCCTGCGACTACCAAAAAGGGCAGGCGCGGTGGTGCCCCGGTTGCGGCGATCACGCCGTGCTGGCTGCGGTACAGAAATTGTGCGTTGAAGAACAGCTCCCTCCGGAAAAAACCGTTTTCGTGTCGGGTATCGGCTGCTCCAGCCGTTTCCCGCATTATATGGATACTTACGGGTTTCACGGCCTGCACGGGAGAGCGTTCCCCGTAGCGAGCGGGGTGAAATTTCGCAGGCCAGACCTCCACGTGTTTGTCGTAACCGGCGACGGCGATTGCTGCTCGATCGGGGCAGGGCACTGGATCCATGCCATTCGCTACAATCTGGATATCACGGTACTGCTTTTTGATAACCAAATCTACGGGATGACCAAAAAGCAAACCTCACCCACCTCGCGTATGGGCACCGTTTCCAATACGCACCCTTATGGATCGGTCCTTCCGCCGATCGACCCCATCCAGACTACCCTGGGGGTTTCTAACGCGTCTTTTGTCGCGCAGACCGTGGACTGGATTCCCGGGCACTTGTATGCCACGATCAAAGCCGCTCATGCTCACAAAGGATTTTCTTTTGTGAAGATCAGCATGCGCTGCCCGAAGTTCTTGCCGGACCTCGCAGAAGAAAAAACCTCCAGCCGCGACCATTACTGCCTGCTTCAGGATCCCAACGGGATTGTTCCGGATGAGGCCACCCAGCGGATTTTTCGCAATGCGAAACTGCACGATCCTACCAATATCAATGCCGCCAGAGCCCTGGCTCAAAGCGACGATTTTATTTACCTCGGCTTGTTCTATCGCGACCCCGGCGCGTTGCGCTACGATCTCTACGGAGCGCACAACCTGGGATATACACCCGAAAAAAAACTGGCCGCGATCAATGCAGAACTCGACCGTTTTGCAGTGTAATTCCTGAGGATTTTTGGAAAACTTAATGGCATGATGAACGTATCTTCTCCCAGCCGGATGGACTCCGGCGAAGGCCTTCGGGAAGGCGAACGCAAAGGGGCGTCGCTGTCCCAGCCCGTTGGTTTAAATCCGGACCTGGCGCCGGAAATCTTCCGCAAGTCTAAAATGAAACCGCTTTCCCTGGCAGAGGAGGCTTCCGCCGCCGAAGAGGAGCGGCGGGCCTACTGGCGGGTGTTGCGCGCGTTTTTCCGCACTGCTAAAGGGGGCGGCCTGCCTAAAGGCGTCCGGTTTACTTCGGCTTTGCTCGCTCCGTACCTGGAAGCTTCTCCGCTGCACACCGCGTATCCGCTTTGGATACCCGACAAGGAAACGTACGCTAAAATGCCTGGCTTTCCTGCCGACGGATACCAAACGGTTGGAATGCTTCTGGAAGATGCGGCTCGCGCCATCGCCCCTGGGGAAGATGAAGGCGCTGTGCTGAAAGCCAATTTGTCCAGGCTGGAACGTATTATTCGCCTCAAACTGAGCGTGGCGGGCGAGGCTTTTAAAGCCGGCCCGCTCTGGGAAGACGCCGCCCAGGAAATCCAAAAAGAGCTTCAACTTAAAGGGGTAGAGGCGCTGGTCTTCTCAGGGGATCTGAATAAGTTACAAAAGCAACTACCTGCCGGGGGTATGGTCGTTCCGTTCTCTCAAAATACCCCCCTGAACCTGCTGGCAGCATTCCTGGAAGAAAACCAGCGGGACCGCACCGAAAAACTCCGCAGCCAACTGAGGCCCATTTTGCCTGCCTTGCGCGATCTGGTCGCTATTGAAAAGCAAAAACTTCCCGATGCCAAAGAGGCGGGACAGTTAAAACAAGGCTTGGATTTTGCTGGCAGCTTTGTCAATTTTGACGCGCTGTCTGAGGTTCTTCCGGATGCAGGCGCCGCCGACCTTTCGAAGTCGCGTTTTCAGCGTCTGGAGCAGGTACTTCTGGTCCTGGAAGGGGCCGAAACTTCCCTTTGTGGAAAAAGCGGACTGATGGCATTAAGCCGAACCTTCCACGAAAAGTCGGTTTTTAACTGGGGACAGCAGTTCGGTGCAGCCACCTTAAAGGTCGTTGAGCCGGGGGAAGTCTTCGCCGCAGCCGCAGTCTTGTTTGACGAATCCATGGCCGAGGCGGCTCAACCGCTCAAAGCCCTTCGGATCGCCCAGTTGGAACTGGAAAACCATTACCAGCCGGATCTTCACGACGATTGGTTTGTGCATTTCAATTGGAAGATGTTCTCCGATGAAGAAATGGCCCTCTGTACGCCGGTGGTCTTATTTCTGGAAGCAGAAGGGTTGATGGGTAGTTCGCTGCAAGCGTTTTCCCAATGCCTGGCTTCTAATATTCCGGTGAAGATCGTTGCGCTTCCCGAACAAGGAAACACAGGCAAAGGAATGGCTTACCGGCCCGAACCTGCAGCCCTGGCTATTGCCCATCGCAACGCGTATGTGCTACAAACGGCGGCTTTGGACCCCTTTGCTTTGCTGGACGGATTTCGGGAAGGTTTTGTGGGCAATATGCCGGCTTTCTTCTACCTCACCAGTGCAGGCGTTGCCGGCGACAATACCGGAGACAAAGGATACCTGAACACGCTGGCCGCCGTTGAAGGCCGCGAATTTTCAGGGGTTTCCTATCATCCCGGCAAAGGACCTAATTGGGGAAGCCGGTTCAGCCTGGTTCAGAATCCCGAGCCGGAAAGCAATTGGCCTACCCATTCCCTGGAATATAAAACCGGAAAAACGGGAACGGCTTCCGAAGTGGTTGCCTTCACCTATGCGGATTATGCCTGTGCGGTGGGCGCCTTCGCTTCGCACTTCCATCTGGTTCCGCCCAGGTTTTGGCATGCCGACCTGATCCCGCTGGCCCAGTTCCTGACGCTTTCTCCAAAAGAAAATGCCTCCAAGGCGCCATTTATTTGGGTTGCCGACCAGGATAACCATCTCCATAAAGCGGCCGTAGCCTGGCCTTTGGTAGAAATAGTGCGGCAGCGCCTCGACTTTTGGAAATACCTCCAGGAAAACGCCGGTATCCACAGCTATCATGCTGAGCGGGCCGTTGAGAAAAAGGCAAAGGAGTTGGAAAGCGATTTCCAGAAGCGCCTGGCTCAGGTGAGGTCCGAACAACAAACCGCTTTGGCCGAAGCTCAAACTGCCGCTGTGGAAGAAGCGATGGACAAGCTGGCTTCCGCGCTGCTGGGATTGGATCTGGAAGGCTTGAGCTTTACGGGAAAAACCACCGAAAGGCCCCGTCCTGCGGCTGCGACCTCCGCTCCGGCGCCCGAAGCGCAGGCAGAAAAAGCTCCAGCCCCAACCGAACCGGCTGCTAAACCGGCAGCGATGGCGAATGCCGCCCCTGCGCCCCTGCCCGCAGCACCGGTAAAGGATGAGGCTATGGAAGTGGATGCCTGGATCGATACGCCCTTATGTACTTCCTGTAACGAATGCATTGAGAACAATGGGCAGATCTTCCAATACAACGACGATAAACAGGCTTTCGTCGCCAATCCCCGGGGAGGGCCCTATGCCGACATCGTGAAAGCGGCTGAACGCTGCCCGGTGAACATTATCCACCCGGGAACCCCTTGGGAAAAAGACGATCCGGACCTGAAAGAACTGGTTGAACGCGCCAAACCATTCCAATAGGCAAACCGGCTTGGCGCCTATGGAGAGAGTTGGTTTAAATGACTTAAAAATTAGGGTTTTGATACAGGAATTCATTACCGGAGTAGGAATCTTGGTGGGTCTGGGGGTGTTCTTTGCCTTCGTGATTGCCATTGCCTACAAGCGCTTGCGTGTTTTTGAAGATCCGCGGATCGACGAGGTGGAGGAAATGCTCCCGCATGCCAACTGCGGCGCTTGCGGGCAGCCGGGATGCCGGGCCTTTGCCGAAGCGCTGGTCAAAGGGGACGTAACGCCTTCCAAATGCACCGTGAGCTCGGCCGAAGGGGTGGAACGGATTGCTAACTATTTAGGGGTGGATGCAGGGGCGGAGGAAAAACGAGTGGCCCGCCTCCTTTGCGCCGGCGGAAAAAACGAAGCCCACAACCTGGCCGACTACCGCGGCGGACTTCGCACCTGCCGCGGAGAATCCGTCGTCACCGGAGGTATCAAATCGTGTACCTGGGGTTGCCTGGGATTGGGAGACTGCGTCGAAGTGTGCAACTTCGACGCCTTATATATGAATGAGGACGGCCTCCCAACCGTGATTGCCGACAAGTGTACTGCTTGTGGCGATTGCGTTCGGATTTGCCCCAAAAGCCTGTTTGAGATCATGCCCTTAAGCCAGAAACTCGTCGTTCAATGCAAATCGCTCCTGGAAGGCGATCTGGCAGAGTCGAAATGCTCGGTAGCCTGCACCGCATGCGGACGCTGCGTGGCCGATTCGCTGCCCGGCGTGATCGAAATCAAAAATAATCTGGCCGTGGTAAATTACGACCTGAATGAATTAACCAAGCCGGATGCTATCCGGCGCTGTCCTACCAAGGCGATCGTCTGGATTGAAGGACAGCAATTTGCCGATTCTGTCAAATCGGAACTGCCCGTCGGACGGGTAGAACGGTATGGAAATTATTGATAGCTGCCAGGATGTGCTCCGCCTTTTCAAATGCAGGGGCGGAATAAAACAGGAGTTATGATCAAAAGTATTGCAAAGGAATACGAGGCATTAGCCAGGGCCATCCGCTCGGTGGAATCCGTTGCCGGGGAAGGGTGGTCCGGTTCATTTGAAGAAGCGGCAGGGGAACCGGTTAACTTTTTTGGAAGGAAAAGGCTAATCAGGAACAACGGCGGACTCGGGTATGCCGCCGGGTTGGCGCTCTCTGGAATCCGGGCTTCTGTATGGATGACCGGAGAGGCTTTTCTGAAGGAACGAACGATTTGGCAAACGGCTATCCGATTCAAACTGCCGTTTCTGGTTTACCTCGTAGATGCCCGCTATTCCGACCTGATTCCTTTGCTGGACGAAGGCGGGGTGGCGGCTTTTGCGGCGCGTCAGCCTCAGGAAGCGGCAGACCTCGCGTTAATTGCCCGTCGCGTATCGGAAGCCGCACTCTGTCCGGCTTTGGTCATCCTGCAACCTGCTTCAGATAGCGGATCTTCTTTCCAGCCGCTCTCCAAAGAGCGCGCAGCCGAATATTTGGGCGATCCCGACGGACTGATCGACGCACCGACACCGGCGCAAGCGCTGGTGTTTGGAATTAGAAGGCGTCGCGTTCCAAGATGGATGAATACCGACCTCCCCGCTTTGATCGGGGCAGTAAAAGATAACCGGTTTTTAGATCAGGAGCAGTTGGCCTCCCAGCGATTTTTCGGGGGGCACTTACCCGAATTGATCGCCGATGCCGCTGCTGTCTTCCAAAAGACGGCGGAGCGGTCTTACTCCGGAGTAGAAGTCTCCGCTTCGGGAAAACCGGATCTTTGGGCTATAGGCGCCTGGGACGCGGAGACCTCTCTGAAGGAGGCGGCGAACCGCCAAACAAAAGGCGAACACCTCGGGGTGGTCGCTCTCCGGCAGTGGGCGCCATTTCCCGGAAAGGAAGTAGCTCAAGCCCTTCGGCAAGCCAAATCCCTGCTCGTTCTCGAGCCTGGGGGCAGCGATTGGTTGCATCGGCAGATCCAAAAGACCGTTGAGACGCATGCCAAACCTGGGGGCGGAACGGCGGTTTTCACTGCAAAAACCGCCGGATCTCCGGATCAACAGGATTTGCTCCTGGCGGTGCAGCACCTCCGCAAGGGAGGTACGGTAAAGCAATCTCTGGTGCTGGGAACAGCTTTTTCCCGTGCTAAATCGGTTTCTCCACAGCACGAAGTACTGCTTCAGGCCATCGAACGCGCCTACCCTGGAATTAGCCAGGAAGGATTGGCCCATTCGGATTCCCCGAAGACCGAGGGGCAACAAAGGATGGCCAGCAAACCTTCCTGGGCGGTGCGGCGCTTCCGGGACCAGGGGCCTCCCTACGCCCGGCTGACGCGTTTTTTCAACGACACGGCATATTTTTTCCAGACCGGAGAAACCCGCGAAGTAGCTGCTGACCCGTTCCAGGCGCTTCCGTTGATGCCGGCTGGGTCGGCGAGCCTGGCAGACTGGGGATCAGCCCGGGAGCAAATTCCGGTTTTTCTGCAAAATGCCTGTACGGCTTGCGGAGCGTGTGTCTCTGTATGTCCGCATTCCGCGATTTCTTCGGCAGCGATGAACATGGAATCGCTGATCAAAGGAGCGGCGGATGTGTCTTCAAAACGAGGCCAACCGCTGAGTTCCCTGACTCCGATGATCAAAAACCTCGCCAAGATTTGCGCGCAATCGGTAGCGGATGCTCCGGATGAGCCCGCAGACTTACCGGTTATAGTGGAAGCGGCTTTCGGCCGGGTGAACGCTCAAATGAAATTGGAAGGGGAAAAACTGGAACAAGCCCAACGAGATATCGAACGCCTGGAAGCGATCTTGAGCGACTTTCCGGCGGTGTTTAGCGACGAATTGTTCCATCAGGCGGAGGCGGCAGAAAAAGGGTCCGGCCTCGTATTTGGCATCGCTATCGATCCGCAAGCCTGCAATGGGTGTGGGGCGTGCACCGCTGTTTGTCCGGACGAAGCCCTGGTCATGAGGCCTGCGAACCAAACGCTCCGCGACGAGGAAAGCCGCCGCTTCGCGCTCTGGGAGCAATTACCGGATACGCCCAGGGAAACCGTTCAGCGGCTGATGGAAATTCCCGGGCAAAACCCGATCCAGGCGCTGTATCTGCAACGGGAGGTATATGCTTCCCTTGCCGGCGGGCAGCCGGCGGGCCAGGGAACGGAATTTAAATCTATGGTGCATCTGGTTTGTGCCGTAGCAGAGGAAAGCCGCCAACCTGCTTATCAACAACAGCTTAAATCCATCCGGGAAGCGGTTGATCAACTGACGGCCAAGGTGCATCAGTCGTTGAGCGATGCGCTGCCAAAGAAGGAATTCAGCCAGTTGGAGCATGCCCTGGAAAACCTGCATGGCGATAAATTGCCCCTGGATGCGCTTCTGGGCAAGCTGGGCGAAGGCGAACACCTGAGCCGGGTAGATACCCAAACGTTGCAGCGTCAAATGCAGATGATCCGCGACCTTCGGGATCTGGAGTGGCTTTTGAAAGAAGGCCCTTCCGGCCCCGGGCGCGCTAAATACACCCTGGCGGTTGGGTTGAATGAAGCTTCCTGGCCAGGCCGTTATCCCTACAATCATTTTGCCGCTCCGGTTGCGCTTTGGCAACATGGGTTACCGGCAGACGCCGCGTTGGGATTGATCGCGGGACAAATGCGGCACTGGCTGGATAATGTCCGGCTGATTCGCCGAGGCAAACTGGAGGCACAAGGCAAGTATCAGCCCTCCCTACACAACCCTGAATTAGCCGCGTTGGCATGGGAAAACCTGGAAACGGAAGAAAAAGAGGCGTTTCCGCCTTTAATTCTTTTCGTTGGACCAGAAGCGATGCAAAGCGGTTTGGCCGTTCGGTTGCCGGAGTTGTTTGCCAAGGATTGGCCGGTAAAAGTAGTCTTTTTAGACCCCGGAACAGCCAATCCGGATACCGGGTTTGCTTCCCTGCAAGCGACGCTGGCCATGCGGAAGACATTTATTCTGCAATCGAGTATGGCAGACCCCAAGCATTTGTACCCCGGGTTGCTGGAAGGACTTCAGGGCCCTGTCCCGGCATTCCTTCGGCTGTTGGCTCCTTTTGGAACCGATGGGGTGGAGGAAGATCAAGCCAGAACGGCGCTGCATACGCGGGCATTCCCATTCCTGACCTTCCGCCCGGAAAAGGCTTCTACCTACCTGGCGGCAGGCCTTTCCCTTGACGGCAACCCACAAGCGGAAGCCGATTGGGTAGGTTCCAGTATTCCTTTGCCGGGTGTGCAGCCTGCTGAGCCGCTGACGTATTTCCTTTCTTATGCCGATTGGCTTCGCGCCTTGCCGGATTGGGAAGGGGAATTTACCCTTTGGACCGAGTCGTCCGGATATGCAGTACCTGTCCGTTTCTATCTGGAAAGCGAACCGGCGGCCCTTAAGGGCAAAGTCCCGGTCGTCGTAACCGAAACGTTGGCGCCGCTCGGATTTACCTCCTGGATTCCATCTTCCCGGGTTCTTGAATTGACCAGGACCGTTGGACTTCAGTGGAAAACGTGGAAGGAAATGGCGGGCATTCAGGCGCTGTTCCAGAGCGCGCATAGCGAAAGCCTGGAGCAGGCGCTTCTGGCAAAGCATTCGGCGGAACTCGCCTCCATGCGGGAAGCACATGAAACGGGGTTAAAAGAGGAACAGGAAAAATGGATGGGCGAGGTGAAGGTCAAGTTGAGGGATAAATTGATCGCGTTGTCAAAAATGAAGAACCAGGCATGATCTTTGGGAAAAAACACGGGCTGAATGAGCGCCTGCTGACGTTTCGGCATGGCGTACACCCGGAAGAATACAAGGAGTTGTCGGACCATTGCGCTATTGAGCGCATGCCTTTCGTTGAAATGTATACGCTGCCCCTTTCCCAGCACCTCGGGGCGCCTTCCAAGGCGATCGTCCGCAAAGGGCAGGAGGTGCGAAGGGGAGAATTGATCGCTGAACCGGCGAGTTTTGTATCGGTGGCATTGCATAGCCCGGTGGATGGTACGGTGGTGAGCGTAGGGCTGGTAGATCAACCGAATGGTCAGATGGCGCCGGGTATTCGGATCAAGACCGATCCGTATTCTCCTCAGCGGATGGCGGAAACCCCCATTCCGGACCCGGAGTCCATTTCCGTTGGAGAATTCCTGAAAGCCGTGCAGTGGGCAGGGATCGTCGGACTGGGTGGCGCCGCTTTCCCGGCGCATGTTAAATTTTCCATTCCTAAAGATAAGACCTGCAAGTACCTGATGCTCAATGGCTGCGAATGCGAGCCATTCCTTACAGCCGACCACCGGGTGATGCTGGAATATACCAGGGATTTGCTGGACGGAACCAGGATTTTACAGCATTTTGTCCAGGCCGAGCGAATTATTATCGGAGTGGAAGCCAATAAGGCGGACGCGGTGAAGGCGCTGCGGCAAACCGCTGAGGAGATGCATTTTGCGGTTGAGGTGATCCCGCTCCAGGTCAAGTATCCCCAGGGGGCGGAGAAGATGATGATCTCTGCTATTTTGGGCGAAGAGGTTCCTTCCGGGAAATTACCCATCGATTTAGGGGCTTTGGTAACGAACGTTGGAACCATTGCGGCCTTGTCTCAGTATTTTCGCCAGGGTAAACCCCTCATCGAAAGGGTGGTCACCGTTACCGGAACGGCTGTGAAACGTGCTGCCAACGTGCTCGTCCCTATCGGAACGCCAATGCGGGAAGTAGTGGAATATTGCGGCGGATTAACGTCGAAAACGGTCCGCATTCTTTTGGGAGGGCCTATGATGGGCGTTTCCCAGAAGACGCTGGATGTGCCGGTGGTGAAGGGTACTTCCGGAATCCTCTTGCTGACGGACAGAGAAGTTCAAGACCTGGATACCTACAACTGTATCCGCTGCGGGCGTTGCGTCGACGCATGCCCCATCTTCCTGAATCCGGCGCGTATGGGGGCGATGGCCAAAAGTAAACTATGGGACGAGATGGAAGCCCTGAATGTCATGGATTGCTTTGAGTGCGCTTCCTGCTCCTACGTATGTCCTTCGGCGATCCCGCTGGTGCAGAGTTTCCGAATCGGAAAGAGCATGATCCGGGAGAAGAAAGCCCGGGAAGCGGGGAAATAAACAAAAAACCAACAAAACACAAGCTCTGATGAGCGAACGTCTATCGATCTCTACGTCACCCTTTCTTCATGCGCCGTCGACCACGCCGCGGATCATGTGGGAGGTGGTATTCAGTCTGATTCCGGTGTTCGGAGCGGCATTTTATTACTTTGGACTCAGCGCGGTGCTGGTAAGTTTGGCCGCCATTGCCGGTTGCCTGATCACCGAATGGTGGCTGGACCCCCGGCATGGGGAGGCTCTGAAAGACGGAAGCGCTATGATTACCGGGATGCTGCTCGCGCTTTGCCTCCCTCCAGGTTTTCCCTTGTGGATGTCTTTTCTGGGCGGCATGGTAGCTATTGGTCTGGGAAAGATTATTTGGGGCGGATTGGGGCAAAATATCTTCAACCCGGCCTTGGTGGGCAGGGCTTTCCTCCAATCGGCTTTCCCAACAGCCATCACCACCTGGGATCTGCCCGATGGGCGGTATCTAAGCCCCAGAGGCACCAATCTGGCCCTCCCGCTGTGGCAGGGGACGCCGGTGGATGCAGTCACTACGGCTACGCCTTTGGCCAAGATGAAGTTTGATCACGACCCCACCCGCCTCTGGGATATGCTGATCGGCAATACCGGGGGCTCGCTTGGGGAAACCTGCGCGTTGATTCTGATCCTGGCGGGAATTTACCTGATTGCCCGCAAGATCGTTAACTGGCGCATACCGGTTGCCATCCTGCTCGCGGTGGTACTGCCCACGCTGGTATTGTATTTGATCGACCCGCAGAAGTATCCTTCTCCTGCTTTTATGGTTCTTGCAGGAGGGTTGTTGCTGGGCGCTATCTATATGGCCACCGATATGGTGACGTCCCCGCTGACTCCCAAAGGACTTTGGGTGTTTGGCATCGGGATTGGAATTATCGTCGTGCTGATCCGCGTTTGGGGAGGCTTGCCGGAAGGCGTCATGTACGCCATCCTGCTCATGAACGCCGCTACGCCCCTGATCAACCGGGCGACCAGGAACAGGGTTTATGGGCATTAGTTGAGTGGCGAGGTAGCGAAGTTGAGAAGAAAGTTGCGAGGTGGCGGAGTGGCGAGGTTACGAGGTTGAGAAGAAAGTTGCGAAGTTGCGAGGTTGCGAGGTTGCGAAGAAAGTGGCGAAGGAGCGAAGTAGTTCAAGCGTAGGGGAAGAGCGCCGGATGAATGAATTCATTGGCTAAAACGGCGGTGCTCCCCCTCCTTTGGAGGGGGTTGGGGGGAGGCCCAGCCGCGGATTAAGAGGCATTCTAATGTTTTGAGATAGCTTCTGGTACTTTGGGGGGCCTCAATCCGGGGTTAATTTGCGGAAAACAACGAAATGCATTGCAGACAATTAACATGTAAAACAAAATGGCGGACGAACAAACCAATATCCCAGCGCAGGGGGGCAAGCCGGAGCCTAGTGGTTTCAGATTAGTGGCGACATTGGGGGTGGCCGGGTTGGTTTCCGGTTTTTGTCTGGTGGGCGCTTATTTGTATACCTTGCCGCTGATTCAGGCGGCGAAAGCCAAGGCGCTGGAAGCGGCTATTTACGAAGTGCTTCCGGGGTGCGTGCGGTACGATGCGTACGACCTGAAGAGCGGGGCCTTGGTGAAAGCGGAAGGAAGCGCGTCGGAGCTGCCAAGGGTATTTGCCGGATACGACAAACAAGGGGAGCGGATCGGTTTTGCGATCCAATCTGGCGTGCCTGGATTTCAGGACATAGTGGCCGGGATTTTTGGATACGTCCCGGAGACCAAGACCATTGTTGGGTTAAAGATTCTGGAGAGTAAAGAAACCCCTGGATTGGGGGATAAGATCTTTAAAGACGAAGCGTTCAAGGGCAATTTCTTAAAGTTGGAGGTAGAGCCGGAAATCGTCCTGGTCAAAAAAGGCGAAAAAGCCAATCCCAACGAAGTCGATGCGATCACGGGGGCGACGATCTCCTCGCGGGCGGTGGTCAGCCTGCTGAATGCCGGGATGAAGGATTGGAAAGGAACCCTGGATAAGGAAAAGAAAAAATAAATAAATATGTCGGAACAAGTTAGTTCGGGACAGAACATGGCGGTTTTTTTGAAAGGGCTTTGGGAGGAAAATCCCATTTTCGTCATTGTATTGGGGATGTGTCCGACAATGGCGGTAACCAACACAGCGATCAACAGTTTGGCAATGGGAATGTCCACGTTGGTAGTATTGCTGGGTTCCAGCACGTTGGTGTCCCTTTTTCGAAAGGTCATTCCGGATCAGGTGCGGATCACTACCTACATTGTGATTATCGCCACCTTTGTTACCGTAATCGATTTTCTCCTCGCGGCATTGGTGCCCGATGTGCATAAGGAATTGGGCGCGTTTATCCCGCTTATTGTAGTAAACTGTCTAATTCTGGGACGGGCAGAGGCCTTTGCCGCCAGAAACCCCGTTGGGCTTTCTTTTTTGGATGCGTTGGGTATGGGCCTGGGTTTTACGTTGGCGCTGCTGTCTATAGGGATTATTCGGGAAGTACTTGGAAGCGGGTCTTTGTTTACTATTTCCTTGTTTGGCAAAGGCTTTGAACCCTGGGTGATCATGGTCTTACCGCCTGGCGGGTTTTTGACCCTTGGTTTTCTTATGCTTGGGGTGAACCGGTTAAAGAAGAAAAAGGCCTGATGGCTATTGGCTGCTTCCCGAAGTGTCGGTCTGAAGACCGACAGATCCGGATCGAAGTCTGAAGACTTCGATCCGCAACGCCCCAAGGCCTAAACCTCACAACCTCACAACCCACCCCCCCCCCCCCCCCCCCCCCCCAACCCGAACCTCGAACCTCGAACCTCGTAACCTCGTAACCTCGCAACCTCGCAACCTCGCAACCTCGCAACCTCGTAACCTTCATAACCTCGCAACTTTAAATAATGGGAAACCTATTCTGGATATTCTTTTCGACTCTGTTGGTGAATAACTTCACCCTCTCGTATTTTTTGGGACTTTGTCCTTTTCTTGGCGTATCCAGCAAGCTGGATACGGCGATGCGCTTAGGAGCGGCCAACATTTTTGTTATGCTTATAACCTCGGCTATGGCTTGGCTTCTAAATACGTTTGTATTGGAATACGTCCCTTATCTCCGCCTGATCAGCTTTATTATTGTTATCGCCAGTACGGTGCAGTTTGTGGAGATGGCGATCAAGAAACTGAGTCCGGATCTGTTCCGGGCATTGGGCGTATTTTTGCCTTTGATCACCACGAACTGCGCGATTTTGGGGTTGGCCTTGTTTCAGACCAGCAAGGAATACGGCTTCTGGGAGGGCATGGCGTATGCTCTGGGCGGCGGCGGCGGGGTGACACTAGCGTTGGTGCTGATGGCCGGTATCCGCGAAGAAACCAAGCTGATGAATATTCCAAAAATAATGGATGGGATGGCCTTTAACCTGATTATTGCCGGGATTTTGTCGATGGCGTTCATGGGGTTTGCCGGGTTGTTCAGCACCCATTAACTAAGACTGGCTTGGTAAATTAAAAACTATTTCTCAATATTGCGACAATGACCGCATATACGCATCTTCTGGCAATAGCCGCTTTGACTGTTCTTTGCGCCGGTTGGGTTGGCGTGCAGTTTTTGGCCCGCCGATTGGGGACGAAAAACCATTTTGAAGATTTAGGTAAAGGCGGGTGTAGCGGCTGCTCCTGTGGAGGAGGTACCTGCGAGCAGAAGGATTAACGGATAAAATAAAACGATGAAAAAATTACTTGGCGTTGCTATTTTCTTTGCGGTTACGGTGGGTGCGGTTGCGCAGAAAGCCTCCCTTACCGTTTATTTTGCCTACATCAACGTGGAAGAGGGGTATAATCACGATTGTAAAACCCAGGTCTACATTGACGAAGTGCTCGCCGGCGAGTCAGCGGTAGTCAAAGAGGACAAAGGAGGCGTTGTAAAGGTCAATGTGCCAAAGGGCAAGCATTCCCTGAGGGTGGTCAACCTGTCTCTTTACGAAGGCAATTGGGAAGAGCATACGGTCGATAACGATTATAGCATCGACGCGATTCACGAAGAAGACCATGCGTTTAAAAAGCCCGAGAAATTGTATCTCCTCTTTGATATCGATTCCGGCACGACCCACTCCTGGGGTAAACCAGTAAAGAAGCCGAAAAAATAGCTAGAACTCTCTATTGATCAGCTCCGGCAAATCCGCCACGCCGGGAAGGATATGGGTATGCCTGTATTTTCCCAGCGTGGCGTCTGAATTCGCTCCACTCAGCACCCCGATATTTCCGGCGCACCCGGCGTTGTAGCCAGGCAGAAGATCCGCCGGGGTATCCCCGATTTTAATGGCTTCATGAACGCTCTGCACCCCCAATGCTTGCATGATATGAAAGATCATATAAGGCGCAGGCCGACCCACTCCGTTGGTGTGTTCGACGTCTACCGCCAAGTCGATCAGTCCCCTTTCTTTCCATTTTAAGCCTTCCATAATCGCTTCGGTTATCTCGCGGTGGAAACCGGTGTCTGTAGCAATAAAGATGCCGTTCTCCTTGCACCAGCGGAAGGTGTCTTCCGCTCCGTCCATTGCCCGAACGCTTTTGCGGTAATGGTCCATCATAAGGACGGCATAGCGGTCGAAAAGGAATTTGGCCTCGTCGAGCAGATCGGGAAAGTCGAATTTTTCCAGGTCTTCGATTTCGACTGTCCGGCCTCGGGAGACGGGACGGGAAGCTGGATGATTTCCAGTGGCTGCCCGGTCTGATGGAAAACCGCCGTTTTGGAGAAATCGGGAGGGGTATCGGTATTTTTCAACGTCAAATGAACCGTTTAATACAAAGCAAAACTATTTAGTTAAAGGAAACAAATGGTGTAATGCGGGTTATGGAATTATTAAATGTGCAGCGAGAGGAGGGACGCATCACTACTGGGAATTTTTTGTTTGGACCTTCCAGGTTTTGCAAACCGGGAAGGTCTGGATGCAACCGAGAAACAAAAAGGTCAAGTAGAGTCCTTTGGATATTCTAAATAAGCCCCAGAGCAGGACAAATAGGGGCTAAATAAACGCTTGACGTAGTATTGAAGTAGTGCGGTTGAAGTAAAGATGAGGATCAACCTTGTAGATTTGGCGTTCGGACCAACACAAGAGTAGATATACAAATTCTATACTTTCAAAACTGCGACAATGAATATCCGGAGAACGAACCTGTTTTTTCTGGCCATTTTTTTGGTATGGTTTTCCATCTCGCTTCAGGGGCAAAAAAGAGACCTTGATTTTCGGGTGGATTCTTTGCTCCGCCTCATGACCCTGGAGGAAAAAGTCGGTCAGATGACGCAGTACAACGGTTTTTGGGAAGTGACCGGGCCGGTTCCTGTTGGCGGGGACGCCAGGAAGAAATACGACCACCTGAAAAACGGGCTGGTGGGCTCCATGCTCAACGTAACCGGAGTGGAGGAGGTACGCAAAATGCAGGAAATGGTTGTCAAGGAAACCCGCTTAGGGATTCCGCTGATCTTTGGCCTGGACGTGATTCACGGGCACCGGACGGTGTTTCCCATTCCCCTGGCCGAAGCGGCCAGTTGGGACCTGGATGCCATTGAGAAATCAGCTCGTATCGGCGCCACGGAGGCTTCGGCGCGTGGCATTAACTGGACCTTTGGCCCGATGGTCGATATCTCCCGCGACGCCCGTTGGGGCCGCGTTATGGAGGGGGCAGGCGAGGACCCGTATCTGGGCGCCAAGATTGCCGCTGCCCGGGTAAAGGGGTTCCAGGGGAACGACTTGTCCGCTCCCAATACCATTGCTGCGTGCGCCAAACACTTTGCCGGGTATGGCTTTGCAGAGGCCGGCCGGGATTACAATACGGTCGACGTGGGGACCTCCACTATCTACAATGCCATCCTGCCCCCTTTCAAAGCTGCCGCCGAGGCCGGGGTGCGCACGTTCATGAATTCGTTCAATGTGCTTAACGGGATTCCGGCTACTGGAAATGCGTTTCTTCAACGCGAGATCCTCAAAGGCAAATGGGGATTTACCGGGTTTGTGGTATCCGACTGGGGTTCTGCATGGGAAATGATGGACCATGGCTTCGCCCGCGATTTGAAGCATGCAGCCGAATTGGCGGCCAATGCCGGCTCAGATATGGATATGGAATCCTCCGGCTATGTCAACCACCTGAAAGCGCTGGTGGAAGAAGGAAAAGTTACTATGGGTGTCGTCGACGACGCGGTGCGCCGAATTCTGCGGGTGAAGTTCGAATTGGGGTTGATCGACGATCCGTACCGGTATTGCGATGAAAACCGGGAAAAAACGCTGGTCGGTTCTGCCGAACACCACGCTGCGGCGCTGGAAGTTGCCAAAAAATCGATTGTGTTGTTGAAAAACGAAGGCGGATTGTTACCGCTTTCAAAGAGCCAGAAAAAGATCGGGCTGATCGGGGTACTGGCCAGCGAAAAAAATAGCCCGCTGGGAAGCTGGCGCTTCGGTTCGATCGATAGCAGCGCGGTTTCCGTGTTGGAAGGAATGCAGAAGATCAGCAAGGACATTGCTTATGCGCAGGGGCCTTCACTGGTAACAGGAATCGTTGATTTCGAGCAGGAACTCAAGATCAACGAAACCGACCGGACCGGAATGAAAGAGGCGATTGTGCTGGCAAAAAAATCGGACGTCGTGGTGCTCGTCCTGGGCGAACACGGGTTTCAGAGCGGGGAAGGACGAAGCAGGGCCAAACTGGATCTTCCCGGCTTGCAGCAGGAATTGCTCGAAGCGGTGTATAAAGTGAATAAAAACATCGTACTGGTGTTAATGAACGGCCGCCCGCTCACTATTCCCTGGGCGGCAAGCCGCGTGCCGGCGATCGTAGAAGCCTGGCATCTGGGCTCTGAATCCGGGAACGCCATTGCTCAAACTCTTTTTGGAGAGCATAATCCCAGCGGCAAACTGCCGATGTCGTTTCCTAAAAGCGTGGGGCAGCTTCCGCTGTATTATAACCACTACCCCACAGGAAGGCCGTGGCCAAAACCGGAAGTTTTCTGGTCGCATTATACCGACGAGTCCAACGATCCATTATACCCTTTTGGTTTGGGCTGAGTTATACGACGTTCGCTTATTCCGATCTCCAGGTGCAGGTGCTGAGCGCCGACCGGGTGTCGGTGCAGGCGTCGGTTAAAAATACCGGAAACCTGGCTGGCGAAGAAGTGGTGCAGTTGTACCTCCGGGATAACGTAGCCAGCGTAGTTCGTCCGGTGAAGGAATTAAAAGGGTTCCGGAAGCTCTCCCTGAAGCCGGGAGAAGCCGCCACGGTTCGGTTTGATCTGAGCGCGGAGGAGCTGGGGTTTTATACCAACACCGGGGAGTTTGTCGTGGAACCAGGCGAATTCGAGGTATTGGTGGGCGGCAACTCCAACGAAGGATTGAAAGGGCGGTTTGAGCTGCCTAAAAATTGAGCAGGAAGTCCGTCAGGTTAGCCTCTTTTTCTAAGTGCAATTTTTTTCTCAGCCGGTAGCGGCTGATCTCTACCCCTCGTACCGATATATTCAGGAGCGGGGCGATTTCTTTGGTGGATAGGTTCATGCGAAGGTATGCGCACAGTTTTTGGTCGCGAGGCGTCAGTTCCGGAAAGCGTTCGCGCAGCCTTCGGAGAAATTCGCTGTGGACCTGGTCGAAGTGCTGGGCAAACTGGCCCCAGTCGGCATCGAGCTGGGCGTCCTGAGCGAGCACTTTGGTGAGGGAGAGGAGATCCTTGCGGGTATCCGGTTGGTTGCAGGTGCGGGCAATGCGCTGGATATCGTCCTGGATCTTATGAAGAATTTCCCCTTTTTGCAGCAGGTGGAGGGTGGTAGAGGCCAGCTCTTTATTTTTGTAGTCGATTTCCGCCTGGAGTTTTTCCTGTTTAACCCGGTCCAGTTCCAGTTTGGCGGCTTCCGTGCGGCGGCGGTGATCTTCCTCTTTGCGCTGGTGTTCGGTGGTGAGGAATTCTTTTTCCCGTTTAAAGCGCTGTTTTGGCGCAATGACCAGGTAGCCCAGGATGCCCGCAGCAAGAAGGAAATAGAACAAATAGGCCAGCCGGTTGGCAAACCAGGGAGGGGCGATGCGGAAACGGTAAACGGATGGCGGCGTTTCTTCAGACTCCGAAAACCGCGCTTTGACTTTAAAGGAGTAGGTTCCGGGACTTAGATTGGCGTATTCTTTTTCCGTTTTTTCGCTCCATTCCGACCAATGCGTGTCCAGCCCTTCGAGCAAATAGGCATATTCAATGCGTTCGTGCTGACCATACCAGGGGAGGGAAAAACCAAATTTAAAGCTGTTTTCCTTGCGCTTGAATGCCATCGGCGCATTGGATGTTGAATGAAGAAACTGATGCTTTCGTTCGGTAGCCACCAAGCTGTCCTTCGGGCTGCTAAAGGAAAGGTCGCGGAGCAATACCCCTGGGGGACGGTTCGGTTTTGGCCTCCGGTTGTAAAAGATAAACCCGCGGTCTGTGCCAAAGAGGACGTGGTGGGGGCTATAAGGCAAAATAAATTCAAACCCGGACAGGATTTTTCCCTTCAAAAAAGGGATCGTCCGCTTATGGTATTTTCTGGAAGGCTTATGCTGGCTCACTTCCAAATAACCAACTTCATCCCCTGCGACGAACCAAATCTCCCCATTGGGGCCTTCATGGAGGTATTTCACGCTGCCGGGAGAAGGGAAGAAGTCGTTTAGCAAAGGATAGGGTTCGAAAGCGCCTTTCAAATCATCGAAGGTTAAAATTCCTTTTTCGGTCGTAAAAAGGATTTCACTGCCAATTTTATAGACGTAATTGGAAATGTCGGAAGGAAGCCCATTCTGGGAGTTAAAGAAGGAGACGTTCAAACCCAAAAAATCAGGGCTAAACTCCGCCCGGTAAATGCCCCGGTAGGGGTGAGCAATCCAGAGGATGTGCGGGCTTTCCATGGCCAGGATCCGGCAGGATTCCTGATAAAATTCCGGGTAAGATTTGATGATTTGCCAGGTGTTGTCCCTTCGCTGAAACAGGTGCAACCCGTGGTAGGCGCCGACAAGCATGAGGTTTTCGTGCCCTTCGATTTCCATATAGGTCCATGGGCCAGTAAAATAGCCGATCAGATCCGCTCGCAGTGGATGGGATAACCGGTAGGGGCCGTCGTGATGCCCTACAAACAACTCCTGGTTGACTTTAGAAATGCCCCAAACTTGTCCCTGGGTGTTTTGCACAAGCGAAAAGGTGGAATGGGCCAATGTTTTGTCTGGAGGCAAAGGAGTAGCATACAACCCGTTGTTGGTGCCAAAATACGCCCATGGGCCGTCGAGATTCGCGCAGTAGGCGGCGCCTTCGAGGTCTCCGTCGGGGAGCAGAAAGGAGAAAGGGGAGTTGACCAGGATGTAGTCTACGCCATTGTCGGAGCCAGCCCAAAGGTTTCCCTGCCGGTCGGTGAAGAGGGAAAGGATATTGTTGTTTTGGAGGCCATTTTTTTTGTTCAGGAAGACAAAGGGTTTGCGCTGGCGATCCAGGATAACGATGCCTCCCTGGGAAGTCCCTAAAGCCAGTTTGCCATCCGCGAGCACGGTGGCCGTATAAATTCGGTTTTTGAGGAGGAAGTCATCTGCTTCGGTATGCCAGGGGGAAATTTGGTTTCCGGAAAGCGCCCAGATGTAGCCATTCTGGGTGGTGAGCAGGATCGTGTCTTTGCTCCAGGGCATAAGGGAAGAAATAATCCCGAATTTTGGCGGCGGGGGAGCAATGACCTTCAGGGAGTCGCCGGTGGTCCATTCCATCAGACCTGCCTGAATGTCCTGGGCAAGGATGCGTCCGTTGGCTTTGCCAAAGAAAACAAAGGTGGATATGGGCTGGAACGGCTTAAGAGTGGTGGTTCCCTTTATGGAGAAGACCAGCTTGCTGGTTTGGAAGAAGGTGGTATGCTCATCGGCAACGGCAATTCTCCAAACGTCGGCAATCGGAGTGGCAGGGAGCAGATTTCGAAGGGAGTGGTAGGTTAAAATCCCATTGGGGTTGGGCTCGAAATATCCGAATTCGCTTTGGGCGCCAGCCCAAATTTTCGAATTTTTTCCAAACGCCAGCGAGCGAACAATCGTTTGATTATCGACCGGGGTGATTCTCCAGCTTTTGCCGTCGAACTCCAAGAGCCCCTTGTTATTGGCAATGTAGATGATCCCGTCGTCGTCCTGCGTAATGGCCCAGTTTTGGGTGCCTCCCCGATATTGATGCTTGCCGAAGTTTTGGGTGAATGGAATTCCCTGGCAAAAGGCAGCAAAGGATGTGAAAAGCCAAAAGATAAGCCCGACTGCCTGGAGAGCCGTCCTTCGGAGGCGGGGCCTAGCCTTTGCCCCAATGCAACAACGAAGAAATTCTTGCATACCGTTTGGGTTTTGAGTATCGCGCTGCCCTAAAGGTAGAAAAAAATAGGATGATGTAGTAATGTTGTAATTAATGATGGGGTGCTGTATATGTGTTGATGTATCCTGTGAAAGGAGGCGCCGGAATGCTGTAGCAGTGTTGTAGTATATTATTTTAGTAAAGAAAAGTTATTGATTAGATTCGTTCTATGAATTTGACATGGGCCAAATTAAATTCTAAAATCCGTAAAGATCATTTTCGCCCGATACCTTTCATATTGTAGGGTTTCGATGTGCGTTATCCGGGGAATTGATGTATTAAAGATTTTTCGCTTTTCAATGGATTTGAATAAAAACCAAGTTTTTCCACTCAAATGATTTGTTTATGAAATGGATTAAAGCAGCAATTAACGTAATGGTTTTGTTGGTTGCTTTTGCCGGGAGCGTTGCCGCTCAGGGCATTGCAGTGAAGGGCAAAGTGGTGGCCAGTGCTACCGGCGCCCCGCTCGCCTTTGCAACCATTCAGGTGAAAAACACCGATCAGGCGATTATCGCCGGAGACGACGGAAGTTTTCAGATTACCGTACCAGCCATCGGCTCCGTTCTGGTGGTTTCCTATGTTGGGATGCAGGAAATTGAAGTTCCGGTACTCCAGGCAGGAGACCTTACTATCGAAATGGAGGAAGCCACTACACTTTCCGAAGTGGTGGTAACGGCATTAGGAATCAAGCGGGAAGAAAAAGCCCTGGGCTATTCCGTGCAAAAATTGTCGGGTGAAAGCCTCCAAAAGGTCTCCGGGGTGGACGTTGCCACCTCCCTGACCGGTAAGGTAGCCGGGTTATTGGTAAGGAACTCCCCGGATTTTGGCTCCTTGCCCGACATTACCATCCGGGGCGAACAGCCGCTTATCGTCATCGACGGGGTGGCCTATCAGAACAAAACGCTGAGCGACTTCTCCTCAGAAGACATCGAATCCATCAGCGTATTGAAAGGCGCTACGGCATCGGCCCTTTACGGCTTCCGGGGTTCGAATGGAGCGATCCTTATTACCACGAAAAACGGCAGCGGAGGCGCAACCGGCTTGTCGGTGGAGTTTACCAGTAATACGATGTTTACCGCAGGGTTTCTGGCTGTCCCAGAAAAGCAATCGGTATACGGCCGGGGCACCAACAACACCTATAATATCAACTCCGACCAGTCGTGGGGAACCGTCATGGACGGCAAAGAACAGACTCAGTGGGACCCGCTCGAAAAGGCCTTCAAGAGCATGCCTTACCTCCCGGTTGGTATTGACAATTTCCAAAACTTCCTGGAACAGGGGTATGCTTCTAACAACAACCTCAATGTAGCTTATACCAAAGGAAACATTTCCCTCCGCAACTCGCTGAACTGGACTGAGAATAAAGGCCAGTATCCGAACTCCACGCTGGACAAATACACGTATTCTTTTGGCGCGGATCTGAATCTGGACAAGTTCAGGGTAAGTTCTAACCTGTCTTACGCCAAAAGGACTTCTCCTAATTTAGGTTCGAATGGCTATACCTCCTACGACCCGATGTACAGCCTCCTTATTTGGTCCTCTACCGACTTCGATTTGATGGATTACAAAGACAATTACTGGATCACGAAGGGCATACAGCAAAATTACATTTATGGCTTGCAACCCAACGGCTCGTATACTGGGGCTAGTCAAAACAACCCCTATTATGATCGTTTTGAGCGCACGAACGAAATCAACCGGGATATCTTCAACGTCGATCTGTCGGTGAATTACCAAATCGCCGATTGGTTGAATGCCACCGTTCGTTCGGGCGTTGATTTTTATAAAGAAGTAGGGGAACTGCGGGTATCCAAAGGTTCCTATTTATCCACCGGCAACACGGGCGTTCCAGGCAACCCGTCTACCTGGAACGGCGGCAACACGGGCGCCTATGTGATCGGGCAAAGTTCCGGCTACAGTATCAACACGGATATGTTGCTGACGGGGGACCGCAAACTGAATAAATTTACGTTCGAGTATTTGGCAGGCGGAACGATCTTCTACAACCGGGACGATAACCTGAACTCCGCCACCAACGGAGGTATTTCGATTCCTGGATTTTTCTCGATTAAAGCATCCATCAACTCGCCGGTAGTCAATCAGAGCCTTTCCCGCAGGCAAGTGAATTCGGTATTCGGGCGGGTGGGGATTTCCTGGAACCAATTGATTTACCTGGAAGTGACGGGACGGGAAGACTGGAGTTCCACGTTAGCAGAAGCTAAGCGCTCCTACTTCTATCCCTCGGTATCCGGTAGCTTTGTGGTTTCCGAGTTGCTTCCTGCTACCAAAGACTGGCTCGACCTCCTAAAGGTAAGAGGGTCCTATGCCGTTTCCAAAACGATTCCCGGCGTGTATGCCATCAACAGCAGCTATACCCTGAACAACGCTACCTGGAATGCCCTCAGCGGCGCCAGTGTGCCGTCCAGCTTGTATCCTTCCGATATTACGCCGGCAGCGGCGAACACGGCCGAAGTGGGATTGCAGGGCTTGCTGTTTAAAAACAAGTTGAATTTCGACGTGTCCTACTACGATAAGAAGTTGTACAACGGGATCATCACCGGATCGATTTCCCCCGCTACGGGATATTCTGGGGTTTTCACGAATACCAAAGAAGTGACCAACCGGCGCGGTTGGGAAGTCGTACTGGGAGGTACGCCGCTGAGTAGAAAGGATTGGCAATGGGATGTCAGCCTGAACTGGTCGACCTACAAACGCGTATATTCTGCCCTCGATTCCTTGTTCTCCGCCAAAAGGCCCTGGATAAATGTGGGCGAGCGGGTGGATGTGCTGGCTAGCCGCGACTTTTTGCGCAGCCCCTCCGGCGATTTGATCTTCAATAATGGCCGTTTGGTATATAGTTCCTACGACTCCAGATTCGGATTCACAGATCCTGATTGGATCTGGGGCGTGAATACGAGCTTGCGCTATAAAAACCTCAGCCTATATGTGTCGCTGGACGGGGTTTCTGGTGGGATTATGAACACCCGGACCGAAAGCTATATGTGGCAAGCCGGCGTACATCCAAATTCCCTCACACCAGAGCGCGCCAAAGACGTAGCCAGCCCGGGTACTTCCAACTTTTTGGGCCAGGGCGTCAAAGTCGTTGGCGGTACCGTTACCTTTGACGCGTTTGGAAATATCACCAAGGACACCCGCGAGTTTGCTCCGAACGACGTGTATACGACGTATAAGCAGTATGCTATCGACTTGCACAACAGTAGCGCTTGGGGAGGGAACGGAAGCCCTGCCGATACGTATTCCAAAACGTTCTTCAAGATTCGCGAAATTTCCCTCACCTATCAAATTCCACCCAGCGTGCTGAAGAAGGTAGCCAAGGGCGCGTCTATTAGTTTCATCGGGCAGAACGTATTCCTCAAGGCCAAGGATTTCAAATACTCCGACCCAGATGGAGGACGCGAAGATTTCGCCGACCCCTCGGTCAGGTACCTGGGCTTTAACTTTAAACTGACACTCTAAAACAGCATCCAATGAAAGGGAAAATATTAATAGCCATTATCTGGCTGATTGTTTTTACCCTCAGTTCATGTACCGATTTCAATGAACTGAATACCAATCCAAATGCCCCCTCTTCCGTCACTCCTGATTTGCTGGCCACCCAGCTGATGAAGGACGCCTACCGGTTTTGGAATGTAAACCCCACCGACTTCGGATCAGGAAACCTGTGGGCAAAGCATACCGTGCTGCTGGAAACCAACCCTAATCCGTATCAGTACTATTACTCGTATTACCCTTATGGCAGTTTCGGCGCTTTGCAGAAGCTGACCAATCTCCAATTGATGGAGGAGGCTGCTAAAGGTAACCCAACCGAATCTTCCTTCAAAGGGCTGGCGCTTTTCTTCAAAGCAACCGGAGGGTTTGGGATGACCATCGAGATGGGGGACGTTCCGTATTCCGAAGCCGGCAAGGCAACAGATGGCATCACCAAACCGAAATACGACAAGCAAGCCGATGTGTTCAAACAAGTACTGGATGATTTGAAACAAGCAGAGGCTAACTTTGCAACAGGCGCCAAATTTGGCGGCGACATCATGTACGGCGGCGACCCGGTCAAGTGGCGCAGGCTCTGTAACGCCTGGCAGTTAAAGGTGTTGAACACGATGAGCAAAAAAATCACGGCGGAGCAGAAAGCCCGGTTTGCGGAAATCGTCGCCGCAGGGAACTTGCTGACGGAAGCCGATAACTTCCAGCTGGTTTACACGGATAATACCAATGCCAGCCATCCGTTTTTCAACGGCGAAAACCGGAGGATCAACACCGCAGTTTCTGATTTGGTGGTCAATTATCTGAAACTGACCAGCGACCGACGGTTGTTCTATTTTGCCGAGCCTGCCGCTGAGAAAATTACCGGCGGACTCAAGGATAACGATTTCGCGGCTTATGTGGGAGCTCCTACCGAATTATCCGCCGAGCAGCTCGCCATCAACCGGGCTGCCGGGAAGTATTCCCTGGTCAACAAGCGTTATGTCGCCCTGCGGGCCGGCGACCCCATGCTGTATTTTACGTATTCGGAGCAGTGCTTCATTATCGCGGAAGCAATCGAGGAAGGATGGCTCCCGGGTTCTGCCCAGACCTATTATGAAAATGGGGTGAAAGCGATTTTGAAATACTATATGGGTTTGCCTTCGGCGACTGCGGCTAACCTGCATAGCATGCCGATCACGCAAAGCTACATCGACGGGTATTTTACCGGAGAAGCCGCTTATAAAACCGGTGGCACAAAAGCCGACCGGATCAAACAGATTATCACCCAGCGCTGGCTGCTGGACTTTTTCCAGGGTAATTCGCTGTTCAGCTATCGGACGTTCCTCCGTACCGGATACCCCGAATTCCCCTTGAACCCGTCGACCAGCTTGAATCCGGATGACCCCAAGGTCTATCCCAAACGCTGGAAATACCCGCCCAACGAACTGACTACTAATCCCGAAAACTACAATAAAGCGGTGCAGGAACAGTTTGAAGGGTATGATGGGATCAACAAAGCCCCTTGGTGGCTGCAATAGAAGGGGAGGTTAGTGGTTGGTGGTTAGTGGTTAGTGGTTGGGCTTCTAACCACCAATCACCAATCACCAATCATTAATCATTAATCACCAGCAGCTAACGTCTAAAAAAGGGTTCTTTTTTACCCGCAAAACGAAATGGCATGTGGATTAAAATACTGGTCGCCGGATATTTTCTTCTTGCTGGACTCCAACTGGTTGCTCAATCGCCTAAATGGGAGCTGGTTTGGTTGGACAAGTTCAATTACAAAGGCTTGCCGGATAGTACCAAATGGAATTACGATACCCGGGGAAATGAATACGGATGGGGAAATAACGAAAAGCAATGGTATACCCTGGCGAATCCCCGCAACGCGCACGTCGGCAAAGGGACCTTGAAAATTACGGCGAGAAAGGAGGAGACCTCCGGAAAAGCCTATTCCTCTGCCCGGCTGACCACCAAAAACAAAGGCGACTGGAAATATTGCAAAGTATCGGTGCGGGCTAAAGTGCCGGAAGGCCGCGGAACCTGGCCTGCGATCTGGATGATGCCTACGCAAAGTCCCTATGGGCAATGGCCCAATGGAGGCGAAATCGATATTATGGAACATGTAGGTTTTGATCCGGACACGGTGTTGTCGACGGTCCATACCGGTCGCTATAACCACATGAAAGGGACCCAGGTAGGCAAAAGACGGTACCTTCCCACGACGACCTCCCGGTTTCATGTGTATACCCTGGAATGGGAAGCAGAGGAGTTGAGGTCCTACGTCGACGGAGACCTCTATTTTACCTTCAAAAACGAGCATACGGATTCCGGCGCCTGGCCCTTCGACCAGACGTTCCACCTCATTGTGAATCTGGCTATCGGAGGAGGTTTGGGAGGTCGAAAAGGAATTGACGATTCCCTCTTTCCTCATGTTTTTGAAATTGATTACGTTAAGATCTATCAAAGAAAATAGGGCATTCGAAGCCATCTCGTTTTTTGAATGAAACCGACGCGATTGAAAAACCACCGGAACGTTGGCTTTTGTTTTGGGATATGGATTGCGCTGGCGCTGGTCCCGGTTAGGGGGCTCTTTGCCCAGCCTCAATGGGACGACCCAGCCAAACGTCTTTGGCCCGGCGAAGTGGAGCGCGTATCCATCCCGTCCTCTGCAGGCGGGGCGCCTCAGCAGGCCATGTACTTGCATGCGCCCGTGCCAGGCCTCCGTCCGCTGGTCGTTAGCTTACATACCTGGAGCGGAAATTTTGAACAATTCGATCCTCTGATCCATGAGGTAATCCGGCAGGGATATCACTTCATTCACCCCGACTTCCGCGGGCCCAATACCCGTCCGGAAGCCTGTGGAAGCCCCATGGTGGTTCAGGATATTGAGGATGCCATTAATTACGCTATTTCAAAGGGAAACGTCGATACGACCGAAATTCATGTTGTCGGGGTCTCTGGAGGAGGGTATGCTACCTTGTTATGTTATACGCGGATGCGGCGACCGGTAAAAAGCTTTTCGGCATGGGTTCCTATTTCCAATGTCAAGGATTGGTTCTGGGAAACCAAAAGCCGGAATTTGCTATATGCCGCACACATTCTCCAGGCGACCGGGTCGGGGGCGACCCTGAATGCCGAAGAAGCCGAAAGGAGATCCCCGATTTTTGACCCCTTACCCCGAAAGATGCCGCAGAAAGGGAGCTTGTTTTTGTATGCCGGTATCCACGACGGGTACACCGGATCGGTTCCCGTTTCCCAGAGTGTCAACATGTTCAACCGATTGGTCCGGCATTGGGATGGGAGGAAATCCAAATCCGCTGTGCCGGAAGAACACGTTATTGAGTTATTGTCTAAGCGCTGTTTCCCTTCTGCTGATTTTGGATTCATCGGCAGCCGGAAGCGGCATTACTTTCGCCAATACCGCAATATTTCCCTTACGGTGTTTGAAGGCGGCCATGAGCAGCTCGACGAATCCGTGGCGCTGGACCTGGTGCCCATCGGCGCTCCCCGGCAACGGCTGGAGGGGTCGGTGCTAGTCATCGGCGCTTCTAACGAAACGGCAGCCGATAGCTGGACGAATATGCTAAAGAGCCGCCTCACCTATGGAAATCTGGTCCGATACGCCGTTCCCGGCAATACCATCGGATATGATAACCTGGACAACCCCAAACTTAACACCCTGAGAAATGTCGACTCGCTGATTCAGTTTGCTGGCCGGCAAAATGCAGAGAAACCTTTCGATGTGATCTTGATCGCCCTGGGAACAAATGATTGCAAGGCGGTTTTCCGCGGAGATACCCAAGCCATGGAACGCCATTTCCTGGAGCTGATCCGCCGCTTGCGCTCATCGCCTTTGGTTGATCCCGGCAAAACGAGGTTCCTGTACATGAGCCCGCCGCCGATGGAAGAGGCCTTTGCCGAAGCAAAATACCAGGGAGGCGAGGTTTGTGTCCGGGAATGGAAAGGGATTTTGGAACGCTTGGCTCAACAACAGGGGGACCTGTTTTTTGATACGCACCGGTTGTTGAACCCATCCAATGGAAGGATCACGTATGATGGGGTGCACCTGACGGCGCGATCCCAACAAGCTATTGCAGATGGAATCGAACAGGTGCTGAGAGAATCCGGAAATTGACGACCGTGATGTGCTCCGGTTGTCAGGGTCCAATTCGTGAAAAACCGCAATAAACGCTGCCGCAATGAACGTTAAACTGTATTTTTTCGTCCTGTGGATGGTTTCTTTGCCTTTGGCGCGCGGTTTCGCTCAAGATGCTCCTTCCTGGTTCCGGCCGGGTATGGCGCCGGCGGATACCAACGTGGTTCTGCCTCCCGCATGGGCATTTGGGATGGTGTACGGCGCGTACACCAATCAGGAACAGACCGTTGGATTGATCAAGGATATCCTGGCCCACGATTATCCCATCGATGCCTTCTGGATCGACTCCTGGATATGGGACTGGAAAAACCAGGGCGTGGGACCTAAAAAGTATCTGGATTTCGTGGCCGATACGGCGTCTTATCCCGATATGCAGGGCATGTGGGATTTCATGAAGCGCAACAACATCAAATCCGGCATGTGGGTTTGGGATTGTATTTTCCAGGCCGGCAACGAGCCGGTGTATGAGGAATTTAAATCCAAGGGGCTCTTCTCCAATGAATACATAGAAACCAATAGCTGGCACAACGGGAGCCGGACCACCATCATCGGCGACGGCAGTAAACCGGCGAAAGGAACCTGGTGTGGAAACATCGATTTCCATAACCCCAGAGCAGTGGCTCTTTTTAAGGAAAAAATGAACCCCTTTTTTGATAAAGGCCTGGATTTTATCAAACTGGACCGGACCGACGCCATCCACGTGTGCAAGACCATGTTCGAAATGACCCAGGAATTGGGCCTGGAAACCGAGGGCAGGGGATTTATTTTCTCCCACAGCGCGGGAAGGGAATCCGAAGAATACAAACGGTACCCCGGGAAATGGACCGACGATACCCGGTCCGACTGGTCCGCGGCTACCCATACCCGGACGTTTTCCCCCTGGCTGCCCTACGTGGGGTTTAAGGAAAACATTGCCAAGTACACCGATTTGAGCAAAGGAACCCACCAAATTCCTTTCCTTGCGAACGACATGGGCGGCTTCGCCGTCAGCGAAGACGGGTATGTCGACGAGGAGTTGTTCATCCGGTGGCTCCAGTTTGCCTGTTTTGTCCCTCTGACGACTCCGTTTTCGCAACCGGAAAACCCCACCCGGAATATCCCATTCCTGGTTTCGGACCGGGCAGACCAGGTTTTTCGAGCGTATTCCCACCTGAAAATGAGCTTATTCCCATACCTGTACACCTATGCCCAACGTTCGCGCCTGGAAGGGGTAAACACGATCCGTCCTATTCCGGGGCATTTGTATCAGTATTCGTTAGGGGAAGAACTCCTGGTAGCGCCGGTGTACGAGCAAGGGCAAACTACGCGAACGGTATTCCTGCCCGGCGGCGCCAATTGGATGGATTATTGGACTGGGAAGGTATTCTCTGGAGGAAATACCATTCAAGCCGAAGCGTCTATCGAGCGTATGCCGGTTTTTGTGCGCCAGGGCGCGATTATTCCTATGCGGAAGTACGCCCGCTCGATTGAAGCCGGCACAAACGACGTGCTGGAGTTGCACGTTTATCCGGGCGCAAACGGACAGTTTGTTCTGGTCGAGGACGACGGCAGCAGCAACGATTACTTGAATGGGGTCTATGCAGCGACCCAAATCGCGCAACAACTTGCTCCGAAAGGGTTTTCCCTGCGTACGGAGGCAGTATATGGCCAGTACAAAGGAATGGAACCCAAACGCCGGTGGGAGGTAGTTATCCATGCCCAAGCCACGCCAAAAGCCGTTTTCCTGGATGGAAAGCGGGCTTCTTTTTCCATGAAGGATGGACTCCTCCTGGTGAAACCGTTTTCAAGAACCAAACGCAAGTCCTGGACTTTGTCGGTGCAGTTTGAGTAGGAGGGGCGCCCGGGCAATCCCTCCTGGCACGATGTTCCTGCCCCAGACGCTGCGGTCTGGGCATGCTCGTGCCCAGTACCCTCCCGAGGCTCCTGCCTCGGCTTCTAACCCACATACGCGTACCTTGTTTCCCTTTTTTTCCTATTTTTATCCTGTTGGGGCATCCACATTCCCCCCAATCCAATCCCCATGACTCCCTGGTACCAGCAACTTTTTCAGAATTACGCGGTCAAATACGACCAGGAGGTCTTCACGCAGGGGACCCTCGGCGAATGCGATTTTATCGAATCGGAAATCGGATTTGACCGTTCGGTCCGAGTGCTCGACCTCGGCTGCGGCACCGGCAGGCATTCGATCGAGCTCGCACGCAGAGGGTACTCCGTCACCGGCGCCGACCTCTCGGAATCCATGCTGGCCCGTGCAAGGGAAAAAGCCCGGGAAGCCGGCGTCCTGGTGGATTTCCAGCAGCGCGATGCCCGGAATTTGCCTTTTAAATCGGAATTTGACCTGGTGATGATGCTCTGCGAGGGCGGCTTCCCCCTGATGGAAACCGACGAGATGAATTTCCAAATCCTCCAAAATGCCGCCAAAGCGCTAAAGCCGGGAGGGAAACTGATCTTTACCACCCTGAACGGCTTGTTTCCCTTGTTCCATTCGGTGAAAGACTTCCTCAGCCAGGCGGCCATCGAAGGCCAGGCTACCTACGATAACCATTCTTTTGACCTGATGACGTTCCGCGACCACAACATCACGACGCTGATAGACGACGACGGAAAGGAACTCCATCTGGACTCCAACGAACGGTACTATGTGCCATCGGAAATTACCTGGTTGCTGAAATCCCTCCGGTTTGATCCGATTGCCATTTTCGGGGCCAAACTGGGCGCGTTCAGCCGCAACGACGCCCTCACGACGGAGGATTATGAGATGCTGGTGGTGGCGGTGAAAGCTGGTTAGCGGCTTTTTCCTCGGGCAATGCAGTTCCCTTCGCAACAAGTCTAATCACTACCTAAATGAAAAACATCCTTTTCTGCGTATTCCTGCTCCCGTCGTTCCTCCTGGCCCAACCCAATTACCCCACCGAAATCACGGTGGCCCAGGACGGCAGCGGGGATTTCACAACGATTCAGGCGGCCATCGACGCGTCCAAGTCGTTCCCTGAGGTGCGGATCACGATCCACATCAAGCCTGGGGTTTACCGGGAAAAGGTGAAGGTCCATGCCTGGAACAACCGCCTTACCCTGAGGGGGGAAAGCCCGCTCACGACCATTATCCATTGGGATGACCATTTCAACGCCATTGCCCGCGGCCGCAACAGCACGTTTTTTACGGCTACGCTGCTGGTGCAGGGAGATGATTTTCGGGCGGAGCATCTTACCATCGAAAATGCGGCAGGCCCTGTTGGTCAGGCGGTTGCCGTGGGGGTAGAGGCCGACCGGGCCGTGTTTGTAAACTGCCGCATGATCGGCAACCAGGATACGTTATATGCTGCGGGGTCCAACGCCCGTCAGTATTACCAAAACTGCTATATCGAAGGCACTACGGATTTTATCTTTGGGGAAGCGACTGCTCTGTTCGACTCGTGCACCCTACACAGCAAAGCCAATTCTTACATCACTGCTGCCAGTACCCCGGAGGGACGGGCTTTTGGCTTTGTTTTCCTGCATTGTACCCTTACTGCTGCTCCCGGAGTAGATGCCGTTTACCTCGGCCGGCCCTGGCGCGACTTTGCCAAAACCGCCTATTTGTACTGTGCAATGGGCGGCCATATCCAACCGGAAGGCTGGGACAACTGGTCGGCGCCTGCCCGGGAGAAGACGGCCTATTACGCCGAGTATGGCAATACCGGACCTGGCGCCAATCCATCGGCGCGCGTTGCCTGGCGTCATGCGCTGACGAAAAAACAAGCGAAGCGCTATGTCAAATCGGAGATCTTGAAGCCTTTTGCGCTGCCGGAAATGGGTTCGCGTAGGTGAAGGTGCAGGCTTGCCTCTCGCGGCCGCGCCAAGCCATCTGCGCCGATGTCGCCCGTGCAGCTCAGGCCGCTGATCGTGCCGCATGTAGCGCCAAATATACTGACGTTGGAGAGGTTTGGGCTTCCAAACCATCTCGCATCATGTATATATGGCATGGTAAACCGGAAATCCATACATTTGTAAAAAAGCATCGCCGAGATGGCAGAAACCGTTCAACATAAGATGCTGACCAAAGGAGAAATTCTGGCTCTGCTTGCCCAAAACCGGGAGAAGCTCAGGCAAATGGGTGTTGAGCGGATTGGGCTTTTCGGCTCTTTCGCACGCAACACCCCATCCCCAAACAGCGATGTGGACCTGCTGGTGGAATTGAAAACTCCGAGCTATGCCGCTATGATAGAGTTGTACGATTTCCTCTCTATACTACTGGGGGCAAAGGTGGATCTGATCCGAAAGGGGCCTCATTTGAAAGACCGGTTTTTGCAGGCTATCGAGAAAGAGCTCACCTATGCTTGAGCCCCGCCTTCAATCCTACCTCGACACGATTCAGGAGTGCTTATCCCTTATCCAGCATAGGTTGTCCGGCATTCATAGCGCGGAGGATCTGATCCGTAACGACGCAGGTATGCTGATCATGGATGGAATAGCTATTCGCCTGCAACTTATCGGAGAAACTGTGAAGAAATTGGATCATCATTATCCAGGTTTCTTTGCATCCAAGGGTATTGATCCTAAGCCCATCATCCGTTTTCGGGATTTCGTCGCGCACCATTACGACGAAGTAGATTACGAACTGCTTTACGATATTTGCATCAATCATCTTCCCGCATTACGTGAAAAATTGGACGCATTGCTGAGCTGAATCCACACGGTGGCGCCCTGCTTGACGATCTTGCGCAATTTATTCCCGGAAGCGCCGTACACGATTTAGTATCCGTTTCCCCTCACCCTACATACCCCGCAACCAGTTCCGCAACCGCTCGATCCAGCGGTCTGGGGTGGTGGGATTGAACATGCCGAATCCGTGGCCTCCTTTGGGATACAGGTGCATTTCTGCCGAAACGCCGTGGTCGATGCAAGCACTGTAGAATGCCAGGCTGTTGCCTACGGGTACCGTCTTATCGTCGGCTGCGTGGACCAGGAAAACGGGAGGCGTGTCTTGGGTCACTTGCTTTTCCGCCGAACACAGCAGGAGGTCCGCTTCCCTGGGTTGTCCGCCGAGCAGATTGGTCCGGGAACCCTTGTGCGCCAGCGCTTCGGTAAAGCTGATCACCGGGTAAATCAATATGGCAAAATCGGGCCGCAGGGAGGTCGTATCGGGTTCGTTGGAATCGGCGGGCTTTTGGTACCGGGTAGCAGCCGATGCGGCCAAATGGCCTCCTGCCGAAAAGCCCATGATGCCTACCTGGAATGGATGGATTTGGTATTCCTTTGCATGCCGGCGCACGAACCGGATCGCCTGCTGGGCATCCTGCAGCGGCGCCAGGGATTTATCGATGTTGGTTCCGTCGCTGGGGGTACGGTATTTCAGGACAAAAACCGTGATGCTGTCTTTGTTCAGCTCCTGGGCAATCAGCATCCCTTCTTTATCGATGGATACTCCCCGATACCCTCCTCCCGGACAAACAATCACGGCCTTTCCGTTGGGTTGCTTGGGTTGAAAGATCGTCAGGGTAGGAACGGCGGTACCTGAAATAAACCGTTCCCCGTTTGGGCGCACCTCGGTTTGTTCCGGATTGGGCGCCTGGCGCGCATTGGGAATTGCTCCCGGATACAGCGGGATTTCTTTGCCGGCGGTTTGCGCGCCGAGGTCGGGAGATAGCAATAGCGCCATGGAAAAGAGCAAGAAAAGGAGGCGTTTTTTCATGTGGGCGCGACGGATTTGAGCAGGAAATATACAAAGAATCCCCTCAAAACCGGTCAGACAACCTGGGTTTCGTAGTAATGTTCCGCCAGCCCAAACCGGCGTTCGGGCGCTCTGCTCTCCAGTTGATGAAAGGCGGTGGGTTTCATGCCCGTGAATTCTTTGTAATCGCGCACCAGGTGCTGGTAATCGTAATAGTCGCAATCGATGGCTATGCTTAACCAGTCGCGATCCGGGTGGAGGTTTTTTTCCCGAAACGCCCGGTCAAAGCGGATCAACCGCGCAAAGAGCTTTGGGTTCACTCCGGTCCGGTCGCGGAATTTTCGCTCAAATTGCTTAACGCTTAAAAACGACTTTCTGGCAAGCACATCCAGGGAAGCCGCTGGGTTAGTCAGGAGGAGCTGGCACACCTGATCCGCCGGATGGCGGTCTTTAACGCCGCGGCGGATGAGTTGCTCCATAAACCCATTGGCAATATGTACGATTTCCGGATAGCTTCGGGCATGGAAGAATGCCTCGTTGACCAGATGGACCTCCTTGGGGAAGACCAGATCGGCATCCATGTACGCGTTGTTTATTTCCCAGCTGGGGAGGCCGGTGAGCCGGAATAACCCTCCAGGCTGAAAAAGCACTTGCACGACCATAAAATGCCCCTGAATAAACCGGTTGGTGACCGACAGGGCCTGCCCGATCAACGCCACCGGCACGTTGGCCACCGATTTATGGCTATCGGAGAAGTTGACCTTTTCCCGGTCAAAAGGATAAAAAGCCAGACACTGCTCCGGCCTCGGCGTATACGGCTTATGCGGAGGCGGATCATTGCGGTCGAATGTCAAATGGACGATCCGGTAGCAACGAACGAAATCCCTTAAGGATGGATGAGGAAGGAAATCCTTCAAAATCATAGGCTGTTCAATTCAATCCCGCCCCCGCAAAAGCTTATTTTAGTCCATATTTTTCTACGATGGCCTGACGTTCTGCCCCGGCTGTCGGGGTGTAAATCAACCCGAATTGTTTGTTCATCCGGTCGCGCTCCTGGTTGAGTTTGGCGGAGCCGTCAAGATACCCATTTTCCGGAGTCAGTTCATGAAAAATGCGCTCGAGGAATTCTTCAAAGGGCTGGTTGAAATACATATCAAAAAACCGCAGCGGCTGGTCTGAAGCATTCCAGAAGGTATGCTTGAGCTGGCGGGGACGAAAATGCCACCCCCCGGCAGGGACTTCTACCACCTCGGTTCCTACCAGTACGCTGGCTGTTCCTTCCAGAACAAACATCAATTCGTCCAACTCCACATGCGCATGCGGTGGAGGCCCCATTACCCGGGGCGCTACGGCGCATTCCACAGAAGAAAATACGCCTCCGGTAGCTTTGGACCGCACCCAAACCCGGATATCCATCCCGCCATTATGGTCCAAAGGCGTCATGGGAGGCAGAAGAAAGGGTATGGGATCTCCGGCTTCGTTGAACAGCTTGTTGGCGCCAGCTATTCCCGGATTGAGTACAAACCCAAGCGCAGTAGCCAATCCGGCGGATTGAAGAAAATTCCGTCTTTCCATGTTCGATTTTTTTTGGTGTTCAATTGGACAAAGCTATCGGCATTGAGCAGGAAGATGGTGGTAAAAAATGGACATTTTTATTAAAAAATTTGTTTTAAAATATTTTTTTTAGATATTTAGAATAATATTTAAAACTATTTGTAGTTTACAATCCGACGCCTTTTGCACGATTTGCCTTCTGTGACACATGTCATTGAATTCCTCCTGAAAGAGGGCTATTTTAGTCTGAAGGAAGCATCAAACTTCTTTTGTAAATACCAAAAACATGGACAAACTCAATGGAATCGGCTTAGACGCAGCTCAAAGCCAGCAACTTGCACAACACTTGAACGACCTGTTGGCTAATTATTCCACCTTTTACCAAAATGTCAGAGGATATCATTGGAAGATCCGGGGAGAAAAATTCTTCGAGCTCCACCTGAAATTCGAAGAATTGTACAATAACCTTTTTATGAAAATCGACGAGGTTGCCGAACGCATCCTCACCTTGGGTTTTGAGCCCCGCCATAAATACACGGAATACCTGGGAACTTCCGAAATTAAGGAGACCGACGAAACCCGGGATGGAATGAAAGCCATGGGGGAAGTTCTGGCAGCTTTTAAAATCCTGCTGATCAAACAACGCCAAATCCTGAACCTCGCCGGGGACGTTGGCGACGAAGGGACCAATGCGTTAATGAGCGATTACATCCGCGAGCAGGAAAAGCTGGTATGGATGTACTCCGCGTATCTGAACCGGTAACCCGGGAAGGCGGGGATAAATTGGGATTACCCTCCCTTCTCCCCACTCCCTACTCCCTGCTCTGCTCCCTACTCCATCTTTTTCGTATTTTGGGTTTTGAAAAGCAACGAACACCAAAACCCTCCTCTATTGCAACACGAATTAAAACGTTCGCTTGGCGTCTTTGACGGCGTCATGATTCTGGTCGGGATCACCATTGGCGCGGGGATTTATTCCACGCCGCAACTCATTGCCGGGTATCAGGATTCCTTTCTGACGATACTGACGCTATGGGCGGTGGTCGGGGTGTTCGTATATATCGGGGGGCTGATTTATGCCGAGTTGGGTACCCGCCTTCCGAATACAGGGGGGGAGTATGTGTACCTCTCCCGGGCCTTTGGCCCTTTTGCCGGATTTATCTTCGGCTGGTCGCAGTTGTTCATCATCCGGACGAGTCCGGCGGCGGGGCTTGCGATTATTGCGGTAGATTACGTGGGGCATTTTGTGGAGCTCACCCAAACCGGCCAAACGCTGCTGGCGATTGCCCTCATTTTTGCCATTGGATCGCTGAATTATATTGGCATAAAAGAAGCAAGCGTTTACCAGAATGTTTCCAGTCTCATCAAGGTAGGCGGCATGGTGTTTCTGGTTGCTGCAGGACTGGCGCTCGTTCAGGGCCATGAGAATCTGCTGCACGAGTCGCTACCCCCCACTTCCGATGCCGGCCCTTTTGCCCGTTTTGGGGCGACGATGCTGCTCATCGTGTTTTCTTACCTGGGTTGGGACCGGGTGGGGTATTCCGCCGGGGAGATGAAAGATCCCCGAAAGACCATCCCTTTGAGCATATTTTTTGGCATTGCTTTGGTGATGCTGGTTTATCTCTGCGCTATATTTCTTTATCACTATGTGTTGGGTATGGAGGCGGTCCGTGCAACCAAAACCGTCGCATCCGACACCGCAACCGCTTTGTTTGGACCTGTTGGCGCGGCCTTCATCGCGATTTCCGTCATTTTTGCCACTACCGGTAGTATCAATGGCACGATGATGACCGCGCCCCGGGTGTATTACGCCATGGCCAAAGACGGCTTGTTCATTCCCTGGCTGAACTACGTTCACCCGCGTTTTCGCACGCCCTCCAGGGCGATTGTGGCGCATTGCCTTTGGGCGGTGGTGATCCTGCTGCTGCGGCAGAATTTTGAAAACATCGTGGCTGGGATGACCTTCGCGGTGCTCATTTTTTATGCTTTCACCACGCTTGCCTTATTTAAATTGCGGAAAGATCGGGTAGGGGAGGAGGGCAGCTATAAAATGCCCTTGTATCCTTTCCTGCCAGGCATTTACTTCCTGGGTATCCTGACGTTAATCCTTATTCGCGGCTATTTTGAATGGGAAAAATCCCTCATCGATCTGGCGTTTATCGCCACCGGGCTTCCCCTGGCGTTTTATTTTCTTAGAAAAAAGTAAGAAGCCCCATACTACTGGGCATTTTGGGAAGTTTCGCAAACCTGGAAAGTCTGGGCGCCAGCAAAACGAAAATGTCCAGTAGAATGCAGTATCCCTTATACCCCTTTGACCAGGGATCCCTGGTGTTTTAGCAGGCGCAGCACGCCTTTTTCGCCAGCCAGGTGAGCGGCGCCAATAGCAAAGAAGGTAGGCTGAACGGCGCTCATCCGCAGGATGCGTTCGGCCATGATGCGGTTTCGGTCGAACAACAGCGTTTTGCGCACGGCCCCGCTTTTTTTCCGGGTAGACCGGTAGATTTTCACGGGGTCTCCTTCGGCATACAGGCGGGCGGTGCGCATTACCTGACGGCGGTGGCCGCCGATATTCCGGCTCAAGTGAACCAGGTTTTGGACCTGCTGGTCAAGGGGGATCTTCTCCAGGACGCGTAACTGCTCTTCCAGCGTCTCTATGCCTAACAGGGTTTTATCCTGTTCTTTGGCAAACTCCCAAAGATATTGGTCGAGTGGCAAATGCAAAACCTGACCGGACGGCCTAAGCAGGCGCTCGTGAACGAATTGGGCAAGAAGGAGCGGAAGCGCTTCCCGGTAAGGATGGATATCGAATCCCAGGTAGCGCTTGAACGCCCGCCGCATGCGCGCATACGTTTTGGGCGTTACCAATTGATCCAGGGTTTGCCCTTCTGGTATCCGGATCCACGGATCGTTTGCCTCTTCCGAAGGAATCTCCAACGCGTACTCTGCCGCAAAAGCGTGGCACTCCTGAAGGAAAGGCTGGATTTTTTCTATTTGGGAAAAGGCGGCTTCCGTATTGGAATGCATGGTGCCCAGGATATACGACACAAATGAGGTTCCCGGAGGCTGAACCGACCAAAGAAGGGTAGGCTTTTGGATAACCGAAGCGCTTTTAGTGAAGGCAGAAAAAGGTAACAGGCGTCGGGCCTGTCTCACAAGACCGTTCTTGCCGCTGGCTGCCCAAAAAGAAAATAAAATTTCATACCGGGAGCAAAGAACGGTTTTTTGAGACAGGCCCGACTTCCCATTCTCATTAGTCGTATTTATAAGGAAGCACCTTGGAATCCTTCACCGTAGAAAGGGTCATCAAGGTTTTCAACCGTTCGATCTCTTCAATTTGGGAGAGCGTCTTGAACAGTAATTGCTCATAGGTAGGAATATCCTTGCAGACGATTTTCATCAGAAAATCTGCTTCCCCCGTAATGATATAGCACTCTACGATCTCGTCGATCTGCTTGATCTTTTCGAGGAAGTTGTTGAGCGCATTTTCTTTCTGCCAAGCCAGGGAGACCTGTACAAACGTTTTCACATTCAGGCCGATGGTCTGCGGGTTTACTTTAGCATGGTAACTCTCGATGATCAGGGAGTTTTCCAGTTTTTTCACCCGTTCCAGCGTTGGGGCGGGGGATAAACCAATCTTTTTGGACAAGTCCAGATTGGTAATTTTGCTATTATCCTGGAGGATTTTCAGGATTTTGAGGTCGATCTTATCCAACTTTTCCGACATGGGACGTTATTTTTCGTGATACAGAAGTAGATACAACACAAGATAGTGACAGAAAGCGAAAAGGGCAAATAGTATTTTACTCACAACGCTAAAAAACAGGGAAATAAGGTCCTTTTTTTTGCTTTTTTTTCTTCCACCCGAAGGTTGGCGACCCTGCCCCAAATATAATGCGGCAGGGTCGCCGGTAATTTAGGCTTAGGGCCAGATTCCGAGTGACATATAGTCGTTGCTGATCTTATTGATCGCAGCCACGAAAGCGGCAGTGCGCATGTCGTGAATGTCCGGATGGGCCATCATCACGTCGCGGATTTCGTGGTAAGCCGTAACCATTGTTTCTTCCAGTCCGGAGCGGACGAGATCAATCTCGTCGGCGCCGCGCACGATCAACGCACGTTCTTTTTCGTTCACCGGTTTTCCGGTGATGTTTTCGATGAGTTCGACCAGATTCTGGAATTGGTTTTGGTTAAACCGTTTTTCCATCCGGCCAAAGTGCATGTGCGAGAGGTTTTTCAACCATTCGAAATAGGAAACGGTTACCCCTCCGGCATTGAGGAACATGTCGGGGATGATAAATACTCCTTTCTTAACCAGGATTTCTCCACCAGGCGCGGAAACCGGGCCGTTAGCCGCTTCGGCGATGACCTTGGCCTTGATACGGTCGGCGTTCTCTCTGGTAATGACGCTTTCCAGAGCGGCGGGCACCAGGATGTCGCATTCGTATTCGAGGATGGAATCCCGCTGTTCCCTGGGTATATTCGTAGCGCCCGGGTAGTTGAGGATGGAGCCGGTTTCCTTCCGAAAGCGCAGCAGGTCGTGAATGTCGATGCCGGAAGGCTTGTAGATAGCGCCTTCCACTTCGCCTACTCCGATGATTTTAATACCGCCTTCGTCCTGGGAAATAGTTCCGGTGAAGGAACCCACGTTTCCAAGGCCTTGAATGATCATGGTTTTTCCTTCCGTGCCGGGAGTGAGGCCGAGTTTCTTCATGTCATCGGCTTGGTTGAGGCATTCCCGGATGCCGTAGTAAACGCCTCTACCGGTGGCTTCTTCGCGCCCGTTGACGCCGTTTTGGTGTACGGGTTTGCCGGTGACGCAGCCGGCGGCGTCGATGTCGTTGCCTTTAAAAGCGCGGTAGGTGTCGTAAATCCAGGCCATCTCGCGGGCGCCCGTGCCGTAATCTGGCGCAGGTACGTCGATCGACGGGCCGATCATGTTGTGCTTGATCAATTCAAAGGTGTAACGCCGGGTGATGCGCTCGAGTTGGTCGGGGGTAAACTCCCAGGGGTTAATTTTTACGCCGCCTTTGGCCCCGCCAAACGGTACGTTGACAATGGCGCATTTGTACGTCATCAGGGCGGCGAGGGCCATCACTTCGTCCTGGTTCACGTGGTTGCTGTAGCGGATACCGCCCTTCGTCGGGAGGCGGTGGTGGCTGTGTTGCACGCGGTAAGCTTCGATTACCCTGACTTCGTCTCCGATCTTCACCGGAAAGTTCATCCGGAAAACGGAGTTACAAACACGGATCTGTTCGAGCAATCCCGAAGGCTGGCCCGTAAAAGGCGCTGCCTGGTTGAAGTTCTGCTCCACGCTTGCGAAGAAGCTCATTATTTTCTCACTCATGATCTTTGATTTGGTTTTCAAGTTTGGTTAGCTTACGGTCGAGATAGATCAAAAACAAGATAATTACAGCAAAAATGGCCAGAATCACGCCAACCGCTACGTAGATCTTCCCTACGCTTTGCATGAAATCAGGGTCGTTCGTTTGAGCGGAAAGGCAGGACGCCGATAGGAGCAAAAAGAACAGGAAAGCGGATCGTTGGACGAGGTTTGTCATTTTGCTGATTTTCTATTCAAAGTACGGGTTTTTTTTCGGGAAAACAAATACCAAGCCATGGAAAAAATTTCCATAGATTATTCGTTTGGAGTAAAACGCGTTGGGGGTGAAAAGAAGATTAGAAGGGAAGAACGCGGTTTGTTCTAAACTTTTACGGTTTTCCAAAAAATAAATCGGATTGGATTTATTATCAGCGGATAATCTTGGTTAGATCAATAGGATTCCAAAACGCGGTCTCTGAGCGTTTCTATCCGATAGACCACCGAGGCGATCCAAAAACCAAGCAGGGTCCATCCAATAATGGCTGGATAAAACACCATTCGCATCGTGTTGTCGAGGTCATCAGAGCCAAACGCAGGATTGCCTCCAGAACCCGGATGCAGGCTGTCTGTCAGTCGGGGGATCACGTAAATCAATGGAATAAGGGCAACAAACGCAAAGAGGTTATACACGGCTGCAAGGCGAGCCCGCTTTTCCGGATCTTCGAACGAACCGCGCAGGATGAAATAGGCAAAGTAAATGAGCAATGCGATAGCCGTCATGTTCTGTTTTACGTCCCAACTCCAGTAGGCGCCCCAGGTGTTTTTAGCCCAAATAGCGCCGGTGACCAGCCCCATTATTCCGAAAAGAACGCCTCCCACCGCCAGCGCATGCGCCCTGCGGTCGTGGTCGTGCGCTCCGGTGCGAAGGTACTTGATGCTGTACGCCACCGAAAAAAGAAAGAGGAAGATCATGGAAAACCAAAGGGGTACGTGGAAGTACGTGTTCCGGATGCTTTCCTTAAGAATGTTTCGGAACGGAAAAGACAACCGGCTGTTGGCGTGGAGCCCCTTGATTGGGGCATTCACCCATTGGGCCTTGCCCATGGCCGGATCGATGGAATCCTGGGTGATAAAAACAGCGGAAGGAAGTACGCACGTTCCGTTGAACGGGTCGTCCAAAAGCAGGGTAAAATCGCGTACCCGTCCGGAATCCGGCAAAAACGCAGGGAAATAAAACCGGGCCTTTACATGCTGATTGTCGACGATTTCTATCTCGCTGGCGCCAAGCGCATGCGTGTCGTCCATCTTCAGCCAGGCGCGAAGGGGCGCCCCGGATTGGGTGAAAAAGGTATTATACCCCTTTATTTCCAAAATCACCTCCTCCCCGGCGGTGGCATTGGAGGGATGTACGCTGGAAATCCCAGGCTTCAACGGGATCAGCAATCCGGCAATAAAGGTATAAACCAGTAAAACTACCCCAAGGGCTTTCCACCATGTTTGATAAACCATGTCAACTAGCTTTTAATTCTAAAAAACGTTGCCGTCCACCGTCTATAATCCTGTCACCCCTGCGGGGTTGGCTGATTTTTCGTCTCCCGTCCACCGTCTAGCCTCAATCCGTCCATAAAAATGGAAACAGGATCAGCGCAGCGCCCAGCAACAGTCCGTCCATTGCACAAAGCAAAATAATGTCCTTCTGCAACCCCGTATCGTTCATCAATCCCAGCGCATTGGCGGAAAGTTTGACCAGCGTCATCAAGATAGGAATAACGAGTGGAAAACTCATGATCGCCAGCAGGGTAGCGTTGTGGTCTGCTTTTGCGGAGATCGCCGAAATAAACGTGAACGTGATCGCGAATCCCGAACTCCCCAGAAACATGGCCAGGAGAAAAAGCTCCGGATCGCGCACCGGATTGCCGCCGACGAAAGCCAGCCCAGCCCAAATCAGCAGGCTGATCAGAAACAGCAGCCCTACATTATAGGCCATTTTGGCCAGCAGCACCGATACCGGATTAACCAGGCTGTAGTAATACAATTGCCGGTTTCCGCTTTCCTGAACAAAGCTCTTGACTATGGCGTTCACGGAAGCAAACAACAAAACGACCCAAAACAGAATATTCCAGACGGTGTTCGGGAGTTGGATAAACGACGCAAAAACGATGAATACCGTTGAAAACACATAAAGAAAAATTCCGCTCAGGGCATACCCCATGCGCAGTTCCAGCATCAAATCTTTGCGAAGCAAGTTCCAGATTTCCTTACCCATGTTCATGGGGGCAAAGGTACATATCCTAAAGGGGAATTTCTATTCTGGCGTTAGTGAGGTTTGGGACTACACAGTCCAAATCGTCTACAGGTCAGGATATATTAACTGAATCTGGGGCTGTCTCAAAAGACGGTTTTTGCCCAAGGCAGCCAAAAATAAAATTTCATGCCGGGAGCAAAGAACGGTCTTTTGGGACAGGCGCCATTCGCATTGCGTATATGTTTAGAAGAAATGGGATCATTGCTTATTTTTATCCGGGCGTTCCTTCGTAAAGGGGAGATTGCCTCAAATCAACTTCCTGTATTTGCTTCGGTATGATGGGTAAAATCTTTTTGCTGGCCTTTTCACTTGGTTTCCTGTGGTTTTCCAAACCGGAAGCGCCGGTTTCTTATCTCGAAATTTCGGCGAAAGAGGGGGAAGGCGTTTATGCGCTGCTCCGCCGCTTCCACCTGATGGGGCATTCCTGTAATCTGGAAAAGTTTTATGAAATCAATAAACTCAAAAAAAACGCTCCCCTGGTAAAGGGGAAATCCTATCTCCTTCCGATTGCCAAGCATGTTTTTGACGGCAAATCAATCCGATCCTCGTTGAGGATTAAAGACTACGATCAGGCCTTATCTATTCAGCGATACAACGAAGCGATGTTGTCGGCCGGACTCCGGGCACAACCCTTTCAAAAGGATAAGGATTTGTGGGTGCCTCATCACCTGCTCTTTTGCCCGGAACCGGACAAGAAAACGGAACCCCTGGTTCCCGCAGGCGATCCCGATTTGAAGCTGGACGGATTCAGCAAGGTCAGCAATCCCGGTAAACGCCAGTTCCCTATTTTTGGGGAAAAATATGCGTTTACCCCGTTGCGCTCCAAGGCCCTGGAAGGGCGGATTTACTACCTGATCAGCGGCCACGGAGGGCCCGACCCCGGGGCTATGGCCAAGCGGGCAGGCACGAACCTTTGCGAAGACGAATACGCTTATGACGTTACCTTGCGCCTGTGCCGGAAGCTGATTGAACAAGGTGCTTCGGCGTATATGATCGTGCGGGATCCGAACGACGGCATCCGCTCGGGTAACCTGCTGACCTGCGACGAAGACGAAGTCGTTTGGGGCGGTTCCGAGGTGAAAGGTGGCCACAAACCCCGGCTGACTCAGCGAACCGATATCATCAATGAGTTGTATGAAAAAAACCGGAAGCTGGGCTTTTCCAGCCAGCAGGTTATTGAAATCCACGTCGACTCCAGAAGCCATAGCCAGCAGGTAGACCTGTTTTTCTATTATCAGGAAGGCAGCGAGAAAAGTCAGACCCTGGCCGAAGACCTGCACCAAGCGATCCGATCGAAATACCGGGTTCACCGGACAAACGGAAACTATCAAGGAACGGTCTCTACCCGCAACCTGCATACGTTGCGGGAGTCTAAACCTCCAACGGTTTATATCGAACTGGGCAATATCCGCAACGGATTCGACCAGCAACGGGTCGTTTTGGAAAGCAACCGGGAGGCGCTGGCCAATTGGCTCCTCGAAGGATTGAAGAAGCATTAGACTTGCTGCGCAGCCCCATCGCAATAAGTCTATTAAAGCTCCGGAAGGGATGGGGCGTAGGAGTTGAGCCCATCGTAAATCACCTGGTGGATGCGGCCCCGGATGTTTTGTGTGATGAACTGCTTGTTGTCGGTGTTGGGGTGAACCCGGTTGGCCAGAAATACGTAGATCAGCTCTTCCTTGGGGTCTACCCAAATACAAGTTCCGGTAAATCCGGTATGGCCAAACAACTCGGAACCGGCCCCTTTTACCCGGGAATTCCGGTTTTCATAGGAAGGGTGGTCGAAACCCAGGCCCCGATGATTTCCATACGTTCGCTGCGTGAAATCGGCGACCGTCTGGGGTTGATAGTACAGGTTGCCCCCATAACTCCCTTCGTTCAGCAATAGCTGCATCAAGACAGCCAGGTTTTCGGCATTGGAGAATAATCCGGCATGTCCGGATACGCCTCCCAGAATGGCCGCCGCCGGATCGTGCACATATCCGTGGATTAATTGCCGCCGCCAAATCATTTCGTTTTCCGTTGGGATCAAATCGGATGACGGAAATTTTTCGAGTGGGTTGAAGGCGATGCGCCTTAGGCCAAGCGGCCGGTAAAGCTTTTGAGCGCTTTGCTGGTCCAGCCGCTTTCCCGTTTTCGCTTCGATGACCTGCTGGAGAAGCCAAAAGTTGAGGTCGCTATACTGGTAGGTTCGTTTGCGCTTCGGCTTGATCCTGGAAACCTCCCTGCGGATTTCACTTAAATACCGCCGGTTAAAAAATAGCTTGTCGGCAACCTGAACCGTATAGCTTCCTCTTTTCCGGTTGCAGAAGTAAAGGTCGCAGGCCCTTCGGCTGTATTTCCGTGCTTTAATATATTTGGCCACGGGAATGCTGGCAGGAAGCCCCGATTGATGGGTGAGCAATTGGAGCAAGGTGACCTTTCCGATAGCGGTCCCGCGAAGCCAGGAAAGATGATCGTACAGCCGGTCGCCTAATCCCACCTTCTCTTCTTCCACCAGTTGCATCGCCAGGAGGGTGGTGGAACTAATTTTGGTAAGCGAAGCGATGTCGTACAGATCTTGGGTATGTACCTCGAATTCAGAGGAATAGGCTGGTTTGCCAAATGCTTTACTGTAGATCATCCGGCCATTTTTTGCGATCGCGATCTGGCATCCGGGCAGGAGCTTTTGCGCAATCGCCTGACGAGCAATGGCGTCGATAGCCACCAGTTTTTCGGGGGCGATCCCGGTGCGTTCGGGCGGGGAATAGGCGATTCGCCACTTAGGGGTGGCCGGCTGCTCCGTTCGGGGAAAAGGGCTGGACATTCGCCCAGGCCGGATACCGCTGGAGGCAATTCCGCCGAAGAAAAGCTGGGCGGCCAGGGATTCGTTTTGCTCGTGGAGCTCAAAGGATTGAATGACGGCAAGGGAACTATCCTGAACGGCGCCGGGGGCCATAGGCCCAAAATGGACCAGGACGACGGGAATTTCGCGATTCCAACGCTTCAGGTTGTGCCAATACAGGCTGTCCGGAAGGGAACCTGCATCCGTTGGGTTTGCCAGAACAACGAGAACAGGCGTTGCCGTTCCAGACGGCATAGCGAGCAGGCTATCCGGATCGGTTACCGCCTGAATTTCCGCATAGTGTTGAAACAGGCGCCGAAAAACAGGATAGTCATATCTCCCATTCGTCCACCAAAAGAACCGATGCGTTTCCAGATCCTTCCAGGGCAGGGTTTTTCCGGGATTGTTGGCTACGACTATCGCTTTTTCCCTGAGCCCATAGCTGAATTGAGCCCAGTTGGTCTCTTTGAAATGGTCCCAAATAGCGTCCAAGGCCCATTGCCGGAATGCTGGTTTTTGCTTCGCCGGTAGCGAAGCCTGAATCGGCCGGTAAAAAGCGATGGGGTCTTTGGCAGTCCGGCTTCCGTACATCCATTGTTTGACCAGCATGGCTTTCTGAAAGCTTTTGCGAAAGTCCTGCCGGTTCCAATCTCCATTTTCCAGCGCCGTTTCTAATTGAGAAAGCGCATCCTGGGGTTCTTCGCTGGTGAGGAACAGGTCCACGCCGGCGTGCAGCAGGTAGGGCAAAGGCGTTTCCGGGCTTATCCTTCCGATCAGGAGCCCGTTGTATCCCAAGTAGTTACTGAGGTATTTTTTGAAAAACTGCCTGGGGTATTGCGTTAGGGTGTCGGTCCCGGGAAGTTTCCGCTCCAGAAGGAACACTCCTAGTCCTTGGTTAACCAGCTGTTGCGTTGGAGCAAGCCGCCGGCGCACCCAGGAGGCCGTATCCGGCTGTTCGGGGTAAAACTCCGTAAACCCGGCCGCTCCCGGTACAATCCGGTTGGCATGCAGGAGTTTGATCAGAGCCGTCTGGCTCGAACTGTCCCTCCAGGGGGCGTCGAGGTGAAAAGGCACGGTTAGGTTTAGCCCCAGGGCGAGGGCTTGGTTGGCGTATAAACGTGTCAAGCCGCTCTGCGCGGTTCCCTTGGGAATCATGGCCATAGAGGCGGCAGAAGGAAGCTCGGGCACATCGGAAAATAGGTTGTTATGAAGCACGGGGTGCCGGGAAAAGAAGAATAAGGGAAGTGGCCCTGACCGCTGCAGCGTATCCATTAAAAACAGGTAATGGAGGAGATTCAGGCCTTGAAGCGAGGCGCCGCCAAGGTAGCCATCATGAACATGGGCTTTGAGGCTATCTTCCTCAACCGGATGGGCTAATTTGGGTTCGTAAATCAGGAGTTGGGCCAGTTTTTGCTGCCGGCTAAGGGCTTGTTGAAGGGAGTCGGGCCACCTGCTCCCCCCATTCAGATAGGGAATAACCGCTTTGTCCGGAGCCCGGCGGCTCAGGAGCAGAGCGATGAGGAGCAAAAAAACTCCCGCACCGGCGATGATTCCGATCTGAATTTTATACCGCATAATACGTTCTCTCCTGGCCGGGGGCTATGCAGGGAGATTGTCCCTGACTTTAAAGAAATACGATTGATGTTTACTGAGTTGATCGTAGGTGAAAATCGGCCTGCCGCGATGCTCCCAGCAAAAACCAACGACGGCAAAATCCCCGGCGCAATTAAGCGCATGCATTAAGATAACGCCTAAAACCAGCCATTGGTAGTTAAGCGAAACATAAAATAGCGCAAGTATTCCGCCAGCCGTAATGACCAGAAAAGGCAAAAGAGCGACGATGGTATACGGTATTGCCCTCATGACCCACTCATCGGCAACGGCATACCAGTACATTTTCCGCCAGCTTCCGCCAAATCGGATTTTTCTGGCGCCGGCAACCCAATACCCCAGTCCGTGGAGGATTTCGTGAAAGGGAATGATGGCGCTGGATCCCAAAAACAAACCGAGGAAAACGTTTCCCAGTAAACAGCCCCATCCGATACGGCTCGTCCAAAGCTGCCATCCACCCCAGAGAACCGCAAAAACAGCGCCCAGGATATTAATCCCATAGAAGATACGGATCACCAGGTTCGATTTTCCCAGTTCCCCGAGCACAAACTGCGCCATGTCGTCGTGGTGAAGCCTGGCAATGAGCTCAAATTGCTCGGTATTCTGGAGGCTTTCCAGACTCTCGGGTTTGGGGATTGATTTTCGGCTCATCCCGCGTTTTGTTCCAGTCGGATAAGTTGTCCTGCCAGGCGTCTGGCCTCTTGGTCTGCTTGTTTCCACCAATTGACCGACCAAACGGTTACGGGCAAAAAGCCGTTTTGGACATACAGCTGTTTTTGCTCCAATTCCCAGCAAAAGTCGGTGTTTGGGGTGTTCGCCCAAAATCCGTCTGCACAAATCAGGAGATGCGGCTTTTTCTCGTCGAGCGGTTCGATGACCAGCGGAAATTGAAACTGGGCCTCGCGAAAATGCCTCCGGATGCGCTCGGGAGCGATATAGGGACGAATGGTCTCCGCCAGGGAATCCCAGAAAGCGGCATAGAGCTCGGTTTGTTCTGAAGGCGGAAGGAACGCCCGGAACAGGTCCAGGATTTGAGAAACTTCGGGGCGCTTCCATTCATCCCATTGAGCGGCCAGTAGAAGGAAATTGCTCCAGAACCCCATTCCGTTTTGGACGCCATCCGCACTCCATTGCTTTAGGGTTGGAGCCGGGAAAGAGTGAAGCAGGACGACCTGTTTGAAGGCCAAGCTGCACAGCCGCTGGAGATGAACGAGGGTTTCCGGCCGTCGCAGAACCTCCTCGTCTGCGCTGAAACCTGTTCCTGAAGCCGAAGGGCCAAAAGTAGACGAAACGATCAGGATGTCGCTATGTACTTCGGATAACTCGTCCAGGGCATAAATCCCCAAGCCGCTTCGTTCCAGTTGCTGGATGCGGTCGGCGTCTTGTTCCGAGTTTCGTTTGAGTTGGAGGACCTTGGAGGCGATTAAATCCCGTTGCTCCCGCGTAAAGGCGGCAACGGTGACCGAAGGCAGGGTGCGGTGCAGATGCAGCGGCAATTTTTGCAGAAGGAATTCGGCCACGCGCTCTGCTTCTTCCGGGTTGATCCGCTTTTGGGGATGGTACCTGCCCCCGGCTTCGACAATTTCCATGGCGCCTCCGGCATGCGCTGCCATGTCTGGGATACGCTGGGCCTGAAGCATCTGGATGGGATTGATCCCATATAGCCGATGAATGGTGAGCAAGGGATAAACCTCCCAGGAAGCGCAGGCCCTGCTCATAAGACCAGGGGAATTCGAAGCGGGCGCCAGGGCGTTATCTCCAAAAGCGATGACGCGCTGGCCTAAATGCAGCAGGTGTTCTGCCTGATCGGCGGGGATATTTTGCGCATCCAGGAAAAGAACCCACTCAAACAGGTGGTCGGGGGCGTCGGTCAAGGCTTCTAAAGCGGCATTTTCGGTAGCCAGAATGACCGGGAAGGCATCGGTAAACGAAGACCCATATTCGGAGACCAATTCACCCAGGGAAAGGCTTTGCCCCTGCCCGGCGCCGGCTTTTCGGAAGAGCCTGTTGGAGAAGGACTTGTTGCGGTTCAGCAATTGAAGCACCTCTGCCCGGCGTTGCTGCCAAAGGGCCAGCATTTGCTTGGGCAATAGGGTTTGAAGGGTTTCCCAATGGTCCCTGTATCCCTGAAGGGGTAGGTTTTCCTGCGGCAGCGCCAGGCTTTGGGCTTTCAGCAGGGCTTGGTCCAGATACCAACTGTTCCAGGCGGCAGTCCAATTCTTGGGTTTGAGATTCGTCAACGCACGGATTGCCTTTTTTCCGTTTTCGGGAAGCGGCAGCCACAGTTGCTGCCAATCGTAAAACTCGGGAAAATCCCTCAAGCTCAGGCGAATCGTTTCTAACTGCTGGGCCAGGCTTTCCAGGAATTTTTGCCGTTTACTCAACGTAAGCAATTGGTGAGCTACCGGCGCGCTTAGAAGCCTGGTTTGATTGAGCTCCTGCAGAAGTGTATCCATTTCCGTTTCCAGGTCGAGGATCAGACTTCCCGGAAGAATATGGGTATGTAAATGCGTGCCGCTTAGCCTTAGCGCTTCTTCCTGAACATAAGAAGGCAATTCCTGATACCATCGTTGCAGTTGTTCGCGATATTGCTGGATCTGGTCTTGCAGTTTCCGAAAGTTTTTTGGAGCCTGCAAGGGTTCTTTTCCTATTCCAAAATCCCGAAGAGGAGCGGACGCGGCGTTCATCCGGCCTATTTCAGCGGCAATATCCTGGCGAGCTTCCTGGATGCGCTTTGCATGTTTGGAAAAAGCCCCGGAAATCTGCAGGGCATTATGGTTCGCATTGGAAAAACCAGGGCCCAATTCCAGAGAATAATCCCGGATCTTATCCAGCATGTTGTCTGCAAACAGGCTGATCTTTCGGTAGTGGTCCTCCAGAAAAGCCCGGAGCTGGTCCGAATAAGCATTAATTCGGAAGATATACCGGTGCAGCAAGGAGGAAACCCTGGCCTCAAACGCTTTGGTTTTGTGCTCGGCAATACTGCGGGCTTCTTCTTTTCTGGTTTGAAGGTAGAGCTCCGGGTGCAGCGCGTGGAGCGGGTGGTTAAGGCTTCGGACTTTTTGGTATAGCGGAAAGGCTTCTTTTATCGCTTTGGACAAGGCGAGGTATTCAACTTCCTCCAACCGAAAATCGGCTGCCTGCAGGTGGGCGCCAAGGAGTTCTTTGCCTTCTTCCCGGTTGCATTGCAGAAAGCGTCCCACCGTGGACGTCCAGTTATGCCCGCCAAGCAGCGGTTGGCGGATGCTTTGGTAAGCGCTGTCCAGTTTGTCCTTAACCCGGGCGAGCTTGTCGAGGACCACGTGAAAAGATTTGGAATCAAAAGCGGCAACCGTTCGTTCTCCTTTTATTTCCGCCCGGAGATAGTCCAGAAGCAGAAGATAGTCTTCCTGGGGGTCCCGCAGCAAAAAGACGTGCCGGCCAAGCCCCAACTGGTCCAGTCGGCTTTGAATGTCTTTTAACGGGAAAAGCGTGTTGCTGACGACGAGGCATTTGTGCCCGTTTGAAAGCGCATTAGACAATACATGAGCAGCCAGGTATTTTTTCCCTGTGCCTGGTCCTCCGCAAACTGCCGAATATTTCTGGTTTCGCACCCCTTCTGCTGCAGTCGCCTGATCAGGAGACAACGCACCCAAGCCGAAAGCATGGCCGCTCCATGGAAGGCGTACAGATTCCGGCCAGGGCAAATTCCGTTTGTCCCGGAAAGGCAGAATGGTAGGAAAAATGCCCAAAATTCCGCTGGAGTATACTTTCGGATCGGACCCCAAATGGCCCAAAATCTCCAGGCTCGGACATGGTTTGAGGAGGAAGGGAGCTTCTTCCGCATTTGGAAAATCGTTGTCCAATCCTTCCAACAGTTGCCGGATGGCCGCCCAGGTTGGCAGTGGCCCCAAGGTGCGGATATTTTCTTCCAGATCGATGCCGGTTTCCTGGTGAAGCGCCCGGATCAGGGGCATATTGATCAGGACATGCCGTTTTTCTCTGGGTTGAATATACCAGTTATCCACCCCCAACGCTTCTGGCTCCATGAGTATAGGCCAGATGAATAAAGGGGAAGCATAGATGCCGTCGGTTGTTCTCAGCAACAACAAAGGGAATCCGAGGCCTAGCTGCGCATTGCCATACTGCCGGTGTCGGTTTCGGGCAGACGTATAAATTCCCATGATTTCCGGCGCGGAAGCGCCGGGCGAGAACGGGAGCAACTGGGGGTTGCCGCTCAATAGCTCCTCGGTCCATTGCTGTACAACCTCCGGCTGTTTGGGGTGCAATTGGTATAAATCAAGGTAGTCCCCAGACAAGGAAGGGAGCATTTTTAGCAAAGCGGCATGCGGATTGTTGGTATCAGAAGTTTCTTGGCGTTGCGGTCTATCCATAATAGCTAATTATCTGCCTTTCGGCAAACTACTCAAAGATACCATTTGATCGGCATTTTGATCATAGAAATTATCGGCATCTCGCTGCTCTATTTATCCTTAATAAAGAAGGATTTGGAGATTTTATTTCTGCAATTTTTCGGAAAAAATCTTAAATTGTGAAGGGATAAACAACCGCTTAGTGTTTGATTATCTTTGCTTTAGTACTGGTTAGGATTTAGTTTTTTTATTGAACAAAAAGGACGTTTCCGATATGATTCCTAATATTGCCGTGATCCTTACGGACGCTTCCAAACGTATTTTATGGGTGAATGAGGATTTTACCATCCTTACCGGATATTCTCTCCCTGATGTTTTGGGAAGAAAGCCCGGCTCTTTGCTTCAGGGTGCAGATACCGAACCGGAGATTATCCTTCGCATTCGAAAGGCATTGCAGCAGCAAATCCCATGGAGGGAGGACATTACGAACTACCGTAAAAATGGAGAGCCCTATATCTGCCGCCTGGTTATTCATCCGGTTTTTGACCGAAACAGAACCCTGACCAACTTTATTGCTTTTGAAGCGGATACCGCTGACCTGCCGGATGGCGTTATGATCCCCTTGCTTGAACTGAGGGAAAAATACCGCACCAGTTCCCTTAAAGGAATCGAAGAAGTGCGGCTGTCCGACCGGCTAAAAAACCTTCTCGAAGAAGAGCTGCTTTACCTCGACCCCCACCTTACCCTCAAGAACGCAGCAGACCGGCTTGTCACCAATACCAAATACCTTTCCCAGGTTGTTAACCACCAAGCCGGGATGAATTTTCAACAGTACATCAACCAATTCCGGGTTGAAGAAGCCAAAAAAAAGATCCTGGACGACCGACTGGGTAATCTTACCCTTTATGGCATTGCTTTACAGTGCGGGTTTAAAAACAAATCCACCTTTTATAAGGTGTTCAAGGAGGTCACCGGCCAAACGCCCAAAGAGTTTATCCGAAAACAACGGCGCCGGACCCTGGTTCAGGAATACCAGGAGGGCTGATTTTTTTATTTCCTGGTGGGCATTTTGAAAGATCTGGCCGAAAAGGTTGCTGCCGCTACCCGGTTTCCATTGGGGAAACGGGCAGGTTAATTCCCTACTTTTTCTCCTTTTCGGTAGGTGTACTCCAGCACTATATTTCCGGCATCGTCGAAAAAGCGGTAGGGCCCTTCCAGCAATCCATCTTTATAGGAGATTTCTTTCGACAGGCCGCCGTCGCCGCGAAACTCTTTATATTTTCCATCCAGTTTCCCTCCTTTATAAGTCGCTTCGAAGGTCAATTGGCCGAACTGATATTTGCCCCAATATCCTTCCAGCAAATTGTCCGCATAAAAGGCCCGGAGGGTGATTTGGCCATTTTCGTCAAACTCCAGATAGGGGCCATTGTATTTTCCGTCGATATAACTGGCCATGACGCTCGGCCTGGCTCCGCCGGGGTAAAATTTCGTCCACGTGCCGTTGCGTTCTCCACGTGCCAGCAACCCGGATTCGGATACCTGTCCATCGGCATCCAGTTTTTCCGCTTTCTGGAGGGAAGTACCCTCAATTTTGGTAATCGCAAATCCATCGACGGTTTCCGGATTTTTCCCCGTTACATCGCCTTCGGAAGCGTTTCCGCCGCAACCTGCCAGGAAGAGCATCCCGGCGAAAAGCCAACTTATTTTCATCATTCGTGTATTTATCAGGCAAAAATAGGAGATAACCCTATATCGCGCTAATCGCAACCTTTTTTTTCCGATCGGCAATTCGGCGTTTTTTCTCAAATTTGTAAAAAAGCGTATGCGGCAGAAAAGCATTTTGGCTGTTTTCATCCTTCTGTTGCTGGCATTTGCCGGGTATAAGTACTATCAGTTCAAGTCCGGCCCGTTTGAGTTCCGATCTCGTCTGCTCCACGAGCACACGGATGAAGTCATCGGGATCTCCATTCAGTTTCCCAATGGCGATGAATTGGCGTTTGGTAAGGAATTTCCCGACTGGATGGCGACGGACGGAAGCAGGGGAATCCGGATAGCTTCAGGCGTAGCTTCCGAACTGACCGGCAATTTGCGCCAATTTATTGCGCACGGGATACTGGACACGACAAAGGAGGCCCATGTGGCATTGGGCCTTACTCTGGGGCAAGGAACCCAGGTAAGCCTTCTTTATGAAGAGGGAGAAGCAGAGCATTTTTTTTTGGGGAGGATCGATTCGGTTTCGAAAACCACCTATTTAAGGTTTCTGGATCAGGAGGAGGTCTATGTTATTTCCTCCGCTCCAACCCTGCCTTTCCGCCGGCCTTTTGGCTATTACCGGGACCGGTCTTTTTTTCGTCTGCCTTTGCTGCGGGATATGGACAGCCTGCACTATGAGAATCCGACGGATTCGCTTGCGGTCCGTTTGGTTCGTCGGGATAACGGGTGGCTGGTTTCGGCGGGTAAGGAGATCCTGCTGGATTCCGCCGCAATCGCAAACTTTTGGACCGGCATGAACGCTTTCCCTCCGCCAGGGTTTGCCGACGACTTTGACGAATTCTCCGCAGCCGGCTTCCCTCGGCGACAACTTACGGTATGGCGCAGAACAGGGGGCATTCCTCATTCGCTTATCTGCTATTACCGGAAAAAACATTCGATGCCTTTTGTTTGGGCCTCCAGCCAGCACCCGTATGATTTTTTCGCTTCTGATTCAACAGGGGTATTCCGGGCCGTTATTTCCAGGTTAGATTCGCTGGCAAGAGCAATCCAACCGCCTAAAGCCCCAGATAAAAAGCCCAAAGCCCCCCAATAGAAACCATGAACCCTCTTTAACTCGCGCTGATTCAGCGCAACAAGCCGAATAACAAAAAAACGCGATATGGAAAGTCAATCCTTTGAATTTGCAGCCCGTGCTACCCAGGAAAGCCAATGGTTTTGGGGAGGAGTTGCGCTGGCTCTCCTTTCCGGGGCAGGATGTCTGTTCCTGCTTTTGAGAAAGGGCAGAAAAGAAAACTATACCTTACGGATGCTGGGGGCCATGGGCCTCTTTTTTTTGTTTTTGTTGTCGATGGGAAGCGCTGTTTTTAGCGGATTGGCGCTGAACAGATTGCGCCCGGTAACCGCAAGCGAAGAAGGGCTTGGCTGCGGAAAATGGAAGTTGGCCTGGGATCAGGTACGGAATATCCGGATTATTCGCAGCCAGGAGAAAAATGTGCTGAATGTAGTACAGCGCAATACCCGGATATTGATCGTCGAAGGGCGGGACGGCGAGCGGTTGATTTTGTCGGAGTCCAATTACTCAGTTTCCGGGATCCTGGGGGCTATACGTCAGATCAGGCCGGAATTGCTGGAGGAATGATCTTTGGTTTGGACCAGCCGGAGCAGCAGGTCCCGGATACTTCGGTAAAACAAGCGGCTGCGTTCATCGTCCAGCATGCGTTCCGGATTATTCCAGAGGGCTTGTTCAATGCCTTCTTCAGCCTGGAGGCGCAGCGGTTGTTCCGGGGCTGACATTCGAAACCAATAGGTTCGTTTGAGACAGCGTTTGCCGCTCCCAATCCGGTAGGTGTGGTACGTGATGACGAAAAGAGGGCCCCGTTCGATTTGGGCAATCCCGGTTTCTTCTTCGACCTCCCGCACGGCTGCTTCCTCTGGAGTTTCTCCCGCTTCGATCTTTCCCTTAGGCAAATCCCAATGGTCCAGGCGAAAGATCAGCAGCAGTTTTTGCTCCGGAGTCATCACCAGCCCGCCGGCAGCCTCGATCAGGTCGTAATGGGTTAAAAAGTCTTCCTGTAATTTTTTTAGGTCGGGGAAATACAGGATGATCGAATCAAAACGTTTTGATTTCTCGAGCATGTCGGCGTAATTAAGCAGGAATTTGGCGGCGCCCGGATAGCGGGCAATCAGTAGCCCTTCCTGCTCGGGGGTCGCAATGTCTTCGCGTTTTGCGGCTTCTATTAAATACAATGGGGTGTCGTTAATGTAGATTTTATACATTTGCGTTTGCTTTTATTCTTCGAAGGGAATTCTTTTACGCCCCAGAAGGAAAAACGGAAACATGATGTCGATCGCTTCTGAAATTGCGCTCCAGCTGCTGCAAATAAAGGCAATTAAATTGAGTCCTCAAACGGCCTTTACATGGGCTTCCGGGTTGCGTTCGCCCATTTACTGCGACAACCGTCTGGTGCTTTCCAATCCGGAAGCGCGGGACTTTGTCGTCCGGATGATGCAGGAAAAGGCCCGGTCTATGAGGCCATTCGAAGCCATAGCCGGCGTGGCGACTGCGGGAATTCCCCATGGCGTTTTGCTTGCCGACCGCATGCGGCTTCCCTTTGTTTATGTGAGGGATAAAGCGAAAGGGCATGGCCGTCAGAACGTTATCGAAGGCGAGCTAAAACCGGGAGCGTCCGTTTTGGTCGTTGAAGATCTGATCTCCACCGGAGGCAGCAGCCTGAAAGCGGTAGAGGCGTTGCGCGAAGCCGGGGCTAGCGTGATGGGTGTTCTGGCCATATTCTCTTATGGTTTTGCGGATGCGCAGGCCGCGTTCGAAACCGCTCAGTGCCCTCTGGATACGCTGAGTCATTACGACGCATTGTTGGCCGAAGCCGTCCGAATGGAGTATATCAGCCCTCAGGAACACACCCTTCTGGCCGCCTGGCGCATGGACCCCAACGCATGGAGCGAACAGTTTTTAGCAAACCACGCTTAACCCAATAACCTAATCAACCAACACCTAAATAGATACTATGTCAATGAAGGTTATTACTCCAAACGCAGAAGCGTTTCTTTTTAAATACCTGAATAATCCTTCTCCTACCGGGTTTGAAGCAGCCGGGCAACAATTGTGGTTGGAATACCTCCGTCCTTTTGTCGATGATTGGGGGGTCGACAACTACGGCACAGCCTATGGCGTGATCAACCCGGGAAAGGAATTCCGGGTTCTGATTGAAGGCCATGCCGACGAGATTTCCTGGTTTGTGCATTATATCGGAGATGACGGATTTATCCAGGTAGCGCGCAATGGCGGCTCGGATCACTTGATTGCTCCCTCCAAACGGCTGAATATCCACACCAAAAAGGGATTGTGAAGGGGATCTTCGGTTGGCCTGCCATTCATACCCGCCAGGGAGACGACTCCAACCTGGTTCCCAAAGTGGATAACATCTTTGTGGACGTGGGCGCCAAAACCAAAGAGGAAGTGCTTCAAATGGGTATCCATGTCGGTTGCGTGATTACCTATGAAGATGAGGTGATGATCCTCAACGACACCTACTACGTGGGCAGGGCTTTGGACAACCGCATCGGAGGCTTTTGCATTGCGGAAGTAGCGCGGCTGATTCGGGAGAATCACATCGATCTGCCGTTTTCTTTATATGTGGTTAATTCCGTGCAGGAGGAAGTCGGGTTGAGGGGCGCCGAGATGATTGCCCAAACGATTAAGCCTCATGTGGCTATCGTCACCGATGTGACGCACGATACCAATACGCCTTTGCTGAACAAGAAAAAGCTGGGTGATGTCAAATGCGGAGAAGGACCTTCGGTGACCTATGCCCCAGCCGTTCACAACAAACTCCTGGACCTTATCATAGCCACCGCAGAAGAACATTCGATCCCTTTCCAACGGGAGGCGGCCTCCCGCCGCACGGGTACGGATACCGACGCTTTTGCGTATTCCAACGGAGGCGTTCCTTCCGCGCTGATTTCACTGCCTTTGCGCTATATGCATACGACGGTCGAAATGGCGCACCAGGAGGATGTCAACAACGTGATCCTGCTGATTTACGAAACCCTTCAGAAAATCAGCGCCGGGCATAATTTTAAATACTTCTAGGGAAGAAAAAATTGAGTTGAAAGGACTTGGTCCATTCCGGCGAATGCTCGGATGGGTTGTTTTCGGGAATATCTGGCTGGCCATCGGGGCGCTTCTGCTCAGTTTGCAAACCAACGTAATCTTGGGGCGGAGTCCTTCCCTTTATGCTTACTGGGGATTCGTCTTCTTCGGCTCGTGGAGCCTCTATGCCTTCCACAATGTGGCGACTTTGCGTCTGGGGGGCGAAACGGCATTCCTTAGCGCCCGTTGGGTTTTTATCCGATCCAGACCATCGCTTTGGAACGGTATTGCCGTAGGGGCCTTTTTCCTATCCGCCGGCTTTTTTATTCTTCTGCCCTGGGCCATCCAACAGCAATTGCTTTGGCCCGGCGCGTTATCCTTGCTTTATGTAGTCCCCGTTTTGCCCGGGAGAAAGCGGCTGCGGGATATTCCCTGGGCGAAACCCCTGACGATCGCTCTGGTCTGGACGTGGTTGACCTGCCTGATCCCCGCAGGAGGCAGCCATGACCCGCTGCCTTTGACCTCGTTGATCAGCCTGGCAGGGGAGCGGTTTTTTTTTGTTCTTGGATTGGCGCTCCCGTTTGATATTCGCGACAAAGACCAAGACCTGCGCCTGGGCCTGGAGACGCTTTCCACCCAGATCGGAGACCGGGCTACCCGAACGCTGGCCCTGATTTCCGTCGGAATGTCAGCTACGGCAGTTTTATGGAATATGCATCAACTGCAGTACAGCGCCTCGACCGCGACCGCTTTGTGGATCTCGCTGGCCGCTTCAGGGCTTCTGATACGAAAAGCGCATTCACGTAGGCCGGAATGGTTTTTCTCTCTGGGGATCGACGGGATGCTGATCCTTCAACCTACGCTTGTCTTTATCGTTAGCCAACTATCTTAATAGTTCCTCTACCGCGCGTTCGATGACGGTATCCACGCCTTTTTCCACATCCTTGGGATCCAGCAACACCCGGATATTGGGAGGGACGCCATTTTCGTAGTTGGTTCCATCCGGGCTTAACGTCCGGGAAACGGAAAGGCGGTAGGTCCAGCCAATGGGCAGCTGCCCGCCGTTGGGAATGCCTAAGCCTCCACCTGTACTATCACCAATACGGATCATATTCGGCAGCGCCATCGACCCCAGGGTGAAAAAAGAAGCGGCACTGAATGTTCCCCGATCCGTGAGTACTGCTACCCGGCGGGAATACCGGAGCAGGTCTTTAGAGCTCGGAGGAATCGCATAAGCCGGACTGGGCTCCGAGAAATCCGATCTCCCCGGTCCGTTTTTCAGGTAGGATTGGTATACAAGCGTTCTTTGACTGGCAAACCGGTTCAGGATTTTGAGCACATTGTTGGCGTTTCCTCCACCGTTCTGGCGAAGATCCAGAATCAGGCCTTTGGTATTCCGGTAGCGATAGAGCATGAAATTCAAATCAAATTCACCGACGGAGCCGGAGAAGGAAGGATACCGGATATAGCCCACCTGGCCATCGGCTATGAAGTTATGTTTAAAAGGCCCGGTATCGTAGTAATCGGCCTTCAGGTATTTTTCCAGCACCAGGCGTTCGTCGATGTTTTCGGGGCCCAGCAGGAGATCTCATACCGGGAGACGTTGAAGGGAGCAATCAGGTTGACATGCCCGTCGCGCAACTCGTTCAGCATGGCAAACAGGACCTTAAACAGAGAATCCTGATTGATGTTGTCGCTCACTTTTGGGGAATACCGCCGATACACCTCATCCCAATCGATGCCTTTGTACTCAAAAAAGGCGTACTTCTCGTCGCATTCTTTCCAGAGGTATTCGAAGTTTTCTCTTGGCGTAATGCCCGGGTTTTCGTCCAGTATGATTTGGTCGCAGCCGCTGAGCAACCACCCGCTTGCCAACGAAATCAGGGCGGCTAGCCCTTGCATGCGACGCACGGGGACCGAACGCCTTTGGGTTTGGAATCGTTTCATTCGATTAATTGAGTTTTACCATCAAGCCTGCGTAGGTCAGATGCTGAGCCGTTTGTAGTTTGTTGAATTCGCCGGGCGTTTGCTGCACGTCCCATAGGTACCCAAGGCGCCAGGCATTTCCGTTGCGCATATAGTACCAAAGGTCCGTTCGGGCTTGCATCCGAAACCCGCCGAAGGCGAGCAGATTCTCCGATCCAAGCCAATCGGAGTCATTGGTGAAATCTTCCAGGTAAGCGAAACCGGGCCGCCAGGCGGAGTGGAGCAAGGGGAGGTTGATTTGGCTGCTTACCCGGAATTGCCTGAGGCCTCCTCTGCGCCTAAAGATCAGAAACTTGGCGGGCTGGAAGGTTTTATCGGCCTTCCATTGGATTTTGGCTCCGAGCATCAGGGAATTCAGGCTTTCCAGTACAGTCGAATTATTGCGGAACGCCGGCGTTATCCGGTAATTCGTGAACCCGGAGTACTGCGGACCTGCCCAAAGTTGGATTTTCCCGCGATCATTTTGCCATACTTTCCTCAGAGCGCCCGCGCCATGAAAACTGGATATGACCTCCGACTCCACCAGGAAGCTCCGGGCGGCTTCGTAGGTCCCCGCAGCCACTCCCCCTTCTATAAACCACTCCCATTGGGGAGTTTCCCGAAGGAATTGAGCCTGCCCAAGCAGGAGCGGGCCGCTGTAAATCAGGGGCGAAACTCCGGCATCGCGAAGCAATCCATACGCCATTCCGCCGGAAAGGCCCAGATAGCTGCGCCGGTCAAACCGGATTTCTGCCTTTTCTTGGGCTGGAAGGAAAAAAGGGAACCACAAAAAGAGGACATACAGGATCGTTCTCACAGCTAAAGTTTGATGCCGGCAGCCGGCGGTCTCCGGTTAAATTTCAGATTTGGAGGAAAAATACGCAAAGTCCATTAAAAAAAAACAGCATATTTGTAGAGTCGTTCCCCGTATTCAAATTCGCTGACTCATGAAAGCCTTCCCTTTCGCTTCCCTCGTCCTTGCGCTGGCCTGGATGCAGCCAGAGTGCGCTTTTTCCCAAGCCATCGCAGGCGCTGTTCACGGCGGCGATCCTGCCCCGAAAGATACCGTGCGTTCGTACAATATTTGTTTTCCCGCAGATTTTGAGCTCCGGACTTGTTCTATTCCTCCCGCGCCTAAGATTTTGCTGGATGAATTGGGCGAATGCGATGTCCTGGCCGTCCAGATCGAGGAATCAAAATACCGGGCTTCCGGTGATGAATGCTTTAAAATATTCCGTACGTATACGGTGATGAACTGGTGCGCCTATTCGGAGGAATGCGGTTCCAGGGAAGACCAGGTATTTGTGGTAAACCGCGATGCGCCCGATTTCGACGGGGTATTGGGAGAAGGCGTTTGCGTGCTGGTTCGGGATGCGGATAAAAATGGGTATCCGGAAGTGTATTACAGCAACGATCTGATCGCCGACCCCGGGGAATTGGTCGCAATTCCAACGCCGTGTAAGAAAAATGCGCACCCCTTGTGGAGGTATACACAGGTGATCAAGGTATACGACGTAGAGCGCCCGGTGGTTCAGCTGGTTGGTGCAGGCACGTTTTCGATGAATTCAAATACCTGCAAAGGAAATGCCCTTGTGCGATTTCAGCTGACGGATAATTGCACCGGACCGATCAAGCTCGAAAAGGTCGAGTTGGCAAAGGGCAAAGGAGGAGCCTTGGTTGCTCCGGCCTCGATCGCTCCCGGATGGTCCTGGGCGAAGCAGGTCGTTTCGTTGGGCGGAGGGCTATACGAGGTTGCCATCAATGGGCTGGGAACAGGGGAATACGAATTGGGCATCCTGGCCCGCGACGATTGCGGGAATGTATCCCTTCAAACCCGGATCCCTTTCGCCATGGTGGATAACGAAGCGCCTGTTCCGGTTTGTCACCATGGCCTGTCGGCAGATTTAATGCCGGCAGAAGAAGGCAATGGAATGGTGGTGGTTTGGGCCAGTGATCTCGTCGCCAGCCCGGTTTACGACTGCCATGGCCAAGGCCCGGAAACCCAGGAAGGGAACCCAGGGCAAAAATTGATCCGCCTTTATTCCATCCACCGCGCCGGGGAACTGGCCGATCCGGAGCAGCAAAGCTTGATCTTTACTTGCGAAGATGCCGGCGACTCGGTCCTCGTCGAGTTACACGCCTGGGATACCTTGTTCAACCACCGGTTTTGCCAAACGTATGTACACATTCAGGACAACCAGCAGATTTGCGCTCCCCTTGCCGGCGTGCCGGTTGCTGGGGTAATTGAGACGCCCTCCGGCTTTCCTATGGGTGGAGTAGAAGTATATGCCAACGGAGAAAACCCAAGCATGGCCATATCTGACGGAAAAGGGAAATTCCGGTTCGCGGGCCTCGATAAAAGCTATGATTACTCTATTACGCCTTTCTACGATAAAGACCCTGCGTTCGGGTTGAATGTACGCGATCTGATCATGCTCCAAAAGCATATTCTCGGCTTGGAGCCTTTTACAAATCCTGTTCAATGGATCGCCGCAGATGTCAACCGTTCGGGCGGAGTAACCGTCACGGATCTGGCCCTTCTACAAAAAGTTATCCTGCGCCAGAAAGACCATTTTCCGGAGAATACCAGCTGGCGCTTCCTGGTGGATGGGTACGTTTTTAGCAACCCGGAGCAGCCATTGGGAGAACTATTTCCGGAATCGGTTGATCTAAACAACCTGATAACCCAGGATACCTCGCTGCATTTTGTGGCGATCAAAACCGGCGACCTGGACGAAAGCGCCCTGCGTCCGGAATTCCTCGATGACCGCAACCGGCAATACGCCGCCCGGGCGTTCCAATGGCCTGACCGCTTGCTTCGCCGGGGGGAAATGTTCCAGATGCCTTTGGCGTTACCCGAAGGCCTGGAAGGAGTGGAGGGATTGGAACTGGAGTTGCAGGTGGCGCCTGAAAAGGCCCGGATACTGGGCGCGAAGCCTGGCCTGCTTTCCTCTGATCAATATTCTGTGGACTATCGGCAAGAGCTCCTGCGTATCGCGGCGGCTTTACCCGAAAACAGGAAATTCGGAAAGGACCCCTTGCTGTATATAATCCTGGAAGCCCAGGCCGATATAGCTCTTTCTGACCTATGGAGAAGCTCCGCTCGGGAGGTTCCCGGTATGTTGTACCTGGCGAATGGCGCCGTCCAGCCCCTGGAATTTGTTTTCCCTCCGTTTGCCGGCTCGAAAGAACCTATGTTACGGATGTTTCCTAACCCATTCCAGGAAGAAACCCGCATTGTATTTGAGGTGGAAACAGAACAAGACGCGGAGTTTCAGGTCTGCGATGCGCAGGGAAGGGTGGTTTTGATACGGAAGCGCCGGATAAGCAGCGGGGTCCAGGAATTTTTCCTGCGTGGGGAGGATTTGCCGGGGGCAGGCTTGTACCGGTTCTCTATCCGCACCGCAGAAGGGCATTTTACCGGAACGCTGGGGCATATATACTAATTTGATCCAAATATGAACAAATCCATTCTGACGCTGTGTTTGGCGCTGCTCCTATGCGGTGGGGGCTATGCGCAAGCGAAAACTCAAGAGGATCGAAAGATGGCAAAGGAGGACATCGTGTTTGACTGGCAAGGCCATCGCGGCGCCAGGGGGCTCGCGCCTGAAAATACCATTCCGGCGTTTTTGCGCGCCTTGGAATTCCCGGAAATAGTCACCCTGGAGTTGGATCTCGCTGTTTCCGCAGACGAGCAGTTGGTCGTTTCGCATGAGCCCTGGCTTTCGGCTTCTATTTGCGCCCATCCGGATGGTTCCGCCGTCCTGCCGGAAGAGGAAGAAAACTTGTTGATCTTTAAACGGGCCTACCTGGAGATCCAGGAGTACGATTGCGGAGCGAGAGGCAATCCCCGATTTCCCGAGCAGGAAGCCCAATCGGCGCATAAACCTACGCTCGACGTAGTCGTAAAAGCGGTAGAGGAGTTTTGCGAATCCAGGGGAAGGGAAATTCCTTTGTTTAACATAGAGATCAAAAGCCAACCGGAGTGGGACGGCGTAAAAACGCCATCTCCTGAGCGCTTTGCTCAACTTGTAGCCGATAAGCTCCGGGAGTTGGAGATGGAAGAGCGGGCATGCGTTCAGTCGTTTGACCCCAGGGCGTTAAGGGCTATGCGGGCGATCGCCCCCAACATAACCCTGGCTTTGCTGGTGGAAAACCTGAAGGGGCTGGACGCCAACGTAACCTCGCTCGGGTTTGTGCCCTCGGTCTACAGCCCGTATTATAAACTGGTACGCCCATCCGCTATTCGGAAGGCCCATCAGATGAACATGAAAATTATTCCATGGACGGTGAATGAAACCACTCAAATGAAGCGGCTCAAAGCGATGGGCGTCGATGGGATCATTACCGATTACCCCAACCGGATCCCGAGAGACTAACGGGCCTTGCGCTTGTGGTGCGCCAGTGCAAGCCGGATTTGATCGAAGGTGTACTGCCCGTCGAAATACTCAAAGATCGCTTTCATCGTAGGGGGGTCCGGTATGTAGCGCAGGGCGGATGCAATGTCTTTCAATCCCTTGGCCGGAACCAGGGTTTCCATAGGCAAATCTTCCCCTTTTCGTACAGCATCGCTAAATGGGTAGCCACCGTGCCGGTAGTAAGGCCCCGGCGCTCGGCAATGGCTTCCAGGGTCATGCCTTCCCGGAAAAGTTCCAGGCTGATCTGCTGAGTAGTACCCCGGATGGAAGCGGAATGCTCGTCGACGTAATTCCGGATTGTTTCGAGGAATTGCTCCCCGAATTCGGCCAGCTTCTTTTCCCCGACTCCAGGGATTTGCAGGAGGGATTTGGCCGAAAGCGGTTTCTCCATGGCCATGGCTTCCAGGGTGGCGTCGTTGAAAATGATATAAGGAGGAAGCCCAAGTTCTTGAGCCAGGTTTTTGCGAACCTGGCGCAGGAGTTCGAAGAGCTCATCCCGGTATTGCTCGACCTTGCTGCGCGCTTTTTGCTTGATTTTTTCCGCTTCGGCCCGTTCTTTGAGGGAGGCAGCTTTGACCAGTTGCACGGGCTGTTTCCCAAACAATACCTCCTGGCTCAAAGCCGTCAGCTTAAGGGTATTTCCCTGGTCGTATGCGATTTCCAGGTACCCCAGATTGATCAATTGCAGGAGGTACTGATTCCAGTCCCATTGGGAAATATCCCTGCCGGCGCCGAAGGTTTTGATCTGGTCGTATCCCTTTTCCCGGAGTTCTTTTTTCCCGGATCCCTCTCAGCACATCAATGGCCATGCCCATGCCCACATTTTGCTGCAGCCGGAAAATCGCAGAAAGGGCTTTCTGGGCAATTTCCGTCCCGTCGAACTGTTGAGGCGGGTTCTGGCAGACATCGCAATTACCGCAGTTTTGAGCGAGGTTTTCCCCGAAATACCCCAACAGAATGCGCCTGCGGCAAACCAAGGCTTCCGAGTATTGCTGGATGCGTTCCAGCTTGGACAACTGCAAATCGGTCTGATCGTTGGGACTGCTCTGAATGATGTCCCGTAGAAGGGACACGTCGCTATAACTGTAGAATAAAAGCGTTTCGGCTTTGGCGCCGTCCCTGCCTGCCCTTCCGATTTCCTGGTAATAGCCTTCCATGTTTTTGGGCAGGTTGTAATGGATGATCCAGCGCACGTTGGACTTGTCAATTCCCATGCCGAAAGCGATGGTGGCGCAAATGATGGGAATGTTGTCGTTGGTGAATTCGCGTTGCACCCGGTTACGTTCCGGAGTGCTGAGCCCGGCGTGGTAGGCGGCGGCGTTGATGTCCAGGTTTCTGAGTTTTTCCGCGAGCATTTCGGTCGATTTTCTGCTCAGGCAATAAATAATGCCGGATTGCTTGGGGTGGGCCCGGAGGAAATGCAGGATTTGCGGAAAGCGGTTTTGGCCCGGCCGCACCTGGAGGGTGAGGTTGGGCCGGTCGAAGGAAGCCACGAAAATCTCCGGTTCCTGGAGGCGGAGTTGATCTGCAATATCTTTTCGCGTGATCTTGTCGGCGGTGGCGGTCAGGGCAATAACGGGGACATCGGGAAACTGGTCCTTTAGAAGGCGCAGTTGGGTGTATTCCGGCCGGAAGTCGTGTCCCCACGCGGAGATGCAATGCGCTTCATCGATCGCGAACAGGTTGATCTTCGCCTTCCGCAATAAAGGGAAAAACCCCTGGGAAAGCAGCTTTTCGGGCGATACGTACAACAGATCCAGGTTGCCGTTGAAGAAGTCGTCCTCTACTTGCATTTGCCCTCGGGAATCCAGGGAACTATTCAGATATGCGGCCCGGATCCCGTTTGCGCGCAACCCTTCTACCTGATCCCGCATCAGAGCGATCAGAGGGGATATGACCACGCAGGATCCTTCCAGGACCAGTGCTGGGAGTTGATAGCAGATCGATTTTCCTCCTCCGGTCGGCATCAGAACCAGCGTGTCTTTCCCGGCAAAGACGGATTCCAGAATAGGTTCCTGCATTGGCCGTTTAGCTTTTTGAACGAACATTGTAATTGTATTGTTATGGTCGCAAATTAATGGCAATGCGCCACCTGCGTCCGTCAAATTTAGGGATTGTCAGGCATATGACCTTTTCAAACGGGAACAAGAAAAATCCGATTGGAAATTTCGTTGGCTTTGACGAAGAAATTCCCTTGCTTCATACCTTTTCCAATTTATTAATCCTAATTTAGCATAAGGGTGTCCCGCAAACGGGGAAAAAGATTTTGATTTTCCCTTTGTCGGGCGCTAAATGTTGCTTTAATGAAACGGGCGTTTCCCGTCGCAGACGGCGCCCTGGATTTGATTCAATCCGTAAACGAAAAACCATTGGCTATGTTGAACACAAAGATTGCAGGAATGGGGTATTACGTACCGGAACAGGTCGTAACCAATTTTGACCTGGAAAAAGTCATGGATACCACCGACGCCTGGATACAGGAGCGTACCGGTATTGTAGAACGGCATTATGGCAAGAGAGGGGAAGAAACCTCTTCCACCATGGGCGCAAAAGCTGCCGCGATCGCTATTGAGCGGGCCGGGATCGCCAAGGAGGACATCGATTTTATCATTTTTGCTACGTTGAGCCCGGATTACTATTTCCCTGGATGCGGCGTGCTCTTGCAGCGGGAACTGGGCATTACCAAACAAGAAGTAGGGGCTCTGGATATCCGGAATCAGTGCTCCGGATTTGTTTATGGCTTGTCGGTTGCCGACCAGTTTATCAAAACAGGGATGTACAAAAACATCTTATTGGTTGGCGCTGAGGTCCACTCTATGGGTATGGATTTCACCACCCGGGGGCGTAACGTGGCGCCCATTTTTGGAGATGGAGCAGGCGCCGTAGTGCTTCAGCCAACGGAAGACCCCGCGAAAGGCGTGCTCACTACGCATCTTCATTCCAATGGGACCTTTGCGGAGAAACTGTCGCTGGCAAGCCCGGGCGCTCATGGCGGCCTTCATGCAAAAAGAGCCGGAGAGGAGACCGACTTTGGCTACCCCGATGTACCATACGGCGGACGGTTTTGCACCCAGAAAATGCTGGATGACGGCTTGTTATTCCCCGTGATGGAAGGCCAGTTTGTATTTAAGATGGCGGTTCAGAAATTCCCGGAGGTCATTTTGGAAGCACTCCATAAAGCAGGTTTGGGTCTGCAAGACCTCAACCTCCTGATTCCTCACCAGGCCAACCTGCGGATCAGCCAGTTTATACAGCATAAACTGGGACTCAAAGACGAGCAGATCTGGAACAACATCCAACGTTTCGGAAACACCACTGCCGCATCGATCCCAATTGCTTTATGCGAAGCCTGGGAAAACGGAGCGGTAAAAGAAGGAGACCTCGTCTGCCTGGCCGCTTTTGGAAGCGGGTTTACCTGGGGATCTGCGTTAATCCGCTGGTAACCGGATGGTTTAAGCAGCCCAAAACCGCTTCCTGTCCCCAGGGAGCGGTTTTTCCTTTTGGAAGGGAACGGTGGCCAGCGTATGTTCGTAATGCTGCACCAGCTTGGCTTGTTGAGCGGCAAGCCGGTTCAACACTTTGAGCTCCTCTTCCAGGGTGAGTTCCTTGGCTTCCGCTTTGCGGGAACTCAGAAAAGAAAGCTGTTTGCGCGTCCGGTTGATATTGAGAATGGATTGAATGGTTTGGTTAAGAGTGATTTTTGCTTTGAGCAATTTACGCTTAATGGTTCTGGTCATCATAGCCCTTCTCGGCTTTGGTTAGGGAAATTTGGCAGGCTAAAGCTACATCTATTAGACGTCATTTCCCGCGTTTTAGTTTGCTCTTAACAAAAAAAAGAGGAAAAAAAATCACCCGAAAAGGTATAAAGTATGTAAATACATGAAGAAAGGATCATTAAATTTGGAAACTAGGTGGGCGTTGATCTCCGCCCTTTACTCTTTTGAATCCAGCCACCCCGCAACTTCGTTACCCCGCCACCTCGCCACTTCGCCACCTCGCCACTTCACAACCTTTCAATGGCACATTGGAATATTTTTCCACTCCTCCCAGAACCGGAGGTCGTTGGGAACCTGAAACTGGATCCCTCGGATAATGAACAGAGCGGCAATGACGAGCATCAGAACAGGGGCGAAACGGCGAAGGCGGTTTCGCCATCTAGGATTCAGACTTTGCCCGGCAAGGGCGGTAAATGCCATCAGCGGCACGGTGCCCAGCCCGAAAAAAACCATAAATAAGGCGCCGGAGCCAATCCCCCCGCTCGCCACAGCGCCGGCAACTGCCATATAGACCAGCCCGCAAGGGATTAGTCCGTTTAAAAGTCCAATAACAAAGGATGCAAAAGCGCCTTTCTTATGCATCCACAAGGCAAGGGTTTTCGTGACCCACAGGTGGAATCGCCTCACTGCGGGTACTTTGAGCAACTGCGTTTCAACGGAAATGGAAAAAAGAGCTACGATGACGAGCGCGATTCCGATGAATAACGCCAGCTGGGTTTGTATGCCCGCCACCAGAAACCCTTTCCCCAGGAACCCAATCAGCGCCCCTACGACCGCATACGTTGCGATCCTCCCGGAATTATATGCGGCGACTTCCTGAAGCGCTTTCCATTTTCCAAGGCCCTGGTAAGGCAACGCCAACGCGATCGGGCCGCACATTCCAACACAGTGCACGCTTCCAAGAAGTCCAATCGACAAAGCGGTCCCGATTTCCAGCGTTCCGATCATAAAGCGAAGGTTCTTACAAAAGCGTGATTACCTGCTCTTTGAAAAAAGCTTTTTCCTGTGCTTTCCAATCGACTTTTACTTTCCAAAGCCCCTGTTTCAGGTTTTGGGTAGAAATGACCTGAAGGAAAGCGGTATCCGTCTTCACAGGCACTCTAAAATCCTGCTTGCTATCCGAGGGGCAGAAGAAATGTACTTCGCCCGAAACCTGCCCTAGCGCAGATGGGAACCGAAGCTCCACCTGCCCCAGGCTGGGATTATTTTTGACCGCAAGGTCCCGTTCCAGCGATTGGGCATTGACGAGCTTGTCGTAATGCTCCTGGTATTTGAGGTCGTCGGCGTAATATTGATCCGATACCAGGCTATTGTCCTGCTTCGTCGACCGGATGACCGCAAATACCATAATCAGCACAAACGTGCCGTAAAAAAGGGCAATTCCCGTTCCCCAGTTAAATTTCATCGCAAATAATTTGTTCCGCAATTTTTTCTCTCGTCCACCGTCTAACATCTAACGTCTAACCTCTAATTCAATATCCCGGTCCGAGAAAATTGGTTTTCACTTTATCGATCAGTTTATCCCCGGAGTAGACGTTAATGACTACCTGGGTCTTGCGTCCGGTAAGTTTTCCTTTTTCCATCTCAATAAAGAACGCGCCTTCGACCACATCGGTTGGCTTGGTTTTGGGAATTTGCCCAATAGGTTTAATGGTGGCGCCTGCGGTTTCCGGTTCGAATCGGACTTCAAACACCTCTTTGGTTTTGTTAATGATCTGGAAGTTATACAAGTTGCTCAGGTGCTGGTCGTCGACCTTCTGGAAGAGCATTCCCGGGGTTCGGAGCACGAGGGCTTCCACGTCGGTTCTGCCCGACAGCAGGAAGATGTTCGCCACGAGGAGCCCGGTAAGAACGACGGAATAGGCAATCACCCGGGGGGTGAACAGCCGCCTGGCGCCCGCTGACACCCCGTTGAAGCTGTCGTAGCGGATGAGCCCGCGCGGGCGCTTTACTTTGTCCATGACCTCGTCGCAGGCATCGATGCAAGCGGTGCAGTTGATACATTCCAACTGGGTGCCGTTGCGGATATCGATGCCGGTTGGGCAAACGGCAATACAAAGCTTGCAATCGATGCAATCGCCAAGCGCTTTTTGGGTTTGCTTCAGCGGATTCGCACCGGCAGGCAACGCTTCGGCCACTATTTTTTCCGGTTCCTGAGCGACGAGATCATGGATTAGGGCGCTCGGAGGGCGCCCGCTTTGCGGACTTTTCCTCTCGGTTCGCCCCGGACAAAGTCGTAATGAATGACGATGGAGTTGCGGTCCAAAAGAACCCCTTGCAACCGGCCGTATGGACAAATCGTAACGCAGACCTGCTCCCGCAGGTAAGAAAAGACGAAGTAGAACGCAAAGGAAAAGGCGATCATCGCAACAAACCCGCCCATATTTTGGCTTACCGGTTCGCTCACAATCTGTAGCACCTGATCCGCTCCAATGATATACGCCAGGAACGTATTGGAAACGAGAACGGCAACGGCAAAAAAGAGCCCCTGTTTCAGGACTTTTTTGAAAACCTTCGTTCCGGTCAAGGGGCCGTTATTCAATTTCCGTTGCGCGTTGGCGTCGCCTTCAATAAGGTATTCAATTTTGCGGAAAACGCCTTCCATGAAGATCGTCTGGGGGCAAACCCATCCGCAAAACAAACGCCCGTATACCACGGTAAACAGGATAATAAACACGATGAGCGTAAGCATCGCCAGTACGAAAAGGTGAAAATCCTGAGGGGCAAAATTGATCCCGAACAGGATGAACCTCCGTTCGATTATATTGAATAACAGGAGCGGTTCGCCGTTAACCTTGATAAAAGGAACAAGGAATAGAAAGGCGAGTAGTAACCAACTCACCGCGCTTCGGGCGCTGGTGAATTTGCCTGTGGTTTTTTTGGGGTAAATCCAAAGCCGCTTGCCTTTTTGGTCGACGGTGGCAATATGGTCCCGAAATTCTTCGTGTTCTTCGATGTAATCAAAAACTGGTGCTTCCATGATAAGATAACTTAAATCCTAATAGCCCCAAGTTGGGGGTAATTGATCGGAATGGACAATTAAGGTACGACAAAGCGGGCAAAACCCGAATAAAGGGATGGATTTTCAGAAGGGCATTAGGAGCAAATAGCATTCCCGTGACAAAACTATGCTTCAGGGAATTCGCTGTATAATCGGACAAGGGAGAAGAAGCAAAAAAACGCCTACCTGCAAAAGCCTTTCCTTTAAAGGGAAGCTTTTGCAGGTAGGAAACTCAGGTTAAAATTTACTGTCCTGAACCGGTTGAATTAGTGGGCTCAACCGGCGTGGCGGTAGTGTCTTGAGGGGGTGCGGCGGCCTCAGGCACATATTCTGTGCCTTCCGCTGCTTTGCCGTTCGGAGGGTTGGTGCCCTGAAGGGTAAGGATATAGCTTGCCAGGCGGTGCATATCTGCCGGGCGCAGCTGGTTGCTCCAGGCGATCATCCCCTTTTCGGGTACTCCGTTCTTGATCGTTTGGTAAATATTTTTAATTTCTCCGCCGTGGATCCAGAACTTGTCGGTCATATTCGGACCCACCCCGCCTTCGCCAAGGGCCCCGTGACAGGCCACGCAGTTGGTGGTAAAGAGGGTTTTCCCTGCGGCAATGTCGGTTTCCTTTTCGAGGGGAACGAGATTCTCTTCATCTACTTTATCCGCCTGCTTGGCTTGGAAGGAGGCAATGGCCACTTCCGCCTTTTTTACCTCTACTTCATATTGCTCCTTGGAACTCTTGCCAAGCCCGGAAACATGGAAATAGAAGAGGTAAATCCCGGCAAAAGCAATGGTAATATAAAACATGGCGACCCACCAAGGAGGAAGCGAGTTGTCCAACTCTTTGATCCCATCGTAGTTGTGGTCGAAAAGGATATCCTCTTCTTTTTCGACCGGCACCACCTTGGTCCAGCGCTTGTACATGTTGTTCCAGAAGTTTTCCATAGGCCTGGCCTGCGCTTCCTGGAAGGCTTCAAACCCCTGTTCCTTGTAAATCTGGATTTGTTGCATCTTGATCAACACGTTCAGCAGGCGGAACATGACGATGAAGGCGCCGACGATCACAAAGGCAGTGAACAACAGGATTCCGTTGGACAAAAAGGTGTTGTAAAAATTGCTTTCAGCGGCAGGCGCGGCGGCCGTCGTGGCGGCAGCATCCTGGGCCAGGGCTTGAATGCCCGATGCGGCCAGCAGGGCGAAGGGCAGCAAATAGGTCTTATAATTAAGCTTCATGGCGATTTTCAGTTTCAGTAGGTTGAGAAAAGGAGTCTTCCAGGGGCATCATGGACATCTTTCGGATAAACGCTTTGTCCTTGCGAAGAACTACGGCTGCGCTGAGAATGAAGATGGTAAAAAAGGTGATGAGCGCAGCGATAGCCATCCAGTTGATATTGCCTGCATTCTCAAGAATATATTTAAACATGGCGTCAGCGTTGGAGGGCCCCCAAAGCGGGGGCCCCTTATGAAATTAGTTTGTGGCTTGCGCTTTCGGTTTGATATCCGTCCCAAGGCGCTGGAGGTAGGCGATCATAGCGACAATCTCTTTTTTCTCCAATCCTTCCAGCTCAATGCCGTCTTTTTTGAGACGAGCGGCGATTTGTTCCGCTTGTTTTTGAGCGTCCGCAATAGCGATCTGCTCATATCCTTCCGGATAAGGCGTGCCCAGGGTGCGCAGCGCCTTAATCTTCTTCGGAAGAATATCCAGGCTAAGCTCGTCGCGGATCATCCAGGGATAAGGAGGCATAATGGAGCCTGGAGAGATCGATTGCGGCTCGAGCATGTGGTTAAAGTGCCAGCTATCGGGATATTTACCCCCAACGCGCTGCAGATCCGGACCGGTCCGCTTGGAGCCCCAAAGGAAAGGCCGGTCGTAGATGTACTCGCCCGATTTAGAGTATTCCCCATACCGCTCGGTTTCGGACCGGAACGGCCGCACCATCTGCGAGTGGCAACCCAGACATCCTTCGCGAATATACATATCGCGGCCCGCCAGCTCAAGCGGAGTATACGGTTTAACGGATTCGATCCGGGGAACGTTGGATTCAATCATGACCATAGGGAAGATCTCGATAATCCCGCCAATCAGGATGGCAATAGTCGCCAGTAAAAGCATTTGCACTGGCCTTCTTTCCACCCAGCGGTGCCAGTATTCGCCTTTGTGAACGCCATGCGTACTTACCAGCGCAGGCGCTTCGGCTGCTTCGTCGGAAATAAAGGACCCGCTGCGGACGGTTTTGACCAAATTGTATACCATAATGATATTGCCCACCAAATACAGCGTACCGCCAACCACCCGCATAGCATACATCGGCAGGATCTGCGTAACCGTCTCGAGGAAGTTCCCGTATTTGAGGAAGCCATCCGGCGTAAACTCTTTCCACATCAAACTCTGGGTCCAACCGGCCCAGTAGAGTGGAATGGCATAAAACAGGATACCCATGGTGCCAATCCAGAAGTGGGTATTAGCCAGTTTCTCCGAATGCAGCTTGGTATTAAACAACCTCGGAATCAGCCAATACAGCATACCGAAGGTCAGAAATCCATTCCACCCCAGCGCGCCTATGTGCACGTGGCCAATAGTCCAGTCGGTAAAGTGGCTGATTGCGTTGACCGATTTAACCGAAAGCATGGGGCCTTCAAACGTAGACATCCCGTAGGCGGTTACGGCAACCACCATGAATTTTAAAACAGGATCCTGGCGTACCCGGTCCCAGGCGCCGCGCAGCGTTAGCAAGCCGTTGAGCATACCTCCCCAGGACGGCGCGATCAGCATGACGGAGAATACGGTCCCCAGAGATTGTGCCCAGTCGGGAAGCGAGGTATACAGCAGGTGGTGCGGCCCTGCCCAGATATAGATGAAGATCAGCGCCCAGAAGTGAATGATGGACAGCTTGTAAGAATATACCGGACGGTTCGCCGCTTTAGGCAAGAAGTAGTACATCAGGCCGAGGTAGGGCGTAGTCAGAAAGAACGCCACCGCATTGTGGCCGTACCACCACTGAATCAGCGCATCCTGAACCCCCGCAAATACGGGATAGCTTTTAAAAGCGGAAACCGGCAGTTCCAGGTTATTCCCTACGTGCAGCACTGTTACAGTGACCCAGGTGGCAATATAAAACCAGATCGCAACGTACAGGTGATTTTCCCGGCGCTTGATCAGGGTGCCAAACATGTTGATCCCAAAAGCGATCCAGACCAGCGCAATCGCGATGTCGATCGGCCATTCCAACTCCGCATATTCGTGCGAACTGGTCAGCCCCAACGGAAGGGTTACTGCAGCGGAAACAATAATCGCCTGCCATCCCCAAAAATGGAAGTTGCTCAAAACCTTGCTAAACATGCGCGCTTTGAGCAGCCGCTGGAGGGAATAATAAACCCCCGTGAAGATCCCATTGCCCACAAAAGCAAAAATCACCGCGTTGGTGTGCAAGGGGCGAAGCCGGCCGTAGGAGACTTCGGCGATTCCCAAATTTAATTGGGGAAAGATCAATTGCAGCGCAATGATCAACCCTACGAGCATGCCCACAAGCCCCCAAATCATGGTTGCATACGCGAAATTGCGGACTATGGCATTGTCGTAGTGAAATTTTTCAACTTGTGCCATCAGGTAAAAATTTAGTCGTTTTCTGTTTGTTTTTCGTCAAATAATATACGCACGGAAGGAGTGTAATCGTCGTCGTATTGCCCGCTTCGCACAGCCCATAAGAAAGCGGCCAGAAAACCCAGGGCCACCACCAGGCTAACCAGAATGAGCAAGAAAACTACTGTCATGGTTTTGTAAGTTTGAGTGCAAGATATTGCCGGTCATTTCCGGTGAAGATGACGTTTGTCAAAGCGAAAGAGTGATTTTTGTCATTGCCCAAAATTATATTTTTTAAACTCCCTTAAGCAGGTTTTACCGGGGGTATTTGACTCGAAATGTAGCAGTTTTCCGAAAAAAAAGAGAATACCTGAAAAAGGATCGCCGATTTTTTTTCGTCAGTCGTCCTTTTCCTACAGTCCTTTCCGAAAAAGTCCATAATCCCGCTTAATAAGGGCTGTTTCCGGGGTTATAAATGAAACCGTCTCGCCAGCAGATTGCTGCCAACCAAGCCGAATAAAACGATCGTCACCGAGCTTAAAGGCATGAGGATGGCTGCCACGAGCGGAGAAAGGGCGCCCTGGACGGCAAAACTTAACCCAATCAGGTTGTACACCAGCGCGAAGCCATAAGCCCCGTAAACCAAGTGTACGCTCTTCCGGGCAAACCTCAGAAGCTGGGGCAATCTCGTGTAGCTGGAGGCGTGAAGGATGGCATCGGAAGCCGGAGTAAAGTTGTTGGTGTCCTCTGTGATCACAATCCCCAGGTTGCTTTGCTTGAGCGCCCCGGCGTCGTTGAGGCCGTCGCCGATCATCATCACCTGAGCGCCCTCTTCCTGCAACCGTTTGACAAACTGAAGTTTTTCTTTCGGACTCATCCGGAAATGCATTTGCCCTGCGCCTTCAAATAAAGGCGTCAGTTGCTCTCGTTCCCGTTCGTTGTCGCCGGAGAGTAGCGCAACCTCGCCCATTTCCCGCAAGGCATGGATCAACGCTTCGGTTCCGGGACGGAGGTACTGCGTGACGGCAAAGTACCCGCGCACTATTCCGTTGATTTCCACCCATATGCCGCTGTCTTGCGCTTCGCCTTCGTCCGCAGTTACCCCAATAAATTCGGGGGAGCCCAGGCGGTAAGGTATTCCATCGACAACCCCCGCAATTCCTCTTCCCGTGAATTCTTCCCACCCGGAAAGCCGGGTGTTTTCCAGAGGCGGAATGCCCTGATGTTCGAAATGGAGCCGGATAAGCTGGCTGAGCGGGTGCACCGATTGGCTTGCAATAGTTTGCAGTCCGGCCTGTTCTTCCAAGGTTAATGGGGGCTCGCCCATAAAGTCGAGGTCGCCTTTCATCCGGGTGGTGATCGTGCCGGTTTTGTCTACGACCAATTTGGTCACGCTGCGCATGGCCTCCACCACGTTGGTGTTTTTGAGGTAAAACTGATGGCGCCCAAGAATGCGGAGCACATTTCCGAAGATGAAGGGGATGGCGAGCGCGACGGCGCAAGGGCAAGCGACGATCAGCACCGCCGTAAAGGCGTTGATGGCCCGGGTGGCATCGCGGGGAAGCCAGTATACCAAGGCGGCTACGCCAATCAATAGAATGGTGATGGTAAAGTATTTTCCGATTTGGTTGGCCAGCCGGCTCGCCTGCATTTCCTGCTTTTTGGCGAAGGCCTCTTCGTTCCAAAGCTGGGTAAGGTAGCTTTGGGCCACTCTTTTCGTCAGGCTAAGCTCCAGGGTGGCGCCCTGCTGACGCCCGCCTGCAAAGACCTTTTCCCCGGCAGGGAGCAGCACCGGCTGCGCCTCCCCGGTGACGAAACTATAATCGATCCGGGCTTCTCCCCGAAGGATCACGGCATCGGCAGGTATGAGCTCGCCGTGGCGAACGACGATCACATCCCCGGGTTCGAGGAGGTCCAGGCTCACAGGGCGCTCTTGCCCGTCCTGTTTGCGGCGGGCTGCGACAGGGAAATAGGACCGGTAATCCCGTTCAAAGGAGATATGATGATACGTGCGTTGCTGAAACCATTTCCCTACCAGCAGGAAAAAGACCAGCCCGGCAAGGCTGTCCATATACCCGGCTTCGCTGTGGGAAAGAATTTCGTATGCGCTCCGGATGAAATAGACCAGAATGCCCAGCGCCAGGGGCACGTCGATGGTCAGCTCTTTATTCTTCAAACCCAGCCAGGCCGACCGGAAATAGTCCGATCCGCTGTAAAACACGACCGGAATGGATAAAAAGATATTGAGGTAGCCAAAGAACTGGAAAAAGTAGGAATCCTGGTCTTTTTCCAGCCCGAGATACTCCGGGAAACTCAACAGCATGATATTTCCGAAAGCAAAACCGGCCACTCCCAGTTTGTAGGTAAAGCTACGGTCGGTGACCGGCCGTTTTTCCTTATCCAGGCTCCCCAAATTGATAGCTGGCGCGTAGCCGATGCTGGACAGGAGTTCAACGACTTTGCGCAACGTGGTTTTTTCCTCCAAAAAAGTGAGGTAGATTTCCTTCTTCAGGAAGTTGACCTGGGAAGCGACGATCCCGTCGTTGAGTTTATACAGGTTCTCCAGAAGCCAGATGCAGGAAGCGCAATGGATTTGGGGGAGGAAGAATCGCACGCGGGTGCGTTCTCCATCGGTAAAATCAACCAGCCGGGACCGAACGTCGGGTTCGTCGAGATAGGCGTATTCTTCTTTGGATTTACCCCGGAGGCTCACTCCGGCATTCTCGTCGATTTGATAATACTGGCAAAGCCCGTTGTTGTTGAGAATATCAAATACCGTCCGGCAACCTTCGCAACAGAAATGCTTTTCGTCATAAACGACCGGAGATGCAGGACAAGGTTCTCCACAGTGGTAGCATGCCGTTTGATCTGCAATCCGCAATCGCTTTTCTCCTGAACCCGTTGGGTTGGCTGCCGTCATGTTCGATCTCCTGGTTTATTCGGGTAAAACTAGGGGGTTTAAAAAAAGAGGGCGATGACAAAAATCATTGATTAGACGCAAGATGTTAGACGTTAGAGGTAGGATGTTGGAGGGGATTTCCCTCTAGCTTCTAAAAGTCCAACGTCCAACATCTAACGTCTAACGTCTAACGTCTAACGTCTAACGTCTAATCACCCCTGCGTATCCGCCTCCGGGCGCCAGTTTGAGGGTGATCGCAGTGGAGCGGTTGACTTCCTGAATTTTATGGCTGAAGTCGCTGCCGTGCTTGTGGGCATTCGGGCCGTCGGACCAGGATTCCAGCTGGAAACTCCCTTCTGAGAGGAAGGACAGTTGGATCGTGATTTCCCGGGCGGTCCAGTCGGTCATGGCGCCGAGGTACCATTGTGGTCCTTTTCTCCGGGCGATGACGACGTAATCGCCGATTTCAGCTTCCAGAACCCGGGTTTCATCCCAGGTTACGGGAACCTCACGGAGGAATTTCATGCATTCCGGTTCCCGTTCGTAGTTGGACGGGTTGTCGGCCAGCATTTGGAGGGGGCTTTCGAAAACCACATACATGCCCAGTTGGTGACAGCGGGTGCCCAGGCTCATGGGCTGGTCGAAAACAGCCCGGAAATTTTCTTTTTTCACATTGATCATGGCCCCGGGAGTGTAATCCATAGGGCCAAGCAGCATTCGGGTGAAAGGGATGGTCAGGTTATGTTCGGGGTTAGCGTTATCGCTCCACTTACTCCATTCCAGTCCCCGGATGCCTTCGGTGGTGATCAGGTTGGGGTAGGTTCTGGCCAGGAGAATAGGCCGGTTACTGCCGTGGAAATCGACCAGCAAGCGGTGTTTGGCTGCCAGTTGGGATACTTTGTGGTAATACTGCATAACTACCTGATCGTCCCGTTGCATAAAATCGACCTTGATGCCTTTGATCCCCCATTTTTCGTATTGAGCAAGGGCTTCTTCCAATTTATCTTCGAGGGTATTCCAGACTACCCAGAGGATCAGCCCCACTTTTTTATCCCGGGCGTATGCGGTTAATTCCTCCATGTTGATGTCCGGGTTGAACTTCAATACATCGCCCAGAACGTAATACCCTTCGTCGAGGATGATGTATTCGATCCCGTTTTTGGCGGCAAAGTCGATATAGTGCTTGTAGGTGGCGGTATTGATGCCCGATTCAAACGGCACGCCGTAAATATTGTTGGCGTTCCACCAATCCCAGGCTACCTTTCCCGGCCGGATCCAGGAGATATCGGTCAGCGTATTGGGCTTTGCCAATAAATAAACCAACGAATTGGTCAGCAGGGAAGCGTCATTTTCCGCGATGCCGATAATCCTCCAGGGAAACGTCCGTGTTCCTTTGGTTTGAGCGATGTAGGGCGCCGCTTCGGTGACGCGGAGGTCGCGGTCGCCCTGAAGTTGAGTCTTCAGCGGGTAGGGTGGGTGGGCGCCCAGAAGACGGGGTCCTCCTGTACCGCGAATCCACAGCCCTGGATATTCTTCCACGTCCGATTCGGCGATGAACAGATTGGTTCCGCTCTTCGTTTTCCATACCACCGGGAGGCTGGCCAGGGTTTGGGAAGCCACGTTTTCAAAGGAGAGGTATTCAAAAATGGGTTCCTGGTGCGAAAAGAATCCGGATTCCCTCGGGAAATAAGCCATGGCAGCCCCTTCCAGATCAAAAGAAACCAATTCGCTGTTGATCCGGACGGATTCTTTTTTTAACGCGGTTTCCCAGCGGTAAGCCACGCCGTTGTCATAGACGCGGAAGACTACCGCGGCGTTGCCTTTCAACTCCAGCCGGAGCTCGTTGTACGCATCGGGGAGCGTGTCCGCTTTCACCGCGACCGGCACGGCTACTTTATCCCTGACCTGCCGGGTTTTCTGGCGGAGTACCTGGGCGCCTTTTCCGATGTCGGCCGAATCGATCTGCAGGCCGATCGCCGAGGGGTTGAGGAGTTGTTGCCCCGCCCGTTCAATGGAATAGGCCATTTGGGCCCCGGCGGTTACCGTCACGCGGATGTTGCCGTCTGGGGATTGCACCAAATAGGGTTGGGCTGTGGCCGAAAGCCCGCTTAGGAGCACTGCAAAGAGGAAACCGGTTCTCATTGGTATTCAATTAATGGACCCTAAGGGCATAGGGCGTTGCTTAACGGAGCCCAACCTTGTGTCCAGACATGGCAAAATAAAGGATAAAGGCATAACACGGCAGCATCACCGCCATAAAGGCAGCCTGGAAGCCGATTTGCTGGGAGAGCTGGCCGTAGAGCAGCGGGATAATGGCGCCGCCGGCAATCCCCATAATCAGCAAAGCCGACCCGATTTTGGTAAATTTGCCCAATTTATTGATCCCTAGGGGGAAAATAGCAGGCCACATCGGAGCGTTAGCCAGCCCAAGTAAGGCAATGAACGTAACCGAGGTGGTGCCTTCCGTGAGAAACGCCAGGACCGTAAAGACCATCCCCAGCAATGCGGCATACTTCAGACTGGCTTCCTGGGAGATGTATTTCGGGATGGCCAGGATGGCGATTACGTACCCCAGCAACATAGAGATAAGCGTAAAGGTGGTAAAGTACTTGGCTTTGTCCAGGGAGAAGCCCAGGTTTTTGCCATAGGTGCCGATCACGTCTCCGGCCATGACTTCTGCGCCCACGTAGACGAAGATGCATGAAGCGCCCAGCAGCAGGTAGGGGAATTGCAGGATGCTTGTCCGGTCGGTCGCCACTTTTTCGTCGCCCTCCAGTTCGTGCTCCATTTGCACGTCGGGCAGGGAAGACTTCCGGATCATGAACGCCAGGATAGCCAGTACAATAGCCATGACCGTATAGGGCATGATCACGCGCTGGGCCAGCGCATCGAGGAGCTCGGCCCTCTGGATTTCGCTGGCTGCTTCCGCAATCTGGGTTTCCAGTTTGGAGGCGTTCTTCAAAACGATCGAACTGAGAATCAGCGGGCTCAGCGCGCCGGCAATTTTATTGCAGATCCCCATGATGCTGATGCGCTGGGCAGCGCTTTCCATAGGTCCAATAATGCTGATATACGGGTTGGATGCGGTTTGAAGCAGGGAAAGCCCGGCCCCTGAACAAATAACCCGGTGAGAAACAAGCCAAAACTCCGCTCGTTTGCCGCCGGAATAAAGATCAGCGACCCGATGGCCATGACCAGCAACCCCAGTCCCATCCCATCCTTAAATCCGGTGCGCTCCAGAATGCGGGAAGATGGGATGGCCAGGAAAAAATAGGCCATGTAAAAAGCGGTCGTTACAAAGAACGCCTGCGTATCCGTTTCGAGCTGGCAGGCCAGCTTCAAAAAAGGAATCAGGGTCCCGTTTAACCAGGTGACGAACCCGAAAATAAAAAACAACAGGCCTATAATGCCTATCTGGTACCAGTACTGCGAAGATTTGTTGTTGCTCATGCGGTTTTAGGTATTTGAGTGGTTAGTGGTTGGTGGTTAGTGGTTAGTGGTTAGTGGTTAGTGGTTAGTGGTTAGTGGGTGGTGGGTGGTGGCGCGAAACTGGCGCGAGGCTCTGCCTCGTGCCAAATATAGTTTGAGGTTCCAACCTCGAAAATTCGATGGCTCAATCCACTAATCACTAATCACCAGCCTCATTCCACCACGATTTCGTCGACGAACAGCCAGGCTTTATTCCCGGCGCCGGGGAAGCCGTCTGGGATGATTCCATAGTTAGGGACTTTAATTTTCAGGAACCGGGCTTTGGTATTGTAAATGAGGGCACTTTGCAGTTGCTTTCCACTCCAGGCGTTGGGAGGTACCAGGCGCGTTTTGCTTTCCTGAGCGAATTGTTCAGGGGAATTGGCGGTGCTTACGATGACTTCTCTGGGCGGATAGATCCATTGTTGAGGGCTGTTGAAAAAGCGGAAAACCAGTTTCCGGAAGGAGATCGGTTCGCCAAAGTCGATCACCGCTTCGAAATCGGTACCCTGGAACCCAAGCCATTCGCCGTCGTTAAACCGTTCGGCATCGCCGGCGACGCCGTTGATGAGGGCGCCGGGGCCGGACCCGCTGTATTGTTTCGCTGGCGTATTTGTCAGAGAAATCGATTTTCCTGCGGCGTAGTGCAAGTTGATTTGCACGCTGGCCTCGCGGCCGATGGCAGTACCTTCCAGGAAGGTCCTGCCGAGGTAGTACCCGTCGCTGTTAATGGACAGTTCGCCTTCTGCGGCAGGGGAAACGGCCTTTGGACTGGTCCCGTCGCGGGTATACCGCACCACGCCTGTGTGGGCTAAATTGCTTAGTGTTACCCGTACGCCTTTCCCGTCTCCGGATTTAACGGAGGCTTTGACGTCGAACAGGTGGTTGGCTACGGTAATCCCTTCTTTTTCCAGGCGGGGAAGATGTACCAGCAGGCGTTGGATAAATCCGGGAAAGTCCTTTTTCGCTTCGCCCGACCAAACGACTTCTGACAAAGCCTGCATCCGGGGATAGGCCATGTATTCTGCTTTTTCAGTGTCCGGGATGTATTCCGTCCATAGATTGCCCTGGGCGCCGAGGATGTATTTGGCTTCTTCCGGACTGAGTTCGTCCGGTATCGGATTGTAGGCGTACACTTTTTCCAGGGGCAGGAAACCGCCGATCGCCAGGGGCTCCTCCGGGTGCAGGGCCTGGTAGTAATCGAAGTAACAATGGGAAACAGGGGTCATAATAACCGGATGCTTCTGTCTGGCCGCTTCGATTCCCCCTTCTATGCCTCTCCAGGACATCACCGTGGCGTTTGGCGCCAGGCCGCCTTCGAGGATCTCGTCCCATCCGATGATGTCGCGGCCATTGGCGTTAATGAATTTTTCGATGCGGCGGATGAAATAGCTCTGAAGTTCTTCCTCGTTTTTCAACCCTTCCCTTCGGATGACTTCCTGCGCCACCGCGCTTTCTTTCCATTGGGTTTTGGGGCATTCATCCCCGCCGATGTGGATGTATTTTCCGGGAAACAACTGCATCACCTCGGTCAGGACATTCTGAAGAAACTCAAACGTCGTTTCGCTGGGGCAAAATACATTCTCGAAGACGCCCCATTTAGTGGCTACTTCGACGGGCTGTCCCGTGCATCCCAATTCCGGATAGGCGGCAATAGCCGCCTGGGCATGGCCGGGAAGCTCGATTTCCGGAACGATAGTGACAAAGCGCTCCTGGGCATACCGGACAATCTCTTTTATTTCCTCTTGTGTATAAAAGCCTCCGTACCGTTTCCCATCGTATTGTGGAGACTGGCCGCCATAATGGCCGATCAGGGTTTCTTTCCGGTAGGCGCCTACTTCCTGAAGTTTCGGATAGCGCTTGATCTCGATGCGCCAGCCCTGGTCTTCCGTCAGATGCCAATGGAAACGGTTCATCTTGTACCTGGCCAGCATATCGATGTATTGCTTGACGAAGGCGACGGGGAAGAAATGCCGCCCTACGTCCAGATGCATTCCCCGATAAGGAAATGCCGGGTGGTCTTCGACAGATAAGCCCGGCAGGATTAGCCGGTCTCCCTCTGGAAAGAGTTGGATCAGGGATTGCACCCCGTAAAACAAGCCAGCCAGGTCTCCGCCTTCCAGGAGAATTTGCCTGGAGTCGATCGCCAGACGGTAACTTTCCGGTTTGAGGGTACCTGGGAGCAATTTGAGATAAATAGCCGACGCCGATTTTTTGCCCGATTTGCTCGTTGCAAGCGTCCATCCCATCCTGGCCTGAAGATGCAGGTTGAGGTATTGAACCACCCAGTCGATTTCCGATTCCTTGACATCGGTAGAAATCAGCGTTTTAGCGTTGACTTCAAACTGCCCCTTTTGCCCTTGTATTTTTTGAGGGATTGGGATAATAGGGTACGTGCGGGCGTCTGACTGGCCCCAGCAGGGAGCGGAAAACCCTGCCCAAAGGACGAACAACGCGAGCATTATTTTATGATACATAAGGTAAGCATTTAAAGGGATAAGGGAGCAGCAATAAGGGAGCTGGAATTAGGGAGCAAAAATAAAACGTCTCCTTTCTTTCTTCTCCACAATTCCGATTGATGCAACCACAAAGTACTATTTGTATTTCATTTTGCTGGCAAACCAAGCCAAAGAACCACAAAGCGCGCTGAAATCCGGCTACCTAAAAACCGGTCCACCATCCTCCAGCTTAATAAGCCCCACGCACTTACTCACTCACCCTCTACCAGCTAACGTCTAGCGTCTTAGGTCTAACGTCTAACATCTATCTCCTCCCAGCTTGCCAGGGGAATTTCCAGCGCCGGAATGCTTCGATGGCTTCGTACTCGGCAAGGCCCAGGTTCCGGTAGGTTTTGGCGGTGCCCCGGTTGCGGTCTTCGGCGCGTTGCCAGAACTCCCGTTCGTCGTTGCCGGGGAACGGCGGTCTGTCTTTCTGGGATTGGTGCATAAATATAGCGCGTCTTTTCTAAGTAGTTGCTCCGGACTGATGGGGACGGCCATTTCGATTTCATCAACCGACCACTCGTGCCAGGCGCCGCGGTAAAGCCACAGCCAGCAGTCCTGCATCCAGAGTTCTTCTTTTAACCCTTCAAAAGCCCCGAAAATAGTGTCGAGACAAACGCGGTGGGTGCCATGGGGGTCGGCCAGGTCGCCTGCGGCAAACACCTGGTGGGGTTTGATCTGTTCCATCAGGTTGGCAACGGCATGGATGTCCGCCTGGCTGATGGGATTTTTACGAGTCCGTCCGGTTTCATAAAAAGGAAGATCTAGAAAATGGAGGTGCTTATCGTCCAATCCGCAGAAACGGGCGCCTGCGCGGGCTTCTCCTCTGCGGATAAGCCCTTTGATGGTCCGGATTTCGGGCAGGTCGACCTGATCCGGGGATTTAGTGCGCAGAAACTTGAGGAGTTTTTGTCTTTTTTTGTCGCTCTCCGGCTCGGGATCTCCCAATTCTGCAAATTCCTGGAAAAACTCGAGGTAGCGGAGCGCATCGTGATCATGAACGGCCAGGTTGCCGGAAGTTTGGTAAGCCACGTGGACTTCGTGGCCCTGTTCGACGAGGCGCAGGAACGTTCCGCCCATGGAAATGACGTCGTCATCGGGATGCGGACTGAAAATAATGACCCGTTTTTTTTCAGGTGTTGCGCGTTCTGGCCGGGTTTTGTCGTCGGCGCCCGGTTTGCCGCCCGGCCATCCGGTGATGGTGTGCTGGAGGCGGTTGAAAATCTGGATATTGAGCTCGTACGAGGAGGCATGCTCTACGACCAGATCGGAGAGGCCGTTTTCGTTGTAGTCTTCGTTGGTTAGTTTGAGAATAGGCTTGTCCACGGTGAGGGAGAGCCAGGTAACCGCTTTGCAGATCAGGTCGTTGTCCCAATTGCATAACCCCACCAGCCAGGGCGCTTTGAACCGGGTGAGTTCTTCTGCTGCGCCATGGTCGAAATATACTTTAGTGTTGGGGTGACGTTGAAGGAAACTGGCGGGAATGGAAGGCGTGATGGGGGCTTCCACGGCTTTTTGGAGCACCTCGGCTTTGTGCTGCCCCCACCCCAGCAGGTAGATGGCTTTGGCCTTCATGATGGTTTTAATCCCCATCGTGATGGCCCGGTAGGGGACTTCTTCTTCGGAGGGGAAATCTTTGAGCGCGTCCCTACGCGTCAGCGCATCAAGGCGAACCAGGCGGGTAGCCGAGGTCTCAAAAGCCCCGGGCTCGTTAAATCCAATATGCCCGGTGCGGCCGATCCCCAGAATCTGGATATCAATTCCACCAGCCTGATCGATCATTTTCTCGTAGTTGACGCAGAAGGCCTCTACCTTATCCAGGGGAAGGGTACCATCGGGGATATGGATGTTAGCGGGGTTGATATCAATATGATCGAATAAGTATTCCTTCATGAACCGAACGTAGCTTTGCTGCGCATCGGGCTGCATGGGGTAGTATTCGTCGAGATTGAAGGTGATCACATTGGAAAAGCTGAGGCCTTCCTCTTTGTGCATGCGCACGAGTTCCTGGTACACCTGAATGGGCGAAGAGCCGGTCGCCAGGCCAAGAACGATCTGTTCTCCGTCCTGTTGCTTTTGGCGTATGGCCAGCGCGATGCTTCGGGCCACGTGAATAGAGCCTTCTTTGGCCTCTGGCCAAACTTTGGTTGGCAGTTTTTCCAGCGACTTGAATTGATAGCGCAAGTAATCCATGGTCCTATTAGTAGTGGATGAAAAAATCAGGGTTTCGGATCGTCCCAGATGATTGCCGCCGCGCCCAGGATGCCGGTGTCGTCGGCCCCCAATTGGGAAGGTAAAATGGGGCAGGAACCGCGGAACATGGGGAGCAGATGCTCTTCTATACTTTCCCGTACCGGATCAAAGAGCCTTGGACCGGCATGAATCAGTCCGCCGGCCAGAAAAACGGCTTGCGGATCCAGTAAGACGATGAGTCCCGCAATAGCTCTTCCCAGAATAACGCCAGTGTACCGGAAGGCTTCAAGCGCGACCGGGTCCTGCGATTCCGCCGCTTCAAAGATCATTCGGGCGTCGAGGTGGTGAAAAGCCGTATCCCGAAGGGGACTATCTGCTTTCATGGAAGCCAGGAGTTCGAATACGGTGCGTTTTAGCCCGGTTGCTGAAACGTAGGTTTCCAGGCATCCTTTTTTTCCGCAATTGCATTGCCTGCCATTGGGTACGGCAGGGGAGTGTCCGTATTCGCTGGCTAACCCATTGGCCCCGTCGATGACTTTTCCGTGAACCATCAAGGCGGAGCCCAGTCCGGTGCCCAAGGTCAGCAGCACAAAATGATCCATGCCTTTGGCGCCCCCAAAAGTGCGCTCTCCGATAATGGCGGCACTGGAATCTTTGATAAGCCGGGAGGGGAGGCCGGTAGCGCTTTCTATCCATTTCGCCAGAGGAACGGGCTCAGCAAAAGGCATATTCGCGGCAGCCATGACTTCGGTGCGCTCATCCACGCCGGGGGCGCCAATGCCAATGCCCTTGATCTTCCCTTCTGCAGCATGGGTACGGATCATCGTTTGAACCAACTCCGCCATCTCAGCGCCATATTGGCGCGCGTCGGGCGTAGCCTGAGAGTCCAGGGACAAGCGGTCCAGCAAATGGCCTTCCCGGTCCACTAACCCGATCTTGGTGCTGGTTCCGCCTACGTCGATGCCTATGCTGTATTCAAAAGGAGGCGCCGGATGCTTCATGGTTTTTTGGTATTTGGCGCAATGCCGCTCGCAAAGGTACGGTTTTTTGTAAAGGCTGTGTGCGAACACAGCTGCTTTATTTCTGTGTGTTTGCGCACAGCCCGTATTTTTTATCTTTGATCTTGGTTTAAGAATAATTATAGCCTGTTTTATGCACCCAAGAATTACGATAAAGGATATTGCCGCCCTTTCCGGGGTGTCGGCAGGTACCGTTGACCGGGTGATTCACGGACGGGGGAATGTTTCCAGAAAGGCCCGGGAGTTGGTCGAGCAGGCGATGCGGGAGTTGAATTACGAGCCCAATCTCATAGCCAGCACGCTTGCTTACAACCGCACCCTCAAGATAACCGCCCTGATCCCGGACTACCGGAGCGATCCTTATTGGGAACAGCCGAAATCCGGTATTGAAAAAGCTTCCCTGGCGGTTAGGCATTACGGGGTTCAGGTTGAATTCGTTTATTTCCCGATGTTCAGCCCATCCCGGTTTCTCAAAGAGGCGGAAGAGATTATAGACGCCAATCCCGATGTGCTGCTGTTTGCGCCGCTGTTTCGGGAGGAATCCGGGCAGATTCTCCGCCGCTGCGCCGCTCGAAAGATCCCGGCCGCGCTGATTAATACCGACCTTGAGGACCAGGAAGCGCTATGCTACGTGGGGCAGGATTCTTTCCAAAGCGGGGTGCTGGCGGGGAAGTTGCTGCATTTTGGATTGCGTCCCGGAGATATGGTGGCGGTGATCAACCTGGATAAGCAGATTATGCATGCGCGCCACCTCCTCGAAAAAGAACGAGGGCTGCGAGCGTATTTTAGCAGGCATCCCTGGGAGGACATCGGGGTGATCCGGGCCGATTTTGAGCATTTTGAGGACCCGCAAGCGATGCAGGAATTCCTTTCCGGGTTGTTGAATGCCCACTCCCGCTTGAAGGGACTATTTATTTCCAATTCCCGGTCGTACCGGATACTGGACGCTATGGCCGGGCTGGAGCGCCCCCGCCTCCGTTTGGTCGGTTTCGACCTGCTTCCGGCAAACCTGGCCTATTTGGAATCCAACCAGATCGATTTTTTGATCAACCAAAACCCGGTTCAGCAAGGGTATCAGGCGGTAATGAGCATTTTTAACCATCTGATCCTTAGAAAAAAGGTGGAACGGGTCCAGTACCTCCCGCTCGACATTGTCGTGTCGGAGAACTATTCCTACTACGTGGCCAAAGAAAAAGGCTTCCAGGTGCTGGTTTGAACCGCCTTTTTTTTCTTTCCTGTGGAAAAAGGGCTACCTTGCCCCGCATTAATTTTAACGGTATGCAAATTGATCAACACAAGGTGGTTACCCTCCATTACCGCCTTCAGGAAGAAAGCGCAGAAGGCGAATTGATCGAAACGACGTTCGGCTCCGAACCGCTTGTTTTTCTATATGGCGTAGGCCAGATGCTCCCTGAGTTTGAGCGCCAGCTTTCGGGCAAAAAGGCAGGCGAGGAATTCCAGTTCGGCATTACCGCCGCCGACGCGTATGGCGAGTCCGATCCCGAGGCTTTGGTTGAACTGCCTATGGACGTTTTTATTATCGATGGAGAGCTTGCCGAAGACCTACTTGAAATTGGCCGCCAGATCCCTATGTCCGATCAGGATGGTAACCAACTAATCGGCACCATCCTTGCGGTAAAAGACGACGGCGTTCTGATGGATTTCAATCATCCTATGGCGGGCCAGGATTTGTATTTCACTGGCGTCATCGAATCGGTCCGCGTTGCCACTGAAGAAGAAATAAACCACGGCCACGTGCATGGGCCGGGCGGGCATCATCATTAAAAGTTACGAGGTTGCGAAGTTGCGAGGTTACGAAGTTAGATGCTCCGTAACTTCGCCACTTCGCCACTTCGCAACTTTTTACTCCACCGAAATCTCATCTGCAAACACCCAGGCTTTGCCACCGGAGCCGGCATGCCAGGGCGGGCATTTCCCTATATTTTTAGCGGTTACGCGGATATAGCGGGCGGTGGTATTTCCCAGAGCTTCAAACGGGAGTACCTGGGCCGGATCTCCGTTTTTCGGATCGGGCAGATCGAATTGTTTGACGATTTGATAGGAGGTTCCATCTTCAGACACTTCCATCCGGACCCAAACCGGAGGGAAGATCCAGGAGCCGATATCCCTCAGGAAAGAGGCCTGAATGCGGCGGATGGGCTGGATTTTGCCCAGGTCGATGGTCGCCTGGAAATCGGTACCTTCAAATCCCTGCCAGCGGCCATCGGAAAACGTCGTGCTTCCTTTTCGTCCGTCCACCAGCCCCAGCGGCCCGCCGCCGTTGTATTTCTCTGCATACGGGTGGAGAAGTGAAAGGTGGTTGAAACGGGATTTTTGAAAATAAACGGATTGTGCCGGGCTGCTTACTTTCCCGGGCTCGGCAGCAATGGCTTGCAAGCGACAGGTTTCTGTAATCCGGATGGGGCCGGCATAGGCGGTAGCGGATTCCGTTGGCGTGCTTCCATCAAGGGTGTAGTAAATTTTTGCCTGAGGGTTGGCTGATTGAAGGGCCACTTCGGCAGCTTCTCCAAAGACTTCCAGTTCATTCGCTTTTTTGCCCATACGCAGGATTTGGGGCGCCGGGCTTACCCCGGCGGGCGTACCTTGTATGGAGAACACCCAGGCGTGGGCGCAGGGCCTGGCCGAAGGATTTTGGAGCTCGTCCGGTATCCGGATGTCCAGTCCGTTTCGGGGGTGAAAGGTCCAGCTTAAAGGCTTGGAATACCCCAGTAGGTAGATTTTGGAGCCCTTTACGGGGCGCACGGATTTCAGGGTCAGGGACGATCCCGGCCAGGAGAGCGCAATCGCATACACCTGTTTGCCGGCCTTGGCCGTATACCGGATCGATTGCCCTTCCTGGTACGTTGGCCACGCCTTGGTTTGGTAAATTGCTGTTCCATTTATTTTGAGCCAGTCGCCCATTTCTTTCAGCCGCTCCACGCTGGGGGCGGGGATAAGGCCCTCGGCTGTTGGGCCCACGTTCAGGAGGTAGTTGCCTCCCTTGGCGGCAATATCGGCGAGGTGGTGAACGAGGGTTTCGGCTGTTTTCCAGTTTTGGTCGTGGATTTTGAACCCCCAGCTGTCGTTCATCGTCATGCAGCTCTCCCAATCGATAGCGCTGGAACCTGTTGCCAGGACTTCCTGTTCCGGCGTCCCGAAATCGCCCACGTCGTCTGGTTCGGCATTCATTCCCTGCATGCCCTGGCGCCCTTTTCCTACCCGGTTGTTGACCAGGATATTGGGCTTCAGGGTGCGTACGTATTGGTAAAGGGCTTTGCCCTGTTCTTCGGTCCATTCCGGGATCCACTCGCCGTCAAACCACAGGATGGCCGGGTCGTATTTTTCGATGAGTTCCTTCAATTGGGGTTTCAGGTAGGTGTCGCGGTAGGACGCAAAATCGGCGCCTGCGGGGTTGCCGTTGCCATAATCCTTGCCCTGGGCGTCGGGGTGATGCCAGTCCATGATAGAATGGTAAAACCCAAGGGCGATCCCTTCGGCTTTGCAGGCGTCGGATAATTCCTTGAGGATATCTCTCCGGAAGGGTGCGGCGTCCATAATGTCGTACGTAGACACGTTGGAGTCCCAGATGCAGAATCCGTCGTGGTGTTTGGAGGTGATGACTACGTATTTCATGCCGGCCGCTTTGGCGGTGCGGGCCCATTCGGCGGCGTCGAACCGGGTCGGATTGAACTGGCGGGTGTAGGGCTCGTAATCCCGGACCGGCACGCGGGCGGTACTCATGAGCCATTCGGCCGCACCAGGCACGTCTGCTTCCTGATGGACGCCTGCCGGGACGGCATAAGCGCCCCAATGGATGAACATACCGAAGCCGGCGTTGCGCCACCAGCTCATGCGCTGGTCGAGTTCGGTGTTGGATTCGAGCAGGAAGTTTTCGTGGGGTCTGTTGTAAAGGGAAATACCGGATAGGGTAGGGCAGGCCAGCCCCCAAATCCGGATTCGGAGCTTTTGGGCAGTGGTCCGGGGGATGGGTACCAGGCGGCGGTTGCCAATGGTAGAGGCCCGGCCCAGGGCGGTCCATCTCCCTTTTTGGAACACCTCGATGGACACCGAATCCACCCGCTGCCCCAGCGGAAGGAATTCCCGCAGCTCAACCACATTGAACGCAACGGGGGCGGGAAGCGTCAGTTCCAGGGTGGCCTCCCGCATGGCGTCTTCGGCTGCCCAGTAGGTGGCGTTGTCCCCATCCGTCAGCAACGCAGGGCCAAAGGCTTTGCCCCGGGTACTGGAGGCTTTGACCGTTGCGCCCCGGGCAAGGTCGGCGGAGAAGGTGGCGTCGAGCCGGCGCCGGAGGTCTTGCAGCCCCCGGACGTCGTTTTCGTGAACCAGCCCGCGGCGGTCGACCGGCAAGTTGAGCAGGAGGTTGGCGTTGCGGCCAACGGAGTGGTAATAGATGCGCTCCAGGTGTTCGCCCGATTTTACGCGGTCGTCTTCCGTTTGGTGGTAGTACCAGCCCGGCCGGATGGAAACGTCGACCTCCGCCGGGAGCCAGTGGGTCCCGTTTTTATGCCCGGAGCGGAGTTCCAGGTAGCGGGGCGTGCCGGGAAAGAATTCGTCGCGGTTGAGGGTGGACCAATTGGTGGGGTTGGCGAAACCGCGTTCGGTGCCTACCCAGCGGATGTCCGGACCGGCGTCGCTGAAAATCACGGCGTTGGGCTGGTGTTTGCGCACGGTGGCGATGAAAGCCGGCCAGTCGTAGATCTGTTTCCCTTTAAACTCTTCGCTCACCGCCCCGTCGAACCACACCTCGAAGATATCCCGGTATCCGGTGAGGACTTCCTCCAGCTGTTTGATGAAGTAGGCGTTGTATTCCGGCGTTCCGTACAGGGGGTTGTTGCGGTCCCAGGGCGACAAATAAACGCCCATTTTGAGGCCGTATTCCTTGCAGGCGTCGGAAAGTTCGCGCAGCACATCCCCTTTCCCGTTCTTCCATGGGCTGTTCCGGACGCTGTGTTCCGTATACTTGGAAGGCCACAGGCAAAAGCCGTCGTGGTGCTTGGCCGTGATGATAATGCCTTTCATGCCGGCTTCTTTACACGCGCGGGCCCATTGCCGGCAATCCAGTTCGGTTGGGTTGAACAGGGCCGCCGGCTCGTCGCCGTGCCCCCATTCTTTATCAGAAAACGTGTTGATGTTGAAGTGGACAAAGGCATAGTAGTCCAGGGCATGCCAGGCCAGTTGCCGATCAGACGGAACCGCCCCAAACGGCGCCGGCGCTTGCGGAAAAACAAGGGCTGGAGAGGATACCAACAAGAGAAGGCTGAGCATTGGTTTCATCGCTTTGATTTTGGCGTTAGGTATGCCGAAAATACGGTAATCGCCAGATATAAAAAAGCCTTGGCCGCAACGCGGCCAAGGCTATATGAGACGACTAAAATTCAATGCTATCAAAGTGGACTTCGATAGTCCTCCCTGCTCCCTGCTCCCTGCTCCCTGCTCCCTGCTTCCCTGCTTCCTGCTTCCTGCTTCCTGCTCCCTGCTCCCTGCTCCCTGCTTCCCAAAAATACTTCCCCTTCCTCATAAACCAAATCGATAAATTCTATCTTTGGTTCAATTAAATTTATATCATGACCATCCAGCAACTCGAATACCTGGTCGCGGTGGATACGCACCGGCATTTCGTCACCGCGGCGGAGAAGTGTTTTGTCACGCAGGCCACTTTAAGTATGATGATCAAAAAACTGGAAGAAGAGTGGGGCGTTAAGATCTTCGACCGGAGCAAGAAACCGGTCATGCCCACCTCGATCGGGCAGAAGCTCATTGCGCAGGCCAAGGTCGTGCTGGAGGAAAGCCGGCGGCTGCAGGCCATTGTACAGGAAGAGCAGGGCGGTCTTCGCGGAGACCTGAAGATCGGCATTATTCCAACGCTTGCGCCTTACCTGTTGCCGTTGTTTTTGAACGCGTTCCTGAATAAATATCCCGACGTGCGGGTCAAGATCAGCGAACTGACAACCGAGGAGATCGTCCGGCGCCTGAAGCAGCACGAACTGGACGTTGGCTTGCTGGCTACGCCGCTTCACGTGAAGGGCATACACGAGCAACCCCTGTTTTACGAGGATTTTGTCGTATACGATTTTTCGGAAACCTACCGGTCCGACAAAAAATTCCTTCTGGCCGGGGACATCGACGTAAACCGCCTCTGGCTTTTGGAAGAAGGGCACTGCCTGACTTCCCAGGTGATCAATTTATGCGAGCTCAAGCAGAAGGAGCGGGAGTCTCACCACCTCGATTTTGCGGCCGGAAGTCTGGAAACCCTGAAGAACATCGTACAAAGCCATAAGGGCATTACAATTCTTCCCGCTTTGGCGCTCAAAGCTATTTCACAGGAACACCTGTCTCATATCAAGTATTTTAAGGAACCGGTTCCGGTCCGGGAGATCGGTTTGGTGACGTTCCGGCATGTCGTCAAAGAGAAACTGACGGCAGCGCTGAAAGCGGAAATTCTGGCCCATGTGCCGGAATCCATGCAACAGACAGAGCGCAAGGCGGTGGTGGGTATATAAGGGGCGGCTTTAAACTCGCGGGCACTTCCACGTTAACTGATTGTCCTAACCATAAGCTATACGAAAATTACGCCCAGGAGCGCGACAAGGGCGTCAATTATTCCGCGCTGGTGCGCATGGATTCGGAGTTTCGGCAAAAAGGCGGCTGGGTGCTGCCCAAAGATGTGGTGCAACGATTAAAGCCGGAAAGCATTTCCGGTGGCAGTTTTACTTCGGATGGAAAACTATACCTCAGTCCCCGATGCATGCTTATGTTCAAACCCGGCTTGAAAATAATCCTTCGAAATCCCGCGGTGTTAAGCTGCTTCCTTCACGGTTCCATCATATACCCTACCACGAAGATGGCCTTCTCCTTTGGCAACCGCCTCTTCAGTAGTTTTTCTAAAACTTACGGCAAGGATAAAACTAATGGCAAGGATGTTGCCCAAAATAGCAGCAATAGTGAACTGGCCAAAAAAGCCTGCCACCACCACCACCGCCATCATCAGATAAAACCTTAGGATTAAATCCGCCAGGTTCAAATCAAATATTTTAATCTTTCTCATAGCTTATTTTGTCTGTTTAAAATAAAGATATAGGTTGACCATTCAGTTGTCAATGGCTTGATTAAACTGTTTCTGTCTTTTCTAAGCAACCGCTAAAACGTAGAGATTCTGATGTATGGCTTGGGTATTTCCCCAAACCACTTCGCTCCGGTCATGGCCAAGTTTGGCTTTGCAGGAAGAGGTGAGCGGGCTGCGGTGGGCGCTATGGTTTGCCTCTCCCTCCTTGATTCGCGACGTGTTTTATTGTCCGAACTAGTGTGCGTATACTTGTTTAAACAGATTTCAGTCGCCTTTAGTTGCATTTTGCTTGACCAAAGCGCTAACCTTTCGGGGCGAATGCCCTAATCCGATCTTTTACGTTTTTCCCGCGCGACGTCCGGTTCGTTCCTTTTTAATTGAGGAACACGTTTTTGATCTTAAAGCACTGTTTTCCCTCGAATGGTTTTTGGCTGTCCGTTTCAGCCGTGGCGCCGATGACTTTCAAAGGCGCGCCCTTTGAGGTCTGCTCCCACGGGGCAATGGTTTCCCGCTCAAAATCCCCGTTGGGTATGGGTATCGCCGTCCACTGGCCGGTGCTGGTTTCCACTTCGAGGCGCATATCGTCAAAGTAGTAGATGCCTTTGCCAAAACCCAGCATTCCAAAAGCGATCCACGGCGCTTTTTTGTCTATCACATACTGGAGGGTGTAAGTTTTCCATGTTTTGTTGCGGACGGGGCGGTCGGCCATGTTGTCCATGTAAGTCCAAGCCAGTTTGCCTCCTTTCGGTGGCTCGTTGCGAATAAATGCCACGGCAAAAGAGGTTGCACTGCCCGGCTCTGCCATAATGGCGACGCTCAGGCGGTATTTTTTTCCCTTAAACTGGCTCATATCCATGCGCTGCGACCAAACGGAGAAAGTGGAAAACTCCTCTGGCGGGGCATCGGAGGTCTGGGCGTTAAGGGGGATGCTGAAAAATGCCATCAGCAGGTGGGGGAGGGCAAGGAGGTATTTTTTCATGTTGTGAGTAGGTGTGCGAAGGTGAAAAGTGCGGGTCTAAATTTAGTCGGTCCTTAAAAATACATCTTCATGCCCTTAGCCCCTGGCTTAGATCCCGGGAATTTCCTTATTGCGGAAGGCGTCTACAAACAAGCGGTGGTCGTTGCGTACGCAGGCGGCGTAGTCCTCGCTAAACCGGACGATATACTCCACAAACTCCGACTCGCGCCCGTCCAGGACGTTGAAGATGGCGTCTTCGGTGGAATAATCGATCAGCGTTTGGTCGCTATCTTCGTCCGATACGCAATGGATTTTGGCGACGCAGCGGCCCAGGCTTTCCACGACCTGCAGGATGTCGTCCATGTCGTTGATGTCGTCCCATTCCAGATCAGCGGTGTACGGGGAGATTTCCGTTACGAACATGCCGGTTCCGTTCAGGGTGGTGTACCCGAGGAAGGGGTCGGCGTTGACTTGCAGGGCGCGCTGGGAAGTAGCGGTCCGGTGTCCTTCATGGACGAAATAGCCGGTTACTTTCGGGTCGTTCACGTATTTGGCGGCTGCCGAAGGCAGGGCGACTTTCATGGAGATGAGGATGTCGTTTTCGAGGGCTTCGGTGTCCCCTTCCAGGAGGACGCTGATGATCAGCAGGCCTGCCGAGCCGATACCGAGTCCTTTGCGCCGGGCGATGTCTTTGACGTGATAGGTCATTTGGCTCCGCCGTTTGCGTTTGGGGATGGTTTCGAAATACGCTTCCAGGGCGGCCTGGACGTTCATTTTCTCGGCGTCGGTGAGCTGGATGAAGTTGTAGTTGTTCTTGAATTGGCGGTCGCCGTCGACGATATCCGTTTCGTAATCCAGCAGGCCCACCCGCGTCCGTTGCCGGCCGTTGCGCAGCACTTCGAGGACGGCGCCTTCCGCATTGGCGATGGTGAGAACGAAGTTGCGGTCGCTGGAAGCGGCAAAGCGGGCCACCTGGCGGGCGTAGCTTTGCGCGGCGAGGGTGACGATATCGCGGATTTCCAGGTCTGAAAGCGCTTTTTGGTACCCGATCAGGGCCAGGCTGGCGCAAAAGCGCTTGATATCCCAGGTGAAGGGAGCGACGGTAGCTTCGTCGAAGTCGTTGACGTCAAAGACCAGCGCTCCGGCGCTGTTCATGTAGGTGCCGAAGTTCTCCGCATGGAGGTCTCCCTGAATCCAGACGCGGCTGGTGTGGTCGTTGAGAAAGGGGTCGGCGTCGCGGCTGACGTCGGCGTAGAATAACGCCGCCGAGCCCCGGTAAAAGCGAAAGGCGATTCCGCCATTTTCCGGAATTTTCCGCCAGGCCGACGGGTCGCCGGCGATCAGGTGCTGGTAGTTGTCGGTAAACGACTGGATAATAAACGCTTTGCGCGATTCCGGGCTCTCTTGAAGGATTTGTTCAATGATGCGTTCCATGGTTAGTAATGAGTTTGGTGTTCCTTTTTCTATGGCAGCTGCATGCCTCCTTCAGGCCGGGCAGTTCTGCTGGTGCGCAAGTTAAGGGAAAACCAACACATTAGTTATTTTTTTATCCGTTTGATTTGCTTTCCATAAGCGTTGTTTTTTTTCGAACAGTCCCCCTTTTTCTGTAGCCGGATTTATCCGAAACAAGGGAGCTGCTATACTTGACGCAAAAAAAATCTACAATTCGTCGTTGATATGCCCGCATAGTTTGAAACATCGACAAAAGTTTGAGAGCGAAAAATTTTCCGCACTTCGTAATAGACTGTAAATTGATTGTGTTCAAACTTATTTGCAAACAAAGATTGGGGATAGAAGATTAAAGTGACTAACCCCCCAATTCCAACGATGGAAACCAGCAGCGTTTCTGCGATTGTTCTTTAGATGATTTTTTTCGTATTTTTTGCATTCTGGTTTGATGATTGTTACGAACGGCGTTTGCGTGTATGAAACGTTGGGGATTGCGGGCTACTTTCCTGTCGAGTTACACCGAACTTGATGCGGGGCAGAATGTTCAAATAACTACTTAAACCCCAATGTTTTATACACGATGTTGGGCGCTGCCATTTATTATTTTTGTCATCCTAAAATTAATTAAATCTTTGTTTCTTGACTTTTTGAATTGCTGTTTTTCAACAAAATATCCATGCCTTTCAAAAAATCCTTTTGCAGTAATGCTTACATCCGAATATATCAAATCATTAGCTTGTTCTTTTGCTTTTTTTTCAATCTTACTTATCAATTTAGCAGCAACTCCTTGTCTTTGGTAGTCTTTGTGAGTAAACATAAAATCGAGATATCCATCAGTTGCTAATGAACCAAATCCAACTGTTTTGTCATCAATCATTGCTTTAATAAAATATTGTTCTTCAATTCTTTCCTGCCATTTATCATGGTCAGTCCACCATGATGACCAGTCATCTATTTCGTCTGCTGGATAATCTTTTGAGTTCACGTTTTGGATAGTATCTCGAAATAACTGAGTTATCATACCAACATCTTGTTTGGTAGCTCTATAAATCTTTATTCCTGTGTTGGTCAAATCCAAACAAAAAAATCCATTAGCATTTTGTTTAAAACCATTATTTTCAAGCACTTTTATGGATGATACATTCTCTACAATTGGGTCAGCTACAATGTAATCATACTCGTTTTTTGATTTGATGAAGCCAACCAATAAACGAACGATTTTTGAACCATATCCTTTCCCTAAATATTCAATATCTCCTATGAGATAATCAATTCCGACAGTTCCGATTGGTTCATCCGACCATTCTCCTTTTGGAGCCTTATCTGTTTCATAATACTGAAGAAAACCGATTGGCGTGTCACATTCTACAATGAAATATTTAACCCAATCAGCACTTATATTTTCAGATATTTCTTTAATCCAATAATCTTGCGGGCCGCCCCAAAATTTTTGAATGTAGTCTTGTACTAACCACACTCCCATAATATTCAAATCTTCAAGTGTAAATTCTCTAATTTTCATTGATGTCGCTGTCTTTTATGGTTGCGCCCAATGGTTGGCGGTATAGTTAGTTGCCGATTTCGAGGCACTTTCCTGTCAAGTTACAACTACTTTTGATACGAGATGTACTGCTGGAATACGCACTGCTCTGGCAATTAACTATACCGCGTGTTGCCGCCTGGTGTTCATTCATTTCATTCATTTTTCCTTTCAATTTGCTATGTCGTTTCTGTCTGTGTGTGTTGGCTTTTTGAGCGACTTACCAATGTGTATGACTTCGAAGCAAGGGCTTATTTTATCTTTAAATGAAATTACCATCAATATACTCCTGAAATTTTTCTTTGTATTGCTCACTGACGGGTATATAAATCTTACCGTCGAAAACTATCCGGTTCCGCTCTATCACTGAAACCTTAGCAAGATTCACAATATAGGATCTGTGAACACGCATAAACCTGTCGGATGGCAGTTGTTCTTCAATACTCTTCAAACTCAACTGGGTCAACACAGGAATACTGTTGACCAAATGAATCTTAATATACTCGTGCTGACTTTCAATGTATTTGATGTCGTCCAGTTCGATGCGGATAAGCTTGTATTCTGATTTTACAAACAGATGATTGACACTTTCCTTCTGATTATTTGTGCTTAGTTCAATCAGATTTTTCACCTTATTGGCCGCTTTCAGGAAATTGCTGAAGGTGATTGGTTTTAACAAATAATCTATTGCATCAACCTGAAAACCTTCTACAGCATATTCACTGTAGGCCGTTGTGAAAACAATATAAGGTTTGTTTGTCAGCGATTTTACAAATTCCATGCCGCTGATATCAGGCATATTGATGTCGATAAACAGGAGCTGAACATCGTTCTTGTCAATGATGCTCATTGCCTCTGAGGCACTTCTGCATTCAGCGACCAGTTCCAGAAAAGGAACTTTCTGAATATATCCCGCTATCTTTTTTACGGCCAACGGTTCATCATCAATAGCTATGCATCTTATATTCATAACGGAATTATGAGGTTAACTTCAAACTCATTTTCTTTGTCGGATATATCCAGCTTGTAATCCTGTTCGTACAATAAATTCAGGCTTTTTTTAATGTTCTGCAGCCCAATGCCTGAATATTCGTCAAATTGATTTTTGACGGTTTTGTGTTTGCTGTTTTTAATATTACAGCTCAGTGTATTTTCATGAATTTGTATTTCAAGATAAATATAAGATTTCAACGGATAACTCACACCATGTTTAAATGCATTTTCGAGCAATGAAATAAACAACATGGGTGGAATTTTAATATCCGGAATCTGATCAGGAATCCATATCTTAACTTTGACCTCATCCGAATGCCTGAGTTGCATCAACGAAACAAAGCTGTTGACAAAATCAATCTCCTTTTTCAGTTCAATGGTGATTTGAGCCGAATCATAGAGTAAATATCTCATCAGTGTTGACAAGCGTTCGATGGCAACCTGAGCCTTTCCCGAATCAATTTCAACAAGGGTATGAATGTTATTGAGGGTATTCATGAAAAAGTGAGGACTTACCTGGTGTCTTAGTAAAGCGAGGTTGGTTTTGAGTTGTTCTTTCTCGGCATCTTTTCGCAATTTTTGTTCGCTCCGCCATTTGTATTCGAGTTCAAGAGCGGTGCTGCTACCAATAATAAGTAAAGCTGTAATCAGATTGTTCAGAATTGTTCCCAGAAAGGGCAGAAGGTTATAGGTTTTGTCTGACTGAATTTCCGACGGAGTAATTCCCATTCCAGGGGGCTGAGGTGGTCCTACGGGATGTATGATTAAACTGATAACAGCTACAGCCAATATCATAGTAGTAACGATTAAAAAGTATTGAGATCTTTTGTCATTAAAGAGTAATCGTGGTACAAGCACAAATAAATTGATCAGAAAAAGAAGCAGGAGCAAGAAAAGATTAGTCAAGTCGCCGATCATTCTGTTCCAGCCATTCGGACTGATATCCTGCATATATCTAAAATAGGGCGATAACAAAACAAGTACCCATATTATTGCATACAGCAGAAGAAACACTTTTTTTGTTTTAAACATATTCTCTATTTCATTTTTTGGTAGGCATTCAAATAGGAAGAACTATAGATCAATTTAAAATTTCCAGGAACCGGACGGCCCATTGGTGGAGATCCACTCATTCCGATCTCAGGCTTGTGCAACGGTCTTCTACCAAATGGCCCTTGTTTGTCTTCGTTTTTTTGTTGCAGAAAAATTACAATACTGTACTTTTCCAGCCCAATTTTGTCCATCGCCCTGTCTTGTACAACGTTGACATTTAATGCCCAGGCTGTCCAGAATTCCAGACCATGCCTTGCAATAATAATACTATTTTCTTTATTTTCAGCAACATACTTGTGGATATTTTGTAAGTCATGAAACGTTTGATCATCGATGCACGGCTTCTTTTCTTCTGAAAAATACATGAAAATTGAAAAAGTTGTTAGCAAAACAAGCGAAATTGAAAAAGGGAGTGCCAGTTTTTGATTCATCCTGATTAAATAGGCGATCAACAACAGCTGCGGAATAAACAGTAAAACATTAAATCTTTCAAAATACTGCTGATCATATACAGGGAATGCAAAAACAGCAAGCAAAACAATTAAGGTAAGCACCATATATTCAGAAACTTTATCTGATTTGCTTTTAAACCTCCGGAACTGTAAAATGCCAAAAACAGCAAGAAAATAAGAGAAGAGGAAATTCAGCAGAAGTGGAAATTGCAAAGAACCTTGAAATAATGCAGGCCTTTCAAAAACTACATTCCAAAATGTTATTAGCCGGAATGCCCTGTTATAATCGAACAGTGCGATCAGCCCAATTCCAAATAAGAAGATAATTAAGGAAGGAAGAATCGCTTTTTTACGATAGACAATAAAAAGTGATACGATTATAAAAGCCAAACAAAAAGCAAAAACTCCAAAGTGAGAAAGGGCAATAACAGCCAGTGATATTACGACAGCTACTTTATTCCTCCTGACTGGATTGATTAAATAATTCTCCCAAAAAAGAATGAAAATAAACGCCAGAGGAATGGCAAAAGCATTCTTTTGTAAGTCGCCAAGGATAAAAAATGGGGTAAATGAGAGTACAGCATAAGATAGTATGGCCATGGCAGCAGCATTAGAAACAGGGCTCTCTTTCCGGGTTACCATTTTGAACAATGGAATTGCCAGCAATGGCAAAGCTACACTATCAACAATCTTGATCACTGAAATGATACTTTCGTCGGGCATTGTGAACCCCAAAACTGAAAGGACTTTCACTATGGAGGCACAAAAATAAAAATACAGCGGGACGTCATTGAAACTGAGGAATCCGGTGTTTAAGATATTCCTTACCTGCAATGGATAATATCCACCATCCACTCCTAAAATCAGATCATGAGAGAAACTTACATATAACCTGAGAATTATTGCTATCAGGGTAATCAATACAAATGCAAGAACTCTGAGATAGATTATTTTGCGCTCCGAAGTAGCCGGGATTCCTGCTTGATGAATCAATTGGTTCCTGAACAGTTGCATTTTTATTCGGAAAGGGAATTAAAACTGTATTTTATAAATCACATTCGGGAAAAATCCGAGCTGGTAGGTTGTGCTTATCGACTGGCTTCTATCATCATAACTTTGTGAGAAAACGTTTTTATTGTTTGTAATGTTTTGCAGGTCGATGGCAAATGACTGCGATAGTTTTTTCGTGCGGCTATTGAGCGTATAACCAAGCTTAAAATCTAAACGGAAGTAATTGGCATAAAAATCCGAATATGCATCGGTAGATAGTACCTCATGGCCTATAGTATTTGATGCTTCCAGATCAATAGGGGTGTAAGCCCTTCCTCCGGCTTTGGTGCACTTAATATCGGCTGTGATCTTGTTCCTTTTTTCACTTCCCACATTCCATTCTTTCCCACCCAAAATATTGAAAACGGACTTTCCATTGAATGCAGTATTTCTTTCTATGCCATCGCTTCCTTTGTATTTGGAACGGTATATGGATGAGGTAAATAAGCCATAATATCCCTTGCTGAAAAATTTCTCCACGGTTAATTCTATTCCATAGTTTGTTCCGATTCCACTATTTACCAGGCTATCTTCCAGATCGGTCTTAAAACCTGCGCCTGTATTCAGCATGGAGTAGCTGCTCGAAAAAGTATTTACGGGAACGTTGTAGAGATATTGGTAATACGCTTCTGCTTTTAAGCGCCAGTCCTTGATAGGCTGCAAATCGTAACCCAATACAAAATGATGGCTTTTAGTAAACCCAAGGTTTTCGTTGTTATAAACGTAGGAACCATCAGCTAGCTGAGTTTGTAAAAAGTAAACATTAATGGGTTGCATTTGCGAATGAAGCCCATAGCCCAAAGAAAGGCTGCTTTTGTTATCAATTTCATATTTAAGACCTAAACGTGGTTCAACTGAAAGTGAATTGTTTAAGAAAAACATTTGGGAATGTACTCCCGCATTGAGTGTCATTTTATCATTAAAACTATATTTGGCATGAATGTAAGCCTGTGCCAGGTTTGTGTAACTGTCATAATCCCAAATCTGTTTCCAACTATCTGTAATTCTCTCTTTTGTCCGGTAATAAAGATTCAACCCGATCAGTTCATCCTGGACGCCTACTTTTATAAACAGCTTTGAACTTATTTTTGAATTATAACTTGTAGCAAAATAATAGCCTGTTTTGGTAACCTTATTTTCTGACTTTGTAAACGAGGAATCGCTCGTTCGATCGAAGGCATAATCCGTTTGCCCCGACTTTGAATAGTTTAATCCAGTATTAGAGCTAAAATAAGATTTGCTGTTAATCTGTTTGAAATGCTTTAACCCTATAATTCCAATTTGACTGCTCAAATCGTGACCGCTTCCATTTCCGTACAAGGAACTTGAACTTCCACCTTCGATATTGATGCTGCTTGTTGCCAGAATGCCAAACAAGGTAATTTTGCCCAATTTACTGTTTCCACTGCTCACATTAAACGATAAATCCTGGTACGAAGGCAATGCCGTGGTGCCAATATCAATACCTGCCGCCTGGGCAACACCGGCCAAAGCATAACGGTAACCTACCAAATAAGATGAACCCTTTTCCTTATTGATTGGTCCTTCAGTTGTAGCTTCCAGTCCGGTAATCAATCCTGCCTGCAAGGTGGTTTCCCGTTTTGCGTGTTCCCGTTTCTGAAACCCAGGTCGAAAACCCCGGCGGTGGCATTTCCATATTCTGCCGGGAAAGCCGAGGTTAAGAAATCGGAACTTTTCAAGAGGTTGGTATTCAGGGCGCTGACCGCTCCACCAGTTGTCCCCACAGTTGCAAAGTGATTTGGGTTTGTCACGTTCATTCCATTGATGCGCCATAAAACACCTACCGGGGAATTGCCACGAATCACAATGTCATTGCGGCTGTCATCCGGAGCACTTACACCGGCAAAATTAGCGGCTAAACGTGCAGGATCGCTTCTCCCACCGGCATAACGATTCACCTCTTCCGTCGAAAAGGAGCGTGCACTGATTGTGGTCAAATTATTTAGAGTGCCTGTTTTGTTGTTCGCCGTAACGACAACCTCATTTAAATTTGTCACATTCTCTTCCATCGCGACATCCAGAATTATTTCTTTTCCTGAAGTTACTACGACATTAGGTATAAATACATCTTTATAACCGATGTACGAAACCTTAATTTCATAACGGTCAGGTGCCATATCGGGCAAAACGTAATTCCCTTTTGCATCGGTTACGGTTCCTTTGGTTTCCGTTTTATTGATTATCTGAACGGTAGCGTCGGGAAGGGTGGTTTGCGAAAGTTTATCAGTAACAATACCTCTGATATTTTGCCTGTTGTTTTGAGCAAAGGATAGTTGGGTAATGCAAAGGGAAAGTATAAAAATGTATTTTTTCATCAATGTTTTTTTAATTAATTCAACTGTTTTGTACTACCGGCTTCTATTGTATATGCTTTGCCACCTATTTTTACAAACACATCTATCGAACTCAGATTGGTAACCATGCTTTTATCCACCGAGAATTTGAGGTTTTTGTAGGCATTGATATAATCCGTTAATCCTAATTGTGTTATGTAGCATATATCCGGATTTTTGGAAACCATTTTGAAAAACTTCTCCACTTCTGCCCATTTGTTTCCGGGTCCTTCATATTCCCAGCTATGTCCCCAAACATAAAACAGGGACAATGAATTCGCTTTTAGAAAATCATTAGTAAGCTGATAAAATTGTGCTAATTCCCTGCTGTCGTTTGCCGTATCGTTGGGGATATAATTTGTTTTTCCAAACAAATGAATGGTTGGTTGCCATTTGAGAAAATCAATCGGCATACCAAAATTGTAAGTATCGCCCACTGTTCTGGCATATTCAATACCTAAACCGCTTATTGCCTCAATTACCAAATCGTTGGTATTGCCAAACGGATACGACATTCCACGAACGGGATAATCCACCAATCGCTCCAGTTCTTTTCTATCCTCCAAAACTTCGTAAATCACATCAATCTTCGACAACGTAGTCAGGCTTGGGTGATTTGAAGTATGACCGGATACTTCGTGTCCCTTGTACAGGCTTTTAATTTCCTCTTTGGTGAGATAATCTTTTGTGCCGAGTTTATTGGAATTGAGATGAAAAGTCCCGACAAGTCCATAATCATTCATCAATTTCACCAAATGCCTGTCGGCTACATTTCCGTCATCAAAACTCAGAATCAAAGCTTTGGATTTGCCCTGTGGGAAAAGCATTTCAATTGGAATACTGCTATTTACGATGGCTGGATTGTTTTGAGCATTTATGGCATTGGCAAGAGTAAGCGTATAGAATGCAACGAGTGCAATAATAATTTTCATCTTACTTTTCATAATTTTCTTTTTAATTAATTGTTCTCACTAACCTCACATAATTCAATATCCGGATGGCATCGCCTTGCGGGCCAAAACCATGGGGAAAATCGCTTGCATTTCCTGTTTTTGGGTCGCTGCGCTGACTGCCAGCACCATGAACATCAATCCAGCCAGCGATGGATGGGTTACTAGGGTCAGTCATATAGCCCATGGCACGACCAAAACAAATACAGGCAGCAGCAGAACCTGATGTTGGTTTTGCATGTGTAGTATTTGTCCAAAAAAACGGATAATCATCATTACCTGCTTCATTGGTTATTTTGGTGCATTTGAAAAGAGGATCTATTGCTGCTGAATTTGTTGTTGATGGCGAGCGTGTATAATCAACAATACTTTGCAATTCTTTAGCATTTGGTAAACGCCAATCGCTGTATCCAGCAAATTGAGTGGTGTCGGCATATTTCAATGCATCTTGCCAGTTCATGCCTTTACCATTATCATTTTGCATCCACATCAAACTGGTCGCATTATCACTTATGGTGCCATTTCCATTATCGGAAAAACTATTCTTCCCATATTCTGAATTTCCCCTTACGTAAACCAAATAGAATGTTTTTTCACCACCACCTGGAGCGGTTAATCCATATCCTTTAATCCTGCCATCGGCAAAGTTCACTCCAAAGGCAGTTTTTGATGTTAACATTGTATAATCAACATATAGAGTTGTAGAGACATATTGAGCATCTATAATCCGCTCTCCTGCAGTCAGATCTCCATAATTAAATTTGAAATAATCGGTATTGATAAAAGGTGTTAATCCGCTTGTGGATGTTCCTTCAACAATTGGGTCTATGCCAGTAAACATAATAAGCGAATACAATTCTTTGATGGTTGGTAAGCGCCAATCTGTATGCCCTCCAGTTTTGCAAGAAGATGCTCCGGCAACTGCTTGTGTATAGGTGACCTTGTCAGATGAATTTATAGTTCCATCACCATTTCTGTCAGGCGTTTGCTGCCACATCAACCCTGTAACCATATCGGTAACAGTTCCATCACTATTGTTTACATACTTGGGCGCATTTCCCGAATACATTGCATTTTGACCATAAAAGGCTGAACCTGTGGCAGGTGCAGAAATTTCAGCTGTATTGTTATAAAATTTTGTTTGATTTGTGCCAACAATTGGATAACCTGTTATATTTGGCAAATTGTCCACTGTTGCTTCTATATTATATTTTGAACAAGCGTTCATCAAGATTATTACACCGAATAAAACTGATAGAAAACTCATTTGATTTACTTTTGATTTCATGATTTTTAATTTAGGAGATTATTTAATTGTCCTTACCAGACGTACATAGTTTAACACCCGTTCCTCTCCTTCGCCGGTTCCAACTATCTTCTTGTCGAAACGCACAGCACCGGCACCGTGCAGGTTTTCTCCGTTTCCATCTTCTGCCTGTCCAACAGCCACATACCATGCAGAAGGATAAGAACCATTTGCTAATGAAATTGCCGAAGTACTTGTCCAATAATAAGGATAGTCAGCCTTTCCACCATCGTTTAGAATACCGGTACAACTGAAAAGTGCATTTATTGCCGGGCCGACATTGGCAGCTTTTGTTGCATAAGGCGAACGCGTGTAATCTACCAAACTTTGAAGTTCCTTTGCATTGGGGAGACGCCAATCGTTGTGTCCCAGATAATTTGCGTTATTCTGCGTTTGCGCATAAGCCAAAGCGTGTTCCCAATCCATTCCCGAACCGTTGTCGTTTTTTTGCCACATGAGGCCGGTAGCTAAATCGGAAATAGTACCATCGTTGTTGTTTTGGAATAAATTGACACCATACGAAAGATTGCCGCGTACACAACGAACAAAGTGTTTTGGACCTACGCTGATACTATACGATTTAATATGTCCGGTGCCAAAATTCACACCAAAGGCAAGTTCTGCTCCGGGCGTTTCCCCGTTTACATTGCCCATTACTCCGGTATATTTGTCGCTACTCCAGAATATTGCGTGACTAAGGTCTTGTTCATCTGTATATTTAATGTCAAAATATTCTGTATCAATATAAGGCCATCCGACACTTGCATTCCATAAAGAGTATAGTTCCTTGATGGTAGGCACGCGCCAGTCGTTATAGCCGCCATAGTTTTGTTTGTTCAGATTGTCAACTTCAGTCTGAGTTTCTGCCCAATAATACATACCGCCGGAAGTTGGTTTTTCATAGGTTTTCTGCCAGGTTAAACCGGTAACTTCGTCTTTTACAGTAAGTCCATCGCTGCTTTTGGTGTAAACTGGCGCTGTATGAGTAAACTGAGCATCCTGTCCGAAAAAGGCTTCTCCCAAAACAGGGGTGATAATGTTACCGGTACCATCCCAACATCTGGTCTGACTGGTTCCAACAATGGGATAGCTGCCTTTCGAAGCCGCTGCTCGCGGAACAATTGTTAAGTCATCGGTAGTTGTTGTTTCTGAAATATCATCTTTCGAACATCCTGCCAAACTCATGTTCAGAAGAATTAATGCACTCACCAATGTTGATGTTATACTTTCAATTCTGATTTTTGCTTTCATCCTATTGATGTTTTCGTTATTTAATCGAAAACAAAAATGCGATGTATGAAATCTTTCAGAAAATGAAGTCTCTCAATAGGATGAATGTGTCACCCAATAATGGGTTTTTGTCACTAAAGCTTCTTTTTATTGTTTGCTATTCATTTTAATAGCAAATGGATCATTATCAGAAGGTGCGTTGGAAGAAAACAGCTCTTTTGCAAACTGAAGCATCGGCTGCTTCCCTTCCTGATGAAAACGTCTCCCGCCGAAGAACCCGGCGGACGGCCACAAGATGCGAATGGCGCTCTAAGAGGCATCATGGGTTGTGGTTTAGCTTATGAAAAAAGGTACACGCTTAGCCTTTCGGTTTTTGCTCCCCTGATATAGCGAGAAAGGGCAATGCGTCCAAGCGATTCGGAAACAAAAAAGAAGTAGCGAAGTAGCCAGGCCCAAGCGGATCAGGGGGTTTCAAAAGCGCTTCGCGTCCGGTAAATGCTTTCTTTAAGCCGGATGTCTTTTGAGGAGGCGCCTACCAGGATTTGGAAAAGCCCTTTGCCGGACTTCCAGCCGGAGGCCCCGGAATCGGTCTGGTGATATCCCGCGGTGTCTTTTACAAGTGGTGATTGGCAAGGTTTTCGGCCAGCATTTAAGGCGCCCTGCATAAAAATACCCATACTACTGGACATTTTGGGAACGAGACCTTCCAGGTTTCGCAAACCTGGAAGGTCTGGGCGCCAGGAAAACGAAAATGTCCAGTAATCTGAAAAATACCAAACCCGGGGTAAATCAAGTGCCCCTGGTTAAGGCGGTATCCATTTTTTAAGGACCTGCTATTTGTTCAGTAGAGTACCCGGGAGCGGAAATAGCCGTTCGGGCGTTTCATGGAAGAGGTCCCGGACCTTTTTAATCAGCCAATCTCCGCCAAACGTAAGGGTGTTGTGGTGCGATTTATAGATGATCCATTCCATGCGCTCGTCAAACCAGTATGTGTCCTCCTGCGCGACGTCCGGGAAGATCTGCCCGATGGCGGAGGAAAAAATGCCCTCCACGGTGTCAAAGACATAGACGGTTCCGGTGGCTTTTTGCTGAAGCAGCGCCGTCAACTGGGCGGTTACCTCCTCTTCCGGCGCGCCTTCCAGATAGAGCACGTCGCGTGAAATCGGGGCGCCCAAAGGCGGCCAGCGGTCTATGCCTACCTCCCATAGCGTGCGTAAGCGTTGGCGCAGTTGTTCGGCATGCGCTCCCGTCACCCGGTCGGGCCCGAGGTTGGGCAAACAGGGGTAGCCGGCATCGGGCCTGATGATCTCCGGGATGGGTTGGTTTTCAGGCAAAGACCTTGCGTACTGTGCCTTTTCCGTTGCGCGGATTAAACCAAAACCAACCTCCATTGCCCAGGAAGCATCTGTCGTGTGTGCTCGTGGTGCAGGATCTTCCCCCCGCTGGCGTATCCGGGCGGAAACCTCAAATCCGGCAGGAGCGTTCCGCCCAACGCTGCGTACAATGGCCTCTGCCGCCTCGGGGTTTACGGTCCACAGGAAATACGTGACGCGGTTATCTTCATGTCTTGTGCCTCCCCAATGCCCATAATTGGCCGTTTCGCCCAGCTCGAAAAGCAAAGGATAGAGCAACCCGGCATGAAACGCATCGAACCAGGGCGCCGCCGCCATCAAGCCGTCGAACGCGGGCGTGGTAACCGTCAGGTCCAGATGCCACTCCAACACCGGCATTTCCAGCCAGCCGGCTTGCCGAAGCGGAAGTGCCACGCGGTGCAGGGCTGCTTCCCGGCTTTCGCCCGGCCGTAACCATTCCTGGCCGATAGCCTTGGCAGGCTGCCCGCAGGGAGCAGCCAGTACCTCAATACATTGCGTCGGCGCCAGCCAGCGCAGGCGGGTGTAGGACCATTGGGCGCCTTGTTGGCGGTAGAGTGTTTTTTGAAAGGTGGCGGCCATGGGGTAAACTTACTTCATTGATGTTTTATGAAAAGCTATTTTAGGACAAAGTCAAAGCTAAAAAGGGTTGCGTTTCTATCAACCCCAACGTTTCAACCTATTGGATCATCCCACTCCGCGCGCTGTGGGCGTATTGGATCAGCGCCGCCGGCAGGTTTTTGTTGTTGTTCTTCAAAAAGTCGTCAATCAGGGCGGTAGCCAGGTCAGGCAAAAAAGGAACCATGTGCCCCAGTCCGTGGAGGCCGCTTTCCACGCAGGCGGGGTTGTCCAGGCGCAGGCAGCCGGCCATGACATCGGCGATGGCCCGATAGCAGGCTTCCGTTTCAGGCGTCAGATTGGCATAGCGGTTCATGATATCTGCCTGGATGTCGTCCCAGCTTTTGGGCGTTCGATTAGCCAACGCTTGCTGTGCATGCTGGCGCATCAGTTCCTGTACCTCCGCTGGCAGGTCGAACGCATCGCTGACGTCGCTGCCCAAAAACTGCTGCATGGCATAAGCAGAGAGATCGTCCTGGTCGGGGGTAATCCATTGAGACAATGGGCTTACATCCCAAAACATGTAGCAGATAAAGGACAGCGGACTCGATTTCTCCTGTGAACTTGAGCCCAGTTGTGGTTTGCACCTCGGCGCGAACACGTCGCGGAACAAATGGAACAAAGTCCGCAAAGCAGCCGCTCTGCGCTCGTAAGAAACCGCTGCCGACTTGAAGCCATGCGCGAGATTGGAACAATCGCCGCTAAAGATAAAAGTCAGGCCCTGCCCCACCTGGTCATCGGAATAGGCGGCCAGGCGCTGGCCGGGATTCTCGCATAAGGCTTCGATGAACTCAAAAGCCGTCAGCGGGTCTTCGCCATGGAACGGGTCGGCTTCCTCTTCGCGGGACTGCCAGTACCAGGCGGGGTCGGTGACGGGGCGGTTGAAGGTGTAGTTGAGTTGTTGTGTGAATAGGTTTGACATATCGGAATGGTTGTGGTGTTATTGTAGTTCGCCCCAGAGTTGGATCATGACCATCCGCATGTCGGAAGCGATTTGATCTCTGGTCAAAAAGAGCCAGCATATTGGAAGCGAGTTGATGGTCGTCCCGGCAACTATGGGCTTGGGTTTCCTCCATTGGGAGTGGTTATATCTGGAATTTCATATCGTTTAAGCGGATACTCCGGTTAAAACGCGTCCAGTGCCTCTGCCAGAGAGTCGGAAACAAAAAACCGAGTAGCAGAACGCAGCGAGGTGGCGGAGAAAGGCTACTCCGCCACCCCGGTACTTCGCTACTTCGCCACCTTTTCCGCCATATCCGCTTCCAGCGACTTCTGGGGGTATTCGGTGATGCGTCCCAACTCCTGGCCTTTGCGCAGGAAGATGAAGGTGGGCACGAACTCGATCTTTGCTTGCGTGGCTTCGCCGCCGGGCGTGGTTTTGCGGCGGTCGGGGTGGTTGTCAACGGCGTAGACCTTCAAGTGGGATTCCGGGAACTTCAGGTAGTCGAGGATCTTGTAAAACTGCGGTACCTGCAGCTGGCTGTCGCTGCACCATGTGCCCATGAACACCTGGATCTCAACGTCCTTCAACCCTTCGGCGGCGCCGGCGAGGGCGCTTGCGCGCACCTGGTATTCGGCATACGTGGGGTCGAACCAGCCTTTGAACGGAGCAGCCTGGAATCCAGCGCGGTTGACGGGCCCCAGCAGCATGGCCTCGCCTTCGTGGGAGGTGACTTGTTTGTTGAGCTCAGAAACGGCAGCCGTTTTGGACGCCATTTTAGGCGTGCAAGCGGAGAAAAGGGCAGCGCCCGCAAGAAGGACAAAAAAAGCGATGTGATTTTTCATAGGTTCTTTTTGTTTGGATACGAATTGTCTGTTTATACTTAACTGCAGCAGGTTTTGTGCAACTTACGCGGGGCTCCTCCTTCAGGAGGTCGAGAGCCGCGCGATGGCCGTCGCCTCCTAGTTCATGCGTTTCTGAGTTGAAAATAAGTCTTTTTTTTCGGAACGGTCCAGGATACAAGCAGGCAATCTTTCCCTTATTTTTAGGAAAATTACCAGGGAACCCCTTAGATAGACTAGTGGCGTGAACCCTTGTTGCTCCGGCTTCTTATGAAGCTAATGTAACAAGAGGGGTACATTCCCGCTGTAAGGTACTTAATACACGTACTTGGCCCAGAGGCTTTGGCCTGGACTTTTGCCCTCCGCAGCCCGGAGCCCGTGGGAAACGCCGTTCCCGTTCGAAGAACGGGATCGCCTTATGGGGTCAACCGCTTAGCATGCAGGTGAAACGCAACGATCGGTGTTCCAAGCGGTTGAAGCCCATAAAGCGAAGGCGTTTGCCACGGCGCGGTAGGGCGTAGGAGCGCCCTTTTTTTGGTTCTTTTTTTGGGCGAGCAAAAAAAGAACATACCCCGAGGCCGGGGGCAAAAATGGCATTCCAAAGCGTTGAAATACCTTCTTTAAACGGGGGGCTTTTTCTTACACCTAAAAACAAAACCAATATGGACCGCAGACATTTCATCCTCACCGCCGGCGCGGCCGCAGGCGGAATGATGGTTTCCCCTGCCGGTGCGCTGGCGCATCTGGTCAGGAGCGGCAAAAAAATCCGCATGGCTATGGTCGGCACGGGCGTGCGCGGAATCGACATGTGGGGCAAAGACCTGCTGGCCGAGTACGGCCACCTCGTCGAGTTCGTAGGCTTGAGCGATATCAACCCCGGCCGGCTGGCCTACGCCAAAAAATACATGCAGGTCAGCTGCCCCACCTTTACGAATTTCGACGAGATGATGCGCCAGGCCAAACCCGACGCCCTGATGGTCACGACCGTGGATGCTACCCACGACGAGTTCATCATCAAAGGGCTGGAGCAGGGCGTCCACGTCATCACCGAAAAACCGATGACCACCGACGAAACGAAATGCCAGGCCATCCTCGACGCGGAGCAGCGCACCGGCAACAAGATTACGGTAGCGTTTAATTACCGCTATTCGCCCCACCGTCTCAAAATCTACCAACTCCTGCGCGGAGGCGCGGTGGGAAAAATCACCTCCGTCGATTTTCACTGGTACCTCAACACCTCGCACGGGGCCGACTACTTCCGCCGCTGGCACCGCCTGCGCAGCCAGGGCGGGTCGCTGTTGTTGCATAAATCGACCCACCACTTCGACCTGGTCAACTGGTGGCTGGAATCCGAACCTTCCGAGGTGTTCGCCTACGGCAAACTCGAGCACTACGGCAAAAACAACGCTTTCCGCTCTACCCACTGCCGGGCTTGCCCCCATACCGCCAAGTGCAAGTTCTTCTGGGACATGACCAAAAACGAACACCTCATGAACCTCTACGCCGCCAACGAGGGCCACGACGGCTACCTGCGCGACGGCTGCGTGTGGAAGGAAGACATCGATATTTTCGACAAAATGGCCCTTTCCGTGAAATACGCCAACGAGGTGCAGATGAGCTATTCCCTGACCACCTACTCGCCCTACGAAGGGTACCGCATCGCGTTCAACGGGACCGAAGGCCGCCTCGAAGCCTGGATCAAGGAAAGTCAGCCCTGGGAAGCCGAACCTTACGACGAACTCCGGCTCACCAAAAATTTTGGCCAAACCGAACTCATCCAGATACCCCACCGGCAGGGAGGCCATGGAGGAGGCGACAAGCTGATGAAAGATAAAATCTTCGGCGTTACGCCCGAAGATCCCTACCGCCAGTCCGCCGGTTCCAGAGACGGCGCCATGTCCATCCTCACCGGTATCGCAGCCCGAAAGAGCATCGACACCGGTCTGCCCGTGAAGATTGGGTCGCTGACGAGCCTGCAGCCCGGGGCGGAACGGGGTTAAAACAAGCGGGCAAAGTGGTTCTCCAGGTGATTGCGCATCGCGTTGCGCAGCATCTCGGCGGAGCCGTGTTCGATGGTATGTACGATCCCTTTATGGGAAACATACTTGTTTTTCGATACCGGCTTGCCGAGCAGGCCGCTGCGGTGCACGTAATCGAACAACGGCAGGAGCAGCTTTTGAAATTTCTTCATCGTTTCGTTCCCGGTGATCTCGTAGAGCTTGCCGTGGAACCGGGTTTCGTGTTCGATGTTAAATGCCAGGTCTTGCGACAGGTCGGGCTCCACGGCGACGATGGTTTTGAGCTCATCGATGTCCTCTTTCGTCACCCGGGCCATGATGAGGTCGGCCATGCCGATTTCCAGCACGAGCCGGAACTCAAACAGGTCGCGCAGGGTGTCTTCGTCCAGCGCTTTAGGGATGAGGGATTTCTCCAACACGGCCATCAGGTCGGGGTTGGCCAGCACGGCCCCTTTCTTTTTCTTGGTTTCCACCAGTCCGATCATGCGCAGGCGCGACAAGGCTTCCCGGATCACCGTCCGGCTGACGCCCAGGGAGTTGGCCAGTTCGATCTCCTTGGGGATGGAATCCCCTGCCTTGAAGTTATTCTCGATGAGGTAATCAACCAGTTTTTCTTCTACTCTATCTACCAACGAGCTGTTGTCTATGGCTTTCAAACTCGTTTTTAAATCCAGCAAGTCCATGTTTTTATGTATTACATGTTTAGATTTATTCTACCCTGCCCATCGGGGCGTTTTTGTCTCCGGACGGCTGCGGTGCTAACAAGGCTTCTCCCAACGGAGGTCGTGCGGCAGCCTTTTCCTTAGCGGGAATATTCGCCCAAAGCATTCAAATATAGGCTTTTTTTGAACGAGTCGGTATAAAAAATAGCGTGGTGCTCCGAGCTTTTAAGGCTTCGCTGGACGCTTTTTCGGACTTTCGCGCATAGGTTCCGGCTCGTCTTTTCCCTTGCCTTGCTGCTCGTTTTTACGTCTTGCCGTCATGCGGGGTTTCATACCTTTTGTCTTTGTCGTTTAGTTGATTGTTTTTCAGCACTTTAAGCTTAATTTTTTGCACCAAAAAACCGTCTGCTAAATATGTCGTACAAATTAATGAGTTTGAAAATTTGGCCAAAAGGATTATGTGTTTATCTTTGACGAAAGTTATTATGTCATACATAAAAGAATGATAATGGGAAAAGGTTTATTTTTTAAAGCGCTTCTAACTTTTCTCCTCTTGGCCGGATGTTCTGCACTCCTGGCTCAGGGAGTAGTGATTACCGGCGTCGTCACGGACGGCGAATTTGCCACCCCATTACCCGGGGTGAACATTGAAATCAAAGGAAAAGGCACAGGAACTCTGACCGATGAAAACGGGGGATTTTCCCTGACGGCCGAGCCGGCCGACGTGCTCGTATTCAGTTTCATAGGGTATGCGACGGTTGAAATCGCGGTGAACGAACAGCGGGTCATCAACCTGGCCCTGTTTCCCGAAGCGACGAAGCTCGGCGAAGTGGTGGTGGTCGGTTATGGCACCCAGTCCCGCGCCAACGTCAGCAGCGCTATCGGCAAGCTCGACAAGGAAATCCTGAAAAGCGCGCCGCGCTCCAACGTGGGGTCCGCGTTACAAGGTTCGATTTCCGGTTTGCGGGTCGTCAACAACTCTGGCACGCCAGGGGCCGCGCCCACCATCTTGTTGCGGGGCGGAGCTTCCATCAACAGCCCGGGCTCGCCCCTGGTGGTGGTCGATGGAATCATCCGCACGTATAACGACATTTCGCCCGACGATATCGAATCCATCGAACTGCTTAAAGACGCCGCCGCCACCGCGATCTACGGCGCCCGGGCTAATAACGGGGTTATCCTGATCACGACGAAACAAGCCAAGACCGGAACGGCACAGGTCACGTACAAATTCGTGCGCGGCTTCAATACCGATCGCGAGGATTACGAATACCTGAATGCCAAAGACTTTATCTACTTCTCCCGTCTGGGTCACCTCAACTCCCAGCGCACCCTGGCGCAGGCGAACTCCCAGCGGGGCTTCGGCTTATCTACCAGCGCTGCCGATTTGGCCTCCTTCGATATTCGCAAATACGACGCATCTACTGCGCCCCTGCTGCAAGTTGGTTGGGACACGATCGCCGACCCGTACGGCGGCACAATCATTTTCAAAGACCACAGCGGGGAGGTGAAAGATATCATCTTCCGCAATTCTAATACCAACGACCATTTCGTGAATGTCACCGGCGGCAATGACCGGGGCAAATACTACGCGAGCTTTAACTACTTTGACGAGTCGGGTATTATCGTTGGCTCGGATTACAAACGCTATACCGGAAGTATCAACGGCTCGTATAAAGTAAGCCCCAAGCTGGAAGTCGGTACCGCTGCGTCGTTCTCCACCTCATCCCAATTCGGGGTCATCGCCGGAGAGGTCAATACCTTATACCGCAATATCGGCATCTGGCCGACTTTCAACCCCTGGCTGGACTCGCTTAAGACCAAGCCCAACCCGGGGAACGGGAACGCCGACGGAAACCCGCTGTACTGGTTGGATAAGAACATCCGGAGAAATGAAGTCAACCGCATCACCGGCAACGCCTCGGTCAAGTACGATATCGCAAAAGGATTGTACGCCAAAGTAGCCGGAAGCGTTTACCTGGCGGAAAGCATCAACGAATCGTTCACCAAAGCGACGCAAACCTACACACAGATCTTTGCCAATCCGCCGGCCTTCACTACCACCCGGCCCGCTTCCTGGGCTTTCTCAAGGGAATTCCAGACGCAGTTTAACGGATTGCTGAACTATTCCGGAACCATTGCCGACAAGCACAACATCGACGCCATGGTTGGGGCCGAGTATTTCGACGAAAAAGGCCTGGGTTCTCAGATTTCCGGTACCGGAGCTCCAACCGATGACATCCCTACCGTCAACGCCTCTACTTTGTTTGCTGCAGGCAGCAACTTCAGCTCCAAATCCGAATACCGCATTATTTCCAACTTCGGGCGGATCAACTACAACTTTGACCGGAGGTACCTGATTTCCCTGGTGCAACGTATGGACGGGATCTCCAGTCTGGCTGAAGACAACCGATGGGGCTTCTTCCCGGGCATGTCGGCCGGTTGGAACATCCACAACGAGCCATTTTTTAGCGGCAGCGAGTTGTCTAATACCCTGTCTACGATCAAGCCGCGCATTAGCTACGGCGTCAACGGAAACGTGGCAGGTATCGGCAGTTACGAGGTGCAGGGCGTTTACGGCTCTCAGGGCAACTACAACGGCAGCCTGGGATTCCTGAACACCGGCGTCATCAACGGCGGCCTGCGCTGGGAAAAGAGTAAAACCCTCGACATCGGTCTCGACCTGGGGTTGTTTAGAGACCGCATCTCCCTGATCTTCGACTATTTCAACCGCGAAACCAGCGACTTGCTTACCAACCTCACCCTGCCCAGCTACACCGGCTTCTCTTCGATTCGCACCAACCTGGGCACCTTCCAGAACCAGGGCCTCGAATTTACCGTCAACGCCAACGTCCTCCGCACCCAAAGCGGGCTGTCGTTCGACGTGAGCGCCAACCTGTCTAAAATCTCCAATAAAATCCTGGAACTTCCCTTCAACGGCAACGAAAACAACCGCCAGGGAGGATTCCAGATCTACGACCCCGCTCAGGGCAAAGTAATCTGGGTGACCGGCCTCCAGGAAGGCCAGACCCTGGGCGAAGTGTATGCGTTCAAACAGGTCTCTATCTTCCAGACGGCGGAAGAGGTGCTCCGCATTGCCGGCCGCCGCTTCGACGCTATCGCCAATATTTCCGGCCCCGAACTTACCTCCGGCGCAGGGAAGATCACTCCGGGCGACGTCAACTGGGAAGACGTGGACCAAAACGACACCATCGACTCCCGGGATCAGGTCTTTATCGGCAACATCAACCCCAAAATCTATGGAGGATTTTCCACTACGTTGTCGTTCAAAGGGTTCCGATTGTTCTCCCGCTTCGATTTCGCCGCCGGGCATATTCTGTACAACGACCTGATGACCCGGACCCTGGGCAACTACCAGGGGACATTCAACAACCTCGACCTGATCAAACGCGGATTTTCGGGCGATAATTCCAACACCAACATCCTCAAAGTGTACTGGGCCGACCAGGTGGGCGCGCCGAACGGAAAGAAAAACCTCACCCGGTCGAACAACGCCAACTCGGTGCTCCAGAGCAACAACTCCTATTATTACGAGAAAGGCGACTACATTGCGTGCAGGGAAATAACGCTTTCCTATGATTTCAACCGCAGCCTGCTTGCCAAAACGAAATTCCTTTCGCAGCTGACGGCTTACGTCAATGCCAACAACCTGTTCTACCTCACCAAGTTCTCCGGCAACTCTCCGGAGCCGAAGTCCAACGGGATCTTCGCCGGGAACTATCCAACTCCGAGGTCCTTTGTATTTGGGGTGCAGGCATCCTTTTAATTCAATATTAAAACAACCGAGATCATGAAACATAGCATAAAATATTTCCTGCTAATGGCCGTCCTGGTGGGCATTCTGGGATCTTGCAACGACGAGTTGGATTTAAAGCCCATCAGCAGCATCAGCGACGCCAACTACTGGCAAACACCCGACCAGTTTGACGCCTTTGTGTCGGGCATTCATGCCCGGTTCAGAGGCCATGTGGGCGTTCTTCAATACCTGGGCGAGATGCGTTCCGACATTTATGGTACCGAACCCGGATCGGCCGGTACCTTCTCCGGCGAGGCCACCCAGGGCGTCGAGCGCTTGTGGCTCCAAACCCTGGACATGGACAACCCCGGGGTGAGCAACTTCGGCGGGTTTTACAGCAATATCGTTCAGCTCAACCTGCTAATCGACAAGCTCAACAACACCAACATCGTCACCGCAGCCAACAAGAACTACTACCTGGGCATCGCCTACGGAATGCGGGCGTACTATTATTTCCAGATGGTCATGGCCTGGGGAGACGTCGTCATCCAAACCGAACCGATTGCTTCCTTTGACATCGCCAATTTGGCCAAAGCCGCCTCTCCGGCTTCGGAAGTCCTGAATCTGGTTAAGTCGGACATAGAGCGTTCTCTTTCCAGTTTTGGGACCGATTATTCGTTCCGGAACTCCAAATCGTACTGGTCCAAAGCGGCTACCCAGATGCTGAAAGCCGAGTTCTTCCTTTGGTCGGCCAACCGGGCCGGCGGAACCACCGACGCCACCACCGCGCTGAACGCCTTGAACGACATTCAAACCAATATTCCTGCGCTTTCCCTCAGGCCAACCTTTTCCAGCGTCTTTGCGGCTGGAGTGGCCAACAAGGGGAACAGCGAGCTTATCTTCTCAGCCCGCTTTTTGCTCAACGAGGCTACGATGCCTTTTGCCGGCACCTTCTTCCCCCAAACCTCTTTACTGGCAAACTACTATGATTCCCTGGGCAACCGCAAATTTGACGTCGCCAAAGACAACTGGGGCGGCCTGCTCCGCGCGCCGGTGAAATCGTCTACGTTCCGGAAGTTCAACGACCTCGACAGCCGGAAATGGTTCTCCATCCAGGCTGCGTATACCAGCCCTTCTGCCGGAACTTACGTCATGGCCGGATGCTTTGTGAAAAAATACGAAGGGGAGCAGGAAGCCGGCGTGCGCCGCTTCACCAACGACTATCCGATCTATCGCTACGCCGATTTGCTCCTCCTGAAAGCCGAAGCCAAGGTCATTCTGGGGCAGGATCCGGCAGCAGAGATGAACCTCATCCGGGCAAGGGCTTTTGGAACGGGCTACAACGCCGCCATTCACGGCTATCCCAATCAGGCCATCGACGCCACACCTAAGGATGCGATCCTGCAGGAGCGGCTCTACGAGTTTGTTTTCGAAGGAAAACGCTGGCTCGACCTGAGGCGGTTTGGCGATTCGTTTGTCTTCAAATATACCAGTGTACTACCTGCGGAGGCGTATAAACTCCTCTGGCCGATCGACCGCAACTCCCTGACCAACAATCGGGCGTTGATACAGAATCCGGGGTATCCTTCGTTCTAGAAGCTATCTCTAAAACCTTTTCAGTGTGTGGGGTATTCCTTAACCCCATGGCTCGCAAAGGCTGACGAAGCACCTTCCCCCTTTGAAGGGGGTTAGGGGGATGAAACTTCCGGGAAGTGTGAACTGTTTCATCCCCCGCCCCCTTCAAAGGGGGAGAACGCCATATTCTTTAGTTCTGAGATGGCTTCTAATCATTATACTTTTGAGCTATTTATCCCGACATCGCATGCGTAAAGAACATATAACAGGATTGGTTGCCGCGCCGTTTACGCCCATGGATCAATCCGGGAAACTGAACCTTTCGGTTATTCCCCATTATTTCGACCTTCTGCGATTCAATGGCGTACATGGCGCTTTTATTTGCGGATCGACCGGTGAAGGGGTCTCGCTTACCACCCGGGAGCGGATGCTGGTAGCGGAAGCCTGGGCAGCGGCGGCCAAAGCGCATCCGGACTTCAAGATCATGACGCTTCTGGGAGGCACTTCCCTGGCCGAATGTACCGACCTGGCCCTGCATGCCCAGAGTTTAGGCCTCTACGGCGTTTCGTTTACGGCGCCGTATTATTTCAAACCGGCGGATGTGCAGGCCCTCGCCGATTCTTGCGCGGCCATTGCCGAAGCCGTTCCGGATACCCGCTTTTATTTCTACCATATTCCCGGTACTGACCGGGGTGTATTTTCCCATGCTCCCTTTGCTGAAGGCGATCGATGGGAAGCTCCCCAACTTCGCCGGGATCAAGTATACCCATGAGGATTTCATGGACTATCTTTCCTGCAGGCATTTTCAGAACGGAAAATACGATATGCTTTGGGGCAGGGACGAAAACTGGGTGGCCGCTATGGCATTGGGGGCAAAAGGCGCGGTGGGAAGCACCTTTAACTACGCCGCTCCTCTGTATCACCGGATGACCGAGGCCTTTCAACGAGGCGATCTGGAACAAGCGCGCCGGCTTCAGCAACAATCGATCGACATGATCGGCCTTCTGGGGAAATACGGCGGGATTGCCACGGGGAAAGCGTTCATGAAGGTGCTGGGATTGGATTGCGGCGCCTTCCGGTTGCCGGTAAAAAACATGCCGGATGAGCAATTTAAACGATTTAAAGAAGATGTGGACAACCTTGGCTTCCGGGACTACTGCTCCCGGCTACCCTAATCTCTTGAAACGCAAACGCCTGCCGGGTTGGCGGGGGTTTCTTTTCCTTGGTTTGCTGGCCCTGATTCCAGGCGCAGGTTCAGCGCAGAAGTCCAAACCCATGAATTCTATTCAATGGAGTGTGGGCGGCACATTGCCTCCCGACCCCGCCGGCAAGCCCGCTATCGGCCTTGCCGGTCCGGTTACCGGGGTCCACAACGGCGTATTATTGGTAGCTGGCGGCGCCAATTTTCCGGAAGGAATGCCCTGGGATGGCGGCAAAAAAGCCTACCCCAAGGATGGGTTTGTATTCCGTAGAGAAGCCTCCGGCAACCTGTCCCTGCGCACCCGGTTTCAGCTCTCCCAAGCGGTTGCTTACCCTGCCGTGTGCAGCGCCCCAAAAGGGGTGGTGGCGGCAGGCGGCGAAAACGAAACCGGGTTGCTCGCGAGCGTCTTTTTATTCTCCTGGGAGGAGGACAAAGGAAATGTGGCCATCACGCCGCTTCCCAACCTGCCCCAACCCTTAACCGGCGCCGCTGCAGTGGTCCATGGGAGTACCGTCTATCTGGCTGGAGGCCAATCCCCTGCGGGGACGTCCGATGCCTGCTACGCGCTGGACCTGGACCGTCCTGCGGCTGGATGGGTTGTGTTACCTCCCTTGCCCCAGCCGGCTTCGCATGCCGTTTTGGCCGTACAAAGCAATGGCGAACACCCTTGCCTATATTTTATAGGAGGCCGGAAAGCCAACGAAGATGGCATAAGCGACATCCATTCCTCCGTGTATTGCTTCGACCTGAAAGCGAAAACCTGGTCGGAGCGATCTCCTTTGCCCTTTCCGCTGTCAGCCGGGACGGGAACAGCCTATGGCGCATCCTTCATTCTGCTCTTCAGCGGAGACAAAGGGGAGGTCTTCTCCGAATCCGAGAGGTTAATTGCCGCCATTAACCAGGAAACGGATACGGTCCGGCAGACGCAGCTCAAAGCCCAGCGCAAAGCCTTACTGGAGGCGCACCCTGGTTTCAGCAAAGAAGTGCTGCTCTACAATACCGTCACCGACGCCTGGACCGCCAAAGGAACCCTTCCTTTCGACGGGCAGGTAACTACTTCGGCGGTTAAATGGGAAGACGAGGTCTACATTCCCAGCGGGGAAATCCGCGCCGGGGTGCGGACCCCGGAGATTCGCCGGGGCAAGGTAGACAGCCCGAAGTTTTTTTCCTGGCTGGATTACGGCGTCCTGATCGTTTACCTCTTGCTCATGGTAGGCATTGGGGTCTGGGCCTCGTCGCGCCAGGTCAGCACGAACGATTACTTCAAGGGCGGGCAACGCATCCCGGGGTGGGCAGCAGGGCTGAGCATTTACAGCACGCAGCTCAGCGCCATTACCTTTATGTCGATCCCCGCCAAAACCTATGCGACCAACTGGAACTACTTTTTCCTGCAGATGACGATCATTCTGATCATTCCCATCATCGCGCGGTATTTCATTCCTTTTTTCCGGAGGCTGGATATTACCTCCGCCTACGAATACCTGGAGAAACGTTTTGATTATGCCATACGCGCTATCGCTTCTCTGCTGTTTGTATTTCTCCAGGTGGGGCGGTTGTCTATTGTTTTGCTCCTTCCCAGCCTGGCGTTAACGCTGGTTACTGGCGTCGACGTCATGCTTTGCATCCTGCTCATGGGCTTGATCACGATCTTTTACACCATGAAAGGAGGGATCGAGGCGGTGATCTGGACGGATGTTACCCAAGCCATTATTCTGCTCGGCGGCGCTCTGGTGTGCGTGGCGCTCATGTTATTCCAGATCGGACAATCCCCGGCGGAAATCTGGGCTACCCTGCACCAAAACCAAAAGCTCGATATTTTTGACTTCCGCCTCACGATCAAGGAGCCCACCTTATGGGTCGTGCTCATCGGAGGGATTGCGATTAACGTAATCTCTTACGGCGCCGACCAGACGGTCGTTCAGCGTTACCTCACCACCAAAAACGAAGCGGCTGCCCGTAAAAGCCTCAAGTTAGGGGCCTGGATGGCGTTGCCTTCCGCCCTGATCTTCTTTTCCATCGGCACGTTGTTGTACCTGTTTTTCCGGCAGTTTCCCGAGAAGGCCAATTTCAGCCTGCAAAGCCAGGATGCTATTTTCCCGTGGTACATCGTGAGCAACTTGCCCCCGGGCGTTATCGGGCTGCTGATTGCGGCCATTTTTGCAGCCGCCATGTCTACCCTAAGCTCCAGTATGAACTCTATCACGACTGCCCTGACGACCGATTTTTACCGAAAATTTAATCCGCATAAGACGGAGCTGGCTTATCTGCGCCTGGCTCGTTGGATTACGCTGGGCGTGGGCATCATCGGGACCGGGTTTGCGCTGATCATGTCCCAAAGCGGGATTTCTTCGCTGTGGGACCAGTTCAACACGATTCTGGGGTTGTTTACCGGCGGATTGGGGGGCTTGTTTGTTTTGGGTATTTTTACCCGGAAAGCCAATGCAACCGGGGCATTGGCCGGGATACTGGTCAGCGGAGTGGTTCAGTATTTCGTGAAAAACTTTACCGATATCAACCTGCTGATGTATGCGTTTACCGGATTGGTCAGCTGCGTGGTATTCGGATATGCCTTTAGTCTACTCTTTGCCGGTGGCAAAAAGCAAACCGATGGGTTAACCATTTATAGTCAACCAGTATGAAAAACCTGATGTATGCCCTGGGCTGGATCGCTTTGTGGGTGTTGTCCAGCAGCTTTGAATGTACGGAAGAAGCGCTTGCGCCACCCAAAGGAACGATCGCCGTAAGTGCCTCCTCGCCAGATATTCCGGTACTGAGGGGGTTGGCAATCAACCCCGTCATAAAGCTCACCATTGCCATCCCGGAAGCGGCTGGAGAAACCCGTTTCCGCCAGGTAATGGGGACCCTGGGGGCTGAAGGGCTGAAAGATATCCAGCAGATCGATCTTTATCTGGCCGGTCCGGACACGCTGCCTTCGGGGAACCCCCTTGGTTCGGTTTCTCCTGCCGGCACGTCGTTTACCCTGCCGTTCGATGTGGCTTTTGCCCCGGGTATCCACTACCTCTGGGTGAGCGTTCAGCTTAAGCCCGAAACCCGTCTCGACCGGGCGATTGAGATCCATGGGGCGAAACTGACGGATGAAAAGGGCAAAACGCATAAGATCCAGGAAACGGAAGGCATTTTCGCCAAAAGGCAGGGCGTTGCTATTCGCAGAGCCGGAGAAGAGGGGGTAGATACCTACCGCATCCCCGGCTTGATCCAAACGGACCGGGGCACGCTGATCGCCGTATACGACATCCGGTACGACAACAGCCGCGACCTTCCGGGGAATATCGACGTCGGCATGAGCCGCAGCACCGACGGTGGAAACACCTGGGAACCGATGAAGAACATCATGGACATGGGTCCACCCCACGAAAACAATGGCATTGGGGATCCAACGATCCTTTTCGATCCGGCAACCCGGACAATCTGGGTTGCCGCGCTTTGGAGCAAAGGCAACCGATCGATCGCCGGATCAGGCCCCGGCCTGACCCCCGACGAAACCGGTCAATTTGCGCTCGTCCGCAGTGACGACGATGGGCTTACCTGGAGTGTCCCCTACAGCATTACGGCCCAGATCAAAGATCCTAAATGGAAGATCTTTTTCCAGGGCCCGGGCAATGGCATCGCCATGGCTGACGGCAAGCTCGTTTTTCCATCCCAATATTGGGATCCGACCGGGATGCCTTTTTCCAATATCATTTACAGCGTAGACCACGGGGCGACCTGGCAATCGTCCAAAGCCGCACCCAAGTCCAATACCACCGAAAGCCAGGTAGTCGAAACCTCCCCCGGTGTCCTCATGCTTAACATGCGCGACAACCGGGGCAAGTTCCGAAGTGTGGCCACCACCAACGATATGGGCGCTACCTGGAAGGAACATCCTACGTCCTACAGCGCCCTTCCCGATCCGGTTTGCATGGGCAGCCTCATCAAAGCCCGGGTAAAAGTCAAAGGCGCCCTCCGGGAGGTGCTGTTCTTTTCCAACCCAAACACCTCGTCGGGTAGGTACAACATCACCGTAAAAGCTAGCCTCGATCTCGGAGAGTCCTGGCTCCCCGGAAATCAGCTCCTGATCGATCAGCGCAAATGCTACGGCTACTCTAACCTGACCGCCATAGACGAAAATACCATCGGACTGCTTTACGAAGGAACAAAAGAGTTGTATTTTGTGAAGATCCCGGTGAGGGAAGTGATTGGTGATTAGTGATTGGTGGTTGGTGGTTGGGAGTGAGTGGTTGGGAGATACCCCTTTCTATAGTGTTTTGAATAACTAATTTAGTCAGGCTGCTGGCTTCCGGTGTTCCGGGAACCAAGTCTGTTTCCAAAATGCAAAAAATAATTCAAATCACTATAATCACTAGCTTCCAACCCCCAAACATCATTGAGTTTATAGAAATCCAGGACCGCTTTCTGCCGTTTACGCCGACAGGGGCAGGCCCCGGAGATGGGTGGCAAAAGATGATGTGGCAATCTGAAGATTTCTAAGGCTGTAGTCTGAAGACTAACAGCGAACAGTTGATTATTAAGCCTGGTGTCCCCGATCCTTGCTCCCTGCTCTCTGCTCCCCAACCACTAACCACCAACAACTAACAACTAACCATTATGCCTTACTCCTCCAACGATCTCCATACGTTGCGGGATTTTTACCGCGATCAGTTGCTGCGCAACACGCTTCCTTTTTGGTTTCCCCGCTCCTTTGACGAGCAGCACGGGGGATTTCTCCTGGCCCGCGACGCCGACGGAAGCCTGATCGACGACGACAAGGCTGTTTGGATACAAGGCAGGGCGACCTGGTTATTGGCCACCTTGTACAACACGGTGGAACCGCGCCCGGAATGGCTCCACGGGGCGAAGCTGGGGTATGAATTCCTGAACCGGCACTGCTTCGATACCGACGGGCGCATGTTTTTCCATGTGACTCGCGACGGGCGGCCGATCCGCAAGCGCCGGTACTTCTTTTCCGAAACCTTCTACGCGATCGCCGCCGCCGCCTATGCCAAAGCTAGTGGAGACGAGGAGGCAGCACAAAATGCCCGCAAGGTTTTTGGCAAGTGCATCGAGTACGCGACTACGCCCGGCTTGCTGCCGGCTAAATTCACGGATACGCGCCCGGCCAAAGCCATCGGCGTGCCAATGATCCTCACCAATACGGCCCATCAGCTTCGGGAAACGATTGGCGACGAGCGCTGCGACCCCTGGATCGAAACCTGGATTTCCGGGATCGAACGCGACTTTGTCAAGGACGATATCCGCTGCGTCATGGAGCAGGTAGCCCCCGATGGCAGCATTATCGACCATATTGACGGGCGTACCCTTAACCCGGGCCATGCCATCGAAGGCGCCTGGTTTATCCTGCACGAAGCCAAACACCGAAACAACGA
>JADJHZ010000008.1 GCA_016707205.1 Haliscomenobacter sp. | reverse complement strand
GAAATGGTAAAATACCAGCCGTTTATCCCTCCGCTTCCAGCGCGAGTCTGGGATACCTTTTTTGAATTAGGTCTTTGAGTTCCTTGCGGGCAAAGAAGATCCGGCTTTTGACCGTACCCAGAGGGAGATCGAGATAATCGGCGATCTCCTGGTACTTATATCCCTGATAGTGCAGCAGAAACGGAACCCGAATGCTGTCTTCGAGCCCTTCAATCATGCCGGTGAGCTCGCTCATCAGGATGTTGGATTCTCCGCTGTTGGAGATCAGGGCATCGCCGGAATTGAGGAAATACAGGTTGTCGGTAGAATCAAAAAATCGTATTGGCTTTGGTCCGCTTGCGGTAGTTATTGATGAAGATGTTCTTCATGATCGTGAAGAGCCGTTTGAAGTTGGTTCCGGGGCGGAATTTGTCCATGTTCGTCATGGCGCGGTATGCCGTCTCCTGGTAAGATCTTTAGCATCCTCCAAGGTTTTGGTAAGGTTCTAAGCGAAGGCATTCAACAGGGCGGTCATCTAATTGAACCTGGTTTCGAATTCCAACTGCGACATGATCGTTATTTTGTTTAAGGTTTAACCTTTGGTTTTTATTTTGTTGAAGCAAAGATAAGCACATGCTAAACAAAATGCAAGAATTAGGACTCGTCGCTAAATGTTAAAATTGAAAAACAATATTATTTTAATTTATAAATAGCTTATAGTTAATTATTAAGATAAATTTTAGTGAATTGATTTTTTGTATATTTTTTTCAAAAAAAAATGAAAATAAAAAAGACTCTGTGGAACGTTTTGCTTTGAATAGGACGAGAAAGTTAAACAAGCCATTGAAAATGGGTTGTTTAGGAAAGGAGATGCCTGGTTTTGTCTAAGTAGGAATAAGAAAGAAGTCCGAAAACAAGAATGCTTATTTTTGGGCTCGCTGAAGGAGCAAGAAGGCAATGCCCATAAAGATCAGGTTGGGAAACCAGGCGCCCAGCCAGGTAGGCAAGTTACTGCCCAGGGCGAAGGTGGGAAGCGAATTTGGAGAGGAAGATATAAGCGGCGCCCAGGCCGATTCCAACAGCCAGGTGGAGCCTATTCTCCCCTAACCTTTCGGGCTGCGATGGCCATCCCGATGATGGTGAGGATGAAAAGGGGGAGCGGTGCGGCGGTGCGGCGGTGCAGCTCGAGGCTGTATTTGCGGAAGTTTCCTGAACCCCGGATCTTTTGTTTGTGGATATGCCGCACCAAGGCGACGGTACTCATCATGCTCTGCTGGCCGGAGTAGTCGACAAAATCGCTGGGGTCGATGTTCAACACCGTGTCCAGTTGTTGCCCTAAGCCTATGTGGAAGGTTTCGCGCAGCGAGTCTTCAAACGACCGGGTTTCGTAGTCGTAAAGTCTCCATTTTTGGGTGCTGTCTTGCCATTCTGCCCGGTCGGCCTTCAGTAAATGAATGAGCTTTTGCCCCCGGAAGGATTCGATCCGGAAATCCCGGGCGCTGCTATCTCCCTTGCTGTAATATCCAATGTACACTTTTTTTCCGGGCTCCACAAAAAGATGGACATCCCGGACCTTGGCTTTGTTTTCGTCTTTTTGGATATAGGTATAAATGATCCGGAGCATATGGGTGTTTCCCCAGGGAATGAAAAAATGGGTTCCCAGCAGATAGAGGAAGGTAAGCAGGCCTGCGGAAAACAGGTAAGGGCGCATAAACCGGTTAAAACTGACCCCTGCGTTCAGAATAGAGATGACTTCGGAGTTGAACGCCAGGCGGGAGGTGAAAAGATCACCGCGATCAGGGTGAATAAGGGCCATAGCAAGCCCGAGATGTACAGGATAAAGCTGGGGTAATATTCCAGCAGGATCTCTGCCAGGGTTATCGGCTCTTCGATAAATTTTCCACCTTTCGCTGAAATCGATGATGACCGAGATCATGGTGAAGATCAGCACCGTGAAAAAAAAGTGGAGATAAACTTTCGGATAATATACAGGTCGAGGAGCTTTAGCATGGACTCGGATTTCTCATTCCACAAAATCATGACGGTTTGGAATTTATTGCGCCGTAAGCCGCGGTATTTTGCGTAAAGTCTTCACAAGCCGCTTTTCCGCCGGGAAACGAACCTCCTTGGCGTTGCAGGAACCGGCGTGGGTCATAGCCTTTGTTCCAGGGCAGGAGCGATTTGGTTTTTCCATTCCAGGAAGACGCCCTCCGCAATTTTCTTCCGCGCTTCGCCCACCAGCCAAAGGAAAAAGCTCAGGTTGTGGAGGGTGGCAATTTGGGCGCCGAGGATTTCCTGGCTGTGGATGAGGTGGCGCAGGTAGGCTTTGGTGTAAAACCGGCTGCTGGTGCAGGGGCTGGTTTCGTCAATCGGGCTGAAATCGGTTTTCCACTTCAGGTTTTTTGATGTTAATAATGCCATTAGCGGTATACAGCAGCCCATGGCGGGCATTGCGCGTGGGGAGAACGCAGTCGAACATATCGATGCCCAGGGCAATGCATTCGAGGATGTTGACGGGGGTGCCCACGCCCATCAGGTATCTGGGTTTGCTGGCGGGAAGAATTTGGCAGACGAGATCGGTCATTTCGTACATGTCTTCGGCAGGTTCTCCCACCGAAAGTCCTCCGATAGCGTTGGCGGGCCGGTCGAACGAAGCGATGGTTTCCGCGGAAATCTTGCGCAGGTCGCGGTAGGTGCTTCCCTGGACGATCGGAAACAGCGTTTGCCCGTACCCATAGAGGCCTTCCGTTTGATCAAAACGCTCGCAGCACCTTCCCAGCCAGCGGTGGGTAAGTTCCATGGAGGTTTTGGCGTAGCGGTAATCGCAGGGATACGGGGTGCATTCGTCGAAGGCCATAATGATATCCGCGCCGATTTGGCGCTGAATGTCTACGGCTAGTTCCGGGGTGAAGAAGTGCGCTGAGCCATCGATATGGGAGCTGAACCGAACGCCTTCCTCGGTTATTTTTCGCTTATGGCTAAGGGAATACACCTGATAGCCTCCGCTATCGGTAAGAATCGGCCTGTCCCAGCTGTTGAACCGGTGGAGGCCGCCGGCTTGCTCCAGCACGTCTACCCCAGGCCGCAAATATAGATGGTAGGTGTTGCCGAGAATGATCTGGGCTCCGATCGCTTCTTTCAGCTCGTATTGGTGTACGGCTTTGACGCTGCCCGCCGTCCCAACCGGCATAAAGATCGGGGTGGCGATCGTCCCGTGCGCCGTTTGTATGGTTCCCGCCCGTGCGGAAGAACCGGGATCGCGATGGTCTATGGTAAATTCAAACAAAGCAGTAATTCATTTCGGAGTAAAGCGGATATGGTTCTCAGAGGTTGTACCGGTGCCGGTCGAGTTTCAACATAACCCCAATCATTATCGAGAAGCTGAGCAAAGCGGACCCTCCCTTGCTGATGAAGGGCAGCGGGATGCCGATAATGGGCACCAAACCCATGGTCATACCAATGTTTACAAAAAAGTGGACGAAGAATATCCCGGCCAGACAGTAGGCGTAAATCCTCGAAAAAGCGGAACGCTGCCGTTCCGCAATGATCGTAAGCCGGACGACCAGCGTGAGAAACAAGGCAATGATAGCAAAACTGCCGATGAAGCCTTGCTCTTCTCCAATCGTGCAAAAAATAAAATCGGTCGATTGCTCCGGGAACATAGCTCAACTTGGTCATTTTGCCCTGAAGGAACCCCTTACCTTGAAACCCGCCGGAACTGATCGCCATTTTGGATTGCATGAGGTTGTACAGGGAGCCTCTGGGGTCGCACTTGGACGGGTTGAGCCAAACGTTGATCCGGTCTTGTTGGTGGGGGCTTAAGGAAATTGTTGAAGCTGTAGTTGCTGCAAAAGACAAGCCTATGCCAACAGCCAGAGCAAGGGTTATCGGCCCTACCTGGCGGGGGCCTTTCCGGCTCCAATAATACAGACCGAGCAGCCCAAAAACGGCGGCCAGGCCCGGGACGATATATTTGGCCTGCTCGCCCGAACGGAGGAAAATGCGGTAACGCCAAGCGCCAGTACTCCGCCAAGCCACCACCTTCTTCGGGGCATTCGGTAGGCGATGATGCTGGCAGCCAATACCAGCATAACCAGCGCGATATCCGCCGGAGCAAATACCAGGCCTGCGATCAGGAGGCTGCAATAAACCCGCCGATCCAAAAGTAACCCGGAGAAAGCCCTTCCCTGTATAAGGCGATCAAAAAGGAGGAAAAAACAAGCGCCGATCCCATGTCTGGTTGAAGCAAAATCACACCCGCAGGAAAAGTGATCAGCAGGATCGACAACAGTTGGTTGGAATATTTTTTTAAACTCGTTTTGTAGGAGCCTAAATACGCGGAAATGGCCAGTGCTGTGCCGAACTTGGCAAACTCCGAAGGCTGAATGGATGCCCCTCCAAACGTGTACCAGGAAGTCGCTCCTTTAATATTGGAGCCAAACACCAGTACCCCAAACAAGGACAAAAGCGTCAGGCCATAAATTAAAAAGGCAAAGGTCTGCCAGAATTTCCAATCGATGGAGTAAATGACGACCAGAGCAAAAAAAGAAATGCCCATCCAAATGGCCTGTTTCCCTGCAGTGGAACCCAGAAACCCCACCCGCTCCACTTCAGCAGCGGTGACCGCATAAATCATCAGCCACCCCAGGATGACCATTCCCAGGTAGACGGAAAGCGTTGTCCAGTCGAGATTTCGGGTTCCCCCAGCCTAAGCTAGCATGGATGCATTTAATTAATTGACCCTAACAATTGGGCTGGTTCGATCTCGGTGTCCTGTATGAGATACGCGCTTGGGTAGTATGGGCGCAAGAACTGCTGGAGCCGCATAGCTTCCAGTTTGTCGGTAAAAGCCCCTGCCCGGAGCATATAGTAAGGCCGGTTGTGTACCCAGGAGAGCGCCAGGTAGGGATACTGAGCCCGAAAAGAATTCCGGACCTGTTCCATGCGCTCCCTGTCGGTGGTGGACAAGATCTGGACCCTCCATCCCTTGAGGAACGAAGTTGCCCGGTTGGTTTGAATGTAATTTTTCATCACGCCTTCTACCTCCAGCGTTTCCCTGAAGGAGACGCCGCGTTGGCCGAAAAGCGGTGCGAAAGCAGGCATGAAAAGCAGGAACAGCGCCCATAAACGAAACATACGCGTTTGATTTGTATGCAAATATACCAAAGCCTGGCGAAAAAGGGAAGGTATTCAGGGCTTGGGTATCGAAGGTTGGGGTTATTCCCCGGCTATCTTGCCGGCAAAAGTTAGCGTTTCACCAGCAAGACCCCGGAGGACGTGCCGATTCGCTGCACGCCGGCTTCTATAAAGGCTTCCGCTTCCTGCCGGAGGTCAAGATGCCCCTGATGCGCTGATCGGAATCTGGTTCCCCAGGCTTTCTTTAAGCAAGTGAACGGTTTGTAAGGTGGGGCTGCCATGAAATCCGGTTGAGGTTTTGACAAAATCGGGCTGAGCGGCTAACAGGATGATGGCTAGCCGGCGGATTTCTTCTTCGGACAGGAGGGCCGTCTCCAGGGCGATCTTGATCTTTTTTCCCCGTAGCCGGGCTGCCGTGCACATGCTGTCAATATCGTTCTCTACAAAACTCCACTGGCCGCTTTTTACCGCGCACAGGTTGATGACGGCGTCGATCTCATCCGCTCCCTCGTCTACGGCTTTTTTGATCTCCTCTACCTTCGACGGGGTGCTGGAATACCCGAACGGGAACCCCACAACGGTGGCTAATACGAGTTTACTGTTGTGCTGTTCGAGCAGGTGGCGCACCAATGCAACAAAGTATGGAGGAACGCAAACGGCGGCAAACCCATGCTCGATGGCTTCCTGGCAAAGGGCGCGAATATCCGATTCGTTACAATCGGCGCGGAGTAAGGTGTGATCAATATACCTGGCTAAGTCCATGGAAAAAACTATTAAGCTGCGGTTATCTGTTAACCAAACAATTTGAGCCCGCAAGGTAGAGCAAAAATTGGTAACCTGAGGATTTTCCAGGGAAATAAATCGCCGCCCCTATTTTGGCCGGCCTGATTTTTGGCGCCACAACCGGGTGTTGGGCTGCGGACCCATCGCCAGAACCAGCGTTCCTCCTGCCAGAACCTCCTGGTGCGTAATAAAACTCCGCTTGAGTTTCTGTCCGTTCAGGGTTGCCGACTGGATATACGGGTGTTGCGGCCCGTTGTTTAGCGCTTCCAGCCGGAACGTTTTGCCTCCTGCCAGGGGAATTTCCGCCTGGTCGAACATTGGGCTCCCGAGTACATATACCCCGGAGGCGGGATTTACCGGATACATGCCCAACGCGCTGAATACATACCAGGCAGACATCTGGCCGCAATCCTCGTTCCCGCAAAGCCCGGAAGGAGTGGCGTTGTATTGCGTGGTCATGATCTGCCGCGCCTGCGCCTGGCTTTTCCAGGGCGCCCCGGCATAGTTGTACATATAAGCTATGTGATGGCTGGGCTCATTGCCGTGGGCGTACTGCCCGATCAACCCGGAGATGTCGGATGATTTATTCTCTCCTGTGATTTCAGAAGATTCGGAAAAGAGCTGGTCCAATTTCCGGATGAAAGGCGCATCGCCCCCGTGCAACTGAATTAATCCCGGGATATCGTGCGGCACAAACCAGGAGTGCTGCCAGGCATTGCCCTCGGTGTACTCTGCTACATCAAAGTTGTGGTCGGAAAATTTGGGGTCAAAAGGCGTTTTCCAGGACCCATCCGTCCTTTTGGCGCGCATGAACCCGGTTTGCGGGTCAAACAAGTGGTGGTAGGCCTTTGCTCTGGTCCGGAAGGTCTTTTCATCTTCCGCCTTGCCCAACGCCCGGGCCATTTCGGCAATACACCAGTCGTCAAATCCATACTCCAGGGTTTTGGTGACCGATTCCCCCTCTTTTTCGTAGGGGATATACCCGTACTCCCGGTAGAAATTGCTGCCCCGGATGTTCTGGGCCGCACTGGTCAGTAGCGATTGATAGGCCAAATCCGCGTCGTAGTCCCGGAATCCTTTTAAATAGGCATCTACCAGCACCGGTACTGCGTGATAGCCGGTCATCGTGTTTGTTTCGTTGCCCAGCAAAGACCAAACGGGCAGCAGGCCATATTGCTGGTAGTGGTCGAGCAAAGACCGGACCATGTCGTTGATCTTATCAGGTTGGGTAAGCGTATACAGCGGGTTGGCTGCCCGGAACGTATCCCATAAAGAGAAGATGTCGTAGCGCCGGTAATTTTCTGCGCGATGGATTTTCCCGTCCGGCCCCCAGTACTCGCCCCGCGCATCTGAAAACTGGACCGGGGCAAGGGCGGTGCGGTACAAGGAGGTGTAAAACAACGTTTTCAGAGATGGATCGGCGCTCTCGAACCGTATTTTTCCTAATTCCTTCTCCCATTCCCCTTCTGCCTCGCGGCGAACCTGATCAAACGATTTTCCTTTGACGGTTTCAAGGCCGGCCAGAGCCCCTTCCACGCTGGCAGAGGAAATCCCAACCTGAATTTCCAGAGCCTGCTGGGATGGGATGGAGAAGAATAGTTGCGCCCTGGTCCCCTCTCCTGCCTGAGATTGTTCGGTGCGCTGCCAAACCGAGTCCACGACCTCCATCGACCGAACCGGATGGCTGAATGCAATGGCGAAAAAGAAACGCTGGCTCTTGGCCCAGCCGGTGGAATGCCGGTAGCCGGTGAGCAGCGTCGGGCTTTCCCACTTGAGGTTGGACGCGGTGGGGCGGTCCCAGTTGATCGCAAAACTCAGGTCGATGACGAGGGAAGCGGCATCCGGAGAAGGAAACCGATACCGATGCACCCCGCAGTAGGCGCTGGCAGTCAGTTCTGCCCGAACCCCGTTGTCCATCGTCATGGAATAGTATCCCGGGCCAGCGCTTTCCTTGCTGTGGGAGAAGGTAGCAGCATACGGTTTTTCTTGGGGTCCTGAATTACCGGAGTTAGATCGTGCCGTTTAACGGTAGGCATGAGCAGGAGATCGCAAAGGTCTCCGATTCCGGTTCCGCTCAGGTGGGTGTGGCTAAATCCAACCACGGATTGGTCCTCGTAGTTATACCCAGCGCACCAGTCCCATCCTTGCGTTCCATTATCCGGGCTAAGCTGGACCATGCCAAAAGGCACTGTGGCGCCTGGATAAACATGCCCGTGGGCTGCGGTGCCCATAAAGGGATCCACATAGCGTAGAAGCGATTCTTTTGGGGAGGGCTGGCTCCAAAGAAGAGGCTGCCCGCTGATGACGGCGGCTAAGATCGCAAAGAAGGCTGATGGGCGAATGCGGTTCATGTTGAAGGATTTTCAGATGAAAATAGCAATTTTTAAGGATCTTGGTTTTTGTTTTCGAAACGCGGGAAATTTTCTGAAATTTACTAGGGCAAGATCCGTATTCGGGCCTGTCTCAAAAGACCGCTTCGCCCCGAGGTTAAAATATTTTCTTTTTCAATTCCAATAAAAATTGCGGATTTTATGAAGAAAAAGAAAACTTCTGCCGTGCAAAGATTGGTCTTTGAGACAGCCCAACAAGAGCACGTGCAGGACGAGCAATCGGTGCAGACGGCAAAGCCCCCAGCGCCGGAGTATAACCAAAAGGAGGGGCCTCCCTATCTGCCGATCATGATTAAATGGAAAAAAATGGAGCACTTTTGCCTGCCTTTTGAGCAGGTGGTGTTGCTTGTTTTCTTAGCCGGGCTTCTGGTAGCCGTTGCCTCTTGCGACGTGTACCGGCTTCCCCAATTCTCCCGACGCGACATTCGTTCGGCCCAGCGCATGATCGGCTTTGAGTTTTCCAAAAACTACCGGGACACGATGTACCGGTACCTTGGCAGTAATCTCAGAGGGTACGACACGATGGCTTCCTTTAAGCTGGACTACCAAGTGCCTCCGGCTTTGTACTTTGACCCCCGGCCCGATGGATTTATGATGCCTGTTCATAAGGACGAACCAGCCTGGAACCTTTCGGAAAACGCAGCGCTGCCGTTAAACCGGGAAGCGCTGGCCTTTTATCCGGTTTCCGCGCTGGCGGTCCTGATCCGCAGCCGGCAGATCACCTCCGAATCGTTAACCCGGCTGTTTCTCGACCGGATACAGACATATGATCCTTCCTTAAAAGCGGTGATCACCTTACTTGAAGACCGGGCACTCAGCCAGGCACGGCAGGCGGACGCCGAAATCGCCGAAGGCAGGTACCGCAGTCCGTTGCATGGCATTCCCTATGGGGTGAAAGACCTGATGGCTTTGCCCGGCTATCCGACGACCTGGGGATCGGCGCCTTATCAAAACCAGATGCTCGATCATACCGCATCGGTGATCGAACAATTGGACTCGGCAGGAGCCGTTTTGCTGGCGAAGCTGACTTCCGGTTCCCTGGCCCGGGGCGATGTGTGGTTTGGAGGGCAAACCCGAAATCCCTGGGATACGCTTCTGGGCGCCAGCGGATCGTCGGCTGGCTCGGCGGCGGCGGTTGCTGCGGGCTTATGCGCTTTTGCGATTGGGACGGAAACCCTGGGCTCCATCGTCGCGCCTTCTGCCCGATGTGGCGTAACCGGGCTCAGGCCTACTTATGGGCGGGTTAGCAGGTATGGTGTCATGACCCTCTCCTGGACCATGGATAAAGTAGGCCCAATATGCCGGGATGCCCGCGACTGCGCTTTGGTTCTGGATGCTATCCGGGGGGAGGACGGCAGAGACCGCACCGTAGAACATGCGCCTTTTGCATTTCATGCAGGCCGGGATCCAAAAAGTTTCCGGGTGGGCTATCTCAAATCGGCCTTTGAAAAAGATACCACGAGAGCCGGAAAGAATAACCTGGCGGCATTGGAGGCGTTTCGCCAAATGGGGGTTTCCCTTCAGGAAGTGTCTTTGCCTGAAGGGTTCCCTTTCAGTGCGTTTGATATTATTTTAAGAGCTGAATCGGGCGCCTTTTTTGACGACCTGATCCGGTCGGGGAAGGTAGACCTGCTCGAAGAGCAGCACCGGGGATCGAGGGCTAATTCCCTGCGTCAATCCCGCTTCATCCCTGCGCCGGAATATTTGCTGGCGAACCGGCACAGGAAAGCGCTCATCGAGGCTATGCACGCCCTGATGAAAAATTTCGAAGTCGTGCTTGCCCCTCCCGCAGGTAGCGAACAAAACCTGATTACGAACCTGACGGGACATCCGGCGCTGGCGTTGCCAACGGGATGGGATCGGCGCAACCTCCCCTCCTCGATTACCTTGCTGGGCAACCTGTACGGCGAAGCGGCTATACTCGAACTGGGATGGATCTACCAAAAAAAGACGGCTTTTCAAGATACGCCCCCTCCCCTTTTTGCCGTTCCTGCCAGGAAGTAGGAAAAAAACAGGTACCGTAAACCCTTTAAACGCTAATATATATGCGCCAGATCGTATTGTTCATTGCCAGCAGCCTGGATGGCTATATAGCGCGGCCCGATGGCCAGGTAGATTGGTTGTTTCACGACGAGGACTACGGATATTCCGATTTTTACGACAGCATCGATACAACCCTTATGGGCAAAAAAACCTATAAGGATATTCTCGGCTTCGGAGAATTCCCCTATCCGGACAAGAAAAATTACGTGTTCTCCCGGAAACATGGGCTTCCGCATAATCCCCATGTCGAGTACGTCCACGGCGATATCCCGGCGTTTGTCCGCAGTTTGAAAAAGGAAGAAGGAAAGGACATCTGGCTGGTAGGAGGCGGGCAGATGAATACCATTCTCCTGAGTTGCGGGCAGATCGACCGAATGATCCTGTCCATCCATCCCGTTATCCTGGGCGTGGGGATACCGTTATTCGGATCGGGTATCCCGGCAGAGCGCTGGTTCAACCTGGAAGGCGTCAAAACGTACTCCAGCGGACTGGCGCAGCTGACCTACCGGATGAAAGGCTAGAGCGAGGGACGATGTACGATGTACGATGTACGATGTACGATGTACGAAGGACGAAGGACGAAGGACGATGGACGAGGGACGAAGTACGAGGGGCGATGGACTAAGGACTAGGGGTGCGGCTGAACTAGATTTCAAAAAAACGGTCAAATCCCTTTTTTCGCAGACCGAGAACCAACTTTTTATCCCCGGTCCAAAGAGGAGCGTCTAATTCGATGGCCAACGCGACAAAAGGGGTGTCTTTGGCATCCACATCCACGCATAGGGCAAAAGCAGTATCGCGGCTTTTCTGGGAAATAAAATCCAATGGGGTAAATTGTATGCGCTCTGTGATACCATTGAACAACTCAAGCAGTTCAGGCTCGCTCAATTTGGAAAATCGAAGCAATCGCTCTTTGTGCTTAAACAACTCAGCAATGATAAAATTAGGCGCGTGGAATTGAAACGATTCATCCAAAAGGGTATCCCGAATACTCGAAGAGGATGCAATTAGGCTGGAGAAAATGAGGTTGGTATCTACAACAACCCAGCGTTCCATTATTTATTCGTGTTATCGAGGAATTTTTGGTTGTTTTCTTCCCACCATTGCCGGTTAATCTCTTCGGCAAGACCTATGAGTTGCTCGTCCAATTGCGCTTTTTGGGCCAACTCCTCTAATCGCAGTCGCCGGAGCAGAGACATCAGGTAGGCATCGCTGAAATTTTCCTTATTCAACCGAATGACTACCTCATTCCCAATAGTATGAATGCTTAATGCGCCCATATTCCCCTTTTTTCTTTTTAACAAAAGTAATCGGTTTTTCGTTCAAGCCGAACCTCCAAAGCGCCCGAAGCACCCACCGCAGCAAGTCTATTCCTTTTTCCTTAACTTTTCCAAGGCCATCTCCTTTTCTTCCGGCGTATTGACGTTTTCCAGGGTTTGGGGATCGGGCGCTTCCAGCAGGTGGATAGGGGAGTTAATCAGCGCTTTGCGGGGGCAGTCATAGCCTTGGGCAAGAAACTGGAGCAGAATGGGGTAGCTTCTGGGTTCCCAAATGGCGATAAGGGGTTCCGGAAGGTTGTTCACGGGGCTGTTGAAGGCGGTCGCCATGAGGCTGGGATTGCGCTCGCGGAGTAAAAGCTCGAGGGTGTCCGGGTTTAAAAAGGGGAGATCGCACGCGATGACCAGCCAGGCAGCATCGGGCTTTTCCCGGAAGGCAGAAAGGATGGCCCCCAAAGGGCCCAAGCCCAGGAACGTATCGGTAATCAAAGGAAACGAATGGTTCGGTTCCCCTGTTTGGTCTGGACGCACCGAGAGATACACCTCCCGGCAGTAGGGCTGAAGGAGCCGCGCCGCATGATCGCGCTGAGGCAGGCCGTGGTAATCGATCCGGCTTTTGTCGTCGCCCATGCGGACGCTTTTCCCGCCGGCCAATACCAGCCCCAAAAGCGGGGGCAAGGAGTTTTCGAGATGTTGGTTCAAAAAGCCAGCGATGGATGCCGTATCGTTAATCGAAAGGATGGGAACGTCTTTTTGCCCTAATTCACTCAGGTGATCCAGCAGGAAAGGGTAAGGGATCAGATGGTCTTCCGTTAGGAGGAGGAGATCCACCTGGGTGAGGCGGTCCAGTTTTTTTTGGAGGGAAGCTTCTTTCCTCGGGTCGATGAGCACGATCTGCCGTTTGGCAGTATAATGATTGCCGTTGACGAGCACGAGATCCTGGTCGTTGAACAGGGTACGGTATTGGTATGCGTCGAGACTGGCCTGAAAGTCCAGGCGGTGATAGGCAATTTTATCGGTGTACTCCAGCGAAAATCCCCGGGTAAGGAGGGTCTCCCGGGCAGGGGCGCCGGCCTCCTGGTGGTCGGCATCGGCATAACCGATTTTCCAGCGCTCCCGGAGCGAAGCGGCAATGGCGCTAGCCAATTTTTTGATGCTCCCGCAGGGAGCGCCGATAAAAGCCCATTCCTGGCGGTGAAACGTTCCGTAAGCCGCCCGTTGGATGCCGGCATGTTTTTGGTGAGCTTGCTCCATGCGAAGTACAGCTGGTTAGTCTTCCCGTTTAAAATCGGATTTGCCTCCGGTTTTTTCCATCAGCCGGATTTCCTTGATGAGGATATCGTGCGAGAACGCTTTGGCCATATCATAGATCGTTAGGGCAGCAATGGAAGCCCCAGTGAGGGCTTCCATTTCCACTCCGGTTTTTGCCGTGATGACGGCGGTGCATTGGATCACAATTTCCCGATGCGCGCTGACCCGGATTTCTACCTTGCAGTTATCGAGGCCCAGGGGATGGCATAGCGGGATCAGTTCCCCTGTTTTTTTGGCCGCCATGATCCCTGCCAGGATCGCGGTTTGAAAAACCGGTCCTTTTTTGGTGTGGATTTCCTCTCCTTCGAGCAGATCCATGACCTGGTCAGGCAGTACGACAATAGCCCTTGCCCTGGCGGTACGCCGGGTAATTTGTTTTTCGCCGACATCGACCATAGCCGGATTGCCGGCAGCGTCCAAATGGGTGAACTGATCAGCCATTAGTTTTTGAGTTTCTTCTCCTTGATTCCCAGGCGGTCCATGACAAATGCGTAGCGGAACGCTTCCTCTTTGAGGTAATCAAACCTTCCGGTAGCGCCTCCGTGCCCGGAGTCCATATTGATCTTCAACAAGAGCAAGTTGTTGTCGGTTTTTAGCTCGCGCAGTTTGGCGGCAAATTTTGCCGGTTCGTGGAAAAGCACCTGCGAATCGTTGAGCCCCCCGGTCAGGAGCAGGTTGGGATAGTCTTTCTTTTCGATATTGTCGTAGGGAGAATAGGATCGCATGTAGTCGTAGTAGGTTTTGTCGTTTGGGTTTCCCCATTGTTCCCATTCCTGTGTGGTCAGGGGGAGGTTGGGATCCAGCATGGTATTGATTACATCGACGAAGGGCACTTCGGCGACGACGACCTTAAACAGGTCGGGGCGCATATTGGCTACGGCGCCCATTAAAAGCCCGCCGGCGCTGCCTCCGTTTATGGCGAGCAGGTCTTTGGACGTGTACTTGTCCTGGATCAGTTGTTCAGCGCAGGCAATAAAATCGGTGAAAGTGTTTTTCTTCTTCAGCAATTTGCCATCTTCATACCATTGCTCGCCCATCTCGCTGCCGCCCCGAATCTGGGCGATCGCATAGACAAACCCCGGTCTACCAGGCTAAAGGCATTGGCGTTGAACCAGGGGTCGGTGCTGTACCCATACGAGCCATAGGAATAGAGCAGGGCGGGGTTGGCGCCGTTGAGCTGAAGGCCCTTTTTGTGTACCAGAGCCATCGGTACTTTCACCCCGTCGGGTGCGGTGGCCCACAGGCGTTTGACCTCGTAGTCATCGGGGTTAAAGCCGCTGGGGATTTCTTCCTGTTTCAACAACGCACTTTTCCCCGTGGCCACGTCGAAGTCAAATGTACTCATGGGCCGGTTGAGCGAGGTATAGAGGTAGCGGAAGTTAGGCGAAGCATATTCGGGATTTTCGCCCTGAAACAGGGCAAAGACAGGCTCCGGGAAAGATACTTTTTGGCGGATTTCCCATCGAGATCCAAAATCCGGATCTCCTGAAGCCCATTGGTGCGAACGGTCAGGGCCAGAAATTTTTCAAAAGCGTCGATGCCTTCTATTTTTACTTTGGGATCGTGCGCCACGAAGGTTTTCCAGGAGGAACTGTTCTCAAAGCCTTTAACCGGAGCTTGCATGACCTTGAAATTGGGCGCGCCGGAGTCTTTGACAAGAAAAAATAACCGGTCTTTATGCGCTTCCGGGTAGTAGCGGACATTGGGTTTTCGGGCAGCAATCAGCTTGAAACTTCCTTTGGGTTGTCCGGCCGGCAGGTAGCGGTATTCTGAAGACGTAAAGCTCCCCGACCCGAGGAATATGAATTCGCCTGTGCGGCTCTTGCTGAGGCTGAGTTCGAACAGGTCGTCTTTTTCTTCCAAAAGCAATTCTGCAGGGCGGCGGCTCCCAATTTCATACCGATAGAGCCGGTAAGGGCGCAGCGCTTCGTTGGGCGCGGTATAGAAGATCGTGCGGCTGTCGTTGGCCCAAACGAAGCTGCCTGCGCGTTCAATTTGATCTTCCAGGTCTTTTCCTGTGCGCAAGTCGCGGATGTGCAGGGTAAATTCGACGTAGGACCCGGTATAATTGGTGCGGTATGCCAGCAATTGATTGTCGGGGCTAACTTTGTATCCACCCATAAGGAAAGCCGGTTTGCCCTGGGAAAGCGCGTTGCCGTCGAGCAACACCTCCTCCGCAGCGTCCAGGCTTCCTTTTTTTCTGCACCAAACGGGATACTGTTTATCTTTTTCCGTTTTGGCGTAATAATAGTATCCATTGCTCAGTACCGGCACGCTGGAGTCGTCTTCCTTGATCCTCCCTTTCATTTCCTTCGCCAATTGCTCCTGTAAAGACTGGGTATGGGCCATCGCGGTATCGCTGTAGCTGTTTTCCGATTCCAGATACTGGATGACCTCGGGGTTGGTTTTGTCTCTCAGCCAGAAGTAGTTATCGACCCGGGTATACCCATGTTCGGAAAAAGTCTGGGGGATTTTTTTTGCCGACGGAGGCGTTGGAAAATCCGACTGCATCCGAATGACAGCGGAAGCCTCCGCTCCGGACGGTTTGTCCTTGTTGCAGGAGGAGACCAGGAGGATCAGAGCGAGAAGGAGAAAGGAAATGGGTTTCATGGCGCGTCAGGGTTGATTTTGGGAAGTAATGAAAAAGGAGCGCAGGCACAAATGCCCTGCTTTAACCTGCTTTTTCGATTCGGATAAGAATGAATTTAGACGCCGGGGTTTTGCTTTCCGGGTCGTGGGCGTCTACCGGTATCAACACATTGGCTTCTGGGAAATAGGCGGCTGCGCACCCGGCAGGAATATCGTAACCCAGGGCAAGAAAGTGGCTAGCCGTGCGGGTAACGCCCTGGTATTCGCTGATGAGGTGGATTTTTTGCCCTTCTGCAATGTCCTCCCGGCGCATATCCTCTGGGTTGAGCAATACTACGCGGCGCTCGTTGTAGATGCCCCGGTACCGGTCGTCGAGGCCATACACGGTGGTATTGAACTGGTCGTGGCTCCGGATGCTCATCAGAACATACTGGCCGGGCGCTACGAGGTTTTCAGGCAAAGGAGCTATGGAGAAATGGGCTTTCCCGGAGGCGGTGGGGAAGGACCGGTTTCGGGCCGGATTGGGCAGCATAAAGCCGCCGGGCTCGCGAACCCGCTTGTTGTACGAATCAAAGCCGGGGATGGTCTTTTCGATGGCGTCCCGGATGTGGTCGTAATTCGAGGTCATGGCGTCCCAATCGACCTTGGAACGGTTGCCGAGCACCGCTTTGGCCAATCCGGCAACGATGGCGGGTTCGCTGCGCAAATGGGAAGAAATGGGAGGCAAGACGCCTTTGGACATTTGCACCACGGAGCTGGAGCTCTCGGTGCTCACCAATTGCTCCCCGGAGGATTGCAGGTCCCGGTCGGTCCGGCCCAGGCAAGGCAGGATGAGGGCCCGCCGGCCATGGATGAGGTGGCTTCGGTTGAGCTTGGTGGACACGTGCACCGTAAGCCGGCATTTGCGCAGGGCGTCTGCGGTAAATTCTGTATCGGGGGAGGCGGAGAGAAAATTGCCGCCCATGCCGAAGAATACTTTTGCTTTTTCCTTATGCATTGCCTGAATGGCGTCGACGGTAGAATACCCGTGCTCCCGCGGAGGGTTAAATCCAAACACTTCTTGAAGTTTATCCAGGAACTCCGGTTTGGGGGATTCCCAGATTCCCATAGTGCGGTCGCCCTGCACGTTGCTGTGCCCGCGCACGGGGCAAGCCCCGGAGCCGGGTTTGCCGATAGCTCCTTTGAGTAATAACAAGTTGACGATTTCCCGGATGTTGTCTACTCCATTCGCGTGCTGGGTCAGGCCCATAGCCCAGCAGACGATCATTTTGTCCGCTTTTTTGATCATTTCCACCGCCTCTTTGATGTCTTTGCGAGGAACGCCGGAAGCTTCCGCCAAGGTATTGAAATCGTAGGTGAGAAGGTCGGTAACAAAGGCCTCATACCCCTCGGTATATTGGGTAATGAACTCCATGTCGAAAGCGGAACCAGGTTTGGTTCGCTCGTCGTACAACATCAGGGACATAATGGCCTTGAGCAGGGGAATATCGCCGTTGATCCGGACTTGAAGGAATAAGTCGGCCAGCGCAGTTCCTTTTCCCAGCATTTTGGCTGGCCGTTGCGGATTGGAGAATCGGAGTAATCCGGCTTCTTTCAGGGGGTTGATGGCGATGATCTTACCGCCGTTCTCTTTGCAGCGTTCCAGGGCGCTGAGCATGCGGGGGTGGTTGGTCCCAGGGTTTTGGCCGAGAATAACAATCAGGTCGCTTTCGTAAAAGTCGGCCAGGGTGACGGTGCCCTTTCCCGTGCCGAGCGTGGCGTTCATGGCTTTCCCGGACGCTTCGTGGCACATATTGGAACAATCGGGAAGGTTATTGGTGCCGAACTCGCGGACGAAAAGCTGATACAGGAAGGCCGCTTCGTTGCTGGTGCGGCCGGAGGTATAAAACACCGCCTCGTCGGGGGATGCCAGCTGACGGAGTTCTTCTGCGATGAGTTGGAAGGCATCTTCCCAAGAGATGGGCTGGTAGTGGGTGGCGCCCGCTTCGAGGACCAGGGGCTCGGCGAGCCTTCCGGCTTTTCCGAGCTCAAAATCGAGCCATTGCCCTAGTTCGGCAACTGAATGCTGAGCGAAAAAACCTCTTCCGATCATTTTTTTCTGGGCTTCTTCGGCGATGGCTTTGATGCCGTTTTCGCAGTATTCGCCGAGTTTGGACCGGTCGTCGTCGGGATCGGGCCAAGCGCATCCGGGGCAGTCGATCCCGCCCTTTTGGTTGAGCCGGAACATGACCTTTGCGGCGTCTCCGGGCGCCATGTATTTACGCACATGGCCAAGGGCAACCTGGACAGCCGGTGCACCCGCAGTGTTCTGTTTTGGCTTTTTCTTCTTTAAGCCGGTAAAACGTTCGGGGGAGCGCTCCGTCCCTTCGTTTACAGGAACGGTCGATTCGGATGGTTCGGCTGTTTGTTTTTTCTTCTTAGCCATGACGTGTTTGCTGTTCGGGTCAAAGGGAAATGAAATACCCTGTTCCAATGTCTTTTAAAAGCTGGGGAAGGGTTATTGAGGATTACCCTCCGATGGTTGACATGGATTCGGAAATGGGCAATCCAAAATTACGGTTTTTCTCTGCTTCCCAGCCATCTTTTGCGCGGTGATTCAGGGCCTGGACCAGGGATTCCGTTAATTGTTCGTCGGTGGCGCCAGCACGCATGAGGTTCTTGATATTGAATACCCCATCGTCGTACAGACAGGTTTTCAGTGTACCCTGCGGAGTCAGGCGGATCCGGTTACAGGTTCCGCAGAACGTCCGGGAGTAAGCGGCAATCAGGCCGATTTTGCCCTGAAAGCCGGGGATGCGGTAATTGTACGACGTGGAGTGGGGAGGATCAGGTACTTTTTCTATCTCCGGAAACCTGGCGCGGATATGATCCAGAATGCGGCGATGGTTCCAAAACTGGTCCAGTGCCAGGCGGCCTTCTCCGTTAAATGGCATTTCTTCAATAAATCGGACGCTGACGGGATATTCCCGGGCCAGTTCCACGAGGGGAAGGATATCCTCGATGTTTTTTCCCTCCATGACCACTGCGTTGATTTTGGTAGGGATTCCATGCCGGATCAAGGCATGGAAGGTATTCATCACTTCGGGGAAGACATCCCTTCGGGTGATCTGGAAAAAGCGCGCCGGATCGAGCGTGTCCAGACTGAGATTCACTGAATGGATTCCCAGCGCTTTTAACTCCGGAACAAGAGGTTCGGTCGTCGTGCCGTTGGTCGTGATATGAATTTGTTTTAAGCCCTCCATTTGGCTCAGGCTGCGCAGGAATTCCATCATATCTCTGCGCACGAAAGGCTCGCCGCCGGTGATGCGGATCTTTTCAACCCCCAGGCTCACGAATAAACGGCTGAGCCGGATAAGCTCCTCATAGGTTAGCAGATCGTCTTTAGGGACGTACTGGATTCCTTTTTCCGGCATGCAATAGAAGCAGCGTAGATTGCATCGGTCGGTGACGGCGATCCGCACGTAGTTGATGATCCGTCCATGATTGTCGAATAACGGCATAGGATAAATGTCAGCTCAATATCTCCAGGATTTGAGGTCGGCCCCTTTCGGCGCCCTGGATTTCACTTCTTCCGCCCATTTGGGAATAAACATCCGGTGATACCGCAATCGGGAGATGTAATTGGGTTGCGTGTGATCTCCATTCCAGCAATGCTCGGCGCGGTCTCCATAATCAACCTCCCCGTCGTAAGGTGGGTTTGTGGTTTCTTTAAGAAAATCTTCCATGAGGTAGACGGCGTTATTGAGGTAAAAGTTGTCCATATCCCCGCAATAAATATGGATCTTTCCGCGCCATTTGGCGCCGTTTTTTGCCCAGTCCCGTTTCAGGATGTAGGCGAGATCGTAGTTTTCACGCCAGAAGGCCGCTACTTCGGGATTAATCAGACCGGAGTATTTATCCCACAAGCGCTGAGGGTAGCCGTCGGGCCCGATGGGAGAATACACCGCCTCCCAGATGTCAAATTGTTGTCCGGACCGGCTTTTCGTGCCCAGGACCAATTCCTTTAAGTTCATTTCCTTTAAGGTAGCGGAAACGTGCCCGAGGTAGTCTCTATGGCCGGGTCTTGGGGTAGATTTGAAACTGTTATCGAGGAAGTAGGCGTTTTTGTCCTCATAAATATTTACCGTGGTGAAGGCCCGGAAATCAATGGGGTCGGGGCAAGCGGCATAGCATCCGTTGTATTCTTCCGGGTAAAAGGTTTGTACCGCCAGGGCTTCCCATCCCCCGGTGGAGCCTCCGTAGGTAAAGCGGGCCCACCCCTGTCCGATCCCTCGGAATTCTTTTTCGATGTAGGGGAGAAGCTCATAGGTGATGGCGTCGCCGTAGGGGCCAAGGTTTTGGGAGTTTACGGCATAGGAATCGTCGTAGTAGGGATTGGCGTGCTGGATTTCGATCGCGATCACCCGGGGGAAATTCGGCCCGGTCCAGAGCTTGTAAAAATCGTAGGCTTCCTGTTGCTGGATGCGGTTATAGCAATCGATTTTGAACCGGCTGCTGTACTGGCAAGGCTGCGTCGTATCCGGCGGCGTAGTGCGCCATCCGCCGAAATCTGCGGGGAAATGCCCGTGGAAAATGGCTAAAGGGTAGCGCGCGTTGGGATGGGTATCCCAACCTTCGGGCAACAACACATGGGCGCCCAGGAAAAAGTCGCGGCCCCAGAAGTCGGACAGCAATTTACTCCGGATTTTGATGTGTTTGATGTATTTGGAGTCTTTGGGCGACTCGATGGGAGGGATTGCCTTGCTGAGTTGGATATGGACGACCTTTGCCGATTGAGGGTCGAACTGGATTTTGACCGGCGCCGAGTACAGGTTGCCCGGAGCAAGATTCCATTGCTGGCCTTCTCCTCTGTCCATAGGAAGTTTGACCACGTGCCCGTCGGCCCGTTTAAAAGTTTCGTATTTGTGCAACAGGGCCTGAACGACGTACTCTCCTTTGGGTACATTCCGGAGGCTTTCAATCGGGTAGCCGAGTGCGGAAGCGTCGATCATCAAGGGTTGTCCCGCTTTCCAGTCGTCGGCGTCGATTCCGAAAACCAGCTGGGTTTCCGGCCCATCGGCGATTTGGAACCGGGGTTCCGATTGGTCGTTTTTGGACAGGATGAGCAACAGCCTCCCGTCAAAAGAAGCTCCCAGGGAAGCAGGAAACGTGATGGAGAAATAAGGCGGTTGCTCGGCGGGCTTTTCTCCGGGAAAAGTAAATCCAAGCATGCCCAGCAGGAGGGCAGGCAGGACAAAAGCAGAAAAGTTGGTTTTTAAGGCCATGGTCGTGGGCTTTAAAATTGCGCAACCAAGGGTTGGAAATCCTTGGTTGCGCATAGGAGGGTATAGAGTAGCGTTCGGGTTAACGGGCGTAGGAAATCGCTCGTTTCTCCCGGATCACGGTCACTTTGATTTGGCCAGGATACTGCATTTCTTCCTGGATTTTCTGAGAAATAAGGAAGGCCAAATCGTCGGCGTAGGCGTCGGTGACCTTTTCGCTTTCTACGATCACGCGAAGTTCGCGGCCGGCTTGCATGGCGAAGGCCTTAGAAACGCCTTCGTGGGCCATGGCCAGTTCTTCGAGTTCGCCGATGCGTTTGAGGTAGCTTTCCAGGATCTCGCGCCGGGCGCCGGGGCGGGCGCCGGAGATGGCGTCGCAGGCCTGCACAATGGGGGAGATGATATTATTCATTTCGATCTCGTCGTGGTGGGCGCCAACGGCGTTGCAAACGGCGGGGTTTTCCTTGTATTTCTCGCAGAGTTTCATGCCCAGGATGGCGTGGGAGAGTTCGCTTTCCTCTTCGGCCACCTTCCCGATGTCGTGGAGAAGGCCTGCGCGTTTAGCCAGTTTGATTTGTTTGGGGTTGAGCCCAAGTTCGGCAGACATGATAGCGCAGAGGTTGGCGGTCTCGATCGAGTGTTTCAGCAGGTTTTGGCCGTAGGAAGAACGGAAGCGCATGCGGCCTACCATCTTCACGAGGTAGGGATCGAGGCCGTGCAGATCCATTTCGATAACCGTTCGTTCTCCGATCTCGACAATTTGCTCGTCGAGTTGTTTGCGGGTTTTGGCGACTACTTCTTCGATACGGGCAGGGTGAATGCGGCCGTCGGCGACCAGTTTTTTAAGCGCGAGGCGGGCGACTTCCCTCCGGATGGGGTCGAAGCTGGAGATCACGATTGCTTCCGGGGTGTCGTCCACGACGATTTCCGCGCCGGTAGCGGCTTCGAGGGCCCGGATATTACGCCCTTCCCTGCCGATGATCTGGCCTTTGAGGTCGTCGGAATCCAGATGGAACACGGAAACGGTATTTTCGATCGTGTATTCAGCGCACATCCGCTGAATCGTCTGGATGACAATTTTTTTGGCTTCTTTACTGGCATTGGCTTTAGCCTGTTCGACGGATTCCTTGACGATGGACATGGCATCGGTTTCCGCTTTGGCACGAACGGCGTCGAGCAGTTGTTCTTTGGCTTCCTGCTCGCTTAGGCGGGCGATGCTTTCCAGTTCCTTGATCCGGCGTTCGTTGGCGCTGTCGAGTTCTTCTTTTTTCTTTGCAACGATTTTGAGCTGTTTTTCCAGGTTTTCCCGGATAGCGCTGAATTCGGCTTCTTTGGCGTCCAGTTCGGTTTTTAGGGATTCCACGACGCGGTGGCGTTCTTCTATTTTTTCTTCTTTGAGCTTGAATTCGGATTCGAGCGATTTGATCTCTACTTCCCGTTCTTTGAGTTCCACCATTTGCTGTGCTTTCTGGCTGTCGAACTGCGATCTCAGGTTAGAGAAATGCTCTTTGGCTTCCTGGATTTTCTTTTGCTTGATGCGTTCGTTTTTATTTTCAGCCTGATCGACGATCTTTTCCGCTTTCATTTCCGCTTCGTCGACGACCCGCTTGGCGGTCAGTCGGGCTTCTTTAATTTGCAGGTCCGCCTGGGTATTGGCCTCCTCCACTTTTTTCTTTCGGGCGCGGCCGACGACCAGCTGCACGACGGCAAAGCCGATCAGTGCGCCTACGACCAGGCCGATCAGTAATCCGGTTAGTATATTCATAATTCAACGTAGTGTTTTAATGCGTAAAATGATATAGTCCTAATAGGGCGAACGCAGACCGGAAAATGCCGGCGCCGCTTCACGTCATTCCTGAGCGAGCATATGATCAAGGAGTTGGCTGAAATGGGCGAGTTTGGAGGCAACGAGGACGTCATCGGCGGCGCTTTGCCTGGATTTGAAGAGATCCACCGCGTAGGTCAGCAAGACCATCGACAAGCAGTCCTGCTTGTCTTTATTCGTATAAGTCAACTGAAAAAGGTTGATTTTTTCATTGACTTCTTTGACGATCTTTCGGATGGCGGCTTCGTCTTCTGCCTTGATTTTCAAGGGATAAGGACGTCCGCCAATAACCACGGTGATATGCTTGTTTTCCTGACCTTCCATTGCATTGCCTTCCACGAACCAAACCCTGATCCGGATTGCAAGGATGGGACAACCGCAGGCCCGGCGTTCGTGGCCGGGAGGTTGCTATAAGGAAAAAAACGGAAAAGGACGGATCGTTCGTTCTCAGTTGTTCGTCAACCACTCAATACATTTATCGATTTCCCGGAGGTATTGATCTACCTGAACTTTCAGTTGCCTGGCCTTATCGGCGTCCGCTTGCTCCTGAAGCAGGAGCTGGCTTTGCGCTTCGGATAATCCCTCTTGCAGGCGGGCAATAGTTTGATCCCTAAGCGCTATTTCGAGCTGCAACTGATGGTTTTGATGCGATAGCTCCTCGTTTTGCCGTTTGATCTGACGCATATCGAGTGCGAGCTGACGCAATTTAAGTTCAATACGTTCCAGTTGTTCGGATAAATTCATTGTCAGGATTCCGTCTAACCAGTACCCTTGCGGGTTTCCTTTCAGTACCCATCGTTAACGCCGAATCAGGGCGTTAAGTTTCATTTCATATTCCTTGATCAATTGATCCATAACCAGATCGGCGTCCTTGTCCTGGAGCGTGCGCTCCGGGTCTTCGAAAACGAAACGGACAGCATAGGATCGTTTGCCTGCGCCGAGTTGTTGTTCGTTTTCGTAGACGTCAAACAAGTTGATATCCCGGATCAATTTCTTGCCGACTTTTCGTGCAATTGCCGCAATATCAACAAAATTTATTGAATTATCAATAACCAGGGCGAGATCTCTCCGGGTGGTTGGAAATTTGCTCACCTCGGCATATTTGATGCGTTGTTTGCCTGCCACTTGCAGAACGAGGTCCCAATGGATCAGCGCGGCGAACACCTCTCCGCGCACCCCGGCTTCTTTGCCAAGCCGGGCGTTTACCCGTCCGAACTCCGCGATCACCTGTGGGCCGCGCTGCAATTGAAGCCCGTAGGTAAAACCGGGGTGTTGGAGCGGCTGTTCCTGAAATCCCTCCAGGCCCAGGCGCTGTAAGATATTGGTCACGTAGGCTTTTATGGTAAAAAAGCCGGTTTGGGCTTTGTTGTCGAACAGCCAGCTTTCTTGCCAGCGTTCTCCGGTCAGGAACAGGCTGAGTTGGGCACGTTCTTTGTGCTCCCCGTTTTCTGCCCGGTAGCTTTTGCCGAATTCAAACAGGCGGAGGCGGCTTTGCTGCCTGTTCTGGTTGTGGACGACCGCTTCCAATCCGCTGAAGAGCATGTCGGGCCGCATGATGTCGAGGTGGACGTTGGAGGTGTTGTTGATGAATACCAGTTGGTCTTCCGGGATATAATTCTTCACATTGCGGTAGTACCGCGACTGGGTCAGGGAAAGCGCCATCATTTCATTAAACCCGCAGGAAGCCAGGTAATCGGCAATCGCGTTGCGCACCGACGTAGGGTCGGGCTGGGGTTTCAGGTTGAGGGTAAAGTGGAATTTACCGGGAACGTCCACTTTGTTGAACCCGTAGATGCGAAGGATCTCCTCCACCACGTCGGCTGGGCGCAAAACGTCCGCTTTGTTGGTTGGGACCGCTACGGTAAAGGAGGAGGCCTCTTTCTTCAAAAGGGTCATTCCGAGGGCGTCCAGGATGTCCGCTACCTCTTCCCGGCTCAGGTTGGCGCCGATAAGGGTGTTGACATAGTCGTAGCGAACCTCGATTTCGCGAGGAAGGACCGGCAGAGGATAGATGTCGGCGATATCGGAAGCGATCTGCCCACCCGCATACTCCTGGATCATCAGGGCAGCCCTTTTGAGGGCGTAGACGGTGTTGTTGGGATCGCTTCCTTTTTCGAAGACCCGGGCTGCATCGGTGCGCAGGTTATGCCGCACGCTGGTCCGGCGGATAAAACGCGGATTGAAGTGCGCCGATTCCAGGAAGATGTTAACCGTTTTCTCCGTTACGCCCGAACGCAACCCCCCGAACACGCCCCCGATGCACAAGCCATTGGAGGCGCCGTCGCAGATCATGAGGTCTTCTTCGTGCAGCGTGCGTTCGGTGTCGTCCAGTGCCAGGAACGAGGTTCCCGTGGGCAGGGTTTTGACAGTGATTTGGCGGCCGGCGATCTGGTCGAGGTCAAACGCATGCAGAGGCTGCCCCAGTTCGTTGAGGATGAAATTGGTAATGTCGACGATGTTATTGATCGAGCGGACGCCAATAGCGGCCAGGCGCTCTTTCAGCCATTCCGGCGAGTCGCCCACCGTAACCCCCTGAATGGAAACCCCGGAATACCTGGGGCAGGCTTCGGGATGTTCGACGGAAACCTCCAGTTGGAGGTCGCGATGATCCACTTTGAAGGCGCTGACGTCCGGAAGGCGTACCTGGCCATGGTGGCGGTAATTGATCCGAAGGGCGGCGGCCAGATCTTTAGCAACGCCGAGGTGGCAGGTTGCATCCGAGCGGTTAGGGGTGAGCCCTATTTCAAAAACATGGTCTTCGTGGAGATTGAGGAAGGCTTTCGCCGGGGCGCCAACAGGCGCATCTTCGGGAAGCACGAGAATTCCGCTATGGTCGTGGCCCAGGCCCAGCTCGTCTTCGGCGCAGATCATCCCTTCGGAATCCTCCCCCCGTATTTTCCCTTTTTTCAGGGTGAACGGTTCTCCGTCCTGCGGATATAAGGTCGTTCCAATGGTAGCGACGAGCACTTTTTGCCCGGAAGCCACATTGGGAGCGCCGCAGACGATTTGGAGGAGTTCTCCGGTACCCGTGTCTACTTTGGTAAGGGAAAGTTTATCGGCATTGGGGTGCTTGTGGCATTCCACGACCTGGCCGACAACGACGCCCTGAAGGCCGCCGGGGACGCGTTCCACTTTTTCCAGGTTTTCCAGTTCCAGACCAATGTCGGTAAGGATTTCGCCGATGCGTTCGGGTTCCATCGGAAGGTCGAGGTAGTCCCGGAGCCAATTCAAAGAGGTTTTCATAAGTAGCCTGTTGTGCCGGTTGCTTGGGAGATACAGAATGAGCGGGTAAAGATAGATAAATTCCGGCAAAAGGGTTATAGGCAGGGCTTTTGCATTTTCTAAAAGGAAGGTCAAATCCGGTTAATGCCGGCTTTAGCCGCCTGGTGCAGGCTGGTTCGATAGTCGTCGGGATTCATGGAGAGGCAGAGCCGGAAGAATTCCTTTGCTTGTTCGGGTTTTCCAAGGGTTTCGTAAATCATGCCGGTTTGGAGGGCGGCGTTGCATGCAAAATAAAAAGGGGCATTTTTCCCTAGAGCAATGCTTTTCTGATAACTGGCGATGGCTTCTGAGAAAGCGCTTCAACCCATGCAGGATACGGCCCATCCGGTAATGGTACTCCAGCCGGTGCTCGAGGGATTGGTACTCTTTGATGCCTTGTTCCTCCATCAGTAGGAGTGCCTTTTGAAAATAGCCCCCATCGAACAGCAGGCGCGCCTTAAGCAGGGTTGCGGGAGCAGGCCGCAGGGATTGGGCTTCTTTCAAGGCGTTTTTATCAGCGCCCGTCTCTGCGGCGCCCTGGCTCAGGGCTTGGCGCAGGTGGCGTTGGTAACCCTGCAGGTCGCCTTTTAGAAAGGCGCACCAGGCTAGCCTTTGGTAAGCCTCCTTGATGCCGTTCCGCCCTTTATACTGGTTGAGAAACGATTGGAAATGCCGGGCGGCTTCCAGATCCAGCTTGCGGAGCTTGGCGGTCCCGTGCATGAACTGCAGGTGGGGGAAAGGGAGAAGATTAGGATCTAGGGGCTGTTTGGAAAGCGCCGACAAGGCCTCCTCGTTCCGGGCGCTTTGCATGGCCACGGATGCGATCATGTAGCAGTGGACAGGATTTTGGGCGGGCTGCAATCCGGCCTGGCTGATGGTTTTCCATGCTTTTTCCGGTTCATTGCTCAGGTTGAGTAAGACGAACGTATACAGCAGCAGATCGTTTCTTCTTCGAAAAGGAAAGGCTGATCCTGGCGGCGCGGAGCACTTTTTCCAGCTCGGCTTTCCCTTGGGGAACGGTTCCCGTCATGCCCGTGAGCAGCCGGGCGCCCCACCGGTAATTGTCAGGGACCGTTCCGGCCAGGGCGTGAAGGATGCCCATGTTTTTCAGATTGGGGAGGAACGCCGGAAAAAGCTCCTGGTTGCGCCGAAGTAGTTTGTAGGATTTGCCGATGTCCAGGAAAGCAGACAGGTAATCGCCAAAATGGAACTTAAGCAGGGACCACTGGAGCCGGATGTCTGCTTGAAGGTAAAGGAAATAGGGGGAACGGGGATCGCCTTCCTGAATTTGGCGGATGCGCGCCTCTTCGTTTTTTTTAAGCTGGCCGTAAAGCGCTTCGTTTTCGCTGATGTACAGGCGAAAAAAATCAACGTAATTCTCCAGATGGAGAACGATGAGGTTTTCGGGCTCCTGTTGCTTCATCCGCTGGATGGCGATTCCGGCTTCCTTCAGCCGCAAGCTGATGGTTTGCTCGTAGGCGAGCCGGGCATCCGGAGAATACTGAAATCCTTTTTCGGCTGCCAGAGCTGCCGGGGCCAGGAAGGCAAGGGCAATGCTGCTCAAGAGCTTCCGGGCGGGCCATCTGCGCATAAGGGAAACCTGCGATCAGGCGTTTTCCGGTTCGACTTGCCCCCTGCCAGGCAGGTAGTGGGGGTCCAGGACGTAGTCATCTACCAGAATCCGGCCGCAGTATTCGCATACGATGATCTTTTTCCGCATGGCGATTTCCAACTGGACCTGAGGCGGGATTTTGTTAAAGCACCCGCCGCAGGAATCGCGCTGCACGGTAACGACCGCCAGGCTGTTCCGGTAGGAAGAACGTATTTTATCGTAGGCCTTGATGAGCCGGGCTTCTACGCCAACGCGGGCTGCATCGGATTTTTCGCGCAGGGCTTTTTCTTCCGATTCTGTTTTGGAGATAATCTCCTGGAGTTCGATTTTCTTGACCTCAAGGTCTTTTTGCTTCTTGTCCAGTTTCTCTTCCGTTGCGGCGAGGGTCTCTTCTTTGTTTTCGATCTCGATGTTCGAGGCGCGGATCTTCTTTTCGGCGAGCTGAATATCGAGCTGCTGCATTTCCAGCTCCTTGGTCAGCGCTTCGAATTCCCGGTTGTTCTTTACATTGTCCAACTGGACTTTATACCGTTCGATGAGGTTTTCAGCTTCTTTGACGTTGGCCTGCTGTTTGGCAATATTCCCCTGGAGTTCTTTAATGGCGCCGCGCAGTTTACCGGTCCGGATCTCCAATCCGGCGATATCGTCCTCCAGATCGCCTACCTCGATGGGTAATTCCCCCTTAAGAACTTCGATTTCATCGATCTCGGAGTCGATGAGTTGGAGTTCGTACAATTGCTTGAGTTGTTCTGCTACGGTAATTTCGTTAGCCATACTCCCTTGATTTTATGCTGTTTGCGGCTTTTGCCTATGAATAATAAACGGGGTTTGTACTTGCCTCCGTACAATAGGCCGCAAAATTAGTAAATTTTCGTGAAATTATTTTTTGTAACAATTGAACGGTGAATTGTTCGCTCTCGTAGTGCCCAATATCGGCAATGAGAATTTTCCCGTCGGCGTCGAAAAACTCGTGGTATTTAAAGTCGGCGCTCACATAGGCGTCGGCTCCCTGAGCCATTGCGCGGCCGAGCAGGAAGCTTCCGGACCCTCCGCACAGGGCGACTTTTTTTACCGGCTTTTCCAGCAAAGCGGTGTGGCGGATGCAAGAGGCGTGCATGCTGGATTTGACCAGTTGAAGGAATTGGGCGCCCGGCAAGGGCTCGGGAAGCTCGCCGATCAGGCCAGCCCCGATGCCGGGGTGAGGGTTCGTTGCGGTCTGCCAGACGGCAGCGTCCAGGGATTCCGGCGCCAGCGCCTGCAGGAGTTGGCGCAGGGTATTTTGGCGGGCCCGGTCGAATCGCAGGTCGCAGACGACAGCGTTTCCTCCTGCCGGCAGTACATGGAGCAACTCGCCGGCGCCATGTTCCAACAACTGCGCGCGCAGCGCGGGCTCCAGAGAAGCAGGCAGCGTCAGTCGTGCCGTATGCCATTCCTGCCTGGGCAACAGAATGCGGGTATGGATAAGGCCTAGCCGGGCAGCGATCTCGCTATTAACCCCGTTGAGGTACATGTTGTCCAGGTTGGTGTGAATAGCGTATATCGCTATTTTTTGGCGGATGGCCTCGATGACCACGCGTTCCACATAGGTCCCGCCCGTCAGTTTTTTCAAGCCTTTAAATACAATCGGGTGGTGCGCTACGATCAGGTTGCAGCCCCGGCGTACTGCTTCGCGGAGAACCTGCTCTGTGGCGTCAAGGCAGGTGAGGACTCCGCGCACTTCCTCCACCGGATTGCCCGTAATCAGCCCGGCGTTGTCGTAATCTTCCTGATATGCAGGAGGAGCTATCGCCTCCAAATGGCGGATAACATCCTGAATGGTGGTCATAATGCGCGTTCTTGTTGTAAAATTTTTTGCTCGATCGACGTGGTCGAATAGCCGCTAATATAAGGCAGCGCAATCACTTTGCCGCCTTGAGCCAGCACGAATCCGCCGCCTACGATCTGTTCTGGCTGATAGTCTCCTCCTTTGACCAGCACATCCGGCCGGAGGGTTTGAATAAGTTCCAGGGGAGTATCCTCCTCAAATCCGACCACCAAATCCACGCAAGCCAGGGAGGCCATTTGAAGAAAGTGCGTTGCTTCGTCGTTGATAGGCCGGTGCGCTCCTTTGAGCCGCTTAACGGATTCCGCCGCATTAAGGCCAATAACGAGCCGGTCGCCCAGATCTCTGGATTGGGCCAGATAGTGCAAGTGCCCATAATGCAGCAAGTCGAAACACCCGTTGGTGAACACCACGCACTGACCGGCGGTTTGCCAGCCAGCGATCCGTTCCCTGGCTTCTTCCCAGGTGCATATTTTTGCTTCTATTTCGCTGAGAAAAGACATCTCCGGAGGTTTTGTTATGCAAGGGCTGGTTGAATCATGGACTTGGGTCGGTAGTTCCGGTTGAGGATCGGGAGCGCGAGCAAAGCGGCAAGCCCCATCAGAATATTCCCGCCCAATTGGATAGAGAAAAAGGCAATATTGGCATACGAAAATCCGTCGTTTCCGCTCAAACCGTAAATAATGAGCGCTGTCTGGACCAAAAAATGATAGGTTCCCATGCCCCCCGGAGAGGGGATGACGATACCCCATCCCCCAAAAACAAAAACGACCAGAGCGGTGGTGGCGGAAAGCCCGGAAGTCGGCTCATAGGCGAAAAAGCACAGGTAGGTCATAAGGTAGAACATCAGCCAGATATTGATGCTGTGCAGGGCAAAAAGCCAGGGCCGGTCGAGCTGCCGTACCGTCAGGATTCCTTGCCAGAACCCTTGGGCAATGCCGGCTATTTTTTGGAAGATGGGAATGCGAAGGATACGGCGGCGGAAAACGAACAAAACTGCAAGCCCCGCCAAACCGATGGGGATGGCCAGCCAAAAGAGACGTTGCAGCGTTTCCGCTTTTCCGTCAAGGGACACGTGGGTCTGGGCAAAATTCCACAGGGTGTCGTATTCCAGCGCAAATGCCAGCGCCGTAATCAGAAGGATGCTAATCACATCAAAAACGCGGTCTACCACGACGGTGCCGAGCACCTTTTCCACTGGAATATGCTCGTATTGAGCGAACGTGCCGGACCGGGCAATCTCTCCAAGCCTTGGAAGGGCCAGGTTGAAAAAATAGCCCAGGACGATAGTGAAATAGGCATTGCTCAGCCGGGGAGCAACGCCCAGGGGGCGAAGCAGCATAAGCCAGCGGGCAGCCCTGCTGAGATTGCTTACGGCAAAAGCCGCCAATACGGCCAGAATCCACCAATAGTTGACCTCCTGAAAATCCATCCATACTTTATGAAGGAGACTGCACTCCTCGCCAGGAATGCCTTTCAAGGCGCAATCTTCCTGAAACGCTTTGTTCTGGTGGTTGTAAACAAGGTACAGCAGCGTCAGGCCTATGCCCAGAAAAAAAAGAAACTTGAAGAAATTTCGCAGCAATGGCGCCAGTCTTTTGGGTATAGTCATGTAGGTGCAGTTAAAAAATGATCCGGTCGTTGGCTCAGATTCGGTTGTCCTGATCGGGAAAGACGATGCTCGGTTTAAACGAGCGGGCTTCCTGAGGCTCCATCCAGGCATAGGCGATGATGATCAGTATATCGCCGATCTGGACCTTTCGGGCTGCAGCCCCGTTCAGCCGGATCATCCCGGAGGCCCTGGGGCCAGGGATGACATAGGTTTCAAACCGCTCGCCGTTGTTGTTGTTCACAATCTGCACTTTTTCGCCTTCCATGATGTTGGCCGCCTCCAAAAGGTCTTCGTCGATGGTGATGCTGCCCACATAGTTCAGGTCGGCTTCAGTGACCTTTACCCGATGAATCTTGGATTTAAAACGTTGAATGATCATAGCGCCGCAAAAATAGTAAAGGAATATCAGCAATGAGGGAAAAATCTACCGGGGCGTTCCCCATGCCATTAAACACTTGTGGGGCATTTCGGTTTTATTCGTTCATTCCGGCGATTTCCAGATCATGTTGTCGATCAGCCGCACGTTGCCTGCCCAAATGGCGGTGCAGGCCACGATAAAATTGGTCTGGGAAGCGTCGTCTACCGGTTGTAAGGTATTTCCGTCGACGATCTCAAAATATTCCGGTTTGAACCCGGGAATGGAAAGCCGGCCCATAGCGAAATGCTCGATCTCCTCGGGGTGGAAGTCCTCCAGCATGTCTTTGGTAGCGGTTAGGGTTTCAAACAGGATGGAGGCTTTTTTGCGCAGTTCCGGGCTGAGCCGCACGTTTCGGGAGCTCATTGCCAGCCCGTCGGTTTCCCGAAGGGTCGGGCACATGACGATGCGTACCGGTAAATGGAGCTGATGCACCAGATGCCGGAGGATAGCTACCTGCTGAAAATCTTTTTGCCCGAGATAAAGGGCATCCGGTCTGATCAGGTCGAGGAAGCGTTTGACCACCTGGGCGACCCCCTGGAAATGCCCGGGTCTGAACTCTCCTTCCATCACGTTGTCCAGCAAACCGAAGGAAACATCCAGTTGGGTATCCAGGCCGGGAGGATAAATTTCGCCTGGTGGCGGCATAAAAACGAGGTGTGCGCCAACCGAAGCCAGCATCCGGATGTCTTTACCTGGTGTTCGGGGATAAAGATCCAGATCCTTGGGGTCGTTGAATTGCGTGGGGTTGACAAAGATACTGCAAACCGTAAACTGGTTTTCTTGCTTTGCCCGATCCACTAACGATAAATGGCCTGGGTGCAGCGCTCCCATCGTGGGTATGAACCCAACGGATTTTCCCTCCTGACGTAATGTCTGGAGAACTTGCTGAAGGTCTCTTGCGCGTTTGAGCAAATACATAGGAACAGAAAATGCGTTTAATTGGTTAAATGATTATAGCGATAGCCCAAGTACAAATAAATCAGCGGGTTGGGCTCCCGCAAAACCGGATTGGAGGCAGATTCCAGAAGCCAGGCGCCGGCACAGGTTTGAAAAGAGCGGTTAAAACGAGGTCAAAAGCATCAGAATGGCTTTAAAATCGTTAAGAATTGATTAAGTTGTTCATAGTTAGGGAAAAAAGCGTTTTTTTTTCTAATTTTGCAGTCTTATTCCTGAAGGCCGTCTTGATTACTTCAGGTTTCAACCATTTTAGACGTTGGATAATAGACTTTAGACGCTAGATTACCATATTGCCTTGTAAAAGGCAGACAATCAGGAAGGTTAATGAACTTTCCCATTTCCGTGCGACAATTTTTCTAAGGTCTACATTCTGGAGTCTAAAGTTCAAAACATTTAGACTTTGACGGTATGAGAAAAAAGAAAGTGCTGATTGTTACCCAAGAGATGCAGCCTTACACATCATCTACCGAAATATCTGAAGTTTCCCGAAAGTTGCCGCAATTTATCCAGGAACACGGTTTAGAAATCCGAATTCTCATGCCGCGTTTTGGGGCCATCAACGAGCGCAGGCACCGCTTGCACGAGGTGGTTCGCTTGTCGGGAATGAATATTATCGTAGAAGATGACGATTATCCTCTGGTCATCAAGGTAGCTTCTCTACCCGAAGGCCGGATGCAGGTGTACTTTCTGGATAACGACGATTTTTTCAGGCGAAAGCATATTTTCCTGGACGAACAGGATCAGCCCTTTACCGATAATGCCGACCGCATGGTGTTTTTCTGCAAAGGCGTGATCGAGACGGTCAAGAAGTTCGGCTGGGCGCCGGATATTGTGCATTGCCATGGGTGGATGACGAGCCTGGTTCCGCTGTATATGAAAACGGTGTACCGGACGGAGCCGCTTTTCCAGCATTCAAAAGTAGTCTATTCGATCTACAACGAACCCATGGGCAAAGCCCTGGAAGATAGTTTTCTATCCAAAGCGCTGATCAATAACCTGGGAGCTGAAGATTTGAAAGCCTACCAAAACGGCGCCGGGGTTACCCTTCAGAGGGGAGCGATGATGTATGCGGACGCGGTGGTCCAGGGCAGCGCGGAATTGGAAGGTTCGACCCAGGATTATTTGCTCCACATCGATAAGCCGTTTTTGCCGTATCCCGGAGAAAATTATCTGGAATCCATTTTGGAGTTTTACCAATCTTTGTTCCTGGAAAAAGTTTCCGAATAAAAGGAATGGCCTTGCGCAGGACACCCTGTTTCTTGTTTTTTTCTGATCACCTGACTGCTGCCAGGCGGCGGTCCTAAGTTCATGTCATGAATTGTAAACGCATACTGCGATGGGCTTTTATTTGGGCGCTGGGCGCCGGAGCGCTTTCTTGTACCAACCCGATCAGCGCTGGTTTGGATCTTTTGGATGAAGACCTGCTGAATTTGGTCTACATCGATACCTTCACGGTAGAAACCGGTACGGAACGAAGCGATTCGGTGCGTACCCACAACCCGTTGTCCCTCCTGAGCGCGTATATCGTTGGAAAAATGAACGACCCTTTGTTTGGGACTTCGGAAGCCAGCCTGGCTGCTCAGCTAATCCCGGAAGTGCTTCAGCCTTCTTTTGCCAATGCCGTAGTGGATTCGGTGGTACTGGTGCTTCCGTACGATACGTCTAAGTTTTATGGCGAAGCCGACGTCCCGCTAACCCTGGACGTTTTCCGGTTAACGGAAACGATTTCTGCCTCGGAGGCCCATTTTTCAAACGACCATTTTGAAACGAATCCCGTCTCGCTGGGAAGGGGATCGATATTCCCCAGCCGCGATAGCCTTTTTGTCTTCGACTATTCGCTGGGAGAACGGGATACGATTGGGTTTCCCCACATGCGGATACCCCTGAACAATAGCCTGGGCCGGGAACTTCTGAACCTGGATACGCTTTATTATACCACCGACAGTTTGTTCCAGAGTTATTTCCAGGGTATTTGCGTGAAGCCTGTCTCCGGCGGCAGCGTGGTGGGGGTAAATCTGAACTCCAACCGGGCAGGATTGGTGGTATATTATCATGTCGATACCCTTCAACGGCAGTTTCGATTCCAATTCAGCCCTTTCGTGGCCAATGTATCCTTGTTTAAACATGAAATCGCGGGGAAAGAAGTGGAAAAATACCTGACCTCTCCTTCCATCGACAACCCCTATATATTCGTTCAAGGAATGGCGGGAGTCAATGGGGTAGTCCGCTTCCCTCATATTACTTCCCTCAAGAACGTGATCATTAATAAAGCCGAACTGGTGCTCTATGCGGCTACACTGCCTTCGGATGATGCGGCAGCGTTTTACCCGGCGTCTTCGGTGGTCCTGTATTACCGAGACAGCGATGGGGCTATTCAGGTCATTAACGATGTCCTCTATTCTACCGATGATTTATCTGCGCAATTTGGAGGAACGTACCGTCCGGGAACGGATACGGCCCCGGGGTACTACCGCATGAACCTTTCCGCCCATATTCAGGATATGGTGGAAGGAAAAGTAAGCAACGAACTGTTGGTTACTTTGCTGCCGAAAACAGAGAATGGAAGCAGGGCGGTGCTTAATGGCGCTTCCCACCCAACGTATAAAGCCAAACTGAAGATTGCTTATACGCAATTGAAGTAGGTTTCGTTTGGTGGTTAGTGGTTAGTGGTTGGTGATTGGGTGGTTAAGTGAGTGGGTGGGTATGAGAGATAGGGCGGGGACGGGGCTGTTCAAAACGGAACTGGTTCGAGGCTTGTTCGCTGAAATCCTTAGATTTCGTGCGGAATGATTCGCCGGTCCTTCGACGCTACGGTCTGAACTTTCAGCCCGACCGGTGTGTGGTTTAGGCGCCGCCTAAAAGAAGGCTTTGTTTGTTGGCAGGCCTTTCTGGCGTCCTTTTGTCTGGTTAGATGATTGAAAATCAAATTTTTAAGCATTTTTTTGAAAACTTTCATGTTTAAACGCTCCCTTTTAATAATTTTTTAAATTGCTCACTCACCCAACCACTTAACCCCCCAATCACTTAACCACTCAACCACTAAAACTTTACCCATTATGTGCGGAATTATTGCTTATCTGGGGGAACAGCCGGCTTATCCCCGATTGATTAAAGGACTGAAGCGGCTTGAATACCGGGGCTATGACAGCGCTGGGGTGGCTCTGGTAGACGGGGACATCCAGGTGTTTAAGCGCAAAGGCAAAGTCAACAACCTGGAGGCTTTCACGGAATCTCTTGCGAGCCAGACCGGGGTTGGTTTCGGACACACCCGCTGGGCTACCCACGGGGAGCCCAACGACGTCAATGCCCATCCCCATATGTCGAACAACGGATGCATTGCGCTGGTGCACAATGGGATTATAGAAAACTACGCTTCGTTGAAAGCCACCCTGGAAAAGGAAGGGTTTGTCTTTCTAAGTGAAACGGATACGGAAGTTTTGGTCAATCTGATCCAGGCTATCCAGGACGCGAATAACCTTCCGCTCGAAGAGGCGGTACGTCTGGCGCTTCGCCGGGTGGTCGGCGCTTATGCCATCGTGGTTGTGGACAATCGCGATCCGCATGCCTTGGTCGCTGCCCGGAAGGCAAGTCCCCTGGTGATCGGCATCGGCGACAAGGAGTATTTCCTTGCTTCGGATGCGACTCCCATCGTGGAATATACCAACCGGGTTGTATATCTGAACGACGAAGAATTGGCTGTCGTTCGAAAAAACTGCGACCTGGAGGTCAAGACCTTGTCGAATGTGCCATTGACGCCGTATGTGCAGGAGCTGGATATGAAGATCGAGATGCTGGAAAAAGGAGGCTATGATTACTTCATGCTGAAGGAGATTTACGAGCAGCCCAATACCTTGCGGGAATGTATGCGCGGCCGTCTGAACGCCGAGGAAGGCTGGGTTCGCCTGGGAGGAATGGAAGACTATGCTTCCCGCATTGCCAACGCCAAACGCTTCATTATGGTCGCATGCGGCACGTCGTGGCACTCCGGCCTGATCGGAGAATACCTTTTTGAAGACCTGGCCAGAATACCGGTGGAGGTGGAGTACGCCTCCGAATTCCGCTACCGCAATCCGGTCCTGAGCGGGGAGGATGTCGTCATCGCGATTTCCCAGTCGGGGGAAACGGCCGACACGCTGGCAGCCCTTGAAATTGCCAAAGAAAAAGGGGCGTTGATCTATGGGATCGTCAATGTGGTGGGGTCTTCCATCGCCCGGCTTACGGATGCGGGGTCTTATATTCACGCAGGCCCGGAGATTGGGGTGGCTTCCACCAAAGCCTTTACCGGGCAGGTGACCTTGCTTAGCCTGATGGCGCTCCATTTGGCCCATCAGCGGGGTACGATTTCGGAGCTGCGCTACCGCCAACTGGTTACGGAACTGGCTGCTATCCCCGACAAAATCAAAAAGGTGTTTGAGCAAGATGCCAAAATCAGGTATATTGCCGGGGAAATCAAAGACCGCAGCAATGCCTTGTATCTCGGGCGGGGATATAACTTCCCCGTTGCTCTGGAGGGCGCCCTGAAACTAAAAGAGATTTCCTACGTTCATGCAGAAGGGTATCCTGCTGCCGAAATGAAACACGGCCCTATCGCATTGATCGACGAAAACATGCCGGTGATCGTGATTGCAACCAATCGGAGCGCCTACGATAAGATCGTAAGCAATATCCAGGAGGTCAAAGCCAGAAAAGGAATGGTGATTGCTATTGTTCCGGAAGGCGATTCCGTCATCCACGCGCTTGCAGATTATACTATCGAAATCCCGGAAACCGAAGAACCGCTATCTCCCCTCATTTCCGTGATTCCGCTCCAGTTATTGTCGTATTACATCGCCGTTTTCAGAGGGTGTAACGTGGACCAACCCCGAAATCTGGCGAAATCCGTTACCGTAGAATAATCTTCGTTTTTACTCTTGAATCGTTTTTCATGACTCAGAAAGCCAAATTGGATATGGAGTACAACTCCCAAATGGAGGAGTTGATCATTCCTGAATACGGACGAAATGTCCAGCGCTTGATTTTTTACGCCAAAACCATCGAAGACGACAGGCTCCGGCAACAATTTGTCGAGCAGATCATCCAACTGATGTTTCAGATGCAGCCTCAAAGCCGGAATATGGAGGACGTGCGGGATAAGCTCTGGAAGCATCTTTTCCGTATCGCCAACTACGAGATCAAGGTGGTGCCGCCCAACGGGTTAGCCCCAACCGCCGAAGCGGCCCAGATAAAGCCCGATAAGGTGGATTATCCGGAAAAGGAGCAAAACTACCGCCATTACGGCAATAGCGTGCAGAAGCTTATTCGCAAGGCGTTGGAAATGGACCCGGGCCCTAAAAGGGATGCGCTGGTTTCGGTGATTGCTTCTTATATGAAGCTGGTTTACCGAACATGGAATAAGGAACACTTTGTAAGCGACGACGTGATCAAAGCGGATCTGGAAATCATATCGCACGGCAAACTCGTTCTTCCGGCGGTGATCGACAACCTCCTGCAACCGACTCCGGCGCCCCGGCGCCCCAAATACAAACCCTATCAGGGAGGAGGGAAGTCTTATGGCGGTGGAAACGGCGGAGGGAAGAATAACAAGAACAGGCAGCAAATGCGGAACAAGCGCAAATAAGGCTTGGGGCTGCTTATGACGTCTGATGTATTTTTAAGGGTACGGTGGGCAGCGGTTGAACACCCTTATCGCCTGCATGAAATGGCTTTAGATGTATGCTCATTTATAACGTTACGGTTAAAGTGGAAACCCAGGTCCAGGAAGAATGGCTGGAATGGATGCGCCAGGAACATATTCCGGCGGTGATGCGCAGCGGAAAGTTTGAAGACTACCGCATCTGCCGGCTCCTGCATCAGGAGGAGGACGGAGTCACTTACGCCGTGCAGTATTTCTGCAGGGATCTGGCCGCCATGTATGCATACCAGCAGGAGGATGCTCCTCGCCTCCAGGCAGCGCATGCCAGCCGTTTTCCCGGCAAATACGTGGCTTTCCGCACCTTGATGGAAATTCTCTAAACGAACAGAGCGCCGGAAGCCAAACCTTGCTTGGCATCGCGAGTAAAATGCCTTATTTTGCCCCAAAATAAACATTGCACCGGCAGATGATTTGCATGCCTTTGCACGCCTCCCAACCTCCTGAAGGAGGCGTTGCCAACCCTCGTGCACAAGACCTGCCGGCGTAAATTGAACAGGCAGGATTGCCCCTGACAGAAAATAAAACCAAAAGGCCATGATTTTTGAATTATCCGAAGAACACCTGGCGGTTCGGGAAGCAGCTCGGGAATTTGCCCAAAAAGAACTCAAACCCGGCGTCATTGAGCGCGATTCCAAAATGATCTACCCGAAAGAACAGGTCCGGCGTATGACCGAACTTGGCTTTATGGGGATGATGACTTCTCCTGAATACGGCGGCGGCGGCATGGATACCCTTTCCTATGCGCTGGCCATGGAGGAGATTTCCAAAATAGACAGCAGTTGTTCGGTCATCATGTCGGTTAATAATTCCCTGGTGTGTTGGGGCCTGGAGGCCTATGGGACCGAAGATCAAAAAAGGAAGTACCTGGCGAGGCTGGCTACCGGCGAATGGATTGGCTCCTTCTGCCTCTCCGAACCTGAAGCCGGCAGCGACGCCACTAGCCAGCGTACCACCGCTGTGGACATGGGCGACTACTACCTGCTCAACGGCACTAAAAACTGGATAACCAACGGCGGCACCTCCCGCATCCATCTGGTCATGGCCCAAACCCACCCGGAGAAAGGCCCCCGGGGCATCAACGCCCTGATTGTAGATGCCCAATGGGAAGGGGTGCAGATCGGAGCAAAAGAGGATAAGTTGGGTATCCGTTCCTCCGACACCCACACCATTATGTACACCGACGTGAAAGTGCCCAAAGAAAACCGGATCGGCGAGGATGGTTTTGGGTTTAAATTTGCCATGAAAACCCTGGAAGGAGGCCGTATTGGCATTGCTTCCCAAGCGTTAGGCATCGCGGGCGGCGCCTATGAGCTGGCGGTGGAATATTCCAAACAAAGGGAAGCATTTGGCAAACCGATCAGCCAGCATCAGGCGATTGCGTTCAAATTAGCCGATATGGCCACCGAAATCGAGGCCGCCAAGCTGATGGTATACCGTGCAGCATGGCTGAAGGACCAGGGCATGGATTACAACGCTCCCAGCGCCATGGCCAAGCTATACGCTTCCGAAGTGGCAATGCGCGCAACGGTGGAAGCCGTTCAAATCCATGGCGGATACGGATATGTCAAGGAATACCATGTGGAGCGCCTGATGCGGGACGCCAAAATCACCCAGATCTATGAAGGGACATCGGAGGTGCAGCGCATTGTCATTGCCAGGAATATCCTTGACGGGCAGCTTTATTTGCCTGCATTTGGCGGAAATATTCCGGTTTAAAACCGGGTAGCGTCCACCTTTTTATTTGCAAAAGCCATCTATAACGAAAACAACTTCATGAAAGGTTCCTGGCGCATTGCCACCTTCCTGGGAATTCCCCTCCGCTTGCACTGGTCGTTTAGCCTGGTATTCTTATACGTCCTTTATTTGGGAAGAGGAGATGCTTGGGACTGGCTGGCTATGGCTTGGGCCATAGGCTTTGTTTTGGCATTGTTTGCCTGCGTTACCTTGCACGAATACGGGCATGCGATCATGGCCCGCCAGTTTGGGGTACCCACCCGCGACATTGTGTTGTCGCCTATCGGAGGGATCGCACGGCTCGACCGGCTTCCGTCCAAACCGATGCAAGAACTGTTGATTGCTTTGGCCGGTCCGCTGGTCAATGTCGTTATTGCCGGCATCCTTGGCCTGTTCTTTTTTTCTTTTTCCGCGGAAACGCGGGAGTTGCTCTTTCGGGGGCTCATCCTCCAGGAGCATAACTATTTGCTTCCTCAACTTTCGTTTTGGAGTTACTTCCTCATTTCGTTATTCTTCGTCAACGTGCTGCTGGCGCTGTTCAACCTGTTGCCCGCTTTTCCGATGGATGGAGGTAGGGTATTTCGGGCCCTGCTTTCGCTTTGGTTGGGCAGGCTGAAAGCCACCTTCGCTGCAGCCCGCCTGGGGCAGGTATTTGCTTTGGGCTTTATAGCCAATGGATTGGTCCAGTTGTACAATAGCCGGGGAAGTGAAGGGTATGTTCAGGTATTTATCGGCTTGTTCGTATTTTTTACTGCCAGAAACGAATATCGGCACGTATTAATGGAAGATACGTTAAAGAAGGCGCAGACCGGGGAGCTGATGCGAACGGAATTTACCCCCGTTTATTTGACCGACCCGATGTCGAAAATCCTATCGCTATACGATCGCGGCAGGGAAAAAAACTTTCTGGTGTTCGACCACTGGCATAATCTCGTGGCCATCCTGCCGGAGGAACAAATTCAGGAGGCGGTCAGAATAGCAGACCTCAACGTGCCGGTGTCCAATTACATGCGGTCCGAAATGCTGACGTTGCGGGAGGATGACTCTCTGGCCACCGCGATGAAGTGGTTAAACCATTCCAATTCCGGCGCATTGCCCGTTTACAACCAGTGGAATAATCTGGTTGGCATCCTGGATAGCGCAGGGATGGATGGGTTCTTCAAGCAAGGCCGCAGACGGCGAAGCGCATGAGCCCCATGGAGCACATTAAGCCGCTTCCGTCCTGGCAGAGGCAATGGTCACCTGAGGGAGGTAAGCTACTTGCCCCGGGCAGCTGGTAATCCATTGGGCGCCAGGAAAAAAAACTGCCCGGCGCTAAAAGCAAACCGGGCAGCAAAAAATTCCTATTCCCAAAACCCCTGGCAATTGCCTTGCGGCAATTGAGGTATTTTTAACAATCCCCCTCCGGATGAAGAGGAGTGTTTGCATTATTTTGCGCATCTCAATGGCATCCCACGGTCTGGATGCCCCCAACATTCACCCTGCAAATTCTATCCAAAATATCTGCAAAATTATTGATATTCGCTAATCTGTAAAGCGTTTTTCGCTGATTGGTTAAAATAATCCCCTTTTCAGCAAGATTTTGAGGGTAAATGGATTTCCTTCCCGTATTTGCGGTACAAAATGGTAAAACGGAGGCTTTAGCAGATACAATGATAGGGCGTTGCGAACTACCCCTTGATTCAGGTTTTTTAAATTGTAGAATCTGCAAAATTGATTTATTTTTGCCCGTCGGCTTTAATACCCTTCGCGATATTTAAGCCGGTCCGGGGCCGTCGGTCCCGTCTAATTGGTAATCCGCACAAATACACTAGTAACATGGGTCAGACGATCACCTACCTAATTCCTTTTTTTGGGGTTCTCGGATTAATTTATACCTTCTGGAAGTCTTCCTGGGTAAGCCGCCAGGAAGTGGGCACGGAACGGATGGCAAAAATTGCCCAGGCCATTTCGGAAGGCGCAATGGCCTTTTTGAAAGCCGAGTATTTCCGCATTTCAATTTTTGCAGCGGTAGCTGCCGTATTGCTGATGGTTTCTGCGAATGCGGAAACGTCCTCTCCCCTGATCGGGGTTTCGTTCCTTGTAGGCGCCGGTTGTTCTGCGCTTGCCGGATTTATCGGCATGCGGGTCGCTACCAAGGCCAATGTACGCACCACCAATGCCGCCCGCACGAGCCTGGGCAAGGCCCTGGAAATCGCCTTCGCCGGTGGCTCGGTGATGGGCATGGGCGTAGTTGGTCTGGGCGTGCTTGGCTTGGGCGTTTTGTACCTGTGGTATTCGAACATGGGTTGGGATGCGGTTAAAGTCGTAAACGTCATCACCGGCTTTTCTTTTGGAGCTTCTTCCATCGCGTTGTTTGCCCGGGTTGGGGGCGGTATTTATACCAAAGCCGCCGACGTCGGCGCCGATCTCGTCGGCAAAGTAGAAGCAGGCATCCCCGAAGACCACCCCCTGAACCCCGCCACCATCGCCGATAACGTAGGCGATAACGTGGGCGACGTAGCGGGTATGGGCGCCGACTTGTTCGAATCTTTTGTGGGCTCTATCATTGGCACTATGGTGTTGGGCGCAACCTTCATCGGCCTGGAGGGCTTTGCTTTGAGCAATGATTTCGGAGGGCTGAACGCGGTGCTGCTTCCCCTGTTACTCGCCGGCGTAGGTATCGTGACTTCCGTCATGGGCACCTTCTTCGTTCGGGTAAAAGAGGGCGGAGACCCGCAAAAAGCCCTGAACCGCGGCGAATTCCTGTCTTCTGGGGTTATGCTGGCGGCTACGTACCTGATCGTGAAGTGGATGCTTCCCGCTACCTGGATGACGGCCGGCGGGGTCACCATCACGTCAAATGGCGTGTTCTTTGCCGTGATCTTTGGGTTAGTCGCCGGGCTGCTGATCGGTATCGTTACGGAATTTTATACCGGCACCGGTACGATCCCGGTAAGAGGGATCGTGAACAACTCCCTGACCGGGGCGGCCACCAACATCATCGCCGGTTTGGGCGTCGGGATGCAGTCCACGGCCATTCCTGTTATCATTCTCGCACTGGCCATCATCGGCGCGCATGAAATGGCCGGGCTTTACGGCATTGCGATCGCCGCGGTTGGGATGCTTTCCAACACCGGTATTCAGCTGGCGGTAGACGCCTACGGACCCGTATCCGACAACGCCGGCGGGATCGCTGAAATGGCCGAACTTCCCAAGGAGGTGCGCGAACGCACCGATAAACTGGATGCAGTAGGCAACACGACCGCTGCTATCGGAAAAGGGTTTGCTATCGGCTCGGCAGCACTCACCGCCCTGGCTTTGTTTGCCGCGTTTATGACCACCTCGGGCCTGACCTCCATCAACGTAGCCGATCCACTGGTTATGGCAGGCCTGCTGATCGGCGGCATGCTTCCTTTTCTGTTTTCTTCTATGGCGATGAACGCAGTAGGCCGCGCAGCCATGGATATGATCCAGGAGGTGCGCCGGCAGTTCAGAGATATTCCGGAACTTACCCGCGCACTCGAACTCATGCGCCTGCATGAGGATAAAGACTTCCATCATTGGAGCGAAGCAGACCAGAAAGAGTTCCACAAAGCGGAAGGCAAAGCGGAATACGGCAAATGCGTAGAGATCTCGACCAAAGCGGCGATCAAGGAAATGGCCGTACCCGGTATGCTGGCGGTGCTTTCTCCTGCGATCATTGGTTTCCTGGGCGGCGCGGAAATGCTTGGTGGGTTACTCGCCGGCGTGACCGTCACTGGCGTGCTGATGGCAATCTTCCAATCCAACGCCGGCGGCGCCTGGGATAACGCCAAGAAAATGTTCGAAGGCGGCGTCGAGATCCAGGGCCAGATGTACTATAAAGGCTCCGCTCCACACAAAGCGGCTGTCGTGGGCGATACGGTGGGCGACCCCTTCAAGGATACCTCCGGACCTTCCCTTAATATCCTGCTTAAGCTGATGTCGATCGTAGCGGTCATTATCGCGCCATTCCTCTAACCAGGGGTAAGGCATAAGGCAGAAGGCGCATGGAGGCAGACCCCATGCGCCTTTGCTTTATAACCCTCGCTGACCCGTCGCAACAAGTCTATGGTTAAAAATGGTTAAAAATTAAGCGGACGCAAGACTTTGGCCTTTTTTTTTGTTGTATAGGAAAGTTTTTACCTACAGATTTATTTTTTTATATCCATTATCCAAATTATAGCTTATGAAGCTCCGTGGAACCCTCTTTTTCACCGTTCTGCTAGGCGTTACGCTCTTCGTGAGTTTCTTTCCCCACTCGAAGGCTAAACTGCCCGACCAGAAAGAAACTGTTTTGGTTAGAACCATGATGACCTTTGTCGATCAACTCCACTTCAACCCCAAAGCGCTGAACGATGCGTTTTCCAAAGACCTCTATACCTATTACCTGGAGAATCTCGACGGTTCGCGCCGGTTCCTGACCCAGGAAGATCTCCAGGTGTTGGTTTCTTTCCAGTATCAGTTGGATGATGAGATCCAAAAAGGAGAGATCAACTTTTTCGACTCTGCCTATAGCATGTTTAATATTTCCCTCCTGAAAACCCAGGAGTACTACCGGGAGATTCTGTCCAAACCGTTCGATTTCAATGAGAAGGAAACGTTTGAGTTAGACGGGGAGAAACGTTCCTATGCCCAAAATGACGCCGGCCTCAAAGATCTTTGGAGAAAGTACCTGAAATACGAAACGCTCAACCGCGTCATCGATAAGATGGAGACCCAGGAAGCAGAACCTGCCGCCAATGCCGAAATCCCAAAGAAAAGCATGGAAGAGCTGGAAAAAGAAGCCCGGGAAGCCACGCTCAAGTCGTATGACGATCTATTCGGCCGCCTACAGAAGGTCAAGCGCTCCGACCGCTTTGGGGATTACCTCAATGCGATGTCGGCAATGTACGACCCTCATACCGAATATTTCGCGCCGATCGAGAAGCAGAATTTTGATATCCGCTTTTCCGGTCGGTTAGAAGGCATCGGTGCTACACTCCAAACGCAGGGAGAATACACCAAGGTGGCATCGATCGTTGTAGGCGGGCCTGCCTGGAAAGGCAAAGATCTTCAGGAGAACGACCTGATATTGAAGGTTGCTCAGGGAACTGATGGCGAATTTCAGGATATTGGCGGGATGGTCGTCAACGATGTCGTTCAGCTCGTTCGGGGCAAAAAGGGCACGATTGTGCGCCTGCAGGTAAAAAAAGTGGATGGCTCCGTCAAAATGATTCAAATTGTTCGGGACCTCGTTCAGATTGAAGATACGTATGTCCGTTCGCTGTTGCTGGACGGCGCCAACGGGGGGAAAGCAGGATATATCTACCTTCCCAGCTTCTATGCGTCTTTTGACGATCCCAATGGCCGGTTCTGTTCAAAAGACGTTGCCGACGAACTGGAGAAACTCAAAGCCGAAAACGTCGATGGCATCATCCTCGATTTGAGGAATAACGGGGGCGGCTCCCTGCGCGACGTGCAGCGCATGACGGGCTTCTTCGTTGAAAGCGGCCCGGTCGTGCAGGTGAAATCCCGGACCTCTCAGCCCGAAATTTTGAAGGATGTAGATACCCGCGTTCAATATAGCGGCCCGCTGATCGTCATGGTCAATACCTTGAGCGCTTCCGCTTCTGAGATTATGGCCGCCGCGCTTCAGGATTACGGACGGGCGCTGATCGTAGGAAATCCCACATTTGGAAAAGGCTCCGTACAGCGGTTCTACAACCTCGACAACGGAATCCCCAACAATCCGGAATGGCAGCCTCTCGGCGAAGTGAAGATCACCACCCAGAAATTCTACCGGATCAATGGAGGGTCTGTTCAACTCAAAGGCGTGACTCCCGATATCGTGCTCCCCGACGAGTACCAACTCATCGAAGTGGGCGAACGCCAGGAGTCTCATCCCCTGGAATGGACCCAGATCCCTGCGGTTGATTATGCTCAGAATGTGTTCAAGATCAAAAACCTGGAAGAACTTAAGCGCAAGAGCAAAGCCCGCATTGCTTCAGATGAAACCTTTCGGAAAGTGGCCCAGAATGCTAAACGGATCAAAGACCAGCGCGACGCCACTTTAGTGCCCCTCAATCTGGAAGCCTACCGGGCACAGGAAAGTGCCTTTCGGAAAAGCGGCGAGGCATTCAAAGATTTTTATCCGGCAGAAGCCAATAAAAATGTGCGCAACCTGTCCGCAGACCTGGCTACGATCAACGCAGATGAGTCCAGTGCAGCCCGCAACAGCGAATTCCTCAAATCCGTGTCCAGGGATATTTACCTGCGCGAAACCCTTCAGATCCTGAACGATCTGATCAAGCAATAAAAGGAATCAGGCCGCCCAGATTTAGGGCTGTGGAAAGACCTTCCGGGGTGCGTGTCGCCCGGAAGGTCTTTTTAATCAAGTCCGATCCGAATTCTAACTTTGTCTCCAATATACCGCTTGGATTATGAATTACCTCTCGCTGGAGAACGTCTCCAAAATATACGGAGAAAAAGTGCTGTTTGACAAAGTCACCCTGCAGATCAACAAAGGGCAAAAAATGGCATTGGTGGCTAAGAACGGCTCCGGGAAATCGACCCTTCTCCGCATAGCGGCAGGCACGGCGTCTTCCGAAGGCGACCAAAGCAGGGTATTTGTTCACCGCGATGTGCGCGTGGGCTTCCTAGACCAGGACCCCGATTTCTATCCCCATCATACGGCTCTGGAGGCCATTTTGGATTCGGATTCCCCCCTGATTGAGGCCATCAAACGCTACGAAAAAGCCCTTTTGCATTCCGAACAGGAAGCCGAACTGCAATCGGCCGTCTCTGCCATGGACGCCCACCAGGCTTGGGACTTTGAAGCCCGGGTCAAAGAATTGCTGCACCGGTTCCGGATTACCGATTTTGAACAGCCGGTGCGTCTCCTCTCCGGAGGGCAGAAAAAACGCCTGGCCCTCGTCCGCCTGATCATCAACGATCCCGAGTTTGTGATCCTCGACGAGCCTACCAACCACCTCGATCTGGATATGATCGAGTGGCTCGAGGAATACCTGCGCCAGCCCAATCTGACCATCCTCATGGTGACCCACGACCGGTATTTTCTGGAACGGGTGTGCGATACGATTGTGGAACTGGATCGCGGGCTGTTGTTCCGGTATAGCGGGAACTATACCTCCTTTTTGGAAAAGAAGGCCATCCGCATGGAGAACGAAGAAATCGAGTTGGATAAAAACAAAAAACTGTTTAAAAAAGAACTCGATTGGGTCAACCGAATGCCTCAGGCCCGCACAACCAAGGCTAAATCCAGGGTGGGCGCGTTTCAGGAGCTGAAAGACAAGGTTTCTGGCGTCTTAACAGATCAGGAGATGCAGATCGATTTAAAGGGTCAGCGCATGGGCAAAAAGGTGCTGGAACTGCATAATATCTCCAAAAAGTTCGGCGATAAAGCAATTATCGACAACTTCGGGTATAAGTTTAAGCCGCACGAACGCGTGGGGATTGTGGGTCCTAACGGGGTCGGGAAAACGACGTTCCTCAAAATGCTGACCCAGGAAATACGCCCCGATTCCGGCAAGGTGGTAGCTGGTGGGAATACGGTTTTTGGATACTATACCCAGGATGGCATCCACCTGGCAGAGGACAAGCGCGTCATCGACGTGATCCAGGATATTGCGGAGTATATCCCGCTGGAAAAAGGAATGAAGCTCACCGCAGCCCAATTGCTGGAGCGGTTTCTGTTCTCCAGAAAACAACAGCAGGTGTATGTGTCGCAGTTGAGTGGAGGCGAAAAGCGGCGTTTGTACCTGCTCTCCATTCTAATGACGAACCCCAACTTTCTCATCCTCGACGAGCCGACCAACGACCTGGATATTTTAACCCTGAATGTCCTGGAAGATTTCTTGCTGGAATTCCCCGGCTGCGTGGTGATCGTTACCCACGATCGGTTTTTCATGGACAAGCTGGCAGATCACCTCTTTGTATTCGAAGGCAACGGACAAATCCGCGACTTTAATGGCGATTACACCGAGTACCGGGAAATTCAAAAGGAGCGGGAACGCGAAATGCGCCGCCAGGAGCGCTCCGTACAGCAAAAAGCCAAGGAGGAACAGAAAGCCCAGGTCTCCAAACCCGGCCTTTCGTTTGAACAGCGCAAGGAAATGAACAAACTGGAGAAGGAAATCCAAAAGCTGGAAGAGAAAAAAACTATGGTTTCCGATCAGTTCAATTCGACGGATCTCACGCCAGACCGGATTCGCGATCTCTCCGTAGAGCTAAACCAGCTCTCCGGACAAATTGAGGAAAAAGAACTGCGCTGGATGGAGTTGGCCGAACTGGGCTGATCACCGGCTAAGCGCAGCGATCTTTTTTTCCAACTCCAACTCATCCCCCGGCAGATAGCCCGTATGTTCGTAAACAATATTTCCGCTCTTGTCCACCAGAATCGTATGCGGAATAGGTTGGATGTTCAGCGCGTTTTTTAATTGAAAACCGGCATCGCTGAGTACCCTGAACGGCCACCCCTGAGCCGCCGCCATTGGGCCCACTTTAGGTAATTGCCGTTGATCGTCGATGGAGATCGCCAGGACCTGGGCGCCATATTTTTCCTGCCAGCCAGGGTAAAGCTCCACCATAGCGTCCAGTTCCCTTTTGCACGGGGCGCACCAGGTAGCCCAGAAACTCATGACCGTAACCTTGCCGGCGTGGGTATAGTCCCGGATCTTGACCGGCTTCCCATCCAGAGACCTGACCGTAATATCCGGAATGGTTTTTTGGGCCCAAAGGCTTGAAATGCCAAATACGAACGTCCAGAAGAAGAGAAGAAAAACGCGTTTCATAGGTTTCTTTTTCAGGTTAATAGATTTCCTGTCTGAATTGCCCCCAAATACCTGTTTTTTGGGGACAAAAAGACGTATTCCTCCGTATTTTGGGTCTATCTTCGTTGAAGACAAGGACAGTTCACATGAAGGTATATGCCCGTATACGATGCAAGATAGGGATTTTACGCGCGGTAATCCCCGTGTTTTTCGCCCTTAGTCCGTTCGGAGTAGGCGCCCAGGTAAGTCCGGAAGGGAGCCGGGTTTCCGGAAGCTTGCAGGCCAATGCCAATTTTTTTATCCGGGACTCGCTGATCGGCGCCGCCAATACCCCGCAGTATGACCGCCAGCTTTATGGCGCCGAATCCTGGCTCAACCTTCAGTACAGCAACTGGGGGTTTGATTTCGGCCTGCGGTTTGACCTGCTCAACAACTCCAACCTGTTGAATCCGACCGGTTCGTATACAGCGGAAGGCATTGGCAATTGGTTCGTCCGGAAAAAACTGGACAAGCTGGGTATCCAGGCCGGGTATATCTACGATCAGATCGGCAGTGGGATCATCTTCCGCGCGTATGAGGAGCGGCCTCAATTGCTGGACAATGCCCTGATCGGGTTAAAACTGAGTTACGACCTGGCGCCAGATTGGCAGATCCGGGCGTTCACCGGGAGGCAAAAGCAACAATTCGATATCTACCGTTCGGTAATCCGGGGCCTGTCGGTGGATGGGTTCATTGCCTCCAAATCACAGGAAGCCTGGTGGTCTGCAGCCCCGGGGTTTGGCATCGTCAGCAGAACGCTGGACGACCTGTCCATGAACAACCTCGTCGCCACGCTGAATACCTATAGCCCGGAATACGCCTTTGTCCCTAAATACAACGCCTATGCGTTCAGCTTTTTTAACACCCTGTCCGCAGGCGGATTGTCGTGGTATGTAGAAGGGGCGTATAAAACAAAAGAGGCGGCGAACGATGCTTTTGCCGAAACGGTCATCGGCGGGGATACGATCATCGGAGACCGCTTTGTGAATAAGCCGGGGACGGTAGTGTACAGCACCCTTAGCTATGCCCGCCCAAACCTTGGCCTTACCCTGGAGGTCAAGCGGACCGATCATTTTACCTTTCGCACCCGCCCCCAGGAACAACTCAACCGAGGCATGCTCAACTTCTTACCTCCCATGACCCGGGTCAATACTTACCGGTTAACAAGCAGGTATAACGCCGCTACCCAGGAGATCGGCGAGTGGGCCTTTCAGGGGGATCTTCGCTTTGCCCTGGGTAAGGTCTGGCGATTTAACCTCAATGCATCCAATATCGTCCAGTTGGACCAGGATTTGCTTTACCGGGAACTTTATGTCGAAATGCAGCGGAAGTTCGGACGGAAAGGAACTGCTATCCTGGGTCTTCAGCGTCAGGAGTACAACCAGGAAGTGTATGAGTTCAAACCGGGTGTTCCGATGGTGCAAACGCTAACGCCTTTTCTGGAGTGGCAATACAAGGCCAGCCAGCGCCATTCCTACCGGATTGAAATGCAATATATGCATACCGGCATGGACGAACAGGCCGGGGCGAGACAGGATTATGGGAACTGGCTTTTTGCCCTGGCAGAATTCAGCATAGCCCCTAAATGGACGTTCACGGCCGCGAATATGTACAATATCACTCCCGGAAAAAACAGCCCCGCAGATGCCCTGGGCAAAAAACGCAGCCTGCATTTTCCCCGGGTAGATGTGTTTTACAACGTCCGCTCCTCGGCATTCTCGCTGAGCTATGTCAAACAGGTGGAAGGAGTCGTTTGCACGGGCGGGATTTGCCGTCTGGAACCGGCCTTCAGCGGGGTAAAATTTTCAGTGAGCAGTAATTTTTAACCAAATCGTACCGGATCTATGCGCGTTCAAACGATGGCCCTGGGCCTTTTAATGGCATGCTTGTTCGGCTGCACGGAAATAGGGCCCGTGATCACCTCCCTGGAGCCTGGAAGCCCGGGCAGCGGCGGCCAATCAGCCCCGCAAATGGTCTTGATTGAAGAGTTTTCCGGCGTCCGGTGTGTGAATTGCCCGGCCGGAAGCGCCGAATTGGAACAACTGGCGAAAATCTACCCGGGCAGGTTGGTCGTCGTTTCCATCCACGCCGGGTTCTTTTCCAATCCGTATGCCGAAAACCGGTACGATTTCCGGACGGCAGAGGGGAATAACCTGATCAACCTCCTTGGCCAGCCGCTGGGCTATCCTTCTGCCGTGATTAACCGAAAAAAGTTTGAAGGAGAAACGGACCTCCAGCTCAGCCGCACGCAGTGGGCCGGGTTTATCGCCCAGGAATTGAATAAAACGTCAACCGTAGACCTAAAAGTAACCAGTACCTTCAACGCGGGTACCCGGGAATTGCGCGCGGATGTGGACGTCAAACGCCTGGATAACCTCGCTGACCCCGGTACGCTCCGGCTCTCGGTTTTCCTGACCGAGAACGACATCCAGGACACCCAGCTCACACCGGAAGGCAAAAAGGACGATTACCTGCACCGCCACGTACTGCGCAAGGCGCTGACGCCCTTTGACGGCGCCCCGGTGGGAGGAGAGCTGACAGCGGTGGGGGTATCGGTTCGGCGTAGCTTTGTTTTTACGATGCCGCAAGGCTGGCGCCCGGAAGCATGCATGCTGGTGGCGGCCGTGCACCGGAGCGGGGACTCCTGGGAGGTGCTTCAGGCTGCCGGGAAAAGCCTTTAATCGCCGTCCCTGGGGGGGAGGTTATCTCTCAAGGTCAGCAAACGTTCCAGTGCGTCGAGGTGTTCTTTAAAAGCTTCCCTTCCGGCGCCGGTGACGTGGTAGCTGGTGTTGGGCCGTTTCCCGATGAATTGCTTGAGCGCTTCGATGTATTTGGCTTCTTCCAGGGCTTTAATATGGCCGGCTAAGCGCCCGTCCGTGATGCCGAGCTGGGCTTTCAACTGGTTGAAATCCACCCGCTCGCTGACCAGGAGCATCGCCATGATCCCAAGCCGGACGCGGTGGTCGAACAGCTTGTTCAACCCTCCGATGATATTTTTTTTGTGTTCCTGCATGTCGACGTTTCAGCCCGGTCAGGCAGTGTGTACCCTGTCGTATTTCCAATACATGCGAATTCCGTATACTATATGTAGAACGCCAAACCCGAGCGCCCAAAACTCCAGGCCAAGCCCGATCCAGAACAACGAGATCAACCCAAGGAATGCTTCGGAAATACCCAGCAGGCGCAGATCGTCAAACGTGAATTTGCTGGCGTTGATCAGCGCCAGGCCATAGAACACCAGCGTAGCCGGGGCAACCAGTCCAACGGCGTGGTGGAACAAGAGCCCAAGGGTAAACACGCCGCCAACGCTGAGGGGAAGAAATAAACTGACGAGGAGCCGGCGCGTCAGGGGGTCCCAGATGGGCAAGCCCTTTTTTCGCGCTTTTCGGGTGGTGAAATAAATAGCCCCCGCAAGCGCCAGAATGAGGACCAGAAGCGCGTCAGTCAGAAAAAACGCGCCGTACGACAAGCCCCAGGGGCCTGCTTCCCAAAGCCCGGTTTTTTCGGCAAAAACGCGGCTCTCCGCAAAAGGAGTCTTCCCGGTGTATACAAATGCGGCGCATGCGCCGGCCAAAGCGGCTGCGCCCGCGCTAACCCCCGACCATCCGCTCAGGGAAATGAACCGGGTGGAGCGCTCCATCAGGGAACGGATCTCCTGTAAAGTTTCTAATGAAGCGTTTTGGGCCATAAAAAAGTACTTTAAATCACAAAGTACGCAAATTTTCTTATTCGTCAAACCGGTGCAGGTCCATCGTTTCGATCAGGTTGATTAGTTTGACGGCATAATTGGGGTCGGTGGCATAACCGGCACGTTTCAGTCCGGCCGCCCAGCCCTTGTAATCGGTGGAGGACAACTCGAAAAGCGAACGGTACCTCGGTTTCTGAAGCAGGGTGCTATGCGCCCGGTAGCTGGCCCAGGCGCTGGGAAAGGTCCGGAAAAAGTCCTTGTGCGTGTCGTCGGAATAATTGCGGCAATGCCCTTTGCTGCAACTTTTAGAAAAACACTTGATGCCGAAATGGTTGTTGGCGGTCGTAACCAGGGGGCTGGCGCCGGCGTTGGTTTCCAGCAGGCCTTGCGCCAGGGTGACGCTGGCCGGGATGCCGAATTTTTCCATTTCGGCTTGGGCGATATGGGCATATTTCTGCACATAGGTCTCTTGCAGCCTCCGTTTTTCCTCCTCATCGGCAGGCAGGACCGGCTTGGGGGCCGGGGAGGCTACAGCAGGTTCTGCCTTCTTTTTAGATTTAATTCGCTTAGGCTGAAGTAAGGAAACATTCAACGGAGGTTCCTCTTTGGCGTGGAGCGCCATATTCCTGGGCTGAGGCTGCGCAACGGCTATTTCCGGATTGAGGGTATCCCAGGCCACGCTGACCTGGAGATCGCGCCGGATAAAAGCGGTTGCCGCCAGGCTTAACAAGGCCGTTTTGAACCAATATCGCTGTACGGGCTGCCATATACGCTGGTCAAATTCCCGCCGGAATGCTTCCAGCAGTGCCGGTAGTTGAGGTGGGTGCGCTTCCATGATAAAACATTTTGTTTTTTATATTTAAATTTAAAACAAAAAAATGCAATTCACGTCAGAAAAACAAATTTTTTTAAACAAAATGTTTTTTAATATTTATTTAAGCAAAATGCGCCCTCCTTCAGGCGAATAAATATGGCGCAGTTCAGCCGGTAACGCTACCTTTGCGGAAATTATTAAAAAACGAACATGAAGAGAATGCTTTTGACTGCCCTGATCCTCTCAGGGATTATGACGGCTGCGACCGCGCAGAAGTACGGGCACCTGAATTTCGGGAACATGCTTTCCCTCATGCCCCAAACCAAAACGGCCGACGAACAACTGGCCGCTTTCCAGAAGGACCTGGAAGCGAAAGGAGAAAAAATGGCCGTGGAATTTAAAGGCAATGTAGCCAAGTTTATTGCAGAGTCTCAAACCGGCACGATGTCTCCTAAAGAACAGCAAATCCGCCAGGATACCTTGGCCAAGGAACAGGAAACCATCCGGGCCTACGAGCAGGAAGTGGCGGCGAAGGTTAGCGCCAAAAGGGAAGAACTGCTCAAACCCCTCATCGATATGCTGGAAAAAGCCATTGCCGATGTAGCCAAAGAGAACGGCTACCTCCTCATTTTTGACACCAGCTCCTTCAACGCTATCCTCTACGCTAAAGAAACCGACGACGTCCTGCCCCTGGTGAAAAAGAAGCTGGGGATTCTGTAAGACGTAAGGCTTAAGGCGCAAGGCCCCTGTTGTCCGTAGTCTGAAGACCCTGTTGCCCGTAGTCTTCAGACTACGGATCATTCAATCTTCCAATTGCGCCCTGCTACCCTCTTTTCGTAGTCCCCGCGCTGCTCTTTCCTTCCGTACGCAACCTTTTCTCCCCTCCATACGTCTTTTTTTAAAAGGTTTACGAAAAAATTCGTACTTGGGTTTGCATTTACGAAATGCTTCGTATATATTTGTTACGAATTTTTTCGTAGATCGATATGTCTGGGCTGGCCGTTTTGGATAGTCTTGAACGTCAGGTATTTATTAGATACGCGTATAAACGGAACGTTTTATGGAACCACTGCACACCCCTTCCCCCACCGAATCCGAACTGGAAATCCTGCAGGTCCTCTGGCAGCAGGGTCCTTCCACGGTACGCCAGGTGAACGATTTGCTGAACCGGCGCCGGGAAATTGGGTATACGACCACGCTTAAGCTTATGCAGATCATGCTTGAAAAAGGGTTGGCGACCCGGGATGCCTCCGGCAAAATGCATATTTACCAGGCGGCCGTCGAAGAAGCGAGCACGCAGCAGCGCCTGTTGAAGCGGTTTGTAGACACTCTGTTTCGGGGCTCCGCTTCCCAGTTGGTCATGCAGGCGCTGGGTAACCACGAAGCATCCTCAGAAGAGCTGGACGAGATCAAATCGCTGATCGAACAAATGGAAAAACAACAACCAAAATAGCTGCCATGAACGTTCAATTGTTCACCCCGCTTTTACTGAATCTTCCGGAAGGCCAACAAGCGTTTGGTTTTTTTCCGGCGCCCGTGGTGAACGCCTTGGGCTGGACGGTTTTGCATTCCCTTTGGCAGGGCGCTTTGGTTGCGTTGGCCCTTGCTTTTCTCATGCTGTTATTGCAGCGGCAGAAGGCCCAGGTCCGCTACGCGGCAGCCGTTATTGCTCAATTGACGGTTTTGGCGGCTGCGTTGGCGACCTTTGGGTTGAGCCTCCGTTGGGATCATGGAACATCGGTTCTGACAGGAGTTCCTCAAACCATAGTTCAGGCCCGCGAAGCGTTTTCCCAGGCTGCTGCCGAAACATCCGGGGAACTCCTGGCAGCAACAATTCACCGCGTATTTCGACCGGCATCTTCCCCTGATCGTGACGCTATGGCTCACGGGCGTGCTTATATTCTCGTTGCGCCTGTTGGGCGCCTGGGCGTATGTGAGGAGGCTGGCCCTGGTGTCTCTCTATCCGGTGGAGGCTTCCTGGGTTCTGCGCTTACAGCGGCTCTCGGAGCGGTTGAAGGTATCGGCTCCGGTGGTATTATTTGAATCGGCCCTGGTGCGTGTCCCTTTAGTCATAGGCCATTTCAAGCCGGTCATTTTAGTTCCGCTGGGGCTGTTGGCAGGGCTTCCTCCCGAGCAGGTAGAAGCAATTTTAGCCCACGAGCTGGCGCATATCCGCCGTCGGGATTACCTGGTGAATTTCCTGTTGTCCATATTGGAAACCCTCTTCTTCTTTCATCCGGCTATATGGTGGATTAGCGCAGGGATTCGGCGCGAAAGAGAATATAGCTGCGATGAAATGGCCGTTGCCGCTTGTTCCAGCTCGCTGGTCTACGCCAGGGCGCTTGCCTCCCTTCAGCAGCGCCACGCGCTCACTCCGGCATTTGCCATGGCAGCCGCCGGGAAACGCAAAGAACTCCTCACCCGCGTGCAACGCGTTTTATTACAACAACCATTAAATCCATCCGACGTTATGGAAAAGACGATTGCAACCTTACTCATTGTTGGGTCGGTGCTGTTTTTCTCGATGCGGGCTACCCCATCGCAGTCCACTGCCCAAACCGATCCGGGCACAGACATCGCCGAAGCGGTATTCATGCCTGCCGATACCCTTCCTCCGGGACGCATCTCCATCAAGAGCAACAAGAACGGCAAGTCTATGGAAGCCAAAGTGGAAGGCCGTCAAATCGTGGAACTGAAAGTGGACGGACAGGAAATTCCCGCTGAAAAGTATCGGGAATACGAGAACCAAGTCATGGAACTTCTCGAAAAACTTCCGACTCCTCCTCCGCCGCCCCCTCCTGCACCTGCCGCGCCGAGAATGGCCCCTCCTCATCCGGGTATTCCCCCCGTTCCTCCGGTACCTCCGGTTCCCGGGGCGCCCAGGGAAGGCCACTCTTTTTTCTTTAGAGGGGTGCCCAAGGTAGAGGGTCAAAACATTCACATTGAGATCGAAGATGGCGATACACTCATGATCCGCCGGGAAGGCCAGGAGTTTAGACATTTCTTCCAATTGAGCGATAGCCTGGCTGCCTTCCCGTTCGGTCAAAACTTTGAATTCCGCTTTGAAGGCTTACCGGATGGGTTCGGGGAGCATGCCAAAGAGCTCTCTTTTGAAGTCATGCCGGATATGTTCGGCGAGCATTCCAAAGAGCTCTCTGAAAAGCTGAAGCAAATGGCCGAGGATGCTGCGGGAATGGCCAAGCGCTATCGATTTAATCAGGAAGGATTTCGTTGGGAGGAAAAGGACCGCCAGAAGCTCGAAGAAGAACTTCGCCGGATACAGGAACATCAGCTTCAATTTCAGGAACGTTTCCGGGAAGATTTCGACAAGGAATTACGCGAGTATCGTTTTATGCCTGCCCCTGCGCCCAGGGCTGAAGTCCCTTCCTGGGGCCAGACGCCTCAGCAGCGGATTGAACGCTCGCTGATTAACGACGGGCTGATCGATTCCAAAGGGACCTACCGCTTTGAACTTACCGACCGCGCCCTTAAAATCGACGGACAAAAACAACCCGACAACATCCACCGCAAATACCTCAAACTCTACGAACAAGCATCCGGTATCGATTGGGATCCCAAAAGCCGGGTGGTTATTGAGAAGTAGACCGTAGACGTTAGCTGTTAGAGGTTAGACTTTAGACGGTTTATACAGTCTCTTTCCAGTCACTAATAACGTCTAACGTCTAACCTCTAATATCCCGCCGCAATGTCGATGGCAAGGGGATAAGGGTCCATGAAGATGGCCATGATAAGGCAGAAAAGAAAAACAATAAAAGCGAGGGTAAGGTCCAGAGAGGGGTATCTGGAATTTGGGAAGGAATTCTGGCTCATTTTTGTTCGGTTTTGGGATTACAACAACACAATTAACAAGTACAAATATTCATCAAATACAGGTACTTCACAACTCTTTTTTCGATTTTTAACACTTAAACCAAACCTGAGCTCAGACAGGCGCCTCCAGGGTATGAGAAAGGAGGGGCAGGATGACGCAAAATTCCTCGGTGTTTTGCCAGATGTCAACCTGGCGGTCGGAGAAAAAGGCAAACCGGTTGCGGATGTTGAGCAGGCCGAGCTTCGTTGATCCGCCAGCCGGTTCCCTGAGCTGAAGGTTGTTGCGGATCTCCAGAAATCCATTTTTGTCCTCAATCCGGATGTGCAGCGGCTTTTCCACCGATACGACATTGTGCTTTAAGACATTTTCTACCAGGATTTGAAGGGAAAGCGGCACAATTTGCAATCCATAGGCTTGTTCGTCCACCTGCACATGCACCTCAAAGCCGTCGCCGAAGCGCTCTTTCAGCAAATGCGTGAAGGCCTTGAGAAAACTCAACTCCTCCGAAAGCGCGATCAGCTTTTTATCCTGGATCTCTAAAACGTACCGGTAGACTTTAGCTAGCTTCTGGACAAACTCCACAGCCCGTTCCGGGCTTTCCGGGATGAGATAGATCAAGGTGTTGAGGCTGTTAAACAAAAAGTGCGGGTTAACCTGGTTTTTTAATCCCTCCAATTCCGATTGCAGAAACTCCCGCTTGAGTTTCTCCTGCTCCACCAGCGATTCCTTCCACCGGTTGTAAAGGTACACGCTCTCGTACAGCGCAGAAATGAAAATAATGATAAAGGCAGAAGTGACGTAGTATTGCCAGTGCGGAATTTTCGCATGGCCGGGAGCTCCGGCCCAATCCTGGATTATATCCATTATAAAGTTGAACGCAAAGAAAAACGGAATAATGGTCAGCAAACTCGTAACGATCCGCTTCATGGTTTCTTCCTGCCTGGGAAACCGCCGCCGTTTCCAGACCATGATACTTCGCACCACCAGCCAGTAGCTGGCAGTATAAATAGTCGAAAAGAACCAAACCATGGAATAGTATGCCCACCCGTCTTTGACCGGTGAATCCTGGAAAAATAAAATCGGCGCCCAAAATCCAATGAAGGGGATTCCCAGAATGAGAAACCACGTGTCGTTGAAGCCGATCACCTCCCGGGTACACCGGTTGTCTTTTTTTGGAAAGCGAAAACCCATGGCGAAAAGTTATGTAACGAAGTAGCGGGGTAATGAAGTAACGAGGTAAAAGCTACTTCGCTACTTCGTTACCCCGTTACCCCGCTACTTCGTTACCTTCTAAAACTGTATCCGGTACAGGATATCCGGGAAGAAGCCGGTCTGGTAAACGGTGTTCACCTGGTTGGTTGCCCGGTTGTACCGGTTGGTAAAGATATTCTGATTATCGGTAATATTTTGCAGGTCGATGAAGAACTGTTGGGACATGCGGCCATTGCGGCTGTTGCGCTGGAAACCGAATTTGAAATCCAGCCGCAGGTAGGGATCGTTGCGCAAGGTAAAGGCTTTGTCTTCCTGGAGCACTTCTTCTTGTGCCGCTTGCGATGCGGGGAGATTTACCGGAGTTACATAACGCCCTCCTGCGGTGGTGAACTTGAAGTCGAAGGTGAGGGCTTCGCGTCCCGACTTGCCCAGTTTCACTTCTTTCCCAGCCAGCGCATTGAAGACATAGCCGTTGTTGAACGCGGAGTTCCGCTCAATGCCGTCGCTTCCCTTGTATTTGGAATCGAACAAAGAAGCGGTGACGAGGCCGTAATAGCCTTTGCTGAAGAATTTCTCGAGGGTAAATTCCAGGCCGGTATTGGTTCCGGTTCCTTCGTTGAGCAATCCGCCTTTCTCCGGGAACACGAAGTTGGCGCCGGCGTTGAGCATGGAGAAGCTGCTGGAGGTGGCATCTACCGGTACATTGCCTATTGCCTGGTAATAGGCTTCCGCTTTCAGCCGCCAATCGGCGCCTAACTTGCGGTCGTAGCCTAATACGATATGGTGGCTACGGGTGAACTCCAGATCTTGATTGGTAGGCTCGAAGACCCCGGGCGCCGTTTCTTCCCGGAAGAAGAACACGGGCAAGGGTTGATTCTGGTGATGCAACCCATACCCAAGGCTGATTTTTTGGCTTGGCGTGAATGCCCAACTGAGGGAGGCTCTGGGTTCCAGAACAAATTGCCCGTTTTGGTCGAGGTATTGGCTGTGGAGTCCGGCATGGAGGGTCCACTTCTCGTTGATTCGGTATTGATTTTGAGCATAGGCTTCCAGGAGGGCAAGGCTGCCTTCAAAATTCCTGTAAATCCCCCAGTCGGCCTGCCCGTCTCCATCGAGGTCGGGGCGGTTGTCCCTGCTTTGTCCGAAGGCGTCCAAGCGGTAAACCTGGGCCAGTATGCCAAAACGAAGCGTATGGTGGGCGTCCAGTTTTTGGTTGACATACGAACTGAGGGCCAGGGTATTGTTGATATCGTCGACGGTAATGAGACGCGTCTGGGGGCCGCCTTCCTGCAACGGCAATTCGTCTTGATCGAACCGGGACCTGGAGCGGCTAAAAGCGGCGACGGTGCGCAGGTATCCGTTTTTGCCCAGGATCAGATTATGCCGCAGCCCAAGGATGCTCAATCCGGATTTGACGTAGGAGTCGCGATCGGCCTCGGCAAACAGGTCATCTTCGTCGATCTCCTTTCCCAGGAAATCGATGTTGCTGGTTCCCAGGATTCCAAACAAGGAAAACCGCCCGGATTTCTGGCTGCCAAAATCTACCTTGAACGACAGGTCGCGGTAGTTTGGGGTGGCGTTGGTACCCACCGGGATGCCGGCAGCATCTGCCAACCCGACAAAGGAATACCGGCCGCTGACCAGATACGTGGCTTGTCCATCTTTTTTCAGCGGTCCTTCCGCCATGGCTTCCAAGCCGCTAAACGCAGCCATCTGAAAGGTAAACTCGTGCCGGTCGCGATTGCCGGAGCGGAAGCCCAGATCAAACACCCCCGACAGCGCATTTCCATATTCCGCCGGAAAGGCGCTGGTCAGGAAATCCGAACTGCGCAGCAAATTGGGGTTGATCGCGCTGACGGGACCTCCGGTGGTGCCCAGGGTGGAAAAGTGATTGGGGTTGGGAATAGGAATACCTTCCAGGCGCCAAAGCACGCCGGTGGGGGAGTTGCCGCGCACGACGATGTCGTTGCGGGAATCGTCGGCTACGGCAACCCCGGCGAAGCTGCCGGCGAGGCGGGCTACGTCGTTGCGCCCGCCAGAAAATCGGGTGACTTCCTCCAGGTTAAAACTCCGGGCGCTGACCGAGGCCATATCGTTTTGCGCCCTGTCCTTCTCGGCGCTGGCCGAAATAACGATCTCCTGAAGTTGAAGAACGGATTCGGAAAGGGAAATGTCCAGCACGACTTCTTTCCCTGCAGTAACGAGCACATTGGGGATCGTCAGGGGTTCATACCCCAGATAGCTGAAGCGCAGGCTGTGCCGGCCAAAAGGAACCCGTTCGAGGACGTAGCGGCCGTTCTCGTCGCTGACAGCGCCGGTTGGCGTTTCGGCGTCCAGCAATTCTACCGTCACCCCAAACAGGGGTTGCTCGGATTGGCGGTCGATCACGGCGCCTTTGATAAGCTGAGTGAAATTGGATTGCCCGTGAATGGGAAGTGCTGCGAGGAGGAGCAATAAAAAGGTAAAGAGTTTGGAAACAGGCGACATCGTATTGTGATTTTTGCCGGTGTGATAATTAGTGAACACCGCAAAAATGAAGAGAAAGGCCATCCAACGCTATTCAAATCCTATGAACTGGCAGATGCATAAGGTGAATTGTCGGAATTCCAGGTTGGAAAAAATCAGGCCTTTACCGGATCACCAGAATCTTCCGGAAAACCGCTTCGGAGCCCAGACGGATCTCCAGCACATAAAATCCGGGCTGTAGCCGGCTGGCGTCGATGGGGGCCCCAGGAGCAGAGGTTGCGACGCATTGCCCCAGGGGATTCCACAGGAGGAGGATGGCCTCCGGTATTTCCGGAAGATCTACGTGGAGCAGGGAGCTTGCCGGGTTAGGGTAAATTCGGATGGAGGTTCCCCATAGCGGGTCCCTCGACGCCGTAGGCGCCGGTCCCCAATGCGCAAGAAAGCTGTCAAACCCTCCTTGCGGTTTGGGTAGGGAGATACCACCCCAGGCAGGCACCCCCTGGTAGACGCCGCCAACCCACCAGCCCCCTGCCGGATGCGGATGGAGTACGGATGGGAAAATGGAGCTGGCGCCCGGTAAGGCAAGAAGGTCTTTCCCCTGGCCTGCCGTATCCAGGAGCGCGAGGAAGCCATTGTACGTGTTGCCGGCTACGACGCTTTTTCCGGCCCATTCCAGGTCGCCCTGAAAATAACCGGTAAGCGCCAGAACGTTCTGACTCAGCGCAATGCGGTTGCCGGTTTGAACGCTTTGGCCGCCAAGCACTTTCGCCCAAAGAGGAACCCCATCCGGCTGATATTTCAAAACAAATGCATCGGAATTGCCATCGCGGCTTTGGATTTCCAGGTTATTCCCCAGGTTCATTACTCCGACCAATTGCCCGCACAGGTAAAAGTTTCCTGCGGTGTCGGACGTCATATCGAACACCTCGTCGTCGTATACCCCTCCCGCTTTGCGGGCCCATAGCAACGCGCCTTCCGGAGTGTAGGAAGCCAGAAAAATATCGAGGTCGCTCGTGTTCGCCACCAGGGTCGTGGCGCCAAAGAAGGCCTGGTCGTTGTAAATGCCGGCAATAGCGGGCGCTCCATTTTTTCCCAAAGCGAACGCTAAAGCCCGCACATCGCCCTTTCCGCCTGCCCGGGTTGCCCAAAGCAGCTTCCCATTGGAGTCGAGTTTGATCAGGAACGCATCGGTATTGCCGGCAGCGGTCAAAGCGGTGGTATCAATAAATAAGGTATCGCTGAAATAGCCGGATAAATAGATGCTGCCATCCGGCCCCGGCCCGATTCTGGAAAGCGCCTTCAAACTGCCTCCTTCGATCATTTTAGCCCATTTCAAGGTTCCGGAAACCGAACCTCCCGGGGCATAACTGGCTACAAAAATAGCTTTTGGGTTGCGGGTGGTTTTTAGCTCGGTACCGCTAATCATCAGGGATTGCCAGAACGTACCTCCCAGTAGCAGGTCTCCGGAAGAAGAAACGGCCAGGCCGGAGAGGACGTCCTCGCCAGGGCTTCCCAGATGGAGGACCGGAAAAAGTTCCTGCCCGGGAACGAAACCGGCCAGGTAAATATCCTCTTCTCCAATGGAGGTCCAAACCTCCCCTTTTAAGGCCAGCTGGCCGGTGAACGCGCCCCCTGTGATCAAAAGGCCGCCTCCAACAGGCAGGAAGGCATCAAAAGACTCATTCCCTTTTCCGCCCCAGGTAAAAGCAGATTGCCACTGCTGGCCGGATAAAGAGGCTGTAGCCAGAAGTATCCCTCCGAAGATGCGGAGTATGGCAATAGGCTTGAAAACCATTCGTTACTTTTGAGAAAAAAAAGCAATGTCTGTTAACCTACGCACCTCCGTTCTATTACTTTGTGGAGGTTTGGCGCTAGCCGCCCTTTTTACGGCCTGTTCCTCCAAAGAAAACCCTGAAGGGGCCCAGGTGGTTGCATCGGGCGATCCGGTTTTGGATCAGCTTGCCCTGGAGATTTCCCGGAATCCAAAGCAGCCGGATCTTTATTTTCAGCGCGCCGAACGATATTACGAAAATGGCGGCTTTGACGAAGCCATTCGGGATCTCCAATCCGCCCTGCGATTAGACTCCGTCAAGGCGGAGTACCTGCACCTGCTGGCGGATGTGTACCTGGATTATTTCCGGTCGCGGGAAGCGTTGAAAACCATGGAAAAGGTCGTCGCATTGTATCCCGAACGCATCCCTTCCCTGCTCAAACTGAGCGAATTTCAGCTTATCCTTAAACAATACGAAGCATCCCGGAACACGATCAGCCGCGTTTTGAAACTGGATCCCCTCAATGCAGACGGGTTTTTCATGATCGGGATGAACCTGAAAGAAACCGGAGATACGCTGGGCGCTTTGGATGCGTTTCAATCCGCCGTGGAGAACGATCCGGAACTGATCGATGCCTGGATCAACCTGGGGCAATTGTATGCCGCCCGGAAAGATCCCGTTGCTATCCGGTATTTCGACAGCGCGCTGCGGGTGGCTCCGGGCTACGTGCCAGCGTTACATGCCAAGGCGTTTTACCTGCAGGAGCGAAATAAGCTGCCCGAGGCGCTAAAGCTATTCCAGGAAATGGCCAAGGCCGATCCCCAAAATGCAGATGCCCATTATAATTCCGGGTTGCTATATCTCGATATGGATTCCATTCCTCAGGCGTACCAGGCGTTCAACCTGGCTATTCAGACCGATCCGGTGCACATCCGGGCCTATTTTTACCGGGGAATCGCCGCTGAGATGCAAGGCAAAAAGGAACAGGCCCGGGCCGATTATGAGCAAGCCCTCCGCCTTGCGCCAGACTATGAAGATGCGCGCGCAGCGCTGGAAGCCCTCAGCGGAAAGAAGTAACGCGCTTCATTTTTTTCTCGTATACGTGCAACCCTTTTTAACATCTCTTGTCCATATTAGGGAATGAATGGATTAAGTTATTGGGATTATTGATCAATAACCCGCGCTGACCCAGATCATTTTCGGGCTTAGGTCGTGTAAAAGCAGGTTGATTCGTTTGCAAGCCCGACCGAAAACCTTAAACCTGTAAAATTGGATTACACCAACACCCACCGGAGTTTGGTCGAGGCGTGCCAGCAAGGCTCCCGTCAGGCGCAGTTTGAGTTGTACAAGCTCTATTCCAAAGCGATGTTCAACCTGTGCGTCCGGATGGTCAAAGACGAGCTGGATGCGGAAGACGTGCTGCAGAACGCGTTCGTGGATGTGTTTACCAAGATCGGCACATTCAAATTCGAATCGTCGATCGGCGCCTGGGTGAAGCGCATCGTGGTCAATAATTGCATCAACTTTTTGAAAAAAAAGCGGATGCAGTTCGAATCCTTCGAAGAGCGCCACACCCTGGTAGCCGAAGCAGAAGCGGACGAAAACCATGCAGGGCTCTCGGTGGAAGCGATTAAAAAAGCCTTATTCCAATTACCGGACGGATACCGGGTGGTTTTCTCCCTTTATCTCCTCGAAGGATACGACCACCAGGAAATTGGCGATATCCTGGGAATTACAGAGGCAACTTCTAAATCGCAGTACAGCCGGGCAAAACGAAAGATCAAAGAATTGTTACAATCGCCAAGTGAGCGATAAATAAAAGGAGCGATAAATTTTAAGGAACTATGCAAACACACGATTTTTTAGAATCCTTTGTCCGCGAAAACCGGGAAGCTTTTGACCGGGAGGGCCCTGATCCGCGTCTCTGGAAGCAGATCGACCAACAACTCCATGGCCCATCTATGAGGCGCCTGAAGACCGTCCGAATACTCAGGGCCATTGCTGCAGCGCTCCTTCTGCTGATCACAGGCGCCGTTGGCGGACGGTTGGTTGGCTACAAACAAGCATCGGATGCCACAGCCCTCCTCGAACAGACAGCCCCGGAATTCCTGGAAGCAGAACAATACTACCAGCAGCAAATTCAGGGCAAACTGACCCAATTGGCTTCCTACAACCCGGGAGAAACGGTTTTCCGGGACCTGGACCAACTCGATCAGGTTATGGAAGAACTTAAAACCGAACTGGCCAAAGCCCCCCAGGGAAAAGAACAGGAAATTATTTCCAACCTTATACGAAATTACCAGACCAAGATGGCCATCCTGGAATTGGTCATGAACAGATTAGAAACCAACCAATCAGATTACGCAAAACAAAACGAACATGAAGTCAATTTATAAGACCCATCTACTCCTGTGCGCAGTTTTCCTCCTGGCAGGAACGCTGCGCGCCGAAGCCGACGGCCAGGAGTTCAACAAAACGATTACCAAGGAGTACGACATCTCTGCCAATGGTACCACATACCTGAGCAACAAGTACGGAAAGATCGATGTCAAGACCTGGGAAAAGAACCGGGTTAAAATCACCGTGAACATTGTCGTCCGCACCGGGAGCGAATCGGCTGCTCAGAAAGTATTTGACCGGATCAACATCTCCTTTTCCAACGGATCTGACTACGTCAAGGCCGTCACGGAAATTGAACCCGCTAAGGGAGGCTGGTCCTGGTCTTCCTGGGTGGGAGGCGACAAAAGCGATTACGCCATCAACTATGAAGTGTACCTCCCTGCTACCAACAACCTCGAAATCACCCACCGCTACGGCGACGTGTATTGCGCCTCGATGAAGGGACGGGTCAAATTGGACGTGAAATATGTCAACTTCAAGGCGGAAGGAATGGGCGAGAATTCTTCCGTTTTGTTGGGATACGGCAACGGGTCGATCGGCAAAGCGCGGAACCTCTCTTCCGATATCAGCTATTCCAAGCTGACGGTCGAAGAAGCCTCCAACCTCAATATCACCAGCAAATACACCCAGGTGAACGTTGGGAAGGCCGAGGATCTGACCTGCACCTCCCGCTACGACACCTACGTGCTGGGACAAATTCAGGACCTGAAAAACACCGGCATGTACGATAATTTTCGGGTCGCTTCGGCCAATAGTATCGAAATTGCTTCCAAATACACCCAGGTCAAAGCGGAAAAGATCGCCAAAACGCTGGTTCTGGACCTGAGCTACGGCAATGCGGATACCAAAATGGGCCAGGGATTCAACAAGGTGAGCTGCACCGGAAATTATACCAATTATAAGATCGGCACTCCCGAAGGGTCATCCTTCCTGTTTGACGGATCTTCCACGTATGCCGGGCTTCAGTATCCGGAAGGTATGGACATCGAATACAACGTCCAGAAAAACACAAGCCAGACGGTAAAAGGAAACTATGGCAAATCGCCCACGGCGACGATCGTCGTGAAGGTCAATTATGGGGGCGCAAAAGTCTATACCTATTGACCGCTCTAAAAGGATCCAATTTTATACAAATAGGCCGCTTCCTGGACCATGCGTTCGGGGGCGGCTTTTTCGTACTCCTGTTTTTTCAAAAACCTGCTCAGAATACCTGAATTTTGGAGGGGGTTGCGTATTTTGAGAGCGCCCCGCGCTTTGCGTGGAATGCGGTTGATTAACGTTTCTTCATTCAGTCCGTTCATTATGAAAATCAAGTTTTGTGGCGCGGCCCGGGAGGTTACCGGAAGTTCTCACCTCGTGATGCTCGACAATGGGTTTACTTTCCTGCTCGACTGCGGGATGTATCAGGGCGCTGATCCAGATATGTACCGGTTTAACCGGGAGTGGTTTTTCGAGCCTTCGGAAATCGATTGCCTCGTGCTTTCCCATGCCCACATCGACCATATTGGAAAAGTACCGCGCCTGGTCAAAGATGGGTTCACCGGACCTATCCGGTGTACGCATGCGACCAGAAGCCTGGCGAGTATCCTGCTAATGGACAGCGCCAAGATTCAGGAACGGGATGTGGAGTATCGAAAAAAGCATAAAGACCGGTTCGACGAGGATGCCATCCAGGAGCCTTTATATACAACGGAGGATGTGACCAAAGCCATGGGGCAATTCGTAACCTACCCCTACGATCGATGGCTCAAAATCCACGACGATGTGGAGGTGCTCTATCGGGATGCAGGCCATATTCTGGGTAGTGCCAGCGTGACGCTTAAAATCAAAGAACACGGCAAAGAGGTTATGCTGGGATTTACCGGAGACATCGGGCGTCCTGCCCGACCCATCCTGCGCGATCCCGTACCCATGCCGGAGGTCAGTTATCTGATCTGCGAGTCGACCTACGGGGACCGCGAGCACGAAAGCGCCCCGGAAGAAAGCGCCCGATTCCTGGAAATCATTCAGGAAACCTGCGTTAAAAATAAAGGGAAGCTCATTATTCCAGCGTTTAGCGTAGGCCGTACCCAGGAAATTGTGTACATGCTCGACAAGCTCGCCAATGAAAAGCGCCTGCCTCGCATTCCGGTTTACGTGGATAGCCCACTGGCAGTTAATGCAACAACAATTTATGCCTCTCATCCGGAATGCTTCGACCAGGATTTGACAGCGTATCTTCTGGAAGATGAAAACCCTTTTGGGTTCAATGGGCTGCATTATGTCCGCAAAGTGGAGGTGTCCAAAGCCTTAAATTCTTCAAAAGAGCCGGCGATCATCATTAGCGCGGCAGGGATGATCAATGCAGGCAGGATACGTCATCACGTATTTCATGCCATCGACGACCCGCGCAACACGATCCTGATCGTGGGGTACTGCGCGCCGCATACTCCGGGCGGTTTGCTTCGGGCTGGCGCCGAGAAGATCCGTATGTTTGGGGAAGTCAAACCCGTTAAAGCGCGCGTCTTAATCATGGACTCGTTCTCCGCCCATGGGGATAAAATGGAAATGCTCGATTTTATCCGAAATCAGCGCGATACAGCCAAGACGGTCTTCCTGGTACACGGCCAATACGAAGCCCAGCGAAGTTTCAAAGGGTTGCTCCTTCAAGCCGGTTTCCCCAAAGTCGAAATCCCGGAGTTAGGGGATGAGGTGGTTATTGAGTAGCGGAGTAACGTTCCTTCGTTACCTCGTTACTTGAATTAGACTTTGGTGCCCTGGATTTTGATCTTGTTCAGCACCAGTTGCGCTTTGATGAGGAAGTCGGCGTGGTGGAGTTTGTATTCGTTGTGGACCATCATGAGGCGGATCGCGTCAAAAGCGGCTGATTTGGGCACAATTTGACGGGCGGCGATGGGGTGGAGCCAATATTCCAGGTTATTGGTCCGGATATAGGACTGATCCAGCTCGAAATTGATCACTACAGAAAGCTTGTTCAGAGAGAAGAGGTATTCCGTTTCCTTATTCAGGTCTTTCTGGAGGTCGATTACGTTATAGCGGTCGAAGTTGGCGCCGGCGCGTTCGCAGAGGAAAAGATCGCGGCGGCCGTCGAACACGATAAGGTCGTGGAAGCGGTATTTTTTGAAATTTTTAAGCAGGAAGTTGCGGATAGGCGCCTTGGAGGAACGCAGTTTATTGAATTCCATGACCAGAGCGGCTTCGTCGAGCTTGAAGGTCTCGTCGAAAGGGCGTTTCCGGCGTGTTTTCATATTTACCACCTCTTTCACCCGGCCGAGGGTGTGGCCCAGTTCGTTGGTTTTGGAAGTGACGGTAATGATGTCTACCGGTGCGTTATTGATCCAGCTTTCCAGGAAGATCTTGTTGGTATCGTACTCGAAAACCAGGAAAGCTATTTCGCTGATGGCATAAAAATTCGGATATCCTCCATAAATGTTGCCATACTTCAATTCGAGGAATGCTACACTTTTGTTCACGGTCGGTTGTAGTTATTGGGTCGGAAATTTATTTCAGGCCTGCCCTTCGGCTTTAATTCAGATTAATTAGTGCTTCAAGCGAGCAATTTATCAATAAAATTCCACTCTTGCTTAATTTGTTTGGCAAAAAAGATGATCGTTTAGCGAGAAATTAAAAAGCGGCCGTTTTCATAAATTTTCTGTCCGTCGGCCCAAATTTCGCCGCCTTGGGTCATGTCGCTGATCAGATCCCAATGGATGGACGATTGGTTTTTGCCTCCGGTTTGGAGGTAGGATTGGCCGATGGCCATATGGATCGTGCCGCCCATTTTTTCGTCAAAGAGAATATTCCGGGTCTGGCGACTGATGTGGTAGTTGGTCCCGATAGCGGCTTCCCCAAACCGCCGGGCGCCCTCCACGTTCGCGAAAACGTGGTCCAGCAATTCCTTGCCCCTGGAAGCGTCCCATTTTTCGATATATCCGTCTTTAACCCACAGGGTGACGTTTTCCATTTCCACCCCCTGGTAGATGGCGGGCAAGGAGAATCGGATGACTCCGTTGACGGAGTCTTCAACCGGGGAGGTGTATACTTCTCCGGAAGGCATATTGGTCTGGCCATCGGAGTTGATCCACGTTCTGCCTTTGGCGTTGAAGCGGATATCGATATCGGGGCCTTTGTAGTGGATTTCCTGGCAGGCGTTGAGGTACTCGGTTACTGCCTGCTGGTTTTTCCGGACGTCGAGCCAGCTTTGCCGGGGATCGGGATCAAATAGTTTACAGGCGCCAAAGACAAAGGTTTCGTATTCTTCCAGAGACATGCCGGCTTCCTGGGCTGCAGCCAGCGTTGGGAACTGGCATAGATTTCGTTTCATCGACCGGTCGGCGGTGCGGCGGAAATACGCGTCGTTCAGTTCCTTCATGGCAGATTGCCGCACGGCCGATTTGGCCGGATCGAGGTCGTGGTCTTCCCGAAGGTTGTACGGGGCCAGGATGTATAAGTAGGCTTCATACGTATGCATCGCTTCCCGGTACAAGGGCGAGCTATAGTTGAGTTGTTCTCCTTGGGCCTCCTGAAAAAAGATGCGCCGCATTTCCCGGAATTCCCACTCGGTGTCTACGTTGGCGCCGGTGCGCAAAGCGTGCCGGAAAACTTCCCTGACGAGCGGTTCGGCCAGGGTGGTTGTTCGGATGAGCAGCCGGTCGCCGGGCTGAAGATCCAGACAGTACTCAACCAGCAGGCGGGCATAACGGGATAGCATGGTTTCCATAGCGGATTTGGTTTACTCCCAGGATTTGGCATGATACGGATACCGGATCTGGTAAAGGTCTTTGACCAATACCAGCACCTTAGCGCGCAACAGGTCGATATTCTCTTTAGTTGCTGCGGAGACGAGTACGTTGTCGTAATCGAAGAGGTGGTGCAAATTGCCCTGGAGGCTTTCCTCGATTTCGGCTTTGGCCTCTTCGTCGATATACGGATCGTAGTTGCGGGTCCGGTAAAGGTCGATTTTATTGAACACAAAAAGCGTGGGTTTGTCCATAGCCCCTAGTTCCTGAAGCGTCTGGTTGACGGTGCGGATATGGTCTTCGTGCTGGGGATGAGCAATATCCACGACATGCAGCAGGATATCGCTTTCCCGTACCTCGTCGAGGGTGCTTTTAAAGCTCTCGATCAGGTGATGGGGAAGTTTGCGGATAAAGCCCACGGTGTCGGAAAGCAGGAAGGGGACATTCTCCCAAACCACTTTGCGCACGGTGGTGTCGAGGGTAGCGAAGAGCTTGTTTTCCGCAAACACCTCGGATTTGCTGAGCAGGTTCATGAGGGTAGATTTCCCCACGTTGGTATATCCCACCAGGGAAACGCGGATAAATTCGCCCCGGTTTTTCCGCTGGGTCGTGCTTTGCTGGTCGATCTTCTTGAGCTTTTCCTTGAGGAAAGCAACCTTTTCGCGCACGATCCGGCGGTCGGTTTCGATTTCCATCTCCCCGGGTCCGCGCATCCCGATACCCCCGCGCTGGCGCTCCAGGTGCGTCCACAATCCGCGCAATCGGGGCAGCAAGTACTGAAGCTGGGCCAGTTCGACCTGGGTTTTGGCCTGGGCTGTTTGGGCGCGCCGGGCAAAGATATCCAGGATCAGGCTGCTGCGGTCGATGATCTTCACCTTGAGGGCCTCCTCCAGGATATTGACCTGCTTACCCGTGAGGTCGTCGTCAAAGATGGCCATAGTAACCGTCTCTTCGCGTTCGATATAGGCTTGAATTTCTTCCAGTTTGCCTTTGCCGATGAAGGTGCGGGAATCGGGATGTGAGAGTTTCTGGACAAAGCGGCGCAAGGTCGGAGCGCCTGCGGTGAGGGCCAAAAACTCCAGTTCGTCGAGGTATTCTTCGACGAGTTCTTCGGTTTGGTTTTTCCGACCAAACCGACGAGCACCGCGAATTCCTCCTGGGCTTTGGTCCCGGGCGCTTTATGGTTTGCTCCTAAATTCCACGTTTTTGGCATAATTTCTTTTAAATATAATACGCAAGGGTCATCGTCCGGAAAGCCAGTCTTCGGGATTGAGCCGGTTTTTTTCACGCCACAGTTCGAAGTGGAGTTCCGGTTTTTCCCTGCTCACCCGGCCGATCTCCTGGCTGGCGGTAACGGAGTCGCCCCGCTTGACAAAAATTTCATTCAAGTTCGAGTATACGCTGTAATACGCCCCGTGTTGCAGGATCAGGGTGTTTTGATATCCGGGAATGTACTGGATTCCTACCACCCGTCCTTCAAAAACGCATCGCACGGACACATTTTGCCCTGCCCGGATGTCGATCCCATTGCTTTGCGTTTTGACTTCCTTGAATTTGGGATGTTGATGGGTTCCAAACTGCCGGACGATCTCTCCTCCTTGCAATGGAAAGAGCAAAGCGCCTTTTTTCTGCCGGAAAAGCGAGTTGGAAGGCGTTTCGCTCTCTTTTGTATTATTTGCGATCGCTTCCGGTGTGCGCGCTTTTTTTCGGATGGCGAGCATTTCTTGTTTTATAACGGCTTCGATGGCATAGTTGAGTTTTTGGTGGGCTTCCTGCTGTTTGGACAGCTCGGAGGCAAGTTTGCGTTCGCTGGCTTTCAGATTATTTAACAAGGAATTCTTTTCGGTTAGTTCCTTTTTCAGGTGGGTTTGTTGCTGCTGCATCGCAGCTAACATGGTTTCTTTTTCCAGTTTCCGGTCGGCGAGAAGCCGGGTTTTCTCTTCGAGCGTTCGCTGGGTTTCCCGGATGAGGCGGGCCTGTTTGTTGCGGTACTTGTCATATTGGCGAAGGTATTGCCAGCGCTGAAAGGCTTCGTTGAAATTTTGGGCGGAAAACAGAAAAAGAAGGGCCGTCTGGTTCAACTTATGCCGGAAGGCCATGCGCAGCATCCGGCTGTACTCTTCCCTTAATTGCCGGGTGTCCTCCTCCAGCGATACCAGTACTTCCTGGGTTCGTGCAATACTTTCTTCGGTGTAGGTAATTTCTTTTTCCAGGTTTTGAACCAGTTGCTGCCGGTTTCGGACTTGTTTTTGCAGGGTAAGGAATACCTGGAGGGTCGCTTTTTCTTCTTTTTGGGTAGACTTAAGCTGGGTATTGGTTTTCTGAATATCCCTCAGGAGGTTTTTTCGTTTGTCCTCCAGTTCTTTGCGCGATTGTCCCCAGGCTGCAGGAAGGACAAGCGCGAACACGAAAAAAGCGGTCAGCCACTGTTTATTTGCTGCGCCGGGAATAGCGTTCCGGAATATCGAAAGATAAGCTTTTAGGGACATCGAGTTCAACTTCGCTAAACTTAAGTTCTACCTTAATGGCGCCAGTCTCCTGGCTTTCAAGAGTTAAATTACGAAGATAGGAAAAATTATGCTTTCCGGAAAGGGGGCCGTATTCCCCAAGGACCATCATCATGGATCGTCCGGCGGCAAGGTCTTTATACTCCATGGAATCAACCCGGTACTCGTTTTCGTTGATACGGTGGCGGACCAACTGCCCGGCGTAGGTTTCCTCCATCCAGAATTGTCCTCCTTCTGCTGGTTTCAGGGTTCTGGCGGCAGGATTGAAATAAACGAGGTTTCCCAGGAGCAGGTTTTGTATAGCCGTAAGGTTGGCTGGGGCCTGGTATTCCCGGCTGAGGTAATCCAACCCATACGCCCCGAACTCGTTGTTGAAGCGGTCGATATAGAACAGGGAGTCGGGGGTGATCAGCACCCGGGCGACTTCGAACCCGAGTTTGCGGACGGCAACCCAAACGGCGCTGTCTTTTTGCATCCGGATCGTAGCCGACGCCTTGACGGCCAGGTCGCCGTCGTCGTAGTCGATCCGGGCTTTGGCTTCGAACCAGGCGGCGTTGAGTTGGCGGGCTTCCAGTTTGCGCAAGATGAGGGCGGAAGCATCCGTCGTGCCGGCATTACCTGCCTTTTTGGATGTAGAGCAGGAAAAGGATAACCCGGCGAGGAGCGCAACGGCGAGAAGCGGTGTTGTTTGGCCTGAAAAAAAGCGTCTATTCATAGAGTTGTTTGTCCGCAATTTTTTTGAATAATTTTTGAGACCGGCTGCCTTTATCCCTGGCTTGGTTCCAGAAGGTCATCGCTTCCGCAGTTTGGCCAAGCTTGAACAGCGCATCTCCTGTTTGTTCCAGGATCATGGGATTGGATGAAGGTAGCAGCGATTCCAGTTGCTTGCGCGCTTCCTGGAAATCGCCCTTTCGGAAGGCGATCAGTCCAAGCGCCAGGGCGGCATCTGGCAGGGAAGGGATTGCCAGATGGGCTTTTTTTGCCCACTCCGCTGCCTGATCCAGGTTTTGGCTGCGCTCAGCCATGCTCCAGGCGTGCCGGGCTAACAGGATAGGAGCGTTGGAGTCCAGGGTTTTGGCTTGGCCGAAGGCGCGATCCGCGCCTTCAATGTCTTCTTGCACCGATAGCGCCATCCCCAAAGCGGTAAGGATCTCTACCTTCAAGGGGGTATCGGCGGAGGTCATGAGCAGGGCCTGCTCCAGGTCGGCCTTTGCGGGCGCATAGTCTGCCTGCCAGAACGCCCCGAGGCCATTCCAATAGTAAAGCGCGGGCCGGTTGGGGAATAAATCGATGGCGTTAGAGGCGTGCTGTCTCAGCGCTTTGGAGTCGCCTTCGAAGGCAAGTTGGTTCAGCAAAAGAACCCAGACCGGGTAATTAGCTTCCTCCAGTTCCAGCGAACGAAGGAACTTGGCAACGGCTTCCTGCCCCCGGCCGCTGAGGAGCAGAAGTTCCCCGCTAACGGCGTAGGAGACGGCGGCGGCCGGGTGCGCTTGCTCGAGTTGAGCAGCCAGGGCAAGCAGCTTATCCAATAAAGCGGGGTCTTTACTTGTCTCCGGCTTGGCGAGAATAGATCGAAATCCTTCCGCTTTCAGGTTGGCGCCGGCGTTGGGATTTTGAACAAGGGCCTCCAGCGTTTTTAGCCCTTCGGGGTCCGATCCCTGCGGTTTGCCAAAGGAGGTAAGCGCAGCCATGGCCTTGGGGTCGGAAGGTTCGAGAACGAGAATACGCTGGTAGGTTTGTTGCGCTTTAACCGGATCGTTTTGATTTTGATAAAAGGCAGCCAATGCATGCAGGTAACCGAGGTTGGCGGGGAACGCCGCACACAGCCGTTCCAGTTCCCTGGCTGCTTTTTTGGGGTCCCCTGAGGCCGAATATACCCGAACCTTGTTTTGAATCATTTCCTCCTGAATGCCAAACCGGGCTTCCATCTCGTCGTATACTTTGAGCGAAGCAGGGAAAAGGCCTGCTTTCTCCAGCAAATTTGCCCATTGCAAATAGAGATCTTTAGCCCCAGGCTTGTTTTTGACGAGGGTTTCCAGTATGCCTGCGGCTTCCCGGTACCGCCCCATAGCCTGGTACACGCCGGCCCAAAGCCGCTGGTACCATTCGTTTTGAGGTTCTTGGCGCGCCGCCTGCCCCGCATACTTAAGGGCTTGTTCGAAATCTTCCTTGTTTAAGGCCAACCGGGCCAATTCATAGGCGGAAAGCGCATGGTCGGGCTTCTTAGCCAGAATTTCTTCGTAGAGTACCCGGGCTTTGTCTGCGTTGCCCAGAAACTTTTGCTTGGACGCTTCGATGATCATGGATTCCAAATCCAGTGTGGTGTCCCTTTGGGGATTCGGGAGGGTCTGGCTGGCCCCTGATACAGCAACCAGGAACATACCCAAGGATAGAATGAAACTCCTCAACAAGGCTTTTTTCATAGCGGTCTGCATAAAAAGTGCTAAAAATCGACAGCAGACGGTGGACGGTGGAAATCACATCCCCTACATCCTCTAAAACGACACTTCCCGTCTCCCCGTCTCCCGTCTAACCTCTAACGTCTAAAGCCCAAAAGGAGTTGCAGCGAAGGAGAAAATCCCGCCAGGAGCTTATTCGACTACGGTGACTTTGAGCATGTTCGTTCGGAATCGCCGGTGCAGGGGCATGGAAGCCGTGTTGATGATAATGTCTCCTTCCTGGACCAGTTGGGCCGCTTTCAGGATCTCCGTGACGTCGGTGATGGTTTCGTCGGTGGTTGTAAAGCGGTCGTAATACAGGCATTCTACCCCCCATACCAAATTAAGGGTCGCCAACATGTGCATGCGGTCGGAGAAAATGTAGATCGAAATGTTCGTATTTGGCCGGAAACTGGAAACCTTGAACGCCGTATAACCCGAACTGGTCATGCCTACGATGGCTTTGGCCTTGATGTCTTCCGCCGTTTTAGCGGCACTAAAGCAAATGGCATCCGACAGGAAGGTTCTGGACTTGCCGGAGGGCACCGGGCGGATGGCGGGACGGATGAAGCGCTCGGCTTCGGATATGATGTTGGTCATAGCTTCGACGACGCGCACCGGGAATTTCCCAGCGGCTGTTTCTCCGCTCAGCATGACGGCATCGGCGCCGTCGAATACCGCGTTCGCTACGTCGGTCACTTCCGCCCGCGTAGGGAAAGGATTGTTGATCATACTATCCATCATCTGGGTGGCCACAATGACCGGCCGCGCCCGCTGGATGCACTTCAGGATGGTCTCTTTTTGGATGACCGGAATTCGTTCGATAGGCACTTCGATGCCCAAATCGCCCCGGGCGATCATGATCCCATTGGACACCTTGATGATCTTGTCGATCTTTTCGACCGCTTCGGGTTTTTCAATTTTGGCAATAATCTTGGCGGGGTGTTTGGCCTTTTCGATGATTTGCCGGAGGGCTTTTACGTCTTTGGGGGAGCGAACAAAAGAAAGCGCGATCCAGTTGACGGGCTGCGTAAGGATAAAATCCAGGTCGGCGAGGTCTTTTTCGGTCAGGCAAGGTAGCGAAGTCTTCGTGTTGGGAAGATTGACGCCTTTGCGGGAAGATAAGATACCTCCGTGGATGACCTTCAGCCGGACACTGTCTACGCCATTCGTCTCGACGACTTCCAGCACCAATTTGCCGTCGTCGATGAGGACCGTTTCTCCTATATTTACATCTTTCGGAAAGCCGGCATAGCTCATGTAGATCTTTTCCATAGTGCCGATGCACTTCTCGTTGGTGAAGGTCACTACATCCCCGCTTTGGAGCTCCAGGGCATTGTTCTCTATTTCACCCACCCGGAGCTTGGGCCCCTGAAGGTCTGCCAGGATGCCTATATGCGTTCCGTACTTTTCGTTGATATAAACGATGTGATTGATCACGTTCATGTGATCTTCATGGGCGCCGTGGGAAAAGTTTAGCCGGAAAACGTTGACGCCGGCTTTTACCAAATCGAGCAACGTCTCCAGGGAGTTAGAGGCCGGGCCTACCGTAGCGACGATTTTGGTTTTTTTGGAGTGCTTCTGAATGATCATGCGGTTGAAGAATTACGAAATCTTATATAATTCGGGTTGAAAAAGGGCTTGCGGCGGCTATACGCGACGAGAATGGGTTTGGAAATTGCCTAAAGCCATTCGGCCCGTATCGCCGTTTTTTTGGAACAGGGTAATTTGGCAGAAAAATAACGGGCTAAAAACAACTTATTGTAAATTTTACAATAATTATTTTCCCCGCTAAAGTAAACGAACTTTTGCAATTATCAAACCCGGTAACGGATCTCCAGGAAGTTACAGTGGGAAGATGCAGGGTAAAGCGGTTGATAAGATGGGCTTTCGGGAGTGATGGCGAATAAACTTTTTTCTTTTGGTTTCCAAATAACAAGGAGAAAAGAAGCTGCCGTTTTCCAGGCGCCTGGTAAAGCACCGGGGCCTGGGCAGGCAGCAGAACCGGACTCCTTGCCTCAAGGATAGGGACGGAGGCAGCGCTCTTGTGCCCGGCTCGCGAAAAAAAGCCTAAAAACTTTGTTTATCAATGGACTTCTACTTTACTTTGCAGGTGCATTTTTGAACCAATAAAGCACGTTTGTTATGTCTAGCATTGCAGAAAGAGTAAGCAAAATCATCGTTGAGAAGTTGGGAGTAGACGAAGCGGAAGTTACCCCTGAAGCAAGCTTCACGAACGACCTCGGCGCTGATTCCCTGGACACCGTTGAGCTGATCATGGAGTTTGAGAAAGAGTTCGGGGTGTCCATCCCCGACGAACAGGCGGAAAATATTCAGACGGTTGGGCATGCCATTGAATACCTGGAAGCTCAAGTGAAGTAAGTAACCTCCTTGTACTCAGGGTTGTCTTCGAAGTTTTCTTTGTCCAAGGTTCCTACGGATTTGGCCGAAGTCATGTAAGGATCAGTTCCTTGCCAAACATTCGAAGACAACCCTTTTTCGATTTGCGAAAATTCCTTTCATTTATTGAGTCGGCCGGTTCAAAAGCAAAATTACCGCTCCCTTCTTTTGCTTTTTCTGATCCGGAGTTGCAGGAAGCGAGACGCCGAGCGTTCCGTATCTACTTCGAAACCTCTTCGGGGTGGATTCGACCCGCTTCGTGGAATGACTCTGATACGCATTGGACATGAAAAGAGTAGTTGTAACAGGCATAGGCGCTGTAACGCCTATTGGCAATAATATCCCGGAGTATTTAGAGGGACTTAAGACCGGCAGGAGCGGCGCCGGCCCGATCACGCTTTTTGACGCCACGCTGTTCAAAACGCAGTTCGCCTGCGAGGTCAAAAACTTTGATCCGGAAGCGTTCATTGAAAAGCGGGAAGCCCGGCGGCTGGACCGATTCGCCCAATTTGCGATCGTCAGCGCCAGCGAAGCCGTCTCGGATTCCGGATTGGACCATATGCTGGAAATCCTGGACCTCGACCGAATCGGCGTAATCTGGGGCTCCGGTATTGGCGGTTTGGGCTCCCTGGAGCAGGAGATCGAGGAATTTGCCCGCGGCAACGGGCAACCCCGGTACAACCCGTTCATGATCCCTAAAATGATCGCCGATATTGCGGCAGGTCATATTTCCATCAAATACGGTTTTCGAGGCGTCAATTATGCTACCGTCTCTGCTTGCGCTTCTTCTTCGCATGCTATTATCAATGCCTTTGATTACATCCGGTTAGGCCGCAACGACATCGTGATCGCCGGCGGGTCGGAGGCGGCGGTTATCCACGCGGGCGTGGGCGGGTTTAACGCCATGAAAGCCTTATCTACCCGCAACGACGACTACCGCACCGCTTCCCGGCCTTTCGATAAAGACCGGGACGGTTTTGTATTGGGAGAAGGCGGAGGCGCCCTGGTTCTGGAAGAACTGGAGCACGCCCTTAAGCGTGGGGCCAACATTTATGCCGAAGTGGTTGGCGGGGGCGCAACTGCCGATGCCTATCATATTACCGCTCCTCACCCGGAAGGCTTTGGCGCCCGGAACGTGATGCGGTTGGCTCTTGCCGATGCGGGTATGGTTCCGGAAGATATCGATTACGTCAATGTGCATGGCACCTCCACGCCTTTAGGCGACGTGGCCGAAGTACGGGCCATTCAGCAGGTTTTTGGAGCGCATGCTTATTCGTTGAATATTAGCTCCACGAAATCCATGACCGGCCACCTGCTTGGGGCTGCAGGGGCGATCGAAGCCATTGCGGGCATTCTGGCGATCCAACACCAGTTCATCCCGCCTACCATCAATCATTTCACCGACGATCCCGAATTGGATCCCAAGCTGAACCTGACGTTCAATGTAGCCCAGGAACGCAACGTTCGGGCGATCCTGAGCAATACCTTTGGATTTGGGGGGCACAACTCTTCCCTGGTCCTGAGAAAATTCGAAGGCTAATTCCCGGTGAGGCATCCGGGAATTCTTCGTACCTTTTGCGCCGGGAATTCTTTACCGGTATCCGACGGCTAACAACCGGACTTGCGCCGGCAACTTTTTTTCAAACCCTTAACCGTCCGTGGTTCAGCGTTTGAAAAAACCAGGCGCTTAAGCAGGTAGCAGGAAATAGCCTTTGGGTGCGGCAGGAAGATCCCAGATTCGTTCATGTTTCAATTTGTCGAACCTTGCGGATGCTGCTCCGTCTGTATAACCGGTATTTTTCAAAAGACAAGGACTTTGTCGAGAAGCTTCGCCCATTGCTAGGGTTTACCCCTTCCAACCTGGGGTTGTTTAAACTGGCCTTTTCCCACCGGTCCGCTCCAACCGATAGTTCGAAGAATTATGCCATTCAAAATAACGAACGCCTGGAATACCTTGGTGACGCCGTTCTGGGCACGATTGTCGCCGAATACCTCTTTAAGAAATATCCCGACAGCGATGAAGGCTTCCTGACGAAAATGCGCTCCAAAATCGTCAAGCGCAACTCGCTCAACCGTCTGGGAGATAAAATGGGCCTCGATGTTTTTCTCAACGAAAATGTAAACCTCCGGCTCAGCAAATCGATGCTTGGCAATGCCGTCGAAGCCCTCGTCGGCGCTATCTATCTGGAAAGGGGTTATCCCAAGACGAAAACCTATGTTATCCAGCGAATTTTGCGAAAGTATCTGGACATTCACGAATTGGAACGCATTGACGATAACTATAAGAGCCAGCTGCTGGAATGGTGCCAGAAGCAAGGGCAGTCTGTCGCCTACAAACTCGTAGCCCGCTATAAATTCGAAAAACGCGACCGGTTTAAGGTGGCCGTTTTGGTTAACGGCGAACGCATCGCGATCGCCGATGATTTCAATAAGAAAAGCGCTGAACAAACCGCTTCGGAAAAAGCCATGATCTACCTGGGGATTCTTTCTGAAGAAGACGAGGAGGACTGATCCTTTGGAATGGACGCTGGACCAGATCTATCAGTTCGCCCCCGACCGGCCTACGCTCGACCGGGCTTTCGTGCTGGTTAAACCCAAAAAGTGGGCGCTCCTGGCCTGCCATGGCCCTTTGCTTTGGGGTGAATGCCGCACCTCGGGCGCCCTCCGGTACCGGATTGCCTGCGATCTCGACCATCAGCGTTTCTTCAGCAACAGTCCGGCGCCACTCAAGCCAGACAAGTACCTCCTCGCCTTGCTCCTGCTTTTTTTTGAATCCCCGGACGCCTTTTCCCAGCCCGCCGCTATCCCCGATTGGGTTAAATCCGCTCTGGATGCTGCGGCATCATCGCCCACGGAAAAAGAGAAAAAAGATAAACAAGGTTCTGACCGCCTTAGGAATCAGGAAAAACGCCTCGCGCTGATGGGAGAGGGGGCTTCTGATCTGGGGCAATGGCTTCGGGATGCCGCGTTCCAGGGGCTGGGGATGCTGCAATCGCAAAACGATGCCTTTTGGGAACAGTTCGCCTCCCGCCTTACGGACAGCAAACTGGGAGGATTGGCAAAGCGAATCCGCCGTATGGGCGCGCTAAGAAACGGTTCCGATTGGAACCGCCTTTTCCTGGATGAACTGGCGGACCTTTTCCTGTGGTCGGAAGGGTTTTTGCGGCTGGACGAACTTCCCCCGGACCTGCGGGCGGAAATCCTTCAACAGGGAGGACTAGCGTTTCGCAAAGAAGACCTGCTAAAGGAAGCGCCTCCTGTCGAAGACCTTTGGTTCGTTTTGGCCCGGGAGTACGCAACGGAGGACCCATTGCGGGTGCGCAAAGTCTGGCTCTGGGGGCAGCAAACAGGCAGGCCAGCGCTATTCCTGGACTATGCCTGGGGCGAAACGCCGTTTGACCCCACTTGGGATACGGGCACTTGTTGGGAAGGCCCCCTGCATTTTTATCCCTCCCCCGCCCCCCTAAGGGCCGTTCCCGGAGCTTGTACCCCTGTGGATGCTTTCCTTGAGCCCGTTCAGGGGGTTTGCGGCACCCTGAATGGGCTGGCAGAAGGCTTTGCCCATGCATTGGCAGGATCCCCGTGGACGAAAGCGTATCCTTTTTTCCTGGACGGGGTCTATTTCGCAAGAGAAGGAGACTCTTTTTTTATCGCCGGCCGGGATCGCCAAAAGGCTGCTGTTCAAGCGCCGCTGCCTCTTGCCTGGTCCTTGTTTTCTCTGAGCGGCGGGCATCCCCTGTCGCTGTTCGGATTATGGGGCGGCGCGGAGTTTACGCCCTTAGCCGCTTTCTCTGATGGGCGGTTAATTTCGTTTGAAAACCCCGGCATGACTTCGTGAAAAGAGGTAACTTTATCCACTGAAATACAAACTCAGCAACAAACATCCGGCAATGAGCGAATTCGATCAAATCGTCCAGGAAGGAAAACAAGGGATTAAAAAACGGCTTAAGCGGCTTGGCCTTTATGTCCTCCTGATAGGCATCCTGGGCCTGGCAGGGTACTTCGTGGTGTGTAACTATACCTACAGCAAAGGGACCCGGATAGGGTATGTCATGAAGATCAGCTACAAAGGCATGATTTTCAAAACCTTTGAAGGCACTCTCAACCTGGCTACCCGCAACGACCTGGCCGTGAAAACCTGGGACTTCTCCGTTAGCAAAGGCGCCATATACGACCAGATCAGCAACAGCGAAGGGAGCCGGGTAAAACTCTATTACCGCCAGAAGCTCAAAGTCATGCCCTGGCAAGGGAAAACGGAGTACCTGGTGTACAAGGTGGACCCCGTTAAAGATTAGGACCAACCTTGCTCCAACTGGCGTGAGCATTCCCAGACCTTAGCGTCTGTGGGCTCCGCTCCAGACGCTCCAACTGGCGCGAGGCTCCGCCTCGTGCCCTGTACCTTTAAGAGGCTCCGCCTCGTGCCCTGTATCTCCACGAGGCTCCGCCTCACCCCCCACTGCCCGTTATTCTATTTTTCCAGATTTAACCAAATCCCATCCTTGGGTCTCAACGTAACCAGGGGTTCTGCCGATACGCTGCGCCCAGGCGTCGGCGCCATGCGGTAGCGGGGCAGCATAGCCGCCAAAACCAATTGCATTTCCATCATGGCGAAATGGTTGCCGATGCAAAGGCGGGGGCCGGCTCCAAAAGGAAGGTATGCCCCGGGGGTGTGCTTTTTGACCCTTTGGGCGTCAAAGCGTTCAGGTTGGAATTGTTCCGGGTTTTCCCAAAATTCGGGGGCATGGTGTACTCCATAAAAATAGGTAACGATATACGTCCCCTTCGGAATGGCGACCCCCTGAAAGGCATCGTCCTCCACCGCCATCCGGTCGGTGATCCAGGCTGGCGGATATAAGCGCATGCTTTCCTCGATGATCTGGGTAGTATAATTAAGCTGAGGAAGGGCGCTAAATGAAGCCGGCGCTCCCTTCAGCACGGTTTCGATCTCCTGCCTTGCCCTATCGGCAACCTCCGGGTGCTGCGCCAGCAGATACCAGGTCCAGGCAAGCGCATTCGCCGAGGTTTCGTGGCCGGCCACGAACAGGATCTTCAACTCATCGAGCAGTTGCTGCTCGGTCATGCCCTCTCCGGTGTCTTCGTACTTGGCGTCCAACAGCATTTGGAGCAGATCGTTGTAGATGGCGGTATCGGCACGCCGTTCCCGTATGTACCTCAGGATAATGGCGTCGAGGTCGGCGGCAATGCGCTCGTGCTTCCGGATCTCTCCGCTCAGGCGGAACCAGGGCTCCAGAAAAGGCTGACGGATCTGGCGGATCACCATTTCCTGCAATTGCGTGATCTGGAGGCCTAAGCGCTCCAATACGTCATCCGGAAGATCTACGCTGAAAATAGACCGGGCGATGATCCGGAACGCCAGGTCCAGCATCTCGCGATAGATATCCACCGGACCAGCTTCCACGCGGGCATCCAGCAAGCGGAGGCGCTCGTCGATTACCTCCTGCATCAGAGAGGTGAGACCTTCCAGCCGGGCGCGATGAAACCCCGGCTGGATCAGCCTGCGCTGCCGAAGCCAGTAGGCGCCGTCGCTGGTTAGCAAACCCCTGCCCAGGAAATGCGCCAGTTTTTCAAAATGAGCAGGCGATTTCTTGTAGTTGCGGTGGTTTTTCTGAAGCACGTACTGGATCAACCCCGGATCTGCGGTGAACAGCGCAGGATAGAGCCCCCCCAGGTAAAAGCGGTACGTCTGGCCATACCGGGACTGGTTTTCGTTGAGCAAGGGGATAGGATCTTTCAAAAAACGGAGGGAGTTAAGCAACGTTTTCCATCGGGGAATTTCCTGGATTGGCGTTTGCATGGTTTTTTTGGATTGTTTTAGCGAATTTTCGCAAAAAATAGACAACCATCTTTACACGAAGCAAATAATGCGTTACTTTTGTAGCGAATATTCGCTAATGTTAATATTGTTTCCACTATGCAAGATACCATCCTAAATCAGGTCGCGCTTCGCGGAGGCGAGTTTTTAATCCGCAATTCCCAGCCGGCAGACGTATTCATTCCCGAAGAGATCACGGAAGAACAACGCATGATCCGGGAAACCGTCCGGGAGTTTGTTCATACGGAGATTATCCCGAACTGGGAACGCATCGACAAGCAGGAAGATGGGTTTACGCCGGGGTTGATTAAAAAACTCGCGGAACTGGGCATCGTCGGCGCCCACATGCCGGAAGCGTATGGGGGGATCGCGCTGGACAACAATACCAATTCCTTTATTACGGAGGAAATGGGCGCCTCGGGCTCTTTCTCCGTTTCCTTTTCCGCCCATACCGGGATTGGCATGCTGCCGATCCTGTATTATGGAACGGAAGCGCAGAAACAAAAATACCTGCCCGGGTTGATCTCCGGAGCGCTCAAAGCAGCCTATTGCCTTACGGAGCCGGGCTCCGGATCGGACGCCCTGGCCGCCAAAACCCGCGCGGATCTTACGACCGACGGGCAATTTTACGTGCTGAACGGGCAGAAAATGTGGATCACCAACTCCGGGTTTGCTGATCTGTTTGTAGTTTTTGCCAAAATCGGGGGCGACAAGTTTACCTGCTTTATCGTGGAGCGCAACTCCGAAGGCCTGACCTTCGGCGCAGAAGAGAACAAACTGGGGATCAAAGGCTCTTCGACCCGCCAGGTATTTTTTGAAAACGTGCACGTGCCGGCAGAAAACCTCCTGGGCGAAATCGGGAAAGGGCACTTGATCGCGTTCAACGTCCTGAACGTTGGCCGGTTTAAGCTGGGCGTAGGCGTGATGGGCGGAGCTAAAAAGGTCGCTGCGCTTTCGGTGCAATACGCCAACGAACGGGTCCAGTTTGGAGAACCTATTGCGCATTTTGGCGCTATTCAGCACAAACTGGCCGAACAAGCCATCCGTACCTTTGCCGTGGAAAGCGCCATTTACCGGGTGTCCAACCTGCTGGAACTCAAAGCCCAGGAGGCCATGCACGCCGGCGCCTCCTACGCCCAGGCCCGCCAGATCGCTGCCGAAGAATACGCCATTGAGTGCGCTATCCTGAAAGTCGCAGGCTCGGAAGCCCTGGATTACGTCGTCGATGAAATGGTCCAGATATACGGCGGAATGGGCTATTCCGAAGAAGCCCCTGCCGCCCGCGCTTACCGCGACGCCCGGATCAATCGCATCTTCGAAGGCACCAACGAGATCAACCGCATGCTTACGGTGGACATGCTGTTCAAGCGCGCCATGAAAGGGGCTATCGATTTGGTTGGTCCCGCATGGGCCGTCCAGAAAGAACTGGCTTCTATGCCTTCTATGGAAGCGGTAACCGGCGCTTATGGCGAAGAGAAGAAGGCCCTGGAGGATTTCAAGAAAATTACGCTGATGACTGCAGGAGCGGCGGCAAAGATGCAAATGGACGGAAAACTAAACCTCAAAGAAGCTCAGGAAGTCCTGATGAGCCTCGCCGATATGATGATTGAACTGTTTGCAGCCGAATCGCTCCTGCTCCGGGTAGAGAAACTTTCCTCGATGGAAACGCCCATAGACCAGGAAATTTACGACGCCATCCTCCAGACGTACTTCCACGACGCCGGTTTCCGAATTCAGAAATCTGCTACCGACGCCCTGACCGCCTTTGCTGAAGGCGACCTGCTGCGCACCTTCCTCATGGGCCTCAAGCGTTTCGCCAAATATCCGCCCCGGAATGTGATGGCCTTGCGCCGGAAAATCGCTTCTGTTCTGATTGAGGCAAACGCATATTGTTTTTGAGAGTAACGAAGTAGCGAAGTAGCGAAGTAACGAACTTAGCTACTTCGCTACCCTGTTCGCAGGAATTCTCAAATTCCTCGCGGAACTATCTGCCGGTCCCCTGACCGGCGTACACCCCGCGCCCCAACGCCCCAACCCCTTCAACACTTTACAAATCCATCCACTCCTTAAACGCCGACGCCCGCTCCCGGCTGACGACGACCTCGAAATCCGGCGCGGGAAGTACGTCCAGTTTGAGGCGGTTATTGAAGTAGGGGTGAATGCGGGAAACCGAATTCGCCTGAAGGATTACTTTTCGGTTGATGCGAAAAAACTCCCGGGGGTTGAGGAGGGTTTCCAGGCTTTCCAGGGTATAATCCAGGGCATATTTCTTTCCCTCCGCGATCCGGCCGAACACCAGGCCATCTTCCGAGTAAAAGTACCGCATGTCCTGCACCGGGACGAAACCGAGGGTATTGCCCATTTTGACCAGAAACCGGGCTTTGTATTCCGGCTGTTGCATTCCTTGAATGAATTGCTGGATTATTTGCGGGTCGTAGCTAATGGTGTGGCCGTGGAGTTGATCGTATTTCAGCAGGGCAGCCTGGAGCTCTTCGGGGTCGATGGGTTTCAAAAGATAATCGATGCTGTTGAGCTTGAAGGCCTGGAGGGTATACTGGTCGTAGGCGGTGGTAAAGATCGCAGGGGACCGGACCTGAATTTGCCGGAAAATCTCGAAGCAGAGCCCGTCGCCCAGGTGGATATCCAGGAAAATAAGATCCGGGGCGGGATGCTGCTGGAGCCATTGGACGGCGGCTTTCACCGAGTCCAGAGCGGCCAGAATCTGCGCCTGAGGGCGGAATTGAACAAGTAGAGACGAAAGGCGTTTGGAGGCCGGAAGCTCGTCTTCGATAATCAGGATGTTCATTTTGGCGACAATAGTTTACATCTTAATATAAAAAAGTATTAAAAAAGACAGGATAAATTCAATGCAATCATTTACATTTGCTCTACGCTATTGAGAAGGCTATTCGAGCGTGCTTCCTAATTTATTAAGAGTATCATTTGGATGACAGGAAAATCGATTTTTTCTTGTTATTGGTATATAAAAAAATAAGCCATGTAATAATACAGCATAGTCCCCCGCAAACAAATCATAATCTACGAGAAAATATGCGAGCATTACAAGAACTTGTGCTCATGGTCCACCATAACAGCTTGGGGTATCCCGGGTTTTTATCCGGGCCAGGGCAACAAGAACATCTACTCCAGGGGCTGTATGACGGCATCGTTCGGGGGGACTTTCAGGACGACCGCACCGCAGCCGAACAGCTTAAATTAGGCGACAGCAACGGGGCAGCCTATCAGAGTTTGCGCCGGACCCTTCGCGACCAGCTCATCAATTCGGTTTTCTTTTTCGACGTCCGAAAGTCGGAATACAACGACCGCCAGAAAGCCTACTATAAAGCGTATAAAGATTGGGCTGCCGCCAAGATCCTGCTGGGTAAGAACGCCTATGCCATCGGGATCGACCTGTGCAAAAAAGTGCTCAACGCGGCCTTGAAGTTCGAGTTTATCGACCTCGCTGTCGATGTGCTCCGTATCCTCCGCCTCCATTACGGCACCCGGGAAGGAAGCCAAAAAAAGTTCGACGAGTACAACCGGCTTTTCCTGAAGTACGACGCCACGCTTCGGGAAGAAAACAAAGCAGAAGGATATTATATCGAACTGGTGCTCCACTACGTCAAAAGCCGCGCTCTGGCATCAGACACCGCCGAAAAGGCCCGGCAGATGCTGGACGAGCTGGAGCCCCTCCTCGCGGATCACCCCACCTACCGCCTCCAGCTTTGCGTGATGCTGATCAAGCTGGAAATGTATACCAGCCTGAATGACCTGCAAAAAACGATCGAGGTATGCGAAGAATACCTGCAGCTATTCTTTGCCAAGCCCTACGACGCGAATGTACCTATCCAGATCTGTTACTATCAGGAACTGATCTGCTATACGCAGTTGCGAAACTACGCCCAGGGGAAAGTTGCGGCCGAACAGTGCCTGGCCTATCTCGATGAAGGGTCCTTTAACTGGTTCAAGTACCAGGAGCTGTATTTTGTGCTCTCCATGCACACCCGCAACTACCAGGACGCCTACGAGGTGTTCCTGCAGACCATGGAACACAAGCGGTTCAAGTTTCTCCCGCCTTCTTTAGTGGAAATCTGGAAGATATACGAAGCGTACCTCTACTACCTGATCGCTCTCCAGAAGGTCGTCGTAGACAAAAAAGGCGAGGCCTTTTTCGCCCGCTTCCGCATGAACAAGTTCCTCAACGAAACGCCCATCTTCTCCCAGGACCGCCGCGGAATGAACATCCCTATCCTGGTCATCCAGATCCTGTTTATGGTCCATAGCAAGCAATTCGACCTGGCCATCGACCGGATCGAAGCCATCAACAAATACTGTTTCCGGTACCTGCGCCAGGACGAAACCTTCCGCAGCAACTCCTTCATCAAAATGCTGCTGACTATTCCGGAGAACAGCTTCCACCGCGCTGCCGTCTTGCGCAAAGCGGAAAAGTACTTCAGGAAAATGGAGGAATTCCCTCAGAATCTCGCCGCTCAATCCTATGAAGTGGAGGTCATCCCCTACGAAGATCTCTGGGAGTTTGTTGTTAACACGCTGGAGAACACCCATCACCGCTCCCGTATCAAAGCCTGATCCTGAAATGCGTCGAGTAAAAAGATCGTTTTATTTATGAAATTATTCAAGATATAAAATAATTCATTTTTTTAATAAATTTAAAATCAATTATTTGTATTTGTTATTCAGATATTTTAAAACATATTATTAAAATAAATAATTTGTAAACTGTCCTTAAAAATAAGGTAGATCCTCGGTAGGTTTGTACCGCACTATTTTGAAACACTAAAAGCAGGTACGCTATGAAACCGAGGATTATCATTGACATTATTTGTCCATAAGGCTTTTTACTACGGAAAACAAACGAACGTCAAACAAACAACTACATGGAAGGGGGGATATCCGAAGGGGTATCCTCCCTTTTTTTCGTCTCACCTAAAGCATGTAATATTTTTACATATTAAATCGCCTGATTTTTAGCTAAAAAAGAAGTTTAAAAAAGATAAAATATGCGGGCAAAATAAAAAGTAGTGTTGTGTAAAAAATTGATAATCAGAAGTTAATGAATCGAACCGTTTATAAAGATAAAAAAATCACATAAATAAAAATCGCTATTTCTGTCTGTAGCCGTCCCGGGTAGCTGGCTTATTTTTGAACCAGTTACACATTAAAACAAATCATACAATGAAAAAGACGGCAAAGGGGCCGATCGTGGTGGACATCATCGCGCCCAAGAAGAAGTAGTGTGCCTGCCCGAACGCGGTATGCGGATTCCCGACCGCTGGCAGAAACGCGGAAACACAGCGTCCTGTTTAATTGAAATGAAAAAAGGAATCAGATTTTAAAATTTTAAATCATTGAATAACATCTATTTAAATTTAAATAGCCCTGTTTTTTCGTTGATTTTAAGTTCAAAAAAATCGAATGGTCTGACAAATGTAGGCGCCGTTGCACGCCATATCTTTGTCGATGTAAGGCATAGACATGCGAGCCCCCTCCAAATCGTGCCATTCGGACCGCCTTCGATGCGGGCTTGCGTCATGTTCAGCCGGATCCAGTCAGGAGATTAACCGTCTCCCCTTGGGCTTTAAGTAGTCTAAAGGGCTTGCAATGAATTGCTTATTCATGAGAGTTATGATAGATGCGCGCTGGGAAAACGGATTGTTCCGGACTCCTGCAACGCCGAAGCATCCGGGTAACCGGATGTTTTTTGGAAAGGAATCGGAGGGTTTTCCTCTGTTCAAATAGACATACGAAAAAGAGCAAAACAAGGAAAGCGGAAAACCCTCCAGGGGTTTTCCTTTCCTGTTATTGCCAGTATAACACCGCGTTTGCGAAAGAAAAGTAAAACGACTATTGCCCCAACGCGTGCCATACAGGAGAGACTGTAACTAACCTATTGAAAAAAAGCGACCTATTGCTAAATATATAAGTAACCCTTATTGAATTAAACGTTAACAAATCATTTCTCATGAGGCCTTCTATTCCTTATTCGCAGGCTGCGGGCACTGCGAAAAGAACTTCTTGCTATGCCTCCCCTTCTTCCTGGGGATGGTTGCAAAAGTTTCTTGGTTTGGAAAGCACCGGAAGCGACCGAAAGGAACCTTTGCGGATGTTTTCCTTTTCCATTTTACCTTTTCTGGTGCTTAGCTCTTTGTTCTCTGCCAAAGTTAACCCGGTAGAAAAACGGAGCGCTAATTCCAAACCGGCCTTGCCGGCGTACTACCAAAGCGTAAAAGAGCAGAAGGCCTACATGCGTCTGCGCCAGATGCTCCTGCCGCCTGGAGACTTCAACGCCAGCATATCGGCCAGCCCCACTATGGTAAATGCCGGTAGCGGGGTTACCTATACCATCAACTACTCCACCGGCGCGACCGCTTCCAACATCACCGGAGCGAAGATCTCGGTCTTCCTGCCGGTGCCCTCGTTGAATGGCGGTCTGGTTTCTTTTAACGGCACGACAGACGTACTCTCGTCTTCCTTGGTGGCCGTGATGGGAGGCTATAACTACGAGATCCTCTTCAAAAGCCCGCTCGGAGCCGGTAGGCAAGGGATGATGGAACTTACCGTCATTTACCCGCAAGGTACCATCTGCGACGGAACGGTCGTTACCGCCGTAGCTACCGCCACTGATGTCAATGGGCCGAGCGACAGCAACAGCGGGGATAACTCCGCCAATGTAACGGTTAATGACCCTTCTTCCCCCTGGACGATCGATGTCCAGCAACTCACGCTTCGTACCCTTGGTCAAACCTCAAACTACCGGGCTCAGATGGTGAAGCAGTCCGGCACGTTATATAACCTGGACAATGCCACGGTGAAAGTGGCCATTCCTAAGGCAGCAACGCATACCTGTTCCTGTACCCGGATCGTTGGCGCTGGCGCTGACCCGGATACCTTGGTTTGGGGTCCTCAAAACTTTACGGCTACCACCAATCTGGATTTCAACCTGACGTATAGTAGTCCTGATTTTGCAGTGAATGACAAGGTAGTGGTCTCGGGATCGTTTTCCGGAACCAATACCACGTGCTCGGAGCCGGTAACCGGTTCGGACATGGTAATGGGCAATATTCCCGCGCCTCCTCCTCCTGCGCCTGCGGTGCAGTGTACTCAGCCCACGTTGTCAACCACGACGATTGGCCGCACCGGAAATACCGCTGTCACCTACAAAAACTCGGGCAATACCAATTTGGGAATGTTTACGGTCGCCGTTGATTTCCCCAACGAGGTACAAATTTCCCAAATTCCGGATGGCCTATACTCCAATGGTGGATTGAATGTAAATGTGTCGTATTATACGAATGTGGGCAACGGGGGAAATCCCGCTGTCCCTTACAACTATTCCTTCGTTACCAGTTCCATGATGCCCTCTTCCGGAGGACAGGCGTTGCCTGGGGGCGAATACTTGACCCGGATCGTATACTCTTTTGCAGACTCTGTACCTGCAGGATTCATGCCAAGTTCGGCTTTGCAGTTTGCCTACACCGTCGTTCCCATCAATATCGAAACCAGCGCATCCATCGATGGCGCCAACCCAAGGAACACCGGCACTTGTACCGTTTGTAATGACGATACTCCCAATGGAAACGGGTATAGTTGCCTTCAGGTCAGATTGAATGTCGACGGTCGTTTTGCCAGCAGCAACCCAAGCCAGAGCTGTGCCAATAGCGCAGTGGCCAGGGATGAGCCTGTCGGACCGCAGAATATCGTGAAATCTGCTGCTCCCAACCGGGCTTACCCCCGCGATACGGTCACCTTTACCCTGCGCTTCGATCATTGCGGGCTGGATGATCTGGTCGGCGCCGCCCTTCGGGATGTACTGCCCAGCGCATTTACGTATGTGCCGGGTTCTTCCAGGTGGCAAGCGGCTGCATTTGCAGATCCCACGATTTCCATGTCCAACGAACTCAATTGGACGCTGCCTACTCCGCTTGCCGGAGATCAGGTGGCCAATATGAATAATTTCGAGTGCACTACCTACACCCTGACTTTCCGGGCAGTAGTCAATGATATGACTCCGGCCTCTACCCTCTCCAATTGCTACTTCCTCAGCGGAACCATTCCTTCCAATTCGGATGCCATTGAAGTTTGCAACCCGAACGAACTAAGAGGGTGTGCAGATGTCGTGATTCTGCCGGTTGGTCCCAACAACCCCAACAAGATTGTTGGGCAGGACCTCACCTTGCCCTTTAATGCCATCTTCCCGGAAGATGTCATCCAGTATAAGCTCCAATGGGCGCATTTAGGTATGTTTGACGTGAAGGAGGTCATGGTTTCCGATACCTTGCCCGCTCAGTATACCTTCACTCCCGGGACGGTGGTCTATTCCGCCAATATCCAGGCGCTGGTATCCGCCCGTCAGGCAATAGACCCCTTGTTTGAGCCTTTTAGCACCTCCACGACGATGGACGGGCGCACCATTTTAAATTGGGACTTTAGCGACCTGGCTTTCCCCGGTTCCGGCGCCCAGTTTGAAATTGCGTTTAATATCCAGATCGAAGCCGGCACCCCTCCGGGCAATATCACCAACTGCTTCAACGTGGAAGGGATGTCCGTAGACGGTCAGGGCAACAACGTCCGCCTGGATGCAGTCCGCGATTGCCACCAGCTGACGGTGCGTTCGGTTGGTCCGGTAAACACCCAAAAGACGCTTTCGGTCACCGATGGGACCGTTCAACCCACGGAAGAGTTGTACTATACCCTCCGGTTCCAAAATTCCGGACCTTTTGTGGTAAACAACCTCAAGATTTCCGACATTCTTCCAGCGCATCTGGAGTTTGTGGAGACAGAGGCCATTATGTACATCAATATTCCTTCTCCTACTACCTTTAATTACAACTCCGCCACCCAAACCTTATCCTGGGAATGGACCAATGTATCCGGGGCTCCTGTCGGCGACGCGCTTTCCGACTTCAAGGAGATCAAGTATAAGGTTCGGGTGAAAGATGGGGTATTGGCAGGTACGGTCTTCAATAACTGCTTCCGCATCGATGGGCAGGGGCCCAACATCGATCCCCGCCGCACGACCACCGGAGGCGGAGGCGCGGAAAACGAAAACCTCTCGCCCTATATTGAACAAGCCTGTAGCAGTAACCTGACTGTGCTTACGCTGGCTACGGTTTCTTCCCGCAAAGGGATCAAAGGCGAGTGCGATGAGGACTTCGTTTATTTCAACCCCGACGGCTCCCTGCCTCCGAATCTGGTTAACCTCAACGGGATCGGACGGACCTTCCCCGGCGGAGAGGCAAGATACCGCCTGGAGATTTCCAACCCGGGGAACATCACCATTCGGGATATGGTTATCGTAGATATCCTGCCCTTCATTGGGGATATGGGTGTACTTCGGGTGGATGAAAACCGGTTGACCCAATGGCGCCCAACGCTGGCAGGGCCTATTACTGCCCCTGCGGGTATCACGGTATATTATTCGGTTGAGCAAAATCCGTGTCGCACGGAATTTGTACCCGCCGTTAACCCGGCCGGCTGTACAGGGCCATCCTGGAGTACCACGCCTCCTTCGGATATATCCCTGGTCCAGGCCGTGAAGTTTGTGTTTGGCGCCGTAACGATCGGCCCTGCCCAGACTTTTGCCATGGAGTGGGATATGTTTGCGCCTTACGACTCCCCCCAGGATCTGATCGCATGGAACAGCTATGCCTTTCAGGGAACCCGGGTGGACAACAACAACCGGTTCCTCACTGCCGAACCCAACAAAGTAGGTCTGGCCGTTAAGCGCGACCCCAAATCCCAGCTTGGGAATTACGTGTGGGTAGACCGCAACCAAAACGGCCTCCAGGATGAACCTCCCGGAGACGGCGTCAATGGTATTCGCGTCATCCTCGTCAAATCAACGGATAATGTTAAAGGCAATGCCGATGACATGCGTATCGATACCACCTTTACAGGAAATGATTTCAGCGGCGATCCGGGGTACTACCTTTTCCCAGGGCTCGACGCAGGCAGGTATTATGTCATTTTTGACCTGACCACCCTGCCGCCTACCACGGCCGTCACCACCCAAAATGCAGGGAACGACGCGCTCGACAGCGATGCCGATCCGGTCATGGGGATGACGGATATGGTAAATCTAGGCTTACCCGAAGAAAACCTGACCCTCGACATGGGGATCACCCCTCCGGATTGTATCCTGGATGGAACCCGGGTCGTTCCTATTTGCAACGACAACGGTACGCCCAACAATCTGGACGACGACCAAATCACCCTCCAGCAAATTACCGCTTACCGTAGCGGTTCCGCCGGAGGAAGCCAGTATACCCTGATTATTGAACGTTGCGTTCCCAACCTCCCGACCGATCAGCTGGTGGTCCTGACCAACCTGAACTACGGACAAACTTACGGTCCGTTCGGCCCATTCGCCGTAGCAGAAGGCGAAGAGATCAAAATCACGGTAGTCGACCAGACCAACCCCTTGTGCCGCATCGTCGATCGCGTACTGGGTTGTTCGGATTACGGCGATTTGCCGGATACCTATGGGACAACCGGCCCGGACGCGCCTCAGCACCTGGTTCAGCAGGATAAAATGCTCGGCACTTGCGTAGATACCGAACTCGACGGCCAACCCAGCGCACAAGCTAATGGCGATAACAACAGCGACGGGTTGCGCACCGAAGGAACCTGCGGCCCTAACGGCGATGAAGACGGAATCGAATTCCTGACTCCCCTCGTGCCCGGCGATACCGCTTGTATCCGCGTATCTTATATCTCGCCCGCTTCCGGCGATCCGCTCAAACTCAATGGATTTATCGATTTCAACGGAGATGGCGATTTCGATGTCAATCCAGGCAGCCTGGCTGGCGATGACCAATTAGATTTCTTTGTCAAAGGCACGGTTGGGCCAGCCACCCTCAATGCCATGCTTCCTCTGGGGCAGGGAGAAATTATTCTTTGCTTCGTCGTTCCTTCCGACGCCACTTTTGTAGATGGCGACGTTTTTGCCCGCTTCCGGTTAAGCTGTGACGGCGATCTTGGACCCGAAGGTATTAACGCGGATGGTTCTGTGCCTCCAGGGGAAATAGAAGATTACTTCTTCCCAACAGTCAAGGTAGGTAACCTCGTTTGGAGGGACCAAAATAACAATGGACGACAGGATGCCAGCGAGACGGGAATTGGCGGCGTTGAAATGACCCTCCTCCACGCGGGCGAAGACGAAACCTTTGGAACTTCCGACGATTTCGTCACCGTGACCTCTACAGATGCCAACGGAGTATACTACTTCTGCGGCCTGATTGAGAACGATACCAGCATGTATAAAATCATCGCAAATACTCCGGACGGATTCTTGCCTGCGATTCCCAATAATCTCGGCGTTTCCGATACCCTGGACAGCGATGGCACGCCTTTGGTAGATCCTAATCCCGATCCGGTTCAGGTGATGTTCCTGCTCAATGATCTGGACAATCTGCCTACCGAAGAAAATGGAAAGGAAGACGAAGGCGCCGACGGCGTAAATGATTACCCGGATGACCGCGTCGATGAAACCTTTGATTTCGGCCTTCTGGAATTGGATTTGGGCGACCTGCCAGGATCTTACCCAATAACTACCCTGGCCCAGAATGGCCCGCGCCATAGCCAGCCGGAAGAACCGAAAACGTTCTTTGGAAATACCGTGGATACCGAGCGCAATGGCCAGCCTGACGGCGACGCAGGGGAAGTCGACGGCGGCGATAGCGGCGATGAAGATGGAATCATCAAGCCCACCATGTTCTTCCCCGGCGAAGAAGCCCGGTTCATGGTGAAAGTGACCAATACCAATACCGATCGGCCTACGTCCTATATCTACGGGTTTGTTGATTGGGATAATAGCGGCACATTTGATGGGGGCGATGAAGTTGCTACCGCTACGATCAACGGGAGCGGAATGATTGATCTGGTCTTTACGGTGCCCTTTGACGCAGCCGTATTTAGCCCCTTCGGCGCGCGTTTCCGCATGGGAACGGTTCAGGCGGAAGTGAGCTCCCCAACCGGTTTTGCAACCGACGGCGAGGTGGAAGATTACCTGATTACCGAGCTCAAAGGCCTCGATTTTGGCGATGCCGGAGAGACCTTCCCGACCATCATTGCCGACGACGGCCCCCGTCACGGCGTTCCTCCCACACCTAATCTGTATCTCGGGCCAACCGAAGATATCGAATCCAATGGCCAACCCGATGACGATGCCGGCGAAACCGGCGGCGGGGATGACGGCAATAGCGACGACGAAGACGGCGTGCGCATGCTCGACGCTTCAGGAAGACCCACTATGTTAATTACCTGCCTGGAAACCACCATGCGCATTGATGCCGTTATTCCGGTTGGTCAAACGCCCTTCCTCCAGGCCTGGATTGACTTTAACGACAACGGAAACTGGGATGACCCGGGCGAACAGGTAGCTGAAGATTTCGCCCTCACCAGCGGAACGGGAGCTTACTACCTGACCTTTACGGTGCCTTGCGATGCCAAGGTTACCAGCCGCACCTTCCTGCGCTTCCGGATAAGTACGGAAGAAGGGTTAGGTTATACTGGCTTCACCATGGATGGGGAAGTGGAAGATTATGTGGAAGCAATAAAAGGCCTTGATTTTGGCGACTTGCCGACCAAACCCAATTCCGACGATTTCCCCACGACGCTGGAGGACAACGGGCCACGCCATGTGCTGGATCCGACAGCTCCTGGGCTGTATCTGGGCGCCGGAGTAGATACGGACCCGTCTGGTACGCCTTCCGATAAAGCCGATAGCGATGATGCAGATGGAAACGACGACGAAGACGGCATCCGCTTTATCACCCCGCTTATGCCAGGCGAACAAGCCTGTGTAGAAGTAACCGTAGCCAATGCGACGACTAGTCCAGCCTACTTGTATGCCTACATGGACTATGACGGCGACTGCGAACTGGCGCCCATTTTCAACCGGATCATTCCTCCCGGCGGGCTTATCGATACGATTTGCTTTACCGTGCCGGATGATGAGTCCAGCAGCATGGGCATGGCCTATTTCCGCTTCCGCTTAGGTACGAATCAAGATGAAGTGGACCAGCCAACCGGCCTGGCTATGGACGGCGAAGTGGAAGACTACAAGCTCAACCTCGCCAAAGTCGGCAACATCGTCTGGTTTGACCGCAACGCAGACGGCATTCAGAACGAGTCCGAAAAGGACTACGGGATCAATGGCGTTATGGTTAGCCTGATCTATGCCGGTGCAAATGGCACGATCCAGACTACCGATCCGGCTAGTCCTCAAGGAGACGACGCCGTTTATGCAACGGTTACGGCAACCCTCGACGAAAACGGCGATCCGCTTGTTGGCGCTCCTGGTCCTGACGATAAGCGCGGAGAATACTACTTCTGCGGATTGATCGAAGGCGCCTACCGCATCGTGGTCATGAATCCGGCCAATATGCTGGCTACTACAGCAAATGCCGGGTTGGAAGACGACCGCGACAGCGATGGGACTATGATCCAGATCAACAATCAGGATAAAACGGTCATTAACTTCCAGATCGAAGATGTCGTTTCCAATCCGGAAGGAGAAGACGGCATCGAGGATCAGGAGTTGGAGGAAGGATTCCCAACGAACGAAGTGAAGACCTATCCGGATAACCAGGTAGATCAAACCTTTGACGTCGGCTTTACCAGCCGCGACTTCGGCGACTTGCCGGAAATGGGCCAGGGAGAAATGTTCCCAACTACCATAGTCAATAATGGAGCAACGCATACGGTTCCTAACCCGTCATTGACTCCTGAAATTCCTAACCTGTATTTGGGTGCAAGGGTAGATACCGAAACCGACGGGCAACCTGCCGCTATGGCCGATGGCGATGATGCGAATACGGACGACGAAGACGGCATTCGCATCGTGAGCCCCATGGTTCCAGGTTACGAAGCTTGCGTTGAAGTAACGAGTACCATCCCCGCCAATACGGTCGGTTACCTGCAAGGTTGGATCGACTTCAACGGCAACGGAAAAATAGACGATAGCGAGCAAGCCGTGAAAGACTACGTGCTGCTCAGCGGAAACAACGTCCTGACCACCGTTTGCTTCGAAGTTCCCGAAGACGCGATGTTCAACGAAGGCATGGCCTTCATGCGCTGGCGCTTAAGCACGGAGCAAGGTCTCGGGTTCACCGGCCAAGCTCTGGATGGCGAAGTAGAAGACTACAAGCGCCAACTGGCTAAACTGGGTAATCTCGTTTGGGAAGACACCAACTTCAACGGCCGCCAGGATGACGGCGAAAACGGAATTGAAGGCGTACCCGTACAACTCGTATGGGCAGGCCCCGACGGCAATGTTTCTTCGGCTTCCGATAATGAGGTGTTCGATACCCTTACCGACGAAAATGGCGAATATTACTTCTGCGGGTTGATCGAAGGCAACTACAAGCTGATCGTTCAAACCCCGGAAGATATGACTCCAACCCGCCCGGATGTGGCATCCGTTACCGATTCGCTCGACAGCGACGGCGAAGTGATGCTCAGCCCGGTCATGGACCTGTCGATGGTCATGGATAGCTTCCGCATCGCCGATGTGACGAATCTTCCCTTGAATGAAAACGGCCTGCAAGACGATCCGAATGCAGTGAGTGGTTTCCCTGACCCCCAGGTAGATCAAACCCACGACTTTGGCTTTGCTGGCCTGGATTACGGCGACCTGCCAGAGGAAGAAGATGGCGAGAAGTTTAATACCACTATGGCCGAAAATGGCGCGCTGCACGTTATCACCGAAGATCTCCGCTTGGGCTCCTGCACCGATGGCGAACGCGACGGTAATCCCGACGACGACGCCGGCGCTTTTGACGGCGAAGACGGCGACCAGGGAAATGGAGACGATGGGACGCCCAGCGTGTTCAAACAGCCTGCGGGAACGGATTGCGATGATGATGAAGATGGCATCCGGTTTATCACCCCGCTCATTCCGGGCAATCCGGCTTGCGTTGAGGTGGTTACCTACAACAACACCGGTGAAACCGCCGTACTTCAGGCATGGATGGATTGGAATGGCAACGGAATCCTCGACGCCTCCGAAATCCTGGTTTTTGATAATGCCGGCCTGGTAGCCACTGGAGCAGTAAAAGATACCTTCTGTTTCACGGTTCCATTCGGCGCAACGTTTAACGACGGCCTGTTATTTGCCCGCTTCCGCCTCAGCCCCGACGGCGGCCTTGGCCCCGACGGTCCTGATAAATTCGGCGCAGGCGAAGTGCCTCAGGGCGAAGTAGAAGACTATATGATCAAACTGGCCAAAATCGGTAACCTCGTTTGGGAAGACCGCAACTACAACGGCCAGCAGGATGACGCTGAAGAAGATCTCGGAATCAACGGAACGATCGTAGCCCTGGTATTTGCCGGCGCCAACGGAACCGTCGAAACCCCGCTGACCAACCCGAGCTTCCCGCTCGCGGCAGCCGGCGACGACCTGATCTTCTACGATACGACCTCTACCTATACGTATATTTCTGGAGATACCCTCCAGGGTTTGTACTACTTCTGTGGCCTGATCGAAGGGACGTACGACGTGGTCGTGCTGGGTCCGAAAGACCTGACGCCGACGCGTCCGAACCTCGTCACCACCTCGCAGGATGAAGACAAAGATAGCGACGGCCTCGAAACGGCCCGCAACCTGACCACCCAGCGCACCCTGGCGCACTCCGGCCCATTCACGATCGCAGATCAGATGGCGGTCATGCAACGGGCTGAAGGCGAAGAAGGTATTGGCGACCAGGACCTGAGCAACCTGCTCGACGTCAACAACGTGGGTACCTTCCCGGATATGCAGGTGGATCAGCGCTTCGACTTTGGCTTTATCGCCCTCGACTTCGGCGACCTGCCTCAGGAAGCAGACCTGACCAATGCGAAATTCAATACCACGATCAGCGAAAACGGCCCACGCCATATCGTCAAACCGGACTTCTACCTGGGTTCCTGCGTAGATGCTGAACTCGACGGTACTCCGGACGATCAGGCAGGTTCCAGCGCCTACGGCGCAAGCGAAGGCGACGACGCTGCCGATAACGATCCAAATAGCTGGAAGCAAGGCGCAGCCTGCACCGACGACGAGGACGGCATCCGCTTCCTCACGCCGCTGGTCCCGGGCTACGAAGCTTGCATCGAACTGCGCTACGCGCTGCCGGACAACTTCGACGGCCCCGACGGCTTCCTCAACGCCTGGATCGACTACAACGGCAACGGCACGCTGGACGCCAATGAGAAACTGGCCTGGACGAAAGTCAACGGCGCAGCCGCTTCCATCGAAGCCACTACCGGCGCCCTCGAGTTGGAGCGCATCTATATGACCAATGGCGGAGGCAAAGTGATCGTATGCTTTGAGGTACCTGAAGACGCCGCCTACTTCACGGGCAACGTGCTGAGCCGCTTCCGCCTGAGCGAAGACCCGCGCCTCGGCCCTGACGGCATCCTTCCTGCCCAGGCAGGCTATGTGGATGGCCGCATCCCATGCGGGGAAGTGGAAGACTACTTCATGAAACTCACGAAAGTGGGCAACCTGGTGTGGGAAGACCGCAACTACAACGGCATTCAGGATACGCTAAATGGCATGCCGATCGAGCCGGTGATCCCGAATGTACCGGTTAAACTGGAATTTGCCGGTCTGGATGGCGTGTTCGGTAGCGCCAATAAGGCCGCCGACCTGGAATTCACCTACCACGACACCACGGATATTAACGGCCGCTACTACTTCTGTGGGCTGATTGGCGACGTTACCTACGATCCTTCGGGCGTAGCGGTAGCCAACTACCGCCTGACGGCTGAAGATCCGGACGATATGACGCCTACCGTTGACCGCACCGACGTTGACGAGCGCCGCGACAGCGAAGGCGACGATACGACGATCGACGACCTGATCACCCGAATCACGTTTGCGATCACCAACCCGATGGCGCAGCCTACGGGCGAACTGAATCCGGTGGGCATCAACGATCAGGGCAGCATCACCACGGGTATGCTTCCGACGAATGTGTTCCCGGATATGCAGGTGGACGAGACCTTCGACTTCGGCTACACCGGCTTCGACTACGGCGACCTGCCGGTAGCCGGCACGAGCTACCTGACGCTGCGCGACTCGATGTCGGCACAGTTCAGCGGCGTGTTTGGCCCGCGCCACGCAATCCAGCCGAAGTTGTACCTGGGCGAAGGCGTAGACGGCGAACTCAACGGTCAACCCGACGCCGACGCCGGCAGTAAGAACGGCGGCGACGACGATGGCGCCAGCGCCTTCCGCAAAGGCACGGGAACGGACGACGAGTCGGGCATCCGCCTGCTCACCCCGCTGATCCCTGGCGAGATCGCGATGATCAAGGTGACGTACACCTCGCAGGATACTGTTCTGGCTGGAGGATATGCGAATAGAGACGCTTACCTGCGCGCCTACATCGACTTCAACGGCGACGGCATACTGCAATATCCTACCGATGTGCTGACGTTCAGCTCCATTGGCACGAGCCAAAGCGCCATGGGTCCGTTGGCGGCTACTGACAACCCGGTACTGCCCGGCGGCGTAGACACGATGCGGGTGCTGGCCTTCCGCGTCCCCACCGATGCGGTATACCGCGACGGCACGGCGTTCATGCGCTACCGCCTGAGCTGGGAGCCCGGCCTCGGACCGGATAACAACGCGTTCCATCAGAATACCGCGCCATTTGTGAACACCGCGCTGGCTTATCCGCGCGGGGAAGTGGAAGACTATGCGGTACCTGTGGTGAAAGTGGGCAATCTGTCGTGGTTTGACCACGACGTGAAGGGCGATCAGAACGAAAACGACTTCGTGGATACCCTGCAACTGGTGCTCGTATGGGGCGGTGTGGATGAAAATTCCGGTACCTTTGATGCGGCCGGTTACCAAACCACCATGGCTTCCGCAGGCAGCGTAACCGATGTACTGTACAACCTGTCCATCGTTCCGACGCAGCCGGCCGTAATGCCTCCAAACAGCAACGACACGCCGGGTCAGATCGTGAAGACGAATGGCATGGGGCTGTATTCCTTCCAGGGCCTGATCCCTGGCAACTACTACCTGATTCCGCTGAAGTATCTGCAAGGGATAGCGCCAGCTTTGTAAACGCATGGCCTAAACACCGGGTACTGACGCTGAAGGATAACCTGACAGGCGACGATCAGAACGATAGCGACGGCATGCCGGGCGCAACCCTGACGATCAACGACGAGAACAGCCGCGAACCGGAAGTATGCGCCAGTCCTCAGCCCACGGGCGAAAGCGGCAAGAAAGACGCCGATGACGCTACGGCTATGAATGCCATGCATCCGTACGGTAAGCCGTTCCCGGACAGCCTGTACAACCAGACGATCGACTTCGGCTGGGTAGACGAGCCCAACGTCGAGGCTAACCTCGATATCGTTGGGGTGAACTACCCATCAAGCGAGATCTGCGGCAACTTCAACGTGATTATGCACCTGTGCATCAAGAACCCAACGGAAGTGCCGCTGGATAGCCTCCAAGCGTTCCTGAATCTGAAGGCGGCTTACGGCAATGCATTCTATGCAGCCACCAAGCCGAAAGTCAGCATCGTGGACAGCTCTTACGTGGTAGATCCTGCCGGCGTAAAAGTGAGGAAATCGATGCTTGGCGCCAAGACCGCGCTGAAGGTGAATCCGAACTACAATGGCGATGGCACGACCAGCTTGTTGCTGCCGCTCGAAGAACAGTCCGGCTTCTACCTGCCTGGCGATTCGATCGTGTGCATCCGCATCGAGTTTGAGATCGACCCGAGCAAGACCGACAAATACGAATGGTCTTCTCAGGCATACGTAACCGGTCGTGCAGTCGGCTTTAAGAAAGATGCCAGCGGCAATTTCGTGAAGCGCCCGCTGACTGACTACTTCGTGAAGAGCCCGAACTTCGGCGGTTCCATCATCGTCAACGACCTGAGCGATGAGATCGACGATCCGATGGTGGGCGGTGATATGATCGCCTTCGAAGGCATGGTTGCCGACCGCGGATACAACGGAACGTACAATCCTCCGTTCTCCGCGCCAAACGTAACCGGCCGCGATAAGTATCTCGACGAGGACGACGTGACCATCCAAAACGACGAGTGCTGGATCAAGACGCAATGGAACAGCGGGATCAAGAACATCAACATTACCTTGAGCCCCGACTGCAAAGCCATCGTCAATGCCGATATGCTGGTGCCGAACTACGATGCAGGCTGCGGATTTGACAAATATCCTGAAGGCAGCTACTACCGCGTGATCATCGTGGACAAGCATACGGAGCGGACCGTTTGGTCTTCCGCATGGCGCACGCCGTTCGACGCGACACCCTACCTGGGACGCCATCTGGTGTACGAAGTGAAGAGCGTAGCAAACCATTGCGAAGTGGTATGGGGCGACCTGAACTTTGAAGACAAGACCGCGCCGGTGGTGGATTGCCCGGATGATACCGACAAAAAAGTGGGCGGAACCTATACCTTCGTATGCACCGATATCGATAGCGTGCTGAATGTAGAACGCTCCTGGACGGATGCCGCTTATGCCTACTTTACGGGCAAAGCCACGGCGACCGACAACTGCGGAACGCCGGTCATGGATAAAGTAACCGACCAGCTGACGATCTTCACCGATTGCAACCAGCAGATTACTACCGGTTACTATGCACAGATCGAGCGGACGTTCTTCTTCCACGACGAATACGGCAACGTGGGTACCTGCAAGCAGTTCATCTACTTCAAGCGCCCGCAGATCATTCTGCCGGAGTGCAAGATTGAAGTGCCTGCTCACCTGGCCAAAGGAGACACCATTCTTACCTCTGCCGATATGGTTGGCAAGTATGGCCTGGCTGAATCTGTGCCCTACTTCTACAACGGCGCCGGTAAGAGGATTTACCTGACCGGAAAAGATTACTGCGGATTTGCGATCGACTATACCGATGAGAACGTGTACCTCACCGGAGAATGCGGGCGCAAGATCATTCGCCGCTGGTCGATTCTCGACTGGTGCTACAACGGCGCATCCAACTACCCAGACTATCTGGTGGAACGCACCGGCGGATGCTACGACGACCTTTCCTGCGGGGAAAAGATCTTCTGCTGGGAACAACTCATCGTCGTAGGCGATGCGAGCGCTCCAGTAGTCAAGACGCTGGATTCGGACAAGGACGGCTACCGCGGTACCGGCTATGCCAATGCCCCTGCTGCTGATCCATATACCGACAACCTGTCCAATGGCTATGATGCAGGCGACTACCTGACGTTCTCTACCGGAGCGATGGATTGCAACGGCGCCTTCCGCTTCACCAAAGAACACTTTACGGTAGATGAACAAAGCAAGTGGTGCTTTGATCTGGAGATCATCGAACGCAAACCGATCCTGGATCTGGACAAACTGCCTACCGGAGAATACTCCTTCCTGCCTCTGGCGGCTGCTCAAATCAGCGGCGATTGCGACAAGGGGTACTTCGTGAGCGGCATCCCGATGCCTAAGGATACCTCGACGACCTACTTCGCAAAAGTCCGGGTATACAATGTATGCTACGGCAGCACGACCATCCTCATTCCGTTCCGCATCGTCGACAAGATCGCTCCGGTGATGAAGTGCGACGATAAGCTCCACGTGACACTGGATAACTACGGCACAGGAAAAGTAGCCGCCAAAGAAGTGGACGAAGGCAGCTTCGACAATTGCAGCAAACTGGTATGGATGAAAGTCCGCCGTCCAATCGGCGCCTGCGAATCCAGCTTCCGGCAACTGATGCAGTTCATCGATGTGAACAAGAACGGTAAGATCGACGCCAACGTGGACTATATCGACGAGAACCGCAACCGGGTAGCCGATCCGCTGGAATACTTCCGCATCAATGAGGTGGGTGGCGCGCTGATGTCGCCGCTGCTCGACACGGTGCCCATCTTCTGCTGCGATATCGACAGCTTGATGGTGGAACTGTGGGGCGAAGACAAAGCCGGCAACCGCAGCTTCTGCTGGAGTTGGATCAAAGTGGAAGACAAGACCGCTTTGGACTACCTGCTGCCCTTCGACCAAACGTATAAGTGCACCGAAGAGCGCGACCGCATCCAACTGCTTTCGGTTGCAGGAACCTACGCGGAAACGACCGATACCTACAAAGCGGCAGTAGCTCTGCTGAAGGGCGATATCGCCGTGATCAGCGGCGGATTCTGCAGCTCCGTAACCAGGGAGATTGTGGTGACCCCAAGCCTCCACTGCGATGCCGGAGAGATTACCATCTCCTGGAAGCTGACCAAGGCAACCTCCAAAGGCAACGTTACGGTTACGACGGAAAGCCGAAAGATCTATGTACAGCCCGTTCATGAGTACAATATTATGTTCCCGGCAGATATCGAAGGCACTTGCGCTAACCTGCGCGATACGGCCAACGTGATCGACGGCGGCGAACTGGGCTGCGACGTGCTGGCGGTGAACGTAAGTGACAAGCGTTACAACGGCGCTACGCTGAACGGCGCACCGATTGCGGAGTGCTACAAGATCTTCCGCACCTTTACGGTGATCAACTGGTGCCAGTACGACGAACGTTGCGGCGAACCCATGCAGTGGGCGGTAGTCGTGCCGCGCGATCCGAAGAATAACGGTACCAACTGGAATGATGGGGGCGGTGTGAACGTGCTGGTACGCGATGCCAACATGGATGGCACCGAAGAAATCTGGTACGAGGATGAAGACGGCAACATAGCCTTCCCGAACGACGGGGTGAACTGGGCGAACAAAGGAGCGAAGACGAAGTCCAACGACGACGTGGCCGGCTACGACGACCGCCTGGGCGCAGGACGCCTGCCAGAAACCTGCCAGTACGCTGGCTACGGCAACAACGGCAGCGAACGCTTTGCCTTCATGTTCACGCAGTACATCTTCGTACACGACAACGAACGTCCTGTCGTGGATGACGCGGCTTCGTTCACGTTCTATCAGAACAAGAACAACTGCTCGGCGACGGTGAATATCGCGTTCTCTGCGAAGGATGAATGTTCGATCAACACCGAAGTACAACAAGTACCTGCCGTAGCCGGTAACCTGGCGATCGAACGGGTAACCCTGAATGGCGGGCCGCTGCCCTCTTACCTCACCGTTACGCCGGCGCATGCCTTGAACGGCGACAACAAAGGGACGAACTCCTGGGTAGTTTCAGGCACCGGCGACGCTTCGCAGCTGCCGCTCGGCAACCACAAACTGGAAGTGATCGTACGCGACGATTGCGGAAACCTGTCGCTGAAGAAGGACATTTCCTTCTCGATTGTGGATTCCAACGGCATCGCTCCGATCTGCCACCATGGCCTGTCCACGGCGCTGATGAAGAACCCGGATACGGGCGAAGGCGAAATGGCGGTGTGGGCCTCCGACTTCGTTGCCAGTCCGGTGGACGATTGCAACGGACAAGGACCGGAAACCGGACCTACCGGCAAGAAGCTGATCAAGAAGTACTATATCGTCAAGGATAACGGCGACGGCAAGTGGGATGAAACGGACGGCCTCGATACCGATGGCATTCCAACAGCCCCCGCCACCTCCGTGACCTTCACGCGAACGATCTGGCTGGAGATACCATTAATACCGTGATGATCCGTCTGTATACGGTGGATGAGAAAGGCAACTGGGCTTGGTGCGAGACGTATACCGTAGTAACCGATCCGCGGGGTATCTGCGGCGGCCCGGTAGTCGGTTCAGCAGCCATTGCAGGCGCCATTACCACCGAAACAAAGGTCAATGTGGAAGGCGTGGAAGTTAACCTGTCGGGTGAAACCACCTCTATGCACATGACGGGCGCAAGTGGCCAATATGCCTTCGACCGGTTGGAGCGGGTACGACTACTCGGTGACCCCGCATCTGGACAAGGATTACCTCAATGGGGTATCGACCTTCGACCTGGTGCTCGTCACCAAGCACATCCTAGGCGTACAGCCGCTGAACAGTCCGTACAAGCTGATCGCTGCCGACATCAACAACTCCAGGACGGTGACCACGCTGGACCTGATCCAGCTGCGCAAGCTGATTCTGGGGATCGATGCCAGGTACGCGAACAACACGAGCTGGCGCTTTGTAGACGCTTCCTTCAAGTTTGCCAACCCGGCGAATCCATGGCAGGCGCAGTTCCCTGAAGTGGCCAACATCAACGATCTGTCCGGAGAAGTGAATGCCAACTTCATCGCCGTCAAAGTCGGCGACGTGAACGGCAATGCCCTGGCCAACAGCCTGGTGCGCACTGCGGGATCGTTTAGCCTGAACGCTGACGATGTGCAGATGAAAGCCGGTAACGAGTACCGGATCGCGTTCACCGGCGACTTGAGCCAGATCGAAGGCTACCAGTTCACCATGGGCTTCGACCGCAATCTGGTCGAACTGGCGGACATCGAATACAGCGTAGCGAAAGCCGAAAACTTTGGGGTGTTTGCTAAGGAAGGGATGATTACCGCATCCTGGAATGAGGCGCAAGGCGCAGGGCAAAGGGCGCAAGGCGAGACGCTCTTTACGCTGGTGGTGAAAGCCAAGCGGATGTGTCAAGCCTGAGCGAAGTGCTGAACATCAACAGCCGGATCACGCGGGCGGAAGCCTACCGCACCGGCGGCGATTACCTGAGCGTTGCGCTCGCCTTAACGCCTCAACGCCTTAACGCCTCAATGCCTTTCGCTTTGAACCAGAACGTGCCCAACCCATTCGAAGGCGAAACCCTGATCGGGTTCAATCTGCCGGAATCGGGCGAAGCGACGCTGACCATTCAGGATATTAAAGGAAGCACCATCTGGACCTACAAAGGCGAATTTGCCAGAGGGTACAACGCGATCCGCATCAAAGACAGCGATCTGCAGCAGGGAAGTGGCATGTTCTACTACACCTTGCGCACCGCAAACCATACCGCTACGAAGAAGATGATCATGGTATCATCGCGCTGATAACAAAGAAGTTGGGCGGGGAGCCAAAAGAGGCTCCCCGTCTTAACTCTACCCTTTCTTTTTGCAGCGCTCTTTCTTCTCTAACCCCCTTTGGAAGAGAAAAATATGCGAGAGCTATCCATCTACCCCCCCTTCAACTTATGAGAAAACTGGGAAGTGAAAAAATTGAACCTGTGTGTACCTGCCCAGGAAAATTGTTGAAAAAAAGGATATGCTCAATAAAGACCAGAGGACCGGAATGTTTTTATCCGGCCTTGAAAACCGACCAGTAACTGAAAAAAAGTACAGGACGATCTACGCCGATGTGCAATTTGGACAACCCTCGATGCGATGCAGGGGGTCCGGGATTTGCCGGGTGGATCTTTATCGGGGATCGCTCCATAACGAACGCAGCAAATGCGCCAGAGCGATTGCCATGATCGAATGGAAAGATGGGAAAGTCCATCTGCTTTTTTCAAAATATGCGATCTGTCGCCACCTGGCAGAAACCTATTTTGAAAAAGGAAAAATTCGTCTGCGTGAACCGGTGACATTGTCCAATGCCTTATGTGAAAGGCTTGGGATAGCCGGGCTTGAGCTTCCAGCGGGGATTTTTAAAGTGACCAAAGAAGATCCGTATTTTATCATAGGCTTTCCCGCTTTGTCCATTGGGATACATCTGCCGCAGTCCGCCCGGCTATTGCCGGATGTATTGCTCCAACAAGCTAAACACCTGTAAACAGGTAAAAAAATAGATTAATGCTCGCATATTTTCGGGGGCGCTCCATGGCAACTTGGGGCGCTTCTTTTTTTATACCCCGAATAAATTGGTTTGCGATCAGAAAGGTTTCGCAAACCACGTTCTCGCCGGTATAACCCTATCCCGAAACGTTAAGTTATATCTAGGTTTGATAAATATTTTTATTTTTGGGAAGGAAAAGCCTTTTGTTAGTTTTTCCATGCGCTTTACGCCCCTTTATTCCCCCCTACGGTGGTGTAAATGCAGGTTCTAACTCCAGGCATACGAGAAAACTTAAGGGCTCGGGCAAAAGGGCAATTCCATGCTCCCGGCTTCAGGTTGGCTTTTACTGCGTTCAAACGTAAATGGCCGTCGTTGCCGCTTAGGATGTCCTTTTCAAATCGCCCGGTTACGCCTGATCTTTGCCATGCAATTCAAGCCCGGTAATAAATAATCCAATGAACTAAAATCAGGAGCTGCCTGGTTTAGTCGATCCCAAATTCGAAAAGAAGACGACAAATGAACAAGCTTGCTGCATTTTTTCCAATTGTCTTTCTGCTGGGCTTAGGCAGTTGGCTGAGGGCGCCCTTCGGGTCTTTTGCAGAGAAATTCAATGCGCTCTCAAAGGGCCTGGTGGAGCGATCGGCACAGGCAGGTGATTTCACTTGCGTGGATACCGTACATGTGACCCTCGACGATGCCTGCCAGTTCCTGTGTTCTCCCGGAATCGTTTTGAAAGGGACTTTTACGGATTGTGCCGGGGCTTCGGATTTCACGGTGGTGGTGGATGATTCCAACCCATTGAACGGCCCTATGATCGATGGCCCAGGCGTTTTTAAATATACGGTGCTTCTTACCAATTCATCGGCCTGCACGTCGTTTTCTCCCTGCTGGGGCGTTGTGATCGCCGAGGATAAAACCCCGCCTGTAATTACCCCGCCTGCCGACCTGAAACTGGATAGTTTCTGCTTTGCACGGGAGGTTTTTCTCAACCAGCCGAAAAGTCTGGAAATTGCCGGGAAAGCTTTGGTGAAAGATAATTGCAGCGAAAGAACCGATACGCTGACCAGGTTTCGGGATGAAATTGCGTACGACAATAATTGTGATTCGCTGGTAATCCTCCGGATTTTTACCGCTTTCGACCGTTTTGGGAATAAAGCGGACGGGGTTCAGCGCATCACCCTTGTACGTCCTGCCCTTAATGAGATCCTGTTTAATCCAAAGATCGAACTCGACGCCGGCTGCGACCAGAACCGCCAATTTAAGCTCGACGAAGCGGGAAATGTGTCTCCGGAAGTCACCGGTTACCCCTACGTGATCAACGACCTTGGAGATACGACGTTCCTGACCCCCGGCGGAGCCTGCGGTTTTTCCGCCGATTACACCGACCAGCGGTTTCCGATTTGCGAGGATGCCTATAAGATTATCCGGCGCTGGAAAATACTGGATTGGTGTAGAGGCCGGACCCGTATTCTGGAACAACTCATCAAGATCGGGGACATCAAACCTCCGGTGGTGAGTTGCCCTCTGGTAAAAGGAGATACGTTGCGGGCCTCCACTTCTCCTTTTGATTGCAGAGCCGCTCTGGAGATTCCCGCGCCCCAGGTATCCGATGCGTGCTCTCCCTATGCCTGGTCGGCTGAGATCTGGCAGGACACCCTCCGTTGGACGCTTACTCCTGGAGGCTTAGCTCAGGTAACCGATTCGGTATTGCTCGCGGTGACTCCCTTTTCGGCCAAATCCCGCATCGTGACCGGCATACCCGCCGGCTGCCACCGGATCAAATACAAGGTGCGGGACGATTGCGATAACGAAGCCAACATCCATTGCGTAGTCTGCGTCGAAGATAAAATTAGCCCGGTGGCTATTTGTGACGACTCCATCCGGGTATCCCTGGATAACCAGGGGTATGGCTTCCTTTATACCCGGGAGGTGGATGAGGGTAGCAAAGACAATTGTTCTCTGGCGCGCCTGGAGATTCGAAGGTCCATCGATTACGATTCCCTTTCCTGTACCCCCAAAAAGCCCGGATTTAGCCCCTGGGGCGATTTCGTGGTTTTTTCCTGCTGCGATCTGGGAAAATCCGTTACCGTAGAACTCCGGGCCACCGACGCCGCTGGAAATACCAATGTTTGCTGGACCAAAGCAGTGATTGAAGACAAAATCGCTCCCGAGTGTTTCCCACCAAAAGATACTGCAGTTAGTTGCCTGGACCTTCCCTTCGCATTGGATCTTTCGGATAGTGCTTCCCTGGCCCGCTATTTTGGCGTCCCGGAAGTTGCCGACAATTGCGACGTCTATTTCCAGGCGCTTCCCCCGGAAATCAAGCTGGATCATTGCGGAGTTGGAACGATTAAACGGAAATTCAGAGCCCTGGACGGCAGCGGAAACGCCTCTGCCAGCCTTTGCGAGCAACGGATCTCCGTGCTCCCTGCGCATAATTATACGATCAAGTTCCCGGAGGATTTCGAAGATCATTGCGCCGACCCCAAACCGGATTCGATCCTGACCGATGAACTGGGCTGCGATAATGTGGTAGTGAGCGTGCGCGACAAACGATACGAATCGGATGGAGAAGCGTGTTACAAAATCTTCCGAACCTACGATGTCATTAACTGGTGCGAGTACGATGGAACCAGCGACCCGGTGATCGTGCCCCGGGATGCCGATTGCAACGGCATCCCCGGAGATAAGGACGTTTGGGTGATCGTCCGGCCCGATGAGACGGCGTACTACGATGCCGATGCCAACGAGCAGAATCAAAACCCTGCAGCAGGGGTCAAGGGGAGTTCCTGTGATGGGCTGACCAACCCCCAGGGGTATTGGAAAAACAGCCATATGGACCCCTCCATCCGGTCCAGAGGGTATTGGCAGTACACTCAGGTAATCAAGGTATTCGACGATATTCCTCCACAAATCCTAACAGAAAAAGAAATCACCGTTTGCGCCGACCGGCCGGATTGCACCTCTGAATTCTTCCTGTCGGTGGGCATTCGGGAAGTGTGTAGCCCCCAGGTAGAGATTACTACCCGGATTAAGGAAGCGATTACCGAATATTACAATTACAGCGAAACCGATTGGGAATTGTATGGGCGATTCCCCAAATACCTGTTTTCCGGGATTTTGCCGGTCGGGGAATACGTCATCGAAATCAAGGTGATCGATGACTGCAAAAATGTGGCGACTTCCGATGTGCGGGTGCGCATCGTAGATTGCAATGATCCCTCTCCGATCTGTTACCATGGCCTTTCCACCCAGCTTATGCCGGTTCCGGCAGGGATGGACGTGGATGGGGATCGCATTCCCGACAAAGGGGCGGCAACGGTCTGGGTTGGGGACGTAGTCAAGTCGGCGATCGAAACCTGTTCCAATCCGGTGCGGTATTCCATAAACCGGGAAGGAGAACCGGCGGATATTACAAAAACCTCGCTGGTACTGACCTGCAAGGACCTGGGTTACCTCCCGGTGGAAGTCCACGCCTGGGACAATGCCTACAATCCGCACGCGCCTCAACCCAACGGGACGCTGGGAGGCCCGAACCACAGTTTCTGTAAAACCTATATCCTGGTCCAGGACGAACAGTTCCGCTTATGCGATACCGCATCTTCCGCCAATGCTGATTTTCCGCTATCCGGAGTCGTCGCCGGCGAATTGGGTAAGCCCTTACCCGGCGTTTACCTTACGTTGAGCGGGGCGAAGGTGGCTAACACGGTGACCAACGGCGATGGGGCGTTTGCTCTACCCGGCTTGAAACAAGGGTACGATTACTCGGTTACGCCGAGCCGGACGGAGCCGGCCAATAGCGGGGTGACGACCTTCGATCTCATTCTGGTAACGCAACACATCCTGGGAAATAAGAAGCTCGCCTCCCCGTACCAGTTGCTCGCAGCCGATGTCAATTTATCCGGCTCTCTGACCACCCAGGATCTGATCCAGATGCGCAAGGTGATCCTCGGCGTGGAGCGGGATTTCTCGCATGGAAAAAGCTGGCGCTTCGTTCCGGCAGACTTTGTTTTTGCCAACCCGCAAAGCCCATGGAAACCGGCTTTCCCGGAAGTAATCAACTTTAACGACCTGGAAGGACCCGTTGCGGATGCCGATTTCGTCGCGGTCAAACTCGGCGACGTCAACGGAAGCGCTCCCGCGTTCAAAGGCAACGGGCCGGGGCTGGAACCGCGATCGGCCGTCAAGCCGGCGCTTTTGACGATACCGGATCGGATGCTCAGTCCGGGCGAGGAAGTCCTCGTTCCGGTATATCTCGGCGCACCGGATCGAATAAAGGGCCTTCAATTCACGCTTCAGGCCGATCCTCATTTTGTGGAGATTTCCGGGATTGAGTTTGGGTTGGCTGACCAGAATCATATTCTATGGACGGAGGGAAATTCAGAAACCTTAAATCTGAGTTGGGATGCGGGGTATTCCAATATCCTGGACCTCCCCGGGGGTTCTGTTCCGCCCCTTTTGACCCTTAAACTCCGGGCGGTACAAGCGGCGCCGCTTTCCCGGGCGCTGCGTTTGGACCAAAGAGGGATATCCCCGGAAGCGTATCTGGAAAACCTATCCGGGTATGAAACCAAGCCTTTGGCATTGGACTACCATTCCGCTCTGGTAGATCGCCTTGTCTTGTTGCCTCCCGTACCCAATCCGGCAGGGGCGTTCACGACGGTGCAATGGACGTTGCCTCGGGAAGGAGAAGCTTACCTGGAACTACGCGATTCCTGGGGAAGGGTTTGCGCTCAGCTTCAGGAGCGGTTTTACGCCGGTACGCATACCTGGACGATTGAACGAAGCCAAGTTCCCGGACCTGGGCTGTATATCTTAACGGTACGTGCTATGGGGCAATGGCAGTCTCAAAAAGTGCTGTTTATCGAATAGCAAGCTTTTTGCTCGTCGGAGGATTTTTCTGCATCCTATTTTGTAATTTGCCGACGAAGCAAAACGACTATGGAACAACCAGCACCGTCTTTCACGGCCAAGGCCGAACAATTCGTGGAGGCTTTTTACAAAGACGAAGTGGGGGAGCAGTACCTGTACCACAACGTTCAGCACGTTCGCGACGTTGTAGAAGCTTCGAGGCGTTTGGGGCAAATGCACCAGCTTTCTGCTCTGGATATAGAACTGCTTGAGCTGGCGGCCTGGTTTCACGACACCGGATTCAACCAGGGCGCCGAAGGCCATGAAATGCGCAGCGCCACCATCGCTCGCACCTTTCTCGAAAGTGAAAAGGCCCCCGAGACTTCGATCCGAAAAGTTGAATCCCTTATTTTAGCTACGCAACGGTTTTTTGAGCCCGACGATCTGCTGGAGCAATTGATCCGCGATGCCGATTACAGCCACCTGGGAAGCGAACTCTACTGGGACCGCTGCAGCCGGGTGCGGCAGGAACTGCTCATGACCCGGCGCAATTTTATGCCGGAAGAAGACTGGGTGCAGTTTGAACTGGACTTTATGCTGGGGCACCGCTTCCATACCGACGTTGCCATGCAGCTCTTTGACGCAACAAAGCAGAAAAATATCAAGCAGTTGCGCAAATACCAGCAACGCATTCAGCCTCAGGAAGGCGAATGGGAGGAACAAGGCAAAAAGAAGAAGAAAAAAAAGAATAAGAAAGACCTGGAGGTCAAAGAACTTAACCTGGGGAGAGGCGTAGAAACGATGTTCCGCACCACCTATCGCTCCCATACCAACCTGAGCACCATCGCCGATAACAAGGCCAATATCATGCTCAGTATCAACGGGATCATCATTTCTATTGTCATTTCCAGCCTGGTTCCCAAACTGGGCTCCGACCTCCGCCTAATTATCCCAACCTTCGTTTTATTGTCGGTTTGTCTGACCACCCTGGTTTTTGCCATCCTCGCCTCCCGCCCCCAGGTAACCAAAGGCTCCTACACCAAAGAAGATATCCTCAAACGGAAGTCCAATCTCCTTTTTTTTGGCAACTTCTACGAAATGTCTGTTGAGGATTACCATTGGGGCGTAATGGAAATGATCAAAGACAGCGACTTCCTGTACAGCTCCATGACCCGCGATCTCTATTTTCTGGGTGTCGTGCTGGCAAAAAAGTACCGTCTCTTGCGAATTAGTTATAATGTCTTCATGTACGGCCTGATTATAGCCGTTTTGGCTTTCGGAATTGCCTTCGTGGCGTGAACGCGTACCCCGCACCTCAACGGCAAACCATAAACACACATAGATATGATCTCGAAAAAAATGGAAAATGCCCTCAATGAGCAGATAGGGCTGGAAGGATACGCCTCGTTTTTGTACTTGTCGATGGCTTCCTGGTGCGAACGGGAAGGATTGGAAGGATGCGCCAGCTTCCTTTACCGGCAATCGGATGAGGAGCGCATGCATATGCTTCGGATTTTCCGCTACATCAACGAAGTGGACGGCCATGCCGTCTCTCCATCGATTGCTCAACCCGCCCTGGAGTTCGACTCCGTACAGTCCCTTTTCAAACAAGTCTACGAACACGAGCAGAAAGTCACCCGGGCCATCAATACCCTGGTAGCGCTCAGCTATGAAGAAAAAGACCATGCGACCCTGAGCTTCCTTCAGTGGTATGTCAACGAACAACGCGAAGAGGAAGCCCTCATGCGCGGCATCCTCGACCGCATCCGCCTTATCGGCGATGGCCCCCGCAGCCTCTACTACATCGATAGAGAAGTGGACCAGATCAACCAGCAAACCTCGGCTGGGGAAGGAGGGGAAACAGAGTAGAGGGATCAGGGATTAGGGAGCAGGGAGCAGGGAGCAGGGAGCAGGGAGCCATCCTCTCTGCCCTCGGGGCAGTTCAAGATTCTTTGCTTTTTGATTAAAATTAACGGATAGTCAATTATTTAGAAGCTATCTCAAAATCCTTGCCATAGGGTGGGCGTCATTCCTTAACCCCATGGCAAAGGCTGACGACGGACTTTCCCCTTTGAAGGGGGTTAGGGGGATGAAACTTCCGGGATGCAGTTGAAAGGTTTCATCCCCCCGGCCCCCTTCAAAGGGGGAGAACGCCATATTCTATTTTTTTTCATATGGCTTGTAAACAAAGAAGCCCCCCATTTTAAACTGCTCCCTGCTCCCTGCTCTCTTTTCTCTGCTCCCTGCTCCCTTTACATCCTCTACAACAGTCTAACCATGGACATCCTGGACTACTCCGACGAACTAGCGCGCCACAACGCCCGAACGGCAGTGGTGCAAAACTTCTATTTCGATTTTGAGGCACAGGTGGCTGCTGCCCGACTCAGGGATGCGGGCATTTCTTGTTACGTGTCCAATGCAATCAGCGCGACGCAACTGCCTTCGGCCTCGCCAAGCATCGGGTTGCATGTGCTGGAAGGAGATCTGGTGCGTGCCAAGGCCATTCTGGCTGATGGGGAAGGCCTCTATTCGGATGCGGCAAATAGCACCGGACAAACGGAGGACGCAAAAAGCCAGAACCCCGGACTTTGGTGGCTCGGGATTCTGGCTTTGGCGATCGTTCTGGCTTTTCTGTTAAGCCAGGTGCGTTTGGGGTAGTGCCCTGCCATGGCAGGACGCTGCTTCCTATATACTCAACCACTCAATCACTCAATCACTCAACCACATCTATTGCAGGAGTATGGTTCCGGTGTATCCCTTGCCGTTCTGTTTGACCAGAATAAGATAGTCTCCCTTGGGCTTTTGGGTCAGGTTGAAAGTTTTTTGGAATAGGCCGGAGGAACTACCAATCTGGACGCGTTCTATTTCCTGTCCCCACCGGTTGAAAACCGTTACGCTGCCTGGTTGCCCTTCTGGCTGGAATTGCAGGGTGAACACGCCATTGCTCGGGTTGGGGCTCAGGGAGAAGTTCTTGAGCTCGGATAGCGGAAGGGGCTTCTCCGGATCGGCGGAAGGGGTGACCTGCGGGGTGGCGGCAGGTTCGGCAACTTTAAACTTCACGGGTAAACGCAAAGCTACGCTGACCTGGCGTCCGCGCTGAATTCCCGGCGTCCATTTGGGCATCAGGCCAACGACGCGGAGGGCTTCTTCGCCGCAACCGGCGCCAATGTCCTTTAAAATCTTGCTTTTCGTCACGGCTCCCGTTTTGTCGATGATAAACTCAACGACCACGATGCCTTCCACCCCATTGTCACGTGCGATTACGGGGTATCTCAGATTTTGGGCGATGAACTCAAATAGCTTCTGGTCGGAGCATTTTTTCTTTTCATCTGGGTCCGCGATCGTTTCGCAGCCGCTGAATACGGGCATTTCCTCTACGACCATAAAAATCTCGTTCGCATCGGCAGAGGTTTCAGGCGCCGGAGCAGGGGCAGGTTGTGGGGTAGGCGCCGCTTTCTCCTGGCTCAGACGGAAGTTGATTGGGAGTTTCATTTCCACCTTAACCGGTTTGCCCTGGTTGAAGCCGGGCGTCCAGCGGGTGGTTTCCACGACCCGCATCGCTTCGGTGCCGCATCCGCCGCCAATGTCTTTGACCACTTTTATGTTGGTGGCATTGCCGGCTTCATCGATGACAAAGCTGACGACCACCATGCCTTCGATTTTTTCCTTACGGGCGAGTTCCGGGTATACGAGGGTTTTGCCCAGGTGTTTCATCAGCGCGTTCATGGAGCAGGCTTGCTTTTCCTTTTCGTTCGTGACGCCGATGCAATCGTCGCTGTAGAATTGGGGCATCACCTCGGCCGTTGGCAGGATGGTGTCATTTTGTTCTTTTTTGGCGCCATAGCCAACAACGACAATGGAATTCAACTGCTTCACCGGCATGGAGTCGGAAGAAACGTAAGCTGCCGGGGTTTCCCAATTCGCGCTTTCCTGTGGCACAGCGGGCGTTCGTTTGGCAAACCATGCGCCTGCAAGCAGGGGCAGCGGCAAAAGAAGGGCGTAGCGGAGCAAAGCTCCGGGCCGGGTTTGGTGTGTTGTCATCATTTTAATGCGCTTTTTTAATTGTGCGGGTGAAAAATTGTGAACCAAAGGAAAGGTATTTCCCATCAACGCCTGACGGATCAGCAGCAGGCCGTATCCTTTTCGGCTTCCCTGCCGAAGCGCGGCCTTATCGGCGAGGTATTCGTGCACGTTTCGCAAGGCGATGCCATACATACGGGGTAGCGGATGGAACCACAACAGGGCGGAAACGGCTTCAACGATAAACAGATCCAAACTATGCCATTGGCGGATGTGCGCGATCTCGTGCTCGAGGATCTGACGGCTTTCCGGTTCGCCGGCCTCCATTTGGCTGGGCCAGTAGAGCCAACGGAAAAAAGAGAAAGGCATGGCCGTTTTTTCGGTGTGCACCAGACAGAATTCCGGATAAAACTCTTTTTGCCCTTGCTTCCTCCAGGCCCAGAGTTTCCATAGAGCCAGCCCCAGGCGAAATACGAACAGGATGGCCCCCAGCGCATAAATGCTCCAAAGTACTTGCTGCCAAACCGGTGTCCGGGGCGCCGCCGCCTGGACGAGCGCCTGGATATTCTCCGGAGCGGCGCTCACCACGGGCAGCATATACACAGCGGGTGATTCGGGGTTGGTATAGAGCCAGGGCAACACATTGGTCCAGGGTAACAGGGGAATGAACAGGCTGAGCACGAACGTACCCAGCAGATAGAACCGGTTGAGCTGGAAAAAGGTCGTGTGCCGCAACAACGCCGCATAGCCTGCATAACTGATGCTCCAGCACAAGGTGATTTTGATCAGATAAGCGATCATGGTTGCCGGATTTAGTTGGTGGAAGTGGGTTCGTCGTCTTCAAGCTGATCCATGAGCTCGGACAAGTCCTTCAAACTGAGATCGTTCTCCTGCACCAGGAAGGAAACCAGCCGGTTGGGCGATCCTTCAAAGTAATCCGTGATCATCTTTCTCAGCGTCTGCTTGCTGTAGTTTTCCCTGGTGACTAAAGGGAAGTACTCGTAGGTGCGCCCATAGGCCTTATGCCCCAGAAACCCCTTATCTTCCAAGATGCGCACCATCGTAGAAATGGTGCTATGCGGCGGCTTGGGCGGACCGCTTTTTTCTTCAATCGCGTCCCGGATATTGGCTACCGTACAGGGCCCCAGATCCCAGATGATCTGCATAATCTCTTCTTCGGCGCGGGTAAGCGTTTTCATAGACTTATCTGTTCCATTCTTTAATTACATGAACAGAACAAATGTATAACTAAATTTTTAGTTATACAATGAATGATTTATTTTTTTGACTAAAAATTTAGTTAAAGAATTAAATCAAGTTTTAAAAAATTTTCGAAATTGTCCCGGTGAATCACAGCAGTTTCGCTATTGGGATACGCTTCGAGAAACGATTTTGGGAATCGGGGCGATGTTTTCAACCCCCATTTGAACTCGTACGCTCTAAGCGTGCTGTCAGTCCAAATCGGAAAAAAGGATCGATTTTTCCGATTTGAATCCGGAAAATTGATCCTTTTTTTCGATTTGGTTGCCAATCGCCTCAATTTTCCAATTTCACCTCCGCTTCCAGATCCCAATTCGCCCTCAGCGCCTCCAGTTTGTACAACGTCACCCGTTCGGGTTGCACTTTGCTTTCGTACCGGCCGCTGTCCCAGACTCCGTTCCGGTTGCGGTCTTCGACTACCCGGAGGGTAAAGGCCTGGGGAGGGAGCAGGCGGAATTCCAGTTCCCGGGTTTCTCCTCCTGCTTCGAGGCGCTGCTGGAGGTAGATGCTGCCATCGGCCAGCAGAAGTTCCAGCAGGTAGGGATAGATGGTGTCGAGCCCGCTGAGCTTAAGCCGGATGTTGCCGTAGCTTTTTCTCGGGTCCACCTTGATCAGAAAGACCAGGGCCGAGTCCAGATTCCGGCCGAACAGGTCCTGGATCGCTCCGGGCTGCAATTCCAGCCGGTAGATTGCGTCCTCTTGCCAACCCTGGCGCAGCCTTACGATGCGGGCGTCTGTGCTGTCGATATAGAGATTGGGCGTCGCCGGATCCGGGAGTGAATCCCGAAAAAGACGGGCCATCGCCGTGTCGATCCGGTTCGCCGGCGCCCGGAAGCGGATCAGGAAATCTTCTTCGGGGTGCTGCCGTACCGGATCGGGTCCGGGCTTGGGCGACACCACCCCTCCGGCGGCTAGCTGGGCTTTTCCGGAAAGCCAGCCCGCCCATGCGATGGTATCCAGGCTGAGGGTGTCCTGGCGTAGGATCAGGGTTCCTGGTTTGCCGACGGGAGTCCAAATCAGGAGGGTGTCTTTGGCGACAGCCCGCACGACCACCTGAGACGTGTCGTCGGGAACCGCCCGGACAAATACCGGCGGTTGGTTGAAGGCGATCTTGATCAGTCCGGCGGCGCTGGTGTCGGTGCTCTGCACGCGGAGGGTGGGCGTTTCCTGGAAAAGCCGGATTTGGGCCGTGGTGGTTGCTCCGGGTCCGATGGCAATCAGGCTGTCCGGAAACCCGATTTTTTCGTTCGGCAGGTCGAACCGGTAATTGGAGTTGACGTCGGCGAGGGCAAAGCCTTTAAAAACGCCCTCCCGGATGTTTTTTATCTGAAACCGGCCTTCTTTGTCGGTCTTGGCGAAGTACAGGGGTCTTTGTTTTCGCACCACGCTGTCGGCCGGGTTTTCGTAAAGCATGAACAAGGCTTTCTCCACGGGCTCTCCGGTGAGGGCATCCTTCACGACGCCCTGGAAGGTCAGGGAATCCAGTTGCGGACCGGTGGCGAAGACGAAGCGGAGATTGTCGGCCGGATTTTTTTCGGTAAGATCCTTGACGGCGGTTCCGAAATTAATGGTGTAGGTGACATTTGGCCGGAGTTGTTCTTTTTCCTGGAACTCGAAGATCACGGTGCGCCGCTTAAGCCGGGTGGTGGGCCGGAATTCCAGGGGGGGAGAAACAAGGACCTGATTAGCGGCGTCTTCCAGGACGATCCATTCCTGAAACGCAATCTCAATGGGCTGTTTGGCAAAGTTCACCTGCCCGCTCGGAGTGGTGCGTGCGGTGTCGATGAGCGGGGGCACGGTGTCCTTGGGCCCTCCCTCGGGGGGAGTGATGGTCGCGCAGGAAGCAATAGCCAGGCAAAGGGCTTGAAAAAAAACGATTCGGATCAACTGCATGGGTATGGTATTCCGGTTCAATGGAGGCAAAATTAGGGAAAGTTTGTATAGATGATCATTCTTCTTCAAGCGCAGCCCGCCGGTTCAGAGGATGGAAGCGCAGGAGGGTTTCCCGGAGATAGGCATTGTCGAGGTGCGTATAGATCTCCGTGGTAAGGATGGATTCGTGCCCCAGCATATCCTGAACCGCTTTTAAATCGGCCCCGCCTTCGATGAGGTGGGTGGCAAAGGAATGCCGCAGCGTGTGGGGGCTGACGGTTTTGTGGATGCCTGCCCGAAGCGCTGCGCCGCGCACCATGTTGAACACGGTGATGCGGCTCAGGCGTTTCCCCCGGCGGTTGAGGAACAGGATGTTTTCGTGCCCGGCGTGGATCACGGGCAACTTATCGCGCACGTGCTGCCGGTAAATGCGAATATGCTTGATGGCCTCTTCGCCAATAGGAACCAGGCGCTCCTTATCCCCTTTTCCCGTGACTTTGATAAAGCCTACGTCCAGGTACAAATGGCTCAGCCTGAGATCGCACAATTCGCTTACCCGTAGCCCGCTGGCGTACAGGGTTTCCAGAATGGCCCGGTCGCGGAGCCCGTGATCGGTGCTCAGGTCGATCGATTGGATCATCCGCTGGACCTCGGAAAAGGAAAGGACGGTCGGAATCCCGCGAAGTAACCTCGGGCCCTCCAGCAGATCGGTCGGGTTGGCAGCAACAAGGTTTTCCATGACCAGATACTTGTAAAACGTCTTGACCGCCGATAACAATCGGGCTTGAGACCGCGCGCCCAACCCCAGCTCGTTCAGAAACCGGAAAAACTGCTGCAAGGAATGGGGGCTTAAGGCTTCTGGCCCGCATTCGAGGCCGGAAATCCGGGCATAGTCCTCCAGTTTGCCGATGTCGCGGAGGTACGCTTCGATCGTGTGCTCCGACAACCCCCGCTCCAGCAGAAGATGGGCCCGGAACCCGTTCCGCAAAGGTTGCCAATTCATAAGTTGCTGCCCAGTTGTTTGGTTTGCCGGCAGAGTATAAAGATACCGGAAGTTGAGCGATGCTGCCTTTTCCGGAGGAAAGAAAAAATTTTTCAAAAAAAAGATGCCGAATAAACTATTACAATAAAAGTATGTTACCATTATATTTAATAGCTTTACTATTATTTTAATAAACAACTTTTTAAATAACGCTGCTATGTCCACTCTGGAATTCACCACCCTTTTTGGCCGCCAGCAAAAGGTACTATTCAATTTTGCCCTGAACTTTACCAAGGATGAAGATTCCGCCCGCGACCTGGTTCAGGAAACAGCGTATAAAGCCTTTAAGTACAAAGATCACTATCAGCCCCATACCAACCTGAGGGCCTGGTTGATGACCATTATGCGGAATGCGTTCATTAACGACTATCGGAAGCGCCGCCGTCGTCAGACGCTTAACGACGCCACGCCCAATAATTCCCTGATTGATTCCGGCTCGGAAATGGTTCGCAACCTTGGAGAAACCACTATTACCATGCAGGAGATCCAGAAAGCGATCAACGATCTGGAAGGGTGGGCGCGTATTCCCTTCGTTCTGCATTGCGAAGGATTCAAGTACGACGAAATTGCCAGAGATCTGGGCATCCCTCTGGGAACGGTCAAGAGCCGCATTTTCTTCGCCCGGCATAAGCTCCAGGAAGCCTTGAAGGAGCGCTATGCCGCTTGCCATTACAGCGAAATGCTGGATTGATGCATTATATTCTCCTGCGACAGGTTTTATACATTCTGCGGGGGGCTTCTTCGCCTGAGGCGAATGCCGGGAGGTGCGCGATGGCATGCACAAATCGGTTCCTTCGAAGTTTAGCTTGCATTTGACCGGATGCGCACGTACCTTTAATTGACGCAAACAAGGAATAAAACTTATGGCCGGGAATCTCAACGGCGGTCTGACGCCAGTGCAGCGTTTTTTTCGTTTGCTGGCACTCGACCGCAAGGACATTACCTATATCTATATCTATGCTATTTTTGCCGGGTTGATTACCCTGATCCTCCCGCTGGGGGTCCAGGCCATCATCGGCCTGATCGCGGGGGGGGCAATTTCAGCGTCCCTGTTGGCGCTCATCGGTGTAGTGACCTTGGCTACTGCGTTATCGGGCGTCTTGAAAGTCATGCAGATGTCGGTCACCGAAACGATACAGCAACGGATCTTTGTCCGTTCGGCCTTTGATTTTTCGTACCGGTTGCCGCGTCTTCGCCTGGACACGTTGGTCGGCTATTATCCGCCCGAACTGGTCAATCGCTTTTTTGATACGTTGACAGTGCAGAAAGGACTCCCCAAGATCCTGATCGATTTTTCCACCGCGATGCTCCAAATCGTTTTTGGTCTGCTGCTCATTTCGTTTTACCACCCGTTTTATGTGTTTTTTAGCATTCTGTTACTTCTGACCATGTTCCTGATCTTTCGCGTAACGGGCCCCAAGGGGCTGAACACCAGCCTCAAGGAATCCAAGTATAAATATCAGGTGGCGCACTGGCTGGAGGAACAGGCCCGTTCCATCACGACGTTTAAACTGGCGGGAGACACTCCCTTTGCCTTGCAGCGTCTCGACAGTCTGGTGGGAAGTTACCTGAAAAGCAGGCGGGAACACTTTCGCATCCTGATAGGCCAGTTTGGCAGTATCGTAGGATTTGAAGTTTTAGTTATGGCTTCCCTGCTGGCATTGGGTAGCTTTCTCGTGCTGGAAAACCAAATCAATATCGGCCAGTTTGTAGCCGCCGATATCGTCATCATTTTAGTCCTGGCTTCCTCCGAGAAGCTCATTGTGACCATGGAAACCATTTACGATGTGCTTACCGCTCTGGATAAACTGGGCTATGTAACAGATCTTCCAATTGAAGAAAACAAAGGGCTTCCGTTTGAGGAATGCGACCGCGGACAAGGCATGGAACTATCCCTGGACAATGTGCGGTTTTCTTTTCCAGACTCGGAAAAGCCTGTCTTGGACGGTATCGACCTGGTCGTGAAATCCGGGGAAGCCGTTTGCATTTCAGGATATAACGGCTCCGGCAAAACGACCCTTCTGGAACTCATTGCCGGATTGTTTCCTTATTTCCAGGGAAGCATTAACTACAACGGGTTTCCTTTGCGCAGCCTTCAACTCGACAGCCTGCGACGGCATATCGGGGATTTTCTTGCAGAAGAGCATATTTTCCGGGGCTCTATTTTGGAAAACATTATCCTTTACGATCCAGGGCTTTCCCTCGATCAGGTTATCCGGACTTCAGAGAAGTTGGGATTAGCCGACTTTGTGCGCAAGCTTCCCGACGGGTTCAATACCCCGTTGCTACCGGAAGGACGCAATATTCCCCGGAGTATTCGCCAGAAGATCATGCTTGCCCGGGCTATTGCCTCCCAGCCCCGCCTTCTGGTAGTGGAGGATGGATTTTCGACCCTTGAGCCCGCAGATCGCCGCTGCATAGCCGATTGCCTGACGGCAGCAGACCGTCCCTGGACCCTGGTCATGGTCTCCAACGATCCCTTGTACGCCTCCCACTGCGACCGCATTCTGATCCTGAATGAAGGCAAAGTAGAAGAGGAAGGGGATTATCAGCAGATCAAAAAAAGCAAACACTTCAACGCTTTGTTCCTGAAAGATGCCGGCTTGGAGGTCGTTTGAGGACTCAAATGGATCGCTTGAACACCTGATAGGTAATTAGACTTGTTGCGGTGGGAATCAGCTTAACCCGTAATTCATGATTCGATCAATTCGTATGTTATTAAGCCCATGTTGAATATTTCTTCCAATTCGATTATTGGCCAGTTTCCAGCCGACGAATTCCGAAGTTTTCAGGAAACCCGGCTGTCCCGCAGCAATCGCTTTTTCGTCCGGTGGTTGATCTCTACCCTCGGCATATTTATTGTTTTCCTTTTTCTGCCCTGGACGCAGAACGTGCAATCCAAGGCCAAGGTTACGGTTTTACTTCCGGAGCATCGCCCTCAAACCATCCACTCGACCATCCCCGGGCGGATCGAGCGCTGGTATGTGCGGGAGGGGCAGCAGGTAAATGCGGGCGACACCATTGTTTTTCTTTCCGAAATCAAGTCGGAGTATTTCGATCCTCAACTGATCGGACGTACCCAGCAGCAGGTGGACGCCAAAAGCGGCGCTATTGGGGCCTATAGCCGGAAAGCCGATGCGCTTGGCCAACAGATTCAGGCCATGCGTATCGAGCAGGTGCTAAAAGAACAGCAACTTCAGAACAAGGTCAGGCAAACTGAACTCAAAGTCGATTCCGACAGCATCGACCTGGAACGGGCCCGCCTGGAGTATACGATCGCCGAACGCCAGTGGAAACGCACCGACAACCTCTATCAGCAAGGAATCAAACCCCTGAACGAGGTGGAAGACAAACGCTTGAAACTTCAGGAAACCTCTGCCAAACAGGTCGCCGCAGAAAACAAACTCCTGACCAGCCGCAACGAGCTCGTCAACGCCCGCCTGGAATTTAATGCGCTTCGGTACGAATACGGCCAGAAGATCGCCAAAGCGGAGTCGGAGCAGTACAGCACCCTTTCGGATCGCTTTGTGGCGGAAGCCGACGTCAGCAAACTGGAGATCCAGGTTGCCAACTACACTCAGCGAAGCGGATTCCGCTACATTACCGCTCCCCAGGATGGTTACATTGCCAAAGCGCTTCAGGTAGGCCTTGGGGAGACCATCAAGGAAGGAGAAGCCATCGTGAGCATCTTACCCGCCCACTACGAGTTGGCCGCCGAAATGTACGTACGCCCCATGGACTTTCCCCTGATGCGCACCGGGAAAAAGGTCCGGTTTGTCTTCGACGGATGGCCTGCGTTCGTCTTTTCCGGCTGGCCGGGGGCTTCTTTTGGCACCTATCAGGGAAAAGTGGTTGCCATCGATAACATCATCAGCGAAAACGGCAAGTACCGTCTTTTGGTCGCTCCCGACAACAGCGAAAAACCCTGGCCCAAAGAACTCCGCCCCGGCTCCGGCGCGAACGCCATCGCCATGCTCAACACGGTGCCTTTGTGGTATGAGCTGTGGCGGCAGCTAAACGGATTTCCTCCGGATTATTACGACCCCAATGCAGAGGAACTCAAACCGGTGAAGTGGGACGCGCCGATAAAATCGATCAAGTAAATGAAGCAAGTCGTTTTCTGGGCTTTTGCCGGATTTTTTCTTTCCGGACAGACGGTATTGGCTCAATTGCCCGACTCCTTGCCGGCAACGCTTACGCTGAACCGTTTTTTGAAGGATGTCGCCTCCTTCCATCCTGCAGCGGTAAACGCCCGCATCCTTCCGGATCAGGCGGCTGCTGTATTGACCTCCGCCCGGGGCGCTTTCGACCCCAAATTGTATGCGGATTGGGAACAGAAATCGTTCGACGGCAAAAATTATTTCACCGTGGGCTCCAGCGGATTGAAGATGCAAACCCCCTATGCATTGGCCCTTAAGTCGGAATTCAATATCGCCCGGGGGCAGTTCCTGAACCCCGAAAACAAACTCCCCTCCGAAGGCCAGGCGGTGGTAGGGGTTTCGCTACCCCTGTTAAATGGCCTCCTGATCGATTCCGAGCGGGCTGGCCTGCAACAAGCCCGGCTGGGGCTCTTGTCCGGCGAGGTGCAGCAACGGGTTCAGATGAATGACCTCCTTTTCCGGGCAGGGCTTGCTTATGTAGATTGGGCAATTGCTTTTAACCAGGTCGGGATCTTCCGGCAGGCGGTTGATATTGCCCGCCAAAGGCTGGATATTATGGTAGAAAGCTTCCGCCAGGGCGACAAACCCGCCGTGGACACCCTGGAAACCTTTATCCAATGGCAAAACCGCCTGTTTGACCTCAACGAATCCGCCCTGGAATTGGCCAATACAGCTCAAACGCTGGAAACTTTTTTCTGGACTCCGGGTCAAACACCTCAAGGCCGGGGCGTCGCTTCGGAAAAACAACCGGAACTTATGCCCGATTCCAGCGACGCCTTGCCTCCTGCCCTGGATGCCTTCCTGACGGGGTTGACCGACCGGCATCCCGAACTCCGGCAGTTGCAACTCGACCTCCAGACCCTGGCCGTCGACCGGCGCCTGGCAGCGGAGCAGTTCAAACCCCGGCTGGATGTATCGTACCACTTTTTGGCGGCAGGCACGGATTTTCTGAGCCCCGTCAATGGGGGCGGAGGCGCTTTCTTGCGCGATCTGCTTACCGAAAACTACAAATGGGGCTTGAATTTCTCTTTCCCTCTTCTTTTGCGCAAAGAGCAGGGGAAAATCCAGCAAGTGAAGCTAAAACAGCAAATGACCTCCAATAAACTGGAGCAAAAAAAAGCAGAACTGGAAGCCAAGATCGGAAACTATTTCAACGAGCTGCAAACCACGGCCCGGCAAGTGGCCCTCTACGAACAGATCGCTCAAAACTACAGCCGGTTACTCCAGGCCGAGCAGATCAAGTTCAATATGGGCGAAAGCTCCGTCTTCCTGCTCAATACCCGGGAACAGAAGCTCATCGAGGCAGAAACCAAACTCGTCAAGCTCCGGGGCCTTTACCAGAAAAACTACCTGGCCTTGTCCTGGGCGGCAGGGCAGTTACCAAACCGGGTGCAATAAAGCTAGCAGACCGTAGGATCTTCCGGCGCCAGTTCAAAAAAGGTATCTTCCCGGTTCGATTCCGTCGTGTGCCGGCATGGAAAATCTTTTTCCACTAAAATTTCCAGGGTTTCCCCATTGTCCAGCGGCTGGTGTTGCTCCAGACTTACTTCCTCCGAATGGATCCACGCTTCCGATTGCGCTTTAGGCACCCGGACGATGATCTGGCCACCCTCGAATACCGCCTGGATCCTGGGAAATGCTCCGGTTTCCAGGCAAAACCCAAACGCATGCAGGCCGCCAAAACCGACGGTATCTCCTACTTTACCCTCTTCCTGAAGAAGGTCAAGATCAGACTTGCGGACCCGTAGCCGGATGCTATTGTGAACACAGCGAAATTTCATAATGGGTAAGCTTAATAATAGGTCAAATATTTTTTCCACCCTCAACCGCCCAAATAACCAGGTATTTGGGCGGACAGTGAAATTAATGTAGATTTAGGAGAAAAACCATAATTTCCGATGCGCGCTTTTCTTGTCGTCCTTCTTTTTTTGGTGTATGCCCTCATGGTCCGGTGGTATGTCATCTGCCAGATTAAGGGCCAATGCGCCGGGACTCCCGAGTCGCCTGCGGTAGAAGCCCCTTTGGATATCAGGCTCAAGACCTTGAATCTCCGCAGCGGAGATTCCATTCTGCTTTCCGGTTTTGACCATTTTGCATTCGATTCGGCCTCCATTTTGCCCAGGCTCAACGCCAATAACCGCCAATTCCTCGACGAGGCAGCCGATTACCTGGGCGCGCACCCCGACATGAATCTGACGATCACCGGGTGCTTCCGCCCATCGGAATCGGGCATCTCGGCGAGCATTTACGAAAATATTGGCGTTGCCAGGGCCGAACAGGCCCGCCAATTGCTAACGCGGCGCCGTATTCCGGAAAACCGGATTACCCTGGATTTTGAAGCCGTGAGCGACGAATCCCTGTCCCGCCCCCTCGCCTTCACCGTATATCCGGCCAAAGACCCCGGCGATTTCCAGAAAGTCCAGTTCACTTTTACCAATATGACCTTTTCAGACGCCAACTTTGCCTTTGGCTCGGACGAATTCCGCCCAGGGACCTCCTTTGTGCTGTATGCCGATTCGGTAAAAACCTACATGGAACTAAATGCAGATAAAAACCTCACGATCATCGGCCATACCGACTACGTCGGAGAGGTAAAAGTCAACCTCACCCTTGGGCTTCGCCGTGCGAAAAGCGCCCTCCAGTACTTCAGAGAGCTCGGGGTAGATCCCACTCGGATTAAAACCGATAGCAAAGGCGAAGCGGAGCCGGTAGCCACCAATGATACCCCGGAAGGACGGCAGAAAAACCGGCGCGTAAATTTTGTTTTGGACTAAATCCTGTACCTTTGTTTCATTACATACTCAAAATCTGCAGCGAATGGATTTGGATCTGCTTCAACTTTTTGAAGGGCTATCTACCCAGGACAGCCTGCTGATTCTCGCTTTTTTGCTAGTCGCATTTCTCCTTGGGCTGCTAACCAACTGGTTGCTTCAGCATGCCCGTATCCGTAAATTGGAAACCGAACTTCTGCATAAAGAAGAACAGCTCCAAATCATGGGCCAGGAGCGAAGCCGTCTGGAAGAAGAACTTTCCTTGAAGGAAGCCGATCTGAAACGCGCTGCTTTCGAGCTGGAAGAATCGCATGCTGCCCGCCGCCTCCTGCTCGACCAGAACCAGCGCCTCCAGCAGGAAATGGACGTGCTGAGCCTGGAACTGGAAAAAACGCAGGCTGCTAACCGGCAATACCTCTCTACCGCCGAAGACCTCAACGACCAGATCCTGGGACTGAAAACCCGGAACGCGCAATTGAGCGAACAGCTCAAATTTGCTTCTACGGTCATAGAGTCTGAGTCCGGCGCCTTGGAAGGCCCGCTGCTCCAAGCTTCTTCCTCGTTTGCGGACGACCGGCTGGCGGAAATCGAAAGACGGCTCCAGTCGCTTGAAAAAGAACGCGAACAGCTTCGCCATGCTCCGGCAGAAGAACGCGCAATCCATCCGCTTTCGATGGAGGCTCCCTCTGTCCTCGACGCCCGCCAGCTCGAAGTATTCGAGGAAGAAAACGAGGACGAAGAAGAGCCTGTGGCGCCGGATGTTGCCTCCAGGTCGGTTGTCTGGACTACGTCTGGCAGGGAAGGAACTCGTGGCCTGGCAAAAGACGACCTTGCCCGGATCGACGGCATAGGCCCCTTTCTGGAGCGCAAGTTGAATGAAGCCGGGGTATATACCTTTGAGCAGGTCAGCCAGTGGGATGCCGCCCAGATTCAGGAAATAACCAAACAAATTCAATTTTTGAAGGCCGCATAGAAAAAGACGATTGGGTTGGTCAGGCCAAACGGCTACTTGGTTCCTCCCGGAACTCCCGTGGCCAATAGCGATGCGGGGCCTTCTGAGCCCGAGCTCCCGGCAGACGACCTGAAAGTGATTGAAGGGATTGGCCCTGCAATAGAAATTATTTTGAAAAAAGCTGGAATTCGTACTTTTGAGCTGCTGGCAAAAACCGATCCAGACGAATTGGACACGCTGCTGCAAGTGGCAGACCCCCGCCTCAAGCGCTTTGATCCGGGCACGTGGCCCGCTCAGTCCAGATTAGCTATGAACGGCGAATGGGAAGTCCTCCGGGATTATCAGGATCAGCTGCGCGCCGGCAGGCCCATTCAGGATGAAGATGAAGCCTAAAGGCTTTAACCGGTTTGGTGCATTTTGCGTGGAGCCCCTCCTTTAGAAGGCTGGGAAGCGCGCGATGGCCTACACCAAACCTGACGCCGCGAGGCATACGAGATATAAAACTCCTGTTAACTCCACAATGCCATTTTTGATCCCCTTCCAAACCGGAAGGGGATTTTTTTATGGCTGCCGGCGAAAAAACCGGATCACCCCTTCGGAATAAACCGCTACGGTTTTGAACTGAAGGCAAAGATGCTGACAGGGTTCTGGAACCTCTAGTGGAGTGGGGTCCTGGCGAGGGCCTGACAGAAGCCAGAACTGGTTTCCTTTTCGGAAGATCAACCCGGAATCCAGGTAAAGCTGTAGATGGTCTATATCCTTAATGGGAATCGTAAATTGGAATTGACCCAGGCGGTCAAAGTAGAGAATTCCTGTTTCCGGAGCGGCCAGGAAGACGCCCTCCTGCCCGGCAACCAGATGCCTTGGGCTGTATGGCGCAAGGCCGTTGAGGCTAAGATCCTGGCTTTCGCTAAGTACTTGCCCCTGCCGGTTGAGCTTCAGCAACCGGGAAAGAAAACGGTCGTACACCCAAATCTGGTTCTCCCGCCCCAACGCAGCCAGCACCGGATCAGGAAAGGCCTCCATCGGCAAGCGGATTTGGGAGTAGGGGTTGAGGGTCCGGTCGAGCAACAGCATCGTTTGGAAATCGGGATACCACAAAAGCGCCTGAAGGGGGTCGCTAACATCGGCATAGGCCGGCAGTCCGAGGGATTGCATGGAAAACCGGGCGAGGACTTCTCCTTCGGGCGAAAATTTAACCAGTTCGCCTTCCTGCGAAAGCGCATACACTTGCCCGAGTTTATCCAGTTGAAGCGCCCGGACTTCCATGGGGTATTCCCAAACCGGAGCGCCCGTCCAAAGCGGTTGCGCGGTTAGCCCGAGCGGGAACCGGAATAGGAGTATCAGAAAACAATTATTCCAAAACAGGCGGTTCATACGTTCCAAAAATGCGGCCTTCCGGGTTTTCAAAAAAACGGAGGGTCAATTGTTCGCCGTCAAAAACGGCATAGGACTGGTAATTGAGCCATTCCCCCAGATTAATATAACGGCTGCGCCCGTTTTTTAGCGTATAGTCGATCGGGAGGTGCCGATGGCCAAAAAGGAAATAATCGGCGGCCATAGCGTCCAGCTTGCGGTTGCAATACGCTACGAGCCATTCCTTGTCCGGCCCCAAAAAGCGCCGGGTGGAAGGATTTACCGCACGGCTTTTTCCGGAGAAAAACTGGGCCAATCCTACGCCGAAATTGGGATGGAGCCGGGCAAATGCCCATTGGCAAACCGGATTTCGAAATACCCTTTTGATGAATTTGTATCCATAGTCGTTGGGCCCCAGGCCGTCTCCATGTCCGATAAAGAAGGTTTTGCCCCCGAATTCGCGCACAATAGGCTCCCGGTACACCGGTATGCCTAACTCGCTGGGGAAATAATCAAACATCCACATGTCGTGATTGCCGGTGAATATATGGATGGGTAGACCGCTGTCGCGGAGTTCGGCCAGCTTTCCAAGAAAGCGGACGTACCCCCTGGGGACCACATGCCGGTACTCGAACCAAAAATCAAACAGGTCGCCCACGAGGAAAAGTTCGGCCGCATCTGCCCGGATAGCGTCCAGCCAACGCAAAACAGCCAATTCCCGCTCCTTGCTGCTCAGCCGGGCGTCGATGCCCAAATGGAAATCGGAGGCGAAATAGATTTTTTTACCTGCTTCCATGGTAAACGTAAGGATTGAGCGCGTGCACTACCGGTTGTAAATCAAATCTCCTCCTTTGCGGGAATTTTATTTTAAAGATATAATTCCTCTAAAAAATATTTCCCCCCCAGATAAAATCAACGAAACCATGGGCCGCAGGATAGCGCCCAATTAGGCGGTGATCCTGGAGGCCAACAGCGGAGGCGTTATATCGTAAACTGTTCAAGTTTTGAGGAGTGGGAGTCTCTTTCACCTCATAGGCCGTTTGGGCATTGAAAATAAAATCAATTTCAATGCTTCTCGATTTTTCAAAATAGCTTAGTTCGCCCAATTGGGCCAATTGGTTGGCAACGGCGTTCTCGAAGACTTGACCGCTTGATAGCCCCTTCCCCAACTGGTTCAATATGCCCGTATCAGAAAAATAGACTTTGGGCTGGCTGGTCAATTCCTTGTCAATTCCCTTGGCAAATGGTTTAACTAAGCGGATGAAATAGGTATACTGCAGCAAGGAAATATAATCCTTGACCTTGTGCCGGTGGAGTCCAATGATGCTGCCGATCTTACTAAAATCAACCTTATTACCGGAGCGAACAGCCAGAAGCAGCATCAATTTGTAAAGCGAATCCGTCATTTCAAAATCGGATAGCAGCTTGATATCAAGCTCGATGTAGGCATTTAAAATGTCGGAAAGATAATCTTCCCTGTCTTGGTCAAGTTCAGCCAGGACCACTTCCGGAAACGCGCCAAACCTCAGGTAGGCCTCATAGGCCGAGGCATATAGATCGTAGAAAGTGCGAAGAAAGCTTTTTCCTCTTTCCAATTCCATTTGCGGTTGGTACTCGCCTCTGAACTGCAAAAATTCTATAAAACTTAGCGGCCATAATTCGAAAATCTTTTTCCTGCCTGCCAGGCTTTCAGAAAAATGGTTTTTTAGGTAAAACGAGCTGGAGCCAGATACGAGAAATTTGACCTCGTAAGTATCGTAAAGGCTCTTCACCACACTCGGCAGGTTTTGTACCAACTGTGCCTCGTCAAGTGCAATGACAGCCGGTTTTGAAAAGTCAATGCCTAACTGCGTCAACCCTCGTTCTATATCCGAATAGGAAGGCTGATTAAACAAATGCCTGTACTCAATGCGCTCCAAGTCGAGGTAAAGCTTGTTGTTATGCGTCACCTTTTCGAGCAAATACTTGATAGCGGTAGTTTTGCCAACCCGCCTCATGCCCGTTAGGACAGTCGCCTGTTTTTTGGGCAAATGGGCCACCAATACCTCAAAAGTAGAACGATGATACATTTTATCGGAATTTTTGTACAAAAATAAGACAAAAATTCCGGTTAGTTGTCTGATAATTTTACATGAGAATAGGTGCTCCTTCTATCCAGCCTCAATAACGAATGAAAATCTCCCCCTTCGCCCAAAGCAAATTTCCGAAAAAACGAAGGAAGCCCGGGAGGGATGCAAAAATCACCTCCCCGCTTCCTTCGTGTCCTGTTTACCCCACTATCCGCAGAAATCGCTACACAATATCCACTTCCCAGGACCTGGTCTGCGCTTCCGGGCGCTTGGGCAGCGAAAGGATGAGCGCTCCCCCCTCTTGTTTTGCCTTGATGTTTTCGGGGTCGATACTGTCGCCCAGCACGAAGGATTTTTCGAAATGCTTCACCGGGAATTCCTGCCGGATGAAATTGGGTTTAAAATCCTCGGGCACGTCGCGTTGCCCGTTCACGTAAAGCACGTCGCCGCTAACCGAAATGCGGATGTTGTCTTTGTCAAACCCCGCAGCATAGAGGTAGATTTCAAACGACGTATCGGTTTCCTCGATGTTGACGGGAATGTTGTATTTCGGGCGCACATACCGGCCGTGCATACCTTGGGCATGGGCATGCCGGTGTTTGGCCCAGGCTGATTTCCAGCCGGCGCTTTTGCAATGTCCGTACATAAAAAAGTTGGGTTGATGAATGAATGAATGAATAAAACCCGGGTCTTGATTAGGTAGACGGAGGAGAAGGGAAATTACTTTAACCTGCGGAATATTTTTTTTAGGTTTTTTTACTGACATGGGAGATGTCGGGGTAAGAGCGTGGGCTGAGGCACGAGCCTCAAAGAGGTACGGAACACGAGGCAGGAGCCTCGCGCTAGTTGATAGCTCCGCACGGAATCTGATCCCGCTTATTGCGGGACGGCGAACAGTGCTCAGCCATCCTTAGGCCTTACGCCCTATGCCTTAGACCAAGCCCGTCGCCAATCCCTGCTTCCTGCTCCCTGCTTCCTGCTCCCTGCTCCCTGCTTCCTGCTCCCTGCTTCCTGCTCCCTGCTCCCCTAACCACCCACTCACCCACTCAACCACCAATCACTACCTTTTCGCACACCTCTCTTTCCAGGCTTCTTTAAAACGCAGGCGCTCTTCCGGGGTCATGTGCATCCATTTTTCGCGAAAGTAGGCCGCTTTGTGGCCGGGCCGGCGGCCGGAATTCGGGGAGCCGAACCGAAACCCGCCAACCAGCAGGCGGGCGAGCACTAAAAGCCCCAGAGCTTGCCAATAGGAGAGCGGCCGGATGCCATCCACTGCTGCGGCGAGAACGGCGTTCCACAGCCACATCACGGCAGCAGAAGCTGCCGTGATGAAAGCGAGAAACAACAGGAGCAAACGGAGTCCCCGGTAAGGAGCGTTCAAGTGGCGCATTATTCCAGATTGTTTAGTTCGTCGTAAAGAGATTGAAGCCTTTTCCGCAAATGCTGTACGGCGTAGCGCTTGCGGCTGATGATGGTTTTTAGGTTTTCCCCGCTTTCGTCGGCAATTTCCTGCAGGGTTTTGTCTTCCAATTCGTTCAGCACAAACACGTCGCGCTGATTGGGGGGGAGTTCTTCCAAAGCCTGCATGAGTTCTTCCCAGAATAACTCCCGGAAAAACCCTGCGTCGGGGCCTTCTCCCCCGGCAGGGAGGAATTCCCGGAGCTCCAGGGCGCCGTCTTCCCCTTCATAGAACGCTTCGTCCAGGGAATCAGCTGCCCGCTGCCGGTATTGGTCGGTAATGCGGTTGCGGGCGACCCGGAAAAGCCAGGCGTTCAGGTTCTCAATGGCGTTCAGATCTCCCAGCCGGCTAAGCTGGTACCACACCTCCTGGAGAATATCCTCTGCGTCTTCCGGGGAGCGGACCCTCCCCCGGATGAAATCCCCCAGCCGGCGCCCGTAGCGCTGGATAACGGAGCGGATGGAGGGTTGGGAGGAAGGTTCTGCCATTGGAAAAGGATATTGCTACCTGTTTTTACATGTATCGTTCAAAGAAAAGAAAGGGAAATCCACTGCATAAATGACCTTTTTCTTGAAGCCAAGTTCCACTTTTTGAACATTTCCATCCGTTTTTCTCCGCCGGTGAGCTCTATTTGGGGAGCGCCCTCCGGTTGGCTTCTTTGACAGCATTCACAATGGGATCACTCCCAAATCCCGCCAGCTCAGTACGGTGGCAATGCTCCTTTGCTGCCGCTCTTCACCCCCGTATATCAAAAAACTGTCTTCAGACGCTGCGCCGGACAGGCTTTGGAAATATTGCAGGCTGTCGAAAAATGGGAGGCTATCGTCCGGCTCGACTTGATCTCTACAGGGAGCAACCGCCCGCCTTTATGGAGCAGCAAATCGATTTCATGGCTTCCAGCGGCATGCCAGAAATAGTGTCCTGGATACAGATTCCTGTTCAGGTGGTTCTTGAGCACTTCATTGATGACGAAATTTTCAAACAGGGCGCCTTTTGCAAAATGGCGGTTTACATCCTCGGTACTGCGCAGGTTGAGCAACGCGCACGCCAGGCCGGTATCGTAAAAGTACAACTTCGGCGTCTTGACGATCCGCTTGTTGAAGTTTTGATGATACGGCCGCAGCAGATGTATGATAAAGCTGGTTTGGAGCACACTGATCCATTGCTTAACCGTCTGGTAGGATATGCCGATCAGGCTGCCGATATCAGAAAAATTCACCAATTGTCCGATGCGTCCGGCACAAATCTCCAGAAATTGCCGGAAAGCCCCCAGATTCCCAACATTCATGACCTGCCTTAAATCACGTTCTACATAGGTCTGAATATAGTCCAGCAACCAATCCGTAGCGTTCAGATCACGGTCGTAAATACGGGGATAGAAGCCCTTAAGCAAATAATTTTCATAATCCTGCAAAGCAAAAGGAGTGTGCTGGATCTCTTCCAAAGAGAAGGGCAAAAGGTTGAAAATGCTTACCCTGCCTGCCAGGCTCTGCGCGACCTGTTCCATGAGCAGCAGGTTCTGTGAGCCGGAGATGATGTATTGTCCTGGAAGCTGCTCCTTATCCACCGTGACCTGAATATAAGAAAGGAGGTCTGGAGTATATTGAATTTCATCGATGATACCATAGGCGCCGAGGTTTTTGAGAAAACCTTTGGGGTCTTGTTTGGCAAAACTGCGTTGCTCCATGTCTTCCAGATTACTGTAGGCATGCTCTGGAAAGATCTGCCGCACCAGGGTGGACTTCCCGCTTTGACGCGGACCTGTGACGGCCACCACGGGCATCTTCTGCGCAGCCTGTCTGATTGTAGCACCTAATATTCGGGGTATCATATTTTGCAAATTAGAGATTCAACTTCTAAATTGCAATTTAATTCTTTTTTGAAAAATGAACAGGAATTGTTTTTTGAACACAATAGATCGTATACTGTCGGCAACAGAAGAATACCCCACGCCTTGGACCTTGAGGCAGCCCCTCCTCACTTCAACACCACCTCATCCAGGAAAAACCAGCAATTATACCCTACGCCATAGGGCCATTCCGGGCAGGTATTGACGCCGGATATGTCGATTTTCAGGCAACGGGCTTTGATTCCGATGAGCAGCCCGAGCAATGCGGCGTCGTTTAAGTTCATGCGTTTTTGTTCAAATATACGGAGATCGGAGAAGGTTTTGGACTGGTGAGCTATTGTGCGAAGGTAGCGGACGGGGTAGGTAATAAAGCTTTTTTTACTCCGTTAGCGCCTTCATCAGGTCCTTGTAGAAAGGATCGCCGATATCGAATACCATCCCGTTGCGCAGGTGTACCTGCCGTTCCGACTGGTCCACCATGCTGATCCAGGCGATATTGATTGCATCGAAGCGGTTGATCTGGATGAAATCGCGCGGCAGCTTGCCCAGCAACTGGGAGAGGGAAAGGTTACAGTCCAGTTTATGGCGCTCAAAGACCACTTCCGTTTTTCCTTTCCCCTTTTTCCCTGTATTCACTTTGAGCACATCATCCAGATTGACGAGGTGGCTATGAGAATTGTACTGAATGTTCATCAGTCCCTTTCGAAGCAGGGGCGCTTTGGCTAGCCGCTGCTCCTGATTCCGGGCATAAATAGCCTCGATGATTGCGTCTTTGTGCAGGACCCAGCCTTCCCAGAAAGGCTTTCTCAGAATGAAGACCACTTCGCTCCCGAATTCGTTAAGCAGCTTTTGCGCGTACTCGAATTCCCGGAACCCGGTATTGATCACCACAGGGGGAATCGGCGTTCCGGAAGCTTTCAGGTGATTGAGCAGATCAAATGCCGTGCCGCCGATGAGTTTGATATCGAGGAATAACACATCAGAAGGCTGGTGCTGCACGAGATTCACGCCCTCGCTCAGGGAATCGGCGGAGCCGGTGACGACAAATTCCGGACTTTCGTTGAGCGCATCGATCAGTTCCTGGCGGACGTCGGCTTCGTCTTCAACGACCAGGGTTTGCCATTTCGGAAAACTCATAGCGGTAGGATTTAGGTATAAAAAGGACGACACGGGTGCCGTGTGGCCCCGCATCTGGGGTATGGTAAATGAAATTATCATAGCGCACCGTAAGCGACTCCTGATTGTAGGCGTTGAGCAATTGGATCAGCTCGGCCATGACGGCGGTACTGCCCTTCCGCTCGGCGTAAAACTCCTTTTGTTCGGGCCTGCCGCGACCGTCGTCTTCTATGACGATCTCGCAGCCATCTTCCAGGCGGCGCACCCGGAGCAGGAACTGCCCCGCGCCCTCCCGGTTGCGGATACCCTTTTCCACCGCATTCTCTGTATGGATCTGCAGCAGGAGTGCAGGTACCGGCATGCAGGGGAGGTCCGTCGGATGTGGGAGTTCCAGGAGAACGTTTAGTTTTTCGCCAAACCGCACCTGCTGAATGGCCAGGTAGTTCTGCACGATCTCCAGTTCCCGGGCCAGGGAATGATAGAATGTGCCGTTCTGGGTGTTTTGGTAGAGCGCCTCCACATTGTCCGCCAGCTTGCCGATGACGAGCGTGGTCTCGGGGTCTTTGCGGTAGCGGCTCTGCACCCAGTGCAGGGCGTTGTTGATGAAATGGGGGTTGAAGAAATTGGACAGCGCCTGCAGGCGCAGGCCGTCCTGCTCCCGTTTTGCCTTTTCGGCGGCGGCGCGCTGCTGCAAGAGCAGGGCTTGTTGCCGTTGCCGCTGCCGGTACACGAGGAATGGAATGGAAAGCAACAGCGCAGCGACGCCGAGCCAAAACCAGGGACTTTCGTCGATGTTCTGGGGCACTTTGAGCCGATATACGGCCTGGCCGGATACCACGTTGTGCTTATAGGCGGTAATGTGCAGCGTATACTGTCCGGAAGGCACATAATCCATCGCATAACTTTTATCCACCACTCCGTGGCGCTGGTACCGAATATCGCCCCTTTGGTTGACGAGCGCGATATCGAAGTACAGATCGTCTTTGAGAAAAGTATTCCCGGAAGGCGTGAAGGTGAACGCAAGGTTCCGTTTGCGCCGGGGAATGCGGCCGATCCGCCCGAAGTCATTGATGGGCACCAGCGCGTCTCCCGCCTGAAATTCCGTCAGCCGGATTTTCGTGGCGGAGGTGTCGAAGCGCAGGTTTTGCAGATCGATGCGTGTAGCGCCCGCCTGCGCGCCGATCCAGAGGTAGCCCTTGCTGTCGAGCAGGATGGCATTCTGCTCGGAGCTAACTCCGTCGATGTCGCGTTCGTAGCGCAGGGTAAAGATGCGGGGCCGGGGCCCGCGATACTGCTTGTCGATGAAGTGCACCGCGCGCTGCGTTCCGGCAACGATATAGGCGCCGGTATTCCCCAGGAAGGTGACCAGGCTGGTATCCGGGCCTGGAAGGGATATTTTCCGCAAATACCGGAAAACATCCATTTTTTCGTAATCAAACCGGTGCGCCTGAGGCAGTTGGTACAGGCCGTTGTTGCCGCCGATCCAGAGCGTACCCTTCTCATCGTTCAACAGGCTCATAGCCCCGATGCGTTCAGGATACTCGGAGGAGCGCAGCCAGGACACTGCGGTATCCCGTCGTGGATCGTAGAGTGCCAGGCCCTGCGCGGTCCGCCCGAGCCACAAACGGTGGTTAAAGTCTTCGGCGATCGTGATCACATTGTTCAGAAGCATGCCTTTTTCCTGACCGATCAGCCGGAGGTCATACAGCGATCCTTTTTTTTGTTGTGCGATGCCGAGGCCCCACCGGTTCAGTCCCAGCGCAACTTGCCCATCGGACAAAGGGAGAAAGAAATACCCCTGCAATATGCCTTCCTTCAGATGCTCCGGAAACTGCAGCCAGCTTAGCTTGCCGTTCCGGATAGCAGCAATCCCGGGAAAGCGCTCAGTAAAGAAATACAAAGTCCCCTCAATATGGGAGCCTGAGCCGGGCAAGACGGGGATAGATATTCCATCGAATGGAACTTGTCGAAGTACAACCCCGTCAAATACCGAAAATCCGCCAGATGCGGAATATCCGCCAAACCAGATGTGCCCTTTGGTATCTTCGCGGATCGCATGCAAGGCGGGCGTCATCTCCGGGTCGTTTGTGCTGAAGGTTAGTAGATTTTGATCGCTGCGGACCAGACCGGTAGACGTGCCCATCCACCAATTGCCCTGGGGATCCTGGCTAAAGCTCGGAAAAGCGTCTGACGGAATATGGCTGAGGAGCAGGCTGGCGCTGTCTTTCCCTTCCAGTGTATAGAGGTATTGGATGCCAGTGGAAGGATCCTGAACGATCAGGCCTTGATTTTCATTTCTGCCTTTCCATGGGTGGATAGTCGCATGATTCACAATATTCCCTGCACGCCCATTGGGCAATGCGATCCGGATAGGCCATGTGCGCCCGTTTTCAAACCAAAGCGCCTCCCCGTCGCGCCTAAGAAATCCCGCTGCCCGGCCGGGTTGCAACAGGAAAGGATTTAACGAGTAACCATAAGGGAATTCCAGTTTGTATTTGAAGCCATGACCAAAGAAAACAAATGCTCTCCCGGAATCCGGATTATTTATCGGGATATACGGCGTTCCGTGCAGATCGGTTCCGATGCGATGGAAAATATCCCCAGGCCGGGCATCGTGCAGGAGCCGGGCTCCAGGCAGGAACGTATCGGCCTGCACGTTGTAGCGGTACGCAGTAACAAGGGAATCAATAAAGACCGGTTCCTCGTGTTCTTCATCCCATAAGACCGTTCCGCGCGCATCGATGGAATACCCTTTCCAGGTTCCCTGAGGCGTAAAAAGTGCGATGCGTGCAGGCTGCACGCTGCCAATCGCCTCCCACCAAATTCCAAAGCGGTTTTCCCCCCGAAATATCATGCCCCCCGGGAATCCCAGTTTGGAGGTCCGGTAATGCGTCCAGGTGACGCCGTCGAAGCGGGAGAGGTTTTCCCCCAGCGGGTATTTGCACCACAATTCGCCTTTGCGGGAAAATAAGATTTGATCGGGCTCTGCCTCCGGCAGGCCCTGTTCCATTCCGTAGCGGTATTGGAAGGGGCGTTGGGCTGGGGCCAATACCACCAAGCCCCAGAGCCCCAGTATAAGGATAAGGGTTTTGCTCCGGGCTGATATGTGGTGTAGTTTCTCCATACGGTTGGGGGTGATTAGGCCCTTAAAAGATACGGAGAATACTTTATAAGTTGGCAAGGTGTGGGTGTGAAGATTTTTTGAGAGTGGGGATTGGGTGGGCAAGCGCCTTATAACTAAGGAAGAAGACTCCTGCAGGCAGGGGGCCGTGCTCATTGTAAAAATAGCCTGTTTCGTGGGTAGATTTGAGGGATTTGGCGGGGGGTGCTGATGAAGGAGGAGGGAATGGGGTAAATTTGGGGGGTGGGGTATGATTTTGAGGGTGCACGGTAGCAATCAGTCGCTGAGAGTGCTGAAGACGACATCACGAAAATTATCAAAAAATACTTCTTCGGATAAAAAATGATCTGGTCATGAGAAAATCTTTATTGCTTACCCTGATTTTGTTGTTGACAGGATGGAATACAATAGTTGGTCAAAATTCTTTTTGTGGCACAGTTTACGATGCAAAAGAGTTGAAAGACATTCAGGAACAATTGGAGGAATTCCATCGGTTAAAGCGAGCTGGAATTAATTATTTGAGCCTAAGATCAACCAAGGATTTTTATATTCAGGCTTACATCATAACTAATAATGATGGCACAAGCGGAACGAATAAGGGAGTAATTGAAAATGGGATTAAAATTGCAAATGATCACTATGCTGGTGCTGGGCTAAAGTTTCATCTAACCGGCGACCCTATTATTGTGAAAAACTCTTCTTTTGATCCCGAAAAAGACATAAATAATTATCCAATAAATGGGGCTATAAATTTATTTTGTATTAACGAAGTTTACTCAACTCAAGCAAATGGAAGAAAAGAAAAAGTTGGAGGATTTTATAATGGAGAGCTAGCAATTGCAATAGAGAACGCCGGCATTGCTTCTAGTGTACTATCACATGAAATAGGCCACCTATTTGGCCTTATGCACACCCATGGACCAAAAAATCATGAATGCGGAACGGAAGAACTTGTAACCAGAGATCCTGCGAAAAGAAACTGTGAAACTTCAGGCGATCAGTTTTGTGATACGGAAGCTGATCCAAATTTAGGATCGAAATGCGGGAGCTTGTATGATTCCAAATGCAGTTATATTGGAAAATCAAAAGATAAAAACGGAGATTCATACAAACCGTTGGTTAATAATATAATGTCTTATATCGCAGCAGATTGCAGAACTGATTTTTCCCGGGATCAAATTGAATTCATTATTAAACGAGCATCAGAAATAAACCTTGTTGCACAAAGCTCGCCATTTTTTATCCTTCCATTTAATATTCCGCTTGTTTCAAGTTATGACATGGATATTAATGTGTCAGTAAACACCAATTTGTCTTCTTCTATTACTCTGGAATATCAATTAAAAAGTAATGGGAAGTGGGTCTCAATTAAAGAAAGTTATCCAGCAATGCCTGGGGTAAATAAAATTGATTTTTCTGTTCCATTGACAATTTATCAAGACCAGATAAAATTTAAAGTTTATAATGCATTGGATACAAAGCAAAAATACGAAACCAATTTTATTTCGGTACTCCCTATTAATTATAATGATCAAATCGAATCTATTAATATAAAACCGACAAGAATGCATACTTTATTGGTGAGCGCATCAAGCTGACGTGGAATAAAGAAGTTTGGGGCTCTAAAGCGCCATTAGATATATATAGATCGAGTAATGGTGGAGCAACATGGGATGGTATTTTGCAAACATCTGAGAATAATGGTTCTGAGAGTTTTTTCGCTGATCGTGAGGGAGATTTCCTATTCGCAATTATTAACACATCTAATGGAAAAAAGGATTGGACAAGAAACACCTTTAACGGTTAAACAAAAACCTAAGGACTTTATCCCAATTGCCGATGATGGATTTCAATTTCCTTTTGGGGGAGAAGCAGCTTGTCGTCCTATTGATAATGGCTGGTATGTTGCATTAGGGTTAGGAGAAGGAAGATATAGCTCTTCAGATATTAAAAAGCATCTTGGAGAGGACTGGAACCTTAAAGGCAAAAATGATTGCGGGGAGTCAATATTCGCAATAGCAAATGGAAAGGTCATTCTCGCAGGTTACGAAGGAGGTTGTTGGGGAAATGTGGTAATTATACGTCATCAACTACCTACAGGAGAGCAGCATGAATCTTTCTACGGCCATTTGGGAGCATTAAGTGTAAGCGCTGGAGATGAAGTAAAACGGGGGGATGTTTTAGCAACGTCCCTTTGCTCAAATTGTATTTGTGGAGACCCCGTACCTTGTCATCTGCATTTTGAAATAAGGGAAGAAGGTTGTCCAGATTGGGGTAATGCGGGGCCTGGCTATGAAGTAGATAACAGAGGAAGGGTTTTGCCTTCCCAATTCATAGACTATTATAAAACTCAGGCTTGTTTTGGAGTGTTCTTACAGGATTAAGTAACCGATCTTCTTCCATAACCATTAGAGGAAGATTGTGATCAGGGAAAATTACAAAATAAAAGTAAAGGTTTCCGGAATCGATGCCAACAATCTGTATGCCTTATCCGTCAATGGCGAAGAGAAAATCTCCAGGGTAGAGGCCAACAAAGAATACGCTTTAACCATACCCGGGCTCAGTTCGGGCTCCAGGGTTAGCGTTAAACTGTATGAAAAGTCCAACCCCGCCTGCGGCATTACGCAGGATAAAACCCTGCAGTGCGGTTGCACCCTGCCTACCTTCCAAACCGAACCCTACTGCGAAAACGGAGAGTGCTATATAAAGGTAAGCGCGCAGATCAGCAGTGGGTCTTATACCGTCAAGGATGATCGGAATAATACAAAAATATTAAGCAGTACTAAAAAAGAAGTGGTTCTTGGACCCTACCCACAAAACCTCTCCAAGGTAACTTTAACATTCACAGACAATAACGCGCCTGCCTGCAAAGACTCCCGGTCTGTTAACTTTCCCGCCTACCCGACCTGTACTGACGGCATCAGGAACGGAAATGAGACCGGAGGTGGATTGCGGCGGATTGCGCCCCTTGCGCGCTTTCCGGGAAGATCGAAATAACCTGGCCCACTAGCGATGGGGTTTGCTTACAGAAAGGATCAAGCCAAAAAATTACCTGGACGAAATCAGGAACATTGAGTAATTATGTTGTGATCAAAGCTTTCAGTTCCGGTGGGATCGAATCTTAACTATTCATCCAAAAGCTTTAAATAATGGTAGTTTTGACTGGTTAAATGCAGGTAGTACCTCGAGCACAGGAAATTATTATCTGGTGATTTCCGACTGGGCGGATAGCAAAATCCTGGGTTCCGGGGCTGAATTTTCTTTGCAGGAGAGTTGTGCCGCTTCCGCCACGATAAGCGTTACATTTCCTTCAAAAGAAGGATTATGTGTAGAAAAGACTTTACCTGCAGAAATAACCTGGTCCAGTGGATTTTCAAAAAGCGGTAAAGTAAGTATCGAAGCAGAGCCTGATGATGGCGGAAAAGCGATCCTCATCAAAAAAGATGAAGGAGATGACGGAAAATTCTTATGGACAACCGGACAAACCGCGAGTGTATCCCTGCTGCCGGATGGGTCCTACCGCATCAAAATTTACGATCCGGAAAATACCGGCATTATTGGGTGGGGACCTTTATTTTCTTTAGCAAAAACTTGCACTGCCACCCCTGTTTGCACTCCGTCATTATCGACTCCTAATGATGGGGAAAAAATCGTTTATGGTCCGAACAAAATGATCAGACTCAGATGGGGGATAGATAATGCATGTAAAATAGTGGAATACAAATTAGAGATGGATAAGTATTCCGACTTCAGAAGTGACATAAACGACGAAATAAAAGATAATTTTTATGAAATAATACTTCCCTCTGATTTTATCGAAAAAACAGTTTACTGGCGTGTCAGCGCCAGGCAATTCGGACAAACCACTTTTGGCCCTCCCTCTGAAACCAGGAGCTTTACCGTGGTAGATGATGGCTGCGCCGCCCCTTCCAATTTTCAAGTAACTTCGACTTCAATAAGTTCCATCTCGGTCGCATGGACGAGGTCTGGCAATACGCCTATTACGATCGAGTACAAAAAATCTTCTGATCCTGACACAAAATGGAAAACTGCTAAATCCGACTTCGTTGGAGATTCTTATAAGATTTCCGGACTGGACCTGAACCAGGAATACGATATCCGGGCAAAGTTCGTCTGCAGCAATAATTCTTCCAGTGCGTATGTAAACAAAAGCGCCACTACGCAAGGCTGTCAAACTACGACCTATTACCGCGATAACGACAGAGACGGATACGGCGACCCGAATCAAAAACAGGAATCCTGTATCCCACCAAAAGGTTATGTAACCAATTCACAGGATTGCAATGACAACGATGCCAATATCCATCCCGGCGCTACCGAGTACTGTGATGGACTGGATAATGATTGCGATGGAAAAAAAGATGAATCGTGTATCAATGAATGCCCCTTACCGGGAGGGCTGTATGCCGAAATGGGTCCTATTAAAACTTCGTTGAACTGGAATGCAGTTGGCTCAGCAACTGGATATGACATTGAATATCGCGAAGCGGGTGCGAGTAGTTGGAATTTTAGAAATTTATCGACAACCAGCACTTCTATTTCAACAACTTTAGGGAAATCTTATGAATGGAAAGTACGGGCCAAGTGTGGCAACTCTATGAGTGATTGGTCTAAGGAACAATCATTTACTGCTTCTTACTATTGTTCTGCACCTACTAATGTCTACATTGTCAAAGTCAGTTCCGACCGGGTTACTGTGGGTTGGGACTTTGATGACGAGAAAAATTTGAAATACAGGTATCGAATACAGGGTACAACTACTTGGACCAACTCAGCGGGAGTGGGCGGTATTGGAACTTCTACAGGATCATATACCATAAGGGACCTTATCAATGGAAATGCCTACGAAATACAGCTTGCCCATCGCTGTGGTGGATTCTCTGGCATTGATTCGGACTGGTCAGAGTCAGCCTATTTTAAAATCGAGGGATGTAATACTGTCTATTATCAGGACCAGGATGGCGACGGGTTTGGAAATAGCAGCAAGTCTGTTAAAAGCTGCGAACCACCTGCAGGCTATGCGTCTCAAGGCGGTGATTGTGACGACCTGAATGCCAAGGTCTATCCCGGAGCCCCTGAAATTTGCGATGGGATGGATAACAACTGCGATGGGAAAATCGACGAGAACGGCGCCCTTACCGCTTACGAGGATGCCGACGGGGATGGGTACGGCAATTCATCCAGGCCAGTCCAGGTTTGTAAACTCCGGGCAGGTTTATCCACCAAAGGCGGAGATTGCGATGATGCCGACAAAAGTATTCATCCCGGGATCAGCAGCGATCCCTGTGATGGAAAAGACAACGACTGCGACGGCACAACCGACGAGGACTGTGTGGTTGCGTGCGGCATCCCGACCAACCTGAGCGAAACCCTCGGCGCCTCCACCGCCACGCTGAGATGGGGAAGCGTCCAGAACGTGCAAAACTACCATGTGGAATACCGGGAAGCCGGAGGTACGTGGCAAGCCAAAACGGCCACTTCAAACAATACGTCCATTTCCATTGTAGCTGGAAAGACTTACGAATGGCGCGTGCAGGCTAATTGCGGCAGCAGCATGAGCGATTGGACGGTAACCCGAAGCTTCACCGCCCCTCAAGCGTCCAGTATTACGGTCACCGCTCCGCTGAGCGGAACGTTTACAGCAGGACAGATCATCAACGTGTCCTGGACATCTGCGAATCTGGGGGGTAATGCGAGCCTTGAACTGGTCAATTGTACAACCACCATCGCCCTTGTAGTGATCGCAGCTAATACGAGTGCAACCGGTTCCCGTTCATTCGCTCTTCCTGCTAATCTTGCCCCCGGGCAGTACCGGATCAAAGCATATAAAACCGGAACAGGAAATCCTGTGGATTATGGGACTTGTTTTACGGTCAACGCCGTGCTCAATTGCTCCGTCCCTTCGAATCTGAGGCAGACTATATTGCCCGGCGAGGCAACTATAGCCTGGAATATGGTATCCACAGCCAATGGGTATCAGGTCGAATACCGGGAGGTAGGGAGCACATGGAGGCTTGTAAGCGTTACGGAACAAAAATTTACTTTCGGGATTTCGGCAGGCAGGACTTACGAATGGAAGGTGCGTTCCAACTGTACGAACAGCATGAGCGACTGGTCCGCCATTGAAAGTTTTGTCGCTGAGTGGGATTGCCAGCAACCTCAAAACCTCCGCGTAGGTTTTAAACAGAATAGGACCGTCTCCTTGTTCTGGGACTACGTGGCCGGGCCGGAAGTGGTGGTGCGCTACCGAAAGCAGGGGGTATCCGCCTGGACAACCTACGCAAGCACCGGAGTATCCGTATCCTCCGGGACCTTATGGATGCGGGACTATCTCGAACCCAATGTGCTTTACGAATTCCAAATAGCCCATCTGTGCGACGGTATTCGCTCTGCCTGGTCGGTATCGGCTTTTTATACCATTGAAGAATGTACTACCGTATATTATCAGGACAAAGATGGAGATGGATATGGCAATGCAGCGGTGACTCAAACGGCCTGCAGCGCACCGGCCGGTTATGTTTCCAATTCAACAGATTGCAACGACAATAATGCGCAGATCCATCCCGGCGTACAAGATGGGTGCGACAGCGTGGATAACGACTGCGACGGCACAACCGATGAGGATTGTGTGGTTGTTTGCGGTATCCCGGCCAACCTGAGCGAAACCCTCGCCTCCTCGACTGCTACCCTGAACTGGGGCAGCGTCCAGAATGTGCAAAACTACCATGTGGAATACCGGGAAGCCGGAGGGACCTGGCAAGCTAAAACGGAGACTTCGAACAGTACGTCCATCTCCATTGCAGCTGGAAAGACCTATGAATGGCGTGTCCGGGCCAATTGCGGCAGCACCATGAGCGATTGGACGGCGACCAGGACCTTCACCGTGCCTCAAGCTGCCAGTATTACCGTCACCGCTCCACTCAGCGGAACCTTCACGGCAGGACAGGCCATCACCGTTTCCTGGACATCAACGAATCTGGGCGGCAACGCGAGCCTCGAACTGGTCAATTGTACAGGTACCATTACCATTGCCGTGATCGCAGATAATACGAATGCAATCGGCTCCCGGTCATTCACCCTTCCTGCTAACCTTGCCCCCGGGCAGTACCAGATCAAAGCTTATAAAACCGGAACGGGAAATCCTTTGGATTATGGGACTTGTTTTATGGTAAATGCAGCAATTAATTGTGCTGTTCCCACTAATTTGAGCGAAGCCCTCGCCTCCTCGACTGCTACCCTGAACTGGGGCAGCGTCCAGAATGTGCAAAATTACCATGTGGAATACCGGGAAGCCGGAGGGACCTGGCAAGCTAAAACGGTGACTTCGAACAGTACGTCCATCTCCATCGCAGCTGGGAAGACCTATGAATGGCGTGTCCGGGCCAATTGCGGCAGCACCATGAGCGATTGGACGGCGACCAGGACCTTCACCGTGCCTCAAGCTGCCAGTATTACCGTCACCGCTCCACTCAGCGGAACCTTCACGGCAGGACAGGCCATCACCGTTTCCTGGACATCGACGAATCTGGGCGGCAACGCGAGCCTCGAACTGGTCAATTGTACAGGTACCATTACCATTGCCGTGATCGCAGATAATACGAATGCAAGCGGTTCCCAGCCATTCACCCTTCCTTCCAACCTTGCCCCCGGGCAGTACCAGATCAAAGCTTATAAAACCGGAACGGGAAATCCTTTGGACTATGGGACCTGTTTTAGTGTTGTAGCTGCGCCATCTCTAAGCGTTGCACCCACGACGTTAAGTTTTTCCTCAGGAGGTGAAACCAAGACATTTACCATAAGTTCAAATACGAGCTGGACAGTTACGGAATCTCTGAGTTGGTTGTCACTGAGCCCCATTTCGGGATCAGGCAATGGTACTGTCACAGTTATGTGCCAGTCCAATGCCAGTGCTAGTCCGCGCGGCGGGACAATTACCATTTCGGGTACAGGGGTAACATCGAAGACGATAACCGTGAATCAGGCAGGCGCTTCATTGATTACAATTACTGCTCCAAGTGGCGGGAACACATTTACTGCTGGGCAGAATATAACGGTCTCATGGACTTCAGTAAACCTCAGTGGCAATGTCAGCCTTGAACTTGTGCATTGTACAGGGACTACTGCACTTGCAGTGATCAGGGATGGAGTTGCCTCTCCCGGTTCTGCAGAATACATGTTACCTGCAAATCTGGTAGCTGGTCAGTACCGGATTAAAGCCTATCCAACCGGGACCTTTGGGCAGGGCAACTATAGCGCTTGTTTCTCTGTAACCGCTTACGCTTGCCCGGCTCCCACAACATCGCAGATGGTTGCATCAGATATTTCTCAAAATAGTACGAGGATAAATTGTACCGTCACTGGGGTATCCTCGTATAGCTTTCGATGGCGGGCAGTGGGCTCAAATACCTGGTCAACTTCTGCAGAAAGTTCAGTAAATAACTACGTTTTTTCTGGTTTGATGCCGGGCACGGAGTATGAATATCAGATTCGTGTAAACTGCGGAAGTGGATGGAGTGCTTGGTCGCAGACACAAATAGTTGAAACGCTGGGGGCGCCTTCCATTACTATTCAAGCTCCCTCCGGCGGCACATACGCAGCCGGTTTACTGATAGGGGTTTCTTGGACATCAAGTAATCTTGCCGGAACGAGTATAACTTTTGAGTTGGTCGCTTGTTCCGGAACAGTTCCCGTAGCTTCAATTGGAGTCAGCAACTCAGTGTCTAGTCAGATGGAATTTCAACTGCCTGCCAATTTAGCAGGGGGCAATACCGGATCAAAGCTTATCCAACATCAACCGGTTCTCCTGCGTTTTACGGGGGGTGTTTTACCGTAAATGCTGCATCGTCAAGTTGCTCTGTCCCAAATATTTTTCATGCTCTAATGGAACCAACCAAAACTTCGTTAAGTTGGAGTGCCGTTGGTCTAGCAACTGGATATGACATTGAATATCGCGAAGCGGGTGCAAGCAGTTGGAGTTTTAGAAATTTATCGACAACCAGCACTTCTATTTCAACAACTTTAGGGAAATCTTATGAATGGAAAGTACGGGCCAAGTGTGGAACTACCCAAATGAGCGGCTGGTCTCCTGTTCAATCATTTACTGCTTCTTATTATTGCTCTGCACCTACTAATGTCTACATTGCTAATGTCAGGTCCGATCGCGTTACGGTGGGTTGGGACTTTGATGAAGAAAAGAAATTAAAATATAGGTATCGAGTGCAGGGTACATCTACTTGGGCCAATTCTACAGGAGTGGGAGGTATTGGAACCTCAGCAGGATCCTATACAGTAATTGGGCTTGTAAGTGGAAATGCCTACGAAATGCAGCTTGCACATCGCTGTGGTGGAGTCTCTGGTATGGATTCGGACTGGTCGCCTTCGGTTTTCGTTACCTTACCCAATAACATTGATTCCGGACTAGAAGAATCCGCTCAGATTGGAAAAGGCATATTTGGGGAAAGCAACCTCATCCAATTCTCAAGAATTGAAAACGTCCGAATCTACCCCAACCCCTTTGCTAGTGAATTGAAGATCGATTTCACCCATTGCCAATGGGAAAAGACCCTCACCATCGGTTTACGCAACCTCAACGGGGCTCTGATCGCGCGGTACGAACTTCAGGAATACCAACCGGAGATGATCCTGCGGCCAGAATTGCTGCCGGGTATCTACATCCTGGAATTCCTGAGCGCGGATGGAGTGCTGCATCATGAAAAGGTAGTGAGGTACTAAAGCGATGGGGAAGATGAAAGCAAATACCTGTGCCCTGGCTCTGGCTATATTGTTGAGTATTGTTTCCGGGTTTAGCCAGGATGACTATTTGATCCGCACCCAGTGGGGGCAAAAGGCGCCTTACAACGCCTTTTGCCCCAGTATTCAGGGACAGAAGGCGCCATTGAGTTCAGCAGCAGTGGCGTTGGGGCAATTGGTGCATTTTCACCAGCACCCCCGAAATTGGGCAGGTAAAGTGCGCTATTTCAGCCGGCAAATCCATGAAGTGGATTTCAGCCAGGAAATATGGCGCTATACCGAGATCGAATCCGAACCGGCTGCCCTGGCCCGGCTGTTGTTCCATCTGGATGTTGGCATGCGAACGAACTTTTTTCCCAATGTCAGCCTCACGGAATGGGTGCAAATGCTCGATTTTGTCCGCAACAATCTCCAGTACCAGGTAGAGGAGTTGCAATCCAATACGGGGTTTCAGGAGTTAGAATTTGAGATCAGGAGCGCATTATCTGCCAATACGCCTGTATTATTTCAGGCGTATGATTCTTTATCCCGGGCGTATCACTACGGGTTGATCGATGGAGGACGGAACATTGCAGGGCGACTGGAATATCACATTAATTGGGGTTGGGGGGGATATGCAGATGGCTGGTATGATCCGGGAAAGCCCGGGTATCCTTTTTCCCGATACCGGTTTAAGCCCCGGCTGGCTCTTCTGACCCCAAAGGCGCCTGCTGTGACCAATATTTCAGCCTCGCTGGACGAAAAGGATCAAATCCGCCTGTCCTGGGATGCCCCCTTGCGGGATAACCGGCTGCTGTACCAGATTTATCGGCAAAAACGCGGAGCCCCTTCCTCCTTAAGACTCATGAGCGGTTGGAACTCCCGGATTTTTTTCCTTGACATGGAAGTGGAGCCGGGGACTTATTATGAATATTTTGTTTTTGCTGCTTTTAATGGTTCGGAAGCGACAAATAGTCCGGCTGCTACTGCTACCGGGAAAGCTTTCTCCGAGGCATGTCCTTCCTTTTTCCGGATCGCCGATCAGACGGAGGATCTGACGCTCCTGGAATGGGACCTCAGGGATGCTTACGACTACCAGGTAGTGAAAACAGATCCTGTATCCGGAGATGCCGTTCCCTTGTCGCTTTGGATATCGGGGCCATATTTCCTGGAGGAAACTTTGGAAGGCGGACAGAAACATCTGTTGCAGCTTTATGCCCGTCATCGGAATACCGGCAAAGTTTTCCCTTGTGATCAAATGATTTTACTGGATAAAACGGGATCGCTGCCATCTATTTCATTGCAGGTTGGTAAAGGGCAGTATGCAGGCCGGATTGAAATTTCCTGGAATTCTGCACCCGGATATCTTTATCAGCTGGGGAAATGGCAAAATGCGCGTTGGGAAATGCTGACCGCTCCCGGTGAAGATACCTTATTTGTGGATGAAGCAGGCGGTATTCCGAATGGCGATACCATCTGGTATGCGCTTTTTCTGCTGAAGGACAGCCTTTCCACCCCTCAGAGGGCTGGCGAGGATTTCGGTTTTGCCTCCGGAAATATTCCTGCTCCTGTAATTCAGGATGTTTTGTTATCCCTGGAAGAACCCTTCATCCAGCTTTTTTGGGATGAACCCGGCTTACAGGTCCGCGTTTTCCGGGGAAGTCCGGATCGTCCGGATGCCTTGTATCCCATCTCTGACTGGTTGGAAGGGGAAAGCGACTACACGGACTTGAACGTAAGAAAAGGCGGTGAGTATTTATATGCTATACGGACTCGGCAAGAGATGCAGGATAAGTGATTGGAGTCCGTTTAGTCTGGTCAATGTGCCGGGTGACTTTTCTTCCTTGTGCGATGGGGCTGTTTCTCTGGAGTGTGGTTTCCGAGGGGTGTTTGGATCTGGAGAAAACCATGTTGCTAATCTTCCCGGAATAAACGCAGCCCTTGGCAACAAGGATCTGGTTTTATTCTTCCCTGGAGTGGTGGTTTATCGAAGCGGATATGAGGTCCGTATCTCTTCATCCTCAGATGCATTTACGGCCTATGCCTTCCGGGATTGCTCCGGAGAAGAAAATTTTGCCGTATTCAAGATCAGGCAGGGCGAGGATCTATTTTTGTCAGAAATCTCCCGGGAACCTTTCTACCTGCTCCTGGAATCTGCCGGTTCAGAATTCGATTTTGGATTTGATTTTGAAATCAATGTCGATGTAAAATGTAGTTCGGGTTTTGAGATACAGCCGGTTCTTCCCTGCGAAAATGTCCATCGAATCCGTTTCCCCATTCAGAGAGGCAGCACGTATTCAGGGAGTCCGGCTATCGATGTTTTGCCCTGTTATCCGGGGCCTTTTCCGGGTAAAGAGATCGTATATGCTTATCGGCAGGATATTTTTTTCTCCCAGGACACGTTGACCATCCGTTTGATCTGTGCAGAAAGTTGGAAGGATTCCGTGGACCTGTTTTTGGTTGCCGACTGTTCAGGCGAAGATACCTGCAGCCTGCTTAGTTCAAAAATGGAAGTTATTGGAGGAAGTCTGATCATCGAAAAGCGATATATCGTTGATCCTTTTGAAGAAGTATTCATTATTATTGATTCCCGGACGGAAAATCCAATTCCGTATGAACTGCAGGTGGGTTTGCCGTATGACAATGGCAGAAGGGAGTTTTGGGGAATCTTCGACCAAAAAGTAACTTGTAACCCAGCATCGTTCACCTATGATCTTGAGCTGACCTTTAATATCGCAGGAATTTTCGAAGTACTCAGTACGGCATTTGAAGTGCAGAACCCGGGCATTAATCAGTATGTCATAAAGGATATCCCTCTGCTCAGGGAGATAGAATTAACCCTTGTGGAACGGCTTTCTGCTGGGTCCGATCAAGCCGCAGTCATCGTTATTCCTCCCGTTGAGTGCGATTGTTCCGGTTTTATGGAAGCAGGACTTCAATTGCCGGAAAGAATAGTCTGCGCGGATCCCCAAAACTTGTTTTCAGCACGGGAGGCATCCGGACAGACGGTCATCTGGCATACGCGTTTCGAAGACCTGGAATTTGAAGAAACCGGGTTTGAATTCTACCTCCAGGGAGAATTGAATGTATATGCCCAGCGGCATGATTCCCTCAGGGGATGTTACAGCTTCCGGCAAACCCTCCCCAATCAGTTTCCTGAAGAAAATTTTGAACTGATTTCCATTCCACAGAGTTGCAAGAACAAGGGCAGTATAAAGGCACAGCCTCTGAATTCCACTGCGCCTTTGTTTTATCAATGGAGTGCACATCCAGATCGCGAAACTCCCTATCTGGAAGGTTTGTCTGCGGGCAGCTATTCAGTGACTATCACGGATGAAAAGGGCTGCCAGTATGCATTGGAAGCAGAAGTGGAGGAAGAGGCCGTTCCAATATTGAAAGGAATTGAAATCAAAGATGCCTCCTGTTCTCTTGCTAATGGAGCAATCGAGCTAATTCCGTCTATGCCGGATTTGCAAATGTTTATCGATACCTTGCCCGGAGTCCGGCAGGAAAATTTGAAAAATGGACTTTATGAGATTCATGTTTTTTCAAATAATGGATGCTATGAAGACAGCACCGTTTTGATCCAGGAAACGGAACCTCTGGTTGTTTCCCAAATCGAGGTTGTCCATCCAAACTGTTCTGAACCAAATGGGCATATTGAATTTCAAGTGGATAACTACCGGGAATATTCGATTTCCTGGATTGGGGAAACCGACTACAGTTTACCCTTTAAAGAGAAATTAGCTCCAGGCAGATATACGGCAGAGATCAAACGGAATGGCAGTTCCTGCAACAAGGTCTTGGAATTTGAGATGAAGGCGGAAAGGCCATTGATCATTATTGAACCGGTTATCGATGTGCAACAGGCAGATTGTTCCGGCACGAAGGCAGCGATACGCCTGGATTTGGATGCATCCATGGATTCATTATTCTGGAACTCCGGTTTCCTGGGAAGTTCTCCAGACGCTTTGGGCCTGGGGAGTGGATTGTATCATTTTTCGCTAAAAGATACCAACAACTGTATGGTGCAAACGGAAGTAATAATCAATAGCCTTTCTGATGCCGGAGTTTTCTTTAGCCCAATTATTCAGGATTCCTGCAACCGTCATGTAGGCAGCATTGAATTGCATTACTATAGCCCTTCCGCAATGGCGCAATCGAACTGGGTTTTACCGGCTCAATCCCAATCCAACATGCTCCGGAATCTTGGGAAAGGGAAATATCCGTTCGCGATCAACTATCCTGGTGGATGCGTATTGAAGGATTCCTTTGAGATCATCAATGAAACGCCTTTTACTTCCGGCGTAACCGTTCTTGGGGAGGCATGTGGTCGGGAGAATACGAAGGCCGTGGTAAATATTACAGGACAGGGCGCGCCGTTTATTTTGAGTGGCAAGGTATGGAAACAACGGATACGTTGCGATCTCCCGAAAGAGGTGTCAACTACCTTCTGATCCGGAATACATTTGGATGCGAAGACTCTTTGGTTTTTCATGTCACCCTATTGCCTTCTCTTCAGTTAGATACGGGACTGATCATCCAGCCGAACTGTCTGATAGATAATGGATCAATTGAAGTAAGTTATTCAGGAGGTACAGCACCTTATACCTATCAATGGTCAGTCAAGGAAAGCGCCGACGCGCCATCAATAGGTTTTTTAGGTCCGGGTAAATATCAAGTGGATATTCGGGACAAGAACGGATGTACCCGCTTTGACACTTTTTTTCTTATCAACCAGGACATTTATCGCATTCAAGCGGCCTACAGGGCACCTACCTGTTTGGGCGACCAGAATGGATGGATTGCGTTATCCGTATTCCCGGATACGTTTAAGCAAGTCGAATATACCTGGTTCAATGGATTTGCCGGAGCTAGTATTAATAACCTGGCCCAGGGTATCTATTCGGTTACGGTTGATGCAGATGGGTGTTATCAGGAGGTTTCATTAGCATTGAACGATCCTCCTTTCTTTTCATTGGTTGCTTTGCCCCCTTTGAAAGGGTGCGAAGGAGAATTAGGTTCAATTATGCCAATGGTTTTCGGAGGTGTCCCACCATATCGTTTTGAACTGAATGGACAACTCTTTCAACTGGACACTACCGTATTATTCATAGAGAATATAGGAATTCAACGACTCACAGTAAGCGATAGTTTGGGTTGTGCCCGGGAACAGGAATTGCTTCCGGAGGTTTTCCCCGAACCTGAGGTCTTTGCTAGTATGGATACAACTATCGTAAAAGGGAACCCTGTAATTCTGCGGCTCGAAGGTTTTGAGCAATATGCATGGACCAATGTACCTGCTGATGTTTGCAGAAATTGTCCGGAGATCCGATTTACCCCAGAAACCGGATAGCATCTTTGTTGCTGTGACTGATAATAATGGTGTATCTGGCAGGATGGATTTTACGTCGACTTGGAGGAAAAATATTCAGAACTTTTTTATGCCCATAACGCCATTACGCCCAATGGCGATGGCGTTAATGATTTTCTTGCTTTTGAAGGTTTGGAATCTTATCCTAAGAACCGGCTGAATATTTTCAATAAATGGGGGGTAAAAGTGTATTCGAAGTTTAATTATAAGAATAATTGGAGTGGAAAAGATATGCAAGGCAACGATTTACCAGCCGGAGAATACTACTATGTGCTGGAAGTAGAAGGAGACCCAATTAAAAGTATATTATTTATTGTAAGAGAATGAGAGCATTGCGTCAATCCTGTTTGGTCCTTTGTCTAATGATTCCAGCCATTTACGCTGCAGGCCAGCAGATAAACTATTTGAGTTCCTTTAAGGGCTTATTAAATGCCTGGAGCCCGGCATCCAGCGCCCTGGAGTTTGATCCCCTGATTGCCGCAAACGCCAGAAACCGCTGGCTTGGATTTCAGGGGGCTCCAGTTGCCTATTTTTTAAATTATACGCAGCCGCTAACTAATATGGATTCTGGATTTGGGTTAACTGTTGTACTGGATGAACGCGGGCCATTGTCATACACTCAGGGACAAGCGAGTTACTCCTATAAGCTTGAAATGGATAGAAGAGGTGAAAATGCCCTTGGCATAGGGGTGTCATTTGGTTACAACCAATACCGCATCAATTCCATGAAGTTTAATACTCCAAGCCAAAACCCAGATGTTCTTTTGAACTTCAATGATGGAACCTTTTCTGGAATTCAGGTCGGAGCAGGATTCGCCTTTCAGTATAAGGATGCCGATGAATATGATGGCAAAGAATTTATAGCTTCGGTTTCCTATTACCGCGTATTGCCTCAAAAACAATTTTTAGATCAAACGTTGGTGTTTGACGAGCGACAATCATTATTTGGTTACTTCTCAGCAACAATTACTTCTCCTTCTGTTTCTTTCTATTTTCGCCCGGTGGCAACTATTAATGTATATGATTTTCACTACTTCCGTTATGAGTTGCATGCGAATGTTGGCTTAAAAGACATTGGGTGGATTGGAATGGGATTTTTTCCTTTTGAGGAGATGATTTTCAATATTGGGCTGTCTAATAACCTGTTTCAGTTGCCCATAGGATTTAATTTTATTTATAATTATAACCTTCGAAGCATTCCTAAAAACCAGGCTTCAAGCGTTGAGCTGGGAATGTCCATGAAATTGTCCAGAAAAAAATGGAGGTATTGACTCTTTTCTGACAACTTGCGCTTTACATGCCAAATGCATCTATTGCCAAGCAAGCGGTGCGAATAAACCTGGGGGAATGGCTAAAGGTCCTCTGTTGTGCCCGCACGGAGCAGGTATTCCTGGCTGTAGCACCTAATACGCCTGAAGCACCCTCAAATCTTAATCCCATACCTTGTACTCCTTCCCCCGCCCAATGGCACGAGCGCGCCGATTTGCGCCAGGTATTGCAGGTCGCGGGTAGCTGTGGCTTTGGAGGTTTTTGCAATCGACATATACTTTTTAGCGCTCATCCCGCCGGTAAAACCTTCGGGGCCTGCTTCAAACATCCGCTGGAGTACCTTTTCCTGCCGCGGGTTCAATGCTCCAGTGAAATCGTTGAAAAAACGCGACTTGGCAATCGTGAAGCTGATCTGTTGAACGGCCATTTCCTGCGCTTCCAGTATGGTCTCCAGGAAATACCGTATCCAGGGCGTGATCTCGTTGGATCGTTGAGCAGCTTTCAGCGCCTGGTAGCAGGCTTGCCGTTTGGATTCAATGGCCTGAGAGAGACTCAGGATAACAGGACGGCCAATCCCCTGCGAAAGCGCTTTTTCGGACAGGGCCCTGCCAATGCGGCCATTGCCATCCTCAAAGGGATGGATGCTTTCAAAATACACATGGGCAATCGCTGCGCGTACAGGCGCCTGATGCGCATTGCCCGGACCGGTTTGGTTAAACCAGGCAATAAACCGGTGCATTTCTTCCGGAACGCTGGCCGAAGGGGGGGCTTCAAAATGAACCACTTCCCTGCCTGCCGCTCCTGAAATCACCTGCATGGGCGCCAGTCCGGATCTCCACTGCCCCACATGCATATTGGCATAAGGTTCCATGAGCATGCGATGCCAGTCAAAGAGCATGGGCTCAGCAAGCGCTTCGGCAAAAGCTTCTCTGGAAGCAACCATCAAACGCGCAACGCCTTGCGCTCTTTTATCCTTGATCTTTTCCGGAAAACGATTCAACCCCAGGTTGTTTCTGATGGAGGAGAGCACATCCTCCCGGCTGAGCAATTCGCCTTCAATGGCCGAAGTTTTAACGGCTTCTGCTACCATGATGTCAATGGCAGAAGTTTCCTGCATACGCTGCGAGAGCGCCTGCAACAAGCCGCCAATCCGGCCCTGTCCCTCCGCCCATTGGAAGAGCAGGGCATCCAGTCCGGTTGAATCAAACCCGAAATTGGGCCAGTCGGGCTGTTGCCAGTTGTATTCCATGAGCCAAAAATACGGATTATTCGGCTCAAAAAAGCATAAAAATTGAGCCGAATAATGGGTTTTTGTCCTAACAAAGACGCCCGCGCCAGGCGGCAAAATAAACATGCACGCGCACCCTTAATTTTTCAGGAACCTCCGGCCATTCATCTCTTTGTCTTCTCCCGCAACTTCGCCTCCCTCAAAAACACATACTGCGCCGACGTAATCGCAATAACAAACCCATAGAACCCATCCAGAAACCCCCGCCGCAGGACGTATTCCACGAAGAAGCGGAAGAAGGGCTTGAAGAGCAGGCGCAGCCAGGAGCCGCGCTTGCCGCGTTCGTAGAACGCTTTGGCGGCCAGGGTGCTGAATCGGTTGATCGTTTGCACGCGGCTTTCGATGCTGTCGTTGGTGTAGTGCAGGATGTCGCCTTTGAGGTGGGTGCTGCGCGCCCCTTTGACCGGAACCAACTTGTCGTGGGGGTTGATGCCTTCCACCGCGAATTGGGTACGGTCGAATAGCCGCATTTTGCGGTCGGGATACCAGCCTCCATGCCGTATCCATTGGTCGCCGATGTTGCTGAGCCGGTTCATGTAGTAGCAATCGTGGGTCCAGTGGGCCTTGGCCTGGAGGATGGATTGGCGTAGTTGCTCTGACAAGACTTCATCGGCATCAAGCGACAGCACGTAGGGGTGGGCGGCCTGCTCAATCGCAAAGCGCTTTTGCTCGACATATCCGAGGAAGGGTTGTAAGATGATTCGGGCGCCCAGCGATTCGGCGATGGCGACGGTCTGATCTGTGGATACCGAATCCACGACCAGGATTTCATCTGCTACGTCGACGGCGCTTTCCAGGCAGCGCCGGATATTTTTTTCCTCGTTGAACGTAATCACCACCAGGGAAATCTTAACCATACGCGGGCTATTGGGCGATTCAGGAGGCGTTCATGCCGCCGAACGCAATGAAGTGGGGGTTGAGCAAATTGGGTTTGTTGTATAGCAAAGGCTGCTGGGTCTCCGCTTCCAGGACGCTGCCTCCGGCTTCTTCCAGGATCATCTGGGCGGCGCCGGTGTCCCATTCCATCGTCGGGGCCAGCCGGGGATACAGATGGGCTTCTCCTTTCGCCAGCAGCAAAAATTTCAGGGCGCTGCCCCGGGAAAGGAGCGACGGTTGGTTTAGGCTGGAAATGAACGTTTCCGTCTCCGGCGTCATGTGCGAGCGCGAAGCGACCACGCCCAATCCGGCATCCGTCAGGCGGAAAGAAGCGGTCTTTAAGGGGCGGACAATGCCTCCAAGCTCCCAAAAAGCGCCCATGCCCCGCCATGCCCAATAGAGTTCCTCGGTAGCCGGGATGAACACAACCCCCATCTCCAGGGATTGGCCTTTTACCAGCGCGATATTCACCGTGAAATCCCCGTTGCGGCGAATGAACTCCTTGGTGCCGTCGAGCGGGTCAACCAGCCAGCAGTACTCGTATGTTTTGCGCTCTTCGTAAGGCGTCTCCCGGTTTTCCTCGGAGATGATGGGGAATTTGGGAAAAAGGCGCATCAGTCCGTCGCAAATAATCTGGTTGGAGGCTTGGTCTGCGTCTGTAAGCGGGGAGTGGTCCGATTTATCTACCACGTTGAAGTCGGGACGCTGGTAAATGTCCATAATGGCGGCGCCCGCTTCCCGCGCCAGCAATTTAACCGACTCCAACAGGCCGTTTTTGTCCATGCTTTTTGCATTTTTACAGGACAAAACTAATAAAACATGCCCAAAATTCTTGTCACCGGCGGATGCGGCTATATTGGAAGCCACACGATCGTCGACTTGATCAATCACGATTTTTCGGTGGTCTCTTTGGATAATCTACTGAATTCGAACGAGTCATCTCTGGAGGGCGTGGCGCTGATCACCGGCAAAAAGGTCCAAAATTACCGGACGGATCTTTGCGATCTGGAGGGCGTGCGCCAGGTATTTCTCGACCACCCCGATATCCAGGGCGTGATCCATTTTGCCGCCCTCAAATTAGTGGGCGAATCGGTGGAAAAACCCCTGCTCTATTACCGGAATAACGTCGTGGGGCTGTTGAACCTGCTGGATTGCATGCAGGAAGCGGGCGTTCCGCACCTCATCTTTTCGTCTTCCTGCTCGGTGTACGGCAACGCGAACGAACTGCCGGTGACCGAATCGACGCCGCGGAAGGAGGCGGAATCTCCGTACGCCCGCACCAAACAGATCGGGGAGGACATCCTTCAGGACCTGACGAACGTGGACCCCCGGATTAACGCGATTCTGCTGCGTTACTTCAACCCCGCCGGCGCCCACGAAAGCGCCCGTATTGGCGAAGACCCCAGCAATCCACCCACCAACCTCGTCCCGGTGATTACGGAAACCGCCGCGGGAAAACGCCAGGAACTCGTCGTATTCGGGAACGACTACCCTACCCGCGACGGGAGCAACGTGCGCGATTATATCCATGTGATGGACCTCGCCAACGCCCACACCAAAGCGCTGCAATACTTGCTGGAAAAGCGGAATACCGCCCGCTGCGAGATTTTCAACCTCGGCATCGGGGAAGGCGTCACCGTACTGGAAGCGATTCAGGCGTTTGAGCGGGTTACCGGAAAAAAGCTCAACTACCGCATCGGCCCGCGCCGGCCTGGGGACGTGGTAGCCATCTATGCCAATCTGGATAAAGCCACCCGGCTGCTCGGCTGGACCCCCCAGCGCAATATCGACGACATCATGCGCACCGCCTGGGCCTGGGAGCAGGTCAGATCGGCGCGATAAGCCAGGACAGAACAAGATTTTCAATATGTTAACATACGGTTGATCTTCACTTCATACAGCCAAGGTAGTTTTAGAGGGTAAAAGCGATAGAAAGCCTAATTTCTTTATCACACCCAAATCCTCAACTACCGTGGAAAAATCATTGGAAATCAAACTGGCAGAAAAGCTAAACATCAGCCAGGCAGAAGCGGACCGCATCTGGAAAGCGCTCGAAGAAGCCCTCGTTGAATCCATTGTCGAAGACCCTGAATTCCGTCTGCGCGGTTTCGGTACTTTCGTTACGGTAAATCGCCCCGCCCAGCAGATCAAGCACCCGGTAACAGGCCAGACCTACGACATTCCCGCCTACAAAGCCGTAGATTTTCGCGCCAGCGCCCGTCTGCGTGCCGCAGTGAATCCGGAACTCCAAATCGAAGAGGATAACGATTAGAAGAGGGGAAAAAGGCGTTAGGCTTGAGGCGAAAGGCGCCATTCCTTCGGATTCAAGCCTATCCCCCGGGTTTAAGACCCCGCTGAGGCTGTCTCAAAAGACCAGTCTTTGCCCTCAGCATGAAATTTTCTTTTTTGGCGGCCAGGGGCAAGACCCCGCTGGTTCAAGTCTCCAGACTTGAACCCCTATCTGTGCGTCTCCCGACGCAAACCGCTGCAATCTGTCCAACTACTCCCGCATTTTTCCCTACTTTCTCTTACCTTAGCTGTTCAAAAAAGAGCAGCCATGCTGATTACGAATACCGATTTCGTCCCTGGACGGGAGATCATTGAAGTCATCGACATCGCCCGCGGCAGCACCGTGCGGGCAAGGCATATCGGACGCGACATTTCAGCGGTTTTCAGAGGGATTATTGGAGGAGAGATTGACGAGTACACCAAGCTGATGGCCAATGCCCGCGAGGAAGCCATCGACCGCATGATTGCCGATGCCGAACGCATTGGCGCCGACGCGGTGATCAATGTCCGGTTTGCCAGTTCGCAGATCATGCAGGGCGCCTCGGAAATTTTAGCTTACGGCACAGCGGTAAAATTGGGCTGACGGAACTTTCCAACTGATCCGCCGTTTATATTGCGCTATGAGCGAGAAAAAGAAAAATGCCAACACGCCGGAGATCCTCAACCGGAGGGCGCGGTTCGAATACCACTTCGTAACAACCTACGAGGCGGGCATGGTATTGCAAGGGACCGAGATCAAATCGATCCGCCAGGGCAAAGTGAACCTCAGCGACGCATACTGTACCTTTGACCAGGGGGAGCTGATTATTCGAAATATGTACATTGCGGAATACGATAACGGCACGTACGCGAATCACGAACCTCGCCGTCCGCGCAAACTGCTGCTGCGCCGCGCCGAATTGCGCAAACTCGAGCGCCGGGTCTCTGAAAAAGGATTGACGATCGCTCCTTACCGGCTATTCTTTAGCGAGCGCGGTTTTGTGAAGCTGGAAATTGCGCTCGCCCAGGGCAAGAAGTCGTTCGACAAGCGGGATACGATCAAGGAACGCGATAACAAGCGGGAGATGGACCAGCTTAAAAAAATCCGCTTGTAAGGGGGGCTTATCCGCTCATCCTGCTGAAAATTCCTGCCCATTGCCGACAAGTGTGCATTACCTGGTGGCCTGCGTCGACTTCCCAGAGGTTTGCTTGCGGGATCCGGGCGCAAATCTCGCGGAGTTTCCCCAGGCGAAGCAGGGGGTCTTTGGTTCCTGCCACCACCTCCATCATCCAATGAGGATTTTCCTGAAACAACCGTACAAGGGCGCTTTTCCGCACAGGGAATGCCGACGCGGTGTCCCAGCTCCGAAGGAGGCGGAGTCGGCTCTCTGGGGTTTTTAGATTGCGCCGCAGAAATTGGTATCCATAGCTTTGCAGCAACCCTGTCCGGACGGCCCAATTCGCCGCCTGCAACGTGCGTTCGGGGTTTTGGATCAGGCGGCGCCCCAGGCTTCGGAGGAGGTTCGGAGCTGGTCCCGTGAGCCACTGCCACTTCGATGCCAGCCCTTCGGGCGCCAGGAGGATCAGCCCGGTCCATGGCGAGGCAAACAACGGAGCTGCGCTAAGCCACAAACGGGCGCCCAGGCTATATCCGATAGCGGCAAACCTGGGTACGCCTTCCTGCGCCAGAATCCCGTCTACCAAAACCTTTAAATGCGTTGGGGAAAAGACAGGATCCCGCCACTGCGTCTGGCCGTGCCAGGGAAGATCAGGAGCAATCAGGCACTGACCGGGCCGCAAATGCGCAGCAAGGGGCTGGAAACAATGGCTATCGGTTTCGAACCCATGCAATCCGATGAACACCTGTCTGCCTTCTCCCCATTTCCGGTAAAATACCCTGCCGGAAGGGAGATCGATGAAATAGCTATTCATGAAACATTTAATCCAGCAAGCGCACCCGGATGCCTGTCCATAGCGATAGGGTATGGATGCGGTCCCGGTTGGGGCCAAGCCCGTTGGAAAAATAACCGATGGATTGGTGGTAGGTTGGCTGAGTAAAAATGCTCCATCGCTCAGAGACAAAGTGCTCGACCCCAAATCCCAAATTAGCGGTCACGTAGCTGTTCTCTTTAAACGGGCCGCCTTCCAACAGGCCGCTATTGGTAAGGCTCCGGATCTCCGATTCGATGACCGGAGTTTGGGTTGCAGGCGGAGGGAGTGTGATGGGCGGAGAGATGAAATAGTTGGCTTCCATCGCTATTTGAAGCGACGCGCCACCGGTAACGTACGCTCTCCATTTGTCTTTTTTGATCGCGTCGTACCGGACGTATACCGGCAGGTTGACCAGATTGAGCTGAACGCGCTGAAGCTTTTCGCCCACGAAGCCTTTTTGGGCATTGCCCTTGATAAAAATAACGGGAAGCGGGGTGTATTGCTTAGCCGAATACACGAATCCGGAGCCTATTTCGAGGCGGCCGTACTCCATGCCCAGCAAAATGCCGCCACCATACCCCAGGGTATATTGATCGAAGCCCCGAATGCGAAACTCGTAATTAGGCGGAGTCATCACCCGGTTGTAGTCGGCGCCGCCCAGCATGGCGATATTGAGAAACGCCCGTTTGGGAGGGGTGCGGTATTCAATGCCGGAATCTTCATTTTCCCCTTCCATCAGCGCTTCGGGCAGGAACAACGGGGAAGCGATTACCGGCATCGAAAAAATGCCTTCCCTTATGATGCCGGGCTCTGCCTGAGCCTGTTCGTCCAGGGCTTTTAGCGAACCCTCCGGCACTTCTATACTGGCCAGGGCGTTGGGAATATTCGTTTGTGGCAACTTGTCGACAGGAGCCTGGAGCGCCGGATCTCTTTGTTTGCTTCTAGCCCAATAACCCGCAGCAGAAGAAAACTCAGCCGCCTGGGGGGTAAGAGTGGGTTCGGTTGAATAGTCAGCAGATGCTTGGGGGAAAGCCGCCTCGTTGGAGGCAACCGGAGCGCTGCGGTTAGGAGCAGGTTGGGTTGCCGGGGGCTCGGCATGGCGCCGCTTCCCATGAAGGAGTTCGATAGGGAAATGGGTTTGGTTCCATACCGGCTGCCATTGCCACAAGCTGATCAGGAGCAGCAAGAGAAGGCTGACTTCCAGGGTTTTGTAGATGAGGAGGCGCTGCCGGATCTGAGCCTGCTCCTGAAGTCGCTTTTCCAGCAAAGGCCAGGAAGAAGAAGGCGAACCGGGAACGCGAACGCGGGTAATCTTTTGGGAAATCTGACGGTCGATCCATTCGTCGTGTGGGTTAACTCCGGCCGCCGGAGTATGGATTTTATCCAACTCCCTGGAAAAGGCGTTCCAATGCTCCGGGCGATAAGGCGCTTCCAGATGGTTTAGCTTCCCGCGAATGATGTCGTCAAACTTCTTGGTTCCCATGTCCGTACATTCTGCTGGTCAGGATCTCTTTCAGTTTCAACCGGGCTTTAACCAGATTGGATCTGGAAGTACTCTCGGTAATGTCCAGTAAGTCAGCTATTTCTTTGTGCGAATATCCTTCGATTACGTATAAGTTAAAGGTTGCCCGATACGCCGGGGTTAATTGCTGGATTGCTTCCAGGATTTCCTGCTCGGTGCATTGGCTTACGGCGTCGGCATCTCCGTTGGTCAGGTTGCCGGCCTGGTCGATGTCTTCGGTGCGCCGCCGGATGCTTTTGCGGTAGAAGTCGATCGCCGTATTCACAATAATCCGCCGGATCCAGGCCGTAAGCGACGTACCTGCCTGGTAGCGGTTGATGTGCTGGAACACCTTGATGAACGCCTCGTGCAAGATGTCCAGAGCGTCTTCCTCGTTGTTGGCATACCGGAGGCAAACTGCCATCATTCGGCCGTAGTACTCTTCGTACAACACCTGCTGAGCCCAACGCTCGTTGCGGGCGCACGCCCGGATGAGGTCTTCCTCGTCAAAATTGGCCGGCAATACAATTTCCATGCTCAGGAAGTTTGGCGTTCCGGCCCCGCACTATTGGAATAAGGCGGATGCAACCGGATTGTACCCAGAAAAGGAGCATAAAAGACAAACACCTCCCTAGCCCCTAGCTCTTAAACCCTTAAAATTAATCCTATTGCCGGAGATTACCAAGCCCGCAAGCGTCCGCTGTATAGCATTTCCCGGAAAAGCCGCAACGTTCCGCTATTTAAGGAACGATTTGCCGGCGTCTTTCGCTGCCTGTTTTGCAGGGGAGTTGAGCGATTTTCGGTACAAAGAACCGATGCAAGTTCTTTTTATCGACTTTCTTTACGGGCTAGCTTTTTTGATAAAAAATGTTTTATTTTTAATTTTTTTGTTATTTTTGTTTTAAAATTTTATTTGATAAATAACTGGAAGTTCATTTGAGCCCAATGCATGAACAAGCTGCGCGAAAAACAGGAAAACGCCTTCCATTTTATTTGCCAGGGCCAAGTTCCTGCTTCCGGTTTGGGATAAGAATTTATATTTTCGATCTTTGATCGCGCTAAAGCCAACGCATTATGACAGAACCGCACCAGAATGGGCAGGAGAAGGAAAATGGACCGAATGGGCTCGTTCCGCTGCAAGGGATGTACCAGGACTATTTTCTGGACTATGCTTCCTACGTCATTCTCGAACGGGCCGTTCCTGCCATTGAAGACGGCCTGAAGCCGGTGCAGCGCCGCATCCTGCACTCCATGCGGGACATGGACGACGGCCGCTACCACAAGGTAGCCAACATCATCGGCCAAACCATGCAATTCCATCCCCACGGCGACGCCGCTATCGGCGACGCCCTGGTCAATATGGGGCAGAAAGACCTGCTCATCGATACGCAGGGAAACTGGGGCAACGTACTCACCGGCGACAGCGCCGCCGCATCCCGTTATATCGAGGCCCGCCTGTCCAAATTCGCCCTGGAAGTAGCCTTTAATCCCCAAACCACCGAATGGCAGCTCTCCTACGACGGCCGCAAACGCGAGCCCGTGGTGCTGCCCATGAAATTTCCCCTCCTGCTGGCTCAGGGAGCGGAAGGGATTGCCGTAGGGCTTTCGACCAAGATCCTTCCCCACAACTTTATCGAACTCGTCGACGCCTCCATCGCCATCCTCGAGGGGAAAAGCGCGATTATTTACCCCGACTTTCTCACTGGCGGACTCATCGACGTATCCGACTACCAGAATGGCCGGCGGGGCGGCCGGATCAAAGCCCGGGCTCGCCTCGAGAAACTGGACAAAAATCTCATCGCCATCCGCGAACTTCCCTATGGCGTAACGACCACTTCCCTGATCGAAAGCATCATCAAAGCCAACGATAAAGGCAAAATCAAGATCAAACAGGTCACCGATAATACGGCACAGGAAGTAGAAGTCCTCGTCGAACTGGCTGCCGGGGTTTCGCCCGATGTGGCCATCGACGCCCTGTTCGCCTTCTCTGATTGCGAAGTATCTATTTCCCCCAACGCCTGCATCATCATCGACGACAAACCCCATTTCCTCTCCGTCCAAGAGATCCTCGAACGCTGCACGTTCCAAACCCGCGACCTTCTGCGCCGCGAACTGGAGATCAAAGAACACGAACTTCTGGAAAAATGGCACCTCGCCAGCCTGGAAAAGGTGTTCATCGAAAACCGCATCTACCACGAGATCGAGGAGTGCGAGTCCTGGGAAGAAGTGCTCGAAACCATCGATCGCGAACTTCGCCGCTACGTCGCGTGTCCTTCCGATAACCCTCAGCCCGGCGACTCCCGCCTGCGCCTGATGCGCGACATTACGCAGGACGATATCGTCAAGCTCACCGAAATCAAGATCAAACGCATCTCCAAATACAATTCCTTTAAAGCCGACGAGATGATCGCCGCCCTGGAGGAAGAAATCCGGCAGGTGCGCTACAATCTGGACCATCTGACCGACTTCAGCATCGCCTATTACCGCCGCCTCCTGGAAAAATACGGCAAAGGCCGGGAGCGCAAAACCAAAATCACCGCCCTCGATTCGATTCAGGCCACCGAAGTGGTCGCCAATAACTCCAAGCTGTACGTCAACCGCACGGACGGCTTCGTCGGCTATGCGATGAAAAAGGACGAGTTCGTCTGCGATTGCTCCGATATCGACGATATCATCGTGTTCCGGGCCGATGGCAAGTTCGTCGTCACCCGGATTGCAGACAAGACCTTTGTAGGCAAGGACATTATCCACGTAGCCGTTTGGAAAAAAAGCGACGACCGCACCACCTACAACCAAATTTACCTGGATGCCGGCACCGGCAGGTCCTACGCCAAGCGGTTCAATGTAACCGCTATTACCCGCGACCGGGAATACGACCTCACCACCGGCGCCAAAGGGTCCAAATCCCTCTACTTCAGCGCCCACCCGAATGGGGAAGCCGAAGTCGTGAACATCCAGCTCAGCCCGAACTGCCGGGCAAAAAAGAAAAATTTCGACTTCGATTTCGGCGAACTGGCGATCAAAGGCCGGACCTCCCAGGGGAATATCGTAAGCCGCTTCCCGGTGCGCAAAATCACCCGGAAAGCTATGGGTAAGTCTACCCTCGGCGCGCTTCAGATGTGGATGGATGAAGTCAGCGGCAAACTGAACACCGACGAACGCGGCCGCTATCTGGGCGACTTCGACACCGGCGATCACCTCATCGCTTTGTATAAAGACGGCTCCTACGAAATGCTGGAAATGGACCAGACCCGCCGCTTTAATCCCGATGAACTAATCCACATCGGGAAATTTGACCCCGAAATGGTCGTCAGCGTCGTCCACTTTGACGGCCAAAAGGGCTGGACCCTCGTCAAGCGCTTCCATATCGAAACCACCTCGCTCGATCAGCGCTTCAGCTACCTGTCCGACCACAAAGAATCCCGGCTCCTGTTTGCCTCCATCAAACCGGAACCCCGCATCCGTTACTCCATGAAAGTGCGGAACAAAAAAATAAGCGGCGAACTCGGGCTCGCTGAGTTTATCGATGTCAAAGGCTGGAAAGCTGCCGGCAATAAACTCAGCGACCAAAAACTGACCGAGGTCGTCGAAATTCATCCTTCCGAAATCCCCGATAAACTGCACACCGGCGATAGCATCGAATTTGACCTCGACGACGGCGGTCAGACCAAGCTGTTCTAGACGTTAGAGGTTAGATGGAATTTCTTCTAACGTCCAACCTCTAACGTCTAAGGTCTAGACGTTCCAGGGCGTTTTGCAAATTCAGCCGGGTAAGATCCAGGGTAAAGGTGATTTTATTCCCGTAGGATGCCCCATTTTGCGCGTAGGTTTGACGGATGTTTTCGGAAGAAACCAAAGGAAAAAACAGGCCGATTCGCTGGCTCAGCGCTGTAAAGGAAAGGCCGCCGCTCCAGAGTAACGGCTTCTCAAGCGGGATGGCGTTTTGCCCTTTCTGACTGCCGTTGTAGCCCATGTCGAAATAGGCTTGCACCGGCAGGCCCAACGGAAAGCGGATGGGCAGGTCGGCGTGCAGGTTTAGCGCGAGCAGCCAGGTATTGGAGCGGCCCAGGCGCTGCGCGGGGCCGGTCGCGAATTTCATACCTCCTTCCAGGAGGTGGATCTGCTGTGCCCGAAGACCTTCCTCCTGGTTCCTTCCAATGAAGCTTTCCTCGAACCGGTAGTCGGTAAATCCCTGGCCGCTGAGGCTCCAGGCATTGGGCAGGAGGCTGAGCCCTTTGCGGGAGGGGTTGTTGTCGAGAAATGCCCCGGCAAACAAGCGGATATGCAGGCGCTTATCCTGATGGTACGCCGGGGAGATTTCAAACGCCAGGCTTCCTTTGTGAAAAGCGGCCGTTTGGTTCCATCCCGGCAAAGCAGATCGCTCCCATGCGATCCGCCAGTTAGCGGGCTGCAGCGCGTTGTTATTCCTGCCTTCGTATGCTGCTGTTTGAATGCGGGTAGTAACGTTCTTTTTTCCTTCGTACATACCTCCTATGCCAAATTGCGGCGTCTGCTGATCTACCCATGCGAGGCCTCCGGTAAGCGTATGCTCCGACATTTGAGATTTGCCGCTGCGGAATGCCAATCGGACGGAGGGCGCCATCCGGCGGTAGGACAAGCGATAGGCGTGCGTTTCGTTTTCCTTGTAGCCGTATTGTTTTCCGTCTAAATGTCCTTCAATGACGCGCCAGGGGCCGGAAAGCGGGAGCCAGCGGTAGCGGAAGGAGGCGTTGCCCGTCAGCGTCCGGCTTCCGAACGCGTAGAAGGGCAGGAGGCTATAGCTTAACCTGGGCCCAGGGATCGTCGTATTGTGTATCCAGAGACCAAACTGGAACTCGTCGTATGCATTCCAGGAGATAGCCGGCTGAAAGAAGAACTGAGTGAAGGATTCATTCTCCAGCGTAGGCCAGATACCCGGCCGGAGGGGAGCGGTTTTTCGAAGCCATCCGTTCATGCGCAAAGCGTTGTTGCGGCGCTGAAAATCGGGGGTGTAGTGCCCGGGATCCAGCACGAGCTGCTGGTAGGGCCCTGCGGGTATCTGGACGGTTTTTACTCCGGTAAAGCCCTCCACCCATTCGCTCCAACGCGTTTGCGTATCCCTGGATAGCGCGGCGAGTTGAATGGGCCCCGCAATCGTTCCCCGGTTTACCATCTCGACTTCCAGTTCCTCGCCTACCCGGCGCGCGTTCCGGATGGCATAGTCCTGTCTTTGGTTGCTGCGGATAAAGCCGTCGAAGAGCCAATCCAGGTTTTTGCCGCTTTTTCGGATGAGGAAATCGCGGAGATCGGCGGGCGCTGGATGTCGGAATTTCCATTCCTGGTAAAATGCCTGTATGGCGTCATCGAATGCTTCGCGGCCGAGATACTTTTCCAGATAGCGGAAGACGAAGGCCGGCTTTTCGTACGATTGGATAAAATAGTTGATGACATCAAACCCGTCGGAAGAGGTTGCCGGCGGCTGGTCGCGGTTTTGGCGGGCCAGGTAAAGGTAAGCGGCCTCTCCGGCTTCCAGTTTGGAGCCTCCCTGCAGGAAGGCGGGGACATAGCTGTCGAGGCTGCTTCCCGGGTAATAGGCGCGGGAGTAGCGGTGGTCGTAGTAAGAGTTGATCCCTTCATCCATCCAGGCATGGTCGCGCTCGTTGAAGCCCAGAACGCCGTAGAACCAGTTGTGCCCTACCTCGTGGGTGATCACCTCGTCGAGCCCCTGGGCGTTGCCCGACAACCCGATCACCGTGATCATCGGGTACTCCATGCCGCCGCCTGCGCTCAGCGCGCTCTGTACGGCTGTGGCATGGGGGTAGGGGTATTCGCCCACCAGGCCGGAATAGAAGGCCACCGCCCGGTTGACGTACCCCAGCGCGTCCTTCCACAGGTCTTCCTCCTCGTCGGCGAACATGACCCAGGTCTCGGTAACCGCGCCCGAAGGCTGCACAACCTGGCCCTTTTGGACCCGAAACCGCTTGTCGGCAAACCAGGCAAAATCGTGGACGTTGTCCGCTGTGTAGCGAATGGTCTTCATCGCTGCGCTGGACGGCGGAAAGGTTCCCTGGGTGAAGGCCGGGTCGTGGCGGGGCGATTTGTCCGGGTCGTTCAGATAGGCTTCGGTAGCAGCCGCTTTTTGCTGCAGGAATTCTACTTCTTCGGGCGATTCCAGCTTCCCGGTAGCGCCGACCACGTAATTTTCGGGCAAGGTGAGGCGCACGTCAAAACTTCCGAATTCGGAATAGTACTCCCCCCATTCGAGGTAGGGCATAGGATGCCAGCCTTCGCGGTCGTATACCGCCGGTTTGGGGTACCACTGCGTCATCTGGTACGATTGCCCAACGCGCCCCAGGCGGGAGAAGGAAGCGGGTATTTGCAGGGTAAATGGGGTAGAGAGCGAGACCCGGCGCCCAGGCGCCAAGGGCTCGGGGAGGTTCAGGCGGATAATGTCTGAATGGCCTTCCCAGGACTCCGGGGATAGAGGCTTCCCTGCGGCGGTAAACGCAAGGTCTTGATAGCCTCCCCGCTGGCTATCAGGCGCAAAGTGAAATGCCAGGCTGTTTTGCCGCAGTTTTTGGCGGGCGAAGGCGCTGCTTCGATCTTGAAAGGCGTTGGCCCAAAGGTGGATGAGGATATAGCTCAGCGTATCGGGGGAATGGTTGACGTAGTCCATCGCCCACTGGCCCCGGATCTGATGCAGGGAATCGTCGAGCGCAACATCGATCCGGTAATGCGCTTCCTGCTGGAAGTAGGGTATTTGAGCTTGTCCCAGTATGGGCAGCAATAAGAAGAGAAAATGTGCTTTCATTTTTATTGGACCCAAAAGGCGTTTTTCGGCGGGAGACAAATTAACACAAAAGTATTTCTCCCGAGGGGGTGTTTTGTGACACTTTTTGTTTATTATTGTTTAATAAACTGTTTTATATGTTTGATCGCGCGATTTTGCACCTCGATCTGGACGCGTTTTTTGCTTCTGTAGAGAGCCTGCGCAACCCTTCTCTCAAGGGCAAACCGCTTATTGTAGGCGGGTATAGCGGCCGGGGGGTCGTTGCGTCGTGCAGTTATGAAGCGCGCCGGTTTGGCGTGCGTTCGGCGATGCCCGTCCGCACAGCGCTTCGCCTTTGCCCAGACGCTATTGTGGTACGGGGGGACATGGAGGCGTACGGCAGGTATTCCAAAATGGTTGGCGAGATCATTGCGGAGCGGGCGCCCTTGTTTGAGAAGGCGTCGATCGACGAATTTTACGCCGATCTGAGCGGGATGGACCGCTACTTTGGCTGCTGGCGCTGGGCGGTAGAGTTGCGTCAGCGCATTTTGCGCGAGAGCGGGCTACCGATTTCCATGGCCCTGGCGGTGAACAAACTCGTGGCGAAGATCGGTGCGGGTGAAGCCAAGCCCAATGGCGAGCAACTGGTCGCAGCGGGTACTGAACGGGAATACATCGCCCCGCTTCCCGTGAACAAACTCCCTGCCGTAGGCGAAGCGACTGCCCGCAAGCTCAACCTCATGGGGGTGCGCACGATCGAGACCCTTCGCCGGATACCGCCCCGCCTGTTGGAGCGCGAGTTTGGCCGGCAAGGCGTCCTCCTCTGGAAAAGAGCCAACGCCGAGGACGACAGCCCCGTTGTGCCCTACCACGATCAAAAATCGGTCTCTACCGAACGCACGTTCCCGCAAGATACCGCAGATATGGGCTGGCTGCGCGACCAGCTCACGTCCATGATCATGGAATTGGGCTACGAACTCCGTCAGCGGCAGCAACGCACTTCCTGCATTACGCTTAAGTTGCGTTACGCCGACTTCAACACGTTTACGCGCCAGCGCGCTATTCCCTATACCGCCAGCGACCAGTTTTTGATGGGCGTTGCGCACGAACTGTTTGCGCAGCTCTACGAGCGCAGGCAGCGCATCCGGCTGCTGGGCGTACGCTTCAGTGGCTTGGTGCACGGAAGGCCTCAATTGAATTTATTCGAAGATACCCCTGAAGATACGCGCCTCCTCGACGCGCTGGACAAGATTCGCACCCGCTTCGGATCGGGCGTCATTACCCGCGCTTCTGCAATGAAAACGAAAGCGGTATAAAAAAAAAGAGCGGGCCTTTAGCCCGCTCTTTTTTTTTATACGTGAAAATGCCAAAGATCAAACGCTTCGCGTTCCAGGCGTTCGCGGTGGTCTGGGTGCGCGATATTGATCATAGCCCGGATGCGTTCGCGGATGGTGCGGCCATACATTTCCGCCACGCCGTATTCGGTCACGACGTAGTGCACGTGGGCGCGGGTCGTCACGACGCCGGCGCCTGGGTGGAGGGTGGACACGATCCGGCTGAGGCCTTTGTTTGTGGAGGAAGGCAGCGCGATGATGGGTTTGCCATGGTCGGAGAGGGCTGCTCCCCGCATGAAGTCCATTTGTCCGCCTACGCCGGAATAGATGCGGGTGCCGATAGAATCCGCGCAAACCTGCCCGGTGAAATCGACTTCGATGGCGCTGTTGATCGCCGTCACTTTCGGGTTTTGGCGGATGATCGCCGTGTCGTTGACGTACTCTACATCCAGGAAGCGTATGGTGGGGTTATCGTCTACGAAATCGTAGAGTTTGCGGGAGCCCATCATGAAGCTGGTGACGGTAAAGTTGCGGTGCTTGACCTTGTTCTTATTGGTGATCACGCCTTTTTCGATCAGCGGAATGACGCCGTCGGAGAACATCTCGGTGTGTATGCCGAGGTCTTTATGGTTGGTCATAGCAGCCAGCGCGGCGTTGGGAATCGCGCCGATGCCCATTTGCAGGGTAGCGCCGTCGTCGACGAGTTCGGCGACGAACTGGCCGATACGGGTCTCAATCTCGTCGGGATCGGGGATGATCATCTCCGGAAGGGGGTAGTCGACTTCGACCACTTTGGCAAAGCGGCTGATGTGGATGCTGCCGTCTCCGGCCGTGCGTGGCATATTGGGGTTGACCTCTGCGATTAACTTGCGGGCGGTTTGGGTCGCCGACAGGGTGGTGTCCACGGAAATACCCAGGGATACGTATCCGTTGCGGTCGGGAGGAGAGACCTGGACCAGCGCGGCGTCCAGTTGAATAATCCCCCGGCGGATCAGGCGGGGCGTTTCGCTGAGGAACACCGGAATAAAATCGGCGCGGCCTTCCTGAACCGCTTTGCGCATATTGGCGCCTACAAACATGTTCTTGACATGGAAGCTTTTATAAAACGGTTCGTCTACATAGGGCGCAACGCCCTCGGTGTGCAACTGGTAAATCTCTACATTGCGCAGTTCCCCGCCCCTTACAACAAGCGCCTTGACCAGCGTTTGCGGCGCGGCGGCGGCACTATGAATGAAGATCTTGTCCCCGGGCTTAATGATCGATACCGCCTCTTCCGCAGTGACAGGCTGGTAGTTTTTTGTGTTTATCATTTCTATCGCGTTTTATTATTTCAATAAGCAAATTACGCACGTAGGTTCAATACAAACCAGTGAAATCGGTCTGAAAAAAGGATGATTTTTGCCACCGAAAAAAATGACGCCCCTATCCGATAGGACATTTCGTAAATTAGTAACAACTTCGGCATGTTTAAACTCCATTGTGCATGGGCGTAACCCGTTTTCTGGACTTACCCGGCCACCACAGCCTATTTTATTACCTGCTGCTGGCAGTGTTAACCGGAGTTTTCCTTCAGGCGCTGGGCATTGGGGGGCTCTTCTTTTTTAAGCGTTCCGGCGAAAAACGCGCGAACCTTTGTTACGGCTTATTGCTGATCGCGTTCAGCCTTACGCTGCTGCATTATATTCTGTTGATGACCGGCCTTCCGGAACGTTTTCCGCATTTGTATTTCCTTCCGGTCTACTTTAGCTTGTCGTTCCCGCCGCTATTGTTCTATCATATCAAGCTCAACCTGTACCCGGCCTACCAGTTTCGGTGGAGCGACGGCAAGCATTTGGTGCTTCCTGCAGGGCAATTCCTTTTTTTTCTGGGGGTATTTCTTTCCCCTATTGCGTACAAGTCGCACGTGGAACGCGCGTTTTTCAACCCATTTTACGGCGCCTCAGAAACCGCTCTGTATTTGTTAACGTTTTTCGCTTATCTCTATTTCGGATACCGGTACATTCTGGAGAAAAAACACCATTTGCGAACGAGCCGGGACGTTCAGCTGGTTCGCTACCTCAGCAAGCTGGTCCAGGTTCTTTTTGTCCTGTTTTGCGTGCACACAGGCTTTGTGCTAACGGATTTCATCAGCTATGAACTGATGAACATCAACTTGCGGGCGGTTAAGCCCTATGCTGCTTTTGGCATCCTTTCCTTCGCTGCGCTGGTTCTGTGGCTTAGCATATATGGCTTTCAGGTCCTGGTGTGGGGTCGTAAAGTGCTGAAATGATCACAGGTATTCCCAGATCCATTCCAGCACGCTCTGCATTTCGGTCCGGATGGGCGTTGCAGACCCATTGAAGTTATTGTGCATGAAGCTGAAAATCAAGGTGCGCCCCTTCCTGGTTTTGACAAAACCGCTGAGGCAATGCTGGTTGGCCAGCGTGCCTGTTTTGGCAAATACGTAGGGTTCTGCTTTTCCTCCGTACCAGGAGCGGATGGTGCCGGATTTTCCGCCGGTAGCCAGGATGCGAAACAGGCGTTCCTGCGGAACTTCCTGGTAAAGTTTATCTAACAACGCCACGATCGTCCGGGGGGTAAACAGATTGTACCGGGACAGGCCCGACCCGTCCACCCAGTTCAGGGTATCGGGAGGAAGCCCCTGGAACAGGTTTTTCTTGGCATATTCGATGACGGCTTCCGTGTTCAGTGTATCGGATAATTTGGCGGAGCACATCAGCAGCAACTGCTCTGCCAGGTAATTGTCGCTCTCCTGCATAAAACGCTGGAGCAACGTGTCCGGAAGGGGGGCATATACCGTTTTGAAGGCAGGCAGCGGTCCGGGGATCTCAGACGCCGGCAGGACGCGGATGCCCAGCGTATCGCTAAGCAACCCGCATACGGCATGGGCAGACTGATTATAGGGAACGTCAACGGAGAATGGCCGGCCGTTGAGCGCCGCTTCGTTATAGAAAAAATAATCACCGGTTTCCTCTCTTTGGATTCTTGGGTATACTCCGCCGCCGGCAGGCGCCGGACGAAGGAATCGGGCAAAGTAGGCAGGCTGGGTTTTAATTTGCGTTTCCCCGGAATCCCGGAAAATATGCGCGAAGTTTCCATGAACCGGGAACGGGCTTTTTTCCACCTGATAGGCATATTGGTAGTCTGCCCAGGACCATCCGGGCCCAAAGTGGTCGTCTCGGTAATTATCCTCGGAATACAGCATCAGGTTTTTAGCCTGCTTAAGGATGTCCCAGCCTTGGGCGTTATCCTCAAAGTCCGGATGAAAGAACAACGGGTTGCCCGTGCCCTGGATCACCAGGAGTTGGTCGCGGTATCCATAGCGCAGGACGGGCATGCTGTCTCCCAGGATTTTCAGGACCGTATAGAGGGTGAACAACTTGGTGTTAGAGGCGGGCGTGAAGTACTTGAACGCATCTTTTTGATACAGCATCGCGTCTTTGGCCGGGTCAAACAGCGCAAACCCGGTGAAATATTGGGAGAATATCTTGGACTCCCGGATTTTCTCGTCGAGCTGCCGCTGGGTCCGGCGATCCATAAATTGAGCCGGCACGTTCAGGCTTTGGAACAAAATGGCAGCAAGAATGAGGATTTTTAATAATTTGGCAGACGCATTCGACATAGGTTACGAGATCATTTGCGTTGAAAAAAACGGTGCGCGTTCCCTCGTCAAACTTACGCATTTTGGACAAGGGCCTGCGCATAGTTCATAAAATACTTGCACATGTGCAAACACCCTAACCTGTTTTTTCGGCGCTTGCACGGCCTTGCATGCGTTGCCTTTATCTTTTGGGCTTCCGCGTATTCGGTCCGTGCTCAAAGCCCTTCTGGCGACGGGCTCGGCGCTTACCGGCAAGCGCTTTCCCAAACGGTGCTTTTGCGGAACGCCGGGCAGCAGATTCCATTCCTCCGGCTCGATACGCTTCGGATCGCTTTCCTCCCGTTATCGGAAGGGGAGCCTTTGAGCGTTTTTCAGGAATATCTGGAGCGGTATACGGAAATCGCCCGTCTGGAGGTTCCGGCTTCGGGCGCCGCCGTCTGGGCCCGGGAGCAAGCCAGCCGCTATAACTTGTTCGTTCTTGCGGTTCATGGCAACGGATCTGCGCTGTCTTCGCCGGCGCTGGAAGCCTGGAAGGTCCTGTCTGAAAAAGCCCGGGTTGCTCTGGCGTTGTTCGACGCCGGACAACTGCTGGTTCAATATCCCGAGTTGGCTGGATCCAGCGTGCTGATCGCTGGCGCCGGGACCTATTACGGCCAATCCCTGGCCGCTCAAGCGCTTTTTGGGGGAACTACGCTGAACGCGCGGCTTGCTCAACCCCTGGGTGTCGTATTTGGGCCGGGCGCTGGCCTGGACCTCCCCCAAGCGATCCGGCTGGGGTACGCGCCGCCCGAGCTGGTGGGAATGAACAGCCAGTTGCTGGAAGACAGCGTGGAAGCGATCCTTCTCGAAGGGCTTCAGGCCAGTGCTTATCCCGGCGCCCAGGTCCTCATCGCTAAAGATGAAAAGGTGGTGTACCATCGCGCCTTTGGCGCACATACCTATGACGATCAGCATCCCGTTCAGCTCACCGATGTTTACGATTTTGCCTCGGTAACCAAGATCACTTCCGGACTTCCCGTGCTGATGGAGTGGTATGGCCAGGGCAAATTTAACCCCGACGCGCCTTTGGGCGATTACCTTCCCGAAGTCAAAGGGACAAACAAAGCCGGCCTGCCCATGCGCCGCGTGCTCACCCACACCGCGCAACTGATGGCATGGATTCCGTTTTGGCGGGGCACGCTGAAAGGACAAAGCCGAAACCCCTGGCAAAAACACTGGGACGGCAACCGGAATAACGACTTCCGGTTTAAGGCGCGTACGTTCAGAACCGATTCGTCTGCGGCCTACAACGTGTATATAACGGACAGCCTATGGCTACACCGCAAGTATAACCAGGCGATTTACAAGTCTATTTACCAATCGCCCCTAAACGAAAAACCGGGTTTTGTGTATTCCGATTTCTTTTTCTACACCATGCCCCGAATCGTGAAGTACCAGACCGGCGTTGATTTTGAGACCTATATCAAATCCCATTTTTATCGCCCGCTGGGCGCTACAACCCTTACCATGAACCCTTTGCGGTTCTTCCCTCCGGAGCGCATTGTACCTACCGAGCGCGATACGTTTTTCCGGATGAAGCAATTGCGGGGAACGGTGCACGACGAAGGAGCGGCCATGCTCGGCGGCGTTTCCGGCCATGCCGGACTGTTTGGTTCAGCTAATGATCTGGCCAAACTTATGCAGATGTATATGAATTATGGGGCGTATGGAGGGCAGCGGTTTATAGAAGAGAAGGCCGTGAAGGAATTTATCCGCTGCCAATACTGCGGGGAAGGGATTCATCGGGGGCTGGGATTCGACAAACCTGCGCTTGCCTATAATCCGGCTTCGGCTTCCTATGCGCCTCAGGCCTCCGAATCCAGTTTTGGGCATACAGGGTATACGGGAACGTATACCTGGGTCGATCCGGAAACCCGCCTGCTGGTGATCGTGTTCTCCAACCGGGTCTATCCTTACCGTTCAAGCCGGGCCTTGCTCGATTTGGGGATTCGCCGGCGGGTTCATGAAGCCGCCTATTTATCCATGCAAAGCAACTAATGGAATATGTCGTATAAAGCGTCCCTTCAGGCATTTCTCGATAAGATCAAAGCTGCCCTAAGTCCATTGAACGAGCGGTGGAAAGGCTTTGCAGCCCGAAAACCCCGGTTGGCGCGGTGGATCCGGCTTTCCGGTTTGTCGTTTTTGGGGATGGTTCTGGCGCTGTTCGTTTTCCGGACGATCATTGCACTGTCTGTACCCTCTGTTCGCGCATTGCGGGAGATTCAAACCCAGATCGCGACAGAGGTGTATTCGGCGGATTCGATCCTTCTGGGGCGTTATTTCAACCAATACCGCACGGTGGTGCAGTATCAGGATATCCCTCCGCATGTCTTTCAGGCCCTGGTGGCTACCGAAGATTCGCGCTTTTATCAGCACCGGGGCGTCGATTACCGGGCTTGGGGCCGGGTTCTGTTCCGGACAATTATCCGTGGCGACCGGTCGGGAGGAGGGGGAAGCACGCTGAGCCAGCAGTTGGCCAAAAACCTGCTTCCGAGAAAGGAGTACCGGTTTTTGTCCCTGGTCATCAATAAAATGCGGGAAATCGTCATTGCCGGCCGGTTGGAACGGGCGTACTCCAAGGAAGAAATCCTCACGCTATACCTCAACACCGTGCCTTTCCCCGAAAATGTTTTTGGCATTGATGTGGCTGCCCGCCGGTTTTTCAACAAAGCCCCTTCCCTGCTTAACGTTGCAGAAGGCGCTACGCTGATCGGGGTGCTTCGCGCCACCACGTATTACAACCCGGTTCGTTTCCCTGAACGGGCGTTGACGCGCCGGAATATCGTGCTCCAGCAAATGGAAAAAGCGGGGTATTTGGATCCATCCCGGCTGGCTGCTTTGCAAACCCTTCCCCTGAATTTGAATTACAATCCGGTGGTCCGAAATGAAGGCATGGCGCCCTATTTCCGGGAGTTTGTGCGCCAGGAACTCGAACGCCTGATCAAGGACTACCGCAAACCCAACGGGGACCCCTATAATATCTACAAAGACGGTTTGAAAGTATACACCACCCTTCACACAGGGATGCAGCGCCTGGCCGAACAAGCGGTAGAAGAACACTTGTCGGACATGCAGGAAAAGTTCGACCGGCATTGGAAAGGGTTTACCCAGCCCTGGAGCGACATGAATACCATCCGGCTGGGCGTAGTGAATTCCCAGCGCTATAAATCCCTGAAAGCAAGGGGGACCAGTGAGGCAGAAATCGACCGGATTTTCACCCAGAAGGTACAGATGAAGATCTTTTCCTACGAGGGTGTTAAAGAAGTGGAGATGACCCCCCTGGATTCCGTGCGCTACCACCTGGGGTTGCTTCAGGTGGGCTTTATGGCGATGGAGCCCAATACCGGCCATGTTCGGGCCTGGGTAGGCGGCATCGACTACGACTTCTTTCAGTTTGATCACGTGCGGGCTCGCCGGCAGTCCGGGTCGGTGTTTAAGCCGGTCGTTTATATGCAGGCATTGAGAGACAGCATCCCTCCCTGCGATCAGATCCCCAACCGGCTTGTTGTGTACCACGAATACGCCAAGGGCGACTGGGCGACCAAGGATTGGCGCCGGGATGATCCCGAGCCTCATTTTGAGCCCGACGGAACGGATAAAGACGATTGGATCCCCCAAAATGCAGACGGGATTTACGGGGGATCCTACTCGCTGGAAGGCGCGCTGACTAATTCCATTAATACGGTCACGGTAGCGTTGATCATGCGCATGGGGGTTAAGAAAGTGGCGGAACTGGCCAGGGCGCTTGGCATTGAAAGCGAAGTGCCGGTAGAGCCGTCTATCGCCCTGGGCACTGCGGAAGTTTCGCTTTACGAGATGATCCAGCCCTTTGCGGTGTTTGCCAGCGGGGGCGTACGCACGCGGCCGCTGGCTATCAGGCGTATTGAGAACCATAAGGGGGAAGTTATCGCTGAGTTTGATCAGGGAAGCAAACGCGAACAGGTCGTGAGCCAGGAAGAAGCGCATACCATGACCCGTATGCTTCAATCAGTAGCCTCTTATGGCACTGCCAGCCGCCTTCGTTGGATGTACAACGTGGTGGATGTGCCGGTAGCCGGAAAGACTGGAACCTCCCAAAATCACGCCGATGGCTGGTTTATCGGGTATACGCCCAAGCTGCTGGCCGGCGCCTGGGTTGGGGGAGATTCCCCGCTGGTGCGTTTCCGCAACTTTGAATATGGGCAGGGCGCCGCCACCGCGCTCCCGGTTTATGCCCGATTTATGCGCAAAGTGCTGGACGACTCCACCATGGCGCACTGGCATGGGGGCGAGTTTCCTGTACTTGCTCCAGAACAGTTGCGCCGCCTGGCTTGCCCTGCCCGGATACCTTCGGCAGAAGAATTGCTTGCTGATTCGCTGGCCAAGGATAGTTTATTGCTTTTGGAGCCTTTGGCGCCGATTATTGAGAATCAGGGGAATTGATTTAGCCCTTGTTTTGGTTTTTTTGTAATTTACACGCATAGTTTTATCTGGAATAATCGCATTTTATAGGGATCAGGGAGCAGAGGGATTAGGGAGCAGGGAGCAAGAAGCGCCTGCTCCCTAATCCCTGCTCCCTGCTCCCCTACTCCCTAATTCATCTAACGCATATGGCACGACTAACCTTAAAAGTAAACGGCAAACGCCGTACCGTGGACGTCAGCGAGGACACCCCTTTACTGTGGGTTTTGCGGGAGCACCTCGACCTCGCCGGAACCAAATACGCTTGCGGGATCGGTCAGTGCGGGACCTGCACGGTCCATGTCAATGGAGAGCCTATGCGCTCCTGTGCGCTTCCGGTTTCCGTGGTGGAAGGCGCAAATATCGTCACGATCGAAGGGCTTTCCCGGGATGGGGACCATCCCTTGCAGGAAGCCTGGAAAGAGGTGGACGTTCCGCAATGCGGCTTCTGTCAGGCGGGCCAGATCATGACCGCTGCTTCGCTTCTCCGGAAAAATCCCAATCCTACCGATGCCGATATCGACACGGCCATGGCCGGAAATATCTGCCGCTGCGGAACGTACAACCGCATTCGGGAAGCCATTCATGTAGCCGCTAAAAAATCTAAATCCTGATGGAAAACCAAACTGCATCTTTCGACCGCCGGTCCTTCCTGAAGGTATCTGCCCTGGCTGGAGGCGGCATGCTGATCGGCATTCGGTGGATTTCCGAACGTGCCCGTGCGTTCGATCCAGCGTTTTTGGAAGGCGCCGCTTTTAATGCGTACATAAAAATTACCCCCGACGGCAAGATCACGATCCAGTCGCCAAACCCGGAAATTGGACAGGGCGTAAAGACGTCCATGCCCATGATCGTGGCGGAAGAACTCGACGCAGATTGGGCGCACGTCGTAGTCGAGCAGGCGCCGCTGGATACGGAAGCCTATACCCGTCAGGTGGCGGGGGGTAGCGGTTCCATCCGCGCCTCCTGGAAACCACTTCGCACTGCCGGCGCAGCGGCCCGGATGATGCTGATTGCTGCCGCTGCCGAAAAATGGCAGGTAGCGCCGGAGACTTGCGTGACGAGCGCCTCGATAGTCAAACATCCGGCTACGAACCGGCAGGCCACCTACGGAGAACTGGCTTCTCTGGCAGCTACCCAAACCCCGCCTGCCGACCCCCCTTTAAAGATACCTTCGGAGTTTCGGCTTCTGGGCAAACGCATTCCCAACGTCGATAACCAAGCCATCGTTACCGGGGAAAATCTGTTCGGTCAGGACCTCAAACGCGAAGGCATGGCCGTCGCCGTCGTCGCCCGCCCACCGGCTTTTGGACTGAAGCTGGTATCCGTTGACGATTCCAAGACCAAATCCATGCCGGGGGTCCAACAAGTCGTCCGCTTTGGAAACAAAGTGGCCGTGCTGGCCAATACCACCTGGGAGGCCAAGAAAGGGCGCGACGCCCTCCAGTTGCAATGGGCGCCGGAAGGCGAATTGGAAAGCACCGACCAGCACGATAGCGCCTTGCGCGCCCTTCTGGATAAGGCTGCAGAAACGCCCCGTCGCAAAGATGGCAACACGGAACCGGCCTTTGCGCAGGCATCCAAGACGGTGGATGCGGTTTATGAATGCCCGTTTTTACCGCACAATGCCATGGAGCCGCTCAACTTCTTTGCCGATGTGCGCCCAGATGGCGTCCTTATGGCCGGGCCGACCCAGACTCCCGAATCCGCCCGGACCCAGATCGCTAAACTGCTCCAAATCGATCCGAAAAAGATCCGGGTAGAAATGACCAGACAAGGCGGAGGTTTTGGCCGCCGTCTGAACACGGATTACGCGGTGGAAGCCGCCGAAATATCCCATTTGGCCAAAAAGCCGGTGAAAGTAGTCTGGCTTCGGGAAGACGATATGGGAGGGGGCATTTATCGCCCGGCTTGTAAATACCGTTTTCGGGCAGCATTGGATGCCCAGGGCAACCTGACGGCATACCACCTTCGCGGATCAGGTATCAATGTGGGCAACCCAACCCGGGAAAACAATTTCCCTGCCGGGGCATTGCCAAACCTGCTTATTGAAGGGCATAATCTCGAATCTAAAGTGACGACCGGCCCCTGGCGCGCCCCGGTGCACAACTTTCTGGGGTTTGCCGAACAAAGTTTTTTAGACGAGGTCGCCCTGGCTGCGGGTAAGGATCCGGTACAATTCCGGCTCGATCTGCTCGACCAGGCAAAACGGCAGCCGGTGGGCCGGCAGGAATACCAGGCGGACCGGCTTATGGGCGTGATCCGTTTGGCAGCGGAAAAAGCGAATTGGGGCCAGGCGCCTTCGGGTGTGTTTCAAGGTTTTAGCGCTTATTTTTCGTTCAGTACGTACGTGGCACAGGTGGTGGAGGTTGTGGTGATCAATAACAAACCCAAGATTCAGCGCGTAGTTTGCGCCGTGGATTGCGGGATACTGATCAACCGCAGCGGCGCCGAAAACCAGGTGGCGGGCGCTATTGTCGACGGCCTTGGGCACGCGATGTTCAGTCAGCTCACCATCAAAGACGGAGCACCCGAACAAACGAACTTCGACCGGTACCGGTTGATCCGGATGGCCGAAGCGCCTCCCGTGGAGGTTCACTTTGTGGAGAGCGAAGAAGCCCCGACGGGACTTGGGGAGCCGGCCCTGCCTCCTTTTGCCGCCGCTTTTGCCAACGCGGTTTACCGGGCTACGGGAAAGCGCTTGCGCAACCAGCCCTTTGTTCAGCCCGGAGAACCTGGATTATTAGGCTAGAGAAAACCTACATCCATTTTTTATTGCGAAACCAGGCATAAATACCCAGGGTAATGAGTGCCATGCCCAAGAGGGCGAGCGGGTAGCCGAGTCGCATTCTTAGCTCCGGCATGTAGTCGAAGTTCATCCCGTAGATCCCGACGATAAACGTCAGGGGCAGAAAAAATACGGAGAACAGGGTCAGAATGCGTACGATCTCGTTGGTGCGGTGCGCGGCGATCGACAAGTAGGTATTCAGCAGGTTGGTCGCGTTGTCGTGGACCTGGTCGGTTTCGAATTCCAGTTTCTGCAGCGAGTCCAGCACGTCGTTCATCAAGTGCTGATCCCGTTCGCTGGGTTCGTGTTTTCTGGCTACCTGGGTGGTCAGGTAGAGTAGTTTTCGCATTTTTGAAGCCTTGCGCTTCATGTAATAAAGATCTTCCTGCACCCCCATGGGTTTTTTTTGCCGGATAAAAATATCGTCTTCCAACTCTTCGAGTTCATTAGACATAGCGGTTAGCGGTACTTCAAACGATTCGGCTATTTTGAACAAAATGCGGGTAATAATCTCGCCGGAGCTGATCTCCGGAATGACGGAAAAGGCCTGCTGGTACAAAACCTCCAGAAAAGGCTGAGGACGGCGGTGTATCGTGATCAAATAATCCGAATTAAAGAATATAGCCACTTTCGTGCTGATTTCCCGAATCGTGTCGTCTTCTTCTTTCAGAGGCCAGAGATGTTGCCGAAGGAGGATAAAGTCTGCATGCTCTCCTTCTTCCATTTTCGGCAAGTGGTCGGGCTCCAGGCAGTCCTTTACTACGTGATGGTCGAGCCCGAATTCCTGGGCCAGCATAGTCAGCTCCTCTGACGTTGGCTGCTCTATGTCGATCCAGGTAAACCGGGGCCCTTCCGGAGATTTGGCGCAGATGGTTTTTCTCATGCGATGTACGATTTACGAAGTACGGTTTACGAAGTACGATTTACGATGTACGATGTACGATTTACGATTTACGAAGATAAAGTCAATTACAAACTTAAGCGATTAACACGAGCCATTAAGGGCTTCCAGTTGTGGGAGACTTCGCCACTTCGTTACCTCGCAACTTCGCTACTTCGCTACCTCGTACTTCGTACCTCGTACCTCGTACTTCGTAAATCTCGTACCTCAAAAGATTTCATGCAAAATTACATGAGATTGAATGTCGGGCAGGTGGTCCAGGTGGAGACGGTAATATTCCAGCATCTGGTTGAGCAGGTGCTGGCGTTGACTTCGGGTAAGGGGGATGGTTTGGGCATGGGGGCAGTCCAGTTCCAGAAACCGGTATAGTTGACTACTGGGTTCTTCATCCAGTATCCAGGGGGCTGAGTGCTGGCTGGAGCAAAAGGCGCCTTCTTTTAAATTGAAAAACGGGCTTTCGGGCAAAAAATCTCCTCCGGGAAGGAAGCCAAGGTACCCGCTGAGGCGAACCAGGAACCAAAGATGTACATTATAGAACCGTTCCTGGGTTTGGTCCAGAAATAATAAGGTATCCAGCAGAAAGGCAAACAGTTCGGGGTTGGGTTCGATTTCCCGGATGGTTTTTCGGGCTACTTCCGCTATAAACAGGGCGATTGCACCCTTGCGCACGTCGAAGGGAATCGATTGATACGCATGTGCAAACCGGGCTTCCCGGACCCGGTTCAGGGATTTGTCATCGCGGGCGTAAGCTACGATTTCCAGAAGGGACATGGCCTGGAATAAACCGGCTTTCAGTTTGGCTTTTTCCGACCGGATGCCGTTGATATAATACGATTGAAGCCCCCGCGCCTCGGTGTAGATATCCGCGATGATGCTGGATTCCGAATATTTTATCGTCCGAAAAACGATCCCGCGGGTAGTGATCAGCATACGTGTTTTGAAATTAATCGGAATTTAACAAAAAGTAACCTTTATTAACCTGGATCATCGGGTGTTTTATGCAACCTTTTCCAAAAATCATTGTCCTTAAAGTGAATTGTTCTGATTAGAGCATGATTTTAATGTTAAATCAGAAAAAAATTTGGTCTCCTCTGTAACATTTTCCCTCCGACTCCAGTTTTAAGGATGTACCCGACAATCACCCAAACTAAATTTTTGAAGGATGAAAACCTTAGCCACCATTTCCCTAACCTTGTTCCTCTACCTGAGTGTATGGGCATCAGGACAGCCTGCACTCCCGGAAAATCCCGGCTGCCGTCTCGCGTTTAGCGCGCCTTCCCCGGCATTAACGGCCATGGAGCAAGTACGGCAGGACCTGGTCAGTGGAAGCTGGCATTGCCAGATGGTCACTGCCTACGCAAAGAATGTACACGTATTGCAATTTGACGAGAACGGCTTTGCTTATTGGCTTACCGGAGAGGAAGGAACTCCCGGAAATTGCCAGCGCTACTCCTGGGCGTTGTCTGAGGAGGAAGGCACGGTTTGGCTGTATCTGCGCAACAAGCAAGCAGAGCGCGCCTTTTTCCTGGAAAGCACCTGCGAAGGGCTGAACTTGGTGGAGCGAGGCACTGGAATCGTCCTTGCCTTTGAATTCCAACAAAGCATTTCCACGGATTCTCTTGCGCGTATCGTGAAACAACTTACCGGCAAATGGGAGCATTCTCCCATGGCTCCGGATATTTTTGTTGAGGAAGGGCTTTGCGCTGCCCGGGAACAAGCCATCAGCGCGGTGTTTCGGTATTCGTTCCGGCCAGACGGCACCTTTAGCAAAGGATTGCACAGCGACGAACTGGGCATTGACCTGGTCGACGAAGGCCGGTGGAAAATTACCGGTGACGGAAAATATATTCTCCTGGAACGGTTTGAGGCAGACGCTTCCTATGTGGAGATGATCCAGATTAAACACCTGAATCTCGACGAACTCGTGCTGTGCCAAATCCCTGCATTTAACCGAGCTCTGGCGACCAGAGCTTCCGAGGATCTGTTTTTCAATAAGATCTGACCTTTCACTGCGATTATTCCTCGTTGTCGTCTTCCCATCCTTCCTCCAGGATGGGAGGATGATAATGTAGTTTGGTCCATGCCCGTTGTTTCTGGCGTTCCAATACCAAACGGGCAATAACTCCTTCCGGGGGATCCGGCGAAAGGGGAGAAAGCGCCCAATCGACCTTCCGCTCGTCGATATCCAGCCGGTACATCAGGCTCAAAAGGAACTCCATGCGGTTTTCAATTAAAAAGGCTACTTGATCCGAGAGGATGCGGAGCAATTGTTCCTCAGAGATTTCCCCAGGCGCGCCTTCAATGGCGAAATCCTGAGCGAGTAATTCGGTGGTGACGGCTAGTTGTTCCTGCTCCATAAGCGGCGGGCAAAAAGTAGTTGCTTTGCCGGACAAAAGAACGGGATTTTCTTGTGCTTGTCCAATTATTCGAACGCAATAAACGCATAGAAAATTCCGGCGTTATGCCCGTCTTCGGCCCAAAAGGGCCGAATTGAGGTTTAAATAAACAGATGATCCGAGTTCTCCTCCGTCCACTCCGGGTTGATCGGCGGGTAAATCAACAGATAACTCGATTGGGGAAGGTATTCGTCCAGATGCTTTGAGATACTTTCCAGGGCAGGCAGGTGCGATAGATCGCCTTCTCTGGGAGAAACCAGCACGATCAGGTCGTTGAGATGAAAGGAAGGGGTGAGCTCTTCAAAATGTTTCCAATCGCGGAACGCCTTGAATTCGAATGTTCCGCCAAGTTTATTTTTTTGGATCTGCGACCGGATAGACTCAAACGTAGCTTCCTCTCCATAACAGACGATCTTTCGGCTGAGGATTCCCGAGAGGCGGGAAATTTTTTCTATCCAATGCCCAAATCCATATTCCAGTTCACAGAAGGATGGGCAAAAAAGCTGGATTGCTCCTGTCAGATTGAGGGGTTGGGAGAGCCGATAGATCCAAACTGCCTGCCGGCTCATCTCGACGATATTCTGGTTGGTTTTCCCGAAGATCAGTTGCATCAGATTCGCTTTGGCGCTGTGGCCAAGGACGATATCGGTAGCGTCCGTTTCGACGGCTACCCTGCGGATTCCGTTGGCTGCGTTCTGATCGATGGTGGAAATAATTTCAATAGTCTGGCCGGATGCAGCCCCGTGAGCCAGCGCTTTATCCAGCAATTTTCGGGCTTCGGCCAGTTTGTCCCTGGCCTCCAAATCGTCCATCACCACAGATAATCCGGTGAGGGGGCGCTTGTCTTTAGGTTTTTTCAACATCAGCGCCAGGTCGATGAGTCCTTCCATGGTTTCCGGGTTCGCTATAGGAACGAGAATGCTTTCCTCAGGGGAAGCCGGCGCAGGGGTCCCTTGCAAAGCCTCGGCCAGGGCTACTTTTTTCCCGTAATGCTCTGTTACAAAAGAGGCGACCATGCAGGTGACCAGAATGAGAAGAATCGTTCCATTGAGGATGTTTTCGTCGATGATCTCCAGGCGGAATCCCACCATGATAATAGCCAGCGTAGCGGCCGCGTGGGAGCTGCTCAGACCGAAGATCAACTGGCGTTCGGCGGATGAATATCCGAAAACCCAGGAAGTTACTCCGGCTGCCAGCCATTTTCCTGCCAGCGCAACGGCGGTTAAGGCGGTGGCAACAATCAGCGCCTTCGGGCCCTGGGTCAGTACGTCCAGATTGATGATCATCCCTACGCTGATGAGGAAAATGGGAATGAACAGCGCATTGCCCACAAACTCAACCCGGTTCATCAGGGGAGAGGTGTGCGGGATGAGGCGGTTAAGGGCCAGTCCGGCTGCAAAAGCGCCAATGATGGGTTCCAGGCCGGCCAATTCGGACAGAAACGCCACAAAAAAAACAGTCGCTAAAACAAAAACATACTGCGAATAAGGCTCCGAACCCGCCGATTTTAAAAACCACCGGGAAAAGCGGGGCACGGCAAACAGGACAACCAGCAGAAAAATCGGGGCAGAGATCATCAGCCCTTTCCAAACCTCCAGACTGGAATGCCCCTGCGCCGAAGCGGTAATCACCGGCAGCAGCAGCAGCACGGCCGTATCCGTAATGATCGTGCCGCCTACGGTAAGGGCAACGCTCTCGTGCTTGACGATCCCAAGCCGGCTGGCAATAGGGTACGCTACCAGCGTATGGGTAGAAAACATGCCGGCGGTCAGCAGGCTGGTCTCAAAAGAATACCCGAGCAGGTAATAACATACCGGAAGCCCGATGGCCAAAGGAATCAGGAAGGTCAATCCCCCAAACACGGCGCTTTTATGCCTGTTTTTTCGGAACTCGATCAGGTCCAGTTCCAGCCCCGCCACAAACATGATGTAGAGCAGGCCAATGGTGGCAAAGAGATCCACCGCGACGGTCTTGTCGAGGATGTGAAACCCATGCGGACCTATGACGACCCCGGAAATGATCAACCCAATAATTCCTGGTATCCCGATCCTCCGGAAAGCCAGCGGAACGGCTAATATGATGAAGAGGAGCAAAGCAAAGACCAGTACCCCATTGGTAAATGGAAGGTGAAAAGCCTCCTGAACTCGCTCCCAGATAGTCTGCATAATTAGACTTTAGACAACAGATGTTAAACGTTGGAGGACACAAATAGCTAGATACTGGTCCGGAAATCCAGCCGCTGTTTCCGTATCAATTAGACTGAGGTTCCAGCAACTGGAAGAACTGATCGAGGTTCGGCAGAATGACGATCTCCGTCCTGCGGTTGGCCCGCTTCCCATCCTCGGTGGCGTTGGTCGCTTTGGGCCGGTACTCCGAACACCCGCCGGCCGTCATGCGTTTGGGATCCACCGCATACTTTTTCTGCAGGGTGCGCACGACGGAGGTGGCGCGTTTGGCGCTCAGGTCCCAGTTATCCGCCATGCAGGCATTCGCAATCGGCACACTGTCGGTGTGGCCTTCGACCAGGATATCGAGCTCTTTGTAGTCATTGACCACCTTGGCGATTTTACTCAGCACACTTTCCGCCTGAGCGCTGATTTCCGCGCTGCCCGAACGGAAGAGCATCCGGTCGGAAAGGGAAATGTACACCACGCCTTTGCGCACTTCGACGGTTACGTCTTCATCGTTGACGTCGGCCAGGGAGCGTTTCAGGTTCATCACCAGATTGAGCGCGAGGGAATCCTTTCGCTGAATGGCCGTGGTCAGATCCTTGATGTATTTACTCTGTTCGTTAATGGCTTCCAGAGACTTTTTGATGTTCTCCGCGCCGGTCTTGCTAACGACCGACAGGTCGGCCAGGCGGTCCAGCAAATTGGCGTTATTGGTCTTAAAATATTCCAGCTGTTGCTCGATCAGCGCGTACTTGTTGCGCTCGTTCTGCAGTTCGGTATTCCGGGTAAGGAGCTCGTTTTCCTTTTCCCGGAGCATGGTCCGTAGTCCGCTGATCTCGTTTTGCAGGAGGGATTTGTCTTTATCGCAATTTTCAGCGGCTATTTTGTACCGTTCCAGCTCCAGTTTCAGATCGTCTCTGGAACCCTGCATGGCGATAAATTCTTTTTTGCTCACGCAGGAAGAAAAAAGGAGGAGGGATAAGGCAAAAAAAAGGATCGGTTTCATAAGCGTTCGGTTTTCTCTTAGCAATAAAAAAAGGAGGTAGTTTTTATCTGACGTACCATCATATTAACGAGTAAATGAACGGTTTAGGTCGAAAAAGCCCGAAAAAAAGGTTTGTTTATCCCGGGGAGACGTGGTTTGCGACAACGTTCTGCCGGCATACGCTCAAAATCAAGTGGTTTTGAGGATTTAAAAAACCCATGCCACTTTTTTTGGGCCTTTCTAAAATATAAAGGGTTTGAGGTTAATATAGTCGTTTTCTTTGGTATTTTAGGTATTCCATTTCTCTTCAGAAAAACCAAAACCACGGATACCATGACCCGAGCCGAAGCCTACCGCGTTCTGACCGAAATGACGGAAACCCCCTCTCTGCTTCGTCATGCCCGGTGTGTAGAGCTGGTCATGCAAGCTTTTGCCCGCCATTACGGCGAAAATGAAGAAATTTTTTCGGTGGCTGGGCTATTGCACGATGCCGATTATGATAAACACCCGGACCGGCACCCTCATCTGATCGTCGAACGGCTGGAGGGCATGGGCGAGCTGGAAATAGCCCATGCGATCAAAGGGCATTACACCAAATGGAACGTGGAGCGCCGCAGCCTCCTGGACAAATGCATCGTTGCCGCCGACGAGCTGACGGGCTTCATCTATGCCGCCGCGCTCATCCGGCCCGCCAAAATCGAGGGCCTTACCCCGGAATCGGTGATCAAAAAGCTGAAGACCAAATCGTTCGCCGCCAGCGTCGACCGGGAGGAAGTGGCCAAAGGGGCGGAACTGATCGGATGGGAAATACCGGAGTTGATCCGGTTTATCATCCAGGTGCTGGAAGAAAACCGGGAGGAACTGGAGCTATAAAAAACAAGCCCGGGAAGCAGCCTGAAACCTCGCCACTTCCCGGACCCGAACGAAACTTGTTTATGCTGCCGGAATATACAAGTGGGATTAGTTTAACGCTGCATGGAAAGAAACTTCTTTGAATTGGGAACTGCTCTCATATACATTGCATATGTTGCGCCCTTTTTCCTGCCTTGTAAAGGCAATAAGATTAAACTAATGTTACTTTTTTGAACGGATAGAAATAGATCGGGAGCGGTATAAATGAAAAAGGCAGCGTATGCTGCCTCTTTGATGGAGCCACCCAGGAGACTCGAACTCCCGACCCACGCATTACGAATGCGTTGCTCTACCAACTGAGCTAGGGTGGCTGGTGCGTTTTATGGTGGGTGCAAATTTACAGAAAACTTCTTTTTCACAAAGCCCCCCGCGTAAATAATTGTCCGTCTTTATTCCCACACCCCAATTACGCCGTTACCTCGCCACCCCGTAACTTCGCAACTTTTCATTCCACCCCCGCTTCCAGCAGGGTAAGCGTAAAGCTATCGGTATCCAGCTCGGCTTGAATGCCCATGGGCAGGGTACACTGGTTGGCGATATGCCCAAAAGTAAGTCCGTATACGGCGGGGCGGCCCAGGTCGGAGAGCCGGTCGGCCACCGTTTCTGCGAGGGTCAGGGATTCGTCGCCGGGCTCGGGGACGCAGCCTGCGAAAATCCCCAGGGCGAACGCCGCCGCCTGATCGAGGTTGGCGGATTGCCGGAGCTGGGTGAGCATGCGGTCGATGCGGTAGGGTTTTTCGTCGATATCTTCCATGAAAATCAGTTTCCCGGCGGCATTCAGCCCGAAGCCCGTGCCGGCCATAGCAGCCAGGAGAGACAGGTTGCCTCCGGAAAGCGGACCCTTGACGCGGCCCGGGCGCAGGACTTGGGATTTGTACAGCTCCGGGTTTTTGACTTCCCCATGATCGGAAAGCATTTGGATCACGTGGGGGGCCTTTGCCTCCAGGAGGACGGCTTTTACATGGGAGGCGGTGTACGCCGTGAAATCTGACCCGGCAACCGGGCCATGGAAGGTGACGAGTCCGGTTTGCTGATGAATGGCCAGGTGCAAGGCGGTAATATCGCTGTAGCCGATGAGCACTTTAGGGTTTTTGGCGATGAGCTCGTATTCGATCTCCGGGAGCAGGCGGGTGCATCCATAGCCGCCGCGGGCGCACCATACGGCCCGGATGTCGGGATTGGCAAATGCGGTATGGAGATCGTCGAGGCGTTGCCGGTCTGTACCAGCGATATAGCCCCGTTTGGCGCGAATATGTTTCCCCAGAACGACTTCAAACCCCAGATTCCGGATGTTGGCGATCGCCTTTTCCAGGGTGCGGTCGGGAATAAAGCTTCCGGGAGTAATCAGGCCGACCTTATCGCCGGGCTTGAGGCGGGGAGGCTTGACGAGGGAAGGCGGCGCAGCGGGTTGGGAAGGTAAGGAAACGCCTTTTCCCAAAACAGGCAAAAAAGCGGCCAGGCCAAGATGGCGGGTAAAGAACCGTCGATTCATGGTATGGATTAGTTGAACTGATCTGTCCAATCCCGGCGAAGGTTTTCCGGACTCAGCCGGAACGAGTAGTCCCGATCGGAGGTGTAGCCAAAGGTGGCATGCGGCAGGAGCCGGGCGAGAAACCGGGATACGGTGCGCAGATGATTGCCGGGCAACCGCACGCTCATCTCGGTGCCGTCTGCCATTTTGAAGAACATCGTCCCCGCGCGCATCAGCAAAATACCAAAAGGCATCCGCTCAATGACGACCGAGTAAATCCATACGACCTGCCCGGGCTGGTTCTGGAGAATATTCAACAACCGATTGCTGCCTTTTCGAAGATTGGAAATCGTATATTGCAACAATTTGGTGGCGATAAGCGAAATCGAGAGCCCCATGACCATGAGAACCATGTTGCTGTGGTAGCAATTATACACAATGTAGAGCCCAAGAAAAAACAATCCAAGGCTCGCCGCAAACTGCAGGCGCAGTTCCCGCCGGATCGCCCGCTGCAGCAGGCGCATCGCCGGATGCCGATATAGAGGATTGCGTCTCAAAGGAGAATTGTTTTTAAAACAATTTGTTGTATATTAAGAGCTATTTTTTTACCTTTGGTGCAAAGGTATTGAACTTTTTTCCCCAATGCCCAATTAAATCCTATTTTAAGTAAAGTTTAAAACTTTTAAACGCCATATGTCGAAAGGGAATTATACCGAGGAAAATATTCGTTCGCTCGATTGGAGAGAGCATATCCGCCTTCGCCCCGGGATGTATATCGGGAAGCTTGGCGACGGCGCTTCCAGCGACGACGGGATATATGTGCTGATCAAGGAAGTCATCGATAACGCGATCGACGAATTTGTCATGGGCTATGGCCGCGAGATCATGGTTAAAATTGACGACGAAGGCGCCGAAATCCGGGATTTTGGCCGGGGAATTCCCCTCGGCAAAGTCATTGATTGCGTTTCCAAAATCAATACCGGAGGCAAGTACGACTCCAAAGCCTTCAAGAAATCGGTCGGCCTCAACGGGGTCGGGACCAAAGCGGTCAATGCCTTGTCCTCCTATTTCCTGGTGAAAGCCATCCGCGACGGGCAGATGAAAGTGGCGGAGTTCAAACAGGGAGAACTGATTAAAGACCATAAGATCCAAAAGTCCGACGAACCCAACGGCACCGTGGTGCGGTTCCGTCCCGACGATACGGTATTCCGCAGTTTCCGCTTCCGGAAGGAACACCTGGAGGCTCAGCTTTGGAACTATGCCTTTCTGAATGCCGGGCTTAAGCTCAACTTTAACGGGATGGTCATCCAGTCCAAAAATGGGTTGCTGGATTTGCTGGACCGCAGGACCCGCAATGAAACCTTGCGCTACCCGATCATTCACATGAAGGGGGAGGAGGTGGAAATCGCCATGAGCCACGGCAACCACTACGGAGAGCAATACTACTCTTTCGTCAACGGCCAGAATACCACTCAGGGCGGAACCCATCTCAACGCATTTAAAGACGCAGTGGCGAAAACCCTTCAGGAGTTCTATAAAAAATTCGACCGCAAAGATATCCTGGCTTCCATCGTGACTGCGGTCTCCATTCGGGTCGAAGAACCGGTTTTCGAATCCCAGACCAAGACCAAGCTGGGGTCGACCCACATGGCGCCGGAAGGGGAAAGCATCCGCACGTTTCTTGGCAATTTTGTCAAAAAACACCTCGACAACTACCTCCATACCCATCCGGATGTCGCTAAAGCCCTGGAAAAAAGGATACTCCAGTCGGAGCGCGAACGCAAAGAAATCGCCGATATCCAGAAAATCGCTAACCAACGGGCAAAAAAAGCCAACCTGCACAACAAAAAACTCCGGGATTGCCGCATCCACTTCAATGACCCGCCCCGGAAAACAGCTGAAGAACTCCGCCATGCCACCACGCTGTTCATCACCGAGGGGGACTCTGCCAGCGGGTCCATCACCAAGTCGCGCGATGTCCAAACTCAAGCGGTATTCAGCCTTCGGGGCAAGCCGCTCAACTGCTTCGGCCTGACGAAAAAAGTGGTCTATGAAAACGAAGAATTCAACCTTCTCCAGCACGCGCTGAGCATCGAAGACGGTCTGGATGACCTGCGCTACAACCGCATCGTCATCGCCACCGACGCCGATGTCGACGGAATGCATATCCGCCTCCTGCTGCTCACGTTCTTTCTTCAGTTTTTCCCTGAGCTGGTCCGAAATGGCCACTTGTTTATTCTGGATACCCCCCTCTTCCGCGTTCGGGATAAAAGTCAAACGTTTTACTGTTATAGCGCCACAGAAAAGCAAGAGGCCGTAAAAAAACTCCGGGGCAAAGCGGAAATCACCCGCTTCAAAGGGTTGGGTGAAATCTCCCCAAACGAATTCGGACTGTTCATCGGGGAGAACATCCGCCTGGAACCCGTGCTCATCAACGATCGCACCGACCTGGACGAAGTACTTGGGTACTACATGGGCAAGAATACTCCCGAACGCCAGGACTTTATCATCGGAAATCTCCGGATTGAAAAAGATACAACCCGGGATGAAGAACCGGTAAACGAACCAGCGACGGTGGAGGAAGCCGTTGAGGGAATGTAAAGGAGGTAGAGGATGTAAGGGTCCTCCGCATCCTCTACATCCTTTACATCTTCTCCTCTCCCTCGCCTCCTGCCTTTTTGTCCCTCTGGATGTTGATTTTCCTTTCGAAAGCCGCTTTTTTGTCAGGTGTTCTTTCGTGGCACGGAACTTGCCTTATTTAATGGAAGAGCGTTATGAGGAATGAATGACACCCTGTCAGAGGGTTTTTCGTTTCGTATTTCAGGGGGTGCTTTTTTAGAGGAACCTTTGTTACCAGCATCCGCCTGGTCATTGCAAACTGATCAATAGCATATGTTTGAAGAATATTTTTCCAGCCGGGAATTTGAGGAGGAAGGGGATTTTTTGCCGATGCTCTCTATGGACGGGGAGGAGGATTTTCAGCTTCAGAAGCCCTACCCCGACGTGCTGCCTATCCTGGCGTTAAAGAATACGGTGCTGTTTCCTGGGATCGTCATTCCCATTACGGTAGGCCGGGATAAGTCTATCCGGGCGATCCAAAAAGCATACGAAACCACCCGCCTGATCGGGGTCCTGTCTCAACGCGATCTGGAAGTGGAAAACCCCGGCTCCGAGGACCTGTACGCTGTGGGGTGCGTCGCTAAAGTATTGAAGTTGCTGCGCATGCCGGATGGGACCACTACCGCTATTTTGCGGGGGCAAAGCCGGTTTCGGCTGGGCGATCTGGTACAGGACATCCCCTATATGCAGGGCAAGGTGCATATCCTGGAGCATACCGCTCCCAAGGACCCATTGGAATTCGAAGCCTTGATCTCCACTATTCTCGACCTCGCGAAAAAGATCGTGGAACTATCGCCCAACATCCCGTCGGAGGCGATTGCCATGTTGCGCAGCATCAACGAACCGAATTTCCTGCTCAATTTCATCGCCTCCAATCTGGCGGTCAAAATTGAGATGAAACAATATGTTCTGGAGATCGATGACATGAGGGAAAAAGCCCATTTCATCCTCCGGGAGATGAATACCCAGCTTCAGCTGCTGGAACTCAAGGACCAGATTGAAATGAAGGTCAGGGGCGACCTCGAAAAACAGCAGCGGGATTACTTCCTGAACCAGCAATTGAAAACCATCCAGGAAGAACTCGGCCATAATCCTCAGGAAGAGGAGGCTGAATCGCTGACAACCCGCGCTGCGAAGAAAAAGTGGCCCGACAACGCCCGGGATCATTTCCAGCGGGAGCTTGGGCGCCTCCGCCGGATGAATCCCCAGGTTGCCGAGTACTCCATTCAAATGAGTTACCTCGAACTTATGCTCGATCTCCCATGGAAAGAGTACACGCAGGATAAGTTCAATCTCAAAAAAGTGCGCCGCGTCCTCGATCAGGACCACTTCGGCCTGGAAAAAGGTAAAAGACCGCATCCTGGAGCATTTGGCGGTGCTGCATTTGAAAGGGGACATGAAAGCTCCCATCCTCTGTCTGGTAGGCCCTCCCGGGGTCGGAAAAACCTCGCTGGGGCGTTCGATCGCCCGGGCGCTCGGACGGAAATTCGTGCGCATGTCGCTGGGCGGGCTTCACGATGAAAGCGAGATCCGCGGGCATCGCAAAACGTATATTGGCGCGCTTCCCGGGCGAATCCTTCAATCCCTCAAACGCGGCGGCTCAGGCAACCCGGTCTTCGTACTCGACGAAATAGACAAAGTAGGCCGCGACTTTAGGGGAGATCCCTCTTCCGCCCTGCTCGAAGTGCTGGACCCCGAGCAGAATACCACATTTTACGATAACTACCTCGAGCTGGAATACGATTTGTCCAAAGTGCTCTTCATCGCCACGGCGAACTCCCTATCTACCATTCAGCCCGCATTGCTCGACCGGATGGAGATCATCGAGATCAGCGGATATTCTTTGGAGGAAAAAATCGAGATCGCCAAGCGCCATCTGGTAAGCGAGCAGTTGGAAGAACACGGACTGAAACCCGAACACGCCAAATTCAGCGTCAAAGTACTCAAAAAGCTGATCCAGGACTATACCCGGGAATCGGGGGTGCGCGCCCTCAGCCGCCAAATTGGGGCGGTCATGCGCCGCATTGCCCGGGACGTGGCCATGGAGGAACCTTTCGATCCCAGTCTGCAACCCGGCGATCTGGAAAAAATCCTCGGCCCGGCAGTGTTCCCGTTTGAGATCTATCAGGAGGCCCAAGCGCCCGGCGTGGCGGTCGGATTGGCCTGGACCAACGTGGGCGGGGAGATCCTTTTTGTCGAATCCAGCCTCAGCAAAGGATCGGGCCGCATGACCCTGACCGGCAACCTCGGCGAAGTGATGAAGGAATCCGCGTCAACAGCCATGAGCTATATCAAAGCCCATTGCGAGGATTTGGGTATCGATCAGGAAAAGGTGGAGAAAAGCGATATTCATATCCATATCCCCGAAGGTGCTATCCCGAAGGACGGTCCCTCCGCCGGCGTGACTATGCTCACCGCGCTCACTTCCCTGCTCACTGGCAAACCGGTAAAACCCTATATCGCCATGACGGGCGAGATCACCCTACGGGGCAAAGTGCTTCCCGTGGGCGGGATCAAGGAAAAAATCCTCGCCGCCAAACGCGCAGGCATGAAGGAGATTATCCTCAGCAAGTTCAACCGGAAACACGTAGAAGAAATCAACCCCGATTACCTCGGTAACCTCCGTTTCCACTACGTGGACTGTAGGTGAACGGAAGTAATCCAAAAAGACCTTTACCGCGGACATTTAGACCTTAGACGTTAGACTTTAGACCTTAGACGGCGCAATGCCTGCCCTTTCTAATGTCTAACGTCTAAAGTCTAAAGCCTGCCTTGCCGGATTTCCCCTCCGAGGATGCTCTTGACGTATTTGGTTTGGGGATCGCCATGATAAATGATCTCGCCGCCAGTGTTGGCGGAAACTTCCAGGTGCTCGGTGGCGTGGACTTCGGCCCGGCCACCCGTGTTCGCCCGGACATAGACGCGTTTGGAGGTTAGTCCCGCCCCGAAAAACTGGCCTCCGGTGGCTGCGGTGCAGTTGAGAGCTTTCCGAGGCGCCTTCGAGATGGAGCTGAGCGCCCTCCATGGCGCTGGCTTCCAGGGCGTTGGCTTTCACTTTAAGCCGAAGTTGGGCGCCGCTTCCAGCCCGGGCTTCCAACTGATCGCCCTGAAGTTCGGTGTCGCAACTCACGGAGCAGCCGGCATTGGCCCGGATCTCGCGCAGCTTATTATAAGTGACGTAGGCTTTGATGACCTCGTTTTTGTACAAAAAGCTGTTCAGTGAAATCAGCCGAAGCGTTCCCTGGCTTACCTTAACGGTGATCTCGTCGTGGGGAATTCCGTCGATGTAGAGCACTACTTTTTCTTTTTCCCCGGGTTCGAGTATGACCTGGATATTGCCGGAAACCAGAAGGGCGTCGAATGTTTCCACCGGGAATTCTTTCTGGCTCCACAAAGGATGCAGGAAAAAACCCAGGAGCGCAGCGACTAAGATGACCTTTTTCATGAATGCATTTTTGAAAAAGATGCTTTTCTTCGCCTTCTGCCCCTACGCCTCCCCAAAAAATAACGGCTTTGTTCTGCCTGGCGTTGGTTTTTTTGCGAATTTTGCACACCGGAGTCTATCCGGCTGTATCCGGCATTTTTGCCCAAAACCCAAACTTATGGCACAACCACCCGCAGATCAATTCAAAAAGCTGATTGCCCATTCCAAAGAATACGGATTTATCTTCCAGTCGAGCGAGATCTACGACGGCCTGAGCGCCGTTTACGATTACGGCCCCTATGGTGTGGAGCTCAAAAACAACATCAAAGACTGCTGGTGGGCGGCTATGGTCCAGATGCACGAAAACATTGTGGGGCTTGATGCAGCGATCTTCATGCACCCGAAAACCTGGAAGGCATCCGGCCACGTCGACGCGTTCAACGATCCGCTCATCGACAATAAGGACAGCAATAAGCGGTACCGCGCCGACCAGTTGGTCGAAGAATACATCGACAAGCTGGACGAGAAGATCAGCAAAGAAGTGGAAAAAGCCGCCAAGCGGTTTGGAGATAGCTTCGACGAGGAACTTTTTCGCAATACCAACCCCCGGATCGTAGAATACCGCCAGAAAGCGGAGTCCATTGCCCATCGGTTAGCTACGTACATGTCGGCCAGCGATATGGCCGCCCTCAAAAACCTGATCGAAGAGCTCGAGATTACCGATCCGGAAAGCGGCTCCCGCAACTGGACCGACGTGCGGCAGTTCAACCTCATGTTTTCCACGCAGTTAGGTAATATTGCCGGGGAAGAGGGCAAACTCTACCTTCGCCCCGAAACGGCGCAAGGGATTTTTGTCAACTTCCTCAACGTGCAGAAATCTACCCGCCAGAAGATCCCCTTTGGCATCGCGCAGATTGGCAAAGCCTTCCGCAATGAGATCGTTGCCCGGCAATTCATCTTCCGGATGCGGGAGTTCGAACAAATGGAAATGCAATTCTTCGTCCGGCCCGGAGAAGAAATGAAATGGTACGAATACTGGAAAAATGCCCGGATGCGCTGGCATCTGGCCATGGGCACGCCCCAGGAAAAACTTCGCTTCAAGGACCACGACAACCTCGCCCACTATGCCAATGCAGCGGTGGATATCCAGTACGAATTTCCGTTCGGCTTTAAAGAAATGGAAGGGATCCATTCCCGCACCGATTTCGATCTGAGCAGCCATCAGGCGCTTTCCGGAAAAAAACTGCAATATTTCGACCCGGAACTCAACGAAAGCTACGTGCCCTACGTGGTGGAAACTTCGGTCGGCGCCGACCGCACCTTCCTGGCTATGCTTAGCCAATCCCTGTGCGAAGAATCCGTTCCGGATGCAGAAGGCAACGATTCGACCCGTACCGTCCTGAAGCTTCACCCCGCTTTGGCGCCAGTGAAAGTCGCCGTTCTTCCCCTTTTGAAGAACAAAGAGGAACTGACCAACGCCGCCCGCGATGTATTCGACTCCCTGAAGCTCTCTTTCCAGTGCCAGTACGACGAAAAAGACGCCATTGGACGCCGCTACCGCCGCCAGGATGCCATCGGTACCCCATACTGCGTCACTATCGACTTTGAAACGCTGGAAAACCACACCGTGACGATCCGCGAACGCGATACGCTCCTTCAGGAACGGGTACCCATCTCCAAAATTGAGGAGGTCGTTCGCCAGAAAGTCGATATCAAGTCGATCTTGTCGGGGCTGTCTTAAAAGCCGGTTCTTGCCCAAGGCAGCAAAAAAATAGGTTCTTTTTTCAATTTCAATAAAAATTGCAACGCAATTTTTTATTGAAATTGAAAAAAGAACCTAAAATTTCATGCCGGAGGCAAAGAGTGGTCTTTTAAGACAGGCTCCTAGTTCCCCGAAGACAAAACAAACACCCGTTCCATTGAATTTTTTCCCTCCATTTCGGAAGGGGTGATCGTGAGTTCCTGGAGTGCGTATTGGGGCTTGCGCACGACGATCCGGTAGGTTTTTTCGCGCTCCAGCAGCACCTGGATGCTTCCGCTGAAAAAAGACGCAGTAGAAGCCAGTTGCTCCGCTCCTCCGGGTAGTTGCACGAACGCGTCGACCTGAATACTGGTTAATTGCGCTCCTGAGCCGGCAGACTGGGCCGTGCCCAGGAGGGTGAAATACCGCTTGAGGCCGGTGGCAGGGGCTGCTGCACTGGGGCGCGGCGTTGGCTGAGCCGGCGCGGCAGCAGGCTCAACGGCCTCTTTCTGTGGAGCCGTTTTTGCAGGAGGCGCCGTTTTTTCCCTGGGTTGTTTCGCAGATTTGGGAGGTCTTTCACTGGATTCCTCTTCCTGCCGGGTGGCCTTGGGGCTGGTTTCGGCGCTTTCTTCCAGGTCTTTCCATAGGGCAGCCAGTTCGTCGTCTTCTTCCATCTCCTCGCCGGAGTCCTCTCCGTTCCACAGCGCCAGTTGTTCCTCCCGGGTCCGCCGTCCAAACGCCAGACTCAGGCCGAGGTTGGCATGGGCGTTTTTGGCGTTTTGGAAACTCACGGCGGAAAGGATATTGTCGGAAGCAAGGAAAATCTGGAGCGGTCCCAGGTTGAGTCCCAGTCCAGCGCCCAGGTTAAACGCATTCCGGTTGTAGATGGAATAATTCACCCCGAGTTGGAGGAGGCGCTTGACCCGGGTCTGAACCCCCAGGGAGAACGCCAGATCCATCGCTCCGTTGTAGATCCTTGGATTAAAAAGCACGCCAACGGAGGTTTGCGGAGCGAAATAATAATTGGCGCCGAGATAGCCGTTGGCGGGGAGTTTGGTTCGGTAAGCTGCAAGACCAATCGTTTCCGGAGTCGTCAGGGAATCCAGGAGATTTTCCACTTCCGCCTGGAAGGCGTCAAAGTCGTCGGTAGGGAACGTATAGTTGGCGCCCACGATAGATTCGAAGGTGAGGTCGTTTTTCCAGTTGATACTTCCTACATTGACCACACTGGCGAACACGTCCAGATTGTCGAGCAACTGGTACTGTACGCCGGCGTCAAAAGCGAAGCCGCTGTTGCCTCTTCCTTTCAGGTAGTCGCTGCTGCTGTTCTCCAGGGTGGAATAGCCTGAGCTAAGGAAAGAAAAGCTATTCTGGATGCCGAGATATGCATTTTGGGTATTGTTGATAAAAGCGAGGCCCGTGTTTTCGGTGGCCGCGTTCAAAAACCCGGTGAGCAGCTTAAACCGGACGCCGGCGGAGAGCTTGGGGTTGATCTGCCGGGTAAAGCTAAATGCGTAGGTCCGGTAGTGGCTGGCATTCATGTTGAGCCCGCTCAAATCGTAACTCTGGCTGACCGGGCTTCCCAGATCGATGTCGTTAAACAGGTCGAACAAGGTTTTCGGGAAATCGACCTGCGCGAATGCTTGTTCGGATACCGAGATTCCAAAAAAGTTTTGCTTTACGCGGATCCCGAAGTCAAACCAGTGGGCCTGCACATCGACTACCATCCGGTTATCTGCACTTAGCGCGGACAGGAAATCCTCGAAATCGATGCCATTTTCTTCTCCTTCCATTGTTTCTTCTTCGAAAAGCGGCTTCAGGGAAGCAAAATCAAACCCGTTGTTGCTGTAATTCAAATTGATGTTGCCCACCGCGGGCAAGGCCAAAAAGCCGTTGGATAAAGGCATCCGTCCGGGGTTGAGTTGATAGGATTGAGGAGTGCCCTGGAGGTTGTACAACGCCAGATTCCGCTGTGCGGCTAAGGGCAAACTCATCATACTGCCAAGAAAAATGGCAATGAACACCTGTACGCCCCGAAGGGTCCCGAAAGGCAAACGAATGGAGATACCGGCCATGATAGCGGCCGGGACAGCAGTTTTCTTCATCTTTTGTGGCTTATTAGGATTAAAAAAGAAAGAACGGCCTCCGGATTGGAGCGCCGCACAAACGATACCTCAGGTTCAAGAAATGTGGATGAAGATAGCCGTAGTTGAATAGCCTAGCAGGGGCTAAAAGTACCCGATTTTTTAGAAATAAACAAGATGCCTGCACTTTGAATCGCCTTGAAAAGAAAAAGGGATATCTTAATGGCGGATTAAATCACCTAAAATGAAAGCCATGGATAAAATTTCGATCATCCAGTCCTTGATCCAGCAGCACCGGACGTTTGCCTCTGAGATCACCCAATTGGACCGACCTGCTTTTATGTACGCTCCAGAAGGCAAATGGACGGCGGGCCAGCAATTGGATCATATCCTGCGTTCCACCCGCCCCTTGCGCCTGGCTTTTCACTTGCCTAAAGCGATTTTAAAGCTCGTTTTTGGAAAAGCCAACCGCCCATCCCGAGGTTATGATGCAGTGGTGGAAAAGTACTTGTTCAAGTTGAAAGCAGGTGGAGTGGCTACCGGAGTGTTTATCCCCAAGCCGGTGGGTTTTTCTCTTAAAGACCGGCTGGCATTGCGCCTGAGCCGAACGATTGCCAGTCTATGCAAAGGCCTGGGACGATTCAGTGAAAAGGAACTCGACGAGTATGTTCTCCCTCATCCGCTGCTTGGAAAACTCACGATTAGGGAAATGCTGTATTTTACCCTTTACCACGTCGAACACCACCGTCAAATTACCCGTAGAAACCTGGAATCCAAACAGGTCTGAGGTTAAAGGTTGGACGTAATCAGCAGATCCAGGTTTGTAAACTTAATGCTGAACCGCTCGCCCAGGTATTCGTTACACAAACACCCTTTGTAAGTGTAAACCCCGTGCCGAAGCCCGGGATGGGTAAACAGCAGGTGCTCGATGTCGCGGGTGCTTTCTGCATTCAGCAAGATGGGCGTAAGGATATTGCTCACGGCAATCGAAGCGGTGCGCGGAACCCGGGAAGCGATATTGGGCACGCAGTAGTGGATGACTCCGTGGCGCTCAAAGGTAGGCTTATCCAGGGAAGTGACTTCAGAGGTGGCAAAACACCCGCCCTGGTCGATACTGACATCGATAATGACCGACCCCGGTTTCATTTTGGCCACCATTTCTTCGCTGACGATGACCGGGGTACGGCCAGATTTGGAATGGATAGCCCCGATGGCCACTTCTGCATGCACGAGTTCTTCTTCCAGGTAATAGGGGTTGAACACCGAGGTGAAAAGCTGGCGTCCAACCTGGTTTTGCAGCCGTTTCAGCTTGTAAATGTCGTTATCGAAAACCCGCACTTCGGCCCCTAAACCGAGGGCGACCCGGGTGGCGTATTCCGCTACAATCCCAGACCCAAGAATAACTACTTTAGCGCTGGGTACCCCGGAAATGCCTCCCAGCAAGATCCCTTTCCCACCTCCGGTGTTCGACAACAACTCGGCTGCGGTGAGCATGGCGCTGAGACCGGCCATTTCGCTCATGATCCGAACGACGGGGAAAGTTCCGGCATCGTCTTTGATGTACTCCATCGCCAGGGCGATTACGCGCTTTTGCCGGAGTTTGTTGATGTAATCCGCTGAAATGATCGGCAGTTGCAGCGGAGAGATCAGGATCTGATTGGGGTGCATCAGGTCGATCTCCGCAAGCGTAGGCGGCGCTACCTTGATCAGGATATCCGCTTTAAATACTTCTTCTTTGCTGTACGCAATTTCTGCACCCGCTTCCGAATAATCGTGATCCGAAAAATGCGCCTTCTCCCCAGCCCCAGCTTCCACGACGATCCGGTGTCCATAGGCGGCAAGGGTGGCGACCGAAGGGGGCACTAAAGCCACCCGGTTTTCCTGAAGCGTACTTTCTATTGGGATACCGATATACAACTTTTCCGGTTGTTGCCGGACCTGGAGCATTTCGGTCTGGGTTTGATACTGGCTCTCCTGCAGAGATTTTGGAATGGCGATTGCAGGACCATGGCCCTTCACTTTACTCATAAGCCGGTAATTGATTCTTCTTGCGCCAAGGGCGTGTTCGGATGATCGATGGGGAACCTTTGTAAATAAAAAAGCCCTACAAAAATAGGATTTTCCGAACGGAATCCCCCTCTATTTCCAGATTAATTCGAACCGTCTGCTCGTCGAGCAGGGGTTCAATCAACTGCGGCCATTCTATAAAACAATAATGCGGCGAATCCAGGTACTCCTCGATCCCGATATCCAGGGCTTCTTCCAGGGTGTGCAACCGGTACAGGTCGATATGGTACACGAACGCTTCGGCGCCTTTGTCGTTGTAGGTATACTCATTGACCAGAGCAAAGGTCGGGCTGGCCACGGGTTCGCGTACCTCAAGAATCTCGCAAATGGCTTGGACCAGGGCCGTCTTTCCGGCGCCCAACTGGCCGTAAAGCGCGAATTTCCGGCGCAGACCTGCCAGGCGTAGTACTTCGCGGGCTGTTTCCGGAAGCGCGTGCTTTCCGTTTACGCTAAAGGTATGCATGGATAGTTTCTATTCGGTAAAAAGGTTAACTTTGCAGCCCCAAACGCTGTTTTTTTACTATAGTAATAACAATTTCGTGGATAAGGTAATTTTTTTTCATGTTGGACTGGGTAAAGTGGCATCCACTTACCTGCAATATGCTTTTTTCCCCAAACTGAAAGGGATTTATTACATCCAGCGAACGCGCTATAAGAAAAGCAAGGAGATCATCCTGGAATCGAACTACCCGAAGTACCTCGTCTCCCGGGAGTTCGATCAGCAACTGGAGGCGGAAGTCCGCGATTTTTCCGTTGCATTTCCCCAAGCCAGGCCTATTCTCCTGCTTCGCCGGCAGGACGGATGGATCGCGTCACAATACCGGCGCTATGTGAAGAACGGAGGCCACAGAACGTTTGCAGAATTCATCGACCTGAAAAACGACCAGGGCGTTTGGCCCAAGTCCGACCTCTATTTCTTTCGCAAGATTCAGATCCTCGAATCTTGCTTTCTGCACAAGCCTTTGGTACTTTTTCACGATGACCTTAAAAAAGACCCCGGCGCGTTTTTCCACGCCTTGGCGGCGTACATGGGCGCTACGTACGATCCGGCGTCGGTCTCCCTGGACCCGGTGCACCGGTCGTACAGCGAAAAGCAGCTTCGGCTGATGCTCCGCGTGAGCAAATACCTGTTCAAGGAAAACCCGCATTGGCATAAAAACCCGGTCGTTCATTGGATACAGCGCCGGTCAAGGCTTTTGTTGTCGTACTTGGTTTTATACCCCGGCCGGTTGATCCCCGAAAAATGGGTCTCCCAAACCGATCTAACCCCCAAAGCGGATTTAGACAAGATCCGGACCTATTTTGAGGAGGATTGGAACCAGTGCCGGGCGTATGCCAAACGGGGCGTTCTATCCGTATCATAAGCCCGGATAAAGGCTTTTTTCTCTTCTAAACCGTTTTCTTAGATCTGTTCTTTTTTTCGTATTTTTGTAAGATGGATATGGCAACTGAGAAGGACCTGCAACAGCAAGCAGCAGATTATGGCGCGGACAATATTCAGGCCCTTGAAGGGCTGGAAGCCGTTCGGAAGCGCCCGGGGATGTATATCGGTTCAACCGATACCAAAGGCCTTCACCACCTGGTGTGGGAGGTCATTGACAACTCCATTGATGAGCACCTGGCGGGCTATTGCTCCCATATTGATGTCTTCGTGCATGAGGACAATTCCGTCACCGTGAAAGATAACGGGCGCGGGATTCCTACCGGTATGCACGAAAAATTGCAAAAATCCGCCCTCGAGGTCGTCATGACCGTCTTGCACGCCGGAGGAAAATTTGACAAAAACACCTACAAGGTTTCCGGCGGGCTTCACGGAGTAGGGGTTTCCTGCGTCAACGCCCTCTCCATCGCCCTTCGCGCGGAGGTCCGCCGGGAAGGTAAAGTGTTCGTCCAGGATTACGCGGAGGGAAAACCCCTGGCCGATGTGCGAACCGTCGGCGAATCTTCGGAAAGAGGCACCACGATTACCTTCAAGCCAGACCCGACCATTTTCGAAACCCTCGAGTACAAGTATGAGACCCTCGCCAACCGTTTCAGGGAGCTTTCCTTCCTGAACAAAGGCCTCTACATTAAATTGACCGACGAGCGCAGCGGAAAAATCGAAGCGTTCCACTCCGAGGGGGGCTTGGTAGAGTTCGTTCGCTATCTCGATGGCTCCAAGCCTTCGCTGATCGACCAGCCCATCCATGTCGTCAGCCTGAAAGACGATATCGAAGTGGAGATCGCGATGCAGTACAACACCTCCTACATCGAGAATATTTACTCGTACGTTAACAACATCAAAACGGCAGAGGGCGGCACCCACGTCAAAGGTTTCCGTCTGGCCGTAGCCCGGGTATTCAAACAATACGGCGACGACAGCGGGATATTCAAGAAGATCAAGGAAGGCGTCTCCGGAGAAGATTTCCGCGAAGGGCTAACTGCCGTCGTTTCCGTAAAGATTGCAGAACCCCAGTTTAAAGGCCAGACGAAAGGCGAACTGGGGAATTCAGAGGTCACGGGAGTTGTTTCTCAAAGTGTGGGCGATGTGCTCAAACACTATCTCGAAGAAAACCCCCGCGAGGCGCGTAAGATCATGGAAAAAGTGGCCGTTGCCGCCGCTGCCCGCCATGCCGCCCGCAAAGCCCGCGAAATGGTGCAGCGCAAAACCGTGCTCACAGGCGGCGGGCTTCCCGGCAAACTGGCCGACTGCGCCAACCGCGACCCCCGCGAATGCGAGATCTTCCTCGTCGAGGGAGATTCTGCCGGCGGTACCGCCAAACAGGGACGGGACCGGAACTTCCAGGCGATCCTTCCGTTGCGGGGCAAGATCCTCAACGTGGAAAAAGCGATGGAACACAAAATCTACGAGAACGAGGAGATCAAGAACATCTTTACCGCCCTCGGCGTCAGCATCGAAGAAGATGACAACGACGAGCGCGTCCTCAAAATCGACAAACTCCGCTACCACAAAGTCGTCATCATGACCGATGCCGACGTCGACGGCAGCCACATCACCACACTGATTCTGACTTTCTTCTTCCGCTATATGAAGCCCCTGGTAGAACGCGGCCATATCTACATTGCCGCGCCGCCTCTCTACCTGGTCAAGAGAGGCAAACAGGAGCGCTATTGCTGGAACGAAGAAGATCGAAAAGCCGCCGTAGCCGATTTCTCGAAAGGCGAAAACGACGATTCCGTGAAAATTCAGCGCTATAAGGGGTTGGGAGAAATGAACGCCGAGCAGCTTTGGAACACCACGATGGACCCCGGCCACCGCATCCTTCGGCAGGTGACGATCGAAGACGCGATGGAAGTCGACCGCGTGTTTTCCATGCTGATGGGGGACGAAGTGCCTCCGCGCCGGGCTTTTATTGAAGCCAACGCCAAGTACGCCAAGGTGGATGCCTGATTTTTTCTTTTTCCCTAATTGCTCTGTTTGACCATGGCAACCCTTAAACGCACCCTCGCCGTTATTACCGGCGGCAATGTGGCCGAACGCGAGATTTCCCTCAAAAGCGCGGAAACCGTCGCCCAACACCTGGACCCTTCCAAATACGAGGTCTTTATCCTGGATCTCATCGGAAAAATATTCATCGACAAACAGTCGGGCGCCCGGGTTGATCTCAACGATTTTTCCCTTGACCTGGGCGACCGGAAGGTTACTTTCGACGCGGTTTACCTGATGCTGCACGGCCACCCTGCAGAAGACGGCCGCCTTCAGGGGTACTTCGAACTGCTCGGCATTCCCTACACCGGCTGCGACCCGCTCGTCAGCGCCCTGACTTTCGATAAACAGGCCTGCAAAGACTTTCTGAAAAGCCGCGGAATCCCAATGGCGCCTTCGGTGGTCGTGCGCAAGGGAATGCCCTACGACCAAAATGCCTTGCTGAAGATGGGGCTTCCGCTGTTTGTCAAACCGAATAAAAATGGAAGCAGTTTCGGCGTTTCCAAAGTCAACCAACCGAACGAGCTGCCTCAAGCCATCGAAAAAGCCTTTGCCTTCGATAACGAGGTAGTAGTGGAAGCGTTTCTGAAAGGATCCGAATATTCCAATGGCGTTCTCCGAAAAGACGGCGGCATCGTCGTACTGCCCATCACGGAAATCATTCCGAAAAACGAGTTTTTTGACTTCAAAGCCAAATACGAAAACGAAAGTAAGGAGATCACCCCGGCCCTCCTTCCCATGGAGCTGACCCGCAATTGCCAGGAGCAAACCCGAAAAATCTACGAAGCCCTGGGCTGCCGGGGTATCGCCCGCTTTGACTACATCCTTGTAGACCGGGTATTTTACTTCCTGGAAGCCAACACTATTCCCGGCATGTCCGAAGCGAGCATCGTGCCCCAGCAAGCCGCTGCTCATGGCTGGACGATCACCGAACTTCTGGAAGCCGTGGTCCAGGAAGCTCTGTAACCCAAAATTTTCTGTAGCTCGGAATTGCATTCCGAGATGTTCACCGGAATTGCATTCCGGGAAGGTCCACAAGAATTGTATTCCGGACACACTACCGTTTTTCCCCATACTCCTTCCACGCCTCCACAATCCCGGCATCCAGCCCCGTTCCTTCCGTCAGCCGTTCCATTTGGCGGCGCAGCGCGGCGGGATCCATCTCCAAATGCAAGGGGAGGGATCTGCTGAGCGCTTTCTGATCCCCGAAGGGCAAATGCCGCCGCAACAACTGGCGGAGCTCCGCCCTCAGACCAGGGTCGGGGCATAGCTTCCAGGCCAGGAACAAATCGGTGCGCAGGCGCGGAGGCAAACCGCCGCCCTGGATAAAAGGGATCGCTAACCGGAGGAAACCAGTGTCCCGGCTGCGCAGCATCCGCTGGAGCCGGTCTGCTTGCCCGGCGTCTTCTTCAGTCTGCAGGTACCGGGATTCTTCTCTGGCCAGGTAGGATTCCAGCACCGGCAAGTCCAAAATTCCAGGCAGCGGCATAGGTGAGGGGCTTTCGGGATAGGGCGGTTCGCCGATGACCAAATGGGTAGGGACATCCCCCTTTGCCGCCATCCGAAGCCCGCATGACTCCAGCCGCTCTTTCCAGAATCCCAGCGGAACGCCCTTGGGCCGGCCAAACCACCCGATCCGGTGGGCGGCCTCCAGACCGGAAGCTGGGAAGTGGCTTAGTAACCAGCCTGTCAGGGCGCGGCGCAAAGGGGGGAACGGAAGGGAAAGCGCCTTCAGCGCCTGCTCCTGGGGGAGATTTATTTCTGCCTCGGGGCCCATTTTTTCGATGCGGTTCAGGGTAAAGAGGCCCTCGGGGCCAAATCCCGCCTTCCGCCCTGCGGCAATGAGCTTATGAAGCCTGCGCCAACCGGCTGCAGGCAGCACGCCGGTAAGGGTTTTCAAGGCCGGGAAATGCATCAGCAGACGGGTATCCTGAACCGGCCCTGTGGGATACCCTTTCCAGATAAGTTGTTCCAGCCGGGGTAGTTGCGCCAGCAATGGAGGAATTTCCGGGATTTGGGTATACGAAACGTCCAGCGCGCGAAGCCGCGCCAGGCGGATAAGGGATTCCGGAAGCGCTTCAATCGCCGTCTTGGACACATCCAGCGCACGCAGGTTTTCGGGAAGGGGAGGAAGGCGGTGCAACGGATTTCCGGCCAGGTTCAGAGTGCTGAGGGACGGCATGCTGGAAAGGGCTTCCGGAAGTTCGCTCAGTTGATTGTTGCGAAGGTTGAGCGCGTCGAGGACCGGAAGTTCGGCCATGAAATCCGGCAGCCGGGTCAGGGCGTTATCGTCCAACTTCAATTGGCGGAGTTGGCGGAGTTGGCGAACGGCTTCGGGCAAGGCTTCGAGCCGGTTTTGGGAAAGATCCAGATGCCGCAGCTGGGTCAGCGCCCCCCAATGGCCGGGGATTCCGGCGATCCGGTTGCGGCGGAGATCCAAAGACTCCAGCCCTATCGGCAACCTGCTGGACGCAGAAATTTCTGCGATCCGGTTATGCGCCAGATCCAGGGTGCGCAGGCAAGGGGCGTTTTCCAGGCCGGAGGGGAAGGCTGAGAGCGCGTTTTTTTCCAGGTTCAGGGATTCGAGCTTCCCCCATTGGGCCTTTTCCAGGGCGCATGTTTTGATCCGGTTTCCGGAAAGATCGAGTTTCTTTAAGGCCCGGCAGTTCGAAAGCACGCCGGGTAGCGTCCGGAATTCGCAACGGGAAAGGTAAATTTCCTCCAGTAAAGGGAGGCGCTCCAGGGCCGCCGGAACCTCCCGAAGCGGATTGCCGGACAAGCGCAGGATGCGCAAACCGGTCAGCAGGGCAACCGCCTCCGGTACCTGCTCGATCTGGTTGTTCTCGAGATCCAGCACCTCCAGGTTGGGCAGCGACCATACCTCCTCCGGCGCCTCGCACAGGCTCAGCCCGTGGAGGTAGAGTTCGGTTGTTGCGCCGCCTTGTTGGAGCGCTTCGCGGATGGAGTATGCGCGCATGAGGTAGATTTTTTTTATATAGGATGTAAAGGATGTAAAGGATGTAGGGATGTAGTGGGGTTAAGGATGTAGAGGATGTTTAAGATGTAAAGGAGGTAGGGGATGTAGGATATGGGTGAAAGTTCAAAAGTTCAACGGTTCAAGGGTTTTTTGTCCGCGTTCACCGTTCAGAGTGCAAGGCCAATTAAAATAAGCACAAGGAATAGTTGAAGAAAAAAGAACAGGATCACCCCTGCCGTTTGCAGGAGGGCTTCCCATTGATCTTTGCCTTTGCCAAAAACGTTATATACCATCCAAAACATGGCTAGGTATACGATTGGATTGAAAAGCAGGACCGGCGCTTTTAACGCAAAAAAGCCAATTAATCCGGCCAGGGTGGCCTGACCAATAAAGAAGGCGCTTATGGTCACATGCTCTGCCAGATTGTATTGGCCAAAAAACAGCTTGGTGGAAATACCCAGGCAGCCAATCGTGAAAATCCAAACGTATTTGAAATAGACCCGGAGGAAGGTTCCGGCCTTATACCCAATGGAATAAGCAGGGGAATCCGGTCCGTCAAGGCCGGAGGAGAAATCTACGAGCGAGTCCGCGATCAGGAAAATCGAGATGGAAAGGAGCAGGAAGGAAAACGGATTAAAAATCCCCTTTCTTTTGCCCCGAATGTAGCTGGTAATGAGGTAATGGGGATTGATGGTCAGGTACTTCAGATTGAACAGGAGCCCTTTGTCCATATTGGTAAGGGTCGAAAAGAAATCCGTCGCAATGGAACGAAACGTAATCCGTCCAACGGCGGCCTGTTCCCCGCAATTCGGGCAAAATTTTTGGTCGTGTTCGTGGGCACAAGAAATACAAGTCATTTGCTGGGTGTTTTTGCATGCGCAATACGGGAGCATCCATGTTTTGCCAGGCACATCCCCAGGCTCATGGATGTCTGACGATAAAAGTAATCATTTTCCAGGGGGCAGGGCACCGTCCCCGTCTTCCGTCGACCGTCCCCCGACCTACTCGACCAAAAAGCAATGCCCAATCCCCGTACCCTCGTACTTCGTACCTCAAACATCGATCCCCATCTCCGCCATCAGCCGGGTCGCGTTGAAGCTTTGGCTGACGCCCTTTTTTAGTTGGTAGTCGAACACGAGCCGGCCATCCTGGAGCTGCACGTCGATATACCAGTTTTCGATATGGCCCTGGCTTTCCGCTTCCATGGAGGCCAGTTCCAGGTCGTGGGTGGCGATGAGGCCGGCGCTTTGGAGGCGGATGAGCTGGCGGATCAGCGCTGCGGCGCCTTGGTGGCGGTCGCGGGAGTTGGTGCCTTTGAGGATTTCGTCGAGGAGAAAAAATACGGGTATAGGGCCGGTTTGGCTGGATTTGGCGGTTTCGATCAGGGTTTTGAGGCGGCGCAGTTCGGCATAGAACGAAGAGGCATTTTCCGCGAGCGCGTCTTGGGTGCGCATGCTGGTGTAGACCTGCAGCGGGGGCAACTCCATCGCTTGCGCGCAAACCGGCGCGCCGCTTTGCGCCAGCACGATATTGACGCCTGCGCTGCGCAGGAAGGTGCTTTTGCCCGCCATGTTGGAACCGGTAATGAGCTTGAGGTGGGCCCTGACGGGCATGCCGAGGTCGTTGCCCACGCGCCGGCCCTCGGGAATGAGCGGGTGGCCCAGGCCTTTCGACTGGAAGGAAAGTCCTTCTTCCACCCGGGGAAAAGTCCACCCGGGGTTGTTGAAATGCAGGTTGCCCAGGGAGGAAAGCGCCTCGAACTGCGCCAGCGTGTGAAACCAACCGGCCAACACGGGATTCCATTCGTTTTTCCAACCTTCCAGCCGGTATACCCATTGCAGGTCCCAGAGGCCGAACAGGTTGAGCAGGATGGCGAAAGGGTTGTACCGCACGTCCAGTTGGTGGATCAGGTAGCCCAATTGTTTTAGCGCCCGGGAAGCGGAGATCCGCGGGGTGTGGATCGCCGTTTGCAGCGTTTGCAGGAGCGAGGACTCAAACGGCTGCGTTTCGATGTGCCGGAGTAACGCGGCGTAGGCTTGGAGCATGGCGCCCGTGCGGGCCGTTGCCTCGTGGATGCGTTGCACGCGCTTGGCGTAATAGCCGGTGAGCAATGCAGAAGGAAGCAGGCAGGCTGCAGAGACCCACCAGGGCTCCCCGCGAAAGAGGGTGACTGCAAAGGCGGTTGCCGTCATCAAAGGCAAAAGGATAAGCGCCCATGACATGACTTTCCTGAAGCGAAATACAGGCTCCTGGTCTAACCAGCGCTGGAGCTGTTCCTGATGCCGGAGGCTGGATGGGTTCGCCATACCGAGCGCCCGAAAGGCGTGGCGCCAATCCGGCAGTTGGCCCAGTTCCCGGACCGCTTCCTGGCGGGCGGCGATGACGGGTGGCGTCGCCGGATGCAGCAAATAAGCGGCCAGCGTTTCTTTGCCCTGAGGCGTAGTCGTGCGATTGATGAACTGGAACACCGAATAGGGGCCAAACAGATCCAGGTCGCCCGAGTAAGGGTGCAGCAGGTCGCGGAATTCGGCGCCGTCTTCAAATACCTGAAACTGGTAGCCTGCGGCCGCTGCTTCCTCCTGGTTTACCTGAGCAAGCAGCGTCTGGTGATCTCTCCGCTCCGCTATCTGGTTGTGCCGCCGCACCAGATAAAAAAATCCCGCCAGAAAGACGATCCCCCACAGGCCGGTGAGCACAGGCGACCAGGACCAGAGAAATACACCCAGAAACACTCCCGCCAGAAACGCCGCCAGACGCCCGATCGCCAGGCGGTTGTATGCCGCTCCTAACGTTCGGGCTTTTGCGGTATGCTGTTGATGCCGCTCCTGGTAAAACCGGATCAGATCGCTCATTTGGTTTTTTGCCTTAAAAATACGGGAAGTTATCTCAAAATTCCTGCCTCGTCCAAACTAGCGCGATGCTCCTGCCTCGTGCTCCGTACCTCCTTGAGGCTCCGGCCTCAAAGAGGTACCCATGCGCCGTCGTTCACTCCTCAAACCCTTTGACAAAAAAGCAGACAGGAGCATGTTCGCTAAATCGGGAACGGATGGGCGCAGGTTTGCCGTTTTTGTTTGCGAATTTTCGCTAAAATCGGCTACCTTTGGCCCGATGATCAATAAAATTCAACAGCGGATCTTGTTTGGGTTGAAGGTAAAACAATCCAGGCAGGCTCAAAGCCTGTCCTTTGCTGATCTTGCCGGTCGCACCGGCATATCGGTGTCTTACCTGAACGAAATCGAGAAGGGGAAAAAGTATCCCAAGGAAGACAAGATCCAGGCCTTAGCCAAGGCCCTCGGCGTGCAGGAAAGCGATTTGCTTTCGCAGGAATTTGGGGAAGGGTTGGCGCCGGTAGGCGAACTGTTGCGATCCAACTTTTTGAACGAACTGCCGCTGGACCTGTTCGGCATTGAAATGTCGAAGGTGGTGGAGATCATCGCCAGTGCGGGCGCCCGGGTAGGCGCGTTTATTTCCACCCTGCTGGAGCTGTCCCGCAACTACGCCGTCAAGGAAGAAAATTTTTATTTTGGCGCGTTGCGCTCCTACCTGGAGTTGCACAGTAATTATTTCGACGACCTGGAGCAGGAGGTGGACCGGTTTGCCCGGCAATTTCAACTTCCGGTTGAGCGGCCTTTACCCCCGGATTTGCTCAAGCGGCTCCTGGAGGAGCGCTGGGGCTACACCATTTTGGACAACGGGCTCGACGCTTACCCTGATCTGGCGCCCCTGCGTTCGGTATTCGTGCCCAAGCGCAAGGAACTCCTGCTCAACAGCAAGCTGTCGGCTATCCAGCGGTCGTTTCAGTTTGGGAAAGAGCTCGCTTTCCAGTGGCTTCAGCTCCGGGATCGGGCATACACGTCTTCCCTGCTTCGGGGTAAAACCTTTGAGGAAGTGCTCAACCACTCCAAGGCAATTTATTTTTCCGTAGCCTGCACCTGCCTCAAAAACAGGTGTTGGAGGAAATGGAGGCTTTTTTTCGCAGAGAACGCTGGGACGGCGAAGCTTTCCTACTGCTCATGAAGGGGTATGACGCAACCCCGGAAATGTTCTTCCACCGCCTGACGAATCTGCTTCCCCGCTTCTTCGGCATGAAGAAGCTTTTTTTCCTGCGCTTTGTCCACGACCCCGAAAAGGACATTTTCGAAATGGACAAAGAGTTGCATCTGAACCAAAAGCACCACCCGCACGGCAACCGCCTCAACGAGCATTACTGCCGGCGCTGGATCTCTCTGTCGCTGCTTCGCGAACTGCGTGCCCTCCAGCAAGGAGGGGTCTTTGCCGACCGCATCGTCAAGGCGCAGATCTCGCACTACCTGAATACCGAAGATGCTTACCTGTGTTTCACTATGGCACGGCCTTCCTACCCTGCCCCCAATAAAAACGTGAGCGTGACCATCGGGCTTCAAATAACGGACGGCCTCCAGGACAAAATCCGCTTCCTTCACGATCCGGGTATCCTGCGCCGGGAGGTGCACACCACCTGCGAACGCTGCCCGCTGCCCGATTGTGCCGAGCGCGCCTGCCCGCCCGTCATCGTCGAGAAAAAGCAGCAAATGCAGCGCATCCTGGAAAAACTCAAGGAGTTGGAAGGGTGATAGGTTTTCCGTCCACCGTCTCCCGCCAACCGACCGTTCGCCGAAATCCTCAGATTTCCCCGTTCGCCGAAATCCTCAGATTTCGTGCGGAACTATCCGCCGGTCCCCTGACCGGCGCCTAATAATTCACTTTCACCTCCTGGATCTTTCTCGGCAGCCACACTTGCATGGCGTTTTGCCCCCGGTTGCACCAGGCGAAGTAGGGGATAGCGGTCATGGTTTTCGTGCGGGTTAGCACCGACAGGCCGTCGGGGGAAACTTCTATGGTTGGAGCGGTGAAGCTCAGGGCGGTGACGCCGCCCAGCAGATCAGGCCGGAAGCCGGCGGTGATGAGCGCGTCGTCGGGTAGGATGAAATTCCAGGCTTGGCCGTTGTTGTCGGCGCCTTCGACGCAGTAGACCAGGGGCCCGCGCTGGAGGGCCACGCGGTTTTGGGCGGCTTTGACTTCGTCGCGCGCGGTCACCCGTTTGACTTCCATCGGGAGGTCTACCTGCACCACGTCGCCTTTTTTCCACTCGCGTTCGATCACGGCATAGCCTTTGTCGATGCGGTAGGCGATGGGCTTGCCGTTGACCTTAATCTCCAGGGCGACGTTTCCGGTTTTGACGAAGGAGTACAAATCGCCTGGAACGGCCTGCTCGCGCACCCAGCCGGGGATGCGTACGTGCAGCCCGAAGCGGGTTTTGTTTTCGGGGTCGATAAGCAGTTGAATTCCGCCCTGCCAGGGGTAGGCCGTTTGCATACGGATACCCACTTTTTGCCCGCCAAGGGTTTGGGTAGTCGAACTTCCCACAAAGAGGTGCACCCACAGGCCATCGGTAGATTGCCCGTAGATGTAATCGCCCAGGGAAGCGACCAGGCGGGCGATGTTCGCGGGGCAGCAAGCGGTACCAAACCACTCCCGGCGATAGTGTTGCCCATTAGACGCCAGAGGGTTGCCGTAGAAAAAGCGGTCGCCGCTGAGCGACAGGCCGTCGAGGGCGCCGTTGTAGAGGCTACGCTCCAGCACGTCGATATACTGGGCATCGCCGGTGAGTTGGTTCATGCGCTGGTTCCAGAGCACCATGCCTACCGAAGCGCAGGTTTCGCAGTAGGCGCGTTCATTGGGCAGGTCGTAGTCGGTGCTGAACCCCTCGTTGCTGCCGGAGGAGCCGATGCCGCCGGTGATGTACATATTGCGGTGCACCACGTCTTCCCAAACAGCCGTCATCGCTTTGAAGTACCCGGAGTCTCCGGTGATTGCCGCCACATCCGCCGCGCCGGTATACAGGTACATGGCCCGGACGGCGTGGCCGGTGATCTGGGTCTGCTGTTTCACCGGAAGGACGTCCTGGGCATAGGCCGTATCCCGCCAGTCGGTCCAGGTGTACCCTATGGCGTGTTTATGGCCCCGCTCTTCGAGGAGCCAGTCGGCCAGCTTCAGATAGCGCTCTTCATTGGTGACCTTGTACAGCTTGACGAGCGCCAGCTCGAGTTCCTGGTGGCCGGTAACCCAATGGCGTTTATCCGGGCCGAACAGGCTGTCGAAATGGTCGGCAAAGCGGATGGCGACGTCCAGCAGTTGACGCTTACCGGTGGCGTTGTAGTAGGCCACGGCGGCCTCGATGAGATGGCCGCCGTTGTAGTCTTCGTGCATGCTCATATCGGTCCAGCGCTTATCCAGGCCGGTAAGGGTGTAGTAGGTGTTGATGTAGCCGTCTTTGAGCTGTGCTGCGGCGATTTTGCCGATCCACTCATCGGCTTTTTTCTCCAGTTCCGGGTTAGGGTGGGTCTTGAGCGAGTAGGCAATGGCTTCGAGCGCTTTAAAGACGTCGGAGTCGTCGTAGAAAATGCCCTTGAACTCCCCTTTCTTGAGGCCGGCCGCGACTTCGAAGTTCTGGATACGGGGCGTTTTGACCTCTGTCTGTTCGATACAGACCGGAATGGTGACGGAAGCGACTTTCTCAATCCGGGGTTTCCAGAAGGAATCATCGATGGTTACCTGGGAGAAATTGACGCGTTCGAACTGCTGGGCGACGCGCTGGGCCGCTACCGAAAGGTTCAGGAGGAGTATGCCGGTGAGCGGCAAAAGGAGGGTTCGCATAAGCAATTATTTTGGCGTAGGGAAAAATACGCATTTTTTGTACTTCGGAGCGAAACTATTCCAGTAAAACGAGGACATTCAAGGGATCCCTTGAACTTTTGAACCCTTGCATCAGGCGAATAAACTTCAATGTCCTATTGGGCCAAGTCCTTTCCTGGGAAATCTTTGGTTTGGCTGACATAGGCTTGCTTTTGGCCTTAAAAGCAGCCATTTTCACACCAAACTGGAGTATATAAAAGGCCATGTTACCGCCGCATGCGGCAACATGGCCTTTGAAGAATGTTGAATACGCGTTGCGCGTAACTGCTGAAATACTGAAATTATTTGCGGGGAATAATATCAATAATTACAGTTCTGTTGTAAGCGCGTTCTTCAGGGAGTGCGTTTTCAAATGGAGATGTATTGGTATCTTCCCCCATATCATGCACTTCAAACTTTACGTCGCTTCTTCCGGCAGTTCTCAGGCCGGCTTCCAAAATTGCCCGGACATCATTGGCGCGGGATAAAGACAACCTCTGGTTATAAGCTTCGTCGCCTACAATGTCGGTATGGCCTTGTATGATTACGGTTGCGCCTGTAGGAATCTTGGGCACGATAACGGTGGTGAGGTATTTTTCATACATGTTGACGGCCTTGGATTCGTCGAAGTCGTATATTATACTGAATCGTAATCCTTCCTCATTTTGAGGGGGAGTCCATTGTACCATATCTACCACTGCTTGCTTTCTTACAGCTGAGCCGTTGCTCGTCACCCCTGTCATGGTCACGTTGTATCTGCCTTTGGGGCGCGTACCCATAATGGATTTTCCAGGAATTTTGATTTGCCCCTGGGTGAAAGGTCCAAAAGTTTGCATTTTCCCACTTTCGTCTTTGATCTCTAACCGCCAGGGAGAGAACGCTTTGCGTTCTCCGTCCACCTTGAAGGTAACGTAGCTGTCGAGCGGCGCTTCTTGCATGGCAATGATTTCCACTGGTTTCAGTCCGGCATCGGCGCCAGTCTGAAATTCCATCAGCAGTTCAGGCGAAGTCGTTTCAATAGATACCCTGCGGTCTCCTTCGAGGAGTAATTCAATATCTTGTGTGCCTCCTGGCTTCAGAAACGGGTTCAAGGGCTTATTGCGACCTTCCACACCGATTCTGGAATTATTTATGCTCCATACATCGGTCAGATACTGTTTGATGGATTCGGCCATTGCTCGTCCTGCATCAGCGCCTTTTTCTGAAGACCCAACCAAAGTGATGGCTGAAGCGGGGTTTTTACCAAGACGGTCTCCGAGGATATTGAGTATATTATAGTAGGCTGTCATTTCGCGTGCAGAACGACCGGAGAGTCTTTTAGGTGCAAACTCTTCCAATTGATCTTCTTTGAACCCGGTGATCTGGTTTTTGGTAAGCAACACATAGCGATCAGGAATCGCTGTAGATCCAGAATCGAAGAACACGTAGTTGCGCAGCGGGAATGTTTCTCTTACCCGGCGTTCCGTAGGGATGTTTGGGGGAGAGATGACGGAGAACCGCACGTCGTTGAAAGGAGGTAAAACCTCTATTCCTGTTGCGGGAGGTGTTGGTATTGGATTTTCACGTCCACTTCCAAATTTCAGGGCAGCGCCTACTCTCAGAGTAGTAATGTTCCAGGTTTCTATTGACCGCGGAGACTGGCCGAAGTAGGGCTGAAACGAAATAAAAGGCGAGAACATCGCTTGTATCTGCTGATCCTGTGACGAAAGCGGGATATCATATCCTGCTCCGACTTGCATGGAGAGGAGCGTTTTCTTTACATCGCTCAAATCTCCAGTCACGTCCGGGGTTGGCAATTGGTCCGGGAAAGCAGGATTGATGCCTAATTTGTAGGTGAACGCTTTATCCAGGTTGAAAGCGAACCTCGGGCCGCCATACAAATAAAATCCGGAGCCGAAGGGCGCCACGCGCAAGCTCGGTTCTACCGTGATGTAGCTCAGATTGGTGGATAAATCAGCGGGGCAGTTGCATGGAGTCAGTTGTTGTTCGAACGTACTTTTGCGGCTGTCGTATCCTGCCTGCAGCATGACGCCTACACCTGAGCGGGATTGATACTCCAGCAGCGGAGCAAGATACAAGCCCACGTTGTTGCCGTTGTGGAAGGCAACAGGGGAAGAGAACGTTGAATTCAGTCGCTGGGTGGAGCCGCGATAGAAGTTGAAATTTGCTCCGGCTGCCGCGCCAACCCAGAAGGTAGGTTTTGTATACTTGTATTCCTGTGCCTGAAGCGACGCCTGAATACCGGCGAGTATCAAAGCGCCTATGACAACGCTTTTGAGCATCCGATTGTAAGGGCGCCATACGGCGCTTAATTCCTTACTCAAAAAAGATATATGTCTCATACAAATTGTGATTTAAGGCTTGTTGATAATGTTGGTACTCATAAATACAGCGCCATTTCTTGTAAGCAATCTGCCTGCTACGTTGGCGCCGGCATTCAGTGTGATGGAATTCAATGCAAGTACGGTTCCGTTGAACGAAGTACCCGCTCCGATAGTGGCCGTACCGCCCGTTTGCCAAAAAGACATTCTTGGCTTGAGCGCCTCCGGTAAGGATAATGTTCCCACCTGTGCCGCCTCCGGTGGTTAAGTTTCCAGGAACCTGGAATATCCAGACGGCATTCGAGTCACCTCTTGCATTCAGCGTCAGATTCCCGTTTTGCACCAAAAGGGTCAGGGCAGATTTATAAATGCCGGGAGTAAGTGTGCGGCCGCCCAGATCGCCGCTGAGCTGGACAGATGCCGGAGAGATTGCGCTTTCAGCAAAAAGATAGGCATCGGTTAAATTGGTTTTAGCCAGTGAAAACATGGCAGGCAAGCCTGCAGGAAAGAGGTCGTCAACTACATAAATGGCGCCGTTGACTACCACCGCAGGCGGGAAGCCGATAATGTCAGTCCCGTTACCGGAACTTACGCCAATATCCATATTGCGAACTTCACTGAAGCCTATGCTGGTGATGCCCGTTTCGGCGAAAACCCCAAACTGGGCCACTGTAGCCAAACTCACACCGGCTGCACCGGTCACGAATGTCCACTCATAGTTGGTCTGCAGAGCATTTCCAGCTACGTCTTTTACCAATGTGTTTAACGTGCCCGTGTACGTCGTATTGGGCGTCAACGGGTTAGTAGGACTGAAGGAAGCAGTGGAATCGGAGAATGCATACGTTCCCGCAACCAATGTTGCTCCCTGTACTGTAAACGATGTCTGATTAATTGTGGCAGGATTCATCCTTTCATTGAAAACCACAGTAATTACTTTATTGAGCGCAACGCCGGTAGCGCCATTCTCCGGGTTCGTTGATTCCACCACAGGGCACACGCCGATGATTTCTATGAAATCATCTTTTTGGCACCCAGTGAGGAATACAACCGCCACTAACGTGAAGGTTGCCAGAAGATTTTTCATCTTAATTTATTTAGATAGTGAAAGAATTTTCACCATACAAAATTGAGTTCTTTTATCCCATAAAGCATTACAGAACTTAATCGCAGAGTTGTATAATTCACATAATGCAGGAGTTACGCATAACGCGCATTCAAGATTTTGGGAACTGTCTCAAAAGACGGTTCTTTGCCCTCACCCAAACCTGCCATCCCGCACATACGGCAAACGCTCCATGCGGATTACTTCGAGGCTGTAAAAGCCGTATTCTTCCACCACTTTGGCTTGTATGGCGTAGGCTCCTTTGCCCTGAAAAGGGTGCTGCTGGAGGAAGTTGGGAAAATGTGTGGTATCGAAATACCGCCCTTCGCGGTCGAGCCAGGTCCCGAAGGCCATGCGCTGGCCGCCAGCGGTGCGCACGGGCTTCTGGCAGACGTAGTAGCCGGGCACGTCGATTACCCGGCCCAGGTACTGCGGGAAATCCCGGGCGGCGACGCCCTGCCGGTAGCGCCATTCTTCCGGTAGTAGATCGAAGGGCGAGCATAGAGGGAAGCCGAGCAGTTCGATCTCGTCGAAGGCCTGGTCGTGGGGGCCGTCGGGCAATCCGGGGATACCATACTGCGGCCTTTCGCCGCCTTCCGCGGGGTCTTCCTCAAACAGCCTGGGCTGCGCGTCAAATCCGTGCCGGGGGTTGAACAGGGCGTTTTTCTCCCATAGGAGCTCAAACTTGCTTTTGCCCGTAAACCGGAACGCGCCAATGCGGATCAGCAGTTCCAGTTGCTCCGGGTGAATATCTACGCGGCTGACAAAGTCCGCCAGGCTGCGAAACAGCCCCCCGCAGGCGCGCTGGTATGCGATCCGGTGGGCCGTTTGGCGCTCCATCTGATGCAGGTGCACAAAGCCCAGGTACACGTCGGTCCCGCGCAGGGTGGTCAGGTATGCGCTATGGTTGACGCAGGGCGCGTGGATCTGCCCGCCCAGCATGCGGGCTTCGTGCACGTAGTACTCCGTAGCGTAGAACCCGCCGAAGTTGTTGATCACCGCCACCATGAACTCCAGGGGAAAATAGGCTTTCAGGAAAAGGCTTTGAAAACTTTCCACGGCAAAGCTGGCCGAATGCGCCTTGCAAAACGAGTATCCCGAAAAGCTTTCGATCTGCTTCCAGACGTCTTCGGCAAGCTTGGCGGGGTAGCCGCGCGCGCTGCAGTTGTCGAAGTACTTGCGGCGCAGGCGCTCGAAGGTGTCGTCTTTGTATTTTTTTCCACTCATGATGCGGCGCAGGATATCGCTCTCGTCGAGGCCAAGCCCGGCGAAGTGGTGCACGATCTTCATCACGTCTTCCTGATACACCATCACGCCAAACGTCTCTCCCAGGCGCTCCCGGAATACGGGGTGCGGATAGGCAAACCCATGGGGTTGATGAAACCGGCGGATGTACTCGCGCATCATGCCCGACCGGGCCACCCCGGGCCGGATGATGGAGCTGGCGGCCACCAGATGCACGTAATCTTCGCAGCGCAGTTTGTGCAGTAGCCCGCGCATGGCGGGCGACTCGATGTAAAAACAGCCGATGCAGTGCCCCGAGCGCAGGAGGGCTTTTACGCGCTCGTCTTCCTTGATGCGTGTGATGTCGTGCACGTCGGCGCGTTGCCCCTGGTTTTGGTAGGCGAGGTCTACGGCGTCTTTGATGTGCCCCAGTCCGCGCTGGCTGAGGATGTCGAACTTGTGGAAGCCGATCGCTTCGGCGTGGTGCATGTCGAATTGCGTAACGGGAAATCCCTTGGGCATCATTTGCAGCGCGGTGTGCTCGTACAGGGAGCGCTCGGAGATCAGCACGCCCCCGGCGTGGATCGACAGGTAGTTGGGGAAGCCGTCGAGCAGGGCGGCATAGCGCAGGATCTCGGGGGTGGGTTCGGTCAGAGAGTCTGCGCTATCGGGGTTGTCGGGCAGCTTGTCGATTTCGGCCTTGGGCAGGCCGTAGACCTTTCCCAGTTCCCGGATGGCGGCCCGTTTTTGGAAGGTGTTGTAGGTGGCGATCAGGGCGACGTGCTCCTTTCCGTAGCGTTTGAAGAGATAGTCGGTGATGTCATCGCGCTCGTCCCAGGAAAAATCGATGTCGAAGTCGGGCGGAGAAGCCCGGTAGGGGTTGATGAAGCGCTCGAAATAGAGGTCGAGTTCCAGAGGGTCTACATCGGTGATGAACAGGCAATAAGCGACGATGGAGTTGGCGCCGCTGCCCCGCCCCACGTGGTGGTAGCCGGTAGATTGGGCGTAGCGGACGATATCCCAGGCGATGAGGAAGTACGCGCAAAAGTCCTGGTTTCGGATGGTGTCCATCTCTTTGCGCACCCGTTCGAGGGCTTTGGCAGCGAGGGGCTGGTCGGGGTAGCGTTTGCGGCAGCCGCTGAGCGCCAGTTTTTCAAGAAGGAGGAAATCGCCGTCCTTGCTGCCGGTAAACGACTGGCGGTTGACGGATAGCCCGCATTCCAGGGAGACCTGGCAGCTCTCGAGTACGCGGTGCGTATTTTGAATAAGCTGTGGGTACTGCCGGTAGAGTGCCTCCGCCGCTTCGGGAGGCAGGAGCCGGTCGGTTTTTTTTGCGCCGTCTTTGGGCAGGAGTTTGTCCAGCAGCGTATTTTTATCGATGGCGCGCAGCAGCCGGTGCAGCCGGTACCCTTCGTCGTCGAGGAATGAAACGGGGTGGAGCGCTGCGAGCTTTTGCGGAAAGCGGAGCAGCTCGTGGTTGAACAGCCGGTTTACATGCTCGGGGCGTATGCCAAGCAGCTCGTTCTCTCGAAACAGATGGATGGGTTTGACGAGCTTTGGGTAAACGATCCATACGTGTTCCAGCTCCGGGGCTACGGGCGGCAGGGGTTTGCCCTGCAAAGACGCTTCGGAGAGCAGGCGGTTGAGCGCTTTCCACCCGGCGGCGTTGCGCGCCAGGCCGATGAACAGTTGCTGCCCGTCTGCGTCCCGGAAGTCAATACCCAATACCGGGTTGATTCCGGCGCTCCGGCAGGCGCCGATAAACTCCGAAGCGCAGGAGGTGTTGTTGATGTCGGTCAGAGCCAGAGTGCGGATGTTCCATTGCGCCGCTTTTTCCGCCAGTTGCCGGGGGGAAAGCGTGCCGTAGCGCAGGCTGAAATAGGTATGGCAGTTGAGGAACACGGAGAAAATGGCCTATTTTATGGCGTTAGATATTGTATACAAGCTGGCGTTGAAGGGTAAAGCTATATTTTTTATAAAATCAAAACAAATTGTTTTTTAAATTATGCTATTTTTTGTATTAAAAATAATTTAAAAAACATTCTTTTGGCAATGGAAAAAGACGGCGTAAAAACGGGAATCAGTTCAGGAGGTAGGGATTAGGGAGCAGGGAGCAGGGAGCAGGGGGAGCATCAGCAGGAACAAGCGTTTGGCTGATCATAATACCGCAAGCAAACCCCGCGGCCCCACCGCGGGCCCGTCGCGAGCCCCCCGTCCCCCCCCCCCCCGGCCACCCCCCCAACCAGCCCGGCGGGGGCCCCCCCCCCCCTTTCCCCCGGGCCCCCCGAAAAAAAAAAGGGGCAAAAAAAAAAAAACAAGACGGCCCCCCCCGGGCGAAGGCCCCCCCCCCCCCCCGCCCTCCCCCCGGCGACCCCCCCCCCCCCGGGGCCCCCGACCCCCCGCCCGGCCCCCCCCCCCCCCCCCCCCCCCCCCCCCCCCGCCCCCCCTCCCCCCTCCCCCCCCCCCCCTGACGCTTTTCCCCCCTCCCCCAACGCCCCCCCCCCGGAAGGGTCCCAACCCAGGAGAGCCGCCCCCCAAACCCCCCCCGAAACCCCCGCCCGGCCCCCGCGGAATTTTCGGGCGAATCAGTCCGGGGGGAGAGGGGAGGAGGCGGGGGGGCCCCCCCTTCCCCCCTCCCCCCACCCCGGCCCCGCCCGGGGGCCGGCCCAAAATTCCGCACGAAATCTGAGGATTTCGGCGAACAAGAGCTCTACATCCTCTACATCCTCTACATCCTTTATGTCCTCTACGCCCTCTACTGTGTGCTCTCTGCTCCCTGCTCTCTGCTCCCTGCTCTCTGCTCCCTGCTCCCTTTCCCCCAAAAAACCCGTACTTTTCCAAAAAAACCGAAACGACATGTTTGGAGATCTGCGAAACAAAAACGCCCTGGTATGCGGGGGCAGCAAAGGGATTGGCAAGGCGTCGGCGTTTGCGCTGGCAAAACTAGGCGCCAACGTGACGCTGGCCGCGCGTTCGGCGGAAGCGATGCAGTCGGTGATCAGCGAGTTGGACCGTGTGCATCCGGGGCAGGACCACGATTTTCTGGTGGCCGACTTCAACGACCCCGAGGAGTTACACAAGCGCGTGGGGCTACTGGCCCGCGAACGCCACTACCACATCCTGATCAACAATACGGGCGGGCCTGCGGCAGGCCCAATTTTGCAGGCTTCGCCGGAAGCGTTTGAGAATGCCTACCGCCAGCACCTGATCTGCAGCCATTTGCTGGTTCAGTTGCTCGTGCCCGGCATGCGGACTGATGGATATGGGCGCATCGTCAACATCGTATCGACCTCCGTGAAAATTCCGATTGAGGGGCTGGGGGTGTCCAACACCACGCGCGGGGCGATGGCCAGCTGGGCCAAAACCCTGGCCAGCGAGCTGGGGCCCGACGGGATTACGATCAACAACGTGCTTCCCGGTATGACCGCCACCGACCGGCTGATGGAACTCATGGCCGTATGGGCGAAAGAAAAGGGTATTTCCATAGAGCAGCAGGTAGCGGGTATGCGCAACACCATTCCCATGGGCCGCTTCGCGCACCCCGGGGAGGTGGCGGCAGCTGTGGCTTTTCTGGCTTCGCCTGCGGCTTCCTATATCACCGGCATTAGCCTGGCGGTGGATGGAGGGCGGACGAAGGCGTTGTGAATGGGTTACGCCGGTTCAAACCTCGCGGTAAAATGCCTCAGGAACGGCGGCTCGTAGGCAATGCGGAAGCCTTGGACCGTTTCGCGTTCGTCCAACAGTTCGCGGAAGGCTTCCACGACGTAGTCGATATGGCTTTGCGTATATACGCGGCGCGGGATAGCCAGGCGGACGAGTTCCATGGGCGCAGGGGATGAGCCGGCCGTTTTCGTCGTTTTTGCCAAACATGACAGAACCGATCTCGCAGCTCCGGATACCGGCTTTGAGGTAGAGCTGGCATACCAGCGCCTGGCCGGGGAACTGTTCCACCGGGATATGGGGGTAAAAGGCTTTGGCGTCTACATAGACCGCATGGCCGCCGATGGGCCAGATGAGGGGCACGCCGATCTCGCGCAATTTTTCTCCGAGGTAGGTGGTGCTCCGGATTCGGTAGTGCAGGTAATCCGCGTCAAAGACTTCCTCCAGACCGATGGCGATGGCTTCCATGTCGCGGCCGGATAAGCCCCCGTAGGTGGAATACCCCTCGGTGATGATCAGGACGGTGCGGCACTTGATCGCCAGGTCCAGGTCTTTCAGGGCCAGAAAACCACCCATATTGACCAGCGCGTCTTTTTTTGCGCTCATGATGCAGCCGTCGGCCAGGCGGAACATTTCCTGCGCGATTTCGCGGTAGCTGTGGCGGGCGTAGTCTGGTTCCCGCTGCTTGATGAAGTAGGCGTTTTCGGCGATGCGGCAGGCATCGAGGATAAACAACACCCCTTCTCGTTGACAAATTTCGAAACGGCCCGCGCGTTAGCCATGCTCACCGGCTGTCCGCCCCCGCTGTTGTTGGTGACGGTGAGGATGACGGCGCCGATGGTTTCGGGGCCGTATTCCCGAATAAGGGCTTCGAGCTTTTTCACGTCCATATTCCCTTTGAAGGGATGTTCCAGGGCCATATCCCGGGCATCGGGAATAGGGAATGTCGAGGGCTTTGGCGCCTGAAAATTCGATATTAGCGCGGGTGGTGTCGAAGTGGGTATTGCTGATAAACACCTTGCCGGGGCCGCCCAGGCGGCTGTACAGCAGGTGCTCTGCCGCCCGGCCCTGGTGGGTGGGCAGGATGTAAGGGCACCCGGTGAGGTCGTGGATGGCTTTCTCCATGCGCTGCCAGCTCCTGGCGCCGGCGTAGCTCTCGTCGCCCCGCATGACGCCCGCCCACTGCTCGGCACTCATGGCCGAGGTGCCGCTGTCGGTGAGCAGGTCGATGATGACTTGATCGGATTTGAGCAGGAACGGGTTGTACGCCGCGTCGCGCAGGTACTGCTGCCGCTCTTCGTCGGTGGTGAGGCGGATCTGCTCGACGACCTTGATGCGGAAGGGCTCAATGGTTATTTTGGTATGCATGGTCAGGAACGTTGGTTTGGTGGAGGCAGGTACGAGATTGAGCACAGGGAGGATGGGGGAAGTTTCGGAGAGGGAGGGGTACATGAACAATACACTTGGCGGCGGGAAGCCTTACCCAATTGGTATTGCCGCGGAGGACGGGGCGGGCGCCGCCGCGCAGAGGGCTGGGCGCCCGGCAAACAGGGTGAAAGGGAAACCACCAAGCCACGAAAAAGGGGGGGGGCGGAACAACAAAAAAAACCGGCCCGCGCTAGGCTTGCGCGCCAACTCAGTTCTGATGACGGCCGCGCATGGTTACGTTAGCATGACCGGAAAACCTTGGTAACCAGCGGACCAGTGTGCGGAGACACCTTGGTCGCTGCGGACCCGGGAACCGCGGTCCTGGGGGGGGCAAACGTGCGGGCGCCCCCTGCCAGCAGAACGTGGAAAGGGGAAACATGCGCCCTTCCATCAGCCAGGCACGCCCGGAAAAACAAGCCAAAAAAATCCAGCCCATGGGGCGCCCGGGAGAAGCTGTAGGTTGAATACGCTGAACGCATAATCTGCGCAAAGGTGATGCGCCGCTTCACGTACCCGAAGGTGGCCTTTGAAAGAAAGACGCAAAGCAATTTGCGGACACCGCGAGAAGGCTTCAAACTCCTTCCCCTTCCCCATCAAAATACGCCCGCACGACCTTTGCTTTCGCTTGCCCCACTACCCCGGCGATCTCCGTGAGGGTGGCGGCCTGGAGTTTTTTTACGGAGCCGAAGTGGACGAGCAGTTTTTGGGCGGTTTTCTCGCCGATGTTGGGGATATCGGTGAGGGCGGTTTTGGTGAAGTTTTTGGACCGCTGGTCGCGGTGGAAGGTGATGGCGAAGCGGTGCGCCTCGTTGCGGGCCTGCTGGATCAGCTTGAGGGACTCGGATTTTTTGTTGATGTACAGGGGCAGGGGGTCGTCGGGGAAGAAGATCTCTTCCAGGCGTTTGGCGATGCCGACGACGGTTATGCGGTTTTCGAGGCCCAGGTCGCGGATGCTCTTCATGGCGGCGCTGAGTTGCCCTTTGCCTCCGTCGATGAGGACGAGCTGGGGCAGGGGCTGCTCCTCGTCGAGCAGGCGGCGGTAGCGGCGGAAGACGACCTCTTCCATTGACGCAAAGTCGTTGGGGCCCTCGACGGTTTTGACCTTGAAATGCCGGTAATCCTGCTTCGACGGTTTGGCGTTTTTGAAGACCACGCAGGAAGACACGGGGTTCGTGCCCTGGATATTGGAGTTGTCGAAGCACTCGATATGGGTGGGCGCGGCTTCCATCCGCAAGTCCTGCTGGAGCTGCCGGAGGATGCGCTCAGCCGGGGTTTGTTTCTTCGTCTTGCTGACCTCGTCGCGTTTTTTCTGCAACAGGTAGTACTGCACGTTCTTGGCCGACAGGTCGAGGAGCTTGCGCTTGTCGCCAATTTTGGGAATGGTGATGGTCAGGTGCGGTTCGGGGGCAGGTACCTCAAAGGGGACGATGATCTCGGGCGCGAGGCTGCTGAAGCGCTCCCGGATGAGGGGGATGGCGTAGGCGAGCAGGTCGCTGTCTTCTTCATCTTCGAGGTTGCGGATCAGTTCCTGGGTATGGGTGTGGATGATGGCGCCGTTGACGACGCGCAAGTAGTTGACATACGCTTCTTTTTCGGTGGACGCGATGGCAAACACGTCCACGTCGCGAATGCTGGTACTGACGACGGTGGATTTGCTTTGGTAGTCTTCGAAAGCCGTCAGTTTTTCCTTGATGAGCTGCGCTTTCTCAAATTCCAGATTTTCGGCATGGTGCTGCATCTCCCGCTTAAAATGCTGGATCACCGGGCTGAACTGGCCGCGGAGGATGTTTTTGATCTGCTCGATTTTTTCGAGGTATGCGGCTTCCGTTTCGAGGTTTTCGCAGGGCCCCTGGCAGTTTTTGATGTGGTACTCGAGGCATACCTTGAACTTGCCCGCCAGGATGTTTTCTTCGGACAGCGTCAGGGCGCAGGTGCGCAGTGGAAAAAGCTGTTTGATCAGGTCCAGAATGATCTTCAGGCGGCCTTTGGAGGTATAGGGGCCGAAGTAGGTGGCGCCGTCGCGGGCCACCCGGCGGGTGATGAGGATCCTCGGGAAGCGTTCCTTTTTGATGCAGATATAGGAGTAGGACTTATCGTCCTTGAGCATGACATTATACCGGGGCTGGTGCTCCTTGATCAGGGCGCTTTCCAGGAGGAGGGCGTCGGTTTCCGTTTCAACGATAGTAAACTCGATACAGGACGCGTTTTTGACCATCACCCGGGTGCGGAACGCGCGGCCGGCCCGTTCGCCGAAATAGGAAGAAACCCGGCTGCGGAGGTTTTTAGCTTTGCCGACATAGAGAATGACGTCGTCTTTCCCCAGGAAGCGGTAGATGCCCGGAGACTTGGGTACGGTATCGGCGATGAGGCGGAACTCTTCGGTAGTCATAGGATGAAAATATGCCCAAAATAACAGCGATTTGCCACTTTTTGCAATAAAAGCGACACTTGATGTAGCCAAACCGTCCTGTCACAGACGTCGCTGGGCGGATTTATCCCTTTTCTTTGGGGAAAAACCAAAGACCATGTTTACCAAAAGAATGTTTGTTATTTTCCTGCTTTTCAGCGGTTTTGCTGCTATTGTTAATTCCTGCGACAAGGAAGAGGACAGCCCGGCGCCCGATCCCAATCCCATGCCGTCTACCGAGTTTGTAGCCGCCGACTCGGATTTTGCCGGATTCCGGACCTGGAAGGTGGTCGTCGACCTGAAGAATGCCCTTTCCGACGATGGCCGCGCCCACACCGACGCTGCGCGCACCGTTTGGATCAAACAAGCCAATGCCGTCCTGGGCCAAAACGGCCAGTATCCCATCGGGACCATCCTGGTGAAGGAAGTTCAGGGAGGCTACGGGATCGTGGCGATGGTGAAGCGCGGCGGGACCTACAACTCCTCGCACAACGGCTGGGAATGGTTTCACCTGGATACCGCAGGAAAAATCACTTCCCGCAACAGCTCCAGCGTGTGCAACAATTGCCATGCCAAGGTAAAAAGTGCAGATTACGTGTTTACGCGATAGAGGCGCGGGCTGGCGCGAAGGTTGGTGGGGCGGTAGGGCGTATTAGCCAGGGTATTTTGATATCTTTATGCGGCATTCAGGCAAGCTGCTCTTTTGTCTGAAAAGGTTCGTTTTTTTGGTTACAAAAAAGCTGCTTTTACGCAAAATGAAGCATAAGAAATCATTAGCGGCCCTGGTTATTTGCTACGCATTTTTTATTGGCGCCGTTTTTTTCTATTATCCCAAATGGAATCTGAACTACTCGGAAGCTCCCATAAGCTGGGATGTTTCAGGGTATTATTTTTATTTGCCTGCAACGTTTATCTATAAGGACGTCAAGTATTTATTCTTCAAAGACAGGATTCTGCACCAATACCAGCCGACCAAAGATTTTGAGCAAGGCTACCAATTGCCCAACGGAAATTATGTTCTCAAATATTCCTGCGGGCAAGCTATTTTGTTTTCTCCTTTCTTTTTCCTGGCTCATTGGTATGCCAAAGTAAACGACACGTTTCCGGCCGACGGCTTCTCCGTACCCTACCAGTTTATGATTTCAATGGGTTGCTTGTTGATGGCCTTTCTGGGTATGTGGGTGTTGCGCCGGATTTTGTTAAGGTATTTTTCCGATTCCAGTGTGGCAGTCAGCCTGATTTTACTGGTTTTGGGCACCAACTACTTTGAATACGGCACCTTGGGAAGCGCCCTAACCCACAGCAACCTGTTCACGCTGTATGCGCTATTGATTCTTCTGACGATCCGGTTTTACGAAAAACCCACCTACTGGAAGGCGGTTGGTATCGGCGGTTTGGTGGGATTAGCCGCTTTGGTGCGTCCTACTGAAATTTTGTCCGCTCTGATTCCCTTGCTATGGGGGCTAACTCCCGATTTTCGTAGATCCATTGCGGACAAAATGGAATTTTTCAAAACGCATCTACCCAAGCTGGCGCTTGCTGTTGCCGCTTGTCTTCTGGTGGGTTCGGTGCAATTGATCTATTGGAAAATCGTATCGGGCGATTGGCTGGTCTATTCCTATGGGGGCGATCAGGGGTTCGACTGGTTAAGTCCGCATTTTCAAAAGGGAATATTTGGTTACCGATGCGGGTGGTTGGTGTATTCGCCGATGCTGATTTTCGCCTTGGCGGGCTTTGCGTCTCTATTCCGTCAGCAAAGGCCATTATTTTTAACAGGGTTTATTTTTTTTATTTTGTTTTCATACGTCGCCTTTTCCTGGAATATCTGGTGGTATGGGGGCACGTTGGGGCACCGGGCCATGGTGCAATCCTATCCGGTTTTAGCCTTTCCGCTGACTGCTTTTGTCGGGGATCTCCTAAAAACAAAGCGTTGGAAATACGTATTTGCTCCGGTAGCCCTTTTGTTCATTTGCCTCAATTTATGGTGGAGCCATCAGGCGCATAAAGGGGGGTTATTCCAAACGGAACAAATGAACCGGGCCTATTTCTGGGCAGTGCTTGGCAAGTTTAAGGTCCCGGAGGAAACGCTGAAATTGCTGGATACCAACGAGCCCTTGTTTCGGGGAACGCGAAAAAATGTCAAACAGCTTCTGTATGAAGATTTTGAAAAGGACACCAGCGCCTTCCCATGTGAAATGCCCCCTATTGAAGGCCTGAAAAGCGCCTGCTTAAACGCCGGCCAGCAAATGACGCCGATATATTCGGCTCCTTTAACGAATGGGGCGGCTAAATGGATTAGAGCCGGCGCTGTTTTCCGGTGCAGGAATAAAGAGTGGGATCTTTGGAGAAACGCTCAATTGATTGTGACGTTCACCAAAGACCAAGAGAAGGTGAAAGACCAGATCATCCGGGTTTATCGCTTTTTGAACGACGGAGAAACGAAATACCTGTATTTTGACACCCGGGTTCCCCGAAAGGCGTTCGATCGGGTAGCCGTGTTTGTTTGGAACAGCGGGGGGACTTTACCCTTATTGGTAGATCAGTTAAAATTGGAGACCTTTGATGAATGACCCACTACATGCGATTCGAACGCTTTCCATTGTGATTCCTGCCTACAATGAAGGGCCGACCATCCACTTGATCCTGGAAAAGATCGTGGCTGTCGAGCTAATGAAGGGCATAAAAAAAGAGATCATCATTGTGAATGATTGCTCTGGAGATCATACCGAATTGGCCATTTTTCAATTTATGGAAAAACATCCAGGCCAGGATATCAAATATTTTAAGCACGAAAAAAATGCGGGGAAAGGCGCTGCCTTGCACACGGGAATCAGCAAGGCTTCCGGGGAATACCTTATTATACAGGACGCCGATCTGGAATACGACCCGGAGGAATACAACCATTTATTGGTCCCCGTGGTAAAAA
>JADJHZ010000007.1 GCA_016707205.1 Haliscomenobacter sp. | reverse complement strand
CGCAGTTTGTCGAGCAGGGCTTGCACCTGCGTATCGCTGAGTGTCCAGCCGCCGTCCTGCAGGCCGCCGAGGCCCACCGTGAAGGCTTCGGCGCGGATATAATCGCCCAGGGAGCCGTCGAATGCCAGCGTGCCGATGTGGGCGGCCGGGAAAGCGGACGCGGCTTCGCGGCGGCTCAATTCCAGGATGCAGGGATAGGTGATGGCCTCCTCGAACACCGGCAGGTCGCCGAAATCGCTGATGCCCTCGATGCGGTGGCGTTTCACGAACTGCCGCAGCTTGCCGCCGTAGCCGGCGCGCATCCACTTGTTGGGCAGGATATAGCTGAATTGCCCGCCCGGCCGCAGGATCTGCATGCCGCGCTCCACGAAATACACGTAGAGGTCGGCGGTGCCCGCGAAGGTGCTCAACGCGCCTTGAAATGGTTTTGAACGGCGCCAGTTCTTCCTGCCGGATGTACGGCGGGTTCCCCACCACCACATCGAAGCCCTCAAAATTGCCGGCCTTATCCAGCACTTCCGGGAATTCGAAGCGCCATTCGAAGGAGTTGCGGTACAGGGGGCCGGATTTGTAGTCGTCGAGGCGGCGTTCCAGCTCGGCGATCTCTGCCTGGAGTTTGGCGCGTTCCTTTTCCACGGTGGCGGCGTCTTTTTTGACTTCGCCGAAGAGGTCGAGGTTGTTGTCGAGCAGCAATGAGCGCCCGCGTTTCTGGGATGTTGTTTGGCGAAGGGTTGAGGTGAATACGGATTGCCGGAACTCGTCCTTGATCTTGCGGAAAACGCGCGGAGTTCCTCTTGCGGCCTTTGTCGCGGGCGTTTTTGTAGGCCTGCACGGCGATGAGGTAATCCTGTGGCTGAATTTCTGCCGTTGGAACACGTCTGTCAAGTCTTCGTCCAGTGCAAAGCGGCTGATCAGCGAGTTGCCGCGTTTTGATATTGATGTCGATGTTGGGCAGGGTTTCCAGGGCTTTGTAGCCGCGTCGGCCGTCCTTGGTTTAATACGCGTGTTTGAGCAGTTCGATCCAGAGGCGGAGCCGGCAGATCATCACCGATTTGGGGTTGATATCCACGCCGAAGAGGCAGTTTTCGATCAGGGTTTGTTTTTCGTGAAGAGGGCTTCCTGCAGGCGCTGGGAGCCTGTTCGCCGGGGCGGTAGCCGATGGGCTGGTCGGTTTCCGTATCCGTAAAAATGAGTTCGTCGTTGCCCACTACGGCGCGCAGTTCGCGCAGGCGGCGGCCCTGGCGGTCGCAGAGGATGCCGAGTTCGCTTTTCAGGGCGATGAGTTCGTTGAGGGCCGACACGAGGAAGTGGCCGGAGCCCACGGCGGGGTCGCACACGCGCAGGCTGTTCACGAGTTCATTGTATTCGGCTGTTTTGCCATAGTCGAGGCGGTTGTGCAGGCTGTCGAAGCCGGGGCAGTCCCAGCCGTAGCGGTCGTTAAATTTTTGCAGTACGGCGCGGCGCAGCGTTTCGCGGCACATGTACATCGTGATAAAGCCGGGCGTGTAGAACGAGCCGTCGCGGTAGCCGTTGATCTTTTCAAAAATGAGTCCCAGCACGGAGGCGTTGATCACGTCGCGCTGGTCGGCCTGGATGCGCGCCCGCGCGTCGCTGCTGAAGTCGTAGGCATCCAGAAAAGCGTAGAGGTAGTGCAGGGTGGGCAGGGCGCCGCTGTGGCGTTGGTTGACGGCATCGCGCAGGACGGTATGGGGCGCCAGGGGCATTTCCAGGCGGTCTTTGAGGGCAGAGATGCGCAGGGTGCGGCGCTCGAGTTCGGTTTGTTCGAACAGCGAACTGTTGAGGTAGGGAATGTCGCCGAATTTCTGGCGCACCGATTCGCGGCGCTGATCTTCGGGCACGGCCAGCACGTGGAAGAAGAGTTCGTTGAGTTCGTCGAAGTCGCGCACCTTGTCGGGCGTGAGGAAACGGGCGTTGCCGGCGCCGTTGTCCGACCAGCGCTGGAGCTGGCCTTCCAGCAGTTTCAGAAAGAGAATGCGGTTGAGCCAGGTGATGCAGAGTTCCAGCGCGATGCTGAAGCGTTGTTCGTCGGGCGTGTCGCCGAACCGGCTAAGGTCGGGCGCCTCGCGCCAGGCGCCGGTTATCTCCAGTTCGCCGAGCGTATTTTCGAGCAGGGCGTCGTCGTGCCGGCGTTTTCCGGCGCGTTGGATGCGTTTGGCGCCGTCGGTTTTCACCTCTTCCAGACCGAGTAGGTAGAGCAGTTCGTCGTAGAACGGTTTGTTAAGCGCGTTGGAGTCGTTGACGAAGGGCTTTTTGAGCAGGTATTCGGGCGAGAGCGCTTTGTAGAGGTCGAGGAGGGACTCGTCGTCCGAAGGGTCGTTGTTCGTAGCGGCTTCGGCGTAGTCGTTCAGGTTGAAATAGCAGCAGCTCAGTTCGGCCAGTTCTTTTTCAAAAAACGGCGCGGCGATTTCGCGGTAAAACCAGTCGGTACTGCCGGCGCCGAGGCGGCCTTCACGCCAGTCGGCGTATTGTTGGGTGAGGGTTTTATTATTATAAACATGTTTTTCGAAATCCGCTGTTCCTCGCTTTCGTGAGCGGAATGTTGTAACGCATCGAGCAACCGGCCAAGTTCTCGTTTGAAAATCTCCAGCCGGCTGCGTTCCACATTCTGGACGCGATGCGCCGGATGAAGCGCTTTGGAAGGCGGGAGTAAACGCAGTTTCATACCGAGGGTTTAAGCGGTTACGGAAGATTTCGATGTAAGAATAATGAAAAAAGCGTGTTTTGCCGAAGACTGCATGGGCTTTCCATCAAAACCATTCATGCACCAGGAAACGCTACTTGCTCTGGCGCTCTTTTTTTTCACTGCCCTCCACTCACAATGCAGCCAGGCGCAACGGGGGAATGTGTCTGAACGGTGATTTTTTTGATGATTGGATGGACTATGATTAACAAAGCATTCAAATACTCTGCTCTCACTTCCTGATCAACTTCGGCGCTAAATCCCTCCAATTCAAACGCCTGGCTAATAAATCCTTCAAACAAAAAAATCAAGGGAATCCCCAAATCAAATAAATCATAGTTCAGACAAAAAGACCAAAAGGCATTAACCTTCGATCTTGCTGGTGGGCCAGCGTTGCCGGGCAGATAGGCGGGTCCGATCATTGGACTTTCCCCTCTAATTCATTATCCTTGTTCTAAAATGTAGCGACGCATGTCAGAACCCCTCGCACCTGTTCAGTATCTCGAAACCCTCCCCGGCGGCGCCGCCTTCGAGATGATTCGGATTGAAGGCGGAAGCTTTGTGATGGGGGACGACGACGCGCCGTACAAGGACGAAAAACCGGCCCATCTCGTCCAGATTCCGGATTTTTATCTGGGCAAATTCCCCGTCACCCAGGCGCTATGGCAGGCGGTGATGGGCGATAACCCGTCTTCTTTTCAGGGTCCCAACCGCCCGGTGGTGCAGGTGTCCTGGATCGACGTGCAAACTTTCCTCAAAAAACTGAATACCCGCACCGGCAAAACCTACCGCCTGCCCAGCGAAGCGGAATGGCAATACGCGGCCCGCGGCGGCCATCGAAGCCAGGGGTTTACCTATTCCGGGGGAAACAAACTCAACGAAGTAGGCTGGTACGATGAAAACAGCCACGCAGAAACCAAACCCGTGGGACTAAAACAGCCCAACGAACTGGGGCTATACGATATGAGCGGCAACGTGTGGGAATGGTGCGCCGATGTATGGCATGACAACTACGAGGGCGCCCCGGACGACGGAAGCGCGTGGACAACCGGCGGCGATCAAGATCTCCGAGTGGTTCGTGGCGGGTCCTGGTTCTTCGATGATTGCTATTGCCGGGTGTCCAGCCGCAACCGGGTCAGATCCGTTGGCGGGGCGACGTTTTCGGTTTTCGTTTAGCCGGGTACTAACCCTGAGTTCTTTTACCCTTTACCCTTTTCCGCTGGAGGGCTAGCGCAGGCGGTCTTTTTTCTTCTCGCGAAGCGGGTCGATTTTTTTGAGGGGTCGGCTATTGTTCCCATTGTTTTTAGCCAACCTCCAGTCATGCGTCCAATTTCGTGTACCTTTCCGCAAATTCCTGGTACTGCGCAGAGGAATACAGCCCCAAATCAAAACACAAACGGAAATAATACCGTAAGATTTCCAGCTGGATATTTGCTTGATGGAGCAAAGGTTTCTTTTGAACAGGAGGCACATAATACGCCTGAATGTATACCTCCAGGAGGTCAGAAAGCTGGTTTTGGATCCGATCCCCCAACGTGAAGCGCTGATTTCTTGGAAATTTATTCAAAATGGGTATTGAGTCTTTCAATAACTCGTATACCTTTTGGACGATAGTCGCCTTATTTTCATTCATAATGAAGACAGTAAATAACCTTTTTGAAAAAATCGCCTGTTTTGAGAACCTCCTTCTGGCAGTTCAAAAAGCGAGCAAAGGGAAAAAGTTAAGCGCAAATATCAGGTTTTTTGGTATCTTCGTCAGCATGGGGTCAGGCTATTTCGCTCACCGAGTGGTTCGTGGCGGGTCCTGGAACAACAATGATAACAATTGCCGGGTGTCCAACCGCAACAGGAACACTACCGATGCCAGGAACAACAATATCGGTTTTCGTTTAGCCGGGTACTGGCAGTAAACTCCATCGGTTGGTTTTAAGCCGAAAAAAACGGGCCAGAGTTGTGCCGTCTATTTTGCCGGCACAAGCGCGCCAAGCTAGTACGAGTCTGATCCCGTCCTCGCTTTTGCGGGGGCAAATACATCGAGACAGAAAGCGGCTGGTACCTGAGCAAGGGAACGTCGCTTTCTTTAGTAAAAAAGATATCCCGCATGATAGGCAACCCCATCACCGCTGATTACCTCAAGAAACTGGAAGAAGATATGGTTTTCGTTCAGGGGATGAAAGCCTTTCACATGAGGAGCGAAAACTATTTTACTGAGCAATCGCTTGAACGCCATGTATATACATAGACGATTTTTCCCTATGCAAATACCCCGTCACCCAGGCGCTATGGCAGGCGGTGATGGGCGATAACCCGTCTTATTTTAAGGCCCCAACCGCCCGGTGGAGCAAGTGTCCTGGATCGACGTGCAAACCTTTCTGGAAAAACTGAATACCCGCACCGGCAAAACCTACCGCCTGCCCAGCGAAGCGGAATGGGAATACGCGGCCCGGGGCGGCCATCGAAGCCAGGGGTTTACCTATTCCGGTGGAAACAAACTTAACGAAGTGGGTTGGTACGGTGAAAACAGCCACGCAGAAACCAAACCCGTGGGACTAAAACAGCCCAACGAACTGGGGCTGCACGATATGAGCGGCAACGTGTGGGAATGGTGCGCCGATGTGTGGCATGATAACTACGAGGGCGCCCCGAAGGACGGAAGCGCGTGGACAACCGGCGGCGATCAAGATACGCGTGTGGTTCGTGGCGGGTCCTGGAGCTACGATGGTTACTATTGCCGGGTGTCCTTCCGCTTCAGCTACTATTCCGATCTCAGGTTCTTCAATTTCGGTTTTCGTTTAGCCGGGTACTAACCCTTGAGTTCTTTTACCCTTTTACCCTTTTTCTGCCGGAGCGCAAGCGGAGGCGGTCTTTTTTCTTTTCCCGCGGAGCGGGTCGATTTTTTTTGCGCGAATAGTTGTTGCACTTCCATATCTTTTGTAAAAATTACACCGGATAAACCCAACCTGCATGAGCACGATACAACAAACCCTAAGCCGCGTTTTTGGCGTTTCCTTTACCCAACTGCCCGACCTGACCGAGCTGCGCCAATACCAGCATCCCAACGCCTTTTGCTGCGATGCCCGGGGAGAACTCCTCGGCGTTTTTTCCAGCGAAAATGCCTGTACAGAACTTCACATTCCTGCTGGGTGGCAACACCTGGAATATTTAAACGTAAGCGATAATAAAGGCCTACAAAGCCTGGCGTTTGAAGCTCCCCTGCCTCGCCTGCAGCATTTGGATGCCAGCGGTTGCCAACTGGAAGTCCTGCGCATACCGGCGGGTTTTCGGGCGCTCAAAAACCTCTACCTGCAAAAAAACCGGCTCAAAACGCTCAATCTGGAAGAGGGCAGCCCCAATCTGCAGCTATTGGACGCCAGCGGCAACGAACTGGAAACCCTGCATTTGCCCGAAGGGTTTTCCTCCCTGGCTTATTTGTTTTTAATGGACAACGCCCTGGAAACGTTCACTTTCGAGGGCGTCCTCCCCAGCCTGACCATCTTGCACCTCCGCAACAACCGGCTCCAAAATGTGCCGGCAGCGCTGGTACTTTCCGGCGCCCTGGAGGCCTTTTACGCTGCGGGCAACGCCCCCAAAAACATACCCAAACTGTTTTTGGGCGACCCGGATTCATATAAAAGTGAAAATTGCCTGGAAGATGCGCGCCTTTGGTTTGCGGAGCTGCGGGATTACCCTTCCGAGCGAAACAAAGCGGTGAAATTGATGCTCACCGGCAATGGGAACTCCGGAAAAAGCACCTTGCTTGCGCCCTGGAAAACGGCCGCTGCGATCACGACCATACCACCACCCATGGCATCCAAATCAAAACCCTGGGCGGTACCGATATCCGGTTCAATGTTTGGGACTTCGGCGGGCAGGAGGTATACCACGGCACCCACCGCTTGTTTATGGAGGCGGAGGCCCTGCAGGTCATCCTGTTTGACCCCAAAACAGAGGCCAGCGCCCGAAACAACGTCCAGGTGGAGGATAGGTCCACCAAGGAGCCCGTTTTTAACCACCCCATCGAATATTGGTACGAGACGGCAAGTGAACTGAGCCCCAACAGCCAGTTTTTCCTCGTGCAGAATAAAAAAGACGAGGCAGGCCAGGAGGATAAGGACATTCGGGATTACGCCGATGGCAAAGCCAAATTCCTGCACCTCAGCGCCAAAACCGGGAGGATGTGGACGATTTGATGCACTTCCTGCGCAAAAACGCCAAACTGCTGCCCGATTTTGAAATGCTTATGCCCCTTTCCTGGCTCGGGGTAAGGCAGTTTTTTATCGATAACCTCCAAAAGGAAACCCACCGCGAGAAAATTATCTCCAAAGAAAAATTTGAAGCGCTATGCGTTGCGCATAACGTCAGTGAAGCTACCCGGCCGCTGTTATTCAAATACCTGCACCATAGCGGGTTTCTGTACTACCACGAATACCTGGGCGATAAGATCATCGCCGATCAAAGCTGGGCGCTGGAGGCCATTTACCAGCCGCTCAAACGCGAGGCGGATCACTACGCCGAGTTTCGGGACCAGTGGAAGGGGAAAATTTGGTTAAACCGCCTGTTTCAGGTATTTGGAGCGGGCTATTCCCCAGATGAGAAAAAGCTGTTCCTTTCGTTCATGGAAAGCTGCGGACTTTGCTTCCGGATGAACAAGGAGTCGGAAGACGCCTACGACCCAAAGGCCGTGTACATTTTCCCGGAGTTTTTGCCCCCGGATAAGCCCCAACGTTTGGTCTACGAATGGGAACAAAAAGCCAAAGAGGTGCGGGTGCTCCGATACCCAATGCGCTGGAATAACTATTTTTTGGTCCGGTCCTTCATCACGGCGCTCGGAAGAAAAACCTCAACCGATCATATCTGGCGCAATGGCATCCACGTGTCTACGCCCGAAGGCTGGTTTAAAGTAGAACTGGACCGGGCGGCCAAGTCCATTCTGCTCTATATCGAAGCATCCGCGATGCCGGCGTGGCTGGAAGCCATCCTGGAAGAACTGCGAAAAGACCGGGAACACGCCTCCTGGGAGATTTCCAGCGATTACGGAAACACGTACCGGCCCTTCGACCTGGAAAAATGGAAACAAACGCGGAGGGAAAAAATCGCCCCTTCCCATGCGGAAATGACCGAAGGAACCCATCCAAGCGACCCCCTTCCCAAACGCCTGCCCGATGTGCCTCAGGTAGACGAGCGGCAGGTGATTTTGTTCCTGGCAGCCAATCCGACGGATAGCCAACTGAGCTTCGGAAACGAATTTTTACTGATTTATCACAAGTTGCAGGAACACACTAATCGGTTTTTGCTTTTTACCGAAATGGGAATAAGCGCAGATCGAATGAACGAGGCCATTAGTTCGAAATCTCCAACCATTATTCATTTTGTCGGCCATGGCAAAGTGCAAAATCCCGATACAAAAAAAGGAGGCGGATTAATCCTTCATAGCGAGGATTACCAGGGAGGCAAGGAAGTGGATGCCGAAAAACTAGAGAAAAATGTTTAAACTGATCAAAGAGGACCATCCTGGACTAAAGGTAGTTGTATTAAATGCTTGTTATACTGAACCGCAAGCAATAGCCATAAGTACACACGATATTTATGCGATCGGCGTAAACGATATTTATAATTCCTTACCAGCCAAATTATTCGCCGCAGGCTTTTACTGGCAATATGCAGAAAAACCCGATGATATACGGGCTGCAGTTCGCTTTGGTTTGCGGCAAGCATTGGCTGAAAACAAAATATCGAAGATCTCGTTCACCTATTTCACAACGGGCAACGCCTGTCCATCTAAAACCCATCCCAAATGAAAGCGCCAGAAGCCATCCTCCGAGCCTTTGTAGCCGAAAAACTCCATGACGACGCCTCCCTCCAGCCCGATGAAGCGGTGCTGCGCGTCCTGAACGCCGTCGTTGCGCTGGAACCCGGCGCCTCCCGGGAGGCGGAAGAAGTCCGTTCCATTGAAATCGTGGAGGACACGGACGGAACATACGCCGCAAAATCCATCAAACTGTTCAATTTGATGAAGGTGTCGCAACACGATTTGATGGGGTTTTTATTGAAAGAAACTACGGTCTTTTTTAACCGAAGACAACCGGTTAAAAATCGTGCTCTCCTTGTTGAACCTTCTTTACGAGTTTTTCCCCAAACTGACCTACGCATTCAACGAGCAGGACGCTAAAATTCTCTTCGCCGTTTATTCCGTTGGAACCAGCGCGTTTCACCCCTCCGAGGTAGCCGCCGCCTACCTGGAGCGCTTCGGACAACCGCTCCCCGATGCCCAACTGACCCGCTCTTTGGCTTTTTTCAAAGACCTGTTCGTGGTGAAATACCTGGGGGACGGAAAATATCTTCTTCGCGAAAACATCACCTATGAGCGCCATTGACTATCCCCAGGAGAGCTATCGGGACCGCATCCCGGACACGGATCTGTTTTTTGAAATGATCCACATTGCAGGGGGGCCCTTCCAAATGGGCAATCAACGCGTGCAAATACCCCGCTTTTCCCTGGGCAAGTACCCGTCACCCAGGCGCTATGGCAGGCAGTGATGGGCGACAACCCGTCTTCTTTTCAGGACCCCAACCGCCCGGTGGAGCAGGTGTCCTGGATCGACGTGCAAACTTTCCTCAAAAAACTGAATACCCGCACCGGCAAAACCTACCGCCTGCCCAGCGAGGCGGAATGGGAATACGCGGCCCGGGGCGGCCATCGAAGCCAGGGGTTTACCTATTCCGGTGGAAACAAACTCAACGAAGTAGGCTGGTACGGTGAAAACAGCCACGCAGAAACCAAACCCGTGGGACTAAAACAGCCCAACGAACTGGGGCTGTACGATATGAGCGGCAACGTGTGGGAATGGTGCGCCGATGTATGGCATGCCAACTACGAGGGCGCCCCGGACGACGGAAGCGCGTGGACGACCGGCGGCGATCAAGATATGCGTGTGGTTCGTGGCGGGTCCTGGAACTTCGATGATTTCAATTGCCGGGTGTCCTTCCGCGTCGGGTTCTTTACCGATATCGGGGACAGCAATTTCGGTTCTCGGTTAGACGGGTACTAACCCTTGAGTTCTTTTACCCTTTACCCTTTTACCTTTTACCTTTCTGCCGGAGCGGTAGCGGAGGCGGTCTTTTTTTCACTGCCCTCCACTCGCAATGCAGTCAGGCGCAACGGGGGAATGTGTCTGAACTGTGATTTTTTTGATGTATAGATGGACTATGATTGAGAAAGCATACAAATAATCCGCGCTCACTTCCTGATCAACTCCAGTGCTAAATCCCTCCAATTCAAACGCCTGACCAATAAATGCTTCAAACAAAAAATCAAGGGAATCCCCAAATCAAATAAATCATAGTTCAGACAAAAAGACCAAAAGGCATTAACCCTGCGAATCTGCTGGTGGGCGCTCGTCCGCCACGGCGGGTTTGGACGGCGAAATAGGTTTGGGCAAAGGAGGTTTTTGGATTGTCGGGGTGCGATGAGGTAGCAGGGCAAATTGTCTGAACGGTGATTTTTTTGATGTATGGATGGACTATGATTGAGGAAGCATACAAATACTCTGCGCTCACTTCCTGATCAACTTCGGCGCTAAATCCCTCCCATTCAAACGCCTGACCAATAAATCCTTCAAACAAAAAAATCAAGGGAATCCCCAAATCAAATAAATCATAGTTCAGACAAAAAGACCAAAAGGCGCTAACCTGTGATCTGCTTTTGGACGCTCGTCCGCTACGGCGGGTTTGGACGGCGAAATAGGTTTGGGCGAAGGAGGTTTTTGGATTGTCGGGGTGCGATGAGGTAGCAGGGCAAATTGTCTGAACGGTGATTTTTTTGATGTATTGATGGACTATGATTGAGGAAGCATACAAATAATCCGCGCTCACTTCCTGATCAACTCCAGTGCTAAATCCCTCCCATTCAAACGCCTGACCAATAAATCCTTCAAACAAAAATCGGGGAATCCCCAAATCAAATAAATCATAGTTCAGACAAACAGACCAAAAGGCGCTAACCTGTGATCTGCTTTTGGACGCTCGTCCGCTACCGCGGGTTTGCACGGCGAAACAGGTTTGGGCGAAGGAGGTTTTTGGGCTTTTTTGGGGGCGATGAGGTAGCAGGGGAATGTCTGAACTGTGATTTTTTTGATGTATAGATGGACTATGATTGAGAAAGCATACAAATAATCCGCGCTCACTTCCTGATCAACTCCAGTGCTAAATCCCTTCCATTCAAACGCCTGGCTAATAAATCTTACAAACAAAAAAATCAAGGGAATCCCCAAATCAAATAAATCATAGTTCAGACAAAAAGATCAAAAGGCATTAACCCTGTGATCTGCTGGTGGGCGCTCGTCCGCCACGGCGGGTTTGCGGCGAAACAGGTTTGGGCGAAGGAGGTTTTTGGATTGTCGGGGCGATGAGGTAGCAGGTATCGTGGGGAGAATCTATGCTTACTTTCCAATACAAAACCTCGAAAAAATATTCCCCAACAGGTCGTCCGTGCTAATCTCGCCGGTGATCTCGCCCAGGTAGTGGAGGGCGCGCCGGATGTCCATGGCGATGAAGTCGGTCGTAACGCCGGCCTGGAGGTTTTGTTTCACGGCCTGGAGGCTTTCTCCTGCCTTCTGGAGGGCTTCGTAGTGACGGGTATTGCTTAAGATGGCCGTATCCATGGAGAGCTCCTCCTGAATGACGGTCTCAAATAGCTTTTCTTTCAGGTATTCGATGTTCATCCGGTTGATGGCCGAAATGGGGACCCATTGAGTAGCGGAAACGTTCAAAGGGTCAAGAGGGGAAGATTGTGCTCCCTGCTCCCCTAATCCCCTCCCCTAATCCCTGCTCCCTAATCCCTGCTCCCTCAAAATAATGCTCAAACTGGGTATACGGATTCAAATCCATCTTATTCGCCACGACCAGCACTTTCAGGTCGGAGTGAATGAGTTGGGCGAGGTCGTGCCGCACCTGCTCGGGGCTGGTCTTCACGACGTCGAATACGTAGACCAGCACCGCGCTTTGGCGCACTTTTTCCAGGGTGCGTTCGACGCCGAGGGCCTCGATGGTATCGTGGGCTTCGCGAATCCCTGCCGTGTCGATGATGCGGAACTGAATGCCCTGGATATTGAGGAGTTCCTCGATGGTGTCGCGGGTGGTGCCGGCGATCTCGCTCACGATGGCGCGCTCCTCGTTGAGCAGGGCATTGAGAAGGGTGGATTTGCCGGCGTTGGGCCGCCCGGCGATGACGGTGCTGACCCCTTGCCGGATCGCGTTGCCGAGCTGAAACGAGTCGAGCAGGGCTTTGATGAGGGTCTGGATGCGGTCGATCAGGTGATGAAGCTGGGTGCGGTCGGCAAACTCCACGTCTTCTTCGCTAAAATCGAGTTCGAGTTCGATGAGGCTGGCGAAGTCGAGCAGTTCCTGGCGCAGGCGTTTGATCTCGTCGGAGACCCCGCCGCGCAGTTGGGCGATCGCCAGTTTATGCGCTTCGGAAGAAGCCGAGGCGATGAGGTCGGCCACCGCTTCCGCCTGACTGAGATCCATGCGCCCGTTGAGGAAGGCCCGCAGGGTAAACTCCCCCGGCTGCGCCTGCCGAACCCCTGCCCGAATGAATAAGCGGATCACTTCTTCCAGGATGTAGTTGGAGCCGTGGCAGGAGATTTCTACCACGTTCTCGCCGGTGTACGAACGCGGGGCAATGAACAGCGATACCAGCACCTCGTCTACTATCCGGCCGGTTTCATCCCGGATCGTCCCAAAATGAATCGTATGGCTCGGCTGCTCGTTCAACGGTTTTCCGTGAAAAAGCGGTCCGCCAAGACAATAGCGTCTTCCCCCGACAGGCGGATGACTCCGATGGCGCCCACCCCGGGCGGGGTGGCAAGGGCGATGATGGTGTCGGATAGATTCAAGGTTACGAAGTTGCGAAGTTACGAAGTTGCGAAGTTGCGAGGTTGCGGGGTTTAGGCAAGGAAACTCTGTTGGGGCATGAAGGAATTGCCATTCTTTTTCTTTCTTTGTTCATGAAAAATACGGAAAAAATGGCTGAAAAGTTGAGCAAGGCTACTTTTGTTGCGGCATTTGCCTTTTTATTGACCTCCATTACCTCTTTCGCTCAAAAAACATCCGAGATGCGGATCATTCCATTGAATGAAAACTGGGCCTTTCACCAGAACGGCCAGGAATACTGGATGCCGGCTACCGTTCCAGGCACGGTGCATACCGACCTGATGGCCAACGGCAAAATTGAAGACCCGTATTACCGCACCAACGAGCGGGAAGTGCAGTGGGTGGACAAAACGGATTGGGAATACCGCATGTCCTTTGCCGTAGACCCCTCCATGCTGGAATACGACGCCGCCCAGCTCGAATTCCTGGGCCTGGACACCTACGCCGATGTATACCTCAACGACTCGCTTATTCTGCAGGCCGACAATTTTTTCCTCGCTTGGGAAGCGGATGTGCGTTCCCTTTTGCGCGCCGGCGAAAACCAATTGAGGGTCTACTTCTATTCTCCTGCTCAGGTGGGGTTGAAAAAGCTGGCCGAACACGGGTTTCCACTCCCGGCGTCCAACGACCAATCGGAAAATGGTGGGTTGGGGGATAAGCGCGTGAGCGTTTTTCTCCGCAAACCGGGCTATCATTTCGGCTGGGACTGGGGCCCGCGCCTGGTCAGCATCGGCATCTGGAGGCCTGTTAACCTGAAACTATGGAACGCCGCCCGCCTGGAAGACGTCTTTTTCCGCCAGGATTCCCTGGATGCAAATCAAGCCCGCCTTACCGCCCTTTGCGAAACCCGCGCGCTGAAAGAAGGCGCCTATACCCTGGAAGTATGGAACGGGGATACCCTCCTGCGCCAGCAAACGATGAACCTCGCCCTGGGTAACCACACCCTGGAGCTGCCTTTTGAGATCAACCAACCCAAGCTTTGGTGGACCAAAGAGCTGGGCGAACAGCATCGGTATCCGTTGCAGGTGAAACTGATTCAAAACGGCGCCACCCTGGATGAAAAGAGCCACAACGTGGGGCTTCGCACCATCCGCGTGGTACAAACCCCGGATGAAAAAGGTAGTTCGTTCTATGTCGAACTCAACGGCCATGCCCTGTTCAGCAAAGGCGCCAATTACATCCCAAACGACGTGTTTTTGCCCAGAGTTACCCGGGAACAATACCAGTGGGTCATCAAATCAGCCGCCGACGCCAATATGAATATGCTCCGCGTGTGGGGCGGCGGCTTCTACGAAGAGGATTATTTTTACGAGCTGTGCGACGAGAACGGCATCCTGATCTGGCAGGATTTCATGTTCGCCTGCTCCATGTACCCCGGCGATCCGAGTTCCTTCAGAATGTGGAGGCGGAAGCCGTCTACAACGTCAAACGCCTGCGCAACCACCCCTGTATTGCGCTTTGGTGCGGCAACAACGAGATCGATGTAGCCTGGGCCAATTTCGACGAGTTCAAAGGCTGGGGCTGGAAACAGCAATACACGAAACAACAGCGCAAATACATCTGGGAGGCTTACGAAAACGTGTTTCACCAAATGCTTCCCGCAGTGGTCAACGCCTACCACCCGGGCCTGTTTTACTGGCCGTCCTCTCCTTTTCTGGAGCATGGCAAACTCGCAGGGTACGATACCCAGGGCGGGGATATCCATTACTGGGGCGTCTGGCACGGCGAACATCCTTTCGACGACTTTTACAAATACATCGGCCGCTTCATGAGCGAATACGGGTTCCAGTCGTTCCCGGAGTTCCGCACCGTGAAAGCCTATACGCTGCCGAAAGACTGGGACATCGAGTCGGAAGTCATGGCCGCTCATCAGCGCAGCGGGATCGGCAATTTGCGCATCCGAAGCTACATGAAAGCCCACTATCAGGTGCCTTCCGAGTTTGAGCGCATGCTCTATGTGGGGCAGGTGCTTCAGGCGGAAGGGATCAAAATGGCCATCGAAGCCCACCGCAGCGCCAAACCCCACAACATGGGCACCTTGTACTGGCAGATCAACGATTGCTGGCCGGTAGCTTCCTGGTCGGGCATGGATTACTACCAACGGTGGAAAGCCATGCACTACTTTGTGAAAAAAGCGTTTGCTCCCGTGGCGGTATCGGCCCGGGAAGTAGATAACGAAGTCCAGATCCGCGTGGTGTCCGACCGCATGGATTCCCTGGAAGCCACCCTCGATCTGCGTATCCTGGATTTTGACGGAAACCCGGTCTGGAACCGCCAGTTTCAAATCCTGGCGGCGCCCAATACCGCTTTTCTCGCAGCCGCTATCCCCTCGGGCGAACTACACCGCGGACAATCCGGACGCAATCAGGTAATGGAAATGACCCTGAAGCAAGGAAAGTCGTGCACCCAACTTGGTTTATTTCCACCCGGTCAAAGACCTCCATCTGCCCGAAGACCCCGGGCTGCAAATGGAAGTGATCCCCAACCCTTCCGGACCGGACGTGCTCATCCGCCTCAAAGCGGACCGCCTGGCCAAAAACGTCTACCTCGACTTCCCCGAAGCCGAAGGGTTCTTTTCCGATAACTACTTCGACCTCCTGCCCGGCGAAACCGTCGAGGTCGGCTTTACCCCCAAACAACCGGCTACCCTCACTGCCGAATCGCTGAAGGTGGTGGTGATGAGGTAGCGGAGAAGTTGCTGACGAGTAGCGAAGTGACGAGGTGTAGCAGAAAAGCTACTCCGCTACCCGTTACCTCCCCCCGCCGGAACCCGACTCGACCTCCCCGTAAAACATAACCCAGTTCATGGCCTCTGGCGGAGGGGACATGGTGTTGCATTTTCGAGGTGGATTTCCCCGACTTCCAGGCTCCCCCCGTTCTGCAAGCGGCGCCGCTGTGGTGGTTTGAATAGCCTAAGGGGCGCCCCCGTTTCGTTCCTATGTCAAAGAAAAAAATTGACTTTTTCCGGTTTTTTTTGTAAAATTCTATCCGTTTACAAAAACATTCTCCCCCTTGTTTAAAGGCTCTTCCCAAGCCCGTATTGGATAATTCCCAAGATTCTCTAAAGTTTCCCCTCGCTTCTTGTCGCTCCTTTATTTTTCCATTTAATGCCCGTTTGTCATGAAAAGCGCGTTGCTAGTGTCCGGGCTCGTGGCCTTGGTATGTGGGTTCGTTCAAGCGCAATCGACCATTCAATTGGGTAGCGGTACCACTACCACCTCCACGACCGGCGCATCTCCCATCAATATCTATTACGCCAGCTCTCACCTCCAAATCGTATACACCGCGGCAGAGCTGACTGCTGCCGGCGCCAGAGCGGGCAGGATCCAGAAACTGGGGTTTTACATCGAGTCGGCTCCCAACTACAACCTGCCGAATTTTGCGATAAAACTGAAGCACACAACTGCTGCCGACGCTACCATCCACGACCCAGGTCCATTCACCACGGTCTTTAACGCCGCTACCTATGCGCCCGCAGCCGGAGGGTTCCACCTGCTCGCCCTCAGCCAGTCCTTTCTGTGGAACGGGCAGGACAACCTGCTGGTCGACGTATGCTTCGACCGGGTCCCAGGATACTCTTCGTCCGGTACGGTGAGGTACTATCAGGCAGTTAATGGCGTTCGGTACATCCGGTCGGATAGCGAAAACACCTGTGGGCTGTCCACCACTACCAATACAAACGAAAAGCCCCAGCTTCAGCTGGAGTTTGCTGCATCCCTGTCCAACGACGCCGGGATGTGGTCGTTCGACGAGCCCAAAAACTTTTGTGCGGGAGCGCAGCAGGTCAAGGCGACCATTGCCAATTTTGGGTCTAACGCCCTGAACAGCGTTCGCGTCAACTGGTCGGTGAACGGAATCGCGCAAACGCCCTTGAATTACGAGGCTTCCATACCACCCTCCGGCCAGCAAGGCAGTACGGTCAGCGTGACTTTGGGCAGTTTCGCGTTTGTTGCAAGAAATACCTACCTGTTCAAAATCTGGACCTCCCTGCCCAATGGCGGAGCTGATCCCTTTCTTACCAACGACACCCTGACGTTGACCCTTGGGCCTGGCTTGACCGGAGAATACACCATTGGGGGCGCCAACCCGAATTTCAGCTCCTTCGCTCTGGCAGCCCAGGCACTCGCCAGCTTTGGCGTTTGCGGACCTGCCACTTTTAAGGTGCGGAACGGCACGTATCAGGAACAAGTCACCCTTGGCGCCGTTTCGGGAAGCAGCGCCCAAAACCCTATTACTTTTCAGGCGGAAAGCGGCAATGCCGCCAGCGTTATCCTGACCTACGCCTCCGGCAACGACGCATCCAACTTCACCCTCCACCTGCAGGGCGCGCAATGGATAACCCTTAAAAACCTAAGTATCGAAGCCTCCGATAACACCTTTGGCAGGGTTTTGCTGCTCTCCGGCCAGGCCTCCAATAACACCTTCGAGAACAACCGGTTCCGGGGGCCGCTAATCACCTACTACTCCGGCAACCGGCACGTCCTGGTTTACGCCGGCGACCCCGTCCTCAAAGAGAACAACACCTGGAAAAACAACCTTCTGGAAAATTCCGCCTACGGGTTCTATTTTGAAGGCGGATACAATCTGCCCTACAAAAATTTTCGGCTGGAAAGCAACCGGCTGAGCAATTTTCAGGCCGGCGGTATTTACGCCAACTATATCCAGGGAATCATCATCCATAATAATACCTTGTCAACCACCTCCACCAATACCGGCAAAGAAGGCATCCACCTCTCCTCCTTCACCGGAGCGGGTCAGATCACGGCAAACAAAGTATATGGCCTGAACGAAGGCAAAGGCATCTACCTTTATGAAGTCAACGCGCCGGATACCTTTCCCTTCCTTGTAGCCAATAACTTTATCCATTTGAGCGGACAATCATCCGCCTTTGGTTTCTACACTTCCTACGGAAACCGGCAGCTTTTTCTTTACAACTCCGTCAACCTGACCAACACCAACCCTGGCAGTGCGGCCTTTTACCTTTATTATGGGTCGAACAAACGTCTTCAAAACAACATCCTGTCCAATAAAGGGGGAGGATTTGCTCTACAGATCAATGGTTCTGCGGGCGCCGTCCTGTCCAGGTACAACGACTTGTATACTAAAGGGGCCGTACTTGGGAGTTGGAACGCCCCCAGTGCCACCCTTTCCGAATGGCAGGCGCAAACGATGCTGGATTCGTTCTCCATTTCCCTGGATCCTCTGTTTGTTGCAGATACCAACTTCCACGTGGTACAAATTGCGCTTAATGGCGCCGCCTTACCCGACGCCCTGGTTACAACTGACCTGGAGGGCGATCCGCGCAACGCAGCCACCCCGGATATCGGGGCCGACGAATTCAATCCTCCTTCCCTAGATGCCGGGATGATTTCCGTAGCCCCCGGCGCTTTCCCCTTCGCGCCGGGGAGTCAGGAGGTATGGGCCGTGTTGAAAAACTTCGGGGTGAATCCAATTACCAGTGTATCCGTTCACTGGACCGTCAACGATACCCTTCAACCGCCCCGGAATTGGACAGGGACCCTGAACACCAAAGACACCGTCCGGATCAAGCTGGGGAATGCTTCTTTCTCCCTGGGGAGGCCTTATTCCCTGAAAGCATGGGGTAACCTGCCCAACGGAATGGCCGATCCGGTCGCGGTCAACGATACGGCCTCCAAAGGGAATCTGTATGCCGGTTTGGGTGGCGCATTCACCATTGGCGGCAACAATCCTCATTTCCAAAAAATCTCGGACGCGGTAACCATCCTGAACACCGGCGGCATATACGCGCCGGTGGCCTTAAACATCCGGAATGGATCCTATATCGATCAGTTCTCCCTGCACGAGATTCCCGGCGCCGGACCTGATGCCGGCGTTGTCTTCCAAAGCGAATCGGGCGATAGTTCGGCAGTGACGATCACCTTCAACAACGCTACCTACGACAAACTATACGTCGCAGAGCTGGATAACGCGAAATGGGTCACCTTCCGCAAGCTGGGCTTCCGGAGCGGCGGCGGGTATTACACCCGCATCTTCTCTCTAAAAGGAAACCTCCAAAACCTCCGAATGGAAAACCTGCGCCTTGTTGGGGAAAGTACCACCTCCAGTGGAACGGACAAAGCCATTCTGTTTGGAGATAACCTGTACGCCCAGGAATTTACCCTTAAAAACAACGTGTTCGAGAACGGAAGCTACGGAATCTACCTGGGCGGCCTGTACGACCGGTATTCCAAAAAAGTATCCATTGAAAGCAATGCTTTCATCAACAACTATGTTTCCGCCGCCTACCTGCGGTACATGGAAGATTGCTCCTTGGAAAAGAACAAAATCCAAAGCCCGTCGGCCTATTACAATACCATTGCGCTCAATCTGTTCTATTGGAAAGGCCCCGGAAAGATCTGCTCGAACCAGATTACCAGACTCCGGCGCGGAGAGGGAATTTCGCTGGAATCCTTCACCGGGACAGCTCAGAACCCTATTTTCGTCTGCAACAACTTCGTCCATGCAGAAGCAACCGAAGAGATCAGGGGGGTCGATTTTCGATACAACTATTTTGTACATCTGCTGCACAACACCGTCCGCGTACTCAATACCCATAGCGCGTCCAAAGCGCTGTATGCTTACAGTGGCAGGGACAACCGGATGGTCAACAACATTCTGGTGAACTCGGGCGGCGGATACGCCTTTGAAATGGGAAGCGCCGGCATCTTTTCCGAGTCGGATTACAACGACTTGTATGCTACTGGCGGTTATCTGGCCTTCCAAACGCTGAAAATTGCAAATCTGGCAGATTGGCAAGCTACTTCCGGCTTCGATGGGCACTCCGTATCCGTTGATCCGCGCTTTACGTCAGATACGGCCTTTGCCGTCACTCAAATCGGTCTGAACAAAGCCGGGGCCCCTGCAGGCATCTCCACCGACATCGAAGGCCAACCCAGAGACGCCCAAAAACCGGATATCGGGGCTGATGAATTCACCCCATCCCCTGTTGATGCAGGCCTGGAAATGCTGGGAACTGCAGCGTACCCTTTCCCTGTTGGAGAACAACCTCTGGTTCCCCTGATCAAAAACTACGGCGCTAATCCGCTGCAAAACCTGAGGATCGAATGGAAAGTGAATGGAGCAACCCAAACCTCAAGAGAATGGTCCGGCCTTCTGCTTTCCAACGACACGCTGCGAATCACCCTGGGCAGCGTACCATTCATGCTGGGGCAATCCTACCGCATCCTGGCCTGGACCACTACCCCCAACGGGTTTTCAGATCCCGTTCCTTCCAACGATACGCTGTCACTTGACAGCCTCTACGCCGGATTGGGCGGAACCTATACCATTGGCGGCGCCGCCCCAAATTTCCCCACCTTCACCGCAGCGGTTACCCAGCTTACCCGAGGCGGCATTCACGCTCCAGTCGTCTTTATGATCCGCAATGGAACATATACCGAAAAACTTAACCTGAAAACCATTCCGGGGAACGGGCCGGAAAAAACCACCGTATTTCAGTCCGAAAGTGGGGACAGCAGCGCGGTGGTCCTGGCATTTACTACTTCCGACTACAACGCCAACTACCTGGTGCAGCTTACAGGGACTTCTTACGTTCAATTCCAAAAAATGACCTTCCGGCCGGGAGGCACCCAATACACCCGGTCCATCGTGCTGGCGGATGGCGCCCACCATAATGTTTTTAAAAACAATGTCATGGAAGGGCCGTCCAATAACTCTTACGCTGATGCCAATGCCTTAGTTTACAGCTACAACAGCATTGGGGAGGCCAACCGGTTTACATCCAACCGGTTCCAGGGAGGGTCTTTTGGCTTTTATATCTACGGGCCCTACAACAGCGGAAATTACATCGGCGGCCTGGTTATCGACAGCAACCAGTTCAACAATCAGTATTACCGGGCCATTTACCTGTCCAGCCTGAGCAACCTGATGGTGCGCGCCAACCTGTTCACCGCTTCCGGCAATACGCCAGGATATGCCGGGATCTACTGGTCAGATGGCAAAGGAGAAAGCCGGATCACGGGTAACCAGCTTACTGGACTCAAGGATGCTATTGGTATTTACCTGATCAGCATTTATGCGACCGCCGAAAAACCCGTAACCGTCGGCAACAACTTCATCCATACCTGGGGAACCCAAAATTACCACGGGCTTGGATTGGGGTCCTGCACCCAGGTGGAGGTAGCGTTCAATAGCGTTCACAATACCACTACCCATGCAGAAAGCAAAGCTTTTTACAACTATTACGGGTACGAGAACCAGGTGTTGAACAACCTGTTCATTCACAGCAGCGCCGGGTATGCCTATTACAACTACTATACGTCTGGCATCCTGAATTCCGACTATAACGACTTGTATACTGCCGGGGCAAACGTGGGTTACTGGAATGGCAATATAAGCAACCTGGCTGCCTGGCGCACGTCGGTCAAGCAGGATTCCCATTCAATATCCATCAAACCGCGGTTTATTTCCGATTCCGATCTGCACCTTACGGATGTAGCCCTGGATAAATCAGCCATTCCTCTTGCCCGGGTTCAAACCGATATCGACGGAGAGAAACGCGATGCGATGAAGCCCGATATGGGGGCCGATGAATTTTACACCTCCGCTTACGATGCCTCTGTAGCGATGATTTCCGCCCCTAAACCGCCTTTTGCCGCTACTGCTCAACCGGTAAAAGTTACCCTGGTTAATAACGGACTGGATACCCTGCGCGCCGTAGAGATCCGGTGGCTCGTTAATGGAATAGCCCAAACTCCCTTCACCTGGACGGGGTCCCTCAAATCAGGCCGAACGCTCGACGACCTGTCTATCGGCGTATTCCCGTTCCGGGTCGACAGCAGCTATTCCATCGCGGCGTACACGCATTTACCCAATGGGCAACCCGATGAAGATCCGCTCAACGACACCGCCAAGGTGAGCAATCTTTATGCTGCCCTGGGAGGGATCTATACGATTGGAGGAACCGCTCCTGATTTTCCCACATGCTCCAGAGCCATTAGTGCGCTAACCAGGGGAGGCGTAGTAGATGCGGTTACATTCAAAATCCGAAATGGCATCTATACCGAGCAAATTACCGTCCCCTCCATTCTCGGATCGAGTGCCGAAAAAACCGTCGCTTTTGAATCCGAAGAAGAAGATAGTACCCGCGTAACCCTTCAATTCACGGCTACCAGCCAAGGCAACTACGTCCTGCAATGGAACGGATCGCATTGGGTGCGCTTCAGGAACATGACCCTGGAAGCCAAAGACGCTACCTATGGAAGAGTGCTGGATATTCGGGGTGCTGCAGGCAATAACCGTTTGGAACACTGCACCCTGAAAACGAAAACGACGGGCAGCACCGACGACCGGGTGGCCATAGTCTATTCAGGTGCAGAAGCGGACTCCAATAACGTCTTTACCGGAAACACCCTTATCAACGGCAGCTACAGTTTTCTCCTGCAAGGACAAAATGACGCCAACCCCGATTATGGCGCCCAGCTTACCCAAAATGTGCTGGTGGATCCGTATTACACGGGGATATTTCTGTCTTATCAGGAAGCGCCTGAGGCCAGCGGCAATACACTCCGAACCGCCTCCTCGTATTCCTCCTTCCGGGGGCTTTATATGCGCTATGGAAAGGGCAGTTTCCGCATTCTGGGAAATAACTTCACCGGAATTAAAGCAGGGAATGGAATTTTGATTGAAAACTCCCAGGGGCTTCAGGGCGCCGAAGGGCTGATCGCCAACAATTTTATCCAGGTTGGAGCGGGGAGCAACTACAGCAGATGCCTTTACCTATACTATTGCAGCCTGATCAAAACCTACTTCAATTCGGTGCATCAAACCAGCACCCGTTCCGATGCCATCGCTTTCGGAAGCTACCAGGGTAGTTCGATCCGGCTGCTCAATAACCTCTTCGCTAATAGCGGAGGCGGACTGGCCATGGACTGGCAAACTGGCGGGATCAATGTGTCCAACTTTAACAACCTGTTTACTTCGGGCGCCCAGTTGGTCAAAACGGAGGCGAAAACCTATGAAAACCTCGAAGGGTGGCGCTCTGAAGCGGGGTACGACCTCAATTCCTTCAGTATCCTGCCTCCATTTGCCTCGCCGGGCGACCTCCACATGGTTTCTAGCGCCCTTAACGGGGCTGCAACCCCGGTTCCGGAAGTGAAGACAGACATCGATGGGCAAACCCGCGACCCGCAACGCCCTGATATCGGGGCTGATGAGTTCTTCCCCATCGTCAAAAACGACGCAGGCGTGGCAGAAATCCTTTCCCCAAACCGCCAGACCCCCTTTGGGGCAGGAGAACGGGAGGTCAGGCTCGCAGTTAAAAACCATGGCGCGGATACCCTCAACACATTGACCATCCAATGGCAAATAGACAATATCCGGCAGCCGGCCGTTCCCTGGAGCGGCATCCTTACCTCCGGCCAGACCGACACGCTCACCGCCGGGTTGTTTAACTTCAAAGCCGGTATTGGACATGAGATCCTGGCCTATACCGAGTCCCCTAACGGCAAACCCGACCTCCAGCCTTCCAACGACTCGGCGACCGTTACCGGCCTGTTCCCCGCACTGGAAGGAACGTATACCATTGGGGGCGCTTCACCGGATTTCACCTCCTTCGCTGAAGCGGTCATGAGCCTTAACGAAGGGGGTGTTCTGGGAGCCGTAACCTTCGAAGTCCGCCCGGGGATTTACAACGAACAAGTGGTTTTGAACCGTATCCGGGGGGCCGGGCAGGAAAAACCAGTTGTTTTCCGCCCCGAATCTTCCGCCTCGGTTACGTGGCGCTTTGACCAGCAAAAACAAGCGTCCAATTATGTGCTGCTGCTCGACGGAACCCAGTTTGCCGTCTTCCGGGAGATTCAATTCCGGACCAGCAGCTCGGTTTATGCCACTCTGATCGACCTTCGCCGGAGCGCCTCCAACCTGCAGTTCCTCGGCAATAGCTTTCGGTCGGAAAGCGCTGCCGCCTCGCCGCTGATCAATGCTTCCTCTTCCTCGCCGGGAGGCTTCAATACCTGGGCGGGAAACCGGTTTGAGAACGGCGGCTATGGGCTGTACCTGGCGCCAGGAGCAGCCGAACCAGGCCAAGTTATTGAAGACAACGAGTTCGCCAACCCGCAAAATGGAGGTATTTACCTGCGTTACCAACAGGCTCCCATCATTCGGGGGAATAAGATCGCGTCTCAAAGCGCCGGCAATTTCTACGGCATTTTTGCTCAAAATGGCAACGGAGGTATGCGCATCGAGAAAAACCAGATCAACGCCGCCGCCGGAAGCGGGATCTGGCTGTATGATTGTAGGGGTAGTTCTTCCGATCGCTTACTCGTGGCCAACAACTTCGTGCATGTGGCCGGAACTCAACCGGCCAATGGGCTTTACAGCAATTACAATGCCTATGTGGATATTTACTTCAACAGCGTCCACCTGACCAACAGCAATCCCAACAGCCAGTCCGTACAGATCGCTGCTTCCGACCACGTGAATCTGGTCAACAACAGCTTTTCGAATACAGGCGGAGGCTTTGCCATCTATGCCCCTAATCCATACGGCATAGACAATATGAACTTCAACAACTACTTCGTCAGCGGCAACAAACTTGGCTTCTGGAACTACAACACAGCCTCCAGCCTGTCTGCATGGAAATCCCTGACGGGCAAAGACAACCAGTCCATTTCCGCAGATCCCCTGTTTGTCTCCAACACCGACCTGCACTGTTTTCAGCCTGCCCTTGACAGCGCAGCTTCTCCTCTGGCTACCGTAAAAGACGACATTGACGGAGAAGCGCGGAATGCCGGTTATCCGGACATTGGCGCCGATGAGTTCAGCTATATCCTGGACGATGCCGGGGTAACCGCCCTGTTGTCGCCGGTTTCTTCCTGCGCCGCAGGAGCGGCGTTACCGGTGAAGATTCGGATACAGAACTACAGCGGATTGGCTTTGAGCAACTTCAACGTGGCTTACCGGATAAACAAAGGACCGGCAACAGTGCAGAACGTCGGCAACTTGAATATCCGGCCGGGGGCAAGCGCCGAATTTACCTTTACCGCCACCGCCAACCTCAGCGCACCAGGCAACTATTTCTTTGACGTCTATACCCTTTTACCCGAGGATACCCACCCCGGGAACGATACCTTGTCCGTTGAAGTACAAAACCTCGTCTTCCCGGCAGCCGCAGGCAACATGCTTCCGGCAAACAGCGCTTCGGGAATGAACCTGCCTATTGCTTTCTCCTGGTCGCCGTCGACGGGTGCTACCGAATACGACTTCTACCTGTGGAAATACGGAACCAGCCGTCCGGCCCAACCAACCGCTTCCGGGCTTGAAGACATCAGCTTCCTCTACCGGAGTCCTGCTCTTGAACTGGGTTCCGTATATCAATGGCAGGTTTCAGCAAAAAATCCCTACTGCGCCACCGATGGGCCGGTTCAATCGTTTACCCTGATCGATTTACCCGATCTTTCCGTACGCAAAGTACAAATCCCGGCGTTAGCCTTCTCCGGGCAGCCGGCCGACTTAACATGGGAAGTGTATAACACCGGGAAAGGCGGCACAGGAAGCGCTACCTGGTTTGATGCGATCTATCTGTCGGCAGACCCCTTCTATACCAGCGAAATCGATCCGCTCCTGGCCAGCGTACCCAACTTGAGTGCGCTCGGTTCCGGACAGGGGTATGCCCATTCCGCAACCGTCAAACTTCCGGAAGGCATCTCCGGAGAATATTACCTGTTTGTCCGAACCGACGCGTACACCCGGATACCGGAAAGCGACGAAACCAACAATTTTGGCCTTTCGCTTGCCCCGGTCAACATTTCGCTTACCCCTCCGCCCGACCTCCAGGTTACCGGCGTCGTTGTACCGAATAATGCCTTCTCCGGCGCATCCATTGCCATTTCCTGGAAAATTACCAATAAAGGGACCGGCAATACCCGGTCTGCAGGATGGACCGATTACGTCTATTTTTCTAACAGCGCGGTTCTGGATCCTTCCAATGCTGCGATCCTGGGAAAAACGACCTTTTCCAAAGCGTTGCAACCCGACAGCAGCTATACGCAAATGCTCACGGCTCCGTTACCGGAAGGGATTTCGGGCGTTCATTACGTGCATGTGCTGACCGACTTCTTCAAGCAGGAATACGAACATGCCGCTGAAAACAACAACGCTGGTGTCAGCACAGCAATTAACGTGATCCTTACGCCGCCTTCCGACCTGATCGTGAGCAGTTTGGAAATCCCGGCTTCCGTAACCAACGGAGCCTCATTTACGGTTAAATGGACCGTGGAGAACCAGGGAGGGTCAGATGCCAAAGCCGCCTGGAAAGATGTCATCTACCTGAGTCCCAACCCCGTCCGTCTCGTACTGTCCGAAGCGATTGTCCTGGGCGCCCAAGTCCGTTATCAGCCTCTAACGCCGGGAGCCAGTTACCCCGTTACCCTCACCGTCAATGCTCCCGAACGCCTGGCCGGTCCTTATTACCTTTACGTCCATACCGATGCAGACAATCAGGTATACGAGTATAATCTGGACGGGAATAATACGCGGCGCGCTACTGCTTCGATCAGCCTGCTGGCGGCAGACCTTACCGTTTCCATGGTTCAGTATCCTTCGCAGGGAAATTCCGGGGATACGCTGACCGTAAGCTGGACGCTTAAGAATACAGGCGAAGGAAAACTGCCCGCCGGTTATCTTACCCAAACGGTCTGGCTCTCTTCTCAAAGCGCGTTTAATCCCGGGGCTGCTGCGCAAATCGGCCGGGATTCCCAGCAAGTGGAACTCGACGCGGGCGCCAGCCTGAATAAGCAATTCCACCTTCGCTTACCCAATGGCATCCAGGGCGCTTATTATTTGTTCGTTTGGGCAGACCCTAATGGTCAGATATACGAAAATGGCCGATTATCCAATAACCGCGCTTCAGGCGCCGGCCCGATCACCGTCAGGCTTTCTCCCTGGGTTGATCTCGACGTACTGACCGCAAGTTACCCTTCTAATGCCACAGCCGGGCAATTGATCGGCTTGTCGTATGAGGTAAAAAATATCGGTTCCAGGGCCGCTTCGAACGAAAACTGGAGGGACAGGATATATCTGAGCACCAGCGCTCTTTGGAATCCTGCCTCAGCTCAACTGATCAGGGAATTCATCCAGGATAAACCGCTGGGCAAAGATTCCGCGTACTCGGTTGTTTCTCAGGTGAGCCTCCCCGCTACGCTGAAAACAGGTAGTTACTACCTGCACATCCTGACAGACGCCGCAAACCAGCTTTATGAATACAACGGGGAAGGGAATAATCATCTGGCCGGCCCGTTAATTGAAATCAAAGCCCAACCACCTGTTGACCTGGCCATGGTGCAAGTTTCGGCCCCGTCACAGGCAAATTCGGGCAGTTCCATCACCGTTCAGTGGCAGGTGCGGAACCAGGCGGGCACGGAAACGATCTCCCCCTTGTGGGTAGATGCAGTTTACCTATCCTCCGATACGGTTTACCACCCCGATACAGATCTGTTGCTGGACACCCTGCTGAAGTACGGGCCTTTAGGCGCCGGGCAAACCTATACCTCCGCCCGCAGTTTCCTCCTTCCCCCATCTCTTTCGGGAACCTACTACCTGCTGGCTGTCGCCGACTACAGTGGCCTCAATAATGATTCCAACCGGAGCAACAACCACCGGGCGCTTCGCAATGCTTCCGGAAATATCCAGCCTATTCAAATTACCCTTGCACCGCCCACCGATCTGCACATAACCGCCCTAAATGCCTCCTCCCCCGGCATTGCCGGACAAACCGTCCGCGTCTTCTGGACCGTCCGGAATAAAGGGCTGGGCAATACCCCCGTCGCCGCCTGGTCCGACCGCTTCTTCCTGTCGAATGATTTTGATCTCGACGCTTCAGATATTATCCTGGGCGCCAAAGCCCATTCCGGCAAGCTGAACGCAGGAAACGCCTACTCCGACACCATCGATTTGTTCCTTCCCGTCTATCTGAGCGGCAATTTTATCCTCCTGGCAGCTACCGATGTTAACAATGCCGTATACGAGCATCTCGGGGAAACCAATAACCTGGCTTCTTCCGCTATTTCGATCGCCCAGCCACCGCCTTCCGACCTCCAGGTTCTCAACGTGCGGATGCCGGATTCCGCGCTCGCTGGCGCCTCTGTTACCGTGCGGTGGATACTGCAAAATTCGGGGCTTAATCCTGCCTCCGGGCAAATGCGCGAAGCTGTTTATTTGTCTTCCGATCCCGGCTGGGACGTCGGAGACGCCCTTTTGGGTACCCGAAACGCCCAAATCAACCTCGGTCCAGGTAGTATGCTGGAGCATGAACTTACCGCACCTTTAACCAAAGTAGCTGCGGGCGATTTCTATATCCTCGTCCGCACGGATATCCTGAACAACATCCTGGAAAGCGACGAATCGAACAACCTGGCTGCTTCCGAAAACCGAATACACGCCAACGTCAAGATCCTGCCCATCGGCGAGACGGTTCAAACCACGCTACCCAACTCGACCGATCTGTATTACCGGATCGAAGTGCCGTCTACCCTGCAAGGGGAAACGATGCTGCTTACCCTAAGTGGGGATACCCTGAACGGCGCCAACGAAATGTATCTGCGCTTTGGGGACCTTCCCTCCCTGGTGCTGTTTGATTTCGCTCACGGAGAAGCCGTCTCGGGGCGCCAGGAAATCATTGTGCCCGAATTAGCTACCGGCACGTATTACCTCCTTGTTCGGGGGAATACCCGGAACGGGTCGCAGCAAAACATCCGGCTGCTTGCAGAAATCCTCGTTTTCCAGATCCGGAAAGTACAGGCGGCAAAAGGAGGAAATGGCGGGCAGATCACGCTCCGGATCGATGGGTCAAAATTCGAGCCGGGTATGACCTTCCGGTTGGAAGGTTCGAACAGCAATTCCATAACGGCCAACGCCGTATGGTATGTCGATCGAACCCGTGTGTTTGCCACGTTTGACCTCCGGGGGCATACCCCGGGGCTTTATCCCCTGAGTGCCCGCAAAACCGGAGGTGCTATGACAACCCTGAACAACGCCTTCCAGATCGAATCAGGGGGATCTCCGCTGCTACTGACCAACTTTACTGCGCCGGCCAATACCCGGCCGCGGCAAGTCGTCGCGCTTCAGATCGACTTTTCCAATGGGGGCAACCTGGATCTTCTGAATCCAAGCGTCATCCTCTCCAGTTTAGGCGGAGCGCCCATCGCGTGGACCATCCAGGGATTGGACGAACAAAAGACCGAACTCGAGCTCCTTTTTGCTGAAAAATCCGGCCCTCCCGGCATCCTGCGCCCGGGCAGTTCCGGATCGGTGATCGTCTATGCCAGAGCGGATGCTGCCCTGTTCTTTACCCTGATCAATGCAGAGGTAAAATAAGCGGGTAGGATGGCAAAGGATGGTTTTCTTTCAAAATGATCGAACTATGGCAACCAGGAATTATAAATCAACCCAGCAACCGATGAGCAGCCCGTGGGCAGTTCTTGCGCTCTGGCTCTTCGCTTTCCTTCCCTGGGTGAATGGGCAAAACACCATTTACTGGACAGATAGCCTTGCCGGGCGGTTACAGCGTTCTTCTGCCGATGGGGCATATATCCAAACCTTACCGAACGCCCCCAGCTGAGCAGTCCGGGAGCGCTGGCCATTAATCCGGGCGTGCGGTTGTATATCGGCGACGGGACCCGCATTTACCAGGCGGAACTGGATGGGAAGAATTTGGAAACGTTCGTAGGGACCGGTATCACTGCAGTCACAGCCATTGTGGTAGGCCCGGACGGAAAAATTTACTGGACCGATATCAGCGGTGTGGTAAACCGGGCCAATGCCGATAAAACCGGAGTGGAAACCTGGATATCCAAACCCAGGGTCAATGCCCCAGGGGCGTTAGTCTACGACCCCAACACCCTTCGATGGTATATCGGCGACGGCAACCGGATCCTTAAGGCCAATTCCATTGGAGATACCGTAGAAGTCCTGATTGGCTCGGGGATCACCTCGGTCAGCGATCTGGCTATTGGAACAGATAAAAAACTTTATTGGACCGACCGGGGTAGTAGCCGGGTGATGCGGGCAAACGCGAACGGAACAGGAGTTGAACAACTTCTGGCGGCCCCGGCGGTTTCCAGTCCCGAGGCAATCGCTATCGACCAGACTACCGCCTCAACCACCATGCTGATCGCCAGCGGGAATAAAATTCTGAGGGCAGAATTAAATGGAACGAATGCCCAAACTCTCGTAAGTCTAAATCTTAACCTGGTCTCCGATCTCGCTATTCAGCCCGGCCCTCTATGTATCCCCGTGACCATCCTCCGCCAGCCTGCCGATACGGCGGTTTGCGAAGGGCAAAACGTTTTCTTTGGCGTTCAGGTCCAGGGGACCAAACCCTACCAGTACCAATGGCGAAAAAATGGGCAAAACATCTCAGGAGCCACTGCAGACACTCTGCGGCTGTCATTTGTTCAACTGACCGACGCAGGGCAATACGATTGCGTCATCAAAAACGCTTGTGGCTCCATTACCTCGAGAAAAGCGGAACTGACGGTTTATCCAAACCCCAAAGCAGAAATCCGGACCATTCCGCAGCCGCCTGAAATTTGCAGGGGAACCAAACTCCAGGTCGAAGGCAGGATAAGCGGAGGAACCCCCGCCTACCAATTCCGGTGGCGGGGAGATACCGTTTACCTGAACCCGCTGAACTCCCTGATTACCACCTTCCAGGCAGATACCTTCGGAGTATTTCAGCTCATGCTCCGGGCAACCGACGCCCGGGGGTGTTCCGGAATGGATACCGTCCAGATCACCGTTTTTGACAACCCGAAGGCACAGCCCACTGCCGCGCCCAACGCGGCTTGCCCGAACGATCCGGTGCAACTCCAGGGCAATCCAACCGGAGGATCGGGCCAGTTTATCCGGCACGAGTGGAATTCGGCGAACGGAGGCTCCTTCAACGCTTCGAATATCGTTAACCCCGTATTCTCAGCCTCCCAGGCCGGGGTTTATAACCTGACCTATAAAGTAACCGACAACCGCCAATGCGAAGGAAGCGGCCAGGTGGCGGTAAGGGTTAATCCCAAGCCTGTAATTACGCTGGGCTCCAACAGCCCGGTCTGCGTTGGCGCAGGGCTTCAACTCACAGCCACCGTAGGCGGTGGAAGCGGAAACTATGGATACAGCTGGGCCTTCCCGGATAACGCTAGTTCCACAGCCCAAAATCCACTCATCGCTCCGGCTGGAGTTCAGCACTCCGGAACCTACCGGATCACAGTGACCGACCTCAATACCGGATGTACCGCCACCGCCTCGATCGACGCGCAGGTGATCAAGGTGGAGGTCCAGGCCAGCATCGGCCGGACCGTTTGCCTGGGCGACAGCCTTTTACTTACTTCCCAAGCCAGCGGAGGGACCGAACCCTATACGTATAGCTGGTTCCAGGGGTCGATTTCCCCGGCGAATCAAGTCAGCAATACGGCCTTTTTCAGGCTAACTCCTACCGCAACCTCCTTCTATATCGTCGTGGCGCAGGACGCCCGGATGTGCCGGGACACCGATACGACAATCGTTCGGATATCTGACCCGTTGGTTCGGATTATACCCTCCAAAACGATTGTTTGCGAGGGAGATGCCGTACGGCTCACGGGCGAAGCAACGGGAGGCGTACCGGGTTATTCTTTCCGTTGGAGCCATAACCTGGGAATTTTGACGACCGTGGAAGATCATCCCAAAACCACTACCACCTACGGCCTTACCGTGACCGACTTCATCGGCTGCGTCGATTCGGCTCAGGTTACTATTCTGGTGGACATCCCTCAGGTTCAGATCACGGCCAGCAGAAACCCCGTATGCCCGGACGAACTCGTCACCCTGACGGCAAGAAGCACGGCAGGTATCGGGCCATTTACGTTCACCTGGAACCGGGGGACCCGTATCACCGACAACGGGTCGCAAATACAGGACCGGCCCAATGCCGAAACGGTATACAAAGTCACCATGGAAGATGCGAACGGCTGCCTTGCAACCGCGGAATTTACGGTCCGGGTATTTGACGCACCCCTGGTGAGCGCCTGGACCGACAAGGCGATTTGCCCGGGAGAAAAAGCAGTGATCAAAACCTCCATCAAAGGCGGCACAGGCCCCTTTGTTTACCAATGGGATCCCGCTTCAAACGACCAACCTAACCACGAAGTTGGGCCCCTGCATTCTAATCAGACCTATAAACTGACCGTTACGGATGCGAATACTTGCGAAGGATATGCCTCTGTTTTAGTGGAGGTCTACCCCGAACACAAAGTCACGGCCGCTTCCAATCAGCCGATCTGCGAAGGGGAGGAACTGAAACTGACCGCCACCGCAAGCGGCGACGATAGTGGGTTTGATTTTGAATGGACCCTTCCCGACGGAAGCAAGCAACAAATCCAGAACCTGACCATCTCCAACGCCCAGGCAAATACCCACTCGGGTGCATACACCATCCGGATCACCGGCAAAACGACCGGATGCAAAGCCGACGTAAAAATCGATGTCAAGGTGTACCCGGCGCCCCAGATCACGATCAACGGGCCGAAAGACGCCTGCGAAGGGGCGGATATTTCCCTTCAAGCCAACCTGGCGCAGGGAGACCCCAACGACTACGAATTCAAATGGAGCACGCCCGACGGCAAGTCTATTGACGGCCAAAACCTGCCTTTGCCTAAAATCCAACTCAATCAGGCGGGGAAATACACGGTCACAGTCACCCTGAAAGGCAGCGCCACCTGCCAGGCCACTGCCTCCCATGATCTGAAAGTCCACCCCAGCCCAAGGGTGTCGCTGGCTACCGATAAGACGCTCCCCATTTGCCGCAATGACGACGTGAAGGTCACCGCTACCTTTACCGACGAAAAAGGAACTCCTCTTGCGGTTAAAGACGTAAAGCGGTACCTCGACGGGAAGCAGATCACCGGACTCCGGTTTGTTGATCTCTTAGGCACAAGCGAGTTGTTCCATCTGAGCGGCGATCAGACCGATAAAACCAAATCGTTTCGGGTAGTCGCTACCGACGATATCGGCTGCGAAGGAGAAGCTTCCCTTCAGATTACCGTGATTGGGCCTGAGCTAAAGCTCCATCTGGACCAAACCGATTTTTGCATGGATGCCACCATCCAGGCTACCACAACCTATACCGCCGGAACCAATCCCAAATTTTCCTGGGATGGGTTTAATATCGCAGTCAGCCCCTCGGCAGAAGGGAGCTCGGCTACGCTGACCGCTTCCACAGCCATTGCATTAGGGATCGTGCCACGTGTCTCGGTTACCTTAACGGATGATTCCAATTGTAAAGCTTCAGATAGTAAGGAGGTTCATGTTTGGAGGAAACCGGATTTTTCCATCATTGCCGATCCTGAAACCGTCTGTAAAGGCCAGGAAGTTAAGCTCAAGACTACCTACCTGACCCAGCACCCCACTCAAACCGAATTCAAGTGGAGCACAGGAAGCGCCGATGCCGAAATTACCGTGCCTAATCTGCAAAGTACGACTACTTACAACGTTACGGTGACTCTTGTCTCTCCTGCAGGAACCCGCTGTGAAGGAGAAGCTTCCAAGGAAGTTCAAGTGGGCGACCTGGAGGTCTCCATTACCAAAAATAAAAATAGTTTCTGCCCGGGCGTCGAAGTTCAACTGACAGGTACCGCAAAAGGCGCAAAAAATCCCAAATATAAATGGGATAATGGCGAAACCGGGCCTACCCGAAAAGTGACGCCCAGTGTATCGACCTTTTACCGGCTTACGGTAACAGACGGCTCCTGTAAAGGCGAAAGTTACATTCAACTACTAATAACTAATCTAGACATCAAGGTAACGGCAAGCCCATCTTATACTTGCCCAAAAGAAAAAGTGGTCTTAAGCGCAAAGGTTTTTGATGCCTATGGCGCCCCAACGACCAAATATGATTCCCATATTTATTGGCCGGAGCTGGGAAAAACCGGCCCCGGACCACACGAGATCTTCCCTGAGAAAACAGAAACGTACCAAGCCCAAATCCAATTCGAGCTAGATAATTGTCTTTACAAAGGGGAAACCCGCGTAGTAATCAACGATTCCCCTATCCCACTCCAGGTAAGCGCAAAAACCAGCACCTCTGCCTGTGCCGAGAAGGGCGGCGGGAAAATTGAACTGACCGTCAAAGGCGGCCAGGGTAGCTACGAAGCCAGTTGGAGCGACGGAGAAAGCGGCGGACTAACCCGCACCAACCTCAAAGCAGGAACGTACTCCTATACCGTCACTTCCGGCTCGGGCGCCTGCAAAGTGACGGCTACCGGTTCGGCTACCGTCGACGATCCCAAGCCGCTGAAAGTTTCCGTAAACGGAAGTTCCAACCTGTCTATTTCCATAGGGCAAAATATCGCGCAAATCGAACTCACCGCTTCGGCCACCGGTGGCACGCAGCCTTACACCTTCAGTTGGGAAGGGGGCCGCAAAACCGTCGCCAGCCCGGGCGATTACCCATTGAACGTCACCGACGCCAACGGCTGTACGGCCAATGCCACCGTCCAGGTGCGCCGGACGACCATCATTGTTTCCAGGGACCCCAATGATATCATTGGTCCGGAAGGATACGGGGAACCGCGCTGGGTGTCGGTCAACGAACCCTTGCCCTACACGATCCGCTTTGAGAACGACCCGAAATTCGCTACCGCTCCTGCTCAGAAAGTAGTGGTTGAGCATCATCCGGATCCCAGTTTGAACCTGTTCTCCATGCGCCTCGGCGACTTTGGTTTTGCTAACCAGCGCTTCCACGTGCCCGCTAATTCCGCGTTCTACAGCGAACGCCTCAACCTGCGCGATTCCCTGGGTATTCTGGTCGACGTCACCGCGGGCATCGATGTCACCCAGAACAGGATCTTCTGGATTTTCGAATCCATCGACCCGCAGACCGGGCTGGCGCCATCTAATCCGCAACTCGGCCTGCTTCCCGTCAACGACCCCAAAACCCATAAAGGAGAAGGCTTTGCGACCTTTACTATTGCGCCCAGGAAAACTGCGCCGACAGGAGACTCTGTTCTCGCCAAAGCAGCCATCGTTTTTGACCTTAACGAAACCATCGCAACCCCACAGATCTTCAACGTCATCGATGCGGTAGCCCCTCAAAGCCGGCTTGCCGACACCAGCACCGTTACCCTGGACATTCCCGTCGTCACGCTGACATGGAACGGCTCAGACGACCCCGGCGGGTCCGGAATCCGGAATTACAGCATCTACGCATCCGACGACGGAGGGCCCTTTACCCCTTACAAGGAAGGCATTTCGGAACAGCAGATCGATTTTGCCGGAACGCCCGGCCATAGATACGGCATCTACGTGCGCGCCACCGACCAGACCGGCAACCAGGAAGCAGAAAAAGCGAAAGCCGAAAAAACCATCTATCTAAACGACCTGCCAGCACTCGCCCTTTACGGAATACTGGACCGTTACTGCGCAGGCGACAGCATTTATATCCAATGGGCAGCCAGCCAGGTAGACGCCGTGAACGTGTATTTCTATCCCGGCGCCGGAAAACCGTTGTCGTTGCTGGGGAATACAATCCCTGCCACTGCCGGAAAACTGGGCTGGAAAACCCAGCCTCAATTTGCCGGATGCCCGGACTGTGCAATCCTGATCCAGGACACAGCAAAAGGATCCTCCCTTAAAGACACCTTCCTGTTGAAAATCCATCGTTTGCCGCCAGTGTATGCGGGCCCCGATCAGGTAGCCTGCAGCGATCAGGGCATTGCCCTGCAAGGAAGCGGTGCACAGACCTACCAATGGGCTCCGTCGCAAGGGTTAAGCAATTCGAAAATTGCCAACCCTGTGGCAATTATTACCCAGCGTACGGTGTACTACCTGGAAGGAAAAGATTCCCTGGGGTGTATCCAAACAGATTCCGTAGTGCTGACCTATTCGAATCCGGTAACTACTTTCCTGGATTCCCTGACCTGCGATACCGCGCAACTGGGCATCCGGACCAGGAAATTGATGGCAGCCAACGGGTGCGACAGCCTGATCTTCACTACCTACCGGCTGGATACCCTTGTGCCCCAGATACTATGCAATGCCCTGCCTGCTTTCCGCCTTGACACGACAGGAAAGCTGGCCATTACCGAGACGATGCTTCGGCCTTTCCTCTCCGATAACTGCAGGGTGGCAAAATTTTATTTTCACCCTCCTACTTCACCTGCGCCGACACCGGCATACAGACCTTGCAGATGCTCGTGTTCGATCGCCTGGGCAATAGCGCATCCTGCGCCTTTAAGGTGCGCATCCTGCCTTCTTCCATCTGCCAGATCCGGGTGGTCAACACAGAGGGAACCACGGTGACGACGCCTTGCGCCTGCCGGGGGAATGGATGGTTTGACGAAGAGGTTACCGTCATTTCCCGTTCCGGGGAATTATGGCAAATCGATACGGCAACCTTGCTGAATCCGTCGGCCAATTTGCCTTTTCCCCGCAACACCACGTTGCCCGAGTCGCCTGCGGGCTCAGGCCGTTACAGGTTGAAAGGCATTCACCAAAGCGGGATCGGGTATCTGGTCCGGGTTAAAAGCCCTGCCTATCCGGGTCTGACCATTCCGCTGGCGAATACCTGCTATTATCCGGCCCCTGAAATCGCCGGCCTGGATGACGCATACTGCCAAACCCAAAACGCGACGCCATTGAAAGGATCAGCAGGAGGCGCAACCGGAACAGGTTCTTTTACCATCAATGGACAACCTGCCATAACGTTTAATCCGGCAACCCTGGGGACAGGAAAACATACCGTCAAATACCGCTTCGACGCAGGATCTGCCGCCCCCGGCAATGCCCAGGACCCAGGCTGCACTGCTGAAACCGTCCGAACCGTGCGCGTGGAAGGAACCGGCCACCCGGTGTGCGGTGGTCAGGGTAATTTCTTCACCTTTGCCTACTTTGGGGAAGACACCCTGCCGGTGGGAACCAACTGCTCCATCCCCTTAACGGTTGAATCGTTCAAGCCCTTTATCGTCGCCAACTACCTGCCTGAGCAAAAAGTCAGCTCCTTCCAGTTTAGTCCCGCACTTACTGGATTAAATCCGGGCGACCCTATCGACGCCAATACCACCGTCCGGATGACCTACGTCGCTCAGGATAACTTCGGGAACCGGGATACGTTCGCCTTCGACGTGACGTATGTAGACAAAACGGCGCCGGCCATGAAGTGCAAACCGGCAACGCTTGCATTGAATGCAGAAGGAACCGCCACCTTGAATACCGCTATGGTCAATGAAAACAGCTTCGACGGTTGCGGCATTCAAAAGCTGGCGCTTAGCCGAACGGCGTTTAGCTGTGCTGATATCGGCCCCCGGCTCGTCCGTTTGTCCGGAACGGATTTCAACGGAAACACCGCATCCTGTGAAACGACCGTGACTGTCAACGATCCGGTTCGGCCCGTTGCCCGATGCCGTGACACGGTCATCATCCTCGACGGCGCCGGCCAGGCTATCCTCCCTGCCGGATGGATCGATGCAGGCTCCAGCGACAATTGCAGCCTGGCGTCCTTCACCCTGAGCCGCAGCCGGTTTGACAGCATGAATATTGGTCAGCAGATGGTCACGTTAACGGTTTCCGATGCTGCGGGCAACCGGGATTCCTGCCGGGCCGCCATCACCGTGATGGCCAGGCCAACCGCCGTGCTGGATTTGCCCGACTTTGCCGAGCGCATCCTGATTTACCCCAACCCGGTGATGGACTTGCTGACCGTAGAAATAGACCTGTATAAAAGAGAAACGCTCACGTTCGAATTATCGAACCCCATGGGGCAGACGGTTTACGACGGAAGGGCAGATCAGGTGTTGAAAGTGAAAAAAGACATTGATCTGACTGGCTGGGCCAGCGGCGTATACCTGCTGACCATACGCAACTCAGATGGATCGAAGATTTCCTTAAAAGTAGTCCGATTGGAATTCTGAAACGGCGCCTGATCCTTTGGACGCCAGGGCCAGCATGCGTCGCCCTCGCGAATACTTGAAAAAAGGGCCTTAAATTCCGGAGGTGGGTTTAAGGCCTTTTTCTTTTCGAGACAAAACGACCCATCGTCCTTCGCCGTTATTTTTCCCCAAATCGTCGAGAGAAATCCACTCTTTGCAGACCAAAAGGTATATTTGTACAAAACGCTGAAATATGCTGTTGACGTGGATGAGCTGGTGGCAGTCTCTCTCCGCACCTGAACAGGTCTTTTGGGGAATCGGATTGATCTTCAGCTTGTTGTTTATCATATACCTTCTCCTTCAGATCATCGGCCACGAAACCGACCTGGATCTGGATCACGGAGATGTAGACTTTGCCTTCTGGGGTTTGAGAAGCCTGCTGGCTTTTGGCATGTTCCTGGGCTATGCTTTGGTCGTGGCGCTCCGCATGGGTTCAGGCCTTTGGGTAGCTATCCTGGCAGGAGGGCTTGCCGGCGGCTTGGCGGCCTGGCTTTCGTATCTGGTGATCACCACCCTGCTCCGCTTGCAATCCAGCGGCACGCTCGACGTGTACAACGCGATCGGGCAAAAAGGCTCTGTTCACTTGCGCATCCCCGCAAACCAAAAAGGGACCGGTAAAGTCCTTGTCGAAGTGCAAGGCGCCCTCCGCGAGTTGGACGCCATCACCAAAGGGGATGAAATCCCTACCGGCGCTACCGTTACCGTGGATCAGGTTACTCCGGAAGGGGTGCTCGTGGTGAGGGGGATTAGGGAGTAAGGGAGGGAGCGGGGGAGAGAAGGGAGCGGAGGGGGGGGGATTTAAAAGGCGTGTCTGGAGGGTATCTTGAAACTTTGGAGTGCTGCTTAACCGCAGTTGGGCCTCCCCACCCCGGAAGCGTTTGGATCCTAATAGTTTTAAAAAGGCTTTTCAGAAAAGGGTATCTAATTGGCTCAAAAAATTGATTTTCAGTGATATTAAAAAATATAAACAGAAAATATCGAACAGTCCCGGCCCCCCGGCCCCCCCCCCCCCCCCCCCTCCTCCCCTAATTCGTAACATCTTAACATCCTTATAAACATGCTAGACTTCCTATCGCTTATCGGTTTGCTTGTGGGTTTCCTGGTGATTGTCGCTATGGTCTTTATTTCCCGTTACAAACGCTGTCCTTCGGACCGGATTTTGGTCATCTACGGAAAAACGGGTGTGGGGCAATCCTCCAAATGTATTCACGGCGGAGCGGCCTTTATCTGGCCGGTTATTCAGGATTTTTCCTTCCTAGACCTGACTCCGATCTCCATCGACGTGGATTTGCGCAATGCGTTGAGCAAGCAAAATATCCGCGTGGATGTGCCTTCCCGCTTTACCGTGGGAATCAGTACCGAACCTGCGGTGATGACCAACGCGGCGGAGCGCCTGCTTGGACTTTCCCTGGACGCGATTCGTACGGTCGCCCACGATATCATCGTGGGACAGATGCGCCTGGTCATTGCTACCATGGACATTGAAGAGATCAATACCGACCGCGACAAGTTTTACACCAACGTTTCCCACCACGTGGAAACGGAGTTGAAGAAGATCGGTTTGCGCCTCATCAACGTAAACGTAACCGACATCCACGATGAGTCGGGCTATATCCAGGCGTTGGGTAAAGAAGCTGCCGCTAAAGCCATCAACGACGCCCGGGTCTCCGTAGCCCAAAAGAACCGCGACGGTTCGATCGGGGAAGCCGAAGCCCAGCGGGAGATGCGGATCAAGGTATCCGAAACCCAGGCACTGGCCAATATCGGGGAAGCGGAAGCGGCCCAGCTCCAGCGCTCCAAAGTAGCTAATGCCGAAGCGATCGCTGCCTCCGGGGAGGCGGAAGCGCAGCAGCTACAGCGTATCCGGGTTGCTGAAGCCAATGCTACTGCAGTGGAAGGCGAAAACCTATCGCGTATTCAGATCGCCAAGTCCGAAGCCGAGCGGCGTCAGGCGGAAGCGGAAGCCCTTCGCGTAGCAACTGCCTCCGAAAAAGTACAGACGGCAAAAGCCCTGGAAGAAGCGTACAAAGCAGAACAAGCCGCAGAAATTGCCCGCGCCCTGCGCGAAAAAGCCAGCCGGGAAGCCGACGAAGTCGTGAAAGCCGAAATCGAAAAGCGCAAACAGGAAATCGCCGCCGAAGCTCAGGCCGAGCAGATCCGCCGCATTGCCAAAGGCGAAGCGGACGCTATCTTCCTCCGACAGGAAGCCGAGGCCCGGGGGCTTTATGAAGTCTTGAGCAAACAAGCGGAAGGCTTCCAAAAAGTAGTCAACTCCGCTGGAGGCAACACCCGGGAAGCCGTCCTGCTGATGATCGCCGACCAGCTTCCTGACCTGGTGCGCATCCAGGTGGACGCCATCAAGAATATCAAGATCGATAAGGTGACCGTATGGGAAGGCGGCAATAATTCGGGCGACGGAGAAGGCAATTCCACTTCCAAATTTATCTCAGGCCTTTATCGCTCCGTTCCCCCGCTCAACGACTTGCTGAATATGGCGGGCATGGAACTGCCGGAATACCTGGCGAAGAAAAAAGAAGAAGACAAGCCGGCCTCGGAATCAAAAAAGGATTAATCTGCTCAGACCAGCGTTTTCAACGCTTCGAGATTGGCCGCTTCGTCGAAAATAGCCCGTACGGGGATATGGAAACCGGGGATCACCCGGCTTTCCATATCCTCGCCTACTACAAATACATAGGGCTGGAAATAGACTTTATCCTCCGGGCTCAACAAGAAGAATTGCTCCACTCGCTGGCGAAGCGGATCCACGATCCAATATTCCCGAACGCCGTGCGCCGCGTAATCGTCCTTTTTTATCCCTCTGTCCAGACGTTCCGTTTTGGGAGAAAGGATTTCGACAATCAGATCCGGCGCTGGAAAGAAAAGCTGGTCCTCTTCAAAGGCAGCCACTTTTTCGGCAGAAAAGAAACAAATATCGGGCTCGTAATCGTTACGGGTGAGGGAGATCATGGCTTTTTCGGTGGCAACCCTTCCCAGTTTTCTAGAAGAAGCATAAACACTCATTAGCCTGGACAACAGGTCCAGTGCATCCCAATGCCGTTTTTTCACCGGAGAGCGCGCCACGATTTCCCCATTAATAAATTCAGCCTTCACCTCCTCGGTAACCCATTCCCGGAATTCCTGGCGGCGGCGTCTTTCTTCGTTCAAAACGGCTTGCAACGCGTTCACCTGATCCGGCGCGTCCGGCAGGGACAGCAGTTTTTTGGCGTAATCGTGCATCGGATACATGGCGAAAGCGGTTTGTATATTTATTAAAAATAACCTGTTGGAGTTTGTTTTAGTTTCGAATGGATTGCTTTCTGTTCTCTTTCACCTTTTAGGCAGATTAAAAGTACAAAAAAGGCCAGCGTCTTCAATAACAAGAATTCTCTCCTTTTTCGGTTGAATTACCTCCAAGTTCCCTATTTTTCCCTCGTACAATGCCAAAAAACCAAATTGCATGAGATTCCTTTTTTTCCTTTTACTGGGCGCCACCTCCCTGGCGGCCCAATCGGCTCAAGAGGCCGAGATCGCCCGCTGGAAAGCCCAGGCTCAACAAGTGACCATCATCCGCGACCAATGGGGCATTCCCCATATTTACGGAAAAACCGACGCCGACGCCGTGTTTGGAGTCCTCTACGCCCAATGCGAGGACGACTTTTTCCGGGTGGAACACAACTACATCGAAGCGATCGGGCGGCTTGCGGAGATCGAAGGCGAATCGGCCTTGTCCCACGACATCCGGGCCCGTTTGTTCCTCGATACCCTGGAGGCAGCCGCCATCTACCAATCCAGCCCCGCGTGGATGAAAAAACTCCTGAACGCCTTCGCCGATGGCGTAAACTACTATTTATACACCCATCCTGAAATCAAGCCCAAACTCCTGACCCGCTTCCAGCCCTGGATGCCGCTCACCTTCAGCGAAGGCAGCATTGGAGGGAATATCTCCGCCGTGCCGCTGAATGGTATACGCGCGTTTTATGGGCAAAACCGGGCCGGAACGTCCTTCCTGGAGGAAACACCCAAATGGGAGGAAGAACCCACCGGCTCCAACGGCTTTGCCATAGCGCCCCTTAAAAGCGCCACCGGCAACGCGCTTTTGCTCATCAATCCCCATACGTCGTTCTATTTCCGTTCCGAAGTGCATATGGTCAGCGAAGAAGGTCTGAACGCCTATGGGGCCGTCACCTGGGGGCAGTTTTTTATCTACCAGGGATTCAACGAACACTGCGGCTGGATGCACACTTCCAGCGATGCCGACGTGATGGACGAATACCTGGAAAGCGTCGAGCAGAAGGGAGAAAGCTATGTGTACTCGTATGGAAAAGACATGCGCCCCATGCGCGCACGCCGGGTCATGCAAACCTATAAAGACGGCGACGCCTTCAAGCAAAAACCCGTGACGCTCTACTGGTCACACCATGGCCCGATCATCGGAGAGCGCAACGGAAAATGGATGGCCATGAAAATGATGAACCAGCCGCTGGAGGCGCTTTCCCAGTCTTACCTGCGCACCAAAGCCACCGGGTATAAGTCGTACAAAAAAACAATGGATATCCGGACCAACTCATCCAACAACACCGTCTTTGCCGACAAGCAGGGCAATATCGCTTACTGGCACGGCGACTTCATGCCCAGGCGCAATCCGGGCTTCGATTGGGAAAATCCGGTCGACGGCGCCAACCCCGGAACCGAATGGAAAGGCTTGCATAAAGTCAAGGAGATCGTCCAGACAAAGAACCCGGCTTCCGGATGGATACAAAACTGCAATTCCACGCCCTTCACTGTGGCAGGCAGCGCCAGCCCCCAAGCGTCTTATTATCCCGCTTATATGGCGCCGGATGCCGAAAACTACCGGGGCGTGAACGCCGTTCAGGTGCTTTCCAGAACGAACTCGTATACCCTCGACAACCTGATCACGGCCGCCTACGACCCCCACCTCGCCGCTTTCGATAAGTTGATCCCCGCCCTGGCTTCCGCCTACGACGAACGCGCCGCCCAACAAGATCCGCTTTGCTCCGCGTTAAAAGACCCCATGAATCAACTGCGCGCCTGGAACCGCGATTGGGGCGTCGAATCCGTCCCCACCACTCTGGCCATTTTCTGGGCGGAAAAACTCATGGCGGCTATTCGCTCCAAAATACAGCCCGGAGAACCCACCACCCAATGGGCGCTGGTAGAATACATGATCGGCAGAAGCAACGCCCAGGAAAAGGTGTCCATGCTCCAGAATGCCGTCGCAGAACTTACCCGCGATTTCGGAACCTGGAAAACGCCCTGGGGGGAGATCAACCGGTTTCAACGCCTTACGGGCAAGGTCCAGGAGGAGTACGACGATCAGAAGGCCAGCATCCCGGTCGGATTCACTGCCTCTATGTGGGGCTCCCTGCCCGCTTTCGGCGCCCGAGCTGCTCCCAATACCAAAAAACGCTACGGGTATGTAGGCAACAGCTTCGTCGCGGTAGTGGAATTTGGAGAAAAGGTCAAAGCCAAATCCATCGTCACCGGAGGCTCCAGCAGCAACCCCTCCTCCCCACACTTCAACGACCAGTCCGGAAAGTACGCTACACACCAGTTCAAAGACGTGCTGTACTACAAGGAGGATGTGCTGAGGAATGCAGAACGGACGTATCATCCGGAGTGAAGCGATGTACGAGGTACCTCGTTTCATCCGGATCTGGAGATTTGTTCCAGCATATCTTCCTTGAGGAGGATGATGCGGTTTTTATCCAGTTCGATGAGGCCGTCTTGTTTGAATAGAACGAGGCCGCGGGTGACGCCCTCTCTGGAAATACCGAGGAATTCGCCAAGTTCCACGCGGCTCAGGGGGAGTTCAAACGTGGGATTTTGGTATACTTTCCGGGCGAAGAACAGCAGGGCGCTGGCAATCCGGCCATTGGTCTGCTTGGAAGTCAGGCTGACAAACCGCCTGCACACGTTGAGCTCGTCTTTGGCGATATCGGCGATGATCTCAAAGGCAAACTTGCCATTGCTGTAAATCATTTCTTTAAACGTGGAAACATCGATCATGCAAACCTCCGTCGGTTCGATGGCGGTAGCCGAGTAGAGGTTGGTCCGGTTGCCAAAAATAGTGGAGAGGCCGAAGTAGCAGGTCGGAAAACAAATTTTCAGGATCGCTTCCCGCTCCTCGCTCACGTGCTGATGCAGTTTGATCAATCCCTTTTTCAGATAGAAGACATGGGATATCAACAACCCCTCCTTGAACACCGTCTCCCCCTTTTTAAACGACACGTGCTGGATATTACCGGAAAGGACGCTGAGTTCTTCATCCGAGAGGGCGGCAACCGCGCAGGATTTCACCTGGCATAGTTTACAGGAAGGAATTTCAGTAGCCATACGTTAATCGTTCACCCGGCTCTGTGAGAAATATCAATTCCCGGGCAGGAAGATATCAAGCTTAAATATTTGATTGTCAATTTTTTAAAGCCCAACTTGCACATGGAATCCATATTGGGTTCTTATGGTATTAACAAACTAAGGTTAAATTAAGCAAAAATGAGAACGTTCCTGTGCCGAATTGGATTAATCTTGCCCGCAGCGCTATTTACCTTATTCCTGCTGCTGATCCTCGTCGGCGCCATATCCAGTTCGCTCGGCGCCGGGCCGGTGTTTTTCTGTTCCTTCTATTGCAAAGCGGGAGTCGTTTTATTCGCGCTGGCCGTAGCCGCGTCCATATATACCCAGGCGAAAGCTTGCTGCGGATGTAAGGAAAAGGAGGACGTAGCGACGTAGCGAAGTAACGAGGTAGCGAGGTAGAAACCGCCTTGCCTCCAGAAGCATCCTACCCCTCAACGCCCCAGCGCCTAAACGCCTAAACGCCTAAACGTTACTTCGCTACTTAAAAAAAACCAGGGATGCCATCCCACATGGATGGCATCCCCGTTGTTTTTTTTGCTCGAACGACCAGAGCGGCTTACTGGATCAGCCACATTTTGCCGAAAATATCGTCTTTTCCGGCATATTGGCGCTGCAGGGCCTCCTGGAAGTTAGTGGAGTTGGTGATGTTTTCGCTAGCTGGATATTGGAAGCGGAGCGGAATTTTTCCGCCGTTGCCCAGGCCTACACCGGTAAGGAAGGCTGGGATTCCCGTGCGGCGATAATTGTAATAGGCCTCCAGATCGGAACCCTGAGCCATAGCCAGGTATTTTTGCTTCAGGATCTGCTCCAAGCCCTGGGCATTGTTGCCGGCATATTTGACCTTAGGTTGGTTGTTATAGGCATCTACATCAACCGGCACCGAGTAGGTGTCGAAATTGCCTAGAGGGGCGCCAACTTTGGCAAAAAACACGTTGAGATTGCCCGTTGCAATGCCGTAGTAAGCCATAGACGCCACGATACCTTTTTTGTACCAATCTTCTGCATTACCCGTTGCCCAGCCGCGATTGATCCCCTCCGCGATATTGAAACACATCTCCGGGTAACCGACCTGTACGATAGGCTCTCCTTCAAACGTAGAGTAGAATCGCTTGCGGCTGATCAGGGAGTATTCGCCTTTCTGCGCTTTGAATGCCATGTCATCGAGACTTTCACCGGAGCTCGCGCCCGCAAAAGCGCTGAATGAAGTCGGAGCAGCGCCTGCCTTGACAAGGGCTTCTGCGGGTTCGGCGACGACGAAAAGCCTCGGATCCTGAAATTCTTTGAGCAAATCGATATACAACTTCGAGGTGTTTTCCCGGAGCGCGTCAAAGCCGTACGAACTCGGATTTTTCGGGTAGTCGAGGTCTGACCGGGCAGCAACCGGCACATACTGCAGGTTGTCGGAAATACTACTCATCAAAGGGTACTTGGATGGGTTGCCGAGTACTTCGGCAAATTGCTGCTTCACTTTCACGTCGGCGTCGGCGTCTTTCTTGCTCAAGCTGACCAATACGCGGAGGCGGTAAGTATTCACCAGTTTTTGCCATTTGGACAAATCGCCATTATAGAACCAATCGCCATCCGCTTTTTGCCCGCCTTTGGCAATCAGAGCAGCGAAATCGGCGTTGGCTTCGTCCAGCCATTTCAGCACCTGGATATAGATCTCCTTTTGAGTCGCATACTTAGGCGTCGTGTTCTCAAGGCCATTCAACGCTTCGCCCAAGGGAAGGTCGCCCAATTTTTGCGTCATATTCACAAAATGATAGGCGCGGAAAAACTTACCCAAAGCACTGTATGGGTTAACGGCTGCAGCCCCGCTCTTCAAGGCTTCTTCTTCCATTTTCTGCACGTTCTTCAGGCGGGTAAAATCCAGGGAAGTAGCTCCAGACCAGTATTCGTTGGTTCCGTAGTAGTTGTAGTTAATGCACCAGTATTGGTTCTGACGCTGGACGGGATTCCAGGCGCCAGTGTAAAAATTCAGAAGGGCGCCGTTCAGGATCAGGGCTGCGGGAGCACTGGTTGGACGGTTAGGATCAACGTCCAGACCGGTATAGTCGCAGGAGTTGAGGGTTAAGAAGGCGAATGCCAGAAAGGCAATCAGAAATTTATACCTTTTCATGAATGATAGTTTAAGATTTATCAGATGCTGTCCGGACCCCGCAGGCCGGGGCCCGAACAAAACCGGTTATTAAAATTTGAAGCTCAGGTTGATTCCGTAACGTTTGCTGGTTGGGGTTTCAAAGCTGGTACTTGTTTGGCGGCCGGTGTACTGGTCGAGGTCCACATCTTTCTTCTCGGCGAAGTAAAGCAGGTTACGCCCGATGAGCGATACGGTCATCTCCCGGAAGAATGAACCCGGTTTTACAGGGACGGAGTAGGTGACCACCACTTCCCGCAATTTGGCGAACGACCGGCTCATCATGTTGGTTTCGTCCTCCTGATAGTAGCGGCTGATCCAATCCTGGAGGAACGTTGCCGTGGTGTTTGGCCTGAACTGCAACTCGCTCAGATTGGTGATGTTGCCGTAGATGTCGGATTTCAGCGCGGCGCTGTTGGCGATCTGCACGCCAGAGCCTACCCAGGTGCGGTTGCCCTTGGTGTCTTCGAGGCGGGCAACGCCCATAGCGCCTTCGACCGTTTCAATATGGCGGCCTCCCCGGAACGTCTGGCGTTGGATATAGTTCGAGATGACCCCGCCCTGACGGCCGTCAAACTGGAAGGTAAACGTGAAGTTCTTGAAGGAGAAGCTATTGATAAAGCTCCATACAAAGTCCGGATCAAGATGCCCCAGAAACTTGCGGGCATTGCCGTTTACCGTTGAAATGCGTATAGGACGGCCGCCTGCGTCGTTGATGATCTGGCCGTCTGGGGTAAAGAAATACCCGTTACCTGCCCAGTACTCATCTACGCGTCGTCCGATCTGCTGATTGTAATCGTTCAGCTTGGTCAGTTCGTTACCGTCCGCGTCTTCATAAAACGCTTCGTACCTTTCGCGGAACGTAGAGAAGTTGATCGCCGGCATCCAGCGCAGTTTGCTGCTGGACCCTTTAAACGGATCGGCTTTCAACACGATTTCCAAGCCTTTTTTGCGGGTGACAATCCCGTTGACGAGCTGCCCTGTGTAACCGGTTGTTTCGGAAATTGGGCGGGCAAAGGTAAACGGACCTTCCTTGATATTGAAATAGGTAAATTCTACATTGATCCGGTTGGTCAAAACGCCCAGGTCAAAACCCAGTTCGTACTCGGAGCGGGAGTTGCGCTCGAGGTTCGGGTTGCCCAAGGTGTTGGTGAAGTAGGCTGCCGGGTTAGTCCCATAGCCCAACTGAGTGGTATACACCGTGGAATTGCTATAGCTGGGGCCGTCATACGACGAATAATACAGGTCGCCATACCCCAGTGGGTTGCTTCCGCCGAGAGGAGAGAATGCCGTACCGACCGTAGGAGAGGTCAGACCGTCTTTTACATTTGCGTAGGCGCCGCGCAGTTTCAGGAAGGAAACCGGGCCCAGGGGCAAGTATTCGGTAATGATCGTGTTGGCGCCGAAAGAAGGATAAAAGAAGGTTTGGTTCCCTTCGGGAAGGGTGGAGATCTTGTCCACCCGGCCGGTATGCGACAGGTTGGCATAGCGGCCAAGGGAAATATCCGCTGAGTAGTATCCGGAAAGCACGGTCATGTCGGAGTTGAAGCTGAAGGTCCGCGCCGGGTTCAGCGAATTGCTGAAGGCATATACACCCGGGGTAATCAGGTAGTCGGTCGTCCCATAGTTGCTGTTGAACCCGAAGGTCCGGACGTTACCGCCCGCAACAGCGCCTATGGCAATGCCTCCAAAACGCTTGTCGTATTGGAGCAGCAGGTCGGTGTTGTTCTCGAATAAGGAGCGGCGGTCTTCGCGGTAATCCCCTTTGCGCTCGTCGCGGCCGTAGGAACCGGCGGAGTAGGGCATCTTTTCGGTGCGAAGGAGATCGTAGGAAGTCACGGATGTGCGGCCGGTAAGTTTCAGCGCGTCCGAAAATTCATAGGCCAGGCTGGCGTATCCGTAGACGTCGTTTTTTTGATGGCCGCGGAGCCATTCTTTAGCCATGAACCACGGGTTGTTATAGCGCTGGTATTCTGCGTAAATCTGCTGAATACCTTCTTTGCCTTCCTGCCAAAGCACCTTCATGTCGTCCACATCCCAGTCGGCGCCGGCCCAGGTTACAATATTATAGATGAGGGAGTTGGGGCCGTAGTTGGCATCCGGATAGTTATCGGAAAACTGGCGGTTGTAGTTGATATTGGCTTCAAAGCGGAGGCGGTCGGTAAAGTCAAAGCCAAGCGTCGTGTTAAAGTTGGTAATGTTCAAATCGGTATTGGGAACGATGCCTTGCTGAAAAGAATGCCCTAAAGAAAAACGCATGTCGTAACGCTCTCCGCTGCTGGACACTGCCACGCTGTTATTCGTCAGCAAGCCGGGCTGCAGAAAGCGGGTGAGGTTGTCCTTACCGCGAGGGGTAAACGGCGTAGGAATGCGTTTCCCGGTAGCGGGGTCGATCGGGCTGTCGTACTGCGGGAGCAAGCGGCCGTCGAGCGGCGGGCCCCAGATATCGTAGTCGTTGTCGTTTTTTCCGCCCCCTTTGCCGTCGACGAATTCGTAAATGCCGTGGTCGCCGGGGCCATAGAGATCCTGCACTTTGGGGATAGCGTTGAAACCGGATTCCAGCATGGTCGAGGAGTTGAATTCCACCGAAAACCCGCGGTCGTTACCGGTTCCGCGCTTGGTGGTAATCAGGATGGCGCCGTTTTTCCCGCGGAAGCCGTACAGAGCGGCAGCCGTAGCGCCTTTCAGCACGGTGAAGGTTTCGATATCGTCTGGATTGATGTTCCAGGTATCGGAGTTGATCGGTACGCCGTCTACGACGTAGAGCAGATCGGAAGCGCCGCGCAGCAATACGTTGGGGCGGCGGAGCATTTCGGGGGAAGAACCGATGGTCAGACCGGCGATTTTACCCGTCAAACCTTGTATGTTGTTGGGTTCGCGGGCTTTGACCAGTTGCTCGCCGTCCACGCTCTGGATGGCGGTAGTGACGCGTACTTTTTCCTTGGTGATACCCAAAGCGGTCACGGTGACTTCGGAGAGGCCAAGAGCGGCTTCTTCGAGGGAGATTTCAATCGTGGAAAGACCGGCCACTTCTACTTCCCTGGTGTCGTAGCCGATGTAGGAAACGACCAGAACCGTCTCATTGTCCGCCAATTTCATGGTAAAGGTTCCATCGATGTCCGTAACCGAACCATTGGAAGACCCTTTGGCCAGGAGGTTGGCGCCGATAATGGGCTGGCCGTTGGCCGCATCCATTACCTTACCGGAAAGCGTGCGCTGGGCGAACGCCGACATGGAGAGCAAGACTCCAAATGTCAAAAAGCAGACCTTAAGCAAAGCCCGTTGGCTTTGCAAATTCAGCTGAAATTTCATAATTTAGTGATTGATTAATTAATTACTTCCCGCCGTGTCCAAGGGGCTTCCCTGGGCGCGGCTTTTTTTGATCAATTGTCAACGCAAAATTGAGGAAAACCCTGAACCGGGTTACATGAAAGGACTTAAAATAATCATTAAGGATTGGTTAATAAAACATTGAAAACAAGACAAAGGCATTAACAAAGAATTCATCTTTGCTTTACATGGATCAATTTGAATCCACATGTTTACTTATAGGAAACCTTTAATGAATCAATCCCCGAATGAAATGCCCAAAGAACGGGCCACGCGCAAGAGATAATGATCGGGGGTAAGGACTTTATTTCCCTTGATGGCTTCGGAGACCGGAACCTGACTCAATTGATCCCCCTGATAAGAGACCATATTCCCAAAAGCCCCATCCCGGACGAGCTCATAGGCTTTCACGCCCATGGCCGAAGCCAGGATGCGGTCGAACGCAATAGGTATACCTCCTCTCTGGATATGACCAAGAACGGTAGTTCGAATCTGCGCGGGGCATCCTTTTTCTTCCAGAAGCATTTGAAGGTAGTTGGCGACGCCTCCCAATTTTATATGCTGATCACCCACTTCCAGGGCTTTTTTGCCGACGACGGTTCCTCCAAAGGGTTTGGCGCCCTCCGCGATGACGACATTGGCAAAGCCTTTCCCTTTGTGATACCGTTTATTAATGGTTTGGAGCACTTTGTCGATTTGAAAAGGGATTTCCGGTATCAGGCAGATTTCTGCGCCCCCGGCAATGGCCGTGTGCAGCGCGATCCAGCCTGCGTCTCTTCCCATTACTTCCATCAGCATGACCCGGTGGTGGCTTTCGGCGGTAGTCACCAGCTTATCCAGGCTTTCCGAAGCGATCTGTACAGCTGTGCTAAAGCCAAACGTCAGGTCGGTGCCCATAATGTCGTTGTCGATGGTTTTAGGCACTCCTACTACGTTCATCCCTTTTTCGATCAATGCCTGGGAAATCCGCTGGCTTCCGTCGCCCCCGATATTGACCAGCGCCTCGAATCCCAGGCTTTTAATCCGCTCCACCAGTTCGCCGGTGCGGTCGAACGTTTTCCAGGAGCCGTCCGCCTGCTGGACAGGATAGGCCCTGGGGTCATTCAGGTTCGTAGTCTTGATAATAGTTCCTCCTTTGACGTGAATGCCGGCAATGCGTTTAGGGGTTAGCCGGACCAATTCAGGCGGGTCGCGAAACACGCCGTTAAACGCCTCAATGGTACCCCAGGCCTCCCAGATGCCTTCCGACCGGGCTGCCTTTGCAATTCCCCTGATGACAGCATTCAATCCGGGACAGTCGCCGCCTCCGGTGGCGATCAGCAGTTTTTTCATGGCGGATAAAGATAAATTCACACAAAATATAGCAACACCCATTGCCACAACGCCAGGGCAAAAAATAACGCACTCAGGAAATAATTCATGGTTTTGTCCCGCAGCAACGCGCTTTGGGTCGCCCAACGGGCAAGATACGCATAAAGAGCCAAAACGGAAAAAGCGCCTACCAATGCCCCCAAGGCGACTCCCCAGCCCGAATAAGGCCTCAGCAGCAACCAGCCGTGAGAGTCCAGAAACGCGCTGGCCGTAAAGTAAAAGGGAATGTTTAATGCATTGACACCCGATGCGGCGCAACCGGAAAGAAAAGGAGTGCCGGGGTAGGGCTTTTGCCCTTTGCGCTCCTTAGGCCGCAACGCTTGTTTGAGAAATACGGCGCTCAAGGCGAGAAAAACCAAAACCGCCAGTTTTTTTAAATTGGTCAGCACTTCTGCGTGCGTGCTCAGGTAGTTTGCAAAACCGACAGCAACCTTTGACTGAATGAAAATGACCACCGCCCCGCCCAATGCGCTGGCTAGCCCGGCTTTTATCCCATAGCGCATGGTGACGTTCGCCGTAGTCATATTTCCCAGACCTGGAATGGCCATCCCAACAAAAGCAAGCAGCCATCCCCAGAAAAAATTGTTTGCCCAAACCATAGGACGAAAGTTAGGGCATTATTTGCAAAAAGGCGAAGCCTCCGTGCAGAGATTCCACCTTTTTTCTACCAAATAGCGTCCAGACCCTCCGGATAGACCGAAATTTCTAACGGAAGAGAAATTCCACGAAACGCCTATCTTTATAGAAATTTAGTTCACCTGCCATGAACCGACCGTTTTTTTCCACCCGCCTTTATTGCCTCCTCGCCATCAGCGTTTTCTTTTTCAGCACAATGTCAGGCCAGGGCAATAGCAAGTCCTTTACGGTAGAAACCGTACCCAACCCCAAGCGCAGCGGCACGGGCTACGTCAGCGACCCCGCTAATTTCCTGAATTCCGGGGAGATTGCCCGCATCAACGAACTGATTGCGGATCTGGAGGACTCCACGACCGCCCAGGTAGCCGTAGTGATACTCCCGTCGATCGGCGAAGAAAACCCAAAAGAATTTGCCACCGCTTTGTTTAACCATTGGGGCATTGGCCAGAGAGCGACGGATAACGGCCTGCTCGTGCTGGTCGTTATGGACCAGCGGCGCACCGAATTTGAGACCGGATACGGACTGGAAGGGATCCTTCCCGACGCTTTATGCTACCGGATCGGGATGCAGGAACTGGTACCTTATTTCCAGCAAAAGCAATATGGACAAGGGCTGATTGCCGCCGTGCAGCGCTTCAAATCTATTCTGGAGAACCCCGAAAGCACAGAAGAAATTTACGCAGACCCCGGGCAAAACAGCGCCCCCTCCAGGGATCTGTGGATATTCCTCTGGATCTACCTGATCCTCAACCTGGTCTTTCACGTATGGGCCCTGACGTACATTTTTAACGTGCTGAATGGAAAGGGCGAACTATACGACAAATACCACGCGCTGCGCAAAGCCCGAAATTACCTGCTGCTGGTCTTTTTTCCCGTCCCCTTCATCCTGGTCTTCGTCTGGGTGGGCCGAAAAATACACCAATTGCGGTTTCAGCCCCGGTTCAGTAAAAAGACCGGAGCGCCCATGCGCCTTCTATCCGAGTCGGAAGAAGATCAATACCTGGAAAAAGGCCAGGTGACGGAAGAAGAGATCGGCTCGGCTGATTACGATGTCTGGGCGACGGAAAGCGGCGACGACCTGCTGATCCTACGTTATGCCAAGCCCTTTACCCGCTATTCCCGCTGCCCAACCTGCAACTACGTCGCCTATTACCAGTCGGAAACGACCACCATCCGCAGCGCTACCTATTCGCACTCGGGGCTGAAAGAATTGACCTATTGCTGTAAAAACTGTAATTATACCCATACCAAATCCATAGTAATCCCAAAGCTTACCGCCAGTTCCTCCTCCAGCTCGGGCGGCTTTCGAAGCGGCGGCGGCGGCTCCAGCAGTTCCTGGGGCGGCGGCCGGTCGGGCGGCGGCGGCGCAGGGGTGAGTTGGTGAGCATAGCGTTGGAGCGTTGAGGGGGTGAGGCGTTAAGGCGTTGAGGCGTAGGGCAAAAGGCAAGGGACTGTTTAAACCGGCACTAGTTCGAGGCTTGTTCGCCGGAATCCTCAGATTCCGTGCGGAATCATTAGCCGGTCCCCCGACCGGCGTCTGCATCGTTGCTTTTTTTGCTCCCCTTCGCCTCAGCGAATTTCCTTTCGGTAGATCCGGAACCGCTTATGCAGGCGGGCGCCAAGGCGGGCGTATTCCGCCAGCATGCGGTCGTTGGTTTCCAGAACGAGGTGGGTTTCGAACGTTCGGATTCCTGCTGCACGGGCGCTTAGGATCAGTTTCCATCCCATCAGCACATCCAGGCCGCGGCTGCGGTAATCGGGGTGAATCGCGCCGAGCATGAGATCCAGCTGGGTGGATTTCCGGGATGCGGAAAGGATATGGAGGATCCCAAACGGAAGCAATTTCCCTTTGGCTTTCTGGATGCCTTTGGTCATATTGGGAATGCCCACGATAAAGGCGGCGGCTTTGCCTTCGGCGGTCACCACCAGTTTGACAAACCGGGGGTTGAGCAAAGGGAGGTATCGGGCCGCCAGTTCCCGGATCTCCCGGTCATCCAGAGGCTGGAAGCCATAAAGATCGGTATACGTGGCGTTCACCAGGTGAAAAACTGCTTCAATATGAGGTTTTAGCGACCGGGTGGAGGTAAACTCCAATACGCGGAAAGCCGGGTTGCGCTGCACCCGCTCGTAAATGCGCGGAAAGGATTCCGGAATGTCCTTTTCCAGGTCGATCAGGAAATCCAGGCAATCCAGCTTTTTTTCAAACCCCGCCCGTTCCACGTACTCGGGAAGGTACCCCTGATTGGTGGCGGTCACCAGAATAGGAAGCGCATCAAACCCTTCGATCATCAGTCCTTCCGGGTCTTTATCCGAGAAGCCAAAAGGCCCTATCATTTCCGTCATCCCTTTGGAACGGCCCCACTCCTCCACGCCGTGGAGCAGCGCGCGCGCCGCTTCTTCATCCGGGAAACACTCCAGGTGGGCAAAGCGCACGGTAGCCTCTCCTGTGCGGGCATTGTAGGGGCGGTGAATGATCCCCATGATGCGGCCCACGGTGGTTGGCCCCCGTTTTACCAGGAGGAGCAGCGTGTCGCAGTAGGAAAAGGACTTGTTCTTCCTGGGGTTGAAATAGGTCCACTCGTCGAGGTATAAGGGAGGCATCCAATTGGGCCTTTGGGCGTGGACCCGGGCGGGAAGGTAGATAAATTCCTTTAAAGCGGCCCGGCTGGTAACCGGAACCAGGGTAAGGTCAGGCATAAGCGTCGATTATAGCATCCGCTTTCCGGCAGGCCCCTCGCCTGGAGCCTGTCCAACGCGGCAATGGTTTTTCGTTTGCAAGAGGGAAAGATAAATGAATTCGATTTATTTCGTTAACAAATATTATTTTTCAAAAACGTGCCTGATCGATAAAAAAGGATCATTTCCCTTGTGAATTGATCGAATACAAACCCGTCCCCTTTAATTCAAAATTTTCATCCTTTTTTATCTCTTTTTTTTCGCAATTCATCCTGCAACCATTTCTTTTTGTCGATAAACAAAAAAAACCACGGAAACTCAAAACCTTTTTCAAGTTTCCGAAGTTTTTTGCCCATATATTTGTCTGCACGATGAGTACACCAACCGCAATTCTTGAGAAGGCCGAACACTTATTCATGCGCTATGGGGTGAAGAGCGTCAGTATGGACGATGTCGCCCGCGAAATGGGGATTTCCAAAAAAACCCTGTACCAGTTTTTTTCTACCAAAGAAGCGTTGATCATAGAAACCCTTCAGTACAACCAAAAATGCGAATTAACCACCATTAACGCCATTCGCGCCAAAGCGAGCAATGCTCTGGAGGAAATCGTGGAGTTCGCAAGGATGATCATCCGGCAGCTCCAGCAAATGTCCCCCAGCCTGATCTTTGATCTGAAAAAATACCATCCGGAAGCCTGGAAAGTGCTGGAAGACATGGAGCGCACCCATATCTACAAAATCCTCCGGGAAAACCTGGAAAACGGAATCGAGCAGGGATTGTACCGAAGCGATTTCAATCCAGACATCCTCGCGCGAATCTATCTGACGAGCATTAACGTCGTGATCGACGGCCAATTGTTCCCCCCGGCAACCTACCCTACCGACCAGGTATTCCGGGAATATATTCATCATTACCTGCGCGGTATCGTCTCCCCGATGGGCGCCCAATTCCTTGAAAAATACATGCGAATCTAACGTTCTTTAAATCAAACCCGAATCCACATGCGTTATTATGAAGTTTTTCCCAAACTCCTGGCGCTGAGCCTGGCGCTCCTTTCCGCCTTCGGCATGGCTGCCCAGCAGCCGCTTTCGATCAAGGAAAGCGTTCAGTTTGCCCTTCAAAACAGTCCGCAAATCCTTAAGGGCAAACTCGAAACCCGACAGTCGGAAGAAAAAGTCAAGGAGTACAAAAGCACCGGGTTGCCGCAGATCGACTTCAGCGCCAACCTCACCTACAACCTCAAGCTCCCTACCCAGCTCATCCCCAACTTTTTCGAGGGGAAACCCGACGAACTCATCCCCCTCCAGTTCGGCACCGACCTGAGCACCCTGATGGGCGTGGAATTGAACCAACTGGCGTACAGCCAAAGCTACTGGACCGGACTGAAAGCCGTTCGGGAACTGAAAGAGTTCAACAGCATCCTGGAATCCAAAACCCAGGAAGAACTCGTATACAACGTCGTTCGCACTTACTACCAGGCCAAGATCCTGGCCCAGCAAAAGGACCTCTTGCTCGTTAACCTCGACCAGGTGCTCGGCCTCCTCAAAGTGACCGAACTGCAATACCAGAACGGCTTCGCGAAAAAAGTGGACGTGGACCAGCTTCGGGTAAACAAGGTCAGCCTCCAAACCCAACTCCAAAACCTCGAACTGCAGTACGAACAAGCCGTGCAAGCGCTCAAATTCGCTATGGCCATGCCTTTAGACCAAGAGATCGCGCTCACCGATACGCTCGTAGCCAACGGCGCCGCTCTGGCCTCGCCTGCGCAAGGGCTAAACGAGAATTTCCAAAACAAGCTCGACCTGATCCTCATCGATAAGCAGATCAACCTCAACAACCTCAATACCGATGTATATAAAGCCGGTTATTACCCATCCTTGCGCATCTTCGCCGGGTATAATTACCAGGGCCAGGGCAACAGATTCAAAGAATTTGGCAACGGCGACAATTGGTTCAACTTCTCCCAGGTGGGCCTGAATATTAAAGTGCCCCTTTTCGACGGGTTCCTGAAACGCAGCCAGATCCAGCAGTCGGAAATCGAAGTACTCCAACTCACCGAAGACCGGCGCCAGACGCTGCAATCGCTCCAGTTCCAATACGGCAACGCCCGGCGCCAACTGCTAACCACCTGGAACAGCCTCAACTCCATCCAGGAAAACCAACTGGTGGCCGAAGAGGTCTATACCGTTTCGCAAAAACGCTTTAAGGAGGGCGTCGCCTCCGTCACCGAGGTCCTCAGCGCCGAACGCTCCATGAGGGAAGTGCAGGCGACGTATCTGTCTACCCTCCTTCAGTACAACCTTGCCTGGATCGATATGGAATACGCCAACGGCCGAATCCTTCAACTATTCTAGACTTTGGACTTTGGACATTAGACGTGGGATGGGGAGCAAAGCAGATTAATTTATAAAAAATGGATTATCAACATGTTTAGCAAAAAAATTCCTGGTTTTACCGGTATTCCAACCCTCCAACGTCTAACGTCCGACATCTAACGTCTAACACCATTCTATTAATTTTTATAAGAAATCACCATGAAAAAATTCCTTAGAATCCTCCTCACCCTGATCGTAGCCGGCGCTATTATTGCTGCCGTGGTCTGGAAACTGAACGAAAACAAACAAGTAATCGACGAACGCTCGCAGACTGCTCAGATGCGCAACGACGTCATCCCCGTCCGAATCATCGAACTCAGCAAACAAATGCTGAACACCGACTTTACCGCCAGCGGTACCTTTCAGCCATACAAACGCCTGGCGGTTATTTCCGAAGTCCAGGGAAAAATCACCCAGCTGAACTACAAGAACGGCGATCAGGTGCAGGAAGGGGCCGTCATCCTGGCGGTGGATAACGAAGCCCTGCAAATCCAACTGGATATCACCAAGGTCAACCTGGTTAAAGCAGAAAAAGACATCGCCCGGCTGAAGAACCTGCTCGGCGAAGGCGGCATGACCCAACAGCAGGTCGACGACGCCCAAAACGCCATCGAAAACCTCAAATCCCAGATCCGCAGCCTGGACAAGCAAATGCGCACAACGCTCGTCAAGGCGCCCATCTCCGGGACAGTAACTGGAAAAGAGGTCGAAAAAGGCGCTTTCCTGGCCCCAGCCATGAAGATCCTCGACATTGTCAACGTCAATAGGCTCAAAATGGCAGTCTACCTGACCGAAGAAGAGGTCTTCCAGGTAAAAAAAGGACAAAAAGTGGATCTGGTCGCTGATTTGTACCCAGAAAACCGGCTCTCCGGCGTCATCGCCTTTATCGATGTTCAAGCGGATAACTCCAAGCGGTTTCTCGTGGAAATAGAACTCAATAACCCCGCTGGCAGCCCCCTGAAAGCAGGCATGAACGGCCGCGCTTTCTTCTCCACAGGAAGACAGATCCAAATCCTGGCCCTCCCCCGCGAATGCGTGGTAGGCAGTGTACGGGACGCCCAGGTGTTCCTCGCCAACTCCGGCAAAGCCGAACTGCGCCCCGTGAAACTCGGACGGATCTTCGGAAATTATGCCGAAGTGCTTGAAGGGCTGAGCGAAGGAGACCGCATCGTGATTTCCGGACAAATCAACCTGCAGGACGGTACCAAGATCAGCGTTCAGGAAGCAGAAACCGCAGGAAAATAACCCCTAAATTCACCAACTTATGTCTATTACCGAAATTGCCATAAAACGCCCTTCCCTTATCATCGTGTTTTTTACGGTGCTCACGGTATTGGGCCTGATTTCTTACTCGAGGTTGAGCTACGAGCTCATCCCCAAATTCGACGCGCCGCTGGTGTTCATCACTACGGTGTACCCCGGCGCTTCTCCGGGGGAGGTGGAGAACAACGTATCCAAAAAAGTAGAAGATGCCATTTCTTCCCTGGAAAACATCACCAGCATCCGGTCAACCTCTTTTGAAGGGGTTTCTACGGTGATCGTTGAATTCAAGCAAGGAACGAACATTAACATCTCCCTGCAGGATGCCCAGCGCAAACTCAGCGCCGCCGAATCGACCCTCCCCGAAGATGCCGAACCGCCGGTGCTTTCGAAATTCAGTTCTGGCGAGTTCCCTATCATGAACGTGGGGGCTACCGGCGACCTGCCTCCTACCGAGTTGTACGACCTGCTCAACCAGCGGGTAAAACCGGCCTTGTCCCGCGTGGACGGAGTCGGGCAAATCAGCCTCGTTGGCGGTCAGGAACGGGAAATCAAGGTATTGATCAACCGGGAACGTCTGGAGAGTCATGGACTGTCCCTGCTCCAACTGGTGCAGGCGGTCCAGCAGGCTAACCTGGAATTCCCAACCGGTAAAATTAAAAGCGAGAATTCCCAGATCCTGGTTCGCCTGTCGGGTAAACTCCTCAACCTGGACGATCTCCGCCAGTTAGTCATTGCCAACAGCCCGCTGACCGGCTCCCCTGTCCGGCTGATTGATGTGGCTGAACTCCGCGACGAGCCCAAAGAAGCCGCCGACATCAACCGACTGAACGGCAAAGCCTCTATTGGGATCGTTGTCCAAAAGCAGACCGACGCCAACGCCGTAGCCGTCTCCGAAGGCATCCAAGCCGAAATGGCTAACCTGGAAGCCCAGTACAAAGACGAGAACCTGAAATTCCGGGTCGCTACCAATACCTCCGACTTTACCCTGGATGCCGTCGACGCCGTGGTGCACGACATCGGACTCGCCGTCATCCTGGTGGCCCTGGTGATGATGGTTTTCCTGCACAGCTTGCGCAACTCCATTATCGTCATGGTCGCCATCCCGGCTTCTTTGGTAGCCACTTTTATCGGGATGTACATCTTCGGATTTACCCTCAACCTGATGACGCTGCTGGCCATGTCGCTGGTGATCGGTATTTTGGTCGACGACAGCATCGTGGTGCTGGAAAATATCTACCGGCACATGGAAATGGGCAAGGGTAGACGGCAAGCAGCGCTCGACGGGCGGCGCGAGATCGGATTCACCGCCCTTTCGATCACCCTCGTCGACGTGGTCGTGTTCGTGCCCCTGGCCTTATCCGGCGGAATCGTCGGAAATATCATGGGCCAGTTTGCCTGGGTGGTGGTGTTCTCCACGCTCATGAGTTTGCTGGTGTCCTTTACCGTTACGCCTATGCTGGCTTCCCGGTTTTCTAAATTGAGCAACCTGAGCAGCCGAAATTGGGTAGGTGGCTTTTTTATCTGGTTTGAAAAGTCGCTGGATTATTTGACGGAGCTGTACGCCCGGGCGCTCCGGTGGACGCTGAACCGCAAAGCGCTGATCCTCATCGTCACCGGCGCACTGTTCTTTTCTTCCTTCGGCCTGGTTGCCGGTGGTTTTATCGGTACCGCATTCTTTGGGCAGAGCGATCAGGGCGAGTTCATCATGAAACTGGAATTGCCCAAAGACGCCACCCTGAAAGAAACCAACCTCGCGGCCCAGAAAGCCGAACAACTGCTCATGGGTAAAAAGGAAGTCATTAACGTGTTCTCCTCCATCGGTCGTTCGACGGGTTTGCTGAGCCAAAGTACCCCTTATCTGGCGGAGATCAATGTAAAAATGGTGCCAAAAGAAGAACGGGCCGACCGCGCCGACGTCTATGCCCAGCGTATGCGCGACGAACTGGAGCGCGGACTGCCGGGCGTGAAAGTCAGCACCAGCCAGGTGAGCTTCTTCGGCGGCGCCGACGAAGCCCCCATTCAGATCATTCTTAGCAGCACCGAGCTGGAGGATGCCATGGCCTACGCCAAAGTGGTGGAAGCGGAAGTGAAAAAAATCCCAGGAACGGTTGCTGTAGAGCTTTCGGTCGAAGAAGGAAACCCGGAATTGAAGGTCAACATCGACCGGGACCGGATGGCCGAACTCGGTCTCAACCTGCAAATTGTCGGCGCCACCATGCAAACGGCCTTCAGCGGGAATACCAATGCCAAGTACCGCGACGGCGCCTTCGAATACGACATCAACATCCTGCTGGACGATTTCGACCGGAGCAAACTGGAAGACGTCGCCAACCTCGGCTTTACCAACCTGCGGGGGGAAGCCATCCGCCTGGAGCAATTCGCAACCATCACTCAAACCACCGGCCCATCAATGCTGGAGCGAAAAGACCGCGTATCTTCGGTTACGGTTCGCTCCCAGGCTATCGGACGGCCTACTGGTACGATCGGCGAAGAGCTCAAAGTGGCTATTGCCCAAAATCCGCCGCCCAAAGGCGTCACGCTGGCTTATGACGGCGAACTCAAGTTCCAGGCCGAAGGCTTCGGCGCGCTGGGCATCGCCTTTGGCGCAGCGATCCTGTTCGTCTACCTGATCATGGTCGCCCTCTACGACAACTGGGTCTATCCTTTTGTCGTGCTGTTCTCCATCCCGGTAGCTATCGTCGGCGCCCTGTTTGCCATGGCGCTGGCCATGCAGATCCTGGACATCTTCTCCATCGTGGGGATTATCATGCTCGTCGGCCTGGTAGGCAAAAACGCCATCCTGCTCGTCGACTTTGCCAATCAGCTCAAAGAAGAAGGCCGAAGCACCTTCGACGCGCTCATTGAAGCGGGCCAGATCCGGCTCCGGCCCATTCTAATGACCACCATCGCCATGGTATTTGGGATGCTACCCATCGCGCTCGCTACCGGCGCCGGCGCCGAATGGAAAAACGGGCTCGCCTGGGCATTGGTCGGAGGCCTGACCAGCTCCATGCTGCTGACCCTTATCGTGGTGCCCGTAGTGTACTACCTCGTCGACCTTGCCGGATATTACCTGGCGAAATGGGCCAACCGGGCGGATACCTACCCTCCCCTCCGGGCTTCCCAGAATGGCTTGCCGGACCATGCGCAAGCCCTGGCCGAGTCAAAAACGGCTTAAATCATAACGTGCTTTATATCCTACTAGCCCTGCTTCCGGTGAGGAAAGCGGGGCTATTTTTTTTGATTCGATACCTCCTATACAACAACTTGATTCGAATTGCTGTTATCATAACCGTTGTATATACATTTTTTCACTAACCTGAATTTGCTCCAATGAAAAACCTTTTCCTTTTGCTCCTGACCGCATGGACCATCAGCAGCACAAACGCCCAAAGCTGGACGATCGACAAAACGCACACCGACATCCGCTTCACCGTCACGCACATGACGATTTCGGAAGTAGACGGCGAGTTCAAAGAATTTGACGGCAAAGTCGTCAGCAAAGGCGCTGATTTTAACGGCGCTACCGTGGAATTTTCGGCTAAAACCGCCTCCATCAACACCGACAGCGAGCGCCGCGACGGCCACCTGAAAGGCGCCGACTTTTTCGACGCAGAAAAGCACCCTGAACTCAAGTTCAAAGGCGCCCTTCAAAAGAAAGGCAAAGCCTACCTGCTCGTCGGCGACTTTACCATGAAAGGCGTCACCAAGCCGGTTAAATTCAATGCGGTCTACACGGGCAAAGTGGCTACCCAGAGAGGCGCCAAAGCGGGCTTCAAAATTACCGGAACGGTCAACCGCTTCGATTACGGCGTGAAGTGGGATAACAAAATGGATACCGGCGGCCTGGTCGTTGGCGAAAATGTCCAGATTACCTGCAACGTCGAGCTCAACGAAGCTAAGTAGTTAGTGGTGGCTGGTGGTTAGTGGCTGGTGAATCACCAGCCACTAACCACCAATCACTAACTACCAACTATCCCGCCGGCCATGATGCACCCATAGGGCAGAATCTCATCCAGCACCTCTCCAAGTCCGAACGTTTGCATTTGCCGTTTCACCGATTCGGCGTTTTTATACGCCCCAGGCAGTTCGGTCACGTCGATGTTTCCGGAGAAGAACCGCACATCCAGGCCCTTGGTTTCTTCCAGAAACAACTCCTTTTTAGTTTTGCTGCTGTTGTTTTTTGCGTGCTGGGACCGGCTGATGTTTCTGCCTGCGCCGTGCGGGGCAAACCCCAGGTTGGATTCGGTCGTTTCGCCCTTCACCACTAAAACGGGTTCGCTCATATTGAGTGGAATCAGGCGCAGGCCGCCCAGCGAATCCGGGACGAACTTATCGTCCAAAGGCGTAGCCCCTTTGGCGTGATAGAACAGATCGCCATCCTGGAAAACAAAATTGTGTTCATTCCAAAACCGAAATAGCGGCTCTGCTTTCAACCGCTTGGCTGCAGCGTCGTGAAGGGTGGAATGGTTGAGTTTGGTCCATTCCCGAACGATTTGAAGCGCTTCCCAATAAGCGGCTCCCTCCTTGGTATTAAAAGGAATCCAGGCATTTTTGGAAAGGGTCTCCGGAGAAATGGCTTTGCGAAACCGCTCCGCCGCCCTCATCCCCGTTTTGTACAGGAACGCGCCAAGGCCTCGGCTTCCGTGGTGGGTAACCAGCACGGTATCTCCGGTATTCCGGGATGTCCCGACAAACAGGAAGTGGTTGCCGTCGCCCTGAGTCCCCAGGTGGGTTCTGGCGAAATGCAACGCGGAGGGATGGTTCAGGAAAGCGTTATCCTGGATCTCCGCTTCCAGTTCCCGGGGTAACCGGAACGGATCCGTCCGGCCTCCGCTCCCAAAATGCGTTACCGCATGGGCGTGGTCCAGCACCTGCTTCGGCGGAACCTTTCCCAGGTTGGTCATCATAACCGAGCAGCAAATATCGGCGCTGTGCATGGAGGGATGGATCGCGTTGCGGGTAACGACGACCCCGCCAACGGGAATCTGGCCAAACCCGGTAGGACAGGCATCCGGCATAATCGCTCCGGCGACGATGGTCGGCGTATGCATCAACTGGTTCATGCTGGCCGCCACGCTGCGAACATTAAGCTCCTCCTCTTCCGTTTCGGCTTCGATGTTTTTGAAATACGACACCGGGGCCCCGAACGGCTTAATCACCGGAGGCGGGCAAACACTGTCCAGATACGCTTTCAGTTCAGCGCCCGAAAGCGCGCGCTCATTGGCGTGCCGGATAGCGGCTTTGAACCATTTTCCGGGTTCAAAGCCCAGCTCGATAAGGGTTTGACCTGTAATCATTGGATGGTTTAAGGAAGATCGAAGACCCGCTCAACACAAGGGGTCCGCTATTCTCCCCTTAAGAATCCAGTTTACCGGGTATTTGGTTCCTTTGTCGCTTTGTTTTTTTTGAGCTATCCTTGCCCGTTCGCGTTCGCCGTCCCGCAATAAACGGGATCAAATTTCGTGCGGAACTATCCGCCGGTCCCCCCGTTCGCCGAAATCCTCAGATTTCCCCGTTCGCCGAAATCCTCAGATTTCGTGCGGAACTATCCGCCGGTCCCCTGACCGCCGCCTCCCTCCCCGCGTTCCTTGCTTGTCCTGCCCCTACCCCCTCCGAAGGCTAAATCTTGTAGTATTTTTCATAACTAACGGCTTGTCCCTGAATTGCCCTCCGCAGCCCGGAGCCCGTGGAAAACGCCGTTCCCGTTCGAAGAACGGGATCGCCTTATGGGATCAACCGCTTGGAATGCAGGTGATACGCAACGACCGGTGTTCAAAGCGGTTGAAGCCCATAGAGCGAAGGCGTTTTCCACGGAGCGGTAGGGCGAAGGAGCGCCCTTTTTTTGGTTCTTTTTTTGGGCAAAAAAAGAACAAACCCCGAGGCCGGGGGCAAAACGGATGAGGGACTGCGCCAAATAATGGTTTAGGAAAAAACACTACAAGATGAGCTCCGAAGGGGGAAAGCACATCGCCCTGGCAATCAATCACCAACCACCAACGACTAACCACCCCATCACCGCGCGACCTGGAAGCGCAAAACCGTTTTCAGTTTTTCAGGGGGCGTTTTCCGGGTGTCGGAAAGATAAATTTCCCGATGGATTTTGGATGCTCTCGCCAGCCCTTGTACTTGGGCGAATGCTTCCATGATCCGGAAGCTTTCGGGTTCGGCGTCGTAAGGGCCGAGGTGAAGCATCTGAACACAAGGCCCTTCGGTCAGGGTTTCAAACCGGACCTGGCCAAGCAATTCATGCGGCTTGGCTTTTTGGGTCCGCTCGATGGTTTCCCTGGCATATTCCGGAGTGACAAAATCGGGTTGCCGGATCAGGAGCGTGAACACCAGCGCATCCTTGTCGATGCGATCGTGGGAGGCGGATCGCGCCGCTTCCTGCAGATCCCAGATCCCTTCCAGGGGATAAACGGCGTACTCCGCATATCCCGGGGGTTCGATTCCCTTTTTGGGACTCATTTTGACCGCATACGCCAAAGAGTAAAGCACCCCGATGTATTCGGCAAAAAAGGGAAGGTTCGGATTTCCCGTCCCGCTGAGGGTGAAAAAATTCATGGGAGGAACCTCCACCCGTTCCGGTTTGTTTTTCGGTAGATAAAGCCCTTTCTCCGTTTTTTTCCAGTCGTTTTTCATGGCAGCTTTTAAATAGGCGTAAGGCGTTGTCAAATCGGTTTGACCGGCACGCAGATATCCACGGTGATGTTGCCGTCATGAGCCGGTTCCGGGTAGGCTTCAAAGCAAGGCTTGTCATCGGGTTGGTAGCCGCTGGAGGGGAACCATTCGCCGAATACCCAATTCCAGGCTTTTTCAAACTCGGTAGGCGCCACGACAAATCGCGCCACGACGTATTTTCCTTCTTCGATTTCCATGAGACCGAGCTCCCCGTCTACCGGCGTGTTTTCAGGCACGGTGAGGCAGACGCTGATGCGGTATTTGCTTTCATCGGTGATGCTGGGATCGTCGTGGTAAATGACGATAGGCTGGAAGTGGGGTTGCGCCAGCAAGCCGCGGGGTCCGGCCCATGAAAACAGTTGGTTGAACAGGCGCCCAAACAACTCCGAATCGCCTTTATAGGGGCCTATGTGCCGCAAATAGGCTACCTTCGTTTTGGGAAGGTGTTTCACCTCCACGCTTTTGTTTTGTTCCATATTCGTTTTCCATTTAATTGTTTTCGAATCGAAACAAAAGTACATGCGGACGCCGTCTTCGCGTTGACCCTCCTTGCGGACCACTTGATCCTGGTTGCTATTTTTCGCCCTCCGGTATTCGGTCGGAGGGATTTGAAAATACTGTTTGAAACTTCTCGAGAAAATCGAACTATCCGAAAAACCGCACCGGAACGCGATGTCCGCCACTTTCTCCTGGGGATGCATGATCAGAGCGGATGCCGCCTTCTCCAGGCGCACGCGCAAGAGGAATTGGAAGGGCGTTTCGCCTACCATGCCCAGAAAGATGCGGTGAAAATGGTATTTTGAGAAATTGGCTACCTCCGCCAACTCTTCCAGCGTGAACGGCTTGTCCAGGTTCTTCTCGATGTAGTCGAAAATCCGGTTGATCCGGGCAATGTATTCTTTTTCGGTGATGAGCTTAGTCGACATAGCCTTGCGCTGTTTGGTGACATAGCCACAAAATACAAAGGTTTTGCCTATCCCCCCTTGCCCCTTGAACTTTCAAACCTATCCCTTCCCCAAACGCCCTTAAGCCCTATGCCTTATGCCTCACGCCTCAACGCCCACAACCGCTGCCACCGTTTTCTTCCTATAAAAATACCACGCGCTAAAGACAAAAGCAAGGAGTCCGCCCAAAGCGATCAGTAGAGAAAGCTGGCTGAAAAAAGAAAGGAAATCGCCGGAAGCGCGCATACGGTCTTTGGCAAAAATCATACCCACATACCCCAGGTAGCCGACGGTGTCGACAAGGTACATGAGGAAACCGATATTGCCGGGTTCGCGGGTCATCGCCAAAAACCGCTCGAAAACGGTGGTATGCACGGCTACGTAAGGCAGGTACAGGCCCAGTCCGATAACCACCATGAACCAAAAGCCCATGCCTTCGCCGCGCAACTGGAACAGCGCCAGAATGACGAGGGCCAGGCCCAAAACCGAAATCCCAAGCGAGGTGAAAAATGCCTGGCGGTTATCGCGGATCAATACGCTTAACCCATTGACCGCCATGATCCCCAGCGCGACATACATTTCGGAATAGGTATAGATACTGGGAACTCCCGTATATCCAAGGCCTGCCCAAATCTCCGGCCCAAAGTCGGCCCGGATGCTGCGCAAGATCGTGATCAGCAAATACGCAATGGATATCCCGGTCAGTCCGGGAGCGTAACGCCAGAACAACCCCCAGCGCTCGGCTTTCGTCATGGGCTTGCGCTCAGCCCGGTAGGCAATGTCTTTTTCACTGGGAGCGGGGATGCGCGTCAGCATCCACGTGAAGATCAACAGCGGCATGGCAAAAAGCAGGCCCGCCAGAAAAGGCATCCAGTTTTCCGAAACGCCTTGCTGGAGCAGGTTCCCGCCAACGGTTTTGGTAAACCCGTCTGCCAGGATAAAACTCGCCGCCAAACCGGCAATCAGGGCTTCGGCCATGCGCCGCCCTTCGAGATAGCCCTGAACCAAGCCAAATACCATCCCCAGGGGGAAACCGTTCAAGAAAAGAAAAACGAAATTCCAGGGAGCGGGTACCAGGCCAAAACCCAACAGCATCAGCTCAGCAAAACCGATCAGCACCAGAATCCCGATCGCGCGCTGATGGGCTTTGATCTCTGAAATGATTTTGATCCCTACCCATTTGGACAGCGCATATCCCATGGTCTGAGACATCACCAGGACCGTCTTGTAGCCGGCGCCCCACAAGAATATATCCGTATAGGCGCCCGCAGTGAACGGCTTCCGGAATCCGTACATGCAAAAATAAGCGCCAAATGCAGCTACTACGGCCCATACCGGGGAGGCATACAGGGACTGGAAAGAATGGGTTCTGGTGCGGCGCATCATTCGGGTTTGGGCTCCCAAGGTAAGCCCCGTTGGACCCGTTTAACCCCGCTTTTCCAGGATTTAACCGTAAATTAAACCTGGCTTAACGCTTCATCGGATCTTCCCGCACGCGCAGGATTTGGTTGTACCGCACCCCCTTTACCTCGATTTCGACTTCGTAGCTCCCCGCGCCCGCTTCCAGGGGTTCCATTTTTTTTCCAAAAAAACCCGGGCCTTCTGCGTATACGGTAAAGGCTTCGAAGAGCAGGGTCCTAACCTCGTTCAACGCTTTGGGCGTCCGGGCTGCGGACCAATCCTCCCGGATTACTCCCAGCCTGATTTTCAGTTGCTCCACCTGGACGGTTTGTTCCAGGCGGTTCAAGACGCGCCCCAACTGGTCCTGGTATTCCTTTATTTCCTCCGGGGTGCGCTCCAGACGGAAGTTCCAGTAGGCGCGGTTCAGTCCGGTTTGGGCAGGCACTTTGAACGAGAAGACATGCGGGCCTGCCAGTTCGCTGACGGTAATGAGCGCGGTATCGCCGGAAGCCGCGTTTGGCAGATAAAAATCCAGTTTGGCCCCGGGATGAGGGTTTTCTCCCCGGAATTCAAAGAACGGTTGCTTGCGGCCGGTGTTGATCTCCAGCCATTTGGTGGCTGTTTTGGGGGCAAAAAAATGACCTGGAGTGGAAGCCAATTCCGGGCGCCATTGCCTCAGCGGACTGAGGTCGTCCAGTATCCAAATGCTGCGCCCGTGGGTACCGGCGATAAGGTCTCCCTCGCGGGGGTGGATGAGCAGGTCATACACCGCTACGGTCGGCAGGTTGTTCATCAGCGGCAGCCAGGAGCTGCCCCCATCCAGCGAAAAATGAATCCCGCCCTCGTGCCCGGCGAAGAGCAAGTCCGGGTTCACAGGGTCTTCCCGGACCACGTATACGCTGCTGCCCCGGGGCAGGTTGGCGCTGATATTGGTCCAGGTTTTCCCGAAATCGTCGGTCCGGTAGACATAAGGGTGCATATCGTCGTAGCGGTGGTTGTCGAGGCTGACGTAGCACCGGCCAGCCTGATGGGCAGAAGGGCTGACGCGGCTCACCCAGGCGTAGCGCGGCGCGCCCGGCATCATAGACTTGACGTTCGTCCAGTGCACGCCGCCGTTGCGGGTCACCTGGACATTTCCGTCATCAGTGCCCGCCCAAACAACGGCTTCGTCCAAAGGCGATTCGGCGACGGTGACGATGGTGCAGTGGTTTTCGCCTCCGGTCACGCTCCTCGAGAGACCGCCGCTTTGACTTGGGTTGCGCCAGGCGGGGTTGTTGGTGGTCAGGTCGGGGGAAATGATCCGCCAGGTATCGCCACGATCGGTGGATCTAAAGAGATGGTTTCCTGCGAAATAAATCGTGTGCGGGTTTTTGGGAGACAACACCAGGGGGCTGTTCCAGTTGAAACGGAACTGGGCCGGGAGCTTGGGGCGCTCCTCGTCCCCATAATAAAACCAATGCTCCCCCGGGTAAATGGTATACCGGATCATGGAATCGGGAAAAAGCGGATCGGCCCATTCCCGAAAGTTGAGGATGGTTTCGGCATTGGGGGTGATGAACTGATGCTCCCGGGTTTCGGCATTCAGGCGCATGGCGAACCCCACGTGGTTGACGAGGTAGAGGGTGCGGTGGTCGGTAGGGTCGGCCTGGCTGTAAAACCCATCGCCCTCGCCAACCCAGGCGTTGTGCTCGTTGAGGATGCCGCGCACCTCCCGGCTGTTGCTGGGACCGGTCCACAAGCCGTTGTCCTGCAAGCCGCCCACGATCCAGTAGGGGTCGCGCATATCGGCGCCGATGGCGTAGTACTGCCCGATGGCCATGTTGTTGAACGAGAGGACGGATTTGCCTCCGTCGACCGTGAGGCGCAACCCCTGGTCGGTGGCCAGGTACATGATCTGGTTGTCGTAAGGCGCGATCCAGAGGTCGTGGTCGTCGCCGCCGTCGGTGCGCCAGCTGCGCTCCTTGAAGGTCTTGCCGCCGTCGGTGGAGATCTGAAAATCGCGGCTCACCACGTAGATGCGGTTGGGGTCGATGGGGTCGATTTCGATTTGCCCGTGGTAATAGGGGCGGATGTTATGTTTCAGGAGAAATTTCCAGGATTCGCCTCCGTCGTCGGAGCGGTACACGCCCGAACCGGGCTGCCCCTCCGGGATATGTTGATCGGCTTCATAGGCCGCGACCAGGATGTTGGGATTTTCGAGATGGATCGACAAGTCGATATTGCCGGAAGGCCCTGCGGCCAGGCCTTTGACGAGTTTCCGCCAGGTTTTGCCGCCGTCGGTACTCTTAAAGATGCCGCCATTGGGGCCGCCTCCGGTAAAGGAATAGGGCGTGCGGAGGCGCTGGTAGAAAGCGGCGAAAAGGATGTTGGGATTTTTGGGGTGGAAGAGGATGTCGGAACAGCCGGTTTTGCCGTCGTTGGGAAGGCCTCCGGTTACTTGTTGCCAGGTCTTGCCCCCATCGGCGGTCTTGAAGAGGCCGCGGTCGCCGGAATACCCCCAAAGGTGGCCAGGAGAGGCGGCGTACACGATATCCGGACTGGACGGGTGCACGGCGATGGTTTTGATATGGTGGGTGGTTTCCAGCCCCATGCGCTGGAACGTTTCGCCGCCGTCGGCCGATTTAAAGATGCCGTTGCCCCACCCGCTGGAGTTGCGGTTGACGGCCTCGCCGGTACCCACCCAGAGGATATTGGAGTTGGACTGGACGAGCGTCACCGCCCCGATGGAGCTGAACCCGTAGGTATCGAAAATCGCCTCCCAGGTAATCCCTCCATTCAGCGACTTGAACACCCCGCCCGACGCGGAGGCTACCACCACGTGGCGGTAGTCAGTATTCAGGGCATCGATCGCCGCGATGCGGCCCATCATGTTGGCGGGTCCGATATTGCGCCAGGGCAAGGCCTGGGAAGCCCAGTTATCGGTGGGGAGCTGGGAGAACATGGGAGAAAGAGAGGATACAAGGAGGAGGAGGGAGGTAAGGCGGATCATAAGGCGGCACATTGGTTTTAGAATCGTATTGAGTGAAAATAGGGAAAAGTGCCGAATGAGGGAAAATCCTTTGGATTTTGACAAAAAATAAGAAAACTTAGGACATAATCCGCGCTATGAGGAAGTTACCCGTCGCCATTGGCTTGTTGTTTTCCGTTGCCTTGCAGGCCCAGACCAACGAGGGGACCGATTTTTATCTGGCGTTTATGGAGCACGTGGATCGGGGGAACAACGCCATGGTGGTCATGATTACCTCCAAGTATGCTACCAGCGGCGTGGTGGAAATGCCTTTGCAAAACTGGAGCCAGGCGTTTTCGGTAGCGGCCAACCAGGTGACGGTGGTCAGGCTCCCCGGGGCAGCGGAAACCATCGGCTCGGAAACCCGGCAAACCAACGGAATCCGGGTGCGTTCCAGCTTGCCCGTTTCCGTGTACATGCACCAATACCATTCCATGCGTTCGGAAGCCTCCGTCGTCTTGCCTGCCAACTCCCTGGGCAGCGCGTACTATGCCATTACTTACAGAGGGTATAATCAGAACGGGATCGTACACCCTTCCGAATTGATTGTGGTGGGGGTAGAAGACGACACCGAGGTGCGCATCCGCCTCAGCGACGATACGCAAGGCGGGCGCAAAGCGGGCGACCAGCTCCTCGTTCGCCTAAACCCCGGAGAGACCTTCCAGGTTCAGGCGCAATCCGCCCAGGGAGACCTCACGGGAACGTTCGTGGAGAGCGACAAACCGTTCGCCCTTTTTGCCGGCGCCAGCTGGACGGAGGTGCCCTCCGGTTGCAGCGCCCGCGACAACCTGCTGGAGCAGATGTACCCGCTGAGCACCTGGGGAAAACAGTTTGTCACCGTGCCCAACGCCGAAACCGATTTCGACGTGTTCCGGATACTGGCTTCCGAAAACCAAACGATCGCGCTGGTTCAGGGGCAGGCTACTGATACCGTCCGTTTAAATGCCGGCGCATTTTATGAGTACCGGAAATCGGAAGCCACGTATATTTCTTCCAACAAGCCGATAGCCGTGATGCAATACAACGTAGGCTCCGGATGCAGCGGCCACCGGGTGGGCGACCCGTCCATGGTATTCCTCAACAGCCTGGAGCAGATCCGGGATACCGTGACGCTGTATAATTCCTCGTTTGAAGCCATCACCGAAAATTACATCAATCTCATCTCCCTGACCGCCGACACGGCCTTCATCACCATCGACGGAAAGCCGCTGAATTCCCCGGGCACGGTCATTAACACCATCGGACCAGGCAAAAGCTTTGCCTACGCCAGGCTACCGGTGGCTGCCGGCGCGCATACCCTGATCTCCTCGGGGTGCGGAATCATCGCCACCGCCTATGGATATGGCAACGTAGAATCGTACGCATACAGCGGGGGCGCCAGTTTTCGCCCCATCAACGCCAATCCCATTCCCGAAGGAGGCTGCCTCAACGATACCGTGTTTTTCGATACGGGATTGCGGGCTCCGCGTTTTTCGTCTGTGTGGGATTTTGGAAACGGAGATACCGTGCAGGCACCCAAATTTTTCCGGGCGTTTCACCAGTTGGGAACCTTTCCGGTGCAACTAACCATCACCGACCACTGCCTGGACCGGAAGGAAACCCTCTCCAAAAACCTGGAAATCACCCTGCGCAAAGCCCTGGAAACCACAGGAGACCTCCTGGTTTGCCAGGGGGAAACGGTACAGCTTGGCGCTACCGACCTTCCCGGGGCCCGCTACGAATGGACGGGTCCCAACGGCTACTTCAGCTCCGAACAGCTTCCTCATCTGGCGGGTGTCCGGCCGGAAGACGCCGGCGTGTACCGGGTTACCGGCAATGTGTCGGGCTGTGCTACCTTTCCGGCGGAAGCCAGGGTAGACGTAGTTCCTACCCCAACCCCCGACCTGGGGCCGGACACGTTGATTTGTCCGGACCTGGAAGGCTTTTCCATGCAGCTTGCTCCGGGAGATTTTGCTGCTTACCGGTGGCAGGATGGGGCCACCGACCCCTACTTCGACGTTCTGGAGGAAGGGGTTTTCACGGTTCAGGTCTGGGACCGCCACGGTTGCACGGCCGGTGACACCCTCACCCTTTACCAGCGATGCCCCACCAAATGGTTTGTGCCCAATGCCTTCAGTCCCAACGGAGACGGGGTGAACGATGCGTTCCGGGTATTCGGGGAGGACATCCTTAGCCTGGACTTGCGGATCTACGACCGCTGGGGAACGTTGCTTTTTCAAACCAACGACCCGTCCCAGGGCTGGGATGGCCGGTACAAAGGAGAGGCCCTCAACAGTGGCGTGTTTCTTTGGAAAGCGGCAATCGAAGGGTACCGGCGAAATGGGAAAAAATTCACCGAAATTCTAAGTGGGGATGTAACGTTGGTAAGGTAATTCCATGCAGGGAAGCCTGTCCCAAAAGACGGTTCTTTGCCTCCGGCATGAAATTTTATTTTCTTTTCGCGATTCTTTTAAAAATTCGCAGAGCGAATTTTTAAAAGAATCGCGAAAAGAACTTTTTTGCCGCAAGGCGCGAAGTATACACCAACGCGAGCCTGTCCAGACCAAAGCGTCTGCGGGCTCCGCCTCGTGCCCTATTTCTTACTATCAATATCCTTCAACAGCGTATCCACAGCGGCTTTTAGTTGCTCGTCAACGGCGCGGGCGATCCAGTCGGGGGTATTCTCCACGATCACGTCCGGAACGGCTGGGCCCAGCTCCTGGTTTTTATCCGTTGCTTTGGTAAACCAAGCCCGTCCTGGCAGGCGCACGAAGGAGCCATCGAGCAGCCCCCGGCCTCCGGTGGAGATGACCGAGCCGTTGGTAGGTTGGCCGACCAGTTTCCCGATGCCCAGGGTCTTATACGCGTGCGAGAAGATCTCCGCGTTGGAGTAGCTCCCCTCGTTGCACATCGCGATCGAAGGCTTCAGCCAGGCGGCAAATACCAGGCGCTCGCCAACGGGGTAGTAATCCCTGAATTTCAGCTTATCGCGCTCCAGGTCGTCGCTGGCGCCGCGCGGTACCGTATAGGCATGCTGCTTGTAGTTCAGCACGGCCATGAGGTAATCGGTCGTGGAACCGCCGCCGTTGTACCGCACATCGATGATGAGGCCTTCCTTGCCATAGCCTGCGGCGGTGAACTCCCGCTCTACCACTTCAAAGCTTGGCATGTCCATGCCGCGGATGTGGATATAGCCCAAGCGGCCGTTGGAATATTTGGCCACCAGTTCTTTGCGGTTGTCTACCCATTCCTCGTACAGTTGGTTGCCCAGGCTGGCAGTCGGACGGATGGTCACTTCCCGGGTCTGCCCGGCTGCGTTGCGTACCTGGAGCAAGACTTTCTCGTTTGCCTGCCCGTTGAGCAAGGCGTAAAAATTGGCGCCCTGGCTTACAGACTCGCCGTTCACGGCCAGGATCACATCCCCTTCCGTCAGTTGGCTGTCCTGCTTGTCGGCAGGACTTTCCGGGATGACGCGTTGCACCTGCATGCCGCCTTCGACAGGCACTAATTCAGCGCCAAGCAGGCCGGTAGATTCCCGCTGGGTTTCCGCGCGGTCGGGGGCGGTGAGCGCCATGTGACTGGCATTCAGCTCGCCCAACATCAGGTTGAACATATCGCGGAAATCGTTGGTGGTGCTCGCCTGGATGCAGCGGTCCCTGTACTTTTCCCGGAGCGCATTCCAATCGTACCCATGGAATTTGGGATCGTAGAACCCATCCCGGATCGTGCGCCAGGCTTCCTCAAAGACCTGTACCCGTTCTGCCGGATAGTCGACCTCCATTTTGGCGGAATACGGAAGGCTTTCCTGGGTCCCCGATTTGGCGTCCAGGCGGGCAAAGGCGCCCATGCGCTGGAAATACAGATACTTTCCTTCCTTATCCATCATCACCTGGGCAGGGTTGGCGCCGCCTTTGGTCAGTTCCTTCAGGTCTTTGCCATCCCACTTGACGCTATATAGGTCGCGACCCCGGGCGGTACTGCTGTTGGCGGTATAGAAAAACGTTTCGCCATCTTTTGAAATTACCAGGCTTCCTTCATCTCCGGGGAAGCTGGTCACCTGGACCAGGCGTTCGTGGATGTTCTCGAAATCGATTTTAATGGGTTTGGCCTCCTGTTTCCCTCCCTTGGCAGGCGCAGGCGTTTCCGGCTTGTCCATTTCCTGCCAGTCCTGGGCACTTTTTTCCCAGTCTTCTTTCTTGAGCCAGACGAACCACACGTCGTTGTTGCGGTTGTTACGGGCTGAGATAAAGCCCAGTTTGGACCCGTCGGCGCTCCACACGGGCTGCCCGTCGGTGCGGGGGTGCATCGTCACGTTCACCGGTTTGGAGGAATTATCCGCGGCGTGGATAAATACTTCCTGGTTGAAGTACAAGTCGCTGACCGCGTAGGCCACCCACTTGCTGTCGGGACTCCAGGCCAGTCCGCTGGGGCTGTCCCAACTATCGTGGAGGATCTTTTCGTTAACCATCTTGCCGGTGGAATCGATATCGGCCACCACCAAGGCCCCACGTCCGCGAATGTAGGCGATCTTTTTCCCATCCGGAGAGATGGAGGGGTTCGATTCATCTGCCGCAGTGGACGTCATACGAACGACCTCGTGTTTGAGGGATTTAAACAAATTGCCCTCTGCTTTATCGGCAGAACGGGCGAGGTACAGGTCGAAGTTCCCGTTGCTGCGGTCGGAGCTAAAGAGGACGGTGGAATCGTTCAACCATACTGGCGTCATATCCCGGAAAGGGTGCTCGGAAACGTTGACGCTGCGGTTTTTCTCCTTGTCTGCTTCTTTGACGAAGATCTCCCCCCGAACGGCGAAGGCCATCAGTTTGCCATTGGGAGACAGGGCCAGTTCGCCGCCGCCATTGGTAAGGGTTTTCTGTTCTACGGGATCAAAGCGCTCGTCCGCCTTGAGCTGGATATTGATCCGCTGCCCCGACCCCTTTCCGGCTTTCATCAGGTAGAGGTGCATGTCTTTTTCGAAAACGATTGTGGCGCCGTCTGCGGAGATATTGAAGTAGCGGATGGATTCCTCTTTTTCGGTGGTAAGTTGTTCCGGCGTTCCAACGGCTTTCCCATTATCGTCGATGCGCATCCGGTAAAGGTTGTAGACGCCGGTGTTGGAACTCAGAAAGTAGATCATCCGGTTGCCGCCCCATTGCGGCAATACGTCGTTGGTGGCAAAACCGGGCAATTTGCTGAAGGCTTTGGTTTTGGTATCGAAGAGCCAGAGTTCCCGGTTGGAAGGGCCTTTGTAATCTTCCCTGGCAACGGGATTGATATCGCCGCGCACAAAGACCATAAAACGCCCGTCGGGAGAATAAGCCGGGTCATGACCGACGGCGTCGAGGATGCGTTTTTCGGTACCGCCTTCCGGGCTGATGGAGAACACCTCGCCGGGGCGTTCGATCTGGCGGAATTCCCTGCTGGTGGTGAACAGGATCTGGTCCTTGAGCGTCCAACTGGCGATGTTGTCCGAGGCAGAGTGGTAGGTCAGGCGGGTAGGCGTGCCTCCTTCTGCGGGCAGGACGAACACGTCGTTGTTGCCATACCGGGCGCCGGAAAACGCGATCCGGTTGCCGTCCGGACTGAACACGGGGTTGCTTTCATAGGCTTCGTGGATGGTCAGCCGGGTGGCTACGCCCCCGCTGGCCGGGACCGTCCAGATATCGCCCTGATAAGAAAACGCGACCAGCGATCCGGTTTTGTTGATGGCCGGATGGCGCATAAGAATAGGGCTTTGCGCGGAAAGCCCCGAAAGGAAAAATCCCGCACAAAGAAGCAGGGTGAATTGTGCTTTCATAATAAGCAGTTGTTAATCACAAAATTGGTTCCACAATGCATTTGGGGTTAAAGAAACAAAATCTCCTGTTTGCAGTCGCGCCTTTAGCACGGTTATCGCAGCCATTGGCCTCCGTCACCGTTTAAGATGTTGTTCGCCTCCGATACACCTACCCAATCAGCGGCGTATCCAATTGCGCAAGGGAGGCTTCGATCTCCCCTTGGGTGACTTCATGGCTGACCAGCTTCCCTTCGAAATAATCCTCGTATGCCTTAAGGTCGAAATGGCCATGCCCGCAAAGGTTGAACAAAATCGTCCGCGACACGCCTTCCTCCTTACACCGCTGCGCCTCCTGGACTACCGTTGCAAGAGCGTGGGTTGCTTCCGGAGCGGGAATGATGCCTTCGGTGCGGGCAAAGAGGACGCCGCTTTCGAAGCATTCCAATTGCTCATGCGCCCGGGCTTCGATCAGTCGGTCTTTAAGTAACTGGCTGACGATGACGCCGGCGCCGTGATAGCGCAGGCCGCCGGCATGGATAGGCGCCGGAACGAAGTTATGCCCCAGGGTATACATCGGCAACAGGGGCGTCATGCCCACCGTGTCGCCGAAGTCGTAGCGGAACACGCCGCGCGTCAGTTTGGGGCAGGAAGAAGGTTCGGCAGCGATACAGCGGATGTTGCGGCCTTCTTCAAAGTTCAGGCGAAGGAAAGGAAAAGCGATACCGGCGAAGTTGGAGCCTCCGCCAAACGGCGCTACCACGATATCGGGCATATCGCCCGCTTTTTCCATCTGTTTCAATGCCTCCTGGCCAATCACCGTCTGGTGCATCAGCACGTGGTTGAGGACGCTCCCGAGCGCGTATTTGGTGTTCTCGTCGGAAGCTGCCCGTTCAACCGCTTCGGAGATCGCAATGCCCAGACTGCCCGGCGAATTGGGGTCTTGCGCCAGGATCATGCGACCGGCCTGCGTATGGTCGGTTGGCGAGGCGTACACCTTGGCCCCCCAGGTATTCATCATCATTTTCCGGTAGGGTTTATGATCGTAGCTGATCTTGACCATATACACCTCGCACTCGATGCCAAAGAGGTTACACGCAAACGCAAGCGCGCTCCCCCATTGCCCGGCGCCGGTTTCCGTGGTGATCCGCTTTACGCCTTCCTGTTGGTTATAGTAAGCCTGAGGTACCGCCGTATTTGGCTTGTGGGAACCAGCCGGGCTCACGCCTTCGTATTTGTAATAGATCTTGGCCGGCGTGTCCAGCGCTTTTTCCAGAGCGTAAGCCCGGTAAAGGGGAGTAGGTCTCCAAAGCGTGTACACATCGCGCACCGCATCCGGAATGGGTACCCACTTGTCGGTACTGACTTCCTGCTTGATCAACTCCATGGGAAAAAGCGGCGCCAGGGCTTCCGGGCCGATCGGCTCCCTGGTGCCCGGGTGAAGTGGAGGCAAGGGTTTGTTGGGCATATCCGCTAAAATGTTGTACCAAAACTCCGGTACCTCCTGTTCCGTCAATAGGATTTTTCTGTTTTTCATATCGTTTTTCCTGTTTGGATTAAAAATCGATTGGAAACTACAAAAAAATCCAGGTTAACGATAATTTAATCCGGACAATGCGCTTTTGCCGTGTCCCGAAGCCGTCAAATCAGTATATTTGTACCTGAGATGCAGGGAGTTCCTGCGCGAAGTACTCACTCAAAAATATATAAAATGGACAAGGAAAAATTGCAACAGGAATACCTGGAAGTGAAAGCTAAGGTTCAGGAAAAAATGAAAGAACTGCAAGCTAAACTGGCTGAAGCCTCCGGAGAAGCTAAGGAAGAACTCCAGGAACAACTGGAAAAGCTGAAACACCTTAGCCAAAACATGGGCGAAAAGCTCGAAGACTTCCGTACCGAACTGGGCGAAGAGTGGAAAGAACTGAAAGAAAAAGCCAATGAAAAATGGGGCGACGATTGGGAGGAAATGAAGGAAAAGGCAGCCGAAAAGCTGGGCGAATTGCGCGAGCGGTTCAAAGATTGGTTTGGAGATAAAGAAGAGGAGAAACCCGCCGAAGAAACTAAGCCAGAGGAAACGCCACAACCTCCCCTTGCCTGATCGTTCAGGCTTGAGGCCCATTCAAATCGACCAGTTCGCTGATCCTCAACAGCCCATCCAGGGTCAGATTTGGTTGAATTTCTTCGAATACGTCTCTCAAGGGGTACAAAATAGAAGATAATCCTCCGGTAGCCACTGCCAGGTAGTGGCTACCGGCCTCCAGGCGTATTTCCTGAACCATATGCCGGACAAGGCCGACATATCCGTGCAGCACCCCGCTTTGGATCGCATGCACCGTATCTTTTCCGATCGGCGTAGCCGGCAACTCCAACGGTACTTCCGGCAATTGGGCGGTTTTTTGAAATAGCGATTGGATAGCCGTCTTTAACCCGGGAGCAATAGCCACTCCCAGGATCTCCCCCTCCTTTCGACCGTCGTAAACGTCAGCGCCGTTCCAAAATCCACCACAATGCAATCTCGCTGGTATCTCCACAACGCGGCAACGGCATTCGCTACTAAATCGGTCCCGATTTCGGAGGGGCGGCTCATCGTCAGTCCGAGATAAGGATAAACTCCCGGCCCCACAATCAAAGGCGTCTGGCCGAACAAGCTGTGAGCCACCTCCGTAAAAACAGAAGTTAGATCCGGAACCACACTGCTCAATACCACCCGATCCACCAGGTGCAAACGAACTCCGGTATCCAAAAACCGGTCGGAAAGCTGATGGGAATAAAAAAAGCCGGCGTTTCCTTCCGTTAGCGTTGGAAACCGCCAAACCTGCTTCCAGGTAGTTCCATCATGTAGTCCGGCGACTACGTTTGAATTTCCAATGTCGAAGGCTAATAGCATAGAAAGTTGCGAAGTTACGAAGTAGCGAAACGCACTCTAATTCGAGGCTCCGCCTCAGAGAGAACAGTCCAAAACACGTTTTCCTTTCAAAAATAATCCAATCATTTGCCGTACCTTCCTGTTCGATTAGAGTGCTTTGAACAACTTTTCGCATCTTGGAAATAGACTTCCCAGGTTTTGAAAACCTGGGAAGTCTTTGCCACCAGACTCAATTAATTGTTCAAAGCACGATTAGATTTCGACTTAACCGAAAAATCCTAATGTATGCAAGACGCGCAATTATTCGACCTTCAGCGAAAAGTAGAACGTTACCGCGAAGTTAAGCACAATACCTTACATTATCGGGAACAGTGGAAGGCTTCCTTCCGGGACATGATCGTTCAGAACCTGGAATCCCTTTGCCAGGCGGTCGGATTGGAAGCCAGGGTCGAAGTCCGCAGCGAAATGGAAAACCTGGAAGCCGTGGCCCTCACGCTGGGCGACGTCAAAAGCGGGCTGTACCAGGTACTGGGTTCTGACCTTCAACGCGACCTGGTCAAGCATAACGGCTCGTTGATCTACCAGCAGTTGTTCAACGGCAAAGTAATCGTGCTGGTCAATTATCCATTTATTGAAAATTACGGAGAGCCCCGCCCACCAAAAACCATCGCCATTTACCGCCCTGAGGAGCTCCAGCCTCCTTTCTTCATCCGCCATGTGGAAGAAATGCTGCAGGAAGTCACCACCTGGGAAGATTACGACGACGACGAGCCCACCAAACGCATTGGGTTCAAATTCAACTTCGGCCAAAAGGGCGAACCCGGAACCGTGATAGAGTAAAAAAAGCCTGCTTCCGGGATCTTTTTCCCGGCGCAGGTCTTTCTAAAAGCATTCAGGTGTGTGCCTAACCAGAGCGCTGGGATCTTTTTCCCGGAGAACAGGTTTTCTGCACTTTGCCATTACAGCCTTTAGTGGCGCGCGGTTGGCACCAGAATCGTACGCTGAGACGTATTTTTTCGCCTTACGGCAGCTTTATTCTACGATCGGGCTGGCGGCCTCCTGGCGAAAAAGGGCTTGGTGCAGCGCGCGCATAGCTTCCTGCTTGTAGCCGGAAGGAATCAGGATGGAAACATTGTTGCTGCTTCCTCCATAGGATACCATGCGAAGAGGGATATGCTCCAGCGCGGCAAAGATGTCCCGCATCACCGCCGTATGCTGATCCAGGTGATCGCCTACAATACAGAGGATGGTTTGGCCGGCGTCTACCGTCAATTCCCCATATTCCGATAAATCCCGAAGGATCTCCTCCAGATGAGCGGTCTGATCGATCGTAAGTGAGACAGACACTTCCGAGGTCGTGATCATATCGATCGGAGTCCGGTACGCTTCGAACACTTCAAATACCCGGCGCAAAAAACCATAAGCATTCAGCATGCGCCCCGACTGGATGCGGATGGCCGTAATGCCGTCTTTCGCCGCCAGCGCAGTCACCGTTCTCCCGGATGCTTCCCGGGCAATCAGCGTTCCTGCCGCCTCGGGGGCAAAGGTGTTCTTGAGCCGGATCGGCACGCCTTGTTCCTCCGCCGGAATCACACAGGTGGGATGGAGGATCTTCGCGCCAAAGTACGCCAGCTCGGCCGCTTCTCTGAACGACAGCTGCCGCACCGGATGGGTGTCTTCCTACAAGCCGCGGGTCGCCGTCGTGCAGCCCGTCTATATCGGTCCAGATCTGGATCTCTCTGGCCTGAAGGGCCGCGCCGATCAGCGTGGCGGTATAGTCGCTGCCGCCGCGCTGGAGGTTGTCTACCTCCCCGGCCGCATTCAGGCAGATGTAGCCCTGGGTCAGGTAACAAATGGAAGGCGGCGTGGAATTCAGCAATACCTGCAAACGCTCCTTGATCCAATCCAGATCGGGTTCGCCCTGGGCGTTCGTGCGCATATAGTCCAGCGCCGGAAGCATCACCGAAGGCAAGCCGGTTGACTGAAGATATATCTGGAAAAGCTGGGTGGAGATCAATTCGCCCTGCGCAAGGATCATCTTCTCCTCCCTGGCGCTAAATCCGGGTACAAACTGCTCCCGGATCGTTGTAAAGCAGGCATTCAGCACCTGCAATCCCTGAGTGCGCCATTGTTCAGCGGAAAGGAGGCCTCGAACAAACTCCTGATACGCGCCGAACAGCATCTCCAAGCGGTCCAAAGCGCAGGCCTGGTCGCCTTGGTACAGACAGGAAGCGAGGTCTACCAGCCGGTTCGTGGTTCCTGCAACCGCGGACAACACGACCACTTTGGGTTGCCCGTCGTGGATCAATTCCGCTACTTCCCGCATACGCTGGGGCGACCCGACGGAGGTGCCCCCAAATTTCATTACGATCATAATGGTTTATTTGTCTGCTTTCTTCTTGATGATCCAAAGGTAGGGCCCATAGAATTTCGGAGAAATTTTCTATGAAATTTGTTCATATTTAAACCAAAATGTTATTTTTATAACAAATAATTAAATCGGATGGTCAAGATCTCCGCCATTACCGCTCAATTGATCCACCAATCGCCCTTTATTGCAGAGGCCCTGGAGGAAGGACTGATCAATGTGGCGGCGTTGGCCCGGAAACTACAGCCAGAGGTATCCAAAATAGCGGGAAAACCAGTCCAGGCCGGCGCTATCGTCATGGCCATCCAACGGATGCAGCCGGGCAACCTGCACCAGCCGGGGCAGTCGCTTCGGTCATTTTTCCGCAAAGTTCAGGACATCAGCGTTCGGTCTGGGGTACTGGATTATACCTTCCGGAATTCCGGTTCGCTGGCCGAATGCCAGGCCCGGCTCCTGGCGCAGATTGGACAGAAGCCCAAAGTGTATTATTCGGTTTCCAGGGGAATTGCGGAAACCACGCTCCTGGTTTCCCAAGCTGTTGAACGCGAAGTGGACGAACTTTTTGCAGAAGAAAAAAGGCTCGCCAAGCAAAAAGACCTGAATGCCATCAGCCTGATGCTGCCCGACGAGAACCGGGTCTTATTTGGGATTTATTACTTTATCCTCCGGCAGTTGGCCTGGAATGGAATCAACGTGGCAGAGGTCGTGTCTACATCGAATGAATTCACCATCATCGTAGGCAACGAGGACGTGGACCGGGCTTTTTCCGCGCTTCTGCGTTTAAAGCAGGTATAGGCATTTATAACGTTTCCGTTTTTTTCTTGGAGAAGAGAGGGATCTTGACCGTCCGCCCGCGCACGAAACGGGAATTGATAAAAAAGACCCCTCCAAGCAGGAGGATAGCGGCCAGGATGGATTGAAAGGTAAGTTCTTCGTCGTTCAGCGCCCAGCCAAGGAACAGCGCAACCACCGGGTTGACGTAGTTCGTCGTCGCCACTTTTTCGGGAGATACTTTCACCAATAAGTAATTAAATGCCGAGAAGGCCAGCCAGGACCCCAGCACGATCAGGTAGGAGAAAGCAAACCATCCTTTTTGACTTACCTGGAGTAAGCTGAATCCGCGATGTTCGCCGATGGCAAAACCGGCAAACAACAGAACAACGCCGCCCCCAAGCATTTGCATGGAAGCCGTTTGCATCCGGGAAACAGGCAGGTTAACTTCCGTCACGTAAAGAGAGGCAAACCCCCAGGAGAGGATACCGATTGATATTGCCCCGATCCCCATCCAGGTCTGCGGATCATTGTGAAAACGGGGTTGACCGACCAGCAGGAGCATCCCGCCAACGCCAGTGGCAATGCCCAGAATACTGTTCCAACCCGGGCGCTGAGCCCTTCGCATCCAAACCATCAGGACGACAAGCAACGGTTCGAAGGCTACAAAAAGTGCTGCCAGGCCGGTATCGATATATTGTTCCGCCCAAACGACCAAACCCGTACCTACCGCCAGGAACATAACGCCGGTAATGGCGCCGTATTTCCATTGTTCCGGCGTCGGCCAGGGCTTGCCCTGGAGCATGGTCAGCCCCATCAGGAGGGCGCCTGCCAGGCAAAACCGCATACCCGACATAAGGAATGGAGGAATTTCCTGAATAGCGATATAATTGACCAGGTAGGTCGACCCCCATACCACATAAACCGCTGCAAAAGCTCCTGCCAGCAAAAGCTGTTCTCTTGTATTCCCCTTCATTCCTGTAAAATTCGGGGCAAAGGTACCTATCTTTTAATAGAAAGAAAAAAATCGCTAAAACGAGAAAGCGGAAGATGGATGGCGCCTTTACAGGGAGCGCTCTGTTTTGGTCGGTTTTTCCTTGCCCGAAGCTATCCGCAATTTGGTTTTAACGGACGCCACCGTGGGCGTGCTGTGGTATAGCGCATCCAGTTCATCGATCAACGCGTTGTATTCGGTTTCCAGAGAAGCTTTATTCTTGCGGGTCTCTTTTGGGGTCATCAGGTCTGCTTTTTCCGAATACGTCCCCCATTTCTTAACAAACTGATCCTCCCGCTCCTTCAAGGCTCCGGAATCCGGGAGGCTGGCTTGAGCGGCAGCCTGGGAAAACCACCCCAGATAGGCGATAAACAATATGGGGATCGCACGCAAGAAGCAGGATTTCGATTGGCTTTTCATGTTATGGGTTTTAACTCCCTGCAAAGATGCGGTCGGATTGGCCCATAAAGCAAGTTGCCAGGCGGCATTTCCGACCGGCGGGCGCTTTGCATCCGGATACGAATGGAAACCCCGGACGAACGCGGTCTGGGCAGGGATAAACAGCGCGCCCCCCCTTTTACGGCGTTTCTGCCATTTGTTCCTGGTCATGGACCGCAGCATGCGTTACGAACTGGCGACGATCGGCATGGCAGATCAATTGGGCGGTTTCCCTTCCGGAGAGCATCACCCGCGGCAGCCCACCTCCAACTGCCACCCATTGACCACACATGAAAAACCCTTTCAGGCGGGGTAAGGAATGCGGGAGGTTCATAAAGCCCGTCTCGGGAGTCATCAGCCAACCTTCGAAGCTCCCTTTCCAACTATTGGTAAAATGCGTGAAGGTGGAGGGCGTAGCCACGTCAATCATCTCCACTTTTTCTGCGATGCCTCCAAAGCGAAGCTCCAGCGCTTCAATCAGGGCTTTGGAAATCCGCATCTTTTCGGATTGGTACCGAACCAGTTCGCTGGTCTGCAGTTGTTCCCAGTAGGGATAGTTATAGGTCGGCAGGTTGATGGTGATCAGGGTTTTCCCCGGAGGCGCCAGTGTAGGATCGAAATGGTGGATACGGACCTTCAGTTCGTCGACAATGGTTTCCGGATCGATGATCAGCGAACGGCCCAAAGGGAATTGAACCAAGCCGGGCAGATCTTTCAAATCCTTCCGATCCCGAGGGCCACAAAGACCAAAGAGGGGAAGGTATGCCGCTTTTCGTAGAAGGTTTTCAGCTCTTTGGTAAGGTATTTCCCTTCCAAAAGTTCGAACAGCGTATTGTGGCCGTCGCCTGCAGAAACTACCCAGTCGCCCATAACCACAGTTCCATCCTGAAGCTGAATTCCAACAGCGCGGTCCTCTTCGACCAGGATGCGGGTGACTTTGCTTTCAAAACGCACCTTGCCTCCTCTGGACATAAACTGGTCGAGGATACGCTGCGCAAAAGGTAGCGACCCACCCCGCGGGTATCCTGCCTGATGCACGCTCATCCAGGCGATCGTCAATAACGCGAAGATGGCCGGAACATCCGGTTCGAACAGATGGAAAATGGTTTTTTGCAGCAGGGGATTTTTAAATTCCGAAGCATAATCCGCCAAACTAACGCTTACGTATTGCTGAAAAACCCCCATATAAGGAACCATCCGGACCAGCTCCCGGGCGCGTTCCCAAAGATTGGTCAGTTCCTGGGGATTGGAATGGGCAAAAGGGAAATGCGCCAATTTTCGAATCGCCTGAATCATTTCCAGGATCTTCTGCCGGTCTTCCGGCGCTTTTTGGAGCAACTCCTCCTGGAGCCGGTCGATATCGGTAAACACCCGGATAAAATTTCCGTGAAGGTCTTCCATGCGGATATATTCGTCCAGGTAGTTCACCTCGATGTCTTCCATAGGCGTCAGTTCATTCCATTTGTTGTAAAAGGAACTTGCCGAGCCAGTGCCCACCAGCCAGTGAATGCAAAGGTCTACGGTAAAGTCTCCCCGATGCCAGGCGGTACACACGCCCCCCGCCACACGGCTCATCTCGAAAAGCTCTACGTCGTAGCCATTCATGGCCAGATAGGAACCGGCGGACAAACCTCCCATCCCGGCTCCTATAACTAATACCTTCTTTTTCTCCATAGGGCAGTATTTGGGATGCAGAATCTCCTCCGCTCTTTCTCCGTATTTTAAATAAAAAACCGCTGATTATAACTGACCTTCATCACCTGGCCGGATGACTTCCGTCATAGGAAAAAAGGATCGGAAACAGGGAAAAGGAGGGTATTCTAGGCAGGGTATCTTTTCAAACGAGCCCGGGCGCCGGTTCGTTCAGCGAATAATCAGCGGTTTTGATCGTCTTTTCTGGCGAAAGGCGCTTTTTTCCTCTAATTTTAATCCATCATTAATATTTCCTTTTATGGACAACCCGAAAAACCAGGCGCCTTTCAGCGGCGCCGACCCAAAAGTGATTGCCGTGCTGTCTTACCTGACTGTGGTCGGATGGATTGCTGCGGTGGTCCTCAACAACCCCAAATCGGAACTGGCCTCTTTCCATATCCGCCAATCCCTGGGATTAATGCTGGTCATGGCAGCCGGCAGCATCGTCATGATTTTTCCCTTAGTGGGGTGGATCGTTGGGTCTGTCGCTATTGTTGGAGCGTTCTTCCTCTGGATACTGGGCTTCCTCTCCGCGCTGCAGGGCGAAATGAAGGAAAGTCCCTACCTGGGGGCTTACTTCCAGGAATGGTTTAAGGTATTTTAATTAGGGTAGATGGCGCTTGCCCTATTCCCCGATCAGTTTCCGGATAGCATAAGATGCCATATAGATTCCAAAAAGGGCCGGCATATAGGAAATCGTACCGTAATACGATTTTTGAACCGGGATCCGTCGGTCTTTTCCATCGACCCGGGAAGAACCTGCTCATCGGAAAACACCACTGGGAACGAATCCCGAATCCCTTGCCGGCGTAGGGATTTGCGGACTTGTTGGGCGAAAGGGCAGTTCCGCGTCTTTTCTATGGAAGCAATTTGTACAAATTCCGGGTTGATGCGCCCCCCTGCACCCATGGAACTGACAAACCGGACCCCTGATTGCAGACAGGTGCGGATCAGTTTGATCTTCGGCTGGAAGCTATCGATGCAATCCAGAACCAAATCGCAGCCTTCTCCAATCAGCGGCAGCATGTCCTCCGGCTCCAGAAAGCGGGGAATGACCGTTAGCTCCAGATTGGGATGAATATCCTTCATCCGGGCGGCCATCAGTGCGGCTTTGGATTGCCCAACCGTTGAGTCCAGCGCCTGCAACTGCCGGTTTTTGTTGCTGGGGTCGACCACGTCGCCGTCGATAATCGTCATGCGGCCTATGCCGGCGCGGCAAAGAAATTCGGCGGCAAAGCTTCCTACTCCTCCCAGGCCAACCACCATGACGTTTGCAGCCCGCAGGGTGTCCAGGTTATTCTCTCCGATCAACAATTCCGTTCGAACCAACCAGTCTGTGCCATTCATAGCAGACCCCATTTTTTTGCGCGTTCATAAAGGCGATGTATCAATTCCTCTTCGGGCACTCCCTTTATCTCGGCGGCGCAGGCATAGATGGCTTCGATAGCCAAGCCGCTATCGTCGGTTTCCAGCCAGATCCGATCCAGGGGAACGGATTTCAATGTGGAAGCGGCAGGCTGATCCCTCCGAAGTATCGCTGCTCCAAACGACAGATGCGCTCCGATCTCCAGAAACGGCGCCGCCAGCACGGACGACTTATTAAACCCATGAAGGATAAGTTCCACGTTTGGATGGACCCGCAAAATACTTTGCCGGAGCTCGGAAAAGGCCCGTACGCAATGGATGACCACCGGTTTCTGGTATTGGACGGCCATCTCCAGCTGGCGCTCGAAGCAAGATTGCTGGAACGCCAGTTCCGGCCCTCGCATCCGGTCCAGCCCGGCCTCTCCCAACATCCGGACCTGGGTTGCCTCGAGCGCGCGCTCCAGCCACGTCCATTGCCCTGCCATCCGCTCCGGGTCCAGGAGCCAGGGATGGAGCCCCACCGAACAAGGCCCGGGCCAGTCGGCCCAAGCTGCTCCCTCCCCCTGGTGAAAGGAGCGGATACTCAAACATTGGGCATCCGAAGAACGGGCAGCATGGGTGTGAAAATCAATATATTTCATGGCGTTGGCTCGTAGAAGCAGCAAAGATTGGGTTTTTCCTGTTTTATTCAAATTTCTGCACAAACAGCCGTTTTTTTGTAATTTCCCCTCGTAAATGCTTATCCCGGAATGAAAACGTTTTTGTTTGGCTTATTGGGGTTGTTATTTGGGATTTGCCTGAAGGGGCAGACGCCCCACCCCATCGACAGCGTATATTCCCAATGTATCGAGAATAATCCCTCCACCCATGGCATGGTTGATTGCGCCAACACCGCCGCACAAGCCTGGGACAAGGAGCTGAATACTTATTACCAACTCCTGATCAAAGCGCTCCCTGCCGCTCAAAAGGAAAAACTCCGGTTAGCCCAGCGCGCGTGGCTTAGCTTCCGCGATCTGGACCAGAGTTTCAGCGCAGGCATGTACCAATCGTTTGACGGTACCATGTGGCGGATCATCGAAGCGGACGTGCGAACCAGCCGGATCCGCGAAAGGGCCCTCAGGTTGAAATCGTATTACGACGATCTGAATACCAAATAATCCCAATACGCCCCAGTTCCAGTTTCTTCCCATGAAAAACATAGTCGAATTTCTTCCCATGGCATACGCGCATAGGTAGCCTCCATTATCCTCAAAGAAACCCGTAGCCGGTTATGGAGCTTAAGCTGTTTTACCGGACATTCGCCGTGCTGGCCTTTGCTGCTGCATGGTTATGTCTGTATCCATGGGTCTATCCGAAGGTTCCCTGGCTCAGGGGGCTAACGAGGAGTTATTCCCCTTTGGCCTGGTTTTGGCAAATGGAGGAAGACGGGGATCCCGAGTCTGCTTCGGCCGCTTCGGCCTCATCCAACTCCCCTTTGGACGCCGGGCCTTTCCCTCCTTCCAGCGCCGATAGCCTGTTTGTTTCCGGCGACTCGATAGCCGTTCTGCCTCCGGGAGCTTTCAGCGAAGCAAACCAAAACTACCAGGGCATCGAAGCGTTGTCGGTTTTCTTCAAAGCGTTGGCAGAAAAAAAAGAACAGATCCGGATCGCCTATTACGGAGATTCCTCTATTGAAGGAGACCTGATCACCCAAACGCTGCGCGACAGCCTTCAAAACCGGTTTGGGGGCGCCGGAGTGGGATTCGTGTCCTTGCTTCCTTCGGTGAAGCACTTTCGCCGCTCCGTGCGCCAGGATGCTTCCAACAACTGGTACCAATTCCGAACAGGGAGAAAAAACTACAAATCGCTACCGGTCGGGATTGCGGGACAATACTTCACGGCTATGAGCTCCTGGGAATTCCAGGCCTCCAGCGAGCCAGACTCCGCCGTTTCCGGTTCGGCTTCCGCTGTTGCGCCGGTTATGGAATCCAAATACTGGGTCCAATTTGGCGCAAGCCCTTTATTCGATGGCGCCCAGTATTTCCCGAAAACCCGGTTGTTTTACGCCGCGCCGCCCTCGGCAGGACAAGAGCCCGGCGCCGTTCTGGGGCGCGTTCACGCTATTTCGGAAGAAGAGCGCCACGACCTTCCCCTCAGTGCCGGAACCGGCCTGCTGAGCTGTCTTGCCTTGCCTGCGGAAAAAGTTTCCAGGCTTCGTCTCGAATTTGCCATTCCCAATAACCTCGCTGTGTATGGGGTGAGCATGGAAACCGAGCATGGGGTCATCCTCGACAATTTTTCCCTGCGCGGCAACAGCGGCGCCGGCCTGTTGAATATCCGCCCGGAAATGCTGCGCCAGTTCCAGGAGCACCTGGATTACGACCTCGTCGCGCTCCAATTCGGGCTGAATGTCCTCAACCCCAAACTGCGGGATTATCGCTGGTATGAGGACCAATTGATTGCCGTTATTCAGCATTTCCAAAAAGCGCTGCCCGGCGTACCTGTTCTGGTCGTCGGTGTGCCGGATAAAAGCACGCGGATAAACGGAGTCATGCGAACCGATCCCAGCATTCCCCACATTCACGCAGCCCAACTCCGGGCCGCTTTCCGATGCGGGGCTGCCTTCTTCAGCTTGTACGAAGCGATGGGAGGCGAGGGCGCCATGATCGAATGGGTTGAACAAAAACGCTTGGCAAACCTCGACTATACCCATTTCAACTTCCAGGGCGCCGATGTGGCAAGCAACTACCTTTTGAGATTCTTCAAAACCGGCGTCGACCAGTACCGGAAGCAAGCTCAAACCGAAGCCCGAGGCGAATCTTTGCCGACGAATACCTCTGATCCTTTGCGCAAATGACAATCTATCAACCCGTAATATGGATCTTACTGCTGGCTGCTGCATACCCACAAAGCAGAATAGACGTTAGACGTTGGACGTTAGACGTTAGCTATAAAATGTCTAGCGTCCACCCTCCAGCGTCTAATGTTCAACCTCCAACATCTAACATCCAACATCTAACGTCTAACATCCCCCTCGCTCCTTTCCTGGCCAAGCTCCGGGAGTTGGAGCAAGGGAAGCGCGACCGGGTGGTGGTTTTTCACGTGGGGGATTCCCACGTACAGGCGGGATTTCTTCCCGGCGCGCTGCGCGACCGGCTTCAGGAGCGCTTTGGCGCGGCAGGCCGGGGGCTGGTGCTGCCCCTGAAGCTGGCAGGAAGCCACAACACGCTGGATGTGATCGCCCGCAGCAACGCCTTGTGGGATGGCCGTTTGCGAACCTTCCAACAAGGAGGGCCGCCTGTAGGGTTAAGCGGATCATCGCTGCGCACCGCTGCTTCTTTTTCTCTGGAAGTGGAGCTCAAACCGCATGCATCGCTGGATAATTCGTTTGACCAGATCCAGTGGTTCGCCGAGCCTGGGCATCAGCCGCCATCGGTAGCAGCCCCTGGAGGAAAAACCTACCCGCCTAAGGAGAAAAGGTTTCCAATTACTTACGAACTGGAAAGCCCGGTGAGGAGCGTCACCTTTACCGGCGTCCATAGCGCTGGCGGAACGTCAGAAGGCGCCCTTCTGTACGGAATTTCTTTTGAGAAAAAAGGGGAAACCGGGGTGCTGTACCATGCGGCCGGGCTAAACGGAGCCACCTTTTACCACTACAACCACGCCGAGCGTTTCTTCCGCCAGATTCCGGCGCTGAAGCCCGATCTGGTGATCGTCACCCTGGGCACCAACGAGTCGTTGTTGCGCCCTTTTCGCAAGGAGGAACTGCGCGGAGAACTGGAAGGATTTTTACAAAAAATGATCCAGGCGCTTCCTGGAACGCCCCTGCTCCTCTACACCCCTCCCGATACCCGGCTTAAAAGCGGGTTGCCAAACCCCCAGGGAGCGGTATACCGGGAGATGGTCCTTCAGGCGGCAGAACAATACCGATGCGCCGTCTGGGACCTTTTCGAAAAAATGGGCGGACAAGGCTCCATCCGGCAATGGAAAAACAAAGGGTTAGCGCACGCCGACGAGGTGCATTTCACCCAGGCCGGGTACGATTTGATCGGGAAATTAGTATTCAACGACCTAATGGAATGGTATGAAAGGGCAAATTAACTGGCAGGGACTCGCCGATTTGCTGGTTTATGATCCCAGCCGGCCATTGCTGTTCAACAGTACCGCCTTTTTTCTGTTTTTCCTGTTCCTCTACGCGGGGTATCTTTTCCTGTTAAAGCGGACCAACCTGCGCATCCTGTATCTGTTGCTCTTCTCCCTGTTTTTTTATTACAAATCGAGCGGGTGGTTCTTTTTGCTGCTGCTGGCAACTACGGGAATCAACTTTATCCTGGGGCACCTGATGTACCTTACCCAGCGGCGGCTGGCCCGTTTTGCCCTGCTTTGGTGCAGTATCGGGAGCAGCCTGGGGGTTTTGATCTATTACAAATACAGTTCGCTTTTTCTGGGCACCTGGGAGCTGATTACCGGGCAATCCTGGACTATCGGGGCTTTATTCCTTCCTGCGGGTATTTCTTTTTATACCTTCCAAACCCTGAGTTACACGATCGACATCTACCGAAAATACCTTCCCCCGTTGAGCGCTGGCGCCAAAACGCCGCTGGACTGGGGAAAGGCGTTCATGGACTTTGCTTTTTTCATCAGCTTCTTTCCCCAATTGGTGGCTGGCCCTATCGTTCGGGCCGCCGATTTTTTGCCGCAGATTCGCAAACCGCTTTCCCTGTCGCGGGAGCAGATGGGACAAGGCATGGTTTTGATCATGAGCGGATTGTTTAAAAAAACGGTGTTGTCGGACTATATCAGCGTCAACTTCGTCGACCGGGTTTTTGATGCGCCGCTGTTGTACTCCGGGCTGGAAAACCTGCTGGCCGCCTATGGATATGCGGTTCAAATCTATTGTGACTTCTCCGGGTATTCGGATATGGCCATTGGGCTTGCGCTGCTGATGGGTTTCTGGTTGCCGGAAAACTTCCGCACCCCTTATTTGGCCGATTCTATCCAGAACTTCTGGCGGCGCTGGCATATCTCGCTTTCCTCCTGGCTTCGCGACTATTTGTACATTTCCCTGGGAGGGAGCCGCAAAGGCCGGTTCAGGACCTTTCTTAGTCTCATGCTCACCATGCTGTTGGGCGGCCTTTGGCATGGCGCAAGCTGGGTTTACGTGATCTGGGGCGGACTCCACGGGTTAGGCCTGGCTTTTGAGCGTTTTTTTCATCCGGGGAGTACAGAGGATCGCCCGGACCGTACGCCGGTAACGGCTTTCTGGCTGCTGGCTATTCTGCAATTGGGCATTCAGGGCTCTCTTGGGCTTCGCCTGGCGGACGGAAGCCTGGAAGCGGCGCCTTTCTGGCGATACACCCTGGGCAATGGGGCGATTCTGGCGGTTTGGATCCTGATGCTCCTGCCTGCGCTTCATCCGCGCGCCGGCGCCGTGCTCCGGCGCCTGGTGCGCATTGCATTCACCTTTCATTTCGTCACCTTCGGCTGGATCCTGTTCCGGTCGGGAGCGATCGGCAGCGTACAACCACCCCTTCAAACCGTTGCGGAAATGCTCGGACAGATTACTGGGTCTTTCCATCCCGAACTGGTCCTCCAGATTGTCCAGGCTTACCCCTGGGCACTGGGTTTAATCGCCCTGGGGCTGTTTTTGCACTACCTCCCTTCAGTGGTATACCAAACCCTGGAGCGCATCTACACCAAAAGCCCGGTGATCATCCAATCTTTTGTCTTCGCCCTGTTGATCTGGCTGACGATTCAGACCGCCGGATCGGGCGTAGTGCCGTTTATTTATTTTCAATTCTAGCGAAAAAACACCGGCCAAAAATTCCTGCTACCCTATTGTGAATTCCTGCTCGCTGGCGCCGGACGATACGCGTTAATTTGGTAGTTCAATAAAAAGCACTCCATGACCACGCTGCGCCAACGCTTTCTCACCGGGCTGCTTCTCCTCGCTTTCCTGTTTTCGGGAGCCGCTTTTAGCATCCTGAACGGACAGGGTGTCACTCCCGACATCACCGTAGCCCTGGACGGCTCCGGCGATTTCACCAAAATCCAGGATGCCATTAACGCCGTTCCGGACAATAGCCCAACCCCTACGCTGATCTTCATCAAGCGCGGATTGTACAACACCGAAAAGCTGATCGTGCCCGCTACCAAGGCGCGTATCGTCCTGATTGGAGAAAGCCGGGACGAAACTATTATCAGCTACCACGTATACGATTGCAGCGCCGGCGGATACGAGAACAAGTGTCCGGCGGAAGATGCCAAAAAATGGCCGGGAGACAATATCCGTACTTCGGCAACCTTGACGGTCATAGCTGATGATTTCCGGGCCGAAAACCTGACCATCCAAAACACCGCCGGTCCTGTCGGGCAAGCCCTGGCACTGACCCTTCGCGGCGACCGGGCCATTTTCCGAAATTGCAACTTCAGCAGCTATCAGGACACGATTTACTTTTGGAGCGATGCCAAACGAGCCTACTTTGAGAACTGCCTGATCATTGGCCGAACCGATTATCTTTATGGCAGCGGGACTGTTTTTTTTCAGGGCTGCGAGATCCGGAGCTGGGGTGGCGGATGGATTACCGCGCCCTCTACCGGCCTGAATCAGCCGTATGGGTTTGTTTTTAACCAATGTAAACTGACCTACGCACTCAACAGCCCCCGTCCGGGAGACGACGGCGCGTTGGTCGCCCTGGGCCGCCCCTGGCACAACTATCCGAAAGTCGCCTGGCTGTATTGCGATATGACGGAAAAGATCAACCCGCTCGGCTGGCCGGACAAATGGAATATGCCCTATGCGGATACGAGCGCCAATCTGCATCTGTACGAATACAAAAACACGGGGCCGGGCGCCAATAGGAGCGGGCGGGCGAAATGGACGGGGCTTCGTGCGCTAACCGACGAGGAAGCCCCAAAATATACCCTTCAAAGCGTAGTATCCGGCAGCGATGGCTGGGATCCAAGCGCAACAGCGCCCGTTACGGCTACCTTTAAATGGACCGGGGCCGGAGCTGGTTCCGGATGGTTATTGCCCGGTAATTGGGACCCCCAAGCCGTGCCCGACAGCAGCCAGGCCGCTTATGTCGATGGAGTATATACTATTACAGCGGACGGAGGTCTTTTTCCTGCCGATCTGACACTGGTCAACGGGGCCACCATGGCCGTTACCGCCCCAAGCGAGGTCGCCTATCTGGCTATTGGCGGCGCATCCATTTCAGCGGCGGGTAACGTCCACCTCGATGGGAGAATCCGCACCAAAGACAGCCTCTCGATCTCTGTTAGCGATACGTTTGCCCTCAACGCCACCCTGACCGGGGTGCACCGGATAGAAAAGACCGGAGCAGGGACACTCAGACTGAATGGCGATAATTCTACCTTCAGCGGGTATTGGGAGATTATTTCCGGCAGCATTGTGGCTGCAAAGGCGAATACCCTCGGCAGGACCAGAAACGTTACGGTGGACACCCTGGCGACGCTTATCGTCGAAACTGGCGACGCTATATTTGCGGAAACGCCCTTATCCCTGCAACCCGGTGGACGGCTTCATCTCCAGGCAAATATCGTTCTACGTGAGTTTTATCTCGGAGGCAACCTGCAAGCTCCCGGGGTTTATTCATCTTCTTCCCACCCCAACTGGATCTCCGGAAGCGGTATCCTCACTATAGGCCGTCCCGGCAAGTTCACCTTCAAAGGAGGAGCCAACGGAAACTGGGACAACCCTGCGCATTTTCAGCCCGCCCTGCTGCCGGAGGCAGGGGAAACGGTCTACACCCAGATAGAAATGGAAACGACTTCGTTTGTGTTTCCAGCGGATATCGTCGTTCAATCCGGAGGCCGAATCAGGCTGCGCGGGGAACACGGCGCTACCGGAACCATCTACCTGGAAGGGAGCGCCAGCTTCGGCTACGCCACTTCCGGAACAGGCTTCACCCTCAACGCCCCTGTGGGTGTCTTCGGAAATGCCGCGTTCAACATGAACAGCCGGGCTGTGCCCGGCCATGCCATGCGGCTGGGTGGCCCCATCCGCGGAAACGGCAAAATCACGGCCTTTAACCAACGCACCGACACGAAAAATACCGCAACAGTGGTACTTTCCGGCGACAACAGCGGCTTTACCGGGATCTGGGACCTCACCATGGCCAGCGCATTTCCGGGAAGTATCGCCGTGATCCAGGGCAAAAGCCCAAATGCTTTCGGGCGGGGATTGATCGAAGTGAGTCTGGATAACCTTGCAGCCCTAAGCCACGAGCAATGCGCCGGAGATGAATTGCGCGTCAACCTGACCGGCAATGGCCGTATCCAGCTCGATACGCTGGTCAGGGTGAAACGCGCCGTGATCAACGGAACAGTCTTATACCCCGGCGCTTATGACACGAATACAAAGCCTGAATTTTTCACGGGAAAAGGAATGCTTATGGTCGATACCGGCACTGATGTAAAAGCGCCGGTTGACCAATTCCGCGTTTTTGCTTCAAATAACACGCTGTACCTGAGCGAAGAAGCGGAGAAAGTCACTGTCTTCCACCTGAACGGACAAGCAGTACTCCGGGCACGAAGAGTAAGCGCTCTTTCCATGGAGGGGTTGCCTAAAGGGATGTATTTCGTTCATTATACTATTGACGGATACAAAGGAGTGCAAAAGGTGACGGTTCAGTGACGGGGCGCGGGAAGCGGCAGCGGCGGCGCCGCCGATCAGCGCGCTACGGTAGCCATTTTTTCGAGTAATGCCTGAAACCTTGGTTCAGATCGAAGGCTGTCGAGATTGCTATCGTTTTCAAACCAGCCTTTTTGTTTCAGTCCGGCCCCAACGGCACGCTCCAGAGTGGAAAACGCTTTTTCCTTGTCTCCTGCCAGGGCAAAAATACAGCCGGCATTATATAGCAGCATGGCGTCGTCGGGATCGAGGGTAAGCGCCCGCTGGAGCCACTGGAGGCTTTTATCGGTTTCGCCAAGAGCCATAAGCCCGTTGGCGCCGAGGTAATACCCCCGGGCGTCGCCGGGGTTGAGGCTGAGGTAGTGTTCCGCAATAGCTACTCCACGCCTGCGGGCTTCCACCGCTTTCTGGGTCAGGCCAAGGTCGGCGTAAACCTGCCCGGCAAGCAGGGCAGACTGAAAATCTTCCGGTTGAACGCGGTTGGCGGTTTCAAACAGGTGGGCCGCTTTTTCCAGCTTGCCCTGGACGAAGCAAACCCGGGCATACCAATACCACGCATCGAACAATTGGGGATCAAGAGAAATCGCTCGTTCGAAGGCCGCTTCCGAGTCTTCAAACTTGTTTTCCAGCGAAAAGGCCACTCCCCTCGAAACATGCCCCCTGGCAAGCAGGGGATCGATTTCAATAGCCCTCAGACTAAGCTGCTGGGCCAATTGGAGGTTGTGCTGGGTCGACATGTCGTAGAGGTAAAGATAGGCATAACAATCGGCCAGTCCGGAATAGGCCAGCGCGTAGTTGTCGTCTTCAGAGATGGCTTTATCGAACATCTGCTGGGCGTACAACACGCTTTGTTTGCTGAATTGGCTCAGAAGCCTTCTTCCCCGGATATAATAGTCGTAGGCATTGACATTGGTCGTTTGCACCATGCTGATATTTCGCATCTGCAGGGAGCCCAGTTTGACTTTCAGCGCTGCGGTAATATTCATGGCGATCTCGTCCTGGACAGCAAAGATATCTTCGATTTGCCGGTCAAACCGCCCGGACCAGAGATTGATGCCCGAATGGGTATCGATGAGTTCAGCGGTAATGCGCAATTGCTTGCCGATTTTTCGCACGGAGCCATCCAGAATGACGGTCGCATTTAACTGTCGGCCGGCCTCCTGGACATCCATATTTTTTTCCCGGAGAGCAAAAGAAGAAGCTCTGGCGACGACCTGAAGATCGGGGATTTTGCCCAGGGAAATGATGATCTCTTCGGCGATGCCTTCGCAGAAATACACTTGCTCGGGGTCGGAGCTCAAGTTGCGGAACGGCATCACGGCGATGGTGTGGATAGGTAAGGTGGTGCGCGGAGGAGGAAAATCAGAATGCAGGCCTGGAATGAGTAGTTGATAGATTTTCTCGGCCTGATCGAAATCCTTAAGCATAAAGGCCCCGAGAAAGCGGAGATCGATGCCTTTGGGAAGCTGGTTTTTCAGTTGCTGGACGGCGGCTTCGGACAGGAGCACCTGGCCGCCGTGGGCGGCGTTACAGACCCGGGATGCCCGGTGTACTTCCAGCCCGATGAACCCGGAAGCCGCAGCAACCGCTTCTCCGGAGTGGATGCCGATGCGCACCTTCAGCCGGATGCCCCGGACCCAGCTCTCGGCAGAAAAGGCGCGCTGGAGCGTGGTGGCAAAAGCCGCCGCGCTGGAAGGGTGGTCAAATACGGCAAAAAAACCATCGCCGGCGGTATCGACCACTTTCCCATGGAAGGCGCCCAAAGCAGAACTAAAGATCGCCCGGTACCGGTCCAGGACGAAAGCATAACCCTCCCCCAGCCGCTGAGCGAGGCGGGTGGAACCCTCAATATCACTGAAAAGGAAGGTTTTCTTTTCCTTTGGAAGTTCGTTCATTGCTACAAAGGTACGGCTTCGGGGGAGAATCTAAAAGCATTTAGGAATGATCCCTGCACTTGCTTTTGTCGTTGGGTTCGCCTTACTTTGTGGGCGCATTGGCAAAGCCTTAATTTTTATGAAGATAGAATTGCGAAATCTCCAGTTTGAAGATTACCGGGGACTGAGGGAGGCTATGATCGAAGCCTACTCCGGAATTGGAGGGGATTTCTGGTTCGTAGAGGATATTCAGAAGCTGCTGGAACTGTTTCCGGAAGGCCAGCTTTGCGTGCTGGTGGACGGAAAAGTAGTGGCCTCCGCCCTCTCGATCATTGTAGATTACCGCAAATATGGCGATAGCCACACGTTCAAGGAGATTACCGGAAACTATACGTTTTCCACCCACGACCCCGATGGAGACGTACTCTACGGAATCGAGCTGTTCGTCCACCCCGAAAACCGGGGGTTGCGCCTGGGGCGGCGGCTCTACGACGCCCGCAAGGAATTGTGCGAAAGCCTGAACCTGCGCGCCATCATCGCTGGAGGCCGCATCCCCAACTACGAGAATTTCGCAGATGCTCTGACGCCAAGAGAGTATATCGAAAAAGTGCGGTTGAAGGAGATCTTCGACCCGACGCTGACCTTCCAGATGTCGAATGATTTCCACGTAAAGAAAATCCTCAAGAACTACCTCCCCGGCGATACAGAGTCCAAGGAGTTTGCCACTTTGCTGGAATGGAACAATATCTACTACAGCGAGGAAGAGCAATTGATCAACGTGCCCAAAGAGGTGGTCCGGCTAGGCTTGGTACAATGGCAGATGCGCCTGTTCGACAACTTTGAAGCCCTGGTGGAGCAGGTAGAATATTTTGTAGACGCGGTCAGCGACTACAAAGCGCATTTTGTGCTTTTCCCCGCATTGTTCAATGCGCCCCTCATGGCGGAGTACAACCACTTAGGGGAAGCGAACGCTATCAGGCAACTGGCCAGGCACACCGAACCTTTGCTCCAGAAGTTTATTCAGCTGGCGATGGCGTACAATATCAACATCATTACCGGGAGTATGCCCATTGTGGAAGAAGGGCGTTTACTCAATGTGACCTACCTCTGCCGCCGCGACGGGACCTGGGAAAGCTGCTACAAGATCCATCCCGTGCCGGCGGAGATCTCCGCCTGGGGCATGGTGGGGGATAGCCGGCTACGGATTTTCGATACGGATTCAGGCCGTATCGGGATATTGATCGACTACGACGTTTGTTTTCCTGAATTGGGGCGCTGGTACGCCCGCCAGGGGGTACAGATTTTGTTCGTGCCCTTCCTCACCGATACCCAAAACGGGTATAACCGGATCCGGCTTTGCGCGCAGGCAAGGGCTATCGAGAACGAATGCTATGTGGCAATCGCCGGTTGCGTCGGCAACTTGCCCAAAGTGAATAATATGGATATTCAGTACGCCCAATCGGCGATCTTTACTCCTTCCGACTTCGCTTTTCCTTCCAACGGCATCCGGGCTGAAGCGACCCCCAATACCGAAATGACCCTGATCGCCGACGCCGACCTGGAACTCCTGAAGGAACTCCACGAATACGGAAGCGTTCAGACGCTCAAAGACCGCCGAAAGGACCTTTACGAAGTTCGTTTTCGCAAATAACCGCCACCCGTGAAACTAAAACGGAAGGCTATGCGTTAAATAGCGTACTTTTTAAAACCAGGGCATAGAACAAAAAAATGCCGAATCATAGGTAAAAATATTTATTCGACGCCAAATTTTTTTTGGCCAGAGAAAATATCGCCAAAGTTTTCTGTGTCCTTTTCTCTTTTGTTCATATTCTTGTCTTTAAATTTGTGCATTCTTTACTAACCAACTGAATCGAAGCAATGGAACATAACGAAGTGGTTCGGTATTCCGATGCGGAATTAGAAGAGTTCCGGGTTCTGATCGAAACCAAATTGGAAAGAGCGGAAAAGCACCTGGCTGAACTCCAGGAGCAAATCCTGGAAATTACCGAAAACACCAGCGACGAACACGGGGGGGATTGGGTAGACGATAGCAGCATCAACAATGACGTGGAGATGCTGAACAACATGGCTATCCGCCAGCGTATGCATATCCAGGACCTCGATAACGCCCTCGTGCGCATCAAGAACAAATCCTATGGCATCTGCAGCATTACCGGCCAGTTGATCGATAAACGCCGCCTCCTCGCCGTGCCCACCACCACCAAGAGTCTGGCCGCAAAAGTCGCCGAACAGGCCGCTCCTCCGATTGAAAAAAAGGAAAAACCCGAACTACCAGTCCAGGAAGAAAAAAAACCAGCGCCCCAGGAAAAGCCCGCAACGACCAAACGCATCATTACTACCGTTATCCGCAAATCCTCCTCCGGCAAAAAGAAACCGCAAGTCGAACTCGAAGACTTTGAGGAAGAAGACGACGATATCAACCTCCGCAAGGAAATATACTTCGAAGAAGATCAGGAACTCCTCTACGGATCCGTTTCCGATATCGAAGACCTCATGGAGGATCAAGGCTCTACCGGACCTTCCGAAATGATGGATGATGAAATAGAAGAAGATTATTAGCGGATTTTGCACCCAAGGCTTTTCAGGTACCAGGATTCTTTGTACCTTTGCAGTCCCTGAAAATCTAATTTCTATCATCATCAAAAATTATTGGCCAAACGTATGCTGATTATTGAGATCAAAGACGGCGAAAGCATCGATAAGGCGCTGAAACGGTACAAGCGCAAGTTTCAGAATGCAGGCGTTATCAAGGAGTTGCGCAAGCGCAAAGAGTTTACCAAACCGTCTATAAAGCGGAGAAGCAAGATCCTGAAAGCGATCTATCGCGAGAAGATCCGCATCGACGAGGAGACGCCAACCATGTAATTGAATTGTCCTTCCGGTGCTTTTCACCGGAAAATTGCCATAGCTGCCCGGGTAAGTTCTTCTTACTTGAGGTAACCCTAATGCGGAAGCCGTTTCAGTTCTCGAACTAACCCATAGTTGAGATAAACTGTTGCAGCTGTTCTAAAACAATAGAGCGGTATCGAATATTTCGGTACCGCTCTATTGTTTTATGCCCGCGAGAAGGGGGCCCAGGGGCATTTTTTAAAGGGTTGTTGTAATAATTCTTCCCCAAACCGCTGTATTTTGAGCATGTCCTGGAGCTTTTTCCCCAGGCGATTTCTGAATGCCAAAGAGATTATGCCATGAAGATTTACGCTACCCTTTTTTTTGCCGGGCTTTTTTTGCTTTTGAGCGCCGCTTTGCCCGCGCAGCAATACGACCTGATCATCCGCAACGGGCAGATTTTTGAAGGCAGCGCCGGCGCATCGCTCCAAAAGGCCGATATTGGGGTCAAGGGGGAAAAGATCGTTCGGGTGGCGCCGGGAATCAAAGGGAAAGCAGCCCGGGAAATCGACGCCAGCGGGCTGGTCGTCAGCCCCGGATTTATCGATCTGCATGCCCATTTGGAACCTCTCCCACTGGATCCCCAGGCGCAAAGCCACGTGCGTCAGGGCGTAACAACTGCACTTGGGGGCCCCGATGGCGGCGGCCCCCTCGGCATCCGATCCTACCTCGATACGCTGACCGCTGTCGGAATTGGTCTCAATACCGCTTACCTCATTGGCCATAATACGGTACGAAACCACGTGATGGGGCTGGTCAACCGCGCGCCTACCGGAGAGGAGCTCCGGCAAATGGAGGAATGGATCGAAAAAGCCATGAAGGAAGGGGCCTTCGGAATTTCCACCGGGCTTAAATATCTCCCCGGAACCTATGCCCAACTCGACGAGATCGTGGCCCTTTCCAAAGTTGCTGCCCGTCATGGGGGCATATACACCTCTCACCTGCGGGAAGAAGGCCTGGGCCTTCTGGAAGGGGTCGCCGAAGCGATCCAAATAGCCGAACTGGCCGGCATCCCGGTCGTGCTGACCCACCACAAAGCCATCGGCCTGAAGATGTGGGGCAGCAGCGTCAAAACCCTGGCTATGGTGGATTCCGCCCGCAACAAAGGGCTCGACGTTATGATCGATCAGTATCCCTATACCGCCAGTTTTACCGGGATCAGCGTGCTGATCCCTTCCTGGGCGTTGGAAGGCCACCCGGTGCGCGAATTCACCAAGCGCTGCGAAGATCCCATCCTTCGGGATAGCATCAGAAAAGGGATCATCTTTAATCTGCTCAACGACCGCGGCGGCGGCGACCTGCGGCGCATCCAGTTTGGGAGTTTCGACTGGAAACCCGAGCTTAACGGGAAAACCCTTTACGATTGGGCCATTCTTCAAGGGCTGGCGCCCAATGTGGAAAATGGCGCCGATCTGGTCATCGAAGCCCAGATCCACCGGGGGGCGGGTTGTATTTTCCATGCGATCAGCGAGGAGGACGTCCGCCGGATAATGAAACATCCGCAGACCATGGTGGCTTCCGATGGCCGCCTGAGCCAGCCGGGAAAAGACCATCCGCATCCCAGAGCTTACGGCACTTTTCCCAGGGTATTGGGGCATTACGTGCGGGAAGAAAACGTGCTTAGACTCGAAGAAGCCTTGTTTAAAATGACCGGCCAGCCAGCTCTTCGCCTCGGTTTGAAAAAACGGGGGTTTATTCGCAAGGGATATTACGCAGACCTCGCGCTTTTTGACCCCGCCACGGTCAAAGACAAAAGCACGTTTGAAGCGCCGCATCAGTACCCGGAAGGCATCCCTTTTGTCCTTATTAATGGAAAAGTTACGGTCGACAAAGGGGTTTATCAGGACGTCCGCGCGGGGAAAACATTGAAGAAAGGGAAGTAGGGAATAAGGGAGCAGGGAGAAAGGGAGCAGGGAGAAAGGGAGAAAGGGAGCAGGGAGAAAGGGAGAAAGGGAGCAGGGAGAAAGGGAGAAAGGGGAGCAGGGAGAAAGGGGAGCAGGGAGTGAGGGAGCAGGGGGAATGTTTGAAAAGTGTGTCTATCCTCTTCTCGGTTCGCCGCCCCGCTGAAAACGGGATCCGTATACATCCGGAGCCCCTGGTTTCAGGCAGAGCCTCAACTAAGCGTAAGTCCGAGTATGCCCATACCGTAGCGTCTGTGGGCGGAGCCCAATGCTGTTTGGAACCTGAGATTGAGCACAGTCAGGGCCTGCAAAATGGCTGCTGCTGGAAATTTGATTCCGCTCTTAGCAGGACCGCGAACTTGCTTTACCTATTATTTTCAGGGCATCGAACAGGTAAGCTCCTTGACAAGCAAGCCTGCAACTCATTCGGTTTAGGCTGGGATCCAGCTTTTTTCTGCCGCTCGAACAGGTTCCGGACAGCATTGGGAGGAGCCTCGAACTAGTGTAATTTTGAACAGTCCAAGAAAACTCCCTTTCTCCCTTTCTCCCTGCTCCCTGCTCCCTAATCCCTGCTCCCTAACTCTTCAACAACAGCAGCGGAACAGGCGTATCCAACGTCATTTTCCGGGTGTTGCTGGGCTTGAAGAGCCGGTCCAGCCAGTTGTGGTGCGGCATAAACATAATCAGCAGGTCGATGTGGTAATAATCGATAAAATTCTCTAACCCGCCGGTGACCGAAGCGCCCTCCAACTCGTGGAAGGTAATCTGCAGGGCAGCGGTATTGTTTTCATGCCGGTTAAAGAATTCTTCGACCTCGGCGAGGTTGGCATCCGGTTCGAAACCTTCTCCTTTTCCGTTGGAAATGTGCACCACATGCATCACCGGGTGGAAGGGCTCAAGGAGTTGAGCAGCTTTCCATACGTGGTAGGGATCTGCCTCGGACAGATTGGTGGCATAAGCAGCGACGCGAACGGGCTTCCAGTCCGATTGTTCAGGGATGACTAGTACCGGGCAGTGTACCTGTTCCACTACCCCGGTGGTCACGCTGCCCAACGTGCGTTCCAGCGCGTTGTGTTCGCCTTTGGTGCCCATGACCAGGAGGTCGGGCTGGCAGCGTTGGGCCACCTGAGCAATAACCCCTGCAGGGGCGCCGACTTCGACCTCCTGGTGCACCAGCGGATGGTTGTTCAGGGTAAACGTTTCCTTTACCTGGCTAAGGGTAAGCTCCGTAAAGCTGCTAAGGGCGCTCTGGGCGAATTCGATTTTGTCCCGGGTAGCTTTCACCGACATCACGGGAAGATCCAACATTTCATATTCGGGATAAACCACATGCAGCAAATGGATTTCAGCGCCATAGGCATCCGCGAGCAACAGGCAATACCGGAACGCGTTTTGAGCTGTTTCGGAAAAATCGGAAGGGAAAAAAATCTTATGTATCTTGCTCATAACCAAATTTTTAATACTAAATACTCACAGGGTAAATGACGGCTTGTTCTTTTTTCCCAATATTCGTTCGAGGTCTGAACTAACGACTACCTCTTTTTCCAACAACAGGGCAGCCACCTGTTCTAGTTCCTGCCGGTTTAGGGAAAGGATTTCTTTCGTTTGCAGATAAGCTTCCTCTATGAGCAGGCGTACTTCGGAATCGATCAATTGGGCAGTAGCCTCGCTGTAAGGCTTTTGAAACGACTGCTCAAACTCTCCGGTGCTGTCGTAATAACTGATATTGCCCAGCTTTTCATTTAGCCCGTAGAAGGCGACCATGGTATACGCCTGTTTCGTGATTTTCTCCAGGTCGTCGAGGGCGCCAGAGGTGACTTCTCCAAAAACTAAATCCTCGGCTGCTCTTCCGCCAAGCCCGGCGCAGAGGCGGTGCAGGAACTGTTCCCGGGTATAGATCTGGTGTTCTTCCGGAAGGTACCATGCGGCGCCAAGGGATTTTCCTCTGGGCACGATGGTGACTTTAAGGAGTTTATCTGCATGGGGCAACCTCCAACTCACGACGGCGTGCCCGGCTTCGTGGTAAGCGATGATCTTGCGTTCGGCGGGCAAAATGATTTTCGATTTTTTTTCCAGTCCGGCGATGATGCGGTCGGTGGCGTCGTAAAAATCCTGCATACTCACGCTGTCGCGCCCGCGCCGGGCAGCGATCAGCGCGGCTTCATTGCATATATTGGCGATATCGGCGCCAGAAAAACCAGGTGTTTGGGCTGCCAGAATCTCCACGTCCAGGTCGTTAGCCAGGTGCAAAGGCCGGAGGTGTACCTCAAAGATTTCTTTTCGTTCCTGTACGTTGGGCAGCTCGAGGTAGACGTGGCGGTCGAACCGGCCGGGACGAAGCAAGGCCCGGTCGAGAATATCCGCGCGGTTGGTGGCGGCAACGACAATGACGTTGGTATCTTTGTCGAAGCCGTCCATCTCGGTCAGCAACTGGTTGAGCGTACTCTCCCGTTCGTCGTTGGTGCGCATGGAAAAGGCGGCGCCGCGGGCGCGGCCGATGGCGTCGATCTCGTCAATGAAAATGATGCTGGGGGCCCGGTCCTTGGCTTTCCGGAACAAGTCCCTCACCCTGGAAGCGCCTACGCCCACAAACATTTCGACAAACTCGGAACCGGAAATGGAGAAGAAAGGCACTTTCGCTTCTCCCGCCACCGCTCTGGCCATCAGGGTTTTTCCCGTGCCTGGAGGCCCTACCAGGATCACGCCCCTGGGAATCCGGGCGCCCAGTCGGGTATAGTAGCCCGGGTTCTTCAGGAACTCGACGATTTCGCGCACTTCTTCCTTGGCTTCCTCCAGCCCGGCAACGTCTTTGAAGGTCACCTGGGGATGGTGGAGGCCATCGAACTCCGTAGCCTTGGATTTCCCGAAGTCGAACGGGTTAATTCCGCCCATACCTCCCCCGCCGGAAGACCGCCGAAGCATCAGAAACCACAACCCGATAACCAGAAGAATCGGAAGCGTCCAGATGAATAGTTCCCGAAACCAGTTGGTCCGGCGCAGATACAGCACCTCCACCCGGTCCCCGGAGCCCTTGCTTTCCTGTAGTTGGGCCAGCTGGTTCTCGAACACTTCTACTGAGCCGATATTCATTCGGTAATGAGGACCCAGGTTTTCTGTTTTAATCTTCTCGAAGTAGCCTTTTCCGCGAAACTCCGGCTTGATGAATACTTCCACCTCCTCCCCATTGATGATGACCAGCTTTTCCACTGCGCCTTTCTCCAGCATTTGCGATGCAAACACTTTGTAGCTGACTTCCTGCTGCACGTTGGTGCGGCTGACCATCCACTGGCCAATAAAAAAGAAGGCCAGCAGGAGATAGAGCCACCACATGCCCGTCATGCGTGGGGGAGTCTGAACGGTTTTCTTTTCATTCATTTCGGGCATAAACCGGAGGTATTTAATTCAAATGAGCGCTTTTTTCTTTTGCGATGCGGTGACAAAAATCATTGCGGGTCCTGACTTTACTCAGACAGACGGTTTTTTGTCCTTTGAATAAACTTTTTGCTTTCCCTGGCATTAGATGCCTATGAATTCAATTGTACAGCTTCGGGGAGTATCCAAAATGTATGGTGATTTTGCCGCTGTCGATGGCATGGACCTACAGGTAGCAAAAGGGGAGGTGTTCGGGTTCCTCGGGCCCAATGGAGCGGGGAAAAGCACGACCTTAAGGATGATTCTGTCCTTGATAAGGCCGACTGCCGGGTCTATTGCCCTTTTCGGCCTCGATCTGAACCAGCACCGCAACGCCATTCTCGGACGGATCGGCTGCATAGTGGAAAAACCGGATTTCTACCTCTACCTCAGCGCACTGGATAACCTGCGCCTTTTTGGCCAGATGAGCCAAACCCGCCATCTGAACGAACGGATCGAAACCGTTCTGCATCTCGTCGGGCTAAAAGGAAGGGAAAAAGACCGGGTCAAAACGTACTCCCACGGGATGAAACAGCGGCTTGGGCTGGCTCAGGCTTTGCTGCACGATCCGGAACTTATCATCCTGGATGAGCCTTCCACCGGACTCGACCCTCAAGGAATCATTGAGTTGCGCAACCTGATCCTGCACCTGAAAAACGACCTTGGGAAAACGGTCATTTTATCTTCCCATATCCTTAGCGAGATCGAAATGATTGCCGATAGCATGGTCATTATTCACCGCGGCAAGGCAGTGGTCCAGGGTAAAGTCTCCGAGTTGTTATCTCACGAAAACCTGCAGGTGGACGTACAAGTGGACGAACCCGCGGCGGCGGAAACGGCGCTGACCGAATCCCGGCTTGGCGGCTTAATTCTCGAACGACTTCCTGGCGCCCTGAAACTCCAATGCGCCAAAGGCGATATTCCGCACGTGGCGCGGTTGCTAACGGACAAAGGAATTGCCATTTTCGGGATACAGGCCACCCGGAGCCTGGAGGACTACTTTCTTCGCATTACCGCTTCCCCGGAAAAGGCGGATATCATGGCATTCAAGTAATCCACTTACCCTATGGGAACCCTGCTTCGGATCGAATTATTCAAAATAGGCACCAAACCGAGAAGTTATATCGGTTTTGCGGCGATCACTGTCATCGTTTTGCTGATCGAACTGGCACTTTGGCTGGACGGGCGCAGTTACCTCCAGTTTATCCTTCAGGCCTTGGAACAATCGTTTCAGGTTCAGGGCAATCTATTGAACGGCAATCTGGTGAGCTTCATCATCCTCCAGACGCTGATCGTGCAAATGCCTTTGTTAGTGGCCCTGATCGCAGGCGATCTGGTGAGCGGGGAGGCCGCGTCCGGCACGATCCGCTTGCTGCTCACCCAGCCCTATTCCCGCGCAAAAATTCTATGGGCCAAGTATTTCGCTGTCAGCATATACGTTTTTTTGCTGATCTTCTGGCTGGGGCTTCTCGCCTTAGGCGGAGGGTTTCTGCTGTTCGGATCCGGAGACCTGGTCGTTTTGAAAAGCGACGAGTTGATTATTTTGAAAGCGGCAGACACCCTCTGGCGGTTTATGGCCGCGTTTGGGATCGCTTTTCTTTCGCTCAGCGTTGTGGCTACCTTTGCCCTGATGCTGTCCTGTTATACGGATAATTCGATTGGTCCCATCATTGCTTCCATGGCCGTGATCATCCTGTTTACCATCATTGGCACACTGGAGGTTCCGCTTTTTGACCGGATCAAGCCTTTCCTGTTTACGACCCACATGATCGTGTGGAGAAGTATGTTTGACCAGCCTTTGGATTGGGGCGCCATTCTGCGGTCTTTGTGGGTTCTGGTCCTTCATATCGCCTTATTCCTGGGCGTTTCCTTTTTTCATTTTACCAAAAAAGATATCCAGAATTGAAATCATTTATTGTATTTGCACTAATTGCGCTTTGCGCTCCAGGGGTATTTGCCCAATCCGCTCCGAAGGCCCTGATCCATGCGATCCAAAAGAAATTTGCTCAGGTGAAGGATTATTCCGCGACGGTGCGCATGGAATTTGACATTCCTTCCGTCCGATTGACTCCTGTGGAAGGAGACGTGTACTTTAAGCAACCGGATAAATTCCGGGTAAAAACGGAGGGAATCATCTTTCTTCCGAAACAGAATCCCTACTTCACGCTTCAAAGTATCCGGGACACCAATGCCTACGTTGCCATCTTTGCCGGAGAGGAGACGGTCCAAGCTACCAAGACTCAGGTGGTGAATGTGATCCCTCACGACAATGCCGGAGAGTTGATCCTGGCCAAGCTATGGATCGACCCAGGGCGCAAATTAATCCTCAAATCTCAACTCACCACCAAAACCAACGGAACGCTAACTGTAGAACAGGGGTATGGGCGTTTCCAGGAATCTGCATTGCCCGACTGGATCCGGTTTACGATTGATGTAGCCCGGTTTAAGGTCCCCAAATCGGTGGCGGTCGACCTGAGCGCCTCCAAAAATACGCCAAACCTTCCGGCTAAAGGGACGGGCACGATTCATCTCATCTTCACCAATTACAAGCTGAACCAGAATTTGAGCGACGCGGTATTTGCCCAGGGGAAATAAGTTCCCGGCATTAGTTCTGCAAAGTGAGCATGCAGTACCAGGCGTCTTTTTTGGGGCCTGGGGCCGGGGCGTCTTTTCGAACGAGTTCTAGGCTGAGCGCAAGCCCTTTGAATCGGGGATCCATATCGCCAGCCATGTCAAAAGCAAAAAATCGGTCTTCAAACAAGAGGTCGCGCTTTGGATTCTTGTCTCTGACCAGAGGGCAGGAGCTGAACCGCGCGGCGCTGATCCTGTCAAAAAGAATTTTGTATTGGTTCAGCGCGGCTTCCCGGGTAGCATGTTCGGGAAATGCCGCCGTGTAGCTGGTTCTCCGGCGGTCAAAAGAGCGGCTAATCCAAGCCGTTCGGGCGCCTTCCAGCATGAACCGGGTCGGGATTTGTTCTCCGTCAAGGGTCAGGGCGGGAGGGTGGGCGCTTTCTGCAATCGAAGCGAATTGGGTCAGGAAGCCAGCCAGCAGAAAATCCAGTTGGGCTTCCAGGCGCAGCGGAATGCCGGCAGGTTGCCCTGATTTTTCCAGTCCACTCTCCCGAATAATGAAATAGAGGTCTTCCTGGGGGCGCAGAAAGGCGGGCAGGTGTTGGTTTTCTTTTTCGGGAAACCACAGCAAGGCCTTATCGACAGAAAAGCTACCCAGGTAGTAGACGTTGAAATCGCAGATCCATCCCCTGTTTTCGGCACGGTCTTCTTCTTTGCGCAACCCTGGGGGCCAGGCTTCCTGGCGGCTGGCGCGAAGAATGGTTTGCCATTTCGATTCCCCGAAGGCACGACTCAAGCGCCGGGAGGATTCCACGTCCAATTCCCAGCGGTATTGGGGAAAGAGAAAACTGGCGTCCAGAATCCGGGCGGGAACTGGCGCATGTTCAGCGGGAGCCTGGGCCGCGATGGAAAGCGAAGCCGGCAGCAGCGCCAAAAAAAGAAAACGCGAGAAGATTATCATACTTGCGCCTTGAACATCCTGCGGAGCCGGTGCTTAATTAAACAATTGCTGAAGCTTGCGTTCCAGGGTTGGTCCACGGAGGTCTTTAGCGACGATCTTTCCCTGCGGGTCGATCAGGATGGTTTTGGGAATAGAACTCACCTCGTACATTTGAGCCACTTCGTTAGACCACCCTTTGAGGTCGCTTACATGCAACCAGGTAAGCCCGTCGTCGGCAATGGCTTTAAGCCACCGGTCGCGGTCGTTGTCGAGGCTCACCCCGAGGATTTCGAAACCTTTTTCTTTATAGAGGTTGTACATGCGCACGACGTTGGGGTTTTCCCTGCGGCAAGGGCCGCACCAGCTTGCCCAGAAATCGATGAGTACGTATTTGCCGCGAAGGCTGCTGAGTTTAAGATCCTTGCTTTCAGGAGTGAGCTGCGAAAAGTCGGGCGCAAGGGAACCCACCATCAGGCGCATAGCTTTTTCCAATCCTGCTTTGACTTCGGCGACCGCAGCAGGGGCCTGGTCTTTGTATTCTGCGGCGAATTTTTCTGCGAACGGGGCATAAGAAGCGTGTTTCCGCCGTTGAAGGCCGCTTAAGATCCCCGCGTAGGCGAGCTGCCTTGCCGAAGCGCCGGCAGGAACCTTATCCAGGGAAGCTTGGAGAAAACTGGCGACCATTTCGTCTGGCAGGTTGATCCCGCTCAAGGTCTGGGAGTAATTGCTGAAGGCTTCGTATACCCAGGGAAGATGATTATAGCCTGGATCGTTAAAGTCGGCAAAGCTGAAATATTCGTTTGCAAAATACTCCACCTCGGAATTGTGCTTTCCTTTGTTGTTGTTCTGGAACGAGATATAGGTGTTCAAAGCGGCTACGCGCCCCAGAAAAGGGTTGGCTTTGCGCAGCGAGTCGAGGAAGACGATTTTGTCTGTATCAAGAGACTTTAGCCCATCGGTGAACGACTGGCGCTGTTCGTCGTTTTCTGCATAGGCGAAATCGCGCAGCAACTGGCCCGACCGGTTGTTCAGCACATCGATCTTTTGCCGGGTGAATTCATAGTCCTGGTTGATCCTGGATCCGGAAATTTCCGCGAAGCGCATCTGGCTGCAATTCCCTTTCAACCCCACCTGTTTTTCTTCGCCCAGAACGATGGGGCGTAAATCTTCCGCCAGAGGGCCTACGTAGTAAAAACGGGGCGTAGAAACGGGCACTTTAAACTCATACACCTGGGTCTCCCCCTGAGCGCTCAGGCGTTGGAGCTGGCGGAATCCGAACCCATCGAATTCATACAACGCCAGGCTACCGCCGCAGTTGCTCATTTCGCACCGCAAAACCACGTTGGTCTGGGCATGCAGGGTAAAGGCAAAAACCAACATGCTCAGAAGGAAAAGGAAATTCTTCGAAAGCTTCATGACAGACAATTTTTTGCAAAAATAGGTAAAGCGGTTTGTTTGAAAATAGCTCTTAAGCAATAATTAACGTTCAATCCGATCTTTGGGTTGCATAACCGGCAGATGGGATCGCGCTTTTCGGGCAAGGCTTTGGAAAAGAATGTATCAAAGGTCGAGAAAAAGAAAAAATTAACCGAAAAAATAGGTCTTGCCCGGCTATTTTGCAGATCTTGAAGGGGAAGAATCCTCCGGGCTGCCCGGGGCGCCTTGTTTTCAGGCTATAAAACCTACTGCGTATGTTTGACCAAAAATCTTCCGAAGGGGGAGGTTCCCCACTCAACACCATTTGGGCGTTGATCCTTTTTGTTGGGCTATTGGTTGGCGTCTTTTTCATGGCGCGTTTGGTTTTCCGCCTGCTCTATTTCCTGGGGCCTGTCATCCTAATTGCCGCGCTGATATTGGACCATAAAGTGTTTTGGGATTATATCAGCTGGCTCCGGAAAATTTTCAAACGCGATACCCTGATGGGGGTAGCGGCCATCGTATTATCCGTTTTGGGCTACCCTATCGTATCTGCCATCCTGCTGGGACGCGCACTGATGCGCCGGCAGGTAAAAACCCTTCAGCGCGACCAGGAGCGGCGTGCTAAAGGCGAGCTAACGGATTTCGAAGAATTGGAGAGCCGCCAGTTTCCCACCATTCCTCCGTTGTTCCGCGAAGAAAAAAAGGAACGGGAAGGAGACGATTTGGTTTAAAGGTTTCCGACCGCCACTTTGGAATGGAACTGACCTGGATAACCTGCCTCGGCATCTTTTTTTCAATCCTGGGGGTTGCCTATGCGATTTTAGTGGAGCGATACCGCCGCGTATGGGAAAAAATGTCCGAATGGAAGATCCCACCCGGATATACTCCCTCTGTTTTGGTTTCGGTGGTTATTCCTGCCCGCAACGAGGCTTCCGGCATCGGAGCTTGCCTGGACAGCATTTTGCAGCAGCAATATCCAGCCCATCTTTTTGAGGTAATCGTGGTGGACGATGATTCCAGCGACGAAACGGCAGCCATTGCCCTACAGTTTGCCGATTCCCGGATTTCTGTTCTTCAGCCGCCCGGCACACCGCTTCCCGAAGGGTTTGTGGCCTATAAAAAACGGGCTTTGGAAACAGGCGTCTCTAAAGCCAAAGGCGATCTTATCCTGACGACGGATGCGGATTGCGTTCTGCCCCCCCATTGGCTGGGATTGATGGCCTCCTGCTACGAACGAAAAGGGTGGCATTGCATCACCGGACCAGTGGCTTTTCACCGGGAAGGCTCCCTGTTTGAACGTTTTCAATCGCTCGACCTTCTGGGAATGATGCTAATCACCGGGGCGGGAATGCGCATGGGGCTTACCCATTTGGCAAACGGCGCCGCTTTCGGATTTTCAAAAGCAGCGTTTGAGGAGGTGGGCGGCTATTCGGATATTTCCCGCCTGGCGTCGGGAGACGATCTGCTTTTGCTCCACAAGATCATGGCCCGGTATCCGGGAAAGACTGGTTTTTTGAAGACCACGCAGGCCGTGCGCACCGAGGCACTGGGGTCTTTGAAAGCGTTTTTCCAGCAGCGTGTGCGCTGGGGATCCAAGTCGAGAAGCTATTCCGATAGGAAGATCACCGCCGTTCTGGCTTTAGTGTTCTTGCTGTGCTGGAGTGTTTTGCTCAGTTTGGCGCTCCTGTTTTGGCTGCCTTGGTATTGGCTGACGATTCCGGTAGTTCTAATCGTCAGTAAAACCTGGGCCGATTACCGCATGTTGCGCTCGGCGGCCCGTTTCTTTAAACGCATGGACTTGTTCAATGCGTTTTGGCCGGCGCAGGCGCTCCACATTCTATATATCGCAGGGGTTGGCCTGGCCTCCAACTTGGTCGTTAGGTATAAATGGAAAGGAAGACGGGTTAAATAAGCAGAAAAAGCTGCCTGGGACCTGGGGTTAGCGGCGGTCAGGGGACCGCATAATCATTCCGTTGGGAATCTGAGGATTCCCACGAACAGGACGGGTTAAATAAGCTGAAAAAGCTGCCTGGAATCTGGGATTAGCGGCGGTCAAAACTCGCTTGTAAAGTGAAAGTCTACTTTGGGATGATTTTCCTGGGCGATTTTTAGCGCCCAGGCCGATTCCGCCAGGAAGACCAGTTGGCCGTGTTTGTCCCGCGCGATGTCTTTCCGGCGCCGGTTGATCAGTTCTTTCATCGCCGTCTCATCGGAGGAGGTGATCCAGCACGCTTTATGGATGAAAAGGGGTTCATAGCTTACGGAGGCGCCGTATTCGTGCTGGAGACGGTACTGGATGACGTCGAACTGCAGGTTGCCCACCGTGCCAATAATCCGCCGCCCATCCAATTCCCGGGTAAAAAGTTGGGCGACTCCTTCGTCCATCAACTGTTCCAGGCCTTTGGCCAGCTGTTTGGATTTCAGGGGGTCGGTATTGTTGACGAAGCGGAAAAGCTCGGGAGAAAAGCTGGGAATTCCTTTGAAATGCAGCGCTTCGCCCTCGGTGAGGGAATCTCCGATCTTGAAATTGCCGGAATCGTAAAGACCGATCACATCTCCGGGATACGCTTCATCGATCACAGTTTTTTTTGCTGCCATGAAAGAGGTAGGGTTGGAAAACTTCATTTTCCTACCCTGGCGGACGTGCAGGTAGTTGGTATTTCGCTGAAATTTTCCGGAGCAGATCCGTAGAAAAGCGATCCGGTCGCGGTGATTGGGGTCCATATTGGCATGGATCTTGAACACAAACCCGGAAAATTGCTCTTCTTCGGGGTTGACGATGCGTTCCTCTGCGGATCGGGGCAAGGGCTCGGGCGCAATTTCCACGAAGCAATCCAGCAGTTCCCGGACGCCGAAATTGTTCACGGCGCTTCCGAAGAATACCGGGGAAACTTCTCCCGACAGGTATTGCTCCCTGTTGAATTCCGGATAAACGGTCTGGACGATTTCAAGTTCTTCCCGGAGGGTATCGGCGTCGGCTTTCCCTACGTTTTTGTCAAGCGAATCCCCGGTAATGTCGGTGATCTCTATTAAATCTTCTTCTTCCTGCTTGCCGTGCGGCCTGAACAGAACCAGCTTTTTTTCATACAGGCTGTATACGCCTTTAAACCGTTGGCCCATGCCAATAGGCCAACTCAGAGGGGTGACGCGTATATTGAGTTTTTTTTCGACTTCGTCCAGCAAGTCGAAGGCATCTTTGCCCTCGCGATCGAGTTTGTTGATAAATACGATGATGGGCGTATTACGCATGCGGCAAACGTTGACCAGTTTTTCGGTCTGGGTTTCGACCCCTTTAGCCACGTCGATAACGACGATGGCGCTATCCACGGCGGTGAGGGTGCGGTAGGTGTCTTCGGCAAAATCTTCGTGGCCGGGGGTGTCCAGGATATTGATTTTCAGGTCGCGGTAGTCGAACGCCATAACGGAGGTGGCGACCGAAATTCCCCGCTGGCGCTCGATCTCCATGAAGTCGGAGGTAGCGCTTTTCTTAATTTTATTGGATTTGACGGCGCCCGCAATCTGAATAGCGCCCCCAAAGAGGAGCAATTTTTCCGTAAGGGTAGTTTTTCCGGCATCCGGGTGGCTGATGATGCCAAACGTGCGCCGTTTTTGAAGCTCAGTTAACATGGACTATATTTTTCGGGGCCAAAGTTAATGGATTTTTTTTGGGGAACCCTCGTTGCCGTTTTGAGCCAAAAAAGGAAAAAAGGATTATTTTACAGTTTGCTGGAATCTGAGCCCTGAAAAGGAAACGCCAAGAAAAACAATCCGGCCTACAGGAAAACATGATAGAACTGGCAGGAATAATCATTTTAGGAATTTTTTCGCAGTGGATCGCATGGAAAGTCAGGGTTCCTTCTATTTTGCCGTTAATAATCAGCGGTTTATTAGTTGGGCCGTTGTCGACTTTGTTTACGGATACCGGGGAGAAGCTGCTCAACCCCATCTACGACCCTGGAACCGGTAAAGGATTGTTTCCCGGCGAATATTTGTTCTCCTTTGTGTCCCTGGCTATTGGAATTATTTTGTTCGAAGGGGGGCTTACACTCAAGCGTTCGGAAATCAAGGGGGTAGGACCGGCGATTCTCAAGTTGGTGACGATGGGTTCTGCGATCACCTTTTTGGGCGGAGGCTTTGCTACCCACTATATTATGGAGCTGAACTGGCCTGTTTCCTTTATGTTTTCGGGGTTAGTTGTAGTGACCGGCCCAACGGTAATCGCTCCAATATTAAGAAACCTCCCTTTGACGAGGAATGTAGCTACCGTGCTGAAATGGGAAAGCATTCTGATCGATCCCATTGGAGCGTTGCTGGCTGTGCTTGTTTTTGAGTTTATTATCTCATCTGGAGGGGTATCCTTTACCTCTATGGCGATGATCACTTTCCTGAGAGTAATTCTGGTAGGGATGGCGTTGGGCGCTATTTCCGGATGGGCCTTATTTCAATTTATCCGGCGCAACTGGATCCCTTCCTATCTGCTCAATGTATTTACGCTGGCTTTCGTTCTGGGGGTATTTGTGATGTCGAATGTGGTCGCTCAAGAGTCCGGATTACTTTCCGTCGTGGTGATGGGGACGGTGATGGGCAACCTGGACATTCCCCGGTTCCGGGAAATACTTCTGTTCAAAGAATCGCTCAGCGTGTTATTGATCTCTATTCTTTTCATCCTTTTATCCGCTCAAATCGACCTGGAGGAACTGCTCCTGGTCTTCAGCAATTGGAGAAGTTTCGTCCTGTTCGGGTTTCTTGTTTTCGTGTTGCGCCCCCTTGGCGTCATCATTTGCACAAAAGGATCGGACCTCAAAACGGCAGAAAAATTGTTTATTTCCTGGGTAGGGCCTCGAGGCATTGTGGCTGCGGGCATTGCGTCGTTATTTGGCGCAACGCTGACGCGAATGGGGATTGAGGATGCGGAGTACATCACTCCCATGGTGTTCATGGTGGTGATGGGCACGGTTTTGCTGATTGCCCTAACGGTCCGTCCGGTGGCCAAAGGACTTGGGGTATGCTTAGTCGCTTCCCGGGGTATTTTGATTGTCGGCGCCAATCAAGCGGCCCGCCTCCTGGCTAAATACCTGAAAGACAATCAGCGGCATGTCGTATTGGTGGATAGTAACGAAGGCAGCATACGCCAGGCCAGATCGCAGGGATTAGAGGCAATCCCGGCGAATATTTATTCGGATGATTTGGCAGAACAGATCGACCTTGCGGATATGGGTTTTTTATTAGCCATGACCAGCAGTGTTGAACTGAACCAATTTGCAGTTACCCGCTATGAGAAGGAATTTGGAGAAAACGGCGCTTTTCGGTTGATTTCCGCTGAAGAATTAAAAAAACTACCGGAGGAAAGACCCAGGGACGGATTGCTTTCTTACACCGATGATTTTTTGAATTTGAACGAAGTCGTCCGGGATTTCCCGTTCATTCATGAAAAAGCGTTTAGTCAGCAATCGGATTTGGTTGCCGTTATGGCAGGAATGGGGGTGGCGTATCAACAAATTCCGGTTTTTGTAAAAGACAGCCAAGGCGAGGTCCTTCCAATCCCGTTTGATCTGGAGCATTTCCAATTTGCTCCCGGCGTCTTTTATTTGGTTTATTTGGGGAAAAAATTGGAGGATTAGTACAGGCGCCATTAGATGCCTCGAAAACGATCCAATTTCCAGATAACACACTTTAAATGAGCTATTTCTGCATTTTTTTTGTGATGCAGATTACTATGCGCTGCCTTTAGGCTTGTTACTTTGCGAACATTATTTCAGGGTACCAGGTTTTTTAATCAATTGCGATAGGAATACTATCGCTTTCCACAGACATGAAACATTTACTTCGGTGGGATTTGACCCACCTCCGCGGAGATCTGTTTGGCGGAATAACCGCAGGCATTGTTGCCTTTCCGCTTGCCTTGGCATTTGGCGCGCAGACGGAGTTGGGGGCTATTGCCGGGCTTTATGGGGCGATTGCATTGGGCGTAGTCGCAGCTATATTTGGAGGCACGCCCACGCAGATCAGCGGGCCCACCGCGCCCATGACGGTGGTGTCGGCGGTAGTGATCGCGAAAGCGATCGCGTTTGGAGGAGGAATTGAAGAGGCCATGCCCCTGGTCGTTGCGACCTTTCTCCTGGGCGGGCTGATCGAGCTGCTTTTCGGCATCATTGGCGCAGGCAGGTATATCAAATATATTCCTTATCCGGTAGTTTCTGGATTTATGAGCGGGATCGGAGTGATCATTATCATTACGCAGCTATTTCCCCTTTTGGGAGCGCCCTCCCCGGCAGGAGGCGCTTTGGGGGTGGTGAAGAACCTTGGGCAAATCCCCGGGATCTTCAACGGCTATGCTGTGCTGTTGGCCTCTGCCACGATAGCGATCATTTACTTGTTTCCCAAAATCACCAAATCGGTCCCGGGGTCTTTGGTCGCGCTAGTCCTGATTTCCGGGCTGGCGTTTGTTTTTCTCCGGGACGGGCAGGTGAGCCTGATTGCCAGCAGCACGCCAGGAGGGGTTCCTAAGGGACTTCCCAGCCTCCAGCTCTCGTTCTGGGCTGCGCTGATTGACCCCAAAAATTTCGCTTTTGTTTTGCAGTATGGGTTCACACTGGCAGCACTTGGCGCCATTGACTCCTTGCTCACTTCCGTGATTGCCGACAACCTGTCGAAAACCCGGCACGACAGCAACCGGGAGTTGATCGGGCAGGGCCTTGGGAATATCGCAGCTGCCCTTATTGGCGGTTTGCCTGGCGCGGGGGCTACGATGCGGACCGTGATCAATATTCAGTCGGGAGGCCGTACCCGCATTGCCGGAGTAGTTGCCGGTTTGCTACTTTTGGGCATTTTGCTGGGTCTTGGCCCGCTGGTGGGCGTCATTCCCAACGCGGTTTTGGCAGGGATTCTGTTGACGGTAGGGATTGGAATCATCGACTACAAAGGATTCAACCATATCCGCAACATCCCAAGAGCGGATGCCGTCATCATGCTTCTGGTATTGGCCATTACCGTCTTTGTCGGGTTATTGGAAGCGGTGGCGATCGGGCTGATCCTCGCTGCCCTGCTGTTCATGAAAAACATTGCCGATGTGGTGGAGGGGAGAACGCTTTCAGCGCCACTTCAGACTTATGCCCTTGAATTGCCCTGGGCGGACGAGGACCCAGACCTGCTTCGTCAATTTGGCGATCTGGTTTTCATCAAACACCTGGATGGGCCTTTGTTTTTTGGATTCGCCTCCCGGTTCCAGGAAATTATCCGTTCCAAACCGCATATTAAAGTCGTCATCATCCGGATGGGGCGGGTTCCGTATGTAGACCAATCCGGATTATACGCTCTGGAGGAAGCGGTGTCGGATCTCCATGCGCAAAACATCACGGTGGCCGTTACGGGCCTTCGCGGCCAACCCAAAGACATGCTGGCGGCGATAAACCTCGTGCCGGGGCTTGTTCCTGCAGAACTTAATTTCCCAACATTTCAGGATGGTACCGTCTGGTTAAAGCAAAACCTTCGGGACCGCATCCAAAGCTAAAAATGACAGCCAATGGGGGTCAATATTCAAATTCAACTCAACGAAAATCTGTATATCCGGGATCCCCAGGACACCAAATTGGGCAGAAGTATCATTCAGCACAGCATTCATCTGATTGATGAGATCGGCTTCGAGGATTTTACGTTTAAAAAACTGGCCCAGCGCATTCACTCCACGGAGGCTTCCATCTACCGGTATTTCGAAAACAAACACCGGTTGCTGGTGTATCTGCTTTGCTGGTATTGGGAGTGGATGCGCTACCTGATCGAGGTCAATACCAAAAACATGACCGATCCAAGGAAAAAACTCACCATCGCGATCTCTACTATTGTCGATGCAGCCCTTCGGGACGAAGCGATCGACTGGGTGGATGAGGATGTATTGTACCGGATCGTAGTGTCGGAATCAACGAAAGCATACCATACCAAAAAGGTAGACGAGGAGAACAAGAAAGGTTTTTTTCTCACCTACAAGTCGTTGAGCAAAACCATCGCCGCGATTATCACCGAAATTAAGCCGGATTTCCAATACCCTAAAGCGCTGGCCAGTACGCTGCTGGAAATGGCCAAAGACCATATTTTCTTTGCCCAGCACCTGCCTTCCTTAACGGATATTTCCAACGGAAACCAGGAGTATTCGGATGCTAAAGAATTGTTGCGCCATTTCGCTTTTTCCATCCTGGACGGTCCGGCGTCCGTCTCCTGACGTATAGGCTAAAGCAGCCGGTATAAAAAGAAATCATGGCCTGACCACCGGAATAAGTTGGACCGTTTCTCCCACGCAACGAATGGCCTCCCGAAGTTCTGTGCGCTGACGCTCCGTCAAGTCGATCGTATGCTTGTAGGTGCGGTAATTGATCCTGATTTTGGCCACCTTCAGGTGAGTCAGCGCAAAAAACAGGTCGAGCGGAACAACGCAGGTATGCTGATATAAACGCATGTTGGTTGCCGGGTCGAAAACGCCCTGATCCGATACGTTCATCATTGCGATAACCTGTTCGTCGTCCAATAATAGCAGCACATTAAAGTCGTTATCTATCCTCAGGAATTCCCGTTCCTGAACGGCGACAGTAAGGAAAAAGGACCGGATGCTGTCATTTTCCGAAAAAGAAAAGAGCAATTTCGCCTCTTCGATCATTTTGGGGCCGTCTGCTGTTTCGAAATTACTGGGAATAAGGTATCCGATGTTGACCGCTTTTGCCGCTACGGTGCGGGTACTGTCGAAAGGGTCTACTTCGTCCACTGCCGGCTTGCATTGCCCGTAAGAGAAAGAAACTGCCAGAGCCCAAGTAAAGGGTAGTAACCAGGCGCGAAAGAAGGGTTGAAGTACTCGAACACAACTCATGGCTTGGAATATTACAAAATGAACAATTCTCAAAGTTAACGAATCCTAACCGTCCTGGGTTGTACGCAAAACCCCTGCAAAAGGATTATTTCACTTTTGCAGGGGTTTTCCACGGAAGGGTGCCGGCGTAGGTTTATCGAATGAGAGAGATATTCCCTCTTTTCTTGAACTCCGTTCCATCAGGGCATCTCATGTAGATATAGAACCCATAAACATCCGGAGGTAGTTGCCTGCCCCGGTAGGTTCCATCCCAGCCCACTTCCGGATTCCGGGTGTCAAATACTTCCTGCCCCCAGCGGTTATAAATGATGAAGTGTAGCTCTTCGTAATCTTTCACCCGAACATACAATACGTCGTTGATTTTGTCCCCGTTAGGCGTAAAGGCATTGGGGAGGAACGGCTCGGAGCAGATTTCTACTACGATGGTGATGCTGATGGTGTCTACGCAGCCATCTTTCGTAACCCTTGCGACATAGGTTGTCGTTTCTTCCGGAGTAGCCGTTACTGTAGAGCTGTTGGTATTGCTTAACCCGGTAGAAGGCGTCCAATCATACGCGCACCCAACACAACCGCCAACCGTGATAACTGCGGATTCTCCCAGGCGGATCGGGTTTTTGTCTGCGGAAATCGTCAGCTTATCCGGCAAGTTCACCACGGTGATATTGGTCCGAAGCGTAACCAGACAGCCGTACTGGTTTCTCACTTCAACCTGAATAGCCGACTGATCCTGGGCCCTGATAATGGCGCCAGGCCCGGTATTGGGATCTGAAATCAGAAGGTTTGCAGGGCTCCACCGGTATTGCAATTGTTGTCCGGCATCTCCATTGACGACCAGAAGGTCGATCATCTCGCCAGGCAAACAACTTTGGGCCGTAGCCGGTAAACTGGCAAGCACAGGAAACGCGCTGATGGTCACGGAATCCGTTTCGGAACAGTTGTTCGCATCGGTCACCCGCAGATATATCTTCCGGACTCCCCGGGCGACATTCAGATTGAGTTGGGCATTCTGCCCGAGCAGGTTGGTGAAGCCCGGATTGTCGGACCATTCAAAACGGGCAGCGCCTGTGCCTTTGCCCTGCAATGCATAATTCCCCAAGGCGCATAAAGTGGTATCAACCCCTGCATCCGGGTTTATCGCTCCGGGAACTACTACCCTGATCGTGATCACGGTGTCGCAACGGCGGGAAGGTTCGCTGATCGTTACCGTATAAATGCCGCCAGTCAGGGTGGTGATCAGCGGGTTCGCCACATCGGTTGCGCTCAGCCCGGTGGCCGGACTCCAGGTATAGTGGTATTGCGAATCGCCCCGAGGGTTAAGCGGCGTCGGTATCCCCCGGCAAACCGTTTGCAAAGTATCCGGCCCAACGGCTTTGAAGTCGACGATCTTGACCTGCACCGTGACGGTGGTATCGCACAGCCCGCTCAAATCGGAGATGCGGACTTGATAGGTGACCGGCAGGTTCGCCGTTACGGTTGGGTTGGGTACATTGGTCGCGCTCAATCCGGTGGCCGGCGTCCAGATGTAGCGATAGAGGTCACTGCCATTGGGGTTGACCGGCGTAGGAATATCAGGACATACGAGGATCATGCTCGCCGGAGCGACGACCTTGAAGTCGACGATCTTAACCTGAACGGTGACCGTCGTGTCGCACTGCCCGCTCAAATCGGAGATGCGAACCTGGTACGTAACAGGCTGGCTGGTCGTGACGGTCGGGTTGGGCACATTGGTAGCACTCAATCCGGTGGCCGGCGTCCACGTATAGCGGTACAGATCGCTGCCGCCAGGATTGACCGGCGTAGGCGTATTCGGGCAAACAACAACCATATTGGCCGGAGCGACGGCCTTGAAATCAACAACCTTAACCTGCACGGTGACCGTCGTGTCGCACTGACCACTAAGGTCGGAAATGCGGACTTGATAGGTAATACCCTGGCTGGTCGTGACGGTTGGGTTAGGCACATTGGTAGCACTCAGTCCGGTCGCCGGACTCCAGGTATACCGGTATAAATCGCTACCACCAGGATTGACCGGCGTAGGCGTATTCGGGCAAACAACAACCATATTGGCCGGAGCGACGGCCTTGAAATCAACAATCTTAACCTGCACGGTGACCGTCGTGTCGCACTGACCACTCAGGTCGGAGATACGGACCTGGTAGGTAACAGGCTGGCTGGTCGTGACGGTCGGGTTGGGCACATTGGTAGCACTCAATCCGGTCGCCGGCGTCCACGTATACCGATACAGATCGCTGCCGCCAGGATTGACCGGCGTAGGCGTATTCGGGCAAACGACCACCATATTGGCCGGAGCGACCGCCTTGAAATCGACCATCTTGACCTGAACGGCGACGGTGGTGTCGCACTGCCCACTCAGGTCGGAAATGCGCACCTGATACGTAATCGCTTCGTTGGTGGTGACGGTCGGGTTAGGCACATTGGTCGCGCTCAGTCCGGTCGCCGGGGTCCAGGTGTAGCGGTACAGATCGCTGCCGCCAGGATTGACCGGCGTGGGAATGTTCGGACAAACGACCACCATATTAGCAGGAGCGACGGCTTTGAAATCAACGATCTTGACCTGTACGGTGACCGTCGTATCGCACTGCCCACTCAGATCGGAAATGCGCACCTGATACGTAATAGCCTGGCTGGTCGTGACGGTCGGGTTAGGCACATTGGTCGCGCTCAGTCCGGTCGCCGGGGTCCAGATATATCGATACAGATCGCTGCCGCCAGGATTGACCGGCGTGGGAATGTTCGGACAAACGACCACCATATTAGCAGGAGCGACGGCTTTGAAATCAACGATCTTGACCTGTACGGTGACCGTCGTATCGCACTGCCCACTCAGATCGGAAATGCGCACCTGATACGTAATAGCCTGGCTGGTCGTGACGGTCGGGTTAGGCACATTGGTCGCGCTCAGTCCGGTCGCCGGGGTCCAGGTGTAGCGATACAGATCGCTGCCGCCAGGATTGACCGGCGTGGAAATGTTCGGGCAAACAACCACCATGCTAGCCGGAGCGACAGCCTTGAAATCGACGATCTTAATCTGCACGGTGACCGTCGTATCGCACTGCCCAATCAGATCGGAAATGCGCACCTGATACGTAATAGCCTGGCTGGTCGTGACGGTCGGGTTGGGTACATTGGTAGCACTCAATCCGGTGGCTGGCGTCCAGGTGTAGCGATACAGATCGCTGCCGCCAGGATTGACCGGCGTAGGCGTATTCGGGCAAACAACAACCATATTGGCCGGAGCGACGGCCTTGAAATCAACAATCTTAACCTGCACGGTGACCGTCGTGTCGCACTGCCCACTAAGGTCGGAAATGCGGACTTGATAGGTAATACCCTGGCTGGTCGTGACGGTTGGGTTAGGCACATTGGTCGCACTCAATCCGGTCGCCGGCGTCCACGTATACCGATACAGATCGCTGCCGCCAGGATTCACCGGCGTGGGCGTATTGGGGCAAACAACCACCATGCTCGCAGGGGCAACAGGCTTAAAGTCCACCACTTTAACCTGTACTGCGACGGTAGTATCGCATTGCCCACTCAGGTCGGAGATACGGACCTGATAGGTTATCGGCAGGCTGGTTGTCACGGTTGGATTAGGCACATTGGCAGCGCTCAGTCCGGTCGCCGGCGTCCACGTATACCGATACAGATCGCTGCCGCCAGGATTGACCGGCGTGGGCGTATTCGGGCAAACAACAACCATATTGGCCGGAGCGACGGCCTTAAAATCAACCATCTTAACCTGCACGGTGACCGTCGTGTCGCACTGCCCACTAAGGTCGGAAATGCGGACTTGATAGGTAATAGCCTGGCTGGTCGTGACGGTTGGGTTAGGCACATTGGTAGCACTCAATCCGGTCGCCGGCGTCCAGGTGTAGCGATAGAGGTCGCTTCCGTTGGGATTGACCGGCGTAGGCGTATTCGGGCAAACGACCACCATATTGGCAGGAGCGACCGCTTTGAAATCGACGATCTTGACCTGAACGGCGACGGTGGTGTCGCATTGCCCACTCAGGTCGGAGATCCGGACCTGATAGGTTATCGGCAGGCTGGTTGTCACGGTTGGATTAGGCACATTGGCAGCGCTCAGTCCGGTCGCCGGCGTCCACGTATACCGATACAGATCGCTGCCGCCAGGATTGACCGGCGTAGGCGTATTCGGGCAAACAACAACCATATTGGCCGGAGCGACGGCCTTGAAATCAACAATCTTAACCTGAACGGTGACCGTCGTGTCGCACTGCCCGCTCAAATCGGAGATGCGAACCTGGTACGTAACAGGCTGGCTGGTCGTGACGGTCGGGTTGGGCACATTGGTAGCACTCAATCCGGTGGCCGGCGTCCACGTATAGCGGTACAGATCGCTGCCGCCAGGATTGACCGGCGTAGGCGTATTCGGGCAAACAACAACCATATTGGCCGGAGCGACGGCCTTGAAATCAACAATCTTAACCTGCACGGTGACCGTCGTGTCGCACTGCCCACTAAGGTCGGAAATGCGGACTTGATAGGTAATACCCTGGCTGGTCGTGACGGTTGGGTTAGGCACATTGGTCGCACTCAATCCGGTCCCCGGCGTCCAGGTGTAGCGATACAGATCGCTGCCGCCAGGATTGACCGGCGTGGAAATGTTCGGACAAACAACCACCATGCTCGCCGGAGCGACGGCCTTGAAATCGACCATCTTGACCTGCACGGTGACCGTCGTGTCGCATTGCCCGCTCAGGTCGGAAATGCGCACCTGATAGGTAACCGGCACGCCGGTCGTCACTGTTGGATTCGCTACATTGGTCGCGCTCAGTCCGGTCGCCGGGGTCCAGGTATACCGGTACAGATCGCTGCCGCCGGGATTGACCGGCGTGGGCGTATTGGGGCAAACAACAACCATATTGGCCGGAGCGACGGGCTTGAAGTCGGCCATCTTGACCTGCACGGTGACAGTGGTATCGCAGTTGTTCAGCGGATCGGAAATACGCACCTGATAGGTAATCGCTTCACTGATTGTGACCATCGGATTGGGAACGTTGGTAGCGCTCAGTCCGGTCGCCGGCGTCCAGGTATAGCGATACCGATCGCTGCCGTTGGGATTCACCGGCGTGGGAATGTTAGGGCAAACAACCACCATGCTCGCCGGGGCCACGGCTTTGAAGTCAGCGATTTTCACTTGCACGGTGAATACCGTGTCGCAAAAACCGGTGAGGTCCGATACGGTCACCTGATAACGCTGGTCAACGGTTGCCGTAACCAGGGGATTCCCTGCGGAGGGATCGCTCAGCCCGGCAACCGGGGTCCAGGAATACCTCAGGGCGGGGTTGGCATCCGGATGCATAGGCGTAGCAATGCCTGGACAAACTAAAACGGTATCCGGCGGCGCTTCGGCGCCAAAATCAATGACTTTAACCAGGACGCTTACGGTCGTATCGCAATTATCTAAGGGGTCAGAGATCCTGACCTGATAGGTGATTTCAGTGCTTGCAGTAACCAAGGGATTGGCGGCATTAGCGGAACTCAACCCCGATGCCGGGGACCACTCATACCGGTACTGGCTATTCCCATTTGGATTGATTTCAGTAGGTACGCCGCCGCAAACGACGACCATGGATGGCGGGGCCACCGCTTTAAAATCGACTACCTTAACCTGAACCGTTACGGTGGTATCGCAGTTGTTCAGCGGATCGGAAATCCTGACCTGGTAGGTGACGTCCTGGCTCGTGGTAACGGATGGATTGCCAACATTGGCATCGCTCAACCCGGTTGCCGGGCTCCAGGAGTACACATACAAGTTATTCCCATTCGGATTCAATGGGGTGGGAATCTCCGGGCAAACCAGGACTTGGGAAGGCGGCGCGACCGCTTTGAAATCGGCCACCACCACCTGGACGTTAACCAGGGTATCGCAAACGCCGGTAGCATCTGAAATGGTTACCTGATATATTATATCGCTGGTTGCTGTGACGACAGGGTTAGGAATCCCCGTAGCGCTCAACCCCGCAGCAGGGCTCCAGGCGTACTGGTAGCTTGGGCTCCCATTGATATTAAGCGAAGTCGGAACCCCTGGGCAAACCAAAACGGTAGCAGGAGGCGAAACCCTGGGGAAATCGACCAGTTTTACGCTCACTTTGCGCATGATCGTATCGCGGCACCCCTGAGAAGTTCCTGCTATCAAGGTAATGGTAACAGAGTCGGTCTGATCGTCAAAAAGAAATATGGGGTCCTTTTGCGTCGAAGTTTGGCCGTCGCTTGTCCTCCAGAACCAGCTATTGGTGTTGTTGAGCAGGTTGGAGGTGCGATCCTCAAATCGGATCTGGTTTTCGGAAGCAGAACAACCTGCCAGGCTCAGAGTGAAATCCGCGTTCAAAAATGGGCCGGGCACGGAAACCGAACCAGCAAGGGTATCCGGGCAGCGGTTCAGGGTCACCAGCGTCACTGGATAGGTCCCCGCGGAAGGGAAGGTATACGTGAAGGTCGCTGCCATGGTGTCCAAAACAGGGTTTGCGGGATCTCCGATGATCCAGCGGGCAAGAGGAGCGCCTGGCGTGGTATTGGCGAGCTGAACGCTAAGCCCATCGCATTGAAGCGTCTGGGAAAAAGATGCCGGGGTTTGATCCACCACTACTACGGCTACCTCCACTACGGTGTCGCAAAGGCCGTTTAACGGAGTAATAGTTACTTTATAGACCGCATCTTTCGTCACGGTGAGGGTTGGGTTAACAGCGCTGGTGTCGCTAAGCCCTTCGGCCGGCTCCCAATGATAGCGGAAGGAAATCGTAGACGGGCGTGCCCGGATTTAATCCGATCACTTCGTCCAGGCACGCTTCCAGCCGGGTTGATGCTATATAGCCTCCGGGTTTCCCCTGTCCCGTCTCAAACGATTTCTCGGCCGTTTGAACGCACCCATTTTGAGAAGTGGCCGTAAGTTTAACCGTACCGGAAGACCCGGTAGGAACGATGAACTCAGGGAACTGCTGGGTAGACACCAGCGCTTCGCCCCCTGTAAACCGGACTTCCCATTGCCATTTTACTACCGGAGATATCGTATCGACCGATAAGTCCCGCAGTTGAAGCACCGACCCTCCGAAGCAGTCAAATACGTCCACCTGCAAATCCACCGAAAGGGAATTGTATTGCAAAAAGAGGTCGTGAACAGCGGTATCGGCGCAAATCGTGCCAGGCTCCGCGATCAGGGTTATGGTATATTTCCCCGTGTCCGGATACGTAAATACGGGATTTCTTTCCGTTGAGCCGAACGTGGTAGAGGGGGAGTCAAAATACCATTGAAACGCTTCGGCGTTCTGGCTTTGGTTCAGAAAGCTGACGGTGAGGTTGTCGCACTGGGCTTCCGGCGCAAAGAGAGCGGCGGTGACTCGCTGGCAGTCGATGACGTTGTATTGGAAATCCCTCCGGGTTTCGGAAAGCAGTTCTTTGGTGTTTCGATCGTATTCCAGAATGCAAACGCCAATCACGTATTGCCCTAATTGTCCCGGGGTAGCCGTCATGAGGCCGGAAACCGGGTTAATAGCCAGTGGAACGCCGAATCCCATCATGTTATCCACCGAATAGATCGTCTGATTCGGCGGGTTATTCCATACGACGGTATCGTAGGGAGGGGCGTCTGGAGGAACAGGCTGAGGAAACAGGATCGTGCCCCCCTGGAAGGGGATGCAAAGTTTATAGACCAGGGAGTCTCCATCCGTATCTAAAGCCGAATGATTAAAAGACAGCGGTTCGTCTCTGCAAATAAAAATGGGCGGCCAGGCATTGAACACCGGACTGTTGTTACACCGTTTCATGGCCGCCTCGGTTAAGTGAATATCATAGGTGGCTCCGGTTTCCAGAGGCTTTACGATATTCCGGATCGTCTCGTTCCGGCAGCAACGTTGGTAGACGAACCGGTACCCTCCGGGTCGCGGCATCAGGGTAACCGTCGCTTTGTAGGTGGTGGTATGCACGCACACATTCCCGCTATTGAGAATGCATTTGTCGATGATATTGGTGAGGGTGTCGTTGCCGGTTTTGGTTACCAGCAGATTGCGAACTAATAAGCCGTTTCGGTCGAAAATCCCGATGGAAGCCGGATCGTCAAAAGGCGCCAGATCGTCCCCGTAAAAACAATCCCTATAGACCCGCAGCGTGACCTCGTATTGATTATTCCCAAGACAGCGGTATCCTATTTCTCCCCCAACGATGTGGGTGGCTTGGGCAGAAAGGACGAAAAACAGGGACAAGCCCAGGAGGTACCATTTTCGGGCGGAACGCCCAAGCAACAGAGGAAACAGGGTATTCATGGGTAGAAACTTGGATTGCATGCTGAAAAATTATTTTGGATTGGCTTTCTGGGTACTAATATTGACGATTTCGACCCTGCGTTCCAGAGAAGCCCGCAAACTATAGATAGACCCCTTGATATCATCCAGCCGTTGGGGAACCCCTGCTTTTGCCTGAGTTTCTCCGTAGGCAATTTCCTTGATCTGAAATTGTCCGTTTTTGATATACGCTGCAAACGCGCCGTCTTGGTATCGGCTGAAGAAGTTCCGGACACAATGAATCCTGCGCTGGCTAATGATCTTGTTAAAAGCGGCGCTTGCCCTGGGGCTGGCATACCCTTTGAGTTCAATAGCGATCGAGTTTCCATTTTTCAGATACCGGAGTAACTGATCCGAAAAGACGGTCAGGTTTCGGAAGCCGGCTTTTACTTCGCGCTCAAAAAAGTTCTCGTAAGCCTCGGCCGTAATGAACTTCTGCTCTCCGGTCATTCCCTCCGTGATCTTGTCGATAAAGATTTGCTTATTGGCATAATAGGACTGGTTGACCGCTGCGTATTCGAGCTTGGTGGTTGGAAGGGTAGACCGGCCATCCGGCGAACCGTTGTCAAAATACAAAGCGATCGGCAAAATAAGAACCGGATCCGCGTCGAGCGGCAGTTCAACCGTGATCTTCCGGCCCAAGCGGCGCACATCGTCGGTGGTTACTTCAAACGGAACCAGAAGCGAATCATAACCGGGTTTGGTCGCTTTGATCAGATAAGGCCGATTCACCCCGATGGTGAAGTTAAAATCGTTGCCGAGCTCATTGGCCAGGTCGGCAACTAATACCGTGTCCCCATCGACGATTTCGTACAGCTGCACCCGGGCCCCTTTAAGGGCGGACATATCGGCGGCATCAAAGGTCAGCGCTTGTAAATTGACTTTGAGCGGGTCCAGGTAAAGGTCCTGGCGCACGCGGGTGGTATTTTGGTTGAGGTTAGTCAGGTCCACGATCGCTTCGGTGGCGATAAAATCGTCTTTTTGAGCTACCACCCGATACTTCTTGTTGCGCTGCAAAGGAAACTCAAACTGATTTCCATCCAAATTCGTATTGGTGGCCACGAGTTTCTCTCCTTCCGGGGTGATTTCATAAACAAAAACCGTTGTGCCGGCCAGGTCGGAGGAATCCTGGTGGTTGAAGGTGAAGGCGTCCAGGATCACCTCCAGTTCGATCTGGATTTCGTAAATATCGTAGCAGCAGGCCTCCATGTCGGGCTCGATGTACGTAGACCCCCAGCGGTTGGACGAGAACAACGCTTTGTCCCCTGCCTCGTTTTGTACGTAGTGGACGTCGTCGAAACTGGAATTCACCGGCGCTTCCAAATGCCGGACAGGGCCCCAGGTCAGGTCTTTTTGAAGCTGTGCCTGATACACGTCGTATCCGCCTAAACTAATCCGGCGGTCGGAACTGAAAAACAGTTGTTGAGACAGGGTATTAAAGCTGGGGGAAACATCATTGCCATCCGTATTTAACCCTTCCAGATTGACCGCCGTTTGGACGTCGCCATTTTCCAAAATAGCGCCGTACCATAGGTCAAGACCTTGTTTGCCTCCGGGACGGTCGGAAACAAAGAAAAGCACGGGTTTGCCGGAGTATTCATTGACGCCGATGGCCGGTTGGGTAGACGTCATTCCAGCCATATTGATGCCCAGGCGGAGCGGGGCGCCCCATTGGCCGGGGCCCAGCACTTGCCGGAAATACAAATCGCAGCGCACATCGGAGGCATTCAGGTATTCGCAAACGGTATAATATACGCCTTTGTTATCAGGGGTAAACGCCGAGTATCCGATATGTTTCCCGGGGATATTAAAGCTGTCGTCCAGCAGAAGGCCTTCCGTGCCGTTATCCGAGCGAAGCACCCGGATCATGGGGCGTTGGGGCTTGTTGGATTCCTGCCCTTCCTGGTATCGGAAAGAAGAATAATAGATCGTATCCCCCTGGTAGGTAGCGCCGAAGTCGGAGTATTCATTATTGATCCCCGGGCCGAGGTTGCGCGGAGGCACGGCAATGCCGCGGGGCTGCATACGTCCAAGAGCCCATTCGCAATCGGAGAGCCCTTTTCGGGCAGCGTCCTGCATATTCATCAGGCCAGGCATAGGGTTGGCAAGGTAGGCTTCGAAGTCCAGCTTGGCGGCATCGTAATTTCCCATTTTTTGCCGGATGGTAGCCAGCCAGAGCCGGGCCTGGGGGAAGTCGGGAGTTGCCTTGTCTTTTTCAATGACCTTTACATATCCTTTTTCGGCAAACGTGTATGCGTTGAATTTCCGGGCGGATTCTGCATAGTTAAACCACACGTCCACCGCGTTGGTATCGTATTCCAGAGCGGCTTCGTAAAATTTAAAGGCCGGATAGTAATCCTTGCGCAGCAGGGCGGAGTCGGCGGCGGCAAGCCAAGCCTTTCGCGATTGGATGGTCTGGCCTGAAAGAGGATGGAAAGACAAAAAGAGAAAACCGGCTAAAAAAATAGCATATCTATTCATTGCTCGGGAAAGACTGAAATGATGAATTAATTAGTTCGGACGCCTGCTAAGGGGGGCTCAGGCAGAGCCGATCAGATTAATGGACATATTTTGTATTCTGGCAGGAGGCGCTTGCGCTTGGCTTTCGCCATGTGGTAATGCACGAAAATCTCCGGGCCGCTCTTGCCTCTGGTAGCCACTTCAAACTCCGACACGTTCACGTCGTAACTAAACCCGGCTCTCCAATGGTTGTAAAAGATCTCAAAAGCGGGGGCGATCGATTCCTCAAAATCGTAGGATCTATAGTTCGCCACAAACTGGATGGAGAGCTGTTTGCCGGGGGTCCGGTTCAGGTGTAATTTGGCGCCGATCCCGTTGAGCCACTGCTTATAAGAGGTTTGAGTCTGGAACATGGTATTGTAAATCAGGTCCAGATTCGAGCCCACTTTTACGGTGGCCAGGATATAGGGTGTAAACCGGATAGGAAGATCGATCTCGGAAAAATCGTCTTCGATAAAGTTTTGCAAAGGCGTGTTGAGATGGTAAATCCCAAAACCGGCATCGATCTTGGTTCGTTTGGCCAAGCGGTCCACCAGTTCGTTATCGTCTCTTGCCTGGAACCTGAAATTGAGCCCCACGTTGAAATCGGTAAAGAAGTTGCGCCGGTTCGAAAAATCCTCCTGGGTAGGCAGAGCCGGATCAATACCTCCCAATGAAGGGTCGTACTGGTCGTCGAATATCAGCCCCTTGGTTTGGAACCGCCGTTGGGCAAAAGCCCATTGTCCTCCGAGGGTAGCATAGAATTTGGATGCCAGACGCTGGGTATACGAACCGTTCAGGTTCAGATTGGTAAAATTGAGGCGGGATACACCTCCCTGATCGTAGTTGAACCCAAGCCCCAACGTGACGAAGTGGCGGTCGGCGCGCTTGTTCGGCAGTTTGGAATCTACCGACAACCCGAGGGTGCGATAGTCCACTGGCACAGAGTGCCACTGACTGCGGTAGTTGCCCATAAAACGCGTTTCTCCGGGAAAAATGCCGACAAGGCCCGGACTGATATTCATGGGCGCCGCGTAGAACTGAGTCCAGTGAATATCCTGGGCAGACAGAAAGGTGGCGAAAAGCATGAATCCTCCCCAAAAAAACCAGCAAATGGGAAACTTCCTGATGGATGGTATTCCTTTGTTCATAGGCATTATTTTCGTAATTTCCTCGGCCCGAAATTAACAATAATTTCGTTACAAAGCATCAATAAAACGCCAGTTACCGCTTCCTCCTTCCGCAATCCACAAAAAACCTGCCGTTATTTTCTTAAAAAGGGCCGTTTTCTTGTAAAAAGCTTCCATATATTTTTCCTGGATTCCGTTTTTCAATTCGTTTGTCACAAATCGAGCCTGTTGGCTACCTTTTTCTAAACGCTTTGCCTCCAACAGTTTCCTTACGCGATTAAGACGCCTCTCCGCCTTTGACGTCACTGGGAAAGTTTGCTATCTTGCCCAAGATTTTGTTTGACGATCCATCCCATACCTAACATATTCATCAAGGATTAGGGTTTCCTATCCAGATTTTGCAACGTTCGTTGACGCACCTGAAGCATTTCAGGCTAGCGTTTGCAATGCCGGAATTCCGGCATTGCATAGCGCCTTTGACTATTGATGAATTAATCTCAAAAAACTAGTATACGTGAAAAGGGGAATTTTACTAACCATGGTTGCTTTGATGTGCTGGCAGGCTCAGGCCCGCGTCCTTCACGTCAGAGTCGGAGGAATAGGGGATGGGACCTCCTGGGAAGCTGCTTTGGGCGATTTGCAGCGCGCACTGAGCAGCGCGCTTCCAGGGGACGAGATCTGGGTCAGTTCCGGCATCTATTTGCCTACGGCGGGTTCCGACCGCTATGCTTCTTTTGTAATCCCCTCCGGCGTGAAGTTGCTGGGCGGTTTTGCCGGAAACGAAACGGCTGCCATGCAGCGCGACTTCACCCTCAACCGGACAGTGCTTTCCGGCGAGATTGGATCTCCAAACACCGATGCCGATAATTCCTATACCGTGGTGATTACCCGCCTGGCTTCTCCGGATACGCACATCGACGGCTTTATCATCACCGGCGGAAACGCCAACAATCCTATCCGGGAGATCGACCCTACCAGTTGCGGAGGGGGTTGGTTCAATGATGCGCAGACCGGCGTATCTTCCCCAACGGTCTCCAACTGCGCTTTTCGCCTGAATAAAGCGTATTTCGGCGGCGCGATTTACAATAATGGCTTCCATGGCGACTGTAGCGGAACCCGCATCCTCAACTGCGATTTCTTCCAAAACGACGCCCGCGTCGACGGCGGCGCCATCTACAACCAAGGCTCCAACGGCCTGTGCAACCTGATGATCCAAAGCTGCAACTTTGAGGAAAACCAGGCTCACTATGGGGCCGGCATTCTCAACCGGGCTGATTACGGAACCACCAGCCCTTTCATCGAAAACTGCACCTTTACCCGAAACGGCTCCTTTGTTCGGGCAAGCGGAATCTATAACCATCGCGAACAAAGCGGCATTTGCAACCCGGTAGTTAAAGGATGCCGCTTTGACGATAACAACTATGAAATGGTTGGGGAAGCCATCGGAGGCAACTCCATCTTCACATCTAATCCGGAAGACGTTAAGAAATCCAAAAAACCAATAGTTATTCGGCCTACGACCGCATACTAACAAATTTCATCCAAACCTATACCTATTCAAAAACCGGCTCCTTCAAAAGGGAAGCCGGTTTTTTTTTGAACCGGATTACTTAAACGGCAAATCCCCCAGATCGACGTTTCCCCCAGTAAGGATCAACCCCACCCTTCTCCCCCTAAACACGTCCGGATAGCTCAAAACGGCGGCAAAGGGTACCGCGCAGGAAGGCTCGACGATAATTTTCATGCGCTCCCAAATAAGGCGCATAGCCTCAACAATAGATGCTTCCGACACTGTAAGTACCTCCTCCAAATGCTCCCGAATAATCGCAAAGGTTTTTTCCCCGAGGTTGGTCCGCAGCCCATCCGCAATGGTATTGGTGGAGGCGTTCGATTCGATCTTCCCACTATGAAAGGAACGGTAGGCATCATTGACCATTTCCGGCTCCGCTCCGTAAATTTTTACCGAAGGCGCAAAGTACCGGCAAGTAAGCGCGGTTCCGCTCATCAACCCGCCTCCGCCTATCGGGGCCATGACCGCTTCCAGATCAGGATGATCTTGCAGCAATTCCAGCGCGGCGCTGGCTTGTCCGGCGATGACATTATAATCGTTGTAGGGATGAATGAAATGAGCCCCAGTGCGTTGCACAACCTCTTCGAGGGCGGCTTCCCTGGCGGCTTGCGTAGGGGCGCAAAAAACGATCTCCGCGCCGTAGCCTGCCGTCGCCGCTTTCTTGATGCCGGGGGCATTTTCCGGCATGACGATGTATGCAGGTATTCCCAGAACCTGAGCAGCCCTGGCCACTGCCTGTGCATGGTTGCCGGAGCTATGCGTCGCTATTCCCTTCGCTTTTTCTGCGTCCGTAAGGCGCAAAGCGGCGCTGGCTGCCCCCCGCATTTTAAATGCCCCAATCTTTTGGAAATTCTCGCATTTGAAGAACAGCGAAGCGCCCGACATGCGATCCAATGCCGTGCAGGTCATTACCGGTGTGCGGTGGATCAATGGCCGAATGGCATCCAACGTGTGCAATAGTTCCTCCTTGCCAGGAACGCGGGTTATAGGTTGTAACGTCATGGTTATTTGGAATATCTAAGAATGGATGAAAAAAAGTTTATTCACAGATTTCGCCAAACCATTTCTGGTCAATTTTTCCCTGCTCATCGATGTGGAAAACTGCCCCAAGGATACACCCCTTCCGCCCGCGGCGATCAATGGTATACCGGTAATCAAATCCAAAGTCTATGGGCTCTCCCAGGATTTTCCGCACCAACGCCGTATCCGACCCCAGCGGGATTTGCCGGACCGCCTTTTTTAAACTCCTTCCGTCGACATGACTCTGATAATGCCGGCCAACCGCAACGAGGCTTTTCTCTCCCGCACAGGATGCCGCAAAAATGGCTCCGCATAAAACCAGGATAAGGTACGATCTCTTCAAGGTGTTTTCTTTTAAAGATAAAAAAAATTCCATCCCCTACATCCCCTACCTCCTCACCTCCTTTTCTGCAAAAACTGTAGCAGCCTGGACGGATATTTCCAAAGATAAAAATAAGGCTGTTGTTTTGCTCCAAACTGCCGTCGTATGGCCTCCACCTCCGGAAGCATACTGCCCTCAAAGTCAAAGCGGGTTATGCCGAGTTCTTCGCACGCATACCGGATCGCCTCCCATATCAGCAGGATACCTGCGCCGCTTTGCCTTCGCTCCGGATCGTCGCCAGACAAGTGGTAGTATGCGGTTTCCCGGTCCCAGATCAGGTAAGCGGCCGAATGGGTCCGGCCTTGCGCATCGGTAGCAAAGAAAATCTGGCGTTGGTTTTTTTCCGCCAACGAAGCGTCGTGCCTCAAAAACAAGTTCCTGGAATAGGGAAGCTCCAACCCTTTGCGATGAAAACTCAGCGCGCTGACCGGGAAAAAACGCTCGGGATCATTGACCAGCTCCACGCGGACCTCCTTTTGTGCTTTCAGGATGTTGCGCCGCATATTGCGGTTGATGCCCCGGAACACCTGCTCCAGATCCTCCAGGCCGAGCAAGTAGGTGTACCGGGTTTCCTGCCGGAACCCGGCCCAATAGAACGGCAACCAGTTTTGCTGGCTGTAATGCATATTTTGTTGAAACCCGTGAAAGGAAGGCAACGCCTCTATCCCCTCCCTCAGCAAAACGTGGTGCGCACTCAAGGATTCCGAAGGGCTTGGCTGCCACGGCCCCATAAACTTGACGAACTGGGGCATGGTGATGTACCTGAACCCGTATTTTTCTTTGAAAAAATAAGGAAACACCGCCTCCCCCTTTTCTCCCGAGGGAGCAACCCAGGCCCCCCACGCCCCTTCAACACACACAGCGTCCAGGTACCAGTCCTGGAAAAAGACCGGCATCTCCGGATGCTCCCGGCAAAAAATCCGGTACGCTTCCTGACTCATCCCGGAAGAGGTATTTTTTTCTGCATGATGGAAAGGCCGTCTCTCAAAGGCAGCATAAGGGTATCTACTCTTGGATCGGAAGCCATTTTTTCGTTGAACTGACGCATAAGCCGGGTATCCAGATCCGGGCTGGCATCGAGGATCTTGCCGCCCCATAGCACGTTGTCGGCAAGAATTAACCCGCCGGGCCGCACCCGGTCAACGACGAGGTCAAAATACAGCGCATAGTCCTGTTTCCCCGCATCGATAAACACCAGATCGAAGGGAGAAGGCAGCGAAGGGATAAGCTCCAGGGCCTTCCCAATGTAAAGCCGGATGGCGTCTTCTTTGCCAGCCAGCCGGATATATTTTCGAATCAGCGATTCCAGTTCCGGATTGGCTTCGAGGGTATGCAAAATGCCGCCGGGGCCCAGCCCATCTGCCAGGCAAAGCGCCCCATATCCGCTGAAGGTCCCGATCTCCAGCGCATTGGCCGGCTGGACCAGACGGCTGAGCAGGCGCAGAAAAGCTCCCTGCAAAGGGCCGCTCATCATCTGCGGCGCCAGGGTCCTGAGGTGGGTTTCCCGCTCCAGAGCGTACAAAACGTCCGGAACCGGAGCAGAATGCTGCTCGCAGTATTCGTAAAGGGCTTTCAGCGGATATTGCATAATCTCTTCTTACCGTTTATATGCGCTCCCGTTACCCCTGCCATCCGGTTGGGCGAAAGGCGGTGCGGGTAGACGAAAAAGCCGTTCTCGCCGGTTATCGGTTCCAGCCGAACACCCGGGCCGGAATATCAAACAGCTGCAGAATGGAGGCGATCACGACAAAGACCAGCAAACGATGGGCCCAGATGTTGGCTTTGGGATGATCGGCAGCGTAATGGGCGGTGAAATATCCTCCGGCTGCCTGGCCCAAAGCCATCGCCAGGCCAGCTGGCCAGTGGACCATGCCCTGGAATTGGAAAATGACGACCGCCAGGAGGGTGTATATGCCAGTGACGGTAATTTTGACGGCGTTGCTGTCGATCAGACTGTAGCGGGCGGCGAGCACCATAACTCCGAGAAAAAAAATGCCCATCCCCATCTGGATAAACCCTCCGTAAAAGCCCAGGGCCAGAAAAAGCGGCACGGAAGCCCACAGCGGCAGTTTCCGGTCGGGGTCCGTTTCCCGGAGCCAACGCTCCGGCTTGACGAGGATCACAAACAGCATGAACACCATCAAAAATCGGAACACCCGGATAAACTGGTCATTACTGACCCACACTGCCGTGAAAATACCTCCCACCGCGCCCACAACCATGAGCGCAATAAGGAACCAACTCCGCCTTAGCCGCAATTTGCCATGGCGGTAAAACGCGCTCATTCCGCCGATACTCTGGGCGAGGATGCCGATCCGGTTGGTGGCATTGGCCGCATTGCCGGGCAGGCCGATCAGCTCCGTAAGGATCGTGAGGGTAATGGCGGAACCGTTACCCGCCAGCGTATTAATAGACCCCGCTATAGCGCCGCCCAGGGCTGCTGCCAGGTAGTGGTACCAGGTTAATTCCATTTAGCGAATGGCTTGGCAGAGCTCCACCAGCACGCTGTTGGTACCTTTGGGGTGGAGAAAACAGACGAGCTTATTGTCCGCGCCCATCTTGGGCTCTTCATTCAGCAACTGGAACCCCTGGAACTTGAGCCGCTCCATTTCCGCCCGGATATCGTCCACTTCAAACGCCACATGATGCAGGCCCTCGCCCCGTTTTTCGATGTGTTTGGCAATGGCGCTATCGGGATGGGTAGCCTCCAGAAATTCGACTTTTGCTTCTCCCAACTGGAAAAAGGACGTTTTTACGTGCTCGGAAACCACTTCTTCCTGCTTATAAGGGCCGGTAGCGAACAGACTTCCATACAAATCGTTGATAGCGGCAAGGTCCTTAACGGCAATCCCAAGGTGTTCTAGTCGAAGAAACATGGCTGATATTTTTTGTCAAGTTCTGAAACCTTTTCCATTTTGCCAATATTATATGAAGGAATGTTTTTGGGACGCACCAGAAGCGCCCTTTTTTAACCCGCGCTGATCCCGTCGCCACAAGCCCATTAAATCCAAGCCCATGCCCGACCTTTGGGGATATTTCAAATCCTTGTTCAACCAGTCGCGCCACAGCTCCCCTTCCCAGCCCCTGCTGCACGAGCTGATCGTCCGGTCTGCGGAGGAACGCCAGGATTACGCCCAATGGAAAGAAACGCTGGTTTGCCGGCGGTTGAAGGACTGGCTCCATGATCAATACTCGGCGTTTCTGCTGTCGGGAAGTTGCCCGGACGAAAGCATTGATTTCCTCGATACCCCTTCGAGCAAAGGGTTTGTGATTCACTTCTACAAAACCCGGTATTCCAACCGGGACGTTGCGCATTTTTTTGACTACCTCAAAGAGCGGGTCCTCGCTCTGGAGTATAAAAGCCAGATCTCCGATATTCGGTCCTATGAGCGGCCAAATTGGGCGGAAACCGTCCAGCGCCACTACCTTAAGCCCCGGCCGTTGCCGTTGCATGAACAGGAAAAGCTGCGTCAGCGCTTTGGAAACGTGACGATTGAGTACGTGTCGCGAGATGACAAAGCCCACCAGCTTCTATTTCGGGCTACGGCTTATTCAGACCACCTCTTCCAGGACGCCGAACGCTTTGAAGGACTGATGAAGGAACTACTGTTCTAATTTTTCCAGTTCTTTTTCTCCTGTTCGATGTGGCGGAGTTCTACCGCCACCCCAAATTTTTCCTTGATGTGTTTGGCCAGTTCATCCGCGGCAAAGACGGATCGGTGCTGCCCGCCGGTGCAGCCAAAGTTGACCGTCAGGTGGGTAAAGCTGCGGTCGATGTAGTCTTCCACGGCCTGGTCCACGATCCGGAAGACGTTGTTCAGGTAATCGTCGATATTACTGTGCTGTTTGAGGAAGTTGATAACTGCCTCGTCGCGGCCGGTCAGCTTTTTGTAGGGTTCGTAGCGGCCGGGGTTGTGGATAAACCGGCAATCAAACACAAATCCTCCCCCGTTGCCGGTGGGGTCTTCGGGAATGCCGGTACTGTGGTAAGAAAAACTGTTGATCCCCACCGTAAGCAAGCTGCTGCTCCCCTTGATTTTGTCGAATGGCTCGTACTTTTTGGAGTCGATGACCTTGCGCAAGGCTTTGGTCAGCTCGGGAAGCTCAATCGGCAAGGGCCACTGTTCGATCAGCGTTTTGATATTGCGCAGGGCGTATGGGATGCTTTTCAGGAAATGCTCTTTTCGTTCGAAAATCCCCCGGAAGCCATACGCACCCAGGGTCTGGATATTCCGGATCAGGACGTAGCCGTAGTAGAATTCGATAAAGCGCTCCCGGTCGATATCGGTGAGTTGGGAAGCCGTATCGAGATAGTGGTTGAGCAGGTCCTGGCGCACATCCGGCGGGAGATTGGCTTTGGCCTGAAACAACAGGGAGGCCAAATCGTATTGCAACGCGCCCTGGCGCCCGCCCTGATAATCGATAAAGAACGGCTCCCCTCCGCGGATCATGATGTTGCGGGACTGGAAGTCGCGGAACAGGAAATATTGGGAGTCGGCGGAGAGCAGAAAGTCGGCCAGGGTATGGAAATCTTTCTCCAGCGCGGGTTCGTCAAACCCGGCCTTACTAACCATCAAAAAATGGTATTTGAAGTAGTTCAGGTCAAAAAACATAGACTCCTTGTCGAAAGAAGCCTTGGGGTAACAATACGAAGCATAGTCCAGCCCTTCGCCACCCAGGATCTGGAGCCGGGCCAGTTGCTCGACGACCTTTTTGAAGATCTGGATCAGGTAGTCGGGGAAATAATCGTTCTGCTGGATCAGAAAGCTGTACAAGGTTGTCGAGCCCAGGTCTTCCTGCAGGTAGATTTTAGCGCCCAGGTTCTCGGCGTAGATTTCCGGCACGGGCAGCCCTTTCTGGAAGAAGTGCCTGGAAAATTCCAGGAACGCCCTGCTTTCCCGGTCATTGGGGCTGTAGGTTCCAATGGCTACCCGTTCTTTCCCTTGCAGACGATAATAAATCCGGTCGGAGCCGGAAGGCGCCAACGGCAGAATGAGGTCGGGGTATTCCCCTGCCCAGGATTCAAACAAGTCGCCGAGAGCGGATTCGATTTTTTGCGGATTCACGATGAAAAAGGTTCAAAGGTTCAAGGTTCAAAGGTTCAAGGGGAACAGTACCGTCTACCGTCCGCCGTCCTCATAGTCCCAGCCCACCGTGGGGGTGTCGTCTCCTTCGTCATCGTCCCAGGGGATATGCGCAGGGGGGCGCTCTTTGGGGAGGGCGTATTTGGCGTAGGGGTCGCGTTTGGGCTTGACTTTGGGCTTGGCAGATTCCTGAGATTCCGAAATGGTGGCGGAAACGGTAGTCCAGAGCAAGTCCTTCAGTTCTGTGATGCCTTCTTGCGTAACGGAGGAGATAAAGACAAAGGGAATGCCTTCGGGGAGTTCCGGTTTAAGCCACGACTTGATCTCGTCGTCGACGAGGTCGCATTTGGTGATAGCGAGCACCCGGGGTTTGTCCAGCAATTCGGGGTTGAACTGCTGCAGTTCGTTGAGCAGAATATCGTATTCCTTCCGGAGGCTGTCGGTATCCGCCGGGATCATAAACAACAGGGTAGAGTTCCGTTCGATATGCCGGAGGAAGCGGTGCCCGAGGCCTTTGCCCTCGTGGGCTTTTTCGATGATGCCCGGAATATCGGCCACGATAAAGGATCTGCCGTCGCGATACGGGACGATACCCAGGTTGGGGGTGAGCGTGGTGAAGGGATAGTCGCCGATTTTCGGCTTGGCTGCCGTAATCACGGAGAGCAGCGTCGATTTGCCCGCGTTAGGGAAACCGACCAAACCCACATCGGCCAGCACTTTTAGTTCCAGGATCTTCCATTCTTCCCGTCCGTACTCCCCGGGTTGGGCGTAGCGGGGCGTCTGGTTGGAAGGCGTAGCAAAATGCGCATTCCCCTGGCCTCCCCGGCCGCCGGGAACGAGGATCTCTTCTTCCCCGTCTTCGGTAATCTCGAATTCGATCTCTCCGGTTTCGGCGTCTTTCACCACCGTGCCAAGCGGCACGTCTAAAATGACGTCTTTTCCGTTGGCGCCGAAACTGGTGCTGGCGCTGCCATGGCCCCCCGGCTCCGCAATGACGTGTTTGCGGTATTTCAACGCCAGCAAGGTCCACACATTCCGGTTGCCCCGGAGAATGATATGCCCTCCCCGGCCGCCGTCCCCGCCGTCGGGTCCGCCCCGGGCATTAAACCGGTCGCGGTAGAAATGCACCGACCCCGCGCCTCCCGCTCCGGAACGGCAACAAATTTTAACGTAATCGACGAAGTTTTCTTCAGCCATAATATAGACGCTGGACGTTAGCCGTTAGACGCTGGCTATTTTTTACAATTGACCCATATTCTCCTGTTCGCCGGAATCCGCAGATTCCGCGCGAAACTACCCTGTTCGCCGGAATCCGCAGATTCCGTGCGAAACTATCCGCCGGTCCCCTGACCGGCGTTCTCTGTATTCTGGTTCGTGGCTCCGCCTCGGACCTACTCCAGGTGAGGCTCCGCCTCAAACCCCTCAATCGTGGCGCAAAGCCGTTCGAAAATCTCCTGAATCGTTCCGAAGCCAACGATTTGGTGCGATTTCCCTTTCTGGTGGTAATAATCAAACACCGGTGAGGTCTCGTTTTTATATACCTCAATGCGTTTGCGAATGATCGCTTCGTCGAGGTCGTCGGCCCGGCCGGAGTCGAGGCCCCGGCCCAGGATACGGCGCGTGATCTCGTCGTCAGAAACATCGAGCATAATCAGTCCGGATACTTCCGCCCCTTGTTCGGCGAGCAAGCTATCCAGGGCCACCGATTGGGCTAGTGTGCGCGGGAAGCCGTCAAAAATAAACCCTTTGGCTTCCGGATGCGCTTCGACTTTATTGCGCAGCATGCCGATCGTGACACTATCCGGCACCAGCTGGCCTTTTTCCATATAGCTTTTGGCTTCCAGCCCCAAGGGCGTGTTGTTTCCCATTTCATAGCGGAACAGGTCGCCGGTAGAAATATGGATCATCCCATACTTATCCATCAGTTTGGCGGCCTGGGTTCCCTTGCCCGATCCTGGAGGGCCAAAAAGGATCAACGCGATCATGCGATTCAGTGCTTAAAGTGAGCAATTCATTTCAGGGTGCAAAGATACTAGACTTTAGACGATAGACCTTAGAAATTAGAAAGATATACGTGATGCGATCGTAAAACAGGTCCATTAAACGGCTTTTTACGGTTGAATTCCCTATTTTTACTTAATTGCGTTTTGTCCTATTTGATTTGGCGATCTGCTGGAAGAAAAAACCTTTCTTTAAAACAAACCGAACGAAGCGTACAAAAACGAAACAACCATGACGAAAATAGGTTACTCCTGGCTTATCCTTTCTTTTTTTTACCTCCTGGCGCTCCCCGCCGGATCTACCCAACCCGTTGCGGCCCGGGCAGACTCCCTTTTTGCCCTCTGGAAGCTCCCCCGTCACCCGGGAGGAGTCGTTGCCTGGATTGAGAAAGGAGCAATCGCCTGGTCCGGCGCATACGGGATGGGCAGTCTGGAGTACGAAGTCCCCATCACCAGCGAAACGGTGTTTAATACCGGTTCGGTTTCCAAACAGTTTACTGCATTCGCCATCGTGCTGCTTGCCCAGGAGGGCAAGCTTTCCCTCGAAGACGACGTGCGCAAGTACCTTCCCGAGCTCCCCGATTTCGGAACGCCGATCACGATCCGCCATCTGCTCACCCATACCAGCGGGCTGCGCAATTTCCAAAACCTGCTGGCTCTGGCCGGCTGGCGCGATGGCGATCACATGACCAACGAAGATTTACTCAAGTACATGGCTTGGCAAAAGGAGCTCAATTTCCCCACCGGTTCGGAATACTTATACTGCAACACCGGATTCAACTTGTGCACCAAGATCGTGGAACGGGTTGCCGGAATGCCGTTCACCGATTTTACCAGGAAGCGGATTTTTGACCCCTTGGGGATGACGTCAACGGAGTTTCGCTATAATCTCGAAAAAATCTATCCCAAAACCGCTACATCCTACGAGGGGTTTACCACTACTGGATTTACCCGTCCCAAAGAATACTGGACCTACTACGGCAACGGCAACGTCTACAGTACCCTGGCCGACATGGCCAAATGGATGGGCAATTTCGGCAACCCCCGGGTGGGGGGGCCTGCGGCAATTCGCATGCTTCAGGAACGCGGCATCCTGACGAATGGCGATACCCTTACCTATGCCCTGGGCATCGTCTGCGAAACCTACCGGGGGCTCCGGGTGCTTCAGCACGGCGGCAGCGTGGGCGGATACCGGGCCCAACTGACGTATTTCCCGGATTTCGACGCCGGAGTGGTGGTGATGACCAACTTTTCTTCCGCCAACCCCGGCGCGAAAGCGCTTGCCTTAGCGGATCTCTTTCTCGAAGGCAAATTCCCGATGCCCAAACCTGCTACCAACGCCGCGGCTAATCTGTCTCCCCCTCAACCCCAACCCGACCCCTCGCTCCAAAACACCGCTTTTTTGCGGACCCTGGAGGGCGCCTATTACAGCGACGAACTCCAAACAGAATATACGCTCGCCGTCAGAGGGGATAAATTATTTGTGGCTCACCCCCGCCATGTCGACTTTGAACTGGTCCCCTACCGCTTTAACGAACTGCAAAGCCGCACTTCCTTCTTCACCGAGGTGGAAGTCGTGCGCGATAATCAATCCCACGTACTCGGTATCCGCGTATCGAACGGCCGGGTGCGTAATCTTTGGTTCAAAAAACAATAACAAACGCCTATGTCCACGTCTGCCGATTACCTGGAAAGCGTCCGGAAGCTGTTTCGCTACTATAAAAAGCTCGGAGAGCAGGCCATGGAACAACTCCACCCCGAACAACTTTTTCTGTGCCCAAATCCGGAAAGTAATTCCATTGCTACAATCGCCAAGCACCTTTGGGGAAATATGCGTTCCCGCTGGACCGATTTTTTCACCTCCGACGGGGAAAAGCCCTGGCGTCAGCGCGACGAGGAATTCGAGAACGATTGGACTACCCGGGAAGAGGTGATGGAAAAATGGGAAGAAGGATGGGCCTGTTTCCTGGACACTCTGGACCGAATCCAGGAGAGCGATCTGGAGCGGATCGTTTACATCCGCAACGAAGGGCATACCGTTCTTGAGGCCATCAACCGGCAGTTGGCGCATTACCCCTACCATGTGGGACAAATGATCTTCGCCGCCAAAACGGCTAAAACCGGCGCCTGGGATAGCTTGTCTATCCCCAGAAACCAATCCGCTTCATTCAACGCGGATAAGTTTGCCCGGGACAAACAGCGAAAACACTTTACGGACGGCCGTTGAGGGGTATATCATTATAAATAAACTTGTAACTGTTTAGCCAGAGTCGGTGGGCGGGCATTTTCTCCCTTTGTTTTCCCCGTCCCTAAAGGGAGCGAAGGGAGAAAATGACGGACTCCCTTTAGGGTAAGGGGTTAATCCAGGCATTTTCGACCGGAGTGGTAAATAGTTACATAAACCTTAAAAAGAAGGAAAGATGAAAAAATGGATGGTTGTTTTAGGGCTATTCCTGGCCTTCGGCCTGGGGGCGCAAGACATGCCCAGGTTTGTCAAATGGCTCGATGGAGAACACTTTGCGCTGTACAAAGACGGCGGCAAGGTCAAGGTTCAGGTCAATGCCCGGACGGGCAAAGAAACCCCATACCAAGAACCCCCAACGATCGAATCCATGCTTCCCGAAGGGGTGCGCGCGACCCCCTTTAACTCGACCGCCACTCCCGACCGCGGGCGTCTGGTCGTGCTCAACAAAGGGGATTTGTTCCTGTTCACCGCAGCCGATAAGAACTACCGGCAGCTCACCGCCACCCCGGGCGCCGAACAAAACCCGGTATTTGCTCCGGATGGAAAGAAACTGGCCTATACCCGTTCCGGAAACCTGTTCGTCCTGGATCTTGCCACGGGGCTTGAGCGCCAGCTAACTCCCGACGGTGGCGGCCTGATCTACAACGGGTACGCTTCCTGGGTGTATTTCGAGGAGATCCTGGGCCGCGGCAGCAATTACCGCGCCTTCTACTGGTCGCCCGACAGCAAGCACATCGCATTCCTTCGGTTCGATGACCACCCCGTTCCCCTGTTCCCTATCTACCACGCCGAATCGGAAGATATGACCCACGGCTACCTGGAAGAAGAACGCTACCCCAAAGCCGGCGATCCGCTGCCCGATGTGGCCCTCGCCGTGGCCGATGTGCAAACCGGAGCGTTGACGCAGATAGCCGAAGATCCCCTGCTCGACTATACCGCCTGGGTGTACTGGACGCCCGGGAACAAACTCCTTTTTCACCAAATGAACCGGGATCAAAACCTGCTGCACTTATATCTGGGCGATCCGGCAACGGGAAAAACCTCCAAAGTGTATGAGGAGTCCCGTCCCACCTGGGTAGACTTTTACACCGATATCGAATTCCTGCAGGGAGATAAAGGCTTTATCCTCCGCTCCTACCGCAGCGATTGGGAGAATCTGTACCATTACAACTATGCAGGCAAACAAGTGGCCCAACTGACCAATGTACCCTGGAGGGTAACCGGCGTGGTCCAGGTGGATGAAACGGGCAAAAAACTCTTTTTCACCGGAACCGGGCCGGAAGGAACCGGTACCGAGCGCCACCTCTTCAGCGTAAACCTCGACGGCTCCGGATTCAAGCAATTGACTCAGGGCGCGGGAACCCACTCCTGTACCCTGGCGCCAGGAGGCAACTATTTCGCCGACCAATTCTCCAGCTTTACCCATCCCGGCAAGCTGGCGATCTACGACCATACCGGCAAGCAGGTGCTTTTGCTGGGCGAAATGAAGAAAGACGCCAACGCCGAGAAAGGCATCAAGGTCGAATTCTTCTCCGTCCCGTCCACCGATGGCTTCAACCTACCCGCTTATTGGGTGCTTCCTCCTGGCTTTGACCCCTCCAAGTCCTATCCTATCCTCTTTGACATCTACGGAGGGCCGGATGCCGGACGCATCTTCAATAGCTACCGCAGCTATGCCACCGACAAGCTGGTCAACGCCGGCGTTATCCTGTTTGCCGTTGACCACCGCGCTTCCGGCAAATTCGGCAAAAAAGGCCTGGACTACATGCACCGCAGCCTGGGCAAATGGGAAATGCACGACTACATCGAAACCGTGAAATGGCTCCGCTCCAAACCGTTTATCGATTCCACCCGCGTAGGCATCCGCGGAGGGAGCTACGGCGGATACATGACCGCCATGGCCCTGACCTACGGAGCGGATTATTTCACCCACGGCGTTTCCAGCGCGCCGGTCACCGATTGGCGGCTTTACGACAACATCTATACCGAGCGGTATATGGATACCCCGCAAGACAATCCCGAAGGGTACAAAGCGGGCTCCGTAATGACTTATGCGGATAAATTCAAGGGCAAACTGCTGCTCATCCACGGCGAGATCGACGACAACGTCCACATGCAGAACACCATGCAACTGGTCAGCAAACTCCAGGATCTGGGCAAATCTTTCGAGATGATGGTCTATCCCGGCAACCGCCATGGCATCGGGGGGCTGAAACGCAACCACTCCGTTCAGCTTTCCGAACAGTTCTGGATGAAATACCTGGTGGGGAATAGTGCCGGGTGTGAGGCCTTGATGAGGTTTTATGTTACGAAGTTGCGAGGTTGCGAAGTTGCGAACAAAGACCTCGTAACTTCGTAACCTCGCAACCTCGCTACCTTTTCCTCTTCCACCGTTTATGCGTCCAAAGCCAGTATTCAGGGGCTTCGAGGATTTCCTCTTCGAGCAGGCGGGTATGTTTTTCGGTGATCTCCCCGTGCGGTGTTTGTGCCGGATGATCTTCGACCAGGTGAAAGGTCAATTCATACATTCCCCGGGCGGGTTTGCGGATAAATCCGAACACGACGGGGGCATTCAGGCGCTGGCTATATTTTTCGGTGCCCAGCATAACGGCGGTATCCTGATTTAGGAAGGTCGTCCAATGCACGTTCCGGTTAAACGTAGGAGATTGATCGGTGCCCATGACCATAATAAACGGCGGCTCCGAGGGGCGGGCAAAAAAAGCGGAAGCTTCCTTTTTGGGAATAAGGACCAGTCCGAAACGTCCGCGCGATTCTTTCATTTTCCGGTCGAAGAAGGGGTTAGTCAAAGGCGCATAAATCGCGGCAGCCCGGTGCCGGACTTGAGCAGTGAGCGCAATTGCCGCCAATTCCCAGTTGTTGTAGTGGCCTGCAGCCAGGAAGACGCTTCTCCCCTGTTCAAAAAACGGATCCAATACTTCCGGGTTTACTACCCGCATCCGGCGAAGCAGTTCTTCTTTTGACATAGAGAACAACCGGATCGTTTCGACGATGACGTCCGTGAAATGCCGGTAAAATTTTCGGGCCAGCCGCTTGATCTCCTGCTCGGATTTTTCCGGAAAGGCGTTTCGCATATTCGTCAGGACGACTTTTTTCCGAAAACCAATCAGGAAATAGATTGTAAAAGAAACGAAATCGGAAACAGCGTAAAGGACAGGGAGCGAAAGAAACGACAACGGCTTGACAATCAGGTAAAAAAGCAGACGACTCATGTAAACGACCTGGTTTAAATGGGGAACTTTGGCGCTAAATTACAAGGATTTCTCCTTCCTTCGGAATACGGGCGTCGAAAGGTAAAACTTGTTGCGCCAGAGTCTGCTGGAATAAGACCTCCATTTGCAAATCATCTCTTCCTGGATCGTGGTGAAACAGGGCAAGTTGCCGGACCTCCGTCAGACGGGCAAATTCCAGCGTTTGGCTCAGGCTGCTATGGCCCCATCCGACAAACCGGGGATACTCTTCATCGGTAAACTGGGCGTCGTGAATGAGCAATCCCGCCTGGTGCGCTAAATCATGTCCGGAAAGCCAACGCAGATCTTTCATCCGGCCGTTTGCCCCGAGCATGGGTTCGTGGTCTGGAAGATAGGCCAGAATAGATTGCCCGTGCTGAATCCGGTACCCTATCGTGACTCCCGGGTGGATGACCCGTTGGGCGACGATCCTAAAGCTTCCAATATTGAAGGGCCGTGGGGGCACCTCGTGCACAAAGAGCCTGCAGGGAAGTTCCCGTATTCGGATCGGAAACAGCGGAGGAGAAAGATATCTGCTCAGGCGGTCGATCAGGGGCGCGCTGTGTCCGGCAGGGCCATAGATATGAACTTCCGCCTTGGGGTCGTACAGTGGCAGGAAAAACCCCATTCCCTGGATGTGATCCATATGAAGGTGCGACAAAAGCAAATGGAACGTGGAATACGCCCCCTTGAGGTTGATACCCAGCCTTCGGATTCCCGAGCCTGCGTCGAGGATGAGTAATTCCTCTCCAACCGAAACGCTGACGCACGGCGTATTACCACCGTAGATCTGGGTATCCGGCCCCGAACAAGGCAGCGAACCTCTCGTTCCCCAGAACGTCACGTTCATAAAGCAGGTTCATTGTTCCAGAACATGGCCATGGCGCCATAAAACGTCCCTTCCGGCCCCAAAAGCGGAAGGCTGGTCACGCTGATCAGATGGCGCTGACCTCCAAGGCTTTCTATCCAGAACGTGTGGTGCGAAGGGCGGCGGGTATGCAGCGTCTGGACCAAAGGAAGATCGGAAGGCGGAAGGTCTTTTCCTTCTTTGGTTTTGGGTTTGAAAATAACCGACCATTCCTCTACCGACATAGGCCCGGTGAATTCAAAACGCTTTCCAAGCAAAACCTCAGCCTGCTCGTTGTAGTAAAGCAAATTCCCTGCCGGATCTGTAATAAACGCCGGAATAGCCAGGTTCTCTGCCAACTGCCTGCTCAGGATGATCTCCAGCGGGTATGCAGCCATAGGGTGAAATTTTGGGGATTTCCTGGCAAAGCAACCGGCGAACTTCCAGCTTGCCATGCCTAAGGGTGTCCAAAACAAGTTTAAGGTACCCCATTTTAAGGAAAAAGTAAACGGGGCGCTCGCTATTTTCCTTCCTGGGAATGCCTCCGGCAACAGGAAACACCCCTGAATTTGTTCATTTGAGCGGGCTTTTCAGGTTGATAATATTTTTTAAAATACGCAAACAATCAAATTTAAATATTACATTTGAAATAAAAATTAACATAAAAGTCTGAAATAAAATATTATTTGAAAATTTTTATGATCTTTTATTGTTGCGACAACTACCTGCTTTTTTCACCTAAAATCAATACACAATGCGTACCAACAAAATTTTGCTGGCAGGCCTGGCTGGCGGCGTCGTTTACTTCCTCCTTGGATGGCTTATTTACGGCATGGTGCTGGCTTCTTTTATGGATGGGCAATCCACCCCTGAAGGGATGGCCGTTATGCGCCCGGACGAAGGGATGATTTTCTGGGCTATGATCGTCGGCAATATCGCCGGCGGTATGCTGCTGGCAGTGATTTTCGGCCGTTGGGCCAATATTTCTACCTGGCAGACCGGCGCCATGGCAGGCGCAGTCATCGCAGGCTTGATGGCGATGAGCTATGACTTTCTTCTTTATGGAACGACCAACATGATGACCCTGACCGGCATACTGGTCGATATCGTGGTTTACGCCGTGATGGGTGCTATTGCCGGCGCCGTCGTCGCTCTGGTGCTGGGCTCGGGGAAGAAAGGATAAAAATCGTTTAGGCGTTAGGGTGTTTAGGGGTTAGGGAGTTATTCAGAGGGCAGGTTTTTTATCGAAAAAATGATTTTCAGCTCAAAATTAAGTCTGGCTATAAACAGTCCCTAACGCCCTAACGCCTAAACGCCTAAACGTCCCAACGCCTAAACGTCATCAGCCGTTCAAACGCCTCCTCCAACGTAGCTCCAAAGGCAAAAACCCCTTCGTAGTGGTCTTGCATCGCAAAGATTTTTTGGCTGCGGAGTTCGGTTTCCCGGAGCAGCCGGAGGATAGAGTAAGCCATTTCCGGAGAGCCGTAGGTAGCCCCCGGATCGGTAGCCCATCCGGCCTCCATGAGGTGGTCCCACATGACCAGGTTGTGAATGTGGATGACGCCGTTTACCTCCGGGCAGGCTTCATATACGGCGGCATGGCTCATCGACTCGGAGGAGGCAATCGCAGGTCCGGAGCACCAAAGTTCGTTTCCCTGATAGTTCGCTTTACTCACCATGGCAAAATGCGCAGCGCTTAACACCGAAAAATTGCCGGTAGCCGAGCCGGTGATGAAAAACCGACCCGTATCGCCGCTCCGGCAACTGATGTTGCCAAATCCGATCCCGTCGGGATATGCCCCTATCCATCCTTCCTCAAAACAGCGTTGCCTCCAATAGGCGAGTTCTTCTATCTCCCCGTCAGGGAACGGCGGTGTCTGCGTCCAGTGCGCCTGAAATTTGATATACCCTTCGTCGGTCTGCATCCGTTATGGCGTTTTCTTAAGGCTTCTTTCCGGGAACAACGATAAGATCCCTCCTTCGCTGGCCGGACAAATACCGCGTTCGGTGATCAACCCGGTGACCAGGCGGGCAGGGGTGACATCGAACCCATAATTAGCCGCCTTGCTTTCCTCAGGCATGGTCAGCACCTGGCGGATTTGCCCGTTTTCCATGCCCCAAAAGTATTTGACTTCCGCTTCGCTGCGCTCCTCTATGGGGATTTCCACCAGGCCATTGCCGAGGGAAAAGTCGAGCGAACTGGACGGCAGCCCGACGTAGAAAGGCACGCCATTGTCTTTGGCAGCGAGCGCCTTGAGGTAAGTGCCAATTTTGTTGGCCACATCTCCCTCCCGGGTGGTGCGGTCGGTGCCCACCAGGACGAGATCAACCATTCCATGCTGCATGAGGTGTCCTCCGGTATTGTCAGGGATAACGGTATGCGGGACGCCGTGCTGTCCCAGTTCGAAAGCGGTGATCTTACTGCCCTGGTTCCGAGGCCGGGTTTCATCCACCCAGACGTGGACGGGGATTCCCAGGTCATGGGCGGCGTATATGGGCGCAGTGGCCGTGCCGTAATCGATACAGGCCAGCCATCCAGCATTGCAATGGGTGAGGATGTTGACCGCCTGCCCTGGCTTCCGTTCACTGATCTCGCGGATTAGACCCAACCCATGCTGACCGATGAGCCAGCATTGTTCCGCGCTTTGATTGGCAAAATCAAGCGCTGCCTGCAAAGCCCGCCGGATACGATCCGCTTGGGTACGAGCCGGCGCCGTTGCCTGCACCGAAAGATCAATGGCATGGAACAGATCCACGGCGGTAGGCCGGGTTTGGCGCAACCGGGCCGCGCGTTCCTGAAGGTAAACCCACCCGCCTTCTCCTTCCGGGGCTTCCCGGGCGGCGAGATAGAAACCGAAGGCGGCGGTAGCCCCGATCAGAGGCGCCCCCCGGACCAGCATCTGCTCGATGGCGAGCGCAGCGTCTTCGGACGTCCGCAAAACTGCTTTTTTTAGCTCAAACGGGAACAAGCGCTGATCAAAGGTAAAGACCTCTTCGGGAAGATCGCCTTCCGTCCAAATGGTCCGGTAGGAAACGCCATTGATTTTCATGCTGCTTTTTTCTAATGAACCGGGTAAAAGTAAAAGGAATATCCGAGCCGTCTGGCACATTCCGGGACTTCCCGACTAAAGTTCACAAATATTTTACCTGAAACATTCCCGATGGGGGTTCAATAAACCCTAACTTCACAAAAAAGCTTTTCCATGCGCCAGAACCTATTTTTCTCGTTGTTGTTCTTTGCCGTTTTTTTTTCCGCTTGCGATCAACAGGCAACCAAAATTGCCACTAAACAAATGACGCCCCCCAAACGCATCGGCCTGCCCAACGGGTGGTCTCTGACGCCGGTGGGCGAACACCTCCCACTGGGCGACCTGCCGCTTCAGATCCTCCTGACAGCCAATGGCAAACGGGCCATCGCCACCAACAACGGGCAAAGCGCCCACAGCCTCACGGTGGTCGACCTGGAGTCGAAAAAAGTACTTCAGGAGCTCTCTATTCCCAAAGCCTGGTATGGACTGGCCTGGCATCCGGGAGAAAAAACCTTGTACGCCTCCGGGGGCTACGACAACTGCATCCGGATGTACGATTTTGACGGCAGCCGCCTGACGTACCGGGATTCCATCGCCCTGGCCAGGCCTTGGCCCAACGACAATATCTCCCCTGCAGGGATTGCCGTAGACGCCGACGGGAAAACCTTATATACGGTGAGCAAGGACGGACGCTCCGGCTTATTCATTGCCGACATTGCCTCCAGGAAACTGGCGAACCGGATAGACCTTGCAGCAGAAGCCTATGCCTGCCTGCTTTCAAAAGACCAAACCCAATTGTACATTTCCCTCTGGGGAGGCGCGGCTATTGCCGTGTACGACATCAAGACGCAAAAGATCGCGTCCACCATTCCCGTTGCCCTTCATCCCAATGAGATGGTTCTGAATCCGGATGGCTCTTTGCTGTACGTCGCCTGCGCCGACGATAATGCCGTAGCCGTGGTAGACCTGAAACAGGGAAAAATGTCGGAGCTGATCACGACCTCGCTATATCCGAATGCGCCGACCGGAAGCACCGCCAATTCCCTTGCCCTTACGCCGGATGGGAAAACCCTGTACGTAGCCAACGCCGATAACAACTGCCTGGCGGTATTCGATGTGTCTGCAAAGGGCAAATCCAGGTCCGAAGGCTTTATCCCTACCGGGTGGTATCCTACGTCGGTGCGCGTGGCAAATGAGAAGGTGTACGTTGCCAACGGCAAAGGCAATACCGGCTCCATGGCCAACCCTAAAGGTCCCGACCCGGTTACCCGCCGAACTCCCGAAACCCAGTATATTGGCGGACTTTTCAAGGGATCGCTATCTATAGTCCCGCAGCCGGATGCGATCGATATCGTCAATTATACCCGTTGGGTGTACGAAAATACGCCCTATTCCAAGGAAAAAGAACTGCACGCGGAGGGCGAATTCGGCAACCCCATCCCCATGGAAGTGGGTAAGCCTTCTCCGATCAAATACGTTTTCTACGTGATCAAGGAGAACCGCACCTACGATCAGGTCTTTGGAGATATGCCGGAAGGGAATGGAGATCCGTCGCTGTGCCTGTTTCCGGATTCGGTAACCCCCAACCAGCACGCCCTGGCAAGGGAATTTGCGCTGCTGGACAACTTTTACGTCGACGCCGAAGTAAGCGCCGATGGTCACAACTGGTCCACGGGCGCCTATGCGAACGACTATGTCGAAAAAACCTGGCCTACCAGCTACGGTGGACGAGGCGGCACCTACGACTACGAAGGCAGCCGTCCCATAGCGTATCCCAAAACGGGCTTCCTTTGGGACAATGCCAAACGAAAAGGGGTGAGCTACCGCACCTATGGCGAATTTGCCAACCTCGACCAAACCTACCTGGAGTCGTTGAAAGGCCACGCCAGCCCTACTTTTCCGGGATACAACCTGAGCATTCAGGATATTTTCCGGTTTGAGCGATGGAAGGCCGACTTCGATTCATTGCTCTATACCAATGCCCTCACACAGCTCAATATCGTCCGGTTTGGCAACGACCATACGGCAGGCGCCCGCGGGGGTTCGCCAACTCCGGCTGCGATGGTGGCGGATAACGATCTGGCGGTCGGCCTGTTTGTAGAGTATATTTCCAAAAGCCCGATCTGGAAAGAGGCGGCCATTTTTATCCTGGAAGACGACGCGCAGAACGGGCCCGATCACATAGACGCCCACCGGTCGCCGGCTTTGGTAATCAGCCCCTATACCAAACGCAAACACGTAGAACACAGCATGTACTCCACGGCTTCCATGCTCCGCACCATAGAGCTGATCTTCGGGCTTCCTCCGATGACCCAGTTCGATGCGGCCGCCCGCCCCATGTATGCCTGCTTCTCCAAAACGCCCAACCTGACGCCGTTCACCCACGTGCCTGCCCGGATTGATCTCGACGCCCGGAATGCCTACCATACCCGGCTTTCGGATCAATCTTTCGCCCTGAATCTCGACAAGGAGGACCAGGCGCCCGACTTGCTGTTTAATGAGATCATCTGGAAGGCCGTTCGGGGGGAACAATCCGCTATGCCTGCCCCCAGAAGGGCCGCGTTTATCCGCACGGAGTGACGGTGGACGGGAGACGGAACAACGATCACACACTACTTGACATTTTCATTTTCCTGGCGCCCTGACCTTCCAGGTTTGCGAAACCTGGAAGGTCTAGTTTCCAAAATGTCCAGTAGTGTGCAACGATCAACCCCATAGGGGTGACCGGATTATAGCCTTTGATCGGGAGGAGTAACCTGCCTGTTGTTTTACAAAACAATGAATTTTTCTATTTCACGGTGGATAAATTGGTTATTAGTTCAACAGGAGGAACAAAAAGCATGAAAAAAAATTTCGCGCAATTCAAAAATGCTTTGCATTTTTGGGCGAAAAAGTGGTATCATGCTGAAAAAGAAAAAAGATCCCAAACGGAAGGACCAGCAACCAACAGCAAATGACCAGCAAACAGAATCAAAGCTGAAACGCAAAAAGCTGGTTCGGGAGAAACCCAAGTACAACAACCCGAAACATTGGCTTTTACAAAACGAAGATGAGCTGACTTAATGGCGCTCAGGCTCTAAATTTAACGCCATCCAGTTCATTTAGTGGGGAATTCGCTGTTACTTTGCGGCGTATTGGCGCAACTGATTTTACATCCTTTTCCATTAATTCTTACCTGGATGGCAACTGCTGAATTCACGTCTGCCCGATTGACCGTGCTCGTCCGGCCGGGAGAGTTCGAAGCGCACAAGCATTGGTACCCCAAAGCGCTTCACGCAACGATCCACACGTCGGTAGCTTTTTTCTTCAATCTCGACCGGGAACGCATCGTCAACCGGTACTGTCACCTGCATCCAAAGGTGAAGCGCCAGTACTTGCTGGATCTTGCTATCCTACAACTGCCGCCACTTTCTTTGGGCGGGAGCGGATCTGCTCAACGTGACTTCTGCCGGAGGGAAACGGCAGATGGTGATCATTGAGAACAACTCCTGCCCTTCCGGTCAGAAATCGATGCCCCTTCTGGAGGATCACCAGGAGCAGGGAAGTTACCGGCGGCTGGTCGAACGCACCTTTGCGCCTTTGCTCCAACGCAAACGCCTGCCGGTACAAGGCGGGTTGGCGGTGCTGTACGACAAAAACTTTATGGAGGTTTCCGGCTATGCGGCGGTCATCGCCGATGTGTTTCAGGAGCCGGTTTATTTTGTGCCCTGTTTTGAGGACGATCCCAACCTACCCATTCGTTTCGTGGACGGTATTCTGGAAGTCCGGGATGCTGAAGACACCTGGATTCCTATCCGTGCAGCTTTCCGCTATGTGACCCAACGCCCCTGGAACCGGATTCCTCTGCATACCAAAACCCGCATCCTTAATCCCACCCTTGCTTGCCTGGCCGGCGGACGCAACAAGATGGTGGCTGCCAAAGCCTATGATTTTTTCAATGCCGAACTGGAAGAAATGGGTCTAAAAATCAACACGCCGCATACGATTTGGGATGTCAGCAAAGAAGAGATCCCGCTTTGGGTTAAAACCTTGGGCGGACAGGCCGTGGTCAAAATCCCCTACAGCAATGCCGGCCAAGGGGTTTTCACCATTGTCTCCGAAACGGAACTGGAAGCATTTATGAAACAGGATTTCCCCTACAGCCGATTTATCGTGCAGAGCCTGATCGGAAACTACCAGTGGAGTTCTACCACCTCCTCCGGGAAGCTATACCACGTAGGGACTATCCCCAGTTCCAAAGGGAAGACGTTTGTTGCCGATGTGCGAATGATGATCAGTTCCACCGAGAACGGGTTGCTGCCGCTATGCGTATACGCCCGCCGGGCCAGAAAACCCCTGGAAGACGAGATTGATACCGGCAGCGATTCCTGGGATATGCTGGGCACCAACCTGTCGATCAAAAACCCGGATGGCACCTGGGATAGCGACACCAACCGCCTTGTCCTCATGGACCGGAGGGATTTTAACAAACTCGGGATTGGAGTGGACGATTTGATCGAAGCTTATATCCAGACCGTCCTCTCTACGGTGGCTATCGATAAAATGGCCGACACCCTCCTCAATAAACAGGGCCGGTTCCGGATGCGGCTGTTTAAATCGCTGAACGACGATCCAGCCCTGTTGAACGAAATTCTTCAGTAAGGAGCCAGATGATGCCTCTTTTTCCAGCTGATTAACTACTTTAGGGCATTGTACCAAAAGTTGTATTCCGCTTATGCCTGCCGGTCCTTTTTTTACTTCCGGAAACGTACCTATTGTTTCCCAGCTGGAACTGAACAAAATCCAGGCCGGAAAGATCCACCGTTTCTGGCTTCAGCTTATTACTGATGGGATGGGAACCCCGGTCAGTGTTCCCGTATTCGTGGCGAAAGGCCCGGAAAAAGGTCCCGTGTTAGGGCTCACCGCCGCAGTTCATGGCAACGAGATCAATGGGATTCCAGTGATCCAGCGGCTTTTCCGGGAGATTGATCCAACCCGCCTCCACGGCACGCTGGTAGGGGTTCCGGTGATGAACGTGCCGGCGGTACTGCAGCGGCAACGGCGTTTTTTTGAAGAGTCGGACCTGAATGCCATCATGCCTGGCCGGGAAGACGGCAACGCCGCCCAGGTGTATGCTTACCGTATTGTCGACCGGCTGATACGGCATGTCGATTACCTTATCGATCTCCATACGGCAGGGTTTGGGAGGGAGAACTCCTACCATGTGAAGGCCGATCTGGAAGACCCCGTCACTCGCCGGATGGCTCTGCTGCAAAACGCCCCTATCATCGTGCACAGCCCTCCCAGCGATGGTTCCCTGCGTGGGGTTGCAGACTCTCTGGGTATTCACTCCATTGCGCTGGAGGTTGGAAACCCTCAATCGTTCCAGCGCGGAATCATCCGGACCGGTCTGACCGGCATCCATAACCTCCTTCACGATCTTGGCATGGAAGAGGGAGAAATTGAAATCCCGGTTTCCCGGCCCACTATTTGCCGCAATGCGTATTGGGTATTCTCCGACACCGGAGGAATTTTGTCTGTTCAACCCAATTTGGGGGATACCGTCCGGCAGGGTCAGCCTATCGCTACACTCCGCAATATTTTCGGCGATCTGATCAAGGAATACTATGCGCCAGAAGACGGACTCCTGATCGGAAAAAGCTCCGACCCCATCAACCAGACCGGTGGGCGCATCCTGTACCTGGGAGTCCTGGCTTCCGACGAAGAAATAAAGATGTAACAGATTCCTTTTGTCAAGACCTGATTCGGCGTATTTTGCCTTCGAACCAAATAACCGAAGCCGTTGGGCCCTATGCTGGATATTCAACTTCTGGACACCCCCCTTCAACCCGGGGCTTGCGCCGCCTTGGTAAGCCATCCTGGCGCAGGAGGCATCGTGGTATTTGTTGGCGCCGTCCGCAACGCGACAAAGGGTAAACCTGTGATCCGCCTTGAATTCGAAGCCTATGCGCCCATGGCGATCAAGGAAATGCGAAAAATCGCGGAAACCGCCCAACACAGGTGGAATGCCCTTGGCGTCGTCATTCACCACCGAGTCGGGGTCCTGGACATCGGAGAACTTCCGGTGGTCATCGCCGTTTCAACCCCGCATCGCCAAGCTGCTTTCGAAGCCTGCCAGTTTTGTATCGATACGCTCAAAGAAACCGTCCCTATCTGGAAAAAAGAAGTCTTCACGGATGGGGAAGTGTGGGTTGCAGCGCATCCATGAGATCGCGGCTTTATCCTGCCTGTACGGTTCGAACGGTAGAGACATTATGGTTCCGGCTAATCTCCTCGAGTTTGAGCAAGCGGTCCCAATATTCATCGGTGTGTTCCTGGATGTCCTGAAGCATCTGCTTGTTCTCAGGTTGAAAAAGGTGCTTGAACCGGCCCTGGAGTTTGAGGCATTCGGCGGTAGGAATGGGCGAAGCAGACCGGTAATTGATGCGGTACTGCTGGCGCTCTACCTCAAAAAGGGGGAAAAGCCGCGCTTCCACCGCCAGGCGCGCGATTTGAATGGATTGGCCCGGATCGGTTTTATGTCCTGGCGGGCAGGGGCCGTCGATCATCAACAGCCGGAAGCCTTCCATACGTTTTGCTTTTTCTACTTTTTCCCTGAAATCTTCCAGAAAGGCCAGAGAACAGGTGGCCGCATAAGGCAGGTTGTGGGCGGCAATAATACCCATCAGGTCTTTGGGCCAGGTTTTTTTGAAGCTCCCATCCGGGTTCGTGGTTGTTATAGCGCCATAGGGGGTTGCCGAACTGGTTTGCACCCCGGTGTTCATATAAGCCCCGTTGTTGTTCACAATGTAAAGGATATTTTCCCCCCTGGATGCAGCGCCGGAGAGCGCCTGAAACCCGATATCGAAGGTTCCTCCATCCCCGGCGAGGATTACCACCGGAACGTCCTTTTTCCCCTGCCGGTCCATCGCGGCCCGAACACCCGTAGCCGTAGCCGGCGCCGCAGCAAACACCGTATGCACAACCGTCGATTTCAGCTCGTTTAATGGGTAAGGACCCGAAATAATGGAAAAACAGGACGCCGGCGCCACATATACCGCATCCGGCCCCAATATGCTGGTCAGATGCCGCGCCAACAACGCCCATCCGCACCCCCTGCAACTCAGGGCCCCCGAATAAAGCTGCTCCTCCTTGATCAGAAAATCCATTGCCGGTTGCATACGCTTCGGTTTGAGAAGGCGTTTTTCTCCGCCTCCTGTGAAATTTATTTGGTTGTTCGCTCAACCCTCCTCCTTCGTACCTCGTACATCAAACTGGCGCGAGGCTCCGCCTCGCGCTCCGTATCTACTTTGAGGCTGTCTCCTCTGTTCGCCGAAATCCCCAGATTTCGTGCGGAACTATTCGCCGGTCCTGACCGACATCAACTGGCCCCCCCCCCCCCCCCCCGGCCCCCCCCCCCCCCCCCCCCCCTCCCCGGCGCCGGTCCCCTGACCGGCTACATCAAACTGGCGCGAGGCTCCGCCTTGTGCTCCGTATCTCCTTTGAGGCTCTGCCTCAACCACTCACTCAAAATCTACCCAATACACGTCCTCTTTGCCTTCTTTTGCCAGGTGGATGATTTTCTCTATGGTTGAGGGAGGAACGTCTTTTCCCCCGAGCCCCGCGTAGAAATCGCGCATCGGGAAAGGATTTCCGTACAAAGCACGCCGCATTTCCTGCATAACCCCGCCTTCCCGATCGCCCAGGAAATTGCGTTCGATGCACGCGATCCGGGTATCCGGCGACAGCTGGGCAAAGGCGTCTAAAATAGCCCTGGAAGGAAATGGCCGGAACAAGCGGAGCTTGAGCAGTCCCACCTCCGGATGATGCTGGACCACGCCCCGGGCGGTAGTAGCGATGCTCGACATCGTTACGAGCACCACTTTGGTTTGGGGGCCGATATTAATCGCTTCTACATTATGGTACGTGCGCCCGAACTGCTTCCCAAACGCTTCGGCGACGGTCTCTGCTTCCTCCTCTACTTCCTGAATAGCTTTCCAGAACGAATAATTGAATTTAAAGTAATGCTCCGGCGGGATAAGCCCGCCAAAGGCAAGGTGCTGATTCGCCGCAGTAGCCTCCCCGGTTTGAAAAGCGGGGGGAGGTAAAAATTCATCCACCAGGTCCTGATCGGGCACCCAGGTATTTTCGCTGGTATGGCTTTGGTAAAAGGCGTCCAGGACCACCATGACCGGAATATGAACCCGCTCCGCCAGCATATATGCCTGAATCAGGCTATCGAGCACCTCCTGAGAGCTTTCGCCATAGAGCTGTATCCATCCCGTATCCCGCTGGGACAAGGAGTCGCTTTGATCCGACCAGATATTCCAGGGGATAGAGGGCCGGCCGACGTTGCACATAACCACGGGCAGGCGGAAATGCGCGATCGCGTGCAATACCTCGTGGGCATAAAACAAGCCCTGCCCCGCAGTAGCGGTAAATACCCGCTCTCCGGCGATCGCGGCGCCCATGGCGGCGGCAAACACCGAATGTTCGCTGTCCATGTTGATGTACGTAGCGCCCATTTCCCCTTTGGCCGTCATTTCCGCAATCCGCTCCACAATGCTCGTTTGGGGGGTGATGGGATAAGCCGGAACAAACCCCACCCTGCACAACTTGGCTGCTTCCGCAGCAGCGTAGTTCCCTTTCAGGATGAGTTCCCGATGCCGGGGAAACAAACTGGTTTTGGCTTTAGGAGGCGCTTCCGTAGCGATGCTTACCTTATTCATGAACGCAGTGTTTTTCCTTAAAAGATTTACCGGACCAATTCGGCTATGTCCACTTGTATGGCCGAGCAGGGGCATTCGTTTACGCAAATCCCACAGCCTTTGCAGTAGTCATAGTCGATCCGTAGGCGGCCTTCTTCGTCTACATGTATAGCCGCGTCAGGGCAGTAATTGAAGCAATTACCGCAGCTAAAGCAGTCCCCGCAATGAAGGCAACGGGCGGTTTCCGAAAGAATAGCCCCGCTTTTAAGTCCCTGATTCACTTCCGTAAAATCGCCATACAACTCCTTGGGGTGCCGCACGATGGAGGCATGCCGGGCCACCGGCAAATAGTAGTTCAGGTTGATGTCTTTGGGAAGCACTACATTGGGAAGGTGTTCTTCGTGGGAGTAAGGCATCTCCTGGAAGTACGCGTGTACCTCTTCAGCTGCTTTGTTCCCGCTGCCGATGGCTTCGGCCACGGTGCCTCCCCAGGCCATATCACCAGCGCAAAAAACCGGCAGCTCCCCGTCCTTGCCCACCAACCCCTGGCGGATGGTAAATTCGCTTCCAGACAGCGCATACGCATCCGGGCGCTGCCCGATAGCGGTGATCAGGTGGTCCACCTCAATAACGTATTCCGATCCGGCAATGGGCGCCGGTTTGCGGCGCCCGGAAGCGTCGGGTTCTCCGAGTTCCATGCGGATTAGCGTGAGCGCGATTTTCCTTTCAGGGGTTTCGCGCACGCCTACCGGAGCCGTCAATAACTCGAGGTGGACGCCTTCTGTCCGGGCTTCTTCTACTTCCTGGGCAATGGCGGGCATTTCCTGAAGGGTACGGCGGTAGTAGATGGTTGGGATAGCGCCCAGGCGGAGCAAGGTCCTCGACACGTCGATGGCTGTGTTTCCGCCTCCGACGACAGCCACCGCATCTCCTTTGCGCACCCCAGCCGTTTGGCCCTTGAGCTTGAATTGGGAAAGAAATCCAATTCCTTCTTTCACGGCCTCCGCGTTGCCTTGAATACCCAGTTCCATTCCTACATGGGAGCCGATAGCCGTGATCACGGCAGAATAGGAGGTAGCGAGCTCGCTTAAACGCACTTTCCGGTTGAGTTCCAATTCTACCCCCTGGTCGAGAATGCGCTGGATTTCCTGGTCCAGCACATCGTCCGGCAACCGAAACCGGGGGATTCCCGTGCGCATCATCCCGCCTGCCTGGGGCAGCGCTTCAAAGACCTTCACGGCATAGCCCTTTTGCCGGAGCCGCAGCGCCGCGGTGAGCCCGGCAGGGCCAGCGCCGATAACCGCGATGCGGGGGGCAAAAGCAATAGGAACCGGCGCGGGGGTATTATCCCGGGTCTGATCGGCAAGAAACCGTTCAATAGCGCCAATATTCACGCTGCCGTCAAGGGCATTTCGGTTGCAATGTTGTTCGCAAAAATGGGGGCAAACCCGCCCGCAAACGCCCGGGAAGGGATTATGTGCAAGAATCGTTTCGTAGGCTTCCTGGAATTTATGCTGGGTAGCCAGTTTGACGAACCCCCGTACGTCGGTTCCGGCAGGGCAGCGGGCATTACACGGAGGGGTACGGTCGGCGTAAACCGGCGTCATGACCCTCCAATTACCTGTTTTGTTCACTGAAAGGGGTTTAAACCAGGCAGGGATATCCGGAACCCCTTCTGGAGGCGCCTTTTCTTCCCAGGCCGCGAAAGCCGGTATTTCTGTTCCATTCGAAGAAGGCGAAGCCCAAAGAAGCTGCCGGAGGGTCTCTTTCCCTCCTTCCGAACGGGCAGCCATGCCAAAGGCTTGAAACGCAGAAGCCGCATTCTCTGCGGGCTTCGCGGGGGCATACTCCCGAATGATCTCCTGCATCGCCTGGGGGTCCAGGTGCAGGATGCGCGCCAGGGCGCCAATCATTGCTGCGTTGACAATGGGCAGGGATCGCGACCCTAGTCCATGCAGCAGGGAGATCCGGGTAGCAGGAATGGTGTATACCGGGAAGGCGTATTCGGAAAAATCGGCAGGAGAACGATCGGTGTTGATCAGGACTGCGCCCCCAGGTTGCAATCCGTCCATGACCTGAACCTGGCCCAGCAGTCCTTCGTCAAATACGACGACCAGATTGGGCTGATAAATATTGCTCCGGTTGAGAATCTCTTTGCGCCCAGCTCGTAAAAACGCCTGGATAGGGGCTCCGGTCCGCTCTACCCCAAAAGCAGGAAAAGCCTGAACCCGGAAGTCGCCAAATGCGCTGAGGATTTTCGCCATGATCTCAAAAGCAGTCACCATACCCTGACCGCCTCTCGCGTGGCCTCGGATTTCCAACATGGCTTTATGGTTTGGTTAGGCAATGCTGAGGTTGTTCCTCTTGTCAGAAAGATAGACAAATCGATACCTTCAACCCATGACAAAAAGGGGGCGCTCTCCTGATTTTTATCAATAAAAGAGGGGAAATTCCAAAGAAAAACCGGAAATCTACCAACTCCCCCCCCCTCCACCGCCAAATCCACCGCCGGAGGATCCCCCGCCTCCGCTACCGGAACTGCTGGGCGAACTGGTAAACACGCTTTGTACCTCCTTCATTCCCGAGCTAAAGTTCTCGGAAAAATGGCCAAAATCCGAAACGCCGCCATGCATGGACGCGCCGTAGTACCAGGAGGGAGGCTCGGTGAACATTCCGTCAAATTTTTTGGACCACGCTTTGGCCATTCCGAAAGCAATGGCGTAGGGGAGGGTTTTTTCGAAATACCCCGCGTCTTCCTGCAACAGGCGTTCCAGGCGGGGGCGATCCGCTCTGTCGACAAACTCCCGGAACCCGCGCAATTTTTGATATACCTGCGACCCCAGTTTGGTCCTGCGCAGCATGGGCCGCTGCATGATGAAAAACAACGCCCCAACAACGGCCATCCCCATCCCGGCAAAGATCTGGGAAATAAAAACGCACCCCACTCCCGCCGCCAGCGATAATGCTCCGAACACCGGAAACCAGGCCTTAAACCGAAGCGACTGCGACGTGTAATAGGCTTTTTCCTTGACGGTTTTGCTCAGTTTAGTTCGGGCCGAGTTCATGGTATTATAGAACTTATCCTTTAAATCGCTAAGCCGGACGCGATCTCCATCCCGGAAGAGGCCTTCAAAAATGATCTCCTCGTACGCAGGCCTTCCCGCCGGCAGTCCTTTGAGCTTGACAAACTCAAAACTGGAATCCGAGAAGACGAACAGCACTTTTTCTTTCACCTCGTGGATCTCGAGCAACCCTTCGGAAGCCCAGTAGGGAATCAGGGCGATGAGGTCGCGGTTGTCCACTTTATCATCCAGGAAAGCGCCTGCTTCTGAAGGCGAGATGCCCTCGGGCGGATAATATTCGGCCATGGTGATCGTGGGGTCGTCCCGCCCTATGCGTTCCCAGAGAATTAAGATAAACGCCAGGAGGGCTACGGGTATGGCCAGGAGGCCGTATTTCGCTAAAAAGAGCTGGGTCTCGGAAGGTCTTGGGATATAATCCACCGGCAGGCGAACCGCCACGGTCAATCCCTCTTGCGAATAGAAAGGCCGGGTACTGGCGCCGGAAATCTGCCCTTCTCCGGTATAGGCAATCGTGGCATCCGATCCCTGATCGCCCCGGTAGCCTGTAAAAACCCGGAAATCGCCTTCCTGCAAGCCGGGATCTTTTTCAAAACGGATGGTAAACGAAATGGAGTCGATTGGGACCTCCCAGTCATTTCCGACCAGATTCCAGTAAAATTCGGTGTGCTCCTCTGGGAAAAGCCAGGCTTTGCGCACCTTGTACCGGATCACATACTGTTGCCGTCCGCTCACGTACCGATCCGGGTCGCCGATCCGGATCAACAACCGGTCCAATTCCCATTCCCGCTCCATAGGCCAGCGAGGCGTTTCCACGTCCGATATCCGGATGCGGACCTTTTTGCCGTCTACCCGATAGGCGGTGGGAATCGTCCGGTATATACCATGACGTTCCTGGCTGAACTCCACGTCCAGGGTTTCTTCCACGGAAAACACGCCGGAAGCGGAAACGTCCATTTGAATAGCGTAATGCCTGATGGTGAAATACTCCGCATGGAGCCATCCTGCTGGCGCCAACAGGCAGCCGATCAAGAAAAAGAATCTAGCCATAGGTTGATCGAAGCGGGCATGCGCCCTATGAAGAAAAAGCGTTAAAATTTCACTTCGACGTTTCCCCGTTCTTTTTCGTCCGCTTCAAAGAAGTCGAATCCCTTGAATCCGCCCAAGCGCGCAACGATCATGGAAGGGAATCCATCCACGTAGTTGTTGTTATCCCGGACCACTGCATTGTAATACCGGCGGGCGTTCTGGAGGTGATCTTCCACCTCGGTCAGGGTTTGCTGGAGGTCGAGAAAATTCTGATTGGCTTTCAGGTCTGGATAATTTTCCGCGAGGGCGAAGATGGAGCGAATGCCCGCTGAAAGAGCGGCCTCGGCATGAACTTGCTCGTTGATCTGCCCGGCAGGCGCAGATTGTGCCTGGTTGCGGAGCTGGATCACTTTTTCCAGCGTATCCTGCTCGTGGGAGGCATAGCCTTTCACGGTATTGACCAAATTGGGAATGAGGTCATAGCGGCGTTTGAGCTGGACAGAAATACCGCTCCAGGCTTCTTCCACCTGATTCTTGAGCCGGACGCCCCGGTTGAAGAGCATAATGCCCCAAAGGGCAATAACCACAAGGGCAATAAACGCGTAGATCATATCAATTTGTTGTTGGTTAATGGAGATTTCAGCTTACCTTCATTCCGATTCAAAGGCAACCTTATCGCCTACAATTTAATGATTTATATTAGACTTGTTGCGGTGGGAATTAGCGCGGGTTAAAAAGGGCTCTTTTCCCACCACGCTGATTCCTGCCGCAACAAGTCTATTCAATACAAACAGGATATGACATTCCATCCATCCCAAATCGTTCTATTTCTTTTCGTTGCGCTCGCCGGATGCACGGCCTCAAAAACGATCAAGGATACGGCGCCAGCGCTTGACTTTTACACCGGTTCCTACAACCTTAATCCAGGGCAATCCGGCCAAAAGGGCCGAGGATCGTTCATTTCCGGCTGGACACGCTGGGTGGAGTGCAAACCCAAACCGTACAGGATACGGCCATCCGAAACCCTTCTTTCCTCGCCCTGAGTTCCGATGGAAAATACCTTTATGCCGTAGAGGAAACAGGTCCCGGAACCGATACCACCGGTCACCTGGCAGCCTACGAAACAGGAAAAACCGGACTTCGGCTGATCAACCGCCAGTCTACCCTGGGATTTGCCCCCTGTTATGTAACGGTCAGCCAAGCCAACGAATGGGCGTTCATCGCCAATTACTCGGGGGGCATCGCCATGTTTCCGATCGATAAAAACGGCGGGCTTCAGCCGGCTGCCGACGCCCATTATTTTCAGGTTTCGGGCCCACATCCCAGGCAGGAGGCGTCCCACCCGCACGCAGCAGTGCTTTCGCCGGATGAATCGTTTTTGTACATACCCGACTTGGGCGCCGACCGGGTGTGGATATTCCGGATAGACCGGACGGCGAAAAAGTTGGTTCCTGCCAGCCCGGCATTTTGCCCTTTGGCCGCAGCTTCGGGTCCGAGGCACTTGTGTTTCCACCCCACGCTGCCGGCAGCTTATGTAGTCAATGAGCTAAACAATACCGTAACTCCTCTTGCGTGGGATCGCGCAAGCGGAGCGTTAACCCCTTTACAGTCCCCGGTTTCCACCCTCCCGTCTGGATTTTCAGGGACCAGTTATTGCGCAGATATCCACTGCACGCCAAACGGCCGCTTTCTATATGCCTCCAACCGCGGCCACGACAGCCTGGCGGGGTTTGCCATTGACCCGGCATCCGGAAGACTCACGCCGATCGGTCATTACCCCACCCGGGGAAAATTTCCCCGCAATTTTGCGATTGCCCCCGGCGGGGAGTGGGCGCTTGTGGCTAATCAGCATACCGGCAACCTGACTACGTTCCGGATCAACGCCGGCGGGGAGCTGGATTTTCGATGGGAACTAGCTGCTCCGGTAACAGTTTGCATCCAATTCGCAGGGAAACAGGAATATCCGGCAGTTATCGGAACACCGCAGGGTCCAGGCCGGGAATGAGGCTTAACGCATTTTTGTAATATACCCGCTCCAGAACCTTGTCGGGAAGATCCAGTCCGTACATCCGCCAGAAGGCATGGTAGCGTTTGTAGTAAGGGAAATATTCGTCCGCCGTTTCCAAAACCCGGAAATAGGTATGGTATTCCTCGGGGTTGTAGGCGTCTTTGCCAAACAGGATGCGGTCCTGGTATTTCTCAAAAAATGCTTTTGCTTGCCGGGGCTGCCGTCCGAGTTCGGCGATAATGGCCCCCAATTCGATATACATATTGGGCATTTCGTCCAAAAGCTGACCCAGCTTAGCCAGATCATGGGCAAACCAGCCGAAATGGGCGTTGATAAACCGCGTTTTGGGGTGTTTCCGGAAAACGCGGTGCTGCTCCAGAATAATCTGCGCCCAAGGCGCCGGGTTGATATCGCTTCGGCGCCGCCCCGGGTGGGTTTTCAGCTCAAGCCAACGCTCGTTCTGCGCGTCCATCGGGCTCCAGAAGGGTTCGGGATCGCCGGCGTGGATGAGAACGGGGATGCCTAGCTCTCCACATTTGGCCCAAACAGGGTCGATACGGGGGTCGTCGATAGGTACTCGCTTTCCGGATTTGTCTTTGACGGACAAGCCCAGGCTTTTGAAGATCTTCAGCCCTTTGGCGCCGTTGGCTACGTCGTATTCGAGTTGCTTGACCGTATTTTGGGCCCAATCCGGTTCGTCGATGCCATTAAAACTGATGTTGGTAAACAGGAATATCCGGTTTTGATAGCCCTGGCTATTGATATTATCCTGCATCGCTTTCAAGGCGGCTCCGCCCCCGCCGCTCAGGTTGATGATGGCGCCCATATGGAGCGCGTCCATCTCCTGGATCAGTTTTTTCAAATCCTGTTTAGCCATATTCCAATGGTGACTATGGACGTCAATGAACGGGATTCTCGCCCGGGTGAGCTGATGCTCGGGGACGACCAGCGTGGAGGGCGGGTCATACGTTTCAAAATCCATCCGAAGGGAATCTTGCGCGTTTCCCGCAATTGCGGCCGAACAAAGAACGGCAAAAACGATCTTGTACATAGGGTGAACATTAGGGTAATATAGCAAAACAGATAGCTGAACAGGCCGAAAGATAGCCTTTTCCCCCTATAGGTCCAACAACTGCCGGAAGATGGCAAACCCAAGTTCCGTCAGATCCCCCTGGCTGTTGGACAACAGCACAACCCCTATTTTCCGGTTGGCATCAAACCCAGCGAAAGCGCGGTATCCGCCCGTTCCGCCGTTCATCCAGGCGATCGCCCGGTTTTGTTCGTCGGTACTAACCAACCATCCGTAAGCGGCCAGGGTGGGGCGTTTCCAACCCGGGAAGCGCGCTTCGATCATTCCTTGTTGTGCTTGAAGAGCTGCACCTTGGGTTATTCCGGGGATTAGTTGCAACTGTGCCTGAATAAGTTGCATCAGGTCATAGGCAGAGGATTTCAACCCGGCGGCTGGGGCCATTCCAACAAGTTCCCAGGAGGGGGCGGGCTTGCCTTTGGCATCGTGGCCGGGAGCCATAAGATGCGACCGATTGGGCATCCATTTAATCCGGGTATCTTTAAGGCCAAGCGGCCTGAACAACTCGCGTTCCAGCAGGGCTTCAAAGGGTATTCCGCTGGATGCGCTGAGTAAATGCCCGAGGTAGGCGATCCCAATATTGGAGAACGTCCATTTTTCTCCCGGAGGATGATTGAATTTAAACAAAGCTGCTTCCCGGAAAAACGCCTCAGCGGAATCGACATCCCGGGGAGGGTCTTTCTGGAGATTTACCTGAGCCAGCGGATGCCATCGATACAGATCGCTGCAGGAACATGTCAGCCCGGAGGCATGATAGGCGAGCTGACAAACCGCAATTTCTCTGGTCCCGGCAATAGGATCAGGAACGCAGGTAACAATCCGTTCGGGAGGAACACCAGCTTCAGAGGGAGGCGTAACAGCGATCAGGCGTTCGGAGTTAAATACCGGGCTTTCAAATCCTTTGGGAAGCAGTTGCCCCACTGTAGCGTCCGGAATGATTTGCTGCCTGCCTTCCAGGATGGCAAGCAGCGTGGTCGTAAAAACCCCGCTTAAGGCGCCCAGTTCAAAAGCGGTATGCTCGTCAGGGGGGAGCATTTGTTCTTTCGATAGCTTCCCAAATCCACTAAAGTACGTTTTCCCGTTTACCAGCAGGCCGACTTCCAGGGCCATATTCCTCGGCTGTTTCACGTACGTTTGAGCCAGCTCATCCACTTTGAGCAAAATCCCAGCCTGACCTTGGACCTGAATGGATAGCCCCAGCGCCCCGCCAATAAATCCGCCAACAAATAAGGCATAAATCAATTTATTTGGTTTCATGGGACCTCGGTTTTAGAGTAGTATACTTCTTTTTATCCACACCGGCACTGCCTAAAATCATAAGGGCGGGATGATATTTATTACGCTATAGGGCCGGGCTTCTTTTGGAATTTATGCCGAAAAATCGAAGTTTTCCTGGAAATTATCCGTATTTTACAGAAAGGGACAGGCCAAACACATGGGTATTTTCAAGCATTGGAAACTTAACATGCACACCCTTCCAAAGGTGTTCATGACGCTCCGGGCGGCAGCGCTTTTGTTGCTGTTTGACATTCTGTTCGGGGTTACAGGCTATGTGCTCCTGGAAGGCTATACCATTACGGATGCGTTTTTTATGGTCGTAATCACCCTATCTACGGTTGGCTATGGCGAGGTTCACCCGCTTAGCCCGGCCGGCAAAGTGTTTACTTCCGTGTTTATCCTGATGAATATCGGGCTGTTTGCTTATTTTCTGGCTGTTTTTTCCTATTTCGTCATTCAGGGAGAAATTTTTAAAAGTATGTACTCAAACTATATCAGTGATCATATCGACAAGCTCCACGACCACATCATTATTTGCGGATATGGGAAATATGGCAAGGAAGTATCCCAGCATTTCCTGAAGCACCGCATTCATTTTGTGGTTATCGACCAGGATCCGGGGAAAGTGGAACTGATGCAGCGCGCAGAAGAGACCATACTATATATTCAGGACGATGCCACCCACGACGAGGCATTGGTGAAAGCCGGGATCAAGCGGGCCCGCGGGCTCATCTCCGCTTTGCCCGACGATTCGGACAATCTGTTTATCGTGCTTACCGCGAGGCAGTTAAATCCCAAGATCAGGCTTATCAGCCGGGCTAAAGATCCCAAATCGGAGCGCAAATTACTCCTGGCCGGCGCGAATCAGGTGGTCATGCCGGAGCAGATCGGGGGTTTCTATATGGCAACGTTGATCACCAAGCCCGGCGCGGTTGATTTTTTCTCTTTTATCACCAACGAATACCGTTCGGATATCGGGTTTGAGGAAATTTCCTATGAAAGCATCCCTGCCGCGTGCCGGGGAAAGTCGATCAGGGATCTGCATATCCGGACTTCTACGGGCGCCAATATTATCGGGTACCGGGACGCGGCCAACCATTACCACATTAACCCGAACCCCGAAACCGTTCTTTTCCCCGGGACCAGTTTTATCATTCTGGGCGACCAGCAGCAGTTGAACGCGCTCAGAGACTACCTGAGCAGTTACCCGCTTCAGCCGGGGGCTAATCCGGATTAAGGAGCAACTGCAGTTCCACATCGTAGATATCCAGGGCGCTGCGATCAAAGCGAAAGCCCCTGCGTTCAAACATGTGGATCATCGGCGTATTGTTCGGCAGAACGGAGGCAACGATCTTGCGGATACCGCGTTCGCGGGCGATATCGAAAATATAATCCGTAAGTATATTCCCCAGGCCTCTGCCGTGGAAATGATCGGCAACGAGGATGGAATATTCGGCATTTTCCCTCCAGGCGTCTTCAATAATGCGTACCACGCCCACAAACTGGCGGCCCCCTTTGGGCGTATCTACTTCGGCAACAATGGCAAGCTCCCGGTCGTAATCGATATGCGTAAAGCGAACCATCCACGCATGCGACATTTTAGGAATAAACCCAAAAAAGCGCATGTAAAGAGAATCGTTGGATACATTCTGGAGCATGTCCTCCATAGCCGGTTCGTCTTCCGGGCGAATAGGGCGAAGAAAAACGATAGCCCCATCCTTCAGGGTAACCGAACGGGAATATTTTCTTCCCGGATAAGGAGAGATCACCAAATGCTGGTAAGGTTTTCCTGAAATGCCCGAAAAAGCGTCTAAAACGATCCGGGCATCGACCACAAGGCCTCCCAAATGATCGGCCAGGAAGGGATTAATGTCAATTTCCCGGATTTCGGGTATATCCATCAGCAGGTAGGCAAATTTGCACAACAGGAAATCCAACTCCTTCAGGTTGACCCCTGGCAGCCCGCGGTAGCCGCGCAGAAGCGGAAAAAACCGCGTTCCTTCCACGATTTGTTGAGCGAGGGCCATGTTCAATGGTGGCAACCCCAATTGGAAGTCCTTGAAAACTTCGGCTCCTGTTCCTCCGTGGCCAAAAGCGATGACCGGTCCGAATACCGGATCCTTTTTGGCGCCCAGAAGCAGTTCGAAGGGTTTTCGGATCATCGGCTCGACCAGCACGCCTTCCAGGCGGGCGGCAGGGCGTCGTAGCGCCACCCGTTCGTACAGGGTATAATAGGCCCGTTGTACATCGGCTAGGTTTTGCAGGTCGAGCATGACGCCTCCCACATCCGTTTTGTGGCTGATATCCGGAGATACGATCTTTAGCACAACGGGGTAGCCCAGCATTTCCGCCGCATCGATGGCTTCTTTTGGGTTTTGGCAAAAATGGCTTTTGATAACCGGGATCTGGTAGGCCGAAAGCAGTTTTTTGGCCTCGATTTCTGTCAGGAGCTGGCGGTCCCTGCTCAGTAAGTCTGCCACAACCTGCTTCGCCGAATCCGTATCCGGAGAAAAATCCTTCGGGATTGCCGGGGGTGTTTCGTACAACAGTTGGAGGTCGCGGGTATACCGCCAGATGCGCAGGAACGCGTCTACTGCGCTTTCCGGGAATCGATAGTTGGGAATCCTTCCCGACTCAAAGATTTGCCTTCCTTCCTGCACCTCGTCTTCTCCCATCCACGAGGCCAAGACCGGTTTGGGACTTCCCTTTGCCGCTTCCGCTACCGCTTGGGCGCAACCTTTCGGGTCGGTCATATACTGAGGGGTCAGGATGAGCAAAGCGGCATCCACTCCAGGATCGTGGATACAAATCTGAAGCGCTTTTCGGTACTTGTCGGGGCTGGCGTCTCCCAGAAGATCGATCGGATTGCCGCGGCTCCAGGTACTGGGCAAGAGCTGGTTCAATTCATCCAGCGACTTGGGAGAAAGCCGGGCTAATTGACCCCCGTTTCGGATCAGGTAGTCGGTCGCCAACACGCCGGGGCCCCCAGCGTTGGTAATAATGGCGAGGCGATTGCCTCTTGGCCGGTTTTGTAACGCCAGTGCCTGGGCAATATTGAACAACTGCGCGATCGTGTCTACCCGTATGATCCCTGCTCTTCGAAAAGCAGCGTCGTAAACCTCGTCATTTCCGGCCATCGATCCGGTATGGGAAAGCGCAGCCTGGGCCCCTTCAAAGCTTCGGCCCGCTTTAAGAACGATGATCGGCTTATTGCGGGAAAAAGACCTCGCCGCGCTCATGAATCTCCGCGCATGCACCAGGCTTTCCATGTAGATCAGGATACAGGAGGTTTGCGGATCGGTTCCGAAATAGTCGATCAGGTCGGCGAAATCGACATCGATCATCGAACCGATCGATACGAAATAACTGAATCCCACCCTTTGCGCGACGGACCAGTCGAGAATGGACGTGAGCAACGCGCCGCTTTGAGAGATCAGCGCCAGGTTTCCCGGGAACGCCATCTCAGCGGCAAAACTGGCATTGATCTTCCCCACAGGCCGGATGAACCCCAGGCAATTCGGGCCAATCAAGCGCATCCCGTATCGCCGGCAGATCTCCAGAATTTTATCCGCGTGCATTTTCCCTTCCTGCCCAACCTCGAGAAACCCAGCAGAAATAATGACCAAGCCCCCTACGCCGGCTTTGCCGCACTCCTCGACGACATCGGGCACCGAAAACGCAGGGATCGCAATAACGGCCAGATCTACCTTTTCAGGTACTTTGTCGATCCGGGAATACGCTTGCAAACCCAGAATCTGGTCGTGGCGCAGATTGACCGGAAAGACCTTGCCCGCAAAGCCGCCGTTCAGCAAATTGGAGATCAGTGCATTGCCCACGGTATCCGGCTTATTGCTGGCGCCGATAACGGCAATGCTCCTGGGGTTAAAGATTTTTTCAAGTTGTCGTCGCATGTCCGCCGGGTTTACTGCATCAGAACTTCCAATAGGGTTGGAGGTGGCCCATAGCCGTGTGAAGGTACATTTCGTAAGTCTCCCACACCCGCATGCCGGAATGGGTTTGTTCCTGGGGATACGGATGGGGATCGCCATTGATCCCCGCGAGGAAACTAAAGACCCCTTTGTACAACTCCTGGATGTTGTACCCCCCTTCCAAGGTAGCAAAAAGGTTGGGGAAATGGGCCCTCAGTTGTTTCCCGATCTCATAATAGGCGTTGCTGCTCACCTTGAGATCTAGTAGCAAGTCGTATTGGTGGGCGTCAAAACCGGCAGAAACGGCTACGATATCCGGAGCAAACTGCACCGCGGCAGGAAGGAAGTGGGAAAACGCATCCAAAAAAATGTCATCGCCGCTTCCCGGCGGCAACGGCACATTGAACGTAAATCCTTTGCCCTTGCCTTCGCCTATTTCGTCCGAAAAACCATGCCCTGGAAACGCCGGGTATTGGTGGATCGACCAATACAGGATTTTGTTGGTGGGAAAAAAAATCGCGCTGGTTCCATCCCCCAGGTGCCCGTCAAAATCGAAGATCAGGACCCGTTTTCCTTGGTTGGATAAATACTGCGCTGCGATGGCCACGCTGTTGAACAGGCAAAACCCACTGGCGTGAGCAGGGTACGCATGATGCCCCGGAGGCCGGACTAAAGCAAAATCCCCGCGTTCCGCCGCCTGGAGCGTTGCCCCAACAGCGTAACATGCCGCATCAAATGATCCGGGCGAGGTCATGGTATCCGGATCCAAATGCGCCCCTACCTGGCTTGCATGCTTTACCTTGTCGATATAGTCCGGCGTGTGCACCAACTGAAGATATTCCAGCCCATGGAGCAACTCCGCCCTTGGAAGCTCGCTAAACGCCTCCAAACGCTTATGATTCTCCGGGTGCATACCGGTATCGTGGTCCAAAAAAACAGGGTGATATATCAGGTCCAAATCGTCCGATTTATTTTTTCAAAAAATAAGTTCCGTCCACCGTCTACCGCCCCTCCTCCGGGTCCTCCCTCACCCTGAGGGTCTGCTTCCACTCCTGGCCTCCCCATTTCAATTTGAGGAAATAGGTTCCTTCAGAAGCCGAAGGCAGCCCCCATTCAGCGGGAATAGGCAGGCTCATCACTCCGGTTCGGAGGTTTTCCACGATCCTTCGTTGCGCAAGGGGAGTAGCCGCCCGTTGAAAGTTGGTATACGCCTGGCGCAAGGCGTTCATCGGATAGCGGGACATCAGATCGGTGAACATCGCTTCGATGGCTTGCTTCTCGCCGGCGGTGTAAGGGATCGCATCAAACTGAAGATCCCAAAGGTAGCGGTGAATCCCTTTTTGAGGGGCAAGCCGGACCGTACGGGCGTACTTGCCGGCGGGGTCGGTAATCTCCAGCACCAGGCTATCCGTCCCTATCTCCCCAACATAATAATGGATCATCGCGCTGTTGTCAAAGGCGGCCCGGGGCAGCTCTCCGCGATTTCGAATGGTAGGCGGGTTTTCTCCTGCGAACCAGAAATGCCCGCGCTGGCCTCCTCTGCTGGTATTGTTCCAAAGCGTGGCCTGGCGCTGCTCAAACAACCAGGCTTTGGATTGCATCACCCTGGGGGTCATTTGCTGCAAAGGTCCGATATCGTCCATGATCCACAAACTGCGTCCGTGGGTGCCGGCGATGAGGTCGCCGTCGCGGGGATGGATAAACAAGTCGTACACCGAAACCGTCGGCATCCCGGGCATGCACCGGGACCAGGATTGGCCCTCGTTCAGGGAGAACCAGATTCCCGTTTCCGTTCCAATGAACAATAAATTGGGGTTACGGAGGTCTTGTTTCACCACCCGGATCACTTCCTCTGCAGGCAAGCTTTTACCGATGTTGCTCCAGGTTTTCCATAGTCATTGGTTTTAAACAGGAATGGGGCAAAGACGTTGCTCCGGTGCCCATCGAACGAGACATAGGCCGTAGCCGCATCAAAATGGGAAGCATCTATCCGGCTCACCCAGATACTGTCGGGTACGCCCTGAATATTGCTTCGAACGTTGGTCCAGGTTGCCCCCCCGTCGCGGGTAAGCTGCACGTTCCCGTCGTCCGTGCCCGCCCAAATCACTTGCGGGTTGGCAGGAGATGGCGCAATGGTAAAAATGGTGCAATGGGTCTCCGCTCCGGTATTGTCCGGGGTAACGCCCCCGCTGAAGCCTCTTTGGCGTTTCACCGGGTGGTTGGTCGATAGATCGGGAGAGATGATCAGCCATGTTCTGCCCTGGTCCGTCGATTTGAACAGGTAGTTGGCGCCCATGAACAACGTCTTGGGGTCATGAGGCGACATCACCATCGGAGCAGACCAGTTATAGCGGAACTCTTCCCCGTTGCGGCGCTCGGAAGCCGGGACCGCCTCCGGATAATTGGCAATTGTCAAAGGCATAGGCGTGATCCGGATCAGCTCACGGGAAACGGGATCGTACCGGAATATACTGCCATTTTCCATCGAGGTATATACCGTTCGCCAGTCGGTAGGGTCGGCAATGGCGTATTGCCCGTCGCCCCAGTGGACTTTCCAGTTGGCGTCGTTAAGGATTCCCCGGGCATCGCGGGTGAAGCTGGCCGTCGCAAAAAAACCGTTGTCCTGCAATCCTCCATAGACCACGTAGGGGTCGCGCATATCGGCGCCAATCCGGTAAAACTGGCCGATAGGCAGGTTGTCGAAAAGGAAAAAGTGGTTTCCATGGTCGTGCGTCAAGGAAGCGCCTTTATCGGCCCCCAGGTAGTACCGGTCGCCATAGGCCGGGTCCAGCCACATCGCGTGGAAGTCGCCGTGTACTTCCTCATCCACACTGCCGTTGCGGAAGGACTTCCCTCCGTCTTCCGATACCATGAATGGAGTCGTCAGCAGATACACCCGTCGATCATTTTGCGGATTGATGCGGATCTGGCTGTAATAAAAGGGCCGGTTGTTGTAGGTATTGACGTAACGCCAGGTCTTTCCCGCATCCTCCGAGCGATAGACGCCCGATCCCAGCGTGTCGAGGCTTCGGGATGATTTGGCCTCCACCAGAGCCATGACGATTTTGGGATTTTTGCGGTACACCGCCAGACCTATGCGTCCGGTTGGTCCTGGGGGTAATCCCTGGGTTAATTTTGCCCAGGTTTTGCCCCCATCGGTCGTTTTGAAGATGCCGCCGGCGTTTCCTCCACTGTAAAATACCCAGGGGTGGCGGATACGCTCGTAAAAAGCGGCGTAAAGCACATTGGGATTGGAGGGGTCCATAACGAGGTCGGTGCAACCGGTCCGTCCGTCATCCGGCAATCCGTTGCCTAGCTTGGCCCATGTTTTTCCCCCATCTGCGGATTTGAACAAGCCCCGGTCGCCGGTATGTCCCCACAAGGGGCCAATGGCGCCTACGTAGACCGTATTGGGGTCGCTTGGATGGGTAACAATGCGCGCGATTTGCTGGGTTTTTTCCAAGCCTGCAGGCTGGAAGGATTGACCTCCGTCCATGGATTTAAACACTCCGGCGCCCCAGGAAACGGAGTTGCGGTTGTTTGCCTCGCCGGTTCCCACCCAGACGATGTCCGGATTGGGCTGAAAAATGGCGATATCGCCGATCGAAGCGGTGGCATAGCGGTCGAAAATGGGTTCCCAGGAGTTTCCTCCATTGACCGATTTCCAGACGCCGCCCGAGCCGGTAGCGAGAAAAACCCGGGTGAAATCTTTTTCAACCGCTTCGATATCCACAATTCTTCCCCCCTGATTAGCGGGACCGATGTTTCTCCATCGAAAAGCATGCAGAAGGGGATCCGGAACAGGTTGTGCGATCAAAGACACATAAAAGAAAAGGCCGGCCAATAGAAAGGTAAACCGGCTGCGCCAAACGACAAGTGTTTTCATACTCCACCATTGATTTAGGGTAAAAGGTTTCAGGATATTCACACCGAATTGGTTTAGAAATTCTCAACCCCATTCGCGTCAGGTATAAATATACTATTTTCCAAAAAAAACATGGGCTGCCCAATGGCAAACAAAGCCACTACCGCCAGCCAATGCCCGCCGATTGCCCGAATCCGGAAAAACAACAAAGGTCCATTCAAGGAATACCTGACACGAAGTGGTTTGGGAAATTCCCAAACCGCTCCAACGTCCATATAGCCGCCAAATCAGATCCCGAGAGTAGAAGCCGCTTTGGAAAAATCTTTCGAGCGCACATAGATCAGATATCCGTACCGGCCATTCCCATCGGTGATGGCGTTGGAAGCATAAACGTTCACCTGGGCCTGGGCAAGCTTGTGATGCACATCGACCAAAGCTCCCAGGTGATCATCCCCTTGAACCAGGATGGCATGATGCGGACCTTCCAGTTGCATCCCGGATTTGGCCGCTGAATCGGTGAGCGCCCAATTCACTTCCGGAAAAAGCGCGAGCTGGGTAACTTCAGGCCCAATGGGAATGGCGTTAAATGCCAGTAAATTGACCCCTTGTTGTGCGAGATAGGTCAACATTTCGCCCAATTCACCCGGGCGGTCTTTGACGGTGGAGTAGAAATAATCTACCCTGCGAATGCGATGCGACATAGCGTTAGACTTTAGATGTTGGAAGGAACAACGAATTGAGCCTGGCGGCTAAGACTTTCCAGGTTTTGAAAACCTGGAAAGTCTGTTTCCAAGGTGCAAAAAGTTGTTCAAAGTACTTTAGATGTTGGACATTATCCAGCTATAAGTTACAAAAAAAACATTCGCAGGGTAGAAGAAACTTTGCTAATTATTGGCCCGCTTCGATCATTCCGGCCACCTCTTTGGCCCTTTGGATGGGCTCGGCCACTTCGCTGCAATCGACCGGCTCAAAAACCTCCGTGTACTGAACGGAGGCTTTGTCCTTGATCACCAGCACGCCGTTTTGGTCTTCCAACTCCCCAACCGCCCGAAGCAGCTTTCCGTTTTCCAGTTTGAACATCATTTCTTCCTGCTGGATGGAGCCTTCGATCATATAGTGGAAGTTCACGGTGATGATATCGCCGGATTTCGAACCGTTCAGGCTGCCGCGGCCGCCATCCCGCTCAAAAGGTTCCCAGGCAAAAAAGCCAGTCACCGAATCTCCGTCGATAGTCAGCGAGCATGCGGTAATGTCCTGGTTCATTTTCAACGCAAAACACATGGCCTCCGGACCGGATGGCGCAGGAGGAGGAGTCTCTCCCGGCTTGGGCGTTTTGTTGCAGGCAAAAAACACAAAGGCCAAGAGAAAAGAAGCCGTTAACGTAATTTTCATAGAACAAACGTTTTAAGGTGTGAACAAAACGATCTTTTCGAACGAAAGATAAAGGGATGGCGCTGAAAATTTTCGCAAACGCTGAATAAAGGGCATTTTAACTCCAAATTAGTCTATCTTAAATCGTATAAATCAAATCTTTACATGCCAGTATCCGAATCGGATCTGGTTAATCCAAGTGTCGGGATATATTTCTTCCTATATTTCCTTATCTTCATTTTGCTTAGGCAAGAAGAAACCTCAACATCCTCTGCATCAAAAATCTTTTCCTTTCCTATGAACCACGCCGATTTCCGCCACTGGGCGCACGAACTGGCCGATTGGATGGCCGATTATTTTGAACAGGTAGGCCAATACCCGGTAAAACCGCCCGTTCTTCCCGGAGATATCAAAAACCAGCTTCCTACCGGACCGCCGGCATCAGGAGAAGCTTTTGAGCAACAATATGCGGATTTTCAGCAGATTATCCTTCCCGGGATGACCCACTGGCAGCACCCGCAATTTTTCGGGTATTTTCCGGCGAGCCGAAGCATGCCTTCTGTGCTGGGGGAAATGCTGACCGCCGCGATGGGAGCGCAATGCATGATTTGGTACACGTCTCCAGCCGCAGAAGAGTTGGAGGAGCGGATGATGGAATGGCTCCGCGACATGCTTGCCCTACCGGGCGGATGGACGGGCGTAATCCAGGAAACCGCTTCGGCGGCGACCCTGGTGGCCTTGCTCATGGCCCGGGAGCGGGCCAGTTCCTTTGGGGTGAATCAAACGGGTTTTTACGGCCGGCAGCCTATGCGGGTTTATGCCTCAGAGCAGGTCCACTCCTCTATCCCCAAAGCGGTGAAAATCGCCGGATTAGGAGAAGCCCATTTAGTTTACATCCCGACGGACGCTTCCTTTGCCATGGACCCCGGGCAGTTGGAAGCGGCCATTCTAAAGGATCTGGAGGTAGGATTTCAGCCAGTTTGCGTTGTTGCTGCAATAGGTACTACGAGTTCAACTGCTATTGATCCGATCAAGCCGATTGGGGAAATCTGCCGGAATTACGGTATTTTCCTTCATGTGGATGCCGCTTACGCGGGGACTGCTCTTCTTCTGCCGGAGATGCGCTGGATGAGCGAAGGGCTGGAGCTTGCCGACAGCTTTGTGTTCAACCCGCATAAGTGGATGTTCACTAATTTCGATTGCACGGCATTTTTTGTCCGGGACAAACAACTACTGACCAACACCTTCAGCATTTTACCGGAATACCTCAAAACGCCGCTTGACAAGCAGGTAAACAACTACCGGGATTGGGGTATTCAGCTTGGAAGGCGCTTCCGGGCCCTCAAATTGTGGTTCGTCATTCGCACCTATGGGGTGGCCGGCCTGCGGGCGCGCATCCGGGAACATATCCGCATCGGGCAATGGCTGGCGGAGACCATACGGCAGCAGCCGGACTTTGAGCTTCTCGCTCCGGTTCCGCTCAACCTCGTCTGTTTCCGCTACCGCCCGGAAGGGATGGCGGATGAAGGGCAGCTTAACTCGATCAACGAACGCCTCCTTCAAACGCTGAACGATTCCGGCAAGATCCTGCTCACCCAGACCAAACTGAACGGAAAATATACGATCCGACTGGTTGCCGGACAGGTAGATACTACCCAGGAAACGGTCAACCAGGGGTGGGAACTTATTCGCGATACCGCCCGGGCGATGGCTATTTGAACGACGCCGGCGATCAATACCGATAAGCGAGGGCGTTGATGTTCATGCCGGCGCCCACAGAAGCAAAAAGCAGCAGGTCGCCGGGATGGAGCTCATGGCCAGGGATCTGCTTACGGTATACCATATCCAGCAGGGTGGGAATGGTGGCCACAGAGCTGTTGCCCAGGTCGTGGATATTCATTGGCGCCACCATGGGGTCGTATTCCAGCACCCCATAAAGCTTGAACAAGCGCTTGATGATGGCTTCGTCCATTTTCTCGTTGGCCTGATGAATGAAGATCTTCTTCACTTCCCGGATATCATTGATGCCTGCTTTTGTCAGGCATTCCATCATCGCTTCGGGAACATATTTCAGCGCGTATTCGTAGATTTTCCGGCCCTTCATTTTGATGTACCGCTGCTGGTCCTCTACTCCTGGTTTAAAGGTGCGGTCCATATAGAGGTAAAAGACATCCTCCTGGGCGTGGGACATCACCGCCGTTGCCAGAACGCCGCGCTTTTGGTCTTCTTCTACCCATTCGAGCACCGTAGCTCCTGCCCCGTCGGAAAAGATCATTACATCCCGGTCATGAGGATCTACGATGCGGGACAGGGTTTCCGCTCCGATAACCAGGGCTTTGCGGGCGATTCCGGCACGGAAGTAAGCGTCGGCCTGAATAACGCCCTGAATCCAGCCTGGGCATCCAAAGATGACGTCATAAGGAACGCAGTGCAGATTTTTGATTCCCAGGGAATTTTTCACCCGGGAAGCCAGGCTTGGAACATTATCTACTTGGAGGGTACCCGCCAGAATATCTCCAAAATTATGGGCAAAGATGATCTGGTCGAGGGTTTCGGGGTCTACTCCGGCATCCTCGATTGCCCGTTTGGCGGCAATAGCGGCAATAGCCGACGCCTTCTGATCTTTGGCAGCATAACGCCGTTCCCGTATACCGGTTATGGATTCGAGCTTGGCGGCAACCTCCAGGGAAGGAGCAGTGATGCGCTCCCCTTGCTCTGTATAAAATTCGTGATTGGCAAAATCTTCATTTCTAACCGAAACCGGTGGGATATAAGCCCCAACACCGGTAATGACCGAGTTGTACATGTTTGGGTTTTTAGGCCGCTCCGAAGCGGCTTCTGAAAAAATACCGGTTCCGGAAAAACCGGATTTCCTGGCTTGGCAACGTACAAAATTACCGCTTTACCTTCCAATGGCCGATAGCGAAAATCATCTGAATTACGATGGTCAAGGACTAATACCCCGAAGCGCCGCCGTCGAAAGCGCGGGAGTCCGCCGCCCCGAAGATAAGACCTTTTTTCCGATCGATAAAAATCCCCATGGCTGACCCCTGGCGACCGCGCACCCGGGCGGGATGCCCCATCATTTCGTAGAGTTGCCTGGTGTCCGGGGAGACAAAAAACGCCTCCATCGTCGTGATGTCTGGCAGCCATTGATGGTGAATCCGGCCGGCTTCCACTGCTTCGCCGATATTCATTTCGTGGTCGATGACGTTCAGGATCACCTGCAGAACGGTATTGATGATCGTACGGCCTCCGGGGCTGCCGATCACGAGTATGGGCTTGCCGTCTTTGGCCACGATGGCAGGAGTCATGCTCGACAGCATGCGCTTGCCGGGGGCTACCAGATTGGGCGGCGTACCAATCTGCCCGCTGCGGTTGGTGACGCCGGGGACCGGGTTAAAATCGCCCATTTCGTTATTGAGCAGGAAGCCCGCGCCATCTACGACCAGACTGGAGCCATAGCCGTACTCCAGCGTATACGTCAGGGAAACCGCGTTGCCCTTGGCATCCACCACGGAGAAATGCGTGGTTTCTTCGCTTTCATAGACATTGACTGTTGCGTTGAACCTGGCGGAGTCACTGGCGGAGGCTTTAAACAGATCAATCCCGTTGCGAAGTTCCCTGGCATACGGCTTGGAGATCAGACGCTCCACCGGCATATTGGATACGAAAGCGGGGTCGCCGATATGCTCTGCCCGGTCGGCAAACGCCCGGCGCATCGCTTCGGTGAGCAAATGCAGGTACAACGCGGAGTTGTGGCCGATGGCTTTCAGATCGTAGCCTTCCAGGATGTTCAGCATTTCAATGAGGGCAACGCCACCAGAACTGGGTGGCGCCATGGATACGATTTCATACCCCCGGTAAGTGCCCTTCACCGGCGCCTGTTCTACTGCTTCGTACCGGGCGAGGTCTTCTTCCGTGATCAGTCCGCCGTATTTTTTCATATAATCCGCCAGAAGCTTAGCGGTTTTTCCTTTATAAAAGCCGTCTCTACCCTCTTTCTGTATCCGTTTGAGCGTTTCGGCCAGATCGGGTTGCTTCCAGAGTTCACCTGGGGTATACAGGTCTTTACCTTCTTTGAGAAAGGCTTTTTTGGTCGCAGCATACATTGGGTGGGTCAGCTTTTGCACCTCCTGGAGATACCCCTGCATGTCCCAGGTGGAAGGGAACCCCTTTTCCGCCAGGTCGACAGCCGGCTGCACCAGCTCAGCCCAGGGCAAACTACCCAGGCGCTGGTGAGCCATCCAAAGCCCGGCCACCGTGCCGGGAACGCCTACCGACAGGAGGCCTTCGTGATTGGAATTATTGCGGATAGCCCCGTTTTCGTCGAGGTACATGGTAGCAGAAGCGGCTAATGGCGCTTTCTCACGAAAGTTGAAGGTAGTCGTTTTGCCATCGGCGCCGTAAGACACCAGAAACCCTCCTCCTCCGATATTTCCTGCGGAAGGGAGCGTTACGGCCAGGGCAAAAGCAGTAGCAACCGCCGCATCGATAGCGTTGCCCCCTTTGCGGAGCGCCTCTTTTCCTGCTTCAGAAGCCAGATAATGGCTGCTCACCACCATTCCGTTGCGGGCGGGAACAGGCGTACGGCCGCTCTGAGCGTAAGGAACCGCAGGAAAAAGGAAGACGGCACATAACAGAACAAAGGCAAAAAAACGTTGCATATCAGGTCAATTTTGGAATCCACAATATCTTGTCTGGGGCTTAAAGATAAAAGGAAAATGGAAAAAACCGATGGATAGGAAGTTCCTCCCCCATAACGGGAATGAAACCCTTTTTTGCGGAGCACAAAACAATAGGATCAAAAAAATGCCTTCCTGATTTAATTTTGGGCATAAATCCATACCGCGCCCATGCTTACCTCTACGCTTCGGACCTATATCGCCTTTGTGGCTCTTTTTTCAGCCGTCCTCTTCCTCTTGGCGTGGTTTACCGCCTGGATCAATCCATCGATCCAATACCCCTTTTGGGGAGGGGTAAAGCACGGTTATTTCGCCATCCAGAATGGAATCATTGGATTGTTCACCGGCCGGCATATCTGGGCCCCTATGCACACCCGGGGATATAGTTGGGGTTTTGGAGTAGGGGTATTCCTCGTACCCGGTGTGGTTAAATTTTGTTTTGATCTACTGGGGGAGATCTGGGGAGGTGAAAAAAGGTAAAACAGGAATTTGAGACAGCCCCAAGAGCGTGTGTTGAGTACCGTGCAGCAGGTGGGTTATACCCCCTGCATAATTAGCCTTTGGAGGCTGAAAGTCCAGACCGAAGCGCCTGTAAGGTTGGGCGAGGCCCAATCCCGGTTTAATCCAAATTCCATCGTTTTGGGATACCTTCAAAAAAAATACAAAATCAGGCGGTCCGATTTTTCTTTTTCCGATAATCATCGTACTTTTACGATGAACGAATATAAAACATGAGCAGAACCTTAGCCAAGACCAATTACACCGACGAGGAGCAGCAAATTGCCGCCTTCGCTAAAGCGCTGGGGCACCCGGTCCGAATCCAAATCGTCAAGCTGCTGAATAGCCAATCCTGCTGCCATACCGGCGATTTGACGGATGTCATCCCTCTGGCGCAATCGACGATTTCCCAGCACCTGAAAGCATTAAAAGAGGCCGGATTGATCCAGGGCGAGATCCTTCCGCCCAAGGTCAAGTATTGCATCCACAAAGCGAACTGGGAAAAAGCAGAAGCCCTGTTTCAAGGGTTGTTCAACCTCTGACCGCTGCAAATAAAAAATCTGGCGTTAATCATCGTTTTTTCACGATAAACTATAAACTATGAAAACCATCAAAATTTTAGGGACAGGCTGCCCCAAGTGCAAACAAACTACGGCTATAGTCGAGCAGGTAGTGCAGGAGATGAAAGCAGATGTCGCCATCGAAAAAGTGGAGGACATTATGGAGATCATGAAATTTAATGTACTCAGCACCCCTGCCGTTGTGCTGGACGAAGTCGTCCGTATCAAAGGGCGGGTGCCTTCTGCTGCTGAGATCCGGGAACTGCTTGCCTCCGAATAGTAACCGAAAAAAGAAATGAACGTATGGATTGGCTCAATCAGCTGGCACAGAATGGAGAATTTCCCATTCTGGCTGCGTTTGCCCTTGGGTTGCTCACCGCAGTGAGTCCTTGCCCTTTGGCAACCAACATTACGGCTACCGCCTATATTTCCCGGCAATTAAAAAGCAAACGCGAAGTGCTTTTGAGTGGGTTATTGTACACCCTCGGCAGGGCGATCAGCTATACGGGGATCGGGCTTGCGCTTTACTGGGGCGCCAGCAAATTCCACGTAGCCCGGTTTTTTCAAAGCAAAGGGGAGCTCTTCCTGGCGCCTATTCTGATTCTCGTCGGACTAGTCATGCTTGGGGTGATCCGGCTCGATTTTCTGGGGAAGGGAAGTTTCACCGAGGGGTTTACAGAACGCTTCAAGGACCGGGGCCTTCTCGGCGCCCTGGTCATGGGGATCTTGTTCGCGCTGGCTTTCTGCCCATATAGCGGCGTCCTGTATTTCGGTATGCTTATTCCCATGACGGTGAGCAGCCCTTCGGGCCTGTACCTTCCGTTCATCTTCGCGCTGGGTACGGGACTTCCGGTGTTGTTATTTGCTTACTTGCTGGCGTACAGCGCCTCCAAGGTAGGCAAGGCATATAATATGATTCAAAAAACGGAAAAAGTGATGCGCTATGTGGCTGGCGGGACATTCCTCCTTGCGGGGCTGTATTACGCGTACATTTTTATTCAATAAATGATTTATGGAATGGAAAAAAGAACTCCGGATCTTATTCTGGATGGGGGTTATTTTTGCTTTTGCATTTTTTTTGCCGTTAGGGAATAGCCGCTTTCAGGAAGCGCTCCAGGCTATGCTGGATCTCGCGAAGTGGTACGCACGGGAGCACGTTATTTTATGTTTGCTTCCCGCTTTTTTTATTGCGGGGGTAATCGCCGTTTTCGTCAGCCAGGGAGCCGTCATGAAATACTTTGGCGCCAACGCGCCTAAATGGTTGTCCTATTCCGTAGCCGCCGTTTCCGGTACGATTCTGGCGGTTTGCAGTTGTACTATTTTGCCTTTATTTTCCAGTATCCACAAGCGAGGCGCCGGGCTGGGCCCTGCGGTGGCCTTTCTGTACTCCGGCCCGGCGATCAATATTCTGGCAATCATCCTGACGGCCCGGATTTTAGGCATGGAGCTCGGAATAGCCCGGACCATTGGGGCGGTCTCTTTTTCGGTGCTTATTGGCCTTGCAATGGCCTTTATTTACCGAAAGGAAGAAAAGGCAAAAGCCGAGGCCCAGCTTAACTTTCCAGACGTTCCGGAAAAGCGCCCTTTGTGGCAAACGGCGAGTCATTTTTTCACGCTGGTGCTGATCCTGGTGTTCGCCAACTGGGGGAAACCCGGGGAAGGAGTTACGGAGGGCGGCTGGTATTGGACATGGTCAAACAAATGGAACATTACCGCCTTTTTGGGCATTCTGCTGGCTTTTTCCTTGGTCTTTATCCTGAAACTGAACTGGAAGCACGTGTTGCCGGCGGCGTTGGTTACGGCTGTTGCCGGCGTTCTTTCCCCAACGCCGTTAGTTCCGATGCTCGTGGGGATCTTTGGGGTAGGCGCGGTCGCGTTGCTGGACAAAAGAGACCCCGACAACAGGGAGTGGACGATCTCCAGTTGGGGGTTTGCCAAACAGATCATGCCCCTGCTCGCGATCGGTGTGCTCACGGCCGGGTTCCTGCTGGGGTCCACCCACGATGATACCCAGATTGCAGGACTCATTCCCAATGCCTGGGTAGCCTGGCTGGTGGGAGGCAATTCGGTGTGGTCCAACTTCTTTGCGTCTTTTATAGGCGCCTTCATGTACTTTGCCACCCTCACCGAAGTGCCTATCCTTCAAGGGCTGATCGCCGCAGGCATGGGCAAAGGCCCTGCGCTTGCGCTGCTATTAGCCGGGCCGTCCTTGTCGCTGCCCAACATGCTGGTTATCCGGGAAGTGATGGGGACCCAAAAAACGGTTGTTTATGTATCGCTGGTCATCTTGATGGCGACGATTTCCGGGCTGCTCTTTGGGGAGATTGCCGGATAAGCGCCTCCGATTTCTTTATTCACAAAAACAAAAAAACATGAAAGCCATCCTCTCGTCGTTATTGCTGACCGCAGTGGCCCTTCTTTTCTCGAACTGCACCGGCAATGCCCAGCCGCAAAAGCCCTCATCGGCCAAAGCAACTGCAAACCGGATAGAGGTCCTCGATTTTCATACCGAACACCGCTGCGTTACCTGTCTGGAAATTGAGCGGATGGTGCGGAAAATTCTTGCCGAGGACTACGCGGCCCACACCAAAAGCGGGCTGATCACTTTTCATCTGATCAACGCCGATGACAAAGCCAATCTGGAACTGGTCAGAAAGTATACCGCCTACGGAACAACGCTGGTTATCCGCTCCTTCAAAGACGGAAAAGAAACGCATGTGGACCTGACCAATTTTGCGTTCCTGAACTTTAACAAGGTCCCTAAATTCACGGCTACGATCAAGAAAGAACTCAACGCTGCGCTGCAGCGGGTTAAATCCTGATCATTTGGGGTGATCAGATGAGCGTCAGGTAGATTTTTTGGGTTGCTGTGTAACCCGGCCAAAAAACCTTAGATTAAATAATACACCTGTGGCTTCGTGCCTGCTTCCGGAGCGAGCACCTTCCATTTCCGGTTTTGAAGCAATTCGGAAATTTCGCTGGAAGGATCGTCGAGATCGCCAAAGTACATGCACTTGGTCGGGCAAACCGAAACGCAAGCAGGCTGGAGCCCCTTCCGGACCCGGTGAATGCAGAACGTGCATTTGTCGACGTACCCATCGGGATGGGAGTAGCGCGCATCATAGGGGCAAGACTCAATGCAGGCGCCGCAACCGATGCACTTGAATCCGTCCACCAACACCACGCCGCCTTCCACAATATGGCTGGCGCCGGTGGGGCAGCAACGCACGCAAGGCGCATTGTCGCAGTGGTTGCAACGCTCCGACCTCAGTTCCAGATCCAGGTTGGGGTAGCTTCCCGATACGGTTTCGGTCACCCAGTCCCGGCAATAGCCCAAGGGAACGTTATTTTCAATCTGGCAAGCCACAACGCAGTCGCTACACCCTACACATTTTTTCGTATCGATGGCCATTGCATATCTCATAGCGATTGGACTTGTTTGGGTTCTTCAATAGAGAACGTCACAAAATTGCCGCGCATTCCTTGTCCGCCCATGATGGGATCGATCATCACCGTGGTGATCATTTCGGAATCGCTGGCGCCTTTCCCAAAGGCGCGGGTCAGGGCTTCCCGCGTCTGGCCAAACCCATGCACCATGTATACGCAGTCCCAACGAATCCGCTCGGTGACGCGCACCTTAATGGGGAACGAGGAATAGGCGCCGTCCTGATTGCGCATCCAAACCTTTTGGCCGTTCTCAATCCCCCAGATCTGAGCGACCTTCGGATTCATCCATAAATCATTTTCCTTCATAAGATCAGACAGGTTGGGGTTGTTGGCCGTCCGGCTAAAGGTATGCATGGGCGCCCGGCCATAGATCAGGCGGTAAAATCCCTCCGGAGGTTCGGGGTGCGCGGTGTAGTTGGGCAGCGGGTCAAAGCCGGCGCTTTCCAGCTCAGAAGCATAAAGCTCGATCTTGCCGCTTGGCGTGTTGAACGTAACCGCTTCGCCTTCTTTGAAGTACAGGTCCGCTGATTTGCGGGGCCAGCGCTTGACGCCCAGGTGTTTCATTTCTTCCAGCGAACTTCCCACCTGCTTTAGCTGCCAGTCCAGGACCTCGCTGTAATCTTCATAAGGATAAAAGGCGCTCAGTCCCAGGCGTTCGCCTAGTTGTTTACACATCCACCACGCGGGTTTGCTCTCGCCCAGAGGCTCGACGGCAGGCATCCGCAAGGCAATACTAGGCTCGCGGTGCGGGGCAGCCCGCAGGTCGTCGTAGCGTTCGAAATAGGTGCATTCCGGCAGCACCACATCCGCATACCCGGTGATTTCCATGGGCATGGTGTCGACTACGGCGATGAAATCCAGCGAGTCGATGGCTTTCTGCAGGCGGGGTTTTTCCGGCATCGATTGTGGAAGGTTTGTGCCCGTGACGATCCATCCGTGGATCATTTGCTCCTGGCCTTCTCCACCGGGAAGCGATGCGTCCACCAGTGCATTGGTCACCGCTTCATCCGCCAAAGGATACCGTCCTCTTAACGTGGCTTTCCAATCCCATTTGGGCGTTGGGTTAGCCGGATAAGGATAATTGGGAAGGCTTGCTTTTTCCTTAAGGAAGAACCCGCCCCGTCTGCCCCAGGAACCGAGCAGCGCATTGAGGATAGCAATCGCTCTGGACCGCTGCGTATCGTCTCCGTACCAGGTGACGTGGCGCCCGGGGTGCACGATGACTGCCGGAGCGGCGCTGCCCATGAGCCGGGCGGTTTGGCGTATGGTTTCCGGATCAATGGTGGTGATTCCGTATGCCCATTCGGGCGTCATGCGGCGAACGTGGTTCTTGAGCCGTTCGAAACCCGTAGTGTATTGTTCAACATAATCTTTATCGTACAATCCCTCTTCGATGATCACGTGGATCCAGGCTAAAAGCAGCGCAAGGTCGGTAGCCGGTTTGATAGGCAGCCAGTATTTCGATTTGCTCGCCGCAGTGGAAAAACGGGGATCTACCGTGATGATATCGGCGCCGCGGTCAATCGCATCCGACATTTCCTGTACCTGACCGTTGTGCATGTTCTCCCCGATATGCGAGCCAATAAGCACCAGGCAACGGGTATCCCGGATATCGGTAGGTTCTGGAGAACCGATGGTGGCGCCAAACGTGGCTTTAAATCCCGCTTCCCTCGGGCCCCGGCATTGCGCATAGGAAGGCGCGGCGATCGTCCCCGAGCCATACGCCCTGAACAAGCGCTCGAAATGGTCTCCTGAAGAGCCGTGATTGAACAAGGCCATGCTTTCCGGGCCATACTTTTCGGCCATGGCCTTCATATTTTCTGCAATCAGCCCCAGGGCTTCATCCCAAGAGGCTTTGCGGTAGGTTTGTTTGCCGTTCTCCATAACGCGGATCAGCGGGGTCGTCAGCCGGTCGGTATCGTAATACATACCAATGCCTCCGGTGCCTCTGGGACACAAACGGCCGTCGCAATGGGGATCGTCCTCATGGCCGACCACCTTCATGATCTTGCCTTCCTTATCTTTGTACGTCCACCCTGCACACTTCCAAAAGCACACTTCGCAATAGGTAGGAACGCGCTCCACGTCGCCTATGGTAGCGCTATCCCATAAAGAAGCGCCTTTCAATAACTGGTATGTGCCGACGCCGCCAACGGTTAGTCCCGCTACGCCAAGCCCGGTAATTTTGATAAAGTCCCGTCTTGTTGCCATAGTATATGAAAATATGATCATCTAAAATCTCTCTACAAAATAACTTCCCATGGTTCAGCCACCGAATGACTTTCCGCAGGATTTGAACTGACAATTGTCAAATCTTTGTTTCTCCCATGACAGGCTCCCCCGAAAGGAGCCTTGCTAAACGGTTTCAAAGGGAACCAGCGCTTTTTTCAGACAATTCGCGAAGAAAAAAGCACATTTTTGGAACAAAGCCCTAACTTCCCTCCAAGTGATCCGAATCGTTTTTCTTGGGTACCACCTTTGATGATTATCCGAATAAATCCATGCGTCCGATCTCGTTTCAACGTTTGGGGGTAGCGCTGGCGTTCTTAATAGCGCTCCTCGCCTATTTCATCTGGTTTCTTCGGCAGGAGGGAAAGCCGGTGGAGGAAGTTCCGGCGACCATGGCAGTGTCCGGTTCGGAGGAAACCTGCCTGAACTGCCACCAAGGCATGACCGGTTTTGAGCCGGCGCATCAACCCGAACACATAGGCTGCACGCCCTGTCACGGAGGCAACCCCTCGGAGAAACGGGCGGCGAAAGCCCACGAGGGTATGATTTTAATCCCGGGTAATCTGAGCGATGCGCGCCAAACCTGCGGCCGGACCGGCTGCCACCCGGATATGGTACACCGGGTGGAAAATTCATTGATGACCACCATGGCTGGAGTCATTGCCGTAGATAAATTCGCCTTCGGGGAGAGCCCGTCGTTGAGCGGGGATTATCACGTTCGGAAACTGGGGATTCTGGAACCTTCCGACCTTCACCTCCGGCAACTTTGCGCCTCCTGCCATTTGGGCAACCCCAAGGAAACCTTCGGCCCTATACAGGAGCTTAGCCGGGGAGGCGGTTGCAACGCCTGCCATCTGAATTATAGCCAGGCGGCCCGGGAATCGCTGTCTGCCTACCAGAAGAAAGGGAAAACGCCCGGCGTGCACCCGGCGCTGACGGTACAGGTGAGCAACGACCACTGTTTCGGGTGCCATAGCCGGAGTGGGCGGATCAGCACCAATTACGAAGGATGGCATGAGACCTCGCTCCAGCCCGAGGAAGTAGCCGGCAAGCCAGGGTTCCGCCTGCTGGACGACGGGCGGGTATTCCGATTCGTCGCTCCGGATGTGCACCATACCGCCGGACTGGAGTGTATCGACTGCCACCATGCCTCTGAACTCATGGGGGATGGAACCCGGCATCTGCACGAAGAAGACGCCGTTAAAGTACGCTGCGAAGACTGCCATTTCGCTGGCAAAGCCAAAGGGATTCCTCTGGACAGCCTGGACCAGGACTCCAAACGGATACTGGCGCTTCGCCCGGGGATGAAAAGCGGAAGCCTCTTCCTGAGGGGGAATGCGTCCGGTCTGAATTATTACCACATTTCGGTGGACACGAACGGGTTAGCTCATTTTCTTACCAAAAATTCCCTCCAGGCAAAGCAACTGAATGCCCCGGCTGCCGTGTGTTCGCGGGAAGGAGGGCACCGGGATGTTACCTGCACCGCATGCCATACCGCCTGGGCGCCCCAATGCATTGGCTGCCATAACGCCTTTGAACCGCAAACCCAAGCCTACGACCTGCTGTTCAAAAAGCCGGTCCAGGGGAAATGGAGAGAATACCTGGGCGAGTTTTTTGCCGACCCTCCCTCGCTTGGGGTCGTACATTTAGACAGCGGAAAAATCCGCGAGATCCAAGCCTTTATACCCGGGATGACCCTTACCATCGACCGCAGTGCGTTTCCCGGCCCCAAAAGAAGTCCGGCGGAGTTATTCCACCGCCTTTTTGCTCCGGTTTCCGCGCATACCATTAACTCGAAAGGGCGTTCCTGCCAATCGTGCCACAACGATCCCCTTGCGCTGGGCTATGGCCGCGGCAACCTGACGCTGGAAGTATCGGGCCGGACCGGACGCTGGGCATTTTACCCCGCCTACGCGTTGGAGCCTCAGGACAACCTGCCGCAGGATGCCTGGATCGGTTTCCTGAAAGAGCCCTCCAGCAAGACGCCAGCGACAAGAGACAACGCCCGCCCGTTCACGATTGCCGAACAGCGGCGCATCCTGGAGGTTGGAACCTGCCTGACCTGTCACGACGGCAACTCCGAAGTCATGTTAAACAGCTTGAAGGATTTTGCGCCAATAAAAAAACGCATGACCCCGTCATGCGTCCGAACAGCCTGGAAATGAGGCTGTATGTAGCAGAAGTCCTGCCAGCGCCTGGGGCGCCGACAGGACGTTCTTGCCACAAAAAAACTAATCAAATTACTCCGTTGCTTATTGTACTACCGTGTTCTTGGCGAACCATTCGTTGTAGGAACCGTCGTAGACTTTTACGTTCTCGAATCCGAGGACGTTTTTAAACGCTACGTACAGGACGGAGGCCCGCACGCCCGTCTGGCAGTAAACGATCACTTGTTTGTCGGGGGTAATGCCCATATCAGCGACGATCTTTTTCATTTCTTCCATGGGTTTGTACGCTCCGTTAGCCCCAACGAGGGCATTAAAATCCAGGTTCTTGGCCCCGGGGATATGCCCTTTGCTGTTCTCGGTTTTCCCTGCGAATTCATCGGCGTTGCGTGCGTCAAGCAGAACCACTTCGCCCTTGTCCTTGTTGTCCATGACGTATTGCATGGTGGCCAGCAACGATTCATTGACTACCGGCGTAAACGTCGCAGGCGCCAACTTGGCTACTTCAGCGGTCAAAGGCAGACGTACCTTTGCCCACTCGGCCATGTCCTTATGCAGGAGTTTCACATTCTCGGCGCCCAAATACTTCAAGATGTAATAAAGGCGGGTATTGTACTTTTGCGTCCCGTCGTCGTAAATCACGACTTCGCTCTTTTCGTTGATTCCGAGGTTGCCAAAGAACTTGGCCATGTCGGCTGCCGGAAGGAGCAACCCTTCAATGTCCCCTTTTTGGTAAAGGTCCATGTGGTTGATGTTGATAGCCCCTTTGATATGGCTTGTGGCAAACGTTTTGGCTTTATTGCCATCGATTACGACCACATTGGGATTGGCCTTGATCAGGGTTGCAAAATCGGCAGCTTTAATGAAATCGACCTGGGCCATTAATCCATTGCTAAACAGCAATACAGAAATCAGGACCAGAAGATATTTTAATGCTTTCATCGCAAATCAATTTTTCAGGATTAAAATGGAGGGGGAGAGAAAGGAAAAGCCTTTTCTTTACATACCCCCTTTTGATTAGTTTTAATTAGAACGATACCTGGAATTGTGCAAGGACCATGTCGTTTTTCTTCTCCACCAAACCGTTCTCTTCCGCGTTGTAGAGGTAATTGAACTGGAAGCGGACCTTGTCGTTAAAGAAGTAGTTGAAGCCGTAGATGATCGTATTTTGGATATAATCGGTAGACGTGCCCGTAAGCTGGCTTTCCGACACATCCAGGTTCGGGTCGTAGCTTTCAAGGCGGACCACCGGCTGAATTTTCCAGGGGGTCATATAGAGGGCCTGAACGAAATACCCGTTGCGTTTAATCGAGCCTTCGCGCACTTCGACGTCGCCGCTGCAGCCGCCGCCAACCGTATAGGAACCCTTATCCGTGCCATCAACAAATTCACCCTGAAGCAGGAGGTTTTTATACTTCAATTCGACGTCGATGCCGAGGCGTTTCTTTTCGTCGTCGGTAGTTGCCGTAGCCGATTTTGCCGGCTGTTTGCCAAAGCGGTAGCTGGCGCCCACGGTCAGAAATTCGACCGGGTGGATCGTCAGCCTGCCGATGATATCTTTTTTGTTGTTGTTGTCTCCAAACTTACCATCCTCGCTTAGTCCGCGACCGGTGCCGTTCATCACGGCCAGATTATACCCAATGAGGTTCTTGGTTTGCAGACCGAAGAGCTTTAGTTCGCCGGTGGAGCCGGAGAGCATAATTCCCTGATCCCGGAAGGGGTCCACTAATTGGTTCACCGCCAATGCCCGGTTAATGGTATTGAGTTTGTGGCAGGGAGTGAGCAATTCCAGGCCAAACGGCGACTTAAACTGGCCCACGGCTACCTTGAGGTAAGGCGCAAAGCGGTTGTAGGAAACAAATGCATCCAGAATATACGGCCCACCTAAGCGGGGGCTGAATTCAGACATAAAATAGTAGCTGAAATCATAAGGAATATTCCCGGTTACCCCTAAACGGGCGCGGTTGAAGTAAAAACTGGATTCGTCGAGCAGTTTGTTCTGGGCATCTTTCCCCAGAAACTGGTAAGATCCTTCGGCCTGGATAAATCCGATCAGTTGGATGCCCTCTTCAGAGGTCGGCTCCACACAACCCTGGGACCAGGAAAGCGAAGGAAGAAAGAAAAGAGATGCTAATAATAGAAGCGTTAATTTTTTCATGGCAAGAAAATTGTAATCTGATTAAAAACCCGCCCAGGGCGGGAGGCAACCGATTCGGTTTACCTCCCGGCGGGCAATTTTGTATTTATCTCCGTGCGCAAGATGGCGCGAATTTGTTTGCTTATTGAACCGGCGCGTGCAAGGTACCGGCAGCATCGTAGTAGCCGAAGTTGTTTCCGCTGCCCGAGCCGTCGCCTTTCCAGGCTTTGGTCTTGGCTTTGTCAACATCGCTGCCCTTGAGCTGGGTATACACGATGCGGTTGCTGCCGAAGCCAAGGCTCTTGGTATTATAGCCCATTACTTCAAGCCATGCAGACGTGATACCGGAAGTCTGGCCGGTGTAGCAGTATACGAGGCAGGTCTTGGCCGGATCGATATTCTTCAGGTTGTCGATCTTCAGATCTTCCATAAAGCGGTAGGCGCCGTTGATATGCCCGAATGCATCCCAGGATACCTGAGGCCAGTAGTTGATGACGAAGTAGTTGCCGGGGTTGGCAAGTGCATTATCCCGGGTTTCCATCCAGGCGGTATTCAACAGCATGGTTTTCACGCGAGACTCGAGGATCTTGGCTGGATCGGTTTGGCCGGTAGCCAGCGTCGGAAACGTAGTAAAGGTGGGCATAGCGGGAGCAGCGCCCGTGGTTACCCAGTTGGGGCTAGCAAAGTCGACCGCATTGCTCGTCCATTTTCCAGCAAAATCAGCGTGCCAGGATGCCATGCCCCATTTGAGCGTTTTGGCGTCGTAGCCCATCAGTTTGAGCGCTGCCACGGCGCGGCTGGCCGTTTGGCCGGTATAGCAAACCACGAGGATCTTTTTCCCTCCGGCTTTAGCTGCTTCTTCCAGCACGTTGGCCAAAGTTACGTTCACGGCATTCTTAATATGCCCCAGGTCGTAGTCCGCTTTCGAACGAATATCCAACACGTAGTAATCCGGAACGGAGAAATCGGTGGTGTTGACGTTGATACCGGAACCGGCAATCACAAAAGAGCCCGTGAGGTTGGTCAGATCCAGGTTATTGGCCTTCATGTACGTTGTGAGCAGGTTAAATTCGGACTCCTGCACTTCCACGGGATCTTCCTTACATCCTGCGAGACCTAAAGCAAGAACAGCTACCAAAAAGAGTTTCCACAAGTTTTTCATGGCAAGAAAAATTTTATGAATGAAAAAAGGGGCCGCTCCGTCAACTGTATAAAAAGGAATGATTGCGCGCGGATAAAATCCATTCCGGTTTATACCTCTGGCTGGAGCAAACCAACATGAATGATTCAATGAACTGATGATACTTTCTTCATGTTTTATGATCCAAATTTACTTTCGCACCAACCCCTTTTTGGTGATTGATCTCAATTAAAAGTGTGATTTTTATCACTTACACGGGCAACGACACCCCGCCTGGAAGCATTTCCAAAACAAGGCAAAAAGAAGTGTTTTTTATTTTTTTTAAAATAAAAATAATGTTAAATATATTTTTTAAATACTTTATTTTAAAATAAAATATTTAATTCAACTTTAATTAATAAAATTCCGCTATTGGATTGAATAGAAATCTCCTTTTTTCAAAGTGGAAACTGACGAAAAAAACGGAACGTTAAATCCTTAACCATCAACTGATTGGACAAAAAAAATACTGCAAGAACCAAGCGCAAAGCCCTTGCAATGTACAAAACCAACGAAAATTTGGTACTTTTTCTAACTAGGCGAGAATCCGGCGAGCGGTTTGGATTTTTCTGCGCCAGTAGGAGGATTGGTTGATGTTGTCGATCATGATCCCGCGATAGGTAGCGTGGATCACCCGAACGCCACCGGGGTCGTTTGAAACCACCAACGCCACATGGAACACACGGCCTTTGCTGCTATGGCGGAAGAAGACGAGGTCGCCGGGCTGTGCTTCCGACATCGCAATTTTGGCGCCGGCAACCGATTGGGCGCTGGAACTGGTAGACAACGCGATGCCGAAATTTTTCATCACGAAATGGGTAAACCCGGAGCAATCAAAGCCCCTTTCCGGGTCTCTGCTGGCGTATACATAGGGCAAACCCAGGTATTTTTTGGAATACTCGACGATCTCTTCGCGAGCCTGACGATCTTTGGCGATTTTCGCGGAAATCTGACCGAGAGAAGACAGAACACCCGGAGAGTCCCATACTGGCAATAAAAAGCCAGATGAGTTGTTTTGAGCACGACCTGATTGACATACCGTATAGCAGTAGGTTGACCGCTAAAGTAGACAATTCATCCAAGCTGAGAAACTATTCCAAAGAAAATTTGTCTTGATCGGCTAAAAAAGGGAACTTTTTTCGAAAATCCTGAAGCCCCAATGGATCGAGCGAGACGGTAAAAACGCCCTGCTGGCGGGTAAGCCGGAAGAGGAGGTTGCCTTCGTAATCAAGGAGCGAAGAATCGCCGGAATGATCATGCCCATTCCCATCTTCGCCGATGCGGTTCACGCCAACCACATAGGCTTGGTTTTCGATAGCCCTCGACACCAGCAGGTTTTTCCAGGCGGCGCTCCGGCGTGCAGGGAAATTGGCTACATAGATCAGCACGTCGTAAGGGTCAGAGGCCGCATTGCGGCTCCAAACCGGAAACCGAAGATCGTAGCAGATCAGCGGACAAATGCGCCAGCCTTTCCATTCCGCGATCAGCCGCCGCGTTCCTCCCCGGTAGTGGAGATGCTCGCCTGCCAAGCCAAAGAGATGGCGCTTGTCGTAGGTTTCAAAAGCGCCATCCGGGCGCATCCAAATCAGGCGGTTGTAGAAGGCGCCGTTTTCCTCCACGACGACGCTGCCGGTAACCACCGCTCCCAACCGGCGGGCTTGGTCCAAAAGCCAATTCATCGCGGGGCCATCCATGCGTTCGGCCAATTTCTCCGGCGCCATACTAAACCCGGTGGTGAACATCTCCGGCAGCACGACCAAATCGGTTTGCCCTGGCAACCCGCTGAGCAAGCCGGAAAATTGCTCCAAATTCGCCTCCCGGTTTTCCCAATAAAGCGAAGTTTGAACCATCGTGATACGCAAGGGCTCCATAAGGCAACTTTTGGCAAAAGTACCATCAAGACGGCAAAATGAAAAATGGCAACCAAAAGAATTTGGCTCCATCAGGCTGTAGCTAAAACAAGAAATCCCCGGACCAAAAGGATTGTATGTTCAATCCTGTCGGGCCGGGGATTTTTGGCGCCGCCTGGCAATCGGAAAGCCGAGGCCGCTTTATTTCTTCTTCTTCGTATCCTTCTCCGCGGCTGCAGTAGCAGAACGCAAGGCGCGCGGGATTTCGATGAGAACGACCGGAATACCGGGAGCATTCATAATTTCCGTTCCTTTAGGCGTTTCAATATCTCTGACCCGCAAGGATTGGCCCAGGTCAAGGGTTGAAATATCCACGATTACTTCTTCGACGAGGTCTTCCGGAAGCGTTTTGATTTTCACCCGGCGCACGCTTTGAATCAGCTTGCCTCCCAGTTTTACACCGGGAGAAATCCCCCTGAACCGAATGGGAACCTCCACTTTGATCCGATGGCCATCTACCAGGTTGAGAAAATCAATATGCACCAGTTCGTTGGACAGCGGATGAAGCTGGAAATCCTTGACGATGCACCTGTATTTGGAACCATCTACGTTGAGTTCCGCCACTTTAAAGTCGGGCGTGTAAATGATATTCTTGACTTCGTTCGGCGTGGTGAAAAAATGGATCACCTCCTTTGCTCCATAAAGGACGCAAGGGATTTTGCCGTCGCGGCGCAACAACGTGCTGGATTTTTTACCTAAGTCGGTTCTGCGTTCGCCGTTGAAAGGAATTAAATTCATGGCAAAAAATATTCTGCGTCAAAAACTGTGATCTTATACCCTTAAATTGGGCACGCAAAGATAGACAATTGTCCAAATCTCCGCTATTATTTTTCAATTATTTAGCTAAAATTTCCCAATACAGTCCCTCAAGCGAATCCGTTTCCCGTTCGTTTTCCTATTCTTTGTCGAACAAAGCGGCAATCGACCGGTGTTCGTGGGTATTCCGAATAGCGCGGGCAAAGAGCTTGCCCGTAGACAACACCTTTATTTTAGGAGATTCTTGCGCAATGGGGATGGTATCGCAGACGATCAGTTCTTCCAATTGGGAATTATTGATGTTGTCGTAGGCTTTTCCGGAAAGAATGGGGTGGGTGCAGAGCGCCCGGACGCTTTTGGCGCCTTTCTGAATAATGATTTCCGCGGCGCGGCAAAGCGTGCCGGCGGTGTCGACCAAATCGTCGACCAGAATCACGTCCGCCCCATCTACGTCGCCGATGACGGTCATTTCGGCCACTTCATTCGGCTTTTCCCGGTATTTATCGCAAATCACCAGTGGTTTATCAAAATGCTTGGAATACGCCCGGGCCCGTTTAACCCCCCCAACGTCGGGCGATGCAAAGATGGCGTTGGAAAGGTCTTGTTTTTCCAGATGCGCAAAATAAATCGGTTCGCTCTTCAGGTGGTCGACCGGGATATCGAAAAAGCCCTGTATCTGATCGGCGTGCAAATCCATGGTCATAACCCGGTCGGCGCCAGCCGCTTCCAGCAGGTTGGCGATGAGCTTAGCAGAAATGGGCACCCTGGGCTTGTCTTTCCGGTCCTGGCGGGCATAACCAAAATAGGGGATCACCGCAGTGATATAGCCGGCGGAAGCCCTTTTGGCGGCATCGGTAAGCAACAATAGCTCCATCAGGTTTTCCGCGGGAGGAAAAGTAGACTGAATGAGGAAAACAAACGCTCCCCTCACTGATTCCTTGATAATCGGCTGCATTTCGCCGTCGCTAAACCGCCGGACGGTCACATTGCCCAATTTGTCGCCGTAATGATCGGCAATGCGTTCGGCGAGGTAGATCGATTCAGTACCGCTTAATAGCTTTACATCCACCATATGACGTATTGAGTGGTTGTTATATATTTATTTTACAATGAGTTACAGATTACCATAGCCGGAACTGCCTCCGGATAAAACGGGCAAAGCGCGTGGATAGCATTCCAAAAGGGTTGAAAAATATGCACGTGGGAATGCCCACCCTTATCTCAAAAGCCTTGAAATCTTTGGGCGATGCCTGCCGGAGAACACGCTTTTCATCAGGCACGGCAAAAATACAAAGGATTTTGTAAGCCGGAAGAACTTATTTGATCCGGAAAAGGCGCCCTGGATTTCGCTTTTGGGCGATAGGCCTCGGACGTTGGTCGATCCGATTCCCAGATTAGCCCTTAGGATTATACTTTTGCAGAGAAAATGATCTTCAGGCAAATGAGTTAACCAGGTATGCCCAAATGGTTCTTCATCGAAGCGGTCGTACTGAATGGCTGGATAGTCCAGTTGTTTTGGCTCATTGCTATTGTGGCCTCGCTTTTGTTGTTTCTGTTGTTCCTCCTGAATTGGTTTGGCATTAACCAGGACCGGCACTTATACAGCGCCGGGCAACGGGCTTTTGGAGATCCGCTGGCCGTGCTTATCTTTTTTACTTTCCTGGGTTGGACCAGCATCCTTTCCAGTTTGTGGGTCAAGCGCCCCGAATTTGTTTTGTTCTACGCGATCCCGGCATCTGCTGTTGCTGCTTGTTTCCCTTGGTTTCTATCGTATCTCCGGCGCAAAGAGCGGCAAAAAAAAGGGTACAATCCCGAATACCTGCTTAAAAGCACCGGAGAGGTTCTGCAAAACATTCCGCCACATCAAATAGGTAAAGGAAGGGTGCATCTTAGCCTTCGGGCCACGCCCCACGACTGGGAAGCGGTGACGTCCTGCGGCGGAGAGCTTCCCGCTGGCGTCCATATACGCGTAGTGGAAGTCATTGACGACCACACAGTTCTGGTAGAACCGCTGGATCTTCCGCCTTCCGGACCCCCAAAATCTCCTCCGGGCAACGCAGGAGGTTCCATATCCTGAAACAAGTTCTACTTTTTTCGTTCGGTAGCGAAATAGATCAGATCTTCCAGGGACTGGCGGGAAGGGGAATCTGGAAAGGTATACAGCAGGTCCAGGGCTTCCTTGCGGTAGGCCAGCATTTTCTCCTGCGCGTATTCGATCCCTCCGCTGCTGCGGACAAACTGGATTACTTCCTTTACGTTCTCCGGATTATCGTGGCGCCTGCGGATGTTGTTGATCATTCGGTTGCGGTCGCTGCGGCTGGCGTGCCGCAAGGCATAAATGACCGGCAAGGTGAGTTTCTTCTCTTTGATGTCGATTCCCAAAGGTTTCCCCACATCGTCGTAGCCCAGGTCGAACAAGTCATCCCGGATCTGAAACGCGATCCCGATCTTTTCCCCGAATAAACGCACCTTCTCAATGACCGCTTCGTCTTTTGTAGCCGAAGCCGCTCCGGCGCTGCAGGCAGAAGCGATCAGCGAGGCGGTCTTCTGGCGGATGATCTCAAAATATACGTCCTCCTGGATGTCGAGCCGGCGCGCCTTCTCAATCTGAAGCAACTCCCCTTCGCTCATCGCTTTCACCGCGTCGGAAACGATCTCCAACAGGCGGTACTCCTTATTTTTCAACGCCAAAAGCATCCCCTGCGAGAACAAATAGTCTCCAACCAGGACGGCAATCTTGTTTTTCCAAAGGGCATTAATGGAGAAGAACCCCCTGCGCTCAAACGAATCGTCCACCACATCGTCGTGAACCAACGTGGCCGTATGCAATAACTCGACTAACGACGCAGCGGAAAACGTTGATTCGGACACCCCGCCGCTGATCTTGGCGCACAAAAACACAAACATCGGCCGCATTTGCTTGCCTTTGCGCCGAACGATATAATACGTGATTTTATCCAGCAGCGGAACCGGGCTACGCATCGCCTCGCGAAAATGCGCTTCAAATTGTTCCAACTCGGCGTCAATTGGGTTCTTAATGGAATCAATCGAAATCTTCATGGTCTGTTATGCTCTTTTTGCCTCCGGCAGCGAAGAGATTTCCTTCCTGCCAAAACTACGATTATTTGAGGGATTAGGGATTTAGGGAGCAGGGATTTAGGGAGCAGGGATTTAGGGAGCAGGGAGCAGAGATGGCGTGAGGCCGTTCAAGGCAACCCGGGTCAAGGCGCTGCTTCACCCGCTCTTTTTCGAGACTCCGCCTCAAACCATGCGCTGCTCAGCCTGAAAGCCCAGACCGTAGCGTCTGGAGGACCACCTGATCATTCGGGGCTGTATCAAAAGGCCAATCTTTGCCACCGGCATGAAATTTTATTTTTTGGTTGCCTTGGGCAAAAACCGTTTTTTGAGACAGCCCCGAATGACGATCCGAAAGCGCTCCCTGCTCCCTAAATCCCTGCTCCCTCCCCCCTAATCCCTACCCCCAAATTTCTTCCTGAACGTACAAAAATGTACCTTTGTACGCAAGTTAGGACAAAGGACAATCTCGTAACCCGGGTTTCCGGCAAATAGTTTAAAACGCAAGGAACACCATATGACTACGGACAAAATGCTTTTCAGCCTGATCCAACGCGAGTTGGAGCGGCAGCGCCAAGGCGTGGAGTTGATCGCCTCTGAAAATTTCACAAGCCAGGCGGTATTAGACGCCATGGGCAGCTGCCTGACGAATAAATACGCGGAAGGGTATCCGGGAAAACGCTATTACGGCGGGTGCGAGGTCGTAGATGAAATTGAGCAGTTAGCCATTGACCGCCTAAAGGCGCTCTTTGGCGCAGAATTCGCCAATGTGCAGCCCCATTCCGGCGCGCAGGCCAACGCGGCCGTATTTCTTGCCGTTTTAAACCCCGGGGATGCCATCCTGGGCTTCGACCTGGCGCATGGGGGGCATCTTTCCCACGGTTCACCCGTCAATTTTTCCGGCAAAATGTTCCAGGCGAACTTTTACGGAGTCGAGGAGCTTACGGGGGTTATTGATATGGACAAAGTAGAGGCCAGGGCCAAAGCGGTGCGTCCTAAGCTGATTATTTGCGGCGCTTCGGCTTATGCGCGGGATTGGGACTACAAACGTTTCCGGGAGATTGCCGACCATACCGGCGCCCTTCTGCTGGCCGACATCGCTCACCCGGCCGGGCTCATTGCGGCCGGCCTGCTCAACGACCCGATGGAGTACTGCCATATCGTCACGTCGACGACCCACAAGACCCTTCGGGGACCCCGGGGAGGCATCATCATGATGGGTAAAAACTTCGACAACCCCTGGGGCAAAGCGCAAAAGAACGGCCTGCCCATCAAAATGTCCCAAATCCTCAACAGCGCCGTTTTTCCAGGTATGCAGGGTGGGCCTCTGGAGCACGTGATTGCGGCCAAAGCGGTCGCTTTTCACGAAGCGCTCCAACCGGAATTCAAAGCCTATGCCCAGCAGGTAATCCTCAATGCCCAGGCCATGGCACGGGCTTTTATGGACAAAGGGTATAAGGTTATTTCAGGAGGAACAGATAACCACCTGATGCTGATTGATCTACGGTCCAAAGGGCTTACCGGTAAGGTGGCCGAGGAAGGGTTGGGCAAAGCGGGAATCACTGTCAACAAAAATATGGTTCCTTTCGACGACCAGTCGCCCATGGTCACCTCCGGCATACGGATTGGCGCCGCAGCCGTAACGACCCGCGGTTTTGGGGAAAAAGAAGCCCTTCAGGTCGTTGAATGGATGGACGAAGCCCTTAGCGCGCCCGGCGAAGAGGCTCTGTTGAGCGATATCCATTCCCGGGTCAACGCGTTTATGGAAAATTTTCCGCTATATCCGGGCGTACAGGCGAGCGTCTAATCGGAGGGAATCTACCTAGTCCTGCCCGATCGGAACGATATCAAAGCCCGCTTCCATCACCGCCTCGATGATGGCGGTGATATCCAGTTGTTCGCCTTCGACGGTGAGGACTTTCTCCGGGTTTTTGGTATCTACTTCCCAGTGGGCAATGCCAGGAACGTCGTTCAAAAATGCGGTTACCGTGCGAATGCAATTGCCGCAATTGATCGTGGTCTTAAATTGCCGTTGTTCCATTGGCCTGGAGTGGTTATTCCCTTTTGAATCTTTGGTCATTGCTATACTACTTTTCCACACCTTCAGCGGTGCGCTGCCCCCATCTGTTTGGGCGGTCAAAAAATCCGTTCCTACGGCTTCTTGGGGATAGCCAATAAGGAGCCCCCAAACTGCAGTAATTCAAATATGCTTCGTTTTTCGGAAATATGCCCGGATTTTTCACTTTTTAATTTCGGAAAAATCAAATCCCTGGGAAGGGTTTCGGTAGTTCCCGGTTTCATCGAGAAATGGATATCGAACCTCCGTCAAAAAAAGGCCTTGAGGCGGAACACTGAGGCTTTTGGGAAGGCGTTCTTGCCGGTCCAGAGCAGCCCTCACTTCCTCCAGGGTCATTCTCCCTGCGCCAACTTCCAGACACATTCCCACGATCAGGCGAACCATTCCCCGGAGGAACCGGTTGGCGGCGATGTGATAAACCGCTGTTTGCTCTTCCTCGAAAAATTCCCACTCGCTGCGATAAAGCGTACACCGCATCGTTTTGGCACTATGCCCCGACTTGCAGAACGGGAAAAACGCCTGGTAGTTTAGAATCAAAGCCGCCGCCGCCTGCATCCGTTCTGGATCCGGCAGGGCCTGATAAGGGTAATAATAGGCAGTGTCCAAATGGAAGGGATCTTTTTTGAAAGACAAGAAGTAGGCATAACTCCGGTAATAAGCATCAAAACGCGCGTGGGCATCCCAATGTACTGGAAAGATCCGGGACACGGCGATATCCCGGGGGAGGTATTTGTTCAGTCGGCGCAGAAACCCTTCCGGGAACTCCTTTGAGCTATTGAAATGGGCGAAATATTGGCTGGCATGCACGCCGGCGTCGGTCCGTCCACAGCCGGAAAATTCCAATTCTTGTCCTAAAATGGTTGAAAAAGCATCCTCCAGGACTTGTTGAACGGTCGCTTCACCAGGCTGAACCTGCCATCCGGTATAACCGGCCCCATTATATGCTAGTTCGGCGAAATAGCGTTGCATCATCAGCGGAACCATTTAACCCTGCGTTCCAACGCAGGCGCCTATTGGGATCAGGCAGCTCTAAGGTGGTTCAACTTCGACCGCGCCAGTTTTTCCAGGGCGTAGGCTTCCGTCACGGTAAATTCTCTGACGTGGCCTTTTTCAGAAGGAAACTCGAACATGGCATCGGTCATGATTGCTTCGCAAATAGACCGGAGGCCGCGGGCGCCGAGGTTGAACTCCAGAGCTTTGGCTGCGATGAATTCGATCGCATCCTCCGAGAAATGGAGTTGAATATCCTCCAGAGCAAAAAGTTTTTGGTATTGCCGCAACAGCGAATTCCTGGGCTCCACCAGAATGCGCTTGAGCGCCTCTTGATCGAGGGAATCGAGGAACGTAAGCACCGGAAGGCGGCCCACCAGCTCGGGGATAAGGCCATAGCTCTTCATATCCTGATGGGAAATATACTGCAGGAGGTTTTCGCGATCAACCCCTTCTGCGCCGCTGTTATTGAAGCCGATCACGTGGGTATTCACCCGGCGGGCGATCGTTTTTTCAATACCATCGAAAGCGCCCCCACAGATGAACAGGATATTTTCGGTGTTAACTTTGACCATTTTCTGTTCCGGGTGTTTGCGCCCCCCCTGGGGCGGAACGTTGACATCTGTCCCCTCCAGCATTTTAAGCAACGCTTGCTGAACGCCCTCCCCGGATACATCCCGGGTGATGGAAGGGTTGTCGCCTTTGCGGGCAATTTTGTCAATTTCGTCGATATACACGATCCCCCGTTCGGCGGCGGCAACGTCGTAGTCGCACACCTGAAGCAGACGGCTCAAAATGCTTTCCACATCCTCTCCAACGTAACCGGCTTCGGTAAACACCGTGGCATCGACGATAGCGAAGGGTACGTTGAGGTATTTGGCAATGGTTTTGGCCAGCAGGGTTTTTCCTGTTCCGGTGCGCCCTACCAGAAGGATATTGGATTTTTCGATCTCGACTTCGTCCTTTTCCTTTTGATTCAGGCGTTTGTAATGGTTATAGACGGCAACGGAAAGGTACTTTTTGGCTTCATTCTGCCCAATCACATATTGGTCGAGATGCGACTTGATGTCCTTTGGAGTAAGGTTTGCCGGCAACGCGCTTTGTTTGGAGCCGGCAGTTCCTTGGGGGCCTTCCTCTGCAGGCCGCTTTTTGCCGTATAACTCCTCTTGAATGATATCAAAGGCCTGCTCTACACACACCTCGCAGATATGCGCATTAATGCCCGCAATGAGCATTAGCGCTTCCGATTTGTCGCGGCCACAAAAAGAGCAGTGATAATTTGATTTCCCTTTTCGCATGGTTAGCAGTTAAAACCCAGGCAATGTAAATAGAAAGCGCTCTTCGGCTAAAAAAAATCCGATCTTTTCAAGCCGAGCTCAGGCTGGTTCTGCGCGAAGTTGCAGGGAGGCAGGGAGCGTTGCTTCTCCCTGCTTCCCCAAAGCCCTCTTGGCGCGAACCTGCCTGCGCCACAATAAACCTATTCTTTATCTTTTGGACCTTTTTTGGGATTATTTCTTTCCAGGACCTCGTCGATCAGACCGTACGCCATCGCATCTTTTGAGGTCATCCAGTTGTCGCGGTCGCAATCTTTTTGGATGATATCGTAAGGCTGGCCGGTATGGTAAGCGAGGATGTCATAGAGCGCTTTTTGCTGCTCTTTGATCAGGTTGTAATAAATTTCCATATCCGATACCTGGCCTTGCATCCCGCCCAAAGGCTGGTGGATCATCACCCGGCTGTGGAACAAGCCGGTGCGTTTTCCCTTCGTACCTGCTGCGAGCAGGACGGCGCCCATCGAAGCGGCCATACCGGTGCAAATGGTGCCAATGTCGGGCGTGACGTATTGCATGGTGTCATAGATTCCCAAGCCGGCAATAACGGAACCCCCGGGGCTGTTGATAAAGATCTGCACATCGCGCTTGGGATCGGAAGATTCCAGGAACAGGAGCTGGGCCTGAACGATATTGGCCACCTCGTCGTAGATGGGAACGCCGAGAAAGATAATGCGGTCCATCATAAGCCGGGAGAACACATCCATGCTGATAATATTCATGGTGCGTTCCTCAATAACCGCGGGCGTAAAGGCCTGAATATTCGGGATTGCCATTCCCATGGTTTTTTCCGCATACTTTTCCAGGTGCATGCTACTCATACCGAGGTGTTTGGTAGCATACTTCATGAATTCATCCTTGTGAAACATAAGTTCTTGTGTTTTATAGACAAAAAGGATCTTTAAAGTCCGGAGGAAACGAGGTCCTCAGCGGGCACAATTAGATAACAAATCCTTAACGCCCCGGTTGAATGCGGTGGAATTTATTCCTATTCTTCTTCGTCGTCGGGTAAGAGCGAATGGCGATGAGCCTGCGCTTCCGCACGCGCTTTTTCCGCCAATTCGCTGAAGTCAGCCAGGCTGAGTTTCTTTTCGCTCACGGTCACCACGGAGCGCACTGCGTCGTGGAGGCGATCCGTTAGCAAGTCGTCGTAAGCTTGCTCCACCTGTTTTTCATCCTGCATCAACCGGCGGGCCATATTCTGAATGAATTCCTCGCCCAGAGACGCTACACCTGAACCGAAATAGCCCCGTACCCGGTTCGTGAAATGTTCCACGATCTCGTCCTCCGTTACCTGGAGATTAAACTGGCGGGCGATTTTATTTCGGATAAGGGTCCACTGGAGGTTTCGGGCGAAAAGGGGGTATTCTTTTTCCACCAGTTTTTCGTCGGCATTCTCATTGCTGATCCGTATCCATCGGCGGAGGAAATCGTCGGGCAGCGGCAGCGGGTTGAGTTCGAGCAGGCGTTCCTGAAAATCCTTGAACAGCAGAGCGTCGGATTGGGCCTTATAGAAGTTGCCAATTCCCTGGGTGATACGTTCCCGTAGCTCCGCTTCGCTATGCACCTCCCCGTCTTCGAAAGCGCGGTCAAAGAACTCCTGATTCATTTCGGCCAGGGCGTTGCGCTCGGCTTTATCGATGGTCAGTTGAAACAGACGGCCCGGGTCTTTTACTTCTTCCGGAGCCTCGAGGTGGAGCAAATAGCGGCGAACAAAGGCTTCATCGCGGTCTTTTTCCAACTGGTAGACGTCGAACGGAAAAGAATCCCCGGTCTTCAGCCCAGCCAGGGCTTGTTGGGCTTCTGGCGTGGCATCCTCAAACAGCAAAGAAAACGAGGAGGAATGCCCTTCCGCCTTAACCGACCCATCGTCGTTGAGTTCTACCGCGTTCAGGGCGATCAAATCGCCCTGCTGGAAGTCCGATTCCGGATTACTGCGCTCGCCCAGGCGGCGGCGCAGGCTAAGGACATCTTCCCCAACCATCTCGTCGGTGACGTCGACGACGGGTTGTTCGAAATGGGTGGAGGCATCGAGGCCGTTCACCTCAAATTCCGGCGCCAGGCCGATATCGAAACGGAAATGAAAATCCTTGAGCGTTTTCGGGTCGAAAGAAATATCCTCCTGATCCGCATTGGGAATGGGTTGTCCGAGAAGGTGCAGATCGGCGTTTTGCAAGTAGGCAGTGAGGGATTCCTCTAGCTGCTGATTCACAATATCCGCCAGGAGACCTTTGCCGTATAGTTTGCGAATGACAGTGACCGGGGTCTTGCCCATGCGAAATCCCTTGATACTCGCTTTTTTCTGATATTTCTTGAGTTCCTCCTCAAATTTTTTCGCAAAATCGGCCTGCTCTACGGTGACTTGGAGTATGGCATTTAAATTGTCAAGGTCTTCTCTGACAACATTAGGCATATTGTTGTACATTTAAAGGTGACGGAAAGTTTGGCGGGCGATCGAAACCCAATGAAAGCCTTTTTTTCAGGTAGTTGTGATCTGGCGCTTAAACATACGACGGAAGGAACTTTACCCCTGGTCGAATTGCTCTAACTATTAAACGAACCGGTGCGGGTAGAGGGACTCGAACCCCCACGCCTTGCGGCACTAGATCCTAAGTCTAGCGCGTCTACCAATTTCGCCATACCCGCTCTGGCATAAATTCCGGCTAACAGCCTTTCAAAAACAGGAGGTTAACCCAGGGGTCTGGCCAATCGTCCGGATTGCTTCAACACAGAACAATTTTTTACCCGCTTTCGAAAAAAGCGATGCAAATTTATAATCTTTTTCCTAAATAGCCAATCTGGGCTCCAAAAACTATCAACAGGCGGCAAAGTATATAGATCATGCGTTATTCTAAGAAGAACTCCGGAGAGAAAAAAAGGCAGGCGGGCCTTTTGATACCGGAGCATATACCAACAGAAAAGGCAATGCCAGAAACGATTCAAATTCAGGACGACGACAAGAAACTGATCCAGGATGCCTACCGGCAACTGCTTCGATCGATCAAATCTCCGTTGGAAGAAGACGACAGCCGCAGCATCCGGAAGGCGTATGAAATGGCCGTAAAGGCGCATAGCGAGCAACGCCGGAAATCGGGAGAACCGTACATCCTCCACCCCATTGCGGTGGCCCGGATCTGCGCGGAAGAGATCGGCCTTGGGCCTACAGCCATTGTTGCGGCCCTTCTCCACGATGTGGTGGAGGACACCGACGTGACCCTGGAAGAAATTCAGGCCCAGTTCGGCGAGCGGGTTACCAGTATAGTCGACGGACTGACCAAACTCGACGGCGCCTATAACCTGGAAAGCCCGCAGGCGGAAAACTTCAAAAAAGTACTCAGCACCCTGGTCGAAGATGTTCGCGTGGTGCTCATCAAAATGGCCGACCGCCTCCACAACATGCGCACCCTGGGCTCCATGCCCCGGCACAAACAGTTGAAAATTGCTGCAGAAACGAGCTTTATCTATGCTCCGCTCGCGCATCGCCTCGGCTTATACAATATCAAAACGGAGTTCCTCGATCTTTGCATGAAGATCACCGAACCGGAAGAATACCAGGACATTGCGCGGCAGATCAACGAAACCAAACAAGAACGCGAACAATACATCGAAGCCTTCATCGGCCCCCTCCGCCCGCACCTCGACGAGATGGGCTATACCTACCGAATTCTGGGAAGGCCGAAATCGATTTATTCCATCTGGAAAAAAATCAAATCCAAACGCGTGCCGTTGACGGAGATCTTCGACTTGTTCGCCATCCGCATCATCCTGGAAGTTCCCATCGACAAGGAAAAGTTGTCCTGCTGGCAAGCCTACTCGATCGTCACCGACGTCCATACGCCCTTGCCCGAACGACTAAAAGACTGGATCACCGTGCCTAAATCCAATGGCTACGAATCCCTTCACACCACCGTGATCGGCCCCGCAGGGCGCTATGTGGAAGTGCAGATCCGCACGCAGCGCATGGACGAAATCGCCGAACGGGGTTATGCCGCCCACTGGAAATACAAAGGCATTTCCAATACCCCGGATGTCTACGAACGCTGGCTCGACAGCGTCCGGGAAATTCTGGAAGATCCAACCAACGACGCTATCGAATTCCTCGTCGATTTTAAAGCCAATAACCTCTTCAGCGAGGAAGTCTACGTCTATACCCCCAAGGGCGACATGAAGATCCTCCCTAAAGGCGCTACCGCCCTTGACTTTGCCTTCAGCATCCACACCGATATTGGCTACCACTGCGTCTCCATCAAGGTCAACAACAAGCTCGTTCCCATGGGTTACGTGCTAAAAAATGGAGACCAGGTCCAGATCCTTACCAGCAAAAACCAAAAACCCAGCGAAGACTGGGACAAAATGGTGGTCACCGGGAAAGCCAAAGCCAAGATCCGGTCCGCCATGAAAGAAGAAAAGCGGAAAAAAGGGGAGATCGGCAAAGAAGCGCTGGAACGCAAGCTGAAGCACCTGCGCGTCGACTTTGACGAATCTATCGAAACCCTGATCAAATTTTACGGTTATCCCTCAAAAATCGATCTGTTCTACACCATCGCCATCGAGGAACGGTCGATACCGGAAATCTTTAAAAATTTTCGGGTTGATAATAGCAAACTGGTCGAATTTAAACCCGAAGCCACTCTTGGGCCGGCCCTGGAAGTCAGCAACGGCGCCGCATCCCGCGAAGAAGCTCAGCGCAAACTCGGTCTCAAACCCCGGCTGCTTATCAACGGAGAACCCGCCGAACGTTACCATTACAGCGTCGCCAGTTGCTGCAACCCCGTGCAAGGCGACGATATTTTTGCCTACCTGACCGCCAACGCAGGCCTCAAAATCCACCGGACCAGCTGCCCCAACGCCACCAACCTCATGGCCAACTACGGCTACCGGATCATGAAAGCCGAATGGGTCTTCAGCAACGACGTCACCTTCATCGCCGAACTCCGAATCACCGGAATCGACAGCGGGCCCGGCGTAATCGAACGCCTGACCCACCAGATCTCCACCCAGCTCGGACTCGACATCCGCTCCTTTTCCATCGAAGGGGACGAAGGGTATTACGAAGGAACCATCAAACTCAAAGTCCGGAACACCGACCAGTTGAATCTGGCTATCCGGGCCCTGCAAAATCTGGATAATATCTCCTCCGTAACACGGGTGGATTATTAACCTAATCTTTTACTGCTGAATTGTTGTTCTCAATTCGAATCGCAAAACATACGCATGGCATCAGAACGCAAAACCGAAGACGTGGTCAAAGAGGTAAAAAATATTTTTGCGCACTACCTCGAACAGCATAGCTTCCGCAAAACCCCGGAACGCTTCGCCATCCTGGAGGAAATTTACAAACGCACCGACCATTTCGACGCAGAGGCTTTGTATATCCACATGAAAAACAAGAACTACCGGGTTAGCCGCGCTACGGTGTACAACACCCTGGAATTGCTGGTCAGCTGCGATCTGGTCACAAAACACCAGTTCGGCAAAAACCTGGCCCAGTACGAAAAGTCGTATGGGTACAAACAACACGACCACTTGATCTGCATAGACTGCGGGAAGGTCCTGGAATTTTGCGATCCGCGGATTCAACAGGTCAAAAACATGATGGGCGAATTGCTGAAATTCACCGTGACGCACCACTCTCTTAATCTTTACGGTCAATGCAATGGCGCCTGTGAGCGCACGGCGAAGCCTTCGCCTGTTGAAATAGAAAAACAGGAAACCGGGAAATGAACCTATTCCGGTGAGCGCTGTTCCCAAGCGGTTCCTGCCGGCTCATACCCAAAATATAGCGTTTTGGGGTGTTTTAAAATTGAACCCTCTGTATTTTGGTATATTTCTCTAACTTGGCGCTTTAAACGCTAATATTCTGGTTTCTCGCGATGAGCTGCATTCATTTAAGGTGAATAATCGGTAAAAACCTAGAGGAGCAATGCATTCCCCTAGGTTTTTATAATAGACTTGTTGCGATGGGAATCAGCGCGGGTTAAAAAGGGTTCTTTTCTGCCCACACTGCGCCTTTTTTCGGTTATGTCCCGATAGCTATCGGGATGCTCCCTCAAAAGCCTTCGCATGGACAGAAAATAGCTCCGTTTTCCCACCACGCTGACCCATCTCAATAAGTCTAATTATTGAAACCACGTAGAAAATCGTTTATCCTCCTAACCCACTCGATATGCAAATTGACGTTCTACTTGGCTTGCAATGGGGAGATGAAGGCAAAGGGAAAATCGTAGATTACCTCGCCCCCCAATACGATATGGTTGCCCGTTTCCAGGGAGGCCCCAATGCCGGGCATACGCTGAAAATCGATGGCAAGAAATACGTTCTCCATACCATACCTTCCGGTATATTCCGGGAGAACCTTCAGAACCTCATCGGCAACGGGGTTGTTTTGGACCCCATTACGCTGTCCAGGGAGTTGGACGCGCTGGACGCGGTGCCGGTGAATTATCGCGACAGGCTGTTCGTTGCCAAAAAGCGCACCTCATCCTGCCGACCCATCGTTTTCTGGACCTGGCTTCCGAAAATGCCAAGGGCAAGGAAAAAATCGGTTCTACGCTGCGGGGCATTGGCCCTACGTATATGGATAAGACCGGGCGCAACGGGTTGCGGGTAGGCGATCTGGACCAACCCGGCTTCCAAAAAAAATACCAGGCGCTGAAAGAAAAGCACCTCAGCCTGGGAAGTATTTATCCGGAAGTAGATTTTGATCTGGAAAAGGAGGAAGAAAGATGGTTTGCGTGCCTGGAGCGGCTCCGAAGCCTCCAATTGGTCGATGGAGAATACTTCCTGCACCGCGCCCTGCTTCAGGGCAAACGGGTTCTGGCGGAAGGCGCCCAAGGGTCCATGCTCGATATCGATTTTGGGACCTACCCCTATGTTACTTCCTCCAACACGATTACCGCAGGGGTGTGTACGGGTTTGGGCGTTTCACCGGATAAAATCGGGGAAGTCATCGGGATTACCAAAGCCTACTGCACGCGGGTGGGATCGGGGCCTTTCCCCACTGAATTACTGGATGAAACCGGCGAACTGCTCCGGCGCGAAGGCAGCGAATTCGGCGCCACCACCGGCAGGCCGCGCCGCTGCGGATGGATTGACCTTCCCCAGTTGAAATACGCCATTATGATCAATGGAGTGACCCAGCTCGCCGTGACCAAACTGGATGTATTGAATATATTCTCCGAGATCAAAGCCGGCGTAGCGTATCGGATCGGGCAAACCGAAACCACAGACCTTCCTTTTGATTTGTGCGGCGCCGACATAGATCCAGTCTACCGCCCGTTCGAAGGATGGCAGCAAGATACCTCCTCCTGCCGCCATTTCGACGATGCGCCTGAACCGGCGCGGAAGTTCCTGGCGTTTCTGGAAAGGGAGCTCGACGTGCCCATCACCATGGTGTCTATTGGGCCGGAAAGAGACCAGCTCCTGGTGCGGTCCGATTTTAAATAAACATTGTTGAGGGTAGTTCGAAGCCTGACCGAAAGGAGGGCAAAATAAGGCGGCTTGTGGAAAAAAGCAGTGGCCCCTCTGAGGGCTTCGATAAAACCAGGGCGTTTGTCACCCTGGCAGGTTTAAGCCTCATCTGGGGTACTTCGTTTATTCTGATCAAGAAAGGTCTGGAGGGGTTTTCCCCTACCCAGGTTGCATGTCTTCGCCTGTCCATTTCTACGCTGGCTTTTGTGCCAATGCTAGTGCTGTACCGCAAACGGATGGACTGGTCCAAATGGCCTTATCTGTTAATCGTAGGCCTTACCGGAAGCGGGATCCCGGCTTTTTTATTCTCCAATGCCCAGGTGCATATCAGCAGCGCCATGGCGGGCATGCTCAACTCCCTGACTCCGTTGTTTACCTTTTTGCTTGGGGTGCTGTTTTTTAACGCCCGGTTTGGCATGTCCAAACTAGCCGGGGTTTTTCTGGGTCTTGCCGGAGCGGTGCTGTTGATCTTGCTGGGCAATGAAGGGGGCTTTGACGGAAAAACCGCTTATGGGCTGTTGATCATACTCGCCGCAGTTTGCTATGCTACCAGCACGAACGTCATTGGAAAGCATTTGCGCGATATGAGTTCCATCCTGATCAGCTCGGCCTCTTTTGGTATGATTGGCGTGCCGCTGATGATTTACCTTTTAGGGGCAACGGATTTTCTTCACCGCATGACGGAAAGCCCCCAAGCCTGGGAATCCCTGGGCTACATTGTAATCCTGTCTCTGGTAGGCACCGTGGCCGCAACGGCCATTTTTTTTCGGTTGATCCAGGAAACTTCTCCGGTATTTAGTTCTACCGTCGCCTATTTGATGCCCCTGGTAGCCTTAATCTGGGGCCTGCTCGACGGAGAAGCGCTAAGCTGGCTCCACCTTGGAGGCATGGCCCTTATCCTGAGTGGCGTGTACCTCAGCCGAAGGTAAGCTTGCCCGCTATTCCTGACCTTTCTCACCGCCAACGCCTGACTTTTCGCAGCGCGCTAATCGCCAAACCGACGTATTTTTAGGGAAAGCGATGATTATGTCCATTTTGGAGCGAAAAACCCTCAAGCAATTCCATCGCGACCTGAGTTGGTCTACCCGGATCTATACCCTCATTGCGGTGGTGATCGGAATAGGCGCCTTTGTCTTTCACCTCTGGGAATCCCAGTGGGCCCTTCTGATGATGGTGGCGTTGGGCGCCGCTTTGTTCGTTGAAAGTTTTGCCATTTCGTTTCACCGGCATCCCCAGACCTGGAAAGTAATCCGTTGGGTGATTTTTTTGTTGCTGGCGATCCTTCTGCTCACCGGATATTCGGAATGACATAAATCAGGAAGGGCTCTGACAAAAGTCATTAAAAATGGGGTGCGCCTGTCGTTACTTTGGAATCAGAAAACAACCAAGGTTTTTACAAAAACTTGGTAAGTAAGAGCTATAATTCGGGTGATTTTAGGGAATATCGGAGCATCCTGCGTGGATGCTCTTTTTTTTGTGCGCCTATCCTGGATGCGAAGGGGTTTGGGGATTTCCCAAACCCCTTCGCGTTCGCATCTTTACCTTACGCTTTATTTAATTTCCAGCAAAAGCCCTTCTCCCGGGTTAAGTGGAAGCGCGCCCGATTGAAGGGAAATGGATTTTCCTCCAAGCACGTCGTATGCCTGAACAGCGCCCTGAAGGACTTCGGCAAACCGGTCGAGCTTCAGGCTGTAAGGCTGCTCGTTCTTGTTGACGATTACCATCACTTTCTGTTTTTCGTCATACCGGAAAAATACGTATACCCCGTCTTCCGGGACAAACTGGATAAGTTTTCCCTGGTGTACCGCCGAGGCGGTCTTGCGCCAGTTCAGCAGCTTTTTCATCCATTGCTGGGTTTCGGCCGCTTCTTTGGATAGCCCCTGTCCGGTGAAGGCGTTGACCTTATCCCCCGGCCATCCGCCCGGAAAATCGGACCGGATGGAGCCGTGGTCTCCGCTGGGAGCGTTCGTCATCAGTACTTCGGAGCCGTAATAGATCTGGGGAATACCCCGGGTGGTCAGCAGGAATAGCACCCCTTGCCTGAACCAATTCAGGTTTTCGCCTACCCGGGTATAAAAACGATCCATATCGTGGTTATCGGGAAAAACCACCAGATTGGCCGCATCGGGATACAGGAAGTCGTTTACCATGATGCGGTAGAGCAGGATCAACCCGCTGTCGTACCGGGTTTCCTTCTGGGGCAAAGCCCTTCCGAGCGCTTCCTGAACGGGAAAATCCATCAAGCTGGGCAGGTAAGATACGTAGCCGTCCAGGTTGATTTTTCCGCGCTGCCAATAAGATACGATGGCGGGGTTGCCGTTCCACACTTCCCCAACAATATTGAAATGGGGATACTCCTCCATTACCGCTTTAGTCCAGGCCGTCATAAAGCCGGCATCCGGATACGGATAGGTATCCATGCGGATCCCGTCCAGCCCCGAGTATTCGATCCACCATATGGTGTTCTGGATCAGGTAGGTAGCCATCAATGGGTTGCGCTGGTTCATGTCGGGCATGGTCTCAACAAACCACCCATCGGTATGCGACTTTTTATCGGCGGAAGAAGCGTAAGGATCCATGACGACCTCCATGCGATGGGAGGTTGGGGCAAATTTGCCCTCGTTGTTGATCCAGTCCCTTGAAGGCAGATCCTTCATCCACCAATGCTCGGAGCCGCAATGGTTGAGGATCATGTCCATGATGATCTGGATGCCTTTGCTGTGGGCTCTTTTGATCAGGTCTACATACGCTTCGTTCGTTCCATACCGGGAATCGACCTTGTAGAAATCGGTAGTGGAATACCCGTGGTAGGAGTATTCTTTCATGTTGTTTTCGAGCAGCGGGTTAAGCCAGATCGCCGTGAATCCCATGCCGGCGATATAATTCAGGTTATCGGCAATCCCTTTGATATCCCCTCCGTGGCGCCCGCCTCCAAAACCGCGGTTCAGCCGCTCGTACATTCCTTCTTTATTGTCGTTGGAGGGATCTCCGTTAGCGAAACGGTCGGGCGTAATGAGGTACATTACATCGGTTGGGTCAAACCCTTTCCGCTGAGCAGAGGCCTTATCCCGCTCCAGCAAACGATACGTATGGGAACGCACCGTTTTGCCCTTGTCCCGAAAATCAATGGTAAACGTTCCGGGTTTCGCTCCGGTCAGATCCAGGTCGATAAACAGATAATTGGGATTCTCCGTCCGGATCGTTTGCTTCAACATGACTCCCGGATGGCTCACGGCCGGCGTCAGCTCGCTGATCTGCGGCCCGTACACCAACAATTGTACGTTTGGGTTTTTCATACCTGCCCACCAAAACGCAGGCTCCACCCGGCGGATCTCCGCCTGCCCTTGTACATTCTGAATACATCCTATCAGGAGTAAAACCGCAGCAAAAAGCGTTCTTGATTTCATCTGAAACGGATTATTTGGTACAAAAGCGAAGATACGGTATTTAGACGTTAGACGCTAGCCATTAGATGTTAGTGGTTGGTGAGTAGTGGTTGGAGGGGGGATTTGCGCAAAATAGAAATAGTGCGAAAAATGCTCCGCATAACGTAATTTTGTGCGGGTAGCGGGGTAACGGAGTGGAACCTGCTCCCTGCTCCCTGCTCCCTGCTCCCTGCTCCCTAATCCCTAATCCCTAATTATCATGGACACCAGCAAATGGACGATCCGGATCGATGCCAACACCACCGGATTCCGGAAAGCTTTTGGAGGATTGAACGCCGAACAGCTCAACTGGAAGCCTAACCCGCAAACCTGGAGCATTGCCCAGAATATCGACCACCTGATTACCATCAATTCCACCTACTTTCCGGTCTTGGAAGCCCTGCAAACGGGGACCTACCGCGTTCCTGTTACAGGCCGGCTGGGGTTTCTGGTCCGTTTTTTTGGTAACTTCATCCTTCAGTCCGTGTTGCCTGACCGGAAGCGGAAGATGAAAACGTTTCCCATCTGGGAGCCTTCGGTCAGTACATTGCCTGGCGGTATCCTGCAGCAGTTTGAACAACATCAGGAGCGGTTAAAGGAAGCGATTCGGCACGCATCGGGGTTACTGGACCAGGGGGCCGTCATTTCCTCCCCGGCAAATAAATCGATCGTTTACAAGCTGGACAAAGCCTTTGACATCATCACGCTGCACGAAATACGGCACCTGGAGCAGGCCCGGGAAGTACTCGCCCTCATGAAACGCTAAGGGCGCTTTTACTCCCGGAACCAATCCGCATACATCACGTAGTTATTGGCGATGCGCTCGATGGTGTCTTTAAAGGTTTCGGGGCTGATGGCTTTCACTTTTCTGGCCGGAACGCCGGCATAGATATGTCCGCTTTCCAGGATGCTGTTTTCCAGCACCACTGCCCCTGCGGCAATCAACACATTTTCTTCCACCACGGCGTGGTCCATGACGATAGCGCCCATGCCCACCAGTACGTTGTCGTGGAGCGTACAGCCATGTACAATAGCCCGGTGGCCGACGGAAACATTATTGCCGATCGCCGTGGGCGCTTTTTTATACGTGCAATGGATGATGGCGCCGTCCTGAATGTTGACTTTGTTCCCCATGCGGATGAAATGGACATCGCCACGAACCACCGCCTGAAACCACACGCTGCAATCATCGCCCATGACCACATCGCCCACGACGGTGGCATTATCGGCCAGATAGCAGTTTTTTCCAAACGTGGGTAAGATCCCGTGAACAGGTAAGATCAATGCCATAAAGCGTTCAATTATAAGCGCATTCGATAAATTTCTTCCTCAACGGCTACCGAACCGATCCCGTATTGTTGCAAAAATACAATATTCCTGCGCCTCGTTATACCAGTTACCCCACCGTTCCCTATTGGCAGGAAGAAATTCCGGAAGAAAACACCTGGCTGGACAAGGTTTGGCACGCATTCGCGCACGATATGGAAATCAGCTTGTCCCTGTATCCTCATGTGCCGGTTTGAAACCAGTTGGGAAATTCCCGACTGCCAGTGCGCGGCATTAAAAGAAGGATTGAAGCGGATGGCGCCTCTGATCGCCGACGGCCTCGCCGAACTTTACCCCTGCAGGTTGCGCGTTACGAAAAAAGGGAGGCCGTTTCTGTTCGTTCTCTGCATGGCTTTGGATGCCCGCTATTGGCAAAAACAACCCAGCGGCGCCTTCTTCAGCCAAAATGTCTGAGACTGATATAAATCAGCGAAAACGAATGATTTAAAGTTATAGCACCAAAAGCAGGAAAAAGGTATATTGACGTATTACCAAAAGGAACTGTTATGTGGAGAGCTAAAATTCACAACCACGCCTTTGATCGGATGGGCGAATATTTTGCCCGGCTCATCGATCGCGACCACTTCCTGAGTCATTCCGCATTCGATGTTCCTTCTACCGATTCCTTCCAGCACCCAGCCAATGTAGTCCGGAAAGATGGCCTGTTCGAACTCCGGATCGCCACGCCGGGATATGCCAGAGAGGAGATCGAAGTAATTGTCGAAGGAGACGTTCTCAAAGTGCGCGGCGAAAAAAACGAGGCAGGAGCTAACCCTGACGAAGCATATATCCTCGAAGCATTCGACTTTTATTCCTTTGAACACTGTTTCAAACTTTCTCCAAAAATAGCGCATGAGAAAATGGAAGCCAGGTATGAGAACGGGATATTGACCCTTGTCTTCCGGGATGCGCCGGTTGAAATAAAGAAAACGCATACCAAAATTCAGGTGGCGTAATGCACTCCTGCCTGCGCCGCTTTCGAAGTGTTTCCTGATCAAAAATTATTCCAATGAAACCTACATTTGAACGCGTGCTGGCTGCGTTGGACCTTACCGATACCGATGACCGAATCCTGGAGATGGCTGCCGCTTTGGGGCCTTATCTTGGGATGAAAAAAATCTATTTCCTGCACGTTATGCCCGATTTCAAGGTACCCCACCCTGTTGCCCTGGAATTCCACAAATTGTTTTCCTCGGGGTATCCTGTCGATGAAAAAGTCCGGGACGATCTGGCCGCCAAAGTCCAGCAGGTTTGGGGAGAGCGGCCAGGCACTGACCTTCAGGTGGAAGTCATCGAAGGAAAGCCGTTCCAAAAACTACTGCACTGGGCCGAAGTCAAAAATATCGATCTGCTGATCGTTGGAAATAAACAAGTGAGCGAGGGCAGTGGCATCACGGCCCGCCGGTTAGCGCGCCACAGCAAGTGCCATGTATTGATGGTCCCCGACCGTAAAGCGCCCGGGTTGCAAACTATCCTTGCACCCGTCGATTTTTCGGAGCCCTCGGCCAAATCGCTGGAGGCTGCCCTCGAACTGGCCCGGCGGCAACCGAAAGCAAAGGTCCACGCATTATATGTGATGGACCTTCCTCCTTCGGATTATTATATGAGGCCGTTTGAAACCGAAGGTTTTCGGGAAGCGCTGAGGGAAGCTGCCCAAACCGCTTTCCAGAGTTTCCTCGGCGATCACGGCTTTTCGGAAAACGAGGTCAAAAAAGTGCTTGCCGATAATACCCTTTCGAATACCGCCGCATATATTCACGAATATGCCCAAAGGGAAGGGGCGGAAATGATTGTGTTGGGCGCCCAGGGGCACTCGCCGATTGAAAATTTCATTTTCGGAAGCGTTACCGAGAAATTGGTCGACGAGGCCACGGATTGCGCCGTACTGATTATTCGTTGAATAGCCTTGTTTTATGCAACGCCAGCTTTTAGAATATTACCGTGGTTTGTGCAAGGATTTTCACCGCCTTTTTCTCGAAGTGAACCAGGCATACGGGAGAGATACGGTACACGACCTCCGGGTCAATTTAAAAAAGCAAATGGCTTTTTATCGTTTCCTGGAGGCGGTCGAACCGCCGTTTTCTGCCAAAGAAGCCAAAGCCTCGTTTGGGGAACTGTACGACCTTGCCGGAAAGGTGCGCGACTTGCAGGTAGAGCGCAGTTTGCTTCGAAAAACGGTGCGCCTGGACTCCCTGTTCGCCTCCTGGCTGAAGCAACGGGAAGCTGCGTATAAAACGTTGCTGCAGGAGTACGAAAAGGAGCTGACGCTGGCGCCGGTAAGGCGCCTTGAGCGCACGGTAGAATCCGCCATACAGGCCATACATCCGGGGATCGCACTCGACTGCTTCGAACGTTTCCTGAAAACCCTCCTTGAGAAAATCCGGGAAACCCTGAAAGGGACCGGGGCGGTTGAGCGCCTGCACTATTTGCGCAAACGCATTAAAGATCTGTATTTTAACCTCCATATGCTCGAACTGCTAATCCCCGAAACCAGCCTTCCCAAAAAAAACATCAAGGCGCTCGACAAATTCCAAACCCTTCTTGGCAACTGGCACGATCTGGACTTTATACGGGAATTGCTGCGTGAAGAACCCCACGCCTGCTCTTCCAAAATACGGCATAAGGTGGACAAAGAACATGCGAAAGCTACCGAAAAGACGGTATCCGAGCTGGGCGGATTGGGAGCGATTCTGGATGAACTGGAGCAAGTGCTTGAGGATGCCTTGCATGCCGCTAGGCTTGCGCACCTAATCGAAGGAGGCGAACAACGCCCGGCAATAAATAATTCCTTCCATCAAAAGAACATGGAAGAAGGAATAAAATGACCCGTATGAGCCCAACAAATGTGAACGCGCTATTAGTCATTGTCTTTGGATTGCCAGGTGCCGGAAAAAGTACGTTTGCTCAGGCTTTGGCAGCGCAGTTAGACATTACACACCTCAATACCGACCAAATCCGCTTCCAATTGGGTTTGTCGGGTAGGTACGATAAGGAAAGCAAAGAAAAAGTGTATGGCGAAGTGTATGCTTCTGCGCGCCGCCTTCTGGAACAAGGCAGCGGCGTAATCGTGGACGGCACGTTTTACAAAAAGTTGCTGCGCAACAAGTTCAAAGCCCTTGCCGTGGAAACGGGATGCCCTCTTTATTGGATAGAGATTCGGGCAAACGCCCAAACGATCGAATACCGGGTTAATCAACCCAGGCCTTTCAGCGAAGCCAATTTTCCCGTATACGAAATGATCCGCAACCATTTCGAGCCCTTAGAAGATGAACCCTGTCTGGCGCTTTGGTCTGATATCCTCACCCTCGAAGAAATGGTCGCCGAAGCGAAGCAATTTATCATCCCCTCCCCGGCAAATTAGCGTTGACGAAAACAAATCGAATCTGCCATGACCAGGGAAGAGGTTCAACGATGGCTCACTGATCCAGACTTCCAGGAACCTACCCGGGAAGTAGCTCTGGAAGAAACGCATATTTCCTGGGTTGTACTTACCGATACCAGAGCATACAAGATCAAAAAACCGGTGCGGTTCTCGTTTGCCGATTTTTCTGCTCTTGCGCAACGCCATTTTTTCTGCGACCGCGAATTGATGCTGAACCGGCGGCTGACCCAAGACATGTACCTCAGCGTTCTTCCGGTTCTACGGACCGGAAACCGGTTCTCCATAGGAAAAGGGAACGGCGAAATAATAGATTACGCCGTTTGCATGGTGCGGCTGGATAGCGCCCGGCAAATGAACCTCCTTTTAGAAAAAAACGAAGTCACCCCTGCCCACATGGCCCAACTGGCTGGCATCCTGGCCGCGTTTCACCAGAAAGCCCAGCGGGTAGAACTGCCGTTTGATCTGGAAGAAAAGATCCGGTTGTTCGACGATCTGCGCAGCGTCGCCGGTTTTTTGGAACTGCATCTGGGAAAAACGGCCAGGGAAAAGGTAGAGGAAGCATTGACGTCCGCTCCGTCTATGCTTCAGCGGGTATTTCCCCGCATAAAGGAGCGTATCCAACTGGGCTTCCGGATCGACGGGCATGGGGACCTGCACTCCAAAAATATTTTTCTACTGAAAGAACCCGTTATTTTCGACTGTATTGAATTCAATGATTCCTTCCGCCAGATTGATCTGTTGGACGAAATTGCCTTTTTATGTATGGATCTGGAACATTACGGCAAGCCCGACCTGGCGGCCTGTTTTTGGATGTTTACCTTCGGCAAATGCCTTGTATGCCCACAGACGAAGACACGTTGGTTTTTATGTTTTTTAAATGGTACCGGTGCAACGTTCGCCTGAAAGTCAACGCCTTGAGAGCTTTGCAAGCGAAAGAAACAACCCTGTTCCAGCATTGGCTTCAGGCGGTCAGGGAATACCTGGATCAGTTTTATCGGTATTTCCTGGAATTAAAAGCAAGGGAGTCTTCCTAGTTTCATAGCCAGAAAATATCCGTTTGCAGAGTTTTTCCCCCTTCCTGTGTAAAAAAATAGCAATTCCCGATCGACAAGGCCATTTTTGAACCATGGAAAAAATCACTCGCAAAACCTGTTTTAAAACACAACGCATGAAAAAGTACATGTTCCGCCTCAGCCTCCTTGGCTTGCTTATCCTTTGGAGCTTAAGCGCAACCGCACAGAAATCCCAGGTTCGCACCGGCGACCACGTCCGGATCACGGAAAAAGCCGACGGGAACACCTACGTCGCCGGGGGCGATATCGCTATTGACGCAGAGATTACCGGCGACTTGATCGGCGCGGGAGGCAGTATCCGCATCACCCAAAAAATCCAGAACGATATTTTGCTGGCTGGCGGCGAATTGTCCATCGACGGCGAAACCGGTGGGGATTTGCGCCTTATGGGCGGAAACATCCGGATCAATAAGCTGGTAGCCGGAGACCTCACGATTACCGGCGGCGAAATCCGCATTCCCAAAGACGTCAAGATCGGAGGCGATGTCTACATCGCAGGCGGGAACGTTTGGATTGAGGGCGATATCGCAGGCAATCTGCGCATTGCCGGAGGCGAGGTATTCCTCAGCGGAACGGTTATGGGAAATCTCTATACCCAAACCGGGCATCTCAACCTGAGTGGAACGGTAAAAGGAACCTCAAAAATTGTCGCCCAGGAAATTGATCTGGGCAGTGGCGCCCGGTTCGAAGGCAACGTACAGTACTGGACAAAACACAAAGGCGGCGCCGACTTCTCTAAAGCTATGACCGGCGGCGCCCAGGCGAACTACGACAGCTCGCTTCGCCCGGGTTATGACAAAGTAGACTGGAAGCAATCTGCTAAAAAAGGAATGGTCGCGTTCGCCGCATTTCGCGTAGCGAGCGGGTTGCTGCTCACCATGCTTCTGGTTGCTTTCTTCAATACCTTCTTTGCCGGACGCGCCGGATTGGCCCGCCAGTTTACCTCCCGGTCGATGACGAGAGGACTGCTGTTGTTCCTGGGCTTGCCGTTCCTGTCCTTTATCGCAACCATTACCGTCATCGGCATCCCGGTGGGCCTGATCGGGTTTAGCGCGTTCACCGCGATTGCGCTTTCCGCCAACGCCGTTACCGCCGTTGTTGCCGCCCATGAGCTGGCTTTCGCGAAAAACTGGAAAAACGGCAGCGGACAAATTGCGCTGCTCGCAGGCGGACTGTTCATTGGGCTTCGGATCGTGGGGATGATCCCATTCATCGGCCCGCTCGCCAACTTTGTTCTGGCTGCCATTGCCGTTGGCCATGTGGCCCGCCATTTCGACAAACAAGCTAATCCGGCGCCGGTAACCCCTCAAAAAGAAGAACCTAATACCGACCTCGTATAATCCCTGACAAGAGACGAAATCACCCGGATAACTCCCCGATATTCAAGGGCTCTTGAAAGACCCTTTTGACCGGCAGACCGGTGCAGCATTGGGTGCACCGGTTTGCTTCTTTCCGCCCGGGGCAAACCATTCAGACGAAGCTTTGATGAACAAGGGCTTTCTAGTTGCTTTTTATTGCAAGAAGAAAACAAATCCTGCCCCTCGTCATCCGAACGTTAATAGTTGAATTTTATAACACCGAATGCGCGAAGATTAGCCGCAATCTCGGGGACGTATTGTAATTTAGCAGCAAAACCAAGAACCTATTATGAAGAAGCTATTATTTCTGTTCGTACTGCTCTTGACGTTCAGTCAAGCCACTTTTGCCCAGCATGCCAAAGGCGATTTTAACCTCAACATCGGGATTGGCCTGCTGCCCGTATTTGGAACCGGCAACGCGGTATTGCCTCCCATTGGCGCCAGTGGGGAATACGGCATCACCGACGACATCAGCGTAGGCGGTTACCTCGCTTACGCGACCTACAAAGAAGATTTCGAATTCTTCAACGGCAAATGGAAGTACTCCTACATTATTATCGGTCCCCGCGCCAGTTACCACCTGGGTAATGTGCTCGACCTTCCCGATGCGTGGGATCCCTATGCCGGCGCATTTTTGGGCTACACCATCGGCTCGAGCAAATGGGATGGCGACGGCACCGTGCCGACCTCAACCAGCATCGGCGGATTCGGCTGGTCAGGCCACCTCGGAACCCGCTATCAGGTAAGCGACAACCTCCGCCTCTTCGGCGAACTGGGCTACGGCATCTCCGTACTCCAACTCGGAATCAGCCTGAAACTTTAGTCGTTAGACGTTGGATGTTAGACGTTAGAAGCTAGTGCCTCCTCTAACGTCTAACGTCTAACGTCTAAAACCTAACGTCTAAAATCACCATCCTATCCCGTAGTCTTCTCCGTGGTTGCTGGATCCGCCCCAGAAGCTGCCGTGTTTCCAATCGAAAAAGATGGCATTGATGGGACCTGATGTCCGGCGATCAAAGCTGAGTTTGTAGCCCATTTCCTGAAGCGTTTTGCGGATCCAGTCGGGGGTTTCCTCGTTGAGCAGGATATTTCCCGGGCGGGAAGCGTGGTCGTCGAAGGAACTGCGCATTTGGAAACTATTAAAGTTTGGCGCTTCGCAAGCCTCCTGCACAGTCATTCCAAATTCGACCATGTTCAGAAAGAACTGGAGCAGGTTTTGATCCTGCGAATCGCCGCCCTGAACGGCAAAGGAGAGAAAGGGTTTTCCTTCTTTTAAGGCCATGGAGGGTGTCAGCGTTACCCTTGGGCGTTTGCCCGGCTCGATGACGTTAAACGGGTTTAAGGCGGGATCAAGCACAAAGCTTTGCGCCCGCTGGCTCAAGCCGACCCCTGTACGTCCGGCGATCACAGCGGGCACCCATCCGCCGCTTGGGGTGACGGAAACCACCCACCCTTCCTTATCGGCGGCTTGAATGGAGGTCGTTCCGGTATAAAAACCTTCCAGAAACTCAGCGGAGGCGTACTCCTCGCCGTTGGAGGCCGGAGCCAGGGCCGAAGTGCTTTTTCCCCATTTATCCAGGAGATCGGTAAACGGATTGGTTTTCCCCTCGAAAGGATAAGGATCTCCCGGTTTAATGGTTGGATCGTTTTTATTTGGGTTGATCTGTTGGGCGCGCTGGCGGGCGTACTCTTTAGATAGCAGGCCCTTGATGGGTTCCTCTGGAGCAAAGTAGGGATCGCCGTAATAGAAATCGCGGTCGGCAAAGGCCATGCTCATAGCTTGATATACCGTATGCATATATTTGGCGGAGTTGTAACCCATTCCCTTGAGGTCAAGGGGTTCCAAAATATTGAGGGCCTGAAGCAGGGCAGGGCCTTGGGTCCATTGGGAAAGTTTATATACGTCGATACCCTTGTACGTGGTTTTCACCGGTTCTTCGATCCGAACTTTCCAGTTCGCCAGGTCTTCTTTGGCGATCAGCCCGCCCTGTTCCTGCGTGCCCCGGGCAATTTCTGCAGCAATATCGCCCTTATAGAACCGGTCGTTAGCGGCATAAATGGCTTCTTTTCTGGACTTGCCGGCTTTGAGGGCCTGGGTTTCGGCATCTACCAGTTTCTGCAGGGTGTTGAGGAGGTCGGTTTGGCGAAAGATCTCTCCGGCATGAGGCGCTTCGCGCTCCGCGCCCGGGTGGGTGAGGTATACGGGTTTGGAGTAAGGCCATTCTTTGATGCGTTCTTTGTGGCGCTCCATCAGATCGGCAGTTTGTTTTTCGATGGGATACCCTTCCGCCATTTGCATAGCGGGCGCCAGAACGTCTTTCAGGCTTAAGGTTCCGTACTCGGCGAGCATGGCCATAAGCCCGCCGGGGGTGCCGGGGGTGACGGCCGCCAACGGTCCATATTCCGGAGGGTAAGTCATATTTTTATTTTTATAAAATTCGGCGGTTGCTCCGCTCGGCGCAACGCCGAGGGCATTGATGGCGATCACCTTTCCGGTTTTGGGGTTATAAATAAGCGCCTGGGTTTCTCCTCCCCAACTGAGTACGTCCCACATGGTGCAAGTGGCAGCAAGCATCGCGCAGGAGGCGTCGACGGCATTTCCTCCCTTTTGGAAGATCATGCTGCCGGCAGTAGCCGCAAGCGGTTTTCCGGTGATCGCCATCCAGTGACGGCCGTGGAGTACCGGTTTTTGGGTCGTTTGGGCCGGCAAACTGGAGCAGGCCAGGCAAAAGAGCAAAAAGGTCAGCGTCCGCTTCATGGTCTATTTGGTTTTTTTGTTAAAAAATACCGGATTGTTCGGGAGGTAAAAGGTAGGAAAATGCTTGAAAAAACAATTAGGAAAACCAAACCGAATTTGCTTAATTAGGCCCTTTATTTAATCCATTAAGTCGAGCCATGTTAAAAATTCGCTCTTTCCTGCCGATTTTGGTCTTTTTCACATTGACCCAACCCCTTACCGCCCAATTAAAAGCTCCAGGCGAATTCCTGCCCCACCAGTTGGGCGAACAATTTACTCCCCATGAGATGCTGGCCGATTACGTTCGCCATGTGGCAGCCAACAGCCCCAACATCGTTTTGAAAGAATACGGCCGCACTAACGAACAGCGGCCCTTGCTGCTGGCGTATATTTCCAGCCCCCAGAACCTGGCCCGCCTGGAAGACATCCGGCTGAACAACCTCCGCCGCGCCGGGATTCTGGAGGGCGCCGCAGACCCCAACCTGGCGCCGGGGATCGTATGGCTCAGTTTCAACGTCCATGGAAACGAAGCGGCCGGTTCGGAGAGTTCCATGGCGGTACTCCATGCCCTGGCCGATCCGCAAAATGCCCGTACCCAAGCCTGGCTTAAGAATACCATCGTCATCATCGACCCCTGCATCAATCCGGATGGGCAGGCGCGTTATACCCACTGGTACCGGATCGCTTCCAACCGGACGCCCGACCCGCGCCCGGATTCCCGCGAGCACCAGGAGCCCTGGCCCGGAGGCCGGACCAACCACTACCACTTCGACCTCAATCGCGACTGGGCCTGGCAAACTCAGGTAGAAACCCGGCAGCGCATTCCACGGTATCTGGAATGGATGCCGCATGTGCACGTCGACATCCACGAGCAAGGCTATAACAGCCCCTACTATTTTGCCCCTGCGGCGCAGCCTTACCACTTGTTCATCACGCCTTTCCAGCGCGATTTCCAGTTCACCATTGGCCGCAATAACGCGAAATACTTCGACCAGAACGGCTGGTTGTATTTTTCCCGGGAAGTGTTTGACTTGCTCTATCCCAGCTATGGCGATACCTACCCGACCTTCAACGGAGCGGTTGGGATGACCTATGAGCAAGGAGGAATCGGCGCAGGGCGCGCGGTGCTGCTGCGCAACGGCGATACCCTGACCCTCTACGACCGCGTCGCGCACCATACCGCTTCCGCCCTCGCTACCGTAGAAACAACCTCTCAGCACGCCCAGGCGCTAAACCAAAATTTTGCCTCTTTTTTCCAAAGGGCGCGCACTAATCCGCCGGGAGAATACAAGGCGTACGTCATTAAAGGGACCAACGCGCCGGAACGCCTGAAATCGTTCTGTCAATTGCTCGACCGCAACCAGGTCCAATACGGAAAAGCAGGAAAAACCTCCGGACTGACCGCCTACAACTACCAGAACGGGCAAACCATCACCCTGAAAGTGGAACCCAACGACCTCGTGGTGAGCGCCTATCAGCCACGGAGTACGATGGCCCAGGTGCTACTCGATCCTGAAGCGGCTGTGGTGGATTCCCTGACCTACGACATTACCTCCTGGTCGCTTCCGTATGCCTACGGGTTGGAAACGTACGCCAGCAAACAGCGGCTAGACCCATCCGGCAACTACGAGTTCCCGGCGCCGCCTGCAGCCTCTGTTCCTGCGTCCCCGCCCTACGCCTACCTGCTTTCCTGGAATGCCCTCAACCACGCCCGGCTACTGGCGGCGGTACTCCAGGCCGGCATCAAAGTCCGCTTCGCCAACGAACCCTTCACGCTGGAAAGCAAGGCTTTTGCCCGCGGAACGCTCGTGATCACCCGGGGAGATAATCGCCACATGGAGCAAGCGCTGGATCAAAAGCTGGTTTCCATCGCCAAGGAATTCCAGCAGCAATTCACCACAGTGCAATCCGGGTTCGCCGAATCCGGGCGGGATCTGGGATCCGGCTCTTACTCCCTGATCCAGACGCCCCGCATCGCCGTTCTCTCCGGCGACCAAACCTCCGGCAACGAATTCGGGCAAGTGTGGTATTTCTTCGAACAGGAACTGAACTACCCCGTAACGATCATCGACGCCAACCGGCTGGACCGAACGGACCTTTCCTACTTCAACCTCCTCGTTTTACCGGAAGGAAGGTACCGCCTGGGCGATCCCGCCTGGGACAAAATCAGCGCCTGGATCAATGCTGGAGGGCGTATCATCGCCTTAGGGCAGGCGGTAACCGCGCTGGAGGATCGCAAAGGGTTCGCTCTTGCCCGGTTCGCTTCCGACGAAGCCAAGCGGGCTGCAGAAAAAGCGTCCGACCAGATCACCCTGGATGAACGGTTCGACCAATATGGCATCCAGGAACGAAAAGCCATCAGCGATATGATCCCGGGAGCTATTTTCAAGGTCAAAATGGACGTCACGCATCCGCTGGCGTATGGCATGGCGCCGGAGTATTTTTCCTTGAAAACCGGCGAACTTGCCTATCAGCCATTGAAAAATGCCTGGAATGTAGGCACGATCGGGAGCGAGTTGATGATCTCCGGGTTTGCCGGAAAAAACGCCCGGGAAGAACAAAAAAATACGGTGGTATTTGCCGTAGAGAGCAAAGGCGCGGGCAGCGTCATCTATCTGGTTGACAACCCGCTTTTCCGCGCCTTCTGGGAGAATGGGAAATTCCTGTTCAGCAACGCCGTCTTTTTCGCAGGCTTTTAAAAAACGTAAACTGATTGACAAAAATGGCCTTGCCGTGCAACCTGGATAATGGTCAAGCGGTTTCATTGACATGATGTTTCGGACGGAGACACTGGTAAAATTTGTTGCCGCCATTTCAAGTATCTGCCTGAGCGCCGCATTCCTTTCTGCCCAGGATGGCGCGTACCAATGGCTGGCGCCTACTTCGCTGAGCCTGGAGGATATTCCCAGGCGTCAGCTTCTACTTGTTCGCAATGAGGTTCTCCAGGCCCGGGAAGCCGAACGCCGCCGCTTGGGAAAGGTCCCTCAATTTGCGGAGCCGCTTCTCGTTGACGTGAGTCCGGAAAAGGACGGCATCTGGGAATCCTTGCCGGATGGCCGCGAAGTCTGGCGCTGCCGGATCGCTTCCCCGGGAGCCTTTTCCCTGAACCTGGGACTCACCCGTTTTCACCTGCCCAAAGGCGCTTTTTTGTCGCTTTACGATCCAGGGAAGAAAACCGTTTTGGGCCCCTTCTCGAGTGCCGATAACGACGCCCACGATGCCTTTTGGACTCCTGTTCTGAGCGGCGATGAACTGGTGGTAGAACTCTTGCTTTCCGATCCCGCTTCCCGATCCGAATTGAAGTTTCACATAGGATATGTCAATCACGACTTCGAAGGGTTTGCCAAAACCCTGGCCGGCAATTGCAATGTCGATGTCCTTTGCGGAAAAGCCGATGGCTATCCCGAATTGGACAGTTTCCGGGAGGCGATTCAGTCGGTCGCCATGTACACGGTGGGAGGCAGCATCTTGTGTACGGGCTTTCTGGTGAACAATACCCGAAATGACTGCACCCCTTATTTCGTCACCGCCCGGCATTGCGAAGTAGACAGCGCCAATGCGGCATCGGTGGTCGTTTACTGGAATTACCAGAATTCCGATTGCCGGCAGGTAGGCTCTCAGGCCAACGGCAGGGCAGGCAATGGCACGCTGGACTGGTTTAACAGCGGCGCTATTTTCAGAGCCAGTTATTCCCGCTCCGACATGGTTCTGCTGGAACTCGACGACCCCCTGCACCCCAACGCCAATGCCTTCTTTGCCGGTTGGAATGCCGATACGTTGCTTCCTAAAACCGGCGTCGCGACGATTCACCATGCTTCTTCAGAAGAAAAACGATTCAGCTATAGTAGAAGCCCCGTTTACCTGGGCACCTGGGCGCAAGCCGCGCAGCCGATTCCTACCGGCGACCACGTCATCGTTCCCAGTTGGGATATAGGAGTTACCGAGATAGGAAGCTCCGGAGGGCCTTTGCTCAACAAAGAGCAGCAGGCCATCGGACAACTCCACGGCGGGGCTGCTACCTGCACCAAACAGGCTTTCGACTCTTTTGGGTGGTTTGGGATCTCGTGGGAGGGCGGAGGCACGCCAAAAACCCGCTTACGGGATTGGCTCGACCCTTTGAACACGGGCGTGAAGTCCTTTCCCGGCAGAAAGGAATCCCGGTGTGAAAAAAAGGTCCTGGCCGATACCAATTACCTTCAGGTTTGCCTGCCTCAGCCTGCGGTATTCGCGCTTTATCCGAATCGCAACTTCCGTGGTCCTATTACTTTTGCAGCCATCGGCCTTCCCCAGGGGTTGCGTTATTCCATTGAAAGCGCCTCCGCGCTTGGCGGCGATACGATTCGTTTGACTTTTGAATCCATGGAAGGGATTTTGCCTTCTGTTTATCCCATTTTGGTGGAAGCCAGGGATCTGGAAGATACAGTATTCCTCACCCTGTTTCTGGATATACGCGATGTGCCCGTGCTTCCCCGCGGGGTACAGCCGGCTAATGGCAGCAAGGAAGTACCAGTGCAAACCAAACTTCATTGGCCTCCCGTACCCGGGGCCGACCGCTATTTCGTGCAGGTAGCCGAGTTGCCAACCTTTGTTCATCCTTTGGCTAGCGCCACGGCTTCCGACACGTTTTTGCTGGTAGACTCCCTGGAGTACCAAAAAACGTATTTCTGGAGGCTGCAGGCCATCAACGCCTGCGGGGAAGGGCCAATTGCCGTATTTACATTCACCACCGCCCCCGACCTGCGGCTGGAACTGCGCAACCTTTCTGCGGAAACCTGTAATCTGGGCCCCATGTCTTTTCAATTGTTCATCGGCTCAGGGTTTGTTCCGCCCATCCGGTTGTCGTATTTGCCTTTTCCGGAAACGCCCTTTGAGGTGTTGTTTTCTCAGGATACTTCCAGCATTGCTGCGGGTTCTGTTTTGGATGCCCGGATACCAGATCTTTCCGGATTGGCCCCGGGAACTTACCCATTGACCTTCCAGGTAAAAGATGCACACCGGACAACGGTTTCCACCGCCTCTTTCCTGGTCAAATCCGTTCCTTCTCCTCCGCTTCTTCTCGACCCTTCCGGCGATACCGCCTATGTGATTGATCAACCCGTGCTTACCTGGAGCAGGGCAGAACCTTCCGTTTCGTATACGCTGGAGGTAAGCCGTTCTCCGGATTTTCTCAGCCCGGACCAGAAGTATAATCTGGGTGCTATAGCGACGAAACGGGTTTCTCCGCTCCCCCCGGGGCCTTATTACTGGCGGGTGATCAGCGCGAACGAATGCGGTAGCGTGGTTTCTGATACCGGCGCTTTTTCCATCCACACGGCCAACTTGTCGGACCTGAGTTCCCTTCAGGTTGCCATCGATCCAAACCCAACATCCGGCATCGTGCGCGTCTTGATCTCCGATGAAGCCGGCGAGCTTGGCCTTGACCTTTTAGGAATCAACGGGCAGCATCTCCAATCCTTTCCTATGGGAAGAAGCGAGACGTCCAAGATCCTCGATCTTTCTGCTTATCCCGATGGGTTATACTTACTTCGCATTCGATACCGCCAAACCAGCCTGAGCCGCTTACTGGTTTTGAATCGTTAACCAGGCTTTAAAAGAACGCCGTTCAAGACTTAAAAAATGGCCATTTTCCTGCTGAATGGTTATTTTTGAACAAAGAACCTCCGCGTATCCAAGGCCGGCAGGTTTGCCTCACCCATTGAAATCATCGATTATGGAATATAAACGCCCGTCCGCTGCCAGAACCTGGGTTGAAGTACCCAGCGACTCCGACTTTCCCATTCAAAATCTTCCCTTCGGGATTGGCCAAAGAAGCGGCGAACTCCCTAAGGTTTGTACGGCCATCGGGGATTATGTTGCCGATCTTTCTGTCCTTGCAGAACACGGGTTCTTCGACGACCTCCTGGTTCCCAGGCCGGTTTTTCACCAGGCGGTGTTAAACGATTTCATCGCCCTGGGAAAAGAAAAAACCCGCGCTGTCCGTACCCGCATTGCCCAGATTCTGGATGACGACCTGGAAGAATGGGATGCCAGCGAGTTGAGGGATTTTTTCCTGTTTCCTCAAACCGAGGTGGAGATGCTGCTTCCGCTTCAAATAGGCGATTATACGGATTTCTACTCCAGCCTCGAACACGCCTCGAACGTTGGCGCCATGTTCCGGGACCCCCAGAACCCCTTGCTCCCTAACTGGAGGCATTTGCCCGTCGCTTACCACGGGCGCGCTTCTTCCATTGTCGTTTCCGGAACCCCGATACGCCGCCCGCAAGGGCAAACCCTTCCCGAGGGGCAGAACCTGCCCGTTTTCGGTCCAACCCGGATGCTGGATTTCGAGATGGAAACCGCTTTTGTCATTGGAAAACCGACCACCCCGGGCGAACGCGTTTCTACGGAGCAGGCGGAAGAATACCTGTTTGGCATGGTCCTCTTCAACGATTGGTCAGCCAGGGATATTCAGAAATGGGAATACGTGCCCCTGGGGCCTTTTTTATCCAAAAATTTTGCTTCCACTATTTCCCCCTGGGTAGTTACGCTGGATGCCCTGGAACCTTTTCGTACCGCCGGGCCTGCTCAGGCGCCGGAAGTACTGCCCTACCTTAGGGTTGACGGCGAAAAAAGCTATGACATCCAACTGGAAGCCCATCTTCGCACCGCAGATGGGGTGGAGTACCTCTTTTGCCGTACCAATTTCCGCCACCTGTACTGGAACATGTGCCAGCAACTAGCCCATCATACCATCAATGGCTGCAATATCCGGGTAGGGGACTTGTGCGCATCCGGGACGATCAGCGGAATAACTCCGGATTCGTTTGGGTCGCTGCTGGAATTAACCTGGAACGGGAGCAACCCCATCCAGCTTCCGAATGGCGCCAAACGAACGTACCTGGAAGATGGCGACACCGTCGTGTTTAAAGGATTTGCCCAAAAGGAAGGCCTGCGCGTTGGGTTTGGCGAAGCGAGGGGAACCATCCTTACCAGTTTCTAAACCTCCGGAATGCATGAATAAGAAACCTTGGTTTTTTCTGTTCTTTATGGCCTACAGCAGCCTGAGCGCCGCTCAACATGCGGGAATCCAGCGGGCCGTTCAGCAATTTGCCGCAGACCCAGCGCTCAAACATGCCGGCGTTGGGATCAGCGTTGTGGATATCCAAACCAATCAGATGGCGGCTTCGCACCTGCCCCATCTCAGCCTCGTCCCCGCTTCCTCGCTTAAAGTGGTTACTAGTTCTACCGCCATGGCCGTGTTGGGTTCTTCTTACCGGTTCCTCACCCAATTGGAAATCGGGGGAACGATCCAGGGAAAGACCCTTCAGGGAAATGTGTACGTTACCGGATTTGGCGACCCCACCCTCGGTTCGCCCACCATGCCGGGCGCCATGCCAATGGAGGCGCTAATGGCCAAGTTCCGGGAAGCGCTGGCGAATAAAGGCATCCGGACGGTGAACGGATACGTGGTGGGCGACGGTACCTGGTTTCCCGCCGATGCGGCGGGAAGAGGCTGGGCCTGGGCCGACCTGGGCAATTACTATGCCAGTGGAGCCTGGGGGTTAAATCTGCACGAGAACTTCTACTTTCTCCGCTTCCAGCGCAGCGCGTCGGTTGGAGCCACCCCCCGGATCGCTTTGATCGAGCCGCACGTGCCCGGTCTGGAATTCTTCAACGAAGTCAAACAAGCAACTCCCCAAACCGGAGACAACGCCTACATCTTTGGCGCTCCGTTTACCGGGCTGCGCTACGTACGGGGCACAATTCCTGCAGGCGCCGGGCAATTCGCCATCAAGGATCACTCCCCGACCCGCCATATTTCCTGGCATATCATCTCCGGCAGGCGTTGATCAGCGCAGGGATCCAATGTGCAAAAGGCCCGGAGTCGATGCTCTATCTTCAGCGGCAGGGGCAGCAGAAACCCGCCGGCGTCCAGGTGCTTTATCGCCATTATTCCCCTGCCTTGAAGGAGATTATCCGGGAAGCCCACTACGAAAGCAATAACCTGTACTGCGAAGCCCTGCTGCGCACGTTGGGCAAAAAACAGAAAAAAGAAGGCAGCGCCGAAATGGGCGTCCAGGCCCTCCGGGAATTTTGGGAACAGCGAGGCGTATCCTTTAGCGGGTGCCATCTGGAAGATGGAAGCGGGCTATCCGCAGGCAATGCGGTAACTGCCCGCTTTTTTACCGACTTATTGGGGAAGATTGGCAGAGACCCGAAATGGTTTCCAACATTTTCCTCTACCTTAGCCACAGCCGGACAAAGCGGGAGCCTGAAAGACAAGTTTAAAGGAACCGCCGCCGAAGGGCGGCTACTGGCCAAAAGCGGCAGCCTGAGCCGCGTGCGGAGCTATGTCGGATATGCAAAAAATAAAAAAGGACAATGGTTCGCATTTGCTATTTTGGTGAACAATTACGACGGCTCCGGAACCGAAATCCGGCAGAAAATGGAAAAGCTCATGCTCGCCTTTTGCGCAAGTTAATTTGCCCCGTTTCTGCACCTCAAGGCGAAAAGTGGTCTTTTGGATAAAATTGGCATTCCTTATGAAACCTGTACTCCGTATTTTGTTTGTTCTGGCGCTGATCCTGGGCCTGGAAGGGTGTAAACACCCGGCTCAGCCTCCCCAAAAGCCTGCTGCCTCCGGGCAAGCCGATACTTCTGGCGTATCGGATGATAAAGGTATCCGGGATGACTATACCAATACCGACCGCGTGGTTTGGCAAAAACCGGAAGTGGTAATCGATCTCCTCGGCGACCTGAGCGAAAAGACTGTTGCTGATATCGGCGCAGGCACCGGATTCTTCGCGCTCCGGCTTACGCCTCTGGCCAAAAAAGTCATCGCTATCGATATTGAACCCAAATTCGTTTCCTACCTCGATAGTATCCGAAAAACCGAACTTCCTCCGCTTTACTCCAACCGCCTCGAAACTCGTCTCGCCCTGCCCGAAGACGCCCGTCTCAAACCCGGAGAAGCCGACGTCATCCTGATCGTCAATACCTACATGTATATCGCCGACCGGGTGCAGTACCTTAAAAACCTGAAAAAAGGGCTTGGTCCCCTGGGAAAAGTGCTGATCGTGGATTTCAAGAAAAAACGAACTTCGCTCGGTCCTCCGAAAGATATCCGCATTCCTCAGTTCCAGGCGGAAGACGAGCTGGAACAAGCGGGATTCCGCATCGTGGAGAGCAACGACACCGCCCTGGATTTTCAATACCTGATTTTAGCGGAAAAACTCGGCAACTGAGCCGCCGGATCTGCTCAATACATCTGGATTTTCTTTACTCCGCCAAAATAGAACTGGACTCCCACAAACAGATCGATTTGGTTGGTTCGGGTGAGGACGTCCTGCTCCACCCCGCCGATGCGGGTATTGAAGTTGCTCCGGGCGTATTTGTATTTCAACATGGCCTCAATCCCGATGGCTTTCTCTGAAAAAACGGTAATTCCCGGCCCAAAACCCGCAGCGAAAATATTGGTTTTAATGCGTTGCTGCTGCCCGTTGACATCCTGAATGTCGCTGGAATTACCAAACCCAAATCCTAACTCAAAGAGCAGGGACATGTCCTTGAACACCGGGTAATAATACCGGCCAAAAGGACCGAAGAGTAGATCGCTGTCTTCTATCCGGTTCCGTTCCGGCTCTTTCACCTGGTTGATCGTATAATCCATCCGGATTCCAAGGGTTAGATCATTAATTAAAAAATAGCCCACCGCAGGGGAGAAACTGATCAGGACGGATCGGGGGCTTTCTTCTGTTGCCTCTCCGGTCTGCGCGGAGTTCTTCACGTTGGATTGGGCCGCAGAAAGCCCGATCTGACTTCCGACAAGGAAGTTGCCTTTTTCCGTAGCCTGTCCGGATAACGCAAACCCGGCGCCTGCCATCAGAAAAAAGACCAACTCTGGATAATCTTGGTTTCAATGACCTTCCCTATAGTTTTTTCGGTCAGTTGGCTATCCCCTCAAAAGCCTTCGGTGGAGTGGCCATTTTTACCACCACTGCCGTATCATGCCTCTCCAGTCTGAAAGCAGTTACCACTTTTTTCTCGTTCCTGCAATGAGTTTGGTCATTGGATGGGGTTAGAAACTAAACCGGGTGCGCAAAAAAACGGCCTGAAGCGGGCTGGCGTAAGCAGCATTCCTTTCTTTACTGGCAACTACCTGACCAACCAGATCGAGATCCCAGTTTGACGCCATGGACAAGGTCAGCGACGGGTTCAGGAACAGTGCTCTGGATTCTACGGGGCTGTAGATTACGGCAACGCCTCCGTTGAGGAGGGGGGTAAACGGATAGCCCGCCTGAAGGAATAACGCATGCCGAAACGGATACAGGTTTTTGGCGGAAAGCTGGAAGCCAAACAAGCCGCTGATATCGCCATCCATTGCCCCCAGGCTGTTGTACAGGTAACCGGCATGGGCATATAGGTTGTTGGAAAACGAATAATCGAATGCCAGGGTTAGCGCAAAGGCCTCCTCACCGGAATCGTTCAGCGGCAAAAAGTAGGTGGCTTCTCCTTTAAACCCGGCATTCCCCAAGTTGCCTGCCCAGCCGGCTCCCAGAACGGCATCTTCCCGTGCGTAGCCCGCCAAAAGCTGCCCGTCGAACTGAAACGCGTTGAACTTCCACAACCCGGCGATCACCGCGTCTTCCCAACGGTCAAAGGCTTTCACCGCAAGTTCGACGCTACCCGCAAACCCGGTGAAGTAGCGTACCCTCAGGGCGTCGCTTCCCGGCCGCTCTTCGTAGTCAAAATCGGTGAAGGAAAACGCGTTAAACAGGTCATTGGGGTTCCACACCGTGCTGATGCCCCAGTTGATGCGCTGCCGGCCAAGCCGGACTTCCCATTTTTCGGTGGCGTATTCCAGGTAAAGGCGGTCGAGCATGCTCTGGACTACCCAGGCCGGCTTGTCGAGCAGGATGACCGAAAGGTCGGCGTAGTCGTTGTTGGCGTTGTCTACCAGACCAGCATAGTCTTCCGTGCCGCGCACCAGGTCGCCGAAGAAAGCACGGGTACGGAGTTCTGCTGTAAACCGGATCCGGTCGGAAACAAACCAACGGAAGTTGGTTCGCTGGTGGATCAGGTTGTCCTGGAGAAAATTTCCGCTGGCTGGATCGTCGAGGAACAGCCAGGTTTGCATGTTTTTGACGTATCCTCGAAGTTCCCAGGATTTGGATGGTTCCTCCGGTTCAGGCACATCGACTGCCTGGAGAGAGTCGGTTTGCCCCCAGGTATTGACGGCACCAAGTAGGAACACAAAGAAACACCCGGTCAAAAACCGTTTCATTGGACTGGTTCAGATTTGCGGACGTCGGAGGCGATGGCTCCGTCGACCAGGGTGACTACCCGGCGCGCCCGTTCGATCACCCGGGGGTCGTGGGTGGAAAAAACAAAGGTGATCCCTTCCTGGGCGTTGAGTTTGGCCATGATGTCCAGGAGATTGCCTGCCGAAGTTGAGTCGAGGTTGGCGGTGGGTTCGTCGGCCAGGATGAAGGACGGTTTGGGCGCCAGGGCACGGGCTACCGCCACGCGCTGCTGCTGCCCGCCGGAAAGCTCGGAGGGCCGTTTGTCCATTTTATCTTCCAGCCCGACCGCCTGGAGCAGTTCTCTCGCCCTTTCGAGGCGCTCTTTCCGGGAACGTTTCTGGAGCAACATCACAAATTCGACGTTTTCCAGAGCCGTGAGCACCGGAATGAGGTTGTAGGATTGAAATACAAAGCCAATGTGGTCTTTGCGGAAATCGATCAGCTTATTGTCGCTAAGCTGGTCCACGTCGACCCCACCCACCTCGATATCTCCGCTGGAAGGCCGGTCCAACCCGCCAATTATGTTGAGCAGGGTAGTTTTCCCGGAACCGGAAGGCCCGACAATAGCCGTGAACTCGCCCCTTTCAATCTCGAGATTAACTTGATCCAGGGCCTGGACCGGGATTTTTCCCGCATCGTATATTTTAGACACTTTATCCAGTTTGATTACTGCCATGATGATTTGATTTTTTAGATTAGAAGTTAGTCCTCCTCTGGGCGCCCCTTTTCTCCCATCGTTTTCCCAGTCCTTAAATGGGGCATAGGTCATAGTTTCCGGATCGCCTCTACCGGTTTCAGGCGGATCGCTTTCCAGGCCGGATACAGCGAAGCCAGAAAAGCGGTGACCACCAGCATCATGGCGGTTTGCCAATACACGCCAGGGTCGGCATCGAACCGGATGTCCGTCCCCATGCCATATTGGTTCAAGCTTTTGGCAAAAGCGGAAAGATCCAGCCCATTGACGTTGAAGTAGTGAATCGTCAACCCGCCCAGGAGCAAGCCCAGGGGCGCGCCGGCCAAGCTGAGTAAAACCGTTTCCATGACGATCATGGAAAAGATCCGCCCTTTGTTCATCCCGATGGCCATCAGCATGCCCAGTTCCCGAAACCGCTCCAGCACCGCCATCATCATCGTGTTGATGATGCCAAAGATCAGCGCCAGCATGATGATCGTGAGGTAGATCAGCGACACCGACTTCATTTGAGACTCGTATAATTCCAGTTCCGGGGCAAGCTCCCGGTAATTTTCAATCAGCAGACGAGGAAAGGCGGTTTGAAGCGACTTCTGGACGGCTACCAGCGAGTCGGGGTCCCGGCAAAGCAGGACGATTTCGTGTACCGGATCGGGCGTACCGGTCTGGTCTGCAGGATGCAGCAAGCCGCCCAGGTCGCTGGCCTGCACCAGAACGCGGGACTCGTCAAACGGGGTGTTCCCGGAGTTAAACAAGCCCACGATTCGAAATGCACCATTGGTGATGTTGCCTTCCAGATCTTGAAACGTGAGTACCACCTTGGAGCGGAGCTTGACGTGCAGTTTTTCGGCCAGGGGCTGCCCCAGGAGGATCTGGTTTTTGCGCCCTTCTTCAAAGTAGGTTCCTTCCCTGATATTTTGCCGGAGGTTGCTGACAACGGCTTCCTGATCCGGTCGGACCCCCTGGATGAGAATCCCCCTGGACCCATTCGCCGTGCTCACCATGCCGGTGGCCAGGGTACGGGCGCTATAGGCGCGCACCGGAGCTTGAGAAGCGAGAAACGCCTCCAACCCGGGAAGCGGGTCAACCTGAAGCCGGACGTCCTTTTCCCGCGCATAATCAGGATGGTGGATCTGAATATGCCCCACGACATTCGAGATATTGCTGTCGATATAATCCCGGATCATTCCCGTAGCAAAGCCCGACATGAACAAGGCCGCCCATATCCCCATGGAGATCGCCAGGATCACCACCAGGCTCCGGGTGGGATTTCGCCAGATATTCCGCCAGGCAAGAATTGGAAGCATGTTTTTTGTTTTTTTCGCGAATAATCGGTCCATTAAGAGGTCCTTTCCGGACCAGCATTAACCTTCAGCTGCGCATAGCTTCGACCACCTTCAGACGGCGGATCCGCCGAAAAGGGAATAAGGCCAGCAAGGCGGTCAGTACGAAGATGATTACCGCTTGCATGAAAAAGATCCGGAAAGAGAACTCCGCAGGAAAAATGGGTTCAAAACCAAATTTCTCCATCATTTCAGAATACCCTCCGGAGAACTGAATGGGGTTGACCTTGAAATACCCAACCAAAGGCATGCTCGCGACAATCCCGGCCAGGGCGCCGACCAGACCTAAAAGGACCACTTCCAGGAAGACGACGGCGCCCAGCCGCCGCCGCTTCATGCCGATGGCCACCAGCAGGCCAAATTCGTATTGCCGCTCCCGAAGCATCATCAGGATCGTGCCAAACAGCCCAAAAGCGATGATCGTATACAGGATGAAATACACGATAACATTGCCTGCGCTGTCAAACTTCTTGGCTTCCAGCAAGTCCGGCAACAGGGCCTTCCAGTCCATCACTTCGTAGGCATCCGATGGGAAGACCGATTTCAGGCTGTTCTGCGCTTTGACGATCGCTTTGGGAGAAGTAGGCCGGATGACGAGCGAGGTGATCATTCCCTCGGCGCCATAGAACCACTGCGCTTCTTTGAGAGGGAGAAAGACCAGCAGCCGGTTCAGGTCGGGCGAAGGGTATTTGACGATGCCTTCAACCGGATATTTACCGGCGGCATTGACGCCGTGGTAACCCTGGCCGATGAGCAGCAGGGTATCGCCTATGCCAAGTTTGAGGTTCTCCGCAATGCCGGCGGCAATCAGCGCGCCTTTGCTATTCTCCTGCAGGAATTTGCCTGCGGTAAGCCGCGATTTGATGCGGGTCATGGCATTCTCCCCCTCCGGTTCGATCCCGGTCACCATGACCCCCATCGTGTTCGAACCGGTTGATGCCAGGGCAAAGGACTCCAGGCGGGGCAGGGCGTCTTCCACGCCTTTCAGTCCCAGGGTTTTGGTAATAGCCGGCTCCAGCGGGTAGGCATAATCCAGCGTTTGTTCGTCCCAGTATCCTTTCTGGTGGACCTGGATATAGCCCATGTGGAAAGTGACGATGTTGTTGATCATGTTGTTCCAGGCGCCCTTTTGGAGCGACTCCATCAGGGAGGCGAAAAGGACGGCAAACAAAATGGACGCCAGGGTGATGAAGGTCCTTCGCTTGTTGCGCCAGATATTTCTCCAGGCTAGTCGGAAGAGCATAGACTTGGATTAAAAGGGTTTAATCAAATTATTTAACCCGCTTCATGTTCTGGAGGGAGAAAAACGCATCGTCGATGGGTTTGTCAAACTCCAGGCGCAGGTATTCCACAACGGTTTTGTTGCCGGGCTCGTCGGCGGGAACGACCTCCAGGACGGAGGTCAGCAGCTTCCCGCCCAGCATTTTGATCTGTTTGCCGTACATCGTGTTGACGAGGTAGCCATCCTCGTCGAAGAACTCCACCTTCATCTGGAGAAAGTCCTTTTTGTCGATCCAGGAAAGGACTTTACCCCAAACGACGGCGGCGTCTTCTTTGGGTTTAAGCTCAATCTTGTAGCAGTCGCGGTCGCCGATTTTCTCACTACCGATAAGCTTATGGACATAATCGTTGATCACGGAAGATTCCTTGACGAGATCGTCGTTGGTAAAATCCGACCCCATCCAGGATTGCATCATCATGGACGGCGGGAGCTTGATCGCCCGGTCGATGGAAGGCTGCCAGTTCCAGATCTCCAGTTGGCGTTTCAAAAAAGCGGCGCCTTTGTCGCGGGCAGGAGCGGTGATGAGGATGAGGGCGAGTTCCTCGCCTTTGCTCCAGCTTTTCATGGTCACCTCCCGGGACCAGGTTGGACGGACGATGGTCATTTTCATTTCGCCGGAACTCGTCTTTCCGCGCATTTTTTCGTCGGCTTTCTGGATGATTTCCTTCGCGGTTAACGCGGCCTGAGCCCCCAGGGAATTCGCGAAACCGAAGAGGAGCAGGAAAAAGAAAAGTCGGGATCCCATATCAGAACGATTTAGAGAATGAAAGATCATCGGGTTGATTTATCCAGGCTATCAAATTTTTCAAGACGCAAACGGGGCATCGTTTCCAGCAGATAGATTTCCTGCAACGCCCCAGGCAATACTGCCTACCGCCCATTTGGGCGCCAAGCCAATAAGGTAAAAGCCAAAACGACGCAGCGCAACTGGAATTTTGGTGATTTTCGTCAATGAATGCACTTCACAGGGCTTCTACAAAAAAAGGAATTCGTTTATCTTGCCGCCTTAGAACGAAAACACCCTAAACTTGGCGCCATGGTTCGCACGATCCTTTTTCTGGTAATAACCCTGCTGGCTATCCCATTTGTTGCTATTTATTACGACCGCCCCCTGGGGCCGGAGCAATGGTATGCGCTCCATTCGCTGGCCCTAGCGACCGGCGCGGTAGCCCTGACCTGTTTCCTTACAGGCGAATTGACCCGGAATAATAGCCAGGTAGACAAATTATGGAGCATTCTGCCTGCCTTTTACGTTGGGTATGTTGCCCTGAGCAGCGGGTGGAATCCCCGCCTGACGCTGATGTTCGCGCTGGTGTTCGCTTGGGCTGCCCGACTGACGTTCAACTTCTGGCGCCGGGGCGGATACCATTGGATTCCCTGGATGGGGGAAGAGGACTACCGGTGGAGCATCCTGCGCCGCGACCCCAACCTGCAGGGGGGCGTGCGGTGGACCCTGTTCCATTTCTTTTTCATTAGCGGCTACCAGAACGCGCTTATTTTGCTCTTCACACTGCCCAGTATCGTTGCCTGGCAAGGAGCAAGTACTCCACTCAATGGGATAGACTACGCTGCCGCCGGGCTTATGCTCCTCTTCCTGGCTCTGGAAACCATTGCCGACCAGCAGCAGTGGAACTTCCAAACCGAAAAACACCGCCGCCGAAACGCCGGCGAGCCGCTCACTCCCCCTTACGACAAAGGCTTTTGCGACAGCGGTCTTTGGGCCTGGGTCCGGCATCCCAACTATGCCTCCGAACAGGCGATTTGGTTGTCGTTCTACCTATTTAGTGTGGCGGCGACGGGCAGGTGGTTCAATTGGTCGATTGCGGGCGCAATCCTGCTTTGCCTGTTGTTTGTAGGAAGCAGCGATTTTTCGGAAAAGATCTCTGCTGGCAAATACCCGGCTTATGCGGCATATCAGCAGCGGGTAGGGCGGTTTGTTCCTGTGCTTCGGAAAAAGGGAAGGAGTTGACCCGGACGAGGAAAAATCGTTCCGCCGGCCCTGATCCAGGAATCAGCCTGCGCTTTGTCCAAAGGTTAGCAAGTTATTGTCCGGATCGAGAATGGAGAATTCCTTTTGCCCCCAGGGTTTGACTTGTAGCGGCGCATTCGGATGAATGGGCGTCCGGTTTTCAATCAACCAATGATAAAACCCATCGATATCATCGGTTCGGACGTATACCTGCCCGTAGTTATCTTTTGGATCAAGCGCTTCAAATAGGAAAAAATGGATTTGGATGCGGTCTTTTTGCACCATGAGGTAATCCTCAAAACCAGCATTCCCAAATTCCTGAAAACCTAATTGGTTCAGATAAAAATCCCTCGTTAAGGCTTTATTGCGCATGGGGAGTTTTGGGTGGATCTCGGTAAGCATTTTTTATTTTTCCGGAAAAGAATCCGTTACTTTTTTAACAGGCCCTCATACGCTTGAATCCAATCCTCCATGCTCATTTTTTGAACCAATTCGGCGATGAGCGGGTAGGGGATGTCGTCCATTTTTTTGAACCGGATACAGCTCTTTCCCATATCCAGTTTGGATTTGCAATACTTGGGGTACTCGCCGGCAAACCAGTCCAGAAGCGCTTCGTTGACGTAAATCCCCATGTGATAGAGGGCCACGTAGTTTTTCTGGGAAGCAATGTTGATAAAAGGCAAGGGCTGTTTGGGATCGCAATGATACCCCGCCGGGTAAGCCGCATGGGGAACGACGTAGCCGATCATATCGTAATTGATCGTTTCTTCAAACCCCGGCGGAAGGTGTTGGCGAACCGTTTCCCTCAAACGGGCAACGGGCAACTTCCGGTCGCCGGGAAGCTGTTCGATATAGTCTTCAGGAGAAGTCGCCTGGTATTTCATAGGTTTGAAATGGGTGATGGGTTATTTTTCGTCAGTCCGTATCTCCAACATGTTTGATCTCCTCCTTGTCCAAAATGACCGATATTACCTTCCGCGCCAGCCGGTCGTTCGACATCAGGTACTTAAAGGCATGGTCGTAAAGGGGATTGGCGATTTTCATGGACCAAAATAATGGTCTTTGTAACATAAAACAAGGCAGCTTATTACTTAGTTTCCCCTTTTCGGGATATGCGGGGTGTGAAGGTAGCGTCCGGTTGGAGCGGAAACAGGAACCCCATTTTATAAAGCCCTTGACAATACTTGATACAACAACTATATTTGTATCAAATATTAGCCATGCAATCAAAATCTATTCCCGATCAAAAAACAGAAACCTCCGGTTATGTGCTTGAGCGGACGGCCAGGCTGTTGAAACTCGCGCTGCAACAGCGCCTGGCAAAAGCCGGCGCCGGGATTACGGTCGACCAGTGGGTATTACTCCAGGAAATCCGGCAACAGCCGGGAATCGCCCAGCTCGAACTGGCCAGAGCGACCTTTAAAGACGCCGCTTCGGTAACCCGCATCCTCGACCTGCTGGCCGCCAAAGGCCTCGTTGTGCGCCTGCCGGACCTGGCCGATCGCAGAAAATTTCTTCTCCAGCTCACTCCCGCAGGAGAACGCACCTATTCCAACTGCCTGCCGCTGATCAAATCCTTCCGCTCCGAAGTCTGGGGCGGGCTCAGCCACGAGGATCTCGACCGCCTCCTCGGCATCCTTGACAAGATCTCCGCCAACCTGAACGCCGGCGAATAGCCGCCCTCCGTTTTCCTGACCGATAAAACCAAAACGACCATGCATTATTACCAGCTCGGCCAGATTCCTCCCAAACGCCATACCCAGTTTCGAAAGCCGGATGGTCGGCTTTACCACGAGGAGTTGTTTTCGACAGAAGGGTTTAGCAACCTGTATTCCCTGCTTTACCATTGCCATCCGCCGACCCAGATCGTACAAGTTGGCGATCCCTACTCCGTCGCTCCGGAAGTAATGGAAAGCAAGCAGTTGAAACACCGCAGCTTGCTGGGTTTCCAAATTCAGCCCGAAGACGATTACCTCCGCAGCCGAAAGCCCGTGCTGGTCAACAGCGATTGCCGCATTATCCTGGCTGCGCCCAGACTAAGCACGACAGGCTATTTTTTCAAAAACGCCGACGCCGACGAAGCGATCTTCATCCATATGGGTTCCGGCGCTCTGCTCACCATGTACGGCAAAATCCCTTTTGGCTACGGGGATTACCTGATCATTCCCCGGGGGACGGTCTACCAGCTTCATTTCGACACTCCGGAAAACCGGCTGCTGATCATCGAGTCCCACGGTGGCCCTATCGTGCCGCCCAAACGGTACCGCAACGCGTTCGGGCAACTTGAAGAGCACGCCCCTTACTGCGAACGCGACATCCGAAAACCACAGGATCTGGAAACGCACGACGAGCAAGGACCCTTTCTTTTTTATATCAAAAAGCAGGATCAAATCTATCCGTACACCTACCTGAGCCACCCATTTGATTTGGTGGGCTGGGACGGGTATTGTTATCCCTACGCGTTTTCCATCCACAACTTTGAGCCGATCACCGGAAGGATTCATCAACCCCCTCCGGTGCATCAAACCTTTGACGGGCATCAGTTTGTGATTTGTTCCTTTGTGCCCCGCCTTTACGATTACCACCCGCTGGCTATTCCGGCCCCTTACAACCACAGCAATATCGATAGCGACGAAGTGTTGTATTATGTAGACGGCGACTTTATGAGCCGCAAACACGTGGAGAAAGGCATGATCACCCTGCACCCCGGCGGGATACCGCACGGCCCCCACCCCGGCACGGTAGAAAAAAGCATTGGCGCCAAAGAAACCAAAGAGCTGGCAGTCATGATCGACACCTTCCGCCCACTTCAACTAACGACCCACGCCCTTGCCATTGAAGATCCCAATTACCACCTGAGCTGGCTACCCTGACTTGTTGTATCCCCCACTCAACCACCCATTTCAACCACTCAACCACCAAAACCAAACCAATATGCAAACGCAAACCTTAGAAAATGCCCTTGTCCGGGAAGACCTGTTCCCGATCAACGGGACGGATCATATCGAGTTCTACGTTGGCAACGCCAAACAAGCCTGCCATTTTTACCAAAGCGCATTCGGGTTTGACCTGATCGCCTACCGGGGCCCGGAAACGGGCGACCGCGAAAAGATTTCTTACGTGCTCCGGCAGGGGAAGATCACGTTTGTGCTGACCAGCGCGCTCGATCCCGGGCACGATATCGCCCGCCACGTCCACGAGCACGGCGACGGGATCAAAGTGCTGGCCCTTTGGGTCGACGATGCCGCCGAGGCTTACCAGACAGCCCTCGAGCGAGGCGCCGTTTCAGCTTTCCCCCTCCAAATGATGGAAGACGCCCATGGCCAGGTCCGGATGGCCGCCATCAAAACCTACGGAGAGACGATCCATACGTTTGTCGAGCGCAGCGGCTACCAGGGCGCTTTTTTACCCGGCTTTGCGCCTAAGGCAAGCAGTATGGAAGTGCGCCCCCTTGGGTTTAAGTACGTCGACCATTGTGTCGGGAATGTGCCTTTGGGAGAAATGAACCAATGGGTAGACTTTTATCAAAAGGTCATGGGCTTTAACCTCCTGGTTACGTTCGACGACAAGGATATCTCTACCGACTACACCGCGCTGATGAGCAAAGTGGTGTCCAATGGAAACGGCTATATCAAATTCCCCATTAACGAGCCGGCAGAAGGGAAGAAAAAATCCCAGATCGAGGAGTATCTGGATTTCTATCGCGGCGCCGGGGTCCAGCACGTCGCCATCGCTACCGACGATATCATTTACAGCGTGGACCAACTCCGGAAAAATGGGGTGGAATTCCTCCACGTGCCGGAGGTCTATTACGACTCGCTTCCCGAACGGATAGGCTCGATCAAAGAAGACCTGGAGGCCCTGAAACGACTCAATATTCTCGTCGACCGCGACGAAGAGGGTTATCTCCTTCAGATCTTCACCAAACCTGTTCAGGACCGCCCGACGGTATTTTACGAGATCATCCAGCGCGAAGGCGCCAAATCCTTCGGAAAAGGGAATTTCAAAGCCCTCTTCGAAGCCATTGAACGCGAGCAGGCCCTCCGGGGAACCCTGTGATAATAGACGTTAGGCGTTAGACCTTAGACGGTGGACGGTGGTCAGGCGCATTATCCAACGTCTAACGTCTAATAGCTAACGTCTTTTTTCTATCTTTAAGCTAAGGTTAACAAACCTTTGCTGATCTTTGGAGGTCTAATAGAAAACTGCCGAATGATGAATTGGACACGTCTTATGCTATTGAGCTTCCTGTTATTGGGAATGTTAATTACGGCTTCTGCTCAAAATGATTCTACCCTGGTACAGCTTTCGGGGCTTGTTTTGGATGGGACCACCAGCCAGCTTACGCCCGTACCCTATACCAGCGTATACGTCAAAGGTTCTAACCGCGGGACGTATTCCGACTTCAAAGGGTTTTTCTCCCTGGTGATCCGCAAAAACGAAACCGTCGTCTTTTCTGCCATAGGATACAAAACGATCGAGTTTAGAATGCCGCCCCAATACAGAGACGACCACTACTCCATCGTGCAGCTAATGACTCAGGATACGATCAACCTTCCGGAAACCGTCGTCTTTCCCTGGCCCAGCCGGGAAAATTTCCGTCTGGAATTCCTTGCCATGGATGTGACGCCGGAACTTCAGCGCCGGGCCGCTGAAAACCTGGCTAACGAAGCCCTCGCCCGCGCCAAGGAAAGCGTCACCTATGACGGTAACGAAAACGCCGATTACTATTTGCGGAAGCAATCCAGCAACTACTATTATTATGGGCAGCAACCTCCAATGAATATTTTCAACCCCATCGCCTGGAAAAAATTCTTCGACTCCTGGAAGAACGGCGACTATAAAAAGAAAAAGACTCCCGGCTCCTGATGCCATGCCTAAAAAATTCCTGATCATCCAAACGGCATTTCTTGGCGATGTGGTGCTGGCTACGCCGCTCATCGAAAAGCTACGGCAGGCCTTCCCCGACGCGGTCATCGATTTCCTCGTCCGCAAGGGCAATGAATCGCTGCTCCGGGGGCATCCTTTTCTCCGTCAGGTGCTGGTGTTCGACAAAAAGAAGAAAGCAAACAGCATGCGGGCCCTCATTGGGCAAATGCGCCGGGAGCGCTACGATCTGGTCGTCAACACGCACCGGTTTGCTTCCAGTGGGGTGATGGCCGTTCTTTCCGGGGCTAAGGCCGTCCATGGGTTTGCCAAAAACCCACTCTCCTGGGTGTACACCCGCAGGTTTCCCCATGTAATAGGTCAATCCCACGAAGTGGACCGAAACTTGTCGTTACTCTCGGGATTTACCGATACCGGCTTTACGCCTCCGCGCCTTTATCCGCCATCAGCTGCTTATGATCAAATCCCGGAAGGGGATTATGTGTGCATGGCGCCTACCTCGGTATGGTTCACCAAACAATGGCCTGAGGAGAAATGGATCGCGCTGATCGATCGGATACCCAGCCGGGTGAAGGTCGTCCTGCTTGGCGGTCCGGCCGACCGGGAAGCTTGCGAGCGGATATGCCGGAAAGCCCGGCATCCTGGGGCGTATAATATGGCCGGCAAGTTATCCCTGCTGGAATCCGCCGCCTGGATGCAGCGCGCCCGGATGAACTACGCCAACGATTCTGCGCCGATCCACCTGGCATCGGCCATGGATGCGCCGGTTACGGCGATTTTTTGCTCCACCGTGCCTGCATTTGGATTTACCCCGTTGTCGCCGGGAGCGCAGGTGTTCGAAACCGAAGAGAAGCTTTCCTGCAGGCCATGCGGTTTGCATGGGTACAAAGCCTGCCCCGAAGGGCATTTTCGCTGCGCAGAAATAGCGATTGACCGGCTTGAACCGGAGCGGGTGGGCGCTTAAAACAGGCTGACGTATCCCAAATGCACCTTGGGGCTGGTCCAATCCGGCTTTTCGCCCCAGCGTACTCCGTAGGCAAGGTTCAAGCCAAAAACGCCCGCCCGGGTTTCAAAGGTTATCCCTCCTCCCCAACCCACCGGAAAAAGCACGTTAGCCCTTTCCGCCGTACGATCTTCCAGCCAGCCTGCATCGGCAAAGACGGAGAGGTAGGCATTTTCGGAAAGCAGGAGCCGGTACTCCCAGGTGTTGACCACGTAGTTCGTAATCTGAAAAAACTCTTCGTCGAATCCCCGGAGCAACCGGTTTCCTCCCAGGCGGAATTGCTCGTTAGGAAGCGCCGGCTGCCTGGAGAGCAGTCCTTTCCCCTGGAGCCCCCAATAAAAGACGCTCCTTTTGAAAAGAGGAAAATAAGCGCCGGCTTTGGCGGCAATCTGAACCTGGGTGGAATGTAGCGCCAGACTATCGTAGAGGTTTCCCAACCCCAGGTCTTCGATTCGCTTATTGGGGATTATCCGTTTGGTTCCTGCACCGATGCTGGATTGAAGGACCCATCCCCGGCGGGGATTGAACCGATAGTCCAGCCGTTCTGCGCCGGTTTCGAATCCAAAAGAAGCGACCCGGACGTCCAGATTCGCAGGCAGGCGGTTGGCGGACACCACCGCATCCGCATTAAACCCCAGCAGGCGCGAACTCCGCTGATTCCAGAACGCCTTGAAATAGCTGGCGCCTTGAAAAAGGTACCGGACTCCAAGGCTGGCGTCGGCGTCGAGAAAGGACGTGTCCCGTTTATACAAGTGCAGGCGGGCATCCAGCCCCAGGGGTAGCCCCACAAGATAGGGGTAGCCCATCTGGATATCCAGGCGCTGGGTTTGAGGGCGAAGCTGTTCGATGCGGGCGTAGATCCGTTCACCGCCTCCCAGCTGGTTGAGGAACTCCCCTTCCAGGCTTCCGGTGAGCAGCAGCCGGCCGGTCTGGAGGTTGTTGGGCAGCACGCCGATCAGGAAGTCGAACCGGCTTGCATTGCGAGCCGACAGGGGCAGGATCACTTCGGCGCGGCCCAACGAGAACCGCACTTCCGGGTCTTTAACCAGCTGAAGATAGGGCAACGCCCGGATGCGTTCCCGGATGCGAAGGACGGCCGACTGGGAGTAGGGCTTGCCGGGTATCAGGCCGAGGTATTGCTGAAGAAAACGGTTGCTGACCGGCGCATCACCTTCCACGATCAGGGTATCGAGGGCATAAAAAGTTCCTTCATTCAACACCAGCCGCAAACTCAGTCTGTTTTCTGCCGTTTGGATGCTATCGGTCCTTATGCTGGCAAAGGGGTACCCTTCGCTGGCAACGTCTTGGAGGAGCCGGTCCTGAAAGCGCGACAGCGCCGCTTTGCTCACCGGCTGGCCTTTCTGCTGACCGGGGCGAACCGCAGCGCCCGGAGGGCGCGCAGATAAGTCGAGGCTGCCCCACGAATACGCAGATCCAACATGAAGCCAGGCGCTCCAAAGACTGTCGGACCTGGAAAGCGAATCCAGGGAAGATTCCAGATACCCTTTGTCCTGGAGCCCGTTAAGCAACGCGCCGAGCCCACGAAACAGGGTGACGGAGTCGGAAAAAAGCGAATCCACCCGGACCCTGGCAGGGAGCGGCCCGTCGCTGTAAAGGACCAGGCGCTCCTGAGCTTTTCCGCCCGGGCGCAGGAAGGCGAGCAACGCCAGAACGATTCCGCATTTCCTAATCCAGTCCTTTTTTCTCAGCTTTGCGCCACAAGGGATCAATTTGTTGAAATTTGCGTTTTCCCAATTAAATCAGCCGGTATGCCAGGTCTTTATCTCCATATTCCCTTTTGCAAGCAAGCCTGCCATTACTGCAATTTCCATTTTTCCACCAATTTGCAAAGAAAAGGGGAAATGGTAGAAGCCCTTTTGGTTGAACTGGAGATCCAGCGCCATTACCTCCAGGGCGCTCCGCTGACCAGCATTTACTTTGGCGGGGGCACCCCTTCTCTGCTTTCGGCTTCTGAATTGGAACGTCTTTTTGAAAAAATTTATGCGCTGCACCCGGTAGATTCCGAAGCCGAAATCACGCTGGAAGCCAATCCGGACGATCTGAGCCCCGACAAGCTGAAGGCCCTTCGCGACAGCCCGGTCAACCGGCTGAGCATAGGAATCCAGTCGTTTTCGGAAGCCGACCTCCGCTATATGAACCGGGCCCATAACGCTGCCGAAGCGCTTTCGTGTATCGAAAACGCCCTCGCGGCGGGGTTCGCCAACCTTACGGCCGACCTGATTTACGGAGCGCCTACCACCGATGACGCGCAATGGGCGTTCAATGTGCAAACCATGATCAGTCTGGGTATTCCTCATCTATCGGCGTATTCCTTAACGGTAGAAGACCGCACGGCCCTTGCCCATATGGTGCAGAAAGGCAAGACGCCTCCGCCCGACGAGGACGCTGCCGCCCGGCAATACGAATTCCTGATAGACGCTACGGAATCGGCCGGGTATGCGCATTACGAGATCTCCAATTTTGCGCGGGAGGGTTGGCAGGCGCGCCACAACTCCAGTTACTGGCTCGGAGAGCCTTATCTGGGGATCGGTCCCTCGGCGCATTCGTTCGACGGCGTTTCCCGGCAGTGGAATATTGCCCATAACGCTAAGTATCTCCAGATGCTGACTACCGCAAAGGATGGCGAAGCGTTATGGTACGAGATCGAAACGCTAACCCCCGTTCAGCGCTACCACGACCGGCTCCTCACCGGGCTGCGGACTATCTGGGGGGTCGATCCGGCCGACTTCCCTTCCCCCTTCAGGGAACATTTTCTGGAAAAAATCCGGTCTTTTCTCCAGCAAGGCCTGGTGGAAACCTACAACGGAAGGTACCGGCTTACCCGGTCCGGAAAATTCCTCGCCGACCGGATTACGGCATGGAGACTTATCTTTGGCGCCAAATAAACTCTATGGCCGGAGAAAATGGTTAGCCAGCCGGAACAAGCCGACTGGGGGGGGCCCCAAGGGGGGAAAAAAAAACCCTTTTAAAACAAAAAAATATTTAAAACAAATTTTATCAAAAATATTGTTTCATTAAAACAAAACCTGTATCTTTGTTGTGATCAAAACAGGTATTATGGAACTGGAAGTTTTTGTAAGCAACAAAGGCACCAAGGTCGTTACCGCCACCCATCTTTTTCAACTGCTGGAACTACCCGTTCACAATTACGGGGTGTTGATCCGCCGCTGGCTGAAGGATGTGTACGCTTTCCGGGATGGCATTCGCCGGCCGGTAGTGATGAAGGATTACGCGCCCCGGAGGCTCAAAGATAGCCAGTCCGTACTGGAGGATTTTTATTTGTCGGTGGAGCTGGCCAAGCATATTGCCCTTCATTCCCGGAGCAGATCCAAGATGAAATACGCGCGTCAGTTACAGGAGTTATCCGATGAGGAAGGCGCCATGAACAGCCTGACGAAAGAAGAATTGACCGACCTGCTGGAACTGACCAAAGCCCTTTGCCTGCGGTCCTGCCAGGAAGCCGCAGAGCAACGCCATCTCAAGGTGTATGAATCCCGCAACGGAGGATCCTCCGCAAATTGGTGGATTTATCGCGCGCATGTTCTCGGGTATTCTGCAGATTCGTTACGCAAACAAATGCAGGAGCAAGGTTTGAACCCCAAAGGAAAAACCCAGCGCCAGATGCTTCAGCAAATCGACCCCTACGAATTGCTGCGCACGGGGATTATCGACCATTTCAACGCACTGGGCAAAAACCGGGAATATGCCCGGAACATGGGAGACCTGGCCAAATCCCTCGCCAAAGAAATGAAACTCGGCCTGTTTGACGACCGGCTGTCCGGCAATATGTTTGCTCCGGAAATCAATCTGGACCTGATGCAGCAAGTGAAATCCTGGCAACAGGAACGCGCCTGATATACCGATACCTGATCCTGTGTTCTTATTCCCAATTTCTTGTTTGAAATCACCCATTAGCAGTATGTCGTTTTTTTTCAAAAGGCGGTTTCCTACCTGGTTTCAGGGAAAAGGAAACGGCCTTTTTTTTTAATGTGCGCCCGGATTGATCCTACTTCTTTTTTTTCCTAATTTCAATGGATAAATCCACCTGATCATGATGAAGTACCTCGCGTTGTTTCTTGGCGCGCTCACCGCCTTTCTAACTGCCGATTCGCTGCTGGGCCAAACCCCTCCTCCTCCCAAGCGGGAGTTTCGCGGGGTTTGGGTGGCTTCCGTAGCAAATATCGATTACCCGAAGAAGCCTACGTCGGACACCTCTATCCTCAAGCAGGAATGGCTTTCCCTTCTCGATACCTTCGAGGTGCAGGGGCTCAATGCCATCGTTATGCAAATCCGGCCCAGCGCCGATGCCTTTTATTCCAGCAACCTGGCGCCCTGGTCTTTATACCTCACCGGGAAACAAGGGCTGGCGCCCCAGGGCAATTGGGATCTGCTTCCTTTTCTGATCGAAACCGCCCACGCCCGAAACTTCGAGTTTCATGCCTGGCTTAACCCCTACCGGGCAACCAATGATCTGGACACTGCCCGGCTGGCGCCCAGCCACGTCTTCAACACCCGCCGGGACTGGATCCTGCGGTACGGGCCAAAATACTACCTCAACCCCGCGCTTCCAGAGGTTTGGGATCACCTCATTCAGGTGGTCAACGAGATTGTCGCCCGCTACGACGTGGATGCCATTCACATGGACGATTACTTCTACCCCTATAAGATTGCCGGCGAGGTTTTTCCGGATTCCGCCGACTACGCCCGGCTGGGCGGGGAGTTCGCGTCGGTCGACGATTGGCGCAGACATAACGTGGATACCCTGATCTGGATGATCCAGCAAAACATCAAGTCCATCAAGCCCTGGGTAGAATTCGGAATCAGCCCCTTTGGGGTCTGGCGAAACCAGCATGTTGACCCGTCGGGCTCGCCCACCCGCTCTGGTCAGACGAACTACGACGACCTGTATGCGGATATCCGCAAATGGCTTAAGGAGGGTTGGATCGATTATGTGGTTCCCCAGATCTACTTTCATATTGGATTTGATCTGGTCGATTACGAGAAAACCCTGCAATGGTGGCATAGCAATTCCTATGGCAAAAAGCTCTACATCGGCATGGCCCCTTACCGCATAGGGACCGACCGCGCTGCCCAATGGAAGGAGCCCGACCAGATGCCCAGGCAAATGCGCATCAACCGCAGGTATCCGGGCGTTCATGGCCAGGTGTTCTTTAATGCCCGGCAGTTGAACCGCAACCCGCTGGGTTTTGCCGATTCGCTGCGCTACGATTTCTTCCGGTCCCCCGCCCTGTTGCCCGAGCGCACCGGCGCCGCCAACGGGGATTTATTACCTGCGCCCCTGCTGGCAAAAGCCAAGCGGACGCGGCTGGGCAACCGGCTGGAATGGAACTGGCCCCGCAACCCCTCCGGGCTGGGCCATATCGTGGTCTACCGCTTTCCGGTGGGGATACAGCCCAACACCAACATGCCAGGAGCAATTATCAAGATTCTCCCGGCCGATCAGATAAAGGGCAATGCGTTTTTGGACACCAAGGGATGGAAAGGGCAGAAATATCAATACATCCTCTCTTCCCTGGACAGAAATTACCGGGAGAGCCTGCCCTCCAACGTAGTGGAAAGCAAACGGTTTCCGAAGATCAACCCATCCCGGAATTAATGGCTATATCTCGACGCCCTGGATGAGGATCTCCAGAAGCTGTTGGGCCGCTTTGGAGATCTTGGTTCCTGGTCCAAAAATAGCGACAACTCCCTGGTCGTACAGGAAGGAATAATCCTGTGGAGGGATGACGCCTCCGACGGCGACCATGATGTCCTTGCGTCCAAGCTTCTCCAATTCGGCGATAGTTTGGGGCACGAGGGTTTTGTGGCCTGCCGCCAGGGAGGAGATGCCCAGGATATGCACATCGTTTTCAACGGCTTGTCGGGCGGCTTCCTGAGGCGTTTGGAAAAGCGGCCCGATATCGACGTCGAACCCGAGGTCGGCGAAGCTGGTGGAGATGACTTTGGCGCCGCGGTCGTGGCCATCTTGCCCGAGTTTGGCGATCATGATCCTTGGGCGGCGGCCTTCCAGTTGCTCAAACTGATCGGCCATGGACTGGGCCAAACCGAAATCTTCATCCGCTTGAGATATTTCGCTGGAGTACACGCCCGAAACCGTCCGGGTAACGGGGGCAAACCGGCCAAAGACGCGCTCCATGGCGTAGGAGATCTCCCCAAGGGTGGCCCGTAGCCGGGCGCATTGGAGCGCGTATTCCAGCAGATTTCCTTCTCCGGTCCGGGCGCATTGGTACAGGGCTTCCAGGGAAGCCTGGACGGCGGCTTCATCGCGGCGGGCCTTGACCTCTTGAATCCGGCGCACCTGGGAATCCCTCACTGCAGTATTGTCCACTTCCAGGGTTTCGATGGCGGCTTGTTCTTCCAGCGTATACACGTTCAACCCAACAATCAGATCCTTGCGGCTGTCGATGCGGGCCTGTTTTCGGGCTGCCGCCTCTTCAATCTTCAGTTTGGGGAGCCCCTGCTCGATAGCTTTGGCCATGCCGCCCAATTCCTCTACTTCCCGGATATGAGCCCAGGCGCGTTCGGCGAGCGCTTTGGTCAGGGCTTCCACGTAGTAGGAACCCGCCCAGGGGTCGATGGCTTTGGTGATATCCGTTTCTTTCTGAAGGAAGATCTGGGTATCGCGCGCAATTTTGGCGGAAAAATCGGTAGGCAGCGCGATGGCTTCATCGAGGGAGTTGGTGTGGAGCGACTGAGTCCCCCCCAACGCGGCGGCCAGCGCTTCGACGGTAGTGCGGGTAATATTGTTGAAGGGGTCTTGCTCCGTGAGGCTCCAGCCGGAAGTTTGGCAGTGCGTGCGCAAGGCCATGGATTTGGGGTCTTTAGGGTCGAATGATTTGACCAGATAAGACCAGAGCAACCTTCCCGCCCGCATTTTAGCGATTTCCATGAAGTGATTCATGCCGATCGCCCAGAAGAAGGACAAGCGGGGAGCAAAGTCGTCGATATCCAGACCTACCGCTCTGCCTGCGCGCAAGTATTCCAGTCCATCCGCCAAGGTATAGGCCAGCTCGAGGTCGGCCGGGGCGCCGGCTTCGTGCATGTGGTAGCCGCTGATGCTGATGGAGTTGAACTTGGGCATGTGTTTCGCGGTGTACGCAAAAATATCGGCAATGATCCGCATGGAGGGCAGCGGAGGGTAGATATAGGTATTGCGGACCATGAATTCCTTCAGAATATCGTTCTGGATGGTCCCGTTGAGATGGTCAAGCGCAACCCCTTGTTCCTCCGCCGCTACAATATAGAAAGCCATTACGGGGACTACCGCCCCGTTCATGGTCATGGACACAGACATCTCCCCGAGGGGGATTTGATCGAAGAGAATTTTCATGTCTTCCACCGAATCGATGGCAACGCCCGCTTTACCTACGTCGCCGGTCACGCGCTCGTGGTCGGAATCATACCCACGGTGGGTTGCCAGGTCAAAAGCGACCGACAAGCCTTTTTGCCCCTGAGCGAGGTTTCGGCGGTAGAAGGCGTTGCTCTCTTCAGCGGTAGAGAAACCGGCATATTGCCTGATAGTCCAGGGCCGAACGGTGTACATGGAGGAATACGGCCCCCGCAAAAATGGAGGAAGGCCGGCCGTGTAGCGGAGGTGGGGTAAATCGCGCACGTCTTCCGGCAGGTATGCCGATTGGAGCGGAATTTGTTCGGCGGTGACCCAGGGAGAGGCATCTGCCGGAGGGAGCGGTCCGTTCAGGCGAAGGTTCAGCTTCATTTTGCTGAAATCGGGACGAGGCATAAGCACAGGTATTTGTCCTTCATAAAAATAAGCGATCCGGACCGAATATAAAAAGAAATTTCTTCCTGCCCGGGCTAAAATTAATCCCCGAAAAACCAGGGGCTTTTGCGTAATTTAGCGCCCTTTATAAAAACAAACAAGCGTGATCAATTTCGACCGGTTTGAATTGGAGAATGGGTTGCGGGTATTGATCCACGAAGACCCCAGCACGCCTTTGGTTGCGGTGAACCTGCTGTACCACGTGGGGGCCAGAGACGAACAACCTGACAAAACGGGGTTTGCGCATCTATTCGAGCACCTCATGTTTGGGGGATCTGCCCATATTCAGGACTTTGACGAATGGCTTCAAAAAGCGGGCGGAGACGATAATGCATTCACCAACAACGACTTCACCAATTTCTATGAGGTATTACCCTCCGCGAACCTGGAAACGGCCCTATGGCTGGAGTCGGACCGTATGCTGAGCCTGAACTTTGACGACGACGTGCTGGACGTGCAGCGCAAGGTGGTCGTCGAAGAATTTAAGGAAACCTGTCTCAACGAGCCTTTCGGCGACGTCTGGCACCTCTTGTCGGATCTGGCGTTTCAGGTACACCCGTACCGGTGGCCAGTCATTGGACTGGTTCCCGAACATGTGGAGAATGCCCGCATGGAGGATGTGCATTCTTTTTTCTTCGATTATTACCGTCCGAATAATGCCGTGCTGACCATTTCAGGCAAGCAGGACCTTCGCAAAACCCGCAAACTGGTAGAAAAGTGGTTTGGGGATATTCCTGCAGGGCAGATCCCTGCGCGCCAGTTGCCAGTGGAGCCGCCTCAGCAAGCTTACCGGCGCAAGGTCCACTATGGGGATGTTCCCGTGGATGCGCTGTATATGGCTTTTCATATTTCCGGTAGGGCCGACCGGGCGTTTTATCCCGCCGACCTGCTGTCGGACGTGTTGTGCAATGGCGCTTCTTCCCGCCTCTACCGGAGGCTGCTCAAGGAACAGCGCATTTTCTCTTCCATTGATTGCTACGTTGGCGGCAGCTTTGACCCGGGATTGTTGGTCATCGAGGGCAAATTGTCCGAAGGGTTTACGCTGGAGCAGGCCGAAGCCGCCGTTTGGGAAGAGATCCGTTCCCTTCAGCAAGCGCTGATCCCGGAGAAGGAACTCCAAAAATGGAAAAACAAGGCGGAAAGCAATCTGGTCTTTTCCGAATTGAGCGCACTGAGTAAAGGCATGAACCTGGCTTATTTCGAGGTTCTGGGCGATCCGGACCTGGTCAATTCCGAGTGGGAGATCTACGCGGGGCTCACTGCGGATGAGATTTACGAAGCGGCAAATACGCTTCTCCTTCCGGAAAATTGCTCTTCGCTGCATTATTGCGCTCAGGAACGCAAATAAGGCTCGGCGAAAATCCCTATCTTCCCTGCGTTTAATCCTTGGCGCTTATGGCACATACCCTGCTCATCGAACCCTCCGAATTAAAGGCTTTTCTGGGAAACCCCGATTGGGTAATCATCGATTGCCGTTTTCAGTTGTCCGACACCGAAGCGGGGCGAAAAGCCTATCTGGAAGGGCATATCCCAGGGGCGTACTACGCCCACCTCGACGAGAATCTTTCCGGGAAAGTAGAAAAAGGCAAGACGGGGAGGCACCCTCTGCCCGAAATCGAGGCGATTACTGCCGTTTTTTCCGGATGGGGAATTGGCGCTCAAACCCAGGTAGTCGCTTACGACGACATGGGGGGTGCAATGGCTGCCCGGGTATGGTCGCTTCTTCGGTGGCTGGGCCACGAGGCGGTTGCCGTGCTCAACGGGGGCTGGCCCCGGTGGGCCGCATCTGGAGGCGCTTCCTCCACAGCGATTCCTGAATTGAAAAAGGCGATTTCATTCCCCGCCTTAACCCGGACATCTGGGTGGACGCCCATGGGGTCGAACGCGTTCTTTCCGATCCGGAATACCTGATCATCGATTCCCGGGCGCCGGAGCGGTACCGGGGAGAGGTAGAACCCATTGATCCGGTAGCGGGACATATCCCTGGCGCGGCCAATGTGGCGCATTTCAGCAATGTGGGCCCTGACGGGGCGTTTTTACCCCCGGAAATTCTTCGCGAAAAATTCAGCGCCCTGATGGGCGGCCGCGAGCCCGGACACTGCATCTTTTACTGCGGATCGGGGGTGACGGCAGCGCATAACGCCATGGCCATGGAATGGGCAGGGCTTCCCGGCGCAAAAATCTACGCCGGCTCCTGGAGCGAATGGATTACCGATCCGGACCGGGGCGTCGAAACCGGCGATCCGCGGAGTTAATACACCGCTTCGACGATTTGACGGATGATCTCCGCATCTCCCATGGTATAGTAGTGCAGGCAAGGAACGCCCGCCGCCTTGAGTTCTTTGGATTGGGCGATGCACCACTCCATGCCCACCTGAGCCCGCGCCTCAGGCGTAGTGGCGCCCATGGCTTCTTTGACCAGATCGGTAGGCAGATCGACATAAAAATGGCGGGGGATGGAGCTCAGCTGGTAATGCTTGGTAAGGGGCTTAAGCCCCGGTACGATGGGCACGTTGATCCCGGCTTCCCGGCATTGGCGCACGTATTCGAAGTAGTGTTTGTTGTCGAAAAACATCTGCGTGACGATATAATCCGCGCCCGCGTCGACCTTAGCTTTCGTATACCGGAGATCCAGCTCCATATTGGCTGCTTCGAAGTGCTTTTCCGGGTATCCGGCGATCCCGATGCAGAAGTCGGTTTTCTCTCCGTTCTCAATATTGGGGTCGAGGTATTTCCCCCGGTTCATGTCGGCAATCTGTTTTATCAGATCCAGAGCGTACTCGTTGCCTCCCGGTTCGGGCATGAATTTCGATTCGAACTGCTGGGCGTCTCCGCGCAGGGCCAGGACGTTGTTGATGTTGAGGAAGTTGAGGTCGATCAGCGCGTTCTCGGTATCTTCCCGCGTAAACCCGCCGCAAATGAGGTGGGGCACCGCGTCTACGCCGTACCGGTGCATGAGCGCAGCGCAAATCCCTACGGTTCCCGGCCGCTTGCGGATAGCCGTTTTTTCGTAGTACCCGCTGGGACGGCGCACATAGACGTACTCTTCCCGGTGGTAGGTGACGTCGATAAACGGGGGCCGGAATTCCATCAGGGGGTCCAGTACGTTGAAGATATCCTGCATCCGTCCGCCTTTCAACGGGGGCAATATCTCAAAAGAGATCAGGGTTTGGCCGGCGGCTTTTTCGAAATAATCCGTTACTCTCATCGCGGGGTGGTTGTCGTTGCCGGGGGCGTAAGCCTGCCAAGCAGGCTTTTCCGGAAAGCCAAAAATACAAATTGGGATCGGATTTTTCCGGAAAGGAGAAGATGTAGGGGTAAATTAGCAGATGTGGGCATAGGTCCGGGTATTGAAAAAACGCCTTAAGGATGAGGGCTCAGCGCAAACCGTTACAAATTGTAACGGTTTCAAATTGACGGCTGCCGACGGCAAATTGCGCCTTACCGATTGCGCCAACACCGAGACCATGTTCCGCATCATCCAGTCCATCCCCTCCCCCAAAGCCGAGCCCTTCAAGGCCTGGCTGGCCCGGGCCGGTTACGAGCGCATTCAGGAGATCGAGAACCCGGAGCTGGCCGCCGAGCGCGCGCGGCAGTACTACCGGGAAAAGGGTTACGATGAGGCCTGGATCGATACCCGGCTCAAGAGCACGGGGTGCGCGGGGAACTGACGATTTGATGCTTACGCGCTTTGCCTGTTATCTGATTGCCCAAAATGGCGACCCCATTGTTTATTTTCTTCGCATTAGCCACCAGGTCATTCCGGGATCCCGATAAGTCCAAACCACCAGGTAGCGACCGGCCAATTGGGTTACTTCCGCTTCGACATGGGTAAAGTAGAAGTCGGAGTTATCTGCCGCTGGGGGCCGGTCGGGATGCCAGGAAGGCATGACCACCCAGGTGCTGTAGTTGCCATTGTGTTTTTCATGAACATGGAAATTAAAGGAATTTTCTTCCAGCCATTGCGTATCCAGGCTGAAGGGGGTATCACGGCGTTCAGCCTGATGCTGTTCGCGGATGTACTGCAGCACCCGGAACGTGTTGGCATCAAACCCCCAATCGTAGGTATTGAATAAGTTGGCGCAAATCAGAAAATTGGCTACGAAAGCCGCGCCGAGAGGCCCCAAAACCAGGTAAGGCCCCCATTTAAAGCGGCTAACCAGCATTACTGCCCCGGAAAAAAGCTGAAAAGCAAATAACGGGTAATAAAACACCGCCGTTCGGGAGTTTAGAAAGGGCACCTGCAGGAACCAGGCCTGAAGCATATTAGTTAAAAAAGCGCCGCAAAAAATCATGGCGGCAAAGGTAAAAGGATCGCTGGCATCCACCCGGAAGCGATTTACCACCCAACGCCAAAGTGCGAGCAGCCAGCCCAAAATGGAAATGCCGGCGATAAAATAAGCAAAATAATGGTCCGATCGCGCGCCTAAATATTGGCGGTTATCCAAAGAAGCCCGGAGCAATGGAATCAGCGTTTCGGAATAAAAACTGGTAACGCCCCAAAAACGGAACTGATCGGTAGCCGCCATGCGCGTGACCGGAAGGTAGGATAGAAGCGCCAGCAACAGGGGAAACAGAACCAAGGGCCACAAACCGAACCATTGCCTGCCGGGTTTGGAAATCCAGATAATTAGTAAAACGACCCAAAAAGGGGCAAAAAAATTCAAAAGCGTGAAATTTGCCATTACCGAAAGCAGGGCGAAGGCCATACTTCCAATCAGGGTCCCCAGACGGTATGTTTCCAGGTAGCGGTATGCAAAATAGATCGCTGCAAGCATAAGCCCTGCAGCCAGACCGTAACCGCGCGCCAATGAAAAAAACTCGGTCACATAGGGATTCGCCAAAAGCAGGACCATGCCGAAAACCCGTTGAAAAGCGGTCTTGCCAATCCGCACCGATAAGCCTGCCGCCGCCAGAACGTACAATACCCCGCCAATGAGGGAAGGAAGGCGCGAAGAGAAATGGCCAAGTCCCAAGAAAGAAGCAAAGATTTTGATGCCAAGCGTATTGAGAATATGGTTATTGGGCACGGGATCCTTTTCATAAGTCAATATATCCCACAGCGAGCGTTGTACATGGTTCAGACAGGTTGCTCCTTCGTCGTGGGTAATCGGTAGCAACCAGGCTCTCAATAGGATATAAACCACATAGGCCAGCCCTATGAGGGTTATTACCAACCATTCTTTTTTTCGAAACATGTTGATCGCGT
>JADJHZ010000006.1 GCA_016707205.1 Haliscomenobacter sp. | reverse complement strand
AATTGTGTCTGCAAAATAATGTCCGTCTAAATTACCGCTAACGTTTTGCAGCTTTGCGTTGTGGAGGATAACCTGTCTGCCCGCACCATGTTTATTAAATGCACAACTGTTTATATTCGCACATCCCCCGCCATAACGCAAAGGGGCTGTTAGAGGCCGCCCCTTTCTGTCGCTATTATTGGTCTGTGTCATTGATTATAATTGTCGGTTTAGGAATGGTCAGGAAGTAAACCATTACAAATAACGTTACAGTCGCTGTTGTCATGAAAGCAACTGTCGCATTGAACTGATACCAAATTAGCCCTGTCAGCGAACTTGCCAACATGGTGCAAATGCTTTGAAGTCCTGAAAATGTTCCGATTGCAGTTGCCGTGTCTTTTTATCGGGTGATGTTTGAAATCCAAGCTTTAGAAATTCCTTCTGTTGTAGAGGCATAAATACCATAAAGAAAGAATAGTCCGGAAAGAAATATAGGGTTTGTGTTAACTGCTATACTAAAATATACTGTCGCAAAAAAATGCAAGCCCGATGATTAAAATTGTTTTCAGTCCCACATTGTCGGCAAGAACACCAATAGGAAAAGCAAACAAGGCGTAAAATAAGATTGTAAAAATATAAACTCCGATAACCATTGTGTCATCAAGTCCTGATTGCTTGCTTGTAGCAAAGAAAACATCTGAACTGTTGAACAGCGTAAATACTAAAAGTCCAATTACAACTTTTCTGTATTCTGTCGGGCTTATTTTCCAATATTTTAAGAATGAAAAATGGCGTTGATACTCTTGTTTTATGTTCGACCGCGTTTTGTCCTGAGGAAAGCGGAGTTAAAACCGCAAATAGTCCGGGAATAAAAGCGATAAAAAAGTGTCTTGTAGTCTTGTGGATAGTAATATAAATAAAGCAAAGCCAATGATGGTCCGATAACAGCCCCTAAAGTGTCCATTTGAGCGATGAAAACCCAAAACTTTTCCTTTTGTCTTCGGTGTTGCTTCTGTTCGAAAGAATTGCGTCTCTTGCACCTGTCCGAATGCCTCACTGATGTGGTCAATTGTCCTGTGCAAAAATATCCAAAGGATAAGTGTAAAATTGCCATTATTGGTTTAGAAATGGTGCTAAACGGCATAAACCAATTTGAACAATGAAACTTGTCTTCCCGAAATGTCGGAAAGTTTACCAAAATAACCTTTGCTAAGTCCTTCCAGTGCTTCTGCAACGCCTTCAAGTATTCCGATAAAAAATGGAAAACCAATAGTCTTTAAGTAATTTCGGCATAATTGGATACAGCATTTCGCTTGCCGTGTCTGTCAACAAACTAACTACTGATAAAACCAACTTGTCCGTGTAATATATTTCAAAATTGTTTCTGGTTTGTTGTTGAGTTTAATGTCTGCTCGGTCGTCTTTAAGGGCTGTTTATATCGGTTTACGGCTTCGGCGAGTTTTCGTGAGGGATTTCGAAGTATATGAGTTTAATAGAAGCACTCCTCCTATTATTGCACTAATGTTGAATAAAGCACTGTCGCCCCCGAACAAAAAATATAGCCAAACCGCTGTTAGCTGCCGTTTTTCTTCTTTGTCGTGGGGAAATAGTGGGGTCATTTTCCGTATTTGTCTTTAAGTTCAAGTTTCTTTATACGTGAGTTAATTGCTCCTACCTTTCGTCCAAATATTTCCGCAAGTTCTTTCACTTTCTTGCATTCACAAAATAGCAATTCAAGTTAATTGTCGTCTTCTGCTGTCCAAGGCAAATATGTCTGTTGATGTGTTTCTCTGATTTTCTCTACCGAATATGTTTTGCCGTCTTTGGGCTCTTTAATTTCTTTGAACTTTGTCAGCGATTTTTTCAATGCTTCAACAAAATCTTCCAAGTCTTCGTCAAAAATCATAAGTCGGTGATGTTCGTAACCGCTTTGAGTCTTTTTACTTTCGGAATTTTTCAGATACAAGTCGCCTTTCTCACTTTTCTTGATGTCAAAAAAGTAAGTCTGTGAACCTTTGGTGATTTTGTCGCTGTATAGTTCTTCATTGTCCACAATTTTGATATTATTATTTCAGTAAAAAGTAATAAATAACAACCCAAATAGCAATAAAAAACAGTCCTGGGTACAAAATTAATTTGAGCTTTTTTATATCTTTTTTAATGAGTAAAAGATATAGGACATAAACGATAAAAATTGCGATTAGTCCGATTGGAATAAATGGATATGTCATAATTTATTTTTTAGTTTCATTTGTTGTTGTAAGTGTCGTTTTAAAATGGCAGCCAACGTTTGGCAGCTACCCGAAGGGCGGGACTTTTACCACAAAACTTGATTTGAAAAACTAATGTTTGATTAACCACAAAACTGTCTTTGGAACACGAAACCCCGCCTTTTGGGTAGGTGCTGTTAGGTGCTGGCGTTCTGTCTGTCGTTGCTCTGTTGTCCATTGTTTGCAGTGTCTTGGTGCGTTGGCTTGGTAGCTCTTTTGCATTTTTTTGTTTGGCTTTTGCGTTGGAAAAAAATGCAAATGTGCTACCAAAAGCGTTGGCTATTATTGTTCTGTTTTCATTTTAGTAAGTAACTTTTTAATGTCAACATTTTCGACAATTTCATATTTTTTGTTTTCAAGGATTGTCTGATTATTTTTTATATGAAGTTTTAAATACTCTTTAATTTTAGCGTCAGAGTCCACCATTATTGAATGTCTATTTTCTTCCATACAAACCACCCCTGTTGTACCTGAACCCCAAAAGTCGAACCGCATCTTGAACCTTCATATGAAGACTTTACAAAGCGTCTAATAATCCCTTAGTTTCTTTGAGTTGGTGTCCAACTCTCTCGCTTGAATTTCTAAGCGTCCAATTCCCAAACATTTGTTGGGTTTTTACCTTCTCAACATTTTCAGGAATAAGTCTTTGTCTTTAATGCTATTTTTTGATTCTTCCCGTGGAGCACGGACTGAATCCAAATCAAAGCAATATTTATTTGTTTTAGCCAGCCAAAATAGCTTTCAAGTGTTGGTTAGCAAAAAACGTGAGTACTCATTCCATTTTTATAATAACCAAATTACAAGGTTGGTAAACTGCAGTTTTGTGTTGTGTCTAGTATAATGTAAGACTTCAAGCAAGTCGCCTTTTTTTAAATCTTGATATTGGAACCCTCCAAAAATTACACAATTACCTGAGTCTTCTAAAACTCTGTAAATCTCGTCAAGCCATTGTTTAGCCCATTCAAGATAATTATCAAAAGTATCCCAATAATCCAAGTCAAGATTATATGGAGGGTCAACTGAATTAATTGAACTGAAGAGTCTGAGAAGATTTTTAGAAACTTAATTGTATCTTCGATATGCATGCCAAGGTGTATGCTTGTGATTTTTTATTGTCAATCAAGAACTCGTGTCCCTTTGCCGTTTTTTTTTTGCTTGTTTAATGCAATATGACCGCTATTAAAATGAGATTTGTTTGCTATTGGTTTTGATTTCTTCAGCACTTGTAAGTATACTTTCATCTTCAGTAAGGAAACTCTTATTGAACGATTCTTTTAAAAGCGATAATTCATCTGCCGAAAAATATTGCTCTTGTAATTTGTCAATGTTATATATTGGTTTAGGTTCGGCTGCAATACCTTTTTGTTCTTCTGTTTGTGCTTTTGATAACTTCATTGAAACTGATAAATTCTTAAAATCGATTCACACCTCATCATCGTTTCCTTGCTATTGCTTTGATAACTTCTCTAGCAGGAATAAATGCCAATACTTGAATGTTACTTCTACCTTGATTTATTATCCCTAACGACTCTAGGATATTGAACAGAAATGGAACTCGTCTTACTATTACATTTTCTGTTGGGTTTTCTAACCCATGCCTTTCAAGATAGCTTTTCACAAATGGAGCTTCAAAGAAATCAGCATAAACCTCAGCTTTTGTAATTGTAACTTTTCGCTGTATTGAATAAAGATATTTTAGAAGCATATTGACCGCATCCATTTTTAAGAATACGTTTCTTAATAGTTTTTTAGCCGTTGGGTTTGTATTCAGGTAGTTTTTAATTGTTTCATTAATTGTGCGTTTTCCCATTTCATACCCAATGAACCCATTTCTGCCTTCCCTTCTTCTATAAAAGCTAATCAACAACGTTTTAAGCGCATGGGCCAGCAATATCGTAAATGTCTTGTCCACTTTTCGTGAGTACGATTTGGAAATCTTGTTCAAGAGCTTCTTGCCTAAAGTCTATGATTAAGCCTAATTCCATTGAGGCTTGTGAGCTAAGATATTTAGTTTTAGGTCTGAAGAATTGCCCATTTGTCCTTCCGAATAATTTCTCGTAAACTTTACTATATTCAGGTGAAATGGCTTCCTTGAATAGTATGCGAACCGACTGGATTAAGAACGTCCAATAATATGTCCTAAATGAACCATTCTGCGGAAAGTGATAACTAAATCTCTGTTAGCTCCAATTTCTTTAAAAAGTTAACCCATGTTCCAAAAACAGCAACATACCTACTTTTGATTTTAAATTCCTCCTTCACGATTTATATCTTCTGAGTTGGCTTTTGCTGATTGTCTCAGCTAAATTGTAATAAGCATCAATTAAATCTTCTTTTGTAATTTCTCTTTCACTTGTACCTTGTCTATCCAATATCTCTTCATCTTCTACATCAAAAACAACTTCACAATTTGGCGAATATTCATATTCAATTTTTTCTATTCTACCATTTGCTGGATTTGTTTTTGAGCTTGAACCTTTCGAAAGATATTTTCTTATGTTATTTGCCTTTTTGTAGTTTCCTATAAAGTCAATAATAACAACATTTTCTTTACCACCGCAAAGTCTCAATCCTCTACCTAACTGTTGAAAAAATACTGTTTTAGATTCCGTTGGTCTTAAAAAAAGTAGGACTCTTAAATCTGGGAAATCAACACCTTCATTAAATAAATCAACTGTAAAAGCTACGGAATACAAATTCTCTCTGAAGCCTTTTATAAGATCGTCTCGATTTGCAGATTCTGATGTTATTGAAATCGCTGGTATTCCATTCTCACTAAAAAATGCAGCCATTGCTTTAGCGTGTTTAACAGAACAACAAAAACCAAGTGCTTTATTTCCTGACCCTTTGATAAATACTCCTCAAGTATTTTGATTTCGCTCTTTGATAATTAATTTGCTATCTAAGTCTGCAACATTATATTTTACTCCATTATGCTTAATTGTGTTGTAATCGATGTTATCTTGAAGTCCATAGTATGTATATGGAACAAGGAATCCGTTTTCAATAGCCTCAAAGATTGTATTCAAATATTTTCTGATAATCAAATAGTTCAAAAATATCCTTTCATCCATGCGGTCTGGTGTTGCTGCCAAGCCGCATGAAGAAATTAGGTTCAAAAATACTTTAAGACCATTTGATAAGTTGGAGCTTGTCCGTGATGAACTTCATCCACTATAATATAATCAAATTCCCGTTGGGCTAAAAGTTGTCAATATTTCTGTGCTTACGCAACGAACTTTGAAGCAAACAAAATCTTACTGTCTGTTACATTTTCTTGACTTCACCAGTTAAAAGTCCTAAAACAGCGGTTGATAAACTTTTTCAAATGCTTCTTTAGATTGCTTTAGAATATCTAAGCGATGTACAATAAACAAAATTCTTCCTGGTGTTTTTAATGTATCAAATGCAGATAGAAATGTTTTACCAGTTCCTGTCGGTAAAACAACAATTCCTTTTTTCCATCCTTTTGACCTATAATAATCAAGTGCGTCTAAAACCGTATTTTGAAGATAGTTCGGTTCAATAAGCACATCTGAGAGAATTTCAGGTATTCGTTTTCTTAATAAATAAAACAAAGATTCTGCAACCCTTGACCGCCATTCAGGATGTTGCAATTGAGAATAAGAATACCTCAATAAGAACCAACCTGCATTTAGGATTTCATTTTGACGATTAAGATTGTCGTCAAACATTTCGTTAGGAATAATTCCTTCTGCATGGTAAGTTTCTCCATTTACTTCTAGTGCTACTCTTTTGTTATTGAAGACAATTCCAAAGTCTATTCTTCTTGAACGACCTTCTGAATCAATAAATGGATATTGAGGCACTACATATTTAATTTTTTCTTTCCTAATAGTGGATAAAGGAAATCTCTAACAAATAGATTTTCGCTTTCTTGTGTTATTCTTGATTTATATATTTCTAAATATTCTCGGTAGAGTAACATCACCTGCACTTTCTTAAGTAAAATTACCAAAATTGGTAGCTGAATTATTAATTTCTTGGCTCATTACTTGTGTTTTCTGTAGAGTTAATTAATTCACGCACATCAATTTTTAAAAGTGAAGCTATAGCAACGAGATTGTCCATAGAAGAAGCTGAACTTCATTTGTACACCACCTTGAAATTGTAGTTTCATTTTTGTCTAGCTTTTCAGCAAGCCACTTGTTAGTCTTGCCTTGTTCAGCTAAAACCGCTTTAAGTCTATTAATTGGCTTCTTATTCATATTAATCGGCATTTGCTGCAAATATATCAACATTTCGTTGGTAAGCAACTATTTCTAATGAATTGTCTTTAGTATTGGAAATTGTCCTAGTCCAAGTGAAGGGTGGTGGGTGGGCTTGGGTGCGGTTGGGCAAAATTAAATGTGGTGTTTTTGGGTTGGCAAGTGCGTTGGGAAAACACCTCTTTTAATTTTGCGAAGCGTTGGCTTTTTCGTCCTCGGTTTCTGTCGGTTTGATGTCGAGTTTTCGGTCGTCCTACGCTTGCACCTAACTGAAGCATGGACGATGGTGCGGCTGCGGGTTGGCTTGAGCGTTGGCATTATAGCCGCATTGTGCGTCCATGCAGTGTTGGGCACAGATTTTTCTATAATTCTTCTATTATATCTAAAATAGCCTTAGTTATTTTAGATGTTTGTAAACTCGATTGTTCAAAAGTAATTAGCCCTAAATTCGACTCCATCTTTAATTTATTATTTTGTGATATAATCATCACAACAATTTTGAGATTTGCTTGGTCTTCTTTTTTCCTTGAAATGTAAGTAAGTAAGAGTTGATAAGGCTTTATCTAATTCATTTTAGCTACATATTGCATCAGAATCTCTTTCGTGCTTCTTGTATTTCCATCCTTTTTCCTTTACAGTGAGCCTTTATAAGTTCGTGTAAATTCTCTATTATTTGTTGGGGTTGCAAACTTCTTATTTTGACAACAACAGCATTTGAATATTCTTCTTCGAAAATATTAGTAAGATAATCTTTGATGTGGGGAAGGAAAAGTTCTCTTCCCGTACTGTCATTTTTTGGGGTTGATAATAAAGCAAAACCAGTATAAAGTTTTCCCAATTCAATAAAATCACTTTCATTGGGGTAGTTAAGTTTTAATTTTCTAATTGTAGAAATCAACATATTGATCATCAGAGACGTCTGAAGTCTCAATTCCCAATATCAAGAATTTTGTAATTGCCTGTTTCTTTAAATCTTGAGGGTTCCATTAAATTTTTTCAGGATCACTTTGTGCTATTTGATACATTGCTAATAATCCAGAAACCTGACCAATTCATGGATTGTTCATTCATATAATATTTATTTTGTGCCTAACGGTTTTAGGGCTTGGCGAAGGTGGCGATTTTCACCACAAATGTTGATGCGATGAACAAATGTTTGATTAACCACAAATGTGTCTGCGGAGCACTGAACCGCCACTTTTGCCAAACCCGTGTTATAAGCCGTTTTTGTTACATTCTTCTAATTCTGTTTTGCATTATTCAATAGTCTTTGATACTTTATCCATTGTGTTCCTAATACAATAGCTAAGATGCCTAAAATAATTGCTACGGGTTTATTGTCAGCCCATAACCAAGTAATTTGGTCACCTTTGAACGTAAATGCAGCAACAAAAGTCCACACATTATTGTTGTGGACATAAACAGATTTCTTTTTTCATTTTCTCTTTATTTAAAATTGTGAGCTGCAAAATTAGTCTGTTCGTTGCTGTCCGTCAAGGTTGATAGGGGTTGATAGAGGGTTGAAAAAGGTTGATTTGTTGAATAATTGTCGGCATAAAGGGTTTTAGTCTCAGATTTTCAACTTTTAATCTGTTGTCGTGATGTTATTCCGAGTATTTTATAAATCTTATTTGTGTGTGTTTTAAGAGTGCTTAACTCAATACATAATTCATCCATTATCTCCTTGTTTGATTTTCCAGTTACTATCAAATCAAAAACCTGTTTTTGTTTAGCTGATAATTTGTCTAACTGATTTTCTGTGTTCGTTCTGTTTGCAATTATTTCAGTTTTTATAAGTTTGATTAAATTATCGGTCTTTACCTTTTCAATTTTTATCCAAATAAGTGCTATTGAAATTAACATTAAAACTAAAATGACAGCAATGTAAGTTTTGTCACTCCATAGCCACTCTGTTTTGAAATTTGTGAAACGAAAACTAATTGTCAGGCAAAGAAGAAATATTGCAATAATTTCCAATTTCTTCTGGTGTCGGAATAGTTTGTCAGCTAAATAGTTGATGATTTTCATATTTTGGTTGTCGTCCTTTAAAATGGCTTATAACTACTGTATTAGCGAAACCCACCGAAGGAAAAACCGAAATATTTCGCCCTTACTTTATTGTCCGCAATTGCGCCTATATGTCTTATCTGTGTGGGTTTTCCTCTATTTCCCTTCATTTTTACCCCCCACTTAGTTCATCCCCAACACCCCCCCTAACCAGTTCCTCTCTCCTTCATCACCTGTCATTTCCCCTATCTCCACGCACCCGACCACCCCAAAAGCGAACCCCTTCCAGGTTTCTTCCCCAAACACCCCAACCCTTATCCTTTCAGAAAAACACCCCTTGCCCGCCGGAGGACCTGGCAGACTACCACGGGAATGGAGTAACGCGCTGCGGCTTAGCATACGGTTTGGTTTAGTTTAAGTAAAAAAGGCTACGAAAAAGCGCGTGCTTTTTCATAGCCTCTCTATCACGCTAAATGTAGGAAATGTTTGGGAAAGAAGCAAGGGAAAGTTTAGGCGTTTGGGCGTTTAGGTTGAGGCGTTGAGGCGTTTAGGCGTTGAGGGGTTGAGGCGTGGAGGGGCGTGGGGAAAACCGCTTTGCCGGTTTCTTCCAACCGCTCGGAAAGGGTACCTTCGCGGCGCACATAATCAGAACGTATGCGCTTGCGAAACGCGTTGCTTGGGGGCAGTGGCTGCCTGTTGGTTCTTACTGTTACCCGTGCCAGACGCCGCTCCGTCCGCCTTCGGGCGTGGTGGCTTTGTCCGGGGGGGTGGAAGCGGGTGGTATACCTGCTCCAGCCGCGGCAGTTGGGGAGATCGCCATGAATTACGGCGGGTGGTTGCCGATTCGGCCGTCATCGGCGCGGATGGGCGGTTTGTATTTTCCTGGGCGCAGCTCCCGCTGAGCCTACGCTGTACGAGATTTGCCTGCAACGCGAGGGGAGGGAACCCCAACAAACGGGAAGACGAAAACCCGCTGCTGGCGAATTACATGCCGGTGGTGCTGCAGGCGGAAAGCCGTTTTATTGCACCGCAGAATCGGGGCGTTTTCAGGCGAGTTTCGCCTCGAAAATCCCTTCGGCCGACAACCGGGCGCTGCTTCAGCTCCGCGATCTCCGCCACGGCGCTTTCCTGCGCGACAGCGCCTGCTGGGCCCTCAAGGCGGCCCCGATGAAGACAACTTGCTGGAATACGAGGCGGCGCAGCAGCGCTGGCGCAAACCCCTGATGGCTTTTGCCGATACCAGCGCCTCGTTTTGGGCGAGCCTCGCTGCCGTCCAGTGGGTCAGCCCTTCGGGCGATTACGAGCGCACCCCCGAACTGGTGGTCCAATGGTGCGAAAATGGGCCCCCTCCGGCCGGGCGACCCTGGGCTGCCCAGGTTTGCGCCATCGCCAGCCGGGAGCGTTGCCGGTGCTGGTGGGCGACCGGTCCCGATTACCCTCGCCGCTGGCCGGCGGCGATACCTTGCCGGTGCACCGCATGCTGGGTGCGAAGCTCACCATCCTCGACATCTGGGCAGCCTGGTGCCTCCCTTGCCGCGTCGAAAACCGGAAACCCTTGCGCCGCTTTGGCGCCAATACCGCGACAAGGGCCTCCAAATCGTCGGGTATTCCATCGACCGCAGCGCAGCCTCCTGGAGCGGCGCCATTTCAAAAGACGGCGCCTCCTGGCCCCAGGCTTCTCACCTCACCGGCGACTCCACCCCTTTTCTGGACGCCCTGCGCATCCGCACCATCCCTTCCAACCTGATCCTCGACGCACAAGGAACGATCATCGCCAAAAATATCCACGGAGAAGCCTGGAGGCTTTTGTAGAGAATTATTTTATGGGCAAAACTAAACGGGTTTACGCTCCGGATACGTCTCCTGTAAGGCAACCAGAATACCAGAGGACGCCGGTCAGGGACCGGCGGATAGTTCCGCACGGAATCTGAGGATTCCGGCGAACAGGTTCCGGCGAACAGGTGATTATTTTATGGACAAAAAACTGAACGGTACCCCACCCCCTAGGCCTTTTGCCTTACGCCTTACGCCCCACGCCTAAACCCCCAACGTTTAACCCCTAAAGCCTAAACGCCCCAACGCCCCCGGCCTAAAATACGCCAAAATATCCTGCTCCACATCGATGCCCGGGGAAACCTCCCTCAACGTCAGTCCTTCCGGGGTAAGCTGGAAAAGGCCCACTTCCGTGACGTAGAAGATCTTCTTCCCCGCGGCCAGGCCCACCTGTCCGTTAAACGTCACCTCGGGGACCTGGTCGACGAATTTGGGCTTGCCGGGCTTGATCAGGCGGATGGTTTCGCCTTCCAGGCGGTATTCGGCGCCGTGCATCCAGTTTCCTACAAAGATCAGCGTGCGGGCGCCTTCGGCGATGTCGGGCAAGCCGCCCGGGCCGACGTAGTCGGTGAGGCGGGGCCCCCGCTTGGAGACGTTGACGTTGCCCTGGCGGTCGACGTGCAGAAAGCCGAACATGGCGGCTTCGAGCTCGGTCTGGTACCGGTGAAACATGTCCTGCGAGCTTTCCAAATGCTGGGGATGGATCGCGGCGCCGAAAAAGATGCCCGGCGCCGGCAAGCCGCCGTAGGAGCCGGCTTCGGTGGTGAACGTGTACGTTTCTTCCAGTCCGCGTTCGATCAGCACCCGCACCGCTTCCTCCGGAAACCCCACGCCGATGTTGATCATGCTCCCTTTCGGTACTTCCTTCACAAACGTATCCGCTGCCAGGCGGGCCATCCGCTGGCCGATCTCGTCGCGCACCGGGGTGATCTTGAGGAAGGTGTTGATGAATTTCAGGCGCTGAACGGCCGCCCGGGTATCCAGGGCGCACGCCGGCGTGAACATAGGCCAGTAGCGGTGCTGGGGCACGCTGACGGTTTGCTCGTTGTACGGGTTGACGACGATGTAGTCGACCTCCGAAGCCGGCATGCTGATCTCGGATTCCGACTTCGGGATGATGCCGCTGACGGCCGCCATCACCAACCCGCCTTTCTGGCGCGCGGCAGCAGCCGAAAACCGGTTTTCGGTGAGGGTCGCCGCGTGCTTGAAATAGATATTGCCCTCCGCATCGGCGTACGGCGCGTTGAACAACGCCACATCCGGCTGGGGCATCGTGTAGATCAGCGCGTCGCCGTCGGCCTCGACAAAAGATGCCGCGCCCGGCGGATGGATGACCGATCCCGTGCCCGTCCGGGGGTCCAGGAACGAGCCTACGCCCGTTTTGGACCTCAGGCGCTGCTCGCCCCTGGTTTGGGCCTCCAGCAGCAGGGAAATGGCGCCCTGGGGCAGCGTGCAGCTCCAGTTCTCCGCGCTCGGCCAGGCGGAGCTGGGCTTTGCAGGTTTCCAGGTGGCCGGCCAGGTAGCGCTTCATCAGTCCGGGGATACCGAGTTCCTCCACCGTGCCGGGCACTTTGCCCCGGGATCCCTGGGCGCCGTTGTTGATCCAGGTAAGCCCCTTGGGGTGGCCGGTGCGGATAAAGCGGTCGCGGATAGCGTAAAAGAAAATGGAGCACCGGGCATTGCCCGCAAAGCCGTTGGAAAACACGCAAGCCCCGTCGGCAATCTTACCGGCGGCGTCCCAGGCGGAAACGAACTTGGGCGAACGCGTTTTCGACGGTTTGTAGTCCAGCTTATGCCTCGACCAGGTGAAGCGCCAGGTGAGGATATGGACGAAGAGTCGGAGTTTGGTCAGCCAGTTCATAGCAAGCCCGTTGAAATGACAAAATACCTATATTTTTCGGGCTTTTAGGAACTTATAAAGTTTAGAAAAAAGCGGGACAATGAAGCGGTTTGGCGGGGTGATTTTTGTCAAAAAGGGGGGAGACTTCTTGTGGGGTTTCGGTCGGGGACCGCCGGATAGGGATCGAAGTCTGAAGACTTCGAAGCAGGGACTTCGACCAGCGGACCTGGTTCATAGGTTAAAAAGAAATCAAACGCTTGTTTTCTACCGTGATCAGCGAGCCTTCCGCCAGCATCACCGAAGCGGGTTCCCTTCCGGTTAACATCGACCAGTTGGGCCCGTATACCGCCCCAAAATCTACGGATATTTGGTACTCCTCCACGTCGTAGGCTTGCCACCGGGGGTGGGTTACTTCGTATTCCACGGTGTTGGCGGCGCCGGCTTTGGCGTATCCCCAGTAGTGTTCGGTGATGAACTCGGTTTCGCTGCCTTCCTCCATCGGCGCCGGCTTAAGGCCTGCCTTCACCGCAAAGGAATGCCATTGGCCTTTTTTTCTCCAGCGGTATTCCACTTCCCGGTGGGTTGGGCGTTCCTCCCAGCGGTGGGCCATGGCCAGGGTTTCGTAGTTTTCGCGGTAAATTGTGTTGGCCACAAAGGTAATCGCCGGTTTGGGAACGATTTCTTTGATAAAAACGACCCCGCGCTTCCATTCGTTGCCCTCGTTTCGCTTCACATAAAACCGCAGGTTCACTTCTTCGAAGTGAATGTGAAAGGGCACTTTCATACCCAGGAGCCGCGTGTTCAGGAACATAAACCCCACCAGGCTCACATAGCACCGGGACTGCCACAGGTCCAGCTCGGTTCCCAACGGGACGTATTCCTGGAGCAGGGACGGGTCGATTTCGTAGTTCGCGATCGCGAGTTTTCGCCATTCGGCTTCGAGGAAAGGCATAGGTCGTTGGTATTTATTTCTTCCAAACGGTATTTCCCGCTACGATCGTCTCCAGAACCTGAATACGTGCAATGGCTTCTGCGGGCGTCTCCAGCGGATTTTTATCCAGCACCACCAGGTCGGCGTATTTGCCTTTTTCCAGCGTGCCCAGTTTCGCTTCCATCTTCAGCTGCCAGGCGGCGTATATCGTAATGCTTTTCAGGGCTTCCCAGACGCTGACGGCTTCCGCGGGGTTGATCGCCAGCCCGCTTTCCGATTGGCGGTTGACGGCGGTGCTTGCCAGGCTCAAGGGGTCCGCTTCGTACATGGGCTGATCGGCGTGCAGGGAGAACGGAATTTGTTTGGCCGCAAACTGGTTGACCGGCAGCAGTTGCTGGGTGCGCTCGGGGCCCAGGATGTCGGATTGGAGGAAATCCCCGTAATACAGGATGTGGTTGATGTGAAAGCTGGGCGAAATGCCCATTTCCTGCATCGAAGCGATCTGGTCGTAGGGCAGCATGAGCAGGTGTTCCAGCCGGTGCCGGCGGGCGTTGAGGGGGGCCTCCTGATGCACGCGCCCGAAGGCGCCAAGCGCCTCGGCAATAGCGCGGTCGCCCTGGCAGTGGATGGCCACCTGCCATCCGTCCGACTGGTATTTCCGGATAGCGGCCTCCAGTTGTTCGGGCTGGAGGAGCGCCTCTCCCCGGTGACCGGGAGGCAGATGGATCGCCTCCAGGTTGTATCTCGACGCCAGATAAGGCCGGCTCATGTACATGGAGCCGATATACGGCGAGCCGTCGTACCAAAGCTTGACCCCCATGATCCGGAAAAAGTCGTCGCCCCGGTTTTTCGGTTTGGGCAAATAGCCCGAAAACCGCTCCATCAGGAAAACGAAATGCCGCAGGTTGGGTTTGCGCTCCGGGAAAGCCCCGGTAATCCGGATGAGGTTGTGCAGCGGTTTGACCTTTTCTCCGGAGAGGTCCTGGTAGAGCATCAGGATGTTCTTGTTGACCGTCATCAACCCCATGGTGACGGTGCTGGTGATTCCCTTTTGGGCGTTTTTGGCCAGCACTTTTTGGGTGTTTTCCACGAAAGAATCCATGAGTTTTTCCTGCATGATCGCCCGGAAGGGCTCAAAAGCGGCCTGCTCCACGATGAGTCCGGTGAGCTGTCCGGACGAATCCCGCTCGTAATAGCTGCTGGAGGAAGGATCGGGGGTCTGAGCGGTAATGCCGGCCGCCTGGAAGGCCTTGCTGTTGGCGTAATACGAATGCATGGTTTGCGCGATGAGCGCGACGGGGTGGTCGGGCGCCAGGGAATCCAGGAAAGCGGTGGAAGGAGGCTCAAGCCCCTTGGTGAGAATGGGGTCGTACCCCAGGCAGAAGATCCATTCGCCTTTGGGGGTAGCCTTGACTTTTTGCGCGACCGCGTTCCAGACGCCCTCCGGCGTTCGGTGCGTAAACCCGCTGATGTCCGTCATGCCGTACAGGGCGGTGGCGAGGTCGAGATGCCCGTGGGCGTCAAAAAAGCCCGGCAAGAGGGTTTTGCCCTGCAAGTCGGTCAGTGTGGCGCGCCTGGATTTGGCCTGCATGACCTCGGCTTTGGTCCCCGCAGCGAGGATCTTCCCGTTTTTTACATAAAGCGCTTCCACCCTCGGCTGCGCGTCGGACATGGTCAGGATCGGCCCACCGAAATAGACCGATTCGTTGGCGTGGCGGTAGTCCAGGAACAGGAAGTACAACACCAGCGCCGTGGCGGCGAGGAGGAGAAAGACGGGGAGGAGCAGCTTTTTCATAGGGCGGGAGGATTATGGAACTTATGCCCGATAGCGTTAAGGGAAAATCTAAAACCAGAGACCTCCCACACCGGCCAAAAAGCGACCACCACGCAAATTCTGGAGCTGTGAGGGGCGTCAACAAGCGGGCGGAAGCACACTCCTCTGTGTGGCAATGTAACCATCTCGGGATAGCAATGGACAACAATACGCAAACCCTCAAAAAAACCCAGCGCGCGGGATTGGCATAGGTATGCAATGTAATCTTTTTTCAAAGGCGCAGCACCGTTACGCTGCATCGCCGCAGTTGCGCCACCCCCGAACCCGGCCACCAGAGGCGGCCTCGAAGAAGTCCATGCCTGGAAGTGTCTGGGGTCGCACTACAGGACATTTTGGGCGAACCCGATGTAACCGCCAAATTTATTTGGCGGCAGCATGGAAAAACGGAACTCCGGCCAAATAAATTTGGCCGTTACCAATGCGGCTTTCGGGCAAATGGTTAAAATGTCGAGTAGGGTGGTTTGAGGTATGGTGACCGAAGTGCGTCATGTATGGATGGTCCGGCTGGCTTTTATTTCAAATTTACATAGCGTAATTTTACAATCTGCATAAGTCTTTTTTCAAAGATGCATGAAAAACAAGCCAGGCTGCCCTTCGGGCGCCAGACCAAACCCGCGATCCTGTAGCTCGGATTTTCAATCCGAGACTGTAGCCCGGAATTGCATTCCGGGAATGTTCACCGGAATTTCATTCCGGAACAACTCCCCCCCCTGCTCCCTGCTCCTCTGCTCCCTCCTCTGAACCAGTCTGCCCAGGATGAACCGAATAAATTCAAGCTTCCGTAGATACCTCCCCCTTCGGCCACTTAGCCCCCCGAATAGTCAGCCACAGCAACCAGACGATTTCCCCGAAGGTCATCGTTTCGAAGACGGTGAGGAGGGTCTTTTGGTCCGGTAAAAGGATATCGGTCAAGGACCCCAGGGTATACCCAATCCCGCCGATCCAAACGGCTACGCCGATGAGTTTGGGGAAGTACCCGGAATGGTAGATCAAATACCCCAGCGGAAAGAGCCAAAGCCCCCAGAAAATGGAAGCGATCGTTATTCCGTGCCCATTGAGGCCCAGGAAAAAAAGCAGTTGCTCCGGGTCGTCAAGCTGCCCCAGGGCCGCGAATTTGGCCAGTTCGTTGAGCATGGCGATGGGCACGCTGACGCAGGCCAGCATGACCATTACCCGGGCCGGTCCCTTGCTGGTATGCTCGAAAAACTGGTAGAGGTACCACACGGCAAAGAGAAAAAGGATCTGGGTGGCGAGGCTACCCACAATGCCGGCCCGGAACAACAGTTCGCGGCTGGCGATTTGGGCGGCCGTCGCGGCAGCATCTCCCGGCACGACCACCTGGGAAGGAACATACATCAGGCTGAACATCCCCACCAGGGCCCAGATGGGGTACAAAATTCGAAGGATGCGTTCGGTTTGGCGCAGGGTTTTCATTGAGGGTGATTTTAAAGGGTTTCTTGTATTTAAAAACTCCGGGTAATTTTCTCTGCACCTTACCTTGAATTTTAAGTAATAAAATTAAAGGCGGGCGTTTCAAAAATAAAGGGTTTTTTCAAGGATACCTTAGGGAATTTCTTTTGTTTCCCTGTTCGCCGGAATCCTCAGATTCCGCGCGGAACTATCCGCCGGTCCCCTGACCGGCGTTCGCCTGTTCTCCTGTTCGCCGTCCCCAGCCTCTCTTCACGTTTGCTTAACCCTTGTTAAGGCATTCTTATAAAATCGTAATTCTTAGTGGCCTTGGTTAAACTTGAATTAAAACGGGGGATAACCTGCGGCTTCTTTATTTATTCATCGTCTTTTACCATAGAAAGCGCTTGGATTCTAACTATTCATTGAAACGGGAAAAAACGGAAATTATGAAAAAGGTATTTTTAAACTGCTTGGTGTTCCTGCTCGTCCTGCCGGCGCTGTCCGCCCAGTACAGGACCGAACGAACAGGCTACGATGGCGATTATTTCAGCCTGGAAGGCGCGCTCGCCTTGTTCCAGGAATCGCGCACTTTAGAGGATTTCGAACGAAAGCTCAACACCCAGGACCGTTGGGTTAATAACCTGGATCTGGACTACGACGGACGTACAGACTATATCCGCGTGGAGCACCTGCGGAAGGGGAATTTTCATGTGATCATTCTCCAGGCCCTGGTCAACCGATACGAGAAGCAGGATGTGGCGGTTATTGAAATCGAACTGACCGGCAGGCAAGAGGCAGCCCTCCAAATCATTGGAGATGAAGACCTTTTCGGACAAGAAGTCATTGTCGAACCGGTTATCGGTTACGCCAACTCAAGAGGCGGGTATCCTACCGACTATGGCGATTATGAAAATGTATTTTTCTGGCCTGCTGTCCAGGATATCCTCAGACCGCAGTACACGGTCTATGCGTCTCCCTATCGCTGGCAATATTATCCGGCGTGGTGGACGCTTGGCGCCCCCTTAGCTGGAGCGTCTATAACCCGAGAGTGGTCGTCTATCACCGGAACTACCGGATGGCGCCCCGGCTCCGTAGCGTACACGCCCATCAGTATTACCGTCCACACCGGTCCTATTCCAACCATGTGGTGATTCGCACCAACCAGACTCGGTCAGAGTACCGCAATAAACCGGATTACCGCCCAAGGGAGGATAACTATCCCTATAACTCGTATCCGAACGGGAATGTCAGGGAACCTTCGAACGCCCCGTATGGAGACCGCCCCGGTACGCAGGAACATCGCGGCCCTTCGGGCGAGCGCAACGCCTACCCGAATGCGAACAGCCCAAACCGAAATAATCACCCTGGAAGCTACCCATCCACCCGAGGCGCAACGCCGGGCCCTGAAGCGGGCCGCCCCACTGCACCGGATGGCCGCAACCCTTCCGGTGAGCGCCAGGCCCCATCGGCCGGGAGCAGTCCAAACCGAAATAATCACCCTGGGAGCTACCCATCCACCCGAGGCGCAACGCCGGGCCCTGGAGCGGGCCGCACCGCAGCACCGGATGGCCGGAACCCTTCCGGTGAGCGCCCTGCCCCATCGGCCGGGAATAGCCAAAACCGAAATAATCATCCGGAGAGCAACAGGCCAGGCAATGCCCCCTCCAGTGAGCATAAGTCGAATTCGGGAGGCAGGCTTCCCGCCACAAAGGCCAAACCGGCAGGTTCAACGCATTAGAGCACATATTTTAGGGCGGCAAACCGGGAGGAATTTTATATTTGAGGTTCGACGAACGAACCAAATAAAACCTTCGCCCTATGAACCCAAAATGGTTCCTCCCGGCAGGCCTCCTGTGCCTCTCCAGCACCCTTTGGGCCCAGCCGGGCGCCCAGGAATACCTCCAGGGCTATGCCGAAGAAATAGCAGGCAAACGCTTCGCCTACCATTCTCCGTTCTCCAATGCGTCCCCGTCGCTGCTGCTGCGCGGGCAGGCCGACTATGCCCCCATCGAGTGGAAAACCGAGCCCCTGAAAGCCGGGTACTCCGATCCTTTCGTCTCCTTCATCTGGCTGTTCGGCATGGACGTCACCCTCGACCCGGTCGCGTTTCGCCTGAGCGTCAACGGGCAGCCGTATTTCCAATTTGAAAGCGCTACGTTGAGTCAGACAGGCTGGTCGCACTACGACGGACCAGGGGGCGCGCGCCTCAGCTTCAACGTGACTATGCTCGACAAATACGAGGACCAAATGGGTTTTGCCATCCTGAAACTGCCCGTGGCCGCCCTTAAACCGGGCCAAGCGGTAGTGCTGAACGTGGATACGGATACCCAGGGCAACAACTCCTGGTTTATGACCTTCAAAACCGAAGTCAAAGACCGGCTGGACATCTACCAAAACGACGTGGTCGTTAAAAAGGACGGCCAGCTCTGGCATTCCGTCAGCGTAGATTTTATCCATACCGGGGAGGACACGCCCACGTCGGTCACCATCCTTAAACAACGTGCCGAAACCGTGCTCAAAGCAGGGTTCAATAAAGTAGAAATCCTGCTCCCCAAAGAGAAAATACCAACAATTTATAAGGCCGTAATCCGCAAACAGGGCAGCGCCCCCATCACCAGGGCTTTCGCCGTGGCGCCGGTGCGCGAGTGGGAGATCTTCCTCGTCCAGCATACCCATACCGATATCGGCTACACCCGGCCCCAAACGGAAATCCTGCCCGAACATATCCGCTATATCGACAACGCCCTCGATTTTTGCGACCAGACCGACGATTACCCCGACGCCGCCAAATTCCGCTGGACCTGCGAAACCTCCTGGTCGGTGCGCGAATTCCTCAAAACCCGCCCTCCGGCCCAGATCGACCGCCTGCTGCAACGCATCAAGGAAGGCCGGATCGAGGCTACCGGGATGTTCCTCAATTTTTCGGAGATCATCGACGAGCCCGCCCTGGCCGCGCAGACCAAAACCCTGCGCATGATCAAAGACCACGGCATTGAGGTGACCACCGCCATGCAAAACGACGTCAACGGCATCGCCTGGGCTGCGGTGGATTATTTTCACAACACGGGGGTCAAATACCTCGACATGGGCATTCACGCCCACCGCGCCCGCAGGCCGTTTGCCGTGCCCACCGCATTCTGGTGGCAGTCGCCCGCAGGCAACCGCCTCCTGGCTTTCCGCGCCGAACACTACATGATGGGCAACTCCTTAAGCCTCACGACCGGCCAAATGGATGTTTTCCGCGCCAACCTGACCGATTACCTCAAAGACCTGGTCCAGAGAGGGTATCCGTACGACAAGGTGTCCCTGCAATTTTCGGGCTATTCCACCGACAACTCCCCGCCTTCGACCAAGGTCTGCGATATCATCCGCGAGTGGAACGAGAAATACGAATGGCCCAAGCTGCGCAGCTCCCTGGCCCGGGAATTTCTCGTTTATCTGGAGCAGGAGCACGCTGAGAAGCTCGCTACTCAGCAAGTTGCCTGGCCCGACTGGTGGACCGACGGGGTGGGCTCCGCCGCCAACGAAACCAAGACCGTCCGGAATGTCCAGTCTGACATGGCCGCCAATACCGCCTTGCTGGCTATGGCCAAATGGATGGGCCAAAAACTGCCCGCCGGGCTGCCGGAGGATATAGGCGCCATTTACGACAACCTGCTTTTCTACGACGAGCACACCCATGGCGCCGCAGAGAGCATTTCCGACCCGCTGGCCCAAAATACGGTCAACCAGTGGGGGATGAAGGCTGCCTATGCCTGGGATGCCGCCAAGCGCTCCGGCGCGTTGCAGGAAAAAGCCCTTTCCACCATTTCCGCCGGGATTCCCCGTTCGTCCGCGCCTCAGATCGCGGTGTTCAACACGCTCAACTGGCCCCGGTCGGGCGTCGTGGAGCTCTTCATTCCGTACGAAGTGCTCCCCGCCGGCGCGGACTATGTAATCTCCGACAACGAGGGGCGCGTAGTCCCCGCTCAAATGCACGAACAACGCATGGAAGGCGCGTATTACGAGTTGTATGTCGAGGCGATCCCCGCCATGGGGTACAAAACCCTGCACATTCAGTTGGGCAAAAAGCCGGCGCCGCAGCCGGCAGAGGCTTTTTCTCCTCTTGAAAATGCGTATTATTCCCTTGTTTTTGAGGAAAGCAAAGGCGGCCTGACCCGCATGTACGACAAGGAGCTGAAAAAAGACCTGATCGATGCCAACGCTTCCGCCGGGTTGGGCCAGTTCATCTACGAGCAACTGGCTAACCGCCACGAAATGGAGCGCCTGACCCAGGCAAGCCGGGACACCGTCTACAAACCGCTCACCCTCACCCGGGAAACCCTGAAACAGGTCCGGTTGGTGAAAACGGCGAACGGGCCGATCTACAAAAGTATTTTCCTCCACGGCGACATGCCGGTTTGCGCCGACGCCAGGGGCGTACAAATCGAAATCCGGCTGTATCATTCCGAAAAGCGGATGGACTTGTTGTACCAAATGGTCAAGCTTCCGGTACAAACCCCGGAAGGCGTTTATGTGGCATTTCCCCTCCACCTGGAAGGCGGCAAACTGGCGTTTGAAGCCCAGGGCGGGGTGGTGTACCCCGGCGTGAACCAACTGGAGGGCAGTTCGTCCGATTGGAATACGATCCAGAATTTCGCTTCGGTGAAAAGCTCCGACGCTCAGATTATTTTCGTGAGCAAAGACATTCCCCCTGGTGCAGTTCGGGGCCATCAACACCGGGCGGTACTATTACCGCCTCAACCCGGCGACCAGTCACCTGTATTCCTGGGTGCTGAACAACTATTGGGTCACCAACTTCAAAGCCAGTCAGGAAGGCGAACTGCGCTGGCGGTACAGCCTCACGTCGTCCGCCGATCCGTCCGACCTGTTTGCGACGCGGTTTGGCTGGGGCGTGCGCACCCCGCTGCTTTCGCGGGTGCTGTTGCCGTCCAAAGGCCGTTCGCAAGGCAAGCCGGTTTCCGTTTCCCTGGCGAACCTGGGCGCCCCCAACCTTCTGCTGGTGCAGGCCGGGCTGGCCCTGGATGGCAAGGGCATCGCCCTGCAGGTGCGGGAGGTGGAAGGCAAACAGGCGGTGCTGGATATTCCCGGACTCCAGGCCGCGACCCGCTCCGCGAAGGCTGTCGAGACCAATATCCTCGAGGAAGAGGGCGCCGTCCTGACTGCGCCGCTTGCATTGAAGCCGTATGAGACGAAGTTTATAAAACTGTATTAACCTAACCAAAACCCAACCTATGACCAGTTTCCGTATTCGTCCCCGCTTCCGGATGGAAGTGGAGGAAAGCCCCAAGGAGGTGGAAGCCCGCTTCCGGAAGCGGGCGGAGGCGCAAGGGGCGCCGTGTTCGATTGTGTTCTTCCCCCAGTATATCGTCCTTACGCCGCCGGTTGCAGAGCAGCAGTTCTGGTCCCCGAGGCTGGAAGTGCATTTGGAAGAGCAAGGATCGGGCACCTTCATCCGCGCGTGGTACGGGCCCAGCCCGCATGTATGGACGTTTTTTACCCTTGGCTATGGCGCGATTGCCATTCTGATGCTGTTTCTCGGCATTATGGGGTTTTCCCAGTGGAGCCTGGGCATGAACGCACCGATCCTTTGGGCGTTGCCGGTGCTGGCCGGGGCGGCGGTTTTTCTATATATTATGGGGCAAACGGGTCAGAAATTGGGGGCGGAGCAAACGTTTGATCTGCATCATTTCTTTGAGGAAACGATGAACAGGAAGGTGCCGTTGTCGTGATTGTTGACGCCGGTCGGGGGACCGGCGGATAGTCCTGCACGGAATCTAATCCCGCTTATTGCGGGACGGCAAACAGGTAGTTGTGCACGGAATCTTAAGATTCCGGCAAACAGGTCCTGCTTATTGCGGGACGGCAAACAGGAACCAGGGCGAGACCTTCCAGGTTTGCCAAATCTGGAAGGTCTGGATGCCAGGAAAACGAAAATGCCTGGTAGTATGGCCTAATAGTTACTTATTTCCTATTGTACCCCTTATCTCCGAAAGGCTGGAGTTCTTCGATGAACATAGACTCCAGGAGTTTCATTTCTTTCCTGGTATCGATACTCGTAGCTTCGTCGGGAAGGGTTATTTCGCCCAGGATTTCAAAGACAAAGCTGTTTTCTCCGAACGTCTTCCACTCCTGCTGGAGGGTTGCGCTGGGGTGGTCGCCAAAGTTGAGCTGGGCCCGGTGCCGGTTCCAGATCTTGTCGAGGTTGGTACTGCCTTCTACAAATACTTTCCCGTTGGCGGTGTTTCGGATCTGGAACACCCCGATTCTGGGTTTGATGGCTTTGTATTGCTCCTTGAGTTCTTTTTTGTTCATTTCAGGATTTTTTCAAAGCAGACGCTGTTTTCAATGCCGGCATACTGCCCGTAGTTGGGGATTCGGATATAATCGCTTTTCTGGTACAGCCGGATGGCTTCGGGTTGATTCATGCCGGTTTCCAGGATGCACCGCTCGTAGCCGAGTTCGGCGGCCCAGGCTTCCAGGGATAGCAGGATAGCGCCTGCGATGCCTTTGCCCCGGTTTTCGGGCGCCACGTACATCCGCTTCACTTCCATGGTGCGGTCGTCCCAGAATTTAATTGCTCCGCACCCGGTGGGTGTTTGATCCAGGTAAGCGACCAGCGCGTGGCGGATCAGGTCGATTTTATTGAACTGATTGTAAAACGCGTGGTCGTCGCCATCCCGAACCTTCAGTTCGGCGTCGAGATGGCGGACCAGTTCGATAAAATCGGGGTGTTCGGAATTGGTGCGCAGTAAGGCAACCATAGGCGGTTAGTGGTTTTCGTCGCGGCAAAGTCCGACAATGCTGTGGAAGACGTCGTGCAGGGCGGTCAGCGACGATTTGATCTGTTCGTCTGTTCCTTGCTTTTTCACCAGTTTATCCAGGGCTTTGCTGTCTTTCTTCAGGCGTTTGACGGTCGCTGCGATGTCAGGCGTGTTGAAGGGGGCCGGGATGGGGGAGGAAGCGACTTCGCCTGCCCGTTGGGCCATTTCTCCGGAGCGGGTTTTGATCGGTTGCAGGTCGCCTTCTTCCATGGGGTGGAAGGTTTCGGACATCACTTTGTGAAAAGCGCCCAGCATAGGCCAGAGATCGAAAGTGCCGGGTTTTTTAGGTAGCGCGGACTTGTACCGGCTACTGATTTCTTCCCAGTTCAGAACGTTCCACACCGCTTCGAGGTAGTCGGCCCGGAGGTTTTGGTACTTGAGGTAGTAGGCGTGTTCCCAGACGTCGATGCCCAGGATGGGTGTTCCTTTCAGGGCTGCCAGATTGGTCATGAGGGGGTTGTCCTGGTTGGGCGTGGAGGAAACGAACAGTTTCCCTTTGGCGTCGACAGCAAGCCAGGCCCAGCCGGAGCCGAAGACCGCTTTGGCTGCGTTGAGCAGTTTTTCCTTGAGTTGGGGCATCCCGCCGAACTCCTGGGTAATCGCTTGGGTACATTCAGCCGAGGGTTGGGTTCCTTTCTTTGGGGTGAGGATTTTCCAGAAAAGCGAGTGGTTGTAATGCCCGCCTCCGTTGTTGCGGATAGCCGGTTCTTTGTCGGTGACCATCGCCAGGATTTCCTCCAGGGTTTTGCCGGCAAAAGGCGTTCCCTGGATGGCGGCGTTGAGGTTTTTGACGTAGGCGGCGTGGTGTTTGCCGTGGTGGATCATCATGGTTTTTTCGTCGATGAACGGTTCCAGGGCGTTGAACGCATAATCCAGAGCCGGAAGCGAAAACGGGTCTTCGGGGGAAGCGGGCACAGGCCCTGCCCAGGTCCAGTTTTTTGCCCAGCCGAGCATAGGAGCAGTTACCAGAGCGCCTAATAAAGAGAGGTTGGTTTTGAGGAATTGCCGCTTGTTCATGTATGCAGATTTTAAGTATTAAGAGGAAAAAACGTATTTGTTCCACGCAAATAACAGGAGTTCTTCCGGGTCGTTGGCCATACGGATCGTTTTCACGAAACGGAAGCCTAATTTTTTCAACAGTTTTTGCGAGTTATGGTTTAGCTGGGTCGTTATGGCCAGGATTTCCGGAATATGAAAAAACAGGGTTCCTGCTTCCAACAATTTCCTGGCGGCCTCGAACGCATATCCCTGTTTTTCGAAGGCGGGCAACAGGGCAAATCCCAAATCCACGCCATCCAGTCCTTCCCGGTCGTAGAGCCCGCAGAGCCCGATTTTCATCCCATCCGCTTTGCGCACCAGGGTGTAGTTGGCATATCCCAGCCGCTCCAGTTGGGGCGTAATCCGCGACTGGATATACCCCCGGGCGTCTTCCAGGGTGTACACCTTCCGGTCGCCGATATACTCCAACCAGGTGGGGGAGTTCAGCAATTCCAGCAGGAAAACGGCATCTTTTTCCGTCGTGGGGCGGAGAAAAAGCCGGTCGGTTTCAAAAGAAAGGTACTCGGGCATTGGCGCGCGGGTCAGGAATAGGAAACAGGGTCAATCTCTTTTCTTTGGTTTACGGGAGTTGGACTGGGCTTTTTCCCGATTTTCTTTCAACCGGAACCGCACGATTTCCCGGATCAAGTTCCAGGGCAGGGGTTGGTTTAAAGGGAACTTGACCGAGCCTTTAGCGGTTTCGTAGGCCGAGAGCGCATCCTTGAACTGCTCCATGCCCGAAGGGGTGGGGTAGAGGCCGATATGGTTCTTGAAGGCGCCAAAATGGATCAGGTTGCCATGCAATTTGAAGGTAGGTAACTGGTAGCTAATGGTTTCTTCCGCCTCTGGGGCCTCTTCTTTGATAACCGACCGGAGCTCTTCCAGCAGGGATTGGATTTCCTGCGGAAAGCCGTCGATATACTGTGCGATGGTTTGGAGGTCTTTTTCCATGGCATTGAGATATTATTCGGCTAAATTAATTATTCCATGCGTTTCGAAGCGGCACGGAGCCTTATCCCGGCGAAAATAAACGGGAGGTCGGCATCCGGCTCAAAATAGCGGGAACCTGCGGCATTTAAGAGGATATTTCCGCTATAGGCAGCCGCGAACAAGTTGTTTACGCCTGCAAACGGTTCCATTTCCATGGATTTTCCTGAGAACGTATACCCGGTTCTGGCATTAACCAATGCATAATCCGGTTCCAGCGTCGTATTGGCATCGTCGGTGAATTGGCGGCTTAGCGCCCGCAACTGGAGGGAGCAAAAGAACCCGGATGCCGTCGTCCATTGGAGCGAAGTAGTCAATTGATGCGCGGGAATCCCCGGGGCGAAGAGGCCGTCGAATGCCATCCCATTCGCCTCGTAATCCCGGTATTTAAAATCGGAATACGTATATCCGGTAGAAAGCAAAATGCCTTTAGCCGGTGTCCACCGGAAGAATGCCTCGAGTCCCAGGCGCCGGGATTTGCCGGCGTTGCGGTAGAAAACCCGTCCGGGGTAAGGTGGCAATTGGTAAGGAGCCAGTTCGTTGCGGAGGGCAATGTAAAAAAGGGCCAGTTCCAGCGCGGCAGGTTTGTCCATGGCTGTTTTAAGTCCCATTTCTCCATGAAGGGATGTTTGAGGTTTTACATCGGGGTTGAATCCACCCAGGTTGGAGGGGTTGGCGGAGAGTTCGGTCAGCGTAGGGGCCTCAAAGTGAGAAGCCAGGTTTGCGTAAACCGAAAAAGCGGGCGAAGGAAGAAAAACGATACCGGCCATAGGGCTGAACCGGCGAAAGGTTTTCCGTCCGCTCTGGTCCCCATCGGACAAGAACAGATCATGTACTTGCAGATCCAGCCGGTCGAGCCGGGCTGCTGTGGTAAATGCCCATTTCTTGAGTGGGGTCCATTCCTGCACCCAGAACAAGCCAGTGCTGTGAAAGCGCTCGTTTTGTTCCAGCCGCAAGGGCCCTTTTTCGCCCTCCAGGTTGTCGAACCGGTACCGGTGATCGCGCTGGTGATTGGTTTCCAGACCCATTTGGGAGCGATATTGACGCCCCTGGAAAGCGTACTGAACGGCGCCGCCTCCAAATAAGCGGCCGAACGCTACCCAGGCGCTGTTCTGGAATGCCAGGCGGTTGGCAAAATCCCTGGCCGTAAGGTAAGCCTTTGCGGTAAGTTGGCGTTTTTCGGACCAGTTTTTCTCCAAAACAAACCCTATCCGCCCTTGGGCAACCTTTTCTCCTGCGTCAAATTGGACATTGGCTTCACGGACTTGCCGACGGTTAGTGCTTACCTGCTCGGCCGTCAGCCCCCCGGCATCTTGTGCCAAAGGGCTTGAGCCGGCGTTGACCAGCAGGGATAGCCGGGTGGAGGCGTTAAACTGGAAACGGCTTTTGAGGTTGAGGATGGTTTGTCGCATGGCGCTTTGGGGTCGGTATCCCTGGATTCGGTGGTGAGAAAGGCTGGCGGATAACCCCATTTTTCCTATGGTCATGCTCCCTTTGGACTGAATGCGCTGGAATCCAAAACTTCCGAAGGCAGATCGTATTTCCGCAAAGGGAGAAAGCGAAGGTTCTTCCGTTTGGATATTCAATACTCCGCCCGAGGCGTTTCCATAAAGCCCTGCCGAGGTTCCGCGAAGCAGTTCGATCGACCGAAGGGCGCCTGCGTCTATGTTGTCGACGTCTGCTTGTCCGTCGGGCGTAGATTCCGGAAGCCCGTCGACCAGCAAGCGCAACCCCGGATGCCGAAAGCGGACCGGGCGCCGAAGCCACGCACCGACAAGCGCAGGTCCTGGGCAAAATTCGCAGGGTTTTGCGCATGCAAACCGGGCAGGCTGATCAGCGATTCGTGGAGCGAAAGTTGCGCCTGCCCTCTTTGGATCTGGGTTTGGTTCAGCATCCCTACCGCATAAGGCAGCCGGAGCACCGGCGCCGGAAGCCGGGCAGCGGTGACGGTCACCGGCGCCAGGGTGTCGCGAAGCAGGGGGTCGGTGGCAGGAATCTGAGCGGAAACAGCAACCGTGGAACAGAGAAAAGACACCCCCCACGCTGCGTTGAGGAGCAGGGGCTTCCTTCTGTCTTTGTACCATGGGCTTTCCCCTGATGCCATCATTTCCCGATTTCGAGTATTACTATTCCGTCTTCAAACACGCTGCCGATAAACAGCCGGTTGTGGTACACGGCGGCGACCGACGACCCGGATAGCGGGTTGCCCGTATTCAGGTAAATTTCGTCTACTATGGGGTTTTTTGGGTTCTGGAGGTTGATTTTCAGCACCTGGGAAGGCGAGCGCTTTTCCGCTTTCTGAGCGTGCCCGAGAAAAGCCAGCATTTTGGGATGCGCGCCTGCCCAGAGATTGCCTTCGGCGTCCCATTCCAGGTTGTCGACGCCCGTGCCGCATTCGATTTCCCGGATTTTTTGGAACGGTTCCCTCTGGTATACATAAATGGCGCCGTCGGTACAGGCCGCCATATAAAGGAACTTTGCGTCCGGACTCGCGGTGATCCCGTTGGCGTAGCGGATCCCTTTATCCAGAAGGGTTGCTTTTTCTCCATCAAAATAGCCCACCTGCCCCGTGCCGATGACCAAAAAATCTTTGAGGCTGGAAACGCCCCCGTCGGGATGCCGGTCGTGGTCGTTGGTGAAATAGAACGTGCGTTTTCCAACGCCCACCACGTCGTTCGGGCTTATGAATTCGGGGCTTTGGATCGTAGCAGAATGAACAAGCATGGTGTCGGTATACTGGAAGATTTCTATGCAGGAGGCGCCTTTGCGGTGGTTGACCGCGAAAACCCATTTACTCCCATCCGAGGGATCGGTGAACAGCGAAATGCCGTGGGGATGAAATTCCGGCAGGTTCAATCCCGCGGTCAGATCGATGAACGCTGGGGTGGGGGAGGCGGCATCAAACTGAAAAATAGCGCCTGTGGACGGCTCGTTTGCACGGACCCTCCGGCGGTCGTTCGAAGACGCCAGCGCCATCCCGGTAGCCGGATCGATGGTAATGTCTTCCACGCCCATCATGCCGGAAATGCTGATTTCTTCGGCAGGTTTGTGCGGCTTGAGGGATTTAAACGAGCCGGCGAGGTAGAGGGTGCGCAGGGCGAGGATGAGTACAAGGAGGACGAGCGCCAACAGGACGCGGAAGAAGGTTTTCATCTGGTTAGGTTTTAGGCAGGTTTGAAAATTACCGGATTAGTCGCCGGGATACGAATCGCAATTACAGGTCAGATTGTCGGAGTAATTCTGTTTTTGGAGCCGGTACCCTTTCCGGTAAGGGTAGCCGCCGCCGATACCGAGGTTTTCCGATTTAATCGTATACAGACAATCAAAGGACAGCACGCTTTTTCCTTCCTGCAGCAGGTTGGGATCGCAAAAGTAATTGGCGATCGAATGGCAACTGGTTTGGGTCAGGTCCCCGAGGACATTCTCGAGGATATGCTTCAAATCGATAGCGTATTCCGAGACCAGGGCCTCGTTTACACCGGTGGCATAGCGTCCGCAAGGCTCGCCTTTGCGGACAATCGAGTCTTTATACAATTCAATTTTGCTAATGAAGAACGAATGGATGGTTGCTACCTTCTGAAAATTGGGGTCGTTTTCGAAAACGAGGTCGTTAAACGCTTGGGTAAATTGTTTGGTCTCTTTGTCAAAGTAAGTTGGAAACAAAGGGATTTTGCGTTTGTCCACCCAGATTTCGTTGATCAGGTATTCAAAAACCAATAGAACATTCCCTTTGCCTGCAGGGAGCGTGTCGCTTTTGGAACATTTCATGCGCACATCGGCGCTTTTGGCCAGGTAATAAATCCCGGGTTTTTTGTTTCCCGGCAGCGGCAATTTGTATTCTTCTTCCAGCGACCAAACTCCCTCGAAGGCGCTGCAAGGGCAGTACTCCTGTACATCCGATTCTTTGAGATAGGGAGATTGAAAGTCTGCATTAAACTCCCGGTCGAAAAACGCCGTCAGGGGGTTCAGATTGGTTTGGATATCGTTTACAAGATTTTTCCGGACCCCTTTTTGAATAAGAAACATGCCGGAACTTCCCACGGTCAGGGCCAGCAGCATAAACAAAACCGACCTTCTTCCGGAGTGGCTCAGCCTCCGTTCCTGCTTTTTGAGGAGCGCAGCGTTTTCTTCCCTTGCCGCCCGGGTTGCTTCAATTTCTTTTAGTGCGCTTTCCAACCGGATTAGCCGGTGGACATTTTCGATCGACCGGGTGTACATGCCTTCCGTTGCCGTTCCGGAAAGCAACTTGGTGAATTGGCTGGCGCTGATTGATAAATCGTTAGCAATCAATCCGAAAGGCGTTGACCCAAAATTGGATGTGGTTTTATCCCATTTGCCGTATTTATGTTCCAACTGATCCAGAAACTCCTGGCGTAAGTCCTTCATGAATGTATCTGAATATGTAAAAAAGTGTAAAACGGTATGAAATTTTGTAAAAAATATTTATTGCAGACTTTAATTTTATTTAATATGAATATTACGCAATAGATTAGCGAAATAATAACCCCCCGAATTTGCGAAGGGCTAAATTTAAAGTTCACTAAAAATAAGAAAAATCCTGCCAAATACGGGAGGAAGTAATCAACCAAAGATGAACACAAAGCGGATAGGGCTGATTCTGGGGCCTGCATTATTTCTGGCAACCCGGTTATTCTTCAGGCCGGAAGGGCTTTCTGAAGAAGCGAATGCCATTTTGGGTTCTACGCTTTGGATTGCGGCGTGGTGGATATTGGAAGTGGTTCCTATTGCGGTGACGGCGTTGCTTCCGATTTTATTATTTCCACTTACGGGCGGTCTTCCGATAAAAGAAACGACGGCGTGTTTCGGGCACCAATATATTTTCTTGTACATAGGCGGGTTCATGCTGGCTATTGCTATTGAGAAGTGGAATCTTCACCGTCGCATGGCGTTGACGATTATCCATCTGATCGGTTCCAACGTCAAAAGCATCATTCTTGGGTTTATGGTGGCTACGGGTTTCTTGTCGATGTGGATCTCCAATACCGCTACGGCGGTGCTGATGTATCCGATCGGGATGGCGATTGTAGCTCAGTTGCAAGACAACCCTAATACCCGGGAGGATGAGAACCTGATTTTTGGGAAAGCCCTCATGTTGGCGATTGCGTACAGCGCATCCATCGGCGGCATGGCGACGTTGGTGGGCAGCCCTCCCAACCTGGTCTTTGCCAGTGTGGTCAAAGACCTCTATCAGATGGAGATTACCTTCTACGATTGGATCATTTTTGGGCTTCCTGTTTCCGTCGCTTTGTTATTTATCTGTTGGAAATACCTGACCACGTTCGCTTTCCGCTTCACCCAAAAGTCTTTTCCAGGCGGTAAAGAGGAGATCGAGAAGCAATTAAAGGCCTTGGGCCGGATTTCTTTTGAGGAGAAAACCGTTCTCGCCGTTTTTGTTATGACGGCCCTGGCCTGGATCAGTCGCTCTTATGTATTGAACCGGTTTATTCCCGAACTGGATGACACGATGATTGCGGTGGTTGCAGCGGTCCTCCTGTTTGTTCTTCCCACCTCGAAAGAAAAAAAGGGGGCTTTTCTCACCTGGCAGGAAGCCGTCAAGCTTCCCTGGGGTATTCTGCTGCTTTTTGGCGGCGGTTTGGCTATTGCGGAGGGGTTTAAAACGAGCGGGTTAGCCGGGTGGATTGGCGCTCAGCTAACGTTGCTGGACGGCGTGGCTTTGATCCTGGTCCTCCTGGTCATTATCGCTGCCGTCAATTTCCTTACGGAGATCACCTCGAATCTCGCTACTACCGCCATGATTCTTCCCGTGCTGGCGCCTCTGGCTCTGGCTATAGGGGTACATCCTTTGAGCCTTATGGTTGGAGCAACGATTGCGGCCTCCTGCGCTTTTATGCTGCCCGTGGCCACTCCGCCCAATGCAGTGGTGTTCGGCTCCGGGTATTTGCGCATTCCGGACATGGTGCGGGCGGGAATCTGGATGAATATCATGTCTATTGTTCTACTCACCTTGGCTATATACTGGGCACTGCCTCTCTTATGGGGGTTCGTACCGGGAGCATTTCCCTCCAGTTGGATTAAATAGGTATTGTCATTAGAAAAATCAGCAACACCATGCAAAAACCAAAATGTTTATTTGCGATCGCCTTCCTGGCGTTGTTATTCCAGGGAACAGCCTTTGGCCAGCGCACGGTTAAAGGCGTGGTCAACGACGCGCAGGGCGCCCCACTGATCGGGGTGACCGTACTGGAAGAAGGGACGACCAACGGGACGGTCACGTCGATTGACGGGGCCTACGAAATGGAAGTGGCAGGCAATGCCGCCGTTCTGGTCTTTAGTTACGTAGGCTTGAAAACAGTTGTGCGGCCTGTCGGTACAGACCAGGTCATCGATATCGTCATGGAAGAGGAAATCGGCTTGCTTGGCGAAATCGTAGTCACTGCCCTGGGCTTGCAGGAAAACAAGGACGTTCTGGGGTATGCCAGTTCCAATGTAGGCGGGCAAGCGATCACCGGATCCGGTGAGTCCACCCTTTTGGGGTCGCTTTCGGGCAAATCCTCAGGGGTGCGGATTTCCCGCAACTCCAGCGACCCCGGCGCAGGAGCTTATATCCAGATCCGGGGGCTTTCTACGATCACCCGCGACAACCAGCCGCTGATCGTGCTCGACGGCATACCGATCAGCAACGACGTCCGGGGGCAACAGCAGCAGCACGGGCGTAAACCCGGAATCGCGCTTGAACGACATCAACCCCAACGATATCGAAAGCATCACCGTACTCAAAGGCGCCTCCGCCGCAGCGCTTTATGGCACTCAGGCCCTCGGCGGGGTTATCCTGATCACGACCAAAAGTGGCAAATTTGGCCAGAAGTTGTCTATTTCCTTTAGATCTACGTATTCGCTGGACGCCATCAACGAGCGCTTCCCTATGCAAACAGCTTTTGGCCAGGGAGATAACGGCGTATTCAACCCGCGCGCCCGCGATTCCTGGGGCGACAAGATCGCCAACCGCTCCGGCGGCCCGGATGAGTTCAATACCTCCGGCGCTTTTTTCGTGGACCAGAACGGGACCACTTACTATCCTATTCTTAAGAAGAACTCCCAGACTATTTACGACGATTCCAATTTTGATCAGGTTTTCAGCAACGGGCAATTTTTGGAAAATAGCTTGAGCCTCACGGGAGGAAATGACCGTAGCAATGTATTCTTCAGTCTGAGCGACCTCGACCAGCAGGGCATCATCCGCAACAATTCGGACTACCGGCGCACCACTGCCCGTCTCAACTCCTCCCACTTGCTATCGGACAAGATCAAATTAAACACCAAATCCACCTATACGCGCACCGGCTCCAACCGAATTCTGAAAGGCGCCACTTCATCCGGCCTCCACCTCGGGCTTTTGCGTACCCCGCCGGATTTTGATAACACCGGCTATCGCGGGAGCTACTATGCCAATTCCACGGCTTCTCCCGCTACCAACCGGCATCGGTCGTATCTGGAGTACCTGGCAGCCGACAACACCCCCACCTACAACAACCCTTCCTGGACGCTCAATGAGCAAGAGAACAAAGCTCGTGTCGACCGCTTTATCTCCAGCTTTGAACTGACGGCTTCCCCGCTTTCCTGGGTAGATCTCATCGGCCGCGTAGGCATTGACTTCTACAGCGAACAGAAAAACGAGTTTTATACTCCGGGATCGGCTTCCGGGGCTTTTTCAACTGGCTTTTACGAACAAACCCTGGCGTCTAGTACGATCTTTAACATGGACTACATCGCCAAAGCCAACCGCAAACTCGCCAAAAACCTGAACGGAAACCTCCTCGTGGGCTTTAACTACAATAGCCGCTCCCTTACCGTAAACGGAGTGAATACAGTCAATTTCATTCAGTTCGCCGACGTTGCCAGTGGGGTGCGGGACAAAGACAATGCCCTGCCGGAGAACGTGACCACCATCAGTTCCCAGGGACGTGAGCGCACCGCCGCGGTGTATTCCTCCATGGGCCTTTCCGGATGGGACATGCTTTATTTAACGGGAACGGTACGGGTAGAGTCGGCTTCCACGTTTGGCGATGCCGCAGATAATACCTTCCTGTTCCCTTCGGCCTCCCTTGCCTGGCAGTTTTCCAAACTCGGCGGACTGGAAAATGAGACGTTCTCTTTTGGCAAATTGCGCCTTTCCTACGGCGAGGTAGGCGTTCAGCCTGCCCGCTTCAATACCTCGAACGTATACGTATCTCCTGCTTTCAGCGATCAATACGGAGGAAACCTGAGCCTCGGCCTATATGGCAACGGCGGGTTTGTACCCAGCTCCACACGTGGCAACTCCGCGCTCCGGCCGGAGCGCAAGAAAGAGTTTGAAGCCGGCGCCGATTTGCGTTTCTTGAAAGACCGTCTTTCCTTGAGCGGCACCTATTTCAACAACCGTACGGTGGACGTGTTGCTGGATTTTCCGGTGGCCAACTCTCGTGGGTACACCGACGTGTATTCGAATGGCGCGGAAATCCAGAATGAAGGAATAGAACTGGACCTGGGATACCAACTGGTTCGATCGAAAAACTTCGACTGGGACCTCTCGGCCAATTTCACGAGCGTAAAGAATACGGTGGTGGATATGCAGGGAGTCGCTTCCATCAACCTGGGCGGACTTGCCGCCGTCAGCGCCCGGGCAGTAGAAGGTCAGCCGCTGGGCGTATTGTGGGGATCGAGAATCCAGCGCAACGAAGACGGTTCCATCGTTTTTGACGAAAATGGATTTCCCCGCCAGGACCTGACGGAAGGTGTGATCGGCGATCCCAACCCCGATTGGCAGGGGGCGCTAACCTCGGGTTGGAGTTTCAAAAATTTCCGCTTGTCGGTCCTCTTCGAAACCTACCAGGGTGCAGATATTTATGCGGGCACCAAAGCCGTGCTTTACGACCTGGGCCGATGGAAGGACTCCGGGAATGAGGTAACCGCCATCCGAAACCTGAAAGATTATTCAGGGAAGATCATCCCTATCGGTACCACTTTCCGCGGCAAAGTAGGCGACTTTGGCGCCGGGCCGGTAGCTCTCACCGAAGTGTGGTACAATTCCGGCGGCGGCTTCTTCAGCAACGCCACCGACGAGCTCTATATCGAAGACGGCTCCTGGACCCGGTTGCGGGAGTTATCGCTGTCCTACACCTTGCGTGCGCCTTGGCTCAAGCAACGCATTGGATTGAGTTCGGTCGAATTCTCCCTGACCGGCAGAAACCTCGTGTTGTGGACCGACTTCGAGGGAACCGATCCGGATACCAACCTGGCGGGGGTGGACGTCGCCAGGGGCATGGAGTATTTCAACAACCCGAGCACCAAATCCTACCTGTTCAGTGTGCTTGTCAACCTTTAATTCGCTTAATGCATCAATCTGATTCTTTATGAAACCATTTATCATAACCGCGGCGCTTCTTTTTCTGGGGTTTTCCTGCAGCGATCTCGTCGAAGGAATTAATCAGGATCCCAACAACCCGACCAGTGCTTCCTATCAGTACATCCTCACTGGCGCCGAAGTGGGCAACATCATTTTACAAACCGGAGAAACCGCCCGTAAGGCGGGAATTTTTTGTGGGTATTATACGGGAATTGACCGGCAGCACCTGGGGTTTAGCGAATACAACCTCACGACCGCCAATTTCGATCCGCAATGGTCAGACGCCTATATCGACGCTTACCGAAACGCTGTTGAAGCGGGAAAAGCCGCCGAAGCGGAAGCGATTGGCCCCATTACCAAAGGGATACTTCAGGTGCTTCAGGCTCAGATCATCGGAACGGTGACTTCCCTTTACGGGGATGTTCCTTTTGAAGAAGCGGCAAAGATCGAGATCGAGCACCCGGCATATGAGGATCAGGTTTCCATCTACGGGAAGCTTCAATCTCTGCTGGACCAGGCTATCGTTAACCTGGAAAGCGGAACCGGCAGGCCCGCTGCCGGCGCGGAGATTTATTTCGATGGAAATCCAGCGCCCTGGAAGGAGGTAGCGTATACGCTGAAAGCCCGGTATTATATGCACACCCGCGATTACCCCGCCGCGTTTACAGCGGCAAGCAAAGGAATAAGCGCTTTTAAAAACAGTCTGTATTCTTCCCACGGGACGGGATTGGATGAGTCCAATCTGAATTATCTGTTCTTTGCGATCAACGTTCGGGCTGCAGATCTTAAAACGTCCAATTTCATGGCCAGCCTTATCCAGGCCAACGCGGCGGTCAATCCAATCCCGCAAAACTACCGCGGAAATGCCAAAACAGACGAACGGGCGCGCTACGATTTCCTCTTCCGCACGACCAACGTCGGCGTTCAACCCAATACCCTGGCGGATAAGTACGCCGCTCAAACCGCCCCCTCTGCTATGGTGACCTACCAGGAAAACCTGCTGATTCTGGCAGAAGCCGGTTTCCGGTCTCAGGGGTTTGCCGTTGGCCTGCAACGCCTCAACGCGTTCCGGGCATTCATGGCAACGGGCGGTTACCTGACCAAACCCAATTTGACCCAGCTGAAATACGATGGGTATACCGCAGCGGATTTTGCTCCCGGAGGCATCGAAAATCCGGATAACCTCAGCGCCGACAACGCGTTGTTGCGGGAAATCCTGGAAGAACGTTATGTGACGTTCTTCGGCCAGATCGAAGGATTTAACGATACCCGCCGGACGGGAAAGGAAGCGGCCGTTCGGGTGAAAGTCATTCCGAATAAAGGCAATCTGCTCCCTCAGCGTTTCCTGTATCCGCAATCGGAGGTCGACCGGAATATCAACGTGCCTAAGCCTATTCCGGGATTGTTTGACGTAACTGCAGTAAACAAGTAATTATGAAGCGATTCCCTTCTTCCCGGTGCTTTTTCCTTTTGGCTGCGATCGCGTTTCTCCCTCATTGGGGGTATTCCCAGCCGAAGGATACCCTGGATGTCCTGTTCGTGGGCAACAGCTTCACCTTCTACTGGAATCTCCCGCAAGTGGTTGGCGCTATGGCGGCTACCCAGGGAATCCCCATGCGTATCCGGCAATCGACTGCCAGCGGCGCTACCTGGGAACAGCACTGGAAGGGAGAAAAAGGACTTTCCACCCAGGCGATGGTCAAGGAGAGCAAATGGGACGTCGTCGTACTCCAGAACCATAGCACCGGCGCCATCGACCAGCCGGTTCAATTTGATGACTTCGGAAAAAAATGGATTGCGGCAGTCCGGGCATCCGGAGCAGAACCTCTGCTTTTCCTTACCTGGGCTTACCACTCCAACCCGCTCCAGCAGCCGGCTATTACCGAAGGATATACCCGCCTCGGCGCGGAAACCGGAACGGATATGGTCCCGGTGGGGCCCATTTGGAGCGAAGTGCGTCGGCTTAGGCCCGACCTGGATATGTATTCAGACGACAAACATCCCTCTCCAGAGGCTACGTTCCTGATCGGACTGATCTTTTTTAAAAAGCTAACCGGACAGAAAGTTGCCTCCATACCGAATCGCTTGCAAACCAAGGACCAATACGGAGAAAATCTGTACCTGTCTATCCTTGCCGAGGAGGATGCCGCCTTTTTCCGGCAGTTGGTCGACGAATCCGACCTCCCACCCTTTAAAGGAAAAACGCCAAAGAATTGATGCCATTTTTTCGCAAAAACGCATCCGGGTTTTTGCTCAAACACGAAAAAAAAGAACATATGAAAGGCTTGTTTAATCGTTCCATCTTAGCCAGGTATGCCGGGGCCCTCTTCCTGTCCCTGCTGGCGTTTACCTGTTCCAAAGACGAGTTGGATATCGACTACAGCACCATCTACGTCTTGCAGCAAACCCTTAATGGACAGAAAGTAGCCAGCGGGGCTACCGGGATCGATACCAAGGTAAGTATCGAAATCGTCTTTTCCCATACCCTCAACACGGCCAAACTTCAGGAAGCCTTGTCGTTTACAGGGCCTTCGGGCGCGGTAGCGTTCGACATCGCCTATTCGAATACCAATTCGACGATTACCCTGACCAACAAAACGCGGTTGGGATATGAAACCGCCTATACCATTTCGGTAAATCCGGGCAAATTCGGGAACGGGGACGAAGAACTCAAGACGCCGTTCGTGTATAAGTTCACTACCAAAGCCTTTGTGCCTGCCAACGTTGCGCTTTCTGCCGATGTGCTTAAACTAGCGGAAGCTGCGGGTATTTCCACGGTTACTGCGACGTTGAGCGAAGACGCCACAGAACCGGTGACGGTCAACCTGGCATTTGAAGGAACTGCGACCGGTTCGGATTTTAAAGCCAGTGCAACCAGTATTAGCATTCCTGTGGGAAGCAAAACCGGGACGATGACGATTACCTCGGTTCAGGATAATACCACCGAAGGAGAAGAGACGGTCATCGTGCGTATTTCCAGTATCGTCAATGCGGTTGAGCTTACCCCGCAAGTGGTGACGCTAGGGATTTTGGACGACGATATCGATAGCAATGGAGACGGGATTGCCGACCAGGGCTTTATTATCAACGAAATCCTGTTTGATCCGCCGGATGGCCTCGCCGGCGATGCCAACCGGGATGGAACCCGCTCTCCTTCGGAGGACGAGTTCATCGAATTCATCAACGATTCCAATAAGGAGGTTGATTTAAGCGGCTTCACCGTGTTTGATGAAACCAACCTGGCGACCAATACGCCCCGGCATGTTTTCCCTGCCAATACCAAAGTGCCTCCTGGCGGGGTATACGTCCTTTTCGGAGGAGGAAGACCTACAGGGGATTTTGGGACTGCTCAGACAGGCGTAGCGACCACGTCCAACCTCAATCTGAATAACGCGGGAGACATGGCCATCATTAAGGACCGGGACGGGAAGGTCTTCCTTACGTTTAGCACGGCTACGGACGGGGCCGGACTGGACTTCAATGCCAACAAATCCATTACCCGTTCGCCAGACATAAACGGTCCTTATGCAGCCCATACAGACGCCAATCCTGCGCTGGCCTATTCTCCCGGTACCAAAACCAGCGGCCAGCCTTTCGCTGCTGCTGAGCCGCCAGGGAAAGGCTTTATCGTCAACGAGGTCTTGTTCGATCCGCCGAACGACCTCGCAGGGGATGCCAACGGCGACGGAACCCGTAGTCCTTCTGCCGATGAGTTCATCGAATTTTACAATGACCAGAAAATTGCGGTAGACTTAAGCGGGTTCACCCTCTTTGATGAAACCGGTCTGGCGGCAAACACCCCCCGGCACGTTTTCCCTGCCAATACCGTGGTTCCGCCCAAAGGAGTGTACGTGTTGTTTGGCGGAGGGACGCCAACCGGCGCTTTTGGAGGGGCCCAAACGGGCGTTACAACGACGGGCGATATGAACCTGTCGAACGCCAGCGATGTGATTACGATCAAGGATAAAAACGGCAACGTGTTCCTGACCTTTAATTCCGCAACCGACGCTGCAGGGATCAACTTTGGCATTGACCAATCCGTGACCCGCTCGCCGGACATTACCGGAGGGTTTGTCCTGCACAAAACCGCCAATGGGGCTCTGGCCTACTCGCCGGGAACCCGGGTGGATGGATCCAAGCTTTGATGGGAAGGCCGGGATTGGTTTTAAAAGGGTGTTTTTTTCGCAAGCGTGCAAAAATATCCTTTTGAGAAAAATCCCGGCTTTCTTTTTCCTTTTGTCCGCAATTCCCTGCATTTCTCAATGCGTTTCCAGATGAAGTATTTTAAAATCCTTTATGTCCAGGTCCTTCTGGGCATCGTTCTGGGTATCCTTACCGGATGGCTGTTTCCGGGCTTTGCCGGCGCAGCCAAGCTGATCAGCGATACCTTCATCAATATGATCCGGATGGTCATTGCGCCGGTCATTTTCCTGACCATCGTATCCGGAATAGCGGGGGCGGGAAATTTGGGCAAGGTGGGGCGCGTCGGGTTGAAAGCGTTGATTTATTTTGAGCTGGTTACGACCCTGGCGCTGATCATCGGACTAATCGTGGCGAACACCGTCAAGCCTGGAGTAGGCGTGTCTACGGAAGGTTTTGAAACCAATGGCCAGGTGGCCAAATATACCGAACAAGCCAGCCAGATCAACTGGGGGGAGTTTTTCTCGCATATTGTACCTTCTAATGTGGTGGATGCTTTTGCCAAGGGCGACATCCTCCAGGTGCTTTTTTTCAGCATCCTCTTTGCCATTGGATTAAAGAAAATGGGCCAGGCAGGGAGCGGTATTCTAAGTGCGTTTGAGGGCCTGAATAAGGTCTTGTTCAACATTCTGCACATCATCATGAAAATCAGTCCGCTCGGGGCATTCGGCGGGATGGCGTATACCATCGGTAAGTTTGGATTTGGTTCTTTGCTTTTGCTCGGAAATTTAATGCTGACCTTTTATATCACGGGGCTGTTGTTCATTTTTGTGGTGCTCAATCTGGTTTGCTCCTTCTATAAAATCAGCTTATGGAAGTTGCTGGGGTACGTCAAAGAGGAAATTTTCATTGTGTTGGGCTCCAGCAGTAGTGAAGCGGTTCTGCCATCCGTGATGGAAAAACTTACGCTCGCCGGATGCGAAAAAGAAGTCGTAGGGCTTGTTGTTCCTACCGGTTATAGCTTTAACCTGGACGGGACCACGATCTACCTAAGTATGGCCGTTATTTTTCTGGCCCAGGTTTTTGGAATTGACCTTTCTTTGGGGCAGCAATTGACGATTATCGGCGTATTGATGCTGACGAGTAAAGGAGCGGCAGGGGTCACCGGGAGTGGGTTTCTGGTGCTGGCTTCTACCCTGACCGCGATCAAGGTCATACCCATTGAAGGGTTGGCAATGATTATTGGCGTTGACCGGTTTATGAGCGAAGGCAGGGCAATCGTCAACTTCATCGGGAATACCGTTGCCGCCGTCGTCATTGCCAAAAGCGAGAACGAAATTGATATGGCCCAATACAGACGGGTCGTGGAAAAAAATAGGTGTGTTGCTGTGGGGCTCACTGCAACAAACCTGAAAATCCGTTTCCTATGCGTTTCCATAAAAGAATACTTCCTGCTTTTGGGATACTTGTCTTGCTGGGCGTTTCCTGCCAGAAGGAAGCACCCCCTGTTCCCTCTATGACCCTGCTGACGGCAGCAGTCAATGGGCAAAAATTGGAGGACGGGGCTAAAAACGTAGCGATCAAACCTACGATTGAGCTTACGTTTTCCGGCGCGTTAGACCCAGGGAAATTCCTGACGGCGTGTTCACTTACTGCAGCATCCGGTAAGGTACCCTTGCAGTTCTCCTACGTCAACGCCGGGTCCAAAGCCGTTCTTACGATGGATTCCCTGGAGTACAATACGGGCTACCAATTACAGGTAGCCGCCCAGGCGATTGGCAAGAACGGAGAATCGTTGGACAAACCCCTGAGCCTTTCGTTTACCACCATGGAAAAGGGGCTGATCATGGAAATGGCGCCTTGTATTTCTGCTGGAGGGGAGTGCCTGCAAACGGTTACCCTGCCGGGTGGTGGGCGGTTTTCCTTTTACGCCAGTTTCCCTCTTTTTCTCGAAGACGCCCGCTGGAAGAATCTTCAACACGCCGTCCTTGTATTGCATGGCCAAAACCGGGACGCCGACCTGTATTATTCCTACCTGACCACTGCATTGAAGCAAGGCAGCTTTCAGGACAATACCATTTTGATCGCGCCCGACTTCAAAAACAGTTCCGAAGCCCAGGCAGGGGAGTGGTATTGGACTTCTACGAGCTGGCGGGATGGGCAGCCCTCCCTGACGCCCGGGTTGGCAAGCGTCAGCTCTTTTGGCGTCATCGATCAATTGGTGGAGCGCCTGGCCGACAAGAAATATTTTCCGGCAATGCGAAATATCCTGATCACCGGGCATAGCTCGGGCGCTTTGTTTGTCCAGCTTTATGCAGCGGTAAACAGCCTGGAAGCAAAGTACCCCGGGTTGAAATTTTCCTACGGCGCAGCGAATACCCAGTATTATTACTACCCCGACGATATGCGATTTGACGAAGGGAAAGGCCAGTTTGTTCAACCGGCGAATTGCCCCAGCTTCAATCATTGGCCAATGGGGTTTGTCAACCGCCCGGCTTATGTGAATACCATCAGCAAGGATACCCTGAACGCGCGACTGCTTCAGCGCAACATCGCCTATCTGCTCGGCAACGGAACCGGCGCCGATCCGACGTTAAATACCACGGATTGCGAAGCAACCTGGTTGGGTTCCAGCCGGTTCAAGCGGGGCGAACATGTGTTCCAGTGGCTGGAAACCCGGTATGCCGGGGTGCACAAAAGCCAAAAAGTCGTCGTGCAAGGCGTGGGCCACGACGGACAGGGCATGTACCTGTCGCAGGAGGTCAACGCCTGGATAAAAAGCCAGCTTAAATAGGGTAATCACCACGCATCCGACCGGAACGGCGCCACCGGCAGCCCTTCCTTGCTGAACACGTTACCCACCCCGTCGTTGGTGAACATATACCGCACGGCAACCGGTTTGGTCACGTTTTTAGCTGAGACAACCAGGGTGCTGCCTTCGATGCGGGCTTCGGCAGGGACGAAGACTTTGTCTGCCCCCGCGATTTCAAATGCCATGGGCTTTTCGCCTGCTTTGACCATCAGTCCGGTTTCCGCATCCTTGAGATGGACGCGCAGGGCGTTATTTTCTGCGGAGACCGATTGGTAGGATGGGAATTTATAGGCCAGCCCGGTGACGCCGTAATTTTCTGCGAGCGCCATATGGGCCAGCCGCTTGCCGACGTCCTGCTTATTTCGGGGGTGGATGTCCTTGATGTTGTCCACCAGATCGCTGACGACAACCATGCCCGTTTTGGGAACATCCAGGCATTGGGCCTGCATTTCCCTCAGCCGGGCCGCTTCGACGGCGGCGGGGTTGCCGTAAGTATACGGTGCGATTTGCACGAAATAGAAGGGGAAATCCTTTTCAAAAGCAGCCCTCCAGTTTTGGATCAGCGCACCCATCAGCCGGGAATAGCCGGGATAGGTCCCAACGTTGCTTTCTCCCTGATACCAAAGCGCGCCCGCGATGTTCAGAGGCGTCAGCGGGGCGATCATGGCGTTGTACAGCCTTCCGGGTTCTTTGGGCCACCAGTCGTATGGTTTCAGTTTGGAGGCGTAGGCGCTGAGCATGGGGTCTGCTTCTACGAATTTTTTATCCGTCCATACCTCGGCGGGGGTTCCGCCCCAACTGGCATTGATCAGGCCCACGGGCGCATTGAGGGTTTGCTGCAAATGCCGGGCGAAGAAATAGGCCACCGAGCTAAACGTGCGCATGGTAGCCGGCGAACAAACCGCCCATTCCCCATGGCAATCGTCTTGCGGGTAGTCGCTGCCCGCCCTCCTGACGTGGAAAAACCGGATATTGGGATGGTTGGCGTTATTGACCTCCGCTTCGGCGTTGACAATCCCCGCATTGGCACTCCACTCCATGTTGGACTGACCGGAGCAAAGCCAGACTTCTCCAATCAGGACGTCTTCCAGAACGATCTTCTGGTCATTGAGCAGGGTTACGGTGTAGGGCCCTCCGGCAGCCGGCGTAGGGAGATTGAGCTGCCAGGTCCCGTCGTTGGCCACCTTGGCGGTTACCGTGTCTTTGCTCCAACTTCCCGTCACTTTTATTGGAGACCCCGAATTCCCCCAGCCCCAGATGCGGGCATCGGTTTTTTGCTGCAACACCATGTGGTCGCCAAAAACGGCCGGCAGGCGGAGCTGTCCCGAGGCGGAGCAGGAGAAAAAGGCAAAAAGGGAAAGCAGGGATACCCGGAAGAAATGCGTTTTCATGGTTTTCGTGTTTTGACAGGCTAAGCTAGGGAAAAAAGGAAACGTTTTTGCGTTCAAGCTGGCATCAGGAAGGAATTGGGGCAAAATTTCCTTTGAGGGCTAAATGCCTCATTCGGCTTTCCGTCTGCGATCGAAGACCTGGCCTGCGCCAACCAAATCCACCAACCTACCTTTCGCGTTTCAATGCGTATGCTATTGTAGCTGATGAATGTCATTGGAACTACCCCAAAGGTTGTGTATATTTAAATTCGGTGTGGGCCTATTTCTTAGGTTATTAAACCCTCGACCCTTTCCAACCTACTCAAACCTCACCTTGATTAAGCGTTCATTACTTCACTTTCAGTCCCTACGCTTCTGGATATGGTGTATCGGGGACACAAACTCCAGCTACAAGGGAATGAACAGATATCTACCTCATGAAAACCCTCATAGATGTTTACGAGTGGAGTCCTTTTTCCATGCTCAAAAATGGGTACTTTTTTATTCTTGGCCTGTTTTTTTTCATCCTTTGGGAGCCTGCCATGGCGCAAAAAAACAGCCCGGAGTCGGTTACGATTAATGATTTTAAGAAGACGTTCAAAAAAATAGTCAAAGACTTCGATTTGAACGAGGAAACTATTCTGGTTAAGTACAATTCCGGAAAAGATACTTTTGACTATCACATTTCAGGCGAAATGGCTATGTTCGGAGTACAAGACGTGTCACTTGAAGTCATCGCCGGGCCAAACGAAAAAATCATTGAGATTACTGCTCTTTTTCCTTCGGGCGCCTCCAATCAAATTGAACTGGACGGTGAAAAAATAAAGCTATGGATCCCTGCCATGTTGCAAAATAAAATAGACCTGGAAAAGGTGCATATTTTGCTGTACCCTCAAGAAAAAGAAACGTATGTAATCACTTCTCTGTTCAGGCAGCCTGAAAACAATGTCATTGGCTATATGAACTGTCAATTAGACCAAACAGAGATTATTTTTACCATTGACAAAGACAGAGAAGACAAAGGAAAAAATGCCGATAAAAAGGGTCAGTTATCTGGAGTTGTAGATATCGGAGGCCTCGATTTTGACTTGCAGGGGGAGGCAAAAAGCGAAAAAAAGCAGACGACATGGGAAATTACCGCTTCTCGAAACGAAATTGAAATGAAGCTCCTGATAGATGCTTTACAAAAGTACAATAATGTTCAATTTCAGACCTTCCCGGATGCGCTTATGGATGTGGCATTATACGAACCAGTAGTGAAATTTGACAATGAAAAAGTACTTTCCCTTAAAGGCCGCACCGACATCGGGAGAATTGAAGCTGTATGCATTTTCAACTCCGGCAGCAAGAATGACTTCTTGTTGGGGTTTCGCCCCGAGGAAGATTATTCCCTGGCCAAACTCAATAACAACCTGAGATATATTGACGGGCTTGATCTCGGTAATATGGCCATTGTATATGCATACTCACAGAATGCCCAGAAAGAAATATCCTTGGAACTGCTCGATGAAATGGATTTTTCGAGCGAAAAGGTTCGCCCTGGCTTCGTTTTATTGGGCAAATATGAAATGCCGACTAAACGGGTGCCATTACTGGAAAAAATAAATTCCGTTACGGTAAGAACCGACATGCCTGCCGAGAAAAATGCAGCCATAAAACTCACCGGTAAATTGGACCATACTTCTTTGGATTTGGGACTGTTTCAAGTCAAAGATTTAAACATTTCTCTTGAACCAAGCACCAAAGTAGCCGCCATAGGTATGAGTGTGGAAGGTACTATTCCCGAGTTGCGGGGGAGGGGCGACGCATTGACCTTGCACGGACAAATGGCGCTGGATCCAACTAATAAGGACCTGAACCTGATACTGTACATGGCCGGTGGTCAAAATGGGATACGCCCTTTGGTTTTCCTGGTATTACCATCAGCAATTTTGGGTTGGATGTAGGAGCCACAGGGCCCGCCAAAAAAATAGGCGTGCGGGGCGATTTGATGTTGGGCAGTCTGCAAGCAAATATCGCGGGGTTTTTAGATTCCAAAGACCTCATGAAAAGTATGATCTCTGTTCGGTACAATGAATTAAGCCTGGAAAAACTCATGCAGGGATTTTTTGATCAAGATGCACAACAATACCTGAAAAGCCTTCCGTTGGGGGCTATCCCGATGTCGTTGAAGGATGTCGAAGTAACCATGATTCCCTCTGCCATGACCATCGCAGAAAAAAACTACGACCCCGGGCTGCGTATCAAAGGAGATGGCCGCATTATGCAATTGGGCGCACGGCTCGATTTACTGGCGGCATATGACTCAGGTATAAGGGGTTATGCGACACTGGATCGTATTAGTTTGCCGAATGCCGGATTGAAAATTTTTGATTTAGGAGGGGAAGCGATGCTGGATTTCACCAAAGCGGGCCTCACAGACCCCAACCACTCATTTATGAAAATGAACGGAGTGGTTGATATATTGAGCCTCTCCAGAAATGCGAACATTGATGTATCAAAAACCGGTTTTGGCTTTGCCAGCGAGGGAAAGATATTCAATATGTTTTCCGCTGGAATTTCCGCAAAGGGAAATGATCTGTTTACTCCTCAGAACATGCAGCTCCAGGTTGCTATGAGAAGCGATTTCCTGAATTCCCTGAATAGCGCGGCTACGAACATTTTAGCACAGGAAACGAAGGCTAAACAGGAGGCTTTTAGGGCTGCACGAGATTTGGTGGAATTTACTAAGAATGCTTACGAGCAAGGGATTAAGCGAATTGATGATGCTCAAAAAGCTAAAGATAATGCGCTAGGAGCTGTTGACAGGGCTTGGGAACTCGTTCCACCAGAAATATGTACGGATAAGATTATTTATGTTACAGTAGAAACCTTAGAAAAAGTGCCTATAATAGGAGGATTATTCGGAAAAGTTATCGGGTGGACTACAAAGACGGTGACAGAAGTTATCCCAGAAGCACGAAAAGTATGTGCACCGGTACCACTTAAGCAAATTCCTCCCTACATTCGGGCAACAGTCCCTGGAACCAGCGTGGGGGTTGACATTCCAATGCCCAATTATGAAAACTTGAAGAAAGGAATTGATATTGCCAATGAGGGATTAAATAAGGCAATAGATGAACTTCAAAAAGCGAACGATAATATTAACCCTTTACGGTTAGCTTTTGAAGGGGCCAAAACACCATTAAATCTGCTTGAAACCGCAACAGACTACTTCTCCTTGGCAGCTAAATGGTTGTTGGATAATGGAGCCGGAGGGGCCATTGATATTAAGTCTGCCGAGTTTGCAGGGCAATTGAATAGCATTCAGAGCGGAAGTGTATCCATGAAATGCAACGTCGTCTTTGTGGGGCAAACGTTCACCTTGATGCTTCCATTCAATTTCAATGCATCAGGAGCAGTGGACGGCATGGCCAAAGCGATGGTGAATACGCTGCTACAAGGCAAGGCACAATCTGGATTGGTAAGCATTGGCGACGTGCATAATTTCTAATGTTTCGGCTATAAATACCGTGCTTTTGCACTTCTAGTTTGGACCAGTTTGGCGCCTCCCGCCAGTTGGAAACGGTATGCCGCAAAATCTATATCGCCCGCATCCGGTTATTCCGGGCGTTGTGTTCTACTTCAGCCAGGCCGAGGGCTTCCATGAGCGGGGGGAGGTACATCCCAAACCGGCCACGGAGGCCTTTTTTTAGCCCGTACCAACCGCCCACGGGGTTGGTTTCGGAGCGGCCCCAGGCTTCGACGGTGCCTTCCTTGGCGGGCTTTTGTTCGTCGGCGGCGCCGAGTTCCATCCAGTCGCCGTGATCCTTAAGCATGGCATGTAGGTCGTTGATGCAACGGGCGTCGTAGAGCAGCACGGTTTTGCCGACCGTGCACACGATGACCTCCTGGCCGTCTTTTTCGTCGATGTACATTTCGTAATCGGAGGTAAGGGGAGGCGTTTTGAGCTTCCAGGGATTGTCTTTGGTTCTGCGTTCCATGGTGGTTAATTTTGGGTGTTTTGAATAGAAATTTTGCGAATAATCCAGGAAGCCCAAAACGCTTCCAGTAAACTCAGCGGAACGGCATAGACGAGAATGCCGTAGGGCAAAACGCCCAGGTTGCCGGTAACGACCCACATCAACACAAACCCCACGCCCCAGGCCAGGAAGGTAGTTTGCCAGAGGGTGAACTTCCGGGAAAGGATGAAGATGGCAATGGCAAAAAGGAGCGACCAAACGCCCCACATGGCGCCGTTGACCGGCTCGGAAGGGAAGATCAGGCCCATGTTTTCGTAATGGGCCGTCCAATAGGACTTGAGCAAAAACTCGTTGCGGACGAACTCGGACAGGCTGATCCATACGGTAGCCAGGAGAATGGGTAAAATGGTGGTTTTTAAGGCGTTCATTGGTATAGGTTTAATGTCGGGCTCATAAGGCAGCATTGGTGGAAATTCGTTTCGGAATCCGGGCCAGCGCAGCTAAAGAAACCAACGCCCAGGCGGCTTCCAAAACAATAAAGGGCCAATAGCGCAGCATGATGGATGCCAGGCAGGCGAGGGCTGCGCCAAGGAAATTGAGCAAAGCGTATGCGCTGCCGTCTTTGGAAAGGATATTCCTCAAACTGAGCACGTAAGCAACTAATAAGACGGAAACGCCGGCGGCGCCGATCCAGTCGGTCAGGTTCATAATATCATTAATATAACAACGCCTTGCAGGTCAAGGCGCCATCTCCTTTTTTAAATTCCGACATGTCCAGTTCGATTACCGGGAAGCCCAGGTTTTCGATCTGTTTTTTCACTTGTTCGTATCCTTCGGGCATCAGGATGGTTCCATTCACGTTCAGGCAGTTGGCGCAGTAGGCCTCCGCTTCGGACAATTCCAGCAGGTGGTATTCCTTGAAAAAGGAGGGATCTACATAGGCCGGCGCCAGGATGACCTGGCCGTTTCCGAGGTAAGTAACCGCTGATTTCAGGTGCAACAGCCCGGAAACGGGAACGGAGACGACGGCGTATCCGTTGGGCTCCACCAAAGCGGCAAATTGCCTTATGCCTGCTTCATTGGTCCGGGTGGAAAGCCCGATATAGATCGTTTTGCCGATGACCAGCACATCGCCCCCATCGAGGGTTCCGGGGGGGAGGATTTTCGCCAGGGGTTTGATTCCGTGGAGCGCTTTTTCGACGGCTTCCACTTCCTTTATCCGGCTGGGCGCCCCGGGGTTGGTCAAAATGGCGAGGTCGTCCACCAGAACGGCAGTATCCTCGATAAAACAGCAATCGGGCAGGGATTCGTCTGCCTCCAGCCGGGTTACCTCAAGCCCCAGGCCGGCCAGGATGGCACAAAAATGCGCGTGCTGCTCCCGGGCTTTAGGCACATCGATCGGGGCGTCGATGGCCTCCAGGGTAAGGCATTCGGCATAGGCATCGGGTACTTCGCGGACGATGGCATGGGTGTATGGCGGCATGGAGTGGCAGGTGTTCTTTATTGCAAAATGGTTTATTGAATGGCCCGCCGGTCAGGGGACCGGCGGATAGTTCCGCAGGGAATCTTAGGATTCCCGCGAACGAGCCGGAATCGGGCTTGTCTCAAAAGACTGTCTTCGCCCCTGGCGGCCAAAAAATATTTTCTTTTTTCAATTCTAACAAAAAATTGCAGAGCAATTTTTTATTAGAATTGAAAAAAGAAAATAAAATTTCATGCCGGTGGCAAAGATTGGTCTTTTGAGACAGCCCCATGAACAGCAGGCTATTCTTCCATCCCCATATCGCATTCGATTTTCGTCAATACCCATTTGTCGCCCTCTTTTTTTAGCTCGAAGTTGCGTTCTTCGGACTCCCCACCGTAAAGGGTGGCGGCCATCCGGTTGTCGCCCAGTGGGTTGATCCTTACCGGAGCGGTAGTCCAAAACTGGATGTCCCAATCCTGGGCGCAGAAATATTTATCGGCGTCGAGGCAGGTTGGCACTTCGCCCAGGGATTCGTTCTGCCAAAACGCGGCACATTTTTTAAAGAACGCCCATTCGTTTTGTACAAATTCCTCGCTGACAAATCCGGTTTCTTGGAATTGAGCAAAATAGGTCTCAAAGGCAACGGAATCCAACGCCAAATGACCGTTTTCTTCCTTTGTGAACCCCGATTTTTCCCCGCCATTCTCGATAAACGCGTCGTACCACTGATAAAACCCATGGATGACATCTGCTACGGCGGCCGAGTCGGGCGCCGGCGAGGGAGTAGGACTTTGGTTGGTCTGGGATTGGTTTCCGCAGGATAAGAGGGAAAAGAAAAGCCCAATGAGCGATAATAGACTTAAAGAGCGGACTGGCATAGGAACTGGTTTTGTTTAAAATTTTGAACGGATGTCAGTGTTCGAACGAAAATTGGTTATCCAGGTACTTCGGGAATATCTATTTCCAGATTTCCCGTTCCCCGGGCAAACGCAACGTGCAGCAAAATAAGACATTCTTCGGAAGATTCAGCGGGTTGTTCTGGCGGCAACGGCGAAAGTTGGATAACGCCGGCAAGGTCGGAGTAACATGCCGGGACCTGCCGTTCTTCCAATTCGATCTGCATACTCATGGCCAGATCGGAAAAGAACCGGGAATCGGTCAGGAATCCATAACGCCCGATACAGTCCCGAATTTGGTTGATTCCCTCCTGGCGTTCTGTGCGGCAAATTCCGGTCCAGAAATAACGGTTCATCGGGCTAAATCTTCAGGCATTTTGGAGCGTTTCCAGGTCCAGTTTGTCCATCGCCAAAAACGCCTGGACTACCCGGGGCGCTTTTTCCGGATCGTTCATTAATGCCGATAGCATTGCGGGAATCACCTGCCAGGACACGCCAAACCGGTCGACCAGCCATCCGCACCTGCCGAACTGGCCGTCGGCGCCGAGCTGCTCCCAAAAATAGTCGATCGTTTCCTGGGTGTCCGCCTCGATAACAAACGAAACGGCGGGGCAGAAATCAAAATCGTGGGGTATGGAACTGCTCATGGAATTGAAGATAAAGCCCGACAGCTTGAACTGGGCAAAGAGCAGGGCGCCTTCGGGCTGTTGCGCCGAAGGCGGGTAGGGGGCTTCCATCAAGATCCTGGAGTCGGGAAAGATCCGGCTGTAGTGGGTCAGGGCGTTTTTGACTTCGCCCGATTTCGCATTGGCGAAGAGTAAACTGGGGACGACCTTCTGCGGCGAGTTGATCGGGTCCATATCCAGTTGCCAGCTTACGCCAAACCGGTCGACGACCCAGGCGTATTTGGGCGACCAGTCGTATTTATCCAGCGGCATCAGCACCTGCCCCTGCTCGGAAAGAATGGGATAAAGGCGCAAAATCTCCTCTTCGCTACCGCAGTAGTAGAAAAAGGAAATGGCGGGGTTGATCTGGTACGTCGGGCCGCCGTTCAGAGCCATCAGTTTGGTCCCGTTCACCAGGAAGGTGACGGCCATCGGGTTTTCCTGCAGCAACCGGGAATTGGGGAAAACGGAGCAATAAAACGCCGCCGCTTCTTGGGCGTTTTGGTCAAACCAAAGGCAAGGGTACATCGGGTGATTCATTGGATGGCGGATTTTTTGAGAGATGAAATGGCGTTCTCAAACAAAGAGTAACCTTTTACAATTCCTTTACATCATTTTACCGGCAATAAATGGACGGAAGCGGCGAAAGGCTTCATATTTGTCCAAAATAAATATTTTATGATTCCGATCCATTTTCTTTTTGTTCTTCTTTTTTCTCCGATTTTTTTCACCGGCGGTCCTGCCCCGGCGGTCATTTCGATCCCAACGGCAAGCCTGAAGGCGGCGTTTCCGGAAGTTTTTCCAAAGCCAGAGGAGGAAATCCTTCAGCAATCGGCCGACGGGGGCCAGAGCTGGGTAGAGGTCAGCGCTGGGCTTCCCGGCAAGCTGCAGCCATTTGATTTTTATGCAGAAGGCAACGAATGGTGGCTTGGCGCCGCTGAAGGGTTGTATCGCGGACGCATGGATTCCGGACAGCCTGTTTGGGAGAAAGACCTGTTGATCGGAAGTCCTATCACGGAAATCTATTCGGGGAAATCCGGACTCCTCGTCCTCAACGGCAGGAATGGGTTGGTTCACCGCCAACCGGCTACGGGCCTTTGGATGTCGTTGAGCCAGGGGCTGAACGGTCAGGTGATTCATTCGGTCGCGGAAACCCAGGGCGGGGCGTTGTTCGTTGGCTGCGACAAGGGGATTTATAGATCCGCTGACTACGGAAAAACCTGGGAGCAGGTCTTCACCTCGGTAAGTGGCGCCATCACCAAACTCATCGAGATAAACGGCGTGCTGATTGCCGGGGGCAACCGGGGCGTGATGCGCTCTACCGACAACGGAGCGCACTGGGATTGGGTACTGACCAACGGCGGCCCGCAGTGGGATTGGTCGCTGAAGGGAGGCCATGCGGTGCACATCGGGATGCTGGGAGACAACATGGCCGCCATTCTTGGCGCAGAAACGCAGTTTGGAAGACAACCAAGGAACAGGGTATTTATCTCCTCCGACCAGGGCGCTACCTGGGAGGCGCTGAACGGCGGCAAGCTCCCAACGGCGCTAAACAGCATGTACGATATAGAGCAAGCGGGTGAATACCTTTTCTCCACCAGCGATGCCGGGGTTTTCCGCTCGGCAGACCAGGGCAAAACATGGGAGTTGATCCAACCCCTTGATGCCGGAGCGGCAACTTTTATCCGCCTGACGGCATCGGGAAACCGGATTTTCGCCCTGCGGATTACGGGCTGTTGAAAAAGCGCGTTATCTTCGGGTATGCCATGGATTCGATTTGAAAAATACGGGGTTTTACTGGCCGTTTTGCCGTTTACGGCATGGATACTATCCCTTACGCCAGAAAACTACCCGGGGAAGGCGCCTGAGAAGGTCAACCTCGCATTGCGCCGCACGGCAGACGGATTGCTGAGGGCCGCAGGAGACAGCACGAGCCGGATACCTGCGGTGGAACAGGTTGCCGATGGCATTTGGCGGGTCCGCCTCGAATCGTCTTTTGCGTACGACTCTTTGCCCTCCTTGTTGCAGCAATCCCTGGACCACTACGGAATCCGCGATGCATACGAAGTGACCGTGCGCCGTTGTGCCGATGCGATGATTGATTTGGGGTATCAAAAGGCGGATTTATCTGGCAGCGAGGGCGTACCCTGTACCGGAAGGTCTATGCCAAAAGGCTGCCATTACCTGGAGATTTCGTTTGTGCATGCCAGTCCGGGCAGGTGGTTCCTGAGAAAGAAGGGCCTGCAATGGATAGCCCTGTTGGGCAGTGCGGGGCTTGGCCTTTGGTTGTTTTTGCGCCGCCGCAAGGGCCAAGGCGGCCCTTCCGAAGGAGGGCCGCCTTGGCTTACGTTTGGCCAGTCGCGTTTGGACGTGGCCGGCCAGGTATTGGAATGCGGAGGCCTACGCCAGGACTTGACCTTTCGGGAGGCGAAATTGCTCCGGCTTTTTGTTACCCACTCCGGCCAGTTGCTCGAGCGGGAGTTCATCCTCACCCAGGTTTGGGCGGATGAAGGGGTGTTGGTCGGCCGAAGCGTGGATGTCTTTGTCTCCCGGTTGCGGAAAAAGCTGTCGGCCGACCCGTCGGTGTCTATTGTCGCTGTGCATGGGGTGGGATACCGGTTAGAAACCGGTAAAATGGCTTAGTCCCCCTTACTCGAACAACAACTGCGCAAAGGCATACAAATCGTGCCGCCAAACCGGCCAGGTATGGCCGCCGGGGTATTCGCTGTAGCGGTATTTGATGCCCATTTCGTCAAATTTGGCGCGCATGGTTTTGCAGTTCTGGAATGCGATATCTTCGGGGCCTCCCATCGAAATCCAGAACTCCCTGAGGTTGGTGTTGATCGTTGCGGCGTTGGTTTTCATGAAAGCGTATTGGGGGTCGGAAAGGGCGGGGTTATTGGCAAACCATCCCGAGCTGAACACGCCCAGATAGGAAAAGAGGTCGGTGTTTTTGATCCCTGCATAGAGCGTCTGGAGGCCTCCCATGGATAAACCCGCCAGGGCGCGGGAGTTGGCGCTGGTCAGTACGCGGAAGTTGCTTTCCACAAAGGGGATGGCGCTTTGTTTGAGTTCGTTTTCAAATGCCCGAAGCGCGTTTTCGTTAAAACCAGCCAGACCGCCGGGGCCGCCTGTATTTCCATCGAGCATAACTACCAGCATGGGCTTGGCCCTGGATGCGGCGATGAGGTTGTCCAGAATGAGGTTGGTCCGGCCTTGGGTTGCCCAGCCTCTTTGGTCTTCGCCTCCACCGTGAAGCAAATACAAAACGGGGTATTTATCCGTCGATTGGTCGTATCCGGGAGGGGTGTAGATATAGGCTTCCCGCCAGGTATTCGTGGTTTTCGACAAGTACCGTTCTATGCGGATGCTGCCGTGCGGCACGTTTTTCAATGCATAGAAATCGCCTTCTTTAAACGGGATTTCAATTCCGCTGGCCATGCGGCCCATGCCGTAAAACGTTTCGCTGGCGGGATCGGCTACCGCTACCCCGTCGATGAGCAGGGAGTAGTAATGAAATCCGGGACTGACGACATCCGTGGTGAGGGTCCAAAACCCGCCGGTGTCTTTTTTCATATCGTATTTTTTGGCCAGGTCGATTTGCACGAGCTGTGCTTCCGGCGCTTTGATCCGGAAAAGCACCCGGTTGTCGGGCAAAATCTGAGGGTACCGCGCGTTGCGCACATTGGAGGCGGCGGGAGTTCCCAGAAGGGTGTATTGAGAAAAAGCGGACGAGTCGACGGGTTTAAACAGAAACTGGGAGAACATATACAACCCGTTTTTCCATACTTTAAAATCGTGCACCCCCGGCTCGATATAGTAAATATGGGGCACGTCGTATGGAAACAGGTAGTCGTGGATGCGTTTGCTGAACGTGATAAGGCCATCGTTATCTCCGCAGGACATCCAGAGCAGTTTCAACTGTTTTTTAGCTTCTTCGGGGTGGGGGATCAATTCCTCCGGACTTTTGGTATTAGGCGCCGAAGAGAACCCTCCTACCCAGGCGAATTGGTCGAGATGGCCCAAACCGAAATTCAGAGACTGGCCTCCGCCCATCGACAGGCCGGCAATAGCGCGGTGTTCTCTATCTGTCAGGGTGGGATATTTTTTTTCTATAAAAGGAATCAGGTCGTTGAGCAAGTCTTTTTCAAATGTAGCAAACGCCTCCACTTTTTCCCGGTCAAAGACATTGCCCACCGCGCGGTCGTCCTTCATTGCCCTGCCGTTGGGCATGACCACGATCATGGGCTGAATTTTTCCTTCGGCGTACAGGTTGTCTAAAATGACCTGGGGGGTTGCTCCTTTCAACCATTCCTTCTCATCTCCGCCAATTCCATGTAACAAATAAAATACGGGGTATTTTTTTGTTTTCGAAAACCCGGGAGGCGTATAGACCAGAGCCCTTCGGGTCGTGTCGACGGTAGCGGATTTGTATTGAATGGTATCTATTTTCCCTGTGGGAATCCCAATTCTTACTTGGTCAAACCCCTGCGGGGCCTGCATTACGGTGGGTTGGGAAAAGGCGCCAACAGGCAACGCCAGCGCGCAAGCGAAAAAGAAGGCGGTCCGTTTCATTTAGTTTTGATTAAAGTGGATGAGCAGGGTATTAGGGGATTTAGTGGGCCCCCGGGCCCCCCCCAACCACAAAACAAAAAACCCCCCCCCCCCCCCCCCCCCCCTTCCCCCCCCCCCCCCCCCCCCCCCCCCCCCAAACCCCCAGGGGCCCACCAAAAAAACCAAAAATAACCCCCCCCCCCCACCCGCCCAAAAAAACCTATTATTTTTCATCATTTCGGAAACGGCGCCAGCGAGCATCAAATACGCCGCCGAGCCGCCGATGGTCACCTCGTTTTCACCCCATAGGAAGGGCCAATCTTCTTTGTTTTCAGGAAAATCCGGATTCAACAGAAGCAATCCGGGGACGATGCCTCCTGCGATGTAACTGAAATCTGCCCTGTTGTTTCCATAGGTAATTTTCTTGGAGCGCGCGCCCACGGCGGAAACGAAGGAAATATTGGAATAGGGGTGGCAGCCAAAAATATAATTCAGGCCTTTGAAAACGTATTCAGGGCCAACCACGTCGGGATAATAGGTGTGGGCATAATAGTTGGTAATCGCCCAGTTGACGACGTTTCCGCTTCCTCCCCAGCCTCTTCCCGTCACGGGTACGCCATAGGGATTTTGTTTGCTCAGATTGTCGAGGGACGCTTTATACCTGACGACATATTCTTTTAATTTATCCTGGTACGGTTTGTCCATATACGGATACGCCTGCAACGCAGCGGATATGCCAAACGCCAGGGACCTGTCGAGGGTCTGAAAGATGGAATCCCTGAATCTTTTGCCGTAGCGGTCGTCCTTGGTCGCGAGGTATAGTTGAAGGGCTGCGGGCAACTCCGAGGCTCTTCTGAAGGCAGAAGCAAACCTGGAAGTATCTGCCGCAGACCGGCGTCCTTCGTTTTCACTCCAGAGCTTTTTGGCCGATTGGAGGCATTGTTGAGCCAGGGAATCGTTAAAGCCTTTCAACGCGCGGCTGGAGGCCGCCAGGGCGGAGGCGGTCGAATAGTCTAAGGAAGCGGTTCGGGTGGTAAATGCCCACCGGTCGTCCATCGTGCCGCTCGATTTTCCATCGGATTCGTAGGGCTTTAATCTGGGGTTGTAGGGCAGGTTATCCGTTTCGGTGCTGGCATCGCCTAAATGGTGGTATTGATGGAGGTTGGGGACGACAATGCCCCGGACGGGATGCCCGATATGTTTAACCTGGGCCACCAGGTTTAGGGCCCCATGCTCGATTTGTTGCAACAGGTCGGGTTTTCCATCGGGGCGGTGAATATCCACATAGCGTTTGGCCTGGTCAATATAGGTTTGATCCCGGTCGAGCTTTAATCGCTCCCAGGCATCCACAAAACTTAGCAAGGCGCTGCAATGCGATCCGGTTTGAATATCAAAATCCCCTGCATCGAACCAACCGCCAACGTCCAACCCTGGAATGCGTTCATAGGGTTTGTACTTGGTATCGGTGGTATCGCCCATGCTGTAACCGTCATAATGCTGGATATTGGTGGGCGCCTGCAGCGCGTCGTCGAGAAACGGCGTTCCGTGCCATATCCGGTAGGCTTCGTTGACGGTCATGTGGTCCATCTGTACGGGATACCAGACATCCAGGGTGGGGTGCCAAATGTTATCGTGTACGTTGGGTCCTATAGCAAAGGTGTTGGTCTTCTGGCCGCCGTATTGAATGAAATAAACCCCCGGATCCACGACCGCGCTGAAATCAAATTTGGCGTACTGGTAGCGCAAAAACAGCCCCCAAGGGGTTACTTCGCCTTTTAATTTCTCTACGACCTGCCCTTCGGCGTTCACTTGAAACAGAGATGCCGTTTTTAAGGGCGTATCCGTTTTGTCCAATTCGATGACGGCTACTTTCTCCTGCTTCGGGTGATAGCCTACTTGCGAAAAACCGATGACCGGCGCCCGTTTCCAATTTGGAATGGCATGGGGTTTTACGTACCAGGTCAGCACCTTTCCCGTTCTTTTAGCGGGGAGCAGGCTACGCACGATAAACCAGCCGTTTTGGGCCAGGTTGCGCCCATCGAAAAGCATCATCTCCGAGTCGGATTGGATCGTTACCATGCGCTCGGGGTCCTCGGGCGCCAAAACCAGGGTTTTGCCGTTTGTCAGGGCCAGCGGAACGATAAATTCCGGCTTTCCCCTTTCGTCGAATGTATTATATCCCCCAAACTGGGGTATTTTTTTGGCGATGGATTCCACCTTGGTATTGCTGGATGGGTATAAGGGGAAAATTCCAGGTTTCCCATCCATTAAATAGGTTTTTTCAAAATAGGCCGACGGCAAAAATTCGAGATTGAAACCCGCATTTCCCTCCAGTTTTTCCGGTATAGGCTGGTCGAGAAATACATTTATTTCGACCCCCTCGTCTTTGGGTTGAACGGTTACCCTCGAAGTGAAATCGTATTCCTTGTAGGTTAAAACCACCTCGATGAGCTGGTTGGCTTTATCCACTTTGCGATCGACCATGGTGGGAATTAAGTCCCATTGCTCCGGAGTATGTTGCAGGCGCACGGCCCCGCCGGTCGAAGTCCGCACTCCATGGTGGATCAATTCGATACCGGCCGTTTTTTCATCGAAAAACATGCCGTTGTATAGGTTGCTAAATACCAAGACATTGACGCCCGGTTTCTCGAAATAGGACGAATCGTTTAACCCGAGTTTTTGACCAGACAGGCTGGATGCAAAAAACAGGCAGGCCATTCCTGTGCTAAGCAGGACAAGTGCCTTTGGGATAACAGAGAAGTTTTTCATAACGGTTAATTTTCAGGTGGAAGGATTGCTTTTGCCGGGCATAATTTGCGAATGTTATTTCTATTGTTCTACCAACGTCGTAATGCTGCGGTGCGGCAAAAGCACTTTTATGCTATTGCCGGATACGGTAATCGGGGTCCCTTGTTCTACATTTTTCAATTCGGTCGTAGTATAGGGAACCATAGCTGAAAGCGTCCCGGTATCGATGGAAATCGTTTGGTTGACGTCCCCCGGGCCTGTGTTAATGGCCACGATGATCCGCTTGGTTCCATTTTGGTAAGCAGAGATAAACACATCGGATCTCGAATTGGCGCCAACGCCCAGGCGCACGGAGCCGGGTTTGATAAAGCGGGCAAATTGGGACAGGACAAAGCCCCGCTTGGTCACTAGCCCATCCTGGCCGATAGGGCCGTAAAACCGTTTTCCGTACCACCAGATGTAGGCATTAAAATTGGCTTTGGTGAGGCAATCGTGTATTTCTAATGCGGTGTTGATATTCGCGGCGTAAGTAATATTGGTATCGAGATGCTCGGTCATCCAGACTTCCTTCCCCAGGCTTTTGGCCAATTGGTTTTCGGTAACTCCGCCACCGTAGATATGGCCGGCGGCGATGTCGAGATTGGCCACTGCGCCCGGATCGGATAAAATGGTATTGAGGTAATTCTGGTTGTTGCTGGCGCATTCCGGGGCCATCAGCCGGGTAGCGGTGATCGTTTGCCCGTGGTCCCGAATAAAATCCCGCATCTGTTCAGCCGTGTATCCGCACCCTTCATAACCGGGGACGTAGTCGGGCTCGTTTTGCACGGAAATCGCGTACAAAGGCGCTCCGTTGGCCTCCATGTACAGGGCGAAATCGTTCAGATACCGGGCAAAAGCCGCGGAACTGTCGGGTTTGAGCGATCCGCCGATCAGGTTGCCGTTGGTTTTCATGCTGGCGGGAGGGCTCCAGGGGCTCGCGATGATTCGGGCGCCTCGTTGGACGGCCTCTTTGGCGTAGTTCAGCTCCGTGGTTCTCCAGGCGTTGTCGGTGGCCAGGCGGATACGGAAAATATGGAGGCCGACTTGCCCGGCGCCCGACCCAAAAAGCCGGTCAAATTCCGCAGTCGTATACGCCGAGGTGCCCGGCGGCGTAAAAGCGGAAGCGCAACCGAAACCCTGGATCACCTGGTAGGTCTCGCCTGCGCGGAGGGTAACCGTCGCATCGTAAACCGGCGTAACCGGAGTGGGCTTCTCTTCTTCTTCTTTGGCGCAGCCCATTGCGGCGATTAAAATAGCGAAAAAAAACAGGTTATTTATTTTCATCTTTCTTTATTTATACATCGGATCGTCTCCCTTGTATTTCAAATACTTGAATGCAGCGGTATTGTTGCTCTTTTCGCCGGAGGAAGTAGCATACAAGCCGTAAAGGCAACCGATGAATCCACCGGCTTCTTTGGTGCTCAGAAATTTGGCATCCAGCCCGCCTTTAAGGAGTGTCCACTTTTTCATATCCTCGGAAAAGTAAAAGCTGTACGTATTTCCCGCCGAACTGATCCGAAGGCCGGCTTGGGCAGTGGGTGCCTTCCAGGGCGCCTCGGCAAGCAACTCCATGGATTTCTCTTTGGCCATGCTTTTATACAACTGGATGACTTCCCCGCTTTCCGATTTGGATTTACACAGGAAATAGAAATGCCGTTCATCCTGAAAAATGAGGAGCCCTGCTTTTTCCTGGGAGGAGTTGGGCTGAAACTGCACTGCGATTTCAGCCATGCTGTACAGATGCTGCTGGCGTTTTCCGATGAACGAAGGGTTGCCAAAATCCATCACCGTTTCGGGTTTGAGTTTCATCGAGAGCCCTTGTTTGGGCGAAATGGCAAAGGAACTGCTGTCCACCGTGCGCATAAACAGGAAGGAAGGGTCGAGCTGTTTTTTAAAGCGCAAGGTGTATTCGAAATTACCGGACTGGGGGAGCGCGCCTTTTTGCTTGACTTCCTTAAAGGGGAAGGAATGGGCGTATTGCACCTCTTTGTGATCGGGGTTGATAATGGGCCAGTCGTCTCTCCATTCCACCGGAGCGAGGAAGGTCTCCCGGCCGGTGTTGTAGTAATCGCCTTCGTAGGGCCTGACGGCCAGAAAGATCGAATAGGTTTTCCCGTCCGGGCCTTCCACCAGTTGGGCGTGCCCGGTGGAGGTGACCGGATCCTTCCGGTCTTCCGGAAGATCCCTTTGGGTTAGGATGGGGTTGTGTTCGTACGGCACAAAGGGCCCCCAGATGGACTTGCTGCGGAGAACGACTTCGGAGTGGTTGACGGAAGTGCCGCCTTCCGCCGCATACAGGTAATACCAGCCGTTACGCTGAATGAAGTGCGGCCCTTCGATCCAAACCGGCTTTTTGGAGATGTCTACCCCGCCGTTGACCAGCATTTTTTCTTCGCCCACTACTTTAAGGGCCACGGGGTCAAATTCGTACATGCGCAGGGTCCTATGACCGGAGTAAAGAGGTTTGCGGTCGGGCGCGTCGCTGTTGTACACGATGTAGGCTTTGCCCTCTATTTCATCGAAGTAGAGCGAAGGGTCTATCCCCCGCACTTCGGGTAAGCGAACCGGGTCGCTCCAGGGCCCGGCAGGGTTTTTGGCGGTGACGACGAAATTCCCCATGTGGTCGATATCGGTGCAGGTCACGTAAAACGTACCTTTATGGTAGCTGATTGCAGGAGCAAACAGGCCCCGGGTCATGCGTTCGTCCATGAAATCCATCTGGGAAGGCCGATGGATAACGTTTCCGATTTGTTTCCAATTTTTCAAATCCTTGCTATGAAATACGGGAATACCAGGGAAATAGGAAAACGTGGAATTGATGAGATAATAATCCGGACCGGCCTTGACGATGCTGGGGTCCGGGTAGAATCCCTTAAGAATGGGATTGGTGATGGCGATCGATTGGGAAAAAGCGGGGGTGATTAAGAGAAACCCCATGAATCCAACCAGGAGTACTTTGGAAATCCATTTTTGTTTTTTCATAGAAATTATTTTTTTTCAAGGTTTTTTAATTTTTCTAATTCCTTTTCATTTACTTCAGGCACGACCGGCCAATAAATAATATACCGGGCATCGTGTAGATCAAAGAACGGCCGGAGAACCAGGTTTTTGTATTTATCTGGATAGATCAAAGCGGGCATTTTGAAGGTCAGTTGGTCTTTGTTAATGGGTTTAATCTTTGCACGGAAGTCCTTCTGAGGAGAAACTACCTTCGGGCTTTCTTCGATAGGGTAGTACGGCCCCCGTGCGATATGGCCCCACCGGCTCCCGGGGGCGAACAGGCTGTCGAGGCCGGTAGAATCGCTGATGGCAGCCAATACGATGGGTCCGTATTTGATGGAGGCCCAGGAAGATCCGTCGGGCAAATAATCCAGGCCGAGGTGCATAGGGAATTCCAAGACTACTTCGTCGCCATCGCGCCATTCGCGGGAAAGAACAATATAGCCGTTGGCGATTTGGACATCGTTGATTCTTCGTTTGCCTATGGATAAACGGATTTCCTTTGGATTGGCCCATTCCGGTATCCGGATTTTCAGGTCGAGGCGGGCAGGTTTCGTTACCTTCACCGTCAGCGCCGTTTTCTCCGAATAGGGAAAACGGGTGTTTTGGGTGATTTGGATTCCTTTTTCTTTCCAATCGAGCCGGGAGGCGATGAAGAGGTTGACGTACAGCGACCGGTCTTCGTGGGCGTAGATCATTTGGCCGTAGTTGGCATGGTTCTCCATGCCGGTGCCCACGCAGCACCAGAAGGTCTCCTGAGGTTGGGAATACACGCGGTAGTGGCGGGGCCGCATGGGGGTGAAATAGACAAAGCCCCCCTTGTCGGGGTGCTGGGAGGAAAGGATATGGTTAAATAAGGCTTTTTCGTAATAGTCCATGTAGGCGGTCTGGGGGTCGGTGAGGTACAGGTACTCCGTGAGGTGGAGCATGTTGTAGGTATTACAGGTTTCGGGGCCTTCGTTGAGTTGGAGGGCGGAGGAGAAATCATTGGGCGGGTTAAAATGCTCCCGCACGCTGTTGCCTCCGATGGAAACCGTCCATTGGTCCACGACCGTTTTCCAGAAAAAGGCAGAAGCGTCGCTCCAATCGTCATCCCCTCTGGCATCGGCGATGTATTTAAAACCGGCGACTTTGGGTATCTGGGTGTTGGCATGCAGGCCTTCGAGGGTGACCTTTCTTTGTAATAGCGGATCCAAAAGGGCTCGGTGCGACAGGCGAACGGCCAAGTCGAGGTATTTTTTCTCGCCGGTGATTTGGGCGACCTGCGCCACGACCTCGTTTATGCCCCCGTGTTCGACGCGGAGCATTTCCTGGATTTGCGTGTCGGTCAAGGGAGTTATCAGCTGGTAAAGCCATTCGGTGAGTTTGGTTAACATGCCGAGGGCTTTTTCACTTCCGGCGTAGGTATAGGCGTGATACAGTCCGGCATATAGCTTATGGATATTGTACAAAGGCACCCATCGTTTGGAAACGGCGTTGGGATTTCCTTCTGAAATTTCCTTCCAAAGGGCGTGGCCGCCGGGCACGCCGCCCACATACCCGTTGCCGTTTTTTTGCTGGCAGGAATCCAGCCAGGAAAGCATGTAGTTTAGACGGCGGGGGCATTCCTCGTTGCCGGTGGCGGCGTACATGGCGGAAAGGGCCGATACATAATGCCCGGCCGTGTGCCCGTCAAGCCCGGAGTTTTCCCAATTCCCATAGCTTTCTTTCAACAACGGAATACCGGCATCTTTCAAAAAAGGCGCCAGCAAACGGTCGGGGTCCAAGGCAAGGATGTATTGTAAATCCACTTGCTGGGCGCGCAGGAACGGGCCATCCAGGAGTTTGACCTGCGAAAGGGGGAAGGAGCGCAGCGGCTGGGCAGGAAGGGTGTTCCCAGCGAGCCAAAAAAATGGCAGAAGCCAAACCATTATTCTTTGCATAACCCTTTGTTTATTGAGTTTGGAATGATTTAACCAGGGGTGGAATTAGACGTTTTAAAAACCTGGAAAGTCTTCGGCTTAAATGGAACGAGGCCTTCCGGGTTTTCGAAACCTGGAAGCTCTGGATGCCCGGAAAAGGAAAACCTCCAGTAGGGTGGTCTTGGTCTTAAATCAAAACGATTTAGCAGGCGTCATGCGATTCGTAATCCGGAAGTAATCAAAATCAGCCATTCCTCCGGTCTGTTCCGTGGCATAGCAGAACAAACCAAAGCGGTAGCCCATAAAATGGGGGATCGTATACGGCATTTTCAGCGGGGCCCCGATACGCGTCCAGGATTTGCCATCCAGGCTATAGAAGAAATGGGCGGTATCGATCCGGTCTCTAAAGTTGCATTCAGCTTTAAAGAAGACGGTGGGTTGGGAGATGGGAACCCGGGTTTCCTCCACCGGTTGTCCGGACGCTGCACTGACGTAAACAAGGTATTTTTGCCCTTCCTGAACCTTTACGCCCAGCAAGCCATATTGCTTTTGCAGCAAGCACAGGCCTGCAAAATCGCCGTTCTTCAGGAGGGAAACATCCAGCGAGGTGGCGCCGGTGCATTCGGGGCCAATGGTGCGCTGGGTGAGGGTATTTCTGGCCTGGGTAAAGGCGGTATCGAGGCGGCCGGTTTGGAGGCGGAGGTACCCTTTCCTTTCGGTGACGGACCAAAGGGCGTTATCGGGGTTGTGGTTCCATTGCCAAACGAGGGGTAGCGCGGGGTCGCTCTTTTTTCGTTTAAATTCGTCGGAATGGACGACCCCCGGGATCAGGCCTTTGCCCGGAGGCAAGGGGAGGGTAGTGGGGGCCTTGCCGTTGACGCCTAAAACAGGCCAGCCGTCTTCCCACTTCACTGGCACGAGGTAGGGGATGCGGCCCACTCCGCCATAATCGCGAAACAGGTAGGCGTACCAATCGCCTTTCGGGGTATCGATGAGCCCCCCTTGCGCCACGCCCAGGTCCTGAAATGCTAATTTGCCTTCCCAGGGGCCGGTAATCTGATCGGCCCGGTGGATCACCACGGTGCGCATGCCTCCTCTGGGCCAGGTGATGTTAAACAGGTAGTATTTGCCATTTACCTTAAACAGTTGGGATCCTTCTGCCCGGAGCATGATATTTGTTCCTGCGGGGGCGCTGGCGTTTTCAATCAGTACCTTTTCGGTGGCGCCGGGCTTGACGCCGGAGAGATCGGAGGAAAGTTCCACGATTTTAAGCTGGCCTACCCCGTAGATCAAGTACACCTTTCCGTCGTCGTCGAAAAACACCGTATGGTCGTGGTAAGAGGGTTTGAAAGAAATCGCTTTCCAGGGGCCTTTCTCGATGTCTTTGGTAATGTAAATGTGGGTCTTGTTGGTCGTTTGGGCGAAAGTAGACACATAAAACAGGCCGTTGTGGAAACGAATGCAACTCGCCCAGGAGCCTCTTCCATACGTGCTTTTCCCGTTGGCGAGGTTTAATTCATCTATACTGGCCAGGGTATCGTACGCGTAGCTGACCAATTTCCAGTTGACCAAATCAGTGGATTTCATGATAGGCACGCCGGGGCTCAGGTGCATGGTCGTGCTGCTCATGTAATACGATTTGCCCACCCGCACGATGGACATATCGGGCACATCGGCAAAAATAACGGGGTTTTGCGCTTGCTTGACCTGGGCGAACAAGCCATGAGACACAAGGGTAAGCAAGAGAAACAGGTGTTTATTCATGGCATTTACCTTTTTGTTTTTTTCGAAGGATGAATAAGAACGTTATCCAAGCGGATATACCTGATACATTTAGGGTCCTATACCTTTTCTTCCATTTTTTTCTTAGGCTTTGAAAAAGGCATAAAGCAAAAGCCTATTCAAACCGAACCCAATCTACCTCTACGGGATTTTTGCCTTTCCTCACGATAAAAAGGGTATGAATTCCCGGTTCCCATTTTTTTAATGACGTTTTGGCCATCTTCCAGTTGGTGTTTTTTGGAATTTTAACTTTGGCCCATACCTGCCCGTCTATTCGGTTTGCGCGTACTTCTAAACCGCTGCCAGACGCGGAGAATACTTTTGCGGAGATAGTCGTGAACGGTTCCTTTCCAAAATCAACCTTGTCGTATTGCGCCCAAGCCCCTACCGCGTCGAATACGAGTTTCCATCCTTTGAACCGGTCGAGCGTATCCAGGAAAACCATCGATATCCCTTTTTCACTGAGTTTGGAATACCGGTCAATTTGGATCTCTTTGGAAGCGGGGGTCACTCCTACGCCCCTTAAGGTGGGAATCACTTTTTGAATCGTTCCGTCGGCGTTGAAAAATAAGCTATCTACCCGAACCGACCGCGCTTTATCAAAGGAAGGGGAATAATCGTTGTGGTGATAAAACAAGTACCACTGGTCCCTGAACTGGATAATCGAATGGTGGTTGGTCCAGCATCCGGTGGGAGATTCATCCATGATCACCCCCGTCATTTTGAAAGGGCCGAGCGGATTATCCCCTACGGCGTACTCCAGGCGTTCGGTTTTATTTTCTACGTGGGGGAAGGTTAAATAATAGATGCCGTTGCGCTCCAAAAGGTAAGGCCCCTCTTTTAATCCTTTAGTGGGTAGGTCTGTCAGCGTGAATACCTCTGAATCGAGTTCAACCATATTTTCTTTGAGCTTGGCGCCATAAATATTTCCTGCCGACCAGTACAAATAGGCTTGCCCATCTTGGGCGATAAAGACATTTGGGTCAATGCCGCGCACGCCTTTAATTGGCGTAGGTTCGGGGACAAAAGGCCCGGTTGGACTGTCTGCAATGGCCACTCCGATCGTAAATCCTCTTCCGTAAAGGGCGGTGTCTTGAGGGGAGGTGGGAAAGTAGAAGTAATATTTTCCATTTCGGAGAATGCAATCGGGCGCCCACATGCTGTAACTATTGGGTCGTACCCAGGGTACTTCATTCTGGGTAACGATGACGCCGTGATCCGTCCAATCAGCGAGGTTATCGGAGGAAAAAACATGGTAATCCTCCATACAAAACCAGCCCAGACGACCTTTGCCTTCTGTGGCGAATATATCGTGGGAAGGATAAAGATAGACGCGATCTCCAAATACTATGGCAGAGGGGTCGGCGGTGAATTGGGTTGAAATTATTGGATTTTGCCCAAAGCCAGCATGTGTAGCCAGGCAGATGCCCCATCCGATAAGCGCGGAGAAAAAAACGTTATATTTCATTTTGCGGGTTGATTTGACAAGTGAGAAAACGGCATATACGGATGCGAATGTGTAGGGAGAAATTCCAAAACCCATTCGTATGGCCTATAGCGGGAGGAAGCACAAATACTTTTTTTTCTCGGGATACAAATGGTTGTCATTTTAGCGCAAAGTGATTTTATAAACAAGGGCAATATCATTGGGGAATACGGCCGGTTTTTCAATTTTGAGGTGATCGTTGTGCTGGGCCCACTTGACCGGTTCTTTACTTCCGAGCAGTTTAATGGTTTTGATCTGGTTTTGGCTGGTTGCAGCGCCCAGGTTCTTGATAACCACTGCCTCAAGTGGAGGACCCAATACGGTGGCGTAGAGCACCTTGCCTTTCGCATTGAAGCGAATATCCTTGGCCGAGAATTTTATTTTGCCTTCATTAAAGCCTTGGGCAGTAATGGGGTTTTTCATTTCGGCGGAAGGGCCTTCCCCAAACACGATCCATGGACGGGTATCGAAGATGCTTTCTTTGTTGATATCCATCCATGCAGCAATGTTTTCTAAAATGGCTATTTCCTTCTCGTCGATGCTTCCGTCGCCCCTTACCGGAATGTTCAGAAGCAAATTGCCATTTTTGCTTACTATATCAACAAGCGAGTGGATGACTTCCCGGGAGGATCTATAGCCATTGTTGTCATAAATCGAATTTTTATAATGCCATTCCCCGATGCAGGTACAAGTTTGCCAGGCTTTGGTTTGTATTTGATCGGGCGCGCCCCTTTCGACATCCCAAACCAGGCTCTTTTTTTGCTCCTCGGTCAGCACTTTGCCAAGCAGAACCGCTTCCAACCGGCCTTTGTGACGAGCCATGTTGCTGTTGTAGAAATGCGCCGCGATTTTTAACCCGGCGTCGCTAACTGGAAATAAGGGCAAAAACGTATCGTCGAAATAGAGGAGATCGGGGTGAAACTGGTTGATCAGGTCGGCGGTTCGGTTGTAAAATTTTTCGCAATACTCCAGGGAAGGCATCGCCACGCCATTGCCCCAAGTCCATTGGCTGTGAATTTTGTTGATGTTCTCGCTGCCTTCGCTCAAGGGGTGGTTTTGGGCGTAAAGTTCTTGAGGGTCCAATCCTTCCCACCAGGTCCCTTTGCCATCGGCAGCGCTTAATTTGCCGTCATAAGGCACGCCGGCGTATTCCCCTTCTTTGTCGGACTGCTGTGCCGTTTCCATCCATGACCAGGCATGTGCTGCGTGAATGCTGAGTCCCAGCGGAAGGTTATACTTTTTGGCGGCCTGCGCCCACCCAGCCAAAATATCCTTGTGCGGACCCACCCGGACCGAGTTCCAGGACTGGTACTTGCTGTTCCACATATCCAGGTTGTCGTGGTGATTGGCCATAGCAAAAAAATACTGGGCGCCAGCCCGTTTATAGAGTGCGACCAATTTTTCGGGTTCCCACTTTTCCGCTTTCCAGGTGTTGATTACGTCCTTAAATCCAAATTTGGAGGGGTGGCCATAGTTTTGGACATGCCAGTTGTAGGGATGGCTACCTTGCCGGTACATCATGCGCGCGTACCAATCGCCTTGTCCGGGTTGGCATTGTGGGCCCCAATGGGCCCAGATCCCGAACTTGGCGTTTCGAAACCATTCCGGCGCCTGGTATTTTTGCAGGGATTCCAGGGTGGGTTCATAAGCGCCTTTTGCGATGGGTTCGTCGGTGGTACGGACGGTTAACGTGTAAGTGGTTTGCGCCTGAAGGGCGAAGCACAGCAGCAGGGCGGAAATGGAGAGTACTACTTTCATAAAACAACGATTTGGCAGATTAATAAACAGGAAGCATTTCAGGGCCGTTTTCCAAACATCGGTTACCTATCAAAAAGCTATCCTTTCCCCACCAGGGTATAGATCCCTCCCTTTTTAGTGGGCAGGTCATACTGGTGGGATTTTTTCAACTCCAGAAGTTCGACCTTCGCTTTGGGTGAAATTACAGGCGCCGGTATTTCTTCCATACGATAGAACAGGTTTGGGTTTTTGCCCGCGGCGACGTGTAACCTGGCGCCCTTGTTTTTTTGTATTTCGTTGGGTACCCGCAGGCGCAAGTTTCCGCCCAGGGTGGATTTCACGACCAATTTGACCAGCCTGGCATCCTTCCATTGCATTTCCAGGATTTCAAACCCTCCCCGGGCCCGGAGCCCGGTGACGCTTCCGGCAGGCCACACATCGGGTAAAGCGGGGAGTAGATGCATGGCGCCATCGGAACTCTGCATCAACATCTCTGCGATTCCGGAAGTACAGCCGAAGTTTCCGTCGATCTGAAAAGGCGGATGGGCATCGAACAGGTTGTTGTAGGTGCCACCGCCGCCGGGGTTTACCCCTAAGGGCGTCAATTGGTTTTGGATCAGTTGGAACGCGTGGTTTCCGTCCTGTAATTTGGCCCACCAATTGACTTTCCAGCCCATGCTCCAGCCCGTGGAAACGTCGCCTCGTTGAAGCAGGGTATTGCGCGATGCGGCAAACAAGGCGGGGGTGGCGTAAGCTGAAATCTGGTTGGAGGGGAATAACCCGTACAGATGAGAGATATGCCGGTGGTGGTCGTTGGGGTCGTCCACGTCGTCGAGCCACTCCTGGAGCTGATGATGCTGCCCGATGTGCATAGGCGCGAGGCGGCTGCGCAGTTGTTTCAGGGTATCGGCGAAAACGGCATCCCTTTTCAAAATGGAAGAAGCCTGGATGGCCGTACTGAATACATCGAACACGATCTGATTGTCCATGGTGGTACCTGCATCCAACGCAGACCCGTCGTGGGCTGCCGGCGCATTTTCCGGGGAGTTGCCGGGGTTGACGACCAGCCATTGATATTGGGGGTGCTCTTCCAGGAAGTCGGCATAAAATAAAGCGGCTCCTTTTAAGACAGGATAAACCGAAGCCAGAAAGGCTTGGTCGCCGTTGTACAGGTAATGCTCCCAAAGGTGCTGGCTCAACCAGGCGCCTCCGGCAAGCCAAACGCCCCAGCGCGCGCCATCTACCGCGCCGGTGATGCGCCAGATGTCCGTATTATGGTGGGCCATCCAACCCCTTGCTCCATACATGACCCGGGCAGTTTCCTGCCCTGTCAGGGACAGTTCCCTGACCATTTCGAGCAAAGGCTCATGCAATTCGGCCAGATTGGTCTTCTCGGCGGGCCAGTAGTTCATCTCGGCGTTGATGTTGATCGTGTACTTGCTGTCCCAGGGCGGGTTGATCCGGCTGTTCCAGATCCCTTGCAGGTTGGCAGGTTGTCCGCCGGGTTGGGAAGAACAGATCAGCAAATATCGCCCATATTGGAAATAAAGGGCCACCAGGTGGGGGTCGTTGGTATTTCGGAAATTCTCCAGGCGTTTATCGGTGGGCAACGCAGCGGCAGGGGTTGTCCCCAAGTCCAGCTTGACCCGGTTGAAATAGTGCTGATAAGCGGCGATATGGCCGGATAGGATCGCTGGATAGGGTTTGGAGAACGCGTTATTTAAATAATCCGCCGCTCTTTTTTCTTCATCGGCGCTTACATCCTGGTAGTTGTTGAAGTTGGTGGCCATGGAGATGAACAAGGTTGCCGAAGTGGCGCCTGTTACCGTAAGCGAAGTATCAGAGGAAGTCATACTGCCCCCTTCCAGTTTGATCCGGGTAATCCCCATAAACTCCACCATGCCCTTAACGCTTTCATGGTCGCTGGTGACGCCGGAAAGGATGAGGTCTTTGGCGGGGGTTACGGCTATTCTTTTTTGGCGTTGAGGGGAGGTGTAATGCGCAGAAAAGGAAAGGCGGCCAGGCTGGCTCGCGGTGAGCCGCATCGCGATTACCCGGTCGGGAAAAGAAGCCAGCGTTTCCCGGGTGTAGGTGACGCCTCCCACGTCGTAGGAGGTACGGGTCAGGGCCCTTTCGATGTCCAGTTCGCGATAGTAATTGGAGAAGGTTTCATGGCCTTCAAAAGTAAGATGGAGGCTACCCACGGGTTGAAACATTTGTCCGTGGGAAGTCTTGGTAATGATGGTTTGGTTGGCCAGTTTTTCGGCTTCTTTCTGTTTCCCTTCAAAGATCAGTTTTCTGATTTCGGGAAGGGACGCCAAAGCCGCCGGGTTGTCATTGCGGTTGGGACCTCCGCTCCAAACCGTGTGTTCGTTCAATTGGATCGTTTCCTGGACTACATTGCCGTAAACCATAGCGCCGAGGCGTCCGTTGCCAATAGGGAGGGCGTTTTCCCAGATGGCGCCCGCCGGCTGGTTGTACCAAAGCTTCATGGCTGGGGCAATTTGGGGAAATCCGGTAACCGGCAGGATCAGGAGAAAGAACAGGGCGGCTTTTTTCATAGGCGTTTACTTAGCCATAAACCGATTTTTCAATCGATTGAAAAGGTGATGAAATAAGGAGGTCTGCAGGAGGTAATTCAACGATTGCTTTAATGACGCCGTATTCGGGTTTTAACCAATTCTCGAATTCGTCCTTTACCTGGTCGAAGGAAACCCTGTGGGTAATGTAGGTTGCCGGGTTAATGTCCCTGGCGGTCAAACAGCGGATAACCTGGCCAAAGTCCTCCCGGGTTGCGTTCCGGCTGCTCATCAAGGTGGCTTCGCGTTTATGGAACTCGGGATGGCTAAAGGAAATGTCGCCTTTCTGTAAACCGATCAACACATACCTGCCTCCATGCGCCAAATACCGAAACGCGCTATGGATAGCCTTCAAGCTGCCTGTGGCATCGATCACGACGGTTGGCATATCGCCGTTAGTGATTTCCTGTAGTTGTTCGAACACATCGGAATCCAAGGCGTTTACCGTATGCTCCACGCCAAGTTTTTCCTTGCAAAAACGGAGGCGCAGCGGATTAATGTCCAGCGCAATCACCCTGCCTCCGGCTATCCGGGCAAATTCCATGGCGCCTAAGCCAATAGGCCCTGCGCCTGTAACCAGCACAAACTCCCCGTTGGTTACGTTGGCCCTGTGAACGCCATGGGCGCCGATAGCCAATGGTTCCACCAGGGCCAATTCATCGAAATCTAACCCTTCGCCATGAACCAGAGCGGAAGAAGGAATGGAAATGTATTCCATCATACCGCCATCGATGTGCACGCCAAACACCTTCATTTGGGCGCAACAATTGGGTTTGCCCATGCGGCAAGCGATGCAATCGCCGCATTCAAAGTAAGGGATGAGGGTCACTTTTTCACCAGGGAAAAACCCTGGCGCGCCGCCTGCGTCGATCAATTCCCCGGAAAGCTCATGACCCAAAATCCGGGGATAACTGAAATAGGGTTGAGTACCCTCAAAAGCATGAAGATCGGTACCACAGATGCCTACACGGCGGATCTTAATTACCGCCATTCCCTTTGCCAATGGAGGCCATTCGGAAGTGGTGTATTCAAAGACTCCGGGTTTTATACAGGTAAGTGCCTTCATGTAAGGACCTATTTTTCTTATTGGCGTTTTACCCAGGGATAACCAGGCGATGGAAATCGGGTTCCAACAATCCGGCAAGGATCATCTTTTCCCAAAACGCAGCCGGTATGTCCGCATGAATATGTTCCAGATTTTCTTTTACCCTATGGGCGGCTGTCGTATTCAAGGCCACGCTGGACACCCCGGGAATCTTCCATGCAAATTGTACGCAAACCGTTGCCGGCCTCAGATTGTAGTCGGCGCATAAATGAAAAAACGCCTCCCTCCAGGCATATAGCTCTTTGGTTTCCGGGGCGTTGGGGTTGAGGAGTTGATAGTCGTAATAGTTGGAACCAACCAGAAAGCCGGAATGAAACACCGCCGAATTGATCACCAAAACGCCTTTTTCATGAAGCCCGGAGATGAATTCCAGTAAATCCTGGGGGTGTTGTTTGATGGTCATACTGTTGGCGATCATGACCCAATCGAGGTCTACATCAGCGGCAATTTGCCGGATCACTTTCCAGTTTTTGGCGCCGACGCCAACAGCTTTAACTACCCCGGCCTCTTTCAGGCCGATTAATGCCCGATAGGCTTCCAATACGTTATGGTACAAAGACTGAAAATGCGCTTCGTTTTCCGCCTTTGCCAGGTACTCATCGGGGTCATGAACGGAAACCATTTGGGGGATGTAGCCATTCAGTAACGCGTTCCCTTGTTCAAAACATGCCAAAATGCCCTCGTAGCTGATTTTTTGGACAGCATCGTTTTTCAAATCCATCCAAATTCCTGGTTCGAAAGTCGGGCTTTCGGTCTTTAGCTCCGTCCGGTACCATCCCAGTTTATTGCTTATGATGACCTGGTCGGGAGGGACATTCAGCGACCGGAGGCTGCTGCCAAGGACCTCCAGGGCTAACCCAGCGCCGTATTTCCCTGCCGAATCAAAAACAACCGGATGCGGAGACAGATCAACACATGCTTTGACGATAGCGCGCTTGGCGGATGCATCAAGCGAAACAAATAAATTACCCAAGCCGCTGGTCCCGAACAGGATCGGAGGAAGCGTCAACCGGCCTTTATCCTTGTTGACGTTTTCGTCAACCAATGTATCCATCATGAGGGGAGGTACTAAATGGTGAATAATTTTGTTGCAGTTCACCTTGAGTTAAGCCGTACTCAAAAGGGGGCTTTCATTATACCCAGCGCTTATTCATATTTGGATACGTATTGATGGTTAGTTAATAGAAGGTATCTCAAAACTGCAAGAATTTTGCCCAGTCATCGTTGGGCCTCCCCCCAACCCCCTCCAAAGGAGGGGGAGCAACAAAGGAAGGCAATCAAACCTTAATTCCGATGCCTATCCCTACCCTTGCCCACACGGTTCCCCTCCTTCGGAGGGGTTAGGGGAGGCCGCCCACACCCTGGAGCGTTTTGAGATCGCTTCTAAAGGTTCAGGTTTTGGCCACCCTGCTGGACCTGTTGGCAAAGCGGCCATGAGCTCTATGGCCAGGTTTGCCGCATTGAACCAAAGGTAAAAATTTTGAAATCGATTTCAAAATTTTGAATGCGACAATGGGAGGCGCAGGTAAAATGCGATTAAACGCTTGTTCGTGCTTATGAAATCGGTGAAACCAGGAGGGGCTATTTTGGCTTGCTCGAACTTTCCCGCAGGAGCAGGTCGCTTTTAATGATTTCTTCGCTGAAAGAAACCTTTCGGTTGGCGCCGCCAGACAAATATTCGAAATACAGGCTCGCGGCACGTTTGCCAATTTCCTTGCTTTTCTGGTCGACGGAAGAAAGGGAAGGGGTGATGACGGAAGCGAAGGCCTCGTTGGCGAAACCGAAAATCCCCAATTGCCCCGGCACCTGAACCCCCATAGAAGTGGCAACCTGCAGCACCCCCAGCGATTGATGGTCGGAAACGGTCAGAAAAGCGTCGGGTGGCTCCTTGAACGACAGCAGTTTTCTGGCGATGACGCTGGCTTTGTCTTCGGATAGCGCGTCGTCGACGATGAAATTGTACGGAATAACCAATTCATTTTCTTCAATCGCTTTGAGGAATCCTTCTTTCCGGCGTTTAAAGTTGAGGATATGGCTGGGCCCTCCCAGGAAAGCAATCTTCGAGTAGCCTTGTCCGATCAGGATTTTGGTCACTTGATAAGAGACCTCCTCATTGTCGTTCAATACTTTGTGGCTGTCCAGCTGTTCCAGGCATCGGTCAAACTGAACGAGTTCAATATGGTGGCTTTTCAGGTTTTCAAGATGGCTAACGGTTTGCGTTTCGGCAGAGACGGAAATCAAGATGCACGCTACATTTTGACGGATAAGGGTATCTATGGCCTTGCATTCATGCACATAGGATTCATGCGACTGACAAATGATCAGGGTATGGTTGTTTTCAAAGCAAACTTCTTCAATCCCGGCGATGGCATCCGAGAAAAAGCTTTGGTTAATATGGGGAACAATGACCCCTATGGTTTTGGAAGAACCTTGGCGCAGGTTTGCCGCTTGGGAATTGTGCTTGTAGTTGAGCTCGAGGGCTTTTTTCTTAACACTCTCCTTTACTTTTAGGCTGACGGATGGGTGGTCGTTCAAGGCTCTGGAGATATAGGACGGAGATTTCCCCATTTCTTTCGCTATATCATAAATCGTTACCCGCTTTCGGCTCATTTCTATTTTGTTGACAGCATGCAAAGCTATAACTTTTTCCAACCCTTTCAAAGCGGCCGGACAGGCCGATAAGTTTGTCGGGGCTGAGCGTACCTGCCGCGAATTGGGTGGAGATTTATCCAAATCCTTTCGCGTCGGTAACGATCCAATCCGCAACAAGTCAGGTTTAATCCTACTTTGTTTTGATTTTAATTCGTTTTCCGGTATACAAGATGGTTTTTGGATTTGGGGTCGTACCGATTCCATAGCCTTTCGTTTCATCGACCCATACGAGATGAAAAACATGCCGGGCCAATGCCCCCGGGTACGAGCCCTGTTGTTTTTCGATGGTGAGCGTTTGTTTTTGTTCGTCCCATACCAATGGGATCACTTTATAGAGGCCCTTCTCGTACTGGTAATTATCCCCTTCGTCGCAGTATAAATCGAACCGGCCATTGGCGCCGCTATAAATTCTGATTTCAAGGGTGTCCATGGTCATTTGCCCGGAGTGTTGGAGGAATGTTCCCATTGGAAGGATGGCGCCTTGTTTGACAAACACGGGAATTTTATCCAATGGGGCAGTGGTTGCTATCGTTTGGCCGCCGGGGAAGCGTTTGCCCGTCCAGAAGTCGAACCATACGGTTTGTTTGGGCAGGTACACGTTCCATTCAGCAACCTTTGCCTCCGTAACGGGCGCTACCAATAAGGATTTACCAAACAGGTATTGGTAAGCTTGCTGGACGGCTGTGGTATCGGAGGGAAAGTCCATCACCAACGGGCGCATCATCGTAGAGCCGTTGCTGGAAACCTGCCAGCTTTCCGAATAGATATAAGGCAATAGCCGATACCTGAGCTGGAGCATCTTGCGGGCATTCGCCTCCACCGTTTCCCCATACTTCCATACCTCGGTTTCGGACTGATAGCCGTGCATGCGAAAAATGGGACTGAAAGCGCCCCATTGAAACCAACGGGTAAGTATTTCGCGGTAGGTTTCATCGGTATACTGCCCGCGGCCCGGGCGGAAAAACCCGCCAATATCGGTGGTCCAGTAAGGAATTCCTGTTAGATTGAAATTAAGCCCTGCCACGATCTGCCTTCTGAAGGCATCCCAATTCCACCCTACATCGCCCGACCAATTAATCGTCCCATAGCGTTGCTGCCCTGCAAAAGCCGACCGGGTCAGGATAGTTACTCTTTTTTGGGGGTCGGTGAGTCGCTGCCCATCATAAACGGCCTTACTCACAAACAGAGGATACGTGAGCCGGTAAAAGTCGCCCAAGCCGAAGAAGGTTTGTTTGCCGGTTAATGCATCGTTTTCGGGCTCGGTGGCGTCCATCCACCAGGAATCCACCCCAAAGGCGAACAGGTTTTGGTTCAAAACCCGCCAATGGGTTTTTTGCGCTTCGGGATTAAACATATCGACCCAAGGGCTATTGGGGATGTAAAGGTTTTTGGAAACGTACTCCTGGGCGATTTCCGATTTTTTATCGAGGTTTTCCCAAACCGAAATGGAAAAATGCGCATTTAAATCGTGCAATTGTTGGATAAACTGCTCCGGATTGGGATAGTTGGCTTCGTCAAACTTGGGAACCCCCCACCCGTATTTGCCCCAATATTGCCAATCCTGCACAATGACGTCCAAAGGAAGATCCCGCTTTCTAAATTCCTTTACGGTTTCTACTAAATGACTACCGGAAGTATACCGCTCCCGGCATTGCCAAAAGCCATAAGCCCACAAAGGAAGCATGGGGACATTGCCGGTGATGTTCCGGTAGTTCGCAACCACTTCGTCTGCATGTTCTCCATGAAACACCACATAATCCAGCGATTTGGCATTTGGTGATCGAAAGGTAGTTTCGTTAGCCGTGCGTTTCCAGGTTAATTTGGGGGTATTGGAGGATTTGCAGACCACTTGAACGGCATGTTCGCCGGCGTCCAGATAAAGCAGTTTGCCAACGGCGGGAGGAAGCCACAGGTTGGTTTGATCAATGACCGGGGTTCCGTCAACGATGACCAGATGCCGGCTTTCCATATTCCCCAGGTCGAGGAAGAGGGAATATTCGCCAGCTTCGTCCACTTTGAACTTCCCATAATACACCGACTGTTGCTGGGAAACCCGCTGCGTGCCGGCGGTGGTGGTTACTTCTTCCTCCCGCTTTTCCCCTGCGGTGGTATCCCTTTTGGCGAGGGCAACCTCGTTATCGGCGGGATTGAACCAGGTTAATCCGTATTGATGCCAGAGAATCCCATATCCCTTGCTGGAGTATAGAAAGGGAATAGCAATCTGGGAGTTGACCTGGATTAGTTTCCGAGTTGCATGGCGCAGGTTGAAAAAACCATCCTGAAACTGCCCCAACCCAAATAAATATTCATCAGCCGGGGATTCAAATTGTTGCTCCGCTATAAAACAAGGCTCGTTCAAAACGGTACTTGCAAGTAACTTCCGGCTGGCTTCTTTTTCTTTTAGAAAAACGCTTCCCTGTTTATCTGCGAACTGGATGGCGCCTTTTTGCTTGTCGAAAAGGACCGTTACGTCGGAGGTCATCAGTTTTAGGGTGGCTTCTGTTTCTTCTACCTTGAAGCGCGGAATGGCGGGGTGATGGATTAAGACGAATTCTTGCGGTTCCTGGATGGCGCCTTTTTCCCATTTCACCCGTATCGCCTGGCTGGTAAGGGGGAGAATGCTTAAAACCCCCTCGCTGAGTTCGATGGAAAGCCTATCGGACAAAGTGGTATGCTTTTGATAGACCTGGCCTGCAACCAGAAAAGGGATGTATCCCAGCAGGAAGACCAAAAGGGTTTTCCTTTGATGGCGCTGCGATGGAGTTGACGTTGACATCATAAATCTACTTTTCGGGTTTAAAATTGCAGTTCAGTTTTTTTACCGGTGTAGGGTATTATCCTGTCGGGCCTGGCTGACTGGTGTTCGCCCACCCCGTGGCGCGCGCCAACCAACACGATATGGAAGGTGCGGTTTTGGAGCATGCCCGGGAACGAGCCACCTCTGTCTTGAATCGTCAAGGTCTTTTTGTTGTTATTCCAATCAAAAGCAATGGTAGAAAAGGCCCCTTTCTCGTAATGGTAATGGTCGTTTTCGTCTTCGTAGAGGACAAACTGGCCATCTGCTCCAGGGTAGACGCGTATTTCCAAATGGTCCCATTTTTTCTCTTCGGCGAATTGCACCTCGGGTCCAATAGGAAGAATAGAGCCGGCTTTAACGTAAATGGGAAGGATATCCAAAGGAGCTTCTTTCGACACCTGCTTCCCGCCCTCCTGTTTCTCACCTGTCCAGAAATCGTACCAGTCCGCCCCGCTGGGCAGGTAGGTTTCTTTGGTTTTAACAGTCTGGAAATCTTCGACATAGGAGGTGTCCCGATTCTGAACGACCTGTTTTATATACATAGGCTGGGTGACGGGCGCGATGAGCAGGGATTGGCCAAACAGATACTGGTCGTTGATGTCCCAAACACGGGCATCTTTGGGGAAGTCCATTACCAAAGCCCGCATCATGCTCGACTGGTGAGCCGTGACCTGCCAGGAGGTGGAGTAGATATAGGGCAATAACCGGTACCGGAGGCGGATGAATTTTTCAATCGCATCATAGGCCTTGTCTCCTTTTTTGCCAAACTGATAGATTTCGCGGGGGGCGTCGGTTCCGTGGGAGCGCATCATAGGGCAAAAGGCGCCGAATTCCAGCCAGCGGACGTACAGTTCCCGGTATTCGGGGTCTTCCAGCTTTTTGGGGTAGTTCCAAAGGAAAAAACCTCCGATATCGCTGTTCCAATAAGGGATACCGCAAAGCGACCAATTGAGCCCGGCAGAAATCTGGTTGCGCAGGGCCTCCCAGGACGCGACTACATCGCCCGACCAGGTGTTTGCCCCGTACCGTTGCTGCCCGGCAAATCCGGACCGGGTAAGGATGAACACCCGTTTGTCGGTGGAGGCAGCGCGCTGGTGATCGTAGAGTCCCCCGACGGTCATTAAGGGGAAGGCGTTGCGCACTTTCCGGAAGGAGCCCAGGTAGGTTTTATTGTCCAAATCGGAAGGTTTGAACTGGTGGTGGTCGGGCTCAGAAGAATCCAGCCACCAGCCGTCCATGCCAAGGGAAAAGATCCCGGCGTTCAGGTGTTTCCAGTAAATATCGCGGGCTTTGGGATGGTAAGGGTCGTAAACCCTGACTCCGGAGGGATAGTCGAAGTTGGGTGGCCATCGGTCCGACCCCGACATGGGCCAGGTGGTGAAGTCCATCAGCGCCCCAATTTTTTCCAAATCCCGGTAGGGTTTGGTATGGGGCCCAAAGGAGTTCCAGATGGAAATGGCCATGTGGGCGTTTAGTTGATGCACCTCGTCGACCATTCGCTGCGGGTTGTTGAATTCGGGCGTCAAAAATTCCATGGCATTCCACAGGTAATTGTTTCCCCAGTACTGCCAGTCCTGGATAATCCCGTCGATGGGAACGCCCAACTCCCGGTATTTTTTTACGACATCCACCACCTCTGTCTGGCTTTTGTACCGCTCTTTACTTTGCCAGTAGCCATAGGTCCAAAGCGGAAACATCGGGGCCTGGCCTGTCAGGTCGCGCATTCCCCGAATGACGCCATCGGCATTGGCCCCGTAAAGAAAATAATAATCGATCCCGTCTCCGACTTCGGATTGAAAGGTGGTACTGCTTAGGGTATCTGAAAACAGGGTAGGGGAGTAGTTGTCCCAGAAAATCCCGTAGCCTTTTACCGATTGGAAAAAAGGAATATAATCATCGGTGTTACCCTGGATCATATTCAACGTCAGGTTGCGTTGAACCATTTTACCGGTCTGTTGCTGGCCCAGGCCATAAATGGCTTCGTCGTTGTCCAGAGTGAATGCTTGCCGCACCTGATAGGTTGGGTTGCCTGAATCGTTAAAAGGGGTAAAGGTGGCGCTCCCGGCTTTTTCGCGCAAGAGCAGGGCGCCGGCGCCGGAATAAAACGATACTTGCCCCGATTGAAGATCCAGGCTGACCGTCAGGTTTTCGGTTTTCAAATGAAGCGCTCCGGACTGTTGCTTTGCGCTGAAAGCCGTTTGTTGCTGTGTTTTTATAACCGAAAGGCTTTCTTTTGAAAAAGGGCGGCCCTCGGGGGCTTTGATTATCCGGGCAATGGAGGGGCTGAAGAACTGAATTTCCAGGTCGATTTGGCTAATGGTTGCTTTTATTCCCGATCCCGTTTTTTGCCACGTTTGAGCCTTCAGGGGCGAAAGAAATAGAACCAAAATAATCGCTAAAATTAAAACTTGTTTCATTACGCTATTCATTGTTGAATACTAAGCTTAGCCACTTTTAAATCCTTTGCAGCGGAGCTGGCGCCATACCATATTTCATATTCCCCCGGCGTTACCGCCATGCGCATGCTGGCTTCGTCGTAAAACTCAAAGGAGGAGTAGGGCAGGTGAATGGTGGCGTTGACTGTTTTTCCAGCGGGAATTTCGATCCGTTGAAACCCGCGCAAGGTGTTGAGAGGGCCGCTGGCGTCGTTCACTTTGCGGACGTACGCCTGCACGATTTCCGTTCCGTTTCGGGCGCCGGTATTGGAAACAGGGACTTTCAGTTCTGTTGCTTCGCCGTTTTTAACAGCCGGTTTGCTGAGTTGGGCTCCTCCAATGGTAAAGGAGGTATAACTTAGGCCGAATCCAAAGGGGAATACGGGATCGGAAGTCAGGTACCGATACGTTCTGCCTTTCATGGAATACTCCTCAAAATCAGCTAACTGGGTGGTGTCTCTATAAAAAGTGACGGGGAGTTTGCCCGAGGGGTTGTAGTCTCCAAACAATACATCGGCAACCGCTTGTCCGCCCGACTCGCCGCCGTACCAGGCCTGAAGGATGGCGTCGCAACTGGCCGTTTCCGGCGCCAATCCGATAGCGGACCCGGAGCAATTGACGAAAATGACCTTCTTACCGGCAGCTTTAAGGGCTTTCAGGCAGTTGCGCTGTACCTCCGGGAGCTGAATATCGGTGCGGTCGCCTCCTTTAAAGCCGGGAAACGATACAGGCATTTCCTCCCCTTCGAGCAAGGTGGAAAGGCCGCCTGCAAAGACCACCACGTCGATTCCCTGGAGTTGCTGGATGAGGCCGCTGAAATCGATGTCCAGTTCTTTACCAAAATCGAACTCGATATTGGCTTGCCAGTTGTTGAGTTGGGCGTACCGGATTTCTATTTTGTATTTAACCCCCTTCTCCACCTGGAAAGGAACCCGGGAGGGCAAGGTTCGCCAGTTGTTATATCGCTGAACCAGCTTCCCGTTGACGAAAAGCTGAAAAGCTCCGGTAGCGCCGCATTTGAAAACAATTTCTTCGGTCTGCCTGGCCACAAATTCGGTCTCGTATAAAGCAGAAAAGTTTTCCAGCTGAACTCCGGAAGCAAACTCGTGCTGCCCTGCCGTGGTTAGCTTGATTGGATTTTCAAGCTGGTCGATCGCTACGATTTCGCCTTTTCTATCGCGGTTGTTCCAGTAGGTGGCCTTGAATCCCTTTTTTCCTTCGAATGCGCATTGCCCGAAATAGCTATCCGTCACTTTGTTTTCGACCAAATCGCAGGCCTTGTCGTACCAGATTGCCTTTTCAGGGAGTTTGGATTTGATTCCATCGAGGATGGTAATCGTTCGAATGGGTGTTCCGTTGTAATTTCCCCACAGCATGGGTTCGTTATCGGCATTGGGACCGATCACGGCGATTTTTTTGGTCGTTTTGGGTAAGGGGAGGACATTGCCCTTGTTCTGTAGCAGGGTCATGGACTGGAGGGCCATATCCAGGGCCAGCTTTCGGTGGTGTGCGTTATTGACGATGGATTTGGGAATTTTTGTCCACGGCACGTCCGCTTCGTTATCCATTTCGCCCAGTTCAAACCGGGCAGCGAGGACCCGTACTAACCGGCTGTCGATCACCTCTTCTTTGATCAGCCCTTTCTTTACCGCTTCGGGCAGGTTTTTGTACGTATATCCTTCCCACATGCATTCCACATCGGTGCCGGCTAGCACGGCTTTGGCGGCGGCGTGCATCGCATCGGAGGAAACCTTGTGGCTGGTATAAAAATCGCCGACCGCCCCGCAATCCGAAACGACGACGTATTTAAACCCCCAATCCTCCCGCAGGATGTCTTGCAGGAGCCGGGAATTTGCGCAGCAGGGGTCATCATCGATGCGCTGATAGGCGCACATGACCTGGCGCACATCGGCTTCCTGCACCAGGGCTTTGAACGCAGGAAGGTACGTTTCCCAAAGGTCGCGTGGATCCACCTGGTTGAGGTTCAGGGAGTGCCGGCTCCACTCCGGGCCGGAATGGACCGCAAAGTGTTTGGCGCAGGCCAGCAGTTTTCGGTACTTGGAATCGCTTGGCCCTTGCAGCCCCTTTACGACGGAAACGCCCATGCGGGAGGTCAGGTAAGGATCTTCTCCGTAGGTTTCCTGGCCCCGGCCCCAGCGGGGATCGCGGAAAATGTTGACGTTGGGCGTCCAGACCGAGAGGCTCAGAAAGCGGCGGTTTTCTTTCCCGCTTCGAATGGCATCGTGGTACTTGGCGCGGGTTTCATCGGAGGTGGCCGAAAAGATTTGGTACACCAGCGAATCGTTAAAGGAAGCAGCCATGCCAATGGGCTCGGGAAAGACGGTGACGCTATCGTTATTGGCCAGGCCGTGGAGGGCTTCGCTCCACCAATTGAATTTTTTAATTCCCAAACGAGGGATGGCCGGCGATTGGTCAAACATCAAGGAGGCTTTCTCCTCAATGGTTAAGCGCGACAGGAGATCTTTCGCCCGTGCTTCCGGGCTTAAAGCCGGATCGTTGAACGGGTAGGTTTGAGAGAAGCCCTGAACCGCGGCGAGGAGGATCAGGAAGAGGAAATAAGCTTTCATTTTAATACGGATTAAATGAGAAAGTTATGACCGATCGCCCTCTTTGGCTGCCCTTCAGGCGCAATGAAGGCGATTTATTTTCAATCGATTCCATAAATCGGTCCGCGTTAAGAGGGTATGGTTTAAGCAGTAGACGATAAACGGGTACGGAGTAGAAATTGGGCAGCAGCAGCGCACGATACAATCGATTGCGAAAAAAAGAAAAAAGAATTTGTACTTTTTAAAGAGGAGGGGTTACTTGTTGTGATAAGCCCCCTTTTCTTTTTCCGGAAAACTAAAATACCTCTGAAAGCAAGCTATCCGGTAAATCCTGAAAACAAATAGGACGGGTAAACCGGTAAATCGCCGTGGTACCTACTGAAGTGCTGCCGGAATTGGTCGTAGCGGGAAATGGCCCGCCATGCACCATCGCCGGACTGACTTCCACGCCGGTTGGGAACCCGTTAAAAATTAACCTTCCCACTTTCTGGGTCAAAATATCAATTAATTCGTTGTATTCTTTTATGTCCTCCTCTGTTGCGTGGATGGTAGCCGTCAGGTGCCCTTGCAGGCTTCGGGCAAACGCTAGTACCGACGCTTTATCCTCCGCGATAATACCAAGGGTGGAAGGGCCAAAAACCTCCTCGGTGACCTTAGGCGCTGCGATAGCATAAGAAACCGTGGTGCTTAACAAGGTGGGCGCAACGTCATTAGTTGAATTCGGCGTAATCAGGGTAATGCCTTCTTGAATTTGCAAATCCTGAATTCCGTCCAGAAACGCCTGACGGATTCCTGAAGTCAGCATGGCCCCAACGGATAGTTTACTCAGATGCTCGGCAACCGCCTTCAGGAAGGGCTCGTCGGATTTGAGGGCGACAAACAACCCCGGATTAGTACAAAACTGCCCCGTTCCAAGGGTCACCGAATTAGCGAAAGCCTGAGCTAAGGCACCGGCGTTTTTCTGCAAAGCCCCCGGAAGGAAGAAGACTGGATTGGTACTGCCCATCTCGGCGTATACCGGAATGGGCTCCGGCCTGCGCACGGCAAGATCGTACAAGGCTTTTCCACCCCGGTAGGAACCGGTAAATCCTACCGCTTTAATCAGCGGATGCTGCACCAACTGCATGCCTACCTCGTGAGAAATGCCGTGTACCATAGAAAATACGCCATCGGGCATTCCCGTGCGGGCGGCCGCTTTCAAAATGGCCCGGCCTACCAACTCACAGGTAGCTGGATGCGCCGGATGTGCCTTGAATACGACCGGGCAGCCGGCGGCGAGCGCGGATACGGTATCTCCTCCTGCAACCGAGAAGGCCAGTGGAAAGTTACTTGCCCCAAATACAGCAACCGGACCAATGGGGATTTGCACTTGCCGCAGGGCCGGCTTGGGAAGCGGCTGGCGCTCGGGCTGCGCTGGATCGATGATTTCGTTCTTCCACGATCCATCCCGAAGCAAGGCAGAAAAAAGACGCAACTGTCCGACGGTTCTGCCCCGTTCCCCGGTAATCCGGGCTTCGGGCAACGCCGTCTCAAGGCACGCGGTTGCAATCAATTCGGCGTCTAATGCCAATATTTCTTCTGCAATAGCATCCAAAAAAAAGGCCTTATCCGCTCCTCCGGTTTTGCGGTACGTTTGGAACGCTTGCTCTGCCAAAGCCGCCGCCTGATCAATTTCTGAGGCGTCCGCTTCATAAAAAACAGGGAGGAGCGGCGCGCCAGTGGCCGGATTAAATCCCGTAAACGATTGGTTTCCGGCTTGCGACAGGGTATTGCCAATCAATTGCTTACCTGTGATTTCCATTAGGCTACTATGTTTTTAAGGGTTCCGTCCGTAATTTTAAATAATTTCATTCAGGAAAATCAGGAATTAAAGGAAAAAACAAAACACAGACACAAACCCGCCATTGGTTCTCCGTTGGACCTTACTTTTTTACCGATTGGGGCGGTCCCAAATAGGAGTCTGTATTGGCTTCTTCTTTTTTCAAAACGATTTTTTCCAGTACCAGGCCTGGATCTACCAGGTGGTATCGGATGGTGTGGATGCCGGCAGAAAGCTCCTTTTGCACAATGGTCTGCTTCATGATATTGTCGGTTGCCGAATCATTCCACCATTTCGGGTAGGTCCAATCGGCTGCTTTTGCGTCTTTGTGCAGGTTCATTCGTTGGGGCTCGCCCCCATCTATGGAGAAGGCGTAATCCAACCCGTCGTCTTTTTGATAATTGAGGGTAGGGGAAAACCAGGCTTCCAGGGAATACTTGCCCGTGTCGAGCAGGCAAACCTGGTATTCCAGATAAGGGCTGCCGGGTCCTGGCGTTTGCCTCGGAGCCGTTACTGGCCTGGCAGTAACCGCAGACCCCGTGCGGCCTAAGTTTGGAATGATTTCCCAGGCAATAGGATTCGCCTCTTTCTTTTGCTGGAAGCTCGCTGCGTCGATGCTTACGATGCCATTGTTTTCGATAAATCCGGAAGGTTTTTCAGGCATATTAGCGCGCAAAGGAACCTTTATGGAAATATCGCGGCCTGAACCGCCGGAAAGCACGATTTCCCCTTCCAGTTGCCCCTTGGGCGCCTTGGCCCAATCGATACTTACGTAGACCTTTTCTTCGTACTGGACGGCGCCGGATTTAGCCGACAGCTTAATCCAGTCGTTTTTAGCTGCTATCGAATAGTTCAGTGGTTCCCTCCCGGTATTGTAAATTTCAATAAACCAGGTTTGGTTATTTACCGGGTCGAAGGGGGTAAAGCTACGGCTCGGAAGGCTGAACCGTCCCCGGCGCATCACAACCGGACTTTCCAGGGTGAACCCCATTCCTGGAGCAGCTTTAGGCTGGATATACGACACTTCGGGCATTTTGTTGACCGCGGGATCGTTCCAACTGATGTGCCCCATATGGGTTTGTTCCATGATGTGGTTCCATTTGCCGTCTGCAAATCCATTGTGTTTTTGGGTGAGGACCTCATCGTTAAAGAACAGGTCTTTAACCTTGTCTGCGTAGTAATTCGTGGAGGCCCTGTCCTGCATACGGTAAAGCCTGTTTTTGGCAGCAGCAACGTACATGTCATTCAGGTTGGCGCAAGCGGCAACCGGGTATAAAACGAGCTGGAAATACGCATCCTGCGCTTCTTGCGGCAATTTCTCCCCGATCGCTTTGGCTTTTTCCAATAGGGCGTTATAGTCCCGCACCACGTTTTCAGCCTCATTAAAATTGGTCAGGCTGTAGGTGGTAGGTTCCAATAATTCCGGTTTTCTCCGGGCATTGTATTTGGTATAGGCTGCCAGGATTTGGCCGATTTCTTCGGCAAAATACCCGCCAAACTGAGCGTCCGCCCACTTGGTGTAATACCCTGGAAGGTCGTTGGCGGTCATGTTATCCGGATTCCAGGCGTAATCCAAAAAGAAATGGATAGGGAGATCCATGGGTTTGAGGTCGCCTACATTCACCAACCAGATTTCCCGAACCCCATATGCATACGTAAGGCGCAGTTGCTCCCAGGTTTTCTCGATTTGGACGGTGTTGAGCCATTTATAACTTCTGGGGCCGCCAACGAAATCAAAATGGTAGTACAATCCGTAGCCGCCTTTGCGGGGCTTGGCGTCCGCTGCGGGTAGAATCCGCACCCGCCCCCAGTTGTCGTCGCAGAGCAGCAAGGTGACGTCGTCGGGCACGCGCATCCCCTTGTCGTAGTAGTCCTGAACCTCCTTGTAGAGGGCCCATACCTGCGGCGTTTCTTCAGCCGGTTTCCCGGTTACCTCCTCAATAATTTTTCGCTGGTCCTGAACGATCTGCTCCAGCAGGCCGATATTGGTCTCCGCGCTCATCGCCTCGTCGCCGTCTCCTCTCATCGCCAGGGTAACGACCTTTTCCTGGCCTTTGGTCCGTTCCATACCTTGCTTCCAAAATTGGCGAAGCGTTTCGGCGTTGGTTTCGTAGTTCCAGGCGCCTTTTCCATAGCGTTCCCATTCCACGTGTGCGCGCATGAGGGGTTCGTGGTGGGAGGTAGCGAGGACCACCCCCATTTCGTCGGCCATAGGCGCGCTTAGGGGGTCGTCGTCCCAAAGGGATTTGCCCCACATGGCAGGCCACAGGTAGTTCCCTTTCATCCGAAGGATCAACTCGAACACTTTTTCGTAGAAGAGATGGTTCAGTCCGCCGAATTTTTCCCTTGCCCAGCCGGCTAACGCGGGGTCTTCGTCGTTGATAAAGATTCCCCGGTATTTGACCTTGGGTTCGCCGGCAGTATGCATACCCGATTTCACATAAATGTTCTTGCGGGATTTTATGGGCGCGTCCGCCCACCAGTACCAGGGAGAAACGCCCATTTTTTCGGAAAGCTCAAACATGCCAAAGATGGTCCCCCGTTTGTCGCTTCCAACGATGACCAGGGCGTTTTCGACGCCCTTCATCGGCTTTTTGACCGGGATAATGAAGAATTGTTCCCGTTTGCCCTTCAGCCCGGAAACGGCAATCTTGCCTTTTTTTGCTAATTGATTGATCAGGCTGCTTTTCCCAAGGGTGCCTACAATAACCAGGCTTTTAGATGGGTGCTCGTTGCCAAGGACCAACTGGGCTTCCTTCCCGGACACCCGGCTCAAGTCCTTTTGAAATAACCCGGCAATTTTTAGCACCCCTGGAAAATCAGAGGCACTCACCAGGATACTGCCAGGAATACCATTTTCAACTAACGCAAATTGGCCTTTTTCTTTATTGGTTGTTAAAAAAGAAGCTTCGGGGAAAGCCGCTTCGGTAGCAATAATTTGGACGCGCTCGAAACGGCTATTATTACTTACCTGAACAGGTTTGGATTGACTATAGGAAATCGTAAAAAATAGCAGGAGAATCCCAGCGAGGGAACTACATCTGAACAAAGGGAGATTTTTTGTTTTCATCGGGAATGCGTATTAGGAAGCTATTGGGATTAAAATTACGCACAACTCTGCGCAACAAAAAAACCTTTGAGACTGTCTCAAAAGACCGTCTTCGCCCCTGGCGACCAAAAAATATTTTCTTTTTTCAATTCTAATTAAAAATTGCAGAGCAATTTTTAATTAGAATTGAAAAAAGAAAATAAAATTTCATGCCGGTGGCAAAGATTGGTCTTTTGAGACAGCCCCAAAGGTTTTGATAACAGTTCCGGTCATGGTATTAGTTATACCCCGGATTCTGATACGCTTTCTTTTCGTCAGCGGTCAATTCCATCCCATCTAGCTGGCCTTGAGGAATTGGGCGCAGATAGTGGAAGGGCTGAATGTCGCGCGTGTATTTTACGGGCGTATGGTCGCCTTTGGTGGGTCCGCAGATTTCAAACGAACCAGCCAGTTCGGCCCATTTCTGTGTGCGGGCGAGGTCAAACCAGCGGTAGCCTTCGGCATAGAATTCACGCGAGCGTTCTGCCAGGATGAAGTCGATGTCGATGGTTGTTGGCGTGGCGGCCATCATCTCTGCGCTGCGGTCTTCGGCTTTGGCTTTGTTGCCGTTGTTGTCCCAACGCCATTTACCAGCGCGGGCGCGGAGCACGTTCACCAGTTCCCGGGCAGATTTGCCCGCTTTGGTGGTTGCGCCTTTGACAGCTGCTTCGGCGGCGATCAGGTACAGCTCGGAGAATTTCGCAATATTGTATGGACGGGTAAGCCCGGCGTTGGGTTGCCCCAATCCGGTACCGTTATCGGTGCGGTAGGTGCCCATTTTCCAGAGCCCGGGATATACAATCCGGCTGATGCCGCGGGGGGAGATCACATAATCGGCTCTGCCCGGTAACGTGCCTGCTCCAATATTACTTTTGCCTGCTCCACTGGTGTACGTAACAGGAGTTGCCGGCTCGGAATCCAGGAAGGTGAGGATGGCATCTCCAGGGCGGACCTCCAGGTTGTTGGCATTGTATAAAACGGCATTCGTAACGCCGCCTTTGGGCCAGTTGCCGCGATATACAGTGGTGAAGGTACCGTCGTAGCGGGAATCGTTCGTCTTGTCGGCAAAGGTTTTCTCAATGACGTTGATCGTGGGGCACATCCGCGTCCAGGGGCGGCCCAGGTGCTGTTCAGCTTCGCGCTGAACGGAGCTAATGGCGCCGGTTCCGTCTGATTTGGAATAGCTTCTGAGTTCGGTATAGTTCCAGGTCATCATCCAAACGGCGAAGTTATCAGGAGCGCCGCCGCCGCCAAACGTAAGGCTTCCTCCGTTGTATTTCTCGCTGGCTTCGGTGTGGTCGGCATAGAGCAAGATTTCGCTGTTGCGGTCGTTCGAGCCCAGATTCAGGTCGTAGAAGGTGGGTTGGAGTTTGAACGGGCCAGGATTGTCAATGGCGGTAGTCGCCACGTCGTATGCTTGCTGGTAATAATATTGGGCGTTTTTGCCATCGGGATCGGTCCGGGCTGCTTCCGGGAAGGTAGGAATGTTCTTTGGATTCTCCAGCCACCAGGCGTAGGTCAGGTAGGCCTTTGCCAAATAGAGGCGGGCGAGGGTTTTGGTTACACCGCCGGTGACGCGTCCAACTTCCGGAAGGTCCGTAGCCGCTTTGAGCAGGTCGGGGAAAATGGCCTTGGTGTAAACTTCGGGTACGGTGTTTCGAACGGAGGTTCTCACCGGGCTGGTGTTGAACTTCAGTTCGCCAGAGCCCAGATCGAGGGGTACCCCGCCGAACGTCTGAACGAGCAGGAAGTAGTCGAACGCGCGGAAGAACCGGGCTTCGGCGATGAGGGCGGCAGAAATACCTACATTCTCGGCATTTTCAATAATACCGCTGGCGGTGTTGATGTTCGAAAAAGCCGTGCCCCATAATACGTCGCTGCGGCTGCTGGTAGAGCTGAGGGTTCCTACGCCGGAAAGGTCGGCGTCCTTAAAGTTTCCATCGGCGCTCTGAGCCCAGGTGGCTTCATCTGTACCCGTTTGGGTGGAATTATAGTAGTAGGCCTGCCCATAGATATAGCGCAAATGCGCGTACAGGGAAGTGATACCACCTTGAACCCCTTTTTCAGTCTTGAAAAAACCAGGCTCAAAAATGCTGCGCGGCTGCTCTACCAAAATATCTTCGGAGCAAGCGGCCATGAGCACCGTGAGGACGAGGGTCCCCAAAAAAGCTTTTATATGAAATCGTTTCATGGTTAATCATTTTATTAATTAGAAGGTGACATTAAGACCAATCAGGAAATTGCGGGTGGTTGGCGTGTTGGTACCGATAACCAAAATACGGCTTTGGTAACCAGCTACGGCTTGGTTTTGGTTGCCATACGAGTTGGTTTCCGGATCCATTTTGGATTCTTTGTAGTAGGGCGAGAACAGGACGAACGGGTTTTCGACGACGGCATAAACCCGCATCCGGTTAACGAGGCTGGAAGACTTCAGCAAGGCGTGTTTGAGATCGTATCCAAGGGTAATCGACCGCACTTTGAGGAAGGTGGCGTCGAAATAACCCAGCGTAGAGCCGTACTTGGGATTATCGCCACTTGCCAGACCTCCTGGTTTGGGGTACTTGGCATCGGGGTTCTCTGCCGTCCAGTAATCCACTTTTACGTTGTTTCTCCGGCCGCTCATCAGGTTGAGGTAACCGCCCGATCCATAGAGGGTACTAACCAGGGTACCGCCGCTTTGGAAAACGCCAACGGCGCCCAGGTCAAATCCTTTATAGGTGAGCCGGGTGTTGAAGCCCCCCTGGAAATCAGGATTCACGTCGATGATTTGCCGGTCATCGGGGCCAATCCGCCTTACGGGGGACCCATCGGCATTAAATCCGCCGGTATATTTCACCTTGATCATACCGACGTTTCCGCCGGGTTCGTAAACCGTCAGGAACGGATCTTCATCCTGCCAAAGTCCTATTTTCTCGTAGTCAAAGATGACGTTGATCGGATGCCCCACAAACCAGGCTTGGCCTTCATTTCGGGTTTCCCCGGAAGCCAGGGCGACTAATTCGTTTTTGTTCGAATAGACGTTGATGCCCGCTTCCCAGGTTAAGCCGCTGTTGCTTTTAACAAGGACCCCATTCAGCGAAACTTCCACCCCGGTGTTTTTCGTTTCCCCAACGTTGGCCGTATAGCTGCTCACCCCAGAGGTGCTGGGCAGACCTACGCTCAAGAGGATGTCCTTGGTATTCGTGACATAATACTCTACCGTACCCGAAAGGCGGTTGTTGAACAGGTCAAAGTCCACGCCGACGTTGGCGGTATTCGAGAATTCCCAACCCAGGTTGGTGTTCGGCAATTGAGTGACGAGATACCCTGTTACAAAAGCGCTGCCGAAGTTGTAGTTCCGGGTTCCCAAAGCGCCAAGGGTAGCGTAGGGGTTGATCGCCTGGTTGGACGTTTGCCCCCAGCCGGCGCGCAATTTCAACCGGTCGATCACTTTTACTCCCTGCATAAACGGTTCTTCGCTGATGTTCCAGCCAGCCGAAACAGCAGGATAGGTATGCCATTGGTTTCCTTTGGCAAGGCGGGAAGAGGCATCGGAGCGCAACGTGGCCGTCAGCATGTAGCGGCCATTGAAGGAATACATCGCGCGGCCCATATAAGAAATCAATCCGCTTTCGTTGAAGTTGCCCTGGCCTAAAGTAACTTCGCCCAGCGCTTGTCCGAGGTTATAAAACTGGAACGCGTCGGAGGGAATATCGCGGGCGCTCGCGGAAGAACTGTTGAACCGGTCTTCCTGAGCAGAATATAACGCGGTCAGGTTCAAATTGTGTTTGCCGGCAAAGATGCGATCGTAGGTCAGCACGTTTTCAATCACCCAGCTGGTAAAGAGCGAGTTGTTAATAGAAGCAGAAGACAGGGTAGTTGGGTTGGTGTTAAATACCCCTTCTCCCGTGTAGCCGCCGCCGGTGGAGATGCGGTAGTTCAAACCGGCATTGAGGCGGTATTTCAAGCCTTCGATCCCGGGAATTTTTACTTCTCCATACAGGTTATTGGTAGAGCCAAAGTTTTTGCCTAAGTCGATCCAGGAATCGCCTAGCCCGTCCATGGTTTCCTGCGTGCGGACCCAGTTTTCATCGAGGGCCATCCTGACGGTTCTTTTCAGCGTGCCGTCTGCGTTATATGGGTCGGCAATCGGAGTGGTACTCAAGTTTTGGTAAAGGTCAAAACCATTGCCCAAAGAACGGGTGTAACTGGTATAGGTGTTAATCCCAAAGCGGAACAATTCGCCAACCTCCTGATCGATAGAGCCGTTCAATGAAAAACGCTCGAATTCCTGACCTGGAAGCACTGCTTCTTCCTTGTTGTACCCGAAGCCAAAATTGTAGGAGCCGCGTTCGGTGCCGCTCGTGATGCTCAGGTTCTGGTTGGAGTAAATTCCGGTCCGGTACAGGGCGTCCTGCCAGTCAAAATTCACCGCGTCATTTTCATCTACTCCATTGGAATACAGACCGGCGGCTTTGCGAAGCGCCACAAATTCCGGGCCATCCATCATGGGGTACTTGGAGAAAACTTCTTTAGCGCCGATAAAGCTATTGTAGCTAACCCGGGCTTTTTGGCCTTTTTGGCCTTTGTAAGTGGAGATCAGGATAACCCCGTTGGCGCCCCTGGAGCCGTAAATGGCGGTAGCGGAAGCATCCTTGAGGATGTCAATGCTCTTCACGTCGCCTGGGTTAATGTCGGCAAACGATCCGGCAAACGGAATGCCATCCAGAACGATTAAGGGGTCGTTGCTGGCCGTCAGCGAGCGGGCGCCGCGGATACGGATTTGTGTCGACGCGCCGGGTTTGGTGTTCACCTGCGAAATCTCTACGCCGGGCAAACGGCCCTGCAGGGCCTGGGAAACGTTGGACGAAGGCACTTCGCGTAACATCTCGCCGCCCAAGGAGGCCACCGAGCCGGTAACGGCTTCCCTTCGCTGGGCGCCATAACCCACTACAACCAATTCTTGTAACATGACCGTTTCAGGCGTCAGGGTGACGTTGAGCGGCGTGTTGTCGTTAACGACGAATTCCTGGCTTCCATAGCCGGTAAATGAAATGACCAGGGTGCTTCCTCTGGGCGCTTCCAGTGAAAAGGCGCCGTTGAGGTCCGTTACGGTCCCTGTTGACGTGCCTTTCACGACAACCGTTGCACCGGGCATGGTCAATCCGGTTTCGTCTTTAACAACGCCTTTGATCATAAGGTCCTGGGCTGCCATCGATGTAAATCCCAAGCCGGTGATAGCCAGGAACGCGCATAAGGCGGCGCGCTTCAACAGGCTCCGGCTGCTCTCAACAGAACGAAGTATGCTCGGGGAAATGAGCAGATCCTGGGCTGCCTTCCATAGGCGGCCTGGTCTCGGAAAAGGTTGTGAGTTGTTTCGCATTGCTGTTTTTTTTGTCAGTTAGTTTCCGAATATTATTCAGCCTAGCCAAAGGTAAGCAAACGAATCTGTTTTTTGAAACCGATTGCATAATTTTTTTTTATAAAAAATCAAACCGCGCTCCACCCCAAAAGAGAATGAGGGGCAAGACCTGATAAATCAACCGTTTTGCCCTGTGGGTGGATTAAAAGGCGCGGAAGGCGGCCAAATGCAGGAGGGGATTCCCGGGGTTTTGAGGTTTTTTTTCATAATCTCGCGGTATGCCCCGATACCTCAGGTCTTGCTATCCCTTTTCGGGAGCTTTCAGGGGGTAAGGGTTCGCGCAAAAAAGGAAGAAGACTGGGTCTGTCCGCCCCATAAGAAAGCAATCGGTTTAAGTTTTTCAATAAAGTGATATGCAGGTATTTGTAGTTAAGAGTTTACGGCAAAAAAACGGTTTTTTGGAGTATCGGTTTTTTGACCAAGAACGGGCCTGTCTCAAAAGATGGATTTTGCCCAAGGCCGTAAAAAAGAAAATAAAATTTCACGCAGGGAGCATAGAACGGCCTTTTGAGGCAGGCCCAAGGGCTGAACTCAGCGAGCAGCATCTACCATTTCTCTTTGGAAACCTCCGGCCAGACACGTTCTGCGTAAATCCGGTTCACTGCGTCCATTTGCTCCATCGTTAAATCCGGCAACCCGGCCGGTTTCAAATTGGAAACCACCTGATCCGGCCTCGACGCCCCGGGAATCACGCAGCTTACTTCCCGGAACATTAAAATCCATTTCAGGGCAACGGGGGATAAATTGGGCTGGTCCGGAAACACCTTTTTTAACTCCTCCACGGCTTCCAGCCCCCTGGAGTAGCTCACCCCGGAAAAGGTTTCGCCTTTGTCGAAAGCTTCTCCGTTTCGGTTGAATGTGCGGTGATCCTGCTGCCCAAAGGTGGTGGCATGCGAATACGTTCCGGATAATAACCCGCTTGCCAGGGGTACGCGGGCGATGATCCCGACGTTTTTCTTTGCCGCTTCGCCGAAGAAGGATTCTGCCGGACGCTGCCGGAACATATTGAAGATGATCTGCACCGTGGTTACATTCTCGTATTCGATGGCTTTTAAGGCTTCTTCGACCGTTTCGACGCTGACGCCCAGATTCAGAATCTTTCCTTCTCCTTTTAAGCGGTCAAAAAGCTCAAAAATTTCCGGCCGGCCGTATGTTTCTGTCGGCGGACAGTGCAACTGGATCAGGTCCAGGATTTCCAGGCCCATCTTCTTCAGGCTATCCTCGACAAACTTGCGCAATACCCCGGGCTCGTAGGAGGAATCGGTGTGAGGCGACAGCTTTCGTCCGCATTTCGTCGCTACGTAGATCCGTTCGCTGCGGGAGCGGACGAGGCGCCCCACCGCTTTTTCACTCTCCCCGTCGCTGTACACGTCGGCGGTATCAATAAAATTGACGCCGTTATCTACCGCTGCGTTTAAGATCGAATCGGCGAGGGTATGGTCGAACGCGCTGCCCCATTTTCCTCCCACCTGCCAGGTTCCCAGACCGATTTCCGAGATCTCAAACCCGGTCTTGCCGAGTAGTCGCTTTTTCATTTATTGTGTTGGTTTTATTAGAAGGTATCTCAAAACTGCAAGAATTCTGCTCAATCCATCGTTGGGCCTCCCCCCAACCCCCTCCAAAGGAGGGGGAGCAACAAAGGAAGGCAATGAAACCTTAATTCCGATGCTTATCCCTACCCTTGCCCACACGGTTCCCCTCCTTCGGAGGGGTTAGGGGAGGCCGCCCACACCCTGGAAAGCGTTTTGAGATAGCTTCTAGTCGTACTTGCAATCCCCCCAATACCGGCAAGCCCAGGCGATCCAGGTACTCCAGTTGGGGCCGGTCGTGTGCCCGCCGGCGTGCTGGCGGAACGCTATTTCGCCGTCGCATAACGCCGTGCCAACCATCGGGAATTGGGAAGTACCCAAATCTTTTTTCCCCAGCAGGGTATACACCGGGCCTGCATGTACCGCACCCAGAAACATGCCTTTGGCATCTACCCACTGGCCTTCCACCTGCGGCGACCCCGAGCTGATGAATACAGGCCTTGGCGCGCATAGCGCGACGAGTTCATGCGCGTCGACCGGCAGATCGGCGGGGGTGAGGGTACTGGCATACTTAATGAAATTGCCGCAGAACCAATGGTATTCTCCGGTAGAGGCCAGGTTTTCGACTTTCTCTCCAAAATCCCTGCGCAAGATTTTGGCGCCGCCGGCTCCGGAAGAACCGATGAACCCCAGCGAGATTCTCGGTTCGAAGGCCATGGCTACGATCGCCGCCTTTCCGTAGCGCGACAACCCCTCGATCGCTATCCGCTTGGCGTCGATGTCTTTATCGGTTTCAAAATAATCAATGGCCCTGGAGGCGCCCCAGGCCCAGGCTCTTAAAGCGCCCCAGTCTTCGGGCTTGCGCGGTTCGCCTCTATTGACCAGCCCGATGATGCCCTGCCGGAGCCCGGCGCCATGGTCTGCCTGGATGCTGGACGGCACAATGATAGCATAGCCCCAGCCTCTTGAAATCAACTGTTCTTTCCAATCGGGTTCTGCAGCAGCCATCATCGGATTGGCTGGCGCGCCGGCGGGCGCCCGGAATGGCGAGCGGATAAACCCGAACTCCAGCACCACGGGAACCGGGCCGGTTGCGCCCGCCGGAGTGGCCACCATCAACTCGATCTCTACGCTGAGTTCGGGGAAAGCGGAATGGTCCACCACTCCTTTTAAATATTTTTCCTTGATGGGATATCTGCCCACTGTGGTGTCCCGGATTTGATCGGTTCTCCAGATGATTGCAGGGATATTGGCCGGAAGCCTTCCATAGATTTCCCGTTCAAAATCTTCCACGATTTCCGGGCGGCGTTTTGCCCACCAATCGGCTGCATTTTTTACGGCTGCTCCATTTTTCAACCTCAGCGGGTTCGGGAGCGTATAAGGGGGCACTTTCGCTTCGTCTCTAATTGCGGCCGTGGGGGAAGACGGATCCCCCGACGCCCCATTCCGGTTGGGCGCGGTAATGCCTATCTGCTCTTTCATCAGCGCGTGATCCTGGGCGGTGAGCTTGGCGAGGCTGTCGCGGGCCGATTGGGAAAACTGGGCATGCCCCAGGAGGGAGGCAACGAGGAAGAGAAGGAGAACGAGACCTTTTTTCATGCCGGTATGCGTTTGGTTTTCGAGGGCGCCAGGCCAATCAAAATCGGCGTTCAGCGATTTTGCCCAAATTACAACCGATTGCGTAGAAAAGGGAATTTTGAAGAAAAATGATTAGAAGGTATCTCAAAACCCTTTTCAGGGTGTGGGCGGCCTCCCTTAACCCCCATGGCAAAGGCCGACGAAGCATTTTCCCCCTTTGAAAGGGGGCTAGGGGGATGAAACTTCCAGGATGCAGGGGATAGGTTTCATCCCCCCGGCCCCCTTCAAAGGGGGAGAACGCCCTATTCTATAGTTTTGAGATAGCTTCTCGTGCTACAAAACCCGAACCAGACCCCTCGCCAGACCTCGCCAAAGCCTCCAGAGCGGTTTTATTCGAACATATAGATTTTGTCGATAGAAGCATTATAAACATAGATGGAATCTTAGAGAAAAATGTTATTATTTTGTGCCAACCAAACTCTTCATTTATCATGAGCGAACATAAAAACCAACTTGAAACCAATGGCGTTGCCTACGCAAGCGGGGAAAGCAAGTGCCCGTTCTCCAGCAGCATTCTGAACAAAGTAGCAGGAGGGGGTACCTCCAACCGCGAATGGTGGCCCAACCAACTGAAACTAAATATCCTCCGTCAGCACTCCTCGTTGTCCAATCCGATGGGGGAGGGATTCAACTATACCGAGGAATTTAAATCCCTCGACCTGGCTGCCGTGAAGAAGGATATTTTCGAACTCATGACCGATTCTCAGGATTGGTGGCCTGCCGACTACGGGCACTACGGGCCGTTTTTCATCCGCATGGCGTGGCATAGTGCAGGCACTTACCGCATCGCCGATGGGCGAGGGGGCGCAGGCTCCGGCACGCAACGCTTTGCTCCGCTCAACAGCTGGCCCGACAACGTCAACCTCGACAAAGCCCGCCTGCTGCTTTGGCCCGTCAAACAAAAATACGGGCGCAAAATTTCCTGGGCCGACCTGATGATCCTGGCCGGCAACTGCGCCCTGGAGTCGATGGGCTTCACGACCTTTGGCTTCGCCGGTGGCAGGGAAGACGTGTGGGAGTCCGAAGAAGATATCTATTGGGGCTCCGAATCGGAATGGCTGGGCGATAAGCGCTATTCCGGCGACAGGGACCTTGAAAACCCCCTCGCCGCCGTTCAAATGGGTTTGATCTACGTGAACCCGGAAGGCCCGAACGGAAACCCGGACCCCATCGCCGCTGCCCATGATATCCGTGAAACCTTTGGCCGCATGGCGATGAACGACGAAGAAACCGTGGCCCTCATCGCAGGCGGACACACCTTTGGCAAAACCCACGGCGCTGCCGATCCTGGGAAATACGTGGGCCGCGAGCCTGCCGGCGCCCCCATCGAGGAACAAGGCCTTGGCTGGAATAATACCTTCGGAACCGGACACGGGGAGCACACCATCTCCAGCGGCCTGGAAGGCGCCTGGACGACCACCCCAACCCGGTGGAGCAACAACTTCTTCTGGAACCTGTTTGGTTACGAATGGGAACTGACCAAGAGTCCGGCCGGAGCGCACCAATGGATACCGAAGCATGGTATGGGCGCCGACAGCGTGCCGGATGCCCACAACCCTTCCAAACGCCATGCGCCGATCATGCTGACGACCGATCTCGCCCTGCGGTTCGATCCCGTTTACGAGAAAATTTCCCGCCGCTTTTTCGAAAATCCGGATGAATTCGCTGACGCGTTTGCGAAGGCGTGGTTCAAGCTGACCCACCGCGATATGGGGCCTCGCGCCCGCTACCTCGGACCGGAGGTCCCTGCCGAGGATTTAATCTGGCAAGACCCGATCCCGGCGGTTACCCATGAGTTGATTAACGCGCAGGATATCGCTGCGCTTAAAAGCCAGGTCCTGGCTTCGGGATTGTCGGTATCCCAATTGGTCTCTACCGCCTGGGCTTCCGCTTCTACCTTCCGGGGTTCGGACAAGCGCGGCGGCGCTAACGGCGCCCGCATCCGCCTGGCGCCGCAAAAGGATTGGGAGGTCAACAACCCGGCTCAGCTGGCGAATGTGCTGGCTACCCTGGAAGGCATCCAAACCGCGTTCAATAGCGCCCAAACCGGCAGTAAGCGGGTTTCTATGGCCGACCTGATCGTGCTGGCTGGATGTACCGGCGTAGAGCAAGCTGCCAGGAACGCTGGAGTAGAGGTAAGCGTACCGTTCACCCCGGGCCGCGGAGACGCTACTCAGGAACAAACCGACGTGGAATCGTTCGCCGTCCTCGAGCCGGTAGCCGACGGGTTCCGCAACTACCTGAAAGCCAAGTATTCGGTTTCGGCGGAAGAGCTTCTCGTCGACAAAGCACAACTCCTTACCCTCACCGCCCCCGAAATGACGGTGCTGTTGGGCGGTATGCGGGTATTAAATACGAACGTTGACCAGTCGAAGCATGGTGTGTTCACGCACAGCCCCGAAGCCCTGACCAACGACTTCTTCGTCAACCTCCTCGACCTGGGCACGAAATGGAGCGCCGTCTCCAATGGGCAAGACGTATTTGAAGGTCGCGACCGCAAGACCGGAGAACTGAAATGGACCGGCGCCCGCGCCGATCTCATCTTTGGTTCCAATACCGAACTCCGTGCCATCGCCGAGGTCTACGCCGCTTCCGACGGCCAGGAGCGCTTCGTACGCGACTTTGCCGCCGCCTGGAACAAGGTGATGCACCTCGACCGCTTCGATCTGGCTTGATGGTGATGGATACTTCCGAACAGACCAATGATCATCGAATAACATGGGGGGCCGCCTGCTTGCAGGCGGCCCTTCTTTGACTACTGGTTCAAACCGCTCCAATATCCGTGTAGCTATAATATCAATATACATACCTGTTTTATGATCGGATATTTTTATATGCGTAAAATGATTAAATATTAGCTATTTAAATGGAGAAGTCTGCCCCGTATCCCCTCTTTACGGCTTCTTGTATATAGGTAATATATAGGCCCAATTCAGAACAAACGACTTATCTTTATTGTGATCGACAAATAATATGCGATTTTTACCGGGTATTTTAAAATACTTAATCATAAGTAACGATTCGATGAAAAACCAGCTCCTAACCTTGATTTTCCTTTTCTTATCTGCAGCGCTCAGCGCGCAATCTGGCAAGGTGTCCATTACGCAGGATGCCCAGGGCAGTAAATTGGTGGTGAATGGAAGCAACTTCATGATTAATGGCATGAACTGGGACTATTTTCCCATTGGCGCCAATTATTCCTACAGCTTGTGGAAGCAGCCGGACGACCTTATCCGGGCGGCTTTGGATGAAGAAATGTCCTTGCTTAAGAGCATGGGGGTAAACGCCATTCGCCAATACACAGGCATCCCGGCGCGATGGGTTACCTTCATCTACGAAAAGTATGGCATTTACACCGTGCTCAACCATTCCTTTGGCCGGTACGGCCTGACGCTGGATGGCGCGTGGGCCCCCAATACGGAGTATGCCGATCCAAGGGTGCGCGATCTCTTGCTTCGCGAAGTAATGGAAATGACGCAGGAGTACAAGAATACGCCTGGCCTTTTGATGTATTTGCTGGGAAATGAAAACAACTACGGCCTTTTCTGGGAAGGCGCCGAAACGGAGGATATTCCCGTAGAAGACCGCAAATCCACTATTCGGGCAGAAGCTTTGTATAAGCTCTTTAACGAAGCGGTCGTGCAGATGAAAACCATCGATAATTCCCGGCCAGTGGCTATATGCAACGGCGATTTATTGTTTCTGGACATCATCAGCAGGGAGTGCCCGGACGTGGATGTGCTGGGCCTCAATATGTACCGGGGCGTTTCTTTTGGAGACGCGTTCGATCGGGTCAAAAAAGAGTACGGAAAACCCCTGATGTTCACGGAGTTCGGCGCAGACGCCTTCAATGCGTTAACCAATAGCGAAGACCAGCAATCCCAGGCTTATTATATGGCGGGCAACTGGAAAGAAATCTACGAAAATGCCGCCGGGGTAGGAAAAGCAGGCAACTCCCTTGGGGGTTTTACCTTTCAGTTCAGCGACGGCTGGTGGAAATTTGGACAAACCAGCAACCTGGAGGTGCACGACAACAACGCCTCCTGGTCGAATGGGGGCTACCTGAACGACTTTGAGGCTGGACAAAATAACATGAACGAAGAGTGGTTTGGGATCTGCGCCAAAGGACCAACCGATGAACGCGGGCTTTACCGGTTGTACACCCGCGCGGCTTACTATGCGCTGAAAGAGGCGCATACCCTTAACCCTTATTCCCCGGGCACTACGGCTGCAACCATTCAAACCCACTTTGACAACATCGTTTTAATGGATGCCTTAGTCAAGGCCAGAGGAGACAAAACCGCTTTAGATGGCGAACAATCTGCTAAAATCCGTTTCAGCCGCCTAAGCGCCGAACTGACCACGTTCTACACGGGGGGCAGCCTCATCGCTACGCCAAAGGAGGCAGATCCGAATGAAGAAACGTATCCCAACCAATTGGGATTTGATCACATGCAATCCTTCTTCGTGGGAGTTGCCGGAAACCCTGCACCCAACCTGCGCGCCAATGTCGAGTTTAACATGTTGGGCAATGTAGCCAAAAATCCGATCAACGAGATCTTCTACGAGAACCGCGGGCGTACCTTGGAGGTAAACACCACCAACGGACCTGTAGAAATCAGCGACGTCAACCGGTTGCAAATGTACCGGGCGGATGTAAGCTGGAACCACAAAGATTTTGACCTGACCGGGTTTTACCGGACCGGTCACAACCATTGGGGGTACAAAGGCGACTTTTTCGGGTTGTATCCGGAGGCTAACTACGGACCCAATATTGACATCTACAACGGCTCCGCGCCGCTGGGGTTTGAACTGGATGGGAAAAGAAAACTCAAAGGCTTAAGCCTGGCTATGGGACCCGAATTGTGGTGGGGCGCCAACCCTGCCGTGTTGGTCAAGTATAGCCGGACCCTGGCGGGTATCGACCTGACCGGTATTTTTCACGAAGACCTCGAACAACGGGGCGCTACCGAAAGTTCCTTCGCCATCCCGTTGCCAAAGACGCGGCGCGCTACCCTCCATGCCAAAACCAAACTGGGCGGACTGGGGGTAGAACTGGGCGGTATTTGGGGCGGGCAGCCATTGGTAGGCAGAACCTTCCAGATCGCTGCAGGCAAACCTGGCGATTATACCATTTATCAGGACCAAATCCAGGCGAAGGATACCTGGGGAGGAAAGATGAAATTTACCTATGCTAAAGGACGGGTTAATTGGTATGCACAGGCAGCCGCTATGGCGCTGGTAGCAAATGGAGGCGCCGATTTCACCAAAACCTTTACCGGCTGGCGGCTGAAAGACAGCGGTAGCGGAAACCAGTATAATGTCCTGAGCGGCTTTACCTATGTTGCGGGCAATTTCCAAATCGCCCCCAATTTCTTGTGGCAGCGCCCCATCGAAGGCCCTATTCCGGCAGATGTGCCGGCTCCAGGCAGGCCCAGGAATATCCTCGATGACCCCTTCTCTGTTCGAGCCAACCGGGAAACCGTAGCGGGAGAGATCCTGGTCACTTACGACCCCACCCCCGCCACATGGATGTACGATTGGGACAGCGACCGGGCGGAAGATGCCCGGTTAGCGGTAAGCGCAGGCTTTGTATACCGCCACTTACCGACCATCCAGGATGCGGCTATTGGGATTCTCCCGGATGGACGCACCACTTTTGGGTTCCCGGGGTCTGCGCCAGCTCGCGACCTCTGGGAGGCCCATGCCCGGATTGTCTCTAAGCTTAATCCCGATTTCGGGTTTATCGCCAACTTGTATACCGGTGATGCCCAGGCAAACGGGGATGATATCCGGACCATTCAGCGCTTCGGTTTGGACCTCCGGATGATCTACAAAAAAACCAAACTGGCAGCGGCCGTTAAATTCAACGATTGGGGCCCTTACGATTACCACCGCGATTTCAACCTAACGTTCCCTCAGCAACTCTTGTTAGACCTTTCTACCTCATTGGGTAAACCCAACTGGCTGGAATTGCCAAATACCAAAGTGGGTATTCAGGGCATTTTCCGGACCCTGGATCGGTACTCCCCGAGGTATAGCCCCATTAAAATCCTCAATGCAGATGGAGAATTAGTCTCCGATCCTACCGCACCGGGTTTTGACAATGGCCAGGAATGGGAAATCAGAACGTATATCCACATTAACATCTTTCAGTAATTCGTATATTCTGTAAAAAAGCAACCGATGAAAAATAAGCATATCTATTCCTTTTGGTGCCTGATTGTAGCTTCTTTGGCGCTTTTTACCCGTTGTGAAAGGGATTTGGACGAACTGGAACCAGCCGCCAACCCTGCCATTGCTGAGGTATTCCTGGACGCATTTAGTCCAGGCTTGAATTACGCCGCTTTTGGCGGCTCCGACGTTAGGGCTTTTAATGTGGACAAGGATGTGAAATATGCGGGAACGGCTTCTATGCGTATCGCCGTTCCCGATTTTGAAGACCCCGCCGGCGCCTATGCGGGGGGCGTTTATTTTACCTCCGCTCCAAGAGACCTCTCCGGATATAATACGCTTTCGTTTTGGGCCAAAGCATCCAAATCTGAATCGATCGGTTTGGTTGGTTTTGGCAATGACCTGGGAGAGAATAAATACCAGGCAGCTATTGCCGGGTTGGAGGTAAATACCAACTGGAAAAAATACTATATCCCTATCCCGGATGCCTCCAAACTGAAAGCGGAACGGGGCATGTTTTTTTTCTCCGAGGGTCCGGACCCCGAGAACGGCAAAGGGTACACCTTCTGGATAGACGAAGTGCGCTTTGAAAACCTTGGAACGATCGCCCACGCGAGTTCCAGCATCATGGACGGGAAGGACGAGCGCGTGGAAGGCGAAACGGGAAATACCTATTCCATCAGCCGCTCTACTACGTTCAACCTGCCCAATGGCGTAGACCAACGGGTGGAAACCTCCTCCGCTTATTTTGAGTTTGCTTCTTCCGCATCCAATGTGGCGAGCGTGAACGCTGCCGGCGAGGTTAAAGTAATGAGCGCAGGCACGGCGGTTATCAGCGCCAAAGTGGCCGGCCAGCCTGCTAAGGGTTCCCTGACGGTGGTATCTACGGGCGCTCCAATCTTGCCCCAGACACCGGCCCCAACGCCTGCAAAACCGGCCAAAGATGTTATATCCGTGTTCAGCAACGCCTATACCAACGTTCCGGTCGACTTCTTCAATGGTTACTGGCAGTATTCCACTGCGCAGACGTTCGACATAAAGGTTGGTGGAGACGACATCAAGCGGTATACCAAACTCAACTTTGTGGGCATCCAGTTCACTGCCCCGACCATCGACGCCAAAAAAATGACCCACTTCCATATCGATATCTGGACGCCGGATAACATAGCGCCTTCCAATGTGTTCAAGATCCTTTTGGTCGATATTGGCCCCGATGGTTCCTTCCAGGGGACGGATAACACCTCGCACGAAATAACGATCCCCGCCTCCCAACTCAAATCGGAATCCTGGATAAGCATTGATTTGCCGTTGTCCCAGTTTGCCGGTCTGACCTCCAGGGCCCATTTGGCTCAAATCGTCCTTTCCGGGGATGTGCCCAATGTTTTTGTAGACAATATCTATTTCTACGACGATGGGCAGGGCGGAGGCTCTTCCGGGCCAACGACAGCGGCTCCTGTTCCCACGCGAAATGCAGCCAATGTGATCTCCGTCTTTAGCGATTCCTATACCAATATTCCGGGCACGGATTTTAATCCCAATTGGGGGCAAGCCACCCAGGTTTCCCTGCAACCCATCGCCGGCAACAATGCCCTAAGGTATGCAGGCCTGAATTACCAGGGCATGCAGTTGGCAGCGAAACAGGATGTGTCCGGAATGGGATTTTTGCATCTCGATTTCTGGACCAGTAATTCCACCGCGTTGAACGTGTTTCTCATCAGCCCGGGTCCGTCGGAAAAGGCATACGCCCTCACGGTTCCTACCAAAGGGTGGTCCAGCGTAGATATACCCCTTTCCGCTTTTTCCGGGGTAAACCTGAAGGAGGTCGACCAGTTCAAATTCGATGGGAATGGCACGATCTATCTGGACAATATCTACTTCTACAAAGAGGGCGGAGGCGGAGGCGGCACGGTACCTACCGTAGCGGCGCCGGCGCCAACCCTGGCTCAGGATAAAGTCATTTCGCTGTTCAGCGACGCCTATACCAACGTGACGGTCGATACCTGGAGAACCGATTGGTCTGCTGCCATGTTGGAGGACGTTTCCATAGCCGGCAATGCGGTGAAAAAATATTCCAAGCTGGATTTTGTGGGCATAGAAACCGTCGCTAAACAGATTAATGCTTCGGGTATGACGCATTTTCACATCGATGTCTGGTCCCCTGATTTTACCTTTTTTGGCGTTAAACTGGTTGATTTTGGAGCCAATGGCGGTTTTGGCGGCGGCGACGACAAAGAACACCAGATGAACTACGAGACACCCGCTACCGGAAAGTGGATCAGCTACGACATTCCTTTAACTGAATTTACCGGATTAACCACCCGGGGCCATATTGCCCAAATGATCCTGGTAGGGCGGGCGACTGGCGCTAATACTATTTACGTGGACAACGTCTATTTCCACAACTAAGGGTGCACCTTTTTTAATAACCGAGAAACGACAAATGATGAAGCGTTCAAGCAAAAATAGCCTTTTAACGGCAAGCCTCCTGGGGGCCGCCATCCTGTTCCTGTTGCCCAATTGCGAGGTGAGCGATACGCAAACCCTCGATCAGCGCAACTGGCAGTTGACGTGGAGCGACGATTTCGAAGGCGCCGCCGGGCAGTCGCCCGATGCGTCGAAATGGGCCTTTGACATCGGAACCGGCGCCAACGGCTGGGGCAACCAGGAGTTGCAATACTATACCAACCGTCCGGAAAACGCAGCCCTCGACGGAAAAGGAAACCTGGTTATTACAGCCAAAAGAGAAGCCTATTCGGGCGCACCGTTCACCTCGGCAAGGATCAAGACCCAAGGCCTCTTTTCCCAGGCTTACGGCCGGTTTGAAGCCCGCATTAAAACCCCCTACGGGCCGGGTATCTGGCCCGCCTTCTGGTTGCTGGGAGACGAAGTTTCAACTCTGGGCTGGCCGCTGTGCGGAGAAATCGACGTGATGGAACTCCGGGGCCAGGAACCGAACATCATCAACGGCACGGTGCATGGGCCCGGGTATTCGGGCGGCGCGGCGATTACCAAAACCTATGGCTTCGCCAATGGCCGGTTTGATACGGATTTCCACTTGTTTGCCGTAGAGTGGGGGCAGGATTACATCGACTACTTTGTAGATGATGTCCTTTATCAGCGGCTTACTCCAGACGACCTCACCGGCGATTGGGTGTTTGACAGTCCGTTCTTCCTTATTCTGAATGTAGCGGTGGGCGGAAACTATGTCGGTTTCCCGATCTCGAAAACGCCGTTCCCTCAGAGTATGGTGGTGGATTATGTAAAGGTGTATTCGCAAGGGAACTGATCCAGGCGCGCCCTCGCTTTTTCTTTTTTCAAAAATGCATACGTTCGTGACAACAACAGGCAAACCGGAAGGCAAAAAGGTAACACTTGAATCCGTGGAAATCCATGGAGAATCGTTCTACAAAATCACTAACGTAGACGAGTTGCGCCCCTTTTTCATGAGCATGGTGAGCGATTCCAATCACTGGATGTTTATTTCCAGCAATGGAGGCTTGACGGCCGGAAGAAAAAATGCCGACTATGCCCTATTCCCGTATTATACCGACGATAAAATAACCGAATCGGCCGACATTACGGGGAGCAAATCCATCTTTCAAATTTGGAAAGGCCAGGAAATGCTGGTTTGGGAGCCTTTTTCCGAACGCTTTGAAGGCCGGTTTGAAACCGGCCGGCATTTGTACAAAAACAAGCTCGGGAATAAAATCCTCTTTGAAGAAATTAACTTCGACCTGGGGCTTAGTTTTCAATACCAGTGGAATTTCAGCAACGCATTTGGTTTTGTGAAAAAAGCCAGGCTTGTCAACTTCTCTTCCGAAGAACGAAAAATTTGCCTGTTGGACGGCATTCAAAATATCGTGCCTCATGGAGTAGGCAGCGATCTTCAAAGCCGATCCAGCAACCTGGCCGACGCCTACAAACGCAGCGAATTGGAACCCGGTTCCGGATTGGGTTTGTTTGCCCTTAGTGCCATCATCGTCGATAAAGCCGAACCCAGCGAAGCGCTCAAGACCAACGTGGCGTTTTCGCTGGGCCTGGATAACCCGGTCCGTTTGCTTTCCTCTTTCCAGTTGAAATCGTTCCGGAGAGGTGGAAACGCAACCCAGGAAACCGACGTCAAAGGGGAGAAGGGCGCTTATTTTGTTGTAAAAGAAATCATTCTCTCTCCCAATTCAGAGCGGGCGTGGATGATCGTCGCCAACGTCAATCAAAGCCATTCGGCAGTTGTTCGCTTGATGGCAAGTATTAAAAGCGATCCCAACCTGGAGGAGCTTATTCAACAAGATATTGACCTGGGAACGGAGAATTTGCTGAAACTGATTGCCTCCGCCGATGGATTGCAGGCGAGCGCAGATCCGCTTCAAGACTCCCGTCATTTGTCCAATGTGCTGTTCAATGTGATGCGCGGAGGAATTTTTGATGAAAACTATGCCATCGGCAAGGAAGATTTTCTAACCTACCTGGAAAAAGCGAACCGGCTCGCCGGCCAAACCGGCCGGGATAAACTCCAACTGCTTAACTCCGCATTTTCGTTATTTGAGCTGCAATCCCTGCGGACCAATGCGGAAGACCCGGATTGGATCCGTCTGGCCACGGAATACCTTCCCCTCAAATTCAGCCGGAGGCATGGCGACCCTTCCCGTCCATGGAACACTTTTTCCATAAATACCCGAAGCGAAACCGATGGATCTAAAATCCTGGATTACGAGGGAAACTGGCGCGATATTTTCCAAAATTGGGAGGCTTTAGCCTGGTCTTACCCACCGTTTATCGAAGGCATGATCTTTAAGTTTCTGAATGCTTCCACCTTCGACGGCTATAACCCGTACCGCATTACGAAAGACGGATTTGATTGGGAAACCATTGAACCCGACGACCCCTGGTCGTATATCGGCTATTGGGGGGATCACCAAATCATTTATTTGTTAAAGTTCCTGGAATTCGCCCACCAGCACGAACCGGACCTGTTGCCCGGCCTGTTCGATAAACCCTGGTTTGTTTATGCGAATGTGCCCTATAAAATAAAACCCTACCGGGAGATTCTTCGGAATCCCAAAGATACCATTGACTTTGATTTTGAATTAAACGGGTCGATCGAAGAACACAAAAAGAACGAAGGCGCGGACGGAGCTTTATTGAAAAATCAAAGCGGCGAGGTCGTCCGCGTTAATTTTATTGAAAAAATACTGGCCTCCGTTCTCGCCAAGCTTTCCAATTTTATTCCGGAAGGCGGGATCTGGATGAATACCCAGCGGCCGGAATGGAATGATGCCAACAATGCGCTCGTAGGAAATGGGGTTTCCATGGTGACCCTGTTTTATTTGAGGCGATTTATCCGGTACTTCCGCGAGTTAGTCGCCGGATCCGACCTGGAAAACGTGCTGGTCTCGGACGAAGTGGCCGGCTTTTACGATCGCGTAAGCAAGGCCTTACAGGAAAACGAAGGGCTACTGAAAGGAAAAATTACCGGCGAAGCCCGCAAACGGATGATGGATCTTTTAGGCGAAGCGGCAAGCGCGTTCCGGAAACAGATCTATGCACGAGGCTTCTCCGGGCACAGCCGGGCGGTTTCTCTGGCCGGCCTTGCCTCGTTTTCGGAAACGGCGCTGTCCTTTTTAGAACATTCGATCCAGGCCAATCAAAGGGCCGACCGCTTGTTTCACGCCTACAATATAGTGACCATAGAAGAAAACGCAGCGCCTGTTTCCCATTTAAGCGAGATGCTGGAAGGGCAGGTCGCGGCACTTAGTTCCGGATACCTTTCTGCAGAGGAAAGCTTGCAGGTTTTGGATGCCCTCCGGGCGAGCGCGTTGTACCGGGCCGATCAGAACAGCTACCTGCTCTATCCCAACAAAGACCTGCCCGGGTTTCTGCAGAAAAATACGATTTCGGAGGACTTGCTGAAATCATCCATCCTTCACGCTAAGTTGACCGGGGGAGCGTACTGGCCTATTTTGGAACAAGACCTACATGGTCATTTCCACTTTAACGGGAATTTCAAAAATGCGAACGATCTGGAGGCCGCGCTGGACCTGAGCGGAGCATATTCCTCTGCCGAAAGGAACGCGTTGTTAAGCCTGTTCGAAGAAGTGTTTCATCATAAAGCGTTTACCGGCAGAAGCGGGACGTTTTTCGGGTACGAGGGGTTAGGATCGATCTATTGGCACATGGTGTCCAAGCTGCGCCTGGCGGTGCTGGAAACCTGCCAGAAAGCGCGGGAACAAGGAACGGATGAGAATATAACCGGCCAACTGCTGGCGCATTATTTCGCCATAACAGAAGGAATTGGCGTCCACAAATCCCCGGCCTTGTACGGGGCATTTCCTACCGACCCCTACTCGCACACGCCGCAGGGCAAAGGTGCGCAGCAACCTGGCATGACCGGTCAGGTGAAAGAAGATATTTTATGCCGGTTCGGAGAATTAGGCATTGCCGCCCACGATGGCAAACTGCATTTTCATCCGGTTATGCTTCGGAGGAGCGAATTCTCCCTGGCGCCCCGCATCGTCCAATATGCCGGCGTGGCAGGCGAACTGCAATCGCTTACCCTGGAAGCCGGTGCTTTGTTCTTTACCTATTGCCAGACGCCCGTAATCTATGTGCTCGCTGAAAAAGAAGCAATGGAAATCACCTACGCCAACGGAACTTCGCAACGTTCCGCTCTGCTGGTTATAAACGAGGCGGATTCCCAAAAGATATGGAACCGGACAGGAGAAATCCGGCAGGTTAAGGTATATTTATCCCCCGATCGGTTGCTTTAAAAAACGCGCATGACATGAAATGGGAACACCTCCTCCTAATAATCCTCCTTATTCAAGGGGTCACCAGCTGTAAACCATCCGGCAATACCTGGTCTATGGACGTATACGAAACTTCGGCGAGCGGTAATAAACTTCAGCAAATCGAACCGGAGGTTCCTTCCGGAGAAGCTATTCTCCTGGCCATTAATCCGGAAAAAACGTTTCAGCGCATCACGGGATTTGGAGGGGCGTTTACCGAGAGTTCGGCTTATTTGCTGAACCGCATGAGCCCTGAAAAACGCAAAGAAATCATCACTGCCTATTTCAGCGAACAGGGCGCCCAGTATTCCCTGACCCGAACGCATATCAACTCCTGCGATTTTTCATTGAGCCAGTACTCCTACGCGCCGGTTCCCGGCGATCGCAACCTGGAGCATTTTTCTATCGACGAAGACCGCGCCGATCTTATCCCGATGATCCAGGAGGCGCAAAAAACTTCCAGGGAAGGGTTCAAGATCATTGCTTCCCCCTGGACAGCGCCGCCCTGGATGAAAGATAATCAGGCGTGGGTAGGGGGGAAACTGCTGCCCGAATACCGCGACACCTGGGCCAGGTTTTTTTCAAAATACGTTAGCGCCTATCAAAAGGAAGGAATACCCATTTGGGGGATTACTGTGGAAAATGAGCCGCATGGGAACGGGAACAACTGGGAAAGCATGCTGTTCACGCCCCAGGAAATGACGGATTTTGTAAACAATTACCTGGGGCCAACCCTGGAAAAAGACGGCCTGGGCGACGTGCGCATTTTGGGCTACGACCAAAACCGGGCCGAATTAAAGGATTGGGTAGACGTCATGTACCGGGATGAGGCGTCCGGCCAAATATTACGCCGGCACCGCCATTCATTGGTACGAAAGCACCTACGATTATTTCCCCGAAGCATTGCAGTACGCGCACCAAAAAGCGCCGGACAAGCACCTGATTCAGACCGAGGCCTGCATTGATGCCGAGGTGCCCAAATGGAAGGACGATGCCTGGTATTGGAGCAAAGAGGCAACGGATTGGGGCTGGGATTGGGCGCCGGAGGATAAAAAACACCTGCACCCAAAATACGTCCCCGTATTTCGGTATGCCCGGGATATTATCGGCTGCCTCAACAACTACGTCGATGGCTGGATCGACTGGAACATGGTGCTGGACCGGCAGGGGGGCCCCAATTGGTTTAAAAACTGGTGCGTCGCGCCGGTCCTGGTAGACCCCGAACGCGATGAGGCCTACTTCACACCCCTCTACTATACGATGGCGCATTTCAGCAAGTTTATCCGCCCGGACGCGGTCCGGATCGGCCTTGAAAACCCACATAAAACCCTGATGGCGACTGCGGCGAAAAACCCGGATGGCAGCATCGCCGTGGTAGTTTTCAACCCGGATGAAAAAGCACGAACCCTTCAACTCGCCCTGGAAGGAAAAACATACCCTTTGACCATAAGTGCAAAGGCGATTCAGACGATCTTGTTTAACCAAATAAACCATCAATAATGGCAAGCTACCAAACAGCAACCAGGGACCGGGTCCCAATGGTGCAAAAAGCAGCCTTCGGGGCAGGGCACCTGGTGAATAACCTGCTCCCCGGATCGTTGGGCGTTTTTTCCTTTTTCCTGCTTACGGCATTCGGTATGGATCCATTCCTGGCCGGGTTGCTGGGTGGTTTGCCCAGGATTTACGACGCCATCACAGACCCTATCATGGGGTATGTTTCGGACAACACCACGTCGCGTTGGGGGCGCCGGCGGCCGTATATTTTTACTGGCGCTATTCTGAGTGGTCTGTTTTTCATGGCGTTGTGGCAAATGAATCCGGAAAACTCCCAGACGTATAATTTCTGGTATTTTCTGATCATGTCGCTGGTGTTTTTAACCGGGAATACCATTTTCTCTACGCCGCTGATAGGCCTGGGGTATGAGATGACCTTCGATTACAAAGAGCGAACGCGCCTGATGGGCTTTTCCCAAACCATCAGCCAATTTGCCTGGATGATTGTGCCTTGGTTTTGGGTGTTAATCGCCAATCCAAACTTATTTGCAACCCAGGCCATTGGGGTTCAAAGGCTTTCCATTGTAGTAGGAGGGATTTGCCTGATGCTGGGAATCCTTCCGGCTATTCTGTGCAAGGAGATCGATCAAACCAACCTGCAAAACAGAGATACGATTACGTTTAAAAACTTGTGGAATAACCTGAAAAGCCTCGGGCGAAATATGGTCCTGATCTCAAAAAACGTGCCTTTCCTGAGGCTATGCGGCGCCACCTTCCTGGTGTTTAACGGATTTCAGATGGTGGCTTCGTTCAGCTACTTCATTATCGTGTTTTATTTGTTCAACGGAAAATATGACCTTGCAGGAAACTGGCCTGCTTGGTTTTCCACGATCAGCGCCATTGCCACGGCATTTTTAACGATTCCGGTCATTACCTGGATGTCGAACCAATGGGGGAAAAGAAGGGCATTTATCGCTTCCACGGCGATTTCTATGGTGGGCTACGTATTAAAGTGGTGGGGTTTCAATCCGGACAACCCCTGGATGATGTTTCTGCCCCTTCCATTAATTGCCTTTGGAATCGGCGGGTTATTCACGCTGATGATGTCTATGACGGCCGACGTTTGCGATTTGGATGAGCTCAACAACGGCATGCCGCGAAAAGAAGGTACTTTCGGCGCGATTTATTGGTGGATGGTCAAGCTGGGCCAGGGGCTGGCCCTGGTCCTGGGCGGCCTCGTGCTCAAAGTAGTTGGCTTTGACCAAAATGCCGCTACGCAAACAGTAGAAACCATTACTAAACTCCGGCTTGCGGATATCACCATTCCTGCGATCACAGCCGGCCTGGCCATTGTGGTGATGTGGAACTATAATTTAACCGAAGAAAAAGCCCACGAAATTAAAGCAGAATTGGTAAGCCGGCGAGGCGAGTTATAAAATAAAAATTTAGAATCACATGTCCTACAGAGCAGACCGGTACTTGTCATTGGCAAAAACGAAGCAGGAAAATTACCTTTCGGGTCTTTCCGGGCAGGAGGTCAATGATTTGTTCATGGAAATCCTTTACAATGGAGTGCATGGTTTTTGTTTCAGCCTCTACGAAGAAGGCCAAAAACCGGGCGATATCGTTTCGGAAGAACAGGTGCGAAGGAGAATGGGCCTGTTGAAGCCCTATACCCAATGGGTTCGCTCCTTCTCCTGTACCGATGGCAATGAGCTCATTCCCAAAGTAGCAAAAGAATTTGGGCTAAAAACTCTGGTAGGCGCATGGCTGGGCGATGACCCGGAGGTGAACGAACGAGAGGTGGAAGGCCTTATCGAGCTCGCTAAAGCGGGCCTGGTCGACATCGCAGCCGTGGGGAACGAAGTGATGTACCGGAAGGATTTATCGGAAGAGGAACTCCTCCAATTTATTTACCGCGTGAAAAGCGCTATTCCGAATATCCCGGTCGGCTATGTCGATGCGTATTACGAATTTTCTCACCGGCCTAAAATCACGGAAGCCTGCGATGTGATTTTGGCCAACTGTTACCCGTTTTGGGAGGGTTGCCCTTTTGAAAATTCCCTGGATTATTTGAAAAAAATGTACTATCAGGCCGTCCAGGCCGGACAAGGGAAAAAGGTGCTGATCACCGAAACCGGTTGGCCCAGCCGGGGAGAAAATCTGAAAGGCGCTGTCCCCTCAGAAAAGAGCGCGCTGGAGTATTTCATTAACACCCAAATGTGGGCGCTGGACGAGAATGTGGAAGTGTTCTATTTCTCTTCCTTTGATGAATCCTGGAAAGTAGGTGCAGAAGGCGAAGTGGGCGCGTACTGGGGGATTTGGGACAAAAACGAACAGTTGAAATTCCAAATTGGATGAATGATTTTGAGGCATTAAACATTACTCCAGCTAAAGCTATTTGCTATTCGGGCTTTCGGGAAGGACAGCGACCTGGCGGCATTTATCCAACCTATGACGAGGTGAAAGAGGACTTGCAGATCCTGCAACCGCATTGGAAATATCTTCGCCTTTACGATGTCGACCTCCATGGGGAAACGGTTCTGGACGTCATCCGGAAAGAAAAACCTGGATTTCCAAGTTATGCTCGGAGCCTTTATCGAAGCGGAAATGAACAATTTCGGATGCCCGTGGGGTGGGGGAGTGTATTCGGAAAAGCAGCTGGCCCACAACAAAAAACAAAACGAAAAGAAGATCCGCAAATTGATCGATCTGGCGAATCAATATCCGGGGATCATCTTTTCCCTTTCTGTGGGCAATGAGGCCTGCGTGGATTGGACCGACCACTATGTTTCTGCTGCCCAGGTTGCCGGATATGCCCAAAAGGTGCAGCAAGGCGCCAGTCAACCGGTGACCTTCTGTGAAAATTATGTACCCTGGCTTCACAAACTGAAACCCCTGGCGGACGTGCTGGATTTTATTTCCATCCACACGTATCCGGTTTGGGAGTACAAACACATTCACGAAGCGCTTGATTACACCAAATCCAATTACTACGCCGTCAAAGAAAAATACCCGGACAAGCCCGTCGTCATTACCGAAGCGGGTTGGGCTACCAGTTCCAATGGCAGAGGCATTGACCCGGAGCACGTAAGCGAGGAAAACCAGGCGATTTATTACAAAGACCTGATGGACTGGGCAGAAACAGAAAACATCCTGGTATTCTTCTTCGAGGCATTCGACGAAACCTGGAAAGGCTCCCCCGAACCGCTGGAGCCCGAAAAGCACTGGGGGGTTTATAAAATTGACCGGACGCCCAAAAAGGTTTTCGCGAGAAGGTAATGCCTTATCTGAAAGCGTGCCTGGATTGGGAAAATACCATCCGGAAAACGGGCGTATGCACCTTGTGTCGGCGTTTATCCAAAATACCGCAGGCAGGAGGAGCAAAAAGCCGCAAACCGCTGTATTTTGGGATTAAATCCTGGCGCGCTTCGTATTCTGTTTTGCCCAAACCAGCCATTACCTTTGAAATCGATTCTTCCATATAGCTTGCTTTTCCTGGGGTTCCCTGCGCTGCTGGCTCAGAAAATTCCGGAGAAAGGCGTGCCCCTATTGGAAAACTATGTTCCTTCCCAGTACTTCAATCACGGGAAAATATGGGATATGGCTTCTGCTCCCAATGGCATTCTGTATATGGCGGGCGATGGGGGCTTGCTGGAGTTCGACGGGCATACCTGGAGCGCCTATAAAGGAAGCAATGGGGTTATGCGCTCGGTGCATATAACCAGCGATTCGGTGATCTATTCCGGATCGGATTTGGATTTCGGGATCTGGAAAAGAAATCCCCTCCTGAGATGGGAATATACTTCTCTGTATCCGTTCCATAAGGATCCAAATGAAGAGAACGAAGAGTTTTGGGATGTGCGCCAACTTGGCGACAAAATCGTTTTCGTTTCGTTCAGTAATATGTACGTATACCGAAACGCGCAACTCACCAAAATAGCCGCGCCGAACCGATTCTCGGGAAGTTTTACCGCCGGGGAAAGCCTGTACCTGGCGGATGAAAAGGACGGCTTGTTCCTGTTTAACGGCATGTCGCTTAAGCGGGTCTTTAGCTATCCGGATAAGGCCCCGTTTCCAATTACCGGAGTATTTGCCAACGCAAAAGGCTTGATGATCGCCACCAGAAACCGGGGGCTGTTCCTGTATGAATCCGGCCGGATTGCTCCGGTTCGAAGTAGGGTTTCCGACGCGTTGATCAAAGACCAGGCGTTTTGCTCCGTCCGGATTAACGACCAGTATACCGCCTTTGGAACCATCCTGAATGGGCTCTATATTGCCGACTTCCAGGGCAACATCATCCAGCATATCGACAAACAAAAGGGCCTGTCGAACAATACCATTTTGAGTATGCATTACAGCCCGAATGGCATGCTCTGGTTGGGTATGGACTACGGGATTTCCGCCTTGCATATCCATAGCGGTACGACCTATTTTTTTGATTTTAACGGCGCTTTTGGAACGGCCTCTTCCGCGTTGCTGAAGGATGGCGTCTTTTATTTAGGAACCAATCAAGGCTTGTATCAAGCGGTCTGGGATCAGTTGGATAACCGTACGGACGATGACTTCCCGCTTTCCCTGGTCAAAGGCTCCGAAGGGCAGGTATGGTCCCTGGCGGACATCGGCGGAACCCTCTTTTGCGGCCACGACAGAGGGCTGTTCACCTTTGGGAAGACCGGTTTCCGGCAGGTTCACGACGAGCCCGGGGTTTGGACCGCAGTCCCTTTCGGCGGCGATTACCTGCTGACCGGAAATTACAATGGGATTTCGGTCTTTAAAAAAACGGCAAACGGCTATGCTTTTCTCAAAAAACTAGAACTGATCCTTGGTTCCTGTAATCAATTGCTCCTGGAAAAGGACGATATCCTGTGGGTGAATATTCCGAATTTTGGACTGATCCGTTTTGTCCTCCGCAGCGATTTATCTATTCACGACCGGGTGATTTTCCCTTCTTCGCTGTTTTCGGGAAATGCCCCTTTCCTTCGGAAAGACTCGAAAGGCGGCATCCATCTGCTCACGTCGGAACGGCAGTACGTATTTAATCCGGCGCAGAAAAAATTTATTCCCGGGGAGGCGCAGCAGGCTCCTGGTCCTATCACCGGATTACTCAGAGGGACCTATGAGCCCATCCATATTACCGACGGCTATCAATTCTATCCCATTCACAACGGGTTTGCGCTGGAGAACCGCCCTGTTTCTATCCAGGAGAAACCGGCAGCGTATAGCCTGCTGGTCAGGAATATCGAAGTATTTAACAATCGCGGACGGCAAGCCATTGCCGCGAATACGCCTATTGCTTTTAATCAAAACAACCTTCGGGTCTCTTTTGGCATTCCGCATCAACATCAGGCGCAGTACCAATACCAGCTTCTAGGGGTTTCCAGGCAATGGAGTCCATGGACAAGAGAAAGAACGATGGAGTTTTTGAGTTTAAAGGAAGGCGCCTATACCTTGAAATTACGCGCGAAGGTTAACGGCTCGGTTACTCCAGTTTCGGAGGTTTCCTTTGCCATTTTGCCGCCGTGGTACCGTACCCGACTGGCGTATGCCGGATACCTGTTGGCATTGGCTTTGGCGTATTTTCTGAACCGCGCATGGCACAAAGTTCAGCAGCGGAAGCAAAGGGCGCCCTTGTTGGAACAGCAACAAACCGCCCTGCTCAGTCAAGCGGACAAACTCGAACAGGAAGCGCTCCAGTTGAAACAGCAACAATTGGAAAATGAGAAGAACCAATTACAGCATCTGATCAAGCAAAAAAACATCGAGCTGGCCAAACAAGCCAAAGAGAATGAGGATAAAAACCGCCTGCTGCATATCCTGAAAGAAAAAATGGACCAAATTCCCCTCAACACGCCCGTGAGCAAAGGGCATTGGACCGAAATGAAACGCATCCTGGATATGTATCTGGAAACGAACGACCACACCTTTGAAATTCAAATCGACGAGCTGCACCAGGAATTTTTCACCAAGCTAAGGGCCCTGTTTCCCGACTTGTCGTTGTACGACCTGCGCCTGTGCGCCTATCTGAAAATTGGCTTGAATTCCAAAGAGATTTCAGACATCATGAAAGTGCTGCCTTCCAGTATCAATGTAAGCCGTTCCCGGTTGAGAAAAAAACTCAACTTACACCCAGATCAAGACCTCTACCGGGTTTTGAACGATTTGTCTAACCCGGCATAATAGCCCCGCGCCAACGCCTAAACGCCCCAACGCCTAAACTGCCACCTGTTTCAACCCCAGATACAGCAAAGCGGCCAGCGAACCACCCAGGATCGGCCCGACGACAGGTACCCACGAATACCCCCAATCGTTTGATCCTTTAGTTTGTATGGGCAATAAGGCATGGATGATCCGGGGCCCCAGATCTCTGGCCGGATTAATCGCATAGCCTGTTGCGCCCCCTAAGGATAGTCCTATTGCCCAAACCAGAAAAGCCACAGGAATAGCGCCTACCGAACCCAGTCCAATAGCTGTCTGAGTATCCGTCATGGACGCATTGGTGAAATACAGAATGGTGAGAATCAGCACAAAAGTCCCGATGGCTTCGCTCGCCAGATTGTGGAATCGGCTTCGGATGGCAGGAGCAGTGCAGAAAACGGCAAGGATCAGGTCTTTGTCTTGCGTGGCGTTAAAATGTTTTAAATACATCACCCAGACCAAAGAGGCGCCGGTCATAGCGCCGGCAAACTGCGCCAGGATAAACGAAGGAACGTTCTGCCACGGGAATTTTCCGGCTATGGCCAATGCCAGGGTAACCGCTGGGTTTAAATGGGCGCCGCTGTAAGGGCCGGCAACGACCACGCCAACGAAAACAGCCAGGGCCCAGCCAGTAGTAATGACGATCCACCCGCCATTATTTCCTTTGGTATGGTTTAAAACAACATTGGCTACTACGCCGCCGCCTAAAAGAATCACCAACATCGTTCCAATAACTTCTGCAATAATTGGAGTCATGATAGGGTTTTGCTAATTATTTAAATTGGTCCAGCACAGAAGGGCTTCAATCGCTTTATTCCAGCCTTTTACCCCTCGTTCGATTTTTTCCCGATCCCTGGTAGGGTGGAATTGGACATCCGCCTGCCAGATTCCCTGGATTTCCTCCAGCCCCTTCCAATAGCCCACCGCCAGTCCCGCCAGATAAGCGGCGCCCATGACGGTGGTTTCAATGATTTTTGGCCTTACGGTCACGGTATTGAGGACATCCGACTGGAATTGCATCAACAGGTTGTTCACTGTGGCTCCTCCGTCGACCCGCAATTCGCGGATGGAGATGCCCGCATCGGCTTCCATGGCTTTTAGCACGTCCATCGTCTGGTAAGCGATGGATTCGAGCGCTGCCCGGGCAATATGCGCATCGGTGCTGCCCCTGGTGAGCCCGAAGATTGTGCCCCGGGCGTGTTGGTTCCAATACGGAGCGCCCAAGCCCGCGAAAGCGGGGATAACATAAACGCCGTCGGAGCTATCCACCGAAAGCGCGAGGGTTTCCACCTCGTTCGAGGCGTTGATGATTTTCAGACCGTCGCGCAGCCATTGGACCACCGCTCCGGCAATAAAAATACTTCCTTCCAGGGCGTACTGGGTTGTTCCGTTCATTTTCCAGGCCACGGTAGTTAAGAGGTTGTGGCTGGAGACAATCGGTTTTTCGCCGATATGCATCAGCATGAAACAACCGGTTCCATAGGTGTTTTTCACCATGCCGGGTTGGGTGCACATCTGGCCGAAAAGGGCTGCCTGCTGGTCGCCGGCAATCCCGGCAAGAGGAATAGGGTCTGAAAAGACAGGCGTATTGGTTTCTCCGTATACCTCGCTCGATTGCCGAACTTCCGGCAGCATGCTTTGGGGGATGGTAAAAAGCTCCAGCAGTTCTTCATCCCAATCGAGGGTATGGATGTTGAACAGCAGCGTCCTGGAGGCGTTGCTCACATCCGTTAGGTGCAACGCGCCCTTGGTAAGGTTCCAGACAAGCCAGGTATCGATGGTTCCAAGAGCCAATTCGCCTGCTTCTGCGCGTTCCCTGGCGCCGGCGATATGGTCGAGGATCCATTTGGCTTTGGTTGCTGAAAAATAGGAGTCGATGACTAATCCGGTTTTATTCCGGATCCAGTCCGTTTTTCCCTGATTTTTTAACTCGTCGCAGTAGGCAGCTGTTCGTTTATCCTGCCATACGATCGCAGGGTAAATAGGCTTCCCGGTTTGGCGGTCCCATACGACGACGGTTTCGCGTTGGTTGGTGATTCCAATGGCCGCTATGTTCTGAGCGCTCAGCGATTGTTTGGCCATCACCTCGGTAGCCACGCCGGCCTGGGCCGACCAGATTTCCACTGGATCGTGCTCTACCCATCCGGGTTTGGGAAAATATTGCGTAAACTCCTTTTGGGCTATGGACACGATCGTTCCTTTTTTATCGAAAAGGACAGCTCTTGAGCTAGTGGTGCCTTGGTCAAGTGCTAGTATATATTTATCCATATTGGCGTAATATGTTCCTGTAATAGGTTTCCAGAGGTTAAAGTAAACACAATAATCGATTTATAAAATATATTGACCAGCCATCTTAGTAAATGCGTTGACCTGCTGTTGTTGCCAATCGGCATTTTTACCCAACTCATCGGCAAGCATCCTGACAACCATTGGGGCTACATGGATAGTCGCACGCGCATCGGTGAATAATCCCCTTAGCCGCCGGGCTAAAACATCTTCCAAGGTCCTCGCCATTTCATGCCTGATTGCCCAACGAACTTCTGCCCACTGATATGGCAAGTCGGGGTGAAGTTTTTTACCCAATTCGGGGAATAGAGCAATAGATTCCTGTATTTTTTCCCGATCAGCGCCATAAACAGATAAATGATCAGTGGCTTCTAACCCGTCCATTGCCCCATGGATACGGAGGGTCGCAGTCAGACAGGCTCGTTTCGGTAACTTGCCAATGGATATGGCTTTGTCTATGGCATCTTGTGCCATTTTCCGGTAGGTCGTCCATTTTCCGCCAGTAATACTGATTAATCCCGATTTGGAAACCATGATTTTATGGCTGCGCGAGATCTCTTTTGTTTTTTCCGGACTCATTTGAGAAGCTGCCAGAGGTCTTAATCCGGCAAACAGGCTTAGTACATCGTTACGCGAAACGGCTTTTACAAGGTATTTATTGACGGTGGATAGAATGAACTCGATTTCTTCTTCCAAAGGAACAGGCTCCAGGCGTGGTTCGGAAACCAAGGTGTCGGTTGTCCCGGCTATTACTTTATTTTTCCACGGAACGATAAATAGCACTCTCCCGTCCTCCGTCTTGGGAATCATCATCGCATCTTTCCCCGGCAGGAACGATTGGTCCAATACCAAATGGACCCCTTGACTGGGCCTTATGGTGTTGTTAGCCTGCGGATTGTCCATTTTAAGAATATGGTCCGCGAATACGCCGGTAGCGTTAAATACGACCTTGGATTTTAGCTCGTAGGTGGTATCTGATTCTTCATCATATGCTAAAACGCCCGTTACTTCGCCCTTGGCTTTTTTCAATAAGCCCCGGACCTTGAAATAATTCAACACAACGGCTCCGTTTTCAATACTGGTCTGAGCTAAGTTAACGGCGAACCTGGAATCGTCGAATTGGCCGTCGTGATAAAGCACACCGCCTTTCAGATTTTCAGGGTTAATGGTTTTTAACCGGGCCAAGGTTTCCTCTTTGCCAATATATCGAACTTCTCCCAGGCTGTGTTTACCCGACAACAGGTCGTAGATGGTTAGGCCAAGGGTATAGGTCAAGTTGTTCCCCCAATGGTAGTTGGGAATGATGAACGATTGGGTCTGCACCAGGTGGGGCGCATTTTGGCGCATCAAACCCCGTTCGAGGAGCGCTTCCCTGACTAATCCGATGTTTCCCTGCGCCAGATAGCGAACCCCGCCGTGTACGAGCTTTGTACTCCGGCTCGACGTTCCTTTTGCAAAATCTGCCTGCTCCAGCAAGAGCGTGGCGTATCCCCTTGTGGCGCTATCCAGGGCAATGCCCAGGCCGGTTGCTCCGCCGCCGATAATGATTACGTCCCAATGCAGCCTGGTGGCTATTTGCTTTAACAGGGATTCCCGGGAAAAAATGTTCATGGTTTGAAATCTGAAAACTTGATAAAAGCCGGCGAAAGCTGGAATGCGATCGCCGGGAAGCCGGACACAGGTAGTTTTTCAAAGAATTAAGCCTAAAATATAGCAGCTTGCGGCTCTAAACAAACAAAAACGCTATATTTTAGGCATAATTTTGCATTATGAATCCTTTATCCCTTTTACTCCTCATCGCCGTCTATTTTTCTTTGTTGATGATTATTTACTGTTTCGCCTCCCGGTATAACCGATTCCTATTTCCCTTTTTTCTCCTCGCCTTATCCTGGCATCCGGCCACGTCGCAACACAATGCCCGGCAGGGCCTGGCTACGGAGATCGGCCGCATCCTTCAAAGCGAAGTAGACAGCGGCAAGATTCCCGGCGCGGTCGTCGTGATTAAAAAAGGCGATCAAGTTCTTCTCCAGAAGGCGTACGGGTATGCCCGAAAAGTCGGCTTTGAACAAAAGCCGCTTGCGGCGCCCGAAAAAACGTCCCTCCAGCATCTCTACGATATTGCCTCGCTCACCAAAGTGATCGGGACGACGACCTCCATCATGCTTTTGGTTGATAAAGGGCTAATCCGGGTAGACGACCCCGTGGGCAAGTACATCGAAGCGTTCCAGACACCTGAAAAAAAAGCCATAACCATCCGGCATCTGCTGACGCATTCTGCGGGGCTTTACGAGTGGTATCCGATGTACTACCGGGCGTCCAACAAACAGGAATGTTACCGGCTGATCGGCGAGCTCCCGTTGCGGTTTCCGGTTGGCGCCCAACGGCGCTATAGCGACCTGGGGTTTGTGCTGCTCGGCCAGATCATCGAAACCGTTTCCGGCCTGCCGCTGGAGCGGTTTATGGAGGAAAACATCTTTAAGCCGCTGGGGATGGCGCATACCGCCTACAACCCTGGGGCTTCCGGCCGGTTTCCCAAAATAGCCGCTACTTCCCACGGCAACCCGTATGAGAAACGCATGGTGTACGATGCCTCGTTGGGGTTTCAGGTCAAAGAAATTGACCCGGCTTCCTGGAACGGCTGGCGGAAGCATACCCTGGTTGGCGAAGTGAACGACGGCAACGCGTGGTATGCCAACGGCGGCGTTTCCGGCGCGGCGGGGCTGTTCTCCACTGCCGGCGACTTGCAGCTGCTGGTAGATATGCTAAAAAATAAAGGGATGGCTGCCGGCCGCCGGTTCCTTTCCGCCAAAACTATCGAGATCTTCCTAACCCCGGACTCACTGAAAAACGGGCTGGGCTGGGTAATGGACCCCTCCAACCCCTTGCTGAAAAATGCGCCCATTGGCAGCTACGGGCACACGGGATTCACCGGTACGAGCATCTCGGTTGTCCCCGAATACGGCTTGTCGGTCATCCTGCTGATCAACAGGCAAAACGTAGGGTTACTGCCTTCCGGCGCATACTACAATGTCAACTCGTTGCGGGAGCGAGTCTTTGGGGTAGCGATGAAGTATGGGGCCAACTAAGAAGCCGCTGCAAGGGGCGCATGTCCACCGCTTATCCCAGTTGAAACAAGTTCCGGAGTTCGTTGTCGGACAGGTCGCCAATCCAGGTCTCCCCGGTGTTCAAGAGGTAAGTGCAGTGGGGGGCGGCATTTCAGGGTTGATTCTAAACCATTTTTCAATAGGTATTTTTCTTTTGATCTCTTTTTTTTAAAAAAAGTCAATTTATTTTGTTGATATCAAACAAAGTAATACTTTAGCTCAAACGATTGTTCTTTTTGCTCAATCGTTTGAGTTTTGTAATTATTTTTTACCTAAAATAAAGCCACATGAAAACAATCTTAAAAGGAGGGTTTGTTTCTCTCTTTCTATTTATCGCATCCGTTGCCTGGTCTCAAAGTATAACGATCTCAGGCAGGGTGACAGAAAATGGAATTGGGGTCCCCTACGTATCAGTACTAGTTCAGGGTACTGAAATTGGTACAACTACCGATGAAAAAGGCGATTTTACCATTTCTGTTCCTCCTTCAGCCACAATTCTTGTTTTTAGTTATGTGGGATACACTACCGTCGAAGAACCTATAAACGGAAGAACGAGAATAGACGTCAATCTCACGTACAGTATTCAAGCACTGGATGAAGTTGTCGTTACTGCTTTGGGCATAAAACGATCAGAAAAAGCCCTTGGTTATTCGGTGCAAAAAGTAGGCGGCGATAACTTACAACAAGTTCAGGCTCTTGATGTAGCGACATCACTTACCGGTAAAGTAGCGGGAGTACTGGTTAGGAACTCACAGGATTTTGCTGCAGTGCCGGTTATTACAGTCCGAGGGGAGAATGCTTTATTAGTTATCGATGGGGTAGCCTATCAAAATAAAACACTGGGCGATATTTCTGCTGAAGATATTGAGTCAGTGAGTATTTTGAAAGGGGCAACTGCTTCAGCCTTGTATGGATTTCGTGGAGCAAACGGCGCCATTTTGGTTACCACCAAAAATGGCAGTGCTAATAAATCGGGATTAACTTTAGATCTTACTACAAATACGATGTTTACCGCAGGGTTTTTAGCTGTTCCCGAGGTTCAATCTGTATATGGTCGCGGTGACAATATGATTTATGATCAATTTAGCGACAATTCATGGGGGACAGTAATGGATGGAACACCAAGACAACAATGGGACCCGATAACTAAGTCAAATACAGTTCGCCCATATTTACCTGTTGGTAAAGACAATTTCAAAAATTTTCTGGAGCAAGGTTATGTAACTAATAATAACTTAAACGTAGGGTACAAGAAGGATAATCTTTCAATCAGAAACTCGTTAAACTGGACTGAAAATAAAGGCCGGTATCCAAATTCAATAATACAAAAATATACCTACTCTTTTGGCGCGGACCTTTCGGTAAATAAATTTAAAGTAAGTACAAATTTTTCATATGCCAGAAAATCATCGCCAAATATTGGGGCCAATAACTATACGTCATACGATCGAATGTATTCTATATTAATTTGGTCTCCTACTGATTGGAATCTTGAGGATTATAAAAACAATTATTGGATAACGCCAGGCGTACTGCAACAGAACCATTTTGGTCTGAATGCAGCCGGAGGAAATGCAGGAAGGGACGAAAACAACCCTTATTTTGACAGCTACGAAAAGATCAATAAGATATCCCGTGATATCTTTAATGCTGATGTAACCGCGAGTTATCAGCTAACTAATTGGTTGACAGCCACTCTTCGAACCGGGGTTGATTTTTACAAAGAAGTTGGGGAAGTTAAGCTATCCAAGGGTTCTGTATTGTTCACGGGCGGCGTGCCTGTACCAGGAAACGGAGGTGTCTGGAATGGCAGACTATTCGGCAGTTATAACATAGGGCAAAATACAGGAAACAGTATTAACTCTGATTTTATACTCAGCGGAGATCGGAAAATTACAAAAGATTTTGATGTTGAATATATGGCAGGAGGAACAATATTCTTTAGAAGAGACAACAATATAAACGGGGGTACAACTAATGGTATTTCTGTTCCTGGTTTTTTCTCTTTAGCAGCATCCGTCGGTCCTGCCCAGGTAGCCCAGAGTACCTTAGCGCAACAAGTAAATTCTTTATTTGGCCGTGTAGGTGTCTCCTGGAAAAAACTGTTATTTGTGGAAGCAACCGGTCGTGAGGACTGGAGTTCAACATTAGCAAAAGCTCAACGGTCCTATTTCTATCCATCAGTTGCTGCCAGTTTTGTAATTTCAGAATTGTTGCCAAATACAGAGGACTGGCTCGATTTATTAAAACTCAGAAGCTCCTGGACTTTGTCAAAAAGGCCAGCTTCTATTTACGAAATTAATAGTAGTTATTCTATTTCTGCTGCTACTTGGGGTGCGTTTAATGGAGCAGGGGTTCCCGGCAACTTATATTCACCAACCATCGCACCAACAAGTTCGGAAACTTATGAACAGGGTTTACAGGCTATGTTCCTGAAAAACCGTTTAATGCTTGATGTTTCCCACTATTCACTAAGAGTATTCGACCGTATTACAACCGTTGGGTTATCGCAATCATCCGGATATGGTGGGCTCGTCACCAATTCCAAGGAAGAAATTACCCGACGTGGTTGGGAGGTTATACTTAATGCCACCCCTATTAAAAATAGAGAATGGCAATTGAATCTTGGTTTAAACTGGAGTACTTTCGCCAGTTATTATACTAAGTTAGATCCTGTATATTCAACTAAAAAGCCTTGGGTAAAAGTGGGAGAACGCACCGACCATTTTATAAGCAGAGATTTTCTACGCACCCCTGAAGGAAATGGCGAACAGCCAGGAGGAAGCCTGATACATAATAGCAGTGGGAGGCCTATTGTTCATCCATATGATGTATTATTTGGATACAGAGACCCGGATTTTATTTGGGGAACCAATGCCAATTTAAGCTATAAGGACTTCAGTTTGTTCGTGTCATTTGACGGAGTAAATGGGGGACTGGCCAATACGAGAACAGAAAGTTATATGTGGCAGGCAGGTGTTCATCCTAATTCTCTGTCACCGGAAAGGGCACTAGATGTTGCAACGCCAGGTTCCAATAATTATCTGGGGCAGGGTGTAAAAGTAGTATCAGGCACAGCGACATTTGATGCGGATGGCAATATTATATCTGATAACCGCGTTTTTGCGCCTAATGATGTAAAAACCAGGTACAAAAACTATATGGTCGACCTGCATAACAGTAGCGCATGGGGTGGTAATGGAAGCAAAGCCGATACATACTCAAAGACGTTTTTCAAACTGCGTGAGATATCTTTGACTTACAATATACCGAGTAAACTGATAAATAAGTTTGCAAAAGCAGGCTCAATTAGTGTAATTGGACAAAATGTACTGTTGAAAGCAAAAGATTTTAAATATTCTGATCCAGATGGAGGCTCTGAAGATTTTACAGATCCATCGACAAGATATTTTGGAGGTAAACTTAATTTCACCTTTTAAAAAACAGGAACAATGAAAGCAATAAATTATATACTGATTGTAATATTTACTCTTGCCTTTGCAAGTTCATGTGAAAATTTTGATACCTTAAATACTAACCCGGATGTACCAACATCTGTTTCACCCGATTTGTTAGCTACCCAGGTATTGAGAAGCACCTTCAGGTTTTGGAATCCCAATCCAACGGACTGGGGCACAGCCCAGCTATTTGCCAAGCATTGCACAAATGTTTCAGCCGGTGGAAATCCTTACCAGTATTATAGCTCTTATTATCCTTATGGGGGATTTGGGTGGTATCAGAACTTAACCAGCACTAAAAGAATGGTTGAATTTGCTGATGGAAACCCGGCTCTTCCTTCTTACGAGGGACTAGCATTGTTTCTGAAAGCATATTGGGGATATTACACCACATTGGATATGGGTGATATTCCTTATTCAGAGGCAGGAAAAGCAGAAGAAGGAATAAGCCAGCCCAAGTATGATAAGCAGGCAGCCGTATTTGAGGGTATTTTAGCAGATTTGAAAGCAGCCGAATTGAAATTTGCAGCTGGTGTAAATTTTCAAGGAGACATCATGTTAGGAGGAAATGCTTTAAAATGGCGCAGGCTTTGTAATGCTTTTCAATTAAAAGTATTACAAACTATCAGTAAAAAAATCACGCCTGCTCAGAAAGCCCGCTTTGCCGAAATCGTTACTGCAGGTAATTTAATGGTTGATAACGCAGATAATTTTCAATTAGGCTATATTGATAATGCCAATGCAAGCCATCCTTTTTGGAACGGGGAAAATCAGCGGCTTACTTTAGCTGTTTCAAAACTGATGGTTGATGCGTTAAAGAATGTCAAAGACCGGAGATTGTTTTATTTCGCAGAGCCTGCAGCTTATAAGATAGCTGGCGGTTTGCTGGAAAATGATTTTGCTGCTTATGAAGGCGCCCCTTCAGAATTGCCTTCAAACACGCTTGACCTTAACCGGGCTGCTGGTAAGTACTCATTAGTAAATAAACGCTATACAATACCCAGGGCAGGTGATCCTATGCTTATTTTAACTTACGGCGAACAATGCTTCATTATTGCAGAGGCGATAGAGGAAGGCTGGGTTTCTGGTACAGCACAGACATACTACGAAAACGGAGTGAAGGCTATGCTCGATTATTATAGAACCTTACCAAGTTCACTTCCAGCAAACCTTCATGGAATGGCAATTGACCAAACCTATATAAATAATTATTTTACAGGTGAGGCCGCCTTTAAAGTAACCGGTACCAAAACAGAACGTTTGCAGCAAATTTGGATGCAAAGGTATTTTATTGATTTCTTTCAGGGTAATAGCTCTGGTTACAGAAACTTTCTGCGTACAGGATATCCAAACTTTACGCTGGATCCGGCTACCAGTTTAAATACAGATGATCCGAAAGTATTTCCTAAACGCTGGAAATACCCGACTGATGAACTGACAAAAAACCCCGAAAATTATAAAAAAGCGATTGACGAACAGTTTGATGGATTTGACGGGGTTAATAAAGTTCCCTGGTGGATACAATAAACCCACAATCGCTTTTTTACTGATTTCATATATTTATTTGGTAGTGGGTCAAATCGGTTGGTGAGGCATTCAAGAATTTGAGCAACAAACCATTCTAGCCCTTATGTCCACCAATTTGACCCACCACCATTTATTTGGTGGTGGGTCAGATTTATTATATCTTATCCCCGCTTGTTTCTAAAATACAGGCCTATCATCGGCAAGGATAATACGTGGCGGATCGAACGGGAAAACCTAAACTTTCTCACGCATTTAAAAAGACCAAGCCGGCGTACAATCTGCTTTTCAAAGAACGAAACGATCCATGATAACATCCTTGGAATGAATATGGAAAGATATTACTACAAACAGGGGCAATTTGCTGACGCTCGAAGAGCTTGATCAATCAATTTGACCCACTACCAAATTTAATGGCATGATCAGGATAAGATTATTTTTTTAGTATACTGTTTTTACCAATAACAATTTTGTCCCAGGATCTTTTAATCAATACTGGCGGACGAAACACAATAAGCTTAAATGGCAATTGGAATTATATAGTTGACCCTTATGAAACGGGTTATTACAGTTTTCATTCAGAGGTATATGATCAGAATAATCCCGGCTCTCCATCAGCGTTTTATAATGATTATCACCCAAAAGATAAAACGGAGTTGGTGGAATATGATTTTAATACATCTCCCACTTTAAAAGTTCCCGGTGATTGGAATACACAAAAGGAAAATCTTTTTTATTACGAGGGTACCATCTGGTTAAAAAAATCTTTCGATTATAATTTAACAAACAATAAAAGGATTTTTATTTATTTCGGTGCAGTTAACTATAAAGCGGAAGTATATCTGAATGGGAAAAAATTGGGAACCCATGAAGGCGGTTTTACACCCTTCAATTTCGAAATTTCATCTATTGTTAAAGCAAAAGGCAACTACCTTGTTGTAAAAGTTGATAACAAGCGGTTTAAAGAAGCTGTTCCAACTTCTAACACCGATTGGTGGAATTATGGCGGCATCACCAGGGATGTACTTTTAATAGAAGAACCGGCTGTTTTTATTCAGGACTATTCCATTCAATTAAAAAAGGATAATCAAAATGCAATTGCAGGATTTATCCAACTTAATAATCCTGCTAAAAACGAAAAAATTATCATCAGTATTCCCGAACTAAAAATCGAAAAGGAAATTGAAGTATCTGCCGATGGGAAAGCATTGTTTGAGTTTGAAGTGAAGAATAGCATTTCATACTGGTCTCCTGAGTTTCCCAAACTTTATTCAATAATTATTAAGTCAGCTTATCAAACCCTGAAAGATGAAATTGGTTTCAGGACCATTGAAACAAAAGGCCCTAATATATTATTGAATGGAAAACCAACTTTCCTAAGAGGCATTTGCCTGCACGAAGAATTTAAAGGAAGAAGAGCCAATAGTGAAGCAGATGCATTGGCATTGCTGACATGGGCCAAAGAACTGGGTTGTAATTTTGTCCGTCTGGCTCACTATCCTCATAATGAACATATGGTTCGTATGGCAGATAAAATGGGATTAATGGTTTGGGAAGAAATACCTGTTTACTGGACTATAGATTTTAAAAATAAAGCAACTTATGATAATGCAAAAAATCAATTGACAGAAATAATTATAAGAGATAAAAACAGGGCCTGTGTAATTATCTGGTCTATGGCTAATGAAACACCTTTGTCTGAAGCAAGAAATTCTTTTCTGTTGAATCTTATAAACCATACAAAATCCTTAGATACTACACGATTGTTAAGTACAGCATTGTTGACCAGAAGTGAAAATGGTGTTGGATTAATAGAAGACAAAATTGGGGAATATCTAGACATTATATCTTTTAACCAATACCGGGGCTGGTATGGTGGAGATTTAAAAACTGCGCCTGATGCAAAATGGACAACCTCTTTTGATAAACCTGTTGTGGTATCAGAATTTGGCGGTGATGCAAAGCAGGGATTGCACGGCCCCAAAGAAGAAAGGTGGAATGAAGAGTACCAGGAATATCTATATGAGCAAAATTTATTAATGATTGAAAGAATACCCAATATCAGAGGCATTAGCCCATGGATATTAACTGATTTCAGATCCCCGAGAAGGGTATTGCCGGGAATACAGGATGGGTTTAACCGGAAGGGGTTGGTATCAAGTGATGGGATAAAGAAGAAAGCATTTTTTACGCTTAAAAACTTCTATAAAAAAATTGAAGGTATTTACCAAAAAACAATCAATTACAAAGTAGATTCCGTTTTACGCTTAATGACTCTGGAAGAAAAAATCGGTCAGCTAAACCAGTACAATGATGACTGGAAAGCCACCGGCCCTGTAACGGTTGATAATGATAAGGCCAATCAAATTCGCAAAGGACAGCTTGGCTCATTACTTAATTGTTTGGGAACAGAGAGAACAAGAAGCTGGCAAAATATTGCTATGCAATCCCGGTTAAAAATTCCTTTACTATTTGGACAGGATGTTGTTCATGGATACAAAACCACTTTTCCAATACCCATAGCGGAGTCGTGTAGTTGGGATTTAGAAGCCATTCAATTATCTGCAAGGATTGCCGCAACGGAAGCCAGTGCCAGCGGCATACATTGGACATTTGCTCCGATGGTGGACATTGCTCGCGACCCGCGTTGGGGAAGAGTTATGGAAGGTGCAGGTGAAGACCCTTACCTGGGTTCGAAAATTGCGGCGGCAAGAGTTAAAGGCTTTCAGGGGAATAAATTGGGCGATATAAATTCAATAATGGCTTGCGCCAAGCATTTTGCGGCTTATGGTGCTGCTATCGGGGGCAGAGATTATAATTCAGTGGATATGAGTGACAGGCTTCTGTGGGAAGTTTATTTGCCGCCATTTAAAGCAGCAGTAGATGCAGGCGCAGCAACATTCATGAATTCGTTCAATGATATAAATGGTGTCCCGGCTACAGGCAATAAAATGCTGCAAAGAGATATATTAAAAGGCAAATGGGGCTTTAAAGGCTTTGTAGTAAGTGATTGGGGAAGCATTGGAGAAATGATTCATCATGGTAATGTAAAAAATGAATATGAAGCTGCATTATCGGCAATCACCGCCGGAAGTGATATGGATATGGAAAGCAGGAATTATAAAAACAACCTGGCGCAATTAGTAAAGGATAATAAAGTATCCACATCTTTGATTGATGATGCAGTAAGAAGAATTCTTACAAAAAAATTTGAGCTCGGGTTGTTTGACGACCCATTTAAATTTTGCAATCCAGAAAGGGAGCTTCAAGCATTAAACAATCCGGAGCATGCAAAAGCTGCAAGAGAAATTGCAGCAAAAAGTATTGTCTTGTTAAAGAATCAAAATAATTTATTGCCATTATCAAAAAACATAAAGACAATTGCTTTTATTGGCCCTTTGGTAAAACCATTAAAACAAAATAAAGGCTTTTGGGATATTGAAATTCCGGGTGTTGATTCGAACTTTATTGTATCTCAATGGGAAGGATTGCAAAATAAACTTGGTGCAAATACAACACTGCTTTATGCAAAAGGCTGCAATATTGAAGGCGATAATAAAGATGGGTTTGCTGAAGCGGTTGAAATGGCAAAGCAAGCAGATGTAGTAATACTTAGCATTGGTGAAAGAAGAGATATGAGTGGCGAAGCCAAAAGTCGAAGCAATATAAATATTCCAGGTGTACAGGAAGATTTGTTGGCCGTATTACTGGCAACAGGTAAGCCTGTTGTGGTATTGATTAATGCTGGCCGCCCCCTTGTGTTTAATTATACTGCCGATAATGCTCCTGCCATTTTATACACCTGGTGGTTGGGCAGTGAGGCAGGCAATGCCATTGCTGATGTGTTGTTTGGAGATTACAACCCATCTGCGAAACTGCCCATTTCTTTCCCGGTTAGTGTTGGGCAAATCCCTATTTACTACAGCCATTTCAATACGGGGCGTCCTGCAAAAAATGACAATAATCATCATTATAATTCTTCTTATAATGACTTATCCATTTTCCCAAAATATGAATTCGGCTTTGGATTAAGCTATACTGATTTTAAATACAGCAACCTGCTATTGAGCAGTAAGAAAATGAAAATAAGCGGAGAAATCGAAGTTACTGTTACGATTACCAATACAGGCAAATATGAAGGGGAAGAAATAGTACAATTATATTTGAGGGATAAGGTTGGATCTTTAGTACGGCCGGTAAAAGAATTGAAAGATTTCCATAAAATAAAATTGAAAGCAGGTGAATCAGGAACCGTTACATTCACAATTAGGAAGGAAAAATTGTCATTTTATAATCAGCAACTGCAATGGGTAGCCGAACCAGGTGATTTTGAAATTATGATTGGAGCTTCATCAAAAGATATTCGATTGACAGAAAATTTTGAATTAATTGACTAATACAAAATGAAAAATAAATATTTTCTTTTTATTGTTGTGTTTTGCGCTGCTCTTCCTATGTATGCTGAGGTGGTGCTGCCTAAAATATTTTCGGATAACATGGTATTGCAACGTAATTCCTTAATCCCCGTTTGGGGATGGGCCGATCCCGATGAGATAATACAAGTGAAATTTAATAATCAAACTAAATCTGTAAAGGCAGATAAAACAGGAAAATGGGTTATAAGACTGGATCCTGAAAATGCAGGTGGCCCGTATGATCTTATTATTATAGGTAAAAATGTGGCGGAAATAAAAAATGTGCTGGTGGGAGAGGTGTGGCTTTGCAGCGGTCAGTCCAATATGGAATGGACTGTTGGCCTTTCAATGAACGCAAAGAAAGAAATTGGGGAAGCCAATAATCCATTTATCAGGCATATTAAAATTGCAAAGGATGTTAACTCATTACCAAACAATGACTTTAAAGGAAGTAGTTGGCAGGTTTGCGATTCAACAACAGTTGCAAATTTTTCAGGAGTCGGATATTTTTTTGCAAAGAATTTATATGATGAACTTAAAATTCCTGTTGGTTTGATTAATTCTTCCTGGGGCGGTACCAATATTGAAACATGGATAAGCCGTGAAGGTTTTGAAAGCAGTGATGAGTTTAAAGAAATGATTGCATACATGCCTAAAATGAATTTAGATTCTCTTTCTAAAATAAAAGTGAGAAGTAGTGAAATGAGAATTGAGGCGTTGCAAGGGACAAAATTTAAAGATATTAACACAAAATTATTTAAAGAACTTTCTTTTGATGACTCAAAATGGCCGGCATTAAACCAGCCGCAATTGTGGGAGCAACAAAGTATCGGGGAGTTGGACGGTGTTGTTTGGTTAAGAAAAACAATTGTATTATCCGCTAGTGATTTTAATAAAGAAGCAAGAGTAGAATTGGGAAAAATTGATGATGAAGATATTACTTATGTAAATGGTGTAAAAGTAGGCGGCACAAATCGATGGGATTCAAAAAGGATCTATACAATCCCTGCTGGAATTTTAAAGGCAGGGGGAAATGTAATTGCCGTAAGAATAGTTGACAATGGTGGTGGAGGAGGAATATATGGCGATACCGCAGATATGAAATTATTTGTCGGTGAAACGGTTATTAAGCTAAGTGGTGATTGGAAATTCCATGTGGAGTCTATCAAAAAAGTAACCAACGAAAATTCACTTCCTTCCCTTTGTTATAACGCCATGATCAATCCTTTAATCCCTTATGCTTTTCAAGGAGTATTATGGTACCAGGGTGAATCAAATTCCGGCCGCTCTTATCAATACAGAAAAGCATTCCCATTATTGATAAATGATTGGCGTCAAAAATGGAATAACCTAAATATGCCTTTTTATTTTGTGCAACTGGCAACTTTTAATACATCCGGTAATAGTAATGAAGGATGTGGTTGGGCAGAGTTAAGAGAAGCACAAACTATGACGTTATCTATACCCAACACAGGCATGTGTGTAACGACGGATATTGGTATTCCATGGGATATTCATCCCACAAATAAGCAGGATGTCGGAAAACGATTAGCCGCAATTGCATTAAATAATATTTACAATAAAAAAATGATTTGCAGCGGACCAATTTATAAATCAATGGAAATAAAAGACGATCAGGTCATTCTCTCATTTGATGATATTGGAACGGGTTTATTTACACCGGATAAATATGGATACATCAAAGGTTTTGAAATAGCGGGTAAAGACAGTGTGTTTCATTATGCCAAAGCTTTCATCAAAGGAAAAACAATAGTACTATTCAGCGAAAAAGTAGAAAACCCGGTTGCAGTTCATTTTGGATGGGTTGGTGATGCCAGCGACTGTAACCTGTTTAATAGAGAAGGCTTTCCGGCTGTTCCCTTTAGAACAGACGAATGGAAAACGGTTACCAAAGATGAAAAGTATAAAATTGAAAAATTTAAATTATGAGAAGTAACGTTTTTGTTCTGCTGTTATTATTTTCACTAAACCTGCATGCTCAAAAGTATGAAGGGTTAGCCAAAACACCTCCCATGGGATGGAACAGCTGGAATAAATTTGCCTGCAATGTAGATGAAAAACTGATACGTGAAACAGCTGATGCTATGGCTTCAAACGGCATGAAAGATGCCGGTTACGAATACATTGTAATAGATGATTGCTGGCAGGTTTCCCGAGATGAAAATGGAAATATTGTGCCCGACCCAATTCACTTCCCTTCCGGCATGAAAGCCTTGTCTGATTATATTCATTCAAAGGGTTTGAAATTTGGTTTGTATTCCTGTGCAGGCAGCAAGACTTGCGAAGGCAGACCCGGAGGTCGTGGGCATGAATACCAGGACGCTAAAATGTATGCATCGTGGGGCATTGATTTTTTGAAATATGATTTTTGTAATACCGATGCTCAAAAAGCAGAAGGAGCTTACAAAACAATGCGTGATGCGTTGTATGCAGCCAAACGTCCAATTGTTTTCAGCATTTGCGAATGGGGAAGCACAGAGCCATGGACATGGGCAAAAAATGTAGGCCATCTTTGGAGAACCACCGGTGATATTATGAATTGCTATGATTGCAAAGTAAATTGGGGAGGATATGGCTTTACATTAATTCTGGATAAAAATGAACCCTTAGGAAGATACGCTGGTCCTGGTGGTTGGAACGACCCTGATATTCTACAGGCAGGGAACGGAGTGCTGACAGATATTGAATCCCGTTCGCATTTTACATTATGGAGTATGATGGCGGCGCCACTTTTTACTGGCAACGATATCCGGTCAATGACTCCTGCAATAAAAGAAATACTTACCAATAAAGAAATAATTGCTTTAAATCAGGATACACTTGGAAAACAAGGTTATAGATGGTGGACGCTTGATGGCAATATTGAACTATGGCTAAAGCCACTTTCTAATAGTGAGATTGCACTGTGTTTTTTCAACAGAAGTGATGTAGTTAAGTCAATAGATTTTGACTGGAAGCGATATTTCACCAATCTTAATGGGAAAACGCATGGTGTAACTGATAAGACAGTAATTAGAGATTTATGGCTTAAAAAAGATATTGGTACTGCGGCAAACAACCTGAAAGCTACCATTCAACCACATGATGTGTTGACAGTTAAATTGAGTAAATAGTTGATGAAATTTTTTGTATTTCCGAGTTTGCATAATTGTTTAAAATGTAAACAACCATATGAAATGATTAAACGGATAATTTATAGTGTAGTAATTTTCTTTGTTTATTGCAGTTTTGATTGCCAAGTGTATGCACAACCAAACAAAACCGAAAAGAAAATGATTACTCTGCCTGCAGAAATGGTGGTAGATAAAATCCGGGGTGGTGTATTGGGCATGATGATAGGCAATATGAATGGTGGACCCTATGAATTTAAATATTATGACAAGCATGGCGATCTTGCATCATATGTACCATCTCTTCCTAATGGTGCCCGCACGGATGATGACACGGATTTTGAATGGGTGTATATCTACAATATACAGAAAACCAGAAATGTATATCTGCCTTACTGCGATATTAACGCTTTTTGGAAAAACAGTATTAATCGTTCAATCTGGTGTTCCAACCGTTATGCCCGTTATTTAATGGACATAGGAATTCAGGCTCCAATGACGGGTAGCATAGCACTAAACCCCTGGGCAGAATTTAATGTTTCAGGGCAATTTGTAAGTGAATCTTTCGGGCTTATTGCACCGGCAATGCCGCAAACAGCAGCTAAAATTGGTTTGCATTACACCAAAGTAACCATAGATAATGAACCGGCACAAACCACGCAACTTTACACCACTATGATTTCTACTGCTTTTGCAGAAAACGATATTAATAAAATTTTGGATGCCGGAGTTGCCAGTCTTGATCCTGAAAGTACTATAGTTTTGGTTATTGCAGATGTAAGAAAATGGCATAGTCAAAATAAGGACGACCCTGCTGAAACACATCGGCTTTTGCATGAAAAATATGAATTGAATGATGCATTGGTGAGAAACCAAAATGGTTCAGTGCTAAACACTGCGGCTATCATTGCCGCCTTTCTTTATGGTAATGGTAATTTTTCAGAAACGATCAGGCACTCAATGAATTTTGGTTACGATGCCGATTGCAATTGTGCAACACTGGGAACACTAATGGGCGCAATTTACGGTCATCGCCGCATAATGAATGAAGGTTGGCAACTTATGGACCGCTATAAAAACACTACTCGGGATAACATGCCGATGGACGAAACCATTACCAGTTTTGCAGATAGGATAGTAGATGTATTTGAAATGATAAATCTGGAAACTGGCGGAAGTAAAACAATTGTAAACAATACAGTTGTCTATAATTTTCAAAGCGAAAAACCAAAGTCAGCTTATAAACTGCTCACCTTGGATGAAGAAAAGATAAGGCTCAGCAAGGATGTTGGAAAAACCATTGTAGCTAATCTTCTTTCCGGCAACAAACAGGAAATGGCCCGTTCTGCATATCTGGCAGTTGCGTTGGATTTGACTTTAGACCTGAAGAAAAAATACCCAGAGCAATGGAAAGAAGCCTGTTACAGTTTAAGCGGCTATTGGAAAGTGATAAGTGTTGTTTTCAATAATGATCGATTTAAATGGTTGGTTCAAATAAGAGAAAAGTTTATTGCAGCGGGATTTGTTATCTTGAGTACATACCCTAAAGAGGAAATACTATATAATGATTCGGAAACATGGAAAGACCCCAAAAAATTATATAGTAATGGGTTAAAATAAATTAAAAAACAAATGATATGAAATTAGTAAAGACAGCCGTTTTTTTATTGATTAGCTTAAATTGTTTTTCGCAATCAATTTCCTTGCCCAAAGAAAGTAAATTTAAATTTGGCGATGACCCGGAATGGGCAAGCCCGGCGTTCAACGATAGGGAATGGCAAACCCAGATATTTCCCAATAGTTTTAATGACGTTAAAAACGACTCATCTTTTTGTTGGTATAGAATCAAGTTGACTATCCCATCAACAATGAAAACCAATAACGGAAAGGGATTAAAGCTAAGAATTGGTAAAATCGATGATGTTGATCAAACGTATTTTAATGGGAAACTAATTGGAGAAACAGGTTCTTTGCCGCCGAACTATGTTACCCAATGGTCAGAACAAAGAGTCTATACCATACCCGAAAACATGGTACAATGGGACAAAGAAAATTTAATTGCCGTAAGGATTTATAATCTGATTGGCGGAATGGGTATGTGGGAAGGCCCTTACCGTATTGAACCGCTTGGCTGGATTGACGAAGTTTCGGTGAGCCATAGCTTCATGGAAACAGCAAAAAACAGTTTTACTGCAAAAATTACATTTACAAATAAAACCGACATTGCTTTTAGCGGAACAGTCAAATACTGGATAGCCGACAAGGTAAATAAAAAAATTTTGTTTACCGATACAAAAAATGTACAACTACCGGCAAAAGCAGGCGCGGAAACAGCTGTGACATTCTCAAATTTCAAATCTTCAACCGAAAATGTATTTAATGTCGGTTATCAGATTAATGATAACAACAGTAAACTCTTTACCAAAAAGGAACAGTTTTTTATTGCTGCCAATCATCTTGAAATTCCTGTTCTGAAAGAAGTAAAACCGTTAGTAAAAAATAAAATTCAAAATAATTACAACACGGTTACTTTTCAAGATGAACGATTCACTGGTTACTTAGGAACCAGGTTTGAAAAAAATCTTACTCAAAGGTTGTTAAAAGTTGATGAATTTGGCTTAATAGGTTCCTATTTAGATCGGCCAGGTATTCACCCTTGGGCTGGTGAGCATATAGGGAAGTATTTAGAGGCTGCCAGTAATGTATGGAAGCTTACTGGCGACCAGGATTTAAAAAAGCAAATGGACAGGTTAATGTATCAACTGATCAATACTCAAAAGGAAGATGGCTATTTAGGTACTTACACTCCAGATCAATACTGGACCAGCTGGGATGTGTGGAGCCACAAATATAACCTGCACGGATTACTGACTTATTATGCTGCTACGGGTTATAAGCCAGCTTTGGAGTCATGTATAAAAATAGGGGATCTATTATGCAGAACATTTGGAAATAAGCCTGGCCAAATGGATATTATAACAGCGGGGACACATATGGGTATGGCTGCTACCAGTGTATTAGACGCAATGGTCGAATTATACAAATATACAGCTGATAAAAAGTATTTGGATTTTTGTTATTACATTTTAGAAGCATGGGATCAGGATAACGGCCCAAAAGTTATCAGCTCAATCCTTGAAACGGGAAAAATTAATAAAGTAGGTAATAATAAATCGTATGAAATGCTCTCTAATTATGTTGGATTGATTAAACTCTACCAAATAACAGGCGATAAAAAATTTCTGAAAGCTACCGAATTAGCATGGCAGGATGTAGTGACCAATCAATTATACATTACAGGCACTTCCAGTTCTCATGAATATTTTCAGGAAGATAAATACTTACCTGCAGGCATTAAAGATAATATGGGCGAAGGTTGTGTGACAACCACCTGGGTGCAGCTTAATCAAAACTTGTTTGAAACTACTGGTGATATTAAATATCTGAACGAATTGGAAAAAACAGTGTATAATCATTTGCTTGCTGCCGAAAACCCACAAACCGGTTGTGTGAGTTACTACACCCCATTGATGGGTAAAAAGCCCTATACCTGCCATATAACCTGTTGCCAGTCCAGTGTGCCAAGAGGTATTGCATTAGTGCCCAAGTTCACTTTTGGAAATATTGAAAAAATCCCAACTGTTTTATTTTATGAACCTGCTTTTTACAAAGAGAAAATAATCACCTCTGATAAACGCAGTATTGATGTTACTTTCAATTTAGAAGGAAATTTTCCTGAAAGCGGAAACTTAGTCTTAACCGTTACTTGCTCAAAATCTGGTGCTTTCCCAATATCATTAAGAGTGCCTGATTGGTGTAACAATTATACTGCTCAAGTAGGAGATAGTATTTATAAAGGCAGCCCCAATCAATTTTTAACCATCACAAGAAAGTGGAAATCCAGGGAGAACGTGACGATCCGTTTTGATATGCCAGCTACAACCATTCCTGGAGGGAAAAATTATCCCAACCTGTATGCTTTTCAACGTGGACCACAGGTGCTGGCATTTGATGAAAGTTTAAATTCGGTTAGTGCAAATAGCCTTATTTCAAATTCAAAAGAAGGAGTTTCGATAAGCCCTCTCAGCTTGGCAAATGAATCTGGAATATTACCAGCTAATTGGGTAGGTAAACAGGCCTATTCAGTGAAGCTATTAAATAGTAATGAAAAAATTGTTTTGGTACCCTTTGCAGAAGCCAGCCAAGCTGGTGGTGAAATGAGAGTATGGTTACCCGTGCAAATAAAAAATTAAAGAGATGAGGAAAATAGTAATCCTGTTTTTAATCTTACTCAACAGTATGGTTTCTTTTGCCCAAAAAAAACAGGGAAAGGGTATAAGTTTTTTACATACAGCTGGTCAGAATATGGTGAATGAATCAGGAAATAAAGTTTTCTTAAAAGGAGTTGGACTTGGAAACTGGCTTTTGCCTGAAGGATACATGTGGAAGTTTGGAAACCTGGGAGATCGTCCCCGGAAAATTGAAAAAGTTGTTGCTGAATTGATTGGTAAAGAGAAAGCTGCAGAGTTCTGGAAAGCATACAGGCAAAATTATATCACTGAAGAGGATATAAAGCGAATTGCCGAATTGGGATTTAATTCAGTACGACCAGCATTAAACTCCAGACTATTTTTAACTGAAGGCGAAAATCCCATTTACGTTGAAGAAGGATTTCTTTTAATAGATAACTTAATTTCATGGTGCAAAAAATATGGAATATATGTAATAATTGATATGCACGGAGCGCCAGGGGGACAAACGGGCGCTAATATTGATGATAGCCCGAATAATATACCCGAACTTTTTATTGAAAAAAAATACCAGGATCAGTTGGTTGATCTCTGGATTAAAATTGCACAGCGATATAAAGACGAGCCTGCTGTTGCTGCTTATGATTTACTGAATGAACCTTTACCAAAAGGATCTGGTGCAGCAGATAAATACAAGCATTTACTGGTCCCGCTGTACCAAAGAATCACTTCTGAAATACGCAAAATAGATCAGAGGCACATGATTACTTTAGAAGGGTTCGATTGGTCAAACGATTGGTCACTTTTTGATAAACCATTCGATAGTAATACTTTTTACCAGTTTCATTATTATTGTTGGGCCAGACCCGATAATTTGAATGGCATAGGTGAATTTTTAAAAAAACGAGATGAACTTAACACGCCGATATGGGTTGGCGAAACTGGCGAAAAAGGGAATGCAATTTATTGGGCAACCACACAATTATTTGAAGCGAACAACATCGGATTTTCTTTTTGGCCTTGGAAAAAATTAGATACCCAAAATACGCCTTACTCAATTAAAAAGCCAGATAATTGGGATTTAATTTCAGAATATACCAAAGGCGGTGCAAAACCGGATGCTGTAATTGCTGAAAAAGTATTGAATGAATTTCTTGAGAATATAAAACTTTCCAACTGCGACTATTTTGAAGATGTATGCAATGCTATATTGCCAAGAATCCCTGGAAAAATTGAGGCTGAAAATTATGGACATGATGGTTTTAACCATTCTTACTTTGTATTAGACACAATAAACAAATCAAAATTTTACAGAAAGGACGAGCCGGTAAAAATAAATCTTGAGAGTAAGGACAAAGAACAATTTTGGTCGGAGCAATCAATCGAACTTCAAGAATCTGAATGGGTGGTTTACAGTTTTGAAAGTTTAACTACTGGAAAATATGACCTTATTCTCAGGGCATCGGCGGCAACAATAGCAACAGAAACGACAGTTAGTATCAATAATAAAAAAGTAGATGTTTTGGTAACCGGTACAGAGTTCAATGAAATAAATATGGGTATTTATAAATTAAAGAAAGGAAGAAATACAATAAAAATACTAGCTAAATCAAATGTTGTGAAAGTGGATTGGATAAAATGTAACTGATTAAATTAAAATAAAATGTGTAAAAAAAGAATAATAGTTATCGGCAGCTCCAATACAGACATGGTGGTAAAATCAAAATCGCTTCCAGGTCCCGGCGAAACCATAATGGGAGGTACTTTTTTTATGAATGCCGGCGGAAAAGGTGCAAACCAGGCAGTTGCTGCTGCCAGATTGGGCGGAGATGTACTATTTGTTGCAAAAGTAGGGAATGATATTTTTGGAAAGCAAAGTATTGAAACATTAAAAAAAGAAAATATCAACACTGATTTTGTTTTTATTGACGAAAAAACTCCATCTGGAACTGCTTTGATTATGGTTAACGAGGAGGGGGAAAATTGTATCGTTGTTGCTCCCGGCGCCAATGCCCATCTTTTGCCAACGGATATTGAACAGGTTAAGGATATAAATGAAGCAGAAATTATTTTAATGCAATTGGAAATTCCAATGGTAACTATTGCATCCGTTTCAAAAAAGGCAAAGGCTAATCTTCAGAAAGTTATTATTAATCCTGCCCCTGCACAAAACTTATCTGACGAGTTGTTGAATGGTTTATTCCTTATTACACCTAATGAAACGGAAGCAACTTTACTGACTGGCATAAAAGTATATGATGAAACAACTGCTTCCCAGGCTGCTGAAATATTTTTAATAAAAGGAGTACAGAATGTTATCATTACTCTTGGAAAACAGGGGGCCTATTTTAAAAACAATACACAAAATTTTAAGGTTAGTGCCCCGGTTGTGCATGCAATAGATTCTACTGCAGCTGGGGATACATTCAGTGGGGCATTAGTAGTTGCACTCACTGAAGGAAAAAATTGGGAAAGCGCAGTAAAATTTGCAATTGAAGCTGCTTCCATTTCCGTAACAAGGATGGGAGCGCAATCATCAATACCATATAGAAATGACATAAATTTGCAATTGATCACCATTTAAAACAAACATTATGTATATCGTAGAAAATTACGGACTGGCTATTGTGCTTTGTGTAATCACCATGCTATGCTGGGGTAGTTGGGCAAATACTACCAAACTCACCACCAAAACATGGCGATTTGAATTGTTGTATTGGGACTATGGATTTGGAATTTTAATCACTACTCTCCTTCTGGCTTTTACATTGGGAAGTTTTGGAAACGAAGGCAGGTCGTTTGTGAATGATATTGGCCAAGCAGATAATAGTAATTTATTTTATGCCTTTATTGGGGGCGTTGTTTTTAATTTAGCCAATATCTTATTAGTAGCTGCAATAGGAATTGCAGGTATGTCAGTAGCTTTTCCTGTAGGTATAGGCATTGCACTGGTATTAGGTGTAATTGTTAATTATATATCAATTCCCCAGGGTAATCCGATTTTAATTTTTGGAGGTGTTGCTTTAATTGCGTTGGCAATAATTTTAAACGCAAGAGCTTATCACAAATTGCAAACAAATTCTACATCAGGTGTTTCTAAAAAAGGATTGATCCTATCAGTAGTAAGTGGATGTTTAATGGGATTATTTTACAAGTATGTCGCTGGTTCAATGGTGACAAATTTCAGTATTCCCGAAGCAGGCAAACTTACTCCTTATACCGCCTTAGTAATTTTTGCCGTGGGTATTGTAATAAGCAGCTTTGTTTTTAATACCATACAGATGAAGCGTCCGTTTACCGGAACACCCGTTTCATTTAACGATTATTTCAATGGCTTAAAAAAAGACCATTTAATTGGACTTTTAGGTGGTATGATATGGTGTATTGGAATGTCACTTAGCATTATTGCTTCTGGAAAAGCAGGCCCTGCAGTGTCTTATGGCTTAGGGCAAGGGGCAACAGTAGTTGCTGCGCTTTGGGGTATTTATGTTTGGAAAGAGTTTGATAAAGCATCAAAGGGAACCAAGCTATTGTTAAATATAATGTTGCTTTTATACATAGCAGGTTTGACAATGATTATAATTTCTAAATAAAAAGTGTTGCTAATACCGGGTTTAAATAGTCGATCCTTAAAAAGGACCTAATTCACGAACGTTGAGCGATATATGTGCTTGTTTTTTTTGTATTTTTTTACAAGAAAAATTAAATTTAGGCTGAAAACCTTGCAAATTATGAAAGGCAACCTAAATGACCCAAAGCGGGGGAATGAGCCTGGTCCGAAATGGAAGGAAATGGTTAATCCTATCGAAGGTCTGGTCGTTTTGGCAAACCGGATTGACTGGGATTTTTTCGAGAAGGAGTTCTCGCCCTCGGGGCTTGGAAGTGAGTTTTTAAGGATCGACTAATTATTTCGTTAATCACTTAAGATTTAAATTTTTTACCGAATCCCTGATAATCAACTTTGATTTAAGTACTACATTTTTTGGCTTTACTTTAGCATTAGTATCAAATTGGTTGAGTAGCATTTTAATTGCCAAATCACCAAGATTCTCATTCAAATGTGAAACGGTTGACAAGGGAGTAAATAATAAATCGGAATACACCTGTTCATCAAATGAAACAAGTGATATCTCATCTGGTATTTTTACACCTTTTTCTTTAAATGCTTTTAATAAGCCTAATGTAATTTGATTTCCCGTAGAAAAAATTGCAGTGATTTCAGTTTTATCCAGATCTTTAATTATTTTCAATGCACAAGTGTAGCCATTGTGGTAACCAAAATCCGTACCTATCACCAATGCCGGATCAAACGGAATTTTATTATTTTTTAATGCTTTTTTGTAACCATTTACACGTTGGTTGTTTGGCGATGTGCCCACAATGCCCTGAAAGCAGGCAATTTTTTTATGCCCATTATTTATTAAATATTGAGTAGCCTCTAAAGACCCTTCAAAATCGTTAGAAGTAATGTATGGCAAATTTACTCCTTCAAAAAAACGGTCAATTAAAACCAAAGGAGTGCCGCTTTTTGAAGCTTTTACTAAATGTTCTGACTCCAGGCCTAGCGGGACTATTACTATCCCGTCTACCATCCAGCTTTGGAGTAAAGCAATGCATTTTTTTTCTATTTTTAGATCATCATTACTATTGCATAAGAAGATATTATAATGGTGCTTTCTGGCTTCTTTTTCTATCTCTAATGCAAGTTGGGCAAACCATGAATTAGTTATATCGGGTACAATAAGCCCAATGGTAGATGACTTTTTTAAGCGAAGCCCTTTGGCAATATTGTTGGATCTATAATTTAATTTATCAGCGGTAACTAAAATTAATTCTATCGTATTTTTACTAATCCTGAATTGCTCGCCCAGGCCATTTAATACTCTTGAGACAGTTGTAACTGAAACATCAAGGGTTTGGGCTATATATTTTAAAGTTACATTATTATTTTTCATGGAAAATAAAATCCTGTTAGGTTGTCTTGTTTAACAAAGGTGTGAAAAATTGGTTATTAAATTGATGTAAAGTTATCTATTTTTGAGAAAATTGATCTGCTTTCGGGGCTTTAATAGGCTAACAAATATAGCCTATCAGACCAGGTTCGGCGTATTTTCCAGCTCTTTTTTATTGGCGGACCAGCAGCGTTAAAGACACCTCCCTCCCTCCCTTACTCCCCGCTCCCTTACTCCCTGCTCCCTTACTCCCCCTTACTCCCTTACTCCCCGCTCCCCCGCTCCCTTACTCCCTTACTCCCCGCTCCCTTACTCCCTGCTCCCGTCAATTAACTCCCGCCAACCTCCCCAAAAACCATCAAAGTACCGTATATTTGCCCCACTTTTTACACAGAAACTACCGGGAAGAGAAACCCGCTTCCTTTGATCGCCATCCTATGAAAAAAACGCTGAAAGTCTTCAAATTTGGCGGCGCTTCCATCAAAGACGCCCCGGCTATCAAAAACGTAGCCCGAATACTACAGTCCTATAAGGACGACTCCCTCGTGATCATCGTCTCCGCTATGGGCAAAACGACCAATTTGCTCGAAAAGGTCGTCGAAGCCCACGCCAAAAAAACCGGGCAGGCGTATGCCTTGCTGGAGGACATCAAAACCGGTCACTACCAGCTCATGGGCGAGCTGTTTCCCCAGAATCACGAAGCCTACGCCCTGGTCAACGATGCGTTTGTGGAGGTCGAATGGATTCTCGACGAGCCTCCCCACGACAACTACGACTTTATGTACGACCAGATCGTTTCCATCGGCGAACTGGTGTCTTCCCGGATCGTTCAGGCGTACCTGAATGAAAGCGGCTTACCTACCCAATGGCTCGACGCCCGCGACGTGATCCTCACCGACGATATCTTCCGCGAAGGCTGGGTGCAGTGGAACGAAACCGTCGACAATGCCAAACGGCTGGTTCGGCCCATGCTGGCCAAAGGCGGGTTCGTACTCACCCAGGGCTTTATTGGAGGCACGACCGAAAACTTCACCACCACCCTCGGCCGCGAGGGATCCGACTATACCGCCGCCATTTTCTCTTTCTGCCTCGACGCCGAACGCATGACCATCTGGAAGGACGTGCCCGGCGTGCTCACTGCCGACCCGCGCTTGTTCGAAAACGTGGTGAAAATCGACCGCCTCTCCTATAAAGAAGCCATCGAAATGACCTACTACGGCGCGAAGGTCATCCACCCAAAGACCATCAAGCCGCTCCAAAACAAGAGCATCCCGCTCTATGTCAAATCCTTTATCGACCCCTCCGGCGAAGGCACCTGCATTTCCGACGAAGCCGAAGACCTCTATCCGCCTATGGTCGCCGTCGAGCGGAACCAAGCCTTGCTCTTTATCTCTACGCGCGATTTCTCTTTTGTCGCCGAACACCACCTGAGCTTCCTGTTCAATATGATTGCCGAAATGCGCCTGCAAGTCAATATGATGCAGAACTCGGCGATCAGTTTCAACGTTTGCGTGAACGATATCGACGACAAAGTCGACCGCTTCGCAGAGCGTATCCACGACCAATTTAAGGTGATCATCGACCGGGGGCTGGAGCTGTACACCGTGCGCCATTACCACCCCGATGTGCTGGTCAACCTCCGCCGGGGCAAAATCGTTATGATGGAAGAACGCACCAGTGAAAACATGCAGATGGTGGTGAAGGACGTGCCGGTGATGCGTCGCCGCCTGCAGCCTTTGCCCAGCGCAAAGGGGTAAACGGACCAGATATGCTTGAACGGTTCCAGAAAGCGCTGATCGGGCTGACCGGGGAAGATCCCGGGCGTCAGCGTTTTCTCCTGGCAGTCAGCGGAGGACTGGATTCGGTGGTCCTCCTGCGCTTGTTTGCTCTTTCCGGTTATTCTTTTGCCGTCGCCCATGGCAATTTCGCCCTTCGAGGCGCTGAGTCCGACGCCGACGAACGCTTTGTCCATGCCCTGGCGGAGCAATCCGGCGTTCCGGTTTTCAGCTGCCGCTTTCCTACCCAGGACCACGCCCGCGCCCGGCGGATTTCCATTCAAATGGCCGCCCGGGACCTGCGGTATGAATGGCTCGAGACCGTCCGCCGGGAACAAGGCTTCGATTGGCTGGTCACCGCCCACCATTGGAACGATTCCCTGGAAACCTTTTTCATCAACCTGCTCCGGGGCAGCGGGCTGCGCGGGCTGGCGGGCATTCCCGCCCGGAACGACCGGATCTTGAGGCCCCTGAACGGGTTCACCCGGGCCGCACTGGAGTCGTTTTACCAGGAACAGGGCCTGATCCACCGGGAAGACGCCTCCAACACCGAAACCTACTACCTCCGAAATCAGATCCGGCTCCTGCTGCTGCCCGTTTTGCGCCATATCCAGCCCGGATTCGAAAGGCAAATGGACCACACGTTTCACGCTCTCCGCGGGGCGCTACAGATCTACGCATACGCCCTGCAGAATCTCCGCCAAACTTGCGTGGAAACGAAAGACAGCCGGGTGCTGATCCACTGGCCCCGATTGGAGGGGCATCCCGCTGCCGCTGCCGTTTGTTTTGAGCTGCTCGCCCCGTATGGGTTTCGTCCGGAACAGGCGGAATCCATCTGGAAAGGCAGGAAAGGCCAGCCCGGGCAGCTTTTTTTTGCCGCGGATTTCCAATTGCTGATCGACAGAGAAACCTTTATTCTGGAAAAACGTATACTTGTAAATAGCCCCTTTTCCGTGGAAATAGACCAGGCCGGGGTATATATGCTGCCGGAGGGCCAGCTTTCCCTGACCTTTGCCGCCGGAGCCTTGCCTCCGGAGTGGCCGGACGGAGGGCGGGAAGTACTCGTCAATGCAGAGAAACTGCAGTTTCCCTTGCATTGCAGGCCCTGGGCACCGGGTGATTTTCTGTATCCCTTGGGGATGAAAGGAAAACGAAAAAAAGTACAGGATATCCTGACCGATAGCAAGATCGACCGCTTCGCCAAAGACCGGGCCCTCGTTCTGGAAAATGGCGACGGCAGGATCATCTGGCTCATTGGGTACCGCCTGGATGAACGCTTTAAATTAAACAAAGACAACGAACAGCCTTTTTGGCGTATAACGCATTCCGGTATTTCCTGAATCATTAACCGAAAATCACCATGAAAACCTTCCTTTTCTCCTTCCTTTTTGCTTTTGGCCTATCCGCCCTCTCCGCTCAGGATCCCATTGAGGTTCCAGGCACCCAGCAGTCGTTGGTGACCAAGCTGACCGCCACCTGGTGCCCCTTTTGCGGAGGCAGCGCCTGGGATTCCTATAAAAACATGGTTGCCAGCCATGGCGCCAACGCAGTGGTGTTCGCCGCCCACACCAGCACCGTCAGCAAACTGTACAGCCCGATGGCGGTTCAGTTGCTGAATAACTTCGACCTGGTGTACAGCCAGCCTTACTTCTTTTACAACACGAAAGTAGTGGGTACAGGAGGTTCCTCCACCGAGAATACCGTTACTACCAATGTCAACAATGCCGCCAAAAATACCCCGATTGTGCAAACGGGAATGAAGCTAACCTTCGACGACAACAGCAGGGAACTCACCGTCCAAAGCCGCTCCCAGTTTTTTCAATACACGACCGGCGAGTATTTTCTGGCGTTCTACCTGTTGGAAAAAGCCGTCGTCAAAGAACAGGCTTCCCGTTCCGCCAGCGAAACCCATTCCAACGTGTTCCGCACGTCCTTGCTGCCGGAGGTTTTCGGTAAGCCCCTGGCCTCCGGGACGATCCTCTCGGGGACCTTTCAAGGGACCCTCTTCAGCTATGTATTGCCTTCCGATTTGGACGTCAGCAACCTCATCATCGCTTCCGTGATCTGGAAGAAAAACGGGACCAAATACGATTTCGTAAATGCCAACTGGACGGATGTGATCGGCAAAACAGTCACCAGCGTGCAGGACCCTGTGCTTTTGCAGGGATTCCGGGTATGGCCCAATGTCGTAGCAGATGCCGCCCAGGTTCAGATCGTTCTGCCCGCCCCCGTGCAGCAGGTCCGGCTGGAATTGTTTGATATGAAAGGGCAAAAGGTCAAAACGCTTTTCGAAGGCAGGTTGGCCGGAGGGACCCATCCTTTTGAGCTGAGCCGCCACCAGTTTCCCGCTGCCGGAAAATACACCCTACGCCTGATAGCCGGCAACCGCATAGCCAGCCAGCCGGTGATGGTTTTCTGAGGCGGCGGGCCCCCTCGCGCCCGTCACACGCCACGCCTAAACGCTCTTTCACCGAATAAAAAATCCTCCATGTTCCCCCTTCTCCTGGACCGTTTTTTTTCCAAACTTACTCTCCAAACGGCAGGAGGGAAACCATTGGTCTGGGACCCGATCCGAAAATCCTGGCTGGTGCTCCAGCCGGAAGAATCCGTGCGCCAGGCTCTGCTGATCTACCTGATGGAAGAAAAAGGCTATCCCCGAAACCGGATCGCTGTGGAAAAAAAACTTAAGGTCAATGGCCTTTCCCGCAGAACGGATATTCTGATCTATGCGCATTCCATGGAACCGCTGGTGTTGGTAGAGTGCAAGGCGCCGGACGTTCCGGTAAACCAGGAGGTGTTCTTTCAGGCGGTCCGGTATAACATGACGCTCCGGGCGCCTTATTTTATGCTGGTCAACGGCCTCGTTGGGTTTGGTTGCCGGATAAATTCCGGTACCGGAGAAATTCTGGAATTGGAAGGAATTCCGGATTATGCGGGGTTATAGAAAGCCGGGTCGTCGCTTTTTTCCCTATCTTGTCTCTGAATTTGCCGGGACAGAACCCACAGGAGCGCTTTTGTTCCGGTTCAACCTCTAACCAAATGAAAACCAAAGAAATGATTTTGATCACGGGCGCCAACGGGCAGATCGGGTCCGTGCTCACCGGCGCTTTGCGGGACCGCTTTGGAACGGAAGCCGTGCTGGCTTCGGATATCCGCAGGCCCATGACCTCCAACGGTCCTTTTGAAGTCCTGGATGTGCTTTACGCTTCCAGGTTGCGGGAGTTGGTTGAAAAATACGGGGTTACCCAGGTTTACCACCTGGCGGCAATCCTCTCCGCCAAAGGGGAGCAGCACCCGCAGCAAGCCTGGGACATCAATATGCGCGGGTTGTTCAACGTGCTGGAAATGGCAAAGGATTTCAATCTCCGGGTTTTCTTCCCCAGTTCCATTGCTGTTTTTGGCCCTACGACTCCCCGGGTGGCTACGCCCCAGGACACGATTACCCAGCCCACCACCGTGTATGGCATCAGCAAAATTGCCGGGGAGAACTGGTGCCAGTACTACTTTCTTAAATACGGAGTCGACGTCCGCTCGGTCCGCTATCCCGGGATCATCGGCTACCAATCCCTGCCTGGAGGCGGAACAACGGATTATGCCGTTGAAATCTTTCACGAAGCGGTTAAGGGCAATCCCTATACCTGCTTTCTTAAAGCGGATATGTCCTTGCCTATGCTGTACATGGACGACGCCATTCGCGGAACCCTGGAATTAATGGAAGCCGATCCCAGCCAGATCCGCATCCGGACCAGCTACAACATGGCCGGCCTGAGTTTTACCCCGGCGGAAGTCACCCGAGCCATTCAACAGTACGTTCCCGAATTTGCCGTTGATTACAAGCCGGATTTCCGCCAGCAGATCGCCGAAAGCTGGCCTTCCAGTATCGACGATTCCATTGCCCGGGACGATTGGGGCTGGAAACCGGTATTTGACCTCGATTACATGACTCGCGATATGCTCAGCCACCTGGCCAGTCATTATCTGGTTAAGTTGCCGGGTTTAGGGTAGATAATTAAAAGTTATTTTGTAGACTTCATAAATTGAATAGATATGTTTACCACCGTTGAACCTGCTTTGGAAAAGGAATTGCAGGAATTGCAGGAAGCCGGTCTTTTCAAAAAAGAACGGATTATCGTGAGTCCTCAGGGGGCGGAAATTGCCCTGAATTCCGGACAGGAAGTCCTGAATTTTTGCGCTAACAACTACCTGGGCCTTTCTTCCCACCCCGAAGTGATCCAGGCCGCCAAGGAGACCATCGATACCCACGGGTTTGGCTTGTCCTCCGTCCGCTTTATTTGCGGCACCCAGGATATTCATAAAGAACTCGAAGGAAAAATTGCGGAATTCCTTGGGCAGGAAGACGCCATCCTGTATGCTGCCGCTTTCGACGCCAACGGCGGCTTGTTCGAGCCGCTCCTGGGCGAAGAAGACGCCATTATTTCGGACGAGCTCAACCATGCTTCCATCATCGACGGCATCCGCCTGTGCAAGGCTTCCCGCCTCCGCTACCGCCACAACGATATGGACGACCTGGAAAAACAGCTTCAGATGGCCTCCGGCGCCCGCAGGAGAATGATTTCTACCGATGGGGCGTTTTCGATGGACGGCACCATCGCGCAACTGGAAAAAATATGCGACCTCGCCGAAAAATACAACGCCATGGTGATGATCGACGAGTGTCATGCCACCGGTTTCATGGGTAGAACCGGCAGAGGTACCCACGAATACCGAGGGGTGATGGACCGGATCGACATCATCACCGGCACCCTGGGCAAAGCCCTTGGCGGCGCTTCGGGGGGCTTTACCGCGGCGAAAAAAGAGATCGTCGATATCCTCCGGCAGCGCTCCAGGCCCTACCTGTTCTCCAACACGGTGGCTCCGGCTATCGTCGGCGCTTCCATTAAGGTGCTGGAATTGCTGAGCGCAAGCACGGCGCTTCGGGATAAACTCGAAGACAACACCCGGTTTTTCCGCAAAGCAATCACCGAAGCTGGCTTCGACGTTCTTCCCGGGGAGCACCCCATCGTTCCGATCATGCTCTACGATGCTCCTCTGGCTCAGGAGTTTGCCGCCCGGTTGCTCGAGGAAGGCATCTACGTCATCGGCTTTTTCTTCCCGGTGGTGCCCAGAGGCAAAGCCCGGATCCGGGTGCAAATCTCTGCTGCTCACGAGCGGGAACACCTGGAAAAAGCGGTAGCGGCATTCACGAAAGTAGGCAAGGCCCTGAACGTGTTGAAATAACCCTATGATTCCTGTTGTATGAATCGACGCCATGCCTTGAAAACAGCCGGCACTTTAGGCGCCGGCTTGATTTGGTCTCCTTCCTTGCTGGCGCGCCTGGCCTGCTCCGGCGATCTGACCCGCCAGGCTTTTGGCCCGGATTTTTTCTGGGGAACGGCTACTGCTTCCTACCAGATTGAAGGCGCCGCTGCCGAAGACGGCCGAACCCCTTCTATTTGGGATACGTTCTGCGATACACCGGGCAAAATCAAGACCAGCGAAAACGGAGACGTCAGTTGCGATTTCTACCACCGCTACGAAAGCGACCTGGAATTGCTGCAGTCGATGCAGTTCAACGCCTTCCGGTTCTCCCTCTCCTGGTCCAGGATCCTTCCCGATGGGACGGGGAACGCCGAATGAAGCGGGGATCGCTTTCTACCAGCGGGTGCTGGACGCCTGCGAACGGCTGAACATCACGCCGTATGTGACGCTGTACCACTGGGATCTGCCTCAGGTTCTGGAAGATCAGGGCGGCTGGACCAACCGGAAAGTGCTCGACTGGTTTGCGCATTACGTAGAGGTCTGTACCCAGGCATTCGGAAACCGCGTCAAATACTGGATGGTGTTCAATGAGCCGGTGGTATTTACCTCCCTCGGCCATTTTCTCGGCGACCATGCTCCTGGCCGAAAAGGACTGAAAAATTTCCTTCCCGCAGTGCATCATGCGGCGTTGTGCCAGGCCGAAGGCGCCCGGATCATCCGCCGTACCGTCCCCGGCGCCGTGATCGGCACGACGTTCTCCTGCGCTCAGGTGGTTCCGGAAACGGATAGCCTGGCTGATAAAAAGGCCGCCGGCCGCTTCGACGCCCTGATGAACCGCCTGTTTATCGAACCCGCCCTGGGTATGGGCTATCCCGTCGATGGATTTCCTTTATTTGAGAAACTGGAGCGCGATTATGCCCAACCGGGAGATATGGAGCGCCTGGCGTTTGATTTTGACTTTATCGGGGTCCAGAATTATTACCGGGTGGTGGTCAAACACGCGGTTTTCCCACCCATCATCTGGGGCAAAGAGATCAAACCGGAAAAACGGGAAGTGCCCGAGGACGGGATCACCGCTATGGGCTGGGAGGTCTACCCGGAAGGGATCTACCACGTGCTGAAACAGTTCGCGGCTTACCCCGGCGTGAAACGAATCCTGGTTACGGAAAACGGCGCCGCTTTCGACGACCTCAAATCCGGGGAAACCGTTAACGACCCACAACGGATTCAGTTTTACCAGGATTATTTGCATCAGGTGCTCCGAGCCAAACAGGACGGCGTTCCGGTGGAAGGCTACTTCGCCTGGACTTTGCTCGACAATTTCGAATGGGCGGAAGGCTACCGGACCCGGTTTGGACTAATCCACGTCGATTTCGATACCCAGGAGCGGACGGTCAAGGGTTCTGGGAAGTGGTTCCGGGAGTTTTTGTCGCAGGGGTAAAAAAGATATATGAACGCATACGTCGAAAAATTGCATCGGATAGCTTCCGGGCCGGAGCGCACGATCATCGGCCTGATGTCGGGCACTTCCATGGACGGGCTGGATATCGCCCTGTGCCGGTTTCGCGGCAGCGGAACGGGCACGGAAGCAGAAATCCTCGAATTCACAACCATTCCTTTTGAGGAACACGTCAAAGATGAGGTTCGCAAGGTGTTTGCCCGGCGGGAGATCGATTTTCAGCATCTGACGTTGCTGAACGCCTGGATTGGGGACATGCACGGACGTTTGGTCCTTCAGGCCCTGGATTCCTGGGGTGTTTCCCCGGATTCCGTGGATGCGGTGGCCAGCCATGGCCAGACGGTTTTTCACGCACCAAAGATCCTCCACGGGCTACCGGATTTTGGCAACGCCACCCTCCAAATCGGCGATGGAGACCATATCGCCGTTCGAACCGGGATCATCACCCTCAGCGATTTTAGGCAGAAACACATCGCCGCAGGAGGCGAAGGGGCGCCCCTGGCGGTGTACGGGGATTTCCTGTTGTTTTCCCATCCCGACCGCCCGCGTATTTTGCTGAACATTGGCGGGATCGCCAATTTTACCTATTTGCCGGGAGGCAAAGTGGCAGAAGGCGTTTTTGTGACGGATACCGGACCTGGGAATACCCTGCTCGATGCCGCTACCCGCTCGTTTTTCCCGCCCAAGTCTTTCGATGAAGATGGAAAACTAGCTGCTTCTGGCCGAATTTGGCCGGAATTACTCAACGCTTTGAAGGAGAATTCCTTTTTGGAAAGCCGGCCCCAAAACCACCGGCCCCGAGTTGTTTAACCTGGAATACCTGCGTCAGGCGCAAGAACGGTCCGCCTCCCTGGGCGCTTCTCCAGAGGATATTCTGGCTACTCTAACCCGTTTCAGCGCGGAGACGATCGCCGAATCCATTCGCCGGGACGCTCCGCTTTGGGAAATGGCGGACTTCTACCTCAGCGGGGGCGGTGCGCACAACCCGGTACTCGTTGGGCATTTGAGCGAATTGCTCCCCGGGAGAGCGATGGCGCCCTTCGACCGGCTCGGGTTTTCCGGCGATGCCAAAGAAGCCCTCCTGTTCGCCGTCCTGGCCAATGAGACGCTGGCCGGGGGGCAGGTCCGGTTTCAGGGCATCCCGTCGGTTTGTATGGGGAAAATTAGTTTTCCGGGATAGCCTCTTCTTACCTTTTTATCAAAATGCCGGTTTTGACAAACTGCCTTCCCTGTACCCGCACGTAGTAGTTCCCCGAGGCCAGCCGATCCCCGGCGATGGATACTTCATGCGTTCCGGAGGCAAAGTCCTGATCGGCCAGCACCTCGAGTTCGCTGCCGATCGCGTCGAACAAACTGATCCGGATATGCCCGCCGGGAGAGGAAAAGCGGAGGGTCGCCTCGGAAGCGAACGGGTTGGGGTAGAGCATGAGGTCTACCAAATCGTTCAAATACGCTTCGCGGGTTGGGGTGGCCAGGTCGCAATCTTTCAAGATAGGGAGGTAGGTGAAATTGGGATAGATCATGGTTTTGATGTCCGATTCGGGCACGTGGAACCAATCCTTTAGGATGGATCCATAGATATCGCGAAAATCGATCTGCATGGCTACGCCTTCCTGAGTAGCGAGTTTCTCCGGGATTTGGGGGTTGTTTCCCAATACCTGTGTTTGGATACAGGAGCCAAAGACGAAAAGGGGCGCCGCTGTGCCGTGATCGGTCCCCACGCTGGCATTGGAACCGATTTGGCGGCCAAATTCGGAAAAGGTAACTCCTACGACCCGCTGTTCCAGGCCGAGCATTTTCAGGTCGTTCTGAAAAGCGCCGATAGCGTCGGAAAGCTGGCCCAGCAGATTGGCATGCACGCCCTGAGTTTTGTCGGCAGAATCCACCTGAGTGGCGTGGGTGTCAAAACCGCCGATATTGGCGATGTAAATTTTGGTTTTCAGCCCACCGGAGATCATTAGGGCGATATTTTTGAGCTGATCAGCCAGGCGGTTGCCGCTGGGGTAGGTAGCCAGGTTTTTTCCTTTTTTTGCGGCCCCGGAAATGGAGTCTCCATAGGCGTTGCTTTGGACGATGGAGGTCCTGAGAAAGGACAATTCATTTCCATAAGGAGTATCTGGGGTTTCCCCTCCATTCCCTTCGGTGAGTTTGATGAGCGCAAAGGGGTCGCTGAGGGTCAGACTGAAATTGGTGGCCGTGCCCTGGCAGGTTTCCGATACGGTAGACCCCATCGTAATGGCGAAGGGGTCGGGCGCCGATGCATTGGGATAATCGATTGGATAGCCCGGCGCCTGGGTTTCCAGGTACCTGCCCAGCCAGCCGGTGTTCCAGTACTCGTTGGCGGGGGAGGAGGAAAGCCAAATGTCTGTGCTCCGGAAATGCGAACGGTTTTGATTGGGGTACCCCACGCTTTGAACAACTGCCAACTTTTCTTCCTCGTACAAGGTGCGCAGGCCGCCCATCGCCGGATGAAGGCCAAGGGTATCTTTCAATGCCAGGATCTTGTTTTTTGGTATGAGCAGATTGGCCCGAACATTTGCCAGCCGGTCGTACTGGTCGATGGGAAACACCATGTTCAGCCCGTCGTTCCCGCCATTCTTTTGGATGAGTACCAGGACGCGGTCGGAGGCGGGATCAATGGCATCAAACAACGGCGACCGGGGCAAGGCAGAAAGGCGCATTCCGTTGAGCAAAAAGGGAATGGAAACGGCGGCGCCGGAGGTTTTGAGGAATTCTCTTCTCTTCATGCGTAAGGAGATTTTTGGGAATGGGAAATCAGTCCCGTTCTAGCTGAGATAAAATTCCGCCATGCTCAGGATGGCCTGGAACAAGTTGCGCAATTTGGATTCCACCGCGTTCTTCAAATTGGTATCGGACGGTTTGTTGAGGTATTGCTGGTATTCAATCGTCCACTCATAATCGGGAAGACCGGGCAAAAGCACTTCTTTCAGATCCGCCAATTGGGCTTCTGTCAGAGGTTGTGGCAGCAGCAGGTTGGAGAGTTCCTGGATCAAGGCATTTGGATCCAGGCGGTTTTGCAGGTGGGTGATCGCGCTCAGGGGATCGATCCGGAGCCGGAAGCCGCCGATCACCGTGCCTTCGATGGCCATGCGGTTGGTGTAGGTCATCCTGGCGGCAAGGGTGGTGGCATTGATCCAGATGCGGTAGAAGGAAGGTTCCTGGTAGAAGGGCTTCCAGCCGGCTACATCCGGCGGGTTAAAATACTCCATCTGCTGCAGGTTGATGGTCCGGCTGAGGTTGAACAGCAGGGAGTATTTCTGGGTCTGCCCGGCAGGAAGGGGAGTGTAGGTTTGCTTGATCAGGCCCCAACTGAAATCCAGCGGGTTTTTAATCATCGGGCCCACGTTGAGCGCATCAAAGAAGTGGGCGCTTCCCAGGAGCGCTCGCAGCGCAGGTTTAATCTCGTAATTGGAGGAAAATAGCAACTGCGCCATGGGTTCGATGACCTGGGTCTCGACCTCGTCGGTAATCTGGTAGTAAACAAACCACCGGTACAACTTCCGGCAAATGAACCGGGCAACTTCCGCTTTTTTGAAGATGATGTCGACGACCGCTTTGTATTCGTTTTCATTTTGGTTGAGGATCTCCGCGTAATCAAACCGGTGCGACAACACTTTTTTGGTGGTGTCGTGCTGTGTGGGGCGGAATACAGCGCCTGCCAGGACCGTGGCATTGGTGGTCCGGTACCCGTTGTCTCTCCATCCGGTCAGCGCTTTGGCGATCTCTTTGACGTCCGTTTCGGTGTAGTTGGTGTAATCGCCCGGGCCTGCCAGCGGGCCTTTGCCAATGGTGAACAACTCCAGCAACTCCCGGGCATAATTTTCATTGACCCCGGTTCGGGTGTTGACGTTCCCGTTCAGAAACCGGAGCATGGTGGGGTCGATGGTCATCGCCTTGACCAGGTCCCGGAAATTCCCCCAGGCATTGCTTCGCATTAGGGTAATATGGTAATAGAGAAAATTCGGATCGTTTATGTCGCTGGTAGCAAAGTGGTTATGCCAGAAAAGCGTGAGTTTTTCCCGGACGCTGATCTGTTCTTTCAATATCTGATCAAAGGTCCAGGACCTCAAACTGCGGTTGCGGTAGCCAAGGATATTGTTGTCGGCGTTGTTGAACGGCGCATCGATCCAGGTCTTCCCTATAGGAACGGCGGCATCGGCGGCATACTCGAGATTCAGCGGCTTTTCGGGCAAAGGCGGCTCGGCAAACAGCCGGTCCAGTGTGGCGCTCAGCCCTTCTTCTGCCGACTGCCGGATCAGCTCGACGGTAGGGCCAAATGTGGCGCGCCGGAGTAAATGAGCGGCCTCTTTTGTGCTCCAGCTTCCGGCGTACGGTTCAAAGCTTCCCAGAAGGGGCCTGGCGGGAGGGGAAGCGGCAGAAAACAGGGCGGCTGTAGTTCGTTGCTTCGATCCGGATAGCAGGGAAAGAGTGGATCTTCTGTTCATATTAGGCGCTTTTCGGGATATAGGAAGATGCGTTCTTTGACTAAAGTAATATAAATAGGTTTATTTCCTCCCGGGGAATTTTTTTTTGGACTACATTTGGAATAGTTCCGGCATGAAGGAAACGCCGGTTTGCTTATGATCAGTGCATGTATTTTTGAATTGGAACATGTGATTCTGGATACAGAAGAGCTTCCCTGGTTCCAGGCCATGGCTTCAGGGCAAGCAGAAGGGGTAAATATCAATTGGGAGGAAAAAATCAATGACCTGTCTCCTGACCATCTGAAAGAGGGCGTGTCTGTTTTTATCAAAGAACTCAAAAACCAGGGCCTGAACCTTGCCGTGGTTTCGACGCTTCCCCAATTGCGCCGCATGTTGAACCGGATGCAATTCCGGCATTATTTCCATACGCTGGTGGGAGGAGATGATATTTCCGGTCTTGAAATTGGCCTGGCCCATTATGTGGAAGCAGCAAAAGATTTAGGATCTCCGTTGGAAAATACCCTTGTTTTTTCCGCATCGCCTCAGGGAATAAAAGCAGCTATTGACGCCGGTTGCTGGGTGGCCGGCGTAGGAACAGGTCCTCATTTATTCGATGCCGATTTGGTTCTTCCCAATCTCGAGCGCGTGCGTTTCCTGAAAATCTTGTCGGCCATCAGGGAAACCGATGCCGGATAATAAGCCTCCTAACCATGCTCCCAGGGTTCCATTTTGAAGATTGGCGGATTGTGGAAGAAGGGTTTCACCCGGAATACCAGTTGGTTGCAGAAAGCTTATTCGCTTTGGGAAACGGGGCTATGGGCTACAGGGGAAGCTTTGAAGAGCAATATAGCGGACAAACGATGCCTGGGAATTATCTGGCAGGATTGTTTTACCTGGATGGCTCTTCTTCCGGATATTATGCTACCTCCGGGCAAGCGGCCTCCAGAGCCAGACTGGCGAGTGCCCCAAGCTGGATCGGACTGGAATTGGAATTTGATGGGGAGCCGTTCGACCTGAACCGGGTGGAGATCCTGGAGTTCCGAAGGGTCCTTAACTTGCGGGAAGGATATCTTCAACGCAGTTTCACCGTGCGCCTACCCAGTGGCAGAAGAGTAAACGTGGTAGCGCAACGCTTCTGCAGCATGGTGGAACCCGAGCTCGGCGCCCTCCGGTATCAGGTCCAACCGCTTGATTTTTCCGGTACGTTATCCATCACCGCTTACCTGGACGCGGATGTGCTAAACCAGGAAAAGGATTCCGACGACCCGTTCTGGGTAGAGGTAGAAGCGCATTTGCGCCGCACGCAATGCTATTTGCTCACGGAAATTAAACAAACCCAGTTTCAGGTATGTACGGGCATGAAACTGGATATCCGCCAGAACGGAAACCAGGTAAATTTTCACTCGTTCCGCTTGCAAAGAGACCGGTATGTGGGGTTGAGCGTCGACTTGCCTTGCCGGCCCGGCGATGTCATCGAAGTATTCAAATACGGAGCCCATACGACTTCCAGGTATTACGCCGATCCGGCCTCCCTCGTTGGCCGCTGCGAATACGTGCTGAAAGAGGCGTCGCGAAAGGGGTTTACCGCCCTTTTGGAACAGCACGCGCAAGCCTGGAGCAGAAAATGGACGCATCTCGATATTCAGATCGAAGGGGATATGGCTGCACAGCAAGCCATCCGGTTTAATCTGTTTCACTTATGCCAAGCCTATTCCGGGCAGGATGAACGGCTCAATATCGGGCTGCGGGGGTTTACCGGAGACAAGGCTGGGGGCGCCACGTATTGGTTTTCCGACCTCTTTCTTCCGGATTTCTACCTGGCTACCGGCCAGGTGGAAGCGGCCAAAAACCTCTTGCTATACCGGTACCGCCACCTGCCCAAAGCCCAGGCCATCGCCGAGCGGGTGGGGTTTTCTGGCGGGGCTGCGTTGTTCCCTATGGCTACGCTCGATGGCGAGGAAGCCCTGGGGAACTGGGAACTTGGCCTGGAAGCGATTCATCGGAACCACGCCATCGCGTACGCCATGCATGCCTACCTGACCTGGACGGGAGATACCAGCTACCTGGTTGACTACGGGTGGGAGGTCTTAGCTGCGTTGTCCCGGTTTTGGATGCAGCGCGTTCAGTATTCGCCGGGGAAAAAAGCGTATGTTATCCTGGGCGTTACGGGCCCCAATGACTACGAAGTAAACGTCAACAACAACTTCTATACCAACTACCTGGCTTCCTGGTGCCTCGAGTTTTCTGCCAACCTGCTGGGGGAACTGGAAACGATGGGTACGCTTTCTGCTTCCTCGCGCCAAACGTTTCCCAAAGCCGCCGAACGCGCGGAATGGAAATCGGTCGCCCGGCAAATTTACCTGCCCAAAGGTACGGATTCGGGATTGTGGCTGCAACAGGACGACTTCCTGGAAAAGGAGATTCAACCCAAAACAGCCCTGCCGCCCGGGACGCTGCCTTTAGAGGCGCACTGGACCTGGGACCGGATACTTCGGTCGGCTTACATCAAACACGCCGATGTCTTGCTGGCCTTTTTCCTTTTTGAAGATCGGTTTTCCACTGAGGAACTGGCCAAACACTATGCGTTTTACGAGCCGCTGACGGTGCACGAATCTTCCTTCTCGCATGGGGTCCATGCGGTTTTGGAGGCCAGGCTTGGATACCCTGAGGGCGCGTACGCTCATTTAAACAAAGCGCTGCTTGCCGATCTGAGCAACCTTCATGGCGATACTCAGATGGGGTGCCACCTCCCTGCCATGGCGCTTGCCTGGCAGGCTTTAATCCGCGGATTTGCGGGTTTTCACGTGGAAAAAAATAAATTTGCACTTAACCCGGCATTGCCCTCCGCTTGGAAGTCTTTGCGGTTTGCATTGAGCTTCCGATCTTGCAAGGTCCAGGTTCATATCACCAGAACCCAATGCCATGTGATCAACCTGACCGGCGAGGAACTGAACCTGCGTATCCACCAAAGGGATTATAAACTGGCCCCGTGGGGAGAGGTTATTGCGGTGAGGAAATGATGTAGAGGATGTAAAGGATGTAAAGGATGTAGAGGATGTAGAGGATGTAGGGGATGTAGAGGATGTAAAGGAGGATGTAAAGGATGGAGGGGGAAATGAGGGTAACCTGCGTATTCGAAAAGAGGTAGTTCAAAAAAAGGCGTTGAACTGCTTGGGTTGAGGCAGAACCTCGAAATGGTGAATCCTAAGCCTCAACCAGTACTTCGTAAATCGTAAATCGTAAACCGTACTTCGTACTTCGTAAATCGTAAACCGTACTTCGTAAATCGAATAAAAAACAATAACGGATGAAAGGACAGATGATTTTGGTTTGGATGCTCCTTTTGGGGATCGCCATGACAGGATGCATAAACGACAAAAGAAAAACCGGGCCGCAGAATCCCGGAGGAACCGTTGTCGGAACGGTATCGCCGCCCCTGACGCAGCCCAACTCACGGGAAACCCAGTTGCTTTCCCGAAATTTTTGGGTGGCCGAATTTTATGTGATTCCAGGCGAACAGGGGCAGTTGATTCCCGCACGGCACAATAAGGGCTTGTGGTGGCAGTTTTCCATGGATGGCACCTTCGTTGGAGGGCAATGGCAGGAGCAAAACGATCATGGGAGCTGGTTCTGGCGTCCCGGCGGCGGCCAGTACGACCGCAATGGAATGTTGTATATCGATTCCGCTGTCGATGACCAACGGGATGTTGAATTCCAGATCCAGGGCATTGAAGAGGATGGTTCGGTGATGTCCTTTGTGAAAACTCAGAATTCAGCGAATAAAGAACCCGGGATGCTGAAGATGATCACCCTGATGACCATGCCGACGAAAAAACAGTTTGGCGTGGAAGAATAGGTGGTTAGACGTTAGAAGTTAGATGTTAGGCGGTTAGAGGGTGGGGCTGAGGCGGATCCCTTTGAACTTTGAACCCTTGAACTTTTGAACTTTTACATCATGAAGAAACTTCTCTTTTTTATTGCGTTCCTTTTTTTGGCCCTGTTCTTTTCGACATGCCGAAAGGATTCCAAACCCGAGACTACGGCGCCTACCGGAGCGCCGGGAATTCCGGAGTGGGCCCAGAACTCCAATATTTATGAAGTAAACGTCCGGCAGTATACGCCTCCGGGGACTTTTGCCGCGTTCCGCGCGCATTTGCCCCGGTTAAAGTCCATGAACGTAGGTATTCTTTGGTTCATGCCGATTTATCCCATTAGTGAAACCAAGCGCAAAGGCACGCTGGGGAGTTATTATGCCGTTTCGGACTACCGGGCGGTGAATCCCGATTTGGGCACTTTGGAGGAATTCAAAGCCCTGGTCGAGGAGATCCACAATCTGGGCATGAAGGTGATTCTGGATTGGGTGCCCAATCACACCGGCTGGGATCATGCCTGGATCAAAGAACATCCGGATTTTTATACCCAGAATGCTCAGGGAGAAATTATCGATCCTCAAGACCCCAAGACGGGGATAAGCTTCGGATGGGCAGATGTAGCCGATTTAAATTATGACAACGCCAATATGCGGTCGGAGATGACCGAAGCGCTGTTGTTCTGGCTTAAAGAGGTGGGCGTGGATGGCTTCCGGATGGACGTGGCCGAGCAGGTGCCGATGGCATTTTGGCAGGAGTGTATCCCCAAATTGAGGGAAGCCCGGCCCGATGTGTTTATGCTGGCCGAAGCCGAGTTCCCTCCCCACCGGAATGAAGGCCTTTTTGCCATGTCGTATGGCTGGTCCTTTCACAGCCTGATGAAAGAAATCGCCCAGGGCAAGAAACCCGTATCCGCCATTGGTGAATGGTATAAACAAGACCGGGCTCAGTTCAAGTCGGGCTACCACATGCATTTTACCGCTAACCACGACGAGAACTCCTGGAACGGAACCGAGGAGGAAAGTTTTGGAAAAGCAAAGGACGCTATGGCCGTGCTGGCATTTACCTACGACGGGATGCCGCTGATTTACAGCGGGCAGGAGGCGGGGCTGAATAAACGGCTGGCATTCTTTGAAAAGGATTCCATTGAATGGGGAGGCTTCCCCAGACAGAAATTGTTTACTCAATTGCTTGGAATCAAGATCATGCAGCCCCCGCTTTGGAACGGCGCCGCCGGAGCAGAACCCCGGCGCGTGAAAACCAACGACGATAGCCGCGTTTTCGCCTTTGTCCGGGAAAAAGAGGACCAACGGGTGATTGTCATGATCAACCTGAGCAATACCGCTATAGACGGCTCTTTCCAGGAAGAAGGCCTGGATGGCTCCTATACCGAGCTTTTTTCAGGTATGGACATGATGATCGCTTCCAATGTCGCCTTTGCGCTGCCCCCCTGGGGGTATGTCCTTTTGGTTAAAAAAGCCGCCCCGCAATAACCTGCTTTGTTCGAAAACCGAATATCCGGGCGGTACGCCTGGGTTTTTCAGACCTTCGCTTAATTTACATCCATCATGAATAAACCAGCCAACTCCAAGCCGCTCCTTTCTTTTTGGGAGATTTGGAATATGAGCTTTGGCTTTCTGGGCATCCAGTTTGGTTTCGCCCTGCAAAACGCCAATGTGAGCCGGATTTTTGAAACCTTAGGAGGGGCGACGGACAAGCTGGCGGTGTACTGGCTTGCCGCCCCGGTTACGGGCCTGATTGTGCAGCCAATTATTGGCTACTTCAGCGACCGAACCTGGCATCCGCGATGGGGGAGAAGGCGCCCGTATTTCGCTGTTGGGGCTATTCTGGCCACCATGGCCTTATTTGTCATGCCGAATGCCCCCGGGTTGTATCTGGCGATCGGAACGCTTTGGATCATGGACACGTCGATCAATATTTCCATGGAACCCTTCCGGGCATTTGTGGGGGATAACCTTCCTTCTTCCCAGCGTACTACGGGGTTTGCGATGCAGAGCTTCTTTATTGGGCTGGGGGCTGTAGTCGCGTCCGCTTTACCCTGGATATTTACCAACTGGCTGAACCTTCCCAACACCGCGCCGGAAGGGGTGATTCCCGCTTCGGTGAAATGGTCGTTTTATTCCGGGGCGGTCGTATTTCTCCTGGCGGTGCTATGGACGGTATTTAAATCCAAGGAATACGATCCCCAAACGCTGGCTTCGTTTTCCGAAGGGGAGCAGCCGGTTTCCTATATGGGGGAGGCGCCGGGATCGCCGGAAGCGTTTAGCCGCCGCGGCCGTTCCCAGTTAATCTCCGGAGCAGAGGTGCTGTTGGGTGGCTTGCTCCTGACGTTCTTTTTTTATCGGTGGGATGTTGCGGGAGAGGTGTATATTCTTTCTGGCGGCTTAATGCTGTTCGGGCTCTTGTGGGTTTTTTCCGGCGGTCTGCAAATGAGGGGGCGTTTCGAGAATGGGTTTGTGACCATCATGAGCGATTTCCAATCCATGCCCAAAACCATGAAACAGCTGGCGGTGGTCCAGTTTTTTTCCTGGTTTGCCCTGTTTTCCATGTGGATTTACACCACCTCCGCGGTGACCCGCTCGATCTACGGAAGCGATGACCCCATGAGTGAAGCCTATAACAACGGGGCCGACTGGGTAACGGTTTGTTTCGCCGTCTATAATGGAATCGCAGCGCTCGTGGCTTTTCTCCTTCCGGTTATCGCCCGAAAAACCAACCGGAAATTTACCCACGCCTTCAGCCTGATCCTGGGTGCTGCCGGCCTCGCCTCTATTTTTGTGATCCAGGATCCGCAGATGCTCCTCCTTTCTATGGTAGGGATTGGATTTGCCTGGTCGAGCATTTTGTCCATGCCGTACGCCATTCTGACCGGAACACTGCCGTCCGATAAAATGGGGTATTATATGGGGGTGTTCAATTTTTTTATCGTTATCCCTCAGATTGTAGCCGCGTCCATCCTGGGCTTTCTGCTCCGGCGATGGTTCGACGGCGAAGCGGTATATGCCATGCTGATCGGCGGCCTCTCCTTCGTCGTAGCTGCCGTAACCACGTTCCTTGTCGATGACAAGGACTACGTGCGGAATCAGCGCTAAACCTCCGGGCGCCCTACTGGACAATTTCGTTTTCCTGACACCCAGACCTTCCAGGGCTTCGTAAACCTGGAAGGTCTATTTCCCGAAATGTCTTGAAGCTATCTCAAAACGCTTTCCAGGGTGTGGGCGGCCTCCCCTAACCCCTCCGAAGGAGGGGAACCGTGTGGGCAAGGGTAGGGATAAGCATCGGAATTAAGGTTTCTTTGCCTTGCTTTGTTGCTGGAGCTGTCTCAAAAGACCGGCATTGCCCTGGCCGCCAAAAAAGAAAATAAAATTTCATGCCGGTGGCAAAGACCGGTCTTTTGAGACAGCCCCTTGGGGGGAGGCCCAACGATGGATTGAGCAGAATTCTTGCAGTTTTGAGATATCTTCCAGTAGGGTAACTCTCCGGTTACCTCAAACCCCGGCGAACCAGGTTTTGGCGGAATTTATCGACGTTGGCCAGGTGCTGGGCATAGGTTTCCGCGAACGCATGCAAACCCGATTCGTCCCCAATAGCGCAGAAAAAAATGTAGTTGTGTTTTTCTGCGTTCAATACGGCGTCCAGGCTGGAAATGGAGGCCATAGTTATTGGACCCGGGGGAAGCCCGGGGTACTTATACGTGTTATAGGGAGATTCGAATTTTGTGTGAAACTCCGTTACCCTGGGGGTTTCAAAATCCCGGGTAGCGAAGACAACGGTGGGGTCGGCCTGCAACGGCATGCTGATCCGGAGCCGGTTGAGGTAAGCGCCTGCAATGCGCGCTTTTTCGACGTTTTTCGTCGTTTCTTTCTCCACGATGGAGGCAAGGGTGTACACTTCTTTCTCGCTCAGGTTAAGCGCGGCGGCCTTTTCCCGCCTTCCATTCTGGCTCCAGAATTTTTCGTGTTCGGAAACCATGCGTTCCATGAATTTTTCCGCGCGGGTATTCCAGAAAAATTGATAGGTGTTAGGAATGAAAACGGACATCAGTTCCTCCGGCGCGTAACCAAGGGATTTGATATACGCCTCATTTCGGAATAGCTGCAGAAGCGTCAGCGAATCCGGTTCGATAAAACGGGAAACCTTGCCTGCTACATCCTCCAGCAGGCGTTCGTTGGTCAGAACCAGATTGACAGGCGCCTGGGCGGCTCCCCTCAGGTGGCGAATCAATTGAATCATGTTCCAACCTCCTTTGACGGCGTACCGCCCGCTGCGCATGGGATCTTTTTTGTACTTCAGCAGCTCGGAAAAACGCCGGAATGCGGCTTCGTTCTGTACCACCCCCTGCTGTTGGAGCAGGTCTGCCACTTCGTCAAACGTGGCATTAGACGGGATGAGAACGATGTATTCTTTTCCGGGTTGAGGCACGGTTCCTCCGGCAACGAATTTCTGGAAAACCAAATAGGCGGCGATGAATAGCACTGCCGCAACAAATAGTAGGGTGCGTAGGCGTTGGGAATTCATGGCAATTAATATTGTTCTTTATCGTTTGGAAAATCCTTGTTTTTGACGTCTTCAATATAATGCTGCACGGCCCCCTGAATGGTGGAAAACAAGTCCAGATACCGGCGCAGGAACCGGGGATGAAAATCCTTGGTCAGGCCAAGCATGTCGTGCAGCACCAGCACCTGGCCGTCGGTATGCTGGCCGGCGCCAATGCCAATGGTAGGGATAACTAATTGTTCTGATGCTCGTTTAGCTAAATCAGCAGGAATTTTTTCCAAAACAACGCCAAAGCAGCCGAGCTTCTCCAGCAGAAGCGCGTCGGCAACTAATTTTTCAGCCTCCTGTTCTTCTTTGGCCCGAACGGCATAGGTCCCAAACTTATAAATGGATTGTGGGATTAGCCCTAAATGGCCCATGACAGGAATTCCGGCAGTTAGTATCCGCTTCACGGAATCGGCTACTTCGGCGCCTCCTTCCAGTTTTACGGCATGGGCGCCGGATTCCTTCATGATCCGGATCGAAGATTCCAGGGCGAGTTTGGAATTTCCTTGATAGCTTCCAAACGGAAGGTCTACCACCACCAGGGCTTTTTTCACGGCCCGCACAACGGCGGAGGCGTGGTAGATCATTTGATTCAACGTGATCGGCAACGTAGTCTCATGGCCTGCCATGACGTTGGACGCCGAATCGCCGACCAGAATGATGTCGATCCCCGCCTCGTCCAAAATCCGCGCCAGGGAAAAGTCGTAGGCGGTGAGCATCGCAATCTTTTCCCCCCGGGCTTTCATCGCCTGGAGGACATGGGTGGTGATCCGTTTGATTTCTTTATTTGCCGACATCATAGCGTATGTTGTGTCTTTTGGAATCGCAAGATAGTGCAAGTTTGCCAATTTGCCCGCTCTGCACCGGTCATTGGAATCAGGAAAAGAACAGGCCCGGGCTATGGCATGTCAGGATGAAGGGCCGGGGACGCTACGCGGCCTGCTCGATCTTGTGGTTTCGGTTATTTTGGCAGATTTCATGAAGCGAAAGTATGAAATCGCCGATTTCTTTAAGTAAACATGAAGAAATGGCAGGAAATTCCATTATATGGCCTGCTGGCATAGGCCTTGCTATACTAAAGACAAATAGCAACCTCTTTATTTTAAATTTCAAACTGAATGTACAATGGGTAAAATTATCGGTATAGACCTGGGAACCACCAACTCCTGCGTGGCGGTTATGGAAGGGAATGAACCGGTGGTGATTCCAAATGATGAGGGAAAACGCACTACGCCTTCGGTGGTCGCTTTCGTAGATAGCGGGGAGCGCAAAATCGGAGACCCGGCGAAACGCCAGGCTATCACCAACCCTTTGCGCACGATCGCTTCTATTAAGCGTTTCATGGGTCAGCGGTATGGGGAAATTCAGGGAGAAGCATCCAATATGCCCTACAAAGTGGTGAAAGGCGATAACGAAACGGTGCGAGTCGATATTGGAGGGCAATTATATAGCCCACAGGAAATTTCGGCTATGATCCTCCAAAAAATGAAAAAGGTAGCGGAAGATTTTCTGGGCCAGGAGGTAACCGAAGCCGTTGTTACCGTGCCTGCCTATTTCAACGACTCCCAGCGCCAAGCCACCAAAGAAGCCGGTCAAATCGCCGGCCTGACGATCAAACGGATCATTAACGAGCCTACGGCCGCTGCATTGGCTTATGGCCTGGATAAGCGGAACAAGGACATGACCATCGCCGTGTTTGACTTGGGAGGCGGTACGTTCGATATCTCCATTCTGGAAATGGGCGGCGGCGTCACCGAGGTCAAGTCCACCAACGGGGATACCCACCTGGGAGGAGACGATTTCGACGGCGTCATCATCGACTGGCTGGCCGAGCACTTTAAAGAACAGGAAAAGGTAGACCTCCGCAAAGATCCTATGGCCCTTCAGCGCCTCAAAGAGGCTGCCGAAAAAGCCAAGATCGAGCTTTCTTCCGGTACGGAAACGGAAATCAACCTTCCTTATGTTACCGCAGTGGACGGGGTTCCCAAGCACCTGGTAATCAAACTGAGCCGGGCGAAATTCGAACAACTTGTGGACCATCTGGTTACCCGCACACTGGAACCTTGCCGCAAAGCGCTGCAAGACGCCGGCTTGTCGACCAACGAAATCGACGAGATAATCCTGGTGGGTGGTTCCACCCGGATACCCCGGATTCAGCAAGCCGTAGAGGAATTCTTCGGCAAAAAGCCCAACAAAGGGGTAAACCCGGATGAGGTAGTGGCCGTTGGGGCAGCTATTCAAGGCGGCGTGCTCACCGGCGAGGTGAAAGATATGCTCCTGCTCGACGTCACCCCGCTCTCTCTGGGTATTGAAACCATGGGCGGCGTCTACGACGTAGTGATCGAATCAAACTCTACTATCCCTACCAAGAAAACGAAAGTGTATTCCACTGCTTCGGACAATCAGCCTTCCGTAGAGATCCACGTGCTCCAGGGCGAACGCCCCATGGCGAAAGACAACCGCACCGTCGGGCGCTTTATCCTGGACGGCATTCCTCCGGCGCCGCGCGGCATGCCGATGATCGAGGTGACCTTCGATATGGACGCCAACGGCATCCTGAGTGTGTCGGCAAAAGATAAAGGCACCGGAAAAGAGCAACGGGTGCGCATTGAAGCTTCTACCGGACTTACGGAATCGGAAATCGCCCGGATGCGTAGCGAAGCCGCTCAGTTTGCCGACGAAGACCGGAAAGCGCGCGAACGCATTGACAAACTGAATAGCGCCGATTCGCTGATCTTCCAAACCGATAAGCAGCTTAAGGAGTATGGGGAAAAAATTTCCCCGGATAAGAAAGCTCCCATCGAATCGGCCTTAAACCAACTTCGCGAAGCCCATAAGGCAGAAGATCTCGACCGTATCGACCAGGCTATGGAAGCCTTGAATGCCGCTTGGCAAGCAGCCAGCCAGGAGATGTACCAGGCTTCTGCAGGCGGAGCCGAAGCAGGCGCGGGGAATACCGGTCAGGGCGACTCCTCGCAATCCAATGGGGGCGCTTCTGCCGATGACGTAACGGATGTGGAATACGAAGAGGTAGACGATAAGAAATAACCCGGCTGGTCTCAGGGTATAATCCAACGGGCTTTCTTTCCACCTGGAAAGAAAGCCCGTTGCTATTTTATAGAGAATAAATCACCCCTTCTTCTTGGGATGCACCAGCTTCATTTCCTTAACCAGATGCGATGCACCTGCGTATTTGTCCACCATAAAGAGCACATAGCGGATATCCACCATGATATTGCGGCAGATAGCCGGGGAATAAAGGATATCGCTCATGGTGCCTTCCCAAACCCGGTCGAAGTTTAACCCGACCAGGTTGCCTTGCGCGTCGATAGCGGGGCTTCCGGAATTGCCCCCGGTGGTGTGGTTTGACCCGAGGAAACAAACGGGTAGTTTGCCGTTTTCCCCGTAGGGGCCGTAGTCTTTGGAAGCATGGAGCTGGCGAAGCTTCTCAGGCACGTCAAACTCGTAGTCTCCCGGCTTGAATTTTTCCATCACCCCATCCAGATAGGTAAACGGAACGTAGAAAACTCCGTCTTTGGGCTGATAGCCTTCCACTTTCCCGTAAGTTACCCTCAGGGTGCTGTTGGCGTCCGGATAAAACCGTTTTTCTTTGAGTACTTCCATGAGGGCTTTCATGTAGGAGCGCTGGAGGAGGTTGATTTTGTCCTGAATCTCGTTATAAGGGCGGAAAACCTTAACTTCCGCAGTTTCCAGGATATTTCGGACCAGTTGGTAGGCATAGTCTTCTTTGATCAGACGGATGACCTGGACCGGATCGGCCTCCGTTTTTTCAGCCCAATCCGCTGCCTGGGCCAAGTGCGATTTATAGAACAGGATGCGGGCAAACTCGGCGGCATTTTTGCCGGCAAAGTTCATTTGTTCGGTAGCATAAGAAGATAAGTGGGCGGCAGGAAGTTTGGTGAAATACAGGTCGGCCAACGCGGCAAAGATGCGCTGATCGACCTCGGGCCGGTAATCTTTATAAAAATTGACAAACGCATTTCGGAGCTGTTCCTTGCGCTGTTTCAGCGCTTCTGCGCCGTTGTTGTCGTAAATGACTACGAATTGGTGCAGGGTATTGGCAAACCGAAGGAGCTCGACATTGGTACTCGCTATTTCGGTGATATAGTCCCTGGATTTGGCATAGGGCTCAATTTCCTTGTACAAGGTTTCCAGGTTGGGAAGCAGCGTTCCGTAGGCCGTCTTCCATTGAGGCTGCGCGTTTACGCGGCGCATAAATTCAGCTTCCACGGATTTTTTCTGTTCGATTCCATTCACCGTTTTAATGCCCAGGCTTTCGCCGATCCATTTTTTCCAGGAATTAGCGAGGTTGGCTTGCTTGCTCGCGTATTGAATCCGGATTTGCGGGTCGCTGCGCATGGCCTCGTCGATAATCGCTAAAGACCGGTCGCGTATTCCAATGCGGATGGGATTGAGCGTTTCGGTAAGTTGCTGAACGGCGGAGGAGGGGAGATATTCCCTTGTGGTACCGGGGAAACCGAAAACCAGCGTAAAGTCGCCCTGGGCCACTCCATCCAGGGAGATTGGGAGGTAATGTTTTGGTTTGTAGGGCACATTGTCAGGAGCGTAGGCTGCGGGCCGGTTGTTTTTGTCGGCGTACACCCGGAAAATGGAAAAATCGCCCGTGTGCCGGGGCCAAACCCAGTTGTCCGTATCCGCGCCGAATTTGCCGACTGCTCCGGGAGGCGCCCCAACCAGCCGAACATCCCGGAAGGTTTCGGTGACAAAAAGATAATAGGCATTTCCTTGAAAAAAAGGCCGCACCGAAACTTCCTGCCAGGTCTCCCGGGGCGTTTGCTCGCTGAGGGCCTGGATGTTGCGGTCGATTTGCGCCTGGCGTTCCCGCTCTGCAAGCCCGTCCGTCAAACCGGCCAGGGCCTTTGCTGTCACGTCTTCAATCCGGACAATAAAGGTCACGCCTAGCCCGGGGTTGGGCAGCTCTTCGGAAAGCGTTTTTGCCCAGAATCCTTGCTCGAGATAGTTGTTTTCCAGGGAAGAATGGTATTGGATCTGGCCAAACCCGCAATGGTGGTTGGTCAGCACCAGGCCGGTGGAGGAAATCAGGCTACCCGTGCATCCGCCACCGAATCGGACGATGGCATCTTTTAAGCTTCCTTTGTTGATGCTGTAAATATCCTCTGCCGTCATTTTCATTCCCATACGCTGCATTTCTGCTTCGTTTTGCTGAAGCAACAGGGGCAGCCACATGCCTTCGCCTGCACGGGCAGATCCGCTAATAAGGTCAAAGAACAGCAGAATCCACAAGATCCGTTTCATGGTGGTGCGTTTTGAAGTTAGGCTGAAAGGCAGTTCCAGCCCGAAATGGGGAAATGGAAAAAAGGGAAAGCCCCAAACTAATAACGGCGTCGAAACCCCGTCATTGTCAAAGATAACAAAGAAAAGCACAGGAGAAGCAAAGGGGAAGGAGGATAAAAGAACAAAGGATGTGCCGAAGATGGGACTCGAACCCATACGCCCGATGGACACACGCCCCTGAAACGTGCGCGTCTACCAATTCCGCCACTTCGGCATTTTTCCTTTTGTTCAACCCGTTAGATGCGTTCGTACCGAAGGCGGGACTCGAACCCGCACGGATAAAATCCACTGGATTTTGAGACCAGCGCGTCTACCAGTTCCGCCACTTCGGCTCGGCTTAAAAATCGCAGGCTAGCAGCGCTTTTGGCTAGCGGTTGGCAAATTTAGATAAGTTCTCTTTAATTCGCAATAGGTAGCGTTTTTTTAAATAATAATCTTTAATCGCGCCCAGGTCTTGCAAAAGCTCCCGCCCCGGCTCAAATCGTTCGAGAAATGGGAAAACCTCCTCAAACAGCGCGGTTTCCATTCCGGCGACCTGGCTCAGAAGCTGTTCCCGGACAGAAGGATCGAAGTCGAACTCAAGCTCCATAATGCGCTCATTGAGTTCCATCATCTCTCCAAGAAAAGAACCTGGAAGCGCATTTTGGCCTTCTTCCGCCAAGGCCCCGAGCAATTTCAAAAGGTATTGCATCCGCCGATCGGGATCAGAAAGGACTTGATACGCCTCGTTGTTCAGGCTGGAAAGCCGGAGGGCTTCCTGTTGTTCTGCTTCCGGTTTTCTGGTGTGGAAATCCGGATGAAACGCTTTGCTATTCGTCAGAAATTGCTTGCGCAGCCCGGCTTCGTCTACCAGGAAAGCAGGTTCGATCCCAAAAAACTCAAAATAGTTCATGGCGGCCAGGTATTGTCCGGTTTCGTATTCCATCACTTAAAATACGCCCGGATAATGTCCAATCCATTGGCGTAGATGAGCAACGCCAGGATCAGAATAAACCCGGCCATCGTGGCATACTCCATGAACTTGTCGCTCGGTTTGCGGCCAGTGACCACTTCGTACAATAGGAACATGACATGGCCCCCGTCCAATGCCGGGATCGGAAGCAGGTTCATGAAGGCCAGGATGAGGGAAAGCATGGCCGTAACCGACCAGAAATGCTCCCAATCCCATTGGATGCCATACATTTTGGCAATCGAGCCAAATCCGCCCAGGCTTTCCGAAGCCTTGATCTTGCCTTTGAACATCTGGCCGAAGGCCTTAATATTGTCCGTCAGCCGGGACCAACCCAAGGAGACGCCTGCAGGCAGGGCCTGAGCCAGGGAATATTCCCGCCGCTCGGTCTTGAAAAAATATTCCGGACTGTACGTCCGCACCCCGATCGTGCCTTCCTTGCTCGACGGCGTGACCGTCAGGGAAAGGGTATCCCTCCCATTGCGCAAAACCTCCATTTGGAGCGGTTTGCCTTTCGACCGCAGGTTCTCCCGGCGTACTTCCTGGTAGTACCGCGTCGGAACGCCGTTCATAGTCAGTATTTCGTCTTCGGCTTGAATCCCTCCTTGATCTGCCGGTGATCCCTTGACGACCTCCTGGATCTTGAAGGGGAACCGGGGCGAAAACATAATCAGGTCTTTGTTGTCGTGACTAACCAGAACCCGGGCAAAGTTTTTCGGAACGGGTAGCTTGACCTCCTGTCCGGCTCGGCGCACGGTCAGGGTTTGCGCTTCGTTGAAAACGATTTCCCGGGCGACCGCCCGCTCATTGAACTCGGCAAACGGTTTGTTTCCTGTAAACAGGATCTGGTCCCCGTCTTTTAGCCCGAGGTCAATGCCCAGAGAATCTACGAAAATCCCATCGGGCACGTTGGAGGTGGGAAGGTATTCCTGGCCCCATCTCCACAGCACCAGGCCAAAAATCAAAAAGCCCAGAATGAAATTTACGGTTACCCCTCCGAGCATAATCACGAGCCTTTGCCAGGCAGGCTTGGATCGAAACTCCCAGGGTTGGGGTTCTCCTTTCATCTGCTCCGTGTCCATGCTTTCATCGATCATCCCGGAAATCTTGACATAGCCGCCCAGGGGCAGCCACCCCAAGCCATACTCCGTTTCTCCTTTCTTGAATTTAAAAAGGGAAAACCACGGGTCGAAAAAGAGATAGAACTTTTCCACCCTGGTCTTAAACCAGCGGGCGGGAAAAAAATGCCCCATCTCGTGGAGTATAATCAAAATGGACAAGCTCAGCAGAAGTTGCCCAATCATTACTACATAATCCATGCGGTTCGAATGCGTTAAGTTGTTACTTTTGGCGAATTGCTTGATCCCGAAAGAAAGCCCTTCGGAAGCGCTTTGCATTCAAACAGTTTGACAGGCATAACTGTTTGAAGAAAAGCAGCCCCTATGCCGGGTTCGTTCGTCAAAAAACAGCAAAAAAAAGCGTTTGACAAAGAATTTTCGCTAATTGATGCAAAATGACTTTCCGGTATTCCGGAAATTGCAGGTAACCTTGAGGAGATGATCGTTTTCTATTCCAGCGCGGTTGATGGCGATATCGCCGTTTTAGACGGGGAGGAAGCCCGTCATGCTATTCAGGTACTCCGGCATAAACCCGGCGACCAGATCCGGTTTTCTGACGGCAAAGGAACCTGGTACGACGGGGTATTGGAGCGTTCGGGTAAGAAGGAATGCCTCCTTCGGATCGTCCATAGGGAAAGCATGCCCGAGCGGAGGGCCTATCGGGTGCATATCGCAATTGCTCCGCCCAAGAACATGGACCGTTTAGAGTGGTTTTTAGAAAAAGCCGCCGACATCGGCCTGGATGAAATTCCTCCGGTATGGTGCAGATCCTCCGCGCGTACGACCTTGCGCCCCGACCGGTTAGAAAAAATCCTGCTTTCCGCAATGAAACAATCGCTCCAGCCTTTTCTTCCCAAACTGAATCCTGCCTTAGCCCTGAATGCTTTTTTAGACAGCTTGTCCATATCCCGGGCGCAGCGCTTTATTGGGTATTTGGACTCCCGAAGCGCGTCTCCACACCTTTTCGACGCGTGTACCCCCGGTAAAGACACCGTAGTTCTGATCGGACCGGAGGGGGATTTCTCTCCGGAAGAAGTCGGCGATTCCTTGCGGGCGGGTTTTCAAACCATTACCTTAGGACCTAGCAGGTTGCGTACGGAGACCGCCGCTTTGGCGGCAACCCATATTGTCGCCCTGAAAAATGATTTGAATTCTTTATAAAATAGATATGATTATGCGATTGATACCATTGCTGACGCTCGTTCTTCCCCTGCTTGCTTTTTCGCCCGCACCGCCGCCGGCCGGAATGAAGCTGGCTTTGTTGAAATACAACGCAGGGGATTGGTATGCCAACCCGACCGCGCTCGCCAACTTATCCAAGTTTTGCAATCAGAACCTTGGGACCAGCCTGGATCCCGATTACGCAACCGTAGACGTGGGTAGCGCCGAACTGTTCAACTACCCCTTTTTGCATATGACGGGTCATGGAAACGTTGTTTTTTCCGATTCAGAGGCGGAAAATCTACGCCTTTACCTGATGGCAGGCGGTTTTTTGCATATAGACGACAACTATGGAATGGATACGTACGCCCGTCTGGCCATGAAAAAGGTGTTCCCGGAATCGGAATTCATCGAGTTGCCTTTTGAACACGAAGTATACAAACAGAAATACGCATTCCGCAATGGGCTCCCGAAAATCCACGAACACGACAAAAAATCGCCTCAGGGTTTCGGACTATTTTGGGAAGGACGCCTGGTGTGCTTTTATTCCTTTGAATGCGACCTAGGCGACGGCTGGGAGGACCAGGACGTGCATAACGACCCCGAAGAAAAAAGAAGGCAGGCCCTGCAAATGGGCGCTAACCTGGTTCAGTTCGCTTTCCGGCAATAGTTTTGGAAAACGGGTTATTCCCAGATGACGTTCCGGTTTCTGCGCAGATACCTGCGGATGTTCAGCCAGAAGGCCAGGAACAAATAGACCAGAATGGGAGACCCAAGGGTCACAAAAGAAAGGTAAACAAAATACAATCGCACCGTGGCAGAGGACAATCCCATCATTCTGCCCAGTGAACTGCATACCCCGAATGCGGAACGGTGAAGGAGTTTCAAAAGGTTATTCATGTCGATGGATTGGTTTGCGGTGTTTTCTTTATAATCACCTAAAACAATAATAGCGTATTTTGGTTCAACGCCGCTGCTATTTGTTGAGCATTTTGTGGCTTCTTAGCGCTCCTCGCCAGGTATACTGCTTCCGTTAAGTCCGACATTGCCGGATCTTTCCGAGGAGCCGTCCCGAGAACGAAAATCGGGTTGCCCAAAATTTACCTTACCGGACATGTTGTTTTTCGGATGCATCCAGACCTTCCAGGTTTCGCCAACCTGGAAGGTCTGGATGCATCCGAAAAATGCCTGGTAGGGCGCCCAGAACCTTCTTAATACCCCTGCTGGTTAAGGCAGTGCCGCCGGGATTGGCTGGGCGGAATGATCGGTTACCGCCCCAATCTGCGCCGGAATCGCACTGGTCAGCGCAGGCGTGTCCCGGTTTAGGGTCTGGCTGTACAAAAAGATCAGTCCGGCTAGTCCCAGGCTGACGAGCAAATAAAGCAAGCCGGTTTCCGATTTGGCAAATGGCTTTTCAGGCTTTGCAACCAATTGAATTTCATTGATCTGCATGTTGTTTTTATTTAAAGTGACGGAAATACGGATGGGTTCAGCTCAGGGACGCATGAATTCCTGGCTGTTCACAACAAGGTGTTGACGAAAGGAGGAGCGCAAAAGAAGGGCCGTCAGCAGATTGTTGGCAATCGCTGCGTCTGTTTCCAGGCAGATTTTATGCAAAAGAGGGTAGGGCTTCCTTAGCGGAAGTCAAAGGAAAGCTCCGGGCATAAAATCCCCGTTGGGCTTGTCTCAAAAGACCATTCTTTGCCCCGGACCGTGAAATTTTATTTTCTTTTTTCTTTTAAAAAATTGATTTTCAATTTTTTAAAAGAAAAAGGAAAATATTTTTTGACGGCCAAGGGCAAGAACCTGCTTTTGAGACAGGCCCGTTAAGAAAACAGACAGGACCCGATCTCAGGCCCTGTCTTTACCCGGATTTAAAGAAACGTTGAGGAGAGGTTTGTAGTAATGCTCGCATATTCAAGTGTTTATGAATTTCTATGGAAGAAAGGGGTAGTAGATAGGCGGCTTTGCCGGGCGCTGAGGATCGGCAATAGGTTGATGCTTCCTTTGCAATGGGCTTGTGTCGGGCTACTTCGCCTGAGACGAGGTAAGCAACGGCCTGCACATAACCAAACCCCGCAAAGTATATACGGGCTAAAGTGATTTGGAGATTTTCCAAACCAAATAGGTCCGCATACGCATGCCGCCGGGCCTGCTTGTGGAAACAGATCTGCCAAATAAAGTCGTGATGTTTTGTTTAGCCTCAAAATCTACAGAAATCGAAAAGCGTGTGCTAGGCGCACAAGCGCATCCGGTTTCCAGTAGTTCGGCTGTTTGATCGATGTGTTAAGGTGGGCCTGCCTTCGGGAAAGGATGGATGGACAGGGCTTATTACGCCTTTGGGATGTACAAATGTATAAAAAAATAATATGTAATAAATATAATTTGTTTCTTTTTTAAACGATTGAGTAAATGGCGGAATTCTTAATTCAACCGGTTTGTTTTGAACGGAAGCGGGTGGTGTTTTTTACGGATTTGATTTGTTTAGGTAAGCGATCATCGCTCTGGCGGCGCGTTGGGACGCGCCTTTACTTCCCAATGCCTGGATGAGCTGCGCATAATCCGTTTTTAACTGCGCTCTGCGGGCCGGATCGAGAAGGTTTCTTAATTCGGAAGCGATCCGCCCGGTCGTACATTCATGCTGAATCAGTTCGGCGACGATCAGGCGGTCGAGGATCAGATTGACGAGGGAGATGAACCGGACGTTGACGAGCCGGCGGGCGATGAAGAAGGAAAGGACATTTCCCTTATAGCAAACTACTTCGGGTACCTGAAACAAGGCCGTTTCCAGGGTAGCCGTCCCGGAGGTTACCAGGGCGGCGTGGGCATGGGAAAGGATTTGATAGGTTTGCCCCGTGAGGAGTTTGGCTTGCTCCCGGCCTCCGGATTGATCCAGCAGGGTGTGGTAAAACGCTTCCGGAATTGAGGGCGCTCCGGCAATGACAAACTGATAGCCCGGGAATTGGGGGATCACCGCCAGGTAGGCGGGAAGCATGCGGTTGATTTCCTGTCTTCGGCTGCCGGGAAGCAGGGCAATGATCGGTTCGGCGCCGAGTTGATGTTGTTCCCGAAAGCCGGGGTCGGGCTGGTGGCTGTCGATGACATCTAACAGCGGGTGCCCCGGGAAATCGACGTGCATGCCATATTGGGCGTAAAAGGCCTTCTCGAACGGGAGAATGACAAACATGCGCTCCACGCTGGCTTTGATATCGTGTATCCGGCTCGTATGCCATGCCCAAATTTGGGGGGAGATATAGTAAAAAACCCGGATTCCATTTTTCTTCGCCCATTTGGCGATGCGCAAGTTGAACCCCGGGTAGTCGATCAGGATCAGCGCATCGGGTTGGAATTCCAGAATGTCCCGTTTACAAAAATCCAGGTTGCGCAGGATGGTGCGCAGGTTTTTGGCTACCTCAATAAACCCCATAAACGCCAGTTCGCGATAGTGCTTGACGAGCACAGCCCCCTTCTCCTGTAGCAGGTCGCCCCCCCAGGCTCTGCATTCCAGACCGGGGTCTTCCAGGCGCAAAGCGTTCAAAAGGTTAGAGCCATGCAGATCCCCGGAAGCTTCGCCTGCGATCAAGTAGTATTTCATGGGCAATGGAAGATGGTGAACAGTTGATTATTCCGGGTGGAGCACATCTGACCCGAATAAGAAGATCCATGCCAAGGCATACAACGAAGTGGCGATCAGCACGCCCCGCATAGACAAAGTAAAGCGCTGCTTGTTGTACAGGTGCAATGGGATCAAATTCAGGCAGAGGGCCAATACCTGGAGGGTGATCTCGTCAAAAACCGGTTCGGCCAGCTCTTTGCCTTGGAAAAGGGCCAATTCCAGCTGTTCCGACAGCATGAGGAGCACGCCGTATCCGGCGAAGGGGAGTGCGAGCCCAACCAGGATCCCCATCCAAATCGCATTGCGGTTAAATAACATAAGAAAAAAATAAGGGTGACGAAAATCAGGTCCGTACGACGAATTGCTCAATGGGGGTCAATTCCTGCATCGCTTCGTAGTTGGTGAGGTCGTGCTTGGAAGGCACGACCGAAATATAGCCCCGTTCCAGCGCGGAGATGTCGGTATCCTCTCCGGGGTCCCCGTTGACAAACCGGCCGGTAAGCCAATAGTATTTTTGCCCGCGGGGGTCTTTGGCTTCAATAAATTCTTCCACCCAGCGGGCATCGGCCTGCCGGCATACTTTCAGCCCCTTGATCCCTCCCTCAGGCCGGTTGGGGATATTCACATTGAGCAAACTGCCCGCAGAAAGCCCCTGGCGGAGCACAAACTCCATGAGTTGCCGGACAAACGGCTTGGCCGGCTCGAAATCGGCCTGATAAGAATAATCCAGCAAAGAGAATCCAATCGACGGAATGCCTTCCAGGGAAGCTTCCATGGCCGCCGAAAGCGTCCCGGAATAAATGATATTGATCGAGGCGTTGGAGCCGTGGTTAATCCCCGACACGCACAGATCGGGCTGCCGGTCTTTGAGCAGGACATTCTTAGCCAGCTTGACACAATCGACCGGCGTTCCGGAACACTCGTAGGCTTCCACATTGCCATAGATGGAGGTCGGGTGGAGGCGAAGCGGCTGGGAGATGGTGATCGCATGACCCATTCCCGATTGCGGAGAGTCCGGGGCTACGACAATAACCTCTCCCAACGAGGAAGCTACCTCAATCAGCGCGCGGATTCCCGGGGCAGAGACGCCGTCGTCGTTGGTGACCAGAATGAGCGGTTTATTCATGGTTTTTTTTCTATTAGTGGTTAGCCTTATTGGCAAACGCATGTTCAACAGAGCAAAGGGAGAACAGGATGGGCGCCCTTTTGGTAAGGAGCTAACCCAGGCACGTTCAACCAGAGCGCTAAATTGGAATCGCACTTTCCCTTAAGGCGACCCAAAATTACCAGGAATTAGGAGATTTTGACATTCCCTTTACGGGAAAATAAAAGGGGAGGGAATTACCACCCTACTGGATATTTTGGAACGAGACCTTCCAGGTTTGGCAAACCTGGAAGGTCTGCTTCGCGCCGAAGTGCGCTGGATTGTCGTGCCCTTGCTTCGCAAATTAAGCGCCAAAACCTTATCTTTCCCCCATGACACACACGGAAATCCTGGAAGAGGTCCGCAAAGGCAAGTTCCGCCCGCTGTACTTTCTACACGGCGAGGAATCCTATTTCATTGATCTCGTTTGCGATGCGATCGAAGCCAACGCGCTGCCAGAGGCCGAACGGGCATTCAACCAAACCATTTTCTACGGGAAAGACGCCGATTTCCTGGCTGTGCTGGATACTGCCCGGAGATTTCCGATGATGGCTCCGCACCAGGTGGCGATCATCAAGGAGGCCCAGGAAATGAAAACCCTCAAAGACCTGGAGTCGTATTTCGCGAAGCCGGCTGCTTCCACGATCCTGGTTGTTTGCCATAAAAACGGCAAATACAACCTGAATTCCAAATTCGGCAAAGCAGTGAAGGAACATGCCGTTTTGCTGGAAACCAAGCGGCTTTACGACAATCAGGTTGCGGATTGGATTCAGGATTACCTGAAGCGAAAACAACTCCGCATTCGTCCGGAAGCGGCGGGCCTGGTCGCGGAATACCTCGGCAACGAACTTTCCCGGGTAGCAAACGAGCTGGATAAGCTGGCCATCAATATGCCTCCCGGAAAAGAAATAGGGAGCAAGGAGATCGAGGAACACATCGGAATCAGCAAAGATTTCAATGTGTTTGAGCTTCAAAAAGCCCTTGCGGAGCGCAACATCCTCAAAGCCAACCGGATTGTGGATTATTTTGCCGCCAATCCCCGGCGCAACCCCATGCCGGTGATCATAGGGGCACTGTACAATTTTTTCAGCAAAGTATACATCCTGAACTTTTACCGTAATAAACCCGAAAAAGACCAACTCGCCGCCCTCGATTTGCGATCGGCCTTTTTCCTCAGAGACTATAAAGTGGCCCTTAAACACTTTTCCCTGGAACGTACCGAAGCCGTGATTGGCCTGCTCCGGGTGTACGACCTGAAATCCAAAGGCGTGGATTATATTTCTACCGGCAAGGAAGAAGGCGACCTGCTCCGGGAGCTGGTCTGGCATATCCTGCATGTTGTTTGAACAGGATGAGGAGGATGTAGAGGATGTAGAGGACTGTTGTGCGTAGACTTCCGTCTACGCTTCGGTTCAATCTTCAGATTGCGTGCATCTACTGCCATTGGGGCATTGCTGCGTTGTCTGAACTGTGATTTGGGGGGATTTAAGGATGGCCATGATGTAGCTCGGATTTTCAATCCGAGGCTGTTGACCGGAATTTTATTCCGGGAAGCGCCCAGGGCAGTGGTTGGTTGCCCTGTTGTGCGTAGACTTCCGTCTACGCGTCCGTTCAATCTTCAGATTGTGTGCATAATCTACTGCCATTGGGGCATTGCTGCGTTGTCTGAACCAGGATTTGGGGGGATTAATGGATGGGGAGAGAGGGTGTTGGGTGAACGGAAGGACTATGAGACGGGATGATTGGGTGGTCCTGGTCGTTTGAAGATTCATAAGCGTAACGTATTATAGAGATAAGGCGGTAGGTGGGATGTGGCTTCTTTAGAAAATGTCTAACTTGTAAATTATTAACTAAATGGCTTTCGATGGCGAAGGCGGATTAATGAAATAAATAACTTGACCCCAATGGCCAAAAAAATTATTGATCTAACCAAATTTTCTCTTTTTGCCGCCAAACCGGTGGTCAAACAAGCGCCCGAAACCAGGCAGACGGAATCGGTGCTGGAAGAAGCCGTCAAAGAGATCCACCAGGAGGAGCCTCCCAAAACCGCCAAACCGGCCCCTACGTCAAAACCTGCCGCCGAGGAAGCCCGCGTCGCGATGGGCCGCCCTTCCACGCGCGACCGCGCCAACACCGTCCGCCTGTCGATCGATCTACCCAAGCCGCTGGCCAAACAGGCCAAACGCAGGATCATCGACCTGGAAATGACGATGATCGAATACGTTACCCAGCTGATTGAGAAGGATCTGGAAGGGTAGGGGGAGGCATTGATTTTCCTGTTGTTCTGTTGTGAGCGTAACCCCTGTGTTGTGGGTAGACTTCCGTCTACGCATTCGTTCAATCTTCAGATTGCGCGTATTTACTGCCATTGGAGGCAATGCTACGTTGTCTGAACTGTGATTTGCATGATTTAAGGATGGGCATGATGGGGGGCAATTTGGGCATAAGGCGTAAGGCGCAAGGTGTTTCAGCGTCTGCCGTCTTCCGTCTGCCGTTTCCCGTTTCTCGTTGCCCGTTGCTTCTTGTCTGAATCACAGATTCCACTGATTTATGGATGAACGCAGATGGGAAGAAGGCGCCCAAAATAATCCTGTCCATCCTGTAATCCCCCCAAATCCTGGTTCAGACAAGAAGCAACGGCAGACGGTGGACGGCAGACGGGTGAAACGGTAGACGGTCCGCCTTTGGTACCTGCCCTTGCGCCTTAAGCCTTGCGCCTTACGCCCAAATCGCCCCCCCATCCTGTCCATCCTTTAATCTTGCGAATCGTGTTCAGACAACGCAGCAATGCGCCCATGACAAACGAAACCAACCACTGCACGGCGCGCTTTCCCGGAATACAATTCCGGTCAACAGTCTCGGATTGAAAATCCGAGCTACATCAAGCAGACGGGGGTCGATAGACGGTGGCCCCTTGCGCCTTAGCCCATCATGGCCATCCTTTCATCCCCCAAATCACAGTTCAGAAAATGAAGCAATGCCCTCAATGGCGGTAGGATTACCCACGCAATCTGAAGATTGAACGAATTCGTAGACGGAAGTCTACGAACAACAGGAATCGTAGACCGAAGTCTACGCACAACAGCGGGTCTACGAGCAACAGGTTCGCTGTCCGTTGAAAAAAAAATCCCCTGAGGGTTTTTTTATTTCAAAGTGATTTTATCTTTGAGACGGAATTTAATCTAAAGAAGATGAACCAATATATGGTTTCAACGATTCAGTGGTGGTGGTACGATCATTCGGTAACCGGGTGAAAGGCCAGGCCATTGCTTGTTGGAACCAAAGCGGCTTGTCGGATCACCCGGCAAGCCGCTTTGCATTTTTATTTCGCCAGAACACGAGCCAAACATGGAAATAAACACAATGCCTCAAATCCGGATACAAACCAGGGTGAAGAAGTACCTGGCCGATTTGCTCACGCCGGTCTCGCTATTTTTGCGGGTACGCGACCAGTACACCAACCCGGTGCTGCTGGAGAGCAACGATTTCAGCAGCGCGGAAGACTGCTTCTCCTTTATCGGGCTGCAGGGAATCGCTCATTTCGAAGTTTCCCGGGGGAAAATCATTCTTTCCTACCCGGATGGAAGCAGAACCGAACAGCAGGTGAGCGATCGGTATTCTGTGCCCGTCGCGCTGAAAGCTTTTGCCGACAGCTTTTCCGTTCAGCAGGACACGCCGTTCCCGGTATTCAATGGATTCTTTGGCCATGTCGGTTTTGATGGCGTGCAGTATTTCGACTCCCTGGCCTTTGATCCCGAAAAGCGAAAAATGGATATCCCGGATATCCGCTTCACCCTGCACCGGTTTATTATAGCGATTAACCACTTCAAAAACGAACTGTACCTGCTGGAGAACCTCCTCGACGGGGAATCGTCGGAGATGGAAAAGTTCGAGGGGTTGTTGCGCAGCCAGAAGGTGCCGATACACGAATTCCACCTCGAAGGGGAGGAAAGCAGCAACCTGACCGACGCGGAGTTTATGGAACTGGTCCGTACCGGCAAGCATCACTGCCAGATCGGGGATGTCTTCCAGATCGTCTTCTCCCGGCAATTTACCCAGCAGTTCAAAGGGGACGAATTTAACGTCTACCGGGTGCTTCGCTCCATCAATCCGTCTCCGTATTTGTTTTATTTCGACTACGGGAGCTATAAGATCCTCGGCTCGTCGCCGGAAGCCCAGATGATCATCCGGGATGGGGTGGCGCGGGTGAACCCCATTGCAGGGACCTACCGGCGCACCGGCAACAACGAAGTGGATGCAATCAAAGCCAGGGAATTGGCAGAAGATCCCAAAGAAGTGGCCGAACATATTATGCTGGTGGACCTCGCCCGCAACGACCTGGGCCGCCACGCGACGAACATCCGGGTGAAAAAACTCAAGGAGATCCAGTTTTTTAGCCACGTCATCCACCTGGTTTCTACCGTGGAAGGCGACCTCGAACCCGGCGCCAACCCCATCCAGATTTTTGGCGATACCTTCCCCGCAGGCACCCTTTCCGGCGCTCCAAAGTACAAGGCCATCGAGCTGATCAACCAGTACGAAAACCAAAACCGGGGCTTCTACGGTGGCTCGATCGGCACACTGGGGTTCAACGGCGATATCACCCAGGCTATCGTGATCCGCTCTTTCCTGAGCAAGAACAACACGTTGTTCTATCAGGCTGGCGCAGGTATCGTCGCCGCCAGCCAGGAGGAAAGCGAACTCCAGGAAGTAAATAATAAATTGGGCGCCCTGAAACGTGCGCTGAAAGAAGCGGAAGGCATTTAGGATACGGAGGAGGTAGGGGATGTAAGAGGATGTAGAGGATGTAGTTCCGTCTACCGTAAATCGGACATCGTATATTGTAAATCGTACATCGCATGCATATTTTGGTTTTAGATAATTACGATTCGTTTACCTATAATCTGGTGCAATACCTGCAGGAGTTGCTGGGGAGTAAGGTGGACGTTTTTCGCAATGACGCCATTTCCCTGGAGGCGGTAGGCCGGTACGATGTGATCGTGCTGTCGCCGGGGCCGGGGCTGCCGTCGGAGGCGGGGATCATGCCGGCGTTGCTGCAACGGTACGCAGCGGAAAAGATCATCCTGGGGGTTTGTCTTGGGCACCAGGCGATTGGGGAGGCCTTTGGGGGCGTCCTTCAGAACCTGACCCAGGTGTACCATGGGATTTCCACTCCGGTTTTTTGCGATGCCGGGTCCAGTATTTTATTTGAAGGGTTGCCATCGGAGGTTGAGGCCGGCCGCTATCATAGCTGGGTAGTGGAAAAAGGCAGCATACCGGACTGTCTTCAGGTGACGGCCAGAGATGCCCAAGGAGAAGTTATGGCGTTTCGGCATCGCGAGCACGACGTATTTGGGGTGCAGTTCCACCCGGAATCCATCATGACTCCGCTGGGTAAGCCGATGCTGAAGAATTTTTTGGAATATGCCTCCCGCAAAGTCCGGGAGCTGAAGGCAGCGTCCAGGCCCGCAGCGATTTGAAGTCATCCCTGTAAGATGCCGAGATTTTAAAATTTGCAGTGGGGCCTCACTTGGGGAAGTCTTAACGCAGGCAGACAACAATTACGTATTATCCAGGTTTAATCATCTATGAAAAACATCCTCTCCAGACTATACGAGCACGACAAGCTCAGCCGGGCCGAAGCGAAGGCTATTCTTGTCGGGATCGCGGAAAACCACTTCAACGAGATTCAGGTGGCGGCTTTCACGACGGTTTATAACATGCGCCCCATAACGCTGTCCGAACTCCAGGGTTTTCGGGATGCGCTTTTGGAACTGTGCATACCCTTGGATCTCCAGGGCGTAGATACGATCGACGTGGTCGGCACCGGCGGGGATGGCAAAAACACCTTCAATATTTCCACCGCTTCCTGTATGGTGGTGGCCGGTGCGGGCTACAAAGTCAGCAAACATGGTAGCTATGGGGTTTCTTCCGCCGTGGGCTCCTCAGATGTGCTGCTGCAATTGGGATATAAGTTCACCAACGACCAGGACACGTTACGGAGGCAATTGGACACCGCCAATATGTGTTTCCTCCACGCGCCGTTGTTTCACCCGGCCCTGAAAGCCGTCGTTCCGGTGCGCAGACAACTGGGAACCAAGACGTTTTTTAACATGCTGGGGCCACTGGTCAACCCCGTTCAGCCCCGGTTCCAGCTCTTCGGAACGTTCAGCATGGAACTGCTGCGGATGTATCAGTACATTATGCAGCAGTCTGGCCGCCGGTTTGCTATCGTGTACGCGCTGGATGGCTATGACGAGGTCTCCCTTACCGGGGATTTTAAAATTTGTACCAACGACAGCGAACGCATTCTTTCCCCCAGAGAATTGGGATTTGCTCTCGTAAAACAAAGCGATCTGCATGGGGGCGATACCGCTCAGGAAGCAGGGGATATCTTTCTGCAGGTGCTTCAAGATAAAGCCACGCCGGCCCAGAAAAACGCCGTGCTGGCCAATGCCGGCCTGGCAATCCAGGTCGTCCGCCCGGAGCGCTCGCTGGAGGATTGCATCGCGGAAGCCCGCGAAAGCGTCGAAAGCGGACGTGCTTACCAGCTTTTGCGGAAATTACTGGAAATCAGTGCTTAGGTTTTTACCCTGTTCGCCGGCATCATTGCGGTTAAAAAATGACGACCTATGAACATTCTCGATGATATTGTAGCCCATAAGCGAAAAGAAGTCGCCTCCAGAAAAGAACGCTACCCGGTCAAATGGCTGGAGCAATCCATTTTTTTCGAAACACCGGCGGTTTCCCTCCGCCAGTCCCTGCTCCGGGCGGACAAAAGCGGGATCATTGCGGAGTTTAAGCGCCGTTCGCCTTCTAAAGGCGATATCAACCCCGGCGCCTCCGTGGAGCAGGTGACCATCGGGTATGTGCAGGCGGGCGCTTCTGCGTTGTCGGTCCTCACCGACGAGCCATTTTTTGGCGGAAGTAACGGCGACCTGTCCGAAGCCCGGAAATTTAACGCTTGCCCCATCTTGAGAAAAGATTTTATCGTCGATGAATACCAAATTGTAGAGGCCAAATCCATAGGGGCCGACGCCATTCTCCTCATTGCGGCCTGCCTGGAGAAAGACCGGTTGCGCCAATTAGCCCAAACAGCGGCCTCCCTGGGGCTGGAAGTCCTCATGGAGGTGCACGCTGCGGAAGAATTGGACCATTGGATACCTGAAATTAAACTCCTGGGCGTCAATAACCGCAATTTGAAGACTATGACGGTTTCGGTGCAAACGTCTATCGAGTTGTTTGCTTCCATCCCTTCGGAAGCGCTTGCCGTTTCAGAAAGCGGGATAAACGATCCGGCGGTCATCGTGGAACTGAAGGATATTGGTTATAAAGGATTTTTGATGGGAGAGCATTTTATGCAGGATGCAGCGCCCGAAAAAAAATGCCAGGATTTCATCCAGCAGTTGCGCCAGTTGGAGGACCTGCTAAAAAATGCCATTGCATGAGCCGTTTGATAATCAAAGTCTGCGGGATGCGGGATCCCGATAATATTCTGGAGGTTGCCGCATTGACCCCGGATATGATCGGGTTCATCTTCTACCCCAAGTCTCCCCGCTATGTCAAAGGGAGTAAGCTGGAAAAGTGGCTGGCTTCTCCGGCTTCCATTAGCCTGCAAGGGGTGCAGCGGGTGGGCGTATTTGTCAATGCGGAAATTGAGGACGTTTTGAACCGGGTCCACGACTACGAGCTGGACTTCGTGCAGCTTCATGGGGAGGAAAGCCCGGCCTATTGCGCTGAACTGATGAATTTATGGTCGATGACCAGTATGCGCCGGGCAGAACTCATCAAGGCCTTTTCCGTAGGCGATGGGTTTTCTTTTAATGAAGTTGCCGCCTATGCCCCTTTTTGCAAATGGGTCCTTTTTGACACCAAGGGGCAGGAGTATGGCGGCACGGGACAGTCCTTCGACTGGGGTTTGCTTGAATCGTACAAGGGACCGATTCCTTTTTTGCTTAGCGGAGGGATCGGCCCGGATTCAGCCGGGGCGCTGGATCAACTCCAGCATCCTCTGTTCGCAGGGATCGATTTGAACAGCCGGTTTGAAAGCGCTCCCGGAGTGAAAGAGGTACAAAAGATCCAGGCGTTTTTGTCCTTGATAAATAAGACATAATTTCTTTGAATGAATAAAAAGAACGGCCATGACGATCGCAGTAGATGAAAATGGATATTACGGGGAGTTTGGCGGGGCGTTTATCCCGGAAATGCTCTACTCAAATGTGGAAGAACTTCGTAAAAACTACCTCGAAATCACTCAGGAACCGGGATTTCAGCAGCAATTCCAGCATTTGCTCAAAGATTATGTCGGTCGGCCGACGCCTTTATTCCTGGCCGAACGCTTATCGGAGCAATACGGAGCGCAGATTTATTTAAAACGGGAGGATTTATGCCATACCGGCGCCCATAAAATCAACAACACCATCGGGCAAATCCTGTTGGCCCGGCGATTGGGTAAAACCCGGATCATTGCCGAAACCGGCGCCGGGCAGCACGGCGTTGCCACCGCCACCGTCTGCGCGCTGATGGGAATGCAATGCATCGTGTATATGGGCTCGGTAGACATAGAGCGCCAGGCGCCCAATGTGGCCCGCATGCGCATGCTGGGGGCAGAAGTGCGGCCGGCCACCAGTGGAAGCCAAACCCTGAAAGACGCCACTAACGAAGCGATCCGGGATTGGATCAACAACCCGGTCGACACACACTACATCATCGGTTCGGTCGTGGGGCCGCATCCCTACCCGGATATGGTAGCCCGGTTTCAATCGGTAATCAGCCAGGAAATGAAAGCTCAGTTGCTGGAAAAAACCGGACAGGAGAATCCGCATGCCGTCATTGCCTGCGTAGGCGGGGGAAGCAATGCCGCCGGCGCTTTTTACCATTATCTGAATGCTCCGGAAGTTCGCCTGATTGCCGTTGAAGCGGCTGGAGAGGGCGTAGACTCCGGCCGGTCGGCGGCTACCAGCGTGCTGGGGACCAGGGGGATCATCCACGGTAGCCGCACGCTGCTGATGCAAACGTTAGATGGACAAATTGTGGAACCGCATTCCATTTCCGCCGGATTGGACTATCCCGGTATCGGGCCGCTGCATGCCCATTTGATCCAAACCGGCCGTGCCGAAGCGGTGGCCGTGACCGATGAAGAAGCCCTGGCCTCCGCTTTTGACGTAGCCAGAAAAGAAGGGATCATTCCTGCTCTGGAAACCGCCCATGCGTTTTCCGCCCTGAACAAAATCCGCTTTGAGCCGGACGAGGTGCTGGTGATCTGCCTTTCCGGAAGAGGGGACAAAGACTTGGCCGCTTATATCCGGCATCTGGAGGCACATTGATTAGGCTAACTAAAAGGGTTTTGACTAATAATTTACCATGGAACAACCATCCAACCGCATTCAGGACCTTTTTCAACGGAAACCGGAAGGGGTGTTGAATATCTACTTCACGGCAGGCTATCCAGACCCGAAGGACTTCCCTGCAACCCTGTCTGCGCTCGAAGAGGCGGGCGCCGACCTGATCGAGATCGGCATGCCCTATTCCGACCCGCTTGCCGATGGCCCAACGATTCAGGAAAGCGGCGCCGCCGCGCTGCGCAAAGGGACAACCCTTCCCTGGCTCTTCGATCAGATCCAGGTTGTGCGGGAACAGATCCGCACTCCCCTCATCCTGATGGGCTATTTCAATCAGGTCATGCAATACGGCGAAGCCCGTTTTTCGCAAAATGCAAAGAGGCTGGCGTCGACGGACTGATCCTTCCAGACCTTCCCTTTTGGAATACGAAACCCATTACAAGGCGCTCGTGGAGCAGGCCGGCCTGGCCATCAGCTTTTTGATCACCCCGCAAACCCCGGAGGAGCGGATCCGCAAGATCGATGAACTTACGCGGGGGTTCATCTATATGGTTTCCGACTCCTCGATTACCGGCACTAAATCGGGGATTTCCGATAAGCAAATCGCTTACTTTGAACGGATCAACGCCATGGGGTTGCGCAATCCCAGACTGATCGGATTTGGGATTTCGACGCGGGAAGCATATAACACGGCCTGCCAATATGCCCAGGGGGCAATTATCGGAAGCGCTTACATCAAGGCCCTGGAGGAAACCGCCGATGTCCGCCAAAGCACCCTTGAATTCATAAGACGGATCAGGCCCTGACCTGACGAAATTCGCGTTACAGCGCCTGATCCAGATCAGCCAGGATGTCTTCTACGGTTTCGATTCCAATCGAAAGTTGCTTATTCATGCGCCTATCTTCCAGGTCGTGTACGCATAGAGAACCAAACCCTTTTCCTTCCTTCATTGTTTCTATATTTTACGTGTGGGGCAAAAAAACAAAAAAAGCGTTGGATGCTCCAGGGAAGAGTGTGTATTTTTACCATTTATACCGACGAGAAAGTGGTTTGCGAAAAACTTTCTGCCGTCATATACAAATAATTTTGAGTTAAAATGGCAAGCCACTTTATTTTGGGTATCCCTCAACATAATAATAAACAGCCGGGATAATGCAGAACGATCGGGAGGAAAAGAGTTCCGACCTATTTAGCGATGAAGAGTACTACGAGTATCAGTTCATCCGGGTAGACTCGGGGCAGGAACCGGTCCGCATCGACAAGTTCCTGATGGATCGTCTGTCGAATGTATCCCGCAACCGGATCCAGAACGCGATCAAGGCGGGGGCTATTCTGGTGGACGAACAGGAGGTTAAGCCTAATTTCAAGGTCAAGCCCCGCCAGGAAATCAAGCTGATCCTTCCCAAGCAGCAGGGCGACCCTACCAAACTCATCCCGCAGAATATTCCGCTCGATATCCGCTATGAAGACGAAGATCTCCTGGTCGTGTTTAAACCCGCCGGCTTGGTGGTGCATCCGGGGGTGGGCCACCCAAGAAATACCCTGGTGAATGGGCTGGCCTATTATTTTAATTTGGGGCAGGTAAGAGTTCCGGATGGCAATTTTCAGGACCGTGTTGGTTTGGTTCACCGGATAGACAAAGAGACTTCCGGCTTGCTGGTGGTGGCCAAAAACGACTACGCCATGAACCACCTGGCCAAGCAGTTTTTTTACCACACCATCGAACGCACCTATTATGCGCTGGTTTGGGGCGACCCGAAGTACGATCTGGGAACCATCGACGCCCACGTTGGCCGCCATCCCAGGTTTCGGGATGAATTTACCGCATTTCCGGATGGAGACCAGGGCAAATGGGCGGTAACCCATTACGAAGTCCTGGAGCGGCTATATTACGTGACGCTGATCAAATGCAACCTGGAAACCGGCAGAACCCACCAGATCCGGGTCCACATGAAGCACCTGGGGCACCCGCTGTTTAACGACAGCAAGTACGGAGGGGATGAAATCGTAAAGGGGACGATTTTCAGCAAGTACAAGCTTTTTGTCGACCATGTGTTTACCCTCCTTCCCCGGCATGCGCTGCACGCCAAATCGCTAGGCTTTGTTCACCCCGGCACCGGGAAATTCCTGCAACTGGATACCGAGTTGCCCCCGGATTTTCAAAGCGCCCTGGATACCTGGAGAGGTTATGTGGATAGCCGTAAAGCCTTGTTGGACAAGAAGTAAGAAGTGATTTTGTGAAGTGAAACCTTAACCAGATGACCTTTATCCCGCTGCAAGAGCGCCTCCGCCTGTTGGTTCGGTTGGGCGATTATCTTCGGGAGCGCCCTGAGCCCCTGGCTACAGTGATGGAAACATCCCAAAGGGATAACCCTTGGTTTACGTTGGAAAACCAGGAGGGTTCTTTATCGGCGATCTCCGACGTGTTGCTCCGTCCAGAGAAATTAGAAGCCTGGCTGGCGCCTTATGCGTTGGAGGAGAACCGGGCGCCGAAAACGGTGGGCCTGGTCCTGGCAGGTAATCTCCCTTTGGTGGGATTTCACGATTGGTTGAGCGTTTTCGTTTCCGGTCATCGGGCGCAGGTTAAACTTTCGGACAAAGATCCATATCTCCTGCCTCATTTGACGGAGGTGATGGCTTTGTTTGACTCCCGGGTTAGCGGGTATACGGATTTCGTTTCCCGGCTTCGGAATTTTGACGCGGTAATCGCTACCGGAAGCAACAATTCCGCCAGGTATTTTGAGTCGTATTTTGGGAAGTATCCCCACATTATCCGCAAAAACCGGAACGCCGTGGGCGTGCTTACCGGAAAGGAATCCGGGGAGGAGGTTTTCCTTCTCGGAAAAGATATTTTCCAATATTTCGGCCTCGGCTGCCGGAACGTATCCAAAATTTTTGTGCCCCGGGACTTTGCGTTTGAGCCCTTCCTGGAGCGCCTTCATCAGGATTACCAGCATCTGATCCTCCATGACAAATTCCGGCATAATTACGACTACAACTACGCGTTGTACATTATCAACAAGGTGGACTTTAAGATGAATGGCTGTCTACTGCTCACGGAGGATCGCGCCATTGCTTCCCGGATTGCCGGGTTGCACTATTCGTATTACGACGATCTGGAGGAAGTAGAAGCGCAGATTAACGCCCGGAAGGAAGAGATCCAATGCGTAGTGGCGGCTCCAGGGCTTTTACAACTGGAGACGATCCCATTTGGTACGACGCAGGCGCCGGAATTATGGGACTACGCGGATGGCGTGGATACGATCGCTTTTTGCAATACCTCCAGGAGCGTAGGATCCGTAGCGGCGGGTTTCAAACCCGTCGTTACGGAACACGCAGCGCATCGCTATTGGACTACGATTTTGCTGGCCACAATGCCGTGGTCGAAACGGACCTGGGCTACATAAATACCCGGAGGCAGTTTGCCTCGATCCAGTTCGTAGTAATTGGTTTTCAAATTTATAGCGCCTGCCATCAACCTTCCATCCATGTTATAGATGGCGATATCCCGCATAATAAAGTCCGGGCTGCTGCGGAAGTAGGCGATATCGCTCACCGGGTTCGGGGCGATCTGAAGCGCTACATCCTCTGCTTTCAGGACTTGTTTGGCAGAGGTGACCGCCAGGTTGAGGGCGAGATAAAGGCGGGGCAGGCTGATACTCATCATCGTGTCGATATAGGCCATCCCCTTGGCTTTGGACATATCTGGGTTGGTGAGCAAGCCGTTGCGGTGCAGGGTGTCGGCGTTGAAGTTGGTTCCAAGATTCGTGTTGTAGAAGGCGACTACCCCATTCAAGGCCGTTTTGTCCCACCATTCCCAGGGTCCGGACTGGAAGCCCGGGAGTACGAACGGGAACATGTTATCGGTAGACAATTTGATGGCTTGCCCCCGGTAATCGATCGGAACCTGGCTCAGGGCCTTATTAATTGCATTGACCGGGTTGGTCAGGTCGGAATTGGCGTCGGCAATTGGGGCGTTGGTACCCAGGTCGTTGGCTTTTTTAACTACCGAATAGGTTCCGGACACGTTGACGACAAAATCGCCGGTAGTCGGCACGATGACCGGCCCATCGGCAAACGGAGCGAAGGGATCGGATACGACGTGGAAGCCGACAACGACAGGCTCTCCAGGCTTGCCTTCCAGCCAAGTAATGTCGCCGATGGCGCCGCCCATGTTGATGGCCGCTTTGATGTCGGAGCTATATCCAGGATGGTTGGCGAGACATAGAGGTTGTTGTCGTGGTGCCGTAAAGATTGCCGAAAAGGGTCGTATCTATATATGGCTGGAGCGTTTTTGTATCAATGAATTTTTCGAGCACCACTTCCTGCTGGAACCGGTCGAGAAAAGCCATACCCATAGAAATATACCCCCCGGTCCCTTGTCCCCAGGCAGCGATTCGGCTTGGATCGATTCCGTATGGGTTACTATTTTCGGCGACGGATTTGCGCAGGAACCGGGCCAGGCTACGTCCGTCCTGAATACCCCGGTATGCTGCCTGAAGAAGCGTACTGGTTCGGATGTTTTGTCCATCGGCGCCGGTAGCTGCCGGGTTCCACCCAAGGCGGTAGGTGGCATTGAATACAACATACCCCATCCGGGCAAGGCGTTTGCAAATCTCCACGGTAGCGGAATCATTCCGGTCGCCGGTAATCCCACCATTATACAGCGGAGGAAGAAAGCTCCCGTATGGAAGTAAAGAATAGCCGGCCTGTTTTTGAGCGTGTCCCCCGTTGGGGCGTACACATCCATCTTTAAGGCGGTAGCAACCGGAGCGCCGGTCAATACGCTGAGGTTATTACCATACGTAATACTGGACGTGACGGTAACTCCGGTGAAAATTTCTTTGAGGTAGCGTTCCTGCGCCTGGGAGGAAAATCCAGCCAGCAAGCCCAGAAAGAGAAAAAAGGTAAATCTGACAAATTTCATAAAAATCGCTTTTGGTGATAAAATGTAATGGTAGCGTTATTTTTGGATCCATTCGTACAGGATAGAGAAATAGGCGAGGCGGCCTATGGTAGGGCCTCCGTACGTTTGGAAAATTTTGCGGTCCAGAATATTGGAGGCGCCCAACTTGAAGGTGGTATGGATCTTTTTGGCCTGCCAGTTGATCTGCGCGTCTAATAAATCATACGATGGAATCAACCCGGTGAATTGCGGAGACCCTTCGAAAATAAAGCTGTCGATCCATTTGTAGGTGACGTTGAACCCCAGATTGGACACTGGCTTCCCGAGTAGGTTGATCTTCAAATCCCTGGCAGCAAATCCTAAGTTAAACTTGTGTTCGGGCGTGTTAAACGCCGGAATGATGGGGTCGTCGGTATCGGTGTTCAGTTTGTTCCAGGAATAATTGCCATTAATGACGTAGTTCTTCCAGAAATAATAGTTCAAGCCCAGGAGAACCCCTGGGTGGTGACTTTGTCTCTGGCGTTCGCAGCCACCCGGTAGGCTTGAACGTCGATCGGAAGGCCGGTAATGCGGTCGAAGCTACCCACTACCCCCAGGTTGTACCCGATAAAATCGGTATAAAAGCTGAAATAGTAAGTGGCATCGGCATAGAGCTTGTCGAACAGCGTGCGCCGGATACCTGCTTCCAGGGTTTTCACTTTTTCCGGCTGAATGGGCGCTACGTTAAAATATTCCAGCACGCCCGGGTTCAGGGTTTTTAGATATTGTTCCAACGACTCGATGGTGATCAGGTCGTTGAACCCGTTGAGGTTGCCTATCAGAATAGCCCGGCCCACGTTATAGAACAAATATTGGTCGGTCAGCGTCGGATTGCGAATAGCGGAAGAAAACGACAACCGATAGGTTTCCTCGAGGTTCGGAGTATATACCATCGACGCGGCAGGGGAGAAGAGGAAGTCGAAATTCTGGTTCTTGTCTAAGCGGACGGTTCCGCTCAGGCGAAGCCGGGTATTGAGTTCCAGGGTGCCGCCGCCATAGACCCCATATTCGTACGTGTTGATATTTCTTCCAAAGGTATCCAAAAGAATAGATCCTTTTGAATCGGGGAAGTACATTCGGAAGTTTCCGCCAACGCGAAGGTCCAGATCCGAAATGGCCCCGCTTCGGACCAGATCGTTGAACGCGTATTCTCCCTGCCCGTGGACCAAAGCGGAACGGTCGTAAAACCGGGTGCCTCCTTCAGAAAACGAAATGCGGCTGGTGATGTCGTTGAAAACTTGTTGAAAGCGTTCCGTGCCCGCTTCGAAATACTCTTTTGTACCGTCGATCGGGTTGGCCAATCCGGCTGCCGTTTGGGTAAGGGAATGCCAAAGGGTAAGCGAATCCTGCACCAGGGGTTGGGCAAAGAAGGCATTAGCGGCCGCAGCGTATTCAGCAGGCCTTCCCAGGTAATTCAAAGGGCTGGGGAACCCTTCCAGTTTGCGAAGCCGCGGCACCATATTGATCTGCCAAAAGCCCAGGTAGTCGGAGCGCCATTGGTTGTTCGTTTTGGACTGTTCCTGAAGCTTGATAGCGGTAAAGTACGGGTCAAACGATTTGCCTGCGTCCTCATGGGTAGCATAAAACCGGAGGAAATAGGTGTCGTTTTTCTTTAGTTCGATCCGGTGCTGGAAAAACTGGATGTCGCGAAGGGAGAAGCGGTTGTCTCCTTGATAAACCGTTGTGCCGGTACTGTAATTGGTAGCGAGGATCAACTCGGGCGACTGGTAGTTTTTAGCCGGCTGGAGCCGGTAATGAAGGGCGGCGCCCGCTTTGAGGTTTTTGGAGTCGTAATCGACCAGATCGATTTCCCGGTACCCTTTGCGGTGAATGATCCCAAGCCCCGGCACGGCAAACGAGCCGGTAAAATCATTTGACGGAAGGTATTCGTCTCCATAGATATTGACGGCGTCCAACCCGCCCGGGTTGTTCAGGCCGGAGTCGGTGTCGTAAACGGGCGTGTAGTTTTCCGCTGGCCAGTCGTTGGCTTGGAAATAAAAGAAGTTGAGCTTGAAAGCCAAACGCTCCAGCCCGTTTTTGTCCTTGATGGCGCTGGCATAACGAAATCCGGCCTCCACCAGGCTCCGTTCGCCGCCTTTCACCATAGCGCTCAGACCTTTGTGTAGAAACGGAGACTTCGTTTCCATACTGATCACGCCGTTGAACGCATTGGGGCCATAATAGGCCGAACTGGCCCCCACGATGAGGTTGACGCGGTTGACGTCCAACTCGGAAGCGCCCAGGAAGTTGCCCAGGGAGAAGTTCAGCCCCGGCGACTGATTGTCCACCCCGTCGATGATCTGCAACGACCGCACCGGGCTGGTGCTGTTGAATCCCCGGGTGTTGATGATCTTGAATCCCAGACTGGCGGCGGTGAGGTCAACCTCTTTCAACGACCCCAAGCCGTCGTAAAAACTAACCGCAGGAGTTTCCTTGATGGCGATGTTATCCATCGTTTCCATCGTGATTGGCGATTGGGTTTGTTTCTCGGAAAGCCGCCGGCCTTCCACCTCAATCGCGGCAATGCTGACTACGTCCGCTTCCAGTTGGATCGTGGTAAACTGACCGGGAGCGGAGATAATAACCTCCTTTTCCTTGTATCCCACATAGGATGCAAGGAGGGTAATCGGGAATTTCTGAGCTGTATTGAGCTGGAATTTCCCGTCGAAGTCGGTAACTGCTCCTTCAGAGGTTCCTTTGATAAGGACTGTGGCGCTGATCAAAGGCTCGCCGGAATCGACGTCTTTTATTTCCCCACGGAGAATGTTTTGAGCGGAAATCGTTCCGCATAAAAGAAAAAGTAAAAGGAAATTCAGAAGGCTGGTTCGGGAATCGAATTTCATACTTTGAAAGTCTGGTAATTAGAACGTTTATTCTGGTTTATGGGCCAAAATAGGAAAATATATATTAAGTTAAGCGAGGGTTAACAGAAAATACTTGTAGGGTATTTTCAAATTGGTGGAGTTTTTTCCAGAGAATGCCATGGCAAATGAAAAAAATTCCATTAAAGCCTTGGTTTCAATGTCCTTATATGAGCGGTCGGGCCTATCCGGCGCCATGGGAGGCTATGGCAGGGAAGGAGGATGGCTTGCAACGGGGGATCAGGCGCTAAGCAGCGCGCCGGCAAAGCCCAGCACAATGGCGAGAAATTTTTCCCAGGACACCGAATGGGTTTTCCCTTCACTGCTTTCGAAAAGGATGGAAGTAGATAAGTGGAGGAAAGAGCCGGTCACCATGGCCAGAAGGACATAAAGCCCCTGCAGGGGAATCCCGACGACCCCGGAAAAAAATGCCGCGAAAGGGGTTGATAGGGAAAATAGACCTAAAAGTAAAAGCACCCTGGCCTTGGGCAGCCCCGCAAACAAAAGAAGGCTTGTGAGAGCGAATGCCGCAGGCGCCTTGTGCATGACAATGCCAAAAAGCAAGGTATTCATCCCGGAGTTCCCTTTCAAATGGTGCTCCAGATGTTCATATCCGCTCAACGGGAGACCTTCCAGAAATGCATGCAGGATCAATCCCAACATGATGGGCCAAACTTTGGCGCGATGAAAATGGTGGATATGACCATGCTCTATTCCCTTGGACAAGGTTTCCAGCAAAAGCTGTAGTGAAAACCCTCCCAACACCCAAAGCCCGGGGTTCTGCAACCCCCCGGATGCATAAAGATCGGGAATCAGATGCGAAATAGCCAGGCCCAGTAAATAGGCCCCACTAAAGGAAATCAAGCATTGGATCAAACGGATCTGCTTGCGTTGGATAAAAAAAGCAATCCCGCCTCCGAGCAAAGCGGCGCCTAACAATAGACCGTATTCCCATAATTCCATTACTCAGCAGTTGATGCGGTTAGCTCCAGGAACCCCTCAAACCCGAGGGGGCAATGCGATGCGTAGCTTGGAAAGGCGAAGATATGTTTTTGCAACGATGTTGCCAATGATTAATCCAATTAATGCGCCCCCAATGACATCGGATGGGTAATGGACCCCGACATATACCTGACCGTAAGCTATGGACCCCGCCCACAGATAAAGCCAAATCCTCCACCCGGGATACCATAATCCTAGCGTTAAACTTAAAAAAGCAGCCACGGCAAAATGGTTGGCTGCGTGAGAGGAGGTGAAACTAAACGCTTTTCCGCATCCCGTTAACAAACGGACTTCTTCCTTTAATTCCGGCGTGTTGCACGGGCGCAAGCGGTGAACTGCCGGCTTGATGAGCTTGCTGCTCACCGTATCCGAAAGACCTACCGCGAGGATCAGAGCCAGAATAAGCCCAAATGCCTTGATCCGAAATTTAAACGCGCTGAATCCGGCCAGGAGCACATACAAGGGAACCCAGGTCAGCTTTTCCCTCCACCAGGGCATGAGCCAGTCCAGCCAGGGGTGATTCCAACTTCCGTTGATCAGTTCGAAAAGCCGGGCGTCCATATCGAGCAAGATCTGAATCATGGCTTGCGGGCTATTAAGATTAATCGTGGGCTGGAGGATTCGTCAAAAGGATCGAGTTGGTAATTTCCGAAGAGGGTTTCTATCCTCAGCCCGGCCCCACGGAACAAGCGCTCAAAATCCTGGAGTTCAAATAGCCGGACGCTTTCTTCAAAATGCCAGAACCTTCCCTGGTCTTCGAAGTCAATGGTCTTGATAATCCGGTTGTCCTGGAGGTATTTATTCGTCTTAAAGGCAATGCCCTGAACCGTTTTTTCCTGGCTGCCAAGGAAATGGGTTTTCACATACGCGCTGTTGAAAAAATCCAGAACAAAAACGCCCCCCTTTTTTAGTCCGAGGGCTATGCTTTTTAAGGTGCGCACGTCGTCGTGTTCCTGGTCGAAGTAGCCGAAGCTGGTAAAGAAATTAAACGTGAAATCAAAGTAGTTGATCCGGTAGGGCAGCCGCATGTCGTGGGTGAAAAAGGCGAGGTTCTCCATCTCGTATTCGCGGGCCTGCGTAATGCTGTTGACGGACAAGTCCAGGCCGGTAACATGGAACCCTTTTCGCGCCAGATACCGGGCATACCGGCCTTTTCCGCAGGCCAGGTCGAGGATCAGCGCGCCCATTTTGGGTTGGAGCCACACCAGCAAGCGATCGATAAAGGCTTGGGCCTCGGAATCGTCGCGGTGGCGGTAAAGGATCTCGTAGTAAGGCGAACTGAACCAGCCTTCATACCACGAACCTTGACCGGGAGCCGGAGAGGCGTTGGGTTCCTCCATGAGATGAGCAATTTTTTTTCTGTTTAGGCCCGGCAAAGATAGTTTCCAGACAGGAGGAAGGCTAGCGGTATTTATTTTTTATTTTTGTGCAAAACGATTGCTTTGGCACTGATCAGATCCATTTCCGGCTTTAGAGGTACCATCGGAGGCAAAAGAGGGGACAACCTCACTCCGATAGACGTAGTTGAATCGGCTTCCGCTTTTGGCGCACTGTTGAAAAATCAGTATCCCCGCCCTAAAGTGGTGGTGGGCAGGGACGCCCGCATCTCTGGCCCCATCGTGCATGGGTTGGTTGTTCAAACCTTGCTGGCGCAAGGCATTGATGTAATTGATCTCGGCCTTTCTACCACCCCAACCGTCGAGATGGGGGTCATTTGGGAAAAAGCGCAGGGGGGCGTCATCATTACGGCCAGCCACAACCCCAGGGAGTGGAACGCTCTAAAGTTCCTGAACGAAGAAGGCGATTTTATTTCTCCGGGTACCGGCCAGTCGATTCTACGCGCATTGGAAGCGAATGAGATGGACTTTGCTCCGGTGGACGAACTGGGCGCCTATGTTCAGGGCGTCGGTTTTATGGAAAAACACGTGGCGGCTATTCTCGCATACCCGTTGGTGGATCAAGCCCTGGTGGCGGGCCGGAAATTCCGGGTGGTCGTGGATGCCATCAACTCCACGGGTGCGCTGATTATTCCGATGTTGCTGGAGCAACTGGGCTGTGAGGTCGTCTTGTTGAATGGAACGCCCAACGGGCAGTTTGCCCATAACCCGGAGCCTTTACCCGAACACCTGACCGCCTTGTCGGAAGAAGTGCGGCTGCGCGGCGCCGATCTGGGCGTGGCGGTTGATCCGGATGTAGACCGGCTGGCCTTGATCAGCGAAGATGGGACCGCCTTTGGCGAGGAGTATACCCTCGTGGCGGTAGCCGACCTCGTTCTTCGGCAACGCCCCGGAAACACCGTTTCCAATATGTCCTCCTCCAGAGCCTTGCGCGACGTGACGGTCAAATACGGCGGCAACTATTTCGCCAGCGCCGTGGGGGAAGTGCATGTGGCTATGAAAATGAAGGAAACCCAGGCCGTCATTGGCGGAGAAGGCAATGGGGGAGTGATCGTCCCGGATCTGCACCATGGCCGCGATGCGGTGGCCGGGCTGGCGCTTTTCCTGACCGGCTTGGCCCGTTTTGGGGGAAAAGCGACGGAATACAGAGCCCAATTTCCTCGTTATGAAATGGTAAAGGATAAAATATCCTTGCCGCCAGACCTCGACCTGAAGACCGTCCTTAACCGGCTGGAAGCGCGCTATTCCTCGGAAGAGTACGCTACCCTGGACGGATTAAAAATTGATTTTCCCTCCAGCTGGGTGCATGTTCGCGGGTCGAATACCGAACCAATTATCCGGATCTATGCCGAAGCCCCAACCCAGGAAGAGGCCCGCGCCCTGGTCGATACAATTAAATCCCAACTCCTGTAGCTCGGATTTAAAATCCGGGATGGTTCCCCGGATGTTCCATCCGGAAAAGCGGTTATCTCCTTATCCAATAAACCAACGTTCTATGTCGTCCATTCTCGTTCCAACCCGATCCAAAACTTCGCTGGAATCCTACTTTGACCAATTTCGCCGCAACGTGGTAGGTATTGATCAAACGTTTCCTTCGCCGTATGGAGAAAAAAAGATCCTATACGCCGACTGGACGGCAAGCGGCCGGCTGTATGAACCCATCGAGACCCGCCTTTCCCGGGAAATCGGTCCGTTTGTCGGCAATACCCATACGGAAACTACCGTTACCGGGAGTTCTATGACGATGGCCTACCACCGGGCCAAAGATATCATCAAAGCCCACGTCGGCGCTCGTAAAGAGGATGTGTTGATCGCTTCCAACTCCGGCATGACCGGGGTGGTCAATAAGTTCCAGCGGATCCTGGGGTTGAAGGTTCACGAACGCCATCGGGATTTTGTCCGGTTGCCCGATTATGAGCGGCCGGTCGTTTTCGTCACCCATATGGAGCACCACTCCAACCAAACAAGCTGGCTGGAGACTATCGCCGATCTGGAGGTCATTGCCCCGAACGCGCAAGGGCTGGTTGATCTGATGGATTTAGAACGCTTGCTGGAAAAGCATAAAAACCGGGAGCATAAAATTGCTGCCATCACTTCCTGTTCGAACGTGACGGGGATTCAAACCCCTTATCACGAAGTAGCAGAGATCATGCACCGCCATGGAGGGCTTTGTTTTGTGGACTTTGCCTGTTCGGCGCCGTATATCCCGATTTCCATGCGCCCGGAAAAAGAAGGGCAACACCTGGATGCGATCTATTTTTCCCCCCATAAATTTCTGGGAGGCCCCGGCGCTGCGGGAATCCTGATTTTTGACCCCAAACTATACAAAAACCAGGTCCCGGATAATCCCGGCGGCGGAACGGTCGACTGGACTAACCCCTGGGGAGGGCATAAATACATCGACGAAATTGAGGCCCGGGAGGATGGCGGCACCCCGGCGTTTCTCCAAACGATTAAAGTGGCTCTTGCGATTCAACTCAAGGAGCAAATGGGCGTGCGCCAGATCCATGCCCGGGAAGAGGAATTGCTGCACCGGATCTGGGAGCGCCTGGACCGGATACCTAACCTGCGCGTTTTGGCAGGGGAGCACCGAAAGCGTTTGGGGGTAATCTCTTTCTATATCGACGGGCTTCATTACAATCTGGGGGTTAGGCTGCTCAACGACCGTTTTGGAATTCAAATGCGGGGCGGATGTTCTTGTGCCGGCACGTACGGGCATTACCTGCTTCATGTGTCGCAAGAACAATCCGACGCCATTACCGATAAAATCACGCATGGGGACTTGTCCGAAAAGCCGGGCTGGATCCGGATGTCTATTCATCCTATTATGACCAATGGGGAGGTCGATTCGATTCTGAATGCGCTGGAGGCATTGGCCCAGCACTATAAAGAATGGGGAAAAGACTATGTGTACAACCCGCATACGAACGAATTTCACCATCAGAGCGCCTTGGGTTTCGAAGAATCCATGGTGTGCCAATGGTTTGATGGAAAACTAGATGGAAAGGCATGAATCGTATTTATTTCGATAACGCCGCAACAACTCCCCTGGACCCCGAGGTGATGGAGGTCATGATCCACGCTTTTCGGGAAATCAATGGGAACCCCTCCTCGATTTATGAGGAAGGGCGGAGAGCCCGGGCAGCGATCGAACAGGCGCGCAAACAAATAGCTACCTTGCTGAATTCCTCTATTGGGGAGATCTTTTTTACTTCCGGAGGAACCGAGGCCAATAACATGGCCTTGAAATGCGCCGTCCGGGATTTAGGCGTTCAGCGGATCATCAGTTCGAGAACGGAACACCATTGCGTATTGCATTCTCTGGATGCGCTCCGGCTGGATCAGGGTGTGGAAGCGGTTTTTGTGCAGCAAACGCAAAACGGGCATATTGACCTGGCACACCTGGAGTCCTTGCTGGCTATTGGCGGCGCAAAGACCCTGGTGTCGCTGATGCATGCCAATAACGAGGTGGGGACATTAGCCAGCCTACAGGAAATCGGGGCGCTTTGCCGGCGCTTTGGAGCCTATTTCCATACGGATACGGTTCAGACGCTGGGGTATTATCCGATCGATCTGAATGTACTGCCCATCGATTTTCTGGCCGGTTCGGCGCATAAGTTCCATGGACCTAAGGGGGTTGGATTCATTTACATCAACCAGCAAAACGCCCTAAGGCCTTTCCTGGATGGGGGCTCTCAGGAGCGGAATATGCGCGGGGGTACCGAAAACATTGCGGGCATCCTGGGGATGGCTACGGCTTTATCGATAGGTTACGGGGAAATGGAGCAGAGAAGGACCAAAATAAAGTGGTCAGAGACTATCTTGCGCAGCAGCTCCAGGAGGCAGTCCCGGACATCGAATGGAATGGCGACCCCTTTGGCCAGGGCCACTATAAACTGCTGAGCGTGGGGTTTCCTCCCGGGCCCAAAACGGAACTACTGCTCCTCAACCTGGATATTGCGGGCATTGCGGTTTCTGGAGGAAGCGCCTGCAGCTCTGGCGCCGATGCGGGCTCGCACGTCATGGATGCACTAAAAAAAGACTCCCCAAGAAAAACGATCCGGTTTTCTTTTTCCCATCTGAACACCGTGCAGGAAGCCGATTTCCTTCTGGAGCAATTGAAAAAGATCGGGATTTAGGCCTAATCAATCCCGAATGCCTTCCAGATCCAGCAGGAAGCTATATTCCAGCGCCGTTTCCCGGTAGCGTTCAAAGCGGCCGCTTGCTCCGCTGTGCCCCGTATCCAGGTTGGTGAACAGTAACAATGGCTCGTCGTTGGTTTTATAGGCCCGGAGCTTGGCAACCCATTTTACCGGCTCCCAATACTGCACCTGGGAATCGTGGAGCCCCGTGATGACCAGCATGGCAGGGTAGGCTTTTTTCTCCACGTTGTCGTATGGGGAGTAGGAGCGCATGTAGTCGTAGTATTCCTTGATCCGAGGATCGCCCCATTCGTCGTACTCAAACGTGGTAAGGGGGATGCTTTGATCCAGCATGGTTGTAACAACATCCACAAAAGGAACAACCGCGACCACGCCTTTCCAGATCTCCGGCCGCATATTGACCACGGCGCCCATTAGCAATCCTCCAGCGCTGCCTCCCATGGCATAGAGGTGATTCCGGGAGGTGAAATGATGATACAGAAGGTACTCGGCACAGTCGATAAAGTCGTAAAAGGTATTTTTTTTGTGCAGCAATTTGCCTTGTTCATACCAGGCTCTGCCCAAATCCTCCCCTCCCCGGACGTGCGCAATGGCGAAAGCAAAGCCCCGGTCCAGAAGGCTGATCCGGGCTGCGCTAAAATAGGGCTCCATGCTGAATCCATAAGACCCGTACCCATACAGCAACACGGGTTGCGTGCCGTCTTTGGGAAAGCCTTTTCGGTATACGATGGACAGGGGGACTTTGGCGCCGTCCCTGGCGATCGCATGAAGCCGTTCGGAATGGTAATTCGCTTTGTCAAATCCGCCAAGGACTTCCTCCTGTTTGAGCAGGGTCAGTTCCCGGGTGCGCATGTTGTAATCAAAGGTAGTGACCGGCGTCGTGAGCGACTGATAGCCCAGGCGCAGCAACTCCCGGTCAAATTCCATGTTGATCGAGGTGTAGGCCAGGTAAACTTCTTCCGGAAAGGAAATGTAATGGTCTTCTCCTGAAAAGGAAATGATCCGGATTTGGGTAATACCCTGATTTCGTTCAGAAAGCGCCAAAAATCCCTTGAACACCTCCAGATCTTCCAGCAGCGTGTCTTCTCTGTGAGGAACGACTTCCTGCCAGAAGGATTTGTTCGTTTTATTTTCCGGGCATACCATCAACCGGAAATTCCTCGCATGGAGGTTGGTCCGTATATAAAACCGGTCATCGAAGTGTTCGATGCTATATTCCAGCCCTCGTTCCCGTGGGTGGAATACCTCGAAAGCGCCGGTCGGGTTATCTGCCTCCAGGATGCGGTATTCCTGAGAGATCGTTTGGGAAGAAATAATAATCAGGTATTTCTTCGACTTAGAATGGTATACAAAGGTATCGTAGGTCTCTTCTTCTTCCCGGAATACTTCCTGGTCTTCCTCTATTGGGCTGCCCAGCTTGTGCCGCATGACCTTATACCCGCGAAGGGTTTGAGGGTCTTTGGCTGTATAAAAAACGTGGGCGTTGTCGTTTGCCCAGGCGGCCAGCCCGGTCGTGTTGGGGATTTGTTCGGGCAGGAACGCACCGGTGGTCAAGTCCTTGAACCGCAGGGTATAGATGCGCCGGCTCAGGGTGTCTTCGCCAAAAGCAAGAAACCGGTTGTTGGGGCTGACGGCTTTGTCTCCAACGCTGTAATAGGCGCGCCCCGACGCTAATTCGTTGACATCCAGCAAGACCTCTTCCCCGGCGTCCAGACTGCCTTTCTTCCGGGAGTAAATGGGATATTCCTTTCCGGATTCAAACCGGGTCAGATAGTAGTATCCATTCTCCAGATAGGGTACAGATTGGTCTTCCTGTTTGATCCTCCCGGTTATTTCCTGGAATATTTTTTCCTGAAGGGGCTTGGTATGGGCCAACTGGCTTTCCAAATAAGCATTTTCTTCCTGGAGGTATTCCAGAACATCGGCGTTTTCCCGTTGGTTAAGCCAGAAGTAGGGATCGATCCGGGTTTCGCCGTGGATAGAGAGGGAATGAGTAACGGAATGCGCTTGTGGGGGTGTATTTTTCATGGTAGTAGACTGGTCATCAAAAAAATGCGAACTGCAAATATAGGATTGGCCTGACAACTTTGTCATAGCAGAGCGAAAAATTACCAGGCTTTTGAATGGCTAGATGGGAAGGGTACAACCCCGCCTAAGGACTTATTGGGAAACCAAGCCTTGGGCGGGGTTGAAAAAGAAAACAGAAGAACGTTTATCTCAGGAGCGCAACCGCTTCTCCAATGTTGCGGATAGCCGTTACCAATTCTTCTTCCGAAGCGGCAAAAGATAAGCGAATACATTGATCCGCTCCGAATGCAGCACCGGAAACCAGGGCCACTTGCGCTTTGTGGATGATAAACTCGCTGAAATCATCCGCGTTGTTTATGGTAAAAGTCCCATCGCTTTTCCCGTAGAAATTGCTGATGTCTGGAAAGCTGTAGAACGCCCCCAACGGTTTGTTCACCTTGAATCCAGGTATTTGGCTGAGTAAACCAGTAACCAGATCCCGCCGCTTGAGGAAGGCCTCCCGCATTTGGTAGGTGGGCCCGAGGTCGGAGGTAAGCGCGGTTACGGCCGCTTTTTGGCCAAACGAATTGGCGCCGGAAGTAAACTGGCCCTGGATTTTAGAGCAGGCGGCAGCCAGCCATTCGGGCGCGCCAATATACCCCAGGCGCCATCCCGTCATGGCAAACCCCTTGGAAAAGCCGTTGACCACGACCGTCCGGTCCTTAACTTGATCAAAAATACCTATAGAGACGTGTTTGCCTGCAAAGGTGATGTATTCGTAAATTTCATCCGAAATGACCGTGATTTGGGGATGGGGGGCCACAACGTTTGCAATTGCTTCCAATTCATCCCTGGAATATACCGAACCGGTAGGATTGCAGGGGGAAGAAAAGAGCAACGCTTTGGTGCGGGGCGTGATGGCCTCTGCAATCTGGGCGGCTGTCGCCTTGTAATCCTGCTCTATCCCGGCAAAAACGACCACAGGCTTCCCTCCGGCGATTTTGACCATTTCGATATAGCTAACCCAATACGGCGCCAGCACGACGACTTCGTCCCCTTCGTTGAGCAAGGAAAAAAACACGTTGGCCAGGGATTGTTTGGCTCCGTTGGAAACAACGATCTGACTGGGCTTGAAATTCAACCCGTTGTCGCGTTTGAGTTTGAGCGAAATCGCCTCGCGCAGTTCCGGGATGCCCGGAACAGGCGTATACTTGGTAAAACCCTCGTCCAGCGCTTTTTTGGCAGCCTCCTTGATATGAGCAGGGGTGTCAAAATCGGGCTCTCCGATACTCAGGTTGATTACATCTTTGCCCTGCGCTTTCAGTTCCCGGGCTAAGGCTGCCATCCGCAAGGTTTCGGATTCAGCCATACGCATCACTTTATCCGACAGCGGATGGACTTTCTCTAAAATGGACATGTTATATTTTGTTTGTGCTAAAATCGCTTAAAATTAGTTCCGTTACGGGTTAAGTTAAACATTTTTTTCCTTCTTTTTACAATCTCTCTCAAGTTTGATGGGCGCATTTTTCAGGTAATGCGCCAGATTGCGTAATTTAGAGGAGGCAAAATCGGAACATTTATCCCTTTATTGCCCCTTGTTCCAAATTGAATTATTTAACCATAACCCTTTCCGGTAATGAAAGACAAACTGGAACTTCTAAACACAAAAACAGCAGAGGCTAAATTGGGCGGAGGCGCCAAACGAATGGAAAGCCAGCACCAAAAAGGAAAGCTTACCGCCCGCGAGCGCATCCATTTCCTTCTGGATCCCCATTCCTTTGAGGAAATCGGCATGTTCGTCCATCACCGGTGCAATGATTTTGGCATGGCGGATCAGCAATTCCCGGGAGATGGCGTGATTACCGGCTACGGGACGATAGGCGGGAGACTGGTGTACGTTTTCGCCCAGGATTTCACGGTATTCGGTGGGTCGCTGTCGGAAACGCACGCCGAAAAAATCTGCAAGATCATGGATCTGGCAATGCGCAACGGAGCGCCGGTGATCGGCCTGAACGACTCCGGCGGCGCCAGGATACAGGAGGGCGTCAACTCGCTGGGGGGATACGCCGACATTTTTTTCAGGAACGTAATGACCTCCGGGGTGGTTCCTCAGATTTCAGCGATCATGGGGCCATGCGCCGGAGGGGCGGTCTATTCCCCGGCGATGACGGATTTTATTATTATGGTGGAGGACACTTCCTATATGTTTGTGACCGGCCCCAACGTCGTTAAAACCGTGACCAACGAAGAGGTCAGTTCCGAAGACTTAGGCGGCGCCCAAACCCACATGGTCAAATCCGGGGTTACCCATCTCACCGCTGCCAACGACATCGATTGCCTGGAAAAGGTACGTCAATTGCTGAGCTATTTTCCGCAAAACTGCGAAGAGAAAACGCCCCTGCTCCCTTATGAGCTCAAGGACGAGCTAAGGGAAGAACTCCGCCACATCGTTCCGGACAATCCCAACCATCCGTACGATATGCGCGACGTGATCCGGGGCATTGTCGACAAGGATTCTTATTTTGAGATCCACGAGGGCTTTGCGGATAATATCGTGGTCGGGTTTGCCCGCCTGGCAGGGAGGAGCATAGGTATTGTGGGCAACCAGCCCATGTGTCTGGCTGGCGTGCTGGATGTAAATAGTTCCAGGAAGGGCGCCCGCTTTGTGCGGTTCTGCGATAGCTTTAATATTCCGTTGATGGTGTTGGTGGACGTTCCGGGCTTTCTTCCGGGTACCGACCAGGAGTGGAATGGCATTATCGTCAATGGCTCCAAGCTCCTCTACGCGTTCTGCGAGGCGACCGTGCCCAGGGTCACGGTGATTACCCGCAAAGCGTATGGAGGCGCTTATGACGTGATGAATTCCAAACATATCGGCGCCGATATGAACTTTGCCTGGCCTTGCGCCGAAATCGCGGTTATGGGCGCCAAAGGCGCTTCGGAAATCATCTTCCGCAAAGAAATTACCGAAGCGGAAGACCCCGCAGAAATGCTGGCTACTAAAGAAAAAGAATACCAGGAGGCGTTTGCGCATCCTTACCGGGCAGCGCAGAGGGGCTTCATCGACGAAGTAATCGACCCCCAGGAAACCCGGCGCAAGCTGATCCGGGCGTTTGCCATGACCGAAAACAAAGTGGCGCACCTGCCCCGGAAAAAGCATGGGAATATCCCGCTTTGACCGGCGCGATACTTGGCAAAAACAGGTTTTGTGCGTCATGGGGTGACCTTTCAGGGAGCGAACCGTCTAAAGCTGGCAAATGATGTAAACAAAGGAATCTGATTTCAAACAACTTAATAACCATTCTATGAAAATCTTACGCCTTACTTTTTGCCTTATGTTCCTGGCTCTTGGATGGGCTTCCGCCCAGACGCCTATGGAAGGGAAAAGGGTGATGAGCCTTGGCACGAATAATAGCTTCTCTATTCAGGTAGATAGCTTGAATGCCAAGGAAGTGGAAAAGCTTTGGATGGATTTCCTGAAGTCAAACAATATTCGCAAACCGGAAAAGGACCGCAAAACAGGGGAGATTTTCGGAGATAATGCGTCGCTGCCCAGCCTGAGCGCGAATACCATCGACGTATACGCCACCGTGAATGAGCGGGGAGCAGGCGCCGAGGTAGCCGTTTGGTTTGATCTGGGAGGCGCTTATTTGTCTTCTTATGACCATGCCGATAAAATTCCGGCTTTGCAATCCTGGCTGGACGGATTCCTCCGGAATACCCGCATCCGCAAAGTGGAAATTGAACTGGAAGGACAGGAAACCGTTCTGAAGGACCTGAATAAAGAGTTTGCGAAGTTGCAGAAGGAGCAGGAAAACCTGGAGAAAACCATACTGGACGCGGAAAAAAAGATCCAGGAAGCGAAAAAAGACCTCGAATTGAATGCCTCCTCCCAGAAAACCAGAACGATGGAAATTGAAAATCAGCAAAAAATGGTTGAACGGGTGAAGGAAAAACTGAAAAGGATCAATTAAGCTTGCTAATCCGGGAGAACCGAAACCATACCGGACTCGCTTCCGGAAACAGGTATACCTGATGCGAAGGGGTATGGGGATTTCCCATACCACTTTGGGCAGTTTAAATAAACTTTAATTGATTTTGAACCCTGCATGGAAACGAAATTCCATGCAGGGTTCGTTGTCTTGGAAAAAGCATGAAAAAGCAGGCCCTCTTCCCAATTGCCTTCCTCTTGTTTGGTTTAGGATGTTATCCCCTTTACAGTCAGATCCAGCCCATCCCCAAAGGGAATCAGGCGGCGGCTTTCGGCATTTCCGACGCCGCTTTGGCAGATCAATTGATGCTTACCGTGAGAGGAATCGGCGGAACTACGCTGGACAACCTCAAAGAACAAAATCTGAAGCCGTACATGATGCCGGTGAGAAAATGCGAACTCCCGGGAATGGAGCAAACGTACCTGCTTGCCTCCTGCCTGGAATATTATAATAACCTGGAGAAAAACTATAAATCCAACCTCAGCCCGGAATTTATTTCCCTGAACCTCTCCCAAACCAAGCAAAGCCTTTCCTGGGAAGAGATTTTCCTGTTCCTTGCGAAAGAGGGAACCATCAATGCGGCTATCATCCCCTATGGGGCGACCTACCTCACCAGTGCGGTGCAGGCGACTCCGCGGTTTCGGATTGCGAACTATTTGCAATTGTTCCGGGAGGTGACCAAACCTTCTCAGCGGGTTTTCGAAGCCCGGAAAGCTATTATGCGCGGGAACCCGGTGGTGATCGAATTTCAGGCCGACCCTTCCTTCGCCCAGGCTCTTGGCCTTCGGTCGTGGTTGCCCCAAGGCCAGGACATTCAGGTGTATACCCTTCTGGCCGTTGGATATGACGAGGCCAAGCAGGCGTTTGAAGTGATGGGCGCTTGGGGAAGCGACTGGGGTAAAGGCGGCTACCTTTGGATTGCTTACGATCTTTTCGGGAGGCAGGCAACCAACGGGTTTGTTCTGATCCCCGAACTTTCTAACTAGACTTTTTTATCAAACTGCCTTAATCCGTGAACCGATGCGAATAGGCCTTTTATCCGATACGCATGGATACCTCGACGACCATATGCTGCGCTTTCTGGAAGACTGCGACGAGGTCTGGCATGCCGGCGATTTCGGGGGGAACGCGGTTGGGGAAAGACTGATGGCGCTCAAACCATTGCGAGGCGTCTTCGGAAATATCGACGGGAGGGAAATCCGGGGGCTGTTCCCGGAAGATTTGCGATTTGCCTGCGAAGGGTTGGACGTGTTTATGACCCATATTGGTGGATACCCCGGAAAGTACGTTAGCCGCGTAAGAACCCTGCTGGAAGACGACCCTCCCGGGCTGTTTATTTGCGGGCATTCCCATATCCTCAAAATCATGCGGGATCCGAAACTCGGTCTGTTGCATATCAATCCGGGCGCTTGCGGGCAAGAGGGGTTTCACCTGATGCGCACCATGGTCCGCTTTTCTATTCAGGAAGGAACCATTTCTGGTCTTGAAGTCGTTGAACTTGGCCGGAGGGGCCGTCTGCCCTAGGTTCTTTTTTCTGTTTCAAGTTGGGAAGGGAGATACGCGAAGCAAAGCGGTTTGGGGATTCCTCAAACCGCTTCACTTTAGGTATAGACTGGCTTTCTGATGAAAAAGAAAGTCGCTGCTTTTTTATTTAAAAAATTGATTATCAGTATTTTGAATTTTTTGTTTTGTTATATAGAATAAAAAACGCCATTTGGCACGGTATTTGATTTTTATATAATAGCCCTTGTTAACTCGCGCATGCAAGGAGCAGGGCGGGGAGGAGGATGAGGAGTTGGGCAGGGGAGTGCCGCCCCGGGAAAAGAATCCATAAGACGATACGACAGATATTGGTTATTTATTACTGGCTTATTATTATCCGCGTCGCTGGCGAATCGCTGGCGGCGCCTTTTTTTGCCCGTGTAAATAGATCCATCGCAACAAGTCTAATGTTCTTTTAGCGCTTCCCTCGAGATGACCAGTTTTTGGATTTCGCTCGTTCCCTCGCCAATCGTGCACAATTTGGCATCGCGGTAAAATTTTTCCACGGGGTAGTCTTTCGAATATCCATACCCCCCGAAAATCTGAACGGCTTCATTGGCTATCTGAACGGCGGTTTCAGAGGCATAGTATTTGGCCATCGCGCAAATCTTGGTCGATGTTTCGCCTTGGTTTTTTAATTCAGCTGCCTTTCGGGTCAGGAGTTCGGAAGCTTCGATGCGTGTGGCCATGTCGGCCAATTTAAAACTGATTCCCTGGAAGGTGGCGATGGGTTTGCCAAACTGGTGCCTTTCCTGGGCGTATTTTACTGCGGCTTCATAAGCCCCTTTGGCGATGCCGAGCGAGAGCGCGGCAATGGAAATCCGGCCTCCGTCCAATACCTTCATCGCTTGAATAAAGCCCTCGCCTTCCAATCCTAACATTTGGCTTTTGTGGACTTTGCAATGGTCGAAAAGCAATTCGGCGGTTTCGGAAGCCCGCATGCCCAGTTTGTTTTCTTTCCTTCCTGCCGAGAACCCCGGCGTACCTTTTTCGACGATAAAGGCCGTCATTCCATGACTGTCCAGCAGATCTCCGGTCCGGGCAATAACTACAACAACCTGGCCGCTGGCGCCGTGGGTGATGAAGTTTTTGCTGCCATTGAGGATATAGTGATCCCCCTCTTTGGAGGCCACGCACTGCATCCGGCCGGCGTCGCTTCCGGTATTGGGCTCGGTGAGGCCCCAGGCGCCGATCCATTGTCCGGAAGCTAAAAGGGGTAGGTATTGCCGCTTTTGCTCCTCGCTGCCAAACTGAAGAATGTGGTTGGTACACAGGGAATTATGTGCAGCTACGGAGAGCCCTATCGATCCGCACACTTTGGAAATTTCTTCCAGGATCGTCACGTATTCCTGATATCCAAGTCCCGCTCCTCCGTAAATTTCAGGAACCAGGACGCCCATAAAGCCGAAATCGCCCATTTGGTGGAACAGGTCTACCGGAAAGGTTTGGGTTTCGTCCCATTCCATGACATTCGGGCGAATGTGTTTTTCTGCAAAATCCTTTGCACTTTCTTTAACCAGTTGGAGATTGTCGAACGATGTGGTAGGTGTTTGCATGGTGGGAGATCCATAAATGAATTAAGGGTAAGGAACCAATACCGATTCGTACCAATAATAAGGATTGGCAGAGAAAAAGGTTTACCCGGATGATCAGTTGCTGCCTCCTTGCGGAATTTTTTCCGGGTTGGCAGCGGGGCCGGTGGAGGTAGAAAGAGAGGTTTGCGCAGGCTGAACGCCAAACCCGAGCGCCCAGCGAATTTTGTGATAGATTTCGGTGTTCTCGTATATTCCCGAGAATAGCTCAGATCCCGGGCCAAAGGCAAAAACGGGAATCAAGGTAGCGGTGTGGTTGTTGGTGGTGAACGCCGTTTGTACACTTCCCTGTTTCGAGCCGGGCATAAGAGCCATCCCACCGGTTTCGTGGTCCGCCGTAACAATGACCAGGGTATGTTGGTTGTTTTGGGCGTATTTGAGCACTTCTCCAATAGCCCGGTTAAAATCCAGGATCTCTTTAATAGCTAGTTTGCCGTCGTTGGCATGGCAGGCCCAATCGATCTGGGAACCTTCGATCATAAGGAAAAACCCCTTTTCGCTGCGTTTTTCGAGAAAGTGGGGGCCAAGCCGGGAGGCGAGGGCAAGATAATCCCTGCCGGCGGAAACGCTGAGGGGTTGTTTGTCTGCCGTGAAGAATGCCAATTTCTTGCTGGCGTTCCATTTAAATCCGGTAATGTCGGTGCTGGAATAGTCTTCCACCGTGTATCCTTTAGACCGGAGTTCGCCGATGATATCCCGGTCGTCCCCATCTCTTCGATCGAAATACATTTTGCCCCCACCGATCATCAAGTCGGGTTGGGTTTCTGCCATATCGGAAGCGATCTCTTCGTAAAACTCCCGGGAAAGGGAATGTGCCGCAAAAGCAGCAGGCGTGGCATGAACGATGGTGGAGGTGACGATCAGGCCGGCAGCCAGTCCCCGTTCCATAGATTCTTCCAGAATCGTTTTGCATGGCAGGGAATCCTTATCTACACCAATGGCAGCATTGTAGGTCTTTTTCCCGCAGGCAAATGCGGTCGCACCTGCCGCAGAGTCGGTAACCAGTTGGTCGTATGCGTAGGACTTGTGAAATCCAACTATGGGAAATTCTTCCAGAAAAAGTTGGTTGTAATTCGCGTATAAAGCAGAACTGATCTGGGTTAATCCCATTCCATCGCCGATCAGGAGGATCACATTGATAGGGTGATCCGGCAAAACCGGATACCCTGGTTTCTTGCCTGTGCCTTGCTGGGCAAAAACATGGAGGTGTAGTAATAGTAGCCCCGTAAATAGGACATATCTGGTTGGACTACTGAACGGCAAAAGATGTTTTCCTGTCATGTTTCCGTATTGAGGCCGTGCATTTTTTCATACAATAAGAACAAACTTAAAAACAAAATTACATATTCTTCCACCTATAATGCATGACATTTTATTTACCGAGTGCCTCCTGGATGAATATTTTGCGAAATAAAGAATAACTTTGTTAAAATTTCTCTTTTTAAACCCGAGTTTATGCTCCGCTCCGTTTTTATCTACCTGCCGCTTACTATTCTCTCGTGGAATACTTCCTTATCGGCGAACCCCGCTTCCGTTTTGTATTCGGATTCTACCGCTCAACGAACTATTTTTGCCAAGTTGTCTGAGAGGCCGGGCCCTCTTGCGCTGACGATCAAGTCGGATTTTACCGCGATCCTCCAGGCCCGAAAAAAGCCCCGGACGGATTTTCCGGCTGCGGTTATCCAGCAGAATGGCCAGGGACCTGCGGTGCAGTGGCCGGCAGATCTCAGTTTAAGGGGGAAATTCAGGCGCATGCGGTGTGATTTCCCCCCTTTGCGGGTTGAATTTAAAAAGGACACCCTCCGGGCCATGGGTCTGGCAGACCATAACGACCTGAAGCTGGTGACGCACTGCCTGGACGATCCCGACTCGAGTAAGGAGAATATCCTGCGGGAGTATTTGTGCTACCGGCTTTATAATATCCTAACCCCAATCAGCTACCGGGTCCAATTAGCGGAAATTACCTATGAGGACACGCAAGGAGGTATGCCGCCCAAGACCCGGTATGGGTTTTTCATGGAAGATTTCGACGAACTGGCCCAGCGCATGGAAGGGGTGCAGTGCGATTCCCTTGGTCTGGGCGCCAGAAATACCGATCCGGCGCAAGAAAATCTGGTGTATGTGTTTCAATATATGATCAGCAATGCGGATTGGGACTACCGGTACTTGAGAAACTTGAAAGCGGTGAAACAGGCGTCTTCCAATTTGAGGTTGCTGGTGCCCTACGACTTTGATCACAGCGGCCTGGTTAAATCGAAGTATGCGGTGCCCCGCAGGGAACTAGGGCAGGCTACGGTCCGGGAACGCGTTTATCTGGGTCGCCCGGCCGATGCACAGGTTTTTAAAAACACCCTGGCGCATTTTCAGGAGAACAAGAACGCCCTCCTGGATGAGGTGCGCCATTTTGAACTGCTGAGCAAGGAATCCCGGAATGATATGCTCGAATTCCTGCGTCAGTTTTATGCCAGTTTTGATATTCTGAGATCGCTGGTGGTAAAGGAAGATTGAACCTCAATATCCATATCTTTCCTTCCACCACTGCCGTAGTTGCTGGCGCGTTTTTTCCTCTGCGGCATTGGATTGGGGTTGGTAAAAAGCGTTCCCGGATAGGACCTCGGGCATATACTCCTGTTCGGTGAAGTTGCCCGGAAAATCGTGCCCATACCGGTAATTTCCGCCATAGTTGAGCGCTTTCATGAGGGGGGTAGGGGCATTGCGCAGGTGCAGGGGAACCGGGGCATTCCCCGTCTTTCGGGCAGCTTCCAAAGCGGCTTCAATGGCTACATAGGCCGAATTGCTTTTCGGAGAAGTGGCCAGGTATACCACCGCCTGGGCCAGAATGATGCGGGCTTCCGGCCAGCCAATGATATTCACTGCCTGAAACGCGGTATTGGCCATCAGTAGCGCGTTGGGATTGGCAAGTCCAATATCTTCCGCCGCCGCAATAATCATTCGCCGGGCAATGAATTTGACGTCTTCTCCGCCTTCGATCATCCTGGCCATCCAATACAACGCCCCATTGGGGTCGCTCCCCCGGATCGACTTGATGAACGCGGAGGCCAGATCGTAATGTTGTTCTCCCCCTTTGTCGTAGAACGCCATGCTTTGCTGAGCCTTGTCCTTCACCATCTGATCGGTAACAACCAGAGGTGATTCCGCTCCGCTGGCGACCAGTTCCAGCAGGTTGTACAACTTGCGGGCATCCCCTCCGGAGTAGTACAGCAACGCGTCGTAACTTTCCAGCGCAATGGTTTTGGTTTTGAGTTCTTCGTCTTCGGCAAGCGCCTGATCGACTAACCGGATCAGGTGTTCCGGGGCAAGGGGCTGCAGCACGTATACCTGACAGCGCGATAGTAAAGCCGGGATCACCTCAAAAGAGGGATTTTCGGTCGTGGCGCCTATCAGCGTGATCACCCCTTTCTCTACGGCCCCAAGGAGGGAATCCTGCTGGCTTTTACTGAACCGGTGGATTTCATCAATAAACAGAATCGGATTGGGCCGGTTGAAAAAACGTTGCTGTTCGGCCTTTTGAATGGTTTCTCTTACTTCCTTAACGCCAGAGTTTATGGCGCTCAGCATGAAAAACGGACGCTTTAGCTCGGCAGCGAGTATATGGGCCAGCGTGGTTTTGCCTACTCCCGGCGGACCCCAGAGAATAACCGACGGAAAATGTCCCGACCGGACCGCACTCAAAAGAACCGAACCCGGACCTACCAGGTGTTCCTGGCCGCAAAATTTCTCCAGGCTTTGCGGCCGCATACGTTCAGCCAATGGGCGCATAAGGTATAGGTTTTGTCATTGGATCCGTTTATCCTGGATCCGGAAAAGAGGGCCCGCTATTTTAACAACCAAAAAATAAGGTATTTTTGGAAAAGCAGTCCGGAATTTTTAATTTTATACCCACGAGAAAAGGGAGTTCAACCCCTTTCTTCCGGCACATACCCAAAATACGGAGGCTTGGCGTTTTTAAAAGCCGCTTCTGTTTTGGGCTAGACTTGAGGCTCTGACATATACCTTCCTCCTTTTTCTTCCCGTGAATCAACTTTTCCCTTTCAGCGCATGGGCTCTCCGGGTGTTTTCCCACGCCGTGCAGGTGGAAAAGTGAGGTATGCAGGCTAACGAGGATAACCTCAGGCTGGATTAGTGTTCCTGCAAGAGGAAGGGTTTGCGGAATAGGTAAACATAAATGAGAAAACGAATAGAATATGAAGCTTTCCGGTTTTTGGACGGCTATCGCTCGGGAAACATCTGGGAGCAGGTTGTTTGAAATGCTTTTCCCTGAGGGGCCTCCGATTCAACAATTTGAACTCGACCCCGACTACGAGCAAAACCTGATAACGGGAGGAGGTTTATCGCTTTCCATTGCGCCCAAATCGTTTCGGAATTGGAGAGGCGGCTGGAGCCGAACTCCTGTTCATCTGCGCCTGGTGGAAGCGTATGATTTGCCGGATATGTTATTGCTGGGGAAAAACTCCCTTGCCGGAAATGTTCTTCACGAAGCGGCGGTCATTTTTCACATTCAGGCGGAAGATGCCGAGGGTCCGGTTTTTTTGGAAAAACCATTGTCCGTAGAGCTTCCCATGCCCAATGGGATTCATAACCCCTTGGCTTTTCAATTATACCAGGGTAGCCAGGGCGTTACCCGTGCGGTATTAAACGCTACGCGTTCCGATTGGCAGGTAGACCCCTCCGCCGGGCACTTACACCCGGGCAAAGGAAGTGGGCGGAAATTTCTATCGGGTAACCTTCCCGGTTTTGGCTGGTTTGCAGGCCTTGGCAACCTGGGTAAACTCCGGCATACGGCCATGATGAGTTTTCGCGCCATTACCCCACATGAACGGATGGATGAAATGGCGGGGTTCTTGATGCTCGATGAAAAGCGGGGCGTGGCGGATATGTTTCAGGGCGGGAATAAATTTTCTTGTTTCAATATTCCGTCTCAGCAAAAAGCGATTGCCGTCTTATTGGGTGTTCTGGGCGACTCCTTTTACTGGGGCATACAGCCTATCGAGCGGACTCAGAACGGAAGCTGGTTCGTCGAACTGGGCGAAGGGACGGTCAGCGAATTTGTCCAGGCGCTGAAGGAGCAATTGCATCGGCCTTGGCCTTTTCCTTCTTTTTAACCCATAGCCTGCCTTGCCAAGATCATGCAAACGCCTAACCCTCTTGCCTATTCCGCCCGCTTGCAAGAAGTATTTGCCCAGCATGCCGATCCACATCTAGCGGCGCCGATGGCAAAATACATGAAAAACCAATTTCTCTTTTGGGGAATCAACCAGCCTAAACGGAAAGAACTATCCCAGCAGCTTGTCCGGGAGTTGGGGTACCCGAAAGAGGAAGACCTGGGCGAATTGTGCCGGCTTTGTTTTCAGATCCCTTATCGGGAAGCCCAGTACGTTGTTCAGGATCTGGTTCGCCCGCAGATTAGCCGCCTTGGCGTTTCGTTTCTGGAGGTCGTCGAGGCGCTTATTCCACAGAAATCCTGGTGGGATACGGTGGATTTCCTGGCCCCCAAGTTGGCAGGGGGCTTGTTTTTGAGGTTCCCCGGCGCCCTGGAGCTATACACCGGCAAGTGGATTGAGTCGCCGGATATCTGGTTTCAACGCTCGGCTATTCTGAGCCAGTTGGATTTCAAGTCTTCTACTAACGCGGATTTGCTCTTTGGATATATTCTCCGGAGAGCGGATTCGAAGGAATTTTTTGTCCGGAAGGCCTCCGGTTGGGCCCTGAGGAACTATTCCAAAGTGAATGCCCCGGCTGTTGAACGCTTCATTCGGACCCATGCGCTCCCTGCCCTTACTAAAAAAGAGGGATTGAAGTGGATTGCCCGGAAAAATCCGCATGGAGTGATTTAGTCGCTGAGTAGTTTCTTCTTTTCGCGCTGGAATTCTTCTTCCGACAAAAGCCCTTTTTCCATAAGCTCGCCAAGGTGAAAGATCTCGTCAATCACCTGCGTTGGCTGCTGCGTTTCTTTGGAAGGGGTGCTGTTTAAGGGCGTGTCCTTTTGGGGCATTTCCGCAGGCGCGGTTCTGGTCCGTTTATATCCATTGGCGACAAACGTCTCAAATCCGGGTTGCGACCTCAGGAAATGCAGCGCTGCGTGCTGATGGATCCGGTTGAAATCGGAAAATCCGCGAACAACGGCTTTTTTCGAGGTGTTCAAAGGCGCTTGGGGCATCGTGCAGCATGGAATAACAACAGGCGAGGTTAAAATGGGCGGCAGGAGAATCGATTTCCTCTTCCAGCACTTGGCTAAAGGCTTCAATAGCGCCCAGAAAATCGCCCGAACGAAATTTCTCTACGCCGATTCGCTTTAAAAAAGCGTCTGTTGCAGATGGTTTGGCTTTGGGCCTATACGCAAATTCTGGTTCCGGATCAGCCTCCTCCTTTTGTTGTTGACGGGCATAGTAAGCCTGTTGCCGTTTCTTCAAAAATTTGGCGTTGTACCGGTCGTCGAAATCCTCCACCGGCATAGCAAACAGCAAAATGGCGTCGATAAATCCCAGAATGGCCGGGGCAATGATAAAAGGCCCTTCGTGATCTATCGTTAGCGCCAAGGTGAAAAAGAACAGGAGCATATGCATGACGCCCCAGAACCGGCGACCCAGATAAAACCGGTGGACGCCAAAAATTCCAAAGAAAAGGGCTAAAAACCCGGCGACTATTTTGTTTTTCATTCCCAATGGTACAATTACGTCACCTTAAAATACACCGTTTTGCCGTTATGGTTGCAAGGATTCTTCGTAAGGATAAAAAAATCAGACCAAAACGGATGCTTCTGCGATCAATGAGTTAATTGCCGGTTTAATTCCTGGTCGAGGTGATCCAAACGATGCTGAACTTCTGCCTGTTTTTTTTCTAGTTGGTTCAGTTGGACGCCTTCTTTTTCGAGCAGGAGGTCGAATGGGTCGAAGTGGCTGTCGATGCGTTCTTTCAGGTTCTTGATGTATATTTTCAATTTTCTGGTAACGTCTTCCTCCAGCCGCGTTCTCCCCTTGGCGATTTCCTCCCGGAATCCTCCCAGGATCTTTCTTCGCTTTCCGGAAGTAGCCGCTCCGGCAAAAATTAGTCCAATGGTAGTCAATATGCCTCCGGTGAGGTCGAAGACCATGCCATGGGCCAGGGCGGTAAGCACTATGCCGACGACGGCCAATCCGCTGCCTGTAGCAAAGCTGCCCGGCAACGGGCTTTTATCCGGGAAAAGTTCCTGGCCGGTGAAATTCTCTGATTTTTTGATAAAGTCGTCGAAAGCGTCCTGAAGATCTTTAAACACATGGCTTCGCTTTTCCGCTATGGCGCTGAAGATCTCGTGGTTGTTTTGGAGAATAGTCTGGCTGGTACGAATTTTCAAGTCGATGAGTTTGGCCATTTGCTGGACGCTATCGGACAGGTCGCCGATTCCGTCCATTAATTTGGTGCGCAGTTCGGCGCTGAGTTCTTCTTCCAGGGAGCGCGCGAGGTGGTCCAGCCATTCCTGAGCCGAAGCTTTCCTGGAAAACACCGATGCGACCGACCGGTATAACAGGGAGAAAAAAGACATGCCGTTGCTGAGATCGGCTTCGGCGGCCCGGGTAGCTCTATCGTATCCGGCGATGATGTTCTCGACGAGAATATCTACCTGCCGGTTGGATTTGATTTCCTGGGAAACCAGAGAATCGGTAATCTCCTGCCGGAAGGCACAATCGGCCTCCCATTGTTTTCTGCGCAGGACAAGCCCCTCTTGAATCGACGTCAAAATGTGCCGGGCGGTATGTACGCTGTTCTGGAGTTTCATCACCGGCGCCTTTCCCCCGGTAATATTTTCCCGGATATAGGCGCGCACGTTGGCAAAGCCGGATTGTTCCGTGAGCCCGTCCAGCTCTTCTTTGGCCGATACGGAGAAAATAGCCGGCTCCTGTACCCCTTTTTTTTCGGCGTATTCCCGCAGTTTGGCCAGGTTGATTTCCAGATCTTCCGCAGGCATCAGGTCTTTCTGCTGCAGAACGAAAATGACTTTTTTCCTCCACTCCTCGTGAATGAATTGGAAAAACTGCCAGGCGGATTCGCGGTACGGATTTTTAGCTTCAAAGACAAAAACAATCAGGTCGGACGCTGGAATAAAACTTTCGGTTATTTCCTGATGGTGTTCTATGATCGTATTGGTGCCGGGCGTATCCACCAGGGCGATCTCCCGGAGGATTTCCACCGGAATCTCGATTCGCTTCAAATAGGGGTTGATCGTTAGTATTTGTTTTTCCGGTCCATAAACGATTTGCTGAATGGTATCCGTCATCGGCTGTGGGGCAACGGCGGTGATCTCCTCTTTGGATTCGAGCAATGCGTTGATGAAGCTGCTTTTTCCGGCTTTTACTTCGCCCACGATGACAAACATGAAGGGGTCGTTTAACCGGTTGCGCAAATCGCTCACAATACCGGCCAACTGGTCGTGCTTTATCTGGATGGTGAGCTCGTGGAGATCCTTGACTGTTTCGTCGATCAACGCGCGCAAAGCCTGTAAACTCTTGTTGATTAAGTTATTAGATGTAGGCATTTTTTACGGATTTTACCCTCCCGGGCAATAGCTTTATCTTATGTCAGTCAGCCCTTCGTTTAAATTGAGTATGCTTTCCGGGCCTAGGCAAAACAACATGTCGAATATACTTAAATCGGGCAAAAATCCATGCTTTTCTTCAAAGACTTGCGGGTAAGCGATGGGATTCCACCCCAGCAGGCCCGGGTGCATGTTGCGCTCTTTCGGAGAAATAGCCTGCCTCAAGTCGGCGCATTCCGCCATGGGAATGCGTTCATACTCCCTGCTCAGTTCGATGGCACAAGGGATCCGCAGGGCTTTGGCAATGGCTTGGAGCAACTCCAGGTTGAGATCAAATAAAAAGGCCGGTCGTTTCAGATAAACAGGCTCGAACAAGTCATAATATTCTTCAAAAAACGGGGCGCTGCCGTAGGCGGTGACCAAGGTCTCCAGGTGGTTTTTTGCCCAGCGCTCCCGGTGGTCGATCCGGACCTCCCGGATGGGCATGCGCTGGTGTTTGCCTTGCCATAAGGGAATGGAGAGCCGCAGTACCCCATGGCTGGAAGCGATATGGCATCGGTTTCGAAAAGACCCCTTCTGGTAATTCTCCCATTGTTCGATCACCACTCTGGGAAACCTCAGACATTGGGCAACATACGATGCCGGAGGAGCGTATGCGGTAAGGAGTAACGCGCTGGAAACCATAGATTCACTTACACCCGGAAAGATACATTTTTCGCAATGATTTCGTCTGTGTATCTGGAAGCATTTTCCACACTACTGGGCATTTTCGACGGGGGGCTAATTTTCTTTGTTTTCCAGAAGGCGTTGGCAACAACAAAAAAAGCCGTATTTTCCACCGGAGAACGGAGTTTTATTCTGAAACTGCCCGCCCCTGTTTTTTAACCTTTTTGAATTGGACCGTGATGAAAACGATGTTGCGCCTTCTTACCTTGATGAGCCTTGTCTTTGGCGGGCCGGTTTTCTGTGTTGACTTGCATGGGCAGACACTGGATAGCGCCCGGGTGAGCCAATTGGATGCCCTTTTCAGGGAATACGACCGCACGGACCGGCCCGGTCTGGCGGTTGGTATCGTCCAACAAGGCGTATTGACCTATTCCAAATCCTTTGGTATGGCCAATCTAGAGACCCGCACGGTGTTCACTCCGGAAACGGTGTCGGATATTGGTTCGGTAGCCAAGCAAATCACCTGTATGGCAATCGTGCTTCTCGAGCAGCAAGGCAAACTTTCCTTCGACGACGATATCCGGGCTTTTTTCCCGGTTTCCCGGATTTCGGCGCCCCCATCACCATCCGCCACCTGGTTCACCACACCAGTGGGTTGAGGGAAATTTATGCCATGCTGGAATTGGGAGGCTGGATTGGGGGCGATGGCATTCGCCAGAAAGACGCCCTCACGATGGTTCGTCATTTGAGGGAATTGAATTTTAAACCGGGAGATCAATACGCCTACTGCAATACCGCTTATATGTTGCTTGGGGAAATCATCGGGCGCACGGGAGGAAAGCCCTTCGAGGTTTGGATGCGGGAAAATATTTTCGACCCCCTGGGCATGCGCGATACCTATGTAATGGACATTCAAGGCGAATTGTTCCCCAATTGCGCCGAGTCGTATGGCGCGAACGGTCGCGCCTCCTGGGTAAAAATTTACGACAACAGCACCGCGTTTGGACAAGGGGGGATTTACACCACGCTTCCGGACCTGGCCAAATGGGCCGATAATTTCCGCACCGGAAAGGTGGGCGGGGAGTCCGGGCTGCGCCAGATGGCCCAACGCGGCGTACTCAATAACGGAGATACGCTGAGTTATGCCTTCGGAATTGAACATGGCCGGCATGGAAGCCTGGCCCTCCTTCAACATTCCGGCGCCAGCGCAGGGTACCGGGCCATGCTTACCTATGTTCCGGAGCATGGCATGGCGATTCTTATGAAGGCAAATTTTGCAGGGTTCCAGGCAGAAACCTTCGTCCAGAAGGCACTCCAAATTCTGTTCCCGGAGGAGCAGAAACGCATGGCCAGCATTTCTCCTGTGCAGGAGACCTCTAAACCGGCAGAACCCCAGCTATCCGCTGAACAATTGGCCGCTTATGCCGGGACGTATTTTTGCCCGGAGTTGGAGGCTTATTACCGGATACGGTTGGAAAACGGGCAGTTGACGCTGAATCAGCGGCGGCTGGGAGATTTTACCCTGAAACCCTCAGAAACCGACCGGTTTGAGACATCCGCTGGCTTTAAACTGCAGTTCGAACGGGATAAGAAATCCAGACTGACCGGATTTCGCATTTCCAATAGCCGGGTATTGCGTTTGTGGGTTGAAAAACAAAAAGAATAACCCTGGACATAGCAAACCTGGGGTAAACGGATTTGTTCCGCTACCCATTCAGGTACCTAATTTATCCTTCTACGCGTACAGGATATAGAGCAAGAGGATCAGAAGAAAGGTAGCGGCCAGAACGAAATACAGGACCTTCTTTCCTTCTCTTTCTCCCTGATGCTGTTCGAGGATTCTCTTCTTCTTGACGCGCACTAACTTATTGCTCATAACGATTCTTTTTGGTTTTGATAAAACGCAGTTAAAGTAATAAAAGAAAGGGAAAAGAAGACGGTGTTTTTTAGAACTATCCAAATAAAAGCTGGTGGAATTCAACGACCCGCTCATCGGTCATGATATCCTGAGGCCGGATAGGCCGGCGGAGCACCACGCCTTCCAGGCTCCGGCAGCGGCTTAAAGCCACATAGGTTTGCCCATGCTCAAAGGCGCCTTTCCCGAGGTCGATGATCACTTTGTCAAAAGTTTTTCCCTGCGCTTTATGGATCGTAACCGCCCAGGCTAATTTGACGGGGAACTGGGTGAAGGTGCCCATCACTTCGGATTCAATCTGATCGGGGTTGTCGGGAGAAGTCTTGTAGCGGAGCACCTCCCAGGTAGCGGGTTCGATGTCCAGCTCGGATTCGTTACCCTGGCCATCCTCTATTTGAATTCGCAGTTTGTCGGGTTCCACCCGGAGGATTTTTCCGATGGTGCCATTGACAAAGCGCTTGTCCGGGTCGTTTTTCAACAGCATTACCTGGGCTAGTGGCTTGAGCCGAAGGGCCAGGTCGGTTGGGAACAGGTTGGGGTTGAACTCCCCGCTCACCTTGCCGGGAAGCACGTGTTCTTTGGCGTCAATTTTTGCCAGTTCTTTCAGGTTGATCTGGTCGGCGGTGGCATTTCTGGCGGTGAGGGTGATGTAGAAGTCTTCCGGTTCAAAGTTAGGAATGACCCGGTCGTTGAGTTCGTCCAGATCGTCGCGATCGGCGACGTTGAGCCGGATGCTGTCGAGAAGGCGCAAAAAACGGCGGTCTGTCTGCCGATATACCTTCTTTAATTCCAGGGCTTCCATAGAAAACCCATGGCGTAGTATGTCGGCGGAAAAAAAGTAGGGCGTGGCATAAAGGGAGTGGTACACCCATGCTTCCTGGTCTTGGGAAACAATTGGAGGTAATTGAAACAGGTCTCCAAAAAAAACGACCTGAACGCCGCCAAACGGCAAAGGCGAGTCCCGGTTAATCCGTAAGAAGTAGTCGATGTGGTCGAGCAGGTCCGCTCGGACCATGGAAATCTCATCGATGATCAGCAACTCGAGTTTGCGGTATAAACGGCGGTCCCGCCGTTTTTTGATTTCTGATTTGGGAAACATCCTCGGGGGAAATCCAAAAAAAGAATGAATAGTTTGCCCTCTCACGTTTAAAGCAGAGACTCCGGTAGGAGCAAGGACAACGGTATTTTTTCGGGTGGTGTTGCGAAAAAGTTGCAGGAGCGTAGACTTGCCAGTGCCTGCCCGCCCGGTAATAAATAAATTCTTTTGCTCTTTTTCCAGGACATCCAGGGCAAAGCGGAAATCCCCCGACAATTCCAACGGTTGTTTATCCAGAGACATTTTGGTTAGACTTTAGAGGTTAGAGGTTAGAGGTTAGGGAGCAGGGAGCAGGGAGCAGGTTTAGGCGCTTTCGGTGGGGATTAAACCGATGGCAGCTACTTCGCCCCGTGGATTGGGAGAAGGCGAAGGACCGTGTGCACAAAAGCTGGCCATGCGACATATCCATTTTTTAGATGTTAATTAATGAACCCAATATACCTAAAGTCTGTTATTTCGCGTCAACCTGTTCTCCCTGCCCTGCTCCCTGCTCCCTGCTCCCTAAAGTCTAACCTATAAAGTCCAAAGTCTAACTTTAGTTGCTTATTTTTCCGCGCTAAAACCGGTACACGTAAGGATGAACTCAATATTGGAACAACATACGTTTTATTTCAAGCAATTTCAGATCAGGCAGGATCGATGCCCCATGAAGATTGGGACCGATGGCGTGCTGTTGGGCGCATGGGCGGATATATCCCAGGCTTCCAAAATCCTGGATATCGGTACGGGTACCGGTGTGATTGCAGCAATGATGGCCCAGCGCGCCCAGGCGGCAACCATCCATGCGGTAGAGATCGATGCCGAAGCGTTTGGGCAGGCAAAAGAGAACCTGGAGCAGACTCCCTGGGCAAACCGCCTCTCGGTGTTTCATCAGCCGGTCCAGGAGTTCTCGAAAGGGGCCATTAATCATTACGACTTACTGGTGAGCAATCCTCCCTTTTTTACGGGAGGTACCTTTTCACATCATGCGCATCGCAACCAGGTGCGCCATACGGTGAAACTTCCGCATGGGGATCTCCTGTCTTCCGTGCGCCGAATGATGCATCCGGGAGGAAAGTTTTGCGTGATCTTGCCTTTTATTGAAGGGTTGCGGTTTCAGGAACTGGCTCAAAGCTACCACCTGTATGCCTCCCGGATTACGGAAGTGCGCCCTAAGTCTGTCAAATCGGTGGAACGCCTGTTGATGCAATTTGAATGCCATCCCAAGCCCACCGTGAAGGACCAACTCATTATCCAACACGATAAACCGAATGCATGGACCGAAGAATACGTGCAGCTAACCCGGGACTTTTATTTGAATATGTAAATAACAGAAGGAGTCATCCCAAATTTATAAGGAGGCGCGTCTAAGGGGGGAAAGGCCAAAGAGGCAGCGTTCATATTCAGGATGACTCCTATTCCCGACGGCTTACTTTTCAACCGAAGCTTCTTTCAGGATTTTTCTTGCCAAATCGAGAATCGTGGTGTCTTCTAAATGGACAATTCCTCCTTGGGGACCCGGTTCAATATGGGTGCCGGCCGCATCTCCATGATCATAATCGTGGGCGCCAAAATAATTGCGAACGGTTTGTTCGGAGATGTTCAGTTCATGGGCAATCCGGAGAATACTCCCTTTCGGCAACTTGTGCTTGATTGCCCTTAGCTCTTCAAAAGTGATATTCATGACCAAATTTTTGGTGATTTAATGAATTTAATATGGTGACTAAAATTTAAGCATCCCTTTGGACTTATGCAAATCCAAAGGGATTTTTGTGATAATTCTATGCTAAAAACAGGTTAAGGAGGTCTAAAGCCTGGATGCCAGAAATGGAAGAGGCATTTCCGGCAAGCGTCTGCCGGAAATGCCTCATGGAAATATGGTTGAATGCTTAAAAACGAGCGGTTATCCCTGCGACGGCGTTAAGGCCGATCATCGGGTAGTGCTGCCAGCGTTGGTAGCGGTTGTTCAGCACGTTATTCACTTGCACAAAAGCGCCGATATTGTCAGAAAACTGATAATCGGCCCCAAGGTTGAGATCGAGGAGGGTATTCAGGTTTTTGGGGTTTCCGTCAAAAGCCAGGGTAGGGACGCCATTCTGGAAAAAGAGTTCGCTTTTGAAGGTCAGGTTGTCGATGATCCCGGAATAGGCTGCGCCCACATTGAGGGCTAAACTGGGCAAGTGCCAGGGTTTTTCTTCCCGGTCGAGGGAGAAGAAGTTTTGGGTAAACCGGCCATTCAATTCGAGCCCTTCGATCAGTTGGGTGCGCAATTCAGCAGTGATGGAAAAAATGCCCCCGGTATCGTACAACACGTTGAATCGGGGAATCGAATCCCCGTTGGTAAGGAATAAGGCGAGGTTCTTTACGTCTTTATAACCTACCTGCGCGCGATACTGCACGCCCCGGTATTCCCCTTTAATTCCGCCGTAGTAGTGGCTGTAAAACGTGTTTTTCAGCTTTGGCCTGGAAGTCAGGTATGGGTTGTATTCCGTCAGGGCGCGGAAGTTGTTTTTCTGCAATCCGCCTTCCGTGCCGGCAAAGGCCGTGACGAGGTTGTCCACCACATTGAGCGATGCCTCCAGGATAGGGTAGAAGGTGAACTCGTCGTCGAAATTGGCGAGGTTCAGACCGACCTTTACCCTGAACCGGTCTCCATGGTAGGAATAGGTAGGGGTGAGGAAGAAGTTGTTGAGGGATTGTTTCGAGCTGTCGCGGTATCCGCTGAAGTCCGTTTGCAGTTGAATCGTGAGGGGGTGGCGGTCTTCAAACCATTTGGTTCCTTTCAATACCAGATCGATGCCGCCTTCCCGGGAGGCGTAGAGGTCCTCCATGGTATAGAAATCCAGGCTGGCCGCGTAGTCAATTCCTCCGGCAGTTCGTTGATTATTGTACAGTTTGACGTTACCGCTAAACAAGGAGAACCGTTGTTTAACGTCTTCTGCGTTGTAGGTCAATTCAGAAGCAAAATCGTCATCCAGGTCGGTATAGCCATAGAAATGGAGAAAATCCCGGCTGTAGTTCAGGTTGCCGGAAACGCTGAACCCCTGGTCGGAGTGAAACCCGGCGTGGAGCCCAAAGTCGTTGTCGGCAAACCGCTGGTTTTCCACTTTGCCTTCGTTGTTCATGGACAGATGCCGGAGATCAAACCCTACATCCAGGCCTTCTTTATTGACGAGGTCGTAAGCTCCTTCCACGAGGATGGCTTTCGGAAACCCCGCGCCAACCCGGGCATAGCCATTATAGATAGGGTCTTTGGGTTCGTTCTGGAGAGTCTTTGGGAGGATTCTCGGAGGCAGATACTGAACATTTAACGGGCGGTTGGCGATGGCATAGGCTTGTTTTTTGGCAAAGGTGTCCAAAGGCGGCAATTGAGGAGCGAACAGGAAGCGCTCAGCATCCGCCAGCCGGGCATTGAATTGCTTGATGATATCCACTTCGCCGGTTTGAAGGCCTCCCTGGGCAAAAAGATTGCCGAGAGACGGCAAGGCTCCGCAAAGTATGGTTAGAATGATTGCTAAGCGTTTCATATATAGAATTATCGTTATTAATGGAAAAAGATTTCAGCATGTTCTTTTACTAGGGTAGCCCCGAAATGCATTAACCTATTGGACTTTACCCTTAATCCCGGTTTTCCGATCCGCTTTTGTTTAAAATGCTGCTTTGTTCGATCTGCCGGTTGATTTGCCCAAGCCGTGTCTTGGCTTTATTGACCAGTTCCTGGTCTTCGTTGTAGTTTTCAAGCAGGGCTTCCAAAACGGCGCGGGCGTTGTAGAGGTCTCCTTTTTCTGCCATGACATCAGCGAGGAGCAAAACGCTGTTGGCCACCCAATATGGATAAGCAGAGCTTTCCTGATTGGCTTTCAGGCAAAGTTCCTGGGCTTTATTCAAATCCCTTCGCTGATAATAAATATAAGCGATCAGGTAGCGCGCCTCAGCAGTCTGCTCGTTGTCGGAAAGTTGCACTACTTTTTGAAATCCGTTGAGCGCGTTGTTGTAATCCTGGCTATCGAATGCCAGTTTTCCGAGGTAAAAATTAGCCGTGGCAATCTGGGCGTTGTTGGCCCTTGGATTGTTGTTGACTTTGGCAGCGTAGCCATAAACAGAAGCGCTGTTCTTGGTGCGGTAAGCGCTCCGCAAAGCGCCTAGTTGTGCCTCGAAGAGCATATCTTCTGAAGTGGCATTTTTTTCTAGTTCCGAATAAAACTTTAAGGATTTTTCGAAATCCAGTTCGTGGTTATAGGCAATGATAGCCGCTTTTTCAAGCGCTTTGACGAAGAATCTGCTGGCGCCCTGCTGGATTACGGTCTCGTAGTCTTTTAATGCCTGGGTATACTGGCGCAGTACGCTGTAGCACTCGCCTCGGTTGTAATAGGCAGGTATAATGTTCAGCCCTTTTGGGAAACTACGGATATAACTGCTGAAGGATTCGGCAGCGCGCTGGTAATCCGCGTTTTCAAACTGAATCTGTGCCGTTTTGTAGGTAATGGAATCCCGCACGTAATTGTCGACTTTGTATCCTGGGACTGTTTCCAGGAAGGCGGTATAATCGCCGGGCCGGCCGAGATCTTTGATGTAGATCTCTTCCAGGGCGGCGAGCGCCTGGCTGGCTTCGGAAGGTTCGGGGTTGTTCGTGAACACCTGCTTGTAGTAATTAAGGGCGCCTTCGTAATTGCCCATGTTGTAGGTGATGAGGCCAAGCTGCAACAGGGCTTGGTTGACGAGGGGCGACTTATTTCGATATTTGGTGGTCAGCGTTCGCAGCGGGTCAATCGCCTGGCTGAGCTTGCCGATTTCCTGGTAGGTCGTGCCTAACCGCAGCAGGGCGTCGTCGGTGTACTCGGAATTGGGAAATTCTTTTTCCAGGCGCTCCAATGCAATGATCTCCTCTGTTTTCCGGCCGCGCAACCCTTCGATAATGGCTTTCTGGAAAATGGCGTAATCATAGCCCGCATAGCGCTTGTTAATCACCTCGTCGTAATATTGGGCAGCGCTGTTATACTGGTTGATGCGGAAGTAGGCGTCTCCGAGCCGCATGGTAGCGTCCCCAAGCAATTCGTTGGTTATTTGGGTGTTGGTGATAAAACGCCGGTTGCGCGATATTCCGTCCACCGCTGCCTGAAAGAAGGAGCGGGATCGGTCGAAATTATTGGTTTTCAAGTGGTTGTATCCCTGTAGGTAGCTGGCGGTAATCGTATTTGCCTCATCGGGGAGGTCGCTCAGGCTTCTGGAAGCCGTCAGAAACCGGTCGATGTACTGCATGCTTTCCTGGTACTGCTCCAGACGGTTGGCTACGTCGCCCAACCAGAAGAGCCCGACAGCCTGTAATTTCGGATCTGCCGGGTTATCCACCGCCTTTTGGAAGAAGGGCCTTGCACCTGCAGGGTCGTTGTTTTGCAACAACTGGATCCCGCGATTCAGCGCTACTTTTTGGTAGGTAAGGGTAAGCTGGGGGGTGCGGTTGGTTTTCATCATTTCTTCTATGATGGTCAGCGCCTGCTGGTAATCGCGGTAACTAAGCAGTACTTCGCTTAACAACTGCTGAGCCTGGCCATAATAGCGGGAGTTGGGCTGAATCTCCTGGAGGCCATTGGCCGCTTCGCGGGGCAGGTTGAGCTCGTAGGCCAGTTTGGCGTGGTTGAACAGGGCGTCCTCCTGCAGAACGGGATCGTAGTTAAGCCGCTTGGCCGTTCCGAGGGCAGCGAGGGCGTTGTTCTTGTCGCCAAGTTGGAGGTAGCAGTTCGCCAGATAGAACATCGCGTTCTGCCCGATAGGGGAATTGGCGGTGGAAAGCGGTTTGAGATTTCGGATCGCTTCCTGGTATTTCTTTTCCTGGTATTGACCAAAACCCACTTGATAAAGCTCTTCTTCCCGAAGCTTGCTGGACCGGGAGGCGTAATACTCGAGGTGCGGTAACGCGTTTTTGTAGTCTCCTTTTTCAAAATAAGCCTGCCCTACGATCTGACGGATTTCTTTCAGGTTGTTGGCACGCGGATCGTTGGTGAGCGGGCCGACTTTGGCGATGACTTCGTCAAACTTTCTTTGGGCAAAAAGAATCTGGGCCTGAATGTAGGGCAGTTCGTTTTTGTACTCCGGCACTTTTTCAACGACGCTGAACGACCGGTAGGCCTGGGTATAATCGCCCTCGTAAAAATAACAGAGCCCCAGGTAATAATTGGAAGGTGCATAGTACTCCGACTCGGCGTCTGCGCTAATATCTCTAAGATAGGATTTGGCAGCGGTGTATTCTTTCTTTGCGAAATGGGCATATCCTTGCCGGAAACGCACCTGGGCCATTTGATCTCTGGGGAGGCCGGAGGCGGGAATTTCCGCATAGTAATCAAGGGCTTCCTCATACCGGCGGTTGTTGAAATAGAAGTCTCCCATATCGACCAGCGCCTGCTGGTACTCCGGATCGGGGCGCATGGAGCGGATAAAATTCAGGGTCGTGGCTTCCCCGTCTTTCAGTTCGAGTTGAACAGCGCATTTGGCCTGGTACAATTGCGCCTGCGTGCGCAGCATGCCGGCTTCCGCCTCATTGACCGGCAGCAGCAGGTCGGTGGTTTTTTGAAACTCCCGCTTGGCTTTAGCGAGCAGGCCGTTTTCATAAAACTGCAGGCCTTGCTTGAACGCTTTTTGGGCATCCGTATATACGGACGTTTGCTGGCCCTGGACGGAGGCCGATCCCAGGAACAAAAAAAGCAGGAAAAGGATACTTCTGGAAAGCATATTCAGGTGTATTGTTTTCAAAAGTTGGTTGAGAATCAGACTATACTGAACCAATAACTATACAGCAAGGGGCGGACATTGCTTTTCTTTGCCCAATTTATGAAATTTTAACATTTCAACATTAGAGATTAGACGTTTGACCTTGGGCGTTGGGCGTTAAAAATTTACGTTGAGCCCGAGCGGAGTTGAAAAGAGGTAAAAGAAGTTGGCTGTCCAGTAGGGTGTGCCCGCATACCTGGGCGTTTTTGTTAAGGTCTGAAGGCTAACATCCAACGTCTATCTACGAAAAAGAGGGTCAGAGCAAGGGCGGTTCGGAAAGCAGTTTCCCGTCTTTCATTTCAAGCCGCCGGTCGCTCATTCGAGGCTAGTTCGGTATTATGGGTGACGATGACAAACGTTTGTCCGAAATCTTTTCGAAGGCTAAACAAGAGCTGATGCAATTCCTGGGAAGAAACGGAGTCCAGGTTTCCGGAAGGCTCGTCTGCAAACACCACAGAAGGTTGGTTGACCAATGCCCGGGCTACTGCAACGCGTTGTTGCTCGCCGCCGGAAAGCTGACCGGGTTTGTGGCTGAATCGGTCCCCCAACCCGAGGTAATCCAGCAGCTCTTTGGCCCGGGGTTCGGCGACTGCCTCAGTTTGCCCGCCGATAAAGGCTGGAATGCACACATTTTCCAGCGCGGTAAACTCGGGCAGCAGGTGGTGAAATTGAAAGATAAACCCAATATGTTTGTTTCGGAAAGCAGCCAGACGGGTGGAACTCAGTTGGGCGACAGCTTCCCCGTCGATGCGGATCTCGCCTTTGTCCGCCTGGTCAAGCGTGCCTAGGATATGCAGCAGGGTGCTTTTGCCCGCCCCCGATTTGCCAACGATGGCGACAATCTCCGCGCGTCCGATCTCAATATCGACCCCTTTGAGAACGTGCAATTTTCCGTATGATTTATGAATTCCGTTTGCTTGAATCACTGTGTGGGTTTTGGGCGAAAATACAACCCTTCCCGGCGCCGCCAAAATCTGGGCCCTAAATTCTCTTGGAATGCCGGGAAAGAAAAAGAGCGAAGGCATAATTGCTTCGCTCTTGTAAGAAATCACCCGACTGTTATTATGAAGGATCTAAAAAAGCTTGGATTAATGTTAATCTTCGCTCGAAAGGTAGGACATTTTTCCTTAACAGACATAAAAATTTTAAAAAAATTGCGGAAACGTTGTTTATTGCTGCCGGAATAAGCATTGCCAATTTTTATTTGGATATTTTTTTGTTGTTTGTCGCTGATTTTCTATCGGAACACCGAAAACCTTTGGATGAAATGCATCGTTTATTTGTGATTTACAATCCGCAAGCAGGAAGAGGTAAGGCCAAAACATTGTGGCCGCAGATCTATCAAAGCTTGCTGGCGCACGGCCTGGATGTGGAAATTAAAACAACGAATGCGCCTTTGCACGCCAAAGATCTGGCTATGGAGGCCGTGAGGCGCGGTTTCCAGGCTGTTGTAGCGGTTGGAGGGGACGGAACCGTCCACGAAGTAGCCAATGGGGTGCTCCAGGCTTCGGGAAAAAACGCTCCGATCCCTTTGGGGATCATCCCGGTAGGCAATGGCGACGATTTCATCAAAATGCTTCCGCCCTTACCCGCGATAGGTCAGCAAGGGTATTCCTGGGCGGTGGCGGTGGCCAGGATCGCCTCCGGCAAACTGCATCAGGTGGACGTGGGTAGTCTGCGGGCTTTCCATCAGGACGGGTCCGAAGTGGGGCATCGCTATTTTGTGAATGGGGTTAACCTGGGGTTCAGTGCGCATGCAGCGTTTAATTTTACGACGATTCCCCGCTTTTTTACCGGTTTTTTGGGCTATCTGGCTGCCGTCCTGAAAACGCTTTGGAAATATCCCCTCCTGGATTTAAAGATACAGGTAGATGAGCAGGAAGAAATTACGCTTCAGTCGAGCATGGTGGCTATCATGAATGGCCGGTGTTTCGGCCGCGCTTTTTGGGTCTGCCCTCAGGCCGATGTGCAGGATGGCGTGCTGGATATGATGATCGCCAAAAGAATAAACCAGTGGACCATTCTCCAGAAAATTCCTTTAATGATGAAAGGGAGTCACATCAACGACCCGATGCTCCAGTGGTTTCGCGGCGCCCTCCTTTCGATTGCTTCCCCTCGTCCGTTGATTGTCGAAATGGACGGGGAAATTCCTTTTTCCGATGTATTCCGCGTGGAGATCGAAACCCTTCCGGGCCGGTTGGAGGTGCTTGTGTGAATCCCTAAAGGAAAGTCCGTCATTTTCTCCCTTCCCTTCCTTTAAAAATGGGAAATGAATTGTGCCGAATGATGTCATGTTCAGAACAAAAAAGTTAAATAGTATCCATGCAAGTCGGATTAAAAGCGCTGGAAGAACTGGTAACAGGGATCCTTTTACAGGAAGGGTTTTCGGAAAAGGAAATAGAGCTGACCCTCCCGGTCCTCATGTATGCCCAATGCCGGGGGAATAACCAGGGCGTAGTAAAACTGACGGGCAAAGGTCTTTCCCGGCCTCCATCTGACGGCCTGGTTAAAACTGTTTTCGAAACGCCTGTTTCTCAGGTTATTGATGGCGGACAACACCTGGGGATGGTCGTCATGCAAGAAGCAACGTCTCGGGCAATTGAAAAAGCGTCCGGTCTGGGAGTTTCCTTTATTGCTACCCGGAATACCGCATCGTCTACCGGCGCGATTGGGTTTTATGCCAAAAAGATGGCGGAGGCTGGACTAATAGGAATGGTATTTTCAGGTTCTTTTCCAGCCGTAGCCCCGGCTGGGGCGAAGGAACCGCTTTTTGGGACCAATCCGATAGCCATCGGTATTCCTTCCGATGCGGGGCCAATTGTGCTGGATATGGCGACCGCTTCCATGGCTTGGTTTGGCGTGATGGAATCCCTTTTAGCAGGCGCCCCTCTGCCTCCAGGTATTGCCATAAACCCGGCAGGCGAGGAGACCCTTGACCCCGAATCTGCTTTGAAAGGGGCGATTCTTCCATTTGGAAACCACAAGGGTTCGGGATTGTCCTTTATGATCGAGGTATTGACCGGCCCGCTCATTGGCGCTTCTTTCCTCGGCCTGGGAAAAGGGGATTGGGGCAACCTGATCCTGTGTTTTCATCCCCGTTTGTTCGGGGATCCGCAAACGTTTATTCAATCTATGAACGCCTTTGTGGCCCGGGTTAAAAGCGCGGAAAAAATGCCCGGATTGGAGGAAATATTTTTGCCTGGCGAACGCGGAAACCGAATGGCGGCTCAGGCAGCCACATCCGGGGTGTTGGAAATTGAAGATAAGCTATACCATGCCCTGCTGGCTAAAGGGCGAAGGGTGTAAGGCGAAAGGCAATTGCCTTTCGCCTTACACCCTTCGCCTTATGCCTAAAAATCAATCGTCCAGTCCCAGCCCTTTTTCCAGCCTCATGACGCAATCCTCGTAGTGGTAGCGCGTCATTTTGTCGGAAGCCGATTTGGCTTTCGCTTTCAATTCTCCGTGCAACTCATTTAGGGTGGCCCGGGTAATAGCGATGATATCGGTCTTCATTGGGTCTATGGTAGGGGTCGCCGCTCCAAAGGGGGAGGCGGCTGCGGGAGGCGCTGATACAGGTTCGAGCATGCTAAGGAGTTTCTCAACGTAGATCCGCTGCAGGTTGCGGCGGTGGACAGAAACAGGCTGGCTACCTTTTAATTCCGACCAAATGCCGTTTTTAAGCTCGGTGTACAGATCTTCCAGCCCATAGGCATTGGGATAAGCGGATTTTGCTTCAATCAACCGCTGTAATCTGCTGGTATTGTGCAGGTTGTTGATGGCGGATTCCTGTACCTGCGCCAGGGAGTTTACCCCAAGATCATTGGTGATGAGGGTGAGGATTTTGGGATCGATCAGCCACGTAGGCGTTTGGAAAACGTGCTTGTTCAGCCAGGCCACCGCGCTTTTTTGCATATCCTTCGGAGCGGGTTCGTAAACCACCCCTTGCTCTTCATAGGTCTTGGGGGTCTCGTAGATACCGCCGACCCATTTGGTTACGTGGCCGATATACCGGCGATATTGGGCAACCACATCGCCGTACATTTCTTCAGCCATTTCGTAGTCTTCGGCTTCTTCTTTTGCCCATTCGACGACATTAGGTAAAATGCGCTGGAGGTTCTTGATGCCATATTCCGAAGCGAGCATGGAGTTATCGCCCAGGTCCTCGCTTTGCGCTCTGGGGTCGACCGGGCTCGATTCGGTAATGAACCGAAGGCGTGGGTTAGGGACTACTTTTTCGAGGTACCATTTGTTGAGAATCTTCTTGTCCTCCTCAGCGTCAGCCGTATTGTAGATGGGCTTGTAATTCCATTCGATAGCCCATTTGTCGTAGTCTCCGATCCGGGGAAAGAAGTCGGTCACGCCGTCTTCGGGTTGGGCTACGTAGTTGAACCGGGCGTAGTCCATAATAGAAGTGGTATGGCCGTTGGCGGCGATGAACGCTTTATCCCGTAGTTTTTCTACCGGAGTGGCGTGGCTGGCCCCAAAATTATGGCGTAAGCCGATGGTATGCCCAACCTCGTGCGACGAAACAAAGCGGACCAATTGCCCCATGAGTTCGTCGCTGAATTTGGTTGCGCGAGCCTTGGGGTCCACGGCGGCCGTTTGGGTGGTATACCAGCGCTTGAGCAATTTCATCACATTGTGGTACCAGCCGATATGGCTTTCGATCACTTCACCGGAACGCGGGTCGGTAACGTTTGGCCCGTAGGCATTTTCGATATCGGAAGCAAAATACCGGATGACCGAATACCGGGCATCTTCCAGGCTCATATTGGGATCGTTTTCCGGCCAATCTTCCGCGAGAATGGCGTTTTTCCACCCTGCTTGTTCAAAGGCTACCTGCCAGTCTTCGACGCCCTGTTTGAGGTAAGTGCGCCATTTGTGCGGAGTGGCTGGATCAATATAGAAAACGATGGGTTTGGCCGGTTCAATCAGCTCGCCGCGCTGCTGACGGGCTGCATCCTGGGCGTTTTTAGCCTCCAACCGCCACCGGTCGGTAAATACTTCCTCATCTACCCGTTGGGAATTGTCGTCGTACACGGTGGCCCGGGAGGCAAAAATACCGACCCTTGGATCGAACAAGCGCCTTTTCATGGGGGTCTCCGGTAGCAGCACCATAGAGGTGTTCATTTCAAAGGTCACTACGCCGGCGGCTACTCCTGCGCTCAGGTCGACAGATCTCGAAGGGGTAGCCGACCCTCCGCCGGCAGGGCTCGGGGGCGTGACGGTGAACGTCTTGACGCTGCGTACCTCGACATTAATGGGAAAAGCCTTTTGGGAAACGATATAGGAACGGTCTTTTTGGATGGCATTGAGCTTGTAACGCTGCTTGGTACTGGGCGGCAGTGCAAAAACCTGGTTGTCGCCATTAAAAAATTCGCCTACTTCAATCAGAACGGACGTGTCTTTTTTCGAGGCTTTGATTTCAAAAGCGGCGGCAATCGGCTCGGTGTTTGAAATTCGGACGGCTTTGGCAATCGGCTGGGTAGTGTCGGTCGCCGTATTCACATGCGAAACGACCCGAATGAACACGTTGTTCGAGGGGCCCTTTTCAAAACGGAACACCTGCTGGTTGGCTTGTTCGCCGCCATATCCGGCGCCATCGGGCGTCTGGGAAATGCGGGTAATGGCAATAATCTCCCTGCCAAACAGCGACTCGGGAATCTCAAAATAGAATTTGTCGTCCACTTTATGGGTGGTGAGCATCCCGGCCATGGATACCGCTTTGTCTGTGACAAAGTCTTTGAAAGTCTTTGGAACCGCAGGCTTTTTGTCTTTTGCGGTGGTGTCGGCGCTTTCCGTTGCGCCAGGTTTCATCTGTCCGGAGGGGCGACTACCGGGTTGCGCTTGAAGCATCAATGCTCCGAAAAGCAGGGGGAACAAAATCCCGAAAAAGGAAAGGTGTTTTTTCATGTTTTATATTTTATCCACAATGCGAAAGGTCAAATTTAGGAGAAACCGGGGAAAATGAAGACTTCCCTGAAAAAAAACAGGTTAAGGGTTTCCTACAGCTAGAATCTTTAATTCTACCCGTTGATTTTTTCGCCTTCCCTCTGGGGTGTTGTTGTCTGCGATGGGGAAACGCTTGCCGTAGCCTTTGGACGATACCCGGGAGGGGTCCATGCCGCGTCGTACCAAATAGTCTGCAGCGGATTTGGCCCTGGCAGCGGAAAGCCTCTCGCAAAATTCATCCGAACAGAGGCTGCTGGTGTGCCCGCCGATCTCTACCGATACCCCCGGGTTGGAAGCCAGGAATTCAAACAATTCATTGAGCATGGGCACAGATGCCGTGTTAAAGCTGGTACTATCCACCTCAAATTGAACTTGTTCCAGGGGGATACTTTGCCCGGGCTGGATTTTTCCGGAAACCAGATCGAAGATCAGCCGCTGGGCAATAACTACCTCAGCGGATGATTTACACCCTCTTGCATCGGTTACGGTAATCTGGTGGGTTCCGGAAGCAAGCCTCACTGCATCCGGGGAGATTTCCCCATTGTCCCAGAGAAACGTATACGGGGGGGAGCCGCCGGTAGCGGTGAAACTGGCTTGGCCGTCGGGCGATTTCCCTGCGCCGGTTTGTTTGCCTGCCTGGAGTTGCATTGGAGGGGGCGATACCAGGGTAAAGGCTACCTGGGTGGAGCTTCCAATGGCGTCGGAGACGGTAGCCCGGTAATTTCCGGCGCCCAGCCCCTGAATGCTCTGATTGTCGCTCCCTTGCTGCCATAGGAACCGGTAGGGTTTTTTACCTCCCTGGATTTCCAAGGCCAAAACGGCATCTTTGGCGTCTGCGCAGGATACCGGTCGTTCTTCTTTGATTAAGGCCCTAAGAGGCAACACGGTTTCGCCGACTTCGATTTCGGCAGTGGTTTTGCAGTTTTTGGAATCGGTCGCCGTCACCTGGTGTTTTCCAGGCGCCAACTGTCGGGCGGATTCTCCGGATTCCCCGTTATCCCATTGAATTTGAACCGGAGGGGTTCCGCCGGCCAGGATTGCCCGGCCTTTGCCGTCTGATTGGTCGGTACTGGCAGGCGCTTCCAGCAGAAGATTGATCTGGAGCGGCTTGGGCTCGGATACTCTCCAGGAAGCGGCAGCGGTATTTCCTGCAATATCCGCCACGGTAAGCTGATAGTTCCCGGCGGGTAGGCTGGAAGGGTTCTGCCCTTTGGCCTGGGTTGCATTCCAGGTGAAGGTGAACGGGCCTTTTCCGCCATTGACTTCTACCGCCAGGGATGCGGTGGCTTCTCCAGCACAGGCAATTCCGTTGGTTTCGGAAATGGAAGCAGCAAGGGGCAAAATATTTTCTGTCATGTCGACGGTTGCCACTGTCAGGCATCCGTTTGCGTCGGTTACGGTGACTGTTCGTTTACCAGGGGCTAATTTTTGGCTAACGGATTGGGCTTCCCCATTGTCCCACTGGTAGGAATAAGGACCGGTTCCTCCAGAAGCGGAAGCTTTGGCCTTTCCGTTGGCTTGATTGGTGCTTGCCGGGGATTCTATTTGAGCGACCAGTTTAAGGGGGGCGGGTTCTTTAAGTTCATAGGCCGCCTGGGCTTTATTCCCGGTAGCGTCGGTAATGGTAAGCTGGTAGGTTCCGGCGGCGAGATTGGCGGGCTTTTCGCCGTTTACGCCGGGTTGATTCCATTGCAAGGTAAACGGACCTTTACCCCCGCTGATGGTCGCCTGAAGCGCTCCTTCCGGCTTCCCTGCGCAGGAGATCGGCCGGGTTGATCCTATGGCAACAGAAAGGGGAAGGATATTTTCGGTTATGTTGACGGATACGCTTGTTTGGCACCCATTGGCGTCGGTTACGGTGACGGTTCTTTTCCCAGGAGCTAGCTTTGCGGCTGTGGCTTGGTTTTCCTGGTTATCCCAGGCATACAGATACTGCGGGGTACCTCCGCGCACTTCCACGGCGGCCCGCCCGTCTGCATTTCCGGTAGAAGCAGGGGCGATTGGCTGAATAACAGCAGATAAAGCCTCAGGGGCTTTGACGAAGAAATTACCGCTGGCTTGTTTTCCGGAAGCGTCTTTCACGGTGAGGCTGTATTCTCCGGGGCCAAGACCACGGGGCCGGTCCCCGGCGAGTCCCGCATTTTTCCAGTCGTAGGAATACGGAGGCTTACCTCCGCTGACGAGCACTTCCAGGGTTGCCGTTTTGTCGCCTGCACATTTTAATTGGTCCAGGAGGCGAATGGACACATCCAAAGGCAGGATGTTTTCCTGCATTTCCAGGCTGGCCGTCGTTTGGCATCCCTTGGCATCGGTAATTTGAACGGAGTGTTTTCCGGCAGCCAGTTGGGTGGCCTCCGGCCCCGATTCGCCATTGTCCCATTGCATTCGGTAAGGGAGCGTGCCGCCTGCCGCCTGCAAGCTGGCTTGCCCGTCGCGGCCGCCTATGCTCGCCGGTTTACTGATTTTAGCTGTGGCGGTTAAGGCCACAGGTTCTTTTACCACAAAAGCCGTATCTGCTTTTATTCCTTTTCCATCAGTAATCGTCAGGCTATAGAGCCCGGGTTTGAGGTCTTTTGCTTCCATACCCTGGATGCCAGGCTGGCTCCAGGCAATAGAAAAAGGCGCCGACCCTCCTGAAGGGCTAACCGATAACCCTCCGTCCGCTTTGCCTGCGCAGGAAATCTCTTTAACAGAAACCAGACTAACTGCCAGAGGCGCGTCATCCCTGGAGATCTCGACAGCGCCGGCAGCGGTACAGCCTTTGGAGTCGGTGACCGTTACGGTGCGGCTACCGGAAGCCAGTTGGACTGCTTTGGAGGTTTTCTCTCCATTGTCCCAGGCATAGGAATATGGGGCCGCACCTCCTTGAACAGTAGCCGATGCGCTGCCATTTTTGGCATTTGCCGATGTTTCCGAACCGGTAGCTTGAACGGTCAAGCGAACCCTTGGGTCGGTTAAAGCGACGGAAGCCGTTTTTTGCTGCCCTTTGCTGTCGGTTACGGTAAGGGAATAGAGGCCCGGGCCCAGCGCCGTCAATTGGTCTGTTTTGGGCCCGGAGTTCCAGACATAAGTAAACGGAGGGACCCCTCCGCTGATAACCGCCTTCAGCGCGGCGTCATTGGAGACGCTGCTACAGGAAATTTCTTTTTCAACGACAATATTCACCGCCCAGGCGGAGGGTTTCCCCACCCGGTACAGCCCTTTGTCCTGACTCCCGATCCAGATGGTCCCGTCCAGATCGACAGCAGCGCAGGTAGGGAATTGGGTGGTGTAATAATCCGCAGGACCGTAGGTTTTGACGTTGCCGGAAATGGGATCGAACTGAGCAACGAGTTCGGAAACGATCCAAAGCCTGCCTTCCCCATCGGCGGTCATGGCCACTACGTCGCCCTCGGTAGTCGCAGGGGGAATATCCACCGGTTCCCATTGGCCGGAGTTGGGGACCTTCCAAAGTAGTGCATCTCCAAGAACCCAAATGTTGCTGCCCGATTGCAGGACGGATTGAATGCTGAAGTACTTTTGCTCCTGTTTCCATTTACCGGAGGTTCCATAAAAGACCCCGGCATCGGTGCCGATCCAGGTTCTGCCCAGGGCGTCGACGAGCAGCGCATTGGTTTTGGCTGCTCCGGATTTGGGCCCGTTGTTATTCACTTTACCCAGGACTTTTAACGCAGGTTTGGTTTGGACCTCGTAAACGCCGGATTCGGAAGTGCCTATCCACAGGATGTTTTTCCTGGAATCGTAAGCTGCTGCCGTAATGGTGTTGGATTCCGATAAGATGCGGCCCAAGGCATTGTTCAATTCTTCCGTTTTCCAGGAAAAATCCGCATTACCGCCCGGAAATTGGTAGAGGGCGCTACTTCCGGCAGGGATAGCCACCGGAATGGAAAGATCGGGTGATTTGACCTGAAAAAGCCCCTGGTCGGTGCTGACCCACTTGTTGTTTTCCTGATCGACAGAAATACTCAGGACTTTACTGCCAAAGTCAATGGCTCTGGCGCGGCTCACTTCCATTTTTTCCTGAGCGGAAAGGGGAAGGCTGGTCCAAAAGAAAAAAAGAACGAACGAAAGAAGATGCGTAGCATACGGTTTCATAATGCAACAGACTAATTAGCGCGTTTTTTGTACAACCCAAAATAGGCAATAAGGTAATAACGCCAAATTACCGGATATTTTATATAAACAACCGGTAAAGTAGCAATGGATTGCGGCGCGTGGTTGGTGGTTGGTGGTTGGTGGTTAGTGGTTAAACCTTGGACGGTGAAGTGCAGGCAAAATTTCTGGTTCCTTGCCCTTCCAAAGTCAAAACAACCAACCACTAACCACTACTCCTCGATTTGGACGTTGATGAAGTTTTTGTTGGTCAAGGTTTTGTGCACGGGGCATTTATATGCAATTTCCTTTAAGCGGGCTTTTTGCTCCTCCGAAAGCGGGCCTTCCAAGTGCAGATACAAATCGAAGTGGTCCAGGCGAGCCGTAGGGTTGTCGCAATCCTTGCAATCTTCCACGTGCTTTTTTTGGTGCTCCAGCCGGACGGTGACGGATTCAAGCGGCCACTGTTTGCGGCGGGCGTACATATGAAGGGTCATTGCGGTGCAGGATCCGAGGGCGGAGCCTACGAGTTGGTAGGGCGCCATGCCCAGGTTTTTGCCTCCGTCATCTTCCGGTTCATCGGCAAGCAGTTGATGCGGGCCGGATTGAACCGTAGTAGTATAGCCATTTGGGTTATCCAATCGGACCTTTACCTCGGTGATCGTTGCAGTTGGGGAAGCAGCCATAAATACAGGATATTTGTTGTGAGAAAATCCACGCTATTTACTAAAAAGGACGAGGATGAACCGTTTAGAAAAGTCACCGGGTCGTTTGAAATTCGTCACCGGGATTTTTTTAACGGTTTATTGTCTATGGGTTTAAGATAGGCAAATACATCTGAAGTTCGTTCTTCGCTCCGGATAGAAATCGCGACCCTTTCCAAACCCGCCAAGCGGGTTTTGGAAAGGATCGCGAAAAGAAAATGGTTGTTGTGATCAGGAGGATTTTTTCTCCTGCTTCAATTGGATGGCGTCAATACCTTTTTCCTTGACCATGCGATTGAGAGAGGGCAGGTCGTCGGAGATCACTTGCTGATACTGTTTTAATTGTTCGTCGATTTGCTTGGTGAGTTCTTCCTTCACCTGGGTAGCTTGTTTAGTTGGTCCAAAGTTACCCTGGTTCACTGCCGAGCCGACACCTGCCAGCTTGTTATTCAGCTTGATCGGGAAGTTGAGGGGGTCCTGCCCGCTCCGGTTCTTGGTTTGGTACAACGCATTCTCAATTTTGCCAATTTTTTTCTCGATTTCATCTGCCTTTTCCATCAGGGGTTTCATGGCAGGGTCGTCCTTCCAGAAATTCTTGAAATGGTTCATTTGCTGGCGCATGGCCCGAATGTCGATGATGGTCTGATGCGTTTCGTCGATTTTGCTTTGGACATCCCGGACAAACTGAAATTGCTGCTTCAATTCTTCCAGGCTGGCTTCCGACCTCGGGTCGATAAGAATCTCGAAGGGTTGTTCCTGGCTTTGAGCGCCTACGGTAAGTTTAACCTTGTACATGCCCGGTACCGCTCTTGGGCCTGCCATGCTGGCGGCCCAGAGGATCATGCCTTCAAAGCTTTTGGCATCGGGATAGCGCATGTTCCAGACAAAAACGTTTCCTCCTTTCTTAAGTTCCGGCATGCGGGTATTGTTCTCTTTTGCTTTGGTTGAATAACTGCGGATCAGGTCGCCGCCGGCCTCGAAAAATTCCAGTTTGACTTCCACCGAATCCGCTGGTTTTTCTTTAAGGTAGAAATGGACCATGACTCCGCCCGGGTGGTTGGCGCCTTCGGTTTTGGAAGGCCTTCCAAAACCAAATCCGGCGCCCATCCGGTAGCTGGGCATGGGCTTATAGAGGTGGGCTTGCGATTTGGCTACCTGGTCGGAAAGCTGATGGATAGGGGTTAGGTCGTCGATTAGCCAGAAACTGCGCCCCTGGGTAGCCGCGATCAGGTTGTCGTTTTTGATGGCCAGGTCGGTCACAGGCACTTTGGGAAGGTTGAGTTGGAAAGGCTGCCAATTCTCCCCGTCGTCAAAAGAGATAAACATGCCCTCTTCTGTCCCGGCGTACAATAGCCCTTTTCGCTTGGGATCGGCGCGAACCACGCGGGTGAACTGATCGGCAGGGATTCCCCTGGTAATCAGGGTCCAGGTTTTGCCATAGTCTTTGGTACGGTAAAGGTAAGGGGTATAATCGCCCGATTTGTACCGGGTACCGGCCACATAGGCCCCGCCGGGAGTAAACGGATCCGGATCGATGGAGTTGAACATCATCCACTCCGGCATGCCGGCCGGGGTGACGTTGGCCCAGTTTCTCCCCGCATCGCGGCTTACATGGAGGAGTCCGTCGTCGGAACCTGTCCAGAGAAGATCCTTTTCATAAGGAGATTCGCAGGCGGCAAAAAGGGTGCAATAATATTCAACCCCGGTGTTGTCCTTGGTAATAGAACCGCCGGAAGGCCCGAGCTTGGTGGAATCATTTCGGGTCAGATCAGGGCTGATCAACTCCCAGGAACGGCCCCCGTCGGTCGTGACATGAAGATGGTTGGAGGCGGCGTAAAGTTTCTTTGCATTATGCGGGGAGAAGAAGATCGGGAAGTTCCACTGGAACCGGTACTTCATTCCCTCCGCTCCATAGCCCATGGGGTTGTCGGGCCACACATTGATGTTCTGGCTTTGCTTGGTGTCGTGGTTCAGGCGTTCGAGATATCCGCCGTAGCTGCCCCCATAGACAACATCGTTGTTGGTGGGGTCGACGGCCAGGTGGGCGCTTTCCCCTCCTGCGGTTTCTTCCCAGTCGCTTTCTCCAATGGAAGATCCATCGGTGCGGTGCAGGATGCGAACGGTGGAGTTATCCTGCTGAGCGCCATAGATCCGGTAGGGGAAGTGGTTGTCGGTGATCACCCGGTAGAACTGGGCGGTAGGCTGGTTGTGATAGGTAGTCCAGTTCTCTCCAGCATCGAAGGAGACCTGGGCGCCGCCGTCGTCAGCAATGATCATGCGCTGGTTGTCTTCAGGGGCCACCCAAAAGTCGTGGTGATCGCCGTGTTGGGCGTTAAAGGTGGCGAAGGTCCGCCCGCCATCGGTCGACTTGTGGTAGCTTACGTTCATGACGTAAACGATGTTCTCGTCCTTGGTATCGGCATAAATGCGGGTATAGTACCAGGCGCGCTGGCGGAGGTTGCGGTCTTCGTTGAGTTTTCTCCAGGTTGCGCCGCCATCGTCGGAGCGGTATACGCCCCCTTCGTTGGCTTCGATGAGGGCCCAGACCCGTTCGGAATTCACAGGGGAAACGGCAAGACCAACAATTCCGATGGGGGCTTTGGGCATACCCTTGTTGGCGGTTATTTTGGTCCAGGTATCCCCGCCATCGGTAGACTTCCAGATGTCCGATCCTTCGCCCCCGCTTTCCAGGCTATACGGAGTCCGGCGGATTCTCCACGTAGAAGCGAAAAGAATCCTTGGGTTGTTAGGATCCATCACCAAATCGACGGCGCCGGCATCGGCGTTGGCAAACAGGATGCGTTCCCATGTTTTTCCGCCGTCTTTGGAGCGATAAACGCCTCTTTCTTCAGACGATTTGAATAAGTCGCCCAGCACGGCGGCATATACCAAATCCGGGTTTTGGGGGTGTATCCGGATTCGGGGAATATGCCTGGATTCTTTGAGCCCCATGTGTTTCCATGTTTTTCCGGCATCGGTGGTTTTCCACATGCCGAAGCCATACGAAACGTTGCCGCGGACGGTGACTTCCCCTCCTCCGGCGTAGATTACATTGTGGTCCGAATCAGCTACGGCAACGGCGCCAACCGAGCCTCCGAAATACCCGTCGGAAATATTCTCCCAGGTCTGGCCTCCGTCGCGGGTACGCCATACGCCTCCCCCGGTTGATCCAAAATAATACAGGTTCGGCTTCCCGGGCACACCGGTGACTGCGGCAGACCGACCTCCGCGGTAGGGCCCAATACTTCTCCATTGGAGGGAGTTGTAGAGCGATTCTTCATAGGCGGCCTTGGGCGCAGCTGCAGGAACAGCTATCGGTTGGGAGGTTTTCGTTCCCTTTTTTTGTCCGAATAAGGGGGCGGAAAAGGTAAGAAGGGCAAGGCATGGCATCCAGAGCAGATGCCATGACATCCGGTTTTGTTTTTTCATAAATCCTTGGTTTTGTGGTTGATGTTGAAAGCAAATTGGAAAAGTGTTAACTCCATGCGCCGAAAAATACAAAAAAAGCCTTAGCCCCAGAATTTGCATTGGCGAATTTGGCTCCGTGCAAAAGATTTATTGATCCCAAAGCGGGGGATTCTCAATATAAGTGTGCCCAAAACTGCTTCGCGTCCTGCGTGGAATTTGATCCTTAAAAACGGACAAAAAGGAGCGATAATAGCCCGGTTACCATCAGCAGCTTGATCAACAAGCTAACCTGCCGGAATGCGCTAGGGGTCTTGGCAGCCAACAACCGCTGGAAACTTACCGCAAGAAGGAGAAAGGAAGTAGGGAGCAAAAAGAGAACAAAGGATGCGCCCAAGGATACCCGCAGATGCCATCCGCTGAACAACAAGAAAACCAGGAATAAACTCCCGACAGCTATAGCCATGCGTTTGGCCATTCGAGGGCCATAAAGAACCGGCAGGGTTTTTGCTCCTGACAGCCCGTCGCCGTGGGCGTCTTCGATGTCTTTGACCATTTCCCGGTACAGGTTGCTAAGAAAGGCGAAAATGGAATACCAGATAAAAAGCGCCCCAACCTGGTGGTAAGCCTGGGGAGCAGCCGCTCGAAGCGCATGCAGCCCGGGCCATTCCGCCGCCCAGATAATTCCGGCAACCCCGGCGCAAAAGAGGGAGATGACCAGGTTTCCGATAAGCGGCAGCTTCTGGCCTGTTTTGGAATACCAGTACAAAATACCCAAAGCCAAGGGGTAAAGGAATAGCAACTTGACTTTTTGGACCTGAAAAGCGATAAACAGAGCCAGCAGGAAGCCGGAAATACTGGCCAGGGCGTACAGCCAAATGGCTACCTGCCTGGAAATTCGTTTGCCAACGATCACGCGGTCCGGACGGTTGGCAAGGTCAGTTTTCTCATCCTCGATATCGTTTATGATGTACCCTCCTGCCGTTAGCAGCAGCGTGACCCCGCAAAGCAGACCCAAAAACAATGGGTCCAGGGTAGGACGAACCTGGTTCTCATCGTACGCAGGCATTAGCGCCAGAAAGTAAAGCAGCCCCTGGGTTAAAGCAACAATAAGAAGGTTGGGTAAGCGAATCAGCCGGAGGAGCGCCATAGGTGGACCGGTTAAGCGTTGCGTTATAATTCAGTCCACTTGCCCTGCAAGCGAAGGACTTGCTCAATGACGTCGCGAACGCATCCTTCTCCGCCATTTAAAGGAGAAACATAAACTGAAATTTGGAGGAGCTCGTGCGCGGCATTGTTCGGGCAAGCCGGGGCGCCAACGCGGCGCATGACCGGATAGTCCGGCAGGTCGTCGCCCATGTACAGGATCTCTCCCGGGTCGAGGTCATAGGTATGCAGGAACTCTTCGAAGGCTTCTGTTTTTTCCTGCTTTCCAAGATATATGTCCTCTATCCCCAGGTCGGCAAACCGCTTTCGAACCCCTTCTGATTTACCCCCGGTAATGATAGCGATCCGGTACCCCCGCTGAATAGCCACCTTGACGGCATATCCGTCCCGGACGTTCATCACGCGAAGGAGTTGCCCAGCTTCCGTAACCAGAATTTCATTGTTGGTGAAAACCCCATCCACATCAAATATAAAGGTGGTCACCTGCCGAAAATGGTCCAAATAGCTCATTATTCCAGACTTAAGATGTTAGACGTTATACGTTAGGTTAATGGCTTTAGGATGAACAACCTGGGTTTTCGATCCTTCCAGCGTCTAACGTCTGGCGTCTAACGTCTGTACGATCATTGATTGCTTCGCCATTCGTAAACCCATTTGGCCTGAATCTGTTCCAGGTGCCCCTCGGTACTTTCCGCTCTCTTCCCGGTAAAATTAGGAATATCCATCACCCAGTCCAGCAGTTCCGTAAACCGGATTCGGTAAATCTGGGATTCTCCGAACTCGTCGCCGAAGCGCTCGTACAACTTAATGGCAATATCCTCGTGGTCTATCCAGGAAATGGGGAGATTTTCAAAATCTTCGAATGACATAACACAGCTTTTTATGACCAAATTTCGTTTTGTATGCAATAAGAGCGCTTTCCCTAGTGTTCGTGGCCAATGATACGGGTTTGGTCCGGAATTTCCACTTCGATATATGCCTCTTCGGAAAGGAGGACGCATTGGCAGCCTAATCTGGATTCGAGACGGGGGTTGATGGCCCGGTCGATAAAATCTTCTTCTTTATCTGAGATTTCTTCCAGATCTTCCTGCCCCCGAAGAATGTACACATGGCAGGTGCTGCACGCGCAAACGCCTCCGCAGTTGTGGTTGAGGTGGATGTCGTGCTCCTCTGTGAGTTCGAGAATAGAAAGGCCGGAAGATACGTTTTCCATTACCAGAGGTTGAGGAAGGGATTTATCTTCAAAAGTGAACTTGACCGTAGCCATGCGTGGATCGTTTTTCAGTGCAAGGATTTATATTTAGACAGAATCTAAACAATCTGTTCAATATTTGGTTGCAAATTTCAAAAAAAGGCGCGCATTTTTGATCGAAAAGAACGATATTAGTTAGCTGTTTTGTTATTGAGGAGTAAATAAGATGGTTCATGTCGGAAGAATACAACAAACCAGGATTCAAAAAATATAAGTTCAAAGAGTTAAAAGTATACGCTTCGACGGAGTGGCTGGCGGATAACAGAAAGAAATACCGGCAGGTGTTCGACCGCTTCGAAACAGCCTACGTCTATGCCGAGCTTTCTTTTTACAATAAACTTTTCGATATCGACGACTGGGAGATCGATATCCAGCTGAAGTGTTATTCCTTGAAAAAAGGCCGCAAGGAAATCTGCGATCTCACCCTTCGGAAAAAAGTTTCCAAGTACGATAACGTGGTCTATATCCGGGAAGGCTGGGGGAACAAAAGCGAAGGCGCCTTCTGGAAGAAAGGGACCTATTATTGGGAAGCCTGGGTCGAAGGAGAAAAAGTGGGATCCAAGTACTTCTACATCGAAGACGCCGGTAAGGATATCCTTCCGGGCGAAAACCCCTATCTGGATGTACAGTCCATCCGCCTCTATGAAGGTCCTTACGACGATCTTTCCGAGGAAGACCGCATTTACTACCGCAGCTTCAACAGCGAGGAAACGCGCTACATTTACGTCGAAATCCTTCTCCGTAACCTCCATCCCGCCAAAACCTGGCAGTGCGAATTGTTTGCCAAGTTTTATAATGACGCCAGGGAGCTAAAAGGGCAGGTAGTTCGCTTACAGCGGGTGGAAAAGCGGGATGAACTGATCCGCATGACGGCCGGATGGGGATCCAACGTCAAAGGCTCCTGGAGAAGAGACCGGTACACTGCCGAGGTAGTCTTCATGGACCGCCTGCTGGCTGTGGCGCCCTTTGAAGTCTCGGAGGAATTTGAAGAAGGCGTTTCCCCGGTTTGGCTGCCGGACAGGGGGGCGCATATTATCCTGGCGCCATTGGACGACGATCACCACACCTTTGAGGAGGTGATGGCCAAAATGGATGCCCTTATCGGTCTGAATGATATCAAGCAACAGGTTAGAAACCACGCGAACTACATCAAATTTCTTCAGCTTCGAAAGGAAAGGGGGTTTGAGGAAAAAGACAATATCAACGTCCATTCTGTTTTTATCGGCAATCCCGGCACAGGGAAGACCACCGTGGCCAGCATGATGGGCCAGCTCTATAAAAAAATGGGCCTGCTGACCAAAGGGCACGTCCACGAAGTCGATCGCGTGGATTTGGTCGGGGAGTATATCGGCCAAACTGCGCCCAAGGTGAAAGAAGCCATCGAAAAAGCGCGGGGCGGGGTGCTGTTCATCGACGAAGCCTACTCCCTGGCCCGGTCTACGGACGACACCAAAGATTTTGGCCGGGAAGTGATCGAGATCCTGGTCAAGGAAATGTCCAATGGCCCTGGAGACCTGGCCGTTATCGTCGCCGGGTATCCTAAGGAAATGAGGCAGTTCCTGGACTCAAACCCGGGGCTGAAGTCCAGATTCAAATTATTTTTCGAATTCCAGGATTACCTGCCTCAGGAGTTGTCTCTGATTGCCGACTACACCTGTAAGCAAATGGGGGTGAAATTGGCTGGTCCCGCCAAAACCCGATTGGACGAAATCATTCTGGAGGCCTACCGCAAGCGGGACCGGACCTTTGGCAATGCCCGCTTTGTTTTTGATTTGGTGGAAAAGGCCAAAATTAATCTCGGACTTCGCATTATGGCCCAGGAAGATCCCCGCAGCCTTACCAGGGAACTGCTTGAGTTGGTTGAGCCCCGCGACGTGGACAATATCCTGCTTCAAACCAAGCGTGTGCTCCCGGATATCCCGGTAGACGAGGAACTGCTCCACGAATCACTCAACGAGCTCAACCGGCTCATCGGGATGGATAAGATCAAAGCCCAGATCAGCGAAATGGTGCGCTTGGTTCGTTTTTACCGCCAAACCGGCAAAGATGTCCTGAATAGCTTCTACCTCCATACCGTTTTCGTCGGAAACCCCGGCACGGGAAAAACAACCGTGGCCCGTATCCTGACCCGCATCTACAAAGCGCTCGGTATGCTGGAAAGAGGGCATATGGTGGAAACCGACCGCCAGGGATTGGTCGCGGGTTTCGTCGGGCAAACGGCGATTAAGACCAATGAGAAAATCGAAGAATCCATGGGCGGGGTCTTATTCATTGACGAGGCTTATTCCCTCACCGCCAGAACCGGAGGCGCCCATGGCGATTTCGGCGACGAAGCTATTCAAACCCTCCTCAAACGCATGGAGGATCATCGGGGAAGGTTTTTTGTCTTTGTCGCTGGATATCCCGACAACATGGAGGCTTTTCTTAAAGCCAATCCGGGTTTGGCGTCCCGGTTCGACAAGATTCTTCGATTCGACGATTATTCCCCCGCCGAATTGATCCAGATCGCCCTGCTTATGCTGGAAGAACATGGGTTGATCCCTACCCCGGAAGCGGAACAGCATCTGAGGGGCTATCTTACGTTTGTTCATGACTTCCGGGATAAATATTTCGGCAATGCGCGCACGGTGCGCAGTATCATTACAGATGCTGTAAAAAACCAGAATCTTCGCCTGGCCGCCCTCTCTGCGGAGGAACGCCTGGAAACGCCCGTGAATCTGCTCACTTACGATGATGTCGCGCTCTTCAAGCTGGATAAAAGCGGGTTTACCTTTGAGAAGAAAACCATTGGTTTTAGGAAAAATGCGGGTAACTCAGCGGAAAATGCCTAGGCGCCAGGGCTTGGCCGCCCAGGGCACAATCTGGTAATGCTGTTTGACTTTTATGGAAGGGTCAAAGAAAAGGATCCCAATCCAGAACAGGTCGATGGCGAGGGTCACTTCGGGCATATTGCTTATCGTTTCCCAGGTCGTTTCCATTTCCGCCGACCAATGAATGTCGGCCAGGACGAAAACGCTTTGGTCCCTGCGTTTTTCCATGCACGCCTGCACATATTGCATGGAGGCTCCTGCGCGGTGATCCCCATCCAGGTACAGGAAATCCAGCGTTTTCAAATCTTTTAGCGCCTGGCCCAGCGTTTCGGAGAACATCCCTACCCGAACGTCAATAGGCGGGCTTCCTGCCTTGAAAAAATTGACTCGTGCCAGGGACGCCGTTTCCGGACATCCTTCCAGCGTGATCAGGGCGGCTTTGGCACTGGCCGCCCGCAAATAAAGGGCGGAGATGCCCAGCGATGTTCCTAGTTCGAGTATGGTTTCCGGACGGCAATGATGGACCATGCGAAAAAGCTGACGGCCTGTTTTGGGCGAAACGGCGCCATACCTGGCTATACTGCTGACGGGCCTCCATTTCCTGCCGTCTGCCTGCGAACCAGCGCCGTGATCGGTAATCTGAATAGGGTAGGGGTTGCGCAAAAGACTTTGACGGAGGGCTTCGATATCCTGAAAGGCATAAAAAAACCGTTGGTCCAAAAGCGCCGTTCGAACGAAATCCGCAACAAATGGGGAGTGAATGTCGAAAGGGGTGACTGCCTTCCGGTAGAAGCGTAAAAACCGGACTAAAAACTGCGTATAAAAAAACCAAAGTTTCATTTTCCCGTTTTGCGCTTACGAAGATATTAGACTTTGGACGTTTGGCATTAGAAATTGCGGCGGTCGTCGAATTTGAAAAGAAGTTCATCCTATCGAAGCAACCCTATGCCCTGTTTTTTCGTTCTTTCTTACACTTGAATCCAATATTTCGGGGGAGGTTCAATGTATCATTATGTTCTCCTGAAACTCCCATTGATCACGCTTAAATGGTTTGTTCGCATGAAATTGATGTTTGTTCCTGCATTTGTTTTTTCTTTAGTGCTTTCTCTGACCGGTTTTGCGCAGAGCGCTCCTCCATCCAACTGGTTTCTTCTGGATCCTTCCTCCGGCTTCCCCGGGGCAGGGGTCGAATCCTTGTACAAGCGTCTGCCTGCAAATAAAAAAGGCCAGCCGGTAACGGTTGCCGTTCTGGACTCCGGCGTGGATGCCCAACACGAAGACCTCAAGCCGGTCATGTGGACGAACCCACGGGAAATTTCCGGAAATGGAAAAGACGACGACAATAACGGCTATGTGGACGATATCCACGGCTGGAACTTTCTTGGAAATGCCAAAGGAGAAAATATCCATCGGGATAATCTGGAAGTGACGAGGCTCTACGCCCAATACAAAGCGCGTTTTGAAGGAGTGGATGCCTCCAGGCTCTCCAGGAAAGATAAAGAGGACTATGCTTTCTACGTGAAGATCAAACCGGAAGTTGAAGAAGGACGCGCCAGCGCGGAAGAAAATTTCAATCTGTACCAGATAGTCAAAATGGCTATTGGCGAGCTGAAAAAAGCCATTGGCAAACCCAACATCACGGTCCAGGACCTGAAAAATTTTCGCAGTTCCGACTTGCGGTTGAAACAAATTGCTGCGGTTCTGGTAGCCCAGATGGAGGAAGGATCGACGTTTCAGGAGTTTGAAAAGCAGTTTAACGAGGAGTACGATTATTTCGATTCCAAGTACAACTACCAATTTAACCCCGATTTTGACCCCCGGAAAATCGTTGGCGACAACTATGCCGACCTGACCGAGCGGTCTTATGGCAATGACGATGTGATCGGTCCGGATGCCGCTCACGGAACCCACATTGCGGGTATTATTGCTGCGGCCAGAGGCAATGGAATCGGCATGGATGGCATTGCGGACAATGTCCGGATCATGTCGGTCCGCACGGTGCCCGATGGAGACGAACGCGATAAAGACGTGGCCAATGCGATTCGCTATGCGGTGGATAACGGCGCCAAAGTGATCAACATGAGCTTTGGTAAAGGCTATTCCCCTAATAAAGAAGTAGTAGACCAGGCTATCCGGTACGCAATGAAAAAAGACGTTTTGCTGGTCCATGCCGCCGGTAATGACGGAAAGGAGAACGATTACGAAAATAACTTTCCCAACGATCGCTTCGATAAAAAAGGCCTTTTGGGACCCCGTTTTGCTCCCAACTGGATTGAAGTGGGAGCTACCCACTGGGAAGGAGGCGAATCGTTGGCCGCTGGCTTTTCCAATTACAGCGCCGAGATCGTCGACGTGTTTGCCCCGGGCACCGAAATCTATTCCACCACTCCCGGAAGCGAATACGGCAACAATCAGGGAACGAGCTTCTCCGCCCCGGTCGTGAGCGGTGTCGCCGCCCTGCTGCGTTCCTATTTTCCCGACCTCACGGCCGTTCAGGTTAAGGAAATTTTGATTCAATCCGCAATCCCTCAGGACATCCAGGTGATTCAGCCGGGAGGAGAAGACCTGGTGCCGTTCTCTGCGCTTTCAGTCAGCGGAGGGATCGTCAATGCCCAGAAAGCATTTGAACTGGCTGCCAAAACTCCGGGGAAAAGCAAAAACGGACAAAAACGGGTCATTGCTTCCTCCGACTTGAATCCAGCCGGAGACCGGGTGACGCCGTAGAAAGGGCGTTTAGGCGTTTGGGCGTTGAGGAGTTTAGGCGTAAGGCTTAAGGGAAAAGGGGTTACCGGATGACTACCTCTTCCAGGAAGTTCTCCTGGAGTTCTTCGTTGAGGGTTTTCCGGATTTTTTCCTTTGCCATGAACAGCTCTTGCCGGAGGGGGGCGGAATCGACCCGCACGTATAAGGTCCGGCGGCTCAGCCGGAGGTCTTTGGTGTGGCGGTGGATCATTTCGCCAAAAAGCCGCGGCCAGGCTTCCTTGATCCGCCATTCGTTATTCCCTTGTTTGAGCCGGTACATCCGCATCAATTCCAGGAGCACGTCTTTTAGGGGACGTTCCGATTCTTTTTTCATTTTCGGAAAGCTAGAGCTCTTTTTTAAACTGAGTGCCCCGGTTAAAAATACCCATAATGCGGTTATTCGTGTCCCGGAGGAAAATAAAAGGGCCGGGGATGGTCATGGAGAAAAACAGGTCTTTCTTTTCCGGATACAAGAGCACTTTTTCAGGGTCCCAACTGGGTTGGAGGGCCAGGAGCTTTCCTTCCACCTTCACATCGGCATACCTGTCGCCGTTTAGCCGGTACCGGCCTTCGTAAACCGACAGGGAGTCCGAAGAAAGGGTTAATACGGTTTTTTCTTCCTGAAGGTGGGTGTTCCATCCATAAACCTGGGAGACGCCTCGAAAAATTTCTTCAACCAAGGCGGACCCGCCATCCCCGTTGGTCATGACCGCAACGCCTTGTCCTTTGTAGGCAAAAGCAAAAAATGCGCACTTAAATCCTTCGTTCGACCCGCCATGGGAAAACAGAAGGTTTTCTCCTTCGCCGGAAAGCGAAGGCCCCAAGCCCCAGTTGCTTTTGTCTTTGGAAAGCATTTTTTCGGCGGTTTCTTTCGATAGCATGCCTTTAGGGTTTTCGCTCACCATATTCTGGACGGCTACGGCATACTTCAGCAAGTCGGAGGGGGTTGTCCACAAACCGGCTGCCGCCATTTCCGGGTAGGTGTGCCAGTCTCCGGTTACTTTTTTTCCGTCGGAACGATGGCCCAGACTTGCCCGGCTGCGTAGAAGGAAGGGAAGCGGCTGGTAGTAGGCGCTGTTTTTCATGCCAATTTTTTTCAGTACCCTCGTTTCCATGAATTCGGGAAAAGGGATTCCGGTCGCATCCGCCACCAATTGCTGCATAACGGTGTACCCGCCTCCGGAGTAGCGCCAAATGGCGCCAGGGAACGTGTCGGGGAAAATTTTCGCCGAATTGGCGGGCGGTTCTCCGTTCAACACCTGCCTGGAAGTAGGGATTTTTTCCCCGAGCGCATACCCCCGAAATCCGTGGACGGTAAGTCCGGCGGTGTGGGTCAGGAGCCTTCGGAGCGTTACTTTTTCTTTCTCGGTGAACGCGTTTTCGGGAACTTTCCAGGTTTTGAGGTAGGTATTCACGTCCTGATCGAGACTGATTTTTCCTTCATCAACAAGAATAAGGGCTGCCAGGGCTGCAACGGGTTTGCTGATGGAAGCTGCCTGGAAAAGCGTTTTCGGGGTGATCCGGCGCAGGCTGTCCTGGCCGGTGTATCCGTATCCTTTAGCCCATTCGATTTTGCCGTTGTTGAGAACGGCGATGCTGACTCCGGGAACCTGATAGTGCGCCATTCTTTCCTGGATCGTATACGAATTGGCGGGCTCGCCGGCGATTTTTACCCTGGGAAGCAGATTTCGTTCGACCTGATCGATTCTTTGTGCTGGATCGCTTTGCGCGGCCACCCACCATGGAAGCAGCCACAGGAGGAGGAACAAAAGTTTCTTCATAGCGGAATGGATTTGGCAATAAATATACGTAATACAAAGAAAACGTTGGACTGGCCTTTTCAATTGGAAGGGGATTCGGCAATCAGTTGAATTCCGCCTTTTTGTACTTCAAATAAGCGGTACGATTTACTAAGAGAGGGAAGAAGCGTGCTTACCCTTGCGGCCTGGGTGTCGGTGATGAAAATCTGCCCGAACGATTCGCCGCCCAATAATTCGAGGAGTTGGGCGGTGCGCTGAGGGTCGAGTTTGTCAAACAGGTCGTCCAGTAACAGGATTGGGGAAACGCCTTTCGACGTTCTCAGGAGTTCGTATTGCGCCAGTTTGAGGGCGATCAGGTAGGATTTACGTTGGCCTTGGGAAGCAAATTTTTTCACCGGCATTCCCTCGATCAGGCACTCCAGATCATCCCGGTGGATTCCCGCAGAGGTGCGCTGCAACGCCAGGTCTTTGTCCAGGTTTTGCCGCAGCAGCCAATCCAGCGCATGGTCGGATAAAGCCGATTGATAACGGATGCCTGCCGATTCGGCCTGGTTGCTGATGATCCGGTAAAAGTCGAGGAAGATCTCCGAAAATTGGGCCGCGAAGGCCTTGCGTTGCTCGAAAACATACTGGCCCGGCTTGATCAGTTGCTCGGAATACACGTCGAGCAAGGCGGTATTTTTTTTGTGACTTTCCGCCATTTGGCGGAGTAAGGCATTGCGTTGCAGCAATATGCGGTTATATAAGAGGAGTTCTCTTAGGTAAACCGGGTTGAGCTGGCTTAGGGTATTATCCATGAACCTGCGCCGGGTTTCGCTGCCTTCCGTCAGCAATTCCGTGTCGTCGGGAGCTATGAAAACGATGGGCAGCAACCCAATGTGATCCGATAATCGCTCGTAGGGGACTCCCTGGCGTTCCAGCGTTTTAACCTTTTTTGGGGCCACTTTGGCCACGATTTTTTCCGCTTTCCCCTGAAGGATAAAATGCCCTTCCAGGCGCATGAACTCGCTTTCCCATTGGATCACTGACGAATCCGGGAGCCCAAAATGACTCTTGGTCATGCAAAGGAAGTAGACGGCGTCCAGCAGGTTGGTTTTCCCCATTCCATTATGTCCAAAGAGGCAGTTGAACCCCGGAGATAAGGAAATATCCTGGAAGGCATAATTTTTAAATTGGGTCAAAAGCAGGCGGTTCAGAAACATGATCTCCTTTCTTACAGGCGCGCTGGCGCGAACATTTAGCAGCGCAGGCTGTTCATATTTCCGGAAAAACAGGGGAGGAATGTTTTCTTTTCCCTTATCTTTGCCGGGTTCAATGCGCTAAGCTAGCGATTTCCCGAATAAATAAACGGCTCTATGAATTCTGTTGTCGAAAAGAAAAAAATGGCAAAACAACAAGGTAAAAAAGCGGAATACAGCAAGGAACAATACTTGTTCTGGTACGAACTGATGCTGCGCATCCGGCGCTTTGAGGAAAAAGCCCTGCAAATGTATGGGCAGCAAAAGATCCGGGGTTTCTGCCATGTGTATATAGGCCAGGAAGCTATAGCTGCCGGTATGGAGTCGGCTATACGAAAAGAAGATTGCATCGTGACGGCCTACCGGCAGCACGGAATTGCGCTTGGCCGCGGGGTCACTCCGCGGGAAGCCATGGCCGAGTTATTCGGCAAATTCACCGGTATCGTAAAAGGGAAAGGGGGCTCCATGCACTTTTTCTCTGCTCCGAATAACTATTTTGGCGGAAATGGTATTGTAGGCGCGCAAATTCCCATCGGCACGGGCATTGCTTTTGCCGAAAAATACAAAGGTACCGATAACCTTTGCGTAACTATGTTTGGGGACGGCGCCGCACGCCAAGGGGCTTTGCATGAATCCTTCAACATGGCCATGACCTGGAAACTTCCCGTGTTGTTCATCGTCGAAAACAACGGCTATGCCATGGGCACTTCCGTTGAGCGCACCAGTAACATCACCGATTTGTTCAAACTGGGCTATGCTTACGATATGCCGAGCGAAGCGGTAGACGGTATGTCGCCCGAATCCGTTCACGAGGCCATAACCAAAGCTGCAGCGCATATCCGCTCCGGAGCAGGCCCCTATTTCCTGGAGATCAGAACCTACCGGTATAAAGGGCACTCGGTTTCCGATCCGGCCAAATACCGCACCAAGGAAGAAGTGCAGTCCTATCAGGACCGCGACCCGCTTAAAACTACGGAAGAAAAAATTCTCGAACTTGGAATGGCTTCTGCCGAAGAAATCCAGGCGATTAAAGAACGCATCCGGATGGAAGTTGAAGATTCGGTGCAGTTTGCCGAAGCTTCTCCGTATCCGCCCGCTTCCGAACTCTACACCGACAATTACACCCAGGAGGACTATCCGTTTATTCGCGATTAGCGGGGCCTGATCTCCGGTTTGAGACCGGTCTCCAGCAATCAGGGGCTTTCTCTGAGGGCCGTTTTTCCTCCGGGCATTAGTGGTTAGGCAATAAAGTACGGTTTTGGGACAACACGGACTCCCTTTTCAAGGGTTGTGCTGCGCTCCTCTCGCTGAAGCAAACGGCTAAAGACAAATCCTTTTGGATTGAAAAGCGGTTTTCTTTGGTGCGAATTAAAGTTTACTTATTTTTGCCTGTCCATTTTTGGAGGGTAGCCCGGGCAGAGTCCGGACTTTTTCGGGGATGCTTAAAAAAAGGGAATAAATTCCCTAAAATAAAAGGAAACATGGCAAAAAAGACCACAAAAAAGCAGGCAGACGAGGTATTGGTTGACATCGTGGAAGTGCGCGACCATGCTCAGGATTTTTATGCGAAGCATCAAAAGACTATTGTAGCCCTGGCAGGAGGTGTACTCTTTGTTATTGCGGCTTTTCTCGCGTACAAATTTCTCTATCTCGGCCCGCGGGAGAAAGAAGCCGGGGAGCAAATGTCCCAGGCGCAAAAGCAGTTTGAGCGCGATTCGTTTGCGGTTGCTCTGACCAACCCGGGGGGAGGATTCAGCGGATTTTTGGATATTATCGACAACTACAAAGGCACTAAAGCCTCTAACCTCGCCAATTATTATGCAGGTATTTCCTATCTCAATCTTGGGAATTCGATGCTGCCATTAGTTATCTCGGCGATTTCAAGGCGAAGGGGCGTGTGTTGCCTATCGTTAAGGCCGGGCCATGGGGGATGCGCACGTTGAATAAAATGGACAAGGCGCGCAATTTTTATGAAAAAGCGGTTTCGTTTAAAGCGAACGAGGCCATTACCCCCTTTTATCTGAAAAAACTGGCCATGTTCTATGAAAGGGACCAGAAGACGGATAAAGCCCGCAGCGCGTATCAGCGGATCAAAACCGAATTCCCCAGCTCGTCCGAAGCTACCGATATCGATAAATACCTGGCTCGTTTGGAAGGAAAATAACCGTCTGTTCAAATCGGCTGGGAAAACCTTTCCAAGGGATAAGGCGTTTACTAAATAATCGTTCAAAGCCGGAAAAACAGGGGAAGGATGTACCGACAGGAAAGGGGATAAACAGCAGTTCGTCAAGGTTGTTTATCCCCTTTCTCATTCCTGCCGCGTCTGGCTCATTCACCGTCCAAAAACCCATTGCGTATGTCCAGCGCCCATCAAAATTTGTCAGCATATGCTGAACAGGAACTGCCTTCCGGGGAGGGTAAAAAGTTCGGGATTGTCGTTTCTCAATGGAATGCCTCTGTCACCCAGGCTTTATTGACTGGATGCAAAGAGACGCTTCTTCAGAACCAGGTGAAAGAACAGGATTTGGAAATCATCTGGGTGCCAGGATCGTTCGAGTTGCCTTCCGGGGCAAAGATTTTATTAGGACACCAGGCATTTGATGCGATTATCTGCCTGGGCTGTGTGATTGCCGGCGAAACCAAACACAATGAATACATCAGCAACGCCGTTGCCCAGGGGCTTATCATGCTGAGCATGGCTTCCGGAACGCCTTGCATCTTTGGAGTGCTCACTCCCGATACGGAACAACAAGCGTTGGACCGGGCGGGAGGCAAATTGGGAAACAAAGGCGTGGAGGCCGCTGCCGCCGCCCTGCAAATGGCGGGAATTAAGCAACGGCTTCGCAAGGGCAAATCCCGGATCGGGTTTTAAACCAAGTACTTATGCGTATTCGAACCATTGATACGGGGGTCTTTAAATTGGATGGAGGCGCTATGTTCGGGATTGTTCCCAAGACCATTTGGTCCAAACTCAATCCCCCGGATGCCGCCAACCTTTGCTCCTGGTCTATGCGTTGTCTTCTTTTGGAAACCGAAGGAAGGAAAATCCTGATCGACACCGGGGTCGGGAATAAACAGGATGACAAGTTCAAAAAGCATTTCGAGCCTTCCGGCCAGGATAACCTCTTGGTTAACCTGGAATCAGAAGGTATTAAAGCCGACGAAATCACGGATGTGCTGCTCACGCACCTTCATTTTGACCATGTAGGCGGGGCATTGATTCGGTTGGAAGACGGAACCTTTGCGCCGGTCTTCCCCAACGCGGTCTTTTGGACCTCCGAAGCCCACCTTCGATGGGCTACCCGCCCCAATGCCAGAGAGGTTGGTTCGTTTCTTCCTGAGAATTTTATGCCGTTGCAAGCGTTGGGCAGAATGGGATTTATTCCGGTCTGGGAAGAAGATCAGGAATGGCTTCCTGGGATCACCCTGCGCTTTGTATACGGACATACAGAAGCCATGATCATCCCTATCATTCGCTCCGAGGGGAGAACATGGGTATACTGTGCCGATCTTATCCCTTCCTCCCATCATTTGGGCCTTCCTTATCTGATGGCCTACGACATCCGCCCGCTGCTGACGTTGCAAGAGAAAGAAAGAGTCCTTCGCGATGCGGCTCTGGAAGGACATATTCTGATTTTTGAGCATGACCCGAAAGTGGAAGCCGCCGAAATTGGCATGTCGGCCAACGGAAAATTTGTGGTAGATCGGACGGTCAGGGTCTCGGGATAGGGAAGGGAGAGGGAGCAGGGAGCAGGGAAGCAGGGAGCAGGGAAGCAGGGAAGCAGGGATCTACATCCTCTACATCCCTGCATCCTCTACATCCTCTTCTACATCCCCCTGGGCGCATTCACCGCAACCCATTGCCCTTTCGAAGAGGCGCTGATGGAATGGTCGTACATCGCGCCGCATCCTACGGCAGGCATATAGAATCTTCCCTGATAGGTTGCGTTTACCTGGACCCGGTACACTTTGGTTTGGTTCTCCGTTAAATCGAAGAAGGTATTCACGCGGTCGTCCCGGAAATCCTGGTAATCAAAGCTGCTTTGTGTACTGCCTGACATCTCGCCCATGCGGGTATTGATGATCTCCCAACCGGAAGGAAATACCTGGCTAAGGGCCATTTCCTGGTAGGGAAAAGGCCGGCTGCCGGGGTGGGTAACCTTGACTTCTGCGATAAAATCCCTGCCTTGCGGAAGGTTTCCCGGATCGAGCGAAGAACCATCCAGATTTTTGAAGGTCACGCTGAGTCCGAGGTCATTAGAAGCCGCGGCCTCTTCCCCCGGTGCAGGCTGTCCGCCGAGGATGAGGCGAACGAATACTTTGTTCTTTCCGGTATTGCGGATTTGAAGATTGCCATCCTGCGTTTTGGCGACTGCCAGGTCCACTTGCATCATCGGGGTTTTGGCGCCGGCGGTGACTGCTTTGGCGCCGTTCAGTTGGTAGGAAAAAGCAAACCCATCGGCAGGTTTGTTTTCGCCCACATACCTCGCCATAGCGACCAGCGTCTGCGCTACCGTTTGGGTGCTGAACCAGGATTTGGAATTGAGTTGCTGCGAAAGATAATTGGCCAGTTCGGCTGCCCGTCGTTTATCTTTGATCAGCACCAGGGTTTCCAGGATAAAGGCCCGGTCGCGCGTCCCCGACCCATAGGTGAAGGACAGCTCGTTGTATTCATCCACCTCCGTACTGGCCTGGCCGACGAGTTGTTTGGCCACTTCTGTTTTTCCGGCAAGGGCATAGGCTGCCGCAAGCTTCCATTTGGCGCCCTGTTTGAGTTCGTTTAGCTCTCTAAGCCGGTTCATGGAAGCCAAATCAGGCTGATTCGCCAATGCCAGCGTATACAGCCGGTATGCCTGACTCAGTTGATGGCTTTCTTCACTGCCAAATCCGAAGGCGGGCATTTTGGGGTCCCACATTCTGGCTACTTTTTTCTGGAATTTGGCCCAGTCGCTGAGGAGATTGGAGGGGACCTCGTAGCCTTTGGCTTTGGCCTCTACCATGAAATGACCGGCATAACTGCTCGCCCATTGATCCGGGCTGCTTTGCCCAGGCCAATAAGCAAATCCGCCTTCAGCGGTTTGGAACTGTTTGAGGCGTTCGATCGTGGCCTTGATATTTTCGGCAGTGGTTTTTTGGTCTTCCGGCGACAGATCCATTAAGCGGTCCACAAATAACTGCGGGAACCCTGCGGAAAGCGTTTGTTCAATGCACCCATACGGATATTGGAGCAAAAACTGGAGTCGTTCGCCCAGGTTTAGTGGCGGAACGCTGGAGACTTCAAGTATTCCGGAACGCGTTCCCGGGGTACCGGTCATTTTGAACGCCTGAGTCCAGCTTTGGCCGGGTTCGATGACTTCGTTGTACACGGTATAGGCATGGGGGTTGGGATTCCGGACCAGGATTTCTACATCCTGTTTGGCAGATTCCCCGCTGGCTTGAACGGTGACCTGGAATTTGACCACTCCGGTTGTGTTTTTAACTTTCACGGGGAAGTAGGCCATTTTATTGCCGGTGCTTCCAAAGGTGAGGGTTTGGGTCGAATTTCCTTCGATGGACGCGCGCCCCGAGGATTCTTTGACCGTCACCTGCACCGATTTAATCCGGGATTCGTTCACGAACACGTTCACCGGCAGTTGGAACTGGTCGCCAGGCGAGAGCACTCTGGGCGCCGTAGCGAGCGCCATAAGCGGATTCCGCACCTGAACCCGCTGTTCGGCAGCCCCGTATGCACCAGGGCTGGCGGCGACTGCCATTACCCGCACAGCGCCTACATAGTTCGGCATGTTGATCTGGTGCTTATTAGAGCCGCCTTTGGCCAGTTGAAATGGGCCAAGGTGCCTTACAACCGGCTCGAACCGGTTCGCCGTATTGTTCAAGGCAGACGGATCGACGGCATCGTCGCCGCCTATGCTCAGGATGCGTTCCAGAGCGCCGCCAAAAGCCCCAAGCACCTGATCGTATACATCCCAGGAATGGACGCCCAATGCTTCTCTGGCAAAGAAAGTTTCCCTGGGGTCAGGGGTCTTGTAGCGGGTTAAACCGAGAAGCCCCTCATCGACCACCGCCAGGGTGTAAGCCATGGCTTTGCCCGTTTTTTCCTTCACTTCCACCGTAAAGGTTTGTTCCGGTTTGAGCGTTTGCGGCATGTTGAGGACCGGTTGCAATTTGGTCGCAGGGTCTTCGACCGTAATGGGCGCCACTCCGTACAAGCGGATAGGCAGGTCGTTAGCAACCTGGCCATGGGGTTGAATGAGCGTGATGTTGGCATAAACGGTGGGCGACATCTCTGGCGTAAGTTTAAAGGAAACCGTATTTTCGCCCGCTTTAGATTCTTTCCAGAAGGTTTCGATCACCCGGCTTCCGTTTTCCAGGGAGACGAGAATGCGCCCCGATTTCCCGCCTGGAATGTTCAGGTTGACCGTTTCGCCTACCTGATAGCTTTCTTTGTCGGTTTTGAAGCTCAGCATGGCGGCAATGTCGCGGAATTGTTCGTCTTGTTCCCCACCATACCAGGGATTTCCGGCATAGATGTAATCGCCGGCGCAGTGGCCGCTTTCTTCATCGCATACCCTTACGAGGTAGCGGCCCCAGCGTTTGGGTTTAAACTGCCAGGTAGCCATCCCTTGGGCATTGGTCGATACGCTTGCCCTTTCCAGGGCATTGTAATGGGTGCTGGTATTGTAGTTGGAAAGGTCTTCGTAGAACTGATCCCACCACCACCGCCATTCTACGGAATAGATACCTACCGTGAGGTTTCGGTTGGATAGCGGCTTGCCATCCGGGTTAGCAAGGGCAAAGCGGATGGGAGCGGATTGCCCGACATCGATCCGGGGCTCTCCATACTTGTTTTTGGGAATTTCCACCCCGGCATACGTCTCATAGGGCGAATAGGGCAACGCCATATTGTCGGTGCTAAAATCGCCGCCTGGTTCAAATACCCGGGTGCGGAAAATGGCGTTGAGCATGCCCGGCGCTTGCCGGTCGCCTAATAGCGAGGCTTTGACGCCGGCTTTTCCTGCGCCGTCCAGGCTGCCTTCGTACAGGGTTTTGGGCTCCGTTTCTTCAAACCGCCGGGCAGGGTCGTTGAAATAGAACGAAGGGAAGGATTTGAACTTGGCCGGGGCGCTTTTTAATTGCCCTTCCACCAGCGCTTTAAGTCCGCTGGCAGGCGCCCCGTGAAGCCAGGTAGCTTGCAGATTACCGGCGATAGCCTCTCCGGCGCCTTGAAGGCGGTCATTGGGGAACTTCAGGTCAATTTCGATCCGGTTGGGTTTAATGGTCTCAATTTTCAGCGTCTTTTCAAAAACGGCGCCTCCTGCTTTGACCTTAACCCTCCAGTTTCCGGTTGGCGCATCGGCGGCGGTGGCAAAATATAGCGGATAAATGCCGCCAACGCTATTGCCCGTAGTCCGTTTTTCCTGCAACTGCCCGCGTGCGTTGAAAAGTTCCATGGATATGGGATACCCATCTGGAAGCCGCTTGGCCCGGTCGTCCAGAATGAAGTTCAGGAAGACCGAATCTCCCGGCCTCCAAACGCCGCGTTCGCCAAAAATCATCCCTTTCAGCCCTTTTTGAATGACAGCCCCGTCGACGTCGTACCGGCTCATGGAAAGGGAAGCCCCATCCTGAAGCCGGAGATAGCCCCGTTCCCGGTTTTGTTTAGCGACGACGAGGTAGGGCCTGCCTTTAAACGGAATTCGCCCAATGCCCTCTTTCCCGGTAGAGCCTTGCCCGATTAATTGTTGCTGGAAATCGTATACTTCGATTTGGGCATTGCCGATGGGGTCGGCAGTGCGCAGGTCGGTAACCACGGTGACTAATTCGTGCGTTCCGCCTTGTTTGGCGATCAGGCCGAGGTTGGACGCCAGGATGTTGCGGCGGATGTAGCGGTCCGAGTTGTAATATTCCGAGAAGCAGGGGTTTTCGCGGTTTTCCCAGTTGTACGCTTCGGTGTAGCCGTAAGGGCCATACCAGAAGTCCATGATACTGCGTACCTCCTCCTCGGATGCGTCGATCTCGGCGGCAGTCATCCCAAAGGACCCGGCATCGGTTGGGACATTCTTGAGGCAGCTCAGGTTGGCATATTCGGCGCGGAATCCGATCCGAACAGAGTACAGCGCCTGATCATCCTGCTGGATCATTTTGCTCAGGTCTATGGCATATCTTCCCCATTTGCTGGTAATCGCATTAGGGTTTAGGGATTGCAATTCGACTTTTTCCTGAAGGACGATCCTGCCCACTTTAAACAAGTCATAGTCTCCGTCCAGCGGATTGTCCTGCAGGAATTGGAGGATGTTGTTGTTGAAGATTTTGAAAATCTCTACGTCGACAGCGTTTAAGCCCACGGCTTCAAACGGAAACATCAGGCCGTTGGAGTTGGGCATGATTACCCCATGGCCTACCAGGCGGACTTGAGGTTTGACGTCCTCAAATCGCAGGTTCCACGTCGCCTGGTTATTGAGCCGTTGGTTTTTGGAGTTGCGGATATCTTCTGTGGCGGTCAGGGTGTAAGCGCCGATAAGGCTGGCTTCGGGATACACCCGGGCGATATTGCTTTCGATGATGTATCGCAGGGCGCCTTCGTAGCCCTTCAAAGCGAGCAATCCGTTGAGGAGTTGGGTCGGTTGGAGCGGGTCGGAAAACTCGCAAAGGATATATTGTTCTTGTCCCTGGACCACCCTGGCATTGAGGAGGGTAAACTTGTCGATGGAAGGAATGTCTACTTTTTCTTCCTTCGTGTCTTTGATACCCAGGGAATTGCCATTCCATTTGAGTTGCACCTGAGCGTCTTTCTTGCTTCGTTGAATCCCTTCAATGGTAAAATAGTGGGCAAGTTGGTCGGCGCTATGTTCCCAGCGGATGTTCAGGGAGGCGTCGGGCTGGCTGGCTTTCAAAATGCCTTCTACGGAGGAGTTGTCGGCAAGGTCGGCGGTAAAAACAGCGCCTTTCAATACGGGTTTGGCGTAGTCCTTTTCATTGGGATAGCGCAATCCCTCCAGGTTGGATTGATAGTATTGGTCGCGGGTTCGGAAGGCGAAGGCAAAGGAAGCGTTTTCGCCTTTGGCCGCTTTGATTATTTTCTTAACATCCACCTGCACCTGAAATGAGGTGGAAGCAGGAAGCGGCTCCAAGGGGTCAAAGCGGAGGGTTCGTTCATCTTCCCATACGGCTGTACCGGCAATGTTGGGAGAAAACCGGATGAGGTCTTTTTTTGCAGGTTTTCCAACCTCCTTGGCGTCGGCAATTTGGTCGGCAAATTGTATTTTGACCGGACTAGCTTTAGAGATCACTCCCGACGTGTACCCGTAAACGTAGGGGTTAACGGCGGTTAGCGTGCTGATGTTATCCACTTTTCGTTTGCAGGACAGCGAAAAAAGAAGCGGAATGGCCAGCAGGCTCCAGTGAAGAATTACGGCAAAGGAATTTTTAGGAGTCATAAGGATCGGTTCATTTTAAGGTAGAAAGTGAAAATGCAGAAAAAATCCATCTTGCGCATCAATGGACAAGCCCGGGGAACCCCCTGAGGGCTGAAAAGATGGGTAAATAAGATCGCCTCTGAAAACGATAGAAATGTACACATTTTTATGCGATTTTCCATCTTCAAGGGCTTAAATTATTCTACATCGAGAGGGTAAAGCCCCAACAAAAAAAGGGGATGGCGGAAGCCATCCCCTTTTTTTGAAAAAAGAACCACACAAGCATCCGTTGGAGAGTTTTGAGACCCTCGAAAAAGAATATCTTAGGGACGTCAGCATAGTTCGGTAATCCCCTTGTCCGAAGATTGCTCCCGGAACCTTTCTCAGGCTGAGGCCCGCCCTAGATACGCCGAATCGAACCCTAATTTAGTTAAAATGTAGAGTCAAAACACATTTGAAGATGCCTGTGTGGTAAAGCGCCTTACGTTAAAGGCACAATTCAAATATACGTTTTTCTTTTAAAACTATCCATTTCTCTCCCCTTTTTTTATTTGCCTGCGGAAGTTTTTGGTTTCAGATGGAGTAGCAAGGATACGATATGAGAATAGGTGTTATTGTCTGAAGCGAGGTCGGTAAAGGCGTAATCGACTTGAAGTCCGCCCAGTTTCAGGCCTGTTCCAAGGCCAGGTCTGGGGGAGAGCACCTGTTTGCCGTCAAAATCGGTTTCGTTTTGGAATTGGTTGATTCCTACCCGGAGAAAAACGGTTTGCCGGAAGTCGGCTTCCATCCCGAAGCCGAGATCAAGGCTGAAAGGGTCAGCGGACAACAGGGTATTGCGCTTACCATCCGCGGTAATTTGGGCATTTAGTTCGGGGAGGAGCCCGATGTCTTTACTCAGCCGGAAACTTCGGGCAATTCCCAGAACGAGCATGGGTTTGGTGATCTCGATGCTGTTGATCGGGATGTCGTTGTTGGTGAGCTCCAGGGTTTGTTTTTCCTCCTCCGTAAATTGGAAGCTCCAGGCGTTGAACGTCGTGGTTACGTCTTTGGCAAGGACTCCAAACCGCCATCGTTCCCGATGATATTGGGCGCCCAAATCGAGACCAAAGCCCCAGGAGTTGGCAAATGGGCCTATTCTCCGGTAAACGACCTTCAGGTTTCCTCCGAGGAGCCATTCTCCTTTTGCTTTGGTCAGGCGCCGGGCATAGCTCAAGAACAGCGCATAATCTGCTGCGGAAAACTCGCGGATATTGTCAAAGTTAATGGTGCCGTCACTTTCGTAAAGGGAAAGGGTATTGGGGATTTCGTCTATTCCGAACCGGATCAGGGAGACGGCCAGCCTGCTGTCCTTTCGCGTCAGTGGGAACGAGGCTCCCAAATAGTCAAACTTCCCCACGCCGGCAAACCATTCGGCATGCATCGCTCCCAGTTGAAGCCCGGCCGGGCGTTGGCGCCGGCCAAACCGGCGGGGTTCCAAACGCCGGCGCTGACGTCGGCTACCGAAGCGATGACGGCATTGCCCAAGGCCTGGGCCCGGGCGCCTACGCCTATGGATAGAAACTCGTTGCTGTATTTCTGGGCGCTGGCAGGAGTGGACAGCGTTCCAGCCAGCAGGCACAAGCAGAAAACGGCAGTTAATTTTTTCATGTCAAGTAATTTCAGAATATCCCCCAAGATATACCTATGTTTTTGAGGCCGATTCAAAAATATGCTGTCTTTCATCCCGGCTTACCGCAATGCTGGCATTCAGTTCAAAGCCAACCAGTAAGGAAAAAGCGTTGATCTGGATCCAAAGCATCAGAATGATGATGGTCCCAATGGAGCCGTATAGTTCGTTGTAGGTGTTGAAATTATTGACGTATGCGGAAAAAACCAGGGAAGAGATAATGCCGAGTACGGTGGCTACGGTGGCTCCCGGGGTAAAGAGCTTGAATTTTTTTCGCGTGGCCACTCCCATCCGGTAAATGATGCCGATCGAAAAATAAAATAAAGCGAAAATAATGACCCAGCGCAACCCGCTAAGCAAGAGGGCGCTAAGTACATCTAAACCCACGAGATCGGAAAAGAAACCAATCAGGAAGTCGCCCAGAATGATCAGAACAACGGATGCGATCAGCAGCAGGCCCAAAATAAAGGTGAGCAGAATCGCTATTCCGCGTTTGGCATAGGGCGACCGTTTGACGAACGTCAGCGGATAAGATTTGTCAAAACCCTGCATCAGGGCCAGCATTCCATTGGATGCAAAATAAATGGCCATTAGAAAGCCAAAGGAAAGCAGGGCAACCCTGGGGTTGTTGGTGATGTCTTCAATGAAGTCAAACAGGCGCTGCCCGGCGACGCCCGGCATCAGCCGCTGCAACTCCGCCTGCAGGTGCATATCGAATTGCGCTCCCTCGGGTAGGTAATACAAGATGGTTTTTTTTAGAATTGGAATTAGGGTGAACAAAGCGATGAGGGAAGGGAACAACGCAAGGAAAAAGCTGTAGGCCACCGCGTTGGCCCGGATAAAGAGGTCGTACTTTTGCAGTTCTTTTTGAAGGCCAACGGCGACATCGTACACCGGAATCTTGAAAAATCCCGGAAAGGAATGCGTCTTGGCCCACCAAAGGACCATCTGGGCAGGTTTGCTTTCGTAAAAGCGCGTCTCCCACGTTTGCCAAAGCTGGAATAGTCGTTTCACGTTTTAAAAAATGGTCTAAGTTTTTCCAATAAAAATTCCGGGGCTTGGATCGTCTTTTGGGACTTTTCGTCTACAAAACACAAGCGGACACGCCCTCCGTTCACTCGTTTACCCTGTTCGTTGAACAGTTCTACGTGAAAAACGATGTACTGGTCGGGAAGCTTGCGCAACTCGGTTCGGATGGTCAGTTGCTCGTCGTACTTTGCGGGCCGCACAAATCGCATTTCCAGGTGCACCACGGGCATCAGAATCCCGTGTTCTTCCTCCATTTCCTTATAGGTAAGACCAAGGGACCGCAGCATTTCCACCCGGCCTATCTCGTAATACTGTGCGTAATTGCCGTAGTATAGGTAACCCATCTGATCGGTTTCTCCATACCGGACCCGCTTGGGATATTCATGTGTGTACATAGCCAATCGTTCTTACCGTGACTTAATGATCTTTACCAGCGAGTTGATTTGGCGCAGGTGGCAGATCGTCGCGCTGAATGGGACAGCTCATGCAATGGGAACCTCCCCGGGCTCTCGATAACTCGCTGGACGGCAGCGTGATGATGGTGTTTTCGATCTGATCCACCCGCAATTTTCCGCGTTCCAGTGCGGAGAGCAGATCCAGGGCATGCAATATTTCGTAGCCGGCAGCGTAAAACGCATCCTCTGTTTTGGGGTTGCGGTCGTAGGCAAGAGCCACCCCTGGCTTGATCGTCAGCAGGTTGCATCCGTCGGTCCATTGCTCCCGCTCCTGATAAGGCGAAATCCCGTTGCCGCTGTAAATGAATTCCATGTTCGGATTGATTTCCGACAAGAGGAAGGCCTTTACGGAAGGGTAGTGGTCGGTGGACCCGTTTTTTCGATACACGTTTACCGTTGAACTTATCCCGTCGACCACCAACGGTTTATAAACCACCATGTGGCTGTGGTTGATCTGGGTAAAAACGGTGTCGATATGCATAAACGACCGCTCGTAGGGAATGTTAACCTGCACGACGTTTTCAATGACATTCCGGGCAAAAAGCACTTCCTTAAGCGATTGAATCCCATGACTGGATGATCGTTCACTGCAACCGATGAGCAGGTAGTCCGGATGGAGGATCATCATGTCTCCTCCTTCAATGGATACATATTCCCCGCGCCTGGAGGGGGGGAAGAGATCAATGTCGTTGAGGTTGATCAACCGGTTTTCTTCTGCCAAAGTATGAAATACCGGATGCGCGTAAAGAATAAACCGCGTCAGGAAATTCTCCCGGTACCTGGCTTCCTTCGCCGCTTTGGTGATGATGATGTGGTTATTGACGGTTACGGCAATATCGCGGGTGAAAATAAAGTTGGGAATGGGATCAAAGAGGACGTAATCTTCCTGAGGATAATGCCCGGTAATCAATACATTGGCGAGCTCTTCGTTTGAAATTCGCTCCAGCAAGCCTCGGGCGGATTGGGGCAACTCTTCGTATTCACATATCCGGCGGATCATATCGAGTTTGACCACCGGATCGGCCTCCAGCGATTCGAACAGCAGCCGGGAGGTGTCGAGTACGTTCTCCGGCCCGAGAAAAGCGCCCAGGATACGGGTGAATACATCGTGCTCCTGCTGCATTTGGGGCACGTGAACGATGTCGTCGAAGAGCAGTTCTTCCGACTGTTTGGGCGAGATCCGCGCGATACCTTCATCCGGGCGATGAACAATTACCTGCCGTAAACGTCCGATTTCTGAAGCGACTCGAATTTCTGGATTCATACATGGTTTATTTGGCAGGGCACAAAATAACCCCTATATCCGCAAAATATACCAATTCCAGGGGAGTATTTCCAGGGGTCATCGAAAAGGAAGATGGATAGAGCCAACATGTATGCGGCCTTTTTGTTAATTTGCGTCCCAAATTGGGAAGCAAATGAAGGATGTCCTGAAAAGCCTGAAACGTCTGTTTGTCGTCGAAGAAGAGGTTGCCCAGCGCCCAGCGCCTCTTATTGGCAAGCCCCGGGGGGAAGTGGAACCGGCGCCAGAACGCCCTGTTCCCGCATCCGGGCCGCCTTCCAAGTTCCTGGATATTCTTCTGGAGGCGTTCCAAAAGAACAATCAGGAGGGGTTCGATTATCTGGAATTCCGAAAATCCCTGCAATCGCTGCAGGACATGTCCATGGATGAACCCACGCGGTATCAATCGGCCTTTGCGGTTGCCAAAACCCTTGGGGTCTCGAAAAAACAGATTGCCGATTCTGCTAACCATTATTTAAACGTTTTGGAGCACGAAACCGTTAAGTTTCAGGAAGCGGTAGGAAAGCAAACCGCCTCTCAAGTGGAGGCGAAAACCCAGGGAATTGCTGCTTCCTCTAAGGAACTGGAAGAAAAAAACAAACAAATCCAGATCCTGCAGGACCAAATCGTTCAACTTCAAGCCAAAATCGGCCAGATTCAGATGCAGAAAGAACAAGCGGCACAAACTATTCAGGGTACTCAGGCAGATTTTGCCGCCGCCAAACATCTACTGCTGCATCAAATCCAGGCCGATCTGGAAAAAATCAATACCTATCTCCAATAAGCACTTTTATGACTACTGAATCATCCAAAAAATCGTTTTGGCAGCGCCCGGAAGGGGTCACCGGCGCTATTTTTCTCGTAGCAATCATCGCCGGACACAAAAGCCTGATGCGGTCCATCACCAGCTTGTTCGTCAAGGTAGATCCCATCGCCATCCTGAAAGGGTATGTGGAGAACCTGCAGAAAAACCTCCGGGAAATGAACAAACAGATCGGCAGGCTGCGGGGACAGATGCATAAACTGAAAGAGATCATCTACAACAACAAAAAAGAAATCCAAAGCAATCTCAACCTGGCCAGCGAAGCCAAAGCGAGCAACAAACAGAGCGTGATGATCCTCAAATCACGCAAAGCCGGGCGTTTGCAGGAGTCCAATATGCGCCTGGAAGACCTGTACCGGAAAATGGAGGTGCTTTACCGCGTGTTGACGAAGATGTACGAAAACTCCCAGGTCCTCATGGAGGATATTCAGGATCAGGTCATGGTGAAGGAACAGGAGCGCAAAGCCATCCATGCAAGCCATAGCGCCATGCGCTCGGCGATGAGCGTCATGAGTGGAGACCCGGATAAACGGGCCATGTTCGACGCAGCTATGGAAGCGATCACCGAAGATGTCGCCAGCAAAGTGGGTGAAATGGAGAATTTCATGCACGTTTCCTCCAAGTTTATGGAATCGATCGACCTCCAAAACGGCATTTTCGAGGAAGAAGGAGTCAAAATGCTGGAAGAATGGGAAAGAAAGGGCGAATCCCTCCTGCTCGGAGCGGAGAAGTCCTCCTTGTTGCTTCAGGCAAATGACGACGAAAATGTCCTCGATCTGGACGCGCCCATAAAGACGCCGGTTCGGGAAGCAGGACACCGCAACCAATACGATTCTTTCTTTGATTTCGATTGACCTGGATTCAAATGTTAAAATTTTCTCAATATGTTCGCCTCCGGCACTACGCCGGAGAAGGTGGGCGTTCGCTGAACATGAAATACTTGTTGCTATTTATCGGATTTGCCGGGTTGAGCGTCCAAACTTTTGCTCAATCTTACAACACTGCCGCCGGGATTCGCCTGGGCACCGACTGGGGCCTGACCGTACGGCAACGCGTTTACGAGAATATTACCGGAGAATTGATCGTCCAATCAAGCCTGCAGCGCGATGAAACCGCCGTGACTCTCATGGGCGTTGTACATCAGCCATTGGTGGTGCGAAATCTCAACCTGTATGTCGGCGGCGGGGTGCACAAAGGTTGGACCAGCGAGGCGGTTGGTACGGAAAAATTAAAGGATCCCTTCGGCATCGACGTCATGGCAGGGGTAGAGATCACCATCAGCAAAGTCAATTTGAGCTGGGATTTCAAACCCGCCATCAACATTAGCGGAGGTGAAAAAACCTTTTACAGCCAGACGGGCATCAGCCTTCGGTACGTCCTATGGAAGCGTGAAAAATACGAGTGGGAGAAAAACAACAACCGCAGGAAGAAAAAGAACTCCCGCAAGTAATTTCGGGAACTTTTCTGCCGGGGTACGTTGTTAAAAAAATAGGTGTGCATGTTGGCATAAAACCGGCAATGATCGTATATTTGCAGTCGCCTTTTAAAGAAGGCTATATGGTGATTGTAGCTCAGTAGGTTAGAGCGCCAGATTGTGGCTCTGGAGGCCGCCGGTTCGAGTCCGGTCTTTCACCCTAACCCAGGAAGGCGTAGCGTACCCCGCTACGTCTTCGTCGTTTTAGGCCAATCCCGCTCTCCGATATTCCCTTTCCGGATGCTGATCTCCTGTGGGCTGGGCCGGTTGCCGCCAAAGTAGAAATTGATCTCCCAAAAACGCTTTTCGGGATGCGCAAAGGGCATTTCATGGCGCGCTTTGGCGCCCGACTTGGGCGATTCCATCACGACGAGGTACTTGCGGGCGCTCCAGTCTATCCGGATAGCAATATATACGGCTTCTTCTCGCCGAATATGCATCAGGCTTTCGGTGTAGTAGGTCTGCTTGTTTAGATGATAATAGGCATTCAGCTCGATAAGGTCCCGGTCGGGCCGGTATCGCCATCCGACCATGACGGTATTATCCCGGGGGTTGAAGAAGTTGAAATAGAGACCAAGTACCTTGTTCCAATCTTCCTGATCGTTGTTCCCCAGGTTGTAGTTGCTGTTTTTGTCAAACACAACTTTCCAAAAAACGGCATTCACGCGGTTTCTCGCCTTGAGGACTCTGGGCCAGCAGAAATGGTTGCCTTTTTTGATGGTATACTCCGTTAGTCCATCCATGGCGATTTTTCTTTTTTTGAGATGGTATAAATCCCCTTTCGGAGAAAAACATGATTTCCTTTATTTCCGGAGTATACGGGAATAAAGCCGTCCGGTTATGCCTGTCAAGTGATCCGTTTATGGTTCCGGATAAAACCGGTTGTCTTTCCAGAAAAATCCGTTTTGCCGGCGATAAACATGCGTGCGCTCGGGGCGTATCAGCAGTTCATCCAGAAAGAGGGGAGCATTGCCCATCGATTTGTTTTGGAAGGTCGCCCGGATAATGGAATTTGCTTTGGTTTGCGTGAACGGGATTTCAATGAGGGCCCATCCATTGGGATCGAAAACGGTGGCCCAGGTATGGACCTGGACGGCCATCCGTTGAATGGATCCCCTATTGCCGGGGTCCAACTCCTCAAGTATCAGATCGGTCCTTGGCCTTAAGTCTTCCCGGAGGAACATCCAGATGGAAAAGACCATGGGTTGGCCATCGGTAGCGCTAGCTAATGGGCCTTCGAAGACCGTATTGGCGTTTTTCATAATCCCGGTAAACCCGCCTTTCCCATGGTAGCCGTTTTCGCTTCCCGTTTCATCCCAGCCGACCCGGACAAATGGCGCCAGGCTGTCGGAAACCAGGTACCCGTTCTGTTCGGCTAAATGACCAGCATTCATTTCGTCCAGTACGCTTTTTCTGCGCCGTTCCAGGCTTTTTTCAAAAAAAGAAAGGGGAAGGGCGAACACTTTGAGCCGTTCTTTGGCATACACCCATTCCATGCCCGAAGACGTATCAGCAAAATGTTCCCAACGGGGCGCCTGCCCAACAAACCGCTCTTCATCCCGAAGCAATAAAAGCGGTTTTTGCGACGGCAGATCCTCCAGCACGGCCGGCCTTCGGTACGGCTCGGAAACCAGTTGCAACAGGTTGTACGTCTGACGTAGAGAGGTGCGCGACATCATGGCGTTCATCATCGGAATTCCCGTTCGCATAGCCAGCACCATGGCCTCCTGTTGGATGAATCCTTCCGGCTCCCACCAGAAGTTTTCGCTGCCCAGATGGAAAAAAGGGATGGTCAGGCTGGCCTGATAATCGGCCGGATTCAGAAACGCTTTCTGGGTGAGCGGCATGTCCTCCTTCAGGCCGGGAACGAGGTCGAGCCTCAAATCCCTGTGCTGGATGAAAAAGAAGGCTTCAAGACCCAAAACAAGGGCAAGAACAGGCATACCCCATTTCTTTTTATTCCAGGTATGCCATGCCCACGCAAAGGCCACGATATTGGAGGTGTAGAAAAACAACCAGGAAAAACGGCCCAAAGCGCGAAATTGCTGCAACGGCCCCAGGTATTTCAGCAACCGTTCCATTCCGGGAATAACAAAAGGAAACCCAAGCGAAAAAATCAGCAAAATGGTTCCCGCCCAAAAAAGATGGGTGAGAAATACGCGGTAGGGGACGGTATCCGGAAGCAAGGGGGTTGTTCCCCGCGTTCGGATAATCCGCCAAAGCAATAAAAAGAAGCCGCCCGCTGCAACCAATCCGATATAGTTCGTCGCCTCCCCGTCCAAAGACCGAAACGGCGTAAGCCAGTGATCGGCAAACCGGAAATGCGGCTGGTCCATAGAGGCAAAAACCCCATCCAGCTTCGCCCGGTAATTAAGAAACCCCCAAGGCTGGGAGGACCGGTCGTCCACCGGCTGGCCCCCATATAGCCAGGTAAAGAGGAGCAGCAGCGGCGCCCCTACCTGAACCCCATAATGACCTGCAAGCAAAGCCAGGTTCCTCCAGGAAATTTCCCGGAGGAATTCCAAAAGAAAAAATAACGAGATGGTTAACGCCAAAAGCCCAAAATAGTGGAGATGGAAAAGTGAAAACAACAGCACGGAAAAACCAGTTGCAACGCTCGTTAACCATCGCCGGTTTTGGTGGAAGCGCAACAGCAAATATAAGACGACCGGAACGGCTGCAGGCTGGGCTAGTCCAAAATGATAGGCCATCCGGGCCACCATCGGCGCCATAAAACTCAACCCTGCAGCAATCCATACCGAATACCCTATGGGAAGCTCCAGCTCTCGCAATAAAAGAAAAAGGAATAAAGCGCTGCCCATAATGGAGAGCAGCATCAGGTAGTGCGTCCATGTGATCCCTATCCGAACCAGTTGATCCCCTGGTTCAAAGAAAAGCTTTAAGCTATTGGCCAGAATAGGCTGAGGATCAGACATAACCAGATGATCGCCGTAAGGATAATGCATGCCCCCAAAGTGGGAAAAGGTGCTGTCGTAGCCCGCGTGGTAAATGGGCGACATATAGGCTTTGAACCCATCGCCATAGGGCTCGACTACCATTCCTTTTTTAGAGGCGAGGAAGTCTGGGAAACGCAAGGCGATCAGGGCGCCAGTGAGGACCAAGACGGCAAGAATACCGGCGATCTTTTGGGACAGGATCATGGACAAACGGCTTTGTGAAGCAATAATACGAAATCGCGGGGTTCGAAAAGAATTACCCGAACGGAAGTCTTTGGCCATTTTTTCTGCGCCAGGGAGGATTTCCATACGAGGTCCGCTTTTTGAGCCTATTCCATCATTAGGACAGAATCTGTATCTTTCCCGAAGAAGAAATAAGCGCTTATGGGAACCCGTTCGCTTCCTCCGCTGGTTTGGTCTCCTTCGGAGCCTTTTATCAGGGAATCCAATCTCACCCACTATAGCCTATGGCTTCAAAGGGAAAAAGGATTGGAATTCCAGCAATACCGGCAGCTATGGGAGTGGTCGGTAAATCATCCTGAACCCTTTTGGGAAAGCATCTGGCAGTATTTCGGAATTCAAAGTCATACGCCTTACCGGCGTGTCCTGGAAGATGCCTCGATGCCCGGAGCCAAATGGTTTCCCGGCAGTACATTGAACTACGCGGAACATGTTTTTCGCGCCGCTTCGGATGACCGCCCGGCCATTTTGTTTCAATCCGAACGGTTTCCGGAGGGAAGGGCGGTCTCCTGGGCCGAACTTAAAATTCAAGTAGCCACCTTGGCTTCCTGGTTTAAACGGCAGGGAATCCAGGCCGGAGATCGGGTGGCGGCCTACCTTCCAAATATTCCCGAAGCGACGGCGGCTTTTCTTGCCTGTTGTTCCATCGGGGCAGTCTGGTCGAGTTGCTCTCCGGATTTTGGGGTGAATAGCGTCCTGGACCGCTTCCGGCAGATCAAGCCCAAGGTATTGATTGCCGTGGATGGGTACGTTTATGGAGGAAAGCGATTTTCCAGGTTGGAAGAGGTGGACCGTCTGGCCGGCGGGCTACCAGGCCTGGAGCAGGTGATTTTAATCCCGTATCTGGAAGAAGGAACGCATCATTCCCTGGCCTGTCCGCACGTATACTGGGAGGAGGTTTTGGAGGAAAAAAATGCCGTGCTCTCCTTTATGCCGCTTCCATTCGATCATCCCATATGGGTTTTGTATTCTTCCGGAACCACCGGGTTGCCCAAGGCTATTACCCACGGGCATGGCGGCGTCTTGCTGGAGCATTACAAATATCTGGCTTTTCACAACGATGTGCATCCGGGGGAACGGTTTTTCTGGTATACGACTACGGGGTGGATGATGTGGAACTTTGTTCAGGCAGCCTTGCTTTTGGGGGCTGTCATTGTTCTTTACGACGGGAGTCCGGGGTATCCCACCCTGGACGTACTTTGGGATCTGGCCTCCAGGGCTGGGATCAGCCATTTTGGCGCCAGCGCTCCGTATCTGGGAGCGTGTATGAAGGATGGGGTTACGCCGGGGAAGAGTCATGCGCTTTCTTCGCTTCGGTCGATCGGATCGACCGGATCTCCCTTGCCTCCGGAGGCATTCGCTTACGTCAAAGAAAAGGTGAAGCCAGACGTTTGGCTGTGCTCCATGAGCGGGGGCACTGATGTATGCACGGCGTTCGTGGGCGGATGCCCTTGGGAACCGGTTTACCAGGGGGAGATTCAATGCCGGGCTCTGGGCTGTGCCTTGTATGCTTTTGACGACTTTGGCCACCCCGTTCTGGGACAGGTAGGGGAGATGGTTATTACCAAACCGATGCCCTCCATGCCGATTTTTTTCTGGAATGACCCCGAAAACCAGCGCTACCGCGAAAGCTATTTTGAAATGTATCCGGGGCTTTGGAGGCACGGCGATTGGGTGGAAATCACCGAACGGGACTCCCTGGTCATTTACGGGCGGTCCGACGCTACCCTCAACCGGCAGGGTGTACGGATCGGCACCGCCGAAATTTACCGGTCTGTCGATAAGATCCCGGAGATTCGGGATAGCCTGGTGGTGCACCTGGAGCTGCCCGGAGGAAAAGAGCTCATGCCTCTTTTTGTCGTCCTCGTCGAAGGCGCCGTATTGGACGAACATCTGAAAGCGGCGATTCGCCAGCAACTCCGGTCGGATTTTTCCCCCCGGCACGTTCCGGATGCCATCCTTGCGGCGCCGGATATTCCCTATACGATCAGCGGGAAGAAAATGGAAACCCCGGTGAAAAAAATCCTGATGGGCATCGGCATCAGCCAGGCTGCGAATCCGGATTCCATGCGCAACCCCCAAAGTCTGGATTTTTTTGTCGCATTCCGCGACAAAGGCTTCTGACCCTTACCAATCGGAAAAGGCCGCATTGAAGATATCTTCCATTAATTGGTTGCTGATGGTGCGCAGCGCGTCGGATTCGATGGAAGAAAAATCCCGGTCGGAAGGGAAATCGTAGAAGAAGGAGAAATTCCGTTTCCAAACCTGTTTGTCGGTCTGGTTATTGAAGTATTCGATCGCCAGCGTGATCGTAAGGCGGTTAATGGCGGTCACCTCCCCGGTACGCGGCGCTTCGGCGGTGATGCGGAAATCGACCAGGGTTCCCCGGAATTCGATGTCTGGTTCGGAGTCGTTGTACACCAGTCTGGATTCGGTACGGATCTTTTCCCGCAGGGCATCTTCCAGGGTTTGGGCCAGGGAGGGGAGGGCGTTTTCGGCGTTATTGACAAAAGGGGTAATATAATACGATTGGATCAAGGGGTCCAGGCTGACTCCCCGGAAAGAGTAACATCCCTGGAAAAACATAGCCGGAAGGAGCAACAAAAGAAGACGGAAAAAGAAAGCAGTACGTCGCATGGGCTGGCGTTCAGCGATTAATAAGTGGCGATTAAAGATTGTATTGGCGGATCTTGCGGTAAAGGGTGCGTTCGGATATCCCCAACTCTTGAGCTGCTTCTTTCCGCCTGCCGTTGAATTTTCGCAAAGCGCGCTGAATCAGTTGTTTTTCGTGATCCTCCAGGCGAAGGTTGTCGTCGACGACCTCGGCTTTGCTCATTTTCACCAATCCGGACTGGTCGTGTTGAACGGGTAGGATCACGGGTTTGAGTTGTATATGCTGGTGATGAAGGAGTTCTCCGGCAGAGTCCTCTTCCTCCCCGGACTCGGAAAGGCGGTTTGAAGTTTCTGGAATAGAGGGCAAAAGGCCTTCGACAACCGGCAAGGCGGGTTCCAGGGTTTTCAGGGAGCGGGAGTCGGGCATCCGCAGGTCATTGCTGCGAATCAGGCCGAGCACCAGCTTTTTTAAATCGTTAAGGTCGCCCTTCATGTCGAAGAGCAGTTTGTAAAGAATTTCTCGTTCCTGCAAACCCGCCGGCTCGAGATGGGGCTGAGGAAGTAAAGACATCGTGCGCTCTCTGAAATTAGGAAGGAACTCCGCCAACTTTTCTGCTGTCAATTTCCGGTCTTCGGAAAGGATGGACACCTTTTCGGCGATATTTTTCAGTTCCCGGACATTTCCTGGCCAGTGGTACGCCTCCAGGATTATGCGGGCTTCCGGGTCCAACTGGATCGGTGCAAAATGATACCGTTCGGCGAAATCGATGGAGAATTTTCGAAACAGCATATAGATGTCCTCCTTGCGTTCCCGCAAGGCAGGCACTTTGATCGAGATGGTATTCAAGCGGTAGTACAGATCCTCCCGGAATTTGTTTTTTTTGATCAGCTCTTCCAAATCGACGTTGGTGGCGGCGATGATCCGGACGTTCGTTTTGAGGACCTGGCTTGAACCTACGCGGATGAATTCCCCGGTTTCGAGCACCCGCAGAAGGTAAGCCTGCGTGTCCGTGGGCATTTCTCCGATTTCGTCCAGGAAAATCGTGCCTCCGTTATAGGTTTCGAAGTACCCCTTTCGTTCGCCTGCAGCGCCGGTAAATGCGCCTTTTTCATGCCCGAACAATTCGGAATTGATCGTGCCCTCCGGGATAGCGCCGCAGTTGATGGCAATGGACTTGGCATGTTTCCTGGGGCTGCTGGAATGGATGATTTTGGAGAAAATCTCTTTCCCCACACCGCTTTCTCCCATGATCAGCACGCTCAAATCGGTGGAGGCAACCCGGAGCGCTGTTCGCAGGGCCCTGTCCAGTTGGACGGATTGGCCGACGATTCCAAAACGCTGTTTGATGGACTGAATCTCCTCCATGTGGTGCGGTTTTCCTTTGCTTTGGGGTGGTTTATTCGATTTCTGATGGGCCGGCAATACGCCCCAGCAAGGTGGCGCTGGTTGCGTCCAGGATCTTTACCTGCACGTAATCTCCGGGCTGAATCCCGGGCTTTTTCGGGAAGACCACCATTTTATTTTGGGAATTTCTTCCGCAAAAATCTGCATTCGAGCGTTTGGAGTCTCCTTCGACCAAGACTTCCGCGGTTTTTCCGATATCCCTTTGGTTGTTCCGAAAAGAAAGGTGCGTTTGGAGCCGGATAACCTCCTGGAGCCGGCGCTTCTTGACTTCCTCCGGAACATCATCCGGAAATTTGCGCGCGGCCAGCGTTCCGGGGCGTTCAGAATAGGCGAACATGTAGGACATGCAGTAATCCGCATATTCCATCATGGACAGGGTATCCTGGTGTTCCATTTCGGTTTCGGAACAAAATCCGGTAATAATATCCGATGAAACGGCGCACTCCGGGATGATCCGCCGGATGGCTTCGATCCGGCCCATGTACCAGTCCCGGTCGTAGGTGCGGTTCATCATTTCCAGGATGCGGCTGTTCCCGGATTGCACCGGCAGGTGGATGTAGTTGCAAATGTTGGGGTAGGTAGCTATGGTGTGCAGGACCTCATCGGTAATATCCTTCGGATGCGAAGTAGAAAACCGCACCCGGAGTTTAGGATGGACCAGAGCGGTCATTTCCAGCAACCGGGCGAAAGAAACCACTTCTCCGGTTTCCGGATTTTCCCATTTATAAGAATCTACATTCTGTCCGAGAAGGGTAACTTCCCGGAACCCCTGTTCATAGAGGCTGGCCGCTTCGGCGACAATGCTGAAGGCGTCCCGGCTGCGCTCCCGGCCACGTGTGAAGGGGACTACGCAGAACGAACACATATTGTCGCAGCCCCGCATGATGGATATGAACGCCGTTACGCCATTGGACCCCAGGCGCAACGGGCTGATATCGGCATAGGTTTCTTCCTTGGAAAGAAAAACGTTGATGCCTTTTTCGCCTTCCTCTACGACCTCCAGCAAGGAGGGCAGATCGCGGTAGGCGTCCGGGCCGACGACCAGATCGACCAGTTTTTCTTCTTCCAGAAACCGGGTTTTCAACCGTTCGGCCATACAGCCCAACACGCCGATCAATAATTCCGGCTTTTTCTTTTTCACCGCCTGGAACGCGCTGAGGCGTTTGCGGACCGTTTCTTCCGCTTTTTCGCGAATGGAGCAGGTGTTGATCAGGATGAGATCGGCCTCGTCCAGGTCGCGGGTAGGTTGGTAGTGGATTTCCGATAATATGGAGGCTACGATCTCGCTGTCGGAGAAGTTCATCTGGCAACCGTAACTCTCGATATAGAATTTGCGGCTCTGGCGGTCGTCTGTCGCAATAGATGGATTTTCATAGACATGCCCGTCGTATTCGTGCGGATTCCGGTGGGGGACTATTTGCGGCAAATGGCTCATCAACAGAAAAGTTTCGGTTTTTTCAGGCAAAGAAAAAAAATCCCAAAGGGGCATTTTTCCCCAGGGGGCAAAGATACGGATTGCCTGCAATTCTGTCAGGTTTTTTTCATCCGGCAGGCCTGGAAAGGGGAGGAGGGGTTATAACCCCAACCCGGGATAGGGATCCAGCGTGCCTATTTTGCCGTCTTCGTCGTAGGTGATTTCAGCGACTTTGATACTTCTTAAATGGGTTACTCCTTTGGACAGGCTGGAATCGTGGTAAAACAAAAACCATTTGCCCTGGAATTCGCAGATGGAGTGGTGGCTGGTCCAGCCGATCACCGGGTTGAGGATGCGGCCTGCATAGGTAAAGGGGCCGTAGGGGCTATCGCCAATGGCGTAGCAGAGAAAATGGGTGTCGCCGGTGCTGTAGGAAAAGTAGTATTTCCCCTGGTACTTGTGCATCCAGGAGGCTTCAAAAAAACGCCTGTCGTTATCCCCAGCGAGGAGGGGAGCGCCGGTTTCATCCGTTATTTGAATTTCCCGGACTTCTTCCGCCAATCCCAGGAGGTCGTCTGTCATTTTAGCTACTCTGGGGCCAAGTGCCGGTTCCTGGGCGCCGGGTTCCTTATGTTCGGGAGCAAAGGCGTTGTTTCGGTACGACTGCAACTGCCCGCCCCAAATGCCGCCGAAGTACATGTAATAATGGCCATCGTCGTCTGGAAAGACGGCCGGGTCGATGGAATAGCTGCCTTGGATAGGCTCCGGCTGTGGGGTGAACGGTCCTTCGGGCCGGTTGCTTACTGCTACGCCAATTTGAAAGATCCCATCCGGCCGTTTGGCGGGAAAAAACAGGTAGTATTTACCGTCTTTATGCGCCGCGTCGGGCGCCCACATTTGTTTCTCAGCCCAGGGAACATCTTTGATGTGGAGCGCAACGCCATGGTCGGTTACCGGCCCTGATGGGTCATCCATGGAAAACATATGGTAATCCTCCATGGCGAAGTGGCTTCCCAAGTCGTCGAAGGGAATCCCCGCTTCAATATCGTGGGAAGGATAGATATAGATCCGGCCTTCAAAAACGTGCGCAGAGGGGTCGGCTGTATACAGATGGCCGACCAGGGGGGCAGACAGCGCGTACTGGCCGAGCTGGTCAAAGTCGATGTGGTGAATGGGATCTTCCGGCATGGCTTGCAATCTTTTTCAGTTAAGCAATGGGTTTTTCTCTTCTGCGTTTAAGTTCCTGCTCAATGGAAACTTCCATTTTTTTATTGATTTCATAAAGGAACAAGGCGGAAGCGCCGATCAGGAAAACCAGCCCTGGGAAAACGCTAACCGAAAGCTTGATGTTTTGGGCGGTCTCAACGGTTTGAGCAGAGGCTCCGGCCACATAGTTGCTGGCGCTCAGGATATACGCGGCAAGGCCGCCTCCAATACTGATTCCGATTTTCAATCCAAATACCATGGCGGAGAAAATGATCGCTGTAGCCCGCCGGTTATTTTTCCATTCGCTGTAATCTGCTACATCGGCAATCATTGCCCACAGGATGGGGATCGTAACCCCATACAGGAACCCGTGCGCCATTTGGGTCATAAATACCGCGGCGATGGCTGTAGGCGAGTAAAAGTTGAAAAGAATCAGGCAAACAGCAGATAAGGCTAAAAATATTCCAAAAATATTCCGCTTTCCATATAGGTCTGCTAAGGGTTTGGATAGAAAAATGCCCAGGATCATGAATACGATCCCCGATGCATTGAAAAGACTGTTCGCTGAAGTAGGGGCGTCTTTGGGCCACTGGAATTCGCCAAGCCCCAAACCTGTAACAAAGGAATTCAACCCACCGATAAAGCCGTTAAAGCCGATCTTTTCGAGAAAGTTGGATAAAGCCGGTTCGTCGAGGTAATTAACAAAGTAATAGATGTACATATTTCCCTTGAGCACCAGCGTAATGAACACCAAAATGGTGAGGACCAGCATAACCACCCAGGGTTTGTTCTTTGAAAGGTCCCGGAGGTCGGTCCAGATCGGGCTCTTTTGTTCTTTTGGAGGCTGAATGCGTTCCCGCGTGGTCAAAAAGGTGATGAAAAAGCAAAGGGTACCAATAATGGCAAAAAACAGCATAACCTTTTCAAACCCAGCGGCCTTGTCCCCATGGCCAAGAGACAGCGCCAGTGGCAACAAGAGCACCTGAATGATAAACTGAGCCACCATAACGGCCACAAACCGGTACGACGACAAGCTGTTCCGTTCCTTCATATCGCCGGTCAGAACCCCGCTCAGCGCCGAGTAGGGCAGGTTATTGGCGGAGTATACAATCACCAGCAGAAAATACGTAATGGAGGCATAGGCAATTTTCCCGTTCATCCCCAAATCCGGGGTGCTGAAGGCAAGGAGGGAAATCACCCCGAAAGGCACGGCAGACCAAAGGATCCAGGGGCGGAATTTCCCCCAGCGGGTATGGGTCCGGTCGGCAAGGATGCCAACGAATACGTTGGCAAAGGCGCCGGCGAAGCCGAAGAACGTCATGATAAAGCTCGCGGCGGCGGCAGGTATCTGGTATACATCCGTGTAGAAATAGGCCAGGAAGGTGACCAGCGTTTGGAAGATCAAATTGGCGGCGAGATCTCCCAGGCTGTAGCCGATTTTTTCTACAACCGATAATTTGTGGCTTGAGTGGTTCATATTCAGGATTTTAGGCGATGGCTGGTTATTTCTTAAGGGAAAGGATGCTATAATAAGCCGGTTTGGGTTGGTAATTCCGGTCGAAAACCAGCGGGTAGTTGGTCCGGTTCCGGATCGGCCAGTTGTTCAGCCAGGAATTCCGGTCGCTTACTCCCCAGAAGGTGACCCGGGAAATACGGTCTTTGTGCTTTAAGAACAGAGCGAAAAGGGCTTTGTATTTATCTGCCAAAACGGCGTTCACCGAGTCGGGCAACCCCTGCGGATAAGGATTCATGGCCGGGTTGCTCTCGAAATTCTGATTCACATCCGCTCCCCGAAGGTCCCAGGGGTTGGGGAGCACGGTGAGATCCAGTTCCGTAAACATGACTTTCACGCCGAGGGCCGAGAATTCTTTTACGCTCTCCTCGATATGCTGCAGGTTAAGGGAGTGAATACTCCAGTGCCCTTGTATGCCCACGCCATCGATGCGGATTCCTTTTTCTTTTAGCCTTTTGACCAGCGCAATAGCCCCGGCTCTTTTAGCGGGTTGTTCGATGTTGTAATCGTTGTAGTAAAGCTCCGTGCCGGGGGCCGCCGCCTGCGCATATTGGAACGCTTTTTCGATATACGACTCGCCAAGCAAGTTGAAAAAGATGCTTTTACGCATGGAACCGTTTTCTTCCAGGGCTTCATTGACCACATCCCAGCCGTCTACCTTGCCTTTGTACCTCGAGGCAATGGTGGTAATGTGGTTTTTCATGAACAAGTCGAGAGAGTCCGGCGATTTAATCTGCCGGATGAAGGGCGCCAATTGGCTGTGCCAGATGAGGGTATGGCCAACAAAATGCATTTGGCGCTTCTCGGCATACTCAGCCGGTTTGTCGGCCAGGGTAAAGTTATAATCCGACCATCCGGGGTGGATGATTTCGCATTTCATGATGTTCTCTGCCGTAACCGAATTGAACTGTACGGGAATCAGGTCCTTTGCCAGGGAGTCCTGCTCCAGGATCTGACTTGTATTGAGCGCGGCGCCGATCAGAAAATCCCCTGTAAAAACTGCTTTCAGTCCCGGTTCCGGATTGAACGCAGCAGGCTGAGGACGGAATGTTTCGGCGCCAGTCCATAAAAGGACGGAGGATAGAACGATCCAGGTTAGACTGCTCATATTATTTCGTTTTTATTGAGGATGGCAAAAAAGGAGGGCGTCATTGATCTTTTTTTGATTTGACCGAAGACTTCCGGACGATCAGTTCGGAATAGATAATAATCGTGGACATATCTTTCAGGTTGGCTTTGCCCTGGAGATGGTTAATGAGGTGGGTTGCAGCCACTTCGCCCACTTGAAATCCAGGATAGTTGATGGTCGTGAGTTCTGGTTCAACCATCCGGCTGATGGCGTCGTTGTTGAACCCGACCACGGCGATATCTTCGGGAATGCGAAGCCCTTTTTCTTTTATTTTTTTAATAAACACCGCTGCGGTGAAATCATTGGTGATGAATGCGGCGTCGGGTAAGGGCTTCATTTTCATTATTTGGTCTACGACTTGTTCGACTGCCGGTTCGCTGAGGTCATTAATAAAGATCCGTTCTTTTGCGATATCCATTTGATGGTCTCTGAGGGCATCGGCATAGCCCCTGTACCGCTGAAAATAAACATTTCGTTTTTGGCTCCCGGCAATCAGGATGATCCGTTGGCATCCCTGGTCGATCAAGTGCTTGGTAGCGATATAGCCGCTTTTATAGTTGTCGATGATCACTTTTGTGGTGGGGGAATCTTCTTCAACCCGGTCGAAGAAGATCACGGGAATGTTTTTGTCGTAATAGGGTTCGAAATGGTCGAGATTTTCCGTTTCAAAGGACAAGGAAGCGATGACTCCGTCTACCCGCTTATGGAAGAGGTTGTTGGCGTTGGCAATCTCTTTCTCAACAGATTCCGACGAGTGGGCGATGATAAGGTCATACCCGGCCAGCGTGGCCGCTTTTTCAATGCCTGCCAGCACCAGCGTGGTGAAGTTGCTTTTTAGCTCGTGAATAATGATCCCTATGGTATGCGACTTTTGCTTCCGCAAATTGCTGGCAAAGTTGTTTTGCCGGTAGCCTAATTCTTTTGCCGCTTTGAATATCTTGTTCTTCGTTTTTTCGCTGATGAACGGTTTGTTGTTCAACGCTCTGCTTACCGTGGCTGGAGATACGCCGATTAACTGGGCAATATCGTATATGGTTACGTCTTTCTTTATCGTATTCATGCAATCTGTTACATTAAACAGGTTCTACTGTCAGAAGCTGCAGTAGTACACAAATTTAGGTAAAGAATGCTTATTTTATTCCTTTTGCGGAAACAATATTCCCGGTTTTTTCACTTGGCCGGGTACTTTACTCAAGTTATTGGTAAATAGGTAGTTGTTTTTTTCAGCTTTTTTTAAAGCTATTTGAGAGAGTGAGCGAAAGCGAGATAGCAATGTAATCTATTGCATTTGAATGGGGGTCTTCATCGAGATTCAGGGCCAGGGCGCTTTCCGCTGCCATGCAACAAAAGGCTCGTTTTTTGATTTGCCCTGGTTCTTAAGTTGAAGCGGCGGCAGGGACTTCGGCGGCAGGAAGGATTCGCTTAAACGAAAAAAGCCTTCCGAAGTGGAAGGCTTTTGAGCGGATGACGAGACTCGAACCCGCGACCTCAACCTTGGCAAGGTTGCGCTCTACCAACTGAGCTACATCCGCGTAGGCGTTTTTTGCTTTTGTGGATGCAAATATAAAATAACTTGAACCGGATGCGCAAGCAGTTCTTAAAAAAAAATTAAAAAATCTCCCTGGACAGATTACCCACGGCGTTTAGCGACAGACCCTTCCGTTTTTGCGTATATTTGGACTGCAAAAATTTATGGTCCGATGACGATTACGTTTCAAATCCACTATCAAACCAATTGGGGTCAACAACTAGCCATTTCAGGGCCTTTGCCGGAGCTAGGCAAAGGAGATCCCGCCGCCGCGCTGGTGATGAACTATATGGGGGAAGGATTATGGCAAGCCTCCATCCCTTTGAAGAAAGCCCCGGCATCTCTGCGCTATCAATATGTTCTGCTTAAGGAAGGCGGAGAAATCCAGACCGAAGGCGGCCACCCGCGCATGGCGCGTATCCCCAGAAGCCGGGAACGGATTTGCATGAAAGACACCTGGAGGTCCGCTACCCATCCGGAGAATCCATTCTATACGGCAGCCTTTCGGGACGTGATCTTTAAGCAGAAAACGGCGCTTAAACCTTCCAGGACTTCCGTGTCAGGGGAAGGCACTTCTTTCCGATTCCAGCTTGCCGCCGCCCGGATTCCAGCGGGAATGCAGTTTGCCCTATCGGGAAGTTTGCCCGAACTGGGCGAATGGAACACTTCGTCTCCGCTGCTCCTGGGAAATGCCGATTTCCCGACCTGGACGCTGGAGATCGATCTGCCTGCCGCAGATTCCTTTGAATACAAATACGGCCTGTACGACCCGGCCGGCAAGCGCTGGATCGATTTCGAACAAGGCCCCAACCGCCGCTGGTCTAACCTGGAAGCTAACGGCCAACCGGAGTTTTTTATTCTCTCCGACGAATACTTTCAATCCCCCTGGGCGCCCTGGAAAGGCACTGGAGTGGCCATTCCGGTTTTTTCCCTTAGAAGTGAAAAAAGCCTTGGCGTTGGCGAGTTCCGCGACCTACATCTGATGGCGGATTGGGCTAAAAAGACCGGGTTGCGCCTGGTTCAGGTTTTGCCGGTGAACGACACCACCGTCAACTATACCTGGACCGACTCTTACCCCTATTCAGCGATAACGGTTTTTGCCCTGCACCCTATGTTCCTGGCGCTGGACGCCATTCCCGGCGCGGAAAAAATCATCGGGAAGAAGGCCCTGTCCGATGCCCGAAAACGGTTGAACCAATCCCCGGTAATGGATTACGATGAAGTAATCAACCTGAAAAAATCCTGGGGCAGAAAAATTTACGATGCCCAGGCTTCCACATTCCTGAAAAGTCCGGAGTTCCAGACGTTTTTTGAAGAAAACAAATATTGGCTGGAGCCTTATGCGGTCTTTTGCTATTTGAGAGATACCTTCCGAACGGCCGATTTCACGCAGTGGAAGGAGCACGCGGTTTACCATCCCGATCTGCTGGCTGGGTTGGCCAGCCCGGATACGCCTGCATATCCGGAGGTAGCGTTCTTCTATTTCCAGCAGTTTTACCTCGATCAGCAACTTCGCCAAGCCACTCAGTACGCCAGGGAACAGGGCATTGTTCTCAAGGGAGACTTGCCGATCGGGATCTACCGCCATAGCGTAGACGCCTGGGTTGCTCCCAGGTTGTACAACATGGATGGGCAGGCGGGAGCGCCGCCGGACCCATTTTCGGAGAACGGCCAAAACTGGGGTTTTCCTACCTACAAGTGGGAAGAGATGGCCAAAGACAACTATCAATGGTGGCGCGACCGGATGACTTACTTGTCCAGGTACTTTGACGCCTACCGCATCGACCACATCCTTGGCTTTTTTCGGATATGGGAGATTCCGATTAGCCAGGTCGAGGGCTTGATGGGCCGCTTTCGTCCTGCTATCCCCGTCACGCTGGAAGAGTTCCAATCCCGGGGCATTCCCTTTGACGAAGAGCGGTTTTGCCAGCCTTTCATTACCCAGATGCTTTTAGAGGAATGGTTTGAGGAGGATGCCGATTGGGTTAAGCAAACGTTTTTATCGGAAACGGCATTTCAACAGTACGCCTTTAAACCGGAGTTTGATTGCCAGCGAAAGGTGGAAGCCTTTTTTGAAGATCCCGCTGTAGCGGATAGAAAAGTCCTGGAAAAACGCATCTACCGCCTGTTTGCAGAGGCCCTTTTCTTTCCGGAGCCTGAATCTGATGGCGCCAAATTTCATCCCCGGATCGATTTTCAGTCCACCCACTCGTTCCGGGTACTGCCGCACGATCTCCAGGACCGGCTTTCTGCCCTCCACCACGACTATTTTTACAGCCGCCAGGAGGCTTTCTGGCGTAAGGAAGCGATGGAGAAACTGCCCGCGTTGAAGAAGGCTACGGAGATGCTCATCTGCGGGGAGGACCTTGGTATGGTGCCGGCCTGCGTGCCTGGTGTGATGCGGGAAATGGGTATTTTGAGCCTGGAAATTCAACGTATGTCAAAAAACCCATCGACGGAGTTTCTACAAGAACAGGACATTCCTATCTCTCCGTTACAAGCTCCTCAACCCACGACATGTCTACCATTCGGGGTGGTGGGAGGAATCGGACCGGGATCAGATCCGTCGCTTTTTCTATCAGGAACTTGGGATGCTGGGCGAGCCGCCGCTCCAATGCGACCCCTTTGTGGCTCAGGCGATCATTAGGCAACATCTGGAGTGGCCAAATATGTGGACCGTGTTTCCGCTGCAGGACTTATTGGCTATGGATGGCAAGTTGCGCTGGGAAAATCCCTTCGACGAACGCATCAACGTCCCGGCCAACCCCAAGCATTACTGGCGTTACCGGATGCACCTGACCCTGGAAGAACTCCTGGGAGCTGAAGAATTCAACGCCTATGTGCTGGAAGCGATGGAACGATCCGGCAGAACGGGCTAGGGCAGGAGGGGCCTTATTATTGGGTTTTGGCGCGCCCGATTCGGTCTGCAATAGCTTCAACCAGGCTTCTGCCGAACGAATAGGCCAGCAACAAACCCGCTGCCGGGAGCAGGACGGAATTGACCGGGGCCGGTAGCGCAGGGGCGGTGGCCAGGCTGGCCATGACCATTCCGGCAATCCGTTTCGCATAGGTTGTTTTCCGGTCCTTCTGATAAACGGGCTTTAACCAGAGTTCAGGAACCAGATAGACATACCTGATCAGCCCAAACCATAGAACCCAGCTTCCGGCCTGCCCAAGGTCATACAGGAGCAGGCTCATGGTCAGGACAAAAACAGCGTCTGCTTCTTTGTCGAAATATTCCCCGTAATCGCTTTGTTGTTTTAAGCGGCGGGCGGCAAGTCCGTCTAACCCATCAAGCGATAAAGCCATCCAGGCTACCAGGCTTAGTTGCCAGCCTTCCATTACCGCCCTGCCCGGGATCAGGCTCAGGAAAAGAAAAAGCCGTACCCAGGTAATCCCATTCGCCAGCCCCCCGGGAAAAAGGGAGGTTTTCCAGTCCCGGCGAAGCCAATAGGCTAGCCATCCGAATGCCAAAAGGTTCCATACCAAAAAGGGAGTCAGCGATTTAAACCAAACGTACAGCCCGACGGCCGCAACCGCCCCGCATGCCTGGAAGTGAACCCATTCGTTTAGCTTCCGGCTGGTATGGGCCTGGTCGTTCATAAAATGGTTATTTTGAAAAAGAAGCTAGCCGGGCATAAATATCCCCTGAAAGGATGGGTTTCCGGAAGACCGACAGCTTTCTCCGGATCTCCCGGACCGGTATCCACCGGGGTTCCTGCCATCGCATCGTTTCTTGCTCGCTCCAGTTGAATTCGTATGCTCCAAGGCGTTCGACGACATCCAGGCAGGCCTGGATCCGTTCGGGCTGCAGGCTAAGGTACTCGAAAGAAAACGAAGGAAGCGGATGTGATAACCCCTGTAAGACCTCCAATTCATACCCTTCTACGTCGATCTTGCAAAAAGCCGGCGTTCCGTATTCCTGGATGAGTTGATCGAGTGTGACGATTTCGGCAGTAATATGAACATCCCAAGCCTCCAGACGGGAAGACGCATCGGCCATTGCGTTTCTCCAGTCTTTGGAAGATAAAGTGCTTATCGTTGGGTTCCCGGAATTGACAAACAGAGGCGCAAAGCCTGGTTTTGATCCGACGGCTTTGGGGCAAAGGGCGAATCCGGGATAGCCTCCGAACCGGTTCGAAAGGTATTGAACGCAAGCCGGTTGGGGCTCAACGGCGATCACCCGGGCGCCGAGTTCCAAAAACGTCCGGGTTCGGTTGCCAATATGAGCGCCCAGGTCGAAGCATAGGTCCCCCGGGCGAACCAGTTGCCGGTAAAACGCCCGCATCCGGCGGCGTTGAAATGGTTTCCAGTAATAGATTAGTTCCGATCTTAGAATGCCGGAACGGGTAGCCCAGTTCATGCGTCGGACGTTTTGGCGAACACCCACAGGCGGTATTGGGTAATGCCTTTGAGATAGCATTTCTGTTTTGCATCTCCTCCAAGCAGGGATTTGCCGTACCAGGAACGGGCAAGTAAAGACCGGAAAAGAAATGCCGCAACAGAAACAAACCGGTCTCTCGGCCTGCGCAGTCGAAGCCAGGGCGTTAGGTCCAGGTGCGATTCCAGGACCAACCCGTTAGCTTCTGCCAGCCCCAATACGCTGTTTTCGGGAAGCAGGGAGGGCAGCAGCCAATGGTGGCGATAGGTTTGAAGGAGCCGCTCCTCTTTTGGGTTTAGATTCATACCCACCTGGGTATCGTCGATCAGGACCAGTTTTCCTCCGGGACGAAGGGCGGAGGCTGCCTGTTGAAAAAACCTCCCCGGATCCGACGCATGGGCAAACGCTTCAATACTGTACGCCAAATCGATCTGTTTGAAGAATTGGCCCGCCTCCAAAAAGTCGATCACTGCAAAATGGAGCCGGGTATCTTTAGCCGATTTGGCGCGGCGCAGGGCAATTTCGATCTGAACCGGGCTAATGCTTATGCCATACCCTTTTTGGAACGATTTCAGGTAGCGGCTAAGGTAAAAGAGCCCGCTTCCGACACCGCACCCCAGGTCCAGCAGCGAAGTGGCGGGAGGAGTCATGCCTGCGGCCGTTTTGCGCACCAGTTCATTGGCATATTCCAATGCCTTGTCCAGTCGAACCACTCCCGGAGGCCACAGGGCGCCGTGGATATTGAAAGTGCCCCTGTCTTTGCCCCATTGCAAAAACCGCCGGGTATTGGCGTTATAATAATCCCGCACCGCATTGGAATCCCACCTACTTGTCGATTTCATGGCGAAAATGGTTTCCTTACCGGCAAATTAGGAATACTTATTTACTTTAGACGAATTAAACAAAACCGATAGATGGGTATGTCTCTGATAACCGATGAAAAACGTCTTTGGCCGGTCCTCCTCGCCTGGGCAAAAGAAGCAAGCCGGTTTCGGGGTATTTTCGAGAGGGCATTTCTATGTATGGATGGGCGTCTTTCCTTCTCCCTGGAGGAAAGAGGCGATGCTTCCACCGATATTGAGGTGATCCGCGATTCCTCCTGCCCACCGGTTTCCCCCAAAGGAGCGGCTGTATATGCTCTTGAAGGGATGGCAAAAGCCTTTTTGTTGAAAAAAGGGGCTTTATCCGGTCAGGAAACGCGGTTTTTGGAATTATACCTGCCCTATATTTTTCTTGCCCAACATGCTCAGGTTAAGGGCAGGGCCATTGCCGTCGGGCATTTGGCCCAGACCCTCGACGGCCGTATTGCTACGGAATCCGGCCACTCTCAATGGATTGGAAATGCCTCCAATCTGGATCATGCCCACCGGATGAGGGCGTTGTGTGACAGCATCCTTATTGGAAGAGGGACGCTTGAAACCGACCAGCCTCAATTGACGGTGCGAAGAACGTCTGGGTCCAACCCAATTCGGATTGTCGTAGGCTCCCGGATCGTAGACTTGTCGAGCTTGCAGTTGGCCAGCGAGGAAAAGATCCTCGTTTTCTCTGAGCATGCGCCGACCGCGCCACATCCTGCCGTTCAAACCGTTCTTTTGCCCGGGGGGGAGCGCAATTGCCTGTTCATTCTGGACCGGTTGTTTCATTTAGGAATTCATTCTGTTTGGGTGGAAGGAGGAGCGGTAACCCTTTCCCGGTTTCTGCAGGAACAACTTTTAGATGTTATTCAGTTGCATATTGCACCGATCCTGCTCGGTTCCGGGAAAGTGGGTATTCAACTGGAACCTGTACACCGGATTCCGCAGGCGTTGACCTTTGTTTCCAGTACCTATTTTATGCTGGAAGACGAAATGATGTTTTGTGGCCAGGTAAATTACAAAAGTCCTGCGTGAGCATCCAAAACCGCAATTATCTTTAACGGGCGTTAATAAGTATCGTTTTATGAATCCGATCGCACTTTGGCATACCTCCGGCCAGACTTCCCAGATCCTGCCGGGAGGGCTGGAATGGACGGGCGGGGATCTGATGTTAAAGACCAGATATTCTCTGGTCAGTTTGGGCACGGAGTTGTTAGTGGCTCGGGGCGCTGTGCCCCTGGAGCTCTGGGAAGACATGCGGGTGCCCTATATGGAAGGGAATTTTGCCCTGCCGGTTAAATACGGATATTCCCTCGTGGCTCAAGTCGTAGAAGGTCCGGAGGAGTGGGTAGGGAAATGGGTGCATGTGATGCACCCGCATCAAAATTGGTGCCGGGTGGACCACAACGATTGCACGGTCATTCCGGAGGGTATCCCGCCGAGAAGGGCCACTCTGGCCAGCAATCTGGAAACCGCCCTCACCGCGGTGTGGGATAGCGGCGTGAGCGCCGGCGACCGGGTGCTGGTGGTTGGCTTTGGTTTGGTTGGCGCGCTGACGGCGATGCTGCTTCGGCAATTTCCTGGTGTGGAGATCGATGTGGCGGAAATCAATCCGCTGCGCAAAGCCAAAGCCGCCGCCCTGGGTTTTGGCGCTTTTGATACCTACCACTCCCTGCGCGGGTATGATGTTACGTTTCATGCTACCGCAACGGGGCAGGGGCTGCAAACGGCGATCGACTTCGCCGGACCGGAGGCCCGGATTATGGAGTTGAGCTGGTACGGAGAACACCCGGTGAATGTGCATTTAGGCGCCGGGTTTCATAGCCAGCGCAAACAAATTCTGAGCACCCAGGTTGGGGTTATTCCGCACTTCAAACTCCCCCGATGGAACAAAGCGCGCAGGAAAGAAGCCGTGATGCGGCTGCTTTCCTGGGAGGGCTACGATGCGTTGTTCGACCATACGGTTTCGTTTGAGGAGCTGCCGGGCGTCTTTGAACGCCTTCGCGCCGGCGAGTACCAGGATCTGACCTGCCTGGTAGATTACCCGGATTGACGACAACGTGCTTTATAATTTCCAGTCGAGCCGGAGTGCCAGCGAAGACGGCGCTTCCATCAAACCCGGACGGAGGATGTAGGCTTCGTTCAGCGCGTTGTTCCACAACATGGAACATTTTATTTGTGGGCTGATCTGGAAGGAGCCTCTGAGATCAAGCACCAGGTAGCCCTTATCGTGGGCATTTCGGAAGGACATAGCGCCCGGAATGATGAACAGGAGGGTCCGGTCTACGGCTTCCTGGAAAGAGGCAAATTGAACCGATGCTCCAAGGCTCCATTTCGGCAATAATGCCTCAAGATCCATTTTCATGCTATGGGGGGAGCGGTATTTCAAAACGGGTTTATCCGAAGACGAGTTGATGGCATTGAGCTTGCCAATAGAAGGTGTTTCTCCCGGTTCCAGGGGGGTTGCATCGAAATCCTGGTACGTCGGGTCGATATACAGGTACCCTCCAACGAGGTTGAGGGTCAGTTTTCCTGTTTTCATTTGGCCGCCAGTACTCATTTCAAACCCTTTGACTTCCGTTTCACCGATATTGGTCGATCGGAATCCCGTTTGCAGATCGATGAAATTGAACTCCATCATGTCTTTGTAGCGGATCCAGAATCCAGATACATCTATAAAGCCCTCAAAAGCGCCTACTTTTAACCCTTGCCGAAGTCCGGTTTCCGCCGACCACCCGGTTTCCGACCTCAATGCGGGGCTGGGAGAAATGGAGATGCCTCCAAATTGGGTAAAGATAAACTTCTCCGCAATAGACGGGTAGCGGTATCCCTGGCCCCAGGAAGCGCGAAAATGGGTGAAGGGGAGGATCTCGTAATTGAGTCCGATCCGGAGCACGGGTTTGGATTCCCGTTCCCGGGAGGGTTGCACCACGCCTCTGGGGTAGGAAAACCCAGGGTTTTTGAGCAGGTTGTCTTCCAGCCGGACCCCCAGGGCCAGCGTAAGCCGGTTGCCGATCTTTTTGTCCAGGTTGGCATATAACGCCTGGTTGCGGGAATTAAAGGTCGTGTCGCCGTATAACTCGGCTTCTACCTGGCTTCCGGACGCCACGGCGCCGGCCGTCAGAAATAACCGGGCGTCTTGGAAGTGGCGTTGAAACTGGTATTCGGTGTAATATTGGGCAGACGTATTGCCTCGCTGATCGCTGTTTTGGTTATCGATCCGGTAATACCGGCCCAGAACTTTGTGCCGGTTGCCACCGCCGTCGAAGTAGGTCAGATAAGGGTCTATGTTAAAGCGCAGGATGTCGCTGCCAGCCAGGGTATTGGCAAAAGGAGAAAGGGCTTCGGCTTCCGATTTCCAGAAAAAGAAATCCTGGTTGTTGCCTTTGTTGAGATTTCCATTGACGCCAAAGGCTAGCCGGTCGTTGAGCCGGTAGCGGGTATTAAAATTCAGCCTGCCGTAGCGGGAAAAGGTTTTTTCGTTGTGGCTTTCCTCGTTGAGGTAAAAAACGCCGGCTACGAGATCGAGCCGGTTGAATTTTTGTTTGTGGGAAACGCTGCCTCCAAACGTAAGGGGAGGGCTGTCCCACCACTGGTTCCTGGAGTCCTTGGGGCTCAGGGCCATTCCGGAGAAGAAAGCTCCTTTGGTCTCGGGTTCGGTGGTGGGCCAGGCCGTCCGGAAGTTGACGACCCCGTTGAGCGCGGCAGAACCGTAGAGGGCCGAGGAGGCGCCTTTGATCACTTCGATCTGGCCGGTATGTTCAATAGGGATATCGTTCCAGTTGGGAAATCCGGCATCGGCCTGCAGGATGGGAATATCGTCTACCAGGAGCAGCACGCGGCTGCCGGCTCCGTAGGAGAATCCCGACCCGCCCCGAATATTTGCCTGCCCGTCGATGATGCTTACTCCGGGTATTTTTTCGAGGGCTTCGTCCAGTTGGTATCGGTGGCTGTTTTCAATCAGGGCTGGTTTGAGAACTTCCAGGCTGACGGTGACTTCGCTTACCGGTTTTTGATACCGTCCGGCCGTGACGGTGGCGGTTTCCAGAATCGTGGATTGGGGAAGAAGTTGGATATTTTTTTCCCAAGTTTGGCCGTTAGCTAATTGGAGGGTGTCGGAAAACGGCAGGTAACCGACGTAACTTACGGTGAGGCGGTACGTTCCTGCTTCCAGTTGCAGGAGGAATTGGCCGTTAAGTTCAGATACTGCTCCTATCGCTCCGAGTTGGATCGTGGCCAGGGGCAGGGGTTCTCCGGATTGCAGGTCGGTGACTTTTCCTTTGACCGTGGCCATTTGGCTTGCTCCGGGCGTACTGGAGCATATCCCGGCAATCAGCAAACAGGCAAGAAGAATGTTACCCTTCATATTGAATTCGTTTTGACAAAATCGTAAACAGCCCCTAAGTTCAATAATTTCTTTCGGTCTTTTTCTGGTTTGATTGAATTTGGGTATCTTTCCCTCACAAAATCTGGCAATATGAACCGCTTGCTTTTTCTTTTTATGCTTGCTCCCGCAGTTTGGCTCTCGGCACAAACCGGCACGCCTACCTGCAAGCCGGATACGACCATTGCCGACACCTTGTATGGCGTTTTTCCCTTGCCGTATTCTTCCAGGACTCCTACGGGGGGAATATCGGATACCGCTTGCCTGAATACCTACTTCGAGTTTGTCTTTACCTTAAAGGTGCCGGATGTCTTTCCCATACCCGGGATCGGGGAATTTCCCATTGTCAGCGTTTCTCTGAATCCAGACACCGCGGTTGCTAATCTTCCTCAGGGACTTGATTACGTTTGCAACCCGCCAACCTGTGTCTTCCCGAAAGGAACTTCGGGATGTATCATTTTATTTGGCTCGGCGACCAATGCTTCCCAGGTTGGGCGTCATGACTTGAAGATCCGGGGATTGGTGACGTCCTTCGTGCCCATTGCGGTTACCTTTCCAGATTCCACGCTGTTCGCTCCCGGCAATTATTACCTGTATATCCAGCCCGAAGGTTCTCCGGCCTGCAAGCCGTCGAGTACCGGCGAATTGGCAGCGACCCAGCTTCAAATGCACAACGTGCCAAACCCCTTCAGTACCCTGACCGAAATCGAGGTGAATTCCGGTATTCGCGGGCGCTTTGATTTTCGGGTGTTTGATTTTATGGGAAAAGTGATGCACCGGGAAACGGTCCAGATCTATCAGGGGCAAAACCGGATCTCGTATGACGGCAGCCAATTGCCTAATGGGATTTATATCTATTCCCTGACCGATGGGCTGCGCAGCGTAGCCAGGAAAATGGTTATCCACCGCTAATCCAGGGCGACGATTTTCAATCCCTCGATTTCGGGAAGTTTCTCTGCTTCTTCTTGGTGCAGGTTTCCAATCTGGGCGATCAACTGAACGAGGGTAGGTTGCACCTGGCTTTTCCGGATTCCGATCACGACTTCCCCGCTATCCCCGAATTGCTGTTCGACGATGGATAAATGCAGTTTCTTGACCGCCTGCATGACGTCGCTCATGAGGGCGTACCCAAATTCGAGGCGGAAATGTTTCTCCACAAGTTTGTCTACTTTAACCGCCGGGCTAAGCGCCGCTTCCGCAGCAGAACGGTACGCGTTGATGAGTCCGGATGCGCCCAATAACGTGCCTCCGAAGTAGCGCACCACGACCACGAACACGTTGGTCAGCCCAAAACGATCGATTTGGCCCAGAATGGGCCTTCCTGCCGTTCCACTGGGTTCCCCGTCGTCGTTGGCCCGGAAGTTAAGTCCTCCCATGCCAATCCGGTACGCGTAGCAATAATGCCGGGCTTTGGGATGCTCTTTGCGCAAGGCTTCCAGAAAAGGCGGGCAATCGGTCTCGGAGCCGATGGGATAGGCGTAAGCCAGGAATTTGCTTCCCCGATCGCGAAAATCCCCCGTGCTCGTTGATTCAATCGTCCGATAAGTATCTTCCATCCGCCCGAAAGTAAGCAAAGTAGCCGGGATTTGCAATCCGGGAATTTGCCTCTCCGCATGAAGGGATTTAAAGGATTTTTGTAGATTTCGTTCCCCTGTGACTACCTTTGGAAGGTAACCTTATCGCTGGAAGTCATCAAGTAACTCCGCAACATCCGTTTAATGACATGAAAATCAAATCCATCCGCTCCTACGCCAAAAACCTGGCCCTTAGCAAACCCTATTCCATCGCTACGCGGACCATCACCGATGTGGAGAACATATTCCTGGAGGTGGAATTGGAAAACGGCATGGTGGGTATTGGCGCCGCCAACCCGGCGCCGGAAGTCGTTGGCGAATCCCCGGCTGATACCCTGGTCAATTGCCAGACGGCATTTTTTGGGCAACTGGAAGGGGGAGATATCCGGCACTTCCAGCAAATGGTTTTTGAAGCCCACGAGCAATTTCCCCATTTGCCGGGAACCCAGGCCATTTTAGACATTGCCCTTCACGACGCTTTCGGGCAATTTCTGGGCATACCAGTGGTGGAGTTCTACGGCCAGAAAATAAAATCCCTGCCCACTTCGGTGACCATCGGCATTATGCCCCTCGCCGAGACGCTGGAAGCGGCGGCGGATTATAAAAAACAAGGCTTTGTCGTCCTGAAAGTCAAGCTGGGCTTGAATGTGGAGGAAGACGTCGAGCGGGTCCGAAAGCTCCGGGAGCGCTTCGGATCGCATTTCACCATCCGCGTAGACGCCAACCAGGGGTATTCCCTGGAAGACCTGAAGACGTTTTACGCCGGAACGAACAGCACCGGAGTGGAATTGGTAGAGCAGCCCATGCCCGTCGGGATGGAAGCTGAACTGCTTCAATTGCCCGCCGGTCAGCGTCGGCTCCTTGCAGCAGACGAGTCCCTGAAGTCGCCGGTTTATGCCATGAAACTGGCTCAGGAACCGCATCCCTTCGGCATTTTTAATATCAAATTGATGAAATGCGGCGGCATCGCTCCGGCCATGGAAATCGGATCAATCGCCCGCCACGGAGGGATTGACCTTTTCTGGGGATGTAACGACGAGAGCATTGTGAGTATCACGGCTGCGCTGCATGCGGCTTTTGCCTGTTCCAACACCCGGTACATCGATCTCGACGGCAGCCTGGACCTCGCAGAAGATGTGGTGCAGGGTGGGTTCGTGATCGAAAAGGGGCTGATGCGCCCCACCGGGCAACCCGGATTGGGCTTGTCTCTCCTGCGCTAATTTTGTATATTTGTATATATCAATCCGAGATGGCTTCCAGCGTTCAACGTATCCAATTTACGGTAGAAGAGTACTACAAAATGGCCGGCACAGGTATTTTGAAGCAGGAAGACCGTGTCGAACTTATTCATGGCGAAATTTTCCGAATGAGCCCAATAAACAGTTTGCATGCCGGCATCGTCAATTTTTTTACCCGCCGTTTGTTAAAGGCCCTGGAGGGGAAAGCCTCTGTATGCATTCAAAACCCCTTATCGATCGATGAGCATTCCGAACCCCAGCCAGATGTGCTCGTAACCCATTTTAGCCAGGACGATTACCGGAACCACCATCCTCGCCCCGAGGACGTTCTTTTACTTATCGAAGTATCCGACGCCACGCTCCGTCTCGACCGCGACACCAAGCTGCCGCTTTACGCTCGCGCAGGTATTCCCGAATGCTGGATCGTTAATCTGAGGAAAAAACAAATTGAGATTTACCGTCTGGATAAAGAAAAGGCGGCCCTCACTCTTGCACAGCGCTGCGAATTAGGCGATACCGCCGAGTCTGCCACCGTCCCATTCTCTGTAAGCGTGGCAGAGGTGTTTGGATAGATTTGCCCGCCAACCGCCCCCCGCCAACCGTCCCCCATCAACCGCCCCCCGCCCCCCGTCAACCGCCCCCCCCCCCGTTTGCCCTTTTCCCAAATTTGCCGTATCTTATCTCCCTTAAAACCACCGAATTATGGCAAACCCTTTTAGATATGCCCTGTTACTGGGCATGCTTGGTTTATTTTCCTGCCAGCCTGCGGCCCCAAAGGGGGAGGCCTCGAAAGCGGAAAATGCCGCTGAACCGACCGGCGCCATCACCCCCTGGCCGAATTATGAGCAACTGGACGATGTGATCGGACTCAACAAACAATGGACAGGCGACCTCGATGGGATTATCAAGCGCCGCCGCCTCCGGGTACTCGTGCCATATTCAATGACGACGTATTACCTCGACGGTACCGAACGCAAAGGGATGGCGTATGAGGCGATGATTCATTTCGAGCAGTTTTTGAACAAATCCCTGGGCAAATCTACCCAGCCGCCTTATGTGCAAACGGTGTTTGTGCCCATGTCCAGGGACCAACTGATTCCGGCGCTCCTGCAAGGGTATGGCGACCTGATTGCGGAAAATCTGACGATCACGCCCGGCAGGGAGGAACAAGTCGCGTTTTCAACCCCGTTGCTCACCGGCGCCAGAGAAGTGGTGGTGACCGGTCCTTCGTCCCCGAACTCAAATCCCTCGGGGACCTGCCCGGCAAAACGCTGTTTCTGCGGCGTTCCAGCAGCTTTTTTGAACACGTTCAAACCATCAATGATTCTCTTAAAGCCCAGGGCAAGCCGCTGATTGCCGTCGAGTGGATCGACGAGCACCTCGAAGACGAAGACGTATTGGGTATGCTCAATCAGGGCCTGATTTCCCTGACGGTGACCGACGAGTTTAAAGGCAAATTCTGGGCATCGGTATTCGCGAAAATCGGGGTGCGCAGCGATCTGTGCATCCACGAGGCCAGCGATATTGCCTGGGCCATGCGCCCCGGTAGCCCTAAGCTCAAGGAGATGGTAGACGCGTTTGTCAGCCAAAACCGCAAAGGCACCCTGATGGGCAATATGCTGTTCAACCGCTATCTGGGAAAAGACTCCCAAGTGCGCGAGACGTTTACTGCCAAAGACAAAGAGCGGTTTCAAGCCCTTCAGGATTATTTTACCCGGTACGGCCAGCGCTATCAGCTCGACTGGATCCTTCTGGCGGCCCTGGGCTTCCAGGAATCCCGGTATAATCAGCAGTTGAAAAGCAGAGCGGGCGCGGTGGGGATCATGCAGGTGCTACCCACAACAGCAAAAGATAAGAATATCAATATTCCCAACATCTATGAGGAGGAGAGCAACATCCATGCGGGTACCAAAGTGTTGCGTTTCATGATCGACAACTACTTCATAAGCAAATCAATCGACTCCCTGAATGCCGGGCTCTTCGGCGTCGCTTCCTATAACGCCGGCCCTAACCGCGTTCAGGAACTTCGGCGCAAAGCGGCAGCCCAGGGCCTTAACCCAGACGTGTGGTTTAACAACGTCGAGATTATCGCCGGGCACGAGATCGGACGGGAAACCGTCCAGTATGTCAGCAATATTTATAAGTACTACTGTTCTTACCGGTATTTGTATCACTATTACAAACAAACGGAGAAGGCGCCGTGGAAGGGGGAGGAGGCGTTGGGGCGTTGAGGCGTTGAGGGGATTTAGTATTAGGAATAAGGTTAGCTTTGCGGCCACAATCCTTTTTTTGCACAAATCACAACTGGTTATGTCTGAATTTCCGCTCTGCCCCAAATGCGCCTCCGAAAACGTATACCCATCGGAGGATATGCTCGTATGCCCGGAATGCTTTCACGAATGGAAGCCTGGGGAAGAAAAAACAGAAGATGAAGACGCCGGGTACAACGTGTTGGATGCCAATGGTAATCAACTTCAAAACGGAGATTCAGTGATCATCGTCAAAGACCTGCCGGTAAAAGGCGCGCCAAAGCCCCTGAAAGCGGGAACCAAAGTGAAAAACATCCGCCTGACGGACGGGGACCACAACATCGATTGCCGGATAGAGGGATTCGGATCTATGGGGTTGAAATCGGAGTTTGTGCGGAAGGCGTGAACAGGGAAGGGTGTTTGCCTGCTTCCGTTGCTTGTTGTCTGAACCACGATTTGGTGGGATTTGAGGATTGGGAGAAAGGGTGAGGGATTAGGGATTAGGGGGCAGGTGATACCCCCCAAAAAAGAAAACCCGTTGCATGTTTTTTACTTGCAACGGGTTTTTATTTACCGGGGCGGAGGAGGAGGGATTCGAACCCCCGGTACGCTCTCACGTACGTCTGTTTTCAAGACAGGTGCAATAAACCGCTCTGCCACTCCTCCGTGCTGTAAAAGCGGGGCAAATATAGACCCTTTCTTTGAATTGGACAACGTTTTGCTCCGCCTTTCCGTTATTTAGAGGTAACAATACCTGACTCTATGAAGTTCCTCTGCACGGCATTCCTTCTTGGTTTATTGGGCGTTCTCCAAGCCCAATCCGATCCCCAGGAAAAAACCATTCCTTCCAAAATCGAGCGCGTGACCGTCTTTCTCCAGGGTGCGCAGGTGATTCGCAAAGCAGAAACGACGCTTTCCCCGGGAAAGAGTGTATTGGTAATCAAAGGCCTTTCTCCGCAGATGGACCCTGCGAGCTTGAAGACCACCGCTACCGGCAAGTTCACCTTGCTCTCCGTTAATCACCGCCGTAACTACAACGAGCAGCGGGAAAAACCGCCCGCGTAACCGCATTGGAACAAACCATCGCCCTAACACAGGATACGGTCAACCTCGTCAAAGCCCACCTGCAGGTCCTGGACCAGGAAGCGGCTTTCCTGCAAGCCAACCAGTCGATCGGTGGCAAAGACAAGGCCTATGCCCTGGAGGAGCTGAAGAGCATCAGCGCGTTTTACGCGACCCGTCTGCGCCAGATCCAGGAGGAAAAGCTGGGCCTGACGAAAAGGGCTCAGGATTTGGAAAAACGCATCCGGCAACAGCAGAACCAACTCCGTGAATTCCAGCAAGCTCAAGCCCAGGTGTCCGGCGAAGTGGTTCTGACGGTAGAGGCAGAAGCGGCTACCAAGGCGGTTTTCGAGCTTTCCTACCTGGCCAATAACTGCGGATGGTTCCCGAATTACGACCTCAAAGTGCGCTCCATCGCCGAGCCGATCGCCCTCGGTTATAAAGCCGGGGTATATCAAAATACAGGGGAAGACTGGAATAACGTGCGGCTTCGGTTTTCCAACGGTACGCCCAACGAAAGCAGTACCGTACCGGTATTGCCACCGTATTACCTGCCGCCTGTCCCGCCGCCTTATAGCTACCAAAGGCCGGCAGGTATATACAATCCCAACGTAAGGCAGGTAACCGGGAAAATTACCGATGAAAACGGCGAACCGCTTGTCGGGCAAATATCTTGGTAAGGGGAACCGCCTTAGGCGCAGTAACCGACCTGGATGGCAATTATTCCTTGCTCATCCCGCAGGGCGCTCAGACTCTGCAAGTTTCCTATACCGGATTTGAAGTTCAGGATATGATGATCAGCAGCGAACGAATGGACGTGCGTCTTAACCAGAGCCGGGAACTGCTGAGTGAAGTCGTCGTGACGGGATATGCTATTCGGGGTAAGGCATCCGGCGTTGATTTGTCAAAAGAGCGCATTAAGGAAGAGGCTGCGTTAGCGCCCCCATCCGCCACGCTCGAAACGGCCACCACCGTTGAATTCGAGCTGCAAATTCCCTTCACCGTGCCCTCCGACGGGGAGAAATACACGGTTGAACTGGCTAACGTAAACTTGAAGGCCAGCTATGAATATCAGGCGGTTCCCAAGCTGGAGAAAACGGCCTACCTCACTGCTTATGTCACCGATTGGGAGCAGTACAACCTCCTCGAAGGGGAGGCCAACCTCTTCTTCGAAGACACCTACCTGGGCCGGTCGTTGCTGGATACCCGATTGGTCTCCGACACGTTGAAACTTTCTCTTGGCCGCGACCGCGGCGTTTCGGTCGACCGCCAAACGGTGCGGGAGTTTACCCGCCGCGGATTTGCCGGGGGTAAGAATACCGATACCCGAACCTACCGCATTGCAGTGCGCAACGCCAAAGCCCAGCCCATCAAGATTGTGGTGTACGACCAAATCCCGGTTTCGAGAAACAAAGAGATCGAAGTGACCCCCGTCCAACTTTCCGGTGGAGAGCTCCGTTCAGAAACCGGCCAGGTGACCTGGACCCGCCAACTTGCCCCCGGGGAACAAAAGGAACTACTCCTCCAATACGAAGTGCGCTATCCCAAAGGGATGAACCTGAAGGTCGAATAACAGGGGGGGTAATGCGGAAGGAAAACTCAATAAAGTGGTGAAAAAATTGGCGGAAATTGCCAGAAAGGAACATGTGCCGGAAATTATAGCGCTTCTTATTTATGCAACCGATTGCTATATTGGGGTTTGAACCAAAATACTGTTGCAAATGAAAATCAATCCAAAACCTTATTTCATCCTTCTTTTTGCGTTTTTACAGATTGGACTTATTGCTCAGACCAGCAATAGAGGAAAGGTAATTATCAACGCTGATCTGGGCAAGGACACGATCAGCCGCCACATTTACGGGCATTTTTCCGAACACCTCGGCCGCTGTATTTACGATGGATTTTACGTTGGGGAAAACAATACGCAAATCCCCCATACCAAAGGGGTGCGCAACGATGTGGTACAAGCGCTGAAAGAACTAAAGATTCCCAACCTCCGCTGGCCCGGCGGATGCTTTGCGGATACCTATCACTGGAAAGACGGGATCGGCCCCAAATCCGAACGGCCCAGCATCGTCAACACCTGGTGGGGCGGCGTTACCGAAGACAATAGCTTTGGCACCCACGACTTCCTGGACATGTGCGAACTACTCGGCGCGGAGCCCTACCTTTCGGCCAACGTAGGCAGCGGCACGGTGCAGGAACTAGCCGACTGGATTCAATACACGAACCATAACGGGAAAAGCCCCATGGCCGATTTGCGCCGAAAAAACGGCCGCGAACAACCCTGGAACGTCCGCTATTGGGGCGTAGGAAACGAAACCTGGGGTTGTGGGGGGAATATGACGGCCGAATATTATGCCAATATCTACCGGCAGTATGCCACCTTTATGTCTGGATGGACCAATAATGGAAGGATGGTTCGGATCGCCTCCGGCGCCAGCTCCAACGATTACCATTGGACAGAAGTTCTCATGCGCGATATCCCACACCATATGATGGATGGGGTGGCCCTGCATCATTATTCCGTTATCGATTGGAATGCCAAAGGTTCGGCTACCCAGTTCAGCGAAGAGCAGTATTTCACTACGATGAAAAGAGCTCTTCAGATGGAAGAACTCGTGCAGCGCCACATTACGGTGATGGATAAATACGATCCCCGAAAGCGCGTAGCCCTGGTCGTCGACGAATGGGGAGGGTGGTATGATGTCGAACCCGGAACTAACCCAGGTTTTCTGTACCAGCAAAACACCATGCGCGACGCCATGATCGCCGCCACAACCCTCAATACCTTTAACAACCATTGTGACCGGGTAAAAATGGCCAACCTGGCGCAAACGATCAACGTACTCCAGGCCGTCATCCTGACCGAAAAGGATAACCTGCTGCTAACCCCAACGTACCATACGATGAAGATGTTCAATGTCCATCAGGATGCCGTCATGCTTCCTACGACCTTGCAAAATTGTGACTTTGTGGTTGGAAAAGAGAAATTACCGGCGCTTTCGGCTTCCGCTTCCAAAGACAAAAACGGCGCCGTGCACGTCAGCCTGGCCAATATCGACTCCAAAGAACCCAAAATCGTGACCCTGGAATTCCGGGGCATGGCGGTGAACAAAGCAGAAGGCCAGATCCTGCGGTCGGCTAAGCTTCAGAATTACAATAGTTTCGACGATCCGGACCGGATTCAACCGGCGCCGTTCCGGGCGGTCAAACGCAACGGGAATTCGCTGGAAGTGGAAATACCGCCTTTTACGGTGCTGGTGCTGGAGATTAACTAGAAGGGTAGTGGATCGGCATGCTTGAATTTGTTTATTTGACTCAAAAAATGGTAACCGTTCAAGCAAATCATATGCCGGTATTGCGGAATTGCTGATTTACGACTTTAGGTTAGCTACCGGTATTTTTCGGCTTCAGTTGCCCTGGCTGCTAACCGAATGGGATGGAAATGTAGATAGTTGCCCCGCCTTCTGAAAAGAAATACTTTATTACCGGAAAACCCTTAAATTTGAGCACCGGACCAAAATGCAAAGAAAACGGCATTGGCTAAACTAGTTGCGGTCTTTTTCGCGTTTGTATTCCGTATTTCGAAATTAAGGAGGATGCATTGGAATTCCAGTCTTAGCGGGCTAAAAGGACCCTTTTTCTGCAAGGGGCTGCACGGTTGGCCTCTTATGGCTGTGGCATGCCTCCTTTTCCCTTTTCTGGCAACCGGCCGGGATTCTGGTTTCCGCGCCGATACCCTGAATATTCCCTGCGTCGCTCCGGCGGATACTTCTGTTTTTTGTACCGACCCCGCTGTGGACCAACCCGGGCTCCTCGGCCAGGCGTTCTTGCCGGAGGGAACCCCGGATGGGGTGGTTTTGTTGGAACTTCCGCTCCAAAGCAATTTGTTCCTTTGCCGAACCGGCTCTCTGATCCGTTCCTGGCAGGTAATCCAAAACAAGGGAACTCCCCAGGAGTATAAAGGCCAGGTTTGCACGCAGGAGGTTGAGTCGAAGCCCTTGCACCATTATGTGTTGTACTTTCCCCCGGATACCACCCTTACCTGCGCCGGCCTGAACAAAGCGGATTCCGCTTTTTTTTCTTCTTCCACCTGCGATGCGCTCTCTCTGACGGTTCAGGATGTCCGGGTCAACCTCCCCGGTGAGGCTTGTTTTAAGATTTACCGGACTTACCGGGTGATCAACTGGTGCGAATACGACGGGCGCTCGAATCCGGTCCTGATCAGCCGGGACGCAGATGGCGACGGCAAACCGGGCGATGAGGGAATCTGGTGCACGGTGCTCCCCGAAGGGCACAGCTATTGGGATAAAGACCAGGACCCATTCAACGGCGTCCCCAATGCCAGAGGGTACTGGACCGGAAGCCGGATCAACGGCTTTCTGGCGTCCAATGGGTACTGGGAGTACCAGCAGGTGATCCAGATTGTGGATAACGCCCCTCCGTTACTAAATGCTCCTGAGTCGGTTCAGGTGGCTGCTAAACGATCGGATTGTACCGGGGATGTCAATTTCTCCATCCAGGTTTCGGAAGCGTGTACCCCGGAAGACCTGGATTTTGCCCTGGACTGGGACCGGTTTTCCGATGGAATATCCGATGCCAATATCGCCTCTTCTCTGGTTGGGACTTACCCGAGGTACCGGTTGGTGTATAAGATGCCGATTGGCGAGCATACCCTGCGCCTGACGGTTCAGGACCGGTGTGGGAATGTAACGGAAAAAACCATTCGCATTATAGTGACCGATTCGCGGGCGCCGGCGCCGATGTGCATCAATAGCCTGGTCTTGTCGCTGAACCCCGTTGCTCCCGGTCTGGATGCCGATGCCGATGGGGATACGGATAGCGGCGCCGCAACAATCTGGGCGGAGGATCTGCTTTCAGGAACCGCCACAGATTGCAGCGGGCCTTTGAGATACTCGATCCATCGCGGTGAATGGATTGAATCGGGCTTTGAAAGGCCTTCTCCCAACCAGGATTTTCTGGTGGTTACCTGCGACGACCGGCCCACCGTCCTGGCTTATGTATATGCCTGGGATGCAAACGGAAATGCCGGTTATTGCGAGACCCCGGTTTTGTTCCAGGACCCCGGTCAGGAACTGTGCGCCGAGATCGGTAACGGATCGGTTTCCGGAACCGTCCGCACGGTTCAGGGCATCCGGTCGAAGGCGCCGAACTGATCCTGGATGGGAATCGAATCGAACAACGCCTTACTGGAACGGAAGGAACGTATGTATTCGAGTTTTTGAAGCCAGGGGATTATCAAATCAGACCAAGGTTGGACTCCAACTACAAAGAGGGCGTTACGACATTCGACATCGTCAAGATCCTGCGCCACATCCTCGGCGATGAAAAATTCGAGTCCCCATATCAATACCTGGCCGCAGATGTGGACCTTTCCGGGTCTGTCACGACCCTCGACATCATCCAGATTCGCCGCTTGGTACTTAGCGTAGAAATCGATTTTCGCCAAACCCCCAGCTGGCGGTTTATCCCGGCAGGATACCAGTTCGCCAATCCAGACGATCCCCTGAAAGAGTCGTTCCCTGAGGTTCGGTCGTTCTACGGGTTATCCGGAAAAATCCTGGATGCTGATTTCGTCGGAATAAAAATGGGCGATGTAACCGGCGATGCGCTTTCAGGAAACCCGGGCCCGGCGGTGCTTATTCAATCGCCCCAACGCGTTCGAGGAACCGGTAAGAAAAAGAGAGGAACCCGCTGCGCGAAGGAAACGGAGCCGAGGACCAACCGCTAGCCGTCTTCGCCTTCGTAATCCGTTTGTGCAAGGTAAACCAGCACAAATCCACTTAGAACCATCACCAGCCGAAGCGTAAACCCAAACAACCGGCTTGGCTCGTCCATCCAGGCCAGAAAAGCGAACTTTAATCCAACCAAACTTAGGAGCAAGGAAAGAAAACCGACTACGATCAGACCAAAACCGATCGAGGTCAGCGTATTTTTGTTTTTGTTAAAAAAATTCATACCCTACAGATTTTTTTATTCAATAATTGAAAAGGGGTACAGATGACGCAAGCATTAGAACCGGAAGAAGAACCAGATTGTTTTCAAGGATACCGTCCAATTCGGTCATGTATAATTGATCAATCCGCCACCCTGAGCTGTTATCCGCGATTATGCCGCTTCAAATGATCAAAATTATCGAATGCCCACGGGATGCCATGCAAGGCCTTGCCCATTTTATTCCTACTTCCGTCAAGGCGGCTTACCTCAATCAGCTTGAATGGTTGGATTTGACACCCTCGACTTTGGGAGCTTGTTTCCTAAAGCAATTCCCCAAATGCGGGATACGGCCGAAGTGCTGGAGTTATTGGATCTAAGCGATACGCCTACCAAACTGCTGGCTATTGTGGCGAATCTTCGCGGGGCTCAGGAAGCAGCAAGCCATGCACCGATCCAGTATCTGGGGTACCCTTTTTCCATTTCGGAAACCGTTCAATTGCGCAACACCAACGCCACCATCGAAGAGTCGCTCGAACGGGTGGAGGAGATCCAGCAAATGTGCGCTACCCAGGGTAAAGAGCTTGTTTTGTATATCTCGATGGGCTTCGGAAACCCTTATGGCGACCCCTGAACGTAGATATTGTCCAGCGCTGTGGAGCGGCTTTCCGGCATGGGGATTCGTATCTTTCAATTATCGGATACCATTGGCGTAGCCTCTCCTGGAAGTATCGCCTACCTGTTTGGCAACCTCATCGATCAATACCCCGAACTGGAGATCGGGGCTCATTTTCACACGCTGCCTCATCAGTGGGAGGAAAAAGTAGCAGCCGCCTACGCGCATGGCTGCCGGCGCTTCGACGGCGCTATCAAAGGCTATGGCGGCTGTCCAATGGCCAAAGACGATTTGACAGGGAACATGCCTACGGAACGCCTGTTGGCGTTTTTCAAAGGGAAGGGCGAATGGCTTCCTTTTGGACGAGGCAGCTTTTCTTAGCGCGCTGGAAATGGCATCAGAGGTATTCGGGTAATAGACTTGTTACAATGAAAATCAGCGCGAGAAGGCTTTTTCCTCATGCGATCCATCGCAGGAACAAGACAGGATGCAGGAGGCCTTTTCGTTGACTTCGGGCAGATGACATTATTACATCATCCCCGGCATTCCGCCCCCAGGCATACCTGGAGCGGGAGCGTCTTTTTCCGGCTTGTCGTTGACCACGCATTCGGTGGTCAGCACCATTCCAGATATGGAGGCTGCATTTTCAAGGGCGATGCGGGCTACCTTGGTAGGGTCGATCACCCCGGCTTTTTTGAGGTCTTCAAACTTGTCGGTGCGGGCGTTATACCCATAAGCGCCTTTGCCGTTCAGCACGCGCTGGAGGACTACCGAGCCTTCCACGCCGGCATTTTCCGCGATGGTGCGCAGGGGGGCTTCCAGCGACTTGCGGACGATCGCCACGCCGATGTTTTCATCTTCGTTGCTGCCCTTGACGTTGCGCAGCGCCCCGATGGCGCGTACCAATGCCACGCCGCCGCCAGCTACGATCCCTTCTTCGATCGCAGCGCGGGTAGCGTGCAGCGCGTCGTCGACGCGGTCCTTTTTCTCTTTCATTTCCACTTCAGTGGGGGCGCCGACATAGAGCACGGCAACACCGCCTGCCAGTTTGGCAAGGCGCTCCTGCAATTTTTCTTTGTCGTAGTCGGACGTTGTCGCTTCGATTTGCTGCTTGATCTGGTTGATGCGGGCTTTGATCTGCTCTGGCTCGCCTTTGCCGTTAATGATAGTGGTGTTGTCTTTATCGACCTGGATCTTCTCGGCAGTTCCCAGTTGTTCTACGCCGGCAGATTCCAGCTTATAGCCTCTTTCTTCGGAGATCACTGTGCCACCGGTCAGGATGGCAATGTCTTCGAGCATGGCTTTGCGGCGGTCGCCGAACCCAGGAGCTTTCACTGCCACCACTTTGAGGCTGGCGCGCAGGCGGTTAACGACCAGAACGCCGAGCGCCTGGCTTTCGATATCTTCTGCAATGATCAGCAGCGGGCGGCCCATGCCGATCACCTTCTCCAGTACGGGCACGATGTCGGCCATGTTGGAGATCTTCTTATCCGTGATCAGAAGAAAAGGGTTTTCGTACTCCGTGGTCATGTCTTCCGCATTCGTGACGAAGTAGGGAGAGAGATAACCGCGGTCGAACTGCATACCGAGTACTTCTTTGACATAAGTGTCCGTGCCTTTGGCTTCTTCGACGGTGATGACGCCGTCTTTGGAAACGCGCTTCATCGCGTCGGCAATCAGTTCGCCGATCGCGTCGTCGTTGTTGGCGGAGATGGCGGCAACCTGCTTGATCTTCTCATAATCGTCGCCGATTTGCTCAGACTGCTCGCGGAGAGACTCTACTACCACGCGCACGGCCTTATCGATGCCGCGCTTGAGGTCCATCGGATTCGCCCCGGCGGTTACGTTTTTCAGACCTGCGTTGATTAAGGCCTGGGCAAGCACGGTGGCTGTTGTGGTGCCGTCGCCGGCGATATCGGAGGTTTTGGAGGCTACCTCTTTCAGCATCTGGGCGCCCAAATTCTCTACCGGATCTTCCAGTTCGATTTCCTTGGCTACGGTTACGCCGTCCTTGGTAATATGCGGCGGGCCAAAGCTTTTCTGGATAACGACGTTACGTCCTTTTGGTCCAAGCGTGACCTTGACAGCTGCGGACAAAGCGTCCACACCGTTGCGTAGTTTTTCCCGGGCATCCCGGTCAAAGCTGATTTCCTTTGCCATATTAAAACGGATAATTTAAGATTCAAAAAATAAAAAGATGAAAAGGCGGAGGGTTATCCCAAGACGACCAGGATATCGTCTTCGCGCATGATCAAATAATCTTCTCCCTGGTAGTTAAATTCTTGTCCGGCATATTTTCCGTAGAGTACGATATCGCCTGCTTGTACCGTCATCAAATTGCCTTCTTTGCCGGGACCGACAGCGATGACTTCTCCGCGCTGGGGTTTTTCTTTTGCCGTATCCGGGATAATAATCCCTCCCTTGGTTTTTTCTTCGGCATCCGCCGGTTTGACAACGACGCGATCGTTAATGGGCCGCATAGAGTTCTTTGGATTAGATATGGTTAAAAAAGAGATTAAATGTCAATTTCCCTATAGCACAGGTCGTGCCAAAGAGTGCAAAGTGACAAATTTGCAGGCGTTTGCTGCCAATAGTAGGCGGGATGCCAGCTTTTTGTGGTAAACAATAACGGAATGGCAGTCGGCCAGAAAAAAAGGAGCCGCCTCTAACCTGGAGGCGGCTCCTTTTGCCGCTAAAGAACAGGAACCCGTTATTGAGGAGGAAGTGCGGTCGGATCAACCGGAACGTTGGATCCCACGATCATCGTGGCGATGATGCAGAGGATAAATAGCGCTGCAGCAAGATACCAGGTCAGCTTTTCAATGAAATCAGCCGATTTAGCCGCGCCAAAAAGATGGTTTGCTTGAGATCCGCCCAGGGTTGCGTCAACGCCTCCGCCTTTCGAGTTCTGGATCAGGACCACGACCATCAGCATCAAGCTGATGAAGGCGATCAATATCGTCATTACGGTCATTCCAATAAGTTTTTAAGCGATTCAATTTTGCCTGCAAAGAAAGCGGTTTTTTCGGGAAAAATCAAAATCAATCGTTCATAAACTGCAATTGCTTTTTGATATTGTTGCTGGCGGATAAGCAATTCGGCCAGGGTTTCCGAAGCGAGATGGATATTTTCCCGGACGCTGTTATGGGCTAGCCCGGAAATGGGGTCTTCCAGCCGGAGCGCTTGTTGAAGATCTTTCAGCCGTTGGGAAAGGTATTCTTCGGAATAGGTTTTACGCCAGGTAGAAAAGTTGGATTTAGGAAGCGGCGCTTGTGCCGGATGCGCTCCGGGATGGTCCGGGAGGCGAACTGCGGGTTCTTTCTTCGGGGAAAGAGCGGATAGCCGGGATTGCAGGCGGGCTTCTATTTGGTCTTTGAGCAAGTGGAAAGGCGTCTCATCCGGTTTGGATGGCGTCGGGGGCAAGGGAATACCTTCTTCGGAAGGTATTTTTTGATTCGATGTGTCTTCCGGCGCCAAAGAAGAACTCTCTGCCTGGGCGGGCTCACTGGAAAAAAGCGCTTGCAGCTCTCTTTTCAATGCGTCGCGGTCTTTGGGAGGAGCGGATGCCGGTTTAGGCTTGGGGAGAATCGCCTTATTATTTTCAGGAGGCGTCGTTTCCGCAAGGGCCAGCGAGCGGAGGCGCGTTTGGGCATTTCCGATGGGGGAGACGGTTCCGGAAGGGGAGTTAATGGGGTGAGTTCTTTCAATTCCAGAAAATCCTCGTTGAGTTGAAAGCTTGGCTCGCGCTCAAGCAACTGAGCACTGAGTTGCTGTACAAACCGGTAAAGCGCCCTTCGGTCGGTGCTGTACAGCGCAGCTTTATGGAGGTTGGCCTCCGCATTGGGGTGCTGTTCCAGCCAGCTTTTGGCAAAGAGAAGCAATTGCAGGTTCTGCGAATAAGGAAATTCCAGGGTAAGGGATTCCAGTTCTACATAAGGCAAATGGTAGAGATGGGCGGTTGACTGGAGGAATTCGGTAAAATTTTCGGCGTTCATTCCGCAAGGTCCCTGGTCTGTTAATCCAGCTAAGATACTGATTTTTAATTTAATTTATCATTTCAGGAATTCCAGGAGTTTGGTTACCGCTTTCCCTCTGTGACTGATCTGGTTTTTTTCCTCTGCGGGCATTTGAGCAAATGATTGGGAAAACCCATTGGGCACAAATACCGGGTCATACCCAAAACCGCCTGCTCCGGCAGGGGTTTCGGCAATAACTCCCCGGACGATTCCTTCAAAAAGAAATTCCTTTCCTTCCAGGCACAAGGCGATAACGGTGCGGAACTGCGCCTCCCGGTTGGGCTGTCCTTCCAGGTTTTTCAACAGGAGCGCCATATTGGCCTGGGGATCTTTATTTTCTCCGGCATAGCGGGCAGAAAAGACTCCGGGTGCTCCGGCGAGCGAATCCACCTTCCAGACCGGTGTCTTCGGCGAAGCAGTCCATCCCATACCGCTCTACGATATACCTGGCTTTGAGCAACGCATTGCCCTCCAGCGTGGGGGCGGTTTCGGGAATATCTTCCTGGCATCCGATATCTTGAAGGCTCTTGACGTCGTACCGATCGGCAAGGATTTCGCGAACCTCCTTAACCTTATGCGGGTTGCCGGTGGCAAATAGAAGGGTTTTCATATAGGTAAGATCAAGGTTTTGGGAAAATAGCCTTCAACGCAGCCCAAAGCGCCGCCCCATGGGGCCTCTTCTCCTGCAGGCGTTCCTGATTCAGTGCTTCCAGGGAAGGGGCAAACAGGTAGGTTACCCCACCGTGCTGTATCGGAATATTCATGGGCATCGGAAAATGCAACGAGGCACGTTCCGGTGGAACGCCGAATAATACCCATTGCCGGATATGGCGCTGACGGCTTATCGGGCCGGTTTGTATTCGGGCGCCTTCCGGCAAGCGGATCAGCAGCGCATCGTCTTCCAGCCGGTATTGCACCGCAGCGAGGATGTTTTCCAGCAATTTGAGCTGTTCCGGCGTATATTCCAGTGCAGAAATGAGCACTCCCAGCCCTTTCCGGCCATGGCCCCGGATAAGGTCCGGGCTCGGGGCCGGATCAGAGGCGGCAATTATTTTGAAGTCGAAAAGCCCATTTTTCAAAATATTATTCCTTTTTTATTTAAATCATTAAAACAAAACAAAATAAAACATAGGTATTTTTAAAAAAGGTAGAATTTATTTATAAAATTACTTATTTTTGTGGTAAATGTTTTGATCATGAAAGGGAAAAATAATATTCAGGTTACGCGCGTCGCCCAATCCCGTATTGGGGAGGTAGATTTTGATCACCTGCCTTTTGGGAAATTCTTTTCCGATCACATGTTTGTGGTGGATTACCAGGACGGCGCCTGGAAAGATCCGAAGATTGTTCCATTTGCCAATTTCAGCCTGCACCCGGCCACGATGGCAATTCATTACGGCCAGGCGTTGTTTGAAGGGATGAAGGCTTCCAAGACCAACGATGGGCAGCCGATGCTTTTCCGCCCGGAGATGCATGCCCGCCGGCTTAATTTTTCTGCCGAACGCCTCTGTATGCCTTCGCTTCCCGAGGACCTGTTCCTGGACGCGCTGCATGCGCTTATTGGCTTGGATGCCGACTGGATTCCTACCAATGAGGGCAGCGCGATGTACATCCGCCCGGTGATGTTTGCGACGGATGGGTTTGTTGGCGTCCGCCCTTCGGAAACCTACCGTTTTTTCATTATCACTTCTCCGGTTGGGCCCTATTATTCCAGGCCGGTCCGGTTGATGGCGGAAACCCATTACGTCCGCGCCATTCGCGGGGGCGTGGGAGAAGCCAAGGCGGCAGGCAATTATGCAGCAGCCATGCTGCCGACACGGATCGCCCAGGAAAAAGGCTTTGACCAGGTGATGTGGCTCGATGGAATGGACTTCAAATACATCCAGGAGGTGGGCACGATGAATATCTTTTTCGTGATCGACGGAAAAGTGATTACCCCAGCTACCGATGGGGCGATCCTGAAGGGAATTACCCGGGATAGCATTGTTCATCTGCTTCGCGACCATGGCTACACGGTGGAAGAACGCCCCCTTTCGATTGACGAAGTCGTAGAAGCATACCACGCAGGTAAACTTCAGGAGGTTTTCGGAGCAGGTACCGCCGCTGTCATATCGCAAGTATCGGAGATCGCCTACGGCGATTTGCTGATGAAACTGCCTCCGGTGGAGAACCGCCCCATCAGCGAATTCGCAAAAGACGAGATCAATGGCCTTCGTTCCGGCCGTATCCCGGATCCATATGGATGGGTTGTTCCGGTCGAAGCGGTCGCCCTGGTTAACGCCTAGGGGAGACTGTTTAAAACAACAACAGGGGTTCGAGGCACCGCTCAATCCGAAACGGCGATTTCGGCGAACAGAGGACCGGCTAATCGTTCCGCACGAAATCTGATCCCGCTTATTGCGGGACGGCGAACAGGACAGGAAATCTACCGTCTCCCGTCTCCGCGTCCCCGCCTCCCCGTCGTCTCCCGCCGTCTACCGTCGAAATCCCAAACTCAACCCGATCCCTGCCGCCGGGGATTGGGTTGGGGTGGGTAAGATAAGAACGGGTTTGACGCGAAGGCTTAGGTCCTCGCTTACGTCGAAGTTCTGAAGGTGGGCATCCACGAAGGCTTCTACGCCGATGACTACATAGACGGCAAACGTTCCAATATAGGATAGCTGGGTTGCTTTATCGTATTGGTCCCTCAGGGAGCGAAGCGCGTCGGGGGAGGTAATGCGGTCGCTGAATTCGTGGGGTTGATTCTCCAGTTGCAGTTCCAGGGCGGTCTGCAGCCGCCGGTACCGGCTTTGATTAAAATCGATGGTATAAATCATACCGCCTAAGGCCCCATACACGAGGGGCGCTTTCCACCACTTGCCATTGTAAAGTTGTCCGGCCCCGGGGAAGATCAGCGAGAGCTTCAGGGCGGTTTTGGGGTTTGGAGGGGTTTTGCGGAAGTTGAAAAAGCGGCTTTTGCCCCGAGCAAGGGTATCCGTTACCTGGACCAGGGGAGCGAGGGTATCGGGTTGGGCAATGGGAGGCAGGGAGTCTGCGACCTGGGCGGAAAGCTGCCAAGCCCCCGGAAAGACCAAGGAAGCGAGGAGAAATACCTTTTTGATCCCCATGGTTTCAGCGAGGTGTCGTTTCATAGCCTGGAGGAAGAGAATACGGCTCAAGAGTCGATCCGGTCTAGAAGTTCGTTAAGTTCCTGAACCGAATGAAACGCGATCTGGATCTGGCCTTTTCCCTGTCCCTGAAGCTTCAGGGTTACCTTTTTTGTTCCGAAAAAACTTCGGAACTGCTGCTGGACCTGGTCGAAATCGTCGGGAAGTTGCTCGGTTTTCTTTTTCGGCTTGGGTTCGTTGTAGGCAGCGATGAGGTTTTCCAGCGCCCGAACGGATAATTCCTCCCTCAGCGTTTGGCGGAAGAGGCTGTCGCGCAGTGCGTAATCTTCAATGCCGGTCAGCGCTCGGGCATGGCCCATCGATAGTTTTTTCTCTTTAATGGCAGATTGAATATCCGGCGGCAACTTCAGCAAGCGGAGGTGATTGGTGATCGTTGGCCGTTTTTGCCAACGCGATCCGCCAGGTTTTCATCGGTAAGCTGGCACTCTTCTTTGAGCCGCTGGTAGGTGATGGCGATCTCGATGGCGTTGAGGTTTTCGCGCTGAATGTTCTCGATCAACGCCATTTCCAGCATCTCCTGATCGTTGGCGATGCGGATATAAGCGGGGATCTCGGTCAGGCCGGCCATTCGGGAGGCCCTCAGACGGCGTTCCCCGGAGATGAGCTGGTAGGCATTGTGCGCCAGCCGGCGCACGGTGAGTGGCTGGATAAGCCCATGCACGCGGATCGAATCCGCTAACTCGTCCAACGCTTCCTGGTCAAATTCATTCCGGGGCTGAAAGGGATTGACCTCAATTTCCTCCAGAGGGATCATCGCCACCGAATGGGCCAATTCCTTTACCACCTTTTCCTGATCCAGGGCGACTTCCTCATCAATATGGGTGAGAAGGGCCCGAATGCCCAGTCCCAGATTTTTCTTATCCACTTTTTTTGCCATGATCTTCCCTTTATTCCTTGGGGGTAAACGAATTACGATCAGCTTACGGTTTCAGAGGTTTTGGTTTTCACGCTGTCGTTGTTCCTTTGCAGGAATTCCTGAGCCAGGTTGAGGTAGTTGACGGCGCCCTTGCTGCCTGCATTGAGCAGGACCACCGGCATGTGCATATTCGGGGCTTCTCCGATTTTCGAGTTGCGGTGGATGATCGTGTCAAAGACCCGGTCCTTGAAAATATCTCTTACTTCGCTGACGACCACGCTGGCCAGACGCAAACGGGGGTCGAACATCGTCAGCACAATCCCTTCAATCTGCAGTTTGGGGTTAAGCTGGCGCTTGACCAGGTTGATGGTGTCGTTTAATTTGGCCAATCCTTCCAGGGCGAAAAACTCACACTGGACCGGGATCAACACCGTATCTGCAGCAGATAACGCATTGAGCGTGACGAGCCCCAGCGAAGGAAGGCAGTCGATGATTACATAGTCGTAATAGTCGCGGATTTTATCGACTACGGTTTTCATGAAGTATTCCCGGTTTGGTTTGTTTACCAGCTCTACTTCTGCGCCCACCAGGTTGATATCGGAAGGAAGAATGTGCAGGTTGGGCGTATCGGTTTCGAAGATGGCATCCGCCGGGTCGTGCCCATTGATCATGCAATCGTATAAGGACACCTCCACGTCTCCAGGCAAGATCCCCACTCCCGAAGAGGAATTTGCCTGAGGGTCTGCGTCAATGATCAGAACCTTTTTTTCGAGGATAGCCAAGCTGGCGGCCAGGTTGATGGCGGTGGTTGTTTTACCTACTCCGCCTTTCTGATTGGCGATGGTGATTACTTTTCCCATGTGGTACGTCGTTTGGCCGTCCGGCGGCGGGTTTATCCAGCATCCATGTAAAAACAGGGGGATGTCTGATTTAAGCTATTGATAATCAATATTAAAGAGCGAAAATCTAAAAGGCCTTGCTGCCTCCGATAGGGAGTAAAATTAGTTCTTTTCCGTTATCCGAGAAAGCTTTTTGCGCGGCGGCATGGTCTATTTTGATGTAGCCGAAGGTGTCATAATGGCACCCAATGACGGTATCGCATTCGATGAAGCTGGAAGCCAGAACCGCATCGGCAGGACCCATGGTAAAGTTGTCGCCGATAGGCAGAATGGCAAAGTCCAGTTTCGGACAAGTCATGGGGATGAGTTTCATGTCCATACTCAACGCGGTATCACCAGCGAAGTAAAAACAGCCTTCGTCGTTCCAGATCACAAAGCCTCCCGGGTTGCCGCCATTACTGCCGTCGGGGAGCGAGCTGGAATGAACCGCGTGGACGTATCTGACGGTTCCAAAATCAAATTTCCAGGTTCCGCCGTGGTTCATCATGTGGCCTGCTAATCCTTTCTTTGCATACCAGGAGATAATTTCGGCGTTGGAGATCAACGTGGCGCCGGTGCGGCGGGCAATTTGCTCCGCGTCGGCGACGTGGTCCTCATGACCGTGCGAGAGGAGAATATAATCCGCCTGGATTTGGTCGGCGCTCAAATGAGGCAGCCTTGCTGCGTCGAACAACTCGTTATAGGTGAGAAACGGATCGAAAAGGAGTTTTTTCCCTTTGGTTTCCACCAGCATACAGGCATGGCCACAATAGGTGACTTTCATGGGTATACATTTTAAGCTGTTGAAAAATAGGCGGCTCCGGGTGTTAGGGCCAGGTGCGCGAAAGGCTGCTAAAGGATTTTGAAGACCCGCAGAAACTGACCGTCCGGTTGATTCGCGCCACAAGATAGGGCTTTTTGAAAACTTTTGCCCGGCATCCGGCATTAATACGGCATGGTGTTTTTAAATTAACCTTAGCCTGATGATAACTGTCATTTCCGGTACCAACCGAAAAGATAACGACTGCCGGGTTTTTGCCGCTCAATACGCCGAATTGCTTCGCAAACATGCACAGGAGGAAGTCCGGGTTCTATTTATGGAAGAAATCCCTTACGATTGGATTCACCCCGATATGTATGAGGAAAACGGTCAGTCGTCCTCCCTGGCCCGGCTCCAGGACGAATTCCTGATCCCGGCTGATAAGGTTGTATATGTCACCCCGGAATACAACGGAAGCTACCCGGGAGTCGTCAAATTGTTCCTCGACGCCTGTTCCGTAAGGCTTTACGGACCGACGTTCAAAGGCAAAAAAGCGGCCCTTGTGGGCGTGGCTTCCGGCAGAGCAGGCAACCTGCGCGGAATGGATCATCTGACAGGCGTTTTGCACCATGTCGGAACGGTCGTTATGCCCGCCGTACTGCCCATCTCCCGAATCGGCCAAATCCTTAACAAATCCGGTGAAATCGCTGATCCAGCCACCCTGGAGGCTATGGAAAAACACGCGAAAGCGTTTTTGGAGTTTTAAGAAGGACGATTTACGATTTACGATTTACGAGGTTGCGAACTCCATATTTCGTACATCGTTCTTCGTACCTCGTAAATCGTAAATCGCCTACTTCAACCTAACCTCCACCGGCAGCCTCGCCTGTACCCCATGGGAACGCTTGAGCGCCAGCCATTCCTCTACTGCGGGCGCCAATTCCGGGAAATCGCGTTTGAGGGTTTTTACCATACGCGTTTCGGGGCTTCCGGCGCCCATCAACTCTTCCACAAGTTGCTGGATGGGGTTGGGTACCGTTGGGTATTCCGCTGTGCGGTAGGATTTCACTTTAGCTAGTTTAGCGGCCGCTTCGAGCGCTTCATCCAGTCCGCCGAGGCGGTCGACGAGTCCGATGCGCAGCGCGTCGCGACCGCTCCATACCCGTCCCTGAGCGATGGCGTGGACGGAATCCCGCTTCATCTTACGGCCTTTGGCGACGTGCCCCAGGAAGACTTCGTACATCTCTTCTGTGCCGGCTTGCATTTTTGCGGCCTCCTGGGGGTCCTGGTCAAAGTACAGGTTCAATCCCGCAGCGAAAGGGCCGGTTTTGACGGAGTCAAAACGCACCCCGACTTTGTCTGAAAGGGTACGTTCCAGGCTGGGGATCATACGGAAAACCCCAATGGAGCCGGTAATGGTGTTGGGTTCGGCGAAAATGCTGTCGGCTTGGCAAGCGATGAAATACCCGCCGGAGGCAGCGTAATCGCCCATGGATACCACGATGGGCTTGTTGGCTCCTTTGATCTTATTGATAGCATGCAGGATGTTCTCGGATGCCAGCGCGCTGCCGCCGGGTGAGTTGACCCTCAGGACAACGGCCTTGACCTTATCGTCTTTGGCAATCTTTTCAAGGGTTTTGACGTATTTGGAGTCGCCAATGGACCCATTGCTGCCCTTGCCATCTAAAATGGTCCCTTCGGCGTAAACGATGGCAATTTTGTCTTTGATCTTGTAGTCCTTTTTCTCCGGATTGCTTAAAATGAAATCGTTGATAGAGACCAGGGAAACCGTTTCGGTCTTTTTAAACCCTAATTTTTTGCGAAGTTCTTCCGTAACCTCATCCCTGTAGAGGACTTTGTCCATCAGCCCGGTTTCGACAGCTCTCTCCGGACTGTCGGCCAGATAGCCGTCGATGACGCGGCGGAGCTCTTCTGGCTTCATCTTGCGGGAGGCGGCCACATCGGCCAGGAAAATGTCGTAAATATCGTTGAGGAATTCCTTGTATTGGTAGCGGTTTTCCGGACTCAGGCGTTCGAGGCGGTACGGTTCGGTAGCGCCTTTGAATTTGCCGGCGTAATAGATTTGCATTTTGACGCCCAGTCGGTCGATGAGGTTTTTGTAGAACGGGATTTGGATCGAGAAGCCGCGGATTTCAGAGATGCCCAAGGGGTTGATAAAGATTTGGTCTGCCGTGGAAGCCAGGTAGTAGTTGCCGGGGAAATAAAATTTGCCATGGGAAAAGATGAATTTGCCGCTCTTTTTGAAGTCCAGCAACGCCTCCCTAAGGACGCGGGTCGTGGCGAAGCCGGAGATCATGGCCATATCTGTTTCCAGGAGAATTCCCTTGATGTGGTCGTCGTCTTTGGCGCGTTCGATGGCGCCGACCATATCGGTCAGTCCATACACTTCCGTTTGTTCCAGGTTAAAGGGCTGGATGTCGACGTTGTTGGTATGTTCGGGGACAATTTGGTCCAGCGTGAGGCGAAGAACGGAATTGGCGCCGATTTTCTGCGGTTTATCCGCAGCGCTGGCGATGGCCCCGACGATGGAAGCCCCGATTAGTGTCAGCAAAATGATGCCCAGGACGACGCCGAGGCAGGAAGCAAAAAGCATTTTAAAAAAACTGCCCATAGTATTTCTTGTTTTAAGGGGAATACGCAAAAGTAGGGAAAAGTTGACAAGGCCCTTTTATTTTTCGATCAATCTGCCTGGCCAATAGAATTAAGGCTAATTTTGTTCTTCCAAAAAAATGAGGTGATGGAAATTACCCAATCTCCCTATGTGTTGTATGCCGATGCCCAGGGGCAGGTTTTCGAAGACGAAAGTTTGTATGCTGCAGGGCGTACCGGCTGGTACGTAGACCCCATCGCGGCAGACGACTGGATCCCATTGCCGGACGGAGGAACTTTGTACAACCTTCCGGGCAGAGTACCTCTGGGGATCGACGTAGAAACCGGCGAAGTGCGCCCTTGCGATAAAGGGTATGCCGTAGCGGCTTTTGTGCCTCCGGCGTATACGGGCATGTACCTGGCCGCTTACGAACAGCTTCCGGAGGCCGAAGTGCTGCCTCTGTTTTGCTACACTGCGGTGGGCTGGCAGCATGGCACGTTTTATGTGCCGGCGGTGCGCATTGAGCGGGATATCCGGCAGGAAGCTTCGGGCTACGACGAAGCAAAGATCCGAAAGGGGGTAGACGAGCTGCGCGCCGCGTACCCGCACAACCGGCTGGTAGAGCATTTGGCATGCAACTGTGCGCTGACCTACCATTGCCCGGCTGCGCGGAATTACTTCCTCGGCCGGTGGGAGTGCCCGGTGCCGGTGTCGCCGGCCTGTAACGCCAATTGCGTGGGGTGTATTTCGCTGCTGCCGGAAGAAGAACCCATTACGGCAAGCCATGACCGGCTGGACTTCAAGCCCACGGCGCAGGAGATTGTGGAATACACCGTGCCGCATCTGGAGTCGGCCCCGTTCCCGATTATCAGCTTTGGGCAGGGCTGCGAAGGCGAGCCCCTGCTCATGTGGGAGACCATCCGGGAAGCCATCCTCGAGATCCGGAAATTCACCTCCAAAGGCAGTATCAATATCAACACCAACGGAAGCAAGCCCGACGCAGTGGAAGCCTTGTGTCAGGCCGGGCTCAACAGCATTCGCGTGAGTACCAACTCCGCACAGGAGTCATGGTATACGCCGTACTACCGCCCCAACAACTACCATTTTGAAGACATCGTCGAAAGCCTGAAGATCGTCAACCGCTACGGCGGTTGGACGAGCATCAATTATTTTGTCTTTCCCGGCATGACCGACAGCCCCGCCGAGTACGAAGCCCTTCGCCGCCTCATCCGCGACACCGGTCTGAAAATGATCCAGTGGCGCAACTTCAACATCGACCCCGACTGGTACCTCGGCCGCCTCAACATCTCCGATACCGGCGACCCCATCGGCGTCAAACGCCTGATGGCCCTGATCAAAGAAGAATTTCCGCATATTCAGTTCGGCTACTTCAACCCGCCGATGGAGCGGATCAAGGGGGATTTTGAGCGGGATTTTGCGGGAAAGCGTTTGGGCGTTTAGGCGTTTAGGCGTTTAGTCGTTTGGGCGTTTGGGCGTTAAGGCGTTAAGGCGTTTGTTGTCCGTAGACTTCCGTCTACGGCTTAGCCCAATCTTCAGATTGCGTCCTGTTGCTGTTGTTGTCCGTAGACTTCCGTCTACGGCTAGTCCAATCTTCAGATTGCGTCCTGTTGCTGTTGTTGTCCGTAGACTTCCGTCTACGGCTAGTCCAATCTTCAGATTGCGTCTCATAACCTCCGCGCCCATCCCTCCCTCAACGCTGGCTCCAGCAGCGTCACTTCAAAGACCCCTTCCCCCAGAACATAGTTGGACGCGCTACTGTACAGGTAGGCTTCCGGTTGTTGGACCCAACCCGCTTTTACCGGATTGAAATGAATATACTGGAGCTTTTGATTTACGAAGTCCGGGCTCCGGAGCTCAATGGGGGCATTGGAGTGGGCCCAGACCTGGTATTTGGAGTTGCGGGCATGTTTCCGGGCAAAGTAAGCAAACAGGTAGAGCAGCCATTCCTTTCTGCTTTCGTCCTCCTGCTGGATGGCTTCCAAAAACTTGACGGCGGTAAACTTTTTCAAATCCCTTAAAATGGCGGAAAGGCTTCCCGGAGCGTCGGCGCGGACGATCAGGTGTGCGTGGTTGCTCATCACTACATAGGCGTAGACATGGAGTCCTTTGTGTTCCCGGCAAAACTGGAGGCTTTCCAGCAGCAAATCCCGGTAGACCTTTCGGGTAAATAGGTCGATCCATCCGACGATCGTCAGGGTGACAAAATGCAGCCCTTGCTGGGCTTGAATACGATATCCGGTCATCGGTTTTTTTTATCCAATTTGGCGGGATTTGCATTGCGGCGCCCGCCAGCAAAACGCGGCGTGTTCTTTGGGGATAGGAGGGCTGGATATGCAAGTTGAGAATATAAAATACTGAAAGAGAAATGCTTGGATTTTTAGAAATTTGAAAAACGGCGGTTTTGGGGTTGGGCGTAGCGGGCGCCCAATCTGAAGATTGGGCTAACCGTAGACGGAAGTCTACGGACAACAAGACAAATGAGGGATAGGAAAACCGGAGGCCTCAGACTCAGGTGGACAGGGAATTCCGTCTACGGGCAACAGGTTACGTAAATTTAACATACGCAAAGCGGAGCACCCTTGGGGGAAAAGCCCTATCTTTATCCCCGACGACCAAAATCTGTAGACTAACAAATCGTAATCTCCCATGAGAAAAATTTACTCTGAAGGGCCTTCTTCTGGCTATTTATCCATTTTTTTCTTTGCCTTTCTCTTCCAGGCAATTTTTTTCTTTGCCCCGAATCCATCCTACGGCCAAACCACCGTTTTTTCGGATGATTTCAGTGCGAATACAAGTTCCAATTGGACAAAAAGCGGTTCGATTGGCGCAAGTTCGTGGAGCGTAATCCGAGGGTCTGCTGTTTTTTCCGGGGCTGATTGGGGAGCAAGGAGGAATACTTCTCCCGAACAACTGGAGTTGACGAACGACGTTGATACAACTAATCCCAATGGCTGGGTTTTAGCGAGCGTGGCTAACAGTGCCTTTTCTTCGCCTTATAATTCTACCTTGAGTTCTATCAGCGGTTCCCTGGTAACCTGGACGTTTAATATGCGTCAAATCCGGTCAGATCCCTCGGGTTTTTCTGCCACTAATAATTATGGAGTTGCTTTCATTTTGGCAGGTACGAGCAACACGGCCAGCACCACGGGAAGTGGCTATGCCATTGTCCTTGGGCAATCGGGTTCAACCGACCCAGTCCGTTTGGTTAAATTCACAGGTGGCCTTCAAGGTACATTAACCAATATTCTCCAATCAAATACTAGTGGTTTAACGGATTTTGGGACAGAGTATTTAAGCGTTAAAGTCACGTATGTTCCTTCCACGAATACCTGGGAATTGTTTTTAAGGAATGATGGAGCTTCACTTTTTTCGGATCCAAGCACAGGGATGTTGGTTTCCCAGGGAACTGCAGTAGACAATGCCCATACGGGTTCTTCCCTTCCTTTGACTGGCGCGTATTGGCAGGGGAGTACCGGAGCAGGCCAAACTGCTTTTTTGACAATGTAAAGGTAACCGTAGTGGGAACCGTAATGGGAATCCCCAGGTGTCACCATCACCGAATCCGCTGGCGCCACGAGTGTCACTGAAGGCGGGGCGACTGATTCCTACACCGTGGTCCTCAATACCCAACCATCTGCGGATGTGACGATTACGGTGGATCCAGACGGCCAATTGGATCTTGGAATGGGGGCAGGAAATCCGGTCATGCTTATCTTCAATGCGGGCAATTGGGATGACGTTCAAACTATCACGGTCACAGCAAATGACGACGCGGTAGTAGAAGGCAATCACAATGGGGTGATCGCTCATAGTGCGGCTAGCTCAGATGCTGGGTATAATGGAATAAATATCGTTGGCGTTACGGCTACCATCACCGACAACGACACCCTCCAGCTACTAACCCCACCGAGCTCTTTTTCTCCCAATACATGGAGGGATCCAGTTTTAACAAGGCCATTGAAATTTTCAATGGGACCGGCGCTTCGGTGGATCTTAGTAACTATACTTTGGAATTGTATTTCAATGGCAGTCCTACGGTAAGCGAGATGATGACCTTATCCGGGACCCTTGCCAATGGAGAGGTGTTTGTTTTGGCTCATCCTTCTGCCAATGCCACCATACTCGGCCAGGCTGACGCTACTAATTCTTCGGTCATCAACTGGAACGGCAATGATGCCATCGTTTTAAAGAAAAATAACAATGTCGTTGACGTAATTGGTCAGGTAGGACTTGATCCTGGAACCGAATGGGGAAGCGGAGATCAATCTACGGCAAATAATACCTTAAGACGAAAGTGCCCGATTACTGCCGGAGATACCAATGCTAGTGATGCTTTTGATCCGTCAATAGAATGGGATGGGTTTGCCCAGGACAATACCGACGACTTGGGAGCGCACCTACTTTGTATCTCCGCTACACCAATTGTAAATATAGAAGCCACCGATGCTTCCGGTTCGGAAGCCGGCCCGGATAACGCCACGTTTACGGTCTATCGCAGCAATGGATCTGCTTCGGATCCTTTAAACGTTGCATACACTATTGCTGGGACGGCAAACAATACGGATGATTATTCCACGCTTTCCGGAACGGTCACTATCCCTATGGGGCAGTTCTCTGCTACGATTACCGTTATTCCGGTGAACGACAGCGAATCGGAAGGGGATGAAACCGTGGTCCTCACCCTGACCGACGGCGCCGATTATGATTTGGGTACCCCCTCTTTTGCTTCCGTAACGATTGAGGATAACGATACCCCGGATGTGACGATCACCCAAACAGGTGGCAGTACTGATGCTGCTGAAGGCGGCGCCACCGACACCTATGATGTGGTTCTCAATTCCAAGCCAACGGCCTATGTAACTATAACTGGGGCCCCTGATGGTCAAGTGTGGACGAATAAATCGACCCTGACGTTTACCCCGGACGATTGGAACGTTCTCAAAACCGTGACCGTTTCTTGCTGTTGACGATTCGGATTTTGAAGGATTCCATACGGGAATGATCGACCACAGTGCCACAAGCTCGGATAATGCCTATCAAGGCATTTCGATTTCTTCCCTAACGGTGCAAATTGCGGACAACGACTGCCCCACCTTGCCTTCTGCATCGTTCAGTTATGCCTCTGCGGGTTTTTGTAACCAGGACGACAAGCAGAAGCCCACTGCAGGGAAGGATGCGGTTTTAGGCCGTTTTTCTGCCGATAATCAGGGTTTGGTGATTGATGAATTAACGGGAGAAATTGATATTGAAAACAGCACCCCGGGCACTTATGAAGTGAC
>JADJHZ010000005.1 GCA_016707205.1 Haliscomenobacter sp. | reverse complement strand
GCAACGATCTCAACTCAGGCCAGCATAGGCGCTATTCGCTGGCTTGTTACTTAGAAGCTATCTCAAAACCCTTTCCAGGGTGTGGGGTATTCCTTAACCCCATGGCTCGCAAAGGCTGACGAAGCACTTTCCCCCTTTGAAGGGGGTTAGGGGGATGAAACTTCCGGGAAGCTGTGGAAAGGTTTCATCCCCCCGCCCCCCTTCAAAGGGGGAGAACGCCATATTCTTGAAGTTTTGAGATGGCTTCTATTAAAAAAAAATTACCCCAAACAGGGTATTTTGTTTTCCCGATTTTGATGTATATTTGCAGAGTAATCCAAAAACGCCGGGAAATCCGGAAAAATCAGTCCCATGAAATTAAACATCTACTCAAAAGCAGTATTCACTGCGTCGTCTTTTCAATTCCCTTTCAGGGATAATCCTTTCCAAGTCCGGTTATCAAGTCCATTCCGAATATTAACATAACGTTTACGCGGATTTTGGCGGTGCTTTTTTCTCTTTTGGACGTTTTCGTAAATTATTTTTTCCAATTCGTTTTGATATTCTAAAACGCGCCGTATTTTCGCATCGATAATGTGAAGTTTGTTTTGCGGCGACCTAAGAAAGAGACCTAAAAGAGAAAAGACCTAGCTTTGGCTAACTTTTTTAATCATAATCATTTTTTTAACCTAACTTTCAACAAATTGTAGTCTTATGGAAAAAACGAACTCTACTTTCGTTCGTCCACTCCGCTGGCTCGGTACAGGTATGCTGCTTCTGGCTGCTTGGGTGTTGAGCATGTCCAATGTTCAGGCCCAGGGGAACGGTTGCGGTTGCGCCGAAGTCAATGTTACGCTGGACGCGGATTCTTGTCAGTTCGCTCTGACGCACGCTAACCTGGGCCTTGGCGCAGGTTGCGCTAACCTTACGGTTCGCGTTGTGGACAACTATCCTGCCAACGGCAACATCATCGATTGCCCTGGCTACTGGACTTATGGCTTGTTCAATGGCAACACCCTGGTATGCTGGGGTAAAGTACGCGCCGAGGACAAGTCTGCTCCATTGTACATTAGCTTTAAGACCAAGTGCAATGCAAGCACGCTGTATGCTGAAAATGATGACAGTAACCAGCACGACAGCACCTAGATTCTAATGGCAGTATACCAAAGCTCGCTTTCCTTTGCCTGGATGCTGAAGAGATCTACAACAAGGAAGACACCTGGAAAATCGACTTCCGATTGTCTTTGCCGGCGGTCTTATTTTGGCGACGCTTGCGACGATGTGACGCATCCTACCGGCATTACGGGCCTTGAACGAGATCACCTGCCAGTGCAACACGACGCTGAAGGCTACGGATCAGATCCGTATTTCACGTGTGACGATATCCATGGCAATTATGACGGCGTACCTAACGGTTATGAGGCATGGGCGCGCATCAAGCGTACCTTCACCGCTACGGATTGCTACGGCAACTCCACTCAAGGGTGGCAGTATATCTATTTGGTACGTCCGGAGCCCAACACGTTTGGCGAGATCCCAGCTTCCGGCAGCCTGAAGGATCAGGTGGCATCGGCCTTCCTGCGAACTCGATTGTGAGGATTACCATCGTCACCGCAAAGAACTGCTGCGGCGAAGTAGACTACGAGATCGACCTGGCTTGCCTGGTAGGTGGCGACAAGTGCGTTGCGCCTTCTGCTGAAGACATGCTGCGTCATGTTCAAGACCAAGCTGAAAGTCGACAATCCGTTGGATTGCTACACGACTGCTGATTACAAGTATTCTTATGCCTTCTTCCCGGATCAAGCCTCTTACGACCGGACTACCAGCTTTGGGCTGCAACTACAGCTTCGACGCGAAGGTGGTTAACGTATTCCCTGTATGTAATGGCGGCAAGAAAGTACTGGTTAAACTGTCTTACTTCGACTGGTGCAATCCAGGCGAAGAGCACGGTTTGGAAGAGTGTACCTATATCTTGCTGAAGTGGTACGACGACAAAGCGCCTACCTTCACGGATAAGCGAAGATATCAACGGAGAAGTAAACAGCTTCCGATTGCCCCAAACCGAAGATAGTAACTACGTATCCGTTGGGGCGCGATGGATTGCACGGCGGCGGTGTTCATCGACCGTCCGGGCTTTTTGGATTACCTGGGCTGGGAGATCAAAGACAACTGCGATCCGAACCCAAGCGTTAGCGTAATCAAGATGGAGCGTTATGGGAAACTGTATGTATATGGTATTCCTGTAGACAACAACGACTGCTGGCGTGAGGAGACCTATCAGGTGATGGTGGTTAACGGCCGTCCGCTGGTAGTAGGCTTGGCGCCTGGTTTGTATCGCTTTACGGTTGAAGCGTTCGACCACTGCTACAACAAATACACCAAAGCGCTTTACTTCCGCGTAGTCGACAAGATTGCTCCGGTAATGAAGTGCGACGATCAGTTGAACATCACCCTGTCGAACTCTCAGGGCGGCGCTTACGGCCAGGGTTACCCGGCCCAGGGCTATGGCTACTATGGCTATGCACGGGTGAATGCCAAGGACGTAGACGAAGGCAGCTGGGACAACTGCGCGATGGACCGGATCAAACTCCGCCGTTCGTACAACGCGACTTGCGAGGCTGATTTCGTTGCCAAAGGCTACGACTGGGATAAGAACGGCAAGATTGAAGCCGGCAAAGACGGTATCGATGAGAACAGAGACGGCAGCCTGTCTGCTAACGAGAAATTCGAAAGCGTAACCCGCAACGGCGTCGCTACCGTAATGACTCCATGGCTGGACTTTGCCGAGTTCTTCTGCTGCGACCTGGGCAACAAAGTAATTGTTGAACTGGGCGGCTGGGACAAAGCGGTTGATTGCGATGGCAACCCAACTTCAACTACTGCTGGAGCGAACAGCTGATCGAAGACAAAGTGATTCCTACGTATATCCTGCCATGGCCTGTGACGATCAAGTGCACCGACCGTGCATACCTGGAAGGGCTGCTGGCTGCTGCCGGCAATGCCAATGGCTGGGATGTAACGAGCACGGAGTACAAGAACTTCGTAGAGAAGGTACTGACCGACAAGGGCGGCGTACAGAACGTACTGGTGACGATGAGCGGCAACGATTGCAAGAATACGGTTGTTAACGCCAAGATCACCACGGATCTGCACTGCGAGGCCGGCGAGGTAAAGGTTACGTACACCTACACCAAGACGACGAGCAAGGGTACTGTAACGAACACGATCGGCTCTGTAGTGATCACGGTACAGCCGGTACACGAGTACAATATCATGTTCCCTGCGGATAGCGAAGGGGATTGTGTGAACATCCGCGATACGGCGAACGTAATCGACGGTGGCGAACTGTCTTGCGACGTGCTGGCAGTGAACGTAACCGACAAGCGCTACAACGGCGCTACGCTGAATGGCGCACCGGTTGCTGAGTGCTACAAGATCTTCCGTACGTTTACGGTGATCAACTGGTGCCAGTACGACGAGCGTTGCGGCGAGCCGATGCAGTGGGCAGTAGTTGTACCACGCGATCCGAAGAACAACGGCACCAAGTGGAATGATGGGGGTGGCGTAAACGTCTTGGTACGTGATTCCAACATGGACAAAACAGAAGAGATCTACTACGAAGATGAGGATGGCAACGTAGCCTATCCGAACGACGCCGTGAACTGGGCGAACAAAGGCGGCAAGACGGTAAGCAAGGACGACAAAGCGCCAACCGGACTTCCTGCAGCATGCGAATACGCCAGCTATGGCAACAACGGCAACGAGCGTTTTGCGTTCATGTTCACGCAGTACATCTTCGTACACGACAAGGTACGTCCTGAGGTGCTTGATCCTGCTGCGTTCACGTTCTACCAGAACAAGAACAACTGCAACACGAGCCTGAATATCACGTTCTCTGCACAGGATCTGTGCTCGACGAACACGGAAGTACAGCAAGTACCTGCTGTAGCGGGTAACCTGGCTATCGAGCGCGTGAAGTTCAATGGCGGCGAACTGCCTTCCTTCCTGACGGTTACTCCTTCGCATGCACTGAACGGTGACAACAAGGGCACGAACTCTTGGGTAGTTGCTGGTACGGGTACTTCCAGCCAGCTTCCGATCGGCGACCACAAACTGACGGTGATCGTACGCGACGATTGCGGCAACCTGTCGCTGGCGAAGGACATTCCGTTCTCCATCAAGGACACCAACGGCATTGCTCCGATCTGCTACCATGGCTTGAGCACGGACCTGATGAAGGATCCCGATACGGGCGACGGTATGATGGCTATCTGGGCTACGGACTTCAAAGCAAGCGACGTACAGGATTGCAACGCCAAGACGGTAGGCACGAAGGAAAACATTCCTGACGCTCAGTACTATGTTGTAAAAGACGTAGACGGCGACGGCGCATGGACTGCTGCTGACGGTCTGAACGACAAAGGCATTCCTACCGATCCTGCTACTTCTGTGATCTTCACTTGCGACGACCTCGACGGCGACACGATCGCAACCGTAATGGTTCGTCTGTACACTGTTGACGCTCTGGGCAACTGGGCATGGTGCGAGACGTATGCCGTAATCACCGACGCACGCAAAGTATGCGGTGGCGGACCTAGCGCTGCTGCTGCTGCTATCGCAGGCGCCATCTCTACGGAAGGCGCAATCAATGTAGAAGGCGTAGAAGTGAACCTTTCCGGCGACGCTTCCATGAGCTACATGACCAACGCAAACGGCCAGTTCAGCTTCAATGGCTTGAACAAAGGCTACGACTATACCGTTACTCCTCAGCTCGACAAGAACTACCTGAACGGTGTTTCTACGTTCGACCTGGTGCTGATCACCAAGCACATCCTTGGCGTACAGCCGCTGAACAGCCCGTACAAACTGATTGCTGCTGACGTAAACAACAGCAAGTCGGTTACTACGCTTGACCTGATCCAGCTGCGCAAGCTGATCCTGAACATCGACAACAAGTTTGGCAACAACACGAGCTGGCGCTTCGTGGACGCTTCTTACAGCTTCCCGAATGCTGCTAACCCATGGGCTGCTCAATTCCCAGAGGTTGCTAACCTCAACGACCTGGGCGCTGACGCTCGCGCTAACTTTGTAGCTGTGAAGATTGGCGACGTAAACGGCAATGCCGTTGCTACCAGCCAGGTTCGCACCGCTGGCGAGTTCGGTCTGAATGTTGCTGATCAGGCACTGAAGGCTGGCAACGAGTACCGCGTAGAAGTTGCTGGCGACCTGAAGTCGATCGAAGGTCTCCAGTTCTCCATGAGCTATGACGTAAACGCAATCGAACTGGTTGACGTAGAGTACGGCGTAGCGAAAGAAGAGAACTTCGGTATCTTCGCAAAAGAAGGCGTTATCACTGCTAGCTGGAACGGCGATGCCAACAGCAACACGTTTGCTACCCTGGTATTCCGCGCTACGGCTGACGCTAACCTGAGCGAAGTATTGAACCTGAACAGCCGCTACACTGCAGCTGAAGCATACCGCAACAACGACCAGTTGAGCGTTGCGCTTAACTTCGCTGGTGCACAAGCTGAAGCAGCTGGTTTCGAACTGAAGCAGAACACCCCGAACCCATTCGCTGGGGAAACGGTGATCGGCTTTAGCCTGCCAGTTGCTGGTGAAGCTACGCTGACGATCCAGGATGTAACGGGCCGCACCCTCCGCGTTGTTCGCGGTCAGTTTGCTCAGGGCTACAACCAAGTAACCCTCAAAGCAACCGACCTCAATGCTACGGGCGTTCTGACTTACACCCTCGAAGCAGCTGAGTTCACTGCTACCAAGAAGATGATCATTGTTGAATAATCAGCATATGACCACCGGGAGTGGCCCCATCAGGGGCCACTCCTGTTTTTTTTGCTTTCGTTTTTTGAAAATTTTGCTTACCTTCGTGCTTGTGAGCAAAATTTTTTTGTTTTTAATAATCCCATGATGCTATGAAAAAGACAGGAAAAGCGCACCTGACGGCGCTGTTCTTCCTTGTAATTGCCTGTTATGGGGCCATCGCCCAATCTTCCGCTCCGATATTCTCCGCCCCTACCGACACGGCGCAATTCTCCTCTTCGCGGTATGTGGCGAACATCCGGGTTTCCCAATTCAAAAAAATCATCGGCACGCAGTTTACCCTTACCTGGGATCCGTCTATTCTGGCGTTGGACAGCGTTGGGCAGTTTGGCTTGCCGATGACCAACGACAATAATTTTGGCTTGCTGGCTGCTCAATCCGGCATGCTGCGCTTCGCCTGGAACGAGGAAGGCCTGAAAGGGACAGATCTTAAAGACAACAGCACGCTGTTTTCCCTGTTCTTTCGCCCTGTAGGCAAGCTCAACTCCGTTTCTCCGATCCGCTTCACGGATGTTCCTACGGTTAAGGAAGTCGTCGACCTTTCGTACAAGGCCATACCCGCCGAATTTCGCAACGGCTGGGTCTTCCTGGGAGAAAGCGGCAGCACGGTCACCTCCGTATTATCCAATCAGCCGGAATGGCTGGAAATCCGATCCGCTTTCCCCAACCCTCTGGAGGCGGGTTCCTCGCTTCAGGTGGAGTTTTTCCTGAAATCGGCCCAGCCGGTTCAAATCCAGGTGCTGGACAGCCAGGGGAAAGTAATTTATTTGCAAGACCGGAATTTTTCTTCCGGTATCAACCGTTTTGAGCTTGCTTCACCGGTTTTTCCTGTGACAGGGGTATACCTGATCCGTCTAAACCAAGGTGATCGATATAGTACGCAAAAGATCCTGTTCCGCTAAGGCCGGACTTGAGAAAACGCTATTTTTTATTGTCCCAAATTCCGAAAAAAATGAGCCAGAACTTTACCCGCCTCCTTGCCGGGTTGATGCTTATTCCGTTGTTGCTTGGGCAGAGGTTGCTGCATGCCAATGCGGCTCATACGCCCGGCAGCGTGGTCATGAACCTGGAGGCCATTATTGGGAGCGCTTCGGTAGCCAAGGGCGCTGAAGTATGCGTTCCGGTTACGGTCAACAACTTTACCAATATCCTGGGGATGGAGTTTACGATCACGTACGACCCATCCAGGCTGACCTTTAAATCGGTCAAGAATTTGAATCTTACCGGCCTCTCGGAGACGAGTTCCTTCGGCCTCCCCGGCCAGGGCACCAACCTGCCCGGTACGATTAAGGTGTCGTGGCTGGATCCCAATGTGTCCGGGCTAAGCGTTGCCAACGGCACCAAAATTTTCGAAGTCTGCTTCACGGCGGGCGCCACCGATGCGACCACCGCAGTTAACTTTGGCGCTTCCGCAGAGGTCATCGACGCCAACGAAAATACCATCGGATTCTCGCCAACCGGCGGGACGATCACCATCGGTACCGGCACGGGTACCGGCGGCGGTGGCGGCACGGGTGGTGGCGGTACCGGCGGTGGTGGCACAGGCGGCGGCGGTACGGTGGGTACGGGGACATTCACCCTGGATATTACCGATACGGTGGTAACGGTAAACCAGCCTTTTTGCCTGCGGGTAAAAGCCGGCAGCTTCCGGGATATTCTCGGTATGGAACTGACGATCAACTACAACGCCACCGCGCTCACCTTCGATTCGGTAGCCAAATTCAATCTGGCGGGGTTGTCTGAAGCCGCTTTCGGCCTACCTGGCCAGGGGGCCAATCCGTTGGGCGCCATAAAACTTTCCTGGGTAGACCCCAATGTAACGGGCATAAGCATTCCGGATAGCACCGTGATCTTCCAGTTGTGTTTTAAAGCCAAGACCAATAACGTAACCACCAACGTTACCTTTGCCTCCAACGCGGAGATCGTGGATAAAAATGAAGACTTTGTTCCCTTTAACGGCGATGGAGGCCGCGTGATCGTAGGCACGGGCACCGGAGGCAGCACCGGTTCGGGACCCTTTACCCTGGATCTTCTGGACGCCTCGGTGCAGTCCGGCCTGGAGGTTTGCCTCCCTATGACGACGACGAATTTTAACAATATTCAGGGGATGGAGTTTACGGTCACTTATGATCCGGCCAAACTCCAGTTCAAAGAAGTGAAAGACCTCAACCTGACTGGTCTGGAGTTGGCGGCCTCTTTCGGATTACCCGGTATGGGCAGCAACCCGGTAGGCACCATGAAGGTTTCCTGGAATAGCCCGGACGGATTAGGCAAGTCGGTGAACAACGGCACCACGCTGTTCCGGGTGTGTTTTACCGCCATCGGATCCAATACCACCGCCGTCGTCGGATTTTCCAATACCTCGGAAGTGATCAATGGAAACGACCAGGTCATTCCGCTAACGGCCAGCCCGGGCAATGTGACCATAACCGGTGCGGGTGGCAATACCAACCTTTCTCTGGTAGTAGGAAGCAAAACCGTCGCCCCGAACCAGGAGGTGTGTCTGGATGTGAAAGTGGCTAAATTTACCAATATCCTGGGCGCGGAATTTACGCTCAATTATACGCCCTCCCTGTTGCAGTTTTCCCGGGTTACCGGGTTTAATCTGAGTGGGTTGGCGGAGAGTTCTTTCGGCCTCCCTGGGCAGGGAACCAATCAGCCGGGCGCCATCAAAGTGTCCTGGGTGGATCCCAACGTGAGCGGCGTAACGGTTGCCGACAGCACGTCCATTTTTCAGGTGTGCTTTACGGCGATTGGCCCAAACGGGACGGTTACGCCCGTCACCATCAATTCTACCCTGGAAGTGACCAATGCCAACGAACAGCCGGTACCGGTGAACCGGGTCAATGGATTTGTCACGATCAGCGGATCCTCCGGAAGCAGTAAGCTTCTTTTGTCCCTTACAGATAAGATGGCTGCTCCGAATTCAGACGTTTGCCTTGATATGGCCGTGACGAACTTCTCGGCTATTGTAGGCATGGAATTTAATTTGGCGTACAACCCCGATTCGCTGACGTTTAAATCGGTCGGCAGCCTCAACCTCAGTGGTTTGGAAGCCAGCAACTTTGGTTTGCCCGGCGTGGGGGTTAATCCAATTGGCAACATCAAACTGGCTTGGGTAGATCCTGCGGTAACAGGGGTTACCCTGGCTGGCACAGTGAATATCTTTCCAGGTGTGCTTCACCGTTAAAGCCGCTTCCGGCGTTGCCCGGGTGCGTTTTGATACGCAAAAAACCATTGAGGTTACCAACACTCAGGATCAGCAAGTACCTCGCGATCTGGATAACGGATTTATAACCATTCAAGGCAATGCGCAACCTCCGGTTATTGCTACGCCGGCTCAGGTAACCAACGTAAATTGCTTTGGCGCCAGTACCGGCGCCATTAACATCACCGTATCCGGGGGGAGTGGGAATTACACCTACAAATGGAGTTATCAGAATGCGGCTACACAAGATTTGACCAATATCCCGGCAGGAAATTATACTGTAACGGTGACGGATGCCGTGAGCACCCTCACCGCTACCCAATCGTATACCGTGACCCAGCCCGCCACGGCGGTTCAGGTGGTCAGCGTGACGCCGACTCCGGTCGCTTGTTTCGGACAAAGCAGCGGAAGCCTGGCGGTAGTAGCCCAGGGAGGAACCGGCACGCTGAGTTATGCCTGGTCAGGAGGGCTTCCCGCCGTGGCCAACCCAACGGGCGTTGCCGCCGGGACCTATACCGTCACCGTGACGGACGCCAACGGCTGTAAGGCGGTTTCCAGCGCTACTTCGGTTACGCAGCCCCAGGCAGCCCTGACGGTCAATGCGACCACCGAAAACGCTGCATGCGCCGGACTGAGCAACGGGCAGATCTCCATTTCGGCTTCCGGGGGAACAACTCCTTATACCTATGCCTGGAGCAATAACCTTCCTGTTAACCAGACCACCCAGTCCAGCCTGGCGCCCGGATCTTACCGGGTTACCGTTACCGATGCGCGCGGATGTACCATTAGCACCACCGCTCAGGTGAACCAGGGAACTGGCGTGGCCATCGTCTCCATCCAGCCTACCTTTATCGATGCGGGCAACGACGGCGCTGTGAACATCGGGGCAAGCGGGGGCACGACCCCTTACCAGTTCTCCTGGTCCGGACCTCAGAGCTTTTCCCGCTCGACTGAAGATATTACCGGTTTGAATACGGCAGGGCAGTATTGTATCACCATTACGGACGCCAAAGGCTGTAAGGATACGGCCTGCGCCATGGTGTTGCAGAAGTTGAAGTTTGGCGCCGTTTCGGTTCAGGAAGCCTGTTTCGGAGAAAAAAACGGAAGCGTGACGGTTAACGCGACTGGAGGACAGACCCCTTATTCCTTTAAATGGAGCAATGGGGCTACTTCCCAAAACTTGTCGTCGCTTTCCGCTGGGGCTTATGGGCTGACGATCACCGACGCCTTAAATACGTCCATCAGCGGCAGCTTCCAGGTGCCGGGATTGACCGCTATTGTAATCAATGGAACGACGACCGATGCCGTGGGTTCCGTCAATGCATCCAACGGCAGCATTGTGCTGAACGTTACCGGAGGCCAGTCCAGCTACACCTACAAATGGAATACCGGGGCTACTACCTCTTCGATCAATACGCTTAAAGAAAGGCGAATACTGTGTGACCGTCACCGACGATAAGAAGTGTTCGGCTGTAAAATGCTTCCAGGTAAATCTGGTGGCACTCCCGCTTGCCTTTAATGCGCAAGTGTTTAACAACCGCTGTTTTGGGCAGTCCCAGGGGCGCGTCGTCCTTACCGTCAATGGAGGCCTGGAGCCTTATTTCGCTACGTTCAATGATGGTACCCGCATCAATTCGGTAGCCGGGTTGATTGAGCGAAACAACCTTCCGGCAGGCGTTTTCACGTATGTGATCACCGACAATGAGGGATCGACGATTCAGGGTTCTGCGACGATTACCCAGCCAACTGCGATTAGCCTGTCTCAGACGGCAGTGCGGCACGATACAGAGGCGCCGGGTTGCACGGGGAGCATTTCCATTACGCCTACCGGTGGTACGGGGAGCTTTAATGTTCGATGGAACAGCAACAATGCCGGGGGGTTCATCTCCAATTTGTGCGAAGGCAACTACATTCCAACGGTGGAAGACGCCAACGGGTGTACCCAGGTATTTAATGCAATTGCGGTGAATACCTTTGGCGCATCTGGGGCGGTAGTCGATAATAACTGCCCTGGCGACCAGGGCGGCGACGTCAACCTGACGGTTGCCGGAGGCGCCAGCCCGTATGTGTATGCCTGGTTGAATGCTAAGGGCGACACCGTCGCCCGCGCCAAAGATTTGTCGAATGTGGTTTCCGGAACCTACCGCGCGTTGGTTCGCGAGGCTTCGGGCAATATGCTGACCAAAGAATTCACGATCGGAACCAAATCGGCGCTTGCTGCCAGCGCTCAAGTGATTTCCAATTTCCGAAATTTTGGGGTAAGCTGCCTCAACGCCAGCGACGGCATTCTGGAAGCTACCGCCCGAAACGGGGTCGGCGCCAACTTTATTTATGAGTGGTTGCGCAACGACCAGCTGGTCGGGTCGACGAAACGGCTTCAAAACGCCCAGGCAGGCAACTATACCTTGCGCATCACGGATGAGGCTGGTTGCATGGCAGAAACGACCGCTACCCTTTCCGCGCCTCTGGCGGTAGGAATTAGCGGCTCGGTGAACCATATTTCCTGTACTGGCGCACGGGATGGGGACGTGCTGGTTTCTGCCAGCGGGGGCGTTCCCGGATCGGTATATACCTATGCGTGGAGTACCGGCGCCGCCGGGCCGCGGATCAGTTTCCTCACCAAAGGGAATTATACGGTTACGGTGACCGATGCCAACAATTGTATGTCCACAGCCACCTTTGCCGTTCAGGAACCGAATCCCATTACCGTTACGGTGGAAACGGCGCCCGCGACAACGGGGGCTCCGGATTGTAACGGCGCGGCCAAGGTGACGGTGACGGGCGGAACCCGTCCCTATAGCTACGTCACGAATGTGCCCAATGCCAAGCTGTCGGATTCTGTTTATCTGAAATTGTGTCCCGGGGATTATACGCTTGAGATAGTGGACGCCAGAGGCTGTAAAACCACTCCTGCACGTCTTACCTTCAACGTCCTCGACCGCACGCTTCCTTGCCTGGACATGCGCATGGTCATCTCTCCGGATGGCGATGGCGCCAACGACGAGTTCGAGATCCGCTGCATCGACGAGTTGCAAGACAACCGCCTTTTGATTTTCAACCAGTGGGGATTTTTTAAGCTCAAAAAGGAGGCGCCCGAAGGAAAATCCTCAAAAACTATTTTTTTACCAATAACCGATGACTCCGATGAAAAAATTTTTCCTCTCGATAGCTATGGCCTGCTTTGCCTGGGCCGCAGGCGCTCAGAATGAGGCTCTGGTGACGCATTATCAGATAGCGCCAATACTTATTAACCCGGCGTATGCTGGGTTCAAGGGAACGCACCAGCTTTTTTTTAACGCGCGCACGCAGTGGATTGCTTTCCCTGATGCGCCCAAAACGGTAGGCGTTCAATACAACGGCCCTATTGGCAATACGTTTGGACTGGGCGTGGGGGTGATGACGGAAAGCGCCGCGCGCCTCAATAACCTCCGGGTTCGTCTCAATTATGCGTTCCGGTTTAATCTGGACGAAACGGTGAAGCTGTCGGTTGGTTTTTCCACCGAATACAAGCAGATGCGGCTGGGGAACAATATTCTGACCCAGGCGATCTACGATTTTGACGATATCATTAACGGAGCGGTGGACGGCCGGCAGTTGTTCGACGCTTCGTTTGGCGTGTTCGGCACCTTCAACGACCGCACCTTTGTGGGCTTGTCGTTCGCCAACCTGATCAGCGCCCGCCTGGACGATATTGTTACGTCTACAGAAGAGAGTACTTTTTTGAACCATTATGTGATTTTCGCCGGCCACCGGTTCGACTTCAACAACAACGCCGTATCGCTGGAGCCTTCCCTCATGATCCGCCAGATTCGGGATGCTCCCTTCCAGGCCGACATCAACCTCAAGCTGGGCTTCCTGAATGACCGGGTGGTGGGCGGCATTTCTTATCGTTCGTTGAAATCGCTCGGCTTTTTGTTCGGCTCGGAAGTTTCCAACAGCTTCCGCCTGTTCTATACATTTGATATGACCCTTCAGGATATCCAGCAATTCAGCTCAGGCGCCCACGAGTTGACGGTAGGAATCGGGCTTAATACCCCGGATAAGCGGGCGAGGCTAAGGAATAGGTAGGCACGCGCCAGGGCCTCGCGCAGTTGCAAAAAATACACAGGGAAGAAACCGATGAGGGAAAATAGTAGGCGAAAATTCATATTTTTTTTATCTTGAGACGCGATTCCCCCCCTTTGAATTTTCCCTCGTTTGGTTCCCCAAATTATCGTTCCTGGTTTAAGGACGAGTCTTCTTGACAGCATACTCGCTGCCTTCGGGCGCATAAGATAAATCGGTTTTTGGGATGGCCTCTCTCCACGTTGGAGGGGGGCTTTTTTATTTCCCTGAAAAAAACATTAAAAAAAATTCTACTTCTTTCAAGTTTGGCACGGTTTTGTAAACATATTAGGAAAAGTTATTAATTCATGATGCGCGATGCTTTACCAGCGTGCGGGAATGATCAAACAAGCCTAAATGTGAGAAAACGAGGCCAGGAGTAGCCTGATTTCAGGCTGCCTGGCCGCTACCGGCAATCCTTCTGCTTCATTCATGGGATGCTTCCAGCCTATGTGCATGACACAAGGATTGCCATTTTTTTTAACCGTCAAATTCCAGACTATGAAAAAAGTAATTCAAAAACCAGTCCGGGATAAAAGACGTCCGGGAATCACAAGGGGAGGAGGCCGGCGGAAAAGCCGCGCCTGGTTGTTCTTTTTCCTTGTCTTAGGATTGGGTGCATGGCAAAAGATGGCCGCGCAGGTTCAGGCGCCTTGCTCTATTATTTGCTTGGCGAATGATCCGTCGATTGCCGTTTTACTCCGGCTAGACGATAGCTGCAAAGTGACGATTTACGCTACTTCGTTTATTTTTTCCCAGGGCTGCCCATCGGATAAGGCGATGATTGTCCGGGACGAGTTTGGGGTTACCGTTGCTCAGGGGCAAAACCAGTTGCGGGCAGATCTGTCGGGTAGAGGTAGGGCAGTTGTTCACCGTAACGGTGGTCGACCTGGGCACGGGATTGACCTGCGTGGGGTATGCCCGCGTAGTGGATGAAAACCCTCCCCAGATCATGTGCAGGGATACGCTGCTTCCCTGTAGCGCCGATACCAGCGTTGCCGCTTTAGGGATGCCGCTCATTCTCGAAAACTGCGACACGTCGTTTTCAATCAAACGTTCGGATCGTGTGGAATTCAGGGGTTGCACCGGGGATACCTCGGCCATTATTTACCGGACCTGGGTAGCCAGGGATCGCTACGGCAATGCGGATACGTGCATTCAGCAAATCACCCTTCTACGGGCTATGCTGGCGGATGTCGTATTTCCCAAAGACACCACGCTGGAATGCACCGCGCCGAGCACCCACCCCGACAGCACGGGGTATCCCCGGTGGAGCGACTCTGAGCTACTGTACGGAGGAGGTTTGTGCCGGTTTAGCGTTTCCCACAGGGATGTTATTACCAATACGTGTGGAAATGGAATCGGCCGCATCATCGACCGAATCTGGACGGTCGAGGACCTGTGCAATGGAGGGCAAATTCGCACCCATACGCAAACCATAATGATCGTAGACTCGAAACCTCCGGTTATCGTTTGCCCCCCTGCAAAAACGGTCCGCACAAATAGCGGAGAATGTTTAGCCACCCTGATGCTGGACAAACCGGTAAGCATCCAGGATGCTTGCGATCCGGATGCCACCTTTATTGTTTCCACTTCTTTTGGGAAGGTAGGTCTTGGGCCCCATTATTTCGTCCCGGAAGGAATCCACCAGATTATCTACACCGCAATCGATGCTTGCGGGAACACCAGCGTATGTTCTACCACGCTGACAGTAAAAGACGAGGAACGCCCGATCGCTATTTGCGATGACGAAGTCGTGATTTCGCTAAACGAAACCGGAACGGCAGTTGCCGCTGCCCGGGTGTTTGATGAAGGAAGTAAAGATAACTGCGTCAAAACGCTGTATTACAAGGTTCGGCGGATGGACATAGGAGGCTGCGATTCCCTGAACGGCGATGATTCCGCTGTTACGGGCTACCAGGAATGGTTCGACGATATCGTATTCTTTTGCTGTGAAGACGTTGGTTCGAATCTGATTCCCGTTCTTTTGCGGGTATATACCGTCAATCCGGGCCCTGGGCCTATCGATCCGGCGCGGGAAGCGCAAGGCGGCGATTTGTATGGAAAATATAATGAATGTATGTCGATGGTCCGGATCAAAGACCCGATTCCTCCGGCTGTTTTTTGTCCGGCGGATGCGACCGTCGAGTGTACGGAGGACCTGACGGATCTATCCAGGTTTGGGGGCCCGGTCATCCTTTCGGGATGCGGGTATACGCTGGATTCGACCGTCGTATCCAAGATAGACCATTGCGGCCGCGGAACGATCAAGCGGATCTTTACCGTTACGGGCAGGAATGGCATGACGGCGATGTGCATGCAGACCATTACCATCGTCAATACGCAGAATCTGACGGAAAAGGATATTACCTGGCCGAAGGATACTATACTGACAACGTGCGGTGCAAATACGGATCCTGATTTTCTCCCTTCAGGGTATCGCCGTCCGCAATTAGCCCGGCAGCCGGCTTGCGGATTGGCGGCAATCATGTACGAAGACAAGTTGTACGATGCGGCCCCCCCTGCTTGTTTTAAGGTGTTCCGCACGTGGACTATCATCGATTGGTGCGTTTACGACCCTGCCAAGTCGCCAACGCTTGGGCGGTATCAGCACACCCAGATTATCAAGGTAGAAGACAACCAGGCTCCGAGTTTCGTATGTCCTCCCGATAGGGTGGTTGCAGCCACCAGCGGCTGTTCCTCTGCTCAGGTGACGCTTCCCGCAATGGTTGCCACAGATTGCAGCCCCAACATCTCCATCGTGAATGATTCCAGGTATGCTGCTTCTCCGGGCGCCAATATCAGCGGGGTTTACCCCATTGGCACGACGGTAGTGACCTATAAGATCAGCGATGGGTGCGGTAATGTCGCTACTTGTAAAGTGCGGATTACGGTCGAAGACCAAAAAGCACCGGGAGTGGTTTGCTACCATGGGCTTTCCACCTCCATCGCCCAAATGCCGGGAGGAATCATGGCCATGGTGGACGCCAAAGCGTTTGACGCCGGCAGCACCGACAACTGCACGGATACCACCAACCTGAAATTCACCATCCGCAGGGCTTCCCTGAATCCGACGGTGCCGCCAAGCGCTACCCAATTGGTCTTCGATTGCGCGGATGTGGGCACACAGGGGATCGAACTATGGGCCACCGATGAATCGGGCAACAGCGCGTACTGCCTTACGACCATCCTGATCACCGACAATGGCCAGTTGTGCCCGCCCGATGTCGGCCTCGGCGTGGTTGCTGGCGTCGTCAAGACGGAAGGGGGAAATACGGTGGAAAAAGTCCGCATCTCCATCAAGTCGAAAAATCCGATGTACTCAACGACCAATATCAACGGCGGATTCCAGGTGGAAGAAGTTCCTTTCGGATATGACTATACCCTGGTTCCGGAAAAGAATGACGATCTGATGAACGGGATCAGCACGATCGACCTGATCCGGCTGAGCAAGCACATTCTGGGGTGCAGCCTTTTACTTCGCCTTACCAATGGATTGCCGCCGATCTGGACAAATCAGGCACGATCTCTACGCTGGACCTGATCAAGCTTCGCAAACTGATCCTGAACAAAGACGTCGATCTTCCGAACGGGAATACCTCCTGGCGCTTTGTCGACGCCGATTACAAGTTCCCTGCAAACGGGAATCCCCTTGAGGCGCCCTTCCCGGAGGTGAAGAATCTCAATAACTTCCGCCTGAAAGACGCCAAAGCGAATTTCATCGCCGTGAAGGTAGGGGATATCAACGGCTCGGCCATCGCCAATCAGCTCATGAGCAGCGAAACCCGGACTACGGGCGGCGATATGCTGATCCGGGCCAAAAACAAGTCGTTTGCTTTCAGGGGAGACCTTTACGGTGGATTTCTTTTCCTCGGATTTGCATCAAGTCAACGGGTATCAGTTTACCCTCGGCTTTGACGACCGTCTTTTGGAGGTAAAAGGGGTAGAAATGGGCGATGTGGCGGATATGTCGGAGGAAAACTTTGGTTTTGGCGCTTTGGCTATGGGGAAAATAATTACCAGTTGGAACAAAAGCGGGGCATCCGTATCCAAAGGCGATCTGGTTTTGTTCAGCCTGACCTTCCAGGCAAAGCGGAATTCCGACCTGGTAACGGCGCTGAAATTTAGCGACCGGCCGGCTATCCCCGAAGCGTACAACGCAGAGAACGAACACATGCAGGTCCTGTTTCAGATAGAGGATGAGGGCGGTAAACCGGTAACAAGCGGAGGTTATCTCTTGTACCAAAACATTCCCAACCCCTTCCAGGACGAGACTTCCATCGGGTTTTCCCTGCCTAAGAAGGAAGAAGCCTCCCTCCGGATTTATGATTTATCCGGACGGCTGGTTTATCAGCATCGGGCTCAGTTTGAAAAAGGATACAACGAAATACAAATCGCCCAAAGCGCCCTTAGTGGAAATGGAATGTACTATTACCAGTTGTCCACCGAGGCCTTTACCGAAACCAGAAAGATGATGCTTAGCGGATCGCGTTAAAAACGAAAACCCCGCCAAGAATACGCTTTTCATAGTTGTTTATGGACGGAATGAGGCGGGAGCAAAGAGGCTCCCGCTTTTTTATTTTTTTGCCGGGTAAGCCGTACCTTCAGAGAGTCAAAAAGCGCTTCATTCGAAAGCCGGCGAAAACATGGCCTCAAAACACGAGTTGGGCAAGCGGGGAGAAGATATCGCCGCTCAATATTTATTGGACAAAGGATACCGGATTTTGGAGCGCAATTGGCGTTACAAAAAAGCGGAAGTAGACCTTATTGCGGAAGACTCGGGGGTTCTGGTATTTGTCGAAGTCAAAACCCGGGCTTCCGAGCGATTTGGCGCTCCGGAGAACTTTGTGGGGAGGCGCAAACAAGCTTTTTTGGCATCGGCAGCCTCTTTCTTCTGCGACCAAAACGCGCATGCCGGCGAGGTGCGCTTTGATGTGATTTCCATTCTGTTCTCGGGCAAAGATTTCCACACGGCGCATTTGCCGGATGCATTCTTTCCTGGCCTGGGTTAAACTTTTTGGTAGGTGCTTTTGGTCAAGCCAAAGAGCAGCAAGTCCAGGGGTTCTCCGCTTTTCCTGCGTATTTCTTCCCTAAGGTCGCCCTCCCGCTGAAAACCGCATTTGCGTGCCAGGCGCTGAGCGGCTGTGTTTTCGGTGCTGACCAGAAGGGTGAGTTTTTCCAGGCCGGCTTGCTGGAAGGCGAAAGGGAACAGGGATTGAAGCACTTCCGGCATGTAGCCTTTGCCTTGTCTGTTTTTGTCGATAAAGCCGGTGATGGCCGCTTTGGGCAAGGACCAATCTATCGGGTGAAAAGCCACATATCCGATCAAGTCGGCGCTATCTTTATCCCATATCGCATAGTGAAACGCTTCCTGCCGGAGCCAAGCTGCGAGGCAGCCACGAACAAAAAACTCCGCCTCCTCCGGGTTGCTTATCGGCGGAAGCACCTCGGGCTGAACATCCTGGAGGAATGGGCTATTTTCACCCATCAGGTGGAAGAACACGTTGCCTTCGTGTTCCCTGAATCGCCGCACGACGGTTCGTTTCGTTATCAGAACGGTTTCAAGCTCTAAAAGAGAAGCTTTCATATACGCGGTTGCCCGTTTAAGTTGTTGTTGCGAAGGTAAGATTAAAGCCCTTGTGCTCAAAATTTAAAAAACGCACCCAAGGCTATTGCATTTTTTGTGTTTACTATGTATATTTGAACACAAATCGTTTGTATAGCACCCGTCAAAACCCCAGGATATGAATTGGCGGGAGTTTCCTTTCCTTACTATTTTGTTGGTATTTAGTCTTGGTATTCTGGCTTCGGAATACGGCAGCGCATGGATTCCTCCATCCGGCGGGGTATTGCCGATACTGGCAGGAGCTGCCGGCCTTGCGGTATGGACGGGTTTTCAGAAACTTGCCTACCGGCTTGCATTTCTTTTTTCGGTGTGGTGTTGGGCGGCATTTTTCCTGCTGGGCGTATGGAGGCGGCAGTCGATTGCAGAAGGCCCTCCTTCGGGGCACTTTGAGCGGCTTCATTTGGAGCAGTTTTATGGGAAGGTGCTGGTGGAGGAAGCAAAGACGGGGAAGAACTCCTGGAGGGTTTTTGCGCAGGTCCTAACGGCAGGCCCGAATCCAGATACCCAATACGCGGTTCGGGGAAGCGTTTTGCTTTACCTAAAGCCGGAGGGTCATAAGATTCCATCCGCAGGGGAGCTATTGGCTGTCGCCGGTCGGTTGAGCCGGATACCGGACAACTCCAATCCGGAGGCGTTTAATTACGCCGCATATCTTCGGCGGCAGGGTATTCATTTTCAGGCTTTTGTCCCGGCTGCCGGGTGGATGGCCCTGCGGGAGGAGCGGGTCCGGGGGTGGAAGGCGGTTCTTTTTTCTGGCAGGGCATATTGCCTGAAGCAGCTTCGGAACGCGTTGCCGGACCCCCAGCGCTATGCCATCGGCGCCGCTCTGATCCTTGGAAATCGGGAGCGATTGGACCGGGAGGTTCTGAATGCGTTCAGTAAAACCGGCGCCATGCATATTCTTTCCGTATCTGGCCTGCACGTTGGTATGGTGGCGTGGTGCCTGTCGTGGATACTGGGAAAAGTTCCCTTGCCGGGCAGATGGGGGATGGCGGTGCGGTCCGGAACGCAACTTGGCGGCATTTGGGGGTATGCTATTCTATGCGGGGCAGGCGCATCGGTACTACGTGCGGCGGTGATGTTTAGCTGGCTCCTGATGGGGAAAACCATCAACCGGCCCGGAAATATTTGGAATACGCTGAGTGGGTCGGCTTTCATGTTGCTGTTATACAATCCGCAATGGTTGTTCGATATCGGCTTTCAGCTCTCTTATCTTGCCGTTGCGGGGATTGTCCTGTTGGAGCCTCCCGTGTATCGGTTGCTGCATTTCAAGACGCTGGCTGCCGATTATTTTTGGAAAATGACCGCTGTTGGCATCGCCGCTCAATTAGCGACGGGTCCTTTGAGCGTATTTTACTTCCATCAGTTTCCCACCTGGTTCTGGCTTTCCGGCTGGGTGGCGGTGCCTCTTGGCGCGGCGGTTCAGGGGTTGGGGCTGGCGCTGGTGGTTTTGGGCGGGGTTCCAGGTATGGCTTGGAGCCTGGGCTGGCTCCTGGATTGGAGTATACGAATTTTGTTTGCAGCACTGGAACAAATGCTTTTTTGCCGCTGGCTTGCATCGAGGGGCTGGCTTGAACCTTGGGAGGCCCTTTGGTGGTATCTTTTGCTCGGCGCCGCTGCGATCGCTTTTTTTCGTCCCCAAAAAATCTGGATTTGGATTTTGGCTTGCCTTATAGCAACAGGCGCCGGCGCACGATTTTTTTTCCGTTTGGACCAAGCAGAAACCCGTGAAGTCATTTGTTTCGCCGTAGGGAAAAGTTCGGTGACGGAATTCTGGAACGGCCGGGATGCCGTTGTTTTTCAAGCCGGCGACACTGCGCAGATTTTATCTCAGACCAGAGCATTCCATCTGAAAAAAAAGCCGGATCGCATTTCCCAGCGAACCTTCCAGGAAAAAGCGGCATCGGGTAACCTTCCCCAATCCGGCCCCCTGGTCGTCTTCAATGGTAAACGGTTCTTTTTTTGGGATGGCGAAGGAGGAAAAGACATACTCCCTCCGGAAGGCGCCGATTACTGGATTTTGCGCAATAGCCCGTTTCTTCCCAAGAAAGGGTTGGAAGGGCGGATGCCCGCCCAGCTGGTCATCGCCGATGGAAGCAATGATCCGGGTAAACGGAAGTATTACGCGCGGTTTTTTAAAGACAATAAGGTTGTTTTTTGGTCTACTCCGGACCAAGGCGCATGGAAAAAGAACTTTTAAACCCCTGATTATGAAATGGAATTTGAAAAGCTTTGGATATTTTTCTCCTGCCGAACGACGGGCTTTGCTGTTGACCCTCGCTGTTGCCGTCGTTTTGTTTGCCGCTCCTGAATGGGGGGTGCAAGGAAAGACAGAACCCCCTTCGCTTGCTGGGGAGGACCGGGAATGGTTGCAGCAGCATTTGGAAAAACTGGAACGCCCTTCGTTTCAGAAACCCGGTAAATCCCAGCTGCATCAGAAAAAACCGCTGAAGCCGGTCCGATTTGACCCCAATCTGGTTACGGCAGCACAGCTCGAAGCCATGGGCGTAACTTCCTATCTGGCGAGAAATTGGGAACGCTATCTGCAAAAAGGGGGTAAGTTCCGCCATGCGGAGTCCGTTCGGAAGCTATACGGAATGACCGACCCGGTATTTCAAGCGCTTATTCCTTTTATGATGGTTAGCCGAACCTATGGTTTGCCCGATTCCACCTTCCAAAAAATCCGGCCTTGCCTAATCCTGACCACTGCTCCCAAAAAACTGGCTATCAACCTGCTCGGAGAAGAGGAGATGAAGAGCCATCCGTATATAGGGTACAAACTGGCAAAAACTCTGACCGCTTACCGGCAGCACCACGGCCCGTTCCGGTCTTTAGAGGACTTGTTCCCGATTCCGGTCGCGTCGATGGAGGCTTGGGAGAAACTGGAGCCCTACCTTGATTTTTCCGGGACTACCCCAACGCCGCCACCAAATTAGAATGGACTTGTTGCGACGGGTCAGCGGGGTGGGAAAAATGAACTATTCCGGCGAGAAAGTGGTTTACGACCACTTTCTGTCGGCATATTAATATTTTCCGTCCACACGAAGACTTTTTGAGGGAGCAAGCCCAGCTACGTGACCGAAAAAAGGCACCGTGTGGGCGGAAAAGAGCCATTTTAAACCCGCGATGATCCCGCCGGAACAAGTCTAATGTGATGCCGCGGAGTATAGGCGCCTTTTGGAACGGCTAAGGCGGGGTATGGCTTTGAGGGTTTCTCAATCGTCTTGCAATTTTGTTCTGGGAAAGGCACTTTCGATTGAATTACCTTTGGATTTATTTTTTTTCCTATTCCAATATGTTGAATCTGGTTTTTCTTTTTATTTGAAAGAAAAAGTGTAATTTTTACACTAATTATGATCTTTCCTTCCAGAGAAGGGAAATGCACCCTACCGGGCATTTTCGTTTTCCGGGCATCCAGACCATCCAGGTTTGGTAAACCTGGATGGTCTCGTCCCAAAAATGTCCAGTAGGGTGTGAAAAATGGCTTTGGAGAAAAACCGGAGAGCGGTATGATCAATTTTGATAGTTATCTCAAGGCATCTTTTACGGTCGACAACGTGATTTTTGGTTTTGACGAGGGAGACCTGAAAGTGCTTTTAATCAAACGGGCGGAGGAGCCCTATTTTGGCTACTGGGCGTTGCCTGGCTATTTCGTATATCCCAACGAGGATCTGGAAACGGCAGCCAAGCGGGTTTTGTATGAACTGACCGGTTTGCGGAACGTCTACCTGGAGCAGGTGCATACCTTTAGCGCAATCGACCGGCATGAGTTTGGACGGGTGATCACGGTGGCTTATTTTTCGTTGATCAAGATCAGCAACTACGCGTTGCAGGTCTCGTCGATCGCCTCCCAGGCGCAATGGCATTCCGTTTCGACGATTGGGCGTTTGGGCTTTGACCACAACGAGATTCTCCGGGGATGTTTTCACCGGTTGAAATGGTTGGTGCGTTCCCGTCCGGTTGGATTTGAACTCCTTCCCCCGAAGTTCACGTTGACGGAGTTGCAGCACCTCTATGAAGCGATTTTGGAAACGGAACTGGATAAGCGGAATTTCAGGAAAAGATTCTTTCCATGGGACTGTTGATCGATTTGGGTGAAATCCAGGAAGGGGTTGCGCACCGGCCCGCCCGTCTGTATATGTTTGACCGGGTCAAGTATCAGGAACTTCTGGAAGAAAAATTCAGTTTTGAACTCAAAGAGACCCGCAAAAAAGAACCGGCCAACCGGAAAATCTCCAAAAACCTCATTTGAGGCGGCGCCAGGCTGCTTCTGCGGCGCCTTTCCGGGCGGGATCTGCCATGCCTTCTTTCGCATGGGCGAATCCGGATTGCCTCTCAGGATATTGAGGGAAAAAAGGAAATGAACCCGGAACAGCATGGTTTTTTTAGCTAATTTGCACGCTGAAAAAGGCCTCGGCTGCTCCAGGCGGAATTGAAAATGCCGCCGTTTTCAGAGCGTTTTAGCGAGGCTGTAGTGAATAGTAGAGGGAATATGAAAACATCCGGAATTTTTGTGTCATTGCGCATATTGACCACGGGAAGAGTACGCTTTCAGACCGCCTATTGGAGTTCACCCGAACCATCGACAAGCGGCAGATGGTCGATCAGGCGCTGGACAACATGGACCTGGAGCGCGAACGCGGCATTACCATTAAAAGCCATGCCATTCAATTATACTATCCCCACACGGATGGGGAGGTATACACGTTTAATCTGATCGATACGCCCGGCCACGTTGATTTTTCGTACGAGGTTTCCAGGTCTATTGCAGCATGCGAAGGCGCTTTGCTCCTGGTAGACGCCTCTCAGGGGATTCAGGCTCAGACTATTTCCAACCTGTATCTGGCGATAGACCACGACCTGGAAATTATCCCCATTCTCAACAAAATCGATATGGAAAGCGCGATGATCGACGAGGTGTCGGACCAGATCATCGACCTGATCGGATGTAAAAAAGAGGACATTCTTCTGGCAAGCGGCCGGACCGGCCAAGGCGTGGAAGAAATCATGGCGGGCATCGTAAACCGCATCCCCCCGCCCAAGGGGGATCCGGAGGCGCCTCTGGAAGCCTTGATTTTTGATTCGGTATTCAACGCCTTCCGGGGGGTGGTCATTTATTTCCGGATCTTCAATGGCACTTTGCGCAAAGGCGACAAGGTGCGGTTTTTTCATATCGGGAAGGAATACAATGCAGAGGAGATCGGCATCCTCCAGATCAATCAGATCCCAAAGCAGGAGTTGAGCGTCGGAAACGTGGGGTATATTATCACAGGGATCAAAAACTCCAAAGAGGTTAAGGTCGGCGATACCCTTACGCTCGTCGATAACCCAAGCAAAAACGCTATCCGGGGGTTTGAAGACGTAAAACCCATGGTGTTTGCCGGGATTTTCCCAATCGATAACGACGATTACGAAGACCTTCGGGACAGTCTGGAAAAACTCCAGCTCAACGATGCGTCCCTGGTATTTGAGCCCGAAACCTCTATCGCCCTGGGCTTTGGATTTCGTTGCGGCTTTCTGGGCATGCTGCACCTCGAGATCGTCCAGGAACGCCTGTCGAGGGAATTCAATATGGAAGTGATCACTACGGTTCCCAACGTTTCCTACAACGCGTTTACCACGAAGGGGGAGGAGTTGGTGGTCCGAACGCCGACCGACTTACCAGACTCTTCGAGGCTGGATTACGTGGAAGAACCATACATCCGGGCGCAGATCATCACCAAACCGGAATATATCGGCGCCATCATGTCCTTGTCGATGGAAAAGCGCGGGATATTGGTCCGTCAGCATTACCTGACCACCGACCGGGTGGAGCTGACCTTTGAAATGCCCCTGGCGGAGATCGTATTTGATTTTTACGACCGCCTGAAGTCCATTTCAAGAGGGTATGCTTCTTTTGATTATTATATGATCGACTACCGGATGTCGGATCTGGTCAAGCTGGATATCAAACTAAATAGCGAAAATGTAGATGCGCTTTCTGCCCTGGTCCATAGGGAAAAAGCCGAAGCGTTTGGGCGGAAGATCTGCACCCGCTTGAAAGACCTTTTGCCCCGCCAGCAATTTGTAATCGCTATTCAGGCGGCGGTAGGGGCAAAGATCATTGCCCGGGAGACAATCTCTGCGCTTCGCAAGGACGTAACCTCCAAGTGTTATGGCGGGGATATTACCCGAAAGCGAAAGCTGCTGGAGAAACAAAAAGAGGGTAAAAAACGGATGCGCCAGATCGGCAGCGTCGAAGTGCCTCAGAAAGCCTTCCTGGAGGTGCTTAAACTCAATAACTAAAATTCCGCCCCAGCAGGGGGCCGGGGCGGAAAAGGGAATGGCGCTTTGTAAGGCATTGCGGCCTTTGGCGCCTATGTTTTAAGTGTTTTTTGTTCCGCTTACCGGGAGTGTGCTCCCATTTGCAGGAACACGGGCTGAACCTTTTCCCAAAGGGTATGATTTGTTATTAAGCGGGAAAGATTCAGCCCATGCATGCAACGAATTCGATGTAAAAGGGTGGGGGGACAATCAGGGAATAAGAACCCGATTAAATTCTACGACCGCGCGAAGCCAGGTTATCCAGGCTTAGGATGATCCCACCTCCCAGGACGAAAGCTGCCAAAACAATGTAAAGAACGAGCATGACCGATTTGATTTAGAGTGCGTTATAAAACAGATTATGACATCCGCAGCGTAGAATGTCCATGGGCTCTGTACGCTCAACTGAGGTGCTAAAAAAATAAAAAAGGGTCTGATGCGCCTGGAAAACAGGTTGACTCGAGATGGGATCCAAAAGACTTTTGGATATGTTCAGCAAAATACCTGAACTAGGATCAGAACGAGAGCGAAAATGCAAAAAAAATGCAAAACGGCAAACAGCCGGAGCATTTTTTTTTATTTTTTAATTTTCGCTTAACAGGAGAGCATAGATGAGGTTAGATTATTCCGCTTGCCATAAGTTTGGAAACGGTTGGGTGGTCGCTGCCTCCGAGGGGTTCAATGGTTATATTTAAGCTGGCAGCTTGCGACACGTATTGAATCTGGTGCAAGTCGCCGCCATCCGGCTGGATTAGCCCTAAGGGAATCATTTCCCCATCAACATCCGCCCAAACCTGGTACTGATGCCCGGGAGGAGGCGCGGGCAGGTCGCCCGGATTCAGCCAGGCCGTTTTTTTTGTGGGATTCCAGAAAACAACGGAACGGGAGCCTGGGGCAAGCTGCGTACCCTGCAAGGTGACAGGAAGCGTTCCTTTCGGGGCGATTTGGGAGAAGAGTTGAGCGACCGCCCGGCTATTATCCTGGTTCTCTTCGCACGAAGCAAGTTCCTGCCTCAGGCTTCGCAACTGGGACGATTGCCGTGTCCAGACGGCATAGAAAAACACCAGCATGGAAGCGACAATAGCCAGGAGAGCCAGGGAAGCGTATCTGGCCTTCGGTTTGGCACGCCGGATTTCTGCCCCGGCGGAAGCAGGAACAAGGGGCGTATGGGTCTTGGCGTAATGGAGCAGGTTTTGCTTCAGCGCCGTTACCTCGCGCTGCAGGGCCAGGTCTTTTTGCAGCAACATCTCCATCTCCTCATTCTCCTCTTCGGAGGTGAGCCCCAATACATACTCGTGAATCAAACCTGATCCCGCAACCCGCTTTTTATCCCACATCGTTCTGTCTTCTTAATTTTCTGGTGACAGGCTCCTGAAACAATGGTCTTCAGAACCCGCAAGGAGGATATGAAGGCCATAAAGCACAAATTGCACTGCCTTCAAAATCAGAAGCGTAACCAAAGGGGATGAAAAAAGTTTAGCGAAAATCGGACAATTTTTTCCCAAGGGGGGCGAACTCCGCCTATGCCTTTTTTCCTCTTCTCGGGAAAAACTCGTTTCTCAGGTGGTCCTGGTTGAGGTAAATAACGCCCAGGAGCATAATCAGTAGGAGAATGATTTCTTTGTACATAGGTTTTAGTTTTAATCTGCTTTGTGCAGGAGGGGTTCTATAGAACAATCAACCGATAAGCCGTAGTTAGACTATGTCCGCCGGTAAACGTTTAATTCAGGGCTGCATTATTATGCCGCTCCGGCAATATCCTTCACAAAGGTACCTAGGAACCCCATTGGAGGCAACCCCGGAAACCTTATTTAAGAAAGGCTCGAAGCGCTTTTTTTCCGCAATTCGATGCAGGCCACTTCAGGAAGTATGCCTACCCGCCCCGGGTATCCTAAAAACCCTAATCCCCGGTTCACGTAGAGGTACTGGGCGCCGCTTTGATACAGACCCGCCCATTGCTTGTACATATACTTGATAGGGCTCCATTTGATCCAACCCGGGATTTCGACGCCGAATTGCATCCCATGGGTGTGGCCGGATAGCGTCAGGTGGATATCGCTGAATTGTTTATTCACCTCCATGTCCCAGTGCGATGGGTCGTGGGAGAGCAAAACCTTAAAAGCGGCGCCTTCAGCCCCCTGATGGGCTTTGGCAAGGTCTCCCCGCCGGGGGAACCGCCGGTGGGCGGAATGGTTTTCCACGCCCAGGATGGCTAGCTGTGCGTCGTTCACATTCAGCAGGCGGTGCTCATTCAACAGAAGGTTCCAACCCAGGCGCTGGTGAATGCTTTTTAGCTCCTCCAGATTCGCTTCTTTGGCTTGTCCGGATTCCCATTCGGCGTAATCCCCGTAATCGTGGTTGCCTAAAACGGAATACACGCCGTACTTGGCCTGGATTTTGTCGAAAACATCCATATATGGGCGCATTTCGGATGCTTTATCATTCACCAGGTCCCCGGTAAAGAACACCAGATCGGCGCGTTGTTCGTTTATCAGATCAATGGCCGCTATGACCGGTTCCTTGAACATGAAACTGCCGGAGTGAATATCGGATATCTGAATGATCCGCAGGCCGTCAAGCTGATCTGGTAAATCCTCGAATTCAATCGTCGTTTTGAACAATTTATACCGGTATGGATTCCGGATCATGCCGTAGGTAAGAGAGAATAAGGGAATGCTTCCAAGAGCAAGAGCAAAGTTGGACAAAAACCTGGACCGGGACAGGCTAAACCCGGTTGGGCGCCAGGTTTTTTCGATGATCCATTGGAATCCTCTCCGCACGTCGTCAATGGCCAGGAAGGGGAGCACTACAAATTTGGAAAGATAGATAATAAAAATACCGGTCCGGGCATAGGTGAGAAAATTCCTGTTCCAATGGTCCGTCAGCCCGTTCAAAGAGGCCAGGGTTAGTCCAATGGCAAAAACAGGAATAGCCCAAAATGCCAGATTGAGGGCGTATTTTGCAGTAGAAGGCCAGTTTTGGGACCAGATCCGCATCGCCTGAAAGCTATACACGTCGATCGCCAGCAGAAAAACGAAAAAAAACCAAATGCGCATAAAAGGTGTTGAGGGTGAAAATCAGCGTTAAAGATATTGTAACTTAACCCACACTACTGGACATTTTCATTTTCCAGGCATCCAGACCTTCCAGGTTTCGAAACCTGGAAGGTCTGGATGCCAAAATGTTCAGTAATGCGAACTTAACCTTAGTAACAAGACGTAGCGTTTCCGGTTCAGTATTTCTACCTTTGGGAAAAAACTTAACATGGCGTTTGATATACCGAAATTATCGAACCAGGATAAAGGCAATTTCTTTTTGATCGCCGGCCCCTGCCTGATCGAGGGCGAGCAAATGGCTTTTGATATCGCCGGCCAGGTGTCGGAGTATTGTCAAAAAGCGGGTATTCCCTATATTTTCAAAGGATCTTACCGGAAAGCCAACCGTTCGAGACTGGATTCTTACTCCGGGATTGGGGATGAAAACGCGCTGGAGATCCTGAAAAAGATCGGGGATCACTTCCGAGTTCCAGTCACCACCGACATCCACGCGGATGAAGAAGCGGCTTTGGCTGCGAGGTATGTGGACGTACTGCAGATCCCCGCGTTTTTGTGCAGGCAAACCAGTTTGCTGGCTGCGGCGGCGAGCACCGGGAAGGTAGTAAATGTTAAGAAAGGGCAGTTCATGAGCCCGGAAGCGATGCAGTTCGCCGTGGATAAAGTTCGCCAATCCGGCAATTTCAACGTCATGCTGACCGAGCGGGGCGTAACGTTTGGGTACCAGGATCTCGTCATCGATTACCGGGGAATTCCGGTGATGCAGTCTTTTGGCGTTCCGGTGGTGCTGGATTGTACCCATTCTTTGCAACAGCCCAACCAAGCCAGCGGAGTGACCGGCGGTCGCCCCGCGCTGATCGAGACGGTGGCCAAAGCGGGGATAGCCGTTGGCGCGGATGGCCTTTTTATCGAGACCCATCCCAAACCCTCCGAAGCTAAATCGGATGGCGCCAACATGCTGCCTTTGGATCGCCTGGAACCCCTGCTGGAAAAACTGTTGCGCATCCGCGCAGCTATTCAACCATGAATCTACGTTTACAATGAAGCCATATATAAAACAATTTCGTCTTTGGGCAGGCTTCGCTTTCCTGGCGGTCCTGTTTTCTTTATCTACTACGGCGGGCGCGCAAACCCAGCGCATCGTGCATTCCGCGTTCGTGTGGCCGGATTCGGCCAGACAACTGACGGTGGACATTCCTTGGGCATATTCCACCGCTTCCTGGGTGAACAACTCCATTCTCGTAGAGATGACCATCCGATTGGAGAATGGGTCGGACCCACTTTTAAAAAGCGCTTTGGGAAATGGCCGTTATGCGTTGACGCTGGAAAGCGGGCGGGATTCGTGCCGCCTGACGAATAACCCCAAAAGCCTCCTGCCGCTCCAGACTTCCAGGGGGAAAGTTTTGGAGCAACTGACGATCAAAATCTTTTTGCCTGAAAAGCTGATTGCCCAGGGGGCAAACCGATGGGTGCTGGAAGAAAAAAACCCAAACTAAACCGATAAGGTGGTTTTTACTTGAATCGTGGGAGTATGATCAACGTGATTGATTTGGCCTTGGCGCCTTCCGAAGCGAAAGCAGAAGCCCTTGTGCGGGAGCGTGCCGCTGAATTCCTGAATGTGGCCCCTGGGGAGATCACGCACATCCGGCCGGTCAAACGGTCGATTGATGCGCGGGGCAGCCGGCCTCTGGTGCGGCTGCGCCTGGAGGTTTTTATCCAGGAACGTTTTAACCCCGAACCCGCTCTCCTGGAACAGCTCCGGCCCGTTGATGGCCGCCGCGAGGCCATTATCGTTGGGGCAGGGCCTGCCGGGTATTTTGCGGCCCTGGAGCTTCTGGAGCGGGGGATTAAGCCGGTGATCTTCGACAGGGGCAAGGACGTTCGGACCCGAAGACGGGACTTGCGCGCTATCCAGCAGTTCTCTGTGGTTGATCCCGACTCGAACTATTGCTTCGGGGAAGGGGGCGCAGGCACCTACTCCGATGGAAAACTATATACCCGTTCGCACAAACGGGGAACCATCGACAAGGCCATGCGTTTGCTGGTAGAACACGGGGCCAATCCGGACATTCTCGCGGATGCGCACCCCCATATCGGGTCCAATAAGCTTCCGGGGATCGTGGCCAATATCCGGGAGACGGTCTTGCGCTGCGGAGGGGAAATTCACTTCGATTCCAGGGTCACCGGCTTGGTTTTGGACAAGGGCAAGGTGCTTGGCGTGATCGTCAATGACCGGGAAGAGCGGCTGGCTGGGGCGGTGATCCTGGCTACCGGGCATTCGGCGCGGGACGTTTATGCCATGCTCTACCGGCAGGGGATACGAATGGAGGCCAAACCATTTGCGCTGGGGGTTCGGATTGAACATCCCCAGGAACTGATCGACCGGATCCAATACCGGCAATCGCCCCGGGAACCGGATTTGCCGGCTGCCAGCTACAAGTTGGTCGCTCAGGTGGGCAAGCGGGGGGTGTTCTCTTTTTGTATGTGCCCAGGCGGGCTGGTGGTGCCTGCGGCTACCGCTCCCGGCGAGATCGTGGTTAATGGGATGTCGATGTCGCGCCGGGATTCGCCCTTCGCCAACTCCGGCGTGGTGGTTGCTGTGGAGCCCGAAGATGTAGCCGCATTTGGAGGAGGGGGCGTATTCTCCGGCCTGGAGTTCCAGAAATCCGTTGAACAACAACTTTTTCTTTTTGGCGATGGAAGCCAGAAAGCGCCTGCCCAAAGGCTGCCGGATTTTGTCGAGGGAAAGCGCTCGGCGGATCTTCCGGATTGTTCGTATATTCCGGGGTTAATCCCCGCTCCCCTTCATCAATTGCTTCCTTCGTTCATTTACCAGCATCTGCGCCAGGGCGTACTGGAATTCGAAAAGAAAATGCGGGGCTACTACACAGCGGAGGCAACCGTTTTAGCGACGGAAAGCCGCACGAGCGCGCCGGTTCGGATTCCCAGGGATGCCATAACCTTCATGCATCCCCAATGGGAAGGATTATTCCCTTCGGGCGAAGGCGCAGGCTACGCCGGAGGAATTATCTCCGCTGCGATGGACGGCCAGAATGTGGCCAGGGCGGTGGCCGGATATTTATCTTAAAACGGGTTAAGGGAACTAAGTTTCCCAGCGCCATAAGTGTATCCAAATGAAAGCAATCCTCGATCTCGTGGGCCGTTTTTTTTATCCGCCATCTTTTTGTACGAGGCGGTGGATTCGTTCCTCTATTTCGAAAAAACCCAGGAAAAAATGACGCTTTACGGCATCAACTGGCAACAGGACTTTTTATTGACCACGTCTATTCTCGTTCTGGTTTTGGGCGGCATGCTGATCCTTACCGGATACCGGGCAGGATTTGGCGCTTTTCTTCTGCTTTGTTATTTTTTTCCATTAACCCTGATCCTGCATGCCTTTTGGAATTATCCGCCGGGCGAACAGCGCGGCCAGGCCATTCAACTCATGCATGATCTGGCCATCTGCGGTGGGCTTTTGCTTGTTCTGATTAACGGTGCAGGGAAGTATAGCATCAAGCGGATTTTTTCTACTATCAAAGTGAGGAATTCGTAGCCGTATCGGTTTTTTCCCTTGGTAATAAAGGTGTTCGCCGCGAGTTTTCCCCCATACATGTTTGGGATTTCATATGCTAAACATTTTTATCCTGGGAAAATGATTTAATATAAACGCTGAATTTGTAACTTGCACCAGTATATTTACTCGTTACTAAAACCGGACTTCTGTGATAAAAGCGATTATTGTCGAAGACGAGCCCATGGGCAGAACGAATCTGAAAAGCTTGATCCGTTCGCATTGTCCGGATGTGGAGGTGATTGGAGAGGCGGCTAATAACAATGAAGGGGTCGAACTCATGGGGAAACTTCAGGAACGGCCGGATGTCGCTTTCCTGGACATCAAGCTTCCAGACGGGCTGGTGTTCAAAATGCTAAACCAATTGTCCACCATTGATTTCGAAATCGTTTTCGTTACGGCCTGGCAGGAATTTGCGATCAAAGCTTGTGAATATAGTTCTATCGGGTATATCCTGAAGCCCATCGATCCGGATGCGCTCAAAGATGCTATGGCCAGAGTTCGGGCCCGTTCGGCAAACCAAATCGAGAAGCGCCTCGATATTTTTAACAGTTTCTACCACAACCCCAATACCTTCTCCAAGATGAGTATCTCGGCGGTAGACGGGATTTATTTTGTGAATATCAAGGACATTATCCGTTTTGAAGCAGAGGATAACTACACGCACATTTTTCTGGAAAGCGGAGAACGCATTACGGCATGTAAAACGATTAAATCCTACGAAGAACTGTTGACCCCCTTTAACTTTTTCCGGGTACACAAACGTTATATGATCAATCTGAACTACATGCGCAAATATATCCGGGGAGAAGGAGGCTACGTGATCATGGAAGACAACTCACAGATTGAAGTTTCCCGGCGCCGGCGGGCTCCTTTTATAGATCTGCTTCGCCGCCTGCAGGGAGGAAGGCAAACGGATTAATTCCCTCCTCGTTTAAGATGAACGATTAAAGCCCCAATGGGTTTAGTAAAACCCCTAAAACAACGCCAGTATGAAGATGCACCTAGTTTCTCGAATCTCCCCCAACCGATTAAATTAACTGCTATGGGAAAGTTAACTAAAGAAAACAAACTCGAAGAAGCCAAAAAAACCCTGAAGACCGTCAAAAAGGAAGATCTGAAAAAGATCAAAGGCGGTAAAGGAAAAAGCTGGCAGAATGGGTGTTCGGATATTATCCCCCAGTAACTGCTAGTATGTTCTGCACTTTAGGGTCACGTCCCCCCAACGGGGGTGTGACCCTTTTGTTTTAGCTGATGTTTTGTAACTACCCATCCCATGACCTTAGCAAGCGTCTGCTCTTTTGATGTTGCCGCTTTGGAAGAGCGGTTGGAACATGCCTCCAACCCCTTGGATCGCTTGGGCCTGATTGAACAACTTGCTTCCTATTACGTATTTGCCAACGTGCAGCGCTCCCGGCAATTGCTCAACGAGCAGGAAAGGATCTTGTTGCGCCACCCGCAGGAAGACTACCTCAGCCGTTTTTATATCCACCGGGCCATCCTCGAAAACCAAGCTTACCAGTATGGGTTGGCGGATCTGTATTTCCAGAAAGCGATCCGCTTGATCGAAGATAACGGAGATGCCCGGATCCAGGCGGAAACCTATATCGATTATACCGGCACCTGCATCAATAATAAGCGGATGGACGAAGCCAGCGCCTACCTGGAAAAAGCGCGCCGCTTGCTCCGCATCTACCCAAACCCTAAACTGGAAGCCCGGATCACCTGCCGGGAAGGGTTCGTCCAGTTGCACTATTCCAATTTCTCCCGAGCGATTGAACTGCTGCTGGAAGCCGACCGACAGATCATGGCCGTCCGGGATGAACCCCTGGAAATCAAAGACTATTACTTTCTGGTACTCATTCACAGCGGATTGGGAAATATCCACGAGCGCAACGACGATCTGGATAGCAGCGTCAAAGCATACCTCCGGGCGGCTTCTACCGCAGAAAGCCTGGGTTTGTGGAACCGAATGTCCTGGATCTACCTGAACATTGGGAATGGGTATGTGTCGATGGGAAAGTACGGCCAGGCTGCCGCTTTCTTTACCAAGGCGGTCAGGCTGCACGAGGATTTTCACCCCGTTTCGAAAGCGAGCGCTTATGCCAATCTGGGATTTTGTTCCCTGATGAGAAAAAACTACCCTAAAGCGCTGCATTTATTGGAAAAAGCAGAAGCCATTCTGGATCAGGTGGAAGATCCAACCTATAAAAACTATGCCTTGATTGAATCCTGGCGCGGGCTGGTGTACGCTCGCCTGGGGGAGGTGGAAAAGGCGGAAACCCATTTCCTGGAAGCCATCACCTGGGCGCGTATTGAAGATGACTACAAGCGGTTATCCAGCGTCTTTCAGGACATGGCTGCCTTTTACGCTGAACAGAATGATTACCGCCGGGCCTATGAATACCAGGTCATGCATAGTCAGCATGCGGCCAGGTATAATCAGGAGGTCAACCTTCGCAAACGCACCGAACTGGAATACAAATACGAGGCCGAACAAAAACAGCAGGAAGCCGAAATGCTCCGTCTGCAGGCAACCCGCCTGCAAATGAAAGCCCTTAGGGCCCAGATGAATCCCCACTTTATCTTCAATGCCCTGAATTCCATCCAGCACTATATTACCTCTTACGAAACGGATTCCGCCTCTAAATATCTGGCTATGTTTGCCAAGCTTATGCGCCAAAGCCTGGATTATTCAGATCTGGAGATCATTTCCCTGGACAAAGAAGTGGAGTTCTTGCGCGACTACCTGCTCATCAACCAAAAACTGCGCTTCAACAACGGCCTCCAATATGAGGTCATCCTGGAGGAAGAAATCGAGGAGGATATTTTTGGCGTCCCCACTATGATTGTCCAACCTTATGTCGAAAACGCCATCGAACACGGCCTCCGCACTAAATCAGAGGGGATGATCCGGCTCCGGTTTTCCTTGTACGACGAAAATACCCTGCTGTGCGTAGTGGAAGACAACGGGATCGGTCGGGAGAACGCCCGAAAATTCCAACAGCAGGACCCCAAGTTTCATAAACACCTGTCCAGAGGAACCAGCATCACCGAACAGCGCCTGCAACTGCTCGCCACCTCCAAAAAAGATCGGGTATTTGTGAAAACGATCGATATGAAAGACGAAAACGGCTCGCCCTGCGGTACCCGCGTGGAGATCAAGATCCCAATCATGGATCTTCCCCTCAACAATTAGACAAGCTGGGATTTTGTTGTGAATTTGATGTTTCATTGCGCTGAAAATCAAGGATATACTATATTTTTTACGGGAAAGAAAAAATATATTATATTAAAAAAAATTATTATGTTTGCACTGTTTTCTCGTAGTAAGTTTGTTTGATCTTCCCGCACCTCTAGTTCCTAGAGGTGCCTTTTTTTTCCGCTTTCTCGGGGTCTCCTTCCAGTTTCTATCCACTTCCTGCTTTCCCTAAATGCCTGGATTTATTCAGGAAGGTTTATGTACCTTTGCAACAGTTTTCTCATAGTATGTTTAATTCTCCTACGCTTGTTTCTCAGGCGTAGGCTTTTTTTTGGTATACTTCGCGGCGCCAGGTTTTGTGCATGCCGTCGCGCGCCTCCCAGCCTCCTTAAGAAGTTACCGCTGTCCCTCATGCACAAAATCAGGCGGAGGGTAGTATAATTTGAGCCAAGCAAACGTATTTTTTTCCGTTTGCTAAACCGAACGGCACGTTTTCAAAAGGAATGTCCCACTTCCCTAATTGCCCTTCTGTTTAATGAAAAATAGGCCGTAATATTATGCTGTAGTTTTCTCATAGTATGTTGCCGGCTCCTACATTCGAACCTCCCTGAATGTAGGAGCTTTTTTTATTCCTTTCGCTTTTCTGCGATTTCAAACCGTTGCTCCAGGCGGTTTCCTTCATTATCCACCACGGTCAAAAGATGTTTCCCCGGCCGGGGATTCAGTTCGATGTTGTGAAAGGTTTGGGTAGATCCAAGGTATTCCCGGTCTATATGCCAGTATATCACCGCTTTGGGATTTCGGTGCGCCAGGCGGAAGACGGTTCGGGAAGAGGTTCCGTCCAGGTCTATAGGCACGTAAATTCTGGCGGCGTTGAGGGGGTAAATGAGTTGCATAGGGCTTCCTTTCGCGGTTGCGGCTTCCTGGCAATCCGCTCGCCATGGAGGCAGGGGCTTGTAGGCGGGATGCCGGCGCCGGTAATAGTATTCCTCTAAAGGGGGCAGAACGAACCAGCTTCGGTGAATCATGTTGCCCGTAAGTTCGCAGTTGGCGTTCACCTGGAATGTTTCGGAAGGGTCTAAATGGACAAGCGCATGCATGGAACAGGGTAGGGCCTGAATGCCCCGTTTTGGGGCTGAAAAAGAGCCTTTGGGGCAGTAGGGCCCTGCGAGCCAGCCGCTTTCGCGGCAGATTTCTATTTCTTGTAATTCGTCGTAAGGAGCGGCAAACCAGTTAGAGGGAGGCAGCAAAGCGAACAGGTCGAACATAAGCGGAGCCGCTACCCGGGTTCCCACCAGCCCGGGACGGCCTTCGCCATCGGCATTTCCCACCCAAACGGCAACGAGGTATTCGGGGGTCAGGCCAACCGACCAGGCATCGCGGTATCCGAAACTGGTTCCGGTTTTCCAGGCCACCTTGCGGCTGGAGTGAAAAATCTCCCAATTCCCTTCGCTTTCCGGGCGTTGCACTTCCTGCATGGCATGAAATGTATGCCATAATACGCCGGCGTCAAATATGGGCGCTTCGCGCTGAAGCATCGGCTTGCCGCCGCCGCCGCGAGCGTCTTTCCGGTAGGTTAGCGGGTGTACATCTGCGGGATCGTACCGGCTTTGGTAGGTTTCAAAATGCGAAAGCGATCTGGCCATAGATGCGTAGACGCCACCCAGGTCCCACAGATTGGCTTCGGCGCCACCCAGAATCAAGGTTAGTCCGTAATGATCCGGGGGCCGGAGAATGGTTGAAAGGCCCAGCTTTTTTAGCTGATAATGAAACCGGCCAATGCCGTAGTCGCGAAGCAAATGGACAAAAGGCACATTCAACGATCGGGAAAGGCTTTCCGATGCCGGAACTACGCCGTCGAAATCCCGGTGAAAATTTTCGGGACGGTACCCGTTGATGTTCATCGGGATGTCGGGGAGCAGGCTATGAGGCAGGATAAGGCCTTCCTGTAGCGCCAGGGCATAAAGGAACGGCTTGAAAATGCTCCCCGAACTACGGGGGGCGGCGATCACATCCACGGCCCCTCCATGTTCGGGGCCTGCATTGGGAGCGTTGCCGACGTAGGCCAGCACTTCTCCGGAAGGAACGTGCACGATGAGCGCCGCCAGATTGTGGATCCCGTTCTGGGAGAGGATGGCCTGGTGTCGGGAGGCGGTTTCGGCGGCAGTGAATTGAAGCTGGAGGTCGATGCTGGTTTTTAACCGGGCAGGCGCGCCTTCCTTGACGGCTCTGTCCAGCAGGTGGGGCGCCAGCTGAGGCAGCGGAAGCGGCGCCTCCGGCAAAGATTCCGAAAGGGCCAGGCTAAGCGTAGTGGCATCCAGCACTCCTTTTTGTGCCAGTTTTCGGAGTAACCGGTTGCGCTTTTTCAAGAGCGGCTCGCGGTTCCGGCCAGGGTGCATATGGGCCGGGCTATTGGGGAGAACGGCAAGGAAGGCGGCCTCCGCCCAGGAAAGGAACTCCGGGGATTTCCCGAAATACCTCCAGGACGCGGCATCAAGCCCCACCACGTTGCCTCCAAACGGAGCATGGGATGCGTAAAGCCTCAGAATGCGCTTTTTGGAATATTGCAATTCCAGGCGCGTAGCCAGAACGCTTTCCAACAGCTTGCGGAAAATGGTCCTGGGTTTGTTCTTTTGCGCCAGCCGGATGACCTGCATGCTGATGGTGCTGCCTCCGCTGACGATTTTCCGGCTGCGCAGGTTTTGCCCTACCGCCCGGCCCATGGCGAGCGGATCTACTCCCGGATGATAAAAAAAACGCTGATCCTCAAAAGCGACCAGGGCCTGGACGTATTTGGACGGGAGGCTGTCCAGTTCGGGAAACCGCCATTGGCCGTCTTCCGAAATGCGGGCAGAAAGCAGACGCCCCTCCCTGTCCTCCAGCACCTTGCTGTACGGCGTTTGAAACAAAGGCGTGGGCAGGCTGAACCCATACCAAATGCCCAGAACAAGAAAGAGGATGCCGATCCCCTGCCGTAAGGGCCGGCCTTTGAAAAAACCAACAAGCGTAGATTGCAATTGGGTAAAATGGTTCACACTTGGTATTAGAAGAAAAGGGTTTTCGCAAGGATCAGGGCTATCTAAAAGACTGTTTTCGCTCCTGGCTGCCAAAATATTTTCTTTTTCAATTCTTTTTAAAAAACTACGTTGCAATTTTTTAAAAGAATTGAAAAAAGAAAATAAAATTTCACGCCGGGAGCAAAGAACGGTCTTTTGAGACAGCCCCGAAAATAAAATTACCCGCCCTGCCCGGAGATCATATCCTCCGGGCGCACCCATTCGTCAAATTCTGCTGCCGTAAGGTATCCAAGGGCGACGGCAGTTTCTTTCAGCGTGCTATTGTCCTTAAACGCTTTCTGGGCGATCTCCGCCGCTTTATAGTAGCCGATTTTCGTATTCAGGGCGGTGACCAGCATCAGGGAGTTGTTGAGGTGCTCCTGAATGCGGGCGTAGTTGGGCTCGATTCCGGTAGCGCAGTGTTCGTTGAAACTCAGACAGGCATCGGCGATGAGTTGGGCGGAAGTGAGGAAATTAAAAATGATCAGGGGTTTGAAGACGTTGAGTTCAAAGTGCCCGCTCATGCCGCCGATATTGATGGCTACGTCGTTGCCGAGCACCTGCGCCATGGCCATGGTCAGCGCTTCGGATTGGGTGGGGTTCACCTTCCCGGGCATGATGGACGAGCCGGGTTCGTTGGTCGGGATCAGGATTTCCCCGATTCCGGACCGGGGGCCGGAGGCCAGCATCCGGATGTCGTTGCCAATTTTCATCAGGCTGACGGCAACTGTTTTTAGAGCGCCGTGGGATTCCACCAGGGCGTCGTGGGTAGCGAGGGCTTCGAACTTATTGGGCGCCGTCACGAAGGGCAAGCCGGATAACTGGGCAATATGCCGGGCCACCGTTTCGGAATAACGAGGAGGCGTATTCAATCCGGTCCCTACAGCCGTGCCGCCGAGGGCAAGCTCGGACAAGTGCGGCAGGGTGTTCTTGATCGCCTGGATCCCATATCCGAGTTGGGCAGCGTAGCCAGACAATTCCTGGCCGAGCGTCATCGGGGTGGCGTCCATGAAGTGGGTCCGCCCGATCTTGACCACCCCCATGTACTCCCGGGCTTTGGACTCGAGCGTCGACCGGAGGGTTTCCAGGAGGGCAGGGTGGCCGATACCAGTTTCTGGTAGGCGGCAATATGCATCGCGGTGGGGAAGGTGTCGTTGGAGGATTGAGACATATTGACGTCGTCGTTCGCTTTGAGCACCTTGGCCTCGTCGGTCAGGGTACCGCCGGAGATCACGTGCGCCCGGTTGGCGATTACCTCGTTGAGGTTCATGTTGCTCTGGGTGCCGGATCCTGTTTGCCACACCACCAGCGGAAATTCGTCGTCGTGTTGCCCCTGAAGGATCTCGTCGCAAACCTGGCAGATCAGCTTGGATTTCTCCTCGGGAAGTACGCCGAGCTCCACGTTCGTAAGGGCGGCAGCTTTTTTGAGAATGGCAAAAGCCCGGATAATTTCCATCGGCATGCGGTGGCCACCGATTTTGAAATTCTGGAACGAACGCTGGGTTTGTGCTCCCCAGTATTTCGTTGCGGGCACCTGAACGGGGCCAAGCGTGTCTTTTTCGATACGGTATTCCATAGGTTCCGGTTATTTAAATGAAGGCATGAAAAATCCGGCTAAAAGTAAGGCAAAAATCGCAGGCTTCGGCATAAGTTGCGGTCTGAATTCCGGAGGAAAAATGAAGGTAAATCGCCCTTTCGGATAAACTAATTGGATAGGACGGCGTTAGAAAGGTAGTTTTGTCTTTATCCTGTTTAACAACCAAAAATCCAAGTTTATGGCTTTTCAACTTCCCAACCTTCCGTATAGCTTTGACGCCCTCGAGCCTCATATCGACGCCCGGACCATGGAGATCCACCATGGCAAACACCATGCGGCGTATACCAACAACCTGAATGCGGCCATTCAGGGTACGGACATGGAACATATGACCATTGAGGCTATTTTGGCCAGCATTTCCAAATATTCCCCTGCTGTCCGCAACAACGGAGGAGGGTATTACAACCACAATTTGTTCTGGACGCTGATGTCGCCCAATGGCTCTGCGCAACCTGCTGCGGGTACGGCGATTCACGACGCGATCATTCAGGATTTCGGCGCTTTCGAAGAGTTTAAAAAACTGTTTTCCGCTGCGGCAGCGACCCGGTTTGGATCTGGATGGGCCTGGCTTTGCGTAGGCGCGGAGGGCAAGCTGTTTGTAAGCTCTACCCCCAATCAGGATAACCCCCTGATGGACGTGACCGAGCAGAAAGGCCAACCCGTTTTGGGCCTCGACGTTTGGGAGCACGCCTATTACCTGAACTACCAAAACCGCCGTCCGGATTATGTGGAGGCGTTTTATAACGTGGTCAACTGGAATGAGGTAAACCGCCTCTACCTGGCTGCGAAGTAACGCATTGCCGATTCAGAGAAAAGAGGGAATTTATGAAAAAGCCCATTCGTGCGCTTCTTCATAAATTCCCTTTTTTTATCTTTTCCTGCCCCGCATAGCGGCCCTTTTTTTATCTTGAGGCAGCTTTTAGTAACTAAACCGTTCATTTCCCATGAAAGCGTTTGCCAGTCTTTTTTGCCTCTCTTTTCTTTTTTTGCTTCCCCTCTCGGCACAAGATACCTTAAGCCTGACCCTCGAAGGCGGAACGGCCATAAAAGGAAAGACCGTTTGTTTTAAGCTGAATACCAAAGGGTTTTCCAACCTGACGAAAGTTCAGTTCAGCCTGCAATTTTTTTCCAGCGAATTGGAGTACCAATCGGTTCAAAAGAACCCGGATTTGCCGGGAACGCTTACGGTACAGGCGGTTGGCGGAAATGTGCTGACGGTAGTCTGGGAATCGGGCGCAGGCGGCACGCTGCCTTCAGGCGTTTCGATGGCAGATTTTTGTTTCAAAGCGGTCCGGGCTGGCGCTCCGATGGTTTTTTTGAGCGATTATCCTTTGTTGAAGGCCGCCGCGAAAGGGCAGCAGCCGATTTCCATCCTTTCTACCCCTGGGAGCGCTAAGGTGATTCCTGACGAATCCATTGGTCTGGCTATTTCGGATACGGTCATGGCGCCGGGGCAGAAAGCCTGCGTCCGTCTTGGAGTAAACGCTTTTGCCGATTCGTTGCTGGCCATTCAGTACACCCTAAGCTGGGACCCGGCCATTTTAACCCTCGATACCGTTCAGAATCTGGCTTTGCCTGGATTGAAGCCAGATAAGAATTTTGGAATGGTCCTAAGGAGCCAGGGGAAACTTACGTTTTCCTGGATTTCGGAAGATTTGATTACCGGCTTGGCATTAAAACCTGGAGATACGTTTTACGAGTTGTGTTTTACGGCGATAAAGGAAGGCGTTTCCAAGGTGGATTTTACCGAAACGCCTACGGCGATCGAGCTAATCGACATTAAGGAAAACCTGCTTAACCTCTACCGCCAGCCGGGTACGATCGTCGTTGAAAAAGACCCGTTGATGCGCCCCGGCGACGCCAATAAAGACGATGTGGTCAACCATTTCGACGTCTTGCAGCTCGGCCTTGGATTTGGGGGCGAAGGGCCTTCCCGGATAAACCAGGCCATCGAATGGAAAGCGCTACCGGCGGCGAGCTGGGCTTTGTCCACTCCGGCGGCCAACGTCAATTTCAAGCACCTGGACACGGATGGCAACGGCCGCATTGAGACGGGCGATCTGGCGGCTATTGAGGCCAACTGGGGCAAGACAAAAGCCCAAAGCGGTTTTCAGCCGGCAGAACCCCTGGTTCCGCGTGCGGCAGGGGCGCCTCTTTTCGTCGCTCCCCGGGAAGTTCAACCAGGGGAAATGGCCACGTTTGATATTATGCTTGGGGAAAAGGACCAGCCCGCCAGCGGAGTGTATGGGGTTGCCTTCTCCGTTCTGTACGACAAAACCCGGATCGTGCCGGGCAGCGTAACCGCGCTGTTCTCCTCCTCCTGGCTCAACGACCCTTCTACCCGAACGCTAACGGCGCACCGCAATTTTCCTGGAGAAGGCCGTATTGACCTGGCCATCAGCGCCAGCAACCGCATCAACCGGTCTGGGTTTGGGGCGATTGCCCAGCTTAAGGCCGCCATCGACGCGAAAGCCGCGCCTTCCGGCCTGACCTTCACCATCGCAAACGTCCGCCTGATCAATGCCCAGGAGGAAGCCCAGGCATCGGCGCCCCGTGCTTCTTCCAGTACGATCGTGCTCGCTACCGGGATCAACGACCCAGCCGTCGCCCGGCGGGTTACCCTTGCTCCTAACCCGGCTTCCGGATTTTTTACCGTAGATGCCCAAGGGCTTACTCTGCGTCGTTTGGTTTGTTACGACCTCCAGGGAAACCAGGTTCTGGAAAGCGCTTCAGCGGACAAGCTGCCTGTTGATCGCCTTTCATCAGGAATATATGTGCTGAAGATTTGGACGGATGAAGGAGTCGTCGTGAAAAAATTGGCTGTAAATCGGTAAGATCAGACCGCGTGTGGGTATTTTGGGCTCTTTTCATTGGGGGATGGGAGAGCAAAAAAGGCAATCGGTCTTGTGGGTAATATTGGAACCAGAAGCGCCGGGCGCCGGCTCAGACCAGGGGCTTCGCTTTCACTGTATGATACCTTTAACAGATATACTCATCATTGATGATGAACCTCAGCTACGCCAAATGGTGGCGCGGCTGCTGCGCGCGGAGGACTATTCGGTGGAACAGGCAGAAACGATAGGCCAGGGCCTGAAAGCCCTGGAAGCTAATCCCACGCTTCTTGTCCTTTGCGATGTTAAGCTACCCGATGGGAACGGGGTCGAAGCGGCCAGGACCATCAAAGAACGATTTCCAGCAACGGAAATAATCCTCTTCACCGCTTTTGGAGCCATCCATGATGGGGTACAGGCCATTAAAAATGGAGCGTTTGACTACCTCGTCAAAGGCGATGATAATAATAAAATCCTTCCGTTAGTCGCCCGGGCGATAGAAAAGGCAAAACTTCAATTCAAGATCAAGGCATTGGAAGCCAAGATCACAGAAAGGATGACCTTCGACCAGATCATCGGCGAATCGGAAGCAATCCAAAACGTCATTTCTTTAGCCAAAAAAGTAGCGCCGACCGACGCTACCGTCTTGCTCACTGGGGAGACCGGAACAGGGAAGGAAATTTTCGCCAAAGCCATCCACCAAGCTAGCCAAAGGGTGGGAGGCCCCTTTGTCGCTGTAAATACCAGCGCGTTTAGCCGGGAAATTCTGGAAAGCGAACTGTTTGGACATAAAGCAGGCTCCTTTACCGGGGCGGTTCGCGATAAAAAAGGATTATTAGAGGAAGCGCATAAAGGCACCCTCTTCCTCGATGAAATTGGAGAAATGCCTCAAGACCTTCAGGCTAAACTCCTTCGGGTGCTGGAAACGGGAGAATTTCTAAAAGTTGGAGAAACCAAGCCTCAAAGGGCAGATGTCCGGATCATTGCCGCTACCAACCGCAACCTCCAGGAGGAATCCAATCAGGGGAATTTCCGCTTGGATTTATATTACCGCCTTTGCGCCTTCCAAATTGAATTGCCTTCGCTGAACAAACGCAGAGAAGATATTCCGGCAATTGCCCGTTATTTCCTGGCGGCTCTTTCAAAAAAACTGAATAAAAAAATTTCCCGGATGGATCCCGTCTTTTTGGATAAACTCCAACAACACAACTGGCGGGGCAACGTGCGGGAACTGCGCAACATTATCGAACGAGCCTGTATTTTGGCCGAGGGAGACGTTTTGGGTATTGAACATTTACCGCTTGACATCCAGAATGAGCAATGGGCCCCTCGCCCTATGCCCTCTTCCCTATCGATGGCAGAAATGGAAAAACATCAGATCAGCAAAGTCCTTGCTTATACCGAAGGCAACAAAACCAAAGCCGCCGAGCTTCTGGGGATCGGACTCACCACGCTTTACGCCAAAATAAAGGAGTACGGGCTGTAGGTATCACAGCTCCTCTTTGGTACATATACGGACCAAGGTGGTTTGTACTTTTTCTAAACCAACCCGGTCAGGTATGCTTCGCATTGCCAGGTTTTGTGCATGCCGTCGCGCGCTTCCCCGCATTCGCCTAAGGCGAAGTAGCGGCTATCCTTCCTCAATGCACAAAACCCGGCGGCCGGTAGTATATATCCGAATCAAAGCAACGTTTTTTGATGCCATCTCCCTTCCATTTTGGAAATCCATTTCCATTTCTGCATGGTGAATGAGGATTGGCTTCTCGGCCACTGGGTTTTATTTTACTGAAAACCAATTTATTGGCTTGAATGAATTCGTTCTGGCATCCCTTTGGCATGGGTATTTATAAATAAAATGAAAACCATGCAAACGCTCATCGTCTTCTTTTTACTCGGAGTAGGATTACTCTGTTTCTGGATTTTTTTCAAATCCGTCGACTGGTTTGAAAAAATTTAGCCTACCGGGTCCTGGACAGGCTTTCTGCCATTTGCGGCCGCTTACCCATGTATGAGTTTATATTAAATTTTATCAACATGTTTATTGCGCTGTTTATCCTATGTATTCTGGTGTTCGGGTATTTGATGTATGTTTTGATCAAGCCCGAAAAATTCTAAAACGCAAACAAATACTTCATGGAAACGGAAATTTTTGGGGTAATCTTGATTATTTATCTTGCCGTTTTTTTGGCCTTCCCTCTGGGGAGGCATATCGCGAAAGTATACAACGGCGAGCGCAATTGGATGACGTTTATGGCCCCCCTGGAGCGGTGGATTTTCCGGTTTAGCGGAATTGATCCCAATCGCGAGATGAGTTGGAAAGAATTCCTCGTTGCTTTGCTTACGATTAATGCCGTTTGGTTTGTTTACGGCTTTTTCATGCTGATCTTTCAGGGAGGCCTGTTTCTAAATCCCGACAGAAACCCGGGTATGACGCCGGACCTGGCGTTCAATACCATTATCAGCTTTGTGGTGAACTGCAATTTGCAGCATTATTCTGGCGAATCGGGGCTTACTTACCTGACGCAGCTTGCGGTAGTTATGTTTTTGCAATTCGTAAGCGCCGCAACCGGTATGGCTGCCTTGGCAGGCGTTTACAAGGCCCTCAGGGAAGGGACGCACCAATCCATTGGCAACTTTTATCACTTCTTTGTCAAAAGCCTCACGCGCATCCTTATCCCCCTGTCGGTGGTCCTGGCTACGATCCTTCTCCTCGAGGGAACGCCGATGACGTTTAAGGGCAAGGAAACGATCACAACCCTGGAGGGAGTGGAGCAATTTATTTCTCAAGGTCCGGCGGCGGGTATGATTGCTATAAAACAGTTGGGCACCAATGGGGGAGGGTATTTTGGCGTCAATTCGGCGCACCCCTCTGGAAAACCCCACGTATTTGACCAACATAGCCGAAACGGTTTCCATTGTTCTTATCCCTGTTGCCATGGTATTTGCCCTAGGTTTCTTTTTGAACCGAAGGAAATTGGCTTGGGTGATCTTTGGCGTAATGTCTGCTGGGTTTTTGATTTTCCTGAGCGGCGCCATGGTAAGCGAACTGCAGGGCAATGGGGCCATCGCGGAGATGGGGATTGCGCAGCCTATGGGGAATATGGAAGGGAAAGAAGTACGGTTTGGGGCGGCAGCATCTGCTCTTTGGGGGGTTTGCACAACCGCTACCAGCAACGGCTCGGTGAATGCCATGCACGATAGCATGATGCCGTTTACCGGCTTACTGCTTCTTCTGGATATGATGATCAACGCCTTTTATGGTGGGGTAGGAGTGGGCTTGCTGAATTATTTCGTCTTCCTCATCATCGCGGTTTTTATTAGCGGCCTCATGGTGGGCCGTACGCCCGAATTCCTTGGAAAAAAGGTGGAAGCCAGGGAAATGAAGATCGCAACGCTCATCGCTTTGTTGCACCCTTTTTTGATCCTGGCAGGTACTGCTATTTCGAGTTATGTGCTGGTTTCCTACCCGCAAGCCGGATGGTCGGTTCAGCCCGCTAACTGGCTTAACAACCCATCCTACCATGGGTTCAGCGAGATGCTTTATGAGTACGCTTCCGCGTCTGCCAACAACGGCAGCGGTTTTGAAGGACTTGCGGACAATAATTTCTTTTGGAATTTCTCCACGGGTTTGGTCCTTATCCTGGGCCGCTCTTTACCTATTGCCGGCCCTTTAGCCATTGCTGGTTTGTTGGCCCAAAAGAAACAAATCCCGGAAGGAGCGGGGACCCTGCAAACGGATACCGGAACGTTTGGCCTGATGACTTTTGCGGTCATTTTCATCATTGCCGCCCTGGCGTTTTTCCCCGCATTGGCGCTTGGTCCCCTGGCGGAATACTTCAGCATGTAAACATGGTGCAAATTGGTTTTGGGTATTCCCCCAACCAATTTACGCCCTATTACCTCCGGCTTAAACAAATACTTTTTAACGTACATTTCTATGAAAAGGCAAAAAGTAAGTAAAAGACTATTTGAGCGGGCATTGGTCCTTGAAGCCGCGAAACAATCCTTTGGCAAGCTGGATCCCAGGCGGATGATCAAAAATCCGGTGATGTTTGTGGTCTGGCTAGGAACGCTGGTCATGGTGGCGGAAACACTTCGCCAGGCGGTTTCTCCCGCTAGTTCTGGTAGTGTAGGCTACAACCTGACAGTGACGTTGGTGCTACTTTTAACCGTGCTCTTTTCTAATTTTGCCGAAGCCATTGCCGAAGCCAGAGGAAAAGCCCAGGCCGAATCGCTACGCAAAACCCGCGAAGAAACCCCTGCAAAAAAAGTGGAGTCTTTGGGCCCCGGGTTTGATGTGGAAACCCGAATCGTTCCCTCCTCCCTTCTCCGAAAAGGGGATGTATTCCTTTGTGAAGCAGGCGATATCGTTCCTTCCGATGGAGAAATCATCGAGGGATTGGCCAGCATTGATGAATCCGCGATCACCGGCGAATCCGCTCCGATGATCCGGGAGGCAGGCGGGGATAAAAGCAGCGTGACGGGGGGAACGAAAGTACTTTCGGATCGGATAAAGGTTCTGGTCACCACCCAGCCCGGGGAGTCCTTTCTGGATAAGATGATCGCCCTTGTAGAAGGCGCCAGCCGTCAGAAGACCCCCAATGAAATTGCACTGACTATCCTGCTTGCCGGATTTACCCTCGTCTTCATTATCGTATGCGTCACCTTAAAACCTTTCGGAGATTATGCGGGCGTCCCGATTTCTGTTGCAGCCTTCGTATCGCTGTTTGTGTGCCTGATCCCTACGACTATTGGAGGATTGCTCTCTGCGATTGGTATTGCCGGGATGGACCGCGCCTTGCGCGCCAACGTGATTACCAAATCAGGAAAAGCAGTGGAAACCGCAGGAGATATTGATGTGCTTCTGTTGGATAAAACAGGCACCATCACTATTGGCAACCGCAAAGCAACCGGCATTTTTGAGGCGAATGGAGTTAAAGAAAAGGAATTGCTGGATGCCTGTGTCGTCAGTTCGATCGCCGACGAAACCCCCGAGGGCAAATCGATCATCGAACTATGCAAAACCCTTAGCGGTAAAAGCGACGTTGCCGATAAAGCATTTGTTTCGGAGTATCAACAGAACGGAGCGATCTCCCGATTTCTTAAATTTTCCGCAGAAACGCGTACAAGCGGCGCTGATTTATCCGACGGAAGCCGCATAAGAAAAGGCGCTCAGGATGCTATTCGCAAACTTTCAGAGCAGGCGGGTCAGTTGTTCCCAACGGAAGTTCAAACCTTGGTCAAGCGGATTGCATCCGATGGAGGCACCCCCCTGGTCGTTTCAAGAAATGAAAAAGTAGTTGGGGTAATCGAACTCCAGGATATTATCAAACCGGGGATTAGAGAGCGTTTTGAACGCTTGCGCAAAATGGGCGTAAAAACGGTCATGGTTACCGGAGATAACCCAATGACGGCCAGCTACATTGCGGACAAAGCGGGGGTAGACGATTATATTGCCGAGGCCAGACCGGAAGACAAAATGACCTACATCCGCAAAGAACAAGCCCTCGGACGCCTCGTGGCCATGATGGGAGACGGCACCAACGATGCGCCGGCGCTTGCTCAGGCTGATGTAGGCGTGGCTATGAATAGCGGTACCCAGGCAGCAAAAGAAGCGGGGAATATGGTCGATCTGGATAACGACCCCACCAAACTCATCGAAGTGGTGGAAATCGGCAAGCAATTGCTGATGACCAGGGGTACGCTTACTACCTTCAGCATCGCCAATGATGTGGCGAAGTATTTTGCTATCGTGCCTGCGCTTTTTCTTGCCGGAATTCCTTCGATGCAACGCCTAAATATTATGAACCTGGATAGTCCGGAGTCCGCCATCCTGTCGGCGGTCATCTTCAACGCCTTGATCATCCTATGCTGATTCCTCTGGCGTTGCGCGGAGTGGCCTACCGTCCGATCGGAGCCTCCGCACTGCTACGCAGGAACTTGTTGATATTTGGATTGGGCGGGTTGGCGGTTCCGTTCGTTGGTATCAAATTGCTCGACCTGTTGATTAGCCTGGTTTTTTAATCTTTTTTTTCATTTGCTCAAATCGAATCCAATATGAAACATCATATTCTTCCAGCGATACGGTTAACCGTTATTTGCTTGGGGCTTTGTGTGGGTGCTTATTCTTTCCTTATGTGGGGTATCGCCAAATTGCTCGGTCCTAATGGCGGGGAGGTTGTTCTCGTTCAAGCGGGAGGCCAAATAGTTGGGGTGAAAAACATTGGCCAGGCGTTTATCACGGACCGCTACTTTTGGGGGCGGCCTTCGGCGGTTAATTACAACGGCGCGGGGTCCGGAGGGAGCAATAAAGGACCTTCCAATCCGGATTATCTTCAAGTGGTCGCAGCGAGGATCGATACGCTCTTAGCTAAGCATCCTAATCTCCGGCGCTCGGATATTCCCTCTGATCTGGTCACCGCTTCAGGAAGCGGACTGGATCCCCATATCTCTGTTGCGGCAGCCATGATCCAGGTTTCCCGGGTTGCGCGCGCCCGAGGGCTTGACGAAGGCATGGTGCGCCAATTGGTTCGGGACCATACAGAAAAACCGCTGTTCGGCCTTTTTGGTACTCCCCGCGTGCAGGTATTGGAATTGAATATGGCGCTCGATCAAAAGTAGGAATACGTTATGATCCGATTTTGCGTAGGTTATTTTCTTAATGGATTGACGAATCCCACCATGGAAAAACTAAAGCTGACTTTGATTTGGCTTCTGTTCGGCGCCCGCTTGGGGGCCCAGGTTACGCCGGAACCGGCACAGAAAAGCCTTTTGGTTTCCGGTTATTTGGAACCCTATTTCACGTATGATTTCAGCGAGCCGGAAGACCATCTTCGTCCCGGGTTTTTGTATAATTTTAACCGGCACAACGAAGTCCATCTCAACCTGGGGCTGATCAAAGCAAGCTATACCGAGGGCAGGTTGCGCGCGAACCTGGGTCTGATGGCAGGCACGTACGCCCAATACAACCTTGCTGCAGAGCCCGATTTACTGCGGCATGTTTTTGAAAGCAATGCGGGCTATAAGCTGGCGGCCTCCGGGGAGCTTTGGTTGGATATAGGGATTTTCCCTTCCCATATCGGCTTTGAAAGTGCCATTGGCAAGGATAATTGGACGCTGACGCGAAGTTTGCTCGCAGAAAATTCTCCGTATTACGAATCCGGCGCGCGGTTGACCTATTCCTCGCCGTCCGGCCAATGGACCTTTGCCGCGCTTTATCTGAACGGGTGGCAACGCATGGTACGTCCGGAGGGAAATAATACGCCTGCCGTTGGTACCCAAGTCACCTATAAGCCCTCCTCCGGGCTTATCCTGAACTGGAGTACCTTTTCTGGCAACGATAAAAAGGACGAGGAGGCGCAATGGCGGTTTTTTAATAATTTTTATGGAATAGTTCAGCTATCGGAAAACGTTGGGCTAATTGCGGGCTTGGATATCGGAACAGAAGCATCTGCTAACCCGGATGCCGGGAGCAATCTCTGGTTCAGTCCCATTCTGATCGGCCAGGTGTCGCTTGCGGAGCGCTGGAATTTAAATGGCCGGCTGGAATACTACTCCGACGAACATGGGGTGATCGTTTCTACGCAAACGCCCAATGGATTTCAAACTTTGGGTATTCCCTCAACCTGGATTACCAGATTTCCAGTCAAGCATTATGGCGTATGGAGGCCCGGGGGATTAAGCAGTAAGGACCGCCTGTTTGTTTTGAATAAGGAACCTTCAAAAGTCCATTACGCGTTAACCACCAGTTTTTGCGTAGCTTTTTGAAAAAAAACCGGCAGACAAAAGCCATTAAGGTGCGTAAATCCGCTCCTAACCACCCACAAAACGTTAGATATGGAGGAGGACGATCGGTCGAAGCGTGCGGAACAATACTTGCTTATTGCGCAAAAGGAGATGCGGGGCAAGCTGAAAATTTACATCGGCATGAGCGCTGGCGTAGGAAAGACCTACCGCATGTTGCAGGAAGCGCACCATATGCTGGCTGAGGGGGTAAATGTAAAAGTGGGTTACGTAGAAACCCATGGGCGGAAAGAAACTCAAACCCTGATTGAAGGTCTACCCCTGATCCCGCGCAGAGAAGTTTTTTACAAAGGCAAATTACTCCAGGAATTGGATGTGAATGCCGTTTTAGCAAGAACGAAAAACGCTGGCAGGACGTAATGGACATCCTGAATGCCGGAATTAACGTAACTACCGCTGTTAATATTCAACACATTGAAAGCATTAACGACGAGGTTAAGAAAATTACGGGCGTAGAGGTGGCGGAACGGGTACCGGATAAGTTTCTGCAAATAGCCGATGAAGTGGTGAACATCGACCTTTCGGCGGAGGAACTGATTATCCGTTTAAAATCAGGCAAGATTTACGACCATTCAAAGATCCAGCAGGCGCTGGCTAATTTTTTTCAGCCGGATAAAATCCTTCAGCTTCGCGAGCTTGCCTTAAGGGAGGTGACCTCTCAGGTGGAGCGAAAAGTGGAGACGGAGGTTGTGCGCCCCCAACATTTGCGGCATGAACGGCTTTTGGCTTGTATCTCCAGCAATCACGAAGTGGGGAGAAAGATCATCCGCAAAACGGCGAGGCTGGCTAATTATTATCACAGTAATTGGTATGTTCTTTATGTACAAAAGCCCAGAGAAAATCCCGATAAAATTCCACTGGCCGTCCAACGCCATTTGATCAATAATTTTAAAACCGCTACCGAATTGGGGGCGGAAGTTCTGCAGGCAACTACGCAAACCAATCGCCGTTCTTCCATTGTTAAGGTAATAGCGGATACGGTGGCAGAGAAAAAAATTACTACCATTTGCATAGGGAAACCGCATTTCCGATTGTGGGAACGATTATTGGGAACCAGTATTTTTAACCAACTGCTTAAGGCATTTTCGGATGCCGACGTGGATATCATAGTCCTTTCTTAATGTATAATCTGAACCTGAAACAAAAAATTGGCCTGGGGATACTGTTCCTCTTCCTGCTCTTGCTCCTTAGTGGCGGGTTGGGGATTTATTATCTTACCCTGATGAGGGGGGACGCAGAGCAGATTTTGAAAAATAACTTCGAAAGCCTCAAGTACAGCCACGCTATGCAACGTCAGCTCGACAGTTTTTTGGTTAACCCCACGGCGGCCGTCGAGCAGTTTAATCAAACTTTGAAAAAACAGGAGATCAATATTACCGAACCAGGGGAGAAAGAAGCGACCAGGAGCATCCGGCGCGACTTCGAAAAATTCCGCGCCAAATCAGGCGGGTTTGAAGGCCTGGTGGATTCCCTTCAGAGGGATATTCAACTCGTTTTGAGTTTAAATATGGATGCCATTGAACGCAAAAACGAACAGGCGAAAAATACAGCCGACCGCGCCCTGATCTATATCTCGCTCATTGCCGCCCTTATTTTTTTTGTTGCCCTGGGGTTCTTGTTCTTTTTCCCCAAATACATCGCAAGTCCTATCGTGGAACTAACGCATGGCATCCGGGCTATCGCGGGAAAAAACTACGATCAGCGCATCCATATCCGGTCCGAAGATGAATTTGGCGAAATGGCGGAAGCGTTCAACCTGATGGCCCAAAAGCTCGATGAATACGAGCATAGCAACCTTGCGCAAACCTTGTTTGAAAAATTAAGAGCAGAGGCCGTCATCAACAGCCTCCGCGATGCCAGTATCGCTATCGATAACGGGGGCGCCGTGCTTTTTGCCAACGAACAGGCTCTCCAGCTTTTGAATATGCCTGCGTCGGATATCATTGGGAAGGCTCCAGAGCTAGTGGCCGCCCGAAGCGACTTGTTCCGCTTTCTTTTAGAACCCAACCAATCTTCCACGTTTAAGATCGTGGTTGACGGAAAAGAAAACTTTTTTGTCCGGGAAACGAATCGGATAAAACGGGAAGGGGTAGAACTGGGCGTCGTTTACACCTTGAAAAACATTACCGTTTTTCAGGAGAAAGACATCGCCAAAACAAACTTTCTGGCTACGATTTCTCATGAGTTGAAGACTCCGCTCGCTTCCACTGATATTGGGCTTAAGCTGCTGGAAAATAATAAAACCGGATCTCTTACGCCCGAACAAAATGAGATTATTCAGGATTTAAGGAGGGACAACCAACGGCTGATCAGACTGGTCAGCGAGCTCCTGGATGTCACCCAGGCAGAAGCCGGAAACATTAACCTCAATATGATCTCCGTTGAAGTAGAAGAGATGATTCAATATGCCGTGGAAACGGTAAAAAACCAAGCAAAAGAGAAAGGCGTTTCCATACAGTTAAATATTCCTCACCCCTCTCCCCGAATAAAAGCCGATAAGGAAAAAGCTGCCTGGGTTCTGATCAATTTATTGTCAAACGCCATTCGCTATTCCCCAAACCATGAAACCGTGGTTCTGGAGGTTTTTCGTTCCGAAACGGGTTTTGTGCTGATCGTTATCTCCGACAAAGGACCGGGCATTCCGATCGAATACCAGGATCAGATTTTCCAACGCTTCTTTACTGTGCCCGGCGGCCAAAAAGGAAGCGGCCTTGGCCTGGCGATTTCCAAAGAGTTTATGGGGGCTATGGGGGGAGGAATTGCGCTTAAAAAATCCAAAGGCGCAGGGGCTGTTTTTGAGTTGGGATTTAGGGAGGTATGAGAAAAGGACTGTTGAGGGTGGTTATTGGATGAATCAAAACAATTGCCCCCAATCGGTCCTCCCCCCAGAAAAAGTTAACAAATCGTTAGCGCCCTTGACACGTTAATTGGTTTCGCTTAACTTGGGACAATGATTGAAGCGCCCCCGGTTTTTTAATATCCCAATGTTTGTCCCATGATCATATTCATCGTATTGCTCTTGATCCTGTTGGTGTTGAGGCTAGAAACCTTCCGGAAGGCCTGAGCGATTCATTCGCCTGTTTCCTGGTTTTGCCGCACCGCCTGAAGGAGCCGTTTGGCCTCCTCCAGCGTAAACGTCTCGTTAAAGCCCGTAGTAAACACGTATTCCTTATCTGCCTGCAAGTGCACGTAGCGGAAACTGTAGGTGGTTCCATTCAGTTGCTTGAGGCTGTAGAGAAAACTTCGCTCGTCCTCTTCCAGGATTTGCAGGAAGTCTGCATTGCTTTTCACCTCGTTGATCTGGTTGGCCTTGAGTTCCGCCATATCGCTGGTGATAACCGGTTGGACGTAGATTTGCACGGAGTAGCGTTCAGCCCCTTCATTGATCACCGTAACATCTTCAATAGCACCCACCTTGGTCACACTGACCCGCGCGCTATCCGGCGCCATAACGGCGATGGGTAGTCCATGCGGCATTAAGTCCAGCACGGGCCAATTTAGCCCGGTCTCCTTTTTTTCTTTACAGGAAGCGAACGCCAAAAGCAAAACGAGCAACCCAAAACAGATCTTGGTTTTCATAGGCTATACAAAGGTTTCAAGTCAAAGGTAACGAATTCGTGGGACCTTGCCGGTATGGTCTTCGCCTGCGGAAACGTGGAAAGTTGGTTTTTCTTTCCCGCAATGCGGCAAAACCTGTATTTTTGATCCAACGCAAAAAAAACTGCGCTATCCTTCGGGTTATGATTAAAAGGCTTCATGTCCGGAATTACGCTATTATTGAAGAACTGGATCTGCATTTTGCAGACGGGCTCACCATTATTACCGGAGAGACCGGGGCGGGCAAATCGATTCTGCTCGGCGCGCTGGGTTTGATCATGGGCAACCGGGCAGACAATAAAGCCTTGTTCAATGAGCAGGAAAAATGCGTGGTGGAAGGCTTTTTCGACATCCGTTCGTATGAGCTTCAGGAATTTTTCCAGGAAAACGACATCGATTACGAGGACGAACTGGTGCTTCGAAGGGAATTCACTCCGGCTGGAAAGTCGAGAGCCTTTATCAACGATACGCCCGTCAACCTGAAGCTAATGCAGGACCTTTGTTCTCAATTAGTAGACTTGCACCAGCAGTTCGACACCCTGGACATTCACAACACCTCGTTTCAGTTAAAGATGCTGGACGCACTGGCTGGCAATAAAGGCCATCTTGCTGCTTACCGCCAGTTATTCCGCGCCTACCAGAGCAACAAGCGCCAGCTCGATCAACTCGATCAGCTGCGTTCCAGGTCGAATAAGGAATCGGAGTTCCTGGCTTTCCAACTGGAAGAACTCCAAGCTGCTGCGCTGCAAGCCGGGGAACAGGAAGGACTGGAGGGCGATCTCACCGCCCTTTCCCACGCCGAAGAAATCAAAAAAACAGCTGGCGGACTGTATGCTCAATTGATCGAAAGCGAGCAGGCTGTTGTGGGACAATTGCAACACACCGGACACCTGCTGGGGCAGGTCAGCCGGTTTGATTCCCGGATGGCCCGGCTTCAGGAGCGGCTCGGCGGGGTGATTGCAGAGCTCCAGGACTTGGGCGCCGATCTGGAAAAAGTGGCCGAGGATACCGAATACGACCCCGAACGCATTCAGCAAATACAAGCCAGGCTGGATCTGATTTACCGGTTGCAGAAAAAGCATGGGGTTGTCAGCATTGGGGAATTGCTTGAAATTCGCCAACAGATCGAAGCGCAACTGGGCGGGTTTGCTGACCAAAGCGCGGAAATCCAAGCGCTGCGGACGCAGATTGAGCAGCAGGAAGGGGCGTTGATTCGCATGGCTCAAGAGCTGAGCGAGCGCAGAAAATCGGTCAAAGACGACTTCTCCCGTCAGGTTGTAGACCTTTTGGGGCTTTTGGCGATGGAGTACGCCCAGTTTGAGGTGCAGTTCCACTTGCTTTCGGGGCTTGGCCCGAATGGATGGGACGAGGTCAGTTTCCTCTTTGCGGCCAACAAAGGGAGTCGCTTGCAGGCCATCCGGGATGTCGCCTCCGGCGGGGAGTTGTCCCGCCTGGCTTTAGTTACCAAATCTCTGGTCGCCAGTTCCATCCCTTTGCCGACCCTGATCTTCGACGAGATTGATTCCGGTATCTCCGGCGATGTAGCGCTGAAGATGGGGAATATTTTGCGCAAGTTATCCAACGAACATCAGGTGGTGACCATTACCCACTCCCCCCAGATCGCTTCCAAGGCGGATCGCCATTTCTTTGTGTATAAACAAATTAGAGACGATCGCACGCTGACGAAGGTAAAAGCGTTAGACGAAGAGGACCGGGTGCTGGCTATCGCCACCATGCTGAGTCAAAGCCCGCCAAGCGATTCCGCTATGGAGAACGCCCGGGAGTTGCTTCAGCTCAAGGCCGGATAAGAACATAAATCAGCTGAAACCAAAAGTATCATGGGAAACAACCTATTGAAAGGAAAACGCGGGGTAATCTTTGGCGCCCTGGATGAAAATTCGATCGCCTGGAAAATTGCGGTGCGCTGCGTGGAAGAAGGAGCGGCCATCACCCTCACCAATGCGCCGGTGGCTATGCGTTTTGGCGAAATCCAAAAGCTCTCCGAAATCACGGGCGCCCAGATCATTCCTGCGGATGCCACCAGCGAGGAAGATCTGGAAAATCTGTTCGTCAAATCGATGGCTATCCTGGGCGGACCCCTGGATTTTGTCCTGCACTCCATCGGCATGTCGGTCAACGTGCGCAAAAAGAAGGACTATACCGACCTCAACTACGAATGGATGCTGAAAACCTTCGACGTGTCGGCTATCTCGTTTCACAAGATGATGCAAACCTTGTGGAAACTCGACGCTATGCAGGAATGGGGCTCCATCCTGGCGCTGTCGTACATCGCTGCCCAGCGCACCTTCCCGGATTACAGCGAAATGGCTGAATCCAAGGCCTTGCTCGAGTCTTTTGGCCGCAGTTTTGGCTATCACTACGGGACAGCCAAAAAAGTAAGGGTAAATACCCTTTCTCAATCGCCTACACGGACAACGGCCGGATCAGGGGTGAAGGGGTTTGACGAGTTCTTTACGTATGCCGAGAAAATGTCGCCTTTGGGCAACGCCTCGGCAGAGGCATGCGCCGACTACTGCGTTACGCTCTTTTCCGACCTGACCCGGATGGTGACCATGCAAAACCTGTATCACGACGGCGGTTTTTCCAGTATGGGAATGAGCCCGGCAATTCTGGATATGAACTAAGCGCCCGAAAGGGTCTATTAACATGAGGCGTATGTTTGATCATTTCCCGGCAAGCTTGGGAATAATCGTCGTTTTGGCCCTGTCCGGTTTTTCCGCACAGGGCCAAGGTTTTCCTACCGGACCGAGAAGCTCCGCCGGCGCCGGCGCTTCCGCTCAGCAGCCCCTGATCCTTGAGCAGGAGGAACCCGACACCTTCCCCGTCTATTTCCTTTACGCGGGAAACCCCGGGCAGGCGGTTGCCTTTTCCGATTCCCTGCTCGACGATTTTTTTCACCAGTACGATCCGGCGCGAAGACGGGTTTGGGACTACAAAAATCTGGGCGTTCCGGGCTCTGCCCATCAGGCGTTGGTGTACGAGCCGCGTTTGCGCCGGGGGTTTGACCCCGGTTTCCATCAATACGACCTGTACCTGCTCCCGGCGGAATCGGTCCCCTTTTACCGGCTCCAGCGGGCGTATACCAACCTTGGGTTTAATCGGGGCGCCGAGCAGAACAACAGCGACTTTTTCGCTCAGTTTAGCCGGAATTTCGCCAATGGACTGAATTTTTCAATAGATTACCGGCGCCTGGGCCAATTGGGTACCGCCGACCTTTTTCCCAACCAACGCGTTCGGAATACCTCCCTGGGGCTGGGGTTCTGGATACAGGCCAAAAATGGGAGCTACCAGGGATTCTTTGCTTATGCCGATAACAAGCTGGAACACGACGACAACGGCGGAATCGTGGAGGAACCGGTGCGGGAAGGCGCCTTTTTCACCCCGAATGCCACCGATGTCTATCTGGATAACGCAGGTACCCGGCACCGGCATCAGGAGGTCCTTTATACCCATTACCTCGACCTGGTGAAGCGAGATACGCTGGCGCCGGATTCCCTTCCTCCTTCGCGGCGCATTTGGAGGGTGAGCCACCGGATCGGCTATCGGAGCAGCACGTATATTTTTTTCGACCCAAGCCCGGCTTCGGATGCATCCTATTATGGCCTTTTTCAAACAGATAACCGGGGGCTTCGCCATTTCACCCTGCACAACAAGCTGGAAAACCAGTTCCGGCTGCAGGCGGTCAAATCCAGCCAGTTTTCCGGGTCCGGCGCTGGCGATCGCCGCCTGGAACTCCACCTTACCCATGTGATGCACCAGATCAACCAGGAGCCCGTTGATTCTTCCCTGCAAGAACTATTTATCGGCGCCGACTGGGCGGCGGCTCCTTTGCCTTCCTTGCAACTGGAAGCTCAGGCCCAGCTAGGGGTGTTGGGTAGTATCGGCGATTACCGGGTGATGGGCCGGATGAAAACCCTCCTCGGAGGTTGGGGAGGGCTGGAAGCGGTGTTTCTCAACCAATTGTATAGTCCAACGCTGGTCCAGGAATCGTTCTATGTGACCCAGCAGCCCGTGTGGAGAAATGAGTTCAAAAAGACCCTGGAGACCAACCTTCAGGGCAAGCTCTTTCTCTCGAAATGGGGGCTGGAACTGGGAGGCGCTTACCATTTGATTAACCAGGCCATTTATTTCGACACCGCTGGGATAGCGCGGCAAACGGGCGCTCCCGTCAGCATTTCCCAGCTGTTCGTGCGCAAGCATTTGAGGCTATGGAAAATCCATAACGAAAACCAGTGGGCGGTTCAGGTGGTTTCGGGGGATGTACTCCGGCTTCCTTTGCTCACCGGGAAACACAGCCTGTATTTTAGCGGCAAACTTTTTAAAGTACTGGATACCCGGATCGGCTTGGATCTAAGGTACACTTCCGCGTATTCTTCCGATGATTATTTCCCGCTTACGGGGCAGTTTCAGCTCCAGGACCGGTTGCAGATCCCGTTTTATCCTGCCGTTGATGCCTATTTCAATATTCGGGTAACCAAGTTCCGGGCCTTTGTCAAAGTGGAAAATATCAGCAGCAACTGGATGAACGGGCAACTTTTCTACCAGACCCCAGATTATCCCTGGCCGCCGGTTTCGGGATTCCGGATTGGAATTAAGTGGAGGTTGAGCGATTAAAAAAAAAGACCGGAACTTTACAGTTCCGGCCCAAAGTAAAACTAAACCCCAGTTAATAGTTCTTTATCTAAAGGTAAGATATTTTTTGAGTTTTCAAAACGTCGATTTCGTCGTTTATCCCCGCAAATATACAAGAAAACTGCGAATTATTTCTACTATTTTTTTGGTAAAAATGCTATTTCCTGCAAAAAAGGGGCAAGTTCTCTCAAGGAAGGCAGTAAGGCATCCGGTTTAAAAGGGCTTAGGGCTTCCGGGGCGTGGGTTCCATTGGCTAACGCTACGGAGAAAGCGCAGCCCGCAGCCTGTCCTGCCTGTATGTCCGAAGGGGTATCTCCAACGGCGATTACCTTAGAAGCCTCCTTTACGCCCAGAACGTCCATCGCTTTGAATATCATATCCGGGTGCGGTCTGCCATGGGCCACCTGATCGCTGGACACGGAGAACTGGATGAGCGAATGGTCTGATCCCACGTAGCGATCGTCGAGGCCATTCAACCAGCCAAGTTTATCCAGGATAATGTCGGCAACTTTTCGGTAGAATCCGGTGGTCAGCGCAATTTTGATCCCCTGCTCTTTGAGAAACGCGAAGGTTTCCAGAGCGCCAACGGTGGGCTCCACCGGGTGGGTCAGGTAATGGGTTTCGAGAATATCGCAGAAAACCCGGAACCCATGGTCTACGTTTTCCGCCCGAACCGCATCGCGCTGGCCGATCTGGCGTTCCCAGAAGGTTTCAAAGACAAACCGTTTAGACCATCCCTGGACCGAGCGGATTTCATCTTCTGTCATGTGGAGGCCGGTGATTTGGGCCGCTTCCCGGAAGCAGGATTCTACTTCGTGATGATCCTGGACCGTGGTGCCGGCCATATCAAAAGCGACCAATTCGATAGGGATGTCCATAACGAGGTATTGCGCGTGGTGAAAAATGTCGGCGCAAATATAAACCTCGGGAAGGGTATGTGCATTCTCTTTTTGCGTTGTTAGCATAAAATTAACCCGCCCGGAAGGGATTTCGTCCTGGGGGCGGGGTTCATTCACTGGAATCAGGTATGAAAGCATCGTTTGAGCAAATCGACCCCGAATTTGGGAGTTCCTTTTCTTTTAAGCGGTTTACGCAGGAGTTGGAAGCGGCGGCTCCGTTCTGGCATTTCCATCCCGAGTACGAGATCGTTTACATTTCCCATGGGCGCGGCAAACGCCATATTGCGAATCACATTTCGTATTTTGAGGACGGGGATTTGATTTTCCTTGGCCCAAACCTGCCCCACTTAAGCTTCCCCGAAGAGCTGTCGGAAAGCCATACGGAGATTGTCGTTCAGATGCGGTCCGATTTTTTAGGCAGAGACTTTTGGGAGGTTCCCGAAGTTTCAGGTATTCGGCAACTGTTCGAGCGGGCAAGAACCGGGATCTCTTTCTATGGCGATACAAAACGTTGGGTAGGAGAGCGGCTTAATGAGATGGTCGAACTGGATGGGCTGGACCGGCTTCTGGCGTTGCTGGAAATCATGAAGGGGCTGGCGGCAACCTCGGAATATTATCCTTTAAATGTGGATGGGTTTTCCCTTCCGGTAGATGCCTTGAACTATGAGCGCATTCAACAAGTATATAACTATGTCAATGCAGGATTTCAAAAAGAAATCACGTTGGGGGAAGCGGCCGAAAAAGCGAATATGACCGTTCCCGCCTTTTGCCGGTTCTTTAAGCGGCTGACGGGAAAGACCTTTACCCAGTTTGTCAATGAGGTCCGGATCTCCCAGCTACGCGGTTGTTGTCGACTGGAACTCAGAATATCGCGGGGATCAGCTTTGAGAGCGGGTTCAATAACTTATCGCATTTTAACAAGCATTTTAAAGCGGTGACGGGTGTTTCTCCCAAGGACTTCCGGGCGCAAGTCAGGAAAGTAGTTGAATAGACCTGGAGGCCAATTTTAAAAAGAACCCTTACCTTAATGCGGCTAAACGAACAAATCATGAAAAGCATTTGGCTGATTTTCTTCCTTGGCTGGTTTTCCAGCTGTGCCGGGCGGCAGGAAAAGGTCCATTTATGTCAGGAATGGAAGTACGATTTGGCGGCAACCCGCCAGGAAATGGCTATCCGGGAAGCCAGTTTTGCCGAAACGAGCTATATGGAAAGCATCATGGCTGGATTGCAATTTGCCCGAATCCGTTTTTTTGATAACGGCCAGTTGGAATTCCAGTTGGATAGCCTCCGGCAGGAGGGGAAATGGCGTTTCCGCAGAGCAGGAAAAGAACTGACGCTTCGGATTACCGATAGGGAACAAATTCACCAGATCGTCCGGCTCGGGCCGGATACGCTGATCCTTCAGCCTTTGGCCGAAGAGGGCCTGCCTTTTCCCCGGGTTTTGGTCCGAGATACCCTTCAATAGACACGAATACATTGTCAACTTAGAAACCAAACGGGAAAGACTGTCTTCGCTCTTGTTCCCTCTTTCGGAGGGGGTTAGGGGGAGGCCTCAACGCTGTTTGGCATATAATCGCCTTTTGACAACGTGCCCAATTCTTAATCATTTAATAATTAATGTTTTACTTCCAGTTTACATTTAAGCGGGAATTTTGTCCCCAAGGTAAATCCAATATACCGGTCAGGACAAATCATGAAAAGAGAACTGGAGATTGTCATCATTTCTGATGTTCATTTAGGAACGTACGGCTGCCACGCCAAGGAGTTGTTGAATTATCTGGGAAGTATCAAAGTAGGAACGCTTATTTTGAACGGAGACTTCATCGATATTTGGCAGTTCCGCAAACGCTATTTCCCCAGGGAGCACATGCAGGTCATTCAACGGATTCTCAAAATGGCTTCCAAAGGGACGAAAGTCTATTACATCACCGGCAACCACGACGACGCGCTCCGGCGCTATACGGAATTCGCTTCCGGGAACATCCACCTGCGGGATAAACTGGTGCTTCAGTTAAAGGGGCGCTCGTATTGGGTTTTTCATGGGGATATTTTTGATATGTTCATAAAATATTCGCCCTGGATTTCCAAGTTGGGGGGTAAAAGTTACGACTACCTGATCCTGGTCAACCGGTGGATCAATCATATCCGGACTTCCCTGGGGATGTCCCGCTTGTCGATCGCGCAAAAGGTCAAGCAGAGCGTGAAGGAAGCGGTGAAATTCGTAAGCGATTTCGAGGATACCGCCATTCGCCTGGCCGGGGAGCAAGGGTATGATTATGTGGTGTGCGGCCATATCCACCGGCCTCAAATGCGCACGGTGGAGACTAAAGACAAGAAAGTGACCTACCTCAACTCGGGGGATTGGATAGAGAACCTGACGGCCCTCGAATACAAGTGGGGGCGCTGGTCCATTTACGAATACGACGAAGCAGATTATGAATACGTAAACCCTAAACTCCGGGTTCCTGAACTACAACAGGAAGACGACGAAACCGATCTCAGCCTGCTTACAGATACCCGCGATATCTTCAGCCATATCGTCCAACGGCACACCGATAGCGAGGAGCCTCTATCCCATCCTTAAAACCATCCTTTATCCATTTTCCTTCAATAACCTTCATTTTGTGAGAAAGCCGGGGCTGCATGAGTTCCGGCTTCTTTTTTAACCCGGTCCCGGGCCCGGCCTTTTTTCGCTGCTTATGCCGGCGCGAAACCCAAGCAAGGTTCCTAGTTCGGCAAGAGCGACGGCAAGAGCGCTGTCTAGGCCTTCTTTTCCAAACGAGCCGTCCTGAATCAGGGAGAAGTACAGGTTCTGGCTTTTCCAGAAGTTGATTGCGATCGCCATATCGTCCAGGAGGTTCAATACCTGGTTGAGGTTGAGCAGGCGTTCCAGGCGTTCTTCCGGATCTTTTTCGATGCGTTGGATTTCCGAGTAGATGCGTTCGCTGGCGGTCAATTGCAAGCTGGGTGCATTAGTCAGGGTAACCCCCCATTTTTTGAATTCGCTGGCCAGGCGTTTCAGCTCCCGGATATTCAGGTTGCCGTTGGAGAAAAAATGAACCATATCCTGGTTCAGAATGTGCTGAGCGGCGTTCTGGAACGCTTCCGGAAGCGGAAGGCTATTGAGCTGGATAATCGTCATGAGCTGGTAGCTGTCTTCGTAGATCTCCCGGTAGGCGGTATCGATCAGCCGGGAGCTTTTCGCGCCAATATGCCGGAAAATTTTCCGTTTTTCATCCCGGAACAACTCCCGGAAGGAGAAGCGTTCTTCCCCGAAATGGGTTTCCAGATGCTCGACGACTTTTCCCAAGTCGCTTTTCTTGAAGTCCTCGATCAGGTCGCTGGCCATATCGTCAAAGGCGCTTCGGGTCATATTGACCGAAATATGCCCCAGGAAGTTGAGCTGTCCCAGGTAGAGGACAGCGAAGCTGAACAACTTTTCGGAATGGGTAACCCGGGAGGTCACGCGGGTACGACCGATGGCTAGTCGCTGAATACCGGCCTCATTGCGGTGAAAGACTTCGCTATCGGCGAAGTAATTGAAGATCGCCAGCTTCTCGGGGTATTCCTCAAACAGGGAGGACGCCGCGTAGTGCATGCCAACCCGCACCAGATCGGCGCGCGCGCTCATGACGTTTTGCCGGTAACTTACCGAACCATCGGCGTAGACGTTGCTGGGAATTTGTTCCAGGCGTTGGAGGAACAGATTATGGAGCCGGATACCGGCTACTTGCTCGGCATAATGGATAGCCCGGTTGGCGTATTGCAGGATCTGATCGGTTTCCATCCCGGAGATTTCGTCAAAAAACCATCCGCAACTGGTAAACATCAGCATGGCGTTGCGCTGCATCTCCAGGAGGCGGAGAATCGCTACCTGCTCTTCTTCCTTGAGTTTCAGGCGGGCGTGCCTGGCCCAAAACGCTTCGATGGTTTCTTCTGAACGGTAGAGCAGCACCTCTATATAATCGTTTCGGGCCGCCCAGGGGTCTTTCAGCAACCGCTGGGTTTGCCGCTCATAAAGAGGGATGAGCTGGTCGCGGAGCCAGTTGAGTAATTCCCGCAGGGGCTTCCTCCACTCCTGGGTCCATCCGGGCCGCCCTCCGGAGTTGCACCCGCAGTTTGCTCTCCAGCGTTCCACCCCATGTACGCAACTCCAGGAACTGTTGTCGTGCACCTGGGCTTCCCACTCTGGCGGAAACAGGCTCAAGTACTGGCTGTAGTTCGTAAGGGTTACTCCGGGCAGGTCTTCCAGGTGCTGGAGACAAGCGGCAAGCGCCATTTCCCCGAAACGGTGATGGTGGCCATAGCTCTCGCCATCGGTAGCGATGTGAACTAGCTGAGGCGATGCGCTCTCGTCGAATGCGCCGATCAGCGCGGAGGCAAACCGGGCGCCGTCGTTGAGCAGGCCGCTGAATGCTACGCCCTGGGAAATATCCCCATCGTAAAAAAACAGCGCAATGGATTTTCCGGAGGGAAGCAGGCAGCGATACGGTCTACGGGTGTCTATGGTTTCGGTAGAGACGTATTGCCAGTTGGTCTCCCCGGGCGCTTTGACCGACTTGGCCTGCCTGGGCGCGAGGACGGTAAATTGAATGCCCTGGGCGGCGAGTACTTCCAGCGTTTCGGTATCGACGGCGGTTTCGGCCAGCCACATGCCTTCCGGCTTCCGGCCAAACCGGCGCTCAAAATCCCGGATGCCCCAAATAACCTGGGTTTCCTTATCCCGAAAGTTGGCCAAAGGCATAATCAGGTGGTTGTACACCTGGGCCATGGCGGAGCCATGTCCCCCAAACCGCTCCATACTTTTGCGATCGGCTTCCTGGATCGCCCGGTAGGAGGCCGGATCGGCATATTCCAGCCAGGAAAGGAGCGTCGGACCAAAGTTGAAGCTGATCCGCTCGTAATTATTGATGATATCCACTATGCGCTCCCCTTCGCCTAAAATCCGCGCCGCCGTGTTAGGGGCATAGCATTCGAAGTTGATGCGGTCGTTCCAGTCGTGAAAGGGCGATGCGGAATCCTGGGTTTCGATCACCTCCAGCCAGGCGTTCTCTCTGGGGGGTTGATAAAAATGCCCATGCACGCAAACATATCTTGATAACTTCATGACAACAAATCCTGGTGACTTAATACGGGGTCGAAAATAAACAACCCCCCCGCTTCTTTCTATTCGGGGACGTTAAATTTATCCACATTCTTTCCCCCAGAAGCGCCCCGCCCGGTAGCAAATTCTTGCACCGCTTCCGGATTCCTTCCTATATTTGCCTTCAATCCCTTGAAATCATTCCAAATCGCCAAACAAAATGATGATGATGCGTTTTCGTAAGGTATGGTTCATTATAGCCGTTGTCTTCTTTCCTTCTTTCCTGGTTCAGGCGCAATCCCCCAAACGGCGGACTTCCGCAGAGATCCATGAAGCCATCAAAAAACTGAACTTCCTGGGCTCGGCCTTATACGTTGCTGCGCACCCGGACGACGAAAACACCCGTCTGATCTCCTATCTGGCCAATGAAGTCAAAGCCAACACCGCCTACCTTTCCCTTACCAGGGGCGATGGCGGCCAAAACCTCATCGGACCAGAGATCGAAGAGCTGCTGGGCCTGATCCGAACCCAGGAACTCCTCGCTGCCCGCCGGATTGACGGGGGGAACCAGCTCTTTTCCCGCGCCAACGACTTCGGGTTCTCCAAAAACCCCGACGAGACCTTCCGCATCTGGAACAAAGACGCCGTATTGTCGGACGTGGTCTGGGCCATCCGGACATGGCAGCCGGATATCGTCATCAACCGCTTTGATCACCGCACCCCGGGCCGCACGCACGGGCACCATACGGCTTCGGCCGTGCTTACCCTCGAAGCCCACGACCTGGCTATTAATCCCAAAGCCTACCCGGACCAATTGGCTCATGCGCCGGTTTGGCAGCCAAAACGGGTGTTTTTCAACACGTCTTCGTTCTTCTACGGAAGCAGGGAGGCTTTTGAAAAGCTGATAAGTCCAATCTGGCACAGGTAGACGCCGGGGTGTATTATCCTGCGCTGGGCAAATCCAATACGGAGATCGCTGCCGAAAGCCGCAGCATGCACAAATGCCAGGGGTTTGGCTCGGCAGGCGTTCGGGGATCCGAGCCCGAATACCTGGAGTTGCTGAAAGGCGAAATGCCTAAAGAAAAATCCAACCTGTTTGAAGGAATTAACACCACCTGGAGCCGGGTACCCGGAGGCGCGCCCATCGGCGCCCTGCTCGCCAAAGTGGAGGCAGGGTTCGATCCCAATCATCCGGAGGCCAGCGTGCCCCAATTGATGCAAGCCTTCCGATCTATGGAACAACTGCCGGACGGGTATTGGAAACGGGTTAAGCTGGTGGAAATCAAAAATGTGATCCAGGCTTGTCTCGGCTTATTCCACGAAGCCCTGGCCACAGAACCCAGCGCAACCCCCGGCGAATCCATTGCCTTCCGAGTGGAGGTCATCCAACGCCTAGGTGCGCCCATCGTTCTGGAAAACGTGGGATTCACTTCGCTGAGCGCCGACACGGCCTTCGCCCTGACCCTGAAGGTCAACCAGCGCGTCAACTGGAGCGCCCGCTCCGCGCTGCCCAAAGACATGCCGTTGAGCGATCCCTATTGGCTTCGGGAACACCATCCGATAGGCCTTTACACCGTTAGCGATCAAGTCCTCCGGGGGCTGCCCGAAACGCCTCGACAGCTCAAAGCGCAGTTCCGGTATTCCATCGCCGGAGTTCCCATAACGTTTGAAAGCGAGGTAGCGTACAAGGACACCGACCCTGTAAGAGGAGAAGTTTACCAGCCGTTTGAGATCACCCCGCCGGTCTACGCCCAGCTCGACCGAAAGGTCTACATTTTTGCCAGTGCCGCTTCGCAAAAGGTGCAGGTTTCCGTCAAGGCCGGAAAGCAGGCCGTTTCGGGTAATGTACGTCTGGAGGCTCCTCAGGGGTGGAAGGTGGAACCGCTTCAAGTTCCGTTCCAGATTAAGCGAAAAGGCGAGGAGGTCCAACTGTCGTTTACCGTGACTCCTTCCGCCGGGCCCAGCGACGGCATGCTTACTCCTTATGCTGCCGTAGAAGGCAAGGAATACCACCAGGCGCTGGTTCAGGTTAAATACGACCACATCCCGGTCCAGACTGTGTTCGCCGATGCCCACAGCCGGGCGGTGCGCCTCGATTTGCGCAAAGAGGGAACCAAAGTAGGGTATATCGCCGGGGCAGGAGATGATGTGCCCGACAACCTGCGCGCCATCGGTTACGAAGTGACGATGCTTCGGGGCAACGAGCTGAATGCCGATAACCTTCGGCAGTTCGATGCCGTCGTGACCGGCGTCCGCGCGTACAATACGAACGACGACCTCCAGTTCCGGCAAAGCCAGTTGCTGGAGTACGTTAAAAATGGGGGCACGCTCCTCATTCAGTACAATACCAACTCCGAACTCCGCGTACCGGTAGCGGAAATGGGACCCTATCCGTTCCGGATCTCCCGCGACCGCGTGACGGAAGAAGACGCCGAGATGCGATTGCTTCAGCCCGGGCATCCGGCGTTGAATTTTCCAAATAAAATCACGCCTGCGGATTTCGAAGGCTGGGTACAGGAGCGCGGACTCTATTTCCCGGATCAATGGGACAAGAATTACGAAGCCCTGCTTTCCTGCAACGACCAGGGAGAAACGCCGAAAGACGGAGCCTTGCTGGTGGCGAAATACGGGGAAGGGCATTTCGTCTATACCGGATTGTCCTTTTTCCGCGAGCTGCCCTCGGGCGTTCCCGGCGCTTTCCGCCTTTTTGCCAACCTGATTTCCATTGGTAAAGCGCCCAAACCCTGATCGATGACGACGAACAACGACATGACTACGGCCGGGGAAGGCCCTCCCGTACTTGGTACCTGGAATAAGGTATACCTTTTTCTGTTGGTTTTCCAGGCGATGCTGCTCCTGGGATTTTATTGGTTTATGCGGTCGTTTTCCTGAGGGCAGGGCCGCTAAAAAGAGAATCGCTCATGGAGGCACTGGACTGGACGGTTATGCTGGCCACCTTGCTGGGTATTGCCGGATACGGAATTTGGAAAACGCGGCACGTGAACAGCGCCCAAAGTTATATGCTGGGCGACCGCGACCTCAAGTGGTGGTCGATCGGTTTGTCCATTATGGCGACCCAAGCCAGCGCGATCACCTTTTTGTCTACTCCCGGGCAAGCCTACGAAGACGGGATGGGGTTTGTACAGTTCTATTTTGGACTTCCCCTGGCGATGATCATCCTGAGCGTTTTCGTCATCCCGAATTATTACCGGCTCAACGTGTACACGGCGTATGAGTTCCTGGAGACCCGGTTTGGCTTGCCTACCCGGGTACTCACGGCTTCGTTGTTTTTGCTGCAACGGGGGTTTGCCGCCGGGCTGACCATCCTGGCGCCTTCAATCGTGCTTTCCCAAATCATGGGCTGGCCCCTGAACTGGACGATCTTTTTTATGGGGATCATCGTGATCATCTATACGGTTTCCGGAGGGACGAAAGCGGTGAGCGTGACCCAAACCCAGCAGATGGTGGTCATTTTGCTGGGCTTGGTCCTCGCTTCCGTTTTGATCATCCTCAACCTGCCCAAGGAGTTCACCTTCGGCGAGACCCTGACGGTGGCCGGCAAAATGGGCAAACTCAACGTGCTGGATTTCAAATTCGACCTTTCCAACCGGTACAATTTCTGGTCCGGGATGCTGGGGGGAACGTTTCTGTTTTTATCGTATTTCGGTACCGACCAATCCCAGGTGTCCCGCTACCTTTCCGGGAAATCGCTCACAGAGAGCAGGCTGGGACTGATGTTCAACGGGTTGCTGAAGATTCCGATGCAATTCGTCATTCTGTTCGTAGGGGCTTTGGTGTTTGTGTTTTACCAGTTTAACCCGGCGCCCGCCCACTTCAACCGGGCGAATGTGGAGCAGATACAGCGAAGCAGCTACGCCCCGGCGTATGCGGGCCTGGAAACGCAGCTTCAGCAGGTGCAATCGCAGCGCCAGGAAGCCATCCGCGAGATGATTGCCGCCGAGCGCAGCGGAGACGTTCAGGCCTCCGGCGCCGCCCAGACCCGGGTGCTTGCCTTGCAGGGGGAAGACAAACAGCTACGGGCAGATATCCGGGAATTGATTGCAAGGAACGACAAGGAGGCCAACACCAAAGATACCGACTATGTATTCATTACGTATGTGCTGAACTTCATGCCGATCGGGGTGGTGGGGCTGCTCCTGGCGATGATCTTTTCCGCTGCCTGGTCGTCGACGTCGTCTGAACTCAATGCCTTGTCCACCACCACGGTAGTCGATATTTACCGCCGTATCTTTGTGAAAAAAGCCTCCGACCGCCATTACCTCCACATGTCCAAATGGTTTACCGTCCTATGGGGCGGGGTGGCGCTGACGTTTGCCGTCGTCGCCCAGCAGTTTGAAAACCTGATCCAGGCAGTCAACATTATCGGATCGCTGTTTTATGGCGTGATCCTGGGCGTTTTCCTGACCGCTTTTTTCCTGAAGCGGGTAGGGGGGAGGGCCGCGTTTATCGGGGCCCTGATTGCCGAGGCCTGCGTCATCGCTATTTTTGTGATGGGCGAAAACCAATTCGGGTTCATCTTCCTGGGCAAGCTGGTGGTGGTCAAAATCGCTTACCTATGGCTCAACCTTATTGGTTGTGTCTTGGTGATGGGGTTGTCTTTCCTGATGCAAACGGCTAGAGTTAGCAGGGTTGTGAAGTGACGAGGACGCCTCATTCCTGGGCATTTTAGGAACGAGACGTTTGTCAAACGTGGAAGATATCTGGATGCCCGTAAAAGTGAACGTCCAGAGCGACGAGGACGCGTAACCCCCCGGAAGCTAGTCTTGTAGTGTTTTTTCCTAAACCATTATCTGGCGCAGTCCCTCTTCCGTTTTGCCCCCGGCCTGGTTTGTTTTTTGCTCGCCCAAAAAAAGAACCAAAAAAAGGGCGCTCCTTCGCCCTACCGCTCCGTGGGAAACGCCTTCGCTCTATGGGCTTCAACCGCTTTGAACACCGATCGTTGCGTTTCACCTGCATTCCAAGCGGTTGATCCCATAAGGCGATCCCGTTCTTCGAACGGGAACGGCGTTTCCCACGGGCTCCGGGCTGCGGAGGGCAATTCAGGGACAAGCCGTTAGTTATGAAAAATACTACAAGATTAGCCCGGAAGGGGAACATGATTTGCCGCAATAAAATCAGCAGTCGGGTTCAATCAAAAAACCTAAAATGCCTCTTTCAATTCCACCAGCATCAGGACGGGATTATCTCCGGGGTGGACGGTAGCGGCAAAGTCGCGAAAAGGTTTCCGTAAGGGGAAGCGGGCGCGGATGGAATCTTCCTTCATCTGGAAGGCGGCAGCGTCGATTTCGTAGACCAGGGTCCGGGGAGGAAGAAAACCTATGGGAACCAGCGCGGGTAGTTCGTTTCCGTCCAGATCGTTATAGGTCACGCGAAATACCTGCGCCTCAGTGCCGTTTTGGTACGCCGAAATAAGAAAAGACTTCCGTTTGAAGTAGGCGAAAGAAAGCATCCTGCCGTCGGCTATTACAGGCGAGAAGAACGAATAAATGATTTCTCCTTGGTTAAAACTCGTCCTTGCCTCATCGCTATCGGAATATTTGATCGTATCGATCCATAAGTCTCCAAAATCCAGGGCGTAAAAAGGCTTGACCGTATTATTGGTTATTTCATATACGGTTGGGTCGTAATATCGCCGGTATAGTGTTTTCCCTTCCTGGGTGTGAAAAAAGCAACTGGCAAATTCTCCAACGCGCAGTTTGTTGGGGATGGTCAGAAAGGTTTTTGCCTTTTGGGTTAGTTCTGACAAAATAGTAACGGCATATGTTTCTCCTCTTTCAGAGGGCGCGTTGTTGGTGTCAAAAGCATAATGATGCTCGTCAAGGCAGATGAATTTGGTGAATCGTTCGGGTAGCGGAATTGCAGTAACGAAGTTTCCGTTCAGGTCGTAGCGGAGGATTCGTTTTTTGATATAATCCAATAGCTCCAGATTTTCTTCGGTTAGATCCATATCGGTTACCCCCAGAATGGTATTGGGGCCGTCTTGAGATCCATCCAGAAAATGGATGAAGTTTCCTTTGCTGTCAAATAAAAACACCTTGCACGTAAGGTTTCCCGGCTCCGATAGCACGGCAATCCGGTTATCATTGAAAAGGACTTTGGACACCGGGTAGAACATCGGATCTCCCTTGGCCCGGTCGCCCAGTTTGATATAATGCACCGATCTGGCAATGGCGCTGAGCGGAACTTCTTTGGGTTTTCTCAGATCCACCTGGTAAACCGGATAGGCTGGCGGGCCCTCCTTTTTACAAGAAGGACCCACCAGCGCCAAGGGAAGCAGAAAGAAAAAAAGTCTTTTGCTCATGGTATTTAGAAATTACCCCTACTCTGTTGCAGCTTTTCGGGAGGCGCTGTCGCCATAAACCCCTAATTCTTACCCCTCAAACCCAAAATACGCCTTCGCATTGCGGAAGCAAACATCCTGCACGATCTTCCCGATCCATGGGATATCGTTGGGGAGTTCGCCGTTTTCTACTTCGCGGCCCAGGATCTGGCAGAGGATTCGCCGGAAATATTCGTGGCGGGGGTAGGACATAAACGACCGGCTATCGGTGAGCATACCGACGAAGCGGCTGAGCAAACCCATATTGGACAGGGCGTTGATCTGTTTTTCCATCCCGTCTTTCTGATCGAGGAACCACCAGGCGGAGCCGTACTGGATTTTCCCCGGAATGCTGCCATCGTTAAAGTTGCCGATCATGGTAGCCATCAGCTCGTTGTCGCGGGGGTTGAGGTTGTAGACGATGGTTTTGGTCAGTTTGTCCTCGTTGTCGAGGCGGTCCATAAACCGGGCGAGGGCGGCGGCCTGCGACCAGTCGCCGATGCTGTCGAACCCCGTATCGGGTCCAAGGGTGCGCATCATGCGGGAGTTGTTGTTGCGCAGGGCCCCGAGGTGGAACTGCTGGGTCCAGCCTTTGGCGTGGTACATAACGCCGAGGTGGTAGAGCAGGGCGGACATGAATTCTTCGGCTTCCGCAGCTTCCAGGGTTTGCCCGCCGAGGCGTTTGCGGAAAATGCGGTCCGTCCCCGCCTCCGTAAACGGCGCGGCATAAATCTGCTCGAGTCCGTGATCGCTCAGGCGGCTGCCCATGTCGTGAAAGAAGGCGATGCGGTTTTGGAGCGCGTCGAGAAGGTCCTGGAAGGTAGCGATTTCCTTACCGGCGGCTTCTGCCAGTTGGCGGATGTATGCCGGCCAGGAAGGTTTTTCGATCAGGATGGCTTTGTCGGGGCGGAATGCGGGCAGGATGGGGATTTCGAAGCCATCCGCTTTGATATTTTGGTGGTACACCAGGGAGTCGACGGGGTCGTCGGTGGTGCAAACGGTAGCAACGTTCATTTTGCGCAGGAGGTTGCGCACGCTGTATTCCGGGGAGTTGAGCAAGGTGCTGGCCTCTTGGTAGACGGCCTGGGCGGTAGCCGGGCTCAGAATTTCCTGGATGCCGAAATAGCGGCGGAGCTCCAGGTGGGTCCAGTGGTAGAGCGGGTTGCGCAGGGTGAAGGGAACGGTATTTGCCCACTGCTCAAATTTTTCGTAATCCCCGGCGTCGCCGGTGATGAACCGTTCGTTGACGCCGTTGGTGCGCATCGCCCGCCATTTGTAATGGTCGCCGTTGAGCCAGATTTGGGTCAGGTTGGAAAACCGTTTGTCGACGGCGATTTCATCCGGTGGGAGATGGCAATGGTAGTCAATGATCGGCATATCTTTGGCATACTCGTGGTATAAGCGGCGGGCCGATTCCGTATCCAGAAGGAAATGCTCGTCGAGGAATGAGGGGATGGATTTTGGATTAGCGGTAATCATGTGGAAAAATTTTCAAGTAAGATGATTATCCAAAAGGAGCAGAAGCATTGTCTTTATAAAGGTCTGAAATAATCGGGAATCGAAGCCGTCAAAAATTCACAATCCGGGAGCAGAAAAGGCTTACCTGGTTTTTGGGGGTTTTGGCTAGCAAATAGTGAATTCAGGAATAGGCTATATAGGGTGCAGGTAGTACTTTTAGCTCAAGCTTTTCAAAAAATCCATTTTGCCAAACAAATAACTTGTCATGAAAAAGATCGTCACGTTTGGGGAGATCATGCTGCGGCTGACCCCTCCCGGATTTTTGCGATTTTCTCAGGCTTCTTCCTTCGATGTGGTGTATGGGGGAGGCGAATCCAATGTAGCGGTTTCTCTGGCCAACTATGGGCTGCCCACCGAATTTGTCACCTGGCTTCCGCAGAACGATCTCGGCGATTGCGCCCTGATGGAAATGCGCAAACGCGGCGTTGGCGTGAACCACGTGCTGCGCGGCGGCGAACGGCTGGGCATTTATTTCCTGGAAATGGGCGCGGTCAGCAGAGGCAGTAAAGTCGTGTACGACCGGGCGCATTCCGGTATGGCGTCTATCGCCAAAGGGATGATCGATTGGGAGAAGGTGTTCAGCGATGCCCAATGGTTCCACTGGACCGGTATCACACCCGCCCTCTCGCAGGGAGCGGCGGATGCCTGCCTGGAAGCGATCGAAACCGCCAACCGCATGGGAATCACCGTTTCCACCGACCTCAACTACCGCAAGAATTTGTGGAAATACGGCAAAAAATCTTCCGAAGTCATGGAAGCCCTGGTCGCCGGTTGCGATATCATTTTGGGCAACGAGGAAGACGCCGAAAAACATTTCGACATCCACCCCGAGGGGATCGACGTCACCCAGGGCCATACCATGGACGCCAAGTCCTATGTCTCCGTCTGCCAGCAAATGATGCAGCGGTTCCCCAGAGCGAAAAAGGTTATTATTACCTTGCGCGGGTCCATCAGCGCCTCCCATAACACCTGGGCCGGGGTGCTTTACGACGGCCAAACCTTGTTTGAATCCCCCACGTACCAGATCACCCATATCGTCGACCGCGTCGGCGGAGGCGACAGCTTCATGGGCGGCCTGGTCTACGGACTGATCCAATATGCAGGCGACGACCAAAAAGCGCTTAATTTCGCGGTTGCCGCGTCCTGCCTCAAGCATACCATCTACGGCGACGCCAACCTCGTCACCGTTGCCGAAGTCGAAACGCTGATGAAAGGGGATGCCAGCGGGCGCGTTTCGCGGTAAACGCGACGAGCTTGCGAGGTAGCCCGAGGCTGGAGCCTTGGGAAGGTACTGGGCACGAGGCCCAAGCCTCGCGCCAGTTGGACTTCGCTACTTCGTAACTTCGCTACTTCGTAACCTCGTAACTTTAAAAAAAAATGGCCAAATACACACGCATCCAAGTAGCCCAAACCATGCAGGAAACGGGTTTGGTGCCATTGTTCTACCACAGCGACCTGGAATTGTGCAAGGGGGTGGTAGAAGCCTGCTACCGGGGCGGCGCCCGGCTGTTGGAGTTTACCAACCGGGGCGATTTCGCTCATGAAGTATTCGGTAACCTGAATAAATATTGTTTAAAAGAACTGCCCGGCATGATGCTGGGGGTGGGGTCGGTAACCGATGGGGGCACCGCCAGCTTGTTCATGCAGTTGGGGGCCAACTTCATCGTTACTCCGGTGCTGCGGGAAGATATTGCGGTCGTATGCAACCGGCGCAAAGTGCTCTGGTCGCCAGGGTGCGGATCGCTGACGGAAATCGCACGGGCGGAAGAACTCGGGGCGGAGGTGGTCAAGGTGTTCCCCGGTGGGGTGCTGGGGCCGGGTTTTGTTAAAGACATCAAAGGGCCGCAACCCTGGACGAGCATCATGCCCACCGGCGGGGTGTCTCCTACCGAGGAGAGCCTGCGCAAGTGGTTCGAAGCTGGAGTAACCTGCGTAGGCATGGGCTCCCAACTGATCACCAAAGACATCCTCGACGGGCGCAAGTTTGACGAACTCGCCGAAAAGGTGAAAACGACATTGGATTTAATCCGGATGATCCGGGGATAACACGTTGCCTGGAGCCCTCTGCCTACCTGGTGAACCACCTGACGGTTGGAAGGCCTCCTGCTCTTTTTTTGAATCAAACACCAAACCTGAAATGGACCAAACCACGACCAAAATTGGCCGGTACCGTTGGAGAATTCTGGCGATGCTCTTCGCCGCCACGACGATCAACTACATGGACCGAAGCGTCATCGGCGTTCTGGCGCCTACGCTGCAACACAAAGTTTTTGGATGGACGGATGCGGATTACGGCTATATCAGCGCTTCCTTCCAGTTGGCCTACGGGATTGGCATGCTGGCCATGGGCGCGTTGATCGATAAGATCGGAACGCGTTGGGGCTATACGATATCCATTGCTATTTGGAGCGTGTTCGGTATGCTGCACGCAACGATCCGGCCGGCGTTCAGCTTCGTTGGATTTGCTTTGGCGCGCTTTGGCCTTGGATTCGGGGAATCCGGCAACTTCCCTTCCTGCATCAAAACCGTGGCCGAGTGGTTCCCCAAAAAGGAACGGGCGTTTGCCACAGGCATTTTCAATGCGGGTTCCAACGTAGGAGCCATCATGGCGCCCCTGATCATCCCGCTGATCGTTTCCGATACGGGGCATAACTGGCAATACGCGTTCCTGACGACGGGCGTGTTCAGCGCCATTTGGGTCGTTGGCTGGCTCTCTATCTATCGCAAACCCGAAGAACATCCCAAGCTCAGCGCTGCGGAACTGGCTTATATCAAGAGCGATTCCACCGGGGAAGAAACCACGGGGAAAGTCCCCTGGGGAAAAGTGCTTCCGCTGCCTCAAACCTGGGCCTTTGCCATCGCCAAACTGACCGACGCCGTGTGGTGGTTCTATTTGTTCTGGGGAGGAAAATACATCGCCGAAACGTTCGGGCTGAACATCAGGGGCCTGGGCTTGCCGCTGATCATCATATACGTCGTCGCCGATGTCGGCAGCATCGCAGGCGGCTGGTTGTCCGGCTTTTTCATGAGCCGGGGCTGGAGTGTGAATAAAGCCAGAAAGATCACGTTACTGATCTGCGCCTTGATCATTCTTCCGGTCATGTTCGTTACCCTAACGGACAACAAGTGGCTTGCCGTGGCTTTAATTGCTTTAGGGGCAGGCGGCCACCAGGCCTGGTCGGCGAACGTCTTTACGTTGGTATCTGATGTGTTTCCGAAGAAAGCAACCGCCACGGTAGTGGGCATCGGCGGCGCTATGGGCGCTTTTGCCGGTCTGGCAGCCCATATTACGCTGGGCGAACTGCTGACCGCTTCCGGCCCCGGCGCTTACTTCTTCGCGTTCCTGATCGCCGGGTTGATGTACCTCACGGTGCTGGGCGTAGCGCACTTGCTCATGCCGAAGATGACGCCGCTGGGAGATGATTTGAAGCCTGTTTATAGTTAAAACCAAGTCTTTACTATCTATCCTATGACCAGTTCATTTTCTATTCGGTTTTCCCGCAGTGCGGATGAAATGAAGGGGTTTAATACCTCCCAGTTTCGGGAAAATTTTTTGGTAGACGGTATTTTTCGCCCCGATCATATTTCGGTGACGTATTCCATGCAGGACCGGTTTGTCATCGGGGGCGCGCAGCCAGTTGGCGAAGCCCTGGCTATGCCCGCTTTTGAGGACCTGACGAAAGCCTCTTTTTTCCTGGAACGGAGGGAAATGGGGATCATTAACGTGGGCGGCCCCGGCATGGTTTCCGTGGATGGGGTAGCTTTTCCCCTGGGGTTCAAGGATGCGCTTTATGTAGGCAAAGGAACCCGGGAGCTGGTCTTCCGCAGCGATTCCAGCGCCGAGCCGGCCAAGTTTTACTTCAACTCCGTCGGCGCCCATGCGGTGTATCCGCCGGCCTTAATCCCGCACCAAACGGTGGCGCCCGTGGAATTGGGCGAGCACGCGACAGCCAACCGCCGGAATATCTACCAGTACATTGTGACCTCCCGGGTGCAAACCTGCCAGCTGGTGATGGGCCTGACGGAACTCATCAGCCCAAGTACCTGGAATACGTTTCCTCCGCATACCCATTACCGCCGCAATGAAGTGTACTTCTACTTCAACCTGGCCGACGACCAGCTCGTGGTGCATCTGATGGGCGAGCCAGCAGAAACCCGGCACCTGATCATGCGCAACGACCAGGCGGTGATCTCCCCGGAATGGTCGATCCATTCGGGGGTAGGCACCAACGCGTATACCTTCATTTGGGGGATGGGCGGCGAAAACCAGGAATACACCGATATGGATAAAGTAGAACCCAAACAACTCCTCTAACGATGACTATTCTGGACCAATTTAGTTTGAAGGGTAAAGTAGCCCTGGTAACGGGTTGCAGCCGGGGCATCGGCAAAGCCATGGCCCTGGCACTGGCTGAAGCCGGGGCCGACATCATCGGCGTGGCCAACTCCATGAACGCGGAAGGCAGCGCTGTAGCCGAAGAAATAGCGGCGCTGGGCCGCCGGTTTTTCCCCTACCAGTGCGATTTTAGCGTACGGGCGGAATTGTACGATTTCATAGAAGCTGTACGCCGGGATTTTCCCGTGGTCGATATCCTGGTAAACAACGCAGGGACTATCCTTCGGGCCCCGGCGGCAGAGCACCCGGACGACTATTGGGATAAGGTCATCGAGATCAATCAGAATGCGCAGTTTATCCTGACCCGCGAGATCGGCAAGCGGATGGTCGGTCAGGGAAGCGGGAAGATCATCTTCACCGCTTCCCTGCTGACGTTTCAGGGTGGAATCAACGTGCCGGGGTACGCCGCCAGCAAAGGGGCGATTGGCTCCCTTACCAAAGCCTTCGCCAACGAGTGGGCAGGTAAAGGGGTCAACGTCAACGCCATCGCGCCCGGCTATATCGCTACCGAGAATACCGCCGCCCTGCGCGCCGACGAAAAACGGAGCCAGTCTATTCTGGACCGTATCCCCGCAGGCCGCTGGGGCGAACCCGAAGATTTTAAAGGCCCCCTGGTGTTTCTGGCTTCCGCCGCCTCCGACTACGTCCACGGTACGATTCTGACCGTGGATGGCGGATGGATGGGGCGGTGATGGAAAAGCAAATCCGCTCCAACGAGATCGCCGTATTGCCGTGGAGGGAGGTGAGGGAATGGTAAAAGGGTTCGGCCATCCCCTCCGCAAATCCCCAAAATTGTCGTATTTTTAGGGTTATGAAACGACGCTTCTTCAATACCACCGGACTGTGTATGCCGGAAAAGCACTACATGGTCGATCCGTTTCGGAACTTTTACGACGATGTCCTGCGTCTGATTGAAGCAGAGCAATACTTTGTCATCCATGCGCCGAGGCAAACGGGCAAGACGACGTTCCTGCACTCCCTGGCTCACCGGCTGAACCAGGAAGGGACGTATGTGGCCACGGTGTGTTCTTTGGAATCGGCAGGGTACCCCAGTATTTCGGTGGAAGATGCCAACGGCCTGTTCATCCGGTCGCTGTATCAAACGGCAGCTATTTTTCTGAAGGAGGAGGACATGCCTCCGGGTCCGTATGCCTACCCGGCAAGTGCCCAGTTGTTGAGACAGTACCTCGCCGACTGGTGCAAAGCGCTGCCCAAACCGCTGGTGCTGCTGCTGGATGAGGTAGACGCCCTTTACGACGATGTGCTCATTTCTACCTTGAGGCAGCTCAGAGACGGCTTTCAGACGCGCCCGCGCCATTTTCCGCAATCGGTAGCGCTGGTTGGCCTGCGCGATATCCGGGAGTACCGCCTCCGTGCCCGGGCGGATAATCCGTCGATCGGGGCGGGATCGCCGTTTAATGTCAAGGCTGAGTCCTTTTTTCTACCGGTTTTCACCCGGGAAGAGGTACGTGCGTTGCTGGATCAGCATACTCAGGATACCGGGCAGGTTTTTACAGCGGCTGTTTTTGAACGATTGTACGCCTATTCCAGCGGACAGCCCTGGCTGACCAACGCCCTGGCGAACGAGATCGTGGCCAGGATACTCAAAAACGACTATACGCGCGCCATTACTGCGGAGATGGTGGACATCGCCAAGGAGCGGCTGATCGAACAACGGCAAACCCACCTGGACAGCCTGACCGATAAGATCAATGACCCCCGGGTTCGGCCCATCGTGTTGAGTATCATCAACGGCGAGGCGCCCGACTTTGACGGATTTGATGACGCTATGCGGTATTGCCGCGATCTGGGGATCATTAGTGCGGATGGCCCTATTCGCTTTGCCAATCCGATCTATCGGGAAATAATTACCCGAATCCTCAACTCTTCCCTTCAGTATGGCATCAACCAGGACCTCGCGCAAACGTCCTGGTACCTGCGCCCCGGCGGCGCCCTGGATATGGACAAACTGCTGAACGCCTTTGTGGATTTCTATCGCTGGCATTCCGAATCCTGGCTGGAGCGCTTTCAGTATAAGGAAGCAGGGCATCAGCTGCTGCTCATGGCCTTCCTGCAGCGCATCCTAAACGGCGGCGGCCGAATCGAGCGGGAGATGGCGATCGGCAACGGCCGCACGGATCTGGCGGTGTTCTGGCAAGATCAGGTCTTTCCCATTGAGCTCAAGATGCATCACAACGCCCGGTCCGAACCGGATGGCTTGCAGCAGCTCGCCCGTTATATGGACAAACTCGGCCAAAAGCAAGGCTCCCTGATCCTGTTCGAGAAAAAAACGTCGGAAGAGCTGCCCTGGGAGGCGCGCATCCGCAGGGAAGTACACGAGGTGGATGGGAAGAGGTGATTTTGCTGGGGATGTAGGGGGCTGCCGGTTGGCGAGACTATGCCCATGCCGCAGGACATTTTTGGGCTTAGCGTCTGTAACCGCCAAATTTATTTGGCGGAAGCATGGGGAAAACAGCACACGGGGCCAAATAAATTTGGCCGTTACAATAGGGGCTGGACAGCATCTTTCTAAAATGTCCAGTAGGGTGAAGAAAGCTTCGCCTCATGGGCAAGACCGGTCTTTTGAGGCAATCCCCCAACCGTGGGAGTAACCTCTACGCCTGTAGGCCTGGAACTTTAAAAAAAGCGAATTCCAGAATAATCCGGAACCCCATGGCGTTTAGGGAAGGTAGTTGGTTCTCAACTTTTAACGCCAAAACCAAGCTCCATGAAACCCCTTCGTCGCATGCGGACGCTGCCTTTTTGGGCCTGCTTGCTCTTCCATTGCGGCCTTTCCACGAAGGCCCTTGCGCAACTACCGGGCGCCTGTCCCATTCAGATCACCAACCAGAGCAGCGAGAAGCTGATGTTTTACCTTCTCGAATCAGGGGCCAAACTCGATAGCCTTACCCTGGAACCATTTACGGTTGGATGCATGCAACCCCCCGTAACCCAAACCTCATTGGAGCTGGGCATGAACAGGGCCAAGTATACTTTCCCGTTTTTTAAAGACAAGGGCCAGCCCGTTCGCATCGCCTTTCTGGGAGGATGGAATTTCAAAGTGGAAGGCAGCCGGCTGGACTCTATGTGGCGGACCGCTATTGGCCTACAGGATTCCCCGGAAGCTGGTATTGCTTTTTCCCTGGAGCGCTTCGAAAGCCAGGGTTTTCAATCGTTTAGCGCCATGCTACGTACCGACACGGCCCTGGCTATCCGATTTTTAAACAATTATGTTCCCCAGCTTAAAAAAAAGGTCCAACACGGCCCCATTTTTTTCCCTTCGCCCGTGTACATGGATAGTTTGATCCGCCAGGTTCGGGGTCTGGAACCGCCGCAGGAGAAGTTGTTAGGGGATTTGATTGACCTGTCTCAACGAAGGCCCGGGACCGACTTCTATCATTTCGATTATGGAGGCATCGACGGAGATACCCTGCATACGGCAAGCATTTTTGAGCGATATAAGGGAAAGAAAATCTTAGTCGATTTTTGGGCAAGCTGGTGTTCGCCGTGCCGGAGAAAAAACCAAACGCTGAAACAACACTATGCCGAAATCCTGGCAAACAACACTCAAATTGTCGGTTTTACATTGGACGACAACCCTTCGGATTGGAAAAAAGCGTTGCAAGAAGACCAAATACCCTGGTATCAGGGGTTGATCCTGCCGGAACAAAAGGAAACCATCTTAAAAAGGTTCTTCTGTGCAGGAGTTCCTCATACCTTACTGTTCTCGGAAGAGGGAAAGCTATTGTTTCTTCATCCTTCCCTCGAAGTCCTTTTGAAGCATTGAGGTATTATCCAGCGAACAGGGCGCCTTTTGGCCGGGAGATTCGGGGAAATGTGGGTTGTTATCTGGTGGACACGTATGCAAACCTCGTCAAAAAGGATAGGGAGTAGTTTCGGTAAGTAATCCTTTGCGCAGGCCCGGGAGGGGAAAATAATCTTGCGGGCCGGAGGGAGGCCGAAATGCGCCCCTCTGCAAATCCCCAAAATGTCGTATTTTTAGGGCTATGAAACGACGCTTCTTCAATACCACCGGACTGTGTACCCCGGAAGACCACTACATGGTGAATCCGTTCAGGACGTATTTGGAAGACATCATGCGGCTGATCGAAGCGAAGCAATACTTTGTCATCCATGCGCCGAGGCAAACGGGCAAGACGACGTTCCTGCACTCCCTGGCTCACCGGCTGAACCAGGAAGGGACGTATGTGGCCACGGTGTGTTCTTTGGAATCGGCAGGGTACCCCAGTATTTCGGTGGAAGATGCCAACGGCCTGTTCGTCCGGTCGCTGTATCAAACGGCAGCTATTTTTCTGAAGGAGGAGGACATGCCTCCGGATCCGTATGCCTACCCGGCAAGTGCCCAGTTGTTGAGACAGTACCTCGCCGATTGGTGCAAGGCCCTGTCCAAACCGCTGGTGCTGCTGCTGGATGAGGTCGACGCCCTGTACGACGATGTGCTCATTTCTACCTTGAGGCAGCTCAGAGACGGCTTTCAGACGCGCCCGCGCCATTTTCCGCAATCGGTAGCGCTGGTTGGCCTGCGCGATATCCGGGAGTACCGCCTCCGTGCCCGGGCGGATAATCCGTCGATCGGGGCGGGATCGCCGTTTAATGTCAAGGCTGAGTCCTTTTTTCTCCCGGTTTTCACCCGGGAAGAGGTACGTGCGTTGCTGGATCAGCATACCCAGGATACCGGGCAGGTTTTTTCAGCGGCTGTTTTTGAACGATTGTACGCCTATTCCTGCGGACAGCCCTGGCTGACCAACGCCCTGGCGAACGAGATCGTGGCCAGGATACTCAAAAACGACTATACGCGCCATTACTGCGGAGATGGTGGATATCGCCAAGGGGCGCCTCATCGAACAACGGCAAACCCACCTGGACAGCCTGACCGACAAGATCAACGACCCCCGGGTGCGGCCCATTGTGTTGAGTATCATCAACGGCGAGGCGCCCGACTTTGACGATTACAACGACGCGGTCCGCTATTGCCGGGATCTGGGCATCATCACGTCTGGCAATCCGGTTCAGTTTGCCAACCCCATATACCGGGAGATCATCACGCGCATCCTCAACAGCAGTTTCAGTGATGGCATCAACCAGGACCTCGCGCAAACGTCCTGGTACCTGCACCCCGGCGGCGCCCTGGATATGGACAAACTGCTGAACGCCTTTGTGGAGTTCTACCGCAGGCATTCCGAATCCTGGCTGGAGCGCTTTCAGTATAAGGAAGCAGGGCATCAGCTGCTGCTCATGGCCTTCCTGCAACGCATCCTCAACGGCGGCGGCCGAATCGAGCGGGAGATGGCGATCGGCAACGGCCGCACGGATCTGGCGGTGTTCTGGCAAGATCAGGTCTTTCCCATCGAGTTGAAAATGCATCACGACAGGTGGTCCCAACCCGACGGCTTGCAGCAGCTGGCCCGCTATATGGACAAACTCGGCCAAAAGCAAGGCTATCTGATCCTGTTCGAGAAAAAACGTCGGAAGAGCTGCCCTGGGAGACGCGCATCCGCAGGGAAGTACACGAGGTGGATGGGAAAGAGGTGATTTTGCTGGGGATGTAGGGGGCTCGACCGCAGCCGTTTTAGCGCAAAAAACAAATTATAATTAAAAAAATATACGAAGGACACTAGTGTCCGGTTATAAGTCAAACATATTCAATTGATTACATTGGTCTTCGTTGGTTTTTTGGTATTGCATGTTGTTAAATAGCTGATTTACAGGAGTTTTATCAAAAACCGAAACGCTGACTATCTGTAATAATTCATTCATACTTTGTAAACTTTTTGATCTGTATTTCCAAATGGCCACCAGTACAAAGGTACAGATGGCGATCCATATTTGAGTTTTGACAGCATGGGCACTTTCGCCCCAAAAACGTTTGATGCGCAGGTGCTGCTTGATCCATTTGAAGAAAAGCTCCACTTTCCAGCGATTCAAGTACAGGCCGGCAATCTGTATCGCTTTTGCATCCAAGTGATTGGTCAAATACACATAGGTCACCTTATGCACCTCATCCACGTATTTGATCCTTCTAAGTTTGCCCGGATAGCCGATGGCTGCATAGTGTCCTTTTAGGCGCACCGTCTGATCAACTTTAGCCCCGTGCTTTTGTCCACCGGCGCAGAGTAAATCCGCTCAAAGGATAAGTTCTTTTTCGCCCGGATGACAAAGAAGGCGCCTGCTTCATGGATTTTATAGAGCCGTTCCCAGTCGGTGTAGCCCCTGTCCATGACGTAGAAAGCCTCCGGCTCAAACTCAAGTATGTCCAATACATTGACATCGTGGAACTTACCATCAGAAATATGGATGAAGCAAGGGATTTCGCAGCGTATGTCCAGCAGGGTATGGAGCTTTACCGCTGCTTTGTGCTTACGGAATTTTGCCCACCAAAACACCTCCAGGCAAAGTTCAACCGTTGTAGAATCCAAGGCATAGACCATATTGTCCAGGTCAATGGTGGAAGGTTGCCCTTGGTAAAGCCTCCGGGCTTTGGCAATAAGTAGATGCGCCAAGGCCTCATAGATGCGGTAATCTCTGGCTTCGTTTGAATCCGCCAAGGTTGAACGTTTTACCCCATTGGTCAAGCCCAAAAGGTAAAGCTTCTCCGGATGAGCATTCAAACAGATGACTACGTCGCGCAAACTTTCCCGCTGGGTGAGTTGTCCGAAGCTCATACATAGCAATTGGCGCCAGCAGGAGAACGTCCGCATAGGGTCATGGCCGCCATACTTTTCAACGATTCGCGCGAAGGTTTGGCGATGGATCAACCCCATAAGCTGGGAGAAAACATAAGTTCCTTCATTCATGAGCGCCCTCTTTTGGGCCTCTAGTCAATTCAAATCGGTCACATGAAAAAACCTTTATAACAAATTGATTAACAATTAATTGATCAAAAATTAAAATTGCTTAACCGAACACTACTGAGTGATGAAATACATTAATTACATTTCGTTTTTCCTCTTCCTTTTTCTGGAATTTTCATTTTATGTTAGAGTCAAATCTCAATCAAGTACTTCAGAAGATTTTTCAGAATATTATTACCGAATTAGTCATTTGTCATTGGATTCGATGGTATTGACTTCAAACAATATCCTTGCTGCTAAGTGGCAAAGGGATTTAGACTTTTTGGACGGCTACCTAATACCTACTTTTTCTGCAACGGACATTCACGGGAAGATCCAAAATATTACTTACAACGGCAATTTAACCCTTCTTAATTTCTGGTTTATCGCATGTCCTCCTTGCATTGAGGAAATCCCTTTTCTAAACAAGATGCAAGATACGTACAAAGAAGAGCTGGAAGTTATTTCAATTTGCAGGGATGCAGAGCCAGAAATTATTGAGTTCATGATGGACCATCCAATAAGTTATACGGTCATTCCCGATGCTCGGAAAATAATTGAACACACGTTTAGGATGTCATGGGGGTATCCTAAAAACATCCTGATTGGTCCCGATGGAAAAGTATTGGCAATGACAAGAGGTTTTTTAGGGGTGGATGACCCGAATTATAAAAAAATTGAGCACCTAATATTGAAATACACCAGATGATAGCACCACTATGGTACTCATAATGACGAGTTTGAATGATGCATCAGCAAATTTAGTGATGAATTATTTATGGTCACTAGTGTCCGGTTAAGAAAAAAAAGATAGCTAAAGCCCCGATGAATTCCGGCAAATACGTTTTCACACAGATCCTTGCCTTGGCAACCCCAAGGAGTTTGCCAACTATGTCATGGATCGAGGCAGAAACGCGGAGTAAGGCCGGAACCCCCCTCCGCAAATCCCCAAAAATGTCGTATTTTTAGGGCTATGAAACGACGCTTCTTCAATACCACCGGACTATGTACCCCGGAAGACCACTACATGGTGAATCCGTTCAGGACGTATTTGGAAGACATCATGCGGCTGATCGAAGCGAAGCAATACTTTGTCATCCATGCGCCCAGGCAAACGGGCAAGACGACGTTCCTGCACTCCCTGGCTCACCGGCTGAATCAGGAAGGGACGTATGTGGCCACGGTGTGTTCTTTGGAATCGGCAGGGTACCCCAGCATTTCGGTGGAAGATGCCAACATGGTGTTTGTAAAATCAATGCACCGCATAGCCAGCGTTTTTCTCGAAGCGGCCTACATGCCCCCTTTGCCTTCCGGCTACACGGCAAGCCCTTCTTTACTGGGCGACTATCTAACGGATTGGTGCAAAGCCCTGTCCAAACCGCTGGTGCTGCTGCTGGATGAGGTAGACGCCCTGTACGACGATGTGCTCATTTCCACCCTGAGGCAGCTCAGAGACGGCTTTCAGACGCGCCCGCGCCATTTTCCGCAATCGGTAGCGCTGGTTGGCCTGCGCGATATCCGGGAGTACCGCCTCCGTGCCCGGCGGATAATCCGTCGATCGGGGCGGGATCGCCGTTTAATGTCAAGGCTGAGTCCTTTTTTCTCCCGGTTTTCACCCGGGAAGAGGTACGTGCGCTGCTGGATCAGCATACCCAGGATACCGGGCAGGTTTTTACAGCGGCTGTTTTTGAACGATTGTACGCCTATTCCAGCGGACAGCCCTGGCTGACCAACGCCCTGGCGAACGAGATCGTGGCCAGGATACTCAAAAACGACTATACGCGCGCCATTACTGCGGAGATGGTGGACATCGCCAAGGAGCGGCTGATCGAACAACGGCAAACCCACCTGGACAGCCTGACCGACAAGATCAACGACCCCCGGGTGCGGCCCATTGTGTTGAGTATCATCAACGGCGAGGCGCCCGACTTTGACGATTACAACGACGCGGTCCGCTATTGCCGGGATCTGGGCATCATCACGCCCGGCAATCCGGTTCAGTTTGCCAACCCCATATACCGGGAGATCATCACGCGCATCCTCAACAGCAGTTTCAGTGATGGCATCAACCAGGACCTCGCGCAAACGTCCTGGTACCTGCGCCCCGGCGGCGCGCTGGATATGGACAAACTGCTGAACGCCTTTGTGGATTTCTATCGCTGGCATTCCGAATCCTGGCTGGAGCGCTTTCAGTATAAGGAAGCAGGGCATCAGCTGCTGCTCATGGCCTTCCTGCAGCGCATCCTCAACGGCGGCGGCCGAATCGAGCGGGAGATGGCGATCGGCAACGGCCGCACGGATCTGGCGGTGTTCTGGCAAGATCAGGTCTTTCCCATTGAGCTCAAGATGCATCACAACGCCCGGTCCGAACCGGATGGCTTGCAGCAGCTGGCCCGCTATATGGACAAACTCGGCCAAAAGCAAGGCTACCTGATCCTGTTCGAGAAAAAAACGTCGGAAGAGCTGCCCTGGGAGACGCGCATCCGCAGGGAAGTACACGAGGTGGATGGGAAAGAGGTGATTTTGCTGGGGATGTAGGGGGCTGCCGGTTGGCAGACTATGCCCATGCCGCAGGACATTTTTGGGCTTAGCGTCTGTAACCGCCAAATTTATTTGGCGGAAGCATGGGGAAAACAGCACACGGGGCCAAATAAATTTGGCCGTTACAATAGGGGCTGGACAGCATATTTCTACAATGTTCAGTAAGGTGTTCTTTGGAATAGGTTCCTCAGTATTTCACAGTCATAACCCTTTCACAATGCCTGTAAACGTCCTTATTCCCATCATTAGTGGTTTTTGTTTCTTTCTTTTGACGAAAGAACAGGGGGGTGATGTTTTGAGACCTATCCGTAGCAGGTGTAGTGAAACCATTTCTGCTTTTAATAATTGCAAAAACAACCTTTGTTTGGACAACTTGGATTTCGTCTCAGACAGCTCAGCGATCTGCGAGATTCAGATTGTAAATAAGGCTAAAGAAGTTGAAACATTTTATTTAACAATCAAAGGTAAACTCCTTGATAGTATCCGCATTGACAAAGATGCATTTGGCTGCTTTAACATAACCACCGATCGATCGTTGTTGCAGCTGGATACCAAAAAATCCAAATCACGCCTTCTGTTTTTTAAAGACAAGAACAGGCCTGTAAAGATACTATTTGGGGGAGGACGTGAATTTCTTGTTGAAGGAAGCAAGCTGGATTCCATCTGGCGAGTAGCTGTATCTATTCAGGATTCTTTGATTAAAAATGTTGAAAATTGTGCGAGTAGAAGTTCCGGCGACTCCGCTTTTATTTCGGTAAAGGAGAAATATGAAAATTGGTGTTTTAATGAGTTTACTTCCATGTTGAGTAAGGACACCATTTTGGCTGTCCGGTTTTTGAATTACCATGTCCTCAATTTGAGGAGAATAACATTTGTTTCTCCTATTTACACGGATAGTATTATACACTTGGTTGCCAAGTTTAATCCTCCGAATATTGATCTGTTAAATGATCTGACAAGCCTGTCCCGCCTAAGACTCGGTTCTCAAATGGTTCATTTTCCGTTTACCAGCCAAGCAGGAGATACACTGAACACTTCGGAGTTTTTTATGAGTCAAAGCGGCGATAAAGTCCTGGTCGATTTCTGGGCGAGTTGGTGCAAGCCTTGCAGAGCAAAGAATAAAACCCTAAAAGAGCGCTATGCAGCGCTCCGGGAAAGAAATATTCAGATACTTGGAATTTCCCTGGACGAAAAAGCTCCAGCTTGGGAAAACGCGCTGGGGGAAGACGAACTGCCGTGGCCTCAGGGCTTAATCCCTGGTAGCGAATTAAAAAAAATTCAGCGGGTTTTCAATTGCTACGCTATTCCGTGTTCGCTGCTTTTCTCCCCTAAAGGAGAGCTTTTGTTAATTAATCCTACAATAGAAGACCTTTTAATAAATTGAGAGGGTAGTTTGTCCTCTTCAACTTTTAACGCCAAAACCAAGCTCCATGAAACCCTTTCGTCTGGTAAGGAAGCCATCCTTGTTATTTTTCGTGCTCTGCTTGTCGCTCGTCGTTCGCTCTCAAGACCGTCTTTTTGTGTTTTCGTTTATTCTGGATGAAGATGTTCCCAATTTTATTGTAGGCGGCTGCCTGGAATTGGATTCGGGATTGGTTTTTAAGTTATCTGAGCTCAATCAAAATGGAAATCACTTTGAAAAGGGGTGGAGTATTTGTCTATTTATTATAGGCCATTAGGAATCAGTGGCGCTTTAAAGGTGAAAGACCAAATGACCTTCAATCTTCGAGGACAATCTTATCAAGCGCTCGTTTCTCCGCCCAATATTTTGGTGAAACCCTTGCTTGAGCCCGTTGCTGAGGCGGATGTTGCCCTGGTAGATACGCTTCCGGCGTTCACCGCCATCAACTTACAGACCAAAGACACACTCCATATTTCTGAAAACCTTATAAAAGGATATGATTTTCTATATGTATCCGTTTGGGCGCATTCTTGTCGCCCTTGCATAGAAGATATGCCGCAATTTGAAATTTTCGAAACCACCTTTAAAAAAAGAATTCTATTTATTCACCTCAGTTCAGAAAGAAATATAGAACAAGCGCTAGAAGTTCTTAATCAAGTTAAACCGCCTGGGATTTATGCCGTCTGTTCGGAGTCGGTTTTTTCAAGATTGAATGTTAGCGGATTTCCTCGGGGCAATCTGTACGATAAAAAAGGGAAATTAATGCGCTCTTTCTCGCATATCACCTCGGCTTTCAATTATCTGACGGCTCATTTTTAGACGTAATGCGCTATTTACTTCTTTTTTTTCTGTATTTTCTTACACTACCTATTGCCAAAGGCAAACAGGTTAAAATTCTTGTAATCGGAAATAGTATTTGTGAATATAATGACATGCTCGGGTTGTTTCAAAATATCGCCTTGTTGAATGGAAAGGAGGTTAAAATAAAAGCAACTTTTGAAGGAGGAGCCTCCATAGCAGAAAATATTTGTAAAAATTTGATCCCTGGCTGCAGGATAATAAATTATAAAGTTGAATCCCCATATTGGTTCAAAGAGAACAAACAATTTTCTTTTTTTATCGATATTTTTAAAAAGTACGATTATGTATTGTTTCAAGGCAGAAGCGCCAGCGATTCTCATTTTTTAGAAATTTCAAAGTCAATTGCAAATTCTATTTCTAAAAAGCCAACTATTTTTATTTTTCAAAATTATTCTTCAATTCTATGGAATGATAGCCTGCGTAGGGTTAGTCTGGAAAAGGACAAAGCTGTTTTTCAAACTATTTGCAACTCTAATAAACGTATTAAGCTTTTTCGGGTTGGAGATTTATTTGATTTTGCCCAAATTTGTTTTCCCGAGACAATGCTTTTAAGATCAAATAATCATCCTGAACCCACAGGATCTCTTCTTATTGGTGTTTATTTATACGATTCCATTTTTAATGAATTTCCGGCAATAAACATCAAAAAAAATCACAAAAAACAAATCTACGCAACAGATGAACTAGAAAGGTGCATCAATATTGTAAATGAATTCAAAAATGAATAACACTATTTTAATCTTGTCAAGTGAAAATGATTGGCCTATTAATTCTGTTGTTGACTGGATAAATTATCTTGGATATCACTAGTGTCCGGTTAAGAAAAAAAAAGATAGCTAAAGCCCCATAAAAATAAGGCGTTTCGGGCGATTTTGCTCGGGAACGATTTGAATTGGTTTTGGCATTGTATCTTCCTCAAAAGAGAGGAAGGATGAATTCCGGCAAATACGTTTTCGCACAGATGACAAGAGGTTTTTTAGGGGTGGATGACCCGAATTATAAAAAAATTGAGCACCTAATATTGAAATACACCAGATGATAGCACCACTATGGTACTCATAATGACGAGTTTGAATGATGCATCAGCAAATTTAGTGATGAATTATTTATGGTCACTAGTGTCCGGTTAAGAAAAAAAAGATAGCTAAAGCCCCGATGAATTCCGGCAAATACGTTTTCACACAGATCCTTGCCTTGGCAACCCCAAGGAGTTTGCCAACTATGTCATGGATCGAGGCAGAAACGCGGAGTAAGGCCGGAACCCCCCTCCGCAAATCCCCAAAAATGTCGTATTTTTAGGGCTATGAAACGACGCTTCTTCAATACCACCGGACTGTGTACCCCGGAAGACCACTACATGGTGAATCCGTTCAGGACGTATTTGGAAGACATCATGCGGCTGATCGAAGCGAAGCAATACTTTGTCATCCATGCGCCGAGGCAAACGGGCAAGACGACGTTCCTGCACTCCCTGGCTCACCGGCTGAACCAGGAAGGGACGTATGTGGCCACGGTGTGTTCTTTGGAATCGGCAGGGTACCCTAGTATTTCGGTGGAAGATGCCAACATGGTGTTTGTAAAATCAATGCACCGCATAGCCAGCGTTTTTCTCGAAGCGGCCTACATGCCCCCCTTGCCTTCCGGCTACACGGCAAGCCCTTCTTTACTGGGCGACTATCTAACGGATTGGTGCAAAGCGCTGCCCAAACCGCTGGTGCTGCTGCTGGATGAGGTAGACGCCCTGTACGACGATGTGCTCATTTCTACCTTGAGGCAGCTCAGAGACGGCTTTCAGACGCGCCCGCGCCATTTTCCGCAATCGGTAGCGCTGGTTGGCCTGCGCGATATCCGGGAGTACCGCCTCCGTGCCCGGGCGGATAATCCGTCGATCGGGGCGGGATCGCCGTTTAATGTCAAGGCTGAGTCCTTTTTCTCCCGGTTTTCACCCGGGAAGAGGTACGTGCGTTGCTGGATCAGCATACTCAGGATACCGGGCAGGTTTTTACAGCGGCTGTTTTTGAACGATTGTACGCCTATTCCTGCGGACAGCCCTGGCTGACCAACGCCCTGGCGAACGAGATCGTGGCCAGGATACTCAAAAACGACTATACGCGCGCCATTACTGCGGAGATGGTGGACATCGCCAAGGAGCGCCTCATCGAACAACGGCAAACCCACCTGGACAGCCTGACCGACAAGAGCATCACGCGCATCCTCAACAGCAGTTTCAGTGATGGCATCAACCAGGACCTCGCGCAAACGTCCTGGTACCTGCGCCCCCGGCGGCGCCCTGGATATGGACAAACTGCTGAACGCCTTTGTGGAGTTCTACCGCAGGCATTCCGAATCCTGGCTGGAGCGCTTTCAGTATAAGGAAGCAGGGCATCAGCTGCTGCTCATGGCCTTCCTGCAGCGCATCCTCAACGGCGGCGGCCGAATCGAGCGGGAGATGGCGATCGGCAACGGCCGCACGGATCTGGCGGTGTTCTGGCAAGATCAGGTCTTTCCCATCGAGTTGAAAATGCATCACGACAGGTGGTCCCAACCCGACGGCTTGCAGCAGCTGGCCCGCTATATGGACAAACTCGGCCAAAAGCAAGGCTACCTGATCCTGTTCGAGAAAAAAACGTCGGAAGAGCTGCCCTGGGAGACGCGCATCCGCAGGGAACTACACGAGGTGGATGGGAAAGAGGTGATTTTGCTGGGGATGTAGGGGGCATGGGCAAAGAAGGCTCCTTTTAGACAGGCCCCAACAGCGAACCACCTACATCGGGCTGCACGCTTCCTGCTACCGAATTGTGAATTTTTGGAGGGACCCATTTCCGCCCCCTCTGGTTTTTGCCTTGTATTTTTATCCCGGATTTGTAGCCTGCAGCGCTTCGGAACCGCTTGCCGATCCCGAGGGTTATGCCGTTGTAAACCAGACAGGTAAAGGAATTTTCCCTCCCCCCCCCCCCGGGGGGGGGGAGCCCCCCCCCCCCCTCCCCCCCCTCGGGGGGGGGGGGGGGAGGCCTAAACGCTGGGCAACTTCCCTTCGTTGGAGTCTAAGCGCCAAAACCTGAAGAGCTGTGCCTCCAAAAACCGATTTTCGCCTGCTGTTAAACTGCTTTCTATGAAAAATGTGTTGTTCCGATCCTCCTTCAAGGCGCTCCTTAGAACCCTTCTGGCCGCCGCCGCCGCCTTTGTCTGGTTTTCCGGACAGGCCCAGCTTCCGGCGTTTCCCGGGGCGGAAGGCTACGGCAAATACGCCTCCGGAGGCCGGGGAACGCCTGCAACCCCAACCACCGTGTTTGAAGTTACCTCTCTGGAGGACATCAATACCCCCGGCACCTTGCGCAATGCGCTAAGCGCTCCGGCTACCTACCGGACCGTCGTGTTCCGGGTAGCGGGCACGATCCGCCTGAAATCCAAACTCAGCATTCCCGCCAACACGACCATCGCCGGCCAAACCGCTCCCGGCGGAGGGATCTGCCTCGCCGACCACCCGGTGGTCATTAGCGGAGACAATGTCATCTTGCGCTTTATCCGGGTTCGCATGGGCGACCGCTACCAAAACAAAGGCAAGGTAGACGGCAGCGGAGGCGACGACGCCCTCGGCAACCTGGGGAACAAACGCATCATCATCGATCACTGCTCGGTGAGCTGGAGTTCCGACGAAGCATTGACCATTTACCGCGGCGACAGCGTCACCCTCCAATGGAACATCATCTCCGAACCGCTAAACTATTCCTACCACTTCGAATCCGGCGGCTCCGATTACCAGGAGCATGGCTACGGCGGCATCTGGGGCTCCCGCAACGGAAGCTTCCACCACAACCTGATCCTGCACGTGAAAGGCCGTGCGCCCCGGTTTGCCGGCAACAGCACCTATCCCGCCGGGGTGGTGGAAAAAGCCGATTTTCGCAACAACGTCATCTACAACTGGAGGGATTACAGCACCAATGGGGGCGAAGGCGGTACCTACAACCTGGTCAATAACTACTACAAATACGGCCCCTCGACCTCTACCGGAACCAGCTCCGGCGTTCCCAAACGAGGGATGATCATGAACCCCTCCAAATCAAGTAGTTTGGGCTACCCCAAAATCTACCTGAGCGGCAACTTCGTCGACGGTTACTCCGCGATTACCGCTGCCAACTGGAAGGGAATGGCTATGGCTGATGGAGGAACTCTGGCGGATACGGCGCTGTCCAAAACCAACGCTCCCTTCCCCTGGGATTCCGTCGTGACCCATTCCGCTACGGAAGCCTATGAACTGGTTTTAGCCCATGCCGGGGCCGCGCTGCCGCTGCGCGATACCCTCGATCAGCGCCTCGTCAGCGACGTGCGCAACCGCGCCGGGCGGATTATCGACGTTCAGGGCGGCTTTCCGCACGGAACCCCCTTCGAGCAAACGATCGGCGCCTGGCCCGCTTTGGCCTCCGGCACTCCACCGGCGGACACCGACAAAGACGGCATGCCTGATACCTGGGAAACAGCCCAGGGCCTGGACCCTCAAAACCCGTCCGACCGCTCCGGAATAGCCCCCAACGGGTACACCCACCTGGAAAATTACCTCAACGGACTCGTCAGCCCGCTTATCCCCGTAGGCACTACCGGCTTTTTGCCCCGAGAGGGCTTTAACCTGTATCCCAACCCCGTTTTCAGCGAGATTGCCCTCGACCATCCGGCATATAAAGACTCCTCGGTCATCGCCCTCTTCAATGGCAACGGCGCAACCATGCAAACCGCCGTTTGCGCGCCTGGTAGCGTCAAAACGACCCTGCGTGTAGAGCTACTCCCGGCAGGCATGTATTTCCTGACTTTCCAAAATGAAGGAAAGCGGTTAACGCTTCCCTTTGTAAAAAAATAATAGCAGCCCATGCTCCGTCCCGGTTTACTTTTTGCGTTCTGTTTTTCGTTGATATCCCTGTTTTCTCAGGGAACAGGCAAATCATGGGTAGTCGCCAAAGATGGAAGCGGAGATTTTACCTCTATCCAACAAGCTATTGATGCGGTAGATTCCCTTCGACAAAACCAAACTGTGATTTTTATCCGCAATGGAGTATATCAGGAAAAGCTTTTTATCGCCAAAAGCCGGATTACCCTTCGGGGGCAAAGTGAAAAAGGCGTCGTCATCCAGGCGGCGATTGCCAGGGACATCTGGCGCTGCGAAAACCCCGACGATTGGGGCGCCGCTACCGTGAACGTCAAAGGGAGCGATCTGACGTTCGAGCGCCTCACGATCCTCAATTCCTTTGGATTTGACTTACAAGCAGATACGGTGGTTTCCTGCGCCAATGCCCCGGGGGGAACAAAAACCGTTACCAGAACAGGCCACCAGTTCGCTTTCCGCTCGCTCCCCGGCGCCGTGCGCCTGAGCTTCCGCCAATGCACCTTCCGGGCTTTGGGAGGCGATACCGTCAGTCCCTGGGATGTGGAGAACGGCATGTATTATTTCAACGATTGCACGATGGAAGGCGGGGTGGATTTTTACTGCCCCAGAGGATGGGCCTATGCCGAAAATTGCCGGTTCGTCTGCCACAACCGGGAAGCGGCTATCTGGCACGACGGCTCCCAGGCCGAATCTTCCCGGACGGTCCTGGTGAACTGCCGGTTTGACGGAGACCCCGGGTTCAAACTGGGCCGCTACCACCGCGAATCCCAGTTCTACCTGCTCGGTTGCCGGTTCTCGAAAGCCATGGCCGACGCCAATATCTACCAGGCCGCTTCCGGCCCGGGCACGCCGCGTTGGGGCCGGCGCGTGTACTATTATAATTGCCGCCGTGAAGGCGGCGACTTTTCGTGGCATAAAAATAATTTTCCCATAGATCCCCAAAGGAATCACCCCATCCTGGACGTTTGACGGGAAATGGGATCCAGAAAAGAGGCAAGTAGATTAATAAGTATTTACCACTATGCAAATCAAAACAGGTTTGACCATGCTGATTTTGGGCTTATGCTGGAGTGCTTTTTCCGCGTGCAGCCCAGCCGCTCCTTTAACCAGAACAACGCCGCCCGTTCAAACCCCGGCGGCCGATACCCTGGCCGACAAAATGCTGGTCTTCCAGCGTGCCAGCGGCGGGTGGCCTAAAGCGATCAACGACAAGGCCATTGACTACAAAAAACCGCTGACCGAGGCAGAACGCCTCCAAATTCAAAAGGATTCCCTGGCCAACGACGCGACGATCGACAACCAGGCCACCACCCGGGAACTCACGCATTTGATCAAGGCCTATCAAGCGACCCAAAACCCGCGCTACCTTCAGGCGGTAGAAAAGGGGATCGCCTACTTGCTGAACGGGCAGTACGAAAACGGCGGCTGGCCCCAATTCTTCCCCAATCCAAAAGGATACCAAAACCACATTACTTTCAACGACGGCGCGATGGTCCGAACCCTCAACATCCTGAAGCAGGTTGCCGAGGGAAAACAGGGCTTTGAACGGGTAGACAAAAAATGGGCGCCCTTGGCCCAAAAAGCAGTGGCCAAAGGCGTGGACTGCATCCTCAAAACCCAGATCCTGCGCAACGGGCAACGCACCGGATGGTGCCAGCAATACGACCACGTTACCCTTCAGCCCGCAAAAGCCAGGGCTTACGAACTGCCTTCCAACTCCGGCCAGGAAACCGTGGGAGTTGCCTTGTTTCTGATGAGCCTGGATCAACCCTCCGCCGAAGTACAGGAAGCCGTTGTCGCCGCCGTCAAATGGCTGGAAGAAGTCAAAATCCCCGGTTGGGCATATCAGCGGATCGACGATCCTTCCCAACCCACTAAAAAGGACGCCGTACTGGTCGCAGATTCCGCTTCGACGGTGTGGGCCCGGTATTACGATCTCGACACCAACCGGCCATTCTTCTGCGGCAGAGACGGGATCAAGAAAAATACACTGGCAGAAATCGAGAACGAGCGCCGCGTGGGCTACGCCTGGTACGGGCCCTGGGCGGAAAAATTGCTTGCCAAAGATTTCCCCAAATGGGCGGCCAAATGGAAGCCCTAAATCCTTAACCAATGCACAAATTCCTGCTTTTTGCTTTTTTCCTGGAAATGATCGCCCTCGGCCCCAAAAAGCCCATCACCGTTTTTATGGCCGGGGATTCCACCATGGCCAACAAGCCCCTGGAAAGCCCGGAGCGGGGGTGGGGACAGCGCTTCCCCCTGATGTTCGACGAAACGGTCCGGATCGACAACCGGGGAGCCAACGGACGAAGCACCAAAACGTTTATTTTGGAAAACCGCTGGCAGGCCATCATGGACACCATCCGGCCCGGAGATTACGTCTTCATCCAGTTCGGACACAACGATCAGGCCAAAGACAAACCGGAACGCTATACGCCTCCGGACGAATACAAAGCCAACTTAATCCGCTTCGTCCGGGAAACAAGGGCGAAGAAGGCCAAACCGGTTTTGTGCACCCCCGTCGCGCGCCGCAATTTCGACGCCCAGGGCAAGGTGACCAACCCGCATGGGGTTTATCCCGATCTGGTGAAGGAAGTGGCCGCCGCCTACAAGGTCCCGATGATCGATATGTTCCAGAAAACCAAAAAACTGGCCGAATCCTACGGCCCCGAAGCCTCCAAAAGCCTGTTCCTCTGGGTGGAGCCGGGCAAAAACGCCTTTTTTCCGGACGGCAGGCAGGACAATACCCATTACAACGAACTGGGGGCCACAAAAGCCGCTGAGCTCGCCGCAGAAGGCATCCGCGAACTGAAATTGCCATTGGCCAAACGACTTAAATAAGCGCTATGTTTATGCTTCGCCTGTCCTCCTTCGTTACCGCCGGTTTTGTTGTCTTTTGCTCCGGCTTCCTTTATGGGCAATCCTTCAACCTGCCTGTTCCACAAGGCGATGTGAATAACGCCTGGATGGCGGATAAAGGAAATGGAACGTTCAAAAATCCCATCCTCCATTCCGATTACTCCGATCCGGACGCCATCCGGGTAGGGGAGGACTATTTCATGACCGCCTCCAGCTTTAACTGTGCACCGGGGCTGCCCATCCTGCATTCCAGGGACATGGTCAACTGGACTATCCTGACGCACGTGTTTACCCGCCAAATCCCGGTTGACCATTTCAGCAAACCCCAGCATGGGAACGGCGTTTGGGCGCCAGCCATCCGGTATTACGGAGGCATGTTCTACATTTTTTACGGAGATCCGGATTTTGGGATTTATATGACCAAAGCCAAACACCCGGCAGGGCCCTGGACGGAGCCCCACCTGGTCAAAGCAGGAAAAGGCTGGATCGATTCCTGCCCTTTCTGGGACGAAGACGGCAACGCCTACCTGGTCCATGCCTTTGCAGGGTCCAGATCGGGGATCAAAAGCATTCTGGTGTTGCATCGGATGCGCCCCGACGGCACGGCCCTGCTCGACGATGGCGTGCTGGTGTTCGATGGGCATAAGGAACATACCACCGTGGAAGGTCCTAAAATGTACAAGCGCAACGGATACTACTACCTTTTTGCGCCCGCAGGCGGGGTGGCGACCGGCTGGCAGTTGGTGCTCCGTTCCCGCAATATTTACGGCCCGTATGAAGCAAAGGTCGTCATGGACCAGGGCAAAACCAAAATCAACGGCCCCCATCAGGGCGCCTGGGTAGACACCCCGGGAGGCGAGTCCTGGTTTTTTCACTTTCAGGACCGGGAGGCTTATGGCCGCATCGTCCACCTCCAGCCTATGAAGTGGGTCGCCGATTGGCCGGTCATCGGGAATGATCCGGATGGCGATGGCAAAGGCGAACCGGTCATGGAATTCAAAAAACCCCTTGTTGGAAAGGCCTTTCCTCTGGCTGCTCCGGCCACCTCCGACGAGTTCGACCTTCCGCAGCTTGGGCTCCAATGGCAATGGCAGGCTAACCCCCAACCGGAATGGGGATTTCCGACGGGCTACCTGGGCTTCTTCCGCCTAAACGCCGTCCTGAATCCTCCCGGATTCAAGAACCTCTGGGACCTGCCCAACTTGTTGCTCCAGAAAATCCCTGCGCCCGCTTTTTCGGCAACCACGAAACTGACGTTTTCTCCGAATACCGTAGGAGAAAAAGCCGGCCTGGTCGTCATGGGTGCAGATTATGCGTATATTGGACTGGAAAAAGCGGACGGCCAGTTGCGCCTGGTCCTGTCTTCCTGCAAGGCAGCCGATAAAGGAAGCGCCGAAACGGTGCACCTTAGCCAGCCGGTTTCTTCGAATACGGTCTACTTCCGGGTGGAGGTAAAAGAGCCCGCGATGTGCTCTTTCAGCTACAGCACCGATGGGAAAACCTTCCAACCGGTGGGACCTCCCTTCGAAGCTAAACCCGGACGCTGGATCGGCGCCAAGATTGGCTTGTTCTGCTCCAGAACCCAGGTTACCAACGATAGCGGATACGCAGATGCCGACTGGTTCCGGGTAGAATAATTTTTTATTAGAAAAAAAACGGGAACATGCGACCGAAAACCTTAAAAGTGCACCCCGCCGACAACATCATTGCCGCCCTCGACCACCTTCCGGCCGGATCGGAGGCGCCCTGGAATGGAAGTGTCATCCGTTTGGCAGAGGATATTCCTTTGAAGCACAAGTTTGCCGAGAACGACCTTCAGGAAGGCGACGAGATCATCATGTATGGCGTATTGGTGGGGAAAGCCACCCGCCCGATTCCAAAAGGAAGCCGGATTTCCCGCGAAAATGTCCACCACCAGGCCAACCCCTTTGAGGTGCGCGAATCCCATTTTCAGTGGGCCGCCCCGGACGTCTCCCGCTGGCAAGGGAAAACCTTCGACGGGTTTCATCGGGCCGATGGCCAAGTCGGTACCCGCAACTACTGGCTCGTCATCCCGTTGGTTTTTTGCGAAAACCGCAATATCAAAGTGCTCCAGAGCGCGATGCAGGAGCAGCTGGGCTATATTTCAGAACGCGATTTTTCCGTAGATATTCAGTCCCTTATCCAAAAATACCAGGGTGGCGCAGGACCAGAGGAAATTATGGAGACGAATGTCCTCATGTCGCCCCAGGATCTTCGGTCGCGCCGGGTATTCCCCAATGTAGACGGGATAAAATTCCTCACGCATGATGGGGGCTGCGGCGGTATCCGTCAGGACAGCGAAGCGTTATGCCGCCTGTTGGCAGGCTACCTGACCAATCCAAACGTAGCCGGCGCGACCGTGCTCAGCCTGGGTTGCCAGAACGCCCAAATCCCCGTACTGGAAGAAGCCCTTGCCCGCATCGCTCCGGATTTTGCCAAGCCGCTGTACTTTTTGGAGCAGCAACAAAGCGCTTCGGAACGGGAATTTATCGCCGAGGCGGTCCGAAAAACCTTTGCCGGGCTGATCGAAGCCAACAAAGCGGTCAGACAACCCGCGCCGCTCAGCAAGCTGGTGCTGGGCCTGGAATGCGGCGGGTCCGACGGGTTTTCCGGGATTTCTGCCAACCCTGCCCTGGGACAGGCTTCGGATTACCTCGTCGCGTTGGGAGGAACTACCGTTTTGTCCGAATTTCCCGAACTCAACGGCGTGGAACAGGATCTCATCGACCGCAGCATTAATCAGGATATTGCCGCCAAATTTGCGCATTTGATGCAGACCTACTCCTTGAGAGCAAAGCAAGCCGGCTCCGGTTTCGACATGAATCCCTCGCCTGGTAATATCAAGGACGGGCTGATCACCGACGCTATGAAATCGGCGGGGGCCGCAAAAAAAGGGGGAACCTCTCCTGTGACGGATGTGCTGGATTATACCGAGCAGATCGTCCGCCCGGGATTGAACCTTCTGTGTACCCCCGGCAACGACGTGGAATCGACCACAGCCCTGGCTGGGTCTGGCTGTAACCTGATCGTTTTTACCACCGGGCTAGGGACGCCGACCGGAAATCCGGTCACCCCGACGGTCAAAATGTCGAGCAATACCGGTTTGTTTGAGCGCATGAACGATATCATCGACGTGGATGCCGGCACCGTCATCTCCGGCGAGGATACCATCGAGACCAAAGGCGCCGAATTGATGGATTACCTTATCCAGGTAGCCAGCGGCAAAGCGCTGACCAAAGCCGAACGGCTTTCTCAGGATGATTTTATCCCCTGGAAACGGGGCGTTTCTCTATAAGTTATGTTTTACGGCGCCAAATGCGCCTTTGAAAAAACGACAACAATGACTTCTTTCCCATCGTTAACCCGCACCAACCATCCCGTTTCTCCCCGAACGGAGCGCATCCTTCAATTTGGCGAAGGCAATTTCCTCCGCGCCTTTGTCGATTGGATGGTCCAGGTCATGAACCAGCAAGGGGTCTTGGACAGTGGGGTAGTGGTGGTCCAGCCTATCGAGCAGGGGTTGGTCCACCTCCTCAATAGCCAGGACGGGCTATATACGCTCTACCTGACGGGCCTAAAAAATGGCATTCCGGTGCGCGAACCTATATTGGTAGATTGCGTTCAGCGGGGAATAAACCCTTATTCCGAATTTGCTGCCTTTCTGGAAACGGCCCGCAACCCGGAGATCCAATTCATTTTTTCCAATACCACGGAGGCAGGCATTGCCTTTGTGCCGGAAGACCGCCTGGAGGACGCTCCTCCCGGAAGCTTTCCCGCCAAGCTGACGCGCTGGCTCTGGGAACGCTACCAGCAGCCGGAAAGCGCCGGCAATAAGCTGGCGGTTATCCCCTGCGAGTTGATTGAAAAAAACGGGGAAATGCTGCGCCAGGCAATCCTGCAATATGCCGCACATTGGGAGTTGCCCGAGGCTTTTGCGGAGTGGATCGGAAATACCTGCTCCTTCTGCAATACCCTGGTGGATCGCATTGTACCGGGCTATCCTAAAGACCGGATTGCGGAAATCCAGGAAGAACTAGGATACGACGATAAGCTGGTAGTCGAAGGCGAGCACTTCCACCTTTGGGTGATTGAGGCTCCGGAATGGGTACAGCAGGCGCTTCCGGCAGACAGCGCAGGCTTGAACGTGATTTTCCCCAAGGACTTGACGCCGTACCGGACCCGCAAAGTCCGCATCCTGAATGGGGCGCACACCGCGATGGTTCCTGTTGCCTACCTATATGGGATCGAAACCGTGCGGGAAGCAGTGGAAGATCCTTTGGTAGGAACATTTGTCCGCAAGCTGGTGTACGAGGAAATCATCCCTACGCTCGATCTGCCCTTGTCCGAACTGGAAGCGTTTGCCGGCGATGTGCTCGACCGGTTCAGAAACCCCTTCATCAAGCATTTCCTGATTTCGATCGCGCTGAACTCCATTTCCAAATTTGAGACCCGGGTACTGCCGTCTTTGCTGGAGTACCAAAAGCGGAAAGGCGAACTGCCCCGGAGGATCGTCATTTCACTGGCTGCCCTGTTCCGGTTCTATGCCGGCGAACTCGGCGAAAACCTGATTCCGGTGAACGACAATGCCGTATGGGTGGAATGGTTCCAGGGTATGTGGAAAAAGATCCGGCAGGGAGAAACAACCTATCTGGAGTTCGTCCGGGAAGCGTTGTCGCACAAAGCGATGTGGGGCATGGACCTCAACGAGGTCCCCGGATTGGCAGAACGGACAACGGATTGCCTCCAGGCAATCGACCATGGGCAATTAGAGGATTTGATCCAATAGCGAAGTTCGACAGGATTCCTGCGAACAAGGTTGTTTTGGAACCGGATTTCCTTATTTTTGGCGGAATGATAGATATGCCGAAAGCGCAATGATTCCAGCCAGGTTATGCTATGCCCTTTTATTTTGGGGATTTTTCGCCTCTGTATTCATGTTGAGGGGGCAGGAGGCTCAGGATAGCGTCTATGTTGTCCTAGCCGGGATGGACGAAAAAAAGCAGGCCGAATATATCAACGATCACTTCTTTGCTTTTCATTCCGACAACGCCGCCCTGGCCATCGCATTGGGCGAAAAAGCGCGGGCTCTGGCTCAGAAAAACCGATGGACCCACCTCGAAGCTCAGACCAGAAAAAACCTGGGAGTGGCGTATTACCTGGAGGGGGATTACCCCAAAGCGCTTTTACACTACCAAATGGCTTTGGATCTGTTTACGCTTTCCGGCGATCCTTCCGGGCAGGGACAGGTGCTCAAGGAAATGGGGAATTATTTCAAAAAATTTCAGCGGTTCGACAAAGCCCTGGAGCAACTGGAACAGGCCATTGCTATTTGTACGGAAGTGCGCGACACCCATTGTATTGCCGCTGCCCTTGATATTAAAGGCGTCGTGTATATCGAACAAGGCCGGTTTGATGAAGCGGAAGCCATTTTTAAGAAAGAACTCGCCTTGCAGCGCCGGCTCGGCGACGAAAAAGCGCTGAGCTATACCTGGGCCAATCTGGCAGAAGTGGCCATCGCCCAGGGGGATTTCAGACAGGCCGAAGCTTTTCTTTCCCGGTCGACCGAAATCCGGAAGCGCCTGGGCGACCGGATCGGCGTGGCGATCAATATCAATAACACCGGAGAAATGTTCCTTCGATCCGGTCAGCCCGAAAATGCCTTGCCCTACTTTCAAAAAACGGTGGAGGAGACCGAGCGCATCGGCTTTGCCGACCTGCAGCGCCACGCGATGCAAATGCTTTCCGAAACCCACGCCGCCCTGGGGCAGCACCAGGAAGCCATTGGCTGGCTTAATAGGAGTTATGCCCTTAAGGATAGCCTGTTTAACCTGAATCACAGCCAGCAGATCGCAGAGATGGCCGAGAAATACGAAGCGGTGAAAAAAGAGAAAGAACTCGCTTTGCGGCAACGGCAACTCCAAACCCGCAATATGCTCCTGGGCTTGTCCATCGCCGGGTTGATCCTCCTCGCGGGAGCGTTCGTTTTGGTTTTCCGATACCAGAAGCAACGCCGGATTCAATGGAAGCGCGAGACCGAGCTCAAAACCGAACTGATTCGGTCGGAGCTTTCCCTGAAGCTTCAAAACGAACGGCTCCGCATTTCCAGGGATCTGCACGACAACCTCGGCGCCGAGCTGACGATTGTGGGGGGCGCCCTTTCCAAAAGGGCCCATATTTCCGCTTCGATGGAAGAACGATCCGCTCTGGAAACCATCGCGATGAATATACGGCAGGCAATGGCTTTGTTGCGGGAAAGTATCTGGGCGATCCGGTATGAGCAGTTTTCCCTCCTAAGTTTGTCGGACAAAATAAGCGACTTTGCTGCCCGGGCTTCCTCCCTTCCGCTGCTCGTTTCTATCCCGGAAGACGACATTAGCCTGTCCCCCGCACAGACCCTCAACCTGTTTCGCATTGCGCAGGAGGCGATCGCGAATTCCATCAAGTACTCCGAAGCCTCCCGGATCGAACTTTCCTTTCTCCTGAAACAGGACCAACAGCTTTCTATGGTCCTGTCGGATAATGGCAGGGGATTTGATCCGGAAGCCTTGCCTGCCGGCAACGGCCTCGGCAATATGAGGTTCCGGGCCGAAGAACTGGGCGGGTCGCTGGAAGTGGAATCGGCCCCAAACGAAGGAACCCAAATCCGGGTTTCGATCCCGCTCCATCAAAAGCAGGATCTCATGCCATGAATACGCAATTTGTCGTATTGCGGCATTGAACGAAGAAGTTCATTTTGCAGGCGATTTGGAAGGAACTTTTTCTAAAGCCGTTGAAGAACAATGGGCTTTTATCTCACCAATGCAGATGTACATACCATGAGCAACTTAAGGATTACCGCTGTCCGGCTATTTGTTTTGTCCTTTCTGGCGCTAAGCTTATTTTCAACACCCGCTTTGTACGCCCAGACTCCTGCCGAAACCCTCGAAAAAGGCGTCAAAGAGTACAATGCCTTAAGGGATTATATCCGGACGTGGTCGCCGAAAACGCTTACCGATGAAGGCGTTTCCAATACAAAATCCCGGATGGATCAGTGTATTGCTCTTCTGGAACCCGTGTTGAAATCCGGGAACCAGGAGGAAACGCGGGTAGCCCGGTATTTTATAATGAATGCGCAATACGAATATTCATTTATTCTGGGAATGAAAGGGGAAAACGCCGAAGCCCTGGACGTAATGAAAGGGATTGAGAAGGACTTTTCTGCGCTTAAAGCGGCGGATTTTCCCATGCGGTATGTTTTAGATGGAAAAAATTTCGTCATCAAATGGGAAAATTTCGGGTCTACCCAGGCCGAATTCCTCACCGGTTTGGGCGAGGTGGCTTATAACATGGCGCAGTACGACTATGCCGCCCGGATTTTAAGACTTGCTACGATCCATCCAAGTATCGTTACTTGGCTTAAATATATTTCCTATAACAAACTAATTGATGTCTCGGAGAAAAGTCCGTCTATACTGAAACCCGAAGAGGTGGAAGATTTTGCCCTTCAGGCCTTAGTGTATTATCACGAACTCGACACGGCCTACAAGAAAACCGTTCAGGAATTCAATTACCCCAAGGCGCTCCGGGGGATGCGAATTCTTCTCAAAGCCGCCGAGCGAACCAACGCGCCCGTGCCGGTATTTAAGCTGGCTAAAGGGGCGGAGATCGGCGCCAAATATGAAGCCGACAATGCGCAGGTCCTCCAATTGTACGATGCGTGCTATCGCAAATCATACGCTGGCGATGCCGCTTTTCACCGCAACGCAGAGGATTACGCGCAGAAATGCCGGGTTGCGGATCCGGCTCTGGCCAGATCGGTTGCCCTGGCCGCCCTCCAGGCCTTGTCTGCCGTAACCCCAGCGACCGATTGCGGCGGACTGGATTACCTGGCTTTTCGTTGCCGGCATTGGAAATTAACCGACCTGGAAGCCGCTTACCTCAAAAAGGCGGCGTCCTGTAACGCCGAGCGGGAAAAAGAAGCCCGGCAGTTGGCTAAAGCCAGCAAACGCTCCGATAGCGGGTTCGACCTGTACCTCGGCGCCCATTTGCTCCCCATGCTGAAATCCTCCGACAAGCGCGACCTCGGAGGGGTAGTCAATTTTGCTGGCAGGCGCACCGCCTGGGAATTTTCTTATCTTCAAGTGAAAAATAACAAAGAGAATATCTTCGACCTTTGGATCAGGGAAGTGGAGGATGCTGATCAGGACAATATTTCCCCATGGGACGGATTCAAAGCCCATGTCCATCCAAAATTTTTCTCTTCCAGGGGCAGTGAATTCGCTTATGTCGGGCTGCTGCTGGGGTATGCAGACAAAAACTTCGACCCCCAAACGATCGCCGTCACCAACGACCAGACCGGGGTTTCCTCCAGCGCCGTTTTTCAGCCCGGCATTACCCAATACACCGCGCTGCTTTCCATGGGCGGCTTATTCCTTACCAAAGGGTTCGGAATGGATATGTATTGGGCGTTTGGGGCGAATTACAACCAGTTTGACCCGGGTAACGAGCAAATCGACCGGGAAGCCTTTACGATCGATAACCCCCTGTTTGAATATCGAAAAGATTCGTTTTTCGGATTTGAAATCCGTCTCGGGCTGACCATTGGGTTGAATTTCGGGAACGGAAGATAAATGTACCTTTGTACCCGTGCAGGTGTACCGGGGCTGTCTACAAGGCACGTTCTTGCGCCTTGGTGTTAAGAAATGATCTCCGCTATGGGTCCTCGTCCGTTTTTCGTCCATATCGCAGAAGATATTCCCCGCCTGGCAGATATGCTGAAGGAGGCGCTAGGATTGTCGCCGGTATTCAACGTCACCGGCGTGGCGGCCAATGGCAGCGAATTGCTGGAGCAACTCGCCCAACTCCCCTTCGCTGCCCGACCTCGTCTTAATGGACATCCAGATGCCCGTGATGGACGGGATCCGCGCCACCGAAGCCCTAAAAGCGAAGCATCCCCAAATCAAAGTCCTCATGGCCACCGTCTTTGACGATGAGGAAAATATCTTCCATGCCATTCTCGCCGGAGCGGATGGGTATTTGCTGAAAGATGAAGCGCCTGAAGCTCTTCATCAAGCGATTCAGGAAGCGATGACCGGCGGTGCGCCCATGTCTCCTGTTATTGCCCGCAAAGCGCTGGCGTTGCTTCGCCGGGCCCCGGCCACTCCGCTGCGGCTCGAACCGGAAGAAGCCTTGAGCGAACGGGAGCTGGAAATCCTGGAGCAGTTAAGTAAAGGGCTTCGCTATGAACAAATTGCAGATAATTTGTCGATCAGCGGGGGTACGGTAAGGAAACACATCGAAAATATATACCGCAAACTCCGGGTTCACAATAAAATAGCCGCAATTGAAGCAGGCAAGAAATTAGGTTATTTATAAAGCTGTTGTCTCCTTTTTTTCTTTTGTTTTTAATGGCCAGCTTTTTTTAGTTGCTCCTTTTTTAGGCTATGCTTTTGTGAATTTTTGCTTTATTCGTTTTGGCAGGATTGTTGGACTTTCTCTTGAAATTCGGCCATGCATCCAACGCTGTTTTCCAGGGCTTGACCCTGGTTTCAGAAGAAAATGCTACCTGAAAAGCCGTTTTTTTAACCAATCCAACACTCCTTATGAAACCAATCCTATTATCTCTCTTGCTTTTTTTGGGCGCGGCAACCGGATTGCTGGCTCAAAACCGCACCATCACCGGAACGGTGAAGGATAAAGAATCCAACGAGCCCATGATCGGGGCGAATATTCTGGTTAAAGGCACGTCTAATGGGACGGCCACCGACATTGACGGACGGTTTAGTCTGGAAATTCCCGCAGGACAGGGATTGGTACTTGAGGTGAGTTCTACCGGGTACCTTACCATGGAAGTTGCGATAGGGGCTTCGAACACCATGGACATACTCCTGGAAGTAGATGCCGAAACCCTTGAAGAAGTAGTCGTCATCGGCTATGGAGAAGTGAAAAAGAGTAACGTTACCGGAGCCATTGTTTCGGTCAAGACAGAAGACCTTAAAAAGGTGCCCACCACCAACGTGATGGAATCGCTTCAAGGTAAACTGCCGGGCGTGGATATTACCCGAAGCAGCGGGGCTGCCGGAGCAGGTATTAACGTTGTCGTTCGAGGGAACCGGTCCTTATCTGCGTCCAATGCGCCCTTGTTTATTGTGGATGGGATTCAATATAATTCGATCCAGGACCTTAACCCCAACGACATCCAATCCATGGAGGTGCTGAAAGATGCGGCATCAACCGCCATCTTCGGGTCAAGGGGCGCAAACGGGGTGATCCTCGTCACCACAAAAAAAGGCGCTGCCGGAAAAACCCGGATTTCCTTTAATTCCTATGCCGGGGTTTCCCAAGTAACGGGGTACCCTAATGTGTTCACCCCGCAAGAATACGCCAACTTCAGAAGAGAAGCCAACCGCAGTACGGGAAAATGGGCAAGCGCTGCGGATGATTCCAAAATTTTTAACGCATACGAACTCGACCGGATACAGAATAACGGAGGCGCCATTTGGCCGGAGTTGTTCCTTCGCGATGGCTCCCAACAGGAATACCAACTTGGAATCGCCACAGGGATCGGCAAATCATCCATTTACCTTTCCGGCAACTATTTCAAAGAGCAGGGCCTGTTTAATATGGACGACCTGGGCCGGTATACTTTCCGGTTCAATATGGATCATGCCCTATCGGATAAGCTGAAGATTGGTACGCAGAATCAATTTATTTTCTACGATCTGAATGCCAGAAGGGATCCGCTCAATATCGCCAACAAGATAAATCCGCTACTGGAACCTTACGAAAACGGAAGCCTCGTCGTCTACCCGAACAATGGGAAAGATATCAATCCGCTTTCGGATGAAGTGGCAGATAACTACGAGAACAACACCCGCACCACCCGTATTTTTACCTCTGCTTATTTAGAGTACAAGCCCGTATCAGGTTTAAATCTGCGCTCCAACCTTGGGTTTACCTTGGCAAACGGACGAAATGGGATCTACCGGGCAGCCGCTACAGTTGACCGAAACGGCTCTGCGCCCGAAGCGTTCTACCGCACCGATAACTCGGTGAACCTTACCTGGGAAAACATCGCGAACTATGGCCGCGATTTCGGCGACCACAGCTTGTCTGTAACCGGCGTAACATCCCTCATCACCAACCGCAACGAAGTGCAGGAAGCCCTGGGCCGCAACCAGTTGCTTTCGTATCAGTTGTTCTATGCTTTAGGCAACTCCACCCAGGAAGTGGGCATTTACAGCAACTACCAGGAGAGCGCACTGGTTTCCTTTACCGGCCGTCTTCAATACGACTTCAAAGACAAATATATCCTTATGGTGACCGGCCGCCAGGACGGTTCCTCCAAACTGGCCGAGGGGAATAAATGGGCGTTTTTCCCATCCGCTTCCCTTGCCTGGAGAATAAAGGAAGAAAACTTCCTGAGCGGAACCGATTGGTTATCTAACCTCAAACTCCGCGCCAGTTTCGGTATCGCAGGTTCCGACGCGGTTTCTCCTTATTCTTCTGAAAGTTCGCTTGCCCGAATTCCCTTTTCATACGATGAAAAACTCACACCAGGCTAAACCTTCGCACAGAAGATTGGCAACCCTAACCTCAAATGGGAATTGTCGACCACGTACAATCTTGGATTAGATTTCGGTATCCTGAACAACCGCCTGTTTGGATCTGTGGATCTGTACGACACCCGAACCAGTGATCTTCTTCTCGACCGCTTCCTGCCCCTGACCTCCGGAGTTGGATTCATCACCGAAAACATCGGAAAAACCCGCAACCGTGGGGTCGAAGTGGCCTTGACAGCAGTGGTAGCCGATAAGAAAAACTTCCAGTGGAATGCAGGCATCACTTGGTTTGCCAATAAGGAAGAAATTGTTGAACTAGCCACAGGGGCTAACGACATTGCGAACGGATGGTTTATTGGACAACCTACGCAAGCCTATTATGATTTTGAGAAAATCGGGATCTGGCAAAGCAACGAAGTCGACGAAGCCACCAAGTACAAGCAAGCTCCTGGCGATATTCGCGTAAAAGACCAGAACGGCGATGGGGTCATCGATGCCAACAACGACCGGATTATTATTGGATCTAACCGCCCGAAATGGAGTGGAAACCTGACCAGCGATTTCAAGATCCTGAATTTTGATTTCTCTTTCCAGGTTTTTGCCCGCATTGGTCAAAAATTCCAGTACGAATATGCCAGCGTTTATGACCCTGCAGGAGTAGAGAACAGCCTTCAACACGATTTCTGGACCCCGGAAAATGCTTCCAACGACTATCCCAGGCCTAATGCCAGCCGCTCCAGGATCGGGACGTTGTATTTTACTTCACTGACCTATGAAGATGGCTCCTTCATTAAGCTTCGCGGTATGACCCTTGGATATACCATCCCGGAAAAGGTACTGAGCCGCTTCGGGGTTTCCTCGCTGCGCTTGTATGTTAACGGAAGAAACCTTCTGGTCAGCAGCAAAATCAAAGATTACGATCCCGAACGGGGGGGGAGCCTTAGCAATCCCATTCCGCGCCTGATCGTAGGTGGAATTAACCTCGATTTTTAACCCAAAAAAAGAGGTTTTATTCTCAACCCATTCTTTTATATTTAAAACCAATGAATTATGTTTTCCAATAATAAAAAAATATTCCTTATCGCTTTTTTATCAGCGATTCTTATCCTTCCGGCATGTGAAAAGCAATTGGAGGAGTATAACCCATCCGGGCTGACCGCAGAGGGGGTTTATACCACTCCTGCCGGCTTTGAAACCTTGGTCAATGGCGCTTACTCTTATGCCCGCTGGTGGTACGGGAAGGAAGAAGGCTATGGATTATCCGAAATGGGAACCGATTTGTGGCTTCCAGGCGTCGACAACCGGAACCCGGAGATCATGCTGTACAACAACCTCCAATCCAATCAGGCTTTCCTGGAATCGCTCTGGGGCCAATTCTACCAGGCCATCAACTTGTGCAACGCCGGGATCAATGGTATCCAGGAGTCCGGTTTGAGTGCTTCCCTGAAAACCGTCAGGGAAGCAGAACTTCGCTTCCTTCGGGCGTTTTATTACTGGCATATCGTGGAAACCTGGGGAGGAGTGCATCTGAGTACAGAGGCAACGGTTGGGCCTCAAACTACCGCGAATCGCAGCGGGGTGGACGCTTTCTATCAATTGATCTTTGACGATCTCAATGTCGCAGTAGCCAACCTCCCAAACACCTCTACCGATTACGGCCGCGCCACCAAACCCGCAGCTGAAGCCTTCCTTGCACGGATGCACCTAACTCGAGGTAATTACCGCCAGGCTTCCGATCTGGCCCAAAAAGTGATTTCCAGCTATGGATTATCCCTTCAGGCGAAGTATGGGGATCTCTGGAGTATGTCCAACCTGAAAAAAAGGGGATCATTTGGGCGTCAATTACTCTGTGGATCTGAACAACAACGACCTGGCCAACTACCACCTACCCTGGCGGGCACACCCGCGGCGGGCATAACGGCCATCTCATGTTCCCAATGACTTACGAGCGGAATGGGACCAACGGCATGGCTCGCGATATCGCTAACGGCAGGCCCTTCGCACGCTACATGCCGACCCGTTTTCTGGTGCAGTTGTTTGATGAAACCAGGGATGGGCGTTACGACGGTTCTTTCCAGACGGTCTGGCTATGCAACAAAGCCGGTTCCTACAAGAAAAAAGTAGGCGCAACGGAGGTTTCCTATACCCTTGCTTTGGGAGATACGGCCCTCTTAACCACTAAAAACGATGTGCCCGATGCGGTTGATCTGACAAAAAAATACCAGATCTACGATATTTCCAATATGTATAAGACCGACGGAAAAATTGGGAACAATGCGCAATACATCACGTTGAAAAAATTTATGGACCCTACCCGGACCTCTATTAATGAACAGCAGAGCGCCCGAGATGCTTTTGTGATCCGGTTGGCCGAAATGTACCTGATCGCTGCAGAGGCTGAGCTTCTATTGAACAACCCTGCAAAAGCAGCGGAAATGATCAACTTCGTCCGCCGCCGCGCCGCCCTTCCCGGGAAAACGTTGGAAATGGAAGTAGCAGCCGCCAATTTGAGCCTGGATTATATTCTGGATGAACGGGCCCGTGAATTCGCTGGAGAACAGTTACGGTGGTTTGACCTGAAGCGAACGGGGAAACTCGTTGAACGGGTTAGAAAGTATAACCCAGAAGCTGCCGGGCTTATCCAGGACTTTCATGTGCTTCGGCCTATTCCTCAGCGACAGCTGGATGCGGTACTGAACAAGGATGAATTTAAGCAAAACCCTGGGTATAATTAACAGTTGCTGCTTGGATATCACGGCAGGCGTTATGTTAGGACGCCTGCCTGCTTTTACTCCTAAACTAAATTGGCTTATGAAACGTAACGCGATGGTCCGGATGGTTTTCTTCCTTTTGTATTGCTTGCCGATTTTCCCGGGATTGGCTCAAAAGCCCATCAAGCTTTCGATTCATAACCCTTCCGGGGTGGATCGAAAGGACGTGCTGGTGAAAATTCCGTATGCCGATTTTCAAAAGCTTCGGCCGGGGTTGCCTTTCGGGCAGGTGAAGGCGGTATCCGGAAAAGTGGCCTTGTCTTTCCAGTGGAATGATTCCAATCGGGATGGACAACCGGAAGAGCTGGCGATCCTGACCGACTTGCCGGCCAACGGGCGCAAAATGATTTTTATACGCCCATTGAAAAACAAACCCTTGCCGGTGTTCGAGAAACGCACCCAGGCGGAGCTTTCCCGCAAAGTTGGGGGCGCCTGGGAGGGCCGCGTGTATAAGGGTGGAACTTTCCAAAACGTGTCTTCCATGCGGGTTCCGCCGGAGCATACCGACCATTCCTTTTTCATTCGCTATGAAGGCCCAGGCTGGGAGTCGGATAAGGTAGGCTACCGGTTTTACCTGGATTGGCGGAATGCTATGGACATTTTCGGAAAAACAGGCCCCCAAATGGTCCTCCAGGATGTTGGGCAGGATGGGTTTGATTCCTACCACGAATTCAGCTCCTGGGGCATGGATGTACTGAAAGTGGGCGAATCCCTGGGAATTGGTTCCCTGGGCTTTTGGAACCAGGGCAAAGCGCAAAGGGTGGATGTGACGGATTCCCTATATTGCGAAATCGCCCTCAACGGCCCAATTGAGTCCATGGTCCGTACGATCTATTCGGGATGGAAGGCAGGCAATACCCAAACCACGGTAACTTCTGAGCTTTCCATTGCGGCGGGCAGTCATCTGACCCACCATTCGGTCCATCTTTCCTCTCCGCTGGACAATCTGTGTACCGGGATCGTCAAACTTCCCGATACCGAATTGTTCTGGAGCGACGGAGAAAGCGGAGGTAAATGGGGATATATGGCCACGTTTGGCAAGCAAAGCTTGAATAACGACTTGCTGGGAATGGCGATTTTTTACCGCAAAGCCGATTTGAAAGAGAAGACGGCGGATGCCCACAGCCATGTAGTTGTCCTGAAACCCGAAAGCAACCAATTGGAGTATTATTTTCTGGGCGCCTGGGAAAAAGAACCCGATGGATTCAAAACCAAAGCCTCTTTTCAGAACTACCTTGAAACGCTGTTGGGGCAACTGAATAACCCGGTTGGGCTTTCCTTTAACTAATTCTGAACTTGCTTCCTTTTAGTGAAGGGAGCTATAAATCGTGTCCTATGAAAAGGCTTTTTTTTAATCAACCCGTTTCCACCTTCGCCTTTGCAGGGTTTATTATTTTTTGGAGCGTGTTTCTTTTTGGCTGTTCCGGTGAAAGGGAACCCGATTCTTCCTCTTTCGCCGTTCAGACCATCTCCGACAAACTCCCCTGGTCGGAGCGGGTAGCTTTGACCATGATGAAGGAAAATCCTCAATCCTACATGGTTGATTTTCAGAAGAAACCCAAGTGGAATTATACCGGCGGGTTGGCGATGATGGCGATCCAGGAAACCTGGAGACGTACAGGCAAGGAGGAGTACTATAACTACGCCAAATCCTATGCAGATTCCTTAATTGACCCGGATGGCAACATCCATGGCGGGTATTCGATATACGATTTTAACATCGACCATGTTACGCCTGGGCGTATCCTGTTTCCGATCCTGGAGCGTACGGGCGACAAGCGCTATGAGAAAGCGCTGCTTACCTTGCGCCAGCAACTGGCTTGGCAACCCCGGACCACCGATGGAGGGTTCTGGCACAAACTTCGCTACCCCTGGCAAATGTGGCTCGACGGCCTCTATATGGGCGCTCCGTTCTATGCCGATTTTGCCCGCCGCTACGGGCAGCCAGAGGCTTACGGCGATATTGCCCGCCAGTTGATCCTGATGGAAACCCATGCCCGCGATCCGAAAACGGGGCTCTTGTATCATGGATGGGATGAAAGCAAAATCCAGCTTTGGGCCGCAGAGGAAACCGGATGCTCGCCCCATTTCTGGGGCCGTGCGATGGGGTGGTATTCCATGGCTTTGGTCGATGTGCTGGACTTCTTCCCTCAGGACCATCCCCAGCGCCAGGCGATTATCGATATTCTTGGCCGCCTGGCAGCAGCCGTCGCTCCCTACCAGGACCCTGCCACCGGGCTTTGGTATCAGATCGTAGACCAGGGTACCCGCGAAGGAAATTACCTGGAAGCCACGGTGTCTTCTATGTTTGCCTATTCGCTGATCAAAGGCGTTAAGAAAGGCTATCTCGACCCGAAATACCGCGATGTGGCCACAAAAGCGTATCAAGGCATTATCGATCACCTGATAAAGATCGGGCCTCAGGGAGAAGTAATTATTCAAAAATGCTGTTCTGTAGCCGGGCTTGGGGGCGATCCCTACCGGGATGGATCGTTTGAATACTATGTAAACGAACCGGTTCGGGATAACGACCCCAAGGCGGTTGGTCCTTTTATCCTGGCCAGCCTGGAAATGGAAGAAGTCAAGCTGACAGCCCGTTAGGGGTGCTTCTCTGCCCAGATTCGGCTTTCATGGGGTAATTGATCGATGCTTTCCAGATATTCGGAAGGTGTCAGGCCAAATTCTTTCTTGAACGCCCGGCTGAAGGAGTTCGGCAGGTCGTAGCCCACCATGTAAGCGATTTCCGCTACGTTGAGCTTGTTTTGCTTCAACAATTCTTTGGCGCGCTGCAAGCGGAATGACTTGAGCAGGTCGATGGGCTTTTTGCCTGTCAACTGCTTTACTTTCCGGATAAAGTGCATGTGGCTGAGATGAACCATTTCGCACATCTTGTTGACATTGAAATCGGCGTCTGCAATATGCGTCTCCATGATATCTGTCAGTTGGCGCAGCAGGGCCTCATCAGGGGAAGTAACCTGAATATCCCTGGGGCGCAACAAGAGCTCCCTCACGTATTTATTCCGGAGCTTTTGCCTTTGCTCCAGGAGGTTTGCTATTCGGACCAACAGGAGCTCCGGGTTGAACGGCTTGGTCATGTAGTCATCGGCGCCGGTATGAAATCCCTCCATCCTGTGTTCTTCCTGGGTTTTGGCCGTAAGCAGGATTACGGGAATATGACTGGTCAGAATATCGGACTTAATGCGCTCGCAAAAGGCCAGTCCGTCCATTTCCGGCATGATGATGTCGCTGAGGATGAGGTCAATGGCGTGGTGTTTGGCGGCTTCCAGTCCTTCAACTCCATTGCGTGCTTTGACGACCGCATATTTGGCGGAGATCACTCCCTCCAGAAAAAGCAGCATGTCTTCATTGTCTTCCACAATCAGTACTTTGGGGCATTCTTCCTTGTCCGATTCGCCTGCAGGATCCCCGTCGGTTTCCCGGCCATAGGTCAGCAGGCTGTGCAATTCCATTTGAGTAACCTGTAGTTCCTTGCCATAGGCTTGTTCGAGCGTGGGCAGAGGGGTTCCTTTATCCAGGTTAGGGAGCCAGATGGAAAAGCGCGTTCCTATTCCAGGTTTGCTTTGGGCTTCAATGGATCCCTGATGGAGTTCTACCAGATCTTTAATATAGGAAAGGCCGATTCCTGAATTCATCAGGTTTGGCTGGGCCGAAAAATACCGCTCAAAAATATGCGTCAAATCCTCTGGGGCGATCCCTGCTCCAGTGTCCTCTACTTCCAGGAGGATGCCATGTGCGCCGGCTTTGACGGATTCCGACAACAGGACGGAAATTCGTTCTCCGGGCGAGGTATGTTTGAAGGAATTGGAGAGGAGATTGACCAGGATTTTTTCCATTTTGTCGGGGTCGAACCCGATTTCCAGTTCGGGGCAATGCGATTGGAAGACCAGGTCGATCTTTTTTTCCTGCGCCAGCAGATCGAAAAGCCCGGAAATCTGACCGATAAAAACCGAAATATGCCCTCTGACCAGATTGAGTTCCAGGGCGTTGCTTTCAATCCGGCGCACCTCCAGTAATTGATTGATCAGGTTCAGCAGCCGGAACGCGTTGCGGTCGATGATCTCGTAAAGCCGCTTCCTGCCTTCGGTCGCTATGACGGCTTTGGAATGGAGCAATTGTTCCACCGGCCCCAGGATCAGGGTGAGCGGGGTGCGCAATTCGTGAGAAATATTCGTGAAAAAATTGACCTTGGCCCGGGAAAGGGTTTCCACCTTGTTGACCATGACCTCCAACTGGTCTCGCTGCGATTGGATTTGCTGGTTTTGTTCTTCCAGGCCGGCGTTGCTGATTTCTAATTGCCTTTTCTGGTCCAGAATCTGGTTTTGTTGCTCTAAAATGGCCCGGTTTTGCGCTTCGATCTGCTGCCCCTTATGGTCCAGGGCGGTATTCACAACAATCAGGGATTCGTTGAGCCGGGCTAACTGCCGGTTGCGTTTAAGCACCCTATACTCAAATACGCCCAGCGTAAGCAAAAACGCAAGGAGCAACCCAATAAACCAGGTTTGTTTCCAAACCGGAGGCAGCACCCGGAATTGGATCACCGCCGGCGTCGGGTCGATGTTCAGGTCCAGGTCCCTGGCCCGTACTTCCAAGGTGTATTGCCCGCTGGACAAGCCCAAAAAGGTATGGTACGTTGGAGCAGAAAACGGCGACCATTCGCCTCCATTGATCCGATAGGAGAACGTGAGCCTTTCCGCCGGGGTTTCGGAAAAAAAGTCTTCTCCCTTCCAACTGATCAAGGTATTGCCAGGAGACGTCACCTCTTCTGAATAAGCAACGATTTGTGTTTCAGGACCTTTGTCGTCGGGAAGGTACCGATAAGATACAAAATGCAGGAAGGCATCCTGGCTGGCGCGGCTATAGCTGAATGCCCTTCGCTTCCATTCCCGAAGCGATTTGGTGATCCAAATGGCGCCATCCGAACTGAAAAGGATCATTCCTCCTTCGAAATCCATGTTCAAGGGTTCCGGAAACACATGGTTGGTCCAATTGGATCCATCGAAGCAGCTAATATCGTTTTCCGTAGCGGCATAGATCCGGTCTTTTGACTGGGCGGCGATGCTGATAATCGTATTGCTGGTAAGACCGGACTGGGTATCGTAATGTTGCCAGGTTTTGCCGTCAAAAAGAAATACGCCATAAGACCGGGATCCCACAAGCAGTAAACCATGGGTGCTGTTCACGACATTGACAAACTCATGCAACTGGTCCGGTTCTGCCATACTCCAACTTTGACCGTTAAAGGCGTACAGACTGCCCCCTCCAAGCCAGATCCGGCCGTCGTTCGTTTGGCCGATGCCATAAGCGTTGGATTGGTTCAGTCCTTTTTCCTGATACTTCAAATGAATAAAGCGCTTGTTTGAGTCCAGCGGGTTCGTCAGATGGAGGATTCCGGCCTGATGTCCTTTCTCTGGATCAATATCCACACTGGCGCCAAACCAGAGCGAACCGTCAGCCGCTTCGAATATGGCCCGGTAGTCAATTCCCCAGGACAGTCTGGGGTGCGTGATGGTATGCCACCTGCCCTTTTCAAAAAAAGAGGTTGCCGCTACTCCCTTGTGAGAACCGGACGCCCATATCTGGCCTTTGGAGGTCGACAGGAGCCGCACGGGCGCGTCCATCAAGCCATCCGAAGGGGCGTAGGCGGTCCAGGACACTCCTTTTTGAAGGATGGCCTTTCCGGAGACATCCAAAAACCATTTTTCCCCTGATTTACTTTCGCACTGGAAATTAAGGTTGTTGTACGTCAGCCACCGGGTCGTTGAATAGTCGAGCAAAAATACCTTGGAATTCATTCCCGCTACCCAAAGTTTATCGCCCTGGCTGGGACGGAGAATCAATTTATTGGCGGGTATCCGGTACTCCGGCGCTTTGTACATAGACCATTTTCCGTTCTGGAAGGAGTATAACCGTCCCAATCCGCCGATCCATATCGTTCCATTATGGGTTTCGGCGATGGAGTTCATGTATTCATCCCCGCCAAAAGGAGGGCTCAACGGGATGTAGGACCATTTTTTGCCGTCATATACGTTAATCCCTTTTTTGTAAGAGGTATTGATGACCCAAATGTCTCCCCGGCGGCTGCGCAGCAGGCGCTGCGTTTCGCCAAAGGTCAGGCCTCCTCCGGAGACCCAAAGCTGGTAGTCTTTCAACGCGCCGTTTTGGACCTGGTCCAGGGAAAATTTCAGGATAGCCCCTTCTTCATCCGAGCGGGTGATGGCCACCCAAATCGTTCCGGAAGGGTCCTGCAACGCATCGGAAACTTCGGTAAAACGCCCCTGGCGCCCGGTTTCTTCGGGAAGTAATACCCACTGGAATCCTTTTAAGCGGGAGTGCAGCGTTTCCCGAATGCTGTTAAGGGTGAAAAACTGAATAGGCTGCCCTTTCTTGATCCGAAGCAAGCCTTGATTGGAACAAACCAGCAGACTGCCATCCGCCAGGCTCCTGATTTGAAAAAAATTAAAACCCAGGGAGGGTTCCGGGGCAAATAACGCACTCCATGTGTCCCCCTGTAAGGAAAATATTCCCAAAGGCGTTGCTGCATATATGCCCCCTTTGTTATCCGTATGTAAATTGGACACCGGATGCCCCAGGAGGCCATTCTCCTGGTCGTGGTCGATCCAGCGGTATCCGTCGTATTCCATCAGCGTGGAGTCTCCTCCAAACCAGACCCGCCCATCCGGGCTCTCCGAAATACAGCGGACCCCTTTCCCTTCCAGCCTGGAAAACTGCTTCCACCGCCAGGTTTCCAACAGCGGGTTGACGATCTCCGGCAGGTACGGCTTGGCCCCGTTTGCCCGACTACCCCCAAGGACAAACAACCCAAGTAAAAGCAAGGGGTAGAACAGGTGAATGCGTTTTTTTTTGGTCATGTTGCGAAGCGCAAATTATGGTTAGAGCCTGAGCGCATTTTCCCCAAATTCAAAAAAAATTACCAGAAATGAAAGGATGCCCAATCCAAATGCAGGGTTAAAACATAACAAACACGATGGTTGTGTGAACCAAAACCAAAAAAAAAAACTCTGGCGAGGAGCCCCCAAACCCATGCAGGCGAAAGCGATTTCCCGGATTAAAACCAACCGGCAAGGGTGCAGAGGCGGGCATCGAAAATCTTTACTTCCGGAATATCGCCGTCGGACAGGTAGCGGAGGCCGTAGTGAAGGTGAACATGCATTATACCCTGGACGGAGAAAAGCAAGTGCTGATTCCTGCGATCCGAAACATCCAGGTAGAAAACGTGTGGGCCACTAAAAGCCCGTGCGGGATCATGGTGCTGGAGTACGACGAAGCGCATCCGGTAGAGGGATTGCATATCCGCAAGTGCCGCTTTGACGGAGTGGAAAAAGGCAACCGCATCGAACACGTTAAAGGGCTGCGCCTGGAAAAGGTCCGGATCAACGGGGTTGCAGCAAAACGGTAGCGATGGGGGTAGTATGCTAAAGGCGTTCTTTAGAAGGCAAGTTCAGCAGGACGTCCTCCTCTACCAAATTGGGCAGGGTAATCTTCAGTAGCGGTTCGGATTCCATGGCCTTTTCGGCGCTGTGGATGGCGCCGGGGTTCCTTGCCCAGCTTCGGCGGGCAACGCCGTTATTCACATCCCAGAACAGCATACTTTGCAGGCGCTGCTGCGCCTCCTCGCTCCCGTCGAGCACGAGCCCAAAACCGCCGTTGATGGCTTCTCCCCAACCTACGCCGCCACCGTTGTGCAAAGAAACCCAGGTGGCGCCCCGGAAGGCGTCTCCGATTGCGTTGTGGACCGCCATATCGGCCGTATATTTTGAACCGTCGTAAATATTCGCGGTTTCCCGGAATGGCGAATCGGTGCCGGACACGTCGTGGTGATCGCGTCCAAGCACCACAGGCCCGCGCAGTTCCCCTTTCCGGATGGCCTCATTGAACGCGGAAGCAATGCGAATGCGCCCTTCGGCATCGGCATACAGGATCCGGGAGAGCGACCCCACCACCGGGATGTTTTCCTGGGCGGTCTGTATCCAGTGGAGGTTATCCGTCAATTGGTGGCGGATGTCCTCTCCTGCGGTTTGGAGAAGGTCTTGTAACACCCCGGCTGCCAACGCATCGGTACGCCGAAGGTCTGCCGGGTCTCCGGAAGCGCAAACCCAGCGGAACGGCCCAAACCCGTAGTCAAAACACAGGGGCCCCATAATGTCTTCTACATACGACGCATACCGGTAGGCGAGCTGGCGCTCGTCTTGCCAGATGTCGGCGCCGCAGTGCCCTGCTTCCAGAAGAAAGGCATTCCCATAGTCCCAGAAATACATGCCCTGAGTGGTCATCCGGTTGATAGCAGCTACGTGCCTGCGGAGGCTTTCTGCTACCGCTGCCCGAAACGCCGCCCGGTCGCGGGCCAGCAATTCCTGGGCTTGCTGATAGGTATACCCTGCCGGGCAATACCCCAGATCGTCGATGTTGTGCAGAGAGGTTTGGTCGGATCCGAGTTCTATCTTTACCCCTTCCAGAGCTAATTTTTCCCAAAGGTCTACGATGTTGCCGTGGTAGATGAGGGAAGCGGCTTCCTTTTGCTGCCTGCAGCGTTCGATTTCAGGCAAGAGCAGGTTCAGGTCCTGAAAAACCTGTTCACTTTGAATATAACCATCCTTTATTCGTTGCTCAATGGCGGCAGGATCTACTTCGGCAATGACGCCCACGGCGCCGGTGATCACGGCGGCCAGGGATTGGGCGCCGGACATGCCCCCCAGGCCGGAAGTGACAAACACGCTGCCCCGCAGATCGTGTTCGCCAAGGCCCTGAAGCCGGCCGGCATTCAATAAGGTGATGGTAGTTCCGTGCACGATTCCCTGAGGGCCTATGTACATAAAAGAACCCGCCGTCATTTGTCCGTAGGAAGTGACCCCTAGGGCGTTGTATTTGTTCCAGTCGTCTTTGGAAGAATAATTGGGCACCATCATGCCGTTGGTGACCACCAGCCTTGGAGCGGAGGGCGAGGAGGGAAAAAGCCCCAGCGGATGCCCGGAATAGAGGACCAGGGTCTGGTCGTCGGTCATTTCAGCGAGGTATTTCATTGTGAGCCGGTATTGGGCCCAGTTTTGGAATACCGCGCCATTCCCCCCGTAGGTAATCAGTTCGTGGGGGTGTTTGGCTACGCGGACGTCCAGATTGTTTTGGATCATCAGCATGATGGCCGCGGCAGCAGGCGTTTTGGAGGGGTAGTTTCCGATAGGGCGGGCATGCATCGGGTACGGAGGCCGAAAGCGGTACATGTAAATGCGCCCGTATTGCTGGAGTTCTCCCCAAAACTCTCCCGCAAGAATAGCGTGATGACGCTGGGGAAAATACCGGAGCGCATTCCGGACCGCCAGCAGTTGCTCCTCGTGGGACAGCGCATGCGCCGCGTCTCGTTTGGGCGCATGGCTCACCCGGGGGTCCCTGGGTAAATATGGCGGCAATTCGTCCGGAATGCCTTCGAGAATCGCTGCTTTAAAATCGCGGTCAGAAATGGTCATGATGGGTTATTCCGTAGGCCCCAGGAGCTTGAACGAATCCTTTGTTTGCCGGAGGTATCGTTTGTACTTCATGCGGTAAGTCCGGTAATAGGTCCGGTACCGCTTTTTCATCGCCTCATAGCTGTAGGGATAAGGAGAACCTTCCCCGGGAACTTCTCCGGAAGAGGGCCCTGCGCTGGGTTTGGCAGGCTGAGCCGGTTTTTGTTCGGGCGTTTTGGGCGCGGGAACAGCTACGGACTGCTTTTCGGGTTCCGCTTCCAGGAAGCCTTGCTGGCGCATCCAATCGTCATTGAACACCTTGCCCAGATACCGCGTGCCGTGGTCGGGGAACAGCACGACGACGACATCGTCGGGCGTCAGCTGGTCTTTGAGTTGGAAAACCGCCTGCAGGGCGGAACCGCTGGAGTAGCCCACCATGAGGCCTTCTTTTTTGGCCAGCTCGCGGGTGCATAAGGCGCTGTCTTTATCGGTTACCTGAACGAACTGATCGACGTATTGGATGTGGAGGTTATCCGGGATAATATTTTTCCCGAGCCCTTCCACTTTGTAGGGCTTTATTTTGCTTTTATCGTATTCTCCGGTTTGGAAATAATGCGTCAGGACGGAGCCGAAAGCGTCAACGGCAATAACGTTTACCTTGGGATTCATTTCCTTCAGATACCGGGCCGTGCCGGAAAGGGTTCCTCCGGTGCCGGCGCAACAAACGTAATAGGTGACCTTCCCCTGGGTTTCTTCCCAAATCTCGGGGCCGGTCGTGTAGTAGTGAGCGCCGGCATTATCCAGGTTGAAGTTTTGGCCGAGGTAAAACGAGTTGGGGGTTTCTCCGGCGATCCGTTCGGCCTGAGAGTAATAGGACCGCGGGTCGGTGGGCTCTACTTCGACAGGGCAAACGACTACTTTGGCGCCCATGGACTCCAGGAGCGCGATTTTCTCTGCCGAGGCCTTGGTCGTTAGGGTGAGGATGCAGCTATACCCTTTCAGGGCGCTGACGATGGCAATACTGAAGCCGGTATTTCCCGAAGTCGCTTCTACGATGGTCCCTCCCGGTTTCAGTTTTCCTTTGCGCTCGGCTTCATTGATCATAAACAACGCAATCCGGTCTTTGGCGCTTTGCCCCGGATTAAACGACTCCACTTTGCCAAGAACGGTACAAGGGAGGTCGGCCGCGATCCGGCTTAATTTGATCAGCGGAGTATGGCCAATGGTTTCGAGAACATTCTCGTAGATCATATGTGCTTGGTTTTCAATAAAAAAAACGATACGCAATACCCGGAAACGGAACAGCCCGCCTCCAAACAACAAGAAGAAGCAACTTTTTTCGGATGATGGGATTGCCCATGGGTTTCTGAACGTACGTCAATGCGCCAGGCATTGGCCGAATTGATCGGAGTGAGGCAGGATACGTTTTCTTCGCAAAAATAATATTTGTTCAAAATAATTTTCGCACTTTTTATTCGCGTCAAGTATACCTCATATTGTCTTACCTTTGTAAAGCCTTCGAAACGAGGCGCCTGCCAGGCAAAGAACAAATTAACACAAAAACAATGGAAAGAGGCGTTTCCCTAAAAGCACGGCTCATCCTATACTATAAAGGCCAAATCCTCTTGCTGAAGCAAACCAAGCCGAATGGAGGGAATTACACCCTGGTAGGAGGCACGGTGGAGTCCTTTGAATCGGCGCGCCAATCCCTTATCCGGGAGGCCTATGAAGAAGCCGGGATCATCCTGCAGGAAAAAGAACTCCGCCTGGTTCACGTTTTGCATAAGGCAAAAAAAGGGGAGCAACGTATTGTCCTGTATTTTAAGGCGTACCGATGGGAAGGCAACCTCCAGGCCCGGGAGACGCATAAATTCAACGAAGCCGAATGGTTCGATCTCGACAAACTCCCCAAAAATCTGACGCAGACCGTGCGCAAAGTCCTGGAAGAATACCGCCACGGCAACTTGTATTCGGAAGTGAAGTGAGGCGCAATGCAAAGAAGGCATAAGGTTTAAGGCGACAGGCTCATCTTGAGCCTGTCGCCTTAAACCTTATGCCTTACGCCCTATTTCTTGTCGGCGGAGGTAAAAATCCGGTTCCAGCGGATTCCGTTATGGGAGGAGAACCAGATGAACAGGGGCTTGCCAACGATGTGGTCTTCCGGCACGAAGCCCCAATAGCGGGAATCTTCGGAGTTGTGCCGGTTGTCGCCCATCATCCAGAAATAATTTTGTTTGAAGGTATAGCTGCCAGCTGCTTTCCCGTTGATCAGGAATGCGCCGTTGCGTTCCTCCAGGGTATTTTTTTCGTACACCTGAATCACGCGGCGGTAGAGTGCAATGGTTTCAGGAGTTAATTTAACGGTCTGGCCTTTTTTCGGGATGTAGATCGGCCCGTAATTGTCCAGTTTCCAGTTTCCGAAGTGGGTGGGGTCGTGCGGGAAGAGGTGGGTAGGGGAGGAGTAGAGCTGGGAATAAGGGAAGGATTCGATTTTGATCCCGGGGTCCATTTGCTGAATCCTGGATTTTTGCCCCTCGTCGAGGATCAGCAGCATCCGGTCTCCGGCATTTTCCCGAAGATCGTCTTCGGAAATTCCCCACTTGACGAAGTTGCGGGTATTGATGGGGCCGCCGGCGCTCGTCAGCGTATAGTGATGCTGAACGTATTTGGGCTGGCGGGTTCGTTTGCCGTTGATATATACCTTTTGATCCCGGACTTCTAACGAATCGCCGGGGAGCCCGATACACCGCTTGATGTAATGGTCTTTTTTGTCCATTGGCCGGGTGGTAAGCGGTTTTTGCCCGCTCTGGATCGCCGCGTTGACCATGGGGTCGGGGATGCCGCGGCGGTAATCGTAGATGCTCCAGGTTCTGCCCGGGAACACGTACACGCTGTCGCCTTCGGGATAATTGAATACCACGGGGTCGTTGTGATCGATTTGCTCCAGGGGCTTCAGCCGCTGGTAATCCAGGCTGGGTTTTTTGAGGTAAGACTCCCGGTTAAACATGGGGATGCGGTTGTGCAACAGGGGGATCATGGCCACTGTTTGAGGCATGCGGATGCCGTAATGGGCTTTGCTCACAAACAGGAAATCGCCGACCAACAGGGAGCCTTCCATAGACGGGGTCGGGATAACGTAGGCTTCGATCAGGAACATGCGAATAAAAGCAGCGGCAAACACCGCGAAAATGACCGCCTCTACCCACTCCCGTAAAGCGCCTTTTTTGTACGGATTTTCCTGGTTAAGTTTGGTCAACAGACGGGTATTCCCCTCTTTTTGGGCCTGAAGGTATTGTTCTTTGAACTGGCGTTCTTTCTGGAGCACCGGCCCATGGTATTTGTCTTTGGCATTCAGGCCAAGGTAACCAAAGTAAAACGGCGCGGCAACGACCGCCAGCACGCTTTCCCCGAAGCCAAACTTCAGAAACGACCGCGCCAGGTCGATCGCCATGCCGGCGAAGATGAATATGTTGACGATAGGAAACAAGAGCCACAGGGCATGGAGCCCTTTGCGCCCAATGAGCTGGCACCAAACCGCGAAATTCAAACCAGGTACCAGCGCCTTCCAGGGCGCTTGCCCGGCCTTTTTGAATACCGGATACAAACCAATGCTCATCAGGAGGTACAACCCCAAAATAAATAACCAAAAATTCATAGCATTTTCTTTTTGCGGACGTAAAGATAATCCGGAACTCCAATTTCCGAAGCATTTGATCGGGCCTGTTCTTAGCCCGGGCAAATTCTTGTTTTTCGGAGGCAAGCCCAAAATTATTCGACGAAACCTTCCAGGTAAAGCTTCTCGGCCTGGCGTTGCCCGCTGAAATAGACTTTGATCATTCTTCGGAACGGTCCGCGCGTGGTTCCTTCGAAAACCACCCGGATGCGGCGCCGGATGCCCGGGGCCAGCGGTTCTTCCGGCCATTCTGGCGCCGTACATCCGCAGGTGGTGCGGACATTATCGATGACCATTGGGTTGGGCGCCGAATGGGAGAACTCAAACACGGCTTGCTTCCGTTCTCCGGCCTGGACTTTGCCGAGGCGGACGGTGGTTGGGGAGTGCCAGGTTACGATTGCGCTGCCCTGGCCAAAGGCGATGCCGTGGATCAGGACCAGGCAGATAAATAATAATAGACGCATGGAAAAAGGGGGGGGGGGGGGGGGGGGGGAGGGGGGGGGGGAAGGGCCGGGGGACGGGGGGGGGGGGGAACGGGCCGGCCCGGGGGGGGGGGGGGGGGGGGGGGGGGGGCCGAAAAAAAAAAAAGGCCGGGGGGGGGGGGAAAAACCCAAACCCCCCCCCGCCCGTGATAAAGCCCGAACCAGGATGCTGGTTCGGGCTTTGGGTAAGGAAGACTCGCGGTAGAGCCTGGCGTATCATTAGTTCAGCGAAAAAGAGGTTGTACCGGCCAGATAACCTTTATTATACACTTCCAGTTTGTATTGCCCTTCCGGAAAGGCTTGCCCAGGTTTCCAGTCGGCGCAGACTTTGGCGACGTTGTTCTGGTAATCGGCTTCTTTGGCCCGGGTATAGCGGAGTTGTTCGCCGTTGGCATTGTTCACGAACGCGCCGGAGCCGAGTTCGTCCAAAGCCATGGTTTCGCCGGAAGGAAGGATCAGGCGGATAAGGAAGAGTTCTACGCCGGGCTCGGCCACTTCGTTCACCACCGTGCTAAAGCAGATATTCAGGGCAAGGGCATTTTTTGACTTGCGGGTTTTCTTGTTTTTGGCATCCAAACCAGTGACGGTCAGGTCATTTACCTTAACCACCGAAGCGGCATTGACTTTGCGCGACAAGTTTTCCTTGGTCTTTTCCAGTTCCTTCTTTTTCGCTCTGGAGTTGCGCTTGGGTAGAGGAAAGCTGCTGGTTGGACTGGCGTTCCGTTTCGAGCGTGGAGGTCAGCTCCTGGTTTTGGCCGGAAAGCTGGGTGTTCTCCGTTGCGAGCTGCTCATTTTGCTGGCGAAGCTGGTTGATTTCGGCCAGGTACTGCTCCACTTTGGCATTGAGGTTGGTGATTTGCTGGCGGGCTTTGGTCAGATCGCCTTTGTTGCGCAGCAAGCCCTCGATCTGATTTTTCTGGTTGGTCAGGTCTACTTCTTTCTGCTCGATCAGGGCGTTCAGTTCGGCGTTGCTGCCTTTCATGGCTTCGAGGTCGGTGAGGGCCTGATAGTATTCTTTTTCCAGTTCGGCGCGTACCTTTTCGGTTTCGTCCAATTTTTCGCTTAGTTGGTCGTTCTGCTTGGCTTGGCTATTTTTGTTTACCCAGAGATATACGTTAAGGGCCAGAAGCGCCACGATGATAACGCCTCCTACGATCAATAACGTTTTTTGAGGGTTGCTCCCAGAGCTGGTTGTTGTAACTGTCATGATTTTTTTAATTTGGTTGACCTATTTTGGCGTTTAAACGTTAACGAAAAGAGGTAAATTGTCCCTTCCCGATTTTTTTTTGTCCATAGCCATTCACCTAAAACAATCTCCTATATGGAACAGGTAGACCTAACGCAGGTGCTTTTTCTGGACATCGAAACGGTTTCGGCTTACCGGAATTATGAGGATATGCCGGAACACTTTCAGGAGCTCTGGCAGATCAAAGCCAAATCCTTTGTGCCTGCCGATGCGATTCCCGGGCCGGAAGCCTGGGCCGCAGCCTATCGCGACCGCGCCGGGATTTTTGCGGAATTCGGGAAAATCATCTGCATCTCCGTCGGCGTGTTGCGCAAAGGAAAAGAAAACGAGGAGGTTCATGTCGTTCTCAAATCGTTTGCCGGCGACGACGAAGGCGCCATCCTCCGCGATTTTTCCGACCTGCTCCGCAAATCCTACTTCGACCCCAACAAACACTATCTTTGCGGCCATAATATCAAGGAATTTGACGTGCCTTATATCTGCCGGCGCATGGTTGTGAATGGCCTCCCTTTTCCCAATTTGCTGGACCTGAGCAGCAAAAAACCATGGGAAACCAAATTCCTCCTGGACACCATGGAGCATTGGAAATTTGGGGACAGGAAAAGTTATACCTCCCTCAAACTGCTGGCCGCGCTTTTGGATTTCCCTTCCCCTAAAGAGGACATCGACGGCAGCCAGGTCGGAAGGGTATATTGGGAAGAAAACGACCTGCCCCGCATCGCATTATATTGCGAAAAAGACGTGCTGGCTACCGTCCAGCTGGCCCTGCGCTTCAAGCGCTTACCTATTCTGGAGCCCGGGCAAGTGGTACACCGGGAGTTTAGACGGTAGGCGGTTAGACATTAGACGTTAGAGCATATTGGCCACCGTCTGACTCAAACGCTCTAACGTCCAACGTCCAACAGCTAACGTCTTCCACCTATTCCCTGCATTGCTCCAGGAGCCAGTATTTGTTAATGACATTGTCTTTTTCCTCGATCTTTTTTCGCAAGGCCTGCAACTGCTCGGTCATGGGGGTTTTGGAATAAACAGGCCCCTGAAGTTTCAGGTTGACCAGTTTTCGGGTGAGGCCCAGGAAATTGGTATACCCTTTTTTCTCTGTTGCAGGAATCTGCTGGTTGCGCAGGATGTACAGGCGGAAGGTTTCGAGGAGGGACATGAGGGCTTCGGTATCTCCTTTGGCAAAGTAGGTGCGCAAGAGTAAAAAGGTGGTATTGAGATGGTACTTCACATCGGTAAACTGAACCCGGAACAGGGTGGAGAGCACCCGGTCGTACATTTTTTTATTGTAGTACAAGTTGGCCAGGTTGTAGTTGTAGGCGTTTTCCCGGCGGTTTGGAGGGAGCTTTTCCTGGAACGCATCGAGGAATTGTTCGGTCCATTCAAATTCCTTAAGGCTGCAGCCCAGGGTTGCAATGTTTTTGTAATCCCATTCCGAGAGATGGCCGTTGACGACCAGAAGTTCCCGGTCAAGGCCTTGTTTGTACAGATCAAACAACTCTACCTGATAGTCGCTGTTCCCGGCGTTGATCTTTCGAATACAGTAGTTATTCGCAAATCCGTACAGGTCGGTTTTGGCTGCCGGGGATAAGCGATCGAACTTCTCCCGGAGCAACGCCTTCAGGTGCAGGTAATGGGCATCGGATTGCTCCTCCCGCAAACTCAGGAGGATCGTATAATAGGTATCCAGATCCGGATCCTGGGTATACCGCTCCGGCGCCTCGGCCAGCTTGGACAGGATAGTGTCCAGGAAGGAAAAGTCGTAGTGGACGGCAAACAGGATGGTATGTGCCGTTAGGTGGCACGCATGCCGTAGCTTCTCGATCAGATAGTACCGGTCGAGGTGGTCGAGCATCGTCTGGAAAATATCCCTGGTTTTGGCGCGCTCGCCGAAGGTGCCGGCGTGGTATCCCGTGATTACATTCAACTGGTAGCGCGTCTGGTAGTACTGGTCGTCCCGGAAAGGGTAAGCTTCCAGCTTTTTGTTCAGCAGTTTGGTCCGGTTGGAGAACAGGTCGAAAAGGTTTCTCCGGTGACTCCCCTCGATGGCCAAAACTTCCTCCTGGAATGGTTTATTCTCCAGCTCTTCCCAGGCGAGGAAGCGCAGCAAGAGTTTTTTCAGGCCCGAGAGGAGATTGTGAAGCTTCTGCTCCTCAAAGAGCTCGCCCGGAAAAAGCTTGGCAAAGAGCTTCTCCGGAGCAAGGGGGTCTTTCCCCGCCGATATCCGGCTTAGGGCATGATCTAACAGTTCCTGGGTTTTTTGGTGCTGGTTGATGTAGGGAGAAAAAACAAACTGCCTGAATTTTTCCTGCTCCTTGCCTGGGAGCGCCGCGATATATTTGAAAAGTTTGCTCTCCTTCATGGAAAATAGAATAGATTGGTAATCTTATATTTCTGTAAATCAAATTTTTGAATAAAAATAGATAATTTTTTTCATTCCAGAAAACAAGATAAATGTACTAATGCCGATTTATTTTTTGTGGCACCTTTGTAAGGTCATCACAATGAAACACTATCGGATGCACTCGGTGAGGTACATCTTAACCGGGCTTCCCCCTGAAGAAACTACGAACAACGGTAATCCCTCACATGTAGGCTCCTTCCCCGAAAGGAAGGATCCCCGAAAGTATGCTGGCCATCGAGCCAGGTTAGGACGTTTATAATCTCATGAGTGCGTTGAAGGCGCTGCGGTTTCGGTTGCAGCGCCTTTTTTTTAGGCGAAAGGCGAAAGGCGTGAGGCATAAGGCTTACGCCTTTCGCCTTAACGCCTTAACGCCTAAACGCCTTAACGCCTATTTCCTCCAAGGCAGATCATTAATCTTCCTTCCCACCCGGTATCCCAGGCCGACGCCAGCCTCGGAGTCCATGCGGAAGTGCACGCCGATGGGAATACGGGAGTAGCCGTTTTCCTCGGCCATTTCGTAGTAGTTGGCGAATTTCCGGGGCTCGCCCAGGAATTCGGTGCGCCCTTCATGGCAACGGTCCGTAAAAGGCTGGTTCCCATACAGCGCGGTCAGTACCTCAGCAGCGGCGCCCCCAAAGGTGGCGTGGCCGGAGGGATAAGCAGGGAAAGGGGGAGTGAAAAATTGTCCGGAACCATCTGGGCACATGACCGTATTCCAGTTGGGGTCGTTCATGACGCGGCGGATATAATCGATGGGCCGCTCTACGTTGAAGCGGTACTTCTCGTGCCATGCGCGGATGCCGGCGTCCGCAATAGCCATGCCGACCCGGGCATAGGTTTCCACCGCAAGCGCCAGGTTGGCGCGGTTGTTTTCTACCGCCTGGTTGGCTACGGCAATCCACCGGCCTGCCGGAGTGAAGGTCAGGATAGGGCAATCGTCGCTCCAGAAATCGGCGATCCAGCGGTCGTCATACTTTTCGCCTGCTTTGATCTGGTTGACGAGGCGCTGGGTTTCCACTGCCTGCTGGTAAATGGGCGCTCCTGGAGAAGTAGACATAGGAAGCGGATTGGGCACGATGTCCGTCGCATCGGCGGCAAACGTGCGCACGGTTCCCCACCGGGGCAGGAGGGCAGGAGTAAAGTCGGGGTAGGTGGGTTGCCACAACCCAGGCCCAGCCGGAGGGGTATAGGTGGGGTCGTTGTTGCGGAGGTACGCTTCGTGTCCAGCTTTGTCGGTAGCTGACCAATGATAAACCGCATCGGCAACCGTGCGGCCGTACTCCACAGACCGCACGTAAATTTCATTGGAAATCTCATTTCGAAACTCGTCGTTGAAATCGCTTTCCAATCGGAACACCTCAAATAACTGAGATGCCGGCGCCGTAGGGAAGAAATGCGTCAAGGCACGAGCATAAGTAGCGTTCAGTACGGTCGGCCAGTGGTATGTAAGCCCTTCTTCTGTTTCAGGAACATCCAGGCCTGGGAAAAACCCGTCGAACGAATTGTACTTGTCCTCCATTCCCGGCTGAATGGATTCAAACGCGGCGAGGTTGATGTAGCCAATGTTGCGCGCAGATACCGGGGGGCGGTAGCCCGGGGTGAACCGCTCCAGGTTGAGCAGGGTAGTGTTCCACTTCAAAGCGACTTCGTTGCTGAAATCTTCCGGCGAATCGAGGCGGACGGTAGGATCGTCGTCCCGCTGGCAGCCGGAGAACACAACGAAAGCCAGCGCAAAGACAAAGGCGGCTTTCAGGGAATACGTAAAACTGTTTTTCATAGGATTCGATTTGTTAGAAAAAGGTGGAATGAGAAATTGACTATAATACGGATGTTGAAAAACTATTAAAACGCTGGGATTTACTTAGTCTAAATTCAAGCATCACTCGCAGGCGGCATCTTTTGCATCGGTCAGCTTTCTGGTCCAGTCCGCCGCTTCTTTCTGGTCTTTGATCCCGGCCAGGAATCCGGCTACTCTGGCTTCGTGGTCCTGGATACGGTTTTGGATTTCTTTTAACTGGAGCGCAATGGCTACGTCCTCCTCGCCGGCTTGTTCCACCAGCTTGTGGATGCCGGCATCCAGCGTGGGGTATACCTCAAACATCTGGATCAGGCTCGTGTTCCGCACGGCGAGCATGTTCTTACGCTCGTCTGCCGGCATATCCTTTGGGAGATTTTGGCCGAGCGCAACCGCTACGCTGTCCCATAAAGCGTTCATTTTGACGGCAAGGGCCTTCTGCGCGCAGGCCAGGCTGGCGCTTTCCGATACCAGCGTTTCGCCTTCCGGGGAAACCGGGTTTTTCTTTTCGGCAGGTTGACATCCGGCTGCAAAAAGGAACAAAAGAATCCAGGCGGACTGGATGGTCCGGTACAGGCTCATGCTCAATGAAGTTGATATTCAGGGAAACCATTCGGGCAACCGCTGAATGGGGTGTTCAAAAAAAAGGTATAATGCCTTGGAAAATCCTCAAGCGTGGCGGTAGGAAAGCTCTTTTTGCTCTTTTTGGACTAAATGTTCGCGAGCGGACATTTTGATTGCACAAATGTAGTATTAAATTTTTATTAATGTCAAGTCCCCCCCCCAAAAAAATTCAGACTGGTTGCGATGGGCCGGCATGGTGGGAAAAGAGCCATTTTAAACCTGGGCTGATCCATTGCAATCAGTCTACCTAAAAGAGAATTAAAAAAGGCGTTTGGATCGGCTGAGCCGATATACGGCTAAATGCAGGGTTGGGTTATGGCCAAAAAAGAAAAAACAGGGTAAAAGTTTAGCTATACTTTGCTGCAATAGGTTTTGTGCAGGTTGCCAGGGAACGATTCGCCGGAGGCGAAGGCTGGGAGGCGCGTTATACATGGAGAAAACCAGGTGCTGCGAAGGATACCAGAGCCTTTCTATAGGGCTTTGAAGGCGATCGCGGATCCCGGGACAAGGCAAAGTGATCAGTTGTTGGAAATAAAAATATGTTGCATTTGCGGGACAAAAAAATCGTTTTATAAAAGATTTTAACTTCAATTTATTAGTTAAAAAATTGAAAAACAAATAGTTGTATTTAAAATGACAACAATATTGAATCCAGTAATCGATAAAAATGTACTATATAAGGGGGCGGAAAAGCTACACTTTTGTAATGTCAAAAGGAATTGACGAAGACGATAAGACGATTTACTACTAACAAACTACATGAACAACGACTCGCAAGCACGATGTAATCCCACGAGCAAGAAAGCAGATTGTAATCTCATGAAATTTTTTTAGGGACGCCAAAAGAGGCATCCCGTGGTATGTAGATAGCCTCTCAAAGCTCTTTTTGGAAAGCCGGTTAGGGAACCTAGCCGGTTTTTTTTATTTTTGGCCATCTCAAGCGCTGTAAATGTAACGCATTTTGCGAAAAGATGCAGCCTTTTTTAGTTAACGATCCGGAAAGTTTTTGCGCGACCGGTTCATTATGACTATCTTATGAATCCATTTTTTTGCGCGACCGCTCCTTCCGGAACACCTCCCTGCAAGGGAAAACGAATCACTTGCCATGGCACTGCCTAACCACCTAGTTGCTCCTTCCTTGCTGGCTGCCGATTTTACCCGTCTGGCAGAAGAAATTGAAATGGTGAACGAAAGCGATGCAGACTGGCTCCATTTGGATGTCATGGATGGGCGTTTCGTGCCCAATATCACTTTTGGTATGCTGGTTGTTGAAGCCGCCCGGAAGCTCTGCCGAAAACCGCTCGACGTCCACCTCATGATCCTGGAACCGGAGCGGTACATCGAAGCGTTCCGGGCTTCCGGAGCCGATGTGATTACGGTGCATTACGAAGCTTGCCCGCACCTCCACCGCACCCTGCAACAGATCAAAGCCTCCGGCGCTCAAGCCGGCGTGGCGCTGAACCCGCACACTCCGGTCGAAGTTCTGCAGGATATCCTGGAGCTGACCGATCTGGTGTGCATGATGTCGGTGAACCCCGGCTTTGGGGGGCAAAAGTTCATCCCCCGACGATCCCCCGGGTGCGCCGCTTAAAAGAACTGATTCTGGCGTATCAGACCCCCACGCTGATCGAAATCGACGGGGGGGTGGGGTTACACAACGCAGAAGTGCTCCTGCAAGCAGGCGCCAACGTGCTGGTTGCAGGAAGCAGCGTTTTCAGGGCCTCAAACCCCCGGGAAGCCGTCCGGCAACTAAAATCCATAGGAACCGAAGCGCTTCGGTTTTAATTTTTTTCAACCTCGTTGAGTCCCATGAATCCAACACGCGTTCTCCTTTTGTTCTTTGCCTGCCTGATCGGCGCCGTCCTGCATGCCCAGGAGGATAAAAAAGCCTCCGTCAGCGGATTGGTGACCGATGCCAATACCGGCAACCCGGTGGATTACGCCACGATCTACGTACAAGGTACCAACATCGCTACCGAATCGGCAGTAAACGGCCGGTACAGCTTGTCGGTTCCTGCCGGGAAAGATTTCGTCCTGGTGTTTACGCGCATCGGGTTTAAGGAATCCCCGGTTACGGTTAAGGCGCTGCCCGATCGGTCCCGAATACAAATCGACGTTCAGATGGCGCCCTCCGATTCCGATCTGGAGATCATCGTGACGGAAAGCCGGATGGAAGGGGCTGGCATGGTGCGGGAAGGCGTAGAGCAATTAAAACTGCTCCCTACCACCACCGGGAACCTGGAAAGCCTGCTCCCCCATATTGCCCTGGGCGCAAGCACGGGCACCGGAGGTGAATTGAGCTCGCAATACAACGTTCGGGGCGGGAATTACGATGAGAATCTGGTATATGTCAATGATTTTGAGATCTACCGCCCCCAGCTGATCCGTGCAGGGCAGCAGGAGGGATTGAGTTTTCCCAACGTCGATCTGATCCGGGATCTGTCCTTTTCTTCCGGCGGCTTCGAAGCGCGTTACGGGGATAAGCTGTCGTCTGTGCTGGACATCAAGTACAAACTCCCCGACAGCCTCAAGGCTTCTGTTGGGTTCAGCTTGCTGGGCGGTTCGGCGCATGTCGAAGGGAGTTTGCCGGTTGGAAAAGATTCCTTTCGCAAGTTCCGATACCTGGTCGGCGCCCGGTACAAAACCACCCGGTACCTGCTGGGGACCCTGGATGTGCAAGGCGAATACACCCCTAATTTTACCGACCTCCAGGCATACCTTACCTATGATATCAGCCATGACCTGCAAATCGGCCTTATGGGCAATCTGAACCAGTCGCAGTATCGGTTTAGCCCCTCCACCCGAAGCACGGCCTTTGGACTGATCAACTTTGCGCTGCAGTTGTACACGGTCTTTGAAGGGCAGGAAGTCGATGATTTCACTACCGGCATGGGCGGCCTTTCCCTGACCTACCTTCCGGACAAAAAAAGAAACCCGTTCTTTCTCAAATTCCTGGCTTCCGACTTCCGGTCGGATGAAAACGAGCGCTTCGATATCAACGGCGATTACAGCCTCCGGCAGATTGAAAGCAGCCTCGGCAGCGGGGAATTCGGCGAGGTAGTGGCCGAACTGGGGGTAGGCACCCAGCAACAATATGTTCGGAATTACCTCGATCTCCGGACCTGGAACCTGGAGCATAAAGGCGGCTGGGAGATCCAGACGAGCCCCAAAGTAAGTGAGGCCACCGCCAGCCATTTTCTTCAATGGAGCGTGAAATACCAGCGGGAATCCATCGAAGACCGCATCAATGAATGGGAACGCCTGGATTCCGCCGGGTATTCCCTGCCCAACAACCCGGACCAACTCCTGCTATACAGCGTGCTCAAAACCCGCAACACCCTCCTTTCTTCCCGAATGAGCGCCTACCTGCAGAATACCTATACCTACCGCGACGACGCCCGGCACGAATGGCGCCTGTCGGTAGGCCTGCGGGCCAGTTATTGGGGTTTGAATGAAGAATTCTTCATAGCGCCCAGGGCCCAGTTGTTGTATAAGCCGCTAAAGGGGAACAAGGATATTTCCTTTCGTCTGGCGGGCGGGTTGTACATTCAGCCCCCCTTCTACCGCGAGATGCGCCGTCCGGACGGCAGCGTGAATACGCAGTTGTCGGCTCAGAAGTCCGCTCATCTCGTCGGAGGGATCACGTATGATTTCAATTTGGGAAAGTTCAACCCCAAGAAGTTCCGGTTCATTTCCGAGGTGTATTATAAAAGCTTGTGGGACCTGGTGTCGTATGAAATCGAGAACGTCCGTATCCGGTATTCCGGGGAAAACGACGCTTCGGGATACCTGGCTGGCCTGGATATGCGCCTGAACGGAGAATTTGTTCCCGGCGCGGAATCCTGGATCAATTTGTCGTTTCTCCAGGCCCGGGAGCGCCTGAATGGCATTCAGCACCTGCAAAGGGAAATCGGTCAGACAGAGGCTACGGAGGTGGATTACGTCCCCGGCCAACCGATCAAGCGATGACGCTTTCGGTATTTTTTCAGGATTACCTGCCCCGGAATGAAAACTTTAAAATGCACCTGAATTTTACAATGGGCACCGGGCTTCCCTTTGGGCTTCGCGGAAATAATACCGTTTTCCGGAATACGTACCGGTTTGACCCGTATCACCGGGTAGACATTGGCTTTTCCTTATTGCTGTGGGATCGCAAACTATCCGCATCCAAACATCCCCACCATTTGTTTCGGTTTACCCGCAGCGCATGGACGAGCCTGGAGGTCTTTAACCTGATGCAGGTCCAAAACCAGGCAGGCAATACCTGGATCAAAACGGTATTTGAACAGCAGTATGCCATTCCCAATTACCTGACATCAAGGCGGATCAACCTGAGGTTCCGGTTTGATTTTTAAAGCGAAAAACACATGGCCCAACATTCACCTCCTTCTTCGTCCGGTCGCCCCCGGTCTGCTCAACGCGTGGTGGTTATTTTGCTATTGGTCATCCTGGCGCTTTTCGTACTGAATAAAATGGGCGTACCAATTATCTGGCGCTCGGAATCGACGGAAATCATCCAGCGTCCGCACCGGTAAGTAAGGCCGCTCCGGGGAGGCAAGGATTTTTTCGTATTCCCTTTTATTATTTCGCAAAACAACCTATCTTTGCTGCCCGTTAAAAACCCGCTGTTTGTTTGGCAAAGGAAGCGGGTATGGTTAAACCGCATAAATTTTAACATGACATGGCTGTAAAAATCAGATTGCAGCGAATGGGCCGTAAAAAGGCGCCTTTCTATCAGATTGTTGTAGCGGATTCCCGCGCTCCCCGCGATGGCCGCTATATTGACCGTTTGGGGACGTACAACCCGATGACCAAACCGGCAACCATCGATATCGACCGGGAAAAAGCCTATGATTGGATTACCAAAGGCGCTCAACCGACCGATACGGCCCGGGCCATCCTGCGTTTCAAAGGCGTTTTCTACAAAAAGCACCTCATGCGCGGCGTGCAGAAAGGAGCGATGACGATAGAAGAGGCAGAAGTCAAGCACAAGGATTGGATCGATACCAAAGAAGCCCGGATCGCAGCGCGTGCGCTGCAGACGGCGCAGGAAAAAGCCGACTTCTTCGCTGCCGTTAACGGAACGGCGCCGGTGAAGATCGCCGCCCCTGTTGCTCCTGCTGCTCCGGTTGTTGAAGAAGCAGCAGCGGTCGCTCCGGTTGTTGAAGAGGCCGCAGCTATAGCTCCTGTCGTTGAGGAGGCCCCCGTCCCCGTCGTTGAAGAATCTAAGGAGGTTCCGGTAGCGGAAGCAGCCGGCGAGCAAGAAGCAGCTGCGGAAGAAGCCCAGGAAGGAAGTTCCGAATCGGAGGAGTAATCGGCAAGCGTCGGTCCGGATACAATTTCCGGTACATTTCCTATGGCGTTGATTGGATTTCTTTTTCCGATTTCCTACTTTTACGCGATTAAGGCTACACTTTCAATTTAAGATCATATTGCGGAACCTGGTAGTACCCGAAAACGTACTATCAGGTTCGCCTTTAAAATGGCAAACCATGTACGAACTCGAGCAGGGATATCTGGAAGAACTTGAGGCGCTCGCCGGGGAAATCCAGGAGTCAGAGGATCTTGCGAAATACCTTGAATCGGAAGAAGAAGAAGACTATAACCGGCTCAAAGAAGCATTCGAACCGCAAATCGGCCTTCTGTACAACCGCGTAGCCGCGGAGAACCCGCTTCAAATCATCCCGTTTGAACTCGTCCTGCTCGACCCTGCCTTCGAAGGGTTGTTCCTTCCCAAAATCCTCGGCTATGCTGTTCTGCGCGGAGAGCTCAACGACCAGTACCACTACCTTCGCTCCCAGGAACACTTCAAAGAGGTGTTGATGGCGATCTGCAACTCGACCAACTTTGAGATCCTGAAGCAACGCATCGGGCAATCGATCCAGATCGGCTTCGCCCTGAGCAGCGATATCTGGATTACCAACCTCATCAACAGCATCCCCAACAAACGCATCCGGTATTTTCTCCAAAGCCAGGTGCTGGAAAAATTCCGCCGTCTTCCGGACAGGATGAATGGATACCAGCGGTACAACAACCAGTTTCGCAACGACAATTTCCAAACGGCGGAATTCCCGGAAACCGCCGCAGAGCTTCCGGTGTTTTTTTCTTCCCTGAAACACTTTTTGCTTTATCGCGCAAAAATTAAAGCAGATAATGCCAGCCTCGTTACCCCTGTCGCTTCTTTTGTAGAAAACGCGGAATTTCAGGGCACTAAGGAGCATCTCCAGATCATGATGATCTATGCCATGTATTTTGAAAAAGGAGGCGAGGAGCGCCAATCCCTCGCTGCCGTTTTTCAAAAGGTCAGGTCTTCCATGCCCAACTTTACAGCGGTTTTCCTGGAATTCCTACTGGAGCTTCATCATCTTCCCGACCCGATGGAGTTAGGCCCCACTCAGGACAACCGCATGTCGGAACTAGCGGACAAATCTTATCCGGATGAACTGAGCGACTATTATCAACTCACCGACGCGATCCACCAATACGGCTATATCCAACCGGAAGTGCAGGAAGCCGTTAAAGTCTTTTATAACCAGCACGAAGGGCTTTCTTCTATCAATGAGTGCCTGCGCCTGACCATCGGCCACTATTTTGAGCAATTTATCCTCCATCTGGAGGAGAATGCCTACCCGGATTACTTTGAAATTTGCAAACTTTTCCCCGTCTATATGGGTATTTTTGTCAACCAGCAGTTCAATCAGCATCTGAAAGAACTCTCGATGGCCTATCTTCAGCGCCTGCTGGTTTATTATACCGACAAAAGAGGGAAAGATTATCAGGACATCAAGCGGTTTGTTTCTTCCGCTTTCCAGGAATTTGGCTTCCTGAAGGAAAAAGAACTGGTAGAAATCTTCAAGACCCGCCGGAAGAAAAAATCCGAATAGGATATACATGACGCGAAGTGGGTTGCGCATTTCTCAAACTCCATCAACGTCGTCTGTAAAGAGTAATGGTTAAAGGATGTTTGAGTGGGCCTCCGGCAGGAGGTCCGCTTTTTTGTTTCCTGCCCTATCCTGCAAATTTGTATCCCACGCCTCGGATCGAGTGAAAATACACCGGGTTGCGGGAGTCCTGCTCGAAATGGCGCCTGAACTTCAGGATGAAATTGTCGATGGTGCGGGTGCTGGGAAACACATCGTATCCCCAAACCGATTGGAGGATCTGCTGCCTGGATACGACCTCGCCCCTGCGGTCGGTCAGTAGCTTGAGTAACATGGCTTCTTTTTTAGTCAGCAAAAATTTACCCAATACGCCTTCTGCTTCGTACGTGATAAAATTGATCCGGTTCCCCCCGAATTCAAATAGCTCCGGGGTGTTGGCCGGCGCTTTGCTGCTTCTTCGGATCAGATTCTGCACCCGGAGCAATAATTCCTCCAGGACAAAGGGCTTGGTCAGGTAGTCGTCGGCGCCCCGTTTCAACCCGGCAATCCGGTCGGCTGCTGTATCTTTTGCCGTTAGGAAGATCACCGGCACGTCCATATTCGTAAGCCGGATCTGCTCGCAAACCTGAAACCCGTCCATCTCCGGCAGCATGACGTCCAGAATGAGCAGGTCGAAATGCTGTTCGTTGAACAGACGGATCGCCTCTCTGCCCGTAGCGGCAGGGATGACCTCGTAGTTCTCCAACTCCAGGTTGAGGGTAATCACCTCGCGTATGTTCTCTTCATCTTCGACGAGCAAAATCCGCATAACGCATTCATTTTCTTTTCCAGGCTAAAATACGGTTTCTTTAGCGGAATTTCACCCTCCGGTTTGGCCGAGCCGTCTGGGCGAAAAGCGGGTAACGGCTGCGGCGGGTCAGGATTCCGGGAGAAACAAGGAAAATACCGTGCCCCTGGGGTGGTTGTCCTCCACCTTAATACGCCCGTTATGAGCCCTGACGATCTGATCGACAATGTAAAGCCCCAACCCGGTGCCTTTGGTTTTGCGGGTATTTTCGTGGCCGATGCGGTAGAATTTTTGAAATACTTTCCTTTTTTCCCGGTCGGGAATGCCTGCCCCCTCATCCGCTACTGCCAGGTTGAACCCTGCAGGGCGTTCCTGGAAGGCTAGCCGGACCGCAATGGCAGGCTTTTCGGAGGAGTACTTGACGCTGTTTTCAAGCAGATTAAGCACAATAGAGGTAAACCCCAGTTTATCCCCGTACCAGGCAGGGATCTCCCCCTGGATGGCGTATTGAAATACGGCGTGGGGGTATTTGTCCTGAAGCTTATGGATGGTATCCAGCAGCAATTCCGGCAAATTGACCTTCTCCCGGTAAGGCTGGTAGGCGGTTTCGAGTTTGGCAGACAACAGCAGGTCGTCGACCAGATGCGTCAGGCGGTCCGTTTCTTTCAGGGCGTTGTTGCCCAGTTTTTCCAATTGAGGACGGTCCAAATCGCGTTTGAGAACCGTTTCCAGCACCAGACGGATGGAGGCCAGCGGGGATTTGAGTTCGTGCGTGATCGACAACAGGAAATTCCGCCGCGTTTGGCCGGCGACAAGCTCCTTATGGTACCCCCGGTTGATAAACCAGATGCCCATGACAAGGCTCAGGACAAAAACGGACGCTTCCCCGAGGATCATCCATTCCTGATTCCGGTATTGGCGCTGCAGGGTTTGGTAGATTTCGGTTTCAAAGAACGCTTCGTCCGTCCGGACTACCCCCTGGGCGATCAAGCCGATCCTGATCAGATCCCTTTTAGCGTAAAAGGCATCCCTGTTCTTGGTAAACAGTAAAACAGACCACCACGTGAACGCCATCAGCATATAGGCGATCACGACAAACGACAACAAACGCAACTGAATATTCCGGCGGTCTTCCATGTACAAGTGTGCTAATCTACAAAAAAAACGTCATCCAGCGCCCCGAAAAATGCCCGGGCAGCCCATTCCAGATCTTTCGTCGTATGCGCTGCGGAGGTAAACCCTGCGTAACTATTTGGCGTTCCGGTCGAAAATGCCTGGATTAGCCCCTTACCCTAAAGGGAACCCGTCGTTTTCTCCCTTCGCTCCCTTTAGGGTAAGGGGAAAACGAAGGGAGAAAATGCGTTCCCGGACCAAGGCTAAATAGTTACAAACCCTTCTTCATATTCGGACAAAAGGGTGGGTAAGGGTTTGGCATGGATGGGTATAAAGGAGGTTACCACCAAATGCGGAACTCCGTCCAACCGTCGCTTTGGGTTTCCAAAGCGAACTTCCATCCGTGCTGCAGGAGGATTTCCCGGGTGAGGGTCAGTCCGATTCCCTGACCGTCGGGCTTGGTGCTAAAAAACGGGGTGAACAGGTACTGCACCACGCTTTCCGGTATTGGCGTCCCGTTGTTGCAGACTTTTAAATGCCTGGCAGATACTTCCATCCGGATCTGATCCCCTGCCTGGCAGGCATCCAGCGCGTTTTTCAAGATGTTCAGGACCGCTTGCTCTACCTGGGAGGGGTCGAGTTTTTTTACGATTTCTGCTTCTTCTATCTGGACGCTGAGGGTTACGCCTTTCTCTCGAGCCATAAGGGAGAACATGGCGCTTAAACCGCCGATCAATTCCCCTGCGTTCTTGTTTTCATACAGGGGCGCCGGCAGCCGGACCACATCGGCAAAGCGCCGCATGAACTGGTTCAGACGCTCATTTCGGGCCATGGCGATTTCCAGCGCCTCCACAAATCGGTCCTCCTCCATCGCGAGCGTTTCAAGATGCCTGGCCGTGGAGTCCAGGATGGAATTCACCGGACCAATGGAGTTATTGACTTCGTGAGCCATCATCCGGATCACTTTTCCGTACGATCTTTTCTCCGTCTCCAGCATTTCTGCCGTTAACTCTTCCACCAGCATAAAATGCCGTTTGAAGCCCCGGTCCATGAAAAAAGACCGTTGCGCCTTATACCGTTCCACCCCATTGACCTGAATAGCCTGAGCCCCTCCCTCCGGGATCCCGTCGAGCAGCGGGGCTAACGGATGGGGGAGTTCCCGGATGCGGAGGCCGCGAACCGGCCGGTTCCCGACGCCGAACAAGGCGCCAGCCTGCGGGTTCAGATCCGAAATCCGCTCGTCATAATCCATCAGAATCACAGCGACAGGCAGCGCATGGAGGAGCTTTTCCAGGAAAAAATGCTGCTCTGCCAGTTGGGTGCGCTCCTTCCGGAGATGATCGATCATGTCGTTGTACACCTGAATCAGCTGGTCCAGCTCTTTTTGACCAACTTTCCGGAACTTAACAGTAAAATCCTGCGATCGGATAGCCTCCACCCCGGCCAGCAAAACGCGCAAGGGCTCGATAAAGCTTCGGTACAGCCGGAAGGAAAAATACAGGGATGCCAGGAGGAACGCCTCCGAGGCAATAAACAAGACCTTGTTCTCGCTTAGCAGTTTGAAGGTCAGCAGCAGGATGACGAGGTGCAGGAAAACGACAAAGAAGATATATTTCAGGCGGAGGGTCATAGCGGGGGTCAGCTTTTGGGGTCAAATGCAATGCCGTACTTTTCCAGCCTGCGGTACAGGGCAAACCGGGTGATGCCCAGGGCTCTGGCTGCTTCGGAAAATTTGTTCTGGTGGTAGGCCAGGGCTTTGCGGATCATCTCCATTTCCATTTCTTCCAGCGTCATGGTCCCTACTTCGGGCAAGGACCGGGAGGATGCTCCGCCGGCCGCCGGCGAGAGGTGCTTTTTGAAATCGGCAATCTCCAGCAGGTCGTGGCTGGACAGCAGCACCGTTCGCTCCGCGAGATTTTTGAGCTGGCGGATATTGCCGGGCAGGGAAAGGCCTTGGAGCCAGGCCAGCGCTTGTTCGCTGACCCGTAGCGCAGGGCGCTGGTAGATCGTCTTCAGGTTTCCCACAAAGAAGTCCACCAGGGCAGGGATATCATTGGGCCTTTCCCTAAGAGCAGGAAGGCGGAGGGTGATGAGGTTGATCCGGTAAAAAAGGTCTTCCCGGAACTGCCCCTGGGCTACCATGTCTTCCAAATCCCGGTTGGTAGCGCAAACCACGCGGACGTCCACCGTTTTGCTGCGGCTGCTGCCCAGGGGTTCAAAGGTGCGGTCTTGTAATACCCTCAGGAGTTTGACCTGGCTGGACAGGTCGAGATCCCCGATTTCGTCCAGAAAAATGGTGCCTTTGTGCGCCAATTCAAAGCGGCCGATCCGGTCGGACCGGGCATCGGTGAAGGCGCCTCGGAGGTGCCCGAACATTTCGCTTTCAAACAACGAAGCGGAAATGCCGCCTAGATTGACCTTAACAAAGGGGTTTTTGTTGCGCCTGCTGTTGAGGTGGATCGCCTCGGCGATCAATTCCTTGCCCGTGCCGCTTTCCCCGGTGATCAGCACCGGCGCATCGGTGGGAGCGACTTTACTCACGGTATAGAGCAGGTCCAGAAGGCTTGGATGCTCGCCGACGATATGGCCAAACTGGAATAATTGATCCAGGTCGCGCCTGCCGGAGGGTCGGCTGGGCGCTGTTTCTCCGAGTTGGAGCGCTGTTCGGACCGACTGCAGCAGGTAGTCGTTGTTCCAGGGTTTGGTGATGAAATCCCTGGCGCCGCGTTTCATCCCTTCCACCGCGAGGTGGATCGTCCCCCATCCGGTGAACAGGATGACCGGTATGGAGGGATACGTTTCCCGAAATCTGCTCAACGCAGCCAATCCTTCCTCGCCGCTGGTTTCCAGGGAGAAGTTCATGTCCAGCAGGATCAAATCCGCCTTCTCCCCGGCCAGGATGCGCTCCGCTTCCCCGGGGCTGGCAGCCGAACGGGGGACAAACCCCGCTTCCCTGAGCAGAAGGGCCAGCGAAGCCTGAACGGCCTGATCGTCGTCGATGATTAATATCATAGGTTGCGTGATCGCGGTTTCGTCCTATATTTTTGCCTGGTTAAGCAGGATATCCTTCGGTTGCCCGGTATGGCGCCTCCTGTCCCCCGTCCTGTTATTCCTCGTGCAATGCCGTCGCCGGCTGAATTTTGGCCGCCTGGCTGCTTGGGTAAAGCGCGCACACCGTCACGAGGGCGTAGATGCTGGCAAGCGCCAGGAAGAGCGCTGCGGTATATACGCTGGTCGGCAGATCAAAGATATGCAGGATCGGAAACTGTACGGCAAAAATCAACCCGATCGCTACACCGATGGCGGTAAGGAGCCACATCTCTGCCACAAACTGCCGGGTGATGCCGGTTGCGGAGGCGCCGAGGGCCCGGCGCAGACCGATCTCGTCGCGCCGTTTGTTGATATTCAGGTTGAGTACGCCGAATAACCCCAGGGCCACGTTGAGCAGCAAAAAACCGCAGATGACGGCGAAAATCAGGGCGGGTACGGTAGCGATCTGGTTTTTGCTTTTGCGTTGGTTGGCCAGATAGCTTAGTTCCAGGTTCCATCCTTTGGCCATGGCCCCCAGGTCTTTCATCATCCGGGCTTCAAATTCGGCGGTCACTCCCGGTTTGACCTGGATCAAGCAGGCCGAAAACCGGTGTTCCTGCGGATTGCCCAGTTCGAACGCGGCAGGTTCCAGAGGGGTGTATTCGCCCCGGGATTTGAAATTGCCGATGACGCCCACGACCCGGTTGGGATTTTCCCCGCTACCCAATACCTTTCCCAACGGATTTTCCGCGCCAAACAACCGCAGGGCCGCTTCCTGGTTGAGAACCACCGGCCGGTACGTTGACGTCAGATCGGATTTCTGGAACCACCGGCCTTGCAGGATATTGATGTCGAGGACCTTGGGGTAGTCGAAATCGGTAAAAAACACATCCGAAACAATCTCTACGCCCTCGTATTCCATAGTCCGGTTGGAGGTGTTCATCGAAAAAGGAGTGTTGCTTTCCGTCAGGGAAGCCGCCATGACCTCCGGATAGGACCGGATTTTGCCTACGATTTGGTTGACCTTCCCTATGAGGGCGGCCGTGTCGCTGCCGGAGTTCAGGTTCAGCGCCCAGGTGTTTTGGTACCGGAACCCCAGCGGCTGCCGGTAATTCTGCCCGTTGTACAGCACCAGGCTGAACAACCCAAACAACACCAAAAAGGAAACCAGAATCTCGGCGATGACCAACCCATGGCGCCGTTTCTTATTCCAGATCAGTTTTAAGAGATGTTTCGTCATGATTGAAGTTATTTGATTATCCCTGAAATGGCTATTTGGATTTAGTAAAATAGTCAGCCCAGTGAAATTTTTTAAATTGATATGCAAGTGTTTATGCGCAAATGGGGTTGTTTTAATTCCTTCTGCCGTCCCCCGTCTGCCGTCTACCCTGCCCTCAATGCGTCGGCAACGGGCATCCGGGACATGCGCCAAGCGGGGTACACCCCGGAGATAAACCCGAAAAGCAGGCACAGCAAGATACTGACGAGGAAAACAGGGAAATTAATGACGAGCACGGCATTGGGTATCCACCCGCTTTGATTGATCATCGTCAGCACCACAAGGGTAAATGCCAGTGCGATAACGCCTCCAACGAGGGCGATAAACATATTTTCCACCACAAATTGCCATAATATCGTCGAAGACGGCGCTCCGAAAGCTTTCCGGATGCTGATCTCCGACGACCGCTCCACAATCCGGCTGATATTCAGATTCACCAGGTTGATCGTGGGCAAAAGAAGGATAACCAGGGCGAGGAGAAACAGGGCAGAATAGAACTTGGGAACTCCGTCTTCTTCAACGAAATTGCTCAGCCAGCTTTCCAGGTAAGGCAGGGCTTCGGACTCCATGTGATACACCCGCATCCCATCGTCCTCCAGCGGTTTGGGAATGCGGCGGATGATTTCGGCGTATTCTTCCTCGATCGCTTTCCGCCCGGCACGCGTTTTGGCGGTGGCCAGAACGACAAAGCTGCCTATATAGCCTTGCTTTTCGTAGTTGCTTTTTGAAACGGTGTAAGGGAAATAAGCGTCTCCACTGGTCATCGGCCGCGTGGATGGCACGCCCTTAACGACGCCTATAACCCGGAATCGTTCGTTATCGATTTCAATCGTTTTTCCTGTCGCCGGACCGTTTCCCCCGAAGTACTGTCCCCGGAGCTTGTCGGAGATGACCACGACATTGTCGCGGTTTCGGATATGCGCTTCGTTAAAAGGTTTGCCCTCCAGGAAGTCAAACCGGGCAACTTCCCAAAACTCCGGGTTGGCATATTTGACTCCTAGTTTGATGCGCTGCCCGTTGGAATAGGCATTGGCCTGATTAAACATATTGACAATGCCCACTTTATCCGCGCTTTTCAGGCTGGCCGCATATTGATTTAGAAACTGGAACGTCAGGGGGCTTATCCGGGTGGACTGCCGGAGGGAATCCTGCTGCTTGACCCGCGAAATGTACACCGAGCGGTCGCGGTATACCTCGGGATAATGGTTGCCGATGAGGTGGTCGACAAAGGAGGCGATCACCATCAGGATGGTTAGTGTAAACGTGATCCCGAACAAGGTGATAAAGGTGTAGAACGGGCGCCGCAGAAGAACCTTCCAGGCGATCTTTATATAGTTTTTCAACATGGCGTATACATTTTTTTGCAAAAAAGGAAGATCAGCTCACCTGCCTGCCGTCGAAAAGCCGGATCAGCCGATTGGTCTTTCGGGCCATTTGCTCGTCGTGGGTAACCATGGCGATGGTAGCGCCTTCCTGATTGAGTTGGAGCAGGATGTTCAGAATCTCGGCCCCCATAACGCTGTCGAGGTTGCCGGTAGGTTCGTCGGCGAGAATGATTTCTGGTTTCCCAACGATCGCCCGGGCGATCGCGACCCGCTGCTTTTGGCCTCCCGAAAGCTGGGAAGGGAAATGCTTCATCCGGTTGCTCAGCCCTACCTTCTCCAGGGCTTCTTTGGCGAGTTCGCGGCGGCTTCTCCCGGTAGACGTCCGGTAAAGCAGTGGGATCTCCACGTTGTCCAGCACAGACAGGTCGTTGATCAGGTGGAAGCTCTGGAAGATGAAACCGATCTTTTGGTTTCGCAGCCGGGCCAGCTTCTTGTCGGAATACCTGGAGATTTCCATTCCGTCGATTTCGACGGCCCCTTTGGAGGGATTGTCCAGCAACCCCATGACGTTGAGCAAGGTACTTTTGCCGCACCCGGATGGCCCCATGATGGATACAAATTCTCCCTTGGGAATCTCCAGGTTGATGTTGTCAAGCGCCAGGGTTTCAATGGTGCTGGTTCGGTACACTTTTTCGATAGCGGTTAATTTGATCATAATTCCTGGTTTGTGTTGAAGATCAATAGGATATTTTTTCGTTTTTCTCAAAATCGTAAAGGGTAAGCCAGCGCAGGGAATAATAGGCCTGCCAGTAATCCCGGAGTGCCAGAATAAAGTCTCTTTTGGCCCCATCTTTTTCCTGAAGGGCAATACTGAGGTCGGTCACGCTGAGGTCGCTCAGCAGGAAGCGGTCCTGGGCGATCTGATAGCGCTGGGAGGCAATCTGATCGGCTTCTTTGCTGAGCTGCACCTGCTGCTGGAGCATTTCAAAAAGGGCGATTTGGGTGATGATCTCCTGGCGGAAGGTGATCTTGTCCTGATCTGCGGTTTGCTGAGCAAGGGTCAGGTTGGCTTTGGCCGTTTCGGTCCGGGATTTGGACCTTCCCCAGTCCATGATCGGCAGGGCAAACTGGATTTCGGCAAACTCGCGGTCCTGGGGCTTCCGGTATACGTCGGAGGGGCGGCTTCCCCGGTTGGACAAGCCAAAAGCCAGACTTAAAGAGGCGTTGAAGCCATTTTCCTTTTTGGCCCGGTCCAACTCCTGCGACGCTTCCAGTATCCTTCTGCCAAAGGCAATGGCGTCGGGGCGGTTGGCGAAGGCTTGTTGCAAGGCTTGGCCGGGGCTGACGGTCAGGGTTTGGATGTTCGCTGGGGCGCTTAGCTGAAAAGCCGTTTCCTCCTGTATGCCCAGAAAGGCGTTGAGTTGCAGGAGAGCGGCTTCCTCCTGCTGTTGGGCGGAAGACAAGTCTTTTCGGGCGTTCAGGACGCTGAGGCGGAGCTGAAGAAGGTCGTTTTGGGAAATTTTTCCCAGGGCCAGGCGTTCCTGAGCGATCTGGAAAAGGGTATCGTTGTTGGCGAGGTTGGTCTGCGCGATTTGCCGGTTGATCTGGGCGAGCAGCAGATCGAAGAAATAGTTGGACACATTCAGGGAGGTTTCCTCCATAGCGGCGATGAACTGCTGCCGGCTTTCCTCATAACGCAACGGTTCAATTTGCTTGCCCCATTTCAAGGCATTAAAGCGGAACAGCGGCTGGGTGTAACCGATGGCGAAAGGGATGCCGTTGTACAGGGTGTTGTTGCGGTCAAAATCGTCAAAGCGCTGCCATTGATGCTGTAAAAAGATCGTCCCTCCTGTTTTGGCGATTTGCTGGCTCAAGTAAAGCTCGAGAGAGGAGTTGTTGAAAGAAACAGGGTTAAACGCAATCGTTCCATCGGGCTGAACGACCTCGACGAACGAGCGGGTAAACCCCGGCAGGTTGCCGTTGAGGGCCAATTGAGGCTTGAGCTCGGACAGGAACGTCCGCCATTGCCAATAGGCGGTTTCCTTGCGCGTAGCAGCTCGTTTGGCGGCAATCGAATGTTCTTTGGCCAGGCGGATGGCTTCGTCCAGGGTGAGGGCGTTGGATTGGGAAACGAGCCAGCCCGGCAATACGATGAAAAGAACGGTTATCGAAAGGATGCGCATGATCCGGAGGTTGAAAAGGTTATTTGACGGTGATTTGCTGAAGGTGTTCAAACCGGCTCAGATCAGAGAGAATGACCCGCTCTCCCGGCTGGATCCCTTGTTTGATCTCGATATAATCGAAATTGGAAACCCCCGTTTCCACCGTTCTGCGGTAGGCTTTTCCATCTGCCCCGAAGACGAATACCGAAGCGTTTCTGCGCCCGGAAAAAACGGGCCCGTTGGGAAGGCGGACGCAGGTTTCCACCCGGTTGGTGATGATGAACAGATCGGTTTTTTGATTGGGCCTGAGCGCTGGGTGCTGGGGCTGATCCAGTTGAATATTGAAGCGGATCACCCCGTCCTCGATAGAGGGCAGGATCTGGGTGATCACGCCTTGGAGCGTGTCGTCGTTCAGGCGCAGAATGACCTGCTGTCCGGCAAGAAGCCGGCCTGAATAGGCGTCGGAAGCGGCGCCCACAGCGCGGAAACTGCGCAAGTCAGCCAGTTTGGCCAGGACCTCCCCTTCGCTGACGACCATCCCGGTTTGTTCCTGGACCCAGGTGAGCACCCCCGGCCGGTCGGCCACCACGTGGGCCATATTCAATTTATGGTTGAGTTCCGCGAGGTTTTTTTCCTCCATTTGGGCCTGGATTTCCGATTCTTTGAGGCTGGCGCCCATCGATTGCTTGCTGTAGCGGAGGTTGTTTTCGAGCTGTTTTTTCTCCAATTCGGCAATTTTGAGCGCATTTTCTGCCCGGGTTACATCCTCCTGGGTTCGGCCGCCAACGCGGTACAGGCGGCGGGTATCTTCCAGTTCGGCTTGCAGCCGGCTGATGTTGAGGGTTTTGATCTCGTTGTTGATCTCTGCGTCAAAAAGATCTTTATTTAGTTGCAGACGCAGTTTTTCAATGCCGTTTCGCTTGAGGGCCAACTGGTCCTTGAGCCTGGCCGCGTCGATTTCCATCAGGGATTTATCGAGCTCGATGATCACTTCTCCAGGACGTACCTGCGCGCCCGTGCGCAACAGGACGCGCAGGATATTGGCTCGGATCGGGCTGGTCAGGAATTGTTCGGAGGCCGGGATCACTTCCCCGCTGGCGTTGAGCGTATTTTCGACCGGCCCGACGTCCGCAACCGCTGTCTGGATTTGCCCGGCTTGAATCGACGAGCCCAGGACCCTGCGAAGCCCCCATAACCCTAAAGCAAGCAGCGCGATGGCGAATATCCCGATGGCCCAGTTCCGGAACCGGCGCTGGACGACGTAGCTGGAAGAAAGGGAACGATCCATAGTAGTGGTTTTCGTAAACAGGGGAATAAATCCAAAAGCCGTGCCAAGGTGTAAGAATTTGATTTTCAGTATTTTGAAATGATAGGGTGAGTGAAAAACGGTGCGTTTTCGCACGTGAAATGAAAAAGCGCACGGGGGGGAGCCTTAGGTTTGGTAATCTCCCCGGAAGGTATTTCTTTTGTAGTTGGAATTATCCTCATTGAAAATGAAGCAAGTAGACGTAGCTGCCTGTATTGCCGGCCTGTTGCCGGACCATCCTTCCGTCATGATTCCTGGATTGGGGGGATTTACCGCTGCGTATGCCCCTGCCAAAGTCGATCAGGTACTGGGCAATATACAGCCGCCCAGCCTGGAGGTGCGGTTTGACGAAAATCTGGCCGCAGACGACGGGCTGCTCACTGCTCACTTGGTGGAAACGTATGGTATAGGATATGAAGAAGCGTCCGGCGCTATCCAGGGGTTTGTCCGGAAGGCCAAAAGCGCGCTTCAGCAAAAAGAACTGGTTTCCTTTCCAAAAGTCGGGCGCTTGCGCCTGGATTTTGAAGGGAGCATTCAATTTCTTCCGGATGCCGAAAACCTCTATCCCGATTCCTTCGGCCTCCCGGAAATCCGGTTTCGCCCGCTCAAACGGAGCGAACCCACACCGCCGCCTCCCTCGCCTGCCTTTGAAACGCGTTCCCGTGCCCGATCGTCTTTTTCCTCGGGTTTGGTCCTGGCCCTGGCTATCCTCGCCGTTACGGTAACCGCTTATTTTTTGTTCCGGCCGCAAATCAACGCGCTATTCGCTTTCCAGGCGGAGGAAGAAGCGCCCATGGAGCGGGTGAACGTCCCTCCTCCCGAGCCGCTACGGGAACCTTCCGGAGAAGCCCTGGACGATGAAGGTGTTGCGGATAGCTCGGAAGCCCCAACGCTTGCTCCCGAACAAAAGCAGTGCATTATTGTGATCGGGTTATTCCGGGACAAAAACAACGTTGACCGGTTGGTGCAACGGATTTATGAAGAGGGGTTTGAGCCCTATCTGGAAAAAAATGGCACAATTACCCGGGTTGGCGTTCAGTTCCCCTACACTTCCGGGGAAGATGTTGCCGGATCGCTGCGCAACGTCCAGTCCAAGTTGGAGCCCAAGGCTTTCGTTTGGAAAAAATAGCTTTTTTTACCGCATTAGCAGGAAATCTCCGCTGATCCGCTGCGTGTCCCCGTTGGTTAACCGGATTTCTGCCACAAAGAGGTAAATGCCCGTCGGCGCCGCCTGGCCTTTAAAGGTCCCGTCCCATCCGCCGGTTTCCTGGACAATAGGCGCTTCATATACCAGCGCGCCCCAACGGTTAAAGATCTGGAGGTTGATTATTTCGCGCACTTCCGGGCCCGAAAACAGAACAAACCGGTCGTTCTGCCCGTCCTCGTTTGGGCTAAAGGCGCTGGGCGCAAAGACCCGCTGCTGGTTTTCTACGATAATGGTCAACTCATCCGAAACGACACAGCCCGAGGTGTCTGCAAGTTCCACCCGGTAGGTGGTGGTGCGTAACGGCCTGACCGAAGCAGCCAGGGGGTCTCCGGCCAGCGGCGCCACCTCGGCAGGGCTCCAAACGACCCGTTTGGCCGCAAAGTTGGCTGTTGCAGTCAGTTGCACGCTGTCGCCGGATTGGACCACGCGGTCTGGACCGAGGTCTACCCGCGAAACCGACGGCTCGGTCAGCGTGAACGGCGTTTCGGAAACGCAGGTATTGGCGTCTTTTAAAGAAAACCGGTATGTTCCGGGAGCCAGCCCTATCAAGGTAAAGGGAAGATTCCGGACCGTCTGGAAGGTCTGCCCGTCGGTAGAAAATAAATAGGGCTGGGTACCTCCGGTAATATTTTTTACCAGGAGCTTGCTTTCTTCTCCCTGGCATTTGGCAGAAGCGGTTTCCAATGACGGCTGGATTGGTGCGGGTTCGCTGAGCCGTACCGCCGATTCAATCCGGCAGCGTTCGGCGTCGGTGACGGTTACCGGGTAGGTTCCCGCAGCCAGGTTGCGGACGAGGTCTGTCGTGTCGCCGGTACCCCAGGAAATCCGGTAGGGCTTGATGCCGCCCCGGATGACGAGTTGGGCTTCCCCATCCCTTGCGCCAGAGCAACTGACGGCATTTCCTCCAAACCTTGGAACCGCTTGAGGAAAAACGCTCAAATCGTTGACCCGGATGTTGGTTCTTTTGAATGGGCGGATCTCGCATCCGCTTTCTTCGGAGCGTATGCTTAGCAGCGTAATCTGGGTGTTGCCCGCAGGCTTTAGGTTGAGCGCGTCTCCGTTTCTCACGCCGGTAAGTTCTTTATTTATCGCTCCTTCCATATAGACGATCTGGAATCGGGCGCCTCCGGTTAGCTTCCAGGTCAGGCTGAGCGGTTCGCCCGGACAGATGAGGGTGTCGCCGGTGAGCTCGGCCGAAACGGGTTCGCTGTACGTAAGCGATACGATGATCAGGCTATCGCAACCCGACTGGGAGGCATTCAGCAAACGAATGGTATCCCGGGGGTTGGAGGCGTCGTAGGTTTTCTCCCGGACCTGATAGGTTTCTCCCGCGCAGAGCACGGGCTTGAGCTCGTTGATGCCCGTTGTGCCGGTGCGGACGACGCTTCGTTGATTATTCAGGGGCGTGGAACAGCCGTTGGCGTCGGTCAGGGTATGGTAGGTAAACACCAGGTCGCCTTGCGTCAAGCCAAACTGGGCGGGGCAGATATTCCATACCGCCTGGCTGCTGTCGAGGGTAAGCTGCCCGGGAATGCTGGTATTCCCGCCAACGCCCAGCGAGTACGCGAGCAGGAACGGGGCTTTGCCGGTAAGCGAAAATGCCATGGGCAGGCAAGGTTCTCCGGCGCAAAGTTTGCCCCCCAGCGGCAATTCAACTGCTGGCGACGGCGCCGTGATCAGGTCTACGCCCAAAGGACCTGCCGTACAACTTCTATCGCTTACCTGGGCATACACCCGTGCGCCAGAACTGACGAACTGTTCGGGGTTGGAAATGGAGTTCTGAAGCAGGCTGTCGCGAAACCACCGGACTTGCCGGCTGGCGATCCCTCCGGCGATCAGGCTATCGCGGGAACGCAGATCGAACGTGGCGTCTCCGGAACCGGAGGTGCAAGCCAGGATGGGCGGAACGGGAGACAGGCTGTCGGCCGGCGTCACCCGAAGGAGGAGCGGATCGCCGATATTGGAAAATACCGGACATCCGTTTCCATTGGTTACCGACAAGAGCTGGAGGTTCGTTGTGATATTCGTCGGATACCGGACGGAATCCCCCGGCATAACCTGGTTTAACAGGAAGGTATCTCTGCCATCCGTATAGTTAACCAGGAATGGGCCTCCTGCTGCAGGTAAAAGGAATCGGAGGGTTTCCTGAAACGGGCCGCAGGAAGCGCAGACGGTACACTGGAGGGCAATGCCGCTGGGCAGCACGTCCAGCCGGGCAGGCGGAGCGGGCATGGAGGCGCAGTTGGGAAACGTCGTCCAGTTAGCCGGGTTGCCGATCCTGCTGATCCACTCCAGTTGGGTGGCAGGGCTCTGTGGGCCGGTATAGCCGATATAATCGGTAGTATTGCCGGTGGGCTCCATGTGGTAGCAGGAAGCGATGTCCGGGTGGAGGCCAGAATCCTGAGAATTATCCGTTAAGGCGGTCCAGGTGGTTTTGGTGTTAAACCCGAAGAGCAAGCGCCCTCCGGTATAGGTAGCGTCGTGATCGAAATTGACGCCCGTGTTGCTGTTGTCCCAAACGCCGCCCTGCATGAAATAGAATTGCTCGCCCCCGGAATTGAGGTTGAGGGAGTTAAAACTGACCTGGTTAAAACTCCAGCCGGCATCGGGGGCAATGGCCCGGTAGGCGGCATTGCCGATAGGGGGCAGCAGGAAGGTGATCACCGTGCCTGCCGGGATCGCCGGGCCGGTGCGGGTGGCCTCAACGAACCCCTCGGAATTTCCCCATCGCCCGGGCAGGCGCCGCTCCCATCCATTGTCGGTTATTTGAATGACGGTATTGGGGAGAATATCCTGAAAACACACAAAGCTGACTAAATCGTCGGCGCTGTTGTTTCCGCTGCAATCCCGGTTGTTGGCATTGACGCGAATAATGGCCAGGTCTCCCGGCTGAAGGAGGGTTTGGGCGCCCAGCGGCTTGGTTGGCCAGCAGGCGGCGGCGGTCCAGAGGAAGGCGAGAAGCAGGCCGCCAAGCCATGGATTCGAAAGACTAAAGGGTGTTCTCATAGCGGTTTTGGGTGTAAGGCTAAAACGATTGGACAAATGGGAATAGTGTTAAGTTTATAGAAAATCCAATTCATTTTAGTTGCGCTTTTTTCGGGAGTGGAAATTTTTATTTATTTTTTGGCAGGAAAAGAAAGGGCGCGGCGGAGCCTCGTGCCAGATCAGGCATGAAAACTTTTTTAACGAACAAAAAATAGATATCACGGGCTAATATTTGTGCGCTCTACTCGATTTTTACAAAAGAAGAGATTATCTTTGCGTTCACTTTTGAAAAAAGTTCTTTACCATGAGTGGCTTGGTTCCCTACTCGCTTCCGATACAGGGTCTGAACAATGGTATTCACGAATACGAATTCCACATCGACCGGGAGTTTTTCCAGCATTTCGAAAACTCTCCGGTGGTGGAAGGGGACATTGACCTGACGCTCATCCTGGACAAGCGTCCCAATATGCTCCTTTTGGAGTTCGATTTTGTCGGGACCATCCAGACTGAATGCGATCGCTGCCTTGCGCAGATCGATCTTCCGGTGGATGGGGTAGAGCAGTTGGCAGTTAAATACAGCGAGGAAACCGAACTGGAAGAAGCGGACGTGATCTTCATCCATCCGGAATCCGAAGCGTTGAATGTGGCCCAATTCATCTACGAGTACATCGTTCTGGCCATTCCGATAATCAAGGTGTACGACTGCTGGGAGGAAAACCCTCCGGTGTGCAATCAGGAAATGCTGACGCTCCTGGAAGCCCAGGAGCAACCAACGAAGGAGGAGGAAGAAAAGGAAGGGGAAGACAACCCGCTCTGGAAGGAGTTGAAAAAATTCAATCGCAATAATTAATTCATCACGGCCGGTATGCCTGCTCAGGTTTTGCGGGAACGTCCGGCCTAATAGGCGATCAAATGGCACATCCTAAGAGCCGGGGCTCAAAGCAAAGGAAGCATAAGCGCCGCACGCATTTTAAGATCACCGCGCCCAATGTGGCTACGTGCCCCGTAACCGGTGAAAAGCACCTGCGCCACCGGGCTTATAACGACGCAGAAGGGAACCTGTTTTACAAGGGGAAAATGCTGATCAAAGCGGCAGAAGAATAATAGCCTTACTCGCTTTCCAAGGCGATTTCCTTTAACCTGTTCAGGAAGCTCCCCATCGGACCGATGATGCGGAGCTTTCTGTGTTAAACCCAACCTATGAAAAAAATAATCCGCTCCGAAAAAGCTCCGGCGCCGGTTGGCCCCTACAATCAGGCGATCATCCACAACGACACCTTGTACATTTCCGGTCAAATCGCCCTGGATTCTCAAAGCGGACAGTTGGTCACGTCCTCTATTGAGGAGGAAACCCACCTCGTGCTGAAAAATATTCAGGCCATTCTGGAAGAGGCCGGGCTTACCTTCCGCGACGTGCTCAAGTGTTCGGTGTTTGTCACCGACATCAACAACTTCGGGCGGATCAACGCCGTCTATGCCACCTACTTTGAGGAAGCAACCGCTCCGGCCCGCGAACTGGTGCAGGTCGCCGCTTTGCCCAAAGGCGCCAACGTGGAGATTTCGGTCATCGCGGCGTTTGATTAATGCTTTTCCTGCCGGGGGCTTCCAGATGCCTGGCTTCTTTTTATCTTTGCCCCACCCAAACAATACCTAAATGGACAACATAAAAACAGTCCTTTCCTGCATCCAGCCCACCGGGGACATGCACTACGGCAACTACTTCGGGGCAGTGAAGAACTGGGTCGATCTCCAGGAAAAATACCGTTGTTTCTACGGGGTAGTGGACTACCATGCCATGTCTATGCCCTATAATCCCAAAACGCTTAGGGAGAATACCTGGGAACTGATCTTCAATCTCCTGGCTACGGGAATCCGCCCCGAAAACCTGTTCATCCAGTCGCTTGTGCCCGAACACGCCGAGTTGTGCTGGGTCTTCAATTGCTTTACCTCTTTCGGCCAGCTGACCCGCATGACTCAGTTTAAGGACAAAAGCGCCCAATCCGGGGAGGACGGCTTCATTTCAGCCGGATTACTGGATTATCCGGTACTCCAGGCAGCCGATATCCTGATTTATCGGGCCGATTATGTACCGGTGGGCAAGGATCAGGAGCAACATCTCGAACTGACGCGCAACATCGCCGAACGGTTCAACAACCAGGTGGGCAAGGAATATTTTGTGCTCCCCGAAACGATCTACACCGAGGTGCCCAAAGTGATGTCGACAGCAGATCCGTCGCGGAAAATGAGTAAAAGCGCCGGAGAAAAGCACTATATTAACGTGTTTGCCGACGACAACCGGATCCGCAAACAGGTCCGGTCTGCCGTGACGGATACCGGCGATACCCCTGCGGGCGCCATGAGCCCCGGCGTCGCCAATTTATTCGAGCTGCTCAAAGCGGCCGGCAGCACTGCCGCCCGGGAATCGTTATTAGCAGATTACCATAGCGGCCAGCTCAAATACGTCGATCTCAAGGATGCCGTTGCGGAGGCATTGATCGGGATCAGCACCGAAATCCGAAACCGGCGCGCCGATCTGAATGCGCACAAAAAAGAGGTGAAAGACCAAATTCGCCAATCGACCGATCAAATCCGCAAACGGGCTCAGGAAACGATCCGGGACGTAAAAGACCTGGCTGGATTAATGAACGTCAAATTCTGAGCTATGAAAATCATTTGCATCGGCCGGAATTACTCCGAGCACGCCCGCGAACTGAACAACGCCGTTCCGGAAGACCCCATCGTCTTCATGAAACCTCCTTCCGCGCTGCTGATTAACGACAAGCCCCTCTATTACCCGGAATTCACGGCGGCTTTGCATTATGAAGGAGAGCTCGTGCTGCAGATCGGCAAAAACGGCAGGCATGTGCAACCCGAGTTTGCCGAAAGCTACATCTCCGGCATCGGGTTTGGGATTGATTTCACCGCCCGCGACCTCCAACAGCAGTGCAAATCCAAAGGCCTGCCTTGGGAAATCGCCAAAGCGTTCGACGGGTCCGCCCCGATCAGCGATATCGCGCCGGTGGAGGAGTTTCCCGACTTCCCGGAGATTGCCTTCGAGCTGCACAAAAACGGAACGCCCGTGCAGGCCGGCAACACCAAAGACATGCTCTTTTCTATTACCGATATCATTGTCTACGTGTCCCGGTTCTTCAAAATGCAAATGGGCGACCTCATTTACACGGGCACCCCGGCGGGCGTCGGGCCGGTGCAGATCGGGGACAAGCTCGAAGGGTTTATCCGCTTCCCCGGCGGGCTGCGCAAAATGCTGGAGTGCGAGATCAAATAATTGGAGTTTAACTTAACATAGACCGGCGCGCTCCATTTTTGTACGGATAGTTTCCTAATTTTGCCTCGCTTTGCGAATGCTTAATCTTTAATTCAAGAACATGCCATACCTGTTTACTTCCGAGTCGGTATCCGAAGGCCATCCGGATAAAGTAGCCGACCAGATTTCCGATGCCCTGGTGGACCATTTCCTGGCGTTTGACCCCAACTCCAAAGTGGCCTGCGAAACCCTGGTTACCACAGGCCAGGTAGTTCTGGCCGGCGAGGTAAAGTCCAAAGTGTATCTGGACGTGCAGCAGATCGCCCGCGACGTGATCCGCCGGATCGGATATACCAAGTCGGAATATATGTTCGAAGCCAACTCCTGCGGCGTTCTTTCTGCTATCCACGAGCAGTCGCCCGATATCAACCAGGGCGTGGAGCGCCCTAACCCCGAAGACCAGGGAGCCGGCGATCAGGGGATGATGTTTGGCTACGCCACCAACGAAACCGAGAACTATATGCCCCTGGCGCTCGACCTCGCGCATAGGCTTTTGGCGGAGCTGGCCGACATTCGCAAAAACCACCACGAGTTGATGCCTTACCTGCGCCCGGACGCCAAATCGCAGGTAACTATTGAATACTCCGACGACCACAAGCCGGTGCGGATCGACACCATCGTCGTCTCGACCCAGCACGACGATTTCGCCAGCGACGAGCGCATGCTCGCCCGCATCCGCCACGACGTGGAGCATATCCTCGTGCCCCGGATGAAAAATAAGCTACAGCTCAGCCTGCACTCGCTGTTTGATAGCCAGATTACCTACCACGTCAACCCCACCGGCAAGTTCGTGATCGGCGGTCCCCATGGGGATACCGGCCTGACCGGCCGAAAGATCATCGTCGATACCTACGGCGGCAAAGGCGCCCACGGCGGCGGCGCATTCTCCGGAAAAGACCCGTCCAAGGTAGACCGCTCAGCCGCTTACGCCACCCGCCATATCGCCAAAAACCTGGTCGCGGCCGGCGTTTGCGATGAGGTGCTGGTACAGGTATCCTACGCCATCGGCATTGCCAAGCCCACCAATATCTACATCAACACCTACCACTCCGCCAAAGTAGATATGAGCGACGGCGAGATTGCCCAAAAAATATACGCGCTCTTCGATATGCGACCCTACGCGATCGAGCAACGCCTCAAACTCCGCAACCCAATCTATTCCGATACCGCAGCCTATGGCCACATGGGCCGCCCCTCCGCCACCAAGCTCGTCGAACTCCGCGACGGCTCCGGCAGCCTGGTCCAGAAAGAAGTCGAAACCTTCACCTGGGAAAAACTCGACTACGTAGACAAGGTGCGGGAAGCGTTTGGGTTACAGTAGAAAAAAGTTGCGAAGTTACGGGGTTGCGAAAAAAAGTTGCGGGGTTACGGGGTTGCGAAGTTGCGAAGTCCTGTTGTTCGTAGACTTTCCTTGTTGTGCGTAGACTTCCGTCTACGCATCAGTTCAATCTTCAGATTGCGCGTCTTTACTGCCATTGGGGGCATTGCTGCGTTGTCTGAACTGTGATTTGCAGGATGAAAGAATGGCCATGATGTAGCCCGGATTTTCAATCCGGGACTGTTGGTCGGAATTGTATTCCGGCCAATTTTCTTATCTTACTTTCCAAAAGAACCCCCTGATGCCTAGCCAAAAAGACAAAGGGATCGTTACCGAGAGGGTAGGGGAGCCGGCAGCCGGGCCCAAGGGGAAGAACTATCTCTTGGTAATTGGGATCGATGAGTACGCGCATTGTCCACCTTTATATAACTGTGTAAAGGATGCTCAGGACCTTATCGAGCTTCTAAGTTCCGAATATTCGTTTTCTATTGACAATGACGAATTCCCTCCGCTTTTCAATCAGCAGGCGACCAAAGAAAATATTACGGATGCATTTCGGCGGTTAGCGATGAACGTGACGCCCGAGGACAACGTCCTGATCTACTTTTCCGGACACGGAGAATATGATAACGTATTCCAGCAGGGGTATTGGGTTCCAGTGGAAGCGGAAGAAGAAAAAATTACGGGCTATTTACCTAATAGCGATGTTCGCGTGTTCCTCAACGCGATAAAAAGCCGCCATACGTTCCTGATGGCAGATTCTTGTTTTTCGGGAGCGTTGTTCATGGACAAGTCGGCAGGTAAGATCATTTCCAGAAGGTCGGAGCGCGACCCCTCCCGTTGGGGCTTAACTTCCGGGCGCAACGAAATCGTTTCGGATGGCGAACCCGGAAAAAACAGTCCATTTGCGGAAAGCTTGCTGTACTGGCTTCGCAACAATACGGGACATTTGGGGGTGGATCAACTTTGCGCTCATGTAAAAGAACACGTTGAAGCCAACTCCAATCAAACGCCTATCGGCGAGCCGCTCAAAGTGGAAGGGCATAAAAACGGGCTTTTTGTATTTCACCGTCTACCCAAAGAAACCAACGATTGGGAGCGCGCTCTTTCCCTCAATACGCCCGAAGCATATGCTCAATTTCTGGAAATGCACCCGAAGAGCCCCCACGCCGAAGAAGCCTGGTGGCAGCGGGCTTTGCTGCTGAACTCCGCAGAAGCCTATGACGATTACCTCGACCGCTATCCTGGTGGCCGCTTCGCCCGGCAGGCGCTGGAGGCGCTGGATCATACAGAGGAGGACGAGTTTTGGCATACCGTCCAGCGCAAAGATACCCGCGCAGCATATCGCAGTTACCTGGATAAATACTCGATTGGCCGTTATCGCACAGTGGCCCTGGAACGGATCGCCATACTTCGTCAACACACGGCGCTAGTGGAGCCATTTATGAAACCACAGCCAGAAACTGCTCCAAGGGCGAACCAGCCGCAGCAGGAAACCCCTGCCCGGATGGTCTTCGTCAAAGGCGGTACCTTCGAGATGGGCTGTACGAAAGAGCAAGGCGACGATTGTTTTGACAAGGAGAAACCAGCCCATAACGTAACGGTGAAGGATTTTCACATAGGACGCACGGCGGTTACGGTGGCGGATTTTAAGGCATTTATCGAGGATAGCCGGTACAAGACCGATGCGGAAAAACAGGGATCAAGCAGAATATGGACGGGTTCGGAATATAAAGACGGGAAAGGAGTGAACTGGCGATGCGACGTATCCGGCAAGATGCGGCCGGAGAGCGAATCCGATCATCCCGTCATCCATGTGAGTTGGAACGACGCCGTAGCCTATTGTCAGTGGCTTGCCCAAAAAATAGGTCAACGCTATAGGTTGCCCACGGAAGCCGAGTGGGAATACGCGGCGCGGGGTGGCCAGGAGTCAAAAGGATACAAATACGCAGGTAGTCATAATTTGGGTGAAGTTGCCTGGTTTGACGGTAATTCTGGAGGCAAAACCCACCCTGTTGGCACGAAAAAGCCCAACGAACTGGGCTTATATGACATGAGCGGGAATGTGTGGGAGTGGTGTGAAGACGATTGGCACGGCAATTACCACGGCGCGCCTACAGATGGAAGTGCTTGGGTGGATAGCCCCAGGGCTTCTCGCCGCGTGGACCGCGGTGGCGGTTGGGACTATACCGCCCTGCACTGCCGCGCCGTGCTTCGCAACGACGACACGCCATCGGGCTGCTACGGCGACCTCGGCTTCCGCCTCGCCCTGTAGCTCACAGGAAAGCCGGATGCTGCCGATGAACAGACGCTTGCCCTGTACGCTTGCGGCGGGACGAAAAGGCGGCTTCACGGCCGTCAGAAGCTGCAGTATTGGTAGCCCATGGGCGGCGAAGGTTCTGCCGCTTCGCTTTTTTTCTAACCTTTTTTGTCTGAATCACAGATTACACTGATTTTTGTCTGAACGCAGATGGGAAGAGGATGCCCCCCCATCCTAGCCATCCTTTCCATCCCCCAAATCACAGTTCAGACAACGCAGCAATGCCTAGATGGCTGTAGATGCCCGCAATCTGAAGATTGCACTAATGCGTAGACGGAAGTCTACGCACAACAGGGATTCGTAGACGGAAGTCTACGCACAACAGACCGTTGAGTATGGCAGGAATTATTCATCTAACTATTTGATAAACAGTATTTTGTTTTGATATTTATTCCCCTGGCTACCACAGAGCCCAAAAAATTTGGGTTGTGGGGTTTCCGGCGTGGATCTACTTTTATTTCCGGTTCGAATACAACACCCTTCCACCAAATAGACCTGATTCCGTTCGGAGTAATCCGGGGCCTGGGGCGGCTTGCCTCAGGGGGTCATCGCGTTTCTCCGCACTACAACCAGTGGGTATTTCTTTTGGCGCTCTGGGCTTTTGCCGTCTGAGCAGCCTGGATAGTTATTGTTTCATGAAAAAACAAGCACACATGAAAAAAATTGAAGCCGTCGTCCGGCTTTCCCGGTTTGAGAAGATCCGGGATGGGCTGGCGCAAATCGGGGTTAAGTTTTTCACCCTGCAGGAAGTAAAAGGCTACGGCCTTCAGAAACGGGAAAAACTGGTTTACCGGGGCAGCGTCTACGACGCAGATTACATTGCCCGGTTGCAAATCGACATCCTCACGACCGAGGACATGGTGGAGCCCATCATCACAGCCATTGTCAGCGCCGGACGAACCGGAGAGATCGGCGATGGGAAAATCGCCGTCTACGATGTCGAGCAGGTGGTGCGCATCCGCACGTCCGAAAAAGGCCAGGAAGCGATCTAGGCCTACATGATCCAATCCATTGATCACCATTTAATTCGATTGAAAATGAACGAAGCCATTTTTACCGTAAATAACCTGTGGATCCTCGTTTCCACGATACTGGTCTTTATTATGCACCTGGGGTTTGCGACCCTGGAAGCTGGGTTTGTCCAGAAGAAAAATGTCGTCAATATCCTGTTCAAAAACACGATGATCGTCGTGATCGGGTTGCTGACGTATGCCATTGTAGGATTTAACCTCATGTACCCGGGCATGAATGCCGGGGGCTTTTTCGGGTTCAGCGGGTTTGGGCTGAGCCTGCCGGGCGGCGACCCCATCGAGTACGCCGGCGGCAATTATACCTATTGGACGGATTTTATTTTCCAGGGCATGTTTGCCGCAACCTGCGCGACGATCGTTTCCGGCGCAGTGGCGGAGCGGATCAAACTGGTGCCGTTTCTGTTGTTTTCTGCGGTTTTCGTGGCGCTTTGCTACCCCGTCACCGGCTTCTGGAACTGGGGCGGTGGCTGGCTGAAAGCGGCCGGATTCTACGACTTTGCCGGGTCCACCATGGTGCATGCAGCCGGCGGGTTTGCAGCGCTGGCCGCGGTGCTGGTCCTGGGCCCCAGAAGGGGGAAGTACACCGACCATGGCATCAAGCCCATCCCGGGGCATAGCATGCCTTTGGCGACGATTGGGGTGTTCCTGCTCTGGTTCGGCTGGTATGGGTTCAACGGCGGGTCGGTGCTTTCGGCTAATCCGATGGGCGTTTCCCTGGTATTCGTGACCACCTCGCTGGCTGCCGCTGCGGGCGCTTTGGTCGCTTTTATTGTCGGTTACCTGTTGTTCAAGTCTTACGACCTCTCCATGACGCTCAATGGCATTCTGGGCGGGTTGGTCGGCATTACCGCCGGAGCCGACCAGATGAGCCCCAATGAGGCGATGCTGATCGGCGCCATCGCCGGCGGGATCATTCCGTTCTCGGTAGTCTTTTTCGACCGGCTGAAAGTCGACGACCCGGTGGGCGCTACGTCGGTACACCTCGCCTGCGGCGTGTGGGGAACCCTCGCTGTGGGCATTTTTGGGGCCAAAGCAGGCCTGAATCAGGTACTGGTCCAGTTGATGGGCGTGGCGGCTATTGGCGCCTTTTCCTTTGCAGCGGCGTTCGCGATTATGTACGCGCTGAAGCAAACGGTCGGCATCCGCGTAAGCGAAGAGGAAGAAATGATTGGCCTGGACATCGGAGAGCACGAAATGTCCGCTTATGCGGATTCTCCTTCGGAACAGATGGCCATGGCCGTTTCCTGATCGCGCATTTCATTTCTTTCAAGTATAATCCCTTGTAAAAAGCTCCCTGGCACAAAGGCCAGGGAGCAAGATTAAGAAAACGGTGATCCATTTTCTTATTGGCAATCACAAAGATATTGGTTCAGGACCATTCAGGCAATGCATTTTGGTACCCGGAACAGGATCGCCGTTTCTCTTTTTCCGCTGGCGGGGCTGAGGAAGCCTCTCCGGGCAGGGGCGTGAAACCTCCTTTTCTTAACTATTCAAATCATTGACCATGAAAGTGTCTGCTTTATTGGGTTTGATGCAAACCCTGTTGTTGCTTTGCTTCGTGCATACCTTGACCGTCGCCCAGGAATCCTCCGGACCTGCTCCTGCCCCAGTGGCAGTAGCGCCCCTTCCTGCCGAGGAGGATGCTGCGGCGCCGTTGTCGATCTCCGGCTTTGTCGATGCCTACTATTTCCACAGTTTTAATAACACGGTGTTTCCAACGAGTTTCACCCCCAACAACGAGTCATTTTCCCTGGGTATGGCGAATGTGGTTTTTTCCAAAACGGGCAAAGTCGGCTTTGTTGCCGACCTCGCTTTTGGCCCCCGCGCCGAAGCGGCTAACGGATATGCCGGCTCTTCGCTGTCTTTGATCAAACAGCTTTTTGTGACGTATGCTCCAAGCGATGTGCTCACGTTGACGTTAGGGAATTTTGGTACGCACGTGGGGTACGAGCTGATCGATTCCAAAAGCAATATCAACTACAGCACGTCCTACCTGTTTTCCTACGGCCCGTTTTTCCACACCGGACTTAAAGCCAATCTGGCCTTGAGCGACCGCTTTGGCCTGATGCTGGGCGTTTTTAACGACACCGATACCAAAATCGACGTGGTGAGCGGGAAGCACCTGGGAGGACAGCTTTCCTATGCCGGCGACAAGCTGTCGGCCTACCTCAACTACATCGGGGGCCGCGTGGCGGACGAAGACGAACTCACCCCCGAAACCATGGCGCACCAGATCGACCTTACCGCCAGTTTTAAAGCGTCCGACGCCTTTGGCCTGGGCCTGAACGCCACCGTGAAAACCGTCAAACCAGACGGCGCTTCTTCCCAAAGCTGGTCCGGAGCAGCGCTGTATGCCAAATATGCGCTCAGCGATTGGTTCACCCTGGGCCTCCGGGGAGAACTCGTCAACGATGGCGACGGCCTGATCACCGGTCTGGAGGACGACAGCATCACCTCCTTTACCCTCTCCGGCAATTTCTACCTGGGCCCCGTGACGATCATCCCGGAAATCCGGATTGATAACGCCAAACAGGAAGCTACGTATACCAGTTTGGAAGGCAAAGGACTGAAATCCGCTTCGGGAGCGCTGCTGGCGGTCGTGTATAGCTTTTAAGAAAAGCTTTGGGGCTCCGGGGAGGGTCGGCGACGACACCCGCCAACAAAGAGTCTTCAGACTACGACCAACAAAGAGTCTTCAGACTACGACCAACAGAGGGCTTTTAAGAAATCACCGCTTGCGCTGGAATCAGGCTTCAATTATTTCTTTTCTTTACCACCTTGCTTCGGCAAGGTGGTTCTTTTTGGTGGACGGGAGTCGGGGGACGGTGAACGGAAGGACGGTGGACGGAAGGACGGGAGACGGAAGGACGGTGGACGGGAGACGCCGGTCGGGGGACCGGCTAATAGTTCCGCACGAAATCTAAGGATTTCGGCGAACAAGGGCACGCAATCTGAAGATTGGGCCCAAGCGTAGACGGAAGTCTACGCACAACAGGACTTTTCGTACCTCGTACCTCGTACCTCGTACCTCGTACTTCGTACCTCCGCTACTTCGCTTTCAAGAGAAACAACATCGGAATCTCCAGCCGTTTTGCCCAGGATCGTTCGGAGTGGTCCTCTCCGGGAAAGCCTTTGGTTGTCCAGTTGGCTGCGGAGAACCCTTTGGCTTTCATAATCTCGTCCACCTGGGCTTGGAGGGGAGGGTAGAGGGCGTCGAGGGTTTGGTCGCCATAGTCGAAGTAGAGGCGGTTCTTCCTGGGGGTGGGCAGGTGGTCTTTCAGGTAGGCCTGGAAGGCGGCGGGAAGGGGGTTGTTGGCAAAGCTTCCCGCTCCGGGCCAGTGGGTAGAAACACAGGCTGCCGCCCCAAATACCTTGGGGTATTCGCAAATGGCGTACATGGAGATGAGTCCGCCCATGCTGGAACCCATAATAAAGGTATTGTTCTTGTCTTTTTTGGTGGAATAGGTGTTATCGATAAAGGGCTTGAGCTCCTTCACCAAAAACAGGAGGTACTGGTCGGCCAGCAGGGTAGGAGCGGCTTGGTTGTTGGCGGCCGACGCTTTTTCAAGCCGGGCTTTTTCTTCCGCAGACAGGTAATCGAACGCTTTTTGGGGGAAATACTCCGGCCACCGCTTTTGGCCGTTATTCCAGATCCCCACAACGATGCAATCCTTGATCTTCCCTTCCCGCATCAGCCGGGAAGCCGTCTCGTCGACGCCCCATTCCTGATGGTTCCAGGTGGTCGTGGAATCAAACAGCATCTGCCCGTCGTGCATGTATACCACGGCGTACTTTTTCTTTGGGCTATACCCTTCGGGCAGCCAAACGTCCACATTCCGCGGATCTACGTATTGGGAAGAAAATTTTTCAAGGCGTTTTACTTCGCCGCCAGCTACCTGCACCTTTTGGCTAAAACCAAAAGCGGCAAGCAGAAGAAAAAGAATGGAGAGGGAGGTTTTCATACGATGTACGAATTACGATGTACGAATTACGATGTACGAATTACGAAGTACGAAGTACGAAGTACGAAGTACAATCAGTTATTTGCTCCCTGCTCTCTGCTCCCTGCTCCCTAACAACTAGCCACTAATCCCTAACCACTAACCTCACTTCCCTTTGCCTTGCAGGATAACCAACGCCGTATAAATCATGATCTTGAAATCCAGGGCAAGGGACATATTTTCGATGTAAAGGATATCGAATTTGAGCCGTTGGATCATTTGATCCACGTTGGAGGCGTAGCCGTATTTGACTTGTCCCCAGGAGGTGATGCCAGGGCGCACTTTGAGGAGGTGTTTGTAATGAGGAGCGCGTTCGACGATCTGGTCGATGTAAAACTGGCGTTCCGGGCGAGGTCCAACGATCGACATATCGCCTTTCAGGACGTTCCAGAATTGGGGGAGTTCGTCGAGGCGCCACTTGCGCATGACGGCGCCCCAGGGCGTGCAGCGGTCGTCCCCATCTTTGGAAAGCTGGGGGCCGTGTTGTTCGGCATCCGTGTACATAGACCGGAACTTATAGATCCGGAAGGGTTGGCCGTTCAGTCCAATGCGTTCCTGGCTGAAGAAAATGGGGCCGGCGGAGGAAAACCGCACCCGAAGGGCGATGTAAGTGTAAAGAGGAGCAAGGAGGAGGAGCAAAACGGAAGAAACGGCCATATCGAAAAGCCGCTTGACGAGCGCTTGCCACCGGGGCAGGAGGTCCTGCTTGATCTCGATGAGCACCGCTCCGAAAACCTGGCTCATTTTTACGGTCCCCAGCATGATGTCGTACATGTCGGGAATGATCTTGATCATAACCTGGCGGTCGAAATCAAAAAGCGTATTGAGAATTCCGCGGAGCTTGTTGTGTTCGCTGGTTTCCACGGCAATGATCACTTCTTCTACTTCATTGGCCCGGATAACGTTGGAGAGGTGCTCTACTTTTCCCAGGCAGGGAAGAAATTCCCGGAGCTCATTGGTGCTTTTTCCATTGCTGTCGATAAAGCCCAAAAACCGGTAACCCAAACCTTTCTGCCGCCCGGTAATATCGGCATACAGATCGACGGCATTTTGGTTTCCTCCGATGATCAGGGTATTATAGCTGATCTGCCCGGCCTGAAGCCTGCGATTGGCTTTGGTGAGCAGGATAACCCGAGAGAGGGCGGTCAGCAGGAAATGGAGCAGGAACAACGTGAGAAAGGAGGAGTAATACGTTCGGTAATTGGACACAAAATCGTCCAGAATAAGGGTAAAGAATAGAAAAATCACCCCGAAAAAACTCAGGAAAAGGGTCCGTGCCAGCGTTCCGGTGCGGGAAAGCCGGTAAATATCCTTGTATTGATCAAACGTAGAGTAAAAAAGCAGCCACCCGGTAGGGATAAGAGCCAGGCCGTACCAAAAGTTAGGGTCCTGAAACAGGGAATAAATCTGTACCGGCCTTTCCAGGCTGGCCCGGTAGACGAAAAACAGAGCCCAGGCCAGCATGGCGGCTCCAAAATCGGCGGCCTTGTAGACCAAGGTGTGCCGCCGGCGTTTATGAGCGGTATTCTCTGGCAGGGCAATCGTTTTTGGGGCGCTAGAAATGGACCAGTTTGAGGTTGTCCAGTAGGATTCGCGCATTTGTTCTGGATAATGTACCATCAGTTTTCAAGGGTATTGCTGCTCCTAGTATGATCTGGTAATCTTCCAAAGTGCTGCCTGAGAATGCCGGAGAAAGATTAAAATAAATTTTTTTCCAGGTTTCCGAAGGATTAAAACCGGCGACATACTGGATGGTGGAGCTTCCTCCTCCCTTGGGAGTAGAGATGACCCCGAAACGAACGGGCACGTCCGACCGGTAATTCACCTCCAGATATACAAACGCGCCGCGGGCCGTCAGCCCACTGTAGCGCGAGGTGGTAGCCAGTTCAACGGCGGGGTTGTCTGCGTTCAAAAGGATCAGCCCCGAAGCGTTTCCTTCGAATACGTCCGAAGCGCTGATCTGTATCCTGCCGGATTCTTTGCCCGAAACCAGCGACTGGAACAGATGGCCGCTGTTCTCAAATCCTTCGAGCAGCGAAAACCGGGTTTCGGGACGGTATCGGATGAGGGGTTCCACTTTCTGGGGTTGTTGGGGCGCCAGTACGGCTTTTAGGGTAAAGGGTTGGTAAAACGGATAAATTTCTGGCGTAGCCCCGATGCCGTTTTCCTTGATCCCGGCCTCCAGGGAAATAGTCCCTCCTGCGGCTTCCAGGAGGGGAATATCGGCGGGCAACCCATAAACCCCCAGGAATTCCCCATTAATTTTGAGCCAGGCTTCCGTAATAGTCGCAGAAGCGCTGCCCTGACTCCTGCTATCCGTTTGCAGCACAAAGGGTTCTACCTGCAAGTATGCCGGAATGGGATCTTCCGGGTCGAGCCAGGCGCAGGAAGGGACAAAGGCCAGGATCAGACCCCAACGGATGTTTCTTGAGGCCCGTTTACCAAAAATGGGGGAGCGGAATAAGGTCACGGCAGAAGGGGTTGGTTGGCGGCTAATTTTTCGTCTATGCTTTCGATGATCCGATAAGCTAGTTTGAGCGCTTGATAACCGTCTTCGATGTCGACTTTCGGGCGGGTCTGACCCAGGATGCTCCCCGCAAAGGTTTCCAACTCCATTTGAATGGCATTGCCGGGTTCGATAGCAGGCGAGTCGATGTGCAAGCGTTTGGCGCCTTTGCTGGTCGGCAGTTCGAGCAAATTGTCCATCCCTGCAATGGAGGGATCGCCGGGTTCGAACAAACGGACTACCTGGGCTTTTTTCTCCAGAAAGTCCAGACTGATATACGCGTTGCGCTGGAAGAGGCGCACTTTGCGCATTTGTTTCAGGGAAATCCTGCTGGCGGTGAGGTTGGCCACGCAGCCATTCTCAAACTCGATCCGGGCGTTGGCAATGTCGGGCGTTTCGCTCACCACGGCGACGCCGCTGGCATCTACGTGTTTCACCGGCGAATCCACCATGCTGAGGATAATGTCCAGATCGTGGATCATGAGATCGAGGATCACGGACACGTCCGTCCCTCGCGGGTTGAATGCGGCCAGCCGGTGCGCTTCCACAAACATGGGCGCGAGCGGCATATCCCCCAGCGCGAGCAAAGCGGGGTTGAACCGCTCCACATGCCCTACTTGTACTTTTACTCCCTTGGCTTGGCTCATCCGGATCAGGGACTCCGCTTCTTCGAGGGTATGGGTTAGTGGTTTTTCAATGAATACATGCTTCCCTTTTTGGATCGCCTGCCGGGCCAGTTCAAAATGTGTGACGGTGGGCGTCACGATGTCGATCACGTCCACCGCATCCATCAAGGATTCTGCGTCTGGAAAGGCCCGGATGCCAAATTGCTCTTCCGCTGCCCGGGCGTGATCCGGGTTGGGGTCGTAAAAGCCGGCCAAATCGTACACTGCATTGGCCAGCAGAATGCATTTGAGATGGATTTTCCCAAGGTGCCCTGCGCCTAATACGCCGATCTTCAACATATCGTTTGGGTTAAATGTGACTTTGCTTCAGGGCAAAAGTACGCTATGAAACAGGTTAATGAACACTTTGATGGCGGAATTATACTGGACAAAAACTGGTTTTATGCCGTTCAAGGATGCATTTCCCCTTTAGGGCATTCAAAGGGCGTGGGCAGGAAATACACAAAACCAGTTTCTGTGGGGTATACCCTCTTATTTACGCCTTCTCTCTGGGCAGATCAACGGAAATACATAAGGACCGCCCCGAAAAGCGTGATCAGCGCCATCAATATGCTGGCCATGCGGATGGAATACCGGAGGTGGTTAGCGAAGGTTTCGATCTCGTTTTTCATCTCCGGATAGCGCGGATGTACTTCCGCTTCCCTCTTGCTCCGGTTGAACACGTGCGCCGCCCCGAATTCGACCTTGTTTCGAACAAGTATCTTATACGCATTTAGCACCTTGATCCGGAAATAGATGTTCACAAAGAGCATGGCAACAAACAACCCGATTACGATACTGATCAATAGAATATACATAAAAATATACCTTATGCAACTATAAAAGCATACAATCCACCGCCGGGTTTTGTACAAAGAGGATAGCGGCCACTCCTTTAGGAGGCTGGGTGGCGCGCGACGGCATCACAAAAAACGGACAACGCAAAGGATAAACGCCTCAGGCCAGCCAGCGCCCCACGAAGCGCAGGAGCTTGAGTTTGGCGGCTGTATAGGGCGGGAAGGCCACGCTAAAGTCCATAAAACGCCTCCGCAACACCGGTTTGGAATTGGAAAATTCCAAAAAGCCTGCATGCCCCATGTACCTCCCGATACCGCTGTTGTTCACTCCTCCAAACCCCAGTTCGGGATTGCCAAACGAAAGCATGAAATCGTTGATAACGACGCTTCCGGAAGACGTATGCTCCAGGATAAATTCGGTGAATTTCCGGTCTTTGCTGCAGATGTAAAGCGTCAGCGGTTTGGGCTGGCGGTTTACGATCTCGACGGCTTCCTGAACATGCCGGAAGGTAACAACCGGCAACAACGGTCCAAAGAGCTCTTCTTCCATGATATCCATCTCCGGATGGACATCCACCAAAACGGTGAAAGGAATAAACAAGTCGTCTTGGTTCCAGGTTCCGCCCAGGGCTTCTTTCGCTCCTTTAGCCAGAGCGTCTTCGTAAAGCCGGCGCAGCCGCTGGAAATTCCGCTGGTTGACGATCCGGGCGTAGTCGGGCGACTGGGCCAAATCATCCACCGGGTAGAGCGTGCGAATGGCCTGTTTGAAGGCTTCCACGAAGGCGTCTTTTTGCGATTCCTGCACCAACACGTAGTCGGGTGCGATGCAGCTTTGGCCCACGTTGAGCCCTTTTCCCCACACCATGCGCAAGGCCTGTGATGGTAGATCGGCCGTGTCGTCGACCAGCGCCGGCGATTTTCCGCCAAGCTCCAGCGTCACAGAAGCCAGATTTTTGGCAGCGGCAGCCATGACGATCTTGCCTACCTGCGGGCTTCCCGTGAAAAAAATATGGTCAAATGGCAACTCCAGTAAGGCTTGCGCTACATGAACGTCTCCCTCTGCTACCGCCACTTCTTCCGGGGGGAAAAGATCTTCCACCACTTTTCGGATGAAGCGGGAGGTGTTGGAGGAAATCTCCGACGGCTTGATGATAACCGTATTCCCTGCTGCCAGGGCGTCTACCAGCGGGGAAAAGGTCAGGTTGAAGGGATAATTCCAGGGGGAAAGAATCAGGCAGGTACCTTTGGCTTCGTAATGCACCGACGAGCTTACGCCGAAGAGCATCAGTGGCGTAGCAGCGCGCCTGGGCTGCATCCAGCGGCGCAAATGCTTGCGCGTATGGCGGATATGCTGGAGCACAACGGCGATCTCCGAAAGGAGGACTTCTGCCTTTGGTTTGCGGAAGTCTTTGTACATCGCTTGAAAAAGCCCTTCCATTTTGGCTTCGTTCAGGATATAGTCTTCCAGGCGGCGCAGCCGCTGGATCCGTTCCCGGGAGGAGGAACGGTTGAGTTTCGGGGCATGGCGCTGCTGGAGTTCAAAAATCCCAGAGAGTTCAACTTGAATATCTTCTCTGCGAATGCTGGTTTCCATGGCGTAAGTTAAAAGCGTTAAAAAAGTATTTTCAGGTTTAGATGCTGAATTTTTCTACATCGTATTTTCGGAAGATCAACCGTTCGTAGGCGCTGGGAAAGAGCCGGGCCATCCAGTCGATCTGCCGGGCGTCGGAACCGATGACGATCCGTTTCTTTTTTTTGCGTATCCCGTTCACGATTTGCGCGGCAGCATCTTCTGCGGAGGTGATGGCCATCTTTTCAAATACCTGGGCAAATTTTTCTACGCGGGCGGGGTGATCGCTTTGGACGTTCCGTGCGATGTTGGTGCGGATGCCTCCCGGATGGATGCATACGACCTCAACCGGACTCTTGGCCAATTCGATCCGGAGGGTTTCGGTGAAGCCCCGCACAGCAAACTTGGCGGTGACGTAGGGCCCCTGATTGGGGTAACCGATCACGCCAAAAATACTGGATACATTGGCGAGCACCGCTTCGGGTCTGGCTTTGAGGTAAGGCAGGAACGCTTTGCTCCCGTAGATCATTCCCCACATATTGATGCCAATGACCTTTTCGAAATCGGGGTAATCCATGCGTTCGATCATGCATTGCTCCAGAGCGATCCCCGCATTGTTGATCACCACGTCGATCTGGCCAAACCGGGTGGCTGCGTCTTCGGCAAAACGATACACGTCTTCTTTTTTCGACACGTCGAAGGACTTTCCCCAGGCTGTTCCTCCTTTTTGCTCCACCATGGCGATGGTTTCCCGAAGGGCCGCGTCGTTCCAGTCGTTCAGCGCCAGGCGGGCGCCCGCTTCCCCGAACTGCAGGGCCAGTGCCCGACCGATTCCAGAACCTGCCCCGGTGATGACCACCGTTTTGCCTTGAAAATTTTTCATAAGCGAAGCTAATAGATGATGCTTGTTGGGTTCGGGGTCGTCAAGGCCAGGAAGCCATGGCGTCCGATTCCCAGATAATTTCTTCTTTACGGGCATACCAGGTCCAAAACCGGTCCTCGAAGCGTTGGTTCAGCACTTCGCGGCGGATTTTGAGCGTGGGGGTAAGCACGCCGTTGTCGACCGTCCAGGGTTCCTGCAAAATGACGAGGCTTTTGATGCATTCGAATTTGGCCAGGGTGGCGTTGACCTCCTGGAAGGTTAGCCGTAGTTGTTCCTGTACCCATTCCCGGGGCGCCTGCAAGCCCCGTTCCGACAGCACCACCAGGGCCAGGGGCTGGGGAATGGTCCGGCCGGTTACGCAAATTTGTTCGATCAGCGGGTTTTCTGCAAAACCCCATTCGATGGGGGCCGGAACGATAAACTTACCTTTGGCCGATTTAAAGGTATCGGTCACCCTGCCGGTGAGGCGCAAAAACCCTTCTTCGTCGATTTCGCCCTGATCCCCGGTATGCAGCCACCCGTCCTGGAGGACTTCCGCCGTTTTATCCGGGTCTTTGTAATATCCGGTCATGTTCCATGGCGCCCGCATGAGCACCTCGCCGGTTTCCGGCGCAATGCGGAGGTCTACGTTGGGCAGGGGTTTGCCGACCGTGCCGGGTTTTAGCCCTGTTTTGGGCATCAGAGCGCAGCCGCCGCAGTTTTCGGTCATGGCATAGACTTCCTGGATAGGGAGGCCGAGCCGGAGGAAAAACGCCTTGAGCGCGTCCGGAGTCGGAGCGGCGCCGGTAAGGAAAATCCTGGTCTGGTCCAGGCCAAGTCCTTTTCGGATCTTATTTTTGACCATCCCGGAAACCCAAGGGAGACGAAGTAACATATTTAATTTTCCGGGGGATATTTTTCCAGGATGCCCATCTGGAATTTGGCCCAAATCCTGGGTACGGCTAAAAAGAGGGTAGGCCGGGTATCCCGGAGATTGTGGGCGAAGGTGTCCAGGGATTCTCCGAACGAGATGGTCCCGCCGGTGAGGATGGCCGCTACTTCCACAATCATGCGCTCGGCGATGTGGTTGAGGGGCAGATAAGAGAAAAAACGGTGCGACTCCCCGGAAAAGATTTGGAGGGTATTGTGGACCCGCTCGTTTTCCATCATCGCTGCCGGGGCAAAATAAGTAAGCATAACCCCTTTAGGAGACCCGGTGGTGCCGGAAGTGAACAGGATGGTCCAAAGATCGTGTATCCCAGGTTTCGGCGTTTCGTTCAGTTGCCCGGTAGCATTCAGGGCTTCTTCCCAATCCATCCCTTCTTCCACCAGGCTGTTGCCAGGATATGCGGGGAAGCGGATCAGGGCCACCTCTTCCGGGATTCCTGATTTCATGGTGTTCCAATCGTCCAGTTTTCCCACAAAAAGGGCTTTTATATCGCTCATGCGGACAACCTCCCCCAATTGCCTGCCGGTCAGGTTGGGATAAAAAGGAACCGAGACGAACCCGCCCATCATGATCGCCAGATCGGCAATAATCCAATGGGCGCAATTTTTGGAAACGATCCCCACATGATCCCCCGGCTGAAGGCCAAATCCTTGAATGGCAGCGGCAATTTGCCGGGCTTGCCTGCCCGCTTCCGCCCAGGAGGTAATCTTCCAGGTTTTTCCTTCCGGTTGCCGGAGGAAAGGAGCGTTGGGCATTTCCCTTTCCCATTGAAGGAAATAGTCCAGGACTGTTTTTAAAGATTGGGTTTCAAAATCCATCACAACCAAATTGGAAGAACAAGGTATTTATTTTTGACCATTTGTGTGATGTACGATGTACGATTTACGATGTACGATTTACGAGGTGGTACGAAGCCCTCGCTACTTCGTTACTCCGCTACCTCGCTACTAACCTCGCAACTCCGCAACTCCGCTACCTTCGCAACCTTAAATCGCATACTGCTGCCCATACAGCCGTTGCCCGCCGTCCACGTAGATGGTTTCTCCGGTGATATAGGCAGCCATGGGGCTGGCGAGAAAAAGGGCCGTCCAGGCGATTTCATCGGTAGTGCCCAGGCGTTTCATGGGGATGGTGTCTTCGATCCCCCGGACCAGCTCCGGAGGGTACTGGTCAAGTCCGGAGGATTGGATGATGCCCGGGGCGATGGCATTGATGCGGATGTTGTATTTCATCCACTCGATGGCGAGGGTTTTGGTGAGGTTGTCGACGCCTGCGCGGGCTGCACCGGTGTGGGCCATTCCCGGCACTCCCCGGAAGACGTTGACGATGATATTGATCATATTTCCCGACCGTTGGGGGATAAAGAACGTCCGGGCCATCGTTTGGGTTACAAACCAGGTGCCGTTGAGGTTGTTGTTGATCACGGCGAGCCACCCTTTTTCAGAAATTTCTTCTGCCGGGGAGGGAAACTGCCCTCCGGCGTTGTTGACCAGAAGGTCCAGCCGGCCTTCTGCGTCTTTGATGCGGAAAGCCATTTGCCTGACCTGCTCCGTATCCCGGATATCGCAAACGATATACTCGCAGGGGCCGTGAGCGCTTAGTTTCTCTGCGGCGGCCTGGAGTTTTTCTTCTTTCCGGGAGGCGATATAGACTTTTGCCCCGAGCCGGAGCAGGTGTTCGCTGATGGAGAATCCAATACCGGAGCCTCCTCCGGTGACGAGGGCGGTTTTGCCGTTAAATAGTCCGTTGGTAAACATATTGGGTTGCTATTTGAGTGTTCAGGTAAAAAACGGGAAAAGCTAATGCCCTTTTTCGGATGCTGCAGCTCGTTGTTTATCCCATTGAGGGGCATTCTTTGGAATCTGCCGCCTCAATTGGCGTAAAAAGGGGTGGTAATGGACTTCAATCGCGTGGCGTTTGCTGGGGAGAAACTCCTTTTGAATGTAATCTGCATCCCGTTCGGCCAGCGCCTGGATATTCGAAGGCATCGCCCATCGCCCCATGGCGTAGTTGGCTGCTAGTAGCCTGGTAATCACTCAGCGGCCAGATGGCGCCCTGGGGCTGGAATAACCCAATGAAGACCAGGGTGGGATGCTCCGGGTGGAACATCCTTAGATACAGCGGGATGCGGCCGTTTTCTTCGTAGTTGATCAGGCGTTTGTCGAAGAAGGGGAAAACAATTTTATACCCCGTTGCAGCGACGATCGTATCAAAATCCTCCTTCAGGCCATCGCTGAAGGTTACGGTGGCGCCCTCCGCCCCGGCTATAGCTCGCCGCGGATGCACCTTGCCATGGCGAATCCGGTACAATAACTCGGAATTGAGGGTGGGATGGGCCTTAACGGTAGGGAACCCGGGCTTCTCCAACCCGTAATCTTCAACCCGTCCAATTTGGAGCCAGAGGACGAACTGCCGGACAGGTTCGGCCATCCAGGAGGGCAGCCAGGACATGGCCGAGTTAAAGGTATCTGTGGGCCTGCCCAGGAAGAACTTAGGGATGATATATTGGGGAGTCCGTATACTAATCGCTACATGGGCCGCCACACGGCTAATCTCTACTGCGCAATCGCAGGCGGAATTGCCTGCCCCAATCACCAAAACCCGCTGGTTGTGGAACGGTTGGTTGGTTTTGTAGGAATGGGCGTGCAGGTAGTTTCCGGTGAAGGCTCCGGGTAGGTCTGGGTGGCGCGGAACGGAATGATGCCCGTTAGAAACAAACAGAAAGTCAAATTCCTCGGGTTCTCCGGCGTCTGGGGTCAGCAGCCACCGTTCGTTGGCCAGCTTTTCGGCTTTGACGACCCGGGTTTGGAAACGGATATAAGGATAGAGCCCAAAGTGCCGGGCGTACGACTGAAAATAGGCCAGTAATTGTTGGTGGGAGGGATAGTCGGGATAATCGGCAGGCATAGGGTAATCCAAATATTCCGACATGGACTTCGAACTGATGATATGGGTGGTTTCGCATACGCTGGAGTGGGATTCTTCAGGGGAAAAGATCCAATTCCCTCCCACGTCGCTGTTTTGTTCAAAACAAACGACATCCCGAACACCTGCCTGAAGAAGGTTTTTCATGGCAGTAATGCCGGAACATCCTGCGCCGATAACTGCAACCCGCATGAATAAATCGTTTTATTTCAAAAGGATGGATTTTGAAAATATACCGTAATAATCGCAAGTTTGGCCGACATCGCCTAACCCCATGCCGAAGAACCTATTATTTCTGGTTTTTTTTGCGAAACTGCAGAAAGGTAAGCCCGCTATGGTGTTTGAAAAACCGGCTGAAATGCCCTGGATTGTGAAATCCCAGGTCATAAGCAACTTCCTGAAGGGAGACGCCCCTTTGCGACGCTTTGCGCCGGGCTTCCAGATAAAGGCGCTCCAGAATGAGCGTTTTGGCGGGTTTTCCAGAGGTTTTTTTTAAGACTTCGTTCAGGTAGCCTGGACTCAACCCGATTTCCCTGGCATAAAAGGCTGCCCGGCGCTGATGCCGGAAATGGGCTTCCAGAAGTTGGTTGAAACGAAACCAAACCGCGGTTGACCCTGAAATGGGTTCGCTTCCGCCGCCCCAAAGCCGGAGCGTTTGGCGCAGCAAGACGCGTAAATACCCGGCGAGGAATTCTTCCGCAATCTGCAGGTTGCTTTCCTGGATTTTTTGCAGCGCTTCAAATACCGGCGCCGCTTTAGCGGAGAATTCCGCGTCGGTTCGTACCAGAGGTTGTTCTTTTCGCCGAAAGAGCTCCGCTTCGTAAGCCAGGCGGACATCCGGACCGATGAGCGGCAGGAGGCTGGCGTGGAAAGCAACGATCCATCCTTCAGCGCCTTTTTTCGCTTGCCATCGAAGCCGGGTTCCCGGTGCTGAACAAACCAATTGGTTTTCGCCAACGGAAATAGAATCAAAATCCAGGACAATCTCCCCTCCGGCCCAAAGGAACCAAATCAGGTGGAAATATTCCTGCTCAGGGGCGTATTCAGGCCCCCATATTATCCATCCTTCGCCGGAGGCGATCCGGGCCGCTTGATAGAGCGTTTTCACGATCCAGATTATTTACAATGAATGATAAGTCGATGCGAAATTAAATAGTAAAAAGTAATCCGTTTCATCGGTAGCCGGCAAAGGTAAAGTAAAAAGGTGCGCCGTTTGTCCAGCAAAAATTGTTTAGTTTAAAATAAAATTTGGAAAATAATTTTTAATTTGTATATTAAATTATTTATAATATTTTATTGCAGGGATTAAAAATTTGATTTTCTTTACCGAACCAAATTTTAATCACAACCAAAAACAGTTTGAACCATGGAGCGCCGTGTTACTACTTATCTGAGCTTTTTACTGATTTTCGCTTTGGGCTTCGTTTCCTGCCAGGTTGACGAGGCTAACCCGGACGAGGTCGTTTCCCAGGAGGTGATCAACCAGGTTTACCGCCTCGGCTTTAACCCCGATGGGATCAAGAAGGTCGAAGAAGGCTATCTCGTTGAGCGCGACATCATCCTCACCGAGGAACTCCTCAACAGCACCCCTGCTGATCACCGCGTGCCCAACATGGAGCAGTACCGCACGACCAACCTGGTGAATGCAGGCAGTGGTCGCGAGATCACAATATTTGCGCCTATTGGAGGAACAACAGGGTATAGCGCAGGGATGATTGCTGGTCTGGATCTGGCTATTGCGCGGTACAATGCAGAAGGGCTTACGATTACCTTTAGGAGGGTAACGTCTAGTACAGGAGCAAATATCGTAATGTCCCGGCTATCAAAAAGGGATGAAAGACAAGGGGTGCTGGGATCTGCAGGCTTTCCAACGGCTTCCGGCAACCCGTATAACTCAATCAAAATGAGCGGTGTCCTGGAATCTTCTTACGGGCTCAGCACCGGCGGCATTGCCACGATCATCGGGCATGAAATGGGCCATTGCATCGGCTTCCGCCATACGGATTACTTCGACAGGAGTATCAGCTGCGGAGGCTCCGCTGATAATGAAGGCGCAAGCACTGTTGGCGCCGTACACATTCCCGGCACGCCCACCGGCGCTTCGCTTCTGCCAAGTCCTGGATGCTGGCTTGCACCGACGGCAGCGACCGTCCGTTCAACGCAGACGACCGCACGGCATTGGATTACCTGTACTAGTAAATAGTTGCTTTTGTAAAATAAGCTGCAGGGGCGGCGCGCAACCGGCGCGCCGCCCCTGCGCGTTTAATGCACCGCTACCTTTCCGGTTTGCTTTCTTTCCCCATTCCGTTGGATCTCGTAAAAGTAGATCCCCGCTGCCAGATTGGTCAGCGAAATGCCTTGCAGTTCGGCTATCAGGTCTTCCTCGGCCACTGTCCTACCCAGGCTGTCGTACAAACGAAAGCGGGCGCCTTTGGGGATTTTGCTCAAAACAAGCAGTTCTTCATTTTGCCGGACCGGGTTGGGGAATAACAAAAACCGGTCGCTGCCCAAATAGACCAGCAGGTTTTCGTCGGCGTAAAGGGTCCTGCCGTCTACCAGGGAGATTCTGGCGCGGTAAAGGTTATAGCCATCCTGTAAATTTAGGTCTTCCCCCAGAACCGTCTCGCCAAACTGATTCAGGACAGCAAGCGGCGCATATTGGCTATTGACCCTCTTTTCAAAAGCCACTTCCCTGACCAGAAAGGGCGCTCCCAGCTCCAGCTTCAACTCGGCTTTGTCACCGCGCAGGGTGGCCAGGAAATTCCGAATATAACAGCCGGCGTTTTGAAAGTCGGCCCTACGGGTTGGGCTCCGGACGCCGGTTTTGCCTCCTGCGAGCAGCGGGGCGACCGCAAAGTAAGGCGAAGGGAACAGGCTTTTGGTTAAAAAAGCAGCCGTATCGGCGGTTTGCCGGATTGGGCGCATCGCCCCCGATACATAGGAATAGAGTTGATATTGGCTAATTCCTCCGGCCTTTTCCCAATACCAAAGCAAGGAATCCGGACAGTCCAGGGCCAAGGCGGGCTTCAGTGGTTTAGAGATAACAAAGGTATCGGACAGCACCGGCCCTGCGGGCGTGTGCATGCGCAGTTGAGCCAGAGCTGTTGTATCCGGGACCTGCCAGCGGAAATAGGCGGCGGCGAGATCCACTTCCCTGGTACCGGGTTCCATTCGGACCTACCTGCAAAGGCATATTCCAGCCTCCCGGTTTTGCCATGCATGGTACTTTCCCAGCGAACCGGGACCGTCTTTCCCGCTTCGGCATGATCCGAGGCGGTGGGATACGTCCACCGGTAGGCATCCTGCGTATCCCAGTCGTAGACCAAATAAAAATCCTGGGCGCCTCCGGGCAGGCTTGACGCGCTAATGCGGAGGGTGTACGCTCCCTGGGTGGGGTTGGCCAGGGAGACCTGTTCCTGGTTATTTCGGTTGTCAATGCCTCTTTTGGCTGGAGCAGCCAGGGAATCCGGATGAGGGAACGCGCTGAGGACCCAGGGAAGCCAAACCGAATCCCCCTGGACGAGGGATACGTCGAGATCGTTGACCAGGGCCTTTGGGGAATTGACCAGGGCTGGAGGGTCGGTCCAGGCTAGCGTCGCCCGGAAGTGGACGGCTCCGGGAGGTATCTGGATTTGGTATTCTACTTTTGCATTTGGTTGAATCCGATCCTGAATAAAGGGCTGTTTATGCAACAGTTCCATCGCTTTTGCCGCCTGGATACTGCCGTATCCGGAGCTGTAATCCGGCCCCTCCGGCCCCAGGTCCCGGGCGCTGTTCATGAGCATGGCCCGCACCAGGGCTACCGGAGGCAGGGAGTCGTTGTGCAGTTTCTGATAGGCTTGCTGGATCAACAGCGCGATCCCAGACACCAGCGCGGCGGCGCCCGAACTTCCATCCTGCCCGAATGCGACCAACTCCGGCTTCACTCTGCCGTCAAATGCCGGACCCCGGGAGCTTAGGGGTTCAACCCGGTAAAACGAATCAACCGCCCCAACCGTCAGGAGGTTTTTGGCCATTTTAAAGGTGCCGGTGAGGTTAGCAAAGCCCGGCACTCCGGTGTAAGGCCCCGAAGAACTGGTACTGGGGCCAATATTTCCAGAGGAGAACACCGGCAGGAGGGTAGGGTGGCGGTATACGAGATCGTCGTAGGCCCGGGCTTCTGCCCCGTAGTAGTTTTCGATCCCCAACCCATAAGAATGGTTTGCACGGTAATGCCGGATTGCTTGTAGTAGGTATCCGGTTCCGGCATGAGATTAAAGAAACTGGCGGAAGAAATGGAAGCGCCGGGCGCAGCGCCTTTGCCGGTATAAAAGGAATTGCCGGCGCCGGCAATAATCGTCGCCATCGTCGTGGCGTGCGTGGCCGTTGCGGCCGTGGATATCCCTGAAGGAAGGTAGCGGTCGCTAAAATCAATATCCGTGCTGTCGGGCCGGTATTCTTTGAGCGAGACGGTCAAGCCGCGGCCGGTAAGGCCGGGATATTGGCGGTGTACGAAATTGACCTGATTCGCGGACAGATCATGGTAGGGTACGGCCAATTCGGCTGCCGGAACGAATGGCCGGACGTCAATAAACGAAACCCAGGGCGAAGGGAGCAGAAAGCGCTTCATTTCCCGGTCCGAGATCCGGAATAGCATCGACTGGAATTCCGGATACTCGGCAATAATCGTTTGGGTTAGATTGGACCGTTCCAGGTCCGCTTTCAGCGCTTCGGGGTTGTTGGTTTGAACGATTACCTGCACAGGCTCGCGCTGTTGGCGCCCCGCCCGTTGTTCCCATCCCGGCGCCAGTTTCCATTGGTCATTTGCGGGAACGATTAGGGCAAAATGTTCTCCGGCCTTTTGCAGAAAGGCTTCCGGGTTGTTCAGGGACAAGATACAAAACAGGCTGTCCAACTCCCGTACGATGGTCCAGTATCCATCGGGCTGTATTCCCTTTTCCTTCCGTTGAGCCAGGTAAAATCGGTATTCCGGCGCCGATGACCGATTGCTCCTTCCCAAATTGCCAGGAGTGGTTTGATGCGCTGAAAGCCCAAACCGGGATATATAGTTCTTTTCTGTTTCATGGATCTGTGCGGGCAAGGCAGATCCCCACAAAAGCAGGAATAGCGTCCAGTAAAAAGGGATTTTATTTGGATTTAAATGGGCGAACCAAAATGTCATCTCCTTGCAGGTTTACCGGACAAGGTATTAAAGATTTTTTCAAGATAGAGGAACGGTTTTCTGCTGACGGGCTTATTTTTCCCGTTTCGCAGGGGGTGCGACGAAAGTCAGTAGCTTTTCGGCGGTTTTCGTTAAAAATCACTGCAACCAACCGGCTTGGGATCGGTTTAAAAGTGGTATTTTTGCAGCAATCTCCTAACCAAATTGAGAATAAACGCGAGATGAAAAAAACGGATATTTTCGATCAATTCGAACACAGGCATATAGGCCCTAACGCGGAAGAACTCGCTGAAATGCTGAGTTCGATTGGGGTTGATTCTCTGGATCAACTCATTGATGAAACGGTACCTGCCGCAATCCGGCTGAAACGCCCCCTGCATTTACCCGAGCCTTTGTCCGAGTATGAATATTTGCAGGAATTGCGGCATATAGCTTTCCATAACAAGGTTATGAAAAGCTATATCGGACTGGGCTATAATGGGACGATCACCCCATCGGTTATTTCCCGCAATATTTTCCAAAACCCAGGGTGGTACACGCAGTATACGCCCTATCAGGCGGAAATTGCCCAGGGCCGGTTGGAGGCTTTGCTGAATTTCCAGACGATGGTGAGCGATCTCACCGGCCTCCCCATTGCCAATGCTTCCCTTTTGGACGAAGGTACTGCCGCCTCGGAGGCGATGGCTATGTTTTATGGACAGAAAAACAAAAAAGGGAAAGGAGATGCCGCCAATGTATTTCTGGTTTCGGATCAGGTATTTCCTCAAACGATCGACGTCCTGTATACCCGGGCGAAACCCATGGGAATCCACGTGGTCGTGCAGGATTGGAGGTCTTTTGACCTGACGGAAAAGACGTTTGGCATCCTTTTGCAGTATCCGGATGCCCAGGGGAAGGTTGAGGATTACCGGGAACTGGTAGAAAAAGCCCATGCCCACGAAGTCTATGTAACGGTGGCAGCTGATTTATTAAGCCTTGCGCTGCTTACCCCCCCGGGAGAATGGGGGGCTGATGCAGCCGTCGGAAATACGCAGCGCTTTGGAGTGCCTATGGGGTATGGAGGCCCTCATGCCGCTTTTTTTGCTACCAAAGACGAGTTCAAGCGCGTGATCCCGGGTCGGATCATCGGCGTTTCTCTGGACGCGCAGGGGAAAAGGGCTCTCCGGATGGCTCTCCAAACCCGCGAACAACACATTCGCAGGGAAAAAGCCACGTCCAATATTTGCACAGCCCAGGCCTTACTGGCTACCATGGCGGGTATGTACGCGGTGTATCACGGGCAGGCAGGAATCAAAGCCATTGCCATTAGGGTGCATACGCTGGCCCAGATACTGGACCGAAATTTAAGGGCGCTGGGGTTTGAACAAACCAATGCGCATTTCTTCGACACGGTCCGCATCGCTTCCGACCCTGCCATGGATGACCGCGTCAAAGCCGCCGCGCTTAGCGCAGGGATGAATTTTTATTTTACGGATCAGGCGATTCAAATCACCCTGGACGAGACCACCATGCTGCGGGATGTCGAGGCCATCGTTCGGGTATTTGAAGAAGTGAAAGGGACAGACCCTCACTTTGATCCAGCCCAACCGGCACAGGATCAGTTGCCTGCCGCCTTGCGCCGGGAAACGGATTTTCTGACCCACGACGTCTTTCGCAGTTACCATACCGAAAGTAAGATGATGCGCTATATCAAGCGCCTGGAGAACAAAGACCTTTCCCTGGCCCATTCGATGATTTCTTTGGGCTCCTGCACCATGAAGCTCAACGCCGCTTCGGAAATGATTCCGGTAAGCTGGCCGGAGTTTGCGGATATCCATCCTTTTGCTCCGATTGATCAAACCCTGGGGTATCAGCAAATTTTCCGGGAACTCGAAGCCTGGCTCTGCGAAGTGACCGGATTTACGGCGTGTTCGCTCCAGCCCAATTCCGGCGCTCAGGGAGAATATACAGGCCTGCTTACGATCCGGGCATTCCATGAAGCGCAGGGGAATGGCCACCGCAACGTGGCGCTGATCCCTTCTTCCGCCCACGGCACCAACCCTGCCAGCGCTGTGATGGCCGGCATGGAAGTCGTGGTCGTCAACTGCGACGACCATGGGAATATCAATCTGGAAGACCTGAAGGCCAAGGCTGCTCAGCACAGCCCTAACCTGGCTGCGTTGATGGTCACCTATCCGTCCACCCACGGCGTGTTTGAAACCAGTATCCGGGAAGTTTGCGAGATTATTCATCAGCACGGCGGAAAAGTATACATGGATGGCGCCAATATGAATGCGCAAGTCGGACTGACCAGCCCGGCGGAAATCGGCGCGGATGTTTGCCACCTCAACCTGCACAAGACCTTTGCTATCCCGCATGGCGGCGGCGGCCCGGGAATGGGGCCTATTTGCGTGAACGACAGCCTCAAACCATTCCTGCCGGGCCACACGCTGGTGCATACCGGCGGAGGAAAAGGGATTCACGCCGTTTCTTCCGCTCCCTGGGGAAGCGCTTCCATCCTGCTGATTAGCTACGGATATATCCGGATGCTCGGAGCAGAAGGCCTGACGAATGCGACCAAATACGCCATCCTCAACGCCAACTACATCAAATCTCGCCTGGAACCGGCTTTTCATGCCTTATATACCGGCGAACACGGCCGAAGCGCCCACGAATTGATCGTAGACTTGCGCCCGTTCAAGGCGCTGGCGAGCGCGGAAGACGTCGCCAAACGTCTGATGGATTACGGATTTCATGCGCCGACCCTTTCTTTCCCCGTGGCTGGAACCATTATGATCGAACCCACGGAAAGCGAAAGCAAGGACGAACTCGACCGCTTCTGCCAGGCGTTGCTCCAAATCGGCAAGGAAATCGAAGAAATCGCGCGTGGCGATGCAGACGCGCAAAATAATGTACTCCACAATGCGCCCCATACGGCGGAAACCGTCGTCAGCGATTCCTGGGTTTATCCCTATGGCCGGGAAAAAGCTGCCTACCCGCTGCCTTATCTCCGGCAGGGGTTCAAGTTCTGGCCCTCCGTCAGCCGGATCGACAGCGCTTATGGAGACCGCAACCTCATTTGTACCTGTCCGCCGATTGAGGCGTATCAGGAAGCTTAAAAAGTTGCGGAGTTGCGAAGTTGCGGAGTTGCGGAGTTGGGAATTCGCAACCCCGCAACCTCGCAACCCCGCAACCTCGCAACCTCGTAACTTCGTAACTTCAAAAAAATGATCATCATTACCGGCGCCGCAGGATTTATTGGGAGTTGTATGGTGCGCAAGCTCAACGACCAGGGGCACATGAACTTGCTGGTCGTGGACGATTTTTCCAGAGAAGATAAAAACCGCAATCTGGCCGGCAAAAATTATATTGCCCGCGTGCATCGGGACGACCTCTTTTCCTGGATCGACCGGATGCACCAAAGCATTGAATTTATTTTCCACCTGGGGGCACGGACGGACACGACGGAGAAGGATACCGCCATTTTTGACCGGCTCAACCTGCATTATTCTCAGGAGGTCTGGAAGCGCTGCGCCCAATATGGGATTCCGCTGGTTTATGCTTCCAGCGCAGCCACCTACGGGCTGGGGGAACTCGGGTACGACGACCGCCATGACATCGTGGACCGCCTGCGTCCGCTCAACCCATACGGGGTTTCCAAAAACGATTTCGATATCTGGGCGCTGGAACAGGAAAAAACGCCCCCTTTCTGGGCTGGGCTGAAGTTTTTCAACGTTTATGGGCCGAACGAATACCACAAGGGACGGATGGCTTCCGTTATTTTTCACACCGTCCGGCAGATCAAAGCCACTGGAGGTATGAAACTGTTCCGGTCCCACCGTCCGGATTACGGCGACGGGGCCCAAAGCAGGGATTTTATTTTCGTCAAAGACGTTCTGGATATTCAGTACTTCCTGTACGAAAACCGCCGGCATAGCGGATTGTACAACGTGGGGACCGGAAAAGCCCGAACCTTCCTCGATCTCGCGACCAATACCTTCCTGGCGATGGGGCTGGCCCCCAATATTTCCTTTATCGACACTCCGGAGGATATTCGCGATACTTACCAGTATTTTACCGAAGCGAATATGGACAAGCTGCGCGGTATCGGGTATGACCAGCCGTTCCACTCGCTGGAGGACGGCATCCGCGAGTACGTGCAGCAATACCTGCTGGAGGAGAAGATTTTTTGAATTACTTTTCTTTTGCAACCGGATTCAGGCCGGCGTAGTAGATCAGGGTCCACTTGCCGTTCATGCGGGAGAACCGCCGAAGCATAGCATAGTCGCCGCTTTGGTGGACGATGCGTTCGATGATCAGGTCCTCTCCAAAGCTGGCCAATTCCTGTTCAAAAGCGCCTTCAGAAAAATCGATCGGACGGTGGGTTTTCCAGGTTTCTTTTTCCCAGCGGAACTCATGGAGGTTGACTCCCCGGCTAAGGGCATTGTCCGGCAGGCCTTCCAATGGGAAAACGATGCGCTCCAATTGAAAAACAGAATCCTCGTGGAACCTTGAATAAAACCGGCCGAAATCTTCTTTTTGCTGATCCCGGTTCTGAAACGGGCGGTTTTCACAAGCACTCATCGAAAGCGCTGCGAGGAGCAGGATACCCGGTAGGGTAGGGCGGATCGTACCGTTCATGTAGCTGCGAGTGGTCATATAAGGGAGTATGCGGTTGTCAGGTAAAGCGTTGCGCGGTTTGTGAAGCATTTTTCATCAATGGATCAGGGAAACTCACCCTGATGGAGAGCAGGTTGCCGTCGGTTAGTTCCAGCACTGCGCTGTATATATACACCCCGGTTTCGAGGAGTTGCCCCCGGTGTTTGCCGTCCCAGCCGCTATGGTCGGCATTGGGGGCCAGGTCGTGGGATTCAAAAACCATAAGCCCCCATCGGTTGAAGACCCGTAGGGATCGGACCATGCGAACCTGGCGGGTGTCTGCGTACACCATCAGCCGGTCGTTGATCCCGTCTCCATCTGGCGAGAAGGCCGTTGGAACGAAAATGGCAGCTTCCCGGTCCAGCTTGATAATGATCGAGGCCCCATCGGAACACCCGAACACATCGGTAATCTTGAGCAGCAAGGTTTCATTTTCCAGCGCCGTCAGGACCGGGCGAAGGCAATCGGTACAGTTCAGGTGCGCGGCAGGCGACCATTCCAACTTACCTACCAGGGTTAAAGGAATTTGGAGTACAGGCTCAATGAGGTATTTTTCTCCCAGATCCAGTTTGACAGAAGGGATCAATTCCACCATCCGGGAATAGCGCGCCGGCATAAGGAAGGACTGCTGAATCACACAGCCGTTGGCATCCCTTGAATATAAGGTATACGTATCGCCGGGCCGGAGCTGGTCGAAAAGGGACTGGTCCTGGAAGTTTTTCCCATCGATGGAGTAGGCGTATGGCGGCAGGCCCCCTTTGGCGCTGAGCACCAGGAAAGTCCCTCTCAAATCCCGGCAGTCGAACGTCACTTCTTCCAGCGGAGGAGGTTCCTTGATCGTCACCGCGGAGTCGGTAAAACAATGATTCCGGTCATTGATGGTGAAGGGAAAATCGCCGGCCGGAAGCCCGCTCAACCGGGTCGTATCCCCGGCCCAGCCTTTCCAGTCGAACCGGTAGGGGGGTGTTCCCCCACTTACTTCCACCTCAATTTGTCCATCCTGGCGGCCGGCGCAGCTCAGGTCTTTTTTACGGATAATGGTTTTTAGGGAGAAATGGCGAATTTCTACCTTCCCTTCTACCATGCCATCGCAAAACGCATCTCTAAACCCTGTTATGACGAGCAGGCCCTCTTCCCGGACGGGGAGGCGGTAGCCTTTGTCGGGGATATTTTTAACGGTATCTTTTTTCGCGCCGATGGAATAGACGAAAGAAAAAGGAGGCTCCCCGGAAAAGGTTATGGGGATATAAGCGGTATCTCCCTGGCAGACGTCCCTGTGGCTTTGCACGGAAAGCGCTGGAGGCGGCCTTCGGGACAACTTGACCTGGCTGGCGCTTTTTCGGCCGCAGGCATCGGTGATGGTAAGCCCAACGGTGGAATCGGCCTGTGGCTGGAGGATGAGAAAGCTGGTCGTATCTCCCGTAGACCAAAGATAGGTATACCCAGGAACGCCGCCTTGCGCTTTGGTTTCCACCCGCACGGATTCACCGATGCAGATCGTTTGGTTTTCCAATCCGGAAGTCAGCGGAGGAGGGTCTTCAATAAAGAGCCGGGCCGTATCGCTGATGCAGGCGCAGGGAAAATCCAATTCCAAAACAATGCTTTCAATCGATTCCTGGAAGTTATCGATGAGGATTTCGATGGGAACGGGGGCTTCGGCGGCGCCAGCAGGGATGGTGACGGTTTTGGGAAGGGGCAGGAAATCTTTGCCTTGAATGGCGGTGCTGGCAGATGAAACCCGAAGGCCAATGGTAAGCGGCAAATCGGTTTTTTCTCCTGCCCGGCGGCGGGCAAGAAAGTACCCGGTGTTGCATCCTTCCAGGATCGTATCCTGTCCGTTCGTCGATCCGGCAGCCAGGTTGATGTTTCCTCCGATGTTAAAGCTCTCGGCTTCCAGGAAGACTGCCGAGTCGTAATTCCCGTCGCTGACGTCGGCAATGACCAGACGTAAGTGGTAGGTTTGGCAGGGAATCAGCTTCAGGGTGGCGGTCATGGGTTTGGTGAAGCCGTCGAATTCGATCGACCCCAGGTTGGGGGGTTCTTTCCATTCGATCTGGCAGCGTTCCGCATCTCTGCGGGGTTCATTCCGTACAAAGAGGGAGTCGTTTTTCAGGTGGTTGATATTGTTGATGGAAACATATTCCTTGCCGCCGGGAACCAGGGCTACATTCTGAGAATTATTGCTGAACGCCCCGTTGATTCCCGGACCGCTGACGAAAAAGCCGAACACGTCGTTGAAGGAAGTGCCTACAAACTCGCAGTACTCCTCCGAAGCGAACACATACCGGAAGGTGACGATGCTATCCAGAGGCACAAAATCAAATTCTACCCCTACTGCGTCATAGATAGGTGCGGAAGTGAGGATCTTTAAATCGCCGTCTCCGGCGGCGTCTTTGAAGTCGCCTCCTTCGTCTCCTTTGTCATTAGGCCCTTCGGCGTTTCCCACCGGACCGGTAGCCAAAAGGATACCCCGTTCAATACCTATGATATTTTCTCCCTGCTCGAAGTAACCGATTCCTTTCTTGTTCCCTATAGATTTAATCTTGGTGACGTTTTTGCACGCTCCTCCAACAAAAACATCCTGGATCAGGGCGTCGACGGGGAAACGGTCGGAGGTGCGAATGCCTGCCAAAGGCGCAGGCGCCCCGCCGGGGCCCGGCACGGAGCACGCGATCCAACTCCAAATTAGCCAGGTTAGGGACATAAGGACGGGATTTTCGAAAATAATCTTTGGGAAAGACGCACCTCTAATGAAAACGCGATTATCCGGGCCAAGATTTTCGAAAGATAAAAAAGACTTTGCCTTTTTTTTATGGTTAAATCGGTAAGTCTGTATATTTGCAGAACATCCCCCCCTTATTTATTCTTTTATTAGGATTATTTTTATATTATCTTGTACCCGGAATCCTAAAAGGTGTGCGTCTGCCTCCAAGTTGCGGATACAAGATCCTCGTCCTATAAGCCAGGAAATTCAATCAACGCCTTGCCCCATCGTATGTACAGTTACCAGTCTGCGGACTGAATCATTTTGCCATAGTCTCAAATTATAATCTCTATGATCCACCTTCGACATTTCTTTGCATTGCTATTTTTCGTCTGGAGCAGCACCCTGGCATTTAGCCAAACCGCATGGAAATGCGGTTCAGATACCCGCATTGCTCTGGAAGGAACTACCGAAACGAGCGTTCTAACTTGCGCAGAGGACGGGCGCCCGAGCATTCTGACTTTTGAGTCCAGTTCGTTTGGCTTGCCCTATACCGTTCTGGTTACAGATGAAGCGGGCGTTATCCAGTTGGTAACGAACAGGCTTTCCATCGATTTCGACCAGTTTGCCATTGGCAATTATCGCGTGTATATCTTATCGTATTTGGGGATTCTGTCGGCTAAGGTTGGTTTGAACATTAACAAGGACCCGCTTGGGAAAATCTGCTACGGCCTTTCGGCCAATTATATCCAGGTAGGCCATCTGACGCCCAACGGAGGTCAGATCGAATTTGCCGGTGGAGGGACCTCCCGGCTCGTTTGCGCCAACAATGAAAAACCCGATGTGCTTTCCTTTCTTACCACCAGCACGGATCCTCAGTATCGGTATTTTCTTACCGATGCCAATAACGTGCTGCTGGAGGTGCTGGACGGCAACTCCCTGGATTTCAATCTGACAGAAGAGCGTTCGCCGCATTTGGGGCGCGTCCGTCGTCGGGGAGATCACCGTTCAACCCGGGGAAATCCTCACCGGGGCAATCCTTGCCTCAGAGTGCTTTGGTTTGTCAAGCAATTTTCTGGAAGTCGTCCCTGTTCAGCCTCAGGGGGCAAGTATCGTTTGCCGGCCTGGGCGCCCGGGTTGAGCAATGCAGCAACGACGACCGGAACGCGGTTTTCCCGTTAAGTTCCACGTCTTCTTCTCGGGCTTCTTACCTTTACCTGCTTACCGACGACGGGAACCGCCTGATCCAGGTCCTGAACGAAGCCCGTCTGGACGCTTCTGGGCTGGTAGCAGGGAACTACCGGATATGGGGAATGTCCTATCTGGGAAATACGGCCCTTACGCCAGGTATTCTGGTTACAGAAGGGGCTCTGAGCGACGATTGCTTTGAATTATCCGCCAACTTCGCGGAACTGGAGATCTTCGACCTCGATCCCGGAACCATCCGGACCCAGGGCAATGAATCCCGTAAGGTGCTTTGTCTCAATGACCAAACCGAAGACAAACTTGGGTTCCTGGTTACTCCTTTTCCTGGCTTTGATTATCTTCTCGTGATTACCGATGAGAACAACCAAATCGTCTCCCTGGCCAACCCTGGCCCGGCGGTCGATTTTGCCGCGTTGCCTGGCAATAAATACCGGGTGTATGGGCTTTCTTATCAGGGCAACCTGTTGATCGGCCCCGGAATGCCGCTTGGGAGTCAGCCGCTTGCCGAAGGGTGTTTTGCCCTTACTTCCAGCTTCGTCGAAGTGGAGAAGAAAAACCCGGATGGAGGGATCGTCAAACTGGAAGATGGAACCGACAAGGCGCAGCTTTGCTACTTGTCGGGAAGCACTCCAGGCAGCCTCAGGCTGACGACCACGGGAAAGAACGGCGAGAATTACCTCTTCTTGCTTACGGACAGCAACGACAACATCCAAACCATTTCCGCCGGCGGGCAGTTCGATCTGGGAAGCTTTCCTGGGGGCGCCTACCGGATCTATGGGTTGTCCTATACCGGGGCGCTGTCTTTCCCCTCTGGCGCCAATGTCAATAATACCAACTTTTCCAATGAGTGCGCCGACCTGTCCGATAACTTCGTTTCGATTACCAAAACGAACCTGGACGGCGCTTCGATTTCCTTCCAGGACGGAAGCGTAGAGGCGTTGTTCTGCACCGACGGCTCCGGCGTTGCGGGCGCCAACCTGGCGAACACCGCTACCGCAGTTCAGCAATACGCTTACCTGCTCACGGACACCGATAACAAGGTACTCCGGATTTTTAATGCGGATAACCGGGTGGCGCTGGAAAAAGAGGAGGAAGGCGATTTCCGCATTTGGGGCGTGGCTTATAGCGGGACGCTTCTTACCCAGATAGGAAGCAACCTCAGTCAGACCGTTCATAGTGATCAGTGTTTTGAGTTGTCGAAGAATTTCGTGGTTCTGAAGCGCCGCAATGTAGAAGGAGGAGCGGTACAACTCGCCGGCAATGCCCCTTCTTTCCTTGGATGCTTTGACGAAGGAAGCAGTTCTCCGGTTTTGGAAGTGCTGTTTTCGCGTAACCCCATTGGAGCCCGGTCGGCTTTTTTGGTTACCAATGTCAACAACGTCGTCCAAACCATCAGCCAAACCAAGCAGATTGCATTTAATGGGTTTGCGCCTGGGAATTACCGGGTATGGCACCTGGCGTATTCGGGAGAACTGAAAGTAGAAGCAGGCCAGGGCATTGGATTGATCTCCTTGTCCTCCGAATGTTTCGATTTGTCGGACAACTTCATCCCCGTTACGCTGGAGCGGGTGGAAGGCGCCATGGTCAGCTTGAGCGATGGGACAACCGACCGCACGATCTGCCTTGGGCAGGAATCGGGGTTTGTTTCCTTTAGAAACGCCAGCACGTCCACATCTACCTATCGGTATGTGCTGACGAATGGCAAAGACGAGATGATCCTTGCCCTGATCGGCAACAGCTTTGATATCAGCGTAGCGCCTGCGGGCGATTACCGGGTTTATGGAATTTCCTATACCGGTAATTTGCTTCTGACCAACGGGAAAAATATCCGCACTACTCCGATTTCAGACCGCTGCTTCGCGCTTTCGGACAACTTCATTTCCATCGGAATGAATTGGTCAGAGGAGGGTCTATTTTCTTTAATAACGGCGCTATTGGCGACCGGTTTGTATGCCCGGATGATCTGGCGGGCTCGGTGATTAAATTCAATAACGTGGCTGAGGTGGGCCCGGCTTATGCCTATCTGGTTACGGACCAGCAAAGCGTGATTGTGGCGGTCAGCACTTCGGATAGCTTCAACTTCGCCGAGTTGCCAGAGGGGATCTATCAGGTATGGGGGTTGGCGTATTCCGGAAAGCTGAATGCGGCGCCGGGAGTGCATCCGATCCGCGTGCCACTGGCTGACGGGTGTTTTTCGCTTTCGGGCAATTCATTGATTGTTCGCCGCACAAGCCCTCTGGGCGGCACGATTTCCCTTCCGGATGGGAGCGATTTCCTGGCGATCTGCCCTGAAAGCAATCAGCCCAAGGCGATCCAGGTCGAAGGCAGAGGCGGCCAAGGCGGACAAGAAGTCTTTCTTTTATCCGATAGCAACAACGTCGTAGTGGAATCTTCGCTTTCCGGCCGCTTCGCACTCGACAGCCTTCCTAAAGGCCGCTATCTGGTGCGTACGCTGATTTACAATGGCGATTTGCTCGCTGCTGCCGGCATGGACATGGACACGGCTAAATTGGCAACTTCCTGCTATAGCCTGAGTACCAATGCGGTTAGCCTCCTGGTGGAATCTCCAATGCGGGTACCGTAACCGTGACCCCAATGCATCTGGTAACCGGTAATAACCCGGGCACGTGATCAGTGGCGTTTCGGATTCCAATAACGTCCTTTGGGTGCGGGCGTTCGGCGCCAGCAAGACTCCATACCTGATTTTGGCAACGGATACCCTGAATCAGTTGCTGTTCTCCCTCGAAGTCAAACCCGCAACGGTTCCTAACGATCCGACGGCGTTTTTTTACGAAGGGCAGATTCCTTTAGATTCCCTTGGCGGGGGCGATTTTCTGTTCTATGGTCTTGCCTATACCGGCAACCTCAATCTCACTCCTGGCAAGCGCATCGAAGGGGTATCGCTTTCCGATGATTGCTTCAGCCTAACCCAAAGCGTGCGTTCACCCTTCTGGAAGCGGACGGAGGCAGGATCGAAGCGGATGGCTTTGAGGGCGATACCGTATTTGTATGCCCGGGCGATCAGGTTCAGGATTCGATTTTCTTCAATACCTCTTCTCAAGGATATGGGGCGAGCTATCGCTATTTCCTGACGAATGTTTCCAACCTGGTGCTCTCGGAGCTGCCCGGTAATGTTCAGAATTTTGAAAACCTCGGCTTCCGCGAATTGCGGATCTGGGGCGCCTCCTTTACGGGGAATTTCGCTTCCCCGCGCAACAAAAACCTGCTGACAGCAACGCTTTCCGATGCCTGCTTCGATTTGTCGGACAACTTCCTGACCATTATCCGGGAAGCGCCCGAGGCAACTTCGATCAGTACGATAGATAACAAACAGGAGGTTTATTTCTGTCCGGGCAAGGATGGGTCTACGGTACAGCTCAAGACGGCATCCAAGGCCAAAGCGGGGTTTGTCTACATCCTCACCGATGCTTCCGGGGTGGTCAATGAAATTAACCGGACGGGCAGCATTGATCTGAAAGCAAAGGCAGTGGGCGTCTATACCGTGTATGGTCTTTCGTATACCGGCCGCTTATTGTTCCGAACCGGAGACACCCTGAACCTCAACGCCCCCTTATCGAGCAGTTGCTTTGTGCTGGCTTCTAATCAGGTGAAGCTTACCCGGGGAGGGGAAGTGGACGGGAAGTCGATTGCTACGCTTTTTGGGGATTCCCTGTTCTACACGTGCCCGGGCGACGGGGTAAGCGATTTGGTAATCGTTTTCCCGCCGCAGCCTGAGAATGGGTCGGAGTACCGTTTATTCATTACCGACGATCAAAACCGGATTGTTTTCCCCGACGTTCAGAGCGATCTGATCGATTTCGACGCTTCCGACCCAGGAGTGTACCGGGTTTGGGGCGTATCGTATACCGGGCAATTTGTAGGGCAATTCGGAATGCGTTTGGGCGAAGGCGCTCTGAGTTCGGATTGCTACGATTTATCGGACAACTTTATCACGGTGGTAGCTCAGATGCCCGTTGGAGGGGCGTTAACGACCAGTGACGGGCAGACGAAGGTGAATGTCGTTCGTGCGGATGGGAAACCGGATACCTACGGATTTGTTCGCACCGGAGGCTCTTCCGGTACGCCGGTTCGTTACCTTCTCACGGATATCGACAACGTGATCCTGGCGATCGCTACTACCGATAGTTTTGATTTTGACCAGTTGGCCGTGGGCGAATACCGGGTTTGGGGCGTAACCTTTACCGGGATATTCCTGGCAGCCCCAGGCGCCGACGCTGATTTGTCGCCGTTGAGCGACAACTGTTTTTCGCTTACCTCCAACTTTGTAACCATTAACGTAATCGCTTCGAGTGGCCTTTCCAATGCCTGGATTGCTACCCTGGGGCCCGGAAAGGAAGCCGCCCAAGGCTTTTCCTGAATGCGGCCCCCAATCCGGTCTCCGAGACGTTGCAAGTTGGGTTTTCCGTGGAAACCCTTCAAGCGGGAGAAGCGCACTTGCAACTGTTCTCCCTCACGGGCGAACTCCTGCGCGTGCAAAAGATACAACCGCTTGCCGGGTACAACACGGCAGTGCTGGACATGAGCAGCCTGACCGACGGGGTGTACTTCCTGCGCCTGTTCCATCAGGGGGCTCAGGAAACCCTCCGGGTGGTGAAGATCACCCGGCCCTGACGCCGGGGTAGCCCAAAACGAAAAGGGCCCAGGAAAATTCCTGGGCCCTTTTCGTTTTTTTTTGAAAGAAAAGATCAGCTTTTTGCTGCCATTTTCTTTTCCTTGATACGCGCTTTTTTGCCAAGCAGGGCCCGCAGGTAGAACAGACGGGCACGGCGCACTTTGCCGCGTTTCAGAAGCTGGATTTCCGTGATATTCGGAGAGGAGAACGGGAAGATACGCTCTACGCCTACCCCGTTGGAGATTTTGCGCACGGTGAACGTTTTGGTGCCGCCTTCGCCTTTGATCTGGATGACATCCCCGCGGAAGGCCTGAATACGTTCCTTATCTCCCTCGATGATTTTATAGTTCACCACGATGTTATCGCCGGGGCGGAAATTCGGGAAATCCCGCTGAGGTGTTAACTGTTCGTGAACAAATTTAATCGCGTCCATTGCTCTGTAATTTAAAAAAATGATGCGTCTCGAATTAGCCGTGCAAAGGTAAGGGAATTACTTAAAAAAGTAATAATAATTTTACAGTTAAAAAAGTTTTCGCAGTCGCTTATCTTACCAGGGTAACGAAGCCCTTGTACTCATGCGAGTCGCCTCTGGGGCCTTGAAACGCAACCAGGGTAACATATACTCCCGGCGGCGCTTCCTGCCCTTTGTTGAACTTACGCCCATTCCAGCCCACCTGGGGGTCGTCGGTTTGGAACACCATTTCCCCCCACCGGTTCCAGATCTGGAACTGGAAGTTGCGGATGCCCGGCAAGATACCTACTCCCTGGAAGACATCGTTTACGGAATCTTCATTGGGGGTAAAGGCGTTGGGCAGGAAGTACGTCACCAAGGGCTTGACGTCCACGATTTGCGAGGACGTGTCCATGCAGCCGCTGGGATGGGTGACGAAGAGTTTTACCTCGAACCGGCCCGTATCGGGAAAGGAATACACCGGGTTGAGCTCGCGGGAGGTGGCGCCGGTCCCGAAATCCCAGAACCAGCCGATGGCGCGTTCGGAGGCTTCCTGAAACTGAACTTTGGGGTAGAGGTTGCTCACTTCTTCCGGGCTGTAAGTGAAATCGGATTTGGGCGCTTCGAAGATGGTGATCAGATTCTTGAAGGTGGTGTCGGTTTTGCATCCTATAGGGGAAATGAGCTCGAGGTCGACCGTGTAGATACCGGGGTCTACGTATTGGTGCAAGGGGCTGATGGCATTGCTTTCTTTGCCATCCCCAAACCTCCACTTGATGGAATAGGTTTCGTCGATGGGGTAGGACAGGTTTTCGAATAAAATATCTGCTGGCGTACATCCTCTGAAACTGCTTGGAGCAATAACGATAAGGGCGGGGACGGGAAAATAGGGCACTTCCCTGGTCTTTGTGGCCAGACATTGGTTGGTATCCCTGACGGTCAGGTAACGGGTATATTCCCGGGTTTTCGGTATACATGCTCGGCCTTTTTACCCGATCCTTTTCCTCCGTCGCCGAAGTCCCAATTCCAGGAGGTAAGGATGCTGGCGGTTTTGGACCGGTCCTGAAAAGCTACCGGCCCGGCGACGCAGGTGTCGTATTCAAATCCAAAATCGGCATTGATATCCGGATACACGTTCACCAGGATATTGGCCGTGTCTCCGCAATCTGTATTGGGGTTGAGAATGAGTTGGCCTTTGTACACCCCAACCCCAGGGAAGGTGACGGTGGGCTCCCATTCCTTAAATGTCTGCAGTTTTCCTTTGATATCAAACCGCCATTCAAATTGGGTGATGAATTGCCGCTGATAGCTTTCGTTGATAAACTTAATGTCGGTAATCCCGCAGGAATTGACCTGATATTCCTTGTCGCTGATAATTTTCGATTCTTTTATGTCGGCCACCACCGTAGGGTCGCAATTGGCCACATTGAACTGAAAATCGCGGAACACCCTGCTCAGCAGCTTACCGGTCGTTTTATCATATTCGGATAAACATACACCCACGACATATTGCCCCTGGATGCGGGGAGTTCCGGTGATGAGGCCGGTGTTGGGGTCTATGCTCACTACGGGGTTTCCTCCCATTGGGGCCAGGGGGGAATACAGGCTGTTGATAAATTGAATATCCTGGTAAGGCGGAGGGCAGGCAGGATCGGGATAAGCGCCATCGCAACTGGCATAAACCAGCGGGTTTTGCTGAAGCGGACCGCCTCCATCCAGCGGGGCACAGAATTCATAAACCAGTTGGTCTCCATCTGGATCAGTAGCGGAGTGATCAAACCGCAAAGGGGCATCTGCGCAGATAACGGTAGGCGGGAATTGGTTGAATTTAGGGCTGTTATTGCATTTTTTCTGGGCTTCCGGGGTGATCTCGATCGTGTAGGTGGCGCCATGGTCGCCTGGGTTGATGATGTTGTTCACCGTAACATTACGGCAACAGCGCTGATAGGAAATGTGGTAGCTCTCGTCGGAGAAGGGTAGATTGATTTGATACTGGCTCAGCCGGAATTTGTAAACGCCCAGTTCAACGCAAACATTCGGAGGAATAAGGCAGGGGTAGGTGGGCTGTTCTACGAACGATCTGTTCTGGAGCGGGACGTTGAGCCTGGCAACGTAACTGCGCTGTCCAAGTAGCGCGCAATTCGTTGCGCCCCCGCAGCGGTAAATCGCGATAAACGCTTCGGGGTCGAGCAAGGCGCACCCAGTGCAGCCGCAATCCCGGTAAATGGAGAGGGTGAACTCGTAGTCGCCATTTCCAAGGCATTCGTACGTGATGTTGCCGCCAATGATATGGCGGGCGGCGCCGATCCGGGGAAAGAGCCCCAAAACCAAGATCGCCAGGGCGGCGGCCAATAGGATTTTCTGCATAGGGAATTGCGGGTTATCTGATCAGTGTAATGGTTCCTTCCTTGATGCCGGTTTTTCCTTCTGCATCTTTAACAATTGCCCGGTAAAAATACACCCCTCCAGGGAGCTCGCTGCCCGTATTTTGGAACTTGCCGTTCCACCCCTCCTGGGGGTCCTGGGTTTGAAAAACCGGATTTCCCCACCGGCTATATACGGTGAACTGAAAGGTTTCCACCCCAAATAAACCGCCTTCCGGCTTGAAAAGATCGTTTACTCCGTCGTTGTTGGGCGAAAAGATGGTAGGCCAGTAGGCTTTGAGCGTCGGATCGATAACGATCGTCTGCTCAAAAGTATCCTTGCACAGGGCGTCCGTAGAAGCAATCAGCCGGACGTTAAAGGTGCCGGCAGGGGGGAATGTGAACTGGGGGTTGGGATCAGCCGACTGCCCAAGCCCTCCAAAGTCCCAACTCCAGCTTTGGGCATTTACGGATAAATCCTGAAAGGCTACGGTGGGGTTGGCGCTTTCCGGTTTTTCCGGCGAAAAGGCAAATCGGGCGAGAACGCCTTCGTCGATACGCACTGGCCTGGGCAAACTCGCTGTAGCCAAGCACCCGCCGGGGGTAGATATTTTGAGAGAAACCGGGTATTGGCCCGCTTGCCGGAAGGTGTAAACCGGGTTCTCCTGCCTTGCGGTTTCGCCGTTGCCGAAGTCCCATGCCAGTTGATAGCTGGACTTGAATGGACCCAATTCTGAATTGGTAAAAGCGATTACCGCCGGGGTATCCAAACGCCGGACTTGGCTTGGATGGATAAGCTGGCAGGCAAGGGGTACACATTCAGGGGTTTTTCGGTCTGTCCGGTACAGCCGTCGGCGGTGGAGACGTTGAGCTTCACCGTCCAGGTTCCGGCTTTGGCGTATTGATAGGAAGGATCGGAGGCGGAGACCTGGGGCGATCCGTCGCCAAAATTCCAGGAATAACTTTTCACGGGCTGCCCGCCGGTATCGGTCCGGTTGACGAATTGAAAAGGCTGGGCGGAGCACGTGTCCCCGGCGATGGTGAAATCGGCTGTTACCGGGGGCAAAATGCGCACTTCGACGTCGGCGGTATCTGCGCATAACGTTCCCGGGTTAAGCAGGAGGCGTCCGGCATAAACGCCTGGAGCGGGGAAAGCGAGCATGCCGTCCCACTGGGTGCTGGTTAGTTTGGCTCCTTGCACGTCAAATTCCCATCGAAAATCCTGGATCAATTCGCGTTTGACGCTCTGGTTGATGAGGGTGACCGTTGTAGCCCCGCAAGACTGAACCAAAAACTGCCCATTGGCCCTCAGGCTGTCTTCCTGAATATCCGCCACCACATTGCGCTCGCACCGGGTGAGGTTGAATTGGAAATCCCGGATCACCCGGCTCAGCAAACGCCCATTCCGGTACTCCGACATGCAAACGCCAACGACAAACTGGCCGAGTTGCTGCGGGGCGCCGGTCATGATTCCGGTAGCCGGATCCACCCGGAAAGCGGCCGTCGGGCCCAGGGGCTGGGAGCTACTAAAGGGAGGCGCCTGGTACGTTACCGGCGCGTAGGGCGGGGGAAGATCGGGATCGGGAGCTACCCCATTGGCGCTATGCGGCAAGAGGCCATTTTCTCCTCCGCCCAGGAGCGAAGGGCAAAGTTCGTAGACCAGCGAGTCGCCTTCCGTGTCGGCGCCGGAGTGGTCTATGGTGAAGGGCGCTCCCACGCAAAGGGCAATCGGAGGGAAAAACCGGAAAACCGGACTGTTGTTGCAGCTGGATTGCGCTTCGGCCGTCAGTTCAATCGTATAGGTGGCGCCGGAACGTTCCGGGTTGACGATGTTGGTAATGGTGTTGTTCCGGCAGCAGCGCTGGTAGCTGAGGATATAACTTTCGGGAATAATAGGCAAATCGAGTTCCAGTTCAAAAACGCCCTGTTCTACACATACGTTTTGGGGCACGTCCACACACGCATTGCCGGGATCGGGCTGGATTTTTGTCACTTTGGGCGCAGGCAGGTAATGAACCATAGGCCGGTTGGTCTGGCTGCTCCGGTATAGGGTGACCGAGGCCGGGAAGTTGCCTGGGGTGGAATCGAAATTGGAACCCGGCGCGAGGCAATCGCGGTAAATTTTCAGCGTAAACAGGTACCGGCGGGAGTTCGAATTGGGATCGTTTCGGGTAAATCCGAGGCATTTATAGGTGATTTCCCCTCCGATGATATGAGCGGCATACAGGGGTTTGGCTCCAAGGAGTAAAAGACCGGAAAATAACAATAAAAAGTTCTCACGTACGTTTATATGGTTTTCAATGCATCAAGCCTCTTGGAGGAAACCAGATGCACCATGAACGAAAATAAAGGATTTACGCTTTTTTTTAAAGTTACCAATGGCACAATTCTACTTTCGTACTCCATTTGACATTCCCTTTTCCAACTTTCTGGGCTTTGTATCCAAGCTGGAGACTGAATTCCGGGATGTTGTTCATTCCACGCTGTTTTATCTGGATCGGGTAATCTGTTTCCTTTACCACAGGTTATTTTCCGCGTTGAAGGGCGGCTTTCCTTCGGTAATAACGGCATTTCCGGCAGGGTATTCTGTTTTGCGTGCGATATGATGCATCGGCGCGTGGAGGATTGGTTAGTTGTGTCGCGAATAAGCAATGGAATGATGGAAAGAACTACGGCCAGAAACTCTTCCCAGAGCATGGTATACAGCAAGGACATGGATCTGGCGCTGGCTGCCCTGCAAAATGGAGGATTGATTCTGCTGCCTACGGATACGGTTTGGAGTCTGGCTTCTTTGGTCTGTTTCCCTGAGGCGGTTAACCGGTTGAGGCAACTTAGCACTGGCATGGAGGAAGACCCCCTGGAACTGCTGGTGAGCTCGGTGGAGGAGTTAAAACGCCACGTGGTTCACGTGCATCCGCGCCTGGAAACCTTGTTGCTCTATCACATGAGACCATTGTCTATCGTATTCGAAGCCCCGATAGGCATTCCAGCCAATGCCTTGCGACAGGATAGGCGGATGGCCATGCGCGTCGTCCTCGATCCGTTTGTCCGCGATTTGATTGAACTGGTTGGGCTTCCATTGGTGGCTATTCCCGCCCCCGCTCCCAACAGCCAGGTTTCCGGGCATTTTGGAGGCATAAGTTCGGAGGTGCTCCAGCAGATAGATTATGTGGTCAAGTACCGGCAAGGAGAACGCCACATTGGCGAACTTCCCGTCATGGTTCAGCTTTCAGAGGAAGAAGAGCTGGATTTTCTTCGGGAATAAGCGCCCTTATTTTTTCCTGGACTTTTGGGATAATTCAGTCAAAGGCCCCGGCGAGGATAACTTTTTGAGCGCCATGGCAATGGCCGGATCTTCGGTATTCATTATAGCGAAATATTCGGTGACCCCAAAAAGGTCTTTGGCAATGTTTGCTTTGATCAGCAAGCGGAGGTCATCTTCAAACGGGCCCCCGTTTTTTGAAAGCCCTCCTTCTATATTTTCCTGGGCGTACCGGAAAAAATCCTGAAGCATCAATTCGCCAACCTCAAATTTTTTCTTGAAATCCTCGCTGTTTTTGGGGAAGGAGGCGCGTTTCCCCTGAATGGCCTGGACGGCGAAAGATGGAATCAATGCTTTTAGTTCCTGGTATTGCGGGTTTAAGGCGAGGCTGTCGAGGGGGATGAAGAGATCCGGAATAATTCCTCCTCTGCCGTAGACGATCCTGCCGTTGGTGGTGTAGAACCGGGTAGAATCCGAAAGGGAAATCCGGTTTTGGGATATTAATTCGCCGGACTGGATGCGGTTCTCGAGATCGTCCTGATAGCCGTTTACATCCTGGTAGGGCTTCTGAATGGATCGGCCCGAGGGAGTGAAGTAGCGGGCTACCGTCAGGCGAAGCGCCGCCCCGTCGCTCAGCAAATATTGCTCTTGCACCAGCCCTTTTCCAAAGGAACGCCTGCCGATGAGGATTCCCCGGTCGTGGTCCTGGACAGCGCCGGCCAGGATTTCGCTGGCGGAGGCGCTTCCTTCATCAATCAATACAGCGACTTTTCCAATCTGAAAAAAAGCCCTTCCCGTAGTCAGGTACTCCGACCGGCGAACCGTCCGCCCTTCGGTATACACGAGCAATCGGCCGCGGTCTTCGAAGATCTGGCTGAGAATATTGGAGGCTTGCTGGAGGTAGCCCCCCGGGTTATGGCGAAGGTCCAGAATGAGGTCCAGCGGCTTGTTCTGGCCGCCCAGTTTTTCAAGGGCGCTCAGAAATTCCTTATCGGTGGTAGCGCTAAACCGGTTGATGCGGATATAAGCCACCTGGTTGCGAATCAGATAGGCGGCATCAATGCTTTCGATAGGGATTTTTTCTCGGGTAAGTTCGACCCAACGCGGGGTTTTTGATGGGAACCGAACAACCGCTGCGCGGACTTTGGTTCCTTCTTTGCCCCGCAAAAACCGGACCACGTCGCTGCTGGAAAGCAGTTTTCCGGAAATGGTAGAATCGCCGATAGCCAGAATCTTGTCTCCCGGGCCAATTCCCGCCCGCTCGGCAGGGCCACCGGGAAAGACAGAAACCACCACGACGGTGTCTTCCAGCATCATGAACTCGATCCCTATTCCCTCAAATTGGCCTTCCAGTTGTTCGGTGACCTGAGCCAGATCATCTGAGGGAATATACGAGGAATGAGGATCCAACTGCCTTAGGATGCTGGTGATGGCCTCGTCTACCAGCTTTTTCCGATCGACTTCATCTACGTACTTGGCCTCGATGTAGCGGATCAGTTCTTCCAGCTTGTTGTGTTCGGAGACCGGCATTTGTCCGTTGGGCCCCATCGTAGCGTTGGCTGCAGGTTGGCTCAGCTGGAGTCCTATGAATATACCCAGCGCCAGAAAACCGGAAAGCAATAATGGCAACCAAACGAATCCCCGCGATTTGTTTTGGGGTGCTTTAAGCGGCATACAATTTCAGGATTAACAGATGGGGTAAACAAAAACAACTAATGATCAGGAAATCTGCAAATATAAAACCACAAAACGAACAGGCAGTTGTTTGATTCCCTGGTTTTTGTTCTTTGGTTTCTGCGGCTTCATCGCGAGGTATGGCGAAATAATCGATAAAATTTCAAAAATATCTCAAATAATTTCTATTTTCATAAACGACTAGGCAATAACATGCAGGACAATTGCTTAATTGGTAAAATTGATCCGTTTGGAGAAAGCCCTCGCTGGCGCCTATCAAATTAACCGGGAGTATGGAAATGTATAAAAACGTCGAAATCGACAGCCTGGACCGGCAAATCTTGTCCACCTTGATGCACAATGCCAAAATGCCCTATACGGAAATTGCCAAAAAGCTGTACGTTTCCGGCGGCACGATCCACGTGCGCATGAAAAAACTGGAAGATGCAGGGGTAGTTAAAGGATATAGCCTGGATATCGATTATGGAAAGATCGGGTACGACATCAGCGCCTTCTTGGGGGTTTACCTCGATAAAAGTTCCCTGTACGATGAAGTAGCCAGGGAACTGGCCAAAATCCCGGAAGTAGTGGAAGCCTATTACACGACCGGCCTCTACAGCATTTTTATCCGTATCATCTGCCGGGATACCAACCATCTTCGGGATATCCTGCACGATAAGATCCAGAAAATTGGAGGGATACAACGCACAGAAACGTTCATCTCGCTTCAGGAGAGCATTAACCGCCCCCTGCAAATATTGGACGAAGAAAATCAGGCGTAAGGCAAAAGGCGCAAGGCCTAGAGAAACAATCCCTTACGCCTTACGCCTTACGCCTGATTTTCACCCTCCCAAATAGTTTTTCAGCAACTTGCTTCGGTTGGCGGAGCGCAGTTTGTTGATGGCTTTATCCTTGATCTGGCGCACCCGTTCGCGGGTAAGGCCAAATTTTTCTCCAATATCTTCCAGGGACATGGGATGCTCCACCCCAATGCCGAAGTAGAGTTTGATCACGTCGCACTGGCGGTCGGTGAGGGTGCTAAGCGACCGCTCGATTTCTCTTCGCAGGGATTCGTTATAGTCGAGTTCCTGATCGGTACTTGGGGTGCTGTTGTTTTCCAGGACGTCGAGGAGGGAATTGTCTTCGCCTTCCACAAAGGGAGCGTCCATGGATACGTGCCTGGCGGCTACGCCAAGGGTAGTTTCCACTTCTTCCGTAGGAATGTCCAGCAATTCAGCCAGTTCTTCCGGAGAAGGTTCCCGTTCAAACTCCTGTTCCAGTTCGGAGAATGCTTTGTTAATTTTATTCAGGGAGCCCACTTTGTTCAGGGGCAGGCGGACGATCCGGGATTGTTCGGCCAGCGCCTGGAGGATGGACTGGCGAATCCACCACACGGCGTAGGAGATAAATTTAAATCCTCGGGTTTCGTCAAAACGTTGGGCGGCTTTGATCAGGCCGAGATTACCTTCGTTGATGAGATCGCTCAAGGAAAGACCTTGGTTTTGATATTGTTTGGCAACAGAAACAACGAAGCGCAGGTTTGCTTTGGTCAGTTTTTCAAGGGCAGCCTGATCGCCTTGTTTGATCCGTTTGGCCAGTTCCACTTCTTCTTCCGGAGTAAGCAAGTCCACCTTTCCGATCTCCTGCAGGTACTTTTCCAGGGACTGGCTTTCGCGGTTGGTAATAGATTTGGTAATCTTGAGCTGTCTCATGCAAAAAGCTGTTTTATACGCTGTAGTATATAAAAGTAATTGATTTCGATACAGGGGCTCTTAAGAAAAGAAAAGGAAAGACGTGCGGATTCAAAAAAGAACCGATTGGTGAAAAGAGTCGCTCCAATGCCATGTTGCTAAATCGCGTCGTTTCAGTTTCAGCGAACAAAAATACCGGTTTCACCGAAACCAGTCAAGTATAAAAAAACATGGCTCGCGAAAAAGTTTCATTGCAATAAACTCTTTTGGAAATAAAAAGGGGAGTTTGGAATTGTCGGTTTTTTATTTTTTATTGCGCCCAGTACAGGAAAGTTTTTAATCTGCTCTGGCGGCTTTCCATTTTCTTGGTATCCAGACAGTCTCAAGCCCAATGGCTTTCACGCTTATTGCCTAAAGAAATGCTTATGGAACGCGTTAGGATTAAGTTGGAATTTATTTTCCGTGCTTCTCCTACCATACTTTATCAGTTCTTGACGACGCCTGCTTGTCTGGTTCGCTGGTTTTGCGATGAAGTGGATATCAACGGGCATATCTACTCCTTTATATGGGGTGGAACGAACGAGGATGCCGAATTGATCGAAGATATCGAAGACGAATTGATCCGTTTCCGCTGGGCGGAAGCGGATTTTCCAAATGAATTTTTGGAATTCCATATCTACGAGTCTCCGGTGACCGGGGAAACAATCCTGGAGTTAACCGATTTTTGCGATGCCAACGAGGTCAAAGACCAAAAACAATACTGGGACACCCAGATCCAGCTTTTACAGAAAGAGACCGGTGGATTTGGATAACAGCAGCCTTTTCCCATGGCCGGTCCCTTTGAATTTCCCGAGCCCATGATACGCATTGTATTTGGATTGAGCTTCGACCGTTCCGGACCTATGCACGGCCAACCTGGAACAGGAGGGATTTTATATGCAGGCCCTGCCCGCTTTTTGCAGGTCATGGAGAATGCCCTGGGGCTAGGGTGGGGGAAACCCGGCGAAGAGTACCTGCGCATTGAACAATACCGGCAACTCGTTCGGGAAGAGCTCCTGGAGACCCCGGAGGCTTTCTTTCGGGCTTCTTTTGAAGCCGACCAGTTTGCCACGGCTGCCGAACTCCTCTCCCGGCGGGATGAATTGGTTCTGGCCGGGTTTGATTTCTCCTTTGACAAGGAAGGAATTCCCAGCCGGCTGAAAGTCCTTGCCCGGCTTAAACATCAGGAATCGGGCCTGGAGACCGGCATGGCCGACCGCCTGGAAGCTTTGTACCAAGCGTTGCAATCCCGAAGACAACCGTTTGAGGCAATCGAGGTCCAGGAACCTGCTCATCTGCTTCCGCCTTTCTGGGAGCGCCTGTTTGCCCGCCTCGAAAAAAACGGGACCGCTATCCGTTATGGATTGCCGGAATATCCGCCACCGGCGCCCGGTACCGACCTGGGGTTGTTCCAGCAGCGGATCGGTTTTTCGGAAGCTGGCAGCAAGGTGGCGCCTGTCGCCGATGGCTCCCTCGTTCTGCTCAGAGGCAGAAGGGATACCGATCTGGCTGCTTTTGTGGCGAAGTGGCTCCGCGAGGAACCCAAAAGCGAAGCAGGGTTTTTGCTGACCGAGGCATCCAGGGCTTTGGATAATGCGCTGGTTCGCGAGGGAATGCCCAGTCTGGGGGTTCCGTCCGCTTCCCTGGCCAGGCCGGCGTTGCAGGTGCTGAAGCTGATTTCCGTTTTTCTATGGACCCCCTTGGATCCGTTCAAGGTGCTGGAGTTTGTTTCTTTGGCCCTGAAGCCTTTGGAAGAGGAACTGGCGGCGCGCATTGCCCAGCACATGGCTCAAACTCCGGGCATTCTCAGCGATAGCTGGTTCGCCATGCTAAGCCAGTATTTTCGGGAAATGGAGTCCAGGCCCCGACCCGCTTCCAGCCCGGGCATGGAGGAGATCCGGCGTCAATATCGCTTCTGGTTCGAGCGCAAGCGGTACGACATCAAGGAAACAGCGCCCAAATCGGAAGCCTTGGAAATGTATCGCTACCTCGCTCAATGGGCCATGAAGGCGCACGAACGCGGTGAAGGGGGCGCTTCCTTGTTTACGCTGGGCGCCCAGGCTTCCCGAATCGCGGAGCTTCTGGACGCGTTGCCGGAGGATCGCCTCACCCGGCTCGATTTGGAACGCATTGTGCGCACCATCTTCGAAGCGGCGCCGCTGCAATTGCGCGGCAGGGAGGCGGGGAGTATGCCTTATGCTCAGCAAGCCGGCGCCCTGGATGCGCCGGTAGACACCCTGATTTGGTGGTATTTTGGACAAACCGAACCCGATTTCTTCTTTTCCAGATGGTCTAAAGAGGAACGAAGTTGGTTGGAGGCGCAAGGCATCCATCTCCTTTGCCCGGAGCAGCAAAACGGGTTGCTCATCTGGCAACGCAAACGGCCTTTCCTCCTCGCCCGAAATCGCCTGATCCTCGTTCAGCCGTCCACGGCGGAAGGTAAGGAAGTTCAGCCGCATCCGCTGATGGGCGATCTGGAGGCTTGTTTTCACTCCCTGGCCCCGCTGATATTGGATATTGACCATGATCAGGAAGGGCCTTCCTCCTTACTGCAAAACCTTCCCCGCAAAGACCGGCTTTCGCCCCGAAGGCTTGGCGCACCTTCCCCTTTCATTGAACTGCGCGCCGGCGAAGCGCTTCAATCCCGAGAATCAGAGACCTTCAGCAGCCTGGAAACGTTGCTGTACTACCCCTATCAATGGGCGTTCCGATATAAACTCCAACTAAAAAAATCTGCCATCCTCAGTATCGTACCCAACCAAACCTTATTCGGGAATCTGGCCCACCGGCTGTTTGAGGCGCTTTTTCAGCAAAAGGATCTATTGACGTGGACCAAACGGCAGGTCGAGGGGTTCATTGAGGCGATGTGCCCTGATTTGTTAGCCAAAGAAGGCGCGGTGTTCCTTCTTTATGGAAGAGAACCGGAGCGCGTTCAATTGATCAATCGGGTTCAATACGCTGCCTGGAGCCTGGTGGATCTGCTCCAACGCAACGATTGGCAAGTCGAGGCTTCCGAACTTCCTTTATCCGGCGGGTTTTCAGGCCTGCAAATCGACGGCAGAGCGGATTTGGTGCTCCGCCGGGGAAATGAGCTGGCGGTTGTCGACCTCAAATGGAGGGGAGGGATTAAAAGAGAGACGAGTATCCGTAACGAGGAGGATTTGCAACTGGTCCTGTATAGCCACTTGCTCGGCAGTCAGAGCCCTAAAGTGCATACCGCGTATTTTATTATGGAAAACGGCCGGATGATCGCCCGCAACCACGCTGCCTTTAAAGGGATCAACGCCGTCAGCCCGCAAGCGGATCAGGAAGAGGTGCAAGGCCGCATTCTCCAACGCACGGAAGCGACCCTGAAGTGGCGCATGGAACAACTGGAAAACGGCCGCATCGAGGTACGCTGCGCTCAGACTCAGCAAGCCCTGGAGCGCTATTATGAGGAAAGCTTGCTGGATTTTCTGGAAATGCGAATCACGGACGCCCCCTACGACGATTACCGGGTGCTGATCAACCTGGTCGATTGATTTTGTTGTCTGAATGACAGAATAGGTTGAACCATTGAAATACAATTGGCATTTAATCCATTTAATTGTTGAAAAGAGAAAAATTGCTTTTAAATCGTTATCCTATGTTTCGTATTGTCGCGCTTGTGGGGGTTATGGTTTTCCAGGGACTGGTTTTTTCGGATATCCTGGCGCAGGAATTGAATCCGGGGGCCATCGATGCCGGCTTATTGTCGGAAATCAGGAATAGCCAGGAAAAGGCTTTTCACGAAGTATTTATTGTGCTGAAAGATCGCGTGGATACGGAAGCTTTTGCAGCGGATTTCCTGAGATCCAGCGATTCCAGGGCGCAGCAGGCGGCCAGAATGATCGGGGCGCTCCAAACAAAAGCAAAGATTACCCAGGCGCCCGTTCTCGAGCATATCCGCATGTCCAGGGATGCCGATCAGAATCAGGTGATTTCTTATTGGATCGCCAATATGGTCTTTGTCCGGGCGAGGAAAGCATTGATCGCCGAGTTGAGCCAACGAGCGGATGTTTCCTGGATTGAAAAAAATGAGATTCTGGAACACGAGGGGGCAACGGTTGCCGCCCCGCCCGCCCCGCTAGTCCCGAACGGGCGCGAGCCGGGGCTGACGGCGATCAATGCCCCAGCCCTTTGGGCGCTGGGGTATACGGGCTACGGCCGCAAAATTCTAATTGTTGACAGCGGGCAGGACCCCAACCATCCCGCATTGCAGAGCCAGTTTGCTTATAATTACCTACCGCTCACCAGCACCTATCTGAGTTCCAGTTTGCCGGATTATTGCGATCCGCACGGCACCGGAGTGGCCAGCGCTGCGGTAGGTATGGATCCGCTGACCCGAGACACCTTAGGCGTGGCGTTTAATGCCCAGTGGATTGGCGCTCCGATCAGCAACCTCCAGAACACGGAGACCGATGAGCGGTGTATATACAAGGGGTCCGTGAAAGATGTGGCAGGCGCGCTGCAATGGGCCCTGAACCCGGATGGCAATACCTCCACTAACGACGTTCCCGATGTCATTAATAATTCTTATGGAAGGACGCTGAGCTCCGTCTCGGAGTGTTCTCAGGTTTGGCCCAACTTGTTCAAAGCGCTGGACGCGGCGGGGGTCGTCGTCGTTTTTGCGGCAGGGAATGAGGGTCCGGATGCGGGATCAACCAATCTCCAGGCTTCGATCAGCGTGAACGACGTTACCCCATTGTCCGTTGGCGCCATTAATACCAGCACGCGGGCAGTAGCGGATTTTTCGGGCAGGGGGCCTTCCCTTTGTTCCAATTTCCTCGAGCCCGCTTTGGATATCAAACCGGAGGTGGTGGCGCCGGGAGTGCGCATTCGGGTAGCCACAACGGGAAAGGCAATCTACGAAACCGTTGACGGAACTTCCTTCGCTGCTCCGTATGTCGCCGGGGCCGTGTTGCTGCTCAAAGAAGCGTTCCCGTACCTGAGCGGAAGGGAAATAGCCCGCGCGCTCTACCAATCGGCTATCGATCTGGGAACCGCCGGCGAGGACAACGCCTATGGAAAAGGATTGATCGACGTCCTGGCTGCGTTCAATTACCTTAAAGGCAAAGGGTATCAGCCGGTCCCTCCTGCGGACACTCAGGTAGATGTGGCCAATCTCGGCGCGACGCCCCGCCTGCTCAATTGCGGCGGAAAGGCCTTCCTGGAAGTGGTTTTCCGGAATCTGGGAACCGAAACCGTCACCTCCCTGGATGTGGTCGTTCGCAGGGAATTTACCGCTACCCCCATCTTTACGGGCCAGTGGACCGGGACTCTGGCGCCGGGCGGCACGTCTTCTTATATGATTCCGGAATTTTCCTCTTCTTTTGGTACCTACGCCATCGAAGTGGAACTGAAAAAACCTAATGGAAAAGAAGATCAGCGCCCTTTGAACAACCAATTGAAAAAGAAAATCAACGTAAGCCCTCAGCCGCTGTTGCCTGCCGTGACTCAGGCCTTGCCTTTGGTATGTTCCGGAGGCCGCAACCTGATTACTTCGAATTACGACGGCGATGGCATCCTGAGGTGGTATAATCGGGCAGAAGGAGGTACTGCCTTGGCTCAGGGACTAAGTTTCTATACCGGCCCGCTTACTCAGGATACGACCTTTTACGCAGAACTTCGCTTCAACAAGAAAGCGGGGAAATCCGATAATCTGAGCGGAGAAACCGGGCTTTCTGATGCTTCTACCGGCGGATTGATCTTCAATTGCCTCGCTCCGTTTTCCCTGAAAACCGTATTGGTGTACGCCGACGCGGCCGGTCCCCGGAATGTGCGCCTCAAACGGCCCGACGGCTCTATTCAGCAGCGCTTGGTCAACGTTTCCAAGGTCGGCGCCAACCGCATCACCCTGGATTTTAGTATCGAACCCGGCGAAGGCTATGTACTGGATATCTCCCTGGGCAAAGAACTGTACATCAGCCGCACAGGAACGGAATTTCCCTATCAGATCCCCGGAGTGTTGCGGATCGAAGGGTCGGAGAATATCAACCCGGCTTATTATACCTTCTTCTACGACTGGGAAATCGAATACAACTATCCCTGTGGCCGCCTTCCGGTGCGAGTCAACGTGGAAGAATCTGCTCAGGGACTGAAAGCGGGATTTACCGGCCCAGGCAACGCGCTGCCATTGTCGAATGGAGAAGTCAGCATAAATTTCCAAAATACCTCCACCGGTGCATCGTTCTATTCCTGGAATTTCGGAGACGGGAATGCGAGCTCGGATGCCAACCCAGTCCATACCTACCGCACTACCGGGAAGTTTCAGGTGGTACTGACGGCTTCGAATGGGGGCGCCTGTTCGGATATCGCCGTGAGCACGGTGGAAATCGGGGCGGTTACGGGAATCGATGGCCCTGCTGATTTAGACACCCGCATCTCCGTGTTCCCCAACCCTGCCAGAGAAGAGGTGTTCCTGACGCTGAACCTGGATCGTCCGCAAAGAATTGGGCTGGTATTGAGCGACGTGTTGGGCCGGACGGTCCGCACCTGGGATCTGGGCCAAGTTCAGGAACGGCAAACCGCATTGGATTGTACCGGCCTGCAGGCGGGTTCCTACCAACTGACGATCATGGGACCACCACAAGTTCAGAAAGTGCCCATTGTTTGAAAAAACAACGGGCACTTCTCTTTGTGGCGGCGGCAGGACTTGAACCTACGACCTTCGGGTTATGAGCCCGACGAGCTACCAACTGCTCCACGCCGCGATTTATAGTGGGGCAAATGTAGTGCCATTTGTTGAATAAATCAAGGGGCGGCTCATTTTTATTGATATTTTTATCTGGATTATAAGAAGAAGGACAGAGAAACCTTCCAGAAAAACGACGCTCCTGGCGTAAAATGCAGTTCCGATACTGGCTCCAATTCGTTGAACAGCCTGGACTCGGTGTCGAATTGTGCCTCATTCCAATCGGCGTTCAGCAAGTTTTCCAGATGGAGGCCAATTTCAAATTTTGGCCGGGTATAGTTCACTCCGGCATCGAGCAGGAAATATCCCAGGGCCTCGACCGTTCCTTCCGGGTTGGCGGGGCGCTTTTGCACATAGCGATAGCGAAAGCTTCCGTTAAATCCGGTAGATTGGTTGAATACCAGTCCTCCGGACGACGTCAGCCGGGGCGCCAAAGGGATGGCGTCGGCGCCTTCCGGATCGTCGACACTCCGGCCATTGGTCAGGCTGAGGTCGGCATCGGCAAATAAAACGGGGGATAATTGGTAACGCAGCGACGCGTCAAGTCCTATCCGGCGCGTCCGGCCGCTGGGTTCGACGATGGCTTCGTCGCCGACGTAGACGAATTCCTGTTGCAGAAAGAGATACCAGGCGGCCAGGTGAAAAAATACGCGCTCCGCCGGTTTGGCGTTGAACCCGAAATCAACGCCATAGGCGGCAGGGAGAATTTCAACCCCATTCTGGGCGACAACCACCCGGGTGTCGTTGGAATGGAAACCAACCCCCGATTTGAGAAACCACTGGAAGTTGGGCATCCAGTCGTACACCAGGCTCAGCTTGGGCCCCAGGAACGCTTTCTGGGCGCTCTGGGTCCGGTACCGGGTTTGGAGTTGGTCGTTGTACTCGGAGCGGAAAAAGTCCAGACGAAGGGCGCCCTGCAGGGTCCACCGTTGTCCGAAAAGGATCTCCTCTGCAAGGTAGGCGAAGGCGTTGAGCTCATTAACGTCCCCCAGGGAGAGCCTCTCGGTAGTGGTTTGGCGATTGAGGGAGCGGGAGAGTTCGTTGTCGTTTACCTGATCATAACGCAGGCCCCAGCCTCCGGTCGTCGTGAAGCGCAGGGGGCCAAGGAGGGTTTGCCGCTCGTATTTCCCCTGGTAGCCAAAGATGCTCCGGTGTTCCTTCTGCCGGATCTGGTCGCCGTTGACTGGGTCGTTGAGGAAGAATGTGAAATTGGAATAGAGCTCGAAGTCGTAGTCTACCCAATAAATCTGCTGGTTGAGGAAGGCGTCGCCCGGCATATTGCGGGTGAGTTCGGCCGACAGATTGCTCCGGCTCGTAGCGCCCCCTTCCGTATCGTCAATCGCCCCGAAACGGTTGATGATCCCACGGTCGATCGCCCGCTGAGGGATCTGGCCGGAGGCGTCCCACTTGCTTTTCAGCATCGAGCCCTGGATGCGGAGCAGGTCGCCGTTGGCCATGCGGTAGGTATATTTTCCGAACAGGTTGAGGCGGTTGAAGTTTTGCGGGCTTTCGAAGGGGCCGTCGGTAAACTGGTATTCGGAAGCGACGTACGCATATTGCCCGTTTTGCCGGGCTTTTTGCCCGAGCACTTCGCTAATCGCAAGGGCCCTTTGGGTGTTAAACCGGCCGCTTTGGATTTTGAACAGGGATTGTTCCGGCACATCCGGGGGTATGGAACTCCACCTGCCCCGCTGTGCTGAAATTCCCGAACGCCGGGTTGTAAGGCCCCTTCCCAAATTCTACCCGCTGGATCAGTTCGGGAATGACGAAATGCAGGTCGGCATACCCCTGCCCGTGCGCGTGGGAGACCATATTCACAGGAAGCCCGTCAACCCATATGGAGATATCCGTGCCATGGTCGATGTCAAATCCGCGCAGAAAGATCTGCTCGGCTTTGCCGCCGCCAGCGTGTTGCGCGATGACCAGCCCCGGCACGCTTCGGAGCACCTCCTGAGAAGAGTTTACGCCCCTGAGCCGCACATCGAGGTCGATCAGCGTTTTGAGCGGGTCGGGGGTTTCGCTGATGGTGATCTGCTGAAGGTTGATGGCCGTGGCCTGGAGTTCAATAAGTACAAACCGTTCGGGCCCCGATATGGCGATGCGCTGGGTTTCATACCCCAGGAAAGACACCACGATGGCTTCTACCGGGGTTTCTGATTGAAGGACGAAATTGCCTTGCTCGTCGGTATTGGTCCCGTAGGGCAGGGATTCCGCCAGAATAGTAGCCCCCTGCAAAGGTTCCTGGGTGCGGGCATCGACCACCCGGCCTTTGTACACTTCGTGACCAAAAGAAAGGAAGGGAAGGAAGCCCAGCAAACCAATACTCAGGTAACGGGGTAGTGAAAGAGAACGCATAAAAATGGATTTTTGCGAAAGGTAGGGCATTCCAAAGAAATCGTTGATTCGGTGGTCAAAAAATCGTCCTTTTTTCTCTGCGGGTCAACCCTTTTTTTTTAGGTTATGCAGGCCGGAAAAGCAAGGTTGGCGGCAATAAAACGGCCCTTGCCTGTAAAAAGTCGTATTTTTGAAACGCTCCTAACCAAAAAAACCTAAGACAATGAACGAAGTCTATGTTCTTTCCGCAGTCCGCACGCCGATCGGCAGCTTTGGCGGCATGTTATCCGGCATGAGCGCTACCCAGTTGGGCGCTTTGGCCATCCGCGGCGCCCTCGAAAAAGCGGGTGTCGACCCCCGGGAAGTGGAAGAAGTCCTGATGGGAAATGTCATTTCCGCCAACCTGGGCCAGGCGCCTGCGCGCCAGGCGGCTTTGGGCGCGGGAATCGGGGTTAACGTACCCTGCACCACGATCAATAAGGTTTGCGCTTCCGGCATGAAAGCCGTTATGTTCGGCGCGCAGGCGATTCAGCTGGGCCAGGCGGGGCTGATTGTTGCCGGCGGCATGGAGAGTATGTCCAATATCCCTTACTACGTCCCTTCGGCACGGTGGGGAAGTAAATACGGGAATATGGAACTGGTCGACGGCCTCGCTAAAGACGGGCTCACCGATGCCTACGACCATCTGGCAATGGGCGTCAGCGCCGACCGGACTGCCGCCAAATTCGGGATCAGCCGCCAGGAACAGGATGCCTTCGCTATCCGCTCCTACCGGCAGGCAGCCCAAACTACCGCCAAAGGCTTGTTTCAGGACGAAATCGTTCCCGTACCGGTCCCTCAGCGGAAAGGAGATCCCATCCTTCTGACGGAAGACGAAGAATACAAGAAAGTGGATTTTGAAAAAATCCCCACCTTGCGCCCCGCATTCACCCCCGATGGGACGGTGACGGCCGCCAATGCGTCCACGATCAACGACGGCGCATCCGCCCTGGTCCTCGCCAGCAAAGCCAAAGTGGATGCCCTCGGCCTCAAGCCCATCGCGCGTATCCTTTCCTACGCAGACGCCGAACAGGAGCCGCAATGGTTCACGACCTCTCCTATCCTGGCCGCCCCAAAAGCCCTTCAGCGGGCAGGCCTGACCGCCGCCGATATCGACTTTTTTGAAGTCAACGAAGCCTTTGCCGTCGTTCCTATGGCCTTTTACCGGGAACTGGGCATCCCTGAAGACAAGATGAACGTCTTCGGCGGCGCATGCGCGATCGGACACCCACTCGGCGCTTCCGGGGCCCGCATCATCACTACCCTGCACAACGTGCTCCGGCAGCACGGGGCTTCCACCGGCCTGGCGGCTATTTGCAACGGCGGCGGCGGCGCTTCTGCGATTGTGATTGAAAGGATGTAGAGGATGTAGAGGATGTAGAGGATGTAAAGGGTGTAAAGGGTGTAATGGGTGTAAAGGATCGAGAACTTCGTTACCTGTTGTCCGTAGACTTCCGTCTACGGATAGTTCAATCTTCAGATTGCGTAACGGTGTCATCGAAAACTTAGTTACCTCGTACCTCTTACCTCGTCCCTCGTCAGGTTTCCCAAAAAATAGTATTTTGCCTCCTTTCTGAACTATGGCATTGTTTTTTTTAAAAAAAACCGACACTGTATGAAGTCCCTTTATCTGCTTGCGCTCGGGTTTCTCCTTAGCGCGACTTCCCTGCATGCCCAGAAGATGCCGTTGAGCTATTACCTGCCCGAAATAGCTTACGACGCAAAGATCCCTACTCCGGAAGCGTACTTCGGCTTTCAGATCGGGGAGTGGCATATCAGCCACGACCAGCAGGTTGCGTATATGCGCAAGCTGGCGGAGCTTTCGCCCCGCGTGAAGCTGGTAGAGCACGGCCGTACGTACGAAAACCGGCCTTTGATCCACCTCATTATCACTTCCGAAAAGAACCACCAAAACCTGGAGACCATTCGGACCCAGCATGTTGCCCTGACCAACCCCGACGAGTCGGGAAAATTGAAACCCGAAACCATGCCTTCGGTGATCTACCAGGGCTTCAGTATCCACGGGAACGAGGCCAGCGGCGCCAATGCGGCCACTCTGGTGGCGTATTACCTCCTCGCCGGCCAGGGCCCGGAGGTGGAAAAGCTGCTCAACGACGTGGTGATTGTCTTTGACCCCAGTTTTAACCCCGATGGCTTAACCCGTTTTTCGACCTGGGCGAACTACCACAAAAACCAGAACCTCACCGGCGATTCTCAGGACAGGGAGTATTCCGAAGCCTGGCCGGGGGGCCGTTTCAACCACTACTGGTTTGACCTCAATCGCGACTGGCTGCTTGGCGCACACCCGGAATCCCGCGCCAGGGCTAAAGTATTCCACGACTGGAAGCCCAATATCCTGACCGACCACCACGAGATGGGGACCAACTCCAGCTTTTTCTTCATGCCGGGGGTGCCCACGCGCGTTAATCCAATTACGCCCAAACGCAACCAGGAACTTACCGCCAAGATCGGGACCTACCACGCCAAATTCCTCGACGAGATCGGTTCCTTGTACTATACCCAGGAAGGGTACGACGATTTTTACTATGGCAAAGGGTCAACCTTCCCCGATGCCAACGGCTGTATCGGTATCCTGTTTGAACAGGCCAGTTCCCGGGGCCACCTCCAGGAAACCGCAAATGGACCTTTGACTTTCCACTTCACCGTTCGCAATCAGGTGCGCACGGCGTTATCGACCCAAAAGGCGGCGGTAGATCTGCGCAGGGAATTGCTGGACCACCAGCGCGGCTTTTTCCAGGACGCGCAGCAGGAAGCCAAAGCCGACCAGCGAAAGGGGTATATTTTTGGCGACCGCTACGACCTTGCGAGGGTAGACCAGCTGGTTGAGATTTTACGCCGCCACCAAATCGATGTTTATGGCTTGAAAAACCAGGTAACGTTGGAAGGTAGAACGTTTGACCCAGGCTCTTCTTTCATTGTACCCCTGGAGCAGACCCAATACAAACTCATCCGCGGGATTTTCGAAACCGCTACCACATTTGAGGACAGCATTTTCTACGATATTTCGAGCTGGACGCTTCCGTTGTCTTTCAACCTGCCTTACGCCGCGCTGGGCAAAAGCTGGAACTCCGGCTTGCTGGGCGCGAAGGTAGAAGGCGCCCGGCCGCCCCGGACTATAAGCGCGGTTCCGGCGGCCAGTTATGCCTACCTGATGGAATGGGATCATTACTACGCACCCAAAGCCCTTTATCATATCCTTAAATCCGGCATCCGGGCCAAAGTGGGCCGCGAACCCTTTGTGCTGAACGGAAAGCGGTATGAGCCGGGCACGATTATGATCCCAATAGCCAACCAGGAGAAAACGGTAGCGGAGATCCAGCAGGTAGTGCGGGAAGCAGCGGGGAGTGCCGGAGTGGGTTTTGATGGGGTATCCACCGGATTTACGGTCGAAGGCATCGACCTGGGCAGTAATGGGTTTTCAACCCTTCAGTTGCCCAAGGTGGCGGTTATTGTAGGCGAAGGAGCGTCTCCTGGCACCGCTGGCGAAGCCTGGCATTTGCTGGATACGCGTTATGGCATGGTCGTCACCAAACTGGAAACCGACGATATAGCCCGGGCAGACCTCACCCGGTATAACGCGATCGTTTTGGGAGCGGGCGCCTACAACAACAGCATCAGCGCTGCCGGCGCCGCCAAACTGAAAGAATGGGTCCAAAACGGAGGAACCCTGATCGGTATCCAGAGCGCCATTTCCTGGCTCAAAGCCCAGGGGATTGGAACGGTGGAGATTCGCCAGCCTAAAGAACAGCCCCTGGGCCGGAAGCCATATATCCAAATGGATGAAGATATCGCCTCTCTGGAGATTCCGGGTACTATCTTCGAGGCAGAAATCGACCACACCCACCCGCTGGGCTTCGGCTACCGGCGCGGCAAAATGCCGGTATTCCGCGACAACGACTTGTTCCTTGAGCCCGGAAAGAACCCCTATTCCAGCCCCTTGATCTACACCGATAACCCCCTGATCAGCGGCTACATCAAAAGCACCATGACGGAGTTGCCCAAACGCACCGCGGGGATCGTCGTCAGCGGCGCAGGCAGCGGCAAAGTGATCTTTTTGGCCGACAACCCCAACTTCCGGGCGCATTGGTTCGGCACCAATAAGCTTTTTGCCAACGCGATCTTCTTCGGGCATACCATTAGTGGGATGTCGCTGGAGAGAGGAAAATAAGGGGTACAAAAAAAACTTTACATGAAATAAAAAAACCCTTATCTTTGTCCAGTAATTTAAAATGAGTGTTTCTTTGCCTGGAATGGTTATTTTTTTGGCAACCAGTTTCTACGAATCCGCAAGTAACGTCTTCTCCAGCAGCTTATCCGCTTCAGGTGTCCGTACTTACCCTCGTGTGAACTTCTTCCTTTTAAATACTGATGACTGAGCAAAGCGTTGCTCGTGTTTTTTTTTATTTTCAATTTTTATTCGTAATGAACATTTTTGTTGCAAAACTCAGTTTCGACACTCAGTCGGAAGATCTCCGCGAGGCATTCGAAGCATTTGGCGAAGTGACTTCCGCCAACGTCATCATCGACAAAATGACTGGCAAATCCAAAGGTTTCGGGTTTGTAGAAATGCCAGACGATGATGAAGCACTCAAGGCAATCGAGGATCTCAACGAGAGCACGCTCGATGGCCGTACCATTGTTGTGAAGAAAGCAGAACCGCGCGAAGATCGCGGCAGCGGTGGCGGCGGCTTTAACCGCGGCGGCGGCGGCGGCGGCTTCAACCGTGGCGGCGGCGGCGGCGGCTACAATCGCGGCGGCGGCAGCGGCGGTGACCGTGGCGACCGTGGTGGTTACAACCGCGACCGGCGCTATTAATCGCTCCTTTTCAGGTAGCGATAAATCGAATCGCCCCTGCTCCTCTTTTGGATCAGGGGCGATTCTATTTTTTGGTCTTTACCCCATCATTCCTTTCGCCAGTTCCACCACCTCGTCCAATCCTTCTTCGTTCTTTCCTCCGGCGGTAGCAAAGAATGGCTGCCCGCCGCCGCCGCCGCCGATGGCTTTGGCGAGTTCGCGCACCATGTTCCCGGCGTGGATGCCTTTGGTTTCCGTCAGTTCTTTGCTGGCGATGACCATCACCTGAGGCTTGCCGCTTACCAGGGCGGCAAAAACAATCAGGGCGTTGCCTACTTCGGTTTCTAATTGATATGCCAGGTTTTTTAGGGCGGCCCCGTCGGTAACCGGCACGCGCACGGCCAGGAAATTAACGCCGTTGACCTGGCGGAATTGCGCCTTGAGCTGTTCTTTCAGCGCGCCTGCCTGGGCGCCTTGCATTTTTTCGATCTCTTTGCGCAAGGCTTTGTTTTCGTCCTGCAGGTGGAGGATTTGCTTGACGGTATTCGGGGAATTCTTGAAAATAGCCCGGATTTCGGCAAGTTCGTTCAGTTCCTGGCGCAGGTAAGCCTCGGCGTGTTCGGCCGTTACGGCTTCGATACGGCGGATGCCGGCCGCAACGGCGCTTTCAGCTACGATTTTGAACAGACCGATCTCTCCGGTAGACGATACGTGCGTTCCGCCGCAGAGTTCGCGGGAGAAGCTGGCGTCGAAGGTGATCATGCGCACGGCGTCGCCGTATTTTTCACCGAAGAGCATCATGGCTCCGGCTTTTTTGGCTTCCTCAATTGGCAGGTTGCGCTGCTCTTCAAGCGGGATATTTTCCCGGATCTTCTGGTTGACCATCTGCTCGATGCGCAGCAACTCCTCGTCGTTGACTTTCTGGAAATGCGAGAAGTCAAAGCGCAGGCGCTGATCGTCCACATCCTGGCCTTTTTGAAGCGCGTGCGCGCCCAATATCCGGTGCAAAGCAGCGTGCATGAGGTGGACGGCGGAGTGGTTGCTGGACGTCGCCTGCCGTTTGGAGGCGTCGACGTCGGCCCGTACGGGGGCATCCAGGTGGTGGGGGAATTTATCGACGACATGGATGATGAGGTCGTTTTCTTTCAGGGTATCCAGCACGGCAATGCGTTCGTCGCCAAACCAAAGTACGCCTGCATCCCCGGCTTGCCCCCCGCTTTGGGCGTAGAACGGAGTGCGGTCGAGCACGATCTGGTATTGTTCGGCTTTTTTGATCGTGACGGTCCGGTATTTCAATACGTTAGCTCCTGCGGCGGCCAGTTGGTCGTAGCCAACGAATTCGACTTCGCCCTCGCGGAGCGCAGCCCAGTCGCCGAACGCCTTGACGGTCGCCGACCGGGAGCGTTCTTTCTGCACCTGCAGGGCTTTTTCGAAGCCCGTATCGTCTACTTCGTACCCGCGTTCGTGGGCGATAAGGCGGGTAAGATCGATGGGGAAGCCGAAGGTGTCGTACATTTCAAAGGCATCCTCCCCTTTGATCGTATTCTGGGTAATTTCCAGGGTTTCGAAGCGGCGCAGGCCGTTTTCGAGGGTGTTTAGGAATGCTTGTTCTTCTCCTTCGATCACGCGGGCTACCTGTTCTTCCTGGGCTTTAAGCTCAGGAAACACGTTGCGGAAGTTTTCCGCCAGCATTGGGATCAGCGTGTGAAGAAAGGGCTGGCGGAGTTCCAGAAAAGAGTAGTAGTACCGCACCGCCCGGCGCAGGATGCGGCGGATAACGTACCCCGCGCCCGTGTTGCTGGGCAGTTGGCCGTCGGCAATAGCAAAAGCGATGGCGCGGATATGGTCGGAAATCACCCGCATGGCGATATCGACCTTATTGTTGGGGTCGTAGCTGAACGTGTAGGTTTTGCCGGAAACGCGCTCGATGTATTGAATAAACGGAGCGAAAATATCGGTGTCGTAGGTAAAGGTCTTATTTTGAAGCACCATGCACAGGCGTTCGAAGCCCATGCCGGTATCGACGTGCTTTGCGGGCAAGGACTCCAGGGCGCCGTCGGCCTTGCGGTTGAACTGGATGAAGACGTTGTTCCAGATCTCGATCACTTTGGGATGGTCTTTGTTGACCAATTCGTGGCCGGGTTGGGCTGCCCGCTCTGCGTTGCTGCGCAAATCGACATGAATCTCCGAGCAGGGACCACAGGGACCGGTTTCGCCCATTTCCCAGAAGTTGTCTTTCTTGCTGCCGTATAAAATATGGTCTTCGGGAAGGAACCGTTTCCAGATATCGCGGGCTTCGTCGTCGGCCGGGAGGCCGTCTTTGGGATCGCCTCCGAACACGGTGGCGTATAGGCGGTCTTTAGTCAGGCCGTACACCTCGGTGAGGAGTTCCCAGGACCAGGCCAGGGCTTCTTCCTTGAAATAATCGCCGATCGACCAGTTGCCGAGCATCTCGAACATCGTGTGGTGGGTGCCGTCGTATCCGACATCTTCCAGGTCGTTGTGTTTGCCCGATACGCGAAGGCATTTCTGGGTGTCGGCTATGCGCCGGGTGTCGGGTACCGCGTTACCCAGAAAGAAATCCTTGAACTGGTTCATGCCCGCATTGGTGAACATAAGGGTAGGGTCGTCTTTATTAACGATTGGGGCAGAGGAGACGATCTTGTGCGCTTTAGAAGCGAAAAAGTCGAGAAATTGCTGGCGGATCTCAGCGGAGGTCTTCATGAACTATGTATTTGAATCGAAGATATGTGTTAATGTCTTTGTAAAATGTAACAATTTGCTTTGGAATTCAGATATTTGACCAGACATATCCAACAAACCGCTCATTCTGAATTTGGCTATAATCCTATCCAAGCGCCCCAACCAGGAATTCTTTATTTATTTTGCTAGTATTATTTAATCATGTTCGCATTTTGATGATGCGTCTATCTAAAAATGCGCATTTTTTTTTGCTAAATTCAATTGCTCCTTTATTTTCGCTACGTGCTAAGCACAAACAGGGAGGAACTAAATAGGTAACGTCTCGTCCGTCAGGTCAAAGCGCTGCAAATTTAGTTAAATTGATAAGATCATTGCTCATGGGAAAAGAAAAGTTCGTTTTCAACGTACACACGCTCAGCTACGAAAAAGTACAAACCTCAATCAAACAGTATTTGGTTCGCGTTTTTGGGTTTCTTTGTGCTGCAGCGGTTACGGCATTTCTTCTTACGCTCGTCATGCATAATTTTTTCCCCTCTCCGCGGGAAAAAGCCCTTCATCAAGAAATCTCGGTCATGGAGTCCGAGTACGAAAAGCTCTCCGAAGAGATTAAGACCCTCAATCAAGCCCTTGGCAACCTCAAAGAGCGGGATGCTTATGCCTACCGCATGGTATTTGGGATGGACCCGATTGATGAAGACGTCTGGGAAGGTGGCGTTGGGGGACACGATGAGTACGCCCTGCTGCGCCAGAACAAAAATACAGGTAAGATCATGGTCGATGCGCTGGAAAAAGTACGGAAGCTGAAACACCAGATGGTCCTCCAGTCCAAGTCGCTCGATACCATCATGCACCTGGCAGAAGAGAAAGAAGAGATGCTTGCGTCCCTTCCTTCCATCAAGCCGGTGCGGTCGGATAAGCTTTCCAAGAGCGTTGGCCTGCTCTCCGGGTTCGGCTACCGGATACACCCGATCTACAAAGTGCCCAAGTTTCACGCCGGGATGGACTTTACCGCCCACCGGGGCACCGCCATCCAGGCTACCGGCGACGGGGTGGTGGTCAAAGCAGAATACCACAGCGGCTATGGGCGTTGCGTTGTGATCCGCCATGGATACGGTTACGAAACGCTATACGGCCACATGGATAAGATTATGGTCAAAAAAGGCCAGAAAGTCAAGCGCGGTCAACAGATCGGCAAAGTCGGCAATACAGGAACCTCCACTGCTCCACACTGTCACTACGAAGTTCATTTAAAGGGCAAGCCCGTCAATCCGATGCACTACGTGCTGGACGGCTTAAGCCCAAAAGAATACGAGGCGCTGGTGAAAGCGGCCGAGTCCGTCAACCAGTCGTTTGATTAACATTCGTAAAACCTTATTATCGGAAGGCCTCTGCACTGGTGTAGGGGTCTTTTTTTATGAAGGATGTACGATGTACGATGTACGAACTACGATGTACGAACTACGATGTTCGAACTACGATGTACGATGTGCCCTGCTGGTCGAAGTCTTCAGAGCCCTGCTGGTCGAAGTCTTCAGACTTCGATCCCTATCCGGCGGTCTCTGACCGCAAATGGGCGAAGCGACGCCAACCCATTCACCGCCCTGGAGCGATAGAATACCACGGTAGCCACAGCTACCCAAGTTGGACGCAGGTTTCAAACTATGCGATCCACATCTTCTTTCTTCGCGTCTCCAGCTCCTTTTGCCGATTTTTTTACACTCCTGAACTCAAAGACCTTATTTTGAAGCAAAAATAGCCTCGCTCTAACATCTAACGTCTAACGTCCAAACTATGGAACCCACGCCTTCCCCTTCAACGCTCTGCCCCAACTGCCAAACCCCCATGGCCGCAAACGCGCGGCATTGCGGGTATTGCGGTCAAAAGCGGATTCGCAAAATGGTATCCCTTGGGGAGTTGGTTTCGGATTTCATCGTTTCGGTGTTCAACCTGGAATCGCAGACCTGGCTGACCCTCCGGGATATGGCCGTGCCCGGCAAGCTGACGCGGGCCTACTTCCAGGGGGAACGGGCGAGATATCTTACCCCCTTGCGCTTGTTTTTCCTGATGGCGGTAGCGCATTTTGCCGTTCTGGGGTTTAGGGCCCATGACGCGCTGAAGGACGACCTCGACCGGCTTACCCGGCAAGGGAGAGATCAAGCCTATGAACGCCTTTACGGTCGCCGGATGGACTCGCTGATTCTGGAGGCTCGTCAGGATTTTCCGGCAGCGGGCAGAGCGTTGGATTCCCTGCGCATGCGGGGCAATATTCAGACGGACAGCGCGTCTTCCGCAGCTGGGATGGGCCTGCTTAGATTTCAGGATGGAAGATTCTCGTCTCTCCCGCTGAATTTGAGTCTGGAAGACCTTTACACCTTAACCCCGGAGGAACTCGCAAAAAAATACCAGATCAGGGGACCTTTTGAAAAAGCGCAATTGCAAGTATATCAAAGAGCATTTCTGGAGCCGGACAACCTGATCCAGTTCCTGCTCAGCAAGCTGATCTGGATGGCTTTGGTGCTGGTGCCCGCCGTGGCCCTGGTGCTTAAACTCCTTTATTGGCGCCGGCGCCGGTATTTTGTCGAGCATCTGGTGTTTGGCCTGCACTACCATGCCTTTGCCTTTTTCCTGATGACCCTGTTTTTTCTCACGGCCTTCCGCCATCCGCAATACCTGGGGGGCGTCCTCCTGCTCATCTTTTTATTTGGGCTCCTGGCCATGAAACGGTACTACGGCCAGGGTTGGTTCAAAACGCTGATCAAAGGCGGTTTTCTTCACTTCATATACCTTTTCCTTGTGAATATTTTCCTCCTCCTTGCAGTGCTGGTGAGCGCGTTTTTGTTTAGTAATCCTTAGAGGTCGTCCATTTTTTTCTGTAGCGGAGGGGTTGAATGGCTTTCTTTTTCAGAAAGATCCTGTTGAAATAGGCCAGGTTTTCAAAACCCGAGGCTTCAGCAATCTCGCTGATGGGCCAATCGGTTTCTTTTAACAGAACGCAGGCATGGGCAATGCGCACCTCGTTGACATAATCAGTGAATCGCTTGCCCGTGGCTCTCTTAAAGAACTTACAGAAAGCGCTTTCCGACAAATGGAGTTGTTGGGCAGCCTCCTGAATTTGGATACTACCTTGGAATGATTTTTGAATATACTCGATAATAACCGGCAACCGGCGTTCCGACTGCTCCCTGGCTGTTCCAGGGAAGTATTGTTCCGAAGTCAGCTTTTGACTCCTTTGCCGGCTAAGGCCATCCAGCAGGTCAATCCAACGGCTTAATGCAGCTGCTCCTTCATACTTGGCCAACGCTTGTATTAATTCTATTATAGGAGGATTCTGTTTTTCCGCAAACGATAGCCCATGACCGGCCAAGTCCAGCATCTTCAAGATGTGCGCCATTTCAGGATAGCTGGAAAGCGGCGCTAACCAGCTGGGAGAAAATTGGACTACCCAGGCCAGGCACCCTTCCCTGGCGTGGGCATCGCTCACCCAGGTATGGGGAAGATTGGGCCCGATTAATACCAGATCTCCCTGGGTGAAAGGTTGGACGCTGTCTCCTACGAAACGCTTTCCATGCCCTTGTTCGATCCAGGTGAGTTCAAACTCGGGATGGTAATGCCAGTAAAATTCAAATCGGGGAACCTGCACCGGATAACACAGGAACGATTTATCCGGATGGGGAGACGCCAGCAATTCAAGTTTTGGTCTCATATCATATGGAATACAAAGCCTGCACTACAAGGGATTCATGTCAATATAATATCTTTTTTTGCCGAAATAGTGTTTTTTTTAACTCGAAAAAACAAGGAGTTTTGTCTTAATTAATCCAAACCATTGCCCATGCCAATCCTTCCAACCCACATCGCCGACGAGTTGCATACGCCCTATGCCCTAAGCGAGGACTCGATCCGTTTTTACGATGAAAACCGCTTTATCAAGCTGAAAGGCGTGCTGTCGCGCGAAGCCGTCCTGTTTTTTCAGGAAGCGATCACGGCGCGCGTCCGGCAAATGAACACCGTGACGACGACGCTGGAAAACCGGGATACTTACGGCAAAGCTTTTCTGCAACTCTTCAACCTGTGGCGGCACGACGAGCTGGCCCGCGCGCTGGTGTTCAGCAAGCGCCTGGCCCGGATCGCCAGTGAATTGATGCAAACCGGCGGCGTGCGTCTGTACCACGACCAGGCCCTGTACAAGGAAGCCGGAGGCGGAATCACGCCCTGGCATGCCGATCAGTTTTACTGGCCGCTGGAAACCGACAAAACCGTTACCGCCTGGATCCCCTTGCAGGAAACGCCGCTGGAAATGGGGCCGCTGGAGTTCAGCGCCGGAAGCCACCGCATCGTCAACGGCCGCGAACTGGCCATCAGCGACGACAGCGAACGCCTGATCGGCGAAAAGCTACGGGTGACCGACTTTCCGCACATCATCGAACCATTTAGCCTGGGCGAGGTAAGTTTCCACTCCGGCTGGGTGTTTCATCGTGCCGGCGCCAATACCACGGAGGAAATGCGCCGGGTTATGACGGTTATCTACATGGACAAAGACATGACCTTGAAACAGCCTGAGAACGACAACCAAATCCTCGATTGGGAAACCTGGTGCCCTGGCGCCAGGGTAGGGGAGGTCATCGATACGCCGCTGAACCCGGTTTTGTTTGAACAGGTATGATTATCCGCTACATATGCCCTTCCTGGGGACATGGGCATTTGGCTCCCGGGGAGTTGCTTCGCCGTATCGCCGAAGCTGGATTTGACGGAGTAGAGATCAATCTTCCCGACCCTGGCCCTTGGGTTGAGGCGTTTCTTTCGGAGCTGGACACTATACGAAGGCAAATTCCAGGCTTTCTTTTTGTGGCCCAAGCCATAACTTCTCCATTTCCAGGAGAAGAAGCGGCTGTTTTTTTGGAGCGGACAAAGAAAAACCTGCAGGTGCTGCTGTCCTATCAGCCGGATTTTATCAACGCGCATTCCGGGAAGGACTATTACACGTTTGAGGAGAACTGCCGCGTGCTGGAGACCGGGATCCAATTGAGCGCGGAAACAGGTATCCGCATTCTCCACGAGACGCATCGGGGCAGGTTCTCTTTTCATGCGCCAGCGCTGATTCCCTATTTGCGTACCTTTCCGGAACTGGAGCTCGTGGGGGATTTCTCCCATTTTTGCGTGGTTTCGGAGAGCATGCTGGAGGATCAGCAACCTTTCCTGGAAGAGATCGTCCCCCGGATTGGGCACCTTCATGCGCGGATTGGATCGGAGCAGGCGCCGCAGGTTAGTAATCCCTTCGCTCCGGAATGGGGAAGCCACGTAGAGCGCTTCTGGGGATGGTGGAAGCGGGTGGCGGATCACAGGGCATCCACAGGGCAGACCTGTTTGACCATCACTCCCGAGTTTGGGCCAGTTCCCTACATGCCGGTGGCTCCTTTTACGCAACAACCACTGGGAAACCAATGGGAGATCAACCTGCGAATGAAAGATTTTTTGAAAACCCGTTTGGGTTAATCCTTTTTCTGTAGATAAAAGCTCATCTATGCGTATCCTCTTTTTCCTGATGCTGACTTCCCTGGCCATTTTCTCCTGCCAAAAAAACGACAACCTCCAGGGGGAAGAAGATTTCACCGGATATATCAACCCCTTTATCGGTACCGACGGCACGGGCCATACGTTTCCAGGCCCTTCCCTGCCTTTTGGAATGGTACAGCCTGGACCCGATAACAAAGACTCGGACTGGGCCTATACCAGCGGGTATCAGTACAGAGACGCTACCGTTTTGGGATTTTCCCAAACGCGCTTTAGCGGCACGGGGATTGGCGAAATGGGCGATATCCTTCTTTTGCCGTTCTCCGGCGTCTGGCAAGACACGGTTAAAAACAGATTATTAAAAGAAACGGAGGAAGCTAGTGTGGGGTACTATTCGGTGCACAAGGCTGATCAGGTGCGGGTAGAACTGACAGCTTCTTCCCGGGTTGCTTTTCACCGGTATACCTTTCCCGGGCAGGAAGCCCGGGTATTTTTGAACTTTCAGCATGGTCTTCGCTTCCTGACGGATAGCCTGGTGCTCGATTCCAAGGTCAATCTGGAGAATTCCCGAACCTTGAGCGGCTATTGCCATACGAAGAACTGGGTAGAGCGGACGTATTATTTTGTGGTTCAATTTGACCGGGATTTTCAAACGCACGAACTGCTTCCCCGGGCGTCAAAGGAAAATGCGCCAAAATACCTTCTTGGGTTTGACTTGGGGAAGGACAAGCAGTTACAGGTTAAAATCGCCTTGTCTACGGTGGACGTACCTGGCGCCAGGCAGAATTTGGACGCCGAAATACCGGATTGGGATTTTGAACGCGTCAGAAAGCAAGCGGCCCGGGAATGGAACCGCTATTTAAGCAGGATAAGGATTGAATCCGATCGAAACCAGAAAGTCCTTTTTTATACTTCGCTTTATCACTTACTCCTGCAACCTTCCAACATAGCCGATGTAAACGGTAAGTACCGGGGCGCCGACGGACGGGTAGCCCAGGCGCCGGGTGGAGTGTATTATTCCACGCTTTCCATTTGGGATATTTACCGCGCCGCTTTTCCCTTGCTCCAACTGGTGGCGCCGGAACGGATCGATGGGATTATCAATACCCTGTTGATTCACCACCAGAAGGCAGGATTTTTGCCGATATGGACGGCTTGGGGGCAGGACAACTATTGTATGATCGGCAATCATGCCATACCTATGATTTTATCGGCGTGGAATGCTGGTTTCAGAGGGTTTGATCAGCAGGCTGCTTTAAAAGCAATGGTGGAAACCTCTACCCAAAGCCACGTCAACTCCAACTGGGAGCTATATAACCGATTGGGTTATTACCCTTTTGACAGTCTGGACAACGAAGCCGTTTCCCGGACCCTGGAAAGCGGATTCGACGATTGGTGCGTAGCCGAAATGGCCCGCCAACTGGGCGATTCGGCAATCCACAGGACGTTTTCCCGAAGGGCGCTTTATTACAAAAATCTGTTTGACCCCGATACCAGGCTCTTCCGGGGAAAAGATTCCAAAGGGGCATTTCGCTCCCCATTCGATCCCTTTACGGCTACCTCTCCCATGAACAACCCTGGAGATTATACCGAAGCCAATGCCTGGCAATACTTTTGGACCCCTGCCCAGTACGATGTGCCGGGTATGACCGCTTTGCTCGGTGGAAAAAAAGCCTTTACAGAAAAACTCGATTCCTTTTTCGCTATTCCGGCCAAGAATCCGAATGCCTTTCTTGGACAGGAGGCGATGATCGGTCAGTACGCCCATGGCAATGAGCCGGGCCACCATATCGCTTATTTGTATGCTTTTTCCGATAACCCTGGAAAAGGACAGGAAATCGTTCGCCGCATTGTGGAAACCTTTCACCAGAACGCGCCAAACGGGATGATAGGCAACGACGATTGCGGCCAAATGAGCGCCTGGTATGTGTTGTCTTGCCTGGGTTTTTATCCGGTAAACCCCACAACAGGCGCTTTTACCCTTGGGGCGCCCCAACTGTCTCGAGCTACTATCTTCTTGCCGGATGGCAAATCATTCGATATATTGGCCGAGGGGCAATCCCAGGGGAAAATCTATTCCGAAAAGGCTTTTCTGAACAACCGGCTCCTGGATCGAAATGACCTGAATTACCAGGAAATCAGATCTGGGGGGAAGCTGAGCTATCAGATGCCTGGAGTGAAGTAATTGGGCGGAGCCCACACTACTCGACATTTTGGGAACGAGACCTTCCAGGTTTCGCAAACCTGGAAGGTCTGGGCGCCAGGAAAACGAAAATGTCCAGTAGGGTGGGCAGAACCTCAATCCCGGAGCCGAAGACTGGTTTGGACTGGAAGGAGGCTATGGATTTAATAATTAGGTAATTCCGTTTGTATATGAAAACTAAGATAGTGCATGCATGCTCATGCGTTCTTTTGATCCCCTTTTTCCTCCAGAGTCAAACCCCGTCAACTATGGACCGGCCATCCAACGCTTCCCCGGTGAAAGAAACCTTAACCCGCCTTCCGTTCGCCTCCATCCGCCCCACAGGCTGGCTCAAGGCCCAAATGCAGCGCGATATGACTGGCTTCGCGGGCAACCTGGACCGGCTGGTTCCCGGCCTGATCGAGGACCCGATCTACACCAAGGGGCGGCTTCACAGAAAAAGCGCCGCACGCGATTTGGGCAACCTCAAATCGGGCGACGCCGAAGGGGACGAACAATACCAATGGTGGAACTCCGAAACCCAATCCAACTGGTGGGACGGCTATATCCGCAATGCCATCCTGCTTCGGGACTCCGCCGCTCTGGCTAAAGCCCAACAGTACGTGCGGCGCATGTTGTCATCTCAGGATGAAGACGGCTACCTCGGCATCTACGACAAAGACCTTCGCTACCGTTTTTCCTCTGAAAACGGCGAACTCTGGGCCAAAACCACCCTGTTTCGCGGCCTGCTGGCGTATTATGAATACACTCAAAGCGGGGAAGTCTGGAATGCGCTGGTGCGCGCCGTCGATGATGTCATGGCGAATTATCCGATGGATCAATCCAGTCCGTTTTTCTCAAAGGGCGGATTCAATGGAGGGATCTCGCACGGACTGACCTTTACCGATGTGCTTGACCGGATGGCCCAACTGAGCGGAGACTCCAGATATCTGGCCTATGCCGCCTTCCTGTACCGCGATTATTGCCGAACCGACCAGTCGGAGCAGGACGCCCAATTAAAAAATATCCTCAGCCCAGACTATAAACTCCAGTCCCATGGCGTCCATACCTACGAGCACCTCCGGCCGCTGGCCGTCGCCTATTATGCCACCGGCGATCCCCAACTGAAACAGGCCCTGGATATTTATCTTAGCCGGATACAGGCTGCTGTTACGTGCGCCGGAGGCCCGATAGGGGATGAGTGGATAGGCGGCCGGATTCCGGATGCAACCCAGGTGGGTTACGAGTACTGCTCCATCCACGAATTGATGGACGGCTACGCCCTCTTGCTCCAAAAAACGGGCAATCCCAGGTTTGCGGATGCGATGGAGGACCTCTTCTACAACGCTGCCCAGGGCGCCCGGCATCCCGAACATTCGGCTATTGCCTACCTGAAGACCGACAACTCCTATGAGATGATGGGCACAAAAAATGGAGAAGCAGAGCCCAACCGCGTGCAGACGCGCTATAAATACTCCCCCGTCCATCAGGATGTAGCTGTGTGTTGTGCCCCCAACGCCGGCCGGATTACCCCCTATTTCGTGCAGGCAGCCTGGATGAAAGAAGACGACCGCACCCTGGCGGCCCTGCTCCTGACGCCCAGCACCCTGGAGACCGAGGTGGAAGGGGAGACTGTGCGTATAGAAACCGAAACCCGATACCCGTATAACCAGGAACTGGTATTCCGAATTGATCTATCCAGACCGCTGGCATTCCGCTTGAAGGTCCGCAAACCGGCATGGTGTACAGAGATTAAAAGTTCGGAGGCATACGGGGAGGAACAGGGGTTCCTGGTATTCGACCGCCGTTTTGCCCCCGGCGACGAGATCCGGCTGACGCTGGAGTCGGACGTCCGGGTCTTAACAGGAGCTGCGGGCGACCATTATTTTGCCTATGGGCCGCTGGTGTATGCCCGGCCTATAGAGGCAGCGGAAGAAACCGGAAGGGCCTATGCCCCCGGCTTCGAGGACCGGATGTACCGGCCATTAGACGCCGCGCAGTATGCCTTCCTGCCTGGGCACAAGGCCAAATTCAGCCGGGGGCGCATTCTGGCGCGGCTAATGGATCTTTCTACCCAAAAAGTGAAGCGGGTTGAGTTGACGCCGATAGGGAAGACAATTTTGAGGCAGACGGGGTTTTAACTGATGGTCTCCGCTTTCCCGCTTTCCACGTTTTTGCTTTCGCCCGAAAAATGGACGCCCACGCTGACCACCTGCTAACCCAGGTTCCAGAATGCCTGGCAGTAGCGTTTGCGGCGGATTTGCTTTAAGGCAGCATCGGCGCTTTGATCGAGTTTGAATTTCAGAAGATAGACCTTGGCGATCGTTTCCACCGATGCGGTCGAACAGGGCCTTTTTTAGGTCAAGTTGCTCGAAGTTGACGTCCTTCATCGACAGCCGGATGGCAGGGTGCTTTCGGCGCCAATTCCACTTGTCTCTGATCTATAGGCCATTGGGCAGCTCCTGGGTAACTTTTGGTCTTTTAGCTCAAAAACTTTAGTACTTTTGCGTCTAACTGCCTGAAATCGCCCAAATTTGTAAATTCCGAATTGCATCATTCAGGAATTTTCACCAATTCCCATTTTGGAAAGACCGGATCTTCGCAATTGATTAATTGCAGATTTATTTTGAAAAAAGGAACCTTATAAAGGCATTTTTTCAAAATAATACGCTGCTAAAGCAGACGTATTATTAATGTTAATTGCTAAGCGGGAATTGCTGTGAACGATATCAACGCAACGGTAAAAGGTTGTGGCTCTAATACTAAATCATACTCACATGAAGAAGCGTACGCTGTTTAAGCAGATGATGAGTCTGTGTATCCCCTTTTTCTTTACCCTATCTTGCCTCAATGCTCAGGTCAATATCATTGACCCCAATGCAACCAATGCGCCGGATGTCGAAAAATGCTACGGGGAAACTACCTTACAAGCGCTGCTGCAATTTATTGCAAACGGCCCTTCGGCAACGGTTAATCTCCCTATGCCAACAGGAGTGAGCTATGTACCCGGTAGCTTGATGCTGGTTTCTCAAACTGGAGGATTGGGAATAACCGAGACGGATGCTTCCTCAACTACTCCCACCTTCACCATCACAGGTCCCATTATTTCTGGGCGTGAAATCCGATTTTCGTTTAGGGTAAAAGCCTCTTGTTCAGCAATTGCGGGTACTGATATTTTTCCATTGAATACAACCTTTAACGGCAATACCATAGATGGAGAATTACTAGCCGATATTATCATGGTGGATTTAAATCTCTTGTCGCACAACATTCAGTCTGCAAGTATAGGCGCCCCTGTAACGGTGCCTATACGGATTCAGAATGGAGGATTGGGGCAAACGGATAACATCACCTTTTCTATTACGGAAACAGGCATGTCCACCAGTGCGGTATCGGTTGGAGGTTTTCCTGCCATGCTGGTCAGTACATCGGGGAACACGAAAACCTATCAGCTACCCGTGGCTGGATTGCCAGGCGGAACGCTGAATAATCCTGAAAGCATAACGGTACTGCGTACGGTAACCATAACTAGTTGTACGTTTTCTTCTTCTTACTCGGCTAGCTGGGGCTGTGAAATGACAAACTGCCAAACCCCAGTAACTGGACCAGGGGAGTTTATACTCAATCAAGGCTCGCCTAATTTACAAATGAGTTCATCCATCATTTCTCCTATCAGCACGTGTTCTAACGCAGTAATCGATATTACATTTACCAACAATGGTACGGGTTCAGCCAATGCTGCTGCGGCTTTCAATTCCATATTTAAGTTTGGGCTGAATGGACTGAACACCTGGTCCAGCTCTAATTGGAGTGTTGCTGTTGGGGGCATTACATTAAATGGGAACCCGGTAATTTACAGCGGCGGAACCAGTGGAACCCCTGTTCAGATCAACGGAAGCCAGTTTAGTAGTGCTATGCCAGGCGGAATGAGCGACCTGGATTTGGATGGTCAATTTGATGATTTGCCCAGTGGAAACTCCCTGACCTTTCGGGTTACACTGCAATACTCCTGCCCATTAAGCTGCCCCGCCCCCAACGATCAGGCCAATTTGGTAGCAGGCGCCATGTACAATGATCAATGTGGAGGCATGTTGTCGGGTTCTGTCAATACCGGGTTTAACTTTACAAATAATGGAGGAGGTTCTGAAGTTTTTAGACCAGCTACTGTTTCAGATGGAGAAAAATTTAATGTAACTATCTGCGTTCAGAGAAACTTTTCTGGGGCTACTTGCCCAACCAATGCATACGCACTCCATCTCAACTTGCCACCCAATGTAATGGCTACAGGTCTTGGCAGCATCAATGGCAGTCCGGCATCCGTAAGTACCAGCTTCGGCGTAGCTACTTTATCCGGTGGATACAGCAGTTTTACCACCTGTTTTACCCTTGAATTGATGTACGCCTGTGGAGGTGGGCCAATGAACTTCAGTTATGAGGCGGTTTTTGATTGTGATAACGGCTGTTGTGTACAAAAATGGGGTTGTGGCAATTTCAGTATACTTGGACGTATTTGTGACGTATGTACACAAGGTGGGATTACCGTCAGTGCATCCTCTGCTAAGCGGGTAACGCTGGGGTACACTGACCGAACGGGATCGGCAACCGTCAATCCTGCCGGTATTCCGGCTAGTAACTTACGCAAGGGTATGCCCTGCGATGAGTTCGTTTTTACTTTTGAAGGTTCAATGAATGGAGGTACAGGCGGTACGGCTTCATTTGACAACGGTTACCTCGAGTTTTCTTATGATCAGTTGGCTGGAGGTAATCTTTTGCAATATCTGTCTGCGGGCAGTATATTTAGCTATTATAACGCTTCTTCAGGAGTTACAACGAACAATATTCCTTTGCCAGCACCCACTGACACAGTAATTGGTGGCCGGCATGTATTGATCTTTAACTTTAATTCCTTCATCCAGTCTCTTCCCGAAGGCATTGTTTCGGCCGACGATTCGATCAGCGTCTTGCCCCGCTTCAGGGTGTTGAGCAATAATGGGCTGACGGTCGTCTCTACTCAACCGGGGAATGCCTATGCCGCTTTCTTTAATCTGGCTTCTGCCTCGGGTAATCCTCTTCCTGGAGGAGATGCGCGCATCACTTGTGATTATAGTGTGCCAGAGTTCTATTTACACAATGTAGCCTTAGTACAACAATCGGTAGCGGGAGAACGCAATGGATGTGGATCCTACCAGGTGTCGGGCGCTTTGCAGCACCAACTTACTATCCTGGCGGATGAATACCCTGGAGAGATAAGGCCATTGATCCGTTTAAATAGCATTAGCGTGCAAATCCAGAATGGAGACACCTATGATCCCGGTGTGACGCCTGCCTTGATGGTGTTTGGCTCCGCAGATGACCCCTGGTATACCGGAACCTTTAATTTGCCGGCTCCCAGTATTTCAGGCAATACCTTGACCTGGACGAACCCTGGAAACTGGCCGCTTCATGACCTGGCTGGCGCCAATCAAGCCAACACGGGCTACCAACTTAAATTTAATCTCATCAACTCCGGTTGTGTCAATGCAGTGGATGGGAACTTACAAACAACCTGGAATTACAATCGGAGCGCTTACGGCCCCCTGGCCTGCCAAACAACCACCAGTTCTGGAGCAATAACCGGAGTCGTTGCTGCGGGAGCTCCCGCTCATACCCTGACAAATCTCACCGGAACCATCAACGCTACAAAACAGATCGAGTGTTTTCAGGTTCGAATCAATAATACAACACCCGGAAGAGAAAGTAGATATGTTTGGCTGGCTATGGAAGATAACCTCAGTACAATGAAGGTGGTTTCGGTAAGCGATGTCACTGGCGCCCCCGTAACGCTTCCATTGGTTAGCTATTCCAATGGCAAATGGGTAAGGGTGACCGATACGCTGCCCGGAGGTAGTTCCAGGACGCTGGAAATATGCGTAACCTACAACGGATGTACATCCAACAACCTGGTTATCCGGCAGGGCTGGGACTGCCCGGCGTATCCCAGCAACCCTGCCACCACTACCTGCCCCACTCAAACGCTTTCTGCAAATCTAAATATCATCCCACGTCCCGCAGCTATTCAAGGTAACTTTCTTGCCACGTCTTCATTGCCAGCTACCATGTGCAATGACTTTGGCTTTAACGTTCTGATCAGTTCTACACAACAGGGGGATATCATCAATCCAAGGGTGAAGGTTGTTTTGCCAGCAGGTGTCACCTTACAAGGCAATGTACGGATTGAGTACCCCCTGAACTCCGGTAACATCCAGAATGCATCACCTATCATTAACGGTCAAGAAATTACCGTACTGCTGGATGATCATTCCCAGGTAATCAATAGCCTTCCCGGTACCATCAATGCTGATCCGGTTACTTATCCTGGTGGAGAAGATCGTCTGGCGATGGTTTTCTTTAGCATTCGTACTTCTTGTAGTTTTTTCTCTGGGGATTATATCACTTATCAGCCCTTTGCCAACGCAACGTGTTCAGCTACGGCGATAGGCAGTGGCAGTTTGTTCAGGTCGCCACGCATAAAAATTCAGGGCGCAGAACCTACCTACGAGGGAACATTTAGCTTTAATGTTGAAGGGGGAAGCACCATAGTCGGTTGCACCTCACGTAGAGTGGCCGTGAATGTGCAATTAGCAGATCTTTTGCCGGATGATGGGCTTGCTGCCAGTACGGGGGGCGCGGATACCATTTATCTGAGTCTGCCCAATGTGGTGGATTATGTGCCTGGTAGCTTCGTTTGCTCTACTTTACCTACCGGCAATTGCCCGATTTTTGTGGATCAAACCATTGGCACAGGAGGGCGGCGCATCCTCAAGTTTGTGCTTCCACCCAACATTTCAATCCCCAGTGGAGGTCTGGTGAACTTGGCTTTTAATTTCCGCATCCAGCCTCAGCAAAATATTTCCTGCACCGTCAATGATCAAATAACGGCTAATATTCTCGCTGTTTATAACAATATTTATTGCCAGACAACGGACAGCAATTGCCCTGCTGTTATAGCTTTGGCAGGAGAAGGGGAAGTAGACATTACGCTGAGAAAAACCCAGCTGGTCATTGAAAGCTTCAACTTAGCGTGCAACAGCATCGGAAACTTGCAATATACTTCCACCATTCGTATCCAGAATTCACCTCTGTTGAGCGGTGAATCTATTGTGGTGGAATACTATTGCCTGAATGCTTTGGGGCAAACCACCACTCTGGTCGAAACCCGCACCATCACAGGGCCTTTGGCCGCAGGGACATTAGTGACTCAAACGGGTAGCTTTGCAGGTTGTGATCCTCAAAACGGGGTGTTGATGTCCATTCCGCTTACCACTGCTACCAATTCTTTTCAGTGCCATTGTGGCCCGGTATCGCGTACCTCTACCGCCGCACCCAAATGCCCGGGTGTGACGGTAACGGTAGCTGATAATGACATCTGCTCTTATCAAACGGTAACCGCTACAGCAACGTTGAGTGGAGCGGCCACAGGTGGAACCTGGACTCGGGTGGGTTCGGGTACGGCAGGCTCCTTCAATACCAATACTTCTTTAACTACCACGTATACCCCAAGCTCGGCGGATGTGACCGCAGGACAGGTTGTGCTGCGTTTTACTACCAATGACCCTACGGGTACTTGTACTCCGGCCGTGGCGGATATTACGGTAATCATTCGTCCACGCCCCATTGTAGCGGCTTCTACCCTGACGGTGTGTGCTAACGCTTCCGGGGGCAACACGGGGACATTTAATTTGGCAATGGCCAACGAGTTGGTTGACCCACTAGACATCAATTCAGTCACGTATCACAGTACCCAGGCTAACGCGAACAATGGTTCTTCCCCACTAACGAGCCCGTATAGCGCTACCCACAACACGGTGGTGTACGCCAGGGTCTTCAACCCTATTACAGGTTGCTATACAACTACCACACTTACCCTTTTGGTCAATGCGGTACCTGCGGCGTCCAATACTTCTCTGTCGGTGTGCGAACAAGACACACCCAACCAGGGATTAGGAGTTTTTAACCTTACCCAAGCCAACAACAACGTCAATTCGGGTACGGGCATCACCATCACCTACCACGCTACTTTAGCACAAGCGCAGGCTGGAACCAGTGCATTACCTGGGGTGTTCACTTCGGCTTCTACGACTATTTATGCCAGGGTACTGAACAATTCATCGGGCTGTTTCAATACTTCTACCATCACATTAACGGTATTGCTGAGACCCGTAGCCTACGCCGGGCAATTGGAGCGTTGCCCCAATGTGTTTGATGGTAATTTGGCCACTTTTACACTTTCCAATGCCAATGTGCAAGTTACGGGTGGTGTGAGCGGATTGACGGTCACCTACTATCAGAGCCTGACCGAGGCAGAACAAGGAATCAACGCCTTACCTAATGTGTACACCGCTCAAACCCGTGACGTATGGGTGCGTGTGAGCAACGCTGCGGGCTGCTTCGATGTAGATCAAGTGCAGTTGGTCGTGTTGGAAAACCCCGAAATCCTGGCTACGGCTACCGACGTGAGTTGTTTTGGAGGAACTAACGGCTCTGCCATGGTGGAAGTCCTGGGTGGCGCTTTGCCCTACACCTTTGACTGGAGCAACAACGGCTCCGACAACCCTGACAATGATCCGCAGGCCATCACTGGATTGTCGGCCGGGGTTTATACCGTTACGGTTACGGATGGGAATGGCTGTATGTCTGAAGACAATGTAATCGTAAGGCAGCCCACGGCTGCTTTGTCCGCTGTAGTCAATAATGTGACTCCGGTGGCTTGTTTTGGTTCGGCTACAGGAGCCATTCAGCTCACCGTATCGGGCGGCACTGCACCATATAGCTACAATTGGCCTGGGGCACTGGCTGATGTAGAAGATCCTGATAACGTGGCTGCTGGAACTTATACGGTAACGGTTACTGACTTAAAAGGTTGCTCTGCCAATGCCACCGCAATAATCACTCAACCCAGCTCGGCGCTGATGCTGAGTACCACGGTGACTTCCAATGCCTTATGTTCGGGTGGGAATACAGGTGCTGCTTCCGTTAATGCAAGTGGGGGTACCCCGGGGTATACCTACCTCTGGAGCAATGGCCAAACTACGCCAGCTGCCAACAACCTGAGCGCAGGCGCATACACGGTTACCGTAACCGACGCCGCCGGATGCAGCAAAGTAGCCACAGCAGTCATCACCAACCCTGCTGGCCTGGCAGTCAACATCAGCAGTTTTACCAATGTATCTTGCCAGGGCGGCAGCAATGGTAGCGCCACGGTTATGGCCGCTGGGGGCACTCCTCCTTATGCTTTCGCCTGGTCAAACGGTGCTTCCGGTCAAACGGTCAACAATCTGCCTGCTGGAACTTATGTGATTGTGGTTACAGATGCCAATGGCTGTATGAGCCAAACCTCGGTGACCATTACTCAGCCCGCCCTGTTGTCGGCTACGTTGATTTCCAAACAAGACATCACCTGCAATGGAGCAAATAATGGTGGGGCCACCCTTCTGGCTACGGGGGGTACTGCGCCTTTCACGTTTACCTGGCCTGGAGCTTTTGTGGAAAATCCCCGTACTGGGCTGAATCCAGGCACATACGCCGTAACCGTAACAGATCAGGAAGGCTGTATGGCTACAGTTGCTGTGCAAATCAACGAGCCACTTGTACTGTCGGCGACGGTCAGTAGCCAAAATAATGTTTCTTGCTATGGGGGCAACAATGGAAGCATCAATTTGACCGTAAATGGGGGTACGGCCCCATATGACTACGAATGGTCAGGTGCTGCACAAGACGTTCAAGATCCTCAAAACCTGGTGGCAGGAATCTATACGGTGACGGTGACGGATGCCAATGGTTGCACGGCCATTACGTCCACCACCATTGCCCAACCAACGAATCCGCTTAATGCCGGTATTTCTTCATTTACGAATGCGGCTTGTAATGGCTCGGCCACTGGCTCAGCTACTGTTTCCGCTACAGGCGGGACGCCCAATTATACTTATTTGTGGAACAATGGGCAAAACACCTCAATGGCTACCAATCTAAGTGCAGGGGTGTATCAGGTTACCGTAACTGACATGAATGGCTGTACAGCGGTGACTTCGGTGACCATCATCAACCCCGCCCTGTTGGAAGTAAATATCACGGCGTTGAGTAATGTAAGTTGTAATGGCCTGGCTAATGGCTCAGCCAGCGTGATGGCCAGTGGTGGCTCACCTACCTACACGTATGCATGGAGAACTTTGGCCAATGTACCCGTGGGAGCAGGCAATACCCAGTTAAACCTTGCTCCTGGCACGTATGTGGTAGAGGTAACGGATGCCAACAATTGTACAGCTCAAACGACGGTGACCATCACAGAGCCGCCGTTATTGATCGTCAATATTGCTGCCACTACCTCGGCCTCCTGTTATGGAGGCAATACGGGTACGGCCACGGCCATTGCTACAGGTGGTAACCCTTCTTATACCTATGCCTGGCCAGGAGGTTCTACAGGGCAAGTTTTGAACAATTTGAGCGCGGGTAGCTATACCGTTACGGTTACAGATGAAACGGGTTGCCAGGCTACGGCTACGGCTTTGATTACAGAGCCGGCCGCTCCGCTGCTTATTACGTTGGATCAAATTGTCCCGGTGTCTTGTCATGGTGGAGCCAATGGGGCCATATTCATTACGCTTGCTGGAGGTACCGCCCCTTATCGATACAATTGGAGCGGGAGCGTACCTAACGTAGAAGACCCCAGTGGGCTGACTGCCGGATCTTATACGGTGGTGGTAACCGACCTAAATGGCTGTACGGCTACCGCAACTTATGTGGTTACCGAACCTGCTACTGCACCCAATGTGAACATTACCAATGTGATTGATGCAGACTGTAGTGGCAATGGAACCGGGCAAGCTACCGCTGTTCCGGTTGGCGGCAGCCCAGGCTACAGCTACCTTTGGAGCAATGGACAAACTTCGGCTACCGCGACTAACCTGAGTGCCGGAGCATACCAGGTTACCGTCACCGACGCGAATGGCTGTACTGCCGTGGGCTTCGTAGTAATAGAAAACCCGGCTAATCTATTGGTTTCCATTACAGCTCAAACCAATGTGCTTTGTAATGGAGAATCAACGGGTGGAGCAGTGGCTCAAGCCAGTGGCGGCAAAGCACCTTACACGTTCGCTTGGTCCAATAACACCTTTGGCCCAAATTTGAATGGGGTAGCCGCAGGCCAATATTTCATTACGGTAACGGACGACAACGGCTGTATGGTTCAGGCCAGTGTAAACATTACAGAGCCAACTCTTTTGATTGGAAGTGTTCAAAATACAAGCGCTCCAAGTTGCTTTGGCTTTAGTGATGGTGCAGCAGTAATTTCTGCAACAGGCGGAGCAGGGCCATATGTCTTCACCTGGTCTGACAACGGTACAGGGGCAAATCGTACCAATCTGACGCCAGGGAATTATTCCGTCACCGTGACCGATGCCAACAAGTGCTCAACTGCCGCGATGTTGACAATCCCTAACGCACCTTCCGCTTTGGTGCTGAATGTGGGCAGTGTGGTAAACGTGTCCTGTTTTGGAGGCAATGACGGCGGAATCCCTGTATCCGTTAGCGGCGGCACTGCACCATACCAATATAGCTGGAGCAATGGGGCGCCCAATATAGAGGATCCTTTCGGCCTTCCAGCCGGAACCTACAACCTGACAGTGACGGATTCGAAAGGCTGTACTGCGACAACCACTGTAGTTGTTTCCCAGCCAGCTGCACCAGTTGTGGCCAATATCAATGCCTTTATCCACCCCTTGTGTAATGGCAATGCCAACGGCTCTGCAACGGTTACTCCTTCGGGAGGTGTGGGGAGCTATACGTACTTGTGGAGCAATGGTCAAACGACTGCAACGGCTATCAACCTTGCGGCGGCTGATTATACCGTTACCGTGACCGATGCCAATGGCTGTTCAGCAGAAGCCTTTGTAACCTTGGTTAACCCACCTGTGCTGAATGTATTTATTGCCAGCAAAAATGAGGTACAATGTAACGGTACGGCTACGGGCAGTGCTACCGCCGGGGTAAGCGGCGGAACGGCCTCTTATACATATTTGTGGAGTAATGGCCAAAATACAGCCACGGCCGCTGGGTTAACGGCTGGATTTTATTTTGTCACGGTTACGGATCAAAATGGTTGCCAAGCCTTTACTTCAGTACAAATCACACAGCCTCCGCTTGTGGTAGCTTCCATTATTTCTACCACACCGGCCAATTGTACTGGGGATATGAACGGAACTGCACTGGCCAGCGCAGCAGGTGGACTTACTCCATATACATTCACCTGGCCGGGTGGGGTTACCGGGGCTTTGCGCACTGGGCTTGCCGCAGGAAGTTACGTCGTTACGGTTACGGATGCGAACGGTTGTACAGCTACAGCTACAGCAGTGGTAGGCCAACCAAGCAATCCTGTGGGTATTGCAGTGACGAATGTAACCAATATACTATGTTACGGTGCGGCCACAGGAGCCATAGATATTACGGTGTCTGGGGGTGTAGCTCCTTATCTGTACACATGGACCAACCCTGCGGCGGATGTGGAAGATCCGACGGGGTTACCCGCCGGGATCTACACGGTGGTAGTTGTGGATGCCAATGGGTGTTCGGCTACTCAAACAGTGTCCATAACGCAGCCGGCAACTCCAGTGTCGGCTACGGCAATAGTCGTAAACAACGCCCTTTGTTCAGGTACAGGCACAGGAGAGGCCATGGCTGTCCCCTCAAATGGAACACCTGGGTATACCTACGCCTGGAGCAACGGTCAACTTACTCAAAATGCTACGGGTTTGGTCGCTGGGGGATATCAGGTGACCGTAACGGATTTGAACGGCTGTAGCACAGTGGCTGCAGTGTTTATCAGCAACCCTTCCAACTTGACGGCTATCATCAGCAGTCAATCTCCTGTGTCCTGCCACGGCGGGACAGATGGCAGCGCTACCGTTACGCCCAATGGGGGTACTCCACCGTATAGCTACCTCTGGTCAGGAGGACAAACCACCCAAACGGTAACCAATCTTTCCGAAGGCACACATACGGTGACGGTAACGGACGCTGCTGGTTGTATAGTAGTAGTGCCAGTATATCTTCCTGCACCTCCCCTGCTTTTATTGAATGTGCTGACCACCCAGCCGGTGAGCTGTGCCGGGGCGACCAATGGTATCGGTTCTGTATTCGCTACAGGGGGTACTCCGGGGTACATTTATACGTGGCCGGGTAATCGAACTGGAGCTAAACAGACGGGTCTAGCTGCGGGCAGCTATGTGGTTACGGTGACCGATGCCAATAATTGTACCACCACTACAACCGTAACCATTGGCTCCAATGGTCAATTGGATATCGATTTAATTCAGAATATAGGCCCTGCATGCCCCGGATCAAGCATACCTGCAATTGTTTTGAGCGCTTCCCCTTTTGATCCAAATATTCTTTACTCTTGGTCGGGTGGCGCTTTGGCGGGCCTGGCCGATGGCAGCTCTACGGGTCTGAATCCTCAAATTGCAGCCTTTACCCTTGGTAGCACAGAAGGGGTATATACGGTTACGGTTACTGCAACTTTACAGACTTGTACGGCTACCCGTACTTTTGACATCGCGATCAGGGACGATCAAGCGCCTCAATTCCAGGATTGCCCAGGTATGATAATGGTAGGCAATGATCCTGATCTTTGCGGGGCAAAAGTGAATTGGACACCCCTTTTTGCTGTCGATAATTGTGGTGGAACGGTGCTGATCACCCAAACCCAGGGTTTACCTTCGGGTAGTATATTTCCAGTTGGTTCCACTACCATTGAATATACGGCCACGGATCAGAATGGCAATGCCTCAATTTGCCGCTTTGTCGTGGTCGTGGTGGATGCACAGCGGCCCCACATTACCTGCCCTGCCTCGGAAGTATACCGAGCTATGAATGAGGCCTGTTCCTTCCGGCAAACCAGCATGGAGTGGGATGCAAAGGCCTCCGATAACTGCACCATCGAATCGCTGACCCACAATTATGCTGGAGCCCCTTCCAATGTAAGCCTGGCAGGCGCAGTGTTCCCGGCGGGATCAACTACGGTGGTCTGGACTGCGATTGATCCATATGGCAACATGACTACATGTTCATTTACAGTGAACGTTTCGGATAAAACGGCTCCGAATGTGACTGCTGGAACTTGTCCTTCCAATATCGAAGTCAACAATGACGACGGCATATGTGGAGCAGTGGTCCATTTTGTGCCACCTACCTTTGAAGACAATTGCGACGGACAACAGCTTAGTGGGGTAAGAACGGGGTTGGCGCCCGGCAGCGTTTTCCCTATTGGTACTTCTACCGTGCGCTATACTTATACCGATGCCGCTGGTAATGCCCCTGCTGTGTGTGAATTTACGGTAACGGTAAGAGACAATCAACAACCCCGCATTACTTGCCCTACGGATATTGTAGTAGGCACGAATGGTGTCGTTAGTAGCGGTTTGGCAACTATTACGGATGTTGGTGCATGCGGCGTTACCCTGTCATACTCCATGCCGCTGGCTTCAGACAATTGCCCGAATTGGAACCTGCGCTTACTGAGTGGAACGGGGCCTGATGCCAATTTCTACGCATATAACGGCACTTATCTACAGCGTTGGGAAGTGCGGGACGCAGCGGGTAATACCGCTACCTGCCAGTTTTCCATTCGTGTAGAAGATCTTGTTCCTCCCACCATCACTTGCCCTGCCGACGTAACGGTGTATACGGATCCAGATCAATGCACGGCTCAAGTCACGTACGCTTTGCCCATCCCGCTGGACAACTGCTCCGGATATACCGTCAATCGGGTGCAAGGCCCGGCATCCGGAGCGTCATTTGGTATAGGTAGGACAACCGTTCAATACGAAATCATCGACCATGCGGGCAATACGGCGTATTGTTCCTTTGTAGTGACGGTATTAGATCGGCAAACGCCAAAGTTCATCACTTGTTTGCCCGATATGATACTCACTTGTGACGCCGTTCCACCAACCGCAGCAAATACAGCTGAACAGTTCATTGCAAGAGGAGGAATGGTGACGGACAACTGTACCAACACAGACGCATTATTACTTTCCTCCAGTGATTCGGATAACGGAAAAACAATTTGTCCCGATGATGGGATGCGTATGGTGACCCGTACCTATGTATTGACCGATGCAGCAGGCAATCAGGCCACCTGTACTCAGCGTTTCATGTGGGAAGAAGATCGTAGTGCTCCGATAGTTACCACCCTTCCGGATACCCTTGTGGTGGAATGTGACGGTATGGGGAATACGGCACAGCTTAATGCCTGGTTGGCTTCCCATGCAGGCGGCGTAGCAGAAGATAACAGTGGCTGTTCGCCCCAAAACACGCTGATCTGGAGCCATCGCCTGGAATACACCGATTTCCTTTGTGGTAACCAGAAAACATACCACTACACCTTTACCGTGAGGGATACCTGTGGCAATGCGGTATCACACCCAGCTTTATTCGTTATTCAAGATACTCAGCCTCCAGTGATCGTTCGCCCGGCAAGAGATACGGTGGTTAGTTGTAAAAATGGTTCACTAGCTTCTGGAGATTTCATCAATTGGTTAAACAACCACGGTGGTGCAGAAGTGCAGGAAGTATGCAGTCAGGTCACCTGGACGCACAACTTTGTGTTTGACATGGCCAATATGAGTTGTTTTGGCGACACCGTGCGAGTGATTTTTACAGCTACTACACCATGTGGGGTATCGGTCAAAGATACCGCTTTGGTTATCATTCAAGGGCTTGATTTTGGTGATTTACCGGACGTGGCCGACAATGGCAGATACCCCACAACCCTCAAACACAACGGCGCCCGCCATATAGTGGCCCCGCTGGGAAGTGGGCAAAATGTCTTTTTGGGGAATACAGTGGATGTAGAATTGGATGGCTCACCCAGTATTGGAGCCAGCGGTGATGGGGTGGATGAGGACGGTATTGCCTTCCTGACCCCGCTAATGCCAGGTCAGCAAGCCAGAGTGCGCATCAGTGCAAGCAACCAACTTGCTATTCCCGCAACAGTATACGCATTTGCTGATTTTGATGGAAACGGTGTCCTGGACCCCCTGGTGTTCAATACGTTGCCAGTGGTTGCTCCTGGCGGCAGCATCAATAACGAATACATCTTTAATGTACCCAATACCGGTTTTGGCAATCTCGCCTCGGTGTATTTCCGTTTCCGGATCAGCACTGATCCGATTGCCAATTCTCCGACTGGGCTTGCACCCAATGGGGAAGTGGAAGATTATCGCTTAAGCTACTACAGCGTGGGTAACCTGGTATGGGAAGATCGCAACTGGAATGGCTTACAAGATAACGATGAAAAAGGTTTGGGTATCAATGGCGTGGTTGTAGCACTCGTATATGCTGGCCCCGACGGGATAATGGAAACCAATCTCAATACCTTGCCTCCGAGCGGTGGTATACCAGCAGGTGATGACATAATCTATTACGATGTCACCAAAACCTACACGCGTGCAGATGGGAGCACCACCAACGGCCTTTACTACTTCAATGGCCTGACTGCAGGGAAATACGATATCGTTTTCTTTGATCCAAAAGATGGGACGGTCACCAGACCCAACAACGTTACCCAATCCCTGGACGAAGACAAGGACAGTGATGCCCTACCCCTTGCTACCTTGCCAGGCTTACCAGTACGGACTTCATCACATACCGGAACTTTTACTTTAATTGGAGATTTGGCGACCAAAGAAGCCGGCATTGGCGATCAGGATTTGGCACAAATACCAAACAATAACGACCTTCCCATCAGTGGGGCGCCGGGCTTGTTCTTCCCGGATCATTTGGTGGATCAGCGCTTCGATGCGGGTATCGTTTTCCTCGACTTTGGCGACTTGCCCAATGCGGATTCTTTGGCCGGAGCCAATTATCCAACCTTGCTGAATGCCAAGGGCCCGCGCCATATTGTGAAACCCAACTTCTACCTGGGTTCTTGTGCGGACGCTGAAATTGACGGCGCACCGGATGAACATGCTGGCGCAAAAGGGTACGGCGAAGACGATGGTGATGATGAAAAGGACTCCGATCCAAATAGCTGGAAGCAAGGCGCAGCCTGCAGCGACGACGAGGACGGCATCCGCTTCCTCACGCCGCTGATGCCGGGCTACGAAGCTTGCATCGAACTGCGCTACGCGCTGCCGGACAACTTCGACGGCCCCGACGGCTTCCTCAACGCCTGGATCGACTACAACGGCAACGGTACGCTGGACGCCAATGAGAAACTGGCCTGGACGAAAGTCAACGGTGCAGCCGCTTCCATCGAAGCCACTACCGGCGCCCTCGAGTTGGAGCGCAGCTATATGACCAACGGCGGAGGCAAAGTGATCGTATGCTTTGACGTTCCAAAAGACGCTGCGTACTTCACGGGCAACGTGCTGAGCCGCTTCCGCCTGAGCGAAGACCCGCGCCTCGGCCCTGACGGCATCCTTCCTGCCCAGGCAGGCTATGTGGATGGCCGCATCCCATGCGGGGAAGTGGAAGACTACTTCATGAAACTCACGAAAGTGGGCAACCTGGTGTGGGAAGACCGCAACTACAACGGCATTCAGGATACGCTAAATGGCATGCCGATCGAGCCGGTGATCCCGAATGTACCGGTTAAACTGGAATTTGCCGGTCTGGATGGCGTGTTCGGTAGCGCCAATAAGGCCGCCGACCTGGAATTCACCTACCACGACACCACGGATATTAACGGCCGCTACTACTTCTGTGGGCTGATTGGCAACGTTACCTACGATCCTTCGGGCGTAGCCGTAGCCAATTACCGCCTGACGGCTGAAGATCCGGACGATATGACGCCTACCGTTGACCGCACCGACGTTGACGAGCGCCGCGACAGCGACGGCGACGACACGACGATCGACGACCTGATCACCCGAATCACGTTCGCGATCACCAACCCGATGGCGCAGCCTATGGGAGAACTCCACCCAACCGGCATCAACGACCAAGGCGGCGTGGGTACCTTCCCGGACATGCAGGTGAATGAGACCTTCGACTTCGGCTACACGGGCTTCGACTACGGCGACCTGCCGGTAGCCGGCACGAACTACCTGACGCTGCGCGACTCGATGTCGGCACAGTTCAGCGGCGTGTTTGGCCCGCGCCACGCAATCCAGCCCAAGCTCTACCTGGGCGAAGGCGTAGACGGCGAACTCAACGGTCAACCCGACGCCGACGCCGGCAGTAAGAACGGCGGCGACGACGATGGCGCCAGCGCCTTCCGCAAAGGCACGGGAACGGACGACGAGTCGGGCATCCGCCTGCTTACTCCGCTGATCCCTGGCGAGATCGCGATGATCAAGGTGACGTACACCTCCCAGGATACTGTTCTGGCTGGAGGATATGCGAATAGAGACGCTTACCTGCGCGCCTACATCGACTTCAACGGCGACGGCATACTGCAATATCCTACCGATGTGCTGACGTTCAGCTCCATCGGCACGAGCCAAAGCGCCATGGGTCCGTTGGCGGCTACCGACAACCCGGTACTGCCCGGCGGCGAGAACGTGATGCGCGTGCTGGCCTTCCGCGTCCCCACCGATGCGGTATACCGCGACGGCACCGCATTTATGCGCTACCGCCTGAGCTGGGAGCCCGGCCTCGGACCGGATAACAACGCGTTCCATCAGAATACCGCGCCATTTGTGAACACCGCGCTGGCTTATCCGCGCGGGGAAGTGGAAGACTATGCGGTACCTGTAGTGAAAGTGGGCAACCTGTCGTGGTTTGACCACGACGTGAAGGGCGATCAGAACGAAAACGACTTCGTGGATACCCTGCAACTGGTGCTCGTATGGGGCGGTGTAAATGAAAACACCGGCACGTTCGATGCGGCCGGTTACCAAACCACCATGGCTTCCGCAGGCAGCGTAACCGATGTACTGTACAACCTGTCGATCGTTCCGACGCAGCCGGCCGTGATGCCTCCAAACAGCAACGACACGCCGGGTCAGATCGTGAAGACGAATGGCATGGGGCTGTATTCCTTCCAGGGCCTGATCCCTGGCAACTACTACCTGATTCCGCTGAAGTACCTGCAAGGGGATAGCGCCAGCTTTGTAAACGCATGGCCTAAACACCGGGTACTGACGCTGAAGGATAACCTGACAGGCGACGATCAGAACGATAGCGACGGCATGCCGGGCGCAACGCTGACGATCAACGACGAGAACAGCCGCGAACCGGAAGTGTGCGCCAGCGCGCAGCCCAAGGGCGAAAACGGCAAGAAAGACGCCGACGATGCGGCGGCAATGAACGCCATGCATCCTTACGGTAAGCCGTTCCCGGATAGCCTGTACAACCAGACGATTGACTTCGGCTGGGTGGATGAGCCCAACGTCGAGGCCAACCTCGATATCGTTGGGGTCTACTTCCCGTCGAGCGAGATTTGCGGCAACTTCAACGTGATTATGCACCTGTGCATCAAGAACCCGACGGAAGTGCCGCTGGATAGCCTGCAAGCGTTCCTGAATCTGAAGGCGGCTTACGGCAATGCCTTCTATGCAGCCACCAAGCCCAAGGTAAGCATCGCGGATAGTGCTTACGTCAAAGGGCCTGCGTATGGGAAATACCGCAAGTCGATGATTGGGGCGAAAGAAGCCTTTGCCATTAACCCGGGCTATAACGGGGGCAGCGATACACGCTTACTCTTGCCATTGAGCGAAAAGTCCGGCCTCTACCTTCCCGGCGATTCGATCGTATGCATCCGCATCGAGTTTGAAATCGACCCGAGCAAGACCGACAAATACGAATGGTCTTCTCAGGCCTACGTGACGGGTCGTGCAGTTGGCTTCCAGAAAAATGGAAGCGGCGTTTACGTGAAGCGTCCGCTGACCAACTACTTCGTGAAGAGCCCGAACTTCGGCGGTTCCATCATCGTCAACGACCTGAGCGATGAGATCGACGATCCGATGGTGGGCGGCGATATGATCGCTTTCGAAGGCATGGTGGCCGACCGCGGATACAACGGAACGTACAATCCTCCGTTCTCCGCGCCGAACGTAACCGGCCGCGATAAGTATCTCGACGAGGACAACCTGACCATCCAAAACGACGAGTGCTGGATCAAAACCAAGTGGAACAGCGGAGTGAAGAACGTGAATATTACGTTGGACGCTAATTGCGAAGCGATTATCAACGCGGATAATTTGGTTCCGAACTTCCTGCCGGCGTGCGGCTTTGATAAGTATCCGGAAGGCAGCTACTATGCGGTGATCATCCAGGACAAGCACACGGGGCGGACCCTGTGGACTTCGGACGATCCCACGCCGTTTGACTTGAGGAAGTACCTGGACCTTGGTCTGATCTACAAGATCAAGAGCATAGCAAACCATTGCCATACAATCTGGGGTGACCTGAACCTGGAAGACAAGACCATTCCGGTGGTGGCATGCCCGGATGATACCGACAAAAAAGTGGGCGGAACCTATACCTTCGTATGCACCGATATCGATAGCGTGCTGAATGTAGAACGCTCCTGGACGGATACCGCCTATGCTTATTTCACTGGCAGAGCAACGGCAACCGACAACTGTGGAACCCCGATAATGGATGAAGTAACCGATCAGCTGACCATCTTCACCGATTGTGGCCAGCAGATTAGCTCGGGGTACTACGCCAAAATTGAGCGCACGTTCTTCTTCCGCGACGAGTACGGCAACCAGGCCCAGTGCACACAGGCGATCTTCTTCAAGCGTCCGCAGATCATTCTGCCGGAGTGCAAGGTAGTGGTGCAGGCCAATGCAGCAAAGGGCGATACGATTCTGAGCTCTGCCGATATGATTGGCAAGTATGGCCTGGTTGAATCTGTACCTTACTTCTACAACGGGGCTGGTAAGCGGATTTACCTGACCGGAAAAGATTACTGCGGATTTGCGATCGACTATACCGATGAGAATGTATTCGTCACGGGCGAGTGCGGGCGCAAGATCATCCGCCGCTGGTCGATTCTCGACTGGTGCTACAATGGATCGAGCGATTATCCGGATTACTATGTGGAAAGGCCGGGCGGGGATTGCTATCCTAGCGGATCGTGCGAGGATAAGTTCTATTGCTGGGAACAGCTGATCGTTATTGGCGACGAAACGGCCCCGGTAGTCAAGACGCTGGATACGGATAAGGACGGCTATGCGGGCAAAGGGTATGCGAATGCGCCGCAGGCAGATCCGCTGCTGGACGACCTGGCCAATGGCTATGACGCAGGAGACGTGCTGGAATTCTCAACCGGTCCGATGGATTGCAACGGAGCCTTCCTGGTGACGAAAAATCACTTCAAGGTAGAAGAACAGAGTACGTGGTGCTTCGAAATCGAAGTGATCAAGCGCACAGCTATCCTGGACTTGTTCGAGCGTCCGACGGGGAGGTTCAAATGGGAAGTAGACGGCGGCGTGACGATCAAGGGCGATTGCGAGAACGGCTATGCGGTAAGCGGAGTTCCCATGGTAAAAGATGTGCTGACCTCGTACTTTATCCGCGTTCGGGTTACGAATGTGTGCTACGGCATTACGTCGATCCTGATTCCGGTGCGGATTGTGGACAAGGCGGCGCCGGTGATGAAGTGCGACGATAAGCTGAACGTAACGCTGAGTAACGTAGGTACGGCGCACCTGACAGCGCAAAATGTGGATGAGGGCAGTACGGACGGATGCGCGAAACTGGCGTGGATTAAAGTGCGCCGTCCGGTTGGCGCGTGCGAGTCCAGCTTCCTGACGTATGCGAACTTTGTGGATGCCAATAAGAACGGCAAAATCGATGCCAACATGGATTATATCGATCAGAACCGGGATAAGAAAGTTGATGCACTGGAGTACTTCCGCATCAACGACATCGGAGGCGCGCTGATGACCCCGCTGCTGGATTCCATACCGTTCTTCTGCTGCGATACCGACAGCCTGATGGTGGAACTGTGGGGCGAAGACAAAGCCGGCAACCGCAGCTTCTGCTGGCATATGGCAAAAATCGAGGATAAATCAGGTTTGAACTACCTTCTGCCCTTCGACCAGACGTATAAGTGCACCGAAGAGCGCGACCGTATCCAACTGCTTTCGGTTGCAGGAACCTACGCGGAAACGACCGATACCTACAAAGCGGCAGTGGCTCTGCTGAAGGGCGATATCGCCGTGATCAGCGGCGGATTCTGCAGCTCCGTAACCAGGGAGATTGTGGTGACCCCAAGCCTCCACTGCGATGCCGGAGAGATTACCATCTCCTGGAAGCTGACCAAGGCAACCTCCAATGGCAACGTTACGGTTACGACGGAAAGCCGAAAGATTTACGTACAGCCCGTTCATGAGTACAATATTATGTTCCCGGCAGATATCGAAGGCACTTGCGCTAACCTGCGCGATACGGCCAACGTGATCGACGGCGGCGAACTGGGCTGCGACGTGCTGGCGGTCTTTGTGCAGGATAAGCGCTATAATGTGGAGAGCGGCGATCCGGATGCATGTTATAAGATCTTCCGCACCTTTACGGTGATCAACTGGTGCCAGTACGACGAACGTTGCGGCGAACCCATGCAGTGGGCGGTAGTCGTACCGCGCGATCCGAACAACAACGGAACCAATTGGAACGACGGCGGCGGTGTGAACGTGCTGGTACGCGATGCCAATATGGATGGCACCGAAGAAATCTGGTACGAGGATGAAGACGGCAACATAGCCTTCCCGAACGACGGGGTGAACTGGGCGAACAAAGGAGCGAAGACGAAGTCCAACGACGACGTGGCCGGCTACGACGACCGCCTGGGCGTAGGCAACCTGCCGGAAACCTGCCAGTACGCTGGCTACGGCAACAACGGCAGCGAACGCTTTGCCTTCATGTTCACGCAGTACATCTTCGTACACGACAACGAACGTCCTGTCGTGGATGACGCGGCTTCGTTCACGTTCTATCAGAACAAGAACAACTGCTCGGCGACGGTGAATATCGCGTTCTCTGCGAAGGATGAATGTTCGATCAACACCGAAGTACAACAAGTACCTGCCGTAGCCGGTAACCTGGCGATCGAACGGGTAACCCTGAATGGCGGGCCGCTGCCCTCTTACCTCACCGTTACGCCGGCGCATGCCTTGAACGGCGACAACAAAGGGACGAACTCCTGGGTAGTTTCAGGCACCGGCGACGCTTCGCAGCTGCCGCTCGGCAACCACAAACTGGAAGTGATCATACGCGACGATTGCGGAAACCTGTCGCTGAAGAAGGACATTTCCTTCTCGATTGTGGATTCCAACGGCATCGCTCCGATCTGCCACCATGGCCTGTCCACGGCGCTGATGAAGAACCCGGATACGGGCGAAGGCGAAATGGCGGTGTGGGCCTCCGACTTCGTTGCCAGTCCGGTGGACGATTGCAACGGACAAGGACCGGAAACCGGACCTACCGGCAAGAAGCTGATCAAGAAGTACTATATCGTCAAGGATAACGGCGACGGCAAGTGGGATGAAACGGACGGCCTCGATACCGATGGCATTCCAACAGCCCCCGCCACCTCCGTGACCTTCACGTGCGACGATCTGGCTGGAGATACCATTAATACCGTGATGATCCGTCTGTATACGGTGGATGAGAAAGGCAACTGGGCTTGGTGCGAGACGTATACCGTAGTAACCGATCCGCGGGGTATCTGCGGCGGCCCGGTAGTCGGTTCAGCAGCCATTGCAGGCGCCATTACCACCGAAACAAAGGTCAATGTGGAAGGCGTGGAAGTTAACCTGTCGGGTGAAACCACCTCTATGCACATGACGGGCGCAAGTGGCCAATATGCCTTCGACCGGTTGGAGCAAGGGTACGACTACTCGGTGACCCCGCATCTGGACAAGGATTACCTCAATGGGGTATCGACCTTCGACCTGGTGCTGATCACCAAGCACATCCTAGGCGTACAGCCGCTGAACAGTCCGTACAAGCTGATCGCTGCCGACATCAACAACTCCAGGACGGTGACCACGCTGGATCTGATCCAGCTGCGCAAGCTGATTCTGGGGATCGATGCCAGGTACGCGAACAACACGAGCTGGCGCTTTGTAGACGCGGCATTCAAGTTCCCGGATACATCGAACCCGTGGAGCGCTCCGTTCCCCGAAGTGGTGAACGTGAACGACCTGCAGGCAGATGTGAAAGCGGACTTCATCGCCGTCAAAGTCGGCGACGTGAACGGCAACGCCCTGGCCAGCGCGCTGCCGCGCACCGCCGGAACCTTTAGCCTGAACGCTGACGATGTGCAGATGAAAGCCGGTAACGAGTACCGGATCGCGTTCACCGGCGACTTGAGCCAGATCGAAGGCTACCAGTTCACCATGGGCTTCGACCGCAATCTGGTCGAACTGGCGGACATCGAATACAGCGTAGCGAAAGCCGAAAACTTCGGGGTATTTGCTAAGGAAGGGATGATTACCGCATCTTGGAATGAGGCGCAAGGCGCAGGGCACAGGGCGCAAGGCGAGACGCTCTTTACGCTGGTGGTGAAAGCCAAAGCGGATGTATCAAGCCTGAGCGAAGTGCTGAACATCAACAGCCGGATCACGCGGGCGGAAGCCTACCGCACCGGCGGCGATTACCTCAGTGTTGCGCTCGCCTTAACGCCTCAACGCCTCAACGCCTCAATGCCTTTCGCCTTACTACAAAACGTACCTAACCCATTCCAGGGCGAGACGGTGATCGGCTTCACGCTACCTGCAGCAGGGGAGGCGACGCTGACGATCCAGGATGTGACGGGCCGGACGCTGCGGGTGATCCGAGGTCCGTATGCACAAGGGTACAATCAGGTGATTTTGAAATCCAACGAACTGAATAACAAAGGAATACTAACGTACACACTGCGCTCTGGCGAACACACTGCCAGCAAGCGCATGATCATATTGGAATAGAAAATATTAGGAGAGAACAGAACACGCTCAGGAAAATCCCTGAAAGCAAGGGGTTTTCCCGCAGCGTTGAAAAGAATCCGAGTTAAGCACATTCACAAGATTTATGACGTGTAAAAATAATCATTTGGGCTGAGGGCGTTTTGCTCCGGTCTTTTTTTGCCAATCGGCGCGTCAGTTCGCCTTTTTTCACTCCCTGCTCCCTGCTCCCTGCTCCCTGCTCCCTTCCCTTTTTTCCCCCATCCCTTTGTTTTCCCCCCAGAATACCGGATTTTTGAGACCACAAAATGAATGACGTATGCCTTATGACCGGTATGAGACGGTGATCGGACTGGAAGTGCACCTTCAGCTGGCCACCGAAAGCAAAGCGTTCTGCGGAGACGATACCACCTTTGGGATGCCGCCTAATACTCAGGTGAGCCCGATTTCCCTTGGCCATCCCGGAACGCTTCCCCGCTTAAACGCCCGCCAGGTGGAATTTGCAGTGAAACTGGCCTATGCCCTGAACAGCAGGGTAAACCCCGTCAACACCTTCGACCGCAAGAACTATTTCTACGCCGATCTGCCGAAAGGGTACCAGATCACCCAGGACAAACAACCCATTTGTGTAGGCGGCGAACTCCCGGTCAAGCTGGGCGACACCTGGAAACCCATTCGCATCCACCACGTCCACATGGAGGAGGATGCAGGTAAGTCGATCCATAACCTCCACCCCCGAAAATCCCTGATCGATCTCAACCGGGCAGGAACCCCGCTTCTGGAGATCGTCACCCAGCCCGATCTGCGCTCCGCCGAAGAGGCCGACGCGTTCATGACCGGGATTCGCCAACTGGCGCGGTATCTGGAGATCTCCGACGGCAATATGGAGGAAGGTTCCCTCCGCTGCGACGTCAACGTATCCGTTCGGCTCAAAGGCGCCACCACGCTGGGGGAACGCTGCGAAATCAAAAACCTCAACTCCATGCGTTATGCCCGCCAGGCCGTGGAATACGAAGTAAAGCGGCAAATCGATCTGATCGAGGCGGGGGGCAAAGTGGAACAGCAAACCCTGAACTTCGATCCCGCGACCGGCGCGACGTCTCCGCTGCGGGAAAAAGAAGATGCCCACGATTACCGCTATTTCCCGGAACCGGATCTGCCGCCCGTGGTTTTAAGCCCCGAATACCTGGAGGAGGTCCGGCAGGAATTGCCTCCACTTCCGTGGGAGGTGTACGCCCATCTCACTGGCGACAATGGGTTGAGCGGCTACGATGCATCTATTTTGTTTGAGGAACGGGAAACGGTTCTGCTATTTGAAGCGATCAGCCCATATTGCGCCAACAAAAAGGGAATTGCCAACCTGTTGATCAACCGCTTGATCCCGTATTGCCAGGAACAGAAAATTCCTTTGGACCGGTTTCCGGTCTCCCCGGAGCATCTGGGAGCTTTTATTCTGCTGATCGATTCGGGAAAGGTGAGCAGCAGTATAGCCTATCAGCGGTTGTTTCCCGCCATGATCGAATCCCCCGGCTCCAGCCCCGAAGCCTTGGCTACTTCCCTTAATCTGCTTCAACAAGGCGACGACGATTTTCTGGCAGACCTGGTCCACCAAGTGATCGGCGCTTATCCGGATAAGGTGAACGAATACCAAAAAGGAAAAAAAGGCCTGATGGGCTTCTTCATGGGCGAACTGATGAAGCGCTCCAAAGGCAAAGCCGATCCGGCCAAAGCCACTCAAATGCTTTCCGAGGCGCTGAAAAGTTAGTGGTTAGTGGTTGGTGGTTGGTGGTTAAGGGGTTAAGTGGTTTAGTGGTGTGTGGCTATCTTTTTTTTCGTATATTGAGGAGACTGTTCAAAAAACCCTGGTTCGAGGCTCCGCTCACAACTGTCTGGAACCTGTTCACGCCGGTCAGGGGACCGGCGGATAGTTCTGCACGAAATCTGCGGATTTCGGCAAACAGGAAATCCGGGCTACATCATGGCCATCGTTTCATCATGTAAATCATAGTTCAGACAATGAAGCAATGCTCACCGTCTAACCTCTAACGTCTAACCATGCTGCCAGTCCAAGACGATCCTTTAAAGCGGTATTACTCCATGGGGGAGGTATCAGAGATCCTGGGCGTATCCAAATCGCTGATCCGGTTTTGGGAAAGTGAGTTCGACCACCTCAAACCGCACAAAAACAGCAAAGGCGACCGCCGTTTTACCGCAGAAAACCTTCAACAGCTGCGCCTGATCTATCATCTCGTCAAGGAACGCGGGTTCACCTTGGCGGGGGCAAAGCACGAGATCAAGGAACAGCGGGACCGCCTCCGGCAGAAGATCCAGGTGTTGGACAAGTTGAAAGAAATTCGCGGTTTTCTGAAGGGGCTGTCCGGCAGCGGCAATGAGGAAGAAGAATAGACTTGTTGTGATGGGTCCGCGTGGTGGGAAAATAGCGCTTTTTAACTCGCGTTGATTTCCATCGGAATAAGTCTAATGATCAGCTTTTTTTGGGGGACTGTTTTTCCACTCCCTGGTATCCAGAATCTTTTGACAAAACGCATAATCTGCCTCCACGTTGGAGGCGACGACGATTAGCCGTCCTGCGCCGAAATCCCGGATCAATTGGTGGTACCATTCAATCCCCTGCGCATCGAGGTTGGTGCCGGGTTCGTCGAGCAGCAAAAGAGGCGTTTTGGAGCAGATGGCCAGCGCGAGGCGCAAGCGCTGTTTCATGCCGGAAGAAAAGTGGCGGATCGGCTTATGGGCTGCTCGTTGCATGCCGAGCAACTGGATGAGTTTGGGGACATCCAGCCCCTCATAGAACGGCTTAAACCGCTGGTGGAAGGAGAGCGCTTCCTGAAGCGTAAACTCTTCGATCAACTCAATATAGGGAGCCGCGTAGCTTAAGTGGGGGTAGATCAACGCGGAGTCCAGAGCGCCTCCATCTTTTGAGAAGCGCAATTTCCCCGTAGAAGGCCGGAGGTGGCCGGAGAGCAAGCGCAGGAGGGTGGATTTGCCGGAACCGTTTGGGCCGATAACGGCGTACTGTTCCGGCTGATTAAATTCCAGGCTGACATGGCGCAGCACCCATTCCAGGCGGTAGCGCTTCCCAACGCCGGTAAGTTCAATCTTCATTGATCTTGTTGCCATTGAGGTGCCGGAACCCTTTCATGATTCCCATATCTTCTACTTTGCGCACGAATAGTACGATCTCGTCGCGTTCCGGGCTATAAGGGAGTTCTTGCTCAATAATTTGCAGCGCTTTGGAAAGGTTGTAGCCCCGCACATAGAGAATCCGGTATACGTCCTGGATCATGTTGATCTGCTCTTGACTGAACTGCCGCCGCCTCAGGCCGATCGAGTTAATACCGGCATAGCTAAGGGGTTCGCGGGCAGCCTTGACGTAAGGCGGAACATTCTTGCGCACCAAGGAACCTCCGGCGATGAAGCTGTGCGCCCCGATCTTGAGAAACTGCTGTACGGCGACGAGCCCTTCGAGAATCGCAAAATCCTGGATCTCCACATGTCCTGCCAGGTTGACGTTGTTGGCCAGTATGATCCGGTCGCCCAGAAAACAATCGTGAGCGACATGCACGTAGGCCATTAAAAGGCAATGACTGCCAATCACGGTTTTGCCGGCTGCTGCAGTGCCCCGGTTGATCGTCACGTATTCCCGGATGGTCGTGTGATCTCCAATCTCGGCAGTGGTATTTTCTCCTCTGAATTTGAGATCCTGAGGGATTGCGGAAATGACGGCGCCGGGAAAAATCCGGCAATGGTGTCCAATGCGTGCCCCCTCAAAAATGGTGACGTTCGGACCAATCCAGGTTCCGTCCCCGATAGTGACGTTTTTATCAATAAAACAGAATGGCCCTATGGTGACATCCCGCCCAATCTGAGCCTCGGGGTGAACGACGCTTAAGTTACTGATACTCATATAGACGAACGCTTGATAATTTGAGCCGTTAGCTCCCCTTCGGATACAATTTTATTGCCGACATAAGCTGTAGCCTGCATTTGACAAATTCCTCTGCGGATGGGGGACATGAGCTCCATTCGAATCAATAGCGTGTCACCCGGCACGACCTTTTGTTTGAATTTGGCATTTGCGATCTTGAGAAAATACGTATCCCAATTGCCAGGGTCCTCCACGGTAGATAGCGCAAGAATGCCCCCGGTTTGGGCCATGGCTTCAATCTGAAGTACTCCGGGCATAACCGGATTTCCCGGAAAATGGCCTGCAAAAAACGGTTCGTTGAACGTGACGTTCTTTACCCCAACCACGTGTTTTTCGGAAAGTTCAATGATTTTGTCCACCAGCAAAAACGGATGCCGGTGCGGAAGCCAGCGCGAAATGGCTACGGTATCGAACAACGGCGTTTGATCCGGGTCGTACTTGGGTTTCCCTTTGAACTTGCGTTGCTCCAGGTATTGCTTTTTCAGCAGCTTGGTAAATTCCACATTGACCCCATGGCCTGGCTTGCTGGCTATGATCCGGCCTTTAATGGGTTTGCCCAACAGGGCGATATCCCCGATGACGTCGAGGAGTTTGTGCCGGGCGGGTTCGTTCTTGAAAAACAGCTCGATGGTGTTGAGCACCCCTTCGTGGTCTACTTTCACACTGGGTTTGCCCAGCTTTTTGGCAAGCTCGTCGAGGTAATCCTGACTTACCGGACGATCCACAATGACGATGGCATTGTCGAGGTCGCCTCCTTTGATCAAATTTTGGTTAAAGAGAAACTCGACTTCGTGCAGGAAAACAAACGTGCGGCAGGGGGCGATATCTTCTTTGTAGGTAGTCAGCTCCCGCAAATGTGCGTATTGCTGCCCAAGCACTTTGGAATTAAAGTCGATCATGGTGATCACCTCAAACCCATCGAAAGGCAGCGCTGTAATTTCTGCGCCGCTGACCTCGTCGCGATAGGTAACAGGCTCCTGGACTTCAAAATATTCCCGGTCTTCTTCCTGTTCCAGCCGTCCTGCTTCGATCAGCGCGTTGACAAAAGGGAGCGCGCTGCCGTCCATGATCGGCACTTCGGGGCCGTCCACTGTGATTAGCACGTTGTCAATTTCAAGACCCGACAAGGCCGAAAGGGCGTGTTCGACGGTGTTGACGACGACGTTATTATCGGAGGCGATGGTCGTTCCCCGCGTGGTCGATAGAACACGGTTGACGTCGGCATTGATCAACGGCTGTTCCGGAAGGTCAATGCGTTGAAATTTGACGCCATGGTTATCAGGAGCCGGATAAAATGTTAACGTGACGGTCTTCCCGGTATGCAATCCAATACCGCTCACAGGAACCGGCTTGTTGATCGTGTGCTGTTTCATAAGCGCAAATCGATCCTTAAAATAGGCTAAGGGTTGATTGATTTAAAAATTTTCTCTATCGCAAGGAAACGCTTGTAGATCTCGGGAAGTTGCTTGAAGATGGTATGTGCCCGAAGGTATTGTCCGTATTCAATAGCTGGATATCCGCAAATGGTGGTGTCGGGTTTTTTAACCGAAGAAGCTACCCCGGTTTGAGCCTGGATCTTCGTTTTATCCGCTATCTGAATATGCCCCACCATACCTACTTGCCCCCCAACCAGACAGTATTTGCCAACTTTAGTAGACCCGGCAATGGCCGATTGGGCTGCAATGGCCGTGTGGGCGCCCACCTCCACATTATGCGCAATATGAACCAGATTGTCCAGCTTGACGCCTTCGCGAATAATCGTAGAGCCCAGGCTGGCCCGGTCTATGGTGCAATTGGCTCCAATTTCGACGTGGTCCCCGATGGTTACGTTCCCAATCTGGGGAATTTTTTTAAACGACCCATCCTCCTGGGGGGCAAACCCAAACCCGTCTGCTCCGATCACCGCATTGGCGTGCACAATACAGTGTTCGCCAATAGCGCAATCCTCCAATATACGAACGCCTGGATGCAATACCGTGTGGCCTCCAACCTGTGCATTTTTCCCAACGTACACCTGCGCTCCTATCCGGGCCCCATCGCCAACGACGGCGCCCTCTTCAACGACGGCATAGGGGCCAATGAATACGTTTTGTCCGATCACCGCCGTCGGATCCACCGTTGCCCGGTCCGATACCCCGGCGCCGGCAGGCTGGGGCCGGTTGAATTTTTCCATTAGCAAACTGACTGCGGCATATACGTCGTCTACCCGGATAAGGACAGCCTGGATCGGCTGCCTGGGCTTGAAATCCTTGCTGACCAGCACCGCAGAAGCGGTGGTCGTATACGCATAAGGCTCGTATTTTGGATTGCCCAAAAACGAAATGCTGCCTTCTCCTCCTTCTTCAATCTTGCTGGGACGATGAATAAGGACGTCCGGATTTCCTTCAATTGTTCCGTTTAGCAAGGCTGCTAAAGCGCTTACTTTTATTTCCATGGCCGCAAAGTTAGGAAAATTTGGGTTCTACTATTTAGTGTTTTCTTCCGGGTCTTTTTAGATTTTCGGCATAACCGCTGCGAATTCATTGGCTTCGCCCCGGGAAGAATATATCTTTGCGGGAAAATTACGGATTTGAAGCGGATTATTCGAATGGGCACGAGAGGGAGTAAATTGGCGCTATGGCAGGCAGAATACACCAGCCAAGCCCTCCGGGCGATCGGCGTCGAGTCCGAACTCGTGATCATAAAAACGCAAGGCGACCCGGTTCAGGACCTTTCCTTCGATAAAATGGAAGGAGAAGGTTTTTTTACTAAAGAAATCGAAGACGCCCTGCTGCGCGGAGATATTGATCTGGCCGTGCATTCGATGAAAGACCTGCCTACCCGCCAACCCGATGGCCTGTGTATTTCAGCCGTGTCGTACCGGGAAGACCCCTCCGATGTGTTGTTGGTGCGGGAAGATGCGGCTAACCCGAAAAAATTGCTTCAGCTTCCGGAAGGCGCCGTCACCGGTACCTCTTCTTCCAGGAGAAAAGCCCAGATACTGGATTTTCGCCCCGACCTTCAGATCCGGGATCTCCGGGGCAACGTCCTCACCCGCCTGGATAAGCTTCGCCAGGGGGATTACGATGCCATCCTGCTCGCCCGGGCCGGGATAAACCGACTGAATGCCAACTTGTCCGGGCTGACCGTCATTCCGCTCAACCCCCGGGAATTCGTGCCTGCGCCCGCTCAGGGCGTACTCGCCTGGCAAACCAACGTCGCCGATCTTCCGATCCGCCGCCTCCTGCGGCAAATTCATCATCCGGAGGTTTCCGCAGCGACCAACGTGGAGCGCAAAGTCCTTCAACTTCTGGGCGGTGGATGCCACCTCCCCCTCGGTGTTTTTTGTGAACGCGACGCCATGGGCCATTACCACGCCTGGGCCGCCTTCGCTCCTTCCTGGAACGGACCGGTGACCCGGGTGCGCCTCTCATCGAGCACGAATTATCAACTCGCAGAGAAAATTGCCGAAAGCCTTATAAAGTAATAAAGTTACGAGGTTACGGAGTTACGAGGTTGCGAAGAACCTCGCAACCTCGTAACCTCGCAACCTCGCAACTTTTACATTAGTTGTATTCCAAACCTTGCCCCGATTTCTCTGCCTGGTTCCAGTCGGATCAATCCTTCTCCGTTGTTGAACGCGTCGGCGTTGCAAGTCATGGGTTCGATGGCGATCGCGTTGCGATCGGGCGGGGTGAATACCTGGAAAAAATTGAATTTCTCCGGTCCGGTTTCCTGCCAGTAGCGTAGTTTCCCTTTTGTTCCGGTGAGCAGAATTTCTGCCATACCTTCAGAGGGGGGCAAGCTGAAGCAATTGTCGAGTACCGTAGCCCCGATGCGGCGGAGATCGGCGAATTCGTCGTAGGGATATTTTTTCCCTGTGGGAATCATGCGGCTGTCAACGCCCACCATGTGGGCGGCAGGAAGCTGGAGCTGCATGTCGTCGATGCGGCCAGACAAAGTGAAATAGGGGTGCCAGCCCAATCCGACGGGCAGGGCTTCCGTACCGTCGTTTCGGAAGCGCATCTCAATCTCTACACTCCCTGGATCTTTCAAAAGGAATCCGATAGAAAAAGTAAACGGGAAGGGGTAGAAATCCTGGTCTCCGGGATCGCTATACCGGCAAAAAACAGAAGCGTGGTCCTTTTTGATCTGGAATTGGAAGGCCTGCGTGGGCTTGTCCTGACCAAACCCGTGAAGGGCAGTGCCCGACAGGGGTTCGTTAATGGGGAATTGGTAGGTCACGCCGTCCCAGGCATAGGTCCCATCATTAAGCCGGTTGGGGAAGGGGAAGAGGACGGTGTTCTTCGCCCAGCGGTTGGCTTCGAGTTCTGCGGGGGTTTTGTACCCGTCGAGGATGGAAACGCCTTTCAATTGCAATTCGAGCACACAGGATCCAAAACCTGGCACGAAGGCTAAACGCTGACCGGCAGTTTCGTTCACAAGGGTATGTTTGGTGTAAGCGCCAAACGCTTCGGTAAGATGTTTGTACATAGGTCATTACGTTGTCAAGCGATAAAATAACGGTAAGGTCCTGACTCCATTGATGTTCCCCTCCTTTGCCAAAGGTTCGGACCATAGCGTCTGGGGGGGGTAATGAAGAGGCCTCAACGCTGGCTAACATACAACTACTTATCTAACTAAGAATGTCATTTTTCTAAGAAAGTAACGATTATTTCTTTTCAAGCGCCAGAAAAACGCCGTTGGTCCAGCCAAACCCGTCCTGGGCTGGGTATTCTCCTCCTCCGGCAGGCGCGTTGGGGTTCACGACATGGTATTTTTCCATCATTTTGCCACTTTGGCGGTATATTTTGTCGACCTGAGCAATCCATCGGGTTTGAACGCTATCGGCCAGCGCCGCATGCTGGTAGGTTCTCAACCCCTGGATCGCCACCCATTGAAGAGGAGCCCAGCCATTGGGTGCGTCCCATTGCTGGCCGGTTTGGGTAAGGGACGTAACCAACCCGCCTGGATGGAGGAAGTTGTTTTCCAGAACGGCAGCGACCGCCGATGCTTGTTCCCGGCTGGCCAACCCGAAATACAACGGAAAAACGCCTGCCAGCGTAGGGATTTTTGAGCGCTTCCGGTTTTCATGATGATAATCGAGGAAAAAACCCATTTCCGGGTCCCAGCAATATTTGATCAGCGCGAGTTGCCGGCTTTGCGCCAGCGATTTATATTTCCTGGCTTTATCCTTTCGCTTTGCCAGGGCCCACGCCTTGGAAAGGGTGTTTTCCAGATTCCAAAGGAGGGCGTTCAGATCTACAGGCGCCAATTGAGTAGTCTGAATGGTATGCAAGCTGCTGGAATCGGCGAGCCACCGGCTGCTGAAATCCCACCCGGATTCGCACGCTGCTCTCAGATCCCGGAACACCTGCTCTGCAGGGCGGTTGGAATTCCGGACGGTTGCCAGATCTTCGCGGTAACTTTCCGGTCTGGGGGTAGTCAAATCGTCCCAGTACCGGTTCAGGATCCGTCCGTCGGGCATCCGGATGACCCTGCGGTGCGCCGGAATTTGCGGCGCCAGTTTTTCCTGGCCCTCCATCCAGAACTGATACTCTTTCTCCAATTGAGGCAGATAACGGACCAGCAGGCTGTCCCCTTGAAGGTTGGCGGTAAGTTGCACCATAAGAGAGAAGAAAGGGGGCTGAGACCGGGAGAGGTAATACGTCCGGTTGCCGTTGGGCACAAACCCAAAGCTATCGATCAGGAAGGCAAAATTGTCGGTCATATGCCGAATAGTCAACGTGTCGCCCATCTCCTTCAGTCCGAGCATGGTGAAGTAGCTATCCCAGTAATAAAGTTCCCGGAACCGGCCCCCAGGAACGATAAACGGGTAGGGGAGGGGAATGAGCGATCCCGAAGACGGGACCTCCGGCTGCCGAATCAGCAACGGCATGAGCCGGCGGATATGGGTTTCGGCGGTTTGACTGGTATCCGCCCGGAAGCGGGACTTTTCGGTTTTGGGGAGCGCGAAATACTGCCTCACAAACCGCTTCAGCGAAAACCAACGGCTTTCCCGGGCTTGGGCGTACCTGTCGAGGATTTGATCGGTGGGGTATTTGGGTTCGGCATCGGCAAAAGTCTTACTATCGGGGAACATGCCCGAGGTTTGAACGTCGATGAATAACTGCCCAAAACGGAGATCGGGAGAAAGCCCTTGTTTGTCCTCTACGTAATTGGAATCGCTGGGTTTAGGAGGGCGATCGCATGAAATAAAAATGGGAATCAGGAACAGCAGGAAGTAAATCGCTTTCATTCAGTATGGATTAGCGGCAGGCAGTATCAAAAATACGGGTTTTTTTGGGGAAAATGCGTGCAAACTGGCGCAAGGCTCTCGTCTTTCTCGCCGAAATGGCATAAAATTTTACTCCCTTGATTTAATAGGTTGCGCGCTGCCCAAATCCTCATTACCTGGCTGGCCGTATGCTTCAGATTTTCGGAGGTATGGCTCATGGCCGCGTCCAGATGCTCCGGGCGGCGCCCAATAGCGAAAGCTGCTTGCAGGCCAAGATCTTCGATCTCTGAAAGGCCCAGTTCTACCGCTCCGCATAGGGCAATGACCGGCTTTTTGTACCTGGCCGCCAGTTGGGTAATTCCCTGTATCAGTTTGCCTTGAAGCGTTTGCCGGTCGAGCCGTCCTTCTCCGGTCAGGATCAGATCAGCGGTTTGAAGGTGTTTTTCGAGCCCGGTGAGGTCCATTATCGCGTCGATTCCCGGAAGAAGGACCCCGTTCAGGAAGGCCAGCACTCCAGCGCCTAAACCTCCGGCAGCCCCCGCCCCGGGAATTTGCGCCAGCGGCACGTTGTCCATCCGGGGGTCGAATAAGATAGAACGGACGTCCTCCCAAACCGGAGCGATATGTCGCAATCCCTGGTCCAACAAGGCAACGGAATCTTCATTGGCGCCTTTTTGGGGTCCATACACTACGGCGGCGCCTTCGGGTCCAAAAAGCGGGTTGCTAACATCGCAAAGGCCAATAAACCGACAATCCCGCACCCGGGGGTGCATGTTCTTTGCCTGAACGCTGGCAACCTGGCCCAGGGATTCCCCACAGGGAGGAAGGGAATTCCCTTGCCGGTCCAGGAAGGTCAACCCCAGCGCGGCGCCCATTCCCAAACCGGCGTCCGTAGTAGCGCTGCCCCCCAGTCCCAGAAGTATTTTTCTGGCGCCACGATCCAGCGCATGGGCGATCAACTCCCCTACGCCATAGGTGGATGTGCGGAGGGGATCGCGCGCTTCGTTTTTCAACAACGCCAACCCCGCCGCCTGGGCCATCTCGATAAAGGCAGTTTGGTCCGCCTCTATCCAAAGATAGGAAGCCTGGACCGGCCTTCCCAGCGGATCGCTTACCTGCGCCGCAATTACCTTCGCGCCGAGGTGGTACTGCAGAACAGGAGTTAGTCCTTCCCCCCCATCCGCAAGGGGAAACAGAGAAACTTCTGCATCCGGAACAGCCATAACTACCCCTGCGGCAATTGCCTGGCAGACCTTCCCCGAAGAAAGGGCTTCTTTGAAACTGTCGGAACAAACCAGTATATGCATGCCTTAAAGATAAGCCGGTGGGAATAATAACCAGCGAAAACGGCGACAAAAACTACAGGGTTTCGTGTAAAGAAACATACATTTTACATGAAGTTAATTCTTTGTAAACCTTGATCTTGTTCTTTTTTTTATATTTTTTTTTCGTAAATTAGTCCTATCATATTCTCTCCTTAATCAAACAAACTTTATCTCATGAAAAAAACATTTACCCCTGTTGTTTGGACGGTCCTTTTCATGTTCTGCCTGATTTCTGCCCAAGGTCAAACCGGAGGATTTGCGGTGCGGTATCTCCAACCCAATTTTCAGTTTCCCATTACCAATAAACTCAAATCAGGCGATTTTACCAGCGGCGTCGAATTGGAGTACACGCATGTACTCAATAAGGCGTTCAACCTGGCTTTCCCGCTTAAACTGGCCATGGTAAATTACCCTGTTAACGAGCAAGGCCAGGTCGATGATGGGATCTACATGGGGATTGATCTTCTGGTACAGTTCAAACACTTCCGCCCAGAGTCGTCGCTGAGCCCGTATCTGTTTACCGGCGCAGGTCTGAATTTTGAAAAAGCCGAATTCCTGAATGCGGCTATTCCTATTGGCGCCGGGCTGGATGTTAAAATTGCCCGCAATACCTATTTCGCTCCGAAAATCGAATACCGGCTAGCGCTTCAGGATGCCAACCTGCGCAATAACCTCCAGGCTGGTTTGGGCTTGAAAGTTTTCTTCGGCGGGGAGGATGAAATGCCCGAACCCGCGCCGCTTATGCCTGCCGTTCAGGACCGGGATAAAGACGGTATTGAAGATAGCCGCGACCGCTGCCCGGACGTACCTGGTCTGGCCGCACTTTCCGGCTGTCCGGATACGGACGGCGACGGGGTTGCCGATGCCGACGATGCCTGTCCAACCGAGGCCGGAACCGTTAAAGGCTGTCCGGATGTGGACGGCGATGGAATTGCCAATAAAGACGACCGCTGCCCGGACCAGAAGGGAACACCCGCTTTATCCGGCTGCCCGGATAGCGACGGCGACGGCGTGACCGATGCCGACGACGCCTGTCCCAACCAGCCGGGACCCGCTGCAACCAAAGGATGCCCCGACCGCGACCGCGACGGAATTATCGACCGCGATGACGCCTGCCCAGACCAACCCGGCGGCGCTTCTACCAAAGGTTGTCCGGATAGCGACGGAGATGGGGTCGTGGATGCCCAGGACCGCTGCCCGAATACCCCTGGTCTGGTATCTAACAACGGATGCCCCGAACTGAAAAAAGAAGATAAAGAGGTTCTGGACCTCGCCATCAAAGCCGTGCAGTTTGAAACCGCCAAAGCGGCCATCCGCACCGCTTCCAATACAATTCTCGACAAAATTGCCGATATCATGGGGCGCTATCCCGATTTTGTGCTCACCATTAGCGGGCATACCGATAGTCAGGGCAGCGATACCGCCAACCTGGAACTTTCGGAGAACCGGGCAAAAGCTTGTCTGGACTACCTCGTTTCCAAAGGTGTTCCAGCTTCCCGAATGACCTCGAGAGGCTACGGCGAATCCAAACCGGTCGCCGACAACCTCACTGCCGCGGGCCGGGAGAAAAACCGCCGCGTAGAGTTTGAGCTGAAACCCAAAAATTAATGGGATAAACGGGCAAGTTGACAAAAAAGGAAGGAGGCCGAAAATCCAACAAGATTCCCGGCCTCCTTCCTTTTTTATCGAGAATCGTTAAGTGCTTTTTCAAAGTAAATCCTCCTCTAATTCCACAACCATTGTTCTGGATTTTTGTATTACATCCGTCTAATCAAAAGAAAATGGTTTCTAACAACAAACGTTTTGCGCTCCTCTTGGCAGGTTTCTTGATGAGCTTTTCTTTGCTGGCCCAAAATGGCATCATCCGGGGGAAGGTGACGAGCAAATTAACCAACGACCCGATCGCTTTCGCCAATGTACTGGAAAAAAAGACAGGCAAAGGCGTCACCACCGACGAAGAAGGCAAGTACGAGATCGCCGGCCTGGCGCCGGGTTTATACGATCTGGCAGTCAGCTACATTGGCTACGACGAAGTGGCGATCTATGAAATCCAGGTTTCCAATGCCAAACCGGCCATCGTCGACGTCCAGATGGAGGAGATGGCCGAGCAATTGACGGAAGTGGTGATTCAGGCCTCCGCGTTCAAGAAGACGGAAGAAAGCCCGGTTTCTCTGCGGACCATCGGCGTGGCCGAGATTCAGCGCAACCCTGGCGCCAACCGCGATATTTCGAAAGTCTTGCAATCGCTCCCGGGCGTCGTAACGCCTACGTCGTTCCGCAACGATTTAATCATCCGGGGAGGGGCGCCAAATGAAAACCGTTTTTTTCTGGACGATGTGGAGGTGCCCAACATCAACCACTTCGTCACTCAAGGCGCTTCGGGAGGCCCCGTTGGCTTGGTCAATGTGAATTTTATTAACGAAGTGGATTTTTTCAGCGGTGCTTTTCCCGCTAATCGGGGCAACGTGCTGAGCTCGGTGATGAACCTCCGGCAGCGCGATGGCCGGGACGATCGGGTTGGAGGCACGTTTATGGTAGGGGCAACGGATATTGGATTAACCCTCGAGGGGCCAATAGGGGATAAAACAACCTTCCTGTTTTCCGCCCGCCGCTCCTCCCTGCAGTTTTTGTTTAAAGCCATCGGCTTGCCATTTCTGCCCACCTACAACGACTTTCAGGCCAAGGTCAAATACCGGATAAATCCCCGTAACGAAATCACCTTCATCGGATTGGGCGCCATCGATCAATTCGAACTCAACCTGGAAGCCAACGAAACGGAAGAGCAGCAGTTTATTCTGGATCAACTTCCGGAAGCCCCTCAGTGGAACTACGTCAACGGGCTCGTGTGGAAGCACTTCGGCCAGAAGGGATTCTGGACCTTTGTGCTCAGCCGGAACATGCTGAACAACGAATCCTTCAAATACCGGGATAATGACAACAGCAATCCGGACAACCTCATTCTGGATTACACCTCCCAGGAAATTGAAAATAAGTTCCGCGCCGAGCGCACCATCCGTTCCGGTAAAACGAAACTAAATTACGGGCTAAGTTACGAGTTTGTCAAGTACAATACCTCTACGTTTAACCGCATTTTTACCTTTAGCGGACCGCAAACGATCAACTTTGCCTCGGAGATTGATTTCAGCAAATACGGGTTTTTTGCCCAGGCCAGCCAGCAATTGCTCAATGACCGCCTGGTGCTGTCTCTGGGCGTGCGGAGCGATGCCAATACCTATTCCCCGGAGATGGGCCAGATCCTGGAACAACTCTCTCCCCGCTTTTCACTTGCGTACAGCGTATCGGAGCGGCTTTCGCTCAACTTTAATACAGGAATCTATTATCAACTGCCCCCGTACACCTTGCTGGGATACCGGGAGAGCGGCGAACTGATTAACAAAACGTATGGTATTGACTATATCCGCAACGCCCAACTGGTGGCGGGCTTGGAGTACAATACGGCTGCGAATTCCCGGTTCACCGTGGAAGCGTATTATAAAAAATGGAACGATTATCCTTTCTTGCTCCGCGACAGCATTGCCCTCGCCAACCGGGGCGGCGATTTCGGCGTCATTGGCAACGAACCCGCTATTCCGCTTTCCGACGGACGCAGCTACGGCCTGGAGTTTTTATTCCAGCAGCGGCCTTATAAGGGATTTTACGGTATTGCCGCGTATACGCTGGGTTGGAGCGAATTTCAGAATAAAGAAGGCGCTTTCGTCCCTTCTGCCTGGGATTCCCGGCATATCCTTAGCCTCACGATGGGCAAACAATTCAAGCGCAATTGGGAGGTGGGGATTAACTGGCGTTTTCAATCCGGATTGCCGTTTACGCCGTTCTCGGATGCATCCGCTCTGGCGATTAACTGGGACGTCAACTACCGCGGCGTGCTGGATTTCGACCAGCTGAACACCGAACGGAGGGACGCCGCCAGCACCATCGACCTACGCGTCGATAAGCGTTGGTTTTTCAACAAGTGGAGCCTGAATCTTTACTTCGATGTGGAAAATGTAACGGGAAACGCTGTCGGCAACAATCAACTGATACTCGACCGGCCTTTGGACGATAACAACAAACCGATTGGCGGACCCATCGTCATCAACCCGCAAGCACCGGCCAACCAGCGACGCTACGCCCTGAAAACGATTAACGACGCTACCGGCTCGGCTATCCCAAGTCTGGGGATTATGGTGGAATGGTAACCTTCTACCACCCCATGTGCTCGCGCAACCCGGTGATTTGCCCCAAATGGTGGTTCCCATGCCAATGGTAGAGCGCCAGCATCTGGTCCAGGCGATACCGGTGATGGTATTCCGGATGGATGTAAAACAGGCTCCAATCCTCAACCCGGCGAAGCAACGAAGCCCAACGCTTGTGCACCCCCTCCAGGATCAGCAAAGACCATTCCATCGGCGCCGTTTTATTGTCTACCAGGTTTGACCAGGCATCCTGGTCGTATGGCTTGATCGTGGGCATATCCTCCGTCAGCACCCACCGGGTGCGCATAAAAGCATTCATGTGGCTATCCGCCAAATGGTGGACTAGTTGCCGGATGGACCAGCCACCCTCCCGGTAGGGAATGTCAATTTGATGATCGGAGAGCCCTTCCACCCCGTGCCGGACGGCGCTGGCGAAGTGATCGATGTCGGCAATCCAATGGTCCAGTTGTTCGGGGGAAAATTCCGTGGGCATGATGAATTTTCCCACCGGGTATCGCAAAATTTCCAGATTTGGAGACATGGTAGTAGTTTCTGATTCAGAAGCCAAGATAGGAAAATATGTACGAAGTACGATGTACGAGGTACGATGTGCGATGTACAAAATAGGATGTACGAGGTGGGATGTAGGAGGTGCGAAGCTCAAGGTTCAGGGGGCTGAACGTTCGCTGGTTCGAAATAAGAACATGCAATAGATAGTACAATGAGTTTAATCATTGACATTCTGCTTTTTTTGCTTTTAATTAATGAATCATCTGTATGTAAACAATTATAAAGAACAATATTTTTAATTAAATAATTTTTTTAAAAATAAATTCTTTAATATGAAAAAGCTTCCTAAATGGTTTTTGGGCGCTTTGTTCATGTTGTTCCTTACTCAAAGCGTAGCGGGGCAGGCGAACCTTTTCGCTACGGTTGGGTTGGACGACATTCAGTCTACCGCCCTTTCGGCTGCCAAAATTAATGGCAGCGCTACTGCGGCCAATCAGCTTCCTGCAGGAACTGTGGTCGTTTACAAGACTGGAGAAGGACGTTACGGGAAGTTGGACGTTCGGTCAAACGGATACAATCTGGCTATTGATTTTCAAACCTACAATCCGGATGGAACAATATTTAAACAAGGGACGAATCTGGTAATCCGGGGGACGTACCAGGCTGATTTGGATCTCGGCAAAGAGGTCAATAAAATGCCCGGAGCTGATTTTTGGTGGGAACAGGTGAATAAGACGGACCGGTTTTTCGTTCCGTTAAACAATACAATGGCTGCCGTATACAAGTTTCCGGATTATTTGATCACCCTTTCCAACGCGCCAACCGTGGTTCAACCGGGCCAGGAACTTGGAAATAACATGATCGTCCAGGTTAGAGAAACGATGCCTGGCGTAACGGCCAGGGATATTGCGATTGATCTGGTATTGGTTTCCAGGCGATGGTATCCCGTTCCGGCGCCATACGCTGTTTTTACTCCGGAGTACAAGGAAGGCGTGCTGCTCAAGGGAGGCAGGGAGTCCGTTCGTGCGGGCTTTGGGATGACCCCGGTGAAATTGAATGGCTCGAATACGATTCCGTTGGATATGCCAGGTGGGATGTATTTTCTTGCCGCAGTGGCCGATGCCGGCAATAAGGCGCCGGAGTTGAATGAGGGAAACAACGTTGCCTATTGGCCTATCCGGGTAGAAGTTCCGGACTTGTTCGCTTCCATCGACCTGGCCGATATCAAAGCAAATGGCGTTTTTAGTTCCCGAATCAATGGCAGCAATAACCGGATGAACCAGATACCAACGGGAACGATCGTGGTTTACAAAACCAATGAAGGCCGGTATGGGAAGTTTAAGGTAAAAAGCTACGACTACAACCTCCTGATTGACTTGGTCACCTATAACCCCAACGGAACCATTTTCAATAAAGGGGTCAATTTACAGGTAAGAGGTACCTGGTCGTGCGACCTCGACAAAGGAATGGAAACAGAGAAAGGAGCAGGGGCCGATTTCTGGTGGGAACAGGTCAACTCCATGGAGCGGTATCTCGTGCCTCAAAATGGCGCTCTGATGGCTGTGTACCGGCAAAGGGCGATGTAAGGAAATTGGTGGGCAGAGCCCCCGGCGTTATGTGCTGGGCTAAAGGCAAAGGGCGAAAGGCGTAAGGCCTTTAGCCCTTTGCCTTTCGCCCAGAGCGTCAGTGCCTTTTTTCCTTTTCCAGAATGCGGATGTAGTTCGCCCGTTCGTAGGCGGTAGGGTCGGACACGTTGCGCTGGCTCATAGCGCCTTTGAACCCGTCTACCGATTGAAATCCCATGCGCTGCATCCAGTCTTCCAATTCGTCCTGCATTTTGGAAAGGTAGGGGATGCCGAATTTATAGAGTGCAGAGGCGGTCATGGCCACATCGGCGCCAGCCAGGAGGTATTTGATGACTTCCGGCGCGCCCTGGACGCCCGTGGTGGCGGCCAGCGAAACGGGCACCCGGCCGTAGAGGATGGCAATCCATAGCAGCGGAAGGCGGATCTCATTGGCCACGCTGTATTGCAGGTCGGAGAGTACATGAAGCCGGTCGATGTCGAAGTCGGGCTGATAAAACCGGTTAAACAGCACCAATCCATCTGCACCCGCTTCTTCCATACGGGCAGCCATGTTGCCCATGGCGCTGAAGTATGGATTCAGCTTGACGGAGAGCGGGATTTTGACCGTTTTCCGAACCGCGCGGATAATGTCCAGATAGCGGTTTTCCACCTCCGAAGCACTCAAACGAATATCTGCGGGGATGTAGAAAATATTGACTTCCAGCGCGTCTGCGCCGGCTTGTTCAAGGTCGCGGGCATAATTGATCCACCCTTCCGGCGTCGTGCCGTTCAGGCTGGCGATGATGGGAATGCTCGTGCGCTCTTTTGCCATGCGCAGGTGTTCCAGATACTGGCTGGTCCCCACGTGGTAGTCTTCCAACTGAGGAAAATAATCCATGGCTTCTGCAAACATATTGGAGGTAGAAGCAAGAACGTTCTCCATGTTTTTTTCTTCCAGGCGGATTTGTTCCTCAAACAAAGAGAACAAAACTACCGCCCCGGCTCCCGCATCTTCCATCCGGAGTATGTTGTCGATCTCCTCTGAAAGCGTACAAGCAGAAACGACTAGTGGGGAGCGCAGGTCCAAACCTAAATAACGGGTTCTTAGGTCCATGTTTTATTGTTTCTTTAGAATTATTTGTATCATTTTAATGTTACGAAGTTGCGGAGTTACGAAGTAAGGAAATTTACAATTATTCGCAACCTCGCAACCTCGCAACCTCGCAACTTGTTTAAGCTATCGGCGTAAAATCCGACGCTTGTTTTGTCGCCATTTCCTCGTAGGTTTTCCAGCGTAGGTTGACGAGTTCCTGAGCCAGCTTCATCAGTTCTTCCGCTTCTACCGGGTTGGTAAGGGTAAGGACTTTGTAGCGCATTTCCTGATAGGCATAGTCTCGCATAGGCATGGTAGGCCTTGGCGAATCCAGCACGAAAGGGTTCCTGTTCTTTTTGCGCAGCGCAGGGTTGTACCGCAACAAGGGCCAGTAACCGCTATCTACGGCATTGTTCTGCTGGGTTAGGCCGTCTTTCATATCAAATCCGTGGGCGATACAATGGCTGTAAGCCAGGATGAGCGAGGGCCCGTCGTAGGCTTCCGCTTCGCGCATGGCCAGCAGGGTTTGCTGCGGGTTGGCGCCGAAGGCGACACGAGCGACGTACACATTGCCGTAAGAGATGGCCTGCATAGCGAGGTCTTTTTTACCTACCCGTTTCCCGGCAGCAGCAAACTTGGCCGTTGCAGCAGTAGGGGTAGATTTCGACATTTGCCCGCCGGTGTTGGAATACACTTCGGTGTCCAGCACGAGGATATTGATATTGCGGCCAGTGGCCATGGCATGGTCGAGACCACCGTAGCCGATATCGTAGGCCCAACCATCGCCGCCGACGAGCCACACACTGCGGCGGACGAGCTGATCGGCAATAGACAGCAGGTGCCGGGCTTCGGAGCTGTCGATCGTCGCCAGTCGCTGGCGCAGTTCGGCGACGAGTTCGCGTTGATGATGGATCTCAGATTCCACGAGTTGCGGCGAACCCATCAGTTTCGTGACGAGGTCTTCGCCCAGTTGCGGCATCAATCGCTGGAGCAGGTCGCCGGCATAGGCCATTTGCTTGTCGGCGGTAATGCGCATCCCGAGGCCGAACTCGGCGTTGTCTTCAAAAAGGGAGTTCGACCAACTGGGCCCCCGGCCCTCTTTGTTGGTTGTCCAGGGCGTAGTGGGCAGGTTCCCTCCATAAATGGAAGAGCACCCGGTCGCGTTGGCTACCAGCAGGCGGTCGCCGAAGAGCTGGGTCAGCAGCTTGAGGTAAGGCGTTTCGCCGCAACCAGCGCAGGCGCCTGAAAATTCAAAGAGCGGCTCCAGGAACTGCATCCCATGCACGGTGGAGAAATTGACCTGGGTGCGGTCGTTCCACGGAATTTCCTCAAAATGAGCGATATTTTCACGTTCCGTTTCCAGGATAGCTTCTTTCTGGCCCATGTTGATTGCTTTGCGCGCGCGGTCGAGCGGATCGGTGGCAGGGCATGCTTGTACGCAAAGTTCGCAGCCAGTACAATCTTCCAGATAGACTTGAAGGGTGTATTTGGTTTCCGGGAAGCCGCGGGCGTTGATGGGGGCCAATTTGAATCCTTGAGGCGCTTTTTCCAGGTGGTCTTCGTGGAAAAATTTGGCCCGGATGACGCTGTGCGGGCAAACATAAGCGCAGTTGCCGCATTGGATGCATAGGTCGGGTTCCCAAACGGCGATCTGGTCGCTGATATTTCTCTTTTCCCATTTAGTAGTGCCACTGGGGAAGGTGCCGTCGACCGGCATCTTGCTCACCGGGAGATCGTTGCCCAGGTCGGCCATCATCATAGCGGTAACTTCTTGTACAAATGCGGGGGCCTCGGCGGGCACCACCAGGGGCATCTCCGTATCGCTGGAAACTTCGCCCGGGACCTGCACTTCGTACAGGTGCGCCAAAGTAGCGTCTACCGCAATAAAGTTTTTCTCGACAACGGCGCGACCTTTCTTGGAATAGGTCTTTTCAATCGCGTGTTTGATCTCCTCAATCGCTTCTTCCCGGGGCAGAACGCCAGAAAGCGCAAAAAGCAGGTCTGCATGATGGTGTTGATGCGGTTACCCATCCCGGTTTCCCGGGCAACGGCGGTCGCGTCAATCACATAGAAATGGAGTTTTTTCTTCAAAATATCCTTCTGTACCGAAGTGGGGAGCTTATCCCATACCTCGTCCTTGTCGTAAGGGCTGTTGAGCAGGAACGTCCCTCCTGGCTTAGCCTGGGAGAGCATGGCGACTTTTTCCGTGAAGTTGAATTGATGGCAGGCGATAAAGTTGGCCTGGGTAAGGAGGTAAGGCGCTCTCAGCGGCTCCGGCCCGAAGCGCAGGTGAGAAACAGTGCGCGCGCCGGATTTCTTGGAATCGTAAACAAAGTAGCCCTGGGCGTACAGGTTGGTATTTTCGCCGATGATCTTGATGCTGTTCTTGTTGGCGCCAACGGTTCCATCGGCGCCAAGACCGAAGAAGAGGGCCTGGGTCCATTTGGATTCGTCGAGGGTGTACGACGGATCGTATTCCAGACTGGTAAAGGTGACGTCGTCGTTGATTCCAATGGTAAACTGTTCCTTTGGTTCTGGTTTTTTGAGTTCGTCAAATATCGCTTTGACCATAGCTGGCGTAAACTCCTTGGAGGAAAGACCATACCGCCCGCCAATCAGCCGGGGGATTTGCTTGATCACTCCCCGCTGGAGGTATAATACCAGAGCGGACATCACATCCTGAAAGATCGGTTCACCGGTTGCACCCGGCTCTTTTGTGCGGTCGAGCACGGCAATGGACTTCACCGTAGAGGGCAATGCCTTGAGGAAATGCTCCATCGAGAAAGGCCGGTACAGGCGGATTTGGATCACGCCGGTTTTTTCGCCGGCTTGGTTCAGGGCTAGTGCCGTTTCGGAAGCGGTTTCGCCGCCGGACCCCATGAGGATGATGACCCGCTCGGCATCGGGAGCGCCGTAATATTGGAAGAGCTCGTATCGCCTGCCGGTGAGTTCGAAAAAGCGGTCCATCGTTTCTTCCACCAGTTCCGGGGTAATGGAGTAGAACGGGTTCACCGTTTCCCTGCCCTGGAAGTAGACGTCTGGGTTTTGGGCAGTGCCCCGGATGAAGGGATGGTCGGGGTTCATGCCGCGTTTGCGGTGAGCGAAGACCAGGTCGTCGGGGATCATAGCCCGAATCTCCTCGTCGGTCAGCATCTGAACCTTGCTGACTTCGTGGGAGGTGCGGAAGCCGTCGAAGAAGTGCAGGAATGGCACCCGGGATTTGAGGGTGGCCGACTGCGAGATCAAGGAGAAGTCGTGGGCTTCCTGCACGCTGGCCGAGCTTAGCATGGCAAATCCGGTGCTCCGCGCTGCCATTACGTCCTGGTGGTCGCCAAAGATGGAAAGCCCCTGAGCGGCCAGAGAGCGCGCAGCGATATGGAACACGGCGGAGGTGAGCTCCCCGGCGATTTTGTACATATTGGGAAGCATCAGCATCAGTCCCTGGGAGGCGGTGAAGGTGGTGGTGAGGGACCCCGTCTGCAAGGCGCCGTGCACGGTTCCGGCTGCGCCGCCTTCGCTTTGCATCTCAATGACTTCCGGCACCGTTCCCCAGATGTTTTTGATGCCTTTTGCCGCCCATTCGTCGGCAAACTCCGCCATGTTGGACGATGGCGTGATGGGATAGATGGCGCAGACTTCGTTAACGCGGTAGGCGACGTAAGCGGTCGCCTCATTGCCATCGATCATGGCGATTTCGTATTTCTTATTAGACATGGTTGGGAGCTTTGTCAGGTTCAGGAATCATATCAATGGCATAGCAGGGGCATTGCTCGAAACACACGCCGCAACCGGTGCAGGCGTCGTAATCGAATTTGTACCCTTTCCCTGGGCCCAGCTTGATGATCGCGTCTTCCGGGCAGGCGCCGAAGCAGCCATCGCATTCGAAGCAGTTGCCGCAACTGAGGCAGCGCTGGGCTTCGTAGCGGGCTTCTTTCTCGCTGAATCCGGCGACCACTTCTTCGAAGCTGCGCACGGCGATGCTGGGTGCGAGTTTGGACTGCTCCTGCAGGGGCGCTTCGGTTTTGAACCACATGTGCATTTTACGGAAAAATGCCGTGGCGTTTTTAACCGGCTTTTGGAATGTTTCGCTTTTCAGGTAGGCGTTGATGTATTTGGCTGCCTTTTTACCCTGTCCGAGGGCGATGATCACGCTGCGTTCGCCGCCAGCGACGTCGCCGCCGGCAAAGATGCCGGGGTGGCCGGTGGCGCGGCCTTCGTCGACGGCTACCGTGCCGTCGTCTTTAAGCTGGAGGCCATCGATGCCCTGGAGGAAGGAGGTGTCGCCTTCCTGGCCGGTAGCCAGGATGAGGGAGTCGGCTTCCAGGGTTTCGTAGGTGCCGGAACCGACGATTTTCCCTTTTTCCATTTGCATGATCTCCACTTTGAAGCGGTTTTCTTCCACTTCGCGGATGGCGCGCAGGAGTTTGATCTCGATGCCTTCGGCGATGGCGTCGTCGGCTTCAAAATCGTAGGCGGGCATCAGTTTCTGGTCGCCGCTATACAGCACCTGGGCATTAAGGCCGAGGCGGCGCATCACGCGCGACAGGTACATGGCGAGTTTGCCGCCGCCGTAAATGATCACGCGGCTGCCGAGTTGGAGCGGCTGATTTTGCGACACGCCGTACAGGACCTGGAAGGCGTCCCATACCGGTACGGCGTTGGTATACGCAATGGGTTCCTTCTTGCTGATTTGAGCCCCAATGGAGAGGAAGACGGCGTCGAAACGGCCTTTTTCCTTCTCGAGGAGAACGTCGTCCACTTTATGGTTGAGGTGCAGGCGCACGCCCATGGACAAGACCCGGTTGATCTCTCCGTCCCGGATTTCGGCGGGAAGGCGGTAGGAGGGGATTCCGTAGTGGAGCAATCCTCCGGGCGCGCTGCGGCCCTCGAAGATCTCCACCTTATGCCCCATGCGGGTGAGGTGGTAGGCTGCGGAAAGCCCGGCAGGGCCTGCGCCCACGACGAGTACTTTTTTCCCGGAAGGTTTGGCCTGGTAGCGCACCGGCCATTTAGCCTCGAGGGAGAGATCGCCGATAAACCGCTCCACCGCGTGGATGTTGACGGTGGTGTCGATATGCGTCCGGTTACAACCCGTTTCGCAGGGGTGTACGCACACCCGCCCGCTAATACTCGGGAAGGGGTTGTCTTCCATCAGTTGCTGGAAAGCCGCTTCGTAGTTCCCGGATTGGGCGAAAGCCATCCAGGCCTGCACGTTTTCCCCTGAGGGGCAGGAGCGGTTGCAAGGCGGAAGAAAATCTTTGTAAACGGGAATCCGCGACCGGAGCGCCCCGGTGCCTTCCGCGTGATCGGACAGATCGACGGGTTTTGTTAGATCGAATTCGGAAGATTGCATACAACGCGTGGTTTATCCAAGTGAAAGAGGGTAAAATGCACGAGCGAAAAAAGCATATAAAACCCGGCTTGGGCGTCTGAATCCTGCGTTTTGGCGCTAAAGCCGGGAATGGCACTTTTTCTAAGGGCTAAACTTAGTACCCCGGGAAATATCTTTATATGATTTTCGTCATCGGGAGGGGTGATAGGGATCACTTCCGGAGTAGGCGTGCGCTATCGCGCCTCGCTAGGGCATCTGAAGGGGGACTCTGAAAACTGACTCTTGTTGAGGCAAAACCGGCTGTTGAGCCATACCTTATGCTGCTGGAATAGCTTGCCCAAAGGCAGATAATAGGCCGGATACCAGGAGCGGTTTTGTGGAAATCAGGCATGCGGATCTGCTGCAAAAAGCAGTGCCTATCCTTTCCCTCGCGAAATGTGCCTTTTTTTGATCGATTTCGCGAGCTATAAAGATGGAAAGCTCGTGAAATGGCCTGCTGTAAATCCCTCCAAAAAATCCCCCCATTTTTCCTTACTTTGCCTCCAACCAAACTTTTCCCATCCCGTGACTACCCCTATCGACGCCGCCGTCGCCGAAGCCTACGGATGGCTCGCCGGTCTGCCCGAGGGCGAGATCCTGGAGCGTCTCGTGCGCCTCAACGCCGGGCGCGCCGCCGAGGAAGCCGCCGGGCACATCCGCTGGCTGCGGCCCGCGTATCAGTCGCCCGGCGCGGCAAAATCCGGTATCCAGGGCAAACTCCTGGAACTGGGGGAAGAACTCCCCGCCCCCGAAGCCACCCCGCCTGGCAAGCGCTCCTGGCCCGGCGCCCTCCCCGCACAGGCGGCAGCCTTGCGCGACCTCCTACCCCCCCTCGACGCTCCCGCAGACGCCGCAGCATTGTCCGCGGCCTTCGAAGGCAAACCCACCCCCAAACGCAAAGCAGACATCCAGCGCCTCCTGGAAACCCTGGCCGCCCTGGGGCAAGCCGAGGAGGTTAGGGAAGGGTGGTGGGGCAGGGCGTAGGGGGCGCAAGGCGCAGGGCGCAGGGCGCGGGGTGCGGGGTGGCAAGGTGGCAGGCACTTCCGAAGTGCCTGCCACCTTTTTGGCGATGAAACAAGTTGCTTATTTAGGCAACTTGTTTTATTTTGTTTCCATGCAGAATCGCCTTTAATATTATGAAAGGATTAAGGAGTGTACCAAGAATATTGAGGATAAACAAGGTGGATGGTTACCGGGTATCCTGCCTGTTCAACAACGGCGAGTCGAGAGTAATTGACTTTCAGAAACTCTTTGAAGACGTTTTTCAGGTGCAGGAGGGCGACCCTGCCTTTGCCTTGTTGAAGGATTATGAAGCGTTCCGCCAGCTGCATATCCTGGGGAATACCATTGGCTGGGAAAATACCGGGATGTATGTGGAGGATGAGGAAGGACGACGGGTGTTTTATCCGTATGACCTGGATCCTCTGGTATTACTCAACACATGAAAAATCAGCCGCCAGAAATCCGGAAAAACCTTTAATTTTGAATGGCAAACATCGAAGTACTATGCGTATAACAATCGAAGCGGTGGATATTCTGGAAGTGGAAAAAATAATCTTCCTGTTGAAAAGCTTGAATATTAAAAGCATTGAGGTGACCACAGCGCCTGTTAGCAAGGGTCCTTCAATCACAAAAGGGGATAAGACGATTGACCCTGCTCCACTCTTCGGGCTCTGGGAAGATGATCCGAGAAGCATTGAAGCAATCCGAGCAGCAAATTGGAAACGCGCCTGGAATGCTTGAGCTATGGTGCTGTGCGATACCAATATCTTCATCAGCGCCTTCAACGGCAGGCAAGACGCAATTGATCAATTGAATGCGATCGGCCTGGAACATATTGCGCTGTCTGCCATCACGGTCATGGAACTGCTTCAAGGAATGGGCAATAAAAGGAATTGACGCAAATGAAGAAGCGCATCAACTTCTATGATATTGTTCAACTCGACAGCGCCATATCTGCCAAAGCAATCGAGCTCATCGAATCCTACCGCTTGAGCCACGGCCTTCAAATTCCTGATGCTATTATTGCAGCTACCTCGATTGTTTATCAAATCCCACTTCATACCTATAACGTAAAGGATTTCGATTTTATCCCGGAAGTAGTACTTTATCACAGTAAGTAAGCTTTTTGCGATGCCCACACCTCGCAGAGACACACGGCCGTGGGTCTCCACCCCGCGCCCGGAAAAAAAACACATTATCTGAGCGCTGCGCCCCGCATTTTCGCCCGGCGAAAATGCGGGGCGCAGCGCTCAGATAGAAAAAAATCCCCGCCGGATGCGGTGGTTTTGTTTTTTCGAAGGTGGCTTTTTGCCAACGAACATTTCAAGTTTGAGGGAATGCATACGGTGATCGACAAGGATGGCCGTATTCGCCAACGGCCAATTCCGCCCAAGTGATGGCCCAACTCTTGACCAGCAACAAGAAAAGCGCTAATTCTGGAAAAATAATTCCAGAAAAAAAATTCCAAAATGTATTCAGAAACCTTTGGGGAGCGCATCCGGCGGCTTCGGGTAGAGCAGGGCATATCTCTTCGGGAACTGGCTGCCGCCCTGAATTATGATCAGTCCTCCCTGAGCAAGGTGGAGCGCAATGCGCTTCCTGCCCCTGCGCATTTGATCCGCGGCATGGCCGAAAAGCTGGGGGATGATTACCGGGAACTCGTCATCAAATACCAGAGTGAACGGACGTACTACCTGCTGAAAGCATGCGATTACGCGCTCGAATCCCTGGAGGCGGCAAAACGCCGGCTAGAGCAGGAGGTAAGCGGGACGACGCGTACGATGCAGCGGGCGAAGCTATTGCGCCGGATCAAAGACTACCTGGCGGAGCAGCCCGTTGATAAAGCCTGGATATTTGGCTCTTTTGCCCGAAACCAGGCCAGTTACGACAGCGACCTGGATATTTTGGTGCAGTTTATGCGCCCTAATAAGCTGAACCTTCTGGACTTTGTTGGGATGAAACAGGATCTGGAAAAGCTGCTAGGAAGGCAGGTGGATCTTGTGGAAGAAACATCCCTGATGCCCAGCGTGCGGGACAGGATCGAACAGGAAAAAATGCTGATCTATGAAAGGTAAGCCGGATGATCTTGAGCGGGTACGAAAGAGCTGTTGTCCGCAGAGGAAACGCAAACTGACCGCGGGTGAAAATTTGCCCCACTAAATCCCTGGAAGACCTTATTTTTATCCAAACTTCCTTGCTATGTCTATTCCAGACCGCCACCACCGCCTGCTGAAACGGCTCATTGACCAGGCCCAGCCGCAGTCCTTTGAAGAACTCCAGGAGCTATTGAATACGTTGGCAGGCAGCCCATTGCCCGGCATCCCGGAGGAGGAACTTACCGATGCAGACCGGGCCTTCGACCTCGTAGGGGAGGCTTGGGACAGCAGCCCGGCAAAAGGCCGAAAACTTGCCACACAAGCGCTCGAATTATGGCCGGATTGCATTCCCGCCTATGAATACCTTTTTGTCTCCATCAAGTCGAAAAAGCAGCGCCTTGAATATATCGAAAAAGCCGTGGAAATCGGAAAGCGCTTGTTCGGCGGCAAATACCTGAAGGAACATATCGGTAACTTCTGGAATATCACAGAGACCAGGCCCTACATGCGCTCCCTCCAGGCTCTGGCGGAGTACCATGCCGGGGAGGGAAACGTGTCGAACGCCATTGTTATTTGGGAGGATATCATCCGCCTGAACGCGGACGATAACCTAGGCGTACGGTACAGCCTCCTGCCTGCTTTGCTGCGTCAGCGCGACCTGAAATCCTACAGCAAATACTGCAAGAAATATCCCGAGGACACGACGCCGTATTTATTTAACGACGCGTTGGTCCATTTCATGAAGGAGGGCGCCAGCGCTGAGGCCAACGAATATTTAAAGAACGCTGCAGCAAACAATTCCTACGTCATCCCCCTTCTCCTCCACGATGCGCCGCCGTCCTCCCTTCCGGACAGTTATGCGCTGCATAGCCCTGAGGAGGCCATAATATACGCCGATGAAGCCTGGCAGTTGTGGCGGGAAATCCCGGGTGCGCTGGAGTGGCTGAAAGCATCTCCATGGGAGCAAAAAAAACGCGGCAAGGCCCAGCCTTTGGTCAAATTATCCCGGGAAAGCCTCTCGCTCTTGCTCAGCGATCCGTTTTCCCCAGTCAGTCCGCTGCAATTTCGTCCCGACCTGAAAGATGAGGATGTCGCACAGATCCTCTTTGTGCAACTCGCCCGCGAAGTGCTTGCCGCCATTCATAATGAACAGCCATTGAAACTGACCCAGAAAGGGAACCTGCCCCGCGCCCTGGTTCAAAAACTGTACGGCCTGCGTTTATTTCCTAATAAATTTGTAGATGATGGCTCGATGAAATTGCTGAGGGAGGAGGATTTTCGCGAACTGGTCATCGCCCAAAACCTTTGCATCATCGCGAAATGGACCCTGAAGCGCAACGGAAAGATCAGTCTTACCAAGAAGGGCCTTCAGATATTGCAAGAGCCCCAGGCCCTTTTTTACCGCGAATTGCTCAAAACCTACACCCAGGAATATAATTGGGGGTATACCGAAAGATGGTCTTTTGGCGAGAGGTATACCGGTCAGGCTGGTTGGGCGATGATCCTGTATGAACTGCTCCGCCAGGGCGATACCCCCCAAAGCGATACCTATTACTCAGGCGTGTATTTCCAAATTTTGCCTACTCTGATGGAGCAATACCGGGACTCGCCTTACTTCAGCGCGACGTTTCAGGCGCAATCCGATTTCCGGTTCCGCTTTTTTGAGGGATTCGCCACGTTGTTCGGCCTCGCAGACATGGTAAGCGAGACCAGAAGCCAATACAACACGCTGCAGGAACTGGTCGTCAGGCGGAGCGATTTGGCGGAGCGGGCCTTTTGGATCTTGTAGGGCGCTGGTATTCAATTATTTATCCTGTCCTCCGCCTGGTTTTGCGGCAGGAAGCAAAGCAACCTCTTATTCACGAAGCCGGGAGGCGCGCGGTGGAGGCCTTCACCGCCTCATCCGGCCAGGGTACCGCTACTTTGGTATCTTTATTCACCGGCCAGGGCGCGTGATTCCGGACCAGGATGTTGCGGAGCAGTTTGGCCAGGCGCAGGGCTTTTCGAGGGTAGGTTTCCAGCAGGTTGTTTTGTTCTCCAGGGTCTCGGGCGAGTTGGTACAGCTCGCATTGCTGGGTTTTGTGGAAATAGACCAGCTTCCAGTCCCCTTGCCGGATGGCGCTGCCCCAGGCGACGCCCTGCTGGTCGATGTTGGTCCAGTTATGCGGGTAGTGCCAGACGAGCAAGCGCTGGTTTGGCGACGGGTGGGCAGGCTGAAGGATATGGGGGCAAAGGAGCGGCCATCTACTTCCTGGATAGTCTTTGGCCTGCGGATACCGGCCAGTTCGAGGACTGTCGGGAACAGGTCCTCGGCGGCAACGAGCCGCCGGCATTTTCCACCGGGTTGGGATAGCCCGGGGGCATAGGCCAGGAGCGGCACGCGGATGCCGCCTTCGTATACCGACCCTTTTCCCATGCGCAAAGGCAGGTTGTGGGTGTGCATGGGCTGGGCCCGGGGAGGGGCAAGGCTCAAACCGCCGTTGTCGGAGAGAAACAGCACCGCCGTTTCCTGCAATAGTCCTTTGGATTCCAGATAGTCGAGTACATCGCCCAGGCTTTTGTCCATGCCCTCGATCAGGGCGGCATAATTGGCCTCCGCCGGCGGAAGGCCCTGATCCAGATAAGGCTGAACAAACCGGGAATCCCGTTCCAGCGGCGTATGAACGGCATAATGGGAAAGATACAGAAAAAACGGCTTCCTGGAAGCAACGGGAACAGCCAGGGCGGACAGCGCCTCCCGGGTGAGCGCCTCCGTCAAAAAATCGCCTTTGCTATGGTAGGCATCCAGTCCGCGGACGCCCCTGAGGGTGTCCTGGGCATTGGCGCGGTAGCGTTTTTCCGGAAGGTAACTGCCCGGATGGCCGGCAGCAGTACCTGCAATATTGACCATGAAACCCAGGTTGAGCGGGTCGCTCCCGGGAGTGGTATACGGGCCAAAATGGGCTTTTCCGGCGAGGATGGTGTAGTAGCCGGCGTCCCTCAGGAGTTGGGGTAGGGGAGTAGCGTGGAAGGCTCGGTGCTGCCGCCCCGAAGGATCGAGGCCGTTCAGATTCCAGTCCACCTGTCCGAGGAGGGAGTCCGGGTAGTCGGTATGGGTATCCGGCAGGACGTTGGTCCAGTTCGTCACATGATGGCGCACAACGTTGGCGCCGGTCAGGAAACTGACCCTCGACGGCGTGCAGACCGGGGTGGCGTAAGCGTTTGGAAAGGCGGTGCCCATCCGGGCCAGGCGCTCCATGTTGGGCGTCCGGAAACGCCGGTTGAGCGCCGTCGCGGAATCGGCAAAAGGGAAGGAGGTATCCTGCCAGCCCAGGTCATCTACGAGGAATACAACGACGTTCAAGGGGCGCTGCCCCGTCAGGGAATTGGGAGCAAGAGCCCCGATAGCCATCCAGAGCGTCAGGTAAACAGCCTTTTTAAAGGTCATTGGCGATTTTTTCCCCAAGGTAGGTTTTTCGCACACTACTGGGCATTTTTGGAATAAGACCTTCCAGGTTTGGCAAACCTGGAAGGTCTGGATGCCCGGAAAAACGAAAATATCCGGTAGTATGGTTTTTTTTGCATGTACAACTGCGTTCTCAAGCCCACTCAGATCCTCACCTTGATCACCATCTTCTTGATCTCTCCGTCGCCGATCATGGGCGCGTGTACGTCTTCGGGGAAAAAGACCGCAAACTGACCTCCGGTGAGCTGGAAGAAGGTATCGGGCTGATCGCTGAAAAAGCGAACGTCTTTCTCTTCGTTGTAATCCCCATTGGGAAGCGCGCAGGCGGAACGGGGTTTCCAGCCGATGGTCTCCTGCCCGTCGATGCAAAACTGAATGTCGATGTGCTTATCGTGGCATTCGAACTTTTTGAGGCTTTCTTCCCTGGCCTTGCCCGCCGCAGTGCTGACGATGCTTTTCAGTCCGTCGGCAATATCGCCTTTGCCGTCGGCCATGTTTGCCGGATTGCTTTCCCGGATAAACCCGAAAGCGCGTTCAAACAACGGGTGCAGGGAGCGGTATTTCTCTGCATTTTGAATGGTGTCAATGATCATGGTTGGAAGTAGTTTATGTGAATAACGAATGAACGGATTTTCAAAACTGACTCGGCTAAAGATAGGCATTTTGGGGCGTTGGGAGAAAAAGAAAGTCGGTTAATCCTGGGCATGAAACGGGTTGAGGCAGAGCCTCAAGGAGGTACAGGGCACGAGACAGGGGCCTCGCGCCAGGGTGGACGCCGGTCGGGGGACCGGCGGATAGTTTCGCACGAAATCTGAGGATTTCGGCGAACAGGAGCCTCGCGCCAGGAGGCAGGAGGCAGGAGCCTCGCGCCAGAAGCCTCGCGCCAGAAGCCGCACGCCAGAAGCCGCACGCCAGGGGATTCGTAAAAAATTCCTATTTTCCCCAAAAAAATCGCGTTATGCATCAAAAAGCCTACCTGCCTTTCCTTTTGGGCTGTTTGCTGACCAGCCAATTTCTCTTTGCTCAAAAGCTTTCCCTTTCGATCGGCCAGATCATGCAGGGCGACCGGTTTGTCGGGTTTTTACCTGAGAATGTCTTTTGGGGCGACGACAACCAGACCATCTATTTCTCCTGGAATCCCGGCATGGATACCCTGCGCAGCCTATATAAGGTATCCATTTCCGGCGGCGAGCCTCAGAAAGTTTCGGCTGCTGAACAGCGGGCCCTGCTATCGGGCGGAACCTATACCCGCGATGTCTCCCGCAAAATCACTGAACGCAACGGCGACCTCTTCCTGGTAGACGTCGCTTCCAACTCGGCAAGGGCCATCACCCAAACGCTGGATCGCGAAAGCGGCGCTTCTTTTGCCGACGGCGACACCAAAGTCGTTTTCTCCCGCAACAACAACTTGTTCGTTTGGAATATCCTCGACGGAAGCACTTCGCAGCTCACCGACTTCCGCTCCGGCGCGGCGCCCGCCGAGAAAAAACCTACCCCCCAGGAGGCCTGGCTGACCGAACAGCAACTGGACCTCTTCGAGGTTCTGGAGTGGCGCAAAGGGCAGCGCGAAGCACGCGAGAAACAAAACAAACTTTTAGAGCCCGATCGTCCGAAGACCTATTATACGGGCACAAAGCAATTAACAGGACTTGACGCCAGCCCCGACCTGCGCTTCATTACCTTCCAACTGATCAAACGCGCCGAGTCCAAGCGCACCGACGTGCCGGATTACGTCGCAGAATCGGGGTTCACCGCCAACCTGCCCTCCCGACCCAAGGTGGGATCGCCCATGGATAGCCAGGAGTTTGGCATCTACGATACCGAACGCGATACCTTTTATTTCGTTGACCCGAAAACGCTGCCCGGGATATCCGACAAACCGGAGTTCCTGAAGGATTACCACAAAGGCCCGGAGGCGTTCAAGCCCCTGTACGACAAGCCCCGGGAGGTGAACTACGCCGGGCCCGTGTTTTCGGAAGACGGCAGGGCCCTGCTCGTGATCCGCTCCCAGGACAATAAGGACCGCTGGATTGTTTCGCTGGACCTGCCCACCGGCGCCATGAGGCTGATCGACCGCCAGCGCGACGAGGCCTGGGTTGGAGGCCCCGGTATCGGCTGGTCGGGCGGCGCCGGCAACGTGGGGTTCCTGATGGACACCCGCAAGGTGTGGTACCAGTCGGAAGAAACCGGCTATTCCCACCTCTATGTGGCCGACCTGGAAACCGGGGAGAAAAAAGCGCTCACGGAGGGCAAATTTGAGATTCTCAGCGCCAGGCTCTCCCGCGACCGGCAGTATTTCTTCCTGACTGCCAACGCGGAAGGTCCGCACGAAAGGCATTTCTACCGCCTTTCCGTGCATGGAGGGCCTTTGGAAAAGATTACGTCCATGGCCGGGAGTAACGAAGTCTCCGTTTCTCCCGACGAAAAATACCTCGCTATCCGCTATTCCTACAGCAACAAGCCCTGGGAAGTGTACTGGATGGAAAACCGCCCCGGCGCCCCGGCTACGCAGCTGACCCGATCGACCACCCCCGAGTTCAACCGCTACCCCTGGAGTGATCCGCAGATCGTATGGTTCAAAGCCCGGGACGGGGTGATGGTTCCTGCCCGGTTGTACCGGCCTGCCAAACCCAAAAAAGGCGGCCCGGCAGTGATTTTCGTCCATGGAGCGGGGTATACCCAGAATGTGCATAAATGGTGGGCCAGCTATTTCCGGGAGTTCATGTTTCACCATTTCCTGGCCGACAACGGCTATACCGTGCTGGATATCGACTACCGCGCCAGCGAAGGGTATGGCAGGGAGTGGCGCACCGCCATCTACCGCCACATGGGAGGCAAAGACCTCGACGATCAGGTCGACGGCGCCCGGTATCTGGTGAGCCAATACGGAGTAGACGCCAAAAAAGTGGGTATTTACGGCGGTTCTTACGGCGGCTTCATGACCCTCATGGCCCTGTTCAACGCGCCCGAAACCTTCCGCTCCGGCGCCGCCCTGCGCTCGGTGACCGACTGGGCCCACTACAACCACGGCTACACCGCCAATATCCTCAATACCCCGGTAGAGGACTCCATCGCCTACCAGCGCAGCTCGCCGATCAACTTCGCAGAAGGGTTAAAAGGCGATTTGCTCCTCCTGCATGGGATGGTGGACGTGAACGTCCATTTCCAGGATGTGGTGCGCCTTTCCCAGCGCCTGATCGAGTTGAAAAAAGAACGGTGGGAGTTCGCCGTTTTTCCGATGGAAGACCACGGCTTCATAGAGCCCAGCAGCTGGACCGACGAATACCGGCGAATTTTCGAATTGTTCGAGCGAACGCTGAAGTAAGCGAACCCAACCCTGTTGTGCGTAGACTTCCGTCTACGCATTCGTTCAATCTTCAGATTGCGCGTATTTACTGCCATTGGGGACATTGCTACTTTGTCTGAACTGTGATTTGCAGGATTATAGGATGGGCATGATGGGGGCAATTTGATCTTCAGGCGCGAGGTAGTTTAGGAGCACCGTCTGCCGCCTGCCGTTCTTTGGTCAGAGGCTTCAGGTGTCGGTCTCAGGCCTTTTCGACCAGCGGGGTCTGAGGACTACGACCAACAGGCACCTCAACGCCTCAACGCCCCAACGCCTCAACGCCCCAACGCCCCAACGCCCTGTGACCCACCTCACGAAACCCTATCCCCTAACCCCTTATTTTTACCGCAAAAAAGAATCATGGATATTCTGCAAACGGTTTTTCTGGCGATTGTGGTCGCGTTCCTGGGGTTTAGCCCGCCCGGGATGATCAACATGACGGCGTTGAAAATCAGCCTGGAGCACCACCGGCAGCATGCGTTGTTGTTTATTTTGGGGGCTTCGAGCGTGATCTTTGTTCAGGCGCTGATTGCGGTGACGTTTGCCAAATTCCTGGCCAATAACCCGCAGGTGATTGAATACCTAACTTATGCCGCCATTGCCATTTTTTTTCTGCTGGCCTGGTTTTTCTACCGGCAGGCGCGGAAGAAGGTGCAATTTCAGCTAAAAGAAGGAGGGAACCAAAGCTATTGGGCGGGCCTGACGATGGCAGCGATGAACATGCTGGCCATTCCTTTCTTTTTGGGCTATTCCACCATTTTGGAAGCAAAAGACATTCTGCAAACCCAGGCGCCCCACAACTGGTTTTTTGCGCTGGGCGCCATGGCTGGGGCTTTTCTGCTTTTCGCCATTTATGTGTCCTTCGCCGGGATTATCCAGAAGCGGATTCAGTTTGTCGCCCGCAACATCAACTACATTCTGAGCTTGTTGTTCCTCGTGCTGGCACTCAGTACCATCTACAATACGTTTTTTGCGTGAGCGACGTTATGTTGGAATAAAACCAACAACCGTCCGCCATGAAAATCATTCAGATTACCGATTTGCATATTGGCCGGGAGGGCGAACTTCCTGTTGGGTTGGATGTCCGGGGGAATTTCGCTGCTATTCTGGAAAAAGCCGCCGCCATGAAGCCGGATTATCTCGTGCTGAGCGGCGATCTGAGTTTCCACGACGGCGACCCCGAGGCGTGCGAATGGGTGCGGTCGTTGGTCGTTCCACTCGGCATTCCCTTTGAAGTTATTCCGGGCAACCACGACGACCCGGCTGGGCTGGCCCGTATTTTTGGCTATGAGAAGGAGGACTTTCATCAGGGCGAGCTTTATTTTTCCAGGAAATGGGGCCCCCATACCGTCCTGTTTCTGGATACGTCGCGGGGCGAGATGTCTCCGGCTCAATGGCAATGGCTGGAAGCGCAATTAGATGGCTTGGCCGGCCCTTTGGCCCTGATTTTTATGCACCACCCCCCGATGACGGCCGGCGTTCTCTTTATGGATCAAAAATACCCGTTCCGTCAAATACCGGCATTTGAGCGCCTGATTCAAACCTATCCGCACGCTTATCAGGTGTTTTGCGGCCATTACCACGTAGAAAAAACGGTCGCCCACCGCAATGCGAACGTGTTCATTACCCCGTCCACTTTTTTCCAAATCGCCCAGCACACTGATGCTCTGGCTATCGACCACTCCCGCCCCGCTTTCCGCCTGATCGATCTCCAGGAAAATGGGGATCTTTTCACCACTGTGGTGTATATTTGACAAGGCTGGATGAAGTTACGAGGTTACGAGGTTACGGAGTTACGGAGTAATGGCATCCATAGTTCCTCGCGACGTCGCAACCTCGCAACCTCGCAACCTCGTAACGCCTAACATAACGTATGACCGCTCCCAACATCAAATGGCTTGACGCCATCGCCGAATTTCTGGACAACCGCTTCCGCATTCCGTTTACCAAGATCCGGTTCGGGGTGGACGCCCTGGTTGGCTTTGATCCCCTACGCTGGGGACGTATTGAGTTTCGCCGTGTCCGGCGTGCTCGTCCTGTACATGGCACGGCACGGCGGAAGTGGCATGCTGGCGGTGAAAATGGTCGGGAATATTCTGCTGGACGGAATCGTGGGCACGGTGCCGTTGCTGGGCGATCTGTTTGATCTCCGGTACCGGGCCAACCTGCGCAACGTCCACTTATTGAAACAGCATTACGAAAAAGGGCTGCACAAAGGCAGCGCCTGGTGGGTCCTTTTCCTGCTCCTCGGGGCTATGGTTTTTTCTCTTGGCCTTTCTTTATGGCTCGTTGGAAAGGTGATTCAGTGGATCTTTTGACGTACGATGAGCGTAACGAAGTAGCGATGTAACGGGGTAGCGATGTTTCCGCCCCTACACCACTCCCGTATCACTCGTCTCCTTGCTACAGCGATACTGGTTATTTTCATAAATATGGATATTTCGAACGAATTCAACACCTGGCAATCCGGATATACAGACAAGGTTTTGCGCTGGGTACCTCACTATCAGGAGCTGTTGGGATCCGTTTTGGAGTCATTAGCTTCCGATTTTACCCCGTCGCATATTCTGGACCTGGGCTGCGGCAACGGCAACGGGACGGACCTGTTGATGCGGCGGTTTCCGGAGGCGGCCTTTACGCTGGTCGACGCTTCGGAAGAGATGCTGGAGGCCTGTAGGGAACGTTTTCATGGCCGGCCCAACGCGATCCGCTATGTGCAGGGGATGTTTCAGGAAATTGAGTTGGAGGAAGAAAGCGCCGATCTGACAATTGCGGTGCTGGCTTTTCACCATTTGGAAAGGGAGGAAAAACAAGCGCTGTTTCCGTCTCTGCGTTCCTGGCTTCGGCCGGGCGGGAGGCTGGCGTATGCCGATTTATTTGCCAGCAAGCGATCTGCTGCCTATCTGGACGAAGTCCTTATCCCATGGGAGCGCTATGCCAAGTCTCGCGGCACCGAAGACCAGGAATGGGACGGGCTGATGGACCACCACGCCAAGTACGATTTCCCCGACACCTACGCAGACACCCTGGCCTGGCTTGAATCCGCCGGCTTCCAAAACTGCCGGATTGCCCTGCAAAAAGGCCCCTGGGGAATGGTTGAAGGCGTAAGGGGTGGTGGTTAGTGGTTGGTGGTTGGTGGTTAGTGGTTGGTGGTTGGTGGTTGGGGTTGGTGGTTGGTGTTGGGGTTGGGGGGCGGCCCCCCCCCCCCCCCCCCCCCCCCCCCCCCCCCCCCCCCCCCCCCCCCCCCCCCCCCCCCCCCCCCCCCCCCCCCCCCCCCCCCCCAGCCCCGGAAGGAGAACCAGCCGGGCCCCCCCCCCCCTCCCCCCCCCCCCGCCCCCCCCCCCCCCCCCCCCCCCCCCCCCCCCCCGTCCCCCCCCCCCCCCCCCCCCCCCGGGCCCCCCCCCGGGGGGGCCCCCCCCCCCCCCCCCCCCCCCCCCCCCCCCCCCCCCCCCCCCCCCCCCCCCCCCCCCCCCCCCCCCCCCCCCCCCGGCCGCCGGCGCGGGGGGCGGACGGGAAAGGGGGAGAGGGTTTTTTTCCCTTCCTTTCCCGCCCCGGGGAAAACCACCGCCGGCCGGGGGGGGGGGGGGGGGGGGGGGGCCCGCCCCCCCGGGGGGGGGGGGGGGCCGGCGCCCCGGGGCGCCGGGACCCGGGGGGGGGGGGGAAAAGGGGGGGTCCGGGGGGCCCGGGGGGGGCTTGGGGGGGGGACCCCCCCCCGGCCCCCGGCCCGCCCCCCCCTTTTTTGGGGCCCCCGGGGGGGGGCCCGGGGGGGAGGGGGGGGCCCCGCACCCGGGTTTTTGAACAGTCTGTAGTGGTTCTGGCCCCCGGCCCCCCCCCCCCCCTCCCCCCCCCCCCCCCCCTCCCCCCCCCCCCCCCCCCCCCCCCCCCCCCTCCCCCGTCTCCCGTCCCCCGTCCGCCGTCCGCCGTCCGCCGTCCGCCGTACATCGTACATCGTACTTCGTACTTCGTGCATTCCAAGAAAGTTGTACTTTCGCTCAACTAAAACTCTAAAGCCATGAGCGAGGCGATCCTGTTTCTTGGCCGGTCTCATCTACTGCTTGTCCATTTCCCCATCGGAATGATGATTCTGGCGCTTATTTTTCAGCGCATGGGCCGCAAGCCCAAGAATGCGGTTTTTCGTACGGTTATTCCCACCACCTTACTCATTTCTTCCTCCATTGCGGTTCTGGCCTGTATCACGGGGTTCATTTTGATCCGAAAAGGAGAATACCCGGCGCAGGCACTTTTCTGGCACCAATGGCTGGGCATTCTGGTTGCCGTATTGGGCATAGTAGCCTGGCGGTTTAGCGGGCATAGCCCGGGGTCGTGGCAGATTAATGTATGGAGAAACTTCATCGCGGTGGCACTATTTGTATTGCTTCTGCTGACGGGATATCTTGGCAGTACCATCACACATGGCAGGGGGTATCTCTGGGAGAAGCAAGCTACGGAGATGCCTCATTCTCCGGAACAATAGAAAAGGCCGGGGCGTTACGTTGTCATGGCAAATCCCTGGAGCGCGTCTAATGAAGTTCCCATACTTCGCCGTCAGGGCGACAAACTGATTCCGGCAAGCGACCGCCTTGCTATTGAGGAGCCTTTGGAAATCCGTCTTGGCTTTGGTCCAGGCGGGGAGCGGCAGCAGCGAAGCCTCGCCGTCACCATGAGAACACCTGGTGACGACTTCGACCTCGTTCGGGGATTTTTACTCTCTGAAAGGATTATTTCCCGGAAAAACGAACTTCTCCAGCTTCGGTACCTTGGAGCGGGGTTGGAACCTGAGGTGCAGCAGAATACCGTATTGGCGGAGCTGCATCCCGGGTTGTCCATCGATTTTGACCGGTTCGCGCGGAATTTTTATGCCGCTTCAAGTTGCGGTATCTGTGGGAAGGCCTCCATGGAGCTTATTCAACAGCCCTCTGTCTATCCGCTGCCGCTAAGCGGAAGGCTATGGGATGCGGCAACCTTGAGCAAGCTGTCGGAAGCGCTCTGGGAAAATCAGTCTTTGTTTCAGGAGACCGGCGGTGTGCATGCCGCCGCGATATACCATCCAAACAGCGAATTGGCGCTGGTTCGGGAAGATGTGGGTCGGCACAATGCTTTGGATAAACTGATTGGCGCCGCATTTAAACAAGAGATGCTTCCTCTGGCCGATGCCTTGCTGCTGGTCAGCGGCAGGGCAGGGTTTGAACTTGTCCAGAAGGCCCTGTCGGCAGGTATCTCCTTTATGGCTTCTGTGGGAGCGCCTTCCAGTTTGGCCGTAGAATTGGCGGCGGCTTACCGGATGACCCTGGTGGGTTTTTTGCGACCGGAAAGTTTTAATGTATATTCCGGGAAAGAGCGCATATCCGTGCTTTGGGGTGTTTTTTTTTGGCGGTTTTCTCCTTTTTTCCTTTTCTTTTTTTGCTGGCGAATAAGTTTTGCATATCTTTGCGCCTCTCTTTGGCTGGAGGTCCCGCTTCGTACAATTTTCGAATGGACCGGCACGGCAAGAGGGCAAGGGAAAATCCTGATCCAGGGAAGATTTATTAAAGAATCTTCTTCTGAGAGTTGGAGATTCATTTGAAAACTTCTACTTTTGCGTGCGCTTTTGGATAAAGGCGTTTAGAGGTGGGAAAAAGGCAAATTACCGCAACGATTTAAACAGTTTTGTTTATGCCTACGATTAATCAATTGGTCCGCAATGGCCGGGAAAAAGTGGTTTACAAGAGCAAGTCGCGCGCGTTGGAGGCTTGTCCGCAGCGCCGCGGGGTTTGTACGCGGGTGTACACCACGACTCCCAAGAAGCCGAACTCTGCTCTGCGGAAGGTGGCCAAGGTGCGTTTGACTAACCAGATCGAAGTGATCGCCTATATTCCCGGAGAAGGCCATAACCTGCAGGAACACTCCATCGTGCTGATTCGCGGAGGCCGGGTAAAAGACCTTCCCGGGGTGCGTTATACGATTGTTCGCGGCGCTTTAGATACCGCCGGCGTGAACGACCGCAAAAAAAGCCGGTCCAAATATGGCACAAAGGCGCCAAAGAAATAATTCTGTTTCCTATTGAAACTTTGACCAAAGAAAAATGAGAAAGAGAAAGCCCAAATTGCGCATGATCATCCCCGACCCTCGGTACAACGATCCGATGGTCACCCAATTTGTCAATAACCTGATGTGGGAAGGCAAAAAAAGCACCGCACTGACCGTGTTTTACGACGCGTTGGACATGGTAGCCGGCCGCACCAATCAGGATGAGCATGCTCTCTGGAAAAAAGCCCTCAGTAACGTCATGCCGCAGGTTGAAGTGCGCAGCCGCCGGATCGGGGGCGCCACCTTCCAGATACCGACCGAAATCCGCGCCAAGCGCAAAGTATCGATCGGAATGAAATGGCTGATTAAATATTCCCGCCAGCGCAGTGGTAAAGGAATGGCCGAAAGGCTTGCTTCAGAGATCATCGCAGCAAGCAAAGGGGAAGGAAGCGCGGTGAAGAAAAAAGAAGACACCCACCGGATGGCAGAATCCAACCGGGCCTTCGCGCACTTCAAAGTCTGATTCCTCGGAGTTCCTTTAACCAACAATAACGCAATCAAGGCTTAGCCATGTCAAAAGATCTTAGATTCACCAGAAACATCGGTATCGCGGCGCACATCGACGCCGGGAAAACGACGACGACCGAGCGCGTTCTCTACTACACCGGCATCAGCCATAAAATCGGCGAAGTTCACGACGGCGCTGCTACGATGGACTGGATGGAGCAGGAGCAGGAGCGGGGGATCACGATTACCTCTGCCGCCACCAAAACGCATTGGAACTGGAAAGACGAGGACTATGTCGTGAATATCATCGACACGCCAGGCCACGTGGATTTTACCGTAGAAGTAAACCGCTCTCTGCGGGTTCTAGATGGGTTGGTGTTCCTGTTCTGCGCCGTGAGCGGGGTAGAACCTCAATCTGAAACGAACTGGCGCCTGGCGGACAACTACAAAGTACCCCGGATCGGTTTCGTCAACAAAATGGACCGCTCCGGCGCCGACTTCTTCAGCGTCGTCAACGATGTGAAGACCAAGTTGGGCTCCAACGCCATTCCGCTCCAGGTTCCGATCGGCGCAGAAGAAAACTTCAAAGGCGTAGTCGACCTGATTACCAATGAGGCCATCGTTTGGAATGAACACGATATGGGAATGACATACGATGTCATTCCAATTCCGGCAGACCTCGTAGAGACCGTTGCCGAATACCGCGAGAAGCTACTTGAAGCCATTGCTGAATACGACGAGAGCCTCATGGAGAAATTCTTCGACGATCCGGACTCCATTTCTGCCGACGAAATGCGCGCCGCTATCCGCGCCGCTGTCTGCGATATGAAGTTCGTACCGATGATGTGCGGTTCTTCATTTAAAAATAAAGGGGTTCAAGCCGTACTCAACGCGGTCTGCGCCTTTCTGCCTTCGCCGATGGATGTGGACGCGGTCAAAGGAATCAACCCGAAAACCGATGCGGAAGAAATCCGCAGGCCTTCAGCCGACGAGCCCTTTGCCGCGCTGGCCTTCAAAATCGCCACCGACCCCTTCGTCGGCCGCCTCGCCTTTATGCGCGTGTATTCCGGCGCGCTGGACGCTGGCTCCTACGTGTTGAACACGCGTTCGGATAATAAAGAACGGATCTCCCGTCTTTATCAAATGCACGCCAATAAGCAAAACCCAATCGATCGGGTAGAAGCGGGCGATATCGCCGCAGCGGTTGGCTTTAAGGATATTCGCACGGGAGATACCCTCTGCGATGTGAACAAGCCCATCATTCTGGAAAGCATGGTCTTCCCCGAACCGGTGATCGCCATCGCCGTCGAACCCAAGTCCCAAAAGGACCTCGATAAACTGGGTATGGCCCTCGCCAAGCTGGCAGAAGAAGATCCTACCTTCCGCGTCCGCTTCGACGAAGATACCAACCAGACGGTGATCAGCGGGATGGGCGAGCTCCACCTGGAAATCATCGTCGACCGCCTTCGCCGCGAGTTCAAGGTAGAATGCAACCAGGGCGCGCCGCAGGTAAACTACAAAGAAGCGCTTACCGCAACCGTTACCCACCGCGAACGCCTCAAGAAACAGACTGGAGGTTCCGGTTTGTTTGCCGACATGGAATTCGAACTTGGCCCCGCAGATGAGGATTTCCTCAATAGCGAGGACTTTAAGAACGGCAAGACCAAGCTCCAGTTCATCTGGGGTATTGTCGGCGGCGCTATCGATAAGAACTACATGAAGCCGATCCAGGATGGATTCAAGGCGATGATGGATAACGGCGTGCTGGCCGGTTTTGGAATGGACAGTATGCGGGTTCGCGTTTTCGATGGCGGCATGCACGCCGTGGACTCCAAACCGATCGCTTTCGAACTTTGCGCCAAGGAAGGATTCCGGGCCGCCGCTTCGAAGACCAAACCGGTCATCCTTGAGCCGATCATGAAACTGGAAGTGGTTACGCCCGAAGATTATGTGGGCTCTGTTATCGGCGATCTCAACCGCCGCAGGGGGATGCCGAAAGGCCAGGAGCCCCGCGCTGGCGGCGCCATCACCATTCAGGCGGAAGTTCCGCTCGCGGAAATGTTCGGCTATGTGACGCAATTGCGTACGATCACTTCCGGCCGCGCCAGCTCTACGATGGAGTTCTCCCATTACGCGGAGGCGCCCTCTGGTATCGCCAAGGAGGTAATGGAGAAAGCAAAAGGTACTGTAAAGGCATAGATCAACGTATAAGAGCCGCCCCGTAAATGAACGGGGCGGCGGAATTTTCTTGACATTATAAATTAGATTTCTGGCATGAATCAGAAGATCAGAATCAAACTCCGCTCTTACGACCACAACCTGGTCGATAAGTCGACGGAGAAAATCGTAAAAACGGTGCGTAGTAGTGGCGCTGTTGTAACCGGACCGATTCCGCTGCCCACTGAAAAGAAGATTTTTACCGTGCTTCGTTCACCGCACGTCAACAAAAAATCTCGGGAGCAGTTCCAGTTGCGCACGCACAAGCGCCTTATTGAAATTTATACGCCCACCCAAAAGACCGTGGACGCCTTGTCCAAGCTGGAATTGCCAAGTGGGGTTGATATTCAGGTTAAGTTGACGTAAGTATTCGTTGATTCAATTTATGGCATGACCTTAGCGGGTTAAGCGCATTGAACCAAATGGTTTCTTGTTCTGGCACTGTCGGCAGCCCTCGCAAAACGCTGCTTCGACGTTCACTGGAAAGAGGAACGCTAAAATATAGAGCTGATGAACGGATTGATCGGTAAAAAAATCGGCATGACCAGCATCTTTGATCAGGCTGGGCGCAACATCGCCTGCACCGTGATCGAAGCGGGTCCCTGCGTGGTTACGCAGGTAAAGACGGACGATACGGATGGGTATACCGCCATCCAGATGGGCTTCGGAGTAGCCAAGGAAAAGAATACGTCCCAGGCTCAAATGGGTCATTTTCAAAAGGCAGGTACAGAGCCTAAGCGCCGAATTCTCGAATTCCGCGATTTCAACGCAGTGAATAAATCCTTGGGCGAAACCGTCAAGGTAGACGAGATCTTCGCTGAAGGCGATATGGTTCACGCTATCGGTACGACCAAAGGCAAAGGCTTCCAGGGCGTCGTTCGCCGCCACGGTTTTGGCGGGGTTATGAACGCTACCCACGGTCAGCACAACCGCTTGCGCGCTCCCGGCTCTATGGGGGCTTCCTCTTATCCCTCCCGCGTTTTCAAAGGCAAACGCCTTGGCGGCCGCATGGGAAATGACCGGGTGAAGATTAAAAACCTGCGCGTGCTCAAAATTTTCCCCGAACAGAACCTGATCCTGGTCAAAGGGGCTATCCCCGGCCATAACGGCGCTTTCGTAATCCTGGAGAAGAAAAAGTAATTGTTAACTAGCCGTTTGGCGGGTTAAACCTTTTAGCGATGAAACTTGAAGTATTAAATATCCAAGGCGAAAAAACCGGACGCCAGATCGAACTCCCGGAAGATATTTTCGGGATCGAGCCGAATGAGCATAGCTTGTACCTCTCGGTGAAGGCTTATCTGGCTGCTCAGCGTCAAGGTACGCATAAAGCGAAAGAACGTTCCGAAATGTCGGGTTCTACCCGCAAGCTCCACAAGCAGAAAGGAACGGGCGGTTCCCGGAAAGGCGATATCAATAACCCCTTGTACTATGGGGGAGCGCGCGTTTTTGGCCCTCGCCCCCGGGACTACGACCAAAAGCTAAACAAAAAAGTAAAGCGCCTGGCCCGCAAGTCGGCCCTGAGCTCGAAAGCTAAAGCTGGGGCCATTGTGGTGGTGGAAGACTTTTCCTACGAAGCCCCTGGCACGAAGACTTACCTTCATATGCTGGGTAATCTGAATGTGAAAGACCAAAAAACCATTCTGGTCACTGCCGATTACGAGAAGGAGGTCTATCTGTCCAGCCGCAACCTCCCCAACGCTAAAGTAGTTCGCGCGCAGGACTTGAACGCGTACTCCATACTGAACGCCCAGAAACTGGTTTTGGCAGAAGGAGCGGTAGAGAAAATTAAACAATCATTCGAATAATCAGGATTCCTGACAAAGGACTCTGAAACAGCGCAACGATGGCAGCTAAAAAAACGATTCTGATCAAGCCGTTGATTACGGAGAAGACAGAAAAGATGTCGGAAAAGTTGAACAAATACTGCTTCATGGTGCATAAGAAGGCTAATAAGATCGAGATCAAGAAAGCCGTTGAAGCCATGTTTAATGTAGCGGTAGAATCGGTCAATACCTTGATTATTCCTGCCAAAACCAAAAGCCGGAATACCAAATCGGGTATCGTTCGGGGCCGTAAGCCTTCCTTCAAGAAAGCTTATGTTACCCTGGCGGAAGGAGAAGAAATCGATTTCTACGGCGAGATCTAAAGAAAGGATTCACGTTTAACCGCGTTCGTGTCCGGAGCAGGGTATGGCTGAGCTCCGAGGCGATGAACCAAAAAACAACCATACCATGGCTGTAAAAAAATTCAATCCCATTACCCCCGGTACGCGCTATCGCGTAGGCAGCGCCTTTACCGAGGTGACGACGGATAAGCCCGAGAAGAGTTTGCTGGCGCCGCTGAAAAAATCCGGAGGCCGGAACAATTCTGGCCGCCGCACGATGCGCCATATCGGTGGAGGGCACAAACAACGTTACCGGGTTATCGACTTCAAACGCGACCGGGATGGAGTTCCTGCAACCGTAAAAACGATTGAATACGATCCCAACCGCACTGCTTATATCGCATTGGTAGAATATGCCGATGGGGAGAAACGCTATATCCTTGCTCCTAACGGATTGAAAGTTGGAGCTCAGATTCTTTCTGGCGCAGGCGCTCCGCCGAATACCGGCAACGCGTTGCTACTCAAAGAAGTTCCTTTGGGCTCTTCCATCCATGCTATCGAGATGCGGCCCGGCCAAGGCGCTTCCCTGGCACGCAGCGCGGGCACCTACGCTACCCTGATGGGCAGGGAGGATCGGTACGCAGTGATTAAATTGCCCTCCGGCGAAGTACGCCGCGTCTTGCTCGCCTGTAAGGCGACTATGGGCGCTACCTCTAATGCAGACCACGCCCTTCAGGTGTTTGGTAAAGCAGGCCGCAAGCGGTGGATTGGCCGCCGCCCGCGCGTTCGGGGCGTCGCGATGAACCCGGTTGATCACCCCATGGGCGGTGGCGAAGGACGGGCTTCCGGAGGCCACCCGCGCTCCCGCACGGGCATCATGGCCAAAGGTCAAAAAACCCGAAACCCTAGGAAGAATTCCAGCAAACTGATTATCAGCAAACGCAAAAGTTAGAATCCGTAAATCTTCCGCAGGTTAACGCCTGCTTGGTAAATAAGCGCTCAAATGGCAAGATCAATCAAAAAAGGACCTTACGTGTTCCACAAACTGATGGACAAGGTGCTCAAGTCAAAGGAGTCGAACCGGAAAACGGTCATTAAGACCTGGTCTCGCGCTTCTATGATTGTACCGGATATGGTAGGGGAGACCATCGCTGTACATAATGGCAAGACCTTCGTTCCGGTTTTTGTCACGGAAAACATGGTTGGCCACAAACTCGGCGAATTCGCGCCTACCCGCAACTTCAGAGGACACGCAGGCAACCGGAAGAAATAATTTGCTTAACGTTTAGAAACGGCGCAGAAGCTCTGGTCTGATCCGGTTTTTGCCGCCTTGACTGAACGGAAATTTTAAAGATTCATGGAAGCAGTAGCAAAACTCAAAAATGTTCCCATGTCGGCGCGCAAAATGCGCCTGGTGGTCGATACCATCCGGGGAAAAAGAGTAGACGAAGCCATCTCTATCCTCCGCTTCACGAAGAAAGAAGCGGCTACCTGGATGGAAAAACTGGTGCGCAGCGCCGTAGCCAACTGGGAAAATAAAGTAGGAGGAGGAGAAAGCGCCGATGATTACGAGGTCTATATCAAAACGGCTTTCGTTGATGGTGGGGCCATCACGCGCCGGTTCCGCCCGGCTCCGCATGGCCGAGCGCACCGGATACGCAAGCGTTCCAACCACGTGACGATCGTCGTGGCCAATCGGGTTCCCATGGATACCGAAGGCATCGAAGACGCCGTTTCTGTGGAAGAATTGTCCGCAGACGCTCAAGATTAATCAAGATAATCAACACAATAGCTCATTGATATGGGTCAGAAAACAAATCCGATAGGCAATCGCTTAGGGATCATCCGCGGCTGGGAATCCAACTGGTTCGGAGGAAAGGATTACGCCCAAAAGGTGGTGGAAGATGAAAAAATCCGCAACTACCTTATGGCACGTATCGCCAAAGGCGGTATCGCCCGCATCTTTATCGAACGCAACCTAAAGCGGATTACGGTAACTATCCATACTTCCCGCCCAGGAATTATCATCGGAAAGGGTGGTCAGGAAGTGGATCGCATCCGGGAAGAATTGAAAAAGCTGACGGGCAAGGACGTTCAGATCAACATCACCGAGATCCGGAAGCCGGAACTCGATGCCGCTATCGTTGCCGAATCGGTCGCCAAGCAGCTCGAAGCGCGTATTAACTATCGCCGGGCGATTAAAATGGCGATTCAGTCGACCATGCGCGCCGGTGCGGAAGGGATCAAAGTCCGGATTTCCGGCCGTCTGAATGGCGCTGAAATGGCCCGTACGGAAGAGTATAAGGAAGGGCGTACCCCTCTCCATACGTTCCGCGCCGATATCGACTATTCCATCAAAGAAGCTCAAACCGTTTATGGAAAAATCGGGATCAAGGTGTGGATCTGTAAAGGCGAAGTCTTGGGCAAGCGCGAACTGACCCCGATGGTCAGCAGCAGTGCAACGCCTAAGCGCGAAACCGGCCGTCCGGGCGGCGGAGACCGCAACGAACGCGGTGGGGATCGCGGCGGGCGCCAGCGTAGAGGTCCAGGCGGAGGTCCCGGTGGGGATCGCGGTGGGGATCGCGGTGGAAGAAGAAACGATCGCAGACGCTAGTTTTTTAGCTGATAATATGTTACCTTTGCCAGGCTTTTTTAAAAAGCAAGTGCTGGACGTCTAATATTCTGAAATTCTGCAAAATACGATATAAAAATGTTACAGCCTAAAAGAACCAAATACCGCAAGCAGCATAAAGGTCGCATCAAAGGCATAGCATACAAAGGAGGAACCATTGCGTTTGGGAGTTTCGGTTTGAAATCAACCACTGGTGGGCGATTGACTAACCGACAGATTGAGTCGGCGCGTATTGCCATGACCCGCCACATGAAACGGGAAGGAAAGGTCTGGATCCGTATTTTCCCCGACAAGCCCATTACCAAGAAACCTCAGGAAGTGCGGATGGGTAAAGGAAAAGGCGCCGTCGACCATTGGGTAGCCCAGGTAAAACCCGGCCGGATCATGTTCGAGATCGATGGCGTGCCCTATGAAACGGCTCAGGAAGCGCTTCGCCTGGCTGCTCAAAAGCTGCCTCTGCTGACTAAAGTAGTTCTTAGACCGGATTATGTGCAATAGCATAAACTACTGAAGCTTCGGATATTAGATCTCTTTTGGGATCCCAATCCGGAGTGGACGCTTCTATATCATCATTGTTAATCTTAATGCAATGTCAAGCAACAAATTCGAAGAGGTTCAAAAATACACCATTGAAGAGTTGGCTGCCGAGATCGAACAGACCGAGGCCAGCTACCAGAAAATGAGGTTCGAACATGCTATCAAAGGGTTGGAAGATCCGATGCGGCTCAGAGAGGTTCGGCGTGATATCGCCCGGCTGAAGACCGAGTACCGCCGCCGGGAACTGGAAGGGCTGTCGGTAGAAGATTTGGCAAATCGCAGCAAACTGCGCAAAAGAAGAAGTAACTGCAAATAGTTTCAAGTAAGCAATAGCCTCCCCCTCCGGGAGCTGCAATAGCGTTCAAAGCAGATGATCATGGAAAGAAATCTTAGAAAGTCAAGGGTCGGGGTAGTCTCCAGCAATAAAATGGACAAGACGATATCCGTATCGGTAGAACGTAAGCTGATGCACCCTATTTACGGAAAGTTCGTAAAGAAGACCAAAAGTTCATGGCCCACGATGAAAGCAACGCCTGCCAGGTAGGCGATTTGGTCCGCATCATGGAAACCCGGCCGCTCAGCAAAAGAAAGCGCTGGCGTTTGGTTGAAATTATCGAAAAGGCAAAATAATTTTCGGATTTACGATTTGCTCTCCTGCCCGGCAGGAATGGGTCGATCCGCTAAAACCAAAACGTCATGATTCAACAGGAAAGTAGGCTCAAAGTAGCAGATAATAGCGGCGCTAAGGAAGTTCTCTGCATCCGGGTCCTCGGCGGATCGCACCGCAGGTACGCCTCCATCGGCGACAAAATCGTGGTCGCGGTGAAAGACGCTTCTCCGGGAGGGATCAAAAAAGGCACCGTATCCAAAGCGGTGGTCGTGCGAACTAAAAAGGAAATCCGCCGCAAAGACGGGTCTTATATTCGCTTCGACGACAACGCCTGCGTGTTATTAAATGCGCAAGACGAACCGAGAGGCACTCGTATTTTTGGACCGGTTGCCCGTGAACTCCGCGAAAGAGACTATATGCGTATCGTCTCTCTGGCCCCTGAAGTGATTTAATCCAAGTTTCATCGGACCATCCCCTCGCGGGGCCGTCCTACAAGATTATTACCATGGCCGTTAAGAAGAAAATCAGCAATAATATCGCCAAGCGGTTCACCCCCAAGCTCAAGATCAAAAAGGGCGATAAGGTGGTCGTGATCGCTGGCGCTTACAAGGATCGCTCCCGGGTAAGGGAAGTTAAGGAAGTCTATCCAGACGTTAACCGGGCCCTTGTCGACCAGGTCAATATGGTCAAAAAACACAAGAAACCTACCCAGGATGACCCAGGAGGTATCGTGGATCAAGCCGCTCCAATCCATATATCTAACCTCATGCTCGTCGATCCGAAAACCGGCGAACCAACCCGGGTTGGACGCAAGAAAGGCGAAAATGGGAAATTGGTGCGCTATTCTAAAAAATCAGGCGAAATTATTAAGTGATGAGTTACGTTCCTAGACTTAAGAAAAAATACCTGGAGGAAGTGGTTCCCGCTTTGATGGAACAATTCCAGTATAAGTCTGTCATGCAGGTTCCCCGCTTGGTAAAGATCAGTCTGAACCAGGGCGTTGGCGTGGCTACCCAAGATAAGAAGCTGGTCGACGTCGCCGTGGAAGAAATCTCGGTCATTGCCGGACAGAGAGCGGTAGCTACCAAGGCACGCAAGTCGGTGTCCAACTTCAAACTTCGGGAACACATGCCCATTGGCGCTCGCGTAACCTTGCGCAATGAGCGGATGTACGAATTCCTCGACCGCTTTATCCATGTGGCGCTCCCTCGCGTGCGCGACTTTCGCGGGATTAACGACAAGAGCTTCGACGGCCGCGGCAACTATTCGGTAGGCATTACGGAAAATATCATTTTCCCGGAAATCGATATCGAAAAGGTAAGCCGTATGACCGGAATGGACGTCACCTTCGTGACGACCGCCAAAACGGATGCCGAAGCCCTGGCTTTGCTCAAAGGGTTGGGCTTTCCATTCAAAAACCAGAAAAATTAACGCTAGATCATGGCAAAGAAATCATTGATCGCCCGGGAAAGGAAAAGAGCCCGCCTGGTGGCCAAGTACGCCGGTTTGCGCAAACAGCTCAAAGAAGAAGGGAAGTACGATGAACTGGATAAGCTTCCGCGCAACTCCAATCCGATCCGCTTGCACAACCGCTGTCAGCTCACCGGACGCCCAAAAGGCTATATGCGCTACTTCGGTCTCTGCCGGGTCAAGTTCCGCGAAATGGCACTGGATGGCAAAATCCCTGGTGTGACTAAATCCAGCTGGTAATATTTTTTTCACGGTCCGATAGGTTCCTCAAATTGGAAAACCAACGGGCGCAATCACGACCATAATGGCAGTTACTGATCCAATCGCAGATTATTTAACGCGCATCCGCAACGCGCAGCAGGCAGGCCACCGCATCGTGGATATTCCTTCCTCAAACCTCAAAAAATCTATCACCGAGATTCTCTATGATCAAGGGTATATTCTCAAATACAAGGTAGAGGAGAAGGCCGGAAAAGGAGGGCAAGACGTGATTCGTATCGCACTAAAATACGATCAGGTAACCCGCAAACCGGTGATCCGCGAACTGGGCAGGATTAGCACTCCTGGTTTGCGCAAATATGCCAAGTCCTCGGAACTCCCGCGGATCATTAATGGTTTAGGTATTGCGATTGTTTCTACGTCGCAGGGAGTGATGACCGACAAAAAAGCCAGAGAACTTCACGTCGGAGGCGAACTGCTTTGCTACGTTTATTAATCCCTTAACCGATCCAAAATTGCGAAATCATGTCTAGAATTGGAAAAGCTCCGATTGCACTGCCCAAAGGCGTCGAAATCAATGTCAGCAAGGGCAATCTGGTGACGGTGAAAGGTCCTAAAGGCGAGCTGAAGCAACAGGTTGACCCTGACCTCACCATCGAAATGGAAAATGGAGAATTGCTGGTCAAGCGCCCGACCGAACAAAAGCGCCACCGCGCTATGCACGGCCTCTACCGTTCTTTGTTGAACAACATGGTGGAAGGCGTAAGCAATGGATTTCAGGCAAAGATGGAACTGGTAGGCGTGGGTTACCGCGCTGCCGCTACCGGGCAGTTGCTGGAGCTCACGCTCGGATATTCTCACCCCATCCTCTTTCTCCTTCCTAAGGAAGTTAAGGTGGAAGCCAAACAGGATAAAGGGGCGAACCCGATGATCCTCCTGGAATGCAACGACAAACAACTTCTGGGCGCTGTAGCTGCCAAGATCCGCTCCTTCCGTAAGCCCGAACCTTACAAAGGAAAAGGTATCCGTTTTGCAGGGGAAGCAATCCGCCGCAAAGTGGGCAAAACGGGTGGGAAAGGCAAGAAGTAAACGCCCGGCTTTTCGGGTATTTTATACGAATTTGGTTTCAAACGGGCTTTGGGTTTTGCGCCTGCGCTCTACACTAAAGCCGAAAGCATAAAATAATGAAACTTACAAAAGACAACAAACGAAAGCGGATTCATTTCCGCATCCGGAAAAAAATCAAAGGCAGCGTCGAGCGCCCGCGTTTGAATATTTTCCGCAGCAACCGGTTCATCTACGCGCAGGTCATCGATGATCTGGCAGGAAATACCCTCGCTGCCGCTTCCTCCCTCGAAGGCGATGTGCCCAAAAACATCCCCAAGACGGAACAGGCTAAAATCGTTGGACAACGCCTCGCCGAACGGTGCCGCGAAGCACAAGTGACTACGGTGCTGTTCGATCGCGGAGGATACCTCTATCATGGCCGGGTTAAAGCGCTGGCCGACGGCGCCCGGGAAGGAGGGCTTAATTTCTAATTCAATCAAGCGGATCATAAAATGGATAAGAGAAGTACAAACCGGATAAAACCTGCCGAAACCGATCTCAAAGAGAAGCTGGTACAGCTCAACCGGGTAGCCAAAGTTACCAAGGGCGGCCGTACGTTTAGCTTCGCGGCTATTGTAGTGGTTGGCGACGGCAATGGCACCGTAGGCCATGGTTTGGGTAAAGCCCGGGACGTGTCCGAAGCGATCGCCAAAGCCATTGACGACGCCAAGAAAAACCTCGTCAAGGTACCGATTTATAGAGGAACGATCCCTCATGCCATCAAAGCGAAATTCAAATCGGGCAACGTCCTGCTCAAACCTGCTTCGGATGGTACCGGAGTAATTGCCGGCGGCGCCATGCGCGCCGTGCTGGAAATCGCCGGAGTACACAACGTTTTGGCCAAGTCCCAGGGGTCTTCTAATCCCCACAACGTGGTCAAAGCAACCATTTACGCACTTTCGCTGCTTCGCGAACCTGGAGAGGTATCCCGTCAGCGCAATGTGCCCATGGAAAAACTGTTTAACGGCTGATCTTAGAGTGCCGTATTAATTGTAAACCTTCAAAGAGGAAACCGACAATGGCTAAGGTGAAAATTACCCAGGTCCGGAGCATTATCGACCGGCCAAAACGCCAGAAAGACACGATCAAAGCTTTGGGCCTTCGCCGGATCAGCCACTCCGTGGTCAAAGAGGTGACGCCCCAGATCAAAGGGAATGATCGCAAAGGTCAGTCATCTGGTTAGCGTGGAAGAGGTTGCCGAATAAGGGCCGTCTCCCGACCAACTGTTTTTCGTTCATCAGGAAAAAGAAAATCAATGGAACTGCATAATCTTAAGCCCGCAGCCGGCGCAATAAAGAAATCGAAGCGAATTGCGCGCGGACAAGGTTCCGGCCACGGAGGTACCGCTACCCGCGGGCATAAAGGGGACAAAGCGAGGTCCGGCCACAAGGATAAGCGCAACTTTGAAGGGGGGCAAATGCCGCTCCAGATGCGTTTGCCGAAAATCGGCTTCAAGAGCTTGAACAAGATCCACTATGTGCCGCTTAATCTGGAACAACTTCAATTCATCGCCGAAAAGTTTCAGATCGATACGATCGATCTGGCCGTTTTGCGCGATAAAGGGTATATTCGGCGCACCGATAAGGTCAAAGTGCTTGGCCGCGGCGAGCTGACATCCAAACTCAGCGTCAGCGTGCACCGCATTTCTGCTACGGCTAAAGATGCCATTGAAAAACTGGGGGGTACTGTTCAACTCGTTTAATCCAGGATCATGAAAAGTTTAATTACGACGCTTCGGAATATTTGGAGCATTAAAGAATTGCGTTTCCGCCTGCTCTTTTCTTTGGCCCTGGTCGCCGTTTACCGGGTTGGCTCCTATGTCGTGCTCCCGGGGGTAATTCCTTCCAGGCTCCAGCGTCCGGATAGCGGAGCGCCCACCGACCTGGTCGGATTGATCAACACCTTCACCGGAGGCGCGTTCACGAATGCCTCTATTTTTGCGTTGGGGATCATGCCGTATATCACCTCCTCGATCATCATCCAGTTGCTCGGCTTCGCGGTGCCTTATTTCCAGCGCCTCCAGCAAAAAGAAGGGGAATCCGGCCGCAAGAAATTAAATCAAATCACGCGTTTGCTCACGGTAGCCATCACGCTGGTGCAGAGTGGGGGATACCTTACCTACCTCACCACCGCCGGTGCGGTTGATCCAACCCTCCCTTCCGGGATCTTCTGGTTCTCCAATATTATCATCCTCTCGGCAGGCACCGTTTTTGCCATGTGGTTGGGGGAACGCATCACCGACCGCGGTATCGGCAATGGGGTTTCCTTGCTGATCATGGTGGGGATCATCGCTTCGCTTCCCGGGGCTTTCTTCTTCGAACTCCAGGCTCAGATCTCCAATAACCGGCTCTTGCTGTTCGTCCTCGAACTGGCGATCCTTTTCGTGGTGATCATGCTGAATATCATGGTGATCCAGGCGGTACGCCGGATTCCCATTCAGTTCGCCAAACGCATGGTAGGCCGAGACTCCGGATCGGTGCCCCAGTCTGGCGCCCGCGATTATATGCCGCTGAAATTGAATGCTGCCGGCGTCATGCCGATCATCTTTGCCCAGGCACTGATGTTCCTGCCGGCTACGGTCGCTCAGTTTGTTAGCCGCGATGGAAGCGGATTGGCCGCCAACCCCATCTTGAGGTCCTTGAACGACTTTACCTCGATCCCCTATAATGCGATTTACTTCCTCCTCGTGGTCGTGTTTACCTATGTGTATACCGCCCTGGTCGTGAATCCACAAACCTATGCTGAACACTTGAAGCGCCAAAACGCCTTTATCCCTGGCGTCAAACCTGGCCAGGCTACTGCAGAGTATATCGATGCGATCACCACCCGCGTTACCTTGCCCGGATCGGTTTTTCTGGGGATTATCGCGATCCTTCCAGCATTCGCTAAGGCTTTCGGGGTTAACCAGGGGTTTGCTATTTTCTTCGGGGGCACCAGCTTGCTGATCCTCGTAGGCGTTATCCTGGATACCCTCCAGCAAATTGAAAGCCAGTTGCTTACCCGTCATTACGAAGGGCTCGTGAAATCCGGCCGTATTCAGGGCAGAACAGGCACTGGCCGCTTCCAGGGAATTGGCGCCAATATGTAAACCAGAATATCTGCTAACGCACCAGCGCTGTATGGTCTATTATAAAACTGCGGACGAAATTGAGCTGATTCGGGCAAGCTGCCTTCTGGTGTGCCAGTCTCTGGCTCATGCCGGAAGCCTGATCCGCCCCGGCGTTACAACCTGGGAACTCGATCAGGCAGCCGAGCAGTTCATCCGAGACCATGGCGCCGAACCGGGGTTCAAAGGATACCGCGGCTTCCCGGCTACGCTCTGTATTTCGATCAACGAGCAGGTCGTTCATGGAATTCCTTCAAAAGACCGGGTTGTCCAGGATGGAGATCTCGTTTCCATTGACTGCGGGGTGCTTTGGAATGGATTTTATGGAGACGCCGCCTATACATTCCTGGTTGGTAACGTTTCTGAAAAAGCGATAGAACTCTGCCGGGTAACCGAAAAATCGCTTTACCTGGGAATTGAACAGGCGGTAGCGGGAAATCGGTTGGGCGATATTAGTTTTGCAATCCAGGAATTCGTCGAAAAGAAACACAAATACGGGATTGTTCGCGACTTGGTAGGCCATGGCGTTGGCCGCCAGCTGCACGAAAAGCCCGAAGTGCCGAATTACGGCAAACGAGGCCGCGGCCTTAAACTGCAGGAGGCATTGGTCCTCGCCATCGAACCCATGGTGAATATGGGTATGAAGGAGGTTAAAACCCTGAAGGATGGGTGGACGGTTATATCTAAGGACAAATTGCCTTCCGCGCACTACGAGCACACCGTTGCGGTGCGCAAAGTACAGGCGGATATTTTATCGGATCACCGCGTGATTGAGGAGGCTATTCTCCAAAATCAAGAGTTACAGCCGCTCCGGTTAAAAACGGCTATTGCTTAAGGATGGAAAGAAAGAAAGTTTTTTATTCGGTTAACGCAATATTTTAGTGCGAACTTTCTTATCTTTGCACTCCGAAAATCGCTTTATGGGAAAAAAAAATTTGATCAAACAGGACGGGATAATTGAGGAGGCGCTGTCCAATGCCATGTTCCGCGTCCGGCTCGAAAATGACCATCAAATTATTGCCACCATTTCCGGCAAAATGCGTATGAACTACATCCGCATTCTGCCAGGCGACAAAGTCTCCGTGGAAATGTCCCCATATGATTTGACCCGCGGAAGGATCATTTACCGCTATAAATAACAAGAAGACGCAACCCAAAACAGAGGACCATGAAAGTCAGAGCATCAGTAAAAAAGAGAACCGCCGACTGCAAGATTGTGCGCAGGAAGGGTAAGGTTTATATCATCAATAAGAAAAATCCCAAGCTGAAACAGCGTCAGGGGTAATCGCAACTTAAAAAAGAAGTCTAACCATGGCACGTATTGCTGGTATCGATTTGCCAAGACATAAACGCGGAGTAATCGGACTGACCTATATCTTTGGGATTGGCCGCTCCTCTGCAAGGCATATTCTCGACACGGCGGGTATCGATGAGAATGTGAAAGTGGAAGATTGGTCGGATGATAATATCCGGGAGATTTCCCGCGTCATCTCGGATTTCAAAACCGAGGGGGAACTCCGCTCTGAGGTGAGTCTGAATATCAAGCGGTTAATGGATATTGCCTGCTACCGGGGCCTGCGTCATCGAAAAGGGTTGCCGCTGCGCGGTCAGCGTACCCGGACCAATGCGCGTACCCGTAAAGGGAAGCGTAAAACGGTGGCAAATAAGAAGAAGGCAACGAAGTAATCCGGAATTGCTTCTCTATCAATCGCGTTGTTTTTCATTTTTTTAAACCAGGGTAATGGCAAAGGCAACTAAAAAAGTAAAGAAAAGAAACGTTAAGGTGGACCCGGAAGGGTTTGCTTATGTACAGGCTACCTTCAATAATATTATCGTTTCCATCACGAATAAGCAGGGACAGGTGATCTCCTGGGCGTCTGCCGGGAAGGCTGGTTTCCGCGGTTCGAAGAAAAATACGCCTTATGCGGCTCAGGTGGCTGCCAACGATGCCGCTAAAACGGCTTACGACGCCGGTATGCGCACCGCCGAAGTCTTCGTCAAAGGACCCGGTTCCGGCCGCGAAGCTGCTATCCGCGCTATCGACGCCTCCGGCATCCGGGTATCCCGGATCAAAGACGTCACCCCGGTTCCGCACAACGGTTGCCGCCCACCAAAACGCAGAAGAGTCTAATCTAAAGAAAAAGGAAACAGGACAATGGCAAGATACACAGGTCCAAAGACAAAGAAGGCCAGAGCATTCGGAGAAGCAATCTATGGCTTCGACAAGTACTTTGAACGCCGCAAGTTCCCTCCAGGCCAACACGGCCAGACGCGCAAGCGCAAGCAGCGCTCCGACTATGCCGTGCAGCTTATGGAAAAGCAAAAGGCCAAGTACACCTACGGCGTGTTGGAGCGGCAGTTCCGCAAAACGTTTGAACGTGCAACCAGCAAGAAAGGCGTTACCGGTGAGGTTTTGCTCCAATTGCTCGAAGCGCGCCTCGATAACGTGGTTTTCCGACTGGGTATCGCACCAACCCGCGACGCTGCCCGCCAGCTCGTAAATCACAAGCATATCGTCGTGAATGGCGTGCTGACGAATATCCCGTCCTTCTCCTTGCGCCCGGGCGACATGGTGTCCGTTCGCGGAAAATCTCAGGGTTTGGTCGCCATCCAGGGTAGCGTGCATGCCAAAAACGATAACAGACGCTTTGGTTGGTTAGAATTCAACCTCGACAAAATGGAAGGCAAGTTCCTGGAATATCCTTCCCGCGACCAGATTCCCGAAAAAATTAATGAACAGCTGATCGTCGAATTATATTCGAAATAATACACGATACGTCCCGGCTTCAACCGGGGCGTATTTCCGCTTAGATTGTTCGGTCCGCTGTCTTCTTTCCTCATCAATTCCAGATCAACAGCATATGAGCATTCTCAATTTCCAGAAGCCTGATAAAATCGTGATGCAAAAGTCGAACGATTTTGAAGGGCTTTTTGAATTTAAACCCCTCGAACCGGGCTTTGGCCAAACTATTGGCAACTCCCTGCGCCGTATTCTCCTTTCTTCCCTGGAAGGCTATGCCATCTCTGCTGTCCGCATTGCCGGGGTGGAGCATGAATTTGCCACCATCCAGGGTGTCGTGGAAGACGTCGTGGAGATTATCCTCAACCTCAAGCAGGTCCGGCTCAAAAAAACGATCTCCGACGACGACAACGCCGCCGACAAGATCTACCTGACGATTACCGGCAAGGATGGATTCCTTGCTAAAGACATCGAGGCGCACACCAACGTGTTCCGCGTCATGAACCCCGACCTCCATATCTGCACGATGGAACCTTTCGTCAACCTCGAAGTCGAACTGACCATCTCCAAGGGCCGGGGGTATGTTCCCGCTGACGAAAACCTGCCCAAAGATGCGCCCATCGGCGTGATTCCGGTTGACGCTATCTATACCCCGATCAAAAACGTGGCTTACCGCCTGGAAAATACCCGGGTAGGTCAGCGTACCGACTACGAGAAATTGACCATCGAAGTGAAAACCGATGGCACCATCCACCCGGAAGAGGCTATCAAAGAGGCTTCCCGCATCCTGATTCAGCACCTGATGCTGATCACCGACGAGAATATCACCTTTGACGACGCTTCCAGCCGGGAAGACAACATTGTGGACGAGCATATCCTCCACATGCGCAAGCTCCTGAAAACCTCGCTGGAAGATCTCGACCTGTCGGTTCGCGCCTATAACTGCCTCAAAGCGGCCAAGATTAATACCCTGGCGGAACTGGTGCAGTACGATACCCACGAGTTGCTGAAATTCAGAAACTTCGGCAAAAAATCTTTGGTAGAAATCGAAGAGCTTCTGCAGGACAAAGGCCTTACCTTCGGAATGGACCTGTCCAAATACAAGCTCGACGAAGAATAATAGATCGTTCTCCGGCAGCGTATAGTGGCTAAGCCGCCGGAATCATTTCACCCTGCAATAACCCAGCATCCGGAAGGGCAGCCATAGCCCAAAAGGCCCGGACGCGGTGTTGCGAAGTTTGTTTTAATACGTCATGAATCACGGTAACAAAGTCAATCCTCTTGGCCGGAAGGCGGCCCACCGGAAAGCGCTGATGGCCAATATGGCCAGCGCCCTGATCGAGCACAAGCGCATCACCACGACCTTGGCTAAAGCGCGCGAATTGCGCAAGTACATCGAGCCTATGGTCACCAAATCAAAAGACGATACCACGCACAACCGCCGGGTGGTCTTTAGCTACCTCCAAAACAAAGACTCCATCAAAGAACTGTTCAGTACGGTTCGCGAAAAAGTGGGCGACCGCCCCGGGGGGTATGTACGCGTCATCAAAACCGGTTTCCGGAAAAGCGACGGTGCAGAAATGGCTATGATCGAGTTCGTCGACTTCAATGATGTTTATCAGACGGATAAAGCAGGAGCAAAAACGGCCGCTTCCAAACGCCGTGGACGCCGCGGCGGCAAAGTGGCGGCTACAACCAAGCCCGCTGAAACGGCGCCGGTAGTTGCTGTCGAAGAGGAAACGCCGGCCGTGGAAGATACCCCGGCTGCTTCCGACGAGCCAACTGCCGAGGCTTCCGACGCCGATGCAGAAGTTAAAGAATAAGCGCCTGTTGCAATAGAATCAAAAGGGGGCTAAGACAGGAAGCCCCCCTTTTTGTTTTTGATTCATAGCAGCATCCCTGCATTGCCAGGTATCCTCCGTTCGGTTTTTGGCATTGAGGTCCTTTAGAAGGCTGGGGTGCGCGCGAAGGCATGCACAAAACCTGGCAACGCGAAGTATAGCTGCTTCATCTCCACGTCGTGACCATACTTTGTAACCGAAGACGGGGTAATAGTTGAACGAAGGGGGCACGATGCTGAATATCACCGATCTGATTCGGCGCTCTTTCAAACATTTGCCTCCTCCTTCCATTTTCCTCCGGAATTTCTCTCGATTAATCCTATCTTTGCACCGGTTTTGGGCTCGCGGTGTATCCTGCTGTTTTCCCGGCCGCGTTCTTTGATTCCCGCGAGTTTTTCTTCTGACCCAAATTGTGAATTGGCCCATGCCGCAAACAAATGATCTGACGTACACCCCTGCGGTGCTTCTCCTGGAAGATGGTACGGTTTTTCACGGAAAAGCAGCCGGAAAGATCGGTACGACGACCGGCGAAATCTGCTTTAACACCGGAATGACCGGCTATCAGGAAATTTTTACCGACCCTTCTTATTTTGGACAATTGCTCGTGGCCACCAACGCCCATATCGGCAACTACGGCGCCAAAAAGGAAGAGGTGGAGTCCAAGGCCATTAAAATTGCCGGGTTGATCTGCAAAAACTTTACCGTTCCCTTTTCCCGTCATCAAGCCGATTTCTCGATTCAGGATTATTTCGAAGAAGAGCAGATCGTCGGTATCTCCGATGTGGATACCCGCGCCATCGTGCGCCATATCCGCAGCAAAGGCGCTATGAACGCGATCATCTCTTCCGAAATCACGGATATCGAAACGCTCCAGGATCAACTGAACCGGGTGCCTTCCATGGCGGGGCTTGAATTGGCCTCCAAAGTGAGCGCGCAGGAAGCCTATACCGCCGGGGACCCCTCCGCACCCTATAAGGTCGCCGCGCTCGATTTCGGGATTAAGCAAAATATTCTGGACTGTCTTACCGCCCGCGGTTGCTTTGTCAAGGTTTTTCCCGCTAAAACGCCTCCGGAAGAATTGAAAGCGTTCGGCCCCGATGGCTACTTCCTCTCGAACGGCCCCGGCGACCCGGCGGCTATGGATTATGCGATCCATACGGCCAAGGCGATTCTGAAGGAAGACAAACCGTTGTTCGGGATTTGCCTGGGGCACCAACTTCTGGCTTTGGCCATGGATATTCCGACCTTCAAGATGCACCACGGCCACCGGGGAATCAACCACCCGGTAAAAAATGTGATCACTGGCCATTGTGAGATTACCAGTCAAAACCACGGCTTCGGCGTCGACCCCAACGCGGTCAGGGCGCGTGCGGACGAGGTTGAAATTACCCACGTCAACCTCAATGACGATTCGATCGAGGGCATTCGGGTGAAAAACAAGAAAGCGTTCTCGGTGCAGTACCACCCCGAATCCTCCCCTGGGCCCCACGATGCCCGGTACCTTTTTGATCAGTTCATCCATCTGATGCAATAAACTACTTTCCAAACTTTTAAACACCAGGACCACGATGAGTTCCATTATCGATGTTCACGCCCGGCAAATCCTGGATTCCAGAGGGAATCCTACCGTTGAAGTGGAAGTTATTACCGAAGAAGGATATTTCGGCCGCGCCGCCGTTCCTTCCGGAGCTTCTACCGGAAAACACGAAGCCGTCGAACTCCGCGACGACGACGCCTCCCAGTACATGGGCAAAGGGGTCTTGAAAGCCGTTGAAAATGTGATCGAAGTGATCGCAGACGAACTACTGGAGACCGACGTGTTTGATCAGGTGTTTATTGATCAGATGATGATCGACCTGGACGGCACGGAAAATAAATCCAACCTGGGCGCCAACGCCATTCTGGGGGTTTCCCTGGCGGTGGCCAAAGCGGCGGCTGAAGAATCCGGCCTCCCCCTGTACCGCTACCTCGGCGGCGTTAACGCCTGCACCCTTCCCGTTCCGATGATGAACATCCTCAACGGAGGTTCGCATGCCGACAACAGCATCGACTTCCAGGAATTCATGATCATGCCCGTAGGCGCCTCTACCTTCTCCGATGCCCTGCGCATGGGCGCCGAGGTGTTCCACAACCTCAAGAGCGTGCTGAAGAAAAAAGGCTACTCCACCAACGTGGGCGACGAAGGCGGCTTTGCTCCAAATATGAAATCCAATGAAGAGGCGATCGAGACCATCCTCCAGGCCATCGAGGCTGCAGGGTATCGCCCTGGCGAAGACCTCGTGCTCGCTATGGATGCCGCTTCTTCCGAGTTCTTTATCGAAGAGGAAGGCGTTTATCATTTCAAAAAATCCAGCGGCGAAAAGCTTTCTTCTGCTGATATGGCGGCCTATTGGAAGGATTGGACCAATAAATATCCGATTTACTCCATCGAAGACGGTCTTGCAGAAGACGACTGGAACGGATGGGCTGAACTGACCCGCGCGTTGGGCAGCCGGATCCAACTGGTAGGCGACGACTTGTTCGTGACCAACACCAAACTGCTCAAAAAAGGAATCGACCTCGGCATTGCCAACTCTATCCTGATTAAGGTCAATCAGATCGGCACCCTGACGGAAACCATTCAGGCCGTGCAAATGGCTACCCGGAACAGCTATTCTTCCGTGATGAGCCATCGCTCCGGAGAAACGGAAGACACGACAATCGCCGACCTGGCCGTTGCCCTGAATACCGGCCAGATCAAAACGGGATCGCTCTCCCGCTCGGACAGGATCGCCAAATACAACCAGTTGCTTCGCATCGAAGAGGAACTGGACGAAACCGCGATCTTCCCCGGCTGGGATATCTTCCGGAAAAAGTCCTAACTTTGAGGAAAATCCCTAAGGAATGTATAAGCTTTTTCAACCTCTGCTGGATTTGATTCCGCTCCCCTTCCGAAACCGATACTTCCTCGTGCTGGCCTTTTTCTTCTTTTGGATGGTCTTTATTGACAAGCACGACGTGGTAACGCAGTGGAGACTGCAGCGAACCCTCAACAAGCTGGAGGCTGAAAAAGCTTATTACCATGAAAAAATTGAACAAGCGGAGCGCGACCGGCAAAACCTGCAGACCAACGGCGAAAAATTTGCCCGCGAGCGCTACTATATGAAGAAACAAGGGGAAGATGTCTTTATTATCGAAGAAAAGAAGGACTAATTCAGCTATACAAAAAACTACTTTCGCTCATGTCAGTTCTTGTCAATAAACACTCCCGGATCATCGTCCAGGGATATACAGGGAAAGAGGGTACCTTCCATGCAACGCAAATGATCGAGTACGGTACCAACGTTGTTGGCGGCGTAACTCCTGGTAAAGGCGGTACGCTCCACCTCGACCGGCCGGTTTTCAATACCGTTCAGCACGCGGTGGAACAAGCCGGCGCCGATACCTCTGTGATTTTCGTGCCGCCTGCTTTTGCTGCCGATGCGATTATGGAGGCCGCTGATGCCGGGATCAAGGTTATCATTTGCATCACGGAAGGCATTCCGGTTCAGGACATGGTCAAGGTGAAATCGTATATCAGCGACCGCAACTGCCGTCTGATTGGGCCCAACTGCCCAGGCGTCATCACCCCGGATGAAGCCAAGTGCGGCATCATGCCCGGCTTTATTCATCGCAAAGGAACCATCGGGATCGTCTCCCGGTCTGGGACGCTTACTTACGAAGCCGTCGATCAAATTACCCGTATCGGGCTGGGCCAGTCTACTTGTATTGGTATCGGCGGCGACCCGATCGTCGGCACGACGACCAAAGAGGCGGTTGAGTTGCTCATGAACGACCCGGAAACCGAAGGCATCATCATGATTGGCGAAATCGGCGGCGGGATGGAAGCGGAAGCAGCCCGGTATGTGCAAGCGCATGGAACCAAGCCCGTCGTAGGGTTTATTGCAGGGCAGACCGCCCCTAAAGGCCGAAAAATGGGCCATGCCGGCGCGATAATTGGCGGTGCAGATGATACGGCTGCAGCCAAAATGCGCATCATGGAAGCATGTGGCATCCATGTAGTGAACTCCCCGGCGCAGATCGGGGAAACCATGTTCCGGGTACTGCGCGGATAGGGATAAACTTATGACGTTTTCAAAATGGCCAGTTTGGTTCCGGCTGCACCGCAAGCGGATCGGAAGGTTCTGGCAATGGATCGCCGATCGCCTCCATCAGCGCAACCATCAGATTGTGGTGGCCATGGCGATTGGCCTCGTTGCCGGGTTAGTCGCCGTGATCCTGAAATGGAGTACGCATAGCCTGCGGGATTGGGTTTACGGCGATAACCCATCAGGAGGTAACCTGGGTTTTTTTATCCTGCCTGGGGTTGGCATAGCCGTGACTGCTTTTTATCTCCGGCGCATATTGCGCAAGCCTTTTTCTACCGGCCTTTCTCCTTTGGTCCACGCTATTTCTTCCAAACGGATTAATATCCCGCGCCATGAAATGTATTCTCATGTGGTGACGACTTCGCTTACCGTAGGCTTTGGAGGTTCTGTGGGGATGGAAGCACCTATTGTCCGGACGGGTGCGGCTATTGGCGCTAACCTGGCAAGGATACTCCGCGCAGGAAGAAACCAGGAAACTTTGTTTTTAGCGTGCGGCGCTGCGGCAGGCATTGCTTCCATTTTCAACAGCCCTGTGGCGGGCGTCCTGTTTGCCTTCGAAGTGTTATTGCCCGGGGTTGCTTCTATTGAATCGTTTATTCCTCTGCTAATCGCGGCAGCTACGGGAACGGTGGTAGGCCGATCCTTGTACTACGAACAGCTTTTCTTCCTTCCTTCCAGTTCCTGGACTATTGCCGATGTGCCTTTTTTTATTCTTCTCGGCGCCCTTTGCGGACTCCTCTCGGTTTACATGATGCGCATGAACGCAAAGACCCGCGACGTGCTGGAGAAAATTAAAAAACCTTATGTCCGAATTGCCGTTGGCAGCCTTGTTCTTGGAGGATTGATCTTTCTTTTCCCTCCCTTATTCGGAGAGGGGTATGATACCGTAAACTTGTTACTCCGGGGAGACTTCCGGGAAGTGCTGGGCCATAGTTTATTTTATGATTATTCCCGCAACACCTGGGTGGTACTTGGATTTGTCGCCGTGGTCATGCTCCTTAAAATCGTGGCGTTTTCTGTTACCATTAACAGTGGGGGAAATGGCGGGATTTTTGCGCCAAGTATGGTTATCGGATCTACTTTGGGCTTTCTTTTTGCTCATGGAGTGAACGAATTGGGCTGGGTGATTTTGGAAGAAAACAACTATATCGGAGTTGCTATGGCCGGTATTCTGAGCGGGGTGTTTAAATCACCCCTGACCGGTATCTTTCTTATTGCAGAAGTTACCGGAGGCTATTCCCTCTTCGTCCCCCTGATGGTGGTCGCCGCTATATCCTACTTTGTTTCTTACTATTTCGAACCCTTTGCGATGCATACCCGCGAGCTTCATCGCAAAGGACTTTGGGTTCCTCCCCATAAGCAGGATCTGGTGATCTTGAAAAACCTTCGGCTCAGCGATATGTTGGAAACTGATTTTTCCGTCCTTTCCCTGGACAATAACCTGGGAGAAATGGTGAACGTGATCGCCCAATCCAAACGCAACGTCTTTCCCGTAATTGATGAGAAGGGGGGATTTGCAGGGATCGTATTGCTGGATGACGTTCGCGAGCTAATGTTTAATCCCGAACTTTATAACCGGGTCATGGTGCGGGATCTTGCGCACCAGCCTCCGGCGGTTCTCCAGGCAGCGGATTCGATGGATCGGGTGATGCGCCTGTTTGAAGCCCACGGCGCCTGGAACCTGCCCGTTGTGGCCGACGGGAAATACCTGGGGTTTGTTTCCAAGTCTACGGTATTCAACCGCTACCGGGAAGCGTTACAAGGGTTAAATACAGGATTCGGATAGGATTATCCCACAGACAAAATCAGGATAAGGGCAATCGCAAACAGAACGATCAACGCGACGATAAAGTAAAACTGGTTGTTGCTGCGAAAGGTATTGTACAGCAAGTCCATCAGGTCTCTCCACTCCAGCTTTTTCGCCAGCGGCTCATGAGCGAGCACAAAGTACTTGGCTTTCCCAAACCGCTCCTGTTCTCCGTGTTTTTTAAGGATAAAGAAGTTTTTATCCATATACGCCAAGTCGTACAATTCCGTATCTCCGTGATCAATCAGGAATTTATTGGCCGCTTCGAGATACCTCCAGTGCCCCGCGCTGACGTCTCCATTTTCAGAACGGAGGTATTCTCCTTCTTCGTTGAAAAAATGAAGAACGATGTCGTGAAACTTGTCGTCGTCCTGGAATTCCAGCCAGGCGCGGTTGATGTAGTGCTTTTCCTCCCGGAGGTCTTCCCCCCAGGGGCGGACCTTGGGAATGAGAAAGTCCAGGTACTCATCCATAGAGGACAATTCCGGCAATTCTGCCCGAAATGCCTGACCTACCGTATCTAGAAGTTTTTCATTGTTGGATGCCACGACTAGGTAAAACCTGATTTATCGCGAAAGATACGGAAGTCAACCCAGAATACAGCGGTTTCCAACTACCGTTTTGCCCCAGCCCCATCCAGCAATTCCGGTCCCCCGAGTTTGGGCGGCCTCTGCATTCCGGAGCGGTTTTCCATCTGCTTTGCCCCAGCCCACTCCTTCCTCCTACGGAAATATTTGGGATGGACGATCAATAACCCGAAACTTTCCCCGTCTTCTTTGCCGGTTTTGGTATGATGGCTGCCATGGGCTCTCAGAATGGCTCTGGAATATGGGGAGTCCAACTGCTTAAACCACTTGAAGCGCCGGTGGATGTATACGTCGTGGATGAGGAAATAGATCAATCCATAGATCGAAATGCCGATCCCTACAAATAGCAACCACCGTTGGGGCGTTGCCAGGCCAACCATGTAGGAAATGGCGCTCGGGATAGCAAATACCAGGAAAAACAGATCGTTTTTCTCGAAAAAACCGTGTTTTTCGTAATGGGGTTTGTGATGGTCTTCATGCCACACCCACAGCCATCCGTGCATCAGGTATTTGTGAGCGCTCCAGGCAACGAATTCCATGACCAGGATAGTCGCCAGGGTAATCAGGATATAAAGGACACCAAGCATCGCATTATAAATTTAATAAGGGAATCAAATTAGTGCAAAAAACAACCCTTGCAGGATAAACAGCGCGGCCGCGACATTACTTTTCACCCGACCGATCCACGCCCCAAGCAGCAACTGGAGTGGAAGCGCGATCAAAAACCAGCCCAGGTAATTCTGCATGGGGACGTTGCCATTGTCCCAGGTCCAGAATCCATATTGAATGGCATCGGGTTCAATCAGGACATCCAGCAAAACCATCGACACCGCCGCGAGGGCGCTTCCCGCCAACCGGGGAAGCTTGGGGAAAACGGCCCAAACGGCTGCTGCTGCCGAATAGGTTACCAAAACCCAGTTGACGCCGATGAGCAAAGGGGTCTCCAAGACCTTAAACCCAAGCACTTCTCCGTAGGTATAGGCGCCAAACAACCGGCCGGTTTGAACGCCGTATACTTCCGCCCCAAAACCGACGACGAAACAAATCCCCAGATAAGCTACAAACCGGCTGGTCCATCTCTGGTGGAATCCAAGCATAACCGACACGGAGACCAACAGGTTCAACGGCGTTAAGAAAATGAAATCCGGATGTATAGGCAGCAACACGCCAACTACCCCAACGGCGTATAGAATAGACAGGACGGCAATAGCCATCCCTTCCGGCTGCTGCACAGGCGCCGGAAGAAATCCGAGCATGGAGGAATTGCGGAAAAGGCTGGCCATAGCGCGTTGGTTTATCTTGATTCCTGAATGCGTTCATTCGCCAGTTTGGCCGACAGCAGGCAGAGGGGGATGCCGCCGCCCGGATGGACGCTTCCCCCGCAAAAATACAGGTTTTTTATTCGGGAGCTGAAATTAGGATGCCGCAAAAAGGCGGCCATCCGGTTGTTGGAACTGGTCCCATAGAGCGCTCCTAAATGCGAGGAAGTCCTGCTTTCAATCGTCCGTGGGTCCAGACGGTCTTCGCATTCGATAAGCGCTTCCACATCTGTTTTTAGCATACGGCTCAGCTTTTGCAGCACATTTGCCCGGGTTCGGGCAATGATCTGATCCCAATCTTGCCCGGAATGATACGGAACATTCACCAGCACAAACCAGTTTTCTGCTCCGGGGGGAGCGTCTTGTGGACTGTGTTTGGAGGTGAGGTTGACGTAGACCGTGGGGTCGTCCGACACCTGGCCTTTGTTCAACAGGTCGAATTCTTCGCGGTAGTTATCGCTGAAGAAAATGTTGTGCATCGTTAGCTCGGGAAAGCTTCGTTTAATCCCCCAGTAAAAGATCAGCGCCGAGGTGGATTTCTCCTGCCGGAGGATGCGTTCCGGCTGAGGCTGATCTGGAAGAAGGCGCCGGTAGGTGAAGAACACATCCATATTACTGACGATCCGGTCGAAGGGCTGATAGGCGCCTTGTGCTTCCAGTCCGGTCGCTTTCCCGTTCTCCACCCGGATAGCCGTCACCGGCGTTTCAAAATGGAACCTTGCGCCTTTGCTTAGGGCAAGGCGGTACAGGCTTTGCGCAATCGCATACATTCCTCCCTGAGGGTAGTAGGCGCCAATGTGATGCTCAAAATGGGGGATGATAGTCAGGAGCCCCGGTGTTTTGTAAGGGTTTGACCCGTTGTAGGTAGCGTACCGGTTGAACAGCTGCACCAGCTTGGGATGGCCGAGATACCGTTCGTTGACCGCGTTCATGGTGGTGAACAGGTCGAGCCCAGGGATTCGTACCATGGCCTTCGCTACCTTTGCAGAGGTCCAGGTGCGGAGCAGATGGAGGGATTTCTCCAAAAAGATCTTGCCGGTAAGTTCGTATTTTTTCCGGCTGTCCGCCAGCGCCGCAAGTACTCTGGCAGCCGGCACTCCAAGCGTTTTTTCGACTTCCTGGGCGAAATCTTCCGGATCAGCGTGGGCCGAGAGCCGGGTTCCATCTTCCCAGAAGTAATTGCATACCACAGGCAGGCGCTGGTAGCTGAACCAGGAAGCCGGATCTTCTCCGGCAGATTCAAAGATCTCATCTACGTAACGCGGCATGGTAAACAGAGAAGGGCCCGCATCAAAACGGTACCCTTGCATCCGGAGTTCTGCCAATTTACCGCCAGGGTATGCATTCGATTCGTACACATCCACCTCGTGCCCCTGAGCGGCCAGCCTTGCCGCAGCGGCCAATCCGGCAACGCCGGCGCCAATGATGCCTATTTTCAACGCCAATAACTTTTTGCTTGGGGTAACAAAATTAAAAGGAATAGGTTTTGACCTCAAGGGGCCTAATGGGTAGGAAGCTCCACGAAAAACGTCGTTCCCATTCCCTGTTCCGTTTCAAAATAGATTCTTCCGCCAGCCTGCTGGATCATATTTTTGCACATAGCAAGGCCAAGGCCCATTCCGGAAGACTTGGTCGTGAAGTTGGGGGAAAATACCTTATCCTGCACGGATTCCGGTATGCCCAGCCCGTTGTCGGTCACCCGGACGGTCGCCCGGTTGGCATCATGGGCCATGGAAATCGATATTTTTGGTGTTCTCTCTTGTGGAATGGCTTGCAAGGCGTTATTCAGCAAATTGTTAAACACCCGGACGATTTGCTTTTTGTCGGCAAGGACCCAAACCGGTTCCTCTGGAGAAACAAAACCGATCCCTTTTTGCTGGCCAAATAGCCCTACCGAAGCTTGAATCGCTTCGGCGAGGAGGAACCGTTCGTTTTCTGCGGTGGGCATTTGGGCAAAATGGGAAAAAGCGGTGGCGATTTGCGCGAGTCCGTCGATTTGCTCGGTTAGGGTTTGGGCGGCGTTGGGGAGAAGCTGGCCGATTTTATCCGGCTGTTGGCGATACGCGTGCAGAAGGTATTGAATGCTGAGCTTCATTGGGGTTAATGGGTTTTTGATCTCATGGGCTACCTGTTTGGCCATTTCCCTCCAGGCTTTTTCGCGTTCGGTCAGCCGGAGCTGTTCGGCGCTGACTTCTACTTGCTGGACGGCGGCGTTGTACGCAGCGACCAATTCTCCGATTTCGTCGTCCCTGCCCGGGGTTGGCAGGTATTGATTGTCTCCAATCTTCAGCGTCCGGAGATACTCGCTGATTTGGAGCAACGGGGCGGTGAGCTGGTTGGCCAGTAGCATGGCGGCGCTTCCTGTGATCAGTAGCAGGAAAACCGAAACCATCAAAATGGAGCCGAAAAAGTCTTGTAAAGCCGGGCTGACCAAATCTTCCGCTGATTGAAACGGAACGCCCAGGATCAGGGACGTGTCCGTTTCTTGTGAGGAGAACGGCAGGTAAAGCACCTGATATTCCATGGATGGCATCCATTCCTTTTGAAACAAAAACGGACGGTTCTCCTTCGTCAGTGCTTTCAGGACCTCCGGGGGTATTTGTTTGCTCTTGAGCCCCTTTTCGTAAAGGGCTAAATGCGAGGAAGCCCGCAGCAGCCCCTTCTCGGTATCGTAAAGGTCGAAATCCAGATCGTAATAACCGGACAGCCGGTTTAAAAGAATGGTCAGCGCGCTATCGCGCGGCGCGTCGCCCCTTTCCTTCCATAGCCGGATTGCTTGCGTCGCCGTTTGCCGGGCATCATTCGCGCGCTGGATGATGCGGTTTTCCTGGTCCTGAATAGCGGAAAGACGGAAATAAGGAATGGAAATCAGCGTAAACAGCACAATGGGGACGAGCACCACAGCGAGGACAGCCCGTTGCAGGCGGTTCCGAAACCGGGGACCCCATTGAAAGGGCAGGGTAGTGGGGGATGGAAGAAAATTCCATCGCCGGTTGGCCCAGGCCAGGAAGGCCGTCAGGACGAGTAAACCGATAAAGAAAAGGGAAAAAAGAGCCAGGACCGGCATGATGCCCGGACGTTTTTGATCGGCATAAACCCACGCGCCTCGCGGATCGCCTACCCACACAGATACCCGTTCTTTATTTATTCTGGAGGATATAACCCGGTTACCCTGGATCTTTTTTTTGGATAAAAACGAATACGCCCTGCCCGGAAGACTGGCCCCCTGGTCAAACCTTTTTGCCAAACGGACGTCGGGGGCGCCCACTACCTGAACGCGGCGGCCCTGTTCGATCCAGACCATATTCCAGGCGCCCTCCTTCCATTTTTGTTCCAAATAGTAAACATACATGCGGTTGGTCGGGCTTTTTTCTTGGGGGAGTCCTTCGGAAAGCGCTGTTTGAGCGCGATCCTGAAGTACCAGCAGATCTTTTTCTTGCCGGTACCGGGCAATCATGGTGGCGCTCAGGCCGGCAAAAAACAGCGCCCAGACCAAGGCCCAGGCCAGGCCGCTGTTGCGGTAGTCCAGAAAAAGATCGAACAGGAGCAGGTAACTGAATCCCAAAAGGGCAGCCGGAACAGGCGATAATCCCGTCCAGCCAGAAGGTGCGGGAATAAGCAGGAACAAAGACACGGCGGCAAACCATAGTACCCGGGCCGGCAACTCCAGGGAGTATACCCGCATAGACTGAAGCGCCCAATGGGAAAAAAGATATAAATTCAGCAATCCCAGCCCTGCCATCAGAAAAACGGTCCACCCGGACACTCCCGCTTGAAGCAGGTTCTCGTAAGCTACGCTATATCCGGAAGTAGTGACTAAAAACCGGAGGCCGGACAGAAACCCGGCCAGGGCTGCCGTAGCCAATAGCGGAAAGATAAGACCCGCAATCCATTTGGGACATGCGGGGGCGGGAGCTTTCAGCAACAACGCGATCCACCAGAACAGCCCGGCCAAACCCGCCAGTATCCATCCGGGGCTCGCGATTCCACCAAACGCTTTTCCAAACAAAGGAAGTTCCTGTATCGAAGGATGATGCAGGATTTGGAACGCGGCGCCTAAAACAATCCCTAACACCCCCAGGAGCAGGCCGAGCGCAGGCCAGGGGCGGCGGCTGATCCGCTCGTTCAACGGCCGCCACGTAAGGAGAATAGCAGCAGCCAGCCCGGCAGCATGCAACCCCAGTCCGGCTTTTGGAAACGGACAAAACAACCAGGGATAGCCTGCCAGCGCAGGCAATACCAAGCCGCTTATCCATAGGATAACCATCGCCCAGCCGCCTGATCTCCGGGTAGTTTTCATAGTTGTACAACACCGTATACGAAAAATGATTCTTCGGGTTACCGCCATTCGGAACCCCTTCTTGCTAAAATTCGGTTTTTCTCCTACCTTTAACCCGCTGCAAGCTACCCTATCGCGGTTCCGCCTCCGGCGGAAATGAGGAAAGTCCGGACAACGCAGAGCGCCACACCATCTAACGGATGGGTCCCGGTTGCAGAACCGGGAACAGATAGGGTCACAGAAACTAGACTTCCCCGGCTCCGGCCAGGGTAAAGGTGAAAACGTGCGGTAAGAGCGCACGCCGTCCGACAGCAATGCCGGAGGGGGATAAACCTTGTGGGTTGAAATGCCATGTACACCCCGATTCAGGTTTGCCTGAGCAGGGTTGCTCGCTTTGTTTTCCGTAAGGAATGTCGGGGGGGGTAGGCAGATGGACCCCGGTCGCGAGGCCGGGGCTAGATAAATGATAGGGCGTTTTCGCAAACGCGGAGACCGACAAAATCCGGCTTATCGGCTTGCAGCACTTTTAAAACAGGAGGCTGCCTTTTAAGGCAGCCTCCTGTTTTAACGTTTCTTATTGCCCGCTCAATGCGGCGAAATCAAACAGCAAAGAGAACCGCAGGGTATTGTCTAGCGGGTTGCGCTGGTTGGTGGTTGGCACCAAATAAGAGAAGTTCAACCCGAAGATATTGTACTTTAACCCTAGTCCTACCGAGAAAAACTTCCTGTTCCCTTTCTGCCGGTGTTCGTTAAAATAACCGGCGCGAACGGCAAACTGGTCGCTGTACCAGTATTCGGCGCCTACGGAGTACATCAGTTCCCGGAGTTCTTCGCCAAAGCCTTCCGGCGCATCGCCCCAGGAGGAGAGGATCGCTCCTATGGGGGATTCATCTTTGAAGTCGGGGTTTCCGTCGCCGTTCTGATCGCAATCTAACCCCTGGCAGGGAGTAGGGACCAGCAGTTTGTTGACGTCGCTGGTAAACGTGATCTTGTTGAATTCGTCGAAGTTGAGCGTCCAGGCTGCTCCAAGACCGAAGTTGGCGGGGAGGAAATCCCTGAACTTGTTGTTCGTGTACGTAATTTTAGAGCCGATATTGGTGAGGGCCAATCCCAGGGTAAGCTCGGAATCCCCCTGGCGCGTTTGAATGGGAGCTTTGTAGGTCAGCGAAAAATCCGCCGCTCCTGCAATCCCAGGCTCAATGGTTTCCCCGTTGACGATTTGCCCTGCGGCCAGGTTGGAGTAAATAAACTTGGCAGACACCGCAGCGGAAAAATTATCGGCTAGTTTTCGGGCATAAGCGGCGGCAATTTCAAATTCGTTGGGCCTGCCGGTATTCAGAGGCTGCCCGTTGGGGTCGGTGAACTGAATACTGCCCAGAGAAAAATAGCGCAGGCCCATGCCCAGCGTCTGAAATTCGTCGATTTTGTAAAAACCGGTCAGGTAAGCCAGGTACACGTCGTTGAGCCCAAGCGCACGCAACCACGGCGTGTAGGTTGCGGAAACCCCGATTTGATCGTCGGCGAATACCAGTTTGGACGGGTTGAAGTGCATGGCGTTACCGTCGGGAGAGATGGCAATGCCGGCATCGCCCATAGCGCCGGAACGGGCATCCGAAACAATGCGGAGAAAAGGAACTGCCGAAACGACGGTGTTCGTACAAGGGGTTCCGTCCAGGTTGTAGTATTTCCCATCTTTTCCCAGGGTACATTGACCAATAGCTGGAATGGCAACCAGCCCGGCTGCCAGGATCATTACCGTCTGGAGTAGTACGTTCTTCATGAGATAGTAACTTGATGAATTAAAAGGTTTGCAAATATACTCAGGAATGAGGTTAAATCCATCATTAGGATGGATCGTGCATTTTTCATGCCAACCTTTCTCTTTTACGCAAAAACCGTATTCTTATTTTAGGAGCACCAATTTTTCAAATTTGCTTTCTCCCCGGATCTGTTGCGCCCCGGGCAAAGTGGCCCTGATTTGGACTTTGTACAAATACACCCCCCGCGCCAGGACATCGCCGTAATCGTCCCGCCCGTCCCAGGTAATGCAATCGTCCCTGCGCAAAGCGCCGTCGGAAAACAGGGTCTGCTCAATGGTTTTGACGAGCCGGCCGGAAACGGTAAAAACCCGGATCAGCACGTCGATTTCCTGGTTGGCGTAATTGTGGTCAAACTGGAAACAGGTGTGATCAGTGAATGGGTTGGGGTAGTTGAGCACGTGCTGAAGGGCAATGCCAGCATCTCCGGCAACCACAAATTCCGTAAATCCTTCGGCGGGATTGTTGGCAATATCCCAGGCTTTGACCTTGATCCGGTGCACGCCCTCCGGAATATCTTTCAGGGGATAGCGAACTTCCCCCTTGCGGTAATCGTCGAGGGCCGTGCTGAAGAAATCATTCAGCACGAGCGTGTTTTGGGTATTCTCGTCCAAAGTGGCCTCCAGATCGTGGCCAATGCTATTGCCTGCTACGTTGATTCCGTTATCATCGTTGAGAACAACGATCAGCAGTGGGTCGGCTTCGGTCGTTCCGCCAGAAACAAAATCGGTATTGTTCATATATACCTCTACGCGAGGACCCTGGTTGTCGCTAATCTGCGAAGGGGCATTGCCTCCGATAACGACGCCGGCGTATTCTCCGGAAGCATCTATCAGGCGCGTATGATCTGCTGCATAATAACTGAGTTTTCCCGCGCCGAAGGCATAGCTGATGTCCTTAGGCACCACAAAAGTGAAGGTAAACCGCCCTTTTTGGATGCTGGACCGCCCCCGGAACAGAACGTTTTTTTGCAAGGTGTAGGGATAGGGGTAACTTCCGTCGTCCTGGCCGAGGGTTTTAGTTTGGATGGCTTTATCGAAAACGCTGGGATAAAGCACTCCGTTGAAATCTTCCAACAGGTTGCCGTTCAGGTCGGTGACCAGGCCTTGTATGGTCACTTGCTGGAGCGCCCGGAGCGTATCGTTTTGTCCGGCGCCAATAGGTTTTCCATTGATCGCGGTGGTCGCAACCCGAAACTCCGGGATTGCCAGGCGCATGGCCGGATCGCCGATCAAGGCAAATTTCCGGGAATTGGTCGTAATCCCTATGCTGGAGGAGCTGTTTTTGGCCAGTTGCATAGCTTCTCCGAGGGTAGGGTAGGCGCCGTTTTGTTTTTTGAACAAAAACTCGAGCGACTTTTGGGTCAGGGTGGCATTCTGATTGGCAAAAACCGCGCGGACAGTGGTCATCAGCGCCATCGCTCCTCCTTTGGCGTTAAGAAGGGCCTCCTCCCCGGCGGAAGTAAACGTGGGGTCGTCGTAGTTGGTAAACGAGCAGGTAGCCGTGAGAAATAAAGCCTGCTGGTCGTAGTTTTTCCAGTTGATAATATCCGGAATGTTGAGGATGCGCTCCTGAGCCCAACCAAAGGGTCCTCCATGGCCAAGGTAGGTCACGATCAAGGCGCCTTTATAGATGGCTTCGTTGATGGATTCGGTCACGGCAGGTATTCGGTTTCCGCCGGTGGTCGACGTTTGGGCGTAGGCGTCCAGGTAGGTTTTGTCGATGTTGATCGCCGGAAACCGTCCCTGCAGGTCGTTGGCAATCAGGTCGGCATCCTGGGTGTGCTGCATGCCGTCTTCGTCGTCGCCGACAAACAGGGCCCGGTTGCGCCAATCGGAGAACGTAGCCGGGGAAGTATCGTAGTGAATGATCTTTTGAACCACCTGGGCCGCTTCTTCTTTGGTGTTGACAGTAAGCCGCCCCACGGCTATCTGAAGCCTGCCCGACAGGGGGTCGGTAGTAGAGGGGAGGTCCAGGAGCGCGTAATAGTCGTCGGTTGGAAAAGCGAATAGCGGGTTGAACGACTCATTCTGGAAGGTAGGGATGAAATCATTTCCATACCCATACACGTCTCTGGGATCAAAGGAGCCGTCGCCAAAAAGCAGCAGGTAGCGGAATGCCGGATCGCGCAAGAAAAGCATTCGGGCAAAATTGCGAATGGCCGAAGGGTCTTTTTTTCCAGAGGAGAATTCGTTGTATACCTGCCCGATGTCTACCATTTCGACGGTTAGGCCGCTTTCTTTTCTGCGGTGTTCGGCAAGCAGGGCCGCCTCTTCTTTTAGCTCGGAAGGGTACAAGAGGATCATGTCCACCCGGGTAAATCCGTGCAAATTTTGGTTGTCTATCTTTCCAACCGCCTTGGGGCTCAGCAAGGGCCGGGCCGGTGAAAAGGCGATAAACTGCCGGAGAATCTCGGTAGAGGCGCCAAAGCGGAGGAGGTTTCCGGCACGTTCGGTTTTTTGGAGCCTTGGGTTAAGCGGGTCGGTGATTTCCCATACAACGACATCCGTTCCGGCGCCGGAAACTTCAAAGGTAGAAGTGGAATAGGTAGTCGTCTGGATGTCCCGGAAGGCCATTTGGTCGCCGGTGAAAATCAGCTTGCGCCTTACCTGCAACTCAATATAATCTACCCAGCCTTCGCTGCCGTCATTCGCACCCCCCGGGTTGGGGTAACGGATGATCGCTTCTACATTGTCGGAGGCCAGGTTGACGGTTCCATTCAGGAGCGCGTTTTTGGCATAGTCGCGGATGTTGTCAAACTCGCCTTCGAGTTCCACCACCCGGTCGGCCAGGCTTGAGGTAAGCGAAGTACCATTAAGCAGCAGGGAAAACCGGGAGTTTTGAAGCGCGCGCAAGGCCATTTCCGATTTAACGTAGGCTGGGCTTTCCGGAATGAGATTCGGAAACTTGAAATAGCTGCCATACTTGTATTCCCGCACGTTTTTCATGCGGTCGCCGAACCACCGTTTGCCCGACCCCCTGGATTTGGGCCATTCGTGCTGGAGGTTGACCTTGTCTTCCTCCAGTCGGTCGTAATCGTCAAAAGAGGTGGACGTGTAGGCGGCAGTGTTAAGGGAGTTTTGCTCTTCGATGCGTTTACCCTGCCCCGAACTGATCTTGAGGAAATAAAATTGCTGCTGAGAATAGACGTTTTTGGTTTGGGTGAATCTCCGGGTGGTTCCGTTATAGGTCCAACGGTTCGGCCCTTCGGCGTAAAAAAGAAGGAAATCCACGCCATCGAACTTCCCATCGGCTTCGCCGGAAAGGAACACCGGCATCTCCTGCAGGTCGTCGGGTTTGGGTTCGGAAAGCAGTTCGGGAAGCATGCCTGCCCGATTGCCGAGTAATTTAATTTGCCTGGGATCGATCCGGTCGATATCCACCTTCAGTTCGTTCTTCAGGAATTCATAGGTTATTTTATGCATACCCTCTTGCTGGACGGCAATTTTATAAAGTATTCCGTCGCGAAGTTGGGAGGCTTCGGCAAATTCGGCCGAGCGCGAAGCGATTTTCGGCTGGCTTACCCATTCGGCTTCCAAACGGTAACGCGTAATGCGCTGGAACGCGTTTCCCTGGCGTAGCAAAGGGACAAATTGAACTTTCCCCCAATACTGCCCCCGCTCCTTTTCCACCGCCGTTTGAAATTGGAGGGTTTCTCCGAGTACGTCATCGCCCGGCGCCATTTTTTTTGGAAACGATTCCTGATCCAGGGCGATGATCCGGATATTCAGAACTCCGGGCCCTGGAAGCGGAAACGTTTTGACCACCAGGGCCTGGAAGGGGGAGGTTTCATCCAGCACCGCGCCCTGGAAAAGCCAGAGTTGGTAAGCTTCTCCGCCCGTTGGGATCAAGCGGGGTTCCTTATCCCAAATCAGAGAATCGGCCAGGACAATCGGGGAATTGGCGGATGCAAGACGGAATAAAAAAAGGAGGATCAGAGTTGAATTAAAATTCTTCATACCTTTCAATCGTTTGGCGTATAATAAACCGGGGTCGTTTCAGGCCAGGGCAGAAGAAACCTGGCAGGTTTCCGAACCTGTTTTGCCATGATCGGACACCGAAACGGGGCGGACACAAGATAAACGAATCCCAGCCTAAAACGTTAAGGCTTAAGCAGGCATTGTAGCCGGCATGATTTGGAGGCGACATTTTGGCGAATAAAAATAATTAAAAAGGGAGTTCAATGGGGAGAAAGCTGGTCCTAGCATACGTGCTATTGGTTTGGGTTTTGATCAAGGCCTGGGGTCAGGATCCGGTTTTTAGCCAGTTTTACGCAGCGCCGCTGCAGCTCAATCCGGCGTTTGCCGGCGTGGCCGAAGCGCCCCGGATTACGTTGAATTACCGGAACCAATGGCCGGCATGGCCTAATGCGTACCGAACCTATGCGCTGAGCTTTGAACAGCCGCTTCCTTTTTTACAAAGCGGATTTGGGGTGTCTGCACTTGCCGATGACGCAGGGAACGGTATATACCGGACCTTCGCCTTCAACGTCGTCTATAGTTACCACCTGCAAATCTCCGATTCCTATTTTTTGAAATTCGGGGTGGAAGGCGGCGTGTTGCAATCCCGGGTAGACTGGGACAAGCTGGTGTTTGGCGATCAGGTGGATCCCATCGAGGGGTATGGCGGCCCGGGTTCCCCCGCGACGCCAAGCGAAGAGAACCGCCCCTCGGGCCTGCGCAACCATGCAGTGGATTTTGGAACGGGCCTGTTGTTTCACAGCCAGTCGGTATACGCCGGCGTATCTGTGCGGCATCTAAACCGGCCGGACGAAAGCCTCCTGGAAGCAAACGACAATTTGCGGGTCGGCCGGCCAATGCGCCTTTCCTTTCATGCAGGCTGGGAAATTGGGTTTGCTCAGGGCAATAACCTGAAATACCCGGCGTTTATATCCCCGAACCTTCTGCTGATCCGGCAGGCGGACTTCACCCAGATCAATGCAGGCGCATACCTGGGGTACAATTTGTTCTTTGGAGGGCTTTGGTACCGGCATAGCGGAGGAAATCCGGACGCGCTCATTGGGCTGGTAGGAGTTCGGGAAGGACCATTGCGGTTTGGTTATAGCTACGACATGACCATGTCCTCTTTGGGCCCCATTCGTACAGGAGGAACCCACGAAGTGTCCCTGACCATCAACTTCGCCGAGAGCCGTGCCTTCCAACGGCGTAAAAAAGCCTCCCGCTACAATAATTGCTTCAATATGTTTCGTTAAGACAGAAAGTGAAGAATGGGAGGAAAGCGCTCCCGACGGATAAAAAAAACAGGATCGTATTTATTAACACTTGGAGAATACTATTTTTGCAGGCGTTGCGTTTTGCCCAATAGTTGATCTCCAGGGATAAATAGCCGGCAATACCAAATCATACGGGGGAGCTTGCCTGGCCCGGAATAACTTGGTCATTTCTAATTTAAAAACAGTCAGACACTGATGAAAAAGCTTTTGAAGTTTGGCGCTTATATCTTCCTAGCAGCTGCGCTGTTAACTTCTTGCAAAAGCAAGGAAAGCTCTTCCACCACCGGTTGGATGTACAACGACAAAAAATGGGGTGGATTTGAAAAGCAAGACTACGAAGGCCAAATCAACGGCCCCAACCTCGTCCTGATTGAAGGAGGTACCTTCACCATGGGGCAAACCCAGGACGACGTCATGTACGAATGGAACAACGTGCCTCGGCGTGTTACCGTTTCCTCCTTCTACATGGATGAAACGGAAATCTCCAACCTCGATTACCGCGAATACGTGTATTGGCTGGAGCGGGTTTTCCGGGAAAGTTATCCGGAAGTCGTTCGCGACGCCTTGCCCGACACCCTGGTTTGGCTGGAAGAACTGGCTTACAACGATCCGTTCGTTCAAACTTATTTCCGCTTTCCTTCTTACGACAACTACCCCGTGGTTGGTGTTAATTGGGTGCAAGCAAACCAATACGCACAGTGGCGGACCGACCGGGTTAATGAAATGCTGCTTATTCAACGCGGTATCCTTAACTCCAATCCCGACCAGAAAGACGAGAGCAACTTCGCCACCGATGCCTACCTGGCCGGTCAGTACGAAGCCAACGTGCGCCGCAACCTGAAAGATTACCGCACCGGGGAAGAGCGCAATGTCCGCTTCGAAGACGGTATCCTCCTTCCGGATTACCGCCTGCCCACCGAAGCGGAATGGGAATATGCCGCTCTGGCGCTCCGCGGCAACCAATCGGCCGATCAGGACGAGCTCTATACCGACCGCAGGAATTACCCATGGAACGGCAACTCCGTCCGTTATCAGGTCCGGGATAAAAACCAGGGCGCCATCCTCGCCAACTTCAAAAAAGGAAAAGGGGACTATATGGGGATCGCAGGCAAACTGAACGATAATGCGCATATCCCGAGCGAGGTGCGTTCCTTCCTTCCCAACGATTTTGGCCTCTACAACATGGCCGGCAACGTTGCCGAGTGGGTACTGGATATTTACCGCCCCCTCACTTCGATGACGCTGCGCGATGCCGACAACCACGACCTGAACCCCTACCGGGGCAATGGATATAAGCGGGTGGAAACCGATCAGGATGGGGTGCCGGTTGAAAAAGACAGCCTTGGCCATCTCCGGTATCGCCATTTGACTCAGGACGAACTCGTTACCCGCGACAACATCCGCCGAGGCGAAGTATATAACTTCCAGGATGGCGACCCCGAATCGGAGGTTACCTACGATACCACCCATACCTTGATCACGGACAAGTCCCGCGTCTTTAAAGGCGGCTCCTGGGCTGACCGGGCTTACTGGCTCTCTCCCGGCGCCCGCCGCTTCAAGAATGAAGACGAGGCCGACCGAACGATTGGTTTCCGTTGTGCCATGACCCGCCTGGGAAGCCCCACCGGGAATGAAATCCCCAGCGGCAACGCGTTCAAAACCAAATCCAAGCGCACCGATCGCCGGTTTAAGTAGCCGGTTCTCCTTGACGGGAAAAAAAGAAGGGGGCTGCCAACCATGGCAGCCCCCTTCTTTTTTTCTGTTCTGAATTTTCCTTGCTTCCGGATGCGTGCTTATCTTTCCGTTGTTTTTTCCATGCACCTAATCCATCTTATCTGATCATGGATGTGAATGAACTTTACGAGTTGTTCCAGCAAAGCGGGAGCGTATGTACCGATTCCCGAAAGGTTGTCCCCGGCGCCATTTTCTTCGCCCTCCGCGGCGACCGGTTTGACGGGAACCGCTTTGCAGCTGCAGCTCTTAATGAAGGGGCTGCTTATGCGGTAGTGGACGACCCATCGGTTGTCGTTCCCGGCCAACCCTTTATTTTAGTGGAAGACGCGCTTGTTTCCCTTCAGCACCTGGCCAGGCATCACCGGCGGCAATTTCACATCCCGGTGATCGGCATTACCGGGAGCAATGGAAAAACCACGACTAAAGAGTTGGTAGGTTCCGTTTTGGCCTCCCACTACGTCACACATTTCACCCAGGGCAATCTGAACAATCATATTGGCGTTTGCCTGACTCTCCTGGCAATGGGCGAGGACACCGAGGTGGCGGTCGTCGAAATGGGGGCGAATGCCCAGGGAGAGATTGCCGCTCTCTGCCGGATTGCAGAACCCACCCACGGGCTGATTACCAATATCGGAAAAGCCCATCTCGAAGGGTTTGGGGGAGTGGAGGGAGTGAAAAAAGGGAAATCGGAGTTGTATCGCTACCTGGCGGAACGGAAAGGTACGGCATTTGTCAACCAGGAGGAATCTTTTTTATCCGAACTATCCTCCAAAGTGACCAAACGCATTTTCTATGGGCTGAGCGAAACCCCTTCGCAGGAAAACCGCCCCATCGAGATCAAACTGCTTTCTACTCAACCTTTTCTTAAGGTGGCTTTCCTGGACGAAACAGGCCGGATTATCGAAGTCCAATCCCGGCTGATCGGCAGGTACAACCTGGGCAATCTCATGACCGCCATTGCCCTTGGCAGGTACTTTAAGGCGCCTTCCCAAAAAATCAAAGCAGCTATTGAGGGGTACGTTCCGCAAATGAACCGGTCTCAAATCATTCCATGGAACAGCAATACCATTCTGTTGGATGCCTATAATGCCAACCCGACGAGTATGGAAGGAGCGCTCCGGAATTTTGCTTCTATGGAAGGGGAGCAAAAAGTAGCGATTCTTGGGGCGATGTTTGAATTAGGGGAGGAAGCGCCGGCAGAGCATGCCCGGATCGGAGCCCTGGCGAAGGAATTGGCCTTTGACCAGGTCATTTTGGTAGGAAAGGAATTCGAACCGTTCGCTATGGCCCGGAAAATCCCTTTTTACCCGGATGTACGGGCGCTGAGATCATGGTTCCAGGCGCAACCCTGGGAAAATACGCATTTCCTGATTAAAGGTTCCAGGGGAATGCAATTGGAAAAACTCCTGGATGCGGAGTAACGCCGGGATCAAATAAACCGTTTAAACGCAGCAATCAGCCGTTCCGGCAATTCGTCCTGGCAGGCTTGTTTGTAGTCGTTGTAAGAACAAGGGATCAGCCGGTGCCGCTGGTGTTTGCGCGCCGTTTTTACCGGCACCTGTATCCACCACCGGCCTGTTTTTTGGCTTTTCCAAAACGTGAGCTGATAGTCAAGTTGCTTTAAATCGACAACATACTCAACCAGTCCTTCCACGGAAGCCGGGAAATCGCCTTTCCGATGGTGAAACCCATCCAGAAAATACCAGATCATTTGGGCAACAGCCTGGGCGGTTTGCGTTTTCCGGTCCATCGACGAGCGGAAGCCGAAAAGGCCAAAGGCCTTGAGTTTGTCGCTCATCCCGGCATAGCGGCAAACCTGGCAGGCTTCTTCCAGGATAAATCCGCTGGGAGAAGGGGAGCTTTGCCCCGGCGCATCGGCTTCTTTCAGCACAGAAAGGTTGACAAAGCACAAGTCCCCATCTCGGACAATGGGCTCGACTTCGGAAAAATTGGTTTTCGCAAAGCCAAGCCGGACGATATCAAAATTGCGCCGCTCCATTTCCCGAAGCACTTCCGGAGGGGTATAGTGGGTTTGATAACCAATTACCCCAAGATGAAATAATTGGGATTCTTCGTTCAGGATGAGTTCATTCAGCAGATGATCCCGGGCCTCTTTGGCCTGGGGCCTGAAGCGGATACGCTCATCTGCGACCACCAGGCTGATGTGTTTCAATACCTGCTGGGCTGCTTTGTAGAGCGAGAGCCCGAAATACGGGTCATTCCCGATGAGCACGGGCAAAATCCGGGCTTCCATCAATTCCGCCAGTGCCGGGATGATAAAGGATAAATTGTTCTTGCGAATATTCCCCAGATCGGCAATTTTTAGCCCTTCGAATGGGTAACTCAGGCTATACAGGGCCGTTCGCGCCGCATTGGCATCCTTTTCCCCAATACCCACCAGCGCGATGCGGACGCCTTTTAGGCTGGGCAATCCCGCCTCGGTGTAAATGCGAAGATGGCTTCCCAAATGCCAGGTAGCAAGCGGTTCCTCCACGATATCGCCCAAGGGGACAGGACTTAGCCAATTTTCCAACATACTGTCTTGGTTGTTCGCGCTTAGGGGACTGGTTTTCCTGCGCGTATTTGATCCGCAAATTACCTTTTCCTTTTTCTATTGTACTTCCTAAAGGAAAAGAAAATCAGAAAATCGGGGGCTAGAGGCACGAAAAAGGTGACTTTTTTTGTTTTTTTAGTATAAATAAGAAGAAAATGTAAAATTTGAACGGGCGCGTAGGCAGAGTTTGTTTGCCAACCTGCTTTTTTGATTTATCTTTGACTTTGGACGTCCGACTTTAGACCTCAGACCTTAGAGTAAAAGGGTTGGCAAAGGTTCTTTAAACTTGTATTTTCATCCAACCTCCAACGTCTATAAAATAATCCCATCATGTTCACTCATAATACCAAAACTATGACAAAACGATTCCTGCTGCTAAGCCTCTTTTGCCTGTTTGCAGGCTTAACTTCTCTTTCTGCCCAAGGGACGCCTCCCGAAGAAAAACCCGCCAAAGAAAAGACCAAACAGGCGGCTTCCAGTGCGCCAACTCCAAAAAATATGTTCGAAGTCGGGATCAACGGCGGTTTGTCTATGCTTGGGGGCGATGTGAAACCGCTTCCTTCCTACGGAATCGGCATCCACGTGCGCAAGGCCCTGGATTATATTTTCTCGCTCCGGGGCGATTTCCTCCTGGCCAAACTGAAAGGAGCGGATGAAACAACTGCCCAGCAAGTGCTGGACCGCGAATTCGAGACGGATTGGAAATCTGGCACTATTTTTGGAGTCCTCTCCCTGAACAGCCTCCATTGGAATAAACCGGTTCGCTCCACCAACTTATACGTGATGGTTGGCGGGGGCGGAAATTCCTATAATGTCGAATTTCAGAGCGAGTCGGTTCGGAAAGGAACCTTTAAAAGCGGGTTGACGCCACATCTCGCCTTGGGCGCAGGGTTGACGGTGCGGGCAAACAACCGGATTAATATTGGGATCGAACAACAGGCGTTCACCACCTTCGGAAGCAGCGCGGATCAATTGGATGGTATCCTCTTTGACAAAGGGCAAACCCAGGAAAAGTCCATCTTTCGCGATATCCTTTCCTTCACCAACCTGACCATCAACTTCAACCTGGGTAACCCGGCTACGCAAAGCGAACCGCTTTACTGGATCAACCCACTGGAGACGGTCATGAACGACATCGAAGCGCTTAAAAACCGCCCCGAAGTGTCCCTGGAAGACGCAGACCAGGATGGCGTGATCGATGCCCTGGACCAAGAGCTTAGCACGCCTGCCGGGGCAATGGTCGATACTAAAGGCCGTACCCTGGATTCCGACCGCGACGGCGTTCCGGATTACCTCGACCGTGAACCGTTCTATACTCCTGCGGAAAACGAGCGGGTCAACAGCGAAGGGGTAGTCGTGAACCCGACCTCCCGTGGCGGGGTGACGGAAGAGCGCGTTAAAGAACTTATCGACGAAGCCCTGCAATCCAATGGGACTTTAAATGATATCCGCAGCACCGCAGCAGAATGGTTCCTGCCGATGATCCACTTCGGCACCGACAGCTACTCGGTCAAATACTCCGACTACGGCAACCTGGCAAGTATTGCCCGTACGCTCCGGTCAAGCCCGAATATGCGCCTCGTCGTTACCGGGTATGCCGATGCTACCGGGGCGGAAGCCTACAATAATCAGCTTTCTTATGGCCGCGCAAAGGCAGTCATTGACCACCTGGTCAGCGTTCAAAATATCGGCCGCGGCCGCTTTGTCCTCCAGTGGAAAGGCTCCAATGAAAGCCTCGTTCCAACCAATGCCAGTTATATGAACCGCCGCGTGGAATTCCGCGTGGCCGGCGCCGGGGATGTGGAAATGGATCCACCCACCGGAAAAACCGACGGATATTGATTAGACGTTAGACTTCAGAAGTTAGACGTTAGAATCCCTCTAACGTCTAACCTCTAACCTCCAACGTCTAAATTAACGAGCGTTAATCTTCTGCTAAAATGTGTTAAGGGAATAGGGGAACAATGAGGTTGCCTCTATCTTTAATTCAAGACAGGCACTGCCACCAGAGGCTTGTCCCTTCTATTCACCCTTAACCTTTAGCTATGAAAACCCGCAATCTCTTTTTTCTCTTTATCCTTGGCTTTCTGGGCCTGAGTTCCTGTACCGACGGATGGCGCCTCGAAAACAAAGAGGATCGCCTGACAGGGGAGTGGATGATCGAGGAAGCCTATTTTCGTGAAAACGGCGACCTGTTCCGCGAGGAAGTAACCCGCGAGTTCCGGGGCGACCGGATCGAGTTCTTCCGGGATTACACCGCGGTCTACGACGATTATTCCTCCCGCAATTTCTACGAAGGAGAATGGGAACTGTTCCTCGAGCGCGACTATTACGACGAGGGGGACGATGTGGAATTTTTCCTCGATCTCTACTTCTATGACCGGGACGGCCGGGTAGCGTTTTCCTGGAACGGCGAAGTGACCCTGCTGACGTATGAGAAGCTCAACCTGAGGGTCAACGACCGGGCTGGGGTGTATACGTTTAAGCTGAGAAGGTATTAGACTTGTTGCGACGGGTCAGCGTGGTGGGAAAAATGAGCTATTTTCTGTCCACACGAAGGCTTTTTGAGGGAGCATAGCCGAGCTAAGTGACCGAAAAAAGGCGCAGTGTGGGCGGAAAAGAGCCATTTTAAACCCGCGATGATCCCGTCGCAACAAGTCTATTAAAAAAGAAGAGTGGACCGTTGTGCAACGGATCCACTCTTCTTCAAAAAAGATTATTTCTAATCAATTATTTCGCGTATCCCGGATTTTGCACCATATTCTGGTTTACATCTATCTCCCGTTGAGGGATAGGATATACGCGAAGGTGGCTGGAGATGGCCACCGTACAAGGCGCGTCCAATTCAAGCCCCGTATTGCATTGCGTACGCACCATATCCAGTCCATTGCGGTTCAGGTCGAACTTGGTATGGCCTTCAAAGGACAACTCCCGCTTGCGCTCATCCCAAACCGTTTTCAGCACGTTGGCATCGGCAATACCGCTCAAAGCAGAAGCGGCGCGCTTGGCGCGGATCGTGTTTAAATCGGCGATGGCGTCGGCAAACTTGTTTTGGCGTGCACGGGCTTCCGCACGGATCAGGTACATTTCGGCAAGGCGAAGGATTTTCGGACTATGCAAGCCCGGTATAGCATCCTGTGCTGCGTATTTACTCTGGTAAAATTGGTTGTTGGTGTGCTTGTAGATGAATGCTTTCCTCTGGTCGGCGTCTTCGTAAAGGCTGATGAGGTCATTAGACACCCGGATATCCCCATATCCTTGCGGATTATAGATCTGCCCAAGGTTATCTGCGCCACGGTTTTCAGCGGCAGTGACCTTCAAGGTGAAGATTTCTTCCGAGGAGCCAGGGGCTGCGAACGCTTTTACGATATCGCTGGTCAGAGAGTATTTAGTGGCGGAAATGACAGCACTTGCAGATGCTTCTGCTTTGGCAAAATCCCCCTTGTAGAGATATACCCGGGCCAATAAGGCTTCTGCTGCATTTGGGGAGAAACGATAAATGCTTTTATCTGCCATCAGGCCTTTTGCGGTAGTCAGGTCGGCAATGACCTGGTCGTACACCTGGGCGATGGTATTTCGCGCAGGCTCATCGATCTTGGATTCCAGAATAATCGGAACGCCGAGATCGGAGGTTGGGTTACTCTGGGTATATGGCTTGGCAAATGACCGCACCAGGTCGAAATGGCACAATGCGCGAACGCAGAGCGCTTCGCCTTTGAGTTGGTTTTTGTCTGCCGTCGCGGCGTCAATATTATCTGCGCTGTTGATAATGTTATTCGCGCGCAGAATAGTAGCGTAGATGGCATTCCAGATCCCCGTCTGGGTACCCAGGTCGGCAGTCCACTGGTAGGTATACTCCTGAACAAACCGGTTGGAGTTACTGATCGACAAATACACGAGGTTGGCTTCTATTTCCGCGTTTACCTGGAAGTTCCGTCCGTAATGGGACAGGTTCTGGAGCCCGTCGTAGGCGCCATTGATAGCTGCGGTCAGACCGGTCAGGTCGCTCAGCGCCTCCACATCGGAAAGCGACTGCTGCGGCTGGATCTGGTCGAGCTTATCTTCACAGGAAAGACTCACCAAAGCCAGGGTGAAAAGGATATATGCAAATTTAAATTGTTTCATTGCTAGTCGATTATAATTTTTTTTAGAAAGAAATGTCCAAACCGAACGTCAGGGTTTTGCCCACCGGATAGCGGAAGAATTCGTCTCCGGATTCGCTCATTTCAGGGTCGAAGCCGCTGTAATCGGTGATCGTGATCAGGTTCTGTCCCTGGATGTATGCCGTGATACCGGCCAGGCGAGCCTTGTCGACGATGGAACGCGGCAGGGAGTATGCAAGCGTTACGTTGCGCAGGCGGATGAAAGAGCCGTCTTCCAGAAAACGCGAAGAGGTGCCGTTGGAAGAACGGTTGCCCCCCACGCGAGGCTGTGGACGGGTAGCAATATCGCCAGGTTTTTCCCATGCATCAGCGGCCTGCACGATGTGATTGAACTGCCCATAGCGCTGCCCGTCGCTTTCTACGAATGGGCGGGAACCGTTGTACACTTCATTACCCTGAACCGAGTAAATAAATGCAGAAAGGGAGATGTTTTTAAAGGTGAACGTATTGTTCAGACCAGCAATGAAATCTGGTTCAGCATTCCCTACGATGTAGCGGGGAGCGCTTGCCAGGGTATTGGTCGTTCCGCCTTCGTCGTTGAGGCGCCAGAGCGGTTGTCCGTTTGCCGGATCAACGCCTGCCCATTCGCGCATGTACCAGGAGCGGATCGGAAGCCCTTCGCGGTATACCTGGCTGCCGTTGAGGATGTCTTCTCCATTCGGAAGTTCCAGCACCTTATTGTTGTTGGCGGTAAAGTTGAGTTCGATGTCCCAGTTAACCCCGCTGGGGCTGGAAGAGCGGAACGGAGAATAATTCAGCGTCAGCTCGACCCCTTTGTTCTCGATCCGGCCGATGTTGCGGGTAGCGGTAGTGAAACCACTGGTGGAGGAAACAGGCACTGCCAGGAGCAGATCCTTGCCTTCCCGGCGGTAGTATTCCAACGTACCCGAGATGCGGTTTTGGAACAAACCAAAATCCAGGCCCAGGTTGAGGGATTTGGTGATTTCCCAGGTAAGGTCGGGGTTTCCGATTTGGGAGGGCGAGCTGCCCGGCAGGTCGTCGTACGACGCGCCAAATCCGTAGAGTTGCAGTGAGGCGAAGTTCCCGATGGCGGCGTTACCGGTGGTTCCATAGCTTGCCCGCAGACGGAGGTTGCTCAGAACGCTGAGATTGCTCAGGAACCCTTCTTCGGAAAGGATCCAGGAACCGCCCACCGAGTAGAAGGTAGCGTAGCGGTTGTTGGCGCCAAAACGGGAGGATCCGTCGCGGCGAACGTTGGCCGTGAGCAGGTATTTGCTCATGAAACTGTAGTTCAATTGACCCAGCAGGGAAACGAAAGCGTACTCCGAGTTGCTCCCGCTTACGGATTGCGGTTTAGCCGTTGAGCTGAGCGTTTTCAGCTTTCCGGAAGCTAGTCCGGTACCGGAAGCAAAAAAGCTTCTTGAATCTACTTTCTGATATTCAAAAACCCCAAGGGCATCGATTTCGTGGTTTTCGCCAATCTGCTTGATGTATTTCAAGGAGGACTGAGAAGTCAAGGTGCGGTTTTCGCTATAGCCGTCATCCACTTCTCCGTTGGTGTCCACTCCGTCGTTAGTGGTGGGATCGTAATAGTTGTAATCCGTGACGGCTATATAGTCGATGGCTGCCGTTTGGGAGAAGCGGAGGCCCTTAAAGACGTTGTAGTTCATCGCCGCTTTGGACAGCAACCGGAAGTTGCGGTTGATTACCGGGTTAAGCGGCTGCGAGTACAGGAAGTTGTCGCGGGAAAAGATGGTCCATGCCGTTTCTTGTCCAGTGTATAACTTCCCGGTAGCGGGATTGGTAGCTGGCTGGAGCGGGGTATTAACAAAGGCGCCAAGCAAAGGCGAAGCAAAGCGGTTACCGGCTACGGCGTTGAGGTTGTCGGTATACGATCCGTTCAGGTTGACCTGAAAATCCAGCTTGTCGGTTGCGCGGTGGTCGATGTTGGTGCGCAGGGACAAACGGCTGAAATCGGATTCGATCAAAATACCATCCTGCTTGAAGTAACCTGCGGAAGCGAAGAAGCGGGTTTTTTCGTTACCCCCACTGGCCTGAGCTTCCAGGTTGTACGTGTTGCCGGTGCGGAAAGCGGCATCCACCCAGTCAAAGGTATTGTTGAGCAGCGAGACGGGGCGGGCGGCCTCTATCTGCTCCGGAGTGCGGCCGGAGTTGGCAAGCATTCTACGCTCATAGTTCCAGATCTCATCGGCATTCATCAGTTCAAACTTGCCGGTGTTGGGTTGGGTAACTCCGTACTGGCCTTTCACCGTAATGACGGAGCGGCCTGCTTTACCTCGTTTGGTGTTGATCAGAACCACCCCGTTGCCACCTCGGGAACCATAAAGGGCGGTAGCGGCCGCATCCTTGAGGATGGTTACGTTTTCGATGTCGTTGGGGTTGAGGTTGGATAACACGTCGTTGGAGTTGGTCGTTTGGGTAAAGTTACCCGTTTCCACGATGATCCCGTCGATGACATAGAGCGGGCCGCGGCCTGCGTTAATAGACCCTGTACCCCGGATGCGGATGGTTTGCTGAGCGCCCGGCTGTCCGGAAGGAGCAGAAGACAATACTCCGGCGGCACGGCCCTGGAGCAACTGGTTGACATCGGGCATAGGTACGTTGTTGATGGCCCGATTATCTACTACGGAGACCGAAGCGATCAATTTCTTGCGCTCTACCTCTGAGTACCCCGTAACGACGATTTCGCTCAGCAGGGTGCTTTCCTGCTCGAGGGTTACGTCCATTACATTGGAAGTGCCAACGGCGATTTCTTTGGAAGTATACCCGGTGTAGCTGAAGATCAGCACATTACTTCCTGCCGGAACCGCAATCGAGTAGCTTCCGTCGATGTCCGTCACGGTGCCCGTGCTGGTTCCTTTTATCAGGATCGAGGCGCCAATCAGCGGCTCGTTTTGATCGTCCACTACCTTGCCGGTAACGGTCCGCTGCGCTACCAGAGAGGCGACGCTGAAAAGCAAAAATGTAAGGACTAGTGAGAGTCTTTTCATCGTTGAAATGGTTTTATGTTAAAAGAATGAATCTCCATAAATAAGGGCCTGTTTCACAGGTAGAGGGCAAAATGAAAGCGCATCCGGCAAAAGCCCATACCACAGGAAAGGAGAGAACGCGTCGTCTCCTAATAAGCTGCTGATCGCCCTATGTTTTTTGTTTGCAGGTGCTCAATAGGCGCCGGAATAGGGATCTAAGATTGATTAAGCGCTATGCTCCGGCAGCGGCAAATTTAATATTATGTTTTCCAAACTTTACACTATTTTAACTTAAATCTTAATAAAAGGAAGTTCCTGGCTATACGGACGCTGCCGAGGATTTGGGATTTTCCAATCTTCTCCAACCTCCGTATAATTTCAAAAGCAGGTATCCGGCTAATCCTTATTTTTGCGCGTATTAAACTCAGGGGGTTCCCGGTTGTTATGCAAGTGGACCTACTTACGCTTCCCTCCTGCTTCCCTGGGAGCCATTGCTATGAAGAAAAATCAACCCATGATTCGCATCAAACGCCAGGCGCAGGCCATGATCCCTACGCCCTGGGGGAACTTTATTCTGATAGCCTACTCCCTCGATCAGGAGGATTGGATGCCGCATCTTGCTTTGGTACACGAACATTTTGACCCTTCCCAGCCGGTCCTGACGCGAATCCATTCGGAGTGCATTACCGGCGACCTTTTTGGGTCCAAGCGCTGCGATTGCGGAGAACAGTTGCATCAGGCACTCGAACTGACGGCCAGAGAAGGCGGTCTGGTGCTATATCTTCGGCAAGAAGGCCGCGGCATCGGGATTATCAATAAGCTTAAAGCCTATAACCTTCAGGATCTTGGCCTCAATACCGTGGATGCCAATATTCACCTGGGGTTGGAAGTGGACGCCCGGCAATACGATATCGCCGTGGAAATGCTGAAAGATATGAACGTCGAGCGCATCCGCCTGCTCACCAACAACCCCGACAAGATCGAGGCATTTGAACATTCTGGCATTGAGGTGGTTGCCAGGGTACCGCTTGTGATACCAGCCCGGGAAGAAAACAGGAATTACCTCGAGACCAAGAAACGGGAGCTGGGGCATTTATATGATTTGCTTTAAGCATTTCAGTCTTTTTTTACGTAACCCACCGCTATGAAAGCCATTCTATTCGATCATCCGGGCCCTCCGGAAGTATTGTATCTGGGAGAAATTCCGGTTCCGTCTCCAGGAGAAGGAGAACTGCTGATCCGGGTTCGGGCAGCGGCGTTGAACCGTGCCGATTTACTGCAACGCAAAGGGAATTATCCCGCCCTGCCGGGAGAAAGCCCAGTGTTGGGGTTGGAGTTGGCAGGCGAGGTGGTTGCTGTTGGGCCTGAGGTTACTCAATGGACGGTAGGGCAAGCCGTGTGTGGGTTGGCCGGCGGGGGGGGCTATGCGGAGTACGCTCTTTTGCGCGAAGAACTGGCGCTGCCCCTCCCCGAAGGCTGGACCTGGGAGATGGGCGCCGCTATTCCCGAAGCCTTTCTCACGGCATGGCAATCCTTGGTTTGGTTGGGGAAAACCCAACCCGGCGAGCGGGTGCTGATCCACGCCGGCGCCAGCGGAGTGGGCACGGCCGCTATCCAATTGGCCAGGGAATTGGGCGCCGAAGTCTGGGTCACGGCTTCGTCCGCTAAACATACCCTGTGCCTGGAGTTGGGAGCATTTCAGTGCATCGATTACCAGACCGCGGATTTTGTAGAAGCCTTGCGCGGTTATGAGCAAGGGGTGTGGCCGGATGTAATCGTCGATTGTATCGGGGGAAGCTATTTTCAACGCAATCTGCAGGCGTTGCGCATGGATGGACGCCTCGTCATCCTGGCTCTCATGGGGGGCGCCCGCCCGGATCACCCCGACCTTTCGCCATTGCTGCGCAAACGCTTGACTATTATGGGCAGTACCTTGCGCAATCGAAATTTGGAATACAAAAGCCAACTCGCCCGGGATCTTTACGCGTTTGCGTGGCCCCGGTTTGCCGACGGGCGCCTTAAACCCGTTATTGGCAAGGTGTTTCCCTGGACTGAAGCGGTTCAAGCCCATGAATACATGGAAGCCAACCGGAATCAGGGCAAGATCGTCCTTACTTTGCCCTGGCAATAGGTCCTCCCTGCGCGGCTACCGGCAAGGGCTGCTCTTCCCAAATCCAAACGGGTTCGAAGGAGGCATTGATGTGGCTAAACCGGCAGGTGCGCAGCGCAAATTCACTTCCCTCGGCTTTTATGACCGCTTTTCCTTTTTGAAAAACGGTTTTGGAAAGGAACTCCGCATGGTAAATAAGCTGGATCTCGCTGCCGTCCCATAGGAAAAACGCCCGCTCAATACCCGTTTCACAGCCCTCAAATAGAGTAGACGTCTCAAAAAAGCGCACTTCCGGGTGCGCTGGGTCGGATAAAATCCGAAGCAAGGGACTGGTATCGCAATCTTTAAACAGGCAAAGCCCTTTGATCTCCTTTCGCGCCAGGAGTTTTCCATGTTCTATCACGCGGAGCTCAGCGCGGATATCGGTCATTTCCGTCCGTGGGTTGGGGCTAAGCCCTAATACCAACGTTTCCAGAGCGCCGTCTCCGTTGAGATCGGCTTTTCTCCAACCTTTGGCTATATCGCCTCCCCAAACGTAACCCGTAAAGGGCCTGCCGGATTGGTCGTTTCCTTTCACTTTGTGCCATATATCGGAGTATCCTTTCCGCGTGCCTTGCGGAATAAGCCCTTCGGGATAGGCCAGGTTGGTCACGGTGGAAGCCATCGGAAGCTGAGCCAGCACCGTGCTTTTCCAGTTGGGCTGTGCCATGACTTTTGTTCCTTCGTTGAAAATCAGAAGGGCCGACTGGTCAGAATAGAGGGCGCCGGCCTGAGCGCGGCGGTGAAACCAGTCGTAAAACCGGCTGTAATCAGGCGTTTGAGCGGCCAGACTGGTCAACGTCAGGCACGCCATAGGGTAGGCAAACCATTTCATGATATATTCAGTTTAAGGGATCACGATCTGTTTAGGCTTCGTTTTCCTTTTGCTTTACCTTTGGACGGCAAAAGGGCACCCGGGTAACTTGGCCGGAAGCGATTCGGGAAAACGGCTGGGGTTGGGTTTTGGGAAGCTATACTGACCGTTGGAGCGGGTTCGGATTTCAAACCTTCTCCAAGTCAGCATATACGGACCGAAATGGGTTGAGAAATTCCCGGATCACGTGCGTCATGTATAGATTAATTGGACTTCGATATATATATCCAAACTTTGTTAAAGTGAAATATATTGTATTGCAGCAATTATTTTGAAAAAAATGGGGAGGCTATTTTCCTTCGATGCACAATTGATGAAAGTAAGCAAGGTCTAAAAAACTGTGCCCGGAGGCGAGGAGCGCCGCTTGTTGGTAGGTTTCAAAGAGTTCGATGGCAGGCGTGCGGGCTTTTTCCAGAAGCGGCTTAAGGCGTTTCAGCCGCCGGAGGTGCTGCACATCGCGGATAAAGATAGCGAGGATTCTTCCGGGAAAACGCTCGGCGATTTCATAGTATAAATAGGGATCTTTTTCGCCGCTGTCGCCAACAAGGATAAAGGGGAGATCGGGGAAGGTTTCCAGAATGCGAAGAATGCTTTCTTTTTTATGGCTATAGTCTCTTGTGTGCAATTTATAGGGGATTCCGATATCCCTCAGCAAAAGCGGCCCCTTGGGAAGTTTGTGGATTCGGAGGTATTTTTTTACCAGATCATTGAAATTGCGCGGGCTATTGGAGACGTAAAAGATAGGGTTGAATTCGTTGCCGCCAGGTCCCGTTTTGATCGCCCGAAAGAAGGCGGCTACTTCTTCAAACACCTTTCTTCGCGCCGCGCTTTTGAACAAGGTATTGTACAACACTTCCCATTTCAGGGGCGAGGTGACTCCAGTGTGGATAATGGTATCGTCGAGGTCGGTGATCACCCCAAAACGCGCGTCGGAGGGAGGAATCAGAATTTTGGTAGACGCAAGGCTGGTAAGCGGCCCCCAAGGCGTTTCGATCAATTCGATTTTGACCGATTTCCAGGGATCTGCCGACGTTTCCAGAGGAGGGGAAATAGTCTGATACAGCGTGAAATACCCTTCCTTGTCGGTGTACGTTTCGAACTCCCGGCCATCCAATAATATGCGCAGCCGGGCTCTCGGGATTTCATCCGTATGGAGCCGGTGGTAGGAGTCGACGAGTTGTTGCCAGGCAGTTTGGAATGGCCGGTTGCGGATGGATTTTCGGATCAGCACCCGGCCCTGGAGGAAAAAGCAGTCGGCTCGTCCAAATCCCCGGTAGGTAGCAATTTTGACCTGGATCCGTTTGGTTCGCCCTGCCACCCGGATCATTCGAAACCGCAACCCATCGAAGAGCTGGTCGAGTTTTCGGATCAAGTTCAGGAGGACATAGCGATGCGGAGGCATTTTTCGCGAAAGTTAAGAAACAATGCGCGGAATCCGTAGGGGCTGTCTCAAAAGGCCATTTTCACCCCTGGCTGCCGAAAAAATATTTTCTTTTTTCAATTCTTTAAAAGAATTGAAAAAAGAAAATATTTTTTCACGCCGGGAGCAAAGAACGGTCTTTTGAGACAGTCCCCTACGGAAAATCGATCAGGAATGCGAGTGCAGGGCGACCCGGTTGCCTTCCGTATCCTGGAATACCGCCATGTAGCCAATATCTTCGCTGATCTGGGTTTTGGGAGTTAGGATCTGACCGCCCGCTGCCTCTATGCGGTCTAGCATGGCGCTTAGATCCGGATCGCCGTTCAGGTAGATCAACGCGCCTTGATTGGAAGGCAGGTAAAAGTCGGGGGCGTAAACCACCGCTCCGCCAACGCCCGGCTCCTCGTCGGCCATGGGGAGAACGGCCATTTTTAGATTCGGGAATTCCATTTCGTGGAGACTGCCTACCTGGAATAAAGCAGCGTAAAACGCCTTGGCACGGTCGAAATCGGCGCTCGGGATCTCAAACCAATTGATTACATTACTCATGACATTGGATTTTAGAGAATGAAAAAATAGCGTTAATTATCCGGGTACACGCTGGATAGGGGATTTGCGTTTTAGTAGCAATGGACCACGAATTCAAAAATAAACAAAAAGTTTTATTTTGTATAAAAAAACGATAATTCATGAAAACATTTCTTTTTATTTTTTTATTTCTTGCTGGATTTCAGAGCTTTGGGCAATCGGCTGTTGTTCCGGCCTATGACGACACTACGGTCGACGGGATCGTTAAGGGCCTGTATCAGGTGATTTCAGGTCCTGCTGGGTTCAGGCGGGATTGGAACCAAATGCGGAACCTCTTCCGGCCTGAGGCGCGGTTGAATTCGATTGGCCTGGATAGGGAAGGCAAGCCCAGGTTTCTTTCCATGACGATAGAGGATTATGTCCGCAATGCAGCTCCCAACTTCGAGCAGAATGGATTTTTTGAGCAGGAAATCGGCCGGATAACTGAACAATACGGCGATATGGTGCACGTTTTCAGCGCCTATGAGAGCCGGAGGGAGGAAAAAGGGGAGGTATTCGCCCGCGGAATCAACAGCATCCAGCTGGTGAAAAAGGATGGCCGGTATTGGATTGTGAATATTATGTGGAATTCCGAAACGAAGGAGAACCCCATTCCGGACAAATACCTGAAGAAGTAGCAGGCCTTTACATCCGCATCATAAATCCATTGACCAGGTACTGGCTCCGGATTTGCTGAAGGTGGGCCTCCGCTTCGGAAAGTTCTGCAAATCCGCCGGAGATCAGCCGGTAGATTGTGGTATTTCCCGAAACCGCCTGCATAATATAGAGGTAAGGAACTCCTTGGTTGAGCAGCGCTTGCGCCTGGCGTTCGGCATTCTCCCGGCTACCGTAAGATCCGATTTGGATGCCGTACAATCCGCTTCCCTTTTGGACATAGCGGATCTGAGAAGCGCTTGGAGCGGCCGCAGCGGAATAACTCTGGGGGGATACGCCTTTAGCTGTCCAGGTATTACGCGAATCCGTGTAGCTGTAATAGTCAACGGGTTGGGGCGAGGGGTTAGAGGTTGGTGAGGTTGCTCGCAGGGTGGACTGAGGAACCGGCCCGTAGCTTTGGGGCGATTTATAGGTCATTTCATAGCTTTGAGGCGCCTCCGCCTGTCTGGAAGGGACGGCGCTGTATTCTTTTGGCACGACATACGACGGGCTGCTGGATACTGCTTTAGGCAGGAGCTCTTTGCTTGTCGGCATGGCGGGGTTGTAGGCGGTGGAGGTTCGAACCTCGGTGGAATATTCCCTGGGCTGCGTATTCGCTGACCGGGAGGTATAGGTGTTGTATTCTGCCGGGGCCTGCGATTGGACTCCCGTATAGGGTTGGTTGGTTGCGGAATAGCCAACAATGTCGACTTGTACCCGTGCCTTTCCAACCTCGTCGAGGCCTATGGCCAGAGCGCCGGCAAGCGACAAACTCACTACAAACCCTTCGGTGAACGGCCCTTTGTCATTGACGCGCACCACTACCGACCGGCCATTATCCATGCGGGTGACCCGAATTAGGGTACCCTGCCCCAACGTGCGGTGCGCACAAGTGAACTGGACCCGGTCGTATAGCTCCCCATACGCCGTTTGCCTGCCCTGGAAATAGTCGGAGTAATAATTCGCCCATCCTACTTCACTGTATTGGCATTGAGCAGGATGCAAAGTTAACCCGGTAAGGATCGCGCAAATAAATGTATATAACCGGTTCATTGGGAATGGATTAAGTTAACGCTTTCGTATTACACGAAAAAATACAAAAAAAATTGCATTTGGACGTTAGACATTAGACATTAGACGTTGGAAAAGACGCTTTGCGTCTTCCCGTCCACCGTTTAACTTTCAAACAGGGCGTCGACAAACCGGGCTTTATGGAAAACCTGTAGTTGGTCGATGCCCTCGCCAACGCCAAGAAACTGGATAGGTATTTTGAACTGATCGGAGATTCCAATGGCCACCCCGCCCTTGGCGGTGCCGTCGAGCTTGGTCAGGGCCAGACCGGTTAACGAAGTTGCTTCCGTAAATCTGCGGGCTTGTTCGATGGCATTTTGTCCGGTCGTTGCGTCGAGAACGAGCAGGACTTCATGGGGGGCGGATTCCATTTTCTTTCCGATCGACCGTTTTATTTTTGTGAGCTCCTGCATGAGGTGGATTTTGGTATGCAGGCGCCCTGCGGTATCGATAATGGCTACGTCGCAGTTATTGGCCATAGCAAACTGGATGGTCTCGTAGGCGACAGCCGCGGGATCGGCGTTCATCCCTTTGCTGTAGAAGTCGCAGCCAACGCGCTCCGACCAGATCTTGAGTTGTTCTACTGCGGCCGCCCGGAACGTGTCGCCGGCGCCGAGGACCACTTTTTTTCCCTGCTGTTTGAATTGGTAGGCGAGTTTGCCAATCGTCGTCGTTTTCCCTACGCCGTTGACTCCGACCACCATGATTACGTAAGGGCGAACCCCTTGGGGAATAGAGAATCCCTCCGGATCTTCCGTTTGATTTTCGGCGAGGAGTTGAATGATTTCGTCGTGGAGGATATGGTTGAGCTCGCTGGCGTTCATGTACTTATCGCGGGCTACGCGGGCTTCAATCCGGTCGATGATCTTGAAGGTAGTATCCGGACCTACGTCGGCGGCAATCAGAAGCTGTTCCAGATTGTCGAGGACTTCCTCGTCGACCGAAGATTTTCCCGCGATGGCCCTGGAAAGTTGGGAGAAAAAACTGGTTTTGGTCTTTTCCAGGCCTTTATCCAGGGCCTCTTTTTCCTTTTTGCCAAACAGATTGCCGAATAGACTCATGATAGATCAGGGATTATGGATTAGGAGTTATTAAGGAGCAGGGAGCAGGGACTATCTGCTCCCTGCTCCCTGTGCTCCCTAAGCTTTAACCAAAAGAGGCTTCCCTCATGCGAAGAAAGCCTCTTTAGAGGTAAAAACGGATATCGGGAAAGAAACTTATTTCAGTTTGGAAAGGAACTCGTCCTTTTTGTCTTTGTGGACCATTTGCACTTTGTAGCTGTAGCTACCCGTTTTGGGGTCTTTCACGCTAACCACAATTTTGATAAAGTCTTTACCCGAACCGGCAGATGCGCTACGCTGAGCAACCCTTGCGTTCTTGGATACTTTTGCCATGGCTGTTCGTTTTAAATAGGTTGATTGCGATTAAATTTAACTCCATAAACGATGGACAAGGAGGGAAAGTTCCCGTTGCCTTGAAATCGTTGCCGCAAGCCCTACTTGATTTCGCGATGCACAGTACGGCGCTTCAGGATGGAGTTGTACTTGGTCAGTTCGAGGCGGTCCGGCGTATTCTTGCGGTTTTTCTCCGTGACATAGCGGGAGGTGCCTGCCATACCGCTTTTTTTATGCTCGGTGCATTCAAGAATGATCAGAATCCGGTTGCCTTTGCTCTTCTTTGCCATTAGAATAAAAATTGAAGGTACTGATAAATAATGCGGGTTAGCGCATGCTCTGGTTTACAAAAGGTCAAAGCCGAGGCGAACACCTTTTGCTTCCACCGCTTTGAGGTACTGGTAAATCCCGAGTTTGTCAATGGTGCGCAAGGCACTGGTGGATATTTTCAAGGTTACCCACTGGTTGGTTTCCGGAATAAAAAAACGCTTGCGTTGCAAGTTGGGCAAAAAGCGGCGCTTCGTCTTATGGTTAGAGTGCGAAACGTTGTTGCCGCTGATAGGGCGCTTTCCTGTAAGTTGGCAGACTTTTGACATGACTTCCTGAAATTTGAAAGTCCAAGGCGTTTGCTCCTGTTTCCCTGCTGGAACGCTTACCTTGAACTTTGCCGATCAATTTGTTTATACCTGTGGTGACTCCGAAAGGACTCGAACCTTTAACCTTCTGATCCGTAGTCAGATGCTCTATCCAATTGAGCTACGGAGCCTTGTTTGACCAAGACTTTAAATGCGGATGCAAAGATAATTGGCTTTTTGCTTCCGCGAAAGTTTTTTTTGAAAAAAGATTAGGGAGTAGAGATTAGGGAGCAGGGAGCAGAGAAAAGGGAGCAAGGCTACTTTCTAATCCCTGCTCCCCGCTCCCTGCTCCCTGCTCCCTGCTCCCTGCTCCCTAAAACACCTGCACCATTTTGACCATGACCTCCTTGCCCCGAAGCAACTGGACATAATAAGCGCCTGGAGGCCAACTTTTTACATCGACTTCGTCGGTTCGGATTTCTTCAACGGAGGGGTGAATCGACTGGTGGAATACGGGCTGCCCCAAGGTATTGAATATCCGGATCTGGGTGATTTCTTTTGCCGGGGCTACAAAATCGAAGTACAGGGTTTCATGGGAGGGTTGGGAATAGAGTAAACGTGCTCCCTACCTCTTTGGGGTCCCGGCATTCTTCCATGAGCAGCTTCATGCTGTTGAACACGTTGAGGCGTCCGCCCGATTGGGTGAATTCCGCCAGTCCGGGCTTCAGATCTACGCCGGTCATCAGGACTTCCCTGATTTTCAGCGCGGTTTGCTCCGGTTGGTTGACGGCATTTTGCCCCAGGTTGCCGCAGGGGATGCCGTACAACAAGGCGATGGCGCCGGCCAGGTGGGGAGCGGCGGCGGAGTTGCCGTTGAAGGCGCCGTACTGGTTAAACGGTTTGGTGGTGAACGAATTCTGCCCTGGGGCGCCCATATCGATGGATTGGCGCCCATAGGCGGAGCCAAAATAGCGTTCGTCCAGAGTGTTGGTGTTGAGCACCGTCAGCAGAAAATCGCTGGGGCAGGTGGTGGGCATATCGCCTACTTCGTCGACATCCCAGGCGTTGTTGGCGGCAGCGGCAGCGGTCAGGATACCCACCTTGCCCAGGCGGTCGTACATTTGTCCCCAAAGCGGTTGCTGGTCGCAGAAAATGCGGTTGACCCCGAACGAGGCATTGGTGGCAACGACAAAGGCCCCTGCGTTGCCGTTGGACCGGTTGTAGCGGTCGCGTTGTTCGATGATGTATTCGTAGGCGGAGATAATGTCGCTGACCATCCGGGTTTCCAGGAGCATGAGCTTGATATTCCAGTTAATGCCGCTCACCCCTTTGTCGTTATTGCCCCGGGCGCCGATGATGCCGGCAACGGAGTGGCCGTGCTGGTCGGGTTTGTGGTCCGGGGTGTCGGCGATAAAGTTCCACCCGTACACATCGTCTGCGTATCCGTTATTGTCGTTATCGTTGCCGTCGCCCGGGATTTCGCCATGGTTTTTCCAGAGGTTTTCCTGGATGTCTTCGTGGAGGATGTCAAATCCGCTGTCGAGCACGGCAACGACGATCGTATCGCCGCGGGCGGTGAGGCCTCCCTGGGTCATGGCCCAGGCTTTATCGGCTTGAATAGCGTAGATACCCCATTGTTCTCCTACATCCGGATCATTCGGATCTTGCCGGTCTTCGAGGAAGTAGTCAAAGGTCACGCTTTCTACATCGGGGAAAGATTGGAGTTCGTGCATAAGGTCTTCCGCGGAGATGCTGGACGTGTCGTACCGGATGAGGTTGATGTTGTCGCGAAGGCTCAGTTTTTTCTCGATCCAAACGCCGCCTCCGGCCCGGCTGTGGGTGGAGAAGTCGGCGATAAAGTATTCCGGAGGCACGGCGCCTTTGAGTTTGACCAGAAGCTGGTTTTTGTTCATGGTCGCCGGGTCCTGGGCCATTAGGCCGGCACACAGGAAGGAAAGGAGCACGAGTAGTGTTTCTCTGCGCATGGTAAGTTTGTTTTGCTTGATCGAATAAAAAAAAGCTGACCCTCCGCACAGGACTGCGGAGCGATCAGCTTTTCATAGTTTACCCTCAATTAGAAGCAAACACCGTGCCAAAGTGCCTGTAGATCGGATTGAAAATCCGAGCTACAGGCGGGATCCCTTTTTTTTGACAATATTCTGATATTCCGGATGCGTCAGGTTGAGTGAAAGGGGGCTATATTTGCCCGGCTTACGTATGCCCTTTTATTACTCAAATGCACTTCCTCATGTTCACACAAGCGCTTTTCTCCGTTTATGCTTCTTTGGTTTTTTCGTTGGCCGCTTCAAACCCGGCAGAACCCCTTGGAATAACTCCAGCCAATACGACGCCGGCTTCCGACACCTTGCGCTATGAAAAAGAAACCCATTTGCGCAACCTCCGCCAACTCACCAACGGGGGCAATAACGCGGAAGCCTATTTCAGCTTTAATGGAAAATATCTGGTATTTCAATCGGATTTCTCCGGTTGGGGCAATCAATGCGACCAGATTCATTATATGCCGGTCAAGGGAACAACTAAAGGCGCCATGCCTCCCCGGGTCAGCACCGGCTTGGGCCGCACGACCTGCTCCTATTTTATGCCGGGCGATAAAACCATCCTGTATGCGTCCACCCACCTGGGCGCTAAAGAGTGCCCCGAAACGCCCCGCTTTGTGAACGGCAAATACGTTTGGGGGATTTATCCTACCTACGATATTTTCGTCGCCGACCGCAAGGGCAAAATCCTCCGCCAATTGACCAACGAGCCAGGCTACGACGCCGAAGCGACCGTTTCCCCCGACGGCAAAAAGATCGTCTTTACCTCTACCCGCTCCGGCGACCTGGAGCTGTGGACCATGAATACCGATGGCAGCGACGTGCGCCAGGTGACCCGCGACCTGGGATACGACGGCGGCGCGTTCTTTTCGCCCGACAGCAAAAAGCTGGTCTTCCGCGCTTCCCGGCCCAAAACTCCCGAAGCCGTAAAACTCTATAAAGATTTATTGGAAGAAGGCCTGGTTCAGCCGACGGATATGGAAGTTTTTACCTGCAACGTGGATGGTTCCGATCTGCGCCAGATTACTAATCTGGGCAAAGCCAACTGGGCGCCCTTCTATCACCCCTCCGGCAAAAAGATCATTTTTACCTCTAACCACCACCTCCCCGGCGGCCGCGTATTCAACCTGTTTTCCATCAATGCCGACGGTACCGGCCTCGAACAGATCACCTTCGACAAGGTCTTCGACGCCTTCCCTATGTTTTCTCCCGACGGCAAAAAATTCGCCTTCTCTTCCAATCGGTTCAACGGCGGAGGCCAGGACACCAATGTCTTTGTAGCCGACTGGGTGGAATAGACGTTAGACTTTAGACCTTTGGACTTTAGGCTTTAGACAGCCTTTGTTTCATCTAACATCTAACGTCTAACGTCCAACGTCTAAAGTCTAAGTTTTGGCAAACTTCTTTTATTTTGCGGGCGTTGTTCCTTAAAACGAATCCAGAATGAAAAGATGGTTGTTTTTTCTAGCCTTTAGCGGGCTGATGAGCGGCATATTGCCGGCTCAAACCCCAGGAGCCAAACCCCGCCTGATCGTTGGCATTACGGTAGACCAGATGCGGTACGATTACCTGTACAAATACTACGACAAGTATGGTACCGGCGGTTTCAAACGGCTCCTCAACGACGGGTTTTCCTGTGAGAATACCCACTATAACTATATGCCAACGTATACGGCCCCGGGTCATGCCAGTATTTATACCGGAACAACGCCTTCCGTTCACGGGGTGGTAGGCAACGACTGGTATGACCGGTCCAAAAACCGCACCCACTACGTTACGGCAGATGAAACCGTCAAGGGCGTAGGAACCGAAGGCGCCAATGGGAAGCACTCTCCCTCCGTCCTGTTGGCCTCGACGATCACCGACGAGTTGCGGCTATCCAACGCCATGCAATCCAAGGTGGTTGGGGTCTGCATAAAAGACCGGGGCAGCATCCTGCCGGCAGGCCATATCCCGAATGCCTGCTACTGGTTTGACGATGCGAACGGCTACTGGATCAGTTCGAACTACTACCCGGATACAGCGGCTCTGCCGGGATGGGTGCAAAAGTTCAACGAAAAAAACCTGGCCCTGCGGTATTTATCCGAGCCCTGGAATACCGTCGAGCCCGAGCGCACGTATACGGAAAGCCATCCGGAGTGGGACAAATACGAAAACCGGTTTAGCGGAGATACCACCGGCGCGTTCCCTCACGTGCTTCCGGCCAACCCCACCAAAGGAGGCCCCGGACTGGTTCGGGCAACGCCTTTCGGCAATACCCTCACCACCGATTTTGCCCTCACCGTGATCAAGGAAATGAGCCTTGGAGAGGATGCAATCCCCGATTTCCTGGCCCTGAGCTATTCGTCGACCGATTATGTCGGGCATCAGTTTGGTATCCATAGCAAGGAAGTTCAGGACACCTATATGCGCCTGGATCGCGACTTACAACGCCTGCTCGATTACCTGGACGAAAAGGTTGGAAAAGAGAATGTGTTGGTGTTTTTAACCGCCGACCATGGCGCAGCGGAAACGGTACCGTTTTTAAAAGATATTCGCATTCCAACCGGCATTCTGGAGGAGCGGCAGTTGGTCAAGGATCTGAATACCCACCTGGAAAGCGTTTTCGGCGTGCGCATGCCGTATGTCAACGCAGTAATCAACCAGCAGGTGTACGTCAATGAGCAGGTATTGCCGATCGCCAAGCTAGAAGCAGAGCCGGTGCGCAAAGCCATCGTTGCTTATCTGATCAAATTGCCCGGCATCCGCTACGCCGTAACCAAAGAGGAGTTATTTACGGTCGCTTCCGAACTGCCGTTTATCGAGCTTGTCCGGCGCGGGTTTCACCCGAAGCGCTCGGGCGACGTGATTTTCCACCTGGAGCCCGCCTGGCTGCCCGAACCCACCTTTGCAAGCGGGGGGACCACCCATGGCAGCCCTTATTCCTACGATACGCATGTACCCCTGGTTTGGTACGGCTGGAACGTGCCCAAAGGGAAAACCTACCATCCGGTTTCCATCACCGATATAGCCCCCACGTTGGCCGCTATGCTCCGGATCATGGAACCGAACGGATGTACCGGCAAGGTCATTGCACCTTTGTTGGAGCGTTAGGCAGTCTTGACAGGACAGAAGACGGTGGACGGAAGACGGAAACCCTGTTGTTCGTAGACGGAAGTCTACGAACAACAGGGGTAGTATTAATGCCAAAACAAGCTCCCCGTAGACAGCGTGGTGCGCACTGCCCGCTGGGTGACAAAAGCGGTGGGGATGGTTACTTTTCCTTCCAGGGTTGGCCGGTAGACCTCAAAATGAAGGTGGGGACCGGAGCTGTAACCTGTGTTGCCACTATACCCTATGGGCTGACCGGCAACCACCCGGTCGCCGGGGCGAACCAGGGCCCCGCGGTGCTGAAGGTGCCAATACCCGCCTACCGTTCCGTCGTCGTGCAGGATGAGAATGTAATTTCCATCGGGAATACATTCGGGTGTGGGGCAGCCCTGATCGCTGTTGGTCTTGATCTCGGCCACAATTCCCTCCCGGGCAGCGCAAACTACCGTCCCTTCGTCCATTTGGAAGTCGATCGCGTACGTATTCTGGTGACTTATCATGCCGAGGTACCCCTGTGTGACCAAAGTGGCCACTCCGCGGGGATAAGGAAGCCGGTATAGCGCGTCTTTATCGGGCCGGCACTGTTCCGGGTCTCCGACAAACGCGGTATACCGGAATTCCACCCGGGGCGGGGCGGTGAAATCGGGAACCAAAGTGGCCAATACTTCTTCCTGACCTCCCTGAATAGCTTTCTTAAACTGGCTGCCGGGCTTGATGTCCACATACCACAATTCGAGGCGCCAGATGTTCACCACATAAGGGAGTTCGCTGTTATTGCGGGCAATGAGGTACTTCGTTTGGTCAGCCCCCTCGACTTCAAACACCTCAACCGGAACGGATTGAGAAAATAAAGGGCTTCCCGGCAGGGAAAGCCCCAACAGCATAACGACATATATTCCCTTCATTCCCCGAAGCGATCCTGATTTTTGCCGTGTTAAGCAAGTTCTAATGCTCCAATTCTACGGTTATACGGCTATAAGGCGTTTGGGTTTCAGGGCATTGAAAACGGATTTCAGCAACCGGGCCTTCCTGCCGGATGATTTTCGCGTTTTTGGCTTGTTTGAGTGGCAAACCCGTCCAAATCTTTGCGGTATATATTCTTCCGGCGAGGCCTTCGTAGGTAATTCCAAGTGCCTTTTCTGCCCGTTGCTGGCCGACGACCCGCGCGCCCTGGCTCGCGGAATTGGGTTCGGGAATATAGCAAAGCGGGAGCGCTCCCAATCCGCCCTGATGCCTAATGACAATGTCCATGGTTTTTCCTGCCGGGAGTATTATTTTTTCCAAAACGAGTTCCATCGCTTCCGGCCCGGGAACGGAGGAACCCTTCAAGGGCATGCCGTCAATGGTGATGCTGCCGATTTCCGTCCCAAAGGGGAACGCGGGTTGGAGCGAGAGGGACACCGGCTTGCTCTCCGCCCCGGCACTTGTTATCCGTATATGGGTTTGTTCCGGCGTTTTTTCCCAGGTAAAATGAATTTGGTTAGGCCCTATCCGGATGTTACGAACCGCGACCTCGTTCCAGTCCCAGGGGAAACGGGGCGCCAGGGTAAGCGCTCCTGCCGGGGCATCGGCCTGAAGGCCAAGCATGCCTTCGATGGCGGGAAGCAGGACCATGGTTTCCGACCAGCATTGCTGACTGCACACCCCGGCGGGGCGGAATTCCGTTCCGTGCAGGGTTTCTTCTACGCTGCCTTTCCCCCAAAAACGGTAATTCATCAGGTTGGCAAACAGGTGGAAAAACCCGCTGTTGAAATACCCGGTCCGGTATTCGGCCAGAGACGCCCATCCACCGTACAGGGGCCAGACCATCCCCGCATGGTAGGAACGGGGGTTGAACTTGGGATTGTCGTCCGGGATCATCCGGATACCCCAGTCGGGACTCATGGCAGTGCCCGAAAACGGCTGAACGCTTTGCCGCGCTTTCTGGTCATCCTCCACGGCTTGGAGGTAGACGGGGACCGCCTGAAGGACCGTGGCATCGTCCATATAGCTGCCGTCCTGCATTTTTCCATTGAAAAAGTAGTTCCCTCCCGGGTTCCAGAATTCCCGGTCAATAACCCCTTTAACCTTCCGGGCATCGGCCAGGAGGCGCTTGTTCCAATCGGTCTTGTCCAGGTGTTGGGCCAGGTACGCGCCGGATTCCAGGCAGGCTGCCCAGACGCCGGCGAGGTAGAATTCGGTGTGGGTTCCAAAAAGCGCCCCGCCCTCAATCCAGCCGTGCCCAACGTTGGTATTCTCGATCAGTCCGTCGCCATCCGTATCGGTGGCATAACAAAATTGCAGGGCTTTCTCCAGGCTGGGCCAAAGGCTGCGCGCAAAATCCAGATCCCCGGAATAGCGCAGGTAATGGGCCGCCAGGACGACATAAAGCGGGGTGGCGTCGGACGCGTCGTAGTGTACGGCCCCGCTGCTCGTCAGCTCGTGGTAAATTTTTCCGTCCAGGTTTTGATACCGGGCGAACACCTTGAGCATTTCCTTCACCCAGGGAAAATCGCCGTAGGCGTTGACCGCCATGCCGCTCCACTCGCCGTCCCTTCCGAAATACCAGGCATAGCCGGGGCGGCCGCTCACCGCGTGCCCGCCGTTCCACCCCCGGGCCGTGGTACCGAAGCCCGCCATATGGGTAGTGCCCAGCCCTGGCGTAGTTTGGAACATTTGATCCGTGCGGGCCATAGCCCACCGAAAGCCCTGATTGAACACCGAATCGGGCGTTTCTATTTGCAGTTTGTCCGAGAGCAGATCGCGGTAGTACCGGCCTGTGGGAAGGTACAACCGGTCGAGCTCGGGTTGCAGCCTCTGGAAGACTTGCAGCAGCGAATCCATTCCTTCGCTGCTTCCGGCAATGGCATAATTGAAGGATCGGGTAGGAGGCGGGTCAAAGGTAAACAGGGCGCCAACCTGGAGGTTGGAGGTGGTTTCTTCCTGGAAACGCTGCCCCCCCTGCCAGGCGAAGGAACCAAACTGACCCGCCTGGACGGTCGCCGGCGCCTGACTGAATCCCATCAACGCAGCGAGCGCTCCGTTTTGGGCGCTGGCCGTCAGCGTCTGGGAGGCTGGGTCGTAGTCAAAGGCCATGCGTTGCGTAGCGCTGACGTCGTAGGGCCACATAAAACGGGAGTTGAAGACCGCCTGCACGACAAACCCTTTGAACTGCGCGCTTCCAGGGAATTCGTAATGAACCAGCGCCAGGGGCTGATCGAAGGAAACGGTGAGGATCTCCCTTAAGACGCCTTCCGGCAGCGTATATTCCCGGAGAATTAGCTCCGGGGAGATGGTTACCCGGCAGGGGATCTGGTGGAGCCAGAGCAGTGAATCGCCCCAAAGGATGCCTGTTTGAAGGTCGCGCGCCGTCATAAACGGATGGGTCCAGATCTCGTCGATTCCCCCTTTTTCTTTCCCCATGAGCAGGATGCGCCGCCCGGCCAGGTCGAGGAACGCATCGTCCCCCCGTTCGGCCGTTTGGGCAATAGACAGGGGTGGGAGCGTCCATGCCCGGCTGGGAGGCATGGGCGTAGCAGGGTGGGGGAGGGGAGCCTGGCGGACCATGGCGGAGGCATAATCCCAGTAGAACGCCTCTTCCTCCAGGCCATACGCCAGCCATTCGACGCTGTTCCTGCAAAAGCGCTCCAGTTCCGAGCGGTTGTAGTTGTCGGGAGCAAACTCGATAAAAGCGCCTGCCGAAAGGACCTTGCCTTTCCCTGCCGGATATTCCAGCACCAATTTGCTGGATTCGTGGAAGGTGATATACGTCCATTCAATTCCAATCACCTTGGCCAGGGGATTTCCAGGAAGCGCGTTGTCGAAAAACCCGGTTTTGCGGGCCAGGTGGTCTTTCTTTTGCTTGGACGGGTACGCGCCCCCGTGCATCCCGGCAAAAAGGGGATGCTCCTTAAAGGCGTGGAACCCCAGCGGCCGGCCAAACCCCTCATCGCGGACCGTATCGGTGCGGGTATGCAATGGATTCGGTTCAACCCCCCAGTGATTGAGGTAGCGGGCGGCTTCCATGGTCAGCAACAGCTTGCCGCCTTGTTGAATATAGGGCGCCAGGCGCGCTCCGGCTGCCCGCGAGGCCGCGCTAAACGCGGTATCCGTCTGATGTACCCACACGACGTCTATTCCCTTCGGAAAGGTTTTCCTTCCGGCCAGTTCTTCCCAGGTTCGCGCGGTTATTTTCCAGTCTTGCCGGGCAGCATAAGCAAGCCAGGCGTTTTCCTCTGCTGAAGGATTACCTCCGGTAATCAACAGTACCCGGATGGGGTCAGCAGAAAGCAGGATCGGCATTCCGGTCAGCGCTAAAAACAGCAACCCAAACGACCGGGCTCTTTTTTTCGGGAAAACCAATGGGAAAAACATACAACGATTGTTTTTGAAAGCTTCTGGGGTAGTTCCCTGTTTTCTGTCTCCGCAACCCTGCAACTTTTCAGTACTTCGCCGGAACCCCCTTCCCAGGCAGCGAGGCCTGGATGAACTCCCGGATATCCTCGTTGGAGGAGGCCAGGTCTTCGCGGCGCAGGTACATCATGTGGCCGCTCCGGTAGCCTTCAAACCGCAGGCGGTCTTTGAACTTGCCGCTGGGGTCCAGATGCCACATCGAATATTTGGCGTTGAAATACGTGGTGGCGCCGTCGTAAAAGCCGGATTGGATCATCACCTTCAGATAAGGGTTTTGGGCCATTGCCTGGCGGAGATTGGCGCCGGTATTGTCCCCGGTGCGGTCCCAGGGGTTGACGGGCCCAAACATATTGTACTTGACATCGGTTTCGTATTTCAATTCTTCCCTCAGGTAATAATTGATCGCAGGGGTAAACGAATGGAGCCAGGAGGTGATCTCGGCATTGTAATCCGATTCTTCTCCCGCTTCTTTTACGTCGATGCCTTTGTAGCGGGAGTCCAACCGGCCAACCGTAAATCCGCCGCGTTCGCGCAGCAGGTCTTTCCAGAAAAAGGAAGTGGGTACGTCGAGGTTGTGCTGCAGCAGGGTTTTTTCGGACAATCCGGAGTACCTGGCCATTTTGGCGGCTATGGGCTGTCTTTGTGCAAGGGGTAAAAAGCCGCCCTGAGCCATAGCGGGCAGGAGTTCCTGGATCGTGAAGGTTTCCGCTTCCTCCAAAACGGCGGGAAGATCCTTTTGCTGCAAATCCGGGGGCAGCGCTTTGTGGTACCAGGCGGTGGCGGCGAAGTAGGGCAGGCGGTTAGCTGCCTCCACCGGGCCGTCCCGTTCAATGCCCAGGCCGGTTGGCGAAACGAGAATGACCCCGTTCAAATACATCCATTGGTTGTTTTGGAGCTCCAGGGCCAGGCCCGAAACCCGGGTAGTGCCATAGCTTTCGCCAATCAGGTACTTGGGCGAACGCCAGCGCTGGGCGCGGGTGACGAAGGTATTGATCCACTCGGCCAGGTACTTGATGTCGGCCATCACCCCGAAAAAGGTAGCCGGCTTGGCCTCTTTGTCGAGGATTCGGGAATACCCGGTGTTGACCGGGTCGACATAAACGATGTCGGCGATGTCGAGTATGGAATGCGGGTTTTCCTGGGTTCCGTAAGGCTGAATGGGGTAGCCTTCGTCGTCGATGCGCAACACCCTGGGGCCGGTGTAGGCCACATGCATCCAAACGGATGCGGAGCCGGGCCCTCCGTTGAAGGAGATGACCAAAGGGCGGGCGGCGCGGTCCTGCACGTCGGTGCGCTGATAATAGGTGTAGAACAGGCTGGCAATAGGCTTCCCTTCTTCGTTCCAAACCGGCTGGGTGCCGGCGGTGGCGGAATACGGAATCTTTTTGCCCTTGATGGTTACTTCGTGCTGCGTCGTAACGGCAGATTGGGCTTCCAGCACGCGGACCTGAGCGGTCCCCGTAGCTCCTGCTCCAAGGAGGAGGAAAATAAGTAAAACGAGTTTTTTCATGGCGAAAATGGGTGTTTTCCGCCTAAACTAACGAATGAATCTGAATTCAGCAGAAGTTGGGCTTGATTATTTTGCCCAGATCCTATTTATCCGCTACCGGTAAAACCAGCGGCGAACCGGATTTGGCTTCCAGACTGGATTGCCCCATGAGGTACTCATCGACCGCTCTGGCGGCTTCCCGTCCTTCCGAAATGGCCCAAACCACGAGGGACTGCCCCCGTCGCATATCGCCGGCGGCGAAGACTTTTTCTACGCTGGTTTGATAGTTGGCGCTCGTTTTTACGTTATTCCGCTCGTCGGGGGCAAGGCCAAGCTGGTCCAGCATGCCGTCGCGCTGAGGGTGTAGAAAACCCATCGCGAGGAAGGCCAACTGGCAGGGGATTTCCCGAAGGGAGCCTTCTACTTCCCGGAAGCCGCTTTTGCCGGTGGTTGGATCTGTATCCCAAAGCACCTCAACGACTTCTACTGCGCGGAGAAAGCCGTGTTCGTCGCCTAAAAACGCTTTGGTGAGGACCGCCCAATGGCGCTCGCAGCCTTCTTCGTGGGAAGAACTGGTGCGCAGGATCATGGGCCAGTTGGGCCAGGTTTCCGGATCGCGTTCTTTCGGCGGCTTAGCCAAAAGTTCTAGTTGGGTGACCGACCGGGCCCCTTGCCGGTTGGACGTGCCGACGCAGTCGGCGCCGGTGTCTCCGCCTCCGATCACCAGCACGTCTTTGCCTTTAGCGGAAATGAACTGGCTTACGTCGAGGGGGTCGCCGGCAACGCGGCGGTTGTTTTGCTCCAGGTAGTTCATGGCGAAGTGAACGCCCTGGAGGTTTCTTCCCGGAATCGGAAGATCGCGTGGGATGGTGGAGCCTCCACAGAGCAGCAGGGTGTCGTATTCTTCCAAAAGGGCTTTTGGGTCAATATGCAGACCAACCTCTGTGTTGGTCCGGAAGCGGATGCCTTCCGCCTCCATAATAGCAATTCTGCGGTTCAGGACCCATTTCTCCAACTTGAAATCGGGAATGCCATACCGGAGCAGGCCGCCGATTCGGTCTTTGCGTTCAAAAACCGTGACCAAGTGCCCCGCCTTGTTGAGTTGGGCTGCCGCCGCAAGCCCGGATGGACCCGATCCGACCACCGCCACTTTTTTTCCGGTGCGCAACACGGGCGGCTTGGGCCGGATATACCCCAGCTCATAGGCTTGTTCGGCAATAGTCTTTTCAATATGCTCAATCGCAACGGGCGGTTTGTTGATGCCCAGCACGCAAGCCGCTTCGCAGGGCGCCGGACAGATCCTTCCGGTGAACTCCGGGAAGTTGTTGGTGCTATGCAAGATTTGAATGGCTTCCAGCCAATCCTGGCGGTACACCGCGTCGTTGAACTCCGGAATGATATTCCCCAACGGACAGCCGGAATGACAAAACGGAACTCCGCAGTCCATACACCGGGAAGCCTGCTCCCGGGTCTTCTCCACCGGAAAGGCCTCGTAAATTTCCTGATAATCGCCGGTGCGTTGGCGCGCCGGCCTGGTAGTGGGCAATTCTCTGGAATGTTTTAAAAAGCCTTTTGGATCTGCCATGGATTTGCGATTTACGAAGTACGAATTACGATTTACGAAGTACGATTTACGAAGTACGATTTACGAGGTACGATTTACGAGGTGACGAGGTTCTCGATTACACCGTTACGCAATCTGAAGATTGGACTATCCGTAGACGGAAGTCTACGGACAACAGGACGCGCCCTTACATCCCTTACATCCTTTACATCCTTTACATCCTCTACATCCTCTACTCCCTGCCCCCTGCTCCCTTACTCACTTTCTTTCCGGCTCCGGCCTCCGCTGCCCTGGTGCGTTGCTTTTCGAGGACGGCCTTATAGTCGCGGGGCATGATTTTGACAAAGAAGCGTTGGGCGTTTTGCCAATCATCGAGGATTAGGCGGGCGCGTTTGCTCTGGGTAAATTGTTCGTGGCGCCGGATCATGTGGCGCAGTTGTTCAAAATCGGTCTCGGCGGGTGTTTCGAGGTCCGCCATTTCATCGTTGAAAAGGCTGGGTAGTTGGCCGTTGGGATCGAAAACGAAGGCGGTCCCGCCGCTCATACCGGCGCCGAAGTTTTTTCCTGTTTCCCCCAAAACGACGACGGTTCCTCCGGTCATATATTCGCAGCCGTGGTCGCCCACGCCTTCGACGACGACCTGCACACCGGAATTGCGCACGGCAAATCGCTCGCCGGCCATACCGCAGATATACGCTTCTCCGGAAGTGGCGCCGTACAGGGCCACGTTGCCGATGAGGATATTTTCATGGGCTTCGAACCGGCTGCTTCGGTCGGGTTTGACGATGAGCCGGGCGCCGGAGAGCCCCTTGCCGAAATAGTCATTGGATTCTCCTTCCAGCACAAACTGGATTCCCGGGGCGGCAAACGCGCCAAAGCTCTGGCCTGCAGAGCCCCTGAAATGGAAATCGATGGTTCCGTCCGGAAGTCCTTCCCCCAGATAGCGTTTGGAAACCTCGTGCGACAGCATGGCGCCGACCGCCCGGTCGGTGTTGCGGATGGTGAAATATGCCGCCACCTTTTGTTTGTTTTCCAGCGCCGGGGAGGCCTGTCGGATCAGGACGGTGTCCAGCACCCCTTCGATACCATGATCCTGTTCGAGCATTTTGTACTGCCCCACCGTCTCGGAGGCGGGTTCTTTGTATAAAATGGGGCTCAGGTCGAGGTGTTTGTATTTCCAGTGGTGGATGTCCTGGGCCAGTTTGAGCATTTCTACCTTGCCGACCATTTCCTGCACGGTGCGGAATCCCAGTTCGGCCATATGTTCGCGGAGGTCCTGGGCGAGGAAGGTGAAAAATTGAATGATATGCTCCGGTTTTCCGGTAAATTCCTTGCGCAAGTCCGGGTCTTGGGTTGCAATGCCCACGGGGCAGGTATTGAGGTGGCATTTGCGCATCATAATGCACCCTTCGGCCACCAGGGCTGCGGTGGCTACGCCCCATTCCTCCGCGCCCAGGAGGGCGGCGATGGCGAGGTCGCGCCCGGTTCGGAGCTGGCCGTCGGTTTGGAGGACGACCCGGTCGCGCAGTTTGTTGCGGACAAGGGTTTGGTGGGTCTCGGCGAGCCCGAGTTCCCAGGGAAGCCCGGCATGGCGGATCGAAGTAAGGGGCGACGCGCCGGTACCGCCGTCGTGGCCGGAAATCAAGATGGCGTCTGCATGGGCTTTGGCTACCCCGGAAGCGATGATGCCGACTCCCGCCTTGGAAACCAGTTTGACGTTGATCCGGGCCTGGGGGTTGGCATTCTTGAGGTCGAAAATGAGTTGGGCCAGATCTTCGATGGAGTAAATGTCGTGATGGGGCGGAGGCGAAATGAGGCCTACGCCGGGGGTGGAATGCCGTACCCTCCCGATCCATTCGTCGACCTTATGTCCGGGAAGTTGGCCTCCTTCGCCGGGTTTGGCGCCCTGGGCCATTTTGATCTGGAGCTCTTCGGCGTTGGTCAGGTAATAGCTCGTCACGCCGAAGCGGCCGGAGGCGACTTGTTTGATGGCCGACCGTTCCCAGTCGTTGTTGGCTTTGCGGGCAAACCGGGAGGCATCCTCCCCGCCTTCCCCGCTATTGCTTTTTCCGCCGATACGGTTCATGGCGATGGCCAGGGTAGTGTGCGCCTCGTGCGAGATCGAGCCAAACGACATGGCGCCGGTAGCAAACCGTTTAAGGATATTTTCGACCGGTTCCACTTCGCTAACGGGGATGGGTTTGCCTCTCCGGAAGGTGAGCAGGCCCCGCAAGGTTAGCGCTTGTTCGGTTTGTTTGTTGATCAGATCGGCGTATTTCCGGTAGGCGTTCAGATCGTTTTTCCGGACGGCATGCTGGAGCAGATGGATCGTTGCGGGGTTAAACATATGGGCTTCCCCCCGTTGTTTCCATTGGTATATTCCGCCCACTTCCAGGTGGGCGCCGAGGCGCCCGTTATCGGGGTAGGCGAGCCGGTGGCGCACCAGCACCTCTTCCGCGATACCGTCAAATCCCAGTCCTTCGATCCGCGACACGGCGCCGGTAAAGCATTTACTAACCACTTCTCTGGAGATGCCCAGTATTTCGAAGATTTGGGCGCCCTGATAGGACTGCAGGGTAGAAATGCCAATTTTCGACATGATCTTCAGGATACCCTTCGCGGTGGCTTTATTGTATTGGCCGATCCATTTGTCTACAGGGTAGTTGCCGCTCAGGACCTGCGTTCGCTTGAGTTCGGCGATGGAGGCATAGGTGAGGTAGGGGTTAACGGCGCTGGCGCCAAACCCCAGTAGTGTGGCGAAATGGTGGGTTTCGCGAATGTCTCCCGCTTCGATCACCAGAGAGGTTTGGCTTCGCAGCCCTTCCCGGATGAGGTGGTGGTGCACCGCCCCGGTAGCCAGCAGGGAGGGGATGGGGGCATGGTGGTTGTCGGCATTGCGATCGGACAGGATGAGGATATTGGCCCCGTTGCGGGTAAGATCCTCGGCGGCGGCGCAAATATGCTCAATCGCCGCTTTTAGGCGGCCTTTTTGCCCGTCGGACCGGAACACGATGTCGATGACGCCGGTTTTAAACCCCGGCAGGTTGCTGTATTTCACCCGGTGCAAATCTTCATTGGTCAGAACGGGTATCTCGAGGTGGAGAAAGCGGGCGCGTTCAGGCGTCAGGTCGAGGTGGGGAGGCGCTCCCCCCAGCATAGCGTATGCCGACATGACCGACCGCTCGCGGATGGGATCGATAGGCGGATTGGTGACCTGGGCGAATAGCTGCTTGAAGTAGTTTGCCAGGTGCTGGGTATGATGAGACAAAGCCGCCAGAGGGGTGTCGGAGCCCATAGAGCCTATCGGTTCCTGACCTTCTTCCAGGGTAGGCTGAAGGATCACCTTGATATCTTCCCGGGTAACGCCAAAAAGCAGTTGCTGCCGGAGAAGGGTTTTTTCGTCCATCTCCACGGTGGCGGGAATGAGCAGGGGCAGGTCGGAGAGCGATACCCGGTATTCGCTGAGCCAATCCCGGTAAGGCAGGCGCTGGCAGATAATGGATTTTACTTCTTCGTCCCCGACGATCCGCTTGAGGTCGAGGTCGGCGATGAGCATTCTGCCCGGCTGGAGCCGCCCTTTCCGGAGAATCCGGCTTTGATCCACGGGCAGGGCGCCTGCTTCGGAGGCTACGATGAGGGTATTGTCGTCCAGAAGGCAGTATCGGGAAGGCCGGAGGCCGTTGCGGTCGAGGGTGGCGCCGACCAGAATACCGTTGGTGAAGACCATCGAAGCGGGCCCGTCCCAGGGCTCCATCATGGTCTTGTGGTATTCGTAAAACGCTTTTTTGTAGTCCGGCATGTTGGGGTCGTGCTGCCAGGCTTCCGGGATCATCATCATGAGGGCGTGCGGAATGGAGTACCCTCCGAGGATAAGGAATTCCAGCACGTTGTCGAAGTTGCCGGAGTCGGAGAGCGCTTCCCCGCAGATAGGCTTCAGCTTGGCGAGCTCTTCTTCGCTGAAGACCGCAGAGCGGAGGTGTTTCTCTTTGGTCTGCCACCAGTTAAGGTTTCCGGTGATGGTGTTGATCTCCCCGTTATGGGCGATATACCGGAAAGGCTGGGCCAGCTTCCATTTGGGAATGGTGTTGGTGGAAAACCGGGAATGGATGAGCGCGATGGCCGACATGCACCGCTCGTCCTGAAGGTCCGGATAATAGGGCCGAAGCTGGTAGGTGGTAAGCTGGCCTTTATAAACAACCGTTTTGTAAGAAAACGACGGGATGTAAAACTGTTCCTGCGATTGGGGGTAAATGCGGTGAATATGATGGGTGGCAAATTTGCGCAGCACATAGAGGGCGCGCTCCAGGTCGATCTTCTCCAGGGGCTTTTTGGGTTTGACGAACACCTGTTCGATCCGTGGTTCGGAAGCGATGGCCGAATCCCCGAGCAATTCGTTATCGGTGGGCACTTTCCGGTAGCCGAGCAATTCGAAGCCCCCTTCGTCAATATAGTCATTAAATAACACGCGGCATTGGCTGCGCAAGCTGCGATCTGAAGGAAAAAAGGTGACTCCCACCCCGTAAGCGCCAAATTCCGGCAAATCGAAACCCAATTCCCGCGATTTAAAGCGAAAGAACTCGTCGGGTGTCTGGATTAAAATACCGGCGCCGTCGCCGGTGTTTGGCTCGCAGCCGCATGCGCCCCGGTGCTCCATATTGGCGAGCATGGTGAGGGCATCTTCAATCAGTTGGTGGGATTTGATCCCGTTCAGGTTGGCAATAAATCCGGTACCACAGGAGTCCTTCTCCAGCTCGGGCGTATAGAGCCCTTTCTTGGGTGCTTGTTGTTCCAGTTCCATTCGTTAATGCGCTTCAAGTAATTTGGCAGGCCAACACCGGGTTTGGGAGCAGCCTGTTAAAGCAATCCTTCGTTGAACTGGTTAGGGCAAAAATGCGGAGCAAGTGAAGGTAAGGCTAATCTGCCGGGTATTTCAAATCCGGCGTTTCCGCTTCCATTTTAAAAATCGCAAAAAATACAGCGGTTAAGCTTAGGAAATAGCAAGAGATAAGGATGGGAGCTAAAAGAATGTCAAATGGAGTAGCTTAAATTTTATTTCGATTGTTAGCGAAACAAACGAATTAAAATTTAAAATTTAAAAATTTAATGCAATAAAAATTGATAAAAAAGATATAATCTCGAGTAATCTGCGGCTTGAAATCCTTTTCGGTAATTACAGTTTCAAGGGCGGTCGTCAAGGGGTTCCCTGCCCGTTTTTGATGCTCAGTTCATAGATATCTTTTCTCCGGTCTTTGAGATTTCGGACGCTTCCGTAGGTGTGTAATTCGCGCAAAAGATCGAGGTCGACATCGGCCACGAGGATCATCTCGGTATTGGGCGTTGCTTCGGCTTTTATCCCTTTGGAGGGAAATGAAAAATCGCAGGGAGTGAAGACCACCGATTGGGCGTATTGGATATCCATGTTATGGACTTTGGGAAGGTTGCCGACGCTGCCGGCAATGGCGACGTAGCACTCGTTCTCAATAGCCCTTGCCCTGGCGCAATAGCGGACGCGGGAGTACCCGTTCTGAGTGTCCGTCAGGAAAGGCACGAAGAGGATCTTCATCCCCAGTTCGGCCAGGACGCGGGGGAGTTCGGGGAATTCCACATCGTAGCAGATCAGGATGCCGACGGGGCCGCAGTCGGTTTCGAAGACGGAAATGCGGTCGCCGCCGACCATGCCCCAGAACTTGGATTCGTCGGGGGTTACGTGGAGTTTTTCATAGGAATCCCAGGACCCGTTTCTTCGGCAGAGGTAGCCCACGTTGAGCAGGCGCTCCCCATCCAGGAACGGCATCGAGCCGGTGATGATGTTGACGTTGTAGCTGATGGCGAGCTGGATAAACCGTTCGCGGATCTCTTCGGTGTACGCAGCCAGATGCCGGATGGCGTCGGGTTCGGATAAATGGTTGTACTGAGCCATCAACGGCGCGTTGAAAAACTCCGGGAACAGCGCAAAATCGGATTTGTAGGCGGAAACGGCGTCGATGAAGTATTCGACCTGCTCAAACAGCTCGTCCAGTCCTTGATAAGGCCGCATTTGCCACTGGATAAGCCCAAGGCGGACGATGGATTTCAGCGTGGAAAGCTTGCCTTTGGGTTGTTGGTAGAAGATATTGTCCCATTGCAGGAGCACGGCAACCGCTTGGGATTCGAGATCTCGGGGCATGTACCCCTCCAGGATTTTTTTTACGTGAAAGTCGTTGGAAAGCTGAAAGGTAAGAACAGGGTCATAGATCTCCTTGTGTTTGACCTTGTCGATGTATTCCCAGGGTTTGAGTATGGCGGCGAAGTGATGGTAATTTGGAATCCGGCCTCCGAAGATGATCGCTTTGAGGTTCAGGCGTTCGCAGAGTTCTTTTCGGGCGTCGTACAAGCGTCGGGCCAGGCGCATGCCGCGAAATTCCGGGCGCACAAAAATATCGATACCGTAGAGGGTATCGCCCCGGGGGGTGTGGGTGGTGAAGGTGAATTTTCCGGTAATTTGGGCATAGGTGTGTTCGTCGCCGTAGAGGTCGTAATTAACGATAATCGCCAGGGCACAACCGGCTAATTTTCCATCCACGGTCACCACCATCTGGCCTTCCGGGAACACCTTGAGCAGGGTTTCCACGTGCTGGCGGCGCCAATAAATGCCGGGCCAGTTGGGGTAAGCTTCGGTCATCGACCCTTTCAGTTCGTCGTAATCATCGAGGTGTAGTTCCCGCAATTCAATCGTTCCTATGCTTTCCATTCGTCGGTATTAAAGCAGGTTATTTTCATGTGGCAAGATACTCGGTTTTTGGGAAACCAGGACGCTCCACTTTGCAGGGGGAATCAGTTGGAAACCTGTTGTTCGAGAAATAGCTTATTTCCCAATCCTCTAACCTCCACGTGGAGCGAGGGGGCGGGTTTGGACCAGTCGATCCGGAGGAGCGCGAAATTGCGGGCGATCACCATTTTCCCTACCCGGAAGGCATTGGGCTCCGGATCGCTACCCAGGGACCACGTGTGGGTGAGCCCGCTGGAAGTTAGTTCGTAAAGGGTATATTCGTTCCCTGAAAGCGTGATTTTGTTTAATTCGGCGATATGGCGGTCGCCGCTAAGGAGCAAAGCGCCTTTGGGTTTTAGTTTGCCCAGCAGGTCGAGCAACCGCTTTCGGGCAGCCGGGAAGTTGGCCCATTTTTCGTATCGCTGTTCCGTGGGGATGAATTGAATCCCGCATCCGATGAGATGGACCTGGGCGTCGCTGTTTTTCAGTTCCTGTTCCAGCCATTGCCATTGCTTTTCTCCCAGCACGTCGCCTTGCTCATTGGGTTGGTACCGGACCCCGGATAGCGGAGTTCCGGGCTTGAGTTCGTCCCGGAAATACCGTCCGTCGAGCAGGATGACTTTGACGCGTTTGCCTCTGGGGCCAAAAGTAAAAGCTTGGTACGCGCCTTCCTGCTTTCGGACCGCCGCATCGGCGGGAACATCCAGGAAATCGAGCATCAGTTGCTGGCTCTCTTTTTTCTTTGCGTACGTTTTATCTCCGTCATTGACGCCGAAATCGTGGTCGTCCCAAATCCCAATGACCGGGGTGCTTGCCCGGAACTGCCGGTATTCCGGATGGTGTTTTTGCTTCAGGTACATGGAGCGCATAGCCTCCATGTTTTCGGTGTCGGCGTAAATATTGTCTCCGAGCCAGATCCAGAGGTCAGGCCGGTTTGCCAGAATAGCGGGCCACATTTTCTGGTCGAGGTCTGCCCGGTTGCAGGATCCAAACGCAATGGTCTGCAGGGGTTTGTCTTTGGGTAGTTTCTGCCCCTCGTAGAGGGAGAGCCCTTGCAGGGCGGCGTTCGGTTTATTCTGACAAGAAATAGATCCGGTGAAGACAAGGAAAAAAACAAGGGGGAGAAGGAGGGACTTCATTGGTCTTCTGTTTCTTTTTCAATTTGTTGCGCCATATTCAGCAATTCGTCGTGCCGCAGCGCCTGAAGCGGTTTTCCAAGCCGCTCGGCAGCCTGCGACAGCAAGAGGTATTTTTCCACCGACACCTTGATCCAGGCGTCGGCGATTTCTACCTCCAGTTTTGGGGTGGCAGGCTGGATTGGAGTGGGCTGTTCGTTGGGCATGGGCAGTGTAATTAAACGTTAACGATTTCATTTCGGATAGATTACTCTGGTTGCTCTAAGGCTTCGGGGTAGGATAGTCCGATCTGATTTCGAATGGCATCCAGGGTTTCCATAAGTTCAATGCTGAATTGCAACGGCATTTGGGGGCTTTCCTTCAGTCCGCCGTCGAGGCAACGCATGACCTCCGCGATCTGGAAGGAAAACCCTTCGCAGGGATATTCGAAGGTCAGGATTTCCGGCCGCTCCGACGGGCGCAGTATGCTTAGGGTAGTTGGTTCAAACCAGCGGGAGTGCAAGTTGACGGTTCCGCGTTCGAAATATACAAAGGCTTCGGTCTTGGTTTGGACCCGGATGGTAGCATGCAGGTGGGCCATTTGGCCGGAAGGGAATTTCATCAGAATGCCGAGCTCCTCATCGACGCCGGTGGCGCCCAAACAGCCGGCAGCGGTAATTTCGGAAGGCGTTCCCAGTAAAAACTGAGCCAGAAAAACGGGGTAGATCCCGATATCCAGCAAAGCGCCTCCCCCCAGGTTGGGGTTGAAAATCCTGCTTTGGGGGTCAAAAGGCGGTTGAAACCCGAAATCCGCTTTCACTCCCAGGATCTTCCCCAGGCTTCCTTCGCGAAGGATGGCCTGCAAACGTTCCATGGTAGGTAAAAAGCGCGTCCAAAGCGCTTCCATGAGGAATACGCCCTTGCTTTGGGCTGCTTCGGCCATGACTCGGGCTTGACGGCTATTGATGGCAAAGGGCTTTTCCACCAGAACGGGGATGCCGTGTTCCAGGGAGCGCATCGTCCAGGGGAAATGGCCCTGGTGCGGGGTGGCGATATAAATGACGTCGAGGTCCGGGCACTGGAATAACTCCTCGTAGCTTCCATAAGCGTGGGTGGCGCCGTATTGGGCAGCGAATTCCCTGGCCCGGTCGAGCGACCGGGAAGCCACGGCGTGGAGTTTGGCCTGGGGCAGAACGGCCATGTCCCGGGCAAATTTTTGCGCAATTCTTCCTGGGCCCAGGATTCCCCAGCGATAGGTCCGGTTCATATCGATTATGTGTCTGCTTTTGCCCGCTGAAAGTAAGGAAGAATTTCCGGTGAATGGCCAATTTTCAGGTCTTTTTTAGGGGCTGTCTCAAAAGACCAATCTTTGCCACCGGCATGAAATTTTATTTTCTTTTTTAAAAGAATTGAAAAAAGAAACTGTTTTTTGGTTGCCTTGGGCAAAAACTGTCTTTTGAAATAGCCCCGGGCAGGATGATTTTAGGGGGTAGGAACGGAAAATTTTATTATTCTTACCATTTCATTCATTAGACTTGTTGCGACGGGATCATCGCAGGTTTTGCTCACCAGGAATGCTTTTTTATGCAGGATATCGACTCTATCCGGATCAATTTCAACGCCGAACAGCTGACGCTGCTCAACATATGCCTGGCATTTATCATGTTTGGGGTGGCGCTGGATTTGCAGATTGAATATTTTAAAAAGGTGTTCCGGTCGCCCAGAGTGCTGGCCGTGGGGTTGGCTTCCCAATTGCTGGGCCTTCCTTTGCTGACGCTGGGTCTGATATACCTGCTTCGCCCCAATCCAAGCCTGGCGTTCGGAATGTTGCTGGTGGCCGCCTGTCCGGGAGGCAATGTGTCGAACTATGCCACCCACTTGTCCAAAGCAAATACCGCCCTCTCCGTGGCGATGACCACGATCTCCACCCTTGGCGCCGTGCTCCTGACTCCATTGATTTTTTCCAGTCTGACGCCTTTGCTCCCGGAGGGAGGAGCCCTTTCCCGGCAAGTATCCGTCGATCCCTGGAGTATGGTGTGGTCCATTGTTCAGCTCATCCTGATCCCCCTGGCTGCGGGGTTGGTTTTCCGGCACTATTTACCGCATTTGACCGCCCGGATACTGGGCCCCATCCAGCGGCTTTCCATGGTTATCTTTTTGGGCTTTGTCGTATTTGCTCTCTACGGCAATTTTTCCAATATCGTCCGGTATCTGGACCTCGTTTTTATCCTGGTCGCGATCCATAATGGTTCCGCCCTGGCTATGGGCTACTTCTGGGCCAAATGGAACAAGGTAGGCGAAGCCAACGCCAGAGCTATCGCCCTGGAAACCGGCATCCAGAATTCCGGCCTTGGCCTCGTCCTCGTATTCAATTTTTTTGACGGCCTGGGCGGAATGGCCATCATCGCCGCCTGGTGGGGCATCTGGCACCTGCTCTCCGCGTTCAGCCTGGCAATGTTTTGGAGGCGGAAGGGGGTGGAGAGGATGTAGAGGATGTAAAGGATGTAGAGCGTGAGGCGTTAAGGCCTCTTCGTAAATCGTACTTCGTAAATCGTACTTCGTATGCGGCACTGGCTTACCCTTTTCCTGCTGCTTTTCTCCTTTGGCTCGGTTTCGGCACGGGCCGAAACGCCGGATCCCGGTATTTTCAGAGGGTATCTGGTGACGCTGAACGGCTTGTCGCTCACCGGCCATGTGGCGGGAATGGGCTATTCGGGGAACCGGATGTACGTCCAATACATCAACGACCTGGGAACGTTTTACCGGATCTGGCCCCAGATGGTTAAAGGGTTTGTCTACCACGATTTTCAAAATACGGTCGTATTTGAAAGCTGGCAGGATAAAAAGCGGTGGCGTTTCCTGCAAGTCCTCTATAAGGGACCCGCCATGTCCCTCTATCTGGAGCCCCAGGTAATCCTTAGCCCTGCTTCCTCCGATGGGATTGGTCATTCCGTAATCGAATCTGCGCCCGTGTATTTCGTCGAAGTCAATGGCCGTATTGTTAAAACAGGACCGGCCAACTTCCGCAAAACCATGCCCCACCTCCTGCAGCAGCGCGCGCCCCACCTGGCCCGAAAAATAGGCAACCCAGGCTACCGCTTCAAAGACCTTTGGAGCATCGTTCAGGAATACAACGCGTTCTGCAAGCAAAATCCGTTTTTGCTTTAAAAATGTACGATGTACGAGGTACGAGGTACGATGTACGAGGTACGAGGTGACGAAGTAGCGAGGCATAGAAGGAACGAGCCTTTACATCCTTTACATCCTCCACATCCTCTCCATCCTCTCTACCTTCGCTCAAACGCCACCGGATAAGCTGCCTTTCCTTCCGGCCCTTGCAGGGTGAGGAAATACATGCCGGAGGGGACTTTCTGCCCGGAGGAAGCGCTTCCGTCCCAGGTCAGGCTTAGATCGTGTATTTTTCCCGAAGGAAGATCGGCAAAGACCCGGACTTCCTGCCCGAGGGCATTGCGGATGCTGATGCGGTAGGAAGAAAGGTCCAGCCCTTCCCGGAATGCAAACCGGATGATCACCTGCTCGGAAAAGGGGTTGGGGCTGAAGGTAACTTGCGCCAGGCTATCCAGAGGCCGGTCCGGGATGGACGTCACCTCCCCTTTGGATTGATCGGTGCAGGTTGGGCAGGGCTCGCCCCCTAACGAAGGCTCCAGGCAGAGGAAAGCAGTATACAGCGAAAGGATGCGCTCTTTCAGGCTCAGTCCAATGATCTCACCAATGGTGCGGTTGCTGGGGGTGTTTTCTTCCAGATTGCGGATATAATATCCGTTCCAAAGGGTTTTCAAAGTGGAATCAGCAGGGGAGAGCGCGGATTCGTCCATGGAAATCGCATTGAAGAATAAATGCTGGTTTAAACTGCCAGACAACTCGACCAGAAAAGGCCATTGGCCCTGGTAGCGTCCGATCTGAAAGATGGGCTGGTTGAGGTCGATGGACTCTTCGTCGGACCCGGTGAACAGGGAAAACCGGTTGAAGCAAAACCCTTGTTTAAGGCTGGTGTGGAAATCGACCTGGGCCTTTTCCGCATGAAGTAAATCCAGAATGCGTTCAGACAGGAGGGACAAGTTGTTCTGGCCGCAGCAGGAGGCCATGAGCAGGTAGTCGCCTTTGGTCTGTCTGGCAAGATTAGCGTAGAAATATTCATTCCCCCGGTAACGCGTTCCGCCGATGTAATAACTGGTTGTATTGATGTTTTGAAAATCGGCGATAAAACACGGGGTAGAAGCGCTGTTTTCGAGTGCGCTTAGTTCATTGAGTAATGGGTTGGCAACGGTGGGGTCGCCTTCCGCACTGGAATTGGCAAACAGGAGGATTTTTCCTCCTGTTTTTTGTTCTCCCACCCAGGAGATCCCTTTCCCAATCAGCGTAGGCAAATTGCTGGAGCTGATAGCGGATGCTTGAACTTGTTGGAAAAGATATTGGATATTGGTTTCCGTAGCAGGGAGCCAGGATGGAGAAACCGGCGAGGGAGACAGGTTGGCTGCCACGACATTGACAAAATCCTGAGGCCTTAGTTTTTTAATCAGCTGGTCCCGGATCGTTTGCAGGTAGGTTTGGAGCGTGATGCCCAATACTTTCTCCGGATTGTAATGCAACAAGACCAGCACCCGCTGGGGAGGCAGGATCTGGGCGGCGCCTAGTACCTTGGAAGGCAAAACGCCCAACTGGTAGTACCCTTCGTTCGCCGAACCATACCGGCTCAGATAAACGCCCTCTTTCCAAGGAGCGTCAAAGACAATTTCAAGCTGCTTATAACTGGCAAGGTAGTTTTTGGGAATAGTAGCCGCTTTAAAACTACCCAGCTCCGGCGTGGAAAAGTCCCGGAAGGGCACGTCCGGATGGGTGTACACCCTCGGATTCGGCCATTCCGCCGAAGGAAATACCCGTACTTGCAAGTCGGGAACGGTGCGCGATAATGCGACCAGGCCTTCGGGAATAGCCATTTTTACTTCGTTTTCCGACCAGGAATTCGGAACCAGAAAGGTCAGTTTGACCTTTCGGCTTTTGCCCATGGGCAATGGGTAAATCTGTAAACGGTAGCGCCCGGAGTAGTCCTTGAAAAGGATCGAAGGGTCTCTGCGTCGGTTCACGATGCTTTCGTAAATCTGGGAGGCCGTCCAACGGTCGAGGATTTTCGCCTGGATGATCTGGTCGTCGACCCACAACCAGGAATCCGTGACCATGGCCTCTTTCGGTAGTTGAAATTCAAACCGCACTTCGAGGGGAAGATCCGGCGCAAAAAGCGATTCGGACCCCTTGGCAGAAAAGGTCAGGTACATCCCCACCTCGGTAAAGGCGCCATGGGGCGCCAGGGTAAAAACGGCCTCCTCGATAGTAGCCGGAGCGTTTTTCCACGTAGCCTGCGGGTCGGAAACCCTTAAATAGAATTGAGCAGAGCAAAGAAACGGGTAGGCGGCGAACAGGAACGTCGCAGCCAACAAGGGTAGCTTTGTTTTCATTTCCGGTTGGTTTTCGCGGGTAAGAAATGGTTTTGGGGCAAAGCGCTGTTGCTGGAATAAAGGTACGGGGTATGCGCGTGGGGGGCAATCCCCGTGGAGGAATGCGTCTGCCAATTTGCAAAAGAAAAAAGGAACTCAATCTTCCCGGAAAAAGGGGCCCCCTTGCAAGAGTTCGAGGAAAATCGAAGCCGCCGCCGCTTCGTTCCCCTGGTCTAATCCCAGGTGTTCGATCCGCGAACGCTGAGGGTGGAAAAACAGATGAAACCCGTATTCTTCCATCAGCTCCAACGTGTCTTTCCGGACTCGCTGAGCCAGATCGGAAAAGTCGAATTGGAGCAATCCTTGATATAGAAGCCAGTTTTCCCATAGATGCAGCGCCCCTTTTCCGGGTGCTTGGAAATCCGTTTGGTTAGCATGAATGGGTTGCGAAGCGCAAAGCCGGTAATCCTCATCAAGGAAATTCGCTTCAAAAGAAACCCGCATAGCTTCGGCGTTGGCTTGGTCGGGTATGGAGGAAATCAGGGGCATCCAGCCAGACAAAGACCCGGAAAGGATCGGAATGCCGGAAACCAGGTCAACGGCCAGGTAAATGCCGTATTCGGCATTCCACAGCTTTTCATTGGCGCTGAATACCGTCAGTTCCTGCAACTCCATGAGCTCGGGCACTTCTATTCGCAAATACTGCCCCATTTGAAGCAGGGAGGTATTCGACAGACAGATCAATGCGTTGAGATAGGGATCCTGAACCTGGAAGAGGGAATCCTCTTCCGGTCCGCTGGGTAAAAGGGATCGTCCGGAGGGTAATCTACGGGCAAGAGCGTTATTTTGCGTGCTGGCCTCAGCCTGAAAGGGTTCATTTTCTGGCGGTTCTGTAAAACGCATAGGCAAAGGCGCTTCCAGGGGATGGATCAGGCACATAAGCCCGTTGTCTTCCAGGTCCCGGCTTCGGTACCAATACTGTTGATGCTTCAGGATTTTTGGAAAAAAATAGCGAAGCAGTTCTAAACCGTTTTCCCGGCTGGGGGCGTATTCAAAAAGGCGCCATAGCACCAGCGCCTGGTATGGCCGCTCCAGAAGCGGAGCAGTGAATGGGAAAACAGCGTCTGGGACAGACAATGGAATAGCCCCTGAAGGCAGTTGTTCCTTCAGCGCTTGGTCAAAACATTTCAGGGCATAAGTCCAATCCGAACGCGCATGGCCCAGGGCATACACGGCCCATTCCCAGGAGGTCGTTCTGGAAAGCGGGGCCTTTTCCTGAAAGCGCGGAAAGCCAAAAGCCAGATGCTTTTGGGCTTCTTTCACAAGCTCCTTGTCCAAAATTCCAGTGTTTAAGTAGCCTCGGGAATAAAAAAGGGGGGGGAAATATTTAGTAAATGTAAGAAAGATTTTTGGATTTGCCGCAGCCGGGTATTCCAGCAGATTCGTTTTTTTTTGCCGGAATTTCCGTTGCTGCGCATTTTTAGTAAATTAGCGAAACGGAAGCCCTACTCCCTGCTCCCTACTCCCTACTCCCTGCTCCCTGCTCCCTGCTCCCTAAACAAACAACCCTTTTTTCCGAATCACAAATAGCGAACTTTATGAAATTCGAAATTTATCAAAGCGAAGGAGGCAAATTCTATTTCCGGCTGAAGGCCTCCAATGGCCAGGTGATTTTATCCAGCCAGGGGTATGCCGCCAAAGCCAGCGCGATCAGCGGCGCCGAGTCGGTTGCAAAGAATGCCGCTTCCCGCAACAACTTTGAAGTGAAGACGGCTGCTGATGGCAGCCCTTTCTTTAATCTGCTTTCCGCCGCCAACAAACAGGTGATCGGTACCAGCCAAATGTATTCCTCTTCCGCCGCAATGGAAGGCGGGATCGATTCCGTGATGCGTACGGCGCCTGAGGCACAGATCGTGGATCTGACCTTGGAGAAATAAGGCCTTTTTTCAGGCTACCGGCCTGTTTTTAAAACGCAAAAGCAAAGGGAGCGCACACTTCGCGCTCCCTTTTTTATGTCTGAGGTAAAAAAAGGTACCCGTTTAGCCCTGGGCTGGGAACGCATGTTCTCCCTTCGTTTTCCCCGTCCCTAATGCTAATCCAGGCAGGAGCGCTAAATAGTTACAAAAAACGGCGTTCTACTAAAGACAATGGAGGTTTTGCCTTATTTTTCCACCAAAATCATTCGCATGGTTCCCGAACAGCACGCTATAAAAGAAACGCATTTTCAGTTTCCCGGCCAGACCGGGTTTTACCGGGGCAAAGTGAGGGATGTTTACCGGGTTGGGGATTTGCTGATCATGGTGGCGACCGACCGCATTTCCGCTTTTGACCATATCCTCCCCAGGGCAATCCCTTTCAAGGGCCAGGTTTTGAACCAGACTGCCGCCCATTTTCTGAGGGCCACGGAGGATATCGTCCATAACTGGGTTTTGGTCTGCCCCGATCCCAATGTGGCTATCGGATATGCCTGCGAGCCTTTTCGGGTAGAGATGGTAATCCGGGGTTATCTGGCGGGCCATTCCTGGCGCATGTACCAGGCAGGCAACCGGACCCTGTGCGGGGTCTCCTTGCCCGATGGTATGCGGGAAAACGACCCTTTCCCGGAGCCCATCATCACGCCAAGCACCAAAGCAGCTGAAGGCCACGACGAGGATATTTCCCGGGAGGAGATCCTGGCATCCGGACTCGTGCCGGAAGCCGATTATCTGAAAATGGAAGATTATACCCGCAGGTTGTTCGCCCGGGGCTCGGAGATAGCTACAGCGCAGGGACTGATCCTGGTCGATACCAAGTACGAATTTGGCAAGCGGGGCGATGAGGTGTTTGTGATCGACGAGATTCACACCCCTGATAGTTCCCGGTATTTTTATCTGGACGGCTACGCCGAACGCCAGGAACGGGGCGAAAGGCAAAAACAACTCTCCAAAGAGTTTGTTCGCGAGTGGTTGATGGAGCGTGATTTTCAGGGCAAAGAAGGGCAAGTCATGCCCGAAATGCCAGACGCGTTCGTCTGGGATATTTCCCTGCGCTATATCCAATTATATGAAAAAATTACCGGTATGCCCCTGGAAAAACGGGATACCCGCTTTATGCAGGAACAGATATACCACAACGTACAGGAAAGCCTGCGCAACCTATAGTTGCCGCTCGTTTACATAATCCTCCAGATAAGAAAACAGGGGGCACAGCGCCCCCTTGTCGGCGATGGTCGCCCGTTCCAGCACCGGGCTGTGGGACTTGAAAAACTCGGGCAGCACGCGGTCCAGGAACATTTGCCCAAACGCTGCGGAAGCGTCGCGCGGCATTTCGTTGGGCAGGTTGTCGATGGCCATCACGTCGATGCCCTGCTCCAGATAAGGGGCAACTTCCTTCCCTTTGTAGGGATCATATCCATAAACCGGCGCGGCAATGGTGGACGGGCGGATCGTTGACGGTACAGACGACACCGGGGCAATATCGCAGGTGACGTCGGCAATGGTCCGGATACGAAAACGGGGATGGTTCATCATTTCCCGGGTAAAAAAAACCGGCGCCCGGTTGTCCCAGAAAATGCCGTTGATGAAAATATCGGCGGCCTCCGCAAAAGAGGCAAAAGCGCTTTCATACTCCTCCGGGTGCGCATAATAGTGCCGGGGCTCGAAGGGAAGCCCTGCTCCGTGCCGGACATATTCTCTTGCCCGCAACTGCGTAAACACCGCTTCTTGAAATTGTTTTTTCACAAAGGACGCTGAATCGACTTCCCGTATGCCCATGTCCCGAAGCACCTCTGCCGCTCCGCTGCCAACGCGGCCCGTGCCGGTCAGCACGATCTTCAGGGGCGGCCATTGCATGTTGCGGTACAAAAGTTTGGCTTCCGCGTAGTCCCGGCAATCTTTCATCCGTCTCAAACGGAACGCATGAGTCCGCTCGCCGTAAGCGTATAAGGCATTATGGGCGCCTACCATACCGGCAAATTTCCCAAACGCGATGAGCCGTTCGCCTTCGTCGTCGGTGAGTACCTCGTAATCGATCAGGCGAATGTCCTTTTCCAGAACGGCCTGGAGCAGGTTTCGGTTGTAAGGTTGTTTCTTAATGGTATGGGAGAAAAAAAGATACGTCTTCCCCGGGATCAGTTGCTGCACGGGTACTTCCTTCACGCCCATG
>JADJHZ010000004.1 GCA_016707205.1 Haliscomenobacter sp. | reverse complement strand
AGTTTCTCCAGCGTGTTGAGGCGCATGTAAGGGGCACTCATTGCATGCGCACACGTATTGTCTGGAGGGCGCAGGAATAAATACTTTTTCCGGGAGGCTTTCTCCATTTGATGGATGATCCCGGATTCGGTAGCCACGATAAATTCCCTGGCTTCGCTGTTGATTGTAAAATTCAACAGGCCGGTAGTCGATCCAATAAACGCGGCTTTTTCGAGAATATGGGCTTCGCATTCCGGGTGGGCGATCATCAGCGCTTCCGGATGGCGGACCATCAACTTGGCGATCTTTTCTGCTGAAAAAATTTCATGAACGATGCAGGCGCCGTTCCAGCAAGACCATCTCCTACCCGTTTTTTTTCTGTAAATAAGCCCCCAGTTTTTATCCGGCGCAAAAATGATGGGCTGATCCTTGGGGATGCTGTTAATGATATGCACTGCATTGGAAGACGTGCAGCAAATGTCGGTCATCGTTTTCATCTCTGCGGTGCAGTTCACATAACTGACCACCACATGGTCCGGGTATTTTTCCTTGAATTTCCGGAACAACGGCGCCGGAGCAGAATCCGCCAGCGAACACCCCGCTTTTAAGTCGGGCAAAAGCACTTTTTTCCCAGGAGACAACATTTTGGCTGTTTCCGCCATAAAATGAACCCCCGCAAAAACAATGATATCGGCCTCTGTTTTCGCTGCTTTTTGAGACAACCCCAAGCTGTCTCCAATGAAATCCGCGATATCCTGAATATCCGGCTCCTGGTAATAATGGGCCAGAATCACGGCGTTTTTTTCCTTCTTTAATTTCTGGATCGCTTCAAACAGATCCAGCGTAGGATCGACATCGAGGTCGAGAAACCCTTTTATCTCCAATTCGCTTTTTGCTTTGGCCAAGGCACTCATGTAGTTTGGTTTTCTGGCGTTTCGTGAAATAAAACCCATTTATATAACGCAAAAATTGCAAAATGGTTTGCTTAGTTTTGAATCTAAACTAAGATTTTATACCGCCAAAATCAGAAAAACGGCCGGTTGTTTATTCAGATCTGGCAGCGGATGAAGGGCTTTCCACTTCGCCGCTGTTTGCGTTCGGATATATTGAGAAGGAAGCGTCAGACCGGCGCTTACCGAAAGCCAACTACCCGGAGAAAGGGTTCGGATCAGCATTTCGAGCATCGCCTGGCTCCGATAGGGGGTTTCGATAAAGATCTGGGTTTGGCGTTCTTTGGCCGATTGCATTTCCAACTGCCGGATCTGACGCCCGAGGTCCATTTTCTTGGCTGTCAGGTATCCATGAAAACAGAACCGCTGGCCGTTCAAGCCCGAGGCCATAAGCGCGAGAAGGATGGAGGACGGACCAACCAAAGGCCGGACCTCGATCCCCATCCGGTGGGCCAGCAGCACCAGGGGGCTTCCCGGATCGGCTACGGCAGGACAGCCCGCTTCCGACATCAGGCCTGCGTCCCGGCCTGCGAGTACAGGCGCCAGCAACCCCTCCAACGCCGCGTCGGGCGTATGCTCATTGAGTTCCTGAAATTCCAGGGACTGCAAAGGGCGGGGAAATGGGATGGCTTTCAGAAACCGCCGGGCTGTTTTTCCGCGTTCCACAATGAAATAATCGAGGGCAAACACCACCTCCAGCAATTCCGGCGATATTCCGGCGAGGGTGTCCTCTCCCAGAGGAGTAGGGATAAGAAAGAGTATGCCTGGTTTTTGGTTCATAGCAAGGATAATCGCTTAGCGCAAAGGTGTTCACAAATTTGCGGATTTAGAAGTACCTTCGGTTCAATATTGCCGTATTATGGCCCAAAACGACACCTTTACCATCCGGCTTCCTCAATTTGAAGGTCCTTTCGACCTGTTGCTTTTCTTCATCGAGCGGGATGAACTGGATATCAACAACATTCCTATAGCCAAGATCACGAACGATTTTCTGGACTATATCCATCAAATGGAGCGCCTGAATATCGATCTGGCGAGCGAGTTCATCCTGGTCGCCGCGACGCTTTGCCGCATCAAGGCCAAAATGCTGTTGCCCCGCAAGCCAGTCGACGAGCACGGCAAGGAAATTGACCCGAGGGAAGAACTGGTTCAGCGACTGTTGGAGTACAAGCGGTACAAAAGCGTCCTGGAGGAAATGAGGCTGCTGGAGGAAAACCGATGGCTTCGGGAAGGCAGGGGCAATGTTTCCCTCGAGCTGCAGCAACTCGCCACCAAAGCCCTGGTCGATTCCGAGCTCGAATCGCTGTCCTTGTTCCAGTTGCTACGCGCATTCGAACGGATCATGAACCGCCTGGAGCAACCGGCGCCCAAAGCCGTGCATCAGATCGCGATGTTCAATTACACCATTGAGGATCAGCAATCCCAAATTCTGCTCCAGTTAGAACAACAACAAAAGGCGAGCTTTGAAGGTGTTTTTAGGGAATGCCGGGACCGTGTCCACGCCATTATTACGTTCCTTGCCCTGCTGGAGTTGATCAATCTCCAAAAAGTGCGGATTATTCAGGGATTGGGCGTCAATAATTTTTGGTTAGAAGCCCCTGTCTCCGGAGAAGATTCCGAAGAAGAGTAGGTTTGTTCGGGCCTTGCGGCGTCGTTGCCCAACAGGCGATGCAAGGCTAACGTTACCGGTTGAAGGCGCGATTCATCCAATCCGTTCATCGCCTTTGCCCAGGAAAACGCGCCCTCGCCTTCCCGCACCCGCTGCCAGATCAACGTCCGCTCTGCTGCTGAGAATCGCGAAAAGGCGCGCCGGAGTACCGGCAGTACCGGCACAAATGCCTCTTGGGGGATGCCGTCTACCCACTGCGCCACTATATTCCAAAGCGAAGGAGTATGTAAAAGCAACAGCGCGCTTCCTTGAGTAAATCCCTCCAACCACAAGGCGCTTGGCAGCGCCTGCGGCCCCTCCGGTCAAGGCCCGGGAAAATACCTGCGCTGCTGAACCCGCCTGCCATACCCCTTCTTCCACCAAAAGGCGTGTAGCAAGTCCTGCCAGCAAGGGTTGGGATTCGGCGCTAAGCGCAAGGCCGGCAAGCGCCTCTGTCCAGTCGCTCCGGCCGGGTATATCCGTAAGCAAATGGACGGCCTGATGCACTCCCAATATCAGATGAAGCCATTCTTTTGCAGTTTCTTCGTCCATGTTGCGGGCGGCATCCGGAAGCCCCAGGCAGATTCGCGGTAAATACCTCTGCCGCAGAGAGACAAGGGCATCCAGGTTGGTTTTCCGGACGCTTCCATAGCGGAGGATGCGCACCAGCACAGGAAACGACCTAACATCAAATCCATGTCGCTGGTAGAAGCCGCAAAACCCTGGATTTTGCGAATCATCTCCGGGACGATTTCAGGAAGGTCGGATTTCAGGATTTCGTCGAGCAATTCCAGCGCTTCGGGCAATGAAGCGGTTTTTTCTATTTGGTCCAGCGCTTTATTTCTGGCGGCTTCCTGGATGGTTACCCCCCAGATCCCGGCCTGGATCAGGCGGATCAGGAACTCGGCTTTCCATTTAAGCTTCCACACTTCTTTAAACGACCCCAGGCTGTCGCCCCGAATAGAACCTGGTTCGCCCCAAGGCACCCCGAGCAATCGGAGCCGGTGTAGCAAACACCCTGCTCTCCAGTTGGCCGGCGTCCGCAGATCCAGGGTTTTGGTCAGTTTTTCTGAAGCGCCGTACTCCCTGGTGAGGCGGGCGGATTTTACGCTTCGTTCCAGATCCTGTTGCAAAGGCGAGGCGCCCATTCCGGCAGGTACCTTCCCTACCTTCACGCCGATGACCAGCCGTTCGCGGATAAGGGCCAAAGGCAGCGTTTGTCCATGACACAACACGCCGATGCAGGCGTCTTCCAGTTCTTCAAGTCCAGGAACATTTTTTTGGCGCAGCGCGGCCAAGGTTTCCGCCAGCCGCACGGCCTCCTGTACCTGAGCCGGCGACGTTTCCAATCGTTCCTGGCGCAGCAGGCGGGCAGCCTGGACCATCCAGCGGGCAGCCAGGGCGTCGCGGCGTTGAAACAACAACGCGTACCACGCAGGAGAGATCACGCCGGCTCCATAGCCCGACTGGAACGCCAGCCGGTCGTAGCTCCACGGAATCCAAAGCGCTTTCACCTTTTCTTTTTTCAGTCCGCGGATGGCCGCCAGGTCGGATTTCAAGGAAAAATCGCTGGTACTTTCCAATACCGGGGCGTGCCAGGCGCCGCAAACGATAGCGATGCGCTGAAATCCTTCTTTCTGTGCCTGCCGGACCACCTGGCGCATCCATGCTTCCCGGACCAGTGTTTCCCTGCTTTCTGCTCCTTCCTGCGCCTGGCGAAGCGCATACATCATTTCCAAAATAAGGGCAAAAATGGACGCTGGGTTATCCATTTGTTCAAACATGGCATCCCACCACCGTTCGCTATCCTCGTATCCGGCAAGTTGGGCAAGCGTCCGCATGGGATCTTTTCGGACCGGGTCTATGTCCGATTTTCCGGGATTCTCAGACCAGCCGCTTTCCTGGCCAAACTGCATGGACATGGGAAGATCCATCGCCCGGACGGGGATACCGGCCTGAATTCCGTAGCGGATTGCCTGGAGTTCGGGGGAAAATTCCGCAACGGGAAGGTAGGCTGCTTTTCGGGCATCGGGGACCCCATAAATCAGCAGTGCAACGGGAAGCTCCAGTTTTGGCGCCAAAAGCTGAGGAAACAACGCTTCTGCTTCCTGTGGCGCTTCGACCAAAAGAATATCCGGGCTAAAATCCAGCAACGCCCGCTTTAAAGCAAGCGCCGAACCGGGCCCGTGGTGCCGGATACCATAACATACCGTGCAGGGTTCGTCTTTTGCCATGCATAAAAATACCGTTTTCGAACGGAATCAGCGTAGAAAAGCCATAACTTGAGGACATTCGCCGCCGTGATCATTCAGACAAATGAAACATCCATGAAACGCATTCAGCTGTTATTCGCACTGCTCATCCTGGCTACTTCCGCTTCCACTTCCTTTGCAGAAGTTAAACTCCCGAAGCTCCTTAGCGATGGCATGGTTCTGCAACGCGAAGTCCAAATACCGGTTTGGGGATGGGCGGATTCGAATGAAAAGGTAATCGTTTCCTTTAACGGGAAAACGTATAAAACCAAGACATCCCAACAAGGAACCTGGAGGGTAAGCCTGCCAGAAATGAAGGCGGGAGGCCCTTATACCCTGCGCGTTTCGGGCGCAAAAAACACCCTGGAGGTGAAAGATATCCTCGTCGGCGATGTTTGGCTTTGCGCCGGGCAATCCAACATGGTACACCAGATGGATATTCACGATGTGACCTATGCCGAGGAGATTGCCTCGGCAAACCATCCCGAAATCAGGCATTTCAAAATTCCAACGGCAACCAGCATCGCTGGACCCAAAGACGATCTACCCGGCGGAAACTGGGGGAAAGCCGTGTTGGAAGAAGTACGGCCCTTCTCTGCCGTAGCGTATTTTTTTGCTAAAAAGATCTATGAAAAATACCGCGTCCCCATTGGTCTGATCAACGCCAGCGTGGGCGGCACGCCCATTGAGGCCTGGACCCCCGAAGAAGGGTTTAAAACCTTTCCCGACGTAATTAAGATCATTGCAGAAAACAAAGACACTGCTTTTGTGAACAGCCAGATGGGCAACCGCCCCCCCGGCAACCCAACCCCTCCGAAGCCATCCGACAAAGGGCTTACCGGCGAGAAGCCCTGGTATGCGACTGATTTTTCGCCCAAAAACTGGCGTCCAATCAACATTCCCGGCTATTGGGAGGATCAGGGAGTTAAAGATTTGAACGGCGTTGTTTGGTACCGAAGGGAAATCGACCTGCCTGCATCCATGGCAGGAAAAGAGGCCCGGGTGTTCCTCGGCCGGATTGTCGATGCCGACGAGCTTTACATTAATGGGCAGAAGGTGGGCAATACGACCTACCAATATCCACAGCGAAGGTATCGCGTGCCGGCAGGAGTGCTCCAGACGGGTAAAAATGTCTTCGTGGTACGGGTAACCAATACCGCAGGAAAAGGCGGCTTTGTGCCAGACAAACCGTATTGCGTTTTCACCGGAAAGGACACGGTAGACCTGAAGGGATACTGGCAGTACAAGGTAGGCGAGGTATTTGCTCCCTTCAACTTCCAGGCTATGCCAAGGCCCAATTCCAATGAACCCAGAGCAAGAAGAATTAACCCCCAAAATGAGCCTGCTTCCCTGCACAATGCCATGGTGGCGCCTTATACCCAATTTCCTCTAAAGGGCATTCTCTGGTACCAAGGCGAGAGCAATGCCGGGCGTCCGGAACTCTACGAAAGCTACCTGCATGCCCTGATAGACGGCTGGAGGGAAGTGTTCCAACGCCCCGAAATCCCCTTTATCTATGCCCAACTCCCCAACTTTATGGAGGTATCCTACCTTCCCTCCGAAAGCAACTGGGCGGCTCTGAGGGAGTCGCAACGCAAGGCGCTGAGCATACCCAATACGGCCATGACCGTTAACATCGACCTCGGCGAATGGAACGACATTCACCCGGATAACAAAAAAGACGTGGGAGAACGCATGGCTTTAGCTGCGTTGAAGCTGGCCTACGGCGAGGACATCGTGCATTCCGGCCCATTGTACAAAGGACACCAAATCGAAGGCGCCAAGGTTATAATCTCCTTTTCGAACGTGGGCGGCGGACTCGTTTCCAGCGACGGCGGGGAGCTGAGCGAATTTGCCATTGCCGGAGCAGATAAAAAATTCGTTTGGGCAAACGCCAAAATAGAAGGGGACAAGGTGATCGTGTGGAGCGAGCAAATTCCCAACCCCAAATACGTGCGCTACGCCTGGGCCGACAATCCCGACAACCCCAATTTGTGCAACAAGGAAGGGTTGCCGGCGTCGCCGTTTCAGATTGAGTAAATGGTCTTGGGAAGCGTGCGTAAAACGCGTTCAAAAGGGCCAAACCTCTTTATTCAAAGAAAAAGCGCCATGAGAAATATAGCCTTTTTGATTTTATTCCTGTTGGCCAATTACCCTCTTTCCGCACAGGTCGGGAAATTAATCTGGGAAGATAACTTCAACCACGACTCCCTCGATCAAACCAAATGGAGCTTTGAAACGGGTACCGGAGTAAACGGGGATTGGGGCACCGGGCAGCTTGACCGGGCCACCAACCGGATGGAGAATGTTCATTTTCAGCGCAATGTGCCGGGCGCAGAAGACGGGTGCCTGGCCATTACCACGCGAAAAGAACGGTATGAGGACAGGAACTATACCAGCGGCAGGATCAACACCGCAGGGAAAGCCTCCTGGGGCCCAGGCTGCCGGATTGTAGCCAGGGTTTTCCCCAGGGACGTGAAATACCCCGGGCAAGGGTTCGCGTTTTGGATGATGCCCAGTGAATTGCCCCAGGGCTGGAGCTGGCTTATGTGGCCTCAGGGCGGAGAAATTGATATTATGGAATATGTGGGCGCCATCCCTTACCACAACCTCGGAGGCGTTCACTATGCCTGGTCCTGGGAAAACAACCAATGGCAGTCCTGGAACCATGGGCATCTGGCCGCCTATTATAGTTACGCCCATCAAGCCGTTCCCAACCCCTCGGAACCCGGTTATGGCGGCTACCCGCCTGCAAACGACGACCCCAATGCCGGGAGCGCCGGTTTCCATACCTATGGCATCGACTGGTACCAGGACCGGATAGAGTTCTTTGTAGACGACCACGTGTACCATATTCATTATCTGAACGACGGAAGCGCATTTAAAAAAGACGGAAAGGACGAACTGGCGGTTTTAAATTTCGCAGGAAAACGAGTGGGCGTATCGGAGTATTCCAATCATTTCAGCGAATGGCGCCCTTTCGAGCACAAGATGTTTGCCATTTTAAGCGCAGGTGTAGGCGGCGGTCCGCAAACGTATGGCGGAGCGGTTGGAGCAGAAGCGGTGTTTCCTTGCTCCGTATTCATCGATTGGGTGCGGGTGTACGAATTAGGTCCCGCAACCGGCGTGGACGAGAAGGAAAATGATGCCGGGTTTAGTATATTCCCCAACCCAGCCCAAGGGACCCTAAACATTTATGCGAAGAACCCGGGCAACTACAAGATCAGCATTACGGATAGTTCGGGAAAAGCCCTTATTCAAACGTCGATGAGCCAATCTGCGGCCGTTGATATTTCCTATTTAGCCAAGGGAGTGTACATGGTGTTTCTTAGCGACAAGCGGGTTGCAATGTCGAAAAAGGTGATTGTTTTATAGCTCGTATAGCTGACATTCGCGGTATACGCAAACCAGCCGCCATAACCTTTTTAATCCTACGCCAATGAATTTTTTCTGGATTTTATGGGGCTTCGACGCCCTGATCTCCCTGGTCATCCTGTACTTCTTTTTCGTCGGTTTGGCCGACGGCACCGTATCGTCTTTCAACATCCGGATCTGGCTGCTTCTGCTGGGCGCGGTTGCCGTCATTATGCTGGGCAGCCTTTGGCTGCGGGCGCATCACTACCTTCTGGTTGCCAAAATCGTTCTGGGCCTCCTGGCTATCCCCGGACTGATGTATGTTCTTTATATCCTTATGATTCTCCTTTTCAAACCGCGGTGGAATTAAACTTGACCCGCCATGTCCTTACCTAACCCATACCATCAACACGCCCGCCTGGAGTACGAAACCGAAGGCAGGGGCGGAACGATTATTTTTCGCCATGGACCGGACACGATCCGATTTTATTGGGAATTTGGCGGAGGAAACGCAGTTGCTCTGATCTTTGTGCCCGACGAAGGCCAGTGGGAAGCCCAAACCGGTCTTCCGCTCTCCGAACGCCTGCCCATCCTCGAATTCGTTGGCGCCCGCACCGTCGCAGATAAAGCCTCCGGCTGCCGGTATGAGCTAAACGGGAATTGCCTGGAAATCCTCCGGTAGAACCAAATGTATAACCCCCTGCGCCTTATGCCTTTCGCCTTTTCGCCCCCCTACCACACAAACGTCCCCGCTGTATTGGGAGGGAGAGAGGTTAGGGCTTTCTTCCCATTGTCGTGGATGTTGAACACTTCCGACTGACTGCTTGGGTTGAGAACAAGGAGTACTTTCTTGCCCTGAGGGGTTACAAACGCCACATTGGGCAGGTTGGAAGGCACGGAACTGCCGATCCGAATGGAGCCGGCAGGAATAAACCTGGAGGCTTGCGCCACAATATAGTAACCTACATTTCTGGTGACCACGTCGCCTCCGATCGTTACGGCGCCTTTGCACTGGGTGCACCCGCCGGGGGTATGGGGCCCGTAGCCAGGGTCGTTGGCCAGGTTCCATTCCAGGGCCACTTTGCTCCAATTGCGCGTACTACCGATGATCACGTTCTCGATATGCCATTTCAGGTCGCCGTCAAAAGAGCCATTGGAGCCCGTCCACTGCTCGGTGAAATACAGGTTTTTGTCGGGGTGAGCAGCCTGGACCTTGCTCAACGCGCTGATCTGTCCGTTGTACAGGTGAAAAGCGGAACCGTCGATAAAAGGCTTCGCGGCAGGGTCGTTCAGGATGGAAATAGGGTAGTCGGGGTTGTCGCAATTATGATCCCAGATAATGATCTTGGTTGTCAATCCGGCCTTTTGGAAAGCTGGCCCCAAGTGATTTTTGACAAAATCCGCTTGTTGGGCGGCGCTCATGACCATACTCGGGTTGTTGCCTCCATGCTGGGGCTCATTCTGCACGGTAACGGCATCCAGGACGATGCCGTGTTTCTTCATTTCAGTAATATATTTCACGAAGTACTGGGCGTAAACCGGGTAGTATTTCGGAAGTAATTCGCCCCCGATAGAGTTTTTGTTGCTTTTCATCCATACCGGTGCGCTCCAGGGGGAGCCCATCAGCTTAATGTCCGGATTGATCTTTAGAATTGCGTTAAGCACGGGAATCAGGTTGACGGTATCCCTCGAGAGGCTGAATTTGCTAAGGGTCAGGTCCTCGGTCCCTTCGGGAATGTCGCTGTAACTGAATACCCGGTCGTCGAGGTCTGAAGCGCCAATGCTAATGCGGAGGTAGGAAATGCACAGGCTTTCTCCGGTGCAGCCAAAAAGCTCGTGCAGAAGGTTATCCTTCTGGCTGGACGACATGGTGTTGATTACCGCGGCGCTGCCCCCGGTGAGGGAATACCCGAACCCGTCGATCTTCTGGAACGTGCTCGTGGCGTCGATATCCAGGTTAGGATACGTGTTCGGCGTCGTTGTAAATGCCAGAATAGTTGTTTGTTTTTGCAAAAGCCGCGTTTGGTCGCCACTGGTGAACCACACGTCCACTTCGTTCGTCAGGTTATTGGCCGGCCCGCCGGGGGTATCATCGTCCTGGGCGTTTTTCGTGCAACTGCCCAGAAGCATCAAAAGGATGAACACGTATGGTGTCATGGAATCATCGTTGAAAGCCTTCATTGGAAAAAATAGAATAACAGCAATGGCAGAAAAGAACACCCCCCGCTAAAAAAATCACTGAAACACCCTTACATAATCCACAAACATGCGCTGGGGAAAAGGGGTATTGCCGTCGGGCGGCCCCGGCCAATTGCCCCCCACGGCAACGTTGAAAATAAAGAAAAACGGATCGTTGAACGGATAGTTGGCCGCGCCTAGGTCTGCTTTGACAAAAGTGAAATACAGAATATCATCCATGTAAAAGCGCATCTTGTCCTTTTCCCAAATCAAACTGAACACGTGGAATTTTTGGGAAAAATCTCCCGAAGGCAAGGTGATATTATTGTTTTTGGGAGAAGTGACACTACCCACGGATTTCCAGTGCACCGAGCCGGTAACCCGGTTGGGGCTTGACCCCACCAACTCCATGATGTCGATTTCGCCGCAGGCCGGCCAGCCGACGGAGGCGTGATTGGAGCCGAGCATCCAGAGCGCAGGCCATAGCCCTTTCGCAACGGGCAGTTTGGCACGGATATCGATGCGGCCGAAGGCGAATTCCTTCTTAGCCCGGGTGACCAGACGCGCCGAGGAGTAGTTGAATCCGCCTATCGCCTCTTTTCGGGCCTCAATGATGAGGTTGCCGTTCGACAGAAAAACGTTTTTCGTGGTGTTAGTGTAGTACTCCAGTTCATTGTTGCCCCAACCTCCGACACCATTTCCGATTTCGGGGGTCCACACGTTCAAGTCCAGGCCATTGCCCGAAAACTCGTCGCTCCACACCAACGCATACCCAGGATAAGCGGCAGGAGTGCGATATCCCGAAGTGTCCGTAGTCAGGTTCGTTCCATCCTCCGTCAGAATAACCCCTTTTGCCGAGGTCTTTGCCAGCGTGCACTGGTTCGGATTCGAAAGCGACACCGTAAACTCCAGGTTTGGCTGGCGCAGATCAACCTCATCTCCTTGGATCGTCACTTCGATATTGGCCGACAACTGGTTTGCCGGAATCGTTAACGTTCCGGCTTGAGCGATGAAATCCCGGGGGGAAATGGCCGTGCCGTTTACGAGCGAGTACTCCACCGAAACCGGTTTTGGCCAGGCTTTGTCGACGGATACGTAAAAACGAAGCGAACTGGCCGCTTTTCCCCTTGCTGTGGTGGCGTCCAAAACGCTCAATACCGGAAGCGTTTCATCGGTTGGCGTCCCGTTTCCTCCCCCTGAATCGCTGCACGACATTAAAGGAGCAAAACCAAGAAATAACAAGAAAAGACCGGAAAACCATTTTTGTTTGAACAGCATGACAACCAGAGTTAACGCATACGATATCAATTACCTGAAAAATAGGTTAGACCGGCAAAAGCCGGTCTAACCCAAGAACCATTTTTTATTTCGGAATCATTTTCAGATACCATGCATTGCCCGTTTCCGTGCCCTGCGCTCTCAGATACATATAATCAGATCTCAGCACCATGATCTCTAATTCTTTCTGCAGGGCGCCGTAACCGATATAGGTATTTACGCCCGAAAGCTGGATCCCCGTCTTGGTCGAGGGGGCGGAAGCCGCGACCCCTGTGCTTGACGGCACAAAGCTGAAGGCGCCCGTAGCTCCTGGATAGGGATAGCAGCCTTCGTCACCGCTACCGGGAACCCCCGGAAGGCCGCCGGCAAGGGCGCCGGTTTTGGTAAAGACCCCATCCGGGGATGCCACCGTCAGAGAGTAGCCGGAAGGGGTTTTGGTAAAGGTAAAGGTGGCGGTGTAAAAGCAATTACAGCAAGCTACTTTTTCATTAACGCCTGCCGCCCACCAAACGGGGCTTGGCGTGGCGTCTTCCCATGGGCCCACGCCAAAATGGCCTGCTACGCTTTTATCCACGATCCAGGTTTTGGAGCCGGAGCCCGTCAGGTTGGCAATGATCGACGCGTCGGGATTGAAACTACTTTGTACGGTAATTTCCTTGGTGGCCGTAGAAGAAGTGCCTCCTTTGCCATACACAACGGCGGTCACCGTGTACTTGTTGGCGCCCAGTTTGGTGTATTTGCGGGAAGCTTTGCCGTTTGTAAGGTGAACGAGGCTAATCCCGTCGGTGGCGTCAAAATCGATTTTATACGCCAGCGCTCCCGTCGCTTTGATGGTAAAGTTGACGTCGCCCGAACCGTCTCCGTTGGGCGTAGCGGTAGAAGCCCCAACGACTTGGGCTGTAATCTCAATATTGGAAGGCGGCGTCAAATCGCCGAGGGAATACTCCTCCTGCTCGCAGCCGCTGAAGGCCAGCAGGGCGCCGGCGAAAAAGATAAGTCTGAACATATGATTTCTCATCTTGTTTTTTTTAATTGGTCAAACGGAAATTGTCTACATATACCACGGCGCCCGCGCCGTCGGACGAATCGTTGAATCTCAAGACCAGTTGGGTGAACTTGTCCGTAGACTTGATAGCAGCAATCGTACTGAAATCGAAAACCAGTTCTTCCCATTCGCCGGATTTGGTGAACGGAACTTTCAATACGCCAACGCCGTTGCCAGGGCCGTCGATCGACCACTCCAATTCCACGTTCAGCGTTTTACCAATGAGGGCCGGATCGGGGTTGTAGCCCAACAGCTTGATTTTATTCCCGTGCGCAAAGTTGATCGGAATGTTCATCGGGCTGTAGGTGCCGCTCCACCCCTGATGGCCGCGAATAAACTTACCCACTTTTGCGCTGGTGTTCAGGCCGGAGGGGTTAGGGTTATCGGCTTTTTCAAACTTCTGCCCGTCCCCAAAGGTCCCGAAGAAATAATCTACCGAAGCATGCTCAAAGTCGATTGGGAAACCAAACAGCGCCTTGGTGTACGTGGCTTTAGCTGCTCCGCCGCTTAGCGCTTCCACTTTCAACGTAAACGGCCCCCCGGTTGCGGGATAGCTATGTGCCGGCAATTCCTGGCCAATCGCTAAGGGAGTGCCCACTTCATTCGCTTTATCTCCGTAATAAACCAGGAAGGATTTGGCATACTTCGCTTCCGCTTTTACCTTGACTTCACCGGAAATCGTGATTTTTAAGTCTTCCGGGGCCCGATAGGTTACCGTAAGGGGATAAGAAGCGGTTGTTTTGTTGCCGGCAATGTCGTAGTAATCAACCGTTACCGTATAGTTTCCTTCCGGGTAAGAATGCTTGGCGCTGACGCCGGGCGATACGACTGCGGAAGCAGAGGCGCCGGTCCCATGGCCGAAGTTAATGGTAGCGGAAGAGAACCCATCTCCGAGCGGCGTAATTTTAACGTCTCCCGAGTTATCGTTGCTGATATCGAAGACCTTGGAAAAATTCCCCGAAGTGGCCGTGCTCAGGAAGGAGGTATCGTCGTCGATCCCCCCCAGTTCAGAGCAGCCCATAGCCAGGGACATAAGGGCGAAAGCGCCAAGAAGATATCTGAATAGTTTCATTTTCGTCCATTTTAATGTTAATCAATAACCTGGGTTTTGCACCAGAAGCGTTCCGTCCAGTTCCCGATCCGGAATCGGGAAAATTTCGTTCTTGTTGGCTTTGAAGCCTCTGCCAGCCAGTTTGGTAGCCGCGTCTCCCCAGCGTACCAAATCCAGGAAGCGGTGGCCTTCCCCAGCCAGTTCGCGCCTTCTCTCGTCTTTAATAGCCTGAAGCGATACCGGAACGGAAGGAAGCCCTACGCGTGCCCGAACGGCATCCAGCAACGCCTGAGCCCGTGCGCCTTGTGCTCCCAGTGCTTCGGCTTCCATCAGGTAGGTATCCGCCAGGCGGATGATGGGCGAATTTTGCCGGAAGTTGAGTTCCAGGGCCCCGCCGCCGGTACGTACATCTGACTGACGAGGCAGGAATTTATTCAGGAAATAGCCGCTATCCTGATACCCGGCAATATAGTCGGCCTGGCCAGCAGCTTTCAACGCTTTGAGGTCGTATACCGTAGCTCCGAAGCGCGGGTCGTTCTTCATAAAGTCGTAAAAGTCCTGGGTAAATACGTTAAAGCTCCAGCCGCTGGGCAGATCGTCGGCGGTAGAACCAGCAGAGCGAGAATAGCTTCTGGGGCCTACCATTTGGTTGAGGGTGTTGCCTTCGTCGCGGGCGCTGCCCCACCAGCCCCAGTCGGAGTTGCCTAAGGCGCTATGGCTGCATTCCAAAATGAATTCGGAGTTGAACTTGTTGGAGGTCGCCCACAGGTCGCTGAATTTGGTCAGCAGCCGGTATCCATACTGGCTGGTTCCGCCCGGAGTGCCATTGACCTCGGCAAGTTGAGCTGCCGCTTGCGCATTTTTCTTTTCAAAAAGAAGCACCTTCCCTAAAATGGCCTGGGCGGCGCCTTTCGTCAGCCGGCCCGCTTCGGTTGCCAGGGGTACGGTAGGAGGCAACCCGGCAATCGCTTCGGTGAGGTCCTTCTCGATCTGAGCAAATACGCCTTCCGGTTTGGCCTGCGTGACCTGGTACATATTGGCTGCCGTCAGCGGATCCAATACCAGCGGGACGTTGCGGAACAAATTGACGAGGTTGAAATAGTAGAATGCGCGCAACGCCTTGGTTTCCGCCGTAAAACGCGATTTGAGGGCCGCATCCATTTCGGTATCCGGCAACTTGGATAGCAGGGTGTTCGCACGGAAGATCCCCTGATAGTAATCGTTCCAGAAACTGGCCGGCATGATAGTCGAGTTGATGGTAAAGTTCGAAAACCCCTGGATACCCGCTCCATCCGAAGCGCCGCCACCGCCGGCAACCTGGTCGTCAGAACCGGCGTTCATCATGGAAACCAAGTTCTCAAATCCTCCGGTGTTTTTGCGCAATACGTCGTACACGCCAACCAGAGCGGAAAACGCCTGGTCTTTGTCGGCATAATAGTTTTCAGACAAAAACTGACCCTTGGGCTCCACCTCAATGAAATCCTGAGTACAGGACATTGGGGCGATCAGGAGCGCAAAGAGGGCTATCTTGATTTTATTGAATTTCATAATTGGTCTATTTTTTTTTGGTTAAAACTGAACTTGCGCGCCAAACAGGAATGCGCGTGCCTGCGGATAAAATCCTTTGTCGATACCAAATACGCCACCGCCGATTTCGGGGTCATACCCTGTGTAGTTGGTCAGCGTCAACAGATTTTCAGCATTGACATATACCCTTAGCTTGGCAGACGAAGAAATTGCTCTCAAATACCTGCCGGGGAAGGTGTAGCCCAGCTGTACCAGCTTGATGCGGGCGTAGTCTCCATCTTCGAGGTAAAAGTCGGACATGTTGCTGAAGTTCCCGTTAGGGTCATTGCTAACCAGGCGCGGGTACGTGTTGGATGTTCCTTCGCCCGTCCAGCGGCTCAGCGCGATCGTCTGGTAGTTGCCATTTCCGATATCCAGACGGCGCAAGCCCTGGAAGATCTGATTGCCGGCAGCGCCCTGCGCAAACGCCATAAAATCAAATCCCTTGTACTGGAGGTTGATCGTCAGGCCAAAGGTATACTTGGGCAGGTTCGTGCCAAGGATGGTCTTGTCGTCGTTGGTGATCTTCCCGTCGCCATCGACGTCCACCCAGCGGAAGTCGCCGGGGCGGGCATCAGGCTGGATCAATCCTTCAGAAGAATTTTTGTACGCCTGGATCTCTGCTTCATTCTGGAAAATGCCGGCAGTCTGGAAACCGTAGAAGGAGTTGTAAGACTGTCCAACCTGCGTTCTGGTCACCACGCCCATCGACTGGAAGGACGCATCGCCGGTGATAAAGTCGGCGTCGGAGGCAACATAGGTGACGTTATTTTTCAAATAGGCGAAGTTGGCGTTCGCTGAAAAATTCAGCGCTCCAAACCGCTTATTATAACCCAACTCCAACTCGACGCCGGTGTTTTCCATGTCGGCCACATTGGATACCGGAGACTCCGATACCCCGACGTATCCGGGAATGGTGATCGGCCTCAGGATGCCGGAGGTGACTTTTTTGTAATAGTCAAAGTTCAGGGTCAGGGTATTGAACAGCTCCGCTTCAAACCCGATATTGGTCTGAGCGGTTTCTTCCCACTTCAGGTCGGGGTTATCCAGCGAGGTTGGGGAATATCCGGTGGTGATGATGCCCGAGTTGCCGACTGTGTAGTTAAAGCCGCCGGCAACGGTAGACAGATACCCGAAATCGCGGATGGCGTCATTCCCTACCACGCCGTATCCGCCGCGGATTTTCAGCAAGGTGACGATGTCGTTTGGAACCCAGAAATCCTCGTTAGTAACCACCCAGCCCAAAGAGACCGAGGGGAACACGCCGTATTTGTTGTTGGTGCCAAACCGGGAGGAGCCGTCCCTGCGGATAATCCCTGTTAACAGGTACTTTTCTTTGTAATTGTAGTTGAGGCGGCTAAACAAAGAGGTGACTTTATGCCGCACCATGTCGTAGGAGCCGGTCGAACGGCTGGATTGAGGGATGTCGAAGTTGAACGATGCGTCCTCGTAGCTGGTGACCGGTAAGTTGAACAGCGTGGTGCTACTTCCTCCTCCGTTGTTTTCCATATAGGCCGCCTGGCCCAGCAAGACGTTAACGCTGTGATCGCCAAAGTTCTGGGAGAAGGTCAGCGTGTTTTCCACGTTCCAGTTGAACACGCTGTTTTCAGATTTGTAGTAGCTGTTTTGAGAAGTCCGGCTCGTAGCGCTGAGGTAAAATACCGGCGTGAAGCCCTGGCCGCCCCAGAACGCTTTTTTACCCCCTCCCGTGGTGCGGAAGGTGAGGTTTTTGGTAATTGCCGCTTCCAGAAAAACGTTGCCGACAAAGTCATCCGACCAGTCATACACGCCCCTGCGGGTTTCGATATACGCCAATGGGTTGCGCATTTCCTGGCCCACCAAAGAAGAAATCCCGTAAGGTTGTCCTGTCTCGTTGCGGATGACGGGGTTGACGCTGTAAGGCGCTGCGTTGGCAAGCGCCGGATCGGTAACGACCACCGGAGTGATCGGGTCGAGGTTGATCGCCGAGCTCAGCACACCGCCATATTCATCCATCCCGCCGATACCGATCGACTTCTGGTGGGTGTACCCCAGCGTTTGTCCGAAGGTAAAGACCTTGGAGATTTTGTGCGTGGAGTTGATCCGGAAGTTCTGCTTGTTGTAGTTGGAAATTTCCGATGCGACAATCCCTTCCTGTTCCTGAATCCCAAAGGAAACATAAAATGTAGATTTGTCGTTTCCGCCGCTCAGGCTCAGCTCGTTGTTGTGGCGGAAGGCACTGTTGTTGAAAATTTCCTTCTGCCAGTCGGTACCTGTACCGAGGTTGACGCTCGGGAAAATCGGGCTGCCTCCACCCGCTACCGAGCGTTCGTTCAGCAACGTTGCGTATTGGGATGCGTTGAGCATCCGGAGGACTTTTGCCGGAGAAGAAGTGCCGATAAACCCGTTGTAATTCACGTTCAGCTGCCCGGCTTTACCCTTTTTCGTTGTAACGAGGATAACCCCGGTAGCAGCTCTTGTTCCGTAAATCGCAGCAGAAGCGGCATCCTTCAGTACTTCGATGGATTCAATGTCGCTTTGGTTCAGATAACCAATCGCGCCTGCATCTACAACGACCCCGTCAATCACCCAAAGCGGGCTGTTGCCGCCGCCAAAAGTGGTTACGCCCCGTACCCGGATGGTGGAGGAAGATCCCGGCTGTCCGGAGTTCTGAGCGATGGTTACCCCTGCCACCCGGCCCTGAAGCGATTGCTCCACCCGGCCGTTGGGCACCTTCTCCAGATCCCGGCTCTTGATGCTTGAAATCGCCCCGGTGACGACACTCTTTTTCTGAATGCCATACCCTACGACCACTACCTCTTCCAATACAAGGCCTTCCGTCATGGCCACGTCAACGATATCGCTGGCGCCCACTTCGACTTCCTTGTCTTCAAAGCCGGTGTACGAAAAAACGAGCGTAACAGGTCCTGCAGGAATGGTCAGAGAATACCTGCCATCCAAATCGGTAACAGTTCCTTCCGTAGATCCTTTCACGAGCACATTGGCTCCGATCAAAGATTCATTGGTTTTTGAGTCGGTTACAGTTCCACTTACCGTACGCTGGGCGTAGGTAAATGAAGCCACCAACACCAATGCCAACACGAGCAAGTTTTTTGTCAGTTCCTTAAACATGTGGTGAATGGTTTATTTAGTTAAATAGTGAACACAAAGAAATGCTACGCCCCCTACGCTTCCATTTCATCGGCATTTCAAACGAATGGTTTTTGTTTTAAAAACCGATGACAGAAATTCCAGCAAAACAGAAAAAAAATCGCACATTAGTCGCGCAATTTTTTGCCATTGGTAGAAGTCGCCCAATAATATTCCGATTGGCTATTCTTACAAAGATTGAAAGGAATTAAGAGAAAACCGTTAAATTCGCTACGTCATTACTACTACTTCAAAAATATAGAAGTACTACATATGTACGATTAATAGTGAATTTTCCCGATGCAATCCACTATGCAGCGCGTTCAACCGGCAAATCTAATGCATGCCCATAAACCATTAGCGAAGGTTCTCCTCCGGAGGTTTACCGTCATCCTATTATTGGGCAATCTCCTCCTGCCCGGGGTATCAGGCCAACCAACCAACCTGGGCAATCCCCCTGTGATCAATTTCTATAAGAAAAATATTCGTTCAGGTACCCAAACCTGGGATATCGCGGAGGATTCCTTTGGATATACCTATTTTGCAAACAACTCAGGATTACTGGTTTTTGACGGATACAACTGGGAATTGTACCCTTTACCTAATGGAACCATCGTCCGGTCGGTTGCCATCGATAAGCATGGGAATATCTTCGTAGGCGGCCAGGGCGAATTTGGATACTTTTCCCCGGGGCAAAATGGTCTTTTGCGCTATCATTCGCTCCTTCCGCTCATCCAGGAGAACAACGCCACCATTGAAGACGTCTGGGATGTTCTGGTGGCGGATGAGGGCGTTTTTTTTCGGACCGACAATCAGGTGTTCCGATTCGACGGACAGAAGGTCTCTAATCTGTTCGGAAGAGGCCGCCCCCTCCATTTTATCAGTAAATGGGGAAACCAAATCGTTGTTCAGGACGGGACAAACCTTCTCTACTATTTTGACCAAACCAGCTTCAAGCCCCGCAATAAAAATGCCGTGTTTGACCAAGGCCTCATCTCCGGCGTACTGAATTATAAAGAAGGCCCCACGCTGATCACCACCATCAACAATGGAATCTTTGTGGAAACCGCCAACGGATTCGAACCCTGGAAGACCAACAACGATGAATTCCTCCGGAAAAATATCATCTATTGCTCCGCCCTGATGCCGGATGGCCGCGTGTTGATCGGAACCTCGTTCAACGGCATGGTTATCATCGACCGGCAAAAACGCATCGAACAACACCTCAACAAAAAAAATGGACTCCAAAACAACACCATACTCAGCATTGCAGGCGACCACAACGGCAATATCTGGCTTGGATTGGACAATGGCCTTGATCTGGTCGGCTTAAATTCCCCTTTCCGGACTTATTTCCCAGATGGCGATTTGGAGGGCGCAGGCAGCACCGTCGCCCTTCATAAAGGCAACCTGTATTTCGGAACTAACGGCGGATTGTACACCATACCCTGGAAAAAATATTACCTCCTCGAAGAAAAGGATAAAGCGCAACTGGTTCCCAATACCCGCGGCCAGGTTTGGGGTCTCAACCAGATCGGCCAGCAGCTTCTCATGGGGCACCACAATGGCGCTTTTCAAATTGAAGGCGCCTCCTGTATCCAGATTACCGATCGGATGGGCGTCTGGAAGTTTGTTCCCCTCAACGAACGGTATGCCCTGGCCGGCTACTATAAAGGGTTAATCCTCTTTGAAAAACAAGGGGGGCTTTGGAAACAAAAACATATCACCCGCAATTTTGTCGAAAGCTCCCGCATCATAGCGCTGGACGCCGCCCAGAATGTCTGGATTGATCACCCATACCGGGGAGTGTTCCTGATCCCTAAAGAACACGTTCTTGACCCTGATGCACGTCCCAAGATATATTCCCTGCAAAATGAAATGAATAAAACCTTAAGGAATCTATTTTTTTATTTTGACCAGCGCATTCTGCTTTGCGACAAGGAACGCTTTTACCAGTACAACCCCGTTTCCCAAAAATCGGAACCTTTCCACGAATTAGATCCTTATGTCGTTCCGGATCGCTCCCTGCGATTTCTGATCCAGGACGATTACCAAAATATCTGGTACGGGAACACCAACGGTACGTACCTGCTGGTGCCCGAAAAAATATTCACCCCTTCTTACCGCCTTTATCCCATTAACGAAATTACGGACGTCCTGCCGGGCGGGTTTGAGTCTGTCCTGACCCTCGACAAACACAATGTGGTATTCCCTACCGAAAAAGGCTTTTTATTTTTTGATCCCGCCCGGTATATGGAAGACACCTCTGCAGTTCAGGTTTTTTTATCCAAAGCTGTCCTGAACGCCAATCCTGACAGCATTTTTTACACCGGCCATCTTGGATGGCGACCCTCCGGCTTTCGCTTTAAAAAGGGGCACCACAGTTTTACCTTTAACTTTTCAGTCAATACCTCCGGCAAAAAAGACCTGATCGGTTATAGCTATTTACTCAAGGGAAGCGACCGGAAGTGGTCGCCATGGACCAACTCCCCTCAGGCGTCATATGCCAACCTTCCTCCAGGCCGGTATACCCTGCTCGTCAAAGCCAAAAACCAAACAGGGATTGAAAGCGCCCCCATCGAAATCAGTTTCCGGATCATCCGGCCCTGGCATGAATACGCCCTGGGATTTTTGATCATCGCAGCAGCGGTCTTCATGATGTATTTAATGAACCTAAGACAGCGAAAAAAACACGAAAAGGAAAAATCCCGCCTTCTGGAAACTACAAAGAAACAGGAAGAAGAACACCTTATCTATGCCGAAGCTTCCAAAGAGAAGATCACCCGGCTCCAGAACGAAAAGCTGATGGCGGAAATCAACTTCAAAAACCAGGAACTGGCCTCCTTTACCTACCACCTGGTGAATAAAAATGAACTGATCTCCGAGATCAATGCCGTCGTTCACCGGCTTGAACACAAACTGAACGACCAACCGGAGACCAAAAAAGAACTCAAACAAATCCTGAAACTGACCGAGAAGAACGCGGATGTGGATGCCAATTGGCAGGATTTTATCCAAAGCTTTGACCAGGTACACGCTCATTTTTACAAGCGCCTGACGGAGGAGTTTAAAGACCTCAGTCCAAATGACTACAAGCTATGCACCTACTTGCGCATGAACCTCACCAGTAAAGAGATTGCGTCCTTAATGAATATCTCTATCCGAAGCGTTGAAACCAATCGGTACCGGCTGAGAAAAAAACTGGGAATCGACCCCAATACGAATCTTAACCAGTTCCTCATGAATTACTAACCGAATCGAAATGGGCAATCCCTGCCTCTGGCTGGATAAAGCAGAATACGTATGGAAAAAATGAAACTGGAACACAGCAACCAACACCTCCTTCCGTTTCACCTGTTTGTGGACCGGATGTTCCGTTATGGGTTGCTTTCTACCTCGCTGGTCGCGTTTTCTCTGGCGCTGGGCATGGTTGGTTACCATTTTTTTGCTGGCCTGAGCTGGCTGGATAGTTTTTACAACGCCTGCATGATTCTCACCGGCATGGGGCCGGTATCCGTCTTGACAACCTCAGGCGCCAAACTTTTTTCCTCTTTTTATGCCCTCTACAGCGGCATCGCCTTTCTGAGTATTACCGCTATTATAGTAGCGCCCCTGGCTCACCGGGTTCTCCATATCCTGCATCTGGAAAAAGACGAGGAATAATTTTTTTCCTCTAATTCAAAAAAGGGAATTGACTTACCAAAAATAAAAAGTTAGCTTTGTCTAATATAAATATTTTTATTCTTATAAATTTTACCGTGCCTTTGATCCAAGCTAAAATTTTGCCCCTTTACAAGGTATACCCGGGTTTTAGGGAATGCAATTTACCCTCTAATAAAAAAAGCTTTTTTGAAGATAAATAAGTTGATGATATTAAAATATTAGTTAGGTTAAACTAACAACATAAAGCAAATGACGCTTACCAAAACAGAAGAGGATTACCTGAAAGCCCTTTTCCACCTGAGCCTGGAAAACGAATCCGATAAGGCAGGCACCAACCAGGTCGCAGAATACCTGGGTTTGTCGCCCGCATCGGTCAATAACATGCTAAAAAAACTTAAAGGCAAAGACTTGGTAGCCTACGAAAAGTATGGCAAACTAACGCTTACCGAAAGCGGAAAGTCCGTGGCGGTCCGGCTAATCCGGAAGCATCGCCTCTGGGAAACCTTTTTGTTTAAACACATGAATTTCACCTGGGACGAAGTGCATGAGGTTGCAGAGCAACTGGAGCATATCCAGTCGTCCAAACTCATATCCGAATTGGATAAATTTTTGGGGCATCCCAAACGCGACCCCCACGGCGCCATCATCCCCAACGAACAAGGAGAATACAGTCTCGAGCCTCATATCACCCTGGCCTCCCTCCAGGTAGGAGACACCTGCCGCCTGACCTCCGTACGGGACAGTTCCGTCCCATTCCTGCAATACGTCTCCCGAATCGGTTTGGCGCTGAGTAGCCGTATTCGGGTCGCCGAAGTCCAGGCATTCGATGGGTCCATGACGATCGAAACCGAAGGAAACGCTTACACCGTTTCAAAGAAATTTGCAGAACATGTTTTTGTGGAAAAAATATAAAACCTCGCGATAATGATGCTCTCCATTCAACCCGCATTCGCCTTAACGACAGGGCTGCTCGTCCTGTTATTTTTGGGCTTGCTGTTCTGGCCGCAAAAAGGGCTGTTTGCCATTTGGTCGGTGGGAAAAGTCAATACCCAGCGGGTCCTTCTGGAGGATGCCCTGAAATTCCTCTTCGATTCGGAATATAAAGGCATTCCGATCCGGTTGAACGGCTTTGCCGGGTATTTGCATATTTCTACGGATAAGGCGACAAGGTTAGTGGAAAGCCTGCGCGCAATGGGACTCGTTCAGTCCAAGGAGGACCTGCTTAAACTCACCGATGCCGGGCGTTCTTATGCGCTGCGTATCATCCGCGTGCACCGCATCTGGGAACGATACCTGGCGGATGAAACCGGGGTAGCCAACAAGGAATGGCACGGAAAAGCAGATCTCCAGGAACATCGCATGTCGCTGGAAGCAGCCGACATGCTGGCCGCCCAGATCGGCAACCCGGTTTTCGACCCCCACGGCGACCCGATTCCCTCCTCCCGGGGAGAATTGCCCGCGTTCACCGGCAAACCACTTAGCGCCCTTAAGGAGGGCGAGCTTGCCCGAATCGTTCACATCGAAGACGAACCCGGCGCGATCTATGCTCAAATCCTCGCCCTGGGCCTTTATCCGGGCATGCAGATCTATATCATGGACGTTTCGGACGACCGGATCCAATTTGCCGCTAATGGAGAAGAATGCGTCCTAACGCCTCTCTTTGCCTCCAACATCACCGTGGAAAGCCTTGCCGAGCGGGAACCGTTGAAGGAAAAATTTGCCCCCTTGTCCACCCTTCGTCTTGGGGAAAGCGCAGAGATCAAAGGAATATCCCCCTCGTGCAGGGGGCAGCAGCGCCGGCGCCTGATGGACCTCGGGGTCGTTCCGGGCGCCCTGATCCGGGCCGCCTTCGCCAGCGCTACAGGGGATCCGGTAGCCTACCAGGTTATGGGGGCCACGGTGGCTATCCGCAAATCGCAAGCCGATTTGATTTTTATTAAACCCGTTTTAACGCCAAACTAACATACCCAAACCAATGAATACATCCCACAATTGTGAAAACTGTCCTGTTCATCACCGCGAACATCTCATTCGCCTCGGCATTGCCATGGACCGCGTGGATTACATCGTCGCTTTGGCTGGAAACCCAAATACAGGAAAAAGCACGGTATTCAATAACCTCACCGGCCTCCGCCAGCATACCGGCAATTGGCCCGGAAAAACGGTGGCCCGTGCAGAAGGCGGTTTCTCCTACCGCGAAAAACGCTACAAAGTAGTGGACCTCCCGGGTACGTACTCCTTGCTTTCTACCAGCACAGACGAAGAGGTTGCCCGCGATTTCATTCTCTTTGGCCGTCCCGACGTAACGGTCATCGTGGTTGATGCCACCCGCCTGGAGCGCAACCTCAACCTCACCCTGCAGATCCTGGAAATCACCGACCGCGCGGTGCTCTGCCTCAACCTCATGGACGAAGCCAGGCGCCATGGTATGGAGATCGACGCCCGGACCCTGAGCAGGGAATTGGGCATACCGGTGATTCCCGCAGCCGCACGCCAGAAGGAAGGAATGGACGAACTTATTGCCGCTATTGAAGAAGTAGCTTCCGGAACCTTCGTCTGCAAACCCCACCGAACGACCAGCCGGTCGGCTAAAATCAACCACGCTGTCCAGATGCTTTCCGACAAACTAAGCCGCCAATTTCCCGGACTTCCCAACCTGAATTGGGTAGCGCTCCGCCTTTTGGAGGGCGATCAAAGTATTATTCATGCCCTCCAGAGCGGCGAATTGGAGAAACTGGGAGCACCTGTTGAACAACCATAAATATACTACCCATGGAAGATAATAAGGAAAAGGTGGGCAGCGATGCCATCCTGTCGCTCGCCAACAACCTGCGCTGGGACCTCGGCGTCAACCTCCACGATACGGTTATTGAGTCCATTTACGAAGACGCTTCCCGGATTGCCCGGAAAGCCGTGAACAAAGAAGGGGACCCGGCTACGTATTCCCTGGAGCAACGCATCGATCAGTTGGTGACCAGCCGCTGGCTTGGATTTCCACTCATGTTTCTCCTGCTGGCCCTGGTATTCTGGTTAACGGTGGCCGGCGCCAACGTACCATCCGGCCTCCTGGCAGACCTGTTGGTGGATACGTTCCATCCCATGCTGAAAAATGCCGCCTCCAGCCTTGGCGCACCCTGGTGGCTGAGCGGGGTGCTGATCGACGGCGCCTACCTGTCTATGGCTTGGGTCATCTCCGTTATGCTGCCGCCTATGGCGATTTTCTTCCCCTTGTTCACCCTACTGGAAGATCTGGGCTATTTGCCACGCGTGGCCTTTAATATGGACAGCTTATTCCGAAAAGCGGGCGCTCATGGCAAACAAGCGCTGACCCTGAGTATGGGGTTCGGTTGCAACGCCGCCGGGGTGATTGCAGCCCGGGTGATCGACAGCCCCCGGGAGCGCCTGATCGCCATCATCACCAATAATTTTTCTTTGTGCAATGGGCGCTGGCCAACCCAAATCTTGATCGCTTCTATTTTCATTGGGGGCGCCGCTCCTTCTTACCTGGCAGGCGTGATATCGGCAGGGGCCGTTGTGGGTATTGCTGTGTTGGGAATCGGTTTCAGCCTGGCGGTTTCCTGGGGCCTGAGCCAAACCGTATTGAAAGGCGAAGCCTCCGCTTTCAGCCTGGAATTGCCGCCTTACCGCCCTCCACGCATTTGGCAAGCCCTCTACACTTCGTTGATCGACCGCACGGTTTTTGTTCTTTGGAGGGCAGTGGTTTTTGCAATCCCCGCAGGGATTGTGATTTGGGTCGTGGCTAATATCGAGATCAACAGCTTAAGCCTGGCCGGGCACTTTATCCATTGGGCCAACCCGTTTGCTCTGATTTTTGGATTGAATGGCGTCATTTTGCTGGCCTATATCATCGCTATTCCGGCCAACGAGATCGTCATTCCCACAGTGCTCATGCTCACGGTGGTCAGCGCAGGGATGAGCGGCGTAGGAGAAGGAACAGGGGTGATGTTCGAACTGGAATCGGTTCAGGATACGGCCGGCATTCTCCAGGCAGGGGGGTGGACCCTTTTGACCGGAATCAACCTGATGCTATTCAGCTTGCTGCATAATCCGTGTTCGACCACCATTTACACGATCTATAAAGAAACTAAAAGTCTTAAGTGGACGGCGGTGGCTACCTTCCTGCCCATCGTCCTGGGGTTTGCGGTTTGCTTTTTTGTGACCCAGTTTTGGCGCCTGTTGGCGGGGTAAGTACCCACGCCTTCCTTTTTGTTCCCCCTGTCGGAACGAAAAAGATCATGATCATTTAACCTTGAAACAGAATAAACAACTTCTCATTTATCGTATAATTGCGATAAATTAATCGCTATGTCAAAAAAAATCGACTTTTCGCTGTTCCCTTCGCTGGATTTTGCTTCGCTGCATTGGTTCTTTTTCATGTAACTCCGGATCGAAAAACAGAACCGGCATCTGCCAGCACCTCTGATTCATTAAACGAGAACAAAAAAATGAAAAACCAATCTTTACTCAACAGCCCGCTTCAAGCTTATATCGATTCCATCCTGCTAGAAATTAGCCGGATAACGCCCGAAAGAAAACAGGCGCTTAGCCAAATCGCCCGGTTTGTAGAAGAACAAAAAAAAAGCAGAAAACCCCGTTAATCTCACGTTCATCTGCACCCATAACTCCAGACGCAGTCACATGAGCCAGATTTGGGCATCGGTAGCTGTCTTCTGCTACGGTATTGACGGAGTGGAAATGTATTCCGGCGGCACAGAGGCAACCGCTTTTAATCCAAGAGCCGTTGCAGCCATGGATAGAGCCGGGTTTCGCATCCAAAATCCGGGAGGAGAAAATCCCCACTATCTGGTTGTCTATTCAGACCAATCCGCTGCCCTGGAGTGCTTTTCCAAAACCTACGACGACCCATTCAATCCGAAGCAGCACTTTGCCGCTGTAATGACCTGCTCCGAAGCCGACAAGAACTGTCCGCTCGTTGCCGGAGCATCCGACCGGATTTCCATTCCCTATGAAGACCCCAAAGAGGCGGATGGAACCCCCGAAGAAACGGCGCGTTATGACGAACGCTGCGCCCAGATCGCAGCGGAAATGTTCTATGTGTTTTCCCAGGTAAACACCGGAAAATAGGTCTGCCTCTTCACCAACGCACGTGCCCTTCGCCCTGGACGATCCACTTCTCCGTAACCAGTTTCTCCAAAGCGAATGGGCCGCGAGCATGCAATTTTTGAGTAGAAATACCGATTTCAGCACCCAGACCAAACACGCCTCCGTCCGTAAAGCGGGTGGAGGCGTTCGCATATACGGCGGCAGCATCTACCGATTCCAAAAACCGGCGGCATACCTGCGCATCCTCCGAGACAATAGCTTCCGAGTGCCTGGAAGAATACTGCCGGATATGGCCCAGCGCCTCTTCCAGATTTCGGACCACTTTGACCGAGCATTTATAATCCAAAAATTCCCGCCCGAAATCCTCTGGGTTGGCTTCCTTCAAATACGGATACGCCATCCTGCTGAGGATAGCATAACTCACCGGATCGGCAAATACCTCCACCTTCCATTTCCGAAATTCCGGATCAAGGCGTTCCAACAATCCAGGAGCCGCCCCTTCATCCACCAAAACCGTATCCAGGGAATTACACACCGACGGGCGGGACACTTTGGCGTTAACGACGATGGCGCTGGCTTTATCCAGATTGGCTGCAGCATGCACATAGGTATGGCATACGCCGGCGCCCGTCTCGATCACCGGAATAAGCGAATTTTCCCGGACAAACCGGATGAGCGAATCCGACCCCCTGGGGATAAGCATATCGACAAACCGGGTGGCTGTCAGCAGGGTTTTAATCAACTCCCGATCGGTGGGAAGCAGCGTCACGCAATCCCGGGACAAGCCTTCGTGCTCCAGCGTAGTCTGAATGATTCGGGTTAAGACGGTATTCGTTTCAAACGCGTCGGCCCCTCCGCGCAAAACCGCCGCGTTGCCGGAGCGCAGGCAGAGCGCGGTTACATCAAGGGTAACATTGGGGCGCGATTCATAGATCACGCCCACTACGCCCAGAGGCACGGCCACCTTCCGCAAACGCAGCCCGTTAGGCAGCTTCCGCTCCAGAAGGGTCACTCCGGATGGATCGGGCAGCGCGGAAACGTCCCGGATGCTTTGAGCCAAAGACGCAAGACGGGAAACGTCCAGCAAAAGCCGGTCGTATTTGGGATCCGACGGGTCCATCCGGCGGAGGTCCTTCCCGTTGGCCTCCAGAATGACTTCCGTAGCGAATGCTACGTTGGCGGCAAGGCGTTCCAGTAAAGCCTGCTTCTGAGCATCGCTTAAGTTCCGAACCTGGGCGGAAGCGGTATGTGTTGCCTCCAGTTGGGCGAGCAGGGCGTCAGAGGAGGAGGACGATGTCGTCTGCATGGGCAATTTCGTAATTTGTGGTTCCTGAATGGCTAACGATTTCCGCCGCACTGCGTTTTACCCGCGCAATGGCCACCACGTTGTTTTGGCTATCTGCGAGCTCAATCACTTCGTTTCGTTCGAACGTTCCTTTGACCCGGCGAACGCCCACTGCCAGCAAGCTTTTGCGCTGGGCGATGGCCTTCACCGCGCCCGCGTCGAGCGTCAGCCGGCCGGAGATCAAACTTCCCGAACTCAGCCATTTTTGCCGAGAACTCAGCGACACCAACTGAGGAAGGAAATCCGTCCCGGTTTCTCCGCTAAGCGCTTTGGAGATCCCATTCGGGGTACGAACGTTGAAAAACACCACCCGTATTCCAAGACGGGTGGCCAGACGGGTATACGTGAGTTTGGAAAGCATACCCCCCAGACCAAGAGCCGATTTTTCGGTTCGGACCAATCCAAAAAAAGCCGGACTCAGATCCTCCACCCGGGGTATGATGTTCCCTTCCACGTCCAGCAACCCGCCAACGGACGTGCTGATGAGCAACGCCTCCGCCCCAAACCCCGAAGCGATCAAGGTGGCTAATTCGTCGTTGTCAGAAAATTTAAGTTCCAGGTTACTAACTACGTCGTTTTCATTGGCAATTGGAATAATGCCGCTGTTCCAAAGTTCCTGATAGGTTTCTTTCAGTTGGAGAAACTGGCGCCGGTTGGCAAAATGATGGCGTTCACAAAGGCTTTGGGCGATGCGGATACCGTGCCTGGCAAAAAAACGGGCATAGATCTGGAGCAAAATTGGGTTTCCGACTGCTGCCGCCGCCTTCCGTTCGTTAAGCGTCCCCTGGTAATCCCGGATAGCGCTTTTCCCTGCCCCAACCGCGCCGGAAGAAACGAGCACCACCCGGTGTTGGTCTTTCAGGGCCGCTACCTCCTCTGCGATGGAAGCGATGACGGATTCGTCCGGCTCTCCGTCTGGATGGGTGATGGAAGCCGTGCCAAATTTGATAACAAGTACGGGCAGTTGGGCCATGATCTCAAATTCTTGGGGACGAAGATACGGATTGATAAAAGGAACGACCGTTTCATCGCAACAAGTCTATGAAATAGATTTGACAGGAAACTCATTTTGTAATAAATTGAAACTCCTGAGAGGGGATAAGCGTTTTTTCTCCTCGTTATTTCCCTTTTCTATTTCTATCCATTCCCCTCCCATCACTTTCCCAGGGTCATCCGCATTGGCTGCAAGGAGAATCCGTCCCGAATTCTTGAATTGGATTGTTCCACCTCCCTGAAGTCCCCTATTCGGGACGGTTTCTTTTTTCCTATTCATTTATAAAATTCCTGTACCATGAAAACATCCACTTCCCGGATTGGGCTGATCCTCCTGATTCTTTGGAGCAGCCCATTCTTTGTGCCTGCCCAGCCTCCGGAAGCGATCCAGTACCAGGCCGTTATCCGGAATTCTGCGGGTGCTCCTCTCGTCAATACTCCGATAACCTTACAGTTCAGCATTTGGGAAGATGCCCTGATCATTACTAAGGTGTATGAAGAAAGGCAAAGCGCAACGACGAATAATTTTGGACTGGTCTCTGCTGCAGTCGGGAACGGCGTCGCTTCGGTCGGTAACTTTTCGAATATCAAGTGGGGCATTGGCGCTCATTTTCTGAAAGTTGAGGTAAATACCGGAGCCGGCTTCATCGACCTCGGCACGACCCACCTCCTGACGGTACCCTACGCTTTTTATGCCAAAAACGTAGCGAACGACAAAGACGAGCAGAACCTCAGCCTTTCCGGCAATACCCTGACGATCTCCAAAGGGAACAGCGTTTTACTTCCTGCTTACGCCCCCGGACCCGGGATCAGCATCGTTGGAAATACCATTGGCAACACAGGCGATTTGGACGTATTAAATGAAATCCAGCAACTCTCCCTGCGCGGAAGCATCTTAACGCTATCCAAAGAAGGCGGTTCGGTCGATCTCGAAGGGGTAGCGTTGACGCTCCCCTTCAGCAAAACGCTTAATGGCTCGAATCAAACTGCCTTTCAAATCATTAATTCCACCACCGGAAACGGGATCGCAATTCACGGGCGACAGGGGCTGGGTTCTACCCTTGCGCTCGCAGCCAGTGCCTCCATTTGGGGCGACTCGCGCCAGGGGCATGGCGTCGTTGGCCATTCTTCCGCTTCCGGGTTTTCCGGAGTCCTCGGCCAATCCAACGTTTCGGGCGGATATGGCATTCACGGGGTTGGTGCTAATGGCGCGGTGGGAAGCTATTTTGAGTCTTCCGGAACAGGCGCGGCTCTGGCAACCGGAAGCGGCAACGTCGGCATCGGCGTCATTGATCCCGACGTCAAATTGGAAATCAACGGCGCCATCAGGGTCAATTCCAACGTCGGGCGGCTGGAAATCGGTTACCCCAACAACGGCGATAAGTGGTTTTTCTCCACCGGAGACGGTGGAGAATCTCTTATCCTGAGCAGCCAGCTCTCCGGCGCTAGCGCCAACCAGCGGGTATTCTTCAACAAGGAAGGAAGGGTTTCCATTGGCACAACGACCCCCGAAGGCCGTTTAAAAGTCCTGCACAATAGCTTCTTAAAAGATCCCCAGTTGCTCCTCGTGGAAAGCGGTTCCAACGACTACACCCGGCTCACCTTCATGCATCAGAATTCAGACAACTTCTGGACCATCGCCGGCATCAATCAGGCAGACTCCACTCAGGATCGCCTCAATTTCTTCCATAGCGGCTTCGGGGACGTGCTCAGTCTGAACGGTAAGGGCATCGTTGGAATTCGGACAATCTCCCCAATCAGCGATCTGCATCTGGTACATCGGCTGATCGAGGAATTTTCCACCGAAAGCGGCCGGATGGGCCTCCGGTTGCAAAACGCCGGCGCCAACGGCAACTTCTGGAACCTTTATGTTCAAAATACCACCGGAAACCTGGAATTGTATTTCAAAAATACGCTTAAAGGCTCGTTTAATGACGGCACAGGCGTTTACACCCCTACCTCCGACGAACGCCTGAAAAAAGACATCCAGCCTATGGGCTCTACGCTGGAGGCCGTTTTAAAACTCCAACCCAAACGGTACCGTTTCCTCGAACAGCCGTCCAATTCCCCTGAAACGCTGGGTTTCCTTGCGCAAGACGTTGCCAGGCTATTCCCCGAACTCGTTCAGCACGGAGGCGACGGAGGTGGAGACGTGTATACGATGGATTATTCGGGCTTTGGTATCCTCGCCATCAAAGCTATTCAGGAACAACAGCAACGGATCGAACAGCAACAAAAGACGATCGACCAACTCCTGCAACGCATCGAAGCCCTGGAAAAAGCCATTGCTCAACCGAAAAACCAATAGCCATGTCCCGCTGGATCTTCTTTTTACTGATTGCCCTGGCGCCCGGCTTCCTCCAAGCCCAAACCATAGATCGTAAGGTGATCGCCAGCGCAGGCGCTTCCAGGATTGTTGGCCCGTTACAAGTGGATTTTACGGTCGGCGAACCGGCTACTGCCACAGCGGCATCCGGCGCCCTGATCGTTACCCAGGGCTTCCAGCAAGGCGACCTGGTCATCACGGATGTCCATGATCTTGCCCATACCCTGGTGTACCGCGTTTTCCCCAATCCCACGACCGGGGAGGTCCGGCTAGAACTCCAGGGGCAAGGCCTGAACCTCCTCGCCCAAGTGATCCATTTCGAAGGTAAACCCATTCCAGGCTTCCGTCGTACGTTTAAAGGATCGGGCAACCTGGAAGGCTCCTTCGACCTGAGTACCTTGCCATCGGGGATGTACGCTATTATCCTTCGCGACGTTCGGGGAAAAACGCAATTATCGATACCTGTGGTCAAACAATGATCCGTCAAGGATGGATTTTTGAACTTTGCTTTGCGCAAGAACTGCTAAATTGCAGCCTGCAGCGGGGAACTCATAAAAGATACCTTGCTGCAGGCCATGGCGCTAACCATCCTTCTTCTGGTCATTTTTTGCATCGCCGTTCTCGATCTGACGGCGGTAGCCTGGGTTAGAGGAAAAGCCAAACGCCAGGCCGGGCGGTTGTTTGCAAGCCGGCCCTCGCCGGATGCGCTCCTGCAAGCGGAGAAAAAAGACCTGGACAAGCTCCCCAAACCGCTCCAGAGATACCTCCAACAGAGTAATGTGCTGGAACACTATGCCGTGCAGACCGTCCGGATGAGGCAAAAAGGGGCGCTGCGTTCCGGTCCGGGCAAGCCTTGGCTCCCTCTGGAAGCTAAATGTTTTATCAACAATCAGGCTTTTGCCGGATTGGTCTGGTATGCCGATGTCACCCAGTATTTTTTGGCTACGAGATCTATTCTGCATGCGTTGATGGATTCCAGCGCCAGCTGGGAGGAACGGATTTGGGGGCTTCCAATTCCCGGCAGCCCTTTCCAAAGAAACCACATTCAACAGCGCCTGTTGCTGGAATATTGCGGCTTTATGGCCTGGCACCCTGGCTCCTGGCTAAACCTCGGCCTGAATTGGCAATCCCTTCCTAATGGCGATTTGCACGCGCAACTTGCCAATCCAGAGGCGCCGGCTACCCTGACGCTGCATTTTGACGAAGAAGGCCTCCTGAGATCCCTCTCCGCCCCCATAGGCGCCGAAACCTGGACCTTTTCCTACCTCGATTTCCACAGCATGCAGGGGCTTTTGGTCCCCTTGAAATGGTCGGTTCAAATCACCCGGGACGGCCAAACCTGGACCTACATGCATGGGCAAGTCACCGATATTGCGCTCAATAGCCCTTACTCCTGGTGGTGATTGCGGCGCCCCTAACCCTTTTTCTTTAAACCATACCGGCGCTCCCTTGTTAGGCTCGAAAAGAAACCCGGCATGAAAAACATACTTATCGTGGGAGCAAGCAAAGGAATTGGGTTGAGTCTTGCTCAATTGGCCATTTCTGATTATTCCACGGTTACGCTATCCCGAACCCTGACACCAGAACTGGCAGCCCTTCAAACCCGGCATGTTTCCCTGGATGCAGTAAATGATCCCCTGGAAGCCCTCCAGGATCTGCCAGACACGTTGCATGGGTTGGTTTATTGCCCCGGAAGTATCTCCTTGAAAACCATCAACCGGCTAACCGAAGAGGATTTCATCGCAGACTTTCGGCAGAATGTGATCGGCGCCGTCCGGCTGATCCAATACTGCCTGCCCCGGCTCAAACGCGCCGGAGGCGCCAGTGTCGTTTTGTTCAGCACCGTGGCGGTAAAAACAGGTATGGCTTTTCACAGCTCTATTGCCGCAGCCAAAGCCGGAGTTGAAGGTTTGGGTAAATCCCTGGCCGCCGAATTGGCGCCCCAAAACATCCGGGTAAACGTGATTGCCCCTTCCCTTACGCAAACCCAGCTGGCCCAAGCGCTGCTCAATACGCCGGAAAAGATAGAAGCTTCTGCCAAGCGCCATCCGATCAATCGCATTGGGCAGCCTGAAGACATGGCCTCCCTGGCGCATTTCCTGCTCTCCGACCAGGCGAGCTGGATCACCGGGCAGGTCATTGGAGTGGATGGCGGGTTGTCGGCGTTGAGGTAGGTATTAAAACCCTACTTCAATCGCCAGGCTCGCACTCCGCCCCATGGCATTCGTCCCCGATCCGTGGTAGCGGTAGTCCTCATTTCCGATATTCCAGAACCCGGCGCGCACGGTAAAGGCGTTCCAGGAATAGGCGCCGTAAAGATTGAACACCGCCCAGCCCGGGGTACCCCCCGCCGGAATGCGGTTGTCACTTTTGTCCCCGGCGGCCAGCCGGTCTTGTTTGTTGGCGAACAAGGTTTCCGCCGTTATGGAAAGCCCGTTATGGGCATACGACACGGCGCCCCGCCCAAACATCGGAGGGATGCGGCGCTGGGGTTCGTTGCGGCTCACGTTCTGCCCATACTGCCAGGAAAGGGCGCCCTGAACATTCCATCTGGAGGTAACGGCCACGTTGAAATCCCCCTCTACCCCATGAATATACCCTTCCTGAACGTTTTCCTTGATATACACCGGGTATCCTGCAATGGAATCATTCCCCAACCTGACCCTGGCAATGAGGTCGCGCAACTCGTTGCGGAACAAAAATACCTCCGCCTGAACTTTAGCCGATCGGTGGCGATAGCCCAATTCCATGTTCAAAGAAGATTCGGGGGTCAAATCGAAAGCGGGAACCTCATACCGGAAGTCGACAATACCCAGGGTACCCATATCGTCGATATTCGGAGCGCGGAAAGCGGATTCTATGCTGGCGAAGACATTATCCTTTGGAGTAAGGCCGTAGAGCGCCGAAAAATTACCTACCAGGGCATCGGGTTTGATCGTTGCTTCCCCGTTGGCTTCGTCTTTGGTAGTGATTGCAAAATAATTGTAGCGCGCTCCACCCGTAAACTGCCATTTTTGAAGCTCCCAGGATGCCAGCGTATACACCGCCGCACTCAGGTGGGTGGATCCATCGGGGTATAGCCCGCGCTTGGAGCTGGCCAAACCAGAGGAGATGAGGTTTATATCAACCCGCGTACTATGCACGAGATCCTGGTAAAACTCCAGACCGGAACTCAATCGAAGATGGGTACCTGGAGCGCACTCGTATTGAAAGGTAGCCCCTAGCGTCCGCACCTTGTCTTGTTCTTCCGTAAGGACGGAACTTCCTTTTTTCTGGCTTTCCCTGCCTTCTATCGTATTTTGGAGGGAAAGGGTTGCAGAAAATCGGTCCTTTTTCCCCGTTGGCTGATGCTGCCAACGCGCATAGGTCAACTGGCGCTGCTGTTCAGTGAAATGGTTGCGCAGGAAGTTTTCCAGTTGGATTTTGTGAAAAACGGGCTGTTCTTCCTGTCGAAAAAACTGATGCGCCACCGTCAGGAAATGGTTGGCTCCCAAACGGAACTTGCCTTTGGCGTCGAACGCGATTTCGCCATACCCGGACGGGTTTTGGCGGCCAGTGGTATCCCCACCGATCAGATCGCCAAAGTGGCGCAGGGTAGCTCCTGCCAATATGGCGCTGTTTTCCATGGAAGCCGGCTTCAGCGCGGCCGCTTTGCTCCATTCCCTGGCTGATAAACTGCCCCACAGCTCTTCCGCTCCAATCGGCGCCTTCGCTCGAAAATCGAGGTTCCTGGGTAAGCACCTGAATCGTACCGCCCAAGGCATCGGTCCCATAAGCGACCGAGCCTCCGCCTTTCCAGACTTCCATCCGGTCGATAGAGAACGGATCGATGGTGTTCAGGTATTGATTGGGCCCGTAGCGAAAGGTGGAATTATTGAGCCGGATACCGTCGATGAGCAGCAGGGTTTGATTACCAGTTAGGCCTCTTAGAAAAGGCGATCCCGAGCGGCTCGTCGATTGGTTAAACACCCCTGAAGTAGCTACCAGCGCTTCGGGAACCGTGCGGGCCTGCCGCGCGCGAAGGGCTTTCCCATTCAATAGCTCCACCGCGCCCGGCGTGAAAAACAATCGCTCCTCCCTGCGCTGGGCAATGACGACCACCTCTGCGATCGAGTCCCGTAAAACGGAATCCTGGGCCGGAATCCCTGCAATTAAAAACGGATGCGCTATTAACTCAGAAGCCTGCGATTGAGGCATAAGGACATTGAACAAGACGGCCAACGAAAGAAGGAAACGCATGGCTTATAGAAATTAATTAGGTGTGTAGATAACCCAAATGTACCCCAAAGCCCGGGTTGCTCCGGGCTTTGGGGATTAACTTAAGATTAATTTCTTTACTTCAAAGCAGCTAACGTCCGCTGCACCAACCCATCCATCGCATTGTTTTTGATCCAGCGCGCAACGATCACCAAATCGTTTTCCGGATCGACATACACCATATTGGCGCCATTGCCCAAATGGTAGAACGCTTTTTCTGGAGCGCTTGGGAGCAGCTTTTTCTCCGTATTCAGGAAATAGTTCATAAACCCGTACGTGGGCTGGGCGGTTGTTGGCGTACAGGCCATGTCGATCCAGTCTTCGGAGAGCAGTTGCCGGTCTTTCCACTTCCCGCGCCGGAGCGTCAGGTAGCCAAACCGGGCCATATCGTACGCATTAATAAACATCCCGCCTCCCCAATGGCCTCCGCCGCTGACCGACTGGATCATTTGTCCATCCAGGACCACCCAGGAGTTCTGGTAACCGAACCACCTCCAGGACGGTGAGGCGCCGATGGGATCCATGATGTATTCCCGCAAGACCTCCGGCAGCGGGCGCCGCCAAATGTTCAAGGCGGCCAGCGCGAGCACGTTGACCCGCACGTCGTTGTATTCATAGGCGCTTCCAGGTTCTTTGCGCGGGCGGTTTTGCCATTCGGCGGGGTTGGCAGCCGGCCGGTCCGCCCAATGCGGCTTTCCCCAAAGCACCCCTTCCCAATCGCTGGTTTGGCGGAGCAGGTGATCCCAGGTGATCTTGCGGTTGTGATCGGTAGCGAACAGATCCAGCAGCATCGGCTGCCCAATCCGGTCGGGCCGGTTGGCAAAGGGGTCCGGGTCGATAACCGCAATGGGCGCCATGGCCGCATACGCCGGGGCGTGCAGATCGGGAATCAGCCCCCGGTCAAACGCCAACCCGACTGTGGTCGACAAGAAACTTTTAGTGACGCTATGGGTCATGTCCACCCGGTCGGGCTCACCCCAGGAAGCGACAATATACCCTTTGCGAATGATTACCCCCGAAGGAGATCCACGCTCCTTAAACAGCCCGATGCCTTGTCCGAAAGGTTCTTTCCCAAAACTTTGGTAATGGGAAATTTCCATGTTCCGGGGATTTTCCGACTCCTGCTGGATAGCGAACGAGACCGCTTCCTGTAACTTGACTTTGTCCATACCCAGTTCTTCGGGGGAACGGGTTTCCCAGTCGTTCCCAATTCCAGGATAGTAAACGGAAGGAGCAGGAGGAGCAGGAATCGGGTTTTTGCGCTGGGCAAAAAGACCTGAAGAAAAACTCAGGAACAAAAATCCCCATACGGTGGCGGTCCGAAAAGCGAAGTGGTTCACGTGAAAAAAATTTATGGATTAGAAAAGAACAGAAGCGGGGTAGCAAGCTGGTCCGGCCTGCTACCCCGCTAGAAAAAAGCCCAAAATATTAGTTCCCTGAGCCGGTAGTCCGAACAGTTGGGGCCGGTTTGCGAGGAATCATTCCATCCCGCATGGCGGAATGCAGTACAAACGAAGCGATCACGGTAGCCGCCTGCTTGAGGTCGTCTTCCACCAGGTGATCGAAGTTGTCCATGTTGGAGTGGTGGGTGCGGCTGGAATACGCCACCTGATCTTGGATAAACTGGAATCCAGGGATGCCTACCGCGTCGAATGCCAGGTGGTCGGTGCCTCCGGTTTTGGAGGGTGAAGGGCAGTGGCCCCCAGGTCCTTAAAGGGGTCCAACCCAAGCACGGAAGATTGGCGCAACGTCGTCGTTGCCCTGCAAGGTAAACCCCACGGACTTTCCCGGTGCCGTTATCCAGGTTGTAGTAGGCCGATATTTTTTCCTGCTCCGGTTTCCTTTACCAGGATGCCGTTGTCCTGCGTCGTATCCGCACCTCTTTTTGACATAAGACCTGGAGCCCAACAGCCCCTGCTCTTCGCCCGTCCACAAGGCGATGCGCAAGGTGCGGCGGGGTTGAACGCCCGTTTCTTTGATGATTTCCAGGAGGATGCGGGCGGCTTTCGATCATAACAGACGGCCTGCTGCATTGTCGGTGGCGCCGGTCCCGGTATGCCAGGAATCGAAGTGCGCTCAAACATCACGACCTCGTCTTTCAGGTCCGTTCCGGGGATCTCGGCGATGATGTTGTGCTCCATCCCATCCTGATTGGTATACGCCGCCTGAGCTCCAAGGAAAGCGTAACCGGGAGTCTTTTTGGCCGCATCCTGAAAATCCGGTTGTAATGCTCCACGGACATGGTCGCCTGAGGGATGATCTGTCTTTGGCTTGGGCGGCCTTCTGCAGCCCGTGCGCCAGAAACGAAAACCGTTCCGAGATCGCCTTTAAAATTGCGGTCTATGATAGCTGCCGGCTGCTCTTCTCCCAGAAACTTCCAGAGTTGGTTGTTAAACGAAAAGCCGCCAAGGCGGGTATAATCCCGATCCGGGCGTGGCGTAGGCGCCGACGCGTTGGCCATATCCAGCAATTCTTTGGCTTCCAGACGTTTGGCCGGAGCGTCCATCCATTCCGATACTTCACGGAGGGTATCCAGGAAGACAAACTTTCCTTTCAGTTTTCCTTTGTATTTGGCCAGATCGGCTTCGTTGCTGGCTCGAATATAAACTCACCTCTCCGCTAACCGTACCCGGAGTGGATGGAGACCGAGCTTTTGGATAGCGATAATGGGGAAGTAATTGGGCGCTGTGGCATGCATTTCAAAGTGGTGAAATTCTGAGCCCCGGCCAAAAGGGCCCAAGCCTCCGTAGCACGTTTTGCATGCCCCATTCCTTGAGGGTTTTCTGAGCCCAGTCGGTTGCTTTGTCCAGCATGGGCGACCCCGTCAGCCGGGCCCGTAGACGTCGGTCATCCAGCCGGCGATCTCCATGACTTTGCTTTTGGTCCTGCCGTGTTTGCGGATGGCGTCGTTCAGTGTTTCCTGTTGCATTTCCCGGGCAAACAGGGAAACCGCGCTGAACATAAAAGCGAATGCAATGAAAAGGATGTTTTTTTCATACTACCATGGTTTTAAAAAAAGGTTACTGTCCTCCGCCGTACAGCGGAATCCCGGCGAGATCCAGCAAGCCGATTTCGGTTTGTTTGAGCCGGAAGATCGTTTACCCACCGATCCTGGGCCTGGATCTCCTGTAAATGGCTTCTCGACTTCAAAGTTGGTGTTCGTCCTGAAGCGGTAAAGTTCCCGCGCCAGGGCAGCTTGTTCGCGGGCAACGTTCAGATTGACCTGCTGCAGGTCGGTTAATTGCTGAAATGCCAGGTAATCGGCGTACCGGTTTCGGATCTGGGCTTCGATGGCCTGGAGGAGGTCTGTTTCTCTCAGACGAGCCACTTCTTCGTTGATTCGGGCATTAGCGATGTCCTGTTTTCGGTTATTTCATCGTAGATCGTATAGCGCACGGTAAGTCCAAGGTAGGGCCAAGGTTCGGTTGAGTAAAACCCGACGTCGTTGCGTTGGTAGCTGTAATTCATGGTGCCTTGAGGGTTACTTCAGGCCACATAGTGCCTTTGGAATCCTCCATACCGAGCAACGCCAACTGGCGGTCCAACTTATTGATCAGTACGGTTGGGTTGGATTGAATGCCTGGGTAGGCAATTCTCCTGGGAGGAATAGGGCTCTTAAGGGTCGTATCCATAGAAAAGCGGTTTCCACGGGCCGGTTGAGCAGTTGGTTGAAGTTTTGCGGCCCGTTGAATATCCGCTTCCAGTTGATCCAGAAGGACCGAGTCGGCGTTAACCGCGCCCTGGACTGGAGCAATTCCAGCCCGGTAGCCGTTCCGATGCGCTTTTTTGTTCTCGACCAGATCCAGCAAATCGCGATCCAGTCGGACGGCGTAGGGAGGTTTTCGGTCGACCGTTCCAATTGAACCAGATCGTAATAATTCAACAGAATATCTGCAGCCAGGGCTTGTATTGCCGCGGTGGTGCGCATGCGGCTCTGCTCTTCCAGCGTTTGAAAGCGGTCCCGGGCGACATACATCCGGAACCCATCGAACGCGGTCCAGCTTACTTCCAGCCCCAGACGAAACGCGATGGTGCTGGCGTTATTGGATCCCCGGGATTCCCCGGTGAAAAATTTCTGCTCGGTACTGTTGACCGCATAAGAGGCAGTTCCCGTTGTGCCAATGGTTGGGAGCATGCCGGCGCGTCCTGGCGTATTGTTGTTTGCTGCAATGGTTTTCCTGTTTGGGGATCTGGATGTTGAAATTGCGTTCAAGGCCTACCTTTACCGCATCCAGGGCGCTAGGTTGATCCTGAGCCAGTAGGCCTCCATGCGTTATAAAAACAAAGGCAAGCAAAGCAACCCAATGCCTGTTTCGTTTGTAGATGTCCATTTGGGCGTTCATTACAAAGCTGGTTTAAAAATTAATTTCGGCTTTCATGTCCTTCTTCCACCAATACGGTCTGAGGTCCTTCTTCCTGCGCGTCCTCTTTTTTGACCGCGCGGTTAAAGAACGGATAAATGGCCGGGATGACGTATAACGTCAGGACCAGAGAAAACAGTAAACCGCCGATAATGGCAACCCCCATAGGGATCCGGCTGGTCGCTGCCGAGCCCAAAGCCATCGTAATCGGCAAAACGCCCAGCACCGGTAGCGATGCTGGTCATCAGGATAGGCGGAGGCGGAGGGTGGCCGACTGTATGTCCGCTGCTCTGGGACTGGAGCCCCTGTTCCATTTTTCTGGTTGGCAAATTCAACGATCAGAATGCCGTTTTGGTCACAATCCCCACCAGAACGATAATGCCGATTTGGCTGAAGATATTGAGGGTATGTCCAAAATACCACAATGCGCCCAGAGCGCCCATCAAAGCCAGCGGCACGGTGATCATGATGATGAGGGGATCGAAGAAACTTTCGAATTGAGCGGCCAGGGTGAGGTAAACCAGTACCAGCGCCAGCAAAAGGCAAAGCAGTCCGCTGGAACTTTAAAGTCTTTGGATGCGCCTGCCAGCGCCGAATGGAAGATTCGTCCAACACCCTGGAACAATTTCCTCCTTATAGCTCTCAATCCTCGGCTCAAGGTATATCCATCGTTCAATCCGGCCGAAACCGTAGCAGAAAGGTACCGGTTGTAATGGTATAATTGGGGCGGGTTAGATTCTTCAATGGTCCGTACCACGTTGCTCAGCGGGATCAATTCGCCCCGGTTGCTGCGTACGTAGAGAATCCCCAGATCCCCGGGATCGTCAGGTGAACGTGCGGGCAGTTTCCCCAATGACCTCGTATTGCTTCTTGCTGTCTTTGGATAGTAAAAAGGTGCCATACCGCGTACCACTGTAAAACAACCGCAACGTCTCGGCAATATCCCGGACGGTAACCCCAAGTTGGCGGGCGCGTTCCCGGTCGATCTCAATGCGGATTTCCGGCTTGTTAAATTTAAGATCGAGGTCCGATATTGCGAAAACCGGGTTCTTGTTTACCTCCTCCAAAATTTAAAATCACCTCCTTGAGCCGGTCAAAGTTGGGCGCCCGGATCACTAAATTGGACCGGCAGTCCGCGCTGGCTGCGTGATCTACACCCATCACCTGCTCCTTGCGAAATAAAAGACCGCGGATAATTGAGCTTGCCGATGACGGGGGAACAAACTCTTCACAATTTCGTCCTGACTACGTTCCCGCTGGTCGGGCTGCACCAACGATACCGAAGCGAAAGCCGAGTTGGCCGACCCTGATGAGCTGAACCTCGGGAGAAGTAATCCCACATATAAGCGCGCTTCTCCGGAACTTGTCTAATAATCTTCAGTACTTCCTGCTGGTAGCGGTCCATCATTTCAGGAAGTGCCTTCCGGAGCGGTGGATGTGATCCAGGGGTTGTTTTTATCTTCCATCGGCGCCATTTCTGGGATTTTACCGCCATATTCGTAGATCCCATAAGCGCATGCCGCAATGACCAGCAAGGCGAGCCAGTTCACCCGCATAAACGCAGAAAGACTGCGGTTATACCAGCTAATCATTCCCGTAAAGAAGCCCTCCAATTAAGAAGAAACCGTGCTTTTGTTTGCGCAGTAAGCGGAACTCATCATCGGAGTGAGCGTCAGAGAAACCAGTGGTGGAGATCAGAATCGCCCCGGCAACCACCACCCCAAACCCGGAAAAGCCCTTCCTGCAATCCCCTGCAAAAAGACGATTGGGAAACACAATAATGAGGGTAACCGAAGTAGCGATAATGGCAAAATAAATTTCTTTAGACCCTCGTGCGCTGCTTGATGGGGCTCCCGGCCTCCCTCAATACGCCGGAAAATATTTTCCAGGACGCAATGGCGTCGTCCACCACCAGACCGGTAGCTAATACGATACCCAGCAGGGTCAGTACATTGATCGAAAACCTGGCGGCGTACATAATGAAGAACGTTCCGATAAGCGAAGTGGGGATCGCCAGTACCGGGATCAGCGTGGTGCGCCAGTTTCCGAGCGAATAAGAAAATCACCAGTACAACCAGAGCGAAAGCAATGAGGATAGTTTCTCCACTTCTTCAATGGAACGGCGGATACCAATCGTGGAATCAAACGCATAACCAAGCACAACGTCCTTAGGTACCGTCCTTTTCATCTTTTTCACCTGCTTGTATACTTCATCTGCAATGTCAATATAATTCCGCACCAGGCAAGCGACCGCCACCCCCATCATGGGGATGATTCCATTCCTCTCAGGATGCTCCTGTTTGAGTTCTGTGTCTACCTGGGCAACATCCCGAGTTGAAGTCTGATTGCCCCCTTCTTCCCTCAACACGACATTGGAAAACTCCTCTAGCTGTATACAAAATAGCCCTTCTGTGCGTGGATATCCAGCTCGGTGCGATATCCTTCGATTTTGCCTGAGGGGAGCTCCATTTCGTTGCCAGCACGTTGCGCACATCAATGGGCGTAAAGTCCGTAACCAGCCAGTTTTACAGGGTCGAGCTTTATGCGGATCGCGTATTTTTCTCCCCCCAAATGCGGACGCTGGACACGCCGGGCACTGCTTGAAGCTGCTCTTTAACGACGTTGTTCGCATACTCGCTGAGTTGCATCAGGTCGCGGTTGCTGCTTTGGACGGTTACGGTCAAAATAGGCGACGCGTTGGCGTCGGCTTTGGAAACAATGGGCGGGTCGGTATCGGCAGCTGGCGCTGAGCCTGAGATACTTTATCCCGCACGTCATTGGCAGCGGCTTCGAGATCGACTCCGAGCTCGAATTCCAGCTTGGTTATGATTCCTCTTCCCTGCACTGGTACTTGACAGAGAGCGGATCCCGGAATCCCGTTGAGGAACTCTCCGCGGTTCGATGATCTGGGATTCGATCACCCCGGCGTTGGCCCCGGATAGCTGGTCGAAACGGATATGACTGGGATCTGGCCGCTGGGGTATTCCTTAACCCGACAAAGGTAAACCCGATAATCCCAAACAACAGCAGGACGATCGAGATGACTGCTGCCAATACCGGCATGTGGCGGCTAATAGACGGAAGATTCATAAGTCGCTGGCATTTGGAGCCTCAATAAGTTGTGATGGCATTACGGGCATTCCCTCGCGGAGAGAAAGCAGGCCACTGAGAATAATGGTGTCGCCGTGGTTCAGGCTGCCCAGGGGATAGCCAGGTAGTTCTCCCGTGCGCCGCCCGGCTTCTACCTTTGAGGCAGTACTTTTCTCCTCGGATCAGCAACACCTGCCGGGCCGTTCAGCACGGGAATCACCGCATCGGTAGGCGCCAAACCACCCGCTGATCCTGGCTGGTGGTTACTTACCTCTTGGCAAAGTTGCCCGGCCAGCAGGTTGTTGGGGTTATTGCACCGAGCACGGACGGATAAGGTGCGGGTGCCTACATTCACCTCATTGCTCAATGCATATACTTCAGCGGTAAATACCGGGCGAAGGCCCCTCCATGGTGAATTCCACTTTCTGGCCAATGCGCAGGTCGCGGCTGAACCGCTCAGGCACTTCAAACTCCAGTTTAATCAGCTCCGTTTTGCTGCAGGGTCACCAGCACATCGGTAGTCGACACATAAGCGCCTTTCGCTAAGTTGCCGAAGGCCCAAACGGCTGCGGAGAACGGCGTCTGGATGCGGTCTTATCGATCGAAACCTCGGTTACGCGGATATCGGCCCGAATCTGATCCAGTTGTACCAAAGGGGCGGTCGTATTCTTCGGCTGCGATCCCATCGATAGCTAAAAGGTCCTTGCCTTGTTTGATTTCGCTCGGCAAAAGCTTCATTCACCCTTAGTTTAGCCAATTGGGCCTCTAACTCTAGGCGGTCCACCCGGCCAGCAGGGCGCCTCGTTGTTAGCCCTTCCTGGAAATGAAGGCGCGTGTCAGTCCGCTGCGCTCCGGCTGAATATCGACCAATCGGTATCTGCCACCAGACTTCCTGTTGTTTGGAGCGTATTACCCGGCTCCTGAGCCGTTACGACCATATAATCTACCGGGTGACCAGTCCCGGCCCGGTCCGCTCTCTTCCAGGTCCAGTTGGTGGAGGGCTGCCCGTCGATTTTCTTTTTTTATGGCCGCAGGAAACGGCAAAAAGGACAAAACAGCGGAAGAATAAACACGTTTAAGCGCAAACAGGAAAGGCATTTCATAAGAAGCAGGTTTCTTCAGAAACTGCCTATTTTGGACTTGTAATAAAATTTGGAGGAAAAATACTAAGAATATTGAAATTCAATAGGGTAGACCTGAATCCCGGACCAGATAATCTCCCTGTGATACCCGCTGGGAAGCAATATCCTGCATTGGTCTTCAAAACCGTTATCTGTCTTTTTGAGAAAATCGACGCTTTACCTTCTGCCCGGATTGGATCTAGTTCTTTGCATGGGTATTATACGTACCTTTCGATCCTTGTAAAGCATGGCTATATTCGTCCGATAACGAATCTGTTTTTTAACCAGTTAATCCTCTTTCATGCAGTCCGTCCATTCTTCCCAGGCGCCGCTCGCTATCGGTCCTTACGCCCGTGCCATTCGCAGCGGCAACTTGCTTTTTTGTTCAGGCCAAACTCCCTCCACCCCGAATCCATGACCCTTACAGGGGGCAATGACCATTGAAGAGCAAAACGCAACGCGTTCTTGCAAAACCTGAACTGGTGTTGGAAGCAGTCATGTCAACCGAAAATCCATTGTAAAAACCACGGTATTCCTCAAAACTTTGCCGATTTTG
>JADJHZ010000003.1 GCA_016707205.1 Haliscomenobacter sp. | reverse complement strand
AATTTTGTGCAAATGACGCTTGGTTTTACTCTTAATGATAACTCTTGGTTTTTCAAACGAAAATTCAACTAATCATGACGGCTTTATCTAAAATGGTGTTCGTGGGTGTTTCTCTGGTCTTCGCAGCCGCTGTGGCACAGGCTCAGTGCACGACGTGGGTAGGTTCCCCGAATGAAGCTTCCCTCAAGGAAGCGCATGTGCTGTACCGGGGAATCGTGAAAGGCAAATCATATGCCGACTTGGCCAAACTGGACGACTCCAATTTTAACCTGGCTTTCGATAATTGGAAAAAAGCTTATGAAGGCGCTCCTGCCGCCGACGGACAGCGCGCCGCCCATTTCGTGGATGGGATTGAACTCTATAAAGCCGAGAAGGAAAGGGCTAAAGACGAGGTTGGCAAAGCGCATGCCGAGCAATTGATCGTAAAACTCTACGATCAGTATATCGTTTGCTATCCAAAAGATATGCCCTATGCTTTGGGCCGGAAAGCGGTGGATATGTTTTACATGACCAGCTTCGGTTACCGGACGGAAACGTTCAAAGCATTCCAGGAAGCTCTGGATAAAGGCGGAAATAATGTGGAATATATTGTTTTTGAACCGCTTGGCATGCTGGTCACCTACCTGTTCAAAAGCCAGCAGATCAGCCGCGAAGAGGCGCGTAATGCCGTGATCAAGGCGAATGAAATCGCAGAGCATAATTCCGTCAACAACGAAAAGTACGGGCAATACTACGAAGATTCCGCTGTGCGTATGGAGTTTCAACTGAAAGAAGTGGAAAAGGACATTTTCGACTGCGAATATTTCAAGGACAAACTGATCCCCACCTATCGGGAGAACCCCGACGACCTGGATGTGCTCCGCTATGTGTTCAACACCCTTAAGGCGCAAGGCTGCGCAGAGACGGATTCCATTATGGTGGAGTTGAAAACAAAATACGAAGAAACGGCCCTGGAATTGAATACCCGTCTCACCGAGGAGTTCCTGGTTAAAAACCCTGGGATTGCAGCCCGGAAGCTTTATGAAAGCGGTAGATACAGCGAAGCTATTGACAAATACAAGGAGGCGATCGCGCAGGAAGAAGATACCGACAAGCAGGCAGAATATTATTTCGGTGTCGCGTCTATTCAGTTCCGTCAGCTTAAAGCCTACTCTGCCGCCCGGGAAAATGCCCGCAAAGCCGCAAGCCTCCGCCCGGGTTGGGGCCGCCCCTATATGCTGATCGGCGACATGTACGCCGCTTCTAGCCGCAACTGCGGTAGCGATGGGTATTCCCGCGGGCTGGCAGTACTTGCCGCCATCGATAAATATGCCTACGCGCGCTCCATCGATAGCGAGGTATCCGGCGAGGCCTCCCGGAAAATCAGTCTGTATAGCGCCTCCGTTCCGCCAAGAGACGACGTCTTCATGCGCGGAGTGAATAATACCCGCGTGACGGTGCCTTGCTGGATTGGGGAAACGGTAACCTTGAAGTATTAATCACCCGGATCGCTTTTCTGGCATCCCTGGAGGGGCTTTGCTCATAAGGGAGCGTAGCCCCTCCATTGTTTTTTATATACTTTTGTTTTTCAGACCCCTTATTTTCCTAACTCTTCGGATCATGAAACATTGGTTTAAACTGGGTTCTTTTTTTGCCCTTCTTCTCCTGCTTGGCGCTTGTACCCCAAAAACTACCGAACAGGTGGCGGTTACCCCGACGCCAACGCCGCCGCCTAAAAAGGAAGGGCCTTGCCGCACCTTCAAAGATTTAGCCTATCCGGAAGAAGCGCTCCGCAACTTTGTCCTCTACCGGGATTTTTTGAAGGTGGAAGACTGGACACAAGCGTTTGATCTCTGGAAAAAAGTCTATGCCGACGCGCCTGCCGCAGACGGCCAGCGGAATACCGTTTTTGCGGATGGGATCCGCTTTTATGAGCGGTTTATTTCCCAGACCCAGGATTCCGTTCTCATCCAAAGTTATGTAGATACCATTTTCAAGTTCTACGACGAGATCGAACAGTGCTACCCTGAGGGGGGCTATGTGCCGGCAAGGAAAGGATTCGATCTGTATTATTCCTACCCCGGCCGCGCAAGCCGTAAGGAGATCTATGCCTTTTTCAAAGAAGCCGTAGATCGAGATGGATTAAAACCAATGATTTCGTGATCAATCCTTTTGCTTCCCTGCTGGTGGAATTGTATTTCGACAAGCAGATCAGCCTGGAGGAAGCCAAGAAATACCAGCAAATGATCCGGAAAATCCTGGCTAATGGTCTGGCGACCTGCGAAGGAAAAGCTTGCGACCGTTGGCGAGTGGTGGAGTCGTATGCTCCATCCCGCCTGGAAGCGTTTGAGACCGTTAAAGGGTTTTACGATTGCGCCTACTACATCGGCAAATATTATCCGGATTTCCTGGAAGACAGCACCAACTGCGATGTCATCCGGGAGGTATACAGCCGCTTGAATTGGGGCGGGTGTCAGGAGTCGGACTCCCTGATGGCTCGGTTAATCCAAGCGGGAAATAAATATTGCGTAACGGAAAGGACCGGCGGAAACTGGCTTATAACTGCCTCCGGGAAGCCGATTACGACTGTGCGATCGAAGGGTTTGAAAAAGCCGCCGACCAAAGTGCCGATGCGGCGAAGAAAGGGCAGTATTTGCTGCTGATTGCGAAAATCTACTACACCAGCTTGAAGAACTTTTCCCAGGCCAGAAAATACGCGCTCCGGGCGGCAGGGGCCAAGCCCAACTGGGGTGAGCCGTTTATCCTGATTGGGAGAATGTACGCTTCCAGCGGACCTATCTGCGGACCGGGCCGGGGCTGGGATAGCCAGATCGTCGTTTGGCCCGCCGTCGATATGTGGGCCCGGGCCAAATCGGTAGACCCTTCTTGCGCTCCGGAAGCGAATAAATGGATCTCCCGCTATTCCCAATATATGCCCTCCGTAGAGGATATTTTCCAGCGAAACCTAAAGGTCGGCGACCGCTTTTACGTGGGCTGCTGGATACAGGAATATACCACGATCCGGCCAGCCAACTGATATCGGCATAAGGCGAAAAAGGCGTAAGGCGAAAAAGGCATAAGGCATAAGGTTTAGGGCGTAAGGGATTGGTGGTTAAGTGGTTATATTGTCTTACGCCTTACGCCCTTACGCCTTATTTCATTCCTGCATTTTATCGCCGAAGGCCAGATCCCCGGCATCGCCCAAACCGGGCACGATGTAAGATTTTGCCGTGAGTTCTTCATCCAGAGCGCCCATCCAGATATCCGCTTCCGGGAACACCCGCTCGATATGCTCCACTCCGGGGACGGAAGCTATGGCCGTAACAAAATGAATTTTGGAGGGGGTTCCGTATTCCAGAAGCGCTTTGGTGGAAATCGCTATCGAAGCGCCGGTTGCCAGCATTGGGTCGCTCAAGATGAGGATCTTTCCCTGGATATTGGGACAGGAAACATATTCCATTTTGATTTCAAAAGACCCGTCTTTGTGGTTCTTTCGATAAGCGGAGATAAAGGCAGATTCCGCCTGATCAAAAACATTCAGCAACCCCTGATGCAATGGAAGGCCAGCCCGCAGGATGGTAGCCAGAACGATCGGTTTGTCCGGAACCTGACAAGCCGCTATGCCCAACGGGGTTTCCACCTCGATGGCGCGGTAGGAGAGCGATTTGCTCAACTCAAATCCCAAAACCATCCCCAGGCGCTCCAGATTGTACCGGAAACGCAGCCGGTCTTGTTGCTTTTTTCGTCGCGCAATTCGGCAAGGTACTGGTTGCCAATGTGATGGTTTCGGCTTAAATTATGGATCATGGGCTATGGTTAATTTGGAATCCGTTGCGTAATAAATATACTAAAAGTCTGGAGATTTTTACTTGGAGAGAACTGGTTTTGTGTAATTGCCCTTGTTTTTCGTTGAAATGATTGGTCTGCGTCCCTGAAAACCGAATAGTCCCTTTGTTTTTTTCTATTTCACTTCCCCAAAGGGGAGGCTTTGCAAACCCCTTCGCGATTTGACCTCTTGCGGTGGGAATCACCGCGACAATTCTATTTAAGAAACAGAACCGGCTTCGTCCAGGATTTCCAGATAGACCCTTTCCCATCCTTCCCATCCGTCCCGCTCGCTTAGCGAAGAATTGTGCCAAAGGGTGCAAAAGACGCCTTCTGCCTCTTTACATCGATTGGCCAGCAGAAGGGCTTTTTCTATGGCTTCCTTCACGGGGAGCCTCAAATAGTTCTTAAGCGTGCCGTCCATGACGTGCAAAGGCTGCACCCATAGGGCGGTTTCCTGTTCGGAGCGAAGGTCGTACCATGGGAATGCCCCGCAGATGCCAGCCCGGAAACCAGGGGCGTCGGCAAACCCCATAGAATAATCTTTTGAGATTCCCACCTGGAGCAACCGCCGGTAGGTTGCAGGCAAGCTCAATTTGAGGTAATGCTGCCTGGCGCGCCAAACTTCCGCGCCGGTAATGCGTTCCAACCGGCGCTTTTCTTCTTCAAGCCTCCCCTGCCTGTCGTTGCTGGCCATGGAGGGATGCAGCCCAACGAACGCTTTCTGGGAAAGGCTCCGAATAAGATCTTGAAAGGCTTTATTTTTGTGGTGCAGATTGGTGTCGTATGCGCCATAATTGCCCACCAGAAAAAAATACTCCGGACGTAGTCCTCTTTTCCGGTGTTCCTGATTCAGAAAACCATACACGTCAAAGGGGTCCGGTTTTTTCCCGGCAAGCACCTGCAAGCGCCTGGCCAGGTTTTCCCAATTCCCCTTGGCCGCGTCCCGGGCGGAAGCGAGGAAATGTCTCCATAGCGAACGATGGCGAAACGCCCAGGCTACGTCGATGTCGTAGGTGGGCAGGAATCGATACGTCCTTGTCTTGAACGGCAATCCTGGCCAGCGCTCCTGTAGCTTCTTTTTTAATGCATTTGCCCACAAATCTACCAAAGGATATTCAAGGATGTTTAGCCTGCCAAGCTGGCTTTGCTCCGCAGAGAACCGGCCAAACCGGTCCGGCGAAAAAGGAAGATATTCTTCATACCTGCTCAGCAGGTAAAAACACATCGAAGGCAGGTCGAAAGGGAATGCACCCTCCCGGGCTTCAGGCAAGGGGAATAAGGCTGGCCAGGCGGGCAATCCCCGCTGCGCTAGTTCGCCGGGCAAATAAAGCGCAGGATCCAGAGGGGATATTTCCCGGCTAAAAAGAAGGTTGCCGGAAGGCAGCCACAGTTCTTCTCCTGGCGGAAGAACCGGATTTGGGCTGTAGTTGATCCGGGCGCCTTCAAACTGGGAAAACGCGCTTTTGGAATGCGTCAACTGATAGGACACCGGGTGAATGACCCCAAAAAGCACCCGGAACACGTATTCCAGGCGCGGAGACGGGCTTGGGCTGTAGACGATCAATGGCGTGTCCGGCACCTCATGTTCGAATTGTTGAATAAAAAAAGACTTGTTTTGCTAGATAAAACTCCGATTCCCGACAAAAAGACGTGAATTCTGTCAAGTATAGTTGATTTTCCCTAAATTTAAACGGAATATTAAGGCAATAATTGATCTGCGCATGAACCAAAAGCTAATCCTTCTCATCCTCCTTTTCTGTGCAGGGTTTTCCCTTCAGGCGCAGCGTACCCTTCTTCTGGGACAAAATAATTACGACCAGCAAAAAGGGATCATTTATAGCAAAGAAATCACGACCGATTTTCGCCTCCATACCAACGGAGCAACATTTGGGATGAATTTTGGCAAGATCCGAACCTATAACCGGACCAAATTGGTTTATTTGGGGTTGGGAGAGCTCCGGCACCCGCAGGAAGTCCGCCAGAATCGCAACCTTCCTTTTGGCGGTTCTTCCGGATTTCGGGGCTATATTTTCGGAAAGCAAAACAACCTGCTGGCTCTCCGGGGAGGAATAGGGGAGAAGCGGTATTTCTCGGACAAAGCCCGCCGAAAAGGGGTTGCCCTCGCGGTGAGTTATGAAGGCGGAGCTACCTTAGGCCTACTCAAACCTTATTATCTGGTGTTGCGCTTTCAACCAGAAGACTTCTCTCAAAACAACTTTCGCAGCGAAAAATACAGCCCCGAAAACGAAGACCGGTTCCTGGCCTACGATAAGATTTTTGGCGCCGACAGCTTCTTCCAGGGCTTCGGCGAAATAGGCATTCAGCCCGGACTACATGGAAAAGCCGCCCTCCATTTTGATTGGGGCGTCTTTGATGAGTTTATCAAAGCTCTGGAAGCGGGCATTATGGTCGATTTCTTCTTAAAAGAAGTCCCGATCATGGCAGAAAGCTCCCTTGCCCCCAACCTCCAGAATAAGGTAGTGTTCGTTAATCTTTTCCTAGCTTTGCAGTTCGGAAAACGCTCCTGAACAAAGGGCGAGAACTTTTTCCTTTTTTTGTTGTACTACCCGCAAGATGCGGAAATGCCCATAGGCCATGTTTGAACTACCCGTAACGGATACTCATACCCAACCCAAAAGAAAGCCCGACTGGTTGCGGGTTAAGCTCCCCATTGGAGAAAATTATAAATCGGTCCGCTCCCTGGTGGACCAGTACCATTTGCATACCATTTGTCAAAGCGGTAACTGTCCTAATATGGGCGAATGCTGGGGCGCGGGAACCGCTACCTTCATGATCCTTGGCAATACCTGCACCCGGTCCTGTTCTTTCTGCGCCGTCAAGACGGGCAGGCCAACAGAATACGACACCGATGAACCGCGCCGGGTGGCGGAGGCTATCTTTCTGATGAAGGTTAAACACGCGGTGATCACTTCTGTAAACCGGGACGAATTGGCCGACCGGGGCGCAGAGATCTGGTATCAAACCGTCCGGGCGGTGAAAGAAATCGCTCCGGAAACGACTATCGAAACCTTGATTCCCGATGTGAAAGGAACCTGGACTGCGCTCGAACGCATGATCAGCGGAGGCCAGGAGGTGGTTTCCCATAATTTAGAAACCGTTGAGCGGCTATACCGAAAAGTCAGGCCCCAGGCAAAATACCAACGTAGCCTGGAACAGATCCGCCGGACCAAAGCGTTTGGGAAACGGACCAAATCCGGGATTATGGTCGGGCTGGGCGAAACTAAAGACGAAGTACTCCAAACTATGGATGATCTGTTAGCCCACGGCTGCGATGTGCTCACCATCGGCCAATACCTCCAGCCCACCAAAATGCATCTGGAGGTCGAATCCTTTATTCACCCGGAAGTGTTCGCGGAGTACAAAGAGGTTGGCCTCCGGAAAGGGATTCCTTTCGTTGAAAGCGGGCCGCTTGTTCGTTCTTCTTACCATGCCGAACGGCATCTGTAGGGGGCTACTCCCAACCCAGGGCTTTTCGGATGCGGCGGTTAATTTCCGTATTGTCGTACATGCCGGAAAATAATTCCGCCCCCGGGCCATAGGCAAAAACAGGGACCATTACGCCTGTGTGGGCGTTGGTGTTGAATTCGGTCAGCAGGTTGTTCATCTGAGAGCCCGGGTTGATCGCCAAACCGCCCGTTTCGTGATCTGCGGTGACGATAATCAACGTTTCCCCGTCCTCGATTGCGAACTCCAGCAGGGAGCCAATCACCCGGTCGAATTCCAGCAATTCCGTCACTACATAAGATGCATCGTTGGCACGCCCGCCCCAATCGATTTGCGATCCTTCGACCATTAGAAAAAACCCTTTGGAGTTATGGCTTTTTAAAAAAACGGCTCCCAGGCGGCTGGCGGGAAGCAAATAACTCCGGCTATCCTGAAACTTTCCAGGATCCTCTTCCGCAGTGAAAAAGGCAAAGTTTTTTTTCAGATCCAGGGTCACTTTGGGGATTTCCGATTCGGTGTAATCCGATACCACATAGCCTTTTTCTTCTAATTCCCTGGCCAAATCCCGGGCGTCGCTTTGCCGTTGGGAAAAGTATTTTCTCCCTCCGCCCACCAGGAAATCAATATCCAATTCCAGGTAACTTTTAGCGATATCCTCTTTTTGATCCCGGGAAGGCACATGCGCTACAAATGCGGAAGGCGTGGCATCCACCAGTGAACTGGTGACAACGATTCCCGTAGCCATGCCCCGGGCCTCGGCTTCTTCCATCAGGGACTTAGCCGGTTTGTTGTCTTTGCCTACTCCTATGGCGCCCACTTTGGTTTTTACCCCGCAGGCAATTGCGGTGCCCGCAGCAGCCGAATCGGTGATCAGATCGTCAGAAGCATAGTTTTTTTGTAAACCGGTGGACCGAAACTTTTCCAGGCTTAGGGCATTGTTGTTATTGTACAATCCCGCAGAAATCTGGGTAAGGCCCATCCCGTCGCCAATGAGCAGAATAACGTTCTTTGCCCGCCGGCTTGGCGTGTTTAGTTCCGTGGCTATAGGCTTTTTTTCTTTTTTTGCCCTGGGCTGGGCAAAGGCTGCGCAGGGTATCAGAAGAATAAGTATCCAAACGAATGGAATCCGCATAAGGCAATCAATTTGTTCAATCAATATTTCCGCTTCTATACAACCTGGATGGCGGGGAATCAGGCAGAGATCAGCGCGAACCGCTTCCCGGGAAGCGATTTGACGACCCCTTTTAATTCTAAATCAAGGAGCATGGCGGCAAGCTGGCTTGGCGCCATGGCCGTTTGCACGGACAACAAGTCCATGCCGGCTTCCTCTTTCTGGCGCAATAAATCTACCAATTTTTTCTCTTCCGCGCTTAGTTCAACGAACAACTGCTGTTGGATGACCTTTTTTTGATGCGGTTGCTCCCAGTTTAGCGCATCGATCAAGTCTTGGGCGCTTTCCAATAAACCGGCCCGATGGGTCTTAATTAACAGGTTACATCCGGCGGCGTGCGGATCGCGGGCTCTTCCTGGCGCCGCAAAAACGTCTTTGTTGTAGTCGTTGGCAAACTGGACGGTAATCATAGAGCCTCCTTCCACTCCGGTTTCAACGACCACCAGGGCGTCGCACAGGGCGGCTACAATCCGGTTTCGCAGAGGGAAATGCTCCTTTTCGGGCATGGTGGAAAAAGGATATTCGGTGAGCAATGCGCCGCCCTCCAGCATCCGGTCTGCGGTGGCTTTGTGCGCAGCAGGGTAGAGGTGTTCCAGCCCATGCGCAAGGATGCCAATGGTCGGGAACCCCATCCGGAGCGCGGCCCGGTGTGCGCAGATGTCGATTCCATAAGCCATTCCGCTAATAATGGTAGGAGCGTAGGCGTTGAGTCCAAAAATCAGCTCTTCACAGAAAGCAAGCCCTTGGGGACTAGGTTTCCGGGTGCCGATGATCGAAACGCTATTGGCTGGATTGAGATCGGCGTTCCCTTTGAAAAAAAGCACCAAAGGACTGTCGGGGTAATGTTTGAGACGCGCGGGGTAATCCGGGTCCAGGCAAAAAACGGCTTGGATGCTGTGGCGTTCCATGTGCCGGAGTTCGGCCTCCGCCAAATTTAACGCGTCGGAAGACAGAATGTAATTGCTGATTTGGGGGCCGATACCCGGGATTTTGTTCAGCGCCCTGCGGGAAGACCGGAAAACGCCTTCCGCAGATCCAGTATAACTCAATAAATTGCGGGCGGTAACCGGGCCCACCTTGGGAATCAAGGTAAGAGCAACCGCATAAAATAATTCGTTCATAAGTGAGCAGGCATTTTTGTATCTTTCTGTTTTATTTAAAGCTGCAAAGCAGGTTTTTTGATGGAGAACGGGGCCGCCCCGTATTTCACCGTTAACTTCCAGGCAATGAATGAAAAAAAATCTCCCGGCTTGCCTCGGCTAGAGGTTCTAATCACAGGCGGGTTTTTTCTGATTTTCACTTTTTGGGCGGTTGGCAAATGTTCCGCTACCCGAAATACGTACCGGCAAAAAGAAGAAAAGGAAAAACTTCTGGCCGCCGAAGAAGACAGCATCAAAGCTTTGCTCCGCGATAAACGGCGCCAGGACAGCCTTGCCAAAGCCCCTATCGCGTTACGAACGGAAACCGGAGGCGCTTCCCAAGCCTTTTCCAGACTGTACGTAGTCGTTGACGGGCTGAAAATGCGCAGAACCCCATCCCTTGACGCAGAGGTGATTGACGAATTCCGCTTGTTTGAAGAAGTGTATTTTCTGGACGAAGTGACGGCGTTTACCCAGGAAATAAACATGGGAAAGGAGGTTGCCAACGAGCCCTGGGTGAAGATCCAGTCTAAGGAAGGCCGGGCTGGCTGGGTTTACGGGGCTGGGGTCAACTTCTACAAGAAAAAACACCCGGGTGTAGAATAAAAGAGGGCCCGAAAGGTTAGTCCCCTTGGGCCAGTCCGTAGGTGCGGATTACTTCCAGCACCTGATCCGCGTAATCAGGCGTAGGGGCAAAGCCGTTTAGCTCAAGCGCTTTGGCCCAATCTTTATATCCCTTGCCGCGGTATTTTCGCATGGGAGAGAATTTTCCGGTCGTGAGATATAAACTATGATCCCGAAAACTCATCCAGGCGGATTCATAATAGCGGTAGCAACTGCCCTGGATATCTCCTTTTTCGCCCTGCCAATCTTCCGTGCAGGGCAATCCAAAGAAATTTAATCCATGCTGGACTAAAGCGGATTCGCCGGCTTTGCTGATCAGTAAAGCATTTCCAAGAATAATCGAAGCGGGAATGCCAAATTTTTCCTGCTCGGCTTTGGCTACTTGCCTAAACCGGGCAATAAACGCTTCGCGAATGGGAGCATCTACCTCGGCTAACGCCATCACCTGGACCAGGCCGGCATTTTTCCGAAAAGGCTGAACGTCCAGCCGTTCCATCCCTTTTTGCAGAAAGGCGCCTTTTTTTGCCAGCCCGTCCTCCGTCAGGTGTTCCTTCTGCCGCTTGGGTTCCTGGAACGCAGGCGCCCCAGGCGCAGCCTGGTGGGCAGGAGCATTCATATTGACATTAAAGCTGATGTCCTTTTTGAATGCAATGAAAACCAATAAAACCGCAATGGCTATTTTAAACCAGTTGTTGCGCAGGAAGATGGTTAGTTTGCCCATAAATCCCTGTTTGAAGGTTATGCTTGCCTTAAAGATCTGTTGTACCGTTTATTTAAAAACAAAAATAAACAAAAAGTTTTAATAATGAAATATTTTTTTCAAAAAAGTTTCAAAAAATCGGCGCTTACAGGCGGGCAAATCCATAAAGCTAAGTGGTTTGGGAATTTCCCAAACCACTTAGCTTTATGGATAAAGTTACGGCGCCGGCAAAGAGCGGTTAATCCAGTGCGTGCCGGAGGTCGTCTATCAGGTCCTCCACATCCTCTACGCCTAAGCTCAGGCGGATAAGAGAGTCGGTGAGGCCAACTTTGATCCGTTCTTCCCGGGGGATGGACGCATGAGTCATCGTTGCCGGGTGACCAATCAACGACTCCACTCCGCCCAGCGATTCGGCCAGGGTGAACAGTTGGGTGGCGCTCAGGACGTTGCTGGCCTGTTCGAAGGTATCCTCGCAGAGGTCAAAGGATACCATGGCCCCGAAATGGCGCATTTGCTTTTGAGCAATGGCGTGGCCGGGATGTTCCGGCAAGCCTGGGTAGTAGACGTTCTTTACTTTGGGGTGGTTTTGGAGAAAGGCGGCTACGTGCACTGCATTTTCGCAGGCGCGCTCGACGCGCAGGTGCAAGGTTTTGATCCCGCGAAGGATGAGAAAGCAATCCTGAGGCCCGGGTACGGCGCCTACGGCATTTTGGAGAAAACGGAGCTGGCTGGCTAGTTCTTCATCCCGAACGATCACGGCGCCATGGACGACATCGGAATGCCCGCCCAGGTATTTGGTGGCGGAATGCGTTACCAGATCGGCGCCCAGGTCGAGCGGGTTCTGTAAATAGGGGGAGGCAAAGGTGTTATCGACGCAGGCGAGGATTCCTTTTTCTCTGGCGACCCGGCAAACCGCTTCGATATCGATGATATTGAGCATGGGGTTAGTAGGCGTTTCGATCCATAGCAGCCGGGTGCGTTCGCTAATAGCTTCCGCCAGCTTTTCCGGATCGTCCATCGAAATAAACCGGCTTTGTATGCCGTAGCGCTGGTGCACCCGGACCAATTGCCGGTACGATCCGCCGTAGAGGTCGTTGGTGGACAGCACCTCGTCTCCGGGGTTCAGGAGCCGGATGATCGCATCCATGGCGGCCAGACCGCTGCTAAAGCAAACGGCAGCATTCCCGTTTTCCAGAGCGGCCAGGTTGGCTTCCAGTGCGCTTCGTGTGGGGTTTTGCGTTCGGGCATATTCGTAGCCCTTGTGTTTGCCCGGGGCTTCCTGGGCATACGTGAGGAGTCTGGAAGATGGGCGTCATGACGGCGCTGGTGCTTGGGTCGGGTTCGATACCCGCATGGATAACTTTGGTGCCGAATTTCATATAGAGAAGATCGTTGGATGAAAAAATAGAGCGAAGCGCAAAAATAAAAAGGGCAACCCCAGCATCGCTTTGATTGCCCTTTTGCGCTCAGGAGAAACCCCGTGAGCTAGTCCGTGCATTGGAATTCAGAAGAATTAGTTCACAGAATCCGACAATTCCTTGCCAGGCTTGAACTTCACTACTTTCTTTGCGCCAATCTTGATGGAAGCGCCGGTTTGCGGGTTACGGCCTGTACGCGCTTCGCGTACGGAAACGGAGAACGTTCCGAAACCGATCAGGGTAACCTTGCCACCGGATTTCAATTCGCCATTAATGCCGTCCAAAACAGCATTCAATGCATCCGTTGCTTGTGCCTTAGTGATTTTCGCACTCTCGGCAATTTTGTTAATCAGATCTCCTTTATTCATTTCAAAGGGTTTTAATGAAAACTGAAGGTAAATTTAGGCGCAAACTTTTTCTTCTCCAAGTTTTTGGCCGTAAAAAAACGTGGGAATGCTTGCTATTCAAGGGTTTTCGCTTTTTCTTTCGGTTTTCGGGCGCGTTTGGGCTAAAAAAAGCGTTGATATAAAAACTGTTTCCATGAAAAAAATGCTGAAAACCAGTCTTTTACCAGTTCTGATTGGTTTCTCTACCGCTGCTTTGCCCTCTTGCAGCCCCAAAGTAGGCTGCCCAATAAATGAAGAGGTTCACAGCTCCGTAAACCGCAAGGGAGAACTCAAAAACAAGAAAGGCAAATCCGGCCTGTTCTCCCCAAAGATGTCGCGGGATATGAAAAAATGACGGGAAGGGCGTTCAACGGCTGGCTTCTCCCCTGGGATCGAACCATTCGCTGAGCGCTTCCCCCAGCAGGTTGAAGGACGCCACGGTTAAAAAAATCGCGGTTCCGGGAAATACCGCCAACCACCAGGGGCGGATATTGGAACTCGAGATTTGGCGCATCAGCGAACCCCAGGTGACCGTTTCCACCGGAAGTCCTATGCCGAGGAACGAAAGGGACGCCTCCACAAGAATGGCTCCAGCCATGCCAAAAGCCAGGGTGACCCAAACCGGCCCCAAGCTATTCGGTAGCGCATGGCGGAAGAAGATCCGCCAGGAACTATATCCCAAAACTCTTGCCGCTTCAATATAATCCAGACTTCGGACTCTAAGCAGCTCCGCCCGGACCAGCCTCGAAATGCCGGTCCATCGAACCAGTCCGATCACTACCATGACGGCATAGATATTAGGCCGGTCCAGAATCGCCAGAATGGCCATCACAAAAAGCAGGGTGGGCAGCGAATTCAGCACCTCCGTAAGCCGGGTGATCCAAAAGTCAAACCGCAGCGCCATCGTCCTTCTTCCCAGGGGCAACCGGTTTAGCCCAAGGGCTAAAACCCACCCGGAAAGGAAAAAAAGCGCCGATCCTCCGGTTGGAATCCACCATGCGCTCCACATATCGGGTTTCCCTCCGCGAGAAAGGATAAACGCCCAGAAAAGATATCCGCTTAGCGCAATTGCCAGCGTATATGCAATAGCATGGCCTACCGGCAGGCGAAACCGGGTGTCTCCAAAAAAACCTGCCAGCCCCCCGAAAAAAATCCCCAGAAGGGTTGCTACCAGCATGCCGATCAGTCCGACCAGAAAAGCGACCCTGGATCCATGGATCAGGCCTGCGGCGACGTCGTGCCCAGCCATATCCGTGCCCAGCCAGTGCCAGCCCCACTTGGTTTTTACCCGTTGGGGGCCAAAGGGGCTCCTGGCGCCCAGGTTGCTTCGGTCGATCGTTCTGGCCGAATAGGGGATCAACGGAAAAACGACCTGCTCATAGGGTTGATCCTTCCATCCCTGTTGAAGGAAACGGGCTTCCCAATGCCCCCACCCGAGATTGATGGTATATTGCTGGATCACCGGGAAATACCTTTTTCCTTCGAGCTTGCAATACAAGGGTTTTTCATTAGCCAGGAAGTCGCCGGCAATCGCTAAAAAGAAAAAAGCATAGAGGTAGTACAAGGCCCACCGGGAAGCGGGCTTTTTCCTGAGGAAAGGGAGTATGGCAAATCGTTTCATGGCAGCGCCTTAGTGGGTAGATTGGTTTTCGGCGCCCAAACGAACGCGGGGGTCCGCCCAGGAATAAAGCAAATCCGCAAGGAGCAACCCGGAGATGGTCAGAACTGCCGACATCATTAAAATAGTGTATACCACAGGCCAGTCTTGCGCAAACATGGAATCCAGGGTCAGTTTACCCATTCCGGGGAGGTTGAAAACGGATTCAATGACGATAGAGCCGGCGATCATGGCAGGGAAAATACTACCCAAAAGGGTGATTGCAGGGAATAAAGCATTCCGTACGGCATGCCTCCACAAAATTTGCCTCTCCTTCAGCCCTTTGGCCCGGGCGGTCCGGATATAATCCTGTTGGAGCGTTTCCACCATGGCATTTCGCATTTGCAATGCAATAAACGCCAGCGACCCGTAAGTGAGGCAAAACATAGGAAGAACCATATGCCTCAAGTCCGAAAGCCTTCGGGCCCACCACCCGGCTTCGGCAGGGTAGTCGCTGACCTGGGTCACCGTGATCCATTGCAACCCGATGTCCGGATGAGTAAACAGAAGCAGCAACAGGGTGGCGACCCAGAAAGAGGGCAGCGCGTAAAGAAAAAACAGCCCTGCCTGACTCCCCTTATCGATCCAGGTATCTCTATGGGCAGCCATATAAATTCCCAGGGGGATCGAAAGGCCATAGGCCAGAAAAAGGGATAAGATATTGAGGATGAGGGTCCATCGCAAAGCGGTCCACACCTTATTCTTCACCGGCTGCCCATCGCGGTAAGACCGGCCAAAATCCCCACGCAGGCAATTGCTCAGCCAATGATGGTATTGATTGTCGAGTCCGAACCACTGAAATCCGGGAAGGTAGGCGTTCCAAACGCTGGGGTTGGATTCCATGTTCGCGAAGGCGGCCAGAAGCTTCTTTGCTTCGGTATGCTCCTTGTCTCCGGACGGATGTAAGCGGACCAGGCGCTCAAGCAAAGGGCGGATTGAGGTTCCCCGGTCGGTGTGGTACAGCTCGGCGGTAATTCGCCTGCTTTCAATCAGGATTTCTCTGGGTTTTTCCGGAACGCGTTGCTCGTAAGTCTGCAGCGTGTTGAAATAGGCTTCGGCGAGGGGCCAACGTCCATATCGGGCGCAGAGGTTCATAACAAGGCGCCGGTGAATGGGGTTAATGATGCGGTGCAGTGTATCCGGGTATGCAGCCGGAAGCAGCGTAAAATAAAAGACGGGCTTGTCCAGACCGAGGATTTGAGCGGTTTCCCTGTAGCCCCGGTCGGTACTGGCGAGTTCGTCCATTTGCTCGTCGCCAGTGCGGCGAAGCAAGAGTTCCACCGGATCGCCCGGTGCGGATTTGCTCAGCGCGAAAGCGATCAGGGAAATGACGACCAGCGTAGGGACCAGATACGCCAAACGGTGCAACAGATACCGCCCCATTTATTCTTTGAGCTTGAACTGACTTGGGGTGAAGCCCGGAGTGAATGGGGTGAGGGTGGTTTCAAACCGCTTGTGGATGGCGATCCGGTCTTTAGGGGCAAAGAGAAGGATTTCCACCTGCTCGTCGTAGATCCGGTCCAGGAGGCGGATCATTTTCTCTTCTCTCGCCTTATCATCCATGGTGACGAGGATATCCTCGATCAGGGCGTCGGTTTCGGCATTGCCAAATCCATAGCGGTTATCTCCCTGAGTATGCCAGTTTTGCATAGGATTCCAAAGGGGCGACTGGGTCCGGCCTGCGGAAACGAGTTCAAAGTCGCTCTTTTTGAGTTGCTCCAGCAAAACGGTAGGCTCTTTGGCGTCGAGTTGCAAATCGATGCCTGCCTTTCGGGCGTTATCCTGGATCAGCAAACCGATATTCCGGGAGGTTTCGCTGCTGGCATTGAGCAGGTAGGTGAGTTTTAGTTCCGTTTTTTTCCCGTTGATGGTCTTGTCAACGATGCCGTTGTTATCGGTATCCTTCCAGCCGGCCTGCGCGAGCAGGGATTTGGCTTTCTCCAGGTTGAACGGGATGGGCTTCAGCGATTTTGGGTAGTAATCGGCCGTAAGCGGAACCGGGGCGGCGATCCGCTGCCCAAATCCCTGGAATACTTCGCGGATGATCTCGTCGGCATCGACGATATGGGCGAGGGCCTGGCGCACGCGTTTGTCGCCCAGCAGCGGGCGCCGGGCATTGACGCCAATATAATAGTAGGCTAAGCCATCGACGGTACCCAGTTGGTACAACTGATTGAACGCGGTATCCGTTTGAAGCCGCAGGAAGTCTTCTGGAGTCAGGTTGCCCATGGCGTCAATCTCCTCGTTTTGCAAAGCGGCCAGGGCGGTTGCCGGGTTGGATATAGGCTTAAAGATCAGCGAATCTGGAAAAACCTGAAAAGTAGGCCGGGTTTTTGCCAGCCCGGCGCCCCACCAATTCGCTTTTTTCCGAAGCACGATCCGCTGTCCGGCTTCCCAGGAAACCAGCTCGTACGGTCCGCTGCCTTTGAGCAAAGCAGGATCCCGGGAGAACGGATCGGAATTAAAGGATTCGGCAAAATCCTGGAGCCGGGGTTCTTCCTTGGCGAGTTCTTCGGCGAGCTCGGCGTCGGTCAGGGCGCTGAGCGGGATATTTTTCAACAGGCCCTTTGGATCGAACAGGTATTCCGGCAAGATAGCAAAAAGGCCGCCTACGGTTTCCTCTCCCAGAAAGCTCTTCTGCCGCAAAATGACGGTAAATTTTTTGGGGTTGGAAGGGTCTACCTGCACATCGGCCAGATCGGCCAGGTAAGCCCGTACGGCTGCCGCCTGAACCATCGGGTTTAAAAGCGCCTTAACGGAAAACAGATAGTCGTTTCCGGTAACGGGTTGCCCATTATCCCAAACCGCTTCCGGCAAAATCTCAAACGTGTAGGAAACGCCGCCAGCATAGGGGCCGGAAGTAACGTCTTTAACCACCGGCCGGGCTACCGCTAAATCCGTGCTGATGGAGAGGTCATTTGGGGCGTAGGCGAGTAAGTACATGAACATATTTTCCACAACTACTCTGCCGTAATTGGTGGCTACCAGAAAGGGATTTAGCCGGTCGGCATCTCCGTCCATCCGGATAATGACGGAGTTGGAAGTCCGCTTGAACTGAACGTTGTCTTGGGGCTGCTTTTTGCAGGCAGTGAAGAAGGAAACAACTAAGATGAAAGAAAGGACCAGGATTCGTTGCATGAGGAGCGGTGTTTTTGCGGTTTAGAATGAATGCCGTTTTGATTCTTTGTCGAAAGTAAAGGATTTTCGCTTTTTATACAAGGAAGGTTTCAAAGGGGGCATATCGAGCCCCTGTTTTTGAACCATTTTTCCCAGAATTGTTGTATACTTGGGCATAGTGCGCTGGGTTTACCTGTTTCCAGGTAGCCGTAAAAACCAACAAACCGGTATGGAAACCATATTAATCGCCGGAGGAACCGGCCTGATAGGCAAGCGCTTGAGCGCTTTTTTAGAAGAAGAAGGGTATAGCGTCCGTCATTTGAGCCGCCATGAAAACCTGCAGGCGCGTTTCCCCGCATACCGGTGGGACCCGGAAACCGGCGTTATGGACCCCAAGGCGCTGGAAGGGGTTTCATACGTGATCAACCTGGCCGGCGCCGGTATTGCCGATAAGCCCTGGACGGAAGGGCGGAAGCGGATGATCACCTCCAGCAGGGTTCGCAGTACCTTGCTGTTGCGGGATGCCCTTCTGAAGACCGCCCAGCGTCCCAAAGCGTATTTGTCCGGCGCTGCCATTGGCTATTACGGCAACCGGGGGGAGGAATGGCTGACCGAGGAAAGCGGCCCTGGCCAGGGGTTTTTGTCTGAAAGCTGCCTGGAGTGGGAGAAAGCGATTCAGGAAGTAAGCGCGCTAGGGATCAGGACCGTGGCTTTTCGTATCGGCATCGTCCTGAGCTCCAAGGGAGGCGCTTTGCCCAAATTGAACCTCCCGGTTCGATTCCGGCTGGCGCCCTATTTCGGCAATGGCAAGCAGTGGTATTCCTGGATACATATCGACGATCTGTGCCGGATGTTCGCTTTCGCCCTCAAAAAAGAGTCCTGTGCAGGCGTTTTCAATGCCATTGGACCAGAGCCCGAACGGAACAAATCGTTTATGGAAAAATTGGCAGCAGTCTCTGGAAAAAAAGCCTTGGTTTTTCCTGTTCCGGGAATACTCCTTTGGCTCGGAATGGGGGAGATGGCCGACACGGTGCTCTATAGCGCCCGGGTGCGCGCTGGAAAGATCCTGTTGCAGGGATTTGAATACCTGCATCCCGATTTGGGTGAAGCGTTGAAGGACCTGAGCGCGGCTAAGGTTTGAATACTTCGATCTCGTGTTTTTCCACAACGAGGTCCGTAAATTTCCCTTTGAACCGTGTTGCTTTGACAATGTGGTTGTCGATCCAATGGTAGTTCCCGCCCCGGGGTTTACAGAAAATGATGGCGTGGTATTTAAACCCATGGCGCTCCAGCCACTCTTCGGTAATCGTGCGATGTTCTTCGGTGCGCGAAGTGAAAAAGGTAATGATATGCCCCTCGTCGTACCATTTGTTGAGGATTCTCAACGCATCCGGGTAGGGTAGAACAGCCGACATGCGCAAGGGGTCTTCATTGGGCACATCGTCGCAAACCGTGCCGTCGATATCAACGAGAAAATTTTTTACGGTTTCCGGCAGTTGCGGGCTAAGCGCTTCCCCCTTTTCGTTGAAAGCGGCCTTAAGGAGTTGAGTATGCGGAGTTGAATTCATCATTATTCGAGCGTCTTTGATCTTACCTTCATCAGATATCAATCCAATTTGGAGAAACGGTTGTACGCACCGCCGGCTTCTAAGGCGGCATTGAGCCTGACAGGCGTAGGTGGTTGTCCCGGGATTTCCTTTCCGGGAATTGGTTGAATTTGGTAGGCGCGGCAGGGTTGGAGTTTAGACGCTGCCGTATGATGGAGATGATTCGGCAAAATGCGGAAGCAAAGTTGGCAATTTTTAGAAAGAAAACCCAAAAAAAACGATTTTCTCCTGGAAACCTGCCTTGCCGCTTGGCAATCCAGCCTAGAAAGCCACGTAATCAGCGGGGTCTACCGGCTTCCCTTTTTTCCACAGCTCGAAATGAAGGTGGGGCCCCGAAGATAACGTTCCGGTATTGCCGATAATGGCAATGGCTTCCCCGGCCCGGACGAAGCTGCCCGCTTTCTTCAGGAGGAGCGAATTATGCTTGTAAAAGGACACGATATTGTGGTCGTGCTGAATGCCGATTGTATTCCCTGTTTCAAGCGTCCAATCGGAAAGAAATACATATCCGTCCATCGTGGCTTTGATCGCCGTATTTTTAGGAGCCAGGATATCCATTCCATAATGCGATTTTTCCCTCTGGTAAGGGGCGCTGATCTCGCCCCTGACCGGCGGAACAAAGAACAACTGTTCAATGGGCACATCCGTAGAACCGAAGTTGGTACTTCTTCCTTGCCGCACCACAGCGGCTAGTTGATCCAGTTCGGTTTCCTGCCTCAGTTGGCGGTCCACTTCGGAAAGATCTACTTTCTTTGGTTGTTTGGCTGCGTCCTGTTCCTTGGTTTCCTTGTTTAAGGGCTGCACATCTTTTTCGGTTTGGACATCGCCCACCAGCATCCGGCGCACGTTATCGGTGTATTTCTGCTGGGCCCGGAGCTCTTTTTCCAGGGATTCCACCTCCCGGGCAAGCGCTATCACCTCCCTGCCATTGTTGCCTCCTCCCTGGTATCCGGGCAAGTAGCGTTTGACCGGGGTGTAGGCGATCAGCAGTATGACCAGGGTAGCTACCAAAACGATGACGGTGCTGAGCAGCACGTATACGTTCATCATCGTCAAACGGAAGGATGCGCGTTCCTCCAGCGTCTCATCGTTTCGCACAATCAGCCGGTAAGGCGCTTTCATTTGCGCTATCCACTTATTCAATCGTTCTCTATCCAATAATTTCATGGGCGCCAGATTATGAGCTGATCCATTAAGAAAGCGTATAGTTTAAAAAAGCCCCGTTTAAGTTCCCCTCCTTGGTAAGGAGCCTGCAGAGTGAAGCCGAAATGGGCTAAGGGGAGGTCTGAACACTGCCGAACCTACCCATTGCTGAACGGAAAAAGCGGTTTTGTTGCGAAAACTATCCAATTGCTACAAGAATATTCCCCAGGGCCGTACTTGAATTTGGTTTTTGTCAAGAGCTAAAATAAATTTGTACTTTGATAGTTATAGTACCGGATAACCTGATCACACAAGTCAACAAGCCTTCCCGGCTACCGGCAACCGATCCTTCAGGTTTTTTTTGATACGCACAAAAATACGAATACTCTTGAAACGCTGGATCTACCTTCTTTGCTTAACGGCGGCCTTATTTTTTTTTCATAGCTGCGTCACCCAGAAGCGGAAAGACGACCTCTCTGGCATTGCCAAATTGTACCATAATACCACCGCCAAATACAACGGGTACTTCAATGCCGATGAAATTATGAAGACCACGCTGCTCGGCATTGAACAGCAGCACCGGGATAATTATCAGCAGCGCCTGGATTTGTTCCCTTACATGGCGATCAAAGACCCCAAAGTGATCACTGCCGACATGGACAATGCGATTGAAAAGGTGACTAAAGTCGTCGCTTTGCATCCAAGAAGCCAATGGACCGACGATTGCTATCTTCTGGTAGGGCAAGCGCAGTTTCTTAAACAGGATTACGAAGCCGCAGAGGCCACCTTCCGGTTCATGGTTGCTGAATTTGACCCCGAAAAACCCGCTAATGCCAAATCGAATATAGCCGTCCAGCAAACCCAGGCAAGCTCCAAAGCCAGGGCCGCCGCCGCAGCAGCAAAGGCGAAAGAACGCGAGCAACTCCAAAAAGAACGGGAAAAAACGGCCAAAGCCAAACAGAAAGAACGCAAGAAAGCAGCCCAGGAAGCGGCCCGCAAACGGAAACAGTATAATAAGGAAGTCCAGCGCCGAAAGAAAAAAGGCCTTCCTTCCTTAAAACCAGCGCCTTCCTCCAAAACCGCTCCCAACGCACCGGCAGCAGAAGACCCCAAACAACTCGAAGAAGAAGCTAAAAAGAAGGCCAAAGAAGAAGCAGAAAAACGCAAAGCCGAAGAAAAGGCTCAGCAACCGGAGAACTATTTCCTTAAGCACCGTCCAGCATACCAGGAAGGCGTGCTTTGGCTTGCCCGAACCCTCATCGAGCGCGATAACGAGGAAACGGCCATGCGCATGCTGTCCAAACTCCAGCAAGATCCCAAAACTTTTGACGAGGTGCAGGCCCAGATCTGGCCTGTTATGGCCCGCCTGTTCCTCAAACGCGACCAGAAGGACGAAGCGGTGATGCCCCTCGAACAGGCCATCGCCACCAGCGATTCCAGAGCGGAAAAAGCCCGCTATGCGTTTATCCTGGCCCAACTCCACCAGGAAGCCGGCCGCTGGCAGCAAGCAGGACAAGCGTTCGACCAGGTTCTATCCTTCTCTGATAAATTTGATATGCGCTTCCGCGCCAGTCTGGATCAGGCCCTGAATTCGTACCGCGCAGGCGCGGCTTCGGCTGCCGACGCCCGGTCTCAGCTCGAACGCATGCTTAAAGAAGAAAAGAATGCCGGTTACCAGGATCAGATCTTCTTCGCTCTGGCGAACCTCGCTCTGGATGGAAAAGACCGGCAGGCCGCCATCGAAAACCTCCAGCGCTCCCTGGAATACAGCGCCGGGAACGCGCAGCAAAAAGCGGAATCGTATTTCACCCTGGCTCAGCTTTTCCTCGACGAAGAGCAGTTTGTACAGGCAAAAAATTACCTCGACAGCACCCTCATGACCCTCCCCGATAAAGACGAGCGGATAAGGGAAGTCACGAAACTGCGAGACAACCTTACCGACATTGCCGGGCATCTGGTAACCATCCAGGAGCAGGACAGCTTGCTGAAACTGAGCTATCTGTCCGATAAAGAAAAGCTGGAACTCGCCAGCAAGATCCGTAAAGAAGAAGACGAGAAACGCCTGGCCGTTCTTGCTGCCAAGCAAGCGCCCGCGCCTGGATTGCCCGCTTCCGCGCGCAGAGAAATTGGCGCCCCTCCGCTCGGCGCCCAGGCCGCAGAATCTACCTTTTTTGCCTATAACGACCGCAACCTGAAACGCGGCGAACGGGATTTCGTCGAAAAATGGGGCGACCGGCCGCTGGAGGACAACTGGCGCCGCTCCAACCGCAAGGGCGATCTCGGGGTAGCGCAGGAAAACTCGGGGCAAAACATTCCCCAGAACGGAGGCAGCCTCCTGCTCAGCCCGGAAGAAGTAGATAATATCTTCAAAAACGTCCCCAAAACCGACGCCGACCGCCGGCTCGCCGAATATAAAATCAGCGAGTCGATGTATAAACTGGGCGTTCTGTACCGGGAAAAACTCGACAACGCCCGGAAATCGGTCGACATCCTGGAGCAGCTTCAAACCCGGTTCCCCAGAAATAATTTCGAGCTAGACTCCTGGTTCTACCTGTATATGGGCTATACTGACCTGGGTAATGCGGCCAAAGCCAAAGAATACGCCGGCCAATTGACGGATAAATACCCCAGCTCCAAATACGCCCGGGCCATCCTGAATCCAAACTATCGCGATGAACTGGTGGACAAGGAAACCCAGATCAACAAATACTACGGCCAGGCCTATACGGCGTTCCAGGAGCGCAGATACCAGGAAGCCCGCACCATGTGCCTCGATTCGAGAGCCCGCTTCGGCATCGATAACCCCCTTCTTGCCCGCTTCGCTCTGCTCGCCGCGCTTTGCACCGGCAGCCTGGAAGGCAAGGAAGCCTACCAGCAGGCGCTCTCGGAAGTGATTGCCAAATACCCCGACACCGACGAACAAAAGCAGGCCCGGGAAATCCTCCGCATTTTAGGCGGCGGCGCCGCCGCGCTCCCTGGCGGGCAAAAACAAGACGTTTCCCAACAGGATGGAGCAGGCGCCTTTACTCCCGGCGACGACCAATTGCATTATATCCTGGTTGTGGGCGATGCCCAGATGAATATCAACGACTCCAAAAACTCCGTTTCCGATTACATCCGGAAATACAATAAGCTCGATAAACTCAGTATCACCAACATGTTTATCGGCCAGGACGAACAAACCCGCGTGCCGGTCCTGATCATTCGCCGGTTCAATAACCGCGCCGACGCAATGAAGTTCTATGAGGAAGCGCTCTCCAACCAAAAGGAATTTTACCCCGGCAGTAAATTCGAACTCCTCGCCATTAGCCTCAATAACTACCGCGAACTCGTTCGCCAGCAATCCGTGGATGGATACCGGCAATATTTTGAGCAAAACTACAGGTGAATTAGGTGTTGGACGTTAGAGCGTTCCAACCACTAACCACTAACCACTACTCCGGAATTTTCACCTCATACGTCTTCTTCGCCGGATTGGCCAGCTTGACACTGATCAGCCAGGGGTTGTAGAGCTTGAGCATGCGGAGGGTGGTCCCGTTGTCCTGGGCGAATTGGGCGAGGCTCGGGATAGCGCCCTTGACTTCAACGGATTTGTACTTGCTTAGCGGAGGGTAGGCTTCGTTTTTTTCCAGGTAGTACCCATAGGTTTCCGGGTGTTCGAAGATCTCTTTGTACGCCAGCAGGCGGAACAGGTAGCGGGAAGTCTCGTCGTTGATCTGCAGGTCGTAATACGATTTTACGCCCTGGAGCTGGAGTTCTTTGGAGATCCGGGTTCCGCCTACATTATAGGCGGCTGCAGCCAGCGTCCAGTTTCCGAAGCGTTTGTAGTGGTCTTTAATAAAGCGCGCGGCAGCCTGGGTGGCTTTTTCCGGATGGTAGCGCTCGTCGACTTCTTCGCTCACTTCCAGGCCGTAGTATTCGGCGGCGCTTTCCATAAACTGCCAGATGCCCCGGGCTCCGGCAGAGGACACCACGTTGTTGAGGTTGCTCTCGGCTACGGCCATATACCGGAAATCCTCAGGTATCCCGTTTTCCTTGAATACCTTATCGAAAAGCGGGAAATAGCGGGCCGCTTTTTTCAGGCTTAGCAACGTGGTGGCGTGCTGATACGTACTGACCAGCAACTCGCGCTCCAGGCGCTCCCGCACGTCAAAATTCTGAGTGGGCACTTTTTCTCCGGCATAGTAGAAGTCTTTTTCCAGACTCACCGCCCGAATGATTTGGGGGAGCTTGTCTTCATTGGAACCCTGGCGGGAAGAATCCCCATTTTCAGGCCCGGAATAGGAGGCCAGCAAGCTGATGGTAAATACAGCAACAGCGATGCCCGTGTATATGTGGAGCGCTTTTTTCAGCATAGTCCTTTAGGTTTTATCAAGCCTCTTTTGAAATAGATCGCGGGCGTTTGAAAATTGGAACAGTGGAACACGGTTCCCCAAACATAATCGATTGGGCGTAGGGCCTCAGGAGCTTGGTCAGTTCAAGATAGGCTGCCGGCGGAACCGGCTTATCGCTGCATCCCTTGATCACCACGCGCTGATCCTCGTATGCCTTGGGATCAAACGACGCCAGCGCCCGCAAAAACGCCGCCTGGTAGAACGGTTCCTGAGTCCCCTGGAAAATATCCCGCGCGTAAGGCTGGGCATAAGTAGCCACCAGCATATAGGCCCAAACCGGAATAATAGCGTCGGTAGAGCAAAATACCAGCAAAATCTTGTCCTGGTATTGGCTCCAATCGTGTAGTTTAAGCGCCTCCCGGAAGTCTTTTTCTTTAAGGATCAGTTCCATGAAAAGGTAATCTTTCAGGTCGAAAGCGGCTAGCTCCCCTTCCGGAAAAAAATCTTCCAGCTTTAGCGTGATCAATCCGCTCTCGGCCACCCGGTTGATCAAAGGCATGTCATCGCTCATAAATTCAGGTTTTCTTCGATGGATTCCTGCTCGCCGATCATCTGATCCGGCTCTTTGAAATCTTTGGGCTGGGGCAGATCCTTCAGGCTGCGCAAGCCGAAATAATCCATGAACTTTTCGCTGGTTCCGTAAAGCAACGGCCTGCCCGGGCCTTCGCTGCGCCCGGTAATAGTAACAAGTTCCTTTTCCAATAGTTTCTGGATGGCGTAGTCGCAGTTTACCCCCCGGATCTTTTCCAGTTCGGATTTCGAAACGGGCTGTTTGTAGGCAATGATCGACAGCGTTTCCAGTGCCGCCTGGGACAGCCGCCGCTTGTTCTTTTGTTTTAGCATGGTGCTTACGGTAGCATGGTAGGCGCCTTTGGTCAGGAACTGAAACCCTTCCGCGATCTCCACCACTTCAAAAGCGTGTTCCGGATTCTGATACTTTTCTTTCAAATGCCGGATAGCCGATTCGATTTCTTCCGCGTGGAACGCGAGGCCGAAGGTTTCTTCGAGGCATGCCTGGATTTCGCCAACCGGGATGGGGCTGTCGGAAGCGAAAATCAGGGATTCAATATGTTGGGCAAGGTATTCCAATGAAATTCTTTTATGCGAAAATAAAAAAACTGGGGAAAAGTGCAGGTTTTAAAGCGGTTTCTCCCGCCTCACCTCCCCCTGAAAAACGCCAGTAGGATCAGCGCAAGTACGAAAAGTACGGCTGCCAGTCCAAACACTAAGCGCCAGATCCATTCCTTCCGGTCCTTTTCCTGGGCGGCAGCCAGGGCTTTGCGGCGTTGGTTGCGGGGCGTGTCGGCCTGTTCATTCAGGACTAACTGATACTGGAATCCGCGAACGGCAGCCGGCAGGATAGTCAATTCGCAAAGCTCCTCATCGACGAAAAAAGAAAAGCGTTTTTCGGCCCGGACGTGAAAATCGACCAGAATGATCTGATTGTTGCAGTACACGGCCAAATGGCCGCTTTCTTCCCCGTGATACAGGCCGATCAGGTGCTGGCGGCCATTGCCGGTGTTCAGCGTCCAGGATTGTTGAGCCACGCAAAAAGAGGTTAGGCGATTAATTGCAGAACTATCATTCCCCTATAACGTTTTCTGTAGGCGTTCATTTGTTAAAAAAAGAAATTCTGCGCGATGTTTTATGCCTTTAAAGGGTTTCTTCCTGTCGTCCATGAATCCGCTTTTGTCCATCCTCAGGCTGTGGTCACGGGGAATGTAATCATTGGGAAGGACGTATATATCGGCCCGCGCGGCGTTGGGGGCGAGACGGTGCAATGGCAGGAAAATTGCACGGCACGCCCCGGCACCCGCGCCCCACGCGCGCCGGAACAGACCGGCGACAGAACACCCCCCAACCCCCGCCACCCGCCCGCCCCCCCCGCAAACTGGAAAAATACCCGGCGGGGGTAGGTCTGGTTTCGACATTAACCTCGAAAAAGATAGGGCCAACGAACGTTCATTCGTATCTTTGCGCTTGAACGTCGGACAATACCACTTAACCAAATATGAACCTGCACAATTTTGTCCTGGGCCACTGGGAACCGCACCAAGGCCCAGGGATTCCACAGTACGACGCGGTGACCGGCGAGCTGATTGCCACCTGCGGCAGCGACGGCCTGGATTATGCCGCCATGATGGACTTTTCCCGCCGCTTAGGCGGCCCGGGCCTCCGCAAAATGACCTTTCAGCAGCGGGGGCAAATGCTCAAGCGCCTGGCGCTTTTCCTGACAGACAAAAAAGAGAAATACTATACCATTAGCTACCGCACCGGGGCTACCCGTTCGGATAGCTGGATCGATATCGACGGCGGGTTAGGCACCTTGTTCGCTTATGCCAGCCTGCGCAGAAAGCTGCCGGACTCCAACCTCTGGGTCGATGGCGAAATGGCCCGCCTGTCCAAAGAAGGTTCCTTTATTGGGCACCACATCATGGTCCCTAAGCACGGTGTAGCCATCCACATCAATGCCTTCAACTTCCCGATCTGGGGGATGCTCGAAAAACTTTCCGTCAATTTTCTGGCTGGCATGCCGGCCATTGTCAAGCCTTCCGAACTAACGTCCTATTTGGCCGAGGCCATGGTCCGGGACATTGCCGCCTCGGGCATTCTGCCCGAAGGCGCGCTGCAACTGGTTTGCGGAAGCGGGATTGGCATCCTGGACCCGGTGACGGAACAAGACGTGGTAACGTTTACCGGGTCAGCGGAAACCGGACGGATGTTGAAAGCCCTCCCATCTGTCATCCAAAACGCCGTTCCCTTTAATATGGAAGCCGACAGCCTCAACGCGGCGGTTCTGGCGCCGGATGCGCTTCCGAACACGCCCGCTTTTGAGTTGTTTATTAAAGAAATCCGAAGGGAAATGACGGCTAAGGCAGGGCAAAAATGTACCGCGATTCGCCGGGCTATTGTGCCGGAATCCCTGGTGGATGCCGTTCGGGAGGCATTGGGCAAAGAACTGGCGAAAACGACCCTGGGCGACCCCCGGGCCGAAGGCGTCCGCATGGGCGCGCTGGCCAGCCAAACCCAGCAGGAGGAAGTCCGCCGAAGAGTAGATCTGCTCCTGCGCTCTTCAACGCTGGTTTATGGCGACCCGGACGATTACCAGGTGATTGGGGCGGATAAGTCGAAAGGAGCGTTTTTCACTCCGCTGGTCCTCCTCAACGACGCACCCTTCCGCAATCAGGATACCCACACGGTCGAGGCATTCGGGCCCGTTTGCACCATTTTGCCTTACCGCGGCCTGGGAGAAGCGATCGAACTGGCCAACATGGGCAAAGGATCTCTGGTGAGTACCATCGCCACGGCCGATCCCCGGTTCGCCAGAGCGTACGTTGAGGAATCGGCCCCTTACCATGGCCGTATTTTGATCCTGAACGAACAAAGCGCCAAAGAGAGCACCGGACACGGTTCTCCTATGCCCCTGCTGGTCCATGGCGGCCCCGGCCGCGCGGGAGGAGGAGAAGAAATGGGCGGGTTGCGCGGAGTGAAACACTATTTGCAGCGCACCGCCATTCAGGGTCACCCCACGATGATCACCGCCGTGACGGGGGTATTTCAGCAGGGCGCTGCCTATAAAGAGACCGAAATTCACCCGTTCCGAAAACACTTTGAGGATCTGGACATTGGAGAAACCCATTTTACCCATAAGCATACCGTTACGGAAACCGATATCGTGAACTTCGCCAATGTGAGCGGAGATCATTTCTATGCCCACGTCGATACCACCGCCCTGGAAGGAACGCCCTTCGAAGGCCGGGTGGCCCATGGGTATTGGGTGCTTTCCAAAGCGGCGGGCATGTTTGTGGAGCCCAGAAAAGGGCCGGTGCTGCTCAACTACGGCCTGGAAGAATGCCGGTTTACCAAGCCGGTTTATCCGGGTATGACCATCGGCGTTCGCCTGACCGTTAAGGAAAAAACGGCTCAGGAAAAACGCGACGAAAGCGATATCCGCAAAGGGATTGTCAAATGGCTTGTGGACGTATACGACGAAACGGGAGAAACCGTTGCCATTGCCACGATTCTCACCATGGTCAAAATGTGGAATCAGGAAGGCTAAATCGTTTTATGGAAAACCGTCTGGAAGAAGGAACCGTTGAAACCCATGTTGCCGATGGCATAGCAACTATCGCCTTTTCTCACCCTGCACAAAATTCCCTGCCAGGAAGGCTGCTGGCTTTGCTGGCCACGGCCATTGAACAGGCAGGAAGCGCCGGGAACGTCCGGGTGATCATTCTGAAAAGCGGCGGCGACCGGACCTTCTGCGCGGGCGCCAGCTTCGACGAACTGAGCGCTATTCAGGATCTGGACTCGGGAAAGCGCTTCTTTCTGGGCTTTGCCCGGGTGATCAACGCGATGCGGAAATGCCCGAAGCTGATCATCGGCAGGGTGCAGGGCAAAGCGGTAGGAGGGGGTGTCGGGCTGGCTGCTGCTGCCGACTATTGTCTGGCTACCCGCGCTGCTTCTGTCAAGCTCAGCGAACTGGCGGTCGGTATCGGACCTTTTGTGGTGGGCCCGGCTGTAGCGCGTAAGATCGGCGAATCTGCCATGAGCCAACTGGCGATCGACGCTACCGAATGGCGCACGGCGGAATGGGCCTATGCGAAAGGCTTGTATGCCGGGTTGTACGACGATCCTGTGGAAATGGATGCCGCAGTGGAAGACCTGGCCAGGAAATTGTCTTCTTCCAGCCCGGAAGCCATGCATGAACTGAAATCCGTTTTCTGGCAGGGAACCCAAGACTGGGACCTCCTGCTGGAAGCGCGGGCGGAAATCAGCGGACGTCTGGTGTTGTCTTCGTTCACCAAAGAAGCCATCGCGCGGTTCAAGGAAAAGAAGGCCTGAAAAAACTGTTCCATGAATTTTGTCACTTCCCCACAGGGAGTTTTCTCCTTGATTTTGGGGCGCCAATAAAGTAGATTCCAGGATAAAACCAATTTGCCCTTTCCATGATGACCCAAGCCAAATCCAAAACCGCCATTCCTAAGGCCGATCTTTTGAAGGGGTTCCGCCTGATGGCTATGGCGAAAAATATGACGGAACTCTTTGAAGCCAACTTCAAACTGGTTTCCAAATACGTTCACGCTACTTCCCGGGGGCACGAAGCGGTGCAACTGGCCCTGGCGCTTCAGCTCCTGCCCCAGGATTACGTGGCGCCCTATTACCGCGACGACGCCATGCTCCTCGGGATTGGCATGAGCCCGTACGACCTGATGCTTCAACTCATGGCTAAGCGCGATGATCCGTTCTCCGGCGGCCGGTCGTATTATAGCCATCCCAGCCTGAACCGGCCCGATATGCCCAAAATTCCGCATCAATCTTCCGCGACAGGGATGCAGGCGATCCCGATCACCGGCGTGGCTATGGGGATTCGCTACAAAGAGTGCATGGGCTTGACGGAATATCGCCACGATCCCGCGTTTGAGGGAAAACCCATTGCCGTTTGTTCGCTGGGGGACGCTTCCGTGACAGAAGGCGAAGTAGCGGAAGCCTTTCAAATGGCGGCGCTGAAACAATTGCCTATTTTATATCTGGTTCAGGACAACGGCTGGGATATCTCCGCCAGCGCTGCCGAAACCCGGGCCCAAAACGCCGCCGAATATGCCCGGGGGTTCCATGGGCTCGAAGCACGGAGTATTCCTGGGAATGATTTCGTACTCGCTTACAGTGAACTTCGCAAGGCGATTCAAACCATCCGCCGGGAACGGCGCCCGATGCTGATCCACGCGGAAGTCCCCCTGCTCAACCACCACACGTCGGGGGTTCGAAGGGAGTGGTACCGCGACGATCTTGCGGAACATTTCGAGCGCGACCCGTACCCTATTCTGCGCAATTACCTGCTCGACCAAAAACTTGCTTCGGAGGAGGAGGTCGTTTTCATAGAAAAAGAGGCCCGCGAGCTGGTGGCCAGGGATTTTGATCTGGCGCGTACGGCGGCAGACCCCTGCCCCGAGGACCTGTTTACCCACGATTTTGCGCCTACGCCGGTAGTAGAAGAACGCGGCGTGAGAACACGGCCTGGCGGAGAAGAGGTCGTCATGGTCGACTGCGCGCTTCATGCCATTGAGGAACTGATGCACCGGCATCCGGAGTGTGTGCTGTACGGGCAGGATGTTGGGAAGCGTTTAGGAGGCGTATTTCGGGAAGCAGCCACCTTGGCTCAGAAGTTTGGAGACGACCGGGTGTTTAATACCCCTATTCAGGAGGCATTTATTGTGGGGAGCACCGTGGGTATGTCGGCGGTTGGATTGAAACCGATTGTCGAAGTGCAGTTTGCCGACTACATTTGGCCGGGCCTGAATCAATTGTTCACCGAAGTCAGCCGCTCCTGCTACTTGTCCAACGGCAAATGGCCGGTGAGCATGATTCTCCGGGTCCCAACCGGCGCTTACGGAAGCGGTGGGCCGTACCATAGCTCCAGCGTGGAATCGGTGGTCGCCAACATCCGGGGGATCAAAATCGCTTATCCCAGCAACGGGGCCGATTTGAAAGGGCTTTTGAAAGCGGCCTACTACGATCCCAACCCGGTGGTCATTTTCGAGCATAAAGGGCTTTATTGGTCCAAGGTGAAAGGCACGGATACCGCCAGGGTGGCAGAACCCGACGAAGAGTACATCATCCCCTTTGGCAAAGCCCGCATGGCATTGGAAGCGGAAGCCGAAGCGATCGAAAAAGGCCAATCCCTGCTGGTGGTCGCTTACGGAATGGGCGTGCACTGGGCGCTGAATGCCGCACGGGCATTTCCGGGGAGAATTGAGATCCTCGACTTGCGGACCTTGTTTCCCTTGGATGAGGAGCGCCTCTATGAACGGGCGCAGGCGCATGGCCGGGTTTTAGTGATTACCGAAGAACCGGTCAATAATACCTTTGCTCAGAGCCTCGCTGCCCGGATTCAGGAGCATTGTTTTGAATACCTGGACGCGCCGGTCCGAACGATAGGCGCGGAAAACCTCCCGGCAATCCCCCTCAACGAAACGCTGGAACGGACGATGATCCTTTCGGCGGAAAAAGTGGAAAAGGCGATGGATGCGCTTTTAGCGTATTGACGTCCGGGTTATTCGTATCCGACAAGGGTGGTGATATAGGCGCCGCCATATCCCATTTTTGCCAGTTCAGCCCGCAGCTTTTCAGCGTCCTGGCGGTTGCGAAAGCTTTGTTTGGATTCGACGATCCAAACCTCTTCGCAAGGCTGATACCGCGCAACCAGGCTGCGGTGAAACGGATATTTGGTAGGGTCTGTTTTGCGCAGGATAGCTACCTGCACCCGATATTCCATGACCGGCTTGGAATTGAACTTGGGCAAAGCGGCAGGCTTGACGGCCGAGGCATTTTTCCGGCTATCGTAGGCTTCGGGCGGTTCGTTGCAGTAGGAAGGCTTCGGTTTGATAGCCGTGGATGCGCTTTGTGCGTATATTGCCGCCGAAACGGCTAAAAAAAAGAACAGGAATAGGGATTTCATTATTTTGTCTTTTGCTTCCGCCCACGATCTTTCTAATTTCCTCTCCCGAATTCAACGCAGGGAACCAAGAACAAAGGGGTTGTCAGATAGAAGGTGCCGAACTTCTTCGAATGTGACGCATGAATGCGCTTTTTGTCACAAAATTAGGGATTTATCGCAGTGTTTGGTTTTTTTTCGCAAAACTCGCTGAAAAGGGGGTAAAATCATCGCTTAATGCGCGGTTTAACCCAGTTTCTCTAATCCCAATCGCAGGATATCCAGACAAAGGGCGACTTCCCGTTTATGGGTCCGGAAACTCAGTACCGCCAGGCGAATCCAGTACCGGCCTTCGATGGTCGTAGAGGATAGAAATACCCTTCCGTCTTCCTGGACATACCGCACCAAGGCTTCGTTGAATGCATCGGCGTTTTTTTCAGATGGGACATACCGAAAAATCATAATCGAAAGGTCGGGATAAGGACCTGTTTGGAATCCTAATTTTTGGACTTGTTCGTAAAAATACCGGCAAAGCAGTATTTTTTCTTGAAGCGCAGCGCGAAAAGGAGCTAAACCAAGTAGCTGGAGCGGAAGCCACATGCGCAAACCTCGAAAATGTTTGGTCAGCTCGGGAGAAAGGTCTGCAGGCGATACTTCCTGCCCGGGGCCAAAGGCATCCTGCATGTAATTGCCCATGTAGTGGTGGGCTTTGAATTGCGCTTCGACGTTGCGGATCAGGACTGCCCCCAGGCCGTAGGGCAGGAACAACCCTTTGTGCGGATCGATGGCTACCGAATCGGAGCGTTCGATTCCTTTAAACGTCGGCCGAAGCGCTTCTACGAGGGTAAAAAAACCGCCGTAGGCAGCATCGACATGATACCAGATACGCTCCCTCCCGGCTATTTCGGCAATCTCGTCCAATGGATCTACTGCTCCGGTATCCGTCGTGCCCGCAGAAGCGACCACCAGAAAGGGGATTAGCCCACGGGACTTATCGGAGTCTATGGCCTGCTGCAGCGCACTCGGCTGCATGCGGAACTGCTCGTCCAGAGGAATATACCTGATCTGAGCCTCTCCCAGGCCGGCAATGCGGATGGCTTTCTGCACGCAGTGATGCACCTGCGAGGTCAGGTAGATCGCCAGACGGGGGATCGAGGCTGATTTGACCTGAAAATAGTCCCTCGCTGTCGTGATCGCGATCAGGTTGGCAATGGATCCACCGGAAGCGAGGTTACCCAGAGCGCCTTCCGGATACCCTACCAACTGGCACATCCACCGGATCAAATCGTTCTCCATGCGCACCGCTCCCGGGTTGGCAAAGAAAATACCCGCATAGCGGTTGGTGACGGCAGCGAGGTAATCGCCAAGAGCCGAAGGGAATACGCCTCCCCCGGGCACGTACCCCAGGTGCCCTCCGGACGCCGGATTGATGCCGCTGGAATTGACGCCCAAGTGGACCGCCTCCAACACTTCGTCTATATCCCTTCCTTCTTCCCCGAAAGGCAAGGAAGCCAACGCGCTGCCTCTATCCCGGTCAGGCAGGTAGGTCTTGCCTTCCGGCAACCCGTCGATGAAGGCGCTCCCATATTGAGCGGCCTTTGAAGTCCAGTTTTCCCGGTCGGCAGCTCCTGGCTCGAGCATCCTGGCCTGGGCCTCCAGCGATTCGAGTTGGTCGAAAGTCATGTGGAAGTACGATTTACGAAGTACGATAAAACAACAAGGGGGGGGGGCCGGGCCAAGAGCCCCCCCGGGCCGGCAAACAAAAACTCTTTGCCAGGAAAATCCCCAAAAAAGTTTTATGCCAGATTTACGAGGTATGATTTACGAAGTACGATCCTCCTGTTGACCGTAGACTTCAGTCTACGGATTGGTGCAGTCTTCAGACTGCCCTACTGTTTTTTTGTCCACTGCTCGCTTTCCGTCCAAAGCCGTTGGGCGAGGGTGTCGCTTAGGGCGTGGGCGGCCAATTTTCTGGGGTTTTGGTTTTCGTCGAAAAACCGGCCGCTGATGCCGGCCACTGTGGGCGAACTGGCGAGGAAAATGGAGGTTTTTGCGCCTGTCTTCGGGGAAACCATAAAAGGGCGGTAGAGGGTCCATGCCAATGCTTCCAGGAGTGTCATATGTTTACTGCCAATTTCGGTGCTCACCACTCCCGGATGTAACGCATTGCAGTCGATTTCCGGATGCCTGCGCGCCATTTCCCGGGTAAAAAGCACATTGCACAGTTTGGATTGGGCGTACGCCTTTAAACTATTATACCTCCCGGGCCATTGGCGGAGCCGGTTAAAATCGAGGGTTCCCCGCAGGTAGGAAGCCGACGACACATTAACCACCCTGGCCTCAGGAGCCTCGCGAAGCGCTGGGAGTAAAAGCTGGGTCAGATGAAAATGACCAAGATGGTTTACGCCGAATTGAAGTTCGAACCCCTGACGGGTTTGCTGGTATTTGCTGGTCACTACGCCGGCATTATTGATCAGGACATCCAGTTTGGGCCTTTGGGCCTGGAAAGCGAGGACCATGGCTTCGATGGAGTGCAGGTCGGCTAAATCAAGTTCAAGAGCCCTGACTTTCCCTTTTACCGCACTCATGCTTTCCAACTCCTGGATTGCCTTGGCGGCCTTCTCCCTATTCCGGCAGGCGATGAACACTTCCGCTCCTTCCTGCAGGAGTCCCAGGGCGGTAAATTTGCCGATGCCAGAATTCCCACCGGTGATCAGGACGGTTTTATTATGCATTGCACTTTTTGATTAAAATGTATATTCGCAAATAATAATTTAAAATTTGGCACTATGTTGAAGCAACAGGACTTTTTTTTAAAAACGGCCTTTATACTGATGTTTATGGGAGGCGTTTTGCATTTGGGAATTGCCCAGGAAATGGATGCACTGGCGAAGAAAGCGGATAAGCTGGCGCATAAATTCATCATTACCGATGGGCACGTTGACCTTCCCTACCGCCTGAAAGTACGCAATTTTCAGCTCACGAAAGAATACATCGGCATTCCGGTGGAGACCACGGACGGCGACTTTGATTACGTTCGGGCGAAGAAAGGCGGCCTGGATGCGCCGTTTATGTCGATTTACATCCCTTCGGGCTATCAGCAGCAACCCGACATGGGTAAAAGCCTGGCCGACTCGCTGATCGATATGGTCAATGGGATTGCCAAAGCGCACCCCGACCGCTTTGCCGTGGCAACCTCCCCCGCTCAGGTCATGGTTCATTTTAAAAAAGGCCTGATTTCCCTGCCGATGGGTATGGAGAATGGGGCTCCGGTAGGTAACGACCTGGCCAACGTGGCGTATTTCCATTCCCGGGGAATCCGATACATCACCCTCACCCACGGCAAAGACAATCAGATCTGCGATTCTTCCTACGATACGACCCATACCTGGAACGGCCTGAGCCCCTTCGGCGAACAGGTAGTCAGGGAAATGAACCGCGTGGGAATCATGGTCGATATCTCCCACGTGTCGGACAGCACCTTTTTCGACGTCTTGCGCCTCACCAAGGTGCCCGTGATCGCTTCCCACTCCTCGTGCCGGAAGTTCACCCCCGGTTTTGAGCGCAATATGAACGATGATATGCTGGTCGCCCTGAAGCAAAACGGAGGGGTGATCCAGATTAATTTCGGCTCCGGTTTCCTGGATGGAAACGTATCCAAGCACAACGATCAATTGAGGGACGAACTGCGCAAGATCCTCAGCGAAAAAGGGGTGCGTTATGGAACGCCCGAAGCGGAGCAGGTGATCAAGGACTTTCAGAAAGCCAATCCCAGCCTGTATGCCGATGTCAAAACCGTGGCCGACCATATCGACCACGTCGTGAAGATGGCCGGGATTGACCACGTCGGCCTGGGATCCGATTTCGACGGCGTAGGGGATTCCCTGCCTACCGGGCTAAAAGATGTTTCCCAGTACCCCAACCTGATCCGCGAACTGCTTGCCAGAGGCTATTCCTCCGGCGATATTGCCAAGATATGCTACAAGAATGTCTTCCGGGTTTGGAAAGCCGTGGAAGCGGCGGCGGAATCGATGTAAGCAGTCCTACTCTGTAACGACGGGTTTGCAGCCCTACTCCGTAACGACGGGTTTTAAACCCGTCGTTACGGAGTAGGAACCCGTCAAATCAACCCAATCTTCGTTCCATCCGGGATATAAGCCCGTTTTTTGAGCACGACGATACCATCCCGGACGCAGAAGGTGTCCGTTTCCTGATCGTGGAGCAGCGGGCTGCCTTTGATGACCACATTGTTGCCGATGCGGCAGTTTTTATCGATGATCGCGTTTTCGATGTAACAGTCTTTCCCGATGCCCATTGGGGCGCCGTTACGGCGCAGCGAAATGTCTTCAACCGATTCGTAATAATCGGCGCCCATGACGATGGCATTACTGATTTCCGTACCTTCACCTATGCGGGAACGAATACCGATCACGGCCCGGTCCACCTTTTTGGCATGAATAATACAGCCCTCAGCTACTAATGCCTTATTCAGGAAGGTGCCATACACTTTGGTGGGCGCCAGCAGACGGGGGCGGGTATAAATGGGATTGTCCCCGTCAAATAAATTAAATTCCGGAAGCGGATCGGCCAGGGCAATATTGGCTTCGAAGAAGGAGCGGATAGTTCCGATGTCCGTCCAGTATCCATCGTAGGAGAAACTGGCGATCTTGTAATTGGAAGAGATCGCGTTGGGAATAATCTCTTTTCCGAAGTCGATCGCTTTCTCGTTTTCGTCAAACAGTTTTTTCATTATGGCCCGGCTAAACACATAAATCCCCATCGAAGCCAGATAGACCTTTCCCTGAGCACGGTTCTCCTCATCCACGGCGGATTCCCAGGCTTCCAGCACATTGGCCTTGGGTTTTTCCACAAAATCATCGATATACCCTTCGGTGTTGACTTTCATAATCCCAAAGCCGGAGGCGTCGCGATCCGATACCGGGATGGTGGCGATGGTCAGGTCGGCATCTTTTTCGATGTGGTATTTGACCAGGGTTTCGAAGTTCATCTGATAGAGCTGGTCGCCGGACAGGATGAGTAAATAGTCGTAATCGTGGTTGGTCAGGTGGTGCATCGACTGGCGCACCGCATCTGCAGTACCCTGGAACCACTGGTCGCTGCTCGGGGTTTGTTCAGCCGCCAGGATGTCGACAAAACCATGGCTGAACATGTCGAAATGGTAGGTGTTCTTGATGTGCTTGTTCAGAGAGGCGGAGTTGTATTGGGTCAGCACGAACATGCGTTTCAGACCGGAATTCAGGCAGTTGGAGATCGGGATATCGATCAGGCGATATTTTCCGGCAATGGGCACTGCAGGTTTCGAGCGCTGGCTCGTCAGCGGGGCTAAGCGGCTGCCGGCGCCGCCTCCAAGGATCAGGGCAATCATTTTGATCATAGCTGTTTGGATTAGATCAATTCTTGATATAGGTGAAAATAGTTGTTCGCTGCCTTTTCCCAGGAAAAGTCGGCCGCCATAATCCGCTTGCGGATCGATTTCATCTGAGCGGTGTCCTGGTACAGACTATAAGCCCGCCAAATGGCATGGTGGGCATCGTCGACGGTAAAGTGATCAAACCGAAATCCCCTGCCCTCCGCCGGAAACGCGCCAAGGTCGATGACGGTGTCTTTTAACCCCCCCACCGTGCGCACGATCGGGATCGTGCCGTACCGCATGGCGTACATCTGGTTGAGGCCGCAAGGCTCCACCCGGGAAGGCATGAGGAGGAAGTCCGAACCCGCATAGAGGGTGTGGGCAAGGGCTTCGTTGTATTCCAGTACGGCGTCGCATCGGCCTTGATAGACCCAGTTCAACTCCCTCAGCGCATCGTGCAATTCTGCTTCGCCGGTGCCCAGGATGAGAAAATTCACGGCCAGCCCGCTGTCGAGTACCTGGCGGATTAGTTCGGGAGCAAGTCGGCGCCTTTTTCGCGCACGAGGCGGCCAATAAAGGTGAAAACCGGGTCCTGTTCCTGGAATTGAAAACGGCTGAACAGCGCGTTTTTGTTTTCCTGCTTGAATGCGTCTACGTCCTCATCCAATCGGACCGGCAGGTAGGTATCCTGTTGCGGATCCCAAACCTGGGCATCGATCCCATTGAGAATACCCTGGCACTTGGGCCATTCGTCGCGGATCAGGCTTTCCAGTCCATTGGAAGCATACGCCAGCTCTTCCATATATGATTGGGAAACGGTAGTGACCGCCCAGGCGCATTTGATGGCGCATGCCAGGGAGTTGATGTACCCGTTCCAGTCGAGCAACCCGCTGGCCTCGGTATAGAAAGCGGGCAGAATGGGGTATTTGTCCCAGCGCAGGGCGCCCTGATATTCTCCGTTGTGGATGGTGAACACCGAGGGGATGTCTTTTAGCGGATGGTAATCGGGGCAGTATTTGACCATGAACGGGATCAGGCCGGAGTGATGGTCGTGGCAATGGAGCAGATCCGGCTTTTCGGCAAATTGGAGGACCCATTGCAATACGGCCTGCTGGAAAAAAACAAAGCGCTCTTCGTTATCGCCAAACCATCCGTTGGCATCTCCGTAAATGCCCTGCCGGTCAAACTGACCAGGGATGTTGACAAAGAACAGGGGGAACCCCAGATTGTCCATCCCCGTTTGTTCTACCGCGAAAGGATACGTAATTCCATTGGCCATGCGGAAAGCTCCCGAGTACACGACTTCGGTGGGGCGGTTCCGGATCCAGGGGAGATCGTATTTCGGAATGACGACGCCCGCAGCGATCCCGCTTTGGTTCTGGTATTTGGGAAGGGCGCCGACTACGTCTCCCAAGCCGCCAGCTTTGGCCGCCGGATAGCATTCTGCGCTGATATGGAGTACTCTCATCAGGCTTCAGGTACTGTTTGCTTAAATTTAGGGGTTTTTATTATTCGTAGGTTGGAAGGGAGGATTTTTTATTTTAAAAGGTGCGAGGCGGAGCCTCGCGAGATAGCGGGCACGAGGCGGAGCCTCCCGCCAGTTAGGAGCCTAATGCGGTCTGGAACCTGTTCGTGAGGCAGAAAAAAAGGAACGCCGGTCAGGCTGAAAGTCCAGACCATAGCGTCTGGAGGACCGGCTGATAATTCCGCACGGAATGTGATCCCGCTAATTGCGGGACGGCGAACAGGCGAACAGGTTCCAGACAGCATTGGGCAGAGCCTCGCGCCAGTTAGCAGATTCGCCGGGGCCTTTACGGATTTACGGCTTTTTTGATTCGCCGCTTTGGCCGGGAATTCCCGTAGGAACTACGCCAGATCTTGCCGCGTTTGCTGCGTTTATCGCCTTTACCCATGTTGATTGATGTTTTTTATGAAAAAATAGAACCTTAAAGGTAAGGGTTTGGCAGCACATAATGCGTCATCGCATCGGCAATTTTTCGGTCGTTCGACAAACGGGGCACTTTGTTTTGTCCTCCCAGCTTGCCTTCCGCCTTCATATATTCCCGGAAGGCGTCGCGCCGCAACGGCGTGATTCGAAGGGGCTTGAGGATTTTACCTTCGATCAGGTCCTGGTAGTATATGTTCTGGCGGATCATCCGTTCGTCGAGGCTCGCGGCAAACCCTTCCATATTGGCCGGCAGCCGATCGAATTCCACCAGCCATTCGTGGTAGGGGAGGCCTCCTTCGGGAGGATTTACCTGGGGCGCTACGGTAAACTCGACGACCTGGACGCCGGCTTCCCGGGTGGCCTGAAGCATGGCTTCCTCGACTTCCTTACCGATGACGTGCTCTCCAAAAGCGGAGATGAAGTGCTTGATCCGTCCGGTTACGCGGATGCGGTAGGGCCTGGTGGAGACGAACTCGACGGTATCGCCGATGTTGTATCCCCAAAGGCCGGCGTTGCTGTTGATAATGAGCGCATAATTCACCCCCGGCTCCACTTCGTGCAGGCGCAGCCGGGTGGGGTTTTCATTGAAAACCTCATTGGCCGGGACAAACTCGAAAAAGATCCCCGACGAGGTGTTGAGCAGCAAACCCGGTTCGGTCTGACTGTCCTGGAAAGCAATAAAGCCTTCCGAGGCAGGGTAGGTTTCCACGCTGTCGAGGCGTTTGCCGACCAGTTCTTCCAGTTTGGCCCGGTACGGCTCGTAGTTTACCCCTCCGTAAACGAATACCGAATAATTAGGGAAGATCTCTTTAACGAAGCGCTTTCCACTCCGGTCGATCAACCGCTCGTAATACATCTGCACCCAGGGCGGAATACCGCTGATCAGGGTCATATTCCGGGAAAGCGTTTCCTCGACGATCCGGTCGAGCTTGGTTTCCCAGTCTTCGATGCAATTGGTAACATAGCTCGGCATCTGATTGGTCTTTAACCAGGCCGGGATGAGATGGTTGGAAATGCCGGACAGGCGTCCCGTAGGGATTCCTGCAATCTCGTCGAGCTCCGGGCTCCCGGAAAGAAAAATGACCTTGCCGTCGAGCCAGGCGCCATTGCCTGTGCGGGCGTAGTAGTTGAACAGGGCATCCCGCGCGGTGCCAAAGTGGTTGGGCAGGCTGTCGTTCGAAATAGGAATATACTTCACCCCGGAAGTCGTTCCCGACGTTTTGGCGAAATACCGGGGCTTGCCCGGCCACAACACATCCGATTCGCCGGTTTTGATGCGATCGACATAGGGACGCATGCCCTCGTAATCGCGAATGGGGACGCAATTCTTGAAATCGGCGTAATCCTGCACCCGGCCCAAATCGTGGTCTTTGCCGTAAGCCGTCACACGGCCTTTGGCGATGAGGGTATTCAGGATTTTGGCCTGCTCGTCCAGCGCGTTGGCCGACCAACGTTCAATCCGGCGTGCGATCAAGTGCGCGAAAGGCCGGGCAATGGTGGATTTGAAGCCCATGTGTTTGGTTTTATACATGGGCAAAGGTACGCCGGATTTTTTTAATCCTGGTTTCTCAGATCCTCGATATGAAACCCCGGATAATTCGCTTTGTTGAAGGTAAAGACGGCGTCGGTCAGAGGCTTGTTGGGGGTGAGCTTGGTCATGGTCAGCGTATAGCGCGTGCCGTCTTTGGTGAAGCCCTTGATCTCCAAAAAATTGGCGGTTTTCTTATCGACGGTCAGCCGAAGTTTGGAATACTCGGAGTACCGGTCGAGGGGCTTAAACTCGATTTCCTGAAGTATTTTTCCGGTGGCGCTGTACTCGTTCACGATGGTGTAGGCAAAACTTCCCTTCTCATAGATCCGGAACAGCGACTGAGGAGAAAGGATGGCTTCGTCTTCTTCCGCGTCGGGCAGGTGGTTGATCTGCACCTCTTTGTTTTGGGATAAAACGATCCAGATGGATTTGCCGTCGGAAATCACCGTTTGCCCGCTGAACTCGATCCGGTACTTGGCGCCCTTTTGCTGGATCTTTCCCCGCTGCACCTCCTTGGGCTGCTCCGGCACTTCTATGGCCAGAGAAAACTCCGCCTCCAGCGTGGGGTAAGATTCATATTTTTTGCGCACCCGCTCCAGCATGGCTTTTGCCTCCGGATCGGAATCGGCCTTCTGGTTGTACGTTTTAGTGGATTGCCCCCAAAGACCCGACACCAGTATCATCGCGCAGAACAGAACAAACATAGGTTTCATAGCAACGTTGTTTTCGGAACTTAAACGCCGGGCGCGCAGATTTATTGGGGAGAGGGGAGATGTTGAGGCATAAGGCAAAGGGCATAAGGCGCAAGTTTGTTCTTGTCCCTTATGCCCTTCGCCTTATGCCTTACGCCTTACGCCTAAATTCAGTCTTCGTCCGAAGCGAACACCGACGACAGGTATTCCCGGTTCATCCGGGCGATGTTGTCCACCGAGATCCCTTTCGGGCATTCGGCTTCGCAGGCAGTGACGTTGGAGCAGTTGCCAAACCCTTCGAGGTCCATGTGGCGGACCATATTGAGTACGCGTTTTTTAGCTTCTACTTTTCCCTGAGGGAGCAAGGCCAGGTGGGACACCTTGGCGCTGACGAAGAGCATCGCCGATGCGTTTGGGCAGGCGGCAACGCAGGCGCCACAGCCGATGCAGGCGGCGGCGTCAAACGCCATGGAGGACTGGTCTTTTTCTACCGGGATCGCGTTGGCATCCTGGGCCTGACCCGTGCCTACGGACACGTACCCGCCAGCCTGGATGATGCGGTCAAATGCGCTGCGGTCGACCACGAGGTCTTTGATTACCGGGAAGGATTTGGCGCGGAACGGTTCGATGGTTACCGTTTGGCCGTCCCGGAAAAAGCGCATATGCAACTGGCAAGCCGTCGTGCCTTGCAACGGGCCATGGGCGTGGCCGTTGATCACCATGCTGCACGCGCCGCAGATCCCTTCGCGGCAGTCGTGTTCAAAAGCGACGGGTTCTTTGCCCTGGGAAATCAACTGCTCGTTCAGGACGTCCAGCATTTCCAGGAAGGACATGTGCTCGCTGACCTGGTCCAGTTGGTAATTGACAAACTGTCCCTTTTTATATTCGCCCCCCTGGCGCCAGATTTTGAGGGTGAGTTTCATATAGTTCCGTTTAAAGGCTGTTTTGAAAAAAAAAGGTTATTGGAAAGCGCTCCGGTTACTTATAGCTTCTGGTTTTGAGTTCGACATTTTCAAAGACCAGGTCTTCGCGGTGCAGCACCGGTTCTTCTTCCCATCCTTTGTATTCCCAGGCGGCAACGTAGGCGTACTGCTGGTCGTCGCGTTGGGCTTCCCCACCTTCGTCCTGGAACTCTTCGCGGAAGTGCCCACCGCAGGATTCCTCGCGGTTCAGGGCGTCGAGGATCATTAGTTCGCCCATTTCAAAATAATCTGCCACGCGGAGCGCTTTTTCCAGTTCCGGGTTAAAGTCTTTGGCGGAGCCAGGAACGAAGGCGTCGCGGTAAAATTCTTCCCTCAATTCCAGGATCATCCCGCGGGCTTTCTGCAGGCCTTCGGCGTTGCGCGACATGCCGCAATAGTCCCACATAATCCGGCCCAATCTGCGGTGGAAACTCTCGATGGATTGTTTGCCGCCGAGGTTCATTAGTTTGTCGATCCGCTCCTGGGTTTGTTTTTCGGCATCGAGAAACGCCTGCTGGTTGGGATCGATTTTGGGGGTGCGGATATCGTTCGACAAAAAGTTGCCGATGGTGTACGGAAGCACGAAATAGCCGTCGGCCAGGCCCTGCATGAGGGCAGAAGCGCCGAGGCGGTTGGCGCCGTGGTCGGAAAAGTTACATTCGCCGGTAGCAAACAAGCCGGGGATATTGGTTTCCAGGTTGTAGTCGACCCAAAGTCCGCCCATCGTATAGTGCACGGCCGGGTAGATTTTCATCGGCATCTTATACGGATTTTCGCCGGTGATCTTTTCGTACATCTCAAAGAGGTTGCCGTATTTTTCAGAAACGACCTCTTCGCCCAGGCGTATGATGGTTGCATGGTCGGGGTTGTGGATGCCGAGGGTATTGGCTTTGGACCGTCCATAGCGCTCGATGGCGGCGGCGAAATCCAGGTAAACGGCCAAACCGGTAGGGGCAACGCCCAGACCCTCGTCGCAGGCGGTTTTTGCAGCCCGGGAGGCCACGTCCCGCGGCACGAGGTTGCCGAAAGCGGGGTAGCGGCGCTCGAGGAAGTAGTCGCGGTCTTCTTCTGCGATCTCCAGCGCGGTTTTGCGGCTTTCGCGGATGGCTTGGGCGTCCTCTTGTTTTTTGGGTACCCATACCCGTCCGTCGTTTCGAAGCGATTCGGACATCAGGGTGAGTTTAGACTGGTAGTCGCCGCTCACGGGGATGCAGGTGGGGTGAATCTGGGTAAAGCAGGGGTTGGCCATCAAAGCGCCTTTGCGGACAGCCCGCCAGGCGGCGGTGACGTTGCAGTTCATGGCGTTGGTGGACAGATAGAAGACGTTGCCGTAGCCTCCGGTAGCCAGCACTACGGCATGCGCGCCATGGCGCTCCAGCTCGCCGGTGACCAGGTTTCGGGCAATGATCCCGCGGGCTTTCCCGTCGGCGAGCACCACGTCGAGCATTTCGTGGCGGTTGAACATCTCCACGGCGCCCAGCGCGATTTGCCGGGAGAGGGCCTGATAAGCGCCCAAAAGGAGCTGCTGGCCGGTTTGCCCGCGTGCGTAAAACGTCCGGCTTACCTGTACGCCGCCGAAAGAGCGGTTGTCGAGCAAGCCGCCGTATTCGCGGGCGAACGGTACGCCTTGAGCCACCGCCTGATCGATGATCGCGGCGCTGACTTCCGCCAGGCGGTATACGTTGGCTTCGCGGGAGCGGTAGTCGCCCCCTTTGATGGTATCATAGAAAAGACGGTAAACGCTGTCTCCGTCGTTGCGGTAATTCTTCGCGGCGTTGATTCCACCTTGAGCGGCAATACTGTGGGCCCGGCGGGGACTATCGTGATAGGTAAAGCATTTCACCTTGTAACCCAGTTCTCCGAGAGAAGCGGCAGCGGATGCGCCCGCAAGTCCGGAACCAACTACGATGACCTCAATGCGCATTTTGTTGTTCGGAGCGACCAAAGAAACGGTCGACCGGTACCGGGTCCATTTTTCAGCCAGCGACCCTTCAGGTATGTTTCCGTTAAGTTGCATGTGTCGAGGTAATTTAGTGGGTTAGAGAAAGATTGACCGACCACCAGCCTTGCACCTGACCGTAAACCAGAATAGGGATCAGCGCAAAACCGAGCGGAACCAGGATGGAATACAATTTGCCCAGGACCCGGATCAGGGGGGTATATTTCTTGTGGTTGAGCCCCAGCGTCTGGAAGGCGCTCTGGAATCCGTGCCAAAGGTGAACGGCAATGATCCACATCGAAACTACATAGACGATTACGTAAAGCAGATTGGAAAAGGCGGCCACTACCGGCGCATACAGGTCTTTGTGCTCCACGTCGCCGATGAGGACCATGTTCACGTTTCCGGTTTTCATCTGAAACCAGAACTGCCACATGTGCAGGACCAGGAACACGAAAATGATGGTGCCCAGCCAGCCCATCCGGGCGGCTACCCGCCCATTGGTACCTACGGCGCGCACCACTTGCACCGCATATCCCTGTCCTCCCCGGGCATTGCGGTTCTGAGCCCACAAGCGCCAGCCCTGGATCGCATGGATGAGAATGAACAGGTACAGAAAATAGGAAATGGACTTGATCAGCGGGTTGTGCGTCATGAAGTAGGTATACTTGTTGAACGACTCCCCTCCATCGGCGTTGAGCAGCTGGAGGTTACCGATCAAATGGACCATTAAAAACATGATCAGAAAAAGCCCGGTAAGACTCATGACCACCTTTTTCCCGAGGGAGGAAGTCAGAAAATGGTCAAACCAGATCAGTCCTATCGGTTTGAGAGCAGGGGAAAGCCAACTCATGGTATTCAGGTTTTTGCGTTTACGTTCTTTTGGGCAAGGCCGTTTTTTGCCGGGAACAAAGCTACTTTTTTGACTGCATTCCCCCAACCTTTCCCCAGATTTACCGGGGCAAAAGGAGGCTATTTAGAAAAGGTTTAAACAAGAGGGTCCGCAGGATGCCGGAATGCCCACATCGAATTTCAAAACCCTACCCCGGGGCTTTTGTTCGCAAAAACACGTCCCTTTTTGGGAAACCAGCGTAACTTTCGGCCATAAAATCCGGTTTAGATAGATATGAGCAGTTTCGAAGATTTTATTGGCTTTTTTCCCGAAGTCCCGTTGCCGGTTACGCTTACCGACGACATGGCACGCGTGTTCAGCCAGACGAACCCCCCTGCGCCGCAGGACCTGATCGATCAGTTTATCCTTCCTTACGAAGAAGAGGAAGCGGACGAGCTGACCGAGTTCATCCCTTGTTTTCGCATTCCCGAAACCCGCGATTTTTACGCCCTCGTGTTCTGGAGGGCCAGCCTGATGCGGTACCAGTTCGTCTTGCTTTGCCTCGATAAAGCCGGGCGGCTGATCGACCGGCACGTGCTGGCGGGAACTATTTCCAGGGAAAATACCTTAATTCGATCGGTGGCTACCATTGACGAAGATTGGGAAATCCTCGTCGTTTCCGGGCAAGCCCCCGAAGGAACGCTTTATCAAGCGTCCTCCAGCAGCAATTTCCGGATGGAACTTTTGCCGGAGGGGCAGATCGTTCATTTAACCTAACCCATCATGATTCAGTCCGGCGCCTGAGCGCGCCAACCTATATATGAGAAAAAAGAAAACAACCACAAATACCAAATTAACCTCCAAACAGCTAGGCCAGGAAATCTTGCGGCTGTTTCGTCAGGACCCCAAACAGCGCCTTAACCCCCGCCAAATCGCCAAACGCCTTCAGATAGACAATAATAAGGATTCCATCCAATACGCGCTTCAAAAGCTCGCCGAGGAAAATCACCTGGAAGCGCTGGAGGATTTCAAGTACAAGCTTAAACGCGCCATAGGGAAAGCCGGAGCGGCAGGCCGGGGCGATGCGCTGGAGGGGAAAGTCGATATGACCCGCACCGGCGCCGCCTATGTGGTTATTCAGGGCCGGGAGGAAGATGTATATGTCGCCGCCAAAAACCTGAACTCCGCGCTGCACGGCGACCGCGTCCGTCTCCGGGTTTGGACGCTTCCGGGGCGGCGGCGGTCGGAAGGAGAGGTCGTCGAGGTCGTGGAACGGGCCCGCGAACAGTTTATCGGCACCTTCTGGAGCTACCCCCATTACGCCATCGTGGCGCCCGACAGTAACCTGCCGATGGATATTATCGTCGATTCCAAAGCCACGCTGGACGCAAAAGATGGCGACAAAGTGGTGGTGCGCATCGACCGATGGTCGGGGGGGCAATACCAAAACCCTATGGGGAGCATCGTCTTTGTGCTCGGGCCTGCGGGGAGCCACGAAATCGAGATGAAATCCATTCTCATCAACAATGGATTTAATCTCCTTTTCCCGGAGGAGGTTTCCAAAGAAGCCGAATCCCTGGAAACAACCGTTTCGGAGGAAGAAATCGCCCGCCGAAGGGATATTCGCGATGTATTAACCTTCACCATCGACCCCGAGCACGCCAAGGATTTTGACGACGCGCTTTCTTTCCGGTATCTGGAAAACGGCCACCTCGAAGTGGGCGTCCACATCGCCGATGTCAGCCATTACGTCAAGGAAGGGACGGCTCTGGACAAAGAAGCGTATCTGCGTTCCACTTCCGTTTATCTGGTGGACCGGGTGCTCCCGATGCTGCCGGAAAAGCTTTCCAATGAACTGTGCTCGCTTCGCCCGCTGGAAGACAAGCTGACCTTTTCAGCGATTTTTGAATTTGACGAAAACGATAAAGTCTGCAGCCGGTGGTTTGGCAAAACCATCATTCACTCCAACCGCCGCTTTACTTACGAAGAAGCCCAGGAAATTCTGGAAAGCGGAGAAAGCGAGTACGCCGCGTCCCTGCGCAAACTCAACAGCCTGGCCAAAAAAATGCGCACCTCCCGCTTCCGCAAAGGGGCTATCGCCTTTGAAACGGAAGAGGTTCGCTTCCGCCTGGACGACGAGGGAACCCCCGTGGAGGTGTATGTCAAGGAACGCAAAGACGCGCACTTGCTCATCGAGGAGTTTATGCTGCTCGCCAACCGGGAAGTGGCTACCTATATCACCAACAAAGGGAAAGCGGAAGGCCAGGAGATTCCTTTCGTGTACCGTATCCACGACGAACCCAATATGGACAAGGTCGAGGACCTCGCCCGGTTTGCCCTTGAAATGGGGGTTCAAATGGATATCACGACGCCGATGAATATCGCCCGGTCGTTCAACCGCCTGGCCAAACTGGCAGAAAAAGACCCCGCCTTGCGCATCCTGGAGCCCATCGCTATCCGAACCATGGCCAAAGCGGCGTATTCTACCGACAATATCGGCCACTATGGACTGGCTTTCGAATTCTACTCCCACTTTACGTCGCCCATCCGCCGGTATTCCGACGTATGGGCCCACCGCATCCTGCACCGGAATTTGGACGGCGCAACCTCGCGGATGGACAAAGGCCGCCTGGAAGAACAATGCAAGCATATCTCCAAACAGGAGCGCAACGCCATGGACGCAGAGCGCGAGTCGGTGAAGTACAAGCAGGTGGAATTCATGGAGAAACACGTCGGCGAAATTTTTACCGGGTATATTTCCGGTTTCTCCGAGCGGGGCGCATTCATTGAGTTAAAAGACAGCCACTGCGAAGGCATGGCTTCCTATGAAACCTTCCGGGAGCCTTTTGAGCTGGATGGCTCCCGCCTCCGTATTCGGGGCGTATCCACCGGAAGAATATACCGCATTGGAGATCCCATCGAGGTCCGCATTGTCCGGACCGACCTGGAGCGCCGGCAAATCGATATGGCTTGGGCGCCGTCTTCTGCAGACGAGGAAGATGGAATGGGGGGCAACCACTAAAAAGTATCGCCGGTTCGGGTTTCCGGACCGGCGATCTTTATTCACCATTTTATCCACCAAAATACGAAATAGCGTCAAGGCCGCAAGTTCATCCAATAGGGCCCCAGGAGCTTGCGGAATCCAAAGAATATCCCGGCGGTGCGGTAGCGCTGCTCCAGCGGGTAGTCCGGGCTGGTATATGCTTTGGGCATATACCGGAAATAGGGCTCGGCCATCAGGTGCAAACTGGGGGTAACCGGATGGGAAAGGGAGACGCTCCCGTAGTAGCCTAAACCGAGGCGGTTCTTGAAAGCGGGGTAGGCATCCGGGAGGTTAGAGGAGAAATCGACGACTTTCTCCGCGTCGGGCGCGAGAAAAGCGCCTTTTTGGTAAAAGGCCATATTCAACATGGCGCCGCCATTGATGCCCAGGTCCAGTTTCCCTATGGAAAACTGACGCCCCAGCAGCAAAGGAATATCGATCTCGTGAAAGGTATTGACGGTCCGGGCGTCGGGTTGGGTAAACCATTCCGTGGTCCGGGAAACCTGTAATCCGCTGCGGAAGGTCCAGCCTGAAGCGGAGATCAGGGAGAGCCTCAAGGAGGCGGTATGGGATGATTTAACCGACTCGGTAGCTTTTCGGGCATCGGCGTACCCCTGAAATTCCGGAGACGGCGCAGAGAGTATTTTTTGCCGCCAATCCTGAGACAAGCCCAGTTCGACGCTGGCATACCAGCGCTCGCCCAAGAATTTGATACCTGGAATGAAATCCTGGATGGGCTGGGTTTCTAATTGAAACCAAAGGGGATTCAATGGCGCCAGTTCAGCGAACGCAGGTCTTATGGAGCGTTCGGCGGCATGGGTTTCTTCGGCGGGATCAGCCAGGGAATGCGCATCCTTATCCGGCAGGGTAGGGGAGGATGGAGAGGCAGCCCCATTCGTCCGCGTTCCGGCAGAAGCGGCTAAAGCGCGAGCCGGCTTACGGCGGGCAGATGATATCCCGATGGTTTCACCGCCTGCGCGATTAGCCGGCGCTGCCACAGGGGAAGCGGCCTTTGGCTGGCGGTTTGCTTCAGTCCGGAGGAATGCTTCGTCTGTAGCAGGCACTTGTGGCTCTGTTGACGCCTGAGGAAGCACCGGGCTGGCCTGGACCGGGAATACGGCAGGCAGCGGGGACTCGTCGTCTCCTTTCAGGAACACGGCCAAGGCAAGAGACAACGAAGCGCACCAGATCAGGCTCCTCAAGGAAACAGGCGCGATACTTCTGGTCCGCGATTCGATACCGGACCAAAGGTGCAGGGGCGTTTCCATCTGATAATCCGTCAGTTGGCGCCGAAAAAGTTCATCTATTGGGTGTTGCTCTTTCATACGGCAACTTTGTGTAACTCGAATAGTTGCGTTTGTAATTGTTTTCTGGCTTTTACCAGTTGCGACCGCGAGGTGCTTTCCTGAATGCCCAGCATCTCGGCGATCTCCTGGTGGCTATACCCTTCCAAAGCGTACAGGTTAAACACGATTCGGTAGCCATCGGGCAGCCGGTTGATCATGTTCAGCAAATCTTTTTCCTGGAGTTGCATATCGCTTAGCGGCAGATCCGAAGCGCTATCCCACGTTGGATCGATGCCGATCTGTTCGTGGGTAAAGCTTTTCCGGTCGTAGGCTTTAATGGCGGTATTGACCACAATCCGGCGGATCCATCCTTCCAGAGCGCCTTTGAACTGGAATTGCCCTATATGCTCAAATACTTTCACGAACGCGTCCTGGAGCATGTCTTCCGCCTCCATCCGGTGCCGGGCATACCGCATGCACACCGCCAGCATTTTGCCTGCATAGCGCTGAAACAATTCCTCCTGGAATTTGCGTTTGCCTTGTATGCATCCCCTGACGAGGTCTTGCTCTGTCACGCGTTTTGGCTTGAGTAGATTCCCGCCTCTTATTGTGGAGAGGCGGAAAGGAATGGTTTCGCTGCCTGGATTGGGCAAAAAATAAAAATTATTCCAAGGTATAAGAATTTTCCGTTTTTCCCTGATTTTCCTCCCCCGCCCACCCCCTGAAAAGGGTTTTGAGATAGCTTTTAGTCCGGCCATTTTCCCCAGGGCAGCGCAAGTACGGCGACCTGGAAGGCAATTAAATAAAGGGAAACAGTTGAAAAATTTCTGGAAATCAGTTATTTTTAGAACCTGAAATCCGTGGTTATTCAAACCCTACTGGATCTTTTCGTTGTCCGGGCATCCAGGTTTGCCAAACCTGGATGGTCTCGTTCTGAAAATGTCCAGTTATGCGGGGTATTCAAAGTGGGGGTGGTCAACCCTCCGGAATAGAGGGGAGACAATCCGGAATTTTTGCCGATGAAGCTTTACATCAAATATATGGTTTCTCACCGCTGCAAATTAGTGGTTATGGCGGCATTGGATGGCCTTGGGTTGCATTATGGCGCAGTGGAGTTGGGGGAAGTGAAGATTGAAGAGGAGTTGACTCCCGAACAACACGATCAGTTGGCTATTACGTTGATGAAATCTGGTTTGGAACTGATGGATGACAAAAAAGCCATCCTGATTGAAACCATCAAGAATATCATCGTTGAGATGGTTCATTATTCAGACGAAGTTCCAAGAGTGAATTTTTCTGACTACCTCAGTGAAAAGCTGCACTTGAACTATGCCTATCTCGCCAACCTTTTCTCACAAACAACAGGCACCACGATAGAGCATTATTTTATTATTCAAAGAGTAGAACGGATAAAAGAATTGCTTTTGTACGATGAGCTTAATATTTCCGAAATATCTTATAGGTTGAATTACAGCAGCGTAGCGCACCTTTCGAGCCAGTTCAAAAGAATTACCGGATTAACACCCTCGTACTTCAAGAGGATCAGGCAGTTCAGAACACGAATTCCATTAGAAGACCTGTGAATGATATAATGTTTCTTCAAAATAGTATAACGCATTTCAGGTAATTTCGGCCCACCTTTGTAGTACTGTAAAAGTTCTTTTACAGGAAAAATTGCTGAAATGAAAAAACTATCGCTCTGCATTATGGCGGCATTTATGATGTTTGCCCTCAATCCGGTGCAACTACAGGCTGCAACTAGTTCCAATGCGACTTCTATAGATGCCACGAAGCCCGTAGAATCCGAGTTTGCCGATGCATTGACTGCCAGATTGGTAGAAATCAAAGACATGGATATGGCAAGCCTGAATGCTTCTGAAAAGAAAGCTCTGAGGAATGAAGTGCGCACCATAAAAAGAGAACTCAAAGCCACCAGCGGCGGCGTTTATCTTTCTGCAGGCGCAATCATTATTATTGTCCTCTTACTTATCCTTTTACTTTAATCGCTAAGGTAAGATTTTTAGCATACGATTTTCTAGCCGGCAATTTCCGCTTTGGGAAAGCAAAAATTACGGATTTTCCAATTATCCATACCTCTAAATTATTTATTATGGGAAATTTGCTTTATGTCGTTGCCGTCATTCTCATCATTGGATGGCTCATAGGTTTTGTAGGGTACAACGCAGGCGGGCTAATACACGCTTTGCTCGTCATTGCAATCATCGTGGTAATTCTTAGGGTAATTCAGGGCAGGAAACCTATCTAGGGGATCTTTGTTCTTTTTGGTCTGGACTCCACCCCCTGCGCACCGGTATCCATACCGTTCAGAAAGCCGGGCGTATTATAGCCTATTTTAACGAAGCATGCCATACCGGCCCGGTGTTCTGAACTAAATTGCGGCGTTCCCATGGAATATGCGGGAACTGCGTTCTTCCGTTTTTCTCCCCGGAGGCGATAAAGGCTATTAAATACATGTTCTAAACTACGCAACTATGCAAACCAAAGTAATAGGTATTGTCTTAGTCATAATTGGAATAATTATGATTGCATATACCGGATTCAATTACGTTACCACGGAAACGATCGTCGACTTAGGTCCAGTTCAAATAGAAGCAGAGAAAAACAACTTCGTCAAATTGTCTCCGATTATTGGCGGCGTACTTCTTGTCGGAGGTGTCCTGTTTCTGCTACGCAATAAAAAATCGCTCAGCTGATACTTGTTTGAGTATCAATAAAAATTATCATCATGCCACTATTAAATGTGTTAATCGTCTTGATCGTCGTCGGTGTAATTCTATGGTTGATAAATTCTTATATCCCCATGGACCGCAAGATCAAAAGTATTCTGAATGCAGTTGTCGTAATCGGAGTGATCCTTTGGCTGCTTCAGGCATTCGGGCTTTTGGATTCTTTGAAAAACGTGACCATTTGAAATTTCTACAACGGCATATTCTTCGCACGTGTAAATAAAATAAAATGAAAAATTCAAAATTTTCTATATGGGCCAAAAAATTATCCGTGGTCTTTTTTAGTGCCATTCTGATTTTTTCGGTCAGTTCCTGTGCCCAAAAAATAGCTTTTGTACCCTCATCGATTGTACCTGCAGCTCAGGGCACGGTTAAAGTAAAAACAGACAGCAATAAGAATCACATGATCCATGTCGATTTATTCAATTTGGCGGAGCCTACCAAACTTCAGCCCCCCAAACAGTTATACATGGTCTGGATGCTGACAGATCAGAATGAAACGAAAAATATAGGACAAATTAAGACTTCAAGCGGTACGTTTTCGAAAAGCCTGAAGGCATCTTTTCAAACGGTCACCTCCTTTAAACCGATCAAAATTTTCATCACCGCAGAAGATGACCCGAATATTCAGGTTCCGGGCTGGGAAGTTATTTTGTCGACCGACCAGTTCCAGAATTAATCCGCTTTTTTTACGGATCAAGTTTATTACTATCAGAAAACGATTCCCCTGTTTCACCGACTTGGAGAAGGTTTGGACATGGGCTGACCACTCGTGTCGGTTGTCCAAACCACTCCAGCGTCGGCACAAACATAGACCGGTTACGGGTCTTAGGCACGCACTAAGAACCTCAAATGGATAAGAGCGAATGGGGTGAGTGGATGGCGTAAGGTATCTTTCCTGGCGCCGCTCCAATCGGGCGATGATGCGACGAAATTTATCCTCAATGGTCCGTCCGATAACCCTGCGCTTTTTGTTAGGTAGTTTCATGTTTCATCTAAGAAAAGGGGTCGGTCGTCCCCTTTTCTTTTTTTTTCGTCTGCACGGATTTTCCTTGATGCCTTCTGCGCACGTTCAACCGGCAATAGAAACGCCAATCAGTTTACCAATACCGAAGGTGATGGCTGCAGCAAGCAAACCAAAAAGCACTTGCCGCATACCGGAAAACCAAATGCTTTTTCCAGTGAAAAGCGTAATGGCCGAACCGATGATAAACAGCCCCAGGGTGCTGAATCCTGCGCTGGCCAAAATAACGGCATAGCCGCCGCCCCAGAAAAAGGGTGCAAGTGGAATGATGGCGCCGATAGCAAACAGGACAAATGAGGTGATGGCCGCTTCTTTGGCTGAGCTTTTCAAATCTTCCGGATTGATGCCTAGTTCCTCTTTGATCAGCACTTGGTGGGCCGCTTCGGGATTGGACATGGCACTTTCCGCCATATCGCGGGCCTGCGATTCGGGAATGCCTTTTGCCATATAGATGAGGGTAATCTCTTTGGTTTCCCCTTCCGGGTCCGCAACGATTTCGTCCATTTCCAAGGCCATTTGGCGTTCGAAAAGTTCTTGAGAACTCTTCACCGAAATCCATTCGCCCAGGGCCATGGAAAGCGCTCCGGCCAAAAGCCCGGCGGAGCCGGCGAGCAGTATTTCACTCTGCCCGCTGGTTGCGCCCGCTACGCCCATGACTAAGCTGAGGTTGGACACCAGCCCGTCGTTGGCGCCCAGCACGGCAGCACGGAGCGCATTGCCGCCCACTGTTTTGTGCCGCCCTTCGATGCGCGATAATTGCTCGCCCGAAACCCCGGACTGGTTTCTGAGCAGCGCCTGCAAGATTTTAACGTGGTTTCCCTCCTCGCCGGTAATCGGAATGCGGCGGGCTTCTTTTTGTTTCACGAGGGCTTGGGAGATGCTTTTTTCCGTGTCCATCATCACGCCGATGATGTAGTCGTAGCCGAAAATTTTTCCAATGCGGTCCAATGTCCGGGCACGCCAGGAAGGAGGTGGCAGCGCTGCGTCGGGAACTCGTTTTTGAAGTTGTTCCAGCATTTTTGCAGCATGCCCGGTTTCAATTTTTGCCAGATTCTGGAATATGCCCGCAATGGCTGGATCTCCCTCCGCTTTGGCAATTTGTTGATACAGAAAAGCGGCATCCACTTCTGTCTGGATGCCGGCTACATTTTTTTTTCCGAATAGTTTGCTCATTACAGCTATGGTTTAATTGTCCTCTTCATCACCGGCTTCCGCGCCATTGTTGCTCCCCGGACGTTCGACGCCGGAGCTGGCAACATCGCTTCGGATTTCAGTATGCCGGATTTTTCCACCGGAAGAGCCGGTTTGTTGAGCAAAAAACATCGTGCCCAAAGCAACTATCAAGGTAATAGCATACAGAATGGGCGCAATTTTTTTCCTTTTCAGATCCGCAAAAAAAGCAACCAAAGACAACAAGCCCAGCGCGCCAGCCATTCCAAGAAAAATATTGGCCATGTTTTCGTGTGCCTCTATGAAATTCTCCGTTACGCCGGGAAGGCTTTCTGTTATTTCTTCGGCGCCTTCACCGGTGAGGTAAGCAGGAATAACACAGAGAGCCGAAAGTACGAATATTCCAAGTGCCGTTCGCTTAACCGTGTTGTTTTTTAATACATAACCGCCGGCTAAAATCAGCAGTCCGAAAAGAGTGCCCAAAATGGGCAGGTGATTGAAGAGCAGATGCAAATGTGCCTGATTCATGCGAATGCTTTTTTAAGGTGAAAGGATTAAGGTGAAAGGATTAAAGTGAATTGATTTTGATAAACCGCTCGTTGGGCGTCATCGAGATGCGGCAGCGTTTGGGTGGTGCAGCATCGTACGTATTGCCGCAAGTAGGGCATACGAGATATTGTCCCGGCAAGGTGGCAGCCTGATTGTTTTGCAATGCGGCCAATGCCTGTTCGTACATCGGTTTGTGTCGTTGCTCTGTGCGGTAGGCGTAGTTCAGGCTGGTGAGCGCCAGTTGATTGTCGGCGGAATTGGCTGCTGTCATAAACTCCGGGTACATCGTCGAGATTTCATAGGATTCTCCGGCTATCGCATCAGCAAGATTTTCCTGTGTCGTTTTTACGGTGTATTGCGGATTGACGGCCGGGGTAGATTCCCCCATGTCTTCCAACACAGCGCGGTGGTTGTTGGCATGGATCATTTCCGACTTGGAGGTGGCTTTGAACAGCAGGGCTATTTGTGTAAACCCTTCTTCCTTCGCTTTTTTGGAGTATGCGGCGTATTTGGCGCTGGCGGTAGTCTCCCCGGTAAAGGCAGCCTTGAGGTTGTTGATGGTGGCCGTTTTTGCATCCTTAGCGGCTGCGGGGTCGGTCTTTACCGTTTTCCCATTGTTTTCTTGGGCGTCGTCATCGTCGTCATCTTGTTCTGCATTCCCGGCAGCAGCAGGCTGCGTTTCTGCCTGGGTGGTTTCGGGCGCTTGCAGTGTGTTGTTTTTGTCTGCATTGGAATTGCAGGAGGGTAGAAAAAGCCAGCTGGTAGCGGCCATGAGTACAATTGCCAAAATGTTCTTTTTCATTGTCTTATCTTTTTATTTTTGATAAGACAAAGGTGGGGGGCTGCACCTTTAAACAACCTTGAGGAATTCTAAAAATTGGCTTAAAAAGAGCGGTTTATGGAAAGCGGAGGATAAAGGCCGTCCCTTTCCCTTCCCGGCTGTTTACGGTCAGGCCGATACCCAGCAATTCCGCCAGCTTTTTTGAAATGGATAAACCCAGTCCATATCCAGGCACTGCAGAGCTGCGCGAGTCGTCGGTGCGGTAAAAGCGATCGAACACATAAGGCAATTGGCCGGGCGGAATTCCAGGGCCGTCGTCGCGGATAGACAGCGCGTTGTTTTCGGGCTGCCATACACAGTCAACCTGCCGCCGGCTTGCCCATACTTGATGGCATTTCCGATGATGTTGTCAAGAACGATATCCAGCATTTCCGAATCGGTGGTAATTACTGCGTTGGGCGGAATCTCAAGGTGCAAGGCCATGCCTTTTTCCGTTAATCTGTGCTGCCACTTTTCGGCAACGGATGCAAGGAGTGCGTCGAGTTCCAGCGGTATGGCATGAACGGAAACACGACCGCTTTCCAGTCGTGCCAATTGCAACAACTGGTCCAGCATGCCGTGCAGCCGGTCTACCTCGCCGATAACCAAGCTGATTTTGTCTTCGTATTGAGCCGGTTCGCGTTGTTTGCGAATGAGGACTTCCAAGGTGCCGCGTATGGCGGTCAGCGGAGTGCGAATTTCGTGAGAAGCATCGGCAGTGAACTGCTTTTCGCGGTGAATGCTGCTGTCTAAACGTTGAAGCAGCTCATTGAAAGTAGTGGCCAACTGATGGATTTCGTCTTTGACCTGCGGCACCGGCAGCCGGGTATGGGTGTGGACTTCGTCTATCCCCGACGCTGCCTGTATGAGTTGCTGTACAGGTGCGATACCCTTGGAGGCAGCAAAAGAAGTAGCCAAAAAGAGTGCCAGCAAAAGGGCGGGCAATGCAATCCACAAGGTATTTCGGAGGTTGTGCAGGACAATGGCCGACTCTTCCGATGAAAGGCCAACGGTGAGATGCCCAATCACGGTATTTTGCTCATTGGAGATAGGAAACTGCCCTTGCCGGATACGCTGGTTGCCGATATGGCTGTCGAAAAAAGCATCTTTGGTCATATCGGGATTGAACAGCAATATGTCTTTCCGCAAATTGGAAGACTGGAACAACAACTTGCCGTTTTTACCCACCACCTGAAGAAAGACCGGATTGATCTCGGTTTGCTGGTGTTCCTTTTCGTCCCATTCGGGCATAGATTCGATGATGATCGAATCGCCCATCCAGCGCAGGTTATTCAGCACTTCTTCTTTCTCCAGGCGGATATCTTCATCCAGATGTTTATAGGCCGAGGAATAAACCACGCTGTACACCACCAGAAAAACCAGGCCGATGGTAAGCGCGGCGGCCAGAGCTGTGAACAGCGCAATTCGATTCCTGAAGCTCAGTGTCATTTCCCCGTCGTCGTTGATGCGATAGCCTATGCCGCGCAGCGTTTGAATGAAGGATGCCTGCCCCGGCGTATCTAATTTTTTGCGCAAGAAATTGATGTACACGTCAATTACAGAGGTGTCGTGATCAAAATTGATGTCCCATACTTTTTCGATAATGCTGGTGCGGCGGCAGGCTTTGCCTTTGTTGCGGAGCAGTAGCTCCAGCAGAGCAAATTCTTTTTGAGTGAGTTCTACCGGCCGGCCGGCCTTCATCACCTGATGCGTCGCCACGTCAAGTTCGATGTCGTGGCAGCGAAAACGTTTTGTTCTCCCGTGCTGCTTCGCAAGAGCACCCGCATCCGCGCCAGTAATTCCTCAAAGGCAAAAGGCTTTCGGAGGTAATCATTGGCGCCCGTTTCGAGGCCGAACACCACATCGTCCACGGTATCCTTAGCGGTCAGGAATATGACGGGGAGTTCTTTGTTTTCTTTGCGAATGGCCCGGCAGATTTCAATGCCGCTTACTCCGGGCAACATCCAATCCAGCAGCACCAGATCGTATTCCGCCAGATTGTCCAATGCCAGGCGAAGCCCCTCCCGGCCGTTGTGCGCAGTATCCACGGCAAATCCCTCCTCTTGCAAACCTTCTGCAATAAAGTTGGCAATTGCAATTTCATCCTCTACCAGTAGTATACGCATGATGCGGATGTTTCAAAACACAATATTCCAAAGATCGCGCAAATATTCATGGAATGATCTTAAAGAATTTTTGCGCTTAGTCCAAATAGAGGCAAAAAACATCGTGCCTTCCACCTGAAACCAGGCGCCGGATCTACGCGGAGCTATATACGGCGCGGGCCAAAGCCCGGCCCTGGCAAAAAACCGCTTTGAGACAGCCCCGGCACCCTTAGATCGGACGGCAAGAGGGGCCGTTTAAAAACAGGGAACATACCTGGTCAAAAGCAATGGATTCCGCAGCGGGCGTATCCGATGGCTTACTAAAACCGATATCCGAGCGAGAGGCCGAACCCCGTGTTTTTAATGGCCGTTTCTCCCTCAGCGAACCGCTTGTCCTCCGGATTTATTTTCACCATTCCGAGTTGTGAATTCAACTGCAGGAAAATTCCGCTTGCCATTTCATATCCTGCAAACACATTACCTCCCAGATCAAGCCCTTTAAAATAGGGCGTTGTCAGCGGGTCTGTTAATTCCACCACATTTTTGAACTCTACGTCCGATTCGATTTCTCCAGAGCCGCCTCCTTCGAGCGTTACTTTGCCCTGGATGGCGTAACCTACATAAGGCCCGAATCCGACCATAACAAACCCGTTGCCCAGTGCGCCTTTATACACCAGGTTCAGAGGCAATTCAATGTAGGAAAATTTATACGTACTCGTTACGGCGCCATCGGTATTCTTTGCTCCTTTGGTAGAAAACAGCAATCCGGGTTGAAAGTAGAATTCCTGGGCAATCGGAATCTGGGCATTTACCCCGGCGTGGAACCCAATGATCATGTCGTTTTCCAGCTTGGTCCCATTAAAATCTTTACCGTTTAAATTTTGAAAATTTACCCCGGCAAGAATGCCAAAGGCAGTTCCAGCGCTGCCTGAACCTTGCGCATTGGCAAAAGTGGCAGAAAGCATAAGAAGGAATACCAAAAAAAGATTTCTCGTTTGCATTATGAATGATTGATTAACGATTGACAATAAGATTATTTGCCCGCCTGCTTTTCGGCTTCGGCTTTCATGGTTTCATTTGCAGTAATCAGGAACTCCACCCGGCGGTTATTGTCCCGCCCCTCCGCGGTATCATTGGCATATTTCGGCAGCATTTCCCCCAGCCCTTTGGTTGTCAGGCGGCTGGCAGCAATGCCTTTCGAGACCAAATAAGTAGAAACTCTGGATGCTCGTTGCACGGAAAGGTTCTGGTTGTAGGCTTCGCTTCCTTTGTTGTCGGTATGTCCTTGTACTTCAATGTCCGTATCCGGATAGTTATTCAGTACGATGACCAATTTATCCAGGTTTGCCTTGGCCTCATTCGATAAGTTGGACATGTCGAAAGCAAACAAGATGCTGCTGCTGAATTCCACTATGATCCCTTCTTCCACGCGGACCACCTCGGCATCCGGAACGGTTTTTTTGATTTCCTCGGCTTGTTTGTCCATTTGGCGGCCTATGATCGCCCCGGCGGTACCTCCCACTACGGCGCCGATAATGGCGCCTAATGCCGTATTACCTGCGGTCTTTCCGACTACGGTGCCAATGGCAGCGCCAGCGGCTGTTCCGGTAATAGCTCCTTTTTGTGTTTTGTTTAAAGATGCGCAGCCCGCAAAAAACAGGACTACTCCCAATAAAACGGGAATTAATCCATTTCTAATTTTTTTCATTTTTGAATTTTTTTAGTAAAAAAAACGATACCCTAGACGAAGTGGTTTGGGATTTAGCATACCACTATGGTCAATACATACTGATTTGAGTAAGATTAGGGATCCCAAACCTATTCAACGTACGTATGTTTATGTATTGAGTAAGATAAGTATTCAGCACGTGAATTGTGTTACATAATTTTAGGTAATAATTATATCTTTTATATAATTTACGGCTTATGTGAATGTTATAAGCTATTTGAATAATTATGTAACTTTTTTTATTAAATAAAGGCCAATTTTGTAGGTGATGATTATTTAGATCATTATTAAGTTTCAAATAATGAATACGGGAAGAGTAGTATTGGGATTTTTGGCAGGTATTGCTACCGGCGCCCTATTCGGCGTTTTGTTTGCTCCGGGTAAAGGTTCCTCGACGAGAAGGAAAATTGCTCATGGTGGAGAAGAGTACCTGAACGACATGGCAGAAAAATTCGATGATTTTATCGACGGTGTGACGAAGAAATTTGAGAGTGTAAAGGACGAGGCGGTGCGCCTGACGGAAAACGGCAAGACGAAAGTGGACGCTGCGGAGAACAAATTTGCGGCCAATATTAAGTGAGGCCAACGGTAAAACAGACTACAGCAGCAGGAAGTTTTACCCAGCATTGGGCTGGTATTTCTTCTTGTAGCTGTGTTCTCAAAATGTGGATATGGAAACTCCGGCAAACCTGATCGAATCTCTATGGGAGCAAATCGAAAATTTCGGGAAAACATCCTACGAGCTTTCAAAACTCAAGATTTTAGAGTCTTCTATCCTTATTGTAAGCTCGTTGGTGACAAAGGTAAGCGTGATTCTTGTTGCTTCAATGGCCGTATTGGTTTTCAACATCGGGATTGCGTTTTTCCTGGGCGACCTGCTTGGGAAAATCTATTACGGGTTTTTTATTGTGGCTGCGTTTTATTTTTTCGTAGCGGTCATCCTGCATTTCGCTCTTTATAAATGGCTAAAAAGACCCGTTAGTAATTTAATTATTAACCAAGTGTTACCCTGAAAAAGTGCCATGCAAAAAATCAATTCCGGAAGCGACCTGAGTGCCGCGATAATTTTCCTGGAGAACAAACACCAAGAGGAAAGCGAAGTGCTGAAGCAGAAATTTCACCTTGCGTATGAAAGCATTAAACCGATCAACATGATCAAAAATACGCTTAAAGAAGCAGCCGGATCTTTTGACATCAAGGAAAACTTGTTCATTACTTCTGTCGGGATTTTAGGCGGTTTCCTTACGAGAAAGTATGTTGCCGGAAATCCAAACAGCCATTTCAGGCAACTGCTCGGGCCTGCTTTACTGCTTGGCATAACCACCCTGGTGGCTGCACATCCGGAAGAAGTGAAAAGGATGGGAAGGAGGGTTCTGGGTTTTATCGGCAGGGTGATTGGCGTTCGGCGCATGGAAGAGGTTCCTGACGACATCCCCGGAGAACCTGGATAACGCATCGGAAGTGGGGCCTCCTTGCCTCAAGGAGGCTCATGTAATGTAAACCATACTACTGGATATTTTGGGAACGAGACCTTCCAGGTTTCGCAAACCTGGAAGGTCTGGATGCCAGGAAAATAAAAATGTCCAGAAGCTATCTCAAAACACTTTTCAGGGTGTGGGCGGCATTCCTTAACCCCATGGCAAAAGCTGGCGAAGCACTTTCCCCCTTTGAAGGGGGCTAGGGGGATGAAACTTCCGGGAAGTGAGGATAGGTTTCATCCCCCCGACCCCCTTCAAAGGGGGAGAACGCCATATTCTATAGTTTTGAGATAGCTTCCAGTAATATGAATGTAAACTTCTAGTGGGTTGTGTTTTTAAATTATTTCCAATGAACAAGCAAGAGCATGAGAAGTCAAAAATTTTCATCATCGTAGAGATTATTGAGTATGTGCCCAATTCGGTGGTGATCAAAACCATCATTAAGAAGACAACGGGTAATGTCACTGCCGTTTCCTTTGATTCCGGAGAGGCGCTGACAGAGAAAATTTCTCCCTTTGATACGTTTATTCAGGTTATTGACGGAAAGGCGGAAGTTGTAATTGATGACAAATCGAACTTACTTGAAACCGGCGATTCCATCATCATACCCGCGCATACCCGCAATACCATAAAAGCCAACGAGCGGTTTAAAATGATTTCTACGGTTATTAAAAGCGGATATGGATAATATGAAACTTTAATCAAGTATATGGTCAGCCGGAGAATTTCATAGAAGAGGAAAAGCCCCCCCGGCGGACCCAATTAAAAGTGTGCGGTGTTGCCTCCAATCAATTTAAAAAAATAACAGGTCATTCTCCTTCCTTTTTCAAGGAAATGCAACGCATACGGACAAACAACTACAGGAATGTTGGAATGATATAACATTCTGATGTTATTGTGTAATGCCTTTGCCAACTATTATGATGACCTTTGTTCTGTAAGAATTTATTTATAAATATTCCGCCATTTTCGGAAGCAAAATAACGTAGAAATGAAAAAATTAATTTGGGCCCCGGTAGTATTTTTATTTACTGCAGGCATCCTGTTTACCACCTGCGACACGCCTTCCCAAAAGGTGGAAAATGCTGAAGCAGACGTTGTTGAAGCCAAAGAGGACTTAGTGCAGGCTCAACAAGATTACCTGGCTGATGTAGAAAATTACAGGCAGCAAACAGCCGAAAGAGTAGCCGCCAACAATAAAAGCATCGCCGATTTTAATGCAAGAATTGAGGCAGAAAAAGGCCAAGCTAAAGCGGATTACAAAATGAAGATCGCTGAACTCGAAAAGAAAAACAGCGATTTGAAAATGAAATTGGATAACTACAAAGTGGAGAGCAAGGACCAATGGGAAACGTTCAAAACAGAGTTCAGCAGAGATATGGACCAATTGGGCGAAGCCTTAAGAGATTTGACCGTGAAAAACAACTAGAAGTTGTATACCCGATAGCCGGAGATTTGTGAAAATAAAAATTCTTAAATCTCTGACTATCAGCTTCCCCGGTGAAAGATGATGCGGATCTTTTCGGAAACCATTTTTCGTCGGGTACCATTCCGAAATTGAAAAGCAAAATTTTAAAAGTAATTAAAGATATGAAAAAGATCATTTTATTAATAACGGCAATCGTCTTCATGGCCAGCAGTGTTATTGGACAGTCTGGCGATTCGCGGTCGAAGTTTCACTTCGGCATAAAAGCTGGCGTTAACTTTGCCAACGTTTATGACGCTCAAGGCGAAGAATTTACAGCAGATGGCAAGATCGGTTTTGCCGGGGGCGCTTTCCTGAGCATCCCGATCGGAAGCGTGTTCGGATTCCAACCGGAAATTCTCTTCTCTCAAAAGGGATTCAAAGCAGAAGGCAAGCTTTTGGGTACCAATTATGGCCTGACGCGCACCACCAGCTTTATCGATGTGCCGCTGTTTTTGGCGGTGAAACCCGTGTCCGCTTTGACATTACTGGCCGGGCCTCAGTTTTCTTATCTGATGAAACGCAAAGATGAATTTAACAGCGCAGCTGGCACCGTAGAACAGATTCAAGAATTTGAAAATGATAACATCCGCAAAAATATTCTAGGAGCGGTACTCGGCGTAGATATAAACGTCAGCCAAATGGTAGTGGGTGCAAGAGCCGGTTGGGACCTGTCAACCAACAATGGAGACGGTTCATCCGAAACGCCCAGGTATAAGAATGCTTGGGTTCAAGCCACACTAGGATTCCGTTTCTAATAGAGGAAACTTATTTTATCCCAGAGCATAGACCGAGCCGGCCTGAATTCTTTTCAGGGCGGTTCTTTTTTTACACGGAACCGTTCCGTCTCCTATTTGCCAAAAATCATCAGGGGTTTCATTGAATGGAATCCCTTTTCCTATTAGCTTCGCCGGATAAACCAAAAGGATCCATGAACCGATTCCGGCTATTTCGTGCATTGGTAGGATGCGTTTTTTTTTCGCTCGTATTTTTTGCTCCGCTTTCCGCCCAGGAGGAGGATATTCATTGTAAAACGGAGTTCAACCTTCCTGAATTGGAAGGGCGGACAGCTACCAGGAAACTGGCTTTCCGCGCCGCGCCGCATACCAGTAACTACGACCTGAAATACCACCGGTTGGAGTGGACGGTAGACCCGGCCGTATTCTTTATCCGGGGCGCGGTAACGTCGTATTTCGTGCCATCCAGCGAGGGGTTTCAAACGATCCAGTTCGATCTCTATTCCGGGCTCCGGGTCGTGGAAGCTACCCGCAACGGCAACCCGCTGACCTTCGTGCAGCATAACGACGACCGGCTGGAAGTGCGCCTGGGAGAGACTTTGCTGCCCGGCAAACTGGATTCGGTGACCGTCCGCTATGAAGGGGCGCCCCGGCGCTCGGCGTTTGGCTCGTTTTCCCAGGGGACGCACAACAATGTGCCGGTGATTTGGACGCTGTCAGAGCCCTACGGCGCCCTGGACTGGTGGCCCTGCAAGCAAAGCCTCGACGATAAGATCGACTCCATCGACGTACTCGTCCGCACGCCCCAAATGTACCGCGCCGCCAGCAACGGCGTGCTGGTAGCGGAAACCGCCGCCGGGGCAGATAAGATCTACCACTGGAAACACCGCTATCCCATCCCCGCCTACCTGATCGCCATTGGCGTCACCAATTATGCGGTGTATTCCGATTTGGTGCCGGTAGAAGGCCGCGCGCCTGTTGAGGTGCTCAATTATGTGTACCCGGAGCGCTTATCTACCTTTAAAACCCAGACGCCAGCCACCGTGGAGATCATGAAGCTGTTCAACCAACTTTATGGACTGTATCCTTTTGCCGACGAAAAATACGGGCACGCCCAATTCGGTTTCGGTGGCGGCATGGAACACCAAACCATGAGCTTTATGGGCGGCTTTTCTCATTTGCTCATCGCGCACGAATTAGCGCACCAATGGTTCGGGGATAAGATCACCTGCGGCAGTTGGTCCGACATCTGGCTCAACGAAGGGTTTGCCACGTACTCCGAAGGGCTTACGTATGATTTTGGCCTGGGTACCAACACCTTCCAGAACTGGCTGCAATCGACCATGAGCAGCGCCCGAAGCCAGCCCGCAGGCTCGGTATTTGTGGAGGACACCACCAGCGTCAATCGAATCTTCAGCAGCGCGCTCAGTTATTCCAAAGGCGCTATGTTGCTCCACATGCTGCGGGGTAAACTCGGCGACGACGCCTTCTTCCAGGGGGTGCGCAATTACGCAGCCGACTCCTCGCTGGCTTTCCGTTACGCCCGCACGCCCGACCTGAAGAAGCATCTGGAAGCAGCCGGCGGGCAAAATCTCGACGAATTCTTCAAAGACTGGTTTTATGGGAAAGGGCACCCCAGCTACCGCGTGTTGTGGAACCAAACCGGAGAAAACGTGCTGATCCGGATCAACCAAACGACGTCCCACTCCTCCGTTCCTTTCTTCGAAATGCCGGTCCAGATCCAGTTTAAAGGCAAAAATGGCGATACGCTGATGGTGTTCAACCACCAGAAAAACGGGCAGGATTTTTCGTTCAATTTGCCCTTTGCTGTCGAAGGGGTGGTCGTCGATCCCGATCTATGGATTCTCACCGGAACAAAAGAAGCGGTTTTCTCCGCGATAACGGGAGTGCGCGCTCCGGAGATCCAAAGCATCCAGTTGTGGCCCAACCCTGCTCAGGATGAGGTATTTCTCGCTCTGCCAGAAGATGTGCCTCAGGATGCCCTGTTGTTCCTGTTCAACCAGCAGGGCCAGCTCCTGCGGCAAATGCAATCTGCCTCTTCCCTGCCGGTTGGCGATTTACCACCGGGGCTGTACCAGCTTATTCTCCGTTCCCGGGACGGAGCGGTTTGGCGCGGGAGGTTTGTAAAAGAATAATTGGCGGTCGATTCCGGAAAGTTTCGAATTATATCCTATATTCCGGGATAAAACCAACGACCATGCAAGCAGTAAACCGCCGCGACTGGCTGCGCCTGATGGGCCTTGCCGGCGCCGCAACCGCCATTACCAACGTTCCCGGCCTCGGGCGTTCGGTTTCTGACCTATTGCCTTATCCCTCCCGCCCCCTGTTGCCGGGCCAGGCCGTGCGATTGAGTTCCAACGAAAACCCTTACGGGCCATCCAAAATGGTGCGCGACGCCATGGTGCGGGCTTTCGACGATTCCTGCCGCTACACCTTTTCGTACACCCGGGAAATCACCGAGATGATTGCCCGGAAGGAAGGGGTCTCCAAAGAGCATATCGTGCTGACGGCCGGCTCCACCGAAGGGTTGAAAGTGGCGGGTCTGACGTTTGGCCTGCACGGGGGAGAAATCGTTTCCGCCGACCCCACCTTCCAAAGCCTGATGACCTATGCCGAACCGTTTGGCGCCACCATCCACTGGGTACCGGTAGATAAAAACGGGGGCCACGACCTTCCGGCTATGGAGAAGCGAGTCAACGGGAATACCCGCCTGGTGTTTGTCTGCAACCCCAACAACCCGACCGGAACCTTGCTTAGCGCCGCTCAGATGCGGGATTTTTGTAAATCCATGGCCGGACGCGCCATCGTTTTCGCCGATGAAGCCTACTTTGACTACATTACCGAGCCGGGTTACCCAAGCATGGTGGAATTGGTGAAACAGGAGTACAACGTTATCGTGTCCCGTACCTTTTCCAAGGTCTACGGACTTGCCGGCGTGCGCATCGGATACCTCATCGCCCGGCCGGATATTGCCCGCCGCCTCAACGCGGCTACCATGGCCAACCTTAATATGCTGGGCATCTTTGCCGCTAAAGCCGCTTTGGAGGACCAGGAGTTCTACCGCTTCAGCCTCCAGAAAAACGAAGAAGCGAAAAATTACCTTTATGGACTTTTGAAGTCGATGAACCTGAACTACATCCCTTCCCACGCCAATTTCGTCTTTTTTGAGACCGGGCAGGAAATTTCAACCTTCCAGGCCGCGATGTTAAAGGAAAATATCCAGGTGGGACGGCCTTTCCCTCCCATGACCAAATGGTGCCGTGTCAGCACCGGAACGATGGAGGAAATGCAGGCGTTTGGTACTGCGTTGAAGAAAGTGGTTTAAGAGAAGGGAGCAGGGAGCAGGGAGCAGGGAGAAGGGAGCAGGGAGAAGGGAGCAGGATGCTATCCCTGCGCTTTGTTCTTTGTTCGCCGAAATCCTAAGATTTCGTGCGGAATTATTAGCCGGTCCCCCGACCGGCGTCTGGATTGAAAGGGGGCATCGAGAAAGAGCTGGTCTGATGCAGCGCCTTGATCCTATGGTTTTGAACAGTCTCCCTGCTCCCTGCTCCCTGCTCCCTTTTCCCTGCTCCCTGCTCCCTTTTCCCTGCTCCCTCTAAAAAAATCTTCCCATGGCATTACCCCGTATCAAAATTTGTTGCATCAGCAGCGTGGAAGAAGCCCGGATGGCAGTGGCTGCTGGCGCTTCGGCCCTGGGTTTTGTGGGGCCTATGCCCAGCGGTCCGGGAGTGATTCGCAATGAACTAATTCCGGAAATCATACGGACGGTTCCTCCGCCGGTAGCAACGTTCCTATTGAGCAGCCAAACGACTTCTGAGGGGCTGGCATCCCATCAAAAGTTAACCCATGCGAATACTCTACAAATAGTCGATCACGTGCCGCTCCATCTCTTTCCTCTTCTGCGGAAAGCCCTTCCACATGTCAAATTGGTGCAGGTGGTTCACGTGCTAAATGAGGCGTCGGTCGAAGAAGCGCTGGCCTACGCCGCCCATGCAGACGCTCTGTTGCTGGATAGCGGCAACCCTCACCTGAAGGTCAAGGTACTGGGGGGTACGGGAACTACGCACGATTGGACCCTGAGCAGAAAAATCGTGGACCAGGCTGCGATTCCCGTTTTTCTGGCAGGCGGATTAACGCAGGGGAACGCCCGGCAGGCCCTGGACCAGGTGAATCCTTACGGATTGGACGTGTGCAGTGGAGTAAGAACCAATGGAAGGTTGGATCCCCGGAAACTGGATGCATTCTTTCTGGTGGCAGGGTATTGATTTACCCACACTACTGGGCATTTTGGGAACGAGACCTTCCAGGTTTCGCAAACCTGGAAGGTCTGGGAGCCAGGAAAACGAAAATGTCCAGCAGTGTGTGATTTACCATATAGCCGTAACCAGAATCCGCATACTCCAAAGAACTACCAGGATACCTACCGCTATCAGCATCTTTTTTGCCGGCAACTTTCCCGCCAGGCGGGAGGCGATCGGGGCGGCGACAACGCCCCCAATGAGCAGCCCCACGACAACCGGTAAATGGCGGGTTCCCACCGTTCCGATAAACGTGACGGCACTGGCCAGGGTGATGAAAAATTCGGTCAGGCTCACCGAGCCAATGATATACCTTGGGGTTTTCCCTTTTGCAATCAGGGTGCTGGTCACGATAGGTCCCCAGCCTCCGCCGCCAAAGGAATCCAGAAATCCGCCGCAGCCGGCCAGCCAGCCCAGGCGTTTGACTTTTCGGGTTCCCGGTTTTTTGCCAAAGACGCGGGATAGAATCCGTACCCCAAGGAAAAGGGCGTAGATAGCAATCAGTATCCGCAGGATATCCCCGTTCCATTCGCCTAGAAAAACCAGGGTCAACGCCCCCAATATAGCCCCCAATACCCCCGGAACGACCAGATGGCGAAATAATTTCTTATTGACATTCCCAAAGCGGTAATGGCTGTATCCGGAAATCCCCGAAGCGAAAACCTCCGACGTATGAATGGCAGCGCTCATGGCTACCGGGCTTACGCCCACGCTCATCAAACTGATGGCGGAGATCATGCCGTACCCCATGCCCAATGCGCCGTCCACCATCTGTGCCAAAAATCCGGCCAGGATGAACAACAACACTTCCCACCGCCAAAACGGAGTCAGAGCGGAAGAAATCCGAGACCAGTCCGGAACCGGGAGCCATTGGATCAGCAAATACCCCGCGATCATGAGTGCAAACGCCCATACAAACCGGGAGGCAAGGCGTTTCCATCGCGTTTCGGAATCCAGATAGCTCCAAACCGCCGCTTTGGCAAACCATCCTCCTCCTTTCCCATTTCGCAGGATGGAGGAAATTGCCAATGCACCGGGCTGATCCTTGCTTTCTTTCGCAGGAATAACCAGATCCATCCCTTCTAAATCGGCCAATTCTACCTCTTTCTCCTGCACGTGGAGATTCTCAAACAAGTTCGCCAGTTTCCATAGTTCGGGGTGGATTTCCGGACTAATCACGCTGATCTGAAAGGGTAAGGAGGTAGGCAGGTTTGCCGCTAACTCCCGGCAGACGTACTCATCTCCGCTCAAAACCAGCAAATGCATGGGCTGCTTTGGCCCGTTGCGCCTAATGACCGGCATGGATAAGGTAGTAGAAAACGATTTTCCCATTCCGAAATTATTTTTGGCTGCCATGGGCAAAAACTGTCTTTTGAGACAGGCCCAACGGCAGGCGTGCGACGGCACTACATAACCTGATAACGCTAGGTATAACCGGCGGTGAAATTAGATTTGTATTTTTTATAATCCTATTTAGTCTACCAATTTAATAGGATTTAAAAAGAGATTACCATTTTTTCTGTCTGTCGCCTATGGCAGTCCTATTATGGCTTTAGCCATCAGGCAGGCTTATTCGGAAACTTTCCAGGAAAAGGAGTGGCGAAAAGACGGTTCCGGTTATTCTTTTAGAGCATGGGGGTCGAGTAACTCGCTTAGATACCGGCCTTCCATAGCATGGAGGGTGGAATCGCGCACCTGACGGAAAAACTCCCGGACGATGCAGCCGGGTTCGGCATGTGGACAGACGCGGCAGCTCTCGTAAAACTTCTTGCTGACGCAGGGTAGGAGGGAGATCGGGCCCTCCATTTGCCGGATCACGTCCACCACGGGGACTTCCTCCGGTGGGCGAAGCAGGTAATACCCTCCGTTTTTGCCGGCCTTACTACCCAGTACGCCGCTTTTGCGGAGTTCTAACAGGATGGCTTCCAGAAACTTATAGGGGATCTGCCGGTGTTCGGCGATTTGGCTGATAGGAATAGGCCCTTTGCCGAAGCGCTCGCCAAGGAAGGTCAGGGCATGAATGGCGTATTGCGTTTTTGCAGAAAGCATAGAATAAAATTACGCAATTAAACCCAATGCGCCAACAGGCAGCCCGGCCGCAAAATCAGATGGTTTTTGGAAATCCCTTACTCAGGTTTTCGCTTTTTTTTATCTTAGGAAAAACTTCTTCCAAATCCTTAAAACCCACTGTTATGCACTCAAAATGGATTTCTGGCCTGGCCCTTTTGGCCGCTCTTTCCCTCCATTCCCTGCATGCCCAGAAAAACCCTTCCTTTGAGGAGGTCATTTCACTTCGCAGCGCTGGCGGCCCGCAAGTATCCCCGGACGGGAAGCACGTGGCATTTGCCATTACCTCCACCGACTGGAAAGCGAATGGCTACGACACCGAAATCTGGCTTAGCAAAAACGGGGGCGACCCTTTCCAATTGACCCGCACCCCTGGAAGCAGCAGTGCTGGCCCTAAGTGGTCGCCCGACGGGAGGTGGATCGCTTTTACTGCAAAACGGGGAGAAAAGACCCAGATCCACGTCATCAGTCCGGAGGGTGGGGAAGCCTGGCCTCTGACCAATGTCGAGCAGGATGTTCAAAGCTTTGAGTGGTCGCCCGATGGGAAGCGTCTGGCCTTCACCATGGCGGAGAAGGAAAATCCCGAACTCAAGAAACAACGCGAGCGCTACGGGGCTTTCGCCGAAGACGATGCCGAATTCAGCCGTTCCTGGCTTTACCTGGTCGATTTCCAAACGACCCTGCGCGACCCTTCCGAACTTCCATGCTACAACGCCAAGGATAGCACGGCCCAATCCTGGCCCTGCATCGAATGGCCGGCGCCCAGGGCGCTGATCGATAGCGCGGCTATCCATGTAGTTCGCTTCCTGTGGTCGCCCGATGGGAAGACCATTGCGGTTCAGCACCAACCCGACCCGCTGATCAACTCATCGTACCGGTCGGATATTTCCCTTTTGGAAGTAGCCACGCGGAAACGGACTCCCCTGATTCAGAACCCAAGTACCGATGGCTTGGCGGCCTGGTCGCCGAATGGCGGCGACTTGCTCTTCACCAGCGCCGAATCCGACACGACGTCTTATTTTTATATAAACAACAAACTGTTCCGCTTCAACCTTGCTACGGGCCGCCAACAGCGCCTTGGCGCTGATTTTGACGAAAACCTCCTTCCCATCCGCTGGACGCCGGCAGGGATTTTTGCTTCTGCCAGCGTGCGTACCGAGCAGCATATCCTGCTGATCGATCCGGTGACCGGAAAAGTAAGCCGCTGGGCCTCTCCGATGCCGCTTTCGTTTGCCGGTAGCGTAACGCCCAAAGGGGATGTCATCGCGTTCAGCGGAACCGATGGCAAGGGCTTACCGGAGATTTATCTCAGCCCCACGGCTTCGCCCAGCTTGAAAAAAATCACCCGGATGAACGATCAGATCCAGGGCTGGGCGGTTGCCCAAAGCGAGATTGTTCGCTGGAAAAGCCAGGACGGCGCTGCAGTCGAGGGGGTGCTGCATAAGCCGCAGAACTACGACCCGGCTGAAAAGTACCCGCTACTGGTCGTCATTCACGGCGGGCCCACCGGAGTGGATCAGCCGGGCGCTTTGCCCGGTAGCGTTTATCCTATCGTACAATGGCTGAATAAAGGAGCGCTGGTGTTGAGGGTTAACTATCGCGGCTCCGCCGGGTACGGGGAAGCGTTCCGTTCCCTAAACGTCCGCAACCTGGGCATCGGCGACGCCTGGGACGTTCTTTCCGGAGTGGATCACCTTATTGGGAAAGGGATGGTCGATAGCACCCGCATGGGCTGTATGGGTTGGAGCCAGGGAGGATATATCTCGGCATTCCTCACGACCACCAGCAACCGCTTCAAAGCCATCTCCGTGGGCGCCGGCATCTCCAACTGGATGACCTACTACGTCAATACCGACATACACCCCTTCACCCGTCAGTACCTGAAAGCAACGCCCTGGTCCGATCCGGAGATTTACGCCAAAACCTCTCCCATGACCTATATCAACCAGGCCAATACCCCTACCCTGATCCAGCATGGCGAATTCGATCGGCGCGTACCCATCCCCAACGCATACGAGTTACTCCAGGGGCTACAAGATCGGAATATTCCCTCCAAACTGGTCGTCTATAAAGGCTTTGGCCACGGCATCACCAAGCCCAAAGAGCGGCTGGCAGCCGTCCTGCACAACTGGGAATGGTTTGGAGCATATGTTTGGGGCGGTGAAGCGTTAGGGCGTTAAGGCGTTAAGGCGATTAGGCGTTTAGGAGTTAAGGCGTAAGGCGCGGGGCTTAAGGTTTAAAGGTTCAAGGTTCCGATCTACGCTGGTTCAAGTCTGCAGGTTCGTACCTCGTACCTCGTACCTCGTACCTCGTACTTCTTTTTCGCTTTTGCCTAAAAAATCGCTATGTTGATCGGGTTTTTTAACGTGGGTTGGAATATTCGAATAGATTTGAATAAAAAAAGAACATGGATAATCCAATGCACGAGTGGGGCGAAGAGGAACGCCCAAAAAGGGATCCGAAATTGATTGGGATCATTTCCTATTTGACGATTGTGGGGTGGGTGGCTGCCTTGATCATGAACAAGCCGAAGTCGGAGGCCGCTTCCTTCCACATACGCCAGGCGTTGGGCCTGATCATTTTGTCGGCGGCGGCTAATTTTTTCCGGGTTGCTCCTTTCTTTGGAGCTACGTTGACCAAAGGAGTATGGCTGGGCGCTGCCATTCTCTGGATTATGGCCATTTTCAGCGCCATCCAGGGCGAGCAAAAAGAGCTTCCCGTGCTTGGCGCTTACTTCCAGAAGTGGTTTAAGGGCTTTTAGGTCTAGCCTCCATCAAGGCGCCAAGGCTACTTTGAGTACCCAGGCATGTTGGCCGCTTGAAAACAAAGACGGAGAAAGGGATAGGAAGGCGCCATTCTCCGTCTTTGTCCATTTAATTTTTTCCCCGCTTCCCAAAACAGATACCTTACTTCCCTTGGGAATATCGAGGCTATTGAGCGCGATTCCGGTTCCCGTTGGTTTTTTCAGAAACAGCACATACACGGTTTGGCGATCTTTGCTTTGGGTGTAGCGGATATCCTCCCCTTCGCGGTAGGTGGTGAAAGGCCGGGTTCCATAGATGGCTTCTCCGTTGGTTTTTAGCCAGGCGCCTATTTCCCGGAGGCGGGTATAGGCGTCTTCGTCCAATTCTCCGTCGGGGCGGGGGCCGATGTTTAGCAACAGATTGCCGCCTTTGGCTACAATATCTGCCAGTTTGTGTACCAGGTCGGTGGTTGTTTTGTAGCGCTCGTTGGGCACGTGGCTCCAGCTGGTTCCCATGGGCATACAGGTTTCCCAGGGGTAGGGGAGGCCGGTTTCGGGGATATGGTTTTCGGGCGTCAGGTAATTTTGATACGGGCCGGGCACGGCGCGGTCTACGACGAGGAGGCCGGGTTGTTTTTCCCGGGCTTTGCGCACCAATTCGCCCATGTTGATATCCTGGCTTTGGGGGTTTCGGGCCCAGCGGCTTCCTTCGTATTCTTCCTTAAGTTCCTGGATAATTTCTTCCTGGGTTTTAACCCGAACCCAACCGCCATCCAGCCAAAGGATGTCCACTTTGCCATAATTCGATACGAGTTCATCGATCTGATTATGGGTATACTCCACAAAGGCCTGCCAGCGCTCCGGGTATTTGGGGATGGAGTAATTGGCGTTGCGGTCGCTCGGCGGAAAGCGTTCCCACCAATAATCGCCGCTATGCCAGTCGGGTTTAGAGAAGTAAGCCCCAATCCAGAAATTTTCCTTGCGGAAGGCGTTAAATACCTCTCCGATCACATCGCTGCGCGGGTGGGCCGCAAAAGGCGTTTTGGCGCCGGTGATCTTGTAGTCGGTGTATTGGGTATTCCACATGCAAAACCCATCGTGGTGTTTGGTCGTGATAACCACGTACCGCATGCCGGCGTCCCGGGCGGCTTCGGCCCAGCGCTCGGGGTTAAAACGGACGGGGTTGAAGGTGGTTTGGAGGGCTTCGTACTGGCGCACATACTCGGAATAAGACGCGGCGTATTCTTTTTTTCTGGCCCCCGTTGCCCACGATAGATCTTCCGGGCAAATACTCCAACTCTCCACAATGCCCCACTGGCTGTATGGCCCCCAATGAAAGAGAATGCCAAATTTCAGGTCTCTCCAGTCCTCTATTCGCTGCTGGATAGCCGGATCGGGGTCCGGGGTGTATTCCTGATGCTGGGCGCGCGCCGAAAATAACCCATTAAAAAGCAGGAAGGAAAAGATAAATAAGGCTTTGTTCATACCGGCAGACTTTGCTTTGGATTATGTATTTTATGCGTAATTTAGTTAAATAGAAGCATTTCCCCAAAAACGACACATGCTATGCAGTTAAAACAACTCCCCCTCGTCATTCTTTTGTGCTTTAGCGCTATTGGTATGGCGTTGGCGCAGCATAATCCGCTGGCAACGGAATATTATCAGGCAGGAGAGTCTGCTCTGCTGCAAAAGGATTATAAAAAAGCCCTCCGGCGCTTTCAGCAGGCTGTAGAGCTTCAACCCGAACTGATGGCCGCTGAACGCGGTATCGGGTTGTGTTACGAAATGCTCAAAGAATACCCAGCCGCACTTACTCATTACCTGAAAATAGTGGAAACGGCGCCCAAGTTTTCCCGGGCGCTTTATTATCAGATCGGAGAGATCTATTTCAAACTCGGTCTATACAACAAAGCCATTGCCTATTTCGACCAGTTCCGGAGAATGCAACTCATGGAAGATATTTCTTTTACCGTCAATGGCGAAAAGGAGCGCGTACTGGAAGACCAGTTTCTGGAAAAGCTGGAAGGGAACATCCGGGCTTGCCAGATCTCGATGGACACCTCCAAGTTCAACCAGAATGTCCGGATCGCAAACCTGGGTAGCGGCATCAACAGCCGGTCGGACGATTATTTTCCGTTTTTGTCCAATAATCAGGAACTGTTGTTCTTCACCCGCCGCCGCAATGTGGAAACCGACGAAAACCTTTTTTTCAGTACATCCCAGAACGGCTACTGGCATGAAGCCCGCCCCGTGAACAACTTGCTGAACTCCGACTTCAACGAGGGGATGAGCACGTTGGTCCGCAATGGCAGGCACATGTACTTTACCGCATGCAACCGGCCCGGAGTGCGCGGCCCTTGCGACATCTGGGAAGCCGACCTGGATAAGGAGGAGATCAAGCGCGTCGCCGCCCTGCAGGGAAATCCCAATACCGACCAATGGGAGTCCCAGGCAGCCATCAGTTGCGACGGAAGCACGCTCTTCTTCGCCAGCAACCGCCCCGGCGGTCAGGGTGGAACCGATATCTGGACCAGCCACAAACTGCCCGGGGGCGATTGGTCTAACCCAATCAACCTCGGCGCTCAAATCAATACCCCGCTCGACGAGGAAGCGCCGTTTATCAGCAACGACGGTACCGCCCTTTACTTCTCTTCCACCGGCCATCTGGGCATAGGCGACCAGGATATTTTCGTGAGCTTCAAGGACCAACACGGAAACTGGACGACCCCAATGAACCTCGGCCCAAAGATCAACACCCCGCACCGGGAACTCGGTTTTTATCTGTCGGCCGATGGCAAAACCGGCTATTTCGCTTCCGACCGCCCCGGAGGGTGGGGGGGCATGGATATCTACCGCGTGGAATTGTACGAAGAGCTTTATAGCCAACCCATCACGTACACTGAATTTCAGGTGCGCAACTCCCGCACCGGCGAGCCCATCGCTACCCGGGTAGCTTTTGGCGACGACCGGCAGCCGGTGCAAACCGACTCCAGCGGCCGCTTTTTCCTGTGCTTGCCCGCCAATTCCAATATCCGGATCATAATGGACGCCCCGGAATTCCATCCCTTCAACTCCGAATTCCCCATCCCGGAATGGGACAACCGCCAGTTTTATGCTCTTGAACTCCTCCTGCTGCCTATTCATATCGCCTATATTCCGGAGGAAAAAGCCGCTCCGCCCGATACGATCGCTGCGCCGCCCCGCATCCGGACCCTCCAGCGCTATCAGGTCACCGTATATTTTCAATTTGATAGCGATGAACTGGAACTCAACGAACTGGAAAAACTACAGGATTTTGCCGCCAACATCCCCGGAAAGGAAATCCAGCACGTCGATATCAACGGCTTTGCCGACGATATTGGAGAAGACGGCTACAACCTCAAGCTCAGCGAAAAACGAGCCAAAAAAATTGCCCTTTTTCTCATGCAAAAGGGATTCCCCGTCAACCGGATCGCGATGAAAGGCAATGGAGAACTCCACGACGGACAGCCAAAATCCCAAAACCGCCGGGTTGAACTCAAAATCACTACCCTTGAATAACCGGGTAGAAACCGGATTATCCCGATTATTAGCCGACCCTTCTATTCAAGCCAGGATTCAAGGGAATATCGGTTACCTGTGCCATAGCGCTTCGGTAACTCCAGGCCTGGAACACGGCGCCCTGGCTTTGAAACGCCTGTTCGGCCCAAGGTTGAAGGCCCTCTTTGCTCCCCAGCATGGGTTTGCTACCGATGCGCAGGACAACATGATCGAGTCGCCCCATTTTTACCATCCCTACCTGCAACTCCCTGTCTACAGTCTCTACTCAGAGACCAGGGTTCCAACGCCCCAGATGCTGGAACACATCGACACCCTGGTCATTGACCTTCAGGATAACGGAACCCGGGTGTATACCTACATCTGGACCATGGTACTCGTCCTGGAGGCCTGTGCCAGGGCCGGAGTCGGGGTGGTTATCCTGGATCGCCCCAACCCTCTGGGCGGCACCCGGGTGGAGGGCAATATTTCCGAAATGGAATTCCGGTCGTTTATCGGTTGGCGCCCGCTTCCCATGCGCCATGGGATGACAATAGGGGAGGTCGCCCGGTTTGCATCCGCGCATTGGGGCATGGATGCCCCGCTCGATGTCGTCCCCATGTCGGGGTGGCAGCGCGCATTCGGATTTTCGGAATGCGGATTACCCTGGGTGCTTCCTTCTCCTAATTTTCCCACCCCCGACACCGCCATGGTTTACCCTGGTACCGTCCTGCTGGAAGGCACGAATATCTCCGAGGGCAGGGGAACGACCCGCCCTTTTGAGCTTATCGGACATCCCAACCTCCAGGCTTTTCCTTTTTGTGAATCGTTCAACCAACGTCTTAATAAAATGGGCCTAAAGGGGTGTATGCTTCGGCCAGCGGCTTTTATCCCGACATTCGATAAATTCCAGGGACAGGTATGCCAGGGGCTTCAGATCCATATCGCCGACTCCCGCGCCTGCAACCCCTGGGAACTGGGCCAATGGCTTCTTCATAGCCTCTACCGGGAGCTTGGACTCCTGTTGGAATGGCGCCAACCGCCATTCGAATACGTCGAGGACATCCTTCCGATCGACCTGCTAAACGGTTCGGCTAACTTCCGCGCCTCGCGAACTCACAAAACGGTATCCCGGATTTTGGGCCGGCGTTCCTGCCGAAGTATCTCAAAACAGAAGAATCTGCTCGATCCATCATTCGGGCCTCCCCATCCCCTCAAAGAATCTTATGGTTCCTACCGGCGTTCGGAGTCCTCTTCCGTTTTACCCCCGGCCTGTTGCTTTTGCTCGCCAAAAGAAGGTCTTGCTATCTCCGTAAACTGCAAGAATTCTGGTCGTGCTTTATCCGCATCCCAGCGGTTGCGTCCCTTCAACGACGGCTCCCCGCCGCGTAAAAAAACACTACAAGATCTCCAAAAGAGGGGGAGCAACAAAGGAAGGCAATGAAACCTTAATTCCGATGCTTTTCCCTACCCTTGCCCACACGGTTCCCCTCCTTCGGAGGGGTTAGGGGAGGCCGCTCACACCCTGGAATGGGTTTTGAGATAGCTTTTAGTAATTTTTTTAAAAAATATTTAAATGTATAAACATTAAATGTAAAAACATGTTTAATGTATATTGATTCATAAAAACCAACACATATGAAAACCTGGAAAATTGACCCAACGCACTCAAACATTGCGTTCAAGGTAAAGCACCTGATGATCTCCACCGTGAAAGGGGAATTCGGGGCATTTGACGCCACCATGCAAACCAATGGAGACGAGGGCTTTGAAAACGCCAAGGTGGAATTCAGCGCCCAAATTGCCACCATCAGCACGGGCAACGAGCAACGCGACAACCACTTGAAGTCGGCTGATTTCTTCGATGCGGAGAACCACCCGGCGTTCCAGTTTACATCGACCGCATTTAAGCGGGTGGATGACGAAAACTACCAACTGGAAGGAATCCTGCGCATCCGCGGCGTGGAGAAGCCGGTAACGCTCGACGTAGAGTACAGCGGGAACATGGTTGATTTCTACGGAAACAATAAAGTAGGTTTTGGCCTTCGCGGCAAGATCAACCGCCACGACTTTGGGTTGGCGTGGAACGCCGTGACGGAAGCCGGGGGCGTAGTCGTCAGCGAAGACGTCCGGCTGGAGCTCGACGTGCAGATGGCGCAGCAGAATTAAGCGCCGGAGAGCAGAAGCCACATACGTCCTAAGGCCGCTCCTCCGGCGACCAGGAGGAGCGGCCCCCAGTTGGGCCGCAAAATGCCGGCCAGAATAGCTAAAACGGCAAGAAAAACATATCCTGGGTCTTCCAGGAAATATATTCCCATCCGGACCACAACGGCCGCCATAATCGCCAAAGCGCCTATACTTACTGCTTCCAGAAAGGCTTTCCAGCGGGCCGACCCTACCATGGCGTTGAGGAGCGGGTGCATAAGCCCGGCGTAGACAAAGGAAGGAAGAAAAACGCCGGCGGTAGCAGCCAAAGCGCCTTTCCAGCCGAGCAAATGAAATCCGATAAAGGTAGCCGTTGACAAAACGGGGCCTGGGGTAAACTGGCCAATAGCCACTGCTTCGACTAGGGTTTCCATGGTAAGCCAACCCCGTTTGGCCACGAGTTCGTCTTCCAAATACGCCATCAAGACCAAGCCGCTTCCAAACAAGACCGCTCCAATTTTAAAGAAAACGCCAAAAAGACTCATAACGCTTAGCGAAGTTCCCAGGACCGCACCTTTCCACAGCAACAGGGAAAAGCCTTTGACTGGACCTGTTTTTCCCTTGTGATCCAGGTGAAAAAGGAATAAACCGAGTGCCCCGGCGCCTAGAATAGCTTCTACCTCTCCCAAGCCAAGAAAGGAAGCGCTCATCACCAAAACACCCAAGATCGCCAGACGGGATGACTTAACCGCTTTTTTGCTCATGGCAAGCAATGCGGGCGCCATGATGCCCATGACGGCAGGGCGGATTCCGTACAGGAACGGCGCAATTTCGGGAAGCGTTCCATACCGCATATAAGCCCAGGCAAGCGCTCCGGTGATCAAAACAGAAGGCAAAATAAATCCCAAACCCGCAGCGATCAATCCCGGAATGCCCCGCCGGATATAGCCGCAGTGCATCGCCATTTCCGTTGAATTAGGCCCGGGGATCAGGTTCGTAGCGCCTACCAGTTCCAAAAACCGTTCCGGGGTCAACCACCCCCTTTTCCGGACGATCTCCCGCTCAAAAATGGCGATGTGGGCGACCGGGCCTCCAAAGGAAACCGCCCCTAACCGGAGAAAGAGAAAAAAAACCTGCGCTATTGGATTCATATGAAATAAAAAGCCATCTCGCTTAGCCGGAGGAAAGGAGATGGCTTTTAGAATTATTTGAACTAGCAGACGTTAGCTGCCGAAATCGTCAAAAGCAATATTCTCTTCGGGCACACCCAGGTCGCTGAGCATTTTCTGTACAGCGGAGAGCATCATCGGCGGGCCGCAAAGGTAGTATTCGATCTCTTCCGGCTCCGCATGGGTTTTGAGGTAGTTGTCGAGCACCACCTGGTGGATAAACCCAACGGGGCCGGTCCAGTTGTCTTCTGGCATGGGTTCGGACAAAGCGATATGGAAGGAGAAATTCGGGAATTCCTTCTCGATTGCCCGGAAATCGTCGATGTAGAACAATTCCTTCATCGAACGGCCGCCGTACCAGTAAGATACCTTGCGATTGGTTTTCAGGGTATGGAAGAGGTGGAAGATATGGGACCGGAGCGGGGCCATACCGGCGCCTCCGCCGATATACACCATTTCCTTCTCCGTAGGTTTGATAAAGAACTCGCCGTAAGGGCCGGAAATGACCACTTTGTCGCCGGGTTTTTGGTTAAACACGTAAGAGGAACAAATCCCGGGGTTCACCGGCATGTAGTTGTTGATCTTGCGATCCCATGGCGGCGTGGCGATCCGGATGTTCAGCATGATAATGTTCCCTTCAGCGGGGTGGTTGGCCATGGAGTAGGCGCGGAATTGCTCTTCCGGGTTCTTCATTTTCAGCCCCCACATCTTGAACTTATCCCAGTCCTCCTGGAACGCATTGGACGCTTTGCCCATATCGGGGTGCGAGGTGATGTCGAAATTCTTGAAGTCGACCTCAATCTTGGGCACATCGATCTGGATATAGCCGCCGGATTCGAACTCCATGTGTTGGCCTTCGGGGAGCTTGACGACGAATTCCTTGATAAAGGTGGCCACGTTGTAGTTGGAGACGACCTCGCATTCCCATTTTTTGATCCCGAAGACCTCCTCCGGAACGCGGATCTTCATATCCTGGCGCACTTTCACCTGGCAAGCCAGGCGTTTGTGTTCAGATACGTCCTTTCGGGTGAGGTGGTTCATTTCGGTGGGCAGCACGTCGCCGCCGCCTTCGTCTACCCAGCATTTGCACATCGCGCAGGTGCCGCCGCCTCCGCAAGCGGAGGGCAGGAAGACGCTTTGGTTGGAAAGTGCGGATAGCAGGGAACTTCCCGGTTGTACAAGCAATGGATTACCCTCATCGCCATTTACTATAATGCGCACATCCCCTTGGGGAACGAGCTTTTTTTGAGCGACGAGCAGTCCAAAGGTGAGCAGAAGGATAACAACGGTAAACGCGATGGCCCCGTAAACTACGGGAAGGATATTAAAAAGAAGTATCATGTCTGGGAATATTTATTGCTGGAAATAAGTAGCTGGGTTAATACCCATCAATGACATAAAGGCAAGTCCCATCAGGCCGGTCAGGATAAACGCAATCCCCAGTCCGCGCAAAGGGGCGGGAATATTGGAATAGCGGATCTTTTCCCGGATGGCGGCCATGGCGACAATCGCCAGCGCCCAACCAAATCCCGATCCGATGCCATAAACCACCGACTCCGTGAAATTATACTCTCTGGCAACCATGAACAGCGCAGCGCCAAGAATGGCGCAGTTAACGGTGATCAGCGGGAGGAAGATACCCAGGGCGTTGTACAGCGCGGGAGAGTATTTTTCCACAGCCATTTCAACCAACTGGACGGAAGCGGCAATGCTGGCAATGAACAGGATAAAGCGGAGGAACGTCAGATCGGTGTGGAAGATACCGTTGGGACCCAGAACCATTTCACTGACCACCCAGTTGATGGGGATCGTCAGCGCCAAAACGAAGATAACGGCAGCCCCAAGGCCAATGGCCGTTTTAACCGATTTGGAAACCGCCAGGAAAGAACACATGCCCAGAAAATAAGACAGGACCATATTCTCAATAAAAGCGGACTTCAGAAAGATATTGAACAGTTCCATAGAGATCGATTTCTAAGATCAACAATTTGAAAGCAAAGCAACAGGGATCAGGAAATATCTACCAGTTTTTTATTGGATGCCCGCTGAAGCCAGATAAAGATTCCAATCAGGAAAATCGCCGATGCAGGCAACACCATCAGACCGTTATTCTGGTACCATCCGAGCCAGGAAATCTGGGTAGTGTTAAGCAAAAACTCATTGGTGGACCCAATGATCTTGAAGCCCGCCACGCTTCCCCGGCCAAAAAGCTCGCGGATTACGGCCACAGCAAGCAAGATAATGCCATATCCGGCCCCGTTGCCAATCCCGTCCAGGAAGGACCTCCATGGCGTATTGGCCATGGCGTAAGCTTCCAGGCGGCCCATGACGATGCAGTTGGTAATGATCAGACCGATAAACACGGAGAGCTGTTTCCAAATCTCGTAATTAAAGGCTTTCAATACTTGTTCCACAACCGTCACCAGAAAGGCAATGACGACCAACTGAACAATCATCCGGACTTGCTTGGGAATTCCTTTGCGCAATAGCGCGATGGCCAGGTTAGAGAAGGCGGTAACGAAGGTTACCGATATGGCCATAATAAATGCCGGTTTAACCATCGTGGTTACTGCCAGCGCCGAGCAGATCCCCAGCACCTGAACGGTGATGGGGTTGTTATCGTTTAGCGGGTCGGAGAGGGCCTTGCGTTCTTTTTTACCAAAGAAGGGCTCTTTCTCCTCTAAAGCCGCAGCTTTTACATTTGCGTCAGCCATGGATACTATGTTTAATTTGCGGTTTTTAACGATTCAATATAAGGCAGGTATGCCTTCAATCCTTTCTGAAGCATATCGGATACGCCCACCGACGTGATCGTCGCTCCGGAAATCGCGTCCACTTGGTGGTCGGGATTTTTTACCCCGCCTTTGACTACGGCGACGGAGACATACTGGCCCTCCTGGAAGATCTTCTTCCCTCTGAACTGGGCGGGGAAATTGGGGTTGTCCTTAATTTCCGCGCCAAGGCCCGGAGTTTCAGCCACGTGTCCGAAGGAAGCGCCCACAATCGTATTGAGGTCATCCCCGATAGCAATATACCCCCAGATCTTGTCCCAGAGCCCATTGCCCCTCACCGAAAGAAGGTAAATATTGCCTTTATCCCCTTTGTAAACAAACAACGGGTAGTTGCGTTCCGATTCAGGTTTCTTTTCTTCCGCCGCCATATCCACTTTATCGGCCATCGCGCCTTCCACCTGCTGGCCATTCGCATCGAGAACCACCTGATCAAAGTTGTCACTAAATAACTTTAAAATCTGGTCATCCGGCATCGATTTAAGATCCGATGGGATCTGATCCGCGATAGCGCCCATGATGTCTTTTTTCTTGAATACCGCCTCGCTGGAATCGTGGTAAGGCTTTAATCCGGTTACCAGAAAAGCCAGGACCACCGACACGATCAGCGTCATGATCACGGTATAGACCGTTATATATCTATTGCTGTACATATTTCAACCGTTTTTTGATATTTCCTTGAAGGACAAAATAGTCGATCAGCGGAGCAAAGACGTTCAGGAACAAGATAGCCAGCATCCAGCCTTCCGGGTAGGCGGGGTTCATAACCCGCACCAGCATGCCGACTACTCCGATAAAGAACCCATAAATCCATTTGCCCCGGTTGGTAGATGCCGCCGTAACCGGATCGGTTGCCATAAAGGCCATGGCAAACAGGAAGCTGCCCATAGAGAAATGGTAGTACCAGGGAACTTCCATCAGTGGGTTAAAGCCCCAGGCATTGAATACCAATCCCATAAATACCATGCCCATCGCCATGGAGACCATGATGCGCCAACTGGCCACGCCGGTCGCGATGAGCATCAATGCGCCCAGGATGATGAACGGTTTGCCGGTTTCGCCTACCGAACCGGGGATAATCCCCCAGAACATCTGCGAAGGCGTATATACCTGCGTAACGGCGTCCCAGCCGCCTTTTGCCGCCAGGGCAAGGGGTGTCGCGCCGGTGTAGCCGTCCACTACCGCCGCTGCCGGATTGAACCCCGTCCATCCGAAGGTGTCAAAAAGCGGATTGAGTACGTGCAGGGTAAACCAGCCATAATCGGCTACGCCCCCTTCCGCCGCTTTGGTCAGGCCGGCAACCCAAACCTCATCTCCGGAAATATCGGCCGGATAAGCAAAGAACACGAATACCCGTGCAAGCAGAGCGATATTGACCACGTTCATCCCGGTCCCTCCGAAAGCCTTCTTTGCCGATAATAACGGCAAAGATGATTGAAAGGAAAGGATCCAAAGGGGCAGATCCGGGGGCATAATCAGCGGTATCAACGCCCCGGTAACCAGGTAGCCTTCTTCAACTCCGTGTCCGCGCTTGGCAGAAAAATAAAATTCAATGCCCAGACCCACCACATGGGCGACAATCCACATCGGCAGCAGCTTCACCAACCCATACGATAGTTTGAGGTGGAATCCCTCAAACAAGCCGGTATACTGCCCCAAAGCCACGAAATGCTGGTGGCCGATGTTGTAGGTGCCCAACAAGTAGCAAAGCTGCATCGAAATCACCACAAAAGTCATCAGACGCTTCAGGTCCATGCCGTCGCGCACATGCACCCCATCTTTGGTGACGTGGTCCGGCACAAACGCAAAGGTGAAAAAGGCTTCGTAGCCCGTATGGAGCAATCGCTTGCTTTTATCCGGTTCAATCCGCTGGAAAAATTTAAGCAACGCTTTTTTCATGAATAGCTATTGATTTCGTTTGATCAATCGAATATGCCAACGTCCAACGTCTAGCGTCCACGTCCAACGTCCAACGTCTAATCTCCTTATTCTTCCGCGTGCATCAGGTCCAGCCCTTCGCGCAGGATCTTTTGCAACGGCTGTTTGGAGGTGCAGGCGAATTCGCACAGCGCTACATCCTCCTCCACCAGTTCCTTGAGCCCGAGGCCTTCCATTCCCTCATAATCGCCGGTAATCACTGCTTTGAGGACGTGCTGCGGGTAAATGCTCATCGGCAGAAGGTCTTCATACTGGCCGGTCATCACAAACGCGCGGCGCTCGCCGCGGGTATTGGTGCTTGCCTGGTATTGGCGGGAAGGGAACAGGACGTTGGGATAGGTCCCTGAAACGGAAGGCCTTCCTTCCTGCGGGATCAGCCAGCCGAACAATTCAACGTCGTCGCCTTCTTTGACGATCGTAAGCTGGTCGTCATAAAAACCGAGAAAATCGCTCATGCCGAGCTTGCTGCCGGAAAGGATGTCCCCGGAAATCGCCCGCACGTGCTCGTGCTTCAGATTATCCTTGACCAGATCCGCGATGCTGGCGCCCAGGTAAGTGCGCACGTACTGCGGGTGGTTCAACTCTGCGCCGGCAACAGCGACTACGCGCGCGGCGTCGTATTTTTGGCTGGCGAAAAGCGCGCCAATCGTGAGGACATCCTGAACGCCCAGGACCCAGACTTGGTCTTTGGTACTAATAGGCCGGATATTATGGATCTGTACTCCTGGGTTACCGGCAGGGTGCTTCCCGCTGAACCAGTATTTTTCTACCCCTTGCGCATTGGTGAATACCGGCGATGGCGAGGATTTGCCGTTGGCATTCAAGCCGAGGACTACCTTGCCCGGGGTCAGTTTGCTTAGAACATCCAGGCCTTTCTGGAAGTGCTCGCCCCGGCCTTCTACCACCAGATCCAGATCGGGGGCCAAAGGCGCCGTGTCGAAGGTGCTGATGAAGATATCGCGGGGAATATCTTGCGGGTTGGGAACAATATTATAAGGCCTTTGCCGGATATGTGGCCATACTCCCGCTTCCAGCAAATAAGTAACCAGATCTTCCCGGCTGCTTCTTTCCCAATCGAACGCGTCGAACGTGCGGTACTGGATTTCCTTATCGGCAAGGATGACAATCGCCGTAATGGCGCGTTTCTCGCCCCGGCGGATTTCGATCACCTCGCCGCTTACCGGCGCAGCGTATTTGATTTCCGGGCGCTTTTTATCGTAAAAGAGCAAATCGCCGGCTTTCACATTGGCGCCTTCCTCCACCAACACTTTGGGGATCGGCGACATGCCTAAAAACTGACCGGGTTCCAGGCCAAAGGTGCGCACCTGATCTCCGGTAGCCACCTTCTTTTCTGCCGCGCCTTCCAGAAGGATATTAAACCCTTTCTTGAGCGGAATGAAGGGGGCTTTACCTACATAAGCCGGGGCTGATTTGGAAAATAGCCCTGCAGTCAGACTTGGAATTAAGCCTACTTTCTTGCGCTGATCCGGGTTTAAGCCCATGCGCTGGGCCTCAATGGCCAGCATGTGATCCGATACCTGCATCAGCAGGTAAAAGAAAATTAACACAACAGCGGCCAGAAGGCCGTATAGCAGCAGGTCGCTTCCCTGGCTACCCGAACCCTGGGCAAAAACGCCTTGAGCCAATAACATCATGGATAGGGTAAGGAAAAATGGCGATGTACTTTTTTTCATTCGAAGGACCTTTTTTATGAAGGCTTTCCCGGAACGGATCCCGGATTCCATTGGATTTTTTTTAGCCGTCGCAAATATAAAAACCTTTTAACGGAAAACGGAAATGCAATTTTTGCAAATGACATAGAAAATGCTATTTGGATCAATTCTGAATTATTGATATTAAAGTACTAAAAATCAAATTATTAGGTTTGCCGGTTTATCTGTTTTTCGTATAACTTCCTCCAATGGAGGTACCCATAAACCGCAATCAGGGTATAAGTCACCATCAAAATAGCATAAAGCCGCAGATCCCTTACCCAATATACCCCTGCCGACACGGCGTCAATCAACACCCAATAGATCCAATTGCTCAGCACCTTTCGGGTGACCAGATACGTTGCCAGGAAGCTGAATATGGTGATATGGGAATCCAGAAAGGGAAACTGGGCATTGGTAAACGCGGATAAAGCCCAGCCAAGAGCTGCCGACAGGGCTGCTCCCAGTACCAGGAATTGCGCATGCCGAATTAAAGTCCAGGTATGAATCGCGAGGGGCTGGCCTGCCCGGGCTTGATTCTTTTTCCAGGACATCCAGCCGTATATGCCGGCAAAAACGTAGTACAGGTATAAGAAGGATTCGGCATACAACCGGGCGTGCAAAAAAACCAAAATGCTCAATAACGCATTCAGGATGCCAAAGGCCCAGCAGGAAATATGTTCCCTGGCGGCGAGAACCACGTAGGCCAGACCGGCAGCCACTGCTCCGGCTTCCAACCAGTTGATGGCGGATAAGGTCAACGCAAGGTATACTTGTATTGCAGGCGTTCGATGATCGGCCGTCCGGTATCCGGTTCGGTATTATCGAGGATAATATCCACGTCGATCACCTCGTCGTGTTCTTTCTCTGTGCTGTCGAAAATCACCCGGATCTTTCCTTTCCCACCCGGGGGAACGGGATCGGTGGAATACTCCGTCGTGGTGCAGTCACAGGTGGAGATCACGCCGATCTGGAGCGGGGTGTCGCCCAGGTTGGCAAACTCAAACGTATGCTCCCGCTTTTCTCCTTTTTTCACCTCGCCGAAATCGATCACGCGTTCCTTGAACTGCATGATCGGAACGCCCTTCAGGTCTTTGCGCCCCCGGAGGGTAGACAGCTCGTGGATAACGATAACCGAAGCAGGCCTGCTGGCGCCGGCAGACGATGCGCCGGGGTTGGCGTTGCGGTTGGGCGCCGGTTTGTTGGTCTGCTTGCGGAGGCTGGTCCGTTTAATGGTGATCGAGGTCGGACCCTTGATGATTTTGAACTCCGTTCGGCGGTTGATACTGTGGGCGCGCTCGCGTTCCTCTTCCGTTTTGATTTCGTCGATAAAAGACGGGGTCAGCAGATCACCTTCTTTAAACAGAGAATCTTGCTGGGCAACCCGTGCGGAAATGGTTTTTGGTTGTTTTTCCCCATAGCCTTTAGCCACTATCCGATCCGCCTCGACGCCTTTAGCTACGAGCCAGCGTTTGGCCGATTCGGCCCGGCGTTGGGACAGGCGTTCGTTATAGGCGTCGACACCCCGGTAGTCGGTATGCGAACTCAGTTCAATGACCATCTCCGGATACTGTTTCATGAGGTCAAACACCAACGTCAGATCGCTTTCCGCCTCGGGTTTGATCTTGTCGTCGTCGAAGTCGTACAGGATGTTTTCCAGTACGATCGCTTGCTGGATGGTGATCGTGTCGTATTCCGGTTCTACCGGAGGCGGGGGAGGTACTTGTTTCAGGTAAAACCGCTGCTCAAAGGATTTGGACTGCTCCAATCCGGCAGTGCTGACGATGGCGCTGTCGGGGAAATAGCCTTCCCGGGTGGCGAAGACTTTGAACGACTTATCGAGTTCCAGTGGAAAATCAAAGCGGTTGCCGTTGGCGTTGGTCTGGGATTTGGGGCTGCCGTCGCCCAGGATTTCGGAGATGGTCAGCTTCACGGTACCGCCGTTAAGCGGTTTTCTGCCGGCGTCGAAGATACCCACCACGAGATCGGCTTTGATCTTTTCGATGGTAAATCCGTAAATATCGTCGCAGCACGTCCGGCTGCGGACAAACCTTCCGCCGGGACGGTTGGATGTCAAGGCGCCGAGATAGCCTTCGGCATCCAGCGCAAAGTACTGGTCATCCTGGGCCGAGTTAAACCCAATGCCCATATTCCTGGGTTCGCTCCACATCGATCCGTTCCATGCCGAGAAAAAGATGTCTTGTCCTCCCAGCCCGGGCAATCCGTTGGAACTGAAATACAGGGTACCGTTAAAGAAGAAGGGAGTAATTTCGTCGCCGGGGGTATTGATCTTAGGTCCAAGGCTGATCGGATCGCCGTAAACTCCCTCGCTTTTCAAGGTGGCGTAGTAGAGGTCCAAACCGCCATAACCGCCTTCGATATTCGCGGAGAAGAAGAGCACTTCCTTTCCGAAGAGTTCCCCAACGGCAGGGTGTTTGGCGAGAAAGTCCCCGTTGACCCCCACGAGTTCGTTGGGAGCGCCCCAGGCGCCGTCGCCGCCAACGCTAAAGTAGATTTTACTATCGGCTACTTCATTGCCTTGCAGCGTAGAACGGGTAAAGAACATCCGATTGCCATCGGTGGAAAAAGCGACATTTCCGGTATGGAATCCCGGGCGGTTAATCTTCTGGTCGAGGGAATCCGGTTTTTTATATCCGGCCTCTGCTTTTTCCTCCCGCTCGGCGAAATAGATTTTGGCGTGGTAATCTTGGTTATCCTCCTCGACGATGATGACATCGGGGCGGTTAAACCCCGAGTAGTACAAATTCCCGCCCCGGCTGAAAGCAGGCGAATACTCAGAAAAGGGCGAGTTGAGGTCCCGGTCAATGGACGTCACTTCGATTTTGGGTTTTTGGTTGGCCCAGGTAAGGGCGAGTTCCGCTCCGGCGATTTCATTCTGAGCCAATTCCTTAAGCGAATCCGAAGGGGAAGATGCCAGAAACTTTTGGAACTCGGGGATGGCTTCGGCGTAATTGCCTCCCAATTTTAGGGAGAGGCCGTAAAAATACCGCAAGCCGGTCATCTTATCGTCTTTGTCGCGGCGCAACGCCTGAGCGTAGGCCCGTTGGGCCTTGGTATAGTCTCTGAGTTTGAGGTTCAACTCGCCAATGAGGGGGAGCAAGCGCTCGTCTTTGCGCTCTTCAAACGCCTCCTCGTATAAGACTACGGCGTTGTAGTAATCTTTTTCCGCCATTTTTTCCGCAGCCACCGCAACGCGGGTTTCATACGAGGATTTTCCGATAGGCTGCCCCAGAAGCCAGGAAGACAGACCGCCTATAAACAGGAGCGACAACAACACGCTTCTCATAGGATCTTTATGTTTTTATGCAAAAGCAAAGGAAATGATTTGGATTACCCGGAGGAAGAGAGGTTCTCCTCCCCTGGGGATTAAAGCTGCGGACAAAGGATAGCCGGACTGATTTTCGGTTTCTTGTAAATCTTGAGGATGTAATACCCGGCAATTTCAAATCCTCTCTGGAAATTGCTGACCTCGCTCAAAGAGGATACGTTGATATCGTAGCTCGCTGCTACCCGCAAATCCTGGTAATCTACTCCAAAGATCAGCTGCCCTGCGTCGCCCATTCGATATCCGGGGCCAAAACGCAGTGTAAAATCGGGGTTGATCTTATACCCCGCCAGGGCTTGAATGGCAAACTCATTGGCCCCGCCGGTGCTCTGCAGGAGCAGTGTGGGCTCCAGGTAGAGGAGGTCGGAGAACCGATGCTGCACTTTGGCATGCAGCGCCATTCGCATGGGGCGCTTGGTCCCGTCCTGGTTGGGTGAGCTGACCAGGTTGTACTTGGGCTGGGTCAGGTGGTAGAAAGAAAGCCCCACTTCCAACTGGTTTTTATCGTCGAGCCTGGATCGCAGCATCAAACCGGCATTGAAATCCAGGTAAGACATGTTCTCGTTCAGTTTGCGGTCGGCTCCGTTTCCGAACCCCAGACCGCCGCCGCCGGCTTGCGTAGGGAGTTCATCTTCAAACTTGATATCCTGGGATTTTAGGTCGATCCGCCGCTGCACGTTGCCTCCCTGAAAGCCAAACGTCAGCAGATGGCGGCCATCCTTGCCGAGCCCTGCGTGGTAGGCGGCCGAGAACATTGTCCCCACGTTTTGGAGCTTGGCGGTACCCGCCTGGTCGTTGAACATCATCATCCCGACCCCTACCCAGTCCTGCTTGCGCAGGCCGCGGATAAGGGGAACGTCTACATAGAAAGAAGGGGTGACGAATTCCTTGCTAATAAAACTGGACCATTGGTCGCGGTAAATTCCACCAACCCGCGCCGTCCCTTCAAAGGAGCCGGTGAAGGCGGGGTTTAGGGTCAGGGGCGACATGTTGAACATGGTGAAATGCAGATCCTGCGCCTGCAGGGAGCCCCATGCGGCAAGCCAAAAAACAATCAGGTAGGAGAAAACTTTCATAACGATAGAGCGGTTCATTAGCTAAGCCTGAAAGATAGGTGTTTTTCCCATATTTTGCCAAAATCCCTCCCCTTGTTAACGGAAATGTGTAGGGAAGATTGCTAATCTGAATCCTGCTCTGCGTAATTCGGGAGAACTAGATCCGTCCTCCGTGTGAAAGCGCGGCGATCTGGTTTTCATCAATCCCTTCCATACAGCGGAAATGACCCTTTGGGCATGTTTGAAATCCGATTTTCGAGCACGGCCTGCAGGGCAATGCCGGTACCTGCACACAGGTATTGGCCCAGATCCCCTCGGGGTAATAGGGCGCCATACCAAACTCCGGGATGGTATTGCCCCAAATCGAGATGATTTCTTTGCGGAAAGCTGCCGCAATATGCATGAGCCCCGTGTCGTGGGTGATCACCTGAAGCGCCTGGCGCACCAGGGAAGCCGACTGGTGGAGGCTGAATTTCCCGCAGCCGTTGAGCACGTGCGGTCCGGCGGCGTTGACAATGGCTTCTCCGGTTTGCTGGTCCTCCAATCCGCCCAGTAGAAGGACGGGAAGTCTTATTTTCCTGCAAATGGAAACGATCTTGTGAACCGGCAATCTTTTGGTGGCGTGCGCCGCGCCTATGACGAATGCGAGAAACTTCCCTTCCAGCAGGAGTTCCCGCAGCTCTTTTTCCAGGGAAAACTGATGCGATAAATCCAGTAAAGCCACCTCCTGTCCGGGAGGAATAAAGTAATCCAGTCCTTTTCCATCATTAACCACGCCCAACGGAGCTGCAGCCGCAAGGTAGCGGTCGACGATATGCACCTTGGGCAAGCGATTAATCTTAAAGCGGACCATCAGCCATTTTTCCAGGTTGAGTTTGTCAAAAGCAAATGCGGGCGCCTGGTGAAGTCCTCGCTTTACCTTCCAGCTTCGAAGGTTGTGGTGCAAATCGATGATGGCGTCGTATTTCTCCTCCCTCAATTCCCGGATAAGCTCCCGAAAGCTATCGTGTAACGCGTGAACCTTGTCGATATGCGGGTTGGCATCTACAATCCCGCGGTAGGCCCTTTTGGTCAGAAAATGAACCTCCGCGCCCAACTGTTCCTTCAAACAGCGCGCCACCGGGCTTGTCAGAACAATATCCCCAATGGAAGAAAAACGGATCAGGAGCACCTTTTTGGGCTTCAAAACGCAATATTTTATAAAGTCATCATCGAAAAAGCAACACGAAACTACAGGCAAAAACGAGAACGGGGATATATCAGAAATTAAATTTTGGTAAACAAATCATCTGCCGCCTTCCAGGGCCATCATGAAATCATATACCAGCAACATGCTCGGCCCGGAATAATCCCTTCCTTCCGCCAGCCGAAGGGCATGCGCCCTTTGAATGGCCTCGTCTTTGGACAGGAACTGGAAAAGCGTGCGGCTTACTTTGACGAACCGCTCCGGGTCATGTCCGGAGGGAATATCCGATGCGCCGATTCGGCGAAGCGTCCGGGTGAATGCTTCCTGATCGTACAGCGTATACCGGTCGGGGTAGCGGAATGCCAGGTAAAGAAAGGCCATCCGGTAATCCCCGCTGTGGTAGTGCGCCGGAAGCTTATCTTTGGGACGGCGTTCCTGATGATCTTGAAGGAGTTCGTCGCAGCTGAATACCAACCTTCCCAACCGGCCCTCTACCGAGCGGTCTTCCCGAAATAAATCGGCAAATAGCTGCCGGACAAACTCCTGCTGCTGCTGCATGAAACCCAGCATGACCTCCCTGGGCCGGAAATCGTCCCCACTCCAGTAGCGCCGCGTCTGAGTGCTCTCCAGACTGCGTCCGTACATTTCAGCCAGATCGGTAGCCTCCAGATTCCAGTTTGATTGAAAGATCTGCTGGGCTTCCCATAAAGGCAACCGTTCTCCGGCTTTCGGACCGTTCAGGAAGACCAGGAATTCGCCCAGGGCGGCCTGGAGGTTCTTTAAAAGCATAGTGGTTAGTGGTTAGTGAGTGGGTGAGTGGGGAATTAGAAAGAAAAAGGGACTGTTCAAAATTCTCCTGGTTCGAGGCTTGTTCGCCATCCCGCAATTAGCGGGATCGGATTCCGCGCGGAATTATTAGCCGGTCCCCCAGACGCTTCGGTCTGGACTTTCGGCCCGACCGGCGTCTGGTCTGAGGCGCCGGCTCAAAGTTGCCTTTGCTGGTTGCCAGTTGGGGCTAAGGTTCTGGAGACGGTTCGATAGTACTCTATTCCGAGCACGTCCAAACCACTAACCACTAACCACTCAACCACCAACCTACGGAGCGGGATCCGGGATGCGGCGATGTACCTCTTCAATGGCATGGATGACCTCTGGAGCGAGGGCGACGTGCATACTTTCGATATTTTCTTTTAGCTGTTCCATCGTCGTGGCGCCAATAATATTAGATGCGACGAAGGGCCGGCTATGGACAAAGGCCAGCGCCATCTGGGCCGGCTGCAGCCCGGCTTCTCTGGCGATGCGGGCGTATTCGCGCGCGGCTTCGCGGGAGGATGGGTTGCTGTACCGGGCATATTGCGTGAACAACGTAAGGCGGGAGGCGGAAATATCCGCTTGCGGATCGTCGTATTTTCCGGAGAGCACGCCAAAGGCCATGGGAGAATACGCCAGCAGGCCGACTTGTTCCCGGATGGCGGCCTCGGCCAGTCCCTACTTCAAACAACCGGTTCAGGAGGCTGTAGGGGTTTTGGATGCTGACCGGCCGGGGCAGGCCGAGCAGATCAGCGAGGTGGAGCATTCGCATCAATCCCCAGGGGTTTTCGTTGGACACGCCCCAGGTCCGGATCTTGCCCTCGCGGATCAGGGCGTCCATCGTTCGGATCACGTCGGAGAAATTGTCGGTCCAGGGATCAGACGGGTCGTATTCAAAGCCTCGTTTGCCAAACATATTCATCTTCCGCTCCGGCCAGTGAAGCTGGTAAAGGTCCACGTAGTCCGTTTGCAGGCGGGTAAGGCTACCCTCCAACGCTTCCCGGATCTGGGCCTCCGAAAAGTTTATCGGATCGCGAAGGAATTTGAAGGTAGGGGAAGGACCGGTGATCTTGGTAGCCAAAACGATCTTGTCGCGGTTCTTCCGGGCGCGGAACCACGTACCGAGAATGCGCTCGGTGCTGCCCTGGGTTTCCTTCCTGGCGGGAACGGAATACATTTCGGCGGTGTCAAAAAAGTTTATGCCCTGGGTCAGCGCATAGTCCATTTGCTCGTGCCCTTCGGCCTCCGTGTTCTGTTCTCCGAAGGTCATCGTGCCCAGGCAAATTTTGCTTACCCGTATCCCTGAATTTCCCAGCGTGGTATACTCCATGTTTTTTTAGTCTTGGTCAAGCATTATAATTGCTTCAATGCGCCAATTGTTTTTTCTTTACAAAAAAAACACCGCATGTCCCAACATCTGAATTGCCCGAATTGCGGTCAACTTATTGAGGCTGAGCATATAAATATTGAAAATATGGCCGCTGTTTGCTCCGCCTGTAACCATGTGTTCAACTTCGCAGAACTCGTTCAGCCGTCGACGCCTCAGATTCGGGCAGATGGCGTTCAACTCGAGCTCCCCAAGGGTTTCGAGGTGCGCAGAGGCATGGACGAACTCCTCATCGACGTTAAATGGAGGAATACCCGGGGCGGTAAAGGGTTTTTCACCGTGTTTGCTCTCTTCTGGAATCTTTTTCTGATTCCGTTTGTCGTCATGGCGATTTCCTCCGGGGAACTGAAAATCCTGCTTTTTCTGAGCCTTCACTTGATCGTAGGGATCAGCTTTCTGATCTATACCCTGGGTCTTTGGCTCAATACTACCTTGATCACGGTGAGCCGCAAGGGCATCGACGTGCGTCATCAGCCTATTCCTATTCCGTTCAACCCCAAAAGACAACTGATCGCTTCCGATATCCAGCAGCTCTATGTGGAGGAATACGTTCCCAGTAAAACCAACGGCCGCCCGGATATCACCTACGCCGTCCGGTACAAAACCCACAAGGGCGAGGACGAACGCCTCGTCAAGGGGTTCCGCAGCGCAAACCAGGCGTTGTACATCGAACGGGAAGTGGAAAAATTCCTTGGCATAGACGACAAACCTGTTTAAATCATTCCATTCAGCGGCTTGGATGGATTGTTGGTCTTCAAAATTTTTCGTTTGCCTCGATTTTCCGTACCTTGAATACCTAAAAAATACATCAGCATGGGATTTTTAAATGACATGAAGAAGCTTTTGTTCGGCGCCAAAGCTATCGGCAAAAACGCAGCCGAAAAAGCGGTTGAAGCGGGAAAAGAAGCAGGTTCCGAACTCCTCGAACGTTCCGAGTCGGCTTTTCACCAGGCCAAAGAAAAAACGGAAGCTTTCCTGGACCACACCTTTGAAAAAGCCCAGGAGGTGGGTAAGCATATCGCTGAAAAAACAGGGGATATGGTCCATAAGGCCGTAGAAAAAGCCGAGGACCTTTTCGATAAGGCCCCCGGCGAAGAAACCGAAACCGAACCCGCGCCTCCTCCTCCCGCGCAAAAAGCGCCGGAAGCGGACCCATCCAAACCGCTCGACTTTTCCGCCGTAGACCACCCCGACGAACTCGAACTCAAACCGGTCGACCCGTCCACGATCCAGAAAATCGGTGGAAAAGTGATCGACACGACCCTCGAAGCAGGGAAAAAAGTGGAACAAGTTGCCGAAGACCTCGGCCACAAAGCCCTGGAAGCGGGCGAGGTTGCTGCAGAAAAATTTAAAGAAGCCGCCGAAGCCGTAGGCAGCAAAGTCATCGAGAAGGGAGGGGAGCTGTGGGAAAGAGCCAAAGAATTTGGGTCCCACCTCCTGCACAAAGCCGAAGAAGCGGCCAAAAAAGCGCACGAAGAGGGCAGCAAGGAAAAAGACCTTCCCGGAACGATGGACGAACTGATCCAGAAAGCCAAAGACCTGGGCGATAAGTTCGAGGAAAAAGCCCAGGACACCTCCCGGCAGTTCACCGACAGCCTGAAAGACGCCAAGGCCAGCGACCTGAGCAAGCACGACGACTTCTTCGAGAAAGCCAAACGCTTTGCCGATGGCGATTACCAGGCGGCATCTTCCAGCCCAGTTATCGGCAAAGACCCCAACTACAAACCTGCTGAAAAAGAGGGCAAAACCCACGGCTTCGAGGATGGGGACAACGACGGCAACGACTTAATCGACGACGCGATCATCGACGAAAAACCATGACCCAAACAGACCAATGGCTTCGGCTGCGCTCGGAAGAAGGCCCCAACCTCAAGCTCTTCCGGGCGCGGTTCGATTATATGCGCAACCCCCGCAACGGCGAAACCGAGCGCATGATCGTCCTGGAGTCTGCCGACTCCGTCAATGTCGTGGCCCTTACCGCTGAGCAGGAAATGCTGTTTGTTCGGCAATACCGCTTCGGAATCGGCCAGGAAACCCTGGAACTGCCCGGAGGCATCGTCGATCCAGGAGAGGACCACCGCAGTGGAGCGGCCCGGGAACTGCGGGAAGAAACCGGTTTTACCGGCTCCAATTGGACTTATCTGGGCAAAGTGGCTTCCAATCCGGTGTTCATGGATAGCTATATCCACCACTGGCTCCTCGAAGACGCTCAATCAACCCACGAACTCGAGCTCGACGCCGGCGAAACCGTAACCCTGGAACGGATTCCCGTCGCGCAGGTGCGCAACCTGCTTTGGGAAGGTGCGTTTATGCACCCGCATACGGTTAGCGCGCTGGTGCGCTATTTCGCTCATCAAACGGTTTAAATCGCGAATGGACAACAAACTGATCGCAATCATTGGCATGGGACCTGGAATCAGTTATTCCGTCGCCGAGCGCTTTGCCAAGGAGGGGTACGCAGTGGCTATGTTTTCCCGCAACGAAGGGCGGCTTAAGCCTGTTTCACGAACTTTTGGAAAAGCAGTTGATCTATTCCCGGTATTACCTGGCCGATGCCGGCAAACCAGGCGAATTGCGGGCTGCCATGGATAAAATGACCCGGGACATGGGGCATCCGGACGTGCTGGTGTACAATGCCTCCAAGTTCAAAACCCTCCACATACTGGACGAAACGGCGGAATCGATTTCGGAAGACCTCCTGACCAACGTCGGGGGGGCGCTGGAAGCGGTAAAAATGGCGTTGCCGGCCATGAAAGCCCGCAACCAGGGGACTATTCTTCTTACCGGAGGCGGATTGGCGCTTCACCCCAACCCCGGTCTTGGCTCTCTGGCTATTGGCAAATCCGGCCTTCGGAGCCTGGCCGCCCAACTCCACGACAGCCTGACCGGAACGGGGATCAGAGTGGCAACGATTACCGTGGCGGGCTTCGTAAGCAAAGATAGCCCTACCCATCACCCCGACCGGATCGCCGACCTGTATTGGCAACTTCATTCCACGCCGGCAGATGAGCTGGAGTTTGAAGTGGTCGTGTAGGGGGCCATACTACTGGACGTTTTGGGAACGAGACCTTCCAGGTTTCGCAAACCTGGAAGGTCTAGGCGCCACGAAAATGAAAATGTCCAGTAGTGTGGTGGTAGCAGGCTTTTGTCTATTTCTTGACGAACGCGCGCGTTTTTCCTCCCGCCTTTACCCAGTAGACGCCAGACGGCCATTCGGCAACCGGGATCTCCAGTGCATTGGCGCCTCGACTAACCCAAACCGGGAGCGTTCGCACCGGTTTCCCATACAGGTCCGTTACGATCAGTTGCTGCATCCCTTCTTTTTCTGAGGTCCATAGTACCTGGATCAGGTCGCTGGCCGGATTTGGATAAATAAGGCCGTCTTCGGTTTCCCGGGATAAGGTTCCGGGAGGCAAGACTGCGGACTTGTCCAGAAAAGGATCTTCCGGGGAAAGAACCAACGGGTAATCCTCCACCTCTCCATACGCAAAGGCACCGCAAGGATCAGCGTGCAGGTTGTATTTCATCGCTACCCGGAGGCGCGTAGTCACCTTCGCGGTTACTTTGGGCCATAATAAAGTTCCTTCGGCTTTGGCGGCTTTTTCCAGGCTAAACAACAGCTCGCCGGGATCGGAGAAATCTCCATCCAGGTTGAGGTCGGCCCAAATAAACCAGTTTTCCGGATACGCTTGTCTTTTAAACCCGCCTTCCAGCAGAATGGGGGCAGATTTTCCTCCCGTCCCGTTTACCGGCAAGGAAGGGAAATACGCATACCCCTGGTTGTTGCCCGAAACCGATTTGAAATTTCCAATGCCAACGGAAGCAATCCATTCGAACTGCGTATTAACTCCTGCTAATGGGCAGTAAGCCAAAGTCGATGGACCCGGCAGAACCGCTTCGGCAAACGCGCTGCAGCCATGGGCGTCGGTCGCCGTCACCCGGTATAAGCCCGGGGAAAGACCGCCGGCAACCTGTCCGGTTTGTCCTCCCGGCCAGCTAAATTGATAAGGGGCCGTTCCTCCTTTTCCATTAGCCTGGAGGCTTTTTCCGTCGGGGAGGACGAAGACCTCTACCGACAAGGAGTCCGGCTGCCGGATTACTGCCGGGGAAGCGGCCATGCAGCCCTTACTATCGGTAACGGTGGCCTGATACGTTCCTGCGGGGAGTGAAGCGATGGCGACCTGTGCGCTGCCAGTGTTCCATTTCAAGGCATAGGGGGGGGTCCCGCCTTCGGGCAGCGCCTGGATTCGCCCGTCGGATCCCCTGTAACAACGCGCATCTTCCGGACTCAACGAAAGGGTCAGCCGAGCCGGCTCTTCCAGGAAATACTGCGCTGTGCGGGCGGAATGTCCGTCGGACACCGTTACGGTATAGGTTCCGGTTTTCAGTCCGGCTGCTGCGGCCGTTTTATGGCCTGAACTCCATTGGAACGTATATTTTCCGCTACCCCCTTCCGCTACCGCCAGAAGCGCCCCGTCTGTGCTTTTGGCGCAGGAGATCGCTTTAGAGGAGACGATTTTTACTCCAAGCCCGGAAGCAGACTGCAAACAGAACGCAGCGGTGGCCCCGGCGCCTGAATAGGGGCCGCTCGCTACCTCCCGGCCTTGTGCGTCGAAAACCTGAAATGCGATTGGATTGTCTGCGCAGCAGGCGGTTTTTCCATTATCGGTAGTTATTTTCAGTATGGCGCATCCGGGAGGCAGGCAAAGCTCCTGTTCGGCATAGGAGAACGGATGCTGCTGCGCGTAGGGCCCTCCCACGGCAAGTAATTCCCCCTTTATATCTCTAACCTCCCAGCGCAAAGCGGCGGGATTGGCTCCCGTATTGATTTTGAGCCGGGCTTGAACCGCGCAAGATTGATGAATATATTTTTGGGCAATGGCTCTTCGGCCCATAAGCCCTTTTTCGGGGATTGCCGCGCGCACGGTCATCCAATACGCGGCGCCGGATGGCAATCCTCCAAGGGTTAGCGCCAATTGGGTGGTCGCCCCGGCCACTTGCCATCCCGAATCCCGCAGCAGGAGCACCTCGTAACGCGTGGCCCACTTTACGGGATTCCAGCGGACTTCAACGGCTTCTCCGCCCAGATTTGTCAGTTGAAAATTTGGCGTAGCCAGCAAGGAGAGGTTATCACAAAGTGCCAGACCGGCGCTTTGTTTTAGCCGCAGGGCAAGCCGTCCGTCCTGTCCTTCCGGTGCAACCCAGTCAAGGGCGCCGGCGCCCGGCGCAAGGGTTCGGATCAGCTTCCAGGAAGCCCCCTTATCCAGAGAATATTCTACCTGTATCGGATTCGGATCGGATACAGGGGCTTCCCAGCGGAGTTTCACCGTTTCTCCGGGGACGAGGGTTGTTCCCGGGACAGGGAACACCCATTCCAGGGGTTGGCGGTCGAAATAATAGGTGAGGTAATAGGGTTGAGGGCCTTGAGGGATTTCGTACCCCTTGACCCGGATGGCATAAGTTCCGGAAGAAGGAAGAGAGAGGACTACTTGTTCCGCATTATTCAGCCGGTCGGCCCCGGGAGCGGCGAGCCGCAAGAGGCTGTCGGGATGGCTGGCAGAGGAAAGGACCTGGGGAAGAACCCGCTTGCCGGCGGCATCGGTCACTTCGAGGTCCAGGTCGTTGACCAGCGCTTTGGCAGCCAGGGGAGAACCGGGCGCATCGTGCCAGTACAACAACACCTTTAGCGTTTTCACTCCAGCAGGGACCGGGAGTACGTGCGTTTGCGTTTGGCCGTGCGCAACGCTTCCGGAGAGGTACCACTGGTTTTGAAGCGCCGTCAGGGCGCTGAAGGCGTTTGCTGCGCCAAATCCGTATTCGAAATCGGGCCCTGGTCTTCCAAGATCCTTTGCGGTGTTCAACAGGAGGGACTTAATGAGGGCAAAATCCGGATCTGTTTGGCGCATTTGCCGGTATTGCTGGTATAACAAGGCGGCGATACCGGCCACCACCGGCGCTGCGGCGGAAGAGCCGCTGCTGTATTGGTATCCTTCCGAGGGCGCCAGGGTCCAATCTCCCTGGCCAAAGGCGCAGATATCCGGTTTTATCCGGCCGTCGGCGGCTGGTCCCCGGCTGCTGTTAAAATCCAGCGCCCCGTTGCTATCGATGTTCCCGACAACGAGGGCGTTTTTACCGGTTTTCAACCCGCCCGTAATATTGCCCCAGCGCCGGCCGTCTGCCTGGACGATCCAGGAATAGGTGTTGGAGCAAGAAAAGATCGAGCTGTTTCCCGCAGAAAAGATATGGCCAACTTTCGGGCTGGACAGGCTGACCTCGTCCAGCAGGCGGGCAAAGCTGTTGTAAAAGCCGCCACATCCGTCGCCAAAGGAGTTGGAAGTCAGCGTCACCCCATACGTCGAATAATAGGTTGCCGCTTGCGTGATCTGGTCATAGCCCTCCAGCAGGCGGATCAGGGGAGTAGCCTTAGGCGCAATACCTTCTGCCAGGGGGTCTATAGCTCCGTTCCCCACCGCCATGCCTACGCTTGCAGGCGCGTGCTTGCTTTCTTTTTTGCCCGTGAGATCAATCAGCCGGTCTGCAAGGTCGGGGTGGGCCACCGACCCATCTTCCGAAAATAAAATGGACACCCCTGATCCGTCCAAACCGGAATTTCGATAGGCATGGTATTGTGGGACGCCGTGGTACTGCCGGCTTCCGTTTCCTTCCCATTGAGGCGGAGAAGGCCAGGGCTCGAGGTACAGCACCCAGGGCTGAGCAGCCAGAGCGGGCAATTGGTCTGCGGGAAGCCCAACCCGAATGAACCCATGATCCAACCGGGCATTCCAGCCCAAAGCCTGAAGAACGGGAACCAAAGCGCCTGGGTTCAAGCCTGGAAACACTCCGGCGAGAACGTCTGCGGCGCCTTGCCCCGAATCCGCGTCAGCGGCTAAGGGGCCTGGCAGCGGGCCAGTCCATTTTTGGTAAGCCGGGATGCGGCCAGCCTGAATAATGCCCAAATCGGAAAGCAACACCCCATCCGGGACTTTTGCCAGGAAGGTATTTGAGTAAAGGCAATCCCCGAGGTAAACACCGGCAGCCGCTACTACCGACCGGGTTTTTGCGTCCGGCAGCCGGTCAAACGTTACGACCAGCAGGCGGTCGCCGCCCCAACGAGTTGAATCCAGAGCCGATGGCGGGCTTTTGCGCAAATCGGGTGTGTGGAAAAAAGTATACCGGGCAGATGGCAGCGGTTCTTTCGCTGGGGTCTGTCCATGCAATAGGGCAATACAAAAACCGGTCGCAACAAGCAACATCCATTTTCTCTCCATGGCGGAAATCAGATTTTACTCCCTTGGCGTAGTTCTCCAAGTTAATCCAAAGATGTTTGCTCGCACGGATAGGACCCTTACTCCGCAGAAATACCGGAACACTTCCTGGAGTGGCCAGGAAAAGGGCTTTTTCCAATTAGGGGGAAAGGAATAGTGCGCATTGCGCACAAGGAATTCGGACAAAGATACAATAGATTTTGAATATTGCAATCCTATATCTGTTTTTGTATATCGATCAGCTTTTAATCCATTAGATTAAAAAGATATATCGATTTTCTGCTTGCGCATTTTCGAAAATAACTCCCTGGAAGCATGCTACTGGATATGGTTCGTTTAGACCTTCCACGGTTTCGCAAAATTGGAAATTTTGGGTACATCAGAAGTACAAGATGCCCGGTCGGTTACCTGGGAAGTCTCGTGTTCTGAATTTGCGGAAACCCAACAAATTTCTGAGGTTTGTTAAAAAACGGATTTTAAAGTTGGATTTTTTTTCAGATTGCATTATATTCAGGATCTTAACTGGGGTTTAGTTTTACTTTTGAGGCCGGATTTTGTATAACAAATCCGGCCTTTTTTTATCCTTGGCGGGCTTCTCCAATCCCTCATACCAGGGGTTAGTTTTAAGCCCCCTTGGAGGCGTGCGCCAGATGGCAAAATACGCTCCTCCAATGCCGCCTATATGGAAGGGATTTTCCTCATTATCCAGGCCTTCCCCTCCCCAAAGGCGGAGCCCTTCGCGGAGGAGCGCCCTTTTTTTGGTTCTTTTTTGGGGCGATGCAAAAAAAGAACATTCCCCCCGAGGCCGGGAGCAAAACCCACCCCACAGGGGCTTCCTACGACGGAAGGACCACGTCCACCCCGTCTGCCTGAGCGACCCGGCAGACGTCTCCGAACAAGCGGCGCAGGACGTTCTGATCCAGGGCGCGCCGGGGAGGCCCCTGACTGGCTACACGCCGGTCTTCTCCCAAAACGATTACCTGCTCGCAAAACCACAGCACATGATTGGGGTCGTGGGTACAAACCAGCACCGTCCGCCCCTGTCCTGCAATTTCCCGGAGCAGATTCCAGATCAGCAATTGGTTCTTGAAGTCCAGCGAGGAGGTAGGCTCGTCCAGAAAGATCAGGGGCGTGTCCTGGGCCAGGGCCCGGGCGATCAGCGTAAGCTGGCGCTGTCCCCCGCTCAGCGCGTTGTAGTTTTTGTACGCGAGGTGGTCTATGTTCAGCATGGACAGGATCTCCATCACTATTTCCCGGTCGGCTTTCCCGCTGCCCCAGAATCCGTTCATATGCGGGGAGCGGCCCATGAGAGCCACTTCGCGAACGGTAAACGGAAATGCGGTCTTGTGCTCCTGAGGAACATAAGCCGCCCTTTTAGCCATAGCGGACACATTCATCTCCCGGATATGCTTTCCTCCGAAATAGATAGCTCCCGATTTGGGCTGCAAAAAGTTCAGGCAACATTTAAACAGCGTCGTTTTGCCAGACCCGTTTGGCCCAAATAAAGCGCAGAGCTGCCCTTCACCCGCCTCGAACGTGATGTCGCGCAGGATTTCATGAGCGCCATAAGAAAAACAAAGTTGATCAACGGTCAGCATAAGGGGTAATTTTTCACTACCATCGCGCTTAATACAATCCATTCTTCTGCCTCAAAACATCTCTTTTCCTTTGTTTCGCAACAGATAAAGCAAATAGGGCGCTCCCAGCAACGAGGTGATGATCCCCACCGGGATTTCCGCCTGGATAAGCGTGCGCGCCAGGGTGTCGCAGATAATCAGGTACAGGGCGCCCATAATCGCCGACATGGGCAATACGAAGCGGTGATCGGGCCCAAGGATCATGCGCGCGGCATGCGGCATCATCAATCCGATCCACGCGATAATGCCGCACGCCGAAACGGACAAGGCCGTGATGAAGGTCGCTAATGCGACCAAAACGACTTTGTACCTTTCCGGATGCACGCCCAGCGCGCGGGCTTCTTCATCGCCCATCGACAACACATTCAGCTTCCAGGAAAGGGCCCAGATCAACGTGAAACCGGTCAGCACTCCGGGAAGGACGATGCGTACATCCGACCAACTGACGTGATAAAACCCGCCCATATACCAAAAGACGATTTCGCGCAGCGCGGCGTCGTTGGCCAGGTATTTCAGGATGGACACCAGAGCGGTAGCGATCGAGCCAATGAGCACGCCGGCCAGCACCAGCGCGACTACGGGCGTATCTCCGTTGCGCCGGGCCAGGGCGTAAGCGGAAAAAACAGCGATAGCGCCTCCTGCAAAAGCCATCAACTGGATGGAGAGGAAGAATTTGGGAAAAACAATCCCCAGCGCGGCCCCAAAGGCGGCTCCTGCCGAAACCCCCAGGATATAGGGCTCCACCAAAGGGTTGCGAAAACAACCTTGATACACCGCTCCGGAACTGGCCAGCGCGATGCCTACGCCTATGGCCAGAAGAATGCGCGGAAGCCGGATTTCCCAAATGATGGTATGGAGCACCGTTCGTTCGTCTCCGGGAGGAAAACCTTGCGGGGCGGCAATAGTGGCCAGCGTTTCCCATAGCCCCGGTTTATAGGCGCCGATTAGTAAAGCGGCAAATGCGGAGGCGCACAACAGCCCGGCGGCCAGGACAATCCACACGACCTTTCTGTTTTGGGCGAAAGAGCCGGTAGTAAACCATGCGTCAAGCGTTCTTGGTGTTCCCATGTATTAAAAATTGGCTTCCACCATCCAATCCAGCCACTGCGCCGAACGCAGTTTCTTCGCCGTGGGTTCGTCTACCCCATACAGGTCCTTATAAAATCCAAGCACCCATTCGTGCACCTTCCAGGTAGAAAAAAGCTCCGGGTGGGCTGCTTTGGCGGTGATGAGCAGCTCTATCGGGTATTCCAGGCGTTTGGCGCAATTACAAGGCATCCAGGGCAGCGCATAGACCCGGCGGTTTTGAACGGCTTTCAACGACTGAAGATTTTGGAAATAAGGCGCTTCGTATAATTCCCGGGGTGGGTGATATCCGGAAGCGGTGGGTAGCAGAATGACATCGGGATTGAGGGTCAGGATCTGCTCGGCGCTCAATATCAGGGAGGACGACCTTCCGCCCGGCCCCTGGTAGGCATTGCGGGCATGGGCATAGGCTTCGATGAAATACGATTCTATAGCGTCGGTCCCTTTGGTGCTTGCCGCAGCCCCACCCGACCGGGCCTTGGGGGATAAACCGAGCAGCAGGACCCGAGGCCGCTCTTTCCCAGTCAGCCCCGTGGTTTGTTGTTGCACCTCCCGCGCTTTTTCTTCCAGCATCCGCGCGAGTTTCCCTGCCTGCTCCGCTTTGCCAAAAAGCTGCCCCAATAACCGGATTTCTTCTGAAATTCGTTCCAGCTTGTGCGTTGTAAAGCAAGTAGGGCTGTTGAGTACGATTACCGGAATGCCCAGCGATCCCATGCGCTGGAGCGCTTGGGCGGTTTTTTCCTCTTCCAGGCATCCGAAGGTGCAGGAGCCGGCGCGCAAAATCACCACGTCGGGGTCCAACCGGGCCAGCATTTCATAATTGAGCGCGGCATTGGAAGCGGCAACCAGAGGCAGTTCCCGCAAAAAAGGATACAGGACGCTGACCGGGTTCTGACCGTTTTCGTAGGCGTATTTCTGTCCGGAGATCGTTTCAAATTCGTAGTTGAAATTGCGCTGGATGCAGCTAGACCCCAAACCGGCCATTTTATCGATTTCCCCCAGACATGCCATCACGCTGGCGGTAAAGCCATCGTCGATGGAAACTACCCGCCGGATTTTACCGGGAACCGTCACCTCGACTCCCCGCATGTCCACGACCGTGAAAACGTCTTGTTTTTGCAACGGCTTTCCTGGGTCGCCGCCGGCTTTCCGGCAACCGGGGGCAAGGATCAACACGGCGCAGAGGCTGAGCCACTGGCAGCCAGGCAAAAGGGATTTGGAATTGGTCAGCAAGCCGTTCATTTTTCCAGCTAAGATGCAGTATTGCCTGCGTCCGGCCAAGAACATCGTTTATTATGTTCGCATGAAATCTGTTTTTTGCCAGCGCCGTCCGATACCTTGCCAAGCGCTATTGAACTAAGGCGCCCCCAAGCCTAAATGCCTCAACGCCTAAACGTCCTCAACGCCTCCCCCTGCCGTTTTTGCCCCCGGCCTCGATACGCCAGAGCCAAAGGCACATAAGGGATCTCCAGGGTAGATGAGGCGGTGTGCAATTCTACATCGCAAAGGCCTTTACCCTGCTGGAAAGGGGATTGGTTGATCGTCAGGGCCTGGATTTTCTCCCAGGGGGATTGCCGGTAATAACGGGTAAAAAAGCCGTATGCCATCTGGATGCCGGTAGGATTGACCTGAACGGACCAGGATTTCTGCAATTGACGCTGCCAGTAATACGTCAGCGGGACCCAGATCGCGGCAAAGATCAAGGGGTTGACGCTTCCCCGGAGCAGGGCGGCAGCAGCCAGGACCAACCCGGGAACCAGCCCCAGAAAGAGGAACCGCCTTTGGGCATAATAGGGACTGATGGCGTGCGTATCCCAGGGTTGGGTATTGAGCTGCGGAAAACACCCCTCCAGCACCGCCGAAACCTGCGCTGCTTTACATCCCGGCGCCTTTAGAGAAGCCGCCGCCGCCGCCAGCAGGCCTCCGCCCTGGTAGATTTGCAGCACATAGTAGCCCAGCTTTCGCTGCAACGGGTTGGCGCTCCACTTCACCATTTGAACTTTAGGAAGGCTGATGGATTGTTCGTGCCGGGTGAACAATCCGGCACTCAGCCGGAACCCTTGCCCCGATTGAACAAATTCCAGTCCGTAGTAGCGGGCCACCGTGCGCAGGAGGGTGACCAGAAAGGAAAGCAGAATCAGGGCAACGGTAAATACGAGGAGGAGCATGGTCCAATGCCCATAGATATACCCCCACTGCTCCTTGAGCGAGTTCGTGAAGGTTTTGCCCAGGGTTTGGGAGAGTTCGGAAAACAGACCTAAGCCTAATCCGAGCAGAATGCCGGTCGTTCGCAGGTGGTTTTGGGTGATACCTACCTTCAGCAGGTCGTCCAGGTCCAGTCGAAGCAGAACCTGCCCTTCTGGGTGGGAATCAGCCTGCGCGGCTTGCGCGGCCTCCCCTTCTTTACGATGCGCCATGAGGTAGGCTCTCAGCCTCTGGGCTTTTTCCATACTCAGGGCCGTAAGCGAAAATTCTTTTTGCTGCGCTCCGCTGGTGTCGATCTCGATCTTTACCGCCCGGAAGAGCCGGTGCAGAAACGTTTGCTGGAACGTCACGGTTTGTATCCGTTCCAGTGGAATACTCAGCTTCCTTCGGCTCAGAAGCCCGCTTTCCAGGATGAGTTCGCCGCCTTCAATGCGGAAAGAGGTGGTGAAAAAAGCGATCAGCGACCGTACGAGGACAATGACTGCCAGGGCCAGCGTCACCCAGCCAAAAAAGGAAGCGCGGTTGGACGCGGGGCGAAAGAGGATGACCAGAAAAAAGGCCCAGTATTGCTTGATGAAATTCAGGAAAAGCTGGGCAAAAACCAGGAGCAGTGCTGCCGCCGACTGCCGGGTGGCGTGCTGGAATTCGTGGGCATCCGGACGGTCAAGCAGGCTCATCGGCGTCCGTTTTTAGGGTAATAAACGCTTTTACGCGTTCGGCATCCTCCAGCGAAAGTCCTTCAAGCGCAATATCTCCTTCGCTGCTGGCGGTGTGCACCTGCAGGCTGCATATCCCAAACCGCTTTTGGATAGGGCCTTGCTCCACCGCCACGTGTTGTACCCGCACAAAAGGGACCGTCCGCTCTTTTCGCCACCAAAAGCCTTTCCAGTGGGTAAGATCCCGTTCGCGAAGGGCAAAGCGCTCTCTTTGAAACCGCTTTTTGGTCAGCCAGCGGGAAAGCAACCAAAGGCAGGCCCAGGCCAGAAGCGCCAGGGGATACCACGCCCAATGCCCTCCCTTGAACGCGACCGCCCAACTGATCGTTTGTACAACCAAAAGAACGATCCAGAAGATCGCGTTGCCAATCAGGCGCACGCGCAGCGTCTGTGGCGCCAGCGTCTGGCCGATCGCCGGGTCGAGCGCAGGAAGCTGATCCAACGGAACAGGAGGATTTTCGAACAGCATGAATCCGATTTTTGATGAAGGGCTTTTCCCTTTAACTTCCCGAAACTAAAGAATGTTGACCAAATTACCGCGCTTCTTATACCCCGGGATTAACCCAATGGGCCGGCGTAGGCAAAAGGGAATCCAAATAAGTGGTTTGAGGAACCGTCGGCGCATCCTGGGGCGCCGGGATTAAGGCCCAGGGCATTCTGCTTTTACCGGGGGAAAAAGGGCGTTGGTCGAGATTATCGGGCAACTTGCTCCTTTTTTATCTTCGGATTTGAACGGTATTTGTATTTTTCTAATCGACATCTTTTTTCTAATCCATAACCCCTTCAATTTTCCAAAGATGATGAAATACCGGTTTCTCTTGTTCTTCTTCGCAGCCATTTCTTCCATCCTGCAAGCGCAGATGGCCCCTTCGGACCCGCTGCCTTTAACTCCCGACATCCAATCCGGCAAGCTGGATAACGGCCTGACCTATTACATCCGTAAAAATGCCAAGCCCGAAAAAAAGGTGGAACTCCGCCTGGTCGTCAATGCCGGGTCCATTCTGGAAACGGATAAGCAGCAAGGCCTCGCGCACTTCTGCGAGCACATGGCCTTTAACGGGACCAAAAACTTTCCCAAAAACGAACTGGTGAGCTTCCTCCAGTCGATGGGCGTCCGCTTCGGAGCGGATTTGAATGCGTACACCTCGTTCGACGAAACGGTGTACATGCTCCCCATCCCCCTCGACCAGCCCGGTAACCTGGAAAAAGGATTCCAGGTGCTGGAGGATTGGGCCCACAACTGCACCTACGACCCTGCCGAGATCGATAAGGAGCGGGGCGTCGTGCTCGAAGAAGCCCGTCTGGGTAAAGGCGCCGACGACCGGATGCTGAAAAAGTATATTGGCCCACTTTTCGCTGGGTCCCAATATGCAAACCGCATCCCCATTGGAAAGGAAGAAATCCTGAAGAACGCGCCCTATAAAACGTTTAAAAGTTTTTACAAAAACTGGTACCGTCCCAATCTGATGGCGGTCGTCGTGGTGGGCGACGTAGACCCCGCCGCTGCGCTGGCGCTGGTTAAAAAGCATTTCGGGCCGATCAAAAACCCCGGTGGCGCCCCCAAGCGGGTATACGCCCCCGTGCCGCCGCGGGCCGTCACGGAAGCGATGGTCGTGACCGACCCGGAAGCGACAAACTACGTGCTGAACATCAACTACGACGCCCAGAAAGCTTCCCCGGAAACGACCCTGGGGGATTACCAGCGATCCATCTTGCGGGGCTTGTTCTCCGATATGCTGAACGCCCGGCTGAACGACCTGCGCCAAACCGCCAAACCTCCTTTCCTGTTTGGCTCCGCAGGCTACGGTGAATTCGTCCGGGGGTATGAAAACTTTAGCGCACTTGCCGCTATCGGAAACGAAGGGCTGGAACCTGCCATCAATGCCGTGGTTGGCGCAGTAGAACAAGTGCGGAAATTCGGCTTTACCCAGGCTGAGCTGGACCGCGCCAAGCAGCGCCGTATGGCTTCCATGGAGCGGTTGGCTAAAGAAAAAGACAAATCGGAATCCGAAGGCTACGCCAGCGAACTCGTCCGCGTGTTTCTAAAAGGAGAACCTGCCCCGGGCATCGACAACGAGTTCAAGTACCATCAAAATTTCATGCCCCAGATTGCGCTCAAGGAAGTCAACGAATTGGCGAAATCCTTCAACCTCGACGCGCACAAGTTTATCTACCTGACCGGTCCGGAGAAAGGCAATGTTCAACTCCCCGATAATGCCGGCTTGCTGGCGATGTTCAACCGCGCGCTGCTGCAGGACCTGAAACCTTACCAGGAAGCCGCCGTCGCCAGTTCCCTCATGGAACCCCTGACTTCCGGCGGGACCATCGTCAAGGAAACCCGCGACCAGGTGCTGGGGACCACCGAATTGACCCTGAGCAACGGAATCCGGGTGACGCTCAAGCCGACGGATTTCAAAAACGACGAAATCCAGTTCGCAGGAATCCACAAGGGCGGCGCCAATAACTACGGTCCGGAAGACCGCTTCAACACCGCGCTGGCGCTTTCCGTAATGCGGGAAATGGGCGTCGCCGGGTTTTCCCCAAGCGATTTGCGCAAGATCAATTCCGGAAAAACCGCTAATGTGGCGCCGGCAATCGGCGGGATCACCAGTGGGTTCCGGGGGAACTCCTCCGTGAAGGATTTTGAAACCCTGCTCCAACTGACCTACCTATATGCCACTGCTCCCCGCAAAGACGAGGCCCTCTTCCAGTCGTTTAAAGCACGCACCACGGCCCAATGGGCTATGATGGGCGCCAATCCCCAATTCGCCTTTGTCGATACCCTCTACAAGTTTATGTACGGCAACCATCCCAACGCCCCGTTGCTCCCCAAACCCGAGGTAGTGGAAAAAGTGGATCTGGACCGGGTGGTCCAAATCTATAAAGACCGCCTGACCAATCTGGCCGGCATGCATTTTACCTTCGTCGGCAGCCTCAACGAGGAAACCATGAAGCCGTTGATCGCCAAATACCTCGGCGCCCTCCCAGCCGCCGGACCAGAACCGGTATGGAAAGACAACGGCCTGCGCATCCTGGGGGGCGACAGGGAAATGAAATTCTACAAAGGAACCGAACCCCAGAGCTTGATCCAGTTGGTCTGGTTTGGGGAAACGCCCTACAACCCGGATATGGAACTGAAGATCGACGCGCTGGTCGAGATCCTCAATATCCGGGTCATCGAAAAACTCCGGGAAGAATTGGGCGGAATCTATGGCGGCGGTTTCTCGGGGATCATGCGGGAATATCCGTATGCGTTTTTCCAGATTATCCTGGAACTTCCCTGCGGACCGGAAAACGTCCAGAAATTGGTCGACGCTACCCAAGCCGAAATCCAATCGTTGCTGACTACCGGCCCCAAACCCGAAGACCTGGACAAGGTGAAACAGCAGTGGCGGGAAGTCTACAAGGAAAACATGAAGCAAAACGCGTACTGGCTCACCAACCTGGAGCAAATCCGGTTCTACGGCGAAGACCCCAAATTGTTCCTGGAGCACGAAAAGCGCTTCGACGCCCTGACCGCCAAAGACGTGCAGGATGCCGCCAAACTGGCATTCTCCGGCCCCAATAAACTGAAAGCGGTGCTGTATCCGGAAGAGAAGAAATGACGTTAGACGGGGTGATTGGTGGTTAGTGGTTAGCGGTTGATTGCCAAGGCAATGTACTGTCCCCATTTGAAGCTAATCTTGTCGTATTTTTCATAACTAACGGCTTGTCTCGGATGCCCTCCGCAGCCCGGAGCCCGTGGGAAACGCCGTTCCCGTTCGAAGAACGGGATCGCCTTATGGGGTCAACCGCTTGGGATGCAGGATAAACGCAACGACCGGTGTTCAAAGCGGTTGAAGCCCATAAAGCGAAGGCGTTTGCCACGGAGCGGTAGGGCGAAGGAGCGCCCTTTTTTTGGTTCTTTTTTTGGGCGAGCAAAAAAAGAACAAACCCCGAGGCCGGGGGCAAAACGGAAGCTGGACTGCACCAAACCATGGTTTAGGAAAAAATACTACAAGCTTAGCTTTGGAGGGGGTCAGGGGGAGGACAGGCAAAGAACAGCAGGTTAACGTTGGGCGTTGGAAACTTTCCAACGCCCAACGTCTAACCTCTAACGTCTAATGCGTACTTTCGCAGTGTAAAAAATCATTGGATATGAAACTACTCGAAGGAAAAGTGGCGCTGGTTACCGGTGGATCCCGGGGGATTGGGGCTGCCATTGTGCGCCGGTTTGCGGAGCATGGCGCGGATGTCGCCTTTACTTACCGCTCGTCGGAAGCGCAGGCGCAGGCCCTGGCCGAATCGTTGACCCAACTGGGCATTCGGGCAAAAGCGTACCACTCCGACGCGGCTTCCTTCCAGGAAGCGGAAGCCTTGATTAATGCCGTCATTCAGGATTTTGGCAAAATCGATACCCTGGTGAATAATGCCGGTATCACGCAGGACACGCTGATGCTGCGCATGACAGAGGAGCAGTGGGATAAGGTGATCCACACGAACCTCAAGTCGGTGTTCAACCTCACCAAGCACGTGATGCGCCCGATGATGCGCACCGGAGGATCGATTATCAACCTGAGTTCCATCGTGGGCATTACCGGCAATGCGGGGCAAGCCAACTACGCCGCTTCCAAGGCCGGCATCATCGGCTTCACCAAATCCATTGCCAAGGAAATGGGGTCGCGCAATATCCGGTGCAACGCCATTGCCCCCGGTTTTATCGCCACAGATATGACCGAACAGTTGAACGATCAAACGCGCGAAGCCTATCTGAGCAATATCCCCCTGAAGCGCTTTGGGCAGGCAGAGGAAGTGGGCGACGTGTGCGTTTTTCTCGCTTCGGATATGTCTGCCTACGTTTCCGGACAAACGATCAGCGTTTGCGGCGCATTGCACACCTGAGGATAGACGTTAGCTGTTAGCTGTTAGACGTTAGAGGTGGACGTCACAACCTCCAACCTCTAACGTCCAACAGCTAACGTCTAAACACCGTCTATATGGAAACCAACTCTTTTGCCCAGGTATTTTTGGAGGAAGTCAAACGCCGTCTTTTCCTCGAATCGTGGCCGCGCTTGCATAAATGCCTGGATCTGCTCACCGAGGAGGAGGTATGGGCAAGGCCCAATTTCTCTTCGAACAGCGTGGGCAACCTCGTGCTGCACCTGTGCGGAAACGCCCGGCAATGGATTGTTTCCGGTTTGGGCGGCGCACCGGATCACCGGCGCCGGGATCTGGAGTTTTCGGAAACCGGGCCCATACCCAAAGCCCAACTCGCCGAACTGCTGGACCAGCTCAAACCCGATATTTGGCATACCCTCGATAGACTTACTGAAGCGGATTTACTGAAAACCTACGTCATACAAGGGTTTCAGGAAAACGGGATCAGCGTGTTGGTGCACGTAGTCGAGCATTTTTCCTACCACACGGGGCAGGTGAGCTACTTCGTTAAAGCCAAAAAAGATTTGGATTTACAATACTACACGGGGCACGACTTGAACGAAACCAATTCATAGCGCATTTACCGGCGCGCTTTCGGGCAAGGCTTTGGCCAGGCGGTATACCCGGAGGAGCTTTTCCCGATTGATCCGGTAATGGGTCGTATAGTATTGGTTTTCCGAATAGATGAGCCCCGCAGCGCTCATTCGCTCCAATTCATCTTCGACGTCCATTTCCGGAAAATGGACCATCACGTCGATGAACGCGGAACTTCCATGCTCCTGAAGGTAGGAAAGAATGGATAACGTTTGTGGGCGCTGAAGCACGCTGAGCACATCAAGGGCCCGCTGAATTTTTTTTTCTGCCTGTTGCATAGTGTTTCTAGTGTTCAAAGGATTAGGCATAGTAAAGGTATACTCCATAGCAAATAGCTTGCAGTCAAAGAAATAGAGAAAGTATACGCTCAATGCTCTGTTTGGAAAGCCCGTCAGGACAGGAGAATGCAACCCGGGGGGGTGCGTCCTTGAACTGTAAAGATAGCGTTATTCCTTAAACAAGGAAAAAGTTAGCGCTTCTTTTTTTGGGTCATGGGGAATATACGGAATTTGGGTAGGCGGGTTTCGCTCCGGTTTGTTTTTTTGTCGGCAGGGTCTGATCATTCCGTACAAATCCGTTTCAATCCTTATTTTTACGGGCGAACAACAAAATCCTTTTGCCATGCCGATCAGAATGGAACAAGACGATCCCAAGGATCAACGCCCCCAGCCTTCAGGGCCTGGCGGAGGCGGCAATTTGCTGAAATGGCTTCCTCTGGTGCTGTTTTTTGTCTTTCGGAAACCCAAGTTGCTGATTCCCATCCTGATCGTCGGGGCGGTCTGGTATTTCTTTTTAGGCGGGCAGCAAATGTTCAGCGGGCCGTTGGAACCGGAGGAATCCGGGGTAGATATTCCTTCTTTTTCGCTGGGCGCTTCCTTGAGCGAGGAGCGCTTTGATAAAGCGCAGGTATTTGAGCCGCTGGCCTATGGGGTATCCGGCATGAATTCGTTGCCGCGCCGGATGAGTTTGCAGCAATACGCGCCGACTCCCCTCCATCAAGGCGGTCAAGGTTCCTGCGTAGGCTGGGCCAGCGCCTATGCCGCGCGGACCATCCTGGAATCCCGGGCATCCGGAAAAAACCCAAATGAGGTCGCCTTCAGCCCGGCGTATCTCTATAACCAGATTCACCTGGAAAACTGCGAAGGCGCCTATATGTTGGAAGCGATGCGGACCATGCAGCAAAATGGGGCATTGCCGTTCCGGGAGTTTGGCTACGACGACCGCACCTGCGCCAACTATCCTAATCGTACCGATATTGCCAGCGGTCAGGCGCACCGGATCAAAGGGTACAACCGGCTGACGGTGGGCGCCAACAATTATAAGCCCGACATCATGGCCATCAAACAAAACCTGTCTCAGGGCGCACCAGTGGTCATCGGCGCCATGGTGGGCGGAACGTTCATGAGCCGCATGCTCGGGCAGAAGGTATGGGAACCGACCAGCCGCGACTACGGCATGGGCGGCTTCGGCGGTCACGCGATGTGCGTGATCGGGTATGACGACGACCTCCAGGGAGGCGCTTTTCAGATCATGAACAGTTGGGGACAGGAATGGGGCGACCGCGGCTTCTGCTGGATCCGGTACGACGACTTCGAACACTTCGTCAAGGAGGCCTATGGCGTCGCGCCCATGGGTGCAGCAGGCGACCAGAAGTTCGCTTCCGACAAAATGGCCGTCAAGTTTGGCTTGTTTGATATGGTCTCCGAATCCCTGATTCCCCTGAAGCAACAGGCGGATATCCTATTCCGGACGTCCAGCCCCTTGAATATTGGAGACAAATTCAAAGTCCTGATCACCAACTCGATCGAATGCTACACCTACGTACTGGGACAAGAAACCAACGGATCCAGCTACGTTCTTTTCCCTTACACGGCCAAACATTCGCCTTACTGCGGCATCACCGGAACCCGCTTGTTTCCCAAAGACTACCACATGACCCCGGACAAGGTGGGCAACCGCGACTATATCGCTATCGTAGTGAGCAAGGAGGAACTGGATGTGTACCAGTTGAATGCCCGGATGAATGCCAGTAAGAAAAACACCTATGCCGACAAGCTAAAAGATGCCCTGGAGCAACAGCGCATCCGGAATACCACTTTCGTGGACGGAGAGACGATTGCCTTCTCCGCCAGCCTGAAAGAAGAAGGACGGAATACGGTTGGTATGGTGATTGAAATTGACAAACGATGATGAAGCCTAAAGTCCATGTTCCAACGCTTTTGTTGGATCGCAACAAGTGTCTGGCCAATATTCGCCGTATGGCGGACAAAGCCGAACAAAACCGCCTGATTTTCCGCCCCCATTTCAAAACCCACCAGTCCAGCAATATTGGCCGGTGGTTTCGCCAGGCGGGGGTAGACAAGATCACGGTTTCTTCCATGCGCATGGCGGAATATTTCGCTAACGATCATTGGCTGGATATCACCGTGGCCTTTCCGGTAAATATCCGGGAGATGGACCTGATCAACCGGCTGGCTGCTTACATTCAACTCAACCTGCTCGTCGAACACCACGAAACCGTTCAATTCCTGGATCGCCACCTGCGCCACCCGATCGAAGTGTTTATCAAGATCGATGTAGGTACCCACCGCACCGGCATTGACCCCTTCGACGCCGATTCCATCAACCGGATTCTGGAGCGGATCGCCGCTTCCAAAACCATCCGGTTTGCCGGCTTTCTCGCTCATGCCGGGCACACGTACAAAGCCCGGGGCAGGGAAGCTGTTCAGGCTGTTCACGATGAATATCTCCCGGTATTAAGGGAGTTGAAAGCCAGGTATGCCGGGGTATTCCCCAATGCCCTGATCTCGATCGGGGATACGCCGGGCTGTAGCTTGGCGGAAGGGTTTGAGGGCATCGATGAGATACGCCCCGGCAATTTCGTGTTCTTCGACGTCATGCAGGTAGGGATTGGCGCTTGCCGGGTAGAAGATGTTGCTGTCGCAATGGCCTGCCCGGTGGTAGCAACGCATTCGAACCGCGGCGAAATCGTTGTATACGGTGGCGGCATTCATTTTTCCAAAGACCGCTTGAAGGAGGAAGAAGGACAGGAAAACTATGGGTGGATGGTGGAGTGGACCAGCGCAGGCTGGGCCTTACCCAAAGGGCAACCGGCTTACCTCAAATCGCTTTCCCAGGAACACGGCATCGTCCACGCTACCCCCGAATTCGCGGCCCGCGTTAAGCCCGGCGATATTCTCGGCTTTTTGCCCATTCACTCGTGTATGACCGCCGATTTGATGAAACATTACCTGACGCTCGATGGGGAATACATCGAGATGATGAAATATGTTTAAGATTTCCGGCCCGGAATGCCTAAAATGGGATAGGGAAGATGGCGGGCAATTTGTTTTTCCACATTCTGCCGGAATAGCTCCTGGATAAAGGACGTCTTGTGGGTGGCCAAAGCCAGCAAATCGATCTCCCTGCTTTCCAAAAAGGCAGCTATGGACTCGTCGCTTTTCCAGCAATCGCAAAAAACAAAGGAGGTTTCGGCTGCTTCTTCCACGCATGCGGTCTGGTAAATCTCGAAATCCGTTTCATCTACCCCCGGGAGATTGATCCGGATAATTTCTGCTTGCAGGAGGTTCGCGAAATGCTTGAGCCAGGACAGAGCCCCTTCTTCAGAGGGTTCCAATCCGCAGGCAAAAGCAATCCGTTTAAATACAGGATATCGGGAAGCAGCCTCCGGAATAATCAAGACCGGGCAAGGCGCATGCTCCATCACTTCCGAGGCGACTGTTCCCTGGAAAAATTCTTCAACGCCTCGGGCTCCTGTGGTACCCATGACGATCAGGTCGCTCTTTTCTTTTTCCGCAGCGGTCAGCAACTGGCGGATAATATCCTTCCCGGGAAAAAAGGCATGGCGGATGGGGATGTCCCCTTTCCCCAGCGCGTTGGCTATTTCGTGGAGTTTGGGAAGCTGATCCCGGTACAGCTCGAACTCTTCAAAGTCCGCCTGATCGACCATTTCCTTGAGGGTGCGGGTCATGTACCCTTTGGGAACGAATGGTTCCAAAAACGCATGCACCGTAGTGAGTTCAGCTCCAAAACGAGAAGCCAGTTCCAGGGCAGCGGGAAACGCGTGATCTGCCGTTTTAGAAAAATCGGTTGGAAAAAGAATCTGATGTATCATTGCCCTGCGTTTATGGGCAGATCAGACGTGGATCGGATAGTTCTGCCGCAGCAAATCAATGATCTCGGTAACGGCAGGTAGCCGGCCCTCGCATACTACCCGGTTCTCAAAAACTAAAGCAGGAATAGCGCCAACGCCGGATTCCAGAATGCGCTCCAGGCTGGAGACCAAGATGATGTTGACTGGCAGCCCCAACTCTCTGGCGGCCGCCCACACGGAAATCAGCAGCGCCCGATCTTTTGCTGTTCCTACACCCAACACTTTAATATCTTTTCTAATGTCTTGAAGGCCCATTCCTTGCCGTATTAATATGTTCCCAATATTCTGGGAAAAAAGCCTCCAAAATGATGATGGGGGTCAGTTGAAAAACTGATTTTGATCAAAGCACATTTTGTGACAAAAATCAGCGGAATCAATGATAAAAGTCAATTTTTTTCCAGCTGCGAGGTCGTTACTTTGATACCAGAAACAGCTCGATAAGAGCGTTTCTGCTAACCATGGTCAATTGGGTGTTCAATCAAGTTGTAGCCGGTTAGATCCTATCTTCTTGAGCAATCGTGTTCAATGACCGGCAGATCTGTCGCTCGGTGTTTTTCGGGGCGACAGTTTTTTTTTGCCCTATTTAGGTCCGGTAGGTTCTCCTTTCAAATTCGCGGTGAATATGTATGTTTGTGGAAATTTGACGAAAAAGCTGTTGATATGAAAATCCGCACGTTATTGTTCCTTGGATTTACGTTCATTGCCGGAGCCCTGAGTTTACCGCATTGTTCCAGCGGCGCCAAATTACCGGCAGCCAATAATTTTCTGGAGGCAGTCCAACTGCAAACCAACGCCACCTCCTTTCTCCGTCTGATTGAAGGCGCCGGTGGATTGGCTAACGTCCTGGGGAAAGAAAAATATACTCTGCTCGTACCACAGGACGAGGCCTTTTCCCAATTGGGCGTGGACCAGTTACTCGCGCTGATGGCGCCGGATAACAGCGCCAAAGGCTGCGGCTATCGTGAAGAGCCATGTTCTGTTGGGGACTTATAGCCCTGAAGCACTGACAAAACAGACTACCGCCCCTGCCCTGAATGGGAAAGCGGTATCGGTCAGCACCGCAAACGGCCTCCAGTTAGGTGGCGCAAAGGTCGTCAAGTCGGTTAAAACCAAAGAGGGATACGTCCACTTCCTGGATGGGATTCTGAATGATTAATCCCGGGTGCAATAGATACGTTGGAGGCAATCGGCATCTTTCTGGCTCTGATTTTGGGGGCGTTGTTCCCCCAGGCGCATGAGGGAACCTTTCTCATCCGCCCTTTTTTGATGATCATGTTGTTTTACAACTTTCTGAACGTGCCCTTGCACGCCCGCATGGTCACCCGTTTGCACCTTTGGATAGCGTTGGCTAAGGTTGGTATGCCCGTGCTGTTTTACTTTCTGATCCTGCCGTTCAGCCCCCAGGGCGCGATTACCGCGTTCGTGACGGGGATGGCCCCTACAGCGGCGGTAGCGCCCGTGATTGCCGGGTTGTTCCGAAGAAAAATAGAATTTGTCACGGTATCGGTGTTGCTGACCAGCCCGCTGATTGCCCTTACTTTGCCGCTAATACTTCCTTTGCTGTTGCCGGTGGAGGAGAAAATAGCCGTTTTTGACATTCTCGGTCCGGTAACGGTGACCGTTTTCATCCCTTTGCTCATCGCCTGGCTGATTCGCAACGGGGCTTCTTTTCTGATTCCCTGGATCAACCGCACGCACCAGGTTCCTTTCGTTCTCTTTTTGTTTAACATTTTCACCGCTGGGGCCGACGCCAGTAACTATCTGCAATACCGGTCGCACGAGAGTCTTCAAACCCTGGTCCTGATAGCAGCAGTCACGATTATTTGCGGAACGCTTTATTTTCTTGTCGGCCAGTACCTCATCGGGGGAAAAGCGTACGGCATCGAGAGCGGTTTAGCTCTTGGGAGAAAAAACACCATGTTCGGCCTTTGGGTAGCGCTGACGTATGTCAACCCCATTGCTGCGCTGGGGCCGGTGTTTTACATCGTGTATTCGAATGTATATAATACGGTACAGTTGTACATATACCGAAGACGTGAGAGAAGGGGGGCTGTCTCAAAAGACGGTTTTTGCCCAAGGCAGCAATAAAATATTTTCTTTTTCATTAATAAAAATTGCAGAGCAATTTTTTATTAGAATTGAAAAAAGAACATAAAATTTCATGCCGGGGGCAAAAACCGTCTTGTGAGACAGCCCCGAGTACCTGTCGTTACTTTTCCTCAATCAGCTCATATCCCTGGCGGATACCTTGTTCGATAGCCGGCACCCCGTCGCGCATCCATTTAGGCATAGGAGCGCCCTGAAGGTAATAGTCGAAAACTGCTCCATGCGGAGCTGGAAGTCTTTCCGGTTTTGAAGCTTGACCGGCCAGTGCGGTTCGCCGTTGTAGTTGAGCATCCAGGCGGGTTTACTCAGGCGGCGCATAGCCATATAGAACTCGATCCCCTGGTACCAGGGCACGGCGCCGTCGGCGTCGTTGTGCAGGATGAGAACAGGGGTGTTGATCTTGTCGGCAAAAAAGATCGGCGAGTTTTCGATATAGCGCAGAGGCTTATCCCAAAGGGGAGCGCCGATCCGGCTTTGGGTTTTTTCGTACTGGAACATCCGGCTCATGCCGCTTTCCCAACGCACGCCCCCGTAGGCGGAAATCATATTGACCACTGGCGCTCCCGATTCGGCGCATTTGAACAGGTTGGTCCGGGTTAAGAGGTAGGCGATCTGGTAACCGCCCCAGCTATGCCCCTGGAGCGCGACGTTTTCCTGGTCTACAAACCCCTTGTCTATCAGGGAGGTAACACCGGCCAGGAGGGAATTGAACGCACTCTCCCCGGGATACCCCTCTTTATAGGGAATATCAGGGTTGAAAACCAGATATCCCCGGCTGGCGTAGTAGGTATAGTTGATTTGGGAGCGGTTCCACTCCGGAGCGCGGTGGGCATGCAACCCTTCGGAGCTCCGCTCGTAGAAGTTGACGATCATGGGGTATTTCTTCGCAGGGTCGAAACCGGCGGGTTTGACGAGCAGCCCGCGCAGCTTTTGTCCATCCAGGGAGGTCCATTCGTGGAGTTCGATACTGCCCCAGCCAAACTCGGCTTGCTGGGGGTTGGCGTTGCTGATCCGGCGGGCGTCCGTGAGGTTGTCGCTCAGGTGCAGATCGGGGAAGGTTTGGTAATTGCCCCGGGTGAACGCCCACTTCGTTGCCTGTTTGGCCTTGAGCACCTGCATTCCGTAATCATAGGCGCCTTGCTGGACGATCCGTTTGCTTCCCGCGTGGATGTCGAACCACAGGTAGCCTTCCTCCAGCGTCTGTTCGTTGGTAAAATGGAGGAGTAGAGGCTTTACCTCTTCAATCGCCCGTTCTTCCGGGTCGGTTTTGATGTAGCGCAGGCTTAGCCCCGATTTGCGGCTGTTCGTCAGGTTGGAAGGTTTGAGGCGGCCGGTTGGGTCAATTAGCCAGATATCGTAGCGGTCATAGACCATAAGAAAATCGTCGTTGGTGGTCCATCCGGCAACGCCATGCGGGCTGGGATCGTCTGGAACGTCGTTCAGCTCGTCGTAAAAGGTCCCGATTTTGTTGCTGGTCAGTTGGAGCTTTTTCTTTTGCGTCATATCGTAGGCAAACCAGGCCGTGTCGGGGCTGCTGTACCAGTAGAGGTATTTTCCTTCCGGAGAAAACTGGGGGAATCCATTGAGTTCTTTCTCCACCAGGCTTCCTTTTCCGGTAAGGACATCGACGAGGAACACGTCGCGGGCGCCGCCGCCCTCCCAGGTGCTACGCATAGCATAGGGCTTGCTGGTGGATGCTACGACAACCCCGGCATCTCCTTCTTTTCCGCGTTGCACATCGGGCAAGTCAAGCGAGCCCAATTGCACTGCTTTACCGGTAGCCGTATGCAGAACGCAGGCATACGATTTTCGGCGGTCCTGGTTCAGCTGTACTTTTTGCTGGGGAAAGATCCGGGAATCCTGGTAGTTCCAGACTTCCACCTGAACGATTTCCTCTTCGAGCATACTGGTATCTTTGAGCACCGGCGTGGGAGCAATGCCGAAAAACAATTTGGATCCGTCTTTGGAAAAGTCCAGGCTGGCGTTTTCGCTTAGCGTCCAATCGTTAGGGAGAAACGCGCTGCCCGGAGCAACGGCCAGCTTGGCGGTATCCGCGCCGCCTTTCCAGTGGTATAATCCCCAGGGGCGTACCTGAATCTTTGTGGTGTCGAGATCGGCGATAAAAGCGGCCTGACTGCCCATCTTGTTCAGGCTTAATTGTTTGAAATTGCCTTTGCCCCGGAATACGGGCCGCAACGCAGAGGTAGTGGGATCGAATACATATACGCCCGGGGCGGTTTGGGCATCGTCGCCGGTGGTTGTGAGCAAGACCTTGGGGGCTTCTTCTGCCAGGGCAAAACTTTTAACGAAGGGGATGGCGGTTTCTGCCTGGGTATTCAAATTCAGTAATACCAGGCGGCTCCCCGCGTCGGCGCTCTCTTTCTTTTTTGATTTGGACGTGGTATCTCTGGGAACCGATTTGCCGGGTTCGAGGTGATAAGCCAGTAATCCGGGCCATTTAGAGGGAATCTGGAACGATTGCACGTTCGCGATTTTGGTCAGCGTCCGGGTTCCAAGATCGAAAATACCCAGGGTATCTACGGGGAGGTCTTCCTTTTTGGCCTTGTGGCGGCGCATGGCCATCAGGGTGTCCCGATGGGGTTTGATCATAAAAACCAGGAAACGGCTATCGGAGCTGAAGGCATGCCGGTCGGCCCGGGGAAAATCCCAGGTTTTGTTTTGGTCTTCGTCAAACGCATGAAGGGAGGGGTCGCCTTCATTGGGTTGAAGCGTGTAGGCCACCCATCGGCCAGAATTGGCGATCGCCGGGCGCTGGATTTGTTTCCAGGAGGCGACGTCGGCCTGTTGCAATTTTTTCAGGTTGGCCTGCTGGGCGCCTGCCTGAACCAGGGAAAAAGTGGCGAAAAGAGCAAGGAGGGTAGGTCGGATTCGCATAGATCAATATTAGGTTTGAGAAGCGGATTATTTATGAAAAAGAAACGAAAGGAGGCGGCGGTAGTTCGAAACATTTGTTTAGGTTTGGAACGGTTCCTCTCGCGAACGGGCTATTCCCAACGGTACTAAAAATACAAAACTTGGGTAAAGAAGGGAAAAAATCGGCGTTTTATGGAACGGTTTTCTTTCTTTCTGACCTTGAGTTCAGGTAAATATTGGTTATGCGCAAGTTCCTTCAGCTCCTCAGAGAGGCCCTCTCCTCGGGGGAGAAAGATTTCACCAAAGAACGGCTCAATCGGGCACTCGTCTTGCTTTCCATTCCGATGGTGCTGGAAATGGTCATGGAGGCCTTATTTGCCATAGTGGACATTTACTTTGTCTCCAAGATCAGCATGAAGGCTGTAGACGCGGTTGGGTTGACGGAGGGCGTATTAACGATCATCTATTCTGCGGCGATGGGGTTAAGCATGGCAGCAACCGCCATGATCGCCCGGCGGATAGGCGAAAAACAGCCCGACAAGGCTTCCCATGCGGCCGTACAGGCGATATGGATCGGACTGGGGCTTGGAATAGCGCTTGGGGTAAGCGGTTTTTTGCTGGCGGAGGATATTCTGCGGCTGATGGGCGCCACCCCGGAGGTTATTGAAGAGGGGGTAGGCTATACCCGGATCATGTTCGGGTCGAATATCGTCATTGTGTTTCTTTTTTTATTTAATGGGATATTCCGTGGCGCCGGAGATGCGGTGATCGCCATGCGTACCCTATGGATCGCCAACGGGCTGAACATCCTCCTGGATCCGCTTCTGATTTTTGGGCTTGGGCCGTTTCCTGAACTAGGCGTAACCGGAGCTGCGGTAGCCACTTGCACGGGCCGTGGAATTGGCGTGCTTTACCAGCTCTACCATTTATTGATCGGTAAAAAGGCATGATCCATCTCAAACGGCCGCATATGAAGCTGGATTGGGACATCATCCGGCGCTTGGGCAAGGTGGGCGCCACCGGCGCAGGGCAAATGGTCATCCCTCCATTAGTTGGATTTTTCTCATGCGCATTATTGCGTTCTCCGGCGAAGACGCCCTGGCGGGGTATGTTTTGGCTATCCGGGTGATCATCTTTACGATCCTTCCCTCGTGGGGGCTATCCAATGCCGCAGCAACGCTCGTTGGCCAGAATTTGGGCGCCGGCTTGCCGGACCGGGCAGAACAAGCTACCTGGAGAGCGGGATGGATCAATATGGTGTTCCTGCTGATCGTTTCCATCCTTTTCTTTACGCTGAGCCGGCAAGTAATCGGGATCTTTACTTCCGACCCGGAAGTCATTGAAGCTGGGGTCCTCAGCCTGCGGATTATTTGCCTGGGATATATCTTTTTCGCCTATGGCATGGTAATCAGTCAGGCGTTTAATGGGGCAGGGGATACCCGGACGCCTACGCTGATCAACCTCTTCTGCTTCTGGGGGATGGAAATCCCGCTCGGGTATTTTATGGGCGTCACGTTGAATATGGGCCTTGCCGGCGTATGCTGGGCCGTAGCGATCAGCGAAACCGCCCTCGCTATTATCGCTATGCTGATTTTTCGAAAGGGGCATTGGAAAAAGGTTTCGATCTAGGACCCTCCTGCTCCAAAAAGCCGGTTTACCGCCGTTTTGCGATAAGCGAAGATCTCTTCTACTTTGGGTTCGACGATCAGATGGTTGGCGAGGGCTCCCAACGGGCCAAAAGGTACTTTGTAGTGAAGAATGTCCGTCATAAGCACGCCCCCTTCCCTGGGTTCAAAATGATGCTGGTGATGCCAGAAAGCGTAGGGGCCGAACCGTTGCTCGTCGATAAAGTACTGCCCTTCTGCCACGTGGGTTATCTCCGTACACCAGAACATCTTCATGCCTCCGAACGGGCTGATCCGGTAACGGACGAGCATCCCGGGATACATCCGCACGCCGGCGATATCCGAAAGGATCTCAAAAGATACCGAATCGGGAGTCATTTCGTTCAGATTCTCCGGCCGGGAGAAGAAATCCCAGACGTCTTCCAGAGGCCTGGGAATAAATTGTTGCCAACGCTTTTCTTTTACCTGCATATTGGTGGTTAAGTGGTTAGGTGGTTAAGTGGTTAGAAGCTAACCACCGGCCGCTAATAAAGCTCAGGACTGGCTAAAAAATTCGGTACCATAACCCGGGCGCTGCATTTTTGTTCAAGAGAAAAAACGTTAAAAAATCAAAATTTAAAAAAAACTTGCCCTTGCCTGTTTCCATGTATGCACAGAATGCGTATATTTACCCCGTAAGTTTAGCAATAAGCTTAATAATCCCTTAAACCGAAACATCCCATGAAACAATCTGCACACCATTTCCTGGCAGGCACTGCCGTTTATCTTCCCTCCTTCCATTCCGCATTTTCATGATTCGTTTTTTTGATGTTCAGGCTCCGCACGTATCGCGTTGACGCTTTTTCCTATTTCCCAAGAACACTCAAAAACCGATCCCATGAAAGCGCTGCAAGGAGGCTGGCGCGCTCTGATGATCCTGAGCATTTTCGGACTTTTCCGGAGCGCATCTTTCGGCCAAACCCCAGGTGAACCGATTCCATTCCAAGGGTTGCGGTTTATTCTGGGTTTCGAACACATCATCTATCCTCCGGTTCACGTACTCCCCTTTACCGGCAAAAACAAAGAAGATCAAATTCATTTACGCTCGTTGCCGTTACCGGAGAACGGGGCGGCACACACCGACCGGGTATACGACCTGACATGCCAGCAGCCGGGGTTCTCGGGCTATTTCGATCCTTCCCGCTGGATGGCCAAAGACCTATATGGTGACGCTGGGGTAGATGTCACCGGAGCTCCCAAAGCAGGGTTATTGGTTGAAACAAGCGATAACGCCTCCATGGAGGTGGCAAACGACCGGATGACTACCTTCCGGGTGCTCATTCCGGCTAACGGATATGCCGCTTTCCGCTGGAGTGTCTTTGGGGGCTCCATTACCCCTCCACCTTTTCGACTGCTTATTAACAGCCGGGCTCTTCCAATTGATCCCGCCTCCGGCGTCGTGCAGACTCCCTACCTTCGTGCAGATGATGTGCTGGGGTTCGAATGGACCGGAACGGACCAGGAACAGGCCTCGGTCGTGTTGAGCCATTTCGAATTTCACAGCACCGCAGAATGGGTTCTGGAACGCTCCTGGACCGGCTCGCGCGGGGAAACAATCCGTCAACTGGTCGTTCAGGAAAGCCCGGATTTCTCTCTGGTCCGCTTTCCCGAACCCGTGACGGGCCTGCCAGCCTATCTGGACCCTGCTACGACCGGATATCCCTATATCGATTTGGACGGAAACGCCGCTACTACCAACGACGTGATTGCCATTGATGGAACTAATCTCTCGCTTCAGGTGGATTGGGAAGATCAATACGTGGCTTATCAAGGTAAAAACGGCCTGTTGCGGAAGTGGATGGTCGTTAGCCCCTGTTCCGGCAACACCATGGAAGGCGCGCAATGGATTGAATTAGGCCGCATAGGGCCCAGCCGCGCCTCAGGAAACACGTATTAATTGACCTTTATATTTTTTTGGCCTCATCATTTCAAATCATGATCCATTAAAGACGACTTTTTGTAATCCTATGACACAATGAAAAAACCTTTATGTAAAGGGTTTCTTAACGAGGATTTTGTGGTGGGGCGCCTAACTGGCGCCCTACTTTTTTTTGCATTTCGGCGGATTAGATTGTTTCTTTGTCTTCCGTTGTCCGAATACACTTATTGCGGTGGGTCAGCGTGGAGGGACAAAGGAGCTGTTTTCTGTCCACGCGAAGGCTTTTTGAGGGATCATAGCCGGGCTACGCGACCGAAAAAAGGCATAGTGTGGGCAGAAAAGAGCCCTTTTTAACCCGAGCTGATTCCCACCGCAACAAGTCTAATAATAAAAAAGCTTGTTTATGTCCACAGTCCAGGAATTTAACGAATACCGATCCCGGATGAATGAAAAGATCCTGGGGGAGAACAATTTATTCCTCAAACGCTTTTTTAACCTGGATACCAATGCCTATCAGGACGGAGCGCTGGATAAAAAGACGAAAGAACTTCTTGGGCTTGTCGCCTCGATGGTTCTGCGTTGCGATGACTGCATCCGTTACCATCTAGGTACTTGCTTTGAGCTCGGCGTTAGCCGGGCGGAGATCTTTGAAGTATTTTCCATTGCCAATCTCGTTGGCGGATCGATTTGCATCCCCCACACCCGCCGCGCAGTGGAGTATTGGGAAGCGCTGGAACAGGAAAAATAATTTTACTCAATCCGGCGCCAGCCGGCAGATAAACCGCCAGAACGTGTCCGATTTCCTTGAAGAACTCAACACCGTCCAGCGTCAGTCGGTTTTGGCTACCGATGGCCCCGTTTTGGTGGTCGCCGGCCCCGGCTCCGGCAAGACCAGGGTGCTCACTTACCGCATTGCCCATCTGATCAGAGAAGGGGTAGCCCCTTGGGAAATCCTGGCCCTTACCTTTACCAACAAGGCGGCGCGCGAAATGAAGGAACGGATTGAAAAAGTGGTTGGTTCTGGCGCCAATCAGGTTTGGGCGGGCACATTCCATTCCATCTTTTCCCGAATACTCCGAATAGAGGCTGAAAAAATTGGCTATCCCTCCCATTTCACGATTTACGACACAGAGGATACCAAAAGCGTTTTGGGCGCGATCATCAAAGAGATGAATCTCGACAAAACGGTTTATTCTCCAAATGTGATCCGAAGTCGGATTTCCTCGGCCAAAAGCAATCTGATCACGCCCAGATTGTACGCCGAAAAGGAAGACCTACTCCAGCAAGACCGGGCAGCCAAAAGACCTCTGACCTTCCAGATCTATCAACAATACAGCGACCGGTGCAAACGATCCGGGGCAATGGACTTCGACGACTTGCTCTACCGGTTTTACGAGCTGCTCCATCGAAATCCGGATCAGGTGCTCGAAAAGTACCGCAAAAAATTCCGCTATGTTCTGGTCGATGAGTTCCAGGACACCAACCACCTTCAGTATGCCATCGTCCGCAAACTGGTGCAGTATCCCGAAAGCCCCCGCAATATCTGCGTCGTTGGGGATGATGCGCAGAGTATCTATGCTTTTCGCGGAGCGACGATTCAAAATATCCTGGATTTCGAACAGGATTTTAAAAACCACGGTATCCAGGTGTTTAAATTAGAGCAAAACTACCGTTCTACCGAACATATCGTGGAGGCGGCGAACTCGGTCATCCAGTTCAACCAGCGGCAGATCCAGAAAAAAATATGGTCGGAGAAAGGATTGGGGAACAAAATCCAGGTCATCAAGGCAATGACCGACAGCGAAGAGGGCAAGCGGGTAGCGGATACCTTGCTGGAGCAAAAAAACCGGTTCCACCTAAGCAATCGCGACATAGCCATTCTTTACCGCACCAATGCCCAATCCCGGATCTTTGAAGAATACCTGCGCCGCTTCAACATCCCTTACCGCGTTTTCGGCGGGTTGTCGTTCTACCAGCGCAAAGAGGTCAAAGACCTCATTGCCTACTTGCGCCTGGCCATTAACCCCAGGGATGAAGAAGCCCTTGCGCCGCGTAATCAACTATCCCAAGCGGGGGATCGGCGATTCGACGGTGGAAAAAATCAGCGCTCTGGCAGGCGCCCAGCAACTACCCATGTGGGAGTGCCTGGCTCAAGCCCAAGGCGGAGCGAGAACCCAGCAAGCCATCGCCGGATTTATCCGGCTGATCCAGGAACTGGCTTCCCGCGTCCTCACGTCCAATGCCTATGACGTGGCGCTCTATGCCGCAGAAAAATCAGGACTGGCAGACCTGTTGCGAACGGATACGACCCCGGAAGGCATAGGGCGGCTGGAAAACCTAGGCAACCTGCTGGATGGAATTAAATCCTTTTGCGAAGACGATTCCGAGGAAGCCATCGATTTTTCTGCGGATAAATCCCTGACGGGCTACCTTCAAAATATCGCGCTGCTGACCGACCTCGACGAGGAGGATAAAACCGGTGGGGATGCCGTCACCCTGATGTCGGTGCATTCCGCCAAAGGATTGGAATTCAAATCCATTTTTGTCGTAGGGCTCGAGGAAAACCTCTTCCCTTCGATCATGTCTATGGACACGATGGAAGGGCTCGACGAAGAACGGCGCCTGTTTTATGTAGCCATTACCCGGGCCGAACAATTCCTGACGCTGACCTACTCCGTAAGCCGGTACAAATTCGGCCAGATGCGGTACAACGAGCCCAGCCGGTTTCTGGAAGAGGTTCCGAGAGAAAGCCTGGAAAGTGTCAGCGGATTGAAAGCGGGCTCGTCTAAAGAGTCCTCATCGGGCCCGCCAACAGCCAACGTCTCCGGAGCTTTTCAGCGCCGGACGAATGCCCACAACGCGTCCTTTAAAGCGGATCCCGCTACCTTTCAAGCCAGCTCAAGCGAGCAAATCCAAACGGGAATGCGGGTATTGCACCTGAAGTTCGGAGAAGGGAAGGTGCTGAGCATCGAAGGCGCTAAAGACAACCGGGTGGCCACGATCTTCTTTCAGGGAATCGATAACCCCCAACGCCGGATCATGCTCAAGTTTGCCAAATTACAGATCCTGGAATAAAAAAGCATCAGACCAACATCGCTGTCAGCCTGATGCCTATGCCAATTTTACATTCACACCTCTATGATTACAATAGATCAGATCTATCCGAAAAGCGTTTTGTTCATGGGATTGGCGCTGCTCCTTTCCCTTGAGTAAACGAGCAGCGCCTTGAATATCTAAAATTAATTGTATTGCAGTTTGAAACGGATGGGGAGGGTGAACATGACCCGGACGGCCCGCCCCCGTTGCTTGCCAGGCGTCCATCTTGCGGACATTGAGTTCATCAGATTTACAATCCGGACGGCTTCCTCGCCGCAGCCTGCGCCAATGTCCCGTACAACCGACACGTCGGTTACTGTTCCATCGGTATTGACCACAAACTGAACGACTACGTTGCCTTCCACGCCGTTTTCCCTTGCAATAGCAGGGTATTGGATCTTTTCGTAAATAAATTCCATTAGTTTCTTGTCGGCGCAGGCTTTTTTGGCCTTGGCGTCGCCTGCTACGGTTTCGCAACCCGGGAAGCGAGGCATTTCTTCCACCACGACAAAGATTTCGCGGGCTTCTTCCCGAGGAGGAGGGGGAGGAGGAGGAGGAGGAGGAGCAACTTTTTCCTTAGTGACAGGAGGCGGAGCCTCTACATTCGTAGTTGCGTCGACCGACTGGTCCACAAAGCTGATATCTTCGGTCTCTTCCTCTAAAGTGGTCGTGACAATTTCCTGGATGGCAGGCGGTGGCGGCGGTGGAGGGGGAGGAGGAGCTTCCTGGCTCCGGGGAATTTCCACTTCCACGTCTTCATCAATGGTGAACTGGAACTGATCGGTTTCCTGCTTCGGGGGTTTGGTGGTGTACTTGAACGCGGCAACGACTAACGCCAGCGTCAATACGATCCCCACGCGGAAAAAAATGGGCTGCATTTTGAACACATCCACATCGGGATACTTGTTCCTCCCTTCCAAAGGAGAAGACCATTTTTTTCCCTTGTACTTGGCAGCCAGATCCGAGGTCGCTTTGCTGCTTAAATAGCGCTTGCTAAAGAAGACAATCGCCAGGGTAGCTAAAACGACGAGCGCCAAAAGAGCCAGGATCTGATTGGATGAGAATGAAAAACTGGACATCATAACCCTGAATTTGTGCCCTGCGTAGGACGAGATAAAAAATTGGCAGAAATTTTTTTAATTTGTTTCTGTCGTTTCACCTCACTAAATTACTTTCACCTCCAACCTGTGCGAATGACCTGCATCAACGCCTCCGGTGATCTTTATCAATTTGCCCAGTTCAAAGGCCATGGGGGACCAATTTTTTGCGCTTAAGGCACGCCGCTGCCTGTTTTTTTTTCTTTAGGAATTGATAGTTATGCCTGTTTCCATCAGCCAGCGAACTCAGATGATCAAAGCGGAAGCCAAACGGCTGGGATTTGACCTGGTTGGCGTGGCGAAAGCGGAATTCATGGACGCCGAGGCCCGCCGACTGGAATCCTGGCTAAACCAAGGCTTTCACGGCGCTATGGGCTACATGGAAAACCATTTCGATCTGCGCACCGACCCGACCCGCTTGGCGCCGGGGGCTAAATCAGTCATTAGCCTGGCTTGCAACTACTTTCCCGCCGACGGCCCATCGGATCCCGAAGCGCCCAAAATCGCCCGCTATGCCTATGGAAAAGATTATCATATCGTACTCCGGGAAAAACTCCGCTCCCTCATCGATTTTATCCGCATCCATATTGGCGAGGTAGACGGCCGGGGATTTACCGACTCCGGTCCGGTGCTGGAAAGAGACTGGGCCAAAAGAAGCGGCTTGGGTTGGACCGGTAAAAACACCCTAACTTTGAACCCTAAAATGGGGTCCTATTTTTTTCTGGCCGAACTGATTACCGATCTAGAGCTCGAACCCGACGCGCCCATCCGCGACCATTGCGGAACCTGCCGGCGCTGCATCGACGCCTGTCCGACCGGCGCTATCTCGCCGGAAGGTTACCTGATGGATGGCAGCAAATGCATTTCTTACCTGACCATCGAGTTAAAAGAAGCGATTCCCGAAGCCTTTCGGGGGAAAATGCACAACTGGATGTTTGGCTGTGATATTTGCCAGGAGGTTTGTCCCTGGAACCGTTTTTCCAAACCACATCAGGAGCCCGCGTTTCAGCCCCATCCAAGCCTCTTGTCCATGACCCGCCGCGATTGGGAGGAAATAACCGGGGACGTCTTCCGGGAGATTTTCCGGCACTCCGCTGTCAAGCGGGCTAAGTTCAGCGGGCTCCAGCGCAATCTGAAGTTCTTAAAGCCCCCTGAGGATTTGCCGGAAACTTCCTAACTTGCAGTCTGTATTCGGACGAGCTGCACACAAAAGAACTTTGATTATGCCTGTCAACTCCTGGACCCGTTATATCATTGGCCTCCTTGCCGCTTTGCTTATTGGCTTTTTTGTCTACCGCTTCAGCAACATCGTGACCTACGTTTTGGCCGCCTGGGTGCTGTCGCTGATCGGCTCCCCGCTGGCCCGCCAATTCCGGCGAATCAAGATCGGGCGGTTTCGGGTAGGCGTAAGCGCGGCTGCGTTAATGACCATCCTGACTTTTTTTCTGGTGGGCGGGCTTTTTTTGTTGCTGTTTATCCCCTTGATCATCAAACAGGCCAACAACCTGGCCCATGTGGATTACCTCGCTATTGCGGGCGCTTTGGAAGCTCCTTACAACCGGCTGATCTACTGGCTCGGCCAATATGGGTTGACGATTCCCTCGAATTCCCTGGAAGACCTCGTCCAGCGTTCACTCAAGGGATGGTTCGAACCCAACCGGCTGAGCACCATATTCACCAATGCGGTATCCGCAGTGGGCAACACCCTGGTCAGTATCTTCTCTACGATCTTTATCACCTTCTTTTTCCTCCAGGAACGGCGCTTGTTTATCAATTTCATTTTAGCCATCACGCCGGAGGCGTATGAGGAACCCGCCCGCGAAACCATGAGAGATACCGTAGTGATGCTCAGCCGCTACTTCCGCGGAATTCTGCTGCAAATCACTATCCTTACTGTTTACATCAGCGTTTTTCTGACCATCCTTGGGGTGAAAAATGCCTTGCTGATCGGATTTTTTGCGGCTATCATGAATATGATTCCCTATCTGGGACCCTTATTTGGCGGCACCTTTGGGATCTTTATTACCATTTCCTCCAACCTCGATCTCGATTTTTATACCGAAATGCTCCCTTTGCTGGCCAAAGTCTTGGGGGTATTCATTACCGTGCAGTGGCTGGATAACTATTTCCTCTCGCCAACGATTTTCTCAAAAAGCGTACTGGCCCACCCACTGGAAATTTTTCTGGTGGTACTCATGGGCGCCAACGTAGCCGGAGTGGTGGGGATGGTGCTGGCGATCCCTGCGTATACCATTTTCCGCGTGTTCGCCAAGGAGTTCCTTCAACAATTCAAGATCGTACAGAAAATGACCGACCGGATGAAGCAATCCGGGATGTGAGCGTTTAACTGAATTCCCCGCGGCGAACGTACTCCTGAAATTTGTCCCAGGCTTTGGATGCCAGCAAGTCGGTAAGCTGTTCCAGATAGTAACTTCCGGCGGAAGGATCCACCGGGCGGCCTAAATGGCTTTCCATACGGAGCAAGTGATGCACGTTGCGGGCAATACGCCGGGTAAATGGGGTAGGAGCCTCTTTGAGGGCGGCGTTGGCGGGGAGCACGTAAAGGCGATCGGCGCCGCCTATAATAGCCGACATGGCCTGAGCCCCCGCCCGGATCATGTTGGTATGCACCTGCTCGTCCTGGGTTTCTTTGGCCAGGTGGACGACGATTTCAACCGGCTCGGGCTTTGCGATTCCAAAGGCAGCCAGAACGTTGTTCCAAAGTATCCGCAATGCCCGGAGTTTCGCAATCTCCGGGAAAAAGCTGGCGCTCAAAGCGACGGAGAATTGGAGGGAATGATGCGTTTGGGTGGGGGGAACCCCATATTCTTCCATGCGGGCCAAGTATTCAGCGCCTTTGGCAACCATCAAGGCCAATTCGTTTGTGAGCTCGGAGGCGCCGGCATGGTAATACCGCCCATTGATTTGCAATACTTTAAAATGAGGCAATTCGGCCGCACAAAACTGGATTGCCTGGGCCAGGTCGCCAAAAGGAGGCTCGGTCCAATCCAGAAATGGATCAAAATCGATAGAACCTCTCACTTTGGATTTATCTGCTCCCTTTCGGTCCAGCCAATCCGAAAACTGGCGCAGTAGCCCCTTAGGATCTTTGTCGGGGTAAAACTCTCCAAAGTTAAGCGCGACCGTTTCGGGGTCGATGCCATTGAGTAAGGCCTCCAATCCGTCTGCCGTCAATTTTCGGAGCAGCAAAAATCCGGGCGAGTTGATCCCGCCCCGGATGGCCTCCCGGACGAGCGCGTTCGACGCCGCAGGGTCTTCGACCTCGAAAATTTCGCCCATCTCCCAAGACCCCAGCGGGCGGGCATTAACGATAGCGCCTCTCCACTCCGGGCGGTCTTCCGGAAAGTACATCGGGTCAATGGCCAATTCATCTTCCAGGTTCCAACGGAGGGAGGTCCAGGAACTTCCTTCAGATCCTTTTCCAATTGAGCGATCCATTGCGCTTTAGTTGTTCCGGGGAACAAGGTGTACAGTTGGTCCAATGAGTCCATAGACTTGGGGCGGAGGGGCGGTACTTAGGCCTCTGCAAGGCCTAATTTACGCATTAGAACTTCGTCTGCCGTTCTTTCGCTTTAATTTTTTTCCTGGATGAACTTTTTTTCGGGCAATTGGTTAGATTTGTGTTCATTCATTAAGTATTAGATTAAATCTAAATAAACCAATATGGCCCAAAATACTAGAAGGGTTTATCTGGACAATAACTCCACTACGCCTACCGACCCCCGGGTGGTAGAAGCGATGCTGCCCTATTTTTACCAAATGCCTGGCAATGCCGCCAGCAGGAATCACCCTTTTGGCTGGGAAGCAGAAGAAGGCGTTGACTATGCGCGCGAACAAATCGCTTCTTTGATCAAGGTCGATCCCAAGGAAATTATCTTTACTTCCGGAGCAACGGAATCGGACAACCTTGCTATCAAGGGAGTATTCGAGATGTACCGCAGCAAAGGCAATCACATTATTACGGTCAAAACGGAGCACAAAGCCGTTCTGGATACTTGCCACAAATTGGAAAAGATGGGCGCCGAAGTCACCTATCTGGATGTGGCTGCCGATGGGTTGATCGATCTGGCCGCTCTGGAAGCGGCGATCAAACCTTCTACCATTCTGGTGTCGGTGATGTGGGCGAATAATGAAACCGGCGTGATCCAGCCCATGAAAGCCATCGGCGACATCTGTGCCCGGCATGGGGTGTTGTTCATGAGCGACGCCACCCAAGCAGTAGGTAAAATTCCTGTATCCCCCAAAGAGACGGGCGTACACCTTATGGCGTTCACGTCGCATAAAATGTATGGCCCTAAAGGGGTAGGAGCTCTTTACGTCAGCCGCAAAGCTCCCAGAGTGAAGGTTACCGCCCAGATGGACGGCGGCGGCCACGAGCGCGGCATGCGCTCCGGGACGCTCAATGTGCCCGGTATCGTCGGCTTCGGCAAAGCAGCCGAAATCGCCGGCAAGGAAATGGCCCAGGACGCCGAACGCCTGAGTAAGTTGCGCGACAAGCTCGAAGCCGCTTTCCTCGCCAACCTGGAGGAAGTTTACGTCAACGGCAATCGCGAAAACCGCATGCCCCATGTAACCAATATTTCGTTCAAACACGTGGAAGGCGAGGGTCTGATGATGACTTTCAACCAAAATATCGCCCTGTCTTCCGGATCTGCATGCACCTCCGCTTCCCTGGAGCCTTCTTATGTGCTGGTTGCTCTGGGATTGGGCGACGACCTGGCTCACTCCTCCCTGCGTTTCAGCCTCGGCCGCTTTACCGCAGAGGAAGATATCGATTATGTAATTGAAAAGGTGGCTTCAGGTGTCAACCATATGCGCGACCTGAGCCCGATCTGGGAAATGTACAAGGAAGGCATCGATCTGAATTCCGTCACATGGCAGGAACATTAATCTCCTTCCATTCCACATCCTTACCTAACCCTTGAAATTTTTAGCTTTTCACTAAATAAAAAAACTCCCTAAATATGGCTTACTCGGATAAAGTTCTCGAACATTTCAAAAATCCGCGCAACGTGGGTACGATGGACAAAAGCGATAAGAACGTCGGTACCGGACTGGTAGGCGCTCCCGAATGCGGGGATGTCATGCGCCTTCAAATCCAGGTGGATCCGGAAACCAATACCATTGTCGACGCCAAGTTCAAAACCTTTGGCTGTGGGTCGGCGATCGCTTCCTCCTCCCTGGCCACCGAATGGTTGAAGGGCAAATCGGTAGATGAAGCGCTGACGATCGACAACATGGATATTGTGGAAGAACTGGCCCTGCCGCCCGTCAAGATCCACTGCTCCGTACTGGCAGAAGATGCCATCCGTAGCGCGATTGCGGATTATCAGCAAAAGAATGGCATGAAGGTTACTTCCAATGCCGAAAAAGCGCACTAAACGTTCGTCTACATGATATTTGTTGCCGATAGCGCAAAGGAAAAGATCACAGAGATCCGCTCCCAGGGAAAACTCGGATCGGAATATTTCGTGCGAGTCAGCGTCACCAGTGGCGGTTGTTCGGGTCTGACCTATAAAATGGATTTCGACAACGAGTCCAAGCCAAACGACCAGGTATTCGAAGACAATGGGGTGAAAGTGGTCACAGACCTGAAAAGCTTCCTGTATCTGTTCAATACCACCCTGGAGTTTTCGGGGGGCTTGAGCGGCAAGGGGTTTTTCTTTAACAATCCCAATGCCGCCCGAACGTGCGGCTGCGGAGAAAGCTTTGCAGTTTAAGGCGGCCTCAAAGTAGTTTCTTCGATTGAAATAACCATAATTCGGTGAAAAAGAGGATGATTGCGAAATGTCATCCTCTTTTTTTATTTTGAGCCAGAAAAATTTTAGACGTTGGATACAAGACTTTAGACTTTAGACCTTGGACTTTAGACTGCCTTTGTCTCGTTTACCATCTAACGTCTAACGTCCAACATCTACCGTCCATACCATGATCCGAATCGGCTTTGACGCTAACCGCCTTTTTACCAACCGGACCGGTTTAGGGAATTACAGCCGCAACCTGCTGAATAATCTCGCATATTACTACCCGGATCACGCGTATTTTCTGTACACCTCCAGACTGGTCAGAAATCCGGAGACTCGTTTTTTTCTAAATAGCCCGCTTTTCCACATGACCCACCCGCGTGGGTTTCAGCGTTTTATCTGGAACTCGGAAATTCTGCCAGAAACCCTGAAACGGCGAAAAGTGGCTCTCTTTCACGGCTTAAGCAACGAGCTTCCTTCCGGACTGCGCGGGTTGCCCCTCCGGCGGATGGTGACGATCCACGACCTTGTATTCAAGAGGTATCCCCAATTTTACCGATTGGCAGACCGGGTTCTGCTCCACGCCAAAGTCCGTTATGCATGTGAACATGCGCATCAGATCATCGCTACCAGCGAGCATACCCGGAAGGATATTTTGGAATTCTACGATGTTCCGGAAGCGAAGGTGAACGTGATTTATCAGACGTGCTCGGAACGGTTCTTGCAGGAAAAAGCGCCCCGCCTTCTGGAAGGCGTATTAAAAAAATACCGGATTCCGGAGGCCTATTTTCTATATGTTGGCGCGGTTACGGAGCGCAAAAATCTAATGGGAGTGGTTCAGGCCCTCCAGCAATTGCCGGCCAGCCTTCGGCTGCCCCTGGTAGTTATTGGAAGCGGCACGACCTACAAGATCAAGGTGCAAAGTTTTTTACTTCGCCACCGCATGTTGGATCAGGTTCATTTCATTCAGTCAGATCCGCAGGATTTACCGGCAATTTATCAAAAAGCCACCCTGTTCCTCTATCCATCGTTTTACGAAGGGTTTGGCATACCGGTACTGGAGGCATTATTTAGCCGGACCCCGGTCATTACGTCCAACCGGTCCTCCTTGCCGGAAGTGGCAGGCCCCGGCGCCTATTTGGCCGACCCCTACCGGCCGGAATCCATCGCGGAGGGCATTGAAAAACTGCTTGTAGAGGAGGATTTGCGCCAACAAGCCATTGAGTCGGGGTATCGGCATGCCCTTCAGTTCCATGGAGAAGTTCTGGCGGAAAAAATGATGAGAACGTATTACGCGCTCCTCGGGAGAAGCGAAATTCCCAGAAAAGAGTAGACGCCAATAAATATCCGGGCTGCAGTAGTAGCTTATCGGGAACCTTTCAGCAGGCGGATTTGCCGCTTCATCTCGGCAATTTCCAGGTCTTTTGCTTCCAGAGAATCCTGCAAGACGGCAATTTCCTGTTCGAGGGTTGCAATGCGCTGGGCTTTGGAAACAATGGCTGTTTCCCCCTGGTTTTTTGAGGTTGCCGGCTGCTCCACTTGGTCGGTTATTCCCACCAGCCGTTTAATGTTTTCCATCCCATCCTCCCCATTGGCATAGGAGGCAATAAGATAGGATAAAGGAGCCAGAATGACCAACAGGATGAAAAAGCGGGCAAATCCCGTGAGTTTTAATCTTTTTGCCATTACTCAGTGCGTTTTTAATGGTCGCAGCAGGGGAATGAACATTCAGCCGCCGCTTCTGCAAATATAGGAATCCTGCACCGGTATGCATCGGATTATCTACATATAGCGGTTTTCCGCGGACGAACTTACCCCCGCAACTTCGCAACCCCACAACTTCGCAACATTTCCTATTTTTGGAAAAAGAAACCAACGTCATACATGCAAGACGCTTATTTGTTTGATGCGGTACGCACCCCTAGAGACTGCCGGTTGCAGGGAAGCCCGTTGAATGAAATCAAACCTATTGATTTGCTGGGTTCCCTGTTAGAGGCGGTTCAGTGCCGGAATGGTTTGGAAGGAGACGAAATCGACGACTTGTTGCTGGGGGTAGTCCAACCATTGGAGGATTACAGCGTGAACATGGCCCGTGCGGGGCTTTTGAAAATGGGTTGGGGGCAAGGGGTGAGCGGCATGACGCTTAACCGGAATGCCGCCTCCGGGTTGTCGGCGCTCAACCTGGCCGCCACCAAGGTGGGGGCGGGGATCGACCGCTTGGTTCTGGCGGGCGGGGTAGATAGCTTAAGCCGGACGAAACTTCGCCCTCTGGGCGCCAACTCGATCAGCGACCCGGAGTGGTTGCGCCTGGCAAGATATATACCGCTATCGTTGGCGGCAGACCTTTTAGGAACGCATTACGCGATGCGCAGGGAAGAGGCCGATGCCTACGCCGTTCGATCCTGGCAGCGGGCTTTTCAGGCCCTGCAAGAAGAGCGCTTTTCTTCTTCTGTAATCGCGCTGACCGACCGGAATGGCCTTCCCTTATTGGAGGAAGACCAACTCCGGTGGGAAAACCTGACGCCGGAATGGTTGGCGCGTCTGCACCCCGTCAATCCGGCTCAAAATACGCCTGGATTCCATGAGATTGCGCTTTCCCGGTTTCCTCACCTGGAAGCGATCCAACCAATTCATACCGAGGGGAATTCGGCCCCCCTGACCGACGGCGCCGCGCTGCTCCTTTTGGGTAGCCTGGAAAAAGGGCAGGCGTTGGGGCTGCGCCCCCGGGCGCGCATCCGATCGATGAGCCATTGTTGTTCGGATCCGGTAATCGCTTTTCTGGGCGTTACCGAAGCAGCCAGGCAATGCCTGAAGCTTGCAGGATTTACGCCCAAGGACGTCCAGTTATGGCAGTGCAACGAGCCTTTTGCCGCTATTCCGCTGTATTTTGAAAAGGCGATGGAACTGCCTGCAGACCGGCTAAACCCCAATGGTGGGGCCATCGCGCTCGGTACAGCCGTGGCAGCCAGCGGCGCCATCCTCATGGGGATGCTATTAGAAGAAATGGAGCGCCTCGACCTGGAAACTGGCCTCGTTGCCATAGCGGCAGAAGGAGGCGCCGGCGTGGCCACGTTGATCGAACGCATATAACCTATCATGATTCTTTTGCCTGGATAGCACAAATACGCTACATGATCCATTACAAAAAAGACACCGAGAATATCGTTACCCTCACCCTGGATATGGATAACCGGGCAGAGAACGTCATCAACCAGAAAATCTGGGCGGCGTTTGTCCCCGTCATTCAATGCCTTAAAGAGGAAAAAAAGAAGGGCAGGCTACGCGGCGTGATCCTCACCTCCGCCAAAAAGACCTTTCTGGCTGGAGGCGACCTGGAGTATATTTTCCAGGTGGAAAACGCCGAGGAAATCTTTGCGGCTGCGGAGGGAATGAAAAAGTTCCTGCGCGATCTGGAAAGCCCGGGGGTGCCTGTGGTGGCGGCGATCAATGGTAGCGCGATCGGCGCTGGCTTCGAGGTCGCTTTGGCTTGTCACCACCGGATTGTGCTCGACGACCCTAAAATCGCAGTGGGGCTGCCCGAGGTAGAAATCGGCCTGATCCCTGCCGGGGGGAGCATCGTGCGGCTGATGTGGCTTTTGGGAATAGAAAAGGCGTTTCCCATCCTGACGGGAGGCAAGCGCTACCACCCCAATGCGGCCCTTCACGCAGGCATCGTGGACGAACTGGCCGCCACGCCTAAAGAAATGATGCAAAAAGCCAAAGCCTGGCTGTTGCGCACCGCAGAAGGAAGACGCCCCTGGGACACCGCAGGCAGGCAGATTCCCGGCGGAACCGCATGGGACTCCCCGGTAGCGAACAAGATCATGGAGTATTCGGCAGCGTTGAACGGGAAATACTTCGACAACTACCCGGCGCCCCAGGCCATTCTACAGATCCTCTCGGAAGCTTCCAAACTGGAGTTCGACGCCGCCTGCCGGCTGGAAAGCCGGTACTATACCGAGCTCGTTCGGAGCCGGCAATGCAAGAACATGATCAACGCTTTTTGGTTTGATGAAAACTACATCAAGAACGGAAGCGACCGGCCCAAGGGCTTTGGAAAATTCCGGCCCAAAAAAATCGGGATTATCGGCGCCGGGATGATGGGCTCGGGAATCGCCCTGTCTTGCCTGCAGCAAGGATTGAAGGTAGTCCTGAAGGACGTGTCGAGGTTAATTGCCGATCGGGGAAGCCATGCGATCCGCAATAAACTGTCCGAAGCGGTATTCAAAGGCCTCTTGTTGCCCGAAGAACAGGAGGCCATGCTCAAGCGGCTCCAGACCACGGAAAGCGCCGAAGATTTTGCCGATTGCGATCTGGTCCTGGAAGCGGTTATCGAAAACCAGATGGTGAAACAGAAAGTCTTCCGCGAGGCAGAAAACCATCTGGACGAATATGCTTTTCTGGCGTCTAACTCGATTTCCATACCGATCACCACCCTGTCGGAGTCGCTAGCCCGCCCGGGGCAGTTTGCTGGACTTCATTTTTTTCATCCCGCAGAGGAAGTTCCCCTGGTGGAAATTGTCCGGGGCAGGAACACCTCGGAAGAGACGGTGGCTAAATGTTTTGATTTTGTTCGGGCGATCCAGAAAATTCCGATCATTGTCAAGGACGATTGGGGCTTTTTTGTAGCGCGGGTGCAGAACACCTATATTCTGGAGGGAATTACGATGCTGCAAGAAGGTATCTCCCCCGCAGTGATAGAAAACCTGAGCCGCCAGGCCGGTATGCCCAGGAGCCCCCTGGCGCTTGCGGACGATCTGGGGCTGGATCTGGTCCTGAAATACGAACAGCAGGCGGCCGCCCATTACGGCCCCAAATACATCCAGCACCCCGCAGTGGATCTGGTAAAGAAACTGCTCCTCGATCTGGGGAGGACAGGAAGGGCTCAGAAAGCCGGATTTTATCATTACCCGGAGCAAGGAACCCGAATGCTTTGGCCCGGTTTGCAGGAGATTTTGCCACCGCCTGGAGCGTTTGATGCTCCGGACGTGATGGACCGCCTGTTGCTGGCCCAGGTCCTGGAGGCGGTTTGGTGTATGCAGGAAGGCGTTATCCAATCGGTCGCTTCCGCCAACCTGGGAAGCATCTACGGATGGGGGTTCCCCGCCTTCAAAGGCGGAGTGATCCAGTATATTCAGGACTACGGATTGGAGCCGTTTTTAGAGAAGTGCAAGGAATTCCGGGAGCGTTTTGGGCCAAGGTTCAAGTCGCCCAAATTGTTAAAAGAAATGGCAACGAAAATTGGATAAGGCTCTGTTCTCCTTTTGGGCATACTAATTTTAGGTTTTTTTGCTAAAAATTCCGAAAAAATCGCCGATGGTGACTTTTGTTAGTTGCAGATGAAAACAAACCGACTATTTTAGCGCTTATATTTATTAATTAGATTAAATCAAAATAAGCGCTCGTGGCTGCAGTACAGAATAGCGGAAAGCCCCTCGTTAAAGTAGGGGTAGGAGACACAGGGTTCGTGTCGGATTTTACCAATGACCGGATCGCGGGGAAACTGATGGCGATGGGCATTTTGCCCGGTTGTGCCATTAAAGTCGTCCGCAGGGCGCCTTTTGGGGGAGGCTGTTATATCAAAGCGGACAATATTCTTTTGGCGCTTCGCAAAGACGAAGCTTGCACCATTTTGGTTCGTTAACTTTAGGAGCGTCGGGTGGAGCCATTCATCAAAGAACCGTTCCGTATTGCCGTAATCGGTAATCCCAACAGCGGAAAAACGTCCCTTTTTAACCTGCTCACCGGCTTGCAGCAAAAAGTTGGCAATTTCCCCGGCGTTACCGTTGAACGCAAGACCGGGCACTTGATATTTCCTGGCGGGAAATCGATCGAACTTACGGATCTGCCAGGCACGTACAGCGTTTATCCCACCTCCGAAGACGAGCGATTGGTCGTTCAGACCCTTACCGATACGCAAAACACCGACTATCCCGATGCCGTCTTGTATGTTGCCGATGTGACGCGGCTGGAAAAACACCTCCTGCTATTTACCCAGGTAAAAGACATGGGCTTCCCGGTAATCCTGGCCCTCAACATGTCCGACACGGCTCATGCCGAAGGGTTGGAGATCAATTTTGAACGCCTTTCCAGAAAACTGGGGGTGCCGGCGGTTGCCGTCAGTGGCCGTACGGGAGAAGGAATAGAGCAGCTTAAACAAATTCTTACGGACCTATCCCGGCAGGCGCCAGAGGGACCCTCTGAGCACAGCGTGTATCGCTTGTCTCAGGAAGAAGCCCGCCTGGCTACCGAACTTCAGGACTTGTTCCCCTACCTTACCGCCTACCAGCGTATCCTGCTCGCGCACCATGCCGGCTGGCTGCCCCACCTGTCGCTTCCTGTTCGGACCAAAGTGCTGGAAGCGGTTGAACGAACCGGCTTCCGGGATCTGGCGCTTCAGGTCCGGGAAACGATGCAGCGGTTTGATTACTTCACTCCCATCGTTCAGCAAAATCTCCGGAAGACGCGGGAGCGGCCGTTTACGCTGACCGAGCGCCTGGACAATCTGCTCACCCACCGGATTGCGGGTCCGGCGATCTTTTTCCTGTTGATGCTGCTCGTGTTTCAGGCTATTTTTACCCTGGCTAGCTATCCCATGGACTGGATTGAGTCGGGGATTTCCGCGTTGAGCGCCTGGACGAAATCCGTGCTACCTCCCGGGTGGCTGGCCGGGTTGATTGGCGACGGGCTACTCGCCGGACTTGGAGGCGTTCTCGTTTTTATTCCTCAGATTGCGATATTATTCTTCCTTATTTCCCTTCTGGAAGAGGTGGGCTATATGGCCAGGGCCGCTTTCATGTTCGACCGGGTCATGCAGGCTTTTGGGCTCAATGGCCGGAGTATCGTGGCGCTGATCTCTGGAGGCGCGTGCGCCATTCCGGCGATTATGAGCGCCCGAACGATTTCCAACTGGAAAGAACGGCTCATCACCATTCTGGTTACGCCGTTCATCAGCTGCTCCGCCCGGATTCCCGTATATACCGTTCTGATCGCATTTGTGGTTCCTGAAAAGACCGTTTTGGGCTTTTTTACCCTTCAAGGGCTGGCTTTTATGGGGCTTTACTTGCTCGGGATTGCCGCCGCCCTGCTTTCGGCGCTGGTATTCAAATGGATCTTGCGCTCCGGGGGGACCAGTTACCTCATGCTGGAGCTCCCTCCTTACCGGCCGCCCCTCATGCGCAACGTATGGATCACGGTTTGGGAGAAGGTGCGTTCGTTCACCATGGAGGCGGGGAAGGTCATTTTGGTAATATCTATGGTTTTATGGGTGTTGGCTTCTTACGGCCCTCCCGGCGCCATGAAGAACGCTCAGGCCCGGGCAGAGCAGATCGCCCGAGAAAAAGGACTCACCCCTCAGGAGTCGGGCGCGCTTGCCGCTTCCTTGGAGATGGAAGCGTCCTTTGCCGGCAAAGCGGGTAAATGGATCGAGCCGGTTATCCGTCCACTGGGGTTCGACTGGAAAATCGGAATCGCTTTGATCGCCTCTTTCGCAGCCAGGGAGGTATTCGTAGGCGCCATGGCAACCATCTATTCTATTTCCGACCAGGAGGATCTTCTGCTGATCCGGCAGCGTATGGCTATGGAGCATGATCCTCTGACGGGTAAAAAAGTGTACGACCCTCCCACTACTTGGGCTCTACTCATCTTCTATGTCTTTGCTATGCAATGCATGAGCACCCTCGCTGTTGTACGCCGGGAAACCCTTTCCTGGAAATGGCCCCTGATTCAATTTTTATTCATGACCGGCCTGGCGTATCTTAGCGCATGGGCGGTTGCTGCCTTCCTCCCCCCCCCCCCCCCCCCCCCCCCCTCCTCCCCCCCCCCCCCCCACCTCGCAACCCCCTAACTTCGCAACTTCGTAACTTCGCAACCTCGCAACCTCCAATGAACCCATCCCGATCGCGTGCCCAGGAATCCCGAACTGCCGTAGAGCGGCTGTACATCACCATGCGGCACCTCTTTATCCGGGGCAGTTATAAACCGCTTGGGCTTTCCGGCGAAGCGATGATCGAAGCCCTGATGATGCTTCAGCCGGAAATTTACGGCTCGATCGCCGACCCGGAGCGGGTGGAGCTGAACGGGCTTTTTTATATTTTCCAGCGCCTGCCCAAAGGGATTGAAGAGTGTCGCTTTGTGCGGCTCATCAGCCGGGAGGGGTTTGAACATTCGAGTTTTGAGGCGCTGGTTCCTCCCCGCCGGAAGCGCAATAGCTACCGGATCGACGAAGAACAAATGTTCATTGAGATGACGCGGGGCCGGAGCGATATTTACGACATCCTGACCCACCTAACCTTCATGTATATCGAGTCGGAAAAGATCCGCCGCAACAGCGAGGATCATAAAGGCCGAAAGAACCGGGAATGGGACATGCTGCAAAAAGCGGTAGAGGAGGAGGAGCACAACGAAGAGTTTAATCTGGAAGTTTCGCTCACGTACCTCAGCACCCTCCTTGGGCGCACCTACCAGGAAACCCTGGAGGCTGCCCGCCGTTTTGAAGCCGATGGGAATTGCAACAGCTTGTTCCACATTACGTACTGGCTTGGGCGTTTGTCGACCGAAGAATTAAGATTGAAGAAAGACCGGGAGATCAGTTTCTCCTCCGCGCTTCGGGAAAAAATCGGGCATCATGTGTATGGAGGCCTTTGGGCAGCTAATGTCAAAGCCGCCATTTTTGAATACGGATGGATCGACCGGCCGCTCCACATCGTTAGCGCCAACCTCCACAGTTTCATGAACTGTCTGTACGCCCCGGCAGCCTTAAAGCGTCTGGGAAAACCGGTTTCTCTGGAGGAACTGGCCAAAGAGCTCAGCCTCGAGGAAAACGGCGCGTTGAGGGAAAAAGTGTTCTCCTTCGCCCAGCGCAACGGAATGACCCAGTTGGACGATACCAGCGGGACCAATATCTCCGTCCAGCTATACGACCTGGTTAAAATTGATCCTGCGTTTATACATCCGGATATTCAATGGAACCAGGAAGCAATCCAGCAACACCAGCCTATTCTCCTGGTTATGGACTATGCCTTTGGCGAACAGGCATTCGAAACGTTCGACGAGCTATTCAAACCGTTTGAAAATAGCGAAGGGAAACGCTACCTGAACGTCGCCTCGCTTAATATCATGGGGAAAGCCGGGATTTTGGAAGGGGGTAAAGGAGACCTCATGGTGCCTACTGCTCACGTGTTTGAAGGTACCGCCGACAACTATCCGCTGGATAACGGGTTCGGCAAATCTGATTTCGAAGGTTTTGGCCTCGAGGTGTTCGAAGGGCCTATGATCACCGTTCTGGGCACTTCGCTCCAAAACCGCGATATCCTGCGGTATTTTCTGCGCTCTTCCTGGAAAGCTGTTGGGCTGGAAATGGAAGGCGCGCATTACCAGAAAGCAATCCAGGCGGCCTCCCGCATCCGGAACAACATCCGCCCCGATGCGGCGGTCCGCTACGCGTACTACGCCTCAGATAATCCCCTCGAAACCGGAAGCACCCTCGCCTCCGGCAGCCTTGGCGTCGAAGGCGTGAAACCCACCTACCTGATTACGTTGAAAATTTTGAACCGGATTGGAAATAGATGTTAGGGCTGTCTCAAAAGATGAACGTTGCCAGCCATTAAAAATATTTTCTTTTCAGTCTAATAAAAATTGCATTGCAATTTTTTATTAGAATTGAAAAAAGAAAATAAAATTTCACGCCCGGGGCAAAGAACGGTCTTTTGAGACAGCCCCCAATGTCTAACGTCTATTTATAGATTCCTTTCATCCAGGGGCCTGCCTCCGTCTTGGACCAGGCTTGCACCTCTGCTTTGCTGATCTTATTAAACCGGGGGTTGGGCAGGCGAAGGGTGAACAATCGGGTGATCCAGGCATCGGCATCGGCGTTATTGGCCGGGCGCGTGATGCCGCGTTCTCCGCCTCGGGTGCGGGTGATGAGGAGCGCGGGATCAGCCAGGGCGGCTTGTTCGAGCGTATCCACCGAGAATTCCTGCTTGGAGGCGATGAGTTTGAAATAACTCAAGCTTTCCGGGTGGTTGAAATATTCCACCGAAGGTTCGTACAGCAAGCCTACGTTGCCGCCATCAAATACCCAGGCTGCCCCACCGGCGGCGAGAGGTTCCAGCTTCTGCACTTTCCCGGTGATCATCTCCCCGAATACTTCGAAGGAGTTAGACAGGTAAAGCAAGCTGACAAACACCGGAAACGCGCTTCGGTTGCTCACCCGGATGCGGATATTGCCGCCGTAGGGGCGTCCGTCGAAATTTCCCGAGTCAAAAGCCGTGCGCACCTCGTCGGCTGAAACAGCAATTGGCGTTTCCTTGCCATCGGGTTGGACTTTGAAAAATTCCACCGCTACTGCATCAAGGGGGAGACGGTTGGGACCGTCGTTATTCAGGTTTTTGACATACTCCCATTGGGCGATATGCTGCAGGTCGGTTAAAGTTTGCTGAAGAGCTGCCTGTGTGTAGCCTTTTTGCGGGTACACCAGCGGGCGGTAGGGATCGCCGGGTTTAGTGACCGAGAAACAGCCGTTCATTAGCTGGATGGCGTAATCGGCTTCCCGCTCCTTCTGGGCAACGGACAGGTTCTTTCCCTGTTTTCCTAACATCTCTTTCAGCTGGCGGGCAGCGCTTTCTTCCTTGTCCACGTCGCTGATGTACAACCGGATGGGGGCAGAAAGGAATCCGTCGATATACCCCTGGTATAATTCTTTGTCCTTACTCAGTTTGGATTCCGTCGCCGGGTCGAATTGCAACAGGGTATCGGAGGCAGCGACCGACTTGATCCGGGCCTCAAAGACCGGGCTCGTTTTCCCGGCAGGGATCACCTTGACCACGGTAGCCTGGGTGGAGATCCCGTGCACGGCGCCCAGGTCCATGATCCACCCCGATTTGGGGTTGTAGACCACGTTGCCGTAAAGAGGCTGGCTGCCGGAGGATTTATTTAAAAACCCTTTGTACAGGTCGTCGGCGGTTTCGGGCCCGCCGCCACCGAAAATCTGCGGAGATTGCTGAAACTGGTTTTTGATGAAATACCGCAGCCGGTTTTTCAGGTCGAAATAGCTGATGCTGCCGCCCGACCGTTGCAGCACGTCGACGAGGTTGCGGCTGAACACCCCCGATCCGCCAGATTCATAAGCCGACTCATCGCTCTGGCAAGCGGCGAGTTGAACATGGCGCCCTTCCGGCATTACGTCCGGAAGCGGTTTGGATTTCAGGTCGGCCAGCTTGATGTCTTTTGCGAAAAGAAACTGTTCCCACTTGCGGGGAGGCAGGATAGCGCCCATTCGGGACTCGCCTGCCGCAGGCGGCATCGGTTTGAACTTCCGCTCGCTGACCGATCTACTCTCTTTGGCGATATATACGTTGCGGGTATTGTCGCCGGAATGGCAGCAGTCGAAGATCATGACGACATGCGGAGACTCTTTTCGAGGCTTTTGCGGCGTTCCATGCGCCAGACGGCGAATCAGGAAGCGCAATTCTTTGTCTACTAGCAAGTTAAAATTCTGGCCGGTAGATGGAATCGAATCGTAGCAAACCAATCCTTCCAGTTTACCATCGGGTTCGAACCGCCAGATCGCCGGGTCCGCTTTTTCCTGGGCGCCATGACCGGCGTAGTAGAAAAGGGCTATATCGTCCGGCCCGGCCTTAGCCAGGTGTTCCTCAAATAGCTTGACAATATTTCCTTTGGTGGCTTTGTCATTGGCCAGCACCTCGATCTGAAGCTGGAAATTCCGGCTTTCTGCCGTTTCCAGGTATTGTTTGAACCGCATGATGTCGTTGAGGCACCCATTCAGGGGCCGCACGGGATACCGGTAGGCGTCTACTGCGGCGAGCAGGGCATAAAGCTTAGGTGTGTTGGGCATGGACCAGTCAGTTTATTTTTTGAAAAAGCAATTGGGCCGCTTGAAGTTCTAAGTCCTGGATTTGTTTCAGCCGGTTTTCCTGAAAAGAAAGGATTTTTTTCGCCGCCGGTGCATTTTTTCCTTCTTTCGGGGAAGGCAACGCGCTCCACGCCAGGAAGCGTTCTTCCAACTGCGAAGCAGTAGCCGCAAAATCCAGCTCTTTCCTGGTTAATGAACGTCCCTGTACATTGATATTATTGCGCAGGGAGATCAGCAAGTCGATGCTTTTCCGGACGTTCTCTCCAAGCAAATCGGCCTTGGCGTCGAGCGCTTTGGCCTGCTGCCGGTACAAAAGGGCTTGATTTGGAGCGGCGCATCCATAGAACAGGAGGACGGCCAGAGCAAACAGGAGCGTTTTCAACGGCTTATTTTTTGGTAGCGATCCGCTTTCCGCAATCGGAGCAGACCCCCTGGACTATTAGAAAGGTAGATTTAACCTGAAATCCGTCGACAGATTGCAATTCAGGGAGCCAGACTCCCTCCATGCAAATGGTGCGTCCGCAGTGCTCGCAATGCCCGTGCGCGTGCTGATCCTGGTGTTTGTGGTGGGAGCAGCCTGAAGAACAAAGGGCGAATTTTAGCTTGTCTGTTCCGTCGATGGCCCGGTGGACCAGGCCTTTTTCTTCAAATGTCCGCAGGGTGCGGTAGAGGGTGATGCGGTCGGGATGGCCAAGGGCCTGTTCCAGGTCGCTTTGGGAAACCGCTTCTTTGCGTTGAAGAAAGACGTTCAACACCTGTTCCCGAATGGCCGTCCGCCGCAGGGAATGCGCTTTGAGCAATTGCCTGACGGGGGATAACATTTCCTCTAAATGCAGCAGCACTTCCGGTTTTTCTGAAGATCTCATGATAAAATGAAACGTGGTTGCAAAATAAGTCTATATTTGTATAAACGAATAATTCGGCAGCACGTTATTCGATTTGATTCGATAAATCAAATAAAAGGTTAAAAAATCGCATTTGGAGTATTCTTTTTTGAAACGGTTTGGAGCGGCTGCCTTGCTTTGCCTATTTCTGATCCCGCTGATTACGGCGGATTGGCATCGTTTGGCGTTGATGTCGGAGGCCTCTACCTGCGTTCATCCACCTCTGGATGTGAAGGAAGGGAACCTGCAGCCAATTTATTCCCAAAGCCAGGAGGTTCACCATTGCGCCATTTGCGATTTTAGTTTTTCTCAAGTGCTTCTCCCGGAATTGCAGGCCGGTTTTTCACCATTTTTGCAGCACAGGCCCCGGTTGGTTTCGTATATTCCGACGGGTACCTATCCATGCTTTTCGGATCAGACCAGTAGGGGACCTCCCAGCGCGTAAGCTTGTCCGCCTGCTTCGGCAGCGTTGTTTGCGTTAGCTTTTTCGTCAGGTAATTCCCTGGTCATGAGAACGTTTCCCCCTTTTTTTCTGGGCGCCTGCATAGGTGTCCTGGTATTGGTTTCACAGTCCCTGTCTTCCCAGGAGTGCCACCTGCACTTGTACGGGTACGTTCGGGACTCTTCCGGAACCCATCCGATTTCGTATGTCACCGTTTTTATTGAAGAAACGGGCATCGGCACGCTTGCCGATGAGAAAGGGTACTTTCATTTGGAAGGACTTTGCCCTGGGGCGTCCTATACCCTTCAGTGCACCCGTTTGGGATATCAGGGGAAGGGGCTCTCCCTTTCGATACAGTCCGACACAGGGGTTGTGCTTGTGATGCAGGAGATAGGCCTTCAACTGGAGCGGGTGGAGGTAAACGCGTTGAAAGCAGGATCCGCGCATACGCAAGCGGCTCAATCCCTTCAGGGAACCGACCTGGAAGCGGGAAAAGCGTTAGGCTTTGGGGAAAGCCTCCGGCGGCTGGTGGGAGTGACAACGCTGAATACCGGCGCTACCATCGCCAAACCTGTGATCCAGGGCCTGCACAGCAACCGGATACTGATCCTGAATAACGGCGTCCGGCAGGAAAGCCAGCAATGGGGGTCCGAGCATGCTCCGGAAATTGATCCTTTTCTCGCCCAGGAGATTACGGTCATCAAAGGCGCCGGCAGCGTGCGCTACGGCAGCGACGCTCTGGGCGGGGTTATTCTGGTTCAGCCAGCCCCCTTGCCGAAAACCCCTGGCGCCTGGGGGGAGATCAATCTTCAGGGAATGACCAATGGCCGCACCGGAATCGCTTCCGGCAAGATAGAGGCGCGCCTCAAGAACCCGAAATTTCCGCTGTCCGGAAGGGTGCAGGGAACCCTGAAACGCGGAGGGAATATCCGGACGCCCGATTATTTTCTGCGCAATACCGGAATTTCCGAAGCCAATTTTTCCTGGACAGCAAGGCTGGAAAAAGAACGATGGAACACCGACGTTTTCTATTCGCGGTTTTATACCCAATTGGGCATTCTTCGCGATGCCCATATCGGCAACCTGACCGATTTGGAAAACGCCATCGTCCGCGCAAGACCACTGGAAGACGGGACTTTTTCCTACACGCTCGGACGGCCCCAGCAGCAGGTGGTTCACGAGTTGGTCAAGTGGAAAACCCAATGGGCTTCGGGCGAGTCCTCGTTGTTCCAACTTCAGTTCAGCCGCCAATTCAACCGCCGGCAGGAGTACGACGCCCATAAGCGCTACAACGCCCTTCCGGAAAACGTGGACGAAGCGCAGATCCAGCTGGAGATCACCACCTATCGCGTGGAAGCAGATTGGGAACACCAGTGGGCCGCCCATGTGGAAGGTAACGTGGGCCTCAATTACATGGCCCAAACCAATACTACCGACCGGGGAGGGTTGCTTCCCCGCTATGAGAACAGCGTTTCGGGCGCGTACTGGATCGAACGCTGGAAACGGCCGGATACTCCGCTCGAACTCGAATTGGGGATGCGCTACGATATCCAGCGCCTGACTGCTGGGCCTCTGGAGCGGAGTGCCACAGTGGAACGCAAGTCATTTAAAAGCTGGTCGGGCACATTGGGCGCCGTATACAGCCCCAATCACCATCTGACGTTCCGGGCAAATACCGGATCGGCCTGGAGAGCGCCCCACGTGAGTGAATTATATAGTGAAGGCGTTCACCACGGTTCGGCCAGCTACGAACAGGGTACGGCTTCCCTTCAATCCGAACGGGCCTGGAATAATAACCTGACCCTCGAATGGACCGGGGATTCCCGGGAGACGGCCCTCACGGTAATGGGATACTACAATCTGATCCGGGATTATATTTTCCTGGAGCCCATGGACGAGCCGGTTTTGACCATCCGGGGGGCTTTCCCTGCATTTCGTTATTCCCAAACAAATGCCCGCCTGACCGGCATAGACGCCCGGTTTTCGGTCCTGGCGTCCCCGCGCTGGCTTGCCGAGTTCCAGGCGTCTGTGATCAACGGGTGGAATACCGCCGAAAAAGACTATCTGGTCTTTATGCCGCCCAGCCAGTTTCGCTACAGCCTTCGTTACAAAATACCCGCCGGGAGGGGGACCGAAAAACGGCATTTTATCCAGGTATCCGCCCAACATGTGCTGAAGCAACGATGGGTCCCAGCGGGAGCAGATTACGCCCCTCCCCCCGACGGCTACCTACGGCTGGACGTAGAGGGCTCGTTTTTTGTCTCGCTGGGCCGCCAGCCGGTCGAACTGGGTTTTTCCATCCTGAATGCGCTGAATACCGAGTATCGCGACTACCTCAACCGGCTGCGGTACTTTGCCGCGGAACCGGGCCGCAACCTCCTGCTGCGCGTGCGCATTCCCTTCCAGGTTGCGCTGTTCTGACGGGAACCCTTATGCAGATTGCCAAAGTTTATGCTATTTTTTCATTCACTTAATTCATGTACAATGAACTTCAAGTCCTTTCTATTTGCTTTTCTTTTCCTGGGCGCGTTTGTTTTTTCCGCATGCGAAAAAGACAAAGACAGCGACCCTGACAACGAGCAGGAACTCATTACCACGATCCGCCTTTCGTTCACCGGAGGGGGGAGCACCGTTACCTTCAATGCGACGGACAAAGACGGCGACGGGGGCCTTGCTCCGGTAATCGACAAGATCGCCCTGAAGCCCAACACCGACTATGCCCTGAAGGTGGCGTTCCTGGATGAGTCCAAAACGCCTTCGGCCGATATCACCGAAGAGGTCGGGAAAGAATCGGACGTCCACCTCGTTTGCTTAACAGGCAGCGGGAGCATGCCCTCCCCAACCACCCTCGACAAGGATAAAAACAACAAACCACTCGGGCTTTCGAGCAGCTTCAAAACTGGCGCTGCCGGCGCAGGAACCCTGAAAGTTACCCTTAAGCACGAACCGGATAAGAACAACGCCAACCCCTGCAGTACCGGGGAAACCGACGCTGAGGCGACGTTCACGGTGGAGGTTAAGTAGTTGGGTGGTTGAGTGATTGAGTGGTTGGTGGTTAGTGGTTAGTGGTTGGTGGTTAGTGGTTGGTGGCTGGTGGCAAGGTTTAGGGAGAGAACAGGCAAAGAACGGCAGGTTAACGGTTGACCGGGGACGGTCGACGGGTGTTTGATTTGCAGGACGCGTGCGTTTTCGGAGGAGCGGGGCTGGCTCAAAAGACCGTTTTCGCCCCTGGCTGCCAAAAAACATTTTATTTTTTCCATTCCAATAAAAATTGCTTTGCAATTTTTATTGGAATGGAAAAAATAAAATTTCACGCAGGGAGCAAAGAACGGTCTTTTGAGACAGCCCCCCATAGTCTCCATATCCTTCGCTCAATGAAAAAAAGAAATATTGTCGTTTTGGTTGGTCTCTTTTTGCTGCTGTTGGCGACGCGGGAAAAAATTGCCCGGGGTCTCGGCTGGATAAAAGAAAGAAGGTTGGCCCAGCCGTCATTAGAAATTACTGAGGACTACGATACACCGGACGATGCCGCTTCCGACATCCCTTTGTTCGTTGATTCCGTATACGCATGGGACGAAACGCTTTTTGACTTTGTGCCCCTGCGTCCATACGATCCGGCCAGAGACGCGAGGCGGCGCCCCCGTACCAACGCCCTCCCCTCTGAAACGCCAGTCAAGGTTACCTGGACTATGTTGACCCGCATCCAGTATGTGTTGAAACTTTACGAGGAGATCGAGATGGAGCTATTTGCTCCGGTTTTTTCAGATACCCTTACCCAACTGGATGGCCAGTTGGTGGAAGTGAAAGGGTTTGTGATTCCCATCGAAGAAAGCGAAGGGCAAATTGCCCTTTCGGCTTTCCCGATGGCCTCTTGTTTTTTTTGCGGGCAAGCCAGCCCCTCCTCCGTGATGAGCATCCAACCCAGCAAGCCAGGGAAGCGGTATAAAATGGACGCCAAGGTGACCTTCGTTGGGCAACTGCGCCTCAATTACGACGATCCCAATGAGTTCTATTTTGTTTTAGAGCAAGCGAAGGAATGGTAAGCGAAGGGGATCCCCACCTTCCTCTGCTATTTTTGATCCATTTGCGCCAGGGCAAACGCATAGGCGCCAAGGGCTATGGCTTTGCTGGCGCCCAGTTGGCTTACCGTTACTCCGGTTTTTTTATGCTGGTGGTAGGCGACGGTGGTCTCTGTTCCGGGAATCCGAACCAGCTTGCTTTCTTCCTTTAAAAAGGCGGCTACATGCGCTTCGTCCTGCAAGTTATAGGCTTTCATTTGCAGGCGCGGGAAGACGTCGCCCTGGATGGTACCCCGAACCCCATTCATTTCGGCCACCATAGCCGGCAGGATATACTTATGCGCGGCGGCAATGCCTCCGCCGATGACAACCAGTCCGTCTACAATATTCAGCGACTCGGCAATGGTGAAGCCAGCGACAGCTCCCAGGGATTCAAAGCTTTCGATGGCTGCCTGCCGGTTTCCGGGGCGGGCGCCTTCGGCAATATCGAAAATCTCTTTGGGCGTCAGGGCCTCGTCGTTGCCGGAGCGTTCCTGGTACGTTCTTTTGACCGCCCGGATGCTGACGCCTTCCTCGGCGATTAAGGCGGGGTTGTTTTTGTTGGCGGACAGCCACACGTCGCCGCCGCAGCCGTTATCGCCCAGCAGCAGTTGGCGGTCGATCACCACGCCGCCGCCAAATCCGGTGCCCAGCGTAACCGCCAGCAGGTTTTTGTATTGCTTGCTGCTGCCCGATCCGGCCAGCAACCGGTTTACTTCGGGAAGCATGCCGGCCAGGGCCTCGCCGTATGCGAACAGGTTGCCGTCGTTGTTAATGAAAACAGGGATGCCGAACGCCTGTTGCAAGAAAGGCCCTAACGCGACGCCCCCCCGAAAAGCCGGGAAATTAGGCAGGTCGCCAATAATGCCGTTGACATAATCCGCAGGGCCCGGAAAGGCAAAGCTGATGGCTGCCGCCGGGGACGGTAGTGCGCGTTGGACCGTAGTAAAGCCCTGGAGCACTGCCGCCAGGCAATCATCGATAGCGTTTGGGTGCGCCGGCAAGGTAACGGGCGCTACGATTTCGGCATTGCCTTGTATGGCGGAAAAGACGAAGTTGGTACCCCCGGCGTCGAGGGTCAATACGATGCGGGAATCGTTATGATACATGATTTCTTATTTTTAAGCTGAGCATTCCCATTAAAACCAGGCAAACGAGGATCACGGCTAACGCCGCTGTAAACCCGATTTGGTCGTTTATAAAACCCTGAATAAAAGGAATAACGGCGCCGCCAGACACGCCCATGATCATCAGGGCCGAAATTTCATTGGAACGCGACGGGTTTTTTTGCAGCGCAATGGAGAAAATGATGGAAAAAATATTGGCGCAAGCAAGCCCCAGCACAAAGATCAGCGCGCGCAAGACCCACACCTGGTTAGCGAACAGAAGTAGGGCAAACGCGATGACCGCCAGGGCAAGCGAAGCCAGCAGGAATGGCATAGGCTTGGTCTTCAGCAGCAAGAAAGCGCCCAGGAACGAGCCTATGGTTCTGGCCGCAAAATAGATGCTGGTTCCATAGCCTGCATTTTCCAAGGGATAGCCCCCCTTGTTTCATCAACAGTTCGGGGATCGAGACATTCATTCCGACATCAAAACCCACCAGCAAAAAGATGCTGAGAAAACAGAATAGAATCAATCGATCGCTTAATAAACCGAATGCTCCGGCAAAGGTCGCCGGGGTGCTTTCAAAACCAATTTCTTTGACGCTGGCGGAAGCCAATAGCAGCACCGAGAGCAAGGAGGCAATGGCCAAAACTACAAAGGTAAGCTTCCAGTCTCCAAAGTACGTAGCCGAAAAACCGGCCAGGATCGGTCCCACAAAAGAGGATATTGCTTTGACAAATTGGCCTGCGCTCAGCAGACTGGCTGTTTTTTCTTTGCTGAACATGGCCGCTACCAGGGGGTTCAGCGCTACCTGCAAGATCGTGTTGCTGATGCCCAACAAGACAAAGGCAACCAGGATTGTCCAGAATTGATAGAGGGCAAACGGGATCGCCATCGCGACCGTCGTGATCCCCAGGGCCAAAAGCACGGTTTTCCTGCGGCCAATAGCCCCCATGATAATTCCCGTGGGGATGGAAAAAATGGCGAACCACAAAAAAACCAGCATAGGCAACGTGCCTGCCATTCCGGCCGTTAGCGAAAAGTCGCTTTTGATGTAATTGGTCGCGATGCCAACCACATCTACAAATCCCATGATGAAAAAGCCGAAGAAAACGGCTAATACGGCATTGAACGCTTGCTTCCCGGATGAAACTTCCATGGCTATCTATTTACGCTGTTCGAACAAATGCTTTCATCGTTTTGCATAACGTACCCTCCGCCGTTCCATAGGGCCTGATCGTGTAAGGGCCAACTGCTGCCGGAACGATGAACGTTTCCGCATAATGGATCACGACCGGCTCAAAGGCATGTTCGGGACTCTCAACGAGCACTTCCCTGCCTTCTACCAAATTGAGTACGTTCAGGTTGCTTTCCGTGTGGTGCTGTACTTTTTTTGTGAAGCTGTGGCGCCTGGTTTCGATAAACTGGGTAGGGTGCAGTCCGGTTTTTTCTTCCGCCCAGCCGTCGCCTGCTGCAACAGGCACAAATTGGTTGACCAGGTTTTCCATTACATCCCTGGCGTCCCGGTTCCAGTTGATCACCTCTTTGCCCCGATGCACGTTATTCGGCCTTGGCTTCCCGTCGAGTCCCATGCGTTGCCAGTCCCAAAGCTTAAAGGTATAAATAAATGGCGTGGCGCTTATTTCGAGCACCATGGCATTTTTGCCCGAACAATGAATGGTTCCGGCAGGGATTAAGAAGTGATCGTGTTTTTGCGCGGGGATTTTATAGACGTATTTTTCCGCATCGAAAACAAAGGCCGGATCTTCCCTCGCCGTTTCCAGGTCGGCGATCAGACGGTTTTTATCGGCGCCTTCTTTTAAGCCTAAATATACGCAAGCATCAGGCGCTGCATCCAGGAGGTAATAGCTTTCGTCCTGGGTATACGGTATGCCAAAATGCTCCTGAGCGTATTGGGTGATGGGATGCACCTGCAAACTGAGGTTGCCGCCCTCCATGGTGTCTAAAAAATCAAACCGGATAGGGAACTCTTTGCCGAACCGGGCTTCTACTTGCTCCCCCAGCAATTCGCGGCTTTTTACCAATACCAGGTTGATGGACGGCATGTCAAAATCAACGCCGTTTACCTTTAACCGCAAGCTGTTCTCCTCGGGGACGCAATCGAAGCACCAGCCGTAATTTACCGCCGATCGGTCGAGATCGCATACCGTTTTCATCCACTGGCCACCCCAGGGCGCCGGATCAAAAAACGGCGTAACCCGAAAAGGCATGGAGGCGGTTTTGTTCAGCCCTGCGTGAAAAGTAGCTTTGTCGATAAGCCTGGGAGAATCGTGCCACGTGGTGTCCAGCCAAAAATCGGCTTTTCCATATAAGGTTCTTTTGTGCTTATCGCACACCCGCCAGTCGTTGAACAGCCCGCGCTTGTATTGCAGGGAGAAGGGTTCGTGGCGGTTTTGTACGCCTAATCCATCCACCAGGTGCTTCCTCATGCGAAGCTGAATCTCCCAGCGGGGCATATCGGCATACACCAACACCTTGGCCGGGCCGACCAGGGCAGCGCCATAACCAAAGACGATAGCCGTTCCGGTATGGGCGTTTATCCGGTCCTTCGCTGCCTGCAATTTTTCGGGATCAAAATAGCGCTGCACTTCGAGGTTGGACATGTACCCAAAAAGCGCGTCCCCGGTGACAAATCCTGCGGTCATTCGCAGGATCTCCGGTTCGGGTTTCATCAGGTCTGCGGTATCGATGCATAGCGAATGCGGCAGGTTCAGCATCTCGCCTTTCAGCGGGGCATACCACACGCCGGGGTAGCAGTCTACTGCCAGCACCGCGTTGCCCTGCAAGGCGTCGCTTAAAGCGGCGAGAATGGCGCCCCATCCTTCCCGGAGGAACCCTTCGATCTCAACATAGGGGAATTTGTCGTAATTGCTATCCATAGTTCTGCTCCTCCAGTGCTACAAATGGTAGGCCTCTCCGAGGCCCGGGGAATACCTCCTGTCCCCCGTCAACCGTCAACCTGCCGTTCTTTGCCTGCCCTCCCCCTAAACCTTGCCACCAACCACCAACCACTAACCACTAACCTTGTCTTTTAGAAATTCTCCCGTAAAGGATCCTACTACTCCGGGCAGGTCTTCCGGGCGGCCCTGAAACAGCAGTCGGCCGCCCTGGCTGCCGCCCTCGGGGCCGAGGTCGACGACCCAGTCGGCCGACTTGACGACCTCCAGGTTGTGTTCTACAACGATAACGGTATGGCCCCGGTCAACGAGGGCGTTGAGGGCGTCGAGCAGTTTGCGGATGTCGTGAAAATGAAGGCCCGTGGTGGGTTCGTCAAAAATAAAGACGAAGTGGCTGGTTTGGCGTTCCTGGCCAAGGAAGGCGGCCAGTTTGACGCGCTGGGCTTCTCCTCCGGAAAGGGTGCTGGAACTCTGGCCCATGTGGATATACCCCAATCCCACATCCTGAAGGGGTTTGAGCTTGCCGATGATCTCCGGAACATCGCCAAAAAAGACCATAGCCTCGTCGATACTCAACTCCAGAATCTGGTTTATATTTTTGCCTTTGTATTCTACCTCCAGGACTTCTTCCTTGAACCGTTTTCCGTTGCACACGTCGCACACGAGGCGCACGTCGGCGAGGAATTGCATCTCGATGACTTGTTCTCCCTCTCCTTTACAGGCGTCGCAGCGCCCACCGTCGACGTTGAACGAGAAATGCTTGGGTTTGAACCCGCGGATCTTCGACAGTTGCTGGCTGCTCATCAGTTCCCGGATGCTGTCGTAGGCTTTGACGTAGGTGACGGGGTTGGACCGGGAGGATTTGCCGATGGGGTTTTGGTTGACCATCTCGACCTCCTGGATCAGGCGCAGGTCGCCGGTAAGTTGTTGGAACAATCCAGGGGATTTGGGGTAGGGTTGCCCCAGGTGTTTTTTCAACGCAGGGAAAAGGATCTGTTTGATCAGGGTGGTTTTCCCTGAACCCGATACGCCCGATACGACGGTCAATGCCTCCAGGGGGATCTTGACGTCGATGTTTTGGAGGTTGTGCTGCCGGGCGCCGAGGATTTCGATAAAATGCCTCAGCGGACGGCGTTTTTCCGGTAGCGGGATCTGCATGCGCCCGCTCATGTATTTGGTTGTCAGGCTTTCGCCCGCTTCGGTATAGATGTCCTCGTAGGGGCCGGCAAAAACGACTTCTCCTCCGTAAATGCCGGCGGCAGGACCCATGTCGACCAGATAATCGGCATTTTTGATGATGTCTTCTTCGTGTTCCACGACGATGACGGTGTTGCCCAGGTCCCGGAGCCTTCTCAATACGCCAACGAGGCGGTTGGTGTCGCGGGGATGGAGACCGACGCTGGGCTCGTCGAGGATATACATCGAGGACGTCAGGTTGCTGCCCAGCATGCGGGTCAGGTTGATGCGCTGGGTTTCGCCGCCGGAAAGGGTAGCGGAGATGCGGTTGAGGGTGAGGTAGTTGAGCCCGAGGTCGCACATGTATTGGAGGCGGGATTGGATCTCGTGCAGCAACCTTTTTCCTACGTGCTGGTCGTATCCGGTCATATCCAGGTTTTGGAAGAACGCCAACAGTTCGTTGGCGGGCAGGTCGATGAGCCCGGCGATGCTTTTTCCGGCGATTTTGACGTAGAGGGCTTCCTTGCGCAGGCGGGCGCCATCGCACACCGGGCAAAGCGTCCGCCCCCGGTACCGGGCCAGCATGACGCGGTTCTGCACTTTATAGAGCTTTTCTTCCAATTCGGCAAAAAAGGCGTGGATGCCCTGGAAGAATTCGTTGCCCGACCAGAGCAGTTTCCGCTGGTCTTTGGTCAGGTCTTGATAGGGCGTATGGATAGGGAAGTTGAAGTGGTGGCCGTGTTTGAGCAGGTCTTCGAGGTATAGCCCGTACTTTTCCCCTTTCCAGCAGGCGATGGCGCCGTCGAAGACGGAGAGGGTCTTGTCGGGAATCACTTTGTCCTCGTCGATGCCCATAACCAGGCTGAACCCTTCGCAGGAAGGGCAAGCGCCGAACGGGTTGTTGAAGTTGAACAACTGCGGGGTAGGCTCAACGAAGAGCATTCCATCGAGTTCGAACCGGTTGTTGAACGGACGGATTTCATGCCCTTCCACTTCGATCAGGCATTCGCCTTCGCTTTCGTAAAACGCCGTTTGCACCGAGTCGGCGATCCGGCGGATGTTCTCTTCATCTTCGGGCGCTGCGGCGAAGCGGTCGATCAGGATCAGCGGATTTTCAGCTTTTGCCGCTTCAATTTTTTGGGCGAGCAGCCGCTCGCCCGATTCCAGATAATCCTGGATGGAGCGCAGTTCCCCTTCGATTTTCAATCGGGTATAGCCTTTTTGGAGCAGGAGGCCCAGTTCCTGGGCCAGGGTCCGCTCCTTGTACTTATAGGGCAGGGGGATAAACAGTTGTACCCGCGTACCCGGAGCAAAGCGGTGAATGTAGTCTGTTACATCCGAAACTTCGTGCTTTTTGACGAGTTCGCCGGAGATGGGGGAGTAGGTCTTCCCGATGCGGGCAAAGAGCAGCCGGAGGTAGTCGTAGATTTCTGTCAGGTGCCCACGGTGGAGCGGGCGTTGCTGGTGCTCACCTTTTGCTCGATGGCGATAGCCGGACAGATGCCTTTGATATAGTCGAGGTCTGGCTTCTTCATCCGGTTAAGGAACTGCCGGGCATAGGAAGACAGGCTTTCCACATAGCGGCGCTGACCCTCGGCAAAGAGGGTATCCATGGTGATCGACGATTTGCCCGACCCGGACACGCCGGTGACCACGACCAGACGGTTTTTGGGGATCTCCAGGTCGATGTTCTTGAGATTATTGGACCTTGCGCCTTTGATAAAAATCGTAGGCGCCCCTTTTTCTACCCGCGGCAAATTTGCAACGGTAGTGGGCTTTTTTTCCGGCATGTTACCCCTGTGCTTTATGTCCGTCAAAAGTACGCAATCCCGGAATACCTGACGCGAATTGACTTGGAAAATCCCGAATCAATTCGGTCCCTAAGTCCCGGCGTGGAAAAAGGGGTGGACTTGCACAGGCTGGCGCCGCTCTTAGATCCTAATACATCCCCTGTCGGGAAATCCTAAGGGCATCGGGTTAGAAAAGAAATTATTGCTTGCGCAAGCGGGAAGGAAGAGCTATTCATTAGGAAATCGACCCGATTTGCGGGGGATTGTCGGGCAGGTTTCGAAAAATTGAAAGAATTATTTTATTTTGGGATTAATTTTATGTTAATTTTGTAAAAATAATCGCGTGGTCTTGGCTTTTTTTGAACCAAGCGGTTATCTTTGAGCCATCCTTTCAGAAAAATCATTGTTAAGCAGTCTAAATCGTTCTCTATCGGCGTAAAACTTCTACACTAAATTAGTTTTTTCAGGATCCCACACAACGTAAACTATTTAGTTATGCAAGTTACGCCGCTTAATGATCAGCAGCTCATCGCCCGTTATTTGGAAGGAGATGAGCGCGCATTCGAAGAACTGCTCGACCGCCACCAACAAAAGATCTACACCTCCATTTATCTGTTCGTGAAGGACCAGAGTCTGGCGGAAGACATTTTCCAGGAAGTGTTTATCAAGATTATCGACACCCTGCGCAAGGGGAAATACAACCACGAGGGCAAGTTCCTGCAGTGGGCCATGCGGATTTCCTACAACATGTGCGTCGATTACTTCCGGCGTACCAAGCGCCGACCAAAGGTGTCTCCAACCGAAACCTTTGATATTTTTGACGTGCTTCAGGCGCCGGAAGGCAACGCCGAGCAAAATATCATGCGTAGCCAGACCCACGACCGCGTTCGCCAACTGGTGGACATGCTCCCACCCGAGCAGCGCGAAGTCGTCATCCTGCGCCATTACGCTGATATGAGCTTTAAAGAAATCGCCAAGCTCACCCGCGTGAGCATCAACACCGCCCTGGGCCGTATGCGCTACGCCCTTATCAACATCCGCAAGATGGTGGAGGAAAGGGAAGTGATTCTTCAGTAGGCGAAAGGCGTAGGGCTTAAGGCGCTTTTGTTTTAACGTTTAAAGTTGAACGTTCAAGGGTTCAAGGGCTGGGTAGCTTTTGAGCCCTTGGCTATTATTTAGCCTCCGGTCTGGAAGGTACCGGATCGTGCCCGAACCCGCCCCAGGGATGGCAGCGGCCGATGCGCTTCACGCCCATCCAAATCCCTTTGGCTACGCCCCATTCCTGTATAGCAGCTACCGTATAGCGGGAACAGGTAGGATGGTAGGCGCATTTGCTGGGCAGCCAGGGGGCGATTGTCCACTGGTACATGCGGATCGGGAAAATGAACAAGGCGCGCCATAAATTTTTCATCCTATCCATGGGGAGGGGGTTGGATTAAAGCGTCAGGGTTTCTTCTTTATGGTCTTTCGATAGCAGACAGGTCCATTCCCGGTTACCCGGAAAGCTCAGGTGAACGATGTTCTTCTGGTCGTCAAATACTTCCATCAAAGCGGTGTGGAGGACCCGGATGGATTTTGGGGCCTTGGTTTTCGGAATTTCCAGGTAACACCAAACGCCTTGCAAGTCCTCAGAGGGCTCTTTGCCCAGAAAGTTCCAGGCTTTGGGCTGTCCATCGAGAACCAGCCGGAAATGCTGGCTCAGGTATTCCTTCAAATAGGTTTCCGCTTCGGGCTTTTCTTTATCGGAACACAGATACAGCAGTTCTGGGTGGGTTCGTTTTAGCGCCGCCTCCAGGTCGTCGAGAAAGAGGTGCATGCTCACCTGTATAGCTTGCTCGCCGGGGTTGTACTCCACCACGGCCTTGCTAACGTGAAAAGCGTGGGCGGGACCCCATGCGGCGAAAAGGAATACTATTAGTAAATTCATTGGCGTGGGTTGTATCGTTAAGGCGTTAAGGCGTTAAGGCGTTGGGGCGTTAACGCCTTAAACGCCTTAACGCTTACCCCGGCCACCGCTCCAAAGCGATCACAAGAGCGTTGGCGGCGGCGCCGCCGGAGATGAACAAATTCCATTCCCGCTGTTTTATCTTGCCCAGGTTGAACGCGATGTAAGAGGCGGCAAGCACGCAGGCAATAATGAGGAGTTGGCCTACTTCCACCCCGATGTTGAACGCGAACAACTGTTTGACGAGTTGCGCGTGTTCCCCGGGCATGACCATGGCCCGGAAGAAATTGGAAAACCCCATCCCGTGGATTAATCCGAACCCCGCCGCGAAGAAGTAGTTGAGGTTCATCCGGCGGTCGAAGGTGCCTTCATCCATCTCTCGTGAAAACCGGTGCACGACCACATTGTAAAGGGCCGTCGCCAGAATCGTCACAGGGATCAGGAACTCAATCCATTCGGCGTTGATCGGGATAATATCCAAGGCAGCCAAGGCCAGGGTCGCGGAATGCCCCAAGGTAAAGGCCGTCGCCAGAATGACGACTTTTCTCCATTCCGACAGCTTGTAAATGGCGCACAACGCGATGATGAACAGGATATGGTCGTACCCTTTCAAGTCGGCGATATGCTCAAATCCGAGCGTGAGATAGGTTTGGAAGAGGGATTGCATTTTTATAGGTTGCGAGGTTGCGAGGTTGCGAGGTTGCGAGGTTGCGAGGTTGCGAGGTTGCGATGGCAACTTCGCAACCTCGCAACTTTTTAATACCGATACATATCCGACTTATACGGTCCGTTTTTCGGCACGCCGATGTAGCTGGCCTGTTTGTCGTTGAGGGTTTCCAGCTCGACGCCGATCTTGGCGAGGTGGAGGCGGGCTACTTCCTCATCGAGGTGTTTGGGCAGCGTGAATACCGCGTTTTCGTATTGGTCTCCGTTTGTCCACAAGTCCATCTGCGCGAGGGTCTGGTTGGTGAAGGAGTTGGACATCACGAAGGAGGGGTGGCCGGTAGCGCAGCCCAGGTTGACGAGGCGGCCTTCGGCCAGCAGGATGATATCCCGTCCGTTGATGTGGAATTTATCTACCTGCGGTTTGATGTTGATCCGGGTATGGCCATAGGCTTGGTTGAGCCAGGCGACGTCGATCTCGTCGTCGAAGTGGCCGATGTTGCAGACCACCGTTTTGTCTTTCATCAGGTAGAAGTGCTCTTCGGTGACGACGTCGCAGTTGCCGGTAGCGGTGACGATGATGTCGGCTCTCGGAATAGCTTTGTGCATTGGGGTCACTTCGTAGCCGTCCATCGCAGCCTGGAGGGCGCAGATGGGGTCGATTTCCGTGACGATCACCCGGCATCCTGCTCCGCGAAGGGAAGCGGCGGAACCTTTGCCTACATCGCCGTAGCCTGCCACGACGGCAACTTTGCCAGCGAGCATGAGGTCGGTGGCGCGGCGGATGGCGTCGACCAGAGATTCTTTACAGCCGTATTTATTGTCAAATTTGGATTTGGTCACCGAGTCGTTGACGTTGATCGCCGGAACGGGCAGGGTACCGTTTTTCATGCGCTCGTAGAGGCGGTGTACGCCGGTGGTTGTTTCTTCGCTGATTCCCCGGATGCTGGGGATGAGTTCGGGGTGTTTGTCCAGAACGACGTTGGTGAGGTCACCGCCGTCGTCGAGAATCATATTCAGGGGTTTATTCCCTTCGAAGGCATAGAGGGTTTGCTCCACACACCACCAGTACTCTTCTTCGTTCATGCCTTTCCAGGCGTAGACAGGGATTCCCCGGGCAGCAATGGCTGCAGCGGCGTGGTCCTGGGTGGAGAAAATGTTGCAGGAAGACCAGCTAACTTCGGCGCCCAATTCGAGCAGTGTTTCAATCAAGACTGCCGTTTGGATGGTCATGTGCAGGCAGCCGGCTACACGGGCGCCTTTCAGCGGCTTGGAGGGGCCATATTTTTCCCGCAACGCCATCAGGCCTGGCATTTCGGCTTCCGCCAGTTCGATTTCTTTCCGCCCCCAATCGGCGAGGGCAATGTCTTTGACCTTGTAAGGTAGTTTGGTTTGTACAGCGTCCATGAAAAAGGTTTTGATTTTTGCGAAACTAGGACTAAGACAAAGTTCAGTGCAGGTTGGTTCAAGATTTCGGGCAAACATTTTGTCCCGGCCTGACCGGCTTTGTATCGTTTCGCAAAGATAGCCCTTTCCTGGAAAAAAGCGGGAGTTGGACTACCTGAACACGCCGGAGATTTTTCTCCAGCAGCGCTCAAGCCGGCGCATCATTTCCGCTGCCCGATCGGGGAAGGAATGGTCCGGATCTTCGGCTATTCGTTGAAAATGGTCCTGGCAATCGGCATCTTCTTTTTCTGCGCGAAGGCAGGAGAGGACGTTCCTGGAAAACGGATCTTTTTTTAGTAGACTTGTTGCGACGGGTCAGCGTGGTAGGAAAAATGAGCTATTTACCTTCCACACGAAGGCTTTTTGAGGGAGCATAGCCCAGCTACGTGACCGAAAAAAGGCATAGTTCGGGAGGGGAAGAGCCATTTTAAACCAGCGATGATCCCGTCGCAACAAGTCTAATTTTTTTCGGAGGTAAATTCCGGCTTTATTCTCAAGGGAGAAGGAATCCTCTAAACACAGGGATTCGGGAAAACGCTCTATTCCCCGCTCTTTTCCTTTTGATTCCCTTTACGGGCATTTTGCTTACTTTCGTTGATGGATTTGAAAAAAAGAAACTAGCTTAGGTCCCCGTTAGCGAAGATTGGATTATGCCACGACAACTGCATTGGTTCCTTTTTCTGGCTTTGGTTATCCCCAGCATGGCGGTGGGCCAGAAGCTGCTCTATTCTGATGTTTCCGCTCTGGAAATACGGCTTGAAAAAGGGGAATATACCCAGGTAATCCGGGAAGCTCAGCTAGCCTTGGAGCAAAGCCTGTCGCCCGACTCTATCCCCCTCTATCGGTTGGTGCTGGGGAAGGCCTTTCTGGAAGAAGGGGAAGCTGAAGCCGCCCGGAATCAGTATCAGGGTGTCCTGGACCTGGTAAAAGGGCGCGGAAAAGTGGCTTCCCTGATCCGTGCCGACGCCTGGAACGGGCTGGGGGAATACTACATCAAGACGGGCAACTGGGCTAAAGCATTGGAATACCACCGGCAGGCCCTTAACGTCCGGGAGGCGCTGCTCGGAGTCACTGCGGGGAAAACCGCCGACTCCTACAACAACCTGGGGAATTGTTACCTGGCATCCGGGGATTATCAACAGGCCTTGCGCTACCACCTTCGCGCCAAAGAATTGAGGGACCTCCTTTTGCCATCGGAGCACCCCGATTTGGCCGTCAGCCTGAACAATTTGGGCAGTTGTTACCTTTTTCTTGGCAACTATGCCGAGGCCATCCGGCGCTATCAGGAAGCCCTGGCCCTTCGCATTGAGGTACTGGGAGAACGCCATCCCCAAACGGCTGAGGTACACCATAACCTGGGCAGAGCGTATCTCGAATCGGGGAATTACGAGCAGGCTCTCCAGCACCTGAAACAGGAGCTGGAAATCCGGAGCGAACAATTTGGGGAAACGCATTCCGCTTTAGCTCCCTTGTATGAACATATCGGCGATGTGCTGCTCGATCTGTTTGAGATGCGCGAAGCGGAGACCTATTTCCGGCAGGCTGACACGCTTTACACGGAAGATAAACCTTTAGAGGAAGCTGCGGTAAAGCACAAAATCGGACTTTGCCTGCAATCGGGGGGCGAAGCCGGAGAAGCGGTGCGACTTCACCTGGAAGCTTTAGCCGTATTTGAGAAGCAATACGGGCTGTCGCATCCTTATCTGGCGCCGGTTTTAAGCAACCTGGGCAACGGGTTTTTGCATCAGGGCCAGTACAAAGCGGCCCTTCCGTATCTAAAAAGGGCCTCCGGCATCTTTCGCAAGGTTTACCCTTCTGGTCATCCCGATTTGGCGCAATGCCTCAACCGCATCGCGTTGTGCCACCTTCAACTGAATCAGACCTCCTCCGCCATTGCCGTTCTGAAAGAAGTAACCGCCCTTTTGCAAAACCGCGAAGCCTATACCCTGGAAGGCGAAGCCCTGGCGTTGAAACACCAGGCTATGGCCGAATCTGCTCTTGGGAGGCCCAAAGCGGCGCTGGCAATGGTTCGCAGCGCCCTGGGCTTGTTGTGGCCCGACCGCAACACCAACCGGGTGAACCGGGTGCTTGCCCCGGAGATCCTTGCATTGCTGGTTCTGGAAAGCAGGTATATTCGAAAAACAGGCGGCAACCCTCAAGCGGCGGCCGGATTGCTGGAAACCGCCCTGCAACTGTCGAACCGCCTGCGCCTGCGGTTGTCGGAAGACGGCCGGACGCAGTGGGCGGAAGCGTCCTTTTCCTTGTATGCTTCTGCCGTGGAAACCAATTTCCAGGCATGGAAACAAACCGCTAAAATCAGCTACCTCGAACGGGCGTTTCAGCTCAGCGAACAGTACAAAGGGCAAACCCTCCTCGACGCCATCCGCCAAACCCAAGCCCTGAGCTTTAAAGGGATACCGGTGCAACGCCTGATTGACAAACGCGATCTGGAGTCTCAACTCGCTATATTGGAAAAGCAACAATGGGTAGCAGCCCAGCAAGGGCTGTCCGAACGCGAAGCCGAACTCACCCGCCGTATCTTCGACCTGCGCCAGCAAATCGAGAAATTGAGGAAACAACTCGCCGACGCTTCCCCGGAGTACGGCAGGTTGTTTGAGAACACCCGAACGCCTTCGGTTTTCGCGTTGCGCCGAGCCCTTGACCCCGATCAGGGGCTGATTGAGTACTTCACCTCCGATTCGCTGGTCTTCGTTTTCGTGATGACGCCCGATACCTTGATGGGATTCCAGCTGAAGAAAGACTATCCCCTGGAATCCTGGGTGGCAGATTTCCGGGAAATGATCAAGGCGTATCCGATGCTGTCCGGGGCAGAGCTAACCCGGGAATCGGCGCGTTGGTGCAGAAGGTCGGGCGAATTGTACCGCCGCCTGCTGCTTCCGGTCTCTGGGCAGCTCAAGTTGCCCGAGCGGCTGGTCGTCGTGCCGGATGGAATCCTCCATTACCTTCCCTTTGAGCCGCTGCTCTCCAAAACACCCGGCGACCCGACGCGCTTCAAGACCCATGCGTATTTCGGCAACGCGCATAGCCTGAGTTATGCCTATTCTGCCGATTTACTCCGGGAGCTGAAGTCCGTAAAGCCCCGCGGGAGGTTTTGGGGCAAATACCTGTTGACGATGGCGCCTGATTTTTCGAACAATAGTTTCAACCTGCCTCCTCTACAGTTCAACCGGCAGGAATCGGACGCTGCGCGAAAACTGCTGGGAGGGCGCCAACTCAAAGGCAGGGAAGCGTCTTTGTATAACTTCCTTAGCCTGGCGCCGGAATACCGGGTACTTCATTTGGCCACACACGGAAAAGCCGCTCCTGGGTACCAGGAGTTTTCGTATCTGGCGTTTACGGAGCGTCCCGACAATAAGGACAACGAATTCCTGTACGCCCGGGATTTGTACAGCATGGAACTTAAATGCGACCTGGTGGTGCTCAGCGCCTGTGAAACCAGCGTTGGGGCCTATCGCCAGGGGGAAGGCATTCTGGGCCTTGGGAGGGGGTTCTTTTACGCAGGCGCCCAAAGCATTATGGGAACGCTTTGGAGCGTAGACGATGCGCGCACCTCTTCGCTGGTCCAACGCACCTTCTTTTACCTGCGAAAAGGCATCCCTAAAGACGTGGCCCTTTACCGGGCCAAACTCGATTTCCTCCAGGAACATGCCCACGATGAGGCGCATCCCTTTTACTGGTCGGGCCTGCTGCTCAACGGCGATACCCATCCCCTTCCCGACCCCCGTCTGCAGTGGGTGATCACCTGGTTGCTCGCGTTGTCCGGCCTTGGACTTGCGCTTACCTTGTATTGGCGCTGGATCAGAAAGCGCAGCTTTTTTGCGGAGCTGGAGCGGAGAAACCCGGGGTCTATCCCTCCGGGGGCCGGTTGACGGGAGACGGCAAACTGGGAAGAAGAAAGTCTAACCATTTAGGGTAACCTACACAAAAGAACTCAAAGTTTTCACTAACTGCTTTCTCGCCGGTGCAATGGAAAGCAAATACAAAGAATGAAGTTAATTTTGAAAAAAAAACGGCAAACCATGTACTACCTCCTTTTCTACAAAACGACTTCTGATTACCTCGAGCGCCGGGGCGCCTACCGCGCGGAGCACCTGGGCCTCGCCCAACAAGCATTGGAAAATGGCCAATTGGTGATGGCCGGCGCTCTGGCCGATCCTGCGGATGGGGCGGTATTCGTCTTTAAGGGCGATGGCCCCGAAGCGGCCGAGGCATTCGCCAAGAACGATCCTTATGTGCTCAACGGCTTGATCACCGAATGGCAGGTGCGGCCGTGGACGGTGGTGGTCGGCGGGTGATCGATTGGGATATCCGGGATTTGAGGCCTTTTGCAAACTTATAGAGCCATTTAACGAAAAACAACCCTTATGAAAAAGCAGTTTCTGGCCTTATGCTTCCTTGGATTTTCCTTACTCGCTTTGGGTCAGACGGCCGCTTACCGCACCCTCTCCGACATCCCGTACTATCCGGAAGCCGATCGCCGGGCCGATGCCTATATCCGGGAACGCTGCGTTTTGGATCTCTATGTACCCACGGGAGAGAAAGGCTTCCCTACGGTGGTGTGGTTTCACGGCGGGGGACTGACCGGGGGGAACAAATCCATCCCGGAGGCCCTCCAAAACCAGGGGGTGGCCGTCGTTGCCGTCAATTACCGGTTATCGCCTAAGGTGAAGGCGCCGGTCTACATTGAAGACGCCGCCGCAGCGGTGGCCTGGGTGTTCACCCATATAAACGGTTACGGCGGCGATTCCACGCGGATCTTTCTATCTGGCCATTCCGCAGGAGGTTACCTGGCCAGCATGGTCGGCCTGGATAAAAGCTGGTTAACCCCCCATGGGATCGACGCCAATGCCATCGCGGGTTTAATTCCCTTCAGCGGCCATACCATCACCCATTTTACCATACGCCAGGAAAGAGGCATTCCAGACATCCGGCCCGTAATCGACAGCCTGGCGCCGCTGTACCACGTGCGGGCAGACGCGCCTCCCATACTGCTGATCACGGGCGACCGGGAACTGGAATTGCTGGGCCGCTACGAAGAAAACGCCTATTTGATGCGGATGATGAAGGTAGCCGGCCACCCCCAAACCCGTCTGTTGGAACTGGACGGCTATGACCACGGCATGGCCGAGCCCGCTTTCCCTTTGCTGCTTAACGAGGTAAAAAGGGTTGTAGCAGAAAAAAATGCGGCTCAACCCGGCGCTAACCCCCGGCGGTGAGGGTGTTTTTGGGGTGAGCCGCTGAACAAACCGCTATCTGGCGGGTATAATAAACAAGCATACATTCAAACACCTTTTAACGCTGAAATGATGGGGCATGTGTCAATAGGAATCATAGGGCTGGGATGGGTTGGCGCAAGTACGGCTATTTCCATTCTCCAACGAGGGATCTGCCAGGAACTGCTTTTATGCGATTCCAAACCAGGGCTTGCCGAAGGCGAAGCGATGGACCTGAACCATGGATCTTCCTTTTATCCAACAGCCAGGGTGAAAGCGGTGGATATTTCGGAGATGAAACACTGCAACGCCATCGTGATCACGGCTGGCCGCGGAGGGAAACCCAACGAATCCAGGTTGGACCTGCTCAACGACAACATTAGTATTGCCAAAAGTATCGCCGAACAATTAAAGGGGTTTCAGGGGATATTGGTCATTGTGGCGAATCCGGTGGATGTGCTGACGTACTATTATCAAAAATTTTCCGGATTGCCGCCTGGAAGGGTAATTGGAACGGGAACCATGCTCGATACCGCCAGACTGCGGGAGATTATTGGCAGAAAATTGGGCGTAGATCCGAGAAGTATTCACGCTCAAGTGGTCGGCGAACACGGCGATTCTGAAACCATTCTTTGGTCTACGGCTACGATTGCCGGTTTGAAATTGCGGGATTGGAATGGCTGGCTACCGGCCTACGAAGAAGAGATTGCCGACCAGGTTAAAAAGGCTGCTTACGAAATCATTCGGAGAAAAGGCGCCACCAACCACGCCATTGGATTGGTGACGGCCACCCTTTTGAAATGGGTGCTTCGGGGCGAAAAAAGAGTCATCAATCTGTCCACCGTTATTTCGGGCCCTTATGGGCTCCAGGATGTGGCCCTTTCCCTGCCTGCGTTAGTGTCTAATCATGGGGTCCTCGAAATACTGGAAGTGGGAATGAGTTCGGAGGAAAGGAACAAATTCCTGAATTCCGCAGGCATCATCAGAAAGGCCATCGAAAGTGTCCATCATTGATGGCCATTCCGTAGAGGCCAACGCTTGGTATCTCCACCGCCTACGCCGCAGACGCAGTTAAGTGGCGCACTTGAAGGGCATCCGGTGTTTTCGTAGGGATGGGAGGGGTAAGGAATCAGGTAGTCGTGTGATTCAGCATCTTTTTCAATAATTGTTCGGCGGAAGAATCCACCAGGAGGGATTCTTCTGATGATGGCCGGAATAGACCTTCTTGCCCCATCCGGATAAATTGCTCGAGCAAGGGATCGTAAAAACCGTTAATATTCAGTAAGCCTACCGGGTGGTCAATTTTCCCCAACTGGATCATGGTCAGCACCTCGAACAGCTCGTCCATGGTGCCGTATCCGCCGGGCAGGGCGATGGTGGCATCCGAGCGGGCGGCCATTTCCAGTTTGCGTTCGTGCATGCTTTTCACCACGATCATTTCCTGGATGCCGGGGTGGCCGAGTTCGCGGGCGACCAGAAAATCGGGGATGACGCCGACGGCATAGGCCTCCGTGTTCCAGCACTGCGTCGGCCAGCACGCCCATCAGGCCCACGTGGCCGCCGCCGAATACCAGGCGGATACCCTGTCTGGCCAGGAGTTCGCCGAGGGCTTTTGCGGCCTGGGCAAAAGCCGGGTCGGCGCCCACCCGGGCCCCGCAGAATACCTGGATGGCCTGGATAGGGGAGGAGGGGGCAGGATTAGCCGTTGTTGCCGTCGTCTTCATGAAACTCGTGTTTGAGCGACAGCACAAAGCGCTGGCCTGCAGCGGCGTTGGTTGCCAGGGGGATGTTGTACACGTCGCACAGGCGCATGAGCATGCTCACGTCCACCTCGTGGGGGTGTTTGCCCAGGGGGTCGCGGAAGAAGATCACCATATCGATTTTGCCTTCCACCAGGCGGCTGGCGATCTGGGCGTCGCCGCCGAGCGGGCCGCTGTGCATTTTTTCCACCTCCAGGCCGGCCTTTTCCAGGTACGACCCTGTGGTGCCGGTGGCGATGAGGCGGATGTTGCGCTTGTTAAAAAAATCGATGTGGTCGCGGACGAAGCCGACCATGTCGACTTTCTTTCCATCGTGCGCGATGATGGCGATGGTCATAATGGGTTGGTTTGACGCCCAAAATACAGCGGTTTGGGGATTTTTACCCGGAAGCGCGAAGAAAATAATCCCCTTAAAACAGATTACTCCCCAAGGCCGGGCAAGAAAGAGGGCGTCAGAATAAAGGACGGCCAGTTGTCCAGGTGGATAGGGTGGAAATGGGCGTCAGGGTAGGTTGGCAAAAAATACCGCCGCCGCCCAGCTTCCAATTTTCCCTTCCCCATTGAACCATCCCCCACCGGGAATTGTCTATGTTTGCGTAATTGTTTATCCTTCATCAAATTTTTTACCAATGAAAAATCACGTTTCCAAGCTACTGGCTTTTGCCGTGTTGGCCTTTTTTGCGGTTGCTGCCAAGGCGCAGATCCAGACCCCCTCGCCTAGCCCTACCGCCGAACTCAAGCAGCGCGTAGGCCTCACCGACGTAACCATCGTCTACTCGCGCCCCAGCGCCAAGGGCCGCGTCATTTTCTCCGACAACGGCGTGACGCCGTTCGGCAAAGTATGGCGCGTGGGCGCAAACTCCGCTACCAAGTTTTCCTTCGGCGACGCAGTGAAACTGGGCGGACAGGAAGTGAAGAAAGGCGATTGGGCCGTGCTGGCTACCCCCGGCGCAATGGAGTGGAAAATCATGCTCTATCCTTACGAGAGCACCAACTGGAGCTCGTATGCAGAGAAAACCCCTGAGGTCAGCTTCATGGTCAAGCCCGAGAAAATCGGAACCAAGGTGGAATCGTTCACCATCGACATCAACAACCTCCAGAATACCAGCGCCACCATCGACCTGGTCTGGGAAAATACCAAAGTGAGCCTCCCCCTCGCCGTAGACGTGGACAGCCGCGTGATGGCCAATATCGACCGCGTGATGGCAGGTCCTTCCTCCGGCGACTTGTCGGCCGCCGCTACCTACTACCACGAAAACAAGAAAGACCTCAACAAAGCCCTGGAATGGATCCAGAAAGCTAACGCCTCCGCTCCGCGCTACTGGACGCTGCACCGCGAAGCCCTTATCCTGGGCGACTTGGGCCGTAAAACCGACGCTATCGCCGTTGCTCAAAAATCCCTGGCAGAAGCAGAGAAAAACAAAGACGACGCCTACATCCGCATGAATAAGGAAGCCATTGCCAAGTGGCAGAAGTAGAGGTTAGACGTTAGATATTAGACGTTAGATATTAGACGTTAACATGGGCGAGGGACGAGGGCATAGAAGCTCTCGTCCCTCGTGTTTTAGCCTGGACTTGTTGTGGGGGTCAGCGTGGTAGATAATAGCCCTTTTTTACCCGCGTTGATTCCCACCGCAACAAGTCTCCTGTTGAGACAGTCCTACTTCTTCTCGAAGCAGCCGATGTCGGGCTTTTGAGCGTCGCGGGGATTGCCCAGGAGGTCGATGTCGATCTTGCGGGGGGAGAGTATGGGCAAGCCTTTGCCCAGGGCGATGGACAGGGAATCCAGTTGGTACAGGTCTTTGTTCGGGTCTTCAAACAGCTTGTCGGTATTTTTGCCGTTGATGCAATCGGTGCAGAAGTCCTCAAAGAAGCGGGCGTAGCGGTTATTTTGCTCTTTGATGAGCTCTTCCACTTTGACCACGCAGTTTTCCAGTTTTACGTTGAACATCCAGGCCGGCTGCCCGCCGGAAATGTCGTTGAGGCGGAGCTGGTCTTTCAATGACCCAAAGAGGATGCTGTTGCGGAACCGCGCGTTGAGCCGGTATTCGCTGCGCTGTTTGCAGATCAGCGGGTCGTCGTAACAAAGAAAGTTGCTGGCGGAGAACGCGGCTGCGTTCACGCCATAGCTGGCGATGGTGCAATAGGTGAAGAGGTAGTCGCCCCCGTGGGCTAGGAGCAGGGAGTTGCCCTGGTTGTTGTAGATCAGGCAATTCTCGGCCGTGATGTTGCTGCGAACGCCGATCAGCCCACTGCTCGAGGTGTTGTAGATCTGCGTGTTGCGAATCTCCAGGGAGGCGGCGGAGTCGGCGTACACCCCGAAATTGCTGTTGCGGATCGTAGCATATTCGATTACGTTGCCTTTGCTCCCTTTGCCGAGGATGATGCCGGTCCATTGCCCCGGATCGTCCAAAAACGGTTCCTCCAACCGGTCGCCCTGGATAATGACCGGCTTGTCTTTGGTCCCCAGAACGCGAATCCTTCCGTTGGTCAGGGTGTACAAAATGCCGTCGTTGAACACGCCGAAGAATTCATTCCGGGCAATGCCCCCATGCACATAAATCCGCGTGCCGGCGGGGATATTCAGGGTGCAGCTGTCAATAAACACCTCGCCGTAGATCACATAAGGCTTGGGGTCGTTCCAGGAAATTTCGTTGTTGCGGCAGGTGAGTACAACGGGGACGCCTTTGTTGAAGCGGCTTGGAAAATAATTGGCGTTTTGGCCCCAGGCTTCTACCTTGACTTCCTGGAGGTTGCCGTTGGTTTCAAAAACGATTTTATCCTCAATGACGAAAGGACTGACGGAAAGCGGCTGGTTGGGGTCGATGGTCACTTCGGCAAACACGTAGATGCTGTCGTTGGCGCCAATCTCCACGTTTTCGATGTCGTTGCCCGGGTAGCCGTCGGCATTCATCCGGAACTTGATTTTGGAACTGTTGAGGAAAAAGACCCTGGAAACCCGGACAGGCCGGCTGTTGCGGTTATAGACCTTAAACGATCGGGTTGCCGATCCCAACTCGGTGAATACCGTATCAAAACGAAGCGTATCCAGCGAGAATTCCAGTTTGGCGCTCCCATCAGTAATGAAGTCCTCGTCGGGGTCGCAGGAGGAAAAACCAACAAGCAAGGCAGCAGAAAAAAGGAAGAACAGGATCTTGTTCATGGTGACGTTTTGCGTTTCTTAGGGCATAAAGATATACCACACTACTGGACATTTTTGGGCGAACCGGCGGTAACCGCCAAATTTATTTGGCGGCAAGATGGAAAAACGCCCCGTTGCATTAGAAGCCGGAATTGCGCCTCAAATATGTTTCTGCGGAAAGTAGTGCGATGAAACGAATTCTCTTACCTTTGTAGCGAAAACAGGACGTTCCTTCGCTGGAGAATCGCCTGTTTAAAGGGTGGTTAGGGCTGTTTTTTTGCCTTTAACCGGCAATGAAACTAATTTTGGTTTTTTTCGTTCTATAGCAAATTGCAGTTGATCCCTGAAATACAACCGAATATGGCCCTGCCAGCGCCAACGCTCCGAGACGTAAGTCAAGGCATTGGGGCAGGAATGAAATCCGGAATTTTTTTTCAACTCCGTGATTTTCTGCCGAAGAAAAACGTTATTGGTAACGTGATTTGGATTAGGTGCTTTTTTGTAAAACCTCATTTTTAACACATGTCCGCAATTGGATTTTTGTCCTTAGGGATTTACCTGATTTCCCTTACCTATGTTACGGTGTTTGGCTTAGCCCAGTTTGGGATTTTATACAACTACCTTCGCCACTCCAAACGGAAGAAGCTGCTTTCCCATCCATCAGGAGCTAAAGCGGCCCAGAAAGTAGCCGTCGCCGCTTTGGTTGGAGCAGAAGGCGGGATTTCATCCCAGCAGCGTTCCGCTTCCGGTTTTTCGTTTCAGGAAGAGGGAGACGACGACTCCCAGGAGTTCCCTTTTGTTACGGTGCAGCTTCCGCTGTACAACGAGCAGTATGTGGTCGAGCGCCTGATCGACAACATCGCCCAGTTCGACTATCCAAAAGACCGCTTTGAGATCCATGTTCTGGACGATTCTACCGACGAGACCCAGGAACTGGTGCGCAACAAGGTCAACTACTACAAGGCGTTGGGCTTTAATATTGAGCAAATCCGACGTAAAGTGCGCAAAGGGTACAAGGCTGGGGCGCTCAAAGACGGGATGGAGTTCGCCAAGGGCGAGTTCATGGCCATTTTCGACGCCGATTTCCTTCCCCGCCCGGATTTCCTCCGCCGCACCGTTCCCCATTTCCAGGATGAGCGCGTCGGCGTGGTCCAAACCCGATGGGAGCACATCAACGAAGATTATTCGCTGCTCACCCGCCTGCAGGCGTTTCAGCTCAACGTGCACTTCACCGTAGAACAGGTGGGCCGCATGGAAGGCAACAACTTCCTTCAGTTTAACGGCACCGCCGGCTTGTGGCGCCGCCAGGCTATCGAAGATGCCGGCGGTTGGGAAGCCGATACGCTGACCGAAGACCTCGACCTGAGCATCCGCGCGCAGTTGAAAGGCTATAAGATCAAGTTCCTCGAAGATATCGGCGCTCCGGCGGAGCTTCCCGCCGAGATGAACAGCTACCGCTCCCAGCAATTCCGCTGGATGAAAGGCGGCGCCGAGACCGCCAAGAAAATGCTGCCCACGATCTGGAATTCCAGCCTTCCGTTTGGAAAGAAACTCCATGCCAGCATGCACCTCATGGCCAGCTCGATCTTTGTGATCGTGTTTATCCTGGGGGTTTCCAGCGTTCCACTGGTCTATACCATCAACCACCTGGCGCTGAACTACGGCTTCGATAAGGATTCGTTCACTGGCTTCCTGGTGGGTCTGCTGGTGGTGGCTGCGGTATTCTACGTGGCGAATATCCAATCGCCCGTGCGCAAGGAATCCCTGCCTAAAGCCATTTTCAAATACATTACCTTGTTTCCGACGTTCCTGGCGCTTTCCATGGGCTTGTCCCTGCACAATATGATTGCAGTGATCGAAGGGTGGCGGGGTAAAAAGTCGCCTTTCGTACGCACGCCCAAGTTTAACATCCAGGCGAGCAAAGATCCCAGCCTCAAAGCCAACAAATACGTGATGCAGGAGCTTAGCTGGACGACCATCATGGAGGGCTTCCTGACCATGTATTTCGGCATAGCCGCTATTTGGGGCGCCTACTGGGGAGAAACCACGTTCCTGGTTTACCATGGTATGCTGACTTTCGGTTACGGAATGGTCTTCCTCCAAACCTGGAAGGACGCCAAACGCACCGCCACAGCTTAACCCGTTCAGGAGGACCGCCAGCCAGGAAACCCCTGGATAGGGCGTAAGGCAAAAGGCAAAAGGCGTAGGGATTTATTTCCTTACGCCTTTTGCCTTACGCCTCTTTTCTCACGCCCTTTCGCGCCTTAAGAAATATTCCGCTGCACGTTTTGCCAGCTTCCTCCATTGTAGGCTTCGATCCCGGAAGCGCGCAGGATGCGTGCCGCTGTTCCGCTCCGGTTGCCAGAGCGGCAACAAGCTACGATAGGTCGTTTCTGCTTTTTGAGCTCCTCCATTTTACTTTTTAGCTCGTGCAAGGGGATGTTTTTGGATCCCTTAGCGTGCCCTGTCCTGAATTCAGGTACCGTTCGAACGTCCAGGATGATCGCCTTGCGGTTTTTCACCAAACCCTTGATATCTAACGGCGGGCCGAACAGCCGTTCCAGTAGTTTTCTAAACATGGTCCATAAAATTTTGCCAAAGATCTGGATTGTGCCTGATTTGGTGGGTGATGTGGGTTACAGAAAAGAGTAACGGAGTAGCGGAGTAACGAGGTAGCGAGGTAACGAGGTTACTTCGCTCCTTCGCTCCGCTACTTCAAACATACCCCTGCGCTTGCAAATTAAACAATTCCGCATATTTCCCTTCTTTTTCGAGGAGTTCGGCGTGGGAGCCGATTTCCAGGAGGCGGCCGTTTTCCAGGACGAGAATGCGATCGGCCATGCGGACGGTGGAGAAGCGGTGGGAGATGAGCACGGCGGATTTCCCCTGGATGAGTTCGGCGAAGCGCTGGAACACCTCGTGTTCGGCGCGGGCATCGAGGGCGGAGGTAGGCTCGTCGAGGATGAGGAGTTGGGCGTTGCGGAGGTAAGCGCGGGCCAGGGCGATTTTTTGCCATTGGCCTCCGGAAAGTTCCACGCCATCGGCGAACCGCTTTCCGAGCAACTGCTGGTATCCTTTAGGTAACTGATCGATAACTTGATCTGCCAGGCTTTTTTGCGCCGCTTCAGCGATTCGTTGGTTGTCGTCGTATTGTTCAATATGCCCAACAGCGATGTTTTCTCCTGCGGAGAGCTGGAAGCGGATGTAATCCTGGAAAATAATCCCGATTTGGTTGCGCAGGGAGTTCAGGTCGTAATTCCGGATATCCACGCCGTCGATCAGGATACGCCCTTCGGTGGGGTCGTAGAGCCGGGCCAGGAGCTTGACAATGGTCGTTTTTCCGGCCCCGTTTTCCCCGACGAGGGCGAGCTTTTCTCCGACCTGGAGGTGAAAACTCAAATCGCGCACGGCCCATCGAGTGGAATTGGGATATTTAAAGCTGACGTTCTCGAAAATAAATCCGGACTGGAGTTTTTCGGGGAAGGGGAGGCTCCCCGTGGCGGAAACAATGGCCGGCTGAATGGCAAAAAAATCGAACAGATCCCGGAGGTAAAGGGCGCTTTCGGTGATCCGCGAAAACCGGTTCATGATCCCTTCCAGCATGCTGTGCATGCGGTTGAAGGAACCGGCCAGAAAGGTCAGCGTACCGAGGCTGATCAGTCCGTTGACCGTCTGGAGGGCAATCAGCGCGTAAGCCCCGTAGTAAGCCAGGATGCCGAGGGAAGACAACAAACTCCCCCAGAGCGACCGGCGCACGGCGATCTGGCGGTTGGCGAGGTAGTATTTATGCGAGAGCTCCCGAAACCGCTCGGTCAGAAAGCCGGATAAGTTAAAGATCTTGACCTCCTTGGCCGTCTCGTCGCTGGCGCCGATATAGCGCAGGTAATCGAGTTCCCGGCGCTCGGGAGTCCACCCCCGGCTAAGGGAATACGACTGCTGGTTGAAGTAGCTTTCCCCGATAAACGCCGGAATCACCGCTACGATCAGAATCAGGATCAGCCAGGGGTTAAAGGCTACCAAGCCCGCCCCCAGGAAGAACACCGTGATGATGTCCTGGATTTGAGATAGCACTTGAGACATCAATACCGTCCGCCCGTTGGTCTGTCGGCGCGCGCGCTCCAGTTTGTCGTAAAATTCGGGGTTTTCAAACTGGTACAGATCCAGGGTGGAGGCGTGACGCATGATGTCGGCCGAGGTCTGGTTGGAGAATAAGTCGCCAAGCAGCGCGTCGGTGAGCGCAATCCCCCGGTTGAGGAGTTCGGACAGGATCGTAAGGCCCATTTCGGCGCCCAGAAGCCACCAAAGGTGCTGTAAGTCTTTTTCCGGGGCATCCAACAGCCGCACGATCTCGTCGATGATGAGCTTGCCGGTATACAACACGAGCAAAGGAATTCCGGATTTCAGAAGCCGCAGCAGGGTATTGGCCAGGGTTAGCGGCGGACTGGTTTTCCAGATGCTGTGGAAAAAAGGGGGGAGATTTCTAAGGGAATGAAATTGCTCCTTAAAAGGAGTTGAATCTTTGCTCGTTGCCATGCCTGTAAGTTATACCAAAACCACTTCGCGTCAAGAATAAAACATTCGTATTTTGGCCGCATGCCGGTAAAGGGCTATCCTACACTTTTTTTGTGAGCTTCCCTTTGCATGCAAACTATTTTGAAAACCTCAGGAAGGCGATTTCTGTTTAACCTACGTTTATTCACCTTCCTTTCCCCCAACTTGGCATGAACGAACCGATACAGGAATTTGAGCGATTATTGACCCTGCTTAAACAGGAAAAAGAAGAAGATTTTGAACAATACCGGCGAAAAATGGCACAGATGCCCCTGGAGCAGCGCCGAAAAGAGGGATATGCCTGGTTTCCGCTCCAGGTGGTTCAGAAAGGGTACGCAATAGGGGAGCGGGCCTTCGTCGTTGTCCAGCGCACGGCATCCAAAGGCATGGAACACCAGTTCCGCGCAGGAAAGACCGTCGTGTTGTCGTCCCTGGCAGCTGGCGCCAAGCACCCCGAGCGAAGCGGGGTGGTTTATTATGTCGACAAAGACCATATGCGGATCATTTTGAATGCCAGAGATATTCCGGAATGGATAGATACCGGTCAGCTTGCCGTTGAAATCAGTTTTGACGAACGGACCTACCAGGAAATGGAAAAAGCTGTGCATAAGGTGATGACGGCCCAGAAGGGAAGGCTGGCGGAGCTGCGGTCGGTTTTTTTAGGGAAAAAATTGCCGGAGCATTCCCCGTTAACTGGAGAGGTGGAGATCCCCGTGCTGAATCCCTCCCAGGTGGCCGCCGTACGGCATATCCTTTCGGCTCGGGATGTGGCTGTAGTCCATGGTCCGCCGGGTACGGGAAAAACGACGACGCTGGTGCAAGCTATCCGGCTGCTCGCAGGCACAGAGCAGACGATCCTGGTGGCGGCGCCCAGCAATACGGCGGTGGACCTGCTCACGGAGCGCCTGGCGGCCGAAGGGCTGGACGTGGTCCGCGTGGGAAATATCTCCCGCGTCGACGAAAATCTGGTTAACCATACCCTGGATGCCTTGGTGGCCAACCACCCGGAAAGCAAAAATATTCGCAAGGTCAAAATCCAGGCGGCGGAGTTGCGCAGGCAGGCGAACCGCTACCGTCGGTCGTACGGTGCGGAGGAGCGAATGGAAAAACAGCGGCTGTTTCAGGAAGCCAACGAACTTTCCGCCTGGGCCAACCAATTGGAAGAACGCCTGATCGATCAGATCCTCGATTCGGCGCAGGTCATTGCCTGTACGCTGGTTGGGGCCGCCCACCCGGTGTTGGAAGGCCGGAAATTTCGTACGGTGGTGATCGACGAAGCCGCGCAGGCTTTGGAACCCGCGACCTGGATCCCCATTGCCAAAGCTTCCCGGGTCGTCCTTGCCGGAGACCCCTTTCAGCTTCCCCCCACCGTGAAATCCGTGGAAGCCCAACGCGGCGGGTTTCATATTACGTTGATGGAGAAATGCCTGAACCGCTTGCCTGAAGTCGCCTTGCTCCAGGTGCAGTACCGGATGAACGAGGTGATCATGGGATTCTCCAACCGGCAGTTTTACCAGAACCAGCTCCAAGCCGCAGAAGAAGTGCGGAACCGTTGGCTGCCCATTCCTTCCAATTTTCCCCTGGTATTCATCGATACGGCGGGATGCGGATTTGAAGAGAAAGTCCATCCGGCCTATCAGAGCCGTTCCAACCCCGATGAATTTCGCATTGTGCGGGAACATCTATACCTCCTGGAGGACGCTTTTGTAGAAAAAGAATATCCCTCGGTGGCCGTTATTTCCCCTTATCGCGAGCAAGCCCTGCTTATCCGCCAAACGCTGGACGAAGACCCCCTGCTCAGCACAAGGCCCATTGCCGTCAATACCATCGACGGCTTTCAGGGGCAGGAAAAAGACATCGTGTACATTTCCCTTGTCCGATCCAATGCCAAAGGCGATATTGGCTTTCTGCAGGATTATCGCCGCATGAACGTCGCCATGACCCGCGCCCGAAAACAATTGATCCTGGTAGGAGACAGCGCTACCATTGGGCGAAACCCTTTTTACCTCGCCTTCCTGGAGTATTGCGAAGAAGTAGGCGGCTACCATACCGCCTGGGAATACATGTTGTAGACATTAGACGTTAGAGGTAGCTGTATATTAGAAAAGAGGAGGGGAAGTACGGTAACCGACTTCCCCTCCTCTCTTTCCGATCTCCAATGTCTAACGTCCAACGTCCAACAAACTAGTAGGTCCAAAGATCTTGTTCGAAGTTGAAGATCTCTTGTTTGATTTTTTCGGCTTCCATCAGGAGGTCGCGGCGGCTGTCGGGGAACTGATCCTGAAGGCGCGAATCCTTCACGTTGGAGGATTTGTAGATGTAGCTGGAGAAGAAGCGCATCTCCATAATATCTTCCCAGGACATGGGGCTGGCGTCGTTGCCGGCATTGAACACGCGTTCGCGGGCGAGGTAATCGCGGGCTTCGGGGTAGTAGACCCAGAACATGGGGCGTTCGCCGATGATGTCGCCATTATCGGCTTTCACCGGTTTGACGGGGGCAAAGCCAAGGATGCGAACCTGCATAGTGGAAGATTCCTTGTCGAAGAACCAGATCTCCTTCACGCGGTACCGCTGAACGTCTTCGAAGTTGATATCGTTGCGGATGATCTCCTGGCGGGGGAGATAGGTTTCCGGGTCGGTAACGGTGACGGTATCGACCTGGAACAGGATAGAAGCCAAGGTGGCGGTATCCATTTCCTGCAAAAAGTCCTCTTCAGTGAAAACGCGGAGGGGAGGCAGGGGGTTTTCGGGATCTTCCACGCCTTTATTTGCAGCGTCGATGAGAATTTGCAGGAGTGGACGCGGCGGATAGGCGAAAGGAAGGTTCATTTTCTCCCGAACGTCGATGACGCGCCAAATGCGTTTTTTCCAAAAAATGTCCGCCTCACGGGGTGCTTCATAAGGGATGACGCGCCGTTTCATGGCGGTGGTGTTTTCGACGATATCGTCGAGGGGGGCGGGGCGCATTTGCATGCCGGATTCCGTGATGATGTTGCCGGGCAGCGTCTGTGCGTTGGAAAGGGACGCTATGCAAACCAGGGCGAAAAAGAAGGCAATACCTTTGACTGCAATTTTCATTGAATATTGTTTTAAAGTGATCATGGAACTTCGGCAGAAAGGCTTCCGTTTTCCCATTTACCAGTGTACCAGATAAACGGATTTATCTGGTACACTAGTACATGTATGCTGAAAAATTATTTGATGGTGAAGACCATCGAGTTGATTCTACGCGTGCCGGAGTCGCCGGGGCATTTTGCCCGTACGTTGTTGAAGTAGTAGCTGTCGCCCGGCTTGGCTTTATTCATTTGCTCTCTGGATTGGCCGCTGAAGGCGGCGCCTGCGTTGAGAATCTCCACGGGATCCTGCCGGCGGGCCGCATAGACCAGCGTAAAGCCCTGAATGGTACACCGGGCATCGAAGTCAAAGTTTTCGAGGATAGCCAAAACGCCGCCCTGGGCTTTGAATTCGCCGTTGCCGATGTCGCCGCCCGACGAGGCGCCGAGTTTGGCTACCGGATCGGGAATAGGCTTCACGCGATAAGCGAACCTGCTTGCCGGAAGGCCTTCTCCGGAAACCGTGATGGACGCTTCGTTGGTAGGCGTCGTGGCGTTGACGATGAACTTACCCACGCCGGCAGGGCGCAGCGTGATCCCGCCCCCACTTCCGCTCACGCGCAAGGTGTTGGTGGATACGCCGGCAGCAGCTACGGAGATCGGGTTGTCGACCCCGATGTAGAATACATTCATCTTGTCGGCAGAAACGGCGACCGAACGGCGGCCTACTTCGTATTCAAAGGTTTTGGAGTACGTTTCGCGTTCTCCGGTGGTCGGATTCGAGAGCGAGACGTCCACTTTATAGGACTTCACGCCGGTGGAGGAACCCGTTGCGGAGTATTTCGCCACCCCGTCTACAACGGGCAGGCTGCGTCCATCTACCGTGATCACGACGTTTTCGGTAATCGACTTGGAAGAAGCGCCTACGGAAATTTCCGCTTCGTAGGTTTCCCCGGCAATGATATAGCTTTTCTTTGCGGAGGAGATGGGGATAAACTGATCCACCTTGAAGGTCGAAGCGCCCACCTGGCTAACGAGGTAGTTCAGGATTTGCGCTTCCGAGCTCTTCATGTCGTTCTGGATCTTCGTCAGCAGCGGGAAGGCGGAAGCCAGCGGCATCTGCTTGAAGGTGTAATCCGCCCAGGTCAGGTTTTTGTTGCGCTTCATCGCTTTCTTATCCTGCTTCCAGGATTCGTCGACTTTCAGCGAAACACTTTTCTCCAGGTCGGAGATAGACTCATCCGTGATGTTGGTTCCTTTGATCCCTTTCAGGCTGCGGATCAGGCGCAAGAGTTCCTCCCGGGTATCGTTGATCTTTTTTTCGAGTTCATCGCCTTTCTTTTCATCCACGAGGTAGCGGGTCGTGATATCTTTGTTCTTGTAGCCTTTCGGCTGACCGGCGTGTTCTTCGCTTTCTTCTTCGGTGTAATATCCACCGGTTTCTTCTACCATTTTCTCCCGGATGGCTTCCACGTATGCGTTGAATTCTTTGGAGATCCGCTGGGTTTGCTGGGCGGCGTCCATCAGCGGCTGGTAGCGTCCTTTGTCCTGTTCCACGCTTTTTTCGAGCGCGGTGACGGCGAATTGGTTGGAGGTGTCGAAGATGGTATTGCTGTTTTTAATACCCCGGTCGACAACAAAAAAGGCATTGATGATCTTGGCCGAAACGTTGAGGGCCAACATGGCGGTTAACACCAGGTACATCAGGTTGATCATCAACTGCCGTGGCTCCTTTGGAATAGACATAGTCTAGAATTTTGCAGTTAAACGAATGGGTTGAGCAGGCAGGAGAAAACCGGATGCCGGTTAACCTTGCTTTACATTGGCCATGGCTGAGATCACACCTCCGTACACCGTATTCAGGGCCGTGTAGGTGTTATTCAGGCGGCCGATGTTGCGGTTCAGTTCGCCCAGGTGTTCTTTGTAGGTTTTGGTTTCTTCTACAGAGTCCTGGATATCCATCATGGCTTCGTTCAACTTGGTATAGAAGTTGCTCATCGCTTTGAGTTGATCCTTGGTGCCGGAGAAGTCTACTTCCTGAAGCGCTTTCAGGGAAGAAAGGCTTCTGGACATGACCTGAAGTTCGGAAAGCATGCCGCCCAACTGCTGCTCTACGACTTCGCCGTTGATGGCAGGAATCTGAGGAGCGGCAGGGCCGGACGTAGAAACGGGACCGGCGGCAAGGGGCTGCACCGATACGTTGTACTTATCCAGACCTGGATAGAGTTTCTCCCAGTAATAGTCCTTATCCGGCGGGATAATTCCAAGGAAGGCAAACAAGATTGCTTCGGTGATCATCCCGTAGGTTAGCATTTCATCTGCGCCGGGCCAGGATTGAATTTTGAAAAGCGCACCCAAAAGCACGACAGAAGCTCCTAAACCGATTACGAGGTTTTTGAGGTACTTGAAGAACGAGGACTTCAGAAATGACATCATTGTTGCAAAGCATTTAATGGGTTAGCGAAAAGGTCCTTTTTGGGAAGGTGCAATTCCTGTCCTGATGGATTCAGCCCAAGCTTTAGACCTCCCTGAACATTAAGAAATGGGCAAGGATATTGTGAGCGGGCACAATATCCTTACTTTTTTTTATAGTATGAAGAAAATTAGAAATCATTGATGGAACGGCCCATAAATGTGAGTACACAGCGGAATCCGATATAGGATTTGGTCGTGTCCTGGTATTCCCAGTTTCGGGTTCCGGTCTGCAGGAAGTAGTGAATATCTTTCCAGGAACCTCCCCGGATGGCTTTGCGCTTGTTGGCGATGTCTTCGTCGTCGTCGGCATCGTAGCGGTAATCGGGGTTGAGGTCGTGGAGGAAGGAGTAAGCGTTTTCGTGAAACGCCGTCAAGGTCCATTCCGACACGTTGCCTGCCATGTTGTACAAGCCGTAGTCGTTGGGGAAGTAAGCATCCGCTTTCACGGTATACATCCCACCGTCTTGCGGATAGTTTCCGCGGCCGGGCTTGAAGTTGGCCAGGAGACAGCCTTTGGCGTTTTGGACGTAAGGGCCTCCCCATGGGTAAGGCGCCAGTTCGTGGCCTCCGCGGGCGGCATATTCCCACTCATGCTCCGACGGCAGGCGGAAGTCTTCGGTATTGATCCCGCCTTTGCGGCTGGCCTGAGCCGCGTTATACAACTGGGTACGCCAATAGGAGAACGCGTTCGCCATGTGCCAGTCGACGCCCACTACGGGATAATCGTCGTACGCCGGATGCCAGAAGTAGTTCCGGGCGATGGGTTCGTTGTACGAATAGGCGAAGTCGCGGACCCAGACGAGGGTATCGGGGTAAATGTTTACCTCTTTTTCCCGGATGAACTCCGTGCGCGGGGAACTCCCCCGGTCGTGCGCCGCTTTTTGCCAATCATACCAATAATAGGTATAGTTGAATTTTTTGGTATCGATTTCGGCTTTCCCCGCAAACCGGTTGTCGCCCTGAAAATAGAGCTCTTCCAGCGCCGGATCTTCCCAGTCGATGTCCATTTCCCAGTCAATGTACTCATCGCCGTTGTCATCCGTGGTGACATGGCCAAGAATCTGGTGGGCAAGTGAATCCTTCACCCAATCGACAAACTGGCGGTACTCGTTGTTGGTAATTTCGGTTTCATCCATGTAAAAGCCCTGGATAGAGACCGTTTTTGGACGTTGTACAAAAGTACTGTTGACATCCTGGTCGCTGGGCCCCACGAGTAAGGTGCCCGAAGGCACATACACCATACCATAGGGGTTAATCCCGGACCAGGAAGGCCGGTCGAGTACCCCTGTCAATTCCCCCGATTCCTGGCTGCCGCAGGAAGACATTGAAACCACTAGAATGCCTAGTGCAAGCTTAAGTACGTTTTTCATGTTTACACCCGAGTTTTCCTACAGATTTAATCCGGCCTGAAAAAGGCGACGTAAATATAGACCGTTTACAAAATTTACAAAAACTAATCCAATAAATCGCCAGATGGTCCAATAGGTTCAACAAACTGGCAAATTGCTAACGCAGGCACCGCAAAACTTATTATCGATATGGAAATAAAGTTTATACATCCCTGCGCGCTTGCGGTTTTATGCAGCCAAAACGCTGAAACCTTCCGGCCTATTGGCTGAAGAGCAAAAAAAATCCAAGAATTTGCGGAGTAAATATGCATTTGGTGCAGAAGGCCTTGTCTCCAAGCTACGTTACGAGATTTCAAGTCAAAGGTTGCGCGGGTTGAAGATCAGTTTGGGTAGCTTTTTCGCGCCGAAAACCTTGTCCAGGGCGTACGCCAGCAGGATCTCGTGGGATCCGTTATTCACTTGCTTAAGGGGAGAAAGGCTGACGTCGTAGGCGTATCCTAATTGCAGGTGTTCGGAGAGCTTTAACCCCGCCACGACAACCAGCGCGTCGATGCTGCTGGCGTTGTATCCTCTGAAGGAAGCGCCGGCAGAAAACGTTTCGTTGTAACGGAGCATGAATCCGGCATCCGTTTGGGTTTGGATCAGATTGCTTCGCACAAAAACAGCCGGGCGTAAGGAGAGCATCCGGCTTAATTCCGCGTGGAACCCGAGCTGAAAAAAATAGGTGCGCTCCAGGGGAGACTGAAAAGTGGATAAATCGATGGAAGGCGCCGTCAGATGCCTTATGCCAAAACCGGTTTCCCAAAACTCCGTCTGGTAAAAAAGACCTGCCTCAAAGGTAGCGGTCATGCCTTGGGCCAGCCCTTGCGGAAGAATCGCATCCCGATGGTCGAGAATATTGTCCAGATAAAAGCCTTCCGGGGTCCTCAGTTTTTGCCCATCCAGGGCTCTTTGGGCAAGTCCTCCTCCCAACGCAACGCCCAGGGTGCCGGGGCCGAGCGCCAGGTGGTAATTATAGGCGAGGCTGACCCACGAATTGCGCTCGGCCCCGTATTGGTCGTTTTCGGCTTTTATTCCAATGCCCCCATGCAAGATTTCGAGCGGAACATGGGCGTTCAGGTATTGGGTGAGCGGCGCGCCCTCCAAGCCTACCCATTGCGTCCGGAAGCCCGCGATCGCCGAGAGGGAAAAGTCCATTCCGGCATAGGCTGGATTCCAGTGAAAGGGATTTAACATATAGAGGCTGGACTGAGCCGCTTGCTGGCTTTGAACAACAAAGCTCCAGCCAAAACACGCAAGAAATAACAGCATCCGATACATAGGCTTGGTATTTGCGTGATGATTTTAAATATCCGGCTAAGCCGGCAAAACGATTAAATACCGCCAGCCGCCGAATGCTCTGGCCAGGGCTGCCGAAGCTGAGCAATGGCTTCCTCGGCGCGATGAAGGGGCAATTGGCAACTGAAGTCTTTGCAAATATAAATTTGCGTCTGATTTCGAAAGCCCCTACCCGCCAGCACCGGAAATTCGAGCGTGGGCTGCTCTGCCGCCATCAATATTTTGTTCGGCAGAAAAGCGCTGTTGATTTCCTTGCCTGCTTGTCCTGCCTCCGGCCCGCAAACCGCCACCTCGTGAAAAGGATAAGCCAAATACAGCATCGTCGTGGCCCAACAGGAAAAGGACCCGGGATATCGTTCGGCGCTTTCCTTCATCCGAAGCAGCATCCGCTGAGCCAATTCGGCATAATCCTTTTTGCCGAGGATCAAAGCGGCTCTGTGCAAGTTCCTGGCCATCACGGCATTTCCGGATGGGGTAACCCCATCGTTCAGCTCTTTCTTGCGCAAGGCCAGATCTTGCTGGTCCGAGGAAGTAAAATAAAACATATTTGCGTCGCGATCAAGGAAACGGTCCAGGACAAATTGCAAAAGGCCGTCTGCATGACGCAAATAATACGGATTGAAAGTGATGGAGTATACTTCGAAGAGGGCTTCGATCAAGTTGGCATAGTCGTCCAGGAACGCTTCGTATTGCGCCCGCCCTCCGTCTGAGGTCGCCGAATAGGTATGGAAAAATCCCAGCCCGTCCGGTTTTTTCAGGCGGTTCAGCAAAAAGGTGATGTTGCGTTCGGCGGCATCCCGGTAGCTGGGGTCGTCCAGCGCCGCATATGCCCGGGCATAGGCGGAGCACATCAGCGCGTTCCAGTCGAGAAGGAACTTTTGATCCAATCCGGGCCGGATTCGTTGCTGCCGGTTTTTGAACAAGATCCGCCGGCAGGATTCCAGCCGGGCAGCCAGATCCGGCAGCGCCAGGCCACTTTGTTGGGCGTATGCTTCCAGGGTGTAGGGCCGCCAAAGGATATTTTCTCCTTCCCAGTTGCCCTCCGGCAAGATGCCGTAATAACCGCAAAACAGATGGGCCTCCTCGCCAAGAAGGCGGCGCATCTCCTCGTGACTCCACACATAGTATTTGCCTTCCTCCCCTTCGGAGTCGGCATCGAGCGCGGTGAAAAACCCTCCGTCGATGCTTGTCAGTTCCCGGTGCACGAATTCCAGGGTATCCCGCATGGCCGAGGCGAACTCAGGGTCGCCGGTCGCTTTATAGGCATCGGCCAGCAAAGAAACCAGAAGCGCATTGTCGTACAACATTTTTTCGAAATGGGGAACCAGCCAAGCCTTATCGGTAGCGTATCGGGCAAAACCGCCGCCCAACTGATCGTAGATGCCCCCGCGGATCATGCGGCTGAGGGAGAAACCCACGTGGTTCAGCGCGTCTTGATCTCCGGTAAAAAAATAATATTCCAGCAAAAACTGAAGCGATAAGGTTCCCGGGAACTTGGGCGCGCCTCCGAACCCTCCGTGCGCCGTGTCAAAACTTTGCCGGAGGGTATGGTAAATGGAGTGGAGTGTCGCCGGAGAAATGGCTTGGTTAAAATGGGGCCCCAGCGGCGAGCTTAAGTCAAGAAAGGCTTTCTCGGAATTTTTGATCATCTGGGTCAGCCGGTTTGCCTGGTCTTCGACCTTTGCGCGGTCGTCTCTGAAAATCCCCGCAAGGTAAGTGAGCGCCTGCATCCAGGAAGGCCGGTTATACGAAGGAGAAGGCGGAAAGTAGGTGCCTGCGTAAAAAGGCCTTCCATCGGGCGTGAGAAAACAATTCAGGGGCCAGCCCCCGGAACCGGAAACGGCCAGGCAGGCTTCCATCAGGAAGTGGTCCACGTCGGGGCGTTCCTCCCGGTCCACTTTGATATTCACAAAGTGGGCGTTCATGAAGGCCGCTACTTCCTGGTCTTCAAAAGATTCCCGCTCCATCACGTGGCACCAATGGCAGGTGGAATAGCCAATGCTTACCAGCAGGGGTTTATCCTCCATTTGGGCTTTCGCAAAGGCTTCCGATTTCCAGGCCATCCAATGGACCGGATTATGCGCGTGCTGGAGCAAGTAAGGACTGGTTTCAAATTTCAGGCGGTTCATTCGCTAAACGTATTACCAATTTGTAAGTGCGCCAGGGAAGAAAAGTTTTCCCCAAGCCGGATTATTTTAAAAATAAGACGGGCTCTTCCGTTTTCGGGGGGAAATGTTTTTAAAACAAAAAATAAAAAAAATGAATAAAAATATTGTTTTTTAAAACAAATCGTATTATGTTTGTGGAGTCAGTGCATATCAGTCCGAAGCAACTCAAGATGCAAAAAGATTTCAATATAAGGCTTATGAAAACAGCACAATCCTTTTCAGCACAGCAGCAAACATCCTGGACGGCCTCCGGCGCCCAGGGAAACAAAGGAGGAGCCATCGCCCCGCTTCTTCTCCAATAGTGGAATTTTCGCTGATCCGCGTCATCCGCCGCCTTTGGATAGGCCTGATGAAATGGTATACGGCATTTCGATACCAGATTTATTTTTATCATACCCAGATCCGGCTTTTTTTCCGCAAAACCACGGTGCGGCTGGCCATCCTGGGCCTGGCGGTATTGTTTGTTTTCCGTCAGGACATGCGGTTTTCCATTCTGATTCCGGCGTTGGGCAAGATAGAGGCAGTTCCCTCTTCGGAAGGGGGGCAGGCCAGAAGGGATCAGATGAGCCTGGCCCATCCGGTGGCTCTTTCCGGGAGCAGCGCTTCGTTTAAGGCTGCCGGGGTTAAGCAATTGGATCCGGCGCGCGCAGAGGCGTATATACAGCGCTTTGAAAAGGCCGCCCGTTTGGAAATGGACCGGTTTGGAATCCCCGCCAGCATCCTCATGGCCCAAGCTCTGGCTGACAGCTGGGCGGGCGCGCATACCGCAAGTGTAGAGCAGAACAACCACTTCGGCAAGCCAATGGCGGGAAGAAGTTACGCCAGCGCCTGGGAAAACTGGCGCGAACACAGCATGCTCCTGGCCAGAGAATACCCACAACTCCTGATGAACGGCCGGGATTATAAAGCTTGGGCCAAAGGCTTGGAGCGCTCCGGCTATGCCTCCGACCGCCGCTATTCCCGCAAACTCTTGGATATGATCGACCGGTTCCAGTTACAGCGGCTGGACCGATAACCTTGCCTTTCCTTTCCTGATTGGTTGATATAGCAGGCCGCCGGGCATACCCCGGCGGCTTTTTGCACGATCCGAATGCCGGCCGTTTCGGTCTACATGGGCTTCCCTGTCCGAAAAAGAAAAAGATTTGCCCGCATTTCCCCAGGCAAACCTTATTTTTGCGGTCATTCGGCAGGTTATTCCGGAGGTAAAACCAATTCATGGGCAGAATTTTGGCTATCGATTATGGGACCAAGCGAACGGGGATTGCAGCGACCGACCCGCTCCAGATCATTGCCAATGGCATTGGAACCTTTCCAACGGATGAGGTGTTTGCTTTCCTTAAGAAATACCTGAGCGAGGAACCCGTAGATTGTATCGTCGTGGGCGATCCCAAGTATCCGGACGGTAACCCGGCCCAGATCGCTCATCTGGTTCTTGGGTTTGCCCGTAAACTGAAGGAGATGTTCCCTGAAATCCAGGTCGCCCTGCACGATGAGCGGTATACCTCCGAGGATGCCAAACGGATCATCCGCCAATCGGGCGCAGGAAAGAAAAAACGCCAGGACAAGGGCCTCGTCGATAAGGTCAGCGCCGTGCTTATTCTCCAGGATTACATGGAGCGGCTTCGGTAGAGATTAGACGTTAGAAGTTAGACCTTAGAGGTTAGACCTGGGCGTCTGAGGCCGAAAACGATTAGGGCCGGTGCATTGGTCTGTGGTACAACTACAGTATATAAGGCGCAAATTAATCCCAAACATCAAACATCAAGATCTAACTTCTAACTTCTAACGTCCAACGTCTATATCAATATGAAATTACCAATTTATGCGTACGGCCAGGCGGTCCTGCGCCAGCAAGCGGAGGAAATCCAGCCGGATTATCCGGAACTATCGAGGCTGATCGAGGATATGTGGGAAACGATGTACCATGCGGAGGGCGTTGGATTGGCAGCGCCCCAGATTGGGCTTTCCATTCGATTGTTTGTAGTAGACACCTTGCAGTTGCAGGAGAAAGGAAAGCAAGTGGATCAGGCGCTGAAACAGGTGTTCATCAACGCGCGCATTCTCGATGAGACCGGCGACCCCTGGACTTATGAAGAAGGGTGCCTGAGCATTCCCGATATCCGGGGCGATGTAGACCGTCAGCCGGAGATCCGGCTTCGATGGTTGGATGAGCAGTTTGCGGAGCACGAAGGCGTGTTTACGGGCGTCACTGCCCGGGTGATCCAGCACGAATACGACCACATCGAAGGCGTTCTTTTTGTAGAACACCTCAAGCCGATTAAAAAACAAATGATCCGGCCCAAGCTGGAAAATATCCGCAAAGGGAAGGTGAAGGTGGATTATAAAATGAAGTTTGCCAAAACCTGAAGCGGCTTATTTCCTTCCAAAATCCGCGGGGATTTCTCCCCAAACCTCGGTCTCCCATTTGAAGAGGGGGTTCGCGTAGGTATGGGTTTCCAGCCAGGCTTCCGCTCTGCGGATTATTTCGAACAGGGCTTTGGTCCGGTGGTCTTCTTTGAGCTGGGTTTTGCATTTTTTCGCCCGCACCCATTTAAGCGCATTTACGGAGTCGGAATAAATAGGCGTTTGGTGCTGGCCCCGCTGATGTAGGTAGGCGAGTCCGTGGACGATGGCCAGAAACTCGCCGATGTTGTTGGTTCCCAGGGGGAACTGCTGGTGGAAAAGCCGGGCCCCTGTTTGGGTGAATACCCCCTGATATTCCATCGGTCCGGGGTTTCCGCTGCAAGCGGCGTCGACGGAAATACTGACCGGGAGGAAGGACCCGGCAGGCTTTGACGGCTTGCGGATTCCGGGCGCTTTTTTCGCAGGCATGGAAGGCGGACCGGCAGCGTAAGCGGCTTTTGCTGCCTCCAGGCTGGGAAACGCTTTGTATCTGGCGCCGGGAAACCCGCTGATTTGCGCCTGGCATTCGCTCCAGGAAGCGTAGACGCCGGGCTTTGCGCCCAGCCAGACGACGTAGTATTTGCTAGATTTCATTTTTCAAAAATCGCATTTTTTCAGCAAGGTACACACCAAAATGACGTTGGGAGTAATCTCTGAAAAAGAGCAGTAAGCACAACGATACATGTATTTGACCGACACCCACGCACATTTGTACTCGGAGCAGTTTGACGAAGACCGGGAAGAAATGCTGGCAAGAGCTATCGCTGCAGGGGTTCAAGCTATCTTTCTTCCAAACGTTGACAAGGACACCATTGAGCCTATGCTGGCCCTCGAAGCAGCGCACCCGGAGGTTTGCCAGGCGATGATGGGGCTGCATCCTTGTTCGGTTAGCGAAACGTACCTGGAGGAACTTGCCATCGTGCGCCAATGGCTGGAACGCCGAAAATTCTGCGCGATTGGCGAGATTGGAATCGACCTTTACTGGGATAAGACCCACGTTGCGGCCCAGGAAGCCGCTTTCCTGAAGCAGATAGAGTGGGCATTGGAATTTGACCTGCCGGTGATCATTCACTCCCGGGAGTCAATGGATCAAATTCTCGGCTTGCTGGCGCCGCTCCGGCGCGAGCGGCTTCGCGGAATCTTTCATTGTTTTACCGGCGACCGGAAGCAAGCAGAGCAGGTCATCGAACTGGGTTTCCTGCTGGGAATCGGAGGCGTACTCACCTTCAAGAATTCCGGGCTGGACTCCGTACTCGAACAGATCGGATTGGAATACATGGTCCTGGAGACCGACGCGCCCTACCTCGCGCCTGCGCCTCACCGGGGCAAACGCAACGAATCGGCGTATTTGCTTCGGGTGGCGGAAAAGCTGGCGGAGGTCAAGGGGGTGTCTTTGGAAACCGTTTCACAGATCACAAATCAAAATGCCGGCCGCTTATTCGGCCCGGAAGGGTAGCCCTTAATCCTTGATAATAACGGGTTACGTGTGCGCTTTACAAGGGTAAAGAGGTGGGCATGTTTTATCAAAATTTTCGCCAGTCTGAAAAAATTTTGAATTGTTCCATCTTTTTGCAATTTTTGTCCCGCCCAAGGGTTGGATTAAGCAAGCGAATCCTTACTTTTGCTTAGCCTTCTTGGTAAAAATGTTCCCGGGGAGAGATGCTCGAGTGGTTGAAGAGGCACGCCTGGAAAGCGTGTATACTCCAAAAGGGTATCGCGGGTTCGAATCCCGCCCTCTCCGCCAACCCTTATTTTGTGATTTGTAAACAAATTCGTTCAAAATTAATCGTAAAACCTTGTTAACCATGCGTAAATTGTATGCTCTACTGCTTTTGATCGGCATGACTTTATTTGCTGGTAATTTTGCATTTGCTCAGGATGAAGCTGCCGCTCCAGATTCCGCATCTACCGAACAAGTTGAAGAGGCTGCTCCAGCTGAAGAAGAGGTTGCCGCTGCTCCAGCTATGGAAGAAGGTGTCCCCCAGATGTCAGGTTATCAGATGGTCATTAAGTATTTCATCGACGGTTCCTGGCAGTGGATGACCCCCGTATTGATCTGTCTGATTATCGGTTTGGCGTATTGCATCGAGCGGATCATCACGCTCTCGATCGCTTCGACCAACACGGACAAGCTACTCTCCCGCATTGACGAGAAACTCAAAGGCGGCGATCTCGAAGGCGCTCGCGAAGTGTGCAAAGCTACTCCTGGTCCAACTGCCAGCATCCTCTTCGAAGGATTGAAGAACGTAGCCAAAGGCCCGGAATCTGTTGAAAAAGCCATGGTTTCTTATGGCGGTGTTCAAATGGGTCTTCTGGAGCGCGGTCTGGTATGGATCTCGCTGTTCATCGCTCTGGCTCCGATGCTCGGGTTTATGGGAACGGTAATCGGTATGATCCAAGCCTTTGATAAGATCGAGGCAGTGGGCGATATGTCCCCAACCGTTGTTGCCGGCGGTATCAAGGTGGCGTTGTTGACCACGGTATTCGGTCTGATTACGGCCATTATCCTCCAGATCTTTTACAACTACATCATCAGCAAGATCGACTTCATCGTCAACAAGATGGAAGACGCTTCGATCGCTCTGGTTGACGTATTAGTAGAGAACAACGTATTCAAGCACTAGTCACCATTTTGAAAAGCAATTAAATTATGACTGCATTATATAAACTATTGGCTGTTCACGGTCAACGGATCGCGCTTGGAATTGGAATGCTCATTACGATCATTTACTTCCTCAGTGTGTTTGCCGGACTTGGGAGCTTCTCCCAAATGACCAAGGAGGAGAGCTACGGGACCCATATTTTCGATTTTGGGTTGGTTGGGGTTATCGTCATGACGGTCGTCGCAATCGCTGCTACCATATTCTTTGGGATCTATCAGGTGGTTACCCATTTCCGTCAGTCCATCAAAGGGTTGATCGGTACTGGAGCGATGCTGGTGGTGTTCTTTATTTTGTATTCTACCGCTAATGGGGAGGCTACTGGCGCGATAGCTACGGCTGCTGAAAAGATCGGAGGCATTACGCCTGGAGTGCTCAAATTTATCAAAGCAGGGGTATCCAGTATGATCATAATGATCTTTGCTTCTTTTGGAATTCTGATTTTGGGAGAAGTAAGAAACGTATTCAAATAAACGCCCTATGTCAAAGTCCAAGGTAAGAGATATGATGAAAAACGAAATCAATGCCGGTTCTATGGCCGACATTGCTTTCCTTCTGCTCATCTTTTTCCTGGTAACCACCACGCTGGTGGAAGATTCCGGGATCACGGTGAAACTACCGCCGTGGTCGACTGAAGAACCGGACATTACCAAGTTAAAGACGCGGAACGTATACTCAGTGCTTGTGAACGCGCAAAACCAATTGCTCGTTCGCGGACAAGTGATGCGCGTAGAAGAACTCCGCAAAAACGCCAAGGAGTTTATCTCCAACCCAACGGGTAGGACGGATTATGCGGAAAGACCAAAGAATGCTCTGATCATGCTCAAAAATGACCGGGGCACGAACTACGCGACGTACATTACCGTATATAACGAACTAAAAGGGGCTTACAACGAGCTTTGGGATGACATGTCCCGCCGCAAGCATGGCGTGGCCTATAGTGAAGATTTGCCTGTCGCATGGAAGAAAGCGATCAAGGAGGAAATCCCGATGGTTCTTTCCGAAGCGGAACCGACCGCTTTTGGAAAAGAAAATTAGTCCAAACGTTTTTGTCCAAACCGTTTATTCCTTCATGGTCCGCTCCTAAAGCGGGAAAATAATTTAGAGATGGCAAAATTTATTAAAAAGCGGGGCAAAGGCTCCCCTGGGATCAATACGGCTTCTTTGCCCGACATCGTCTTCATGTTGCTGTTTTTCTTCATGGTCGTTACCAAACTGAGGGATGCCGAGCTGAAAGTCCGGGTCGTTACGCCTTTTGGTACGGAGCTGACCAAGCTGGAGGAAAAATCTTTGGTGAACACGATTTTTGTTGGCCGTCCAGTGGAAAAGTTTCAGGCTATTTATGGAACCAAGCCCCGGATGCAACTCGGGGATAAGTTCGCCGAGGCAATCGAAATCCCCCTGTTCCTGGAACGCTTCCGCGTGAAAATTCCGGAGGCCCAGCGTCCAAAAATCACTACGTCGCTTCGGGTTGACGGAAAGGTTACGATGGGAATTGTGCAGGATATCAAGACCGAACTGCGCAAGGCCAACCAGTTGAAAATCAACTATTCTACCAAGAAAAGACCGGACGCGCTCTAAGCTTTCTCCGCCTTTTCTCCTCCTGATAAGGGCCTGCAAGATCTGTTTTGCAGGCCCTTTCTGTTTGCCCGGCTACCGGAGGCGATCCATAGACCGGACGAGCTTTTCATCCTTGCCAATATAGCGGTACGCCAGAAAGAGCAAGATCAACCCCAAAACCGGCAAATACGCGCTTATCCCATTCCGAACCAGGGCAAGCGATTCCAGCGCCTTGCTGTCCTGCCAGAAGAACAGGATCGTTAGCCCGATGGCCAGAACGCCCATAATGGCGGAAGAAATCGCCATGCGCATCTGCAGGCGCCGGTTGCGGAAAAGAAAAATAGCAGCCAGCGCCAAAACCCCGCTCAGACCGTACACGACGAGCAGCGCCACATTGTCCCTGACGTTGAAGACGGCATCGTTGAAGTACGCCGAACCGGCAATAGCCGACCCCGTCGTCGCAAATGGAAAGCCCAATACCGCAAGCATCAGCCCGCCTCCAAGAAATAAAAAGAGAGATTGAATTCGTTGAATCATAGCCTTTCGATTTTTTCGGTAAATTTAATGCTGGGCTTGTCTCAAAAGACCGTTTTCGCCCCTAGCAGCCAAAAAATATTTTCTTTTTTCAATTCTAATTAAAAATTGCAATTTTTAATTAGAATTGAAAAAAGAAAATAAAATTTCATGCCGGTGGCAAAGAGTGGTCTTTTGAGACAGGCCCGGACGCAAATTGTCCCGTATTTGAATCCGGCGCTATGCCGGCTAATGCGCATCACCATGAAAACGTTTACCGCCGCTCCCTGGAGCTACTGGGAAACCAGCTCCTTTCTCGAAGGTTATCCGGTTGCCGTGCTCGGCAGCGGAATTGTTGGACTGAGCGCAGCGATCCAACTTCGAACCGCCCACCCTGGCTTGCCTGTTCTGGTTCTGGAAAGGGGCCCCCTGCCGGCAGGAGCAAGCACCAAAAATGCCGGCTTCGCCTGTTTTGGAAGCATGACGGAGCTGCTCGACGACCTGACCCACCAATCCGAGGATTTCGTCTGGGCTCTGGTCGAACGCCGCTACCGGGGGCTGCGCCGCCTGCGCGAGAAATTGGGCGATTTGAATATGCGCTATGAACCCTTGGGCGGGTATGAACTATTCAGGGAAGAAGAAGACCCTGTTTATCAAGCCTGCCTGCACGCCATGCCGGAGTTCAACCGCCGCTTGAAGTCAATCACCGGCCTGGAGGAAACCTTTCAAATTGCCGACGGGCACATTTCCGGAATGGGATTTCATCAGGTCCGGCATCTTGTGAAGAACACCGGAGAAGGCCAAATACATACAGGCGCCATGATGAAAGCCCTGCTCCGGCTCGCACGGGAGAAAGGGGTGGAGATCATGAACGGGTTTCAGGTGACGGGAATCCGGCCGGAATCTAATGGAGTTTGGCTGGAATGCAACGGAGCGGGAGACCTGTTTTTTGAAAAAGTGCTCGTCGCCACCAATGGCCTGACGCGCTTGCTGCTGCCCGACCTGCACGTCAGCCCGGCCCGAAACCAGGTGCTCATCACCAAGCCGATTCCCGGCCTTCCCTTCCAGGGGAGCTTCCATTACGACCGGGGGTACTACTATTTCCGCAATATCGACGGGCGCATCCTCCTGGGCGGTGGGCGGAATCTCGATCCCGAAGGAGAAAAAACCTCCGACTTTGGCACCACGCCAATGATCCAGGATGCCTTGCTCAGGCTACTGAACGAGGTCATCCTTCCCGGCCGTGAACCGGAGGTCGACCGGTGGTGGAGCGGGATTTTGGGCATTGGCGAGGAAAAATCCCCCATCGTGCGAAAACTCACCCCCAACCTGTGCGTTGCCGTGCGCATGGGAGGAATGGGCGTAGCCATCGGAACCCTCGTGGGCGAGGAAGCAGCCGGCTTATTGGTAGAACATTAACCCCTGGAACCAACCCTGCTACTCAATCCGCCCTCATTATGTCCGCACAGCCTTATGGAAAATTTTGTAGGTTTGCCCCGCAATGAAGCGATCAAGAATGAATATAACCCGACCCCATTGGATTTTAGCCGGGGTTTTCTTATTTTGGTTCACGCGCTCGCTGCCCAAACCGTCTCCCCGAAGCCCTCCAAACCAGCGCAGCGGATCAAGGTGGTGCATTCCCTGGAATTCCTCGTGCTGCAAGAAGGAGAAAATAACCTTCAAAAACTGAATGGACGGGTAGAACTCCGCCAGGACAGCGTATTCATGTACTGCGACTCCGCGCTGATTCAAAACGAAACCCAGGTATACGCTTACCACAACGTCGTCATCCAGCAAGGCGATTCCCTGCGCGTTTTTGCCGATACCCTGGAATACGACGGAATCACCCGGCTAGCGATCCTGGAAGGCAATGTGATCCTGGTTAATAAGGAGCAAAAGATTTTTACCGACCACCTGGAATACGACCTCAATACCCGGATCGCCAGGTATTTTACCGGCGCTACCCTGGTCAACGACTCGCTTCAGCTGAGCAGCAAACGAGGCTTTTACTATGCCAAGGAACAAGAGGCTTATTTCCGGGATAGCGTCGTGGTCACCGACCCCAAATTCTCCCTGAAGGCAGACACCCTCAAGTTCAATGTCGCCACCAAAACCGTCTTTTTTCTCGGCCCTACCATCCTGAATACCGACAGTAGCAAGATTTACTGCGAGTCAGGGTACTACGATACCCAAAAGGAACTCGCGCAGTTCGCCCAGAATGCGCAATACCTTCAGGGAGACCAAAAAGCGGTAGCGGATACGATTCTGTACGACAACCTGAATAAAGTGTACGAGTTGATAGGCCATTCCAAAGTGGAAGACAGCACCCGGATTGCCGTAGCAGACTATATCCGCTACGACGAAAGGAATGACCAGATTTTTCTCAAGGGGAATGCCCGGTATAAGGAAGGCGCTCAGGATATTCAATCCGAAGAAATCAACTACGACCAAAAGAAAAAGACCTACTCCACCCGGGGGCGTTCCCTGATTGCCGATCCGCCCCAACTTATGGAAGCCGATTCGGTTGATTTTTCAGACGACTCGGGCCTTGGCTATGCAAGCGGCAATGTCATCTGGAGGGATACGGCGGCAGATTACGCCATCCGTTGCGAACAAGCGGATTATAACAAAACCCGGGACTACCTGAAAGCTTTTGGGGGAGCGCTCGGCCGGCCGGAGATGGTCACCGTCTTGGACCAAGACTCGCTGTTTTTGTCTTCCGATACTTTGATTGCCTATCGCCCGGATTCGACCGAAGCGGATACCGCGCGGCGTTTCCTCGCTTATGGCAAGGTTCGGATTTTTAAAAGTAATCTTCAGGCCGTTTGCGATTCCCTGGCCTACAGCAGCCAGGACTCCCTTTTTGTGCTTTACGGAAACCCGGTGATCTGGTCGGATACCAGTCAGTTTACCGCCGACACGATTTACATGTGGATGCGCAACGACCAGATCGACCGGATCGAGCTGAGGCAAAACGGATTTATTCTGGTTATTTCCGATGGGACATTTTTCAATCAGATTAAAGGAAGGGACGTGATGGCCTTCTTCGAAAACAACGAGCTCCGGCAACTGGACGCCGAAGGCAATGCCGAAGTGATTTATTATGCCCGGGATGATCAAGGCGCCTATGTAGGGGTTAACCAAACAGCGTGCAGCGAAATGATTATCCGGCTAAAAGAAAATCAGGTGCAGCGGATCACGTTTCTGGCCGAACCCAAATCCAAGCTCTCGCCCATGGGGCAAACCGATCACGATACCCTTCGGCTCAAGGGATTCCGTTTGCTGGAAGAAGAAAGGCCGCTTCGCCGGGAAGATATTTTTGTTTATTCCAATTAAATAGGAAAAAATAGGATGCGGAGAATAGCGCTATTCGCAACGGCGGTTTTTTGGATAAACCTGGCTTTCGCCGGGTTGCCGGACGAATGGAAAAAGGCAGAACAGGCCTATGCGGCAGGCCAGGTTGCCGAAGCGGCGAAGGCCTATGAACGGTTATTGGCACAAGGGTACCGGTCTGCCGAACTTTACTACAACCTGGGCAATTGCTATGCCCGGTTAGAACGGGACGGCAGAGCTGTCCTGGCTTACGAACGCGCCCTTCGCCTGTCGCCAGGCGATGAGATGGTCGCCCTAAACCTGGAAATCGTTCGCAACCGGCTCGAAGACCAGATTGAAGGATTGGCCGAATACCCCTTGCTCCAAAGGATTCGAAACCCGCAGTACCTATGGCCTTCCGGCGTTTGGTCCTCCATGGGTATGGCGTTGTTCTGGGTAGCCCTTGTCCTTTGGCTCTGGTCGCGGCGAGTTGGCAAACAGAGCCAGACCGTCCGACTTTCTTTGTCCGTCATGACCGCAGCGGGGGTTTTACTGGCCGCCACGGGCGTTTACAGCTACTTTAGGGAACGCGATTGGCGGGAAGCCATTGTGATGGAACGGCAGATTGCGCTTCATATAGCGCCAGACGCACAAAGCCCGGAAGCGCGCAACGTGCACGAAGGCGCCAAGGTCTTTATTACCGGAACGATGGACCACTGGTACAAAGTACGCTTGGAAAACGGAGATGAAGGGTGGCTAAAGCGCGATCAGGTGGAGTTGGTGGGAGTAGGGAATAGAGAAGCAGGGAGCAGGGATTAGGGAGCAGGGAGCAGGGAATAGGGGCTGTTTAAAAAGACGGTTTTAGCCTTGGGCGCCAAAAAAAATTTATACTGGTAGTAAAGACCGGTCTTTTGAGAAATTCGCTGCTCCCTGCTCCCTAATCCCTGCTCCCTAAAACATTACTCTTTCCCCCCTTTCAGGTGTTCCTGGTAGGCTTCCAGTTCTTCCCACTGCCCATCGGCGGCGAGTTGGGCTTGTTTGGGCCAGGTAGCGGGATCGTGCATAGCAAATTTGCTTCCCGCGTCGTCCAGGATTTGCTGGATGGCGGCCGGTTCGGTGGCGCCGAGTTGCGCCCACGTAGAGATACCGGCGTTATGGAGGAGTTCTTCAATTTTCGGACCGATGCCTTCAACAAACTTCAGGTCGTTTTCTTTCACCTTCTTGCCGGAAGGCAGGGTGAAAGAAGCTACTTTAGCGGGCTTCTCTTTAGGCGCCGGAGCGGCGGGTTTTGCCACTTCAGTAGTTACGTCTTCCGCTACTTCGGGCGTCGCCTCAACGGCAGGCGCTTCAACGGGGAGTTCAGCAACCGGTTCTGCTACCTCGGGAACAACCGGAGTGACCGGCTCGGTGACTTCGGGCATAACCGGAGCAACGGGTTGCGGTTTGGTTTTCGGAGCCGGAGCGGCTGCTACCGGTGCGCCTTCTGCAGGGAGGATGCTAACGTACATGCGGTCGTTTTTCCACCTTCTGAATTGAACCCGGCCAGCTACGGCTGCATGCAGGGTGAAATCCTTGCCCATATATACGTTTTCGCCGGGGTGGAATTTGGTGCCGCGCTGGCGAACCAGAATATTGCCGGCTTTAGCCACCTGACCGCCGAACAGTTTGACGCCAAGGCGTTTACTTTTACTATCCCGGCCGTTATCGGAACTACCTACACCTTTCTTATGTGCCATGGTATTTTTTAGTTTAACAAATTAAAAAAAACTGAATCCGCACGGCGGGATCAGGAAATAGAGTCTACTTTGATCTTGGTGAAGTTTTGGCGGTGTCCGTTTTTCACGCGGTAACCTTTCCGGCGCTTCTTTTTGAATACGATCACTTTGTCGCCTCTCTGATGGCCAAGAACAGTGGCTTTGACCTGCAAGGGAAGTACGGGCTTCCCGATTTGAACTTTTCCGTCATTTTCGACCAGCAGAACCTGATCAAAGGCTACGGAATCGCCCGCTGCAGCGGCTAGCTGGTGGACGAAGAGCTCCTGCCCTTCCTCGACTTTGAACTGTTGACCAGCTATCGTTACGATTGCAAACATGGTTTTCCTTTTATGTAATTAAGAAATTGGCTGCAAAGATACGGGAAAGTTTTTTTTTAGCCAAGCGCTTCCTGGAAAATGAGTATAGAAAGGTTCGGTGGATCAGATCAATTGTTCCAGTACCATCTCTTTTTTCAGTTTCACGTTATTTCGTTCAATGACAACCCGGACTTTCTTCCCTTCTTTGCGCTGGAATTTGGCGATGACTTCTTCCAGCGAGAAGAAGGACGCGGGAATGCCGTTTATGGTCTTCAGATCATCCCCACGCCGAATGCCTACTTTGGCTGCCGGGCTGTTGGGGACCACGTCAAAAATGGTGAATTTGGTCAGGTTGGGGCCTGCGGCAATGATGATAAGTCCGCTTCGATCGTAAATATATTTGTTTTTAAACCCTGGGTCGGGAGAGAAAAATAGCCGCTCGTGGGAATAATCGAGGGTAATGATAAACCTTCTGAGAAGTTGGTTTCCTATGATCCCATTTCTCCCGTTGGTCACTGCGCTGTCGATCATAGGTGGAAGTTCCTGGAAATTGGTCACAACCTGGTCAAACGAGATGTCGTTGATCTTCAATTGGGAAACCCGGCCCAGATACCCCTGGATAAATCCGCCCAGCCCCATTCCGATGTTGCTGGGAATGGTCTTTTCCGGCAAATGAAGTTTGGGATGGGTGTCTGTGTAAAGCAATAAAGCCAGACTGGCGCCGGTGTCCAGTAAGAGCTTGGTGGAAATGGTGGTATCTCCTTTAAGCGTGGTTTGCGTAGTGATGTAGGGCTTGCTCCGGTAGAGCTCGACGGGCAGTTCAAACGTGCCGCCTCCCCGGGGAGGACGAAAATCTTCCGCATTCAGCAGCGAAATGATCCGCTTTTTGTAATTGATTTTGACTACGAAGCGGCGAAACATATCCGCTCCCAGGATGCCATGTATCTGGATACCGGAAAATTCCTCAAACCGGAAATAATCCTCCTCCAGAACCAGAATGGACCGGTTGACATTCCGGAGGTTGCCCATGGTCAGATTGATCCCCCGGGCAAGATAAGCGTATAGCTCGGTTCGCATATCGGCGCCCTGCAAGGTGAATCGCCTCTGGTAATCAATAGACAGCAGATCGGTAATTTCCCGTTTGGAGAGGATGGTATACTCCGCGCCGGTATCAAAGATAAATCGCAGAGGAAAAATATCGTTGAATACGACTTTGATTACGATGAAGTTGTTCTGGTACTCAAACGGGATGTCGATTTGCTTGGTTCCAAGAGAAGTAAACGCAGGGTCTTGAAATTTTTGAGCATGGCAGGGCAAGACGATGAAAAAAAGTAAGAGGTTGAAAAACAGGAACCAAATGCCGGGAATAGGTGGTATTCGGGCCGGCGAAAGCGCATCAGGTGAGTTTCCCATGAACGAATATTTGCTTCTTTGGTCAACACTTGAATAGGGCATGAAAGTTTACATGAATTTAACGAAATATTTGGCGAAAGCGCATTTTTTCAAATAAAGGTTTTACGAGTTGATTCTTGGGATTGCCCTCACCCTAGAAGCCATCTCAAAACCCAATCCAAGGTGTGTGCGGCATTCCTTTACCCCATGGCAAAGGCTGACGAAGCATTTTCCCCCTTTGAAGGGGGTTAGGGGGATGAAATTTTTGGGATGTGTTGGAAGGTTTCATCCCCCCGACCCCCTTCAAAGGGGGAGAACGCCATATTCTATAGTTTTGAGATAGCTTCTAGTAGACCTTTGCCTTATCTGGGCATCCAGACCCCTTCCAGGGTTTATCAAACCTGAAAGGTCTCATTCCGAAAATGTCCGGTAGTGTGGATTGCCTGCTTTTGAAATGCGCAAAACCCAAAGCTTTTTGTATCATTGCTTTAAAAAGACCCTTCATGAAACCAAAGACATTGTTTATTTGCGCGGCTTGCCTGGCGTTTCTCACCAGTTCCTGCAAACAGGCGGGAGAGAAGCATTCCTGGACCGTGGAGGCGCCTGGAAAGAAAATCAGGGTGGAGGTCATGCTCGCTGGGACCAGCCAACCGGCCTACCGGATCACCCATGGGGAAACCATAGTGGTGGATACTTCTTACCTGGGAATGGAGTTCCGCGACCAACCCCTGCTTTCGGAGCAGCTTAAAGTAGTAGACACCAAAATGTCGTCGTTCTCTGAAACTTGGGAAACCGTTTGGGGCGACCAGCAAAAGATCCTGAATGCCTACAACGAACTCCAGGTCGATTTTGAAGAAACCACCCCTCCTCAACGCAAATTTTCGCTGGTTTTCCGGGTGTTTGATGATGGCGCCGGCTTCCGCTACGTTTTTCCCAAACAGGAAGCTTTGGATTCGGTCGTGATTATGGACGAACATACGACCTTCCAACTGACCGGCGACCACCAAACCTGGTGGCAGCCCGGCGACTGGGAAATCTACGAACACCTCTACAACGAATCTCCCTTCTCGGGAATCGATGCGCTTTCCAAGCGGAGTAAACACGATCTGGCTCAATCTTCTATCCCCGAGAATGCCGTCAACACCCCCGTCACTATGAAAACGGCAGACGGGCTTCACCTGACCTTCCACGAAGCGGCGTTGTACAATTACGCTTCCATGACGCTGAAGGTGGACAAGGAAAACAGGCGCTGGGTCAGCGAACTGGTCGGCTCGCCCGACCAATCCAAAGCCAAGCTCCGCACGCCTTTCCAGACTCCCTGGCGCACGGTTCAGATCGCAGAAAACGCCGGGGATCTCATCGAGTCTACCTTGATCCTCAACCTCAACGAACCCAATAAAATTGAAGACCCCAGCTGGATACAGCCCATGAAATACGTCGGCATCTGGTGGGAGATGCACCTCGGGAAGTCCAGTTGGGATATGGCAGGAATTAACCATGGAGCGACTACGGCTAACGCCAAACGGTATATCGATTTTGCCGCCGCGAACAACATCGGAGGAATCCTGATCGAAGGCTGGAATACGGGCTGGGAAGATTGGTGGGACGATAAAAAGCGCGAAACCTGCTTCGATTTCGTCACCCCTTATGCCGACTTTGACCTCAACGAAGTACTTCGATATGCCAAAGCAAAAGGCGTTCGCCTGATCAGCCATCACGAAACGGCTTCCGGCGTTACCCAATACGACAAGCAATTGGATACGGCTTTTACCCAATTGGAAAAACTAGGGATTCATGCCGTGAAAACAGGTTATGTGGGCACTATTATCCCCAGGGGAGAATACCATCATGGGCAGTTCATGGTGAATCACTACCAGCGGGTGTTGGAACTAGCAGCCAGGCATAAAGTGACCATCGACGCCCACGAGACGATTAAAGATACCGGCATCCGGCGCACCTGGCCCAATTTCGTAGCCCGGGAAACCTTCCGAGGGCAGGAGTTCAACGCCTGGGCTTCCGACGGGGGCAATCCGCCCAACCACATCCCTACCCTGGCTTATACCGCGATGCTGGCGGGCCCTATGGATTATACGCCCGGCATCTTTAACATCAAATTCGACGAATACAAAAAGGAAAACCAAGTCAACACGACGCTTGCTCATCAGCTTGCGTTATATGTCGTGATCTCCAGCCCCATCCAAATGGTAGCTGACCTTCCGGAGCATTATACCGGCAACCCGGCGCTCCAGTTTATCCGCGATGTAGCGGTTAACTGGGAATGGACCCGCGCCCTCAACGGGGAGGTTGGGGATTACGTGACGCTGGCGCGCAAGGAGCGCGGCGCCAACCGGTGGTTCATTGGCAGTGTAACGGATGAGAACGGCCGCACGCTGGAAGCGAACCTGGATTTCCTCCCCAAAGGAAAAAAATACCAGGCAGTGATCTATGCCGATGGCCCCAAAGCGCATTGGAATGATAATCCGACGGATGTCGTCATCCGCACCCAGGAGGTTGACGCCGCTACCCGCCTTCCGCTGGTATTGGCGCCTGGTGGCGGCGTAGCCATTTATATTACGGAAAAAAAATAGGAAATCCTGTTCCCTGAAATGAACGCGTAGCTATGACCTTTAAACGAATCGGGCTGTTTCTGGGGCCTATCCTATTTCTTCTTTTGTTGCTGATCCCTCATCCCCAAGGGGTAAGTCCGGAAGGCTGGAAAGTGATCGCTCTGGCCGTGTTTATGCTGGCGTGGTGGGTTTCGGAGGCCGTGCCTATTGCCGTTACCTCCTTGCTGCCGATGCTGCTCCTGCCCATGATGGGCGTAACCACCCTGAACAAAGCCGCTGCGCCGTATTCCAACCCGGTGGTATATCTGTTCATGGGCGGATTCGTCATCGCCCTGGCTATGGAACGCTGGAACCTCCACCGCCGCATTGCCCTGAATATTGTGCGCCTGACGGGGACCAATGCCGATGGCATTTTGTTCGGATTTATTCTGGCTACAGCGCTGATCAGCATGTGGATCAGCAACACAGCTACGGCCATCATGATGCTTCCTATCGCCCTGTCGGTGATCGATCTGCTGAGAAGACGGATCAGCGCGGTCATGGAAAAAGGCATGGATCGCTTTGCGCTGACGATGATGCTCGGTATCGCCTATGCCTCCAGCATCGGAGGGATGGCCACCATCATTGGAACCCCGCCAAACGTAGTCTTTGCCGGATACATGCGGGAAACCTTCGATATTGAAGTGTCCTTTGCAGAATGGTTCGTCGTGGGTTTTCCATTTTCGATTATTTTATTGCTGCTGACCTATCTGGTGGTGGTGAAATGGATGTACCCCAACCGGTTGGGTAAATTTCCCGGGGCCAGGGAACTGCTTGACGAGGAGTTGAAAGAATTGGGACCGGTTTCAAAGGGAGAAAAACGGACGCTTTCGGTGTTTATCCTGGCGGCGGTTTGCTGGATCTTTCAGGCTCAGATCAATCAACTCTTTCCATTCTTAAAGCTCACGGACACGGCAGTAGCCTTGGCGGCTGCGATTTTATTGTTTGTGGTTTCGGTAGATTGGTCCAAAAACCAGTTCCTCCTGGAATGGAAAGATACGGAAAAGCTTCCCTGGGGCATTTTGCTTCTTTTTGGAGGAGGACTCAGCCTGGCCGATTCCTTGGCGGAAACCGGGATTATCGGGTTGATTGGAAACCAGTTTGCCGGGCTGAATACCGCCGGATGGTTGGTTATTTTGGGATTGAGTACGGTTTCCCTTTTCCTGACCGAAGTAATGTCCAACGTCGCTTTGGTGACGATCTTCTTGCCCGTGGTGGGCGGAATAGCCGTAGGAATGGGTATCCCGCCGGAAGAGATGTGCATTCCGGTGACCCTGGCGGCAAGCGGGGCTTTTATGCTTCCTATGTCTACGCCTCCCAACGCGATCGTCTTTGCCAGCGGGCATCTAAAGATCTCCCAGATGGTCCGGGTCGGGTTTGTACTAAATATCGTAAGCGTTCTATTGGTTACCCTGTTCGTAAAAACCCTGTTGCCGTATCTTTACGAAATGGGGTAAGGGGAAAACGGTGGTTAGTGGTTAGTGGTTGATTGCCAGGGCTAATCTTGTAGGGGATTAACATACCCCGAGGCCGGGGCCTCGCGCCAGTTGGGTAGAGGCGGAGCCTCTGGGAGGTACAAGGCACGAGGCTGGGGCCTCGCGTCAGTACGGTCAGGACTTGCTCGCGCCCGGTAGGGCTGAATAAAGGATTTAATTAATGCAATTGAGTATTAAAGAACACATCCGGCAACTTGCCCGCGAAGGTACGGACGAGGTAGTCCGCATACGGAGGCATCTGCATCGCTTTCCGGAGTTGTCGTTCAAAGAAACGGAAACCGCCCGCTTTGTTTGTCGGGCGCTGGAAAAGCTGGATATTCCCTATCAGCAGGGGGTAGGGGGAGCCGGGGTTGTAGCCCTGATTGAGGGACTTGAGCCGCAAAGCGCCGCAATCGCCCTTCGGGCGGACATGGATGCGTTGCCCATCCAGGAGGAGAACGATACGCCGTATGCGTCGGCCCACCCCGGCATTATGCACGCTTGCGGGCACGACGCGCATACGGCTTCTCTACTGGGTACGGCGGCTATTTTGAACGCACTGAAAGGGCAATTCAAAGGGACCGTCAAACTCATTTTCCAGCCTGGGGAGGAATTGCTTCCGGGGGGCGCTTCCCTGATGATCCGGGAGGGCGTCCTGGAAAACCCGCGCCCGTTCAGCGTTTTTGGGCAGCATGTGCACCCGCCTCTGGAAGCAGGTAAAGTCGGATTCCGCCCCGGAAAATACATGGCTTCCGCCGATGAATTGTATGTGACCGTCCGGGGTAGGGGAGGCCATGGCGCTCTTCCCCACGAATGCGTGGACCCCGTGGTCATCAGCGCCCAGATCATTACGGCGCTTCAGCAGATCGTCAGCCGGAATGCCAACCCAATCATCCCTTCCGTACTCACCTTTGGAAAAATCGAATCGGCCGGAGGGTGGACCAACATCATTCCCGATAGCGTTTCTTTGATGGGCACGTTCAGAACACTGGATGAGCATTGGAGATTTGAAGCCCACAAACGCATGAAGCGCATGGCAGAAGGCATTGCCGAAAGCATGGGCGGAACCTGTGAATTTCGGATCGAGGTGGGCTACCCTTTTTTGTATAACGACGAGCTTCTGACGGCCAAGGCTAAACTATGGGCCATTGATTTCCTGGGCGCCGATAAGGTCGTAGACCTTCCTTTGCGTCTCTCTTCGGAAGATTTTGCCTTTTTCTCCCACGAACTCCCTTCTTGTTTCTACCGGCTGGGTACCGGCAATCCGGAAAAAGGGATCACCTATCCGGTCCATTCCAGCCGGTTTGATATCGACGAAGCTGCGCTCGAAACCGGCGCCGGACTTATGGCCTGGCTGGCTGTATGCGCCCTCGGCGAGGGGCGGCCTTCCTAAGGGAGTGCTTCCCCCGCAACCTTTTTTCTTCCTTAACGTATAAAGGAAAAACTTAACGCGTCTGGAAACTTCAGACCGCCAACATCCTATTTAAGCCAGTACAGCTCGTGTCTCCTGATGTTGGGCAACCGGGACGGCATGCGGCGTAATTCTAATACTATGGCAAAGATTCTGATCGTGGACGACGAGCGCAGCATTCGCCGGACGCTCCGAGAAATCCTGGAATTCGAGCGTTTCGATGTGTCGGAAGCTGCCGACGGCCAGGAATGCCTGGACTTGCTTCAAAAAGAACCGTTTGATGTCGTGTTGCTCGACATCAAAATGCCCAAACTCGACGGAATGGACGCGCTGGATCATATTCAGGAAATCCGCCCCGGCGTGCCGGTCATCATGATCTCCGGGCATGCCACCATCGATACGGCGGTCGAATCCGTGAAGAAAGGCGCTTTCGATTTTATCAGTAAGCCGCCCGACCTCAACCGCCTTTTGATTACCATTCGCAACGCGTTGGACAAGTCGAGCCTTTTGAGTGAAACCAAAGCCCTCCGGCGCCGGGTGGCCAGGTCGAATGTACAGGAAATCATCGGCGATTCCGAGGTGATGGAACGCCTGCGAAATACGATCGACCGGGTAGCGGCCACCGAGGCCCGCGTGTTGATTACCGGGCCCAACGGAGCAGGCAAGGAGTTGGTAGCCAGGTGGTTGCACGAAAAAAGCGGCAGGGCGAACCAGCCTATTGTAGAAGTCAATTGCGCCGCTATCCCTGCCGAACTCATCGAAAGCGAATTGTTTGGCCACGAAAAAGGCGCTTTTACCTCCGCAATCAAACAGCGGATCGGAAAATTCGAACAGGCACAAGGAGGCACTTTGTTTCTCGATGAGATCGGAGATATGAGCTTGTCTGCCCAGGCCAAAGTGCTGCGCGCCTTACAAGAGCAAAAAATATCCCGCGTGGGTGGCGACAAGGAAATCCGCGTCGACGTTCGCGTGGTGGCGGCTACGAATAAAGACCTATGGACAGAGATTCGGGAAGGCCGTTTTCGGGAAGACTTATACCACCGGCTGGCAGTGATCATTATCCAGACGCCGGCCTTGAGCGAACGCAGAGCCGATATTCCCCAACTCACCCGGCACTTTTTGAAACAGGTCTGTCAGGAGTATGGAACTGCCGTTAAGCCCATATCCCCTGAAGCCGTCGAGGCGCTCCAGCAACACGAATGGAGCGGAAATATCCGGGAATTGCGCAATGTCGTCGAGCGCCTCGTCATCCTCAGCGGAAGCCAGATCACCTTTGAGGATGTGCGCGCCTACGCTATGCCAACCCACAACGGAATGGACCGATCCCTAAAGGAGCTCTTTTCCCGCTTTTCCAAATGGGAAGACTTGTGCCGCTTTATCCAAAAGGAATTTTCCGATTTTAACCACAACTAAAGAAGTTTTCCTGCGTTTGGCTTTGGCATCAATCGACACGTCTTGGGATGACTCCTGTTTACCAGATTCACCCTATCTTTGCGCGAGTTTATCCAATAGCTAAGCGAAACCAATGGAAGAAAAAGAAATTGACCAGGGAAAAAAGCATCCAAGAAAAGAATGGACCAGGGAGATCAAGGCCGAAAACTCCTGGACGATGTTCAGGGTGATCTCTGAGTTTGTGGAAGGCTTTGAAACCTTGAACCAGGAGGGGCCCTGTGTTTCTATTTTCGGATCCGCCCGTTCGAAACCCGATCATCCATACTACAAGAAAGCAGTGGAGATTGCACGGCTGCTTACGGAAGAAGGGTATGGCGTGGTCACTGGCGGAGGCCCCGGAATTATGGAAGCTGCCAACAAAGGCGCTTTCCTTTATGGGGGCCGCTCGGTGGGGTTGAACATCGATCTCCCTTTTGAGCAACAATCCAACCCGTATATCGACCCCGGCAAAAACCTCAATTTCAGGTACTTTTTTGTCCGAAAGGTCATGTTTGTCAAATATTCCCAGGCTTTCGTCGTGCTTCCCGGGGGGTTCGGCACCCTGGACGAATTATTTGAGGTGCTAACCCTGATGCAAACCAACAAAATCAGCCGTTTCCCTATCATCCTGGTCGGGACACCCTTCTGGAAAGGGCTCCGCGACTGGATCCGCGACGTTTGCCTGAACCAGGAAAACAACATTAGCCCCCAGGATATGGATTTGCTTCCTCTGGTCGACGAACCGGAGCAGGTAGTCCAGCTGATTAACGACTTTTATAAAAAAATCGGAGCCCTGGAGCCTAACTATAAGCTCTAAACCGGTATTCCGGGTATACCCCAAAAAAGAATGTTAATTTATTATTAAATCCGGGTTTGCTCAGGCAGCCTCTGCCAGGGCTTATACGTTCCTTGGGAAGGATTTACCCATCCATATAAGAACAAGATCATGAATAAACCCAAAGCAAAATTTCCTTCAGAAGATCACCTGATTGAATTCATCGCCTGGTCGCTTAACATTCCCGTATCTCGTATAAATCCCCATACTGATCTGGTAGATGATCTCTACCTCGACCAAATCGACCGCGATCTGCTCATCGCTGCGCTCGAAACCCGGTTTGGCATTTATCTCAGCTCCGAAGAAGTGGACCGCATCGATACCGTTCGGGACGCGAGCCGGTCCCTGCAACGGCATGCAGCGTAGGTTAAGAAAAGGTTCAAGGTTCAACTTAAAACTCCTCTCCAGGTTTCCTGCTTGTCCTCCCCCTCTTCATCGGGGGACATCGCTTTGCTTTGAACCTTGGCCTTAAACCTTAAACCTTTAGCCTTAAACCTGTATTCCCTCCTTCCGGATTTCCATTTACCGGACCATTTTCCTTATTTTGGGGAAAATCCGAATCATGCCCTCGCTCCAACGTCAGCAGTCCTTAAGCCGGGTCGCTTTTGAGTTGAATTTTCATTTTTCCGACAAGCAAGACCAAAGCCCTTTGGCTTACTTAAAAGACTTTCACTTGTTCCGGGAAGGCGGCTCGAAAAAGGTGTACCATTTAATGTCCAAAAAGGACGATTTGCTGGAATCCGAACTGCGGATTTTTGACTATAGTTATACCATTAGCACCGGAAAAACATCCCACACCTACCACCAGACCGTTTTTTTTCTTCAGTCTAAAAAACTCGGACTGCCCCAGTTTTTTATGTCGCCGGAAAACCTGTTTCACCGTTTCAAGGAGTATCTTGGCTTCCGCAAGGATATTGACTTTGCGGAGTTCCCGAAATTCTCGGAGCAATACTATTTGCAGGGGGAAGACCCGGAGTACATCCGGTTGGCCTTTGATTCCCGGGTGTTGCGGTTGTTTACCGTAGAGCCCGACTGGCACGTAGAAGGGGTGAATTACTACCTGGCGTTTTACCGAAAGCATCAGCTTTTGCCGCCCAGGGAAATCAAACGTTTTTACGAATTGGGCCTCAAACTCGCCCGCTTTATGGAAGCCGAAAGCCTGGATCTCGAATAATTACCTTTGAACTGCGCGCTATGCCGGATTTTGTTCACCTTCACTGCCATACGCAGTATTCGCTGCTTGACGGCGCCTCTTCGATTTCCGATATGATGGATAAGGCTGCCCGCGATGGGCAGAAAGGGGTTGCGCTGACCGACCACGGCAACATGTTTGGGGCATTTAAATTCGTTTCCGAAGCCCGCAAACGGCAGTTGACCCCCATCATCGGCTGCGAGTTCTACCTCGTTGACGACCGGCACAAGAAAGTGTTTTCCCGGGCCAAGGGCGAACAAGATCACCGGTACCACCAATTGCTTCTGGCCAAGAATAAAACCGGTTACGAAAACCTGTCCAAGCTCTGTTCCCTGGGGTTTATTGAAGGCCTTTACGGCAAATTTCCCCGCATCGATAAAGAGCTACTCCAGCAATACCACGAGGGGGTTATCGCCACAAGTTGCTGCATTGGCGCGGAGATCCCCCAGGCCATCCTCCGGGGCAAACCGGAAGAAGCGGAAGCCAAACTCCGCTGGTGGCTGGACCTCTTTGGAGAAGACTTTTACATTGAACTCCAGCGGCACCGGGGTATGGAGGATATCGACGGTACCGGAAGAAGCCAGGAGTATGTCAACCAAATCTTGCTGGGCTTTGCGCAAAAGTATGGGCTCAAAGTCATCTGCACCAACGATTCCCACTATGTGAACGAAGAGGATGCCCTTCCTCACGATATCCTACTGTGCATCAACACCGGCGCCCATTTGGAAGACATCGACCGGTTCCGTTTCCCCAGCTCGGATTTTTATTTCAAGACCCAGGAAGAAATGAACCGGCTGTTTCAGGATGTTCCTCAGGCAGTGGATTATACCCAGGAACTCCTGGGCAAAATCGAACCCCTCGACCTGGCCCGCGACGTGCTTCTTCCGGCGTTTCCGCTTCCTCCCGAATTTTCATCCCAGGACGAATACCTCCGCCATCTGACGATGGAAGGCGCTAAACGCCGCTATGAAACGATTACGCCCCAAATCCTGGAGCGGCTCAATTTCGAACTCGACGTCATCCGGAACTCGGGCTATCCGGGGTATTTCCTGATTGTTCAGGACTTTACCTCTACCGCCCGGCAGATGGGGGTTTCTGTTGGCCCGGGGCGTGGATCCGCTGCAGGATCGGCAGTCGCTTATTGTATTGGGATTACCAATGTAGACCCCATTAAGTACGACTTGCTGTTTGAACGTTTTCTGAATCCCGAACGGGTTTCGATGCCCGATATCGATATCGATTTTGACGACGAGGGCCGCGACAAGGTGATCGACTATGTGATCAACAAATACGGCCGCAACCAGGTGGCCCAGATTGTGACGTACGGGACCATGGCCGCCAAATCTTCCCTGCGCGACGTAGGCCGGGTCATGAACATTCCTCTGCCCGAGGTAGACCGCGTCGCCAAAACATTCCCTGCTCACCTCAAGGCATCCCTGGCTAAAGTGCTGGCCAACGGAGATGTCGATCCCAAACTCAAAAGTGAACTGAACGGGGAGGAACTGGATAAAGCCTACCAATTTCGCGATCTCGCGGAAGGAAATGATCAGATCGGCCAGATGATCCAAACCGCCCGAAAACTGGAAGGTTCGGTTCGAAATACCGGAATCCACGCCTGCGGCGTGGTGATCACCCCGGACGAGATTACCAAATACGTGCCGGTCAAAGTCGACAAAGAGTCGGACATGCTGATCACTCAGTTCGACAACAGCGTGGCCGAAGCCGCCGGTTTGCTGAAGATGGACTTCCTGGGCCTCAAAACCCTTACCATCATCAAAGACGCCGTCCGGATGATCCGCGAAAACCATGGCGTCGACCTGGATGTGGACACCGTACCTCTGGAGGATGAAAAAACCTACCAGCTTTTCCAGCGGGGTGAGACTGTCGGGATCTTTCAGTATGAAAGTTCCGGAATGCAGAAGTACATGAAGGAACTGGCGCCGACTTCCTTTGAAGACCTCATCGCCATGAACGCGCTGTACCGCCCGGGACCTCTGGAATACATCCCCAACTTTATTGCCCGCAAGCACGGAAGGGAACCGATCACCTACGACCTTCCCGAAATGGAGGAGTACCTCAAAGATACCTATGGGGTCACTGTGTATCAGGAACAAGTGATGCTGCTTTCCCAGAAACTGGCGGGATTTACCAAAGGGCAGGCCGACAAACTGCGAAAAGCCATGGGGAAAAAGCTCAAAGCGGAGCTGGACGCCCTTTGGCCCAAGTTTTTGGAGGGAGGGATGAAAAACCATCACCCCCAGGATAAGCTGGAAAAGATTTGGAAAGACTGGGAAGCCTTTGCTTCCTATGCCTTTAATAAGTCGCATTCCACCTGCTACGCTTTTGTAGCCTTTCAGACGGCTTACCTAAAGGCCCACTACCCGGCGGAGTTCATGGCTTCCGTCTTGACGCACAACAAGAGCAACATCACCGATATCACGTTTTTCCTCGAAGAATGCCGAAAATTGGGTATTGAGGTGCTTGGCCCCAACGTCAATGAGAGCGTTTCCGATTTTTCGGTAAATAAAAAAGGGTGTATCCGGTTTGGACTCTCGGCGTTGAAAGGCGTTGGGGAGGGGCCCGTGGAGGAGATCCTGGAAGAACGGCAGCACAACGGCCCGTTTGCTACCATTTTCGATCTGGTGCGCCGCCTGCCTATGCGGGCCGTAAATAAAAAAGCGCTGGAAAGCCTGGTTTTTGGCGGCGCTTTTGATTGCTTCGAACAAATCCACCGGGCGCAGTACTTTGCCCCGACCGATAAAGCAGACACCCTGCTGGAACACGTGGTCCGCTATGGCAACGCCTACCGGAACGACAAACAAAGCGCCCAAAACTCTCTATTCGGAAGCCTGGACCAGGCAGCTGGAATCCCTGAACCCCCTATTCCCTCTTGCGAGCCCTGGTTGCTGATCGAACTGCTCAACCGCGAAAAGGAGGTTACAGGGATTTATATCAGCGGCCATCCGTTGGATGATTACCGCCTGGAACTGGAGCATTTTATTACCTGTACCCTCGACAAAATCGCCCAATATCAGCACAAGCCCTTGCTCCAGCTCGCCGGTATGGTGACTCATGCCACGCACAAAGTCAGTAAAAATGGCAATGGCTGGGGCGCGTTTTCCATTACCGATTACCAGGGCGCCCTGGAGTTCCGCTTGTTTGGAGACGATTATCAGAAATTCAAGCACCTGCTGGCGGAGGGAATGGTCATTTTTATCAAGGGCCGGTTTCAGCGCAGCTGGCGCAGCGAGGAGGAACTCGAACTCAAAATCACCGAAATCCGCCTGCTGGAAGGAGTCGGCCAGGACCTAACCGAAGGGATCACCCTGAAAGTTCCGGTCGATTTTCTCTCCGCCCCCTTAATTGAAGAACTGGATGCGATTTGCCAGGCCAATAAAGGGCCGCACAAGCTGCGGGTGGAACTGATCGATCCCGGCGCCCGGATCAAGGTGGGGATGATCTCTACCGACCGGAAGGTAAGCGCCGACAGCCAATTCACCAGAGCGCTGGCACGCATGGGTATTGAATTTATCCTGAACTGAGAAGGAGCAGTCCTGCCCGCGACACGTTCGGTTTTGCCCTCCTAAATGGTAGTATTTCTCATTTTAACATTCCTTTAACGGTTTCTTAGCAGTTTGGATGGGTAAAATAATAGAATTTGCGTCTTTAAAGCGCTGATCACATGACCATGAACCTCCTCCGTTTGCTCTCCGTTTCCCTTCTTGCTTCTGCTTTCTTGCTTTCCTGCCAGCCAAAATCCAAAAAAATCGCCACCCCGGCGCCTTCGGAACTGATGGTTTACGAATCCTTCGACGACTTTGCTCCTTTGCTGGAAAATAAAAGCGATACCGCTTATGTTATCAACTTTTGGGCTACGTGGTGCGCGCCCTGTGTGGAGGAGATGCCCTACTTCGAAACGCTCCACGAACGCATGTCCGGAGAAAAGGTCAAGGTATTTCTGGTCAGCCTGGATTTTAAAAAGGACCTGGATACCAAACTGAAGCCGTTCCTCGAGGAACGAAAGCTCAAATCCACCGTGATGATGCTGGCCGATGGGCGTTATAACGACTGGATTGACCGGGTCACCCCGGAGTGGAGTGGCGCCATTCCGGCTACCGTTCTCGTAAAAGGAGGCGAATTGCGCTTTTTCGGCGAACAATTTCCCAGCTATGAAGCGTTGGAGAATTGGGTGAAGGGCTTATAAGTCTATGGATTTTTTTTATTTCAATAAATTAATACAGGATGAAACAAATGTTCAAATTAGTTGGTCTGCTCCTTGCCGGCGCGGCATTGTGGATGGCCGCCGGTATGCCGGATTCCGGACTTAAGGTAGGGGATACCGCTCCTGATTTTCGCCTCAAGAACATCGACGGAAAGATGGTTTCCCTGAAAGATTACAAAAAGGCTAAAGGCTTTATTGTGACGTTTACCTGCAATACCTGCCCCTATGCCGTTATGTATGAAGACCGCCTTATCGAATTGCACAAAAAAATGGAAGCGAAAGGATATCCGGTAGTTGCCATTCAGCCAAACGATCCAAGCGTGCAGCCTGGCGATAGCTTCTCCAAAATGCAACAAAGAGCCAAGGAAAAAAAATTCCCCTTTGCTTATCTGATGGATGAAGGCCAGAAAGTGTATCCTCAGTATGGGGCAACCCGTACCCCCCACATCTTCCTGTTGGATAAGAACATGAAGGTTCGCTACATCGGCGCTATGGACGATAACGCATCGGATGCTTCCGCCGTGTCGAAGCGTTACGTGGAAGACGCTATCGCCGCCCTTGAAAAAGGAAAAGACCCGGAAGTCACCTCTACTAAAGCGGTTGGCTGTACGATTAAAGCCAGGAAAGTAAATTAGAAATTAGACGCTAGACGTTAGAGGTTAGACGATCTGCTACCCTCTAACGTCTTACATCTAAGGTCTATATTGAGGTTTTACGAATGTTCCGGGGTAAGTGGGTTTCCACTTGCCCTTTTTTATTTGCGTTCTTTTGCAAAACGAAGCAGCCCCAAAAGTGGTCTTTTGGGGCTGCTTCGTTTTACAGGGGCCAAATGGACGTGGGCCAGTCCTTGTTTTATTTCAGTTTCAACATTCGCATGGTCTGCTTTTGCCCAAGCGAGGGGATTTCAAGGGTATAGGTCATGACGCCGGGAGGAAGGCTTTCTACCGGGAGGGCGATCGTGTAGAATCCGGTATTAAACCCGGCATCCTGGCGGTAGAGCACCCTGCCGTGCAAATCCCGAACGGTAAGCACAACCTGGCCATCCTTGGGGACGAAGAACCGAAGTTCTGTGTTTTCCTGGAAAGGGTTGGGGAAGTTTTGGTCAACCCAAAGCCCGGCTTTGGCAGGGTCGTCCTGGAACAACCCGGCGGGGCTGGAGCCCACTGCATTGGACGTTTCCGGACAAACCACCCCGCCTGCCTGTACCGTCACCCTGGCTTGGCAGTAGTTGTGGTTATTGAACTTATCCCAGGCGTGCATTTCGACGTCGATGGTTTTACCTGCGTCGGCGCAGGTAAATTTCAGCGTTTTGCTGTACCGGTTGGGCTCCTCTCCGCGGCGGTTTACAGAGAATTCGGTCACCAGATAGCGGTTGGGGTTGGCGGGGTCAGGCATGCTCACCAATTGGCCGCTGCAATCAAAGGTTTTGCCGGCAAGCAGATCCCAGTAGTTCATGATGGCCTCTCCGTTGCTTCTCAGCGTAACGGTGCGTTGAAACTGGCAGAAAGGATACGGGCCGGTTTGGTCTTCTATCTCAAAAGGAATGGCCGTTTCGGCGCTGGTGTTTCCGCAGGCATCCTTGACGGCAACGTAAAAGTTGTAGGAGCCTACAGGGATATAATCTACCTTGATGTTGAAGCTATCGCGGCCGAATTGCTGGGCAGTCCAGTAGAAATCGTAGAAACGAGGATCGATCCGGGCGTTGGGGTTGCTGCGCAACCCGATTTTTACATTGGCCAGGCTTAGCGGCTCGGTGCAATTGTCGGTGGCGCGGAACCCGATTTGAGCCCTGCCCTTGCAATCCGTCAGGCGGCTGGGGAAGCTGTACCCTGGCGCGCCCGCAATGATCGGCGCCCTGGAATCCCCCATGTTAATCACCTGGGTATACCGAATCCCATAAAACCGGCCGTTGCCGCATTTGGGCAGGATTTGGGTGCGTTCACTTGCGTCGGGGATGGAGTCGGCGCTCAGGTAAAGCTCCTGCACCCCGTCTTCATCCAGATCCCGGACAAGCACATACAAGCCTTTGGAGCCAATAGAATTTTTCAAAAGGGGCAAATTGCGGTCCAGGGTGATGTATTCCATACAAGCATCAGCCGGAGCGCAAGGGTTCATCACAGTAAAGGTGCGGTACAACACGTCGCAGGAGCGCGGGGTGAACGGAGTTACCCAATCCTCTACCGTTACCTTAAGGGTATCGCAACTGCGGGACTGAACCTTGGTTTCGGAAACGGCGAGTTGGGTAGGGGAGCACTCCTCCACGGTGATATCCGCGGGGAACAGAATGTCGAAATTGCTCACCGGAGAAAGGTAGATCGTCTGGGAAACGGTTTCCAGGAGCGTACCCACCGGCGATTGCTTGGAAACCGTCCAGGTGCGGGTGATTTTGCCCGCGCCACAGCTCAGATCGGAGGACAGATCGTAATCGACGGTCATCTGCGCGCATTCATTACCGCTTTGGATCTGAAGATCGCCAAATTGGGCGGCGACCGATTTATAGAATTCGGTATCAAAGGTATCTGCAGCCAACAGCAGATCCAGTCCGGGTGCATCGCATTCCATTTCCAGGTCTGCAGGCGCCGTCAGTTGGATGCGGCCTGCATCCTGGATCGTCACCAGGCTCGTGCAGGAACCCAAATTTCCGCTTTGGTCCATGACCAGGAGTTCCACCGTAGGGTCGCCCTGGAGATCCGGGCAGAAGAAATCGACATAAGGCAGGGCAGGCGTATATAGCTTGCCGTTCGGGCCGGGCGTAAAATGCTCTTCGGGATCGATGCGGCCGTTAAAATCGCCGTCCATCCCGTCGTTGGTGGAGATCAGCCCGTCGCCGTCCAGATCATAGCCATAAAAGAGGAGGTTGCTGAAATACTCCGGTCCGACAAGGCGGCGAGCCTTGACCCACTTGACCCCGCTGCAATTGTCGAAGGTCCCGGCATTGATCCGGCTGACGTAGATTCGGTCGATCGGGTATTTATCAAAGGCGGCCAGGGGAAAGGATACAGGGTTGCGGTGAGGTTCGGCGCGCAAAAGACGCGGGGCGCCTCCACGTCGGCCACGTTAAACAACACGGTATCCTGAAACGCATTACCGCAGGTATCGGTAATACTCAGAATGAGCCGGTGATTTCCCTGCGGAATGGCTTCAATGGTTTGTTCTTTCACCAGGAACAAGGCATTTTGCCAGGACGAGTCCGGCTGAAGCGTTTGTCCTTTGATTCCATTGAGTTGGGAGAACCCGCAAAGAGGAAGGGAAAAATCCAGGGCAGTCGACAAGGCCCCGAGATCCAGGGATAACTCGGCTTTACAAGCGCTCCCCAGTAAAGGAAGCGTCACCGGGTAATTGGGACCAGTCGTCAAACCAGGCCCACCTGCCGGAGCATAATAGAAACCGGCAGCCGGAAGCGTATAACCGTTTAATAAGCCAGGATCGGGATTAGCGATCAGGAGGGAGCCCAAAAGAGCGAATGCAGGCGCAAAGCCATACAACACGACAGAAGTACTTTTCATTGTTTTCAGGATTATGTTCGTCAAACGAAAAGTTTCCAAAGAAGACGATTCTTTTTCCGCTTTCCATGTAAAAAGAAACCCGGAAAAGGGCGGCCTTGTACATGGCGTAAAGTTAGCGGAATTCCATTGAAATTTTGTCGTCAGAGCTGTTTTTTGATCAGGTAACTCGCATGAATTTTTTTGTTCCGGAAATCGGGAGGGATGGTTTTGGATGTGATATCCAGGATATCCGGGCAGTTGAGTTGTTCTTTTTCCAGGCGAAAATTCCGGTAGTTCGTAGAAAATAAAAGCGATCCCCCTGGCGCCAATCGGTTCAGGCAGCCGTTGATGAGTTTGGGATGGTCGCGTTGGGTGTCCAGCACGTCCTTCATCATCTTGCTATTGCTGAACGTAGGCGGGTCGAGGATGATGAGGTCGTACAGGGTATCCGGGGATTGGTCGAGCCATTGGAGCACATCAGCGCGGACGAACGCGTGCTGAGGGCCGGATAGGCCATTGAGGCCCAGGTTGCGCTGCGCCCAGGCGAGGTAGGTGTTGGACAGATCTAAGGTGGTCGTGGAGAGGGCGCCGCCGGCTGCAGCGTAGACTGTGAACGCACCGGTATAGGCGAAGAGGTTCAGCACCTTTTTACCCGCAGCCCATTCCCTGACCATGGCTCTTGCGTTGCGGTGGTCGAGAAACAAGCCGGTGTCGAGATAGTCGCTCAGATTGACCAGAAATTGAAGGCCTCCTTCCTGTACAACGACTTCGTGCCGGATGTCGGCGGTTTTTTCGTACTGCTGATTTCCTTTTTGCCGTTGCCGGGTTTTGACGAAGACTCGTTCCAGAGGTAGTTCAAAAACCTGGGCCAGAACCTCTGCGGAGCCATCCAGCCAAAGGGCGTGTTCCTCGGGAGTTAGCGAATGGCCGCGTTGGTATTCCGACACGTGAAGCCAATTTCCGTAGAGGTCGGCTGCCAGCGGAAACTCCGGGATATCGGCATCGTACACCCGGTAGCAGGTAATGCCTTCCCTGCGCGCCCACTTTTGGAGGTGTTTCCAGTTTTTGCGCAGGCGGTTTTCGAACATGGAGAAATCGGGAAGCGGCATAAGGGAATAACTATTCGCCAAGTAGAGTAATCGTTCCGGAAAGCTAATTTGTCCGAAATCAGGCCAGCTCCAAGGAGGGGGAAAGTACATAAAAACAGTACCCGAGCCAGTCAATAGTCCAGCTTCGGGCAGAAAGGGAAAAGAACGGGATTACATCATGCGCAACGCGCGGACAAAATAGGTGAGCACAAAAGGAAGCGCAAGCCAGAACCATTCGTCGGCCCAAACGAAGAAGCCGATCATGACGGCAAGAGAAATAAAGAAAATGATCCAGTCTAAACGGGTGGAGTTTTTTGCTGCTTCCATGGCGTTCTTGAATTTTTCTGGGCAAAGGTAACAATTGCCATCAATTTAGAAAGCGGTGACTGCGGGAATTATTAGTCCGGGTATATCCTTTTGGCGGAATATCTTTTTAAAGCTGGCCAGCTCCCGGTTCAGAATATCCTGCATGGATTTGCGCTGGGCCGCCCACTCGGCTTTCAGGTCGGCAAAACGGCGATGAAGGCCTTCGGTAAGCCGGGGATCGGCGCCATCGGCGCGGTTTTTTAGATCCAGGAGTTCGGCGCTGAGCTTTCCCGGGTAGTTGATCACATCCTGCGAGGTTTGCTGCAATGGCTGGATCAGTCCGGTCTCCCATACGTCAACCCGTTCGACAACCTGCTTTCCGGAAGCTACCAGTTCGGCGCAATCTTCCGCTTTTTCCAGGTACCCGATCAGGTTCTGAATTTGCTCCCGGATATCCCTCATTTGGCCGATCGATTGGAACACATCCCGGATCTGGGCTTCCAGGGCGGTCAGGAATTCTTCTTGCGCTTTGTATGCGCCTGGAAGGAAAGACAGCCTGGGGTCGGGCAGGATGGTTGCTATGGTTTCCAGGGTGTCCTTTTGAACGAGCAGGCGCAACCGATAAACTCCGGGCGCAACGATGCCTCCCCGGTAGTCTCCGTTTATGTACACGTTGGGAATCCCGGGAAGGGTCTCCCTTCGCAAATCCCAGGCAAACCGATTATAGCCGGGCACAGAGGGCAACAAGGGATCAGCGGGCGGACCTCCTTCGTAAACCGCCGGCTGGCGGTCCTTTTGGCTATGGAGCCGCCGGAGGACCTTCCCATTCGCGTTCAGGATCTCCAGTTTGACCGGAACCTGGGGCGCTTTTTCTGGAAGGTAATACGTGATCAGCATCCCGCCGGGAGGATTTTGCCCCTGATCTCCCTGTCCGAAAAATTGCTGGGCCGCTTCAAACCGGTAAGCGGGTTTGGGTTGGGTCAGGGCCGGAGCGTTTTGAGCCTGATCCGGATACTGCTGAAGAGGACTCAAATCATCCAGTATCCAGAGGGAACGGCCTTCCGTGGCGGCAATGAGGTCATTATCCCGGATCGCCAGATCGTTAATTGGGCAGAGCGGGAGATTGAGTTGGAAGCGATGCCAGTAATTGCCTCGGTCGAGGGAAATAAACAGGCCGCGCTCCGTTCCGGCGTAAAACAACCCGGGCCGGCGCGGGTCTTCCCGAACGGCGCGCACCGGATTGTCTATTCCAAAGCCTTCGGTGATGCGGGCCCAATGCGCCCCAAAATCCGTGGTGATAAAAACAAAAGGCGCCGGGTCGTTTAGTTTGTGCCGGGTAGCGGCGATAAGGGCTTGACCCGGCTGATGGGGCGACACTTCAATACAATGGATCAGCGCCTCGCCAAGATCGGGAGGCGTTACTTCCTGCCAGGTTTTTCCGTCGTTGCGGGTCAGGTGAAGACGGCCGTCGTCGGTTCCGGCCCAAAGTTCGCCCGCCTGATGGGGCGAGCCGGCAAGGTAGGCAATCGTATTGTACACTTCCCCTCCAGCCCCTTCGTTGATAAAAGGCCCTCCGCCGTTGCCTTGCTTTTCGGGGTCGTTGCGGGTGAGGTCGGGGCTGATGGGTTGCCAGGACATCCCGCCGTCGGCAGAGCGCAGAACCGCCTGTGCCCCATGGTATAAGGTACCCGGCCGGTGGGGGTCCATGATCAGCGGCGCGTTCCAGTTAAACCGGTATTTTTGTCCGGCCGGGGCACTTCCCAAACCGAGGCTTGGATACGCCATCAGGTCTTTCAGGGTATTATCGGAGGGCGAAAAGGCATGAATATGTCCTTGATAGCCTGTGCTGAAAATGGGTTGAGGATTTGTCGGGTTGAATGCGATAAAAGCGCTTTCTCCCGGTCCGATAACCCTCCAGTCGGCGTTCGTCAAACCGTCGGCGGCGCTTCGGCTGGCGATAGAAAAGGCGCCATAGTCTTGCTGTGCGGAATAAATGTGGTAGGGGAACTGCGTATCGGTGGCAATCCGGTACAACTGGCCGGTGGGCTGGTTATCCTGGGCCGACCAGGATTTGCCATGGTTGAAGCTGATGCAAGCGCCTCCGTCATTGCCGAGGATCATGGTTTGAGGGTAATCGGGGTTAATCCACAGGGCATGCTGATCGGTGTGCGGGTTTTCTATTTGCTGAAACGTCCTACCCCCGTCAATGGACCGCAATAAGGGCGCGTTGAGTACATATACGGTTTCCGGATCTTGAGGGTCTACTTCTATTTTGCCGTAATACCAGGACCGGGCGAAAGTGACCCGGTTGGAATTGGTTTGTGTCCAGGTTCGGCCTGCGTCTTCGGAGCGGTACACGCCGCCGTTCTCCGCTTCCACAACTGCATACAGGCGATCCGGCGCCGACCGGGAAATGGCGATTCCGATTTTTCCCACGGAAGCGGGCAGGCCTTGCGTCAGCTTTTCCCAGTTATCGCCGCCATCGGAGGATTTGTATAAGCCGCAGCCGGGGCCGCCGCTACGAATATGCCAGGGCGTGCGTTGGTGGTCCCACATGGCGGCGTAAAGGATGCGGGGGTTGCTCAGGTCGATAGCCAGATCTGAGGCGCCGGTTGTCGGGTTGACGTGGAGGATTTGCTCCCAGGTCCGGCCTCCATTTGACGTTCGGTAAACGCCTCGTTGCGTATTAGGGCCGAACAGTGCGCCTTGAACGGCCACGTAAACCACTTCGGGGTTGGCAGGATGAATGCGGATAGCGGAAATATGCTTGGAATGGATCAGCCCGGTATGCGTCCAGGTGCGGCCCCCATCGGTGGATTTATACACGCCGTCCCCGGGAGCGGTGGTGTTTCCCCGGGCGGAATGCTCGCCCGTGCCGGCATAAACGACGTTCGGATCGGATTCGGAAACGGCTACTGCTCCAATCGAGCCGGAGGAAAAAAAGCCGTCGGAGGTGTTCCTCCAATTCATTCCGCCGTCTTCGGTTAGCCACAGGCCGCCTCCGGCGGTTCCCATGTAAAAGGTGAATGGTTTTTGCCTGACCCCCGCAACCGCCAAGCTCCGGCCCCCGCGGAAAGGACCTATGTTGCGCCATTGTAAGCCTCTGAACTGCGCGCTGTGAAATAAAGCGGGCGTTCCGCCGGTTTGCCCGAAACCGGGAATAAAAAGAAACCCTCCCAAGCCTGCTAAAAGCAGGATAAGCATGTAGTTTTTTCTCATGAACTTGATTTTTTACGCCGTTATGCGCCGTTTCCGGCGCCGCAGCGCAAAGTCGTTTTCTCCATTACATGGTCGAGTACACCGCCATACCCCTTCTTAGAAAAGAAAGCGCATTGGGGGGGCATGTAACCTTAAAATAGATCGGTTTGGGAGGTAGCCCGGGACAACAGAGATGAATCGATAAACCTGAATGGTTATAGGCCGCGAAGCAGATGCCCCGCAAAAAGTTTGTTCAAAAATAAGTCATTTTCAGGAAAAATACCAGCGCAGGAGGCGGTTTTCAGCACAGAAAATCAATCATTTATGAGTTGATGATTTTTTTTATTTCAAAACGTACTGACATTCAAGGAGTAGTTTATTTTTTAGAAAACGGTAGTCGAATTAAAATAAGTGGCGGGTTTCATTAAAAAAACGGTTTTATCTGCTTTGGACTATGCAGGAATTGATGAAAAGGGTAAAAAAGAGGTCTTCAAACCGGGTGCGGCTTGGGCTCCTTCCAGGCAAGGAAGGACAAAATCCACCGGATTTTTTCGAATCTAAGGCCGGGTTTGAATGCCCAGGCCGGCCAGGCCAGCATGGAGCTGATCTGGGGAGTGAAACTGCAGGGCGTGCATTCCGCACTGGATGGCAGCATCTACATTTTTCGGGTTATCGTCGATGAACAGCGCGCGTTCCGGCTGGATGCCAAATCGGGCAAACAGCAAGCGAAAAATGCGGGGGTCGGGTTTAATCAGCTTTTCCTCACCCGAGACGAGGATTCCTTCAAACCGGTTCAGGAATTCATAGCGGGTTTGAGCGATCGGGAAGGTTTCGTGGCTCCAGTTGGTCAATGCGTAAAGCCGGTAGTTATTTTGCAGGTGGAGATGTTCGAGAATTTGGACCGTTTCCTGGATCGGGCCGGCAAGCATTTCTTCCCAGCGTCCGTAGAAGGCCCGGATCAGGTCTTCGTATTCCGGATGCCTGCTCGCCAGCCAGGCGGTCGCTTCGTCCAGGGGCCTGCCTGCATCCTGTTGTTCGTTCCAGGAGGGAGCGCAGATTTCTCTAAGAAAATACATCATTTCCTCCTCGTTGTCAAACAATTTTCGGTAAAGGTAGGTTGGGTTCCAATCGATCAAGACTCCGCCCAGGTCAAAAACAATGGTGTTAATAGCGCGCATGTTCGGGTGTATTTTGTAAATGGGAAAAAGAGGGCTATCCGGCTAACCAGGTACCGCTTCAACTAAGGCCTGTTTGGGTTTGAAAGGAATAACCCCGAGCCGGTAAAGACACCGGAGCAGAACCGTCAAGGCGATGGGGATTACGGCGGGATGCAGCGCCTGAGGGAGGAAGGGGAAACCCATTAAGGCGATTGCCGCGCCCAGCGCGCCCAAGGCAGGCCATATTCGTCGGGAAGGGTAAAACAGCGCGGCAAAAGCGCCAAAAGCCAGAGGATTTGCCCAAAGCAGGTTCATATTGCAGTGGGTGGCATCGTGATCGGTGCCTGCCCACATGAAGGTAAACAAGCTCCCGGCCAGCCCCAACGCCAGGAAAAACAACGCATCCGCCAGGAGCAGGGCTTTGCTGTTTGGCGCCAACCCGCTCAGCAAAGCAAAAGCGGCGAAAAGCAGGGCAAATGCCAGGAACGGAGTGAGCGCAGGCTTGTGATCCGGTTCGCCGGTTTGCCCGGAGAGCAGCAAGGTATCCGCTGCTGCTACCGGTTTCTGGATGCTTTGCCCCGCTTTCAGATTTTTGGCCAGGTAATCCGGCAGAAACATTTCCCCGCGGAAGCCTGCCTTTTGGTCGGTCGGAAGGCCGAGGATCAGATCGATCCCAAAATTGATCCAGGGGTACATCCCTATGTACTCGTCCAGCAATTCCCGGAACGTTTTACTGGATTCCATCGTATCTTTTGGGGGGTACGTCATCGCTGCGGTTTTTTCCAAAACATCCCGGATTCTGGAAGCGCAGTTGTCAAAAAAGAAATCGTAGGGATACTGCCTGTTTTCCGGAAGGTAATTGATCTCCAGAAACCGCAGGAGCTCTGCCTGGTGCTCCGGACTCAGATGCAGGGGCGTCTCGAGCACTTCCCGGCGTTCGTATTCGTAGTCCCACATAAACTGCCGGAAGGACTGCACGCCTAACTGGTAGGGGAGCTTCCCGCGGATGAATTTGACGTAGAAATTCGGCGTATCGAAATCAAACAAGCCATAATTGTAGACGATGTCGGTCTGATTCGCGGGGTCCGCTACCCGGATCGCGCTGTGGCCGAATTTGGAATACAACGCTTCCCCGGGGGCGCAGGTCAGCAAGCTGATGCGGAGCGAATCCGTCGGGTACTGGGCCGCGCTTTGCCATGGGCCGCCAAGCGCTATCAGCATACCAATGGCCACCTTAAACAGGATATTTTGGGAATTCATGCGCATGGTCATTTTGGAACAAGGACTGCTTTAGATTGGTTCAGTGGATTTTTCGATCCGGACATAGGCCAGAACCGCCATTCCAACCAAAAAATACCCTCCCAGGATCAATACACTCACCCGCATACTCCCGGTCATTTGGTCCAGAAATCCAAAAGAGAACGTACCCAGCACGATCGCTATTTTTTCCAGCACGTCGTAAAAACTGAAAAAGCTGGCCGTATCCTTGGTTTTAGGAGGAAGCAGTTTGGAGTAGGTGGATCTGGAGATCGCCTGAATGCCGCCCATGACCATTCCCACTGCGCCGGCGACCAGGTAAAATTGCCATCGGGCGCTGACGAAGTAAGCAAACAGGCATATTCCGATCCAAATCGTCAGCATGACCATCAAGGCAGGCTTATTGCCCCGTTTTTCCGACATGCGCGCAAACAGAAAAGCGCCTCCCACCGCCACTAACTGCAGGAGGAGAACGACCAGGATCAACTCTGAGGTAGCAAATTGCAGCTCTTTTTCCGCGAACGTGGCCGCGAGAAAAATAACGGTCTGCACGCCCGCGCTGTAAAAGAAGAAAGAAACGAGAAACCGCAGCAGGTTCGGACTCCGAAAGACTATAGCGGCTACTTTCTGGAGTTCCTGAAATCCCTTGCTCAGCATGGTTGCCGAGAAAGGCATTTTGCTGGTATTGGGTAGTACCCGGAAAGGGATCAGCGCAAACCCAATCCACCAAAGCCCCACCAGGATAAACGCGATCCGCACCGCGAGGGTTCCTTCTTCAGGCAACCCAAACCAGAGCGGCTTTTGGATAATGATCAAATTCAGCACCAATAACAAGATGCTTCCAATGTACCCCATGGCGTACCCGGAAGCGCTGACGCGGTCATACATTGCCGGCGAAGCGATTTCCGGCAGGTAGGCGTTATAAAAAACGAGCCCTCCGGCAAAGCCGATCATGGCGGTAATAAACCCGGTTAAGCCAAGCCCCAACTGGGACATCCCCTGAAAAAAGAACAAAGAAAAGCAGCCTAAAGAGCCTATAATCGTAAACGCTTGAAGGAATGCCTTCTTTTTTCCGCCGTAATCGGCAATTCCGGAAAGGATAGGGGAGCATGCGGCGATGAGCAGATAGGAGGCGGAGATGGCATAGGCGTATAGCGCGCTGTTGCTCATGTTGTAGCCCCAAATTCGGATCTCAGGGTCGGTTACCGCCAGGAAATAGGCAGGGAAAATGGCCGTCGTAATAACCAGTGCAAAGGCTGAGTTTGCCCAGTCGAAAAAGGTCCATGCCCGGATCACCCGAGGATTGTCTAGGTTTGGCTGGATGGTATGCTCCATGCTGGCTTCGGTGTTTTGTGACGCAAGGTACGAGGCATAAAAGGTTTCGACCAATAATTTTTGAATATTGGTGGGCGAAATTAGAACGGATGTCAAATAATTGTAACTTCCCGGCATATTCCGGAAGTTAGAACAAGGGAACATGAACATTGCCATTTTATCTCGCGGTCCTCAGCTTTATTCAACCCAGAGCCTCTTCCGCGCCGGGTTGCTGCGGGGCCATTCCATGCAGATTATCGACCATACCCAATGCGTTTTGGGAATGGAAAACGGGAAGTTTGAGGTTTATCACGGCGATCTGCCGCTAAGCAGCCTGGATGCCGTCATTCCCCGGATCGGCACTTCCGTCACTCAGGAAGGCATTTCGCTGATCAGCCATCTGGAACTGATGAATGTGTTCACTTCCACTCGTTCCCAAGGCCTTTGGCAGGCCCGGGACAAACTTCGGGCCCTCCAGCGCTTGCAAGGGTATGGGATCGAGATTCCCAATACGTTTTTCCCTTCAGAAGGGACACCGCTGGGGCCGATCGTTGAGCGCCTGGGCGGCCTGCCGGTCGTGATCAAAATGATTGAAAGCACGCACGGCATCGGGGTCATGCTGGCGGAAACTATGCAAAGCGCCCAATCTACCCTGGATGCCTTTCATCGCCTAAATACCCGGGTCGTCCTTCAGGAATTTATCCGGGAAGTGAGTGGAACGGACATCCGGGCGCTGGTCGTCAATGGCAAACCGGTAGCCGCTATGAAGCGTATCGCCCAGGAGGGCGAGTTCCGTTCCAACCTCCACCGGGGAGGAAGAGCGATTTCCGTCAAACTGACGGAGAAAGAGCGCTCCGTCGTGATCAAAGCCGCCCGGATTATGGGACTGGACGTCGCCGGCGTCGATTTGCTCCGCTCCAACCGGGGCCCTCTGGTGATGGAAGTAAACGCCTCTCCCGGCTTGGAAGGGATCGAAACGACTACCGGAGTAGATGTTGCCGGCAGAATTATTCAATTCATCGAACGCAAGGTCATGGCAAAGACCCGTGTGAAAGTATAAGGAGTATGGTTGTCTATGGCTAAATCCGTCCGTTTCCCCAAAAAACCTATCCGGATTTACAATACCTGGATTGATCCGGGAGAGAATACGATGGTTCGCATTCCGGTGGGCCGGTTTCCTTCGGGAAACCAGATTCTGATCAAAGCCCACGTGTTCCGCAGCCACAAACCCGGCCCCCGCGTCCTCGTGCTCGGAGGCGTACACGGGGATGAGATCAACGGCATTGAAATTATCCGGCGCACCGTAGAATCAGACGTTTTCTCCAGAATACGCAAAGGCATGGTCATCGCCGTGCCGGTGTTGAACGTTTACGGATTCATTTTATCCTCCCGGGATGTGCCGGATGGAAAGGATATCAACCGGAGTTTTCCTGGCAGCGCCAGAGGTTCTCTGGCCGCTCGCATTGCCGCGACGCTGACGAAAGAGATTTTTCCTCACATCGACTGCGGAATCGATCTGCATACGGGAGGCCGGGGGCATTTCAACTACCCGCAGGTCCGCTTCACTCCCAACGATGCCCCTGGCATCGAGTTGGCCAAAGCGTTCGGTGCGCCTTATCTGATCGCGTCGAAACCTATTTCCAAATCCCTGAGAAAGACCGCCCTCGATGCCGGTAAACCTATTCTGGTGTACGAAGGGGGCGAAAACAGCCGGCTCGACGGCTACTCTGTAGAAAAGGGAATTGACGGCATCCAGCGCGTCCTCTCTTTTCTGGGCATGCTGGACCTGGCGTTCGAAGAGCCGAACAGCCAGGTCTTTATGAAATCTACCCGCCAGCGCGCGCCCCGCGCCGGGATCTTCCAGTGGACCAAATCCTCGGGCCAGAAAGTCGTCAAAGGAGAACCCATCGGTATGATCACCGATCCTTATGGCATGGAAAAATCGATCATTAAAGCGTCCTGCAGCGGGTATATCATCGGCCATACCAATGTGTCCATCGTCAGCCAGGGCGATGCCCTGTTCCATATTGCCCATTAATAGCTGTAGCCCGGATTTGCAATCCGGGAATGTTCTGCGGATTTTAAATCCGCCAAACGCTCTCGGATTACAAATCCGAGCTACACAAATCGGAGCTACATTACCAGTAAAGCCAGTAGAATTTTTGTTCTCCCAGGCTGTTCCATTCCATGGTTGGGGCGGGCAGTTTGACCCAGCTCAGGGCCGTAAACAGGGTGCGCAGCGCCCGGCTGCGGGTGGGGATGCGGCGCAGGTCGGCATCCAGCGAGAGGTAGTATTGCCGGTATCGGGGGTATTGCTGAAGCGAAAAGACGTTGCCTTCTTGATCCGTGATGGCATTTCCGTATGCGCCGTAGACATTTTGCGCGCCGTAGCCTCCGGCGATGTTCAGCCATCGCGGGAAAAACGGCTTTTTCTTTTTCGAAAAAAAAGAAGCGGGATTAACAGAAGCCCAGACGGTCATGCCGTTGTAGTCCTTGATAAACGAAGACGGGAACTTGCCGTAGAGAACGGTAGCGGCTTCGTCGACCGTCCGGGTTACGCCGGTGCTGCTGGTCAGGAGGGCAGAGCCGTAGTTGGGCCGGGTGTGGGAGACTTTGACCATGATCCGCTGGTCCTGCCAAAGCAGTTCCTGCCCCAGAAACAATCCCACTCCAGCGGTGTTAAACGCCAAGTCGGCGGTCGAAAACCCCCAGCCTTCCGAGAATCCGTCCATCACCTCGATCGTTGCCTGGAGCAACGTGCCTACTCCGGCGCCGATCCAGGCAGCCGGCCTCTCCTGGATGCCCGTCCACCGCGCACCCTTATAGGCCAGGTAACTTTCTGCATAAGCGGTAAAGAGGTGCCCCGCTTTGTCCATGTTCTCCCATTCGCCGTAATCGTCAAAAAAATGGAACTTCCCCAGGGGATAGTCTTTGTACCAGATGTGATACAACCCAATGGATGCCGCCGTGTAGGCTGCCGCTCCTCCGCCGGCCAATAGCCACAACCTGCCCTTTGTGTATGGTATCCGAAGGGGCGAGGAACGCCTGGAAACGGTTTTCCACCGGCGCCTGGCCGGTAGCTGGCGCGGCGAGGCAGCATAAGACGGCTGCGACGAGGCGGAGCCTCGTGAAGGTACTGGGCACGAGGCGGCGCCTCGCGCCAGGATGATGGGCGCCAGGGCGCCGCCTCGCGCCAGAATGCCGTAAGCGAACTGGAAGACGCAGCAACGAAAGCAAAAATTGGAGCATGGATCGGATATTGGGTATTCAGGAGCAAAAATAGCCTATTATCTGTTGCGGCGAAACCCCTCCGCAGTCTGCGGATTTTTTTCTATTTTTGGAGGGAGGGAATAGAGGGAGCAGGGAGTAGGGAGCAGGAATTATTCCGTCCACCGTCAACCGTACCATAATGTCCAAACGCGAAATTCGCTGGTTGTTTCAGCAACTCCCGGAATGGGTAGAAGAAGGTTTTGTTAGCGAAGCGCAGGCTGGCGCGCTGCGGAGGCGCTATGCGCCGGATACCCAGGATAGTACCGGGTTGCAGCTAGGCGTCATTGCCATCGGTATTGTAGGCGCTTTGCTCATTGGGGGAGGGGTGGTTTCGATCATCGCGTATAATTGGGAGTATTTGTCGAGAGACTGGCAAACGGCGATCAGCTTCCTTCCGATGATCCTTGGATTGGTTCTGTATGGGTATGTGTTTTTTAAAAAGCGGAATTCCCTGGTCTGGAAAGAATCGGGATCGGCGGTGCTGATGCTCTTTTTGGGCGCCACCATCAGCCTGATCAGCGAAACCTACCACCTTACAGGTACGGCCGACGCATTTCTCAAGCCCTGGCTACTTTTGAGCATTCCTCTGCTTTATCTTTTAAATTCCAGTTTGTCGGCGATCATTTACCTGATCGGGGCAACGGCATGGGCGCTTCAGGTTTCCCGGCCGGAGACGGTAGGTTTTTGGGGATTTCTGGTAATGGCGATTCCCCACCTGGCGTATAATTTTTATCGCGCCGGGGAATGGATTCGCAAACACCTCCTGGCCTGGGCGTTCATGATCAGCTGGGCCTTCGGGTGGTTTGCCTCCACGGATTCCGGACTGTCGGAATATATCATGGTTGGGACGGGCTTGTGGCTTAGCGTTTTTTGCCTGCTCAGCGCGGTGCTTTTTCCTTCGGGCAGGATTATGGTCCGCCAGCCTTTTTTACTGTTCGGGCTGGCCGGGATGTTCATTATGGGGATTATTTGCGCCTACGGGACCAAGGTTCCCGGATTTCATCTGGGTGGACTTTGGGGAGATATGGAATACCCTTTTTGGGCTGCTATGACCAATTTTGCCGTACTGGTGATCCTGGCGCTGGCCTGGATCGTTCTGGGATGGATTCATTGGAAGTCTATTGGGTTTTCCCTGGAATCTGCCCTTTTATTTGGGTTTCCCTTGGTGCTGGCGCTTTATGTCGCTTTTACCGACGGACAGGAAAAAGACCTTCTGGCCATCATTTTGGCCAACCTGTATGGCTTGGCTATAGGGGTAGCTTATTTGCGGGAAGGGATCCGATCAAATAACTTGCTGGATCTCAATATCGGGATGTTGTTTATTTTGGCGCTTGCGCTCACGCGGTTCTTCGACGCCGAGTGGAGCCTGATCGTGAAAGGGGTAGCCTTTATCCTCCTGGGAATTGCGTTCCTGCTGGCCAATTTGTATATCGCGAAACGGCGGGTAAACAACGCCTAATCCCCTCAACCTGCCGTTCTTTGCCTGTCCTCCCCCCGACCCCCTCCAAAGGGGGACAGTACATTTTCTTAAAATCAACGCCTTAACACCTTAACACCTCAACGCCTCAACCTGCCTACAGCCCCAACACCCTCAGCGCAATACTCTGGATCTCGTCCGGATCAAACGGCTTGGTAAGGAAAAGGTCGGCGCCGGCTTCCATGCCTTTTTGTTTGTCGAGATCCTGGCCTTTGGCCGTTAGCATGACAAGATAAGGCGACGCCTCGCCAAGCCGGGATTTGACCTGGCGGCACACTTCCATCCCATCCATTTTCGGCATCATCACATCGACGAATGCGAGTTCAGGGCGTTCGTCCAAAATCCCTTCCAAGGCTTCTTCTCCATTAGCTGCCGTCAGAATCTCGACGCCTTCGTCTTCCAGGTCGTCGAGCGTTTGTTCGATCAGCATGCGGATGTGGGCTTCGTCGTCAGCGATCAGGATCTTCATGCGGGTTGAGGCATTATCCAGGAAGCGGATTACCGCTTATCCTGCTTGGCGAATACTTTTTTGAGGATATCGGAGGTGCGGGCCGAAACGTCGGTCCGGATCTTCGCTTCCTTCACTTCTACCAATTGGAACAACCCGCCCAGGGCTTTGTTTGCCACGTGGTCGTCGAGCTCGGTGTTGATTTTTGTCACCAGAGGGATTCTATTGTATGCCGTAACGGCGTCCTTCCAGTATTGGCGGGCGTTCACTTCGTCGAGGGAAGAGGCAATGACCGGCTTGAACTCGGCGTAAAGCTGCCCGGAGGTAGTGCTGCGAAGGTAGTTGGTGGCCGCATTTTGCTCGCCCATCAAAATATTCAGAGCGTCCTGGAACGTCAGTTGCGTGATGGCGTTGACGAAAATAGGGGTTGCTTTGGAAGCGGCCAGTTCAGCTGCGCGGTTAATGCGCAGGACGAGTTCCTGTTCTACATTGGAGAACCCGGGAACCATTTTTAATTTCGAGACGACTTTCTGGGCTTCCTCCGGCAAGAGGACCTTGTAGATGCTCTCGTAGTATCCGTTTTCTTTGGACAGAAAAGTCACGGCTTCCTCCGCGCCTAGTTTGAGGGCTTCTTTAAGTCCTTTTCCTGCCTCCTCTTTCGTTAGATCGCTCTCGGTGACTTTGGCCTTGAGTTTGTCCAAAGCTCCTTTAATACCCTGCGCCTGGCAGGAAGTAAGCGCGAAAACCATCAGTAGCGTACTCAACAGTCGGATCATTTTCGGTATTTTAGTGTAACCATATGCCCAATTAACGCAAAAGTGGAGAAATGTATGGTTAAGGAATTGATAAAAAAACAACAAAGATGCGTCTTTTGATATCTGTTATGGTTTTAACCGGTTTTATTATGAATCTGCAACCCGCTATGAGTCAGTCCCGGCCCCGCGACCTGGGCGTGGAATTCGGTGTTTTGAAGCCTGGAAAATGGAATTCCATTACCGATGTGGCCGGCGTAAGCGTAGGCCACTGCACGTTGATGGAAGGCGACCGGGTGCGCACCGGCGTGACCGCTATCGTACCACACCCGGGCAATATATTTCAGGAAAAAGTTCCGGCGGCGGTTTTTGTCGGGAACGGGTTTGGCAAGCTGGCCGGGTCAACCCAGGTGGAGGAGTTGGGCAACCTCGAAACGCCCATCGTGCTCACATCTACCCTCAGCGTGCCGGCAGCCATGGACGGCGTTATTTTCCACACCCTTTCCCAGAAGGGCAACGAACAGGTTCGTTCTGTCAACGCCCTGGTAGGGGAGACCAACGACGGAGGGCTCAACGATATCCGAAGCCGGGCAGTTCGCCCCGAACATGTACTTGCGGCGATCCAAAGCGCCACCGATACGGCAGTACAGGAGGGCAACATAGGCGCAGGCACCGGAACCCGCTGCTTCGGATTCAAAGGAGGTATCGGTACCGCTTCGCGAATCCTCCCTCCTAAATTGGGCGGATATACGGTGGGCGTACTGGTCCAGACCAATTTTGGCGGCGTTCTCTCCATAAGCGGCGTGCCGGTGGGGCAGGAACTGGGCCGATTTTACCTCAAAGAACAACTGGATTACTCGCCCGACGGTTCCTGCATGATGGTGGTTGCCACCGACGCTCCCCTGGATGCCCGCAACCTGAAGCGCCTGGCCCAACGGGCCATGCTGGGGCTGGCCCGAACCGGGGGCATTGCCTCGAATGGCAGCGGGGATTACGCCGTCGCTTTTTCCACCGCGCCCGGCCTGCGGATACCGCACCGGATGGAACAGACCGCCCTCGCACAGGAGGTTCTTCACAACGACGCCGTGTCGCCTTTGTTTCTGGCAGTTATAGAAGCTACCGAAGAGGCGATTATCAATTCGCTGTTTGCGGCAGAAACGATGGAGGCTAACGGCGTTCGGGCAGAGGAACTTCCGGTAGAGCAGGTGCTGGAAATCATGAAAAAATACGGGAGGCTAAAAAACTAGCCTCCGTGCGTATCCCGATCAGCAGTACCGGTCAAAGGCCATCTCCAGGTTGGCGGCAATGATCTCGGCCGACCGCCCTTCAATATGGTGCCGTTCGAGGAAATGAACCAGCTTCCCTTCTTTAAACAAGGCGATGGAAGGGGAGGAAGGCGGATACGGAAGCATATATTCGCGGGCTTTGGCCGTAGCCTGGGCGTCGACTCCGGCAAACACAGTGACAAGCCGGCTGGGCTTCTTGTCGCCCTGAATGGAAAGCTTGGCCCCTGGGCGGGCGTTAGCGGCCGCACAACCGCATACGGAGTTGACTACTACCAGAACAGTCCCTTCGGTTTGATCCAGGACGGAGGAGACATCTTCCGGCGTTCTGAGGGGCTCAAACCCATAGTCGGTAAGGTCTTTGGCCATGGGCGCAACGATTTCGGCAGGATACATAGCGATATGCTTTGTTGATTCAATTAGGTGAACAAATACGGGCCGGGTGGATAACCCTGTTTTCTAACCCGGAAAATATACAATTCGAACCGGGGTTTAGTTCATCTTAACCGTTAATTCATGAATCAATGCGAGAAGAGGAAATGGTTCTGTCATCTTAAGGACGAAAAAAGGTCTTATTGCGGAAAACTATTTGCTACCTAAACAGTATCTCCTTAGTTAACTCGATTGATCCATCCAAACACTTTGCAGAACATGCGCCTCTTGTTCCTTCTGATCCCCTTTTTCGCTTTGTCGCTCCTGATCCAGTCCGCATGCACGTACGAAACGATTCCGGCTCCCGAGCCGGTTGAATTCTGCGACACCTTGCAAGTGTCTTTTCAGTTAAATATCAAGACCATACTCACCCAGTCCTGCGCTTACAGCGGATGCCATCCAGGCTACAGCGACTTTAAAACGCTTGAATTTGACCTCAAAAACGGGTCGTTTAAGGAACGGGTTTTCGACTTGAAGGACAATGCCGTTCTGGGAATGCCCCCTGATAATGCCCCGGCAGGCCGGCCAAAAGACCTGACGGATGAGGAACTGAAGCTACTGGATTGCTGGTTGAAAAAAGGGTATCCGGAAAAGTAGGGGGGCTTTTTTATTTGGTTTTTATCTTTGGCCATGCGATCAGCATGAAACCTGAATTATACACCCGGATACATATGATGTCCATGCCCCCTTTTTCCCTCCGTCCATTTACTGCCCTATTTGTATTGGGGCTGTTGGTTGTTAATCCTTCTTTGCAGGCCCAAAAGCGCCTGGAAGGCTTGTTCCAGGGCAATTTGACCGTAGGAGGGCTTAGCTCGTCCCGCAAGATGAAGGTAGAAATGTACCTGAAGATCGATAAACAGCAGGTTGAAGGCCGCTCTTATGTGCATTTGGGCCCGGGCAAAACAGTAGAAATGCGCCTTCGGGGCATTTTTTACGGCGACTTTTCAATTTACCTGGAGGAAGTGCAGGAAATTCTGCCTGGGGCGTCAGGGCAAGCCATTGCGCCTTATCCCCGGAAATACCAGCTCATGTACAGTGGCCATTTTGACGATGTGCAGCTGACGGGGTTTTGGCAACAGGTCATCGATGCCCCTTTTGACAAAAAACGGCATCTGGGCAGGATCAAACTGACCAAGGTGCAGGCTTCCAAAGCGTGAATCCGGGGGGTTAGGTTTCTACCGTACCGGTTTGAAGCACAAACCAATCGCCTGGCGTTAGGGTCACCTCGTTGGTGTCGGGGTTGAGAGCGATTTCGAGGTGTTGCCCCACGGCAAAAACCGCCTTGCTGACATTGTCCCGCAGATGCACCTTAAACCACCGCTGCCGGACGAAGTGGTCCATCCACAACGCGTGCAAGGCCCGCCAATACTCCGCTTGCTCCCGTTCAACGGGCATGCGGATTATCACCTCGCCAGCCGGCGTTTGTGAAATCTTTTCCAGGTAGTGGCGAAAAAAATGCTGGTAGCCTTTCATGCCGGGCCGTTCCATCCCCGACCACTCCACCTTTAGCCTGGATTCCCCCGGAAACAAAAGCCTCAGAAGATCAGACTGGGAAAAACGCGCAATCCCGCTGGTGCCAGCCAGGCGCTGGACTCTCACCGGTTTCTCCGTCTCGCTGATGTAAAACAAAGGCATTGCCGCTTCCTGAAGTTGAAGAAGGAGGTTCTCGGGTAACAAAGAAAGGGTCATGTTTTTTGGGTTGAAGGATGTACGATGTACGGAGTACAAAAGACATGGGCAAGGTACGAAAATGCCCCGTTTGAATATATTTCAATCGGGGCATTTTCGACAAAGCGAGAACGTTAAGGGCAAGGCTTTTGCCTAACGTCTAACCGTCTAACTTATTCCTCTTTTTGTTTCTTCTTCCCGCTGGTATAGAGTTCACTTTCTTTAACGACCTGGATTTTTTGGCCTGATTTCAATTTGCGGGAGACGGCGGAGTAGGGCCCGAAGACGATCTGTTCACCTTCTTTGAGGCCGGTAAGGATTTCGATGAAGTTATTATCCTGGATGCCGGTTTGTACTTCTGCCATACGCACGGTATCGCCTTTCATCGCTACGAACACCACTTCCCGAAGGTTATCTACGATCTTTTCCTCTTCGACCTCGCTATCGCCGTTTTCGGCGCGGACGAAGCGGGTGGCGGATTTGCCTTCTTTTTCGCGGGTTGTGACGGCCTGGATTGGCACGGTTAATACTTTGGTGCGGGATTCGGTATAGACCTCCACGGAAGCGGACATGCCCGGCCGGAAGGGATACCGTTTGCCTCCTTTGACGAGATCGGTATAAGAGCTGGGGTCGATGGAGATACGGACCTCGAAGTTGGTGATCTGGTCGCTGGTCAGGGCGGCGACCGCTGAGTTAGAAGAGGAGTTGGCGATCTGGGTGACGCGGCCTTTGAATTTCCGGCCCAGGTAGGCGTCCACTTCGATGTCGACTTCGTCGTTGAGGGCTACCCTGGGGATATCGTTCTCGCTAACGTCTACCCGGACTTCCATGTTGTTGAGGTTGGCGAGGCGCATCATTTCGGTACCGGCCATCTGGATGGTACCCACGACGCGTTCGCCCTGTTCGATATTTAGTTTAGAGATGATCCCGCTGGTAGGCGCATAGATCGTAGTGCGCCGGAGGCTGGTACGCAACTCTCTCAAACCTGCTTCCGAGCTTTCCACGGAAAACTGAGCGCCGCGGGCGCTTTCCTGTGCGGATTTGATGCTGGCGTCCGAAGAACGCAGATTTGCTTCCAGAGATTTTAAGCTGGAAAGAGAGGCCTGGAAGTCGGCAATCGAAATGACGCCGTCTTTATACAGTTTCTCGTTGCGTTTGTGAATTTCCCGGGCGTTGTCGAGTTGGGCCAGGATTTGTTCCCGCTGGGCGCGCAGGTTTTCCACCTGAGACTTGCTGTTGGCAACCTGGGCTTTGGCGGAGTTTACGCTGGCTACCCCGCGTTCAACCTGAGACTGGTAAGCGTCGGGGTCGATTTTGGCCAGAATTTGCCCGGCGACCACCGAGTCGCCTTCCTTGACATAGAGTTCGACGACTTCGCCGGAAACGTCGGAGCTGATTTTTACCTCGGTTTCGGGGAACACTTTTCCGCTCGCCGATACGGTTTCGCGGATGTCCCTGCGCTCCACTTTTTCAGTAGAGACCTTTTCTCCCTTTGGTTTGCGTTTGTTCTGGACGACGGCTACGATGACCATGATTGCGATAAAGGCTACGAGGGCGATGATCAGCGTATTGTTTTTTTCAGCGGAATTTTATTGTGTGTTTTTTGCCATGGTCTACGCAATGATTTAAGGATGTGTTGGTTTTTTCGAACCCTAGTTAATGATAGGGCGTTAGTTCAACTGGTACATTTTGAGCGGCCTGGTAGAATTCCACCAGTTTCAGGTTGAAGAAATACTGGAACCGGGCCCGTACGAGGTCAATTTTGGATTGTTCCATCGTATTGCGGGCGGTTTGGTATTCGAGGCTGTTGAGGGCGCCGACGTCGAAGCGCTTCTGGGCGTTCTCGAAGGCGGCCGAAGAAGCGTCCACTGCGCGTTGGGCGGCGTCCAGGCTGCGCTTGGCGGCGCGGGCGTCGGCGATGGCGCGGTCGATGCTGGTTTTGAGGTTTTGCCGGGTCTGTTCCATGACAACTTCCTGGGTGACCATATTAAGGCGGGCGCGTTCGACGTTGATCTTGTTGCGATGGTTGTTGTAAATTGGGATGTTTAGGGATACCCCTAAACTCTGGCCGAAGTTTTCGCTGATCTGATTAAAGTAGGGATTGTCTGAAAACAAGGGCACCTGCTGGGGCACCTCAAAATCTACCTGCTGGCCGTTAAAAAGAACGGTTTGTTTAAAATTCTGGGTGATGTATCCGTCTACCTGGCGGCTTACGGAAGAGTAGTTGCTGCTCAATCCTCCGAAGAAACTGAGGGTAGGGTAGAAGGCGGCTTTGGCGAGGTCGACTCCGATCTTGGCGCTTGCCATGCGTTTTTCGCCGGCCTCGATATTTGGCTGAAGGCCCAGCGCGCCGGTGAAAATTTCATTGGCCGCATAATTATCGGGGTCTGCGTCGGCGGGGATAGTAATTTCGGGTCGTTGGATCGCGAGATCCTGTGCCGGATCAAGCATGAGGATTTGCTTCAAAGACAGGTAATTCAAGCTCACCGCATTTTCCGCCTGGATAAGCGCTTGTTCGTCGACCGCTATCAGCGAAAGGGCGTTCAGCCGTTCATTGACCGGCCGGGCGCCGGCGGCGATCAGCTTTTCGGTTTGGTCGAGTTGGAGGCGCGACTGGTTAAGCCTCTGCCGGGCAAGGCCAAGTTGTTCTTCGGCAAGGAGGATATTGAGGTAGGCAGTGGCCACGCTAAGGCCCAGGTCGTTCACCGCCTGTTCGGCGTCGAGCTTGCTGGCCGAGAGATCCAGCGTTCCCTGGCGAATGGCGTTGTTGATCCGGTTGCCGGCGAACACCGTGATCCCGAAGTTCAGCCCGTAGCTGTTAAACCCAATCTGCTGGTTGTCGAAGCTGTTGGTGGTCGGGTCGATCGTTCGCCCGAACTGCATCCCCCCGCTGGCTGTGCCATTGAGGGAAGGAAACCGGCTGAATTTGTTCTGCGTATACGTCAATTCCGCGCCGCGGATTTGATTTTGAGCTTGTTTGACATTCAGGTTATTTCGGGTGGCGTATTCTACGCATTGTTCCAGGCTCCAGGCTTGCTGGGCCGGAAGACGGAGCGCTGCCACAACGAGCAGGACGCCTGCAAAGAAAAGATTACGGAACATGATGTTTGGCAATTTTGCGGAAGCAAACTTAATACGTTTCGTCGGCCTGTGCCAGGAATGTCAAGCAATCCTGAACCGGACACCCTGCAATAGTACCCCTTAGAGAGGAGGAGTTGAAAATTTTTATATCAACCCGCCTTTATCATGGATAAAAAGGGGTTTTCGCCAGCCGAAAAAAGAGAAGGCGTTTACTGACCCCGGCTGTTAAACTGGGCCATACCGATGACCTGATCGTACCGGCCTCCAAAGGGCCGGTAGTAAATAAGGATGGTGTAATCGTTTTCGGTCTCAAACCAATCGCCTTCCAGCGGGCTCAGATTGACCGCCTTTTTTTCTGTGTTTCGGGGGGTCATAGCGTAGGCGTAATCGTAAAAGCCCTGCTTTAGAGGCGTTTTGAGCACATAGGCGTTGATGGCGTTATTGTAAGCCATTTGATATTCTTTTTTCAACTGCCAGTCGTTGAATGCGCCAACTACATACAGGTCGTCGTCGTAAAACGGAGCCTCGACCGACAGCGAAAAGAGCACCTGGGCGTAGTTAGCGGCCAGGGGGTTGTTCTGATCCTGGGTTTCGATGACAAACTTGCCGTTGATGTCGTTGTATTCCAGGTAGGGCTGGGTGGCCCGGCTTCGCTCGGGTTGCAGGCTGACTTCGATCCGGTCCCGGTAACTGTCGACCGCCGCCATCAGGGGCGACCGGAAACGCAGGCTGCGCAGATCGATCTGCCGGAATTCTTTTCCGCCTGGGAACACCACTACATCCTGATAGTCGAACACCAGTTGGTTTGTCCGAAAGAATAAGGGAGCTACTCCAGTGACGGTCTGGCCCCAACGCCCGTTCTGGAGGACAACCGCTTTGATTTCCTGCTGCGGGTTGCGAATAAGAAATTTTTCGTGGTTGACCACAAAATCGATCTCCTGATGGGTGCGGAGCTTGTTCACCTGGTTGGGCCGCACAAATTGGCTGGAGATCTGCACTTTGGGGTCGGCCACCACAAACCGGCGGGTTATGACCGGCTGGGTCGCATAGCCTTCGGGGTAGACGACCAGCAGGTAGTTGCCGGAGAGCTTCCAGCGCATGCTGTTATTGGGCAACTGCAACGTGTAGTGGGTATAGCTGGAAACTGTTTTGGCGGAAAACTGATAATCGAAGATCCGCTCTTCCGAGAACCCGTCGAGGTACTCCATCTCCGAAACATCCGAAGGCTTCCAGTCCATGTCGCAATGGATGAAGCGGTAGTAGTAGTTCTTTACATCTCCGTCCAGATCGTCGAAGGCCAGCAACAGGCTGGAGGCGCCGTTCAGATCGAGCATCGGATAACTCAAAACAAACCCCTCCACATGGAATTGTACCGAGCGAATATGGGGCTGGTACACGTAATCCTCATACCGCAACGCATTCGGGTTGGTGCGCTGACCCGCCAGGGACCCCGCCACAAGAAGGAAGACCGGAAGCAAACGCAAAGAAAACCGAGTCATGTTTTTTATTGAAAAGGTATGGCTTTTTAACGAAAAAAAAGCGAAGATATATGGGTGCCCCCGTTGAGCGAAGCCGGACTTTGGGGGTTGAGGTGTGTAGGGGGGTGAAGTCCGCGACTGGGTTAGGGTGTTGGGGCGCCTTTGGCCCGGCTCACCCAGGGGGAGCCTTTGATGCTGAAGCGCCAGGGGCGGAGGGCGCATGCGCCGGCGGGTTCTACGCCGACGCGGGTACCGGCAACGATTGCTTCGGGTGGTGGGGTCAGGCCGCGGTCTTCCAGCCAGATGGGGCTTTCGGCGGCAAATAAGGGAAGGCCGGAGTGGGTGGTCCGGATTCCGAGGGCTTGGGCCAGAGCGCCGGGGCCGGCGGTGAGGGACTGGGCCGGTTTGGACAAATGCCGTCTTTCGAGCATAAGGGCGAGGTTGCCGAGCGGCTCCACGCCCCGGATGAGGACAGCGTGGGCGGCGTCTTCCGGGCCGGTGACTATGTTGAACAAGTGGTGGATGCCGTAACAGAGGTAGACATAAGCATGGCCTCCGGGGCCGAACATCACCTCCGTGCGCGGAGTCCGGCGGTTGTTGAAGGCATGGCAGGCGCGGTCGTCAGGGCCCCGGTAGGCTTCCGTTTCGACGATGCGCCCTGCGCTTTGTTGCCCGTTAAACTCCGTTACCAGCACTTTGCCGAGCAACGCCTGGGCGAGAAATACTACGTCTTCCCCAAGGTAGAAGGATTGGGGGAGTCTGTCAGAAACCATGGGTCAATTCCATTACCTCCTGCTATAATTAGGCGCTTCCCGGGTGATCGTCACGTTGTGGGGGTGGCTTTCGTGGACCCCGGCGGCAGTGATTTTGACAAACTGGGCATTTTCCTGCAGGTCTTTCACGGTTGGCGCGCCGCAGTACCCCATGCCGGCCCGGAGGCCTCCCATATATTGGGTCATCGCTTCGGCGACGGTGCCTTTGTATGGAACCCGTCCTTCGATGCCTTCGGGTACGAGCTTTTTGACGTCGTCTTCCACGTCCTGGAAATAGCGGTCTTTGGACCCCTGCTGCATCGCGCCGAGAGAGCCCATGCCCCGGTAGACCTTGAACTTCCGGCCTTCGTAAATGATGGTTTCTCCTGGGGCCTCTTCGACCCCGGCGAAAAGCCCTCCGGCCATGATGGTGCTGGCGCCGGCAGCCAGGGCTTTGACGATATCTCCGGTATAGCGGATGCCGCCGTCGCCGATGATGGGCACACCGGTATGCTTGATGGCTTGTGCTGCGAGGTGGATGGCGGTAAGCTGGGGAACGCCCACGCCGGCTACCACCCGGGTGGTGCAGATGCTGCCGGGGCCCACTCCGACCTTAACGGCATCGGCGCCGGCTTCTACCAGCGCCAGGGCCCCGGGGCCGCTGGCTACGTTGCCTCCGATGACCTGAAGGTCGGGAAACTGTTTTTTTACTGCGCGCAAGGCATCCAGAACGCCTCTGGAGTGGCCGTGCGCGGTGTCCAGGGCGATGACGTCGACGCCCACATTGACAAGCGCTTCGACCCGTTCGATCAGGTCGGACGTAACGCCGACGGCAGCGCCTACGACGAGGCGGCCGAAGGTGTCTTTGCAGGAAATCGGGTAATTTTGCACCTTCATAATGTCCTTGTAGGTGATCAGGCCCACGAGAATGCCGTGCTCATCGATGACAGGAAGCTTTTCGATTTTGTTGCGCTGCAGGATGTCCTGGGCGAGTTCCAGCGTGGTGCCTACCGGGGCGATTACGAGGTTGGTCGAGGTCATGATCTCCCGCACGGGGCGGTCGAGCTGGGTTTCGAAGCGCAGATCGCGGTTGGTGAGGATACCCGCCAGTTTGCCGTCGGCGGAGACGATGGGAATGCCGCCGATTTTGAACTTCGACATCAGCTCCAGCGCGTCGCGCACCAGCGCATCCGGAGGAAGCGTGACCGGGTCGATGATCATGCCGCTTTCGGAGCGCTTGACACTGCGCACCTGTTCCGCCTGCTCGGCAATGCTCATGTTTTTGTGGATGATTCCGATACCCCCCTGCTGGGCAATGGCGATAGCCAGTTTGAATTCGGTAACCGTATCCATAGCAGCCGAGGCGATCGGCGCGTTGACGCGAATCTCCCGGGTGAGTCGGGAGGAAATATCGACTTCGCGGGGAAGGATTTCGGAGTAGGCCGGGACCAGAAGCACATCGTCGAACGTGAGCGCTTCTCCCAGAAACTTGTGGCTTTGATGTACATGCTGCTTTTCCATGCGCAAAGGTATGGAAATTGACCCGGAAAAGAAAAGTGCCCTGAACAGAAAATCCTACCTTTACGCGGCAACTTGTATCCAGACGCATGCTCAACGATGAATTTTACATGCAGGAGGCGCTCAAGGAAGCCCGTTATGCTTACGAAGAGGAGGAGATCCCCGTAGGCGCGGTGGTGGTATGCGAGGGGCGCATCATCGCCCGGGGCCGCAACGCGACGGAGCGCCTGCAGGACGTCACCGCGCACGCGGAGATCCTTGCCCTCACTGCCGCTTCCAACTACCTGGGCAGCAAATACCTGCCGGATTGCACCCTTTACGTCACCCTGGAACCCTGCCCAATGTGCGCTGGCGCGCTGGCGTGGGCGCAGGTAGGCCGCCTGGTCTACGGCGCTGCCGACGAAAAGCGGGGCTTTATGCGCTTTGGCAAAGCCTTGCTCCACCCCAAAACCCGGGTGGAATACGGCGTGTTGGAGGAACCTTGCAGCCGGTTGATGGTGGCGTTTTTTCAGGGGAAGAGGTGAGGGGTGGTTGGTGGTTGGTGGTTGGTTGGTGGTTGAGTGGTTGAGTGGTTGGTGGTTGAGTGGGGAAGGAGGTTTAGACAGCCCTATTTATGGGGGATACTGAGATTTCGGCGATAAGGGGGTCCAATGGATTAACCTTGAACGGTTGAACGCTAGAACTTTTTCTGTTTTTCGTCATAAATAGCAAAAACGAGCCGGGTTTCCTTTGGATTTACGTCCCCTCCGCAAGCGTTTTTCAAAAAATGATACGAAAACATTTTGTTTATAACAATGTGTTTTCGTATATTTGATGATGCCAAAAGAAATTCGCCCTCCCCACGATGCGTTCATGAAATCCCTGTTATCGGATATCGATATCGCCCGGGATTTTTTGAAAACATTTTTGCCGGAGCGCTTGCAGGCCTTGCTGGATTTCCAGAACCTGAAAGCGGAGCAAACCCTTTAAAAGAAGTAATTGTTTACATGGTAAGCATCACCAAAATCCCAGCAAGGCAATGGGCGGAAATGGTCAAAGCCCTGCCTGCCGCCATAAAAGAAGAGGTTATGAGTACGTATGACATGATCCTTCAGGAAGGAATCCAAAAAGGAATCGAGCAAGGGATTCAAAAAGGAATCGAGCAAGGAATCCAAAAAGGAATTGAGCAAGGAATCCAAAAAGGAATTGAGCAAGGGATTCAAAAGGGAATCCAGGAAGGGCTCCAGCAAGGAAAAGAAAAAAACGTGAACGAAGTAGTCCTGCGGGGATACCAAAACGGGGTTTCCTTTGAAATCCTCTGCCTGCTCACGGGCTTGAGCGAAGAGGAGGTGAAGGCGATTATTGCACAGCATGGAGTAGAGGAGAAGAAAGGGTAGGGTGCAAATCTCCAGCAAACTATTGATTTCAAAGAACTTTTTGCGATTTTTGCCCTCTGAGAATATCCTATTCCCTGAATTTTTGGGGTTACGGTTTACGCTTCAGTCTTTGATTAACCGAACACTCATTTTCATTCCATACTTTTTCATTGGAGACGTGAGATGATGATATATTTTGTCTTTTTTCATGCCATCTTTGAACAAGGCTTTAACAATGACGTATTGATTCCCATCGAGGGTTGGAAGCGTTGTTGAGGTCCAATAATAAGCTCTCTCGCCCGAAAATGCCAGTGTATTATCCCCGTATACTTCACCCGGGAACACATTAAATCCTTTATATTTTTTCAATTTGTCGCCCCCGGTCCGGTTGGCGTTTTCTTTTTCAGACTCTGGAGAACCTAAAAATTTTTCCAGTTTTCTCCAATCAGCTTCAGAAGGAAGTCTCCAACCCGGATAATTTTTAGCCAGCTTTTTAGCGTCATCCCATGTATAAAGGTATTCGGCCGGGTTAGTGCCCGGCACTTTAAATGCATCGATGGTGGGAGTAGAAATAGTTTGAATTGCCCATGTCTGTGCCCCGATTTTTACTCCTTTGATTGAGCCAGACTGACCCAGTGAAAAACCAAGCGACAACATAACGAGATAAAAGGAACAGTAAACCGGCATAATTAATTGGATTTTGAAGTAAGTGAATAAATCGCAAAAATCCTGCGGTCTCCATTAAAGGTCCAAGAGGTATTTAATTCGATTATCCCATTTTCCCAAAGCTCCCTGAGGAACCATTCGGTTGGCTTTCCTTTTTGCATGCCTGGAAGAACAGGAGGAAAGGGAGGAAAAATAGCATGATTTTCATGGGGTATATGGGTTAGAAAAAAACGGGGTTGATTTAAGATAAAAGTTTTGAAAATAAATAGACACCCCTTTGTGTAAGAGATATATAGCAAAAGAAATTCATGCTAATCCCCAGGAATTGTGCCCCTTCTGTTTTGGTTTTGGGGAATGGTTTTTTGTCGATTGGGTTTCTGTTTAGCTTGTTTAAGGGAATCGGTTATACCAGGGTTTGGGCATGCAACCTGGGTATTCTCCAGGCGTTTTGTGCAATAATCCTGTCACCCCTTCGGGGTTTTTGGGCGTTGTGTGCAATACCTAATCTAAACACACAAACCACCCCCCACTCAACCACTAACCACTAACCACCAATCACCAACCACCAATCACAACTTCTGCCCCAGTTCATAATCGTACAGCGTCATCTGCCGGAGGCGGTAATAGGCTTCCCAGTAGCGGCGCAGGGCGGAGAGGTAGGTTCTGCTGGAGGCGTCTTTTTCGGAGAGGGCGATGTTGAGGTCGGTGACGGTGAGCTTGCCGATTTGGTATTGCTCCAGGGCGAGCTGGTAGCGCTCCTCGGCGATGGCGGTGGTTTGACGGGCGAAGCGGATGCTTTCGCGCAGCAGCTCCAGGGTGTTCACCTGGTTGACGATCTCGGTGCGGAGGTTGATCTCTTCCTGCTCGATGTTGTAGGCGGTCACTTTTTCGTTGGCGGCGGCAATGCCTTGCCGAGCTTTGCTACGGCCCCAGTCGAGCACCGGCACAGTGATGCCTACGCTGAGGCGCTCCTGGTCGGTGAGGGGGTTGAAGATGTCGCCCACGTTTTCGCCGGCGCCGTTGAAGCCCAGCGAGGCGCGCAGGGTCGCCTGGTTGCGCGAGAGGCGGGCTTCTTCTACATCCCGGGTCGATTCCAGGCGCTGGCGCTCGAAGGCGATGTACTCCGACCGGTTTTCGCGGGCTTGCTGCAGCGCCTGGTCGGGGTCGATGCGCAGGGCGGCTCCTTCCTCGGGTATTTGGGCGCCGATGGATTGGTTGTCCTGAATACCCAGGAAGGCCTGGAAATTGAGGCGGGCGTTGCGCAAATCGGCATTGGCTTCCTGCAAGCTTTGGGTGGCGCGCAGCACCTGCAGCTCGATTTGCAACAGCTTTTCCCGGGTGGTGGTGCCCAGCTCGATGCGCCGCTCCTCGATGGCCTTGATCTGGCGGTTGTTCTCGAGGTTGAGGGTGGCGATACGGACCTCCTCCTGTGCGTCGAGGACGCTGAAAAACAGCAGGACGGTGCGCTGGGCGATGTCCTCCATCTGGAATTTATAAGTCTTTTGGGCCTCCTGCATCTTGAGGGGTTCGATTTTTCGGCTCCATTTATAGGGGTTGAAGGCAAACAACGGCTGGCGCCATTCGATGTTCACCGGCGTGCCGTTGTAGGAGGAATATTTTTTGTCGAAATCATCGAAACGGGTGAAATCGGTGTTCACCGACACCGTGCCCCCCGTCAGCGGGATCACCTGAAACAAGCTAAAACCCGCCTGGGCTATGTTCTGCGTGCGCGACAGGTAGCGCACGCTGCCGTCGTCCTGCCGCACCTCGAAAAAATCGCGGCTATACGTGGGCAGCCCCGCCTGGAAACTGAGCTGGGGCTTGAGCCCCGCTAAAAAGGTTTGGTAGGCAAACGCGCGGTTTTCCCGTACGTTCTCCGCCAACCGCGCCGCCACAGACTGCTCCTGCGCCAGGGCAATCGCCTCTTTGAGGGTCAACGAAGGGGTTTGGGCGGAAATCTGGCTGAAAACGACCGCGCTCAGAAGGAGGAGAGGGAAGGATTTTGGCATTTTTTCCGTTTTTAGAAAAGGTTCAAAAGTTCAAGGGTTCAAAGATTTAAGGTTCAAGGGCTCAACCCTTGAACCTTAAATCTTTGAACCACCAACCACCAATCACTAATCACTAATCACCAACCACCAATCACCTCCTCGCCGTCGCCCAATATGCCAGGGGAATAAACCACAGCGCATTAAACGTTCCGAGGGTGAGGCCCCCGGCGATGACCAGCACGAGGGTGCGTTGGAGTTCCGAGCCCAGGCCCGGCATGAAGAGCACGGGCAGCAGGCCGAGCACGGTGGTGATGGAGGTCATCAGTACGGGTTTGAGGCAGATCTCGCCGGCATCGTGGATGGCGCGTTCCAGCGCTTCTTTAATTCCCATGCCCTGGAGGGCATACGCTTTTCGCAAGCGGTTGATGGTATGTACTTTGAGGATGGGATCGTCGGTGATAATGCCCAGCACGACGACCAGGCCGATGGCGGCCATGACGTCGACCGGGGCGTTGAAGAGGCGGAGCAGCAAAAAGGATCCGAACAGGCCCAGCGGCAGGGTGGACATAACGAGCAGCGGGTGGAGCAGGTTTTCAAATTCGATGGCGAGCACGAAATACAGCAGGCCGATCGAGATAAGGAAGATGAACAGCAGGCGCCGGGTGTTCGACTGGTTGTCGAAATACCGGCCTGCGTATTCCACCGTGAACCCGTTTTCGCGGGCCAGCGCGTCGATTTGGCGCTGCAAGCCGGGGATATCCCTGCGGGGCGTTTCGAATAGGTGCACGGCTTTGTACTCCCCGGTTTTGCCCGAGGTGATGAACTTGAACTGGCTGGCGTACTGCACGTCGAGAAACAGCTTCAGCGGGTAAGCCTGCCCGCTCAGGCTTTGCACGGGTTGCTCGAGGCGTTCGTAAAACGGGGCGCGGTCTTCTTCAAAACGCAGGGTTTTAATATCGCCAAAGCGCTTGATTTCGGAGATCGGCGTTTGGCCGAAGAGCCGGTTGAGGGCTTCCTCCACGGCGGCTTGGGGCACGCGGTATTCCGCCAGGAGCTCGGGTTTGGGAATCAGGTCGATAGAGGGTTCTTCCTGCAGCCCGGCGTCTTTTTGCCATTGGGCGGAAGGTAATTTTTCGAGCATTTTCCCAAGGCGGCTGGCGTTTTCGGCGCTAAACGCGGCGCCTTCGGCCTGGAAGCGGGCTTCGAGATAAGGCGCCGAGCTGGAAAACAACTGGGTGAAGGCGTTGGGCGCATCGCCGATCCCGGCAATGGCGGCGGGGTAGCGCCGGGCAAGCCAGCGGGCGGCGCGGGCGTCGGCCCGGGCTTTGTCTTCGGGGGTTTTGTAGGCGGCGTACACCAGCGCTTTGGCGATGGCGGGGTCCTCTTGCTGCAACAGAAACTGGGAAATGCCCACTTCCGCTTCCCGGATTTGGGCGCCCTCCGTGGCCAGGAAGGCGTCGAGTTCTTTGATGCGGCGCAGGTTTTCTGCCGCGTCGATAGGGGCGTTCCAGTTGATGGCGAGCTGGGTCTCCGTTTTTTTGATTTGCGGCAAGGCGGTGGTGGGGGCGTGTACGGCCAGCCATATCCCTGCGCCGCCCAGGCAAACCGCGGCAAGGGAGGCGATAAGCTTATGCCGGAACACCCAGCCCACCAGCGCGTGGTAGCCTGCGAGCACCCAGCGGAAAAAGCGGGTGTCTTCCCGGAGCTCCGACACGTCTTTGGGAAGTAGCAGGCGGTATAGCGATGGGGCCAGGATGAAGGCCACCAGAAGGGATACGCCCAGTGAAATGGTAAGGGCAACGGCCTGATCGCTGATGAGGGCCCCCGCGAGCCCGCTGAGCAACACGAGGGGGGCGTAAACCGCCACGGTGGTGAGCACCTGGCCCAGAATGGGGGCAGTCACCTCCCCGGTCCCCATGGCGGCGCTGTCGAGCATCGAAAGCCCGGTGCGCCGCTTGCGCGTGACGTTGTCGATCACAATGATGGCGTTGTCGATGAGCATACCAATCCCCAGGGCCAAGCCGGAGAGGGAGATGATATTGACCGATACGCCCAGGGCGTAAAACAGCACGAAAGTGAGCACCAGGGAGATGGGGATGCTCAGGCCCATGAGCAGGGGCGAGGCGTAGTTGCCCAAAAAGAAAAACAGGGACAGCACCGCCAGGGCGCCGCCCAGCCAGAGCGACTGGCTGAGGTTGTTGATGCTCAGCTTGAGCAGGTAGTTTTGGTCCTGGGTAAAGGCAAAATCGGCGTAGGGGTAGTCGCGCCGGAACTCGGCGGCGAGGGCATTGATGGCCGGGGCCAGCTTGGTCATCCGGGCGTTGGGCTGCTTTTGGATGGTGAGCGCAAGGGCTTCCCGTCCGTTGTAGAGGTGATACCCTGTGGGCGTTTGCGGGCTGACGGCCACGGTGGCCAGACGTCCGAGCGGTACCGGCGTTCCGCCGGGCAGGGCGATGGGGATGCCGGCCACGTCTTGCGGGCTTTGGAGGGTGTTGCCCACGCGCACGAAGTAGCGGTATTGGCCGTCGCGCACCGAGAGGTTGCCGAGTTCGGCGTTGGCGCCGCGTATGGCCGCTTCCAGCACGCGGCGGTCGAGCCGCAGGGCTTGCAGGACGTCGTCTTTGGGGCGTATTTCAAAAAAATCGCCTCTGGCGCCGTTGAGGTCCACCACCGATACGCCGGGGAGTTGCTCCAGCCTGCGCTTGATGGTTTTTTCGGCGAGCTCCGACACCTGGGAGTAGGCGCCGGGGTCGAGGGGGGTCACCTGAAGGCGGATGATGGGGATATCGGAGGTATTAATGCGCTGCACCTGGGGGCGGGGCATTTCCCGGGGCAGGAGGCCGCCGAGGCGGTCGAGCTTTTCGTTGACCTCGATGAAGGCGAGATCCATGCGGGTATTGTACTCAAACTCGAGCTGGATCACGGCCGCGTGGTTGGCAGTTTTGCTGGTGATGTTGCGCAGGCCGTTGGTCGTGAGCAGGTTTTCGCGGATGGGGGCCACGACGTTTTGTTCCAGCGCGGCGGCTGGGGTATTGGGGTAGCTGACGCGTACCAGGATGCGGGGCACGTCGATGGGCGGAAGCAGGGAGATGGGGAGCTGGCGCAGGGCGGCCAGGCCAAAGAGGAGCACGGCGCCGAAGCTCATCAGCACGGCTATGGGGCGTTGGAGCAGGTAGCGGATCATGGGGGGCTTATTTTTCGGCGCGCACCGGGGCGTCGTGCGACAACTGCAGGTTGTTGGAAGTGATGACGGTAGCGCCGGCTTGTATACCCTCGAGGATTTCGACCTCGCGCCCGTTGTCGAGGCCGGGGGTGACGTAGTTCCATTTCGCCAGTCCGTCTTCGAGGGTAAACACCACGGGGCGGGCGCTGCGCAGCACGAGGGCTTCTTTGGGTACCACCACGCCTTTTTGGCGCGGCACGCGGATTTCCGCAGCGGCGTTCATACCGAGCAACAGGCCGGCGGGGCGCTCAATCTGGAGGCGGATGGCCACCATGCCGTTGGGGTCCACCACGGGGTTGATCTCGCGCAAGGTGGCGCGGTAGGTCTTGCTGCTGTCGGCCAGTGGCTGAACGGTGCAGTTCAGGCCGGGGCGGAGTAGCGGCAGGTCGGACTCCAGGACCTTCACTTCGAGGTAGAGGTCCTGGTCGCTGTAGATGCGCAGGAGCTCCTGCCCGGGGCGGATGCGCATGCCTGCCGCGATGCGCACGTCGGCCAGCACCCCGTTGATGGGAGCGCGCACGGTTGCTGTAGCCAGCTCGCGGGAGAGGTCCTGGAGGTCGAGTTCGAGCATGGCGAGCCCGGTGGCGGCACGCAGTTTTTGGCGCACTTCTTCGGCTTCCTTGGCCGATTTGCCTTTGAGGAGGTTTTCGTAGCCCAGGAGTTGGCTTTCCAATTCCTTGCGGGCGTTGTAGCGCTGCACTTCGAGCTTTTGGCGGCGCAGGGAGAGGGCGCTGGTGTCGAAGGCAGCGAGGAGCTCGCCTGCCCGGGCGTGGCGCCCGTTAGCTGCCGGGCAGCGCACCAGGAGCCCCCCGCTTTCGGCAAGGAGCACTTCTTCGTAGCCCGCTTTGATCTGCCCGCTCCCCGAGATGCGGTAGTTCACTTCTTTAAACTGGGCCAGCGCGGTGGCGACGGGAGTAGGCGGCGCCTGAGCGGCGCTGATGGCGGCTTCTGCCTGGCTATCATCGGCTTGGGCCGGTTTGCAGGAGGGCAGGGCAAGGAGATACCACAGGACGAGGAAATACCAGATTTTGCGCATAAGGGGTTCAAGGGTTGTTTGGGATAAAAGTAGGGAAAATTGGGTAAGTCGTTTTCAACGCACGGAACAAGCCATACCAGGGTTTTGAAGACTTGGCATGGCTTGTTCCGGAACGAATATTTATTCGTTGGATTGTTGTTATTTAACATTTTTCCGAAGCCTTTATAATCCAGCGTTCATGTAATCTCCCACGTGCTCTATTTAAAACGCACAAGCACTAAAAACGCCGAGGTATTGGATATGTCCATGGTAGGCTTTCGTCCACCTTTGGTAAGGGTAGATTTGATCTGAGCTACATCGGCTTCGTCGGTATAGGAGAAGACAAAAAAATCACCACGAAGCATTCCGATGCAATGGAGGGGTAAGTCAGATCTGGGAAATTTTATATCGGATAGTTGACGCATCGTTCTATTTTTTTTGTCCACAATAATTTCATTAATCGTTTTTTTTTTGGACAGGATCACCGACATGAAAATATGGCGGTCGGTCTCTGCATATTTCATGATCTTTGAAAAATCAAAGGGAAGCGTTTAAGCGGCTGGCTTGGTCAAAATCTCCTTTCTCCAGAACTTCTATTTCACGCCTGCCTATTCGATGGTTGCCGAAATCCACCACGAGAAAAGGGGATACGCCTTTATCCGCATCGTATTGAAAAATGGTATCATTAAACTCCGATCTGATATGAAAAAAATCCTGGCCTTTGTAAAAAGGGGGAGACGGAATGGCTGTAAAGCTTTTGATTTTTAATTGATTCGGAAGTGTCATTTCAACGATTCTGGAGAAGTCTTTGTCATAAACATGAATGGAATAAGGCGTTCCAAAATTATTAGCCGCAAAGAAAAACCATTTACCATTGAAATAATCGAACTGGTAATAAACATACTCAGGATCAATCCGAAAGCTCCGCAGGTATTGGAATCCATTCAAATCAAATACATGAATATTCGGATTTGCAGATTGAAGCACATATACTTTCCCATCCTGAATGACATAGTCCAGAACTTGGAGCGCTTCGCCAGGCCCTTCTCCTTGGGAAACAAGTTGGTTTAAAAAGTTCCCATTCAGGTCGAATCCCAAGATCTGCAATTTTTCGGAGGTTAATAAAATCTTATCCCTGGAAATAGCTACATCAGAAATAGACATTACTGCTCGTACTTGTGCATTTTCTGAAAAGGAAAGGGGAATGATCCGCAAAGAGTCGATCAATTGATCTGAATCAATGGCTTCATTACTGGCATTGGGCAGTTTCAATTTGAAAAAACCGGCGTTAGTTTCTGAAAACGCGCTCACCCCAGGCCTGCTTTTAACTAATGTCCAAAGGGCCCAAAGGCTGAATAAGCCAATAAAAAACAGCGCGGTAGCTTTTGAAAGTTTAATGTTTTTCATGTTCTGTTTTTAATTCATGGTCATTGCCTTTAACGTACTTGCTTCCGATGACAGCCAAAAACCGCCGGGTTCGGGGGACATCTTCTTTCATAGGGAGAAAAACATGGTGGATAGAGCCGTCTGGAAACCAAAGAAAAAAAAAGGGATATTGGGCCTCTTTTTCCAAGGCGAGGCTAAAATATTCTTCAGGAACATGCTCGTAATTAAAGGGGAATTGTTCGTATGTTTTTTGAAATATTTCGAAGTCTCTATTCTTTGGGAACGACCCCATAATGCGTACACTTGAACCTCCCATGGCCTCTTTCCATTTCTTCATTTCGAAAAGTGCGCTCCGAAGGCACAAATCGCAGTTGCGATAGGAAAAGCGCATGATGAGAATGGGTTTGCTGGGTAAAGGAACCTCAGGCGGCGACTTTTTATTTTCATCTGCCAAAGCCTGGAAGAATAAGGATTCTTTATGCTGGTGGAATTCTTCATTGTTGCTTTCGTTTTCTTTCAGCCCCTTCTCTGTTTTTGGAGCGAAATGAACGAGTAGTACACCCAAATTGAGCATAGTGATAGCCGTAAGCACGTAAGTTTTCATTTTCAGATTGGTTTCAATTGGGGTTTGTCTTACGAACCACATCCTGGATCGCCTCTCCGCCTTTTACGGTTAGGGTGATTAGAATAGGGTTATCGATGGGTTTGGCTTGTCTATACGCCTTTAAAAAGGATTTGGGCAGAAGGGATTTGTCGTCGAAGGACTCCATCATCGCGATAAAGTCTTCGGCAGCCAGGATAAACAGGAACCCGGTTTTGTTAATATGCCGGGGTAAGGGCATGTGCAAACCCCATTTGTCAGCAAAAATAGACTTGGTATTGATTACGCACCGTTTTTTGTGCTTGTCGTAGACGACAAATTGGATAAAGTTGTTTTGCATATATCTGGATATAATAAACTGGCTGTTTTCGAAAAAGTACGAATCAAGAAAAGGAAAGTTTTCGTTAATACCTGCTTCTAACTTTCCGGTATATTTGCGGTTCTTTTCCCAAAAATCGGATGGGATGTTGTTTTTTCTGAATACAATGGAATACCGGTTAGATACGCCATCTGGCGTCACCGAGAAGATGCCATTATTAAAAGGTTGGAACCAGGAAAGCCCTGCGGCGGTAGAGGAAAAAGGGTAAGGAATTTTTAAATTGGAGAGTTTTTCCTCAAAGTGGGGCAGGGGTAAATATCCTGTCAGTCGGTTTTTCTTTTTATCGTGGAGCACAATTTTATAGCTTTCCTTAGTTCCCAGCAATTCGGAGTTATTTTGGTTGCAGCAGTATGCGCAAAGGTCTTTTGTCAGATACATTTTTGATCCATACAGCAGGTATTGATCCTCATCGCGTAAATAATTACCATCCGAATCGTAGATTAGTTCCTTGCGTTGAAAGTCGGCAAATAGTTCGATCTCGTTGGTAAAGGGGTTATAGGAAACTTCCCGGAAGGAGGAATATTCTCCGGGGCCGTCTCCAGCCGGTTGGAGTTCTTTGATAAACTTTCCGGTCAGCGCGTTGAAAATGGCAACCTTGCGGTTATTCACGAGCACCATTCGGTTGTCGGAAGTAGTGACCACCTTGACTGCCCAATCCGAGACATAAGCCTCCTTTGGGGTTTCCAGAGGGACCGCCTCCAATGCTTCGGCAATCACATCGACAGCAGCAGAAGGGCTAATGTCGTCGTTTGGAATGACGATTTCCGTTTCGGTGAAGGCAGAACTTCCTGATTGAATGGCTTCTTTCTTGCAGGCTCCAAGCATTATTGCCCCCAAAGCCAGCATAGCGGTTTTTTTTAATAGCGTGTTGATTGGTTGGTTCATGCTGTTTTAGTTTGATGTGATTCCGGCGAAAAAGTAGTTTATGGCCCATGGGGGATGGAGCGGTTTGGGATTTCAGGCACAAACCCAACCCCAAACCTGCTCCAAGTCAATAGATACGAACCCAATTGTGTGGGACGCCCCCGTTCATATCAAGGTGTTGCTGCAATATTTAAAATCATAGAGGCGCACCATGGAATAGGGTATTCAGGAAATTCGATTCCTGCCGTTGGGCTACTTGTCCTTAGTACATGTCAACGGTACAATCCGGATTGCATACGAAGGAGGTGGAGGCATTGTTGCAAGGGTCTGAAAAAACGCAGGACCTGGAACTCCCCCCGTTGCAAACTGATTTGAAAATCGTAACACTGGTTACGCTATGCGAGGATGATCCGTTTCCTTCTAAACCTAGGCCTTTTCTGAGTTGAGCCCAGAACCCGCCCCCCCCGGATCCACTGGAAGTTGTAGTGGTGGATTCAAAGCAAGGTAGTTGGTCTGTCTGGTACCCACAACCAGCATTCCTTCTTCCTTCCGCCTGGAATGGGTTTAACAAGGCAAGTGTGGTGACGGCTGCAATCAGCAGAGGGGTTGTAAAAAACGAAACGACTTTCACTTTCTTCATAAGTTAAATTGATATTAAGGGGTTAAAAAATCAGATTCGGACGCAACGAAAGCCAATATGTTCCGTTCCTGAACAGGGGGCCGACTTCATTCTCGTCGATACTTTATATCCAGAACAATAACTTTCACTGCATAGAAAAGAACCGCCTCGGATAACTTTTAGCAAAGGCTGGTTTCCTTTATGGGGGCCAGATGGGTTTATGGAAACTCCGGATTTTTTCGACTGCTGGTAAAAATCGGGACCATACCAGTCCAGGCACCATTCCCAAACATTCCCTCCGATTTCGTATAACCCGTAAGGGTTTGGAGCGAAGCTTCGCACAGGGGAGGTTTTCAAGAAGCCGTCGCGGTTCAAAAAGAAATCAGGAAAGACGCCTTGCCAGTAATTTGCAAGGCTAAAGTCGAGATCATTCCCCCAGGGATAATTCCTTTTCGCATAACCGCCGCGAGCGGCGTATTCCCATTCGGCTTCTGTCGGGAGCCGCTTTCCTGCCCATTGGCAATAAGCCATGGCATCGTACCAGGAAATGTGAACAACAGGATGGGTTTCCTTGCCGATGATGTCGCTGCCTGGCCCAAAGGGATGTTTCCAATTGGCCCCACGGACGGGTTCCCACCAGTCGCCAGAATTCTTGGTAGGCGTTTTTTCTTCTTTGAAGCACCAGCTAAAAGGTTCTTTCGGGAGGATTACGTCATGGTTTGCTGCCATAATCAGATTGCCTTCATTAGGGGATCTTTCGGCTGATGTGATGTAGCCGGTCGCATCGATGAACTCCTTAAATTGCGCGTTGGTCACTTCCGTTTCGTCCATCCAAAAACCGCTTACGAACACCCGATGTAATCCCCGAGCGTCGGGTAAGGTCTGCGCGTCCTTTCCCCCCATAAGAAACGACCCTCCTGGAATCCAAACCATGTTTTCATTTGAGTGGCTTTTCGCCGGTTTGATTTGTTCCAGATCCTTCAGGTATTCTTTTTCATACCATTCTTTTTTCTGCTCCAGGTATTCAGGCATATGGACTGGCCTCAAGATGCGTCCTATCCCAAAAGCGGCAAAAACAGGAATGGCGGCTATTGCAAAAAGAATGGCTTTCTGCCGATTTGGAAAGAATGAGAAAAATCGCCCCCCTTGGGGGATAAAATGGCTTTTTCTCATAAAATTACTTGGATTCAGCATTACCCCTACTCTTTTCCGGCTTTTCGGGAATCGCCGGCACGAAACGGCCGTTGTGCGGAATAAAGATGGGCTGTTTTTTCGCAGAAGTCAAGCAGGCAGAGGTTGGCGGCAATTGCTGGACTTCGGCAGTATGTTGTTATGTGGGTATGGCAAATGACTGGTTTCTAGCGGTCTGTTTTGAGCGCGCGCCTGTTTATTCCCAAAGCTTGGGTGGTACGTAGTTTGGCATTTTTTCCGTTTGCGCCGGAGGATGCCATGGGAGTGGCCCAAGCCGTTCCTGGTTGATGCCCCCCTTTCTGAGCCCACGCGCAAAGCGTACCGGAAACCTGGAACGTCTTTCCTCCGAATCCCACAGCGTTTTTCAAAAAAACAATCCGAAAACATTTTGTTTAAAACAACGTGTTTTCGTATATTTGATGATGCCAAAATCAATTCGCCCTCCCCACGATGCGTTCATGAAATCCCTGTTATCGGATATCGATATCGCCCGGGATTTTTTGAAAACATTTTTGCCGGAGCGCTTGCAGGTCTTGCTGGATTTCCAGAGCCTGAAAGCGGAACAAACCACATTTGTCACCCCGGAATCATCAGACACGTTGGCGCAAACCACCGGAGGAAACCTTTTAAAAGAAGTAATTGTTTACATGGTAAGCATCACCAAAATACCGGCAAGGCAATGGGCGGAAATGGTCAAAGCCCTGCCTGCTGCCATAAAAGAAGAGGTTATGAGTACGTATGACATGATCCTTCAGGAAGGAATCCAAAAAGGAAGGCAAGGGCTCCAAAAAGGAATCCAGGAAGGGCTCCAGCAAGGAAAAGAAAAAAACGTGAACGAAGTGGTCCTGCGGGGCTACCAAAACGGGGTTTCCTTTGAAATCCTCTGCCTGCTCACAGGCTTGAGCGAAGAGGAGGTGAAGGCGATTATTGCACAGCATGGGGTCGAGGAGGACAAAGGGTAGGGTGCAGACAGCCCGTTGCGCGTGGAATTGAATCACTAACCACCAGCCCCCTTGGGCCGCCCTTTTTTACTGAATTTACGCTTTCTTGAATTTCCCATCGAAAATATCAAACGTAAGCAGCGTCTCCTCGGGGTTTGTTTTCTCCTTGTCCAGTAGCCATAGGCCTTGACTATTGACGAGCACCGGAGAACTTAAGTCGTATTTCGACGGTATTTCCCATTCGCCGAGTATGTTTAAATCGCTATCGCATACAACGATCGTATAGGAAATAATAGGATCGCTTTTGGGATTATTTGGATCTGCTTTTTTAATTAGGGCTAACCTGTAAACCCGGTTATGCTCAAAATCGGGAAGCATATCTAAATAGTAGGACAGTAATGAATAAAATTGATTTTCTTTTTGATAGTCGTAATTCTCCGTGTACTTTTCTTTAAAAGGCTTTATCGGTTTCGGTATTGCCGCAGACGACAGGTCAACTTTTTTTACCAGTTTGAAATCTTTATTGAAGATGTAGATGTTTGGATCAAGTGGGAAAGAAATAAAATATCGGTCTTCTTGAGGAGAAAAATAACCGCTGGGTAGATAAATCCAAGGAATTAATCCATAAAATTTTTCATGATAAGTGGAAGGATATTCAATAACTGGTTCGAACGTGTTTTCTAAGAGATCCGCTTTTAAATAGGCAAAGTGAGGTTCCCGTTTAGAAAAATTGGCCATGGCAGGAAACAGAGCGAGCCGGTCGTTTTTTATTGGTCTTGAATATTTCGTTGAAATTAATTTTTGCCCATCATCTTCAGATGTTGCAAATACAGCATTTGATGCCCCTCCTTTTAATTAAAATATTTTTTGCAAAAGATGGTGAGCATATAAGAACGTATTATCGTCAAAGGTAACGATTGCGTCAAACTCAGATTTGCTGCTAATTCCTCCAGGCCCTTCTTTTGGAATGTCAAAGGTTTGAAATATTTTATTGTTTTTTAAGTCAATGCGATACACCTTTCCGGCTCCATGTAATTGAAAAGAAGGGTCGTTGTAATCCGTGCTAATTTGAGCAGTTCTTGTTACAGAAATAAGAGAGTCCACGCTAAGGACAACGGAACCTGTTGGAATACAATCGACCCGAGGGGCGTTTGGATTATTTCCTCCCTGAAAATTACAGGAAAAACACATAGCCACTAAAATAATAGGGGTTAGAGCAGTTTGCATTTTAAATGGTGAAAATTTTATGGGTTATGGATTTTAATCCCAAAATATGATATTAAACTGAGCTTGTCTCACTTCGCGTCCCCGGTTTTTGTGCCTGCCGCCCCACCCCCTTCCACATCATCACCGGCAGCGCCGTAAACACCGCGAACAGCGAAAACAGCAAGCCCCCGGTAGCGCCCACCGCCAGGGCAAACCAGAACACCTCCGCATCGCCTCCGCTCAGGAAGGGGATCAGCCCGCAAATGGTGGAGACCACAGTGAGTACGATCGTCCGGCCTCTTTGTACGAGCGCGAGCAACAACGCCCGGTTGGGGCGGCGCCCCCGCCCGGGATGGTGCATGTAGTCGTTGACAACGAATATGGCGGCGTTGACCGATATGCCCCCCAGCAAGACCATGGCGGCGTACCCCCCCTGGTCGAAGTAAAACCCACCCCAGGCAAAGGTCAGAAACAGTCCGATCAGCGAAAGCGGGATCATGGCGATCACCGCCAGCGGCTTGCGAAAGCTCTCAAATAAAATAGCGCAGATGAAAAAATTGGCGCCCAGGAGCGCGAGTAGAAGCAGCCACCGGTTTTTGGCCGATTTGCCTTCCCAAAACGAGCGGTACTCTTCGCGCTTGGCTTCGTACCCTGCCGGGAGGCGGGCGTTGAGCTTTTCCAGCGTTTCGTTGAGGAACCGGCCCCCAAATACGTACGAGCCGGTGTATTCAAAATGAACCATCCGAACATAACGCCGGTTCTGGCGGTGAATGGCCGCCGTGGTCTTTTCCCAGTTCAAGGTAGCCGCTTCGCCCAGCCGGACGGTCCGCACCGTGTCCAGTGCGAGCCCCTTGCCCATCAGGTCAAAGGTGGAAAAGGATTCGCTGCCGTAGGCGGCAAGCCGCACCGGATAGGATTCCCCGCCTGCCTCCCCCTGAATCTGGGCGCCCAGCGGAAGCGTGCTGGCTTGCAAGGCACTCAGCAAAGGACCCATATTGACTCCCTTCCGGGCCAGCTTTTCCCGGTCGAACTGCAACCGGTAGATATAGGCCGATTTTTCGTCGTACTCCAAACGGCCGTCGGTGCTCACTTTCTGTACCCGGGGATGGGTCTCCAGCATGGTCTTGAGCTCGCCGGCCCAATAGGCGAGCTGGTCGTAGTTGTATCCCATTAAGGGGACCCGGTAGCTGGGGATGCTCTCGCCAACGCCCGTTCCAAACCCTTGCCCTACGCCGTAAATGCCCCAATTCACGCCGCTCCAGTCGGTCGACCGGGCGATGAGGCGCGACCGCAACACATAAGGAAGCGCGCTCCGCTCGTAGGCGGGGGTAAAGGTGATCTCGATCCGGCCTTCCTCGCCGGAGTAGACGTTGGTCACGTACTTCTCCACGCCCTCCACGCCTTCCAGAATGTCCTCCATGCGCCGCAGCAGAAAGTCCATCTGCTGCGGGGTTGCGCCGTGGGGCAGTTCGGCTCTTACCATCAGACGGGTCCGTTCGAAATCGCGGTAGCCAGACCGTTCAAATACTTCGCGCAAAAACAGGCGGAGCGCTCCTCCGGTGAGGCGGTCCACGACGGGCCTTACGTTTTCCTGATAGCCCGGGGCGCCTATGGTGGCGTTGTAATACTCCCAGCCTTCTATTTTGGCGGGCAATAAGAAAAGCGGCAGGCCCAGGGCCAGGGCCCATAAACCCAGGTAAAGGGGCCGGAACCGCGCGCAAAACGCCGTGAAGCGATAAAACATGCGAAACGACCGTACGCGCCAGCGCTTGGGCAAGGGCATGTGGGCCGGATGCGCCGCCTTTTTTCCGCGAAGCAGCTCGTACATGCCGGGAATGAACCCCAACGCGACGGCCAGGGAGGCGGCGAGCGAAAGGCAAACCACCAGGGCAAAGTCCTGCAGGTTTTGCCGCTCTTCGGGCGGCAGCAAAAATACAAGACCCAGGGCGGCGACGGTGGTGAGCGTGGCGCCCATGATGGAGGTAAACACCAGCCGCCTGCGGTGCTGCCGGTAGTAGTCGAGCATCACCACGGCATTGTCGATCATGATCCCAAAGGCGATGGCCACCCCAGCCAGGGTGTAGAGGTGCACCGGTACCCCGAATGCCCATACCAGCAACAGGGTAAGCCCCAGATTCACCGTCAGGCCCGATAAGAGCGCCGCCAAACTCCTCCAGTCCCGGTAGGCCAGCAGGATGAAGAGGATCAGGATGGACATCGACCAGGCGGTTCGGCGGTAGGTCTTGGTTAATTCTTTGGACAGATACTCGGTTTGGTCGTACTCCAGCCGGACGGCGTAGCCTGCCGGCAGTTGGCGGGACAGCCGGGGGACCAACGCGCGCACCTTTCTGGACAGCGCGATAGCGTTTTGCCCTTCCCGGGCTTGTAAAGCCATCAGGACCGAGTTTTTCCCGTTGATGCGGTAGTATTGTCCCGGCTGTTCTTCTTCCAGGCTGGCTTTGGCCACCTCCTTCAGCAAAACGCGCCCTCCATGGGGAAGCGCGATGGGCAATCGCTCGATGGTTTCCAGGGAGGCGGGCAAATGGCGGAATTGTATAAAAAATACCTCTCCGCGCTGATTGTAAGCGCTCCCGGGGTATTGAACCTGAAATTGATCGCGCAGGGCGCTTCCCAGGGCATCCGCCGGGAGGCCGAGCGCCGCCAGCTTGTCCGGGTAAAAGCGGATGGCCAGTTGGAGCGATGGCGCGCCGGAAAACTGGATTTCCCGCAGCCCGCCAATTTCAGCGAGCCCTTTGCGAAACACCGATTCCGCCGTTTTCCGAATTTGAAACGCCGCCGCCGGACCTTCCACGGTGTACGCAATGAACGGGCTTTGGCGGGCCTGCGTATTGACGTCCCCCACCCGCTGGGCTTTAGGGTAGGAAACCCCGGCAGGTAAACGCGGAAAAACCTGCCGAAGCAGCGCGTGGAGCTCAAACTCCCGGGCGTCCATATCCGTTTTGGGTGCGAATTCCAGCGTGATGCTCCCCCCGTTGTATCCGGAAACGGATTCGATCTTGGTCAGCCCCCTCAATTGGGAAAGTACGCCTTCGAGCATCGCAGTGGCCTGCTGTTCCACCGTTTCGGGCGCCCCGCCCGGCAAGGAAAATTGCACGAGCATCTTGGTAGAATTGCCCCTGGGAAGCAGTTCGATGTGCAAATAGGGAAGCACGGCCACACTCAGCGCCGCCACAGCCAGAAAAATCAAAACGATTCGGAACGGAGATACCATCTGGGGTTTTTAGGTCCCAAACTACGGTATTTTCCAAGCGAAGGCAACCCCCTCTTTTTCCCTTTTGTTCCCCTCCTCCCGTCCACCGTCCACCGTCCAACGTCTACTTCGTCCCTCCCAGAAAAGGCACAAACCGGAAGCTTCCTTTTTTTTCTTCTTCAAATTCCGTTTCCGAGCGCCGGGTGATCCGGAACATGGTTTGGATGTCTTCGCCTACCGGGATGACGAGGATGCCTCCGATTTTGAGTTGCTGCTTCAACGGCTCGGGGATGTAAGGGGCGCCGGCCGTGACGATGATGCGGTCGAAAGGACCGAATTCGGCGAGACCTTTATAGCCGTCGCGGAAAAAAAGGCGAATGCGGGAAAAACCCAGCTTTTCGAGCAGGATTTTGGCGCTCTCGTACAGTTCTTTTTGGCGTTCGATGCTGAACACACGGGCGCCCAGCATCGCCAGGATCGCAGCCTGATAGCCCGACCCCGTACCGATTTCCAGGACCTTATCGCGTTTGCGAACGTCGAGAAGTTCCGTCATGTAAGCCACCGTGTAGGGCTGGGAGATCGTTTGGCCTGCGGCAATGGGGAAGGGCTGGTCCTGATAGGCCCATTCTTCAAACGCGTTGTCTAGGAAAATATGACGGGGCAGGGTGTTCATCGCCTCCAGCACCCGCTCGTCGCGGATACCCTTTTGCCGCAACTCGTCGACGAGTTGCCGCCGCATACCCTGGTGCCTGTAGCTGTCGGTCACTGTGGTGATTGGTTTTCTTTGGCCATAATCTATCCGGACGCGAACAGGCTTGGGATTTTCCAAACCTATTTGCGTCAAGTATCTACAATTTACGAAATGATGCCGTATAGTAATCGGTTTTTCTTTTGGAATTTTCCCCGAAGGCTTAAAAGGGCCGAAATTATTTTTTTGAAAAAAATGACCTTAAAATAAGGTCCTTGGTCAGGGTTTTCGGATCATGTACACATGAGGAATCCCATCTTCCAGGAACTCTTCTCCCTCTCCCCGGAATCCAAACCCTCCGTAAAACCGAATCAGGTAGGTCTGTGCGGCGATCTTGATGGGGCCTTTTCCAAAAAGCCGGTCCATCTCCTCTAAGGCCTGCTTCACCAGTTCTTTTCCCGCTCCTGTGCCCCGGGCAAAATCCATGGTCAGGACCCTTCCGAACGACTGGTATTCTGCATAGGCAACGCCTTCAGGCAAAAGCCGCGCATACGCGGCAATCCTTCCCTGGGAATCCATGCCCATCAAGTGCCAGGCCGAAAGGTCTTTTCCATCAGCGTCCAGGTAAAAGCATTTCTGTTCCACGCTAAAAACCGCTTGCCGGCAGGCCATGATCTCATAGAGCTGGCGAAGCGAAAGCTGGTCGAAGGGGAGGCAGAGGAAGTGGAGCATGTAGGTTGAGGCGTTGAGGCGTTAGGGCGTTGAGGGTTAACCTTGAACTTTTTCACGGGCTAATTTTTGGACCAAAAACAATTCCCGCAATGAACACGGCGCCGATAGCGGCGAGCAATACGGCGCCGGCGGCTACATCCTTGGCTTTGCCAGCGAGGTCGTGGTAGCCGGGGGAGACGAGGTCGGTGAGGAATTCGAGCGCGGTATTAAACGCCTCCGCCACCCAAACGGCGCTGATGGCGAATACCAGAATCGCCCATTCCTGCGGCGAAACCCGGAAGTAAAAACCTGCCGCCACGACAAGAGCCGTAGCCAGCAAGTGGATACGGGCATTGGGCTGGGTCAGGAGCAACCAGGCAATGCCCCGGAAGGCGTAATAGAAACTGCGCAGGCGTTTTTTGAACATCGGTCTTAAAGTTTGGCGGCCAGCACGCAAACCAGTTTTTGCTGGCCCTTTTGTCCGTCGGGGCGAAAATACTCGATCCAGACGATATAGATCCCAATAGGCGCTTTAGCGCCCTCGGAGGTGCTTCCGTCCCACTGGTAGACCCCTTCGTTAGCGAGCAACTCCTTCTGCACCAGGGTCTTGATCTCCCGGCCCTGGGCGTCAAAAATACGGATGTTTACCAGATAATCCGGTTGGCTGGCCTGATAAGTCAGCAGAAGAAAATCCTGGTACCCGTCCCCGTCCGGGGAAAACGTGGATTCCGGCAACGCAAAAAAGCCGTCGCTGCCGGGGGCGAGATCGAAGGGGAAAAACTGGGAATTCCGGTAGCCGGGAGTGGCGTACCCGGATGCGCTGGAGGCGGAGTGCCAGTTGGCGGCGATCTGGGGAGACGCCTCCGGGTTTATGCGTTCCAGGGATACTCCCTTGCGGGATCGCAGCAGGGCATGATGGTAATCGTCGAGGTAATCGGCGGCGGCGAGGAGAATCGCTCCGTCGTATAGGCTGATATTGCCTTCCTCCGCGTCCAGGGAGGGGAGGTCGTTTTGAGCGATTTGGGCGCTATCAGGCAGGGGGTAGCGCGAGCGAAGGTCGGCCGTGTCGGGGGTATAAGCTACCCAACGCCCCGGAAAAAGCAAATACGGCGCACCGATCTGGGTTTCAGCGGTCCCCCCGGTTTTAAATTCGTTGCGAAGGGTGAGCCCCTGGAGGTTAATCAGTTTGTTCGACGGGTTGTATAGTTCAACAAAGTCTTTTCCTCCGGTTTGGGGATCGAAAAGAATTTCGTTGACCACCAGATCGCCAGCAGTGGGTTTTTCCGGGAGTCCGGTTTCCTGGCTCGCGTCTTTTTCAGACAAATTTCCGAGGCAATCCGCCAATCCTCCTTTAACGGTCACCGTGTACCGCTGAGCGGGTTGCAGATCCTGGCCAAGAACTAAAACGACGGAATAGCCTTCGTTTTCCACCAGGGCTTGGGATATAGGCAAGGCTGGGCGGATCGAATAATGCGCAAGCGAGGCGGCGGAAGTTTCCTGGAGTTTTTCGTTAAAGGCCAGGCGGAGTTCCAGGGGGCTTTCTCCGATGGCCAGTTTCAAAGAAGGGCCCTGGCGGTCGGCTTGTTCCATCGGGATCGAATTGGGAGCGCCCGGAGTTCCTCCCTTGGCCGCCAGCGAAACCTGCCAATTTTGGGGGCAATCGCTTGCCAGAAGCGGGTCAATTCGCTCGAGGGAAAACCCTCCGTCGTCTTTTTCCGGATCGCGGTACCAACTGGAAGCGTACGTCAGGGCATCGATGGTTTCCCCGGTTTTCGCGGTCAGGCGGATCAAAGCCCCGCTATTGGAGAGCCCGGGAAGGCTGGGCAAGGCCATTTTGGAGGCGACTCCCGGAAAATCAGCGGTATCGGCTGCCGCGCAAACCAGGACCCAGGCTCCGGGAAGGATGGTTTGCGCGGGGAAGGTTGCGGCGCTGCTGCCTACGCGGAGTTGGAGGCCTTCGGTTCGGAGCGCTTTGGCGCTTCGGTTGTAGAGCTCCAGGTATTCGGTCTCGGGGAGGGCGCCCTGGCCCGGGGTGGGGTCGGCCATGATTTCGGCAAATACCAGATCCCCCGTCCCAGGCGCTTCGGCAAAAAGGAACGTGAACGGATAATTAATGGTTGCCGCTTCATTGCCGGTCTGGTCGCGGAGTTGGTTTATGCGGAGGGTGTAGGTCTTGAAGTTTTCCAGAGGGGAGGGAAAAGAAAGCAGGACAAGCGCCGGGTCGTCTGCCGACCAAACCGCGGATACCGGCCGGATGCCCCCGGGGTCCAGCAGGTAGTGAAGCGGGTCAGAGGCGCTGGCTTGGCCGAGGGGTTCGTTAAAGCGGAGCAATAGGGAAGCAGGGCTTTGAAAAGCGGCTTCGTTCAACTCCGGCGGCGTTTTGTCCTGATAAAGCGGGTCGATCAGGAAGTCGTCGAAAAAGAACGATTGCCCCCGGGTGGAGGAGTACTTGCAGGCAGGCCCGAAAAAGGGGCCTCGGTGGCGGCTTGGATCGTCCGCCTGGCCTTCGGGCCTGAAATCCCGCCCTCCGGTATAGTCCGCGAACATCGTCCAGGCGCCGGAGGTATCGCGGGCCAAACGCGCCCGTACTTCGGCCCGGGCGCCCCCCACCGCTCCAGCCGTTCCCCGGATCAGGAGGGTTGGAACGCCTTTGTCCAGGCGGTATAATTCCAGCGCGTCTTCGGCCCCGGCGATACCGCCGATTTGGAGGTAATAGCCGTTTTGGGCCAGGAGGAGGGAAGGGTTGTCTGCTGCCAGGTATATCCGGGCATAATTGCTCGTCGAAGCGCTGAATTCCTGCACTGCCAGAAACTCCCAACGAGTGGAAGCCTCGCGGCTGGTAGGGGCAGATAAGGAAAGGTAAGCGTCATTGCTGGGCCCCGGAGCGGGATCGAAAAGCTGGAGCCGGCCAGCCTGCACTCTAAATTTAGCGGTATCCCCCGACCAGGCGGACAGGGAAGGGAGGGTAAAATCCTCGGTGAGCTGGCCTTTCATATCCCAGGGGGTCAGTGCCAGGCAACATGCAGCGAATACCAGTTTCTTGAACATAATCAACAGGTAATTAGGGCTGGAAGAAGGGATATGTCGAATAATCCTTACAAAGAAAGCAGGAATACCTATATATTTGCCAGGCTTTTTTGACTTTTTCTATTAATTTTTGAAAAATGAAAGTTGCAGTCGTTGGCGTCACCGGTTTGGTGGGCGGGATCATGTGCAAGGTCCTCGAAGAGCAGCATTTTCCGGTGAGCGAATTTATTCCCGTGGCTTCCGAGCGTTCCGTAGGCAAGGAAGTCCTTTTTCAGGGCCGAAGTTATGAGGTTATCGGAATGGAGGAGGCCATTGCCCGGCGACCCGATATCGCCTTATTTTCAGCAGGCGGAGGAACGTCCCTGGAGTGGGCGCCGCGTTTTGCCGAAGTGGGCACGACGGTCATAGACAATTCCTCCGCCTGGCGGATGGATCCTACCAAAAAACTCATCGTGCCGGAAATCAACGCCAGCGTGTTGGGCCCCGGCGACCGGATCATCGCCAATCCGAACTGCTCCACCATCCAGATGGTGATGGTGCTCGCGCCGCTTCACCGCGAGTTCCAGATGAAGCGGGTAGTCGTTTCGACCTACCAGTCCATCACCGGCACCGGCATGAAAGCCGTTAAACAGTACCTGCTGGAGCGCAAAGGGTTTGACCCTAAGCCGGACGAAATGGCTTACCCTTATCAGATCCTGGAAAATTGCCTTCCCCAATGCGATGCCTTCCTGGATAACGCCTATACCAAAGAGGAGATGAAACTGGTACACGAAACCCGCAAAATCCTGGGCGACGACCAGCTCCGCATCACTTCCACTGCCGTCCGGGTACCCGTTCTTGGCGGGCATTCCGAATCGGTGAACGTAGAGTTCGCCCGTCCGGTTACGCCCGAACAGGCGCGCGACCTGCTAAGCAAAACGCCCGGGGTCATCGTGGTCGATGATCCTGCAATGCATAAATACCCGATGCCCATGCTGAGCAAAGACCGGGACGAGGTCTTCGTCGGCCGCATCCGGCAGGACGATTCCGTCGACCATGGGCTGAACCTTTGGATCGTAGCAGACAACCTGCGCAAAGGAGCCGCAACCAACGCCGTTCAAATTGCGAGGTATCTGCTGGAACGCCATTTGATAGGGGCTGCATGAGCCTTGGCTTGTGAAAAAGTTCGCTGCATACGGCCAATTTGTTTATTTTTGGGGTCTAATGGGGTTCGGTGTTAGACGTTGGACCTTAGACGTTAGACTTTGGAGGGGGATGAACTCTTGCTAAAATGTTGCTTTGCCCTTTGGTGCGCCATTAAAATAAACCTTCCCCAAAACATCCAACGTCCAATATCTGGCATCTAACGTCTAACCTTGAGCTCGCCGCGCCGGTTCGAACAGGTGGAAGTCCCGCCTCGCCTTATCGTCGCAGGAATTGACTACCATGCGTACATCAGGATTAATATCATCGAAAGTACCAGAGTTATGAAGACCAAGCTCGTGTTATGGGGAACAAACGCACAGGACGAACGCGTTCTCGTTGGTTTGGAATTGCTTCCTAAGGAAAACCTCGTCAAAGCTTACGTATTTCCCGAAGAGGTAGCTACCGAGGAATTTAGCCAGAAAATGCTGGACGAATGGCGGGACAGCAAGCCGGTCGATTTTCCGGAAGGGTATACCATGGAGGAAAAAGAGCTTTCCTTATCGGAAACCATCCTTCCGGCAGGGATTAAACCAGAGCGCGACGATATCATTCACCGCGCCCAAACGGAATGGCACTTCGTGGTGCTTTCTTCCAAATTGCACGAAGCCTACCTGTCTGAACTCAGTGAGATCAAGGAGCGGATCTCCAAACTGCCCCGGTTTGATGGCGGCGTTTGGGAAGAACTGAAAGGGTTTTGGGCGAAAGTGCAGGATCAGGTACGCGACAAAAACCTCTTCCGGGAGCATGGCGATGCCCTCCGGGATTTCACCAACGAGCTATTCACCGACCTCAAATCCCTGCGCAATAAGCTGGACGAAGAGTTCGAGCTGCTCTCCAAAGAGAATTTCGAACGCTTTCAAAATGCGTTCTCCGAAATTGAACGGAAGCTCGCCAGCGGGGGCCGCCTTCAACCGCTATTCGACGAACTGAAAGAACTTCAGCGCAAATTCCGCGATGCCAAGTTCACCAAAGAGCACCGCAATAAAGTTTGGGATACGCTGGACGCCCTGTTCAAAAGCGTCAAAGAAAAAAAATTCGGCGGATCTTCTCCCTCCGATGACCGCTCTCCGTCCGACCGGCTGTCCCGCCGGTTTGAAGGCCTCCTTTCCGCTATTGAGAAAATGGAGCGCTCGATCAAGCGCGATGCGGACGACCTCGACTTCCAGAAACACAAAGTCGAAGTAACCGATGGTCAATTGGAAGCACAGATCCGGCAGGCGAAAATCATGATGATCGAAGAACGCATTCGGTCCAAGCAGGACAAGCTCAACGAAATGCTGACGACCAAAATCGATCTGGAAAAGCGCATGGCTTCCCAAAAGGAAAGGGACGCCCGCCGCGAAGAACGCGAGAAACTGGAGGAAACCAAAAAAGCCATCCAGGATAAAATTGCTTCAGACATTAAAGCGGCGGCCGAGGCCCGGGGCCCGGAATCGGAGAAACTCGAAAAATTGGCCGAGGAGATCTCCCACCCCGCATCTAAGCCAAAGCAGGATAAGCCTGCGAGCGAAGACCAAGCGGATGATACCCTCCTGGAGGCCGTGGGCGCTACGTTGACCGAAAGCCTGGAAGATTTGGCCGACACCGCCAAAGCCGTCGCCGAAGTCGTCGGGGAGAAACTGAACGATGCGCTTTCCGGCCTGAAAGAAGATATTGAAAACGCCGTAGAGGCTGCAAAAGATCTGGTCTCTGCCCCTCAACCGGATACCGCCCCTTACCATCAGGAGGAAGAAAAATCCGCGCAGGAACCCGCCTCGCCAGCCTCCTCTTCGGAAGACCTTTTAGAACCCGAAGCGGAAGAAGTGGTAGAAACGGAACCGGCGCCGCTCTTGATCGAAGAACCCGAAGCGGGGGAAGAAGAAGCCACCGCTCCTCAGCCCGAGAACCCGGAACCCTCCTCCGAAGAAGAAGAGGGAGAGGAAGAGGAGACAAAATAAACCGCAGAACTTCGCGATTTTTTTCCACTGAAACGCCAAAGGCCGGAGATACCGGCCTTTGGCGTTTCAGTTTCTACCTTTTTCTCGGCAGATCGGCTCTTTTTTGAAGGAAATGCGCCTTTTTCTCGAAAAAAATCACAAAAAAAATTTTTACTCAACTATTTTTTTGTTCACAAGAATAGTGAAAACGTATTCTTTTTCACTATTTTATCAAAATGTATTTAAAAATAATATTTTTTTATAACCTAATAATCAGTTACATGTTATTTTTAAATAAACCATCCGGGATGTAAAATGGCGAAAAATACAATAGAGTGATTTTTCACAATGAGATTTTTTTGTCTTTGCGTACCCTTGGTTTATGGTGCATTTTTGTACTGTGCAAAGGAGATACGTGGAGAGCGAAACTACCCGAGAACGATCGGGTCTTCAAATTGAATATGTTCATGGGATTATAATCGAGGTGGCCAGTCGTCCCGAGCCCAAGTTCGGGACGACCTACACTTTTTAATCCCAGGCCAAGATACAAGCTCAAAAAAAAAGGTGAATCAAAAGATTCACCCTCAATCAAATAGGTCATGCTCATGGGATTATGAATGCAAAAACTCGTGAGATTACAATTTGTTATTCGGTTATTTAAGTTAGCACAACGAAGTTAAGCGATTTATTGGATGTAGAAAAAAAGATTCGTATTAAATCTGCTTAACGTTGAAAATTTTTTTGGATATGTTCATGGGATTATACTAAGGGTCGCGCTTCGGTGCGACTTTTTTTTTGCCTTTTTCTCCCGTTTTGCACCGAATTCTTTTTTAAGACTGCCCTTGATCCTGAAAGTCACGCCTGCCTCCAAATTTTCGTTAAGCTTTGCTATTTTTGCCCCCCGTAAAGTACAACCAAAACGCGTTCACAATTTTCCATATATGCAACACCATCTCAGCGAACAGGAAATTATCCGCCGGGAGAACCTTCAGGAACTCCGCAACCTGGGCCTCGACCCCTATCCCGCAGAAGCGTTTCCTGTAAATATCCTGGCAGCTACCATCCGCGCCCTGTACGATCCCGAAGCCGGCAATTTCCAGGACGTCTGTCTGGCCGGAAGACTGATGTCGTCCCGGGTGATGGGCAAAGCCTCGTTCGCGGAATTGCAGGACTCCAGCGGCCGGATCCAGTTGTACATTTCCCGCGACGAGATCTGCCCCGGGGAAAATAAAGACCTGTATAATATCGTATACAAAAAATTGCTGGACCTCGGGGATTTCATCGGAGTGAAGGGGTATGCTTTCCTGACGAAAACCGGGGAGCTGACGGTTCACGTAACCGAGCTCAAGCTCCTGAGCAAATCCCTGCGCCCCCTGCCGGTCGTCAAAACCCGGGTGAACGAAGAAACCGGCGAAACGGAAGTCTACGACGCGTTTTCCGATCCCGAGTTGCGTTATCGCCAGCGCTACGTCGACCTGACGGTCAACGCGCACGTGAAGGAAACATTCCTCAAGCGTAGCCGGATCATTTCCGCTATGCGGCGGTATTTTGACGCACAGGGATGGCTGGAGGTCGAAACCCCCATCCTGCAGCCCGTCCATGGGGGAGCGGCAGCAAGGCCCTTCGCTACCCACCACAATACGCTGGATATGGCTTTGTACCTGCGCATCGCCAACGAACTTTACCTCAAGCGCCTGATCGCCGGCGGGTTTGACGGGGTTTACGAGATCGGGAAAATGTTCCGCAACGAAGGCATGGACCGCACCCACAACCCCGAATTTACTTCCATGGAAATCTACGTAGCCTATAAAGACTACGAATGGATGATGCGCATGGTAGAGGAATGCCTGGAAACGATCGCCCGGGAAGTCAACGGCGTAACCACCGTTCAGATTGGCGAGAACGCCGTGGAATTTGCCGGCCCCTACAAACGCCTGAGCATGTTCGAAGCGATCCAGACGTATACGGGGATCGACGTGTCGGACATGGACGAAGCGCAGTTGCGCGGCGCCTGCCGCCAGCTCCACATCGAAACCGACCCGTCCATGGGCAAAGGAAAATTAATCGATGAGATTTTCAGCGAGAAAGTGGAGGATCACCTGATTCAGCCTACCTATATCACGGACTATCCCGTGGAAATGACCCCGCTGGCCAAAAAGCATCGCTCCAAGCCCGGACTGGTGGAGCGCTTTGAACTCTTCGTCAACGGCAAAGAGATCGCGAATGCATACTCCGAACTCAACGACCCGATCGACCAGCGCCAGCGGTTCGAAGAGCAACTCCAACTCGCAGCCCGGGGCGATTTTGAAGCCATGGCTATGGACGAAGACTTCCTCCGCGCCCTGGAATACGGCATGCCGCCCACTTCTGGCCTCGGTATCGGAATCGACCGCCTGACCATGATGCTCACCAACCAGCATACGATTCAGGAAGTCCTGTTCTTCCCCCAAATGAAACCGGAAAAAGCGCAGGGGCAGGAAGAAGACGCAACAGAGTAGCTTCTGTTCGCCGGTCCCCCCTGTTCGCCAGGATCTTCAGATCCTGTGCGGAACTATTTGCCGGTCCCCTGACCGGCGTTCCCTGCAGTCTGGCTTTGCCGACGCCTGTTCGCCGAAATCCTTAGATTTCGTGCGGAACTATTTGCCGGTCCCCCGACCGGCGTTTCCTGCAGTCTGGCTTTGCCGACGCCGGTCAGGGGACCGGCGGATAGTCCTGCAAGGAATCTGAGGATTCCTGCAAACAGACGAAAACTCTGCAAGGAATCTGAGGATTCCTGCAAACAAGGGTGCTGAATTGTTACAACATAAGAAACCGATCGTTATTTCCATCTAATTCGTCGAAAGGCATTGACTTGCACGACTGGAAGCGCTAGTTTGGAGGAAAAAATTCAACCCAATGAAACGGATTGCCTTCGTTTTATTGTTGCTGGGCATTTTTTCGCTGGCCTCCTGCAATAAGGAAACCTCCCGCTCGGAAGAAAAGAAGGTTTCCAAATCCGACGACAAGGACCTGATCGTCATCGAATCCGAGGATCAGACCATCCGCATCCGCAAACCGGAAGACCTGGCCAATGAAATGGAGCGCCGGATGAAGGACATCGAGAAGGGGTCTGCGGAGGAACTGGTCGATTTTCAAAAACTGAAAGACTTGCTTCCTTCCCGTTTGGGCTGGTTCGTGCGCAAGGAACATAAAGGGCAGCGCGCCGGGGTAGCCGGGTTTGGCGCGTCGTCGGCTGAGGCAAAATACGTTAGTGGGCAGCAGACGATGGAGGTGAGCATGGCCGATCTGGGGCCCATGGCCGGATTGGTGGGCGCCATCGCCGTTTGGGCGAATGTAGAAATGGATAATACGACCGAAACGGGTTACGAGCGAACCATTACGGTGCAGGGTTACAAAGCCATGGAAACATTCGACCGCGCTTCCAAAACCGGCGAGTTGAACATCCTCGTAGGCGACCGGTTTATGGTGCACCTTCAGGGGGAACAAATCAAAGAACGCACGCTAAGCGATGCAGCGGAAAAATTGGCGCTGAAAAAATTGGAACGTTTGGCGGATTAATCTTTTTTCCGCTCTAAAACCCGGTGGAATTTCAATAAATGCTCCGGGTCCGCCTCGTTAAACAAGGATAAAATAAGCGTGCTTCGCTTGCGCCGGTCTACCGGAAACAGGATCTTGACCGGGTTGTGTACGTATCCGTTGTCTTCAAACAGGAGAATTTGTTTGTTGCGGGTAGGAAGCCGGAAGAGCTCCAGCTCTTTGGCTGTGCGGGGCAAAGGCACCTCCCCGTACCCTTCTTCCAGCAGGAATTGCCGGATCATCTGGAAGCTATGTTCCAGGCTGACGCCCGCGAAGACAGACCGGTATTCGTACCCGTCGCATTCGCCGTCCAGGTAATGAGATCCTGCCGGAGGGAAATCTGCCCGTAAGGCCATAGCGCGTTTGAATTATGGTTTTTCCTGCCAAATTACCGTTCCTTCCTGATTTATATAAGCCCAGTATCCGGAAATTCCCACTCTGGCCAGGCCGTTCCGGAAGGGCATCGCCCAGTCGAATTGAGGAGAAATAGAAAAGGCGCCGTCCGGAAGGATAAATCCCCAACGCGTGCCGGCCCGCACCGGGGCCAATCCTTCGGCAAACAGCCCTGCGTCCTGAAAGGAAAAAGGGATGGCGGCTTGTCCGTCTTTTCGAATGAAACCAAACGTTTTTCCATCGCCTACGGGGGCCAGACCTTCCGAAAAATCGCCCGCAGAAAAGAATCGGGGCGCTACCGGAAAATCCCCGGCATCGGAAATAAACCCAAATTGATTCCCCGACTTGACAATGGCCATTCCTTCAAAAAAATCGCCGTTGGAAGTTCCGGGGACAAAGTCAAACTGAGGCTCAAATAACACCTTGCCCGACCGGTGAATAAGCCCCCATTTTCGGTGCGTTACCACCACGGCGACCTTATTTTGGAAAGGCAGGCACCGGTCGTAAGGCAGTTCCAGACAAAATGCCCCTTCCGTATCAATGTACCCGCAGCCTGCTGAGGCGGTAACTGGCGCCATTCCGCCCTTGAAATCTCCTGCCCAATCAAACTGGGGGGCAATCGTCCAATCCCCTTGGGGCCGGATATACCCATATTGTTTTTCCATTTGCACCGCCGCCAACCCTTCCGAAAAATCGGAAGCCTCCTCAAACTGCACCTTAATAGCGACGTTGCCTTTGTTGTCTATATATCCCCAACGCTGCACCAGTTGGACCCGGGCCAAATCTTCTTCAAAGTAACCGATGTAGCTGAACAGGCTTTTCAAATACAGGCGGCCTACCGGGTCGAGCAGCACCAGCCGGTCGTTCATCCGGATGCGGGAGAACCCGCAGTAGAATTCATCCGCTTCGAAGTATTGCGGTTCAATCACGACCTCCCCGATTCGGTTCATGAACCCATATTTCCCTCGCTCCCGGATTTTAAACAACTGTTGTTCCATGCTTGGCCTTTAAAGAATGCCAAAGATACGAAATTAGAGGTTAGACGTTAGACGTTAGAGGTTGGACACTGTTGTGCGTAGCCCCATGTTGTGCGTAGACTTCCGTCTACGCTTACGTTCAATCTTCAGATTGCGCGTATTTCCTGCTGTTGGGGCATTGCTGCGTTGTCTGAACGGTGATTTGCAGGATGAAGGATGGCCATGATGTAGCCCGGATTTTCAATCCATGTCGCTGGTCGAAGTCTGGAGACTTGAACCACCGGGGACCTTGACCTTTGAACGTTGAATCTTCGACCGTTAAAAAGGCATTTTCGCCAGCACATCCACATTCCCTTTCACTTGTTGCCCTAGTTGGACGCGGACTTCCGCATCTGGTGGCAGGAATACATCCACCCGGGAGCCGAATTTGATGAACCCCAGTTCCTGGCCTTGCCGGACGGATTCGCCGGGTTTGAGGTAGTGGACGATGCGCCGGGCCATGGCGCCGGCGATCTGGCGGACGAGCACCGGGCCGAAAGCGCCTTCCACCACGGCGGTGCAGCGCTCGTTCTCGGTGGAGGATTTGGGGTGCCAGGCAACCAGGTATTTGCCTGGGTGGTATTTGACGTAGGCCACTTTTCCGCTAAACGGGACCCGGTTGGCGTGGACGTTCAGGGGCGACATAAAAACGGAGATCATCAGCCGGCGGTCGTGGAAGTATTCCGTTTCTTCCACTTGTTCTATAACGACCACTTTCCCATCTGCCGGCGAGTACACCAGGCGGTCATCTGCCTGGGGAACCGCCCGGCCCGGATTCCGGAAAAACTGGACCACCAGACCAAGCAAAACCAGAGAACTCAATGCCACCCAAGGCTGCAGCGCAGGCAGAAAAAATACGGGAATGATGTTGAATAGCCCCAGAATCAGCAGGGAGACGACCAGTGTGGGGATTCCTTCGCGATGAAAGCGCATGGTGTTGGGTGTTTTTGGTCTGTGCCCTTCCTTCCCTCCCCCCCCCCCCCCCCCCCCCCCCCCCCCCCCCCCCCCCCCCCCCCCCCCTCCCCCCCCGCCGGGGCGCGGGCGCAGGGCTTCCGAGATTTCCCCCCGGGCCCCCCCCCCCCTCCTCTTCCCTTTCTTTTTTTTTTTCCTTTCCTCCCCCCTGGCCTCCCCCCCCCCCCCCCCCCTTTTTCCCTCCCTCTGCCCTCTTTCTTTTTTTTCTTTCTTTTCCCCCCTCCTTTCCCTCTTGGATTCCCAAGGCATGTCATAGGTACTCATAACCCTTCTTTTGAGCAGGTAGGGCTTGACCATTTCCCCCGTTAAACCCCATGTAACTACTAAGGTTCCCGGACCCCTACCCACACCCACAACAGCACATACCCCGCTGTAAATGGCAGGTGAAAAATAAACCCGTCGAAACGGTCGAGTATGCCGCCGTGGCCGGGCAGCAGGTTGCCGGTATCTTTGATCTGCCGGCTGCGCTTGAACATGGACTCCACCAGATCACCCAGGGAGCCGAAGACGAAAACCAACATCGACAATACCAGCCAATGGCCGGTCTTAACCCCCGGCAGCACAAACCCCAGCACAACAGCAATTCCCAGGCATAATAGTCCCGCCCCAATAATCCCTCCCAGGTTTTTTTAGGGGAAATGCGGGGAAAAAACGGCGTTTTACCTAACCGGGACCCCACCAGGTAGGCCCCGGTGTCGTTCGTCCACGTCAGCAATACCAGTCCCAGAACCACGTCCATGCGGTACGAACCGGCGGGTTGGAATGCGGCCAGGCTGAGCAGCACAAAGGGCATGCCGATGTACAACAGCCCCGTGAAAACGTTCCCGATATACCGGAAAGGGTGGGGGCCGTTTTGAAAAAGTTCGATCAAAAACACCAGGAAAAGGGCGGGAAGCAATAAAAGGGCGAGCATTTCTAATTGATGGACATTCATCCACCCCAATTGGAAGGCCGTTGCTGCCAGATAGGGAACCAGCCCGAATACGAGGCCGAACCGCCGCAGCCACCATTGGCTTGGATCGTGCCCCTCCACGCCCGCCGCTAAAAACTCCCAGAGGCAAAAGGCCAAGATCAGACCAAAAAGCAAAATGAACGTGTATTTCCCGGCCATGATGCCTGCCAGCATGATCAGGACAAAAACAACCGAGGTAAAAAACCGGATACGGAGCCCGTCGATGGCCATATTGGTCAGGGATTTTTCCGTTTTTGAATTTCGTTTCCAACGAGAAAAAGCAGCGCCATCGGAAGGACAAAGGTGGCCCAATGCGGCTGCTTCATGGTTTCCGGATCAAATTGATCCATGAGATCTCCGTAAAAATATTGAGCGACGATTTGGAGCGCGTTGAACGCAAAGTGCGCAATAAAGGGAATCCACAGGTTGCGCGTCCAAAGGAATAAATACCCTAACACCGCCCCCAGGACCATACGCGGCAGAAAGCCGGCAAATTGAAAATGAATCGTACTGAAAAGGAGGGCCGTAAACCAGACTGCTGCGATCTCATTCCGGAACAACTGTCCCAATTTGGGCTGCACCACGCCCCGAAACACCAATTCCTCCCCTAAAGCTGCCACGACCCCGACCGTCAGCACGTTGAAGGCCAGCTCCCAGGGGTCGTCCATCACCAGAAACGCCTTAACCATCTGATTGGCAGAGCGTTCCATATCGGCCAGCATTTCCGGCAGCGGGAGTTTTAAATTCCACCAGTACAGGTACTGCGCCACCGGGAAGCTGAGCAGTAAAAACAGCATGCCCAGCGCCAGCAGGCCCGCGTTCGGAGAACGGTGGATGCGCAGTTCTTGCTTCCACTGCTCCCGGTAGGCCCAAATCATCACCAGCAATGCCGGCCCGGCAAACGTACATATATGGTTTAGCAAGGTGGCCAGGCGCATGGCATCCCGCCCTTGCCGGGAGACGCCTTCCTCCAGCCCCTGAAGCAACAACTGGAAATCCACCCCCGATCGCAGGATAACCAGGGCTGCCAGGGTATTCCCCACGCCCAATCCCACAAGCACTCCAACCAGCAAAAGAGCCAGGATAATCCCCGGGCGCTGTTTCCAATCCGGGCCGGAAGGTTCAAGAGAATCCAATGGGTTGCGCTCCATTTTTTTAAGTTGCGAAGTTACGAGGTTGCGAAGTTACGAAGTTACGAGTGCGAGGTTACGAGGTTGAGGTGCGAAGTTGCGAGGTACGAGGTTGCGGGTGCCGAACCTCGTGGTTCGGCGAACGGGCCGCAACTTCGCAACCTCGCAACTTCGCAACTTCGCAACTTCGTAACTTCGTAACTGCCCTCCGTAACCCGTCTTCCCATGGCTCGTCTCAGCGTAAACATCAACAAAGTGGCCCTGATCCGGAATTCCCGGGGCGGCAACCTTCCGGACCTGGCCCAGATAGCCCGCGACTGTGAGGCTTTTGGCGCCCAGGGCATTACCGTGCACCCCAGGCCCGACGAGCGGCATATCCGCTACAGCGACGTGCCGGTATTGCGGGAACTGGTGACCACCGAATTCAATATCGAGGGCAATCCAACCGAAGGTTTCCTGGATCTGGTGATGGCCCATCCGCCGGCTCAATGCACCCTGGTGCCCGACAGCCCCGATGCCCTAACTTCCGACCAGGGCTGGGATACGATCGCTCACGCCGCTTTTCTGACGGACGTGATCGGCCGTCTGCACGAGAAAGGCATCCGGGTGTCTTTGTTCCTCGATCCCGAAGAGCGCTTTGTGGAAGGCGCTAAAGCGGTGGGGGCCGACCGGATCGAGTTCTATACCGGGAAATACGCCCATCAGTTTTCCGCCGATCCCGCTGCGGCAGTAGAAGCCCATACCCGCTGCGCCCGGCTGGCCAACGATCTGGGCCTCGGGATTAACGCAGGCCACGACCTCAACCTCGATAACCTGCGTTACTACAAGGACCACGTCCATGGGTTGCTCGAAGTCTCCATCGGCCACGCCCTGATCTGCGACGCCTTATATTATGGATTGAAGAATTCCATCCAGATGTATTTGCGGCAGTTGGGATGAGGGCAAAGGGGGAAAGTTTCTTCGCCGGCGTTCCCCACGGGCTCCGGGCTGCGGAGGACAGACGCGTGTGTTGAGTAAGGTGTAGCGGGTGTGATATACTCGCGCCAGGAGCGAAATCATGTTTGTTCCAATGACAAAAATCATTCCCAGGCCATGACTTCTTTTTTTTCTTTACACCGGATAGTAGGGTGTTGTAACAGAAAAAAATAACTTTGTCTGGGGTTATGGCCGGATTTTGATTGCCTGAAGGCAAAATCGGCAATAGCGCTTCCCTGGAATCTGATTTTTAACCCACAGAAGAAAACACAAAAAAGGCGACAAGCACTTTCACATACAACTATTTAACAAACAAAAACAGGTTTTTATGAAAAAACTCTCACTAGTCATCCTGCTAGTCTTGGGGGCATTGGGGTTCGCCAATGCTCAGAGGACGATTACCGGGAAAGTGACCGACCAGAAAGGCGAGCCGCTGATCGGCGCCAGTATTCTGGTGACCAGGACCACCGTCGGTGCGGTTACCGATTTGGATGGTTCGTTCTCTATCGATCTGCCTGCCGGCGCCACGGCCATTACCGTGAGCTATACCGGGTACACGTCTCAGGAGATTGAGGTTGGAAACCAAACTATTTTTGACATTCAGCTCGAAGAGGGCGAAGTACTCCAGGAAGTTATTGTAACGGCCCTGGGTATCCAGAAGCAGCCCCGGGAAGTAGGCTTCTCCGTTGCACAGATCAAAGGAGAAGACCTGACCCAGGCTCGCGTGACGAAGCTACAGAACGGTCTGGTTGGCAAGGTATCCGGTTTGAACGTTTCCACTACCAACAACGGGATCGGTTCCGATACCCGGATCGTGTTGCGCGGGATTCGCTCATTGACCGGGAATAACCAAGCCCTGCTCGTAGTAGACGGCACTCCGATGGCGCTTGGCTTTATCAACTCTATCAACCCCAACGACGTAGCGAGCGTCAACGTACTGAAAGGCGCCAACGCCGCTGCCCTGTACGGTCCGGAAGGCGTAAACGGGGTAATCGTGGTGTCCACCAAGAAAGGAGGAGCTGGCAGTCGGCCACAAATTACCATCGGTAACTCCACCCTGTTTGAGAAAGTATCCTTTATGCCGGAATTCCAGAAACTTTTTGGTTCCGGTTCCTCCACTAACTCATTCGGAGTCGGTAACTACGACCCGCTGGAAAACCAATCCTATGGACCTGAATACGACGGGAGTATTGTGCCTATTGGAGAGGAGACGGAAGATGGCCGGATTCAAGAAATTCCATATCAGTTCCTCAAAGACGAGAAATTCAAATTTTGGGATATTGGGTCGAACATTCAGAACGACGTTTCCGTGAATGCAGGGGACGATAAGTCCAATTTCTTTTTCTCCGTTCAGAATGTGGGCATAAAAGCAACGATGCCCATGGACGAAGCCAACAGGACGACCATTCGCCTCAATGCCGGAAAAACGCTGGGGATCTTCAACGCCGGCTTGAATTTTGGCTATGCGCAGGAAAACAGAGATGTTACTACGGAGGGGGCTAATGTGTATTGGGACGTTTTAAACACGCCTAACAATATTCCGCTGACCAACTACAAAGACTTCCAAAACGATTACTGGTCAAATCACGACAACTATTACAACGAATACTATTTTAACCCTTACGAGCGGATTTACAACCATCGGAGCGAAAACCGGAGCGACGATTTCTTTGGAAACGTCGTGGTGGGCCTCAAGCCAACCAAATGGTTGAACATTACCAACCGGTTGGGATATTCCTTGAGTTCTTATTTTTACCACAATTTCTATCGATTTATCGATTACTCTGACTATGCGGTCAGCCACCGTTATTTTGCGAGCAGCGGAGACCGAAAAGCCTCTGTTGCGGATGGCAACTCTTTCTCCTCCCGGTTGAACAACGAGTTGATTGCTACGGCGGACCATAACTTCGGCAACTTTAACGTGAAAGGGTTGCTCGGGAACCTTCTTCGGGAAAGCTATTATAAAGAAAGTGCTGTTTCTGGGGGTAACCTGGTTATACCTACCCTGTTTAACGTGGGCAACCGCACCGGTGAACCTGGGGCATCATCCTATTTTACCAAAAGCCGGCTTTCTTCGGTATTCGGGAGCTTTACGCTGGGGTACAAAAACTTCGCGTTCATTGAATTCACCGGCCGGAATGACTGGGATAGCCGCCTGCCCGCTAGCGAGCGGTCTTACTTCTATCCAGGCGTAAGCAGTTCTTTGATCCTGACCGATATAATGCCTGCTTTGGGCGCCGGAAAGGTTTTGAATTCCCTTAAGTTAAAAGGCGCCTATGCCCAAACAGGTAACGTAAACGTGGGTGTGTATGCCTTGGAGTCTACCTTCTCTCAAGCAGGAGGATTCCCCTACGGATCAATTCCCGGCTTTACTGCAAACAATAGCATCAACAACCCGGCGATCCGTCCCGAGGTCGTCAATTCGCTGGAAGTAGGCGCGGAACTCGGCATGTTTAACAACAATGTGCTCCTGGATGTAGCCTACTACCACCAGAACAACAACGACCAGGTAATTCCAGTAAATATTTCCGACGCTACAGGGTATACTTCGGCATTACTCAATGCCGCGGAGTTCAACAACTGGGGTTGGGAATTTGATCTCAAGTTCCTTCCGCTGATCAGCACGGCCAGCGGGTTTTCCTGGGAGCTCTCGGCAAACTATACCTACAACAATTCCGAAGTACTTTCTATTTATGAAGGATTGGATGAGTTGAGTATCGGCAACACGTCTTATGCCATCGTCGGCTACCCGGCATTTGTGCACAAATTAATAGACTGGAAACGGACTTCCGACGGGCGCGTAATCGTCGATCCGTTGAGCGGTTTTCCTCAGGCAAACACGGTTAGCTCGATCTTTGGCAACACCAACCCCCAACACATCGTGGGGATCAATACCGACTTCTCGTTCAAAAACTTCGGCTTACACGTTGTTGCGGAGTATCGGGGCGGAAATTACATCTTTAACCAGATCGGACAAGATGCCGACTTCCCCGGGGTTCTCGCGAGCAGTGCGATCAACGGCCGCCAGCGCTTCGTATTCCCGAATTCGGTATACTCCAACGATGGGGGTCAGACCTATATCGAAAACACGGATATCGTTATCAGGGATGCGCAATACGCTTTCTTTTCAACTGCCGCCTGGAGGAACACTCAGACGAACTATTACAGCTCGGCTGCATTCTGGAAGCTGCGCGAAGTGGTGTTGAGCTACAAAGTGCCCACCAAAATCCTGGGGGTTGGACGATTTGTTAAGGATGCCACGATCTCTCTTGTTGGCCGTAACCTGTTGATGTTCCGCCCGAAAACCAACTCATGGACCGATCCTGAATTCTCCAACACTACGGGTAACGCAGTAGGTTTAACGACCTTGTCCCAAAGTCCTCCAACTCGGGTATACGGCTTCAATCTTAACTTAACTTTCTAATCCGACAATCTCTGATAATTATGAAACTATCATATAAATTTTTATTAACTGTTCTCCTTATCGGGGTCTTGAGTTCCTGTAACGAGGACTTCTTCGATATCAATAGTAGCCCGAACACCGCGGTGGAGGGGAACATTACTGCAGATTTGGTGCTTCCTCAAGCGATGTTAAATACGGCAACCCGGTTTTCGAATACGAGCTTTCGCACGTTAAATTTTTGGCTTGGATATTGGTGCCCGGGCGGCGACTTTGCTCCTGGTACGGAGGAGGAATCGTACAACATTTCTTCCAATTTTAACGCGGGCTTGTTTTCCGGCATCATGGATAATCTCAACGATTACAACTTCGCAGAGGGGAAAGCGGCTGAAACCGGAACCGATTTCTATTTAGCGATCGCCAAGACCATGAAAGCCCATGGGTTTACTGCGCTGGTTGACATTTACAATAACGTTCCTTACACGGAGGCTTTAAAGGGATTGGAATTTGTTCGTCCGAAATACGACGACGGCAAGTTTGTTTATGAAGAATCGATGAAGGAACTGGACAATGCCATGGCTCTTTTTCAAAAATTAAAAGCTGCCGGAACCATTGCCCCTGCAACCAACTCGGTTGACGTTATGTTTGGTGGAAACGTGGATTTGTGGATGAAGTTCGTCAACACATTGAAGCTCCGCCTGCTCATACACCAATCTGCGCGCGCCGACCGCCAAAGCTACATCACTGCCGAGATTGCCAAGATCGTCAGCCAAGGCTCGGGCTTTCTGGGTTCCGGACAAGACGCAGCCGTCAATCCCGGCTTTACGGCCGATAAGCCGAATGCTTTTTATGCAAACTTTGCCTTTACCTTGGTCGGCACGCAGGCAACCACATTCTACCGCGCGAATAAATTCGCGATGGACGAATTGAAGGGAGATAGAGATCCTCGCCTTGGTTATTTTTACAAGCCTATAGTATCGCCTCTTCCCGCTGGAGCGGCAGTACCATTCCCGACTATAGCCCCTATTGAGTATCGCGGGAATGAGTATGGTCGCGCAATCGACAACACAACCTATAAGCATCAGGGCGGAAACTTCGTTTCTCAGATTGGAGGTAGTTCTGAAGCAGGTCCGGTAACCGCTTCTTCTTTTGGTTTGGCAAAAGGATACAATATGACTGCATGGATTTTGACCTCGGTTGAATCGATGTTCCTTCAAGCCGAAGCGATTCAGCGCGGTTGGCTGGCTGGCGATAAGGAAGCGGCTTACAAAGCGGCAGTAAAGGAATCCTTCCGTTGGTTAAATGTAGGGAAAAGCCAGTCTGCTGCCGATGCTGCTTTCGATACCTGGTACGCTCAGGAGGATGAGTTGAACAACGTCAATGTGAGCTACACCGACGCAACCGACAAGCTGAAGGTGGTGTTGTTTCAGAAGTATATGGCCCTGAACGGCACGCTACCACTGGAGACCTGGACGGATTACCGCAGAAATGGGGCATACCCTGCCGTTCCCCTTTCCATTAACACGTCCCGTACCAGTCCCGTAATTCCTGTTCGGTTCCTCTATCCCCAACGCGAATACGACCTCAACGAAGAAAACGTCGTAGCCAATGGGACCATCAGCCAGTTTACCTCCAAGATCTGGTGGATGAACTAATCGATTCATTAAATCGAATAAAAAAGCTTAAGAATGAAAAACTTATTTAAAATAGTATTATTCACTTTCCTGGCATTGTCCTTTAACTCCTGCTTGGAGGACGATCCCATTACGGATTATACCTCCATCGATCCGATCATTACGATCCCCAATGCCAACTGGCCATCGGTCAATGCGATCGCTCCGCTCACGCTGGAGGTTTCAACGACTCCATCAGACTTGGATTTATATGTTCGGGTTTCTTGGGAAAACAAGCTGGATCGCGACCTTACGGTTAACTTTGAATTGGACCCTGCGGCTATTTCTGAGTACAATGCAAAATTTGGAACGGAGTACGTCGCGTTAAATGCGGATGCGCTTCAACTTCCAAGCCCTTTTTCAGTCGTAATTCCTGCCGGGCAACGCGAAGCTAAAATTTCGGTCAAGCTGCTTTCAACCAAGGTGGATTTATCCAAATCGAGCATGGTTGCGTTCCGAATCAAAGATGCAGGTTCCGAAAACATTGCCAGCAACTTCAGAAGGATGATCTTCCCGATCGCCCTGAAGAACAAATACGATGGAAGGTATGAGGTTACGGGAACTATGCGTGATGTCGCCAGCGCAAGCCTTACCGGCTATTTCCCGATGAACTATGACCTGATTACCTTAGGCCCGGGCACGGTAGATGGATTCGATCCGGATGTTTGGGAAGATTTTTTCGTCCCGATTCGAAGTGGGGCTTCCTTATCCGGTTATGGAAGTTTTGCTCCTATTTTTGAATTCGATCCTGCCACAAACAAAATAAAATCCGTCATCAATCATTACGGCCAGCCCGCCGGGAATGGCCGTTATGGTTCATTAGACCCGAGTGGGGAAAACATGTACGACCCTGCTACAAAGACGATTAAAGTGAAATTCTTTATGCATCAGCCTGCGTCCGTTCCCGATGCCCCGCATATCCGGGTGTATTTTGACTGGACGATGAAGTATAAGGGGGCAAGGCCATAAGTGAACTTGCTTTTGACAAAATTTTAATACCGTGCAGGGCTTGGAAAACTTCCAAGCCCTGTTTTTTTTGTTTTTTCAGTTTTAAGCCAATTCTGAAGTAGCTTTCATAGCGCAGCAAGGAGGTTTTTTTCGTTTGTGTGGTAAAAGCAACGATTAGACTTGTTGCGACGGGATCATCGCGGGTTAAAAAAATATAGGTCAAAGCAGATAATTTTGACGGGTTGTTCAGTTGAATAGGTAAGGACAATTCTGTATTTTTCTGTTCAATTGCATAAACAAGCTCCTTATGAAAAGCAAATGGTTGTTCATCGTATTATTAAATGGTTTGTTTGTTCCGGCAGCCTTTTCGCAAGCCCAGGCATTCCGCGATTTTATAATTGCCGCCAACTCGCCTACGAACCCCAAGACCGGCCCCAATGTATTTGCTCAACTGGGAGGCAAAGACCGTTTTGAACTGACTAATTGGGGGAAAGGTTGGGCGATCTCCCGCGGAGACGAGCTGATTAAGGAGGGGTATTCCTTCAATTTCGATTACGAACACAACGATCTGTATGTGTTAAAAGACGACGAAGGCCTTACCGTGGTCGTGGAGGAAAGCAGCGTGAAGACGTTCGTCCTGTTCAATGGGCTGGACTCCGTCCGGTTTGTAAAAAGTATCTTCCTGGACCCCAAAAATAAGACCTTCTATCAGGTGTTGGGGGGAAACCCGATGCTGAAAACCGTTTTGCTCAAGTATCGCGTGGCCAAGCTGATCCCCGTGAATAAAAACGATTACGCCCGGAATTTTAACGGGGATTATACTCCGGATTATCAAACCAATGTAACGTACTACGTCGTCGACGAGGACAAAGGGGTGCATTCCTTTAAGCATTTAGGCAAAAAAGAGCTGCTGGCCCTATATCCGGAATATCAGGATTTGATCCAGACGTATCTTCCGGGCAACAAAAAGCCCGATGAGCAAAAGCTAGGGATGCTGTTCAATGAGTTGAGCCGGGTGCAGTAAATTCCAATCCGCCCAATTCCTCTGGCCGGTCGTTGCCGACCTGAAAGGCTGGTCGGGGAAATCTCCCCTCACCTATAAGATCGACAGCATCCCCTTCAACTTCCTCATTGGCCCGGACGGCCGGATCGCCGCAAAAAATGTGGACAGCCGGACGTTGGGGGAAATGCTGGAAAGGCGATGAGGGGGGAAGGCAAAAGGCGCAAGGCGTAAGGCTTCAAGGGGGCCAGCTTTGGCCGAGGCGGAGCCTCTCCAAGGTACGGGGCACGAGGCAGGCGCCCAATGCTGTCTGGAACCTGAGAAAGTAGCCGAATAAGTCTTATTTTTAACGAATGAGAACAAAGAATATTACGGCAAAAGGCTTGATCAATTTGATACCCGCGGAGTTCCTTGAGCAATTGGCGCAAGAACACCAAGTGGACTATCAAGTGAAGAAGTTGTACGGTGAGAGGATTTTCAAGTTGTTGATTTATGGGCTTTTATCTGGCAAAGAGCTGTCTTTGAGAATACTTGAAACCTTGATTGACAGGCCTTATTTTAAGCACTTCGCTACCGTTCCGCAAGATTTCGAAACAGATCATAGTTCTTTGGCAGAACGCTTGGGACATATAAAAGTGAGCTACTTCAAGGCTATCTTCGACTGGGTGAGTCAACAGATGAGCCAACATTATACCCCTGAACAGATCGCGTCTTATAAAGTAGTACGCTTTGATTCGACCTTGGTGGCGTTATCGTCCAAGTTGCTTAAAACGCAAGGAATACGCAATGGGGTCAATCGGTCCAAATCCAACGATTCGGATAAGTTGGAGATAAAATTCACGGTTGGCTTTGATGGGCTGAATGTGAATAATGCCTTGTTTTTCAATCAGCAAGAGGATTTGTCTGAGGATAACGCATTGGGAGAAATCATTAGAAATACGAGTTTGTCATCGAAGGATATTGCTGTTTTTGACCGGGGATTAGCCAAACGAAAAACATATGATGAGTTTAGCGAGCATCATATTCAGTTCGTAACGAGGCTAAAAAATGGCACTAAAAATGGCCCCAAGCACCTGAAAGTCAATTGTGTAACAAAAATTGAGCCATCCGAATTCATTTGCACCGACACGCTGCAAATACACCAAGACGATGAGGTTTACTTGTATGATGCAGCTAGTCAAAAGACAAAACAGACTTTCCGCATGATCGTAGCCGATAGTCTACGTACGGGTCAGAAAATGTATTTCCTGACCAATATGTTCGGTCTTAGCGCGGCTGAAGTGACAGAGGTCTACAAGCAACGGTGGAAAATTGAAGTGTTTTTCAAGTTCTTGAAACAAGAAATGAACTTTAAGCACTTCTTATCCAGAAATGAAAATGGGATTCAAGCAGTCTTGTACACGACCTTGATTACAGCCATGTTGATATATATCTACCGGCAGGTGAATCGGATTGAAGGGTATAAAATGGCTAAGTTGCTTTTCATCAATGATTTAGAAGCCGATTTCCTGGAAACCATTATTGAACTATGCCAAGGAAACCCAAGGCTTCTAGCAACGCTAAACTCTTGTTAGAAGGTTCCAGACAGCATTGGGCGGGAGCCTCGCGCCAGGATTGGCCTCTGCGGGGCCGGGGGGTGTGTGTTTGGCTTCATGCGGTGCTACCAACGTTGGGCCTCTCCGAGGCCGGGGGTGATTCCGTTCCGTGCAATGGCTACTACTACTACTACTACAAACGTTGGGCCTCTCCGAGGCCAGGGGGTGATTTCGTTCCATTCAATGCTTCATCGGAACGCCGTTCGTTTTCCCAGGCCAAAACGATGCCGCTTCGCTTTTCCAGTGCATTCCAGGTCCACAAGATATTGGATTTGCACCCCACAAAAGGCCAAAATTCATTCCACCCGGCAGAGAAAATTCATCTACCTCTAAGCATTCTAATTGGGCCGCTTCCGTTTGGTCTAATGCGAACGGATTCACTTGTTGGGCTTCTTTTTTTTCAAATGGGCCATTACGGTACCTTTGGCAATTTTCAGGTTGCGGCCAACATCCCGAACGCCGCTACCATTCCGGGTTTGTTCGTCTATTTGCTCCTTAACTCCAGGGTCCCATGCATTGTAGGCATAATCAAGCAAAAAGCTCTTGCGGCATTGATTACAACGGTAGCGTTGAGGCCCATTAAGTGCGTGCCCATTTTTGACTAAATCCGCGCTTTCGCAATACCGGCATACGATCTGCTTGAACTGTTGCATTTTTTTCAAATGTAACTATTTAAAAATGAATGGATATTGTTAATCTTCCTGACCGGTAATTTGTAGTCCAAGCTGAGTAGTACCGCTAAACGGCACCTCCCGCTGCCATATTGAACTGGAGCTTTCGCTTGTAGGGGAAACTGCCTCAGATGCCTGCGGCCCCCACGCTAGCCTGCCGTTCCACATTTGAGGCAGCAATCAAAGCCTGCCGTCTGCTCCTGGCTTCAGGATTAGCTTGGGACTTGTCCGAGACAAACTCAATTCAATCAGTCCCTAAGACCTGTTCTCAATTGATATGGGGCTAAGGACTTACCCTCAAAAAAGGCTCAACTGAATTGACCCAATATTAATGCCTAAACGCCCCAAACCCTCAAGCAGCGTTTGGTCAAAGCCATTCGTTTAAGTGGAAAATTCCAGCGATAACATTTTTTTAAGAAAAAGTTATTGCAGATTTGATACAAACATTTATTTTCGTCTTCAACTTGATTTGATCACTTAATCTAAATTTGGGATTAGTATGAAAAAACACTTACTAGCATCCGTGCTGGTGATGTTCTCATTTGTGGCTGCTATGGCCCAGAGAACCATTACAGGTACGGTGTCTGATGAAGCAGGCGAGCCGTTGATCGGCGCCAGTATCCTGGTGAAGGGTACTTCTACCGGTGCGGTTACCGACCTCGACGGGACGTACAGCATCAACGTTCCGGGTGGCGAAGTTACCTTGATATTCTCTTACACCGGGTACATTACCAAGGAGGTCATTACCTCCGCTTCCAACGTGATCGACATGACGCTGGAAGAAAGCGCCGAACAGCTCTCCGAGGTTTTAGTTACCGCCATCGGGATCGAGCGTAGCACCAAAGCGATGGGCTACGCGGTGACCAACCTGGCAGGCGACGATCTCCTCCAGAAATCGGAAGTCGATCCGGTGCGGGCGGTAGCCGGTAAAGTGCCGGGCGTTTCCATTTCCGGCGCGGGCGGAGGCCCTGGCCAGTCGACCAAGATCAACATCCGCGGATTCTCCTCCCTTACCGGGAACACCCAGCCGCTGTTCGTCGTCGACGGCGTTCCATTCGACAACTCCACCAACGCTACCCGCGACGCTGCTTCCGGTAACCAGACGTCCAGCCGGGCATTCGACATCGATCCGAACAACATCGAGTCGATGACCATCCTCAAAGGCGCCGCTGCGGCAGCGCTTTACGGCTCCCGTGCCACCAACGGCGTGGTGGTGATTACCACCAAGACCGGCACGCGCAGTGCCCGCAAAGGTTTGGAAGTTACCTACAACTCCTCCTTCCAGCTCGAGCAGATCTCGGGTGTTCCGGAGTACCAGAACGTTTACGGACAGGGTTCCAACCAGGTGTACAATGGCGGGTTTATCGGCAACTGGGGTAGCCCCTTCGCCGAGCACGTCGACCGCCTGAACGCTACCTACGGCACCAATTATTCCAAAGTCATCACTCCCGGCTACCCGGAAGGCACCGTGCCGCACCCGTTGGTTTCCGGCGGTTTTGCAGGCTCTCGTTTCCCAAGCGTATTTCCCGAGTTGATGGAGCCTACGCCGGGTAACCCCAGCGTTCTCCGCGCTATTCCGGTTCCTTACCGCGCCTACGACATCGTGGAGCCCTTCTTCCAGGATGGGCAGCTTTTCGAAAACTCGCTGAACATCAGCGCCGGCGGCCCGGAAGCTTCTATTAACGCTGTGGTTTCCCGCATGAACAACGAAGGGATCGTGCCGAATTCCGAAGCCGGCCGTACGTCGTTGAGTTTTGGCGGTAATGCCAAACTGAGCAACGGCCTTCTGTTGAACGGAAACGTGACCTATGTAAATACCACCCAGGCAACGCCTCCTACGGCTGGCTCCATCTTTGGTGGCAATAGCTTTAGTACTTCCGACGGGTCGATCTTTACCCGTCTGTTCTTCCTTCCGCGGAACTTCGACCTGATGGAGACCAACCCGGAAGGGATTCCCTATCCGTTTGAAAACCCAACGACGGGAGACAACGTGTTCTACCGGGCTTTGGACGACCCGCGCTGGCTGACCAAATACAACCGCTACTCCAGCAACGTGAACCGGGTATACGGGAACATGACGCTGAGTTACGACGTGCTGCCCTGGTTGAATTTTATGGCGCGTGGGGGGATCAACACCTACTCCGATGGGCAAAAGAGCATCGAGCGCCCGGGCGGTGTTGCTGATGCCGATGGCGAAATCTGGACCAACGACATCACTAACTCCGAGATCGACCTCAACTACCTGGCGACGATCACCAAAGATATCAGCGAGGATATTGATTTCCGCCTTATCGGCGGGTTTAACTGGAACCAGCGCGAACGCCGTTCGCGTTATGTTGTCGGCGACCAGGTTATTACATCTACCCTGCTGAATACGGATGCAACCGCTGTTCAGCTCAGCAACGAAACCAACACCAAGCAGCGTTTCTACGCCGCTTATGGCGATTTGCAGTTGGGGTATAAAGACTACTTGTACCTGGGGATTACTGCCCGGAATGACTGGTCCTCTACGCTTCCGGCAGCAAACCGCAGCTTTTTCTATCCTGGCGTGAACGCTTCGTTTGTATTGACGGATGCTTTGGGCCTGACCAGCAACCTGCTGGGCTTTGCCAAGATTCGCGCTGCCTGGACCCAGGTAGGTAATGAAGCGCCTGCCTATTCTACGACTACTCCTTATTTCCTGAGCGCGCCGTTTACTACTGCGGGCGGATCTATTTTTAACCGCGCTACTTTGGGTAATCGATTAGGGAATGCCATTCTGGTGAATGAATTAACTACCGAGTTGGAATTTGGCGCCGACTTGCGCTTTTTGCGCAACCGCATTGGCCTCGACTTCACCTGGTTCAAGCGGAATTCCACGGACCAGATCACTGCAACGGACGTTCCGGGCTCTTCCGGCTTTAACTCTGCCGTGGTAAACGCAGGGGAAGTCGAAAACAAGGGGATCGAAGTGTCTTTGAATTTGGTGCCGGTTAAACTGGCCAATGGGTTTGAATGGAATACCACGGTAAACTTTACCCGTATCCGGTCGTTGATCGTTGACGCCGGCGAAGGGGGCGATATTGTTATTGGCGGTTTAACCGACGGAGGCGGGGGGGTTATCCACCGCACCGGTAATCCTTACGGCCAGCTTTTTGGAACAAAAATTGCCCGGACTCCCGAAGGCGACATCCTGATCGATAAGACGTTGGGCAAAATTCTCAGCTTGCCGAGCCTGGAAGTCATTGGCGATCCAAACCCAGATTTCCTCCTCGGGTTAATCAACGAATTCAACTTCAAAGGCTTCTCCTTGAATGCGCTGATCGATTGGCGTCAAGGGGGCGATATGTACCTGACGACGGCAGGCGCTTTGCTGCTCCGCGGACAATTGCCTCAAACAGAAGACCGCGAACCCCTGCGGGTTATCCCCGGGGTGTATGGTAGTCCTCAAACGTTTGAAGCGGTTACGGATGAAAATGGCAACTACATTCGCAACACCACGGCAATTTCCGCTTTCGACTATCACTTCTCCGACGGTTTTGGGGTTTACGGTCCGGATGAAACCAACGTATACGACGTGACCACGGTCCGTTTGCGCGAGGTTTCCCTGGCTTATTCCTTCCCGAAGAAGTTGTTAGCGAAGACGCCGTTTGGCTCTGCACGGATCTCCGTATCCGGCCGTAACCTTTGGTGGCGAACACCTAACATTCTGGCAGGCGTAAACCAAGACCCGGAGGTATTGGCGGAAGGCGCTAACTCCAACGTTCAGGGTATTGAATATGGAGGCTATCCAACTACCCGCCGTTATGGGGTGAACCTTTCGGTTTCTTTCTAATTCGAGTGCAGGTGGAAATTATTTTAGATGTTATGAAGTAAGCGTTTTTTCAGCCGAATGGAAGACTTGCAGCCTACCCGCAAGTCTTTCCTGCCGGGCTGATAAGTGCTTTCCATTTTCATGATTAATAAAGCATATTCGAAATGAAATATAAATTCAAACTGCTTTGGGCTTTTGCCCTGGTATTTATGCTGAGCAGTTGCGGGGATATGTTCGACCTGGATATCAACGTCGATCCCAACAACCCTCAGACCACTACGCCAAACTTGTTGCTCACCAACGCGCAGCGGGAATTGGCTTATCAAATCAATGCCTACAGCGATAATGCACAGGGCTTTATGGGCATTATATGCAGCTTCGATAGCTGGCAAATCAGCCAAAGTGCGTTCAACGGACGCTGGCGCACGGCGTATTCCTCCATTCTCAAGGATCTGGAAGGGATTATTGCCACCAACTCCGGCGCTACGGGCAGCCCTCAGTACCTGGGTATCGCCCAGTTGCTGAAAGCGTATATCGTTTCCAACATGGTGGATTTCTTCGGCGATATTCCTTACTCGGAAGCACTGAGGGGCGACGATCCAACTGGCGCCATCAAGAACCCGAAATTTGACGACGATCAGGCCATTTATGCCGAATGCTTGAAACTGATTGACCAGGGGATCGCCAACGTAACGAACACCCGGGTTCCTGTTGCGGTTAGCGGAGACGTTATTTATGGGGGAAGCGCGGCCAGGTGGGAAAAGTTTGGCCGTACCCTCAAACTGCGTCTGTATCTGAATACCCGCCTGGTCGATGCGGCAAAATCTAAATCAGAGATTGAGGCGCTGATCAGTGGAGGCAAACTGATCGCTGCAGACGCCGACGATTTTATTTTCCCGTACAGTAAAGTGGTTACCCCGGATAACCGGCATCCCTGGTATCAGTCTACGTATACTTCCGGCACGAACGGGTTTACGTATATCCTCCACCAGATCATGCTGGAGATGCTGGAAGATGGCGACCCTCGGGCACCCTATTATTTCCGCCGGATACAGAGTAACGTACTGAACCAAGACGATCCTTCTCAACGCAACACCACGCCTTGTTCGCAGGCAAGTTGCTCGATTGGGTATTTCCCGCTGAGCCCGGTAGTTGAAGAGCGCTTATATACAAACAAGAATATTCCTTATACCGCTGCAGCAAAGACTTATATGGCCGGATTTTTTGGCCGCGATCGGGGAGATCCCTCTGGCGTTCCTTTGGATGGCGATTTGCGCACGGTCCCAGGGGTGTACCCTGCTGGAGGCTATTATGATGTTACTTCCACGGCTGTTCCGAAAGCAAATCAGGCGCCTGGAGGAGGGATTCAGCCGATGATCACCAGTGTCAATGCGTTGTACTACCAAATGGAAGCTATCCTCGCCCTTGGCGTGGCCGGCGATGCCCGCGCGTTGTTTGAAAAAGCCATCCGCGACCATATCAAAAAGGTAGTTGACTTTGGACGCAGAACGGATGCCAACGCCGTAGCTCCTCCGATTACGTTGCCCGATGGCCGCGTGTTGAATACGGATGCATACGTGGCTAGCTGGCTTGCCCGTTTTGACGGGGCTTCTACCAATACGGCCAAGTTGAACGTCGTGTTGAAGCAACTCTGGTTCTCCAGTTGGGGCGCAGGGATCGATTCCTACAACGCTTTCCGTCGCACGGGCTTGCCCAACACGATTCAGGACCCGATCTTCGCTCCGCGTAAGTTCCCACTGCGCTTACCTTATCCGCAGGAAGAGCTGACCTTGAATCCAAATGCTTCCCAATTCAAGGATGTCGTTTACGACCGCGATGCGATTTTTTGGGATAAATAATTTTTTAAGGGAGCAGGGATAATAGGGAGCAGGGAGCAGAGAATAGGGAGCAGTAATAGAAAATATTCAAAGACCCCCTGCTCCCTGCTCCCTAATCCCTGCTCCCTGCTCCCTAATCCTTCAGACCACCTTTCCAACTTAAAAAAACGGAACGCAAAATGAACAAAATAAAACTCTTCTTATACTTTCTGGCTGCAGGCATTCTGACAACGTTCAGTTCCTGCGAAGACCCGGATTTGAATCCGTATGTAGAACCGGAGACAGCGGTTCACGGCTTGGCTGCTTTTGCTGCTGGTTCTGCCAAGAACTACGCGGTAAGCGATATGGCTACCGGGGTCAAGTTTGACCTGCAGTGGATTTCTATCGACAGCAAGAACACCGTAACCAAAATCGAGGTTTTTGTTACTTATTCCGAGAAGTATATCGACCCGGAAAAGAACCCGCGTACCGCCAACCACGGCACCAAGCGCGTGGTGTTAGTCGAAGGCAGCAATGTGCCCGCCAACCGCAAGCCTACGACCTTTACCATCACTCCGCAGCAGGTGTATGACTTGTTCAAGGATGCGCAGTTCGATTACGGGTTGGGCAAAGTAGGTGTGTTCAGCAACCCGGCTGCTCCAGGCCGCACTGCTGCCGCCCGCTTCACTACCAACGATTTGTACAAGATCACCTGGGCGTTCACGACTGCCGATGGCCGCTACTTCGACTCCTGGTCGGATTCGGTTTGCCTGGAATTCCCCGGCGCCAACTGCAAACAGGAATGGGGCGTTAAGTAATCGATTTTTTTTGATATTGAGCGAAGGCGCTCCGGGGTTCCGGGGCGCCTTTGTTGTTTTGGGGGGGGTCGAGGCGGAGCCTCGATCCTGCCTTTCCAAAAATTTTCAACAAGTCAAAAATAATTGCAATTATATTGTTATTAAAATAAATTGCACTAAACTAAACCTCTTATGAGCAGAAAGTACCAAATCAAAAAAGGGGAAGGGCAAGGGTTTGAGCCCCCTGACCCCCTGAAGGGGGAACCATACTTTAAAACAGCAGGAAAAGAGCTATGGTCTTCAATTCAGCCAAATCTACCTTGGCGCTGAAGGGGTAACCATACTTTTAACAAGTGGAAAAGAGCTATGGTCCCCCCTTCAGGGGGTCAGGGGGCTCAAAGGCGGTGGATCACACTCGATCCCAACGATCTTTTTCAAGGCAGCCGTTGACCGCATAAGCTAGAAGCTAAGTCAGAAAAACCAGAATCCAATCCTATGGAGGACCCCAGCCGTTCGAACATGTTTCAGGGCGCATCATGGAGGTTGTTTCAATTTGCCTGGCGAATGCGGTATGCTCCTACCATGGCCGAGGCAGAACTTTGGAACGCATTGGCAAATAAAAAACTTGGGGTGAAATTCAGAAGGCAACATCCTTTGGGGCCATTCATTCTGGATTTTTATTGTCACCAAAAGAGGCTGGCCATTGAAGTTGATGGCGGGTATCATTTGAACCAGAACCAAATGCAGCATGATGCCAAGCGGACGAATTTTCTTCGGAATAGGGGCATAAAGGAAATACGTTTCTCCAATGAAGAGGTAATTGAAGATATATCCTTAGTTTTGGAGAAAATCACAGAAGTGTTATTAGAATAGCCCGAGTTTGTGGAGGAGCCCCCTTCAGGGGGCCAGGGGGCCTAAACGCAGCGATCCCATATTGGGCTAATCGATGCATGAAAATTGGAGTATATTCACCTCAATCCGGTAAAATCCGGCTGGGTGCGAAGTCCGGAGGAGTGGTATCTTAGCAGCTATGAACCAGGAATCTACATAACACGGCATGTCGAAGATCAAAGCGCACAAGGCATTGGTTATTGGCCTCTTGTTTTTCAGCCCTTTTTTCTTGTTTAGTCAGGGCCCGATTACCTATTACGAGCACGTCCGGCCTATACTGGAGAAAAACTGCATAGCCTGCCACCGGGTAGGGGAGGCGGCGCCATTTTCCCTGGAGACGTATGAGGACGTACAGCGGAGGGCTTCTTTTATCCAAATGGTGACGGAAACCCGCTATATGCCGCCCTGGTTTGCCAATCCGGAATTCCGGCATTTCCGAAATGAACGCATCCTCACGGAGGCCGAAATCCAAACCATCGCCGCCTGGGTGAGGGGCGGAGCAAAAAAAGGGAAAGAACCCAAAGACCTTGCCATTGCAGCCCCTGTTACCTACCCCAAGCCGGATCTGGTCATCCCGATGAACAAGCCGTTTACTACCCCCGGGAATGGTACCGAGCAGTTTCGCCTTTTCGTAATGCCCAGCAATACCGAGGAGGAGTTTTATGTGAAAGGGATCGATTTCCGGCCGGGCAACCTGAAAATTGCCCATCATGCCCGGCTTATGGTGGATACGACCCATGTGTTTCGTCCCGACGACGGGGCCCTGGTAAGCGATACCGTGCTTCCTGCTACCAACCTGGGCGTGATGCTGGCCAGCTATTTCTGGTATGGCTGGGTGCCCGGAAATTTTCCGACCCTTTACCCCGACGGCATTGCCAAAAAACTGCCCCGAAATGCGGATATTTTACTCAATATGCACTATTCCCCAACCACTACCCCGGAAACCGATCAATCCAGGGTTGTGCTCTATCTGACCAAGGAAAAGCCCCGCCGCCCGGTAAAAACCTTTATCCTGGATGAACATTGGATCAGTAACCAGCCGTTTTATATCCCGCCTAATGAAGTGGTTACCTTCTATATGCGGTCGCCTCTGGTACCTGCCGACTTTTCCCTGATCAACGTCCTTCCGCACATGCACCTGCTTGGTAAAAGTTTCCGGTCATTCGCGATTACGCCCGACGGCGACGTGATCAACCTGATCCAAATCGACGACTGGAATTTTAACTGGCAAATGACGTACCAGTTTGACCAACTGGTGAAACTCCCGAAAGGCTCCGTCGTTTACGCCGAAGCGGTGTACGACAATACCACCAATAACCCCCGTAACCCCTACTTCCCGCCCAGACCAGCCACAACGGGCTGGGGGACGTTTGACGAAATGATGAACCTGATCTTTGAATACATTGACTACGAGGAAGGGGATGAGAACCTGAATCTTTATCAAGCCTTAAAAGAAAAATGATGCGGACGGTTATCCTGGCGGCACTTCTTTGCTTGAGCGTGCCTGTGTTCACCCAGCATATCAACCTTGAAAAACCGGCGGTGGTAGCATTCGGTTCCGGAAAAAAGAAGGCCTTATCCGAATGGAGCCAGGGCCGGCCCATGGTGGTTGTGACGATCGGCACGGAATGCCCGATCTGCCAGAAAGCGGCCGGCGTATTTCAGGAACTGGCAGATGCCTACCCCCAGGTGGCTTTTCTTGGGGTTTTTACCAAATGGGAGGACACGACCCTGATCCGTCCTTTTCTGGAGGAGTATCTGCTTCGTTTCCCCATGGCAATCGATCCAAAACACCGGCTTATCCGCCAGTTGAAAACCGATGTGACGCCGGAAATTTTCCTGATCGACCCCAAAGGCGATGTACAATACCGGGGCAGCGTAAACGATTGGTTTGTGGGTTTGGGCAAATACCGGACGGTGGTGACGGAACACTACCTCAAAAACGCCCTGGATGCTTACCTCGCCGGCAAACCGATCGCTATGCCCCGGACTAAAGCCATCGGGTGCGTTTTTAAGGTCTAGCTCCGGCCTTTATGCCGCTGGGCAGCGAAGCGCGCCTGTTGATCGTTGTTTCAGAATAGGGGGTTGATTTAGTTTTGTCATGGGAAAGTCATTTTTGTATTTTCGCTGGCTCAGCACCAGGGACTGGGCGCTTAAAAAAGAAAAAAAACTAACTTTACCCGATTGCTTAATTTCCAGAGTCATGCAACAAAAGATCTTGTTTCTGTTCGCCTTTATGGCATTGGGAAGTTGGAGTTTGCTGGGGCAAAAAGAGAAAAACCTGGTTCAGAGCACAAAAGACAATTTCAACTACAGCGCCTTTAGTCCAAGTTCCACCCGGATTATGTACGGCATTGCCGAAGAACCCGGCCGGCTTCTTGGCGATATTTATCTGGATTCCGCTTTCCACACGTCCACTGTTTTCTTCTACCCGGAGGTAGTAAAAGGGTACGACCCCAATGCTTCCGACTCGATTTCTGGCTACCAGCTGCGAATCGATTTGCGGGAACACGTGGTCGAGTTCGTCATCGGCGAGTTTATCAAAGGGGTTGAACCCCGGGCCATCCGCAAAATAACCTACCAACGCAAGGGCGCCACGCATCCAACCACACTGGTTAATACCCGGGAATACGCCGGTATGCCGGAGAAAGTCTTCGGATTCGTAGAAGTACTTTCTTCCGGTGAGGTGGAAGTGGTGAAGTTTTCCGAGCTTAAACTGCGCAAACCGAATTATAGCCCGGCGCTGGCTTCCGGCGATAAAAACGCCTATTATTATAAGCAGCCGGTCTATATGTACGCGGACGCTCAGCGCACGTTGATTCCCTTCAAAGCAAGAAATAAAAAAGAATTGCTGGAATTGCTGAGAAAACGCGCTTCGGCGGTAGAAAAATTCATGGACGATAACGAGATCTCCCTGAAAACCGACGCGGATCTGATTCGCGTATTGGAATTCTATAACAAAAAATCGATGTAATCAGTCGGGTTCAAACAACCCTCGAACGCCTGGCGGCGTGAACACTTTCCCTAATATCACCTTGCCGTCTATAAAAAAAATTGGATTCTTACAGGAGCCTGAACTTCGCCTCCTGCCGAAAGTTGTTGCTATTTATTTTCACTCACTAAACACATTTTGATCATGAGAAAAATGCTCCTCCTCTTTGCGCTTGTATTTACCGTTATGGGAAATGCCTGGGCCCAGAGGATTATTACGGGAACCGTTACGGACGTCGGGGGTGAATCCCTGATTGGCGCCAGCGTGTTTGCTAAAGGAACGACGGTGGGAACCGTCACGGACGTCGATGGAACTTACTCGCTGCAAATCCCTGCGGGAGTTACAACCCTGGTATTCAGTTATACCGGTTACGCTTCGAAAGAAGTCGGATTGGGCGCAAGCAACGTCGTCGACGCGGCGCTGGAAGAGTCCGTCACTCAGCTTTCCGAGATTGTGGTGGTTGGGTATGGCACCCAGATCAAGTCTACTCTGACCGGTAATATCGCCAAGCTAGGCGGAGACAAGATCGAGAACCTTCCGGTGCCCAGCGTAGAACAAGCGCTTCAGGGCCGCACCTCGGGGGTATTCGTCGAAGCGGTGAACGGCAAACCGGGCGGCGCCGTGCGCGTGCGCATTCGGGGCGCTTCCTCCATCACGGCCAGCAACCAGCCGCTGTACGTCATTGACGGGATTCCGGTGACGACCGAGTCACAGAACAACTCCGGCGCCGCGCTCAACCCGCTGGCCGACCTGAACTTCAACGACGTGGAATCGATCGAAATCCTCAAGGACGCCTCCGCCGGCGCTATTTACGGCTCCCGGGCCGCGAATGGGGTGGTGCTGATCACGACCAAGAAAGGGAAACAAGGGAAAACCAGAGTGGAAGCTAATTTCCAAACCGGTTTCAGCACGCCTACCGGCAAACGCGAATTCCTCAATACCGACGAGTACCTCGAGCTGTTTAACCGCGCTGCCGTTGGCTCCGGAAAGTACGAGTTCCGCCTCGGGTATTACGACAATGAACAGGAAGCCATCGACGATAATATCGCATTTGTGGAAGGCCGCTTTACCCGGTATTCTGCATACGATGCGAACAACTGGAAGAACAAACTCATCAATACCGACTGGCAGGAGGAAGCCTTTCAGGATGCCGTGACGAACCAGGCTTCCTTGTCCGCCTCAGGAGGAACAGACAGGACGCGCTTCTTTACCAGCGCCGCCTGGAGCAACCAGGAGGGGATTCTGATTGGAAACGGATTCGAGCGCATGAGCGCCCGTTTGAATTTGGATCAAAAAGCTTCCGATAAAGTCAATTTCGGGATCAACATGAGTCTGGCCAGAACCTTTACCGATCAGGTTTCCGGGGACAACGCCTTCTCCACCCCCTTGCAGCTCACGGCGATGTCGCCCCTGACCCCAACCCGCAATAATACCAATGAAACGATTCGCGGATATGCTCCCGGGCAATTGTTCGACCGCCCGGTGACCACCTACTACAACGGCTTGATCGATCAGGAAGACGCCCAGAGAGACGTCACCTCCTTCCGTACCCTGGCCAATGGCTATATGCGCTATCAGGTGCTGGAAGGGTTGTTGTTCAACGCGGAAGTAGGCGCCGACGTGTATACCCTGCGCGACAACGCCTTTTATGGAAAGAAAACGGACGGAGGGAATGCCACCAATGGCTATGGTACCTCCCTGTACAGCCAGGTTGCCAACTGGACTTCCAAGGCATTCGTTAACTACGACAAGCAAATTGCGGCCAAACACAACCTTTCCCTGACCGCAGGGACCGAGTTCCAGAAATCCCGGACCGACCGCACCACCGTTGACGGCCAGGAATTCCCCGTCGACGACCTCAAGACCATTGCCAGCGCTGCCGATATTGCTGCCGGTTCTTCTTCCATAACGGAATTTACCTTCCTTTCCTATTTTGGCCGGGCTACCTACGATTTTGAACGCAAGTACCTGCTGACGGTCAGCGGCCGCGTAGACGGGTCTTCCCGTTTTGGCAAAAACAACCGGTACGGGTTCTTCCCTGCCGTGTCTGCAGGTTGGGTACTTACCGAGGAGGCTTTCCTGAAGGATAACGCCGTGCTGAGCTTCTTAAAACTTCGCGCAAGCTATGGCATTACAGGGAACGCAGCAATCGGCAACTTCGACCACCTGGGGCTTTACGGCGCTGAAGGATATAACGGCGTTTCGGGCTTGGTCCCATCCCAAATCCCCAACCCGGACCTCGAGTGGGAAAAAACGGCCCAGATCGATGCCGGGATCGACTTCGGGTTCTTCGACAACCGCCTGAACGGGGAAATCGACTACTATGTTAAAAACACCACCGACCTGCTGCTCAATGTGCCGGTTCCGGGCACTTCCGGTTTCCGCACCCAGACTCAAAACGTAGGGGAAATTCAGAACAAAGGCGTCGAAGTGGTATTGAACACCAACAACCTGGTGGGGGCATTTAAGTGGAATACCAGCCTGAACGTAGCATGGAACAACAATAAAGTAGTTGCTCTGGCCGAAGGCCAGGATATCATTAACCCGGATATTAACGTCGTCAAAGTGGGCGAGCCGATTGGCGTTTTCTACGGCGCGGAGTACGCGGGAGTCGACCCCGCAAATGGGGATGCCCTCTGGTACGTCAATGCCGAAGGACGCGAGCGTGAGACCACCAGCGATTTCAACGAAGCCGAATTTGTCGTACTGGGAAGCCCTATCCCGGATATGATCGCCGGGGTGACGAACACGTTCACGTTCAAAGGATTCTCACTGGACTTTACCTTCCAGGGCGTTTTTGGCAACAAAATCCATAACTCGGGGGGCCGGTATATGTCTTGTAATGCCTGCTGGTTTGACAACCAAACCAGAGATCAAATGCGCTACTGGGACAAGCCTGGCGATATCACCGATATTCCCGAGCCGCGTCTTGGATACAGCAACGGCGATCAGGACAGAAGCAGCCGCTACATCTCGGAGGGCTCCTACGTCCGCCTGCGCACCCTGAACTTTGGGTATGAGTTCCCGCAATCGATTATCCGGAAAGCAGGGCTTTCCCGTTTGCGCCTCTACCTCCTTGGCCAGAACCTGCTGACGTTCACCAAGTACGAAGGCTGGGACCCCGAGGTTTCTTCCGATGATTTTGTGGATAACATCGCTTCCGGCATCGACTTTTATTCAGCCCCGCAACCGAAAACCATTACGTTCGGGTTGAATATTGGATTCTGATCGAATTAAAAAGTTCAAAGGTTCAAAGTTCAACGATTCAAAATGGGTTGACATTTGCTCTTTGATCCTTTCGTTTACTTTTAAAAAACATAAAAAATGAAAAATTATCTGTTGTATATTTTTCTTGTCGTGGCAGCGTTAGGCGTTAGCGCCTGCGACGAGGAACTCAACCTGGAGCCCTACCAGAGCATCAGCGAAGATCTGGCCCTGGATAGCGATAACAACGTCAAAGCCGTTCTGACCGGCGCTTATGACGGCCTTGGGAACGGCGACGTGCTTGGGGGAAATGCCTTGCGGAATTCGGAATTGCTTGGCGGCGATGGAGAGATCGTCTGGGTAGGCACATTTGCAGGCCCCCGGGAGATTGCTAATAAGCAAATGACGATTGGCAATTTGGATGCCCAGGAGTTGTGGCTGGATGCATACACCGCAATTAACAGGGCGAATAATGTGCTCACCGGGTTAGGCGTCGTTGTGGAAGACGACAAAGCCAGCGTGGAAGGGGAGGCCTTGTTTATCCGGGCGATCTGCTTTTTCGAACTGGTTCGTTTTTACGGCAAACCGTATGAGGCCGGCCAGGCGAATACGCAATTGGGGGTTCCTTTGGTGCTGACTCCCACCCGCGGCATTTCGGAAGAATCCAAGCTGCCCCGCAAAACCGTAGCGGAGGTATATGCTCAGGTTATCCAGGATTTGACGAAAGCGGAAAGCCTGCTGCCGAGCGAAAATGAATGGCGCGCCAACAAAGGCGCTGCTGCGGCTCTCCTTGCCCGGATATATCTCCAGCAAGGCGATTATGCTAAAGCGCGGGATGCCGCCAACCGGGTGATCGAGTCGGGCGATTTCCAACTGCTGGCCGATTATGGCAACGTGTTCAACCGGGATGAAAATTCCAGCGAAGATATCTTTGCTATCCAGGTAACCACGCAGGACGGAATCAATAACATGAATACGTTTTTCTCCATCCCCGAATTTGGGGGGCGCGACGGAGACATCGAGATCCTGGAAGGCCACCTGAGCCTTTACGATCCTGCCGACGATCGCCTGAAGTTCTTCTTTGACGGCAACGGCGCGATTCGTTCCGGGAAGTGGAACAACCAGTTTGGCAACGTCGGTATCCTTCGCCTGGCCGAAATGTACCTCATCCGGGCCGAGAGCAACCAGCGCCTGGGGACGGCTATCGGCGCCACCCCGCTGGCGGATTATAACACGGTGCATACCCGGGCCGGGCTCCCCGCTGCAAACAGTGTCACGCTGAATCAGATCCTTCTGGAGCGCAGGCTCGAACTGGCTCATGAAGGCTTTAAGATTCACGATATGAAACGCCTGAAGCAATCGGTGGCAACGCTGGCCTACAATGCAGACAAACTGGTGTTCCCCATCCCTCAGCGGGAGGTCGACGCCAATTCCAACCTTCTGCAAAACGGCGGGTATTAACGAATAAGTAATGAAATAGGAGTCATCCCGAATTTTGAATGCTGCCTCTTTGGCCTCCCAAGGGATTGAATCCAAAGATCGTTCTTCCCCCTGCGCGTTGAAAATACATTTTTCTTTTCAAATTCTTTTAAAAAATTGCTTTGCAATTTTTTAAAAGAATTGAAAAAAGAAAATAAAATTTCACGCCGGAAGCAAAGAACGATCTTTTGAGACAGCCCCAGCAACGAGTGAAGGTAATGAAATCATCATTTCAATGCTTTTCCTTACCCTTGCTCACACGGTTCCCCTCCTTCGGAGGGGTTAGGGGAGGCCGCCCACACCCTAAGCTGCAACCGAATGCAAAATTCGGGATGACTCCTCTTAAAACGCGATTCCCAACTGGCGCGAGGCTCTTGCCTCGTGTCCACTGGCGCGAGGCCTGCCTCGTGTCCACTACCTTGGAGAGGCTCTGCCTCGAACATAGGATACCGGTAAGATAATTTTTCCGAATCGCCGGTTTTTTGTATCTTTCTCTTGGTTTTATTGGGTTTCGGGACAGCGAAACCCAAGCCTGAAACGTTCTGAAAAGGAGGGTTGCTCTAGCCCTCAATGGTGTTGTTTCGACGCCTGAATAACCCCGAATTATATCCATCGCCCGGATGATGTGCGGTTTGCATGATCAGGTCCAAACGGTGGTTTGGCCTTTTATCATTTATTACATTCATTCATTCAAATAAAACTGATGTTATGAAAAAACTTTGGGTAGTATTGACATTAATCCTCTTTTCATCGGCGGCCGTTCTGGCGCAGCGGACGATCCGGGGGGTGGTGTCCGGCGCCAACGGGGAGCCCCTGATCGGCGCGAACGTGTTGGTTAAAGGGACATCCGTAGGGACGGTCACGGACCTTGATGGGGCATTCGCTCTTGAACTGCCTGCAGGCGCTACGACGCTGGAAGTAAGCTACACGGGGTTTGAAACGCTGGAAGTGGAGATTACCTCAAGTAATCAGTATACGATTACCCTCCAGGAGGCAGCTATTGGCCTGGAAGAGATCGTTGTAGTGGGATATGGCACTCAGCAAAAGCGGGACGTAACCGGTTCGATCTCCCAGGTGAAGGGGGAATCGATTTCTAATTTGGCAACCCCTGCCTTTGATCAGCAACTCGCCGGCCGTGCAGCCGGGGTACAGATTACGCCACCGAGTGGTATTCTGGGCGCTCCGCCTCAAATCCGCATCCGGGGGGTAAACTCTATTTCTTCAGGAACAGGGCCTCTGATCGTCGTGGATGGGGTGCCGATCCTGAGCGGTGACCGTGGCGGGTTTACTCCTGTGAATGCATTGGGGGATATCAACCCTGCCGACATCGCTTCTTTTGAGATTCTAAAAGACGGTGCTGCCACAGCTATTTACGGCTCCCGCGCTTCCAATGGGGTCATCCTGATTACGACCAAGAAAGGAAGCGAAGGCAAGGCCAAGTTCAACTACGATGCCTATGTTGGTATGGCGCAGGCAACGAACCTGTTTGAGCTGCTAAATGCCGAAGAGTTCGTTTTGATTCAAAACGAAAAGAACAAAAACGCAGGCGGCACATCGGATATCGCTGTGCTCCAGCGTCGCAACGACGGAAGTATCGTGGAGACGGACTGGATGGATGTCGTGTTCCGCAATGCGCTTCAGCAAAATCATGTTTTCTCGGTGAATGGGGGAACAGAAGCGACCAAGTATTACTTCTCTCTCGGTTTCAGCGATCAGGAAGGGGTAGCCGTTGGCAATAGCCTGAGCCGGTATACTTTCCGTGCAAACCTGGATCAAAAGGTCAACAATTGGTTAAAGATCGGATTTAACAGCGGGGTTACCCGCCAGTCGAACTACGGCTTGCTAACCGGTTCTAATAACTTGTCTGGTAACACATTTGGCGCCATGCGGATGTTCCCGAACGTGGAAGTCTATGACCCAAATGACCCAACAGGTTACAACCTCGACGACGCCAACGCAAGAACCCTGGGCCGCGGCGCAAACACGATCGAAATCGCCAATGGTATTCCGAATATTCGATTTGTGATTGATAACGACCGGAGGGAATCCTTTACCTGGCGTATATTGGGCAATGTTTTTGCCGATGTGAACCTGGCAAAAGGGTTAATCTTCCGCACTCAGTTAGGGGTTGATGGGAGCTATGTCGACGATCTGCTTTGGCAGGATCCGCGCCACGGCGATGGATTCTCCGCCAATGGCCGGATTTCTCAGGCCTATTCTCCCTTTACCCGGTGGAACTGGCAAAATATTCTGAATTACAACAACAAGTTTGGTGAAAACCACAATGTTGGCGTGACTCTTGTTCAGGAACACCAAAAACAACGTTCCACGTTCTTCCAAACCACCGTTACGGATATCTCCGACCTGTACTTCCAGGAAAACATCGTCAGCGGCACGTTCGCCAACCAAACCTCTGCCGGCGGGATCTCCGAAAACGGGATCGCGTCCTACTTAGGACGGGTCAATTACAATTTTGCCAATAAGTATTACCTCAGCGCCTCTATTCGCCGGGATGCTTTGTCTGCTTTGCCGGAAGCTAACCGGGTAGGTTATTTCCCGGGCGGGTCGTTCGCGTGGAGGGTTTCTGAAGAACCATTCTGGGGAGGGTTCAAAAATGTAATCTCCGATCTGAGGATTCGCGGTTCCTTTGCAGAGGTAGGTAACACGGCCATCGGCAACTATCCTTACATCGGTTCCTATAGCTCCGCCCAATATGGCTCCCAAAACGGGATTGCTTACAGCAACTTTGGCAACGATCAACTCAAATGGGAAGCGCAGAAAAAATACGATGCGGGCTTGGATATTGGATTGCTGGATAACCGGATCAACGTCTCTGTTGCCTACTGGTATCAGGACAACGACGATATCATATTACAAGCGCCTACCGCCCCATCCGTTGGTATTCCTGGAAACAGCATCAGCCAAAACATTGGACGCGTAACGAATAGTGGGATCGAAGTAACACTGGATGCGGTAGTGGTGAGTACTGGCAAATTCCGTTGGAGCTCGAACCTTAACTTCTCCACCCAAAATAACGAAGTGAAGGAACTGGTGAATAATCAAGATATAACGGGTGAATTTAACATCATCCGGGTTGGCGAATCCATCAACTCCATTTATGGGTTTGAATATTACGGGGTTAATCCTGCCAATGGCAACCCGGTTTATTACAAAATCGACGGCACTCCTGTCGAGCAGGAAATCAGCAACGGGCAATACTACAAATTTGATCCAAACAACCCGGGAGTTCGGGGTGAAGTTACTACCTTATCTCAAACAACTGATCGCAAAATCCTGGGTAGCGCGCTGCCTACATGGTTTGGCGGTTTTGATAATAACCTCACCTTCGGGCAATTTTGACGCCAATGTCTTCTTCCGCTTTTCTGGCGGGAACCTAATCGTGAATCGCACAGAGGCGGATTTGTTAGAGCAAAGCTTCAACAACAACGGCAAAGCCATCCTGGGGCGTTGGCAAAGCGCGCAAAATCCCGGCGATGGCAAGACGCCAAAACTGGTGCTGAATCAGCAAGCACGGATCAACGTGCTAAATACGGACCGTTTTGTGGAAAAAGGCGATTTTATTCGTTTAGGTAATGTTTCTCTGGGCTATACGCTGCCAAAGAGCCTGACCCGGAAATTTTCGGTTGACCGGCTTCGCATATACGTGCAGGCACAAAATATGCTCACCATAACCGGTTATAACGGCCTTGATCCGGAAACGAATACCAATGGGTTCGGTGTGGATTTTAACGGTAACCCACAGCAACGCGTATTTACGTTTGGTTTGAACCTTGGTTTCTAATTCTTAAAACTTAATGGTTATGAACAAATTATTGATATTAAGAAAATCACTCATCTTCCTTGCTGTCTTTCTGATCGCAGGCCTCTTTCCCGCGTGCGAAAAAGACACAACGGATTTATTGCCTTTCGACCGGCTTACGGACGTATTGGCATTTGATACGCCTAAACGGGTAGAATTGTCCATGGTTGGGGTGTATGACGCCGCTCAAAGCGGTTTTTATGCGGGCGGAGCAGTCCGTGGGTATCCCTTTGGCGCAGCTAATGTAGAACAGGGAGATAACCGGGGCGAAGATATGCTGAACGTGGCTACTTTCTATGCGATTACCTATGAGGCAACGTATAACCCCACCACGGCCAATAATGATTTCCACTGGCAAACCTTGTATTCGCTGATCAACCGCGCAAATATTGTGATTGAAGGAGCGCAGAATGCAGCAACAAAGGGAATAATCACCGATGCGCAAGCCAAGGCCTATGAAGGGGAAGCCCGTTTCCTCCGGGTATTGGCTCACCATGAGTTGTTGATCCATTTTGCAAGGCCTTATAAGCACACCGCAGGTGCTACGCATCTGGGCGTCCCTTATCGCACCACGCCGGTTAATACTACCGATAATTTGAATGAAGCAGTGGCCAAACCACGCAATACGGTAAAAGAGTGCTACGACCTGATGTTCGCAGATTTGAATTTTGCCGAGCAAAACCTACCAGAAAAACGTTCGGGTTCTCAACAAATTTCTCGGGTGACGCAGGGGGCTGCAATTGCTCTTAAGACCCGCCTTTACCTCCACACGGGAGATTGGGCTAATGTGGTAACGGAAGGGAATAAACTCATTACCAAGGCTACCTACAAATTGACCGCTACTCCAGAAGGTCCTTTTGCCGGTTATACTTCGAACACGGAATCCGTTTTTTCTATAGAAAATTCCCAAGCGGATAACTCAGGTGTAAACGGCGCTCTTCCCGTCATGTATAGCATAGCGCCTGGGCGTCTTTTGGTTGCGATTAGTCCGATTATCTGGAATGCGCCCTTCTGGGATGCGACCGATTTACGTCGCACCCAACTGGCCAAAAACAACGGCCGCGCTTGGTTCTCTCACAAGTACCGCAATATCACCACGCAGGATGATTGGAACCCAATCCTGCGTTACGCGGAGGTATTGCTTAACGTTGCAGAAGCCCAGTCCCGTCAGGGGAAAACGCCAGAAGCGCTTGCTTTGTTAAACCAAGTAAGAAACCGCGCAGTTACGGACGTAGCCAAGCAATATACCGATGCCAGCTTTGCTGATGCTAAAGCTATGACGAAAGCCATCCTGAACGAACGCAGAATTGAGTTTCTGGGAGAAGGCAGGAGATGGGCGGATATCCACCGGCTTGCATTGGATCCAGATTTTTCCACAGGCGGTATTCCTAAGAAAGTTCGTTACAACAATACCACTTTTGCCAGTTGGTCCCCAGGGAAAGACTACGATGCCAATGGCGTTTATATTGGCGCCGCAGCCACATTAGCGGCTATCCCTTACGACGATTACCGCTTCCTTTGGCCCATCCCGACGTCTGAATTGAATACGAACCCGACGCTGGCTGCTCAGCAGAACCCGGGGTATTGACCGAAAAAGGGTTTCGTGGAAATGTTAATGGACGTAGTCTTAGGATCTTTCCAATAGCGTTTCCATAATCTTTCCGAATTGCCTTGGCACGCAGATGCAAATCCGCTGTTGCCAAGGCAGTTTTTTTTAATTTTACATCTTGCGTCTCTACGTGCATACCCCATCGCTACGTCGTTACCCCGCAACCCCGCAACTTCGCAACCCCGCAACTTCGCAACATTTTAAACTTGCCTCTTTCAAAAAAAAATCCTAAATTAACCCAAGAAGAACAAGATCTGTTGAGAATGTTGGGCGCGCGGTCCCCCAGACGGGCGCTGAAAGAACACAACGTGCATGAACATCGACCGTTTTCTGCAATACTTGCATTACGAAAAGCGATTTTCTCCCCATACGGTTGCGGCCTACCGCAATGACCTGGAGCAGTTCCGGGCGTTTATCCAAACGACCTATGGCGTTTTGGACATGCAGGAGTTAAGTCCGTTCCACGTCCGGTCCTGGGTGGTGGAACTCGTCCGGGAGGGTCTGACGCCCAATTCGATCCGGAGGAAAGTTTCTGCCTTAAAATCGTATTTCCGCTTCCTTCGCCGTCAGGGCCTGGTACAGCACAATCCCTTACAGGCCCTGCATACGCCCAAAACGGGCAAGCGCCTTCCCTCGGTCGTTCCGGAAAAGGAGATGCTTTCCTTGTTGGCCCAAACCCGGCAGGGCAGCGATTTTTTCAGCCTGCGCGATTGCCTTGCCCTGGAACTGCTATACGGGACCGGCATGCGGCGGGCAGAACTCATCCAGCTTTCGCCCTCCTCTGCCGATCTGGACCAACTGCAGTTGCGCGTCCTGGGCAAGGGTAATAAGGAGCGCCTCATACCCATTAGCGCCAGCCTTGGGCTGTTGATCGCAAGGTACGTAAGCGTCCGTGCGCAGGCGTTTCCCGATGCCGGCGACGGGGCGCTTTTACTTACGGATAAAGGGCAGCCCATGTACCCGAAATTCCTGTATAATCTGGTGCGACGCTATCTGGCGTCCATCCCGGCCGCCGAGCGGCGGAGCCCCCACGTGCTGCGCCATTCGTTCGCCACCCACCTCGCCGATCACGGGGCCGACCTCAATGCGATTAAAACCTTGCTGGGCCACGCCAACCTGGCGGCAACCCAGATTTATACGCACCATACGATGGAACGCCTGCGGGCTATTTACCAGCAGGCGCACCCCAAAGCGAAAATAGACGTTAGTCGTTAGCCTTTAGACGTTATAAATATGTAAACAAAACAGATATGGATTAAATAATTAGCTCCTATGTTGTTCCCCCTCCTTCGAAGGGCAAAGTCCAGACCTAAGCGTCTGTGGGGTTAGGGGGCCTCAACGAGCCAGCATACATTTACGAATTTGACTTTGCTTCTAACGTCTAACTTCTAAAGTCTAACCTCTAACGTCAAAAAATAGATTTGTTCACGTTACAAAATCCATTCTATGAAAGTGTACACTGAAGCGGTTCAATTCAAGGCCGACCAGAAGCTGCTCGATTTTGTCGAAAAAAAACTGAGTAAAATGGAGGTGTTTTTCGATCGCATCATCAATGCCCGCGTCGTGTTGAAGCTGGAAAATTCCGGGCAGGTCAGGGACAAAGTGGTGGAAGTGCGGCTGAATGTTCCCGGGGAAACCCTTTTGGCTACTTCCGTGAGCAAAACCTTTGAGGCGTCGGTAGACGACGCATTGGATTCGCTTAAGCGTCAGATCCAACGGTATAAAGAGAAAATTAGGCCATAGGGCCCATGCCGCCCTAAGAGGCGCTGGTTATGCGAATAAACAGGCGGCCAGCAACGGGGCCGGGAATTCGTTCCCGGCCCCGTTTGTTTTGCCCATCGAAGCGCTAGGTTTTTTTGCCCTTAATGGCTATCTTTGCCTCCACGTTGAAAAAAATGTATAATCTCTTATTTTTTTTTGCAGTTATCGCCAAAGGGCCTATCTTTGCAATCGCTTTGAGAAAATGATCTCAAAAAGCGTTTTTTGAAGCAAGACCGGGTTCTGCGAAACGCGCCTCCGAGCCACAAAGCAGCCAGCATAGCTCAGTTGGTAGAGCAGCTGATTTGTAATCAGCTGGTCGGGGGTTCGAGTCCCTCTGCTGGCTCCAGGTTTACCGGGTGGTCAGGGAGAAGAAACGCAAGAACGGAGGTTTCAAAAACGTGCCGGTCAGTGCCGGCATGCGTTGACATACCTGGGGGTTCGCCGGAGTGGGAGAGCCGGGCCAGACTGTAAATCTGGTGCTTTTAGCTGAGTGGGTTCGAATCCAACAACCCCCACATGTTTAAGTGCATAGGCGCTTTTTCGCATGCCCGGCATGCGATCAGAGCCTTTGCATTTATATTAGCGGGTGTAGCTCAGTTGGTAGAGCATCAGCCTTCCAAGCTGAGGGTCGCGGGTTCGAGTCTCGTCGCCCGCTCTTTTTTGTGGCAGCGGAAACGCTGCCTATACATTGCCAATGTAGCTCAGCGGTAGAGCACTTCCATGGTAAGGAAGGGGTCAGGGGTTCAATCCCCCTCATTGGCTCCAGGTATTTTGGGCTGTTTTTTGATCACTAACTTCATATCCAAAATTCTATACGATGGCTAAGGGAAAATTTGAACGGACAAAACCTCACGTAAACATCGGCACCATCGGTCACGTTGACCACGGTAAGACGACGCTGACCGCTGCGATCACGATGGTTTTGGCGGAGGCCGGCCTTGCTGAAAAGCGCGATTACGACTCGATCGACGCTGCTCCTGAAGAAAAAGAGCGTGGTATTACGATCAATACCGCACACGTGGAATATCAAACAGAGAAGCGTCACTATGCGCACGTAGATTGCCCCGGCCACGCCGACTACGTGAAGAACATGGTTACGGGCGCCGCTCAGATGGATGGCGCTATCCTCGTGGTAGCTGCTACCGACGGCCCGATGCCTCAAACCCGCGAGCACATCCTGCTGGCTCGTCAGGTAGGCGTTCCGCGTATCGTGGTTTTCATGAATAAAGTAGATCTCGTCGACGATGACGAAATGCTGGAACTGGTGGAAATGGAAGTTCGCGAACTTCTGGACTCCTATCAGTTCGATGGCGATAACTCCAGCGTGATCAAAGGATCTGCCCTGAAGGCCCTTGAAGGCGATCCCAAGTACGTTCAAGCTATCCACGACCTGATGAATGCCGTGGACAACGAGATTCCCGAGCCGGTTCGTCTGGTCGATAAGCCCTTCCTGATGCCTGTCGAAGACGTATTCTCCATCACTGGCCGCGGTACGGTAGCCACCGGGCGTATCGAGCGCGGCGTGATCAACGTGGGCGATCCCGTTGAGATCGTCGGTATGATGAAGCCGGGTGAAAAGCCGCTGACTTCTATCGTTACGGGGGTGGAAATGTTCCGCAAACTGCTCGATCGCGGGGAAGCTGGCGATAACGCGGGTATTCTGCTGCGCGGTATTGAAAAGACCCAAATCCGCCGCGGGATGGTTATCTGCGCGCCAAACTCCGTGAAGCCGCATATGAAATTCAAGTGCGAGGTTTACGTCCTGAGCAAAGAGGAAGGCGGTCGTCACACGCCGTTCTTCAATGGCTATCGCCCGCAGTTCTACTTCCGTACGACCGACGTTACCGGAGATTGCATGCTGCCTACCGGCGTAGAAATGGTGATGCCTGGAGATAACGTCTCCATGGAAGTTAACCTCCTGAGCCCCATCGCTATGGAAAAAGGTCTTCGCTTCGCTATCCGCGAAGGAGGCCGTACCGTTGGCGCTGGTCAGGTAACTGAGATTCTTGATTAATCGCAAGAGCCCCATCGCGGGCTCCTGGATATATGGAATTTTCCGGTAGAGGGTGTCGCCAATAAACCTGGAGACATCCTCTACCATTCTTTAAACGGGCATAGCTCAGCTGGTAGAGCGACGGTCTCCAAAACCGTAGGCCGAGGGTTCGAGTCCTTCTGCCCGTGCCACAAAATGAGTTGTTGACGCATTAATCCAATTATGGAAAGCATCAAAAAGTACGTAGTCGAAAGTTATAATGAATTGATCACTAAGGTAACCTGGCCAAACTGGGCCAACCTTCAAAGCAGCACTATCGTCGTCATCGTGGCTTCGGTACTCTTCGCTTTGCTGGTGTTTGTCATGGATGTTATTTCCAAAACGGGCCTGAATCTGATCTACGGGATTTAATTAACCACGAGAGGTAGGCGTCATGTCGGAGGAAAAGCGGTGGTATTCTTTGCGGGTGATCAGCGGAAAAGAACGCAAAATCAAAGAACGGATTGAGAAGGAAATTCAGCTCAACAACTGGGGTGATTTTATTTCCCAAGTTCTGGTTCCCACGGAAAAGGTATATAAGATCCGCAACGGCAAGAAAGTGATTTCCGAACGGAATATCCTGCCGGGGTATATTCTTCTCGAAGCCCTCCCAAGCAAGCTTTCTGGCGAGGTTATTCAGGAAATCGCCAATATTCCCAATGTCATTCATTTCCTGGGAAAAAATACGCCAACGCCGATGAAGGAGTCGGATGCTAACCGGCTGCTTGGCAAAGTCGACGAAACGCAGGATGCTGCGGAATCCCTGATCGAACCGTTTATCGTAGGGGAAACCGTCAAGATCATCGACGGGCCGTTCACCGAGTTCATTGGCGACATTCAGGAAGTAAATGAGGAAAAGAAAAAATTGAAGGTGATTGTCAAGATCTTCGGCCGCGGCACGGAGGTGGAACTCAACTTCATGCAGGTAGAAAAAGCGTCCTAACGATAAATTGTTGAAGCGTGTTCAGTGGCTTTTGTTCAGCCGGCTCATGCCGGGTGATTCGCTTCCCCAAAGCCCTCTGGCCAGGCAAGGTTAAATCCAAAATGTAACATGGCAAAGGAAGTAGATGTTTATATCAAACTTCAGGTAAAAGGCGGCCAGGCAAACCCTGCGCCTCCCATCGGCCCGGCTTTGGGTTCCAAAGGGGTGAACATCATGGAGTTCTGCAAGCGGTTCAATGCCGCGACCCAGGACAAGATGGGTAAGATCCTCCCCGTAGTGATCTCGGTGTACAAGGATAAATCCTTCGAATTCGTCATCAAAACGCCGCCTGCAGCCATCCAGTTGCTCGAAGCGGCCAAGGTGAAATTGGGATCCGCCGAACCCAACCGGAAAAAGGTTGGAACGGTTACCTGGGATCAGGTCCGCGCTATTGCCGAAGACAAAATGCCCGACCTCAACTGTTTTACCCTTGAGTCCGCGATGAAGATGATCGCCGGCTCAGCCCGCAGTTTGGGGATTACCATCGAAGGCGATGCGCCCTGGGCTACCGGGGAGAGCAGCTCCGACAACTAGGCTTGTATTTGTTCAGCAGGGAGTTTGGCCCTTTGAGGGCCAGACGTTACCACCTCAAAACTTTTTGATATGTCAACGAAACCAGGTAAAAAAAGAGCCGCTGCCAATCCCAAGGTAGACCGGTTCAAGTTTCACTCTCTTGAAGAGGCCATGCCGCTGGTCAAGGAAGTGAGCCTCACCAAATTCGACGCTTCCGTGGATATTCATATCCGGCTGGGCGTTGATCCAAGGAAACCCGACCAAGCCCTGCGGGGTACGGTTGGCTTGCCTCATGGAACCGGCAAGACCAAGCGCGTGGTGGTCTTCTGTACTCCGGACAAGGCAGAAGAAGCCAAAGCGGCCGGCGCCGACTATGTCGGGCTGGAGGATCTGATGCAAAAGGTACAGGAGGGTTGGACCGATTTCGACGTGGCGATCGCCATGCCGCAGGTCATGGCGCAAGTAGGCCGCCTGGGCCGCGTGCTCGGCCCCCGCAACTTGATGCCTAACCCCAAAACCGGTACGGTGACCATGGATATCGGGGCTGCGGTAAGCGAAGTGAAAAAGGGGAAAATCTCCTTCCGCGTGGATAAATATGGGATCGTGCACACCTCTATCGGCCGTGTTTCCTTCAGCCCGGAAATGCTGATGGACAATGCCCACGAGGTGCTTAACACGCTCCAGCGCATGAAGCCTTCTACTGCAAAAGGCATCTATTTCAAAACGATCACCATCGCCTCGACGATGAGTCCGGGCATCAAGGTGGATCCGAAGGTAGTTCGTTAATGTTATAAATCTGAAATGCGATGAACAAGGCTGAAAAAACGGCTACTATAGAGGCGCTGAAGGAGCAATTTGCTAATACCGCGTTCTTCTACCTGACGGATACAACGTCCATGACGGTAGCCGAAACCAATAAATTCAGGAGGGTTTGCTTTGAAAAAGGCATTGGGGTTCAAATGATCAAAAATACATTGATCAAGAAAGCCCTGCAAGATGCTCCTGAAGATAAAAACTACCAGCAAGTATTCGATTTGTTGCACGGCTCTACGGTGGTGCTTTTCTCGGAAACGGCTAATCTCCCAGCCAAGATGCTCAAGGAGTTTCGCGGCGCCACGGAAAAGCCGCTGTTGAAAGGCGCTTATATCGACTCAGCTGTTTTTGCCGGCGACGACCAGATCGACGTATTGATCAAGCTGAAGAGCAAAGAAGAGTTGTTGGGCGAAGTGATCGGATTGCTTCAGTCTCCGCCCCGCAATGTCATCGGCGCCCTTCAGTCGGCAGGGCAAAAAGTCATGGGTTTGCTGAAAACCCTGGAAGAACGCGGCGAATAAGACTCGCTCAGGCAAACAGCCGGTATAGCGGTCCGGCAGCTTCGCCCCTTGATTTTGGCTTCCAAGCTAACCGCACATATAACTTTTTTACAACCTTTTAAAAAAAATTACCATGGCGGATTTAAAGGCTCTCGCGGAAACGCTGGTAAACCTTACCGTTAAGCAAGTGAACGAACTGGCAGACATCCTCAAAACGGAGCACGGCATTGAGCCGGCTGCGGCGGCAGTTGCGGTTGCTGCGCCTGCAGCAGGCGGCGACGCAGCAGGTCCTGCCGTTCAGGAAAAAACGGAATTCGATGTCATCCTGACTTCTGCGGGCGCTCAGAAACTGAACGTCGTGAAAGAAGTTAAGAACTTACTCGGCCTGGGCTTGAAAGAAGCAAAGGACCTGGTTGACGGCGCTCCGAGCCCGCTCAAAGAAGGCGTATCCAAAGAGGAAGCAGAATCCCTGAAAGCCAAGCTCGAAGAAGCAGGCGCTCAGGTTGAACTGAAGTAATCCTCTTTTGACGCTGTCTTGTCCAGAATGCTGATATGCTAAGAATACCGTCGTTTTTCTAGACTTGCATTACTACTACAAAGGCTTAGCGGATTAGGTGTAATCCGCTAAGCCTATCGTCGTCTACCCCGGACTATGTCGACCTTGAACTTTCCGAGGTCTTTAGCCATTAAATACCTTGGCGGTTCCCAGAAAGCTGTTTACCGCCTTTACACATAAACAGAATTGCAGATGACTTCCAACGGAAAGGTTCTCTCTGCCGAAAATCAGCGGATCAGTTTCGGCAAAACTAAATTCATCTCCGACTATCCGGATTTCCTCGAAATCCAGTTGAAGTCCTTCCAGGAATTCTTCCAACTGGAAACCACCCCGGAAAACCGGAGTAACGAAGGCCTTTACAAGGTGTTTCAGGAAAACTTTCCGATTACGGATGCCCGGAACATCTTCGTCCTCGAATTTCTCGACTATTTTATCGATCCTCCCCGCTACTCGATTGATGAATGTATGCAGCGCGGGTTGACCTATAGCGTTCCATTGAAGGCCAAACTGCGCCTGTCTTGTAACGACGAAGAACACGTCGATTTCCAGACTATCGTCCAGGATGTATTCCTCGGGAATATTCCCTATATGACCCCCAAAGGCACCTTTGTTATCAATGGCGCCGAGCGGGTGATCGTCTCCCAGTTGCACCGCTCTCCCGGGGTTTTCTTCGGCCAGAGCGTCCATCCCAATGGCACCAAGATCTATTCCGCCCGGGTGATCCCCTTCAAAGGCGCCTGGATGGAATTTGCTACGGATATTAACACGGTGATGTATGCCTACATCGACCGGAAAAAGAAATTCCCGGTAACCACCTTGCTTCGGGCGATCGGCTACGATACCGACAAGGCGATACTCGATATTTTCGATTTGGCGGACGAAGTGCCCGTTAACCGAGAAAACCTCGAAAGCGCGATGGGCAGAAAGCTCGCTGCCCGCGTGCTGCGCAGTTGGATCGAAGACTTCGTGGATGAGGATACCGGCGAGGTTGTTACCATCGAACGCAACGAGATCATCCTCGAACGGGATATAGTGATCGATGAGGACAACCTGGAACTTATTCTGGAATCCGGGGCAACGGTCATCATCCTCCAAAAGGAGGATATCGACCAGGACTATTCCATCATTTACAATACCCTGCAAAAGGACTCCACCAGCTCCGAACTCGAAGCGGTGCAGTATATCTACCGCCAACTCCGCGGCACCGACCCGCCCGACGAAGAAACCGCCAGAGGGATTATCGAGAAACTGTTTTTCTCGGATAAGCGCTATAACCTGGGCGAAGTGGGCCGGTACAAGATCAACCGGAAACTGGAACTCACCATCGACCAGGAAACCCTGGTGCTGACCAAGGAGGATATCATCTCCATCGTCAAGTATCTGGTGAGTTTGATGAACCAAAAAGCGGATATCGATGACATCGACCACCTGAGCAACCGCCGGGTGCGCACCGTGGGCGAGCAGTTGTTCGCCCAGTTTGGCGTCGGTTTGGCCCGTATGGCCCGCACCATCCGCGAACGGATGAACGTGCGCGACAACGAGGTGTTTACGCCGGTGGATCTGATCAACGCCCGCACGCTGTCGTCGGTCATCAACTCGTTCTTCGGAACGAGCCAGCTTTCCCAGTTCCTCGACCAGACCAACCCCTTGTCGGAAATTACCCACAAGCGGCGGATCTCTGCCCTTGGCCCTGGGGGGCTTTCCCGCGAGCGCGCAGGCTTTGAAGTGCGCGACGTACACTATTCCCACTATGGGCGCTTGTGTACCATCGAAACCCCGGAAGGCCCCAATATCGGTCTGATCTCCACCCTTTGCGTGCATGCGAAGATCAATAAAATGGGATTCCTCGAAACGCCTTACCGCAAAGTAGACGAAGGAGTGGTAGATAAAGACGGCGAACCGCTTTACCTCTCCGCGGAAGGGGAAGACTTCTACCGGATCGCCCAGGCCAATGCGCCCCTGGACGATGGCGGTAATTTCTTGTCGGACAAGATCAAGTGCCGGGAATCGGGCGAATTTCCCGTCCTTACGCCCGATGAAATCCAGTTCATGGACATTGCTCCCAACCAGATCGTTGGCGTGTCTGCATCCATGATCCCCTTCCTGGAAAACGATGACGCCAACCGCGCCCTGATGGGCTCTAACATGCAACGCCAGGCCGTTCCGTTGTTGAAACCCAAGTCTCCTATCGTGGGAACCGGGTTGGAAGGCAAAGTTGCCCGCGACTCCCGGATGCTGTTCAACGCCGAAGGAGAAGGGGTGGTCGAGTACGTCGACGCCAACCGCATTGAGGTCCGTTACGACCGCACCTCTGAAGAACAACTGGTGTCGTTCGAAGACAGCCTCAAAGTGTACGATCTGATCAAGTTCCGCCGGACCAACCAGGGCACCTGCATCAACCTGCGGCCTATTGTACGCAAAGGCGATCGCGTGACCCGTGGTCAGATTCTTTGCGACGGGTATGCCACCGACACGGGCGAACTCGCCCTTGGCCAAAATATGAAAGTGGCTTTCATGCCCTGGAAGGGGTACAACTTTGAGGATGCCATCGTGATCTCGGAGCGCGTGGTGCGGGAAGATATCTTTACTTCCGTTCACATCGAACACTTTGAGCTCGATGTCCGCGATACCAAACTCGGCGAAGAAGAACTAACCAACGACATCCCCAACGTCAGCGAAGAAGCGACTAAAGACCTGGACGAAAACGGGATCATCCGCATCGGCGCGTGGGTAAAGGAAGGGGATATTCTGATTGGCAAGATCACCCCAAAAGGAGAATCCGATCCGACTCCGGAAGAGAAACTGCTCCGGGCCATCTTCGGCGACAAAGCCGGCGACGTGAAGGATGCTTCCCTCAAGGCGCCCCCCTCTATCAATGGCGTGATCATCGACAAACAGTTGTTCGCACGAGCCAAAAAGGATAAGGTCCAGAAAACGTCGGAAAAAGATCAACTAACCCGCCTCGACGACCAGCACAAGATCGAAATCAACGAGCTGCTGACGAAATTGGTGGATAAATTGATGGTGTTGCTCAAAGACAAAAGCAGCAACGGCGTGCGCAGCGTCTACAACGAAATGCTGATCCAGAAAGGAACCCGGTTCACCCCGGATATCCTTCGGGAAGTAGATTATACGTCGGTGGATTACAGCAACTGGACGGATCTTCCGCAGACCAACGAACTGGTGGCCCGCTTGCTGCATAACTTCAGCATCAAGGTCAATGAAGAGATCGGCCGCAATAAGCGCGAAAAGTTCAACATTAGTATTGGGGATGAACTTCCTGCCGGCGTGCTCAAACTGGCCAAGGTGTATATGGCCAAGAAACGCAAGCTGAAAGTGGGGGATAAGCTGGCTGGGCGCCACGGAAATAAAGGGATTGTATCCCGGATCGTGCGCATCGAGGATATGCCCTTCCTGGAAGACGGAACTGCGGTGGACATCGTGTTGAACCCACTGGGCGTACCTTCCCGTATGAATCTTGGGCAGATCTTCGAAACGGTGCTCGGCTGGGCTGGCCAAAAGCTCGGAGTGAAGTTCGCTACCCCTATCTTTGACGGGGCCAGCCAGGAAGAGATCGAGGAGTGGATTCAGAAAGCAAGCCTGCCTACCCTTGGGCAGACCTACCTCCACGACGGCGAAACGGGCGATCGTTTCCACCAGCAGGCGACGGTAGGGGTCATCTACATGCTCAAGCTTTCGCACATGGTCGACGACAAAATGCACTCCCGCTCAATCGGGCCATACTCGCTTATCACTCAGCAACCGCTCGGCGGTAAAGCCCAGTTTGGCGGCCAGCGCTTCGGAGAAATGGAAGTCTGGGCCCTCGAAGCCTTCGGCGCCGCTAATATCCTCCAGGAGTTGCTGACGATCAAGTCGGACGATATCACCGGCCGGGCCAAAGCGTATGAGGCGATCGTGAAAGGCGACAACCTTCCGGAGCCTAACATCCCCGAATCGTTCAACGTACTTGTTCATGAATTGCGCGGCTTGGCATTGGATGTCAAGTTTGATTAACCTGAATTAAATTGTGCAACATATGTCTTTCAAAAAGAAGACCAATCTGCTAAGGCAAGACTTCGACAGCATCACCATCAGCCTGGCCTCTCCGGACGAGATTCTGGAGCGCTCCTATGGCGAGGTGCTGAAGCCGGAAACAATCAACTACCGGTCCTATAAACCGGAGCGGGATGGGTTGTTCTGCGAGCGGATTTTCGGCCCTGTCAAGGATTATGAATGTTATTGCGGGAAATATAAGCGAATCCGGTATAAAGGCATTGTCTGCGATCGGTGCGGAGTGGAAGTGACGGAAAAGAAGGTGCGCCGCGAACGCATGGGCCACATCAAACTCGTGGTCCCGGTCGTGCATATCTGGTTCTTCAAATCGCTGCCCAACAAGATCGGGTACATGCTTGGATTGTCCTCCAAGAAGCTGGAATCGATCATCTACTATGAGCGCTACGTGGTGATTCAACCCGGCGTTAAAGGAGCGGATGGGATCAGCCAAATGGATCTGCTTTCCGAAGAGGAATACCTGGATATCATCGAGACGTTGCCTCAGGAAAACCTGATGCTGGATGAATCCGACCCCAATAAGTTTATGGCCAAGATGGGGGCTGAAGCGATTCGCGATCTGCTGATGCGCCTCGATCTGGATCAGCTTTCCTATGACCTGCGCCATCAGGCAGCCAATGAAACCTCTCAGCAGCGGAAGTCGGAAGCGCTCAAGCGCCTGCGCGTAGTGGAAGCTTTCCGCGAAGGCCTGACGCGCATGGAAAACCGGCCGGAATGGACGGTGATCCAATACCTCCCGGTGATTCCGCCGGAGCTTCGGCCGTTGGTTCCGCTGGACGGCGGCCGCTTTGCCAGCTCGGACCTCAACGACCTTTACCGTCGGGTGATTATCCGCAATAACCGGCTCAAGCGCCTTCTGGAAATCAAAGCTCCGGAGGTGATCCTGCGGAACGAAAAGCGCATGCTCCAGGAAGCGGTCGACTCGCTGTTCGACAACTCCCGGAAATCCAATGCGGTCAAAGCCGAAGGCGGCCGGCCGCTGAAATCCCTCAGCGATATTCTCAAGGGAAAACAGGGCCGTTTCCGTCAGAACCTTCTCGGTAAACGGGTGGATTATTCCGGCCGTTCGGTGATCGTGGTTGGCCCTACGCTCAAGCTCCATGAATGCGGTATCCCCAAATCCATGGCCGCTGAGCTGTTCAAGCCGTTCGTTATCCGCAAGCTGATCGAACGCGGCATTGTCAAGACCGTCAAATCGGCAAAGAAACTGGTGGACCGCAAAGATCCGGTCATCTGGGAAATCCTGGAAAATATCCTCAAAGGACACCCGGTATTGCTCAACCGTGCGCCGACGCTTCACCGCTTGTCGATCCAGGCTTTCCAGCCCCGGCTGATCGAGGGCAAAGCGATCCAGCTGCACCCGCTCGTCTGCGGCGCCTTTAACGCCGACTTCGACGGCGACCAAATGGCCGTTCACGTGCCGCTGAGCCAGGCTTCCATCCTGGAGGCTCAGGTGCTGATGCTTTCTTCCCACAACATGCTGAACCCTCAGAACGGAACGCCGGTTACGCTTCCTTCTCAGGATATGGTCCTTGGGCTTTATTATATTACCAAGGAACGGCGCTCTACCGCTGCCATCAAGGTGAAAGGGGAGGGGATGAAGTTCTACTCCCCCGAAGAGGTCATCATCGCCTATAACGAAGGCGTTCTGGATCTCCATGCGCGGATTAAAGCCAGAGTGCGCGTAGAGGACGAACAAGGCAATCTGGTCACCCGGCTTACCGACACCACGACGGGCAGGGTGATGTTCAACCAGGTCGTTCCCTTGAGTGTGCCTTATGTGAACGAGCTTCTGACCAAGAAGAACCTGAAAAAAGTGATTGGGGAAGTCATCGAACGGACCAATTTCGCCGTGACTGCTGATTTTCTGGACGATATCAAGGATCTCGGATTTACCTGGGCGTTCCGCGGCGGGTTGTCCTTTAACCTTGGAGACCTGATCACCCCCTCGATCAAAGAAGATACGCTGGTGGAAGCGCACCAGGAAGTAGATGAGGTTTGGGATAACTACAACATGGGTCTGATCACCAATAACGAGCGCTACAACCAGATCATCGACAAATGGACGTACGCCGACAACAAGATCACGGAAACCCTGATGCGCGAATTGGCTTTGCACAAGCAGGGCTTCAATTCGGTGTTTATGATGCTCGACTCCGGCGCCCGGGGGTCCAAACAACAGATCAAGCAGTTGTGCGGATTGCGGGGCCTGATGGCCAAGCCCAGAAAGTCGGGCGATACGGGCGGAGCGGTTATCGAAAACCCAATCTTGTCTAACTTTGTCGACGGCCTCTCCGTTCAGGAATATTTTATCTCTACCCACGGCGCGCGTAAAGGTTTGGCGGATACAGCGCTTAAAACGGCGGATGCCGGTTACCTGACCCGCCGTCTGGTCGATGTCGCTCAGGATGTGGTCATCTCTGAGGATGATTGCAATACCTTGCGAGGGATTGAAACCTCCGCCCTTAAGGAGAGCGAAAAAATTATCGAAAACCTGGCGGCCCGGATTGAAGGCCGCTACATGCTGCACGATATTTATCATCCGGTAACCGAGGAACTGATTCTTCGCGCCGGCGGGTTTATTGATTCCCGCCTGGCCACGCTGATCGAGGAGGTTGGAATTGAAACGGTGACTATCCGCTCGGTGCTCACGTGCGAAACCAAGCGCGGGGTTTGCGCCAAGTGCTACGGGAAAAACCTCGCTACCGGACGGATTGCAGAAACAGGCGATGCCGTAGGGATCATTGCCGCCCAATCGATCGGGGAACCAGGTACTCAGCTTACTCTCCGGACGTTCCACGTGGGCGGGGTCGCCTCCTTGTCTAAAACCGAATCCGAAATCCTCTCCAAGTTCAATGGACGGGTAGAGTTCGACGGGATGAAGGTGACAGAATACGGAAAAGACGGCGGGGAAACGTCCTCTATCGTTCTCTCCCGGACGGGCGAGATCCGGATTGTCGATCCCGAAACCAACAAACAATTCGTTTTCCACCACATCCCATACGGCGCCCAGTTGTATGTGAAAGATGGCGAACAGATTCAGCGCGGCCAGCGCATTTGCGACTGGGATCCGTTCAACGCGGTGATCATTTCGGAATTTACCGGAATTACCCGTTTTGAAAGCATCGAAGAAGGCGTCACCTACCGCTTGGAGCGCGACGATCAGACTGGGTTTGCCGAGAAGGTAATCATCGAAAGCAGAAACAGGCGCAAAATTCCGGTCATCTCGATCGTAAGCCCGGATGGGGAGGAGTTGAAAAACTATACCTTGCCTGTTGGTTCTTACCTTTCCATAGAGGATGGGCAAGAGCTTACCGCAGGAGATAAAGTGGCTAAAATTCCCCGGAGCCTGGGCAAGATTCAGGATATCACCGGCGGTCTGCCGCGGGTTACCGAATTGTTCGAAGCCAGGAACCCGTCCAACCCGGCCATTGTGTCGGAAATCGACGGCGTTGTCAACTTTGGAAAGATCAAGCGCGGCAACCGGGAGATCTCCATTACCGCCAAAGATGGTCAGATCCGGAAATACCTGATCGGGCTTTCGAAACATATTCTGGTTCAGGACGGCGACTTCGTACGCGCCGGTACGCCCCTTTCGGACGGTTCAGTTGCTCCGCGGGATATCCTCAACATCAAAGGGCCTTTTGCCGTGCAGCAATATTTGGTTAATGGGGTTCAGGAAGTATACCGCGCTCAGGGGATTACCATCAACAACAAGCACATCGAAGTGATCGTCCGCCAGATGATGCGGCGCGTCCAAATCGAAGATTCAGGCGATACCAGTTTTCTGGAAAGCGAAGCGGTTGACCGTTACGACTTCCTGGAGCAGAACGACTGGATTTACGACAAAAAGGTCGTTACAGATTCCGGGGATTCCAACCGCCTCAAACCGGGCCAGTTGGTGACGCTGCGCCAGATCAGGGAAGAAAACTCCTACCTCAAGCGCAATGACAAAAACCTGGTGACTTATCGGGACGCGGTCTCCGCTACCTCCAGTCCGCTGCTTTTGGGGATTACCAAGTCTTCCCTCGGCACGTACAGTTGGATCTCGGCTGCTTCCTTCCAGGAAACGACCAAGGTGCTTAGCACCGCAGCCATTGGCGCCAAGGTGGATAACCTTTCCGGCCTTAAAGAGAATGTGATCGTTGGGAAACGGATCCCGGCAGGAACGGGATTGCGCCACTACGACAACATGTTGGTGACCCATCGCGATCGTGCGGCCGATCTCGAAAACCGGCACGCCTATTTCGGAGAGGAAGAAGAAGTAGTAGGGGAGGATTTATAGTTTTTCCCCTGACACGAAAATATTCTTTTCAATGAAATGAAGCCAGGTTTATAAAAAAATGAAAGCCGGGGCGTCTTTGTTTTATGCGCTTACCCTTTGCCCAAATAGAGGGCTGCATATTTGGCGATATATTTTCCCAGAACATCAAATTCCAGATTAACCCGCATGCCTTCTTTCAGGCTCCCGAACGTGGTATGATCAAAGGTGTAGGGGATAATAGCGACGGAAAAGCGATCTTCGGCGGGATTGACGACGGTCAGGCTAACCCCGTTGATGGCAATAGACCCCTTGTCGACCAGCAGGTGTTCCGGGGTTGGGGCGTATTGAAAGTGGTAGTACCAGCTGCCCTCCATGGTTTCCACGCCCGTGCAACGGGCCGTGGCATCGACGTGTCCCTGGACAATGTGCCCGTCCAGGCGTCCGTCTGAGCGCATGGAGCGCTCCAGGTTAACGGAATCCCCAACCCGAAGGTCCCCGAGATTGGAGCGGATCAGCGTTTCTTCGATGGCGGTGACGGTGTGCGTGCCTTCTCCGAGGGCCACCACCGTCAGGCATACCCCGTTATGGGCCAGGCTCTGGTCAATCTTTAATTCCCCGGAAATGGGAGATGCAAGCGTAAAATGGACATTGGTTCCCTCCTGGCGGATTTGGCGAACGTTGCCCATGGCTTCGATGATGCCGGTAAACATAGGTTTGTGTTTAAGTTCAGGTTAATCTTATGCAACCGCCCCAGGAGTTGTTTTGCCCGTAGGCGAAAACGCGCGCCTTTATTGCTCTCTGACCAATTGAATATACCCTGCCAGAGGAATGGGTTGTTCCAAAACGCCTGCCAGCCTCTGTTCGTAAACCTTGCAGATATAGGAATAGGCGCCATTGGGAAGGTCTTCCCCGTTCTGGTTTCTCCCGTCCCAATTGATCAGCGGGTCGGTTGTTTCGAATACCAGTTGTCCCCAACGGTTAAATACTTTAAATTCAATCCGTTCGATAAAACAGAAGGGGAATGGCCTAAACAGGTCGTTTTGCCCGTCGTTGTTCGGTGTAAAGGCATTTGGGAGCTGGTATCGCGGGCAGTTGTCTACGCATACCGTATCGCTGAGCGCACTTTCGTTATTCAGTAGGTCGTAGGCGGAAACGGCATAGCATCCGATCAAACCGATTTCTGGCGAATGAGAATAAATCCGGTTCCCGGCGCCATTTACCTGGCCTATCAAGGCCAGGGGTTCGCCTGGCCTGGGGGCGTAGTAGATCCGGTATCCGGCAATATCGGTAGCTTCCGGGCATTTTTCCCTTGGGTCGGTCCACGTGAGGTTATTCACAGGAGGAGACCAGCTGTTGCACCCATCCGGGGTATCGCAAATATTCTTCACCGTCAATTCCGGCGGGCAGGGGGGAACGTTGTCCTGCGGAACAGCGCATACAATTTGAGAGTGGTTGATCAGTGGGCTGACAATATCGGGGATGCTGTAGGTACCTAATGCCCGAATGCGGTAACAATATTCCCTCCCATTGACGAGTCCTTTGTCCTGGAAAGCGTTGGAAAGGCTGGTTCCAATGGAATCGAATCCGCCCTGAATGTTCTGGCGCTCAATGATAAACAGGTAGTTATCCCAGGAGGTATTCTCCTGCCAGGATAAGTTGATCGCTTTGTCGGTTGGACTTGCCTGCAGGAAGACCGTAGAGGTGGAGCCGCTTAGCCCTAAGGGCGTAGTTTGGGCAGACCCGGTGTACAGCGCAACCCGGTAGGAATACGGACTGGATACCGTATTGAGGCTTTGATCCAGAAAGCAGGTGTCGTTGGCGCCGGCAAAGGTGGGGCTGGCCAAGCGACCGGAAATGGGCTGGAAAGCGGTTGGGGCGGGGTTGAGGCCTGCCGCGCGAAGCAGTTCATAGCTATAAGGCCCTGGGTGGCTGATGGTGTCGAGTTCAGCGGGTTTGGTCCAGCACACCTGGACCGCTCCTGAAAGAGGGTCGGTACGGGTAATGTCCGCTTTGACCATAATCGGCAGATCGCGGTTTTGTTGGAGGCAGATTTCCCGGGAAGGCAAGCTTTCTACGAGGTTGTAGGCATACCGGCCTCCTGGCGTCAGCTTGGCGAATTCGGCAAGGACGCGGTAGCAGTAGGTCCGGCCGGGGTCTGCGGTGCGGTCGTAAAATACATAGCGGTCGCCTTTCATTTCCAGTACGCTGAATTCCGTTAGTTTTTGATACCCTCTACCCTGGAGGCCCGGAGTGCAGGTATCGGGAGGAAACGAATTGCTGCCCTCCCTTCGCCAAACCGTAAACCCGCGGAAATAATTATCCAGCGCATCGTCGCAGGAATAGGGTTTGTTCCAGGTCACTTCAATCACGTTGGCAGCGGATTCGGCCCGAAGCCCTTCCGGAGGAGGTCCAACCACTTTGATCCGAAGCGTTTTTAAGGTACTCAGCCCGGTAGAATCCCGGGTGAAAAAATTGTCTGCCGCGCGAAATACGACGGAATAAAATTGCTCGCTGATATGTTCGCAGGTGGTTTCCCAACGGAACGTTTTCTCCGCAGGCTGGTTTTCAAAATCTGTGGCATCGGGGAGAAAGGTAGCGGGGTTGATCATCGTCTCGAAAGGCCCTCCCAGGGCGGAAAGCTTCACCTTTTGGCGGGTTTCGCTTAAAGGCGCGGTCGCTTTGACCTTGAATTCCAGCACTTGCCCGGCAACGACGCATACTTCATCAAAAGGCGTTTCAATAACCGGAGGGAGGTTGTCGCATTCCAGGATCAGGATCTGCATGTCCCGGATGATGGTATCGATAGGCACTCCATCCCGGTATTCCACGATGATCATGGCCAGGTTGTATTCACCCGCTCTTTGAGGGGCGTCCCAGACAATGTCGCCGGTAACTTCGTTGATCGTTAGGTTGTTGCGGGGGCCGGGGGCGATGTTGTTGGGAAAGAGGTAGTTGGGTACCACTAAGCCTACATCCTGAAAAGGGGCGATAAAGTGGAAACTGAGGCTATCCCCATCGGAATCATACGCATTGGGGTTGTGAATAAAGGGCCGGCCAACGCAACCCAGATCGATTGGCGGCTGAAGCAATACCGGGGTGTTGTTACATCCCTGGAATTGAGGGTTGGGAAAGGTATAGGTGGTTTGAAGATAAAATTTGATCTGCTCGGAATTGGGAAAGTTGACGTTGAGAATCCCCCCGTTGCGATTGGGGTCGGCCATGGAGACCACATAAGTGCCTCTGGCAGGGTAGGTATGAAAAGCGATGTAAATGTTCTTTTTGGTGTCGTTTTCTAAAAGTTCTCCCTTGCGCGGGACTCCGGGCCCGTTGGCTCGGGCCACTTGCTCGCAACGGCCATCGCCCCAGCAGATCGTCAGCGTATCCCTGTCGGCTTGGGTACTGCTCGCTTTAGTATACGTGGTGATGGTGGCTTTGATCCTCAGGCTGGAGGCGCAATCGCCGACCTGCTCAATGGAGATTTCTCCGGCCCGGTTGTGGGTTGCCCGGCCAGCGGTTGCCGCCAGCAGAAACCCAAGGAGGAGGAATGGCGGAAGGACTTTTTCCAGGAAAATTTTCATGTAGTACGGATTAGCAATCGCTTTACAAGTTAATGTATTCAGCGCAAATGAATCGTATTCTACATTACAATCCTTCGGATTGCCGGAAAGTTCAACAAGCGAACGGGCTTAAAGGATTTCCATTTTCTTGAGGCAGTCTTTCAGGCTATCCTTCCAGTAGGGCAGGGAGCTTCCGAAGGCGGTTTTGAAGCGTATTTTGTCCAGTACGCTGTAGGATGGCCGGGGAGCAGGGGTGGGATAGGCTTCACTGGGAATGGGAACCACCCGGCATGGGAGGTTAGCCAAGCCGATGACCGTTTGCGCGAAATCGTACCAACTGCAAACGCCTTCCCCAGCGTAGTTGTATACGCCGGGGTGCGCTTTTGCCTGACCGGTTGCGATGAGGCCGAGGATGGTTTGGGCCAGATCAGCGGCATAGGTGGGCGTGCCGATCTGATCGCATACGACCCGGATCTCCTCGCGTTCCCTGGCCAGCCGGAGCATGGTCTTGACGAAATTGTGACCGAACGACGAATAGATCCAGGAGGCGCGGAGGATTAGGGTGGAGGGGCCGTGAACTTCCAGCGCTGCGAGATCGCCTTCCAGCTTGGTTTTCGCATAGACTCCTTTGGGCAGGGTGGGGTCCGTTTCCTTGAGCGGCCGGTTGAGGGAATTGTCATACACGTAATCCGACGAAATATGGATCAAAAAGGTTCCTTGGTCCTTACAGGCTTCCGCCAGCTCCCGGACTGCGTGGGCGTTGATCCGGGCTGCCAGATCCGGCTCGCTTTCTGCCCGGTCTACCGCAGTATAGGCAGCGCAATGGATACAATAGGCAAACGATTGGCGTTGGAAAAAAGCGCGGATATGACCCGGGACCGACAGGTCCAATTCCTCCTTGTCGGTGAAAACCCAATCCCAGGATGGGTATCGGTCTTGAAGAGCCTGAATCTCCTGCCCAACCTGACCTCCAGCTCCGGTTACCAGAATGCGGCGCATACGGGATTTATTTCGTTCGGTGGCTTCCAAGATAAGGCAGTTCAAGATCTTTGGGCGAAAGGATCATGGCACTGTCGGGTAATCTCCAGTCAATGTTCAGATTCGGATCATCGTACCGGATACCGCCTTCCTGGCTTTTATTATAATATTGGTCGCATTTGTAAAAAAAGACGGCGCTAGGGCTAAGTACGGAATACCCATGCGCAAACCCCTTGGGCACAAACAGTTGCTTTTTGTTGCGCTCGCTCAGCGCCACGCCGAACCACTGCCCATAGCTAGGAGACCCTTCCCGCAAATCCACCGCTACATCAAAAACCTCTCCTTCCAAAACCCGAACCAGCTTGGCCTGAGCGTGATGACCAACCTGATAGTGCAACCCCCGGAGTACTCCGTAGGTGGATTTTGCCTGGTTGTCCTGAACAAAGTCCGCTGAGATCCCCGCCTTCTCAAATTCCCGGGCATTGAAGGCTTCGAAAAAATATCCCCGCTCGTCTTCCCATAACTGCGGCTCAAAAAGGATCAATCCGGGAATGTGGGTTTCGGTAAATGGCATGTTTATTTTTTTTTTTTTTTTTTTTTTTTTTTTTTTTTTTTTTTTTTTTTTTTTTTTTTTTTTTTTTTTTTTTTTAATTTTTTTTTTTTTCCTTTTTTTTTTTTTTTTTACCAAAAAAATTATTTTTTTTCCTTTTTTTTAATTTTCCTTTTTTTTTTTTTTTTTTTAAAAACTGCCAACATCAATTTTTTTTTCGGTGCCCCCCTTTTTAACCACCCCCCCCCCCCCCGCCCCCGCCGGGGCCGGGGCCCCCCCCCCCCCCCCCGCCCCGACCGGCCGGCCCCCCCCCCCCCCCGGGGGGGGGTGGGGGCTTCGGCCGGGGGTTTGGGGGTGGGTTTTTCCCCCCCCCCCCCGGGGGGGGGGGTAATTCTTTTTTTTGTGGGGGGGGGGGTTTTGGTGTGTGGGGTTTCGCCCCCCCCCCCCTTCGTCCTCATTTTTTCCGGAAAAAGATCATAACAGGGACTCCTTTAAAATCATACATTTTGCGGAGTTGGTTTTCGAGGAAGTTTTTATAATTCTCTTTGATGTAATTGGGGTGGTTGCAGAAGAACGCAAAAGCCGGGTAGGCCAAAGGAAGCTGAGTGACGTATTTGATTTTGATGAACTTTCCCCGGTGGGCTGGGGGAGGGGTTCTTTCCACGATTTCGAGGAACCGGTCGTTGAGTTCGGAGGTTTTGATTTTCCGCTGCCGGCTTGCGTAAACGTCCAGCGCAAGTTCCACGGCTTTAAAAATCCGGGTTTTGTCGAGAACGGAGATAAACAGCACGGGCACGTCGGTGAACGGGGCGATGCGTTCGAAGATGGTTTTCTCCACATCCCGGGCGGTGTTGGTTTCTTTCTCTACCAGGTCCCATTTATTGACGAGCAGGACGATGCCTTTATGCCGTTTTTGGGCTAGCCGGAAGATACTGACATCCTGGGCCTCCATTCCTGTGCTCGCATCGATCATCAGCAGACAGATGTCGCACTCTTCGATGGCGTTGATTGCCCGCAGGACGGAGTAGAACTCCAGGTCTTCGTGCACTTTCCCCTTTTTGCGGATACCTGCGGTATCCACCAGGACAAATTCTTTCCCAAACTTGTTGTAATGCGAATGGATCGCGTCGCGGGTGGTGCCGGCGATCTCGGTGACGATGTTGCGCTCTTCGCCCAACAGGGCGTTGGTTAGGGACGATTTGCCGACGTTGGGCTGGCCGACGATGGCAAACTTGGGAAGTGGGTTGGATTCTTCCTCGCTTTCCTGGATGTTTTCTACCACCGCATCCAGTAGTTCTCCGGTGCCGCTACCGGTCAGGGAAGACAGAAAAAAGGTTTGTTCAAATCCCAGACCCCAGAATTCATTGGCTTCGAAAAGGCGCTGGCTGTTGTCGACCTTATTCACAGCGAGGCACACCGGCTTTTTCGACTTCCGCAAAAGATCGGCGACTTCCTCGTCGAGATCCGTGATCCCTGTAGTCACATCTACCATGAAGATCAGCACGGCGGATTCTTCAATGGCTATTTTAACCTGAGACCGGATCGCGGATTCAAACACGTCGTCTGAATTCAGGACAAACCCTCCGGTGTCTACTACCGTAAAATTTTTCCCGTTCCAGTACGACGGTCCGTATTGCCGGTCCCGGGTCACTCCGGATGTATCGTCAATGATTGCCTGGCGTTCCCCGATCAGCCGGTTGTACAGCGTCGATTTCCCTACGTTGGGCCTTCCCACTATAGCCACAATGTTTCCCATTACCTCTTTTTAAATTGAGCGCAAAGATAATAAAAAAGGGCGAAAGGTTTTAGGGATAAGTGGTTGAGGCGTTTAGGCGTTTAGGCGCGTTTCCACAACTGGCGCGAGCCTCCGCCTCGTGCCTTGTATCTTTGCGAGCCTCCGCCTCTCCGGCAATGTTAAATATACCCCAGCCTCCGCAGGGTCGATTCGTCGTCCCGCCAGTTTTCTTTGACTTTGACGTGTAGTTCGAGGAAGACTTTTTTTTCCAGGAAGGTTTCGATAGCCAGGCGGGACTCAGAGCCCAGTTTTTTGATGGATTCTCCGTTTTTACCGATCAGGATTGGTTTTTGGGTTTTCCGGGAGACGTAGATGATCGCGGAAATTTTCGCCAGAGGCAACCCGTCGCGCGTCATTTCATCTTCCTTAAAGGATTCGATGGCCACATCTACGGAATAAGGAATTTCCTGGTGGTAGAGCAAAAGGATTTTTTCCCGGATGATTTCGCTGATGAAAAAACGCTCGGGCCGGTCGGTGAGTTGCTCTTTGGGATAATACTCAGGGCCCTCGGGAAGGTACTGGAGGATTCGTTGCAACAGTTCGGGCGTGTGGGTATGGTGGAGGGCAGAAACCGGAATGATTTCGTCGAACGGCAGTTTATCCTTCCATTGGAGGATGAGTGCTTCGAGTGGTTCGGGTTGGAGCAGATCGATTTTGTTGATGACCAGGAAGCGGGGTATCGTCATTTTCCTCAGCGATTCCAGCAGTTGGTCCTCGTCGGGATATTTTTCCGTGGGTTCGGTCACCAGCAGCATAAGGTCGGCATCCTCAAAGGTGGAGCGCACGAAGGCGTTCATGGCGTACTGCATGCGGTAAGCGGGGCGGTCGATGAGCCCCGGCGTGTCGGAAAAGACCATTTGGAAATCTTCTCCGCTTAGAATGCCGATGATGCGGTGCCGGGTCGTTTGGGGCTTGGCGGTAATAATAGACATGCGCTCGCCCACGAGGGCGTTCATGAGGGTCGATTTTCCTACGTTGGGCCGGCCAATGATATTGATAAACCCGGATTTGTGCATGAAAAAGGCGTTATTATTTTGTTGTCCTTCGGGGTGGAAGATACTTCCTTTTGCCTTCCAATCGAAAAAATTCCTTGCTTTATTAGGGAAAGGCTAAGGGAGGCGAGGGAGTTGGAAAAAGCAAAAAAAAATCCTATATTGAAGAACAGGCTTATTTCCGGCGTTTTGTACCTGCGGTTTGCGTCTTGGCCAGCCGGCAAATCCTTTTAAATGTCAAGCGTTATGTTAGAATTCAAAAAGAACGACCCTCCATTTTCTCTTGGGGTAGAATGGGAACTACAGGTGGTGGATCAACATACGGGCCATCTCACCCCCAAGGCGTTAACCATTCTGGAAGACATAAACGACCCTCATTTTGTAAAGGAATTGTTCCAAAGCACGCTGGAGATAAACACCGATGTATGCGCAGATGTCCAGGCTGTCGAAGAAAATTTCTTGCAGCTCCTTCCTTTACTGGAACCGGCCAAGGAGGCATACCGGGTTCGGTATGCCACCACCGGGACGCACCCGTTTAGCCATTTCATGGAGCGGTTGGTCACCCCAACTCCCAGGTATTACGACATGATCGACCGCAACCAATGGATTGCGCGGCGCATGGCCGTTTATGGCCTCCACGTCCATGTGGGAGCTCGAAGCGGGGACCATTGTATTGCCCTGAAAAATTTTTTCCTTCGGTTTGTTCCTCACCTGATCGCCTTGTCGGCGAGCTCCCCGTTTTGGAGCGGGGTATTGACCGGCCTTTCTTCCAGCCGCCTGACCATGTACGAGTCCTTACCCACAGCCGGGTTTCCTTATGATTTCCAGAACTGGCAAGCGTTTGAATCGTTGATCCAGTCCCTGATCCGGTCCAAATCGATTCAGACCTTGAAAGATCTCTGGTGGGATATGCGCCCAAGCCCAAAATATGGCACGCTTGAATTGAGGATTTGCGACGGACCAGCTACGCTTGCCGAACTTCTTGGCTTAGTTGCTTTTGTCCATTGTCTGGCCATTTGGTACGAAGAAAATGAATCCGCCTGGGCGCAAACCTCTATGTATGAAGGCAAACGATGGGTGCTTCGGGAAAATAAATGGCGGGCTATTCGCCATGGTATTCGCGCGGACATCATTATTTCCAACGACGGCGATTGGAAACCCCTGAAAGAGGACCTGGAAGAATGGTTGGAAAGACTTGACCCTATTATGGAACGGTTGGGCTATCAAAAGTATCTGGGATACCTTCGGATGATCCTTCTCCACGGCAATAGCGCCGAACGCCAAACCCGGCTGTTTGAACAAACCAAAAACCTGATTGAGGTAATCCGGCTCAACGTCCGGGAGTTTGAGCAGCAAGTGCCTGAAAGTTGGGATCCTGCGCCAGCTACCCCGGCAGACGTTTAATCTGCCCATGAATCAGCGCGCCGACCAACTGGCATAACACCTTGGGGCGGTGAACCCGCCAGTTTACCTGACTGAATTCCTTTCCAAAATGCGCGTAATACTGGAGGCGGGTCTCCTTCATCTCCTCCTCCACGTGATTCAGGGTGTTGATATAACAAATCCATCCATCCTCATCCTGGATGTCTTCATACCATTCTTCATAATAGCAGTCGTCGCTGCCGTGGAAGTTCAGTACGTTTTCGCAGATCAGAACAAACCGGTATATGCCTGCTTCGACCATCGGCTCCAGGACTTCCCGTTTCAGATACATGATGTCGTTGTGCAGGCAATCGTTCCATTCGCCGATAAACTCCAGAACAGCCGTTCCGTCGTCGTAATCGGCAAAAAGCACCTTGAGGTACAGGGTAGACGATCCGAACTCATCCCACTGCGGGTGAATGAAATAATTATAAACTTTATGCGTGTAAAAAAACTCGTCGGAGGTGCGTCCGAAAAACGGAGAGCGCGCATCCTCCGCGGCTATATAGTCATCCCTCCAGTTGAAAAACGGCTCAATGTCGTGCATGCCGGGAAAACGATTTACGATTTACGATTTACGATTTACGACGCCTAAACGCCTAAACGCCTAAACGCTTTCCGCCCCAAAATTACCGGGATTTTGAACATTCTCCATGAAGGATTGTAAGTTTAACGAAAGGGAAACGGCAAATGAAGTTACGAATTGCCATTACAGGACCGGAGTCGAGCGGGAAAACAACGTTGGCGAGAGCGCTGGCCAAAAGATTTGCAACGGTGTTTACCCCTGAGTTTGCCCGGTATTACCTGGGGCAACTGGACCGGCCCTATGGGTACGCCGACCTGGAGCGCATCGCCAGGGGGCAGCTTCAGTGGCTGCAGCGCGACGCGGGCAGGGCGAAAGCCTTGCTTTTTTGCGATACCGACCTGGTGGTGATCAAGGTTTGGTCCGACGTCCGGTTTGGCCGCACCGACCCGTGGATCATCCGGCAACTCGAACAGAATCCCTTCGATCTGACCCTGCTCTGCCATCCCGATATACCTTGGGAGTACGACCCGCTGAGGGAAAACCCGCTGGATCGCCAGGAACTGCTTCCGCTTTATCTCCAGGAGTTGAACCGTTTCCAAATTCCCTTCCTCGAAATCCGGGGCGATGATCCCGATCTCCGGCTCCGGAAAGCGGAGGTGGGTATTTTTACCTGGTTGCAGCAACGGACCGAAGGGTGAGCGGGTATGCCTGATGGCTTCAATCTCATCTATTTGGACTATCCGCCGGTCGGGGGACCGGCGGATAGTCCTGCACGAAATCTGATCCGCTTCGGCAAACAGCGGAGATTTCGGCAAACAGGGGAAATCTGAGGATTTCGGCAAACAGGGGCGGGATAAATGCCCAATTCCTGAACATCGGGCAATACCATTTACGGAATTATATTACCTTTGCATATTATCTCATTTGGGGTGCCAAACTAGGGGCTTTGCCGGCTCTTTTGGCTGAGATCATACCCATTGAACCTGTCCGGGTAATTCCGGGAAGGGAAATGAGGACTTCAATGGCTGCTGGCCTGCAATGTCCTCTTATGGTTGCAGGCTTTTATTTTTTCTGGTTGTTTCGCCCCTTTGACAGCCTGATTTTCTTCATCTTCAATTTGTTGCACATGTTCAGAACACTAGGTGTTGGGGCAATGCTGCTATGGGGCGCTTTGCCTGTTCTGGGGCAGTATTGGATCAGGGGAGAAGTGACCAGCCAGCAGGGGCAGCCCCTGGAAGGCGCTAATGTTTGGCTGGTGGAGACAAGACAAGGGACGGTTACCAACCAAAAGGGCCAGTTTGAACTTGAGGCGAGTTCCTCCGCGACCCTCACTCTGGAGATTTCCTATCTCGGGTATTCGACGTATCGCAGCGCGATCAACGCGAAGGCAGCCCCTGCTGCGCTGCAGATCGCGCTCCAGGAGTTTTCCTATCAAGTGGACGAGCTGGTCGTGCGGGGCACCCGCTCCGAACGCCGAACGCCCATGACCTTTCTCAATGTGCGCCGGGAAGATATCCGGCGCCTGGACCACGGGCAGGATTTGCCCGTACTTCTCCAATGGACGCCCTCTGCCGTCGTGACCTCCGATGCCGGGACCGGAGTCGGGTACACCGGCATCCGGATCAGAGGTACCGACGCCACCCGGATCAATGTAACGATCAACGGCATTCCGGCAAATGACGCGGAATCCCAGGCGGTTTACTGGGTCAATATGCCGGATTTCAGCGCTTCGGCAGTCGATATCCAAATCCAGCGCGGAGTAGGGTCGTCGACGAACGGCGCCGGCGCCTTTGGCGCCACCATCAACGTGAATACCTCCAGGGTAAACCACGAACCCTATGCCGGGATTTCGGCGGCAGCCGGATCTTTCAACACCTGGAAGCGCAACGTGGAGTTTGGCACCGGGCTGCTTTCGGATAAATTCACGGTGGACGGAAGGCTGTCCCGGATTACTTCTAACGGATACATCGACCGGGCCAGCGCCGATCTCAACGCTTACTACCTTTCGGCCGCTTATGTGGGCAGCCGCAGCCTGATTCGCTTCAATACCTTTTCGGGCCACGAAGTCACCTATCAGGCGTGGTACGGCGTTCCGGCCAGCCTCATCGGCAACCGGGATACGCGTACCTTTAACCCTGCAGGTACGGAAAAATCCGGGGACCCCTATCCCAGGGAGGAGGACAACTACCGGCAAACGCATTACCAGGCCTTGTTCAACCATCAACTCGGCAAAAAATGGAATCTCAACCTGGCCTTGCATTATACCAAAGGAGCAGGGTATTACGAGCAATACAAAGCAGACCAGGACTTTTCGGAATATGGCCTTCTACCCCTATTGGAGGACGGCCAACCTATTCAGACCGATCTGGTGCGCCGGTTGTGGCTGGATAATGATTTTTATGGAGGCGTGTATTCCCTCCACTACGCGAGCCAAGGGCTTGACTTAACCTTGGGAGGGGCTTTTCACCGCTACGACGGGACGCATTTCGGGGAGCTGGTTTGGGCGGAATACGCCAGCAATAGCCAGCCCGGCGACCGGTATTACGAGAATGAAGCCCGAAAACTCGATGCCAATGCCTACGCCAAAGCCGTCATCCCGATTGCAAAAGGTTGGACCGCCTATGGCGACCTGCAGTTTCGAACCGTTGATTACCGGTTTTTGGGGTATAACCGGGAAGGAGACTATGTCGGACAGGATGCTCAGTTGCATTTCCTGAACCCCAAGATCGGGCTAAATTACGCCCCGGACGCCCGCCGGGCCATCTATGCCTCTTTCGCGGTGGCCCAGCGCGAACCCAACCGGGACGACTACGTGCAATCAACGCCTGACAGCCGCCCCAGACCGGAAAAGTTACTGAATACAGAAATAGGGTACCGCGCCCAGGTCCGGAATATCCAACTGGATTTGAATGTATTCCACATGTATTACATCGACCAGCTCGCCCTGAATGGACAAATCAACGATGTGGGCGCCTATAACCGGGTGAACGTGGAGCAAAGCTATCGGGCCGGGGTGGAAGCGGCTGCCTTCTGGCAAGTGGGGGAGAAATTTCAATGGAAAGGGAACTTGGCCCTGAGCAGGAATAAAATCAAGCGGTTTGAGGAGTTTCTCGACGAATATGCAACCGATTCAGGTACTCAAACCAGCCAATGGGTAGGCCAAAAGGCCGTAGTACACGAGCAATCCGACCTTGCCTTTTCTCCGTCCGTGGTCGCCGGCGCTGAATGGACTATTCAGCCGTTTAAAGGACAAGCGTGGCTGGAAGGGCAGGAGCTGGAATTCTCCTGGATGACCCGCTATATCGGGCGGCAATTTATCGACAATACCTCCGATTCGGGAAATGCGATCGATGCCTATTCGTTTACCAATCTTCAACTGCGCTATTCCCGCGATGTGAAGCATTTGGGAAAATGGGAGGTTTCCCTGATGTTCCAGAATTTGTTCAACCGCATGTACGAGACCAATGCCTGGTCTTACCGGTATGTTTACGATGGGCAACAAGCGCTCGATCAGGGATTTTTCCCGCAGGCAGGGCGAAATGTGCTTTTCGGGTTACAGGTGCGCTGGTAGTCTTCTCGGCGGGATCCGCTTTGGAAGAAAGGCCCTTGTTTTTGTCAGCCGGGATACAAACTTTTGCTGCTGGCTTTACCGTTATGGTATTGCGTCTGAATAAATCGGGAAAAGACTGGATATTTGAACCAAAATGAACACTATGAAAAGGAACGGTATTTCCTCTTTTTTCTTTTTTGTCTTTTTAGCTCTGGCTGCTGTCTCCCTGCAGGGACAATCCACCCGCTCAGAGCAGGGATCGGCTTTCAAAGACCGGATATGGTGGGGAGGCGGTTTCGCGCTTGGTTTTTCTTCTTTCAACAACGTGACCAATATTCAGTTGGGGGTAAGCCCCATGGCGGGGTATAAGTTTACGGAACGTTTTTCCGCCGGCCCCAGGGTGAGCGTTTTGATGTCTTATTTCAGCGCCCGTTTGTTTAACGGCGACCGGGCAAATGAATTCACTCCGACCTGGGCAGCGGGAGTTTTTACCCGCTATAAACTAATACGGGATATTTTTGCCCATGCGGAATACGAGTTCGAGAACAGAGCTTTTGTCACGTCGGACTTAAGCGCCTTGTACGTCAATCGCAGAAACGTCAGCAACGTATACATCGGGGCAGGTTACAACAGCGGGGGCGCTGAATTTGTGGTGCTCTACAATCTGAATCAGGAGGAATTCCTCCAGCAATCCCCGTTTGTTTTCCGTTTTGGGTTTACGCGTAATTTCTGACTCCGGTTTGCCTGAAAATACAAAAAACGGAATTCGTTCGTTTCTCTTGAAAGAATTGTACTAACTTTACAATGAACCGGTTAGGCGCAATGCCTATCAGTCCCAGGAACGTATACAAGATCTCATGAGGCCATTTTTCCTTTGCGCGCTCTTTCTGACTTTCTCCGTTCTGCTTCGGGCGCAGCAATGCCGTTTTGTGCCTCCGGTGTACATTCCAGCCAATGATTCGGTCTCCTATACCCTCGACGTTCTCGGCGCCCTGTCTGACGATCTTGCCACCCCTACCCAGGGGCTGTGCGAGGTAAAGATGAATTTTGTCCACAATGCGATTTTTGACTTTGAGGTTTGGCTAACCTCTCCTTCCGGGCAAACGGTTCAATTGATCGGGCCGAACAGTACGGTTCCCGGAAACACCTTTGGGGGCAGTTGGAATATTCGCTTTGTGCCCTGCCTGGAAACCGCTCAGCCCGATGCGCCTTACCAGGCGCGCTGGGACAACCAGATCAACCGGTTTACGCCAAAAAACTATACAGGGTCCTATTATCCTTATGCCGGGTGTCTGGAGGATTTCAATGCTGGCCCGGTGAACGGCGCCTGGGTGCTCAAAATGAAGTTTCAGCCTACGGCTATTGGATTCAGGGGGTTATTACGGAATTTCGAACTGACCTTTTGCGACGAGCTGGGCCGCAACTGCTGCTTTGCCGATGCAGGCAGCCTGGTTGATCCTGCTCCTCAGACGGCCTGCGAAGGGGATTCCGCCCTGGTTTTTTCTCTTACGCCGGCGTATTCCGCCGCCGCTCCGGATACAGCGTATTATGCGTATACCTGGGCGCTTGGCCGGGATTCGGTCCTGTTAAATTTTGCCGATACCTTTGACTTGCGCGCTTTTCCCCGGGGCAATTACCAGCTTTGCGGGTTGTCGTTCGACAAAACGGAGCGCGACAGTTTTCCCATGCCCAATGGCCTTCTCCGGCTGGATAGTTTGCGGAGCGCCTTAAACAGCCCGACTCCGCCTTTCTGCGGCCGCCTGATGGATACCTGCCTGGCGGTCCAGATCTTTCCTCCAGCGGACACCGGGAGGGTCGTCGTTTCCATTTGCGCCGGAGATTCGGTGGCGGTGGCGGGGCAATTTTTTTCCTCTCCGGGTACGTTTTTCGTAAATACCACTTCGGCAGCGGGGTGCGACAGCACCGTGCAGCTCAACCTGAGTTTCCGGCCTCCTTCGCGGACGATTCTCAACCCCTCCATCTGCGAGGGCGATTCTCTGGTCATCGGCCCCTTTGTCCATAAAACGTCCGGCTTATTCATCGATACCTTAAGGGGCGTGGATGGCTGCGACAGTATCGTCTCCGGCAACTTAACGGTTTTACCGGCGCCATCCGACTCCGTAACTCAAGTCATTTGCCAGGGCGCCTTTTATTCGCTTGGCGGCCAGCAATTCCGCAATGCGGGAGATTACGTGGTGCGGGTTTCTGCGCCGAGCGGGTGCGACAGCATTATTTATTTGAAGCTGGTGACGCTCAACCCCAGAGCCCAGGTCCCCAATCCTCCGGTGCTGAGCTGCGATTTTCCTGAAGTAATTCTGGACGGCAGCGCCTCCCAACCTGCGGGGAGTCTTCGGTATCGTTGGGAAGGCGCCGGAGGGGTCGTGTTGGGCACGCAATCCACCCTTGCTGTCAACCAGCCTGGGCGGTATGTCTTTCAGGCTATTCAGGAGGAAGACGGAAGGACCTGCGTCTCTCAGACGAGCGTGACGGTTGCCCAAAATAATACCACTCCTCAGGTAGAAGCCGATAGCGTGGCCACCCTGACCTGCGCCTTACCGCAGGTTCGTCTGACATCCAGGCTGGTTCAGGCGGTCAGCGATGTTTCCTTTTCCTGGATGGATTCCAATGGCGCGTTTTTGCCAGGGGATACTTTGCCTGATCTGGATGTGCTGATCCCCGGGAACTATGCCGTCATTGCCCGCCACCGGATCAGCGGGTGCCGGGATACGGCGCAGGTATTGGTTCAAATCGATACGGTGGCGCCGGCAATATCTGCAGGGATGGATACTACCCTTGATTGCCGGAATCCTTCCGTTGTTCTTACCGCGCAGGGCCCTTCGAATGCCGGTTATGTATGGACGGCCTCCAACGGCGATACCGTTGGCGTGACGCTTGCCATCCCGGTCAGCGCTCCGGGCGCTTATACCGTGGAGGTGGCCGATCCGGCGAATGGCTGCCGGGCGGCGGATATCGTTTCTGTGGGAAGCCTGGTATTCCAGCCGTTGATCTCTTTAAGCGGAGGGGATTTTGCCTGTGGACAGGATTCTTCTCTGGTGGAAGCAATGGTCGCCCCTGTCAATCCGGCTTACCGATATACCTGGAGCGGCCCTGCTTTAGGTACGCCCTCGGCAACCGGGCGCCAGGTCGTTCTGGCAGCGGGCAGGTACTCCGTGGTAGTAGAAGAGCCAATCAGCGGATGCGCCGCTTCGGATTCCCTGGAATTGTCGCAGGCGCCCTGCGCGCCCTGTATCCAGGTCGCTTTGCCAGACACCCTAACCTGCCAAAATCCGCTGGTCCGGCTTCAGGCAAGCCTGTGCGCCCCGTGCAACGGGTGTACGTTTTCCTGGATCAGCCTGGGGAGCGGGAGCATCGTTCAGGAAGGCAATACCCTGACGCCCGTCGTGGAGGGAGGGGGACGTTTCCGGATAACCGTGGAAGACGCCAATGGACTGACTTCCTCCATGGAGGTCGTCGTGGCTACCGATACGCTGGCGCCATTGGTGGACGCCGGCCCGGACGCTTTCTTAACCTGTAAATCCAATGCGGTGTGGGTTGGGCCAACTGCGGTGAATACGCCGGATTATACCTATTTTTGGACGGCATCCGATAACCGGCCTGTGATCAATGGCAATGCCCAGCGGGTCCTGGTGAACCGCCCTGCCGTTTTCTACCTGGTCCAGGAATCCATAAAAAACGGGTGTGCTGGATTGGACAGCGTTTCGGTCCGGCGGGACACGGCGCCTCCATTAGCTGATGCTGGGCCTGCCATGCACCTTACCTGCAGCATGCCCAGGGTGTCTTTGAACGGCGCAGGATCTGCTGCGGGGCCTTCTATCCAGTACGCCTGGGAGGCACGGAATGGGGGCAGAATCCTCGCAGGTAGCGCCTCTTCTACGCCGTTGATCGACGCGGCGGGAACGTATATGCTCCTCGTTCAGGACACGGCCAATGGGTGTTCCAGCAGGGACTCGGTAACGGTAGACGCGATATTCTCCGGACCTGCCTTGGCCTCCATGCCGGATCAAACCATTACTTGCCGCGATACATCCATCCTTCTGGAAGCGGCTTTGCCGGATAACCGGCCCTACGCTTACCGATGGTGCCAACTACTCCTGAATGGAGATTCGCTGTGCCAGACAGGCCTTCAGATAACGGCCAATCTGCCCGGCGTCTTTTTGTTTGAGCTGACGGATTTGGAAACCGGTTGTAAAAGCTACGATCAGGTGGAGGTATTCCTCAGCCTCACTCCCCCAAGCGTGGAAGCAGGGGCGTTGGACACCTTCCCTTGCAACGCAACCGTTGTCGGGCTGCAGGGCGCCGTTAACCTACCCCCAGGCATGTTTCGCGCGATTTGGTCTACCTCCAACGGGGCAATTTTACCAGGCAGCGATACCTTGCTCCAGACTCAGGTTTCCAGCCCAGGCATATACCGTTTGGTCGTGGAGGACCTTCGCAATCACTGTTCCTCCTCCGATAGCGTACAGGTAGTTGCCGATACCCGTTTTCCTCCGGCGTTTGCCGGACAGGACACGTCGCTCACTTGCGCCAATCCCAGTCTGCGGCTGCAAGGGTCGACGGAAATCCCCAACCGGAATCTGGAATGGTCCTGGGCAACGCCTGACGGACGAATCCGCAGCGATGCATCCAGCCTGAATCCGTTAGTGGATCAAGAGGGAATCTATATTTTTACCGTCAGATACCGCAACTCGGGGTGCGAAACCCAGGATACCGTCCTGGTGTCAAACCAGATCGTTTATCCTGTTATTCAATTGGAGACCGGCGCACCATACTTGCTCACCTGCCGGAGGGATACCGTTTCGCTTAATGCCAATCCAACCCAATCGGGTAGCGGCAGCCCATTGATCTATAGTTGGACTAACCTAACCAGCGCAGGGTTTGTCCCAACCGGTTTGCCGCAGGAAATCCTGGTGAGCCGCCCCGGCAGGTATCGCCTGGAGGTAAGGGATTCGGGGAATGAATGTAAAGACACGCTGGAGGTCCAGGTGGAAGGCGATTTCATTAAACCGTTTACTCAAATCACGCCTCCGGAGTTACTGATCTGCGACCGGGCTCAGGTCCAGGTATCCGCCTGGGTAAGCGGGCCGGAAACCCGGTATCAATACGAGTGGAGGGACCCCAACGGGGCATTGATCCCCGGCGATACCTCCATGATATCGGTTGCCGAATCCGGGCAGTACCGTCTGCTCGTGACGAATATGCGTACAGGCTGTTTTACAGAAGAGGTGGTTAATGTACGGGAAAACCGAACTCTACCCACCGTCGTGATCGCGCCAGTGGAAGCCCTGGATTGCGACACCAGGGAAGTATCCTTGAACGCTTCCGGGTCGCGGGGCGGGCGAAACCCCCAGTTTTCCTGGACTACCTCAGGCGGCCTTCTGGCAGGCGACCCCAATGCTGCGGTTGGAATCGCCGCTTCAGAAGGGATCTATTCCGTAGTAGTCCGGAATACGGAAAATGGATGCGTTGCTGCGGACAGCGTGGAGGTGCGGTCCAGCGGCAGAGCGATTACGCGGGTAGACTTCCAGTACACCCAGCCCGGATGTGGATCCGGAAATGGGGGGCGATTGGAGGTACGTGGGGTGGAAGGCGGAGAACCGCCTCTTCGGTATTACCTCGGCAATAAGTTGGGAGACGCTCAGGGGAGGTTCGGCAACATCCTTCCTGGGGAGTATACCTTTACCGCCAGGGATGCTGCCGGCTGCGAATGGACGGCGCAGGTGGTATTCGAAGAACCCCAGCCCATCCAGGTTGATTTGGGCCCGGATGTTGAAATCAGCCGGGGAGATTCCCTGATGCTGGATGCGTTGGTCATTCCCCAAACGGATGGAATCCAGTTTCAGTGGTCGGGGGTGGAAGGCTTGCCGGCGCAAAATGGACCCGCTTTATGGGTGCGCCCACTTCACACTACCACGTATGCCGTTCGGGCTCAGGCCGCCAATGGATGCGCCGCTTCCGATCAGATCACTGTCTTTGTTTTGGCTGCTTTGCCGGTATATATCCCGAATGCGTTTTCTCCCAATGGAGACGGACAGAACGACCTGTTCTATATCCAGGCAGGAAATGAAATCCGGGAAGTCCGCGATTTTCAGATCTTCGACCGCTGGGGCGCCATGGTTTTTGGACGCGCCCGGTTCCAACCCAATGACGAAACCTTCGGGTGGGACGGCTATTTCAAGGGGATCTCCCAAAAACCTGGCGTTTATGTGTATTTCGCCGTTCTGGAAATGGCTGACGGGGGTACCGAAATGGTCAAGGGGGAAGTGCTGCTTATCCGGTGATGATTCCAGGAGACGTGGCCAGCTTGACGACCCCTGCGATAATGTACTGCACGCCAATGGCCATGACGATAAATCCCATGATCCGGGACAGCGATCTCAGTCCGGTCTCTCCCATTACGCGGTATAAATGACGGGCCGACCGAAGGATCAGGAATACCAATAGGCCCATGACCAAAATGGACAAGGCAATCCACCCCCTTTCAAGCCATCCGGCGTGTTTGTCGAATAAGGCGATCAGCAGGGAAATAGACCCCGGTCCGGATAATAACGGCATCGCCATGGGGGAAAAGGAAATATCCTGCTTTTGCCTGGCTTCTTCTTCAACTTCCGGACTTACCACCCGGCTTTCCCCGAATTTTCCACTGAGCAGCGTGTAGCCGGAATTCAGGATCACCAACCCGCCCGCAATGCGCAACGCGCTGATCTCGATTCCGAAAAATTCAAGGATCAAGGTCCCCGCAAAGAAAAAGACCAAAAGGATCAAGGTAAAATAGATACTGGTGTTCTTGGCTGTCCGGAGCCTTTCCATCAGCGTGTATTCAGGGGTCATAGCCAGGTATACCGGCAGGGCGCCAAGGGGGTTAACCACGGAAAACAGCGCCACCAGGGTTGTCAGGAACACGTCGATAAACATAGACCTTCAGATTTTTCCTCAAATATCCCTTTTTCCCGCGAGAGATAAAAAAAAGGGGGAAGCCCTGTAGCTTCCCCCTCAAAAAACACCTAAAACCCATATTTCATGAAAAAACATTTCGCTCAAAAAGGGGGAGAATCCTCCCCCTGAAAATCACCTAAACCCATAACCTGTTTTATGTCTTGTTCACTCGTTCGTTTCTTGTGATTTCCCTATTTAGACCTGACGTTGGACAAAAAGTCACCTCTTGGGATTACCTCGCAGCCCATCTTAAAGAAAAATTAACGGTAGCTCGGATTTGCAATCCGTGACGGTTCGCCGGATTGCAAATCCGGGCAACGCCATCGGATTGCAAATCCGAGCTACATTATTTGGATTCTTCGAGGAGGAGATCGACCGTGATTTTGCGGTCGTTGCGCAGCAAGGTGAGTTTGACTTTCTGTCCGGGCTGGTATTTTTCGAGGGCCAGGATCAGATCGCTGTTGGTTTTGATCGGATCGTTGTTGAGGGCGACGATGATGTCGCCGAGGAGAATGCGGCCGTTGCGGTCGCGCAACGTAGGTTGTATCCCGCTTTTTTCAGCGTTGCTGCCAGGAACCACGTCGATGATCAGGGGACCCTCTAACTGGTACCGGGTAATAATATTTGGGCTGGCGAGCTCTACGCCGAGGGAGGGGCGTTTGATCTTTCCATACTCGATCAGTTCGGGGACAACCCAGCGCACGACGTCAACGGGGATAGAAAATCCGATGCCTGCAGAAGCGCCGGAAGGGCTGTAAATGGCCGTATTAACACCGATGAGGCGTCCGCCGGAGTCGAGCAGCGGTCCGCCGGAGTTGCCTGGATTGATAGCGGCATCCGTCTGGATGACGTCCCGGATAGGAACGCCGTTGGAGGATTCAATTTCTCTACCCAACGCGCTGATAATGCCCGTCGTAAGGGTTTGGTCTAAACCAAAGGGATTGCCAATGGCATAGACCGATTGCCCCACCTGAAGATCGTCGGAGGCGCCGATGGGTATCGGCGGGAGTTTGTCGGCGGAAGCCTTGATGCGCAAAACCGCGAGGTCCTTTTCCGGGGCGGCGCCCACCAATTCGGCTTCCCAGGTACTTCGGTCCGACAAAGTTACCGTAGCCCGGTCGGCGCCTTCAATGACGTGAAAGTTGGTCACGATATGCCCTTTCCGGTCCCAAACGAAACCCGAGCCGGTTCCCCGGGGGATTTCCATCACGTTGCGAGACCAAAAATCTTCCCTTAGGCTGGTGGTGGTGATAAAACAAACGGAAGGCGCTGCCTGGTTAAATAAGTTGATCGTTGCCAGCTCTTCCGGGTTGAGGTCTCCTCTGGGCGTCGTTGCCCTGACGGGGCCTTTTTCAGCGATGAGTGCGGTTTCCTGGCTCGTCGTATCTTTGGACTTCCAGGCAACGCCGGCGAGGAACCCCATAATCAGCAGGAGGATCACCGCAAGGATTCGACCGGGAAAGGAGCGGAACATGGAGATGCGTATTTTTTTGTGAATAAAGAAATTCCGAATTTTTAGTAAACAAGGCGAGGTGACTCAGATCAAGTCTTGCGTTCTTTTTTCTTGGCAGCCGGGAACAATACGTTGTTGAGGATTAGCCGGTAGCCGGGTGAATTCGGGTGGAGGGAAAGATCGGTCTCCGGATCATTGACGTAATGCCGGTAGTCCTCCGGATCATGGCCGCCGTAAAAGGTCCAGAACCCTTTCCCAAAGGTTCCGTGGATGTAACGGGCTTCCCCTGCAGGCTTGTTTTCCCCCAGCAGGAGAACGCCGGGTTTGAGGAACTGTTTGCGGAAAGCAGTGGTTTGCCCCATGAATCCCTTGACGGTGCGGGTGTGGTTTTGGGTGAGCATCGTGGGAACCGGATCCCACTTAGCCGAAAAATCGAACAGCGTGAAATAGTCCTGCTCTGGGGCTACGGGGCGCTCCTGGCCCACGTCAATGGAGGAGAATTCGTATTCCATTGGGTTTCTCGAGAGTTGAAATTCGCGGAAAGCAAAGGTCTGGGTGAAATCAATTTTGGATTGGGCATTCGGGTCCGCGGCGTCTCCGTCGTACATTTCCGCGCAGATGTCCACCCCTTCGGCGGCCAGGGCGATGTCGTAGGTGTCGGTTGCCGAACACATAGCAAACATAAAGCCTCCGCCCCCGACGTACTCCCGGATTTTCTTCACTACGGCGAGCTTCAGTTGGGAGACTTTGGCAAACCCAAGGTCTTTCGCCAGCGCTTCCATGCGGCGCTGGTTTTCCCGGTACCAGGGGAAAGCGTGGTAGGTGCGGTAAAACCGGCCGTATTGTCCGGTAAAATCTTCGTGGTGCAAGTGGAGCCAATCGTATTGCGCCAATTTATCTCCAACAATCTCGCGGTCGTAGATCACATCGTACGGGATCTCCGCATAGGTGAGCACCATCGTCACCGCATCGTCCCAAGGCTGTATACGTTCTCCTTTTTCGTTGAAATCGGGGGTGTAAACGGCGATTTTAGGGGCTTTTTCCAGCTTCATCGCATCCATATTCGCTTCCGGGTCGGCGATTTCGGTCAGGATATTGTTGAACTGCCCATCTGCGATAATTTCAAACTTAACGCCCCTGGTCAGGCATTCCTTCTCAAAGATGCGGTTGTGGCGAAAGGCAAAACTTCCTCCCCGGTAGTTCAGCAACCACCAGGCTTCTTCTCCATTAGCGAGCACCCAATACGTAATGCCATACGCTTTGAGGTGGTCCTTCTGGGAATCCGGACTCATGGGAATGAGGATGTCGGCCGCGCGAAGCGGATGGCACCCAGCTCCAAAGAGCAAGACAAAAAAGAGGACGGAATAGCGCTTCATGGGCTAATGGTTTTCCTTTTTTATTTTAAAAAACGAAAAATAGGAAAAGCGCTTGCTTTCGAAAATCTTTTAACATAACAGTAACCAGGCAGTCCGCGTTTAAAGAAGGAAAAAAAATCTTGATTCGCCAGGGGATTCATGATAACCACACTACTGGACATGTTCATTTTCCGGGCATCCAGACGTTCCAGGTTTTCCAAACCTGGAACGTCTCGTTCCAAAAATGTCCAGTATCGCGATTTTTGGCCTTTTGGGTGGGCGGACGTTAGAACGTATGCGCAAACTACGTTCTCCTTGGCATAAAAGAGACGAGACAACTGGAGAATAAAAATTATCTTGCCGGAGAACATCTGCCAAAGTATTTTTGGGGTCTTTGTTAAGGCCTGCCGGAGGGAAAATACCCGGTTTTGGTAAAAAACGCAGGCATCCTGCGTACCTTTGGTAGAAATATAAGGAGTGGATCATGCAGATGACGTTGGGGTATCCTGTTTGGTATGTAGGGTTGTGCGTGTTGGCAAGTCTTTTCCTTGCCGGGTTCTTGTATTACCGCGAATCCCATTTCCAGGGGCAGGCGCCCTGGCTTAAATGGACTTTGGGGTTTATTCGCTTCCTGGCTGTATTTATCCTGACGTTTTTCCTGCTTGGGCCTGTCCTTCGCTCCCGCCTTACGGAAATCCGCAAACCCATTGTACTGATTGCGCAAGACGCGTCGGAATCCGTTGGCGCCTCCTTGTCCAGGGACCGCCGAAAAGAATATTTGGCTCAACTGGATCGGATAGAGAAGGAGTTAGGCGATGACTTTGAGGTCCGTACTTATTCGTTTGGGGAGTCGGTGCGGGAAGGCCTGGATACCGGCTTTCAGGATAAGGTCAGCAATTTATCGGAAATGCTCCGCTTCGGGGCCGATCTATTTGGCGGAGAAAATCTGGGCGCCGTCCTTCTGGCCACAGACGGCATCTACAACGAAGGAAGCAACCCCATTTATTCCCGGACCAAGCTCGGGGCCCCCGTGTTTGCTCTCGCGCTTGGCGATACCGTGCCCAAAAAGGACCTGGTCTTGAAGCGCGTTTTTCATAACAAGATCGCTTATCTGGGCGACCAGTTCACCGTACAAGCCGATATCGCCGCAGTGAATTGCGCCGGCGCAGCCACGACACTTTCGGTGTACAAAGTCCAGGGAGAGTCTGCCCAGTTGCTCCAGAAGCTTCCGGTTCAGATCGACCGGAAGGATTTTTTTGACACCAGAGAGTTGGTCCTGGACGCCGACAAGAGCGGGGTACAGCGTTACCGGCTGACGTTGAGCAGCGTAGCCGGGGAGGCGGTCGCCGGAAATAACGTTCAGGAGATTTTTGTCGACGTACTCGATGCCCGGCAGAAGATCCTGATTCTGGCCCACGCCCCTCATCCAGACCTAAGCGCCCTGCGGCAAAGCCTTCTGAATAATAAAAACTATCAGGTAGAAACGGCGTTCATCAACGATTTCAAAGGCGCTCTCGCCGGATATGATTTCGTCATTTTCCACCAATTGCCCTCCCGGACCAACAATTTGAACAGCCAGTTGGCGGAGCTCAACCGCAACCGCACCCCGCGTTGGTTCATCGCCGGGCTGCAGGCCGACTTTAACCGCCTGAACGAAGTGCAAAATCTGCTGGTCATTCAGGCGGATGCACGCAGCGTTAACGAAGTGCAGGCCAGGGTGGCCGGGAATTTCAACCTCTTCCTTATCGACGAGCAGATTCGGAACGAACTGGGGAACTATCCTCCGCTCTCGGCGCCTTTTGGCGAATTCCGCAGCGCCGGCCAGGCTCAGACCTTCCTTTTTCAGCGCATCCGGAAGATCGACACCGAATACCCGTTGCTGAGCTTTGGAGACCCCGGCGGGGTTCGGACCGGGGTCCTGGCGGCTGAAGGCCTTTGGCGCTGGCGTCTGTTCAATTACCTGCAGAATGAAAACCACGTATTTTTTGACAACCTCCTCAGCAAAATGGTTCAATACCTGAGTGTGAAGGAGGATAAGCGAAAATTCCGGGTCAGCCTGGCCAAGAACATCTTTGACGAAAACGAACCGGTGGTGTTTGATGCCGAGTTGTACAACAACACGTTTGAACTGATCAACGAGCCCGACGTCAGGCTCACCCTGGTCAACCAGAAAGGCAAAGAGTTCAATTTTACCTTCAACAAAAGCGGACGAGCGTATTCCCTGAATGCGGGGATTTTGCCGGTTGGAGAATACCGATTCCGGGCTTCCGTCAACAACGGAGGGGAAACCTTGACCTTTGAAGGGCAATGCAGCGTTCGCCCCATCCAACTGGAATTGTTTGAAACGACGGCCGACCATGGCATTTTGGCTACGATAAGCAGGGAATCCGGCGGGCGCCTTCTTTACCAAAAGGACCTGGCGGGCTTTTCTGAAATGGTCCGGGGGTTGAATTCTGCCAAGCCGGTTATCTACCAAACGGTTCGCACCCGGCCCCTGATCAACCTGAGATGGTTGTTTGGCATCCTGATCGGGCTGTTGTCTCTGGAATGGTTTCTCCGGAGATATTTTGGGTCGTACTAGAAGGGATCTCAAAACCCATTACAGGGTGTGGGCGGCCTCCCCGAGCCGTGTGGGCAAGAGTAAGGGAAGACGAAGCTGGATTACCAGCTCATATCTTCCTCCGAGGGCAGTTCTTCCCCATCCTCCTTTTTGGGGGTGTGGTTTTCTGAGAAAGGAGCGGCATTTCGTTCCATGTGGTCATCCATATAATCATCCTCTTCTTCTTCTTCATGCCGCCGGGCGAATTCGTCGTAATCGTATTCGGGCATCAAATTGGTCTTAATATGGTCGATGACGTCCTGGAGGTTGTCGAGAAACCGGTTGAAATCTTCCTTGTACAGAAAGATCTTATGCCGCTCGTAGCCGTCTCCATTAAATTTTCGGGTGCTCTCGGTTAAAGTCAGATAATAGTCTTCGCCTTTGGTCCGGCGAACGTCAAAGAAATACGTCCTTCTTTTGCCTGCGCGAACTTTCCTGGAAAACACACTCTCAAACCTTCTTTGATTTCTTTCATTATCCACGGCAACTCTGTTTAATGATCGGATAAAAAACGTAACTCTTTAGCACTCCGGTCGAAAATGCCTGGAATAGCCCCTTACCCTAAAGGGAGCCAGTCATTTTCTCCCTTCGCTCCCTTTAGTGACGGGGAAAACAAAGGGAGAACATGCGTTTCCAGATGCGGACTAAACAGGTACTAAAAAACATCGCCCGTACAAAAGTAAAAATTTGCCTAAAAAATCAAAATAAGTGGTCTAAAAGATACAGATAGGGGAGGTACCTATCCGGGGCCTCCAAAAAACGATAAAGAAGGATAAAATTCGGCCTGGCATCCCGTCTGCGCCAAAGAGAAAAGAGAATCCCGGGGTTCTGAGGAAGAAGCCTCCGGAAAAAAGGAGAAATGGGGTAGGGGGACAAGACGGATTTTTGGGTGTGGTCATACCGGCGAGTCCAAATTCTTTACAAAGAATTAATATGTCTATTTTTTATGCCAGGGAGGCGGATGGGTTTTTTTATTCCACTTCGACTTCTTCCAGCCGTTGCCGTTCAAACAGGTCGAAATAGTATCCTTTCAATGCGAGCAACTCTTCATGGGCGCCTTGCTCGATTATGCGCCCATGATCCAGAACGATGATCTTGTCGAACTGCAGAAGGGAATAGATCCGGTGGGTGATCACGATGGCTGTTTTATCTGCCAGGGCATCGTTGAAGTAGCGCAGAATCTGTTTTTCGGTGTTGGTGTCGACGGCCGACAGGCAATCGTCCAGAATGAGGATATCGGGTTTTTTGATCAACGCCCGTGCGATGGCGACCCGCTGCTTTTGCCCGCCCGAAAGCGTGACGCCCCGTTCGCCAACCAGGGTGTCGAACTGTTTGGGAAGGGAGAGGATCTCCTGATGAATGGAAGCGTATTCGGCAAATGCTTCGATTTCAGACCGGGTAGCGTCTGGCGCGCCAAAGGCAATATTGGCGGCAATGGTATCCGAAAACAGGAATACATCCTGGGGAACATACCCGATATGCTGCCTCAGGAAGGAAAGATCCCAATCCTTGATCGGATGATCGTCGATGAGGATTTGCCCGGACTGTGCATCGTACATCCGGACCAGCAGGTCGGCAATGGTGGTTTTTCCCGATCCGGTACGGCCAACGATGGCCATTTTCTGACCGGGTTTGAGTTCAAAACTCACGTGTTTGATCGCTTCAATCCCCGTATCCGGATAGGTAAAAGAAACGTCCCGGAAAGCAATTCTTCCGTGAATGGGGTGGGATACCTTGCTCGTATTGACGATTTTCGGACGGGTATTCAAAAACTCATTGATCCGCTTTTGGGAAGCCGCCGCCTGCTGTACGATGGAAGCGATCCATCCGATCGAAGTCACCGGCCAGGTAAGCATGTTGACGTAGATCACAAATTCTGCAATATTACCGGGAGTGATCGTGCCTTTTAAGGTGAGGATTCCCCCTATATAAACCGTCAGCAGGGTGCTTGCCCCGACCAGTAGGAGCATCAAGGGGAAGAACAGGGCATTTACGGTGGCTAAGCCAAGCGATTTTTCTTTGAAATCTTCGGTTTGTATCGCAAAGAACCGGGTCATGGGGCCTTCCTGGACATACGCTTTCACCACCCGGATGCCGGAATATACTTCCTGGGCAATGCTGTTGAGCCGGGCAATCTGCTGTTGAATGACCTCGCTGCGCTCGTTGATCAGGTTGCTCACATAGTAGATGGATATAGACAATAAGGGTAGGGGAAGCAAGCAGTAAACCGTCAGTTCCACGTTTACGGAGAGCATGGCGGAAATCACGAGAATGAACAACGAAACCAGATTGACGCCATACAACACGGCTGGGCCCAGGTACATGCGGACTTTGTTGACATCTTCAGTCACCCTGGCCATTAAATCCCCGGTATTGTTTCGCTTGTAAAAGGCCAGGTCCAGTTTTTGGTAGTGCAGATAGATTTCTTTGCGAAGGTCGTACTCAATCAGCCGCGACATAACGATGATCGTCTGCCGCATAAAAAACATGAACAGCCCCATGAAGATCGCCAGAATCACCACCAACACCCCAAAATAAAGTAGTTGCTGTCCCAACATGCGGAAGAAAACCCTTTCCAGGCTGCTGCCCTGATACAAACGGTACATTTGGAGGTTGTCGATGACGAGGTCCAGCGCTTCCCGGATGGTTTGGGGCTGCAGCACGCGGAAGTAGTTGGAGAGAAAAACGAATAAGAACCCCAGCAACACCAGTTTGCGGTAGCGGAAAAAATACTTGTTCAAGTAACTCAGGTGCTTCATGTCGTCGGGGATATATCCGGTTTATCCTGTTTTATGAGCGCAGTTCTTTACCATAACCACTTGAATACAGCCAAGGTTGCATCCAACAAGGCTATTATTGACCGCCGATCCATTTACCGGCTTCGTATGCCAGGGCGGCTATCCCCGGCGCCAGCGTAGAGGCCAGCATCGAGCCGAAATAGGCGCGGGGCACCTTGGAAGGTTCGATCCACTCCACAATAACGGAAATCAGCAGAACCACCAAAAACACAATGCCGAAAATAATACTCAACAACCCGGCCAGATAGGGGTAAACCAGCCAAAGCGCCAGATAAGCTGCGGTTTGGATCAAAAAGAGTTCCAGGGAATTGGGAATGCGCATGATCGGCTAAATAAAGAATGGATTTATTGCAAGCGGGATTTGCCGAGTACAAAGCGGAAGTCAAACCCCCTGAAATTGGTTTTAAGCACCATCGAAGAGTCGGTTAGGGATTCAATCTGGTAAACGAGGGTAATATCCCCCTGCGCTTGTTCTATTTTCCCCTTCTTCACTTCATAGCTGGCCTCCATGGGGACTTCCGTTACCGGGAGGTTGGTGGCCATCTTTCCCTCCTCCTTGAATTCAAAGAACAGGTCGGCAAGGGATTCCGTGGGTTTTCCATTGCGGTAGGCCTCTTGGATTTCCCAGTGCCCGAGGACTAATTGCGGCGTGGGATCTATTTCTTTTTTACAAGAGGAGAAAGACCAGGGAATGAGCAAAAGCAAGAGAAGCTGCGTTCCTGAATATTTCATAATTCGTTCTAATTCGTTGATTTGCGCAAAAATACCAAAACGCAGAAGGATTCCCCCCGTTGTCAGGCGAATTATTTTGAGACCGCGCACACAGACCTATCGGGAGGCATGCGCACGCGGTCTCCGGGGCATAGGAAATAGCCCGCACAAAAGCCGTTTCAGCCGTATTGGAAATGCCTCAGGTTCCAGCGCATTAAAGCGCTTTCACTTTGAACGGCGCTGAAAGGTTTTCCCACGCCACGACTACCTTGCCTTTGCTGTCGGCGGTAATCATCAATTGTTCGGAGAACGCCTTGGCTGCTTTTACCTTAACGGTGACGCGCAGGGCATCCATGGATTCTTTGTAGTTGTAAGATCCCCATTGATTGGGTTCTTTATTAAAGACCAGGATCCAGGTTTTTTCCGATGGGATCGTAAAGAAGGCATACTTGCCGGCTGCCAGGCGTTGCCCATTGACGAGCACGTCTTTATTCACCTCAAAGGTAGTTGCCTCGTTTGCTCCGGTCCGCCATATCTCTCCATAAGGAACCAAATCTCCCCAGATCTTGCGCCCCTTCACCGAAGGGCTGCTGTAGGTAATGGCAAGGTTAACGGAGCCGGAGATAATCGTTTTGGCTTCTTTCAGCGGGCTTACGCGTTCCTGAGCGTTCAGCGTCGTTCCCAAGGCAAACAGGGTAGTAGCCAAGAGCAGTACATACAAGTTTTTCTTACGCATGGTAAAATGGATTTTATGGTAAAATGTAAGGTTGCGACGGGTTCGGATTATTCGGGGGCAATAATATAACCTCTTTTGCCCGTGAGGGTTGATCGAAGCGCAAAATTTTTATTCCTTTTTCAGGAACCGGCGGCAGCCCGGCGCAGGCGGTCGTTGATCGCTCTGCCCAGGTGCTCCTCGGGGAGCGGCTCTGCCAGGATCAAGTCGATAGGTAATTCATCCAGATATCTCATCCCGGCAAAAAGCCTCCGGGCTGCTTCGGTGAAATCGCCGTTTTCCGAAAGCACCACTTGGCAGTCCCGGGGCAACCTGGGAAAAACGCGCTGAAAACTCAGGATGCCGAGACGAAGGTGGCGATTCTCCCGGATCATTTCGTCGAGGTTCCCTAGCCGTAACGGTACTTTGGGCGCATAGTGGCTCTTGAGCATTCCGGGCGCCATGGGGTCCGAACTGGAGTGGGCCATAACCAGGACCGGGCCTGCAATTTCTTCTATCGCTTCCACCGGAATGCCTCCTTTTCGGTAGATAACGGCCTGAGGCCCATTAAATCCTACGATCGTGCTCTCCAGGCCTACCCGGCAGGGCCCGCCGTCGAGGATATAGGGGATCTTGGATCCCAACTGCTGTCCGACGTGTTGGGCGGTGGTCGGGCTGATGTATCCAAACGGGTTAGCGCTTGGGGCCGCCAGTGGGAATTCCAGGAGGTTCAAAAGGTTCAATGTCATCGGGTGGTTGGGGATGCGAAGCGCTACGTTGGGCGATCCGGCGGTAACCAGGTCGGGAATTAAATCAGACTTAGGCAAAAGCAACGTCAGTGGACCGGGCATGAACGCTTCGGCCAGCCGGCGCGCTTCCGGAGGGAAATCGGCAGCAAGGGTCTGCAGCCGGTCCAGACTGCCTGCATGTACAATAAGCGGATCAAAAGCCGGCCGCTGTTTGACGGCAAAGATCTCGGCTACCGCCGTTTCCGAAAAGGCGTTGCCGGCAAGTCCGTACACCGTTTCGGTTGGTATGGCCACCAGCGCCCCTTCCCGGAGAAGCCGGGCGGCTCGTTCCAAATCGCGCCCGATCATGCCGGTTCATTTGGCCGGGGAAGCAAACGCTGGCGCAAGAGCAAAAAACCCGCCAGGGAAATGGCCGTCAGCCCGATCAGGAGGTACCAAAGTGTCGGATAACCCAGTGTCCCGGCTACTTGCATGCCGATGACGGGCGACAGGATATGGGCCACCGAGAACCCCATGGCGTACAGCGCCATATACTGCCCACGGTTGGACGGGCCGCTTCTTCCTAAGACAAGCGAATTGGCAAAGGGGAAGTTGAGCATTTCGCCGATCGTCACCAGGAGTATCGACAAAACAGAAGCCAAAAACACCCCGCTAACCACATTATATACCAAAAACGACAGCCCGATCATGCCGGCGCCTATACTGACCAGGACCACTTTTTCCACTCTGCCTTCCAAACGGAACACCAGCGGCATTTCCACGAACGCGATGATCAACCCGTTCATGGCAAGCAAAGAGCCGATCTGAGCCTCGTTGAGACCGAAATCCTCCCTCCAGAACACCGGGATCACGGAGAAAAACTGCATAAACGCAATCCCTGTGATGGTGACAAAAAGCATGAACCATAGAAAGGTGGTATCCCGATAGGCGGATTGCTTAACGGATGCAGGCGGTTCCGACTCATTTTTGGGCCTATTCGTCTCTTTTTTGGGCCGGAGATACGTATAAAAGATCAGCGCTGCAGCTATGCACGTCGCGCCATCAACGATAAACAACCATTGAAACCCAAAGCCATGGGCCAGCCAGCCTCCCAGCGCAGGACCGACTGAAAAGCCCAGGTTGACTGCCAGGCGGATGAGCGAATACGAGCGGGTAACGTTTTCCGGACGGGCATAGGCGGCGATCGAGGCGAAATTGGCCGGACGAAAGGCCTCGGCCACCATGCTTAGCACAAAAATACTCCCCGCAAAAGGAATCAGCCCTTGAACCCGCATGAGTAGAAAAAAAGCGGCCCCCGTTAGCAAAAGCGACCATAACTGAACGTAATAGTAGCCGAACCGATCGGTCAATTGCCCCCCAGCGTATACGCCGATGACCGACCCGATTCCGAAACAGCTCATCACCAAACCCGCCTCGGGCTTGGTAAATCCCAATTCCTGCGTCATGTATACCGTGAGAAAGGGAATCACCATGGCTCCGCTCCGGTTGATCAGAGAGACAAAACCAAGCATCCACACGTCGCGGGATAACCCGGAAAAGGAGCGGAGGTAAAAGGAAAATGCTCGGCGGAGGTACATGACGCGGAATTTGGCCCATAAAGGTAGCATTCCCCGCTGAAATCCCCAATGGCCCTTAGTTGCCCAGGTGGCTTTTCGTCCTGGGGACCAGCAAAAGCTGTTTTTGCCTGCCGTCGATGTAGTACGTCTTTTGCCCGTCAAAAACGGCATTCTCTTCCATCATGATCCGGATTTCCTTATTCCATTCGGGCAGGAAAACCCGGTTGTTCAACTCAATGGCGTATGCGGTGTTCGGGTTCAGGGGATAATCTCCTGTACCAGGCACTCCATTTTGCATATCCCACATGCCGATTGCCGGGCCGGCGCCATGGCCGTGATAGCCAATAGGGTGGCTGTAAATACTGGGCTGCAACCCTTCTGCTTTGGCTTTGGCGAGGGCATCCGCAAGGATTTGGTTGCCGCTGCGCCCGGCGCGGAATGCTTCCGTCAGGAGGTCCATCAGGCGCAGGCATTTGTTAAATGCTTGTTTGAGATGCTCCGGAGCGTCGGTTTCCCCCGCTCGGAGCACATAGGCGTTTTCCTGCGTGTCGGTATTCAGCCCCAGATAGGTGATCCCGAAATCGACATGGATCAGGTCGCCGGGAAGAATCACGGACCCATCCGGCCGGCTGGAAAAGTTTCGGTTCTGTTCATTCGCCGAGGGGTCTGCCCGCTGGGCGTCTACCGTTGGGTGAAACCACGCTTCCAGGCCGAGCGAGCGAATCCGTTCGCGGTAGAACCATACAACCTCTTCAGTGGTGGTGATGCCCGGCTGGATGACCTGTTCCGAAAATCCCTCCGCGATGATCGCATGCGCGATCCGGCAAATCTGGGGGTACACGGCTAGTTCGGAGGGCGTTCTGGTTTCCAGCCATCCGACGGCAAGGCGCTCTGCGGAGACCAGCCGGGGTTCCAGGGCGTCTGGAAGGGCTTGGAGTAATTGATCGTAATGGAAGGCGGAGAGGCCATCGGCATGCCCAAACAAGGGGGAGCGGTTGATCCCTATCTTTTTGGGGTTTCGCTCGGCGATGAGTTGGGCGAGGCGTTTGAACTGGTCCGGTTCCTTCTCCGGGTCCCAGGCTTTTTTGAAAATTTCCCCGATGTCGTAGCGGGCGCAAGCGAGGGTTTCCAGAGAATCCCCCCGGTCGAAAATCACGAGCATGGTCGTCCGGCGGGCAGAGATCCAGGCGGAGGGCAGCATGGTTTTCAGCACTGGATCCTCGTTGTACTCCCGCGCAAGAAGGACCCACATGTCAATGCCCTCCCGGCGCATCAAAGAAGGCAGCAGTGTCTGGAATCGCTCCTTTAACCAGGCGTCCTGAACCTTCCCTTGTTCCTTCAGTCCAAGGATTTTGGGCATCTGTCCGTGCAAAGCAGGAAAAAGGAACATCAGGGAGACGATCGAGGTCAAAAGCGCTTGTTTCATATAGCATCGATTTTTTAAAACGAGGTAAATTAGCATTGGCTCCAGCAACCTGAAGAACAGGCGCCGCATCAAAAATATCAAAAATTTGAAACCTGGGATTTTTCTATGGGATGCCTGAATCTAGTCCTATCTTTGAGTTTCGATGATCCATGAACGGGCGACGCCATTCAGCGATCTACTCGTTCCAATTTCACCAACGTATTAAAAACTATTTCCATGAAAAACAACCTGAAACTTTTGCTCCCAATGCTGGCGCTGGTATGTACTTCCTGGACTGCCCAAGCTCAGACCGACCTGAAGGTCAGCCCGTTCAGCATCATTTTCGGCAGGATGATCCTGCGGGGCGAATTCGCCGCATCGGAAAACTTTGGGGTCGAACTCCTTGGCGGCGGCGCCTGGAACTCCTACAATTTTGACGATGAAGGAGATGTTAAATTCAATAATTATCACTTGGGCGCTAACGGCCGCTATTACTTCAACCCAAGCCAAGGGATCGACAAGTTTTATATCGGCGGCTACCTTAAATATGCCGGTGGCAAAGGAACCAATAGCGAAACGGACGGGGAGGTAAATACCACCCGGTTTGCGCTAGGTACCCTGGTCGGTTTCAAAACCGTTTCCCGAAACGGACACTTGCTCTTTGATTTCAATGTGGGCTTCGGCCGGGCCTTGGTCTATAAAATCGAGGGCGATAACCCGGAAGACGATATCGACCTCTCCGACTTCCCATTTCTCAATTGGGATATTCCGGTGCTGGTGGGTATAGGGTACCGGTTTTAGGAGGTACGAACTACGATGTACGAAGTACGAGGTACGGGAAAGGAGGGAATGTTGTTTTGAGAGAATGTGCAGGTTATGGATGTAGGGGATGTAGAGGAATTATACGACCTCGTACTTCATAAATCGTACATCGTACATCGTACATCGTAAATTTTAAGGATCTGTGATTAAATTTGCGGGGCCGATGCATAACCGGCCCAGGATATATTCCGTTGACCAAAATTTTTAGAAAATGGCTGAAATTATTCGCATGCCTCGGATGAGCGATACTATGGAGGAAGGCAACATTGTGGCTTGGCTTAAGAAAGAGGGAGATAAAGTGGAATCTGGGCAAACAATCGCCGAGGTAGAAACGGATAAAGCAACCATGGAGCTGGACACCTACACCGACGGGGTATTGCTCCATATTGCCGTTAAGGAAGGCCCTGTGCCGATCGACGGTATCATTGCCGTAATCGGGCAACCTGGCGAAGACTGGCAAGCGGCGATCGCGGCAAGCCAGGGAAGTAACGGGGCAGCACCGCCTCCATCGGCGAGTTCGGAGAAGCCGTCGCCTGCTCCTCAACCGGTTTCCGGCGAACCCTCGGCGGACGAAGCGTCTGACCAGCGGGTCAAGGCATCTCCGCTTGCGCGCAACATCGCCAAAGAAGCGGGCGTCGACCTGGGCCAGATACAAGGTAGCGGCGATTCCGGCCGCATCGTCAAGCGCGATGTGGAGGCGGCTATGCAATCTGCGCCGGCCCCCGCCAAAGCTCCAGCGCCTAAGCCAGTCGCGTTGGTCCCGTCCGCCGTAGAGACGCCCGCTCCGGTTACTCCGGCGCCGTCTTTCTCTGCTCCGGTTTCAGAAGGCGGGGCCTACGAGGAGGTCAACCTCAGTCAGATGCGCAAAGTAATTGCCCGGAGATTGAGCGAGAGCAAGTTTTCTGCGCCGCATTTCTACCTGACGGTAGAGATCAATATGGATAAAGCGATCCAAATGCGCGCCCGTTTAAACGAAGTAGCCCCTGTGAAGCTGTCGTTCAACGATCTGGTGATCAAAGCTGCTGCGCTTTCCCTCCGCCAGCACCCGGCGATCAACGCTTCCTGGTTGGGAGATAAAATCCGCTACCACAACGAAGTGCATATTGGGGTTGCGGTGGCTATCGAGGAAGGGCTTTTGGTCCCGGTGATCCGGCATGCCGATATGAAGTCGCTTTCACAGATCAATACGGAAGTCAAAAATCAGGCTGCGAAAGCGAAGGACCGCAAGCTTCAGCCGGAAGAGATGCAGGGGAATACCTTTACGATCTCCAACCTGGGTATGTTCGGTATCGAGGAGTTCACCGCCATCATCAACCCCCCGGATGCCTGTATTCTGGCCGTGGGCGGGATCATCGAAAAACCGGTTGTCCAGAACGGCCAGATCGTGGTTGGCAATACGATGAAAGTGACGCTTTCTTGCGACCATCGGGTGGTAGACGGGGCAAAAGGCGCCGCATTCCTGCAAACCTTGCGCCAAATGCTGGAAGATCCGATCCGGATGCTGGTTTGATCCGGGAACCGAAAATTCGGAATTTATCCGAAAGGCCAGGGAAGCCGGGATTAAGCCGCTGATCGCCTGCACCCTGGTGCTGCTTGCGATCAACAACTACTGATCACGCTTTTGCTTCGGGCATCTTACAGGCTTCGTCGGCGGTTTTTCCGCACACGGTACAATTCCCGATTTTATCTCTCAGCATAGGGTTGTTGCTGGAACAGGTTCCGTGAAATTCTTTGCCAATCAGCAACTGGCGCACGTTGATCATAAGGAAGGATACGCCCACGATGAGGAACGTGAGGCCGATCAGGGATAAGAGTTGCATGGCCGTATGTTTTTATGATTAACGTTTGTTTTAAACCCAGGGTTCAGCCTGGTAGAGGGAAATTTCCGGCGCCAAATGTAGCGCAAAATCTTAAACTTTCATGCAAAAGAAACTGGAAGCCTTTGGGCGGTTGTTGAACATAATGGACGAGCTCCGCGAGCAGTGCCCCTGGGACCGCAAGCAAACCTTTCAGACCTTGCGCAACCTGACGATCGAGGAGACCTACGAACTCGCCGAGGCTATTTTGGAGGAGGATATGGAGGGAATTCGGGAAGAATTGGGCGATTTAATGCTCCACATGGTTTTCTATGCCAAAATTGCTGAAGAACAACGCGCCTTTGATATCGCCGACGCGCTGAACGCCATTTGCGAGAAACTCATTAAACGGCACCCCCATATCTATGGCGATGTGAAGGTAGCCGACGACGAAGAGGTAAAGAAAAATTGGGAGCAACTCAAACTCCAGGAAGGCAAGCGGTCTGTGCTGGCCGGCGTGCCCAATTCCCTCCCTGCTATGGTCAAAGCCTACCGTATGCAGGAAAAAACCAAACAGGTAGGCTTCGAATGGGAAAACGCCGGCCAGGTGTGGGAGAAAGTGGAGGAAGAAATGCGGGAACTCCGCGAAGTGCTGGATCAGCCGGCTGCCCAGGAAGAACGCGAGGAAGAGTTTGGCGATGTGCTCTTCTCCCTGATCAATTACGCCCGGTTCATTGGCGTTGACCCCGAAACCGCCCTCGAACGCGTCAATATGAAATTCAAACGCCGGTTTGAGTATATCGAAATCCACGCCCCTCGCGACCTCCGGGAAATGACGCTCGCCGAAATGGATGCCCTTTGGGAGCAAGCAAAATTGGATTTAAAGCGCCCCCTGGCCTGAGGGCCCCGCCTCCGCCCTGCGCAAATCGATATTTTTTTCCCAAAAACCAGTTTTCTGTATGAAAATCCCTACCTTTGCGCTCTCAAATTATGGCGGTCTTTGAAAAAACGGGTGTCTTCCATAATTTCCGGTGTCAATTTATGCGCGTACTAGCCCTACGTTTCCCATTTTATACCTGATCGTGCTATGAAGAAGATTGAGCTGGATATTGTTGCTTTATCTCATAGTGTTACCCAATCGCACAACTACGCCGTCGTGCTGGGTGAGAAAATCGGATCGCGCCGTCTTCCTATAGTGATTGGCAGTTTCGAGGCGCAAGCCATTGCCGTAGCCCTGGAGCGCATGACCCCCAATCGTCCGCTGACCCACGATCTGTTTAAGAACGCGATGGAGACGTTTCATATCGAGTTGCGGGAAGTATTGATCAATAACCTGCTGGACGGAATCTTCTATGCTCGTCTGGTTTGCGAAAAAGAAGGGGAAACGGTTGAAATTGATTCGAGGACTTCCGACGCACTGGCTCTTGCTGCCCGCTTCCGCTGCCCTATTTTTACCTACGAGTTTATTCTGGACACGGCAGGCGTCGTACTGGAAGACAGCGAATTAGAAAACGAGCCTCCCTCCGAAAGCCGCCCATCGGCTTCGTCCAATCCGTTGGCTTCGTATTCCCTCGAAGCCCTTACGCGCATGCTGGATGAAGTCCTGGAAGAAGAAAACTACGAAAAGGCTGCCCAAATCCGCGACGAGATCGATCGCCGCAAAGTGCAGGACTAGCGCTTACCCGAGTTTGGGTAACACGGCCATTACCCGGTCGATCATATCCGCATTCACATCGAGGTGGGTTACGAAGCGAACCGTCTGAGGACCAAAAGGAGACGCCAGAATTCCCTGGTTCGCCAATTTTTCCAGAAAATGGGCTGCTGTCAAAGGCGGCTGCACGTCAAAAATCACAATATTGGTCTGTACCGGCCGAACGTCCTTTACGTAAGGCAGTTGGCTGAGCAACTGGCCCAGATGGCGCGCATGAAGGTTATCCTCCTGCAGCCGCTGGATGTGGTGATTGAGGGCATAGATCCCTGCTGCCGCCAGATACCCCGCCTGCCGCATGCCTCCGCCCATCACTTTCCGTATCCTTCGGGCTTTTCGGATGAATTCAGCCTCTCCGGCGAGCACGGAACCAACCGGGGCGCCCAATCCCTTGGATAAGCAAACGGAAACGCTGTCGAACTGCGCGCCAACAGCCAGGGGGCTTTCTCCGGTCTCTACCAGGGCATTGAAAATCCGGGCCCCATCGAGGTGCAATTTCAGCCCTCTTTCCAGGCAGAGGTCCCGGATGGGCTGGACCTCGTCCAGGGTGTAATAACTCCCTCCTCCTTTATTCGCCGTATTCTCCAAAACGACAAGCCGGCTCACCGGAAGCCAGTCGGCAATGGGTTTGATCGCCGCTTCGACCTGGGGCGCAGTGATTTTACCATGCTGCCCTTTGATCAGGTTGACGCTGATAGCGGAATGGAATGCATAACCGCCGACCTCGTACTGATAAATATGGGAATACTCGTCGCAAATCACTTCGTCCAGCGGCTGGGTATGGGTTTTTAATGCGATTTGGTTGGTCATGGTGCCGGAAGGGCAAAACAAAGCGGCTTCCTTGCCGAACAAGGCGGCGGCTTTGGCCTCCAGCGCATTTACGGTGGGGTCCTCCCGGAATACGTCATCTCCGACCTCGGCATTAAACATAGCATCCAGCATGCCGGGCGTCGGTTTGGTAACAGTATCGCTGATTAGGTTGATTGGTTTCATGAATAGCTGTTTCTGTTTAATCTAAAAAAATCGTTCCGGAGAAGACCTGGACGGCAGGGCCGCAGAGCCATACTTCCCTGAAAGCGTTGCCGTCGTATTCAAACCGGACCCTCAGCGGCCCGCCTTTGGTCCGGATCGGGAGGTCCCAATACCCAATTGCCTGCGGGAGTCTGCGTACGTGCGCCATAGCAGCGGCAGTGACCCCCGTGCCGCAGGCAAGGGTTTCATTCTCCACGCCCCGTTCATAGGTCGCTACCTCTAGTTCGCCATCCCGGATTTCCACGAAATTAACATTAATTCCTTCCGCGGCGTATTCCGGAGCGTAACGTACCCGGCGGCCCTCCTGGAAAACATCCATAGAAGAAAGCGAAGAAACAAAGCGCACGTAATGCGGGGAACCGGTATTTAAACATGCGTAGCCCAATCCATCCTCGATCTTTTCCACATCGCGCATTTTGAGTTCGACCCAGGCTGGGTTGGTCAACCGGGCTTCGTGGGGGCCGTCCGAGGCCAGAAAAATACAGGAAGAGCCCACCTGATTCAGGTAGTGCGCAAAAGCCGCTACGCACCGTCCGCCATTTCCGCACAACGACCCCTCCCCTCCATCCGCATTGAAATAGAGCATTTCAAAGTCATAGCCTGTGGCGTGCTGCAGCAAAATCAGCCCATCTCCCCCGATGCCAAACCGCCGGTCGCAAAGCCAGGCGATGCGCTCCCGGTCTCCGCGGTCCAAATAGGCCTGATCCCGCTGGTCTACCATCACAAAATCATTCCCTGCTCCCTGGTATTTGAAAAACGGTATCTTCACGATCCTTGCATTTGTTCTCCGCAAAATACCACTTTGCTATTTTTGTCCGGGCTTTTATGCAAACAAAAAATACACATGGGGGCGTTACTATGGGAGACGGTTGACGAGAGACGGTGGACGGTTGACGGATTGGGATGACAAATCTTAAGGAATATTGATTGTCTGTGTTTTACAAAGGAGTATTAGATTTGACCTAACCCTTGAACGTTGAACCTTGAACCTTGAACCCCTCCACGTCTAAATATCTGGATGTATGATCAGAAAAATTCTGCCTTTCGCGGTAATATCTCTGGCAAGCGCCATTCTGGCCGTAGCGCTATACCGGTTATTGGAGAAACCCCGCGAAGTGGTCGTGCGGAACAGCTTGCCTACAGCCTATGCCTACCAAGGCCCTCAGCCAGGAACGACGCGTGCAGGGAGCGCTTATTTTCAGTCGGCAGCGCCTACGCAATTCACTTTTGCCGCAGGAAAGGTTACCTCAGCCGTGGTCAATATTAAAACCCTTCAGGGTAGAAGCGGACTCGGGTTTTTCCGGGGTAATCCGGTAGCCTCCGCTTCCGGATCCGGGGTGATCATTTCGCCCGATGGATTGATCGCAACCAACAACCACGTCATTGAAAATAGCGGCCAAATATTGGTAACCCTCAGCGACAAACGGGAATTGAGCGCCCAGGTGATTGGCGTGGACCCCTCCACCGACCTGGCCCTGATCAAAGTAGACGCAAGTGGCCTTCAGGTCATTGAATTCGGAAATTCGGATTCCCTTCAGGTTGGGGAGTGGGTATTGGCCGTGGGCAACCCCTTCAATCTGGAATCGACGGTAACGGCAGGCATTGTTAGCGCCAAAGGCCGTAGCATCGATATCCTGGAGGGGACCGACCGGATTGAATCCTTTATTCAAACCGACGCTGCCGTGAATCCCGGCAACAGCGGCGGCGCTTTGGTCAATACCCGGGGTGAACTGGTAGGGATCAATACCGCGATTATCACCCAAAGCGGCCGTTATGAGGGATATTCTTTCGCCGTTCCCTCCAACCTGGTCCTTAAGGTCATTCATGACCTCCGGGACTATGGCATGGTACAAAGAGGGCTCCTCGGCGTATTTATTGAGAATCTCGACGACCACGCCGCCCAATCGCTTGGACTGAAAACCGTAGACGGGGTCCTGGTTACCCGCGTCACCCCCGGCAGTGGAGCCGAAGACGCGGGGCTAAGAAGAAATGATGTCATTTTGAGTATCAATGGAGTCAAAACCAAGACCATGCCGGAAATGCAGGAGCAGGTAGGGAGGTACCGGCCCGGGAACAACCTGAAAATCGAATATTGGAGGCAGGGCAAACGGCGAACCGCTACCGTGCGGCTGAAAGACCGCAGAAACTCCACCGAACTGGTGAAAGCTTTTGATGTTCAGATTTTGGACGACCTCGGCATGGAACTCAAAAACCTGTCTCAACGGGAAAAATCTATCCTCCTGGTGGACGGAGTGAAAGTAGTGAGCGTTCGCCGGGGGAGTAAAATAGACTCGACCAACCTTAGGCCGGATTTTATCATCACCCGGGTAAACGACCGGCAAGTGAATTCAGTAGACCAGTTTTTGGTTGCCTTGCGCGCCGTCCAGGGCAGCCGGATCACCCTCCAGGGGGTTTATTCCGGCCAGGAGGAACCTTATTACTATGTATTTGACCTCGATTAGTTTTCGTTTTTTAAACATCCTTGGTTATGTCAAAGTCCAAAGCTGAATTGGAGCGCCATCAGCATACCGACCACATGAAACTCCTCCTTTCCCGGATGCGCCATCGGCGGGAAAAGATCGAAGAAGGCGGAGGCCCGGAAAAGGTCGCTCAGCAACGCCTGCAGGGAAAAATGAGTGCCAGAGAGCGCGTCGCGGGGCTGATCGACCCAGGTTCCGATTTTCTGGAGATCGGCGCCTTCGCCGGCTTCGGGATGTACCCGGAATACGGCGGATGCCCTGCCGGGGGCGTGGTGACCGGGTTGGGCCGGATCCACGGCCGGCTGTGCGTCGTGGTAGCCAATGATGCAACGGTAAAGGCAGGCGCCTGGTTTCCCATCACCGGGAAAAAGAACCTGAGGGCTCAGGAGATCGCTATGGAAAACCGGCTCCCCATTATCTATCTGGTGGATAGCGCAGGCGTTTTCCTGCCGATGCAGGAGGAGATCTTTGCCGATAAAGAGCATTTTGGGCGCATTTTTCGAAACAACGCCCGGCTTTCGGCGATGGGCATCCCGCAGATCGCTGCCATTATGGGTAGTTGTGTGGCCGGCGGCGCTTACCTGCCGATCATGTCCGATGAATCCCTGATCGTTGAAGGTACCGGATCGATCTTTCTGGCAGGACCCTATCTGGTCAAGGCGGCGATCGGGGAAGAGGTCGACAAGGAGACGCTGGGAGGCGCTGTCACCCACACGGAAATATCGGGCGTAACGGATTACAAAGTACCCAACGATGCGGCATGTCTGAAGACCATTCGCGATCTGGTGGAAAAACTGGGTCATTTTCCCAAAGCCGGGTTTGACCGGGTAGATTCCGTTCCTCCGGCGAAATCCGAAACGGATTTGCTTTCTCTGATCCCGGAAGATCCGGGCAAGCCCTATAAAATGACGGAGCTTTTGAGATGCCTGGCAGACGGCTCTGAATTGACCTATTACAAAGAGGGCTATGGAAAAACGCTTCTTTGCGCGTACGCCCGTATCGATGGCTGGGCGGTAGGGATCGTGGCCAACAACCGGGAGGTGGTTCGCAATGCCAAAGGCGAAATGCAGTTCGGTGGGGTGATCTATTCCGACTCGGCGGATAAAGCCGCCCGGTTTATCATGAACTGCAACCAAAAAAAGATTCCTCTGGTTTTCCTCCACGACGTAACCGGCTTTATGGTCGGCACGCGCTCCGAACACGGAGGGATTATTAAAGACGGCGCCAAGATGGTCAATGCAGTTGCCAATTCCACGGTGCCCAAAATATCGGTCGTGGTTGGTAACTCCTATGGCGCCGGAAATTATGCCATGTGCGGAAAAGCGTACGACCCACGGCTGATCGTAGCTTGGCCGACCGCCCGAATCGCCGTGATGGGGGGCGCCCAGGCCGCCAAGACCCTTCTTCAGATCCAGCTGTCTGCCCTGAAAGCCAAAGGACAAACCCCCAGCCAGGAAGAGGAGGAGCAATTATTCAACGAAATCAAGGCCCGGTACGACGAGCAGACCAGCCCTTACTACGCCGCTGCCCGCCTTTGGGTGGACGAACTGATTGATCCCCTGCAAACCCGCACGTATATCTCCGCAGCTATTGAGGCCGCAAACCATGGGGTGGTGGAAAAATTCAACGTGGGGGTTATTCAGACCTGAGCCTTGCCGCGCATGCAATACCGGATATTAGCAATCGGGTTGTTGACCAGGTTTGCGGTTTCCTTCCTTGGAGCCCAGCCCCTCTTTCTTCTCAATCCTTCTCTGGAAGATGTCCGCCCTAGCCCGGCCAAATTGCCTTCCGCCTGGTTTACCTGCGCACCGGTGAGCTATTCCCTGCCAGATCTCCATCCGGGAGGGGCGTTTCAGGTAAAAACCAAGCCTTACCACGGCCGCTCGTATGCGGGCCTGGTCGTGCGCCCGGATGGAAGCCAGGAGCGTATTTGCCAGGAATTGGTTCAGCCGCTGGATTCCGGCGCATGCTATCTGTTTGCGCTGTATGCGGCCTTGTCTCCCCATTACCTGAGTTTTGATGCCCGGACCGGCCAGCCGCTGGATTACAACCGGCCCGTGCGTATAAGGGTCCTGGGAGGAAAAAACCGGTGCGGCGATGAAACGGTGTTAGGGATCTCTCCCCCGGTAGTTTCCGCCGATTGGATCCGGGTAGAATTCCTGCTTCAACCTGTTGCCTCCTGCGATTTCCTCTGTCTCGAAGTGGCTTTCCTTCACCCCGACTCCCTGCCTTACGGCGGGCATGCATTAGTGGATGCGCTTTCTCCGCTGCTGGAAGTTTCCTGCGACGACCCCAAAGGGTCGGCGGAGGTCTTTCCTTTGTTCGCTTCGCTTGACGAATGCGGCAGGTATTTGATCCGGCGTCTGAATCCGTTGCAGGAGAACGCCCTGCGGCCATCTTTTTTTTTGCACCCCAATGGCGATTGGGATTACGGCAATCCAGCGATGGCCTGGTTGCGCCGCTTCCTGGAAGAGCGCCCGGAGGTAGCCCCGGTGCGGGTTGGCGTGCGAAGAAGGGCAGACAAACGCACGCTCCTGCGGGCTTTCAAGGGAAACGGCATTCCGCGGGAGAAATACCGGGTCAAGGTATGGCAGGGAGGTGTCTGCCCGCCGGGTTGGATCTGCTTCCAGGATTAGAGATGGGATTTCCCAATGGAATAGTACCTTTACAAAAAAAGTAGCGTGAACCTGATCATCAAGACGCTGGCTGGCTTGGAAGACGTTTTGGCTGCAGAGCTGGCTGCCATAGGCGCGGAGGATATTGTAGCGGGAAAAAGGGCGGTCCAGTGCGCCGGCGATCTGCGCCTGATGTACAGGGCTAATTTGGAGTTGCGCACCGCCCTAAGGGTCCTTAAGCCCATTCGCCAGTTTGAAGCGTCGAATGAAACGGAGTTTTATGATCAGATCAAGGCCATCGATTGGTCTGCCTATCTGGACGTTAACGACACGCTTGCCGTGGACGCCGTGGCGCATTCCAAGGTTTTTACCCATTCCCAATACGTAGCATTAAAAACCAAGGACGCCATCGTCGATCAGTTCCGGGAAAAAACAGGTTTCCGGCCAGGGGTGGACACCGAAAATCCCCGCCTTCGGATCAACGTCCATATCAGCAATTCCGCTTGTTCGGTTTCCCTCGACAGTTCGGGAGAATCTTTGCACAAAAGAGGCTACCGCACCGAGGGGCTTATTGCGCCCATAAATGAAGCGCTTGCCGCCGGGATGATCCTGCTTTCCGGTTGGAAGGGAGACTGCGCGTTTATCGATCCTATGTGCGGGTCGGGCACGCTGGTGATTGAAGCGGCGATGTACGCCATGCGCATCCCACCCCAATTATACCGGGAGGATTTTGCATTCATGCGTTGGGCTGATTTTGACCCGCTGTTATGGGCCGACGTGCGTACCAATGCCCGGGCAGAGATGCGAACGGTCCATTTTCCCATCCTCGGGTTTGATAAAAACTTTCAGGCCGTTCAGGCTTCGGAAGCGAATGCCAAAGCGGCTCGCCTGGAAGGCAAAGTCCGTTTCGACCGCCGCCGTTTTGAAACCCTGACGCCGGTTGCGGAAAAAGGCATCCTCATGATGAACCCACCCTACGATGCCCGGATTACCGATAACCACATCGAAGGGCTTTATGAAATGATTGGCGACCGCCTTAAAAAAGCATTCCCGGGCTATGACGCCTGGATCATTTCCGCTAACCAGGAGGCACTGAAGCATCTGGGGCTGCGCCCATCGAGGAAAATCCCCCTCTTTAACGGCGCTCTGGAATGCCGCTTTATCAAGTTAGAGCTTTACGAAGGAACGAGGAAATTCTCCCGGGACCGTCCCCTTTCTCCGGAGCAAAAAGAGGCAGGCCCAATCCCTAAGACGAGGCAACGAAAATTTTCGCCCAGAGAGGATACCCGGGGCTTTCCCAAAAGAGAAGACCAAGACAAGCCATAGCATGAACGTGAAACGAAGTTCTCTTTTCTTCCTGGCTTTTATTTTTGCTTTGAGCCTGCGGGCGCAAGCTCCTCGGGTAGTTTTCGTCCCATCTCAAAGCGAATTCCGGATTTTGGGCAAATCCATACCCGAGTTGCGCCGGCAGGAGAAAGGCTGGCTGTTGGGTTACCCTGTCCAGGGTATCCGGCTAAGCGTTTGGCCCATCGGTTCCGCTGAGAAAGCCAGCGATGCCGGAAGGGAGGACGTTCGCTCTGGCTCATCCCGGCCAACGCCGGTGTTTTCGCCTAAGGATCTCGCCTTTTTTTGCCGGATAGAATGGCGCCTGGAAAAAGCGGCGCGCTTTCCAATCCGAATCCGGCTGGGAGAAGTCCAGTATGTCGATCAAATGGAAGGTAAGTATTAGACTCGTCGCAACAAGTCTATTGAAGACCGGCCGACAGTGAAGAAGTCAGATCAAAGTGAAAAGATCAGTAACGCCCAGCGTGCGCGGCGCGGTGAACCCTTCTCCAAATTCGAACCCTGCAGGGCGCCCGTAAGTTCGGGCTTTTGCGCGGAGGAATTCCAGGAATTCCCGGCCGGAGATTGGGGTTTGAAGCGCTTCTTTGAACTCGTGCTCCCCCTCCTGATGAAACTGGGAGCGGAAAGCGAGCACCAGATCCAGTTTCTTTTCCATGTACGGCGTAATGTCGACTACAAAATCGGGTTCGAGGTTGTAGTCCTGGATATAGTGATAAAGGGCTTTGGGTCTCCAGCGCGGTTGGGGCGCGCCATCTGGGCCAAAGGTTTCGATTTTGGCCAGGCCGGCGTAAAAGCAGGCGTCGGCGGTGAGTTTGGCGGCGCGGCCGTGGTCGGCATGCCGGTCGTTAATGGCGTTGGCCAGGACGATATCCGGTTGGTATTCGCGGATCGCTTGAATAATGGGAAGAATATGCTCCTGGTCATTCCGGAAAAACCCATCGGCAAAACCGAGGTTTTTCCGGAAGGAGGCGCCCATCAACCGGGCAGCTTCGTCAGCCTCCTGGTCCCTGATCTCTGCCGTGCCCCGGGTGCCGAGCTCGCCCCGCGTCAGGTCGAGTAGGCCAACGGTATGCCCCATTTCGATGTGCCGGAGAAGGGTTCCGCTACAACTCAACTCAACATCGTCGGGATGCACGCCGATGGCCAGGATATCGATTTTCATATAGGGTTCGTAAATTTGGGCTAAAGGTAGCCAAAAAGCCTATAAAAGCGTCTCAATGGCTTTGCGGACCTTGTCTGAATCCGGGCCGGTAGTGCTGGCAAAATAATCAATCACGTTTCCTTCGCGGTCGATCAGATATTTGTGGAAGTTCCACATCGGTTTGGAAGAAACCTTTCCGTTGCGGTCGCTATCGCCCAGGAATTTATAGAGCGGGCAGGCGTCATTGCCTTTCACAACGACTTTCTCAAATAAGGGGAAGCTCACGCCATAGTTTTTGGAACAAAATTCGCCGATGGCTTCGCCATTCAGCGGCTCTTGTCCTCCAAAATCGTTGGAAGGGAATCCCAGAACGACCAGCCCGCGGTCTTTATAATCCTTATAAAGGGTTTCGAGGCCCTTGAGCTGCGGGGTAAGGCCGCATTCGGAGGCCGTATTGACAATAAGCAAAACCTTGCCTTTGTATTGGTCCAGGCTGACTTGGGTTCCGTACAAATCGTTGACCGTGAACTGGTAAACGGTTTCTTTTGCCAGAGAGTCCGAAGAAAGGGTGGGAGTGCTTGCCATAACGGTTTCCACGTTTTTTTGATTTTGAATAGCAGGGGTGCATGCCATGGTGAACGCAACGAGGGAGAGAATAATCGGAAGCATGATTAAGTTATTAAACATTTGGTGATGGTTATTGGATAAAAACTTTTCTCCTAACATCCGAATAGGGAAAAGGTTGCAAAGACCATTTTCCGTAACGACGGGTTTAAAACCCGTCGTTACGGAAAATGGAAGTACCCTTACTTCTTAAACTTCACCTGTCCCCCAACCATAGTCATGAGGATCTCGCTTTCCAGGATCTCTTCATCGGTACAATTGACCAGGTCTTTGGATACGATGATGAGGTCGGCGAGTTTCCCAGGCGAGAGCGAGCCTTTGTCCTTTTCTTCAAAGGCGGAGTAAGCACAGGCCATGGTGTAGGAGTAGAGGGCCTCTTTGCGGCTCATGGCCTGTTCGGGGAAGAACTCCTGCCCGGAGTCGGGGCGTTTGCGGGTGACGGTGGCATACAGCGACTCGATGGGGTCGACATCCTCTACCGGGGTATCCGTGCCGTTGGTGACTACGGCTCCGGCGTCGAGCAGGGAGCGCCAGGGGTAGGCGCCGTAGCGGGCGCGTTCGGCGCCAAGCCGTTTGACGACGAAGGGCGCGTCGGAGGTACAGTGAATCGCTTGCATGGATGCAATAACGCCGAGCTGTTTAAACCGGGGAATATCGCTGGTGTCGAGATGCTGGGCATGTTCGATCCGCCAGCGCAGGTCTTTTTTATCTGGATGGTTTTGGAATTCTTTTTCGAAGATATCGAGCACTTCCCGGTTGGCCCGGTCGCCGATGCAATGCACGCAGAGCTGGAGGTCGTTCTCCATGGCCAGGGTAGCGATCCGCGCTACTTCTTCTACGGGGGTGGTATTTTGCCCTACAAAATCCTTCTTATCGCTGTAGGGGGCCAAAAGCCAGGCGCCAAAAGAACCCAGGGCGCCGTCGAGCTCGGATTTGATGCTGCGAACCGTCAGGAAATGGTTTCCCAGGCCGATCCATGGGAATCCGCCCAGCTTGTCCTTCATCGCGTCGTAGGAGAGGCGGATCATAACCCATAAGCGGAGGTTGAGTTTTCCGTTTTCTGCCAGTTCTTTGTAGCGATCAATTTCCTCGAACGAAGAGCCTGCGTCCTGAAAGGAGGTGACTCCTTTTTTCAGGCATTCTTCCTGGGCCAGCTCGATGCCTTTCAGCCACTCGTTTTTCCGGTCTTCCTCCGACTGCGTTTTCAGGTATTCCTGGTAGGCCTGGTTGATGATGCCCATGGCCCGTTCTTCGAACACGCCGATGGCTTTTTTGCGGGAGTCGCGCACGATCTCTCCGCCGGAAGGATTGGGCGTCTCGGCGGTCACTCCGGCGAGTTCCATGGCTTTGGCATTGGCCATAAGCCCGTGGCCGCTGGCGTGGCGCAGCACAACGGGGTTGTTGGGCGACACGGCGCTAAGGGCGTCGTGGTAGGGATACCCCAGGACGTTCTGATCGAGGGGTTCGGTCCATTTTTCCTGGTGCCAGCCCCGGCCGATGATCCATTCGCCGGGCTTGGCGGTTTTGGCTTTTTCAGCAACTGCCTGAACGATCTCGTTCCAGCTTTTGGATTTGAGAAAGTTCAGGTGCATCAGGCTTTGTCCCAGACCCGAAAAATGCCCATGCCCTTCGATAAACCCCGGCATCACAAACTGGCCCTCCAGGTCCATGATTTCCGTTTCGGGGCCCCGAAACGCTTCGGCTTCGCTGTTGGAGCCTACGCGCAGGATGCGGTCTCCGGAAATCGCCAGGGCTTCCGCTTGGGGCTTGCTTTCATCGACGGTGTATATATTTCCGTTGATCAGAATAAGATCGGCTACTTCTTTTTCTTGCTTTTTGCAGGAAACAGAAAAAAGGAGAACGGCAATCAGGGCATAAATGATTTGGCGCATACGCATGAGTTTTATTTAGTTGGCGAATGAAGTGGTGCAGATTTTTTAAAGATGGTTTCCAGCATGGAGGAAAGTTCTGGATAATATTTTTTCAAATCGGCCGGGCGTTCGAAAAAATATTCTGACGCCACCGCAAAAAATTCCATTTTGTTGGTTGCTCCGTAATCGCGGAGCCGGGAATCGCCTCTGGCGATGCGCTTCATTTCTTTGTGCAGGATGCCCAGCCAGGGAAGAACATATTGCTTGTCGAGTAATCCGGGAATGCCGTCAAATTCGCCATCCGATCCATCGAGCAAGTGGACAAATTCGTGTATCCCTGTATTTTGCCCGTCCGTTCCTTGTTTAAAACCTTGAAGAAGCGCGGGTTTGGACAGGATCATGATGCGGTTCATGGTTCCTTCGCCCACCATGCCCAGCACGTCCCGGTCTTTACCCTGCTGGGCAAAACTTTCCCCGTTGAAAGCGCCCGGATAAACCAACACTTCCTCCAGGCGGTAGAAATCCCAATCCGGGAAATAAAACAAAGGGATGATCCCGCTGGCGGCAACGAGGAGCCTGATCCGGTCATCGACTTCCGTTCGAATGCCCGTGATGCGTATATCCATCAGAAACATCCGGACGCGGTCTTCAAATCGCTGTTTGCCGCTGGGGTCCAATTGCCGGTAAAAGGCGACCTGATCGTCGAGTATCTGCCGCCAGGCTTCCGGGAAAGGGGCTTTCAACGCCTTTTTGCGCCTTCTTTGCCGGGCAGTGAACGACCAAAACGCGACGGCGGCAACACCTGATCCGAAGAAAATAAACCCCGGAATAGCATGGGGCCGGGTTAGGCGAAGGCGCCAGATGGCGTAGCCGTACAAACCGGCAAGGAAGACCCCGAAAATCCAGGCAACCAGGGACCAGCCGTTGAAGCGATATTTATTTCTCATGGCAAGGCGCGGTAGAGGCGAACAAAATGGGCGTCTGTAATTCCTGCTCCAATGACCAGGGTAATATACCACGAATCCTTATTTTGGGCGAAAAAAAATGATCACGCGGTTCCGTTTGCACATTCAGGGCAAAGTACAAGGCGTTTTCTACCGAAAATCCGCTCAAATCCATGCGCTGTCCCTCAACCTGAAGGGATGGGTGCGCAACCTGCCCGACGGCAGCGTGGAAGCGGAGATCGAAGGCGGTCCGGAGGCGTGCCAGGCGATGATTCAGTGGTGTAGGCAAGGACCGCCGATGGCTCAGATTAGGGATGTGGCCGTAGAAGAAATTCCTGTTTGTGGGGATACACAATTTATCGTACGTAAGTAAAAAGGAAACAAATGGACATACAAATACGCCAGGCGGCAGCTTCCGATTTGCCCGCCATTCACGGGTTGGTGCGGGAATTGGCCGTATATGAACGCGCGGAGGAGGAATTTATCGCGACGCAGGAAGAATATCAGCGCGACTTCGACGCGGGTGTTTTTCAGGCGAAAGTCGCCGAAGCCGACGGAAAAGTGGTTGGCATGGCGCTCTATTTTATGAACTACTCTACCTGGAAAGGGAAAATGCTTTATCTGGAGGACTTCGTCGTCAGTCAGGAGTGGAGGGGGAAAGGAATAGGACATAAACTCTTTGACGCGTTCCTGGAAGAGGGCAGGGCCCAGGGGTGCCGCCTGGTCAAATGGCAGGTATTGGACTGGAACGAACCCGCCCTGAATTTTTACCGGCAATACCAAGCCATCATTGAAAAGGGGTGGTGGACGGGGAAGTTTTTTCTATGAATCCTGGTTAGAAACGAGGGAAATCGCTTTGGATAGCAAGGGATGCGCCGCATTTATGGCAATAAATCCTAATGAAAAATTGGTTTTCTAAACCTTAAATTATACATTTGTAAGGCTTTACGCATCCTCGTTTTGAAGTGAAATTCCGGGCTTTCCGCTCCATCTCTTTTTCTTTTTTCTCCTGCTAGAACAGCCTGGTAATCAAGTTGGCACAGTTATTGAATAATTGTAATAAAGATTATAGTGTTTCATAGTGTGAGGGGTAACCGCGTCTGTGGTTGCTCCTTTTTGTTTGGCCTTCCGGGCTTAGAATTCCCGATCGATCAGCGCTTCCGCCAATTCCTTGAGCGGAGTTTTGCGGGCCTCCGGGCACTGGATCGCATCCAGCTCCTCCATGGCTAAGTCCCGAAACCGGTTTTTTTCCTGAACGGCCAGTTCCCTTATGCCGAGCTGTACCAGTAAAGAGGTGACCTCGTTTATTTTGGTTGCTTCGCCGGTTTCCTTTCCGTGCATTAAATCGTGGAGCCGTTTTTTTTCTGGCGATGGGGCGATTTCCAACGCTTTCAGGATAAGAAAGGTCTTTTTGTTCTGGGCAATATCGCCTCCGATCTTTTTCCCCACTTTCTCGGCGTTTCCGAAGGTGTCGAGGATATCGTCCTGGAGTTGGAACGCGACCCCGCTCAGCTGTCCAAACGCGTAAAGCCGGTCCGCATCGGTTTGGGAGGCGCCTGCGGCTGTGGCCCCCATGGCGAGGCACCCGGCAATAAGCACGGCGGTTTTGAGTTCGATCATGCGAAGGTATTCCGGGATGGAAACATCCTGCCGGGATTCAAAATCCATATCCATTTGCTGGCCTTCGCAAACCTCCCGGGCTACGCGGTTGAAGATGGCCAGCACTTCCGGAAGCCGGTTTTGGGGCCGGATCTGGAGCAGGTACTCATAGGCGCTGATCAGCATGACATCGCCGGAAAGAATGGCGGCGTTGGTATTGTAGAGGGTATGCACGGTGGGTTTGCCGCGCCGGAGCGGGGCGGCATCCATGATGTCGTCGTGCACCAGCGTAAAGTTGTGAAAGATTTCGACGGCGTAGGCCAGTGGCAGGGCAGGTTGCACCTCGTCCTGAAACAGGCCGTAGCCCATGAGCGCCATAGCGGGGCGAAGCCGTTTTCCGCCCAGATCCATAATATAGTTAACCGGAGCGTAAAGGCCTTCCGGCTGTCCGGTGAACGGGTGACTCTTGCGGTACGATTCAAAAAGTTGTTGGTAGTGTTGGACAACCTGCATAGCAATTGGATTGTTTTCGGATTGTTTGTTTCAGGCAAAGCAAAGATAACACGACTGTCGAAATCTTGTTTAGGGATAAGGGAGCAGGGAGCAGGGAAACAGGGAGCAGGGAGCAGTCGAGGATTAAGGTTCAATCCAGCTACATCATGGCCATCCTTTCATCCTGCAAATCGCCGTTCAGACAACGCAGCAATGCCCCAACAGCGGGAAATCCGCGCAATCTGAAGATTGAACGAAAGCGTAGACGGAAGTCTACGCACAACAGAAACCACCAACCACTAACCACTAACCACTAACCACCAACCACCAACCATCTATGGAATATCTGGATCTGATTATTATTGGAGGAGGGCCCAGCGGGCTGAATGTAGCGATCGCTGCCCAAAAGGCCGGGCTTAGGTATGTAGTGTTGGAAAAGGGCGTGCTGGTCAATTCGCTTTACCACTTTCCGACGAATATGACCTTTTTTTCCACTTCCAAGTTGCTGGAAACGGGAGGCGTGCCGTTCATTTCCCACGGAGAAAAGCCTACGCGGGCGGAGGCGCTGGAATACTACCGCAGGCTCAGGGAATTCTGGAACCTGAGGGTTAACCTCTATGAGGAAGTGTTGAGCATGAGCCGGGAGGCGGATAGCGGGTACGTGGTTACCACGACGAAGGGGGCGTACGGCGCGCATTCCGTAGCAGTGTCCACCGGGTTTTACGATACGCCCCGGATGCTCGGCGTTCCTGGGGAGGAGCTGCCAAAAGTGCGCCACTACTATGGCGATGCCCACCCGTATGCCGATCAGGACGTACTGGTCGTCGGCGCCCGGAACTCCGCCTGCGATGCGGCTTTGGAGCTGCACCAGAAAGGCGCCAGGGTCCAAATGGCCATCCGGGGAGGGGAGATCCACGAAAACGTCAAGTATTGGATTCGGCCCAATATCGTCAATCGGATAAAAGAAGGGAGTATCCCGGCCTATTTCCATACGGCGGTGCGGGATATCCGGGAGGGCGAGGTCGTCCTGGAAGGCCCTGATGGCGTGTTTACCCTGAAAAACGACTTTGTGCTGGCCATGACCGGTTACCAGCCGAATTATCCGTTCCTGGAGAAACTGGGGCTGCAGTGTCCTGCCGGCGCCGACCGCATCCCGGACCACCATCCCGATTCCCTGGAAACCAACCTGCCCAATGTGTACCTCTCCGGCGTTGTTTGCGGCGGCATGGCCACCAATCGGTATTTCATTGAAAACACCCTGGACCATGGGGACCGGATCGTAGAGACGATCCGGAGGCGGTTATTGGGGTGATTGGTGATTAGTGCTTGGTGGTTAGTGCTTTATTGCCACGGCGATGCGCTGTCCTCCAGACGCTGCGGTCTGGACCTTCAGCCTCCAAAGCTAATCATGTAGGGGGGCAAAAACAGCAGACGGCAGACGATACGGGGCCTTATTTCCGTTTTCGCAAATCCAGGGTCCAGCTGTTTTCGGCGGCTGGTGGGAGTTCGGTGGGCGCCATGATTTCCCGTTCGCCAAATGCAATGGTATCCCGAAGTACGTCCGCGTTTTCGGTTGGGGCAACGGAAATCGGGGCTTGGGTATGTCCGTAATCCCAGAAGCGGCTAATGCGCCGCCCTTCGGCCTCGAAGCTATTGACCGGATACGTTTCATACGCGCGGCCGCCCGGGTGCGCCACGTGGTAGGTGCAGCCTCCGAGGGAGCGTTTATTCCAGTTGTCGTAAATGTCGATAACCAGCGGCACATCCACGCCGACGGTGGGGTGCAGGGCACTTGGCGGCGCCCAGGCTTTGTAGCGAATCCCCGCTACGTATTCGCCATCTCCGCCTGCACGCCTCAGGGGAATCCGCACGCCGTTACAGAGCAACGAATAGCGGTCGGAACTAATGCCGGAGACTTTGACTTCCAGGCGTTCTACGGAGGAATCTACAAAACGGGCGGCGCCCGAATTGCTCATTTCTTCGCCCAGCACGTGCCACGGCTCGATGCCGCTGCGCAATACGATCTGGATGCCGCCCACCTGAGCGCGGCCCAGGAAAGGGAAGCGGAATTCGAAGAAGGGTTCCAGCCACTCCATTTTGAAGGGGAAACCTGCGGCTTGCATTTGGTTGCACACATCGCGCAGGTCTTCGCGTACATAGTGATGGAGCAGAAACTTGTCGTGTAATTCTGCGCCCCAGCGCACCAGTTTTTGACGGTAAGGTTTTTTCCAGAACCAGGCGATCAAGGTGCGGATCAGCAGGAGTTGGACCAGGCACATTTCCTTGCTTGGCGGCATGTCGAAGGCGCGGAGTTCCAGTAAGCCCAGTTGGCCGGCAGACGAATCAGGGCGGTATAGTTTATCAATACAAAACTCCGCGCGGTGGGTATTCCCCGTGATGTCCACCAGCAAATTGCGGAAAATGCGGTCAGTCATCCAGTAAGGCAGGTTGTCTTCGCCAGGTTCAGGGATCTGATCAAAGGCAATTTCCAGTTCATATAGCATTTCCGGACGGCCTTCATCTACCCTTGGCGCTTGACTGGTTGGACCAATGAACGCGGTGGAGAACAAATAGCTCAGCCCTGGATGGTTTTGCCAAAAACAAATCAAGCTGCGCAGCAAATCCGGGCGGCGCAAAATCGGGCTGTCCGCCGGGTTGATCCCGCCGATCGTGATGTGATTGCCGCCGCCAGTACCGGTATGCCGCCCGTCCAGCATAAATTTTTCGGCGCCCAGACGGCTTTGCCGGGCGGCTTCAAAGAGGTTGTCGTAATGGTGTAAGACCTCGGTCCAGGATTTGGCGGGATGGATATTGACTTCGATAACGCCGGGGTCCGGGGTGACGGCCAGTTTTTCCACCCGGTTGTCGCGGGGAGGCTCATACCCTTCGAGGATTACCGGAATTTGAAGGCGGCTTGCGGTTGCTTCCACTGCGGCCAAAATCTCCAGGTAATGTTCGATTAATTCGCAGGGCGGCATGAAGATATAGAGTTTTCCTCCCCGGGCTTCCGCACATAACGCCGTTTTGATGGTCTTCATCAATTGGGTGGGGCGGTAATCGTTTTTTTCTTCCGCTTCCTTTTTCTTTTTGATGTGGTACATGGGGTCTTTGAGCGCCGCTTCTTCCTCGTCGGTTTCTTCTTCGGCATAAACTTTGGGATTGGCAATTCGCTCCGGCACGCGTTCATCCGCTGGCAGGTCGTAGCGCGCTTCTACTACATGGTGGAAGGTTCCCAGCGCGCCTACGTCCTCAAACGGGCTTCGTTCGATGGGTTCTTCTTGCTGCTCGGGGGTTAAAAGGGGCAGGCGGTTGAGGGGCATGCGCAGGCCCATGGGCGAGTTGCCCGGCAGCAAAAACAGGCGTTTCCGGCTGAAAGTCCAGGCACAGCTCCACCAGGAATCCGTGTCGCGGTTCCAGGCCAGAGGCAGCGCGAAGCCGGCTGGGTTATTGGGGCCCCGGTCGAGCAGTTCCATTAGCGTCCGGCGCTCTATGGTGTCGCGCAAGTTGACCTGGAGGGGGTCGACGTTGGGCGGCAGGTTGCCTTCTTCCCAGAGAAAATACACGATGTCCTCGTAGCCTGGACAGCGGTTTTCCGGATTCACGCCCAGGTACTTGGCCATCTCAATGAGGAACGCTTCCGCGTGGGAATGGTCAAATGCGTATTCGGCGTTGATGCTTGCCAGCCATTGGGGGTTGCGCCACAACGGTTGGCCGTCCTTGCGCCAAAAGGCGGTATACGCCCAGCGCGGGATGGGCTCCCCCGGATACCATTTGCCCATGCCGCAATGAATAAATCCGCCCTGGCCAAAAATATCCTGGAGTTGGAGGGCCAGGTTATAGCCTAATTTGCGCTTTAGGGGCCCATCGGCAGCGCCGTTCCATTGAGCCGATTCCATATCGTCGACCGAAACAAAGGTGGGCTCTCCCCCCATGCTCAGCCGAACGTCGCCGGCTTCCAGTTCGTGGTCTACCGCGTGCCCCAGGGCAATGACCTTCGCCCATTCGGTTTCGCTATACGGTTTGGTGACGCGGGGGTCTTCGTGGATGCGCTCTACGGTATTGCTATAAGAAAAGACGGTTTCGCACGGCTCCAGCCCGCCGGAGATCGGGGAGGCGCTGATCGGGTCGGGCGTACAGGCCAGAGGGATATGGCCCGCTTCGGCGAGCAGCCCCGAGGTGGCGTCGAGGCCAATCCAGCCGGCGCCGGGAATATACACCTCCGCCCAGGCATGGAGGTCGGTGAAATCTTCCTTTGCCCCGGAAGGGCCGTCGAGCGCTTTTTGGTCGGCTTTTAGTTGTACCAGGTAGCCGGACACGAAACGGGTAGCCAACCCAAAATGGCGCAAGGCTTGAACGAGTACCCAGCCGGAATCGCGGCAGGAACCGAGGGCTTTGCCCAGGGTGTCTTCGCAGGTTTGCACGCCGGTTTCGAGGCGAATGACGTATTGGACCAGTTGGTTTAAATGCTGGTTGACGTTGACGAGGAAATTGACCGTAATGTCGTGGAGAAAGGGTTTGCACGCTTCCACAAATTGCATGAGGAGGGGGCCGTTTTCCCTCACCTCCAGGTATGGGGCCAGCTCTTTGCGCAATTGGGGGTCGTATTCAAAGGGAAACGTTTCGGCGTATTTCTCCAGAAAGAAGTCAAACGGGTTGATGGCGCGCAGTTCGGCGATAACTTCCACATCGACCTTGAACTCGTTTACGCGGTCGGGAAAAACGACCCGGGCCAAAAAATTGCCAAAGGGATCCTGCTGCCAGTTGATGAAATGCGGCTCGGGATGAATCTTCATCGAGTACGCGGCAATTTCGGTACGCGAGTGCACGGCAGGGCGCAAGCGGATGATTTGGGGCCAAAGTTTTACCAAGTGGTCGTATTGATAATGCGTGCTGTGTCGAATCGCTACTTTAATAGCCATGATTAAAAATTTTCGGACTTTAGAAACGGGTCGAGCAACGACAATCCAATGTAGTCCCAACTTGTGATTTGGAATTATTGCCTAGCCGATCGCTCGGGAGATTGTTTTTTATTTTGAAAAAATAAAATATTCAAGGATAAAATAAGGATTGTTTTATCGACTAATGATTAAAAAATACAAAATATTTTCTTGTTTATTTTGCAATCTTTTCAATCCACTTGGCAATTTATTGATTTTTTGTAAAAATAAATTATTTTTGATCGAAATCATGGCTCTTTTAAGCGCTTGTCCAAATCTTTTGATGCATGACCCAAACGAGTACCCTGTTTCAAAACTATCCCACCAACGCGACCTTCTTCGATGAGGTTTTTCGCCACGATGGGGCGGTGTATCCTCATTATGAGGACATTCACCGGCAGTTTAGCCGGCTCACGCTTGCTGATTTTGAGCGGTTAAACGAATACGCCAAGCTTTCGTTTCTCAACCAGGGCATCACGTATGCGGTGTATTCGGATGGACACAAAGGGGCGGAGCAGATTTTCCCTTTTGATCTCTTCCCTCGCATCATTCCCGCTCCGGATTGGGAAAAGCTGGAAAAAGGACTGATCCAGCGCAACCTGGCGCTCAATCTGTTCATCAAGGACGTTTACAGCGAGCGCAAAATCCTGAAAGACAAAATAGTGCCTGCTGCCTTGATTTTTTCCTCGCATCATTATTCGGAGGAAATGAAAAGTATCAGGCCGAAGCACGACATCTATTGCCATATTTGCGGTACTGATCTGATCCGCCACAGCGATGGCAATTATTACGTGTTAGAGGACAATCTGCGCAGCCCCTCGGGGGTTAGCTACGTGCTTTCCAACCGGGATGCTATCAAGCGCACGTTATCCAACGCGTTTCGCTGGTCAAGTGTGCGTTCGGTGAGCGAATATCCGGCAGAGCTCCTGGCGACGCTGCAGTCGGTAGGGCCGAAATCAGAAGAACGCCCTTCGGTGGCGGTGCTCACGCCGGGGCCGTACAATTCGGCCTACTACGAGCATTCGTTCCTTGCCCACCGGATGGGGGTGGAGTTGGTGGAAGGGCGCGATCTGTTTGTGGAGAACAATTTCGTCTACATGCGCACCATCCATGGCCCCAAACGAATTGACGTGATTTACCGCCGGATTGATGACGCGTTTCTCGACCCGCTGGTTTTCCGCCCCGATTCCATGTTGGGCGTCGCAGGCATTATGGGGGCCTACCGGGCTGGAAACATTACCATTGTCAATGCGCCGGGTACCGGCGTTGCAGACGACAAAGCGGTGTGCTCTTACGTGCCCGCCATGATTCGGTACTATCTTGGCGAGGAGCCCATTATTCCGAATGTGCCCACGTACTTATGCGAACGGGAAGAAGACTTGAAATACGTATTGGAGCATATGCAGGACCTGGTGGTTAAACCCGTGGATATGTCAGGGGGCTACGGCGTAGTGATTTGCGACCGTCTAAGCAAAGCGGAGTTGGAAGAAGTGAAGCAAACGATCCTGCACGATCCCCGCAACTACATCGCCCAGCCCCGAATGGCCCTCTCGGTGCACTCGACGTATATCGAAAACAAAGGGGCGTTTGAGCCCCGGCATATCGACCTGCGCACGTTTACGCTGATGGGCAAAGACCGTCCCTACGTGCTCCCCGGCGGACTATCCCGGGTGGCGCTGAAAGAAGGCAGCCTGATCGTGAACTCCTCTCAGGGGGGAGGGTCCAAAGACACCTGGGTGACGGTTTGATTTGACCGTGGGGATGTAAAAATATTCGCCCTACTGGACATTTTCGTTTGCCGGGCATCCAGGTTTTCAAAACCTGGATGGTCACGTTCCCAAAATGTCCAGTAGTGTAAAAAATATTACCATTATCGTTTACGCCCTCCATTCGGGGCTTTCTCCCGGAGCGAGCAAAGGGGGGGCGTGGAGCAGCCCGCAGGGAAGCTGCGGAGTAAGTAAACAAGACCATGCTAGCAAGAATCGCCAACACCCTATACTGGATGGGCCGGTACCTCGAGCGCACCGAGCACGTGGCCCGCTACCTGCGCGTTCAGTACTTTACCACCCAGGACGCGCCCATCAGCCAAAGCCGGGAGTTTGTGCTGCATTCCATCGTCAACATGGCCGGCATTCCCTGGGAGGAACAGGCGCCGCTGGAGGAAGCCGAAGTGCTTTACCGGGCCGCCCTCGACCCCGGCAACCCGATGTCGATCTTTTCGACCATCGCCAACGCCCGCGAAAATGCCCGGGGGATGCGCAATGTCCTCTCCTCCGAATTGTGGGAGGTGATCAACAAATACTACCATTTCGTGAACAGCTACCCGGTGGAGTATTTCAAAACCAAGGGGTTATACGATTTCACCATCGCTGCCGGGGAGCATTGCTCCCTCATTCGGGGCTATGTAGACAGCACCCTGACCCATGACGAGGTATGGGCGCTGATTCGCCTGGGAATCCATCTGGAACGCACCGCGCAAATTGCCCGCATCATCAGTTGCAAGTTGTACGATATTTTTATCCTCACCGAAGGCAGGGAAAACATGCCGGCGGAAAACTACCAGTACACCGTTTTGCTGAAACTGCTGGAAAGTTTCGACATGAACCGCAACCACTACAAATCCCCGCCGGACCGGGAAAAAGCCCTGGAGTTTTTGATTTTGAACATCGATTTTCCCCGCTCCATGGCCTTTAACCTGCGGCAAGTGCAATACTTCCTGCGCAAACTGGGCATCAAAGACAAATCGGCGCACAGCGTGGGGTTCAAAGTGGGGCGGATGTGCTCCCAGTACCGCTATTTGATGTTTTCAGAAATTGACGCGAACGTCGGAGAGTTTGTTGCAGATGCGCTGAATAAGGTCTACGAGATCCACGACGCCCTGGAGAAAGATTATTTTCATGCCTAAGCGCCCACGTTATGACGGATTACGTTATTGAATACCGCACCCTGACCGAATACGAAAAACCCGTCAAGCAGGGGGCTTACGAGTTTTTGATCATGCCCTGCGAAAATGAGACCCAGAAGGTCAAACACTTTCGCCTGCTGCATTCCATGCGAGGCGAGCCGTTTACGGCGCGCAACAAATACGGTTTTTTGACCCACCATTTCCACATCTATACTGACTCGTTTGAATACTTTTCCCTGAATTTGCTGGCCCAGGTAGCTAAAAATCCGCCTCCGCTCAACGTGTTTTCCAACCTGAGCGCAGCCGAAGAAAATGCCGTGCTGGAAGACATGGAGTTTCAGATGGATCAGCAGTCGTTTTTGCAGGTTACGCCCTTGTGCCTCCTTGGCCCGGGCGACTTTCCCGCGGAGTTGCTGCGGCTGGATGGGGAAAACGTGGGGTCCTACCTGTTGCGGCTGAACGCGGGCATTCACCGCCTGCTGCAATACGTTCCGGGCATTACGGACGCGGGCACCCAGGCCAAAACGGCCCTGGAGATGGGCAAAGGCGTGTGCCAGGATTATGCGCACGTAATGATCGGGATACTGCGCCCGCAGGGGATACCGGCCCGCTACGTCTCGGGATACCTCAATTTAAGCGACGACCGCAGCGATTCCCAGCTGCACGCCTGGGTGGAAGCGCTGATCCCGCAGGTCGGCTGGCGCGGTTTTGACCCTGCCAACCACCTCCAGGAAAATGATCATTTTATCAAAATTGCGCACGGCCGGGATTACCTCGATTGCCAGCCCATTAAGGGCGTGCTGACTACCGAAGGGGCACACAAAACGTCGTACGAGGTCCTGGTGCGCAACAGCATGGATTACAACTGGTTTTTGCAGGAACAACAACAGCAACAGCAGCAGTGATGCGGCAAGGGGATGTTGAAAACTTTCTGCCCGCATATCCCCAAAATACTGGGGAGGTGAGGACTGAAATCCCGCAAATCCCTGTATTTTGGGTCTATTTGAAGGGCGTTCTTCCCGCCGGGAAGGCTGCCTACGCAAACTAATCGAAACATGACGTATTGTCTGGGCATTAAAGTGCGCAGTGGCCTGGTGGCTATTGCCGATACAAGGATTACATCGGGAACGGAAACGACGATGGCAAAGAAAATATCGGTCCACGAAGGCGGGCGCAACAGCCTTTTTTTGATGACGTCCGGGTTGCGGTCTATTCGCGACAAAGCGGTGACCTACTTCGAGGAGCTCTTCGAGGAAGAGTCTTTCAAGTACACCAAAATGTACCAGGCGGTCAATGTGTTCGGAGAGCAACTGCGCCGGGTCGCGCTGGAAGATAAGCGGTATCTGGCCGAATCGGGGCTGGTTTTCAACCTCTACGCGATCGTGGGCGGGCAACTGGAGAACGACAAAGAGCACAAACTCTACATGTTGTACCCCGAAGGCAACTGGATTGAAATAGGACAGGGCTCCCCCTTTGCGATCATCGGCAACTCGGGGTACGGCAAACCCATCCTCAACCGGGCCCTGACGTACGAATCCAGCTTGCGGTTCGCGTTCAAAACCGGATTCCTGTCGTTCGATTCCACCCGGGTAAGCGCCAACGACGTGGGGTATCCGATTGATATCGCCATGTACCACCGCGATTCCTTCACCATGCAGCAATACCGCCTGCAGGAAGAAGACACCGCCCAAATCGGACAAATGTGGGCCAGCAAACTCAAAAACAGCATCGACGAAATCCCGGAATCCTGGATGGACGCGTTTTTGCCTTCGAAATGATCGAATCGGGGATAGGGCTCGCTTCCTGCTACCCGATTGGGCTGGTTTTATTTCGCGCGTTTATAGGTTAAGGTGTTCCCTCGCCCCATATAACTTAGGGATAAATTTTCTTTGTCAACCTCTATTATGTACCAGCATAAATCGGATTCGATACAGGAAATGTAGCGGTTCTTTTCCGGTTCGCCTCCATTGGCTTTATCTGATGGATTCGCACATGCATCGGATAAAACAAAAATTTCATCATCCCATTGGTTAGTGCCCGCTGCGGTTTCCTTCCGGTGGTTGCCTTCGAACACTAAAAAGTTGGATTCATCGTCAATGTGCTGCCATTTTCCCTGAAGCAGTTGTGCTATATCTGCTTCTTTGTTATTCGTTGTGCTTTTACAACCTGCTAGAATAACCATGGCAAAAAATACTGCTCCTAGAATTGTCTTTGTTTTTTTCATCTTACTTTGTTTGAAATTGAGTTTTCTTGCTTTTAAGGTTTTAACGTGTGGTTCTGGTCTTCCTTTTTTTGCATTCTGGGTGGTCAGCCCTTTTTTACCGTGGGATTACTTTAAACTTGGCTATACTGTTGGGTGTACTAACTACCGCCTTGCGTTGGCTTCTCGGGTGGGCTGTTCGGCGGTATGGACAGCAAGCCGTTGTGTGTGCCCAATATGGACGCCAAGCCTTCACCCTGGCCAGAACCAAACATAATCATGTTTGCACTAAGATACGAAGACATGTCAATGCTTGCGTCGCCTAGGCCAGAACCAAACATGATCATGTTCGCACTGAAATTTTTTGGAGTATAATTTATCCAATCTTCACCTCTTGAACTTGCTGGCGTATTTGCGTTCTCCTTAAAAGCTTTTCCAAAACATCATTGTACTAATTGGATTCCTTGTCGTTTGCATAAAAATCTGCTATTTCTTGATTGTATAATTTCCACCTGGCCCGACTCCCGTCCCCTACATCCTCTACATCCTTTACATCCTCTACATCCTCTACATCCTTTACATCCTCTACATCCTCCGGTCTCCCCGTCAACCGTCTCGCCTTGCTTTTCTCCCAAAAAATCCCGACCTTTGTCCCGTTTCGTAGTTAACCCTCAATTTTCGCGCAATTTTGCGCCGCTTGTGGTTTAGTTACCTGGTGCTTGCCCGATAAACGGCGGCTTAAATTGTTCTTTTTGCGCGACTTTTCAGTAAACTTTTTTCATCATTCCGCTTCAGGCGCATGTTGCCGCGAAGCGTTCCCCTGTTTTGGGGGCTTTTAACTTGTTTTTATGACTTTTGATTCTTTGCATTTGATTTCCCCTATCCTTCAGGCATTGAAGGAAGAAGGGTACTCAATCCCCACCCCTATTCAGCAACAAGCGATCCCCAAAGTGTTGGATCGGCGCGACTTGCTGGCCTGTGCACAGACCGGCACCGGCAAAACCGCTGCTTTTGCGGTGCCTATTTTGCAGCTTTTACAGGGCAGTCCCCGGCAAAACAAATCCTCGAAGTCGATACGGGCGTTGATCCTTACCCCAACCCGGGAGTTAGCGATCCAGATCAACGAAAGCATATCCGCTTATGGAAAACATTTGCCCATCCGGCATACGGTGATCTTTGGGGGCGTTTCCCAGCACGGGCAGGTAAACGCGTTGTCCAGAGGAATGGATATCCTGACCGCTACGCCGGGCCGGTTGCTCGACCTGATTCAGCAAGGGTTTATTTCGCTGGACCAGGTGGAGTATTTCGTTTTGGACGAAGCCGACCGCATGCTCGATATGGGCTTCATCCACGACGTGCGCCGGGTGATCCGACTGCTTCCCCGCGAGCGCCAATCGCTGTTCTTTTCTGCGACGATGCCCCCCGAGATTGTCGATCTCGCGGAAAGCATTCTCCGGAACCCGGAGCAGGTAGCGGTAACGCCGCCTTCCTCAACGGTGGACATGATTGATCAGCAATTGTACTACGCGGAGAAAACCCAGAAAAAAAACCTGTTGATCCACCTGATGCGGGAAATGGCGATCCCTACCGCGCTTGTATTTACCCGGACCAAACACGGCGCCGACCGCCTGGTGAAGGACTTGTTAAAGGCGAACATCAGCGCAGAGGCCATCCATGGCAATAAATCCCAGAATGCCCGGCAGCGCGCCTTGTCCAACTTCAAAGCCCGCACTACCCGCGTGCTGGTAGCCACGGATATCGCTGCCCGGGGTATCGATATCGACGAATTGTCGCATGTGTTTAACTACGAAATCCCGAACATCCCGGAAACGTACGTGCACCGCATTGGCCGGACGGGCAGGGCGGGGCTTTCCGGAATCGCGATCTCGTTTTGCGAACCGGAGGAAAAACCCTACATCCGCGATATCCAGAAACTGATTGGCAAACCGATTCCCGTGGTGAGCGATCATCCGTTTGGCTCTATGAGCGCCTTTTCTGAGCAGGAGATCAAGCAGGAGCGCCCCGCCGCTCAGCCGGTCCAGCAAAACCGGCAAGGGCAGAAACCAAAGAAAAAAAGGTACTTTACCGGGCTGAACCGCAGTGTGTAATCCGGCAACAATTTTATCACCTAAAACTTGAACAGAGATGAGTGCTCCTGGAAAAACCGTCTTTTATTTTGCTCTTTATCTGGTCATTCTGGGTTTGACCCTACTCATTAGCCCAAACACGTTGCTGGGCTTGTTCGGAATACCTGTTACCACGGAAGTGTGGATACGGGTGGTTGGAATGTTAGTGCTTTTCCTTGCCTTTTATTACTACATGGCTGCCAAAGCCGATCTGATTTCCTTTTTCGATGGACAGTGGGTGCGCGCTCCCTGGTGATTGTCTTCTTTACTGTGTTCGTTTTACTAAAGCTGGCGCCGCCAGCCTTGATCCTTTTTGCGGTGATTGATTTATTCGGCGCCTTTTGGACCTGGTGGACGCTAAAGAAACGCTGATTTCTATAAAGCATCCTTCATCGAAAAATGGAACCCCAGCTCCCGTTTCACCAGATCCGGGAGTTGGGGCAGTTCGGACCGGGGAATAAGCAGGGTTGAAATGTTGTGGAGGTCGGCAAAGACATGATGCCGGACCGCGGTGGCATGGAGATAGTCGGAGTCGAACCGACGACCTTCCCGACAGCCTCGTCGGGACGCTCTAGCCAGCTGGGCGATACCCCGGTGAGGAGAACCCGCAGTGCCAGGAATAAAAAAAGCCTTGTAAGTGGTTACTTTACAAGGCTTTTGGTTGAAAGGCGGTGGAGATAGTCGGAGTCGAACCGACGACCTTCCCGACAGCCTCGTCGGGACGCTCTAGCCAGCTGGGCGATACCCCGGTGAGAAGAACCCGCAGTGCCAGGAATAAAAAAAGCCTTGTAAGTGGTTACTTTACAAGGCTTTTGGTTGATAGGGCGGTGGAGATAGTCGGAGTCGAACCGACGACCTCTTGCATGCCATGCAAGCGCTCTAGCCAGCTGAGCTATACCCCCTTTTTTTCAAAGTGGGACAAATATACAATCCTTTTACCGAACCCTCAAGGGCTTTTGGGGAAAAAAATAAGACCAGACTTCGGAAAACTTTTCCCCAAAGAAAATGCGGTATTCAGAAAGCTTGGCAACACCTTGCAGATAAACTCGCAAATTTTCGCAATTATTGCGGTTTCTTTGTATTTTGTGGCAAAGAATTCCTGTTTATGGAAAGCATTACGGAAGCTTCATCTCCTTATCGCCATTTGGAGTACATGTCTGTCCAGGAGTTACTGGATAACATGAACCGGGAGGACCAGACCGTTCCGTTGACTGTGGAGAAAGCCATTCCTCAAATTGAGCTGTTAGTGACCAGGATCTCCGAGAAGCTGAAGGAGGGAGGAAGGCTGTTTTATATTGGCGCCGGGACGAGCGGGCGGCTTGGGGTTCTGGATGCTTCGGAATGTCCGCCTACCTTTGGCGTGCCGGAGGATCTGGTGATCGGACTGATCGCCGGAGGAGAAAAAGCGATCAGAAAGGCCGTTGAAAAAGCCGAGGATAGCACGACCCAAGCGTGGGAGGATCTTTCCTTTTACGAGGCGGACGCTCGAGACGTTGTTATCGGTATTGCGGCTTCGGGCACGACCCCTTATGTCATCCACGGATTGAAGACCTGTCAGATGCGGGGAATCACCACGGGGTGTATTACCTGTAATCCAGGCTCTCCGGTGGCAGAGTATGCCGACTTCCCCGTGGAAGTGGTGGTGGGGCCCGAGTTTGTAACGGGAAGCACCCGGATGAAGGCGGGCACCGCACAGAAACTGGTGCTCAACATGATCAGCACCAGCGCCATGATCCAACTGGGAAGGGTGAAGGATAACAAAATGGTCGACATGCAGTTGTCCAATGCCAAATTGATCGACCGGGGCGCCCGGATGCTGATGAATGCCCTCTCGCTGGATTACGAAACAGCGAAAGCGGAGCTGCTCAAGTACGGTAGCGTCCGCAAAGCTATGGAAGCGGTTGAAGTGAAATAAGCCAACCCTTTTTACACCCTAATCTGCGCCGATGAAACTGCTTGTAGATAGTGGCGCCACCAAAGCCAACTGGGCGCTCACCGAAAAAGGCGAAATCCTTAAAACGACCCATACCACTTGGATCAGCCCGTATTTCCTGGACGATGAAGGCATTATCGCGTTGGTCAACCAGGCGCGCCTCGGTATGCCGACCATGATCCCGCAGGAGGTATACTTCTACAGCACCGGTTGTAATGCGCTGGAACAACGCCAGCGCGTGGAAGCGCTTTTTCGGAGACTGTTTCCGGAAGCGAGGCTGGTTCAGGTGAACACGGATCTCCTGGCCGCCGCCCGGGCATCTTGCCAAACCGAACCGGGCGTCGTGGGCATTCTGGGCACCGGGTCCAACGCCTGTAGTTACGATGGCGACCAGATCGTCGAAACCGCCGGTGGGCTGGGGTTTATCCTGGGGGATGAAGGCAGCGGCGCCGCGCTGGGCAAGGAACTGATTTCCGCTTATCTCAATCGCGAATTGGATCCGGAAATCGCCCGGGAGTTGCAGGAAGAATTCCATCTCAGCCGGGATAATATCCTGCAATCCGTTTATCAATTGCCCTTTCCGAATCGATTCCTGGCCAACTTCACTCCCTTTTTATTCAAACACCGGAAAGAATCCGCTCTAAACGCGATTTTGCAGCGTCAGTTTAGCTTGTTTATCCATCGCAACGTTATCCCGCTGTACCGCAAAACCCCATCTCCGGTCAATTTTGTCGGCTCCGTCGCTTTTTATTTCCAGGAGGAAATCGGAACGGCCGCCCGCGCGCTGGACCTCCATCTGGGGCGCTTTGAACAAGACCCCATGCCGGGCCTCGCCAGATACCATAGGTAAGCGCATTTATTTTCTCCACACGCATGTCCCCTCCTGCTCCCCGCTTCCTGCTCCCTGCTCCTAAATTCCTCCCCCCCTTTTCTTCTCCTTCCGGAAAAAACCCCGTACCTTCCGTTTAACGTCTAACGTCTACCACCTACCACCTAAAGTCTAAAAACCATGTTGAAGAAAGAACGGCAAGCCTTAATCTTAAGGGAGGTCAATATTCACAACAAAGTCATTCTTTCGGACTTGAGCCAAAAACTGCAGGTTTCGGAAGATACCGTCCGGAGAGATATCCAGGAATTAGACGAAGCGGAGAAGCTGGTCAAAGTGCGCGGCGGGGCGCTATCGAAGTCCTATCAGGTCTACTCCTATAAGGAGCACGACATTTACGCCTACCAGGAAAAAACGATCATAGCCCGAAAAGCCATCACCTACCTTCGCGACGATATGCTGGTTCTGATTAGCGGGGGGTCAACCAATCTGGAGCTGGCCCGCATTCTTCCTCCCGACCTGAAAGTAACCTTTCTCACGGTAAGCCTGACAACGGCCATGCAGCTCATGGAGCACCCTTCCAGCGAAACCCTCTTCGTCGGCGGCCACTTGTCCAAAACCGCCCAAATCGCCATCGGAGGGGAAGTCGTGCAAACCCTCAACGAATTTCGGCCGGACATTTGCTTTCTGGGAGTAAATGGGATTGACGCTCAGGAAGGCCTTTCCGAAAATGATTGGGAAGTAGCCGCTGTGAAAAAAACCATGATTCGGGTCTCCAAGAAAGTCCTTGCTTTGTCCATCGCCGAAAAGCTGAATTCCGTCCAGAAAATCAAGGTGTGCGAAATGAACCAGATCGATACCCTGATCACGGAACTGAATCCCGAGCACGAAAAATTGACCCCTTATCGAAATAGCGGGGTGGAGGTGGTTTGAAGCGTTGCGACGTTTCGAGGTTGCAAAGTTACGAAGTAACTCCGCAACTTCGCAACCCCGCAACTTCGCAACTTTTTTACGCCGGATCCACATCGATCTGGACCCGGATGCCGGAAAGGCCTTCCATTTGAGCGATTTGGCTGGCGGCTTCGAGGATGGCGGTTTTAGCCTGGGCGATCCGGGAATGGGTTCGTTCCATTTTCAGAAGGAAATCAATCAAGTAAAGCCCTCGGATGCGGCCGACGGGCGGCACGGCGGGGCCTTTGATCCGGTGGCCAAACTGGGGCGCCAAAAGTTTGGCCATGGCTTCCGCTGCCAGGTTGACCCGCTCGGGTTTGACATGTTTGAGGGTGATCCGGATCAGCCGGAAAAACGGGGGATATTCAAACCGTTGCCGTTCCTGTAGTTCCCTTTGATAAAAGGTTGAAAAATCGTGGTTCAGCACTTCCCCGAGCACTGGATGCGAAGGGTTGAGGGCCTGAATGAGGACCAGCCCTCTGCGGTGTTTTCTTCCGGCTCTTCCGCTGACCTGGGTCATGAGTTGAAACGCGCGTTCGGCAGCGCGAAAATCGGGAAACTGGAGCAATTGGTCTGCGCTCAGGACGCCCACCAGGCCTACGCGTTCAAAATCGAGCCCTTTGGTGACCATTTGGGTGCCCACCAAAATATGGATGCGCCCTTCCTCAAAGTCTTGAATAATTTGGGTGTGCGCGTTTTTGGACCGCACGGTGTCGTAGTCCATCCGGGCGATTTTTCGTTCGGGAAAATAGATCGCCAATTCGTCCTCCACCTTTTCCGTGCCAAAGCCCTGAAGGACGAGCTGTTGGTTCCCGCAGGCCGGGCAAGCGGTGGGTACTTTGGTCTGGTAGTTGCAGTAATGGCATTTCAGCGCATGGCTCTGCTTGTGGTAGGTCATGCTGACGTCGCAGTGAATGCATTCGGCATGCCAATTGCAAGTGGGGCAACGGTACGCAGGGGCATACCCGCGGCGGTTCTGAAACAGGATGGCTTGCTCGCCCCGGTCCAGGGTTTCGTTCAGCGCTTCGAGCAATTCCGGGGAGAAGTGTTGGGATTGCCCCGCTTTCATAGGAACCAAGCGGAGTTCCGGCATTTGAACCCCGCCAAACCGCTCGTGCATTTCCGCCAGTCCGTATTTTCCTTGTTTAGCATTAAAATAGGATTCCAGCGAAGGCGTGGCCGTGCCGAGCAGGACTTTTGCCCCGTATAACTTAGCCAGATAAATGGCGGCATCCCGGCCCTGGTAGCGTGGGTTGGGGTCTTGTTGTTTAAAGGAAGAATCGTGTTCTTCGTCGACGATGATCCATTTTAGCCGCTGGTAGGGGAGGAATAAGGCGGAGCGGGCGCCCAGCACCAGCGGTTTCCCCTTGAGCGTCTCCTGCCAAAGCTCCACCCGTTCGTTGTTGTTGAGCCTGGAGTGGTAAACGGCAACCTGATTGCCGAAGACCCGGCGCAGGCGTTCGATAATCTGGGTAGTGAGGGCGATCTCAGGAAGGAGATATAAAACCTGCTCGTTTCGAAGGATCGCTTCCCGGATGAACTCCATATACAGGCGGGTCTTTCCGCTTCCGGTTACGCCGTGCAGAAGCACGACGTCTTTTTCGGAAAACGCATGCCGGATATCCTCGTAAGCCTGTCGCTGCTGCGGCGAAAAATCATCTATGCTGGCCGCTTGTTCCTCAAGGCTGCTCAGCCGGCTCACTTCGCGGTCGTACACCTCCAGGATTTCTTTCTTTATCAGACCCTGGATAACGGCATGGTCTACGCTTGCGGCCTTATATATGTCTTCTTTCCGGAGGAAAGGGAGTTGGCGGGAAAGCTGGATAACGGCCAGCAGGGCTTCCATCTGGCGGCCCGCCCGGCTAAGCCGTTCAAAGGCTTCCTGGAGTTTGTCCGGTTGCGAAACGTAAGGCTCCTTGAGCCGGATGCAGGCTATGCGCTTGGGTTGGTATTTTTCCTTGAGGTCCTCCTTGAGGAAAAGAAGCTTTTTGTCCAGCATTCTCCGGATGATCGGGTAGACGGTGCGCTGCTGGAGGATATCCTGTACCTGACTAAGGGTCAGTTCATGCTGAATGGTCAATGCTTCCAGAATCAGATATTCCTTATCGTCCAGGCCGGCCATATCTTCCTCGAAATGGGGCCCCAGGGTGATCGCCGTTTCGCTGACGAGCTTATAGTGTGCCGGCAAGGCAGCTGTCATCACCTCTCCCAGGGTGCAGGCGTAATAAGCGGCCAGCCAGTGCCAGAATTTGAGCTGCACCGGCAGCGCGATGGGCGTTTCGTCGATCGCGGAAAGGACCGGCTTGATGGGTTGGTCTTTCGGGGGCGCCACGCCGGTCTCTACCACCAGCGCAGCGTACCGCCTCTTTTTACCAAATTCTACTTCCACCCGCATGCCGACGCCGATAGCATCCGCAAGGGATTCGGGCACGCCATAGGTGTACGGCTTCGCTATCGCGAGGGGCAGCAACACCTGGACGTGGTAAGCAAACGTTTCGGTAGGATGAAGAGCCGGCATAACATGGGCAAGATAGGGAAAAGTTCGGGTTACTGGTGGTTGGTGGTTGGTGGTTGGTGGTTGAGGGAGCAGGGAGTAGGGAGCAGGGAGCAGTTGATGGTGGTTGAGGTGTTAAACTTGTTCGCCGTCCCGGCGCGAGGGATTGTTCGCCGTCCCGCAATTAGCGGGATCAGATTTTGTGCGGACCTAGGGATTGTTCGCCGAAATCCTCAGATTTCGTGCGGAACTATTCGCCGGTCCCCTGACCGGCGTCAGCGGACCTAATCGCCGGTCTCCAGACGCTACGGTCTGGACTTTTAGCCTGACCGGCGCCAGCCGTTTTGTTGAGAACGAAACGCGTCGCGAATGGGTTGGAAAATTAATCTGTTTGAGTCAACCGGGCATTGCCCCTATATTGTTTACTAGCTATTGAACGCAGAACACCCTTTCACCTGAAGAAAAGTGCCATGAAAATTCTATTCCGCATTTTGCTGGGTCTGGCCATCCTTTCCCTGGCTTTCGTGATTGTGAACATGCGCATGGGGTTCCGGACTTCGGATGCCGGCACGGAGCGCTATTTTTCCAAGCGCAACGCTCGCGCAACGATCCGGAAAATTCCGGTTAAATTTTCGGAGATCCGTGCAGTGGAAACCAAAGGACCGGATCTGGCGCCCGATGCGCCGCTGATTATTTTTATCCACGGGGCGCCGGGTTCGGCCAACAACTTTTTCAAATACCAGGCGGATTCCCTGTTGCGCAGCCGGGCGGTGATGGTGTCGATCGATCGGCTGGGATACGGGTATTCCCATTACGGCCGCTCGGAGGTATCGATCGCCAAACAGGCGGAAACGGTGAAGGACGTCATCGATTATTATGGAGAGCGCAAAGCGATCCTGGTTGGGCATTCCTACGGCGGCCCGATCGCGGCCAAAGTCGCCATGGATTACCCCGAGCGGGTGCAATCCGTTCTGATGCTCGCCCCGGTGAACGACCCCGACCACGAAAAAATCTTCTGGTTTGCCCATTTCGGGCGTTGGAAAGCCACTAAATGGATGCTTTCTCCCGCCTGGCAGGTCAGCGGAGACGAAAAGTTCAGCCACGCCGAAGAGCTGAGGAAAATAGCCGCCGGATGGAAGGAAATCCGCGTCCCTGTGGTGCATATGCACGGGGATAAAGACAGCCTCGCCCCGCCGGTCAATATGGAGTTCAGCAAAAAAAACATCCCTCCGGACTTCTTGCGCATGGAACGCATGCCTAAAGCCGGCCACCTCATCCCCTTTCTGAACTTCGACACCGTGCGGGGGGAGATTTTGAAGCTTTTGGATAAAGTATAACTTCGCGAAGTTGCGTCGCAAGAAATTGGAACAAATCCACCTAACCACTTTTTTCCTATTTTCGCCTTCATGAACTTCTCATCCAAACTCATCGAAGGCGCCGTGCAGGCATTTGCTACCCTGCCAGGCATTGGCAGGAAGACCGCCTTAAGGCTTGTGCTTCACCTGGTCAACAAGCCGGTGGAGGTTAGTGAACAGTTTGCCGAAGCCATTCTGAGCATGCGGCAAAATATCAAATCCTGCGACGTGTGCGGCAACCTGGCCGACGAGCCCGTATGCGGGATTTGCTCGGACACCCGGCGCGACCAGGGCCTGGTGTGCGTCGTGGAAAGCATCCGCGATGTGATGGCGATCGAAGACACCCTGCAATTTCGGGGGCTATACCACGTGCTCGGCGGGGTGATCTCCCCACTGGAGGGCATAGGGCCGAACGACTTGAACATCGATGCGCTGGTCCGGCGGGCGGAATCGGGAAGTATCCGGGAACTGATCATGGCTATTAGTCCCACCATCGAAGGGGAAACCACGATTTTCTACCTGTCCAAACTCCTGCGCGGCAAACCGGTTCAGATCAGCACCATTGCCCGGGGCGTGGCTTTCGGCGGGGAATTGGAATACGCGGATGAACTGACGCTGGGACGGTCGATTGTCACCCGGATTCCCTATAAAATGCAAGAAGATTAACGCATGCCTGAAGCGCGCCGGTTCGATCTTTCGGTGGTTATCGTCAACTACAACGTCAAATACTTTCTGGAGCAGGCGTTGTTGTCGGTGCGCAACGCTTCCAGGCATTTGCGGGTGGAGGTTTTTGTAGTCGACAACAACTCGGTCGACGACTCCAATGCAATGGTCCGTGAAAAATTCCCCGAAGTTCGCCTGATCGCCAATAAAGAGAACGTGGGGTTTGCCAAGGCGAACAATCAGGCCATCCGGGAATCCTCCGGCGCTTACGTGCTATTGCTCAACCCGGATACCGTAGTGGAAGAAGATACCTTCGACCGCTGTTTTCGCTATATGGAAGATCATCCTGGCGTTGGCGGGCTGGGGGTTAAAATGATCGACGGCGCCGGAAAGTTCCTCCCCGAGTCCAAACGGGGGTTCCCCACGCCTTTTGCCGCTTTTTGCAAAACCTTTGGCCTTTCCCGGCTTTTTCCCCGCTCCAGGACCTTTAACCGCTACCACCTGGGGTTTCTGGATGAAAACCAAACCCACGAAGCCGACGTGCTGGCCGGCGCGTTCATGTGGTTGCGGCATGCCGCCCTGGACAAAGCGGGGTTGCTCGACGAAGCCTTTTTTATGTATGGGGAAGATATCGACCTGTCTTACCGCCTCGTTCTGGCGGGATACCGGAACGTGTACTTCCCAGAGACCACGATCATCCATTACAAGGGGGAAAGCACCAAAAAAGGCAGCCTGAACTACGTCAAGACCTTTTATCAGGCGATGATTATTTTTGCCCGGAAGCACTTCCAGGGCCGTCAGGCCAGGTGGTTCGTCTGGATGCTCCAATTCGCCATCTATTTCCGGGCAGGGCTTACCGTATTGGGAAATGGGTTTCGGAGGGCGTCCTGGCCGGTGCTGGATGCCGGACTGTTCTTCGGGGGCTTGGCTCTGGGGAAGCACCTTTGGGCGGTATACCGGTTTGGCGATCCAGGGTATTACCAGGATTCTTTTTTGTATTTCAATGCCCCTTTGTATACGGCTCTTTGGCTGGTGGGGATTTACTTTAGCGGAGGATATGACGCCAAAGCCCCGCTTTCGCGTATCCTGCGCGGTATCTTGTGGGGAACGGTACTGATCGCAGCGATCTACGGATTCCTGGACCAGGAATACCGGACCTCGAGAGCCTTGATCCTGCTGGGGACCTTCTGGGCTTTGGGAACTGCTCTTGGTACAAGAGCCATAGCTCATTTCCTTCGTTTCCGGAATCTGAATCTCGGGCAGGAAAAATCGAAAAATCTGGTTATTGCCGGGTCAAAAGGAGAAAGCGTCCGGGTGCAGGGACTGCTGGAAAAAGCGGGAGTACACGTCAATTACATCGGAACGGTAGCTCCTGGCGAATCCGCTGATCCGGGCGAATACCTGGGCCGCAGCGAACAGCTCGAAGAAATTGTCCGTATTTACCGGGTGGACGAGCTCATCTTTTGCTCTCGCGACATTCCCGCCGGGCAAATCATGCAGTGGATGGCCCGGCTTGGACCAGGGGTGGAATATAAAATCGTGCCGGAAGAAAGCTGGAGCATTATCGGGAGCAGCTCCAAAAACCGGAGCGGGGATCTGTATACTATCGATATCCGCTACCTCATCGCCGAGCCCAGGCAGCGAAGGAACAAACGGCTGTTCGACGTGCTCATCACCCTGGTTTTAATCCTCACCTTGCCGGTTCAACTGCTGATCCAACGGCGCTCCCTGCGATTTTTAAGCGACCTCGCCGCTGTTGCCCTGGGAAAGTACAGTTGGGTGGGATACTGTCCCGACGGCGGACCCACCGCCGCTTTGCCCCAAATCCGCCCCGGCATCCTCCATCCGGCGATCCGCCTCCCGGAAAGCCTCCGCAATCCCGCGACCATCGATCGCCTCAATTTTCTCTATGCCAAAGACTATTCTGTAGATATGGATTGGCGGATACTGGTTTCCAGGTTTAGGGGGCTTTAAGTTGGTTAAGTTGCGAAGTTACGGAGTTACGGAGTTACGAAGCACCGGAGTTCATCGCAACTTCGCAACTTCGCAACCTCGCAACTTATACCTCCTCCAGAACCCGCTCCAGATCTTCTTTGGTATGCAGGCTGGTGATTACAATCCGGTGGGTTAACGGATCGTTAGGGGTGGGGTAGGAGAGGGAAGAAATGCGAATTCCCCGCTTTTCCAGTAGAGACGGGATTTCGGGGCCGAGGCAAAGAAAGGCAGGGAAACCGGGGAAAAAGCGAAACCGGCTGGGGTAGGGGAGGCGTTGAATAAAAAAGTCAAGGTTGTCCTCCAACTTCAGCCGTTGGGCCTGATATAGTTCCCGCGCTTTCAGAAACGCGTACAGGTATGCCGGCGGCGCCGGGGAAGCGCCTCCAAAGAAGGGGCTTTTCCGTATTTTTTCTATCCAATACTCCGGGCCAAGAACGGTTCCCGCCGGAATCCCTCCTGCTTTTCCCAGGGAGCTGACGACCAGGGGTTCGATTCCGGGCAGGGAAGCGATGGAAGGGTAACACCCTTTTCCGTCTTGGCCGAGCAGCAAAAAGCCATGGGAGTCGTCTACAACCAATACGATGCGGCGCTCAGGCTGCAATCTTTCGAGAAAGGAAAGATCATACGGAAATACCCCTAAAGGATCTACCGAATTGCACAACAACGCGAGCGGAGGGCCTGGTTGCCGGCTTAGCGAAACCACCCGGGCCGTCCATTCTTCCCAGGACGCGGAATCAGGACCTTGCTCCTCCCAGAGTGCCGGATGCGCTCCGGGCGCCAGTTCCAGTTGGGTTTCCAGGTGCAATACCTTAAGCAAAAGCTGCCCGGCCAGCGTCCCGGAGGATAGCACCAGGGCAGATTCGGCTCCGGCGTAGGAGGCAAGGTAGTTTTCTGTTTCCTCAAAAACCGGAGGCGCCAGTTTGGACCGCCGGGATCCCCCGTAATGGGCTCCGTAAAGCTGGATACCCTCCCAAACCAGCGCTTGGAATTCAGGCAGAAAAGGGATTCCCAGGTAAGCCGTGCCGGAGAAGGGTCGGGGCATGGGTTAGGGATGTAAAGGATGTAAAGGATGTATAGGATGTATAGGATGTAGAGGAAAGCATGGAGGAGTGGACAAACTGCTCCCCTGCTCCCCTGCTCCCTAAAAATCAGCTCATGATATCAAACACCAGTTCGGCCCCAGTGCCGTTGCTGGGGGCATAGGAAACTTTTCCTTCGTGCATGGTAACGCCAAGGGCAATATCTTCTTTTAACAGCAGCGGCCCATCCATGTCGACGTAGTCGAGCAGGGGGAGGAGATGCGCGATGGCGGAAATGCCTACGGTGGATTCCGTCATGCAGCCTACCATGACGTTCATGCCGAGTTCGCGGGCATGGTGGATCATCCGGCGGGCGGGGGTGAGGCCCCCGCACTTCATCAGTTTGATGTTGATTCCGTGGAAGTAGGAATAACAGCGGCTCACGTCGGTTTCCCGCTGGCAGCTTTCGTCGGCAATAACGGGGAGCGGGCATTGTTCGAACAGACGGCGCTGTCCTTCCCAGTCTCCGGGTTTGAGCGGCTGCTCGATGAATTCGACCCCCAGCTTCATCAGTTCGGGAGCATATTCCAGGGTTTGATCAGCGGTCCAGGCGGTATTGGCGTCGACGCGGAAAAACGAGTTGGTGTGTTTCCGGAGTTCGCGAATAAGGTCGAGGTCGTTGTCTGTGCCCAGCTTGATTTTATACACCGGCCAGGGTTTTTCCCTGATCCGCTCGATCATTTCCTCCACAGATCCGATGCCGATGGTGTAGTTGGTCAGGGGGTTATGTTCGGTAGACAGGCCCCAAAGTTCGTAAAGGGGCTTTCCTTGCAACCGGGCAAACAGGTCGTGGGTGGCGACATCCAGGGCGCATTGCTCGAACGGGTGGTCCTGGAGATAAGGCCGGAGCGCTTCCCAATATTGTTCGGGGCTTTCCAGCGGCGTATTTTCTATGGCCGAACGAAGCCGCTCCAGGGTAACCACCATTTGCCCAAGGGTGAGTCCGTAATAGGAAGTGGCCGTAGCCTCGCCCAACCCGAGTTGATCCCCTTCCTGGAGGCCGACGATCATCGTAGGCTGGATATCTCTGGCGCCATGAGCGATGCGGAACGTGTGGCGCAGAAGCAAGTCGTGCGTATGGATAAAAAGACGCATAAAAGCAACGTGTTTGATCCGGAAAAGGCGGTTAATTGACGAGAATGATCCGGTTGTTTTCGCGGTTGACCTCCAGCCGGGTGATTTTGGTGAGGTTGTACTCGGCAAAGTCGGCGATTTGCACCCAGGTCCGGTCGGCTTTGGGCTTGAACTTATAGAGCTTGCTTCCGGCAGCCATGAGGATGGTGCCGTCGTTGAGCAAGGCAAAGTCTTCGCTATTGGAGACCGATTCGACCAGAGGAACGGCTGCAGGGCGGTTAGCGGAGTTCCTGAGGTCGATACTCATGAGCATCGGTTTTTCTCCGGTGCTGCTTTTTTGGAGGTAAATGAGGTTGTTGGTGAAAGGAAGCAAGCGGAAACAGCGCCCTACCTGATAGGCGATCGGCGTGACGTTGTCCGTCTCCGGAATCCCCAGGGCAAGGGTATTGGGCGTGTCGTTGAGGTGCAGGGCTACCAGGCGGGGCGTAATAAATTCGTAGTACCCCACATTGGTGTAATTCTGGAATACCGGCCGGGACCCGGCCGATCCAAACCCGGAGTTGGAAACCTGCCAAAGCCGGGTAAGGGTGTCCTGATCCACAAATTCCATGCGCACGATATAATAGTTGGACAATTCGAAATAGGGCTTTCTGGGAGAATATTCCCCTTCGTAGGTATTGGTGAGCTTGGTCAGGCTGCTGTCCCGCAAAGAGACCCGAACGATGTCCGGCTGTTCATCCAGCGGGGGTTGAGAAGAAAACCAGACTTCGTCGGCGGAGGCGAAGAAGGGATGGTTGTTGTATCCGTTGCCGTTAAAGTACGTCAGGTACCGTGGTTTGACAAACTGGAAAGAGGTGTCGCCCTGTCGGCGCAGGTCGAACAGGTACAGGTTGGTCACAGGCGCCTGGGCAAAAAGCTGATGTGCAATTACCCACCAAAAAAAGAAGAAGGATAGGATTCTCATGCCGGTTGGATTCGTTTGGCGCTAATTTAAGGGATTATTGGGAACTTTTTGTTTTGTCTGTCGCTCTCCGGTCTTCCTGTACATTATATCTTCGTACCGCTTCTCTTTTCTTTGGGTTCGGAGATCGTAAAAAACTTCAAAAAAAAGGTCCGGTTTTTTTGCTCATCCCTGGATTAATCTTTAGGTTTGCCGCATAACGCTTCGAATCTATGCACGCTGCAAGCAACAACGGGTATTATTTTTTCAGCTTTTACTTTTACGGCCAACCGTAAAGGGATTGCTGGATTTTGTTGTTCAGGCAGCTGAAAGATAAAAGAAAGGGTCCCGGAAACGGGGCTTTTTTTTTGCCCTAAACCGAGGGATGGCGCCTGCGTTCCGTCGCTCCTAAAACAAATTTTGTTCACATAAAATGCATAGCGCATGTTCTCTTCTTTACCCGAACCTTCTCCCATTGCCGCCGGCGCGGAGCCCGAGCCGCTGCGGGTTGTAATCCAGGGCTATCCAGGAGCGTTCCACGATATCGCAGCCCGCTTTTGCTTCGACGGCAGGCCGCTGGAAATTGTTCCTGCCCTGACCTTTAACGAACTGGTCCGCCGCCTCGTGCAAAAAGACGGCGTAGACACCGGGCTGATGGCTATCGAAAATACCCTTGCAGGCAGCCTGATGGCCAACTATAAACTCCTAAACCAGGCTTCCCTTAAAATTATCGGAGAAGTCTACCTGCGTATCAAACAAAACCTGATGGCCCTCCCCGGCCAGTCGATCCAGGATCTGACCGAAGTGCATTCGCATCCCATCGCGCTCGACCAGTGCCGCGAATATTTTCAACAATTCCCGCATATCCGCTTGATCGAGATCGAAGATACCGCCCTGGCCGCCTACAACATCCAGTCGAAAGGACTGAAAGGCATCGGCGCCATCGCCAGCGCCATGGCCGCTTCGATGTACGGCATGGAAATCCTGGCCCCCAGTATCGAGACGAATAAACTCAATTTTACCCGTTTCCTGGTCCTCGCCCATGAAGACGCCGCTCAGCCCGTAGCCGGAGCAGATAAAGTATCTATTAGCTTCGCTACCGGACACACCGTCGGCAGCCTGTATAAAGTGCTCGCCGTACTCGCCGCCTACGGGGTCAACCTCACCAAAATCCAGTCGGCCCCCATTATCGGAAAACCCTGGGAATACCTGTTTTTCATCGATTTTGTAGTAGAAGGGAACGTAGGGTACGATCAGGCAATCGACGCGATCCGCCCCCTCACCCACGAACTTAAGATCATGGGCGCCTACAAACAAGGACAGCTGTATGAGGATTAGATTAGACGTTAGAGGTCAGACTTTAGAAGCAAGAACGCCTTATGCCTTACGCCTTGTGCCTGGTTAAATACGCCTTAAACTTTTGAACTCATTGCCATGATGCACCCCATCATCTCCCCTGCCAGCCGCATGGGAGCCGTCGAAGAATACTACTTTTCCCGCAAGCTGCGGGAAATTGCCCGGATGCGCGCCGAAGGCAAGCAGGTACTCAATTTGGGTATCGGGAGCCCGGACCTGCCCCCGGCAGAGGCCGTCATCGAAGAACTGACCCACCAGGCGCGCCGGCCCGATGTGCATGCGTACCAAAGCTACAACGGTATCCCGGAGCTGCGCCACGCGTTGGCGGAGTGGTACCAGAGGTATTTTGAGGTAGACCTCGATCCGGAAGGGGAGATTCTGCCCCTGATTGGCTCCAAAGAGGGCATTCTTCATATCTCCATGAGCTACCTTGAGGAAGGAGACGAAGTCCTGGTTCCGAACCCCGGGTACCCCGCCTACCGCTCGGTAGCGCACCTCACCGGCGCCAAGATCCGGGATTATTTCCTGGAAGCGGACCGGAACTGGATGCCCGACCTGGATGCCATTTCCGCCGCCAACCTGAACAAGGTCAAACTCATGTGGCTGAATTATCCCAATATGCCGACCGGCGCTCAGGCCGACCCCGGGTTTTACGCCGATCTGGTCGCCTTTGCCCGGAGCCATGGGATTCTTCTGGTGAACGACAACCCCTATACCTTTATCCTGAACGAGCATCCCGTCAGCTTGCTCCGCACTCCGGGAGCGATGGACGTCGCACTGGAACTCAATTCCCTGAGCAAAGCCCACAACATGGCGGGCTGGCGGATCGGGATGGTCGCCGGCCGGAAAGTATACCTGGATACCGTCCTGCGCTTCAAAAGCAATATGGATTCCGGCATGTTCAAACCGCTCCAACTCGCCGCCGTGCGGGCGCTTCAGCAACCGCCGGAATGGTACCAGGAGCTGAATGCGGTGTACCGGCAACGGCGGGATCTGGTATACCAACTGCTCGATGCGCTGAACTGCGCCTACGACCCCGGGCAGGTAGGCATGTTCGTTTGGGCCCGCATTCCGTCAGGGTACGACGACGGGTTTGCGCTTTCGGATGAGATCCTGGAAAAATCCCACGTCTTTATCACCCCCGGCGGAATTTTCGGCTCCCAGGGGAATAATTATATCCGTATTTCCCTGTGCAGCGACCGCGAATTGTACGCAGAAGCGTTGAAACGGATTAAGGAAAACATTACCTACTCAAAAACATAAATTTCCCCTTACTATGACCATCGCGATCGTAGGCATCGGATTGATTGGAGGATCTTTGGCTATTTCGCTTAAAGAAAATGGCTTTGCAAAACGCATCATTGGGGTAGATGTCAGCCAGGAAAACCTGGACAAGGCAGTCCGGCGCCGTTTGATCGACGAAGACGCCCCGCTGGAACAAGCGATATCCCAAGCGGAACTCATCGTCGTCGCCATTCCGGTCGATGTCATGGTGCATGTGATTCCCAAAATCCTGGACCAGATCAAGCCCCATCAGGTCGTCGTCGAAGTGGGTTCTACCAAAGAAAGCCTTCTGGAAGGACTCCGGTCCCATCCAAACCGGGGAAGGTTTGTTTCTTCCCACCCCATGGCGGGAACCGAGTATTCCGGACCGGAAGCGGCGATCCCCAACTTGTTCGACCAGAAGTATACCGTTTTATGCGAAACGGAACGCAGCGACCCCGACGCCGTGGAATTGGTAGAGCGCATGTTTCGGTCCATCCCCATGAAAATCGCCCGTCTGGATCCTCTTGCGCACGACCTCCATACCGCGTATATTTCCCATATTTCCCATATCAGCTCTTTTGCGCTGGCCCTGACCGTATTATCCAAAGAAAAGGACGAAGATCGGATCTTCGAACTCGCCAGCTCGGGTTTCAGTTCTACCGTCCGCCTGGCAAAAAGCTCCCCCGACATGTGGGTGCCGATCTTCCGCCAAAACCGCGACAACGTCCTCGATGTCCTCGACGAACATATTAACCAACTCTCCCGGTTCCGCAGCCTGCTGATTAAGAAAGATTTCGATACGTTTTATCAACTTATTCAGGAAGCGAATTCGATCAGGAAAATTATTTCTTAGGGATTAGGGAGCAGAGATTTAGGGAGCAGGGAGCAGGGAGCAGGAAAGCAGGGAGCAGGGAGCAGGGAGCAGAAGGGAGCTATAAAAAATTGCATCTAATTTGTTTAAACAATTGATTATCATTTTTTAATCAAAAAGCAAAGAATCTTGAACGGCCCAATTTGGAAACTTAATGCTGCTCCCTGCTCTCTGCTCCCTTTATCCCTGCTCCCTTAATCCCTTAATCCTCTACATCTTCAACATTAAAATAAAAAAATGCAAATGAACATCCAACCCATCTTTGACCGCTCCAACAACCGGCCGGTGCTGATTGCGGGCCCTTGCAGCGCAGAAACGGAGGAACAGGTACTTCAGACCGCCAGGGAACTGGCTCAGCTAGGCTACGTAGACCTCTTCCGCGCCGGTATCTGGAAACCCAGAACCCGTCCGGGAGAATTTGAAGGCATCGGGACCGTCGGCCTTAGCTGGCTGCGCAAAGTGAAGGAAGAGACCGGTATGAAGACGACCACCGAAGTGGCCAACACCCAGCACGTATTTGAAGCCCTCAAGTACGGGATCGACGTGCTTTGGATCGGCGCCCGGACCACGGTCAATCCCTTTTCCGTTCAGGAGGTGGCCGACGCGCTGAAAGGGGTAGACATCCCGGTGATCGTCAAAAACCCGGTCAACCCAGATCTCAAGCTTTGGATCGGCGCCATTGAGCGGATTTACAATGCCGGCATCCGCCGGATTGCGGCGATCCACCGCGGATTTTCCCACCATGGCGAAACGCCCTACCGCAACGTGCCGCGCTGGCAGATTCCCATCGAACTGCGCCGCCTGTTCCCCGACCTGCAGATCATCTGCGACAACAGCCACATCTGCGGTCGCCGGGACACCTTGCTGGACATTGCCCAGCGCGCCCTGGACCTCAACTACGACGGTCTCATGACCGAAGTGCACCCAAGTCCGGATGAAGCCTGGAGCGATGCCGCCCAGCAGATCACGCCAGCCCAATACGGAGAACTGGTCAGCCACCTCAAACTCCGCCAACTCAGCTCCGACGACCCCGAATACGTGCACAACCTGGAGCACCTGCGCCACGAGATCGACGAGATCGACGAAGAGCTCCTCAACCTCCTGGGCCGCCGCATGCAGCTCGCCGAAGGCATCGGCCGTTACAAAAAACGCAACAACATCGCCATCCTCCAAACCAACCGCTGGACGGAAATCCTGGACCGGGCGATCGAGAAAGGCAGGAATAAAGGCCTGAGCGAAGACTTCGTCACCATCTTGCTGCGGTCCATTCACGAGGAATCGATCAACCATCAGGAAAAAGTGATGGGGGAGGAGTAGACGGATTAGACCTTGGACGTTAGACGTTAGACGGGGCTGTCTCAAAAGACCGTTTTCGCCCTTGGCTGCCAAGAGCAAAGAACGGTCTTTTGAGACAGCCCCCGGGCTGCGGGTGTGTTCTCTCCTTCAAGATTAGCTTTGAGGGTGAAGTCCAGCCCAAAGCGTGGGGTCGGGGGCGCCCCCGACCATTTCCCAATAACGCGACCTTCTGCGCGTCCTGTTCGGTTATTTTCGGTGAAAGGAACCCTTCAGGACGAATAGGAGTTCATTTTCAGAGAAAGGCTATAGGAAAATACCTGATTCATGTTATAGGATAATTCAATCAAAAAGAGGGTAAATTTGTCTTGAATAAGAAGGCTTATCTATAGAAAGGTTTGTTGGACTTTTTACGCCTAATAGTTACTATCCCTCTTCCAACCCATGACCCCTGAATAGGGTCTTCTTATTCCGGTTTACTCATGAAAAAAGACGGCGCCTGTCGCGTCGTTCCAGATTTTAAGGTTGAATTTTTCTCCCTCCTTGGCTTTTGGGCTTTAGGGGGTGTGTGTTTTTGATATACAACAAATCATCTCTCATGAAACAACCTATACGCCTTATTTTCAACAAGTGGCGCTTTTGGGGCATTGCGCTTGCTCTTTTCGCAATACCCTTCACCGGTACCGCCCAGACTTGGGATCAGGTCCTGAAAGCGCTGGCATCTGATGCGGGGGCAGACGATCAACTAGGGTATTCCGTTGCCATAAGCGGCGACTACGCTATTGTTGGGGCTTGGATGGATAATATTCCTGGCGGTATCATTGGGGATAAGATCGATGCGGGGTCGGCCTATATTTTCGAACGGATTGCCGGTACCTGGACACAGGTGCAAAAACTGACCGCGAGCGACGCAGCTGCGCTCGACGTATTTGGTTCTTCCGTATCCATTAGCGGGAATTACGCGATAGTTGGCGCTCGGGGCAAAAATTTCGCCCGAGGAGCAGCGTATATTTTTGAACGGATTGCCGGTACATGGACCGAAGTCGAAAAGATCACCGGTTCGGATGCCGATTTAGGCGGCGGCTTTGGAACTTCCGTTTCGATCAGCGGCGACTACGCCGTTGTCGGCGCCCCAAATAATGATGCCGCTCGAGGAGACGCGTTCATTTTCCAACGCTTAGGATTGAATAACTGGGCACAAACCCAGGAAATTAATGCCTCTGACCGGGCCATTGGGGACCAGTTCGGCTTTTCTGTGGCCATCGATGCGACTTATGTTGTTGTCGGCGCCAATAGAGACGATATCGGCAGCGATTTGGATGCCGGGTCAGCTTATTTCTTTGAATTTATTCCCAATACTTGGACCCAGGTGGAAAAAGTGGTTTCTCCGGATCCGGATGGCGGCGGCCATTTTGGAAATGCGGTGGCCATTGATGGAATATATGCGGTCATTGGCGCTCCAGATGAAAATAGCACCGATGGGCAGGCTTATGTCTTCGAGAGGCTGGGACTCAATGACTGGGCGCTGGATCAAACCATTGTCTCCAGTGACCTTGGTAGCGACGACAAATTTGGAAACTCAGTTTCTATTAGCGAAAACATGATCCTTGTTGGCGCTTCGGACGACGACGTGGATGGGGAAACCAATGCAGGTTCTGCTTATTTCTTCGAACTCCAATGCGATAATTCTTGGTCCCAGCTTCAAAAAATAGCTGCTTCGGATGCTGACCCGCTTAACTTTTTCGGTTTTTCCGTTGGAATTAGCGGCCGGCACGCTCTGGTTGGAGCCCCCTGGGCCACCAACTCCCTTCAAACCTTAATCGCCGGTTCGGCTTATTTTTATTACTCCGAAACCTTGTGCGAAACCGTTGGAAAATACACCGGTACCGCTCCGTATACCATGCGCATGGACTTTACCGGGATCGTACCGCTCAGCCCCCTGGACGATACGGTCTGCTCCAGAGAAGAAATCCAGGTGGATGTGCTGCTTTCCAACCCAAGGAATTGGGTTGAAGGCGTGGACTATCGTTTTGAAATCGTTAGCGTTAATTACAACGGCGTTACCGGCAGCGTAGGCTATGATGCCGAAGATGTCGTGTCTGAAGTTAAAGAAACGCTGACGAACATGGTACAGCGTGGATGCTGTGGGGTCCGCTACCCAAAAAAATAATCCCTATATAACGGGGGAAACCTTTACCGCGGCCACTCCCGGCGTGGGTCCGGTCATCACGGACGTGCTGACCAACCTGACTAGCGTCGCCCAAACGATTATCTACCGGGTCGTCCCCACCAGCCTCAAAAGCTGCGAAGGTGATCCCTTCTACATCACGGTCACGGTGCGTCCGAAAGAGAAATTCGACTGTGTTGGCTGTGGCAGCAAGATCAACGTGACGCTGGACCCAGCCACGTGCAGTGCGGAAATCACCCTGGACCAGGTACTGCTGAACGTGGCGGCGTGCGCGGCGGCGAAAGATATTCCGGTGAGCCTGATCTACGAAGCGCTGGAAGTAGTAGTTGACGACGGCGTTGGGGCCGACAACATCGTGACGTGCCCTGGGCAGCACAAGTACGTGGTGCGTCTCAAGCCGGGGTACGAGAACTGCCTGATCTGGCAACCTTGCTGGGGCGTGGTAAACGCCGAAGACAAATCGGGCCCGGTCTACACAAGCTGGATCGGGAAGTGCAACGTGGGCACGCTGGCGGCGCCAGGCCAGACGGAGTTGCTCAGTGGACAATTTACGAACTCCACCGCGGCGTTCCTGTGCCTGAACGCGGAGGAGTTGTTCAATAAAGAAAATACGTGGAAAGAGACGTCGAACGCCCTGTTTGCGGGCCGTCCGGTGTTTGTGGACGCGTGCCATAACGACTATTGCAAATGCTTCACGACGCTAAAAGCGACGGATGAGCTGACGTACTTCACGTGCGAAGAGATTGGGTCAACGTATCCGGGGGTTCCTTCGGGCTACGAGGCATGGGCGCGGCTGAAGCGGACGTTCACGGCGACGGATTGCTACGGCAACGCCACGCAGGGGTACCAGCACATTTACCTGGTGCGCCCGCAGGCGGTCACGTTTGGCAACGAGCTGCTCAAGAGCCTGAAAGCGCAGGTAGCGGGTAAATGCGACGCGATTGTTGAGGATTTCGATGCGCCTAAAGACAACTGCTGCGGCGAAGTAGACTACGAACTGGATCTGGCGTGCCTGGTAGGCGGCGACAAGTGCGCAGCGCCTTCTGCGGAAGAGATGCTGCGGCTGTTCAAGACCAAACTGCGGATCCAGGATTCGCTGGATTGTGTGACGGACCGGGGCTATGCGTTCTTTGCCGAAGGGGTAGATTCCAAATATAAGCTTTTGGGCTGCAACTACAGCTTTGATGCGCAGGTGGTGAACACGTTCCCGGTATGCGGCAACGGGAAGAAAGTGCTGGTGAAGCTGTCGTACTTCGACTGGTGCAATCCAGGCCAGGAGCACGGGCTGGAGAACTGTACGTATGTGCTGCTGAAGTGGTACGACAATGTGAAGCCTACCTTTACCGATGTGCGCAAAGTGAAATATGAGGAGCCGGAGCGGATGTGCCAGGACGATTTTGAGATGGCGTCAAACGTACCGGTATCGTTGATCTCGACGGGCGCGATGGACTGCACCGCGGCGGTGTTTACCGACCGGGCAGGTTTATTGGAATACCTGGGCTGGGAGATCAAAGACAACTGCGATCCGAACCCGAGCGTGAGCGTGCTCAAGATGGAGCGCTGGGGCTTGGAATATGCCTACGGGATCCCGCTGTCGGCGGATTCGTGCTGGCACGAAGAGACGTATCAGGTGATGGTGGTGGGTGGCCGTCCGGTGGTAACGGGCCTGGCGCCCGGTTTGTACCGCTTTACGGTAGAAGCGTTTGACCATTGCTACAACAAAGACACCAAAGCGCTTTACTTCCGTGTAGTCGACAAGATTGCACCGGTAATGAAGTGCGACGATCAGCTGAACATCACGCTGTCCAACTCGCAAGGGGCGGGCTACGGCCAGCAATACCCTGCGCAAGGCTATAACTACTACGGCTACGCACGGGTGAATGCCAAAGACGTAGACGAAGGCAGCTGGGACAACTGCGCGATGGACCGGATCAAACTGCGCCGTTCATACGACGCGGATTGCCAGGCTGATTTCATTGCCAAAGGCTACGACTGGGATAAGAACGGCAAGATTGAAGCCGGCAAAGACGGCTGGGACGAAAACGGCGACGGCACGCTGCAGGACCACGAGAAATTCGTATCCGTAACGCGCAGCGGCGTAGCGACGATCATGACTCCATGGCTGGATTATGCCGAGTTCTTCTGCTGCGACCTGGGCAACAAAGTAATCGTTGAACTGGGTGGCTGGGACAAGGCTGGCAACTTCAACTACTGCTGGAGCGAGCAGCTGATCGAAGACAAAGTGCTTCCCTACGTACATCCTTCCATGGCCTGTAACGATCAAGTGCACCGACCGCGCGTATGTGGAAGGTCTGATCGCTGCAGCTGGCAACACCGCTGGCTGGGACGTAACGAGCACGGAATACAAGAACTTTGTAGAGAAAGTACTGACCGATAAGGGTGGCGCTCAGAACGTTCTGGTTACGATGAGCGGCAACGATTGCGCCAATACGGTGGTTATTGCAAAAGTAACGACCGATCTGCACTGCGAAGCGGGCACGGTAACGGTGAGCTACTCCTACACCAAGACGACGAGCAAGGGCACGGTAACGAGCACGATCGGTACGGTCGTGATCACGGTACAACCGGTACACGAGTACAATATTATGTTCCCGGAAGACCTATACGGCGATTGTGAAGACTTGCGCGACACGGCGAACGTGATCGACGGTGGCGAACTGGCTTGCGACGTGCTGGCAGTGAACGTAAGCGACAAGCGTTACAACGGCGCTACGCTGAACGGCGCACCGGTTGCGGAGTGCTACAAGATCTTCCGTACGTTTACGGTGATCAACTGGTGCCAGTACGACGAGCGTTGCGGCGAGCCGATGCAGTGGGCAGTGATCGTGCCCCATGATGGATACGGGGTCAACGTCCTGGTGCGCGATAAGGACATGGATGAAGAAGAAGAGATCTACTACGAAGAAGGAGACACCGGGGACAAGATTGCAGATCCATCGGAGCTGGTAGAGGAATTTGACTTCAACAATGAGAACAACAGCAACTGCTCTTACACCGAAGGAGACTACTTTGCGTGGATGTACACGCAGTACATCTTCGTACACGACGACGTACGTCCCGAAGTGCTTGACCCATCCGAGCAGGTATTCTATCAAAACAAGAACACGTGCTCTAGTACAGTAGCCATTGAGTTTGCTGCACAGGATCTGTGCTCCACGAACACGGAAGTACAGCAAGTACCTGCCTTGGCGGGTAACCTGGCGATCGAGCGCGTGAAGCTGAATGGCGCTGAACTGCCTTCTTGGCTGACGGTTACTCCTTCGCATGCACTCAACGGCGACAACAAGGGCACGAACTCCTGGGTGGTAACAGGTACGGGCGATGCCAGTCAGCTTCCGATCGGCGACCACAAACTGACGGTGATCGTACGCGACGATTGCGGCAATTTGTCGCTGGCGAAGGACATTCCGTTCTCCATCAAGGACACGAACGGCATTGCACCGATCTGCTACCATGGCCTGAGCACGGATTTGATGAAGAATCCGGACAATGGCAACGGCGAAATGGCGATCTGGGCTACGGACTTCAAAGCAAGCGAGGTAGCCGATTGCAACGCCAAGACGGTAGGAGTGAAGGAGAACATCCCGGATAATCAATATTACGTAGTGAAAGACAGCGGCGCAGACGGGATCGCAGACGGCGTATGGGACAGCCACGACGGACTGAACGAAGCGGGCATCCCGACGAGTCCGCAGACGTCGGTGATTTTTGATTGCGACGATGCGAAGGTGACGCAGGTAGCGGTGCGGTTGTACACCAAAGATGCGCTGGGCAACTGGGCATGGTGCGAGACGTACGCGATCGTGACGGATGCGCGCAAGGTATGCCCGAGCGCGGCGGCGTCGGCAGCGATCGGAGGAGCGATCACCACAGAGAACAAAGAAGCGTGGAAGGGGTAGAAGTGGCGCTGTCGGGCCACAGCTCGGTGACGAAGATGACGGGCCGGGACGGGGAGTTTGGGTTTAGCGGAGTGACGCTGGGGTACGATTACTCGGTGACGCCGCACCTGGACAAGAACCCGCTCAACGGGGTATCGACCTTCGACCTGGTGCTGATCACCAAACACATCCTGGGCGTACAGCCCCTGAATAGCCCGTACAAGTTGATCGCAGCGGATGTGAACAACTCCCGTTCGGTGACGACGCTGGACCTGATCCAGCTGCGCAAACTGATCCTGGGTATCGATACGAAGTATGCGAACAACACGAGCTGGCGTTTTGTGGACCGGACGTTCAAGTTTGCCGATCCATCGAACCCATGGAAGACGCAGTTCCCGGAAGTAGCGAACCTGAACGACCTTGCTGCAGACGCGAAAGCGGACTTCGTAGCGGTGAAGGTGGGCGACGTGAACGGCAACGCGGTAGCGAACAGCATCGTGCGCACGGCTGGGGTGTTTGAACTCAAAGCCGAAGACCAGCCGCTGAAGGCAGGCAATGAATACCGCATCCCCTTCACAGGCGATATAAGTCCAATCGAAGGCTATCAGTTTACGCTGGGCCTTGATCCAAACAAAGTGGAACTGGTGGATATCGAATACGCAGTCTCCAAAGCGGAAAACTTTGGGGTGTTTGCGAGGGAAGGGATGGTGACGACGAGTTGGAATGCATCGCCAGGTGTCCTCTCCAAAGGGGGACAGGAAGCGCTCTTCACGCTGGTGGTGAAAGCCAAAGCGGATGTGGCGAGCCTGAGCGAAGTGTTGAATCTGAACAGCCGGATCACGCGGGCGGAAGCGTACCGCACGGGCGGCGACTACCTGAGCGTAGGTTTGGCGCCTAACGCCTCAACGCCTTAACGCCTCAACGCTTTTCGCCTTGGAACAAAACACCCCGAACCCCTTCCAGGGTGAGACGGTGATCGGCTTCACCCTGCCAGTTGCTGGTGAAGCGACGCTGACGATTCAGGATGTTACGGGCCGCACGCTGCGGGTAGTGAAAGGGCAGTTTGCGCAAGGGTACAATCAGGTAACGGTGAAAGCCAGCGAGCTGAACACCACGGGTGTGCTGAGTTACACCCTGAAAGCAGGGGATTATGCAGCGACGAAGAAGATGATAGTGCTGGAGTGATTGTAGGGATTAGGGAGCAGGGAGCAGGGATTGGCGACAGGCTTTAAAATCCTATAAATACCCAAATAATTAATTCACCATCAACTAGTTAAGCACTATCCACTAATCCCTCTCCTTATTCCTGCTCCTGCTCCCTAACCACTAACCAGCCAAAAACGGGGTTATGGACCAAGTCCATAACCCCGTTTGGTTTATGGGGATTCGAGGCAGTTTCCTGGGTTTTAGCCGGTCAGGGGACCGGCGGATAGTTCCGCTGGGAATCTGGGGATTCCAGCGAACAGAGCTGCTTCCTTCCGATGCGGCAATCTGAAGATTTCCGAAGCTGTAGTCTTCAGACTACAGCGAACAGAGGGCTGTATCCCCTTCCCCTGGCGCTCAGCCATCCTTACGCCCAAAGCCTTACGCCTTAGACCTATCCCTGCTCCCTGCTCCCTGCTCCCTGCTCCCTTACTCCCTAACCACTCAACCACTCAACCACCAACCACCAACCTCGCAACGTTAAACTTCGTACCTTTCGAAAAAAAAACTATGGCATACGAAAACCTTTTAATTCAGGAAGAAAACGGCATGCTGCTCGTGACGATCAACCGGGAGAAAGCGCTGAATGCGCTCAACCGGCAAACGATGGATGAGCTGGGCCGGTTTTTTGGCGAGGACCTTCCTTCCCGAAAAGGCGTTAAAGGGGTGATTCTTACCGGGGCGGGAGACCGGGCTTTTGTTGCCGGCGCGGACATTAAAGAGTTCCTCGAGATGGAAGAGGGGCAGGGCAGCCACATGGCACAGAAAGGGCAGGATGTCTTTTTTTTGATTGAACGCGCGTCTGTACCGGTCGTTGCTGCGGTAAACGGTTTCGCTTTAGGCGGAGGGTGCGAACTGGCCATGGCTTGCCATCTTCGCATCGCCAGCGAAAAAGCCCGCTTTGGGCAGCCGGAGGTCAATCTGGGATTAATTCCCGGGTATGGGGGCACCCAGCGCCTGATTCAATACATTGGCAAAACCAAAGCCATGGAACTCCTTCTCCTGCCGACATGATCGATGCCCAGGAAGCGCTCCGGCTCGGACTGGTCAACGCGGTTACGCCGGCAGGGGAAGAAATCAGCGCAGCGAAAGCCATGTTGAAAAAAATAGCCACTAAAGGCCCTGTGGCGATTGCCAAGGTGATCGAATCGGTGAACGCTTATTTCGACACATCGGCCGACGGATTCCTGACGGAGGTACATGCCTTCGGCGTTGCCGCTTCAACCCGGGATTTCCGGGAAGGAGCAGCCGCTTTCGTCGAAAAACGAAAACCGGATTTCAAAGGCGAATAAAGGCTTTTAGCGCTATCCCTTAAAGCAGGTCATTCTGTTGGGTCTTTAGTTTTCGAATCTGGCGGCGCATTTTTTCGGCGGCGCCTGAAACGGCTTTTTCGAAATTTTCCGCCGCCGCATCGGCATATAACGTACTGCCAGGTACGGTAAGCTCGATCTCCACTTTCCTGGTTTCTTTATGATTCGTCCGATGGACCTCGTCGCGCAAATACACTTTTGCGCTTTGAATCCGGTCATAAAAGACGAGCAATTTTTTTACTTTTTCTTCGATTAATTCCTGGAGCGGTTCGCTGATCGAATAAGGAGCCTGCACATCAATTCTCATACTCCGGTCGTTTTTGCGTTATCAAATAGGTATTACGCGGATTAAATACAGTCTAAAAGGAGGACTAATCTGGAAACATAAGAAACGGTAGCAGGATTTTTGGCGTTATGGTTTTGAGATAGGTTCTAGCTATTCCTTTCTCTCAGATACCTTCAAGATAATTTTTCCTGGCATAAAAACCTCTGACCCATATCAACCGATGGATATGATTTTCATCAGCGAAAAATAAAAGGATCATGAGGGCTCTGTTTTTTCGGATCATTGGTTTTGCCTTGCTGGGAACCATTTTCTGGCCCAGTTCCCTCTCCGGACAGCCGCTTCTCCCGGAACATTGGGAAGGCATGCTTACTCAAACGGGCACCGGAGATACCTTCCGCCTGGCTATTCACCTGCGTCAGAACGGCGATCTCGTTACGGGAGAATCCGTATCAACCAGTTCCGGTAAAAAGACCGGCCGCTTTTCCTTAGCCGGCCGTTGGGATGGCCAAACCCTGTTGATCCAGGAAATCGAGCAACTGGAGCCCAAGGGCGAACGATGGTGCCTGAAATATTTTACCCTCCGGAAATCGGCAGAATCCACTGCGGCATGGACGCTTTCCGGACCGTGGAAGGCGGAATCCTGCCCTTCGGGAATGGCTTTCCTCAATCCCCTGGTTTCAGGACTCCCCGTTGCACTCGCCCCGGAAGTTCCATTTTCCCTGGAAGGCCTTTGGACGGGCCACCTGTCTCAGTCCGACCGCGACTACGGGTTTTATTTTGAGACGAGCTTGCAAGCAGATGGCAAAGGGACCTCAAGCATCGTTTCTGAATCCAACGGAGGGCAGGCATACCATAGGCTGAACTGGGCCTTCTCTCCGGCAGACAGCATCCTGGAGTTCCGTGAATTGGACATTGTACGAAAAACCTCGCCTAACTGGAAATGGTGTATTAAGAACGCGCGCCTCCGGCTCAGCCGCCAGGGATCCCGGTACGTGATGGAAGGGGATTGGAATGGGTTTATAGAAGGGCGAACGCCCGCTACCGGCCCTTGCGCCCCCGGCAGATTGTATCTGGAAAGGCCCATGTTAGCTCTGGCCGACTCCCTGTTCGTTTCTGCTCCGCTACCTGCAGACAGCCTTGACGGCCCCGCCAGGGAAACAAAATTAGAACGGCAGATCGACGTCTACCGGCCGGATCTCAAAATCAAAGTGTGGGATAATGGAACAGAGGATGGAGACATCGTTTCCCTCTTTTTGAACGGGAAGCGCATTGCCCACCGATTTCGGATCACCAAGGGAAAAGCTTCCGTGCAGGTCAGACTGCAGCAGGAATTCAACTTGCTGGTGCTGTTCGCCGAAGATATTGGAACGATCGTTCCCAACACCGTAGCCATTTCCATCGATGACGGGGTGAAAGAGCACATCCTGGTGCTGAATGCCGATCTAACCCATAATGGAGCCGTATTGATCCGGCAATTCAGCGTGAAACAATGATCATCAAAATGGGGTCAATCCTCCATTTCGATATCCGGGTAATCTTTAGGGTCGTAAAAGACCGGAGGCGGCACGGCATTCGGCGTTTTAGCCACCAGGGCGTCGTAGGCTTCCGGGTAGTTGTAGGAGCGAAGCGCTACTTCCCGCATCTGGAAGGACCCCCGGCGGTCGGATAGGTTGCCCTCCCGGACCTTGAGATAAATCTTATCTGCTCTGCGGCGCGATTCCGACATCGCCTGGTAGGGTTCCTCCCGGTAAACCTCCCGGATGGCCAGATAAGCCTGGATCAGCCGCTGTTCCTCCGCATCGGTCCAGAGTTCGGGGTTGGTCGTCAGCCCGGTATCGGTCATGGCCTGGGTAACGCATTTAGCCACCCAAGCCGGCCGGTTCACGTGGTTGTCCAATAGCAGCGCCACCCCGTAGGAGGAGGTGATCACCTGGTTCAAGGTAAATCCCAGGGCGGCGTAATTGGGCTTCCAGTAAAAATTGTTCAGCCGGCTGATAGCGTGTTCGACCTGAACCGCCTGAACATTGGCTTCCTGGCCGGCTCTCCAGAACCGAAACGCCCAGGTTGGTTCCCGGAACTGATCTTTGAGGTATGCCGCGCTGACCAGTTCATTGTTGTAGGTAAGGAACCCGTAGGTGGTGTTGGTATCTTCGCTGACGTCCAATCCGTAGTCGGTAAAAAAAGCCTTAAAGGTAGCCGGGTAGAGGGTTTTTACCTTTTTCAGGAGGGCGGGCAATTCGCCGCCTTTTTCCGCTTTTCCCAGCGTCCACTGGTACACGCCGAAGCTGAGATACCCCTGGTCGTAGGTGTTGATTCCGTCGAGGTGTCCTTCGTTTTGTGCGACGGCGGTGATAATGGCCAGGGCGCTTTGGGTGAGGTTCAGATCGTGGAGTTTGTCCTGGTTTGCCAGTACGAACTTTTCAATAGAAAGGTACCCAGGGGTAGAAACGCCGGCAGGCGTGTGCCGTCTGAACTGGATCTGTTTTAATCCGTCGCTGACCATGACGGTATTGGTTGAAACCACGATCTCCAGGGCGCCGCTGGGCGTCGGCGGAAGCGGCGTAACCGGGGTGGAAACGATATCGTTAGCGGGTAAAGAAAATGCTGGTCCGTATCCTGGAAGCAAATCGGCGACGAGGGCTCGGGCGATGGGGTCGGTTATTTGCTTCCCATCGCTGTAGATCCCCTTTTGTTGCGCAAAGGCGCGCAGGCCATTTTGCAGGCCCTCTTCGTATATGCCCAAGCTTTCCAGAAGCAAGCGGAGTTGCTGAGCTCCGAAGTTGTTGGGGTCCGCCAGGTTGAATGCCAGTCCGAGTTGTTGTTTCTGCTGGGACCGTTGTAGCAGTTTGAGCCCGTCGATGGCGTCGAAGCGCATCAGCATCCGGAGGAGCATTTCCGGATCGGCGGTTAATCCGTCGTTTTGCATGCGGTTGCGGGAGGCAAAACTTCGCAGTGCGGCGGCCGTTTCTTCTCCGAAAAACGTATCGGCGCCCAGGCGGGACCAGTTGAGTTCTTTGCCGTACCCCAGTTCGTTCAAGAGTTCTCTGAGAAGGCTTACGTACCGGTTCCGGCTCCGGCGCGCAAGGTATTTCCGCACGGAGTTGGTTCGGAGCAGATCGAATAAGGGTTCTTTATCTAACATAACATGGTCCTTTTTGGTCTTGTGGAGAAACAGGATGCGTCCTGATGACCCGATAGGAATTAAAGGTACGGCAGTTTCCGGAATTGTTTACCTGGGAACGCCAAAATCCTGAACCCAGTAAGTCCCATAACGGGCAGCGCCCAAATGGACGTATTCTTTGGTCATCATGTTGCGGCAATGGCCGTCGCTGGTTTTCCACCCATCCACTACGCTGGGAATATCCGTATATCCCCAGGCAATGTTTTCTCCCACCATACTCCAGGGGTAACCTGCTCTTCGGGCTCTTTGGCCTATGGTGCTGCCATCCGATCCGGTATGGGACATCCGGTTTCTCGCTTTCATATCGGCCGCGTGCATCCTGGCTGCTTTAGCCAGACGGGCATCCCACGTCACCGCAGGGACAGGAGGAAAGTACCGGTCTCCGCATTGGCACCCGGATTGGCGGATTTGGTTAACCTCAGCCAGCATTTGGGTCTCAAACGCGCTTGGGTCGGGTTTTAAGGAAGGCGTTGAAACAGAAAGGAACGCCAGGGGCAAAAGAAAAAGCGGGGCGATTATCCCAAAACGTATGTTTTTCATTGCGGCAGGCTGTTTTTTGTTCAAACGCGAAAAGGTACCTGCCTTGGTGCACGAAGGCGAAGAAATTTGCGCCTTTTCCCCAAAAACGAAGAGGTTCTATCCGCAACAGCGGATAGAACCTCTTCGGGACGGTAAGAAATGCCGGGTTATTTTACCGACTCCACCACCGATTTGAACGCTTCCGGGTGGTTGAGCGCCAGATCGGCCAGAACCTTGCGGTTCAGTTGGATCTCGTTTTCGCTTAAATGGTGCATCAGCCGGGAATAAGAAATCCCGTGCATACGGGCGCCGGCGTTGATCCTGGCGATCCAAAGACGGCGGTAAGCCCGTTTTTTGGCGCGGCGGTCGCGGAAAGCATACCCCCACCCCTTGTCGAGCGTATTTTTTGCAGCTGTGAGCACATTCCTGCGGGCGCCGAAGAAACCGCGAGAGGCTTTGAGGACTTTTTTGCGTCTTCTTCTGGACGCAACAGAGTTCACCGAACGTGGCATTATACGTTGTTTTTAGTGCAACACCGGGACCCCCGTTGCGGGGTGCTTTGGACCAGTGTTCTCGTTAAAAAAAGGTTACCCAACGGCAAGCATGCGCTTGACGCGTTTTTCTTCCGCTTCACATACTAATCCGGCATCGCGGTTTCTGAGCTTGGCTTTGCGGCCTTTGCTCCAGAGGCGGTGCGAGGTGTTGGCATGGAAACGCTTCACTTTTCCAGATCCAGTCAGCTTGAAACGTTTCTTCGCGCTGGAATGCGTTTTCATCTTTGGCATAGGTCACTTATTTAAAGGTTTGCAAAGATACACATAACCTTTTAACCAGGAAAAAAAAACAGGGAATTCCCTAAAAAAAGCGGGGCGCCAGGAAAGCGGGCGCTATTTCTTTTTTGCCACCTTTTTTGGGGATACCATAACGATCATACGCCTGCCTTCGAGTTTGGGAAGGGCTTCCGGGCTGCCGAATTCTTCCAGCTCTTTTAGAAAGCGGAGAAGCAGCAATTCTCCCCGGTCTTTGAATACAATGGTTCTTCCCCGGAAGTTGACATAGGCTTTGACTTTGGCCCCTTCGTCGAGAAAGGTTTTGGCGTGGCGGACTTTGAATTCAAAGTCGTGGTCGTCGGTATTTGGACCAAACCGAATTTCCTTGATGACGGTTTTTGCCGCTTTCGTCTTGATTTCTTTTTCCTTTTTCTTTTTCTCGTAAAGGAATTTATTAAAATCGGTGAGACGAACGACGGGCGGCTCGGCGTTCGGGGAGATCTCTACGAGGTCGAGGGCAAGTTTTTCTGCCCAATGAAGCAGATCCCTGGTGTAATACACTTCGCCGGACTTAATTTCCTGCCCTGCAGCGGAGCTGATTTGCTCCATATTGTCGCCCACCAGGCGGACCTGAGGGATGCGGATCATTTCGTTCATTCGAAATTGGGGCGCCGCATTTTTGGAATTCTGGGAAGGCGTATTCGATTGTCTCTTTGCCAAATGAAGTTAATTTAATGAGCAAATAATTAGAGCATAAAATAACACAAAAAAAAGTACATCTACACTGGCAGATGTACTTTGAAACAAAAATACGAAGAATTTTTATTCTTGCACGTCTGTGTTGACTTCTTTTACAAGGGTAATGCGCAATCCTTCCCCTTCGTCGGCCATAACGGCTTCCAGGGCACTGCCGTCGGCAGGATTTTCGTTGAGGATAAATTCGGCAAGGGGGTCTTCCAAATATTTCTGGATCGCCCGATGCAAAGGCCGCGCACCGAATTGCGGGTCGTACCCTTTGTCTGCTACAAAGCGTTTGGCTTCCTGCGACAGCAATAGCGTATAATTCATCCCCTCCAGGCGCTTGCGCAGGTCTTTGAGGGTGATATCGATGATGCGGAAGATCTCTTCCTGGCCAAGCTGGTTGAAAATGACCACGTCGTCGATCCGGTTGAGGAATTCCGGGGCGAAGGTGCGTTTGAGCGCGTTCTGGATGACCGAACGGGAAAAGTCGTCGGCTTGCTCCTGCCGGGCCTTGGTGGCAAAGCCCACGCCTTGCCCGAAATCTTTCAGCTGGCGTACGCCGATGTTGGACGTCATGATGACGAGGGTGTTCTTGAAGTCCACCTTTCTTCCCAAACCGTCCGTAAGCTGTCCGTCGTCGAGTACCTGAAGAAGGATGTTGTAGACGTCGGGATGGGCTTTCTCGATCTCATCCAACAGAACCACAGAATAAGGCTTGCGGCGCACTTTCTCGGTGAGTTGTCCGCCTTCCTCATAGCCAACGTATCCTGGAGGCGCGCCGATCAGGCGGCTGACGGAAAATTTTTCCATGTACTCGCTCATATCGATGCGCACAAGGGCGTCGTCGGAGTCGAACAGATAGCGGGCCAGGGCTTTGGCCAACTCGGTTTTTCCGACGCCGGTCGGCCCGAGGAAAATAAAGGACCCGATGGGTTTGGTAGGGTCTTTCAGCCCCACCCGGTTGCGCAGGATCGCTTTGGTGATCTTCTGGATCGCTTCATTTTGACCGATGATCACGTCCTGGAGATCTTTCTCCATTCCGATCAGCTTCTTGCTTTCGCTTTGAGCGACGCGTTTGACCGGAATGCCGGTCATCATGGACACCACCTCGGCGATGTCATCTTCCCCTACGGGATAGCGTTTGGTTTTGGATTCCTCTTCCCATTGGGACTTAGCAAACTCCAGTTGGCGCAGCAGCTTGCTTTCGCGGTCCCGCAGATCGGCCGCTTTTTCATATTGCTGGCTCTTCACTGCCTGGTTTTTGAGTTCCTTCAGGTCTTCGATCTGCTTTTCGAGCTCTTCGATATGCTTGGGAACGTGGATGTTTTTGAGGTGCACCCGGGCGCCCACTTCGTCCAGCACGTCGATGGCTTTATCGGGGAGAAAGCGGTCGGTGACGTACCGGTCGCTGAGCTTGACGCAGGCCTTGATCGCGTCGTCGGAATACGTCACGTTGTGGAACTCCTCGTATTTGCTCTTGATGTTGTGCAGGATATTGATTGCTTCTTCGGCAGAAGGCGGGTCTACCATTACTTTTTGGAAGCGGCGGTCGAGGGCGCCGTCTTTCTCAATATGCTGGCGGTATTCGTCGAGCGTAGAAGCGCCGATGCACTGAAGTTCGCCCCGGGCCAGGGCCGGTTTGAAGATATTGGACGCATCCAGGGAGCCGGTCGCGCCGCCGGCGCCGACGATGGTGTGGATCTCGTCGATAAACAGGATCACGTCGCGGGATTTCTCCAGCTCGTTCATGATCGCTTTCATGCGTTCTTCAAACTGCCCGCGGTACTTGGTGCCGGCTACGAGGGCGGCGAGGTCGAGCATCACGATGCGCTTATTGAACAGGGTGCGGGACACCTTGCGCTGCATGATCCGCAGGGCTAAGCCTTCGACGATCGCGGTTTTTCCGACGCCAGGTTCTCCGATCAGGATTGGGTTGTTCTTCTTGCGGCGGCTCAGAATCTGGGAAACGCGTTCGATTTCGTTTTCCCGCCCGATGATCGGGTCCAGGCGGCCTTCTTCGGCGAGCTTGGTAATATCTCTTCCGAAGTTGTCCAGCACCGGCGTGCGCGACTTGGTGTTCGATTTGCGCTGTTGGAATCCTCTGGACTGTTCGTCTTCCTCGTAGGGGTCTTCCGAATCGGAAGGCGCCTGATTGAAGGGTTCAATGGACGAAAAATCCTGTTCCTGCCGCACGTACTCCAGTTCCGCTTTGAAAATATCGTAGTCGATATCGAACTGATGCAGGATCTTGGAAGCGGGGTTTTCCCTGTGCTTCAGAATAGAAAGCAAGAGGTGCTCGGGGCTTATTTCCTCGCTCTTCAGCATTTTAGCTTCCAGGAAAGTTACTTTGAGCACCTTTTCGGCTTGTTTATTCAGTGGAAGGGTACCCACATTCAGGCTTGTGGCGACTGCCGGGATCTTTTGCACCGATTCCTCCAGCAATTGGCGCAGCTCGGCCGAGTCGACATCCAGGGATTCGAGCACCTTGACGGCCAGGCTTTCCTTCTCTGCGACAATGCCGAGCATCAGGTGCTCGGTGCCGATGAAATCGTGGCCTAACCGGACGGCTTCTTCCCGGCTTTTGGCGATGACCTGCTTGACTTTTGGTGAAAATCGTCTATTGTTCATACGTACTCCTTTCTGGTTCGTGGTTATGCTATGCCTAACAATAATAACGGAGTTTAGGTTACAATACAAACAAAATTCCTGCTAAGTTTCATGGCAGGGCACTTTTCCCCTTCAAATGCCCTGCAAAATCTAAACCAAGATAATGCGGATCTGCGGGGCAAGGTTCCTCAGGGATTATATTTTTACATAATAGCAATAACCTTGCCAGGGTTTTTTAGATTTACATCCATAGATTTGATATTTTTGCGCTTTCAGGGCGGCGTCTTCTTCAAAAGCCGGGTCCAACTAATCAAAAGATTATGAAATACGCAGTGGACAAACAAGAGCGGTATACCGTGTTTAGCGTGCAGGAGGAAAACCTCAACTCGCTGGTCGCTCCAGATCTCAAATCGGAATTTGTCATCCTTTTTAACGAAGGAATAAACAACCTGATCGTCGACCTTTCTGCCGTGCAGTATGTCGATTCGTCGGGATTAAGCGCCATTCTGACTGCCGACCGCATCTGGAAAGACTTGGGTTCCTTTGTGCTGACAGGGATTGAATACCCTTCCGTCAAAAAACTGATCGAGATTTCCCGCCTGGATACGGTTCTTACGATCATCCCCACGCTGGATGAGGCCATTGATTACATCTTCATGGAAGAGGTAGAACGGGAACTTGGGATAGATAAAGCCGAGGAAGACTTGGGCTGATTGCTGCCGGAACGTCAGGCCAGGTTTGCCAGATCCCGGATAAGGATGCTGCGGCGGGTAAAATAAATCAGGTTGGCCTTGCGCAGTTCGTTTAACACCGAGGTCACGGTCTGGCGGGACGTCCCTGTAAAGTTGGCGATATCCTGCTGGGTAAGGCTATGCCGGATCAAGGTTTCAAAGCCGATCTTTTCGCCTTGCTTTTGGGCTGAATCCCTTAGAAAATCAATGATGCGCTCCCGGGCGTCTTTGAGAAACATTCCTTCCAGCCGTTTTTCCGTTTGGTGCAGGCGGTTGCCGAGCCAATTCATAAACGCCGACATGAATGGCGCGTTCTGCTGAATGAGCTGCATGACCGCCTTTTGAGGAAAACAGACAACATGAGCCTCCTGGCTGATTGCGAGGGCAAAATTTGGATGAACAGGCTCGCCTAAGAGCCCGGACTCCCCAAAAAAAGCGCCCGGGCTTAGAAAGTATTTAATCACTTCCCGGGAATCTTCCGACAAGACCCCCACTTTGACCAACCCCTGCCGGAGATAATACAAACGGTCTGAAGGCGAGCCTTGCTCGAAAATGTATTCGCCCCGGCTAACCTGCCGGATTTCCGCCAGGTTTTCGAGAAGTTGCGTTTCTTCTGGCGCTAAGCCCCGGAATAACGGGATCTGGTTTATTTGGTCAATAGCAGGTTTTTCCTGAATTCGCATGCCACTCCGATTTCAATGCCCAGGAAATAGGTTTCTGTCTATAAACCGGAATAGACGCCTTTTTGTTCTGAAAAATATAACCTACAGATTTTCCGTCGCTTGGGCGGCGGGCTTTATCCATGGCGCTGGGTTAATCTGATATTAGGCTTTGGGTGGTTGGGCGTTTGGGGGTTTAGGCGTTTGGGGAAGGAATTTTTTCTTGTTTAAAAAGTGGGATTCTTTCTTGCGGTTTTGTGAAAAGGCCTTATATTTGCATCGCTTTTGACGGCAGGTAACCCTTCCCTCCCAAAAGCACCTGATTCCGTAGCTCAGTCGGCTAGAGCACTTGACTTTTAATCAAGGGGTCCTGGGTTCGAATCCCAGCGGAATCACCAAGCCCCCGTCAGCGAAGCTGACGGGGGCTTTTTTTATGTTCCCTGTTGTGCGTAGACCCCTGTTGTGGTTAGACTTCAGTCTACGCTTCCATTCAATCTTCAGATTGCGCGTATTTACTGCCCTGGGGGGCATTGCCACTTTGTCTGAACCAGGATTAGCATGATGAAAGGATGCACATGATGTAGCCCGGATGTTCAATCCGAAGGGGTTGCCCGCCTTTTTTATCCTCCCAACAATAATCCCAACCCCTCTTTGCGTTGAAAAGAAAACCACCGCTATGACCCGGACTCTCCTTTTCTGCCTGCTTCCCTTATTCGCCGCTGCCCAGCAAGCCGGCAACTACGTGCAATACTCCAATTTCGACCCGAGCCAGAATACCCGCTACCTTTCGGTGCCCAAAACCGCCAAGATTGTAGACGACAATACCCTGGAGTGGCGTATCAACGGCTTGTACAACAAAAAGGCGGATGCGTATGTGGCTATTTTCAGCGTCATCCAGCTGGGCCGCACGGCCGAGGAGGCGAATACCCTGCTCAACAACCGCATCGAACCGCTGGCGCGCGATATCCAGGCCCTGGGGATTCCGGCTGGAGATATCGTCGTCGACATGGTGAACTTCCTGCCCAAGTACGAACTGGACGTCAGCAAAAAACTGTTCAGCAAAAAGACGTTTACGGAAATCCCGAAAGGGTTTGAACTGCAGAAAAACCTCCACGTGCGCTATACCGAGCCGTCTCAACTAGACAAAATCGTTACCGTGGCTGCCCGGCAGGAGGTCTACGACCTCGTCAAGGTCGATTATTTCGACGAGCAGCCTACCGAAGCGTACGCCGAACTTCGCGTCAAGTGCTTCGAATACCTGGGCCAGATCAAAAAAGCGTATGCGGCCGCCGGGTTTTCCCTCGACAGCGCTGTGACCGTCACCGCCGAGAATGCCTGGGTGGCTTTTCCCGGCAACCGTTACGAAAGCTATCAGGCGTATAGCGGCCAGGCGCTCGACGCCCAGGAAAAAGGCGGCGTGCTGACCCCGGCGGAAAAGCCGTTCTCCCGGTTTTACAACGCGGTGCCGACCAACGACTACGACCTCGTGATTAACCCCCAGGTGCTCGAACCGGTGATCCAGTACTCCTTCAACCTGATCGTGCGGTTTACCCTGCCGCGGCTGCCTGCTCCGCAGTCCAAATCCTATTTCCTCGTTACGCCACAGGGAGAACTCAAGGAGATCAAGTTTTAAGGCGCCTCGTTTTCCGGGGAGCGTCCGTTCATTTCCCGAAAAAATTCCGTTTCTTTCGGTATTGAAAGCCACTAAACGAAAGGGGTATGCTTCAGATTCCGGTAAAAGGCGAAGGGAAAGAGGAGGTTTTGCAGAGGATACGGGAATTGCAGGAAGGGGATGTCTCCTGGAAGGAGGGCAGAACCTGGAGTATGGTCTATTACATCGACGAAGACCACCTCCAACTGATCAAAGAAGCCTACGGCGCCTACCTTTCCGAAAATTTCCTCAACCCTTTTGCGTTCAAGGGGCTGCGGAAAATGGAGGAAGAACTCATTCGGATGGGAGTTAGCCTGCTGCATGGCGATGAGAACTCGACGGGCACCATGACTTCGGGCGGCACGGAAAGCATTTTCCTGGCCGTTTATGCCTACCGGCAGCGGGCCAGGGCGCTTTACCCCCGGATCAAAGCGCCGGAAATGGTAGCGCCGGCCTCTATTCATCCGGCCTTCGACAAAGCCTGCCATCTCCTGGGAATCAAACTGAGGAAAGCGCCGCTGGCCCAGGATTTTCGGGCCGGCCCCGGACAAATGGAACGGCTGATCAACGCCAATACCATCCTCCTTGCCGCGTCTTCGCCTTCTTATCCGCACGGATTGCTCGATCCGATTGAAGCCATAGCGGACATCGCCCTCCGCCGGGGCTTGCCCATGCATGTCGATGCCTGCATCGGCGGCTTTATGCTGCCCTGGGTAGAGCAATCAGGCCATTCCCTTCCTCCCTGGGATTTCCGGGTGAACGGGGTGACGTCTATGTCGGCCGACTTACATAAGTTCGGCTATGCCGCCAAAGGCGCTTCTCTGGTTCTTTATCGCGAACCGGAATACCTCAAATATCAGTTTTATGTGGCGACCGACTGGCCCGGCGGTATCTACGCCTCGACGACCTTGCTGGGCACTCGTCCCGGCGGCGCCGTCTCCGCAGCGTGGGCGGCGCTTATGTCGCTCGGACAGGAAGGATACCTGCGCGTAGCTGGGGAAATCATGGAAGGCGTACAGCGCCTCAAAACCGCTTTGGCGGACATTGAAGACCTGGAAATTATCGGCGATCCGGTGATGAATATCGTAGCGTTCACTACCCGCCACAACCAACCCGATATTTTCGTGGTGGCTGACCAGCTGGAAGCCCGCGGCTGGGTTGTCGACCGCCAGCAATCCCCCAACTGCCTGCACTTGACCCTGATGCGGTACAATATTCCCGTTCTGGACCAATATGTAGCGGATCTGAAAGAGGCGCTCCTTTTTGCCCGAAACAATCCGCGCGCCGTTTCCACCGGCAATGCCGCCATGTACGGCCTCATGGCCCGGATCCCGTTCCGTGGGGTGGTGGAGAAAAACGTCCGCCGCCTGTTTGAAGAGTTGTACAACTTTTCTTCGTCGGTGCTGGTAAGCGACCATTCCCATGCGTCTACCCAAGACCATTCCTCCCTCAATCCCGCCCCTTGGATTGGTAAGCTCAACCGGTTCCTGACCCGGTGGTTTGCATTTAAAACTTGGCTTCGCGGAAAAAAAGTAAAAGAATAACTTGTATTTTGCTTTCAAAATAAATCTTCCCTTTTCCCAAAAACCCGAATTATGCTGGTTTCTTTCTTTAACAGGCCGTATTTTGCCCTCTCCTTTCTTTGTTTCCTTTTCGCTTTCCCTCTCATCGGCGCGGATTATTATTGGATCGGCGGTTCCGGAAACTGGTCGGACATCAGCCATTGGGTTACTACTTCCGGTGGAACCGTCCAGCACAACCAGATTCCCACGGCTAACGACCGGGTGTTCTTTGACGCTAATTCGTTCAGCGGCCCTAACCAGACGGTTACGGTCACCGATCAGGTAATCTTCTGTAGCGATATGTCGTGGACCGGCGCGACGGGCAATCCCCGGTTTTCGGCCCCTGCGGGTTATGCCCTCAATGTGTACGGAAGCCTGACGCTTTCCCCGAACATGGTCTTTGATTTCCTCGGAGATGTGGTTTTTCAAGCGACGACCCCCGGCAAAACGATCGACCTGGGAGGCCATACCCTGCGGAGGAATACTTCCTTTTCCGGATCTGGAGGCGGTTGGACGCTTTCATCCCCATTCCGGGTGGATAGCCTGCTGCTCCTGGAGGAAGGGGACTTTAATTCGGGTAGCCAGGCGATCACGTGCGAGATCCTGCGCGCCGACCCCAGAACGGCGCTGAAGGTCGATCTGGGGACTTCCCGCGTTACGGTTACCGGCGTTCCGTATGAACTTTACCCTGGGTCCTATATTGAAGAACCCGTAGCAGATATTTATCTGTTCAATCTGATCTGGAACACGTCCATGTCCACCCTCGAGTTCACCTCGCCCAAAGGATCCCTTCGGCTCAGGGAATATGGGACGATCGCTTTTGGTACGGTGCTTTTTTCGAGCCCTCTGGGCCGGTCCCTTCTTTACCTCGAAAACCCGTTGGTGGTCGACGTTCGGTTTGAAAAGCTGGAGATGCGCAACGATACCGAGCTAAGGGGGCCGATGAAATTTGGTGAACTATCCCTTGGGCCAGGCAAGAACTTCATTCTGGAAGGAGGAAGAACCTACGAATTAAGCCGGCTGACGGCGCCGGGAACCTGCCCGGCGCCGATCCAGATATTCAGCAGCGTGCCAGGGACTCCGGTCATTTTTCGCGCCGCATCCGGGACCATCACCGGCGATTTTATGTCGCTGCGCGATATCCACGGGACCGGCGGGGCCTCCTTCGTAGCCAACAACAGCGCCGACCTGGGAAACAATGCAGGCTGGACCATCAACCCAAAAGCTAACGCCTCTTTATTCTGGGTTGGGGGAACCGGCATGTGGAACGACCCCACCCATTGGTCGCTAAGCAGCGGCGGACCGGGTGGGGCTTGCGTCCCTACCGCCAACGACGATGTGATTTTTGATGCCAATTCCTTTCCCGGTCCGGGCGCCATGGTGATGATCAATGTGGACAACGCCTACTGCCGCTCGATGAACTGGACCGGCGCAACAGGTAACCCCGAATTCCTGGGGTCGCTGGAAAAAAACCTGCACGTGTTTGGCTCCTTGACGCTTGTCCCGGGCATGCAGTTTAAAGTAGAAGGCGATCTCTATTTTGAAAGCAGCCAGGCGGGAAATACCATCACCAGCGCCGGAAAAACCTTTGCCCAGGACGTGACGTTCAACGGCGCCGGTAGCTGGCTGTTAACGGATAGCCTGTCGGTGATCCGGGACCTGTTCCTGCTTCAGGGCAGCCTGAATACCAACAGCCAGCAGGTTGCTCTCCGGAGGTTTGAGTCCCTGACCAATTCTGCCCGCAATTTGAAACTGGAAAATTCGTATGTTAAAGTTCGCGCAGCGGACTTCCAACACCTGACCTGGAGGGCGGCTTCCGAAAACTTCCAGTTTGATGCCGGCCATTCGATTATTGAGTTTTTTTGGTATGCAGATATCGTTAAAAGTGGGGTTCCTTCCCTGACGTATAACCGGGTTATTTTCAACTATCCGGGGAGTATTTATTCGCATTATATTGGCCAGCCAACTATTTTTGACACCCTGACCTTCCGGGCTTACGGGGCTTTCACGGATTGGAACCGGGTGAATGTGCTGGAGGTCGTCCGGGGAACCAATTACATCATCCATGAAGGGGATACCCTGGAGGTGAACAAGATCATCGCCCCTGATGGTTGCTCCGCTTTGATCGAATTCTCCAGCAATATGGACAATTATGCGGGCTACCTGAGCGCGGCGTTTCCGGATACCCTTTCCCGGATCGTGGTGAAGGATATTCACAGCATAGGCCCAGGGCAACTGACGGCAGTAAATTCTACGGATCTGGGCAATACGGATGGTTGGGTTTTTAGCCAGGACCCCGGCAGAACCCTTTACTGGGTTGGCGGGTCGGGCTCCTGGCACGACGAAGCCCATTGGTCGCTGTCCAGCGGCGGCCCCGGCGGCGAGTGCGTGCCCACTCCGGTAGACGACGTGTTCTTTGACGCCAATTCCTTTAACAGCGCCAATCAGCAGGTAGATATTAACAGCGCACCTGCTTACTGCCATGACATGATCTGGAATGGGGTCACCGGAAGGCCCCGGCTCTCTTCCAATAACTTCTTTAACCTTTTCGGGTCCCTTGCCATGGATCCCAATATGGAATATTCCAATTTTTATTACCTCTATCTCCGCTCCACCGAGCAAGATCAGACGATTCGTACCGGCGCCAATTGCCAAGTTACCTATTTTGCGATCAAATGTTCGGGAAGTTATCTGTTGCTGGATTCTCTGGTAGCCTTTTCCGTGCAGCACATTTACGGCACGTTTAATTCCAACAGCCAGGCGGTAAATGCTGAACGTTACGAGGCTTATAGCAACCTCAACCCCATCCGGCTGATCCTGGGCGGGAGTTACTGGACCTTGACCGGTAGGGACTACGGGTATAATACCGCTTGGACGGTATACGATAGCCTTGGAACTTCAGGCCGATTCGTCGTTCATTGAGTTTACGCACCCCACCGCCCGTTTGTATACCCAGGAACCGCTGCACTTTCATAATGTCCTTTTTTCTGCTACGGAACAAACGAGCAAAGTAGAAACGTTCCGGGGAGCCGGCTCGTTCAACCGTCTGGAGTTCCGGAAAAGCGGGATCATCGTTGGGCAGTACGTGATCGATTCGTTGATTTTCGCGCCCGGGAAATCGTATCAGCTGGATGCGTCGAAACAACAGGAAATCCGGGAGTATTTCCAGGTGATTGGGAATAATTGTTTGTCGATCGAACTATCATCTACCGTTCCCGGACAACAATCCAGGGTCGTCATGGACGGCGGTACGATCAAGGCCGACTTCATCCAGATGCGCGATCAGCTCGCGCAAGGAAGTATCGACTTCTATGCCGGCGTTCACAGCACGGATATCGGGGGCAGCAATACCGGCTGGATCTTCGATAGTCCGGAGGATTATGTCGAAGAAGGCATTTTGGGAGACGATGTCGTGCTTTGCAAAAACGCGCTTGTCGAGCTGGATGCCCGTACCTACAGCCCCGGCGAGACCTTCCGCTGGAGCACCGGCAGCGCCGATCCGATGATCTCCGTCAACCTGCCGGGCGTCTATTGGGTAGACGTGTCGTATACCGACAATTGCCGCCTGCGGGATTCGATCACGGTGCTCAAGCCAGATGATTTTGTGGCCAGCCTTCCTGCCGACACCACCTTGTGCGAAGGAGATACGCTCGTGCTCGACGCCGGGCTTTCGCTTCTTGGCCTCACCTACCTCTGGCAGGACAGTTCCAGGGCATCGTCTTTTGTCGTTCGCAATCCGGGCAAATACCGCGTAGAACTTGCCCTTACCGGCTGCACGACGGCGGACTCCCTGAATGTGCAATACACCGCCAACCCGAAAATCGATCTCGGGCCGGATCTAACCCTGTGCCCGGGCGTTGTGGATACCCTGAACGCCCAACTGGCCAATGCTACCGGGTACCGGTGGCAGGACAACTCTACCGCTCCCTTCCTGATCGTTAACCAGGCGGGCGCGTATTCAGTAGAAGTGTCGGAAGGCCGGTGCGCGGGCAGGGATACTGTGCAAATTCAATACGAACTACCGGTAGGGCTTCGTCTGGGGCCGGATACCGTCGTGTGTGAAGAAACCGTCTTGCTGCTTAGCCCTGCAATCGCCGGCGCTTCGTATGTATGGCAGGATGGGTCGGCAGGTACTAGTTTCTCCGTATCTGACCCGGGTTTGTATTGGGTGGAAGTTTCCAAAAACAATTGCTCCGAAAGAGATTCGATTCAAATAAGCGAACAAGCGCTTCCCCGGGTTGAACTCGGCGCGGATACCGCGCTTTGTCAGGGGAATGCGCTGACCATCGACGGGACTGCTGCTCTTGGAGGAAGTTACCAGTGGAGTACCGGCGACTCTGGACAGACCATCCTGGTGTCTGCTCCAGGAAATTATTCCCTGACGGTCACCCTGAACGGGTGTACGTTTTCCGATAGCCGGCAGGTGACGTTTAAGCCCCTTCCGGCGTTGAACCTCGGCGCCGACCAATCCTTGTGCGCAGGGGAACGGGCGCTGCTGGATGCCACATTCCCCGGAGCGGCCTACCGCTGGCAAGACGGAAGCGCGGAGGCACAGCTGCCGGCGAGCGCGAGCGGCACGTATTGGGTGGTGTCTACCCTGGACGGTTGCTCCCGCTCCGATTCGGTGACGCTGGAGTTCAAACCGCTTCCCGAGTTTGAGCTGGGCCCGGATACGTCCCTTTGCGATGGCCAAGCGCTGACGCTCGCCGCTCAGACATTGCCGGGCGCGTCCTTTTCCTGGGATTCCGGACAGACGTCCAACAGCATTGCCGTGACGAGCACCGGACAGTACCGCTTGACGGCCACCCTGAACTTATGTACGTTTTCCGATAGCCGGCAGGTGACCTTTAATCCGCTTCCGGTTATGGATCTTGGCGCCGACCAAACCCCCTGTGCAGGGGAACGGGTTACGTTGCGTCCGGTATCGCCCGGGGCAAGCATTGCCTGGCAAGATGGTTCCAAAGCGGCGCAATTCGAAGTAAGCACGGATGGCTTGTACTGGGCGGAAGCCACCCTAAACGGCTGTTTGCGGAGGGATTCCGTCTCCTTTGCCTACCGCCCGGTTCCGGTAGTCCGGCTGGGGTCGGATACGACTCTTTGTGAAGGGCAGACGTTGCGACTCCAGATCGCGACGTTGCCCGGCGCGGGGTTCTCCTGGAGCACAGGAAACACGGGAAATTCGGAAACCATTACCACTGCCGGGAACTACTGGGCGGAAGCCGCGCTGAACGGGTGCGTATCCAGGGATACCATCCGGGTAGACTATATATTGATTCCCTTCGGATTGCTGGGCGCCGACCGGGTCTTGTGCGAGGGGGAAAGGGTGGAACTGAACGCATCTACCCCAGGCGGCGCCTACCGGTGGGATGACGGGTCCGTTAATGCACAGCGGACGGCGCGCCAGTCGGGAACGTATTCGGTTCAGGTACAGGTGGGCGCCTGCCAGAGAAGCGATACGGTGGCGCTGGTATTTAATCCATTGCCCGTGTTTTCCCTCGGCGGGGATACCACGCTTTGTTTTCCTGCTTCCCTGACATTGAAGGCGCTGCCCGATGCGGACGCCTATCGGTGGAGCGAAGGTTCTGCCACCCCTCAGATCCTGGTCCGGCAAACCGGACTGGTGTGGGGAGAAGTCACTCAGGATGGGTGTCTTTGGCGGGATTCGGTCCGGGTGACGTTTAACACGCCGCCCCAACCGGTTTTGGGTCCGGATACAACGATATGTAGCAGCCAGCCGCTCGTTCTCAAACCGGGCGTATCCGCTGCTTCATTCGTATGGCAGGATGGGTCCACCGGTCCCGATCTGGCGGTTTCGGAATCGGGGGTTTATTCCGTCACCGCTGCAAACGGACCTTGTGTTGCCAGCGATACCATTGCGGTGACGGCGGAGGATTGTCTGGAGTTTTCGGTTTATGCTCCCAATGCCTTTTCTCCAAATGACGACGGGGTCAACGATCTTTTCCTCCCGCTGTTGGCAGACCGGATCGAGATTTTATCCTTTGACCTCCGGGTATTTGACCGTTGGGGAACCCAGGTTTTCCAAACGACAGACGCCTCCCAGGGGTGGGATGGGACCTTCAGGAGCCAGAAACTTCCGCAAGGCGCTTATATTTACGCCCTCCTCCTTCGCTACCGGGATGATTTTAAAGAGGACGAAACCACCGTTTCGGGAGAAATTACGCTCGTCCGATAACTCCAAGATTAGCCGCCTACTTCTTTGCCGGTATCCGAATTGGGCGTAGGGCAGTTGTGGGCCTGGATCATTACGGCGTTGGACTTGAACGCGGCAAAGGCATACCGCGTACGGGTATCGACGTATTGCATAACCACCCATACTTCGTAAGGGCCATCCCAGGGAAGGGGAACCCAGCGCATGGGAAAGGTGGTGTGCCAGGTTTTTAGCCCGTTTTCGTGTTTGGCGTACCAGGTATATACCAAGGCGGTGGATGGCGCCACGGTTAATGGGGGAGCGCTTTTTATATGAATGCAGGCTTGGTTGGCATCCTTATAACCGCAGCAAAGGTTCGGTCCGTTCATCAATTCAATCTGGAGAAATTGTCCGAACGCATCGGACGCTCCAAACACGATCATGCAGATCAAAAGCAGTACAGTTCTCATTTTTGTTGTTTTGTGGCAAACCGCTACAGGCCGGATTGCCGGTTCATGGGTCTTACGGATACTTGCTGGCTAATTAATCGGTGGTCACACTTCTTCTCTGTAGCCTATCAGAATCCCAATCCATTGAGATTCGTCAGGCCATTATTACGCTTTTCGGCAATCAGAGTGGTGTGGTTTTGCAGGCGAGCAGGTAACTAATTGCTTCCCGGGCGCCTGGTCTTTGGGATGGCTTCGCTTTCACGAACAAAGTTGGAATAATTATTTATTTAAAGCAATAGGTAAAAGGCGGTTTTTTTAGGACAAACGGTTGGTTTGATAAAAAAAATGGCATTTAATGCCTGATTTCTCTTTTTGTCCATCGAACTGCGCCTTTGTAGGTGGACCGGTAAATGATTTGGGGCGAAAAAACGCTTCAGGTGGAGGTTGTACTTTTTCTTCTGGGGATCTTTTATTTTTCCTTGATCTAACGACTTGGTTTTTAGTTTTTTTTGTGGATTTGGCAAAGAACGGGCGAATAATAAAGGGATTTCAGAAGGAAGGAAGTGAAGGAGGGTGGAAGGGGAAAAAGGAAAAATTTCTACCTTAGTGTAAAAATTACAATTTTACCTTTGAGGCGCCATTTGAAAAAGAAAACTATACGATCATGGTAGATCAGATTCAGGATAGCTCGATTAAGTTAAAGCGGATTTTTATCGAGTCCAAGTTACCCGAGCAGCTAGCTCCCTTACAGGATTTAGCGCATAATCTATGGTGGTCCTGGAACAGGGACGCGATGGAGTTGCTTATGGAAGTGGATCCGGATAAATGGGAAGCCTTTCATTACAACCCCATTGCCATCATCGACCAGCTTCCCGTGGAGCGAGCCCGGCAATTGCTTGCGGATCCGTCCTATTTGGAAAAGCTGGCTCAGGTGTCCAGAATGTTTCAGGACTATTTGGATGCCAAATCCAAAGCTTCCGGGCCCAGGGTAGCGTATTTCAGCATGGAGTTTGGATTGCATTCCTCTATCCGGATTTATTCTGGCGGTCTGGGCGTGCTGGCCGGGGATTACCTGAAAGAAGCGAGCGATTGCAATATCGATATGACGGGGATTGGCCTTTTGTACCGGTACGGGTATTTTCAGCAAACCATTTCCCTGCACGGCGACCAGATCAACAACTTCCCCCCTCAGGAATACACCAAACTTCCCATGACCCCTGTTCGGGATAAATCGGGAGAGTGGTTAAAGATCGGTATTGACTTCCCTGGGCGGACGGTTTATGCCAAAGCCTGGATGCTTCCGGTTGGGCGCATTCCTTTGTATTTGCTGGATACCGATATTCCGGAAAATTCCTGGGAGGACCGGATGCTGACGCACCAATTATACGGTGGAGATACCGAGCACCGGTTAAAGCAGGAAATGGTGTTGGGGATCGGGGGTATTCGTTTGTTGGCCGCTCTGGGAGAAGAACCAGAAATATTCCACTGCAACGAAGGCCATGCCGCGTTCATGGGCATTGAGCGATTGCGGCAACTCATGCACCAGCGGGGGCAAAGTTATCCTGTCGCGTTAGAGTTGGTGCGTGCATCTTCCCTGTTTACGACCCATACGCCGGTGCCTGCCGGGCATGACTACTTTTCTGACGATTTGCTGAGGACTTACCTGTCGGCATACGTTGCCCATCTGGGCATCGGATGGGATACGTTTCTGGCGCTTGGAAAGATCAATCCCTACGACGGGCACGAGTTGTTTTCGATGAGCCATCTGGCCATCCGCCTCTGTCAGGAGGTGAATGGAGTGAGCCGCTTGCACGGAAAAGTGTCCCAACAAATGTTTAAAGTTCTTTATCCTGGTTACAACTATCAGGAACTCCATATTGGCTATGTTACCAACGGAGTGCATTACCCCACGTGGATTGCGCATGATTGGCATACGCTTTTTATCCGTCATTTAGGTAGGGAGTTCATCCAGGATCAATCCAATTTGGCCAGGTGGGAAGGGGTCAAGGCCATCCCCGAAAAAGAAATCCGGACGGTCCGCCAACAACTCAAGAAGCGCTTGCTGGATTACGTCCGGAATAAACTCCGCCAGGATATGACCAAGCGGGGGGATAAGCCTTCCGCCATTTTTGAAACGATTGAAAAAATCCGCCCGGATGCGCTGGTGATTGGATTTGCGCGCCGTTTTGCCACCTACAAGCGCGCTCACCTGTTGTTCAATAACCTGGAGCGGCTGAAAGAGTTGCTGAACACCGTCAATCGTCCGGTGCTGGTGCTTTACGCCGGGAAAGCGCATCCCGCCGACCATCCGGGGCAAGCCCTGATCCGGGAGATTATCCACATCTCGCGGATGCCGGAATTTGTCGGAAAGATCATTTTCCTGGAAGGGTATAATATGGAACTGGCAAAATTATTGGTCCAGGGCGTTGATATTTGGCTCAACACGCCCACCCGGCCCAAAGAAGCCTCCGGCACCAGCGGAATGAAAGCGGCCCTGAACGGGGTGCTCAACCTCAGCGTGCTCGACGGATGGTGGGCAGAAGGCTATCTCGCCAATGCAGGCTGGGCCCTGCCTTTGGAAGCTTCTTATACCGACGCTACCCTTCAGGATGAACTGGACGCAGAAACGATCTACAACCTCCTGGAAACGGAGATTATCCCGATGTATTTCGAAAATGGGGAAGAAGGGTATTCGTCCCGGTGGATTAACTTGATCCGCAATACCATCTCCAAAGTAGGGCCGCGGTTCACCATGAAACGCATGCTCGACGATTACCGGGAACATTATTACGCCCGGCTCCATAAGCGTTCAGCGGCCCTCCAGAAGAACAACTTTACGAGCGCAAATGAAGTTGCCGTTTGGAAGGCCCTTTGCAGGGAACGATGGGACGGCGTACACGCAGTGGAAAAGGAGGTATTTGACACCGACAACTACTCCCTGAATTTCGGCGAATCGTTCAAAGTGCGGATCAAAGTAGCGCACAACGGCATTCCGCCCCAGCAACTGGGCCTGGAAGCGGTATTTTTTAAACGCATCTCCGAAACGGAACTGGACCTCCGGTTCCACCGCGATCTCAAAGTCGTGGATAAAAACGACCATTACGTCACGTTTGCCGGGGAAATCCTTCCCCAGATCTCCGGGGTATACGAATATGGATTCCGCCTGTATCCGAAACACGAGTTGATGCCGCATAAACAGGACCTTTGCCTGGTGAAGTGGTTGTAAATTGTTTAAATGACCATGGTATGAAAAAACCTGCCCTGACCATGGCGCTTTTATGCCTGGTCTTTTTTTCCGGCCTGAAAGCGCAACCCGAAGCAGCCCTCTCCCAAAGTTGAAGGCCTGTCGCCTGATGCCCTTCGGCGAAGACCGGAGAGCCCGGAAACCTGATTGCCGCCAGCTTTATAGCCGCGCTTTTCCAGACCTACGGCCTCGAAAAAGCGCCCGGGCTGAATGCCTACTTCCAGCCGATCCAATTTGAACAGGGAATTCCTCCACAAAGGGCAACCTTGAAAGTCGGGGCTGTCTAAGGAAGATTTCGCCTCATGGCCGGAGACCCCATCCAGAGAGAAAGCCGATGGTGTTTGCCGGTATGGATGGGGATCCGCCACCAGTCACGATGATTATAAGGGTGGTATAAAGGAAAGTAGTGTTTGTGCTCCCCCCGACAGTCGACCCCGCCGTCGCGGCATGAAGCAGAAACTCGCCGGAAAGGGAGCAGCCGCCCGATCGAACGTACCGCCCTTTCCTGGAACTTTTCCGCGCTGTTGGGGAGAAGCCCCAACGCCCAAACCAGATCGGACCATCCCTTCCATGGGTATGGCTGGCAAGGGGGGCGCCCCTATCCGGAGGTTCTGAAAGGCAAACAGGCTAAGGGCCTTATCCAGCGAAGGGACGGAAGGCAGGTCCCTTCCCAGAATGTAATCGGAATCATTCCGGGTACCGATCCGGTACTTAAAAGGAGTATGTTTTGCTCACTGCCCACTACGACCATGTTGGTATGGGCAGGCTGGGAGGAGGGGCTACAACTCCGGCAGACAGTATCTTCAACGGCGCCCGGGACAATGCCATGGGAACGGTAGCTCTTCTGGCCGCCGCCAATGTCCTTTCTAAAGAGCGGCCCAAACGGTCGGTGATCCTTTTAGCGGTGACTAGGGGTTGTTTGACCGCTCCGACAACGTCGCCTTTGCGGCAAAAGGAGTTCCTGCGTGACCGTAAGCCCCGGATTTACCCGTTTTGACGAAGCCATCAACAAATACTACCACCAGGTTACGGACGAAGCGGAAAGTGTAGATATGGAGTATCTGTTGAAATACAGCAACGTCTTTACCTCTATAGCGCGATTGATCGCCAACCATTCCGAAAAACCACAATGGAAATCCGGAGACAAATACGAACAGGCAGGCAAAGCGCTCTACCAGGAAAGAGACTAAGAACGCTTTATTCATGTCTTCAGAATTGACGGACCACCAGAAGGGCTTAATTGCCGTGTGTTTCGCGGCTTTGCTGTGGAGTACGGGGGGCTTGTTCATCAAGCTGATTTCCCTGTCTCCTTACGCTATTCTTAGCCTAAGGGCTTTATTCTCCGCCGCGTTGTTCGGGATTTGGTTCCGAAAGCGGGTATTTCAGTGGTCGTGGAATATTTTCCTGGTGTCGGTCTTTTATTGCGGGCTGGTCATTTGCTTTGTCATTTCCACCAAGATTACCACGGCGGCCAACGCCATTTTTCTCCAGTACACCGCTCCGATTTATCTGATCCTGCTGGAACCGGTGTTATTCCGGTTCAAGCTGGAACGGATCAATATCCTGACCGTTATCGTTTGCTTCCTTGGGATGGGGTTGTTTTTCATGGGCGACCTGGAGGTTGGCGACATGCGGGGGAATGTCCTTGCGCTGGCTTCCGGCGTTTTTCTTGCGGCGCTGATGCTGGCGCAGCGTTTTAACCCTCCGGATCGGCACGAGGCGGCTATATTTCAGGGCAATATGCTGGTCGCAGTTTTCTTTTTTCCGGCGGTGTTGCAAGGGCCTGCCCCTACGCTTCCCGAATGGGGTATGCTGGCTTTTTTAGGGCTGGTGCAGTTAGGCTTGGGGTACGTGTTGTTTACGTACGGGCTCAAGCGGGTTCCGGCGTTTGAAAGCTCGCTCATTGCCATGCTGGAGCCGGTGCTCAACCCGGTTTGGGTATTGATCGGGTACGGAGAAAAACCTGCGGGCACGGCCATTGCCGGCGGGTTGGTCATTGTGGCGATGCTGGTAGTCCGCACCCTAATCCAGGAGCGAAGAAATTATCTTCAGAGGCGGCTAGCGGCTTAGAAGCAGAGCTTGCTGGATGTCGGCCCAAATATCGTCCACATGCTCCAGTCCGACGGATAGGCGAATAAGGCCTGGTGTGATTCCGGTTGCCAGTCGCTCGGCCTCTGTTAGTTTGGAATGGGTCGTGGAGGCCGGGTGCGTTACGATAGTCCGGGTATCCCCCAGGTTAGCGGAACGGGAGCACATCAGCAGGGCATTCAGGAATTTCCGGCCTCGTTCCACGCCTCCTTCCACTTCCATCGTTACAATTCCTCCGCCCTGGCGCATCTGTTTTTGGGCCAGTTCGTATTGCGGGTGCGAAGGGAGGAAGGGGTAAAGGGTTTTTTGTATATCCGGTTGCCGCTCCAGGCGCCGGGCGAGTTCCAGCGCGTTCAGGCAATGGCGGTCCATCCGCACAGCCAGGGTTTCCAGGCTTTTACTGAGCAGCCAGGCGTTGAAGGGCGAAAGTGCCGGGCCGGTATGGCGGGTAAAAAAGCGGACAGGTTCGATCAACTCCTTTGAGCCCACGATCAGCCCCGCAAGCGCCCTTCCTTGTCCGTCCATCCATTTGGTGGCGGAGTGCACGACCAGATCGGCCCCCCAGTCGAGCGGCCGTTGGAGGTAAGGCGTCGCAAAACAGTTGTCGATATTGAAAATAAGCCCATGTTTGCGGGAGAGCGCCGCGGCCTTTTCCAGGTCGATCAGCGTCAGTCCGGGGTTGGATGGCGACTCCAGGACCAGCATCCGCGTATTGGGCTGAATATGCCGCTCCCAATCGTCGATATCCTCCGGCGATACATACGTATGGGTGATCCCCCAACGCGGAAGTAACTGGGTCAGGATCTGATGGGTAGAGCCAAAAACCGCCCGGGAAGCCAATACGTGGTCCCCCGCTTTTAAATGCGCCGCCATGCTGGAGAAAACTGCCGCCATCCCGGAGGCGGTAGCTACGCCATCTTCCGCTCCTTCCAGCGCGCAAACCTTGGCGACCAGTTCGTCGGTATTGGGGTTGTTGTACCGGGAATAAATCAGCCCTTCTTCTTCCCCTGCAAAAGAAGCTGCCATGCGCTCCGCCGACTCAAACGTAAAGCTGGAACTCATGAACACCGGCGCGCTGTGCTCGTTGTACCCGGTGCGCTCCATCTGGCCCCGGATAGCGTTGGTTTCGAAATGTTCTGACATGGTTGGAGGCGTTTAGGCGTTTAGGCGTTTAGGCGTTAAGGCGTTAAGGCGTATGGTTCAAGGTTTAAGGTTTGTTGAACGTTGAACGTTGAACGTTCGTCTCTGGGATTAAAGGTTCAAGATTCGGAGAGACGGAGAAATTGCGTCTCTACCTGCAAATCCCTCGCAACCTCGCTTCTCGCAACCTCGCAACCTCGCAACTTCGTTACTTCGCAACCTTCCATTCCCAGGTAATTTTCGCGGTTTTCTCGACGATTCGGGACACCGAGCAGTATTTTTCCATGGAGAGGTTGACGGCGCGTTCCACTTTTTCGGGATCCAGGTTACCGGTGAGGGTAAAGGAGACATGGATGGTGGTGAAAAGGGCGGGTTGTTTGTCTTTTTCCCGTTCGGCGTCGATATCCACGCGGAGGTCTTCCAGGGGTTGGCGTTGTTTGCGCAGGATGTGAATCACGTCGATGGCGCTGCAGGCGCCCAGGCTGGAGAGAAGCAATTCCATGGGGCGCATCCCTTTGCTATTGCCTCCGATGTCGGGGCTGGCATCTGTGTCTATGAAATTGCCTCCGGCGTTGAAGGCTCTCATGTGGAAAGCGTCGTCTTGCCGTTCAATTCCATGATAGGATTTTTTCGACTAGAGAACCTTACCGCAACAGGTTTAGAAAAGGGAATTTAGCGGTTTTCAGAAGAATTCAAAACAAAGCGGGTGAAAAGGAGGCCAAGAAGAGCGGGAAAAATTTTAACATAATTTTAGGAACAGGGTTTTGCCGAAACAGGCATTGGGGAAATGGATCGGTTTATTTTAAATCGATCTATTTAGATTTTTATTTTGAATTTTTTTATTTTTTGAAATTTAAAGCAACATTTTTATTTCGCTTTTCTTTTTCGATTTTTTATTTCCTATTAGTTTGGTAGGAATTTAAGATTAGGCTGTTCGGTATGGTTTGCTTTTTTCACAAAACGGCCTAGATTTGTATTCGCAATCACTTCTATTCAGGTGTGATTTTATACCGAAGGGGGGAGAGATCGGGCTCTTTGAACCCCTGGCAACCGGTTCCGCTTTCGCGATGCGGATCAAAGGTGCCAATTCCCGCCAAATTTTTGGAACTATAAAATCAAGCGCGATGTATGTCATCCATGCGTTACCTGTTGCAGCTTCGCCGCTGCCTTTTTCCAAAGCTTTTGCGCCGACCGCATCCCTGTGCCGGGTAATGCGCTGTTGTTGTTGTTGCTGAACCAGCGCCGGAAAGGTTTCTTCCACCGGTTCCCAAGGCGCATTGGCCTGGGCTTCCTTTGCTTGCCAACACCCAATTATTTTACATTATAACCCAATTGAAATGAGCTCGAAATGGCAATTTGAAACCCTGCAACTCCATGCAGGACAAGAAGAAGTAGAAGGAACGACGCGCTCCAGGGCGGTACCTATCTACCAGACCACCTCTTACACGTTCCGGGATTCGGAGCACGGCGCGAACCTGTTTGCGCTTAAGGAATTCGGCAACATTTACACCCGGATCATGAACCCCACCACGGACGTGCTGGAAAAGCGGATCGCCGCTCTGGAAGGCGGGGTTGCAGCGCTGGCGGTTGGGTCCGGGCAGGCCGCGCAGTTTCTGGCGCTTCACAACATTCTGGAGGCGGGGGACAACTTCGTGACCAGTTCCAACCTCTACGGCGGCACGTACAACCAGTTCAAGGTGGCGTTCAAGCGAATGGGTATTGAGGCCCGGTTTGCAGCCGGCGAGGATGTGGCGGATTACGAAAAGCTGATCGACGACAACACGAAGGCCTTGTACTGCGAAAGTCTGAGTAACCCCAGCTTTCTCGTGCCGGATTTCGAGGCATTGTCGGCTCTGGCGCGGAAATACGACCTGCCCCTGATTGTCGACAATACGTTTGGGGCGGCAGGCTATTTGTTCCGCCCCCTGGAGCACGGCGCCCATGTGGTGGTGGAGTCTGCCACCAAATGGATTGGCGGCCATGGCACCTCCATCGGAGGAGTGATCGTAGACGGCGGCAACTACAACTGGGGCAATGGGAAATTCCGCCAGTTTACCGAGCCGTCTGAAGGCTATCACGGCCTGGTGTTCTGGGATGTGTTTGGTACAGACGGGCCTTTTGGCAATATCGCTTACATCATCCGGGCGCGGGTGGAAGGCCTTCGGGATATGGGCCCTGCGCTGAGTCCGTTCAATTCCTTCCTCCTTCTGCAAGGCCTGGAAACCCTCTCCTCCGCGTTCAGCGGACGGTCGACAATGCCCTCGCCCTGGCGCAGTGGCTGGAGCAGCACCCTGCGGTCGAATGGGTGATCTACCCCGGACTGGAAAGCCATCCGGGCGCATCAGCGCGCCCGCAAATACCTCAAGCATGGCTTTGGAGGCGTGTTGTCGTTTACGTTGAAAGGAAGCAAAGAGAATGCTACCCGTTTTGTAGACAGCCTGGAACTCGTTAGCCACCTGGCCAATGTGGGCGATTCCAAAACGCTGATCATTCAGCCTTCGGCGACGACCCACCAGCAGATGTCCGACGAGGAGCAGCGGACGGCAGGGGTTTTGCCCAATATGCTGCGCGTTTCCGTTGGAATTGAGCATGTAGAGGATATTAAAGCCGATTTCGAACAGGCTTTTGCCAGCGTGCTGCACTATGCGTGATTTCCGGGCCTGCCCGGCGATGCGCTAACAGAGCCGGGCAGGCTAGCTTTTTTCTCAAAACTTGTTTTGCGCTATGCATTCCCTGACCATAAAAAAACCTTTTCTTTTGGAAGCGGGCGGCGTGCTGCCCGAATTAGAGGTCTTTTACCACACGTACGGCGCGTTGTCGCCCGCGAAAGACAACGTGGTGTGGGTTTGCCATGCCCTCACCGGCAATTCCGACGCTTCCGACTGGTGGTCGGGGCTGATAGGGGAGGGTAGGCTCTTTGACACGTCCACTTATTTCATCGTTTGCGCCAACAACCTGGGGTCTTGTTACGGGACTACCGGCCCCGGCAGCAAAAATCCGGAGACTGGAGTTCCTTACGGCCTTGATTTTCCAGAGATCACGATTCGGGATATGGTCACGGCCCATCAGTTGTTAGCGGATCACCTGGGCATAGGCCGCATTCATGTGGCCCTGGGAGGCTCCATGGGAGGGCAACAGGTACTGGAATGGGCGATCATGGAACCCCAACGGCTGGATCATATCGTCCTGCTGGCTTCCAATGCCCAGCATTCCCCCTGGGGTATTGCGTTCAACGAAGCCCAGCGCATGGCCATTCATGCTGATGCTACCTTAGGGTCCGCAAGCCCTGAAGCAGGGCGCAAAGGACTGGAAGCAGCCAGGGCGATCGCCATGCTTTCCTACCGGAGCTACGAAGCGTACCGGTTGTCTCAATCGGAAACCGACCAGGATAAAACCGGCGATTACCGGGCGAGTTCCTATCAGCGATACCAAGGATATAAGCTGTGGAAGCGTTTTGACCCGATGTCCTACCTCGCGCTCAGCAAAACGATGGATACCCACCATGTGGGAAGGGGCAGGGGCAGCGTGCCCAAAGCCCTTTCGGGAGTCAAGGCACGAACGCTGGTCGTCGGTATCGACTCAGACCTCCTGTTCCCTGTCCGCGAGCAGGAATTCATCGCCCAGTGGATTCCCGGCGCCCGGCTGGAGGTGATTCCCAGCGATTACGGCCACGATGGGTTTTTGGTAGAATTCCACACGATTGCCCCGGTGATCCGGGCGTTTTTATTGGAAGCGCCCGCTTTTCTCTCCCTCAAAGAACCCAGCTTTCGCGGCGGAGCTGGGTCGCCCCAAGCCCTTCCCGGAACGGAAAAGTTTTAACTGGCTAGAAGGTATCTCAAAACTGCAAGAATTCTGCTCAATCCATCGTTGGGCCTCCCCAACCCCCAGGGAGCAACAAAGGAAGGCGATGAAACCTTAATTCCGATGCTTTCCCTACCCTTGCCCACACGGTTCTCCTTTGGAGGGGTTAGGGGAGGCCGCCCACACCCAGGAATGGGTTTTGAGATAGCTTCTACCCTATATTAAATAATTGTTTCTTCTCGACATTTCTTCGGTTTCGGGTTGCGCAATTGGCGATAGGTAGCCATCTTTACCATCTGGCTTTTTAGCCAAGGGGGTAAGCGCCCAACGGCCATGAGTGTACATCATCAAATTGTATTCATCGACGAACCGCATCCCGTTCTGATCCAGCGCCTGATGGCGCTGGGTTTGGATTGCCGTTTCCTGTACCGGGCAACCCGGCAGGAGATCCTTGCACAGTTGGACAATTGCTACGGCATTATTGTCCGCAGCCGGGTGCGCATCGACCGGCAGCTACTGGAAACGGCGCCTGCCCTGGCCTTTGTTGCCCGCCTGGGCGTGGGGGTGGAGCACATCGACCTGGAATGCGCTGCAGCGCGTGGGGTAGAAGTGTTTACTTCCCCGGAAGGAAGCCGGGATACCGTAGCCGAACATGCGTTGGGAATGCTGCTGATGCTTCTGAATAACCTGGGGCGGGCTGACCGGCAGGTCAAATCGGGCCATTGGATTCGGGAAGGCAACAGGGGGTCGGAGATTAAAGGAAAAACCGTGGGCATCCTGGGTTACGGGAATATGGGTACGGCTTTTGCCCAGCGCCTCCAGGGATTTGAAGCCCGCGTACTCGCCTACGACAAATACAAATCAGGGTATGGGAACCAATATGCCGGGGAGGCCGATCTGGATACGCTATTCCGGGAAACCGATATCCTGAGTGTTCATATCCCATATATGCCTTCCAACCATTACTTTATCGATGCCCATTTCCTGGACCGGTTTGCCAAACCGATCTATTTGGTCAACACCGCCCGAGGATTGGTGTTACATACGCAGGACCTGATGGAAAGAATGAAATCCGGAAAGGTGCTGGGCGCTGCTTTGGACGTCATCGAATACGAAGAGCTTTCTTTCGAACAACTGAACCCGCTGAACTTGCCGGAACCCTTTCAATACCTCAGGCAGTCGGATCGCGCCGTACTGACCCCGCATATCGCCGGTTGGTCCTTTGAATCCAACGAGGGGCATGCGGCCGTGCTGGCCGAAAAAATCGAACGCTTTTTGAACCAACAGGCGCACACCGGAGAAGCCGCCGGAACAAGCGGCCGTGCGCTCCTTTGATTTGAACCGCCATGTTATTCACAACGGAAGCCGCCGAAACCTACGAAGTCGTTTACAACCTGCAGGAGGTTGCCGAAGGCTTTTTCCTTCCCAGCGCCTATATCGTCAGCCGGGATAAGGAAGGGTTTCTTGCGCATATCCGCCAGAAAGCGGTCCGGGAAACCATCGGTCATTTCCAACTGGAGCTGGACGACGTGCGCGGAAGGCTTTTCGACATCATCGATCAGCTCCAGCCCAAAAACCTGGAAAAGCGTTTAGCCCGCCCAAACGCAAGGAGAAAACCCTGGACGAACTTCTGGCGGACGAGGAAGTGCAAAAGGTCCTTCTTTCTTTCGTCCACAAACGCCTCGACGAACTCCTCGCTCATGTGGTTCAATACCGCTTGCCCCTGACCTGGAACGTCGACCGCCGGGTGCTGGTTAAGGATTTTATCATCCGCGTGGCCCAGGAGACGCTGGAGCCGGATCTCGCTTTCCGGCGTACCCGGGAAGGCGTTCAATACCGCCTTCGGCTGCGCAAAGGCGATCTGGTATGGAAGGTGAGTTCCAGAGACGTGATCCCGGTGACGAATCATCCCGCCTGGCTGCTCGTAGACGATACCCTTTTCCGGGCGGCGCATATCAACGGCAATATGGTGAAGCCGTTCCGCACAAGAGACGTGGTCAGCATCCCGCAGGCTTCGGTGAAGACCTATTTCCAGAAGTTCATCCTCAAAATAGCTTCTCAGATCGATATCGACGCCGAAGGGTTTGACATTCATTATTTCGACCAGTTGAAAACCTGCCGCCTGGAAATCAACCACCATTTCTTCAACAGCGAGGCCGCGTTCCTGGCGTACATGGTTTACCCCAAAGCGGAGTTTCACTGGAATGAGCGCAGAACCAAACGCACTACCCTGGAATTTAGCCAGGAAGAAGTAGGGATCATCCAAATCCGCCGGGACATGGATGCGGAGCAGGTTTATCTCGACCGGTTGAAGAACCTGGGCCTGGTGGAAAACGCCCAGGGGCAGTTTGGGCTTTCCGAACCCGGGTCTGATCCGCTGGCCCTGGTGCACTGGGTGATCCGAAACCGGCCGCTGCTCGAAGAAGGAGGGTTCGTGCTGAGTCCGATCCAGATGGAAGACAAGGTCGTTTATCTTCAGCAGGCTACCCTTAATATGCAGACCGAGCGGGCGATTGATTGGTTTGATATCTACGGGGAGGTGGCGATTGGGGAATTCACCATCCCGTTTCTCGCGCTGGCCAAATTCATTCGCGAAGATAACCGGTTTTATCCCCTTCCCAACGGAACCTATTTCCTAATTCCACAGGAATGGATGGAGAAATACAAGTCGCTGGTGCAGTTCGCCCGCAAGGAAGGAAAGCATCTGCGTTTGAATAAAAGCCAGTTTACCCTCCTTAGCGAACTCGGCCTTTCTGAAAACGAAGAGGGCGCGCCCACCTTGGTGGAAGTCGATTTTAAAATTTCTCCCCTCCTGAAAGCAACCCTTCGCCCCTACCAGACGGAAGGAGCCAGGTGGCTGGTCCAGCTTTACCGCAATAACCTGGGAGGCTGCCTTGCCGATGATATGGGACTTGGGAAAACCGTTCAGACGATTGCCGCCCTCTTATATGCCAAGGAACACAAAGCGGCTGTTTCGGCAGCCGAGGAACTGGAAACAGCCAACCAACTCGACCTGTTCTCTGCAAAAGCCGGCGACGAGGACTTCCTCCAACCGTTGAACGCGTTGATCATTCTGCCTGCTTCCCTCGTATTCAACTGGGAAGCAGAGATCCGCAAATTTGCACCCAGCCTGACGACCTACCGCCACGTGGGAGCAAAACGGTATCGCGACATCCGGCTGCTGCGCCGTTTCGACATCATCCTGACTACCTACCAGACGGCGTTGCGGGATGAGGAACTTCTGCTGCAACTGGAGTATGAATACATCGTGCTTGACGAAAGCCAGCAGATCAAAAATCGCGACAGCAAGGTCTACCATGCGATCAACCGCCTGAACGGAAAACATAAAATCTCTCTGAGCGGGACTCCTATTGAGAATTCCCTCTCCGATCTTTGGGCACAGATGCAATTTATTAACCCCGATCTGCTGGGGAACTTCTCTTTCTTCAAAAAAGAATTTATCACCCCGATCGAAAAATACCAGGACGAGGGGAAAAAATACCGGCTCCGGGCGCTGGTCACCCCTTATCTCCTGCGCCGAACGAAAGAAGAGGTTGCCAAAGACCTTCCCCCGCTGAGCACCCAGGTGTTTTATTCTGAAATGACCCCGGAGCAGAAAAAGCTCTACGAACGGGAAAAGTCGGCCGCCCGAAACTACCTGCTGGAAAACTTCGACGCCAACAACCCGCAGTACCGGATTCTGGTGTTGCGCTCGCTCACCAAACTCCGCCAGATTTGCAACCATCCGAGGATTGTCAACGACCAGTACCAGCGGGAGAGCGGAAAATTTAACGATGTGCTGGAGCACTGGGATGTCATCCGGAAAAGTAACCACAAAGCCCTTTTCTTCAGCTCGTTTGTTCGATACCTGGAATTATTCCGGGAGGAATTTGAAGCAAGGCGCCAGCCGTTTTCCATGCTGACGGGCAACATGTCTCCGCAGGAACGGCAGTCCAATATCCAGGTATTCGAAGACAAGCCGGAGGTGCAATCGTTCCTCATTTCCATCAAATCCGGCGGCGTGGGCCTCAACCTGACCGCCGCCGATTATGTCTTTATCCTGGACCCCTGGTGGAACCCCACCACCGAGCAGCAGGCCATCGCCCGCGCGCACCGAATCGGACAGGAAAAAAACGTGATCGCCGTCAAGTTCATTACCAAAGACAGCATCGAAGAGAAAATCCTCAAACTGCAGGAACGCAAGTCCAAACTCGCAGAAGACATCATCGAGAACGTCCGGCGCGCCGATTTCTCCATTGGGGATATTGAGTATTTGTTAGAGTGACGGAGTTAAGGGGTTTAGGCGTTGGGGCGTTGAGGCGTTGAGGTGGTTGGTGGTTGGTGGTTGGTGGTGGGTGAGGGGAGTTAAAATCTTTGGGTTTTCGGGAGGCAATGCAGTGGGTTGAGGCTATCTTTTGCTATCTTGCATCGCCCTGACTGGAATATTCCCGCATTTTTGGAAATTTCAAGTCTTAGGTTATGCAAGCCATCCGACCATTCAAAAAGTTGCTCGTCGCCAACCGCGGCGAGATTGCTATCCGCGTATTTCGCGCCGCCTCCGAGTTGCAAATCCGCACCGTTGCCGTTTACACCTACGAAGACCGCTACTCCCTTCACCGCTACAAGGCCGATGAGGCTTACCAGATCGGAGAAGACGACGACCCGCTGCGTCCGTACCTGGACACGGAGGAGATTGTTCGGGTAGCGCTCGAGAACGGGGTTGACGCCATCCACCCGGGCTACGGGTTTTTGTCCGAAAACGTCGCTTTTGCCCGCAAATGCCGGGAGGCAGGGATCGTTTTCGTTGGACCCGATCCCGAGATTATGGAAAATCTGGGAGATAAGGTGGCTGCGAAAAATCTGGCGAGGCAACTGAGTATCCCTATGATCGAAGACAGCCGTCAGCCGCTGGTCAGTGCGGCAGTAGCGCTGGAAGAAGCCCGCCGCATCGGCTTCCCCGTGATCGTCAAGGCGGCGTCCGGGGGCGGAGGCCGGGGGATGCGGGTCGTCCGTGAGGAATCCGCGTTGCCGTCTGAGTATGCGGAAGCCAGCGGGGAAGCGTTAAAAGCTTTTGGCGACGGGACGGTTTTCCTGGAAAAGTTCATCGAAGAACCCAAACATATCGAGGTCCAGCTTTTGGGTGACCGGCACGGCAATCTGGTGCATCTGCACGAACGCGATTGCTCGGTGCAGCGGCGTTTTCAAAAAGTGGTGGAAATTGCTCCCTGCATCAGCCTGAGCAGCCAGACCAAAGAACATCTTTTCGGGTATGCCCTGAAACTGGGGAGGGCTGTAGGCTATAACAACGCAGGCACGGTGGAATTTCTCATCGATGCGGACGAAACCCCTTATTTCATTGAGGTGAACCCGCGTATCCAGGTAGAGCACACCGTGACGGAGGAGGTGACAGGGGTGGATCTGGTGCGCGCCCAGCTCCTGATCGCTATGGGCTATAGTTTGTCTGACCCGGAAATCGGCATTCCCTCCCAGGAGTCGGTGGAGGTGTCCGGGGTGGCCATCCAATGCCGGATCACTACGGAAGACCCTTCGAACGAGTTCAAACCCGACTACGGCACCCTGATCGCCTACCGCAGCGCCGGGGGCATGGGGATTCGCCTGGACGCCGGCAGCGCCTATGCCGGGGCAAAAATTTCCCCCTTCTTCGACAGTCTGCTGGTCAAGGTGACCGCCTGGGGGCGCACCCTTCCCGGCACGGCCAACCGCATGCACCGCGCCTTGAGGGAATTCCGGATCAGAGGGGTGAAAACCAATATCGGGTTCCTGCTCAACCTGCTTCAAAACGAGACCTTCCAAAATGGAGCAGCGACGGTTAATTTCATCAAGGACAACCCGCGGTTGCTGACGCCGCCCGACTGGCAGGACAGGGGCACCAAAATGTTGCGCTACCTGGCGGATGTGATCGTCAACGGACATCCGGATGTGCCGAAACGCGACCCGAATGCCGTTTTCTTTCCCCGGCCGTTCCGCCCTGCGACCGGCACGCCGCGTTTCCGGAAGGCACCCGCGACCGCCTGCTGTGCGACGGCCGCGAGGCCTTTGTGCAGTGGCTTAAGGCCGAACCCCGCATTCAGTATACCGACACGACCTTCCGCGACGCCCACCAGTCGCTCCTGGCCACCCGGGTGCGCACGTACGATCTGGTCCGGGTAGCTGAAAGTTTCGGCAAACGCCATGGAGGCGACTTGTTTTCCATGGAAGTTTGGGGCGGAGCGACGTTCGACGTCGCCCTGCGCTTTTTGAAGGAATGTCCCTGGCAGCGGCTTGCGATGCTGCGAAAGGCAATCCCGAATACGCTCTTCCAGATGCTCCTGCGGGGGTCCAACGCGGTCGGGTATACCGCGTATCCCAAAAACCTGATCGAAACCTTCATCGAACAGGCGGCAGAAACCGGCATCGATTTGTTCCGGATCTTCGACTCGCTGAATTACGTCGATTCCATGCGGGCCAGCATACGCGCCGTGCGGGAACGCACGCCCGCTTTGGCCGAAGCCTGTATTTGCTATACCGGCGACATCATGGACTCCTCCAGGCCCAAGTACAACCTGCAGTATTACCTCGACCTGGCCAGGAGGCTGGAAGACGAGGGCGCCCATATTTTGGCGATCAAAGATATGGCCGGCCTCCTCAAACCCTATGCCGCCGAACTGCTTGTCTCCAGGCTCAAGGAAACCGTCGATATGCCGATCCATCTGCACACCCACGACACGGCCTCCATCCAGGCAGCGACGTATATGAAGGCCGTAGAAGCCGGAGTGGATGTGATCGACCTGGCCCTGGCCTCCATGTCGGGGCTAACGTCCCAACCCAATTTCAACGCATTTGTGGCCCTGATGCAGGGGCATGCCCGGGAAATGCCGGTGGATCTGGAGTCGCTGAACGCGTTTTCCAATTACTGGGAGGCGGTCAGGCGGTTTTATTATCCGTTCGAAAGCGAGCTGAAAGCCGGCACTGCTGACGTATACGAACACGAGATCCCGGGAGGCCAATACTCCAACCTGCGCCCACAGGCGAGGGCCCTGGGGCTGGAGGACCGGTTCGAACTCGTGAAGAAAAACTTCCGAGTTGCCAACGACCTGTTTGGCGATATCGTCAAAGTGACGCCTTCTTCCAAGGTGGTCGGCGATATGGCCCTGTTTATGACCGCCAACCATCTCAGCAAGGAGGACATCCTGGAGCGGGGCCAGAACCTGGCCTTCCCGGACAGCGTCAAAGCCCTGATGCGGGGCGAATTGGGACAAACGCCGGGCGGTTTCCCTGTGGAAATCCAGCGCATTATCCTCAAAGGAGAACAACCCTTCACGGATGCGCCGGAGGACCACCTGCCTCCCCTGGATTTCGAAAAGGCACTGCCTGAATTCCGCTCGGAATTCGGGGCGCAACTGGGTTTAACCGATTTCTTGTCCTACCAGCTCTACCCAAAGGTATACCGGGAATACCGGGAGCATTACCGCCAGTACGGCACGGTAGGCCAGTTGCCAACCCTCGCTTTTTTCTACGGCCTGGAGCACAACGAAGAGATTATCGTGCAACTCGATCGCGGGAAAAACATCCTCATCAAATACCTCAACCTGTCGGAGCCGGACGAAACCGGCAACCGGCTGGTGCTCTTCCAACTCAACGGGCAAACCCGTTCGGTACCCGTGCGGGATCATCGTATCCAGACGAAGGTGGCCGTGCATCGGAAGGCCCAGGGCCCCTTGGAGATCGGATCGCCCCTCCAGGGCAGCCTCGCCCGCATTCTGGTAAAGGAAGGCCAGCAGGTAGAATCCGGCGCTCCGCTGTTTGTCATCGAAGCCATGAAAATGGAATCGACCATCACCGCCCCGGCTGCGGGTATCGTAAAAGCCATCTACCTTAAGGAAAAAACCCTGGTGGAACAGGATGATTTGGTGGTGGAGGTTGGGGGTTTAGGCGTTGAGGGGTTAAGGCGTTGAGGCATTTGGGCGTTTAGGCGTTTGGGCGTTTAAGGTTCAATGTTCAAAGTTCAAGGCAAAGCGATGTCTCCCTTTAAAGAGCGTAGGGGGGACAACCGGTCATGTTTAGGGTTCAATATTCAAGGCAAAGCGATGTCCCCCTTTGAAGGGGGCCGGGGATGAAACCTTTCCACAGCAGTAGTTTTTATTCTGCCTCTTTCCCAAATATCCCCATCAACTCGCCAAACCCATCGATTACAAATTCCGGCTGGTGGGCGCGCAGCGCCTCTGCGGGCCGGTACCCGTAGGTGACTGCGCAGGCGCGTACGCCGGCTGCGCGGGCTGCTTCCAGATCGTGCGTGGAATCGCCGACCATGAGGGCGCGTTCGGGGGCGATCTGGAGGGTAGACAGCAGGTGGCGGATGCCGGCTGGGTCCGGCTTCAGGGGCATCACCTCCGGCTGGGCGCCAAGGATGATGTTGAAAAAGGGCGCCAGTCCTACCGCTTCCACGACGGCTTCCGTAAAAGAGTGGGGCTTATTGCTGTAAACAGCCTTTTTGATGCCCGGTAGCGCTGCCAGCGTTTCCCGGACGCCGGGGTAGCAGCGCGTCAGGTCGGCCACGTGTTCGCGGTAGTAGGCATTGAACAGGTGGCGGGCATGGTCGAGTAGTTCCGGGTCGTCGGTACTTGTGACCGACTTGAGCAAAGAGAGCAGTCCGCTGCCCAACAGCCCCGGGACATCCTCTACGTCGACCAGGGGCTGTCCCAAATGGCCGAGCGCATGGTTGAGCGCGGCCATCAAATCGTGTTTCGAATCGACGAGCGTGCCGTCGAGGTCGCAGATGAGGAGATCGAAAGGCATAGACCAAGGATTTTTGACCGGCCAAAGGTAGGGAATAAATGCGGTAAAGGCATGTACGGCAGGCTGGTCTGCGCCGGAAAGGCGGGGACACCTACGCACCTGTGTTGCTGGCTTTGCTCTGCCGGGAAAAAGCACTATTTTCAACCTAAAATCCTGCCCATGCGCCCGTTCCATTGCTGCCTTTTCGCCTTTTGGCTTCTTTCGCCCCTTTCGCTCTTTGGCCAGGGCGAAGGCCTGAACGTCATGTCGTTCAACATCCGTATGCCCAATCCGGACGACGGGTTTAACTATTGGCCGAACCGCAAGGACATGGCGGCCAGTATGATCCGCTTTTACGAAGCCGATCTGGTGGGGGTGCAGGAAGCCTTCCGCAGCCAGTTGGACGACCTCAGCAAGCTGCTGCCGCCTTTTGCCTGGACGGGGGTTTGCCGCACCGACGGCACCACAACCCCCAACCCCGACAATGAATTCTCGGCGATCCTCTACCGCACCGACCGGCTGGAGTTGCTGGAAAGCAGCACCTTCTGGCTGTCGGAACATCCGGACGAGGCCGGCAAAAAGGGCTGGGATGCCGCCCTGCCCCGCATCGTCACCTGGGGCAAGTTCCGGGACAAATCTACGGGAAAGGTCTTTTTTCACTTCAATACCCATTTCGACCACATGGGAAAACAGGCGCGGGAGGAAAGCGCCAGGCTGTTGCTGAATAAAGTCCTGGAGATTGCCGGCGTCATGCCGGTGGTGGTTACGGGTGACTTTAACGCCCAACCTACCGACGCCCCCATCCGGATCGTCACCGACCCAGGCAATCCGCACCGGCTTACCGATGGGTACTTCGTGTCCCAAATGCCGCACCACGGCCCTACGGGTACGTGGACCAACGCCTTCCTTTTTCCGGGTATGCCCGGTCAGCGCATCGATTACGTGCTGGTGAAAAACGGGGTGTCGGTCCTGAAACACGCCATCCTGTCCGACTCCTGGAGCGGAAGGCTCCCTTCCGACCATTTGCCGGTGTGGGCCAGGGTGCGGGTGGAGTGATTGCCGGGTATCCCCCAGGATTGAGATCGTTTTAAACGCGGATTCTTTATTTTCAAACTATCTTGGAAGCCTATTTCAGCGCTCAAATTCCCGTCGATGAAAAACAACCTGACCCTGTTCGCGCTTTGTTTTTTCGTAGTCCTTTCCGCTAAAACCGGGGCTCAGGACACCTTGCGTTTGGGCAAGACGGTCTTCCAGGAACTGTACGAGCGCCCGGAGGAGGTGGTGGAGCTGACCATCGAAACCCCTTTTCGCAATATCATTCAGAAAAAAGGGTTGGAAGAACTCAAGAAAGCGACGCTCCGGTATACCGGGGGGGATGGACAGCCGGTGCAGCACGAACTTCAGATCAGGGCCCGGGGCAACCGGCGCAAAGAAGTGTGCTATTTTCCTCCGTTGAAAATGAAATTCAGCAAATCGCTCCTTACCCAGGCAGGCTATGCGCCGTTTCACGAGATCAAGCTGGCCAATAGTTGCCGCCCGGGAGAAATAAATAACCTGTACCTATTCAAAGAATACCTGGGCTACCGGCTGTACAACCTGATTTCTCCGTATAGTTTCCGGGTGAAGCTGGCTAAAATTACGTACCTCGACGTGGACCGGGAAGGGCAGTCCACTGAATTGTACGCCATCCTGATCGAGCCGGAAGCCGAGCTCTGCGCCCGCCTGGGCGCTCAGGTGATCGAACGGAAACTCACCTATGGCGTTTTTGTCGAACCCGATCACCTCGCTCAAATGGAAGTCTTCCAGTACATGATCGGGAACACCGACTGGAACCTGGCCAACCGGCACAACATGGCGACGATCAAGGCGCCCGAACGGACCAAACTGATCGCCATCCCTTACGACTTTGATTATTCCGGCCTGGTGGCAACGGATTACGCGCAGCCCAATGAAACGCTTCCTATCCAGGATGTCGCGCAAAGGTATCACAAAGGCGATGCGTTCGATCCGGAAACCATTCGGCAGGTTGTGGAAAACTTTCTCGGGTTGACCACTCCATTCCAACAGGCTTGCCGGGACTTAACGCCGCTTAGTCCCCGCGCTGCCAAAGAAACCGAAGCCTATCTGGCGCCTTTTTTTAAAATGCTCAACGATTCCAAGCGCATGCAGCAGGTATTTGTGGAGAAGATCAATTAAGCCATACGTAACTTTTCCCTATTGCTCATTCCGTCCTGAGAGACTTTACCGGATCCATCAGGGCGGCCCTTAGGCCTTGAATGCTGACAGTCAGGAAAGCGACAGCGACGGCCAGGGCGCTAACGGCAAGGAGTACCCACCATTGCACCTCGATGTGGTAAGCGAAGTTTTTGAGCCAGGCGTTCATTGCCCACCAGGATACCGGGATAGCAAAAATCAGGGAAATGAGGACCAGGCGCAACAGGTCGCGGGAGAGCAGCAGCACCACGCTGCCTGTGCTGGCGCCCATGACTTTGCGAATGCCAATTTCCTTTGTGCGCCTTTCGGCAGTGAATGTAGCCAGACCAAACAGACCCAGGCACGCAATAAGAATACTCAGGAAAGAGAAGATGTTGGAGATCTGCCCTACGCGGATTTCGGTGCGGTACATCGCATCAAACCGGGTATCCAAAAACTCGAACGAGAAAGGGACTCCCGGCGCCAGGTCCTTCCAGTATTTTTCCAGGCGGGCAATCGTCGCCGGCAGGTTTTTCCCATTTACCCGAATGCTGACATGATTGGAGTTCGGGCGCAAAAACAGGGTCAGCGGGGATACCTGATCGCGCAGGGATTCGTAGTTGAAGTCCTTGACGACGCCAATCACCTTGAAAGGGAGCGTCACCATATCCCCTGCCTGATCAAAGGTCTCCGCGCTGTAAACATCCTGGCCTAAAGGGTCTTTATCCGGAAACAGCATTTGGGCTGCGCGCTCGTTCAGGATGACTGCCAGGGAATCGGCAGGCCGGCCGGCGTCAAAATTTCTCCCTCTGGTTATTTCCATTCCCAGGGTAGGAATATACTGGTCGTCGACTCTCCAGTGCTGACTTAGTACGCATTGATCCTGGCGTACTTCGGGGACCTTGCAAATCGGGCTGTCCGACCGGCTGGATGTGACGGGGAGAAACCCGGATACGGTAGCATTGATGACGTTGGGCATCGATTTTACCTGCTCTTTGAATACCTCTATGTTGGCGTCCAAAGCATAAGCGTCGTTGATTACGATGACCTGGTTTCTGTCAAATCCGAGCTGTTTATTCTGGATATAAGCAATCTGTTGCCGGATCACAATAGAACAAAAGATCAGGGTGCAGGCGATAAAAAACTGAAATACAACCAGCGCGCTTCTAAGCCTGCGGCCTTTCAGCGAATCCGAAAACCGCCCTTTAAGGACGAGGATGGGCTGAAACCTCGATAAAAAGAAGGCCGGATAGATTCCTGCAGCCAACCCGGTGACAGCGACACTGGCCGACAGCGCAGCCCAGAACTGCCAGGAGCCCGCCGGCAGATTCATGGTTTTTCCGGTGATCTGGTTATATGCAGGCATCAGGAGTTGTGCAAGCAGCAGGGCAAAAACCGTTGCCAGCAGGACCATCAGCACCGACTCTCCTAGAAATTGCTGGATCAATGCGTGGCGTTGGGAGCCCACCACCTTGCGGATGCCTATTTCCTTTGCCCGCAGGGCTGAACGGGCAGTAGCCAGGTTGATAAAATTCACTACTGCGATGGTCAGGATAAAGAACGCCGCCAAACTGAAGATCCAGACGTATTGGGCGTTGCCGTTGGGGCCCAGCTCGGCAACCTTATTGGAATGCAGGTGGATGCGGGTAAGCGGCGTCAAATTGAACTTGATATAGGTGCCTGCTTTGAGTAGCGCATCCATAGACTGCCCGAGTACCTGTTCGGCCTGGGGGCCGACATAGGTTTTAAGCAGATGCGCGTTCATCTTTTTTTCAAAAGCTGAATAGCTTGTCCCGGCTCTCAGCACCAGATAGGTGAGGAAGTTGTTGCTCAGCCAGTTGGGATCCCTGGAGTATTCCTCTCCGGAGAGGCTTCGGATCATATTGATCGTAAAATGCGTATTTTGGGGAATATCTTCGATCACTCCGGTTACCCGCATTGGGCGTTCTCCATCGAACAGGAGGGTTTGGCCGACCGGGTTTTTGCCGGGAAAGTACTTCCGGGCCATGGTTTCGGTAAGGACGACCCCATCCGGCACAGCCAGAGCGGTTTCCGGGTCCCCCTGAACCATGCGCAGGCTAAATACATCGAACAGGGTGGAATCCGCAAAGACGACGCCAGATTCCTTGAAGGTTTCGGCGCCGGTTCGGACCAGGGCCGTCCCCATGTTCCAGAAGCGGGCAACGGCCTCTACTTCAGGAAAATCGGAGATTAACGCTTGCGCCATCGGGCCGGGGCTTACGGCGCCCTGAAAGGATTTCCCGCCAAAGGAGGCGCTGACCTCCGCCCTGTATATTTGTCCGGCTTTCTCGTTCCACCGGTCGAAGCTTAATTCGTCGGTGACCCAGAGCAGGATGAGCATACAGGCGGCTAATCCCAGGCCCAGCCCGGCGATATTGATCAAACTGTAGATTTTGTTTTTGACCAGATTGCGAACCGCAATGGTCAGGTAATTTTTCCACATAAGGTTTTTATTTTGCCGGGTGATGGCTTGATGTTAGGATTAGTGCATTAGTGGACATTTTGGGAACGAGACGTTTCGCAAACCTGGAAGGTCTGGATGCCTGGAAAATGAACATGTCCAGTAGGGTATACGGTTAGACAGGAGCGCTTTCGGAAAGGACTTTACCATCGAATAATTGGATTATCCGGTGGGCAAACCCGGCGTCGTGGGGGGAGTGCGTCACCATGATGATGGTCGTTCCTTCGTTGTTCAGTTCCTGGAGCAACGCCATGACCTGCTCGCCGTTGCTGGAGTCGAGGTTGCCGGTAGGTTCGTCGGCGAGAATCATCCGGGGTTTGGCGATTACCGCCCGGGCAATGGCTGCGCGCTGCTGCTGCCCACCGGAAAGCTGCTGTGGGAAATGGTTGCGGCGGTGCATCATGTTCATTCGCTCCAGTGCCGCTTCCACGCGCTGCTTGCGTTCGGCAGCAGGCACTTTTAAATAGAGTAGCGGGAGTTCTACGTTTTCAAAAACGGTCAATTCGTCAATCAAATTAAAACTTTGAAAAACGAAGCCGATGTTCCCCTTCCGGAGGTCGGTGCGCCCCCGTTCGGGCAGTTTGGACACCTCTTTGCCGAAGAAATGATAAGCTCCCTGGCTTGGAGTGTCCAATAGCCCCAGAATGTTGAGCAACGTGGTTTTTCCGCAACCGGACGGCCCCATGACCGCAACGAATTCCCCGTCCCGGATTTCCAGGGTGATGCCGTTGAGGGCAGTGGTTTCTACTTCCTCGGTGGTGAAGACTTTTTGAAGATTTTCTGTTGTTATCATGTAGAATGGTTTTTTTGAGGCACGATTTACGAAGTACGATTTACGAAGTACGGTGCGCGGTTTTCTGTTTTGAAGCCATCTCAAAACCATAGCATATGGCGTTTTCCCCCTTTGAAGGGGGCCGGGGGGATGAAACCTTTCCCTAGCATCCCGGAAGTTTCATCCCCCTAACTCCCTTCAAAGGGGAAAGTGCTTCGTCTGCTTTTGCCATGGGGTTAAGGAATGCCGCCCACATCCTGGAAAGGGTTTTGAGATAGCTTCCACCATTTATGAGGTAGGGGTAGTCATTTTTAAGATACATAGACCCGTTTTTTTGGGAAATTCCGAATGTTCAGCAGGTTCCGTCTCCCGTCTCCCGTTATTTTTGCTTCAACACCAGTTTTTCCACTTCGCCGAAAGAGTCGTAGGAAGACGTGATGACGCGGTCGCCGGGTTGGAGGCCTTCGAGGACTTCTAAAAAGCTGGGGTTTTTCCTTCCCAGGAGAATCGTTCGTTTGCTTGCGGTTTGGCCGTTTGGATCCAGGGCATAGACCCAGGCGCCGCCGGTGCTGGAGAAGAATCCGCCGACAGGCAGGAGCAGGGCTTTAGCGGGCTGGCCAAGCTCCAGCCGGATGCTGACGGTTTGACCGCGTTTGATCTCGGAAGGGGTGTCGCGGGCGAAGGCGAGATCCGCTTCAAACCTTCCGCTGCGCACCTCGGGGTACACTTTTTGAATGTGCATCGGGTATTCTTTTCCGTTGAATTCGAAAATGCCTTTCAAACCGGTGAATACTTTGGTGATATAGTATTCATCGATGCCTGCGCGCACTTTGAACCCCTTGAGATCGTCGATCTGGCCGATGTTTTGCCCCTGGTTGATATTGGAGCCTACTTCGACTTCAATCGACGAGAGCAGGCCCTCCACCGGGGCCTTGACCTCGAGATTTTCAAGGGTTTGGCGCCAGAGGGCGACGTTTTTCTGGGTGCGTTCCAGGGTTCCTTCCAGTTGTTTGATCTGCAGGATGGCGTTTTCCTCCTGGTATTTTTGAGATTCCAGTTCGATGACGCGCTGGCTGGCGAGCTTTTCGTAGTCTCTTTTGTACCGGAGGAAATCCTGCTCCGGGATCACGTCGTCTTCGAAAAGCTTGCGGTTTCGGTCGTACCAATCTTTGGCCTGCTCGATCTGGAAATCGAGATCGGAAAGCAGTTTCCGGCCTTCAAAACGTTCCACCTTCAGGCGCTGCCGGGTGCTTTGGAGGTCGTTCACCAGACGGCTGGCTTCGGTTTCGGACTGGAGGAAGTTGAGCTTAAGTTGCTGATTTTCGAGCCGAAGCAGGGTTTGGCCTTCCCGGACCATCGTTCCTCCCTCGGCCAGTTTTTCCGTCACATACCCTCCTACGATGGCGTCCAGGCGAATGGTCTTAAGGGGTTGAACGGCGCCGGTTACCGGAATATATTCGTCAAAGGTTCCTTCGGTCACCTCGGAAATAACCATCTTGTCCGCGTCCGCGTTCAGCGTGCTTTTTTTTGCTTTCAAAAATGAATACCCCAGTAAAACCAGAGCGATAGCGCCTGCGGCTACCAGGAAGATTTTCCCCGGAGTCCAATATTTTTTTTCGATCTTTCTATCCATGTCGGTTTTTTTTCTGCTGCCATAGGTGGAAGATCTCATGGCATGCATCTGTATAGAAATCGTGCAATCGCTATGCCAAAAAAATAAGTATTTAAAAGTCAATGTATTGCATGTTTTTTTTAGTTTATTCGTGTTCGAAACCGGACAATGGGTGTTCGGAAATGGACGAAATGCGGTGCTCCCCGAACCTTAACCGATGAATCTTGAACTGTAACCGTTGAACCCTTCAAAAATCCTGATCGTAGACGATGACGCGAGTATTCTCAACGGGTTGTACCTGTTGCTGAAGCGCTATTTTCATCAGGTGGATATCGAAAAGGATCCGCGCCAAATTCCTTTTTTGCTGGGCAGCAGGCATTTTGATCTGGTGGTGCTGGACATGAATTTTCAGCGGGATCTCAGCCAGGGAGAGGATGGATTTTACTGGCTTCAGCGCATCCTGGAGACCGACCCCAACATGGCGGTGGTATTCCTTACGGCTTACGGGGATATCGATCTTGCCGTCCGGGCGATCAAATCCGGAGCGGCCGACTTTGTGCTGAAGCCCTGGGAGAACGACCGGTTTGTTGCCACGCTTCGGGCTGCCCTGGACCATCGGAAAGACCGTCACTCCAGCCCTGCCGCGGGGGATAAAGCGGGCAAGTCCTCTTTGCTGGCATTGCCGGCAACCGCGAATGCCAGAATGCAGCAATTGGAATCCCAGGTAGACCGGGTCGCTGCGACGGATGCCAATATCCTGATCCTGGGGGAAAGCGGAACAGGGAAAACCTTGCTGGCAGAGCAAATTCACCGGAAATCGTTGCGAAATCAGGGGCCTTACGTGGAAGTGGATTTGGGGGCGGTCCCGGAATCCTTGCTCGAGAGCGAGCTCTTCGGGCACGTGAAGGGCGCGTTTACCGATGCCCGAGCCGATCGGAAGGGCCGGTTTGAAGGCCCACGGTGGCACGCTTTTTCTGGACGAGATCAGTAACCTCAGTCTTATGGCCCAGGCTAAATTGCTGTCCGTTTTGCAGCAGCGCCGGGTGACGCCCGTTGGCTCCAACCAGCCCAGGCCTGCGGACGTTCGGCTGATTTGCGCCAGCAACCAGCCGCTCGGACAATGGACGGCTGAAAAACGTTTTCGCCAGGATTTATTATACCGCATCAATACCATCGAACTCGCTTTGCCCGCCTTACGCGAACGGCAGGAGGATATTGTTCCGCTGGCTCTTTTTTTCCTGGATCGGTTTGCCAAAAAGTATGCCCGCCCGGCAAGCAAGCTTTCCCCTGAGCTGGAGCGCCGCCTTACCCGGTATCCCTGGCCGGGAAATATTCGGGAACTTCAGCATACCCTGGAGCGCGCCGTGATCCTTTCCTCCGACGGAATGTTGCAACCAGCGGATTTTCCTTTTCCCGAATCAGACGGTCCGGAGACCCAGCACTCGTCCCACCTCTGGGAACTGGAGCGGTCCCAAATCATCAAAACCCTCCGGGCGCATTACGGCAATATTTCCGAAACGGCCAAGGCCCTGGGCCTGAGCCGCGCCGCCCTTTACCGTAGGATGGAAAAATACGGGATTGAGAATTGAGGATGTAGCGAGGTTGCGAGGTTGCGATGTAGCGATGTAACGATGTAACGATGTAACGATGTAACGATGTAATTTTCAGGCAGAGCCGCTATTGCTGTCGGCCCTCCGAACCCTATGCCTTACGCCTTACGCCTTCAATCCTTACGCTTTGAACCTTGAACTGTTCCGCCGCCGCTACCTTCATTTCTCTACCGGCCTGGTCCTGCGGGTTGGGGTGCTGGTTATGGTCAACCTGGGGTTGGTGTATCTGCGGCCTTTCTATCCTGGCGCCTGGTTTTGGGTGTTGATCGCGGGGGTGAATATTCCGCTGGTCCGGTCGCTGTACCTTTACGTGACGAGGATAAACCGGAAGCTCATTCGTTTTTTTGAATCGGTGCGGTTCCAGGATTTTGCCATCAAATTCCGTTCAGACGAAAACTTGGGCGCTTCGTTTGCCGGCTTAAACCGCCAAATGAACCAGGTGCTGGAGGCTTTCCGGCAGGTTCGGGAGGAAAATGAAGCCAACCTGCATTTTATCCGTACCCTTGTTCAGCATGTGCGGGTGGGCATATTCTCGATGGACACGGCCGGGGGCATTGAGCTGATCAACCGGGAGGCCTTGCGGCTGTTAGGGATCTACCGGCTTAAAAACCTGGCGGAGCTGTCGGACACCCCGCATGCCTCGTTGCTCCGGTTGCTGGAACCCGGAACACAGCGCAAAAAATTTCTGCATACGTCGTCCGATGGAAGCCGGCTGCTCATCCATGCCCTGACCACAAAGGTGCGAGGCAGAACCATCTGGTTGGTTTCGCTGCAAAACATTCAATCGGAGCTCCAGCAAAACGAGCAGGAGGCCTGGCAAAACCTGACCCGCGTCCTGCGCCACGAGATCATGAACTCGGTAACGCCCATTGTTTCCCTGGCAGGCACCATGCGGGAGATTGTGAACCAGGATTTGCCCTCGTCGGGGGCTTTGGAAGGGCCGGTTGCCGACCTGAACCTGGCTCTGGATACCATTGAACAGCGTGGCCGGGGGATCATGCAATTTGTGCAGGCATACCGGGAGTTTACGTCGATTCCGCAGCCGGCGATACAACTCACAGCGGTGGCGCCCATGCTCCACCGGGTGCTGACGCTGTTTCAGGAGCGGTTTCAGGAGAAGGGTATACGCCTGGAGCAGGATATTCGCCCCATTGACCTTACCATCCTGCTCGACCCCTCCCAAATCGAAATGGTGCTGATCAACCTGATCAAAAATGCCTGTGAAGCGCTGGACGGGGCGCCGGAGCCATCGATCGCCGTAAGTGCTGGTATGCGTAGCGGTCTGCCGGTTATTACGGTTTCGGATACCGGCCCCGGAATTCCTTCCGACTACCTGGAAAAGGTGTTTATGCCGTTTTTTTCCACGAAGAAAGAAGGTTCCGGGATTGGCTGAGCCTGTCGAGGCAGATTATGCACCTCCACGGCGGCGATATCCGAGTTTTCTCCTCTCCGGGGAAGGGGTGCAGGATGGAGCTGACGTTTATGTTGTGAAAGGAAGAGATTGAGCAAACGATTTGGATTAAAAAATAGATATATGGCTTCAAGAACGGACATCGAACAACGCTTCTGGCAACAGTTTGCCGGCCGGTACGACCGGTTTATCGCGCGTACGCTGAGGGATTCCTATGCCCGCTTATTTGAGTTGCTGCACCAGCACGTCCACCCGGAAGACCGGGTACTCGAAGTCGCCACCGGCACGGGGTTGATCGCCCTGGCGATAGCCGGTCAGGTGAAGGAGGTGGAGGCGGTCGACCTGGCGCCGGAAATGATTCGCGTTGCTCAGGAAAAACAGGAACGGATGCAGACGGCCAACGTCCGGTTCAGCGTGCAGGATATCTGCGATCTCCGGTTTGACCCGGGCGCGTTTGATGTGGTGATCGCCTCGAACGTGCTGCACCTGCTTTTTTACCCCGAACAAGCCTTGCAGGAGATGGGCAGGGTGCTGGCCCCGGGAGGCCGGATCATCGTTCCGACGTTCTGCCACGGCGAGGATATCCGAACGCACTTCCTGTCGCACCTTATGGGTCTGGCCGGGTTCAAGGCCCGCCACCGGTGGTCGTATGGCCAATTCTGCCAATGGGTGGAATCCTGTGGGTACCGGATCGCTTTTGCCGAAAAAGTGCAGGGCAGCATCCCGCTGGCGTTTGTGGTGGCGGAAAAAAAGGAAGAGGATAAGGCTGCCTGATCAGGCAAACACCTCCTTCAGGTCGATGACCAGATCCGGGAATATGGCGGCCCGCAGTTCGGTATCGTCCGTCACGGGCTGCAGGCCGATAAACCGGCCGTTTTCGTTGAGGACGTACACCATGACCATCCGGTCGAGGGGGTGTACCATCCAGTACTCCCGCACGCCGGCTTCCTGGTAGACGTCGAATTTGATGCGCATTTCCCGTTTGCTGTTGCCCGGAGAAAGGATCTCGACGATGAGGTCGGGCGCGCCGAGGCATCCCTTTTCGTCGATCTTGGCGGGGTCGCAGATGACGCAGAGGTCGGGCTGCACCACCGTCGTAATTTGCCCTTTTTTCTTGCTGATCGGCAGCCGGACGTCGAAGGGGGCGGCAAAAACCTGACAGGGTTTTTGCCTGAAAAATTGCCAAAATTGCCCGGTAAGCGAAACGGAAACCGACTGGTGGGAAGACGAAGGCGCCGGGCTCATTTTCATCAGCTGTCCCCGGATTAATTCCACCCGGTCTTCGAATTGCCAGCGCAAGTAATCGGCATACGTGTAAATGCCCTCGGGGTCGAGTTGGGAGAGGTGGAGGATGGGCTCTTCTACGGTAGCCGGTTTTTTTTCTTTAAGTTGTTTCATGTGGTGGGGATGTTGTGGTTTAGTAAAAGCTATCTCAAAACGCCTCCCAGGGGGAGGGCGAGGAAGCAACGCAATAAAATCGGGAGCAGGCCTGAGTTTAGGTCGTTGCTGTATGGCCTCCCCCTAACCCCCTCCGAAGGAGGGGGAACAGGAAAGACCCCTAAATTTTGGAAAAATTAATAAAAAAATAGCATCATTTTTTCTAATAACAGACGCGATCAAAACCCTTGCGACACGGTTCCCCATCCTTCGGGCCTAATCTTGTAGTATTTTTCATAACTAACGGCTTGTCTCTGAATTGCCCTCCGCAGCCCGGAGCGGTAGGGCGAAGGAGCGCCCTTTTTTTGGTTCTTTTTTTGGGCGAGCAAAAAAAGAACATACCCCGAGGCCGGGGGCAAAACGGAAGCTGGACTGCGCCAAACCATGGTTTAGGAATAGGCATAATTACCGGGTATTTCTTATCTTTCCAAGGAAAAATCGCTTTTCCCACCTAAACAATCCGCCATGAGACGTTTTCTTTTCCTTTCGATGGTATTCCTCCTCAGCGTATCGGTATCCGCTCAAAAAGGAGCCAAAAAAGCGGCGCCTGCAACCGCAGACCAGCGCCTGGCCGGGATCGACACGCTCGTCAACCGCTTGCTCAAGGAATGGCATGCGCCGGGGGTAGGCATCGTGGTCGTGGAGAAGGATAAGGTGTTTTTAGCTTCCGGATTTGGATACAAAGACTACGAAAACAAGCAGCCGGTGACCGCAAATACCCTGTTTGCCATAGGCTCCTGCTCCAAGGCGTTTACCTCTTCCCTGCTGGGCATGCTCCAGGGAGAAGGCAAACTGGATTTCGACAAGCCGGTGACGGAATACCTGCCGGGGTTCAAGTTTTACAACGAGGAACTGACCCAAAACGTCACGGTGCGCGACCTGACCTGCCACCGCACCGGGCTCCCCCGGCACGACCTGTCGTGGTACCTCAACCCGACCACCCGCGACAGCTCTGTGATGCGCATCCAGTATATGGAGCCTTCGACGCCCTGGCGCCAGGCCTGGCAATACAACAACTGGATGTTTCTGCTCCAGGGGGTGATCGCCGAAAAGCTGTACGGCAAAACCTGGGAGGAACTCGTCGCCTCCAAAATTTTCGGGCCTCTGGGCATGAAGACCTCCAATTTTGCCCCCTGGAAAGGAAGCTACGCCGATCTGGCTAAAGGCTACCGCACCGACGACAAAGACGCGATCCATCCGATGGACTATTACCGGATTGAGGGGATGGGCCCGGCGGGCGCCATCTACTCCAGCCCGGCGGAAATGGCTGCCTGGGTGACGACCTGGATCTACGGCGGCAAGTACCAGGGAAAAGAAGTGCTTCCGGAATCCTATGTGCGCCAGGCCATGTCGTCGCAGATGGTGATCAACGCTGGCCTGCCCAGTCCGGAAAACCCCGACGCGTTCTTCGCCAACTACGGCATGGGATGGATGCTGGCTTCCTACCGGGGCCACTACCGGGTGGAGCACGGGGGCAATATCGACGGCTTCAGCGCCAGCACGGCGTTTTATCCCACCGACAGCATCGGCATCGTGGTGCTCGTCAACCAGAACGGCTCTCCACTGCCCGGCATGATCCGCAACTATATCTCCGACCGGATGCTCAAGCTGCCCTACCGCGACTGGCATGCCCAGATCAAAACCGCCCGGGATAAAGCCCGCACGGCAGCCGCAGGACAGAATCAGGCCGACAGCCTGGCCCGCAAGAAAGACACCCAGCCTTCCCATGCGCTGAAGGATTATGCCGGCTTGTTTGAACACCCGGGTTATGGCGCGCTGCGGCTCGCGGCGGCGCAGGATTCCCTTTTCCTCCATTCCTCCCACGTGACGTTCTGGCTGGAGCATTACCACTACGATATTTTCCGGCCGATCGATCTGTCCGAAGCAGATGCTATCGGTGAAGACAACCCCTTCCGCCTCCGTTTCCAGACCAACGCCAAAGGGGAGATCGACGCCTTCATCTTCCAGGGCCTCCAGGACGGGGTGAAGGACATCGTCTTTAAACGCCAGGCGGAAGCCGTGGCCATGGCCCAAAACGAACTGGAAAAATACCTTGGCGAATACGACCTCGGCGGCGTGCTTGCCAAAGCTTACCTCCGCGGCGAAACCCTGATGGTGCTCGTCCCCGTCAGCCCGATTACGAGATGGTTCCGCTGGGCAACCACGAGTTCAAATTCAAGGTCCTGGAAGGCTTCAGCGTCCGCTTTGACATCGGCCCCGACGGCAAAGCGAGCGCCGTGACGTTCATCCAGCCGAATGGAAATTTCCGGGCGGTGAAGAAGTAATGTAGCGCGGATTTTCAATCCGCGGGTGTTCGCCGGATTTTCAATCCGGCAATGGGCGGGGCTAAACAGGAAGCCCCGCCCATTTTTGTTTTCATCGAAAAGCCTTTATTTGGGAATTTGTTAAAATATAGAATAAATATTCTGTAGTTTTTTCATTGATTGTCACATCATTGTATGAATTTTTGCAATTGATTAATATCATTTGATTTTAGCTGTTTTTTTTCTAAACTCTGGACGAAATCCAACAGCTTTCTTCTTGGGGAAGTTTCCCTGATTTCATCTTTCCCGTTTTAAAAATCTCTGTCTGTTTTTGCATTCCCCGGCACTGAGCTGGCGATTCGCCTTTTTATTCCAAAAAAGCATTAGGACATGGCTTTGATCAATTTTCCCTATTTCCGGAGGAAAGTCCTTCAGGGGAGGACTGCTACTCCTATGCAAGAGCGGGGCGCCTGGATTTGCCGGAAGCAGGCAATAGACCGGCGGAGGTTTCTGGGATTAATGGGGGTAGCTTCTCTGGTTTTTGAGCCAGTTACGAATACCGTGGGCAAGTGGATATCTCCTGGATTTGAACTGGAAGAAGGGCCGGGAATCGTTCGCATCGGCATACGGGGTCAACCTTTGTGGACCATTGCCACAGGCTGGTTTGGCGGTCAGCCTCAGTTGGAAGTAGAGCGGCTTTCGGAGGAACTCCGGATTCGTTTACGGCAAGCCTTTTTCCCGGGAACCCGGGTAAGCGCTGCGTTCGAGGCATCGGTTCGCAGACAGGCTATAGGGTATTCTCTTGATATCGCATGGGACGCCTTTGGGCAATTTCATGGCGATGATTTTGTACAATGGTTGAAAGGAGAAGCCAGCCTGTCGGCGCCTGTTCCGGAGGGAATTGCCTTTTTGAAAGAAGCAGGCTGCGGCGCGTTGCGTTTGGGGGCCCATGCGAAAGGAACCTTCCATCCGGATTGGTCCTTTTCGTTTGAAGGCGACCCCGGCGCCGTGCTTACCTATAAGGGCCGCGACTTTTCAGGCAGAAGGCTTTCACTGGTGTTGAATACCCCAAATTCCCAATTGCCGTTGAGCGGCGTCGCGTTGGAAAAAGAAACCCTGCTGGAATTGCACCCGGATGCCGGCGCTTATGACCTTTTAGAGCCCGAATTAGTTGGCGGGCATAAACTTGCGGTAAGTTCCGCCCTTTTTTCCACTATATTCATCGAAACCGGGCAAGACACCCGAGGCGGGGATTCCTTGTTCTTTTACCAGCAGCAATCAGTGGAAGGCGCTGCGGGCGCTCAGTTTGTTCCGGATTTGGACCTTGGCGAAGGGCAGGTGATTCCTTTAACGCGCCTCCATTTTGCGCGTTCCTTTTCGGGAGGCCATTCGGAATTTGCCTTATTTGGATCTTTGGCGGGGCCAATTCCCCTGATCCTTAACGGAAACCGCTTTGATCTGGAGCCGGCTACCGCCGGGCGGCTGCCTGATTTTGAGTTATCCGGCAAGGGGGATACCATTAATCGGGTAGTGTTTGCCCCGCATGTCGGCGCATTGTCCCATCCAATAGTCCAATCTCAGCCGTTAGCGATGCAATTCCCGAAGCGCCAGCGTTTGCTGGTGAAAGGGAGGGGGTGAATGAAAACACCATAGACGGGAAACCAGCCCTGGTGCTGGATTCCGGGGATGGCGCCTTTGTTGCCCTGGCGGGCAATCAAGTGCTTTTGCCTTTGCTCCGCACCGAGGACATGGTCTTGCTGCTGTTCCATTTTTTCAATTTTCAATGGGATTTGCAGCGGAATACGTTGAAAAGGGTGGGCAACAAAGATGCGGCTGTGGCTGTATATTTCCCGCCTCAAAGTATTGCCGAGGAGGTAGTACAGGAGAATTCTACCTCTCCGAGATTCGGTCCGGATTTCCATCTTCCCCTGGACTACCGCATGGCGGGGCTGAGCCGCCTGGTTTTTCGCATTCCGGAACAGGTTCAAGAGATCGAAAATAACGCGGAAGCGCTGCTCAACTGGTCGGCCTACACCATGATGATCCACCCAAGAGGGCGCTTTGACACGATTACCGAACCGGGGAATATTCCCAAAAAACCGGCCGAAAAAGATTTTGCGGTCCCCAAAGACTTGCTGGATGCCGTAGTCCTAAAGGATCAGGGACAGGAAGAACCGGGAAGGCCGGAAGTTGCCCCTCCCGGACAACGTCCTCCCAGAACAGTGGATGCGCCGATAGCGCCTGCAGAAAAAGAAGAGAACACCCTGGCCGATATGGTGGCCGGAGGTTTTGTCATCCCTCCTGTGGTGGCCATCGATCCGGAACTGTTTCTAAAGGACAGCTACCGGACGCCACGGCCTTTTAATACGGCCATCGAAGCGCCTTTCCGCCTGTTCTTATCCCCGCATGAAAAATTGGGATGGGAGCACAAAACGGCTGGGGTGGAAAACCCTGTACAAGCAGTGCTCCCCTTTGCAAAAAAAACAGAAGTTTCCTCCGGAAGGCAGGTTTATGAATTATGGCATACACGCTCCGTTGAAAAGTATCCAGGAAGAAACAAGCGTAAATACCTCGATCTTGACTACCGCGCCCTGTGGGCCAAAGATGCCAATGAAAGTGTCGATCATCTGCCTGATCCTGTTTCTCCGGAGAGCGGGCGGCTTATTCGTGTGGATAGGGAACCCGATCCATCTGAAAGCAGGGCAGGATCTGAAGATTCCCCAAATCCGGAAAAATTGCCTTTTATCTCCAGCCTTTCCGCCAACGACCGGCACAAACTGGTGCACCTGACGTCCGACTATGATCTGGAATACGATAACGGCAAAAAATACTATCCGGAAACCTTAAAAGTCGATTTGCTTCTGCTTAGCGCGTTAGGGGCTTATCTCGACCTCGAAGGCGAATGGCCGTTCAACAGCCCGGCCCCGCTGGACATCCTGCGCTGGGTACACCGCAGCACCCTGGGCCGGGATCACTACGTCCAGGTGGCTTACGCCGGCTACCTCATGCCCTTTGGGCATCAGGCGGCTCTGATCAAGGTCACTTCCCGGAGGGTTATGAGCGAAAAGGATCCTGTTTTTAAAAAGCAGATTCGCGATGGAGGTAACCTGGCCAAAGCTCAGGACGCCTTGCACGGCGCTGCGGCGCTGAATTTTCAACGGTTTTATATTGTCGTCAAACAACCGGTCAAGACCTATCCTTCTTTCGGCAGCCAGGCGGGGACCGAAAAAATTCCATTCAAACAAGCCGAACTGCTGACCAAACGCACGCCTTTGCTGGATTTGCCACTTAGCGCACACCAGCTTTATGAAGTAGGCGATGATGGCAATCAAGGCGCTTTTTGGGCCTATTCCGGGGGGGCGCTTTTCCCATTCCGGGTAGCGGCTACCGATCTGGAGGGCAGAGTCGTCACCTTCCGCCTGCCTATGGTGTTTGTGAACCGGGACATTGCGGAACAATCCAGATCCGTTATTTTGAGCCAGATCATCAATGCTTTTCGCGGGTATAACCGCGAAGAATTCCGGAACGCCAAACTGGGAAGCCAGATGATGGCTTTGGCCCCTCCAGATCCAGATAAACCAGAAGGCACGGCGTTCGAGACCAAGCGCCTGATCTTTTCCGTCATTGGAAACCCCAATTCCGGGAACCCCCGGTTTTTCCCCATATTGGAAGAGGCCCGGATCTACCACACCGCGATCAACGAGCTGACAGGCCAGGGCGCTGTCATTGACGTGGCTCCTTTCTATGTAGAAACCGGCAATTTGGGCAAGGTCTTTGCCAAATTAGTGGAATCCTTACCCCTGGATTTCGGCGCCTCGGGCAGCGATAAGACGGGCGGGATACTCACCCCTAACCTCAATATCACGGCGTTGTCCAAAACCTTGGGCCCTATTGGGGGCAGCTTCGACGGAGCATTGCCGCCGATGTCCGGGGGTACAATGAAACCAACGGATTTCTTCGGAGACATGGGGGATCTCCTTCCCAAATTATTCGGGGCAATCCACCTCACCGATATTTTGAAAGTCGGCAATGTTGCTCCGACCCTTTTGCGGACAGTCAAGGGCAAGAAAATTATCCTCGATTACGACTGGAAGCCGAAGGTCGCTGATTTTGGCAGTGAGGATGGAACGATCTGGTTTAGCGCGCCGGAAAAGGGCTTGGTCATTTCCGTCCGGTTAGAGAAAGAGCTGGAAGGCGAAGACGAGCCAACTATCACGCTGGATGGAACCCTTCGGGACTTTTTCATTCAGCTTTTCCAGATCATCAAGCTGGAATTCGAAGAAATCGGCTTTTACGCCAAGCCGGGCCAGAAACTCGATGTCTTTTGCGATTTTAAAGGGATCACGTTCGTAGGACCGCTGGAATTCGTCAACGTGCTGCAGGAAGTGATCGACCCCGGAGGGTTCGTGGATCCGCCCATTCTCGACGTCTATCCCGACCGGGTGGAGGTGGGATACGACCTGGCGCTTCCGGCCACCACCGTTGGCATTTTCAGCCTGAGGAACATTAAACTAAAGGCCCTGCTTACTCTGCCGTTTATAGGGTATGATCCGCTGACGTTCAACTTCCGTTTTTGCGAGCGCGACGACCCCTTTGCCATGTCGGTGGCGATTTACGGCGGCGGCGGGTATCTGGGGCTTACGGTTAGTCCTGACGGGCTAAAGCAAATCGAATCGGCCATGGAATTTGGCGCCTCCTTTGCGCTGAACGTCGGCGTAGCCAGCGGCAGCATCAAGGCGGTAGGAGGTTTTTATTTCTCCTGCGAGTTGACCGGAGACGGCCAGTCCATGGTATTCGAGTCGTACCTGCATATCGAGGGCAACCTCCGGGTAATCCGCCTGATCTCCGCTACCCTGACCTTCCACCTCGCCATGGGCTTCAAATCAGACGGTGATTTTTCCACGTTATACGGGGAAGCTACCGTGATCGTGAAGGTGGATGTGGTTTTGTTCAGCGGAGAGGTAGAGGTGACCGCCAGCCGGAGTATTTCCCAATGCGATGCGCCCACGTTTTCCACATCGATTGATGAGGCGGATTGGATCGCCTATGCCAAGCTTTTGCATAAAATGAATTCTCGAGGTAAAATCCAGCAGACATGGCATCTCAAATTAAACTTATATGGACCCTGCTTCCCAATGGAATGGCGGAAGTCGACAAGAAAACCTATTACCTCCTCTCGGCATTTATCTCCTTCCGGCTAATGCACGACAAACCAGGGCACATCAAATTGGAGGAATTCGACGACCCTGCGAAAGACTGGACCAAATTCCTCCTCAAGGGCAATCGCCGGTTCCGCCTGGAGGTATCGGGCGGCCGATCCTACGATCTGGAATGGGATCAGTCCCAAATCTATCCCGATTTGTGGAAGAAGGTATTTCCTTCGGTGGTGCCGGTTGCCAGTTTTCAGATCAAGGACCGGTCCAACCGGCGGATAAATTCCTACCCGGTTCGTCCGATCCGGGATACGTTAAAGGCCCAGTTCCGCCGCCTGGGCGTGGTTTCTCCCGACCGTAAACCGCCGGTGTGGGAGTATATGAAAGCCATTGATTTGATGTCGCGTTTTTCCCTTCAGGAACTGGAGGATGCGTTGAGAACCCAACATAGGCAGTCGGGCCGGCTCGACCTGAACCGGATTCGCGAAGGGCGCAGGTTGAGGAAGGGCAGGGGCCCTGCTATGCGCGTGAATGAGGTGCGCCGCCTGCGCGCCCGCTTGCAGGAAGCAGGCGAAGCCAGCGGACCGGAATATTCAACCCCGGTTATGGCCGGCGCCCAGTTTAACGAAACGACCGATATTGCGCACCAGGTGGTAGGCCATGAGGCCATGTCGCTTAGCGAAGAATACGAGTTTCACAAACAATTGATCTTTCTGCAGGAATACCCCGTCGTGATGCGCGCATTGGGGCTGGCGCTGGATTTTCGGATTCCGGTAGAGAAGAACTTCCCTCCGCAAGGAACTATGCGGTTGGTATTGGATACCCGAATGGGGCAGGTGGACCAGCACGAATTCCTCTGGAGCAACTATATGACCGTCCCCGATTTCCGGATGTCCCCTGAGAATAAACAACTACTTCATTGCGGGTTGCTTCGGGTGGGCAACGAGGATAAGTTCTCGTTTATTCCATTTGACCCCGATGGCGCCGCTATCAAAACCAAAAACCTGGTAGACCAGCTCGCGCAGCAATTTTGGACCGGCGAACTCGAGAAGCCGGAAAACGCGCTTCCCGTACTAAGGAGCGATGGCGTTCGGGTAGCTGTCAACGGAATAGCCAGCCAGTTGAAGAAGCGGTTGCAAAGGCAAAAGACCTTACGCGAGTGGGTCTTGAAATTGCCTGAAAAAGCCCAGACCGAGTCCCTTTTTGCTGAAGATGTGCAGGCAGGCTACCGCATCGATATCCTGGAGGAGTCCCGCAAAGAACCTGTCTGGTTGTCCCTCCACCACCGCACCGGGCAGTATTATGTAAAAAAGGAAGAGCAAACCGAGCTCAACCGGATCGATGAGGGCTTCCTGCAGTTGGGCGTTACGGAAAAGCAGATCAGCAAAGACAAGTATTCCTATGGCGTTTCTTCGCCAGACTCCCGCCAGGGTATAAAACGCGGTACCTTTAAGATCCGGCGCTCCAATGAGGAATCCGAACCGGAGATGTTCGCTTCGGAAGTCCAGTTTATCTGGAATGGATGGAGCCTGGCGGTGCCCCCTCCCGGCAAGGAACTGGATCTGGAAGACAAGATCACCAAAAAGGAGCATACCTTGGCGGACATGGTGAAGACAGGGAATTTCCATAAAGTGGCAGCCCCTGTCCCTGTCCAACCAAAGAAAGGCGGCGAGGCATTTGAAGAAGCGGAAGTCGAGGAAGAATCTGGACCTGGTCTGATCGACGCCGTTTTTGCGGCGGTCCAGGGGAGCCTGCCTCGGCAGCGCTATGGGCATTGGTACCAACTGCGGATACGCTCTGTCGACGTTGCCGGAAACAGCCTTCCCGTAACAACCGATACGACTTCGTGGGGGCCTGACACCCGGCTGCGTTTTCCTTTTCAGCGTTATGAGCCGGTGGGAAGTCCTTTTCCTTTGCTAAAAACGAAAAAAACCGATGGGGAATCCCTGGAGCTTTTGGCTGTCCGGACCAATAATACCGGGGATAAAACCTTGAACTTGCAGAACCAATATCCGGACCCCATTCCGGCGCGCTGGCTACTACCCCCGGCAGTAGAGCAACAAATGGCGGAGAAACACCGAAAGTTTGATTTCGGCATTGGGCATGAAAAGACGGAAGCTGAAATAAAGGCGCTTTTCCGGTTGCTGAGTGAAAGAGAAGGCCAAAGCACGCTGGGATCGGCCTTTACATTGCCGGAAGCCCTAACGGTGAAGCAAAAGGCAACGCGTTTGCCAGAAGAAAAAACTGCCAACGCGGATCGCTTTCCCGTCTTCACGGAAGGCCAGTTGGCGCTGGATTACTGGCCCGACCCCCTTGCTGCGGGAGTCGCGGTGTGGAAAGATGGAAAATTGTTGGGCCTTTTGCCTTATAAACACGAACAGGGCCAATGGCATAGCCCAAAGCCCATCCCACTGGTGTTGCAGGCCGGAAGCCCCTTTGCTTTAAAAATCGATACTGCCCGAAACCAATTCGTATTTCAGATCCCGCAGGGGACCATGGAGACCGTCCAGGTGAGCAGCTATTTTTCCGCTTCGGCGGATGGGATAGATCCCCTGGACATGATGGGATGGTGGAAGGAGATCCAGGAAGAGCTTGTTGCGCCTCATCAGGAACCTTTGGAAGAAACCGAACGAAAGGCGCTGTGGAAGGAATACACCCGGCTCTGCGTGCGCGACCGCCGGTCGTTGAAAGCCTGGGCTGACGCCAAGCCCTCTGTTCGCCCTTCCTCCGAGGCAATGGCCGACCGGGTGCGCAAAGGCGGGCATTGGCTGTTTACTCCTGCCCGGGATTTTCGTTTGGCCCATGCCGTATTGGAACCGGTCAGCAAACCCCAGATTCTTGAAGTGGAAGGACAGCGCCTGGAAGGCGACACCCACGCTTACCTCTCCATGAAATTTGACGTACACGGCGACAGCTCCATGCAAGCCGACCTCTTTGCTTCCTGGAAAGACCCTGTGGATTCCGCGCAGGATGGTCAGGCGCCCGAATGGAAGCAGTTTCCCAAAACCTATGGGGGAAAGGCAGATGTGGATTACGAGGACACGCAGCTCCATTCGGGCAAGGATGGGCTGCCCATGTTTAAGCTCTCCCTGAACGATACCAAACACCACGTCGTCGAATTTCAATTGGTCGCCACTACCCGGTACCGGGAATTTTTCCTACAGCTGCTTCCAAAGCCTGAACGTGCAGCCGATGTGACGACTTCCCGTTTGGAATCGGCGAAACCAACCAACATCAAGGCCATCCCCCAACCGATAAAGCCTTCTGGTCAAAAACCAGGGGTTTCCCTTACCAAGTCCAGCGACGTTTTTTCAGCGCATATCAAGTCCAGCCATCGCCCGGCTCCCCCGGAAGTCGCCTACGTCATTCCGCTGCTGGCATGGGAGGAAAGCAGACCCCAGGCTGGCCAGATCACCCGTACGCGCGTGGGCAGCGCCCTTCGGGTATTCCTGAAGCGCCCCTGGTTTAGCTCCGGGCAGGATGAAATGCTGGCCGTAGTATGCTTCGAAACTATCGTTTGACCCCCATGGGCCGATTATGACCGCTGATTCTGGCGACTGGTTTAAAGATAAATTCCAGAAATACTGGACCCAGTGGGGGCACGACCCCATCAGCAGTCCCGGGCAAAACTTGAATGCCTATCCGGCCGTGGAGGTTTTTAAAGAAACAGCTACTCTGCCGGGAATGAAAGTAAAAGGACTGGCTGTAGAGGAACTGGCGCCCAAAGAAAAAGGCGCCCCGCTCATTACCCTCGACGCTGCAGTTTATCCGGTGCATTACGACTACGAGCGCCAGCTTTGGTATGCCGACATCTACGTAGACACGCCGCCGAATACCTATTTTCCCTTCATCAAGCTGGCGTTGGCCCGGTACCAACCGTATTCGCTGGAAAAGGGCGATTCTATTTCCGGGATTGTGGCCTACGATCCGGGCTCCCCGGAAGGATTCAGGCAATTTACCGCGAATCTGGATAAAAGGCTGACGTTCCATGGCCCGCGATTGCAGCATGCATGGAAACCTCCCGTGGTGGAGATCGATACCTCAGAAAAAGTAGATCACGACCTTCACGTATCTCCCATACGGGAAGCGGAGTTTATCCAGTTGCTTCCTGAAAAACGGTGTGCGATTGACCTCAAGGATTGGAAAACCCGCAAGGTGGTTTGGGTACAATTGGATGGACCCGTAACCAAAGAAGAGAACGATTTTCCGCCTGCGGAGATCTATCTGAAAAACCCCCCGTCGCATAACGAAAAAGAACGGGCAATGGTCCCGGCCCGGGGGGTAATCAATCTGGTCGAAGTGGAGGTAGAAACCCGGCAAACGATACGGGGAGAGGACGTGTACATTCCCGACCGGCGCTTCCGCACCGTGGGATACTACCGTCAGGAAGACGTGCAGAACATGTATGGCACTTGCCGGGTTGAACTCGACCTCCGGGAATTCGATCCCGGGGGCAAGCCTGTCCGGATTGTCGTGAAGGAATGGGAGGCCCGCAAAGCAGACGAAGGCGTGACCGTCCGGTCGCACAAACGGAATTTCCGGCTGGTATACGCCGACCGTTTCGATTTGGGTTAAGGTCGCGCGGATTTCCCATTTGATGTAGCGCGGATTTGCAATCCGCGATTGTTGAACGGATTTGTAATCCGTTTTGGCCAAAGCCGAAGCGCGCCGCCGCCTTCCCCCCTGAGAAATATCACCCTTCCTCAGGAAAAGAAATCCCCTTGTTCAAAACGGGAAAAAGCCGTACATTAGGGTGTTAAAAAGAGAGGCTACAGAAGACACCGTAGAACGTGGTCGGCTGTGGCCTTTTTTTGTAAGGGGTGCAAATAGAGAAATAGCTTGCATAAGCAACCTCAACCATGACCAAGGAAAGCGAAATAGAAAAACTCCTGATCGAAAAACTGACCGATCTCAAATATACCTACCGGCCCGACATCCGGGACCGGGATGGGCTGGAGCGCAACTTCCGGAAAAAATTCGAAGCGCTCAACCGGGTTACTTTGACGGATGCGGAGTTTGCCCGCCTGCGCGATGAGATCGTGAACGCGGATGTCTTTGCCGCAGCCAAAACGCTGCGCGAACGGAATACCTTTCAGCGGGAAGACGGGACGCCGCTGCAATATACCCTGGTCAATATCAAGGAATGGTGCAAGAACGACTTCGAGGTCATCAATCAGCTGCGGATCAACACCAACAACAGCCACCACCGCTACGATGTGATCCTGCTGATCAACGGGGCGCCGGTGGTGCAGATCGAGCTCAAGACGCTTGAGGTGAGCCCGCGCCGCGCCATGCAGCAAATTGTCGACTACAAAAACGATCCCGGGAATGGGTACGCCAATACGCTGCTGTGCTTCATCCAGCTTTTTATCGTCAGCAACCGCACGAATACCTTTTACTTTGCCAATAACCACAACAAACACTTCAGCTTTAACGCCGAGGAGCAGTTTTTGCCGGTTTATCAATTTGCCGGGGAAGACAATAAAAAGATCGCGCACCTGGATGACTTTGCGGATAAGTTCCTCGCCAAATGCATCCTGAGCGAAATGATCAGCCGGTACATGGTGCTGGTAGTCAGCGAACAGAAGCTGCTGGTCATGCGGCCCTATCAGATTTATGCCGTGCAGGCCATTGTGGAATGCATTCACCAAAACCGGGGCAACGGCTATATCTGGCATACCACCGGCAGCGGCAAAACGCTTACCTCCTTCAAAGCCTCTACGCTGCTGAAAGATAATCCGGACATTGAAAAGTGCCTGTTTGTGGTGGACCGCAAAGACCTCGACCGCCAAACCCGAGAGGAGTTCAACAAGTTTCAGGAAGGCTGCGTCGAGGAAAACACCAACACCGAAGCCCTCGTCCGGCGTATGCTCTCCGAGGATTATGCCGACAAAGTGATCGTCACCACCATCCAGAAACTGGGGTTGGCGCTGGATGAAAACAGCAGGCGAAACAAAAAAAGGCGGAAAAAGGCAAGCCTACCTTCAAAGACCGGCTGGAGCCGCTGAAAAACAAGCGCATCATCTTCATCTTCGACGAATGCCACCGTTCGCAGTTTGGCGACAACCACAAAGCGATTAAAGATTTTTTCCCCAATGCCCTGCTTTTCGGCTTCACCGGTACGCCTATTTTTGAGAAAAACGCCACCTATGCCAAAGTGGACGGGCAACAGGGTTACTACGTGACGACGGATGACGTGTTCCAAAAGCTGCTCCACGCCTATACCATCACGCATGCCATTGAAGACCGGAACGGGCTGAAATTCCATGTGAACTACTTCAAGGCAGCGGGCAACCATCTTCCCAAGCCCGGGGAGCCGCTTGCGCAGCAGGCGGTGGTGGAGGCCATCCTCGCCAAACACGACGGCGCCACGCACCATCGCCGCTTCAACGCCGTTCTGGCCACGGCGTCTATCAACGACGCCATCGCCTACTACCACTTGTTCAAGGAAGTACAGGGCAGGCGGAAGAAAGAAGACAGCAACTTCGCGCCGCTACATGTGGCCTGCGTCTTTTCCCCTCCGGCGGAGGGCAACAAGGACGTGCAGCAGATCCAGGAAGACCTGCCCCAGGAAAAAGCCGACAATCAGGTGGCGCCCGATGAAAAGAAGAAGGCGCTCAAAGCCATCATCGCGGATTATAACAAGCAATACGGGACCAACCACCGCCTGGATTTCTTCGACCTCTACTATCAGGACGTGCAGCAGCGCATCAAGGACCACAAATACACCAATGCCGACTACCCGCATAAGCACAAAATAGACCTGACCATCGTGGTGGACATGCTGCTCACCGGGTTTGATTCCAAATACCTGAATACGCTCTACGTGGATAAAAACCTGAAGCACCACGGCCTCATTCAGGCGTTTAGCCGCACCAACCGCATCCTGAACGACACCAAACCCTACGGCAACATCCTCGATTTCCGGCAGCAGCAAAACGAAGTGGACGCCGCCATCGCCCTGTTTTCAGGCGAAAAATCCGGCGAAGCGAAGGAGATTTGGCTGGTGGAACCGGCCCCCAAAGTGATCGGGAACTACGAAAAAGCCGTGGCTGCCATGGAAAAATTTATGGCGACCAAAAACCTGGCCTGCGAACCCAAAGAAGTGTACAACCTGAAAGGCGATTCGGCGCGCATCGAATTCATTAACCGCTTCAAGGAGGTGCAGCGCCTGAAGACCCAGCTCGACCAGTACACCGATCTGAATGAAGCGCAAGAGGAGCAAATCGAATCCATCCTGCCGGAAGACCAGCTGCGCTCCTTCCGGAGTTCGTACCTGGAAACCGCCAAACGGCTCAAAGCCATCCAGCAAAAAGAAGGCGGCGGCGCCCCGCCGGAGGTGCAACAACTGGATTTTGAATTCGTCTTGTTTGCCTCTGCCCTCATTGACTACGACTACATCATGGCGCTGATCTCCAAAGCCATGGGTGCGCCCACGAAGAAAAAAATGACCCGCGGGCAGATCATCCAAATGATCCGGTCGGATGCCGGCCTCATGGATAAGCAGGAAGACCTGGAGGCCTATATTAACGCCCTGGATTTCAGCAAGGGCCTCTCCGAGCAAGCGGTAAAAGACGGCTTCCAGGCATTTGTGGCCGAAAAAAACGCCCGGGAACTGGCCGCTATCGCCCAAAAACACGGCCTCGAACCGGCGGCGCTGCATGACTTTGTGGAAGGCATCATGAACCGCATGATCTTCGACGGCGAACAACTCAGCGACTTGCTCGCCCCGCTGGACCTGGGCTGGAAAGCCCGCACCCAAAAGGAACTCGCCCTCATGGAGGAATTGATCCCTTTGTTAAAAAAACGCGCCCAGGGGCGGGAAATATCCGGATTGTCGGCGTATGATGTCTGAACCCTGATCTTGGTAACTGGATGAATTATATGATTAACGAGCAATACAAACATTCGGAATTAACGGCCAAAATCATTGGCTGCGCCATGAAAGTGCACAGCGCATTGGGCAACGGCTTTCAGGAAGTCATTTACCAAAGAGCCCTGGAAATAGAAATGCAGGACGAGGGTCTTGACTTCCGCAGGGAGTTTGAGATGCCGGTGTATTACAAAAACCGGCAAATCGGCTCAAGACGCGTTGATTTTTTGGTCGGCGACGCGATTTCCGTAGAACTAAAAGCGATCATTCAATTGGAAGACGTGCATTTAGCCCAGGCCATCAACTACCTCGAAGCCTACGACCTGGAAGTCGGCCTGCTGATTAACTTCGGAGCAAAAAGTCTGGAAATCAAAAGATTAACCAATAAAAAATTCAAGCAAAAAAATCAAGGTAATCCAAATGTATGAACTGGGTTTGTTGTGATTCTTGTGATTTATTTGATTATTTTGATTCCTGGAGTACAACCAAAATGTCTGAACTGTGATTCATGTGATTCATTTGATTGCTATGATTCAAGGCGCTTAAACTGAAATGCTGAACTCTAAAAAAATCACATAATTGTCTGAACTGTGATTCTTGTGATTTATTTGATTACTATGATTCAAGGCGCTTAAACTAAAATGCTGAACTCTAAAAAAATCACATAATTGTCTGAACTGTGATTCATGTGATTTATTTGATTACTATGATGCGTACAATGCCAAACGATAATGCTAGACCCCTAACAATCACAAAAATCACATAAATCAAAAAAATCACAGTTCAGACAAATGAGCAAAGCCAAAAGTATCTGAACTGTGATTCATGTGATTCATTTGATTACTATGATTCAAAACGCTTAAACTAAAACGATGAACTCTGAAAAATCACAGTCATCACATAAATCATAAAAATCACAGTTCAGACAAATGAGCAAAAATACAATGACCCCAAAATTGCGGTTTCCGGAGTTTCGGGAAGAATGGGATTTAAAAAATCTTGGAGATGTAGCTGTCTTGATAAACGAAAAAGCAGGCGGGAAGAGCTACAAACTGATGAGCATAACTGCCGGAGTAGGTCTTGTTTCACAAATTGAGAAATTTGGTAGAGAAATAGCCGGTGAATCGTATAAGAATTATTATGTAATAGAAAAAGGAGACTTCGCATACAATAAAAGCTCGACAAAGCAATATCCCGAGGGCCAAATTGCAATTTTAGAAAATGAAGAGATTGCGGCAGTCCCCAATAGTATTTTCACCTGTTTCCGAGTGGATAATAAACTTGTTTCACCTTATTTTTTGAAATATCCATTTGACAACAATATTCATGGTAACTGGCTGAGAAAATTTATTGAAGTAGGCGCTCGTGCTCATGGAGCATTGAGTGTAGACACAAAAGATCTATTTGCCACTCCAATATATTTTCCAAGTCTACCCGAACAACAAAAATCGCCGCCACCCTCTCCTCCCTCGACGACCTCATCGCCGCCCAAAGCCAAAAAATCAAAGCCCTCCAAACCCATAAAAAAGGACTGATGCAACTCCTTTTCCCGGCAGAAGGAGAACGGACGCCGAGGGTGCGGTTTGGGGAGTTTGAGGATAGTGGGGAGTGGGAGGACAAAAATATCTCTGAAATTGCAGAAGTTACTACCGGAAACAAGGATACCCAGAATAAAATGGAAAATGGGCTATACCCGTTTTTCGTAAGGTCACAAACTGTTGAACGTATCAATTCATTCTCATATGAAGGTGAAGCTATCTTAACGTCTGGGGATGGCGTGGGTGTCGGTAAGAATTTTCATTACATCAATGGAAAATTTGATTTTCATCAAAGGGTATATTGTATTTTTAATTTCAAAAATAGTGTCTTTGGCAAGTTTGTATTCTATTATTTTTCCGAACACTTCAACAAAAGAGTTATGCAATTAACTGCAAAAAACTCTGTTGATTCTGTAAGAATGCCAATGATAACGGAAATGCCCACTTACCTTCCAAGCAATAAAGAACAACAAAAAATCGCCGCCACCCTCTCCTCCCTCGACGACCTCATCACCACGCAGACCCAAAAACTCGAAGCCCTGAAAATGCATAAGAAGGGGCTTATGCAGCAATTATTCCCCAACCCAAACCACGAAACGCTATGAGCGAGCAAAACCACCAACTAGGAAAAACCCTCTGGGCTATCGCCGATAAACTGCGGGGCGCGATGAACGCGGACGACTTCCGCGACTACATGCTTTCCTTCCTGTTTTTGCGCTACCTGTCCGACAACTACGAATCGGCAGCCAGAAAGGAGCTGGGGCCGGACTATCCCCAAACGGAAGAGGACGACAAACGCGCGCCGTTGGCGTTGTGGTATGCCGCCAACCGCGAAGACATAACGGAATTTGAAAAGCAGATGCGCCGCAAAGTGCACTACGTCATCGAGCCGGCGCATTTGTGGAGCAGCATAGCGGAGCAGGCACGGGTACAGGATGGCGAGTTGCTGCACACGCTGGAAGCGGGGTTCAAGTACATTGAGAACCAGTCGTTCGAAAGCACTTTTCAGGGCCTGTTCTCGGAGATCAACCTCAACTCCGAAAAACTCGGCAGAAACTATACCGAGCGCAACGCCAAACTGTGCACCATCATCCAGAAAATCGCTGAGGGCATCGCGGAGTTCTCCACCGACATCGACATCCTGGGCGACGCCTACGAGTACCTCATCGGGCAATTTGCATCGGGAAGCGGCAAGAAGGCGGGCGAGTTTTATACGCCCCAGCAGATTTCCACCATCCTCTCTGAAATCGTCACGCTCGACAGTCAGGACCCAGGCTCCGGCAAAAGGAAAAAGATTGAAAAAGTGCTCGATTTCACCTGCGGCTCCGGATCGCTGTTGCTGAATGTGCGCAAGAAAATGGGCCCGAACGGCATCGGAAAGATCTATGGTCAGGAGAAAAACATTACCACCTACAACCTCGCGCGCATGAACATGCTGCTGCACGGGGTCAAGGACACGGAATTTGACATCCACCACGGGGATACCCTGCTGAACGAGTGGGATATTTTGCGGGAAATGAACCCCGCCCGAAAACAGGAATTCGACGCCGTCGTCGCGAATCCGCCCTTCAGCTACCGCTGGGAGCCCACCGAAGCGATGGCCGAAGATTTCCGGTTTAAAAGCTACGGGCTCGCCCCCAAATCTGCCGCCGACTTTGCGTTCCTGCTGCACGGGTTCCATTTTCTGGGCAAGGAAGGCGCCATGGCCATCATTCTGCCCCATGGCGTGCTGTTTCGGGGCGGCGCCGAGGAGCGCATCCGCACCAAACTCCTGAAAGACGGCAATATAGACACCGTCATCGGGCTACCCGCCAACCTGTTCTATTCCACCGGCATTCCGGTGAGCATCCTGGTACTGAAGAAGTGCAAAAAGCCCGACGATGTGCTGTTTATCAATGCCAGCGGGCACTTTGAAAAAGGAAAGCGCCAAAACACCCTGCTGCCCGAACACATTGAAAAGATCATCGACACCTACCGGTACCGAAAAGAAGAAGACCGCTACTCCCGCCGCGTCTCCATGGAGGAGATCGCGCAAAACGACTACAACCTGAATATTTCCCGCTACGTCAGCACCGCGCAAACCGAGGAGGAAATCGACCTCCAAGCCATACACGAGGAGCTGATGCACCTGGACAAAAAAGCCCGGGAAGCCGCCGACAGGCACAACGCGTTTCTTAGGGAGCTTGGGTTGCCGCCGGTGCCTTAATAAGGAGGTGGACCGGAAAAGGGCAGCGCTTCTGAAGGCTTCGAAAGGGCGTCCCAAGTTTTTTTATAAAAAAAATTGTTTTAAATATTTTTTAAATAAAACAAATGTTGTAATTTGCTATCGAATCAGGAAAGGGAGGAGTTGAAAGATTTGGTCATTCAAGGGGACTTACCTCAGGTGTTCAACCGTCTGAGAAAGGTACTGTCTTTGAAAAAAGAAAACGACCTCGTCATTTTGGAGAGAGAGTATCGATTTATTGAAGGGCAGGGCATTCAGCACTTAATTGCAAATGACGAATATATTGCATGCATAAATAGGATTAACAATGCAGTATTAAAATTCATAGATAGTTTAGTTAAAGAGGACCCGGGTCTTGAAAAAAAAAGCAATTCGAATACCGATTCAAGCAAAAAAGACAAAGAGATGTTCCATACGATTGGCCGCCGCGACGATCTCAAAGGGCTGGAAAAAACAGAATTGGGCCTGGTCGCCAACTTTTTGGAGAAGGTACAGCGATCCAGAAGAAAGATAAACGAGTTGCCTACAAACAGCCATTATTTGCCAGATCTGATCGGAATATTAGTGGATCTGGATAAGGAATTGAAGCTAAAGGAAAACCGGTGGGGAGAGGACTATGCGGATTCGGCGCTTGTGTCGAGTATAAAAGCACTAAGGACCCAAGCGAACGGGTTTTTGATGGAGATTTCTCAGGAAAGAAGATCGAAAAACGAGTTTGATGCTTCTGAATACATTCGGAGCAACGTAGCACCTTATTTTCAAAGACCCTTGGAGATGTTAGAGCATGATATTGCCAGGACCATTAAAAAACTATCTGTGAAATGATGATTTTTAATGACTGTTGATCAACTTAGGAAAATCAATCTCCAGATAACGACTTCGAAAAAAGCGTTTTCTGGAAAGACGATAGAAGAAGTTGCTAAAGAATTAAGACATCTGGAGCAAGTGGATTCTCTTTTTCTTCATGAGGTGAACATTTTTGTTAACCGGGTACATAAGGTCCTTTCTAAAACAGATTACTACGATCAAATTGAATCGGACCTGGATGAAGTTTGCAATTTAGCTTTGCATCTTTCCGAATACCTTAAGATGGCAAAGAAAAAAGATAAACCGCTTCCCTTATCCATGATTGCCCAAATTCGAAAGATGGGTAAAATTTTGGCAAAGATCGCTCCCTTCATCCGCCTGGTTTCCGGCGTAATCATCCTGCTGAACAACTCGGACGTGAAGTTTGGTTGAAGAAATGGACCGCTGGCCTGACTGATCAAGCAGCGCATCTGGTTTTTAAGATTTTTTTTGTTAAAGTTTAGCAATAACTAAACCTTATGGCTAAATTTGAGCTTGTAAAGCTGGAGCGCGAATTGCCCCCAAACCCGGAAGTGGCGTTTTTCAAATTGAGCATTGATGGAAAATGCCCCTTCGATGCATTTTCGGCGAAGATGCAATCCAGTGGGAATCAAAAGCAGGCTCTGGACAAGATGCACACGATCATTGTTCATTTATCGAATGGAACGCGCGTTCCTACGCAACAATTCCAGGAATTGAAGCACCGCGACAGGCATGACCCCTGGCCAGATTATGAGATCCGAGCCAAACAGCTTAGGGTCTACCTTTTTGAGGATATTGAAAAAGGGAAAATCATCGTACTGGGTGAAGTGAAAACAGAGAAAACGCAGGGAAAAACCATACAAGAAATGCGGGCGATAAAGCGCGCCTACTTTGAATCGAAAACATGAAGCCCTTGTTGTTGACGCATAAAGCAAAAGCCATGAAAACCTACCACGAACTCCTGCATACGGAAACCTACTGGGTTTCTAAAACCCAAAACGATCTCTTTAATGCCGTTGAAGATTACCTAACCGAAAACGGAATGACGAGGAGTCAATTTGCCAAACAACTCGGCGTTTCCAAAGGGTATGTCTCCCAGGTACTCAGCGGCAATTTCGACCACCGACTGTCTAAATTGGTAACCCTTTCCATTGCGATCGGCAAGGCGCCGGTGCTGGCGTTCGAAGACTTGGAAGCTTACGCAGAAAAAGAAGTGCGGGGGTATTCCGGAACCGCCACTACCTTTCCGGATGTCCAAAAAATGGATTTCAGGACAATCGGCTTTAGTCCGTCGATAAAATTTTCCGAATCGCCGGATAGCAGAGAAAAACCCTTGCCGCATGAGCCTGCAGATTCCCCCATTGGTTGTGCCCGAAAAGATCCATCTGCTGTCCATTCGTTTGCTCAAAGGGTCTTTAGGCGCCTCAGATGCCTTCCTCGGCAACCCCAGGAAACCGGCGCATATTTCCTTTACTATCAGCCATAATTTCCGATTCCATTTTGGAGAAAAGCGTTGCTTGCTGGGTGTCGGCTTTTATTTTGAGGGTTTGGATCAGGAAAAAAAGCCTTTAGGGTTGACCGCATCCTACCACCTGGACTTTGTCCTGGAAGTGGAGAATCTGGAGGTTTTTTTGTCCAGAGAAGACGCAGAAATCCAGGTCCTTGATATACTCGCCGCTACGCTATTAGGCCTGTGCATTTCAACCGCCCGGGGCATCCTTTATGAACGAACGCAAGGAACCCCATTCGAGGGGATCATTCTCCCGGTGGTGGATCCAATGAAGGTATTGCGGTCTGTGGATGCAGAAGCCAAGCTGCCGGTTTAGGCCGGCTTTTTTCGAAATACCTTCGTTTTAAGGTCCGTCTCAAACAACTACCATTTCTATGCAAATCCAATTTGCCTACCTTCAGGAGTATTGCCTGGCCAAACGGCCTCCAGGAAGAATTGAGCGAACCCGTAGCCGTCCTTCTTGACGAAAGCGCCGAAACCCTGGCGCTGGCCAGCGGGGCCGGATTCCGCTGTTTTACCTCCGGAGAAGACTTCCGGAAGTACGTGTTGAAGGAGATTGTGAAAGAGGAAGAAGGATAAAGCGTATAGAACGGCGGATGGAACTCATCTGTTAAGACCTTCCAGGTTTTCGAAAATCGGGAAGGTCTGTTTTCCTGGTTTCAACCGATTTTTCAATCACCATAATGTCCTGGTCCATGAAGCCGAAAAGAAAAGCTAAGCCCCCAAAAAGTACCGTGCGCCGCAACGGAAAAAGGCGCTATTCCTCCTCTTCAATGTCGTGGGGATTGGGTTTTGGAGTGCTCGGGATAACAGCAACATTGATCCTCCTCTTGTTGAAAGTGACCATATTGAATTTTATGCTGGATTTAATGGCCCACAGACCCACAGAAGGCGACTATGCTGGGAAATTGGTCCATCGCGCGGTTAACGAATTCAATACAGTGGTGGAAAACGGCAATAACCGATCCCGTTTGCTGGATCGCGTTTCTGATCCGGTAGTGTGGTATAACAAGAGGTATACCCATAAGAATTTTCCAAGCCGTTCGCCCTACGATCGCTTTGAGTTCGTCCGTTCTTTGGAGTTTGATCATCAGGATCCGAAAACACAAAATTACGAGATGCGTTTCGACGGGATGTACCGGTATCGTTTTCCCAATAAGTACCTTGTCCGGTTCGAAAGCGGTACCGTGCTTATTCAACAAGGCGTGATTACGTCCTTGAAGTCAAGGGAACAGCCTAATGCTTACCATGTGGGTTGGATCAATGCGGTGTACCGTTATTACCTATTCGTAAGCCTGATCGCAGGAGCTGTTTTGGCTGCTTTGTTCTTCTTGATCCCGGGGTTGCCGGTGAAACTAGGGGAGTTGCTGGTGAAAGCCCTACCACGGTTTTCATGAATTGAACCGGACCATCGCCTCCAGCCTGGCCAAGCATTTTTTACCCCATTGCTTTTTTGTTGAATTTTAACAATAATAAATCTATTTTTTGCGTTATTTTAGCAAAAAAATAGATTTAAAATGCTGGTTCGATTTTCTTTAAGAAATTATAAGCCGTTTAAGGAGGAAGTCCAGCTTAGCATGGTGGCTTCCAATTACGACAAGACCACCCGGGCTGAAGAAAACGTGTTCGAGGTCCCTGCTTTTGGTTTGAAGCTGCTGAAAAGCGCGGTCATCTTTGGCGCGAATGCCAGCGGAAAAAGCAAACTAGCCGAAGGCATGGGGTTTATGCGAAACTTGGTGATTCGCTCTTCCAGGGAAACCCAGAAAGGCGACCGGATTGACGTCCAGCCGTTCTTGCTGAGCACCGAAACCGAGCATGCGCCTTCCGAGTTTGAAATCATCTTCCTGCACGAAGGCGCCATGTACCGCTACGGGTTTGAAGTGCAGCCGCAAGGGGTGGTTGCAGAATGGCTTTTCCTTCGGGAGAAAACCAAAGAAGTGCAAATTTTTTACCGCCAGGGACAGGAGTTTGAACTCCATCCCATCCGGTTCAGAGCGGCAAAGCCTTTGGTTGATGGTAAGATGATCCGCCCCAACGCGCTCTTTATTTCGGTTGCAGCCCAGTTCAACAATAAACTGGCGGGCAAGGTCCTGGAGTGGTTTCTGAAGTTTAATGTTATTTCCGGTTTGCAGGAGGATGGCTATCAGGGCTTTACAATGGGAAAAGCGCAGAATGACCAGACCAGGTCGGAAATTCTGTCCTTGTTGAAGAGCGCCGACCTGGGGATTGAAGCGCTTACCTTAAAACCGTTGGAAATGGACAACATTCCGGCTGGGTTGCCCAGGGAATTGAGGGAGATCGTGGAGCGAAAATTAAAGGCAGGAGAGGTGTATATGGACGTCCTGACCTCGCACAAGAAGTATGATGCGAAGAAACAAGAAACCGGAATGGTCCAGTTTTCGATCAATAAAGAGGAATCCTCCGGAACCCGGAAGTTTTTTGCGCTCTCCGGTCCGGTTCTGGATACGCTGCACCACGGAAAAGTACTGGTTGGGGATGAACTGGAATCCAAGCTGCACTCCAATCTGGTGTGTAAATTGGCAGAGCTGTTTAATTCAAGGGAAAATAACCCTTTTAACGGGCAGTTGATTTTTAACACCCACGATACGAACTTATTAAGTTCCGGCATCTTCCGCCGCGACCAGATCTGGTTTATGGAAAAAGACCGCTTCGGGGCGGCCAAACTGTATTCGCTCAGCGACTTTGAAGCAAGGAAAGAGGAGAACTATGAGCGCAACTACCTCAGAGGCAAGTACGGAGCAGTTCCTTATTTAGCTGAATTCCGCCCGGTTTATTTCACCAAACCGTCTCCTGGCTATGAAGATGAAAAATAAGAAGGCCGGGCAGATTGAAAAAAAGAAGAAGCATTTTGAAAATTTAAAAGCTGCCACGGCAATTCAATTGGCAAAAGAGGAGGATTATGACCAGGTGTGGTGTGTATTTGATAAAGATGAAATTGGAGACCAGGCGTTTAATGCCGCTATTCAGATGGCGAAGCAGTGCGGGTTTCAGGTAGCTTATTCCAACCAGGCTTTTGAGTACTGGATCATCCTCCATTTCGAGGACCATCAGGGCGGAAGCATGAATCGGTCGGATTACCATGGTAAAATAAATTCGTATCTGCATCCATTGGGAGCCAGGTATGATGGGAACCAAAATTGGTTACAGAGGAGATCTTTGCCCTGCTAATGGGTCAGGATCCAAATTTGAAGGAGTCCCGAACGGAAATGGCGATTAAAAGGGCAAGGAAAATTTACGAACAATGGGATCATGCAAGTCCTGCCAAAGAAGAGTCTTCCACAACTGTTTTTTTGCTTGTTGAGGAGATATTGAAGTATACCGAACCATGCAAGATATAGGCGGAAACACCCTGGCGCTGGCCAGCGGGGCTGGGTGTTCGGTGGTTTAGGGCAAAAGCATTAAGTTCGAAGACCATTCAATGACGGTTTCTGCTTGCTCGCGGCTCACAGAAGGATAGCCCTCCAGGAAATCATCAAGGGAACTCTCCTCCAGGTAATCGAATAACGTCTTGACGGCTACCCGCGTGCCGGAAAACACAGGAGTACCGGAGAGAATTTCCGGAGAGATCGTAATGGCCTCTTTAATCGTCATCAGGACAATTTTTTCAAAGATACGGGGTTTTTATTGCATTTTCCAGCGTATTAGACCCGCGATGATCGGGTCGCAACAGGTCTATTTTAAATACAGAACAAAATGGCTTTGACCGAATCCCCGCAGCGGTTTACCCATGCACAGCTTGAATTACTGAAGATGTTCTCCAGAGATCTTCACAACCCCAAAAACCAATGATGCGGGTTGTGGCCGGGTTGATGCGTTAGGGTACAGGTGGGGTTCAAATGGAGGTTGCCACATTGGTCTACCAACGTTGGGCCTCTCCGAGGCCGGCAACCGTTTTCGACGAGCAGAGCGGGGCAATTGGACCCTGCGGGCGGCTCACCCCCTTTAGGGGGCCGGGGGGCGAGCGCGGGCCAACCGCTCTCCGAGGCCGGGAAAGAACGGGCTACTGCCGATACCTCCCCACCACGGCCCTGCCCGGGTACGCGCCTTTTACCGTTTGACCGTTTTTGACCACGGCGGCGCCGTTGACGAACACGTGGGCGATGCCTTCGGAGAAGCGCAGTCCGCTGAAGTCGGCTTTATCGATGATGGTGTTGGGGTCGAAGACGGTGATGTCGGCGTCGGCGCCGGGCTGGAGGCGGCCTTTGAGGCGCATGGCGGGGGCCACGCCTTCGAGGCGGCGCGCGGGCATCAGCGTCATTTTGCTCAGGGCTTCCATGAGGGGGATGGCTTTTTCCTCGCGCACGTACTTGCCCAGCACGCGGGAGAAGGTGCCTGCGGTGCGGGGGTGGGCGCCCGGCGCGTAGGGCATGCCGTCGGAGCCGATGGTGGTGCGGGGGTCGCGGATGCCGGCCAGGATCCACTCGGGCTTCATCATGTGGATGATGACTACGCCGCCTTTTTCCCGGTATTTCTTAAAGGTTTCCCCGGTGAGGCGTTCGCCGGTAGCTTCCCACTGAATGTCGCTGTAGGTGATGCCGAGCTTCTCCTGCCAGCCGTCGTCGAAGATGGCCGATTCCAGGGAGGTGGAAGCGGCGGTGTAGGGATAGAGCTCCGTGGTAATGTCGAGGCCGCGCTGCTGGGCGGAGGCCACCATGTCGAGGGTCACCTGGATGTCGCCCAGGGAGAGGCTGTTGGCGTGGACGATGTGCAGGGAAGCGCCGCTGGCGGCAGCGTTGGCGATCGCTTCCTGGATGCCGGGCATGCCGAAGCCACGGGTGTGGGAGAACACCGGGACCTTTTTCTGCGCCGCATATTCGTACACTTTGTAGATTTCTCCGGGCCGCGCCCCGGGATAGTAGCCCACAGGCACGCCCACGCCCAGGGCGCCTGCAGCGAGTTCGAGGTCGAGCATCGCGCGCAGCCGTTCGGTCTCTTCCGCCGTCAGTGCCTGGTAGTTGGCGCGGGCCATATTGATCTCGAGTTTGGCCAGGGTAGGGCTGGCGATGCCTTCGGTTTCGATCAGCTTTTTGGCCTGGTCGAAATAGTGTTTGTATTGCTCCATGGCCAGCGCGCGCAGCGCGCCGTGGGGTATGGTGGCCCCGAAGTTGACCGGTGTGCTGCCTGTCTTCGCCGCCAGCCATTCCCGCAGAAAGGGGATGCCGGATTCCAGCTCCAGGGCGGTGGTCACGCCGTCGCGCATCTGGTACTCATGGGCTTCGTTCGTCATTCCGTGCACGTGCAGGTCGATGAAGCCGGGCGCGACCACCAGTCCGGACACGTCGATCACCTCCTTCCCCCGGAGCGGCTCGGCGGAGATCTCCGCGATCCGGTCGCCCCGGATGCCGACGTGGCGCACCGCGTCGAGGCCCGTTTCCGGGTCCATGACGCGGCCGCCTTTCAACACGACGTCGTATACGGGAGCGGATTGGCAAAACAGGCCGGCCGGCAACGCCAAGGCGGACAACAGGCATAAGGCAAGGGAGGTGCGTTTCATGCGGTTGGTTTTTGTGGGGTAAAATAAGATTTTCTTACTTCAACAACCCATCCAAAAACGATTTATCCGATCCGTTGCCGTTGTTCTTGTAGATGACAACCAGGTTTCCCGTTGCCGGCAGGTAGTACCGTGCGGATTGAAAATCCGGTGAACATTTCCGGATTGAAAATCCGGGCTACACGTTTTTCATGGTCAGTTGTACGCGGCCTCTGGCGTGGTCGATTTCAAGCACCTTGACGAGCACTTCCTGGTGGAGGCTGACCACGTCGGCAGGGTTTTTGACGAACTTGTTGGCGATCTGGGAGACGTGGACCAGCCCCGATTCCTTCACCCCGATGTCCACAAACACCCCGAAGTTGGTGATGTTGTTGATGATGCCGGGAAGGACCATGCCGGGGTAAAGGTCGTCGATGGTTTTGACGTTATCTGCGAAGGAAAACGACTTAGCCTCGCCCCGGGGATCGAGCCCGGGCTTGGCGAGTTCCTTGAGGATGTCGTTGAGGGTAGGGAGCCCAACGGTGTCGGTAACGTACTTTTTCAGGTCGATTCCTTTGCGCAGGGCGGCATCGGCGATGAGGTCCTGGAGGCTGCTGTTCTGGTCTTTGGCCATTTGAAGCACGACGCCATAGCTTTCGGGGTGCACCCCCGTATTGTCGAGCGGGTTTTTGGCCTGGCGGATACGCAGGAAGCCTGCGCATTGCTCAAAGGCTTTGTCGCCCAGGCGGGGTACTTTTTTCAGCTGGCTGCGGCTTTCAAAAGGGCCGTTGGCGGCGCGGTACTCGACGATGTTTTTGGCCAGGGCAGGGCCCAGACCGGAAACATAGGTAAGCAGGTGTTTGCTGGCGGTATTGAGGTTGACGCCCACGCTGTTGACGCAGCTTTCCACCACCTGATCGAGGCTCTCCTTGAGTTGGGCCTGGTTGACGTCGTGCTGGTACTGGCCTACGCCGATGGATTTGGGGTCGATCTTGACTAATTCGGCCAGGGGGTCCATCAGCCTCCGGCCAATAGATATAGCTCCCCGCACGGTGACGTCGTGGTCGGGGAACTCTTCCCGGGCCACGTCCGAGGCAGAATAGATCGAGGCGCCGGCTTCATTGGCCATAAAGATCTCGACCGGGTGCGGGAAGCGGATGCTGCGGCACAGGTCCATCGTCTCCCGGCCTGCGGTGCCGTTGCCCACGGCAATGGCCTCGATGCCGTGTTTCTGAACGAGAAAATCCAACGTTTTTCGCGCGCCGGCATCGTCGTTCTGGGGCGGATGGGGGTAAATAGTCGTGTTCTCGAGGAAGTTGCCGCTGGCGTCCAGGACAATCACCTTGCATCCGGTGCGGAAGCCGGGGTCGATGCCCAGAACGCGCTTCTGGCCCAGGGGCGGCGCCAGGAGGAGCTGGCGGAGGTTTTTGACAAAAACGTCAATGGCCTCCTTATCGGCTTTCTCTTTGGAGCTGTTGCGGAACTCGGTTTCGATCGAGGGGCTCAGCAGGCGTTCGTAGCAATCCTGGATGGCGAGTTCCACCTGCTGGCTCGACGGCCCATAGCCTTTGACGAACCGGTCCTGGAGCTGGCGCACGGCGGCTTCCTCATCGGCCGGGAGGATCAGCACCCGCAGGATGTCTTCTTCTTCGCCCCGGCGGATGGCCAGCAAGCGGTGGGATGGGCAGTCTTTCAACGGCTCGCTGTAGTCGAAGTAATCGCGGTACTTCGCTCCGGCTTCGTCTTTGCCTTTGACGATCTTCGACTTGATGAGGGCGGTTTTGGAAAAAACAAAGCGCATCAGGTTGCGGGCGTCTGGATTCTCGCTGACTTCCTCGGCCAGAATATCGCGGGCGCCCTGGAGGGCGTCGGCCACGGTGGGCACGTCGTCGGTCAGGTACCCCTGGGCGAGCTTCTCGGGGTTGTCGGTGTCCACCTGCAGCCAGAGGCGGCGGGCCAAAGGTTCCAGTCCGCGCTCCCTGGCCACGGAGGCCCTGGTTTTGCGCTTGGGCTTGTAGGGGAGGTAAAGGTCCTCGAGTTCGGTGAGGGTATGCGCCGCCTCGATTTTTTGGCGCAGCTCGTCGGTAAGCTTGCCCTGCTCTTCAATCGAATGCAGGATCGCCTCCCGCCGCTTGTCCAGTTCCTCCAATCGTTTGAACTCCTTCTGGATCTCCGCCACCTGGACCTCGTCGAGCGAACCGGTAGCCTCCTTCCGGTAACGGGCAATGAAGGGAATCGTCGCGCCTTCGTTCAATAAGGCAAGGGTATTCTCCACTTTCCAGGCAGGCAGGCCCAAAGCTCTGGATAGGACGTTTACGTAGACAGCGCTCATGCAGTTGGTTTTTCAGGGAGGGCAAAGATAGGCGTTTAGACGTTTAGGTGTTTAGGCGTTTAGGTGTTTAGGCGTAAAATTGAGCTAAACAGTAACCAATCCTTAAGCCGCTGAGTAGAAGAATTCCCACAGGAAACGCTATTTTTGAACAGTCTCCAGAACCGGCGCCCCAGCTGGCAACCAGCAGAGGCTTCTTTGAGGCGGCGCACGCCGGTCAGGGGACCGGCTGATAGTTCCGCACGGAATCTGAGGATTCCGGCGAACAGGGGAAAATCCCCAACGCCTAAACGCCTAAACGCCCTAACGCCTAAACGCCCTAACGCCTAAACGCCTAAACACCCCAACGCCTAAACGCATGATGCATCTATTCAACGGAGACGCGCTGGCGGAAGCCTGCCGCGTGCTAGCTCTTCCCGGATCGTTCCTGGTGTGCCGGGAATGCCTGATCGACGGTCCATTGCTTGCCCCGGAGGGCAAATCGTTCAGGGAAATGAGGGCTGAATTTATTGCCTCCGACTATGAGCCCGGCCCGGCGTACCATCCCTATGCCACAGAAGCTTTCGACCGGCTGCTGGACTTGCCGGCGGACAGCGAACTCCATTTGTGGTTCGAATACGACTTGTTCTGCCAGGCCAACTTGTGGTATGTACTGTCGGTATTGGATTCGAGACCCGAACCCATCGGGAAAGTATACCGGGTATATCCCGCTTCCCGCAAACAGCACGACCTTTGGAGGGGATTTGGCGGGATGGACGAAAAAGCCCTACGGGATTGCTTTGAAAAACGATTCCTTCTGGATGCCGGGACCATCCGGGCAGGCGCCGCCATGTGGGAAGCCTATAGCCGGCAGGATTTTGACCGAATGCGCGTTTTGGCGGCAAGCCCCATGCCCGGCCTGCCTTACCTTCAGGAAGTAGTCGAAGCCGAGATCGACCGCAAAACCAACGGCCATATCGAAAAGGTGGTCCAACAACTCCAAACAGAAGGCATCACCGGTTTTGCCAACCTGTTCGCCGCCTTCTCCGAACGCGAAGGAATTTATGGCCTGGGAGACACGCAGTTTAGACGCTGGACGTTAGATGCTAGACGTTAGATGCCCTTCCCTCTAACATCTAACGTCTATCCTTTTCGGTAGCCCGGTCATTAGAACTCTTTGGGTTTTACGATGGTAAACACCCTGGATATATTAAATCCGAGCCGAAAGTCGCCGTTGAAGGGGTCGCCCGTAGTTTCGGCAATGAATCCTTTTTCAATCATCGAGGTGGAATTGGTTAGGTGTACCTGAAACACATGGCCTCCGGTTTCGATGTCCAGGCCTACCGAAAGCGAATTCTGGTAACCGGAAGCCAGTTGATCGGGTAGGACATAGATGTATTCTGCATTGAAGGTGACGCGCTTCCCGAGCCGGATCCTGCCCCCTGCCCCAAGAGCAAAAACGTCATTTTTTTCCTCCAGGGTGGCTACAAGATTCCGGTGGACCAAACTGGGGGAAAGCTGAAATGAAAAGGTTTCGCTGAATTTTCTCCCCAGGATAACCTGGAAAGTGTAATAAAGTCTGGAAGAAAAATAGTTTTCCCTATCCGGATCCGCGAACTTCGTCGACTGTAGCGCCGTGGTAGCCAGGAGTGCGGCCGTTATAGGCATTGCCCCCTCTCCGGTGCTTTGCCGGAGGAATTTATATTTGACAAACCCGTCGAAGGTTTTTTCAAAGCTGCTTCTTCCAAAACCAACCGTGATCCTGTCTGTCAGCCCATAGTCAAACCCAAAACGGATCGTGGATTGGTCCAGTCCGAAAAGCTCATAAGCCCCTCCGCTTAAGAAACCAAACCGGTGGGAGATTTTAAAGTCCAAGACCCCGAACGCCGTATTTTCCAGGGAGTGAAGATTAATAACCCGATTGGTTTTGAAACTGGCGGTGACCAATTCCCTGGGATGTTCATCAGGGAGTAAATCCAGCAAATCCTGGGCTTGGGCAAAGGAGATGGTTAAATGGCCCAGCACAAGCCAAATGAAGACCTGTTTCATGATCGGTGTTATTTAGAATCAGCCAATGGCTGGTAAGGAACATCTATCGTGACTTTTGCTACAGAAGCAACTTTATCGCTCACCAGTGAGGGGATTTTGATTTTATAGTCTGCCAGGGTCAGGCTAAAGGAGGATTTCCCCAAAGTGATCTTTCCCCCTTTTACGGTCAGGGAAGCATCAACGGTTAGCGGCTTTGTTTCTCCATGCATGGTCAGTGTTCCGGTTACTTTTACCGGATACGATCCATCTTTACCGAGATTAATGGCTTTTAGATCGGTGATTTTTCCTTTGAAAACCGCCTTGGGAAACTTGGTACTTTCCAGATAGTTTTCATTGAAATGTTCTTCCATCAGGGCGCGTTCAAACCGGAAAGACTTGATCAGCGCTGCAAATTCCATCTGTCCGGTATTCAAGTCAATTACGCTGGAAACAGCGCGGTTGTTCGCTTCAATGACTTCCGGCGACCCGTTGGAAGTGGCGTCGAAAAAAATATGGCCTTCGCGGCTAAAGAACTTCCCTTGGGCAAATCCCGAGGTAAGGGCAATGAAAACCATTAATCCAGAAAACAGCATTTTTTGCATTGAGGAAAGATTTTGAATGAAAAATTCGAATGATTATACGTCATTTTGACATCATGACCAAATCTTGTTGGAAAGGGTAAGGCCGATCACGGCTAATCATTTTTAGCCCCATTGTCAACCCATTTCTGTATTTGCGCAATCTTGCAGTCAGAAAGTTTACTCCCGTTGGAAGGCATAGCCGAATATCCTTGCTGGTGATTTAAACTGCCAAGCAGTTTGCCATTGTTCACATAAACCAGAAGGTTGCTATGGCCTTCGATACTTATTCCGCCGCCGACACTTTTGGTCGCATCAGAGTGGCACGAATAGCACTGGGTCTGGAGAAGAGGTAAAACGGTCGCTGTATACCCTACGGAGCTGGTGCTGCAGGAGTTGGCCGGATAGAGTTCTTCCTCGACGTCGTAATAACAGCCAGACGCTATCAGGGCAATCGACATCGCAAGAATGCGGGATTTCATATAGGAGCTTATTTTTGAGCTTTAACAAATAAAGGGTGCGCTTTTTGTCTATTGGCAGGCAGCAGAGTCCCAGCCAATCCGTCTTTCTCAGGACAGAGGGTCAGTTATTGGGCGCTCCAGCGTCAATCCAGGCTTTGATTTGCTGAACCTCGCAACTGGGGAGCTTGAATCCTACCGGCATCCCAACATAACCAGCCAGGTAGGCAATAGAACCATACAATTTGCCGGTTTGGGCAGATGCTTTGATCTGCGCATAGGTTGAAAGGGAAAGATTGCCGGATGGGTTAGTTCCTGAATGGCACCCTTTACATTTGTTGGCGATGATCGGCAGGATAACGCCGGAAAAGGTCACCTGGGTGAGGTTGCAATTGCCCTCCCCATTGTTGCAGGCATTGTTGAGCGCTCCCTGGTTGATCCATGTCTTGATCAAATTCTTTTGTTCGGCGGACAGTGGATCGGCAGGAGGGGGCGGCATCCGGTCTTCGCCAGTTTCGAATAGTACCTTATATAACTCACTTTGGTTGGCATTTCCTTTGACGACCATCCCGTTTTTTGAAAACACCGAGGCATAGCTCGTCAAAACAATGCCATCCTTGTGAGAAGCAGCATTATGGCATCCGCTGGAACCGCATTGGGAGACCAGCAGGGGAAGTACTTGAGATTGAAAATAGGCGGTGTCCGGACTACACGGTGTTATGGTATCTGGATTGGGCGTATTCGGGTCGTCCGGCCCTAGAATCGGGTCATGCTGGCACCCTGGAAGCCCCACTAGAAGCATTAAACCAAACAGCAGGACAGCGGGAATGGCGAATTTCATGGCAAAGCCTGTTTAATTGTTTGAGTAAGGTGAACCAATGTTCCTCGCGCACTGAACCAGGCGGCTGGCAATTGCCAGTCAGGCCATGTATTCAAAGCATGGAAGAACTGTTAAACGATTTTCACTTTGTGGGCTAGGGAACCGCCAGGATACCTGCTTTCTATGGTAGATAAGGAGGCGAGATTGATTAGGTTGTTATTGCAACCATGTAAAGATAACGACTCGAGAAGGATTTATTATATGTACTATACCCATAAGTTGAAAAAAAACATGAAAAGAAATTCATATAAAGAAAAGCGGGGACAGTACCCTGAAAACCCAAAAGCCTTCCAACCCCTAAACGCCCTAACCCCTCAACGCCTCAAACTTCCCCGGATCGGCTTCGTGCATCATTCGGTAGACGGTTTCGAAGACGTCTTCGGCATTAGGTTTGCTGAAATAATCGCCATCGGAGCCGTAGGGCGTTCGGTGGGGGTGCGCGCTGAGGGTTATGGGCGCGGAGTCCAGGAACTGATACCCGCTCTGGACTTCCAGGATCTGTTGGAGCATGTAGGCGGTGGCGCCGCCGGGCACGTCTTCGTCCATCACCAGGAGGCGGTTGGTTTTTTGGAGGGATTGCGCGATGCGGTGATTCAGGTCGAAAGGCAGGAGGGATTGCACGTCGATGAGTTCCACGGAAATACCTGCTTTCTCCAGCAAGCCGGCGCCGGCCTGGGCAATCCGGACGCAGGAGCCATAGGTGACGAGGGTGACGTCGCGGCCTTCCCGGAGCACTTCGGGCACGCCAAGGGGCACGGTATAGTCGCCGACGTTATCGGGAAGTTTTTCCTTTAGGCGGTATCCGTTCAGGCTTTCGATAATGAGGGCCGGGTCGTCCGATTGGAGCATGGTGTTGTAAAATCCGGCGGCCTGGGTCATATTCCTGGGCACGAGAACGTAGATTCCGCGCAGGGCGTTCAGGACCATACCGATAGGGGAGCCCGCGTGCCAAATCCCTTCCAGTCGGTGACCCCGGGTGCGGATAACGGCCGGCGCGCGCTGGATGCCGTTGCTGCGGTACCGCAGCGTGGCGAGGTCGTCGGTAAGGGGTTCCAGACCGTAAATCAGGTAGTCGAGGTATTGGATTTCGGCGATGGGACGAAGCCCCCGCATAGCCAATCCGATAGCCTGTCCCATGATGGTCCATTCCCGGATCCCGGTGTCGTAAATGCGCTCTTTGCCATATTTTTTCTGCAACCCGGCAAATCCCTGATTGACGTCGCCAATGTGGCCGACGTCTTCCCCAAAGGCTATCAGCCTGGAGTCGCGGGCAAACGCTTTGTCGAAGAAGGTGTTCAGGATCTCAAACCCGTTTTTCATCGGGCTGTTATCTTCATACACCGGGGGGATTGCAGGAACATTGAGGGCCGACTGCGGGGTTTCGCTGTATAAATTTGTGTGGTAATGGGCGCCGCTTTCCTGCTCGGTTTGGCGTATCCACTGGAGAAGCTGATCGCGTACAGGTTCCCGGAGACCTAAGGTATGGTAATACAGCTGGCGGGCATGAGCCAGGATCTCGCTGATGAATTGGTGCCCGGGTCCGAGGATCTGCTTTTTGAGGGTTGACGCAATCAGGTCCTGGTCGGGAAACGCTTTTACAATGGCTTTCAGGGAAGAAAGCCGCTCCTGAATAGGCGCCTGATACGCTTTCCAGGCCTGGTCGCGGCTGGCCCGGGTTGATTTTTTTGCTTTGGTTTGGATCGCCTGGATTTCTTCAGCCGTTGCGATGCCTTCGGCGATCATCCATTGCTCCATGCGCAGGATGCAGTCGTTTTCCTGTTCCCAAGCCAGGCGTTCTTTGCTTTTATACCGTTCGTGCGACCCGGAGGTGGAATGCCCCTGAGGCTGGGTTACTTCCTGGATGTGGAAGACGGCAGGGCGGTGGGTTTCGCGCATTTTATCAACCGCTTCCACAAATATCCGGACCATGCCGGGGTAGTCCCAGGCTTTGGCGGTATAAATGTCGATCCCTTCCCCTTTTTCGTCGGCCTGGAACCCCCGGAGCGCTTCCGAGATGCTGCCTTTGGTGGTTTGCAATTCTACGGGCACGGAGATGCCATAGCCGTCATCCCAAACAAAAATGGCCAGAGGAACCTGCAGGACGCCGGCGGCGTTGATGGTTTCCCAGAAAACGCCCTCCGAAGTGCTGGCATCGCCGATGGTACAGAAGCAAACCTCGTTCCCCTGATGGGAAAAGGTATCAAAGGCATGCAGCGCCGGGTTTTCGCGGTAGTGTTTGGACGCCAGGGCCAAGCCCAGGGCGCGCGCCATCTGCCCGCCGGTATTGGACACGTCCGAAACGACGTTATACTGGTTGAGGTGCTCGGTCCATGCACCGGTGGATGGGTCCAGAAGCGGAGTAGCAAAGTGGTTGTTCATTTGCCGCCCTCCGGAAAAGGGGTCGTTGTGCGGGTCGGCATAGAGTTGGGCAAAAAAATCTTCCACGCTGGAAATGCCTAAGGCAAACATCCAGGTTTGGTCGCGGTAGTATCCCGAACGGAAGTCGCCGTGGCGGAATGCTTTAGCCAGCGCAACCTGAGGGACTTCCTTGCCATCGCCGGTGATGCCAAATTTTGCCTTGCCCGTCAGCACTTCTTTGCGGGCGAGGATACTTGCTTCCCGGCTAATGCAGCAGGCCTCGAAGTCTTTCAAAACAGTTTCCTTGTCAAAAACCATTTCCACGCCTGCGGATTGGCTGCGCGTTTTCCTTGCAGCGGTTTTTTGCATCATGAAAGAGGGATTTGGATGGTATTTGGTAGGGCACTGGAAAATTCAAATCCTCAACAGCGTTAGTATAACCCGTCAAAAATAGAAATTTCCCTTCGTTTGGCCCGCTTACAAGACAATAAAAGCCAAAATATGTTTAAATCCCCATTAACAACCCATTAACCATTTCCTGAGCCTGAAGGCTTTACAAAGTGCCAGGAGGATCTTATTTTTGTTCCATCATTGTCAACTAAAAAAAACTTGTTCCTAATGAAAAAGCTTATCCTTGCTTTCGCGTTACTGCTCGCTGCAGCAGTTGTAGTTCAGGCGCAGACATCTACGACTGCCGCCAAGGTTTCTGCAAAAGAAACGGTTAAGGTTAACGGTCCCAAAATGGCGTTTGAAACCGAAACGGTAGATTATGGCCAGGTCAAGCAGGGTTCCGATCCTTTCCGCGTATTCAAGTTCAAGAACGAAGGCACGGAGCCCCTGGTTATTACCGGAGCCCGCGGTAGCTGCGGCTGCACCGTTCCGACCTATCCTCAGGAGCCAATCCAACCAGGCAAAACCGCCGAGATTAAGGTCCGCTACGACACGCAACGCATCGGCGCCTTCACCAAAACGGTGACCATCACCACCAACGAAGCTGGCGAAAGTGCCACGCGTATCCTGACCATTAAAGGCGATGTGAAGCAAGCCGCTGAGAAAGAAAGCGTTCCTACCAAGGAATCCGGCATCTTCAATAACTAATCGCTTCCTTTCTTATCTTAAGAAAAAGCCCCCGGAGGTCCGCTTCCGGGGGCTTTTTTTATTGGCATAAAAAAACCCTTGCTCGAAAAAGCAAGGGCCTCTAACCCAAACAAATAAACACAAAAACTACTTTATTAAGGCAAAAATACATTTTTTTTGTTTCGCTTTCAAATTTTTTTACATCATAAAAAGCCAGTTTTTTGTATGGGCGATTTTTTCTTTTATGAAATTTTAATTTGAAAACTAACTCGCCAAATTTGGGTGAATTCCTGGAAAAAGATTCGGGGAAATGGTTTCTGATTATCCAACCTTTTCTGACCTTTAGGGTCAATTTAATGAATCGGTATGATCCAGCGTATTAAGTTCTTTTTACTCGCTTTGGTCCTGCTTGGAGCGATCTGGGCCCTAAACAAACACCATCCCTTCGGCTCGTCGCTTCCCCGGCTGGGCTTCCTGCTCAGCCCAAGCCACGGTTTCTGGAAGCAGGCGGAGCGGCAAACGCCCCAAACGGCGAAGTCCATCCGGCTCCCCAAATTGAAGTCCGGGGCGGAAGTCCTCTTCGACGAGCGCCTGACGCCCCACGTTTTTGCAAATAATCAAAAAGATGCCGCCTATGTGCAGGGGTACGTGACCGCCTCCCTGCGCTTGTGGCAGATGGACCTGGCTACCCGCGCAGCCAGCGGCCGCCTTTCGGAAATCCTTGGCGAACAAACCCTCGAATACGACCGCATCCAGCGCCGTAAAGGCATGGTAACCGCCGCAGAGAACGAACTTTCCGCTATGAAGGAAAACCCGGAAGAGTGGGCTGTTATGGAAGCCTACGCCGATGGGGTCAACGCGTATATCCAATCCTTAACTCCGGTGGACTATCCCCTGGAGTTCAAACTGCTCAACTACTCGCCGGAGCCGTGGACGCCCCTCAAGTCGGCCCTGATGTCCAAACGCATGGCCGAAACCCTTTGCTCCCGCAACTCCGACATTCCGGCGACCAACACCCTTCGCGTTTTGGGCCGGGAATCCTACGACTTTCTTTTTCCCGAATACAACCCCAAACAGTCGCCCATCATCCCGGAATCCGTACCGTTTGATTTCCAGCCGATCGCCCCGGGTACGTCCGCTCAGCCGGAGCCGGCCATGATCGGGCAGTTGTGGCGCCAGCCCATGATGCCTACGCCTCCTCCTTTCCTGGGGAGCAACAACTGGGCGGTTTCCGGCGCCAAGACCGCTTCCGGCAACCCGATTCTGTGCAATGACCCGCACCTCGATCTGTCCCTCCCTTCTATCTGGTTTGAAATCCAGATCCATACCCCGGAGGTCAATGCCTACGGGGTCTCCTTACCTGGCCTTCCCGGAATTATCATCGGCTTTAACAAGGATATCGCCTGGGGCGTGACCAACGTGGGGCACGATGTGCTGGATTGGTATGCCATCAAATGGCTGGACGAACAAAAAAGCCGGTATCTGCTCGACGATCAGCCGCAGAAAGTTACCGAAGTGATCGAGGAAATCCGGGTGGCCGGAAGGAAAAACCCCGTCCTGGATACGGTGAAATATACCGTTTGGGGTCCGGTGGTGTACGACGAGCCGTCTTCCCCGTATTACGACCTGGCTATGCGCTGGCTGGCGCACGACAAACCAACAGGGAATGCGTTCCATCAAGTGGGCACCTTTTTGCGGCTGATGAAAGCCCGCAATTACGACGACTACTCCGAAGCCTTGAACGGATTCGACACGCCAGCCCAGAATTTCGTTTTCGCCAGCAGAGAAGGCGATATCGCCCTGAAAGTCAATGGAAAGCTCCCGGTTCGCCAACCCGGGCAAGGCCGTTTTGTGCAGGACGGCAGCTTCTCCGGCAACCTGTGGCGGCAGTTTATTCCCCGGGACCAAATCCCTCAGGTCCGCAACCCGGAACGCGGCTTTGTTTCGTCCGCCAACCAGCATTCCACCAGCCCGGCGTATCCGTATTATTACCTCGGCGATTTCGATGACTATCGCGGCAGGGTGCTCAACCGCCTCCTGGAAGGAATGAACCGCATCGAGGCCAAGGATATGATGGCGCTTCAGTTCAACTCCTACAGTATCCTGGCGGAGGAGTCGATGCCGGTATTTCTTGGATTGCTGGAGGGAGTCTCCATGAGCGCGGCAGAAAAAGAAGGTCTTCAACTGCTGAGGGCATGGGATTTTAATTACAAAAAAACCGATAAGGCGCCGCTGCTGCACCGAGCCCTTCTCGATTCGGCCTATGCGCTGACGTTCGACGAATTCTTCGACCGCCCGGATTCTCTGGCGATGCTGACTCCCGAGTTGTGGCGCTTTATCGACCTGCTGGCAAACCACCCGGACCACGCGATTTTCGATCTGGAACAAACGCCGGAGAAAGAAAACGCGGCGGCGATTGCCCAAAAAGCCTATAAAGCGGCGGTTAAGGCTTGGTACGCCGATTTGAAAAGCGGGAAAACGGACTGGGGTAAATTCAACGGGGCAGATATTTCCCACCTCCTGCGCTTGCCTGCCTTCTCGAGGCTGGATCTTTACACCGACGGGCATAACAACTCCTTGAACGCCATCCGGCAGGGGCACGGACCTTCCTGGCGCATGATCGTCGAATTGGGCCCTACCGTCAAGGCGTATGGGGTATACCCCGGCGGGCAATCCGGGAACCCCGGAAGCCCGTTTTACGACAACATGGTGAACCAATGGGCCGAAGGGAAGTACAACGTCCTGAACTTTATGTCCTCGCCTTCGGATAAATTGCCCAAGTTGCTGAGTACCTGGAAATTTAAATCGTAAACCGGTCGTTTGCCGCAAAACTGATTCTCTATGCGTTTCCTGATTCTGCTGGCCGTCATCATAGGCTTATCCTTTATCGCGCAGTTTTTTACTCCCTGGTGGACGTTTGCTATCGTCGCCTTTGTTTCAGGGGCTTTGCTCAGCGAAAAGGCTTTTCAGGCATTTGCCGCCGGTTTTCTGGGGATTTTCCTGCTATGGTCGGCTCAGGCATGGTGGCTCACCATCGGCAACGAGGGGATTCTGGCTGCTAAAATGGGCGAACTCCTGGGCGGGGTTCCCGGCGCCGCGATGCCTTGGGTCACCGGCTTGCTGGGCGGACTGCTGGGCGGCTTGGGAGGATGGACCGGCAACCAGGCTATGAAAGCGATCGATTGAGTATTGCTCGGGAAAGTGCGGCTATTGGTCTAAATTCATAGTCATTTTAGCTGAGATGCATCAACTTGGGTGAAAACAACGACAACTATGGGCCGAAGGCATTATATGTACGCCAATATGGACCCCGCTCAACGCAAAAGCCTGCAAAAGTACCGGTTCATCCGGCACCTGCTGATTTATTTGGGGTTCAACGCGTTTGTCATCTACCAGCATTGGAGGGGAGGACTTGGCTTTGACTGGTATCCCATGACCCTGGGTTGGGGGATCGGCGTAGCCATCCATTACCTGCGCGCCTATGGATGGCCAAGAGGGGAAGTCCGCCGGACCGGAAAAAGGCTACTGCTCTCTTCCCCGGACCACGATCAGGAGGAAATGGCCCTTAAACCCCTGGACAAACGCTGGTCGGACAAAGACTTGGTATAACATAGGGACGTATGAAAAAGGAACAAGTCGAAGAGGCCAAAAAACGGGTGAAGCAAAAGAAGGAGTTCTTCGAACACTTCAGAACCTACGCCACAATGAGCGCCATGTTTTTCGCCATTAATTTGTTTACTTCTCAGGGCAACTGGTGGTTTTACTGGCCTATCTTCGGGTGGGGAATAGGCATCGTTTCCCATTATTTTTCCGTATTTGGAGTTCCTGGCGTAGGCGTGATCGATAAGGCCTGGGAAGAACAACAGTTGGAAAAGGAACTTCGCTCCATGAGCGCCGGAGAGGTCGAAAATCCGGTAGAAACGCCCCTCGATTTAAACAAGACCCCCATCCCCGACGTCAGGGAAAAAAACTTCGGGAAAACTGGAACGAGGATGAATTGGTTTGAACTCCGGGAATAGCCGCCATTTCAAACGTTTCGTCTCCCTGTTTCGACTTTCTTCTCAATTTCTAACGTCTATAGTCCAAAGTCTGATATCTTTGGGGCTATTTCAACCACTACAAACATTCCAGCTTTGCCGGACAGCCTCGTTATCATTCCGACCTACAACGAAAAAGAGAACATCGTATCCATGATTCAAACGGTGTTTTCTTTGGCCCATCCTTTTCATTTGCTCATCGTTGACGACGGTTCGCCGGATGGCACCGGACAGTTGGTTAAGGAGCAGCAGCAGCAATACCCGGATCGGTTGTTCCTGCTGGAGCGCTCTGGCAAACTGGGGTTGGGAACCGCGTACATTGCCGGGTTCCGGTATGCCCTGGAAAAGGGATACGACTATATCTTTGAAATGGATGCCGATTTTTCCCACAACCCAAAGGACCTGCTGCGCTTGCGCCACGCTTGCGCAGAAGAAGGCGCCGGGTTGTCGGTGGGATCTCGGTACGTCCGGGGCGGCAAAGTGCAAAATTGGCCCTGGGACCGCATTTTTCTTTCTTATGGAGCTTCCGTCTACGTCCGGCTGGTGAGCTGGATGCCGGTGAAAGACCCAACGGCCGGGTTTGTTTGCTACCGCCGGGAAGTGCTGGAAGCTATCCATTTAGATAAGATCCATTTTGTCGGCTATGCCTTTCAGATTGAAATGAAGTTTGCCGCCAGGCAACTAGGTTTTCGTATCAAAGAAGTGCCCATCACGTTTACAGACCGGGTGGCGGGCGTTTCTAAAATGTCCGGAAAGATTATCAAAGAAGCCGCCCTGGGCGTCCTTCAGCTCCGTTGGCGGAGTTTATTTTCCACCTATCGCCGCAGCCCGGAATTGCATTCCAGGCCCTAGTTTCTGGCGCGAGGCTCCTGCCCAATGCTGTCTGGAACCTGAAAAAGCCGGTTAAGCCTGTTCGCCGGAATCCTCAGATTCCGTGCGGAACTATCCCCCGGTCCCCTGACCGGCGTTCCTATTTTATGGCTCACTAACAGGTTCCAGACAGCTGTGGGCTCCTGCCTCGTGCCCACTATCTAACGAGGCTCCGCCTCGAGCCTCTCCCTCCCCCCTGTTCGCCGAAATCCTCAGATTTCGTGCGGAACTATCCGCCGGTCCCCCGACCGGCGTTCCCGCTGGCGGAGGCTTTGTCTCGTGCCTCCCTCCCCCTCATTTTCCTCCCACTTTCTCCCACGTTCGATTCAGGACCCGTTAGGCAACGCTTCATTGCCCTAACGCCCTCAACTTGCCGTTCTTTGCCTGTCCTCCCCTGGCCCCCTCCAAGATTAGCTCCAAAGGGGGACATCGCTTTGCTTCGAACCTTGAACCTTGAGCGCTTACACGAAAAAGTATTCCTTTTTCGATTTCATTGTTTTTGTTTTTCATTTTTTTGATAACAATCTTACACTCAAAGCGTAAGGCAGTGGGAGAAGTTCAAAAAAAATGAATAATAAAGTGGGAAAAAGTGGTAAGATGTGTAAATATTATATATTTTTGAAGAACTGAAAATGAATAGGTATATCCATGCGGCAACTACTTGGGGAATATGATTGCAAAATCGACGACAAAGGTCGGATGCGATTGCCCAGCGGGTTGATCAGTCAACTCGGCGAGCGGGAGTCCTATGTTTTCGTTATTAACCGCGGCTTTGAAAAATGCATGATGCTGTATCCCGAAGAAGTTTGGGAACGTATCACGAACGAAATCAATCAGTTGAATCTCTACAGCAAGAAAAACCGCGACTTTGTACGCTATTTTTACCGGGGCGCGAACAAAGTGACCATGGACGGGGCGGACCGCATCCTGGTTGCCAAGCGCCTGCTGGAATATGCCGGAGTTGAAAAGGACGTCATTTTGTCCGCTTACAACGACCGGATCGAGATTTGGGCCAAAGAGGAATACGATCGCATGCTCGATGAAGAGCCCGACGACTTTTCCGACCTGGCCGACGACGTACTCGGAAGAGGCCCTCTACCTAATCTGAAAGACGAATGAGCTACCACGAACCGGTGATGGCGGAAGAAGCCCTCCAGGGGTTGTCTATCCACCCGGATGGTGTGTATGTGGATGCGACATTTGGAGGCGGAGGGCATTCCCGGTTGATTTTAAATTCCTTAAGCGGCAAAGGCCGCTTAATTGCGTTTGATCAGGACGAAGACGCGAAAGCCAACCTGCCGCAAGACGGCCGCCTGGAGTTTGTGCCGCATAACTTCCGCTTGCTGCGAAAATTTCTCCGGCTGGCAGGCGTGAAAGCGGTGGATGGGATTCTGGCGGATCTCGGGGTTTCTTCCCACCAATTGGATGAAGGAACCCGCGGGTTTTCCTTCCGGTTCGATCATTTGCTGGATATGCGGATGAACCAATTGGAGCCCCGCACGGCAGCAACGGTGCTGAACACCTATTCCCCGGAAGCCCTCCAGGAACTGTTCAGCGCGTACGGCGAAGTACGCAATGCCCGGTCTCTGGCGATGCGCATTACCTCCGAACGCAGTCACCGGGAGATCAAAACCGTGGGCGACCTGCTTTCTGTCGCCGAGCCGCTGGTGCGCGGCCACCGGCATCGCTACCTCGCCCAGGTGTTTCAGGCTCTGCGCATCGAAGTGAACGACGAAATAGGCGCCCTGGCTGAATTCCTGGAACAAAGCCTGGAGGTCCTCAAACCGGGTGGACGGCTGGTCGTGATCGCCTACCATTCCCTCGAAGACCGCCTCGTCAAACACTTCCTGAAAACCGGAAATGTGGAAGGGGAAATAGAGCAGGACGATTTTGGCCATATCTTCCGGCCGTTCCGGGTAATCGCAAAAAAAGCGATCGAACCCAGCCCGGAAGAAATAGAAAGAAACCCTCGATCCCGGAGCGCGAAATTGCGCATCGGGGAAAAAATGTAGCGATGTACGATTTACGATGTACGGTTGACGGGGGACGGGGTGGTTTTAAAAAGAAAGGAACGCAACGATCAAATTTTGAGAAAGGAATAAGAGAAACCAGTTATGGCAAAACGTCAAGGTCTCGGAAAATTTTTTGAACTCGGATACCTGACAGAGGAACTTCTTCTGAAGAACCTCGTTTTTGTCCTGTTTATGGGGTTTCTGGCGATCCTCTACATCGCTAACGGCCATTATGCCGAACGCAACGTGCGGGAAATCCAGGGCTTGCAACGGGAGTTGAAGGAACTGAAGTGGTATTACCTGACCCTGGAGTCGGAGAACATGTTTAATAGCCGCAAGGTGGAGATGGCCTCCCGCCTTCGCGAAGAAGGCCTGATCGCCGCGCCGTCGAAACCGCTGCGCATTGTCGTGGATAAAAACGCGTATACGGATGGATATTAAGAATGAAGTCCTCTACCGGGTGTATTTCCTTCTTTTCGGCATTGTGGTGCCGGCTGCCATCCTATTGCTTTATCGAACCGTTCAAATCAGTATTGTACAGGGGGACACCTGGCGGGAACAGGGCGAAAATAATTACGTGCGCTACAAGGAAATCCCTGCCGACCGGGGCAATATTTTCTCTTCCGACGGGAGCCTGCTGGCAACGTCCATCCCTTATTTCGACCTGTACTTTGACCCTGTGGCTCCCAACGAACGCGATTTTAACCTCTATATCGATTCTCTGGCGTATTGCTGGGCAACGTATATCGACGATACCTATACCGTGGGTGGGCTCAGGGATCATTTGATCCGCCTTCGCCAGGATTCCACCAACCGCCACCTGATGATCAAACGGAAGGTGTCCTACGCGGAAAAAAAGTTTATTGAAAGCTTTCCGTTGTTCCGGCTGGGGCAATTTCGGGGCGGGGTTATCGCCGAGCAGCGCAGCGACCGGCGCCGGCCCTTTGGCGTCCTGGCGCAGCGCACCATAGGCTATGTACGCGAAGGCGCTAAGCCGGTGGGGATCGAGGGTTACTTTGAGCCTTATCTGCAAGGCGACCCCGGCGGACTGTACATGATCTGCGTCGACCGCAAAAAAGACATCTGGCTGCCGCTTCAGGACCTGTCGGCCATCGATCCTACTCCGGGAGACGACGTAATCACGACCATCGATATCAACGTCCAGGATATCGTGGAAAATGCGTTACTCCGGGCTTTGAACTACCACGAGGCCGAATGGGGTACCGCCGTTTTGATGGAGGTCAAATCCGGCGCCATCAAGGCGATCGCCAATCTGGGGAAAAGCCAGGAAGGGTGGTGGGAAACTTACAACCACGCCGTGGGTACTTCGGTCGAGCCGGGCTCGACGTTCAAACTGGCGTCTATGATGGCCATGCTGGAGGACGGATTCGTCCGGCTGGAGGATTCCATCGACATCGAAAAAGGCAAGACTCAGTTTTACGAGGACGTCATGGTCGACTCTTCCCCCGAAAGCGAGGAGATCGACACCACCACGGTCCGCCAGGTGTTTCAGATGTCTTCCAACGTGGGCATGGCCAAACTGGTGAACCAAGCCTATGGAGGTCAAGGCGATGCAGCCCGGTTTATCCGCCGCCTGCAGCAGTTTAACCTCCATATCCCAACCGGGATTGAGATCGAAGGGGAAGCGGCGCCTTATATCAAAGAAGCCTACAGCCAGAAGGACCGCTGGAGCGGGACCACCCTCCCCTGGATGGCGATTGGGTACGAAAGCCGCGTGACTCCGCTTCAACTCCTGACGTTTTACAACGCGGTAGCCAACAATGGAACCATGATGCAACCGTATCTGGTTTCCGGGATTCAACGCAATGGAGAGGAACTCGAAACCTTCCGCCCTACGGTAGTGAAACGCAAAATAGCTTCCGAGCGCACCATTCGCCTGGCTCAGGAACTTCTGGCAGGCGTGGTGCTGGAAGGAACGGCAAAGAAACTGTTTACCGACAGGTATTCATTTGCCGGAAAAACAGGGACCGCCCAGACCAACTATCGCCGCCTTAGCGCGGAACGCACCCGGATCGGGGGGTACCGCGCTTCGTTTATCGGCTACTTCCCGGCAGAAAACCCGGTGTATTCGTGTATCGTGGTCATCCACAACCCGCGAGCCCACGGCTATTATGGAAGCGATGTGGCCGGGCCGGTTTTTCGGGAAATTGCCGACAAAACCTATTTCGCCACGCTGGATATTCACGAACCGGTGAACACGCAACCTAAACCAAAACTGGCCACTGCCCAACTCCCCAGTTATGACTTCGGGCAGCGGCAGGATATCCGCAACGTAATGGAATATCTGGACCTTCCGGTCTATGGCGCGCCAACAACGGATCTGGTGATGCTCCGAGCCAAAACGGACTCGGTTTTTATGGATAAAAAAACCCTCTTCCGGGGGCAGGTGCCCAATGTGACCGGCCTGGGACTTAAGGATGCGCTCTATGTTCTGGAGAACCTGGGCTTGCAAGTGGACGTTCAGGGGGTTGGTAAAGTGGCGCTTCAATCGATCCGCCCCGGGACAGCGGCGCAACGGCAACGCATTAAATTGACTTTACAATAAAGGCGCGCAAGATGCTTTTAAAGGACCTTATACCGGACATTATGCCTCTGGAGATCAGTGGGAACCTGGATCGCGAGATCGGGGGTCTGGTATTTGATTCCCGCCAAGCCGCAGAAGGATCGGTATTCGTCGCGGTCCGGGGTATCCAATCGGATGGCCACCAGTATATCGATCAGGCGGTCCGGTCCGGCGCCGCAGCCGTGGTGGCAGAAACTTTGCCGGACGTACGTTCTCCGGAGGTAACCTATATCCGGGTGGCCAACAGCGCGAAAGCCCTCGGATTCCTGGCGCACGCGTTCTACGACCGCCCTTCCGCCGCGTTGACGCTGGTCGGAGTGACCGGAACCAACGGCAAAACGACTACGGTGACGTTATTGCACCAGCTGTTTTCCGGCCTGGGATACAAATGCGGGCTGATCTCTACGGTCGAAAACCGGATTGGGGATCGCGTCCTCCCTTCTGCCTATACCACCCCGGATGCGGTTTTCATTAATCGCTTGCTGGAGGAAATGGCTGACGCGGGGTGCAGTTATGCGTTCATGGAAGTGAGTTCTCATGCGGCGGATCAGCAGCGGATAGCGGGATTGCAGTTTGCCGGAGGCGTATTTACGAATATTACGCACGATCACCTGGATTACCACGAGACCTTTGACCGGTATATACAGGCGAAAAAAGGTTTTTTTGATACGCTGCCCAAAGAGGCTTTCGCCTTGGTCAATGTGGATGACAAGCGCGGTATGGTGATGGTGCAAAATACCAAAGCGAAGGTTTTTCGTTTTGGCATGCTTCAGATGGCCGATTTTAAAGGGAAGGTGCTGGATAATAGCCTTCAGGGCCTGCATCTGGACCTGAACGGGCAGCAGATCCACGCCCGGCTGATCGGCGGTTTTAATGCGTACAATCTGCTGGCTGCTTATGGGGTGGCCCTGTGCCTCGGACAAGAACCCCAGGAGGTTTTGGTCCGGTTGAGCCAGGTGGAATCCGCCGAGGGCCGGTTTGACTATCTGGTTGATCCTAAAAGGGATCTCACCGCAGTGGTGGACTATGCGCATACGCCGGATGCGCTGGACAAAGTCCTGCGGACTATGCAGGGATTGAAAAAGGGGAATACCCGCATCATCGCGGTTTTTGGATGCGGAGGCGACCGCGACCGGACCAAGCGTCCGGAAATGGCCCGAATCGCTTGCACCCTCAGCGATCAGGTGGTAATCACTTCAGACAATCCCAGATCAGAAGACCCGGAAGCGATTATCCGGGAAATCGAGCAGGGCATTCCAAAAGGACAGGAACCCAAAGTGCTTTCCATCACCGACAGGAAAGAGGCGATCCGTACCGCCTGCCGCCTTGCCGCCAAAGGAGATTTGATCCTTGTAGCGGGTAAAGGGCATGAAAAATACCAGGAAATCAAAGGGGTGAAATATCCCTTCGACGATAAGGAAGTGCTGAAAGCAGCCCTTCCCAATTAACTTGACATGTGGGAAAAACAAGCACGTACCCCCAATGGATTCCGCTTTCAAAAAGATAGCGAGCCGGGGCCTGACTACCGTTTTGGGGTCCGGGTGGAATTGCTAATTTTACGACTCCATTTCGGAGTTCGAACTCAATCTAAATTGTATGGTAATCTACCTGATTGATTGGCTAAATTCCATCCTGGGCCATATTCCGGGAGCAGGTTTGTTTCAGTACATTACGTTTCGTGCCGGGGTCGCCGTCATCATTTCATTGATCATTTCCCTCCTGATGGGAAGGAAGATCATCGATTACTTGCGGCGGCTTCAGATCGGAGAAACCGTTCGCGAACTCGGCCTGGAGGGACAAACCCAGAAAAGCGGCACCCCTACCATGGGCGGCGTGATCATCATTATGGCCGTACTGATTCCTTGCCTGCTGATGGCCCGGCTGGACAACGTGTACGTCATCCTGATGATCCTTTCGACCACCTGGATGGCCATCATCGGGTTTATCGATGATTACATCAAGGTGTTCAAAAAGGACAAAAAGGGGTTGAGCGGGAAGTTCAAGATCCTGGGCCAGGTAGGCTTGGGGTTGATCATCGCTCTGACCATGCTCTGGAATCAGGATATCGTGGTGCGCATGGAAACCTCCGTAGCAAAGGAAGTCGGCTTAGACAACCGGGACCGCAGAGGGTCGCTGATCTATGTCGAAGAAGGGGAGCGGACCATCGAAAAAGGCGATTACAAGACGAACCTGACCAACGTGCCCTTCATCAAAGGAAACCACCTGGATTATGCCTGGTTACTGCCGCTTGACAAGGAAGGCGCCCGGAAATGGGTCTGGTTGTTGTTCGTGCCGCTGGTGATCTTTATCGTGGCTGCCGTTTCGAATGCCGCCAACCTGACCGATGGCCTCGACGGCCTCGCAACGGGCGTTTCGGGGATCATTGGCTCGGCTCTCGGGATTTTCGCCTATGTCTCCGGCAACGCGATTGCCGCCAACTACCTGAACATCCTGCATTTGCCGGGAGCGGGCGAGCTGGTGATCTTCGCGGCGTGTATGGTGGGCGCCTGCGTCGGGTTTTTGTGGTACAATGCCTACCCGGCCCAGGTGTTTATGGGAGACACCGGAAGTTTGACCCTTGGCGGGATTATTGCGGCGATGGCCCTCCTGCTTCGGAAAGAACTTCTGATACCCATCCTTTGCGGCATCTTTTTGGTAGAAAACCTGTCGGTCATCCTTCAGGTAGCCTATTTTAAATATACGAAGCGAAAATACGGCGAGGGAAGGCGGATTTTTCTGATGTCGCCGCTGCACCACCATTACCAGAAAAAAGGGCAGCACGAAGTGAAAATCGTCACCCGGTTCTGGATCGTAGGCATCCTTTTAGCCGTGATTACGATGATCACGTTGAAAGTTCGCTAGAAAAGGAACCAGAAAGTAACTCAAAACTTTGGCAGGCTGCTTAAACCACCGTTGGGCCTCCCCCCAACCCCCTCCAAAGGAGGGGGAGCAACAAGAGAAGGTAATGAAATCTTAATTTCGATGCTTTTTCTTTACCCTTGCGCACACGGTTCCCCTCCTTTGGAGGGGTTAGGGGAGGCCGCCCACACCCTGAACAGGGTTTTGAGATAGCTTCTAGAGAAAAGTGAAAAAGCATGAAAAAAGTAGTCGTTTTGGGCGCTGGAGAAAGTGGGGTAGGGGCGGCTTTGCTGGCCCAGAAACAAGGCTTTGAGGTCTTTGTTTCGGACCGGGGCGCCTTGAAGCCGGAATACCGGCAAGCGCTGGCTGCTCATGGGATTGCTTTTGAAGAAGGGGGCCACACGGAATCGCGGATACTCGATGCCGATTTGGCGATCAAAAGCCCGGGGATACCCGAAAAGGCCCCGCTGATCCGGGAGATCCGCAACCGAAAGATCGAGCTGATCTCGGAAATCGAGTTCGCTTCCTGGTTTGCCAAAGGAACGATCCTTGCCATAACCGGAACGAACGGGAAAACGACAACGACCAGGCTGACCTGGCATCTGCTCCGGCAGTGCGGCATCGACGCCGCCTTAGGAGGGAATGTCGGCAAAAGTTTTGCTCTGAACGTGTTGGAGCGGGAAAGCCCGGTCCACGTGCTTGAACTGAGTAGTTTTCAACTGGATGATATCCGGGATTTCCGGCCCCATATCGCCATGTTGCTCAATATCACACCGGATCATCTGGACCGCTACGATTACCAGATGGAAAACTACGCACGGGCCAAGTTTCGGATTATTGAAAACCAAGGCCCGGAGGATCTCTTTCTCTACAACGGGAGTGATCCGCTGACGATGGAATATTTCGGGAAAACCCGGATACCGGGCAAAGCCCAGGAGATTCGGCTGGATATGGTCCGGGACGGCTTCCTGAACGCAGGAGGCCTCGAATATGACCTCAACAAGAGCAGGCTGAAAGGCCTGCACAACGCGATGAATGCGCTGTTTGCCATCCACGCAGCCCAGGCGATGGGCGTGCCGGCGGAGCTTATACAGGAGGGGCTGTCCTCGTATGTGAACGCTCCGCACCGGATGGAGTGGGTGGCCGAAATCGCAGGTGTGGCGTACTATAACGACAGCAAAGCCACGAATGTGGAGTCGGCGTTTTACGCGTTACAGGCAACGAACCAGCCTTTTGTCTGGATCGTTGGCGGACAGGATAAAGGGAACGACTATGCTTCGCTCGTTGAATTTGTCCGGGAAAAGGCCCGCGCAATTGTCTGTTTGGGGGTAGATAACCGGAAGATCGTCGAGGCGTTTGGTTCCCTGGGGAAACCCCTCCTTGAAACGGGAAGCGCCAAAGCAGCGGTAAACGCAGCTGCGGGTTTTGCCCGGCCGGGGGATGCGGTGCTTTTATCCCCGGCATGCGCCAGTTTCGATCTGTTTAAAAACTACGAGGACCGCGGAGATCAGTTTCGCGAGGCGGTCCGGGAATTAAAACGCGAAACGGAAAATTAGATTTATGTCGACAGTAATTGCCAGGCTAAGCGCGGAATTACGGGGCGATCGCTCTATTTGGGCAGTGATCGCCGTTTTGGCTGTTTTCTCTCTTCTGGGGGTTTACAGTTCTACCGGAACGCTCGCTTACCTCAAGCAAGGAGGGAATACGGAGGCGTACCTCATCCGGCACGGGATAATCCTCATGGGAGGCTTGGTGCTGGTCTATGTCGTGCATTTGATGAATTATAGCCTGTTCAGCCGGCTTGCGCCCGGGTTGATGATGATCGCCATCCCGTTGCTGCTCTATACGCTGGTCTTTGGGGTGAACATTAACGACGCCCGCCGCTGGATCGAAATTCCGTTTATCGGACGTACATTCCAACCCTCCGACCTCGCCAAACTGGCGCTGATCCTGTATGTGGCGCGCACGATCTCCGGAAAACAGGAGTACATCAAGGACCTGCACAGCGCGTTTATTCCGATCATCGTCCCCGTGTTGATCGTATGTGGATTGATCGCGCCGGCGGACCTTTCCTCAGCGGTTTTGCTGTTTTTTACCTGCGTACTCATGATGGTGGTTGGGCGGGTGTCGCTGCAATACATTGGGCTCCTCCTGTTCCTGGGGGTGGTGACGTTTGGGGTCCTTGTAACGTTGGGAAATTATTTTCCGGAGTACATCCGGGTAGAGACCTGGATCTCCAGGGTGAATGATTTTATGTTCGACCCCAATGGAGGATATCAGGTGCAACAGGCTAAAATTGCGATCGCAAACGGAGAGTGGCTGGGCGCCGGCCCGGGCAACAGCATCCAGCGCAATTACCTGCCTTCTCCTTATGCCGATTTTATCTACGCCATTATCTGCGAAGAATATGGCATTATTGGAGGCGCTATCTTGATCTCCATGTACGTGGTGCTGTTTTTCCGGGTAACGCGGTTGGTGACCAAAAGCCCCAAGGCGTTTGGGGCGATTGTAGCGATCGGGTTGAGCATAAGTATGGTCTTACAGGCCTTTATCAATATGGCCGTAGCAACGCATTTGGTCCCCGTTACCGGGGTGACGTTGCCTATGGTGAGTATGGGCGGTACGTCCATCATGTTCAGTTGCCTGGCCTTTGGGGTGATCCTGAGCGTGAGCAGGTACGTGGAATCGCTGGAGTCTTGAAAAAGAGAAACGGGGGCTTGATCCCCGGAAGGAATAACTAAATGAAAATGGCATCATCGGTTAGAATAATCATCAGCGGCGGCGGCACGGGGGGGCACATCTTCCCTGCTATTGCTATTGCGGATGCCATTAAAGCGAAGGCGCCGGAGGCGGAAATTTTGTTCGTTGGCGCAAAAGGACGAATGGAAATGGAGCGGGTCCCTAAAGCGGGATATCCGATAAAAGGTTTGTGGATCAGCGGGTTTCAGCGGTCGCTCAGCGCGCAGAATTTGCTTTTCCCCCTTAAGCTGGCCAGCAGCTTGTTCTCGGCATGGCGGATTCTGCGGTCCTTCCGGCCTCAGGTAGCGGTGGGCGTGGGCGGTTTTGCCAGCGGCCCCCTGCTCGACGTGGCGACCCGTATGGGAATCCCGGCGCTGATCCAGGAGCAAAATTCCTACGCAGGGGTCACCAACCGGCTTTTGGCCAAACGCGTGCAAACCATTTGCGTAGCTTACTCGGGAATGGAACGCTATTTCCCGCAAGAGAAGCTGATCCTAACCGGAAATCCGGTGCGCACGGAAGTGTTATCCAGGCAAATCAGCAAAGCGGAAGCCGTTTCTTTTTTTGGCCTGGACCCGCAAAAACCAGTGGTCTTGCTCTTTGGAGGCAGCCTTGGCGCCCTGGCCCTGAACGAAGCGGCCGCAGAAGCAAGCGAATGGCTGAAAGCGCGCCCGGAAGTGCAGGTGATCTGGCAAACCGGGAAGTTGTATTTTGATCGGTTTAAAGAAACGGATGCAGGCCGTTTGCCCCAGGTGCGCATAGTGCCCTTCCTGGAGCGCATGGACATGGCCTACGCCGCTGCTGATCTGGTGATCTGCCGGGCGGGAGCACTAACCATCTCCGAGCTGTGCCTGATCGGGAAACCGGCCATCCTGGTTCCTTCCCCCTTCGTGGCGGAAGATCACCAGACCAAAAACGCCCGGGCATTGGCTGATCAGGAAGCTGCGGTCATGGTGAAAAATAGTGAAGCCAAAGCCAACCTCTGGCCGGAAGTTTTTCGGCTGATCGACCAGCCGGAGCTTCGGCAGAACCTCGCGGAAAAAATTAAATCGCTGGGCAAGCCGGATGCAGCAGAAGATATCGCTGCGGAAGTATTGAAACTTGCCGGATACATTTACGCCGGTCCGAAGACCGGCTAAAAGTCGAAGTCTAAAGACTTCGACCAACAACATCGCAACATCGCAACATCGCAACTTCGCAACTTCGCAACATCGCAACTTCGCAACTATAAACATGAACCTTCAAGACATCAAAAAAATCTACTTCATCGGCATCGGAGGCATTGGCATGAGCGCCATAGCCCGGTATTTCCTTGGCCGGGGGGTGGAGGTTCATGGGTACGACCGCACTCAGACGGTTCTGACGCGGGCGCTGGAGGACGAAGGAATGCGGGTTCATTACGAGGAGGATGTTCGGTTTATTCCAAAGGGGGTCGATCTGGTGATCTATACCCCGGCCGTCCCGGCAACGCATGCCGAGTTGCAGCATTTTTTGGCTGCCGGAACTCCTGTCAAGAAACGGGCGGAAGTGTTGGGGATTATCAGCAAAGGAATGAAAACGGTGGCCGTTGCCGGTACGCATGGCAAAACGACTACCTCATCGATCATTACGCATTTGCTTCGCTGTGGAGGGATTGATTGCACGGCCTTCCTGGGCGGGATCGCTCAGAATTTGGGCTCTAACTTCGTTCAAGGCAAAAGCGATTGGGTAGTGGTGGAAGCGGATGAGTTTGACCGCTCGTTCCTTCACTTGCACCCGGATGTGGCAGCGGTTATGTCGGTCGATCCCGACCATCTGGATATTTACGGAGACCATCAGACGCTATTGGACACGGGGTTTAAAGCGTTCGCCCGTCAGCTAAAGCCTGGAGGGACGCTCTGGGTACAGCATATGCTGAAGCCGGTTTTCGGAGCAATGGACGTCCGGACGTTCGGGGTGGAAGGAGGGGTTTTTCAAAGCAAGAATCTACGGGTGGAAGAAGGGTTCTTTGCCTTTGACTACGTATCGCCGGAACATCGTATGGAAAACCTGCGCTTCGCACTGCCCGGCCGCCATAACGTAGAAAACGCGACCGTGGCGATCAGCATCGCGCTGAGCCTGGGGGTTAAAGAGGAAGCCATCCGGGAAGGATTACTTTCTTTCCGGGGAGTAAAACGCCGGTTCGAGCTGATTTTCCGGGATGCGCATACGGCCTACTTCGACGACTACGCGCACCACCCTACGGAATTGAAAGCGGCTATTGGGGCGGCAAAGGCGCTGTATCCCAACGCCCGCATCACCGGAGTGTTCCAGCCGCATTTGTTTAGCCGTACCCGCGATTTTGCCGACGGCTTTGCGGAAGCCCTGGACCTGCTCGACGAACCGGTTTTGCTTGAGATCTATCCCGCAAGGGAACTGCCTATTCCGGGAGTCAGCGCAAAAATGCTTCTGGATCGCATGAAAAACCCGAACAAGCGCTTGCTCGCCAAAGGGGAATTGCTGGATGAATTGGTCAAAAATAAACCCGAAGTGCTCCTTACCCTGGGCGCGGGGGATATTGATACCCTGGTAGAGCCGATCAGGCGTTGGCTAAGCCGGAAACCGGAAAATCTAAAGGCATGAAACGCGAGGAACTAAAAATATTGGCCAAAAGAACTACCTGGTTAGTCGCTGTTTTCCTCGGGGCGGCCCTGGTGATCTCTGCGGTGGAGTCTAAGCAATCCAGCCACGTGAGCGAACTGGATATCGTAGTCAAGCCGTTGGAAGACGGAAGCCTGATGGTGAAACCGGAGGATATCCGAAACAGCATCAACCGGAGTTTTGGTTTCGCCCTGGAAGGGCTGGCTCTCAAGGATCTGGAAGTAGACCGCCTGGAGAAAGTCCTCGAAAAAGATCCCTTGATTCTGAATGCCGACGCGTACGTCGATGCGCGCAATGTGCTGCATATCAAGGTCTATCAGCGCCAACCGGTGCTGCGGGTCATCGACCAGAACGGGTTGAATTATTATCTGGACAAGGACGGATTTAAAATGCCGCTTTCCCGGCACTTTTCGGTGCGGGTACTGGTAGCAACCGGGTATATTCCTCCCCACGTGCCGGATTTCCTGGAGCGCAAGCGCCACCGGGTGAAAGATATTTTCTTGCTGGCAAAAGAGTTAATGGATGATCCGTTCCTGCATGCCATGGTGGAACAGATCTATGTCGCTAATACCGGAGAGATCGTGCTGATGCCCATGGTAGGGGACCAGAAGATCCTGTTTGGCCCGTACCGGGATTCTGCGGAAAAGCTTCGCAAGCTCCGGATTTTCTACAAGGAAGTCATCCCGTACAAGGGGTGGCGTAAATACGATGCCATCGATTTGAGATACCGCGGACAGGTGGTAGGCCGCTAGCGGCCTCCTTCAGTCTGAGGTGACATTTACTATGAAACACGGATATTTTTCGCCTTTTCAGGCGCCGCTACCCACACCCACACCCACTACCTTTTTTTGTTAAGCTTACTGATAACCCTGCTGTCTGGAAACCCCTAAGCAGCAGACAAAAACAACAAGTATGAGGGATTCAACAGCTCGTAATTCAGAAATTGTGGTGGCATTGGACATCGGCACCACAAAAGTCTGCGCTATTGCCGGGCGGAAGAATGAATACGGCAAGTTGGAAATCCTTGGGGTGGGTAAAGTCCATTCTGAAGGGGTGCTGCGCGGCGTGGTTTCCAATATTGAAAAGACGGTAAATGCCATTTCGGAAGCAACCGAGATCGCCCGCAGGGGGGTGGAAACGCCTTTTGATTCCGTTCATGTTGGGATTGCAGGCCAGCATATCAAAAGCCTGCAACATCGCGGATTGCTTGTGCGGCATAACGACCACCTGGAGATCAGTCAGGACGATATCGACAAGCTGATCGCCGATATGTTCAAACTGGTCCTTCCTCCAGGGGATAAGATCCTGCACGTCATTCCACAGGAATATACCGTGGACAACGAACAGGGCATTACCGACCCCATCGGCATGTCCGGCGTGCGCCTGGAAGCCAATTTCCATATCATCACCGGTCAGATTACCGCTTCTAATAATATTCTCCGCTGTGTGGAACGCACGGGCTTGCGGGTAACCAATATGACCCTGGAGCCAATCGCTTCCGCGATGGCTGTCCTTAGCGAGGAAGAGAAAGAAGCCGGCGTTGCGCTGGTCGATATCGGCGGAGGCACTACCGACATTACCATCTTCCAGGATGGCATTATCCGCCATACGGCGGTTATCCCGTTCGGCGGAAATGTCATTACCAAAGACATCAAAGACGGCTGCACGGTGATGATCCAGCAAGCCGAAAAACTCAAGGTGCGCTTTGGCTCTGCCATGGCCGACGAGGTATTCGACAACCGCATCGTTACCATCCCGGGCGTTCGCGGAAGGGATCATAAAGAGATTTCAGAGAAAAACCTGGCCCGCATCATCCAGGCGCGGGTGGAAGAGATCCTGGATTACGTGATCTGGGAGATCCGCAGATCGGGTTACGAACGAAAGCTTATTGCAGGGATCGTCCTGACCGGCGGAGGCGCCCTGCTGAAACATATCGACAAGCTGACCGAGTTCCATACGGGCATGAGCACCCGGATCGGTATTCCGGTGGAACAACTCGCCCATGGGTATAGCGAACAACTGAGTAGCCCCATTTATGCTACGGCCATCGGCTTGTTGCTTAAAGGGATCGAAGACCGGCAGCGCGGCCGTATCCGCGAGGAAGCCCGCTCACTGGGAATGGCGGACATCGCCAGCCAAAACCGCGAAGAAGGGCAGGGAAAATGGTACGAACATCTGTTCAAAAAGACCCGGGAATGGTTTGAAGCCGACCCGGATGCGGAGTTTTAGTGGTTGGTGGTTAGTGGTTAAGTGGTTAGTGGTTAGTCGTTAAGTGGTGAGGGATAAAAAAGCCACCAACCACCAACCACCAGCCACTAACAAACCTGAAAGAATAAAATTAGTAACACCGGCGTGCGGGAAGGAAAGGAACCAGGACGCCTGATCAAAACCTAAGGCTATGTTATTTGATTTGCCTAAAGATGAAAGCCCGATAATCAAAGTCATCGGAGTTGGCGGCGGCGGTAGCAACGCCGTCTCCCATATGTACAAACAGGGGATTGTAGGCGTCGATTTCGCTATCTGCAATACAGATGCCCAGGCGATGGAAACAAGCCCTGTTCCTACCCGGATTCAGCTCGGCCCGCTCAGCACGGAAGGCCGGGGCGCTGGCTCCAAACCCGAAAAAGGAAAGGAAGCTTGCGAGGAATCGATCAACGAAGTGCGCCAGTACCTCGAGAATAACTGCAAAATGCTGTTTATTACCGCAGGTATGGGCGGCGGCACCGGTACCGGCGCCGCGCCAATTATAGCCAAAGCAGCTAAAGAGATGGGAATCCTCACGGTGGGGATTGTCACCCTTCCTTTTTCCTTTGAAGGCCGCCGCCGGATCTCCCAGGGAATGGAAGGACTGTCGGAACTGCGCCGCCATGTAGATACGATCATCATCATTTCCAACGATAAGCTCCGGCAAATCTATGGAAACCTGTCGGTGACCGACGCCTTCAGTCAGGCCGATAACATCCTGACGACCGCCGCTAAAGGCATCGCGGAGATCATTACCGTGCCCGGCTATGTGAACGTCGACTTCGAAGACGTCAACACCGTCATGCGGGGCAGCGGCGTCGCGATCATGGGGACTGCTTCGGCAGAAGGCGACGACCGCGCGCGCTACGCCGTCGATGAAGCGCTGCACTCGCCGCTGCTGGAGGACAACGATATCAAGGGGGCAAAGCATATCCTCCTCAATATCACTTCGGGTAGAAAAGAGGTGACCATGGACGAGATCTTCGAAATCACCGAGTTCGTGCAGGAAGAAGCCGGTTTCGGCACCGACCTGATCTGGGGGAATTGCTACGACGAACGCCTGGGCGACAAGATCAGCGTAACCATCATCGCTACCGGATTCGAAAACCGCTCCCATGTAGAGCGCAAAATGCCCGGCAGCGAAAAGATCGTCGTTTCCCTGGACGAAGAGCCGGAATCCCGGAATACGCCTTCCCCTAGCTCCCGGTCCGCGTTGTCGGAGATTGGATTTGAAGAATCCGAAAACCGCAGTGCCAAAACCTACGAATTCGACAACATCCGATCGGCGATCGACAAATTCAACCAAAGCAAACGCCCCGGCGCCGACGAGCCTTACGTGACGGAAAATGAGGAACGAAAAAGGGCAGAAGAAGAGCGCCGCAAGCAGATCGAACGCGATAAACAACGACGCAAGGACCTTCTGCGCAACCAAACGCCGCCCAAGCTGAACAATCCGCAAACCGTCATCGACCTGGAGAGCGAACCCGCCTACCTGCGCCGCGGAATCTCCCTCGACGACGTGCCGTCGTCTTCCTCCGAACCCGCCTACTCCAAATGGACTATCTCGGACGACGACGAGCCGGAGATCAGCCACGGCAGCCCTTTCCTCCACGATAACGTCGACTGACCAATAAGCAAATAGGGAATAAGAAAAAATCCTGCCCCTCCGGCAGGATTTTTTTTATTCCCCGGTAAACCTTTTGGAATTTTTTCGTCTAAAAAATAGTTTCTCCAATGTGGGTACAAAATGGCGGAAATGGACACATGTAGATGGAGAGAGGATGGAAAGGATGTAAAAGATGTAAAGGATGTAATCCTCGCTACTTCGCTACTTCTTTAACAAGACTTTAAACCTTTTTCCGCAACACAAGGGCAGAAACAAAAGTTAAAAAGATATGCAAATGACATAGCATACCCTATTCCAGAACATGAACATTCAAATTTAGATCCATGAACATCCGAAAAATCAAATTAGCGTTAACCATCGGCCTGATGAACCTCGAGGCCGACAACCTCATCCAGGGGGTAAAAGACCTGATGCAGGACTTCACCGGCGAGGTGGGCGCCTTTCTTGGCCTCGACCTGGTCAACAATTCCCGGCTCAACAATAGCCACGTGTTTCAACAGTACGCGCTGCGCTACGAACACGCCACAGTGAAGGTAGATGTCGTCGCCAATCCGTTTACCAAAATTCAGGCAGTCCAAAACTTTTCAGTGGACAACAGAAGTTTGTTAGCCGCGTAAGAAGACGGAGAGGATGTAAAGGATGTAGAGGATGTTGCCTACATCCTCTACATCCTTTACATCCTTTACTTCTTCTCCCTCCTCTTTTCACCTACAATTAATATTAAGACGCGCAAATCTCCGGGTAATATCCGTATCTTTGCCCCCTGAAATGAAATCAGGGATATGGAATTAAGAAATATTGCCATTATTGCGCACGTCGACCATGGGAAAACCACGCTGGTAGACAAAATGATCGTGGCCGGCCACCTTTTCAAGGATTACGAGACTCCTGGCGAGTTGATCATGGACAGCAACGACCTGGAGCGGGAGCGCGGGATTACCATCCTGGCGAAAAACGTGTCTATTCGTTACAAGGATTACAAGATCAATATTATCGACACCCCTGGCCACAGCGACTTTGGCGGTGAGGTGGAGCGCGTGCTAAACATGGCAGACGGCGTTCTACTGTTGGTGGATGCTTTCGAAGGCCCCATGCCCCAGACCCGGTTTGTGCTGCAAAAAGCGCTGGAATTAGGCCTGAAGCCGATCGTGGTGATCAACAAGGTAGACAAGGAGAACTGCACCCCGGATGAAGTCCAGGAGGCGGTATTCGACCTCATGATCAACCTCGATGCGACCGAGGAACAGTTGGATTTTCCAACGCTGTTTGGTTCCGGGAAAAATGGTTGGATGAGCCTGGACTGGAAGGTTCGGACGAACGATATCACCCCGTTGCTTGACGCCATTGTGGAGTATGTGCCGGCCCCTACGGTCCATGAAGGCAATACCCAAATTCTGATCACTTCACTGGATTATTCCAATTATATCGGCCGGATCGCGATTGGCCGGTTGAATCGGGGCGTGCTGAAAGACGGCCAGACTGTGGCATTGTGCAAAAAAGACGGCTCGATTCAGAAAAACCGCCTGCGCGGAGTTTACGTCTTTGAGGGTTTTGAGAAGGCCAAGGTGGAGGAGGTTATGGGAGGCGAAATTTGCGCCATGGTAGGGTTGGAAGGTTTTGAGATCGGCGACACGGTGGCCGATGCCGAAAACCCGGAAGCGCTTGCCTCCCATCGCGATCGACGAGCCCACCATGAGCATGGTGTTTACGATCAACGACTCGCCGTTTTTTGGGCAGGAAGGCAAGTTCGTCACCTCCCGGCATATCAAAGAACGCCTGGAGAAAGAACTGGAGAAAAACCTGGCCCTCCGGGTGGAAGATACCGGCTCGGCGGATTCCTGGCGGGTGTTCGGACGGGGCGTGTTACACCTCGCCGTGTTGATCGAAACCATGCGCCGGGAAGGGTACGAACTCCAGATCGGGCAGCCTCAGGTAATCACCAAACGCATCGATGGGGTAATCCACGAACCTATTGAGGATCTGACGATCGATTTGCCGGAAGACGTTTCCGGGCGCGCCATCGAAATGGTTACCCGCCGCAAAGGCATGATGCAGTCGATGGAGCCCAAAGGCGGCCGTATGATCCTGCGCTTTGAGATCCCTTCCAGAGGGATTATCGGTCTGCGCAGCCTCATGCTCACCGCTACGGCGGGCGAAGCCGTGATGACGCACCGCTTCATGGGCTTCCAGCCGCACAAGGGCGAAATCCCGAGCCGCATCAGCGGCTCCCTGATCAGTAAAGAACCCGGAAAATCGATTCCATTCTCCATCAATAACCTTCAGGAACGGGGAACGTTCTTCATCGGCTCCAACGAAGACATCTACGAGGGGCAGGTAGTGGGCGAACACAGCCGCCCCGGCGACCTGGTGATCAACCTGACGGTCACCAAGAAACTGACCAATATGCGCGCCTCGGGTTCGGACGAGAAAATGCGCCTGATTCCGCCCCGCCGGTTTACCCTGGAAGAAGCCCTGGAATATATCCAGGAGGACGAATACGTGGAAGTGACGCCCCAATCCATCCGCCTGCGGAAAATCTACCTCAAAGAACACGAACGCAAACGCGCAGGGAATAAGGCGCTGAGCGTGGAGGAGTAAAAAAACAAAGCGGGATGACACCGAAAGGGTCATCCCGCTTTTTGTTTGGTTCAAAATATGCCGCTTACAGCGGATTCTGTACAATAGCCAGGTTCGTGTTCATCTCATCCTGCGGGAATAGCCATTCCCACTTGATATCCCCGGCAGGCACATCATAAATGGCGATGATTGCTGCCAAATGGTTAGGAATGCCATTCCGGTTCAAAGGTAAATTCAATCGCTTGAGGTCGGTGAACCGGAAGCCTTCAGCCCACAGTTCGACCCGGCGGTGGAAAAGGATCTCGTCGATCAGTGCCTGGCCCGTTTTGGTGGACAGGACATACTGAGGATCCCGGTTTTTCATCAGCGTGAACAAGGCTTGTGCCGCTCCAGGTTCGTCTCCCGAGCGCGCTTTAGCTTCTGCTTCAATCAGGTACATTTCCCCGGCCCGCATCAGGGGCACGTCGCCAATACTCAAACTGGAACTGGACGCCAGGTATTTTTTATTCTGGTAGGGCACCCGCGCTCCACCGGGAGGAATCGGAACCGTTGCTCCGGTTTTGTCCCAGCATTGCTTGCGAATGTCGGTGGCAGAAATAGCTTCCCAAAGGGGACCGTTAATAGCTCTTGGCTGGGTTCTGAGTACGGTTGAGTTGAAGTTGGCAGAGATATACGCAAAATAGGAGTAGAAGAAGGTGTTATGGTCGGAAATCTGACGATTCCCCCAAATCCACTCCGGATTGGTAATATCGTTGAACCCGGCAAGGTATTGGGCATTGGACATTAACGTATAGCCTTTTCTGGCTTCGGCGGCAGCAGTTGCTGCTACGGCCCAGTTTTGCTGGGTCAGTGCTACGCGCGCTTTAATTCCCTGAACAACGTTTACGTCGAAGTTGGACTTGGCGGCGGAACCAGCGCGGGTATACCCGGCAAGCAGTGGGATCGCCTGATCCAGATCCTTGTTGATTTGGGCATACACCTCCTCAACCGTAGCCCTTGGCAGGCCTTCCAGCGTATTTTCCACCATCAGCGGAACGCCTGATTGGCTGTTGGGCTTGGCATTGGCATTATAGCGTTTGCCCCACAATTGGACGAGCTGAAAATGAGCCCAAGCCCGGTAAGCTAAAGCCTGGCCTTTAATGATATTTCGGTCTTTTTCATTGCCCGGCGTGTTGTCAATGCCATTGATCAGAATATTGGCGTTAGAAATGAGGCGGTAATAGAAACGGTATACATACCGGATATTTCCATTATTGACGTTGCGGTGGTCGTCCCAGCGCATCATTCCCACATAGGCCGTACTACCACTGGCGCGTGGAAAAACAATATCCTCGCCTAAATAGTCCCGGAAAAGGTTGTTGGATCCCTCACCTGACTGGCCCTGGGCATCGTATTGCGTATACATAATCCGGTGAATACCGTTCAATGCTGCATAAGCATTTTGGGTGCTCAGCAACGCATCATCTGCCGAAACAGAAGTAGTGGGATAGGTGTCAAGAAACTCTTTCTCGCAAGAAAAAAGAGCGGACACCATGGCGAAAGCCAATAGAAAATATTTTAAAAATTTCATATCCATTGATTTAGAAAGTTAATGTAAATCCGCCTGAAATAACCCTGGCAGGAGGATAAGCGTTGGAGGTAACGCCGCTAAATGCCTGTTGGTTATTCATGCCGACGCGTTTGGAGAAGAATGCGACGTTCTCAGCAGCGACGAAAACCTGACCTCCTTCAATTTTAAATTTGGAAACCAAGGATTTGGGCAGGCTATACGTCAAGTTAATATTGCGGATATTCAGGAAGGACGCGTCGATCAACCAACGGGAGGAGGTGGCGTTAAAGTCGGTGCCCCTGCCATTATCCATACGGGGCACGTCGGTTACGTCGCCCTCGTTTTGCCAGCGGTTTAAAATATCTTGGTGGAGGGCGCCGCCATAATTGCTGACGGACATCATGGATTGGTATAACCCGTCATACGTTAATCCTCCAAGCTGGAAAGTTAACAAGCCGCTGAGCGTTAATCCTTTAAAAGTGAAAGAGGGGCTGACGCTACCGTACAGATCGGGAATTACCGAGCCGTTATATTCGAACTTCCCGTTAGCGACGAGCGTGGAGACGGTGTCGATTCCCCCCGAGCTATTGGTAAGGAACCTTAAGCCGGAAGCTGCGCTTTTATTATCCGCTTTGTATAACACGGCGCCATCGGAGGGATCTACGCCATAAAACGAGCGCAGCCAATAATCAAAGATAGACCGCCCTACGGAGTATTTTTTGGTACCCGTGATAAATTCCTGCACGGTTTCCGGCATCTTGGTGATTTCATTAGTAACCGTTGATGCATTAAGGTTCAGATTGAAAACAAAATCTTTCATCCGGATAACATCCAGGTTCAGGTTCGCTTCAATCCCTCTGTTAAACATGGTGGCAGTGTTTTGGGTTAGCGTCAGCGCGCCACTGGACAAAGGCTGGGGAACGGCGAATAACAAATCTTTTGATTCGCGATTATAAAATTCCACCGATCCGCTAATCCGGTTGTTCAGGAAAGAAAAGTCTACCCCAATATCGAACTGGGCGTTCTCTTCCCATGTCAGGTTGGGGTTAAAGAAGGCTGATTGGCTTTGGACGATACCGGGTTCATTGGCGTTGTTGGCGAAACCGTATAGGCCTTGGTAAGCATAATAACCAATGCCGTCAGCTACCCCAACTACCCCGTAAGAGCTTCTGAGCTTCAATTGGTCAATCCAGGAAGCTTTCATGAACTTTTCATTATGGATATTCCAACCTGCGCCAACAGACCAGAAGGTTCCCCATCTAGACTCTTCGGCAAAGCGGGAGTTACCGTCTGTACGAAGGCTAGCCGAAATCAAGTATCTGTCTCCAAAACTGTAGTTTGCTCTGGATAAGTAGCTTTCGATTCGGTAACGATCAACATAAGAACCCAGGGAGTTGACGGTGGTAAAGTTTCCAAATTCAGAGTTGCCGGAAAGGGATTGCCCTTGTTTGAAACCATCGAGGCCATTTTCTTTTAAATTGAAACTTTCGTGGCCGACCAGCACATCAATGTTGTGATTGCCCAAAGTATTGTTGTAGTTCAGCAACTGGCTGGCAATGAAACCAACCGAACTGTTAAATTCCCGGCTGCTTCGCCCTGCTGGAGCACCGTCGCCGACCAACGTGTTTTCAAATTCATTATTTGCCTGATATTGAAAATCGGTGGCAATATTATTCGTGAATTTGAAATGTTTCAGGAAGAAGAAATCGGTAACCGAACGGGCGCTTACCACGGTCCTGGTAAATAAATTTTCGTTCAGGGTGGTTTCAGCTAAAGTATGCCGTCCTGCAAACCCGCCACTTGGACGGTTTGGTATTCCCAGACCTGAACTTCCGAAGTTGCCTAAATCCCAGAATTTTTGACCCGTTGCCGGATCAATCAGGTATTCCCCTGTGGTCATATTGTGGGCGAATACTGGATAAATGGGGCCAATATTCCGGGAGAAGAAGAATGGGTTAACAAAGTTGGTGCTTCCGCCATCTGCAGCGTAATTGGAAATCGAATGGTTTCCGGAAAGATTCAGACCCGTTTTAATCCATTCTTTGGGTTGTACATTCACATTGAGGCGAGCAGAGTATCGGGTAAAATCCGTGTTAAGGGTATATCCGTCCTCTTCCAGGTAACCGGCAGAGAGAAAGTAATCAAACTTGTCTGTTCCGCCGTTGAAATTCAACGCATAGTCTTTGCGATCTCCCGTACGCAAAAGGTCTTTGGTCCAATCCAGGTCATCGCCATAAATGAGCTGCGCGTTGGGATTGATCTTGCCATCCGTGCCAACGATGGTATTGGCTGCTACGTTAAACGGGTTATAGGTCAGCAGATCTGCAATACCTGTTCTTGAGGTCAAACCGGAGGCTACCCTGCTGGCAGAGTCTCTGGAAATACCCGTGCCAGAGATTGGGTAGATCATGGAGTTGCGATAGGATTCCCACATAAGGGGGTAGTATTCGAACGCATCCAGGCGCTCATATTCCGGCAACCCGCGGGAGGCAAAACCTTGGCCAACCTTCAGGGAAACGCTGTTTCTTCCTCTTTTTCCCTTTTTGGTGGTGATGATTACCACCCCGTTGGCTGCACGGGACCCATACAATGCGGTGGCAGAAGCATCTTTCAATATACTGATGCTTTCCACGTCATCGGGGTTGATGTTAGACGTTCCTCCAGTGTAAGGCACCCCATCTAGGACATATAAGGGATCTTGTGTGGCGTTGATGGATCCAAACCCCCTAATCCGAACAGAGATACCAGACCCAGGCTGTCCATTGGCCGTTTGGGTGACTACGCCCGGGGCGGCTCCCTCAAGCACGGTGGTCACGTTGTTGATTGGCCGTTTGGCGATTGCTTCCGATTTGATGCTAGTAACGGATCCGGTAAGCGCTTCCTTTCTGGTAGTGCCATAGGCTGTCACCACCACTTCATTCAATAAGGTGCTCTCCTCTTCAAGAGCAATATCGATAACGTTTGAAGTGCTAACCGTTACCTCCTTGCTGCTATACCCCGTATAACTAAAAATCAGCACGTTGCTACCTTGGGGTAATTCCAGGGAGTAGCTGCCATCCACATCGGTCACGGTGCCGATGGTGGTTCCCTGAACGAAGATCGAGGCCCCGATCAGCGGCTCGTTGTTGGTGTCCATCACCTTTCCGGTGATGATGCGTTGCGCTAGCAGCTGGGCCATGCTGAATAGCAACAACGTAAGCACTAGTGAAATGCGTTTCATTGAAATATGGTTTAAGTTAAAAAAAGATACTCCCATGCCTAATATACATATAACATAGCCTGTCTGGTGTGAATGGCATTTTGGGACGGAGAGAAAACGCTACAATTGGCAATTATGCTGCCTGGACCGTTTGGTTAGACTGGTAATAAGATAAGCCTTCCTGCAGGAAGGAAGCCTGTCAAGGGAAGCTGGTCTAAATAATCGTGGGGTAAGTTCCTGCAATGAAAGAGGTGTAAACAGTCTGGCGCAATAACTCTTTTTTGATTTTCAATCCTTCTAAAATACCACTAAAATATCAATATAAAATTCCTTCATCACAAATTTAGGCAAATCATTATTTTAATAGAGTGCGATTTGTCATTTTAGTGTCAAGATAATGAAATGGGGAGATTTCGGGGTCAGATCTGATCCAGAAACTCCACCTGACTGATCGGTTCGCCCGTCACCTTTTCGTAGAGCTGGTACAAAAGCCCATCTTTCAATCCTACGTTGGGGACCAGGATGCGATCGGCGTTGCCGCGACGCATCACCTCGATATAAATCTCGGCGGCGGGGATGATGACGTCGGCCCGGTCGGGGTTGAGCTTGAGGAGATTGAGCCGCTCCTCCATGGGCAAAGCAGCTACATACGCTTGCAGGGCACTAAGTTCGGACAAGGTGATGCTCCCGCTCCTCGGGAAAATGGACAATTGGAAGAGTTTGCGGATGTTGCCCCCGGTACCAACCGCAATCACAGGCTCTTCGGTATGGCTTAACGAGGTTTTCACCCATTCTTCCGCCGCTTTGAACACTTTGGATCTGCCTTTGGTATTCAGACTGCGGACCGTCCCCATCTGAAACGATTTGCTATCCACCCGCACTTTGTCCCGGTAAATATTGAGTTCCGTGCTGCCGCCGCCTACGTCGATGTGGAGGTACGTGCCGTTGTCCAGAAAAGGGATAATCGCTTTGCTCAGGATCTCCGCTTCTTCTTCGCCACTGATGACGTGAATGCTCAGCCCAACCTCCGAAGCGACTGCCTGCAAAGCGATTTTGGCGTTTTTGGCTTCCCGCATGGCCGAGGTGGCCACAGCGACGTATCCGCTCACTTCGTACAAGTCGATCAGGATCTTGAACGCCCGCATCAATTTTTCAAAGCGTTCGAGCGTCCCCTCCGAAAGCGTGCCGTCATGGAACACGTCCTGCCCCAAACGCAAAGGAAACCGAATATACTCCAGCTTCTTAAAACTCAGCGTATCCCGGTACCGGATCACCCGGATCACCTGAAAGCGAATGGCGTTGGAACCGATATCTATAGCGGCGAGTTTCATAGCTTCTTTCCCACTTCATCATAAAACGGCTCTAAGATAGGAAGAAAGAAGGAAGGAAGGATGTACGATTTACGATGTACGAGGTACGATTAAAGGATGGAGAGGATGTAACGATGTAACGATGTAGCGATGTAGCGGAGAATGAACCCGCTGGTTCAAGTCTCCCGCTGCCCCCGCTGGTTCAAATCCCCTATATGCACGTCTCATGACGTGAAGCCATTGAAACCTGTATTCGGAAAAAAAGCCAGTCCCCGGCGACGAAACAAAAATGTGCGGATTTTGGAGAGGGGGAAAATCTATTCAGCCATCCGCCGGTTTCTTTCAGCGAATGGTAAGATTTCTTCAATTTGACATTGGGAAGCGCGCGCGAACAACCTACGCGCCCGATTTTGTTGATTAGACGCAAAATCTGGCGTCTCTACAACGTCATCAACGCAACCTCGCAACTTCGCAACCCCAACCTCGCAACTTCGCAACCTCGCAACTTCGCAACCTCGCAACCTCGCAACCTCGCAACTTCGCAACTCCGTTACTTTAATAACGCCGCCACCGCGTACACCATCGGCAGCTTCCCCTCGTATCCTTTGATGTGAAATCCTTTTTCGGCTGGAACGACATGTTGGAAGCAGGGGTAGGGAGAGTAATCGAATTCCTGGAACTGCGCAAGTTGGAGGCCGGCGCCCAGAAGGGCCTGGAAGACTTCGGAGAGGGGATGGTTCCAGGAGAAGGATTTCCCGTATACCGGCGCGTTGCGGTTGGCGTAGGTGCCCTCAACGTCTTCCTCGATGGTTTCGCGGTTGAAATAGGAGTAGGCGATCCCCTCAAAATCGTCGTCGAACATCCAGACGACGGGGTGGAATTCTACCAGGCAAAACACACCCCCGGGTTTGAGGTGCTGCGCGATAAGCTGTCCCCAGCGGGTGAGTTCTGGCAACCAGCCAATGGTTCCGTAACTGGTGAACACGAAGTCGAATTGCTCCCCGTTCAGGTGTTGATCGATGTCGAGCACGTTGCAGCAAATGAATTTCGCTTCCAGTCCGAGTTCTTCGGTCAACTCCCGGGCTTTGCCAATGGCCTTTTCGGAAAAATCGACGCCGGTAACGCGGGCGCCGAGCCGCGCTAGCGATAACGTATCTTGCCCGAAATGGCACTGCAGGTGGAGAATGGATTTGCCGCGTACATCGCCGAGCAAATCCAGTTCGATGGAGTTCAGCGAACTGGCGCCTTGCTTGAATGCGTCTACGGCATAAAACTCGGAAATCACGTGGGCATCGGTTTTCTGGTCCCACAATTGGCGGTTTGCCTCAAAATAGTTCGATTCCATGAATGGCAGGATTGGGTGTTTTTCTTTTGCAAGGATAAGGTCAGAACCGCAAAAAAACAACTGGGGTCCGTTTTTTATGAAAACGACAAAGCACAAATTCCGAAACGATAGCGTTTAGAATAATCCAGGGAACCTCAGGGCTTAGACCTTCCAGGTTTTGCAAACCTGGAAGGTCTTTTTCAAATTCTTCCCGCAAACCTACGAAAAGGCATTCTCATACTCCCCCACGGGCTCCATTTCCCGGGTAGCAATGAAGCCGATGCCATTCTCCGGCATGAACTGCAGGAACAACGGTTTTTCGTTGCGCATCAAATCCATCATCGGCACAAAATCCTTAGCAGGAAAGTGCAGGTACGGGCTCCCGTTGATTTCGTAATTGGACGGGATCGGTTCCCCTTCCTTCATGAACAGCATCCTGCCTGCAAACGTGCGGTTGTAATACATCTGCACCATGATAGCGTATTTGTATTGCGGTGCGCTGTAATACCAAATTTGGTAAGAGTCGAACGACCTGGAGATTTTCATGGCTATGGATTAATGAACGGAGCCCCCGCTCAGGCACTCCATAAGTTAAGGGTTTTTGGGGAGAAAAGCAAGGGGAATGAGGATGTAGAGGATGTAGAGGATGTAGAGGATGTAGAGGATGTAGAGGATGTTGGCTAGTTGCCGACGTTTTTTTTGCGAACCAGGGAGAAGAAAAAATGTTTAAAAGTAAAACATTCTTAATTAATAGTAATACTTTAATTATTAACCAAACCATGTAATATGAAACGATTGAGCATGCTGGTATTGATCGCCCTTGTGTTGGGAAGTTGCACTGTAATCCGCGAAGGGGAGGTTGGCGTCAAGCGTACTTTGGGCACCTATAAAGAGAAACCGTTCACTGATGGGCTCCGGTGGTTTAATCCTTTTACTACGTCGATTGTAAAAGTAAGCACCCAAACGGAAAACCTGGAAGTCGGGCTGACCATTCCCTCCAGGGAAGGGTTGAACATCCAGTCGGAAGTTTCGATCCTGTACAATTTGGTGCCGATGGAAGTACCCGATATTCTGCGCACGATAGGTCCGGAGTACGAGCGCAATATCATTCTCCCGGTGTTTCGGTCGGCAGTGTCCGATGTAAGCGCCCGTTTCTTTGCCAAGGATATGCATACGGGAGAACGCGGAAAGATCGAGGAAGAGATCCGCTTGCAGATGGACAAGCTCCTCCAGGGAAAGGGGATTGAATTAGAAGCAGTCCTGTTGAAAAGCATTCAGATGCCGCCCAGCCTGGCCCGGGCGATCGAGGAAAAGCTGGAAGCCGAGCAAAATGCCCAGCGAATGGAATTTGTCCTCCAGCAGGAAAAGCAGGAAGCTGAGCGGAAACGCATCCAGGCAGAAGGGGTGCGCGATGCCCAGAACATTATCTCTCAGGGGCTGGATCCCATGCTCCTTCAGTTCAAAGCGATCGAAGCGTTTATGGAGCTGTCCAAATCGAATAACGCAAAAGTTATTATCACCGATGGAAAAGGCCTCCCCATGATGATTAACCCGGTAGATATTAACGGCTCCGCGCCTGCCACTACGGGCTCGGTTAGTTCTTCTGGGGTTCGGGTGAGGAATTAGGCGTAAGGCATAGGGCGAAAGGCGAAAGGCATAGGGCGAAAGGCGTAAGATATTCAGAAGAGCAAGGGGTTTGAACTTATCCCACACCTTACGCCTCAAGCCTTTTGCCTTTCGCCTAACCTTACGCCTTAATTCACTTTCAACATCGCGCTACTCTCCCCGCCCCCTTTTTTAAAGACGAGCTTATACGTACCCCGGTAGAGGTACATTTTGCCGTTTTTGGCGGGCTTCATCTGGAGCGGGCGGTCTTCTTCCTTGAGTTTGGCGTTGACGGCGGATTCGATCTCCCCGGCCATGGATGCCTTCATTTCGAGGTTATAGGGCAGGTAGTTCAGTCCGGCTTTGCAGGGTTTGGCAAACTGGAATAGCTCCACGCCTTTCTCCGTCTGTACACTGATCTGCACCTCGCCTTCTGTTTTGACATAAAGAGGCAGCTTGATTTCGGGCTCGGTAGCTTCCGCCCAATCGACGAAAGGCGATCCCCAGCGGGGGCTGTAACGGATACCGTCGGGTTCGAATGCATGGATCGTTTTAGCCAGCAGAACTTCGTTTAATTGCTGGAGCTCTTTTCCCCTTCCGAGATAAATCGAGCGGCCATGGGTGCCCACCAGAATCTCTTTTTCGCGCGGGTGAACCACGACATCGTGGACCGGCACAGCGGGAAGTCCATTATTGAGCAGCAGGAACGATTTGCCGCGGTTCAGGGAGACGTAGAGGCCGTGATCGCTTCCCACATAGAGAATATCCGGGTTGGCGGGGTCTTCTTTCACAACGTTCAGGGGCTCCACCGGAAGGTCGGTTCCGATTTGAGTCCAATTTTTTCCAAAATCTTCCGACACATAAAGGTGGGGCGTGAAGTCGTCGGAGCGGTACCCGTTCAGGCAGGCGTAAACGCGGCCTTCCACATGCGCGGACGCCTGGATGCGGGCCACCCAAAGGTTTTGCGGGAGGGCGTCGGAGATCCGCTCCCAGTTTACGCCGCCGTCTTTGGACACGTGGATAAGCCCGTCGTCGGAGCCGGTATAGAGCAAGCCAAACTTGAGCGGCGATTCATGGATGGTGGTTAAAGTCCCAAACGGCACGTCGCCTTTGATCCCTCCTTTGGTCAGGTCGCCGGAGATCACCTCAAACTGGTCGCCTTGGTTGAGCGAGCGGTGCAGCTTGTTGGACCCCATATAGAGGATGTCCTGGTTGTGGGCGCTGAGGTGGATAGGGGTTTGCCAGTTCCAGCGCAGCGGGCGCTCGCCAAGCTTGTGCCGGGGCGTGATGGATTTGCGCTGGCCCGTTTTGGTGTTCTGGCGGGAGTAGAAGCCGAACTGGGAGCCGGAATAAACGGTGGCGTTGTCGCGGGTGTCGATGGCCACCTGCATGCCGTCGCCGCCGCCGATGGCGCGGTAGGGGTACTGTCCGCTGCTTTGCCAGCGGTTGCTCGGCTGGTAGGTGCTGGGGCCCATCCATACGCCGTTGTCCTGCAATCCGCCGTAAACGTTATAAGGCGTGGCCATATCTACGGCGATATAGTAAAATTGGCCTACAGGAGGCGCGTTGCAGATATTCCAGTTCTTCCCGTCGTCGTAGGAAATATTGATCCCCCCGTCGTTACCCAGGATGACATGGCCGGGCCTTCGGGGATTGATCCACAGGGCGTGGTGATCGGAGTGGACGTTGTCCTGATCGACGGATTTCCAGGTTTTGCCGCCGTCGTCGGAGCGAATGACGGGTACGCCGAGCACGAAGATCTTGTTCGCGTCATATGCAGCAACCCGCACCTGGGCAAAGTAATACCCGTAAGAGCTGAACACGTTGTCGAGAAAGCCTTTGTGGGTTTTCTTCCAGGTTTTGCCTTCGTCGTCCGAGCGGTATACTTCCAGTCCGATCACCTCGGTGTCGAAAAGCAGGGAGTTGGCGTCTTCGGTATATTCCACCAGTCCTGCCGGGGTGACTTTATTCTCCTTGACCATGCCGATCACGCGGTCAACGGTGTATTCTTGGGCAAACCCGTTTCCGCTCAGGAATTCTTTGATCTGGTATTTTTTCAGTTGAAGAAATTGATCTGCCGTCATGCTGGCGTACCTGATCTTTTGTGACGACGGTGGGGTCCTCCGGGGTCTCCTTTTGCCGTCGGTGGTAATTGTCGAGGGCAGCGTACAGGACCGGTTTGCCATTGACGCGGGCTATGTCCAGGCCGATGCGGCCAACGCCTTCGCCGGTCGGGAAGCCGGAGGCGGAGGTAGTGAGTTTATTCCAGGTTTTGCCGCCGTCGGTAGACTTGTAGATCGCCGATCCGGGGCCTGACTCCACAAAATTCCAGGCTTTACGGTCGCGCTGCCAGGTGGCTGCGTAGAGGGTATTGGGGTTGGCGGGGTCGATGATCAGGTCGGCGGCGCCGGTTTTGTCGTCGACAAAGAGTACTTTCTTCCAGGTTTTGCCGCCATCAACCGTTTTAAATACCCCGCGTTCGGGGTTGTCGGTGTACAGGTGGCCCAGTGCGGCAACCCAGGCGGTGTTGGGATCTTTGGGGTGAAGAATAATGCGGCCGATGTGGTGGGATTCGGCCAGGCCGAGGTGTTTCCAGGTTTTGCCGCCGTCGGTGCTGCGGAAAACACCCGTTCCGGAATAGGAAGAACGGCTGGAGTTGACCTCGCCGGTCCCGACCCAAATGGTGTTGCGGGACCAATCCACGGCAATATCGCCGATGGTCATGACCATTTCCTTATCAAAAAGGGGATCAAAGGTCTGGCCGTTGTTGGTCGTTTTCCATAGTCCTCCCGAAGCGTAAGCGACGAAAAAGTGCGATGGATCGGATTCCCGCACGTCTACGTCCACTACCCGCCCGCTGAATACGCTGGGCCCGATCGAGCGGAACTCAATGCCATTGGCGATAGATGCCGCTTCGAGCTTTTTGCGCTGGCTGAAGCTTTCCATCCGCTTTTCTGCGGGGGTAGGGGAGGTTTGCTGGGCCGTGGCGGCGCCAAATGCGAATAATAGGGGGAACACAAGAATAGATGGTTTCATACGGTAGGTGTTTTTGTCCTGTTAACGTAGGTAAAGATAGCAAAAGGATGGAAGTGGCCTAGAAAGGGAGGGGGGAGAAATGGGGACCGGCGGGTAGTCCTGCACGAAATCTGAGGATTTCGGCAAACAGGGGGAAATCTGAGGATTTCGGCAAACAGGTAGTCCTGCACAAAATCTGATCCCGCTTATTGCGGGACGGCGAACAGGAAACCCTTAACTCTTTGCCGGGTGGAACTATTCGAAAATGGATTTGATATGAATGTTTTGTCATTTTTTCATAAATAAGTCTTAATTTTCTGACTCACAGAATCAAAGGGTTGCGCAACGCCCTTTTCCTCACTAAAAAATCATGATGTATGCAAAACGCTAAAAGCACTTTTTTAACCCTGGTGGCGCTCCTGGGCCTTGCTTGGCCGGCGCTGGCAACCGACGGGTATTTTTCCATCGCTTACGCTACCCGCCACAAAGGCATGGCAGGAGCGGGTCTTGGCTTTGAAAGCACCACGCTGATTGGGGGGAATCCGGCTACGCGCAGCTTCCTGGGCGCCAGGTATAATTTCAACCTGGGTATTTTCAGTCCTGCAAGGCAATATTCGGTAACGGGAAATCCATCCGGACAGCCCAATACCTTTGGGTTAGCGCCGGGGACGTTTGAGAGCGGTTCCACGGTTTTTATCCTGCCTTCTTTTGGCGCCAACTGGCCCATCGGGGAAAAAGCCGGTCTGGGGATTGCCGTGTATGGCAATGGCGGCATGAACTCCGACTACGATACCCGGACGTTTAACGACGCTTCGGCTAAGGCTTCTGACGGGTTTGCCCTTTTTGGAAAGGTGACCAACCTGACCGGCGTCAATCTGGCTCAGCTGTTTACAGAGGCCAGTTTCGCTTATCAAGTTGCAGAAGGCCACAGCCTTGGGGTTTCTGCAGTTTTTGCATACCAAAATTTTGAAGCGAAAGGGCTGGCCACGCTTGCCCAGGCTTCCGGCGCGGGCGCGAAACTATCCAACAACGAAAAAGACAATAGCACGGGCTTCGGGTTTAAAGTGGGCTATTTGGGCCGCTTTTCCGATTTGATCTCCGTTGGAGCAACGTATCAGTCCAAAACGGCTATGGGCGAATTTGAAGAGTATGCGGGACTATTTGCGGAAGGCGGCGATTTTGACATTCCTTCCTGGTTTGGAGTAGGGATCGCTTTATCGCCCAGCGAAAACGTGACCTTCCTGGCCGACTACAAGCGCATTAACTACAGCGGCGTCAAATCGATCAACAATGCGATGGTTCCTCAAAACCTTTTTCCCGCTTTCCTGAAACCAGGGGGCGTGCAGACCAATCCCAATGACTATCTTCCAAACCCGGCCTGGACACCCCTTGGATCAGAGAATGCCGCAGGCTTTGGCTGGGAGGATATGAACACTTACAAGGTAGGCGTCGAGTTCTCCGGCGTGGAAAATTGGATATTCCGTGGAGGGTATTCCTACGGAAAACAGCCCATCCCCGAATCGGAGGTGTTGTTCAATATCCTCGCGCCAGGCGTGGTCGAACACCATATCGCTCTGGGATTCAGCAGGAAACTTGGCGGAGAAAGCATGCTCGATTTCTCTCTCAACCTGGTTCCCGCGAATACCTTATCCGGGAAAAATCCCCTGGACCCCGGGCAAACGATTGAGTTGAAAATGGGGCAACTGGATTTTCAGGTGGGTATTACGTTCTAAAGCAATTTGAGCTGGTTTCTGGAAGCCTTTCCAGTTGGTGTGGGGTATTCCTTAACCCCATGGCAAAGGCTTTCGAAGCACTTTCCCCCTTTGAAGGGGGTTAGGGGGATGAAACTTCCGGGATGCTGGGGAAAGGTTTCATCCCCCCGGCCCCCTTCAAAGGGGGAGAACGCTATATCCTATTGTTTTGAAATGACTTCTAGTAGAAAAATCTGTTCGCGGTCCCGCAAAAAGCGGGATCAGATTCCCAGCGAAATTATCCGCCGGTCGGGGGACCGGCGGATAGTTCCGCGCGAAATCGGAGGATTTCGGCGAACCAGGTAAGTCCCTTACTTCCTGCTCCCTGCCCCCATACTTTCTGCTCCCTGCTCCCTTACTCCCTGCCCCCTTACTCCCTGCTCCCTTACTCCCTGCTTCCTGCTCCCTACCCCCTCCCTCACGCCTGCGGAATCAGCACCTTTCTTTTTGCAGACAGGATCTTTTTCTTTCCGGGTTCCTCCGGGTTTTTGGGGTCTTCGAGGATGAAGTGCTCGATAAGCCGGGAGATGTCGTCTATTTTTAGCCGGGATTTCATGCTGAAGAGGGTAAATCCGTCTTCTTCATGGATCAATAACACCAGATCTTTGAGTTTTTCGCGTTTGTCCTTCACCAGGAAATGGACCCGCGTATCGCCTTCCCGAACGAGGATCAGGTCTTCGTAGTGGCTGGCATACATGCCGTCGACGAGGCTGGATACGGATTGAGGGCTTAGCCCATTCCCGTTTTCGGAGTGCATCATGCGGAGGTTTCCCAGTTTTTTGCCCAACCAGAGGGCTTCCCGAAGGTCGGGATCCCGAACGCTGTTGTAGGCGATGCCTCCGGCAAACCACACCAGCCAGCCTGGTAATTTGAAGTTGAAGACGCCTTCTTCCCGCTTGTAATCGCGGTAAAACGCCTTCACGCTGGTTTGGGCTGCTAAGGGCCCCGACAACAGGGCACTCAGGCAGCAGAGCAACAGGAGGGTTCTCATTTTTCCATTTCTTTAGCCAGTCTGGAAATTTTGTTCAGGTCCAACAAACCGACGAAACTCATCAGCACGAATTCATCGGCGCCGGGGCCGCCGGCCAGCAGCAGGAGTTCGGCGATCTTATTGTCGGCTTCCCGCACGAGGAATTCCACCTGGTTGCCGTCTTTCTCCCGGACGGTCATCAGGGTTTCGTACTCTTTGGTGTTGATCTTGGCTTTGGCTTCCTTGTAGAATTCGGCCACGTTTTCGTCGGTAGTCAGGATGCGCAATCCGCGCAGGTCCTTGATCATGTCCATTACGGCCTGGGCTTCGGTATCGTTATCCATGTCCAGGACGCCGACGTCGAGTTTGCCGAACATCTGGAAGAGTTTGGGGCTGATGTAGACGACCGAGAACCGGTTGTCGTTGACGTATTGCTGGAAGTATTTGTCGATCGCGTTCGCGTCGGTTTGCGCGGCGGCGCTAAGGGCAATTCCTGCCAAAAGAAGGGTAAACAGAACGGGTTTGATGCGCAGCATGGCTAATGTGTTTATGTGGTTGAAAAATTAATGCAATACCTTTCCCATTTCGCCCATAAGGTTCATTTCTTCCATCGCCATGGACGTCCCTTTGTTGAGGTGGCGGGAGGCTTTCCCCAGGGCTTCCTTGGTGATGCGCAAGGCTTCTTCCGGCGTTTCCGGTTCGTATTTCGACCAGTCGATAGCCGCCGTTTCGGTTGCCGGATTCATCTCGTTGCGGGTATAGATCCACCAGGAACCGATCAGGAGAAAAGCGACCATGGCGGCCCGCACCAGCCAGGGGCGAAGGGTGCGGAGGATGGCTTCGGGCCGCTTGGGTTCTGAAGTTTCCCTCTTAGAAAGCTGTTCAAAAAATCGCTCTTCCAACCCTTCGGAAGGCTGCTGGAGCTGTTCGATTTGGAAAAAAGAAAAAAGCTCCTGGTAGGGTTTCAGGTCCGGATCGGCAACGTCCCGGCTGAAAAATTCCCGCAAGGTTTTTTCTTCTTCGAGAGTGGTTTCTCCCCTGAAATATTTGTCCAGCAGTTCGCGGATGAATGGGTTGTTCATTGTAGTCCTGTGTTTAGTAGTTGAGCACGCACCTGTTGCCGCGCGCGGAATAAATTCACTTTTACCTGGGCCATGGGCATTTCCAGGGCTTCTTCGATTTCGTGATAGCTTAGCCCTTCGATATCCCGGAGGTGCATCACCAGTTGGAGCTTTTCAGGCAATCGCCCGATGGCATCCCGGACCAGCCGGAGCGTATCTTGTTGTTCCGCTTTGCGTTCCGGGCTTTGGTCCCAGCTCACGGCTTCCACGGCCTCCGTCCATTCCCGCACTTCGGGTTTTTTGTTGCGCACCTTATCGATGCAGTGATTTTTCGTTACCCGTACGCACCATGCTTCGAGGTTTTGAATCTGGAGAAGCTGGTCGCCCTGCTTCCATAATTTGATCCACACCTCCTGAAGGGCGTCCTCCGCTTCGGCGGGATTGCCGGTTATGCGGAGCGCCAGCCGGTACATCCGGTCTTTAAGCGGCAAGATCTGATGTTTAAATGATTCAGGGCTCATCGTCGGTGATTTCGAGGGGAAGACGATCCCCGGAGATTAAGGTTACAGCAAGGATATAAAATTGCGCATTTTTTTGGGCACAGGGGACAATTGTGGCTTTCTCCTGCTCCAGGCGTTTCGTTTTCCCTATCTTTGATGAGCGTTTGCGCTCAAGATCCATATTCCCGGCTATGAAGCGACTGGACCGATTGGTGCTGCTTAGTTTTCTTCCTCCCTTTGTAGTAGCTTTTGCTATTGCCTTGTTTGTGTTGCTGATGCAGGTGCTTTGGCTCTATATGGATGAGCTCGCCGGCAAAGGGCTCGGGGTATTTATGATCATTGAACTGATCTTTTACCGGAGCGTGGGGATTATCCCAATGGCACTGCCTTTGGGCATGCTGCTGGCCTCCGTCATGGTTATGGGAAATTTTGGCGAACGGTACGAGTTGTCGAGCATGAAATCGGCCGGGATCTCCCTGCTTCGCGTCATGCGCCCGTTGATGGTGTTTGGGTTTTGGCGCCAGTATTTTTTCCTGGTATTGCTCCGATACGCTCATCCCGATCGCTAACCTGAAGTTTGGCTCCCGCATGTACGATATTCAGCAGAAAAAGCCGGCGCTTCGCATGGAAGAGGGCGTGTTCAACGACGATTTTCAGAGCTTTGCCATCCATATCGGTAAACGGATGCGGGACGGCCGCACCGTAAAAGAGGTGCTGATCTACGATCACTCGGAGGGAAGCATCGGAAAGGTGTCCCAGGTTTCTGCTGAGAAAGGGGAAATGTTTGTCACCCCCGATGGGCGGTATTTTGTTATGAAACTCACCAACGGGCACCAGTATATTCAATCGGCCACCTCTTCCTCTTCCCGTTATCCTTTTGTGCGCACGTCGTTCAGAGAATACACTAAAATCTTTGACCTGAGCGAGTTTCAGCTGAGCCGGACCAACGAAGACCTGTTCAAATCGAGCCGTCAGATGATGAGCGCCAGTCAGTTGAAACTGGCCTCCGATTCGATTGCCGTGGAAATGGATAAGCGGGTCAAAAGCCTGTCCAACTTTATGGCGGGTTATGTTCAGGTCCTGGAGATGGACAGCACCTACCTGGAGCGCGATACGATGCCAGACCCAAACGAGACGGTAGCCGACAGCCGGTATAGCCATGTGGAATATGTCCCCGATCAGCATGCGATGGTTCCCCTGCAAATCCAGGGAACGCCGGTATCCAGGAAAAAAACCGACCTGAAAAAAGCCCGTTCTTTTATCGAAACCATCGACGATTCGGAAAGAGAGAACCTGTTTATCCGGGCGGATAATATTGTCCGCAGCATCCAGAACCAGGCGGAAACTACAGAGGCTATGCTCGTCCGCATGGAGGAGTCGAGGGTGAAGCACGTTTTTGACCGGCATTCCAAGTATAGTATTGCTTTGGTCTGCTTTATCTTTTTGTTTATCGGCGCTCCCATGGGGGCGATCATCCGCAAAGGAGGGTTTGGATACCCAATTCTGGTGTCGACGATCTTCTTCATGCTGTTTGTCGTGATCACAATTTTCTGCAGGAAAATTGCGGAATCCTTTATCCTGACCCCCGAAGCAGCGGCTTGGGTGCCGTGCTCTATTCTATTCCCTACCGGCTGGATTCTAACCGTTAGAGCGATGAGGGATGCGCGCATGATGAACGTGGGTTGGCTGAGCCGGTTGCTCAAAACCATCGGCCGGGTGCTGCGGTTGAGAAAACAGGCGGTTGCCTGATCAAATCGGATGCGCATGACAGTAAAATCGGCATTCTCCTGGAAATTGTTCTTTTCAAATAACCGGACGTTTTTTCTTTCGTGGATTCTGTTCTCCCTGGCGGGAACAATTTGGCTGATCGCCATGCCCAAAGGCGAGCTCCTCTTTTTTTTCAGTGCCCACCGCAGCGCATTCCGCGATGCTTTTTTCAAAATTTGGACTAAAGGCGGGGAAACGGAAGGATTCCTTATCGTTTTGGCTGTTCTCCTGGGTTTGCGCTACCGTTGGGCACTGGCGTTTCCTTTGTTAACGGCCGGAATATCGTTATCGTCCAACCTGACCAAAGCATGGTTCCGGCAACCTCGCCCCGGGCGGTATTTTCAGGAATTAGGCAGGATGGAAGAAATCGTGCCCGTGTCGGGCGTCAAAATCCACGAAGGAATGACCAGCATGCCCTCCGGGCATACGATGGCGGCCTTTGCTTTTCTGGCTTTTCTGGCGTTTTGCCTGCCCGAAAAGCGGATCTCCGGATTCTTGCTTTTTATCGCCGCTTTTTTGGTCGGCCTGTCCCGGATTTACCTGGTGTTGCACTTTGAGGAAGATGTTTTGCTCGGCGCCGCGATGGGGGTTGGGCTTGCAGCGTTATTTTATTATCTGTTTTTCCCCAAAAAGGAAGACCAGGGATCCAGGCTGGATAGCAACTTGATCGCTGATTTGCGAAAGTGGCGCCGTTTTTCACAAGGAGAAAATTTTCCGTCTTGAGTAGCAGCCGAACCGATACCGAGTGGATGACCTGGTTGCGCCGGGAACCTGAAGTAGCCATGGAAGCGCTGTTCCGGGAAATGTATCCCCTTTTGTGTCAGGCGGTCTATAAGGTGCTGCCTCAAACACCCGTTGCTGAAGATCTGGCCCAGGAAACCTTGCTGGAACTTTGGCGCCGACGCGACCAGCTCGATATCCGTCTGTCCCTTCGGGCGTATTTGCGGCGGTCGGTTTTAAATAAAACCCTGAATTATATCCGGGACAACCGCCTGTTGCCGAAAGAAGACGCCGGTAAAGACCTCGAGGCGCCTCAAGCAGATGCGTTACAGCAGATGGCAGCCTCCGAACTCGGGGAAAAGATCGATCAGGCGGTAGACAACCTTCCGCCAAGATGCCGGATGGTTTTCGTGCTCAGCCGGTTTGAAGAGCTGTCCAACGCCGAAATCGCAGGCAAACTCGGCATATCCGTGAAAACAGTAGAGAATCAAATGACCAAAGCATTAAAACAATTGAAGGAAACGCTTGGCCCCTATCTGCGCTAGTCGCTCTTTTGTCAGATGCCATGCAATTGAAGTAGTTCGGCTGGAGAAAAATAGGGGATATGCCCGAAATTGGTGTCGGGGTTATGATATTCGCAAGTATGGAGCACATGTGGTTAACGATTATTCGCCGTTTAAAGGGATCGTCTTCCTCCCGGGAAGGCGCCCAGACTCCGTTGGAGCTGGAAGCAGAACGCCTTTGGAAAGCCGCCGGCAGCTATAAGGAACAGGCTTTCCAGCCGGATGTAGCCGCCGGTTGGGCCCGGTTTAAGGAAAGCATGGAAGCGGAAAAGGAAACCGGCCGCCTACGGCAGGGGGCTAACGTCCGTTTTCTCCGCCTGGCTTCTGCCGCAGCCGGGCTGCTGTTGCTGATCGCTTTCGCGGTATGGCGGTTTGCCGCCCCAAGTCAGGCGCCGGAATGGACGTTGCTTAGCGCTCAGGAAGCGCCGTTGGAAAAGGTCCTTCTTCCCGACGGTAGCGAGGTTTGGTTAAACCGGAATAGTCAGCTCCGGTATAGGACGGATCTTGGGGAAAAGAAACCCCGGGAGCTTTTCCTTCGCGGAGAAGCTTTTTTCGAGGTCGCTCCTATCCAGGGCCGGCCATTTACCGTTCAAACCGCGCATGCGCAGGTCGCAGTGCTGGGTACCCGGTTCAACTTGCGGGCTTATCCAAAAGACAAGGCAACAGAGGTGGAGGTAGAACACGGAAAGGTTGCCTTACTGGACCATCAGTCGGGACAACGGCTGATCCTCGGGAAAAACATGCGGGGTTGGGTGCGCCCTGGCCAGGGCAACGGCTCAGCACCCGTTTCCCTTCCGGAAGCCCAATTGTGGAGAACCGGGGTGCTAACCTGCAGAGGGACAACCCTGGGCCGGATCAAAACCTTGCTGGAACAACAGGAGTTGGCCAACGTGGAGTTCTCCGACCTCCGTTTGGCAAACTGCCGGGTCACCGGCGCCATACAAGCGCGGCAAATCGAATCCTCCCTGGGGCTGCTCTGTCAAGCGGCAGGCCTATCCCTTCGCGCCGTCGAAGGCAACACCTTCCAGATTTCAGGCGTTCCATGTAAGGAATAATTATGCGGTAACCTATGCGGAATAGCCTGCTCTTCCTCTTTTTTCTAGCCTTATGCGTTTCGGCGTACCCTCAACAGGCGCTGGAAAAGAAGATCAACAGGGTCTTTTCGCATGTCTCTTTGGAAGAGGCGCTCTATGTCCTTCTCGATCAGGATTCCATTCCTCTGGTTTTTAGTAACGACCTTCTTCCTCAAAAGGATATTTTCGTTGCATTTCGAAATACGCCCGTTCGCGAAGCGCTGGAATTTCTTCTCGATGGCGCCGGCTTGGGGTTTCAATGGGTTCGGGGAACTATTCTGATACAGAAACTGCCTGCGCCCGTTCGCATTCCCAGGTATACCATCAGCGGATATCTGGAAGATGAGGAATCTGGGGAGAAGCTGATCAACGGAAGCGTTTGGGCGCCATCTCTGGAGATGGGCAGTACGACGAATGGGTACGGTTTCTTCAGTCTCACCCTTCCACCGGGCCTCGCCGAAATCGAGGCGGCTTATTTGGGGTATCAATCCAGAAAAATTCAGGTTTTGTTGGCCAGAGATACCTTTATCGACTTTCCCTTAAAACGAAACCTGACGCTGGAGGAAGTCCTGATCACCGACCTGGATTCTTCCTTATTTAACAAAGAACACAGCGCGGTCTATCTTAATCCACAACGGAATGCGGCTTTGCCCCAATTGGTGGGTTCGAATGATCTGGTCCGGACGGTGCACTTGCTCCCCGGTGTTCAGACGGGGTCCGACGGGGTTGGGGGATTCTTTGTCCGGGGAGGGAATGCCGGACAGAACCAGATCCTGATCGACGGCGCCATGGTCTATAATTACCAGCATGCGGCAGGCCTATGGTCGGTTTTTCATCCCGAGACGGTCAAGAGCGCCAAATTTATCCGGGGGGAGTTCCCTGCCCGGTACGGAGGCCGGCTGTCTTCTATCCTGGATGTCCGGCTAAGGGATGGGAATACCCATGCCTTTCATGGATCGATCGATCTGGGGCTGGCTTCCGGCCAAATGCTGCTGGAAGGGCCCTTGGTCCGGGGCAAAAGCGCCTTTCTTTTTTCTGCGAGGACTTCCCTGGTGGATTTGTATTTAAAACCATTCACCAGAGCCTATAAAGACGCTCAGGGCGAAGACGGGCAGTCGAATTATCAATTTTACGACCTTAGCGGGAAAGCGCATTTCGTACTTTCCCCCAGGGATAAGCTTTTTTATAGTTTTTTTTCCGGTGAAGACCGCTTCGGAAACGCCGGGGAAAAAGTGGATACGTTTGCCTTTAGCAATCAGGATGGCCAGTTTTACCGGTTCCGCCTGCGTCAGGCGTATGCCGAACGGCTGAGCTGGAGAAATACGGCTCAAAGCCTTCGCTGGACCCGGGTGGTTCACCCCCGTCTGTTTATGCACGCGTTGCTGACGTCTTCGGATTTGCGTGTCGAGGCTTCTTATAATACCCGAAAAATCCTCACCCTGCTGTTTCCGGGAGAAGGACAAAGCGCCGACTGGCAGCGGGGAGACTATGTTTCCAGAATACAGGATTGGGGAGGCAGGGTAGAATGGGAATGGACCGGGCTCCGGGGAACGGCTTCCCGTGCCGGGGTTTTGGTCAACCGCCAGGCGTTTAGTCCGGGCGTTTTGGATTTTGGAGATGAAGACGATGGCGTAGAAGCAGTCGATGGCGTGGCTTTCCGCAGGATACAGGCGTGGTCGGCTTCCGCTTTTGGAGAACAGGAAGTCCGGATCGGTCCATCCTGGCGTCTGGATTATGGGCTGCATTGGTCTAATTGGTGGGTGGACCGCCGCCATTTTTCCGCGCTGGAGCCCAGGATCGCTATTTATCGCCAGCTATCGGAGGCTCTTCAGGCAAGAGCCGCACTGACCCGGATGGTCCAATACCAGCATTTGCTCTCTGGGGCGGATATTGGACTTCCTACCGACCTATGGGTCCCGGCCACCGGGAAAGCGCCTCCTACCTCCGTTTGGCAAAAAAGCGCGGGGCTGGATTGGCGGTTGAACCGGTTTTTGGATATCAGCGCGGATGTGTTCTCCAAATCCTTCTCTGGTTTGGCCGCTTATTCCGAGGGCGCTACGTTTCTGGACGATTGGGAACGGAATATAACCGTGGGTACCGGCTCCTCTTACGGCGCCGAACTGCTGGTCAATAAGCGAAAAGGGAAATGGGGAGGCTGGCTGTCCTACAGCCTTTCCCAAACGACCCGCCAGTTTCCTTTAGTCAACCAAGGAGCCGCGTTCCCTTTTAAGTACGACCGGCGGCACGACCTCAAACTGGTCCTCGTACAGGCTATCGGAAAACGAACCGAATGGAGCGCCGTATGGGTGTTTGGCTCCGGACTGGCGATTAGTTTGCCCATCGACGCATTCACCGTCACCTTTTCCGGCTTGCCTTCCGGGCCGGTTACCGTCATCGACTTTGGCGAGAAGAACCGGCTTCGGCTGCCTGCCTACCACCGGCTGGACCTGGGGCTTAACTACCGGCTCAACCCGCTTTTTGGAGCAGATCAAAACCTCCGGATTGGGGTGTATAATGCGTATAACCGAAAAAACCCGCTATACTATCAGTTGAAAACCGAGCTTGTGGCCACAGATGGCCGGCTGACGGAGAAAAAATCATTTGTTGGCGTGCAACTCCTTCCCGTTCTTCCGTCTCTAAGTTATAGCCTGAGGTTTTGAACGGGAACCCGGGTTTGGTTGTTAGATGGTTTCAGCTTCTTTGTATTTCCCTTTGGCGCCCGGTGTCCAGTTAAGGTTTCTTTTGCCTGTTCCCTAAATAACAGCACGCATGACAAGACCTTGGATTTTTGTCTTCCCAGGACTGCTCTTTTTAAGCGCCACCTGCGAGCGCACCGTCGATCTGGGGCTTGAAGACCCCGATCCCCGCCTGGCCATTGTCGGGACCTTCCCCGAAGGGGGGCCGCTAACGGTCGAAGTGACCAAAACGCGCTCCGTGCTTGCCGATGCCAGCACCGAATATCCGCTCAATGCCGTTATCCGGCTTTATGAGGACAACCGGTTTTTGGAACAACTCGTGTTATCCCCTCCAGAGGAAGGCGCTACGCCGTTTTACCAAACCAACCAATTTGAATCGCAAGCCGGCCGGGAATACCGCCTGGAAGTCCGGGTTCCCGGGTTCCCAATGGCAGAAGCGGCTTCTGTAATCCCAAAAAAAGTAACCCTGGACGAGATGGAGGCCTTCCAGATCCAGGCGTTGGAAAATCCAGAGAATAATACGGTAACTTACCAATATACCTTGAAAGCCGCTTTTGTGGACCCTTCCCCGAATCAGCAAAAAAATTATTACCACCTGCTGTTTTTTTTGCAACTGGAAAAGACCTCAGGCATTCTGGGCGATACGGCGGTGCAGGAGTTTCGAAGTATCGTGCTAAGTTCCAGTATCAATACCAATTATCAAGTGGCCCATTACGAGGGTGGCGTGCTGCTGGAGGATACCCCATTCGAGGGCGAATACAAATGGTTGGAATTTCCCGTTACCCTGGAATTGCCAAAAGGACTAGGAACACCCACGGGTGTTGTAGCCGCTTTGCGAAGCGTGCCGGAAGAATACTACCGGTTTTTCAGCGCTGTAAACCGGCAGCGGGTGAATCCGGATCTTCCCTTTGCAGAGCCCGTCATTTTATTTACCAATGTCCGGAACGGGGTTGGGGTATTTTCCGGGTATAGCCAGGATTTCCTCGCCGCAAGGATAAAATAGTTGGTTGTTCGCATGGGGGCTTGAAGATCGTTTGGTGTCTTTTTAGAAATGTCCCATAAAAAAACGACGCCACTATGGAAACCAAACTTTCTTTTATTCGTCAATTCCCGCTGTTTTCGGTACTTAGCGAATCCGAACGCGAACTGCTCGCTCAGATGATGGTCTCCCGGGAAATTCCCAAATACAGCTTGATCTATCGGGCAGGCGACGTTTCCAATGAGATCTTTCTGTTGGCAAAAGGCGCGGTGAAAACGGGTACGCACTCCAGCGATGGCAAGGAAGTGATCAAATCGGTTATCCATCCCTTGGCCATGTTCGGAGAAATGGGACTGATTGGGGAAGAGGAACGCCAGGAATTTTCGCAGGCTTTAAAGGAAAATTTGCTGGTATATGTTGTAAAGGTGGAGGATTTCCGCAAACTGACGAGCCAAAACGTTGAACTGGGAAGCCGGGTCATGCTTTCCTTCGGGCGTAGGCTGATCAGAGCGGAACAAAAACTGGAATCCCTGGTGTTCAAAGATGCCAGAACCCGTATTGTGGAGTTTATAAAAGATTCGGCCCAACAACGGGGCCTGAAAGTCGGCTACGAAACCCTGGTCAAACATTCCCTGACGCATCAGGATATTGCCAACATCACCTGCACCTCCCGGCAAACGGTCACCCTGGTGCTGAACGATTTGAAAAAATCCGACCTCATCTACTTCAACCGGGGCAAAATACTGGTGCGCGACCTCGCCCGGCTGGCCTGACAGGGCGCCGGCTACCGGACCAAAAGCACCTCGCCTGCCACAAACCGGGTGGAACCGCCTTTTAAGCGCACCCAGGCATTGAAAATATACACGCCTGGCTTGGCCTGTTCGTTCCGGAACTGCCCGCCCCAACCGCTCTCCTCCTCGTTGGGGAAAATGTTCGCCGTTTCGAAAAGCATTTCTCCCCAACGGTCGTAAATCCGCAGCAAATCAATCAGCTCTACCGCTCCCCCGGAGAAACCGGTGAAGAAGTCATTCATCTGATCCCCGTTGGGACTGAACGCCGAAGGAAAATAGACCTGTACCTCATCGGTCACGAACAACGTGATCCGATCTTCTACCGGGCAGCCATTCGGGTCGGTGACCCTCAGGAGGTAGGTCGTGGTGGTCTGTGGGCTGGCGAGCGGGGTAAGGGTATTGGTTTGGTTTAAACCCGTTTCCGGAGACCACAGGATCGTTTCCGGGTCGAAATCAACGGCAGCAGCAAGTTCGACCGTATCCCCTTTCTGGACCTCCAGGTCCGGACCGAGCTCCAGGTTGATGAGCGCTACGGAAGCAATGGAGGCTAACGTGTCGAAAAGGCACCCATCGCTGCTTGCCAAAACGACCTCCGTGCTGCCGGGCTGGAGGTTGCGCAGCGTTTGAGGCAGAGAACCCAGCGCCCTGCTGTTGCCGTTATTGAGCCGGATCGAATAGGGGCTTTTCCCTCCCTGGATTTGAACCACCGTCAGCGACCCGGGATCGCCAGGGCAGTCCCCTGGGTGGGCTTCCACCAAGGCCCGGATAGGGCCGGAGGTTTCCACGGTGATGGAAGCGCTGGCTGAACATCCTGCCGGATCGCTTACCGTAACGGAATAAAGCCCGGATGGGCGGTTGGAGAGGGTGGACAGGCCGTCCAGCGCATCGTCGCTCCAGTCAAAGGCCACCGTTCCCAGGTTTCCGGTGACCTGGGAACGGATGCTCGCGCCTTCGCAGCTTTCCGGGAGGGAACTTAAACGTACGGCAAGATTACACGAGAACGCGGGTATGGAAAGGGTCCTGATCGCGATGCAGCCGAGCGAGTCGGTCAGGGTAAAGGTATAATTTCCGGCGGGCAAACCAGACAACGTATCGGCGCCGGAGGAAATAGAGGCCGATTGCCCGCTGACGGGCCCGGACCATTGAATCTGGTAGGGCCCTCTGCCCCCAAAAAAAATCAGGGCCACCCGGGCATCGTCCCGGTTGAGGCCGGTGGGGCTATTCGCCAGATTGGCGTTCAGGACCAGAACGGGAGGCGACGTAAGAACTACCGGTACGGTATCCCTGCAAAGGGCCTCATCAACGATAGTGACGGTATATATGCCGGCTTTTAGCTGGCTAAGGGCCTGGAGGGTGTCTCCGGTGTTCCATGCATAGTTCAACGCCCCGTTCTGTCCCGTTGCCTGGATTTGGATACTTCCCGTGCTATCCTGGGCGCAGGAAGGATTGACAGCGGCAGCTGTAGCGGAAAGCATACAAGGCGGAGGCGTCAGGGTAAGGCTGCATTCTGCCGTGCAAGCGAGCGAATCGGTAAGAATAATCCGGTAGTTCCCTCCAGGGAGCTGGCTAATCGTCAGGGCGCCTGGAGCTTGACCCGAGCGTGCGCCTTGCCCCGGCCCGAGGAGCTGTATGTTTAGCCTCCCAGTTCCACCTCCGGCCTGAACCTGGATAATCCCGTCTGTTCCGCCAGGCCGGGTAGGTTCCTGGTTAACCATACAAGCGATCTGCAAAGACGACGGGGCGTTTAACCGAACCAAAGCGGTATCCTTACAACCCCGGAGGTCGGTAACCGTCAGGGAATACAAGCCTGCCGCAAGTCCGGAAGGGTTGGCTATTCCGTCGAGAATGTTATTGGACCAGTCGAAGATATACCGGGCGCTGCCGCTGGTGATCTGGGTCTGGATACGTCCATCGGTTCCTCCGGCGCAGGATGGGTGGGTAGGGACCAACGCCACTTCCAGGTCGCAAACCGGGTCTTCTATGGCAAAGGAGCAAGCTGGGGCCTCGCATCCATTGCTATCTGTAAGCAAGAGCGAATAATTCCCGCGGCGCAGGTTGCCTACGGTAACCGCTCCAATAGCCGGTATCCGGATCGTATCCGATTGCGCTCCCGAAAGGATAAGCCGATAGGGTGGGGCGCCTCCCAGAACGGTGACTGAAATCGAACCGTCGTCCCCGCCAAGTTTGGTAGTAGAAACAGGCACGCCGCACTGAAGGTCTAGCCGCGGGGGATTATTGATCGTTTGGGTATTGCTGGCCGTGCATCCGACCGAATCGGTTACGGTGAGGCTATACGTACCGGATTGAATGCCATTCAGCACAGATTGGTTGTCCAGGCTGTCGGCGCTCCAATCGTAAACGAACGGCGCTTTTCCTTGGGCAATGACCGGGGTCAGACTCCCGGTGGAGGTTCCAGAGCAAAAAGGCGGCGTTGGGGTTAGGCTAACGACCATGCTGCAGGGGGGCTCGCTCAGGGAAAATCCACAGGTTGCCGTGCATCCGTTGCTGTCGGTAACCTCGACCGCATAGGTTCCGGCCCTTAAATCGGTTAGCCGCAAAATGCTTAGCGTGGGCAACGTGAAGGTATTATTGGTTGGGCCAGAAACAACTACCTGGTAGGGGGCCGTTCCCCCTCCTAAGGCGATCAGAACCTCTCCGTCGTCGCCTCCAATCCGGCCAACCGCTTTGACCGGAGTGCAGGAAATGGCGAGCGGCTCGGGCTGGGCTAAGGTGATTTGGATCGAATCCTTGCACCCAATCGCATCGGTGGCGGTTACCGAGAAAACCCCGGAGGGGATCATGGAAAGGGTATCCGCCGCAGGGGCGCCATTTGACCAGAAATAGCTATACGGGCCCGTCCCTCCTGACGGAATGACCACAATCTGGCCGTCGCTCGCCCCGGAGCAGGAGGGTTGCCGGGATTGGGCGTCCACCTGGAACGCGCATACGGGATCGGAAATACTAAATCCGCAGGTTTCCTGGCAATTGTTGGAATCGGCAAAAACAAGGGAGTAACTACCGGCTTGCAACCCGCCGATAATCAAGCTATCCGGGCCGCTTTGTTCCGTAATCCCCGGTTGGGGCCCGCCCCAATCTATCCGGATGGCGCCTGTTCCTCCCGAAAAAGCGATCCGTGCCCTCCCCTCTGATCCCCCAACCGTCAGCGCTTCGGAAAGAACCGTACAGGAAACCGCCAACGGGCTGGGTTCGGCTAACAGGAAGGTGGCGCTATCGCGGCAACCAATCGCATCGGTTATCGTGAGCGCATACGTTCCCGGCTGGAGCGCACGAAGGGTATCGGTATCAAATACAGGGCTTGGACCAGTCCAGGAATAGGAGAATGGACCGGTTCCATTGGCTGCCTGCGCTGCAAGTACCCCGTTGTTCGCTTGAAAACAGGAAATTTTGCTTGCCAGAACAATGGTGGCGGTTAGAGGACAAACCGGCTCTTCGACCTGGAAACTGCAGGTAGCAGCGCAGCCGTTTTGGTCCAGGATTTGGACGGTATAGGCTCCGGATACCAGACCTTGCAGGGTGGTATCGCCCGAAGGCGGCATCATCAGCGAATCCGGTTTGGGGCCTTCCAGCACAAGCGCATAAGCCGGATGTCCGCCAGTTACCAGAATGCTGGCCCTCCCGTTGGCGCCATTCACCGTGGAAACCGGAATGCCGGGGCCGCAAGCCAGCACTAATGGCGCCGGATCGGTCAGGGTAATCTGTTGGGTAACCTGGCAGCCCAAGGAATCCGTAATGATCGCCTGATAAAGCCCCGCGGTGAGGCCGGATGGGTTTTGCGTCCCATCCAAGGCATCGGCGTTCCAATCAAACTGATAAGGCGCTGTGCCGTTGGATAAGGAGATGGTAATGGATCCGTTGGATTCACCTGCGCAGGCAGGATTGGCGCCGGTGAGTTGGGCCTGGAAGTTGCAAACGGGCTCCAGGATGGTAAAGGTGCAGGTTTGTTCGCACCCAAGACTGTCGGTAACTGTCGCGGAATAGTCGCCTGCCCGCAACCCGGTAAGGAGGATGGTTCCGGACGGGATGCCGGCTTGGGTTGACGGCACAGGGCCGGAAACGTTGAGGATGTATGTGGCGCTTCCTCCCGAGATCTGGATTTCGGCTTCTCCGGCAGATCCGCGGATGGTCCCGGTGTTTTTGGTTGGGGCGCAGACTACGGTTAATTGGCTTGGTTCGGTTAGCTGAATTTGAGCATTTACCTCGCATCCTCCACTGTCGGAAATCGTCACGGCGTAGATCCCCGCTTGCAGGTTGGAGGGATCTTCCTGCCCGTTCAACGTCGTGTCGTTCCAAATATAAGCATACGGCGGCACGCCTCCGGTAACCGTCAGGTTTAGCGCGCCGGTGCGGTCGCCAAAACAAGCAATGCCCGCAGCGATGGCAAGGGAAGGAACCGGCCCCGGAGTAATGGTAAGGGCAAAGGCGCGCTCCCCGGAACAGCCGGCCAGGGAACGGTCAAATGCGTAAAGCATCACGCTGTCAAACAGCATATCTCCCGCAGCATACCGGGTTCCCGTCCCGCCGGGTTGGGTATAATAGGCTTCGCTGCCGCTCAGGTTTATTCCCGTAACAGGAGGCAGGGAATAACTGCCGCAAACCAGCACATTGGGAATGGAATCGAGAATGGGCCTGCGGGCAATGGTTATGCTAAACGTGTCTTCCGACATACACCCTAATCTGCTATCAAAAACGTAGAGCACCGTGTCGGAAGCAAGGAGATCTCCTGGATTCAACCGGTTTCCAGACCCTCCCGGGCCCGTGAAATAAGCTTCGGTTCCGGTCAGTTGGGTTCCCTGAATAACAGGAAGCGCAAAGATTTCGCACGCCATGGTATCCTTTACAGGGCTTAGCTCCGGTTGAGGGGTGATGGAAATCTGTACGGTGTCTTCGGTGAGGCACATTCCCAGGCGGTCAAACGCGTAAAGGGTGTCCGAAGCATAAAGGGTATCCCCGGGCAGGAATCGCGTACCTTGCCCGGAAGAAGAAGAGAAATAGGCTTCCTGCCCGCTCAGGTCAATGCCGGTTATAGCAGGCAAAACGACGAACCCGCAACCCGTTATATCCGGGATCGGCTGGATTTCTGGTTGAGGCGTGACGGTCAGATGGAACGTCCGTTCATCCCGGCAAATCCCCAGGGTATCGTAAACATAGAGAAAGACGGAGTCGGTTAAAACGACTCCGGGGAGGTACCGGGTTCCGGTTCCTTCCGGTCCGGTATAATAGGCAGGAGATCCGCTCAGGTTTGATCCTTCGATAGCGAGCAGGGTAAATGATCCGCAGGCGGTGGTGTCGGGGATGGTATCGAGGGTTGGCTGAGGCAGAATGGCGACGTCGAAGGGTTCTTCGGCGCTGCACCCCAGGGTTCCGTCATACGCATAGAGCCTCAGGGTATCGGTTATTTGCTGGCCAGGAATATATTGGGTTCCGTTCCCGCCTGTTTCGGTATAGTAGGCCTGGTTGCCCGTCAGGTTGTTTCCCTGGATGGGCGGTAAGGAATACGCTCCGCAAACGGCGGTGTCGGCCATGGGCTCCAGGCTGGGTTGCAACAGGATATCGATCAAAAAGGAGTCCTGATCGCTGCAGCCCGGCACGCCGTCGTAGACGTATACCGCCGTGTCGGCAGTGAATGTTTGCCCGGGCGACCACCGGATACCCGTGCCATCGGGGCGGGAGTAGTACCCTTGATTCCCCGTGAGGGTGCTTCCGGAGATTGGAGGGAGGGCAAAGCTATTGCAACTGAAAAAATCAGGCATTGAATCCAGGCTGGGCGCAGGGGTGATGGTGACAGAGAAGGTTTCCTGGTCATTGCAGCCGGCGACGCCATCGTAGGCGAACAAGGTGACGCTGGAAGTCAGGGTTTGTCCGGCATTGTACCGGGTACCCGTGCCGTTGGCGCCGGTAAAGTAGGCCTGATTGCCTGTCAGGCTGGTCCCTGTGAGCACAGGGAGTTGGTAGCTTGCGCATTGCACCACATTGGCCATGGAATTGATCTGAGGCGCGGGCGTGATGGCAACGGAGAAGGATTCCTGGTCGCTGCAACCACTCACCCCGTCGTAGGCGAATAAGGAGATACTGGAAGTCAGGGTTTGCCCGGCGTTGTACCGGGTACCCGTACCGTTGGCTCCTGTAAAGTAGGCTTGGTTGACCGTCAGGTTGGTCCCGGTTAGCGCAGGCAGGGTGTAGCTATTACAGCGGCTTACATTGGCAATAGGGCTAATGGCGGGCGCCGGGGTAATGGTGACAGAAAAGGACTCCTGGTCGCTGCAGCCGGGGGCTCCATCGTAGGCAAACAGGGTAACGCTGGAGGTAATGGTCTGCCCAGGGTTGTAGCGGGTACCCGTGCCGTCAGATCCGGTGTAGTACGCTTGATTGCCCGTCAGGTTGGCGCCGCTGATATTTGGCAGGGTATAACTGGCGCACCGGACCACATTGGCCATGGAATTGATCTGAGGCGCGGCCGTAATGGTAATAAAGAACGATTCCTGGTCGCTGCAACCCGGAATGCCATCGTAAGCGTATAAGGTCGTACTGGAAGTAATGGTTTGGCCGGGGTTGTAGCGGGTACCCGTGCCATTGGTCCCGGTGAAGTAGGCTTGGTTGCCCGTCAGATTGCTTCCTGAAATGCCGGGCAAGGCGTAGCTGTTGCAGCTGGATACATTGGAAATGGGCGAAATACCCGGCGCGGGCGTTATCGTAACGGTAAAGGCCTCCTGGTCGCTGCAACCCGGAATGCCATCGTAAGCGTATAAGGTTGCGCTGGAATTAATCGTTTGGCCGGGGTTATAGCGGGTACCCGCACCGTTGTTTCCGGTGAAATAGGCGCGGTTGGCGGTCAGGTTGGTTCCGCTGATGGCAGGCAAGGTATAGCTGTTACACCGCGACAGATTGGCGATCGGGGAAATGTTGGGCGCTGCCGTTACCGTAACCGTCATTTGGTCCTGAGGCGCGGGAAAGCTGGCCCCGCAGGTAGCCGTGGCCGGCTGCCCGCGAAACGTCAAGTTGACCGCAGACCCAACCTCTCCGGCCGATGGCGTATAATTGGAGGTGGGCGAACTGGGGTTGCTGAATGCTCCCGATCCCCCCGACCAGGTTCCCGTTCCCGATCCGCCCAGGGTTACGGCCGTGCCGCCACAAGTGGTGCGGTCTAGTCCGGCGCTGATCGCCTTGGGCGTCCCGGAAACGACGAGGTTGGAGAAGTAGAAGGCTTCGTCCTGGGATTTGTTGGACGCAAAAACCCGTATAGTCAAACTATTCCCATTCAGGCCGCCTTGGTTCCAGGTACCGGTGAAATCGCCCACCGTTGTCCCGTGTACATACAATGATTGAACAAACGGCCCGCCGTTAATAGAGTAAAAAAAAACGATCTGATCGTGCCCATTATCTTTAGGTGTATTGGTGCATCCGAAGGCAGGGCCTCCCTGGTCTTCGAAGCTGGGGTGGCCATTGGTCAGTGCGCCCCGGTAATCCATTAAAATCTGTATGTTGGAAAAGCCGGAGATATTGATTGCAGAGAACTCAAAATAACTGTTCCAGTCGCCCCCTGTCGCGCAGCATGCAGCGCCGTCGACATTCCGCACGGCGAACTCGGTCCCCACGATCCCAAAATCAGTGCCGCCCATTCCGCAGGAGACGCCCACCGACGAAATGTCCCCATCCAAACACCCCGGCAATCCCGTGGCGATGGTTTGTCCCACGACGAGCCATGGGCTCGCGAGTGCGATGAGCAGGAAGAGAAAAGCGAATGTTGGCCGGGGAGTACAACTCCTTGAAAAGGAGGAACGAAATGAGCGGGTGCAACGCATGGATATACGGGAATTCGGAGTTAACGGATGCGGCAATTTTTGGGTTTTCGGCTGTCTTTGCGCTGTCAAAGGGCCTAAAGCCAAGGTAACGTCAAAATTGCCCGGAATAATACGAATCCCTTCCGGGAAGATCGTCCTGGCAATATTAATTTATGGTAAACAAACTTTTTTTGCTTTTTCGGTTACACCTCCATGAGGATGCGCCATTCTTTGGGGTAGTAATTATTGGTGCGGCGGTCCATGATTTTAACCCATCCGAGATTTAGACCCTGGTAACGGAGGAGCGTCCATCCGTTCGGAGCGCCGGGTAGTTCGACCTGCTCTTTTTTCAGGAACTTCAAAGCGGTTTGCTTGCCGGCTTCCACAAACGGGAAGGCAGAAGAAATGGCCGTACTGAGGGCCAGCGCCGGCGAGGGAATGAGGTCCTTGCCTTTGATTTGCCCAATTTCCACGCCCCAATGGGTGCGTTTCAGCGCATGGGCCGCTGTCTTTACTTCTTCTTCCAGCGCTTTGGGTACGGCGCGGATGGTCCCTTCGCCGTCTGCGTAGAACGTGTAGGCTTCTGGGGCTTCCAGGCAGGATTTTGCCATATCCATCCATTTACCGGCCAGGGGCTCCCAGGCAGGAATACGGACGGGTTTCAGATTGCCGGATTTATCGCTGTCTCCGGATTGTTTTCTCAGGGCGGCCAGGAAAAACCCTTCTCCTTTCACCAGATGCGGAAAACATTGGTATCCCCATTCCTGCGCCTGGATACCCCAGTCGCCTGGAAAGTTTAAGGGAATAGGGTCATAGCCGAATTCCTGGCAAAACCAGGCTACATTACCTGCATTTTCCAGGGCATTATAGGTGCAGGTGCTGTACAGAACGATTCCTCCTGGCCGGACCAAACCCGCCGCATCTGCGAATATCCGCTTTTGCCGGCTGGCGCAAAACCGGACGTGGTCTGTCGACCATTCCCGCGCCGCCTCCGGGTCTTTGCGAAAAAGTCCTTCTCCGGAGCAGGGAGCGTCTAAAAGGACGAGGTCAAACCAGCCTTCCAGCCCTCCAAATTCCCGGCTGTCGTGATTGCTGGTCATGGTATTGGACAATCCCCATTTGGTCAGGTTGTAGCGCAGGGTTTGGTACCGGTTTCGGATCACCTCGTTGGCTACCAAAAGGCTGTCCGGACTGATCAGGCTGGCCAGCAGGGTACTCTTGCCTCCGGGCGCTGCCGCCAGGTCGAGCACGCGGAGGGGAGCTTTCAAATCAACCAATTGGCGCACGGCAGCTTCGATTAGCATAGACGAGGCTTCCTGAACATAGTAGGCGCCTGCGTGAAAGGTGGGGTCCAGGGTGAAAATCGGACGCTCGGGCAAGTATACTCCGTCGGAACACCATTTTACTTGTTCGAAATTTTCTTCCCTTATTTTTTTCTTAAAAGGATGATAACGTATACTCACCGGCGCAGGAGAAGCCATGGCGTTTAAAAAATCATTCCACGAAGGCCCCAAAAGGGACTGCATGGATTCGACGAAGGCTTCCGGCAAAACAGGAATGGGCATGAAAAGGCAATTGAGCGATGAATTGATCGCCCCAAAGGTAATCAGGGGCGGCTCAAAATTAACGAAAGGCGCCGTATGACTTTGGCCGGTTGATCGTTTTCCAAAATTTTTGGTACATAGGGCCTCAATCGGAACGCAATGGACGTTGATTGTAAAAGCTATCTTTAGAACGTCTATTGACCAGGTAAGCTTTTCCAGAATACTCGATCCAAAGCTATTCGTTACCAACCCAAAAATCCGTTCACTATGAAAAAAGCAGCTGTTCTTTTTCTTCTGGCGCTGTCGTCTTCTTTTGCATTTACGCAGGACTGCGACGCTTTTTATGCCGTCAAAAAAGGGGTGAAACTGGGATATTCCTATTTTGATGCAAAGGATAAACTGACCTCCTCTTCCGAAACGGTCGTCACCGACGTCAAGTCGGTAGGCAACGCGGTGGAGGCCCAGATGTCTATTACGATGAAAGACAAAAACAACAAGCCTACCTTCGAAGGGGCTTCTAAAGTCGTGTGCAAGGAAGATGCCGTCTATTTGGATATCACCAACCTGCTTGGCCCGCAGACCCAGGCTTTCGGAAAGATGGAGGTAAGCCTGTCCGGCGACGGGGTGGTGCTGCCCAATAACCTGAAAGCCGGACAAAAACTGGCAGATTCGCACAACGAGATCAAACTCGGGATGAACGGAACCCCGATTATGACTATGACGTTTGATATTCGCGAATACACCGTAGAAGCGGAGGAAAAAGTCACGACCCCCGCAGGGACTTTCGACTGTTTCCGCACGTCCTATCAAATGAGTTCCAAAACCCTGTTGGTGAATACCACGGTAAAAGTAGTTCAGTGGTTTGCCAAAGGCGTAGGCATGGTCAAGTCCGAAACCTTCGACAAAAAAGGGAACCTCGACTCCTGGATGGTGTTACAAGCGTTTACGAAATAAACGCGTTGCGAGGTTGCGAGGTTGCGAGGTTGCGAAGAAAGGTTGCGGAGTTGCGAGGTTCATTCTTCGTAACTTCGCAACCTCGTAACTTCTCTTCGTAACTCCGTAACTTCGCAACCTCGTAACCTTTATTCGTAACATTCACCTCAGCAAACTGACTTCTCCGCTCTGGATCTGGATATCGGAATCTCCGTCGCCTTCCAGGGTGTATTGGATCGAGTACAGGTAGACTCCTTGGGGAGCCGGCTGATTTCTGAATTCGCCATCCCATCCGGTTTCCTGGGCTAGCGATTCAAAAACCAGCGTACCCCAGCGGTTAAAAACCCGGAGGTTGTACGTTGCCAGGGTACAATCGGCGCCGAAGCCGGGCACAAATATATCGTTCTGGCCGTCCTCGTTGGGAGAGAAGGCATTGGGCACGAAAAACTTGCAGGCTAAGGGAAGGGAAATTGGGAAAGGACCAAGGTTGGTTTGGTCTGCTTGAATAGACCGTGGGGCAAGGGTTAACAACCCTGCGGTTAAGGTGATTATGATTTGCTTCATGGGTCGGTTTTCCCCGAAGGTAGGCCAAAAAACAACGTACATAAAGCGGTATCGTTTCCATTTACGATAAGTCCGGATTTTAAGGACAAAGGGGATTTACAGGCAAGAAATGGGGATCTAAAGGAAGTCTACATCGACATCGTAGGGGTAGGTGATGAGGAAGCGCAGGGCTTTGTCGATATCGTATCCTTCGAAAACGATGTGGTACAGCATTTGGGTGATGGGAACCCGGAGTTTGAAGTGCTGCGCGAGATGCTTGGTGATTTTAAGCGTGCGGACGCCTTCGGCTAATTCCGGCATGCTCTCCTGTATCGCTTGAATGCTTTCTCCCCGTCCGAGCCGATACCCGAAAGTGAAATTGCGGCTTTTTTTGCTGGTCGCGGTAGCAACCAGGTCTCCGATGCCTGCGGTTCCAAAAAAGGCGTCGCTGGTGGCGCCGAAAGCTTTTCCGAAGTGGACCATTTCCATCAATCCCCGGGTAATGAGCATGGCCTGTATGTTTTTTCCCAAGCCTTTCCCTCTCAGGATGCCGGAGCCGATAGCGATCACATTTTTCAACGCCCCCGCCAATTCGGCGCCTAAAATATCATGGGTGCCGAAAACGTGAAACTGGTCGCTGCTCAGGACGGATTTTGCCTGTTGGAACACCTCCTTGAAGACGGATCCAATCACCGTTGCGGTAGGCTGTCCTTCTATAATCTCCTTGGCCAGGTTGGGGCCGGAGAGGCAGCCTACCCGGCGGACAACGCTTTCCTGGGTGATGACCTGGCTCATGGTCCGCACATGTTCCGGGCGGATGTAACCGGCTTCGATCTCTTCTTCGGAAATCCCGTATACGTCAAACCCCTTGGTCCCGTGGACGATCAGGTGGTAAGGCCGAAGATGGGGACCCAAGCGATGCATCATGTTCCGAAAGCTGGTAGAAGGAACTACGGGAAAGATCAGGTCGCATCGCTGGGCTACTTCCTGGATATCGGATGTCGCTTCTACTCTGGGAGAAAGATCGACCCCCAGAATATGGTGGGTATCATTTACCTTTTGAACGAGGGAGAGATTGCGGCTATACAACAACACCTGCACATTGTGGGCAAGCAGATTGGCAATGGCGGTTCCGAAAGTGCCGGCGCCAACCACAGCTACCGTTTGCGGGTTTTCCTGGTCAGGCATACTAGGTTCTTGGTTCGGGGCAAAAGTAAGGTTAACCGCCGAAAAAATCTGCATCTTTCTTTGGAAAGAACGAAATGGCTGGGCCAGGCGTTAATGAAGAAAAAATATGTTCCGTTTAGCCGCTTTTCTGGCATGCTTTTTTTATTCATCCCATGCGTTTTCTGCTCCCGATACCATTCCACCGGAATTAACCGCCCGTTACCGCCACGACAGCGTCCGGATGTGGGATTACGGAGAGGAGATGGATGGATTTTGGCTGATTGAGCCTGCCGCGCCATCGCCCGATTCCGCCCATGTCGTTGTTTTTCACCACGGATATGGAGCGATCAATCCTATGGTTTATGGAAAGTGGCTCCAGCATCTCGCGCGCCAGGGGAATATCGTCATTTTCCCAAGATATCAGAAAAACCTGCTGCGCCCTGCCGCCAGAAAATTTCCTTCCATGGCGGCCAAAGCGATCCGTGCTGCCCTGGATACCTTGCAGTCCGGGGATCATGTCCGGCCTAAAACCGGATCCCTGATTATGGTTGGTCATTCTTACGGAGGGGTCATTTCGGCAAACCTGGGCGTTCGTTTTGAAGAATATGGCATCCCACAGCCGGAAGGGCTGCTGTTATGCGCCGCCGGAACAGGCCCCTTACGAGCGGCCCGGCTGCGGTCGTATGAAGCGATGCCAGAAAATACCCGCTTACTGATCGTGATCAATGATCAGGATAAAGTGGTTGGCGACCGGTTTCAGGAGCGGATCTTCCGAACGGCGGTACATACGCCTTTCCGGAATCTCATCCGGCAATATCCCGACAAGGAAAACTCGGGAATATCCGCTCATCATAATGAGTGCTGCAGCCTGGACGAGGCCCTGGATAACGGGGTGCGCAACGCGACGATCAAGCGGAGTTACCGCCATTGCGATACCAATGCGCTGGATTTCTATGGGTACTGGAAGCTGCTCGACGCTCTGATGGATTGTACGCGAGAGGGCAACAACTGCCAAATTGCTTTTGGAAATACGCCGGAGCAGCAATTCCTGGGGCAAAACCTCCATGGGAATCCAATCCGCCCTCTGCAAGTTACGCTTCCGCAGAAAAAATAGCCGGAGATCAGTAGCCCAGGATGTTCAACATTTCATCGGAAGATTGTTCCGGCTGATACAGGCGGTCCACTAAATTCCCTTGTTCGTCTTTATCGACGAGGATGTGTTTGGGCGAAGGAATCAGGCAATGTTTGATGCCTCCGTACCCGGAAATGGAATCCTGATAGGCGCCGGTATGGAAAAATCCTAAATACAAAGGCTCTGGGTCGTCGGCCGGGATAGCGGGAAGGTACACCTGGCTCTGGTTTACTTCCGAATTGTAATAGTCGGAGTTGTCGCAGCTCAGCCCTCCGATATTGACCCGCAGGTAATCGTTGTTCCACTTGTTAATCGGAAGCAGGATAAACCGCTCTCCAATACCCCAGGTGTCCGGCAGGGTAGTCATCAGGGAATTGTCGATCATGTACCACAACTCGGCGTCGTTTTGCTGCTTTTGCCCCAGGACCGAAAAAATGGTGGCGCCGCTTTCCCCGACGGTATACTTTCCGAATTCGGTGTAGATATCCGGCTCGGCAACTTCCTCCTCTTCGCAGGCATGGAGGATATTGTTGACGATTTCTTTGATCATGTACTTGTAGTCGAATTCGAAACCAAGGGAATTGCGGATGGGCATGCCGCCTCCGATATTGATCCCGTCAAGGGAATCCGAGCGGCGTTTGAGTTCGCAGTACAGCCGGATCGCTTTCTTTAATTCGCCCCAATAGTAGAGCGTGTCCTTGATTCCCGTGTCTACGAAAAAGTGGAGCATCCGCAATCGGAATTTGGGATTCGGCGCGATCTTTTCTTCGTAAAATTTCATGATCTCCGAAGCGCGGATCCCAAGCCGGGAGGTATAAAATTGGAAGTTGGGCTCCTCTTCCGTGGCAATGCGGATTCCGATAGGGCAGGTTCCGTTTACGTGTTCGCTGTAATAGGCCAACTCCTGGGTATTGTCGCACACCGGGATCACATTGGTGAACCCGTCGTTGATCAGCTCCACGATCTTCTGCTGATAGATTTCCGGCTTGTATCCATTGCAAACGATGATAATGTCTTTATCAATTTTGCCTTTTTTATACAATTTCCGGATGAGGTCGATATCAAACGCGGAACTGGTCTCCAGATGCACCTCATGACTTAGGGCTTCCTCAATAATATAGCTGAAATGGTTGCTCTTTGTGCAATAGCAATAGTGGTATTTTCCGCTATACCCCATGGATCGCATCGCCCGGGTGAATAAGTTGCGCACCTTTTTGACTTGCATCCCGATCTTGGGAAGATAGGTCAGCTTTAACGGCGTGCCGTATTTTTCAATCAGGTATTTCAACGGAACCCCATTAAACATGAGATACCCGTTATCGTCGATGTCAAACCCTTCCTGAGGAAAGTAAAAGGTTTGGTCAATCAGGTCGAAGTAGCGATTGGTCACTGCGTAAATGTTTGAGAAAACCGTTTTTTTGCCAGCGCAAAAGTAGAAAAAAATACCTGCTTTGATCCAAAGGTTTTCTGTTATCTCCCGACAGGTATTATGCAAAAGAGCGGACGTTTCAGAAAACGGGGCGCTTCCCTTTCTTGAGTTTGTTTGCGACGCCTTTCATCCTTTGGGCTATTTTCATGTAGAAGGGGTTCGCATGGTCGGGATGCAGCAGATTATGGAGCTCCTCCGGGTCGGGCGTCCTTCCTTCTCTACCAGAACCGTGGTAATAGAGCTCGCCTTTCCTCAAAAAGGGATAATAGATATACCTCCAATCCGGACTTCGCAGGGAGACGACGTTGCCTGCCATAACGCTTAATGCATACCCCGGAACGGTCTCCGCCGTTCCGGAAGCTACGGCTTTCGCCAGGGATTCTCCCCAGATTTTTCTTGGAGAAAAAGGGTCGTTATCTGGATACGAAGATGCCGGCGTACCGCAAAGCTCCAGGATAGTCGGATATAGGTCCATTAGCGAAACCGGTGCGGCCACCGCTTTTCCTCCTGCCTCCGGGTATTTCGGATCGTAAATCACCATCTGGGTATGGGTGGTTTGGTCCCAAACCATGGGCGCTTTGGCTCCGGACACTTTAGCCCAGGCTGACTTTTGCCCCAGGTGATACCCATGGTCTCCGATCAGCACGACCAGCGTGTTTTGGCGAACGGATTCGGGAAGGCCTTCAAAGGCGTCGATCAAGGCCCCCACGCAATGGTCGGCAAACGCCATGCACCGCAGATAGCTTTGCACCGCTTGCTTCCACTGGAGCTGGCCTTCGGGCAGGGCCAGCATGGAGTCCAGGATGCTATTTCCGGAGTGGGGGCAATCCAGAATGTCGGGAACATCGCTCCCCGGCGCCACGTATGCCGGTAGCTGAAGGTCCTGGTAGACGCCGGCAAAATCCGAAGGGTAAAAATGAGGCAAATGGGGCCGGACAACGCCGCAAGCCAGAAAAAACGCCGAATCGCCGGGCGTTTGTTTTTCCAAAAACTGAACGGCCTGAGTTACATTCTTCCAATCGTCCATCTCTTCGGTCTTCTTTTCCAATTGCCCCCAAGCCAAAGGCACTTGCTCTTCATAGGCCTCGACGACGCCTCCCGTGCCGGCTACCGGCACGGCTTCGTTTTCATCCGATCCGTACAGCACATCCACTACGGTCGCGTTCTGCGTCCACGAAAGGGGATCGCTTCGCTCGCCGAGGGAGCGATGATAGATCTTTCCGCTGGCAAAGCTGATATATCCTTGGTTTTTAAAGAATTGAGGAAGGGTAATAGCATTCTCGTACCCTTTGGTTTTGCGGAACTCCTGGCTGTTGCTGAAAATCTGGGTTTGCCAGGGCGCCAGTCCCGTAAGAAAAGCCGTTCGGGATGGATTACACAGCGGTACTGCCGCATGGGCTTGGGTAAAGTGTACGCCCTTTTGCTTCAGCCGGTCCATTTGCGGGGTTTGCACTGCTGGTTGCACCCCCGGTTGGGTCGTCAGGTCGTCGACGATAATCAGCAGGACGTTTTTCTGCCGGTCGTTCTGAGCCTGGACACCCCATTGACTGAATATCCATAAGCTAGCGAAAAGGAAAAACCTGGTCTTCATAGGGCATCCGATGTTTGGGGTAAAAATACAAAAACCGGCCTTTGTCCTTATATTTACCACCAAATAGGTATTTGGACTTATGAAAATGGACCAATTGGACGTGTTGAATCAGGTAGCTGAATTCCACCAAACCTTCAAACACCCCGTGGAGCCGGCGCCGGTCATCCCCTCGGAAGAGCGATGCAAACTCAGGGTCGCTTTATTGGAGGAAGAACTGCGCGAACTGCGTCAGGCCATCGATGATCGCGACCTGACGGCCATCGCCGACGCGCTTTGCGACCTGCAATATGTGTTGAGCGGGGCGGTGCTGGAATTTGGCCTGGGGCCCAAATTCCGCGACTTGTTCGACGAAGTGCAGCGGTCCAATATGAGCAAGACCTGCGCGTCCATAGAGGAAGCGGAGGCTACCGTTGCCTATTATAAGCAACACCGGGGATTTGAGTCCGTCGTTGAATCTTCCGGCGGCCACTTTCTCGTATACCGGAAGGACGACCGCAAGACGCTCAAGTCGGTCCGGTATTCGCCTGCGGATCTGGAATCCATTTTGATGCGGGAATAATGCAAGCCAGATGGAGGATTGGGAAGCGCGTATAGAACAAGCAGGCATGGAATTGCTTCTGGACCGCCCGTTTCTGGGGCGGTTGTTCGTGCAGTTTCCCAAAACTGCCGATCCGGCATGCCCCGACCTTTGCCTCCGGGAAGACCCCTCGTCGGCAGGCCGGTTGTTTTTTCGTCCGGAATGGGTGGCCAGGCAGCCAATGCCACAGCTGATTTTTCTCCTCCAAAGGGAGTTGTATTTCTGGATCATGGGGCATGGCTCGATGGAACGCTTAAGCCCCGATTTTACTTGTTTCGTTTGGGCTTCCGAACTTGCGCTGGATGTTTTGCAGGATAATCCGCCGGAAGGCGTATTCGCTATTTTCCGGACTGCGGGCCTGTGGAGAGCGATGGATGCGGTTTCCTTAGGTGGAGATTTAGATGCTTTTTACCGGGCTTGCGAAGCGCCGGAATTTCCGAGGGATCAACTTCCTGCTGTTGCTCCCCAGGTGATTGCCCGGTATGAATTCCGCAAGGCGATTCCAGAAGAAGGACCGGCTAGGGGAGGCTTTGTCGGCAGATCGCAAGTCCTGGTTGCTTCTCCAGGTTATCCGGTCTGGCAGCCCGGGGGAAGTACGGGTCTTGCCCGAGGCTATTCAGGCCTGCCTGGAGCGGATACAAGGGAGCCCTTCCGGCGCCGCCGATTGGCGAAAGATCTTGAGCCGGTTTGTTCTCGGCAGGCATGGAAGCCGGCTCCGGCCAACCTGGCGGCGGCCTTCTCAGCGGTTTGGTACCTTTCCCGGTATCCGGGTGGCGCCAGGAAAATCATTGTATGTCGTGGCGGATACCTCGGCCAGTGTGGATTCGCTTACGCTTTCCCGTTTTTGGGCGGAAATTGGCAGGATACATGCCCTTGGAGTCCGGATTATCGTTGTGGAATGCGACACCCGGGTTCGGGCCCGGTATCCGTATTCCGGCAAGTGCCCGCCGGTTTGGGCAGGGCGGGGTGGAACGCTATTCGACGAGCCCATCCAATTGGGGAACGACGTATGGCATCCGGGATTGATGGTATACTTTACAGATGGCGAAGGGCCTGCGCCTTTGCCTGCGCCGCGTTTTCCCATGCTATGGGTGATCGCCGGGGAAAGAAGGCCTTTGGAATTGCCCGGGCAAGTTACCTGGATGGGGCCTGTTGAACAACGTTTAAACTGAACGCCATGGCGAAAACAGGGGGATCTTCTAACCATACAACTTATGGCAACGCGCTGAATGCCAGCGGGGTCGTTCGTTTTCTGGACCACGTGCTGCAGGTCAACCGCAGGCAGCTACCGGAAGGGGTTATGCCGTTCCCTGTTTGTATATGGGGAGCGCATGGAGTTGGAAAGACCCAGCTCGCCGAACAGTTTGCCCGCGATCGGGACCTGGACTTCGTCTACCTGGCCCCGGCCCAATTCGAGGAAATGGGGGATTTGATTGGCCTGCCGGTGATTGAACATGGCCGGACGGCCTACCGGCCACCGGTTTGGGCGCCGCTTAGCGGCAAAGCGGGCATTTTGCTACTGGACGATGTCAACCGGGCCGACGACCGAATCTTGCGCGGATTAATGCCCTTGTTGCAATATTATGGCCTTCCCGGGTGGAAACTCCCACCCGACTGGTTTATCATCCTGACGGCCAACCCGGATACCGGCGATTATTCGGTCACCCCCTTAGATCCCGCTTTTCTAACCCGGTTGCTCCATATCACCATGGTGTTTGATGCGGACGAATGGGCAGTTTGGGCGGCCCGGGAAGGGCTGCCGGAGGCGGGAATTCATTTTGTCCTCGCTCATCCTGAATTAGTAGAAGGGGAACGTACGACCGCCAGGAGTCTGTCTCAATTTTTTCGAAGTGTTTCCGCTCTCGAAAATCCGATGGCCGACCCCGTCTTTTTGCACACCCTGGGAAACGCCAGCCTGGATTCCCTGACTACCGCGGCATTTATTGAATTTCTGGAGCAAGGAGGAGACCGAATCCCCGGGCCTGCCCGGATACTGGGAACCGATAATTTTTTCGGAGAGGTAGGCCGTCCGCTTTACCAGCTCGCAAGGAAAAAGCCTGAGGCGGCGGCTGCCGTTTGCCGGAGGCTGGTTTTGTTTTTGCGAAGGGGGCAGGGGCTGCCGGATAGCCCCTTGTTCCGGAGCAATCTGAAGGCGTTTGTGATGCAGGAAGTCCTCAATCCAGGTCTTCGGTTTGCGCTTTTGCGGGATTTGGCTACGGTGGAGCATCCGGGTATTGCAGCTGTTTTGCAGGACCCCGAAATCGGGCGATTGGCGCTTTAACTCACCGGGGGAAGCAGGTTGATCGCGTCTACCAAAGCGTCCAGGTTCCAGGCCTGATCAATGCGGTAGGGGCCGATAGCGGTGCGCCGCAGCGCGCTGAGGTAACCACCCGAACCGAGCGCTTTGCCAAAATCAAAGGCGAGGGACCGGATATAGGCGCCTTTGCTGCAAGCTACCCGGAAGTCGATTTCCGGCAGATCAATACGAGTCAGTTCGAAAGCGTAGATAGAAATTGGCCTGGTCTGCAGCTCTATGGTCTCCCCACGCCGGGCCTTTTTGTACAGAGGCTGTCCATCTACCTTGATGGCGGAGAACATAGGAGGCAATTGATTGATCTCCCCCAAAAACGATTGACGTACCTTTTCCAGCAGTTCCGGGGTAATATGATCAGTGGGAAAAACCTGATCGACGGGGGTTTCTGCATCGTAAGAAGGGGTTGTCGCCCCCAACATCATGGTTCCCGTATATTCTTTGGGTAAGCCCTGGTACTCGTCCAGTCTTTTGGTTTCCTTGCCGGTACAGAGGATCAACAGCCCGGTGGCCATGGGATCCAATGTCCCGGCGTGGCCGACTTTAATTTTGCGAAGTTTGAAATGGTGTTTGATCCGGCTTCGGATCTTGTTCACCACATCAAAAGAGGTCCAATCCTTTGGTTTATCCACCAGAAGCATGGCCCCTTCATCGAGATGGGCGGGAAGTTGAAGGACCGGGTCCTCTTCGTTCATGAATTAAAACGTTTAGTGAAGCCCCGGAGTGAGCAGGGCGTAAACTACTGCGGCGCTTCCGATCAGCAGGCAGTAGACGGCAAAAACAATCAGCTTGCTTCGTTTGACCAACTGGATCATCCAGGTACAGGCAAGGAAGCCGAAAAGGAAGGCAAAAACAAAGCCAACAACTAAAGGCAGCCACTGGGTTTCCTGGCTGCTTAGATCGCCTTCGAGCATATCCTTGCTCATTTTTCCGATGATCAGGGGAACGACCATGAGGAACGAAAAGCGGGTCGCTTTTTCGCGGTCAATCCCAAGGAGCAACGCGCTGGAAATCGTAGCGCCGGATCGGGAAATCCCAGGCAATATGGCAATCGCTTGCGCTATTCCTACCCAAAACGCGTGGTTGAAGCCTATGGGTTTATGGTTGTCGTGCGAGCGGTTGGCCCAAAAGAGCAGCAACCCGGTAACGACCAGGCAAGCGCCGACGAGCAACACTTGCCTGTTGAACAGCATTTCGATCTGGTCTTCAAGAAACACGCCTACCAGCGCGGCAGGGATCATGGATACCACGATCTTGGAAGAAAAGATGGTCTCTTCGTTCCATTGAAAACGGAACAAGCCCTTGAAGATCTGCGCCAATTCCTTTCGAAAAACAGCCAGGGTGGCCAATGCGGTGCCAAAATGGAGGGTGACCGTCATGAGGAGACTCTCCTCGCCTACGCTTTGGTCGCCGAGGAGGTACTTAGCCAGTTCCAGGTGTCCGCTGCTGCTCACCGGCAAAAACTCGGTAAGTCCCTGGATAATTCCAAGGAGTGCAGCTTTCAGCAGTTCCAGATCCATGGAATCAGCGTTTGAAAATAGCGAATACTTCTACCACTAATCCCGCGATCATGAACAAAGGGGCGAGTACCATCCGGCGCGGGCTATAAATGATGCTTTCGTCCCAGGTGTTGGGATCCGGCATATCTCCTCCGCCCATCAGCAGGATGCCAAAAGCCATGAGCAGGGCGCCGGCGCCCAGGAGGATATAATTTTTCCGGCTGAAGATGAGTTCAACCTTTTTTTCAGCGATGGACGGGCGGCCTGTTTTCGGCTTGGCAGCCGCAACAGGCGGTTGCTTTGCCACTTTTGGCGCAGCTGCCACGACTTTTTTCTTAGGGACTTGTTGTTTGCTCATTCAAGATGCTTCTTTGTTGATGGGCAAAATTACATTTTTAAAGAATACTCCACCTATTGCGTTGAGGATTCTTTCCGGCTTGGGGTCAATATAGATCGTCCATCCGCATGCGCAGGTATTTGTTCACCACTACCCAACTGCTGAGGATGTAAATGAATATTCCGAAGAGGACGATTCCTCCAAACAGCAATCCGGTTAGGCGGATATCCTGCAAGGCCCGGATTTCCGGTAGTTTTTGATTCGCCCAGAATAAGACGCCTGCCAGACCGGCAACCGCCATTAGGCCGCTGACCAAGCCATGAATCAACGCGCGCCACAGGTAAGGCCGGCTGACAACCCCCCACGTAGCGCCCACCAACTCCATGGTTTTAATCAAAAACCGGTTGGCGTAAAGCGCCAGCCGGATGGTATTGTGGATCAGTATTCCAACGATCAGCGTTAGCGCCAACCCCAATCCGGCCAGGAGGTACCCCAGTTTTTGCATATTCCGGATAATATCTCCCATCAGGTTCTCCTGGTAGAACAGGTCGCTGACCGCTGGATGGCTGCGCCATTCGTTTCGGATTTTCCGCAATTGATCAGGAACCATATATTGTCCTTTCAGGTTGAACGTTAGTATGTTGTAAAAGGGATTGGGAAGGTTCAACGCCAGAAAATCTTCCCCGAATTCCCGGCGCATCATACGGGCCGCTTCTTCCTGGCTAATGAATTGGATGCTTTCCGGGAGAATATACGATTTGGCCGCCAGGGCGGTAGTTACCGAATCGATATCTTCCGGGGTAGCGATGTCCTTGAATTCCAGGATCAAGCTGACATGCTCCCGGTAATAATGCAACAATTGCCGGGCATGAACCGCCAGCAGACCAAAAAAGCCCAAAAGGAACAAAACTAACCCTACACTCACCATGGAGTAGAGATAATTCGGCTTGGATCGGGGCGGAGCAGAGCGGTGGGATGCGGTCATAGGAAGGCGGCCTTACTGTTCCATATCGTTCATGAGGCGCTCCGTTTCAGCAAAAAGGCTGCGAAGGTCGGTTTTTAGACGCGCTTCTTCTTTGCCCGCTTGTTGCTTTTCTGCGGAAGTGCGGGCCCCGGCCTGATCCTCTTCCAGTTGGACGAGACGGTCGTTTAATGCCCGGCGCTGGCGGTCGAGTTCCATAATCCGGTCGAGAGATTCGCGATCTTTGCCGGAGCGGGCCCGTTCTTCCAATTCCTCGTATAGCAGGCCGATCTTATCCAGAGCGGCGTCGTACTTCCCCTCCTCCATTTTCATTTTTTCCGTCTTAAGCAGGGCCCAGGTGGATTTCCCAAGCTGCTTGACTTCCCGGAAAATGGTTTTGGAGGATTCTTTTTCTTCGGGAGTGCCTAAAAAATAGTTATACACAAGGACTCCAATGACCAGAAGGATCAGGAGGCGGATCAATAACTTAATCATGGCGTAGAAATTTCCTGTAAATATACGAATTCGCCGGAGTTGTTTTGGGAACTACTTTTTCAACCGTTCAACAATAGCGGGCAGTGCGATTTCGACCCAGCGCCGGTACATTTCCCCGGAGGGGTGTAAGCCGTCGGAGGCAACTAATAGGGGCTCTTCTAATCCGCGCCTGGAAACGGGTGTAATGTCGAAATAAAGAACGCCCTGACTTTCTGTAATTTTGCGGTTAAGCGCATTGTATTCGTCGATTTCGTTGCTAATGCGCGAGGGGGCGGAGGTTCGCTGGCCAAAAGGCGTGAAGGCATAGTCCGGGATGGAAAAGACGAACACGCGCTCTCGTCCGGCATATTGGATGGCTCGGTTTAACAACTCGTTGAATTGGGTTTCGTACCCGGATAATCCTAACCTTCGGTACTGGTTGTTTACTCCGATCAACAGCGTCACGATCCGGAATGGAGGAGACGGCGGGTTGGCATCCAGCGCCGAGATCAGATCTCCGGACGACCAACCGGTTCGGGCGACGATGACCGGGTCGCTGATGGGGATCCCCGCGGCTTTTAACCGGCCGGCCAGTTGTTCCGGATAACGATCAGCTGGCGCGACGGATTCGCCAATCGTATACGAATCGCCAAGCGCCAGATAGCGGACCGTGTCTTTCTGTACCGGCATGGGATTGACCGGTACGACCTTTTCTTCCTCCTGTCCGGACGCCGAACAGGCAGGAGCGGCGCAAAGCACCCCAATAACTAAACCAACACCATAAGCGGAAAATGGGAATGTCTTCATTTCTGTGGAACGAAGAAAAGGGCAAATGGTTTTCAAGGATAGGCAAAAAACGAGCACTCCGGCTCGTCGCACAATAGCCGGCTCCAGGCCGGGTGGCGCAATACCTCCTGGTAGTCCATCCATTGGGTTTTGCCATTTGCCCGGATTTTAATCCGGCGCCAAATCAGCCGGATGCCATGGCTGTAATCCACGTACCAGTTCACGTGCCCGCTGTACAAAGGCTGAATGGGCTGCCCGTCGAGCCGGTGCCACCCGTAGATGGCGACCCGGTTGGGGCGGGGGTCGTCCGTCACTTTATTGCTGAGGACGACGTCTTTTTTTATCCCGGCGATAAGCCCTTTCTTTCCTTGCCGCTGTCCTTCAATGATCAAATGGTGATGCCACAGGGTAGGGGTGCTGTCCCGGAAAGCATACATAGGTACTGGCGCTAATTTGACTTTGGCAGCCTGGTACAGATCATTCACCATTTTCCGGGTGGGCAAAAAACACTGAAGCCGTTCGGCGATTTGCTGGCCTGTCATCGGCGTTAAAGGAACCCGTACCCAGTCGCTATCGGGGCCAATAGAAATATAATCCGGAGCAGCAAAATAGACGGCGCGAAGGGGCGCCCCGGAGAGGGTGTCAATGCCCGAAACCCGGATCTTTTTAAACGCTTTGTAATGCGCAGGAATGTTTCCCGCCATCCATTCTGCCAAGGCAAAGGAATCCCGGGAGCTCCAGTTCATCCCCGCCGCAGCTTGGTAAAAGGCGGTTCCGCCCAACGCAGACTGTCTTTCTGGCCAGGGAATGCTACGGAACGTTTGGCAACTGAACAGCCCTCCGGTGAGGGAAAACAGGAGAAAAGACCATACCCAGGACCTTTTTTTGTTCATCGGTATCTTAGGATGGGCATGGGTAAACGGGAAGGCAGCGGAGGATCGCATTGGTTTCCTTATTTTTTGTTATTTTCGCCAGCAAAACCGCCTGAATCCGGGACGTTCGGATAAGGTCAGGCGTTAAACAAATAAACACAAAATTACGTATGGATTACCGTCCCAGGGAGTTTGAACCGAAATGGAAGAAAGAATGGGAAAACCGCCGGGTGTACCAGGTCGTCAACGCCAGCGATAAACCCAAGTTTTACGTACTGGATATGTTCCCGTATCCCTCCGGGTCGGGCCTCCACGTCGGACACCCGCTCGGGTACATCGCCTCGGACATTTATGCGCGGTACAAGCGCCTGAAGGGATTCAATGTGCTTCATCCCATGGGGTACGACGCGTTTGGCCTTCCGGCAGAACAGTACGCCATCCAAACGGGCGTACACCCAGCGATATCAACCGCCGAAAACATCAAAAGGTACCGGCAGCAATTAGATAATCTCGGGTTCAGCTTTGACTGGGACCGGGAAGTGCAGACCTGCGACCCGGCCTATTACAAATGGACCCAGTGGATTTTTCTTCAATTATTCAAGCACTTTTACGATAACCGCGAGAACCGGCCCCGCCCAATCGCGGAATTGGAGGCTGTTTTTAGCCAGGAGGGGAACGCCGCAGTAGATGCTGCATGTAGCGAGGACCGGATTTTTTCTGCGGCAGAGTGGCAGCAGATGGCTCCCAAGGCAAAGGACGAAGTCTTGATGAATTATCGGCTGGCCTACCGGAAGGAAAGCTTTGTTAATTGGTGCGAAGCACTGGGCACCGTACTCGCAAATGACGAGGTTAAAGACGGGGTTTCTGAACGCGGAGGCCATCCGGTAGAACGTAAGCCCATGCTGCAATGGTCGCTACGCATCACCGCCTATGCCGGGCGCTTGCTGAAAGACCTCGACGAAGTGGATTTCTCCGAAGCGATGAAGCGCATGCAAAGCAACTGGATCGGGCGTTCGGAAGGCGCCCAGATGTTCTTCGACGTCGCCGGTTCGGATTTGAAAATCGAAATTTTCACCACCCGCCCGGACACCATCTTCGGCGCCACCTACATGGTGCTGGCGCCCGAGCACGATCTGGTGCCCCTGCTAACGGCTCCGGATCAAAAGGACTCGGTGGAATCTTACCTGAACTATGCCAAAAGCAGGTCCGAACGCGACCGGATGGCGGAAGTAAAGGAAGTAACCGGCGCCTTCCTGGGGGCTTACGCGATCAACCCATTTACGAATACGGAGATTCCGATCTGGATCGGCGACTACGTGCTGAAAGACTACGGCACCGGGGCCATCATGGCGGTGCCCAGCGACGACGACCGCGACTGGGCTTTTGCTACTAAATTCGGGCTGGAGATCATCGACGTCATCGACAAGTCCAAATACCCCGGCGCTACGCGCCAGGATAAGCTGGGCATCATGATCAATTCCGGGTACCTGGATGGCATGGAAGTGCCCGATGCCATCGAACGGACCCTCCGCCAGATCGAAGAACGCGGGCTGGGAAAACGCAAAGTGAACTTCAAGCTCCGCGACGCCATCTTCAGCCGCCAGCGGTATTGGGGAGAACCTTTTCCTATCGTGTATGACCCGGAAGGGGTGGCGCACCCCCTGCCCGACCACGAACTGCCGCTGGAGTTGCCCACCCAGGATGACTTCAAACCGACGGCCGGGATCAAATCTCCGCTGGCCCGGAATGAAGCCTGGTCCCAACTGCCTGGCGGCTGGAGCCGGGAAACAGATACGATGCCCGGGTTTGCCGGCTCGTCCTGGTACTTCCTCCGGTATATGGATCCCCGCAACGACAAGGAGTTTGCTTCCAAACAAGTGATCGACTATTGGCGAGAGGTGGATTTGTATGTTGGCGGAACGGAACATGCCGTGGGGCACCTGATGTATTCCCGTTTTTGGCATAAATTCCTTTACGACCTGGGGCTGGTTTCTACCAAAGAACCGTACCGCAGACTGGTCAACCAGGGCATGATCCAGGGCGTGATTGAATCGCTATACCTGCAAAAAGAAAAGCAGGATGGCCGGGCGCGTTTCGTTTGCGCTTCCCTGGCGGTAAAAGAGGAAGCGGAAGGCAGGGAGTTTGTGAAAATACCCGTGCATGTCGATTTCGTCAAGGAGTACGGGTCGCCCAATTCTTATCTGAACCTCGAGGGGATCCGGAAGTTTGCCGAGTGGAGGCCGGAATACGCGCAGGCGGCGTTTGAAGGTCCTGGGGGCGTCTTTAGGGACGGTGTTTTCCATCCTTCCACCAGCGGCCAGGAGGGATTTAAATTGATCACGGCCTCCGAGGTGGGAAAGATGTCCAAGTCTAAATTTAACGTTATTAACCCCGACGACGTGGTCGCTCAATACGGGGCCGATTGCTTCCGGATGTACGAGATGTTTCTCGGTCCGGTAGAGCAGGCCAAGCCCTGGGACACCAAGGGGATCGACGGGGTGGCCAAGTTCTTGCGCCGGTTTTGGAGCTTGTTCTTCAATAAAAAAGGAGCATTTTTTGTCTCCGATGATTCCCCCTCCCGGGAGGAGATGAAAATCCTGCACCAGGCCATCAAACGCGTGACGGACGATATCGAGCGGTTTTCGTTCAATACCTGCATCAGCGCGTTTATGATTGCCTCGAACGAATTGCAGCGTGTAGGGTGCAACAAACGGGCTGTGCTGAAGGAAATGGTCTTATTACTGGCGCCTTTTGCTCCGTTCACGGCGGAGGAGCTCTGGCATTTGTTGGGCGAGGAAGGCTCCGTACATCACGGCCGGTACCCGGAGCTGGACGAGGGGTATCTACAGGAAGACATGATCGAATATCCGGTGAGTATCAACGGCAAGCGCCGGGCTGCCGTTGAATTCCCTGCGGATGCCACTTCGGAAACACTTCAGCAAGCCGTTATGGAGCTGGAGGTGGTACAGAAATGGATTGAAGGAAAGTCTGTTCAACGCGTCGTGGTTGTCCCCAAACGGATGATCAATATTGTCGTGGCGGAATAACAACCGCTGCCATAGCCGGTTTTCAATCTTTTGCTACCCCACATCGCCGGATGGGGACTGTCTCAAAAGTCTGTTTTGCTGCTGGCTGCCAAAAAAAATTATGCCCGGGGCAAAGCGCAGTCTTTTGAGATAGTCCCCTATCCTTCCCATTTTTCTCCTCGTTTGCAACCTTTGCGATAAAACCTATACTGGGGTTATCCGCAAGAGCGTTTATTTTTGACCTGGCATAAGGCTAATGCCTCAATTAGCCCAACACCGAAACCTTGGCTATGAAGATATCCCAAAATCTAATTCCTATTCTGCTGCTTCTGGGCCATTCCCTTTTTTCTCAGAGCCCGATTATTCTTCCCAACCCTTCTTTGTGCTATGACCTGGGGGCGATTCGCGATTTTACCTGTCCCAGCAATAGCGGGTATTACGATCCAAACCGGTTTGTCATCCGGGTGACCGATGCCCCGGGAACCGCTCTGGGAGTGGATGTGTATTTGAAAGAAGTCCGTCTGATCGTAGAACACACCTGGGCAGCAGACCTGGAAATCCGGCTGGTCTCGCCGGGCGGGAGATCTGCCCTCCTCACGGCAGATAATGGAGGGGGGGAGAACAACTACGGCGTTCCGGCTTTTCGGGACTGCGCTTCGTTTGCTTCCTTCTCTATGGCGTCCTGCGATCCGATCCCTCCGACCGGCGCGCCGTATATTTCCCAGCCTTATCTTCCCCAGGAGAGCTTTTATGTCTTTAACGACAGCACGACCAATCCGGTAGGGGACTGGACCCTGTTGATTTGCGACGACACCGAACAGGATTCCGGCCGGCTTCACTTTGTCGAATTGGTCTTTGAGCCCATCGAATGCTTACCGGTGACCGGCATTCAGGTGCTGGGGCAGGATACGACTTCTCTGGTGTTGGAATGGTTTCCCGCCGACGGGTGTTCCGGGGTGCAGACGTATTTGGAGTATGGGCCGAAAGGATTTACTCCCGGAGCGGGAAGCAACGCGGGGCCTCAGGGAACCGTGGTACTCGCAGGGTGTCCTCCCTTCGCCCTGACCGGCCTTGCGCCGGATTCGGACTACGACCTTTATCTGCGAAAAACATGCGGCCCCGGCAGGTTTTCCGGTAATTCCTGCCCTTTGGAAATCCGTACCGCCTGCCTGCCTCCCGGGCCTTCCGTCGTAGAGGAGTTTGATCAGGCCGGCAATTCTTGCAGCCCCCTTTGCGGGGATACCTGTTCTTGGGAAGGAATTTGGAAAAACGACGATCAGGGGACGTTCGACTGGCTCCTGTATAGCGGCAAAACGCCGACCCAGGGCACCGGTCCTTCCTCCGGCGTTTCCGGGGCTGGTAAATACGTCTATCTGGAAGCAAGCGGAAACCAGTGCCAGGGCGAGGCCGTCCTGAGCTCGGGTTGTTTCGAATTGCAAAAGCGAGGTTCAGACGCCTGCCATTTTTCGTTCTATTACCACATGTGGGGTCCTAATACGGGATCGATCCAGTTGGAGGTTTCCCAGGATGGGGTCCGGTGGGACTCCCTTTGGCGAAAATCCGGAGACCAGGGCGATTCGTGGCAGAAAGCCTACCTCTCGCTCAGCGCATTCCCCGATGGAACAACCCTTCAGTTTCGTTTTATTGGGAAAAAAGGCAATGGTCCATTGGGCGATATCGCGCTCGACCGGATCGCTTTGCATGGGTCTGTTTACCTTGGCCCGGCGGCCATCGCTTTCTATGCGGATGCCGATGGAGACGGGTACGGAAATCCGGACCGGCCGGTTTGGTTGTGCGCAGAAAATCCCCCCTCAGGGTATGTGCGGCAAAGCGGAGATTGCAACGATCAGGACGCAGGGATAAACCCCGCAGAGGCCGAAGTTCCCTGTGATGGGATCGACAATAACTGCAACGGAATGGAGGATGACGTCTTCTTGCCTCCTCCCTTAGTGATCAGCGATACGATATGTTCCGGCGATTTACCTATTCTTCGGGCTTCTCCGGTGCTCGGAGACTTTGTTTTGTGGTACACTCAGCCGTTTGGGGGCGACGGGATCGCGGTGTCCGAGGTTTTCTATCCGGATATTCCCGCTACGCAGGATGGACAAAAAAAAGTGTATCGTTTCTACGCGGAAGCGGTGGATGCCCAGTTTCGCTGCTTTTCTTCCCAAAGAGCGGAAGTGGTGGTCGTCGTAAACCCGGCGCCGGAGGGGAGCCTGGCTCAGGAACCTGGTTTCTGCCCCGGAACGCCGTTTGACCTTGGCGGGTTGGTGATTCAGGACGCTCATTTGACCGGCGCTGTCGTCTCATTCCATGCAGGGCTCCCGGCTACTCCGTTGAACCGGCTCGCGTCTACGGTCGTTCAGCCATCGGAAAATCAAACCTATGCTTTTTTATTGACCAGCCCGGATGGGTGCTCCGACTCCGACACGTTCGTGTTGGCCAAACGCCAACCACCTTCCTTGAAACTCTTCCCTTCCGATTCCTTTTCCATCTGTACCGGATCCGCAAGGGATATCCAGGTAGTGGCTTCGGGGGGCGCAGGAGGCTACCGGTATATTTGGAGTAATGGGGCGGAAAGCGCTCAGATTAAAGCCGTTGCAGGCCCGGCGCCCGGCAGGCGCCTGTCGTATTCCGTCCGGGTAACGGATTCCCTGGGGTGCGCTGCGACGGACAGCCTGCTGGTTTTTACGATCAGTAGCATCGATTCGTTGAGGCGGCAAGTAATCGATGTGAATTCCTGCAATGCCGCCAACGGGCAACTTATCCTGACGCCCCTGGATGGCATTCCTCCTTTCAGCTATCGTTGGGAGGGAAGCCAAGGGGTGGCCGGGGATAGCCTGGATGTGCCAACCGTTCCATTTATCCTGGGCGGGCTGGCCCAGGGAGCGTACCGGGTTACGATTACCGACCAATCGAATGAGAATTGTGCGTTTGTGATGCCCCCAGTCATTGTGAATGGCCCGGCAGCAGGAGTTAAGGAGGTGGTTATTCAGCCCGTCAAATGCGCGGGAGAGGCTACCGGTTCGATTTGTCTCCAATTAGCAGGAAGTGGAAAACCAACCTTTTTGTGGAGCAATGGAGACACCACCGCTTGTTCGGAGAACCTCGCCGGCGGACTTTATTCGGTGACGATATCAGAGAACGGATGCGTTACGGTGCTAAAGGATTTGGTTGTTTCTGAGGCGTCTCCTTTGAAGATTCTGTCGGAAACCAGCCCGGCGTCCTGTCATAACTCGAAGGATGCATCGATCCGCCTTTCGGTTTTTGGCGGCGCCGGAGGATATCAGTACCGATGGAGCAATGGGTTTTTATTGAAAGACCTCCAGGGGATTTTCCCTGCAACCTATTCCGTAACCGTTACCGATGTAGACGGATGCGCGCTTGCCCAATCTATTCAGGCGCCCGCTCCTGCGCCTTTAGCCGTACATTTGGATTCGCTGTCGGATATTCGTTGTAACGGGGAGGAAAATGGAGCGATTCTGGTTTCGGGCCAGGGAGGCGTTCCCCCCTACCAGTTTAAGTGGAGCGATGGAAACTCGGCCCCTTATCGTTCACAACTGAGAAAGGGGAACTATGCGCTGAGCATCACGGACTTTAACCAGTGTGCGGCTGTTAGGACATTTACCATTCAGGAGCCTGCGGCGTTATCCGTTTCCGTTGCGCAGATACAACCTCCCCGGTGCCAGGGGGATACATCCGGCATCCTGGAAGCTTTTGCTTCCGGTGGGACGGGGCCTTATTTGTATTTCTGGAGCACCGGAGCGGTAGCAAAGCGGCTGGACCACGTGGGCACCGGGAACTATTGGGTCTTTGCCCGGGATGCGAACGGATGCGCTTCTGATACGGCATGGATCCGGGTAGAAACCCTGTCCCGCCTGGATTGGAATGCAAGTATTGCGCCTCCTTTGTGTAGGGGGCGTTCGGACGGCGCCATTGAGCTTTTGCCTCAGGGTAGCGGTCCTTTCCAATTTCATTGGATGAACGGCGACACGACGGCCACTCTGGGGGGCATTCCGGAAGGAACCTATGCGGTTCAGGTCGTCGACGCAGAAGGTTGCCAATATGATACCGCTTTTCAACTTAAAGCGGCCGAAGAGCCGATACAAATAGGGATTACGGCCATTCCTCCGTCTTGTTCAGGCGGAGGGGACGGCCTGATTTCGCTCCAGCCGCTTCAGGTAACCTATCCTCCCTTAAAGTACGTTTGGGAAAACGGATTCCGGGAGAAGGACCGGAAAGGATTGAAAGAGGGGCTCTATAGCGTGGCGATTGAGGATGGCGCAGGGTGTACGCTGGTCCTGGACAGCCTGGATTTGCTGGGGCCGCCACTTTTGCGATATGAGCTGGTAGCTCAGGGGGAAATTGTGTGCCAGGGAGACAGCACGGGGTTTTTGGAATTGGCGATAAGCGGCGGGGTTCCTCCCTATTCCTACTTGTGGAAAGGAACGAATGCCCAAACGGCTTCCGCATACAACCTCAAAGCCGGGCAGTATCAGGTCTTTATTCAGGATCAAAAAGGATGCCCGCTGAATGCCAGTTTTCGCCTCACCGAACCAGAGGCTATTAATATTGGGGTTGACGTCAAAATCGGGAATATTTGCCTTGGGGATACGACCAACCAGCTGAAAGCAGAAATTACCGGCGGCGCCCCTCCCTATACCCTTAGGTGGAGCAATGGGAAAAGCGATCCGGTTTTAAACAATGTCTCTCCGGGCGATTATTTTCTGGCGGTCCGCGATGGCAACGGATGCCAGAAGGTTTATTCCTCTGCCAAGGTAAGAGATAGGGGTAAACCGCTTGCGCTGTTGAATTTTCAGGCGCTGGATATCAGTTGTTTTGGCGAGCGGGATGGGCGGCTTTCGGCATCCGTTTCCGGGGGGACTCCTCCTTATACGTATTTCTTTGGAGGCACTTCCTCGATCATAAAAACCAATGAGCCCGTTTATACGCTGGGGAGGTTAGGGCCGGATAGTAAATATTACGTGGTGGTTTCGGACGGGCAGGGATGCCAGGTGCAGTCCGATCTCAAGCCCATTCGGGAGCCTTCCCTTTTGAGCGTCCGGCGCGACAGTATAAAAACGGTGGCTTGCTCCGGTACGAATACCGGCGCTATCTATGTGACGGCAAGCGGGGGGACCCGCCCCTATGCGTATAACTGGTTTGATGTGGCAACAGGCAGGGAAGTGGCTACCACGGAAGATCTGATCTCTTTCCGGAGCGGAACCTACCGCCTGGTCGTTACGGATGCCCGGCTGTGCAGCGATACCTTGTCTGCGGTGACGATCCCTTCCAAAACGGCGGTAAAACTGGATCGGGTTACCGTAAACCCGGTGTTGTGCAAAGGCGATTCCACCGGCTCGATCCAGGTGGTTCTTTCGGGCGGCAGAACGCCATACCGGATCTTTTGGAACGGCGCTCCGGGTACTTCTCAACTCTCCAAAGCGAAGGCTGGCATCTATGAGCTGGCGGTCGTTGATTCCGATAGTTGCCGCACGGCTTTTCCCCTGATTTCCATTTCTGAGCCGTCTGAAAAAATAGCGGTTGAAGAATTGGTGCTTCCCTCGAGTTGCCTGAACAGGCCCGACGGCGCCCTGGAGGTATCGGTTCGGGGAGGGCTTCGTCCGTATAAGTTACTATGGAAGGACGAAACAGGGAAGCTGCTTGGCCTGGACACGCTCAAAATCAAAGGCTTGTCTAAAGGGAGTTATTCTTTGATGGTCACCGACAGCAACCGGTGCGTCCGTAATTTCCTGTTTCAGTTGCCGGAGACGCCTCCGGTACAATTGCGTTTTGAGGTCAGGCCGCCATCTGGGGCGCAGGCGGACGGAGCAGCGCAGGCATTGGTTACCGGCGGAACGCCTCCATACCGATACGTCTGGAGCACAGGAGATACTACGGCATTGCTGGATTCTGTTCCGGCAGGGGTCTATACCCTGGAGGTCGCCGACAGCCGCCTCTGCGGCGCTCGGGATTCGGTCCGGGTGGTTCCGGTTATGGTCCGGGCGAGTCCTTGGGTCCGCGAGGCGCGGCTTTATCCAAACCCGGCGAGTACGGTCGTGCGATGGGAATTAGACCTGATCAACGCACTCCCAGGCCTGGAGTGGCGCATACACGATGCGTATGGGAGGGAGGTTCTATACGGTACCCTTCCCAAAGCCCCCCGGATCATCCGGGAAATCCCGGTTGAAGGTTTGCCCAGTGGGTGGTATTCGCTGAGCTTGAGAAGCGCTGGCGCCTTGGTTTGGATCAGTCCGTTGCTGATCGGATACGACTAACTTTTTACTCGATAATCGCAAAGGTCGTTCTTCGGTTGGCCTGGTGCTCTTCCTCGGTGCAGCGGGCGCAAATGCAGGCTGCCGCCGGTTGGGTTTCTCCAAATCCGCGGGCCTGGAGCCTGGCGGGATCGATGCCCGCGGCGATCAGAAAATCTACCGCAGATTGAGCTCGTTTTTGGGAGAGCTCCAGGTTGTAGTTATCGTTGCCCCGGCAATCGGTATGGGACGCCAACTGGATGCGGATGCCCGGGTTGAGGCGGAGGTTTTCTGCCAGGGCGTTCAGGGTGGGTTTGGCATCGTCGCGAATATCCCATTTATCGAAGTCGTAATAGATATTCTCGAGGGTGATTTCCTTATTCAGGTAGATTTTATCCAGCACGATTTCCAGTTCGAATACCTGTTCCGGCTGGCCGGGGGGAAGACCGACCCCCTTGGTGGTGAAGCGGCTGGCGTTGTTGAGGTAGTTCGCTTTGGAGGCGAGGAACTGGTAGTCGGTTCCCTCCGCTAAGGGGAGGGAAAAAGCGCCCTCTTCGCTGACAGCGACGGTTTTGGGGGTTCTGCCGTCTTTGATCTCCAATTGGGCGCCGGGTATGGGTTTTCGGCCCAATACTTTGCTGTTGGGGTTGGCCGGGTCGGCGTATATTTTTTCCAGGACGACAATGTCCAGCCGCATCCGGGGCGCAGCCGTTACCGGAGGTGTTGCAGGCTGGGGTGGGGCAGGAGGAAGCGGTAATAATTCATATTGGTACAGGTCGTCGTTGCCGGCTCCGTTGCCTCTGCTGGAAGTAAAGAAGCCGGTTTGCAGGACGCCCTCTTTCAATGGGGCGTGGGGGTAGATGAGAAAGCCAAAATCGTCTCCGCCGGAATTGACGGGCGGTTTCAGGTTAAAGGCAGGCGCCCAATCGCCCGATTTCATTCGGTAGGTGCGGAAGATGTCCAATCCACCCATGCCGGGGTGGAAATCGGAGGAGAAGTACAGGGTATCGCCGTCGATATAGGGGAATTGCTCATTTCCAATAGTATTCACCGTGCGGCTCAGCACCTTGGGAGGAGACCATCCTTCTTCCGTCCGTTCGCTCACGTAGATATCGTACCCGCCCCAGCCATCCGGATGGTTACAGGAGAAATAAAGCCGTTTGCCATCCACAGAAATGCTCGGATGGCCGTAGTTGAGGTTGGGCTCCTGGAACTCCAGGGGTTTGGGGGCGGTCCAGGTCGTATTGCGCAGGGTGCTGACCATGATCTGGCAATAGGCGTCTTCTTTTTTCCTCCGGAGCAGCGGGTAAAGTACGCTTCCTGATAGTTGGCCGTGAAGGAAATGGCCCCTTCGTTATCGTCGGAATTCCAGGGCTGGCTGAAGTTCCGGACGGTTTGGTTTTCGAGGTTCACGACGAAAAGGTCGGAGAATTTGTTGCCCGTCCAGCCGTAAACGCCTTCTCCGGTGCTGGACGACCGGTCGGAGGTAAAGACCAGTTCTTTGTCGTTATACAATGAAGGCGCATATTCAGCAGCCTGGGTGTTGAATTCCAGGAGGGTTACCCGGAACTCCGGGGTCTGAATTTTTTTCCATCCCATGGCGATATCGCAGGTATTGATCTCTCTACGGTATTCATAAGGGCTTCCGATTTCAATCCCCAGGCTCTTGAAGGTTTCTTTGGCCTCTTCGTAGCGTTCCAGGCGTTTTTGGCAAAAAGCCAGTTCCCTCAGCGCATCTACGCCATATTGGTTGTCGTAGGCTTTTTGGTACCAATCGGCTGCCTGTTCGTCGCGGGTAAGAATGCGGTGACACTCTCCCAGCTTGAACGCGATTTTACCTTTTTCCAGCCGGGTTGGCGCTTTTTCGTAAGATTTGCTGAGCAGGGGAATCGCAATATGGTATTGCTTGCGGTCAAAAGCCGTATTGCCGTCTTTTATTTTTTGCCCATACCCTTGCAGGGAGAACATCAACAGGAGGAGCGTTATAAGAGAAAGCCACCGCGTCATAAGCAAAGAGTTGATTGGCGCTAAGGTACGCCCGTTTCTTTTGTTAACGCAGGAATGGGGTTTTCGGTTTTTGGAGAGGATGGAGAGATTAGGGAGCAGGGAGCAATGGGGGTGAAAACTAAAACGGGTTGAATCCGAATTTTGGATTCAACCCGTTAGGCGTAAGTATTAGCAGAATTTTTTTCTTCGCGATTTACTTCTGGATTGCTTTGGTAGAGAAGCCTTTGCCAGTAGTGTTTGTGACTTTAGGCGAAGAAGAAAGCCGGTCTCCTTTTATGAAATCGTGGACCAGAGAGGAAGCAACGAACACCGAAGAGTACGTTCCAAAGCCGATCCCGATCAGCAAGGCAAAGGCAAAGCCTTTAATGCTGGCGCCTCCAAAGAAGAACAAGATAAACACGCTGAACAATGTAGTCAAACCGGTGATCAACGTCCGGCCAAGGGTGCTATTGATAGCGCCATTGATCAGCTCCGTTTTCGTTTTATTAGGATACAGGTGTGAATGCTCCCTCACCCGGTCGTAGACAATTACCGTATCGTTGATGGAGTAACCGATTACCGTCAGGATGGCTGCAATAAACGCTTGATCAATCTCCAGGGAGAAAGGAACAAGGCCCCGGAAAAGGGAGAACATACCGAGCGTAATGAGGGTGTCGTGAAACAAAGCTACCACCCCGCCCAAGCTAAAGGACGCTTTGCTGAATCGGGCGAAGATATAGATGAAGATCACGAGAAGCGCAAGGCCGCCGGCAATAAAGGCGCTTTGCTTGATGTCATCGGCAATAGTAGGGCCTACCTTGGTGGAAGCAGCGATATGGGTGCCTGCCCCATCGGGATCTAAGAAAGAAGCTTTATCGATGGGTGCGCCAGTAGCCTGAACGACTCCGTCATAGAGCTTTTCAAAAACGCGGTCCTGCGCATTTTCGTCCGTGCTATTGATCAGGTAGCTGGTTACCACATTGTAGGTGTTTTCCGTATCGACGGCTTTTACAATGGGGTTATTGCCTTCAAAGGCAGTGCGGAGTGCGGTGCGGAGTTCCGCAACGTTGATATTCGCGCTTTTATCAAAAGTGACGTTGACCGAGTAGCCCCCCTTGAAATCGACGCCCAATTCAAACCCGCGGACCGCCATAGAGATGAAACTGATTACCAATAACGTTCCGGACAAGGCGTAAGCATACTTGCGCATACCCATCCAGTTGTAATTTGCATGCGCCAAAACGTTTTTGGAGAAGCCGCGATAGAACGTAAAGTCCTTGCCTTTGGTTGTTCTCCAGTCCATGATCATCCGGCTGACGAGAACGGCGGTGAACAGAGAGAAAAGGATACCAATGATCAGCACTACGGCAAACCCTTTGATCGGGCCCAGGCCAAAGTAAGCAAGCACAGCCCCCGTGAGCAGGGTGGTGACGTTGCCGTCGATGATGGCCGAATAGGAGTGCTTGAATCCTTCTACAATCGAGGTGAGCAGAGGTTTGCCTGCCCGCAATTCTTCCCGGATACGCTCAAAGATGATTACGTTGGCGTCTACCGCCATACCGATGGTAAGCACGATACCGGCAATACCCGGAAGGGTAAGTACGGTGCCAAACGAAGCCAGCGCCCCGATGATGAAGAACAAGTTAAGGATCAACGCCAGAACGGCTACGAAGCCTGCGCTTCCGTAATACAGGATCATAAATCCGGAAACCGTCAGGAAGGACAGGATCAGGGAGAGCATACTTTTGTTGATGTTTTCCTTGCCGAGCGAGGGGCCTACCAGGGCTTCCTGGATAATGCGGGTCTCTGCGGGCAGTTTGCCCACTTCGAGGATACTGGCGAGGTCCTGGGCTTCCTGAAGGGTAAAGTTGCCCAGAATCTGAGTATTTCCACCCGGAATGGGCTCGTTCACGCCGGGGCAGGAGACAACTTCGGCGTCGAGGGTGATGGCCACTTCGCGGTTGTTGTCGTTGGCAGCTTTGGTGGTCATGTCTTTCCAGATGCGGGCGCCCTCATTGTCCATGCCAAGGACGACGACCGTTTGGCCCGTGTTAGAGGTCCGGATCGGCGCCTGCGCGGGTCACGTTGTCGCCGGTAAGTTTGGCGTCGGTACGGCCGCCTTCATGCCGGATGGCATGAAGCTGGTAGAGGGTAGTGGGTTTGCGGGTCTTTGCATCGGGGATCGGGTCGCGCGACCAGTGAAACGTCAGGTCGCGGGGGAAGAGCGCGCGCACTTCCTCGCGGTAAAGCAAGGAGTCGATGTAGTCTTTTTGGTTGCGGTCGGCGACGCCCATGACTGCCAGGCCATAGCTGGCGGCGGTGTTGGCCCCATTCAGGGTAAAAATGTCGAACAGCGGTCCCTGGTTAACGTTGATCGGGTTGTACACCGTGTCGAGTTTGGCAATCTGGCTGCTGTCGACGTTGCCCAGGCTGTCGGCCGCGTAGCTGGTGTCGATGCGGAGGATCTCTTTTTTGATCTCGCCAGTACCGATGGTGCGGGCCAGGGTGGCGTTAGCGTCCACGAAGGCTTGCTGGATCGTAGCGCCGGCAGGGTTATTGGGGTTGACGGGGTCGGTGATCCGGTAAACGTCCCAGAATTCCAGTTTGGCGGCAGCCTGGAGGAACGTCCGGGCGCGCTTGGGGTTGTCGATGCCGGGCAACTCGACCAGAATGAGGTCGCGGGCCGCATCGAGGGATACGTTGGGCTGGGTGACGCCCAGTTTATCGATCCGCTGTTTAAGCAATTCGAAGGTGCGGCCTACCGTTTCGTTGGCTTTTTGGCGGAGCAGGCGAACGACCTCTCCGTCAGAGGATTCAAAGGTGATTTCCTCCCGGAGCGCTTCGTTGCGGGAAAAGATCGGCGCCATCGGCTGCCCTCCGCTTATTTCCCGGAACGCGGTGGCGAACAGGGTAATATAATCGGTGGTCGCATTTACCTGGTCTTTGCTGGCGCGCTCCAAAGCAGCGAGGAAAGCAGGGTCCTTGCTGTCGTTGGAGAGCGAACGAATGAATTCTTTCAGGTCCACTTGCAGTACGACGCTCATTCCTCCTTTAAGGTCAAGCCCCAGGGCGAGCTGGCTTCCTTTCAGATCCTGATAGGTATAGCTCTTCAGGAGCGGAATATTCAGAATAGTCTTGGAGGAAATAGAATCCAGATATTTTGTGCGGGCCGCTTTGTACACCGCATTGCGCTGATCGGCAGGCGCATTTTTGCTGACCGCCTGGGCGAAGACTTCCGCCTTTTTTTCTTCCCGGGTGGTGGGAATGGTCAGCATAAACTGAACCAACGTCACCAAAACCATAATCACGAGGAAAAACCTAACAACTCCTTTACCTTGCATAGCTTCCGCTTTTCTGAGTAACTTCTATTTTTTAAAAAACTGCGCAAATATAAGCGTTTTGAAGAATTGTATAGGAAAAGATCGGCTTTTACTTTCCATTTTGAAAATGGGGCCTTCGGAATGCAGGCGTAAGGCTGTTTTCCAGGCCTGAGCCGGCGTGCGAAAAAAGCGAAAAAGCCCCAGTTCTCTTTGGCGGTTTGCGTTGGAGCGCCTATCTTACAGAATATTTTTCCCTCAAACCTAAAAAACAAAATAATGGGACTATTTTCCTTTCTCAAAAATGCAGGCGCCAAATTATTCAAGCGCAAAACAGCCGAAGCCAAAACCGAGCAGGAACGCATCGAAATTAAAGAAGCCAACATCCATGAGCTCAAAGCTGCCGTCTCCACGCTTGGCATCGAGATCAAAGATTTCCACGTGGATATCGATGGCGGCACCGTCATGGTGTTTGGCGAGGTAGACTCCCAGGCGAATAAGGAAAAAGTAATCCTTACGGTAGGCAATGTGGAAGACGTCGATTGCGTCGACGACCGCATGACCGTCGCCGTTCCGGAGCCGGAAGCCGACTTCTACGAAGTAAAAAAAGGAGATTCCTTGTCCAAAATCGCAAAGCACTACTATGGCAATGCGATGAAATACCCCGTGATCTTCGAAGCCAACAAGCCCATGCTCAAAGATCCCGATCTCATCTACCCTGGACAGATGCTGCGGATTCCTAAGCTGGATTGATTTTAGGGAGCAGGGATTAGGGGGCAGGGATTAGGGAGCAGGGAGCAGAAAACGCTCCTTGCTCCCTGCTCCCTTTGCTCAATTCACCATATTCTGCGGCGCTCCTTGCAGAAAAGCCTGCACATTTTCCACGGTCATTTCCAGGAGGCGCATGCGGGCTTCCCGTCCGGCCCAGGCGAGGTGCGGGGTGATCAGGCAGTTGGGCAGAGCGAAGAGGGGATGGTTTGCCGGAGGCGGTTCGGCGCGCAGGACGTCCAGGGCGGCGATGGCAGGGCGGCCGGATTGCAAGGCTTTGACCAGATCTTCCTCGACGATGAGTTCCCCCCGGGCGGTGTTGATCAGGATAGAGGTAGTTTTCATACGCCGGAGCAGATCGAGGTTCACGATGTCGCGATTGTCTGCGGTGAGTGGGGCGTTCAGGCTGACGACGTCGCTGGCAGCAAACAAATCCGGCAGGTTGACAAACGTGACCCCGGTGCGGGCGTCGCGTTCGGGATGTTTATGGGTAGCCAGGACGCGCATGCCAAAGGCGAGCGCGATAGCGGCCACTTTCTGGCCAATCCTTCCAAAGCCATAGATTCCCATGGTTTTGCCCTGTAGTTCGAAGATCGGGGCCTTCCAGTAGCAGAAATCCGGCTGGCTGGACCAGTCGCCATTTTTGACGCTGTCGCTATGTAAGGCGACGTGATTGCTGCACTCCAGCAATAAGGCAAAAACATGCTGGGCCACCGAGGAGGTACCGTATCCGAGAACGTTGCACACGGCCACCCCCCGCTCGGAAGCGGCCTGAAGGTCGATATTGTTGAAGCCCGTGGCGGTCACGCAGATGCATTTTAGTTTGGGAAGCTGAAGAATAATTTCCCTGCTAATGCGGATCTTGTTCACCAAAATAATATTTGCATCCTTTGCGCGTTCGATACTCTCGAAGGGTGTACTTCGGTCGTAAATATGGGTCTCCCCAAGCAGCCGAAGCGGCGCCCAGGACAGGTCGCCGGGATTGAGCGTGTGCCCGTCCAAAACGACAATTACGGGAGCGGTTGTTTGCATGGCTATGGTTTCATCCTTTTGCCTTTACAAGGTACGGCGCAAACCAATTGCCTTGTATGGAGAATAAACCACAAAATTTGAAAGCCATCCTCAACGACTGGAAGTTCGTTCTTCTGGCCTGCCTTACCCTCGGGCTGGCGCCCTATTATCCCGAGCCGCATATCTTAAGCAAGCTTCGCTGGGTGGGCAGCGGCGCAAGAGGGATGCAGATGAAAGATCTGGCAGACCTGGCGGTGCATGGCATTCCCTGGCTCCTGCTCATTCGCCTGTTCGCCCGAAATCTCTTTTATGCTTTTTTCCCTAAAGGTTCTTCGGGAAAAGAGGACGGCTGAAATAGATTTTTTAATATTTGTTTTAAATATATCTTTAGTTTTCAAAATATTGACTTTGGACGTCAGGAACCAGAATGTTCGTACGCTGCGTTTTCCCTGCTCCCTACTCCCTGCTCCCTACTCCCTGCTCCCTACTCCCTTTACTTCATAACCTCTAAAAAACGTCGATCGGCACATGAAAGGCAATTTGTGGAAACCATGGAACCGGATGCATTGGTTCGTTTTGGCCGCGGCCATCTCCTTGCCAGGCTACGAGGCGTTCGGCCAGTACGCGATTGTGGCTTCGGAGGTAGAATCCTGGACGACCCCCAATTTACCTTCCTCTGACTTTAATCTGAATTCCTCGTATTTGTACCTCGTCAATGGGCAAAGCCTTCAGCGGGTGTTTGAAGGGGAAGGACTGCAGGGGAAAGAGCGCAAGGAAGTGGGACTGAAAAAAGGGGATTATCCCCAGTACATGTACCTCGCGGTGACGATCAAAGATCCTGTTCAGGAAGGCAATGCGCTGACCGTACCCTTAATGATCCACGATATGCGCAACCCGGCGACGAGTTCCCGGCTTCTGGAGTACGGAGGCCGGTTTCTGGAAAATATTCCGGATGAGGTTCTCAAAGACGGCGACATCGTGGCCAAAGTGAAATTTGAAGCGATCAAGACCAATACCGCCAGCGAGTTCTGGAAGAAAACGGCGGAGATCTCCGTCGAGCTGGGCAAAACGGCTACTAACCTGCTGAAGACCTCTCTGGCCGGTCCTTTTCTGGCGCTTACTGAGCAGATCATTCCGCAAATTGACAAAGGCCTGCGGTCCATGGAACAAGTCAACGACCCGCAGAAAATCACCAGCGAATTTTTCATCAAGCTGCTTTCCAAAGAACTCAGCGGGTTGTACGAAGAGCGGGTCGTTTCCGCTACCCTTTACCGCATCCATTGGGATATCGATAAACCGCCGCGCTCCAGGTATTTTCAAGGCGCAAGCCCGCAGAAAACCGACGATCTCCGCAAACTGGTCAATAATATCTCTACCCCTTATTTCCTGGTAATCAACACCAAATCGGAATACAATACCGACCATTCTGAAATGGTGTACAACCAGTCGTATATTGATAAAAAAGCCAAGGATTTCCGGAAGGTCCAGAACCCAGATAAGAAAGAGGTTGAGAAGGAGTTCCTGGAAACGCTTAAGCTGGCAGTGGAACTGAAGAAGCAGATCGATCTTTTTCAAAGCAGCCTGAATTCGAAATATACCGATTGGCTCGCATACTCCCGCATCATTGAACTGTATTACGAGATCCGCAACCTGAAAAACCAGGAAACCGTCAAACTAAGCAAGCAGGAACCCACTACGAGGGACAAATACATTCGCCTGTATTCGAATGTAATGAACGACGTGGATCTTTGGTTTTCCACCGAATTGCTGGAAAAAGGGAAAGAAGTGGTGCAATACCTCATCAACCATCCCGGGAATTATCTTCCCCAGCAGGCAGATGTAAAAACGCTGTACAAAGATATCGAGTTGCTTGATTTTTACCGGGACCGGGTCCGTCAAATGGAAATTCAGGGCAAGCTTCCCAAGGAGATCGAGTCGCTGAGCAGTTATTCGCTTACCGCGAATAAGCTTTCAGACCTCGAAAATGCCCTTTTTGACGCCGGGTTCCAACCCAGAGATGGGATGCAGGTGGAAGAAAAGAAAGAATGGCTGCTGAGCCAGGCTTCCAAAGTGTACCCCCTTTGCCAAACTTGCGCCAAACGCGTTGGCGAACGGATTGCCGCTATTGAAAACGCTACCCACGAGCAAAACCTGCGAAAATTCCGCGATTACTCGGTCGAGTACTATGCCCAATTGGAATGTTTCGACGAAGTGGTACAGGCCCTGGATCAGTTTCTGCGGACTTCTGCCGATTCGGCGGGCGTTTCCCCGGCCATTCTGGAGTCGGTTAAGCAGGATCGGGAAGACCTGCTCAAGTTGTCCAATACCTATGTGCGGATCTTTTCCCGCGACTTTACGGCGCTTCCTCCTAAAGAATTGTCCGACCTCATCCAGCAATACCAGATGAACCGGGAGAAATTCCTGGTGATTCTTCAGCGGCTCCGGGGGCCGGTGCTTCCTCCCGACGGGGTCCCTTGCATGCTCCGGCCCTGAGGAACAGATATCCTTGACGGAACGTATACATGACGCGAAGTGGTTTGGGAATTTCCCAAACCACTTCGCGTCATGTAAATACGGACTTGGACTTGAGCGGGCCGATAGCGTCCGCGATCCCAAACCGCTCCAACGTAAGCATAGAAAAAAATAGTCCCGGTCGCTTGACCCAGTGGAAGGAATGTTTATAACTTTGTCCTCTGTTTTTGAATTTCTCAGGAACCAGAGGAGGAGTTCAAACCCCCATGATTGGCCGGATATATAAGCTACTCACTTTAGCGTCTTTCGTCCTGTTACTATATGATTTTGGATACGACCAAGGTCCGCAACAACAACGGTGGGTTCTTTCGGGGTACCTCGTGAGTACGATTTTTTTTACCGGGTTTGAACTCTACCGGATTTTTTCGCCCAACGAGAAAAGCCACCTGCTGAATATTCTGCGCCTGGTTCTTCCCAGTATTACTTTTCTGATTATTCTCATTGCCTGGCTATTGAAGCCGGTCACGCTGTTTGGGGCAATCGTTCAGTTCGATATCCTTTTTTTTCTGAATGTATTGCTGTTGCTGGTCTTTGAGTTCACCATTTACATCAGCCGCCTGTACACCCGGGCGTTTTCTCCCGCGTTCGTTTTTGCTTCCAGCTTTGCCGTGCTGATTACCGCAGGAACGCTCCTGCTGAAATTGCCCAACGCTACCGTGCATGGGATTTCCTTCCTGAATGCCCTTTTCACCGCAACGAGCGCGGTCAGCGTGACCGGACTGGCGGTGGTGGATACGGGTACGTATTTTACCCGGATGGGGCACTGGATCATTCTGGCGCTGATCCAGTTAGGAGGATTGGGCGTTCTGACGCTGACCACCTTTTTTGCTTATTTCTTTAAAGGGTCTTCTTCTTTTCAGGAGGACCTGCATATCAAAGACTTCCTCAGTGCAGAGACCCTGGGAGGGCTTCTGGAGCTGTCGATTAAAATTGTCATATTTACGCTGGGAATCGAGCTGGCGGTGGCCAGTTTGGTTTTTTTCAACCTGCCGGAAGGTTTTTTCAATACCCTCGACGATCGCTTGTTCTTTTCGCTGTTTCATTCAGTTTCTGCCTTTTGCAACGCCGGGTTTTCCACCTTAACCAATGGGTTGTACGAAGGCCCTTTACGGTTCAGTTACAACATTCATTTAGCCATCGCTTTTTTGATCGTCACGGGAGGGATTGGGTTCAATATCATTTTCAATATCTTCGTATACGTTCGGTTTAAGGTTCTGAGTTGGTATAACCGCTTTATCCTCCGGCTCCCCAAATACCATAAAACGGTCCGGTTGGTGACGCTGAACACCAAGATCGTCCTCTACACGACGGGAGCGTTAATTCTGGCCGGAACGGTCCTTTACCTGATTTTGGAACAAAAACATACGCTGGCGGAGCATCCCAGTTGGTGGGGTAAGTTGGTGATTTCTATTTTTGGCTCGGTGACACCGCGTACTGCCGGTTTTAATACCGTCAATATGCCGGATCTGGCTGTCCCCACCGTGATCATCACCATCCTGCTGATGTGGATCGGCGCTTCGCCGGGTTCTACTGGGGGCGGGATCAAAACCAGTACCTTTGCCCTGGCTTCCTTGAACATCTTCACCACCGCTTCCGGAAAGAATCGCGTCGAGCTGGGATCCAGGGAGGTGCCTCAGCACTCCATCAACCGGGCATTTGCTATTATCAGTTTGTCCTTAATCGTCATTGGGATAGGCATTTTGTTAATCACCACGGTGGAGCCAGAGATGGATTTCATGCATATTGCCTTTGAGGTGTTCTCTGCCTACAGCACGGTGGGGTTGAGTTTGGGAATTACCCCGGGATTGTCTGATTTTAGCAAGTTTGTCCTCATCTTCGTTATGTTCGTAGGCAGGGTGGGGTCGCTCAACCTGCTGATTGGCATGGTCCGGCAGATCAAGAGCTTGCCATACCGCTATCCGCAGGAGCCGGTCCTGATCAACTGATCTGCTTTTAAAATGATAACCGTACATGAAAATCATCATTTTTGGTATTGGAAATTTTGGGGCGTCGCTAGCCATGCAGCTTTCCGAAATGGGGCATGAGGTCATTGCGATCGATAAAAACCCCGACAAGGTGGAGCTGATCAAAGACCAGGTCACGCACACGATCTGTCTGGATTCTACCAATCTGGTCGCTTTGCGGAGTTTGCCGCTCCGGGATACGGATGTGGCTATTGTGGGAATCGGAGAAAACGAAGGCGCGTCTATTCTCACGACGGCCAACCTCAAAACCTTGGGCGTGCCAAGGGTGATCAGCCGGTCCATTTCGCCCACCCATCAAACGGTGCTCGAGGCCATGGGGATCGACGAGATCCTGCATCCCGAGCAGGATGCGGCGGAGCGCCTGGCAAAAAAACTGAACCTGCGAAGCGCCATTGAAACGTTCGACCTCGACCCCAACCATTCGGTGGTGGAATTGGAACTCCCGCACTCCTTTGTTGGTAAAACGGTGGTCGAAGTAGATATGCGAAAAAACTACAATCTGAATATCGTGACCGTTATCCGCAAACGGCTAAAGCGCAACTTGTTAGGTATCAATAAAGTGGCTTATGTCGCCGAGGGCGTTGTCAAGCCGGAGACTCACTTTGAAGAGGGCGATATCCTGGTGGTATTTGGGGCGAATACGGATATTCAACACCTTTGCCGGAATCAGGGGACGAAATGGTCTTAGGAATCAAAGGGTTTTCAGGTATTCAATCAGGGCTTTCCGCTCGGCGTCGCTGAGCTTATCTCCAAAAGTATGCCCGCTGTTCGCATAACCCGGAATGGCGGTATCATACGTCCATTTTCCACCGCCTCGGTTTCTCGACTTATAGGTCCATCCCACCTTTTCGTAGTCGTAATCCCGGGAGTCGCCGCTGCGCTCCCATCGTTTTGGGCGTTGGCTGCTTTTCAGCAGATCGTCCAGGGTAGGTACCGACCCGTTGTGGAGGTAAGGGGCGGTAGCCCAGACTCCGTCCAGCGGAGGAGCGATATATCCTGCTTCTGGTTCGAACCGGCTTTGGGGCAACGAAGTCCCAAACCAACTCTGGTTGTACCATGAAACAATGGGCGCCTGGACGGCATAAGCGGCATAATAGGGATCCGTGCGGATCACATCCAGGGCAACCACTTTATTTGGATAAGATTCGTTTTCCCCATAAACGCCGTGACAGGAACTGCAATGCGCTTCAAAAAGGGCATTCCCGGCGGCTGCCAGACTGGGATCGGTAGGGTAGGGGAAAGCAGGTGGCTTCAGGGTGCGCAGCCAGGCAACGACATCTTTAAATTGTTCCACCGACTTCCGGGCCGCGGCGCTATCCGGAATTCCCAGCACGGAAGCCTGGAAGAGCAGCTTGGAGAAGTCTCCCCGTCCGACCGCCGTATAATACAAAGCGTTCTTTTTCCGCACATTCCATAACGGAGGGACATCGGTAGCTATCGTATACGAAGGCAGCGGGTACAGCGGAGCGCCCGTGTACGTCAGGTCGGCTGGATTCCGGTATGCGGCACAGGCTTCTGCTAAGTGCGCGGCTGGGTTAACTCCCGGCTGATTGGTCTGGATATAGGGCGCCATCGCCGTGAAATAATGGTCGAAATCTTCGAATGCCTCCCATTCAGGGGAAGTTTTTCCATACGCTAGTTTCATGGCCAGGCGCAGGCCTTTACCAAGCGGCTTGAGGTTGCGGCGATAATCGGAAAAGGAGTTCCCCAGACCAAGGACGATCTGGCCTTCGAAGGCGCTGGCATGACAGGTGAAACAATTTCCGTTGCCGACCAGGGTCCCGTTTTTTGCCGGGAACACGTTGAGCGCGTAGGGAACCCTGGCGTTGTTCCCCGACCGTTGAAGTACCGTGTCCGGACGTTTGGCAATCCGCTTTTCCAGAAGGGCAAAAGGCACGCCGGAACCGATATAATCCCCGTAAACCACATAATTCCACCCTTTTTTCGGGTCTCCTCCCTGCGATTGCGGACTTGGCGGAATAACCTTAGTCTTCCACGACGTTTGGTATTCCGGAACAGGAAGGTCGCGATACGTTTGGCAAGCTGCCGCCAAAAGAGCGGCTGCCAAAAGAAAATAGACCTTTTTCATGGAGGGGCGGTTTTTAGGATGGTCAACGGATTTCGCCCGGCAAAGTTTAGGGCAGACTGGAATTTCGCTGCCGTATTCGGATTTTGCCCTCTATTGCGCTACAACGATTGGATGACTTCCGCAATGGATTTGTAATCCGTTGCCGTTTCGAGAACCTGATCGATGAGGATCAAGTCCAGGAAAAACTGATCGTTTGTCATGTCTGTAAGAAATGCGTCCCGAAAGAAAAACTGGACTTCGTCGAAGTTGGAACAAATCAAAAGCTGGTACAGGGAGGTTCTGGGATCAAAGATCACTAAATAATGGCTCGATCCCGATCCATGCCCTTTAAGGTATAACAGGATCGGATAATCGAAAAAAGGAACCCTCCAGAAACCGAATAGATTAGCTTCAAATAGAGGATAGTAATATATAAAATGTTCGGTTCCTCTTGCTTTGAGTTCTGCCGACAGGCTTTTCAGGCGTATTTTCATTTTGCTCATGGGAATCTCTTCCTCCGGCAGATTGCGAAAAGGGAGCCATTCATTGCCCCGCAGGTCCAGATATTCTACTTCCCCAATGCGCAATTTGTAATCAAAGCGGGGATACCCGGGAATAATATACCCGGGATAAAAAAAACGGTAGTTGTTTTTCTGGGCATAAACGATCTCCATGAGCATGGTAAAAAGCCCCAGGCTATATTTTCGGTACTCCGGATGATAAATGCCCATAATGCTGGAAACGCTTTCCGAGCCCAGGTCAAAGAAGCTCACGGCAACCAGTTCGGAGCCATCGTACACGGCAAACTCCACGGTGTCGTATATGTTCTGCGCTTCTCCTTCCATCAGGGCCTCGTCCAGGGATGGGGCGAGCATTCCCGAAAAGTGTTCCCGGTAAATGCGGTATAGCTTTTCTTTTTCCGCATCCAACCGGGCAGGACGGAATTCACAGCGAAACTGAGCCAGGTTTTTGCGGAGAATTTTGGAAATGCTTTTGCTGAAGCGGTGGGTTTCAAGAGGCAGCCGGATCCAGATCGCGGAGTAAAATTCGGTCCCAAAACACAAAAAATGCGTAGTGAAAATAGCTTGCCCCATCCGGTACCAGCCATTTGCCAGGTAGGTATCAAGGGCTTCTGCGTTTAGCCCCTCAGGGTAATTTTTGGAAGCAAACATGTTTCAGGATGCAGGATGAACGGGAATTGTCAGCGCGCGCAAAGTAGGTAAATATATCTGATTTCTTATGGATTTCGGATTTCCATGGCTAACCCCACTTTTCCAGCACGCCTCCCCGGCGGAAAAACCGGTCTGCTTTTTCCTTTGCTCCTTTGTCTGGGGTCAACTCGGGCGCATGGTGTGGCTTTTTTCGGGAATCGATAATCAGCGGCCCATGGCATCCCCAATGCTTGAAGGAAGTAAAAGCGCCGACCCCGTGAAGGTCGTGCGACGGGTTGGCACGGGTGAAGGTAACCCATAAGAAGTTGTAGTACGTGGCAGCCGTAAAAGGGCTATCGTCGCAAACCACAATCAGGGGGATACCGCTCATATCGATGTCTTTCAGGCTTTGAGCCAGGTTTTCGGGGTCGGAATAGGACGTCTCCCCAGCGAAGGCGGGCCCGGCGACCGTCAAAATCCCGGGAGCGGCAAACACTGGCTGGGAAAACCCTTCGGGTAGCCGGAATCCATCCGGAAGCTGCGATTGGAGTTCCCGAATCTTGGGCCCGCAGCAGGCCATCACGACTTTGGAGCCGGCATTCCAGCCCGAGCCGGAATAGTCCAGCGTATCGATCGTGGTCTGGGTTTGGAAGTGGAGATCCCGGCGCCAATCGATTCGTTCCAGAACATGGCGGAGGAAACCGGGCGTATCGTGCGCATGCAAGTTGGGTGCATCGCCTTCTGCCGCGATAATCAGGAATTTGGCCAAAGAAGTTTGTCCGGAGCCCAGAATCCGGTTGGCCTGAGTGAGGATCTCTTCCGGGCGGCGTTCCCGGAAAGGCATATACCGTTCGCTGCCAATAGCGAGCAAGAGCGGGTGAACGCCCGCTGCGTCTACCGCATGGATTTCGGAAATGCCCGGGAATTCGCCCGGTGTTAGCGTTTTGACCAGCTCGTGGATCAGGTAACCAAAACTTGAGTCTTCCTGTGGTGGCCTTCCAACTACGGTGAAGTGCCAAATCGCATTTTTCCGGTGGTAGACCTCTTCGACTTCCATGACCGGGAAATCGTGGGTGAGGGAATAATACCCCAAATGGTCGCCAAATGGCCCTTCCGGTTTTTTCTCCCCTTTTCGAATGATTCCGGTGATCACGAAATCGGCGTCGGAGGAGAGCACGTGACCATTCGTACGGGCGTACCGGAAACGCCTCCCGCCCAGCATGCCTGCGAACGTCAGCTCAGAAAGGCCTTCGGGAAGGGGCATAATCGCCGAGAACGCATGCGACGGGGGGCCACCTACAAATATCGATGCCCGGAAAGGGATTTCGCTTTGATTGTACTGGGTGTGATGGACGCCAATCCCGCGGTGGAGCTGGTAGTGTATCCCTATTTCCCGGTTGGGCAAATAGTCGTTGCCGGATAGCTGAATCCGGTACATGCCCAGGTTGGATTTCATCAGGTTTTGTTCTCCAGGCGGCATGGTAAAGACCTGGGGAAGGGTAATGAAGGCCCCGCCGTCCATAGGCCAGGATTTGATTTGAGGGAGCTGGCTGATCTGGGTCTTCCCATACCGCACCGGCGGTTTGAACCAACTGCGCATGGGCAGTGCGCTCAAGGCGGTGAACGGAGAGGAAACATAACGCAAAGGGCGGCGCAAGAGATTGGCGGGGTCGGATTTGAGTTCGATCACCCGCTGTACTTTTTCGATCGTATGCCGGAAAATGAACCGGGTGCGCTCGATCGTTCCGTAAATATTGGAAACAGCGGGAAAGGGGCTTCCTTTTACGTTTTCGAACAACAAAGCCGGACCTCCGGCTTCATACACTCTTCGGTGGATTTCAGCTATTTCCAGGTCGGGATCGGCTTGCTCCCGGATGCGCACCAATTGTTGAGTGCGCTCCAGATCAAGGACACAGGCATGCATGCTTGAATATGGCATGAGGGTCAATGTTTTGATTCTTCGAGGTCTTCAAGAAATGCCAAGTTAGCCGAATTGCCCGAATTTTTCATTGCCAACTGGCGAAGGTTCTTAATCGTTTGGACCGGCCCCTGGTCGAGGCCCAGGTTGATTGCCCATGCAGGCAGGGACCCTCCCGGATCGGATCGGAGTTGATAGTCTACGGTCAAAACCCCATTTCCGGGTGTCAGAGTCCACTGATATTGCATGACCGGTATCCGAACGCGGTCCTTGACCAACGGTTTGTACCCTGGTATTCCCTTTACTTCGATATGGACTACTCCGGTTTCCGGATTTTGGGTTATTCTGCTTCGGGCAACGAAATCCCGGTCGGCAAGTGGCCAGGGGAAATCGATGACGCCGTAATAGACAAACTCGCGTTCATTGACTTTTTCTATCCGGCTGGCTTCCGTGCATTGGTAAATCCATTGGGGATAGCGGGAAAAATCCCGCATGACGGAGAGCAAGGCCGGCATACTCGCGCGGATGGATGTTTTGATCCGCAATTCGTTGATCGGAGATTCCGGAACGCTTCGGTAGTAAACCTCAATTCCGTCGGAAGACTTCTTAAGCTTCCATGTCGTTTCCTGTGCGGCAAGTGCAAAGGAAAACGCGATAAACAGCAGGGTGATTGTCGGGATGCGCATAACGTTGAATTTGGAATGAAAACAAGGAACGGGAAAAAGGGTTTGCCCCGGCGTGTCAGTTTTTCCTGCAAAGCCTTTGATATTCTATGGCGGGTTTCTTAGCTTAGCCCGGAAAAAGCCATTCATGCGCCAGTACCATGCCTTGTTGCAACATATCCTCGATACGGGGGTGCGGAAAAACGACCGCACCGGCACCGGTACGGTCAGCGTTTTTGGGTATCAGATGCGGTTCGATCTGGACGAAGGATTTCCTTTGCTGACGACCAAAAAGCTCCATTTCAAGTCGATCCTCCACGAGTTGTTGTGGTTCCTCCGAGGGGACACCAACATTCGCTACCTGGTGCAGAACGGGGTTAATATCTGGAACGACTGGCCTTATCAGCACTGGCTGCAGGTGAACGGGCTGGAGGAAAAATACCCCAAATACAGCCCGGCATGGAAGGAACAAAGGAAGGCGTTTGTCGAACGCGTGAAGGAGGAAGAGGCTTTTGCTGCGGAGTGGGGCGGCTTGGGCCCCGTGTATGGCCATCAATGGCGAAATTTTGAAGGTGTAGACCAAATAGCCGGTGTCGTGGAGCAGATCCGTAGTAACCCCGATTCCCGGCGTTTGATGGTAAGTGCATGGAACCCGAAGGATATTCCGGTGATGGTCAAATCCGGCCTGCCGCCTTGCCATGCCTTGTTCCAGTTTTACGTGGCGGAGGGGAAGTTGTCCTGCCAACTCTACCAGCGGTCGGCCGACGTGTTTCTCGGCGTGCCGTTCAATATCGCATCGTATGCGCTGCTTAACCTGATGATCGCTCAGGTCTGCGGGCTGAAACCCGGAGTGTTCGTCCATACGTTTGGCGATGCGCACCTTTATGTAAACCATCTGGAGCAAACGCAGCTTCAACTAAGCCGGGCGCCCCGGCCCTTACCGCAGATCAAACTAAATCAAAACGTGAACGATTTGTTTGTCTTCCAACCGGAAGATATCGAATTGGAGGGGTACGACCCCTGGCCGCATATTCCAGCACCGGTCTCGGTTTGAGATGGCGAGGCGATGGGTTTGGTTTGCAAACAATGTTTTTGCAGCTGCATTTATCTAGATCGAGTCTAAATAGTAGGTGCTTTTTCAGTTTATGTGTTAAAAATATGCTTGCAGTTATATATTTGCGCTGACAAAAAAATGACACGAGCACCCTGTTCGAATTGGCATTTATTAAACAAGAACCAATGAGGTACAAGTCTCTGAGTAGCCGTTTTTTATTTATTGTGACCCTTCTTTGGTGTGCAACCGCGCTCCAGGCACAGGATAACGGCGCCGCTACCGCAGATATTGAAGCTGGTAAAACGTTGTTCAAGAACAACTGCGCTACCTGCCACAACAAAAACATGAAGGACAACCTGACCGGCCCGGCTTTGGGCGGCACCCAGGAGCGCTGGGCGGCCTACCCCAAAGAGGATCTGTACGCCTGGATCAGGAATTCGCAGGCGCAAATCGCCGCCGGTCATCCAAGGGCAACCGAGCTGTGGAACAAATGGAAGCCCACCCTGATGACTAATTTCAACCTCAGCGATCAGGAAATCGACAATATCCTGGCGTATATCCAATGTACCTACGATGGAAGCTGCGCTCCGGCAGCCGCCGTCCCGGCGGCGGCGGGCGGTGAAGCGGTCAAAAAGGATTACACGCTTCAGTATGTCCTCCTCGCGCTGATCCTGGGCGTTTTGGCTATTATCATGGCGCGCATCCTCTCCAGCCTGAATTTCATGCTTCAGGTTAAGGAGGGAAATACTCCTGAAAAACCCAAAACGCTAACGCAAATTTTGACCAGCAAGGGAGTGGTCGCGTTCGTCATTTTTGCTTTGGTTGTTTTGGGAGGCTACACCACCGTCAACAATGCCATCTCCCTGGGCCGTCAGCAAGGCTATGAGCCTCAGCAGCCCATCAAATTCTCTCACGCTACCCACGCAGGACTGCACAAGATCGATTGTCAGTATTGCCACGATAGCGCCCGCCGCTCCAAGCACTCCTCTATTCCTGCGGCTAACACCTGTATGAATTGTCACCGGGCCATTAAAGTAGGATCTACCTATGGTACGGCTGAATTGACCAAGATCTTTGCATCGGTGGGGTATGACCCTGGAACCGATAAGTACATCCCCAACTACGAAGACCTGAGTAAAGAGGAGATTGAACAGATTTACAAAAAATGGATTTCCGATATCTATATCACCGATAAAGGCACCCTCGATCCGATGGGCGAACGGACGATCAATGAGCAGTGGGATGGCATTGTCGAAGCGCTGACCGATAAAAAGACCAGAGATTTCAAGATTCAGGGCCCCATTGAGTGGGTACGTATCCACAACCTGCCAGACCATGCCTATTTCAACCATGCCCAGCACGTGTCGGTAGGTAAGTTGGCATGCCAAACCTGCCATGGGCCGGTTGAGGCAATGGAAGTGGTCAAGCAATATTCCCCGCTGTCGATGGGCTGGTGTATCAATTGCCATCGCCAAACGGCCGTGAAATTTACCGAAAATCCCTATTATCAGTCCTACGCCAAGTTCCACAAGGAAATTGCCAAAGGCGAGCGGGACAAGGTGACGGTCGAAGAAATTGGCGGCCTGGAATGCCAGAAATGCCATTATTGATCTTTCCCGGGAAAAAGGTTCTTTTGATCTCTTTTATATGATACATCCAATGAAAAACCAAAATAAAGAAATCTGGATCGGCGTCGAATCGCTCACCAACGACCCGGTATTGCAGGACCTGGCCAGGCAGGAATTTGCTGGCAACATCGCGGAAGAACTGGCCCAGGAAAGGGCTTCCAATTTGAGCACCAACCGCCGGGACTTTCTCAAGTATCTCGGTTTCGGACTTGGCGCAGCTACCATCGCCGCCAGTTGTGAGATCCCCGTGCGCAAGGCTATTCCTTATGTGGTTAAACCGGATACGATCGTTCCCGGGGTGGCCACCTATTACGCGTCTTCTTTCGTGCAGGGCGGCGACTATTGCCCGGTGCTGGTGAAAACCCGCGAAGGGCGTCCAATTAAAATTGAGGGCAACAGCCTTTCCAGCATTACGAAAGGCGGAACCAGCGCCCGCGCCCAGGCTTCCGTGCTGAGTCTTTACGATACCAGCCGCTTCAGCGGCCCCGAATCTTCCGCTGATAGCAACCTGGGGCAATCCCGCAAACGCGGGACTTCAGGTCCTTCCTGGGAACAGATCGATAAGGCCATTATGGCAAAACTCAAACCGGAAAGCCGGATCCGCATCGTCGGTCATACGGTCTTAAGCCCGGTAACCAAACAGGCGGTTGCGGATTTCAAAGCGAAATTCCCCAACACCGAAATGGTTTCCTATGACCCCATCTCCAGCGCCGCTTTGCTCGAAGCGAACGAACTTTGTTTTGGAGAAGCGGTCGTTCCTTCTTACGCCTTCGACAAGGCTTTGGCGATCGTTAGCTTCGATGCCGATTTCCTCGGCGCCTGGATTTCTCCGGTGGAATATGCCGCCCAATACGTAAAAAACCGAACGATCAAGGACGTAAAGGATGCGAAGATGTCCTATCACGTTCAGGTCGAAAGCCATATGAGTCTGACCGGCTCCAATGCCGACAACCGGGTTCTGGTCAAGCCCTCTGAAATGGGCGCCGCTATCGTTGCCTTATACAATGAAGTAGCCGGCCTCACGGGAGGCGCCAAGGTCTCTGGCCCGGCTTTGCCCACGGAGAAAGCAGCCAAAATCAAGAAGGTCGCCTCGAGGTTGGTTAAGCATTCCGGCCAGGCTCTGGTCGTTTCCGGCTCCAACAACCTTGGCGAACAAATCCTTGTCAATGGCTTGAACGCTATGCTCGACAGCTACGGCAACACCATCGATTTGGCCAATGCCTCTTTGCAGCGCCAGGGAAGCGATAAACAGATCCAGAACCTGATCAAGGAAATGAATGGCGGCCAGGTGGATGCGGTATTTTTCCTCGACAGCGCCAACCCGGCCTGGGACCTTCCCAATTCGGCCACGTTCGTCAAAGGGCTTGGTAAGGTCAAACTGAAAGTATCCTTATCCGGCACGCCCAACGAAACGGCCCTGCTTTGCGATTATGCCGCTCCCACCCACCACTGGCTGGAAAGCTGGGGCGATGCCGAACCCAAACGCGGGCATTTCAGCCTTATTCAACCAACGATCGCTCCGCTGTTCAATACACGGCAGGCGGAAATCTCGCTGCTCACCTGGGCGCAAAGCGAGAAGCTGAACAAGGAGTCGGATCAGCCGATGTTCGACTACCTCAAGGCGTTCTGGGAAGCCAGCGTATTTACCCAACAAAGCAAATTTGCTACCTTCCAGGCGTTCTGGGACAGCAGCCTGCACGACGGCGTGTTTGAGGCGCCGCTACCAGCACGCTCCGAATTTGGTTTTGGTGGCGATGTGGCCCAGGCGGCGTCCAGGGTGCGCAAGCCGTCTAAGAGCGAAATGGAGATCAGCTTCTACGAGACGGTCAACATGGGCTCTGGCCAATATGCCAACAACCCCTGGCTCCAGGAAATGCCCGACCCCATTGCCCGCACGGTTTGGGGCAACTACCTGGCCATTCCGGTAATGTGGGAAGGCGGAAATGATATCAAATCGTTCAAAAATCTGAATCAGCGCGAGGCATACGGCCATGCCGATATCGTGGAGGTCGAGGTGAAAGGCGTCAAGCAGAAAACCACCGTGGTGCGCCAGTTTGGCCAGCCCCGGGATTCCGTAGCGCTTGCCCTCGGCTATGGCCGGGAAGCGGCTGGCGCGATGGGCAAAGCGCTGGGCTCGAAAGTTGGGGTGAATGTATTCCCCTGGTGCAGCATCGACGCCAACGGGAACACGCAGTATTATGCGGACCAGGTAAACGTTTCAGATCGCGTCGATGAAGACGATTGGTTTGCCTGCGTGCAGTACCACCATTCCATGGGGGTTACCGGCACCGATCCCAAAACAGGGGAGAAGATCAACGTAGACGAGAAAACGGTCATGACCCTGGGCTCGGGCTTCCAGGGCGGGATCGTCAACCGTTCGATTATTTATCAGGGCGGGTTAGAGGAACTGCCCGAACTGGTGGAGCATATCAAGGAAAAGCGTACGGAAGCCGAAGAATTGAATGCCAACACGCTCTATCCTTTTGACGAATACGAAGCCAATATCTATAGCCAGGGGCACTGGTGGGCCATGCATGTGGACCTTAATGCCTGTATCGGTTGCGGCGCTTGCCAGGTAGCGTGCGTTGCGGAGAATAACGTCCCCATGGTTGGCAAGCACGAAGTTGGCCGCCACCATGAAATGACCTGGCTGCGGATCGACCGGTACTTCTTTGGGGACTACGAAAACCCCAACGTGGTGTACCAGCCGATGATGTGCCAGCATTGCGACAACGCGCCTTGCGAAAACGTGTGCCCGGTTGCCGCTACGCCGCACAGTTCGGAAGGGTTGAACCAAATGACCTACAACCGCTGCATCGGTACCCGTTATTGCGCCAACAACTGCCCTTTCAAAGTGCGCCGCTTTAATTGGCTGGATTATACCACCGCCGATCTCTTTGCCATTAACGAAGTGGATTTCGCAGATACCGATATTCCTTACCTGGCGGACAACCTCACCCGTATGGTCCTCAACCCGGATGTAACGGTGCGTTCCCGCGGGGTGATCGAAAAGTGCAGCTTCTGCGTGCAGCGCCTGCAGGAAGGAAAACTAACGGCTAAGCGGGAAGGAAGAAAACTGCACGATACGGACGTCAAAACGGCTTGCCAGACAGCCTGCCCTACCGGCGCTATTGTATTTGGCGACCGCAACGATAAAGAAAATACGCTTTCCAAGCGCCTGGATAACCCGCTGAACTACCTGGTGCTCGAGGAAACCAACGTCCGGTCTTCCGTGAATTACCAGGCGAAAGTCATTAACCGGGATGAAGCGTTGGACGCATAATTAACGAACCTTTGATCCGCATAAAACCAACGATATGAGCGCTGCAGTTTCTGCGATTCGAGAACCTTTGATCACCGGGGGCAAAACCTACCACGATATCACGGAGGACATTTGCGCCCCCACCGAGCGCACGCCAAGCAGGGCTTGGATTATCGCCTTTATTTTTGCCGTGTCCGCCCTTGCTTTTTACGCATTCTGCGTAACATGGACCGTTTGGGTGGGGATTGGTTCCTGGAACCTGAACCGCACCATCAACTGGGGTTGGGACATTACCAACTTCGTATGGTGGGTGGGGATTGGCCACGCAGGGACCTTGATCTCGGCTATCCTTCTGCTTTTCCGTCAGCGCTGGCGGACAGGGGTAAACCGGGCCGCAGAAGCGATGACGATCTTTGCGGTTATGTGCGCCGGCCAGTTTCCTTTGATCCACATGGGGCGGTTGTGGCTCGGCTTTTTCATTTTCCCTTATCCCAACACCCGCGGCCCGCTATGGGTAAACTTCAACTCGCCGCTGTTGTGGGACGTGTTTGCCATCTCCACCTACTTCACCGTTTCGCTGCTGTTCTGGTACACGGGCCTTGTTCCTGATTTTGCCACCGTGCGCGACCGGGCTAAAGGGTGGCGGAAAAAAATGTACAACTTCCTTTCCCTGGGGTGGACGGGTTCCGCCAAACACTGGCAGCGCTTCGAGAGCTTGTCGCTCGTGCTGGCTGGTTTGGCTACGCCGCTGGTTCTTTCGGTGCACACGATCGTATCCTTTGACTTTGCCACCTCCGTGATTCCCGGCTGGCATACGACGATTTTCCCGCCGTATTTCGTGGCGGGCGCCATCTTCTCCGGGTTCGCCATGGTACAGACCTTGATGGTGCTCACCCGGAAGGTGCTCAATCTGCAGGACTATATCACGCTCGAGCATATTGATTATATGAACAAGATCATTCTGGTGACCGGAACGATCGTCGGGGTGGCTTATCTCACCGAATTATTCATCGCCTGGTATTCGGGCTATGTCTACGAGCAATTTGCGTTCTACAATCGGGTAATGGGGCCTTATTTCTGGGCTTATATCGGGATGATGTCCTGTAACGTGCTTTCCCCCCAGCTTTTCTGGAGCCGGAAGTTGCGCAGAAATATCTGGCTGACGTTCCTGATGTCCATCTTTGTAAATATTGGAATGTGGTTTGAGCGCTTTGTGATCATTGTATCTACGCTTGCCCGGGATTATCTCCCTTCAAGCTGGAGCTATTATTCTGCGTCCTGGGTTGAGGTAGGCTTGTTTATTGGCACGCTGGGGCTGTTCTTTACGTTCTACCTTCTCTTTACCCGGGTGGCGCCAGTGGTGGCCGTGGCCGAGGTGAAAAGCATTCTCAAGCTGGCCGGCGATCAGTATGCCGGCAAGGAACATACCGGAAAGCATCCCGAGTCTGCCGACGCGCATTCGCATGGCGGGCATTAATTAATTGCGGACGATCCTTAACTGAGATAACAAAGGCAAATGAAAACAACGCATAAAGAAGTGCTTTTTGGCTTGTACGACGACGAATCCGTCTTGCTGCATGCCGTTCACAAAGCCAAGCACGATCATCTGGAAATCATGGATGTGTTTACCCCCTTTCCCGTTCACGGAATGGAGGAGGCGTTGCATCTTTCCGAGAGCCGGCTCCATATTGCAGGGTTCATTTACGGCGCCATCGGGGCGCTGACGGGTTTTATGGCGATGACATGGATCTTTACCCGGGATTGGCCCATTATTTTTGGAGGGAAACCCTACTGGTCCGTGCCCGCCTTTATTCCGATCACTTTTGAAATGACGGTCCTCTTCGCTTCGGTTGGGATGGTCGTAACCTTCTTCACCGTTTCCGGTATGGGGTTTGGGGTTACGAACCCGACGCTGGATGACCGTATAACCGACGATAAATTCTGTATCGCTTTTGATGTGAGCCAGTCCGAAGAGGAAGAAGTGGAGCGCCTGAAAGGGTTTTTCCGCGAAAGCGGCGCATCTGAAGTGAGTACCAAAACCATCTAACGGGCTATTGAAACCGACCGCGCATGAAAAATAAGATCAAATATATCCTGCTTGCTGTTATTGCTTCGGCTATTTTGTATTCCTGCTCTCCGGCAAAGGGCGACCGCACCGGACATGAATACATGCCCGATATGGCGCATTCCATCGCCTACGAAGTACAGGCGTATCAGGCATACCGGTTGAATACCTGGGACAGCGCCTCCACCTTTATCAAAAAGGACCTTTCCATGCCTATGCTGCCTGTGGATGGAACCATCCCAAGGGGGTACACCGGCGTTTTTTACGCCAACCCTTCCGACCGCGCTGCTCAACTGAGTATGCTGCGCGGAGGAAATTCCCTGAATGCGATTGCCGTGCCTCTGAACGGGTACGTTCCTTATTACTATCAGGACACGGAAGAGGAGCGCACGCGCGCCAGCAACGAGATCCGTTCCAATCCCTTCCTGATTACGCAGGATGGCTTGGCCAGAGGTAAGGAACTCTACGTCATTCACTGCGGAATATGCCACGGAGAGAAAGGCGACGGCGCAGGCTATCTCGTCCGCGATGCCAATCCTGCGGCCGGGGATGCGGGAGGCAAATATCCGGCTGCTCCGGCGAATTTCCTTCTGGATACGTTCCTGGTTTCTTCAAACGGCCGTTTCTTCCATGGGATCATGTATGGGAAGAACGTGATGGGCAGTTATAAAGACAAGCTCAACTTTGAGGAGCGCTGGCAGGTGATCCACTACATCCGGGCGCTGCAGGCCGAAAGCAAGAAACTAAAATATACCGATTGGGTTAACGAGCTCAATCCGGAGTTTGGCGTACCAAAGGCTCAAATGGACCGGCTCGCTCAGCAGGTTCAGGATGCCTCCTCTGCGCCGGGGGCTGCTAACTCCCGCCAATAACGAACGAAATGGTAGTTGTACCTAATTAAAAGAACAATCGCAATGAACCAATTTACGCTTCAATCCAGACAACGAACTTTCCTCATCGGGTTCATGCTGCTGGGCTTGTTGTGCATGGTCATCACCTATTTAACCGACGATGCGCTCCATACCCGTTTCTGGACGAATTACCTCCACAATACGGTCTTTTTCCTGGGGATTGGGTTTATTTCCCTGTTCATTCTGGCTGCTTTCACCACCTCCTGGGCGGGATGGTACGTCGGCATGAAACGGGTGTGGGAGTCCTTCTCCTTGTTCCTGATTCCAGGGTTGGTTCTGATGGTTCCCATCATCCTGGGATTGTGGGGGCATTTCCACCATCTGTATCATTGGGCAGACAAAGCCGAAGTGGCCAAAGATGTGATACTGACCGGAAAATCCGGCTTTCTCAACCCGGTCTGGTATACGTTTGGCACGCTGATTCTGGTAGGCGCCTGGATCTTTTTCGCACTGAAGATCCGGCAGTTGTCCGTCCTGGAGGATACCCAGGGCAAAGGGGTGGCCGATGATTTTTCGATCCACCGCTGGATCCGTTTCTGGTCGGCGGTATTTCTTCCAATTGCCGGTTTTTCCAGCGCGGCGTTGATCTGGCAGTGGCTGATGTCGGTGGATTCACACTGGTACAGCACCATGTTTGCGTGGTACACCGGTGCAAGCTGGTTTGTGTCGGCTATGGCGCTGACGATTTTGCTCCTGGTTTACCTTAAAGGGCAAGGGTACTTTGTTCATATTACCACCAACCATTTCCATGATCTGGGCAAGTTCCTTTTCGCTTTCAGCGTGTTCTGGACGTACCTTTGGTTCTCCCAGTTTATGTTGATCTGGTACGCCAACATCGGAGAAGAAACGATATACTTCCACGAGCGGATGACGAATTACCCGGCGTTGTTCTACGGAAACCTCATCCTGAATTTTGTTCTACCCTTCCTGGTACTAATGCGCAACGATTCCAAACGCAAAACGGGGATTATGGTCACGGGGGCGGTCATCACTTTCCTTGGGCACTGGCTGGATTTCTTCCTGATGGTTAAACCGGGCGCGCGTCATACGGCAATGGAAGCCCTGGCGAGCCATGGCGGTCATGGCGAAGGAGCGGCTTCTCATGCCCTGAGCGTTGCCGCCGGGTTTTCCTACCCGGGCCTGTTGGAGCTAGGAACGATGCTGGGTTTTCTGGCGTTTTTCCTCTACTTCGTCATGACCAGGCTGGAAAAAGCTTCCCTGCTGCCGTACAACGACCCTTACCTGCAGGAGACCACGCATCATGCGGTCTGGCCGTATGCAGAACACGAATAAATTGCTCCGAATAGTGAACTTTTAGGAACGGCATTGTTATAAAGTAATCCTTTTGCATCGCAAATAAATTTCATAACGAATGACTTTTTTGATTGTCGCCCTGAGTTTGATTCTCATCACGATCATAGCGATCCAGATTGGAAAAGTTTCCGATCTCGCCGCTAAGATCCGTGGGGAAGAAGAAATGCAAGAAGCTACCAACCGCCGCCAATCGGTCTATATGATCGTTTTTATGGTGGTCTTCCTGCTGGGTTGTATCATTTCAGGCGTTTTCTATAAAAACTACATGCTGGGCTTCGGACCCCTGGAGCCGGCATCCGCGCATGGAGGAACTCTGGACAACCTGTTCAAAGTGACCCTGTTCTTCACCGGAATCGTTTTTGTAGTGACGCAGATCCTCTTGTTCTACTTTGCCTTTAAGTATCGGGCCAGAAAAGGCTCTAAAGCGACCTATTTTGCGCACGACAACCGCCTGGAGCTGATCTGGACCATCGTGCCCGCTTTGGTCATGACCATTCTGGTTGTGAGTGGCCTGGATGCATGGAATACCGTGATGGCCGACCTCACAGACGAGGAGGATTATATCGAGATCGAGGCCACCGGGTTCCAGTTTGGCTGGAACCTTCGGTACCCGGGCCCCGACGGCCAACTGGGCGAGAAGAACTTCCGCCTGATCAGCGGCAGCAACCCGATTGGCCAAAACTGGCAGGATATCAAAAACCTGGACGATTTCCACCCCGGCGAAATCGTGTTGCCGAAAGGTAAAAAGGTGCGCGTGCGGATTACGGCCCAGGATGTGCTCCATAACTTTTACCTGCCTCATTTCCGGGTGAAGATGGATGCTGTGCCGGGCATGCCAACCTATTTTGTGTTTACTCCCGACAAAACGACGGAAGAATACCGCCAGATTCTGAGGGATTATCCGGAATACAATGTTCCTGCAGACCCGAAAGACCCGGAGAGCAAACTCCTTTGGGAAGTATTTGATTTCGAGCTTGCTTGTGCGGAGTTGTGCGGCCGAGGCCATTACAGTATGCGCCGGGTGGTTCGAATCGTTGAACCTAGTGAATTTGAGGCCTGGCAAAAAGAACAGCCATCGTACTTCTTCTCTAATGTGCGCGGCAAAGCGGACGATCCCTGGACGGATCGCGTGTTTGACGCCGAGATCAGCGCCCGGAAAGCCGAATTTTCGGCTAACCTGGAAAAAGCTCTGACGGCGGCAACACCTGCAGAGAAGGTGCTTCCGCTCAACTACATCACGTATGAAACGGGCTCTGCCAAACTGGCGGGCATTTCCCGCTATGAATTGGATAACCTGGTAGACGCATTGAAGGCGCAAGGTTCCCTTCAGGTAGAGATCGGTGGGCACACCGATAATACCGGAGACGCAGCCTCCAACCTTCAACTTTCCCAGCAACGTGCCCAGTCTGTCGCGGATTATCTGGTTTCGAAAGGCATTGCCGCCCCGAGGTTGCGCACCAAAGGTTATGGCGACACTCAGCCCATCGATTCTAATGAAACCGAGGACGGAAAAGCTAAAAACAGAAGAACCGAATTGCGGATCATTGGCCAATAAACCGGATGGAGTTCCAGAAACATGAAGAAATGTTTGTATTTTGGACGCCGGCAACACCCAATATTCTCTTAAAGCAGCAATAATAAAATTTCAGCGAATGGCAAATGTAGCGATCAATCCTACAGTTACCCATGAGGAGAAACTGATTGAAGACTATGGGTACGACGATCATTTCCATGATCATCACCATGGGGATAAGTATCAGTCTAACTTTATCACCACGTATATTTTTAGTCAGGACCACAAGATCATTGCCAAGCAGTTCCTGATTACGGGGATGTTTTGGGCGATCATTGGGGGGCTAATGTCTCTGGTTTTCCGCTTGCAACTGGGTTTTCCAGAGGAGAGCCTGGCATGGCTTAAACCGTTTTTGGGCAAATGGATCGTCGTCAACCCAGAATCGGGGATGGGTTCCTTGTCGCCTGATTTTTACTATGCGCTGGTGACCATGCACGGAACCATTATCGTGTTCTTCGTGCTGACGGCGGGGTTGAGCGGCACGTTCAGCAACCTGCTGATCCCGTTACAGGTGGGCGCCCGGGATATGGCATCGCCGTTGTTGAACATGATGTCCTACTGGTTCTTTTTCCTGGCCAGTGTGGTCATGTTTTTCTCCCTTTTCCTGAGCACCGGGCCGTTTTCGGGAGGCTGGACGGCTTACCCTCCGTTGAGTATCCTGCCCCAGGCTTCTTCAGGCTCGGCATCCGGGATGACTTTCTGGCTGATTAGCCTGGTATTTTTCGTGGTTTCCGTGCTGCTCGGGGGCATCAACTACATTACTACGGTGCTGAACCTGCGGACCAAGGGAATGAACATGTGGCGTATGCCGCTGACCATTTGGGCCTTTTTCATTACCGCCATCATTGGACTACTGTCGTTCCCTGTTTTGGCTTCGGGCTTTTTCCTCGTGATGTTCGACCGCAGCCTTGGCACCAGTTTCTTCCTCAGCGATATATATATCGGAGGTAAGGCGCTGGAACACGTAGGCGGCAGTCCTGTTTTGTACCAGCACTTATTCTGGTTCCTTGGCCACCCGGAGGTGTATATCATCATCCTTCCGGCCATGGGGATTGTTTCGGAAGTACTTGCCGTACATTCCCGCAAGCCGATTTTCGGATACAAGGCGATGGTGTTCTCTATGTTGGCTATCGCCTTTTTGTCCTTCATCGTATGGGCTCACCACATGTTTATGTCCGGGGTGAACCCGTTTATTTCCAATTTCTTTGTGATCTTCACCCTGATCATTGCGGTGCCCTCCGCGGTCAAGGTGTTCAACTGGATCTCTACGCTTTTCCGGGGTAATATCCGGTTTACTGCGGCGATTCTTTTTGCGATCGGCTTTGTTTCGATGTTTATTTCCGGGGGCTTGACGGGTATCTTCCTGGGCAACTCGGCCATCGATATTCAATTGCACGATACGTACTTCGTAGTAGCGCACTTCCACATTGTAATGGGAGTCGCCGCCTTCTTCGGGATGTTTGCCGGCGTATACCACTGGTTCCCGAAAATGTACGGGCGCTTCATGAACGAAGCGCTGGGCAAGATTCACTTCTGGGGGACGATTATCGGCGCTTACCTGATCTTTTGGCCTATGCACTACACCGGGATGGCTGGCGTTCCGCGACGGTATTACCGATTCGATACCTTCCAGGCGTTCTCTCATTTTGACGAACTCAACCAGTTTATTACCATTGCCGCGATCGTCACTTTTGCCTTCCAGTTGCTTTTGGTGATCAACTTTTTCTACAGTATTTGGTATGGCAAAAAGGTGACGGAAAAAAATCCCTGGGGGGCTACGACTCTGGAATGGACTACGCCGATTAAGCCTGGGCATGGCAACTGGCCGGGTAAAATTCCTACCGTTCAGCGTTGGGCTTACGATTACAGCAAAGGAGGCCGCGATTTCATTCCTCAGATCGAGCCGTTGGCCGAAGGAGAAAAGGATGAAGCTGCGCACTAAGAGATAAGATGCGGAATCCGTACAGGATGATGTATTCTACGTTTGTTCACTATTTCAAGGAGGTAATTCCCCGGCCCTAAAACCGGGAATTGCCTCCTTTGTCCATGAAAATTATTCATTGACTGTGGAGGTAAAGGTACAAGAAAGCATCCAAACCAAGGCTGGAGGAGCGATTCAGTGGGTTCGGGATTTTAAGATGCTGGTCAAGCTCAGGCTGACTCTTACGGTGGTATTTTCCTCCTTGATGGGTTTTTTGATTGCCCATCCGGGAGGAGTAGATTTTACTGCCCTGGGAATTCTGGCTTTGGGTGGTTTTCTGGTGACCGGGGCTGCAAACGCCCTGAATCAGGTCCTGGAAAAAGATTACGACAAACTGATGCGGCGCACAGCCGACCGTCCGTTGGCTGCGGGTCGAATGCGTCCGGCCGACGCGGTGCTGATCGCGGGGGTTATGTCGTTGTTTGGCATTACGTTACTCGCGTTGTTCAATCCCTGGACCGCTTTCCTGGGGATGGTCGCGCTGATCCTGTACGCGTTTGTTTATACCCCGTTGAAGCGGGTTGGCCCAATCGCGGTGCTGGTAGGCGCGTTTCCAGGCGCATTGCCTACGCTGATTGGGGCGGCTGCGGCCGAAGGGCGGCTTTCCGCCCTGGGGTTGTCGCTTTTTGCTATTCAGTTTTTCTGGCAGTTTCCCCATTTCTGGTCGATCGGCTGGCTGGGGCATGAGGACTACACGAAGGCAGGGTATCGGTTGCTTCCCGGAGGCGTTCGCGACCAGCAGACGGGCTTGCAGGCGTTCCTGTATGCTATTCCTTTGCTTGGGCTTGGGCTTATCCCTTATCTTATGGGCGTTTCGGGCCTGGCATCCGCCCTCGTTATCTTTCTGCTGAGCTGCCTGTATGCCTATCTGGGATGGGGTTTGTACCGGAAAGACAACCGGAAGTCAGCGCTCCAACTGATGTTTTTTTCTTTTTTTTATATCCCGGTGTCCCTGATTGCTATCTGGATAGATAAAATATAGGTTTCTATGGAAATGACAATGGAAAATACCGTCGGCAGAAACCGGATTCACCCCAAAAAATTTGCGTTGCTTCTTTCGTGCGCGAGCATCATTATGATGTTCGCCGGATTGACCAGCGCTTATATGGTTCGCCATGCGGCAGGAAATTGGCTGGAGTTTCAGCTTCCGATCCTTTTTGGCATCAATACGGGGATCATCCTTCTGAGCAGCCTGGCATTGCATGGGGCATACCGGAGTTTTATGCTAGGGAAGGAAAAACCATATAAAGGCTTGCTGCTGGCTGCTTTCGGACTGGGCCTGGCTTTCCTGGTTATGCAATACCTGGGGTGGTTAAAACTTCAGGAGATCGGAGTGGAATTGAATACCAACCCGTCCGGTTCGTTTGTCTATGCCATCTCCGGAATCCACGCCGCCCATGTCCTTGGAGGAGTTGCCGCACTCGCCGTGGCGGTTATGCATGCGTTCACGTTGCCGTTTAAAAAAACGGCTGCTCGAAAACTCCGGTTTGAACTGACGTTGATTTACTGGCATTTTGTAGATTTGCTCTGGGTTTATTTGTATGTATTTTTTGTAACCCAGCATTGATGCGCTGATTGTTGAACACCCAATTTGAATACCCTTTTTAGCCAACCTATTAAATCCATTGTTCTGATGGCTGCTACCGATACTGCTATGGATCCACATGTTGACGCGCACCACCACGAAAACGGTGAAGACTGGTCCGGAGGCAAAGAGCCTTTCCGGATAAGTTACGGTAAATTGATGATGTGGTATTTTCTGGTTTCCGATGCCTTTACTTTTGCCGGCTTTTTGATTGCTTATGGGGCTTTGCGTTTCAGCAGCCCGAGTTGGCCGGTTCCGGATTTTGTATTTAAGACCGCGCCGTTCGGGATCGATAATGTGCCTCTCGGCTTCGTGACCTTGATGTCCTTCCTTCTGATCATCAGTTCGGTGACGATGGTGCGCGGGGTGCAGGAAGGTCACCGCGAGAATAAAAAAGGCGCGCTCATCTGGGTATTGCTCACGGCATTAGGCGGTTTGGGCTTTTTGAGCTGCCAGGCCTGGGAGTGGACCAACCTGATCGCTACCGAGCATATGTCGGTAACGCGCAACCCTTTTGGAACCCATACGGAACATGGCGTATACCTGAATCCAGACGGGTCTGAGTCTAAAGAGACGTTCATTAATGGGAAAGGTTATCTTATCCATAAATTTGACCCGGCTCATGCGGGCGGCGAATCGCATGGCGAAGGCCATGGAGGGGAACATGTAGCTTATGAGAAAGGAGACCACCCTGGGTATTTCATGGATGCCCAGGGGTTCGTTCACCGGAAATTCAAAGTAACGGAAGGGGCGGACGCAGGCAAGGTCAAAATGGAAGAGTTTGGCCCCAGGGCTTTTGGCGCTTTGTTCTTCTTTATCACCGGCTTCCACGGCTTTCACGTGCTTACCGGGGTGCTGATCTTGCTGATTGTTGCCATTAATATCGCTAGCGGCCTCTACGTCGAGCGGCGCAACGGGTATGAGATGGTCGAGAAGATCGGCTTATACTGGCACTTTGTGGATCTGGTATGGGTTTTCGTATTCCTGGTATTTTATTTGCTTTAAACCCTTTGGTTGAACCTTTTTAATTGTAGGATAATGTCTGCACATCTGACTTACGAGGAAAGTAAAAAACGCGTGTTCTTTGGCCTATACCTCCTCGCAGGAGTTACTGCAGTAGAGGTTTTTATCTCCCTGCTTGCCAAAGGGCACATCATTGAAGGACTTCACGAGTACCTGTGGGTGCTGTATGCCGGCGGTTTGATCATTGGCGTGCTTTCGGCGTACAAAGCCTATTTCATCGTGTTTGAATTTATGCACATGCGGTATGAAGTAAAAGGGTTGGCCATGACCGTTTTGCTTCCGACCCTCTTGCTGGTTTGGGCGGTGATTGCTTTCTTTCAGGAAGGCAGTTCCTGGAAAAACCGCAGAGAACTGATTAAAGATAAAAACGCCAAGCCGGCGAAGGAGCAGGTTGCTCCCAAGCAGCAAGGGCATCTTCATACCAAAGATATTTACATTCCCACCGGCATCCTGGGCTAGTACGTTGTTGTTAACCAGGAAAAAAGGCCAAAGGTATAGCCCCGTTAAGGGCAGGCCCTGATGCCGGCTTACCAACAATTGCTTGTCTTGCTTAAAACCTGGTTGAAGTCTGCCAGACGCTCCTGGATGCAAATGGCCAGAGAGTAGACGAACGGGCGGGAAAACATTTCCCGCCCGTTCCTGTTATGGAATGGAAAGAAGTGTGTTATTACACAATAACCGGTTTCTATGAAACGCCCGCTGTTACAATATTTTGCCCTTGCGCTGTTGTTAGTTGGTTTGCCTGCTTTAAGCTGGTATTATCTGGATAAAGGATTTAAATACCGGTTGGAAACCCTTGACGAGTTGGGCGAATTTGGGAGTTTTCCTTCAGGCCCTTACGAGCAGCTCGGTGGGGACCTTTTGGAGGAAGCCGCCCTGGACGGCAAGGTTCTGGTCTTACATCGCTTTGCCTCCCCCTTAAATGCCGCATCCGAACAAGTTGCCCTCGAACTGGGCAAGATCCACCAACAGTTTGACGAACGCCCGGACGTTCGGTTTCTTCTTTTTTCTGATGCGGCAGATTCTGCCGCCCTCCTTCCGTTATTGGAAAAGAATCGTCTGACCGACCCTGCTCAAGTGGACCTTCTTCGTCCGGCGTTTCAGGGCAATCAGCCGTTCTCCTTTGTCCGGGATACGAAATCGTCTTCTGCTTCCTGGGTAGTTCTGGCGGATACGTCGGGGGTTATTCGCCAGTATTACGATTTCACGGATGGCAACCGGATCAGGCGGCTGGTGGAGCATATTGCAACCCTTATGCCAGTGGTGGAAAGAGCCAAACCGGTCTTGAAACGCGAAAAAGAAAAATAACAGGTGTTATGCGCTCGCAAGAAGAAAATCGTCTGCTTTCTAAGAAACTGAATGCCGCAGCATGGGTGCTCACGGTCGTTGTCCTTGTCCTGGTCGGATTGATGCGCCAGGTAAAAATTGCTCTGCCTGAGGGCGTATCTCTTTCCTTTCTCCCTCCCTTTCACGCTACCGTTAATGCGTTAACGGCAGTGGTGTTGCTGGTGGCGTTTTACTTTATTCGAAAAAAAGACATTGCCCGCCACCAAAAAGCGATATACCTGGCGCTTGGTCTTTCGGTGTTGTTCCTCCTTTCTTACGTTGCCTATCATTTCACAACTCCGGAAACGTTGTTTGGAGACAGCAACCACGACGGGGTGCTAAGCCTGGAGGAGAAAGGAGCGGTAGGCGGTACGCGGACGGCCTATTTGGTTTTGCTGTTAAGCCATATCTTCCTGGCGGCCATTTCGCTGCCGTTCATCCTGTTTACCTTTATTCGCGGATATACAGGGCAGGTGGAACGCCACCGGAAACTTGCCCGTTGGGTCTTTCCCGTTTGGCTTTACGTGGCGGTGACCGGGCCGGTTTGTTACGTTCTCCTAATGCCTTATTATCCTTGACAAGGAATTTCGTATTATTGCCGAATTAAAATGTTCTGATCATGCGCGTAAATCGTTTAATCTCGGGATTCATTCTGGTGCTTATTCTGGTTGGTTTGTCTTCTGAGCTGGGGGCGCAATGCCCAATGTGCCGGATGGCAGCGGAAAGCAATCTGGAAAACGGAGGAACCCAAGGGAAAGGACTCAATGCGGGTATTCTCTATATGCTGGCAACTCCCTATCTGCTGGTGGGCACGATCGGCTTTCTGTGGTGGCGCAACAGAAGAAAAGAAGAATCGGGGGAACAGGAGGGCTAGTCCTTGTTCTCTTTGTAGTGCCGTTCGTAGTGATAGAACGTCGAAGCGAAGAGCAACCCCCAGCCAACGATTAACAGGGTCCCCCCTAATGGGGTGATGGGCCCCAGCCATTCTACCGAAAGGCCATGGATTTCCCGGGTGCTTAACAGATAGAGCGATCCGGAAAAACAAACCACGCCGCCGGCAAAAAGCCAGCCAGCCACCGCCAGCGATTTTTTTCTTCCGAAATGGAGCAATGCCGCTACTCCAAGAATAGCGAGGGAATGAACCAAATGGTACTTCACTCCGGTTTCAAAATTGGAAAAAGATTCAGGGGTAAGTAAGGGCCGAAAGGTATGGGCTCCAAATGCGCCAATCATTACCGCAAACATGCCTAAGGCACTTCCAAGTCGTAAAAATAGTTTCCTCATTGTTGCGAATTCTCTGGGTAGAGCAAAGTGCAAAGATAGTATTTGTATGATTTTCTACAAGTCTTCATGGTTTTTTTTGGGGTGTTTGTTTCTGATAATCAGCGCATTGGGGTGTAAACAGGATGTGGTCGGGGTTCTTTCGGGATTCATCCCTGAAGATGCGTCCAAATTGCTTGTGATTCAACAGGTTAAAGGGAATGAATCTGCTATTCCCGCCTTTGTCCGGCCTTGGGAGGAAATTCTTGAAACAGGACCTTGCCTGTTAGCGCATTGCCCGATTGGGATAGGAATACAGGAATGGTTGTTAATTGCTCCGGCTGGGGGGTTAGAAAAGCCATTTCCGTTTAATCAACACCCAAAAGTACGGGTAATTCGCCATTGGACCTACCTTGGCCACGAAATTTATGTTTTAGACGCGCCATCGGTAGGTCAGGTCACCTTTGCCTTTGCCGGATCAGTCCTTTTTTGTTCTCCAAGAACCTTGCTGGTGGAGGAAGCGCTGGAGCGGAAAGGGAAAAGATCGTCGTCTACGTGGGTAAACCTTCTTCAGGGGAGAGAATATACGGGAACGGCTCTATTCTGGAACTCCCGGCACTCGGAAAAAATCCTTCCCGGGGGGATCCGTCTCGAAGGCTTCCTGGGCGCGCCACACCAATTCTCCGCAGACTCGGCATGGATTTCTTTTTCCTTTGCCCCTCTGGCAAAAACCCAAACCGGCGAACTACGGCCTTTCCCGATCGCACTCGCCGGATTGGTCCCGGAGGATGTAGCGGTCTTCGACTGGCCTTTTCCTGTGAATATCGAAAAAGGAAAGCACTCGGCTTGGCGCCGTTTTTTTGCTCCCTGGGCAAAATCCGATCCAGGCTTTGCCCGCCTTCCGGGGCAGGATTCCTCTTCTTTGGTCATTCTGGAGGTTTCCGGCAGCACGGAAACCGTTTCACAGCTCCTGAAGTCGTATGCGGCGCACTTCGGAATACTGAAATCCTACGCCTACCAATCGTTTCGCATCGTGCAAGTGATGGACCAATCCGTCCCGGAGGTATTGTCCATGGCCTCCAACCGCCCGGCTTGCCTGATGGAACTCGAAGGATATGTGTTGCTTTCCAACCGCCCGGAGGCCCTGGAGCGATGGGCCGACTTTTACCGCATTGGCGCGATGCTGGACCGAAAGCTTGGGCCCTATCTACCCGCTTTAAACGAGCGGGCCATTTCCTGGCGCTACTTGTCGCCTTTTCAGCCGGTTCCCGCCTGGCTATCGTCCTGGCTGCCGGGTTTTCCCGCCGCGCTTTCCTGGTTGGGAAAGGAAGGAAGTGAATGGAAGTGGAACGTCGCTCCGGTTGGCAAAGACGGCGATCCCCGGCGCCAGGGAAATATTCTCTGGCGAAAATCGTTTCCTTCGTCTATCCGTCGTTTTTTCCCCTTGCCTGGATCGGCCGTCGTGGCGGTCCAGGACGAAACGAACCAGTTGTATTTCCTGGATCATTCTAATGGGGCTATGTTGTGGAACAAAAAACTGGACGGCTCCCTGCTTTCTGACATTTTCCCTGTGCACATTCCTTCCCTGAATCAACGGGGATGGCTAATGAACACCCGAAGCGCGGTCTATCTGTTTTCAGAAGATGGGAATCTGACCGCCGGATACCCGCTCCTGCTAAGGGCTCCCGCTTCGGCCGGACTTACCTTTTTACCAGAGCCGGAAAGCGATGGGGGCGCCTATTATTTTCCTTCAGAAAACCGGTGCATTTATGGGTATTCCCTTGAAGGGACCCCCTTAAATGCCTGGAGCCCGGGGCCGAAAGTCGGCGATATCGCCGCCCCGTTGATTTGTTTTCCTTTCGCAGGGAAGAACTACATCGCGGGGTATTCCATTCCGAAAGGCTTTTTCGCGCTGAATCCAATAGGGGAGGACCACTTTCAGCCAGTGGCGGTGCGTGTGGAGGGCTTTCCCATGCCGGTTGCGGACCCAACTTCCCCCACCCCCCGGTTCGCCGTGTTTGATGGGCGCGGAAGAGCTCAGGTGATCAATTTGCAAGGCGCCCATTTCCCACTCCGGGTTGCCGCGAATCCCGGAATGCCTTCGCAAAGCCTGTTTGCCGATTTTTCCGGTGATCATCGGAAGGATTTTCTTTCTCTTCAGGGGAATCAGTTACAGCTTTCCGGATATGCAGGAAATACGTATCAGGTGTTTTGGTCTCAACGATTGGAAACTCCGGCGGATACCTTGATCCTGGTGGACAAACCAGGGAAAAAATGGGCTGCCCTGGGGCGCGCCAAGCCCAGAACCCTCCATCTGCTCGATGGCGGCGGCAAGGAGATGGCCGGATCGCCGGTGGGGGGAAGTATGGGATTAAAGTGGACGGATTCGGGAGTGGTAGTTTCCGTTTTAGACAACCAAATTATTGCGTATCAATTGCCCAAGTCCGCAAACCGCTAAGCGCTTAGGCGGGGTTCATTCGAGCCGCCAATCAACCGGGGATTTTCCCTGAGCCAGAAGGTACGCATTGGCCTTGGAGAAATGCTTGCACCCGAAGAAAGCGCCCTGGGCCAGAGGAGACGGGTGGGCAGCTTCCAGGACCAGGTGCCGGGATGCGTCGATGAGCCCGGATTTTTTTTTGGCAAAATTGCCCCAGAGCATGAATACCAATCCCTGTCTCTTTTCGGAAAGCAATTGGATTACCCGGTCGGTAAAATGTTGCCATCCAATCGATTGATGCGATCCGGGCTTATTTTTTTCTACGGTCAGCATCGCGTTGAGGAGGAAAACGCCGTTTTCCGCCCACCGGCTTAGGTCACCATGACTAGGAATGGACGCCCCGGTATCGTTTTGGAGTTCTTTATAAATGTTCTGTAAGGAAGGAGGAATCCGGATTCCTTTGGGCACAGAAAAACAAAGCCCCATTGCTTCCCCAGGATTATGGTAAGGGTCCTGGCCGAGGATAACCACCTTCACCTGATCAAAAGGAGTCTGGTTAAACGCGTTGAAAATCAGGCTTCCAGGGGGGTAAATAACGTTGTTTTTTCCTTTTTCTTCCCTGATGAAGGCCGTCAGCGCTTCAAAATACGGTTTATTGAATTCTTCTTCCAGAACGACTTTCCACGAGGATTCTATTTTAACGTCCGCCATGGCATCATGCGAATTAGTGGGCTTTGGAATCAGTAGCGGATTGCTCGAGCAACCGCACCAGGGATTGAATGAGGAGGCGGCGTTGCGTCCAGAGGAGGTCATGCCCGCTTCCCGGGGCCATGATGCGCTGAACAGCGCGGGCGTTTTTCATCCGCGCTTGGGCAAAGACGGCGTTTTCGGGAAAAATGAGGGTGTCGTCCAACCCGTGCAAAATAATGGCAGCGCTTTTTATCCTGTCCCACCGGTCTGCCATGGCCTTTAATTGGCGGGCATGGGAAAGCTTCTCCGCATTGGCTACCCTCAGCGCGCCGGGAATCATCCACCGGACGAATGGATAGCTGGTTGGATAGGTGATCCAATAGGTCGTTTCGGCAGACGGCTTGTTAGAAGAGGATTGCAACAGGATCCCGTCCATCAGGTCGGGAAAATCCATGGCTAACCGGGCCGTCACCGTGCCCCCATAAGAAGATCCATGTACGATAATCGTCTGGTGCAGAGGCCTTTTAGCTTCCAGGATTGGGGCAATAAGGGCAGCTTGCTTTTCCACAGAAACCTCCGGCGATCCGAAGCCGGAATACCCGTACCCGGGCCTGTCTACCGCCAACAGCTTGGCCTTGCGCAGCAATTGGGTGTCCTGAAGCAGGGCTTTCCAAAAAGACGAAGAACTTGGGGCGCCATGGATAAAAACAATTAAAGGAAGGCTATCGTACCCGATCTCGATGTACCGCATCGGACGCCCTTCTTTTTCATAATGATGTACCGTAGCTTCTAGCCCAAACGGGTTGTCGTTCAATTGCCGGACAAATACTTCGTCCGACATCCGGGTTTTGAGAAACTCATAACTGAACGCCATGAATCCAAGAAAGGCCAGGGAAAAATAAAAGCGTTTCCGCCTCAACATGCGGAAAACCCAAAGTTGTAAGGTTACCTTATTTCTGTTTTTCATATCATCCCTAACAAGGAAAAAGCAAAGATGGTTTTTTTGATGTACGATGTACGAATTACGATGTACGAGGTACGCGATGTACGAGGTGCGATTGACGGCGGGCGGTGGACGGCGGAGGAATTTCCGTACATCGTCCTTCGTACATCGTCCTTCGTAAATCGTACATCGTCTACCGCCTATTCAGGATATCGAATACCCGGGAGTATTTAATTATAAGGCTTTGGTTGTCAACGGCATTTTGGTTTTTATTGAAATTAAGCACGACGAACAAACCGGTATTGGCGGCCTGAAGCCACCCGAAACGGAAATTTGAGGACCACAGCTTTTGGGTGCTGTTGTATTGTACCAGGCTTTGGAGGTAAACGCGGGGGGTGAAGGAGTAGGAAAGCCTGGATCGGAAAATGGTAGCGGTGAAATCGCCGTAAGGGAGGCGGATGTCGTTATTGTTCAGGGTGAATTCCGAACTAAACTTGTCGCCAAGGCGCAGGAACATGGTGACCGTATTGGCATACCGCGCGCCTCCAAAAAAGCCTCCGAGGATGTGGCGGGTGGCGAAAGACACCACCTTGCTTTGGTTGGTCATCAGTACGAGCTGGGCTTCCCGGTGGCGGTAGGTTCCCTGTGGCACGGTTACGCCTTTGGAGATCTCGAAGGGCGTGGAGACCCCTTCTGTGGTGAAATTAATCCCGGTATGCACTTCGAGGCCGCTTTGCCATTCCCAGTGGTTGTCGATATGCAGGAAGCCGGTTTGCTGAAACCCGGCAAAATCCCAGTACCCGCGATAAGATACATGCGGGCGTAATTCGAGCAGCCCGAATTTCCCATTCATCCGCACCTGTTTGAGTACGAGCAACTCGGGTTTGCGGAATGCGTTGCGCAGGAGGAAACCCATTTCCGGGTTGAAGCCCTGTCCAACTTCCGTATAGGCGGTATTGATCTCCAGCCCATTCCAGAGGTAATTGGCCTGGAACTTGAACGCGTGGTCTTTGTCGTCTAAGCCAGGAGTAGCTGTTTTGGAGAAAAAGCCGGAAAGCTGGGCTTTTTTGCCCAGGCCGAGCCGGCCATCTAGCGCCATAGTCCGGTTGAAATCGTCTTCTTCTCCACTGGTACCCTGTCGGTTGAGGAAAGCGGCGCCTATAGAGGAGCGCTGGGCAAATTCGTGGCTCACCCGGGCAACCGTGAAGTTATTTCCGTCGATATTTTTGGAATCAATCTCTTCGGTGAACATAGAGAGCACGCCCACGTTGGTGCGGTTGATTCTGCCGGAGAGCCGGGCGCCGCCCAGGATCGGTACGAGATTCCCGCCATCTCCAATGCCGATCCTCCGCGAAAAAAAGAGATCGACTTCTCCTGGGCTGCCTACAGAGAAAACGCCGGCGTTTTCCAGGAAGAAAGGCCGTTTTTCGGGAAAAAAGAGGTTGAACCGGTCGAGATTGACCTGCTGATCGTCTACCTCGACTTGGGCAAAATCCGTGTTATAGGTAAGGTCGAGGGTCAGGCTGGGCGTGAGGCTGTATTTGAGATCGATGCCCGCATCGGCAGTTGTTTTCCAGTCGCCGTTGGCTGATAGCTTGTCCCGGTCGGCGCGGGCCAGAGCGTAAGGGAAGATCTTGAGATTGCCCTGGTTGGCAAGCTTAAGGCCGGAGATGGCGCCTGCCAGAGAAAGGCGGTAGAGGTTGAACTGGATTGGGAGGGCTGCCCAATAGGCGGTTTCGTTGGTTTTGCGGATGTTGCGCTGAAAATTGGCGCCCCAGGTCTGGTTGTCTCCCGGACTAAAGCGCAGGGTGCGCAGCGGAATGGCAAATTCCGCACTCCAGCCGAAATCACCTACTTTGGACTTGACTTCCCAGGTGGCGTCCCAATTAATGTTGACTCCTCCGATGGTGCCTCCAACCTGGCGGTTAGGGTTAAAGTTTCCCTGCCCTTCGTTATTTACCTGGGCATCGTACTCCACCCCCTGGGAGTTGGTCCCGAAGACGAAGCCGTTTTGGCCGTCGTGATAGGTATCCAGAATAAAGATAAAACTGTCGGTATTGTCGAGCGGGGCGTCCCGGCGGGCATCCGCGACAACCAGGTTGCCGGGTTGAGCGTCGTAGCATACTACAGAGAGGAGGAAATGCTGGGCCGTATACCCGATGCGGATCTCCGTTTTTTCCGAAGCAGGCTGACCGGCGTTTGGCTGGATCTGCCAGAGTTCGCTCAAGGGCTGGACTGCTTGCCAGGCCGGGTCGGCGAGCACGTCGCCGTCGATCTGGGGCAGGGCATTCATAGCGGAAGCTTTGGCATCGGGCCGCACCTTGGTGTTGATGCCTGGATACCCGTTCGACGATTGGGCGGCTAAAAAGGATGGAGCGGTTAGAATGAAAATCAGGAAAACACAGTAGGCCGTTGTCTTCATGGTCAGGTCGTTAGGTGTTTCGAATATCCGTGAAAAGTAGAAAATAATTGGGATTCGAAAGAGGAGCGTAGGGGACAAAAAAAAAGCCCTCAACGAGGGCCTCATGCAAATAACAAATCATAATCTCATGAAAAAAAGACGACCTAACTTTTCTATTTCTTAGTCTGACAGACATTTTCTCTTTTATGGGGTTTAAGGAGCGGCTGGCGATTTTGGGTAAGGTTCCCTGCCCCTAAGGGCAAGGAACCTTGTTTTTGGGATCATGAATTCCCCGACGCGGGGGGATTTCACGCTAACTTCGGTTTTTGAGATAGCCACTCTTTTTATCTTGTGGGTCCGATCTTTTTCGAACCGCTCTGGTGTCGTTGTCTTCCTTTGATGTTGTAAAGATGCAGCGCTATTTTACCGAAATCAAAGACAATAAAACGGGTTTGTTGATGGATTTTGTTAAATTAATTAATTTAAAAAAATGATAATCAGTGTTTTATAATTTTTTGTGTTGATTTAAATTATTTAAATGTTGATTTTTTTTTGAAAAAAAAGTGAAAAAAGAAAAAAAACAGAGGATTCAGAAGGGAAAAGCGAGTAAGCGAAAAAGGTAAAACACCAAAAAGAAAAGCCTTCTTCGGTGGAAGAAGGCTTTTAGGAGAGGTGATCCCGACAGGATTCGAACCTGTGACCTACTGATTAGAAGTCAGTTGCTCTATCCAGCTGAGCTACGGGACCCGGACGGCCAAAGCGCTGCAAATCTAGGAGAATTTCCTTCAAGATGCAACCGGAGGGAGGGCCGGAAAAAAAATGCCGCCAACCTTTCAATATGCAGAAAAGATTACGGCCCCAAAAAGGGCGCTAAGTCTTTTTGGCATCAGCAGGTTTTACTTAACTTACGAGGAAATTAAATCCTTATGAATCCTTTTGCTATTGCCACCCTTCAACTGGATGAATTGTTCGAATTCCTAAAGGACGACGCTGTTGGCGTCGCTTTTTATTTGGAAGAAAATGATTTAGGCCAATATCTTATTGCCAAAAAGGCCATTTCTTCGGGGGGCCTTGCGCATTATCGCCGGCGAACACTTTCCTCTGGAGAAGATTTTGATGGATTACCCCACAGACGACCAGGGCCGCCGGGTGACCCATTTTGAGTTTCTGGAAGACCGCAAAATCATGGGGCTGGCTTATTTTGGTATAGACCAGTTGCGCATGATGCAGCCGCGCGGGAACCGGATCGCTTTATTTGGCGGCTTGCTCGATATGGGCGAGCCCAATATTGGCCGTAAACAACTGAGCAGTAAATACGCCACTCTGATGGCCGAAGTAGTCAACCCGGTTAAAGTGGGGCCCAACGACAACTACGACCCGCAGGCGCCAGCATACGAGCCCCTATCATTCGCTATCGCATTTCCTTGCCCTCCATCCTGGAGGAATTTTGGCGTTGAATGATGCAGCGTAAGAAGTGCATATTATGGCTTTGGTGGCTTATGTCTTTTTGTTGGACAAGTCCTCCCGTCGCAGGGCAAATAGCGCCTTATGTATTTTCACTGGTCGGGAAGGAGCAAGGTTTGCCTCCCGACGAGGAGCATGCCTTTTTGTTCCAGGATTCCCGGGGTTTTCTGTGGATCAGTTCGCTGAGTGCGCTCTATCGGTTTGACGGCGCCCTGGTTAAACCCTACTTACCGGATTCTACCAGAAAAAACTGGCTTCATCCGGGGTTTATTCAGCATAAGCTGCTGGAAGACAAACAGGGGCGAATATGGATAACGAACGGGAATGCTGTTTTTTATTACCACCCTTTAAAGGAACAGTTTTTCCGGATAAGCGCAGGGGATTCCTCACAAGGGTATATCTTACTGCATATTGACCCCGATGGACGGCTTTGGGGGTTGAAGGGGGGAGTTCTTTTTTTTCGGCAAAACGGCAAATCGGTCTTCCCCGAAAACGGCTCTTTTTCTGGCCCTAATGCCCGGTATGCTGCCGAAACGGATGCCAAAGGTTTCCTGAAGCGGGTGATTGCTACTCCTGTTATGGACCCTGGTTTCGAGGTTTTGGATATAGCAGGAGGCAACGTGATCTCCGTTCAATCCTTTAACCCCCCATTAGGCAAAAAAGAGCCGGATATCTATGTAGAGCGCCTTCAGGCGGATAACGACACCTTGGTGTGGTTGTGTTCTAAAGGAAGGTTGATTGCTTTTAACCCAAGGGCGCCGGAACGGCTAAAGGTGTATTTGCCGGAGGGCTGGCCTGATGCGGATGTCAACGTAGTGGCAACCCTCGACTCCAACCGGTTAGTAGTGGGTACCCGAAAGGCTGGACTTTGGATATTTAACAAACAGAGCCGGCGGTTTGAGGCGCGTTTGAATAAAGGGCAGGGGAATTTTTCCATGTCGAGCTCGGATAAAATCGAGTCTGCTGTTTCAGGCTCGAAAGGAAGCCAGTTGTGGGTTTCTTTTAGCAACCAGGGGCTGGGAAGTGCCAGTTTGTTCATGCCTAAGTTACAACGGCTGGAAAACGTTAATGGGTTGAAACTCAGGGACGCCAGGTTTGCCTCCAAAGACCTGTACGGCGGATTTTGGTTTGTCAACGCGGCAGAGGCCGTTCACGTGCTGAACGACAACTCCGCTTATGCAGTGAAACTGCCCGAGAATTTGCCGATTTCGTCTATCTGGAACTTTTTCACCGATAGCCACGGACGCCCCTGGTTGCATGCCGGAGGGAAGATTTTTTATATCCCGGCTAATAGCCGTTCCTGGGAACGGCTGCCGGTTGTACTTGATAAGGAAATCACCAAAGCGATTACTCCGCTTCGGGATGGAAGGCTTTTGATAATAACCAATTTGCAGACCTTTGCGATTCATGAGCGTTCGCCGGGGATTTTTATAAAAAGCAACCCAATAAAAGAAATAGAAATTGCCGATGAAAAAGTATTGGCATTTCCCCTTTCGGAGGGGTACCTGGCTATCCAAGGCATTAAAGAATCCAATTTACAGATTTATAAAACCGATGGGAACGATTTCCGGAAAATCGCGGAGATGCCCCATATGCCTTATACTAATAAAAGCATTTGGGATAAAGCCCGCGAATCAATTTGGCTAGCTACGACCGATGGATTAAAACGAATCTCAAATGATTTCCAAACCGTGGAAAGCTTTTTTCAAGGGAATGAGTGGCTGGATCGCGTCGGCGTGAAAGACGTCCTGCTGGATAAATTCAATCGCCTGTGGCTGGCGGGTCCCGATATGTTGGTCCTGTTTATTCCCGAGAGCGATTCTGTTCGGATTTTCCGCCAGGAAGAGTTGCGTGCAGGCCCGTTCCTGTTCGCCACAGCGGTGGCCGCCTCGGATGGACGATTTTTTTTCGGAGCCAGAGATGGCGTCATTGCCTTCGATCCGGAGCGCCTGAAACCATATCCGGATGCTCCAAGGCCGTATATATATGATATTCAAATCAATGGCGCCCAATTGGATAGTTTGAATCCGGCAGCGTTGAAAACCCTGGAGTTGACCTACCATCAGCGAAATATCCGGTTAACGCTTGCTGCCATTGGCTATTACCTTCCTCAATACACGCGCCTTCAATACCGCCTTAAGGGGTCCGACAAGGATTGGCAAATCACCAAACCGGGCGAGCACCTGAATTACCGTTTAATCTGGGGCAAAGGACAGGTTTTTCAAATGCGGGCTATTGGTCCCAACGGGCAGCAGAGTCCTCCCCGGGAGTTAGCGATTTCCGTGGCGCCTCCTTTTTGGTTGTCCTGGCAGTTTATTTTTGGTTCCATAACAGCGCTTGCTGGGATAGTTGTCCTGATCGTCAACTACTTCGTCAAAAAGCGGTTAAAGGAAGAGGCCAATCGACAAAAGCTCATCGAAGAGGAGTGGAGCCGGATGATGAACGACCTGCACGACGGCATCGGCTTCGACCTGACGGCCATCCGCGCCATGAGCGAGCGGGCTAGCCGGAATATCCAGGACCCCGAGATCCGCGACCAGTTTGAACGGATTTACCGCCGGGCCCTGGATGGCATGCGCAGTATGGGGGAAATATTCAGAGTCACAGAAGATCAAGCGGCGGGTATAGATGTTTTTATTGAGTTTTTATACCAACGATCCAAAGAGTACCTCGATTCCATGGGGCTGGAACAGGCGTTTAACTGGCCTGCTGACCTCCCGGCAGCTGAAGTCGGGGCCGAACAACGCCAGAATATGTGGCTGGTGCTCAAGGAGAGCCTCAACAATACGTCAAAGCATGCGGCCGCTACCAAGGTCGTGATCGACCTGTGGCTAGACGGCAGGTTCCTATTCCTTAGGGTCCGGGATAATGGCTGCGGATTTGATCCTTCCGTTCCGCGTTCAGGAAGAGGCTCCAGAAATATGCCTAAACGCATGCAGTCCATTGGGGGAACCTATTCCCTGGAATCTTCCCCTAAAGGCACCGTCATCCTCCTGAGTTGTCCGGTGAAATTCTCGTTCCGGCCGGCAAAACGCTGGGCTATATTCCGCAAAAAATCTAATTCCTCCAATTTGAATCATTGAAATGATGGAAAAAAACAGCATCCGCGTCTCCATAGTAGATGATGAACTTGAGATTACCGAGCTCCTGAAAGACCTGATCTCCGGCGAGCCCGATATGGAACTAACCAGCTCCTTCAGCAATGCAGAGGATGCCATTCAAGGGATTCAGGCAAATCCTCCTGATGTGGTCATCATGGACATTGGGCTGCCTGGGGAAAGCGGCATCGCCTGTGTGGTGCGCTTAAAACAGGTTCTTCCGAACGTGGCTTTCCTCATGTATACCATTTGGGAAAATGAACGGGTTTTCGAAGCCCTGGAGGCTGGAGCAGACGGCTATATTCTCAAAAAAGAGGAGACCTCCTTGGTGTTACATGCTATCCGGGATGTTCATCAGGGGCTTTCAGCCGCTAGTCCCTATATCGCTCGGAAGATATTTGACTCCTTTAGAACCAAAAAAAAAGCGGATGAAACCTTAACCCCGACAGAAAAGGAGGTTTTGGAAATCCTGGCTAAAGGAAAAATGTACAAAGAATTGTCCTCCGAACTTGGGTTGTCTGAACCCCGGATCAAACGAATCATCCACGGAATTTATTCGAAACTACAGGTGAACAGCCGTATGGAAGCGGTGAACAAATATTTGGGAAGATTGTAACAAAATGAGTACGTTAATTTTAAAAAAGTTCATTTCTATACCCGAACTTAAGTTCGCTCCGGATTTTTGCATTAAGAAGGAGAATGGGGTACCTTTGGGTCAAATTCTATCCCCAAAAACTATGCCTTCTTTTAAATCTATCACAGTTAATTCCTCGCCCAAAATTCTTGGACAAGTTCCCCGGGTAAAACTATACTCCGAACTAAGGCGCAGCTGATTTCAGTTCTGCGCCTTTTTTATTCCCTATTGGGGGAGCCTATTGTTCAAGTCGCCTTTTCTTGCTTTCTTGGAAGATCCAAAAGATCCTTCAAGGCTTATGTTTACCATTGCTCTAGTCGGTATACCGTTCGACCGCAAATCCAGTTTCCTCCAGGGGGCTGCGCTTGCTCCTGCCCGTATCCGCGCCGCCCTTCACAACGGCGCGGGCAATTCCTGGACTGAACTCGGCGCCAACCCGCTCGATGATCCGCGGTTTATCGACCAAGGGGATTTGAGCATCGCCGATTACCCCGAAATTTATCCCCAGATAGCCGCTTTGCTGGCCAAAGGGCATCGCCTGATTTCCCTGGGCGGCGACCATTCGGTCACTTTTCCGGTGATCCAGGCCTATGCCAAAGCGTTCGGACCAATAGATATCCTCCATGTGGATGCCCATGGCGACTTATACCACGAATTTGAGGGAGACCCCTACTCCCATGCCTGCCCTTTCGCCCGAATCATGGAATCTGGTTTCGCCAGACGGTTGGTTCAGGTTGGTATTCGAACCCTCACTCCCCATCAACGGGAACAAGCCGCGCGCTTTGGCGTGGAAACGATTGAAATGAAAGATATGCATCGCGCAGCGGAAGTGAAGTTTGACAGGCCGTTGTACCTTTCTTTAGATCTCGACGGACTGGATCCCGCATTCGCTCCCGGCGTTTCGCACCACGAACCCGGCGGGCTCTCCACACGCCAGGTACTGGAGATCATCCACCGGCTGGATGCCCCGTTCCTCGGCGCCGATATCGTAGAGTATAACCCGCACCGCGATTGGGCCGATATGACGGCCACCCTTGCTGCAAAACTGGTCAAGGAAATCGCTGGGAACATGCTGGGTTAGGGGTTAGAGGTTGGACGGGGACGGGAAACTAATAAAGATCAATAAACAGTATTCTTGTATGAAAAAAACACCTAAAACAGGCATTCGATGGGGTTGGACGGCGTTGCTTGTCCTGTTGTTGTCCGGCATGGTCCGGGCGCAGGCGCCGAAAGCCGGAAGATGTTTTCGGATTTAAAGTGGGCGCCGATTACAAATTGGCCGACTACGACCAGATGCTGACCTATTACGCGAAACTGGACGCTGCGTCCGACCGCGTGCAGATGACCGAGATCGGGAAGTCGGTTCACGGCAGGCCCATGAAGCTGCTTGCCATTTCATCCGAGAAAAATCTGAAGCAATTGGCCCGATTCCGGGAGATCAGCGGGAAGCTGGCCCGGGCCCGCATTCCGGAAGAGGAAGCGCGGAAGCTGGCGAAAGAGGGCAAAGCCATTGTTTGGTTCGACGGCGGCATGCACGCCACCGAACGCGCCCCGGCGCAAATGACGGCCGAACTGGCCTACCGGGTAGCCACGGAGGAGAGCGCCGAAATGCAAAAAATCCGCGATCAGGTGATCACCCTCATCGTGCCGGTGATCAACCCGGATGGGGTAGATATCGTCGTGCCCTGGTACCGGAAATACCTGGGTACGCCTTTTGAAACGACTTCACCCCCTATTCTGTATCAGGAATACGTGGGGCACGACAACAACCGGGATTGGTTTATGAGCAATATGCCGGAGACCAAAGCGGTGAATCAGGTGCTTTACCAGGAATGGTATCCCCAGATCGTCCATAACCACCACCAGACTTCTCCTGCATGGGCGAGGATTTTTCTGCCTCCGTTCCGCAGCCCGGTCAATCCCAATATTCACCCCGGAGTAACAAGCGCCGTGAACTTGGTTGGGTCGGCTATGTCCAACCGGTTTGCCATGCTCCGCATGCCCGGGGCTATTTCCACCACCAACTTCAGTATGTGGTGGAACGGTGGTATGCGTACCGCGCCGTATTTCCATAACATGATCGGCATCCTCACGGAAACCGCCCATGCGACGCCCACTCCGAGGTATTACGATCCCGCCAAAAAGCCGGCTACCGTAGCCGGCTTGCGCACGGATGGCTCCGAGGTATTCTATCCATTCCCGTGGGAGGGAGGGGAATCCCATTTTCGCGATGCCATTGACTATACGCTGGAGGCGTCCCTGGCCGTATTGAATTTAGCAGCCGACCGCCGGGAAACCATGCTGTTTGACTTTTACCGTATGGGCCGGGATGCGATTACCAATACCAAGCAAGCGTTTGCGTATATCATTCCAAAGGATCAATGGGATGCCAGTGAAGCCCGAAACCTAACGGAGATCCTTCAACGTGGTGGCCTGGAGGCCCATGAAGCGACTGCGCCTTTTCAGGCCAACGGCAAAACCTACCCGGCAGGCTCGGTCCTCTTTTATGGCGCGCAAGCCTTCCGGCCCTATCTGATCGATTTGATGGAAAAGCAAAACCACCCCAATCAGGTGGCTTATCCGGGAGGCCCGCCGGTGCCCCCTTATGACCTGGCTGGCTGGACCCTCCCCATGCAAATGGGGGTGCAGGTGGACCGCATCGACAGCGCCTTTGCCGCTTCAACCCGGGAACTTAAGGACCTGATCGCCATAGCCCCGGGCCAGCTCAGCGGAAAGGGCAAAGCAGGATTTGTATTTTCCTGCCAGGAAAATGCGGCTTACCAGGTGGTTAATGAACTGCTTCGAGGCGGGTTCCCTGTAGAAATCCTTCAGGATACCCTTTTGAATGCAGGCGGAAAACCCATGGCCCCTGGCGCCTTTTGGGTTGCCGCCCAAAACGGTCTGGAAACCAGGCTGGAAAACCTGGCAGCCGAAACAGGGATTTCCTTTACCGGCCTGGATCAGCGCCCGGGTAGCCAGGTCAAACCGCTCCGGAAGGTGAAGGTGGGGTTGTATAAAAGCTGGATGGCCAATATGGACGAAGGTTGGACCCGCTGGGTGCTCGAACAGCACCGGTTTGACTTTGACACCTTGCACGATATCGATATTCGAAGCAAAGACCTGACGCTGTATTCCGCCATTATTTTACCTTCCCAATCCCCCAACGGCATTCTCCACGGCCATGCGCCGGGAACCATGCCGGACGAGTTCACGGGAGGAATTGAAATTGAAGGAGCCGCCAGGTTGGCCGAATATGTGCGCAACGGGGGGACCCTGATTACCTTCGATGCCGCCAGCGACCTGGCCATTGAATTGCTCGGGCTTCCTGTGCGCAATGTTACAGAAGGACTCTCCAATCAACAGTTCTTTATCCCGGGCTCCCTGGTTCGGGCCAAAGTAAATCCTAAACACCCTCTCGGATTTGGGATGCAGGCTGAAGTGGCCGCGTTTTACGACGACAGCCGCGCCTTTGAGGTCTTTAAACACAGTTATTCCGGCGAAGGGGGCGAAGAAAAAATCGCCCGTGCGCCCGAGCCCATAGCCGATGTCGTTGTGGAGTACGGCAGCAAAGATCTTCTGATGAGCGGTTGGGCCAATGGGGCCGACCGTTACCTGCGCTCCAAAGCCGCATTGGTGCAAACCCCTTATGGAAAAGGCAAGGTCGTGTTGTTCGGGTTCCGCCCTCAATTCCGTGGGCAGCCCAGAGGAACGTACAAGCTGATTTTTAATTCGATTTTCCAGGGAGGCAAGTAATGGTTGCGAGGTTGCGGGGTTGCTAAGCTTCCCTCCGCAACTTCGCAACTCCGCAACTTCGTAACTCCGTAACTTTTATATTTGCATAAAAAAAATGAAGAAGGGTCTGATCGTATTGGCCGGCATCGCGTTGGCCCTGAGTGTTTCCAGTTGCCGCTGGAAAACCACCAAAACGGCGTTGAAGAATGGAGAGGTGCTTAAAGCCTCGGTGGAATCGTTCGAGAAAAATAGGAAAATCCTTTCCGACAAGCTGATTACCAGTCTGGAAGAAGCGGAAGAATCGCTCACGCAGGATAGTCCCGACCTACCGCAAGTATCCAAAGATTTCGAAATTGAGTGGAACAACATCCAGAAGCGCTACGAAAAGCTCAAGCTCGATTTCAGCGATGTTGGGGAAAATTCCACCACCTATTTTGATAAGCTGAACGAACTGAGCGGCAGCATTTCCAACGAGCGCCTGCGCAAGGAAGAACTGGCGAAAAACGCTGACCTGCGCAAGAAATGGGAAGTATCCTATAAAGAAGCGGAAGTCAATGTCCAGAAAATTACCACCGTGCTGGAAGAAGGCCACGACTTCCATATGGTTCTGGTTGCTTCCTCGATTCGCCAAAAGCTGGAACAGAACGTGGAAGAGCTGCGCCGTATCGCAGAGCAGGCCAAGTCCTTGCTTACCGACCTCGAAGCCTTCACCCAGGCGGGAAGGGAGTTGGTGAAGTAGGCGTTAGACGTTAGAGGTTAGACGTTAGAGGTTTTGGCGAAATCTAAAATCTAAAGTCTAACCTCTTACGTCTATACAACAAACTGATAACCAACCCCTTTCAACGTAATGATCTGCACTTCGGGGTCTTCCTTGAAGTAATCGCGCAGGTGGGTGATGTAGACGTCGAGATTGCGGGAGTTAAAGAAGGAGTCGTCGCCCCAGATCTTCAGGAGGATAAGTTTGCGTTCCACGGGAAAATTCCGATGTTCAATCAGAATTTTGAGGAGTTCGGCTTCCCGGTAGGAGAGTTTTTGGATTTTTTCTCCTAACCGGAGTTCGTATTTGCGGATGTCGTAGGCAAACTTCCCAAGCAGAACCACATGATCCTCTATGCTGGCGGGGGGAGTAGCCTGGGTAATCTGAAGCAGGTTATTGACCCGAACAATCAGCTCTTCCATGCTGAACGGTTTGCGGAGGTAATCGTTCCCGCCCGACTGAAACCCTTTGAGCACGTCTTCGGTTTGGGTTTTGGCGGTGACGAAGATGATGGGCATCCGGGGGTTTTTCTTTCGGATGTCTGTTCCCAGTTCGTATCCATCGCGATTAGGCAGCATGATGTCCAGAATACATAGATCGGGATGGAAACGGTCTACCGCTTCCATGACCAGGGCGCCGTCGTCGACCATATGGACCAAAAAGTCGCGGGTTTCCAGGCTTTCCTTGACGATTTTTCCCAGAAAGGGTTCGTCTTCCACGTATAGAATTTTCGCTTTAGACATGCGGTTTATGCGTTGGATTTGGCTTTGCGGGGCTGGGTTTTGGGAAGCGTTACGGTAAACGAGCTGCCTTTGCCGGGGGCGCTTTCGACCTCGATCTTGCCCTGGTGCTGCTGGATCACTTCGGCGACATAACTCAACCCCAGGCCATGGCCTTTGGTGTTGTGCTGCTGACCCTGTTGCGGAACCCGGAAAAACTGCTCGAAGATCTTTTCCTGATATTCCCGCGCTATCCCGATTCCATAATCTTTAACGGTGAATCGAATGCTTCCATTGCTTTCTCCCAGCTCCACGTCAATTCGGGGGCGGTTTGGGCTGTATTTCAAGGCATTATCCAGCAGGTTGTAAATGACGTTGGTGAGGTGGACCTGGTCGCCTTCCATCTGAAACGCGGCGCCGTGCTGGCGGAATTCCACCTCCGCTTTCGACCGTTCGAATTGCAGGCCCATCGATTCGAGCACTTTGCGGAATGTACGCTGGAGGTCAAACGGCTCAAAATGCAATTGAGGCGCTTTGTGTTCGAACATGGACATTTTTAACACCCGGTCTACCAGAATGGAAAGGCGTTGCAGTTCGTGCTGGGAAATGTTGAGGTATTCTTTCGCTTTTTCCGGGTTGTCCATCCCTTGAAAACTGTTGAGGGCTTCGAGCGCTACGCTCACGGTAGCAATAGGCGTTTTTAGTTCGTGGGTGATGTTGCTGATAAAATCGTTTTTGAGCTTGGCAAGCCGTTGTTGCTGTTCCAGGCTCCGGAAAATTAGGGCAAAGGACAGAGCGGTAATCCCCAGCAAAAACAAGGCAAACAGCAGACTTGGCGCCATTTTGCGAAGCAGATACCCTTGGTAATCGCCGACCTGAATGAGATACAAATGGATGGGGGGGAATCCTCCCGGATAGAAACTGGTGATCCCGGGCATGGTGGCCAGATCGGGAATGGTATCGGGGCGCGAAACGCGGAATGGAAAATGCAACTTTGCGCGCTGCATGTCATGTGCCAGCTTGTCTTCTAATATTGCCAATCGCAGCGTGTCGTTTCTGAACCCAAATGGGCTATACGATCCATGCTGGTTTTTGCCGCTATCGCGAACGGCAATGACGGAGGAGCGGAAAATCCGTTCCCTGCGTTCCAGACGGGTTTCGGGTTCGCTTTCCCGGCGGCGGTTCCAGCGGTATAACGAGTCCGTCCCGTGGTTGGAGCCGTGGCCGTTGCTGTCCATGCGGAGGATAATGGTTTGCTGCGGAGCGGCGTTCGCCGGCCCGGCGCTATCCGTCCGGATTTGGATCGCCACGGCTGTCGTTTGCTGCCGGAACGAATCCCGGAGTACCATCCAGTTTTGCCGGTACAGGGAATCTTGCAGATCGCGGATATTCTGGACAAACAGGTTGTCGATATCCTTTTCCAGTAGTTCTTTTTGTTCCAGATATACTTTGCGAAGCCAATAACCCTGAAAAAGGACCAAAAAGACCAGGCTGATTCCCGTTAAAAGTCGGTATAAATGCGTTTTTTGCCCCATTATGTGCGTTCTCTTAACATCATGAAACAAAATTACAGGATGAAACTTTGGCCTGCAGCATTTGTTAACCTTTATTAACCATTCATCAAGGTCGTTTAACTTGCTGACGATGAAGCGCCTTGTAGCTTTGCAAAAAAAATCTTCACGATGAAAAAGAAATTTCCCTTGCTGTTTGCCTTCGCATTGCCTTTGCTGGTCTATGCCCAGAATACCGAAGGCGTGATCGTGTACAAGCAGACGATCAACCTGCACCGCAACCTGCCCAACGAGCAGATGAAACAGTACGTCCCCGAGTTTCAAACCTATGAGTCCGAACTGATGTTCAAGGGTAAAACGACCCTTTACAAACCAAAAAAATCCGATCAACCCGATGCTCAGCAGCAACAGCAAATGGGGGCTGCGGGTGGAGAAGGCCCCGGTTTCCGCATGATGTCCATGCGCCGCCGCGACAACACCGTCGTATATCGCGACCTCGAGGCCAATACCCAGATCGAAGCCACGAATTTTATGGACAAGGATTTTTTGATCGAAGGGGTTGATTCAGCCAATGTCAGTATTTGGAAAGTGACGGGCAAGCAAAAAATGGTGGCTGGATATCCGTGTTTAGCCGCTACCCGCTCGGATTCCATGATGGGCCGCCCCAGGGAGATCACGGCGTGGTTCACTCCGGCTATTCCCGTTCAGGCTGGTCCCCAATCGTTTGGCGGGCTGCCCGGCATGATCCTGGAAATCGATATGAACCAGGGGCAAACGATAACCACCGCGACCTCCGTGGAGTTTAAAACCCTGGAGCAAGGCCTGCTGGTGATGCCCGATAAAGGCAAAAAAGTTACCCGCGAAGAATTCCGCAAACTGGTCGACGAGCGCATGAAGGAAATGCGCCAGATGAGCGGCGGCGGACCTGGCGGCGGTGGGACGTTTATTATCCGGAACTAATTTTTTCAGGCGTAAGGCAAAAGGCGGAAGGCAAAAGGGTCCTCTCTTGAGCTTTTTCCTTAGGCTCAATGCCTTGCGAACTTACGATTGGAACGTTGAAACCAACGATTATTATAGGCGAAAGGCGTAAGGCGAAGGGCGTAAAGAACCGTGCCTTACGCCTTATGCCTTTTGCCCTTGGCCTTATTGCGCTATGCTTCGATCTTCCGGTCAGCGGGCAGAGCACGCTTTGCACCGGAAACCTGGGTTCCAACATTTTTTTGAGAGGAAATTTTGGCTCCGGACCGTCCAATGTCCTTCTTCCCGATCCCAAACTGGCGCCGGGGTATATTTATCAGCCCAGCCCGCCTCCTAACGACGGGTATTACACCATCACCAACAACACCTCCAATTGGGGATCATTTGCCCGGGATACCTGGGTCAAAACCAAGGACAACAGCTCCGATCCCAACGGCTATTTTATGGTCGTCAATGCCAGCCTGACTCCCGGGCTGTTTTATCTGGATACGGTCGACGTTTGCGGGAGCACCGATTACGTCTTCTCCGCCGATGTAATCCCAATGAACGATCCGGCCACCGGAACGTTCATCCAGCCCAATATCTCTTTCCTGGTCGACGGAAAAGAAGTCTATGCCACAGGAAACGTGCCCCTGGACAAAAGGTGGCATACTTATGGCTTTGCCCTGACCACTCAGCCCGGGACTACCCGCATTGTACTGGCTCTTCGCAACAATGCTCCCGGAGGAATAGGAAACGACCTCGGGCTCGACAATATCTCCTTCCTTCCCTGCGGACCCCGTATTATGGTCCCGGATACCACCTTCTATTGTGTGGATTCAGCCCCGATTACTTTAAACGCCAGCGTTAGCGGCGCCGCCTACCGAGACCCGGTGTATCAATGGCAAACCAGTTCCGATCAGGGCCTGACCTGGACAAATATTGCCGGCGCGGTTTCCACTTCCCATTTAATTTCGACGCCCCGCGACGGCCATCTTTTCCGGATGCTGGCTGCCGATGGCCCGATTAATCTTTCCAGCCCTTCTTGCCGGGTGAATTCAGACGTGGCCGTTTTGGAAAAAAAGGTTTTCCGGACGACAGTTAACGTGTTGATTTGTCCGGGAGGGAGCTACGCCAATTGGGGGCAGCGATTTACTTCTCCCGGCGATTACGAGGTGCGCCTGCGTTCCAGGGAGGGGTGCGACAGCCTGATCACTTGCCGGGTTCAGGTGGAAGATTTGAGTGCTTTTGCCATCCGGGGTCCCGAATATGTTTGCGCCGATTCATCAACGGTTCTTCAAGCCGGCTCTTTTGAGGATTACCTTTGGTCGGATGGGTCCAGGGATTCTTTTTTGACAGCCGTTTTGCCCGGAACCTACGCAGTGACGGTGACGTCGGAAAATGGATGCCAAACGTCCGACACGCACATGCTGGAGGAAATTAAAATCATAGGAAAACCCTTTGCCGTTGATCCGGTTTGCTTTGGAGGAAAAGACGGCCGGATTGGGTTTGAAGCATTGGAAGGCGGCAGACTGCCTTTCCAATACGCTTTAAATGGAGGGCGCCTCCAAGATGCGCCTCAGTTCGCTGAATTGGGCGCAGGGGCTTATACGCTCCAGGCGCGGGATGCCCAAGGGTGCACCTTTTCTATTGCTCTCGAATTGAACGACCCGGCTCCTTTCCGGCTGGAAACAGGGGGTGACCAGGTAATTCGTCTGGGAGACCGGATTTTCATGGAGGCAGCGGCTAACCAACCGGTGGTTTCTTACGCCTGGCAGCCCATTGCCGGTCTGACTTGTTCCGATTGCCCCAATCCCGTCGTTTCCCCTGATACGACCACAACTTACTGGGTGGAAGCCATAAACGAGCCAGGATGCGTAATCCGCGACAGTGTCCTGGTCACCGTGGTCCAGGTCCGCTATGTGTATGCGCCCAACGTGTTTTCTCCAAATGGAGATGGCGTCAACGACCGCTTCCGCCTTTTTCTGGGCCGTGGGGTCATCGAGATCCGGCAATTTCAGGTATTCAGCAGATGGGGAACCCTCCTCTTTCAATCTGCCGAACCCGGTTCCAATAGCGATTTCTTAGCCTGGGACGGCCGCCTCGACGGAAAACCCCTTCCAGAAGACGTTTACGTCTGGAGGGCTCTCGTCCACTTTTCCGATGGAAAAACAGAAGAATTGAAAGGAGAGGTGGTTTTGGTGAGGTAGGGAGCGGGGATTAGGGATTAGGGAGCAGGGAGTAGGGATTAGGGAGCAGGGAGTAGGGGATGTAAAGGATTATACCTTGTACTTCGTAAATCGTACTTCGTAAATCGTACTTCGTAAATCGTACTTCGTAAATTTTTTTCCATGAAAGAGCTGTTCCTCCGGTCGTTTGAGCAGTATTCCCTTCTTTGGATTGTTTTGTCTGCGGGTATAGGCGGGATTATAGGGGGGTGGTCGAAATTCCTCTTTGAGCAGATGTTGCCTGCACAGTTTAAAATGCGCATGGAGGCGAGGCAGGCGTTTAAAAAGTATCGGTATCCGGTTATTCGGGCAGCGGATGCGCTGGACCGCCGGCTTCAGAATTTCGTTCAATTTGTGGACCGTAAATGGTACGACGACGTTCGCGATTCGTATTATTGTATCAGCACGCTTTACCTGATGGGGGCTTATTTTGGGTGGTGTAAAATACTGGAAGACGAATCCTTTATCGAATTGCTCCATTCCGATAACCGGGCCAAGAAGCATACCATCATGTTCAATACCGTTTACAAAGGGTTGACGGGATTCGAGTATTTTATGCGCAACCCCGATATTCCCGTTGCGGACGTGGAAGCGGTGGAAGTTCCGCGGCTGGCAATTACAGCTATCGGGGAGTTGATGGTTAAGCGAACAGCGGAAAACGGGAAAGAGGCTAAATCCTCGGTTTTGGGCTTCGTTGAATTTGTTACGGCTTATAATTCCAACCCGGACTTCCAAAAGTGGTTTGGCTATTTCGATAATTTGTTTGCAGGAATGGAACGCGGGGCCAATAACGCCCAATGGAACCGGCTATTGATCTTCGCCATCAACCTGAGGGCATTGATCACGTTCATGGACCCGCAAGGCCGGCTCACGGCGCCGCGTATTTTTCATTATCACCAGGAGGATATGCATCCGGATGTTTGGAATTTTGTCAAGAAAAAAATGGACGACCGGAAAATCAAATACACGCTCGTCGAACCGAAAATCTAACTATTACTTACCTTAACTAACCGCCGATGCATTTTCTTTTTTTATTCATTCTTTCCTGGGCCGCAAGGGTTCAGCCCAATCCACCTGCGGAACCATTCCATTTTGCCCTGGTTTCCGATACCCATATCGGCAATCCGACGGCTTCGGAGGACTTGCAGCGCGTGGTCGACGACATCAACGCGCACCCGGAATTGGAACTGGTTATTATCTCCGGCGATATCACGGAATTCGGCTCCGACGAGGAGTTAAAGGAAGCCAAACGGCTGCTGGACCAGCTTCGTGCCCCCTGGTACGTCATTCCCGGCAATCACGACACCAAATGGTCGGAAAGCGGCAACAACAGCTTTCGGCAAATATTCGGGTACGAGCGGTTTTGTTTTGATTTCAAAGGGTACCGTTTTGCAGGCTGCAGCAGCGGACCCAATATGCGGATGGCGCCCGGTCAAGTGCCAGCGGAAGATTTGGTCTGGCTCGATTCGGTCGTTCAGTCCGGGCCTAAAAAACGGCCCATCCTTTTTTTCAACCATTATCCCCTCGATCCCGGACTCGCTAATTGGGACAAGGTGATTGGCATTTTGAAAAAAGGCAACATTCAGGCCGCTTTTTGCGGTCATGGGCACGCCAATAAAGCCTTTTCTGCGGAAGGAATCCCCTCGGCCATGGGCCGTTCCAGCTTGCGGGCCCGGCAGGAGATTGGGGGCTATAACTGGGTTACTATAGCGAACGATTGGGTTTACCTTAGGGAACGCACCCCCGGGCAAAAGACCGCGGCGCCCTGGACCAGTTTTGCGCTGAAACGGTATGATCCCAGGCAGGATAAGGGGAGTTACCCCAGACCGGATTATTCGTTCAACGAAAACTACCCTATGGCGTATACGGAGTGGTCCGTTCAGGACCCCTGCGATGTGGGCGCCGGGGTGGCCGTGGCTGACGACCGGGTTTATTATGCCAACACGTGCGGAGGGATTAAGGCCCTGGACCTGGGGTCCGGCCGTCCGTTGTGGGCGTTCCAGGCCAGGGGCAAAATCTATTCTACTCCTGAGGTCGCCAACGGTAGGGTAGTAGCGGCTTCTGCCGATAGCACCATCTATTGCCTGGAGGCAGGTTCCGGGCGTTTGGCCTGGAAGCTAAAAACTGCCAAGGCCATGGTGGCTTCCCCAAAAATATCGGGAGACACGGTGTTCATTGGGAGTTCGGAGGGTGTTTTTCGGGCATTAGCGCTTAAGGATGGCAAGGTGCTTTGGGAAAACAAGCAAATCGAAGGATTTGTGGAAACCATCCCGGCAATAGATGCCGAGCGGGTATATTTCGGCACCTGGGGAACGTATTTTTATGCTCTGAACCGTCGGGATGGTACCCTGGCCTGGCGTTGGAGCAATGGGAGTTCCAACCGCATGTATTCTCCGGCAGCGGTTGTTCCTGTTTTGGCCAACGGGCGCGTGTTTATCGTCGCCCCCGACCGGATCGCCACTGCGCTGGAGGCGGCAACCGGACAGGTGATCTGGCGTTCACCCGGCAACTTTGGCCGCGAGTCCCTTGGCCTTTCGCCCGACGGATCGACCCTTTATGTAAAAGCCATGCAGGATACCGTTTCCGCCCTGTCCACCCAGGGATCTTTTCAAGTGCTCTGGAGAACCCATACGGGCTACGGATACGACATTGCGCCCTCTCCAATGCAGGAGAAAGAGGAAATCTTGTATATTCCTACCGATAAAGGCCTCGTGTATGCGTTGCGCTTAAGCGACCGCCAAATCTTCTGGGTTCACAAAGTCTCCAATGCCCTGGTGAACAATGTCGTTTCCTTGCCCGGGGGCGACGCCATTGGGGCCACAATGGATGGGATGGTGTTTCGGATTAATCAACTTCCCTTTTCGAGACAGTAGCTCAGATTGAAAATCCGAGACAGTTGTTCGGATTTTTTAATCCGAACTGATTCAATCCGAAAACAACGGTTGATTCAGGGATTCTTTCCTGACGAAGCCAAAAAGCCAGCTCATCAGAAATTGCCCGTTTCCCGGATTGAAAATCGGGAGAACATTCCCGGATTGAAAATCCGGGCTACAGTTCTAATCCAGGCTACAAACAATTCCTTGATTCCGTATACGCAACACATTTACCGCTCCTTTGCCAAACACCGGCTCCATCAGGTCTACATAGGCTGGCACGGCGCGGGTGGGCAGGAACGCCTGAATCGTACCGGCGAAGCCTCCGCCATGCACCCGGCAAGCGCCTTCTCCTAAATGGCCGATGTACAGGTCGCTGAGTGCGAGGGCAAGCGTTACGCCTTGCTCCCGGATATTTTGGGGGGTGTAGATGTTCTGAAGCCATTGGAACGAAGACTTTCCGGAAGCGCTGACCAGCCGAAGAAATTCCGGAAAATGGCCAGATTCCAGCGCCGCTACCTGACGGACGACCCGTTCGTTTTCTTCCAGAAAATGCAGGGCGCGGAGGACTGCCCGGTCTCCGGTTTTTTCCCGAAGGGAGGGAATATGCGAAAGGAACGATTCCAGGGTGACTTTTCGCAAATAGGGATACCCCAATTCGCGGGCAACGGCTTTCATTTCAGCGGGAACGGCTGCGTAATCCGGCGTCAGATCCGCGTGGTTGCCCCCCGTATTGACGACCAGCAGGCGGTAGTCCTGGGCGGCGAAGTCGAAATGCACTTTCCGGATCTCCGCAGCTTCGGGATCGGCAAAATCGATGGTTATAGTCCCCCCAACGGCGCAGGCGGTTTGGTCCATCAATCCGCAGGGCTTGCCGAAATAAACATTTTCGGCAAATTGACCGATTTCCGCAATCTGGGCGGCAGGTAGCGCATTTTGATTGAACAGCCGGTTAAATATGGCGCCAATGAGCACTTCAATGGCCGCCGAGGAGCTCAGGCCTGAACCCGTAAGCACATCGCTGGTAACGCAAGCGTTGAATCCTTCTATTCGATACCCGAGGGCTTTGAAGCGGGCAGCAATTCCCCGGATCAGCGCAGCCGTAGTCCCTTTTTCCTCCTCCAAAACGCGAAGGTCTTCCAAACCGACCAAACTGGGCCCCTGATACCCTTCCGAGTACAAGGTTACCTGCATGTCGCCGGAAGGGGCCGCTACGGCAATCGCATCCAGGTTAATACTGGCTGCCAGCACACGCCCCTGGTTGTGGTCAGTATGATTGCCCCCAATTTCAGTGCGGCCGGGCACGCTGAAGAAGACGCTGTTCCCGCCGGGGAAAAGGTGGTCGAATAATGAAGCGATCCGCTCATAGCGATCGCGTTGTGCGGCATGTTGTTCTTGCGGATAAAGTCTTTCAAACATGATAGGAACGCGTTTAAGGTGCTTTGAACCACTAATTGAGCCAAGGGGCCTAGACTTTCCAGGTTTTGAAAACCTGGAAAGTCTGCTTCCGAAATTCAAAAAGTTAATCAGGGTACTACAGATGTCAGAGCTTGCTTAAAACAGCTTGGCGAGCTAGCTCCGGAATCCAAAAATAGCTATACCATCCTGTAATCCCCAAGCTTAATGGTATTTTTGACGTGGCAGGCATCTTTTTTAAGTAAAAGCCAATCCTCCTGATAAATTGATACTACCTTTAGAATCCATTCAACAGATCAAAAACCAAAAAAAACAAAGGTTTATGACAACATTTCAAACACTGGACTACGTCATCGTTGTCGCGTATGGCTTGCTGATTTTGTCGGTAGGCCTATGGGTTTCCCGGACGAAAAAAGGAGAAAAGAAGAGCGCAGAAGATTACTTCCTGGCAGGTAAAACCCTGCCTTTCTGGGCTATCGGCGCGTCGTTAATCGCCGCGAATATCTCGGCAGAACAGTTTGTCGCCATGTCGGGTTCGGGTTTTGCCATCGGGCTGGCGATTGCTTCCTATGAATGGATGGCAGCGCTGACGTTGATCGTTGTCGCCAAGTTTTTTTTACCGGTCTTTATCAAACAGGGGTTATTCACCATTCCGGAGTTTATCGAAAAACGATTTAATACCAATCTGAAGACCATCCTCGCGGTGTTTTGGGTGGCGCTGTTCATCTTCGTGAACCTGACCTCTGTGCTGTTCCTGGGGGCCAAAGCGCTGGACACCATCCTGGGCAATGGCGACGGGTCGACCATGATTTACTTCATCATCGGCCTGGCTCTTTTCTCTGCCGCTTATTCCATCTGGGGTGGTTTGGCTTCGGTGGCCTGGACGGATGTGATCCAGGTCGTGCTGCTGGTTATCGGCGGTTTCATCACGACCCTCATCGCTCTCCATCACGTTACTCCGAACGGAGGTATCTTTGCAGGGTTGGACCACGTCTACACGGTTGCCGGAGAAAAATTCCACATGATCCTGAAAAAGGATAACCCAGAATACATGAACTTGCCGGGTATCACCGTGCTCATCGGCGGGATGTGGGTAGCCAACCTGTATTACTGGGGCTTTAATCAATACATCATCCAGCGGGCGCTGGCAGCCAAATCGCTGCGCGAAGCGCAGAAGGGCTTGGCATTTGCCGCCTTCCTGAAGCTTTTGCTGCCTATCTTCGTGGTCGTCCCCGGCATTATAGCCTATGTGATGTACATGCAGCCGGCGGGTACCAGCATAATCGATGGGGTGCAATCCACCTTTTTGAAAGCCGATGGCTCGATCAACTATGACCTTTCTTATCCTTGGCTGATCAAAACGTTCATTCCTACGGGTATCAAGGGATTGGTGGTGGCGGCGTTGATAGCGGCCATCGTTTCTTCGCTGGCTTCGATGCTCAACTCCACGGCTACGATCTTCACCATGGACATCTACAAGCCCTATCTTTCCAAGCGGACAGATGGCTCTGATTTGGTGCCGGTCGGCCGCATTTCGGTCATCCTGGCGTTGATCATCGCCGTGGTCGTGGCGCCAGCCCTGGATTCCATGCCTCAAATGTTCCAGTATATCCAGGAGTACACCGGCGTCGTGAGCCCGGGCATCCTGGCCGTTTTCCTGGTGGGCTTGTTCTGGAAAAAAGCCAACAGTACCGGTGCGATCGTTGGAGTCCTGGCTTCCATCCCCGTAGCGCTCTTGCTTAAGTTCCTGCCCATAGAGATGCCATTCCTCGACCAGATGATGTACACCTGTCTCATCACCATTACAACCATTATGATGGTAAGCCTGGTCGTATCAGACCATGACGACCACCCCAAAGCCATCCCTCTGCTGAAGGAGACGTTTGCCACCCCCCGCAGTTTTAATTTGGCTGCCTACGGCGTATTACTTATCCTTGCCGTGCTGTATATCATATTTTGGTAGGGAACGCATTTATGGAAACGGCGCAGAGCAGAATATATGGTTTTCATCCAGGCGTTCTGCGCTAACTAATCGCTTAAAAAACGCCCGCCTTTGCATCCAAAGGCGGGCGTTACTTTTTATTTCCACAAACGGAGGACGCAATCTGGAGATTGAACAAATCCGTAGACGGAAGTCTTCGGACAACAAGAGAATAGACGTAAGATGTAAGATGTTGGATCTTAAAATAATAAAGGGGTCAAGATTATCTTGACCCCTTTATCGCGTTAATCCGGCTTCTAACCACTAACCACTAACTACTAATCACTAATTAGTGAGGCATGATAAACGTCGGACCCGATTGCCGGACATTTCCTCCGCCTCCGATGCTTTTCAGGCTGTAGGTAAACCCGACGGTAAAGTAGCGTCCCAGCGACAGCGTGCGTTCGTTGAGGTAGTAGTTGAGATCGTTGACGATATTAACGCCTTGGTTTTTGTTCAGGAGGTCATAAACGGAGACCTTCAACTGGCCTTTGTCTCCTTTGAGGAAATTGAGACTCATATACGCGTTCCAAATCGGAATATCGGTGCTGAAATCGTCGCTGATCCCATTATAAAGGGAATAGTTCAGGTTGCTGGCGATGTTGAATTTCTTTTTGAACATCGGTACGCGCACGTTAGCGGTATACGTATGGTTGACGAAGTCGCGGTTTTGTTCGCTGGCTACGTCATACGTAGAGTGGGTATACCGCAGGCGAGCGCCCAGCGACCAGTCCACTATTTCTTTGCGGTAGTTCTCCAGGCGAATCCCCGTAGAAGGAATGGAAGTGGTCGTCCAGTTGGAGACGGCGTTGATAAAGGTGATCCCTCTGTTCCAGCTATAGCCGAGATCCATATTAAAGGACATTTTGATCGGCCTGATCCGGGTACCGTAGGATATGTTGCTGAAAATGCGGTAGTCGTCGTCCACGTTCACCGGGCGGGTGGTGGTCACAAAGTTCTCGTCGATCGTCTGGGCATTCCGGATGCGGTCTTTGCCGTACGTAAAGTTGACGAAGGCAAAGAGGTTGGTAAAGGAAAATTGGTTGAAAGATCCTACGCGCATGTTCACGGAGTGGCTATATTCTGGTTTCAGATCGGGGTTTCCTTCCGTGATGTACAGGGGGTTGGAATTGTCGGCCACCGGTTGTAATTGCTGAATCGAAGGCGCATTGATGTTGGTGCGGTAGTCGAGGTTGAGGAATTTGGAGGTTCCAAATTCCCAACGGGCGCGGAAACTCGGTAAAAAGGCGGAGAAGTCGCGCTTGATTTGGGTTTCGCTCAGCAGGAGTGTCCCATCGAGCAAGCTTTGCTGGTAGTTGGCGCCCAGCGAGGCCACCAGACCTTCTTTGGCAAAGCGCCAGTTAAGCCCGGCTTGGTGATAACTAAAAGCAACCTCGTATTGGTTCGTGAGTTCTATATTTAATTCAGGTTGGACGAGGCCGTAGACGTCGTACACTTCCTGGCTGAAGTCGTTTTGGTTATTTTGAAAATCATAGGTAAACTCCAGAAAATTGTAGCCACCTGCAGGCTCCACATAGGATAAGCGCGCACCGTAATTTAACCGGCGGTTGTTTTGGAGAAAGTTCTGGTTGAGGGTATCGAATACCGGGTTGGCCCCGGTGTAATAGTTGTTGAACGAATTGTTGTATCCATCGGAATCGTCGTTCCCAGCCACCAGGCTCAGGTTGGCAGATAAGTTGCGGCCCGGCTTTCCAAAGCGCTTGCGATAAAGGAGGTTGGAGTTCAAACTGAAGTTCTTCCCGTTGGAGGTATTATCGCGGTAGCTTTCGCTGGAAAGGATTTTTTCGTTGTTTTTGTTAATAGTGCTACTAAGCTGGTTGTAATCAGCATCCGAAAAAGTGGCACTGGCACTAAGCCGGATGTTTTGAGCCGTATCCAATTTTTGGTCTAACCTGAAATTGAACATGTGGCGGCCGTTGATTCGATTGGAGTTGTTCTCGCTATCGGTAAAAAAGCTTTGGCTATTGTTAAGAAAGCTTTCTTTATTGCTGGTTTGATCGGTCCTGCGATCTTGCAATAAGTACGAATAACTGGACTGAAAATCGGTGTTCTTGGAGAAGCTTCGGTTGAAATTCAAACCGCCCGAATAGATGTTACTGAAGCCGGTGCTGCCGCCCACGGAACCGCCACCTCCGCCTCCGCCTTGGCGCACCACAACCATGGCGCCTCCCGCACCGCCGCGGCTGCCGCCTCCGCCTCCGCCGCCAGTGAATCCCATATACTCGTCTCTTGAAAAGGCTTCCTGGTTGACATTGTTCGCGGATGCCAAAATGGTAAATTGCTGGTTTTGGCTAAATCGGTTGATATTCAGTTTGCCTTCATAACGACCCGTTTCGCTGCTGGGGAGGTCCGGCGCTGTGCCGCCTCCGGCGCTAATGGTCCCAAAAACGCCCCTTCTGCGATCTTCGCGCAGGGAGATATTGATCGTTTTTTCGCGGTTGCCGTCGTCTACCCCCGAGAATTCCGCCTGATCGGAGAGCTTGTCGAATATCTGAATTTTGTCGATAGCGTCGGCAGGCAGGTTCCTGGTCGCCGCTTTCGGATCGCGCCCAAAAAATTCCTTGCCATCGACGAGGATTCGAGTTACATTTTCTCCCTGGGCCTTCACCGCTCCATCGGCGTCGATTTCAACGCCCGGGAGTTTTTTGAGCAGCTCTTCTGCTGCCGCGTTGGGTTCAGTCTTAAAGGCCACGGCGTTATATTCTATGGTGTCCTTTTTTATGTTTAGCGGATTAGCTTCCCCTTGCACCACCACTTCGGAAAGCAGTTCGCTTTGTCCCTCCAGCTTGATGGTCCCGGCATCGATGGATTCTTCGTTGCCGGTAATTTCTACGTTCTTTTGGTAATTCTGGAACCCCAGGTAGGAAACCTGAAGAATGTACTTGCCTTTGGTCGTTTTGGGCAAGCTGAACAGACCCTTTTCGTCCGTCATGCCGAAGGTACTCAGCACGGAGTCGGCGGCTTGGAGCAACATGACCGTGGCCATGGGAAGAGGCTGATCTTGGGTGTCGAGGACTTTTCCTTTAATGGCTGCCGTTTTATTTTGCGCTGCGGCAGATCCCATAATCAGAAGGGAAAAGAGTAAGGTGCATAAAATCGATCTCATAAGATATTGGATTAGGATGATTTCTATGCCCCAAAGATACCGGACCTGCCTCAGGAATCGGGTTAAGCAGACTTGATTTAAGGTTAAAAAAGGTTAAAGAGAGGATGTGAAGGATGTAAAGGGTGTAAAGGATGTAGAGGATTGTAAAGGATGTGAAGGATAGGCTCTCATCCTTTACATCCTCTACATCCTCTCATTCCCGGTTTTTCTCAAAAACCACTCCCCCGGTATCCAGATTAAACGCGCAGAGGTATCCCCTTCCAGGATATTGGGGATAAACGCAGCCGGCGTCGATGTCGAGGTATTGGTAGGCGGCCAGTTGCTGGGCTTGGGTGTGGATCGCTTGTTTCGATTGGGGCGTATGGCCGTGCACGATACGCCGGCTACCAAGCCAGGCGTAGTCGATGTCGAGGTACCATTCGCGGATATAGATCATTTCCTCGAAATAGGAAAGGGGCCCTTTGGGACCAAAGCGGAACCCCGCATGGACGAGCAGGTAGTCCGGGGTTTCGAGGTAATAGGGGAGGTTTTGAATGAATTCGAGGTAGCGGGCCGGGATTTGATCGGCTACCTGGACCCCAAAACTTGCCAGTGTTTCCTGGCCTCCATTCCAGTAAAAAATCCTACGCTCCGCCGGGTTCTCGGCAGCGCGGAGGAGCGATTGTTCGTGATTGCCCCGCAGGGGATACACCTGGAATCCGCTTTCCATAAGCGAAAAGATATGGTCGAGGACCCCTTTGGAATCCGGCCCGCGGTCGATATAGTCCCCCAGAAGGAAAAGCTCGTCTTCCGGCTGCAGCCCGATGGCGCTCAATAGGGCCTTGAACGTGTTCAGACAGCCGTGAATATCGGATATGGCAAAGCGCCTCATGGTAAAGGAGGTGATCAATTTTGGGGCAAGATCGTATATTAGCCGGAGGAATGCAAAGACAAGCCTGTCCAGGGCTGGACCTAAAGCCTGTTTAAATGGAAAAAAGAACCTTCTTACAAATCCTGGGCTCTGGCATGGCCGGGGCAATGATCGGTCCCTATCTCGAGCCGCTGGGCTTTCTTGACGCCAGGAAGAAACTTCCCTCCCGGTGGATTTGGATGCGGCCTTCGCTGGAATGGACCGACGACCAGTTTCGGGCTGCTTTTGACCAAATGGCGGGCGCTGGGATCGAGGGCGTCCTCCCCCAGGTGTTCGACAGCAACCAGGCCCTTTTTGAACTGCCCGGCTTTACCAAAGCCCGGTTGCTGGAGCGGATGATCCCCTTGGCGCACGCATCGGGCCTGCAGGTTCACGCCTGGATCTGGTGCATGCCCTGCAACAATCCTTCGGTGATTGAGCAGCATCCGGACTGGTTTGCCCTAAACCGGCTGGGAGAGCCTGCCCACGAAAAACCGGCGTACGTCGGGTATTACAAGTTTCTCTGTCCCTGCCACCCGGAGGTCCGTCAGTTTATCCGGCAGCGGGTGGAAGCGCTGGGGCAGATACCGGATCTGGACGGCATCCACCTGGATTATATCCGCTTTCCCGATGTGATCCTGGCAGAGGGGTTGCAGCCCAACTACGGCATTGTTCAGGATAAGGAATACCCCCAATATGATTATGGCTACGGCCCCTCCTGCATGGAGCCGTTCCGCCAAAAAACCGGAATCGACCCCCTGGCGCTGGAAGACCCTTCCTCCAACGAAGCCTGGAGGCAATACCGCTATGATGCCGTGACGGAACTGGTGAACGCTTACCTGGTTCCCGCAGCAAAAAAATACGGCAAAGCTATTACTGCCGCCGTTTTTCCCAATTGGCAAAGCGTGCGCCAGGAATGGCATCGCTGGGACCTCGACGGTTTCTTCCCATGCTGTACCAGGGGTTTTACAACGAAGACATCGCCTGGATCGGCGAAGAGACCCGCATGGCTCTGGACCGGATGAAAACTTTCCACAACCGCAAACCGGTTTACAGCGGACTGTTTTTGCCCCACCTGCCTTCCGGCGGCGATCTGCAGGAGGCCATCCGGACCGCCCGGGCGGCTGGCGGAAAAGGATTTGCTTTGTTTGACTGGAACAGTATGAAGCCGGAGCATTGGGAGACGTTAAGGCGAAAGGCGTTAAGGGGTTAAGGCGTTAAGGCGTTAAGGCGTTAAGGCGTTAAGGCGTTGAGGCATAACGTTCAAGGAGGCGATATGGTGTGATGAAATAATCTAATACGTCTGGGATAAAAAAACGACTATGGTTAATGAATTTCTGAGTGGGGAAAGGAGATGGTTGGTCACTGCGGTAGGGATGTTGGGGACAATTTTTGCCGTTGCCCAGCCTGTGGCGTATCGGCACCCGATCCCGTTCAATCCTCCGGCATATATTTGCTACCGGGCCGAAACGCCGTTAACCATTGATGGAAGACTTGATGAATCCTCCTGGAAGCACGCTCCCCGGACAGAGGATTTTTCGGATATTGAAGGCCCGCTGAAGCCTGGCCCGTCCTTATGGACGGAAGTCAGGATGCTTTGGGATCAGCAATACCTGTATATCGGGGCTTATCTGGAAGAATTCGACCTTTGGGCTACGCTAACCGAGCGCGACGCGGTATTATTCCAGGACAACGACTTCGAGGTATTTATCGACCCGGATGGCGATGGCTGGTATTACGCCGAGCTGGAGATCAATGCCCTGAATACCCTGTGGGATTTGCTCTTGTTTAACCCATACCACCTGGCGAGTGGCATCCCTTTTACGAATAACTGGGACCTGCGGGGCATCCAAACGGCGGTACATCTGGAGGGCACCCTGAATGAGCTTCCCGACGGCACGGATTCGTGCTGGACGGTCGAGATGGCTATTCCTTTGCAGGCGCTGGCGGAGCTGACTACCGGCAAAAGCCTGCCTGCTGCCGGAACACAGTGGCGGGTTAACTTTTCCCGGGTACAGTGGAAACTGGACGTAGTGAATGGGGTTTATCAAAAGACCATTAACCCCCAAACCGGAAAGCCTTATCCAGAACGGAACTGGGTCTGGGCGCCTACGGGCAGAATAGACATCCACCGCCCCGAAACCTGGGGTTGGGTGCAGTTCTCCGGCCGGATTGCGGGCGATGGTCCGGATCCTTTCCGGCCCGATCCTTCCGCTTCCATCCAATGGGGGCTCTGGCAGTTGTTTTATGGCCAAAAGGAGTACCGGCTCCGGCACGGGGCGTATGCCAAGAGTCTGGACGCGCTGGCGGCGCCCTCCATCGAAGGATTCCGCCCCGAGATGACGGTTTACTACAACGGATTCAGTATTTCCGCTCCCTTTGGGCCGCTCACCTACCGGATTACCGAAAAAGGAAGGCTGGAGAAATTCTGAACATGTTTCCCTTCTGAAAGGATAAAAAGTAGAGCTAATGCTAGATTTTTTGTACCAAACAATGTATCTTTGCAAACCGAAAAACCTCCGTTTTAAGGTCCCGTAGTACAATGGATAGTATGTGGGTTTCCGGAACCCAAGATACAGGTTCGATCCCTGTCGGGACTACCCTCTTTTTTTCCTTTTCGCATCGTATTTCCCTTATCTTTTTTTCTTTTTCAGGATCAATTTCTGTCTTTCATCGCTCGAAGGGTTTTCTATTTTTGGGGCTTCGGAATGGGCAGCGAACGAACATGGCCGCCTGATTATTGACCCTATATCGAACCCTTATGACCCGTTTGATCAAAAACTCGCCTATTGCGAGTTTCAGTTTCCTTTTGTTGCTGCTGATTTCCCTGATTGCTGCGGTTTATCCCGGGGCTATGCCCCAGGCTGCTGGCGAATTCAACTCCGGAGATATCGCCTGGATGCTTAGCGCCGCCGGCCTCGTATTGCTTATGACGCCCGGGCTCTCTTTTTTCTACGGAGGCATGGTGGGCCCGAAGAACATCATCTCCACCATGCTGCAGAGTTTTATGGCGCTGGCGGTGGTGACGATCGTCTGGCTGGTGGTTGGATTTAGTTTGTCGTTTGGCGACAGCATCGGCGGATTGGTCGGTAACCCGTTGACGTACTTGTTTTTTAAAGGTGTCGGCACAGCGGCCCACGACCGGATCGCGACCAACCTGCCTTTTGTGCTGTTTGCGGCGTTTCAGCTCAAATTTGCCATTATCACGCCTGCGCTGATCACCGGTTCGTTTGCCGAACGGGTGCGTTTCTGGGGATATCTGGTGTTTGTCGGGTTATGGACGATCTTTATCTATGCGCCGCTGGCACATTGGACCTGGCATCCCGACGGGTTTCTGTTCAAAATGGGGGTGCTGGATTTTGCCGGGGGCACCGTGGTGCATATTTCGGCCGGCTGCGCTGCCCTGGCTGGGGCGATGGTTTTAGGCAGGCGGAAATCACACGTAGAGGGGAAATCGTTTTCTCCGGCGAATATCCCGTACGTGATGCTGGGCACCGGGTTGTTGTGGTTCGGCTGGTTTGGGTTTAATGCGGGTTCTGCCCTGGGCGCAAATAACCTGGCGGTAAAGGCCTTTGTCAACACCAACCTGGCTTCCGCTGCGGCGGCGATCGCCTGGATCCTCGTGGATACCATGCGGG
>JADJHZ010000002.1:310000-680256 GCA_016707205.1 Haliscomenobacter sp. | reverse complement strand
ACATTGAGTTTGAAAGATCCTCCGCTTTTTATCGTGTTTTTGTCTCAGGAACTCATATCCCATATAGTGATTTCCCCTTCATCCGGCTTGATGGAGTACCCATTTTTGAAAGCCTGCCAAAATGGTGCTGGTATTTTCCGCCAGGGCGCTGGTGGAATCCGTAAAATCCTTCATCGCGAGGGTAAAGGAAAAAATCGAAGAAGAAGCTGTAACGCATCGTACGTAGTGATGAGGGCGCGGAGCCGTGCGATGTCGCTGGGGTAGTATTTGCCCTGGTATTTCAAGCCATTTTGCTTGTTTTGTAAAACCGTCTGCAAAACCAATATGGAACGGATATGCTTCGTGTCGCCGGAGTATCCTTCACGACCGTTTTCAGGTCCATGCCTTCCTCCATCGTGGCAATACCCAGAAACGGGATTTTCCTTCAAACTTCTTTTAGTTAACGCCTTTTGCGCTTGCTGCAACGGCTTTGATTGTCCCACCAGTTGCTCGGAATACGGTGCCGATGTAGGCATTGAACAAATCGGTATGGTGGATGAGGGTTTGCATCACCGCCAGCGGGTACTCGAAAGAATGCCCAATGAGCATCTTATACGGCGCCGCAGGGTATGTTGCTTCGATGTGCGGCATCAATTCCTTTTCGATAAACGCAATAAAGTTTTCGCCGCCGCCCGATGTTTTGGAGGACGTGCTGTCCATATAAGGCGGGTCGGCCTCGACGTGGGTTGGCGTCAGGTCTCTGGTGCGGTCGGTGTTCGGAATGCCCACCACGATCATTTTGGGGGCAAAACGTATTGCCGTTGACGCTGCTCAATTGCTGAATCAGCTGCCACGACGGAGGAAAAGTGCGTCGCCGTCCAGTAAAGCCGAACCACCGGGCGCGCTGCCGGCTCATCCCATTGGGCCCGCCCCGTCAGGAACGTAGACCCAGACGGGTCGCTGTTGCATTCAGGATAGTGGACACGACGGTATCCCGGTGTTTTCGATGACCACCTTGCCGTCCTGCGCGTTGGCGGCAAGGGTGAAGCCAGGAACAAGGAGTAGAAGGAGGCGTTGACATTTGGCGAAGAGAGGGTATGTGCATGATAAATGGGTTTAAGTAGATCGTAGAAGCGGTCTCCATACGTTGGAATGCCGCGCCCGGAACCCGTGGGAAACCCCGACGAAGCAACTTTCCCCCTTTGAAGGGGGAGGCCAGTTCCCAGGCGCCAAGACTTTATCCCATGTATCTCAACTCCATTTGCGCTTATCAAGACAATGCCCCCTGCAAGAGTCTAAGGCTGCGGAGGGCAAAGGTCCCGTACCGTTACAACAAATCTATTGGAATAAATACCTGAAAGCAGAAAATTCCGAAGAGAAGATCCTTGCGGACCCAGGCGTTGCATTTTCCGGGGTGGCAAGCGAAGGGGCAAGTTTTCCCGGAAAATGTTGATTACCATCTTGTTAATACATAATTTTATGCTAAATTTTATGTATTAAGATATGAAAATTCAGCGAGTTATTCAGCATCAGGTTGAACATGAATGGTTCCCGGGAAGGTCGTGCTGCTGCTGGGGCCGCGGCAGGTAGGCAAAACCACTCTGCTGAGGATATTCTTGGAGGAGTCAGCGCCCTACCTCTTCCTTTCCGGCGAAGACCGTGCAACGCAGGCTTGGCTGGGCAGCCAAGACATCGAAACGCTCCGGCAGAATATCGACAGCACCAACTGCTCGTTGTGGACGAAGCCCAACGTCATGCCCAAGATCGGGTTGAACCTCAAACTGATCATGAGACCACCCACCGCAGCTTCGGGTTTTGGCAACGGATCTTCCTCCTTTGATCTTTCCAATCAGACCGGCGAACCGTTGGTCGGAAGGAAATGGGGAGTTTGAACTATGCCCGATTTCCCAACGAACTCGCCGCCATTGAAGGGCCTTTTCAGACGGAAGAGCTGTTGCCCGCAGCGCCTGATTTACGGCAGCTACCCGGGGGTTGTCACCACGATTGGGCTGTCGGATAAGCGGGAACTGCTCAACAACGCGAGTCAACGGCTACCTTTACGACTTGCTCCTGTTCGAAGGCATCCGGAAATCCAAAAAATCGTCGAAATCCTGAGCCTGCTGGCTTCAAATCAACGGCACTGACATCGGTACACGAAATCGGCCAAACCATTGGCGTGAACACCCGCACCGTTGAAAAATACCTCGACCTGCTGGAAAAAGTCTTTGTCATCAGCGCCTCGGCGCTATTCGAGGAACCTGCGAAAGGAAATCTCCAAAGGCTCGAAATACTATTTTGGGACAATGGCATTCAGAAATGCCATCATCAATTTCAATGAACTGACGCTGCGAAACGACGTCGGGGCCTTGTGGGAAAATTACCTGATTACCGAACGTCTCAAAAACAAGCGTACACAAAATTTTTTCCAACAATTACTTCTGGCGCAATGACCAAAAAGTAGATTTCGTGGAGGAGCGGGATGGCCGGCTCTATGGATTTGAGTTCAAATGGTCAGAAAGCCAACCCCAAACCGCCTGCGCTTTGGCTCGGCACTTATCCGAGGCCAGCTTTGAAGCCATTCATCCCGGAAATTACCTTCCCTTTATTGCAGAATAGGCCCTAATCTTGTAGTATTTTTTTCCTAAACCATTGGTTGCTGTAGTCCACCTTCCGTTTTTGCCCCCGGCCTCGGGGTTTGTTCTTTTTTTGCTCGCCCCCAAAAAAGAACCAAAAAAAGGGCGCTCCTTCGCCTAAACGCCTAAACGCCCTAACGCCTAAACGCTTTGCCCTTTCACTCCGGCGCCACCTGAACCACCACCTTCCCCGCCGCATGCCCCTGCATCAGGTAGCGCATGGCTTCGCGGCCTGTTCGAGGGGATCGTTGGGTGATCACCGGTTTGATGGCGCCGGTTTCCAGGAGGTTGGCGACGAAGGCCAGGTCTTGCGGATTGGCTTTGGCGCTGAGGGCTTTTATTTTCTTCGATCCGAACGACAGCAACCGGCCAAAGAGGAGGGCTTTAAAAATCTGCGGCAAGGCGCCGCCGACCATCACGTAGGTCCCGGTGGGCGTCAGCCTCTTTTGCGCAGGCCAGGAGGATAATTACCGTTGACCGCCAGGATGACGTCGTCAGCGCTGCGCGCTTTTGGTGAAGTCTTCCCGGGTATAATCGATCACGTGGTCCGCGCCCAGGGACCGGGTTTGGGCAATATTGCCCGGGCTGCACACCCCCGTCACTTCCGCTCCGAAGTATTTGGCCAGCTGCACGGCAAAGGTCCCGACGCCGCCGGCGCTGCCTGCGATGAGCACGCGCTGCCCTGGCTGAACGCCGGCCTGATCGCGCACCGCCTGGAGGGCCGTCATGGCTGCCAGGGGCGTGGCGGCGGCGTCCTCAAAGGAAACGGATTCGGGTTTGAGCGCCAGGGCGTTCTCCGGGGCGGCGGCATATTCGGCCAGTCCGCCAAACCCATGGTTGCTGAGGTCCCCCAATACCGCATCGCCGGGCTTAAACAACGACACACTCTTCCCGACCGACTCGATGCGGCCGGCGATATCGGCGCCAAATATCCTTCGCTTGGGGATCATGCCCATCTTCATGGAGCGGTAATCGGCAGCGTTCAGCGAAACGGCATGCACCCGGATGAGGACTTCGTCATCAGCCGGAACCGGCGCCGGCGCGTCGCCATACGCCAGCTTGTCCGGATGCCCTTTGGGGTGGTAAAGGAGTGCGTTCATGAAAGGGAGTGGGTTTTTTAAGGTTTTGGTAATGTGGGGGGAGGTAGGGGTTTTGGGGGATTGGGGATGACTGGGGCATAGGGTTTGTGGGCTGGCTACATGGTGGCAGGCAAGCAAGCCGTTGTTACACAATTCTTGTCTTCTATTCTTTGATTATGTCCCTTAACTTGTTTTCAAGTTGTTTTAATAGCGGAAGTGCTTCTTCACGAACCATTTTTATTGCCTTATTCGTTTGCTCAAATGTTAGATTTGATGGTCCCAAACTCATCTGTTTAAGAAAGGTGAAGGTAGAATGACTGCCCATGAATATTCTAAATATTTTTTCAATCAAATCACATGATTCTTTGTCAAAGTAAATTTTATTTTGGTTGTAATAGTTCAGAAAATCGTTACCCAAATAAGCTACCCTGTTTAATCTTTTAAGTTCTTCCTCCTGAACTGTTTCTTCGTCCTTTCCAGTTATGTTTCGAAAAAGTACAGTCATGTCAAGCATAGCCACATTTAGTTTTGAAAGTTTCTTAAATAGCTTAGTAGTAACTTTACGCTGCTTAATTTTTTTTTTCTTCTTTTTGAATGTTGATATCTCGTCCTGCTTGATAGTTTCTGTTTCCAGTTGCAGTATTTGAAACTGATGGTTCACTTTGGCTTGCTCTATTCCTTTTCCAAATGTATCGCACTATGGGCAGAAGGATTAATCCTCCAAGTCCGCTAAAGAGCCATTCTTTGTTTGTCGAAATCCAATTGATGAAACCTTCCATTTTTTAATAAGTTTATTGGTTGATTAGTTGAACGATTGTTTTCTTTTAGTGGTGTGTAACTACTGCATTACCTTCATACCATGGCTGGAGTACTCTCATTCAATCTCTATTACCGCCATTCTTTGGCGTTTATTCAAGCTCCTTTTCTCCGCACTCCTTCCATTCCATAGCGGAATATACCTCCATTGCCCTGCCCCCGGTTGCATTCCCCGCAGTTGGTCCAGTAATAACTCCCTCAAAAGTCTTCAGTAAACCCCTCTCCCCCGCCGAAGACCCCGGCGGACGGTAACAAGATGCGAAGGACACGTAGAAGCGCAACATCGGTTGTGGTTTAGCTTATGAAAAAAACCGGCAGCGCATGGCGCTTCGGTTTTCGCTCCCCTAATGTAAGGCAAAAAGGGCAAAGCGTCAAAGGAGTAAGTACTGAAAAAGGCAGCGGGAGACAAAAAAGGCGGGCAATATCTGGCTTTTCCACACCGTTTTGTGCCCGATAGCGGCAAGGACCGCGCTTGCTTTGACCAAATCTTGGGCAACCGGCGCTACATTTTCCTGCGTGTGCGTAGTAAAAAAGTTAGCTTCAAACTGACTGACCAGGTTGATACAAAACCTGATTTTGGGGTAGGGAGGTAAAATTTGGTTCTAAAGCACAACTTGGGTTGTGGGTTGACTTGTGCGAATGCGGTATGTGTGTGACAGTTGAATGCCCTAAAACCTTTCGCCTAATTGTCTGAACATTTCAATTGTATTTACATACGAAACATTCAATGCTATACAGGCATCTGGAATCTTGACCTTATTCTGCCTGTTTGGCTCACTTACTTCCTGTGTTACCACAAACCTATTGGCTGTGTCTGCAAGGCAATACGCAACTAAGAATGCATCTGCTTCGCCAGCATCTAAAAATTCATTTAACGCATTGGGTAAATAATGTCCACTTCTTGACATTGCCCAAGCTGTTACCTGTGCATATACTGTCATTACAACGGATGTGTCCTTAAAAAAGGCCTCTGGTAAATTGTTTCTGCACCATTCTTCTAATGCATCGTTTTTGTCGTAGAGTTCTTTTTTAACCTTGTCAATGCTGATAACTCTGCCCTCTTCTGCCAATTGACGAACCTTATTCCAAAATCCAGCAGCAACGTCTATCGGATAATGAAACCGATGAGCTTGAATAAAAAAGTTGCTATCTAAGACATATACTGGCATCCGGGCTATAGGTGTTTAGAGAAGAAATTTTCAAACGTGTCGCCCTTTAAGCCCGTAAGTTTATAGGCATCACGAAATAATAAATTGCCAGATTTTACTGCTTGATTTACATGACTAGCAAATGTGATACTAATTCGTTTTTTCGTAGTTGCGTAAAAATCGCCTCCAGAACCTTGGCTTTCCTTTTTAGCAAATTCACGATTAGAATACTCCTCATAAAAATCAAAAAACTGTGGTCTGCTAATTTTTCCTGTGTCCAATGCTCTGCGGGAAATTACAATTTCACTTACTTTAAAATATCGAGAAGCATAAGCGAAATTATTGGGTCTGTGATTCCACACTTCATTAAATTCTTGCTCAGGAACCAAAAATTCCGCAGCCACTTTGTCGCAAAGAATTTCTATTGGGTCGTTAGCGGGTTGCAGTCTTCTGAAATCGAATCCTGCACTATGGCCTGTCCATATATGAGCCAATTCATGCACTATGGTAAACATCTGTGCAGATTTAAAATCGGAATTGTTCACGAACATGAATGGTGCATACTCGTCCACTAAAACAAAACCTCTGCACTCGTCAATTGGAATGGGTCTGTGAGTATTATTTTCAACTATTCCGTTGAATATCGTAATGATCCCTTTGTCTTCAATATGCAAAACCAAATGGTCTTGGGCTTCTTGCCATGTTCTGAATTGGCTTGCCCAATTCGCAGGTAACTGAAGTGTTTGGCGAATATCTGCTACAATGGAATTTACATCATTACTGTTACTGAATTTACCAACGTAAGGCAATCGCTGAAAATCATTGTCTTTCAAATAGTTTTTTAACCAATCCTGTCTCTGTTGAAGCAAAAGAATGGTATCATACACATTGATACTGATTCTGTCAGCCTGATTTCCGTTTGTGCGAAAAAATGGAATAGGCACTCTTTCTTGTGGGGGTTGTGTCAAAAAGAGATAGCCAAAAGGGAGATAAACCTTCTTGGAAAATTCTTCCAGTTGCTTTACGGTGGGTTTCTTTTGCCCTTCGAGCCACTCTAAAATTTTCGGGAACTTTTCGGCAAATGCAGGCACATCATACCCTGCCCGAGTGATGGCCCAGGTGAGCATGTTGTTGTTCACATTTACTTCAGTTTTCATAGGGCAAAGTTACTCATTTCCCATATTTTACAATTGGTTCTGCGGTCAAATTAGTTCCCTCATCCGCTTCAAGCTTGTAGTGAGCTTATCGAAAGGTTATCAAATACGTTGGCGGCATCTTCCTAGATTAATCAGTGCTTCTTCACGTTCACCTTATTCTTTTTCTCATCCCATTTAAAAAGCGCCTTCTGCCAAGTTTTTATGTTTTTTTTGTTTTGATCGGGGTTGGATACCATTGTGTCGCTGCTTAGGAGGCATAGGCGCAGTAGCTTTTTTTGGTGAGGATTCACTTGCCAAATAATTTTTTAAATTCATTTATTTGCTCAATAATTTCACTTCCTGTGACTTCAACCAACTTTGACCTTCATCTGGTTTCTTATTATATTTGGATTTGAACCTTTCAGCCATATCATTGGAGAACTTTCCTGTCCAAAGGCTAACTAACTCCAAATTTTTCTTATACCGATCACTATTAACCGTAAAGAAAACACCAAGTATAAGAAAACTTGCCAAAACACCAACAGAAACTCCCATCATCCGTATAGATTTACTAACTCTAGTCAACGGCTCAATGTCAACTCCCTCCGAAAATATATTAAAAAAGGCATAGTATAAAAATTCGAAAAATCCAGGGGCTCCTACCACTTCAAAATTCCTACTGTCGATTTTGAATAAGCAAAAATTAATTGCGCCAAAAATAACTATTGCATAAAAAAAACTATATAGCGATTTTAAAATAAATCCTTTTAAATAGGCCTGAGACCTCAATGTTTTCTTAATTTTTTGGTCTAGGGTTTTTAGTATTTCATGCAAGAATAAATACTTCTCCATTTCAACGACTAAACGCTTTTTGGTATCTGCATCATTATCTTCTATGCTTTTTTTAATTTGCTCTTCTATTTCTTCCAGGGTGATAACTTCAGCTTGCTCTTCAATTGAAAAAAATTCAAGTTGAAAAATTTTTATTGGGCCAAACAATTCGTTCCACCTTTTATACAGATGCAAGACCTGAGAAACCAACAATAAGGCTACACAAATATACAAAACAAAATAATTATTTGAATTGAGTGTCGCAACTATTGCAATTAAAAAAATTAAAAATTTTAAACTTATAGATTTGAAGTTTATGAAAAAACCAATGATCACTTCAATATATAAATAGAGTAAGTAATTTTGCTTTTTCTCAATGAAAAATTTGGGTATTTTCCAGAAAAATGTTTTGCCAAAGCTCCAAAACCCTGGATATAGAGGAAGTAAAAGGAAAAGGCCAACATTCTTCCAAAACCTCTTATTGCCAATTCTTTTCCATATAAGAATCAATACTGAGAGGAGCAAAAATAATCTGCCTACTACGTAATTCCCTGAAGAGACATTAGTAAATTTAGTGATTATTAGCAGATCGACGTCAGTAATAAGGACTCTAATTGCTCCATACATCCAAATTGCCAAGAAGATCAAATTTTTATTTCTTGACAGGAAACCTTTTTTAACACTTGGTTTTAATTCGTTAACTAAATCGCTTGCTGAAGTTTCAATTTTTGACAAAACGTTTTCATTTGCATCGGATTTTTCCGAAATAACAAAATCTTTGATTTGTTCTGAATACTCAGACTGATCTACAGAACTTGGAGGTAAAATTTCAATTTCCCCTTTTCCAAAATCATCGTTCTTCTTCTTGCCTTTTTTTCTCCCCATTTTTTGCATGTTTTTGCATGTTTTTGCATCTTTTGCCTCAACAATTCTGGCTTGGCGAAGGTGGCGACTACTAAGCTCAAAACTACTTACCAATACTGAACTTGATTTTTATTTATCTTCCTCGGCTAGCTTTAAATTAATTTCAGATTCATAAATATTTATTTTATAAAAACTACCATCCAACTCTGCTTGAAAGTAGTTTACTTTATCCTTTAAGATCTCCTGATCTTTTGTTTATCAGAATCTTTTGTTTTCACTCCAAATATTATCGTTGTAAACAACCCTGGATACTCTCTTAATGATTCTGGACCAATAAATATCATCCTATGTTCCTTCTCGTAATTCCAATGCTCTGATTTTGAATGAACAATAGAATACCAAGACAGAATTTGTTGATTCTTATTTTTGGTAAAGTCTAATGTAGGATAGTCATTGGAATAATTTACTTTTGTTGTCAGTTTTGTTATCTCAAACCCCATACAAAAACCATAGTGGGAGTCACCATAATGAGACCACATAAGTAAATCATCTGGAACCTCAGTTAAACACACAACCGTAAGACGGTTTTCGCTCTTATATAATTCATCCCACTCAGTATTTCCTGGTTCACCAATAACCTTATGTTTATATTCGAATGGATCATTAAACGACTCTGGGTACGATGACCAAAGCTTTCCTTCTTTCAGATTGCTTAGGCTATAGTCGTTAATTGATTGGTATTTGAATAAAATCCTGGGCTTATCTTTCTGTTGAAATATTTTATCTGTCGACACCTTATGAATTTTTCCTTTTTTCATATTTTAGTTTATTTCGTGTAACGTTCGGGGTTTTGCGTTGTGATGGGAATCAGGGCTCGTCTGTCCAGGCCATATACTAAAAGCCCGATTGAAATACAAATGTACAGACTTTGTTCGTCTGCCCACCATAACGCAAAACCCATGTTATGCGTTCAGCAATTTTGAGAAAGCCTTTACCTTCTAGACCCTGTCATTACTCTTTTAATATATTCGGTCAACCAACCTTTCATTAGCTTTAGTTGACCATTGAACTTGCCATGCTCTTCCGTCTATTTGGTCGAGCAAAATGAAATTGTATATGTTGGTTGTTGGATAGAGAAAGAACCTACCGTTTCTTTCCTCGTCATTATTTACTCGGGAAATGTCTGATAGTGTACTTTCAAACTGATATTTGCTTTCTGTACCCCATTGAACTTGCCACATTTGTCCATTTCTTGTATTCAATTTGATAAACGTATACATGTTTCGTGTAGCAAAGAGCCTATACACAACAATACTATCCGTAGAAATATTTTGAATAGGGGCATCAGATGTACTTTGTGCAAAAGTTGTAACTGATACAAAACCAATAATGATCGAAAATACTATTCTTTTCATGTCGTTAATGTATGTCTTGTAAAATGGTGTATATCTCATTTCATTTCCATTGTAGGATTAAGGTTTTACGTGCTGCCACATACACGTTGTTAGTGATAGTGTTTTTTATTCATCTTCTAGTTTTTGTAGTCTTTCACGTGCCATTTTCATTTGCTCCAATAAATCGTATTCTTCCCAATCATATTTATCCTCTTTTAGTTTATATCGCTTTGTTAAATCAGTAATATCTTGAACTTTTCTGGAATCATTCTTTAAAGAAATCCCTGGAATTTTATCAATTAATTTGTCAATTTGCTCATCAGTAAGTTCTCCTTTTATTCTAAATTGACTTTTCTTATTTTTTGATTCTTTAATTTCCACCTCAAAGGCTACATCCTTAACTGTTTCTTTTGAGCCTTGAATTTTTTTGATTTTCTTTCCTCTAATTTTACGATAAACAGTTTTAATTAATTCAGTCGCTAAATTTGCTGCGACTCCTAGGACTATTGGATCATTAATTATTACTGAAATATCTGGCAGTTCAAATGCTTGATGAGCATCTCCTTCTTTGTTATAATGTCCCAATTCAATCTGAACTTTATTTAAGTCTTTTCGAAATTTTTCTATTTCAGCCACATCAATTAAAAAATCGTAATAGTAAACTATTATTGATTCTTTAGTCTTTGGCAGAGTTTCATGCTTATCTAAAAACCAATTTACTTTTTCTACTATTTCCTCATCCGAATAAACATCTTTATATATGTTTTTAAAGGTTTGGAAATGAATTTCAAACTTTTCTTCTCTGGTCATTTTTTTGTTTTTCATTATCACTAACAACTGTCTTATCGCCATTCCATCGCAGAAGTATTCTCATTTTAGCTGTATAGCCGCCATGCTGTGGCGTCTATACAGAGCTTTCGCTGCGTATTCCCACCATTCCATCGCGTATAAACCCCCATTGCCCTGCCCCGGGGCTCTCCCCGCAGCCAGTCCGGCAATACCCCCCCCAAAATTCTCAGAAAACCCCGTCACCCCTGCCGAAGACCCCGGCGGACAATAACAAGATGCGAATGGCGTGTACAGGCGCAACATCGGTTGTGGTTTAGCTTATGAAAAACGTACTCGCTTAGCCTTTCGGTTTTTGCTCCCCTAAGGTAAGGCAAAAAGGGCAAACAGTCAAAGGAGTACCGGCTCAAAAAGGCAGCGGCAGGCAAAAAAAGCGGGCAAGGTCCTCTTTTACCTCGCCGTTTGGCGCCCGATAGCGGCGAGGACTGCGCGCACTTTGACCCAATCCTGGGCAACCGGCGCTACGACGTCGCGCTTTTGAATCTCCTGCAGGCCGTCTGTCCAGACGGGCGCTTGTCTATTCGGTTTCTTATTTCGGCATCGTCTTTGGGTTGGGAAACGGGCGTATTGGTTCATTTCAAAAAGCGCAGGGAGAGCCTCTCGTTGAGGATAAGCGGTTGGACCGAGTGGGCAATTTTCGTTCCGGTTGTTGCGTATTCCGCACCGCCCTCAGCCCGGCCGCACTATGGGCGGGATGAGGCCCGCCGCCTCGAAGGCGTTCTGGTCATCCAGGCTCATGCCCGGCGAGGTTACCGCCCCAATTGCTCTTTTGCCCATTCGTAGTTGCCTCTAAATTTCTGATAGTCAGGAAAATCACGCACCAACTCCTCGTACAGTTCGTACCCTTTTTGAATGTACTGCGTGGCAGTTTCCGGCTCGTTCAGGTTGTTTTTATAAAACTGCCCCAAGAGTAGGTACGAAATGGCCAATCCGTTTTTGAACGACACATTTTGCGGATAGGAGTCGTGCAGCTCTTTTCCCAATCGGCTGCGTTCTTCAAAAAAAGTCAAGGCCTTGGGCAAATTGCCCAAAGCCGTGTGCGTCTCGCCGAGTTTGGAGTACGAAATGGCCAAATTGTTTTTGAAATCCACATTTTGCGGATAGGAGTCGTGCAGTTCTTCAAACAACTTGGTTTCATCTTCAAAAAAAGTCAAGGCCTTGGGCAAATTGCCCAAAGCCGTGTGCGTCTCGCCGAGTTTGGAGTACGAAATGGCCAAACCGTTTTTGAAGGACACATTTTGCGGATAGGAGTCGTGCAGTTCTTCAAACAGCTTGGTTTCATCTTCAAAAAGTCAAGGCCTTGGGCAAATTGCCCAAAGCCGTCTGCGTCTCGCCGAGTTTGGAGTACGAAATGGCCAAGTTGTTTCTGAAATCCACATTTTGCGGATAGGAGTCGTGCAGCTCTTTTGACAGTTCGATGTCTTTTTCAAAAAAACCCAAGGCCTTGGGCAAATTGCCCAGCGCCGTGTGCGTCTCGCCGAGTTTGGAGTACGAAATGGCCAAATTGTTTTTGAAATCCACATTTTGCGGATAGGAGTCGTGCAGCTCTTTTTCCAGCCTGTTGTATGCTTCAAAAAAAGTCAAGGCCTTGGGCAAATTGCCCAAAGCCGTGTGCGTCTCGCCGAGTTTGGAGTACGAAATGGCCAATCCGTTTTTGAAAGACACATTTTGCGGATAGGATTCGTGCAGTTCTTTTCCCAATCGGCTGCGTTCTTCAAAAAAAGTCAAGGCCTTGGGCAAATTGCCCAAAGCCGTGTGCGTCGAGCCGAGGTTTTCGTACGAAATGGCCAGTCCGTTTTTGAAAGACACATTTTGCGGATAGGAATCGTGCAGGTCTTTTTCCAGCCTGTTGTATGCTTCAAAAAAAGTCAAGGCCTTGGGCAAATTGCCCAAAGCCCTGTGCGTCTCGCCGAGTTTGGAGTACGAAATGGCCAAGCCGTTTTTGTCGCCATAGTTGTTGCTGATTTCGCCCATTTTTTCGGCGGTCTGAATGGCCTTTGCGAGGTTGCCTGTGGCGGTATGATAGACCCAGAGGCGATCAAAAAGCATAATAATGCCTGGATTTGCCGTTGCCAAATTATCCACCAAACCGGGCGCCAGTTCAGCAAAAGGCTTTGCGGTTTCGATGTTTTTGGAGTGGCGGCCTTCTGTTTCAAAAATACCGTTCAGCCGCGCCACCAGGTCCTCGCCCAATGCCCAGCGGCGGTCGGCGTATTGGTGGAGCACTATTTTTTGCACGACCGGGCTGACCCGATAGGTGTTGGCTTCGGCGCTCAACCAGCCTTTCTGGGCGAGTTGGTCCAAGCCGCGTTTCAGGCCCTGTTTGTCGTCGGGCGCGAGCAAGGCGATCAATACCGCGGCTTCGTGGCTTGCGGCGGGCAACAGACAGAAGCGGGCCAGCAGTTCGCCTGCTTCATCTGTTAAGCGGCTCACGTCGTAAAGTGCTTGTATGATCTGGTCGCTGTTGGCAGCTTCGGAGCGGAGGTTTTGTGTCCAGTGGGTTTTGATCTCGAAACTGTCGGCGCCCAATTTCAGCCCGTTTACTTCGAGTTTTTGGAGCAGTTTTTCAAAATCCAAATTGCCCCAGCCCCCCGAACCTTCGCGCAGGGTTTTGCTGAACACTTCGATGCAGAGGGTGTTGTGCCCCACTGCGAGCAGGAATCGGTCGAGCAGGGCCTCAAATGCGGGCGTTTTTTCGTCGTAGTGGCTGCGGAAAAGCTGTTTGGCTTCGTCGGGCGGGAGGCTTCGGATGGGATATTCGGCGCCGGCATCGGTCAGCACGCCGGCGCAGCGGGAAGTGATCAGCACGTGCCAGCCCAGCCCTGCGCAATCCCGTTCAAACCCTTGAATGTGCGCGGGTTCGTTGGCGTTGTCCAAAACCAGCAGGCAGTTTTGGGCAGGTTGGCCATGGTGCTGATGATCAGGCGCATTTGTTTGTCGGTATCGGCGGCCACTTCGTTCATTTTTTCGCGGAGTCCGAGCGGTTCCGGAAGGTAGCTGCGCATGGCTTCCAGAATCCCCTTTTCGCAAAAAAGCCAGGCGAGGTGTTGGTATTCGCTGCTAAAACGCTTCCAATAGGCGGCGGCGAGGGTCGTTTTGCCCATACCGCCTTCGGCATTCACGAGGGCGAGGGCATTTCCCCCGGCGTGGAGGCGTGTGTGGATGCCGTCGAGTTCCCGCTCGCGCCCGATGAAGCCTTCGGGGACGGCGGCGCCGGGGGTGGTGAGTTGGTGGGGCACAGCATTAACAAGAGCGAATTTTTTTATAGCGGCCAATATTTCGCTGATACCCGCTCCCAATTCTTGGCGCAACAAATCCATCCCCTCACTGCTTGAGGGATTGATTATTTTTACTTCACCATTTGAGTGGATAGTGATTTGGCCGGTATTTTGCTCAAAATACACAGATTTTTCTCCATATTGGGCGACTTTTATTTCTTCCATGGGTTGTTATTGAATGTTGATAGGGCCGTCGTTTTTTTCAATATAAATGGATTTGTCGCCCTGCTGGTGGACATTTCGTCCTGTTGTTCCTTGGCGTTGCTCCGGGGAGGGGCTGTCTTTCGATGCCTCCTTCCAAACAAGCCCGGTAAACAACAAAACGATGAAGCCTGTGATGGAATACCAAGCGGTCTTGAATGATATGCCAGAGGAAGAAACAAACGCCTCGATTTCCTTTTTGACAGCATCGGGCATGAGTTCGCCTAAAAAACCGATTATCACACCGAGGATGGTAATAAGCACAGTTAACCAGATTGCTTTTCGTTGATTTGCCATATTAAATGAGTGGGTTGACTCAGGATGAAAATTTTGTGCTATTGCGTCGCCGACGTGGACATTCCCACCCGCCGAAATGGTCGAGCCAATAACCACATTTTTGCTATTGACAATGGAAATGGCACGTTCGATTTCCGCGCGCATGGTAGCTGTTTTATCCTGTTGTTCCATTTCCGAAACCAGATCGAGCAGCCCGAGGCGGATTTGGTTCTGGGTCAAATTCGCCTCGGAGTGGCTCACCGTACCCAATCGAATCTGTTTTTGGATGTTTTCAAACCGCCCGGATTGTTGCAGTACCTCATTCAACCGGGGCGTATGGTCCAACAGTTCCTTTAACCCGGCTATGGCGGTGGTTAAATCATCCTTCGCAATGAGGTCTCGGATGTTTTGTATGAATTGTTGGGTTGTCATTTTTTACCATGTTATCGAACGTGAGCATGGACGCTGTGCTGCCCTGCGTTGGCTTTGCGGGTTGGGCTTGGGCAGCATAGGCGACCATGCATTGTTAGCCACATTATTTATTTTTAAGTTTTTTTCCAATCATTTTAGATAGTTCAAATAATTTGTCGGCATTCCCTAAATCATTCCATGTATAGAATACACTTTTTTCTAATTCAAATTTTCCGTTCTGTTGGTTATAAATCCAAAGTCCTTCTTTTGAAGCCACAACAAATTTATCTGCTTGTAATCTTATGGCGTATGATTTTGCTTGAAAGTAGGCATCTGAGAGCATTTTCCTGTTTTTAATTGAATATTTCGCCTCAATTAGCATTTTGGCACTCTCTTCTCCTCTCGTGGTGACTGCCCCAAAACAATAGTCGGGATAATTCCTTTCGCCACGCCCCATCCTTATCGGCATCTGCCGAATCCAGTCTGTCGAATTGTATTTTAATTTATGCAATAGTGGTTCAATTAAATGTACTTCAATATCTCTTTCATCTCTTAAAATAATATCTTCGGATAAATAAGTTATTCCTTCAATTTTGGGCAAGGTGGATATGTTCATTCCTTTTTCCGCCCATAGTTTGAGCATTTCATTATATTCCTCTTGGGTTACTGGGTAGCCATTCACTCCTTGAAAGTTATTTTTAACGATTGGAGACTTTGCTAATACTGAATTACTTTTTATTTCGTGAAAGGCGATAGGTGGCACCCTGATGGGGTTAGATATATAGGTGAGGCTATGGTAGTAAAAAAATGGGTCTATAAAACCATCATTGACTGCTCGCCAAACTGAATGAATGTAACTTCTTGGAGACCAACAATACATTATAATTATGTCCCCAATACGGGTATCCAAGTTAGATTGCCAAAAACTTGTTTCATCTGACTCTGCACCGTCCAAAAAATCAAAATCAGTCTTGCCCCCTCCGACATACCAAACTTTTGATGGTTCCGACAAGGAGCCATTTTCCATATTTTTAATGGACAATGACTTTGGGGCAAAATCGTATATAAATGCAATCAATTCCTCCGGTGACAACTCATTGTTTGTTCTGAATTCATGTAAAATTCTGCAAATATCCAAGTAGTATGTAGTACGCTCTCGACGATGCCTTTTCTTTGGAATTTCTGGGAGGGCTATATTATACTCTTCGCATATAGCAGAAAACTCATCAAATTTATGCTGGAAAAAGTAAGGAAAAAAGAATTCAGGAAAACAAACATACAGGGCATTGGATATGTACTCTATATCTGCCCACCATTGAGAATCCTCCTCTTTTTTTAAAATATCTATTCCAGCAAAATTTACACCCTCATTTATCCATTGGCTAAACAGTTCATCTGCTTTCTCAATAAAAAAGGGCTTTTGACTGAAATGATTATAATATATTTTTAGTATATTAACCTTGCCCTCATGTAAAAAATCCAATTGTCCACTCTGCTTTATTCTTTCAACCTCATCTTCTTCAAATACCAATAAAAACTCTTCGGAGTTAGGAATTTCCTTGAATGGCTTACTATCCTCTATGGTTCTCTTTCCAGTTTCGGAACTCATGTACAATTCCCATATATATTTATTGAATTTCATTTTTACATTTTCTTCTTGTGGCTAACTATTGTATTGACGCAACACCGCCCAAGCAAAACCCGAAGTAGTTCACCACTACTTTGTTGCCTGCAATTGCGCCTATATCACTTATCTGTGCGGGTTTTCCCCTATTTCCCCTCGTTTCACCCCACTTAATTCAACAAAGTAAACCCTAACTATTTCGCCATAACTTAGTCTATCCCAAGTTGCGGCTATATTCCTTATCCCCCTTATTTTGCCACCCAAATGCCCTTAACGCACAGACACACCTTGCCCCTTCCAAATCTGGCCCGCTCTTCCCCCAAAAAAGTCTCAGAAAACCCTTCATCCCCGCCGAAGACCCCGGCGGACGGTAACAAGATGCGAAGGACACGTAGCAGCGCAGCATCGGTTGTGGTTTAGCTTATGAAAAACGTACTCGCTTAGCCTTTCGGTTTTTGCTTCCCTAAGGTAAGGCAAAAAGGGCAAACAGTCAAAGGAGTACCGGCTCAAAAAGGCAGCGGCAAGCAAAGAAGGCGGGCAAGGTCCGGTTTTACCACACCGTTTGGCGCCCGATAGCGGCGGTTATCCTTTTTTCGTTCGGATTAGCCAGGGCGTAATGGTAAGTGAAATGAGCCCTGCGGAAATCTTTGTCACAACCAGGTGGCCATATTACCTCCATTCCAGGCCGCTGCATAGCCCGGCGGCCAGGATGGCCAACGTCAGCCCGGCAACAACTGCCCAGTACGTCCTGGGTATAGGCGCTTTTTCGGTCTTGCCGGCGGGTAGGTTAACGAGGGCAACCGCAATGACCAGGGCGCCGGTTAACGTGGACGCATGTTGCAAGATTTTCCAGACGGGCGCTTGTCTATTTGGTTTCTTATTTTGGTATCGTCTTTGGGTTGCGAAACGGGCGTATTGGTTCATTTCAAAAAGCGCAGGGAGAGCCTACCTATGGAGTTCGCCACAAACCCATGTTGTGCTCTCCCTGGGGCTTCGTAAAGGTAGTGATTTGGGTGGAGGGTATGGGCGCGGCAAAAAACCTTCCTCTCCTGGTTCCGCAACCGCGATACGCTCGGCCTGCTCTCCTTTTGGAGTTGTTACTCCTGATTTTCGATGGAGGGGGGGCGGAAGATGCGATCTAGTTGTTTTTGCATCATAGATTCAATTTCTTAATGCGTTTTTTCACTTCACGTTCCACCTGGTCAAAATCGGGCAAGTTTTTAATCTGATCTGCCATAGATGTTTTCCACCGTCCTTTGTATTGTGGTAAGCGCTGCTCAAGCTTACTTTGAAAATCATTCGGGTCAATGTCTTTACTTTCACATTTGTTCCTAAACTCAGCCAAGTAAAAATCAACATCCATTTCATGAATTTCCAGCAAATACCAGATGTCGTAGAAATCCCGCGCCTGCATGCGTTGCATAATAGATCTCATTTTTTCTACCAAGACCTCCTCAAGGGCGTAGCAGAGGAGTTGGTGTGCTTCCTGGTCTGAGTAGTCCAGAAACACTTTTTGCATAACAGGCGTGAAAGCCAAAGATTCCCTCCTTGAGATATCGACCTTGACTTTTTTGTTGGCGCCAACCCCACCAAGAGGGCCTACAAAGTTGATGTAAAAATTTATTCCGCCATCTTCGTGCTCGTTATTGTCAATAATTTCAAGTGGAATATTCGCTTTCTCTTTGACGTATTCAAATACTTCGGCAAACCATTCGAAAATTTGTTCATTCGAAATGTCATTATCAAGAAGGGTGAAATCAAGGTCTTCCGAAAAACGGTAATTTTCAAAATAGACCTTCTTCAATACCGTTCCTCCTTTAAAAACTATGGATATGGATAGGCGTTTATGCGCAGCAATACCTTGCAGGATCCAGGAGAGGATATAGTCTTTTTCAATTTGCTGGTCCCTCACACCAACCGCACGCGCTTTGTTCTGTATTTCCCCCGGCTTAATCATGTATAGATTGCTGATTTAATGGTTTCCGTCTCCAGGTTTTGCTGAATACTCCATCGGCTTATCATTTTACCGGATTTCGGGAGTTCGGTATCGAGCAGGACGTAGGAGGCTGTTTTGACTCTCTGGAGTTGTTTTGTAATACCTGATTTTATATCCAGGGTTTCAAGGATGAAGCCCAATCGTTTAATAACTGCTTGCGATTTGAATCGCTGCGTGTATTCAAGAAGCTTGTCGTATTGGATTTTTCTTTTGATGAGTAAATCGCTCTGGCAACTTCCGCAATACCTCCGGCATAGTCCGGCTTGAACAAACAGTCGATGAATGTTTTTTCAAGATCCGAACACATCACCCTGTTGAAGCTATCAATCCAAATTTTTTTCGAACCAAAGAAGTGATCCGCATTATGGTAGATGAATTGGAAGGTGACATCCTTGATTTTTAGGGTTGAAGGCCGAATTTGTTTGGCAACAACTATTTGCTCTTTCAGGGAAGGTTGGGTAATCAGGTTATGGATCTGTAGGGCAGAGTAGTAACCAATATAGTGCTCCGTTCCATCAGACAAATGCTCCGCCAGCAAATGCCAATCAGGCATGAAACTGCTCGCTTCTTGCTCATAGGGTATGATATGGTACAACCCCTTCTTCAACCTCATCAGAAGCCCTCTCTTGACCATATCGCTTAACAGTTCCTTTAAAGCGCTTTGACTTGAAGCAGGAAGTGCTTTCTTCGCTTCCGAATAATCAAAGCAATCCCTATTCCTCTGATGGAAATGGGTCAGAATCTCATTGGACTGCGTTGATATATACTTATTCTTCATAGTTTAAAAGTCAGCTTTAACCTGACAACAATGATACGAATAATAATTAATATTATTCATCTATCGTAGTAAAAAAGTCAGCTTCAACCTGACCAGGTTGATACAAAAAATGATTTTAGGGTAGGGCGGTGAAGTTTGGCGCTGCGGGGGGCATTGAATTCCTGACGGTTTCGGGCTTGGCGAAGGTGGCGATTTTCACACCAAATGTTGATACGGAGAACCAAATTTTGATTAGAAGCTATCTCAAACCTCTTTCCAGGGTGTGGGCGGCCTCCTCTAACCCCTCTGAAGGAGGGGAACCTTGTGGGCCAACGATGGATTGAGCAGAATTCTTGCAGTTTTGAGATACCTTCTAGCCACAAATGTGTCTGCGGAGCACTGAGCCGTCACTTTTGCCAAACCCGTGTTAGCGGTTCGTTGCTTTTGTTCCCTTTTTTTTGTTGCAAATTTTGTTAGTCCGTTACAGGCTACTGTTTATATTCTGAATAATCAATAAATGTTTTTCCATCAAAAAGGTAGAGACCTGTTTCTCTCGTACCCACCCAAAGATTTCCACTTGTATCTTCAAAAATTGACCAAATCCAGGGATTGATTAGGCCATCTTTAAAACAGGTGAATGATTTTCCATCGTAACGGGAAAGACCACCATCGCCGCCAAACAAAAGGTTGCCGTTTTTGTCTTCTATAATCTTCGCAACCAGACCATTATAACCTGCCAAACCATCGCTTTTTGTAAAACTTGTAAATGTTTTTCCATCATAACGGTAGGCTCCGCCCCAATTGCTGAACCAAATATTCCCGTTTTTGTCCTGCAATTGAGGCCAAGCCCAATTATGACCGACTCGTCTCGACTCGAATTGAAGCGTTATTTCTTTTAGTTTAAAGTTGGTTATAGATTTTCCATCGTAACGAAAAACACCTTCGTTGGTTCGTCCACCAAACCAAATGTTCCCTGCTTTATCTTCTAAAATACGTTCCACTTTATCGTTACTGCTCATAAAGCCATTTGCGGCTTCATCAATTATAAACAGAGTAAAGGATTTGCCATCGTAGATATAAACACCATCTATTGTTACGAACCATAGTTTCCCCGCTTTGTCTTGCATAATATCATGCACAATTCGCGTTTGATAAAACTTATTTTTGTTCGGCGGTAGGTTTTTGGGTATAGGAATCTGAATATTAGCAAATGTTTTACCATCGTAAAGACAAACTCCAACTTTAGTACCAATCCAAATTTTACCATCCTTGTCTTCCAGGATGTCGTTGATAGAATTACTGTTTAATCCATCGGCCACCAAAAATTGACGAAATGATTTTCCGTCATATTTATAAAGCCCATTATATGAGGTTCCAAACCAAAGGTTACCTGCTTTGTCCTGCAGACCACATTGAACATTGCCATTTCCTATGCTTTTTATAAGTTTAGGATGTTCCGTTTCTTTTGGCAAATCTTTTTTAGCTGGTCCGTTGCAGGCAGTGCCAAAAAGTAATATTGTCAGGAAAGTAAAAACGTGCGTTTGTAAAAAATAATTTTTCATTGTTCTAATTGTCTTTGAGGTTTTTTATCCAATTGTCGGTTTGGGTGTCGCTCTGCAATGACCGCTGACAGCTGGCAGCTACCCGAAGGTGGCAATTTAGGAGCACGGGCTGAAAAAGACAGCGGCAGGCAAAAAAGGGGAGTAATTTCCCGTTTTCACCACACCGTTTTGTGCCCGAAAGCGGCGAAGACCGCGCGCACCTTGACCAAATCTAGCGCCACCGGCGCTGCGTCTCTCTGCGTGTGCGTAGTAAACAAGTCAGCTTCAACCTGACCAGGTTGATACAAAACCTGATTTTGGGGTAGGGCGGTGGAGTTTGACGCTTAAGCAAAGCCTGGGCTGCGGGTTGGCTTGGGCGGCTATGCAAAGGCGCCAAATGCGGGTTGGTAGAGTAGTTTTAAAAAATGCGGCGCGGGGGCCATTGAGTTCCTCACGGTTCGTGCACACGCAGGTGAGGCGCACCGCCTTACTTGCCGTTTTGCACTTGGCGGTTGGCTGGCTTCTTTTGTTTGTTTAAAAAATCATCATACAAACCCAGTAATCCATTTTCGCTTTCTACTACATCAGCCAGATAAATTACAAATTTATTTTTAGCTGGTTCATTTGTATTTTCCATATTGTCATACAGATAATTCAGCAACCTTTCCGTCTTCATTTTAACCGCCTCGCTCAGGAATTCAATTTCTGAAAGACTTGATATGATCTCATAGTCGATCAATTCCGCTTTGTTTGAAATGAAAAACCTAAGTCCGATATTCTTCAGTTCAGCAATTTGAAACCCCCTGGAATTTTCAATAATTTGTCTTAACGATATTTTATCATTGTTAAGGTGCATAGCAACAGCGTCTATTGTCTCTTTGTGCCTTTGCACTATTCTATGCATGTCCGTTTTATTCAGTTTAATTTCTTCCTCAATTGCAAAAAGCGCTTTATCAATATATTTTTCATTGTTTCTGTTTTCATTCCAATTGTCAATGGATAAGGCGATCAGTATCCCAATGATCACAATCACGATCTCCCTGAAAAAGGAAACGACATCCTGCTTTTTCACGTTCATTTACGTTTTATTTTGCTTGCACCCGCGTAGGTCTTTCGGTTTTTGCTCCCCTAAGATACGGGGAAAAGAGCAACGGGTCCAAGCGTTTTGGGCTCAAAAAGGCAAGATCAGGTAAAAAACAGTGGGCAATGCCTTTTTCCTTTCAATCATAATGGAACCTGCATTTCGCGATGAGAATCTCCTCAACGGCCACCTGGTAAATCAACCGATGTGCTTCGTTGATCCTTCTCGACCAGAACCCCTTATATTTATATTTCAATGGTTCCGGCTTGCCCAAACCCGAAAACGGGGTCCTTGTAATGTCCTGCCGCTTGTTTTGCCTTCTTCTACAAAAAAGCTACCTTTCTCCAGGGCTTTCAAAGCGAAAGCCCCGGCGATGGCCTCCGCTTCGGTTTCGCCAAAGCCTTGTGCTGCAAAAAAGGGGAGAAGCGGGTTCAATGGATTTTTTCTTTTTCCAAAAATACGGTTTTCATGGCACGATTGCACACCCTCTTTCTTCTTCTTTTCTTCGGCAGCGCGGGGTATCTCGCCGCCCAATCCGTCGCAGAGGGGCCCGTAGTAGGCCCTGCGCGCGGCTCGCTTGTGGTAGTAGGCGGCGGCGCCCTGCCCGACACCATCGTCAAGCGGTTTATCGAGTTGGCGGGAGGGCCCGATGCCCCCATCGTCGTCATCCCAACGGCGGGCGGAGAGCCTGCTTACGACCAAAACGTGGGCAAATTCCTCACCGACCGGGGCGCCCGAAACGTGTATACCCTTCATACCTACGACAAAGCCGTGGCCAATACGGACACGTTTTACCAGCACCTGGTGAACGCCAAAGGCGTGTGGTTTGGCGGCGGCAGGCAGTGGCGGCTGGTCGATGCCTATGGGGGCACGCTTTGCGAGGCGCTTTTCCGAAACGTTCTGGAGCGGGGCGGCGTCATCGGCGGCTCTTCCGCCGGCGCGACCATCCAGGGCTCCTACCTGGTGCGGGGCGACTCCAAAAACAACCAGGTCATGATGGGCGACCACCAGACCGGGTTTGGCTACCTCAGAAACGTTGCCGTCGACCAACACGTGCTGGTGCGCAACCGGCAGTTCGACCTTTTTGAGGTTATGGAAGTCCACCCCGAGCTGCTCGGCATCGGTATCGACGAGAGCACCGCCATCGTGGTGCAGGGCGACCAATTCGACGTCATCGGCCGCAGCTTCGTGCTCATGTACGACGGCAAGTTCTGGTCGCGGGAAGGCAGCGACCTCAAAAAGATCCCCGACCCCGGGAAGCGGTTTTACTTCCTTCGGGCCGGGGACCGGTATGATTTAAAGGAGCGAAAAGTCTTAACGCGCAACTAAGCCTTGGTCCGTTCGTTGCGCTCGTTGCGGCCGTCGCTGTACTGGAACAGCATCGCGGATACGTTGCCGTTCTGCTGTTCGATCCCAATGCGGAAATCGGTGCGGCCTACCGGAGCGAAGGTGGTTGCATTGAGGGGGTAGAGTTCCATTTTCGGGCGGCCAACGCGCTGGTAGTAGAGTTTGCCGCTCTCAAAAATCAGGGATCTTTCGCCGTAGCTCCCGGCGAAGGCCTGCAGTTGTTGGGCAGGCACGGCAACGGGCGTCAGCTGCGCTTTGAGGAAAGCGGCATTCCATTCGAAGTACCCTTTCGCTTGCTCGTCTTTGGCGCTTTTCTGGAGGTCTTCGAGGGCCAGGAGGTGAGCCGTTTCCAGGGCTTTTTCTGCGGGCGTCTTCACGTCGGGTTCCACGCCCGTGCCTTCCCAGTTGGTTTTGGAGATCGGGTTGATGGCCCGGCCGATGGGCACAAAGGCCACAAAGCGGTCCGCCACCGGGCGGGTCCCCCCAGGGTGGGCGCCGCCGCCGGTGGTTTCACCGACAATGGTCGCCCGCTGGAGGTTCTTCAGGTTGTAGGTGAATTCTTCTGCGGCTGAGAAGGTGAAACTGCTCGTGAGCACGTACACCTTGGCGTTGGGGTTGCGCTTGCCCGGCACATAGGGCAGCGTCCAGGTTTGGGTGATTTCGTCGGCGGGACGGTAGTAAAAGTTGTTGAGATGGATTTCGTCGCCTTCCGCATACAGGTAGCTGGTGAGGAGCTGGATCATGCCGGGATCGCCGCCCCCGTTTTGCCGCAGATCGAAGATGATCCCGTCGGCGTTGGAGAAGTAATTCATCACGGCAGCAGCGGTTTCGCCCGCCAACGAAGCGGGGTTGAAGCCCCGGAGGTCGAGGTAGCCCACGTTGCCTTCCAGAATCTTGACTTCTTTAAATCCGAAATTGTTCCTGCGCAGTTCGCTGAGGTACTCTGCCGGAGGCCCCTGGCGCTCCTGCCCGTCGGCGGGCGGTTGGCGCATGGCCCGGGCCTGAGCGGGGTTGAAGTTCACCCGCAGGTGCTTGTCGTGGCTGATGGCCTGGAGGTCCTGCGTGAGCCGGTCGGCAAACAGCACGGCGTCGTTGATAGACTGATAGCCGCCGGATTTCAGCCGTTGCTTCAGATCGGCCGACATCCGCTTGGCCACGTCCGGAAACACGTAGGTTTCCTCCAGCATCGCGCTCAGGCTGTCAATCACGGTTTGTTTCTCCGCCGCATCAATGCCCTGCTGGGCCGCGGCAGAACAAGAGGCCATGCCGATGCAAAACAGCGTAAGGGCGGCCAGAAAAAGAGATCGCTTCATCATAACAGTCGGGTTGAAAATGAAAAAAAGTCGGGTGATTTAATTAGTTTAAATTAAAATAGTTTCATTTGCAATTATCAGGGTAAAAAAATTAATCCCCCAGGTTCCCGACCATCCGGTGAAGCAATCCCTGCAAGAGATCCATTTCCTGGGAGGTAAAATCGCGCACGGCGATCTTGCGGTATTCGCGTACCACCGGGAGCAGGCGTTCGATCAGGCGCTGGCCTTTCGGGGTGACGAACACCATATACCGGCGCCGGTCGGAGGGATCCAGTTGTTTGCCGATCAGCTCTTTTTTCGTGAGCTGATCGATGATCCGGGTCGTAGTAGGGGCGTCTTTCACGGTGGAAAGGGCGATCTCCACCTGGCTGCAGCCGTGGTGTTCGCTGATTTGTTTAAGAACCACCCACTGGTCGACGCTGATCCCCGCCTGATGCGCGTTGAGCGCGTGCGCTGCGGCCTGCCGGTACCGCTTGATGATCTGCTCCATGAGAAACGCGTACTGTTGTTCGATGCGGTGGTCGGTCATTTGATTTAGTTGCAAATGAAACTATTTTAATTGCAAATAAATATAAAATTTGCGTGCCTGTCAAGAGGTGGAGGAAATTTTTTTCTGATGTTGGCTTTTTTGGGAGTGGTTGGTGGTTGGGGGGGTAAGCGGTTGAGTGGTTGAGTAGGTAGGTTGGTAAGTGGGATGCCTGCTCCCCGCTCCCTGTTTAAATTGGCTCTTTTGAGACAAGCCTACCTCGGTGAGGCATCGAGATTGGATTCAACTACGACCCCCTCCGTCGTAAAAGAAATCCCCTGGGAGTGCGCCGTTCCGATCATAATCGCCTGGAAAACGGGCCTGGAAACCGGCCGCCGGGCGCCCCACTCCAAAAGAAAGCTGGCGCCCGCGCCCCCTTTCTTCTCTTTTTGTTCGACCACAAACTCCGCCGCTTCGAGAGGCGCCAAGACAATAGCCTTTTCGAGGTATTTCCGGATCATGGCTCCGTGGGAGTCGTAATAATGGACCCTGCCCACGAATACCGAATCGGTCGGGCTGGTATTCCGCAGGCTGAGCGTAGCGGTAAGCAGAAAGCGGTTCTCCCCGCTCATGTGGTAAATATCGGAGTAGATGGGAACGTAAATGCGTTCTTTGAAAGGGAAGGAATCGATTTCCTCTTCGGAATAGCTGTATTTCCTGCTTGGCGAAAGCGCCGTGCGCTGCTGCTCCGGCGCTTTTTCGCAGAAGGTAAAAACCAGCGATCCCAGCATCGCCATCCACAAAGACCACTTTTTCATAGTTCGATTTTTTGTTGAAAATGGTTAATATCCGCTATCGTTCCGGCAAGGAACAACAGGTCGTTTGGCAAAAGGCAGACATCCGGATGAATATCCCCGAGGTATTGGCCGTCGCGTTCGACCGCGAGCAGATTGACCCCAAACTTGTTGCGGATGTCCGCCTCCCGCAAGGTTTTGCCGATGATCTCGTTCTTCCTCGGACCGGCTTTTACGCAGGAAATATTCAGTTGCGGAATATCCATATACGGGAGCGGCGAAAGAACCTGGTGCTTCCTGCTGCCGAGCATTTCATAATTATTGGCTCTTACCTCGTCGGCATAGGTCTGAATTTGGTTTTCAGGCACTAAATACCGGTGAAGGACCCGGCTAAAAATAGCGATAGAGGATTCAAACTCCTCCGGGATGGCTTCATTGGCGCCCCGCCGGAGCGTCTCGTTGCCTTCCTGCACATATTTAACCCGCGTGATGATATGGACGGAAGAAGAAATAGACCGGATGCTGGAAACCATACTTTGGACGCCTTTGGGGTCGGAGATAGTAATCACAACGACCCGGGCTGTCGGAACTCCAACCAGCTTGAGCATCGAGGGCAGGGTGCCGTCGCCGAAATGAATAGGCTCTCCATTGGACGTTTCGAGACGAACAATACCCGGATCCGCTTCCAGGACCAGGTAAGGAATATTAGCCAATCGGGCGGCTTTGGCCACGTTTTTTCCGCCAACTCCCATTCCGATAATGACCAGGTGATCGTGCAGGTCTTTGACGGAAACGGCAGCCCCTGCAAATGTGCCTGAAGCGGAGGAATGCTTGAATTTCCCCGCCAAAACGTGCGACAGCTGGATGCCAAAGGGCGTCAGCGTCATCGTCAGAATGGAAACAGACAAAAAATACTGATAGGTTTCCCCCGAGATCAGGCCCAATTGAAGGCCGCTACCGGAAAGCACAAACGAAAACTCGCCGATCTGAAATAGCAAAAACCCGGAAAGAAGCGCCGTGCGCCATGGAAACCCCAGGGCTTTCACCGAAGCTCCCGACAAGATCATTTTCACCATAATAACCGCCAGCGTTAAGCCGATAATCGTTCCCAGATGCTGCCCGATGAACGATACGTCGGCCAGTAATCCGATGGAAACAAAGAAAAAGCTCGCAAATACCTCCTGAAAGGGGATGACCACGCCGGTTGCCTGGTGACTGTAATCCGACTCCGAAATAGCAAGCCCTGCCGCGAAGGCGCCCAGCGCAAGAGAAAGCCCTACCGCATGCGAAGCCCAGGCAATGGTGAAACACAGAACGACGATGGTCAGGATGAACAACTCCCTGCTTTTGGTTTTGGAGATCTGAAACAGCAGGGAGGGGATCACAAAACGGGCTGCCGCAAAAACTCCGCCAATAAGGGCAACGGCTTTCAGAAAAGTCAGGAGCAGGTCTTCCCCCCCGCTGCCGGCTTCTGTTCCCGCCAGCGCGGGAAGAACCAGAATCATTGGCGCCACCATAATATCCTGAAAGATCAATATAGACAGCGCAACTTTTCCGTGCGGGGTATGGAGTTCATGCCTTTCTTGCAGGGATTTAAGTACGATAGCCGTGCTGCTCAGCGCGACCAGAAACCCGAGGAAAACGGCTTCCCGCCAGGGAAATCCAAGTAAGAAAGCCGAACCATAAGCTGCCAGGATCGTGCCGCCCGTTTGCAAGGCCCCGCCTATCAGGACAATTTTTCGAAATTCTTTTAACGTTTTCAGAGAGAATTCCATACCGATAATAAACAGCAGCAAAATGACGCCTATCTCCGAAAGTTGTTCTACTTCGTGAGACACGGCGACCAGCTTCATACCAGATGGGCCTGCAATGATCCCGGCAAGCAGATAGCCTGGTATGGTAGGGAGGTTCAATCGCTGAAAAAGAAATATAACTGCGGCCGACAGCCCCAAAATGAGGACAATATCCTGTAGCAGGTGTACTTCCATTCCTGTGTTTTGAATTGATTTATATCGCTCAAGAAGTAGCGTAACGACCCCGTTATTCAGCACATCAATTTCCCCGCCAGGATCGCCGCTCTTGTTCTTTAATTTAGTTATTTTTATTGACTTTTACTACCCTAACGCATGAAACCGATGAAAAACCTGGTTGTACTCTTCCCGCTCATCCTGGCCGCTTGCCTGACCAACAGCCAACCTACGAACATTCAGATTATTCCCGAACCGGTAGAGATCCAGCCGATGAAGGGCGTTTTTGTGCTTTCCAAAACCGCCTCCATTGGCTATGCGCAGCCGGAAGGCCGGCGGGTAGCAGAAATGCTCGTCCAAAAGCTGAATACGCCTACCGGCCTGGGGCTTAAAGCCGCTCCTGGCGCGGCTGCCGCTATCCAGCTTAACCTCAACGCCAGCCCCGACGTGCGCATCGGCGACGAAGGTTATGTGCTGGACATATCGCCCAAACGTGTCACACTTTCGGCCAACCAGCCCGCCGGCCTGTTCTATGGCATGCAGACGCTGCTCCAGCTTTTTCCCAAGGAGATCGAGAGTCCAACGCCCGCGACCGCCATCTGGCAAATTCCGGCAGTGAAGATTGCGGATTATCCCCGGTTTAAATGGCGGGGCGTCATGCTGGATGTGAGCCGCCACTTTTTTTCCAAGCAGGACGTCATGACCTATATCGACCAGATCGCCCGGTACAAGATGAATACCTTCCACTGGCACCTCACCGACGATAACGGGTGGCGCGTGGAAATCAAATCCCTTCCCAAGCTCACGCAGGTGGGCGCGTGGCGGGTGGAACGCGCCGGCCGCTTTGGCGAACGCGACGCCCCGAAGCCTGGCGAACCGGCTACCTACGGCGGCTTTTACACGCACGACGATATTCGCGACGTGGTGCGCTATGCCCAGGAACGCTTTATTACCATCGTACCGGAAATCGACGTGCCAGGGCATTCCATGGCCGCTATCGCCGCTTATCCCGAATTGAGCTGCCTCAAAGATCCGAATACAAAGGTCAATCCGGGCTCCAAATTCTCGGATTGGTACGGCAACGGCACCTTCAAAATGCTCGTCGAGAACGCCCTCAACCCCTCCGATGAGAAGGTGTACGAATTCCTCGACAAGGTGTTTACGGAAGTGGCCACTGTCTTCCCAGGGCCTTATATCCACGTGGGCGGCGACGAGTGCTACAAAGGCTATTGGGCCGAAGACCCCGGCTGCCAGGCGCTCATGAAAAAACTGGGCATCCGTCATGTGGAAGACCTCCAGGGCTATTTCATGAACCGCGTAGAGAAAATCCTGACCGCTAAAGGGAAAAAGCTCATCGGGTGGGATGAAATCCTGGAAGGCGGTATTTCTCCCGGCGCTGCGGTCATGAGTTGGAGAGGGATCAAAGGCGGGATCGAAGCCGCCCACCTCGGCCACGAAGTCGTGATGTCGCCCACCACCCACGCCTACCTCGACTACAACCAGGGCGACCAGACCGTCGACCCGCCCATCTATTCCGGGCTTCGCGTGAGCAAAAGCTACCACTTTGAGCCGGTGCCGGAGGGCGTAGACCCGAAATACATTCTCGGTGGGCAGGGCAACCTGTGGACGGAACAAGTCGCCACACTCAAACACGCCGAATACATGACCTACCCCCGCGCCTGGGCCCTGGCCGAAGTATACTGGTCGCCGAAGGAAACCAAAAACTGGGAAGGGTTCGCTTCCCGCATGGAAACCCACTTCGATCGCTCCGACGCAGCCGGGGTCAACTACAGCCGCGCCTGCTACGACCCTATCGTCAAAACCCGCACCCAGGACGGCAAATGGCTCCTGGAACTCAGCGCCGAAATGCCCGGCCTGGATATCTACTACACCATCGACGGCGCCATGCCCAACCGCTACAGCCCCAAATACGCCCAACCCGTAGAACTGCCCAAAGGCCCCATCACCCTGCGCGTGATCGCCTACCGCAATGGCAAGCCCATCGGGAATATGATTACGCTGAAGCGGGACGAACTGGAGAAGAGACGGTAGACGGGAAACGGTAGACGGGAGAACGGTGCACTTGCAGCCCATGCCCGTCGCCTGGCGCCCAGGTAAGGCGCTCCTCATAGGAAAAAGAGGAGCGCCCTTAACTCAAAGCAATTTGGGGATGGTTTTATTTATTGTAAATTTTTACGTGCAGTTCCTTCAACCCCTTTTCCTGTAAAAAATGGTAAAGTACTTCTGCAGGTTCTCCACCCATCTTTGCGTGATGAAGCAGGGTAAATCCGTGTGGCCCCAGGGAGTTTAGCAAGTTAGGAAAGCGTTCCAGCGTGGCCTTTACGATGCTGTTTCTCCCAACATAGTCAGAACAAAGAGGTCTGCCCGGGCGCCATTTGCCACCAGAAACTCTGCCGTTTCCCGAAGTCCCATATGCCCTGCCGCGCCGATAGCATTTTCAAAATCGCCGTCGCCCCAGTCCCAGGCTGCATTTATGATGTGTGGATATTCCGAAAAATCTCTTTAAGCCGGTCCAGGTTACTGTGCGCGACTTTTACAAACTCGTTGACTGCCGAAGGGGGTATCGGGTCAACCGTTGAGGATAAGCCATGCCAGGGACTGAGGAGCCCTGATGGATTAAACCAAACCAAGGCGCCTGCCACTCCTGTGCCGGCATGTTTGAAAAAAGTTCTTCTGCTTTCTTGCATGGTCTTATTGTTTGTTAATTTCCTTCAACATGTTCCGCGCATGGTCTCCGGTGGAGCCATTTGGGTCCAGGTTAATTGCCTTGTTATAGCACTCAATAGCCTTGTCTTTTTGCTCGGACTTCCAGTAGGCTTCGCCCAGGCTATCCCAGGCATTGGCGGATTGAGGGAAAGAGTTCGCTATTCATCTGGAGTACAAAAAGGGCAGGTTGAAACTGATTCCGAATAAGCAATTCGTAGCCCCGGGAATTTAATTCTTCCTCAAAGTTAACAAATTTATACGCGGGGTCTTTGACCATCCGGGCGGCTTCGGATTTAACCTGATCCAGTTTGCTTTCATTGAATAGCTGCTCCAAATGGCCGATAGGATTTCGGACGAAGTTGGAACCTGTGAAACTAAAAACAGCATCCAGGACCGGGTCCTGATTGGTGCGGTACTGTTCGTAACTCATATCTACGGCCACATGAGGGGCCAGCCAGGGGCCGTCTTCCCATTGGGGTTTATCCTGCCACCAGGCGAAGGAGAGAAATATGGGGATTTTGCTTTTGGGCAGCACCACCTGCCGGTTATCCCCGTAAAAATTGATGTTTTCGCTGGTGGGTTCGCCTACGAAAACGGCCTCGGTGTAGTTGTCGAGCTCGTTGACGAGATTTTGGCAGGCCGAAAACGTGCGCCGCCCGATGATCACAAAAAACTTGCCCGGCTGGTTGATCTTCGATTTGATCACCTCTTTCACGATCGTTTTGTTCTTGTAGTTATTGCCGCCTCCATTCAGCCGCACATCGAGCACCAGGCGATCCACCTCATTCTTTTCGATAAAATCAAATACCCGCTTGTAAAACGCGGGAATGGGGTCCGAAGGGTCGTCCTGAATCTGGCTTTGCCGCACGTAAACCGTTTTGGTTTCCGGAAGGTACTCGTAGTAGTAGATCTTGTCCAGATTTTTCAGGTATAAGGGCGTTTTGCTTTGATCGCGGCTGCTCACCCAATCGGTATTCGGCTGGATCAGGCTGTACTTTCTCGGGAACCGGAACGATTCCACGGCGGGGAAGGTCTGATCAAACGTTTTGCCGTCTTTTTCCAGGGTGAACGTAATGGCGTTTTGAAGGGTTTGGGTCACCTTTTGGGCATGAAGAGCTTCCGGGATGCAAAGGAAATCGAGTACATAACCTTTGAAATATTGTTCGTTCTCCACGGGAAGCAAAGGCCGGACCGCCTTCAAGGCCTCCTCTACCGGCACGCCGTTCACTTTGAGCAGTTTGGCGCCAAGCGCCTGGGAGTAGTCTTTGTGGATGCCTTCCACGTGGATTCCGTCGTTGAACCAGTACAGGCTTACCGGGATGATATGAAATTTGATCGCCCCACCCGTCCACCGGATATCGGTATGGCCGTACTGGAACGAAGCCACTATACGGGCCAGCCCGGCTACGATCTCATGGGGCTGAAGACGCGGGATGTCCTGGTGAAGTTGGTTGACCGCAGAATCAAATTGAACGGCAGTGATTTTTTTGAATAAAAAAGGATACTCCTTGTGCACGGTTTCTTTGAGAAACGCCAGGTCGGACCTCCAGTCTTCTGCCGAAAGCATGGGCTCCTGGGCACTAGCGTGAATCCATACCAGACAGAAAGCGAAGAAGAGGGTAGAAAGGGTTTTCATGGTTGGGTGGTTTTTTATTGGATGTTGCGAGGTTGCGAGGTAACGAGGTAACGAGGTTGCGGGTAGAAGAGCATTTTTGTGGAATGGGGTATTTTAAAAAGAGGTTAGCCGCTCGTTTAGGGAGAATATTTAGCAGAACCAAATAGAATTTAAAAACAAAGGAGAGAAAAAAAAATTAAAGGTTGCAGAGGAGGCCTGGAATACAAAAAGCAGTCTAACCAAAAAATACTATTTTCGGCCTCGACGAGGCATACCGTCTTAAACCTGAATCGTTATCACATCGTTATGGAATCATTGAATAAATACCTGGACATGGCCGCCGAGATGGCGGTGGAATATTTGCCCAAACTGGCTTTGGCCGTACTCCTGCTGCTAATCGGGTTCAAGCTGACCAACAAACTCTCGAGGGTGCTGGAACGGGTTTTGCTTCAAATGGGCATGAATTCCAGTTTGCTGACCTTTTCCCGTTCCCTGGCGGATATTGGGTTGAAGGGGTTGCTTTTGTTTACCGTAGCAGCTGTTGCCGGCGTCGACATCACAGCGTTTGTAGCCGTACTGGCGGCTGCGGGCTTTGCTATCGGTTTGGCCCTCCAGGGCAGCTTGAGCAACTTTGCCGCTGGAATCATTATCGTCCTCTTCCGCCCCTATAAAGTGGGCGATTGGATCGAGGTAGACGGGAAATTCGGGCAGGTGGAAGAGGTGGAAATCTTTAACACCGTCATCGTCACCCCCGGCAATAAAACCCTGATCATCCCCAATGGGAAGGTGGTGGAAAATGTGGTGACCAACTACTCCAAAAAAGGCCATATCCGCCTGGAACTCAGCATCTCCATCCCCTATAGCGAAAGTTTTCCCAAACTTCGCCAAATCATTCTCCAGGAGCTATTCCAAATCGAAGCCATCCTCAAAGATCCGGAACCCGAGGTGGGGATCGAATCGTTCGATAGCCACTCCCTCAAATTGGCCATCCGCCCCTTCATCCGGCCGGAAGATTACTGGCAGGCCACCTTCGAAGTATATGCGCGCATTAAATCCGCTTTCCACCATCAGAACATCCCGGTGGCCTATTCCGATGGCGTGGAGTTGGGAACCATCGGCCTATGAAACTAACAAACGCCTCCATCGTCCTCTCCTCCATCCTGTTCCTCCTCCTCTCCTCCTGCGAAAAATACGATTTCGAAGGCCTGAGCGGCATGGGCAAAAAACCAGTCTATCTGCCGCTTTCCGAATTGGGGAACATCCGCAACCTCCCCCCGCAGCCCGTTGAGCTTTCCGGTACGATCTTCCTTCGGGATACCCTCTTTTTTATGCTGGAGCAAAAGAAAGGCATCCATGTATTTAATATTAAAGATACCCTCAATCCCGTATCGCTCACCTTTTTCAGCATCCCCGCTATCACCGATTTTACGATTTCAGGTAACCGGCTGTATGCAGATAGCTGGAAAGACCTGGTCACCGTGGATATTAGCGATCTGATGCGAATACGGGAATTCAGCCGTAAAACGGATGTTTTTGCTCCCCCCTTGTTTCCTCCCCTTTACAACGGTATCTTTGAATGCGTAGACCCGGCGAAAGGCGCTGTAGTGGGCTGGGCAGATGCGCCCCTGGAGCACGTCCGGTGTCAAACGGTAAACTAATAGAACGATATGCGTACCCTATTCTTTTTTCTTGCAGGGATGGCGTTGGCGGGCTCGTCCTGCAGTTACAGCGAATCCGCTTTTGCGGACCAGTCGGGGCAATCCGGCTCCATCACGCGGTTTGCGGTGTTTAAGAGCTATATGTATGCGCTGAATCAAAACGAAGTGCAGACCTACCGCTTGAAAGACGATGGAGATCCGGAATTGATTCATCGCCTGCCTACGGATTACGGGCTGGAAACCATCTTTATCTACGAAAATACCATTTTCCTAGGCTCCCGGACGGCGATGTACATCCTGGATATCGGCAACCCGGCCGCTCCGGCCATTTTGTCCAAGTCCGACCGGCAGGGCGCCTTCTTCGGCGGCTGCGATCCCGTAGTCGTCCAGGGCAGTTACGCCTATTCCACGATCAAGATCATTGAGAATATCTGCGGCCGCGCCTCCTCCCAGAGTGCGCTGCTGGTCTACGATGTGACCGACAAAACCGCGCCGGAGCGGATCGGCATCTATCCCCTGAACCTCCCCAACGGGCTGGGGATTAAAGACCATTACCTCCTGGTATGCGATGAGGGATCGGACCGGGTAGAGGTATTCGACATCTCCGACCCGAAGGCCTTGAAGCCAACGCCCTTTTCCTTCTCCCTGGAGGATCCTTACGACCTGATCATCCGGGACGAAACGATGATCGTGTCGGCGAAAACCCGTTTTCAGCTTTATGACATTCGCGATATAGCCGCGATCCGGCCAGCCGGAAGCATTGCCAAGTAATATGAAAACCGGCCTCCTTGCTTTATTAATCCTTCCGGTCATTTCCAGCGCCCAAAGCCCTGGAGGGGATACCATGGCAACCGTCCCCGCCCTTCTTTTCAAAACCAACCTGACGGCGCTGATCAACCCGGCAAAGCCTGCCGCAACCATGGCTATGGACATACGCCTGGCGCCGAGGTTCAGCGCAGATGCCGGGGTTGGATATTTTTTGGACTCCCCCGTGTTCGCCGATGAGAAAGGCGAGTCCTATCGCGGGCTCCGGCTGCGGGCAGGAGGGAAGTACTATTACCGGTTAACGCGGCACGGCGCTTTCCATATTGGAGTAGAAGGGAAGTACCATGCGGTGAATAATTGGATCAACCGAAACGCGCTGCGCCAGGGAGGGCAATACCAGGAAATCCTGAAGGTCCGGCGCGAAGTGCGCACGGTTGGGCTTGCAGCCCGCGCCGGCGCCCTGTTTTTCGGCGCCCGCAACCGGCGATTGATCGTAGAACCTTATATCGGACTGGGATGGGCCGTCCACCGTGTCCGGTTTTCTCCTCCCCCCGATGCCGAATTGCTCGAAGAAACCGCCGGCTTTTTCTCTTTCGAATACCTGGAAGGCGTCACCGCTCTCCCCGATCTGCTGTTCGGCATCCACCTGGGAATAGGGGTTAGACGTTAGAGGTTTGACGTTGGAAATAAATAATCCAATGTGGAGTTATTTCTGAAAAACACCATAGCATTTACACAAGCCAATGACGTGTTCTGCCCTGACGATGCGGTCATTTTCAGGTTGCTTTGGTTTTTGGGTTTTGAGGGGGTACAGGAACGAATGTGATTAAATTCATTTCCTGTACCCTTGCGGCACTTCATGCAAGATCCCGTCCAGTTGGAAGGGATGTCTGTGCTTAATCGGCTGGACTGGAGGCGGCAGTTGTTTCAGCTGCGTTGCCTTTTTGATCCGGCCGCGCTTATTCACACTTGTACCTTCGCCGGCCATCACATCTTCCACGTCCTTCTCGCTTTTCAAAGATAAGCTGCCGTTATAGGTTTCGAAAAGAGTTTCCTCCTCTTCCAGGCGGACGAGGAAGTCGGTTGATTTGGCCTGGCAGGTTGCCAGGGGCGTTCGAAAATCAACTGCACTGCGGAACCGGAAGGCGCCTGAGGCCAGATTTGGCTCAAAATCTGTGCCCAGCCTTAATTGGGCGCCGGGTTCCAGGCGGATGCGCTTGAACTCCTCTGACCCAGGAAGCAACAATTCAAAGGCTGTTCGGGCGATATGGATCACTTTACCAGTGTCCAGATAGACTGCGGGTATTTGGAGGAAGTTACGTACTGAACGACCGTTTATGTCTGCCTCAGCATCGGCTTTTGGGCTAGCGGGTACCAACCGCGCCTGCCGGGCTGGTATTAATCCCCAGGTCTGCGCATCATCCCGGGGATCAGGACCGGGAATCAGAAATTCCGTTTGAGGGGTAAATGCTCTGGCGTGCAGCCATTCCTGGAAGGTACTGGCAGGCTCGCCGTTTTCTGTCTGTTGAGTAAACCACCATTGGGTCAGCAGGAAATCGGCGAAAACCCGGGCCGGAACTTCTGTGCAAGCAGCACCGTAATAAGTTACCCAGTAAGAAGTTTGAACACCGGGAACCGCATAGGCCGGGAATTTGTCTTTGATTGTCCGGGCTTTGTCGCCGGTTTCGAATTCCTGCAGATATCCCGGATGGAAATACAAGGATTTATTGACGAATTCTGGCTCACGGGTGAGGATAAAACGCATCATCAAGTAGGCAAAGAAGTCTGCCCCGGCCTCCTGGAAAGAAATATACCGGGCCGGATCGAACAGGTCCTTTTCTTCTTCTACCCGGTGGGTCCAAACCACCTCCTGGCCCCGGCAATTGCCTGACAGGAAATCATAACCGGGCTGATCCTTCCCGATGATGGCGTCCCGAAGGAAATGCCCGATGAGGTGCATCATCGCGTTGAAAGCGGGATTTTCCTCACCATGCAGGTATTCTGAGCGCCAGTAAGTAGCGGCGGGGGGCATTTCGAGCGCATCTAGAGCTGCAGAATGCCCGAAAAAGGTGGGATACCGGACAGCAGAACTGTAGCGGAAGGTTATTCGGTTCAACTGCTGGATCACCCGGGATTTGGCCTCTGCCTCCAGGGGCATGGCCTCTACAAACCTGCTCACCTGGGCCTTGATGCGCCCTTCATGCTCCTGAGGGCTGAGCAGATCGATATAGCCGTTCTTGCCGACCTTCACCTGCCTGCCTGCCTTCAGTTGGTGCAGGATGCTGTCGGGGAGGACGTACCGGAGCGGAGCGGAGCAGTTGGCCAACCATTCGAGGTAAAATCGAACTGTTCCATGCTGAAGATCTTCTGTGTCCGATCGGCGTGCTGCCGGAACCGTTCGATATCTTCTTCGAACAAGGTGGTGTTGAACAGGATGTAGAAATTGCCCATGGCATCGTTCTGGTTGGCGAGCTGATAGCGGGTTTCGTAGAATTCAGGAGGCACGGGCTCCTGCCGGGGTTGATAATCCGGCCCCAGCGTAGTGCCATGTAGAAGGGTCATGCCAAGGGGCAGGGTAGTCTTTTTATCGTATTGCACCTTTTTGCTCCTTGGGTGGATCAGCTGTACGCGGAAAGTAGCTTCCAGCGGGATCTCGCTCAGGGAAGTGTATAGCTGCGGGTCGGGTTCGGAGATGGTGATGTGGGCTGCATACTGGCCCTGTGCATCGATCACCTGGTTGGCGCTGTTGATGTTGATGAAAGCAAGGTGTTCGGCATTTTCCAGATCCACCTTCACTTCGTAAGGGCTGACCAGTGGATCGCCTTCGTCATTCCTGGCCAGGATGCGCAGCTGAGTAAAGCTGCCCACGGGCAGGACAGGGGTGCTCACTTCAGTGGCGACCTCACCGAGGGGTTGGATAGGCTGGTCTTCTTCCATTATCCGCAGGGCTTCCTCCTCGCTGATCGCGAAGACTCTGACGTGATCGATCATAGGGCCCGCGCCGCCGGGACCTTCCGGATCATTACCGGTGAAGACGAGGGCCGTGGAGTCGCCAGCGGCGGCAAACACGAATCGACGGGTTTCCCAGCCCATATTTTGGGGCGATTTGCCCTCAATGCTAAAGGTAAAGGAGCGGCTTTGCCCGGCGGCTGCAACCTCCAGCAGCTTCTGAGTGTGGGCAGCAAGCGGGTTGCCGGCCAGGTCGAACTGCACGAGATAGTATTGGCCGGGTGCCGTGGCGATGGTTTGCCGGATGCTGCCGACCCTGGTGGTTCCCAGCAGGTCGAGCGATCTTTTGCCTTCGGAGGGCTGGTAGCTTTCATCTGTGATATCGACGGTGCCGGCGACAACAGTCCAGCCGGGAATGCTATCCCCGGGATGCAGGACGATGTAGCGGGAAAAATCGGGACCTTCTTCAAAGCTGCCGTTGGCTGCCAGGTTGGTGCGGGTGGTGTCGGGCGCTTCAACAGCCGGTTCGGCGGTTTCATCGGGCAGGTAGCTGGCATCAATGGCCGTCCACCAGCCGCTCGCCGGCAGGGGATAATCCAACAGCGCCCCTTTGGCGGTAATTCGCTTGCCTTCGGCCGAACCAATGATCGCTGCCTGGCCCTTCTCCTTTTGGGGAATACTGATCAGGACCTGACCGGAAAGAGACTGCACGGTGAGTTCGTCGCCTGCTTCGATGATGAAATCGGTTTGGAGGTCATTGACCCGGGCTTTGGGATTAAAGGTGTACCATTGTTCGGTTTCTTCACCCATGACCACTTCGAACCCTCCGCCGCCCTGCTTGCGCGAGCGGAAGCGGGCCTTGCCTTCCTGCAGGTAGATCTGTACGAATTCCGGGGCTGCATGTTCCAGTTGCAGCACGGTATGGGGTTGCAAATGCAGACTGGCCCAATGGCGTCCATCCAGAAAGAACCCGATGGAAAGGCTGCCTTCGCCGGTTTGGAAATAACACCAGGGATTCTCCAGTTGAGTACGGGCGCCGGGAGCTATTGCCTGCCAGTCGTGGTGGGAGAAATACCGCATGGAGGCTTTTCCTTCAGCCTGGATAATCCGCGCATAGGCATTTTTGAGGGGCGCTCTGGGGATGTCTTCGAGCAGGAGTTCGGTAGCTTTGTTAAAAACCTCCTCGCTGGTGGTAATGGATTTATCCCCCTGGAAAACGAAGTTGGTAGCTGGGGAGTGGATAAAGCCCACGGGCGCGTGGAAATGATATTTAGTGGAATTGGAATAAATTGTCCGTTCCTGGGGGAAGTGAAAGTCAATAACTCCATTTAGTCTGGCAGATTCAATGGTTACAACCCCGTCGTCGTGGGCCAGCGGGCGTTCTAACAACGCTGCCTGTCCGGCATAATAATTGCCCAGCGCATCGGGCGGATACAGGGGAGACACCCGCCGGATTCCATACAGCAGTGCGTATTGCACATTGGGGCTCAAATGCCGGCCTTCGCGTTCGCCTGCATTGAGTTCGGTGATAAAGGGGCTGTTCGAGCGGAGCTGGGCGTTGGCCAATTGATGATTGTCGTCCATAATGGCGCATAAATGCCCGATTGTGCCGTCAATAAATGAGGAGCCGTGGTTGGGTGTACCCACCATGATCAGCTTGCGGACGTCGTTCATGATCACGGGCTTTTGAAAGCGCTGGGCGGCCAGCTCGTCGTGCGACAGTTTGACATTGTAGGGAATAACAATACCTGCCTTTTCCCCGTATTTAGCCATGTTGCTGATATAATGACGGCTGATGAGTCCGCCCATGCTGTGCGCCACGATATCTATCCGGGTTTGGTAAAATCCATTGGTCTTGTAGCATTTGCGTACGTCCTGGATATACTGCCCCAGTTTTTGGGACTGCCTGGGAATGGTTGATTCATCTACCGGCCCCTGGTAGTATTCGTAGATAAGCGCATTGAACTTGCGGGCCCGCAAAAAGACACCCAGATCAGCCCATGTCGTCTCGTTGCCGGTGAATCCATGGATGAGAAATACAGGAGGCCGGGTGACGTAGATCCGGAATTCCATGACCCCGGGTTTGCCCTGTTCGTCTTCGTAGGTAATCCTGACGGGTACTTCGGCAGCCCAAAGGCTCTGCCCCATGCCAGCTCCGGCCTGAGAGGTATCGCTCAAAGGTAGCTGTACGTTCAGCTGCTCATTCGTCAGGTACTCCGGGGGCACATATTCCATGAAGCCTTCTCCTGCTCCGTTCAGTACGAGGGGGACTTTCAGCATGGTCTTTTCCACGAACTGTCCCAGCTCGGGTTGCTTGACGGAAACGGTATTGGGACGAATGCCGTTGGCCTTGACCTTCAATTCCAGGGTAGTGAAGCCGTCGGAGACGATGCCCCAGGGTTTCCCTTCATAGATGCCCAGCTCTTCGTGACTGATCTCGATGCCGATCTTTTTCAGCTTGATGTCCATGGTTTCGGAATGGGGCGCTTTGCCCTGGGCTTTGGCAATCAAGTTGTAGATCCCCGCCTTGTCGGTTTGCGTCAGGCCGTCGAGCTTCCGGAGCTTGACCTGTACGCCTTCAAGTTCTACCCCCTGATCATCCCGGACTTGGCCGCTCAAGAGGATTTCACCTGCCTCCAGGGTGCGCAGGGACAAAGCGCGGGTCTCAGTGATATATCCCGCTTTGGAGAATTCCACGACGATCTCCTCACCCTGAGCCGTATTTTCCACAGGGGTGGCGGTACCACATTGCAATGCCTCGTAATCGGTAGTGACCCGGCCATCCACCATTTTTACAGAGAAGTTATCCGGACAAATCTTCACGATCACCTCTTCCCTGCACTGGTACTTACCGGAGGAGGTGCGATAGGGAGTTTTGCAGTGCTTTTCGGCTTCTTTGCGGTCGGGATATTCTCCGTTGACCTTCCAGACCTGGTAGCGCAATTCCGGATAAGGGCCTTCAATCATGTTCAGCGGTTCTCCATTGACCAGTTTTTGCTCCGAGGTGAACAGGTTGAGTTGATTTAACCAGGCACTTCCCTCCCCCCCGAAGCCTATGTGGCGCCGGGCATTTTCACGGGCGGCTTTGAGGACTTGCTGTTTTTGCTCCTCTGTGTCCCAATCGGTATAGCTAATACCTTTGAGGAGCGTTTCATCTATATAGGAATACGGCAAGTCCGCCTTCCCATCTATTGAAATCTGGCATTCCTTGATGGTTATTTCCAATAACTTGCTTTTGGGGTCAATTCCCGTTGGATAATAGAAATAAGTATCATCTTTCCGGGTATTGAAAGGGCTATTCATGCGCCAGAACTTGGGCAGTTGCGGATCAAAGGTGACGTTGAATGTCTCCGAAGAAGTAGCGTTTTCTTCTTTCCCCTTGCAGCTAACCGTCAGAGTATGGGAGCCCTTCGGCATGGGCACGCCGGCAAATACCGGTACGATCCAGTAGCCGCCTTGCACGAATTGGTCCTGAAACCGATATGCAGGAGATACGTATGCATCGTCCGCCGCAGTCGCCTGTCCGGTTTTGCTCAGCCGATAAGTGGCGTCTTCAAGCGTATAGACCAGATTGCCCTGGTAATCAAGAGCCAGTAAGCCCGCACCTTTTTTCCCGGGGAGGGTGACATTCAACAGGAAAAGCGCCGCTGTTTTTGCACGGGCGTCGTATTGCTGAAGGACAAGGATGGATTGTTGCATATCGGAGAAATAGACGCGCTGCACCTGGTAGTAGGCGTGATCAGTCAGGTTGTGAACCAGCCCTTTCTTTGGCTGCAGGGTTTGCTTTCCCGTCCGGAACTGCCGTGTATTCAGTTTCCCCAGATCAGCGGGTCTGTTTTCCCGGAATACGAAAGGCTCGAGGAACTGTTCCTCTTTCTGATAAGCCATGAACTTGTCCTGAAAATCAGCGGGACTGTACTTGATCCCGGCTTTGCCGCTTTCGGGCAGGGTGAGGGTCTCCAGGAGCGTGAGCGCTTTTGAAAAAATATGGATCCTGTCGCCCGGATCGCCCAGGACGATGTAATTGAAAGGGAGGCGCAATTGGCTTGGCAGGCTGGTCTGCAGTTTGCCTGCTGACTCTATGACGTCGAAGCGGGCGATTTCCTGATCCAAAAAGGACAGGATATGCTTGCCGGGCCGGAGGCAGGACAGGAACAGGCTGTCTTTTTTTATCCGGGCATCTGCTGCATGCACATTGGGGAATTCGGTATTCGTCAAGGAAAACGCATCCGTTTGCGCATCGCCGAAGTTAACCGGCGTACCGTCGAGAAAAGTGAAGGTTCCGGCATATTGCAATGCCTCAGGAGTTGTTCTTTGACTAAAACCCTTATAGTGAATGGTTATGAACACCCCCAAGAGGAGTACAAAGTAAATTCCAAGGTGTTTGCTGCTCTTGCTCATAGCTGGTTTCTTTCAACGCGTGATTAAGAAACCATGTTCACACCGGGTGTACGGTAAGGCTTATTAGCTTACCAGGGAATAAAAAGGAATTCTGTATAAAATCCAATGAGTATTGTCAGGGTACATAATTTTTTACTCAAACATGATCCGTCCGGAAATGAATTCGATTAAGTATCTGAACAAGATGGAGAAATACAACACAATATCCCTTCCGCTAACGTCTAATACTGGTATTCCACTTTCAGGTCGAACCCCGTAGAGCAGGTAGGGCAGTCAATGGAGATCGTGGCGGGGCGGCCGGCGATCAGGCTGTTCAGGGTAAAAGAAATGATGGTGCCGACCACTTCTACACCGGGGTCGTCTTTGTCGATAGCCGCGATGGCAAACGTTTTGTCAACCGGACCTAGGGAAAGCGCGGGCAGGATAAGCGAAAAATCCACGGATTTCCCCGCAGTGGGGTTGACCGAGAACGTATTGCTGGACCAAAAAACCTGGTCGATCGTTTTGTTATCGGCTTTGAGGGTGTAGATTGCCGGATACAGGTCCGGGGCGCTGCCGTCGGCATCCCACTTGGATCCGTCGGTTTTCGTTGCAGGGTATTTTTTGATCGAAATGGAGGTCACTTTCACGGACTTGGGCGTTGCCGGGGTCTCGCAGTTGGTTCCGGTAAAGCCCGTGGGGCACTGGCACTTGCCTTCGAGGCAGGTTCCTCCATTTTGGCAGGTAACTCCTTCGCACGGATCGGGGTCCGACTTTTCACAGGAGGAGGCCGCGATAAGGACGGCCATTGGAAGCGCCAGGAAGAAAAAACGGTTGATTTTCATGGTCAATTGGGTTTTTATGAAAAAAGGAATAAAAGGCGTAAGAGGCGTAAGGCGCAGGGCTTGCAGGCAATAGCTGTTTATTGCACCACAAATTTCCGGGTATCTGTGCGGCCGTCCTTAAGGATGCGAATCGCGTACATTCCTGGCAGCAGACGGAGATTCCTCAAAACGACCGGGCTCCATTCAATTTGCCTTCCAAACCCGCCGCCCCATAAGGTCGGTGATCTCAAAGAAGCATCCTTCCAAAGACGGATCGATTTGGACATGGAGGTCGTTCACAACGGGGTTGGGATAGATGTTCCATGGGAGCGGAGTGGAGCGTTCGTTTATCGAGGTAGTCACGGTCGTGGTAAATTGGGCGGAAGGAGACCAGTTACTGACGTTGGACTCGGAGCAGATGAGCAGCACCTGGTATTCATACGTCGTTTGGGTAAGCAGGCTGTCCAGCTGCACCCGGGTGGTATCGGCAGGACGGGTATAGGACCAGGCAGTGGCGCCCATGCGCCGGTAGCGGAACTGGTACGCGGTAGCGTCGTCGCCGCAAACCAGGGTAGCGCTATGCGCCCCTACCGATTGGGTTGTCAGGCTGGAAGCGCTGGCCGGAGTACAATCCGGAAGCGTGCGGAAAAAGCGCGCATTGGAAAAGGGGCTAATCAGGTTGTTTGGGCACAGGATGCGCACCTGAAAAATATAGACCTGGTCCGGTAGCAAATTATCCAGTTGGACGGTGGAATCCGGACCGGCAGGCAGGGTGATACAGAAGGAGGCGTTTTGCTCTTTGTACCGGAATTCGTACCGTTTGGCGTCCTTCAGGCAACGAAGGGTTGCCTCGGTTTGGCCGACCGGAAATACCAGGTACTCCAGCCCATACGGTTCGTCGCATACCTGGGCGCTGGGGGTGCGGAAAGTCCGGGTCCCGGAGTAGAGGCCATAGTCTCCATTGCAAAAGACCCGGCATTGGAAATCGTAAGAGGTATTCTCCATCAGGTTGCTTACCCGGTAGCTGCCGGTCGTTTGTTCGGGCAGGGTTACCCATTGCGTTCCGGAAGTAGGTTTGATGCGGAATTGGTACTTCTCCGCCGTTCCGACAAGACAGTTGAGCGCTGCGCTACCGGACTGGATATCGGTTGCAAACAGCGTACTGACCGAAGGGGTAAAACAGCGGTTGCTATAGTACACCGGAGGCGCAACCAGGGTCTGGAAACGGATGCTGTCGGACCAGGGGCTCCAGTCGGTCGTATTGCAGCGTACCCGTCCCTGAAAATGGTAAACCGTATTCGGAAATAACGTAGATAACCAGGCAAAATCCTGCGCCGATTCGGGCGTGACTGTCCAGTTGGGCATTCCATTGGCGGCGTATCGAAATTGATACGCACTGACACCGCCAATAGCGCAATTCAACTGCGCTGTAGCAACCCCTACTGGATTGGCGGACAGCTCGCTGATTCTTGGTTCAGCGCATCCGGCTTCCCGGACTGCAGTGGTTGCCGCATACGTGCTCGCCGACCACAGGCCGGATTCGCCTGCGCAAATGCCTTTTACTTGGAATTCGTATTCCGTATCAGGCGCTAGTCCGGTGATGTCGAATTCCGAGGCGGAGACAATGCCGGTAGTCCGCCACGCGGAAGTCCCATCCGACCTGCGGTACTGGCAAAGGTAGCCTGTGGCGCCCCCAGAGGAACAATGGATCCGTACCGAGGTAGTCGTGATGTGGGAAATGCGGTTGATCGCCACGTCGCAGGGGGTGAAAAAATGATCGATGGGGCTCCACGCGCTCCAAACTTCGTCTCCAATCTGGCAGAGGATGCGCACCCGGAACTCGTATTCCGCTGCCTCCATCAGGCTTTCCACGGGGGTTTCCTGTTGGTTGGATTCCACTTTTAGCCAGTTCGTATTTCCCAGTTTGCGGTATTGCCACTCCAGTCCGTTTTGGATATCGCCGGCATAGACAAATACCGCCGTGTGGTTGGTGAGCTCCTGGGCGGACATGTACGTTGCCACCGGGTCCAGGCAGGTGTTGGTCGTGAAGAACCGGCTCCCGGTGTAGTCGGAGTAATTTCCGTTGCACCAGATGCGGAGCTGCACTTCGTATTCCGTGCCCGCTTGCAGCCCGAGCGCGGTCCAACGGTTGGAGGTTTCCACGAGGCCAGACTCCGTCCATTGGCTGCGGCCCACTTCGCGGTAGCGCCACCAATAGCCGTATTTTCCATCAGCCTTACACACCAGATCGGCCTGAGTATATCCAATATTGCGGAAATTGATGGAGCTGTCCTGCACCCCGCAATCGTAGAACGTCGTGCGGAAAGCTGCCGTGTCGGACCACAGCGTGCCGTCGACGTTGGAAATGCAGTTGTGTTTGACCTGAAACTGGTATCGGGTGTCGGCAAGCAGCTCTTGAATGCGAAGCTGGTTGTTGTCGGTGCGCTCCTGGGTCCAGGTCGTTTCATCGCGGCGTTTGTAACGGAAGACGTGTTCCTGCACGAGGCCGTCCTGGTGCTGGTTGGAGGTGCACTCGAGCGTCGCGGCGAAATGGTCGATATTCTTGGCGCCGAGGGCGTTGACCCCGGGAATGGGGCAAGAAAAGGGAATCTCATAAACGGTAGTGGCCGACCAGTCGGTCCAGATTTCCAGGGGCCCCCCACAGCGGACCCGGCACTGCACTTCGTATTTCTTTCCGAGTTCCAGTTGGGAGAACGTATGGCGGTTCTGCGTCTTTTCCGGAGAAGTAGTCCAGGTGGTTTGATTCCTTTCCCGGAGGCGGAACTGGAATTGATCGGCTGGTTTGGTACAGGACACTTCAATGCTGCTTTCGCTCAGCGGCCGGATCGCGTAGTTGCTTTGATATACCGGCGTGGTGCAGGTAGTCACCCCTCTCACCACGTCCGAATAGCCGGAGAAACTCCCGTCCGAACATTGGAGCCTGAATTTGAACGGGTACTCCCGGTTTTCTGCCAGCCCGCCAAATTCGAGTTGGGGCTGATCGTTTTGAACTACTTCGGTGAAGGTGTTGCCATCGTCGAGGCTCAGGCGGCCTTCGTACAGGTCGGAGCAGCACCATTCCCCAACCCCAAAACGCAACCGGTCGGGCCATTGATTATAAGTGAACTGGTTGTTTACAAAAGAGTAGTCATCCGCTGTGCAGGAGGCAGACAGGGTCTTTATGGCAGACCACGGGCTCCACTGGTTCCCAAAATTGCAATGAACCCGGGCCTGAAATTGATAATTCGTGGGGCCTATTTCAGCGTTAATATCCCAATATTCGTGGTTGTTGAACCCAATCATCGGGGCGGTCCGAATTTTCTCCAGCGGTATCCAATCGGGATCGGAACTTCTTTTATACCGCAACTGAACGCTGTCCTTTGGGGATAAAGGATTCACATGGACCAAAACGGATATCTGTATGGTTCTATTCGTCGAAAAGGACTTGCTGATGTCGCTGACATCCGGCGCGCCGCAGCTTTGCGCCCCAAGGGTTGAAAAACTTAATATAGCGCCCAGGACGAGCGGCAAAAGCGCCCACTTCAAAAAGCCCGGTTGTCTCATGTGTTGTCGTTTTTGGTTTTTGGCGAAACGAAATCCCTGCCGCCGGATTGGGATTAGCACAAGTATGCACCTCCTATCCGATGGGATACTGCAAAATTCACCGGAATGCGCATGCCAAACATCCTGGAAATCATAGATTTTTAGAAATGTGGGAATACAGGGAGACGGGGGGACGTCAACCGTCAACCGTAATGACGACCGTAGTGCCTTCCCCGGGCACGGAGTCCCATTCAATGGTTCCCTGCAGGAACTGGACCCGGGATTCGATACTGGATAAGCCGAGGCCTTTTTGTTGTAACGCGTTCTTGACGTCAAACCCTTGGCCGTTGTCTTCGACAATAATCGTAAGGCGGTCTTCCTGGCGAAGCAATTGCAGAAGAAGGTGGGTCGCTTCGGCGTGCTTGACGGCATTGTGGCTGAGCTCCTGCACGATGCGGTAGATCATCACCGCCTGGGTGGAATCGAGCGGGAGTGCAGGGTCGAAACCGATGATCTCCAGGTCGCAGTCGAGGCCTTGCTTGCGAAGGTCCTGAGCCAAGTCTTCCAGGGCGCCGGGGAGGCCGGATAAAGCGAGGGCTCTGGGCATCATGTTGTGGGCGATACGGCGAACCTCCCCGGCGGCATCGTCGATCAGGCGGTTGGTTTTGGATGCCAGTTCGGCGTCTTGTCCTCCTTCCAGGAGCCGGCCAATGTGCGATTTAAGGGAGGCCAGCAAGCCTCCCAGGCCGTCGTGGAGGTCGTTGGCGATGCGGGAGCGTTCCTTTTCCTGTCCTTCGAGCATGGAAGAAAGGGCAGTGAGCTTGTTTTCCTGTTCGAGGCGACGGATTTCCTGGCGTTGAATTTCGGATTCCTGAGCGGCGATCTTTTTGTTGGCGCGCATCCGTCCGCGCAAGCCGAAGAAAATAACGATGGAAAGGACGCCCAGCAACAGCGCCAGAAGGAGGAGGTTGTTTTTCTGGCGGGTGCGCTGCCGGAGTTCGATTTGGCTGATTTGTAGATCCTTATCTTTTTGGATGACGTCAAAACGGGTTTGCATTTCCTTGATCAACGACAGGCGGCGTTCTTCAGTCATCGAGTCGCGCAGAGCATAGGCCATTTTGAAGGAAGAGAGGGCCTCGGCTGGTTTGTTTAATTTTTGCTGCACTTCGGCGAGTTCTTCCAGAAGACTCAGGATAGTTTCTCTTCGGTCGTAGGATTGCGCCAGCGCCAGCCCTTTTTTAAAAAAGGATTCTGCCTGGGTAAAATCCCCTTCCTGCCGGGCAATTTTACCCACCAGTCCCCACGCAGTGGGAGTGTATTCCGGATCGGCCTGGGCTTCGTAAAACCGGATAGCGGGCAGGAGAACGGATTTCGCCTCTGCCGTTTTTCCGAAATCGAGGTAGGCTTTACCTAAAGACACCCGGCAGCCGGCCGCGTCGCGGGGCCGATCAAGCAGTTCGTAAATTTGAAGGGCTTTCTTCAAATTAGAGATGGCCTTTTCTTCGTCTTTTTTGGAGTCGTACGCCGAGCCCAGGTTTTGGTAAGTTGCCGCCAGACCGGAAGAATCGCCTAAGTCCTGTTTGATAGCGATCGATTTCTGGTATATGTCGATCGCCCGGTCGTAGTTTTTTTCTTCGAGGTACATGATACCGATGTTGTTCAGCACCTTCGAGAGTTTTTCCCGGTCGTTGAGTGCCTCGTAGATCTGGAAAGCGGCAAAGTAATTTTCCAGGCTTTTGTCGTAGACCCCCAGCTGATACCAGGTGACGCCCAGATTGATGCGATAGTCGGCCATGGCCAGGGAGTCTTTGCGTTTTTGGCTCAACACAAGGCCTTCTTCAAAAAAAGGAATCGCTTCCTGGCTTCTCCCCAGAACGTCGAGTACGGTAGCGTTGTAAAAGAGAAAAAGATCAGTTCCTGTTTCAAAATTCAATTTACGGCATAGGGAAAGCCCTTTCTGGGCTACTTCGAGGGCTTCCTTTTCTTTTCCTTCGAGGGCGTAAAGTTCCCGGAATAGCTGCCGGTACGTCCAGACCAAATGGGTATCCTGCCTGGCATTCAGGGCGGCCCGCCGAAGGCTGTCGATCGGTTCCTGAGCCTGAAGGCCGTTATTCAGGGCTAGAGCGAAGAGGAAGAACGCGCAGAGGAGGATCGTTCTCATAGGGCAATTGCAATTATTCGAGGAGGCCGTAATCTATAGCCGCTTTGACCAACCCGGCAGTATTCCGGGCGTTGAGTTTCATGAGGATGTTGCGCCGGTGGGTTTCTACCGTGCCAAAGCTGATAAACAGTTCTTCGGCGATCTCAGAGGTGGTTTTTTCCTCCACGATAAGCTGGAGGATCTGTTTTTCCCTGCGGGAGAGTTTGGGGAAAGGATTGGAGATGGGTTTGGCCGGTTTGGAGGAAAAGCTGTCCATCACCGCTTCGAGCACTTCCTCGCTGAACGCTTGTTTCCCTTCGTTGACCTGCCGGATGGCTTCAATGACTTCGTCTTTGCCCGCGTTTTTGAGCAGGAAGCCGGAAGCGCCGTTGCGAAGCATCGACTTCACCAGGCTGGCTTCTTTGAGCATCGACAAGACGAGGATTTTCACCTTCGGAAAGCGGGCTTTGACCAGGCGGCTGCATTCCAGTCCATCCATTTCCGGCATATTGATGTCGAGCAGCAGCACGTCGGCGGGGATTTTTTCCAGTATAGAAAGCGCTTCTTTTCCGTTGGAGGCTTCTCCAACGCATTGCATGTCTTCTTCGGATTCCAGCATCAACTTAATTCCATCGATGACCAGGCGATGGTCATCGGCAATAAGCATTCGGATCATAGGCAAGGCGATGGGTTCATCATCAGGAGCAAGGTAGGGATTTTCGGGATAGAAATAAGGGAAACGCTTGCTCCTGAATGACTAATAGAAGAGGTGTTCAAGAAGTTAAACCAACCCAGAAAAGGGGTCAAGACAGGGAGCTGTTGGAATGCGTTACAACACCCCCGCCGCTTTCTCCCATTTTAGTTTTGCAGTGAGATAGGCATACCACCCGCGCAGCAAGTTATTTTCTGCTTCGCGAAGGCTGTATTCGGCATTGAGGTAGTCGCTGTAGAGCGCTTTCCCGCCGGCATACCGCTCCCGTTCCAATTCGAGCAGGCGGGCGGCGATATCGAGGTTCTGCCGGTAATTAGTCCATTGAACGCTGGCGTTCTGAAGGGCTGTCTGGGCGATGGCGATTTCATATCGGATATCTTCCCTCCATCTTTCCAGATTTTGCTGACGCTGGAGGCCTTGAAGCTGGACGATTTCCTGGTTGCGGCGTTTCAGTTGGCCGTCGAATAGGGTTAGATTGGCCTGCAACCCTGCAAAAACGAGCGGAAACCACCGTTGCCAGATGGCAAAATCATCGCTCAGGTGCTGTACCGAAGCGCTTCCGTACAAGCTGAGGTTCGGCTTATACTGCTGGCCGAGGCGGTCGATTTCCAGACGGGTGAGATCGAGCCGGAGTTGTTCTTCGCGCAGTTCCCAGCGTTGTTCCGGCTGGGCGTCAGAAGGTGCATCAGGAACTCCTGCAACCGTGATCCCCGACACGGCAATAGGGGTATCCATGGGCAAACCGGTGCGGAAAGCCAGCGTTTGGCGGCTTAGAACCAGCTGATTTTGGGCTTGCTCCCAAGCTGCCCGGGCATTGGCCGTGTCGAGCCGGCTGCGCTCCAGGTCGCTGGGAAGGGCAACGCCCGCTTCCAGCCTGGTGGCGGTAATGGCGAGCAGATCCTGGGCACGGGATTGCTTTTGAGCGGCCAACCGGCTTTGTTCTTGTTGGAGCAGCACATCGTACCACGCCTCTGCAATGGCCAGACGGGTGTTGGTCTTTTGTTTTTCAAAAATGGTTTCTTCCAGTCGCTGCTTCACTCCGGCGATCTCCCGATCAGAGGATAATACGGGATCGATAACGGGATACGTGGCACTGACCGTACCGCTTAGGTTAAAAATAGTTCCAAAGCGTATCTCGCGGTCTTCCGCATCCTGCCCTTGACTGGCAAAAGCCGCTCCAGGGATAATCGTGGTAGGCAAAACCAGGTTGGTGCGCAGATCCCCGCTTGCAATAACTACCGGCGCGCGCCGCGCACCCAATTTATCGAACTCTTTTTTCGCCAGATCGATATTCACCCGTTGGTTGCGCAGATCGTAATTATGTTGCAGACCGCGGGTTAAAGCGTCTTCGAGGGTCAGCAGCAACGTGTCCTGGGCGGAGGCGCTGATAGAAAACCCGGCGATAAGTATGATGGGAATAAGGTATTTCATGTTTTTCCTGGTTTCTGGTAAAAGAACCAAATCTGAAGTTAGAGCCTGAAAATAGCGGACGGCTCAAGCCCCGAAATGCGGCGGATGGCAAACCAACTACCGGTGAATGCGATCAGCAGCGTAATAACAAAGAAGCCGGCCTGGAGCCAGATCGGGAATTCAAATAACGTCCCGGCCTGGGCAATTCCGTTCTTGAACCCCAGCACCAGCGCAAAGCCCAGCACGAAGCCTATCAGGGCCAGGGTAATGGCCTGCGTCAGGATCAGGCGCCGGATATAGCCGTTGGTAGCGCCTATAGCCTTGAGGGTTCCATAGTCTTTTATGCGATCGATGGCGGCGGAGTAGAGAGTGAGGCCGATAATCACAAACCCGGTGATCAGAGCAAATACGATGAGGGTCCCAACGGAAAAACCAATTCCGCTCGATTTCAGCACCTCTGAAATAGTGGCGCTGGTTAGATCCTCGCTTTTCCAGGCACGCAACCCTTTCAGATGGGTATTGATATGGTAAATGATCTGATCCCTGGAGGTGTTGGGATCCCATTGAAGGAGAAAGGCATTTGCTTTATCGTTGGGAATACCGCCAAGGAAACGCGCCCGCTCAATGGTGGTGAATACATACACGCCGCCAAAGGAGCGCACCCCCCGGGTGTTTCCCGCGATATACACCTGTTTGCCATTGATCTCAAAATAATCGCCAACCACGGCTTCGCCAAGCGCGTCGCGATCAAAATATTCAGTCATCACGGCGCCGTCCTGAAGCAGGTCTGTTTTTTTGCCGGTCTCCAGATTCCAGGGCCCTCCCGCCCATTCCGGATACTGGGTTCCGATCATCTGGATGCCGCTGGTCTTCCCATTGGCAAACCGCGCGGTGCCGCCAGCCAGGACCATGGGATTTACCCGGGTTACGCCTGGCACGCTGGCTAGTTCGCGGGCTTTGCGCATGTCGAGTTCAGAAAGGGAGTTCGCGTTGGTGGTTTTGTCGTCGATCACCCAGATGTACTGCGCATTATTGCGCACCAGCGAAGACATAGCGTCGGTAAGGAAGATAAAAATACCGCTTTGCTGCCCAATGAGGAACACGGAAAGGACCACCCCCGACATCGCGCCGATGGACTTAGCCTTATCGTAAACCAAAAACCGGTATGCGGTTTTGAACATTTTACTCCATTTTAAGGGTTAATCCACCGTTCACTGCGCCCCCAGGCTGATTACGCATTCCACCCGGCTGCCAATTAACACCTTGCTGTTGTCGTCGAGCTGGATATGGACCTCCCGGACGCGGCGATCCTCAAAATTGTCGGAGGTGTCGGAGAACAGCGACTTTTTCTTGAGGTATGGGCCGGTGAAAACGACTTTTCCCCTTCCGACGGTTTCATCAGAACCTTGTAGCCGAATAATAGCTTGCTGGCCTTCCTTGACTTTGGCGGCATAGAGCTCGTCGATTTCCGTTATGGCCAGGTAAGGCCCATCCAGTGCAAAGTCCCCCAGTTTGGAAGCGGTCGTCACATAGTTGCCCGGTCTTACCTCGCAGGAGAGGAAAACGCCGCCAACTGGGGCGCGGAGTTTTTTCTTGTGCAGTTCAACCCGGTTAACCTCCATTTCGGCTTGTAACTCGTCCAACCGGGCTTTTTGTTGGTTGACAATGGCTCGCTGGCCGAGGATTTGTTTTTCGAGATCCTCTACCGCAAAGCGGCTATCGTCGGTTTCCTGCGGAGTCGCTGCATTGCCTTGAAGGAGTTTGGCATTGCGTTGGTAGGCATTCCGCGCTTGTGCCAGTCTGACTTGCAGGGAGTTCAGGGTTGCTTGTGCGGCTTCGATGGCCGTTGGTTGGGTTTTCAAGCGGCTTTGAGCCTGTTTGAATCGGGCTTGCTCGAGGTCGTCGTCAAGGGAAACCAGGATGTCTCCGGCGGTGACCTTCTTATTTTCGGAAAACAGTACGCTTCGGATGAACCCACTGGTTTCTGCGTTAATAGCAATGATTTTCCCTTGCGGCTCAATCCGGGCAATCCCGGTAATCTCGGTTACCGTCATATTGGTATCTATGGGAAAGCCTTCCTCCGTCAAAGGGACTTCCGCTGAGGCTGATTTTTTCTCATTGGGTTTGCCGCAGGCGGCCAGCAGGAAAGGAAGGGTCAAAAAAAGGAGGTGTTTCATAATCTGGAAGGTATCCGATGGGGTAAATAAGGGGGCATTAATGTTCAGATTGGTTGACTTCGGTTACGAATCCATTATCGACCGAGACGATCCGATGCGCGTACTGGTCAAGCCGGGGGTCGTGGGTAACGACGCAAACCGCTTTTCCCTGATCGGCCAGCATGCGGAGTTCTTCCATGACAATGCCGATCGAGTTTTTGTCCAGGGCAGCGGTGGGTTCGTCGCAAAGAATGAGCTTGGGGTCCGTCACCAGCGCCCGCGCGATGGCAATGCGTTGCTGCTGGCCTCCGGAGAGTTGTTTGGGAAGGAAGTTCCGGTGGCTGGTCATGCCCACCATTTCCAGCGCCGCTTGGGTGCGCTGGCGAGCTTCCCTGCGGGACACGTTTTGGAGCCGCAACGGCATGAGCACGTTGTCTTCTGCAGTCAGCGGGGACAAGAGGTTGAAATTCTGGAACACAAACCCAATGGTATTCAGCCGGAGGCGGGCCAACTGGTTTTCCCTGAGGCGGTTGACCTCCTGGCCGTCGACCCATAAGCGGCCGCTGGTGGGGTACAACACACAACCCAGCAAGGAAAGCAACGTCGTCTTGCCAGAACCGGACGGGCCGATGATCAGCAAGAATTCTCCAGGGTGAATGGCCATCGTCGTCGGCTGCAACGCAACGATTTCCTCCTCCCCCGTCTGATATACTTTATTGACTTGTTCCAGTTTGGCAATCATGCCTTCAGGCGGATTTTAGGTGTGTAACAAGCCATCGGGGGTTTTGTTGCGGGATGAACGGGTTGCTATTTAGGGTTTTTAGAGCGATTCGGAGGGGAGTTGCCCCCTTCTTCGTAGTAAACGTTCAGGCTTTGAATATTCATTTTGATTTTTAACCAAGAGGAGATCTTATTCTTCTCATCCTGACTCAGCGATTTTTCATTACAAGAGATATAGGCTAATCCCAATGTTGACGGCGTAGAGAGGCTATCGGTATACGCCAATCCCTCTACATAGGCGCAGGTCGTAATCTGAGGATAAATAGGTTTGATCTCCGCCAATAACTCCTGGCCTATGGCCTTCCTTTCCAAAACGCTGTCCATCTGGGCATCCTTGGTTTGTAACACGAGGTTGAGCCGGTTGAGTTCTCCTTTGAGCGTTTCCACCTCGGTATTGCGCGTGTTGGGCGCCTCAAAAGACAAGCCTTTTTCGATGATGATCGTTGCCTCTTTGAGTTCAAAATCCCGGGCTCGGTGAATGATCTCTGTTTTTTGAATGTCATCCAGGGCCATACCTCCATATATTAAATGAATGGTTTTTGCGCCCGCATTTATTTCAGATTTCAGCAAATAATTTCCTTCGACAATATTGACGCTTCGAACGTATCGGTTGGCTTGTTCGCTAAAGTGTTCCTGCTGCACCATGCGGTAGCCGAAATAAACGCTTGGGATTAATATCAAGACGATAATGACCGCGACCAGTTGATTGACGCGTTTTTTCTGCCCTTCTTCGATCACCGTCCGGATAGGAAAATTCAGAATATACGAGATCAGCACGGAAGACAAGGCAATAAAAACGGCATTGATGGTAAACAGATAAAACGCCCCAAAGAAAAAGTTGAATTGAGCGGTGGCCAATCCGTATCCGGCTGTGCAGAGCGGCGGCATTAATGCGGTAGCAATGGCTACTCCCGGGATGACGTTCCCTTTCAGTTTGCTGCTGATCGCCAGTATTCCTGCAAGGCCTCCAAATAAAGCGATCAATACGTCGTAAATCGTAGGGCTTGTTCTGGCGAGTAATTCCGAGTGTGCTCCCGAAAGAGGACTCATGGCAAAGTACGCCGTTGAAGCGCCAAGTGCGGTGATAACGGCGAATAAAAAATGTTGCAAGGATTTTCGAAATAGTGGGTAGTTGTATGTAGCAATACTATACCCCATACCATTGATCGGTCCCATCAACGGAGAAATAAGCATGGCGCCAATAATCACTGCCGTCGAATTGACATTCAAACCAACCGACGCGATGATGGCGGCAAAAAGCAGAATCCAGAGGTTAGTGCCTTTGAATGCCATATCCCGAAGGATAGCATCGTGAATTTCCTCGAAATCATTGATTTCTGCTTCGAGGTTGAAGTAGTGTAAAAGTTGTACGATTCTTCGGCGTGCTCTCATCGTGTTTGATCCTGATAGTAAAATCCCTTCCCTTTGAGAAGGATGCTGAACATTCAATGATTCCCGCTCCTTAATAAAACCAAGGCCTTGGGGAGCCCAAGCGCCATGTTAAAGTACTTTTTTTGTTTTCGAATGGCCCATCTTTAAGTAAGTAAAAGCCCCGCGTTTTAAGGCAGCCGAATCCCCTCCGGCGCCCCCATGCTTTTAAAATACACCGCTACCTTTGGTTGGTTACCCATAGCCGAATAGTGGGCGTTGAAAGCAATGACGTGCCCGCCTTTTGCAAGCAAGGGCAATGGCGCAGGCAGCTCTACGATCTTTTTCTGGCGTCCCTTTTCGTCCATCACCCGGATTTGGCGGTCGTTCAGCGGGTAACAGGCTTCGCCTGGATAGAGCTCGACCGGCAGTTCAACCCGCGAGTAGTTGTCGATCTTGAAGACAGGGTTTTTGACCGTTCCTTCTCCTTCCCTGACCAAGAGTTTAAACTGAAAGAATTGTTCTTCGTCCGGCATAGCGTACTCCCATTTGGAATCGGTGGGTTCTCCGGGTTGTTTTTCTGTTTTTTCGTGGACGAATTCCGGGCTTTTATGGAAAGGGAACAGGTTCCAGGTATTTTCCCCTGTGCGGACAAGGTGGAATTCGTTCGCGGGGATTTTCAGTCGCTCCCGCTGCTCCTGGCTAAAGGCGCGGGCGCGGCGGAGTTGCTCCCAATCGCGAATGGCCAGCAGGAGATTGTCTGTCTGGGAATTGTTCTTCAGCGCAGCAAGGCTGGTGGCCATCGCAAATCCGGCGTTATACCCGGCGGCGCGGGCCAGCATCCACTCCATGTCGGCTAGCGTGGTGGTTTCGGTGAGCAGGTACCAGCCCAGCATATTGGGCAGGTAATTGCGTTCCAGGAGCGCCTGGTTGTTGATGCGGTATTCCTGCATGCTTTCCGCGAAGCCGCCGTACCAGGGTTCGCCCCAGTTGCAATAGGTGTTGATATGCCAGTAAAAATGCTTGGACAGGCTGGTGCCGTTGATCACCGGGTGCGTGGTATTCCGGATGAACGTTTCTGCAAAGAGGTCGATGCCGTAATCCCCCTGTCCCGCTGCCAGGCAGCCTTCGTGGCCGTCGAAGTCGAGGTGGGAAAGCCCCGATTCGTTGAAACGCCTGGCGAGGTTCCGCGCAATTTCGGTTTGGAGCTCCAGGTTGGGGTAAAACACCTCGTAGGGGTGATCCAGGAGTTTGCCCACCTCAGCGCCGATGGAATGGGCAGCTTTTTTCGTTCCAAAAGCGCCCCGTTCGCAGTCGAGCAGCCTCCAGGGCGCTTCGTCGGAAACTTTTTTATAGCGGATCAGTTCTTCCCCGATGACCACCGTGTGCAGCCAGTTGGCATGGGTATTGGCAAAATACTCCGGCGATTCCACCGGGATGACGGTGGCATTGGAATCGACGGCGGCGCTCAGGCGGCTAAACCCCGTTTTGGCAAGGCGCTTGTCCGGTACCGGCGTTACGTATGGATCGTGGGTTTGGATAAAATTGGTGAGGGTATGGGCCCCAAGGTGGATGCCTTTTTGATTTGCTTTTTTGACGCAATCCTGCATGCCGGCAACTCCGTTTGGGAAAAAGGCCGGACTGAGCTCGTAATGCCCCCAGCTTTTGAAGGCGTCCATGTGATAGAGGCTCATCAATCCGGCTTTTTGGGTGTATTCCAGCAAGGTATCGATGTTGGACTCGGTGTAGTTGGCAATCAGATACGACCTGCCGGTTTGAGGCGAGATCTTCGACCAGACCCCGTCGATCAGCGGATGGGGTAAGCCTTGTTCCACCTCGATCTTGCCAATGAGCTCCAGCGCCTGAGGCTCCGGGCATCCGAACAGCGCGATCTTGGAGCCCCTGACCGTCTCGCCGGGTATTGGAGGCACCGGCATATTGGGAAAGTTTTTGTCCCAGACCGTGATGTTTCGGGCCTTGCTCCGATTGAGCGCGTAGGCCTGAAGGACGCTTCCCGAGGGCGTCTGCTGCGCCGCGGAGCCTCTGGCTAATTCGAATCCTTCGTTGTTGGAAGGGAATCCGCCAACCGTTTTGACGTTCAGGCTCTGAATGCCCAGGGCAAACTGGCCGTTTCGCACCACGCCCACAATTTCTCCTACGGTTTCGCCAATCGACGTAGCGAAAGGCCCCCACACGACTTTATCGATCGCTGTCTCCGGAAGGGCTTTAATCAATTCAAATACGAGGTATTCCTCCCGCTCCTCAACGCGGACGGTAAGGGTTGCCTTGCTCTGGGGATATTGGAGCGTAAGCGTTTTGGATTTGGGATTATAAGAGGCTTTGGAAGGGGATTCCGACTGGGCGCCGATATAGAGCACAAGCAGCGGCGATTTTCGGGTGGAATCGGCGTAATGTTTCCCGGAACTCCGGCCGGTCCATTGCGTTACATGGCCTGAAGGGTCGATCGAAAGCTCCAAATGCCTTGTTTTAAAGGCAATCTGAGCATGAAGGTTATGAAAAAGGAATGTCAGGATAAATAGAAAGCGAATGTTCATTGGTTGCTACGTTATTTTCTTTTTTCTTCCAATTTTTTCATAATCTCGTCGCCAATTTTCATACCCCAGGCTTGCCCAATAGTCATGGACTCCCGGGCAATGTCGGGGGCCATTTGAGCAAATTTTTTCCCTGCCGGCGTTTCATAAAACTGGATAAGCCCCTCCAGGTCTTCTTTTGTCAAGTATTTCTGATATACCGGAACGAGCATGCTCACCAAATCGTCGACCATAAATTGTTTCAATTCGGCTTCCAGCAAATCAAAAAATTCAGGGTTTTGCTCGTCAAAATTCGATTTAAAGACCCCAATGACCTGTGTTACGACCGCATCGTAGGAAGCTTGGGAACCGGAGGCCAGGATCATCTTCTTAAGCGTAGCGGCGTAGAGGCTGTCGGGTTGGCTGAAAGAAACGCCGGAGAAGAGCAGAACAAAAACAGGCAAGAGGATTAGCTTACGCATGATAAGGGATTTACAGGTTAAAATAACATACTGCTGCACACCCAAAGGGAAGTAGGACAGTAAAGTTAAACCCGTAAAGTAGATTTTCAATACCTTACTGGACATTTATGGGCTAACCGGCTGTAAGGAACTGCCTCAAAAGGCCGTCCTTTGCACCCTGCATGAAATTTTTATTTTCTTTTTTCCATTCTCATAAAAAATCGCAAAGCGGTTCTTTATGAGAATGGAAAAAAGAAATATTTTTTTGTTGCCATGGGCAAGCGCCGCAAGCGGTATCAATAATGATCCGGATCGGCAACAGGTTCCCGCTTTTGGCGTTCCGCGAAAAGCTGTTTAGTGGGGCAAACGAAATGCCTTGCCCGAATACTCGTCACGGGGTCTTCCACGTCTTTTTCCAGGTCGTGGAACCAGTTCCAGACTTCGCGCCCGGCAACGCCGCCAAAGTCCCAGCCGTTTTTGATCGCGCCATAGCATGCGCCAATCGCGCTAAGCGGATCGAGTTGCGCCACCGCGCCCATGCAAACGGCGCCGGAGGTCCCGGTTTGCAGGCACACCTCGCCGGCCCCCGGAGCATGCCAAAATTCCGCATCCGGCTGGATGACGTGGAAGTTAATCACAGGCCGCCCATCGGGAGTGAAAATGCCGGATTGGGTTTCCATCCGGACGATCCGATCCAGCATTTTTTCTATGGAATGCGCAAAATTAACAATGAAATAGCTGAAGCCTGTCTGTATGTTCACCTGGAAGTCGGGGAAGTCTTTTTCTACAGGAACACTTTCCGGAATAACGATCTTCCATTTTTCGGGCGTGTTGGACGGCGTAAGGATGATGGGGTCGGGATACTGAGCGTCTCCCGGCGCCAGCACCTTCACGTTGATGTCTTTAATATGCTCAGAGGGCTGGATGAGCAGGGTCTGCATCGCTTTTTTCTGAACTCCCCACTTCCGGAATGGACCCTCCATGGCTTGGAACGCCTCCCTGAACGTCGAGGCAGGCAGGGAATGGGTTAGCCCGGAGGCGATGTTGTCGTTTTCCAGCATTACGTTCCGGATGAAAAAGGTGCTGAACAGGTCGTTCAACCCCAGCATTTCCAGTTTAGCTGCCAGTCCGTAAAACACCCGGAAATCCCTTTTGACCTTTTGGGAAAAATCGTGGAGCAAAAACGTGTGGAATTTTTGCACGGTCATAGGCGCCTCGCCCGGTTTATACCCGGCGAAAACGTTGTTGCGGTTCTCCAGCAGGGCATACCAGCGGTTGATGATACGTGCTGCCGTTCTTTGGTACCTCTTGGGGTCCATCGCCAGGATGGAATCCATCTCCAGGCGGGCTTGGGAACGAACTTCCTGAAGTAGTTCTTGTTGCAGGTGAGCAATTTTTTTCACGACGTTTGGTTTTATTTGAGTTATTGTTAAATCCTCAACACACGCAGGCTTTTTGACCGCAAGCGAACTCGTGGATACAGAAAAAACCGCACCGTCGGGTGAACCAAGTTAGGGAAGGAGTGAAGACGCGCCGTACGCCGGTATGCCCGGAAAGAGCAAATGCCAATTTCCTCTAAGTTACGGTTTTTTTGCCATTCGGGCAAGCGCCGGCTAAAGGGATTGGCCCTTAATTCTTGTCCGTTCTGAAAATGCGCCTTACATTTAGTGAACTTCCCTGATTAAGCCAACAAAATATTCCTTTCGTCACCAAAACATCGGTTCATGGTTCGCCATTTGATTCTCTTTGCAAGCTTCGCATTTGTCCTTGTTTCGGGTTGCGCACCCGGCGTAACCGATTCTACTCCCTTGACGGATTACCAGGATCTGGTTTCGTTGTTTCGCGATTGGCGGGCTTTTGAGCGCCCTCCCTTAAAGGATGGCGCGCCCGATTACACCTCCGGAACCTTTAAAGAACGCGGGCCAGGCTTTAAAAAGCTTCAGGCGAAATTGCTCTCCATCGACACCTCCGGCTGGCCGGTGGCGCAGCGGGTAGATTGGCACATCGTGTGGGCAGAGATGAACGGGTATGACTTCAACCATCGGGTACTTCAGCCCTGGGTACGCGACCCGGCGTTTTATAAATCCGTCTGGACCGATCGCAGCGATGTGCCCGCCCACGAAGGCCCCACGCACCATGCCACTACCGAGCTTTGGACGTATTCCTTTCCGTTGAGCGCTGCGGAGCGAACCCGCCTGGTGGGCGATTTAGGGGTCATCCCACCCTTGAACGCTCAAGCCAAAACCAACCTGACCGGCAACGCAAAAGATCTCTGGATAACCGGTATCCGCGATATCCGTTCCCAAACAGACGATCTGCGCGCGCTTCTGGAGCAACCAGGCATCAAGGGGGACGACGAACTGTCCAATGCCATCCAAACGGCCATTGCCTCTACAAATGACTTCGTAAGCTGGTTGGAAACGGAAGCCAAAACCAAAACCGGTCCCTCGGGCATCGGGAAGGAAAATTATACCTGGTATATCCAAAACGTGCATCTGGTGCCACTGACCTGGGAAGACGAGGTCATGCTCCTCAAACGCGAGCTCAGCCGGGCCTGGGCTTCGCTGAAACTGGAAGAACACCGCAACCGGAAATTGCCGCCCCTGGTTTCAGCAGAAACCCCGGAGGCTTATCATGCGCTGGCCGAGGCATCGGCTCAAAGCCTGATGCGGTTCCTGGAAGAGGAAGCAATCGTCACCGTGAAACCCTATTTCGAACCGGCATTGCGGGAACATCTGGGCCAGTTTGTTCCGAAAGAAAAACGTCACTTTTTCTGGATTGGCGCTCATTACGATCCCCGGCCCCTGTACTCGCATTTTTACCATTGGTTCGAGCTGGCGCGCATGGATCAGGAACCGCACGCCAGCGAGATCCGCCGGGGCCCGCTATTGTACAATATTTTCGATTCCAGGAACGAAGGGATGGCCACAGCGGTCGAGGAGTTGTTCATGCAGGCAGGCCTGTACGACGATAACCCCAGAGTCCGGGAGATCGTATACATCCTGATCGCCCAGCGCGCTGCCCGAGGCCTGGGCTCCCTCTATGCCCATGCCAACGAGATGACCATGGAGGAAGCGGGCGGAATCCATTCGGAGTATACCCCGCGCGGATGGATGAAAACGGAGAAGGAACTGCGCATCTTTGAACAACACCTTTACCTGAGGCAACCGGGTTACGGAACCAGTTATATCACCGGCAAACACCTCGTGGAGCAAGCCCTGGCGGAGTACGCCCGGTTGCAGGAAGCGCAAAACCAGCCTTTCCGCCTCCATCGGTTCTTTGACCAGCTCAACGCCATCGATAATATTCCCATCTCCCTGGGACACTGGCAGTTGACGGGTATGGAGGGGGAGGTGTGGAGCATTCGTGCCAGTCGGTAAACCTGAAATTTTAGCTTAACCTGCACCAAGGAAAAACCGATGAAGGACAAAGAAAAACAAAAAACGCACCCTCGCGTGCCCATCCTGCCCCTCGATCTGGAATGGATCAAAAGCATCCGCGTCAACCGGTCTGCCGTGGAACGCCGGGCAGATACGCTTGGCAAACGCCGTACGGTCAAGAAGGAATGGCAGGCTGCGTGGTTGCTGCGCGCCATCGCCTGTATGGACCTCACGACCCTGGCTGGCGACGATACGCCCGGCAACGTCGTGCGGCTTTGCGCCAAAGCCCGGCAACCGGTCAGGCAGGACCTGTTGGAGCGCATGGGAGTAGGCGATCTTGGCCTGCACACCGGCGCGGTTTGCGTCTACCACAACCTCATCGCCGCCGCCCTGGATGCCCTGGAAGGCAGCGATATTCCGGTGGCTGCCGTGTCTACAGGTTTCCCTGCCGGGCAAATCCCTATGGCCCAAAAACTCGAAGAAATCGGGGCATCGGTTAAGGCGGGAGCGCAGGAGATCGACATTGTCATCAGCCGTGCCCACGTGCTGAGAGGGGAATGGGAAAACCTCTACGAAGAAGTGGTCTCGTTCCGGGAAGCGTGCGGCCCCGCCCACATGAAGACGATCCTCGCCACCGGCGAGCTGGCCACGTTGACCAACGTCGCCAAAGCCAGCCACGTTTGTATGATGGCCGGGGCCGATTTCATCAAAACCAGTACCGGCAAGGAAAGCGTCAACGCCACCCTTCCGGTAAGCCTCGTCATGGTGCGCGCCATCCGCGAATATTACGAACGAACGGGATTTCAGGTAGGCTTCAAACCCGCCGGCGGCATCCGCACCGCCAAACAAGCCCTGGACTGGCTGATCCTGATGAAGGAAGAACTGGGCAACGACTGGCTGAGCCCCCGCCTGTTCCGCTTTGGCGCCAGCAGCCTGCTCACCGATATCGAACGCCAGTTGGAACATTTCGTCACCGGAACGTATTCCGCCGATTACCGGCATCCGATGGGCTAACCAGCCCTAAATCTTTTCTTGCTATGAAAATCAAAGACTTATTCGAAACGATGGAATACGGCCCCGCCCCCGAAAGCCGCGACGCCGCCGATCAGTGGCTGGATGCGCACCAACGCGAATTCCGGTTGTTCATCAACGGCGAATGGGCGCCGCCGGTATCTGGGAAATACTTCGAGACCGTCAACCCGGCCAATAAGGAATTCCTGGCCCGGATTGCAGAAGGCGGACCCGACGACGTCGGCCGCGCCGTTGCCGCCGCCCGCCAGGCACTGCCCCACTGGGCCGCTTTGAGCGGCCATGCCCGGGCGCGCTACCTCTATGCCCTGGCCCGCCAGATCCAAAAGTATAGCCGATTATTCGCTGTCCTGGAATCCCTCGACAACGGCAAACCCATCCGCGAAACCCGAGACATCGATATTCCGCTCGTTGCGCGCCACTTTTACTACCATGCCGGATGGGCGCAACTGCGCGACACCGAGCTTGCCGGCTACAGGGAAGTGGGCGTCGTCGGTCAGATCATTCCCTGGAATTTCCCCCTGCTGATGCTGGCCTGGAAAATCGCCCCCGCCCTGGCTATGGGCAACACGGTGGTGCTCAAACCGGCGGAATACACGCCCCTTACCGCCCTGCTGTTCGCCGAAATATGCCGGAATGCTGGTCTGCCTCCCGGAGTGGTCAACGTCGTAACCGGCGCTGGGGAAACCGGCGCCGCGCTGACCAAACACGAGGGGGTCGATAAAATCGCCTTCACCGGATCGACCGAAGTGGGCCGGATCATCCGGAAAGCGACCGCTGGGTCGGGTAAGAAATTATCCCTGGAACTGGGCGGTAAATCGCCTTTTATCGTTTTCGAAGACTCGGATCTCGACAGCGTGGTGGAAGGGGTGGTCGACGCCATCTGGTTCAACCAGGGGCAGGTGTGTTGCGCCGGCTCCCGCCTTCTGGTACAGGAAAGCGTGGCGAAAAAGCTGTATGCCAAAATCCGGGCGAGGATGGAAAAGCTCCGTGTAGGCGACCCCCTGGATAAGAGCATCGATATCGGCGCCATCGTAGCGCCCGTCCAACTCCGAACCATTGAGGAATTGGTCCGCAAAGGGGTCGAGGAAGGCGCCCGCCTCTGGCAGCCCTCCTGGGCCTGCCCCGCAGAAGGCTATTTCTATCCGCCGACGCTGTTCACCGAGGTATCCCCGGCGCATGTCATCGCCCAGGAAGAGATCTTTGGCCCCGTGCTGGTGGCGATGACCTTCCGTACCCCGGCAGAGGCGGTCCAACTGGCGAACAATACCCGCTACGGCCTGGCAGCCAGCATCTGGACCGACAATATCAACCTCGCGCTCGACATCGCGCCACAGGTCAAGGCCGGCACGGTATGGATCAACTGCACCAACGTATTCGACGCCGCCTCCGGGTTCGGGGGCTACCGGGAATCGGGCTTCGGCAGGGAAGGAGGGAAGGAGGGACTTTACGAATACGTCAGACAAACGGTGGAAGACGCCTTCTTTGATAAACCGGTTGTGCTGAAAAAGGCAAAAACCCAAAGCCGCGAAAGCGGGATAGCGGGTATGCCGCCTGTCGACCGCACCCCCAAGCTGTACATCGGCGGCAAGCAGGTTAGGCCCGACAGCGGGTACAGTCTGCCTGTTTACGGTCCCGATAACCTGCTTCTCGGCGAAGTAGGGGATGGCAACCGCAAGGATATCCGCAACGCCGTGGAAGCCGCCCATGCCGCCCGCGGCTGGGCCTCGGCTACGGGCCATGCCAGAGCCCAGGTGCTTTATTTTCTCGCCGAAAACCTCGCCGCCCGGTCGGCCGAATTCGCCGGCCGCATCGCCGGCCTCACCGGCTGCAGCCCGGAAGATGGGCAGCGGGAAGTCGATGCCTCCGTAGAGCGCATCTTTTACTATGCGGCCATGGCCGACAAGTACGACGGCCACGTCCACCATACCGTTCTGCGCAACGTCACCCTCGCCATGCCCGAACCTATCGGCGTCATGGGTGTCATCTGCCCCGACGAATCGCCGCTGCTGGGCTTTCTGTCGGCTGTCATTCCAGCCATCGCGATGGGCAACCGGGTGGTGGCTGTTCCTTCGGAGTCGTTCCCCCTTTCCGCCACCGACGTTTACCAGGTACTCGACACCTCCGACGTGCCGGGCGGCGTGCTCAATATCGTCACGGGCAAGCAGGAGGCATTGGCCAAAGTCCTTGCCAACCACCTCGACGTAGACGGGATTTGGTATTTCGGCCATCAGGCCGGAAGTCAGATGGTCGAGCACGACTCCGCTGGCAACATGAAGCGCGCCTGGGTAAACCACGGCCGGTATCGCGACTGGATGAACCCCGCCCATGGGCAGGGAGAGGCCTTTTTGCGGCAGGCGACGCAGGTGAAGAATATTTGGATACCGTATGGGGAGTAGGGAGTAGAGAAAAGGGATCAGGGATCAGGGATCAGAGATCAGGGATCAGAGATCAGGGACCCTGTTCGCCGGAATCCTCAGTTCCGTGCGGAACTATTATCCTGGCGCGAGACTCCTGCCTCGTGTCCACTACCTCCTGGAGGCTCTGCCTCAGCCCACGCTCTGTACAGAGCCATTCGGCGGGTGCTTTTCCACCCACTGTTCGCCGGAATCCTCAGATTCCGGGCGGAACTATCCGCCGGTCCCCCGACCGGCGTTTCCCGTCCACCATTCCTTGTTGTCTGCACATTGCCTCCACGCCCCTCTACCCTTTAAACCGATCCCGTTCCACATCGATTCTTCCGCCATCGTAACCGCATTGGCCCATGCGGGGGGAGTTGGTAACCGGGACCATTTGTTCGCCGTATACGCAGGCTTCCTCATGAATAGCGGCACATGATTCGCAAAAGAAGCGTTCCTCCTCGTCGCTCCAATGTCCTGTACAGAGCCGTTCGGCGGGTGCTTTTCCACACCGGTCGCACATGGTGGGAAAGGGTTCATTGCGGGATAATAGGTCTATTTTCCTTTTTACATCAGCAGGATAAGCGGCCAAACAACGGATGGTAAGCTCGGTGGTACTGCCAAAGTCGTAAGCGTACCAAACTGTTGTATCTGGGGATAGGAAGCGTTGCATTTTGCCGTCTTGGGGCAATTCATCCCTCCAGGAGCCGTAGGAAAACCGGCTCAAATGTCCGCAGCACTCCAGCCAAATGTCTCGAAGAAACTCGTCGAGGGTCGATAAGGTGGCCTTAGCATCTACCAGCAAATTGAGAAAGTAAGGGCCGCCATCGACGCGCAGATGCAGCGCCGTATGCTTTTCCGAGGCGGGCAACTGGTTCAGATGGGTACTCAGGTGGCGGCTAATTCCTTGTTTGGAATATTTTTTACCGCAGTAAATACATACGCCTTCCGATTTCAGCTTTTCTTCCATCGCTTTTTTCGAAGGAAGTTAAAGAAAAATATCGGACGGGACAATAGGTTACTTTGAGGAAGCCGGCTTACCGGCCGTTCATTCTGACCAGAATAACGATAGAAGAAACCAGGGTCAAAAACCCGATGGCGCCTATTGCCCAGAGAATGCCCAGGGAGTCGGCCAGAATGCCTGTGAGCAGGGCGCCGACGGCGTAGCCCAGGTCGCGCCACAAGCGGAACACGCCGATGCTTTCGGCCCGCTGCCGGGGGTGAGCGTAGTCGGCAATGGCGGCGAGAAAGGTGGGATAGACCACTGCCGTGCCTATGCCCAGCACTGCCGACAGCGCGGCAAAGTGGAAAAAGCTGGAGGCAAAGAGCATACCCAGCAGCGCCAGGCCCTGCGCCAACATTCCCCAGAACAGCATGCTTTTCTTGGGGAGGCGATCTGCCATTTTTCCGGTGAACAACTGCCCCAATCCCCAGACGATGGGGTAAAGCGCTGCGATCTTTCCCGTTTGGGCCAGGTCGAAATTTCTGGAAGCGAGCAAAATCGGGAAGAGCCCCCACACCATCCCGTCGTTGAGGTTGTTGACGAGGCCCGCCTGCGAGATGGCACCCAGATGGCGGTTTTTCCAGGTGGTTTCCCAAAACACGTTCTTCAACAGCGGCAGGGTACTGGATGTCGTTTCTGCGTGGACGTGATGGCCGGTATCCCTGACCAGCAGCCAACTGGAGAGCAGTCCGATCGCCGCAAAGGCAATGCCCAGGTAAAACGGATAGGGCCGGACGCCGTATTCGGCAGCGATCCACCCGGTGAGGAAGGCGACGCCCCCAACCGCCAGGTAGCCGGCCGATTCGTTCAGGCCCATCGCCAGGCCCCGGTTCTTCTCCCCAACCAGATCGATCTTCATCACCACCGTGCTGGACCACGTCAGCCCCTGGTTGACCCCCAGCAACGCATTGGCGAGGATAACCCACCCCCAAGAGGGCGCGTAGATCAGGAGAAAGGGTATGGGCAGGGCGATCAGCCAGCCCAGTGTCAGAAGGTTTTTTCTTCCTATTCGGTTGGCCAGGGCGCCGGTGTAATAATTGGTAATCGCTTTGACCACCCCGAAAACCATAATAAAGGAAAGGATGGCGGTTTTGGCGGCCATCTCAAATTCCTGCTCGGCGAGTTCCGGCAGAATAGTCCGTTCCAGTCCTACCATCCCGCCGACGAACGCATTGATGATGACCAGAAGGGTGAACTGTTTCCAGTTTTCGCGAAGGCCGAGTTGTACGTTGTTCACAGAAATGCGTATTCCGGCACGCTTGTTTCGATTTTCCGGGCCATAAAGCCTTTGGTCTGGAGCATCTTAACCGCTTCGTCGGCCAGGGTGCAGAACATGCCCCTGCAATAGGCGATGATGAGCTTGTCTTTGGGGAGGCTCGCGCAGCGTTCTTCCAGTTCCTCCAGCGGGATGCAGACGGCTTCCGGGAGATGGTCTTTTTGGAATTCGTCCTCCGGGCGCACGTCCAGGAGACAAACATCCGGCCTGCCGGCGATTTCTTCCAGGCTCACGGGAAGGTCGTAGGCGTTCGATACCCGGAAATGGTCCATGGCTTCCCGCAGGTGGGGCGAAAGCGCCAGGGTGAGGTCGCGCAGGCTGGTCCAGGCGCGGTAGACCTCCGGGGAGGCCAGGGAATAGAATACCTGTACGCCGTGTTTGCGGGCCCTGACCAGGCGCTCCCTTTTCAGCGTCTGCAAATGCTGCGAAGCATTGGCGATGCTGATCCCGGTTTGGAGCGCAATATCTTCGACGCATTTCTCCCCGTTGGCGATGAAATCGACGATCTCGAGCCGGGCGGGGCTGGCCATCGCTTTGGCGATCCTTGAGATTTCGGTATAGGCGGCGTCTTTGAAGTCCCTTTTGTGCATGGAGGTAGTGTGTTGGTGCGGGGACAAAGATAAAAATATATTCAATTGAATAATTGAATATTCCGCATCGGCTCAGTTCGCTACCAAAGGGTTGCGGGCGGTAGCACAGATCTTCTGCTTTGTCGAATCCCTGATGCGCTTTGACCAGGTCCGGTGGCATGGCCGTAGAGCCGGAAGCGGATTGATTTGCCTTAAAACAGGGATTTTCAGGGATAAACGAGATGCTTTTTTCTGGACGCTGGCCGGTGTGGTGGTCTCTATCCAAATCCATGGCGCCGCCCCCGTATCCTCAGGCAGGTCTATACGGCAGGAAATTTCAAAATTTTTTTACTGCAATTTCAAAAAATATGACTTGCAATTTCAAATAAATAAAATTAACTTGTTAAAAATCAAACTTATGCCGTTTGTAAACCGCCAACTTGAAGCATCCATCCGGTCCTTGTTGTATGCGTATCCCATATTGGCCTTGACGGGTCCCCGCCAATCGGGAAAAACCACCTTACTCAAAACTATCCTGCCGGATTATCAATACGTTTCTCTTGAAAATTCGAGCGAACGGAGTTTTGCCATCAACGACCCGACAGGATTTCTTAAAAAATACAGTTCAAAGGTCATTTTCGACGAAGCGCAGCGCGCACCGGACTTGTTTTCTTACCTGCAAACCGCCGTAGACGAAAGCGGCATGATGGGACAATTTGTGCTTTCCGGCTCGCAAAATTTCCATTTACTGGAGCGAATAACGCAGAGCCTGGCCGGCAGAGTAGCCCTGTTCAAGCTACTACCTTTTGACGCCTGGGAACTTCGGGAAGCTAATCTGTTGGCGCCGGGTTGGAAGTCCTTGCTGTTTAAAGGGTTTTACCCGGCTGTTTATGATCGGGATCTTCCTCCTGCTGTTTTTTATTCTAATTATCTGGAGACATACATCAACCGGGATGTTGCGAATTTAATGAAGGTACACGACATGCGCCTCTTTCGCAATTTTATTGGCCTTTGCGCCGGCAGGGTCGGGCAAATGCTGAACCTGAGCCATCTGGCCAATGAGTGCGGCATATCGCAGCCGACTGCAAAATCCTGGCTGTCCATTCTCGAAAGCAGCTATATCCTCTTTTTACTTCCCCCGTATTTTGAAAATTTCAACAAACGTATCGTCAAAACGCCCAAGCTCTATTTTTACGACGTGGGGCTGGTATCGTTTCTCCTTGGCATGCGGGAGGAGGAAGATCTGCAGGACTATGTGTTGATAGGAAGCCTGTTCGAAAACCTCGTCATCTCGAATATCCTGAAAAATAATTTCCATCGGTATCAGCTTCAGGAGTTTTGGTTCTGGCGCGATGCCGGAGGGCACGAAGTGGACCTGCTGACGAAAAGAGCGGGGCAATTCCACGTTTTCGAGATCAAATCTACGCAGACCATACTCCCCCACTTGTTCAGGGGCATGGATTACTTCGATTCCATCACCAATGGAAAAGTCAAAACAAAAACCCTCGTCTATGGCGGCGCCGACAACCATGACCGGACGGAATACCGGATACGTAGCTGGAACGAAGCGGATTTGTAAGGAATGCTAGGGATTGATCCTTAGGTAATCATCCCCTCACCGCCCCGGAATCCGCAGCACCTGTCCTACCGACAGGGTATTATCCCTCAAGCCATTCAGTTTCTTGATGGCTTCTATGGACGTTTTTCCGGTTGCATCCACGATGCCGTATTTTTTGGCAATGGAAAACAGCGTTTCTCCTGCAGCTACCGTATGTCTGCGCTCTGCCCCGCTTGGGCCTGATGCGGCATCACCGGAAATGAACTTTTTGGTGCCATCCGAGTAGAATACCTCGATGCCCTGAACAGAAGGCGCTTCCACCTTTTTGGGCGGAGGAGGCGCAGGCGCAGGGCCCACCCGGATTGCGTAACGCAAGGTCACCGGGCGGTCTCCCAGGATATTCCTTATATTGTTTTTCGTATTTTCATCGGCAAAAAGATCGGTCAACCGCAAAGAGAAGTTCACCGGAATGACCCGGGCGGATTTCCCTGCCTGAACCAGGGTATCTCCCAGGTTCATCTCAATGGGCGCCAATTGCTGCTTGTTGTATTCGTATTCCGATAGTATTCCTTCTTGTCCGGTCTTTGCCGTCAATTTCAGGTTCCCCGAGAGCCTGGCAAAGAGCTTGCCGGCATCCGGGTTGCCGGGATCGCCGCCGGAATAGCCCAAGGGGACGACCACATTGGAAAAAGGCTGGTAGGTGACCGGCATATCTTTGGCATCTACAGGTACCTCAATGGGCGCTTCCAGCCGGATTGAAAGGGTATCAAAGCCCGAAGTCCCGCCTGTGCGCTGACCAGCCAGAAGAATCGGATGGAGGGGCAGTTTCAGGAAAATAGAATCGGCGGGTTGCAGTTCCTGATCCAGCACGATGGGAGGTAAGGGCAGCAAAAAGGAACCGGACGGTTCGCCTATACCAAGCACTTGTTCCTCCAACATAAGATCAAGGGCTTTGGGCTTCCGGATAGGTGCAGGTATCACTTCAAAACGGTTCTCGAACAACATACCGAACAAAAACCACAGCACCAGAAGGAGGACTACATATTTCCAGGTCTTTTTGATAAAACGGACAATCGCCTCCCGGTCCTTCCTTTCCGAGAGAATCGGTTCGACCAGGGTGTCGTGACTGATCTCATAGATGGGATTGGCGCCGCTTTTGTGTATGGAACGGATCAGGCGGGACTCTTCCAGCTTTTCCAGCAAGCCCTGATCGATCCCAAGTATTTCCCTGATGTATCCCGCATCCTTGGACGTGCGCTGCCGGGATTTGGGCAGGATCAGGTGGTTTTCCAGCAGTTGCCGGGCCAGTTTGCGGTCCTTTCGCTTTTCCAGGCTTTTGATCTGGCTGAGGTAATACCCGCGAAGGACGGAGTCGAGATCGCCCACATCCGCCGGTTCCAGAGCCAAAACCGGTCTGACCGGTTTTTCAGGCCTGCTGTGTTCTTCCGCCGTTATGGGTATTTCAGACTGTTCCATTTTCCGTATTCCATGGGGATGAACCCGTTATTTTTTAATTTTTCGCTCCCGTTCGACGATTCTTTTTTCGATATGCTGACACACAATCTGTAGTTGGGACGGATCAACCCGCCGGGTGATCTTATCCTGAAGAAAACCGATTAATGCCTCCATTACCTCCTCGCTTACGATAAAGGCGGGGGAAACGAAGTCGTCCCCGGGCAGGGATGCGGGTTGTGCGATGGCTTTTTTTGCCTGCTCGGTGTTAAAGGTTCTCAGTTCATAGCTGTTCAGCAGCATTTCCGGGAGGTAGTCCTTGAGCCGTTCCAGATAATGGAGTTTATCCGAGCGCATGGAAACCAGGATTTTGACATCCAGGGGTTCTTCGATCCGGGCCATCAACTGAGCGGCTTTGGGGGAGGGCAAACGCCTTTCCCGGGGATCCCGCTCTGCTTCAATAATCTGTTTTCGATCCAGGCCTTTTCGGACCGATTCCGGTACGATCTGGTGGTAGAGTTCGCCCAGTTGGCGGGCAAATTCCTCCACGCGCGCTTCGGGATAGGAAAAGAGTTCTTCAAACTGATCCAGAATGAAGACGATCCGAAGCGGATGGATGGCCTGGTCGATCAGCATTTTTTTTGCACTGAGCCACAGACTGGGTTTGGGCATTGGGATGACCTCCTCCCAGTGGTGCTTCTCTCCCAGACAAGTAACAATGAAGCGATCAACCGGATCTTTAATGAGGTCGGAATCCAAACCCTCCAGTCCTTGTTTTTCGCTTCTTATCCTGGCGAGTTCCGGATCGTAGTTGGTGAACCGGATGGGGACAACGTGGTAAGGGATATCCCACCTCCGGATCCTGCTCAACGCCGGAAGAATTCCCGCATGGATGAGCGACGATTTACCCGTGCCCGAGGGGCCATGCAGGATGGTCAGGTTATCGAGGTCCAGTAACCGGCATACCGCTTCAATTTCCTCTTCTCGGCCGAAGAAATACGGTTGTTCCTCTGCGTCGAAGGGCCGGAGTCCGGGATATCGGGAGCGTAAAGTGGCCATGTGCTGTCCGGATTTTAGGCGGGGATGGATTCCGCAACGCGATCAATAAACAGGGCCAATTTATTTTTCAGGCTCCGTAGCTTCTTTTCCAGTTCCTGTTTGCTGAGGACGTTGTAATTTTCCCATTCCTTGATTTGGTGAAATTCTTGCTGGTATGCCCCCAATTCCTTCAGCAGACCTCCTTGTTTTCCGTCCTGGATGATCAGCTCGTCCAGCTGCTCCAGGACTTCTTCCAGGCGGTGTTGTTCCGTCATAAGCTGCAAGTGATCATACTCCGACGTGGAGGTTGTGGGTATTCCCTTTCTCAATAATCCGCCCTCTGCGCACTGGCCGTGCAGGCCAGAAACAAACTCATCGATTCTTTTATCCAGGAAGGTCACTTTAAAATTAGACTCAAAGAACTTTCTGTTCTGCCGGTCAATGCCATGAGGCCCGGGCGGATGCGCGTAGGAGATTTCCTTTTCGTGTACCTTCAGCACCCGCAACAGCAGTTTCATGTGCCAGTCGTCGAAGGAAAAGCCCAGAAAAACGAGGTGGCTGGCCTGCTGCACCTTGTCCTGGATTAATTTCGGGAGCTGGTGGACCCCCAGAATGCCAAAAATAAACTGATACAGGCGATCCAGCGACAGGACCATAGATTCCTTGTGCCGCTCGCTGCCAAACAGGTTATAGATCAACGGATAGGCTTCGGAAAAGGGTTCCAGCGGGGTAGAGTCCTGCTGATAGCTGTAAAAGCCATACTGATGATGGATTTGATTGGCCTCGAACACGTCGTGTACCAGATCGAAGGGATAGGTGGACAGGATCAGATCAAAGGGGATCTCGCTGATCTTTTTAAACCGGTCCAGTTGTTTCTGTCCCAGGTCGCTTTTTCTGATCCGGGTAAGTTCCATGAACATGCGCTGTCCTCCAGCCTGATCGATCAGTGCCTGTGCGGAAGTATAAAAATCGGAGGGGCTGTCTGCAGGGTGTTTCTCGACCCATTTATGTTGCTCGCGCATCAGCAATTCCGGAAGGAATAACTCCTGTTCAGGGCTGTCCGCATCAGCTGCCGGTTTGGAAAAGGCATAATTGCCCAGGATCAGCACGCACTTTTGCTCCTGGAGGGCATCCAGAATTTCCAGCATCTGAAACCGTTCCCATTCGTGTTGATCCGCCGGAGCAGGTTGTGGGGCGGGAGGCCCTTCCAGCTTGCCCTGCATTTGCTCCGGGCGGGGCACGGTGAACCCCGGATTGGAAACGGCAAATACTTCCATGGGTTCGGCGATATTCTTGAAGTGGTAATAGCCCACCGAAGTAAGGGAGAACTCCGCTTTGTTTTTTACCTGATCCCGGATGATTTTAGATACAAGCACCGCTCCGGGGATGCCGAGGGATTCAATACGGGAGGCGATATTGACCCCATCGCCAAAGGCACTGTTGTTTTTGAAGACGACATCGCCAAGATGGATGCCTACGCGAACGGGGATCTTGTGCTGGATGCATTGCAACTGCAAGGCGGACGAAGCCCGAAGACCGGCAAAGGCGCTGTCGAAGGAAAGCAAACAACCGTCGCCGTAATATTGTACGATGTCGCCCTCGTGCAGGCGCATTTCCTCCTCCAGAATCTGCCGGAACCGGTCCAGAACGGCAAGCGCGTGTTCTTCATCCGCCTGCATCATGGCCGAATACCCTGCGATATCTGCAAAGGCGATAATGGCTAATTTCCGGGAATCCAACATGTTACAGACCGTTTAATTTGCTCAATGTACAAAAATATTGAACATTTTGTATTTTTCGCGATTAGGCCCTGTTGTTGGAATTTTATATTGGCAAAGATAAAAATTTCAGCTTAATATATGTTAACGTGCCTATGAAACGGGGCCAAAGCCCTCCGCTTTAGACCCGGCATTTTTAAACCATCTGAATATGTGCAAAAAGATTGCATTTTTTGGCTACTATACTCTCCAAGAACGTGTGTTTTTGGAGAGTATAGTAGCCAAATTTGGATTAACATGCCATGATTCCTCGTCTGCTGCTACCTAAGCTTCAAGATTATCCTGGGTCCCGAAAAGTGTTGCTGGTCCCCTTTCAGGAAGCTTATCCAGGGAGCTCTTTTCTAACGGTGACCCGGGATAATTTTTTGGATTTTGTGGGGTAAGGCTATTGCCCATAAAAATCTACCTGCTTATTTCAAAGGGTTTACAAAGTTCCCCCTACGCCAAAAGAGTAGTCATAGATGTTTTCCCCAAATTTCCCGTACTTTTGATCAAAACAACCACACGTGAACGGAGGACAAATCATCGCCGGCGTACTCCGGCAGTACGGCGTAACCCATCTCTACACCCTTTGCGGAGGGCATATCTCCCCGATTTATGTGGAAGCGGAGAAGCAGGGCATCCGGATCGTCGATGTCCGGGATGAAGCCTCGGCTGTGTTTGGGGCCGACGCCTCGGCGCGGCTTACCGGTATTCCCGGGGTAGCCGCCGTTACGGCAGGCCCGGGCGTCACCAACGCCATCACCGCCCTCAAAAATGCTCAAATGGCCCAAACGCCGCTGCTCTTGCTCGGCGGGGCCACGGCTACCCTTCTGCGGGGGCGGGGCGCGTTGCAGGACATCGACCAGATGGCCCTTGTGCGCCCCCACGTCAAACTCGCCGCCCGCGTCACCCGCCTGAAGGATATGGCGCCCGCCATGCATCGCGCGATGGCCGTGGCGCAAAGCGGGGTGCCCGGGCCCGTTTTCCTGGAAATGCCGGTCGACCTGCTCTACGACGAACCCATGGTGCGGGAGATGTACGGGCAAAAAAGCGCCCCCGCTAAAAGCCTGGCCGAAAAAGCCCGCAACTGGTACATCAACCGCCACGTCAACCGGCTCTTCAGCGGGGTAGGCGCCGAAACACAGCCGCCCGGCCAGGGGACCGGCCTGCCCGGTGCGGATGCCCATTCGATGCAAAAAGCGCTGCAAGCCATCCGCCAATCCGAAAAACCGCTCCTGATCATCAGCAGCGGGGCCATCCTCTCGCCCCAACTCGCGTTGGAGTTGGCCGACGCTGTGAAAAAGCTGGGAATCCCTGTCTATCTCAGCGGCATGGCCCGCGGATTGCTGGGCCGGGACCACCCGCTCCAGTTCCGGCACAACCGCAAACAAGCCCTGCGGGAAGCCGATTGCATCCTCCTGCTCGGCGTACCGGTCGACTTTCGGCTGGACTATGGGTTCCACCTGAACCGCAAAGCGGTCAAGATCGCCGTCAACCGCAGCCGGAAAGAGCTCCGCAAAAACCTACGGCCCGACCTCGCCGTTCAAACCGACCCGGCGTCCTGGCTTATAGGCGTGGCTGCCCAAGCCGGCCATGCACCCGAATGGATTGCCTGGAAAGCAGCGCTCCAGGAACGCGAGAACGCCCGCGAGGCAAGCATAGACGAAACGGCTTCCCAGGAAGTAACCGGCATCAACCCGGTGGCGCTGTTCCGGACATGGGAATCCCTGCTGCCTCTACGCTCGGTCCTGATCGCTGATGGGGGCGACTTCGCGGCTACTGCCGCGTATACCCTCCGCCCGCGCAACCCCCTTGGTTGGCTCGACCCCGGCGCATTCGGCACCCTGGGCGTAGGGGGCGGCTTTGCCCTCGGCGCCGCGCTCCAATACCCGGACCACTATATCTGGATCATTTATGGCGACGGTAGCGCCGCTTACAGCCTCTTCGAGTTCGACACCTTCCGCAAGATGGGACTAAAGGTCTGCGCCGTGATCGGCAACAACGGCTCCTGGGAACAGATCGCCCGCGACCAGATCCCCATGCTCGGAACGGCAACGGCTACGGTGCTCCCGAAATCCGACTACCACAAAGTAGCCGAAGCGTTTGGCGCAGCAGGCGAACGGGTGGAAACCCTGGCCGATTTTGAAGGAGCCATAGGCCGGGCGATTGCCAGCATGGACGCCGGGACGCCCTACCTCATCAATGCGATTATCGGTTCCACCGCTTTCCGGCAGGGAAGCATATCTATGTAACCCGCGCTTATGCTGTTTGAGTTCAACCTATATAGCGGGCTGCTGCTACCTCCTTTTTTACATGGGGTGATTTATTCCGGCATGTTGTTTGTGCGCGGTATCCGGGAAGGCCGGCTTTCCGACCGCTTGCTGGCGCTCTTGGTGGTGTTGTTCACCCTGCGGGTAGCCAACTGGATGTTTGGGTTCGCCGGGTGGTACGACAGCCACGATGCCTATTCTACCTTCATGTTTTATTTCCCGTTTAATTTCTGGCTGGCCTTCGGGCCCCTGGTTTATTTTTACTTTCGCAGCCTGACCAACGGTGATTTTCGCTTCCGGAAAACCGAGTACTTCCACTTCCTCCCGGCGGCGCTCTGGTTGCTGTACCGGGCATTGATTTTTGTAAAAGACGTCCTGATCGATTTTGGACTGAAAGGTCAGCCTTTCCCCTATCATTTCGGCACAAAAGGGGGCATGGCAGAAAAAGGAATTCCACTAATCGATGGGATATTTGACAGCCTGGATATCCTGTCGGTGCTGGTTTATTTATTCCTTACCCTTAGGGTCTACCGCCGTTACCAGCGCTACCTCAACAACCAGTTTTCCGATACGGAAGGCATCGATTTTGCCTGGCTGGGCCGCATGCTGTATGCGATTGGTATCGCGCTCGGGGTCTTTGCGGTCTTCCGGCTGACAGATTATTTGGGGACACGGCCCCTGACCTATATCGAGCTTTGGTATTCTTATTTTGCATGGGGGCTCATTATCTATTATCTAAGCATTGCGGGGTTCCATCAGCTCTCCTCCAAAGCCCCCTTACTGCACTTCGTTCCAGAGCAGGATGCTTCCGAGCCTGCGGAGCCGCCCAACCTGGCTGAATGGGCGCCCTGGCGGGAAAAACTCCTGGCCTTGATGGACAGCCAAAAGCCCTTCCTAAATCCGGACCTCAATTTACAGGAACTCGCAGGGCAACTCGGTATTCCCCCGAATTCCTTGTCAAAAGTCATCAACGGCCTGCTTGGGAAGAATTTTAACGACTTCGTCAACGAATACCGGGTGCTGGAAGCAAAGATCCGGCTCGCCGATCCCCAAAACAGCCACCTTTCCATCTTAGGCATTGCGTTCGAATGCGGCTTCAACAGCAAAGCTACCTTCAACCGGGCATTCCGCAAATACGCCCATCAAGCGCCCAGCGAATTTCTGCAATCCCTTAAAAGCCGCCCATAGGACTCAAAATCGCATTTTGAGACGCCTCAAATCCTTTTGAGGCGCAACCTTCTTCAGCTTCCCGCACTTTTGAGGCGATGTAATTGATCACCAAAAAAAAATTGTGCCATGTTAAAACAGTGTATTTTGCCGATCGCGTTGGCAGTTAGCCTGATTGGATTTTCCTTTACCCTGACTACTGAGTTGCAGCCCTCCGCTTTCCAGCCGTTCGAAGGCTCCTGGAAAGGCAAACTGGAATACCGGGACTACACGTCCAGCGAATGGGTGGGCATGCCGTTAGAAGGAGCGGCTTTTCTTAAAGGAAACGCCTTTCACCTCAAGTACCTTCTCAAAGAAGGAAAAGGGTACAGACAACACTATGTGTATGAGATCAAAGGCGGTACGGTATACTCCGGAGGAGCGTGGAAAATGGACTCGTTCCAACCGCTTTCCAGTGGCGCCTTTCAGTTGGTCATGACGCAGACGGGCAGGGACGGGAATGACCATAAGCCTTGTACATTCCGCGTACGCTTCGAAGGGAATGCAAAAAATTTAACCATTACCAAAGAAGTGCGTTTTGATGGGGAAACGGATTTTTTTGTACGTAATATGTATTCTTTAACCCGGTAACGGGCCGACGGGAGGCAGCCAACGCGCCAGCGAACCGTCTCCCGTCCCTCAATACCCCTGCGGGAGATTGACCAGCGATTTATCGGCGGCAAAGTCATATAAGGTGCTGCGCCGCAAGTCGTAATACGCCTCCCAGAAGTCGCGGATAGAGGTGATGAACGTTCGCCGGGCGGCTTCCTGTTCCTGAACGGCGATATTGAGGTCGGTGATCCCGATTTTGCCGATATAGTAGCGGTTGCGGGTCATTTCCTGGCGCTTGCGGGATACTTCGTAGGCGCGCAGCGCGCGGCTAACCTGATCGCGCACCAGGTCGAACTGCCGGACCTTCAGCAAAATACTTTGTTCGAAATTGACGCGTTCCTGGGCAACGTTGAGGCGTTCCAGCTCGAGATTCGACTGGGCGATTTCGCGCCGGGCTTTGGCTTTGCCCCAATCGGCAATAGGGATTTCCAGCCCCAGGGTAAGCTGTTCGCGGTCGAGCGGTTGCTGGAACGCGTCCGAAAAGGTAGATCCGGTCTGTTGGAGGCCAAACGCCGCATTGACGCTGATCTGGGGACCGGTTTGTCCTTTGGCCTGGGCGATATTGCGCTCTGCTTCCTTCAGGCGGCGTTCCAGGGAAACGATCAGGCTTCGGTTTTGCAGAGCGAACTGCAAGGCTTTGTTCGGGTCGACGATAAAATTGGGAAGTTCAAGCGGGAGAACCATCTCAAAGCGGGCGGCCCGCTGGATGCCCAGGAAAGTCCGAAGCTGCTCCATACTGGATTGGAGGTTCAGGGTGGATTGGGCGATGGCGTTTTCGGCATTGGCGACGCTGAGTTCAATTTGCAGCAACTCCGTCTCCGCGATCCGCCCCACCTCAAACCGGCCTTTGGAAATCCCGTAAAGGGTATCGGCATTGATTTTTTCCTGCGTAGCGGCTTCGACGTTGAGTTGGGCGATGAGAATATCGAAAAAAAGCTGTACCCCTGTATAGGCAGCCAGTTCCATATTCTCCGAAAACGCTTGTTTTGCCTCCTTATACCGGAGGGGTTCGGTGATTTTATTCCATTTCAGCGCGTTGTACCCCAGGATAGGCTGAATTAACGAGATCGAAACGGGGTTAGACAAAAAAGAGGTTGCGCGCGGGTTTAATTCGTTGGCAAAGACGTCGAGGCGGTTGATGCCGGAATTCAAAATAACCGTACCGCCAGTAAGCCCAATATCCTGGCGCAGCGACAATCCGAGGTTATTGCTCATGAAGGATTGCTGGATAAAGCTCACGCCGCCGGAAGGAAGGGTTATCGATTGGATCGATCGGTTCAGGTTGGGCAAAATAGCTTCCACCCCGATCACGGGTTTGTAGTCCGCCCGGAAAGATTGAAATTGCCAATAGAAATTGCTCAGCCTCGTTTTAGCCAATTGAACGCTGGGGGCGTCGCTTTGTGCCAGTTCGACCACTTCTTCCAGGGTTAGACGAAAGGTTTCGGGCTCTTGGGAAAAGACCCATGCGGCAAATGCAAACGCCAGAATACCGGTTAGCCAGGCTTTTTTCATGAAAGGCGGTTTTTTTCGAGGGTTATGCTATTTCAGAAGAATTATTCGGTGCGCAAGGCTTTGATCGGGTCTTGAATGGCGGCCTTTCTGGCAGGAAAAATACCGAACGCCAGCCCGACCGAAGCCGCGACGCCAAAAGAAAGCAAAATCGACCATCCCGACACCAAGGCTGGAATGTTAAACGAAGATGTAATGACCTGGGCGCTGACGACTCCAATGAGAATCCCCAAAAGGCCTCCGATCAAACTAATGGTGATCGCTTCGAATAAAAATTGCTGAATGATGTCGCTGCGCTGCGCGCCAAGCGACCGCCGGACGCCAATTTCCTTGATCCGCTCCATGACCGAGGCCAGCATGATATTCATAATACCGATGCCGCCCACCAGGAGCGAGATGCCGGCAATAGCCGCCAGCACGAAGTTGAACGTTTCCTGCGTCTTCTTTTGTTCTTCGAGCAGCAACTCCGGCACTTCGATTTCAAAGTCAAGCACATCCCGGTGTCTGCGTTTCAGGATGCGCGCGGTTACGTCCGCCACCGCCCGGAGGTACCTTGAGTCGCCAACCTGCACCACCACCCGGTCGAGTTGGTGATAGTTGTCCACCGGACTGCCAGACTCCGAACGTCCCCGCCCGATATCCTCTTTGGAGATCACGGCCCGGTTTTTATACCGGAGTAAAGCCGTGGCCACGGGGATGTAAATGTCGTCATTATAGTCGCGGATGCCCAGGTTTTTCAGGCTCTCCTGGCTGGCGTTCCGTTTTTCCAACACGCCGACTACGGTCAGCCAGGTTTGCCCGGCTTTGATTTTTTGCCCCAGGGGATTGTCATTGGGGAAAAACCGGGTTTGAATATTTTTACCGATGATGCAGGCCGCCCGGCCGGCCCGGAGGTGCTCCGGGTGAAAAAAATTCCCCTGGCTAAGGGTGATGTTGTTGAGGTAAAAAAAATCGTTGGTTACCCCGATACAACGGCCTTTTTCCAGTTTGCCCGCTTCGATAATAGAGGACGGCAGGACGATTTCGGGACTTACCCTTTCCACTTGAGGCAGGGTATTTTGAATCGCTTCCAGATCAGCCAGCGTGAGACCGGGAGACCAGGGTCTTTTTCCTCCTTCTTTTTGCCCACCGCCTGCATTTCCTCCGGAGCTGCTTTGCGCATTGCCCTCTTGTTCGCTCTCGGGATCCAAAACCACCGCTTTGATGACGATGCTGTTGGCGCCGATCAGTTTCATGCGTTCCAGAATGGATTGTTTGGCCCCGGATCCAATGGCAAGCATCGCGATGACAGCGGCTACGCCAAACAAGATCCCCAGGCCGGTGAGTAAGGCCCGCATCCGGTTTGCCAGAACGGCTTCCATGGCCAGCAAAAAATTAAATAGTACCCGTTGCATGGGCGAGGTATTTCATTGCGTTGATGAATGGGATGGCGGCGCAGGAAAAGAAACCAAACGGCTGCTCCGGGTCTTCAGCGAATTTCCCAAGGGCCGCCCATTGGTCCTGGATATTAGTTGAAAATAATGATGCTTCCTCCCCCGGGTTCCGAGTCGGTCTGCAGTTTTTCTTCGGGCACTTTCCTGCTTCGGGCCAAAGCTTCGGCTTCGCGTTTTTTCCGCTCCGCTTCCTGCTTTTTGCGGATCTCCTCCTTGATTTTTTTGTCTAGAGGAATAAAAGCCAGTTTTTCGGCATCTTTCGGCGCTACCAGAAGGATCTCGTCATTTTCATTCAGCCCGTAAGCGATGATGACTTCGTCTTCGTTGCTATCTCCCGCGATCACCTCCTGTTTGACCATTTTTCCATCCACTTTCTTGAACACATACGAAAGGCTATCGCTTTGGAGCGCTTCCATGGGTACGTAAAGCACCTTTTTGTGCACATAGGTGACGATTTCGTTGCTGGTGGTCATGGCCGGCCGCATGACGGAGTCGCTCTCATGCACCTGGATGATGACCTCAAACACTTTTGAATCATAGTCTCTCAATTGCTCTCCGATGTTGGCAACCTGAATGACGGTACCGGTGTAGCTCCGTCCGGGAAATGCGTCGATTTGGATATGGACGTCCTGTCCTTTGCGCACCCTGTTGATATCTACCTCGTTGACAAAGGTCTTGGAGATCATTTCCGTCAGGTCGGGAAGTTCCGCCACGGTGGGTTCCCAGGCATTGATCTGCGCCCCGGGAGTAACCTTGCCTCCGTCCCAGTTACGGGCATAAATGACCATTCCGCTTTTGGGCGCCATTACGGTAAACTGCCCGGCCAGTTCCGCCATACGGGCGAATTGATCCTGAAGAAGGCGAAAAGAGGCGTTAATTTCGGAAATCTTTGCCTGAGATTTTTCCTTGGTGAGGGCGAGTCTTTCCACCAATTGCTGGTAGTCCCGTTCGGCGCGTTCCAAATCGAGCTGAGCCTGATGGATGACGCTCTGGGGTTCAAACCTGCTTTGTTCGAGTTGTAGTTGTTTTTCTTTTTTCTGGAACTGAAGATTGGCAATTTGGTCCCGGATTCCGCGCAATTCAATAGCTGTATCGATTTTGGCCTGTTCGAGCTGGGTGAGCATTTTGTCCATCTGGGTTTGGGCGTCGCGCATGCGGTTGGTGAGCTCGGTTTTGTCCAGGGTGGCCACGTAATCGCCTGCCTTTACCATGGTGCCTTCCGCCACCAAATCGGTGATGTTGGTCTGCCAGATGCCCACGGTGCGCATCCCTTGGGGGCCGATGATTTTTTCTGAGCGCTTGGCTTTAAGCTCTCCGGTAGCCGTCACTTTCACTTTGAAATCGCCTTTTTTTACAAGCGTAGTCAGCTGAAGGCTTTCTTTTTTCGATTTGGCAGGCTTTAAAAAATACCAGGCGGCAACTACCGCCGCAATGACCAATAGGGTAGGAATTAGAAGGGCTTTAAGTTTCATAGAAATAAGGTTTTGATCAATTCGTACCGACGCTAAGAGAACGCTAAAATGAAGGAAAATTATCTTCATCTGGCCTGTCCTTGGGAAAACTCAGGCCGTTTTAACACAAGATAACGGAGAAGCGTTGGGGTGATCAATCCAATCGATAAAAAGGCAAAAACATAGGCTCAAAAGACTCATTTTAAAGATGAAGGCGCTTTTCGGTTCAGGGTTCGCGCAGGACGGAATAGATCAATTCGTCGTAATAGACCCCCTGCTTGAAAAGGGTTTGGGCCAGGCGGGCTTCCAGCTTGAACCCCGCTTTCTCCAGCGCTCGTTGCGAGCCGATATTGGTATGAAACGGCCGGGCGAACAGGCGGGTGATGTCGAATTGGGCAAAGGCATACGGCACAATCTGTTCCAGAGCCCGGGTGATGACGCCATTTCCCCAGTAATCCTCGCTAAGCCAATAGCCGATCTCCGCATTTTTGGCGTAAATGTCTTGCTGGGGATGGATGCCAATCCCGCCGCAGGCTTCCCCGTTGATCTCGATGGCAAAGATGCGGGTGGGCTCATGGTCCTTAACCATGTTGATAAAGCGCTCCCCATCTTCCCGGGTGTAGGGGTGGGGAAACGCATTGGTCAGGTTCCCGGCAATGCGCGGGTTGTCGGCGTGGCGTACCAGGGAATCGAGGTCGTCGAGGCGCCAGGGACGAAGGGTGAAAGGCAGCATAGACGTGCAGTTTAGTGGGTTCGTTTATATAACCCGCAAAAAACGAAAAAAATTCGGGCGGAAGGCCTTTGAAAGGAGGCGTTCCGAACCTTTTTTCGGGTAAGGCGTTGACGAAAAGATTTTTTCCAACAAAAAAAACCATATGCTTCAGCCACTAACCAAACCAGCCGCCTCGTTTGACAACCTTTTGGAAACACCTACCATTACCATAGCTCATGGAGATGGGATCGGAGGGGAAATCATGGATGCCACGCTTTCTATTATGAATGCCGCTGGGGCTGCTCTTAAATACGATACCATTGCTATCGGACAGGAGGTGTACCTGAGCGGGATAACTTCCGGAATCAACGACGCATCCTGGGAAACGCTTCGCCGCAACCGGGTTTTCCTTAAAGCGCCTATCACGACGCCACAGGGCGGCGGGTATAAGAGCTTGAACGTAACCATGCGAAAAGCGCTGGGCTTGTTTGCCAACGTTCGACCGGTGCGCGCATTCACTCCATTTGTGGACTGCAGGTTTCCCAACCTCGACATCGTGATCATTCGGGAAAATGAAGAAGACCTGTATGCCGGAATCGAGCACCAGCAAACGCCGGAGGTGGTCCAATGTCTAAAACTCGTATCCCGGCCCGGTTGCGAGCGCATTATCCGGTATGCCTTCGAATATGCGCGCGCCAATGGCCGCAAAAAGGTGACCTGCATGACCAAAGACAATATCATGAAGCTCACCGACGGCCTTTTCCACCAGGTCTTCGACGAAGTCGCCCGGGAATACCGGGATCTGGAAACCAACCACTACATCATCGATATTGGTTCCGCGCTGCTGGCGGATCAGCCAGAACGCTTCGACGTGATTGTTACGTTGAACCTCTACGGCGATATTATTTCCGACATCGTCGCCCAGGTGGCCGGGTCGGTCGGACTGGCGGGGTCGTCCAATATTGGAGCCAATGTTGCTATGTTCGAAGCCATCCATGGGTCTGCGCCGGATATCGCCGGCAAAAACATCGCCAACCCTTCCGGACTGCTTCAGGCAGCTTGCATGATGCTGGTTCACCTTCAGCAACCCAAGGTAGCCGAAACCATTCAGAATGCCTGGCTGCGCACCCTGGAAGAGGGTATTCATACGGCGGATATTGCCAGTGAGGCGTATACCGCTCAAAGAGTGGGCACCCGGGAGTTCGCTCAGGCTGTCATCGGCCGCCTGGGGCAGGAACCCCAAAAGCTGTCCCCCATCCGCTACCCGGAAACAACCCAACCCATCCACATCGACATACAACCTGCCAAGCTGGCAAACAAGACCCTGGTCGGTGTGGATGTCTTTATCGACTGGAATGAGCCTGGCCGCCAAGCTGAAACGCTGGGCCGCCTGCTGGAAACCCTTGCCGGCGGTCAACTCCAATTGAAAATGATTACCAACCGGGGCGTGAAAGTATATCCGGGCGGGTTCCCGGAAACATTCTGCACCGACCACTGGCGCTGCCGGTTTGTTTCCATTCACTCCCACCTCGACCCGGCCCATGACCGCATGGAAGCCGTTCGGCCCATTCACTCCAAAGATATAACCGACCTCCTCGACCGCATCACCGATGCCGGCCTGGAGTTCATCAAAACCGAAAACCTGTATCAATTCGATGGAATAAGAGGGTACTCGCTTGGGCAGGGGGAGTAGAAACTACCCTGCCCAATTCTCCCGGTCCAGGCTTCTAAAATGGATAGCTTCTGCCAGGTGTTCGATCTTGATCTCTTTGCTTTCCGCGAGGTCAGCGATCGTTCGGGCAACTTTGAGGATGCGGTCAAAAGCGCGGGCGGAAAGCTGAAGCTTTTCCATCGCTTTGCGCACGAGCATAAGACCCGCCTGGTTGACCTGGCACACTTCGCGCACCATGCGGCTGGGCATCTGGGCGTTGCTATGGAGCCCCTCCTGGAGCCCTTTGAACCGGGCTTCCTGGATTTCCCGGGCTTTGTTCACCCGATCGGCGATTTCGCGACTCGTTTCCCTGGGCCGGTCGACGCCCGCCAGTTCGTCGTAACTGACGGGGGTCACCTCTACGTGCAGGTCGATGCGGTCCAGCAAAGGGCCGGAGATTCGGGTCAGGTAGCGTTTTACTACGCCGGGGCCGCAAACGCATTCCTTCTCCGGATGGTTGTAATAGCCGCAGGGGCAGGGGTTCATTGAGGCGATGAGCATGAACCCGGCAGGGTAATCGATGCTCACTTTAGCTCTGGAAATCGTTACCCTTCGTTCTTCCATGGGCTGGCGAAGCACTTCCAGAACGCTGCGCTTGAATTCCGGTAGCTCGTCCAGAAACAGCACCCCGTTATGCGCCATGGAGATTTCGCCGGGCATGGGGTTCGAGCCCCCGCCTACCATGGCTACATCGCTGATTGTATGGTGTGGAGAACGGAAGGGGCGGGTAGTCACCAGCGCCGTATCGGGGGGCAAAGCGCCGGCAACCGAGTGGATTTTGGTAGTTTCCAACGCTTCCTGAAGGGTTAGGGGCGGAAGGATCGTCGGAAGCCGCCGGGCCAGCATCGTTTTTCCCGCACCAGGGGGGCCGATCAGAATTGCGTTGTGCCCGCCTGCGGCGGCAATTTCGAGCGCCCGCTTGATGTTCTCCTGACCCCGGACATCGGAAAAATCTACCGGATAGTTGTTGAGGTGGTGAAAGAACTCTTCCCGCGTATCCACAAAAACCGGTTCCAGGGTGCGCTGTCCATTCAAAAATTCAATCGCTTCAAAGAGGTGGCTCACTCCGTACACCGGAAGCTGGTCGACAATTGCCGCTTCCCGGGCATTTTGTTTAGGGAGGATCAAGCCTTCAAACTTTTCTTTCCGCGCCTGGATCGCCATCGGCAAGGCCCCTTTGACGGGGTGGAGGGTTCCGTCCAGGGAAAGCTCTCCCATCAGCATGTATTTGGGGAGCAGGTCGTCTCGGATTTGTTTGCTCGCTGCCAGGATGCCCATCGCAATGGGCAAGTCGTAGGCCGAACCCTCCTTGCGTAGGTCTGCTGGCGCCAGATTAACGATGGTTTTGGCCCTGGGCATGCGGTAGCCGGTGTTGGAAATGGCCGATTCGATGCGCTGAAAACCTTCCCTGACTGCGCTATCCGGCAACCCCACCATATAATAGTAGTTTGTTCCCGCTACTGGCTGCCCGCCAGAGTCGACTTCGACGGTGATCGTGCGGGCGTCTACGCCAAATACTGCGCTTCCAAACGTTTTGACCAGCATAAGGATCATTTTTTGCCAAACCCATAAGGTTCAATCATTCAGGAAGCGCAAAATAGAAAAAGAAATGACGCTTGTCCAGTTGGGGGAAAAGAGCGCTCCTACCGGAAGGCCGGGAATCCCTTGTCTTAACCCGTTAATAACGCGTATTTTAAAAGAAAAGAGTTCTTCGAAGAAGAACACAGCAGAGGGGAACAACGCCTTGGGAAAAGGGCGTTTTCCCCTCTGTTATTTGACCTACAGTTCGAATTTGATCCCTTGGGCCAGTGGGAGCTGGGTGCTGTAATTGATCGTATTGGTCTGCCGGCGCATATAAGCTTTCCAGGAGTCGGAACCCGACTCTCGTCCGCCGCCGGTTTGTTTTTCCCCTCCGAAAGCGCCTCCAATTTCCGCCCCGCTGGTGCCGATATTGACGTTGGCGATGCCGCAATCGGAGCCTTCTACCGAAAGGAAGCGCTCTGCCTCGCGCAGGTTGTTGGTCATGATTGCGCTGGACAACCCCTGAGGAACGCCGTTTTGGATGGCGATGGCTTCCTCGATCGTTCGGTAGGGCATGATATACAAAATCGGCGCAAACGTTTCGTGCTGAACCATGGGAATATCCGGAGTAACTTCGGCAATACAAGGCCGGACGTAGCAGCCCGTGGCGTATTCCGGTCCTTCCAGGCGGCCGCCTTCCACCAGAAAATTCCCGCCTTCGGCTTTGATTTTCCCGATGGCCTCCAGATAGGTAGCCACAGCGCCGGTGTCGATCAGAGGCCCCACGTGGTTGGCGGGGTCCAGCGGGTTACCGATGCGGAGTTGCTGGTACGCTTTGGCCAGCTTGGCCTTGACCTCTTCGAAAATGCTTTCATGCACGATGAGCCGGCGAGTAGTGGTACAGCGTTGTCCGGCAGTGCCTACCGCGCCAAACACGGCGCCGGTGAGCACGATGTCCAGGTCGGCGCTGGGGGTGACGATGATGGCGTTGTTGCCGCCCAGCTCCAGGATGCTGCGCCCTAGCCGGCCAGCCACGGTAGCGCCCACAATACGGCCCATGCGCACGCTGCCGGTGGCAGAGACCAGGGGAATGCGCTCATCCAGGGTCATAAATTCGCCCACCTTATAATCCCCTGCTACAATGCAGGAAACTCCCTCAGGGACGTTGTTATCCCGAAGCACTTTCTGGAATATATTCTGGCAAGCCACTGCGCACAGCGGCACCTTCTCCGACGGCTTCCAAATGCATACATCGCCGCACACCATCGCGATCATGGCATTCCAGGACCATACGGCTACCGGAAAGTTGAAGGCGGAAATAACGCCGACAATGCCCAGCGGATGCCACTGCTCGTACATCCGGTGAGCTGGCCGCTCGGAATGCATCGACAACCCATAGAGCTGACGGGAAAGGCCCACGGCAAAATCGCATATATCGATCATTTCCTGCACCTCGCCCCAGCCTTCCTGGAGGCTTTTCCCCATTTCGTAGGACACCAGGCGCCCCAGGGGGTCTTTGTACTTTCGCAGCTCATCGCCGTACTGCCGGACGATCTCGCCCCGGCGGGGCGCCGGGATCTGGCGCCATTGCTCAAACGCGTTTTGCGCTTTGGCAACCACTTCATCGTATTCCTGGCGGGTCGTTACGCTGACGCTCCCGATCAGGGCGCCGTCCACCGGCGAGTAGGAGTCGATATAGGTCCCGGAATCGGAAGCTTCCAATCCCGTGCTGGTTCCTTCATTTTGGGCCTTCAGGCCGAGTTCTTTTAAAAAATCCAGGTTCATTTGATTCAGGCTTTAAAGAGGATTAGGCAATCAGCTCAACAACGATTTCACCATTTCGGAGATCGCTTTGCCGTCGGCTTTTCCAGCCAGGCGTTTGGAGGCAATCCCCATGACCTTCCCCAGGTCCTTAAGAGAAGCGGCGCCCGTTTCTCTGATAATCTCCTTCAGCGCGGCTTCCAACTCTTCCGGCGTCAGCGCTTTGGGGAGGTATTTTTCGATCACTTCGATTTCCTCGCGCTCCTTTTGGGCCAGGTCCTCGCGGTGTTCTCTATGGTAGATTTCCAGCGACTCCCGGCGCTGCTTGACGAGTTTTTGAAGGATCTGGATTTCGCGTTCCTGGTTCACTTCCTGTCCGCTACCATCGGTCTTGGCGAGGAGTATGGCTGCTTTAATCGCCCGAATGCCCCGTTTTGCGGCTTCGTTCTTGTCGCGCATTGCCGTCTTGAGGTCCTCCATGATGAGTTCTTCCAGCGTCATGATCGGATTTATTTTGATGAAACGAATAATCGACCCGGCACGCCCCGGGGGCTCTGGCTATTTTCGGTGCAAAGGTAGGACAAATAAAGGAAAAAGGCCCTAAATCAGCCAGGGTTCCAGACGCTTTGTGAGCGCCTTGAAGTCGTCGAGGGAAAGTTGTTCGGGGCGCTTGTCGAAAAAAGTATCCTCCAAAACGCCATGGTCCGTGAGCAAGGGCTTCAGAGAATTGCGCATCATTTTGCGGCGTTGGCTGAACGCCTGTTTGACCACCCTCCGAAACTGGTTTTCGGAACATTCCCAAACCACATTCTCTTTTCTCACCAGGCGGATCACGGCCGATTGCACTTTTGGGGGAGGAGAAAAACAGCTTTTATCCACGCCAAACAGGAGTTTCCCCTGATAATAAGCCTGTACCAGCACGCTGATCACCCCATAGGTTTTGTTGCCCGGGCCGGAGATCACCCGGTCCGCCATTTCTTTTTGGAACATACCCACCATTTCGGGAATCAGCGAACGGTAGCGCACCATATGAAAAAGGATCTGGGAGGAAATATTGTAGGGAAAGTTGCCGATAAGAAAAAAAGGCTGCCCCTCAAATACCGTATCCAGCGGAGTCTGAAGGAAGTCGCCCCCGATGATTCGCCCATCGAGCCCGGGGAAATGTTTCCCGAGATAGGCGATCATGTCCCGATCCGCTTCTACCGCTTTCAAAGAAGGGTATCTGGGCAGGAGGAATTGCGTCAGCATTCCCCGGCCGGGACCGACCTCCAAAACATTCGATTCCGGAGTAGCGCCGAGCAAGCTTCCGGCAATCCGTTCCGCGATAGCTTCCCGGTTGAGAAAGTGTTGCCCAAAGGATTTCTTTGCTTTCAAGTGCGGTTTGTACTTTGAGATTCTTAATTTTGCCAGATTACCATGCGGAGGAACCCGTCAAAAAAATGGATTTGCCTTTCTTTCGCACAAAATAGAGATAAAAATAGCACAAATGGACAAACCTAAAATAGGGATCACTATCGGGGATATTAACGGCATCGGGTTGGAGGTGATTCTGAAGACTTTAGCCATTCCTCAAATTATCAACTTTTGCACTCCGGTCGTATACGGATCGACCAAGGTGATTTCCTACCATAAAAACATAGTTGGCGTCGATTTTCACTTCAATTCTATTCAACGGGCAGAGCGCATGCCAACGGATAAGATCAATATCCTCAACTGCTGGCAGGAAAACGTCAACATCACCCTGGGAAAAGTGACGGAGTTGGGCGGGCAATATGCTTTAAAATCGCTGGAATGCGCTACCAAAGACCTGAAACAGGGCCTGATCGACGCGCTCGTCACCGCTCCCATCCACAAAGAAGCCATGAAGATGGCTGGGTTTCCTTACCCCGGACATACGGAATACCTCACGAAAGAGCTGGGAGTAGACGAGAGCCTGATGTTCATGGTCGCGGATCAACTCCGGGTGGGCCTCGTTACCAATCATCTTCCCCTTAAGGACGTGGTCGGGCAGATTACCAAAGAGCGCATCCTGAAAAAGATCCAGATCATGGAAACCTCCCTCCGGGTCGATTTCGGGGTCGACCGCCCAACGATTGCCGTGCTGGGACTCAACCCACATGCCAGCGATGGGGGCGTCATCGGAGATGAAGACGACCGCGTTATCCGCCCGGCAGTTATCGAATGTAAGAAAAACGGACTACTCGTCGTAGGGCCTTTCCCTGCCGACGGATTTTTCGGTTCCGGAGCGTACAAAAAGTTCGACGCTATTCTGGCGATGTACCACGACCAAGGCCTGGTTCCTTTCAAGTTGCTGGCTTTTGGCGGGGGAATTAACTTCACCGCCGGCCTCCCTGGGGTGCGCACCTCGCCCGACCACGGCACCGCCCTCGACCTGGCTGGAAAAAATGAAGCTGATCCGGACTCTTTCCGGGAGGCGCTGTTTGCGGCGATCGACATTGCGAGAAACCGAAAGGATTATTACGATTCCCGGGCCAACGCCCTTACCAAACGTTCCAAAATTGCTGTCGAATCGGAAGAAGAAGAAGAAGAGATCGACGACCTGGTAGAAGAGGCAGAAGAGGATGACGAAAACGAATAAACCCAAACAGCCTTTCAGCGGTTTTACTCCCAAAACCCAGGGAAATCATCCTGGATAAATAAATCCAAGACCCAGGGACGGGTCAGGGCGTCTTTCACCCCTTCAAAAACAGACTCTTTGAAGCCGTCGCTTAAAATTAGTTTAATCCTGTTCTTTGTCCTGCTCCTGGATCAATGCCTGAAGATTTGGGTAAAAACCCATATGGAGTACGATGAGGAATTCCTCCTGCTGAGCCAGGAGTGGGCCCGAATTCATTTTGTAGAAAATAACGGCATGGCCTTTGGACTCACTCTGGGCGGCGATTATGGCAAGCTGGCGCTCAGTCTTTTCCGCCTGGCAGCAGTAGTCATTCTCCTTCTTTTTATTTTAAAAACACTTAAGCAACAAGGTAATATGGGCGTATTGACCGGATTTACGCTCATTTTGGCCGGGGCTTTGGGCAATATAATCGACAGCGCATTTTATGGAATGATCTTTTCGGAATCGCCCTACTACGGCGGGTTGGCCACTCTTTTTCCCAAAGACGGAGGGTATGCAGGCTTTCTCCACGGGAAAGTAGTCGATATGTTTTATTTTCCCATGTTTAAGGGCATTTGGCCCGACTGGATGCCCTATTTCGGGGGAAGGCCCTACCTGTTTTTCAAACCGGTATTCAACTTAGCCGACCTATCCATTACCACGGGCGTACTCCATATTCTGCTTTTCCAGCGGCATTTTTTCAAAAGCCATTCTACTCAAGCTCAACCGGCGCCTACCGAAACCCTCCCTGCGTCAGAAACCATGGATGGCATTGCCGAACCTGCAGAATGACCGGAGCCTGGCTGGTTTCTCATGGAGCCTTGCTTACCCTTTGCCTGCCGGTTTTTCCTTCAAAAACGCCCGGATAGCCTGCATCGTTTTATCCAGTTTTTCATAGTCGATCCGGTAATGAATATACTTTCCATCCCGTTCGGTTTTTACCAGATCGGCCATCCGAAGAACGCGAAGATGCTGAGACGTAATAGATTGCTCGAGCTTCAGGGAGCTGTAGATCTTGTTCACGTTAATGGCATCGTTCTGGTCGATAAACTCCAGGATCTGTAAACGCAGGGGATGCGCTAAAGCCCGGAGTAACGCAGAAGACACCTCCAGCTTTTCGTGATTGAGGTTCACTTTGGTTATTTTTCTCATAGTTGTTAATTTAACTGGCCAAAACAAATATGCGTTATTTTTCCTTTCCTCCCAAGAAAAAACGATTCGCGGCCTTCCGGTCTTCAACGCAGGATCAATTGGGCGGTAGCGAGCGGCAAACGCCTCAACAGCATAATCCGTAGGTTAGCACAATTGCGGGATAAGGCCATTGAGGCGTTTGCTTCTGGGGAAAAATTCCTGTAACAAGGCGCTTTGGGGCGACAGGGAGATACCCAAAACGGGCTTAGAGCAACAGTTCTTCCACCAAGCGTGAAATTTGAGCCAACCGGTCTTTATTTAACGAATACATAATGAATTTTCCTTGGCGGTCCGTGCTTACTACTCCTGCCCGGCGAAGAATGGCCAGATGCTGGGAAGCCACTGACTGCTCCAGGCGCAGCTTCACGTAAATGTCCGTTACGGTCATCATTTCGGATTCCTCCAGCAAGTGAATAATTTTCTGCCTGAGCTTATGGTTCACCGCCCTAAGCACCAATACGGCCTTCCTCAGTTCGGCATAGTCCAATTGGATATCCGCTTGCCCTTTTTTCAACAGGATGGTTTCGTTCTTCTGCTTTCTCATAATAAAAAGTCTGTTTGTTAAACGTAGGTTTGTCGTTTTATATAGAACCAAATACCATACCAAACCTTTGTACAAATGACAAAAAAAGTGTATAAATTATCTAATCAATTATTTGTCAAATATTTACAAAAAAGATAAAACGTCCGTTAATCAAATTAACGATTTGGGTTTCGTAATATTCGGCGGTTTCAGGTATAGCGGTTCCGAGTAAGCAACCTCGGCAAACCTTCCACTCTGGAAGGCCTGTTCTGCCAATGCCGGAAGGAACGCCGCGCTGGCTTCCAACGGAATGAAGACCGCATTCGGTTCGGAGCAAAGCGGTTGAAATTTTACCGCTCCATTGCCCGTAAAAACAGCTGTTCTTCCCCCTTCCAGGCAATATCCAAATGATCCCGAGTCAAGTACCAAGGCTTCCGGACCGCTGATCCGGTTTCCGTTGGCCTCGTATACTCCTGCATACACTTCCATGCGCCGGGCATCGATTAGCGCGCAATACCAGGCAGTTTCCAGTTGAAACCGGGACGCAGCCCCCCAAGCCAGCGCCTGAAGGGTGTCTACGGAGAGCAAAGGAATGCCCAACACATAGGCAATGCCCTTCGCTGTGCTCCAGCCTATGCGCAGGGAAGTATACGAGCCGGGGCCGCTGCTGACGGCTACCGCATCGAGATCCTTCAGCCTGTACCCCGCCTGCTCGGCGCATTTGCCGATCAGCAGGGTCATTTGGGAAGCGTGGTCCCGCCCTTGTTCCGATTCCTGAAGCGCCACAAGCCGGCCGTCCTGCGAAAGCCCGACAGAACACACATCCGTAGCCGTTTCCAAACACAAGATCAACGCCATCAGGTACCACGTTTAGTTTACACTTTGGGTTTTGTCTGTCAAGTTAGCGCTTCGGGGAAGCCCTTACCGCAGGCGAACCCACTATTTCTCCATTGACCATATCCAGGATACTGCAAAACGCCCACTTATGCTCCGCAGAAGCAGGTTTTGTGCAATTGCAGACACGCCCAACCTGACGCCAGGCGAAACCGCATGCGCATGAATACGGCCACAGGCCGAAACGATTTTTGACAGAGATTGGTTATTAGCTGAAAATTACCGGCCTAACAGCTTTTTTCGCTGCTTTTTAGGTAGTCTTTGGCCTTTCTTCTGACCATTAGACGACAAACTATTGAAAAGTCATCGTCCGGATTACTTTTGGTCAATCACAGGCACTTATAATCCGTGGGTCAATTTACACATATCCTTTTGTTTCATATAAATATCACCTGAAAAATTTATATTATTTTTACACCTCAAATAATCAGGAATACCACCATGCTGGACAAGCTCCAGGCGATTTATGATCGCTACCAATACCTCGAAGAACAAATTTCGGATCCCGACGTCGTCCAGGATATGACCCGTTACCGGAAAATCAATAAAGAGTACAAAGACCTGCAACCGGTCGTGGAAGCCTTCTTGGAATACCGCAACGTGCACAGCAATCTGGAGCATGCGCGGTTAACGCTGCAAGAAGACGATCCGGAAATGCAGGAACTCGCCAGAGAGGAAATCGCCCTGCTTTCGCCCCAGCAAAAAGAATTGGAAGAATCCCTTAAAACGCTGCTCATCCCTAAAGACCCTGAGGACTCCAAGGACGTGATCTTTGAGATCCGCTCCGGCACAGGAGGCGATGAAGCCAGCCTTTTTGCAGGGGATCTCTACCGGATGTACACGCGCTATTTCGACTCCAAAGGCTGGAAAACAGAGGTCCTGGAAGTGAATGAGGGCAGCGTCGGCGGTTACAATAAAGTCGTCCTGGAAGTGCAGGGCGAAGATGTCTTTGGCAAACTCAAATTCGAGTCTGGCGCCCACCGGGTGCAGCGGGTTCCCAAAACCGAATCCCAGGGCAGGGTCCACACCTCTGCAGCAACCGTTGTCGTCATGCCCAAACTGGAGATGGAAGACGTGGAGATTCGAAAAGACGACCTCAAGGTGGATACGTTCCGGTCGAGCGGCGCGGGGGGGCAGCACGTCAACAAAACCGAATCCGGGGTGCGCTTTACCCATATTCCAACCGGGGTGGTGTCGGAATCGACCGACGGCCGGTCCCAAATCCAGAACCGGGAAATTGCCCTTCAACGATTGTACCAGAAGATTTACGAAGCGCAAAAGAAACTGCATGAATCCACGCAGGCGGCCAAGCGCAAATCGCTCGTAGGATCGGGCGACCGCTCGGATAAAATACGCACCTACAACTTCCCGCAAAACCGCCTGACCGATCATCGAATCAACCTGACCCTTTACTCCTTGGATCGCATTATCGAAGGAGATCTCGACGAAATCCTCGAAACGCTCCGCATTGCCGAAAATGCCGAACGCATGAAAGGGGAAGAGGTCGCAAGCTAAATGGGTCTGCTAAATCTGTTTAAAATGAAGCGGTTCGCCGGTATTCTTTGCTTTAGTATTCTGGCCTGGTTGTGCCCGGGGAAAGTTCTTGGTCAAGCGACTGCCCCTGAAGTGGCCTTCGTCAACGTGAGCGTCATCCCCATGACGGGCAAACGCGTACTCCGGAACCAAACTGTTTTGGTCCGGGGCCCCGTAGTCTATAAAATAGGCCCGTCAAAGAAGATTAAACCTATCGACGGCGCCCTCGTCATCGACGGGAACGGGAAATACCTCATGCCCGGTATTTCGGAAATGCACGCCCATATCCCCGTTCCAGCAGTAGGAAATGACGAGCTCGTGCAGGAAACCCTGCTTCTTTATCTTTCCAATGGAATTACCATTATCCGGGGTATGCTGGGCGATCCTTACCACCTCGGATTGCAGGATAAAATCTCCACAGGGAAAGTACTGGGTCCCCGGATTTATACCTCCAGCCCTTCGCTGAATGGCAATACGGTAAAGACCCCCGAAGAAGCGCGGCAAAAGGTGGCGCAATACAAAAAGGAAGGGTATGACTTTCTCAAAATCCATCCTGGGATTACCTTACCGGTGATGGAAGCCCTCGTGCAAACCGCTAAGGAAGCCGGCATACCGTTCGCCGGGCATGTGCCGGTTGAAGTAGGCGTTCGTAAAGCCATTGAGATGGGCTATGCCAGCATCGACCATATGGATGGGTTCGTGGAGGGGCTTGTTCCGGAAAGCGCTCATCCGGATTTCGCACAAAGCGGGCTTTTTGGGTACAACTTCACCAACCTGGCGGATCCCCGGAGGATTTCCGAACTGGTTAAAGCCGTCAAAAAAGCGGGGGTGTGGATGGTTCCCACCCAAAGCCTATTGGTTCAGTGGACATCGCCTATGTCGGGCGTCGAAATGACCAATCTACCCGAAATGCGGTATATGGCGCCGGCAACGCTGGTCCAATGGCGCATCGCTAAACAGCAGCAATTAGCCAATCCACGGTTTAACGCCGATACGTCCAAAACGTATATCGCGCTCCGGCAGCGCATGCTCCGGGAAATGGAAAAACAAAAGGTTGGCCTTCTTCTGGGTTCCGACGCGCCCCAGGTTGGGAATGTGCCCGGGTTTTCCATCCAGCGGGAAATGCGGGCGTTATCTGAAGCTGGACTATCTAACTACACGATCCTTCAAAGCGGAACCGCCAACCCGGCGCGTTTTTTTGGCGTCGAAGGGGTATACGGCACTATTGTCCGCGGCGCAACGGCCGATCTCTTGTTGTTAGAAGGAAATCCGTTGGAAGATATCCGGCAGATGGAACGCATTGCCGGGGTTATGAGCCAGGGACGGTGGATATCCAAAGGCTGGCTGGCTCAGCGGCTGGCCATTATCGAAGCAAAATACCGATAGCCGCCTTACGCCACTTCCCCAACAATCCGCCGGCCATGGTATTCTCTTGCCCCGAACACCTGGTGAAGGTCTTCCAGGTTTTCGTTCGTCACCTTTCCAGCAACGATGATCTCCAACCGGCCGGCAGCGAGGTTCAGCATTTCCTGCAATGTTTGAGCTCCGTCCCTTGCCGTTGGGGCGCCGCCCGAGGTCAGGACTTTATCGACAACCCCGAGGTCAAGCAATTGTCCCAACGCTTCCACCGGATCCGGCGTTTGGTCGATGGCCTTGTGGATGACCACGTTCATAGGCTTCGCCAGCAAAGCCAACTCAAGAATCAAGGCGAGATTCAGAGACCCGTCCGGACGAAGGGCTCCAAAAACGACCCCCGGAGCGCCCGCGCGTTTACAAAGTAGAATCGCCTCCCGCATCTGCACCACCTCCTCGGGCGAATACACAAAATCACCTCCCCGGGGCCGGATCATGACATGAACGGGAATCTCCAGGTTTGTCAGGGCGAAGCGGATAAAATCCGGATCGGGAGTAAGTCCGTCCAGGTCCAGGCGAGCACATAGTTCAATCCGCTGGGCCCCCTGCGCCTGCGCGCGCAAGGCCTGTTCGGGAGTGTCCACGCATACTTCTTTCAATAAATCCATGATCTAAAAATCAAACCCCAGGGAAATATAAAGCTTCGGATCTTGGATTTGCCGGGTTTCCAGGCCCCAGGCGTAATCGACCCGGACAAAATAGCCGAACAGCAATGCCCGCGCCCCAAGTCCATAACCTGCAACGATTGGATCCCGGAAGTAATTCAAGGTAATAAAAATAAATTCCTTCCCTTCTTCGCCTTCCTTGAACACGGTCGTGTTCAGGGGGTTGTCTTCCCGGAACGGGTCGGAGCCCGCCCAGGCGGTGCCTACGTCAAAAAAGCCAATGACCTGGAAGTTCCGCAGAAAGCCCGAATTCAGCCTTTTAGACAAGTACCGGAAAATCGGAACCCGCATTTCCGCATTCAACAGCAGATAGGAGTTGCCATTGCGCACGTTGATCGGGAAGCCCCGCAAATTGGCGGCCAGGGTCTGGAACGCGAAATTCCCCTGGGGGGCGTCAATCGTTTCATTATTTTCCGGGAAAAGCCAATTGTCCACTCCTCCGAGGTAATACAGGATCTTTTCCGTGCCAAAGGAGGTCATGCCCGCCAGGCGAGCGGCAAGGATAGAGTGTTTAAGCACCGGCTGGTAATACCGCGCATCCAACCCGAGTATCCCCATATAGCCATCCTGAAAAGAAAATCCCTTTTGGCCCTCTTCTTTGAAACTGAATTTTTTCATCATTTCCCCCATCACGCGCATACGGGCGCCGTTGCGCATGTTGAGCGCCGTCTCCACAGTGTTGTCGAACACGTATTCCAACCTAAGCCCGATTCGTTGCTGGCTGACGGCAGGGATATTCAACGTCGTCTGGTCGGTAGCCATCTGGAGAACCCGGTCGCGGCGAACGGTGGCAGTAGCCCGGAGGCTCTGAAACACATCCAGCGGATAGCGTAGCCCGTATTGGCCTAAAAGAATATTGGTTTCCCGCCGCCTGGGAACGTTGAAGACCGGCGGGTCGTTGTATCGCAAGTTTTTGGTGTAAAAGGCAAACCGCTGATCCAGCCGTTTTTTCCTGTTATCAAAAACAAAGAAATACTCGGCTCCATTAAAAGAAGTCGGAAACCGCATCCCTCCTTCCATTTGGTAATCTTCCAAAAGATCTTTTACCGTCGCTTTCATCAAGATGCCGGCAGGAGGAGGAGAAAAACCGGGTTCCGGATTTCCTGCCAGGTTATCCAATCCTTCAAAGAGAAGGGTGTTATCCATCTGGGTCGTTACCTCGTCCGTGCGGAACTGAAGCCGGTAAGGAGTAATTCGGGCTGTATTGATCCGATGCAAGGGCGTGTTGCTTTCATCTGCCATACCTGCATCGAAAGCCGAAACCGGAGAAGGCAAAATAACCGGTGCCGCCGGGCGGGAATCTACCGGGAAACTCAGGGAATCCCGGCTCTCCTCTTGCAGGGTTGGCTGGAAACCGGATACCCAAACCGGCTCTGGAATAAAAATCCTTCGGGTATCCGCAAGGTATCCGTATTGGTATGAGATGGCTCACGAACCAGAATAGCGGACGATGGCGGCATTTCGTGAGAAAACTGCCCGTGAAGGGTATCTTCCCCTGCGCGAATGAACCGTTTTCGGATTTGCTGGTAATACGTGTCGGCAGGACGGTCTTTAGGATCTATTTGCAAAGCCTGAACCAGGACAAGGGATTTGGACAGCCGCGGGACCAATTCAACTTGCTTTCTTCCCCTGGGAGACGTATGCAGCGCCTCCAGGTTGCGGTCGAGGTTCGAACAGGCAAACGTAACCGCCCGCTGCCGGATTACGGGCCTGATTTGAATGGAATCGATAAGGGTCGTATCCAGGCTTTCCAGGGTAGAGTCCTCATGAATAACGACCTCCGTGCCGTCGTTTAGGAAAATATGCTGATTGCGGTGATGGACAAAATCTTCCAGAAATCCCGACTCCTGGTTATATATCCCCGAACGGTCGCTTATATAGGTGAAGTACGCCGTATCCACAGCGGAAGGAAACCGCTCATCCGATAATGGCGTTCGGGTGATCCGGACGAGTTCCCGGGCTTCCCCTTCCAGGTCGAGATAAAACAGATCAAACGTACGCCTGGGCAGTACCGTATCCCGGCGCACCGGCGCCAGCGGCAGCAGGGTGTCCGGACGGTTGGAAGCGAAAATCACCCCCTTTCGGTTGCGCAGATTGACAAAAGCCAGATCCTGCTCGTCGTAAAAATCATTGGTGAGCCTCCTGCTTGACCGAGTGCGGGGTAAATAAAGAAAAAGATCCGACTGGCTGCTGACGGAGGCCGAAAATACAAGAGAGAAGGGGTCTGCATAATCCATGTCGAAAACCCGCTGGTAATTTTCTTCCAAAAGCTCTGAAGTCGTTTTCCTTGTTGTGAGGTCGTAAGTGGAAAACCGAAGATCGTCCCGGTATTCAAAGACGACGGACAATTGCGTATTATTGGGGTTCCAGGCGAGCAGGGGATAGTTGTAGTCCGTTGCCTGAAGCAGGTTGCGCTGCCCACCCTTAAAAATTACGTTGGAGGTATTTTTTTGGAGATCGTAAAGATACACCTTAAACCGTCCTGCCCGATTCAGGGCATAAGCGAGGGTATTTCCGTCGGGGCTTAGCTTAAGCTGGCTCAGGGGATAGTTCTTGCGGTTGCGAATAGCCAGCGGAGCGCCGGCAGGCGCTTCCCGCCCCTTTTGGTCCTCCTGGTAGCGTTTGGTAAAATACGTTTCCCACCCGGCAATCACTGCCGGATAGGACGTCCCCATCACATATAAAAATCCGCTTTCCACACTGCGATTAATCCGGGTCAGGTAAAGCAAATTGGAAACAGCCGTGCGGCCAAAATTTTCTGCGATATAGTACCAAAGCGCATGCCCGGCCAAGCGGGGATTGTCTTCTGCAAAACGGACAAATCCTTTGTATTTTTTGGAAGCCATCGCATCGCGAAGGGCATTGTCGTTTTCGGTGCTCCAGGGTTCAGCGGCGTAGGCCACCAAGCCGTCTTTAAACCACATAGGCAAGTTGAGCATGACGGCATTTTGCACGACCTCCTGGATGTTAGCCCCAAAGAGCATGGTGTTCAGATAGACAGAGGCGATTCCCTCCCGGATTTGCTTTCGGAGTTTGCTGTGGTCGCCATCGAAGTAGACAAAAATGGTGTTCCCTACGATTTTAGTCTGGCCTGCCACGCTGGTGAAGGCTTCCTCTGAACCGATATTGCTTTGTTTAAAATCCGTGATATCGGTATAGACGATAATCTGGACTTTCTCATTGATGCGGTGCTCCAACAGACTTTGGATTTCAGAAAAATCCAACTCGGCCAGTTGAACGGCAGCCTGGGCGATGTTCCGGGATTGTCCATACCAATACACGAAGAAGTTGTCGCTTTCGTACTGCGACCATTCTTCGAAATCGTTATGGTACTGCACCCGGTTTTTCCCGAACTCCACCTGGGTCCCCTGGCCGAACCCTCCGGTCAGGGAAAAAAATATTGCCAAAAGAAGAAGCAAAGAATTCCGCATAAACCGCGATTATTGTAACAATTTTATGCTGTACGGCCCAGACCGGCAATACCCCGTATAAGGTACGCTTTTTCTTCCTATAGGACAATCCATAAACTCAAAAAGCCATGCTAAATGTTGCCCGCTTTACATTCAATCCGTTTCAGGAGAACACCTATCTCGTTTACGACGAAACCGGGGCTGGGGTTCTCTTTGATCCGGGATGTTGGCAACCATCAGAAAAAGAAGAACTCCTGGCCTTTATCCAGGACCGCCAAATCCGCCTGGAACGCCTCATTAATACCCATTGCCATATAGATCATATTCTTGGCAACCAATTTATTGCGGAAAAGTTCGGCTTGCCGCTGGAAATCCACCGGGGCGAATTGCCCGTTCTGGAAGCGGCGCCGGGCGTAGCGGCCATGTTCGGGATGCCCTACACCGAAATATCTCCTCTGCCCGGACGGTATATTGAGGACGGAGACCAGATTGAATTTGGCCAATCCAAACTCCAGGCGATCCTCGCTCCCGGTCATTCTCCCGCCAGCCTGTGCTTTTTCTCAGAGGAAGACCGGTTGCTTCTCGCCGGCGACGTTCTTTTTCAGGGTAGCATCGGGCGAACCGACCTGCCGGGAGGGAATTATGACACGCTCATCCGAAGTATCCGCGAGCGCGTTTTTCCCCTGGGCGACGACGTGGTCGTTTATCCCGGACACGGCCCGGAAACTACCGTGGGGGTAGAGCGAAAAACGAACCCGTTTTTAGTTTAGCTACAGCCCGATCTACTCCGAGCCGCCTGGTTTTGTGCATGCTGTCGCGCGCCTCAAAGCCTCCTAAAGAAGTAGCTGCCATCCTCCTTGCACCAAACCATGGGAAAGGTGGTATAACATTTGGAGGCGGACTGCGTTTTTATTTCAAAACGCACCTATTCCATGGAAGCACTCCTCTCCTGCACGGAAGGTACCTTATCTCCTTATGTGCCTTCCGCTGACAAGCCCTGGGATGCCCGGCGCGCTCAGCACGTGTTGCGCCGGACCGGATTTGGGGCGTCCCCTGCGGATCTGAAAAAAGCCCTTCTGCTTAGCCCCTCGGCATTAGTTGACCAAATCCTGGACGAAGCGCTTGCTTTGCCGCTGCCCCCGGCGCCGCCCTGGGCGGAATTAACCCTTCCTCAGTATACGAACTTTCCGGTGGAAGCGTTTGAGCAGGGCCTTTCCTGGGTAAGGCTGTGGATTAAGGATATGATCCGGTTCGGGTTTCGGGAAAAGCTGGCCCTGTTTTGGCACAACCATTTCGTAACCCAGGCCGAAACATTTGCCTGCCCCTCTTACCTGTACCAGTATCACAAGCTCCTTCAGCAACATGCGCTGGGCAACTTCAAAACCTTTGTAAAGGCCATGGGTATTACGCCTGCCATGTTGGTATTTCTTAATGGCGTCCAAAACAATCGCTTTTCGCCCAACGAAAACTATGCCCGCGAATTACTCGAGCTCTTCACCCTGGGCCGCGACAACGGCTATACCCAGGAGGATATCAAACAAGTTGCCCGGGCGCTGACCGGATGGATCAGCGTGCCGGTACTGTGCGGCCCGATTGGGTTTGCGCCGTTTTTCTTTGACGACGGCCAAAAAACCATTTTTGGAAAACCCGGTAATTGGGACTACGATTCGCTTCACAATCTGTTGTTTGCCGAGCGGAGCAAGGAAATTGCTCAATACATTTGCAGCAAGCTATACCGCCACTTCGTTCACCCTCAACCGAATGAGGAGATCATTAACGGCATGGCCAAAACCTTTCAGGAAAGTCAGTTTGAGATCGAGCCGGTGTTACGCCAACTGTTCAAAAGCGAGCACTTCTTCAGCGATCCGGTAGTGGGGGTACAGATCAAAAGCCCCATGGAGCTGATCCTGGGCTTCATCAAAGACGGCCAATTCGCTTATGATACCGAAGAAATCCTGAACGGCATCTATTATCTGGGCGGTTTACTCGGTCAGCAGCTTTTTCAACCTCCGGATGTTGCCGGATGGCCGGGCAACAGAGCCTGGATCAACAGCGATACCCTTAACGGCCGGTGGGACGCTTTGGATATCTATCTTTTCCTGCTCTACACCCAACAGCCGGAAACGCTTCGCGGCATCGCCAAAACGCTTGCCTCCAGTCCCAATGACCCCGCATCGATCACCTCGGCAATGACCGATTTTTTCCTCCCCAATGGACTGCAACACCCCGCAGACTATGACCGCGCCGCCAAAGTACTCAAACACGAGGTGCCTCAAAACTACTACGACAACGGGCAATGGAATCTCGACTGGGATATTGCCCCCGCTCAGGTGGCCTTATTGATCCAGCATCTGTACAAACTTCCCGAATTCCAATTGACCTGAACCAATACCAAACTTATCCGCAATGGCTGACCCAAAATCCCATTCCCACCTCCTCCCCGGGGCGACCCTTCAGGATGGGCTGACCCATCAGATGGATCATGAGCGATGGAGCCGCAGAGCGTTTATCCGTTCGGTCGGCCTCGCCGGCGCCGGTTCTATGTTCCTGGGCCAGATGCCGGTCACCGCTTTGTCCGCCTCCCCACTGGCCTGGTTGCTCGGCGCCGCCGAAACGGACCGTATTCTCGTCCTCATCCGGCTAAAAGGCGGGAACGACGGGCAAAACACGATCGTTCCCGTTCACGACTACAGCGCCTATAAATCCAAACGGCCTCAAATTGCCGTTCCCAATACCGACATCCTCTCCCTGAACCCGGAATCCGGGATGCCCAAAAGCATGGAACCCCTCCTTCGAATGTGGCAGGATGGAGACATGAAAATCGTTCACAGCATCGGCTATCCGGAGCAAAACCTGTCGCATTTCCGGTCTTCCGATATCTGGGGATCAGCCAGCGACTCCTCGGTGATCGAACCTTCCGGTTGGATAGGCCGCTGGCTCGACGGGCGATTCCCCGATTTTCTGACGGCCCCGCCGGCCATGCCTCCTGCGGTTCAGATCGGCGGATTTGGAAATCTCCTGTTCCTCAACGACCAGAACATCAACCTGAGCTTTGCGGTTAGTGATCCCAAAGAGTTGGCGGATATTGCCAAAACGGGACAACTGTTCGACGTGTCCAACCTGCCCGAATGCTATTACGGCGAACAGCTCGGCTATCTGCGCGCCGTTACCAACAGCACGTTCCGCTATGCCGGAGTCATCTCGGACGCCTACAACCAGGGGAAAAACAGCGAAACCTATGGCTCCGGCCTTGGAGAACAACTGGCTATTGTGGCCCGCCTCATAAAGGGAAACCTAGGAACCCGCGTCTACATGGTTACCCTCGACGGGTTTGACAACCATGCCAACCAATACCAGACGCACCAGAACCTGCTCAAAGAACTAGCCGGCGCGGTACGTCACTTTTTCGACGACTTGAAAGCGGGAGGCTGGCAGGAAAAGGTCCTCGCCATGACCATGTCGGAGTTTGGACGGAGGCTGGAGCAGAACGCCTCTTTAGGAACCGACCACGGAGCGGCTGCGCCGTTGATGTTATTTGGGCCCGGACTGAACGGGAATGGGTTTGTTGGAAAAGCGCCTAAGTTCAGCGATGTGGATTCAGTAGGCAACCTGAAATTCCAGACCGATTTCCGGGAGGTGTACGCCACTATTCTGGAGCAATGGCTCTGCGTACCTGGGGCGGAGGTCAACGGCGTACTGGGCCGGCCATTCAACCGGATTCATGCGTTGGGCTTGAGTTGCAATGCCACCCCGGTGTTTGAACCCCGGAAACTGGAAGCCATCTCTATGAACGTCGTTTATCACGACGGGCAAGTATGGCTGGAATTTGAGCTCTCTGCTTCCGCGCCAGCCGATGTGATGCTGTTCAACATGCAAGGACAGCAGCTATGGAAAAAATCGCTGGGGAAACTTCCGGCAGGCCTGCACCGGGAACAGCTTGGAATGCCCGCTAATTTACCTGCCGGCGCCCATGTGGTTACGGTCCGCGCCGGAAACGCCCTGGGAAGCCGGAAAATGATCCGTTAGGCCTACAAAGGACTTACATATTTTTTCCGTGGCACTGTTTGAATTTCTTGCCACTCCCGCAAGGGCAAGGATCGTTCCTGCCTACCTTGGGCTGCATATTGCGCACGGTTTGCGGTTTAGCTTGTTGCTGCCCGGCAGAAGCGGAGGCTCTGCGCCGGGCGGCATCCTCTTCCTCCCGGTGGCGGTTGGTTTGGGTCCGCGTGAGATCGGTCTGTTGCTCCCGCGCCTGTTCCAGGGTCGTGCCGTCTGAGAAGACAAGCGTGCCTTTTGAAAGATACGAAGTGACCTCCTCGTTGACATCCACGATCAGTTTTTCAAACAGGTTATAGGCCTCTACCTTGTAGATGACGAGTGGGTCCCGTTGTTCAAAGGATGCTGATTGCACGGAGTCCTTGAGTTCATCCATGAAGCGCAGGTGTTCTTTCCATTTTTCGTCGATAATGGCCAGTGCGACTGCCCGCTCAATATCGAGCATGATGGATTTTCCTTTGCTCTTAACGGCATCCTCAATTTCAGCAGTGATGGTATACGGATTTTTTCGGCCATCGGTAAACGGGATCAGAATGCGCTTGTAGATATGGCCCTGAGTACGGTGTACCTGTTCGATTTGGGGCAAGAGCGCCTCAACGATGTGTTCGCCTTTGCGGTGGTAATATTCTTTGAATTGTTCGAAAAATTCTTCCACAAACTCCCCAACCGGAGCTTCTTTGAATGCGGCCTGGTCTATCTGGGGGTCAAAGCCCAGCAAGCTGACGCAACCACGGCGGAAGGTATCAAAGGCGCCCCCTTGACGGTGGCTCCGTACCAGGTTGTCGATCATGCCCTGGAAGATATTGTTCAAGTCGACCGAAATCCGCTCGCCGAAAAGGGCGTTATCGCGTTTTTTGTATATGGCCTCCCGCTGGATATTCATGACGTCGTCGTATTCCAGAAGGCGCTTCCGCATGCCGAAGTTGTTTTCCTCTACCTTCTTCTGGGCTCGTTCGATCGACTTGGTCACCATGGAGTGCTGGATCATCTCGCCATCTTTATGCCCCATGCGGTCCATTAGCCGGGCGATGCGGTCGGACTGGAACAAGCGCATCAGGTTGTCTTCAAGAGACACATAGAATTGGGAGGTGCCGGGGTCGCCCTGGCGGCCGGCACGGCCTCTCAACTGCCGATCCACCCGGCGGGATTCGTGGCGCTCGGTACCTATAATGGCCAAACCGCCTGCTTTGCGCACCTCCTCGCCAATCTTAATGTCAGTTCCCCGGCCTGCCATGTTTGTGGCGATCGTTACTTTGCCCGGGCGGCCGGCTTCCGCTACGATCTCCGCCTCCCGCTGATGCTGTTTGGCGTTGAGGACGTTGTGGTCGATTTTGCGCATGCCAAGCATTTTGCTCAGCTTTTCCGAAATATCCACAGAGGTCGTACCGACGAGAACAGGTCGGCCTGCTTCGCTCAACGCCACAATCTCATCGATCACCGCATTGTATTTCTCCCGGGATGTCTTAAATACCAGATCTTCTTTATCATCGCGGGTTACCGGCCGGTTGGTGGGGATGACCACCACATCCAGCTTGTAGATCTCCCAGAATTCCCCGGCTTCCGTTTCGGCTGTACCGGTCATACCGGCCAGCTTGTGGTACATCCGGAAGTAGTTCTGCAGCGTCACCGTGGCGTAGGTTTGGGTGACTTCCCCGATCTTCACATTCTCTTTGGCTTCCAACGCCTGATGAAGGCCGTCGGAATACCTGCGGCCTTCCATGAGGCGGCCGGTCTGCTCATCCACGATCTTAACCTGGCCTTCGATAACCACGTACTCCTCGTCGCGCTCAAATAGGGTATAGGCTTTGAGCAACTGATGGATGGAGTGCAGGCGGCGGGATTTTACGGCATAATCCTGAGACAGGTGGGTTTTGGATTCTTCCTTTTCCGTTGCGGTCAATTCGGCGTTGTTGTCGATATCCACCAAGCCCGAAACCACGTCCGGCATAATGAAAAAACTGGAATCGGAATTCCCTTTGGACAGGTATTCTACGCCTTCTTCCGTTAATTCGACCGAGCGGTTTTTCTCGTCGATGACGAATAAGAGCGGCGCATCTACGAGGTGCATATTTTTGGACTGCTCCTGCATGTAGTAGTTTTCCGTACGCTGGAGGAGCACCTTAACCCCTTCCTCCGATAGGAATTTGATCAGGGGGCGGTTTTTGGGGAGGGCGCGGTAGGATCGCAGCAATGCCATCCCCGCCTGGCCTTCCTCGACGCCCAGTTTGTTTTCGGAGAACAGCCGGCGGGCTTCGGTGAGGTAATCGGTAGCCATCTTCCGTTGGGCGGCGATCAGGCGTTCGATCTGAGGTTTGAGGTCGATGTATTCCTGGTCTTCAGCGAGCTGGCCAACGGGGCCAGAAATGATCAGCGGGGTTCGCGCGTCGTCAACCAGGACGGAGTCCACTTCGTCGACCATCGCATAGTGGTGCCTGCGCTGTACTTTTTCGTCGCTGCTGCGCACCATATTGTCCCGCAGGTAATCGAAGCCGAATTCGTTATTCGTACCGTAGGTGACATCACACTTGTAGGCATTGATTCTCCCTTCGGAATGCGGCTGATATTTATCGATACAATCGACGGTGAGAAACAAAAATTCAAAGATGGGTCCCACCCATTCGGAGTCGCGCCGAGCCAAATAATCGTTGACCGTGACGATGTGCACGCCTTGCCCTCCAAGTCCGTTGAGGTAGGCAGAAAGCGTGGCGACCAGCGTTTTCCCTTCCCCTGTGGCCATTTCGGCGATTTTTCCGTCGTGAAGGACCATCCCGCCAATGAGCTGCACGTCGTAATGCACCATATTCCATGCAATCTGGCCGCCGGCAGCCATCCAGGAGTTTTTCCAGACCGCCTGGTCCCCCTCAATTTGGATATAGGATTTATGCAGGTGAGCCGCTAAATCCCGGTCGTGTTGCGTAGCTTTGACCGTCAGCGTTTCGTTTTCCTTGAACCGGCGGGCGGTCTCACGGACAACGGCGAACGCTTCGGGAAGGATTTCTTTCAGAACGATTTCGAGTTGTTTATTACGCTCCTTAACCAATTGGTCGATCTGGGAGAAGTAATCTTCTTTTTGCTCCAGGTCTTCCGTTTGAGCAGCCGCTTCGTGGAGATGGTCCATTTCTTCATCTATCTCGCGGAGGAACTCGGAGATGTGCTGTTTGAACTCCACGGTTTTGTGGCGGAGTTCGTCATTAGTCAGAGAAGAAAGTGATTCGCCGATGCGGTTAATCTCCTCAACGATGGGCAGGTAGGTGCGAATATCTCTTTCGTACTTGGTGCCGAATAATTTTTGGAGCGATTTGCCTAAAATGCCGAGCATGGTTTGCTTTCGATTAATGAGCGGTTAAAACTGGAAGCCCTGGTTTGAACGCCCGCAAAGATAAGAATATTTGTTACGCGGTGAACGCGCGGCAGCCTTCGGCTGACGTCTACTAAACGCAAAATAGAAGCTGCGAATGGCGTACCAAAAAATAAAAAAACGGGCCGGTACGTCAAAATGGCAGCAATAATTCAACAAGCCAGCGAAAATTTCGGTTGAATGGACAGGATAATTAAACACAAGCGCATGAACCAGCTTCAGAAACGGGAGCATAAGGGCGTCCTCGTTCTTTTTTTCCGTCCTTTATTGCTGATTAGTTTGCTTGCTCTTTCCCAAAGTTGCCAAAAAGAGGGCGGATACCGGGATATCCGGGGCTATTATTATCCCCTGAAGGAGCTTCAGGAAGGCCTGGTTTACGAATACCGGGCGGAAGGAATGCCCGAGTTGGGGTCTTCGTACTGGTATTTCCGGTTCTCTTCCGGTCCAAAAGGGAATTACCTGTATTCGACCTTTTACGAACAGGATATGATCCCGGCACAACAACTCAAAGAGGAAGTGGTATCGAACGGCATGATATTGCGGCAGCTTTACCTTTACGGGAGGGACAGTTTGCCCGGAGGCCGCCAAAACCGGTCGGAAGCGGAGATCATTTCTCCAAGCGTCTTCCCTTTCCGGGTACGGGAGCACGGAGGTATTTTTCTTTACCATGTGCGCTGGCAAGACCCAGGCGATGCCTCAGCCTGGTACACGGTGATTAAAAACCGGTACTTTGCCGGAGATACCACGTTTGTCTTTGAAGGAAAAACGTATCCTGCGGTGAACTTTGAACTTAAAGAACATTTTGAACTCGATCAGATCGGGGTATTTGAAAGCACTTATTCAGGAATGGAGATCTACGCCAAGGGGCTGGGCTTGGTATACTTCCGAAAAGAGATCCAGGAGAACATGATGCTCGCGTACCGCTTGGAGTCGCGGTTTCCTGTGGAAAAACTGGAGGAACGGTTTAGGTCCCAATACCCCTCCCGGGCGGAATCGGCAGAGAAAAAAAGATAAGAAGAGCCCGGCACAATTCAAAACTAATCCATATCTTTGCATCTCCTTAATAAACCGGAAACTTCTTACCGGGTCGGGTGGCCGAGTGGCTAGGCAGAGGTCTGCAAAACCTCGTACGGCAGTTCGAATCTGCTCCCGACCTCTCCAAGGCAGGCGCTCCCCAGGTTATCCGGAGGGCGCCTTTACTTTTCAGATCATTTAACGAAAAATGGCACTACTCTGGATTGGTTTTATTGCGCTGATTATTCTCCTGCTCGCTCTTGACCTGGGAGTTTTCAACAGAAAAGCGCATGCCATTTCCGCAAGGGAAGCTCTGCGATGGACCTCGGTTTGGGTCACCGTTTCGCTCTTGTTCAGCATTTTTATCTTCTTCGCATACGAAAACAACTGGCTCCACTATGCCGCCTCCAGCGGTTATAGCGGACAAAAAGCCGTGCTGACCTATCTTACCGGGTACCTTGTAGAGCAATCGCTCAGCATAGACAATATTTTTGTGATCGCCGTCATTTTTGCCTACTTCCGCATTCCGGCAGCGAATCAGCACCGCGTGTTGTTCTGGGGTATCTTGGGCGCTGTCGTGTTTCGCGGCATTATGATCGGCATTGGAGTGATTTTGATTCAGAACTTTGGCTGGGTTATGTACCTATTCGGAGCCATTCTTTTGTACGCAGCCTATCAGATGTATGTTTCCGGGGATCACGAAGCGGTGGAGATTGAGCGAAACGCGACGTTACGCCTGATCAAGCGATTTTTGCCGATCACGAAAAGTTTTCACGGCAACCGCTTTTTCGTTCGCAGAATGGGAGTAACCGCAGCTACGCCGCTGTTTGTCGCCCTGATGGTAGTGGAGACTACCGACATCATGTTTGCTTTTGACAGTATTCCTGCTATTTTTGCCATCACGACCGATCCATTCCTGGTGTTCACGTCGAATATTTTTGCGATTCTTGGGCTGCGATCCCTGTACTTTGTTTTGGCATCTTTCCTGGACAAATTCACTTACCTGAGGTATAGCCTGGTCTTCATTCTTGGTTTTGTAGGCATAAAAATGATCACGGCCAACTGGATCCATTTGCCCGAGTGGCTTTCGTTGGTTGTAATCCTTTGCGCACTGGCTGCCGGCATTCTTCCTTCCCTGCTGTTGAAAAAAAGTCCGGACGAAGGAAAGTAAGCAGGGAGGCCATTCCTCTTTCAAGGAAATGAAAGAAATGCGCTTAGTCCTTTTAAAACCATTGAAAAAGTGCGAACTTGCTGAATTGAAAGGGACTACTTTCCATGGAATCGATATTATGCCTTACGGATTATAAGGCCAACAGCAATCAGACCTTCCATTTCGCCCTTTACCTGGCATCCCGGTTAAGCGCCAAGCTCTTTTTTGTTCATATTTTCGAGGCGCCCGGGCAGGCTGCTGAAGAAAAGAAAGACAAGCCAGCCAACCCGCCCACCGAAGAAGGCAAGGAATCCCAGGCGCTTGAACTGCAACGCCTGAAACAATATGCCCAGGAACATGGCGGGGATCAGCTCCGCGAAATCGATATCCGGTACATCGTGGCCGGAGGCTCCAGAAGAGAGCGGATCTCGGAGCTCTTTCAGCAATACGACCTGGATCTCATCGTGATGGGCATGCGCAACCGGACCGGTATTGCCGACCGGCTTTTCGGGGACCTTGCCCGAAAAATGATCGACAAAGCCCCTTGCCCGCTTTTGCTGATTCCGCCCGAAGCCACCTTCCGGGAGATCCGGCATATCGTCTACGCTACGGATTTCGGGTACCACAATCTGAACGCCATCGAATCCCTTCTTCGCTGGAGCGAAGGCCTCGACGCCCAACTTCATCTGGTGCATGTGTCGGAAGATCCCGAAGACAACCAATGGGCGGAAACCCAAATGGAAAAGATCAAACGGACCTTTGAAGACGAAAACGAGGAGAACCGGATGCATTTCACCGTTATGGAAGGAGAAGTCCAGGAAGGGATAGAGAATTTCATCGAAACAGCCCAATCAGATGTCATCGCGCTAACTACGCACACCAGAGGATATTGGGAAAAGATCATGGCTTCCAGCCTCGCCAGGGATCTGGCCGAAGAGGTAGAAATCCCGTTGCTCGTTTTTCGGGAATAACATTGCTGGCCGCTAATTACCACCTCAATTCCATAGGGCGATAATCCCTGAACCGCGCTTGCGTTTGCTCCCAGTCCTTGCTGATACCCAATACAAAACCTCCTCCTCCAGCTCCGCACAATTTCAGTTTGAAGCGATTGCCTGCAAGGCCCTCCAGCCAGAACGTCTCCCAGGCAGGCAGGATCATTTTGCCCATATACCGGCGCTGAAACCCGCTGAGGATATGCCACTCTTCAAATAAGGCTTCCCACTGGCCCGCCAGAAAATAATGGATTGCATCTTCCGTTGAAGGGATCAACTCCGCCATGACTCGGGCCAAATAGTTCGGATCCGCACACCAATCCTTGAATACCTGAACCAGAGGGCCTGTCTTTCTGGGCATTCCGGTATCGAGGAGGAAAAGGGTATATGCTTCCGATGGTTCGGGAAGGGTTGTAGCCTGGAGCGCCCCATCGCGGTCAAATAACAAAGGACGGTTGAGGTAGCAAACCAGGGGGTCGGCCCCCGAGCTGGCGCCATGGAAAAAACTTTCCATCGATCCGAGAAGCCGTTTAAGTTCCGTATAGCGGGGGGTATCTTCCCTGGAGATAGGGGCCAGAGCGTATTGGTCGTATAGCGCAGCGCATAAGGCTCCAGAGCTTCCGGCGCCATAGCCAGGCGGTATGGAGGAATCAAAAAACATCCCTTGACCCAAATCCCTCCGAAACCGGCCGGTATCCAATCGGCAAGGCAGGCTCCCGGATTCCATAGCGCGGTCCAGATAATTTGCCCAGTCCGCCAGAAGGTATTGAGTAGCCGCTCTTTTAGAGTGATCGCTCTCAAGTCGCCATTGCCCCACCAGGCGGGGAAATGGGATAGCCAAAGCCTGTGCGCCATGGACAACTACATGTTCTCCGAATAGTAGGATTTTCCCGCAATACTCCATCAAAAAAAATGAGGCTGGGGATTATGCAAGCCCCAGCCTCAAAGGTATAGCATTTCCAAAAGAACTTATTCCTTGGAATCGTCCTCTTTTTCAGGCTGCTGTTGTTCGAACTGTTCTTTAAGCTGAGCCAGTCCTTCCAATTCGCCAAGCGTCGTTTTTTCGATCGTTGATTGCTGTTTTTTTACCGCCTGACGAACCTGCTGGCGTTCGCCGTCGCGTTCGCGTTTGACCTGTTCATCCGCTTCGCGGCGAATATCTTCCAGGTAGCGCAGATGCGAAACGAGGATGCGCTTGTCGTCGCGGTTGAATTCGATGACCTTCACCGTCAAGGTTTCTTCCACTTCCGCGAGGGAGTTGTCTTCCTTGCGGATATGCTTGATCGGAGAAAACGCTTCCAGGCCATAAGGCAACTGGACGATCGCACCGCGGTCGTCGCGGCGCAACACCGTTGCTTCGTGGTAGGAGCCTACGGGGAATACATTTTCAAAGGTATCCCATGGGTTCTCCTCGAGCTGTTTGTGACCAAGCGAAAGCTTGCGGTTGTCCTTGTCGATGTCGAGGATCGTGACGTCGATCTTCTCGCCCACCTTGGTGAACTCGGAGGGGTGGCCGTAGCGTTTGGTCCAGGAAAGGTCGGAGATATGGACCATGCCTCCAATCCCTTCTTTCAGTTCCACGAATACGCCGTAAGGAGTAAGGTTTTTCACCTCGCCTTCGTGGCGGCTGTTCAGCGGGAAGCGATCTTCGATTTCGCTCCACGGATCCTTGGCCAATTGCTTTAGAGAGAGGGACATCTTGCGCTCGTCGCGGTCGATAGTAACCACTTTGGCCTCGTATTCCTGACCCAGTTTGAAGTACTCGCGGGCGTTGATCGGCTGGTTGCTCCAGCTTACCTCCGACACGTGGATCAGCCCTTCTACGCCGGGCAGGATCTCGAGGAATGCGCCATAATCTTCGATGTTGACAATTTTGCCCTTGACCACGGAGGCTTCCATGATCGTCGGGTCGAGGATTTCCCAGGGATGCGGCTGGAGCTGCTTTAAGCCAAGGGAAATACGCTTCTTGTTTTCGTCGAAGTCCAGCACCACGACGCTGATGCGTTCGTTAAGCGAAAGCACTTCGCTGGGGTGGCTGATACGGCCCCAGGAGATATCCGTGATATAGAGCAGGCCGTCTACGCCGCCGAGATCGAGGAAGGCGCCAAAATCGGTAATGTTTTTGACGATCCCCTCCAGAACTTGCCCTTTTTCCAGGCTGGCGATGATGGCTTCGCGCTGCTCGGCCAAATCGCTTTCGATAAGGGCTTTATGCGAAACGACTGCGTTTTTGATGGTTTCGTTGATCTTAACCACCTTAAACTCCATCGTTTTACCAACGTATGAATCGTAATCGATGATTGGCTTAATGTCGATCTGCGAACCGGGAAGGAAGGTTTCCAGCCCGCCGCAATCGGCGATCAACCCACCCTTGGTTTTGCTGATGACCGTCCCCTTGATCACCGTGCCATTCTCGTAAGAGTCGACAATGTTTTCCCAGGCGCGCAACAGTTTGGCTTTTCTGCGCGACAGCACCAATTGGCCGCGAATATCCTCCTGCTGCTCCACGTACACCTCTACGTAATCGCCCACGCGCAGGTCAGGGGTATCGCGGAATTCGGAGAGCGGAAGCAGGCCGTCCGATTTGTAGTTGATGTCCAGAACGATGTCGCCATCATTGATTGCAGTGACGTAGCCTTTTACGATCTCGTTCTCCACTACAGATTTCATGGTGGAGTCGTATTGGTCAAGGTAACTTTTGATCTCTTCCTTGGAATAGGCAATGCCTCCCTTGTTGGTGATATTCCAGTTGAAATCATCGTGCGCGGAGTTGGGATCGTACCCCAGATCCGGGAGAAGGTCGAGATCCTCGTCCTCCTCTTCCTCCTGCGGTTCTTCTACAACGCGCTCCTCTTGAGCGACGATTGCGGTAGCCTCTTCTGCTACGGGTTCCGTTGATTCCTCTTCCACAGCTTCCACCGGCGCTACAGGTTCCGTGGATTCCTTTTCTATAGCTTCAGCTTCCACCGGCGTCGCCACCGTGGATTCCTTTCCGTCGGCGCTACTTCCGGACTTCCACCGGCGCTACGGCTTCTTCTGCCTTATCGTCGGAAAGATCTTGGGAAAGATCTTCGGGAAGGATGTTTTCCAGGTCTTCCTGGTCTTCAAATTGCGGATTCTTTTCGTCTGACATGTGTTGATGGTTCCTCCTGCGAAAGGCAGGTATTGGTTTAAAATTTTATTAAAGCGGGGCAAAGGTAGGGCTTTCTCCATTAATATAAAAGCATGCAAACCAGAAAAAAGAGCAGCATACCCGTTAATGGGGCAATTCACAATAGAAGCCCTTGGGAAAAGGGCCTGGCCATACCTATTCGAAAAGCGAATCTCCGGAAAAACCGGCGTGCGAAGAGGATTTCCATGGAAAACGTCGTTTTCAGATCAAAAAGTTGTATTTTTCTTTCTAATAATCCTCTTTTTTCGCTTACCCAATCAAAACCAGAATATGAGTTCCGAATTCAAACCATGGCTCAATAACTACCCTGCCGGAATACCCTTAAAAATCGACCCCGATCAATACCCCACGGTATTGCATTTTCTGCAGGATATCTTTGCCCGGTTCAGCAAGCTCAAAGCCTTTTCCTGCATGGGCAAGGAGGTGACCTATGCCGAGGTCGACCGGCTTTCTACGCACATGGGCGCCTATTTGCAATCCCGCGGATTGCAACCCGGCGACAAGATCGCGATCATGATGCCCAACCTGCTCCAGTATCCCATCGTTCTGATCGGAGCGCTTCGGGCGGGGCTGGTCGTCGTCAACACCAACCCATTGTACACCCCCCGGGAGATGCAGCACCAGTTTAAGGATTCTGGAGCCAAAGCCATTGTCATTGCGGAAAATTTCGCTGCCAATTTGCAGAAAGTTCTTCCCGAAACCGATATCAAGATCGTGATCACCACGAGCATTGGAGAAATGCTCGGATTCCTCAAAGGAAATATCGTCAATTTCGTTGTGCGCAAGATCAAGCGGATGGTGCCTGCTTACCAGCTGGTGAACGTGGTAACGTTCTCGGAAGCGATCAGCCAGGGGCGCAAATTTTCCCTGAAACCCCACCAGGGGCACGCCGAGGAGGTGATTCTTCTTCAATACACCGGCGGTACGACGGGGGTATCCAAAGGCGCTATGCTCACCAACCGGAACCTGGTAGCCAATATGCTCCAGATACGGGCATGGATGTCGCCGCTGTTGAAAGAAGGGGAAGAAATCGTGCTTTGCCCTTTGCCGCTGTACCATATTTTTGCCTTCACCGTCAACCTCCTGGCCATGATGGGCTATGGGACCCTATCGATTCTGGTGACCAATGCCCGGGATCTTCCATCGGTAATCAAGGTATTGAAATCGAGCAAGGTGTCGGTGATTACCGGAGTGAACACCCTGTTCAACGCGCTCCTGAATCACCCGGAATTCACCGGTATCGACTTCAGCGCCCTGAAGGTGACGGTCGGAGGAGGCATGGCCGTTCAACGGCCGGTCGCCGAAGCCTGGAAAAAAGCGACGGGTTGCGCGCTATCAGAAGGGTACGGAATGACGGAATCCTCGCCCGTCGTCTCGGTCAATCCGCTGGACCATACCGGAAAGCTAGGAACGATCGGGTTGCCTGTTCCTTCCACCGAGCTGCGCATCGTAGACGAGCAGGGGAACGTTCTTGGGCCGGAACAGATTGGGGAAATCCAGGCTAAAGGACCTCAGATTATGAAGGGATACTATAACAAACCGGAAGATACTGCCAAGACTATTGTCGATGGCTGGTTAGGCACCGGAGATATTGGCATGATGCATGAAGACGGCTTTTTCCAGATCGTCGACCGCAAAAAAGACATGATCCTGGTTTCCGGGTTCAATGTGTTTCCCAATGAGATCGAGGAAGTGCTCATGACCCATCCCAAAGTCCTGGAAGCAGCGGCCATTGGAATTCAGGATGCCAAATCAGGGGAAGCCGTAAAGGTATTTATCGTTAAAAAAGATAATTCCCTGACGCAGAAGGAAATCATCAGTTATTGCCGCGACAACCTGACCGGATATAAGGTACCCAAGGAAGTGGAGTTCCGGACCGAACTTCCCAAGACCAATGTGGGAAAGATTTTGCGCCGGATGCTTAAAGAGGAAAACGGATGAGTACGCGTTTAGCCGGTTGACGTCAAGAAAGGCTACTGGCTAAAGGGGCGCGATCCAGACAGTCCACCACCGATTTTAAAAGGACGAAAATGGGCTCGCGCCCTTCTTTGCTTACCGGGTTTTCCTCTTCGTCTTCTTCGTCTTCGGTTAAACAGTCTTCCAGGAAAGCCAGAAGGTCTTCCTGGGGAGTTCCGGAGAAAAAAACGTCTAACCGCTCCCGAAACCGCTTGGCCTGAACGGCTTCCAATAGTTCCCAGTTTTGCTCTTCGGCTTCCGAAAGCGCGTCAGGGTGAATGGGTTCCTGCGGTCCATTGACCTCGAGACAAGATTTCCAAATGACCGCGAGCAGGTAAATCATAAATCCCCGCTCGGATTCGCTGAATACCGAGTCATTCTCCTCTTCCAGCAAAAAGGGGATCAATGCAGGTTGGTGCAATTGAAGCGCTTTTAGCGCTTCTTCGAGCTCAACACCTGAAGTTCCCAACCCTTCGGCTACTTCGTCAATCACCTTTTCCGGCACAAACTGCATCATCTGGTTTTTGGTTCGGATTTAATGCGCAGGCGTCAGCAGAAGCACTTCTACGCGCTGGTTTTCCCGGTGTCCAGCCATGGAATCGTTGCTGGCAACCGGCACTCTTTTTCCCAGTCCGGAGCTCCGTACCCGATCTGGGGATATTCCTTTGGAGATCAAAAAGTCAGTTAAAGCCATCGCTCTTTCCTGCGTAATTTCCTGTGCAAAAGAATGAGAGCAGAGACTATTCGTATGTATCTCAATTTCGGCGTGCAAGGACGGATTCTGAGTTAGCAACTCCGCAAGACGCGAAAGCTCGATCCAGGAAACCGGCTGGAGCTGGGCGGAATTGGGCTCAAAGAGGATATTATCTAACTTAACCTTGGCTTGGTCCTTTATCGGGTGCATCTCGATATCGAGCTTTGCGGTCCGAATCCCAAAAACCAAAAGCGTATCTCCAGCCTCTTCAGAGGCGGAGTTTTCTTCTGCGATCTTTTTCCGATAGCTTTTTTCCAGGCTAATTTGCTTTTGGATAAGGTGTTCCATGTTTTGATTTAGAAACAGAGCCTGTTCGCGGTGCAGATCCAAAAGCATGTCAAACTCCAGAAACGCTTTGACGGGGTTCTCCAGTTTAGCCAGAAGCTGGTTGTAGGTTTCCTGGAAGAGACGGACGCGGAGGGAGTCGGCAATAGGTTCTTGCCACCGCTGGCGGACGGGGTCCGGATAAGGGATCTGCGGCAACAAACGGGCAAGGGAATACTCGGAAGGAGCGCCGTTAAGTTTTCGCATCCGTTTGTCGCCTACCCCTTGTAAAATCGGAAGCTGGGATTCGGACACCGTTCCCCGCAAGCTGGATAGCGTCGGCTGAATGAGTTCGTTTTCGAGGATGCGCAACACAGAGTCTTTGAGCAGGTAAGCCATTTCTATTTGCACGGCTTCATAAAAGCCGGCGAAACTCAACGGGGCGTCCGTTGCCGTTTCTCGGAACGCATCCTGGGCTTCCGCGTCGGTCCTTTCTGCGCTGGCGTTCCCGAAGCTCCTGAATCCTGCCCTCGGCAGTCTGTGGATACACTTTTCCTCCAGGGTAGGCATACAAGGAATAAGGGTCGCCGGGGTCGGCATCGCCTCTAAAAGGAATTCCTGTTCTACCGACCAGGATTTGATGTACTGCTCGCGCGTGGCGTCGTAGCTGCTGCGAAGTTGCTGAAGATAAAAATGGCTGCTGAACAGGACGGAATCTTTTGTCCTGGGAACCACACAACGAGGCAATCCGGGAAAGTTCATCTGCCCGCATTTTTCAATGGCTGGAATTAACCTGTTCAGTTCCAGCTTACGGGATTGGAGTTTGTCGATTTCCTGATCGCGTTGCCGGTACAGCGGTTCGCTTCGATATAGCTCGGCCAAAAGGCCCGGTTCATGATCTACTTGCTCCTGCCAGGAGCCTCCCGGAACGAAATAGGAACTGGAAGAAAAAAAGCCCTGGCACTGTGCGTAAATACCTATGGTCTGGCTTTGTGGGACCAGGAGGAGAAAGCGGCCGTTTTGGTCCAGCGACGCCCCACATCGAATAGGCTGGCTGGCATTATTTTCGATGCTGTAAACGCATATTTTGGCTTGCCGGACAGGGGTAGAAGCGTCTTCGGCGAGCACTTGGCCGGAAAGCAGAAACATACGGGAGGGCAGCAAATCGAGCGGTACCCGGCTACAATAGATTCTCGAGTCCTGGCCTGGCCTGCCTACCGTAAAAAAAGCGCGTTCATCCGTTTCGGAAAAGAAAAACTGGGACTCATCCTCCGGAGAATTGATCCCCGGGCCAAGAGATATGGGCGCGCTCCAATTAGACCAGGTATCGTCGAGGCGGCGCGACAAATAAAGATCCGTTCCTCCCATGCCTCCGGGGCGGTCGGAGGAGAAATACAGACTATGGCCATCCGGGGCAATAAAGGCGCTGGTTTCCCGGTAGGGGGAATTGACAGCCGGGCCTATTGGAATAGGCGTAGACCAAAGGCCTTGCCTGATTTTCCTGGAGACATAGAGGTTTTCGTCCTCGCTTTCCCCGGGAATAGCAGCCGCCAGCACCAGGATATCCCTTCTACAGCACATGCCAGTGCCTTAAAGCGATATTTTTATTTTCCCAACCTTCGATCTGCATAGGTTCGGGCCTTTGCCAACTGCGCCCCTGGCGCCTGGAATACGCCAGCGAGCCAAGGCCCGAATCTTCCCTGTTCCATAGAAAAAGTACATTCCCATCCAGACTGATGCCCATGACCTGGTTGTTGGAATCGTCGTTCAAAGGATTGCCGGCGTTTACCGGTCTGGAAAATTGGGAAGTTCCTGTTTGTAAGGCTTGCCAAATATCGTCTTTATCCGACAAGCCAAAATTTGAAGGGTGTTTGCTAAATGTGCAGAAAAACTCAGCGCCGTTGATGGAGACGACCGGATTGGATTCCGGGTTCGCGGTTTGGGAGAACAGCCAGCGGGACTGGACAGAAGCGGGAGCCTGCCCTTCAAGCCGGACAGCCAACATCCCGATGCACACCAATACCACACCAACCACTTTACGCATGACTCTGATTCCATTTGTCCCGGAAAAGCCCGGGATTCCCCTGCGAAATGAACTTCACTCCCTTGTAGGACAAAATTAACCTTACCGGGTTTAAGATGAAAGGGGGAATTCAATAATAAATCGGATTTAAGAAACTTTTAATACCCGATCATAGATCGTAGGTGATTTCCACCTCGCTTTCAAGGGGCCTGGACTGGCACGTCAGGATAAACCCCGCCGAGATCTCTTCCTCGTCGAGCGCATGACACACATCCATGCGCACACTCCCTTTCAACACCTTGGCCATGTAGGTTGAACAGGCCCCGGAAGTACAGGAATAGGGCGGGTTAACCCTTTGGTCGATCAGCTCGTCGAGGATGGTTTTTTTTGCAGGCACCGTCACCTCAAATACTTTTCCCTGCCAATGCACCTTTACGGTAGCGCCGTCCACCACGCCGCCCCGGCAGGTTTGGCCTCCGGCAGGTCATTCGAGAAAAACTCGACCAGGATTTGGTTCTTTGGAATGCCCTCTGCCTCCAAGGTAGCGGTTACTGTCTGGATCATTCCGCCAGGTCCACAAACCAGATAGACCTGCTCTTTCGCCGTTTTGGGGTGGCTTTTAAGGAAGTCTTTGACCATGGCGGCGTCTATCCGGCCGGTTTTCCCTCCCATTGGGTGGCGCTTTGGAAAAAAGCCCGCCAATTCCTTTGGGCTTTTCGAAGCGGCTGGCTCAGGGTATGGACTACCGAAAGCTGGCCTGCATACCGCTGTTGCAGGGCCGAAGTTCCTCCCGAAACAGGATGCAGCTTTCGTTGCGGTTTCCGTAGAGCAGGTTAATGGCGCTTTGGGGCTCTTCTTCCAGGATTGTTTTGAGGATGGACATCAATGGGGTGATTCCGCTTCCTGCTCCGAAAAGGTAATAGGTTTTACGGCTATCAGGGTCTAGAGCGGGAGTAAAACGGCCCTGAGGGGGCAGGACCTCCAGGGTTTGTCCAGCTTTTACCTGATCATTTAAGTAGTTGGAAACCAGCCCGTTTCTTACCCGTTTTACGGTAATGGCCATATCCGCCTCAGCCGGGCTGCTGCACATCGAATATGCTCTTCTTACCTCTTTTCCATTAATGGTTAGCCGAAGGGTAAGGTATTGCCCCGGCATATAGGAAAAAGATTCTTCCGCTTCCTTCGGTTTTTCGAAAACCAGCGTCACGGCGTCGGTTCCTTCCGGGCGAACCGCTTTCACCGGTAGGCTGTAAAATGCTGAACGAGTTTCCATTTCGCTTCGGTGCACGTGTTTTGATTCACCCCTATAACGCTTTGCAGGCGGGGAGGTTGCACCACGTCCTCCTGGTTTTTTCCATTCAGAGATTCTCTTTGGGCGTCTTAGGTTCCCGGAAAACGGCACTGCCCACTCTGGTGCGGCAGCAAATAATTGTTTATTTTGAGGGGTAAAAAGAAGGTATGGCAGTTAAATGGAACGATTGGAAATACCTGATCGCTTATGTCGCTCCGCTTGCGGCAATAACGGGTATTTATGTTAAAGGCCATTGGTCCTTTGCCGGGATTTATGTGGGGTTTCTCCTGATTCCTTTATTCGAGATCTTAAGTCCGGTATCTCCCCAAAATCTTCCTGCAGAAGAGGAAGAAAAAAAGGAAACATCGCGATTTTTTGACCTGCTGTTATACCTCAATCTTCCGCTCTTGTACCTTCTTATCGGGTATTATTTATTCACAGTAGCCGAAGGCGGGGTTGCGTGCTTTCGAGATCCTGGGCATGACGCTCAGCACGGGGTTGATTGTAGGAACGATCGGCATTAATGTGGCGCATGAGATTGGGCACCGCCTGAACCCTTTCGACCAAATCTTTTCCAAACTATTGTTGATGAGCGCTTTGTATATGCACTTCAACATTGAGCACAACCGGGGGCACCACAAGAACATCGGTACCGACGAAGACCCGGCTTCTGCCCGGTTCAACGAATGGGTCTACGCTTTCTGGTTCCGGTCGGTCGCCGGGGCTATCTCCACGCCTGGAAACTGGAAGCAGACCGCCTGCGCCGGGAAAGGAAGCCTGTCCTGAGCTGACAAAACGAAATGCTGCGCTTCCAGGTATTTCAGGTGCTTTACCTGTTGGCTATCGGGTGGGGGTTCGGATGGAAACTCGTACCCTATGCCATAGCTATAGCGTTTTTCGGCATTTTAATGTTGGAATGCGTCAACTATATCGAACATTACGGGCTCCGCCGGAAAAAAGGGCCATCCGGAAAATACGAGCCGGTTAGCCCCCGGCATTCCTGGAACTCGGACCACGAAGTCGGCCGGATTTTCCTCTACGAACTGACCCGGCATTCGGACCACCACTACAAAGCTACCCGAAAATACCAGGTACTCCGGCATTTTGAAGAAAGCCCCCAACTGCCTTTTGGTTATCCTACCTCCATCATCCTTGCGCTGATCCCGCCTCTGTGGTTCCGCATCATGAACTCACGGGTGAAACAATGGGAACTTCAGCCTGCCTGAGGATTTGGACTGCCTCAAAAGACGAATGGGAAATACCGGCTAAAGCAATACCCGAAGCAGCAGGGCGATACCAAAAACGATCAAAGCCGCCCCTGACACTTTTCGCAGCCACAGCAAATGGACCGGCCGCAACACCGCCCGGATCCGTTTGGCCATAAATACTTTGAGAAAATCCCCGGAAACAACCATGCCCATTATACCTCCAAAGAAGAGCAGCGCATCGGAGCGGCTCAGATCATCCCGTACGATGACCGTACTCATTAACCCCATCCAGAAAAAAATCGTAAAGGGGTTGATTGTATTGATCAAAAACCCTTTGAGCCATAGCGAGAGGTAAGAAGTAGGCGGATGGGCGCGCAACGCCAGCGCGTCATCCTGTAAATAGAGGTTCTTAGGGACCGTCATCAACGCAACCAGGCCGAACAACGTCAGCACGGCGCTCCCGGCAACACCGACCGTCGTGCTGAAATGGTCGCGGGCGGTGAATTGGGATAAATAAGCCATTCCACCGTACACGGCAAAGATATAAAGGAGGTCGCTCATCCAAATCCCAAGGCCAACCATAGTCCCTGCCCGAAGCCCTTCCTCGACCCCCGTCTGCACCAGGGTAAAAAATAATGGCCCCACCATCAGGCAAAGAACTAACCCAATTTTGATGCCATCAATGAATAGCGCCATGGTTTTCCTGCTCTTAGCTCCTTATTTGGAGCGATTCGCTTGCACAAAAGCCTCCCACTCCCGGAACGCCTCGTGGCGCATAACCCTGGGGAATTTGTTTTGCCCCCCCATTTTGCCATGCAATTCATGCCACTTGTAGAAAAGGGAAACGGGAATCACCTCCACCTCAATATCTTTCAGCACAGAGGCTCTTTCAATTCCATAGTCGTCGTTGACTTCCTTGAGGCGCTGATCCAAAAGCGGGATAATCCGGGCAGGCTCGACCAACGGGTCGGCCCCAATGTACCATTTATGCGCAAAGAAAGACCCCGAGCGGATGGCAGAAACCGTAAATTCCGGGATACTAACGTTGAGTACTTCCTCCACATGCTGGATCCCCTGGTTCATGTTGTCGATCGACAAGTGCTCTCCACAAATACTGAGGTAGTGCTTGGTGCGCCCGCTGATAATGATTTCCGACCGGGGCACATCGGTAAACCGCACGGTATCTCCGATCAGGTAGCGCCAGGCGCCGGAGCAGGTACTTAGTACCAACGCATAATCAATCCCTTCTTTCACATCGGCAATCGTCACCGTTTTGGGATTCCCAATCAGGTTGCCCTCTTCGTCGAAATGTTCGCTGGTAAAGGGAATAAACTCGTAGAAGATCCCATCGTGAAGGAGCATTTTCATGGAGCGGGTCTGGGGCCGGGCCTGAAAAGCGATAAAGCCTTCAGAGGCCAGGTAGGAATCCAGATAGACCAGCGGCTTGGCCGTCAGTTTTTCGAACCCTTTGCGGTAGGGTTCAAAATGCACCCCCCCATGTACGCAGACGGTGAGGTTTGGCCAAATATCGTGGATGGTTTCCAGCTTGTGATGCGCAATGATCCGCTCCATCATCAGTTGCAACCAGGAAGGAATGCCTGCAAGGAAACCAACATCCCATTCCGGCGCTTTTTTGACAATCTCGGAGATCCGCTCTTCGTAACTCCTGATCCGGGCAATCTTAACGCCCGGTTTGTAATACGGCCTGAGCCAGATAGGCGGTTTGCTCGCGTTGATCCCGCTGAGATCGCCGAGATAATGATCGCCCTGGTCGATCAGATCGGTCGATCCTCCGAGCATCATCATGCCTTTGGTGTAGAGTTGTGGATCAATTGGGAAGCGCGACAAGGCAAAGAACATTTTCAGCCCTGCCCGGCGCATCGCCCGCTGCATGTCTTCGCTGACAGGGATGTGTTTGCTCGGGGCGCCGGAAGTTCCTGAACTCAGGGCGAAATATTTGATCCGGCCACGCCACGCCACGTTTTCCACATCGTTCAGCGACATGTGCCACCAGCGGTCGTGCATGGTGTTGTAGTCAAACAGAGGGACTTTTTCCTGAAAGGCGCGAATAGGATCTTCATCGCGCAGGATGTCCTTGAAATCGTAGTATTGGCCGAAAGAAGTAATAGAAGCCCTTCGAATCAATCGTTTAAAGGTATTCAGCTGGTGCTGATAGGGCTTCGCCTGGAGTATTCGGCTTTCGAGTCTGCCCCCAGGGTGGCATTGCGTTTGATCAGCGCTCCAAAAATCGGCATATTTTAGTGGGCTTTTATTTGGTTTTTAACCTGGCAGCACACAAAAATAGCAGAAATCTTGCAAATAGAGCAGGATTGGCAACAGCCAGGTCTAGTAATAACAACCGCAGCGCCTGGCGGGTTCTGCGGCGTGCCTGGCGCCGCCCCGTTTTTGCTGCTACCTGCGGCTTCCGCCGGCCGACGGGCATCGAAGCGAGCCGAAATACCGAACGATGCCCACTTTCGCGAATACGTACATATCCTTGTTTTTGCTGTTTCCCCGCTGGGTTCCAGCTTGGCCCAACTGGCTGTCGTTAACCCCGGGAACGTCGATAGACCGGTCGGACAACGCCACCGCCAGGTCCCCTCGGGCCCGCCCGAGATCCCGTTTGTCCGGATAAACCGTACTGACATCGTCGAGGTAATCCGTTGAGGCATTGCGGGCGCTGATCTCCAGGTTCACGCTCCAGGCAGCGTTCAGGTCAAATTTAAACCCGCCGCCATAAGACAACGCGGGTTGGACGGCGAAATATTCCTCCCCTTTGAACTGCCCTTCGGTGCCCAGAGGCCGCAATTCAACCCAACGGCCCTGATACTCCGCCTCGGGGTTAAAAGAGAAAATGGCGATGCCGGCAAAAAGGTACGGGGTAAAAAAAGCATCGCGGCTCCCGTGAATGTACGGCAGGAAGTTAAACTCAATCCCGCCGAGCCCTCAATGATTTGGGAACGAAAACTCAAATTTCTCGCCTGTTCGTAAATATTTTTGGATCCGCGTCGGTGGCTTCGATGCGGCCAAAGGATCCGCCCATCTTAAAACAGACCCGCTCATTGAAATTGAACCGCCCCATTACCCCGGCGGCAAGGTTCGGCATACCGAGATAATAATTGGTATTCAGATCGCCAAAGTAGTAAGATACACCTCCCCAGGCGCCTGCTTCCCATCCCCGCTGTCCATGCAAACTCCAGGCAGCCAGCAAAAACAATCCCAACGCTAGTTTTTTCACAGTATTCACGTTTCTAATAAATTGACCACTTCCCCCATTAACGGAAAAAGTACAAGCGTTGGTATATGGAGGGAAAAACCCTTTAATCTTTGGAGACCAAACCAGCATTCGCGGAAATCTCCAGCATCCGGTCAATACAAACCCGCCCCTCCTGAATAATCCATTCCGGCAGGATGATCTCCGGGGCTTCATATTGGAGGCAAAGGTAGAGCTTCTCCAGGGTGTTGAGGCGCATGTGCGGGCATTCGTTGCAGGCGCAGGTGTTGTCCGGTGGGGCGGGAATAAACACCTTTTCCGGAGACGCTTTTTCCATTTGATGGATAATCCCCGATTCGGTAGCCACGATAAATTCCCGGGCTTCGCTGTTGATGGTAAAATTCAACAAGCCGGTAGTGGACCCTATAAACGCCGCTTTTTCCAGGATATGGGCCTCGCATTCCGGATGAGCAATCAACAACGCTTCCGGATGGCGGGCCATGAGCTTCGCAATCTTTTCTGCAGAAAAAATTTCATGAACCATGCAGGCCCCGTTCCAAAGGACCATCTCCCTGCCCGTTTTTTTCTGCAAATAGGCGCCCAGGTTTTTATCCGGCGCAAAAATAATGGGCTGGTCCTTGGGGATACTGTTAATGATATGCACTGCATTGGATGACGTACAGCAAATGTCGGTCATCGTTTTCATCTCTGCGGTACAGTTCACATAACTGACCACCACATGGTCCGGATATTTTTCCTTGAACTTCCGAAACACCGGCGCCGGAGCGGAATCCGCCAGGGAACAACCCGCTTTCAAGTCGGGCAAAAGCACCTTTTTCCCAGGAGACAGCATCTTGGCCGTTTCTGCCATAAAATGAACCCCCGCGAAAACAATGATATCCGCGTCTGTTTTCGCCGCTTTTTGAGACAATCCCAGGCTGTCTCCAATAAAATCCGCAATATCCTGAATATCCGGCTCCTGGTAATAATGGGCCAGAATCACAGCATTTTTTTCCTTCTTTAATCTTTGGATCGCTTCAAACAGATCCAGGGTGGGGTCGACGTCGAGGTCGAGAAACCCTTTTACCTCCAATTCGCTTTTTGCTTTGGCTAAGGCACTCATGTGGTATGGTTTTCTGGCGTTTCATGAAATAAAACCTACTTACATAACGCAAAAATAGCAAAATGGTTTGCTTAGTTTAAAATCTAAACTAAGAATTTTATCCCGCCAAAATCAGAAAAACGACGGTTGTTTATGCAGATCCGGCAGCGGATGGAGCGCTCTCCACCGGGCCACGGTTTGGGTCCGGATATATTGGGACGGAAGGGTCAGCGCAGCGCTCACGGAGAGTAAGGTACCCGGAGAGAGGGTTTGGATCAGCATGTCGAGCATTGCCTGGCTTCGGTACGGGGTTTCGATAAAGATCTGGGTTTGGCGTTCCTTGGCCGATTGCATTTCCAACTGCCGGATCTGACGCCCGAGATCGGTCTTCTTTGCGGTCAGGTATCCCTGAAAACAGAACCGCTGGCCGTTCAAGCCGGAAGCCATAAGCGCGAGAAGGATGGAGGATGGGCCGACCAAAGGCCGGACCTCTATTCCCAGCCGGTGGGCCAGCAACACCAGGGGGCTTCCTGGATCGGCAACCGCTGGGCAGCCTGCCTCCGACATCAGCCCGGCGTCCCGGCCTGCAAGTACGGGCGCCAGCAACCCCTCCAACGCCGTGTCGGGCGTATGTTCATTGAGTTCCTGAAATTCCAGGGACTGCAAAGGGCGGGGGAATTGAATCGCCTTCAGAAACCGCCAGGCTGTTTTTCCGCGTTCCACAATAAAATAATCGAGAGCAAACACGGTCTCCAGCAATTCCGGCGATATCCCGGCGAGGGTGTCCTCTCCCAGCGGAGTAGGTACCAAAAAGAGAATGCCTGGTTTTTGGTTCATGTCACAGATAAGCGCTTAGCGCAAAGGTGTTCACAAATTTGCGGATTTCGAAGTACCTTCGCTGCAATATTGCCGCACTATGGCTCAAAACGACACCTTTACCATCCGGCTTCCTCAATTTGAAGGTCCATTCGACCTGTTGCTTTTCTTTATTGAGCGGGATGAACTGGACATCAACAACATTCCGATAGCCAAGATCACAGATGATTTTCTGGACTACATCCATCAAATGGAGCGCCTGAACATCGATCTGGCGAGCGAGTTTATTTTGGTCGCCGCAACCCTTTGCCGAATCAAAGCCAAAATGCTGTTGCCCCGCAAACCGGTCGACGAGCATGGCAAGGAAATCGACCCGAGGGAAGAACTGGTTCAGCGGCTTATGGAGTACAAGCGCTACAAAAGCGTGCTGGAGGAAATGAGGCTGCTGGAAGAGAACCGGTGGCTCCGGGAAGGCAGAGGCAATGTTTCCTTTGAGCTGAGCAACTCGCCACCAAAGCCCTGGTGGATTCCGAGCTCGAGTCGCTGGTCTTTGTTCCAGCGTTGCTGCGCGCCTTCGAACGGGATCATGAGCCGCCTTGGAGATAGCCCGTGCCCAGGGCTGTGCACCAGATCGCGATGTTCAATTACACCATTGAGGAACAACAAACCCATATTCTGCTACAGATAGAACAACAACAAAGAGCGAGCTTTGAAGGCGTTTTTGGAGCATGCCAGGACCGCGTCCACGCCGTCATTACGTTCCTTGCCCTGCTGGAGTTGGATCAACCTCAAAAAGTGCGGATTATTCAGGGTTTGGGCGTCAATAATTTCTGGTTGGAAGGTCCTGCTCAAGAGTGGATTCCAGAAGAAAAATGAGTTTGTTCGAACCTTGCGGCGTCGTTACCCAGCAGCCGGTGCAAGGCAAGCGTTACCGGTTGGAGACGCGCTTCTTCCAATCCGCTCCTCATTTTGGTCCAGGAGGAGGCGCCCTCGCCTTCCCGTACCCGTTGCCAGATCATATTCCGCTCCGCCTCAGAGAATCGGGAAAAAGCCCTTCGGAGAACAGGCAATACCGGCCCGAATGCCTCCCCGGGGATGTCGTCTACCCATTGTGCTACGATCCTCCAAAGCGAAGGCGTATGTAAAAAGCAACAGCGCGCTCCCTCGGGTAAATCCTCCAACCAAGCGCGCTCGGTAACGCCTGCCTTTCTCCCCGGACAAAGCCCGCGACAACACCGACGCCGCCGAACTGGCCGTCCACACCCCTTCCTCCACCAAAAGCCGGGTAGCAAGACCTGCCAGCAAGGGATGGGATTCGGCGTCAAGAGCAAGGCGGGCGAGCGCCTCGGTCCAGTCGGTACGGCCGGGAAGTTCGGTGAGCAAATGAACGGCCTGGTGCGCTCCCAATATCAGGTGAACCCATTCTTTGGCCGTTTCCTCGTCCATGTTGCGGGCAGCGTCCGGAAGCCCCAGGCAAATCCGGGGAAGCACCTCGGCAACAAGGGAAACGAGGGCATCCAGGTTGGTTTTCCGCACGCTTCCATAACGCAGTATGCGTGCCAGCACAGGGAACGCCCCTAACAGCAAATCCATGTCGCTGGTGGAAGCGGCAAAACCCTGGATTTTGCGAACCATCTCCGGAACTATTTCCGGAAGGTCGGACTTCAGGATCTCATCGAGCAACTCCAGCGCTTCGGGCAAGGAAACGGTTTTTTCAATTTGGTCCAGCGCTTTATTTCTGGCGGCTTCCTGAATGGTTATCCCCCAGATCCCCGCCTGGATCAGGCGGATCAGGAAATCGGTTTTCCATTTAAGCTTCCATACCTCTTTAAACGACCCCAGGCTTTCGCCCCGAACGGAACCTGGTTCGCCCCAGGGCGCCCCGAGCAACCGGAGCCGGTGTAGCAAACAACTCGCTCTCCAGTTTGCCGCCATCCGCAGATCCAGCACTTTGGTCAGTTTTTCTGAGGAGCCGTACTCTCTGGTGAGGCGGGCAGATTTGACACTGCGTTCCAGATCCTGTTGCAAAGGGGAGGCGCCCAGTCCGGCAGGAACTTTCCCCATTTTCACTCCAACCACCAGCCGTTCGCGGATAAGGGCCAATGGCGGCGTTTGTCCGTGGCATAACACGCCCGTGCAGGCATCTTCCAGTTCTCCGAGTCCTGGCACATTTTTTTGGCGAAGGGCAGCCAGGGTTTCCGCCAGCCGTACAGCCTCCTGAACCTGGGCTGGCGAGGTTTCCAATTGTTCCTGGCGCAGCAGGCGGGCGGCACGAACCATCCAGTGGGCGGCCAGGGCGTCGCGGCGCTGAAACAACAACTCATACCAGGCAGGGGAGATCACGCCGGCCCCGTAGCCCGACTGGAATGCCAGCCGGTCGTAGCTCCAGGGAATCCAAAGCGCTTTCGTCTTTTCTTTTTTCAGTCCGCGAATCGTCGCCCGGTCGGATTTCGGGGAAAAAGCGCGGACGTCTTCCAGCACCGGAGCGTGCCAGGCGCCGCAAACGACGGCGATGCGCTCAAACCCTTCTTCCTGCGCCTGACGGATCCCCAGGCGCATCCAGGCTTCGCGAACCAGGGTTTCCCGGCTTTCCGCTCCTGCATGCGCCTGACGGAGCGCCTGCATCATTTCCAGAACCAGGGCAAAAATGGACGCCGGGTTGTCCATTTGTTCAAACGTGGTGTCCCACCACCGTTCGCTATCGTCGTATCCTGCAAGTTGGGCAAGCATCTGCAGGGGATCTTTCGAGACCGCGTCTGTACCGGATTCACCCCGGGCTTCAGACCAGTCGCTTTCCTGGCCAAACTGGACGGCCAAGGGAAGATCCATCGCCCGGACAGGAATACCCGCCTGCATTCCATAGCGAATTGCCTGGAGTTCGGGAGAAAATTCAGCGAAAGGGAGGTAAGCGGCCTTTCGAGCATCGGGAACAGCATACATCAGCAGCGCGACGGGAAGTTCCAGCTTGGGGTGCAAAAGCTGCGGGAACAACGCTTCCGCTTCCTGGGGCGCTTCGACCATAAGCAAATCCGGGCCATATTCCCGCAACGCCCGCTTTAGTGCCAGCGCAGAACCCGGCCCGTGGTGCCGGATACCGAAACATGCCGTGCCGGATTCGCCATTTGCCATGCATAAAAATACCGTTTTTGAACGGAATCGGCATAGAAAAGCGATAACTTGAGGCCATTTGCCGATAGGCTCGTTCAGACAAATTAACCAACCATGAAACGCATTCAGCCATTCCTTGTATGGATCATCCTGGCTACGTCCATCTCCACCTGCTTTGCCGAAGTTAAACTCCCGAAACTTCTCAGCGATGGCATCGTTCTGCAACGCGAAGCCCAAATCCCTGTTTGGGGATGGGCAGCCCCCAATGAAAAAGTTAGCGTCGTCTTTGACGGAAAAACCTACAAAACCAAAGCTTCCCCGGAAGGTACCTGGCGCGTAATCCTGCCTGAGATGGCAGCAGGAGGCCTTTTATATCCCTGCGGGTTTCGGGCGCCAAAACACCCTTGAGGTGAAGGATATTCTCATCGGCGACGTATGGCTTTGCGCCGGGCAATCCAATATGGTGCATCAGATGGATATTCATGATGTCGCCTATGCCGGGGAGATTGCCACCGCCAACTTCCCCCAAATCCGGCATTTCAAAATTCCGACGGCCACCAGCATCTCCGGCCCCAAAGACGATCTGCCCGGCGGAACCTGGGATAAAGCTGTGTTGGAAGAAGTACGGCCCTTCTCTGCCGTAGCGTATTTTTTTGCCAAAAAGATCTATGAAAAATACCGCATCCCTATTGGCCTGATCAACGCCAGTGTGGGCGGGACGCCAATAGAAGCCTGGACGCCCGAAGAAGGATTTAAGGAGTTCCCCGACATCGTAAAAATCCTTGGCGAGAACAAAGACACCGCTTTTGTAAACCGCCAGTTGGGTAGCCGCCCTCCTGGTAACCCAACCCCTCCCCAGCCATGCGACAAAGGGCTTACCGGCGAGAAGCCCTGGTATGCAGCGGATTATTTGCCCAAAGACTGGCGTGCGATCAACATTCCCGGCTACTGGGAGGATCAGGGAATAAAAGATTTGAACGGCGTAGTTTGGTATCGCCGGGAAATCGACCTGCCTGCCTCTATGGCAGGGAAAGAGGCTCGGGTGTTCCTCGGCCGGATTGTCGATGCCGACGAGCTTTACATTAATGGCCAAAAAGTAGGCAATACGACCTACCAATACCCGCAACGAAGGTATCGCGTGCCCGCAGGAGTACTCAAAAGTGGTAAAAATATCTTCGTGGTGCGGGTTACCAATACCGCAGGGAAAGGCGGTTTTGTGCCGGACAAACCGTATTGTATTTTCGCCGGGAAGGACACCGTAGACCTGAAGGGATACTGGCAATACAAGGTGGGGGAGGTGTTTGCTCCCTTCAATTTCCAGGCTATGCCAAGACCCAATGCCAATGAACCCAGAGTAAGGAGGATAAACCCCCAAAATGAGCCTGCTTCCCTGTACAACGCCATGGTGGCGCCTTATACCCAATTTCCACTAAAGGGCATCCTCTGGTATCAGGGGGAAAGCAATGCCGGGCGTCCGGAACTCTACGAAAGCTACCTGCATGCCCTGGTAGACGGCTGGAGAGAGGTGTTCCAACGCCCGGATATCCCCTTTATCTATGCCCAACTCCCCAACTTTATGGAGGTATCCTACCTTCCCTCCGAGAGCAACTGGGCGGCTCTGAGGGAGTCGCAACGCAAGGCGCTGAGCATACCCAACACCGCTATGACCGTCAACATCGACCTCGGCGAATGGAACGACATCCACCCCGACAACAAAAAGGACGTAGGCGAACGCATGGCATTGTCGGCGTTGAAGCTGGCCTACGGCGAGGACATTGTGTATTCCGGCCCATTGTACAAAGAACACCAAATCGAAGGCGCCAAGGTTATAATCTCCTTTTCGAACGTGGGCGGCGGACTCGTTTCCAACGACGGCGAGGAGCTGAGCGAATTCGCCATTGCCGGAGCAGATAAAAAATTCGTTTGGGCCAAAGCTAAAATAGAAGGGGACAAGGTGATCGTGTGGAGCGAGCAAATTCCCAACCCCAAATACGTGCGCTACGCCTGGGCGGACAACCCCGATAATCCCAATTTGTACAACAAGGAAGGGTTGCCGGCGTCGCCGTTTCAGATGGAGTAAAGGTTTTTGGAAGCCTGCGTAAAACGCGTTTGGGTGGAACGAAGTCGGTCGATTCATTCCCTTTTGATCGAGATAGGCGGTTGCACCCGCTCATTGAAAGAACCTTGCAAAAGGTTTACAATTGGATTAACTTGCCTAAAAGTAGTGCATGGAAACGGCAAAAAAACTGACCAATTTGCAACTGGAGTTATTGAAGGTATTTCGGTTTGACATTCCGGATGACCAGCTATTGGAAATAAGGTCCTTTCTCCGAAACTATTTTGCAAATAAGGTTACGTCAGAAATGGATCAACTCTTTGAATCCAACCAGTGGGGGGAGGAAAAAATTGAAGAATGGTCTAAAGAACATATGCGGACCAAGTATGAGGGCCAATGAAAGTGGTCATCGACACGAATGTTCTTTTTGATGGCCATTCCAAAAATTTCGAAATACAGGCCAATATTTGACAGCCTTCTTTCCGGAAAGTATGAGTTGGCTGTTTCGGAACTAATTATTCAGGAGTATATCGAAATTTTGGAAGAAAAACGACAAGCCAAATTGCACAAAATTTTGCCGAGCTTCTATTTCAGTTGGACAATGTAGAACTCGTTGAGGTTTATTTCCGTTGGAATCTCATTCATAAAGACCCTGACGACAATAAATTTGTCGATTGCGCTATTTCGGCTAATGCCTTATTTATCGTTTCGAACGATCATCATTTTAACCTACTCAGAGACGTTGCTTTTCCCCCTGTTGAGGTCATTTCTGCGAATGCCTTTCTCGAAATACTGAAAAACTAGGGTTCATTGAGTAGCGCCATTCAATCTTCCGATTTACGGGCTCGGGATTCTTCTAATCCAAATCAAAAGGCCAAACCTCTTTATTCAAAAAAGCGCCATGAAAAATATAGCCTTTTTGATTTTATTCCTGTTGGCCAATTGCCCTCTTTCAGCCCAGGTTGGGAAATTAATCTGGGAAGACAACTTTAATCAGGACTCCCTTGATCTAACCAAATGGAGCTTTGAAACCGGTACCGGCGTAAACGGGGACTGGGGTACCGGGCAGCTTGACCGGGCCACCAACCGGATCGAAAATGTGCATTTTCAGCGAAACGTGCCGGGCGCCGAAGACGGCTGCCTGGTGATCACCACGCGAAAAGAACGGTATGAGGACAGGAACTATACCAGCGGCAGGATCAACACGGCAGGAAAAGCTTCCTGGGGCCCAGGCTGCCGGATTGTAGCCAGGGTTTTCCCCAGGGACGTGAAATACCCCGGGCAAGGGTTCGCGTTTTGGATGATGCCCAGTGAATTGCCCCAGGGCTGGAGCTGGCTTATGTGGCCTCAGGGCGGAGAAATTGATATTATGGAATATGTGGGCGCCATCCCTTACCACAACCTCGGAGGCGTTCACTATGCCTGGTCCTGGGAAAACAACCAATGGCAGTCCTGGAACCATGGGCATCTGGCAGCCTATTATAGTTACGCCCATCAGGCCGTTCCCAATCCCTCGGAACCCGGTTATGGCGGCTACCCGCCTGCAAACGACGACCTCAATGCCGGGAGTGCCGGTTTCCATACCTATGGCATAGACTGGTATCAGGACCGGATGGAGTTCTTTGTAGATGACCACGTGTACCATATTCATTATCTGAACGACGGAAGCGCCTTTAAAAAAGACGGAAAAGACGAACTGGCTGTTTTAAATTTCTCAGGAAAGCGTGTGGGCGTATCGGAGTATTCCAACCATTTCAGCGAATGGCGTCCTTTCGAGCACCAGATGTTTGCCATTTTAAGCGCCGGCGTAGGCGGCGGTCCGCAAACGTATGGCGGAGCGGTTGGAGCAGAAGCGGTGTTTCCTTGCTCCGTATTCATCGATTGGGTGCGGGTATACGAGTTGGGTACGGTTACCGGCGTGGACGAGAAGGAAAATGATGCCGGGTTTCGTGTCTTCCCGAATCCAGCCCAGGGGGCCTTAAACATCCAGGTGAAAGAACCGGGGCACTACCTGGTTCGCATTGCAGATGTTTCGGGAAAAGCCCTTATTCAAACGTCGATGAGCCAATCGGCATCCATTGATATTTCCTCTTTAACCAAGGGAGTGTACATGGTGTTTCTTAGCGATAAGCGGGTTGCAATGTCGAAAAAGGTGCTTGTTTTATAAGATTTTAGCCACACTCCTGGTAGCATAAAATAAGTTTCAACCATGTTGCTCCTTGATAACAACCCAACGCCAAAACTCGCCAATGCCAATCTGCGCGTATTTCCCTCCTGAGGAAATTGGAAAACATGTGATCAAATGCATCTGGAAACTGAGGGAATACGCTTTTAATGAAAGGGAGGAATGCATTTTACCAAAAGGAACTGTTGAGATCATTTTTAACCTTTCGGACGAAATAGTTTATTGCAATCCAGGGTTGAATATCCGAAGCCCTCTTCCCGCCTGCTTTATCAATGGCATCAATTTCAAGCCATTTAGCCTTGTCAAAAAAGGCCCCCAGCGACTGATTGGCATTCAGATGAATGCGGTTGGGCTCAGGCTGTTGTTTGGCGAGCCGGTTCGCGTGTTTAACAACACCGTGATAGAGGGCCAGGTGGTATGCAAATCCCTGAAGACCCTTTATCAAAAATTAATTGGAACAGAGGTATTTGAAGAGCAGGTAGCAGAAATAATGAAATGGGCTTATCAACGAATTTCTGCGGCGTATTTTAACCGGGATTTAAACCGGATTCAATCGCTTTTTTTTTCCAAAAACATGGCTGATTATACGATTCACCGTCTTTGCAAAGAAGGCGGCATCTCCGACCGGCACATGAGACGGCTTGCCGTGGAGTGGTTGGGAATGGGACCAGAATCGTTTATGCTTTACAACAAATACCTTGCCTCGCTCCATCTGCTACATCACCACAAGCAGTGCTCTTTAACCCAGATCGGCTTGCAGGCCGGCTATTATGACCAATCGCATTTTATTAGAGCATTCAGGTCCTTCACCGGCATGACGCCAAAAGAATACCGGTTGTCAAATACCAAAATACCCGGGCACATCATGGTGTAAATTCATCATGGCCAAATTATACAATTCCAACTGGCACTACTTTCTATAATTGCAGCGGTTTTTATTCTTCAAAAAATCGCAAGCAAATGGAACGTAATTTCAGAAACACCGTTGGCTGGATCACCATTTTATCCGGAATTCTCGCTTTCATAAGCTATTTTCTGGTAGCCGGGTCCGTAAATTTCAATTTTGACTTTTTTTCCGAACCCGTTCTGATTTTTTCTCTACCCGATGTGCATATCGGAATGCTCCGATGGAGCATGATCACAGATATTTTTGGGTATTATTTGCTTTTACTTCCGGCACTGTTTTATCTTCATGAATGGCTCCGGGGCAAAACGCCGTGGAGAAACCTCCTGTCCTTCTGCGGGACGTCGTATATTTTAATTGGCGGGATTGGCGCCTCTATTTTGGCTGTTACCTGGCCTTCGTTTCTCATCGAATTCCCAGATGCCTCCGCCGCCCAGCAAGAGACGATCAAATTATTGTTCGACACCTTTTCCCAAATGGTTTACGGGGGGCTTTGGAATTTATTTGACACCATCGTGGGCGGCGTCTGGCTGGTGGGGATAGGGATATTTATCAAAGCCGAAAAACGGGTTCTGGGATGGTTCACCGTTTGCGTAGGCGCTATTTCCCTTCTGGATGGCTTTGGAAACCTATTTGGATTGGCTATTTTAGCTGAAATTGCGTTGAACCTGTTTCTTGTCCCTGCTCCTGCCTGGGCTATTGCCATCGGGTTCTTCGTTTTAAGGACTGTACCTGACGCGAAGTAGTTTGGGACACCATACTGGGCATTTAGTGAACGAGACCTTCCTGGTTTGCGAAACCAGGAAGGTCTGGGCTCCAGGAAAACGAAAATGTCCAGTAGGGTGCGTTGGGGAACATTCCCAAGCCACTTCGGCATTAGGTAATGCCTGCATTTAAGCTGCAGGATTCTCTATTCTTATCATTAAAAGCTATACCCTACGTGCAACGTGGCAAACATCGTTATCGGGGCAATGTGATATGCGGCATCACCGAGTTTAGTTTGACCGGAAATTTTCCCTGTATATCCTACTCCTGCCCAAGGCTTGAAGTACAAATTGAAATTAAAGGGTTGGATGGCATACCCTCCGAAAGCCATAAGTAGCGCATTGGTGTATTTGGCGCTGCCATCGGCGTCATCCCTTTCGATCTTGTATTCCTGTAAACTCGCCTGCCCCCCAGCAAACCAGCGGCGGTTCACTTCGACGAAGTGATGCTCGGCAAATACCCCATACCCTCGATTGATGCGCACATTCCAACCTTGGTCTTTGTTGTTTTTGTAAAAACCAACCAATAAATCAGGCATGTTCATGGCGTACACGCCGACGCCGTATACGAGGTGTTTTGCATTTTCGGCTGAATCCGAAGGTGCGCCGAGAATCCTCCCCAGACGAAAGTAGCGGGATCGATTTCCAAAGACCATTTCGTCCGGTTTGGCGATTCCTGAGCGGTTCCGGTTCCGGCTGCGAAAAAGGCAAAGAAAGCGAAGAAAGCAATAGTTTTTGTAGTTTGCATGTTTAAAAATTTATACGTGATATTTATTTTATTTATTTAAAACCAAAAAATTATTGGATGACTTCCAGTAACGCATAGCCTTCAAAACGGTATTTCGGCCGTACTTCAGCTGGTGTTCGGAGCAGAACCTTGCAAGGGGGTTATCGCGACACCAAAACCTGGCTTGATTTCTAGTGGCGAAGTACCACATGGCCGCCGTTGGGTTCAGTAGAAACGGAAATTTTCGGTTCAAGTCGCGTGGAGTTGTCCTCCCAGAGGGGTGGAGAATAACTATTTTTCCGCCGTTTCTCACCACCCGGCGCGCTTCGCTGAGTATCTGCAGCACTCCATTTTCAGGTAACAAAAAAAGGACGTTGCAAATGGATACAACATCGAACCGGCCGTCTTCAAAAGGCAAGGCGCCTCCTGCTTCGGTTGGTATAAGTTGGGCAGGTACTTGCCCCAGCTTTCTTCGAGCCCTTTGAAGCATGCCGGGGTCGGTGTCTGTGCCGGTGCATTGCACCTCTTTTTCCAGGCTTAAGATTTGAAGGAGCTTACCCGTGCCGGCGCCGATATCCAGGACGCTGCTATGGGCGGGGATTTCATCAACCACCGGATTTAGAAACTCCCGGTACCATCGGGTTTCTTGGACATAGGAGAAGAAGTCGCTAAAAATCATACATAGTCAATATTTAGAATATTACGTTTAAACAAAAAAATTACCCATTCATATCTGCAAGGATATCGCCGATCGACTTTCCGGCAAGAGCGTTTTTCAACTGCCTTTCGGCAGCGTCAAACACGGAGGTTACGGACTTTTGGGCGATGTTGGGGCGTTTCCCCTCCGCCATGATGTTGTAGGAGGTGTGAAAGAGGGATTTCCCTTTTCTACGGCGTTCAGGATGTCTAGGACCGAGATTTTTTGGGGATCTTTCATCAGGCGTACTCCGCCCATCTTGCCCTCTTTGGTTTCTATAATTCCTTCTGCGCTAAGACTTTGCAAAATCTTTACCAAGGTGGGTTTGGGTATGTTCAACACCTCTGAGATCTTGGCTGCGGACAAAAACTCAAACTGCCCCTGCCGCATTTTGTCGGCTACGAAAATGACCACAAGTACGGCTTTGGAAAAGGACAATGAATAACTCATACTTTATATAATTTATATTTAGTATACAAAGAAAATAAAAATTTCTTTCTCAAGCAAGTTAATTTGAAAAAAGTTGATTTCTTCCCTAAATTAGCCTCGAAGAGGGGAGTATACCAACCTAGCTAACTGGCAAAAGAGGGGCCCCAATCTGCATTTTTCGAATTGCCTTAAACTAAATCTCCTTCAATGAAACCTTTTGCTCTTTGTCTTTTTACTTTACGCTTCTTCTGCTAATATTCTTTTTCGGGTTCTCCAAAATCTTTGCCCAGAGTGAGCCGGTGCAAGTACCGTTGTATGGACTAAATGCCTTTGAAAAGGTCGAGTTTGATTGGTCCCCTGGAGCTAATTATTATGACCTATCCTGGTTTAAAGACCGGCCCGTTTATTCAATAGCCCTTAAGAGTTCTTCGCGCGAATTGGGTGTTTCACAAGAAAACACTTCAATTTTAATATATGAAAGAGATAATCGGAATTTGATCGAAAAGATTGTCGGATGGGATTATTCTGAAAATTATGGCATTGCTTATAAAGTGGATTATTTTCCTGTTTAATCCTACGCTAATGCATTTTTTCTGGATTTTATGGGGTTTCGATGCCCTGATCTCCCTGGTCATCCTGTACTTCTTTTTCGTTGGTTTGGCCGACGGCACCGTATCGTCCTTCAACATCCGGATCTGGCTGCTTCTGCTGGGCGCGGTTGCCGTCATTATGCTGGGCAGCCTTTGGCTGCGGGCGCATCACTACCTTCTGGTTGCCAAAATCGTCCTTGGCATCCTGGCTATCCCCGGGTTGATGTATGTCCTTTACATGCTCATGATCCTTCTGTTCAAACCGAGGTGGAATTGACAGCACTACTTGGTATTTCTTGGAACATACCCGTCAGTAAATCTGGTAAGGGTCTATCTTTAAAGGTTATTGTTGACCATAATAACCAAAAAATTTCCAGTGTTGCAGGCTTTTGAGCGCTCTAAAGACATCCTGCTCAGCACTTATACCGGTATCGAAATAGTTCGGGAGTTCCAAACTATTTCGCTGCCAAGTATATACTCGCTATAAACGGTTTGGCAACGCCCAAACCACTTAGGAAGCGGTATAGCTTGCAGCGCCCCTCGAATATTGCTATATTTGTATCATTTAATCCTTACTACATATGGATTATAGAGAGATCATCACGATTGAGCCGGGAAAAAGAAGCGGACAGCCTTGCATTCGCGGTATGCGCATAACGGTATACGACGTGCTGAGTTACCTGGCCGCAGGGATGACTATGGAAGAAATTCTGGATGATTTTCCCTTTCTCACCCGGGAAGATATCCTTGCCTGCCTTGCCTATGCAGCTGAAGCGGAACGAACGCGTTTGGTAGCATAATCCGATCAGGCTATGCTTCTCATAGATAATAACTTATCTCCAAAATTGGCCAAACGCCTGCAAATCCTCTTTCCTGGAACTGTCCACGTTTTGGACCTCGGATTAGGCCAGGAAGACGACCACGCCGTCTGGAACTATGCTACAGCCTATAGTCTTCACATTCTCACGAAGGATTCCGATTTCGTTCATCTGGTCCACCTGAAAGGGTTCCCCCCAAAAGTCATCCGTTTAAACACTGGGAATGTGACCACCTTGTATATTGAAGCGCTTTTAATCAAGGAACAAGCCACAATTATGCAGTTCCTTCAATCTCCTGATCACGGACTTTTGCTTTTGTATTAATGCCTTCTACAAGTCATTTGTTAAATGGAATTCCGTAATTGGCATCCTCAACAAAGATAAATCCATGCGCCAAAGGAAAGTAAAATGAGAAAATCGGCCAAAATACCCCGGATTCTTTTAATCAATAAACTCGATGGGTTCGATGTTTATGTTGCATTTAACACCGGAGAACACCGGATCATTCGTTTTTCCCTCCTCTTTGAAAAATGGAATTATAAAGAGGACCCATTTCGATCCAGGCTGCTCGAAAAGCAAGTATTCCAAAAGTTGGAATTAAACGCAGGAACCCTTTGCTGGCCCAATCTCATTCAGACAACGACCCTCTCCAATGGAATGGAGTTTGAAATTTCCTTCGATCTCGACCCGGTAGTTTTATATCAGGAAAGCGAGCCCGATGAAGAAAAGAACCAGCAGAACCCAATAGGCAGCCTGATCAAAACTGCGCGGCAACAAGCGGGCCTTACGCAGGAGGAATTGGCCAAACGCAGCGGCACCACCAAAAACTATATCTCCCGGATCGAAAACAACAAATCGGATATTGAGCTCGGTACCCTACTGAAGATCATTGAGATAGGGCTTGGCAAACGAATGAATATCCAGATTAATTAAATCGCATTTGCCCAAACCAACCTGACCCATCATGCCCGAACCTAACCCATACCATCAACACGCCCGCCTGGAGTACGAAACCGAAGGGAGGGGCGGAACGATCATTTTTCGCCATGGACCGGACACCATCCGGTTTTATTGGGAATTTGGCGGAGGGAATGCCGTTGCGCTGATCTTTGTGCCCGACGAAAGCCAGTGGGAGGCTCAAACCGGACTTCCGCTCTCCGAACGCCTGCCCATCCTCGACTTCGTGGGCGCACGCACCGTCGCAGACAAAGCCTCCGGCTGCCGGTATGAGTTAAACGGAATTGCCTGGAAATCCTCCGGTAGAACCCAATGCACAACGCCGTGCTCCTTAAGCCTTTCGCCCCACGCTTTTCGCCCCTTACCACACAAACGTACCCGCTGTATTGGGAGGGAGCGAGGTAAGGGCTTTCTTCCCATTGTCGTGGATGTTGAATATTTCCGACTGACTGGTTGGGTTGAGGACCAGGAGTACTTTTTTGCCCTGAGGCGTTACAAACGCCACATTGGGCAGGTTGGAAGGCACGGAGCTGCTGATCCGAATGGAGCCGGCAGGAATAAACCTGGAGGCTTGCGCCACAATATAGTAACCTACATTTCTGGTGACCACATCGCCTCCGATCGTTACGGCGCCTTTGCACTGCGTGCACCCGCCGGGCGTATGCGGCCCGTAGCCAGGGTCGTTGGCCAGATTCCATTCCAGGGCTACCTTACTCCAGTTTCGCGTACTCCCGATGATCACGTTCTCGATGTGCCATTTCAGGTCGCCGTCAAAAGAGCCGTTGGAACCCGTCCATTGCTCGGTGAAGTACAGGTTTTTGTCGGGGTGAGCAGCCTGAACCTTGCTCAACGCGCTGATCTGTCCGTTGTACAGGTGGAAAGCGGAGCCATCGATAAAGGGTTTGGCGGCCGGGTCGTTCAGGATGGAAATAGGGTAGTCGGGGTTGTCGCAGTTGTGGTCCCAGATAACGATTTTGGTCGTTAACCCGGCCTTTTGAAAAGCTGGCCCCAGGTGATTTTTGACGAAATCCGCTTGTTGGGCAGCGCTCATGACCATGCTCGGGTTGTTGCCTCCGTGTTGGGGCTCATTTTGCACGGTAACGGCATCCAGGACGATGCCGTGTGCTTTCATTTCCGTAATATATTTCACGAAGTACTGGGCGTACACCGGGTAGTATTTCGGAAGTAGTTCGCCCCCGATAGAGTTTTTGTTGCTTTTCATCCACACCGGTGCGCTCCAGGGGGAGCCCATCAGCTTGATGTCGGGATTGATTTTCAGGATGGCTTTGAGCACAGGAATCAGGCTGACCGTATCCCTTGAGAGGCTGAATTTGCCAAGGGTAAGATCTTCCGTTCCTTCGGGGATGTCGTTGTAACTGAACACCCGGTCGTCGAGATCGGAAGCGCCAATGCTGATCCGGAGGTAGGACACACAAAGGCTTTCTCCTGTACAACCGAAGAGTTCGTGCAGGAGATTTTCCTGCTGGCTACTCGACATCTGGTTGATCACGGCGGCGCTGCCTCCGGTGAGGGAATATCCAAAGCCGTCGATCTTTTGGTAGGTGCTCGTGGCGTCGATATCCAGGTTAGGATACGTGTTCGGCGTCGTGGTAAATGCCAGAATCGTCGTTTGTTTTTGCAAAAGCCGGGTTTGGTCGCCGCTGGTGAACCATACGTCCACTTCGTTGGTCAGGTTATTGGTCGATCCTCCAGGAGTGTCGTCGTCCTGGGCGTTTTTGGTACAACTGCCCAGAAGCATCAAAGCGATGAACACGTATGGCGTCATGGGATGAGAGTTGAAAGCCTTCATTTGGATAATAGAATACCAATTTGGGCAGCCAGGAACCTGGCGCTCACAAAAATCACTGAAAAACCCTTACATAATCCACAAACATGCGCTGGGGAAAAGGGGTATTGTCATCGGGCGGCCCCGGCCAATTGCCGCCAACCGCCACGTTGAAAATGAAGAAAAACGGATCGTTGAACGGATAGTTGGCAGCGCCGAGATCTTCTTTGACAAAAGTGAAATACAAATTGTCATCCATGTAAAAGCGCAGCTTGTCCTTTTCCCAAATCAGACTAAATACATGGAATTTTTGGGAAAAATCGCCCGAAGGCAAGGTAATGTTATTGTTTTTAGGAGAAGTGATGCTCCCTACCGATTTCCAGTGCACCGAGCCGGTAACCCGGTTGGGGCTCGACCCCACCAGCTCCATGATATCGATTTCGCCGCAGGCTGGCCATCCGGCGGAGGCGAAGTTGGAGCCGAGCATCCAGAGTGCGGGCCATAGCCCTTTGGCAACGGGCAGTTTAGCCCGGATGTCAATACGCCCGAACGTAAATTCCTTCTTAGCCCGGGTAATCAGACGTGCCGAAGAGTAATTGAATCCGCCAATAGCCTCTTTTCGGGCCTCGATGATGAGGTTGCCGTTCGACAGAAAAACGTTTTTCGTGCTGTTCGTGTAGTACTCCAGTTCATTGTTGCCCCAGCCTCCGGTACCATTTCCGATCTCGGGGGTCCACACGTTCAAATCCAGGCTGTTGCCCGAAAACTCGTCGCTCCAGGCCAATGCGTATCCGGGATACGATGTAGGGGTTCGGTACCCTGCGGTGTCCGTGGCCAGATTCGTTCCATCCTCCGTCAGGATAAAACCTTTAGCGGAGGTCTTTGCCAGCGTGCACTGGTTCGGATTCGAAAGCGATACCGTAAACTCCAGGTTTGGCTGGCGCAGATCGGCCTCGTCGCCCTGAATCGTCACTTCGATATTTGTAGAAAGTTGATTTGCAGGGATGGTAGCTGTCCCGGTTTGGGTAGCAAAATCCCTGGGGGAAATGGCGCTGCCGTTCACAAGAGTGTAGTTCACCGAAACAGGTTTGGGCCAGGCCTTGTCGATTGACACATAAAAGCGGAGGGAACTCGCCGTTTTTCCCCTTGCGGTAGTAGCGTCTAAAACGCTCAGCACAGGAAGCACTTCGTCGGTTGGCGTCCCGTTTCCTCCCCCCGAATCGCTGCACGACATTATAGGAGAAAAAGCAAGAAATACCAAAGCAAGGCCGGAAAACATTTTTGGTTTGAACCGCATGATGATCTAAGTTATCGCAAACGATACCAATTCCCTAAAAAACAGGTTAGACCGGCTTGTGCCGGTCTAACCCAAGAAACATGTTTTATTTCGGAACCATTTTCAAATACCATGCATTGCCCGTTTCCGTGCCCTGCGCTCTCAGATACATGTAGTCTGAACTCAAGACCATAATCTCCAGTTCCTTTTGGAGCGAGCCATACCCAATATAGGTATTTACGCCGGAAAGCTGGATAGCCGTCTTGGTCGAGGGCGCCGAGGGGGAAACCCCGGTACTCGAAGGCACAAAGCTGAAGGCGCCCGTACCCCCTGCATAGGGATAACACCCTTCGTCGCCTCCATCGGGAACGCCCGGAAGACCGTCAGCGAGGGCGCCGGTTTTGGTAAAGACGCCGTCGGGAGAAACGACAGTAAGCGAATACCCGGAAGCGGTTTTCGCGAAGGTAAATGTAGTCGTATAGAAGCAGTTGCAGCAAGCCACTTTTTCATTTACGCCTGCCGCCCACCAAATAGGGCTTGGAGTGCCGTCTTCCCATGGGCCTACGCCAAAGTGCCCGGCAACGGTTTTATCCACGATCCAGGTTTTGGAAGTTCCTCCCGTCAGGTTATTGATAATGGATGCGTCGGGAGTGAAATTACTTTGTACGGTAATTTCCTTGGTGGCTGTTGAAGAAGTACCTCCTTTGCCATACACCACTGCGGTCACCGTGTACTTGTTGGTGCCCAGTTTGGTGTATTTGCGGGAAGCTTTGCCGGTTGTAAGGTGAACGAGGCTAATCCCGTCAGAGGCATCAAAATCGATTTTATACGCCAGCGCTCCCGTTGCTTTGATGGTAAAGTTGACGTCGCCGGAACCGTCCCCGTTGGGCGTAGCGGTAGATACGCCAACAATTTGGACGGTAATCTCAATATTGGAAGGCGGCGTCAGGTCGCCGAGGGAATACTCCTCCTGCTCGCAGCCGCTAAAGGCCAGCAGGGCGCCGGCGAAAAAGATAAGTCTGAACATATGATTTCTCATCTTGTTTTTTTTAATTGGTCAAACGGAAATTGTCTACATATACCACGGCGCCCGCGCCGTCAGCCGTGTCGTTGAACCGCAGTACCAGCTGCGTGAATTTGGTGGTAGGAGGAATGGCAGCGATCGTACTGAAATCAAACACCAGTTCTTCCCATTCGCCAGATTTGGTGAACGGAACTTTCAATACGCCAACGCCGTTTCCGGGGCCGTCGATCGACCACTCCAATTCCACGTTCAGGGTTTTACCAATGAGCGCTGGATCGGGGTTGTAGCCCAACACCTTGATTTTGTTGCCGTGCGCAAAATTGATCGGAATGTTCATCGGGCTGTAGGTACCGCTCCACCTGATGACCGCGAATAAACTTACCCACTTTTGCGCTGGTGTTCAGGCCGGAAGGGTTGGGGTTGTCCACTTTTTCAAACTTCTGCCCGTCTCCAAACGTACCGAAGAAATAATCGACTGAAGCATGCTCATAGTCGATCGGGAAACCAAACAGGGCCTTGGTGTACGTGGCTTTAGCTGCTCCGCCGCTTAGCGCTTCCACTTTCAACGTAAACGGGCCCCCGGTTGCGGGATAGCTATGTGCCGGCAATTCCTGGCCAATCGCTAAGGGAGTGCCCACTTCGTTGGCTTTATCACCGTAGTAAACCAGAAAGGATTTGGCATACTTCGCTTCCGCTTTTACCTTGACTTCACCGGAAATCGTGACTTTCAAGTCTTCCGGCGCGCGGTAGGTTACCGTGAGGGGATAAGAAGCCGTCGTTTTGTTGCCGGCGATGTCGTAGTAATCAATGGTTACCGTATAGTTGCCTTCCGGGTAAGCATGCTTGGCGCTGGCGCCGGGCGATACCACCGCCGAAGCGGAAGCACCGGTACCATGGCCGAAGTTAATGGTAGCGGAAGAGAACCCATCTCCCAGAGGCGTGATTTTCACATCTCCGGAGTTGTCGTTGCTGATGTCGAAGACCTTGGAAAAATTCCCCGAAGCGGCCGTGCTCAGGAAGGAGGTATCGTCGTCGATTCCGCCCAGTTCAGAGCAGCCCATGGCCAGGGACATAAGGGCGAAAGCGCCAAGAAGATATCTGAATAGTTTCATTTTCATCAATTTAAATGTTGATCAATAACCTGGGTTTTGCACCAGAAGCGTTCCGTCCAGTTCCCGATCCGGAATAGGGAAAATTTCGTTCTTGTTGGCTTTAAAGCCTCTGCTTGCCAGCTTGGCAGCTGCGTCGCCCCAGCGTACCAAATCCAGGAAACGGTGGCCTTCGCCAGCCAGTTCCCGCCTTCTTTCGTCTTTAATTGCCTGCAAGGAAACCGGAACCGATGGCAATCCTACCCGTGCCCTGACGGCATCCAGCAAGGCCTGAGCCCGGGCGCCTTGTGCTCCGAGCGCTTCAGCTTCCATCAAATACGTATCCGCCAGGCGGATGATGGGCGAGTTTTGCCGGTAGTTGAGTTCCAGAGCGCCGCCGCCGGTGCGTACGTCCGACTGGCGGGGCAGGAACTTGTTCAGGAAATATCCGGAATCCTGGTACCCAGGGATATAATCGGCTTGCCCGGCGGCTTTCAGCGCTTTGAGGTCATATACGGTAGCGCCAAACCGGGGATCGTTCTTCATGAAATCGAAAAAGTCCTGGGTGAAGACGTTAAAGCTCCAGCCGCTGGGAAGGTCGTCGGCAGTAGAACCAGCCGAGCGGGAATAGCTCCGCGGGCCCACCATGACGTTGAGGGTATTGCCCTCATCCGCAGAACTGCCCCACCAACCCCAGTCGGAGTTGCCTAATGCGCTATGGCTGCACTCCAGAATAAATTCGGAATTGAACTTGTTGGAGGTCGCCCACAGGTCGCTGAATTTGGTCAGCAGCCGGAATCCATATTGGCTCGTTCCGCCAGGCGTGCCGTTTACTTCGGCAAATTGAGCGGCTGCCTGGGCGTTTTTCTTCTGAAACAGATACACTTTGCCCAAAATGGCCTGGGCGGCGCCTTTCGTCAGGCGGCCTGCTTCGGTAGCCAGAGGCACGGTAGGCGGCAGGGCGGCAATCGCCTCGGTAAGGTCCTTTTCGATTTGCGCAAAAATCTCCTCCGGTTTGGCCTGGGTCACCTGGTACATATTGGCTGTTGTCAGCGGCTCCAGTACCAGCGGGACATTGCGGAACAGATTGACGAGGTTGAAATAGTAAAAGCGCGAAGGACTTTGGTTTCTGCCGTAAACCGCGATTTCAATGCAGCGTCCATTTCGGTATCCGGAAGTTTGGACAGCAAGGTGTTGGCTCGAAAGATCCCCTGGTAGTAATCGTTCCAGAAGCTGACCGGCATGATAGTCGAATTGATGGTAAAGTTGGAAAAGCCTTGAATACCTGCACCATCTGAAGCGCCGCCGCCGCCGGCTACCTGGTCGTCGGACCCGGCATTCATCATGGAAACCATGTTTTCAAAACCACCGGTGTTTTTGCGCAATACGTCGTACACGCCAACGAGCGCGGAAAACGCCTGGTCTTTGTCGGCATAATAGTTTTCAGACAAAAACTGGCCCTTGGGCTCCACCTCGATAAAATCCTGGGTGCAGGACAACGGGGCGGCCATGAGCGCAAGGAGAGCTATCTTGATTTTATTGAATTTCATTATTGGTCTGTTTTTTGGTTAAAATTGAACTTGTGCGCCAAACAAGAAGGCGCGTGCCTGCGGGTAAAACCCTTTGTCGATACCGAATACGCCGCCGCCGATCTCCGGATCGTATCCGGTGTAGTTGGTCAACGTGAACAGGTTCTCGGCATTGACGTATAACCGAAGCTTGGCAGAAGAAGAAATCACTCTCAGATACCTGCCGGGTAGCGTATACCCAAGCTGACCAGCTTGATGCGGGCGTAGTCTCCATCTTCCAGATAGAAGTCCGACATGTTGCTGAAGTTCCCGTTGGGATCATTGCTCACCAGACGCGGGTAGGTGTTGGATGTTCCCTCGCCCGTCCAGCGGCTCAGCGCAATCGTCTGGTAGTTGCCATTTCCGATATCCAGACGGCGCAAGCCCTGGAAGATCTTATTGCCAGCGGCGCCCTGCGCAAAAACCATAAAATCAAACCCCTTGTACTGGAGGTTGACCGTCAGGCCAAAGGTATACTTGGGCAGGTTGGTACCCAGGATGGTTTTGTCATCATTGGTGATCGTACCATCGCCATCGGTATCCACCCAGCGGAAGTCGCCGGGGCGGGCATTCGGCTGGATCAATCCTTCCGAAGCATTCTTGTATGCCTGGATCTCCGCTTCATTCTGGAAAATGCCGTCGGTCTGGAAGCCATAGAAAGAGTTGTAAGACTGCCCAACCTGCGTCCTGGTCACCACGCCCATCGACTGGAAGGACGCGTCGCCGGTGATAAAGTCGGCGTCGGAAGCGACATAGGTGACGTTATTTTTCAAATAGGCGAAGTTGGCGTTTGCTGAAAAGTTCACCGCGCCAAATCGCTTGTTATACCCAAGCTCCAGCTCGAGCCCGGTGTTTTCCATGTCGGCTACGTTGGCTACAGGAGATGACGACACCCCGACGTACCCGGGGATAGTAACTGGGCGAAGAATCCCTGAGGTGGTTTTGTTGTAGTAGTCGAAGTTCAGTGTCAACGAGTTGAAAAACTCGGCTTCGAACCCGATATTGGTCTGAGCGGTTTCTTCCCAGCTTCAGGTCGGGGTTATCCAGCGAGGTGGGGGGAATATCCGGTCGTGATGATCCCCGAGTTTCCAACGGTGTAGTTGAAGCCGCCCGCTACGGTAGGACAAATACCCGAAATCGCGGATGGCGTCGTTCCCTACCACGCCGTAACCGCCGCGGATTTTGAGCAAGGTGACGATGTCGTTTGGCATCCAGAAATCCTCGTTGGTAACCACCCAACCCAAAGAAACCGACGGGAACACCCCGTATTTGTTGTTGGTACCAAACCGGGAAGAACCATCCCTGCGAATAATCCCTGTCAGCAGGTATTTTTCTTTGTAGTTGTAGTTCAAGCGCGAGAACAAGGAGGTGACTTTATGCCGCACCATGTCGTAGGAGCCAGTAGAACGGCTGGATTGAGGAATATCGAAGTTGAACGACGCGTCCTCGTAGCCATTGACCGGCAGGTTGAACATCGTGGTGCTACTCCCGCCGCCGTTGTTTTCCATATAAGCCGCCTGGCCAAGAAGGAGGTTGACGCTATGATCGCCAAAGTTCTGCGAGAAAGTCAGCGTGTTTTCCACGTTCCAGTTGAATACGGTGTTTTCGGATTTGTAGTAGCTGTTTTGAGACGTGCGGCTGGTAGCGCTCAGGTAAAATACCGGCGTGAACCCCTGTCCGCCCCAAAAGGCTTTCTTGCCGCCTCCCGTAGTGCGGAAGGTCAGGTTTTTAGTGATTGCCGCTTCCAGGTACGCGTTGCCGACAAAGTCATCCGACCAATCGAATGCCCCTTTGCGGGTTTCCATATAGGCCAGAGGGTTGCGCATTTCCTGGCCCACCAAAGACGAAATCCCGTAAGGTTGCCCTGCCTCGTTGCGGATGACCGGGTTAACGCTATAAGGCGCTGCATTGGCAAGGGCAGGGTCGGTAACCACGACCGGAGTGATTGGGTCGAGGTTGATCGCCGAACTCAGTACGCCGCCGTACTCATCCATCCCGCCGATCCCGATAGACTTCTGGTGGGTGTACCCCAGCGTCTGTCGAAGGTGAAAACCTTCGAGATTTTGTGGGTGGAGTTGATCCGGAAGTTCTGCTTGTCGTAGTTGGAAATTTCCGATGCAACGATCCCTTCCTGTTCCTGTAATCCAAAGGAAACGTAGAAGGTAGATTTGTCGTTTCCGCCGCTCAGGCTCAGTTCGTTGTTGTGCCGGAACGCACTTTTGTTGAAAATTTCTTTCTGCCAGTCGGTGCCTGTACCGAGGTTGACGCTAGGGAAAATCGGGCTGCCTCCGCCCGCAATCGAGCGTTCGTTCAGCAGGGCAGCGTACTGAGAAGCATTGAGCAATTGGAGCACCTTTGCTGGAGACGAAGAGCCGATAAATCCGTTGTAATTCACGTTCAGCTGGCCTGCTTTTCCTTTTTTCGTCGTCACGAGGATAACGCCGGTAGCAGCCCGGGTACCGTAAATCGCGGAGGAAGCCGCATCTTTGAGCACTTCGATAGACTCGATGTCGCTCTGGTTCAAGTAGCCAATAGCCCCTGCATCCACGACGACGCCGTCAATCACCCATAGCGGGTTATTGCCGCCGCCGAAGGTCGTAACGCCCCTTACCCGGATGGTAGAGGACGATCCCGGCTGTCCCGAGTTCTGCGCGATGGTTACCCCGGCTACCCGGCCCTGGAGCGACTGCTCCACCCGGCCGTTGGGTACCTTTTCCAGATCCCGGCTCTTCACGCTTGAAATCGCCCCGGTGACGACACTCTTTTTCTGGATGCCGTACCCTACGACGACCACCTCGTCCAGAACAAGCCCTTCCGTCATGGCCACGTCAACGATATCGCTGGCGCCCACTTCGACTTCCTTGTCTTCAAAGCCGGTGTACGAAAAAACGAGCGTAACGGGCCCTGCAGGAATGGCCAAAGAATACTTTCCATCCAAATCGGTAACAGTCCCTTCAGTAGATCCTTTCACGAGCACATTGGCTCCGATCAAAGATTCATTGGTTTTTGAGTCGGTTACAGTTCCACTTACCGTACGCTGGGCGTAGGTAAATGAAGCCACCAACACCAATGCCAACACAAGCAAGTTTTTTGTCAGTTCCTTAAACATGTGGTGAATGGTTTATTTAGTTAAATAGTGAACACCAGGAAATACCACGACACACCCTACGCTGCCATTACAAAAGCCTGCCATAGGGGTGATTTAAATTCTACAAACCGGTGATGAAAATTCCGGCAAAACAGAAAAAAAATCGCACATTAGTCGCGTAATTTTTGGATTATGATAGAAGTGGCCCAATAATATTCTGAATGCCACACCTTACAAAGATTGGAAGGAATTAATAGAAAACACGTAAATTCACTACGTCATTACTACTACTTTTCGAACAAAGAAGTACTACATATGTACGATAAATGGCAAATTCTTCCGAAGCGAATACTTATTCCGCGCATTCAACCGGCGAGTCTCGTGCCATACCTTGGGCCATTCGCAAAGGTCCTCCTCTGCAAGTTTGCCATCATGCTTTTTTTAGGCCCTCTTTATCCGCCAGGAATGTCCGGGCAGCCAACCAACCTGGGGGACCCACCCGTGATGAATTTCTTTAAAAAGGAAATTCGATCAGGCGCTCAAACCTGGGATATTGCCGAAGATTCCTTTGGATACACATTTTTTGCCAATAACTCGGGACTACTCGTTTTTGATGGATATAACTGGGAATTGCATCCACTTCCCAACGGGACCATCGTCCGCTCCGTCGCCGTTGACCCTCGAGGAAGGATCTTCGTAGGCGGCCAGGGCGAGTTCGGTTTTAGCCCTAGCCCAAACGGCGCCTTGCGCTACCACTCCCCTGCTTCCGCTCATCCAGGAAAACAACTCCTCTATTGAAGACGTCTGGGATATCCTGGTGACGAATGAGGGTGTTTTCTTTCGGACCGACAACCAAGTGTTCCGCTATGACGGCCAGAAGGTATTTAATCTCTTCGGAAAAGGCCGTCCGCTCAATTGCATCGGCAAGTGGGGGAACCAAATCGTCGTTCAGGACGGAACAAACCAGCTCTACTATTTTGACCAGGGCGCCTTTAAACCTAGAAATAAAAATGCCGTTTTTGATAAAGGCCGGATATCCGGGGTGCTGAACCTCCAGGATGGTTCTATCCTGATCACGACCATCAACAACGGGATCTTCCTGGAAACAGCTAATGGATTCGAAACCTGGAAGACCAATAACGACGAATTCCTGCGGAAGAACATCATCTACTGTTCCGCCTTGATGCCGGATGGCCGCGTACTCATCGGAACCTCTTTCAACGGCATGGTCATAATCGACCAGCAAAAACGCATTGAGCAGCACCTCAACAAGAAAAACGGCCTTCAAAACAACACGGTTCTCAGCATCGCAGGCGACCACGACGGCAATATCTGGCTCGGATTGGACAACGGCCTGGACCTGGTCGGGTTGAGCTCCCCTTTCCGGGCCTATTTCCCGGATGGCGAACTGGAAGGAGCGGGTAGCGCCGTCGCTCTGTTTAAAGACAACCTTTATTTTGGCACCAACGGAGGCTTGTATACCATCCCCTGGAAGAAACATTATTTCCTCGAAGAAAAAAATAAAGCAGAGGAAATTCCCAATGCCCGCGGCCAGGTTTGGGGCCTCAACCAGATCGGTCAACAGCTGCTCATGGGGCACCACAATGGCGCGTTTCAAATCGAAGGCGCCTCCTGCATCAAAATTTCCGATTTAATGGGCGTCTGGAAATTTGTTGCCATCGACGAACAGCACGCACTGGCAGGCTATTATAAAGGACTAATCCTTTTCGAAAAAAAAGGAACCCTTTGGGCGCAAAGCATATCACCAGAAATTTCGTCGAAAGTTCGCGTATTATCTCCCCTGGATGCCACCAAAAATGTCTGGATTGACCACCCCTACCGGGGAGTGTTCCTGATTCTCAGGGAAGATGTTTTCGATCCGGATTTGGAGCCCAGAAAGTATTCCCACCAAAACGAAATGAATAAAACCCTGAGATATCTGTTCTTTGATATTAATCAGCGCATCCTGCTTTGCGATCAGGAACACTTTTACCAATACAACCCAATAACCCATAAATCGGAACCCTACCTGGAATTGGCCCCGCACGTCCGTGCGGATGCCGGTATCCTGTTCCTGATCCAGGACGACTACAAGAATATCTGGTATGGAAATGCTAGCGGGTCCTATCTGCTGGTACCTGAAAAAACCTTTATCCCTTCTTATTCGGTTTATCCGATCGACGATATAACCGGCGTCCTGCCGGGGGGATTTGAATCGGTGCTTACTATAGACAAAAACAATGTGATTTTCCCCACTGAAAAAGGCTTTCTGTTTTTTGACCCCGCCCGATATATGGAGGACACCTCCGCAGCCCAGGTTTTTCTGTCAAAAGCCATTCTAAACAGTGGGTCAGACAGCATTTTTTACACCGGCCATCTGGGACAGAAACTCCTCAGTTTCCGTTTTAAGAAAAAGCACCATAGTTTTACCTTTCATTTCTCGGTAAACAGCACAGGGAAAAAAGACTTGATCAGCTACCGTTATTTCCTCAAAGGAAGCGACCGGGAATGGTCGGCATGGAATAGCTCTCCTAACGTAGTTTATTCCAAACTTCCTCCGGGCCGGTATACCCTCCTCGTAAAAGCCAAAAACCAAACCGGGATCGAAAGCCCTCCGGTCGAAATAAACATCCGGATCGTCCGGCCCTGGTATGAAGTTGCCGCGACGGTATTGATCGTCGCATTGCTGTTCTCCATCCCCTATTTTATTACCAGGCGGCAGCGCAAAAAGCACGAACGCGAACGATCCCACCTTCTGGAAACAACCAAAAAACGGGAAGAAGAACATCTTATCTATGCCGAAGCTTCCAAAGAAGAGAGTCACCAAACTCCAGAACGAAAAACTGATGACCGAACTTCATTTCAAAAACCAGGAACTCACTTCCTTTACGTACCACCTGGTGAATAAAAATGAACTGATCTCGGAAATCAACGCCGTCGTGCACCGGCTGGAACACAAACTGAATGACCACCCGGAGGTCAAAAAAGAACTCAGACAAATCCTGAAATTGACCGATAAGAACGCGGATGTTGATGCCAATTGGCAGGATTTTATAAAAAATTTTGATCAGGTGCATGCCCATTTTTATAAACGCCTGACCGAAGAATTCAAAGACCTCAGCCCCAACGACTATAAAATGTGCACCTACCTGCGCATGAACCTCACCAGCAAGGAAATCGCTTCCCTGATGAATATTTCCATCCGCAGCGTAGAGACCAACCGCTACCGGCTTAGGAAAAAACTGGGCATCGACCCCAGCACCAACCTCAACCAGTTCCTCATGAATTACTAATGGAAGCCACCCAATAGAATGTTCGATTTCAGACCAGATTAAATAGGTTACGCATGGAAAAAATGAAACTGGAACATAGAAAACAACAACTCCTGCCTTTTCACTCCTTTCTGGGCCGAATGTTCCGCTATGGCTTGCTTTCCACCTCACTGGTCGCTTTTTCTATTGGACTGGGAATGGCAGGATACCATTTTTTTGCAGGTCTGAGCTGGCTCGATAGCTTCTACAATGCCTGTATGATCCTCACCGGCATGGGACCGGTGTCCGTTCTAACCGCCCCTGCAGCTAAGCTATTTTCCTCCTTTTATGCCTTATATAGCGGCATTGCCTTTCTGAGCATCACAGCGATTGTCGTGGCGCCCCTGGCCCATCGGGTGCTCCACATCCTCCACCTGGAACAGGAGGAATCGGAATAGTTAATAAACTTGTTGCGATGGGAATCCGTGCGAGCTGAAAAGGGCTCTTTTCTCGCCCCCTTTTTCATTAGGGACTTGACTTGTCATAATTTTAAAGTTAGTTTTGTCTAACTTTAAATATTTTATTATACTTCTATAGATAAGTTACAATATCCTAATATGCCTCTTGTGAAATTCAATCGCCTTATCGCATACCTCACTTGTTTTGCCTTTCCAGCTCTATCGGCAGCTCAAATGCCCCTGGCAACACTTCGATGCACCGTCCTTTCGGAGGACGGCCTGCCCCTCCCTCTCGCTACGGTGTATTTACCCGGGTTGCATATTGGGGGGGCCACCGACTCGCTAGGAACCGTGGAGCTAAAAAACCTACCGTCCGGCGAACTCGAAGTGGAAGCCTCCTATGTTGGTTTCTTTCCGCAAAGGAAAAAGCGCTTGCCGACGCTGGTTCTGCGACCACCCTCACGTTCCACCTTGCCTTAATGCCTATGGATGAAGTTGTCATCACTGGCACAATGCGCGAAATCCGGCGCTCCAATAGCGCCATTCCAGTAGAACTAATTTCTTCCAAATTGTTTTTGCGAAACCCCACTCCTAATCTGTTTGAATCCGTCGGCATGCTCAGTGGGATACAGCCAGTGCTGAACTGCAACGTTTGCAATACCGGGGATATCCAGATCAACGGTATGGACGGGGTCTATACCCAGGTGCTGCTCGATGGAATGCCGATTGTTAGCGGTTTGGGCGCCGTATACGGACTAATGGGTATCCCCAATAGCTTGATCGACCGAATCGAAGTGGTCAAAGGCCCAGCTGGGAGCCTTTACGGATCGGAAGCCATGGCGGGTCAAATCAATATAATTACTAAAAACCCGGATCAAGCCCCCCGGTTGGCTTTGGAAATATTCACCACCAGTTGGGGTGAATGGAATGCCGATGCCGGCTGGAAAACCAAGATTGGACAAAAGACCTCGGCCCTCTGGGGCGCAAATGGATTTATGTTCCAAAACCGGGTGGACCACAACCAGGATGGGTTCACCGACCTTGCCTTGCAAAAAAGGCTTTCCCTGTTTAACAAATGGCAATGGAACAGGCCGGACAACCAAATGGCCCAGTTAGGCGCCCGGTTCGTTCGGGAAGACCGCTGGGGAGGAGAACTGGAGTGGAACCCCGGTTTCCGAGGAGGTGACGTGATTTATGGCGAAAGTATCTATACGAACCGGCTGGAAGCATTTGGGACGTACCAACTCCCTGGCGCAGTCCCCGTGTTCATCCAGGCATCTTATGCCTTCCACAACCAGGATTCCTACTACGGCATCCATGCCTACAACGCACGTCAAGCATCGCCTTTGGGCAAATGTATATGAACAAAGCTTTGCCCGGCATCACCTCCTCGCCGGAGTAGCCATGCGTTATTCGTTTTATGACGACAATACCCTGCAACGGCCTTCCCCAGCCGTACCTGGCTACCCGGTGCATTTGCCCAAAGCGAATGGAAGTTCCCCAACCACAACGACTTGCTCACCGGTATCCGTCTCGACTGGCACCCCGATCACGGCGCCATTTGGTCTCCGCGCATCGCCTTCCATCAGCATCTGAGCGCAAATCAAAGCCTGCGCTGGAGCACAGGAAGCGGATTCCGGGTGGTCAGTCTGTTTACCGAAGACCACGCAGCGCTTAGCGGCGCCCGCGAAGTCGTCATCCGGAGCAACCTCAACCCCGAACGCTCCTGGAGCAGCACACTTAATTACAACCTGAAGATCCCTTCCAAACGCTTCTTTCTCGACCTCGACGCCACGGCCTTTTATACCTGGTTTTCTAACCGCATCCTGCCAGATTACGATACCGACCCACAGAAAATCATCTATGCTAATCTCGATGGGAGCGCCCATTCCAGGGGAATAACCCTTCAGGGCAATTATTCCGATGGAACGCCCCTGACCCTCAACATGGGCCTCACCTTTATGGACGTTTTCTCTTTAAACGACGACCGAGAAAAATCGACCCAAATCCGGGCCCCCAAATGGTCGGGGACCTTCCTTCTAAGCTATACCCATCCAACATCCCAAATTACCTTCGACCTGAATGGTAACTGGTACGGCCCCCAACGCCTTCCGGTTGTACCCCATGACTTCCGGCCTGCGTACAGCCCCTGGTTTGCGCTCCTGAATTTCCAGATTTCCAGAAAATTCCGATCCGGCTTCGAGCTCTTCGGCGGCGTCAAAAACTTCCTCCATTTCGTTCCTCAAGACCCTATTTTACGTCCGTTCGACCCCTTCGACCGCCTCGTAGACGACCCCATAAACAACCCTTTTGGCTACACCTTTGATCCAAGTTATAACTATGCCCCCGTGCAAGGTATTCGGGGCTTTTTAGGAATGCGGTTTTCCCTTTCTCCATAATAAGATCCTTTTTATTAAAAAATTGATTATATTAAAAAAATAAGTTAGATTTGTCTAACAAAAATACACCAATGACGCTCACCAAAACGGAGGAAGACTACCTGAAAGCCTTATTCCACCTGAGCATGGAAAACGAATCCGATAAGGCCGGCACCAACCAGGTGGCAGAATACCTGGGCTTGTCGCCCGCATCGGTCCATAACATGCTAAAAAAACTCAAAGCCAAAGACCTGGTAGCCTACGAAAAGTATGGCAAACTTTCGCTTACCGAAAGCGGCAAGTCTATGGCCGTTCGCCTGATCCGCAAGCACCGTCTTTGGGAGACCTTCCTTTTCAAACACATGAATTTCACCTGGGACGAAGTGCATGAAGTCGCTGAGCAACTGGAGCACATCCAGTCGTCTAAACTCATTTCCGAATTAGACAAATTTCTGGGGTATCCCAAACGCGACCCCCACGGCGCCGCCATTCCGAATGAGTTGGGAGAATACAGCCGGGAGCCTCAAATCACCCTGGCCTCCCTTCAGGTAGGCGACAGCTGCCGCCTGACCTCCGTCCGGGATAGTTCAGCGCCCTTCCTGCAATACGTTTCCCGCATAGGCCTGGCGCTGAGCACCCGGATACGGATCGCCGAAATCCAGGAATTCGACGGGTCGATGACCATTGAAACCGAAGGAAGCGCCTACACCGTATCGAAGAAGTTTGCAGAACACGTTTTTGTAGAAAAAATATAAAACCCAGCCATGACGACGCTTGCGATTCAACCGGCTTTTGCCCTTACCACCGGGCTACTGGTGCTCCTTTTGCTGGGGCTGTTGTTTTGGCCGCAAAAAGGACTGCTCGCCATTTGGTCGGTGGGGAAAGCCAATGCCCAGCGGGTTCTTCTGGAAGATGCCCTGAAGTTCCTCTTTGATTCCGAATATAAAGGCATTCCGATCCGGCTGAACGGCTTCGCGGGCTATTTGCACATTTCCACCGACAAGGCAGCCCGGCTGGTCGAGAGCCTGCGTTCAATAGGCTTGGTTCAGTTTCAGGAAGACATGCTCAAGCTCACCGATGCCGGGCGTTCGTATGCGCTCCGCATTATCCGCGTGCACCGCATCTGGGAACGCTATCTGGCAGATGAAACAGGGTTGCCAACAAGGAATGGCATGGGCGGGCTGACCTCAAAGAACACAGCATGTCGCTGGAAGCCGCCGACTTGCTTGCCGCCCAGATTGGAAACCCGGTCTTCGACCCCCATGGCGACCCCATTCCCTCCTCCCGGGGCGAATTGCCCGCTTACACGGGCAAACCGCTTAGCGCGCTGAAGGAGGGCGAGCTTGGCCGAATCGTCCATATCGAAGATGAACCTGGCGCTATCTATGCTCAAATCCTTGCCCTGGGTCTTTATCCGGGCATGCAAATCTATATCATGGACGTTTCGGAAGACCGAATCCAATTTGCCGCTAACGGAGAGGAATGCGTCCTGACACCGCTTTTTGCCTCCAATATTACCGTCGAAAGCCTGAAAGAACGCGAGCCCCTCAAAGAAAAATACGCCGCCTTATCCACCCTGAAACTCGGAGAAACTGCCGAAATCCAGACTATTTCGCCTTCCTGCAGAGGTCAGCAGCGCCGGCGGCTGATGGACCTTGGCATTGTGCCCGGCACCCTGATCCATGCTGCATTTGCCAGCGCTGCCGGAGACCCCGTCGCGTACCAAGTCATGGGCGCCACGGTCGCTATCAGGAGGTCCCAGGCCAACCTCATTTTTATTAAACCCACATCCAAAATAACAGGATAACACCCAACCATATGAACGCATCCCACAACTGTGAAAACTGCCCTGTCCACCACCGCGAAAACCTGATCCGGCTTGGTATCGCCATGGACCGCGTCGATTACGTGGTGGCCCTTGCGGGCAACCCCAACACCGGAAAAAGCACCGTATTCAATAACCTGACCGGCCTTCGGCAGCATACTGGCAACTGGCCCGGAAAAACCGTCGTGCGGGCTGAAGGCGGATTCTCCTACCGGGAAAAGCGCTATAAAGTAGTTGATCTCCCCGGTACCTATTCCCTGCTTTCCACCAGCACCGACGAAGAGGTCGCCCGCGATTTTATCCTCTTTGGCCGCCCGGACGTAACTGTTATCGTCGTAGATGCCACTCGTCTGGAGCGCAACCTCAACCTTACCCTCCAAATCCTGGAGATTACCGACCGGGCGGTGCTTTGCCTCAACCTCATGGACGAAGCCCGGCGCCACCGCATGGAAGTCGATACCCGGACCCTGAGCAGGGAATTGGGCATACCGGTAATCCCTGCCGCTGCCCGTCAAAAAGAAGGGATGGATGAGCTCATCGCTGCGATCGAGGAGGTGGCCTCCGGAACCTTTGTCTGTAAACCCCACCGGACCACCAACCGATCGGCCAAAATCAACCACGCGATTCAGGTTTTATCGGAAAAACTGGCCCAGCAGTTCCCCGGGCTGCCCAATCTCAATTGGGTGGCGCTTCGTCTTCTGGAAGGCGACCAAAGCATTATCAATGCCGTGCAATCCGGTGAATTAGGACAACTCGAGACCGGCATTTTACAACCCTAAAGAATCCAACCGATGGAAAACCCGAATAAACCAAGCCACGATGCCCTCTTATCCCTCGCCAACAACCTGCGGTGGGACTTGGGCGTAAATCTCCACGATGCCGTGATCGAGTCGATTTACGAAGACGCTTCCCGGATTGCCCGCAACGCCGTACACAAAGAAGGCGACCCAGCGACCTACACCCTGGAACGCCGCATTGACCAGCTGGTGACCAGCCGCTGGCTCGGGTTTCCGATGATGTTCCTGATGCTGGCCCTCGTGTTTTGGCTTACCGTTGCCGGGGCCAACGTCCCTTCGGGGTTACTTGCCAATGTATTGGTAGATGCCCTCCATCCCCTGCTGAAAAACGCTGCCGGGAGCGTCGGCATGCCTTGGTGGCTGAGCGGCGTGCTCATTGATGGCGCTTACCTGTCCATGGCCTGGGTGATTTCCGTTATGCTTCCGCCCATGGCCATCTTTTTCCCCTTGTTCACTTTGCTCGAAGATCTGGGTTATTTGCCTCGCGTAGCCTTTAATATGGACAGCTTATTCCGGAAAGCCGGCGCTCATGGCAAACAGGCGCTTACCCTTAGTATGGGCTTCGGCTGCAACGCCGCCGGAGTGATCGCCGCCCGGGTGATCGACAGCCCCCGGGAGCGCCTGATCGCTATCATCACCAACAACTTTTCGCTTTGTAATGGCCGCTGGCCTACCCAGATCCTGATTGCGACGATCTTCATTGGGGCGCTGCTCCTTCCTACCCTGGCAGGCGTCGTGTCGGCAGGAGCGGTGGTAGGAATTGCCGTATTGGGAATTGGTTTTAGTCTGGCGGTTTCCTGGGCGCTGAGCCAAACCGTGTTGAAAGGCGAGGCCTCCGCCTTTAGCCTGGAACTGCCTCCTTATCGCCCTCCCCGGATCTGGCAAACCCTGTACACCTCGCTGGTCGACCGGACCCTGTTCGTATTATGGCGGGCAGTGGTTTTTGCTGTCCCGGCAGGGGTTGTCATTTGGCTCGTGGCCAACCTGCACATGGGAGAACTTAGTCTGGCCGAACACTTTATCTATTGGGCCAATCCGCTTGCCCTTGTTTTTGGATTGAACGGCGTCATCCTTCTGGCCTATATTATCGCCATTCCGGCCAACGAAATCGTCATCCCCACGGTACTCATGCTCACGGTCGTCAGTGCCGGCATGACCGGCGAAGGAGCAGGCGCCGGCGTTATGTTCGAGCTGGAATCCATCGAAGACACGGCCCAGATCCTCCAAGCCGGAGGATGGACCTTACTGACCGGGATCAACCTCATGCTCTTCAGCTTGCTGCATAACCCGTGTTCGACTACCATTTACACAATCTATAAAGAAACCAAAAGCTTGAAATGGACGGCGGTGGCTACCTTTCTTCCCATCGTCCTGGGACTGGCGGTTTGTTTCTTTGTTACTCAGTTTTGGTACTTGTTCCAGGGAGGATAGCAGCCCTGCCTGGATTACGGCTCAAGATATCCACCCTGCGAACATCAGCACATAATAAATCCCGACAAGGATAAAGACACTCCCGGCCAGATAGCGGACAATCCGCTCCGCTTTCTGAATAGCATTAAACCAGGAACTAATTTTTTCCATGCTGAAGGCCAGCAAGTAGGTGAACAGCATAACCGGAATGCCCGTTCCAAGCGCAAAAAGCATCGGAATGGAAAATGCGTCCGAGGAACGGACCGTTAGGGGAACCAGCATACCAAAAAACAACACCCCGCTGTAGGGGCAAAATGCCAAGGCAAAAAGTGCGCCCAGAAAAAACGCCCCTGTCAATCCGCGCTTGCCCAGCCTCTCGGCAACCCGAGTCAGCGCGAAGCTTCCTTGAAACCTCAATGGGAAAGCCCCTACCATGATCAATCCGATCAGTATCAATACAGGTCCAAGAAATTTTTCTCCATTGCCCTGCAGAAAGCGGGCAAGATTAAACTCGTTTGCTCCGTAATAAAGGGCAACTGCCACCGACGTATAGCTTAGCCCACGGCCAAGAGTATACAGGATGCCACTCCATAGGACCAGGCGTTTTTCTTTGAATCCTCGCGCGATATACGCCGTTGCTGTAATGTTCGTCGCTAATGGGCAGGGGCTGATCGCCGTCAGCAACCCCAAAGCCAGCGCCGAAAGCCAGGGGGCTTCCGGGCTTTCGGCCAGTGCCTGAAGCCATTCTATCATGTCTTGATCCGTTGAAGCCCTGTATTGATTTCCTTTTTCACCGTAGCCGCAAATTTCTGGGACTTGTTAAAGTTCATAAAAGCGAAATTCGTCAGATCTACGAACTCTTCTTTTCCGTTCCTGACCGACCGGATAATCAGCGTGCTTCCATAGGCTTTGTATTTCCGCACGATGGCCAGGTTTTCTTTGTCGTCTGCGTTGATCAGGCGAAAAGAGATGGTTCCTTTCTTTAATTCTTCTGCGTACGAATCCGTCAAAATTTTTCGTGTTAGCCGTTCGATTTCCAGGCAAGTAGGGCAGCGGTGTTCGTTGTGGAAATCCAGAATCTCTACCCGGTTAGCTGGTTGCCCTTCCTTTGGCCTCTCAGGGGACTGGCAGGCGGCAACCGCAGGCAACCATAGGTAGGCCATCATAAGGCTTACCATGGAAACGCAGCAAATAGATGCGAACTTCATGTTGATGCTTTTAATTATTGGATACTTCTGAAATCCCGGAGTTTCGCTGGCCTTACCCAGCAACAACCCCAAAAACCCACCCGGAAAAAGTGGCCATGATCACAACCAACCCGGCATAAACCAAGGTTTTTTCCCACCCCATAATCCGGGCAATAACCAGCATATTGGGAAGCGACAAAGAAGGACCGGCAAGCAGGAGCGCCAGCGCAGGCCCTTTGCCCATACCCGCTGATAGAAGACCCTGAACGATCGGCACTTCGGTCAGGGTGGCAAAATACATTAACGCCCCAGCCAATGAGGCAAAGAAATTGGAAAACACCGAATTTCCTCCCACCAGCCAGGCAATCCAGCTTCCGGGAATCACCCCTGCCAATTGCGTGCCTTCATGGGTAGACCCCAGCAAAAACCCGGAAACCATCACCCCCTATAGCTAACAAAGGCAGGATCTGCCGGGCAAACCCCCAGGCGGAAAGCGTCCACTCCCGGTTGTCGGGATCTTTCTTGTCCAATAAAGTGATTATACTCACTCCGGCTACTCCCACCAGCATGGGGACCAAAGGCGAGGGAATTAACCATCCCGAAAGCGCCGTTACTGCCGCGACACCCGCCACCCAAAGTGCGCGAATCTTTAAAATAAATGCCAAAGAACCCGCCAAAACCATAGCAAAACCCGCCGTCACCCACCACTTGTTTTCCCATATCCAGAACCACGGACCGGAAGAAACCTCCGCCCCGGGTTTTCCCCAATTCGCGAAAATCAAAATGAATACCAGACTGAAAAAATGAACCATAGTCTGCCCTAGTGGACGTTTTCTGGAATGGAAGGAAAGTTGACCTGCTCTTTTGCTTTTTCCCGCTCCTCTTTTCGGTAGATAAACGCCATCAGGAGTCCTATAACAACGGCAAACCCTATTGCGCCGATGGTGCGCGCCAAGCCCAACTCAAAGCCTAAAATCCTTGCCGTTAATATGATAGCCAGAATATTAACCGCTGGCCCGGAATACAAAAAAGCGACTGCAGGGCCAAGACCTGCTCCTCGTTGGCGTATGCTCGAAAATAATGGCAGGATCGTGCAACTGCAAACCGCAAGTATCGTTCCGGAAACCGCCGCAACCGAATAGGCCAGCCACTTTTTAGCATTCGCGCCGAAATACCGGATCACCGACCCTGGCTGACGAAAATCGCGATCACCCCTGCGATAAAAAACGCCGGTAGCAAACAAAGCACCACATGCTCTCTGGCATACCAACGCGTTAAATCCAGCATTGCAAAAACCGCTTCCCGAAACCGATCGTCATCAACCGGAAGAAAATATGCCGCCCCAAACAAAACGGCTATCCATACCAGAACCGTTACTTCTTTTCTCCATTCCATACAAACCCCAAATCAAGCTTGATTTAAAAAGCTCCATCACCTCCGATAGGGAAGGTACACGTCCGTTGATTTTCACCTCCTCGTCAATGACGACGGCAGGGGTAGACAACACCTGATAGGCCATGATTGCCATGATGTCTTCCACCTTTTCAATAGCAATAGGTAATCCCTTTTCTTCTACTGCCTGCCGAACGATCGCCTCTGTTTGCCTGCATTTCGGGCATCCGGTACCCAGGATTTTTATGGTTTTCATCGATGGTCTGTAGTTTATAGTTCATAGGCGAAATACGATAAAATAACCAAACCAAAAACTGATAAAAATCACTTTTTTTCCTTGATTATTCTCCCTGCCCGAAAAACGCGGCAAAAAGTGCCTGGGCTTCCAGCCATTGTTCCCGATTAATGCAATACTTAACCCTTGGGGGGTCAACGGCGCCCTGGATAAACCCAGCCTCTTTAAGTTCCTTCAGATGCTGGGACACAGAAGATTGGGCCATCGGCAATTCATCTACGATATTGCCCACATAACAGGCGCACTGCCGCTCCAGAAATTGTAGAATATATATCCGAGCCGAACGCCATCGTATTATTGCGATAAATTAATTGCCATGCCAAAAAATTTCCGGCGTTACGCCACTGCCCTTACTGGATTTTGCTTTTTCGCATTCCTGCTTTTTTCCTGTAACCCCGAAGCTAAACAGCCGGTTTCAAACGCTTCCAACACTCCAGACTCACTTAACCAAAACACGCACATGAAAAATCAATCGTTGCTCAATGATCCGCTTCAGTCGTATATCGATTCCATACAGCCTGAAATTAGCCGGATCGCGCCGGAAAGAAAACAGCGCCTCCAGGAGATTGCCCAATTTGTGGAGGACCAACAAGCGGAAGGGCTCCCCGTTAACCTGACGTTTATCTGCACCCACAACTCCCGGCGCAGCCACATGAGCCAGATCTGGGCGGCTGTAGCTGCATTTTGCTATGGCGTCGACGGAGTCGTCGCCTTTTCCGGCGGAACGGAAGCCACCGCCTTCAATCCAAGAGCCGTGGCGGCTATGGAAAGAGCCGGATTCCACGTCCAGAATCCGGGAGGGGAAAACCCGCATTATCTGGTTTCCTTCTCCGAAAAATCTCCTGCCCTGGAATGTTTCTCTAAAACCTTCGACGACCCGTTCAACCCCAAACAGCACTTTGCTGCCGTAATGACCTGTTCGGAAGCCGACAAGAATTGTCCGCTCGTGCCGGGAGCTTCTGGCCGGATCTCCATTCCCTATCAGGATCCCAAAGAAGCAGACGGGACCGCAGAGGAAACCGCGCGTTATGACGAACGCTGCGCCCAGATCGCGGCAGAAATGTTGTATGCGTTTTCCCAGGTGGAAAGCAGAAAAATTAGGCAGCGGGCTTAGCCTCGTACTTGCCCGTTTCCCTCGACGATCCACTTTTCCGTGACCAGCTTCTCCAAGGCAAAGGGACCTCGGGCATGCAATTTTTGAGTCGATATGCCGATTTCAGCGCCAAGGCCAAATACGCCTCCATCCGTAAAACGGGTGGAGGCGTTTGCATATACAGCAGCAGCATCCACCGATTCCAAAAACCGCCGGCAGATTCCTGCATCCTCCGATACAATAGCCTCGGAGTGCCTGGATGAAAACTGCCGGATGTGCTCCAGCGCCTCGTCCAGGTTTCGAACCACTTTAACCGAGCATTTGTAATCCAAAAATTCCCGCCCGTAATCTTCCGGTCGGGCCTCCTGTAAATGAGGATATCCCATGCTTACAAGGAGGGCATAACTCATCGGATCGGCGAATAGCTCCACCCTCCATTTCTGCAGCTCCGGGCCCAGGCGTTCCAATAATCCAGCCGCCACCCCTTCATCCACCAAAACCGTGTCCAGGGCATTGCACACGGAAGGGCGGGATACTTTGGCGTTGACGACGATGGCGCTGGCCTTATCCAGGTTGGCCGCTGCATGCACATAGGTATGACATACGCCGGCGCCGGTCTCAATAACCGGGATGAGCGAATTTTCCCGGACAAACCGGATGAGCGATTCCGACCCCCTGGGGATAAGGATATCGACAAACCGGGTGGCGGTCAGCAGGGTTTTGATCAACTCCCGATCGGTGGGAAGCAGCGTCACGCAATCTCGGGACAGGCCTTCCTGCTCCAGGATAGTCTGAATGATTTGGGTTAAGACCGTATTCGTTTCAAACGCGTCGGCCCCTCCGCGCAAAACCGCCGCGTTGCCGGAGCGCAGGCAGAGCGCGGTCACATCCAGGGTGACATTGGGGCGCGATTCATAGATCACGCCCACTACGCCTAGAGGCACGGACACCTTTCGCAAATGCAGCCCGTTGGGAAGGTCCCGCTCCACGAGTACCGCCCCGGATGGATCGGGCAGCGCCGCCACCTCGCGAATGCTTTGCGCCAGCGAGGCCAGACGGGAACCGTCCAGCAAAAGCCGGTCGTATTTCGGGTCGGCGGGATCCATCCGGTCAAGGTCTTTCCGGTTGGCCTCCAGAATGGTTGCTGTGGCGGATTCCACATGGGCGGCAAGGCGTTCAAGTAAAGCCTGCTTTCGGGCATCGCTTAACGTGCGTACCTGACCGGACGCGATATGGGTAGCCTCCAGCTGGACGAGCAGCGCATCAGAGGAGGAGGACGATATCGTCTGCATGGGCGATTTCATAGTTTTGGGTTCCCAGATTATTGGCGATTTCAGCGGCATGGCGTTTTACCCGTGCGACGGCCACCACGTTGTTCTGACCATCTGCCAGTTCAATCACTTCGTTCCGTTCAAACGTTCCTTTTATCCGGCGAACGCCGACCGCCAGCAGGCTTTTCCGCTGGGTAATGGCATGCACCGCGCCCGCGTCGAGCGTCAGCCGCCCGGAGATCAGGCTACCCGAGCTTAGCCATTTCTGCCTGGAACTCAGCGAAACCGGTTGCGGAAGGAAATCCGTGCCGGTTTCACCAGAAAGCGCTTTGGAGATACCTTCCGGCGTGCGAACGTTAAAGAACACCACGCGGATGCCTAGCTTGGTGGCCCGGCGCGTGTAGGTGAGCTTGGACAGCATTCCTCCCAGCCCCAGCGCCGATTTCTCCGTGCGAACGAACCCCATGATAGCCGGGCTGAAGTCCTCTACCCGGGGAATGATGTTCCCTTCCGCATCCAGCAACCCGCCTACGGACGTGCTGATGAGCAATGCCTCCGCTCCGAATCCGGCGGCGAGTAACGTGGCCAGTTCGTCGTTGTCGGAAAATTTAAGCTCCAGATTGCTCACCACATCGTTTTCATTGGCAATCGGAATTATGCCGTTATTCCAGAGCTCCTGATAGGTTTCTTTCAGTTGGAGAAACTGGCGCCGGTTGGCAAAATGATGGCGTTCGCTGAGGCTTTGGGCAATGCGGATCCCATGTGTTTCAAAAAAACGGGCATAGATCTGGAGCAAAATCGGATTCCCTACCGCCGCCGCCGCCTTCCGTTCGTTCAGCGTTCCTTTGTAATCCCGGATAGCGCTTTTCCCTGCACCCACCGCGCCGGAAGAAACGAGCACCACCCGGTACCGTTCTTTTAGCGCTGCCACCTGGACTGCGATGGACGCGACGACGGATTCATCCGGCTCTCCGTTGGGATGGGTGATGGAAGCCGTGCCAAATTTGATAACAAGTACTGGCAGTTGGGCCATGATCTAAAATTCTTGAACGCGAAGATACGGATTGATAAAAGGAACGAGGGATTCATGAAATAGATTTGACAGGAAACTCAATTTGTGCTAAATTGAATTCCCTGAGAGGGGATAAGCGTTTTTTCTCCTCGTTATTTCCCTTTTCTATTTCGATCCATTCCCCTCCCACCACGTTCCCAGGGTCATCCGCATGAGCCCCGAATGTCGAAACGGCTGGTTTCGCTTCCCTCAAATCCCCCATTCGGGACGGTTTCTTTTTTCCTGTTCATTTTAAATTTCTTTACTATGAAAACATCCACTCCCCGGATTGGGCTAATCCTCCTGATTCTTTGGAGCAGCCCATTCTTATTGCCAGCCCAACCTCCGGAAGCGATCCAGTACCAGGCGGTTATCCTGAATTCTGCGGGCGCTCCGCTCGTCAATACTCCGGTAACCTTACAGTTCAGCATTTGGGAAGACGCCCTGATCATTACCAAAGTGTACGAAGAAAGGCAAAGCGCAACGACGAATAATTTTGGACTGGTCTCTGCTGCAGTAGGAAACGGCGTCGCTACGGCCGGTAACTTTTCGAATATCAAGTGGGGCGTGGGGGCTCATTTTCTGAAAGTTGAGGTAAATACCGGAGCCGGCTTCATCGACCTCGGCACGACCCACCTCCTGACGGTACCCTACGCTTTTTACGCCAAAAACGTAGCGAACGACAAGGATGAGCAGAACCTCAGCATTGTCGGCAATACCCTGACGATTTCGAAAGGGAACAGCGTGCTGCTCCCTTCCTATGCCCCCGGACCCGGGATCAGCATCGTTGGAAATACCATTAGCAACACCGGCGATTTGGACGTATTAAATGAAATCCAGCAGCTCTCCCTACGCGGAAGCATCTTAACCCTTTCCAAAGAAGGCGGTTCGGTCGATCTCGACGGGATAGGGTTGACGCTTCCATTCAGCAAAACGCTTAATGGCTCGAATCTAACTGCCTTTCAAATCATTAATTCAACCCCCGGAAACGGGATCGCCATTCACGGCCGGCAAGGCTTGGGGTACTCCGGAACGGCCACTGCCAGCGCCGCGCTTATTGGCGACTCCCGCCAGGGGCATGGCGTGGCAGGCTATTCTTCCGCTAATGGAGGTTCGGGCCTCCTGGGGCAATCCAACGTTTCGGGCGGATATGGCATTCACGGGATTGGTTCCAATGGCGCGGTGGGAAGCTATTTTGAATCTTCCGGAACAGGCGCGGCTCTGGCAACCGGAAACGGCAACGTGGGCATCGGCGTCATTGACCCCGACGTCAAATTGGAAATCAACGGCACGATGCGGGTCAATTCCAACGTCGGGCGGTTGGAAATCGGCTATCCCGGGGGCGACAAGTGGTATTTCTCCACCGGAGATGGAGGCGAATCCCTGATCCTGAGCAGCCAGCTCTCCGGCGCCAGCGCCAACCAGCGGATATTCTTTAACAAGGAAGGAAGGGTTTCCATTGGCACAACGACCCCCGAAGGCCGTTTAAAAGTCTTGCACAACAGCTTGCTAAAAGATCCCCAGTTACTCCTCATGGAGAGCGGTTCCAACGACTACACCCGGCTCACCTTCATGCATCAGAATTTCGACAACTTCTGGACCATCGCCGGCATCAATCAGGCCGATTCCACCCAGGACCGCCTCAATTTCTTCCATAGCGGCTTCGGGGATGTGCTCAGTCTCAACGGCAAAGGAATCGTCGGAATTCGGACAATCTCCCCAATCAGCGATCTGCATCTGGTACATCGGCTGATCGAGGAATTTTCCACCGAAAGCGGCCGGATGGGCCTGCGGTTGCAAAACGCCGGCGCCAACGGCAATTTCTGGAACCTTTATGTTCAAAATACCACCGGAAACCTGGAATTGTATTTCAAAAATACGCTTAAAGGCTCGTTTAACGACGGCACAGGCGTTTACACCCCTACCTCCGACGAACGCCTGAAAAAAGACATCCAGCCTATGGGCTCTACGCTGGATGCCGTTTTAAAACTCCAACCCAAACGGTACCGCTTCCTCGAACAACCGTCCAATTCACCTGAAACGCTGGGTTTCCTTGCGCAAGATGTTGCCAGGCTATTCCCCGAACTCGTTCAGCATGGAGGCGACGGAGGAGGAGACGTGTATACGATGGATTATTCGGGCTTTGGCATCCTGGCCATCAAAGCCATTCAGGAACAACAGCAACTGATCGAACAACAGCAAAAGACGATCGACCAACTCCTGCAACGCATCGAAGCCCTGGAAAAAGCCATTGCTCAACCGAAAAAACAATAGCTATGTCCCGCTGGATCTTTTTTTTACTGATTGCCCTGGCGCCCGGCGCCCTCCATGCGCAAACCATAGATCGTAAGGTGATCGCCAGCGCAGGCGCTTCCAGGATCGTTGGCCCGTTACAAGTGGACTTTACGGTTGGGGAACCGGTTACTGCCACAGCTGCCTCCGGCGCTTTGATCGTTACCCAGGGTTTCCAGCAAGGCGACCTGGTCATCACGGATGTCCAGGATCTTGACCATACCCTGACGTACCGGGTTTTTCCCAATCCCACGACCGGAGAGGTGCGGCTTGAACTCCAGGGACAAGGCCTGAACCTCCTCGCCCTGGTGATCAATTCCGAAGGCAAACCCGTTCCAGGCTTCCGCCGTCCGTTTAAAGGATCGGGGAATCTGGAAGGATCTTTCGACCTGAGCCGGTTGCCATCGGGAATGTACGCCATCGTTCTCCGGAATGTGCAGGGAAAAAATCAGCTGTCGATACCGGTGATCAAACAATAGGGCCTTTCATAAAAGCCGGTTCTTTGACCAAGAACTGTTAAATTGCAACCTGCAAACAGGGAAGCCATAAATGATTCCCTGCTTGCAGGCTATGGTTCTGACAATCCTTTTCGTTTTTGTTTTCTGCATCGCCGTTCTCGATCTGACGACGGTAGCCTGGGTTCGGAGAAAAGCCAAACACCAGGCCGAGCAGTTGTTTGCAAACCGGCCATCGCCGGATACCCTCCTGCAAGCGGAGAAAAAAGACCTGGACAAACTTCCCAAACCGCTCCAGAGATACCTCCAACAGAGTAATGTGTTGGAACACCATGCCGTGCAGACCGTCCGGATGAGGCAAAAAGGGGCGCTGCGTTCCGGCCCCGGCAAGTCTTGGCGCCCTCTGGAAGCCAAATGCTTTATTAACAATCAGGCATTTGCCGGATTGGTCTGGTATGCCGATGTCACGCAATATTTTTGGCTACAAGATCCATTCTGCATACGTTGATGGATTCCAGCGCCAACTGGGAGGAAAGGATTTGGGGGCTTCCAACTCCCAGCAGCCCAACCCGGAAAAATTCCCTGCAGCAGCAATTGTTGTTGGAATATTGTGGCTTTATGGCCTGGCACCCCGGTTCCTGGCTAAACCTCGGGTTAAAATGGGAATCCCTTCCTAATGGCGATTTGCACGCGCAGCTTGCAAACCCAGAGGCGCCAGCCACCCTGACGATGCGTTTTGACGAAGAAGGACTCCTGCGATCCCTTTCCGGCCCTGTTGGCGCCGAAACCTGGACTTTTTCCTACCTCGATTTCCACAGCATGCAGGGGCTTCTGGTCCCTTTGAAATGGTCGGTCCAAATCACCCGGGACGGCCAAACCTGGACTTTCCTGCAGGGGCAAGTCACCGATATTGCGCTCAATAGCCCTTACTCCTGGTGGTGATTGCGGCGCTACCAACTCTGGGTAAACAGTTACCTTTTCTTTAAACCATACCCGCCCTCCCTTGTTAAGCTCGAAAAGAAACCCGGCATGAAAAACATCCTTATCGTAGGAGCAAGCAAAGGAATTGGGTTGAGTCTTGCTCAATTGGCCATTTCCGAATATTCCACGTTTACGCTATCCCGCACCCTGACGCCAGAACTGGCAGCCCTTCAAACCCGGCATGTTTCCCTGGATGCAGTAAACGATCCTCTGGAAGCCCTCCAGGATCTACCAGACGCGTTGCATGGGCTGGTTTATTGCCCCGGAAGTATCACCCTGAAAACCATCAACCGGCTAACCGAGGAGGATTTTATCGCGGATTTCCGGCAGAACGTGATCGGCGCTGTTCGGCTTATCCAATACTGCCTGCCCCGGCTCAAACGCGCCGGAGGGGCCAGTGTCGTGTTGTTCAGCACGGTAGCGGTAAAAACCGGCATGGCTTTCCATAGTTCCATTGCCGCAGCCAAAGCCGGAGTGGAAGGTTTGGGCAAATCGCTGGCTGCCGAACTGGCGTCCCAACAAATCCGGGTCAACGTGATTGCGCCTTCCCTTACGCAAACCTCGCTTGCTCAGGCGCTGCTCAATACGCCGGAAAAGATAGAAGCTTCTGCCAAGCGCCATCCGATCAACCGCATTGGGCAGCCGGAAGACATGGCCTCCCTGGCGCACTTCCTACTCTCCGACCAGGCGAGCTGGATCACCGGCCAAGTCATTGGAGTGGATGGCGGATTGTCGTCGTTGAGGTAGGTCTTAAAACCCTACCTCAATCGCCAGGCTCGCACTCCGCCCCATGGCATTCGTCCCTGATCCATGGTAGCGGTAGTCCTCATTTCCGATATTCCAGAACCCGGCACGCACGGTAAAGGCGTTCCAGGAATAGGCGCCGTAAAGATTGAACACCGCCCAACCCGGGGTGCCCCCGCCGGAATGCGGTTGTCGCTTTTGTCCCCGGCGGCCAGCCGGTCTTGCTTGCTGGCGAACAAGGTTTCTGCCGTTAAGGAAATCCCGTTATAAGCATACGACACGGCGCCCCGCCCAAACATCGGAGGGATGCGGCGCTGAGGCTCGTTGCGGCTCACGTTTTGCCCATACTGCCAGGAAAGGGCGCCCTGAACATTCCATCTGGAGGTAACGGCCACGTTGAAATCCCCCTCTACCCCGTGGACATACCCTTCCTGAACGTTCTCCTTGATATACACCGGGTATCCGGCAATGGAATCATTCCCCAACCGAACACGGGCAATGAGGTCGCGCAACTCGTTGCGGAACAAATGTACTTCGGTCTGGAACTTTGGCAGATTGGTGGCGATAGCCCAGCTCCATGTTCAAAGAAGATTCGGGGGTCAAATCGAAAGCGGAACTTCATACCGGAAGTCGACGATCCCGAGCGTGCCCATATCGTCGATATTCGGCGCGCGGAAAGCGGATTCGATGCTGGCGAAGACATTATCCTTGGAGTAAGGCCGTAGAGCGCCGAAAAATTACCGACCAGGGCATCGGGTTTGATCGTTGCTTCCCCGTTGGCTTCGTCTTTGGTCGTGATTGCAAAATAATTATAGCGCGCTCCCCCCGTGAACTGCCATTGAGGGAGTTCCCATGTGGCAAGCGTATACACCGCTGCGCTCAGGTGGGTGGAACCATCGGGGTATAGCCCGCGCTTGGAGGTAGCCAAACCAGCGGAGATGAGGTTGATATCCACCCGCGTACTATTGACCAAATCACGGTATAGCTCCGCGCCTGAACTCAGTCGGAAATGTGGAGCGGGATAATATTCGTATTGCATGGAAAAACCCAGGGTACGTACTTTGTCTTCTTCTTCCGTGAGCACGGAGCTGCCATTTTTCTGGCTTTCCCGTCCTTCGATGGTATTTTGAAGGGAAATCGTGGCCGACAGGCGGTCTTTGCTCCCTTGGGGCTGGTATTGCCAGCGGGCGTACGTCAGTTGGCGCTGCTGTTCGGTAAAATGGTTGCGCAGGAAGTTTTCCAGCTGGATTTTGTGAAAAACGGGCTGTTCTTCCTGGCGGAAGTACTGGTGCGCCACCGTCAGAAAATGGTTGTCCCCCAACCGAAACTTGCCTTTGGCGTCGAAGGCCATCTCGTCGTACCCGGACGGGTTTTGACGGCCGGTGGTATCCCCTCCGATCAAATCGCCAAAGTGACGCAGGGTAGCTCCTGCCAATATCGCGGTGTTTTCCCCGCTGTACATTCCCTCCATGCGGCCGCTTTGCTCCATGCCCTGGCTGATAAACTGCCCGATAGCTCTTCCACTCCAATCGGCGCCTTCGCTTGAGAAACGGGGCTCCTGGGTAAGTACCTGGATCGTGCCGCCCAAGGCATCGGTGCCATAAGCGACCGAACCCCCGCCTTTCCAGACTTCCATCCGGTCGATGGAGAACGGATCGATGGTGTTCAGATATTGGTTGGGCCCGTAGCGGAAGGTAGAATTATTGAGCCGGATGCCGTCGATCAGCAACAGGGTTTGGTTGCCCGTCAATCCTCTTAAAAAAGGCGAACCCGAGCGGCTCGTCGATTGGTTAAACACCCCTGAAGTCGCTACCAGCGCTTCGGGGACGGTGCGGGCTTGCCTCGCACGAAGGGCTTTCCCATTCAATAGCTCTACCGCGCCCGGCGTGAAAAACAACCGCTCTTCCCTGCGCTGGGCAATAACGACCACCTCTCCGATCGAGTCCCGTAAAACGGAATCCTGGGCCGGACCAGCGCTTAAACCCAAATGTTCAGTGGGCGCAGAAGCCTGCAATTGAGGCATAAAGGCTATGAACATAATTGCGAATGCAAGAAAAAAACGCATGGCTTATAGGAATTAATGGGTATGTAGATGCAGTAAATGTACCCCAAAGCCCGGGTTCCTCCGGACTTTGAGGGATTAACTTAAGATTAAGTTCTTTACTTCATAGCCGCTAACGTCCGCTGCACCAACCCATCCATCGCATTGTTTTTGATCCAGCGCGCAACGATCACCAGGTCGTTTTCCGGATCGACGTACACCAGATTGGCGCCATTGCCCAAATGGTAGAAGGCTTTTTCGGGCGCGCTGGGCAGCAGCTTTTTCTCCGTATTCAGAAAATAGTTCATGAACCCATACGTGGGCTGAGCGGGTGTGGGCGTACAGGCCATGTCGATCCAGTCTTCGGAGAGCAGTTGCCGGTCTTTCCAGTTCCCGCGGCGAAGCGTCAGGTAGCCAAAACGGGCCATATCGTAGGCGTTGATAAACATCCCGCCGCCCCAATGGCCGCCGCCGCTGACCGACTGGATCATTTGTCCATCCAGGACCACCCAGGAGTTCTGGTAACCGAACCACCTCCAGGTCGGTGAGGCGCCGATGGGATCCATGATGTATTCCCGCAAGACCTCCGGCAGCGGGCGCCGCCAAATGTTCAGGGTGGCCAGCGCGAGCACATTGACCCGCACGTCGTTGTATTCATAGGCGCTTCCGGGTTCTTTGCGCGGGCGGTTTTGCCATTCGGCGGGGTTGGCAGCCGGCCGGTCCGCCCAGTCCGGCTTTCCCCAAAGCACCCCTTCCCAATCGCTGGTTTGGCGAAGCAGGTGGTCCCAGGTGATCTTGCGGTTGTGATCCGTGGCAAAAAGATCCAGCAACATCGGCTGCCCTATTCGGTCAGACCGGTTGGCGAATGGGTCTGGGTCCATTACCGCAATGGGCGCCATAGACGCATACGCCGGTGCGTGCAGATCGGGAATCAGCCCCCGGTCAAACGCCAACCCGACGGTGGCCGACAAGAAACTTTTGGTGACGCTATGGGTCATGTCCACCCGGTCGGGCTCGCCCCAGGAAGCGACAATATACCCTTTGCGAATGATTACCCCCGAAGGCGATCCGCGCTCTTTGAACAGCCCGATGCCCTGTCCAAAGGGTTCTTTTCCAAAACTTTGGTAATGGGAAATTTCCATATTCCGGGGATTCTCCGACTCCTGCTGGATAGCGAACGAGACTGCTTCCTGTATTTTGACTTTGTCCATTCCCAGTTCTTCTGGGGAACGGGTTTCCCAGTCGCTCCCATTTCCGGGATAATAAACGGAAGGCACGGGAGGAGCCGGAATCGGGGTTTTGCGCTGGGCAAAAAGACCTGAAGAAAAACTCAGGAACAAAAATCCCCATACGGTGGCGGTCCGAAAAGCGAAGTAGTTCACGCAGAAAAAATTTATGGATTAGAAAAGAACAGAAGCGGGGTAACAAGCTGATCCGGCCTGCTACCCCGCTAGAAAAAAGCCCAAAATATTAGTTCCCTGAGCCGGTAGTCCGAACCGTTGGGGCCGGTTTGCGAGGAATCATTCCATCCCGCATGGCGGAATGCAGTACAAACGAAGCGATCACGGTAGCCGCCTGCTTGAGGTCGTCTTCCACCAGGTGATCGAGGTTGTCCATGTTGGAGTGGTGCGTCCGGGTGGAATACGCCACCGGATCCTGGATAAACTGGAATCCAGGGATGCCCACCGCGTCGAATGCCAGGTGGTCGGTACCTCCGGTATTCGATGGTGTAAGGGTAGTGGCCCCCAGGTCCTTAAATGGGTCCAACCATGCACGGAAGATTGGCGCTACCGCCGTATTGCCCTGAAGGTAAACCCCGCGGACTTTCCCGGTACCGTTATCCAGGTTGTAATAGGCCGATACTTTGGCCTGCTCCGGTTTAAGTTCCTGGAAGCTGCCATCCTGGGCCGTAACCGCAAAATGGTCGCGGACATACCCTCTGGAGCCCAACAGTCCCTGCTCTTCGCCCGTCCACAAAGCCAGGCGCAAGGTGCGGCGGGGTTGAACGCCCGTTTCTTTGATGACTTGCAGGAGGATGCGGGCGGCTTCCATCATAACAGACGAGCCGGCTGCATTATCGGTGGCGCCAGTTCCGCTGTGCCAGGAATCGAAATGCGCTCCAAACATAACGACTTCGTCTTTCAGGTCCGTTCCGGGGATCTCGGCGATGATGTTGTGCTCCATCTCATCCGGATTGGTATACGCCGCCTTGAGCTCCATGGAAAGCGTCACCGGCAGTCCTTTCTGGACCATTCGGAATATCCGGTTGTAATGCTCGACCGACATGGTCGCCTGAGGGATGATCTTGGCGTCTTTGGCTTGGGCGCGGCCTTCTGCAGCCCGTGCGCCAGAAACGAAAACCGTTCCGAGATCGCCTTTAAAATTGCGGTCTATGATAGCTGCCGGCTGCTCTTCTCCCAGAAACTTCCAGAGTTGGTTGTTAAACGAAAAGCCGCCAAGGCGGGTATAATCCCGATCCGGGCGTGGCGTAGGCGCCGACGCGTTGGCCATATCCAGCAATTCTTTGGCTTCCAGACGTTTGGCCGGAGCGTCCATCCATTCCGATACTTCACGGAGGGTATCCAGGAAGACAAACTTTCCTTTCAGTTTTCCTTTGTATTTGGCCAGATCGGCTTCGTTGCTGGCCTGAATATAAACCACCTCTCCGCTAACAGTACCCGGAGTGGATGGAGACCAGGCTTTTGGATAAGCGATAATGGGGAAGTAATTGGGCGCTGTGGCATGCATTTCAAAGTGGGTAAATTCCCAGCCCCGGCCAAAAGGGCCCCAAGCCTCCGTATGCACGTTTTGCATGCCCCATTCCTTGAGGGTTTTCTGAGCCCAGTCGGTTGCTTTGTCCAGCATGGGCGAGCCCGTCAGCCGGGGCCCGTAGACGTCGGTCATCCAGCCGGCGATCTCCATGACTTTGCTTTGGTCCATGCCGTGTTTGCGGATGGCGTCGTTCAGTGTTTCGTTGGCTTTTTCCTGGGCAAACAGGGAAACCGCGCTGAACATAAAAGCGAATGCAATGAAAAGGATGTTTTTTTTCATACTACCATGGTTTTAAAAAAAGAAAAGGTTATTGTCCTCCGCTGTACAGCGGAATCCCGGCGAGATCCAGCAAGCCGATTTCGGTTTGTTTGAGCCGGAAGATCGTTTGTATCCACCGATCCTGGGCCTGGATCTCCTGTAAAATGGCTTCTCTGACTTCAAAGTTGGTGGTTCGTCCCAAGCGGTAAAGTTCCCGCGCCAGGGCAGCTTGTTCGCGGGCAACGTTCAGATTGACCTGCTGCAGGTCGGTTAATTGCTGAAATGCCACGTAATCGGCGTACCGGTTTCGGATCTGGGCTTCGATGGCCTGGAGGAGATCTGTTTCTCTCAGGCGTGCCACTTCTTCGTTTATTCGGGCATTGGCGATGTCCTGTTTTCGGTTATTTCCATCGTAGATCGTATAGCGCACGGTAAGTCCAAGGGTAGGGCCAAGGTTTCGGTTGGAAAGTAAAAACCCGACGTCGTTGCGTTGGTAGCTGTAATTCATGGTGCCCTGGAGGGTTACTTCAGGCCACATAGCGCCTTTGGAATCCTCCATACTGAGCAACGCCAACTGGCGGTCCAACTTATTGATCAGTACGGTTGGGTTGGATTGGAATGCCCGGGTAAGCAATTCCTCCTGGGGAGGAATAGGGCCGCTCTTAAGGGTCGTATCCATAGAAAAAGCGGTTTCCACGGGCCGGTTGAGCAGTTGGTTGAAGTTTTTGCGGGCCCGTTGAATATCCGCTTCCAGTTGAACCAGAAGGACCGAGTCGGCAGTTAACCGCGCCCTGGACTGGAGCAATTCCAGCCCGGTAGCCGTTCCGATGCGCTTTTTGTTCTCGACCAGATCCAGCAAATCGCGATCCAGTCGGACGGCATAGCGGAGGTTTTCGGTCGACCGTTCCAATTGAACCAGATCGTAATAATTCAACAGAATATCTGCAGCCAGGGCTTGCATTTCCGCGGTGGTGCGCATGCGGCTCTGCTCTTCCAGCGTTTGAAAGCGGTCCCGGGCGACATACATCCGGAATCCATCGAAGGCGGTCCAGCTTACTTCCAGCCCCAGGCGAAATGCGATGGTACTGGCGTTATTGGATCCCCGGGATTCCCCGGTGAAAAATTTCTGCTCGGTACTGTTGACCGAATAAGAGGTGGTTCCCGTTGTGCCAATGGTTGGGAGCATGCCGGCGCGACCAGGGGTATTGTTGTTCGCAGCAATAGTTTCCTGGTTGCGCAGGATCTGGATGTTGAAATTGCGTTCAAGGCCTACCTTTACCGCATCCATGGCGCTGAGTTTATCCTGAGCCAGTAGGCCTCCATGAGTTATAAAAACAAAGGCAAGCAAAGCAACCCAATGCCTGTTCCGTTTGTCGATGTCCATTTGGGCGTTCATTACAAAGCTGGTTTAAAAATTAATTTCGGCTTTCATGTCCTTCTTCCACCAATTCAGCCAGAGGTCCATCTTCGTGCGGGCCCTCTTTTTTGGTTGCCCGGTTAAAGAACGGATAAATGGCCGGGATGACGTATAACGTCAGGGCCAGGGAAAACAGCAAACCGCCGATAATGGCAACCCCCATTGGGATCCGGCTGGTCGCTGCCGAGCCCAAAGCCATCGCAATCGGCAAAACGCCAAGCACCGTAGCTATACTGGTCATCAGGATAGGGCGGAGGCGGAGGGTGGCCGACTCAATGGCCGCCGCTCTGGGGCTGAGCCCCTGTTCCATTTTCTGGTTGGCAAATTCAACGATCAGAATGCCGTTTTTGGTCACAATCCCCACCAGCACGATAATGCCGATTTGGCTGAAAATATTGAGGGTATGTCCAAAATACCACAATGCGCCCAGGGCGCCCATCAAAGCCAGCGGCACCGTGATCATGATAATCAGCGGGTCGAAGAAACTTTCGAATTGAGCGGCCAAGGTGAGGTAAACCAGTACCAGCGCCAGCAAAAAGGCAAAAAGCAGTCCGCTGGAACTTTCCTTAAAGTCTTTGGATGCGCCTGCCAGCGCCGTCTGGAAGGATTCGTCCAACACCCTGGAAGCAATTTCCTCCATAGCCTCAATCCCTTGGCCCAAGGTATATCCATCGTTCAATCCGGCCGAAACCGTAGCAGAAAGGTACCGGTTGTAATGGTATAATTGGGGCGGGTTAGATTCTTCAATGGTCCGTACCACGTTGCTCAGCGGGATCAATTCGCCCCGGTTGCTGCGTACGTAGAGAATCCCCAGATCCCCGGGATCGTCGCGGAATGCGCGGGCAGCCTCCCCAATGACCTCGTATTGCTTGCTGTCTTTGATAAAATAGCCATACCGCGTACCACTGTAAAACAACTGCAACGTCTCGGCAATATCCCGGACGGTAACCCCAAGTTGGCGGGCGCGTTCCCGGTCGATCTCGATGCGGATTTCCGGCTTGTTAAATTTAAGATCGAGATCTGAGATAGCAAAAGCCGGGTTCTTATTCACTTCCTCCAAAAATTTGGGAATCACCTCCTTGAGCCGGTCGAAGTTGGGCGCCTGGATCACAAATTGGACCGGAAGCCCGCGCTGGCTGCGATCTACACTGATCGTCTGCTCCTGCGAAATAAAAGACCGGGCATAATTGAGCTTGCCGATGACGGGGAACAAACTCTTCACAATTTCGTCCTGACTACGTTCCCGCTGGTCGGGCTGTACCAACGATACCGAAACGAAAGCCGAGTTGGCCGACCCCGATGAGCCGAACCCCGGAGAAGTAATCCCGATATAAGCGCGCTTCTCCGGAACTTGTTCAATAATCTTCAGTACTTCAAGCTGGTAGCGGTCCATCATTTCATAGGAAGTGCCTTCCGGAGCGGTGGATGTGATCCGGAAGCTGCTTTTATCTTCCATCGGCGCCATTTCCCTTGGGATTTTACCGCCATATTCGTAGATCCCATAAGCGCATGCCGCAATGACCAGCAAGGCGAGCCAGTTCACCCGCATAAACGCAGAAAGACTGCGGTTATACCAGCTAATCATTCCCGTAAAGAAGCCCTCCGTGAAATTGTAGAAGAAACCGTGCTTTTGTTTGCGCAGTAAGCGGGAACTCATCATCGGAGTGAGCGTCAGAGAAACCAGGGTGGAGATCAGAATCGCCCCGGCAACCACCACCCCAAACTCCCGGAAAAGCCTTCCCGTAATCCCCTGCAAAAAGACGATTGGGAGAAACACAATAATGAGGGTAACCGAAGTAGCGATAATGGCAAAATAAATTTCTTTAGACCCCTCGTGCGCTGCTTGATGGGGCTCCTGGCCTCCCTCAATACGCCGGAAAATATTTTCCAGGACCACAATGGCGTCGTCCACCACCAGACCGGTAGCTAATACGATACCCAGCAGGGTCAGTACATTGATCGAAAACCCGGCGGCGTACATAATGAAGAACGTTCCGATAAGCGAAATGGGGATCGCCAGTACCGGGATCAGCGTGGTGCGCCAGTTTCGAAGGAATAAGAAAATCACCAGTACAACCAGAGCGAAAGCAATGAGGATAGTTTCCTCCACTTCTTCAATGGAACGGCGGATACTAATCGTGGAATCAAACGCATAACCAAGCACAATGTCCTTGGGAACGGTCCTTTTCATCTGGTCCACCCGCTTGTATACTTCATCTGCAATGTCAATATAATTCGCACCAGGCAAGGGGGTGACCGCCACCCCCATCATGGGGATGATTCCATTCCCTCTCAGGATGCTCCTCAGGTTTTGAGGTTCCAGGTCTACCTGGGCAACATCCCGGAGTTGAACGATTGCCCCCCCTTCTTCCCTCAACACGACATTGGAAAACTCCTTAGCTGTATACAAACGCCCTTCTGTGCGGATATCCAGCTCGGTGCGATATCCTTCGATTTTGCCCGAGGGGAGCTCCAGATTCTGCCGCTGCAGCGCGTTGCGCACATCAATGGGCGTAAGTCCGTAACCAGCCAGTTTTACAGGGTCGAGCTTTATGCGGATCGCGTATTTTTTCTCCCCCCAAATGCGGACGCTGGACACGCCGGGCACTGTTTGAAGCTGCTCTTTAACGACGTTGTTCGCATACTCGCTGAGTTGCATCAGGTCGCGTTTGTTGCTTTGGACGGTTACGGTCAAAATAGGCGACGCGTTGGCGTCGGCTTTGGAAACAATGGGCGGGTCGGCATCGGGAGGCAGCTGGCGCTGAGCCTGAGATACTTTATCCCGCACGTCATTGGCAGCGGCTTCGAGATCGACTCCGAGCTCGAATTCCACGGTTATGGTTCCCTCTTCCCTGTGCACTGGTACTCGACAGAGAGCGGATCCCGGGAATCCCGTTGAGGGAACTCTCCAAGGGTTCGATGATCTGGGATTCGATCACCTCGGCGTTGGCCCCTGTATAGCTGGTCGAAACGGATATGACTGGGGGATCTACGCTGGGGTATTCCCTTAACCCGAGAAAGGTAAACCCGATAATCCCAAACAACAGCAGGACGATCGAGATGACCGTTGCCAATACCGGCCGGTTGATGCTAATAGACGGAAGATTCATAAGTCGCTGGCATTTGGAGCTTCAATAAGTTGTGATGGCATTACGGGCATTCCCTCGCGGAGAGAAAGCAGGCCACTGAGAATAATGGTGTCGCCAGGGTTCAGGCCGCCCAGGATAGCCAGGTAGTTCTCCAGGCGCTGCCCGGCTTCTACCTTTTGAGGCAGTACTTTTCCTCCCCGGATCAGCAACACCTGCTGGCCGTTCAGCACGGGAATCACCGCATCGGTAGGTACCAAAACCACCCGCTGATCCTGGCTGGTGGTTACTTTGACTTTGGCAAAGTTGCCCGGCTGAAGCAGGTTGTTGGGGTTATTGCACCGAGCACGGACGGATAAGGTGCGGGTACCTACATTCACCTCATTGCTCAATGCATATACTTCTGCGGTAAATACCGGGCGAAGGCCCTCGATGGTGAATTCCACTTTCTGGCCAATGCGCAGGTCGCGGCTGAACCGCTCAGGCACTTCAAACTCCAGTTTAATGGGGTTCGTTTGCTGTAGGGTCACCAGCACATCGGTAGTCGACACATAAGCGCCTTCGCTAAGTTGCCGAAGGCCCAAACGTCCGGAGAACGGCGCCCGGATACGGGTCTTATCGATCGAAACCTCGGTTACCCGGATATCGGCCCGGATCTGATCCAGGTTAAAAATTAACCGGTCGTATTCTTCGGCTGCGATCCCATCGATAGCTAAAAGGTCCTTGGCTCGTTTGATTTCCCGCTCGGCAAAAGCTTCATTCACCCTTAGTTTAGCCAATTGGGCCTCTAACTCCAGGCGGTCCAATTCGGCCAGCAGGGCGCCTTTCGTTGTTAGCCCTCCTTCCTTGAAATGAAGGCGCGTAAGCCGTCCGCTGCGCTCCGGCTGAATATCGACCAATTCATTCGCCACCAGACTTCCTGTTGTTTGGAGCGTATTACTCAATTCTTGAGCCGTTACGACCATATAATCTACCGGGGTGACCAGTTCCGGCCCGCCGGGTCCGCCTCTTCCAGGTCCAGCTGCAGGAGGGCCGCCTGCCGATTTTTCTTTATGGCCGCAGGAAACGGCAAAAAGGACAAACAGCGGAAGAATAAACACGTTTAAGCGCAAACAGGAAAGGCATTTCATAAGAAGCAGGTTTGTAGAAATCGCTATTTTGGACTTGTAATAAAATTTGGAGGAAAAATACTAAGAATATTGAAATTCAATAGGGTAGACCTGAATCCCGGACCAGATAACCCCCCCAGGATACCTGCTGTTGGGAAGCAAATATTCCGCATTGGTCTTCAAAAAACCGTTATCTGTCTTTTTTGAGAAAATCGACGCTTTACCTTCTGCCCGGATTGGATCTAGTTCTTTACATGGGTATTATACGTACCTTTCGATCCTTAAAGCATGGCTATATTCGTCCGATAGGAACGAATCTGTTTTTTTAACCTGTTAATCCTCTTTCATGCAGTCCGTCCATTCTCCCCAGGCGCCGCTCGCTATCGGTCCTTACGCCCAGGCCATTCGCAGCGGCAACTTGCTTTTTTGTTCAGGCCAAACTCCCCTCCACCCCGAATCCATGACCCTACAGGGCACGACCATTGAAGAGCAAACGCAACGCGTTCTGCAAAACCTGGAACTGGTGTTGGAAGCAGCCGGCGTCAACCGGAAATCCATTGTAAAAACCACGGTATTCCTCAAAAACTTTGCCGATTTTGACCGCATGAACGCCGTATATGCCGCTTTCTTTGGCGAACACCGGCCCGCCCGCAGCACCGTGGAAGTGTCCCGGCTGCCCAAAGACGCGCTGGTGGAGATTGAGTGCGTGGCAGAGGTGGGATAGATGAGGTACGAGGTACGAGGAGGTTCTAAATTGAGGGTTTGAGTCGCAAACTAAGCGCTGGGGCTGTCTCAAAAGACCGTTCTTTGCTCCCGGCGTGAAATTTTATTTTCTTTTTTGGCAGCCAGGGGCGAAAACGGTCTTTTGAGACAGCCCCCTTATTGGCTCGTTTCCAGACGAGCGGAATGGCTTTGATAGCGATTGTTAGCCCAACGAGCGTTGATGCAGGGCGTTATAAAAAAAAGCCAACCCTTCTTTTAGCCCTTTTTTTCCTGTTTGGCTCAAGCCCTCTCCCAGCCCCCATCGGGCGCCGCGAAGCAGTACGAGCCAGCTTTGGGGTTCCACCTCGTAAATATCCTTGCATAGCTGCAAAATCGCATTAGGGGAAACGGCATGGGTGGTGAAGGAGGAATCCGCTTTAGGCAGGCAGGGTTCGAACGCGAAGAGCAAATCGGAATCCGTTTTCCAGGCATCGGCGAAAATCACCTGGTCGAAGTGGGAGCATAATTCGGCATCCTCGATCTGCAACTGGTAACGGTAAACGATCTCTCCGGGAAAAAACCCCGCTTCTTCCAGAGCGGAAGCAAAGGCCCAACCCAGGCCGTCGTCCCCTCTGGAACTGTTGCCGATGGCAAAGAGCAGGGTTTTTCCCGGAAAATCGATCATACTAAACACATTTATCCAAAAAACAACCTTTCACTTGTCTTGCGCCCTAAGCAGTCCGGACATTATCCTCTGGTCTTCTCCTTGACCAGGTTGCCTTCGGCATCGATGATCTCCACATGCAGCGGCATCTGGCCGATAGCGTGGGTGGCGCAGCTCAAACAAGGATCGTAGGCGCGGATAGCGACTTCGATCCCATTGAGCATCCCATCCGTAATCTCGTGATGCCCATTCATGGTCTGTAAAGCCACTTCTTTTACGGCTCTGTTCATGGGCTCGTTGTTGTGGGTAGTGGAAACGATCAGGTTGCAACGGGTAAGTTTGCCTTTTTCGTTGGCTTCGTAATGGTGGATCAATGTTCCACGTGGAGCTTCTACGATCCCGATACCTTCCGAGCGCCGTTCGCCTTTAACCACCAGGTCAGACCCCAGCAATTCCGGATCGTGGAGTAAATTTTTCATCACCTCGGCGCAATGCAGCACTTCGATCAGACGGGCCCAGTGGTAGTACATACTGCGGTTGTTGGGCAGTCCGCCGCTAAATTCTTTGAAGAACAAGCGCTCCTGCTCCGCCAGCGGAGTCGGTATCCGATCGCAAATATTGACCCTGGCCAAAGGACCTACCCGGTTCCAGCCTTTCTCGCGGCCAAGGTGGGTCAGGTAAGGGAACTTCAAGTAGGTCCAACGTTCAACCCCTTCGGAGAAATACCGGCGATAGTGGTCATCCGGAACATCGCGGAGCGTAACATTGCCGTTGGCATCGGTAGCCCGCAAGCGGCCGTGATAAAGATCCATATCTCCATTGAGCCCAATCAGGCTAAGGTGCCCTGAGTCGAACGCTGCAAAATGGTCGAGCCAGTCCCGATGCTCGATATGGTAGTTTTTCAGGAACTCCAGGGTTTCGATCGACCATTCGATCATGGTCTCAATGTCGGGAATCGCTTTCCCATCCAGGAAATAATCCCGGTCTTCAACCGTAAATTGTTTGTATACCCCCCCGGGCACCACTGCAATCCCGTGAATCCGTTTACCGGCAATGGCCCGGATTATCTCCTGCCCGAACTTGCGCATCAGGATGCCTTTGCGGGCCAGTTCCTTGTTGTCCAATGCCAGGGCCACTATGTTGCGTTGTCCGACAGGCGCATCAATCCCGTAGAGCAGGTCGGGCGCCGCCAGGTAAAAGAAATGCAGGGCGTGGGACTGGAAGATTTGCCCATAGTGAAGCAACCGCCGCTGGCGGTCTGCAGCCGGGGTGAGATCTTCCGGCTCCAGGCCTTCGAGACGGTCTACCGCTTTTCCTGCCGCCAGGTGATGGCTGACAGGGCAGATACCGCAAAGCCGTTGCACCAGCGCCGGCACTTCCCAGTAGGGATGCCCCTGGATAAAGCGCTCAAACCCGCGAAATTCCACAATATGGAAATGGGAATTCGTTATCTGGTCATCTTCGTCGAGGTATAACGTTACCCGGCCATGGCCTTCCACCCGGGTAACCGGATCAATGACGATTTTTTTATTCATTGCGGCGGATTGTTATTTTTAAATTGGGCTAAGCCCATTAAATTGCTTGTCTGTCTTTCCAATCAATCAGTCGTACTTGAACTCCGACTTGATCACCGAATAACCGGTCCCAAGAATGATGTTCTTCAACACTTTCCACAGGTGGCTGGCATCGGGCGGGCACCCGGGAATGTAATAATCAATTTCAACGACCTCGTTGCATCCGTAAATCCGGTCCAGCAACTCGGGAAGATCTTCGTGGTGCGGAATTACTTTTCCCTCTTCCACATCGGAAGTCGCATGCCCGTAGGCTTCATTCAGGCATTCCTCTAAAGAAACGACGTTGCGCATGGCGGGAAGGCCGCCCCAAATGGCACACTCCCCAATAGCTACCAGCACATCGCAATTAGCCCGGAATGCCCGGAGCACTTCCACGTTTTCATCGTTGCAACATCCTCCCTCGATGATTCCGACGTCGCATCGCTTAGAAAAGGTTTTGATATCTGTTAGGGGCGATTTGTTGAATTCGACCAGCTCGATAATCTCTACCAGTTCTTCGTCAATATCCAGCAGCGACATATGGCATCCGAAGCACCCTGCCAGGGAAGTGGTAGCAATTACCTTTTTGTTTTTGCCTACAGAAACTGAATGTTTGATCGGCGCCTGCTCCACATCGCCTCCCGCATCCTGCAGGTCGTATTTTCGCTCCCCCCTGGGTCTTGGCCTGCTCTTGCCCCGAACGAGAATAGCCCCAACCGGGCACAGGTGCATCGCGCGCATGGCCTCGTTGTCGGAAAGCTTGGCTTCCTGCTCGTAATCAATTTGAACCACTGTGCCGGACCCCCGATTGAGGAAACTGAACACCGGGTACTGGCCTTCCGCTTTTACTTCTTCCACACAGCGGCGGCAAAGAATACACCGGTTGTGGTCTACCACAATCCGCTTGGGCCGGTAATCGATGACCCGGTCGAGGAACAGGTGAGGGAAGCGCGAAATGGTCACTCCCAAACGGTACCCTAACCCCTGGAGGTCGCAGTCGCCGCTTTTTTCGCAGGCCGGGCAAAAATGGTTGCCCTCCGCAAAAAGCATTTCCACCATGGCCTTGCGGGCATCGTTCAGTTCTGGCGTGTTAAATTCCACCGACATGCCTTCCCTGACTTTAAGGGTACAAGCCGCAAAACTTCTGCCATCCGATTTGACCATACATACCCTGCAAGTGCCCAGCGGGGGGTCGATGTGTTCGTAATAGCATAAAGAAGGGATGGAAATTCCATTTCCTTCAGCCGCCTTGATCAGGCTTTGGCCTTCGGGAGCTTGATATTTTTTCCCGTCTATCGTAAAGGAAACCACTTTTTCTTTCATGGCGCTCCTGGTTTTCGTGTTTATTTGTGAATAAGTATGGTGGATTATAGGCCCCGGGCGATTGCTTACTTGATCCCAACCGCTTCCCGGTAATCTCCAAGAGCCGAATCCAGGTCAAATCCTTTTTCCCTACCTTTCGAGTGCACTAATTTCTGGAAGTACACCGGGAATTTATCCATCGCATTGATTAAGGCATTCGATGCCCCTTTGCCCAACCCGCAGCGGGAAGCGGTGGTCATCAGATTGCCCCATTGGCGGATTTCTTCCAGATCAGCCCCGCGCCCTAATCCTCTGGAAAGCAGTTCCAGCTTACGGCTCAAAATGAAATTCCCGGCCCGGCAGGGAGTGCATACCCCGCAGGATTCTTCTTTGAAGAATTCCGTGAAGTTGACCAGGATTTTCAGCAGGTCGCGCTTGTGATTAAAAATCATCACCGACCCGCCGCAGCGCAAATCCTCAAAACTAAACCGGCGATGCCGGTCGGCGGCTGAAATTCCAATTCCGGAAGGGCCGCTGATTTGGAGATACAGCGGGTCCTGGGCGCCGGTAAGGTCCAACAGCTCCCCAACGCTCATGCCCCATTCGATTTCATAAACACCCGGATAGCTGCAATCCCCGGCCACACTCAGCAACCGCGTGCCCGGGCTACCCGGAGTGCCTAAGCGCCGAAACGCCTCTGCGCCCAACTCAATCACCCGGGCTGCGGTAGCAAAGGATTCGACGTTGTTCACGATGGTCGGCAGGCCCAGATACCCCCGTTCGACCGGGAAATAAACCTTGGGCCATGGTTCGCCGCGTTTACCCATCAGGGAATCCAGCAAAGCCGTTTCTTCCCCGCACACGTAAGCGCCCGCGCCCAACTGGATACGAATGTCGAAATCAAAGTGTTTCCGGGCCGGAATGTCTTTTCCCAACCAGCCCATCTGGCGGTACCTATCCAGAGCGCCCTCCAAACGCGGCAGCAGGTACCGGTACTCCGCGCGTAAATAAATAATCCCCTGATTAGCGCCAATCGCGTACCCACCAAGAATCATCCCCTCAATCAACAACTCGGGGAGCTTAGTCATCAACACCCTGTCCTTGAAGGTACCCGGCTCTCCTTCATCTGCGTTGCACACGACGTATCGGGGCGTTTTGGGTTGTTTCCGGCACAGTTCCCACTTTTCTCCCACAGGGAAAAAAGCGCCGCCCATCCCGCGAAGATTGGACGATTTGACCTCGGCGATGACCTCCTCCGGAGTCATCTGAGTGAGTTTCTGCAATGCCCGCCCCGGAACCATCTCGCGGAATACGACCGCTTTTCCATCAGGCGGCACGTAGCGCACGGGGTTTTCGATATGGTCGGCCAACTGGTCTACCGGCACCCCGTTGCGCAAAGCATTCACCAACTGCTGGACTTTTTCCGGGGTGAGCTTTACAAAAGGCCGGAAATTGATCAGGGCGGCAGGTTCCTGATCGCTGAGTCCGATACAGGACGTATCAAACAAACCGAACAACCCTTTGCGGTCGACCCCGTTCCAGGGCGCTCCGGTAGCGGTTTCCAAGGCTTTCCGCACGGCAGCATACCCACTGAAATCGCTCAGAATGCTGTTGTTGAGATACACGATAAATTTTCCCGCAGGACGGCGGTGGAAAAAATGGTAGAACGTACAGACGCCCTCCACTTCGATGAAGGAGAGGTCCATGTGTTCCGCAATGTCATGAATGTCCTGATCGGAAATGAAGCCTTTGGCATCCTGGCGCGCCCAAAGAAGATTGAGCAGAGGGGAATGATCGATAATTTTTTCCATAAGGTTAGGGTTTGAATGCCGGAACCGGCAAGCTCGGGTGACCTCAGGGAAAGGCGAAGACTAAAATCCATTTTTAATTTTGGAAAACCGGCGGGAATTAAACCGGCTCCCAAATCGTCCAAAACGTTTTTTTGGTTTTTCCTTGGTGAAAAGGTACCATTTTTTTATGACATGGTCAACCACAAATTCCCGAACAGGAAACAACCGGCGTCATCCATTTGGGGAAAGCCCGGCAGGGCAGAAAGATAGCTTACCTTACAAACGAAGACTTTCATGAATTTGGGCTTGGCCCAAATTCATGAAAGAAAATTTTTTTCTGTGAAGCAAGTCACAGACGGCCTTTTTTTATATAAAATTTGGAAACGGTCTGATTTATGGTTTCACCATCAACCTGCTTTTCGGTCCTCCGGGGACATGGGTTCTCAAAAAATGGGAAGCGGTTTTGGATAGGTGCTCGGAAGTGCCTGCCCCTTCTGAGATTCCATGGGTCCGGTTGGGATAAGGCATAACCATAAATAATTTTCCATTTCGAACGAGCTCATCGATCAGCATCTCCGTGTTTTGGTAATGAACGTTGTCGTCGCCGGTACCATGGATCACCAGCAGGTTGCCCTGCAGGTTTTTGGCGTGGGTCAGCGCTGCCCCCGCAGCATAATCGGACGGATTTTCCTGAGGAAGCCCCATATAACGCTCCGTATAGATATTATCATAAAGCCTGGAAGCCGTAACCGGAGCAATCGAAATACCGGTTTTATAGATTTCGGGGTACTGGAACATCAAATTTAAGGTGGATGACCCGCCTCCGCTCCATCCCCAAACAGCAACCCGGCTCGTATCTACAAAATCCCATTCCAGAATTTTTTTGGCCGCCATAGCTTGATCCCGGATATTCAGCTGTCCGATCTTGCGGTAAATGGATTTCCGCCACTGCCGGCCTTTAGGCGCCGGCGTACCCCGGTTGTCCAGGGAAATATGAATATACCCTTCCGCTGCCAGATCGCCGTCGAAGACAAAGTTGTCGCCAACACCATAACGGTCGTTTACCGTAGCGCTGGCGGGTTCGCCATACACATAAAATACGACCGGGTATTTTTCTTTGGGGTCAAAATCTTTCGGCTTAACTATCCACCCATCCATTTCCACCCCATCGGCGGTTGTCACCTTAAAAAAAGAGACCGGGCTATCTAGCTTGGCCTGTGGGTTGATCTTTTTGCCAATATCTTCCTGGCCTGGCAAAGGCTGATGGTCCGGAAGAGTGATCCATTCCCTTAACGGAGAGGTATAATAATTGGAAAAATTATGCCGTGCATATTTTCCGTTCGGGGAGATCTGATAGGAATGCGTTCCTTCCTGGCTGGCTGGCGAAAGCCTTTCAGCGCCACGACTTCCATCCAAAGGTACGCGGTACAGATACTGCTGAAGGGCATTCTCCGGAGACGCATAAAAATAAATAAACCCTCCCGTTTCGTCAATTAACAAGGTTTCGATGACGTCGTAATTGCCGCGCGTTAACAGCTGTTCCTGCCCGTTCAGCCCCACCCGGTAAAGATGCCGCCAGCCGTCTTTTTCGCTGGTCCAGATAAACGCTTTGCCTTTTTCGATCCAATCCCAGCCGGTCACGTTCCGGCTCCATTCGTTGACATGGCTAACCCATGCCGGGTCCGACTCCTGGAAAATAGTCTGGCAGGCTCCATTTTGTGCATTGCATTCGATGATCCGGCTATGGTTTTGCTTGCGGTTGAATTGCTGCACAACCAGGGATTTCCCCCCAGGCGCCCACTCCATACGGGGCAGATAATGCTCTTGGGGGTCGCCCTCGATAGCCATCCACTTGGTTTGTCCGGAGGCAATATCTGCCACCCCGATCCGCGCAGGAGAAGGCGGATCGCCTGCTTTCGGATACTCCACCGGCACGATCCGGCTATACACTGAATCCGTGCTATTGATCATATAAAAATCCCGGATCGCATTGGCATCGATCTGCCAATAGGCAATGGATTTCCCGTCCGGAGACCAGCGAAACCCGTCCCGAATGGCGAACTCCTCTTCATAAACCCAGTCGAAGGTGCCATGAATAAGCTTTTGAGTCCCGTTACCCGATGTAAGCGGTTTGATCTGTCCGCTTTCCAGGTCTTCTACATACAGGTTGCGTTCGCTGACGTAAGCGGCCTTTTTTCCATCCGGAGAAAATTTGGCAAACATCAGCGAAGATTCCGGCCGGCCTTCGCCCAGCTTGCGGATCTTCCGGGTCTTGGTATCCAGCACCCAATAGTCGCCGCGGGTCCGATATCGCCATACCCGTTTGCTGTTCGTAAAAAACAGGAGTTTCATCCCGTCCGAAGTGAACTGGAAATCTTCTACCGAAATAGGCATAGTCTGCTTGTCCGGAATAAGCACTTCCGGGCTGACAACCACTTCGGGCTTCAATCCGGGAAGGTCGTAGCGGACAATCCGGGAACGCTCGTTGACAAAATAGCTGTTTCCATCGGGCGACCATTTCAGGCTTTGCCCAATCGCCAAACCGGCAACCAATTGGAGTACCCACGCCAATGGCAATACCCGGGTAAAAAATAATCGGATCATGAAGTAATTGGTGTTTGATGAAATGAACGACTAAATATCCCCATTTTAGCGGACATTTCGTTGGTAAAGGTATAGCTCGTGTCCTTTTTCCGTTTTCATCCTCGACACTTCGCTGTACCTGGTCCGGATCTCCTGATTTAGCCTGGGGCTGAAAAGAGAATCCTGAACGACGACCCAATCCGGCCTGGATTCGATAATGCGGTCTATTTCCTTCGTTTGATCGATGTTCAGAGCGTGAAGGTGTTCCTCTGTCCAAAGCAATCCCCGGTGAATGTATGGGGTAGGGCTTTTTTTTCCTAGTATAAAGTAGAGGATGGGATGGTAATTTCCCATATAAATCTCATCCCCCGCATCCAGGCGGCTTTTGATCTCCCTGGCCATCTGGGATGGCACATCGGGCCGGTCGATATAGTCGTGTTTTTGAAGCAACCAGTTCCCAGCCAAAAAAAGCGCAATTACCGGATAAGCTACGCGGGGAAGCATGAAAAGGCGGACAAACCGGGGATACATGGCTCTGGGCCGCCCAAAAAATTCGCCGGCGAGGAAACTCACCGGAAGGAATAATTGGATGAAATAATGCCCAAAAAACTTCCCGGGAACAAAGATCGGGACCAACACCAACAAGGTCCATAAAACCCCCAACCGGCGGGTACTCGTATCCAGCCTAAAGCGAAAAAGCGCGAAGTAGAAAAAGAAAAAAACGGGAAAAAACCGCAACTGAACGTCCAGAAAGCTCTTGACGAAGTCCCAGAGCCCCGCCGCTACCGGATAGCGCCCGCTTACTTCGAAGGTGTAGAACAAAAAAGTATCTCCATGCCCGGAGAGCACATAGTACGCGTATGTAGCGGCAAAAGGAAGCGTAAATCCGGCGGCCAGCAAGACCAGGCTGCCTATTTTGGTCCAGGTAAATGAACGCGCCCTCTGCCAGGTCATAAGCAGAAACAGACCCAATGCAACCCCATCAAAAAGGACGACGTATTTGATCAGGAACCCATACCCCAGAAAAAGCCCGGCAGGAAAAAAGACCCACGGGTTGCGGACATTCAGAACAAGGAAAAACCCGGCTATAGTAAACAAGTTGAAGTACGTCTCCGTATTGGGGCTTAATCCGTAAAAGGTGAAGACCGAATTTAAAACAAGATAAATTGCCCCGGAGGCAAAAGCGGCAACCAGACTGCTGCCCAGGCGAAGCTTGGTTTCCGACAGGAGAAAAGCCGTCAAAGCCAGAAACAGGGCAGCGATAACCCGCATCCAAAAAACAGAACGGCCGACGATCTCCAGCAAAGCCCCCAGCAGCCAGAAAATACCCACCGGTTTGACGTCGATAACATCCACCCAGTACATGGCGCCGTTGCGAACGGCATCGGCTATGACTAAATAAGTAGATTCGTCGTGATCGATCACCGACCGGAAAAAGGTTGGGAAGCGCAAGGCTAACGCCAAACCAATAAAGAACCCCAACCTCCGGGTCCTGCGTTGCAGGAATATTTGTATAAACCCCACCGTATCACTTGATTTACAAAGCCGGGCAAAAATAATACGCTACCTCGAATAACTTAGCGCCTGGTTGCCAAACAACCAGCATAAAAACTCAGGGAGCGCCCGGCTCCAGGTATCCTGGTCGTGTTTTCCTCCCTGGACCTCCAGATAAGCGATATCCCGGTCCCTTACGTAACCTTTTTTTTCCAGTTCGGCCATCAGGTCCAGGGTATCTTCAATAGAATCGATGATTCCGTTGTTGTTGCGGTCGTTGGTTTCGTCCTCCGTTCCGGTTTGAAACCAGAATTTCAGCCCTGGAGTGAATGTCCCTTCCCGTATCAGAGCATGCATAATCCGGTCGGTAGACTCGTTATACCCTTTGCCAACATCTCTGGACCGCCACCATAACGCTCCGGAAAAAACGCCAACCCTAGAAAACTGGTCCGGGTGATGCCAAACTATATCGAACGCAGATAAGCCCCCCAAGGAAAAACCAGCATAAAAATGGTGCGCAGCGCTGGAATGAATCCGATACCGGTCTAACATCAACGGCCGGACCTCCTCCAACACAAACCGGGTGTGAAGGTAGGCTTTCGCGCCCCTTCCCGCAAAATCAGGCTGCGCAGCCGTGCCGTATTCCATTTTCCTGTCCTGATTGGCATGCATGGCCACCACAACAAAGGGCGGTATCCGCTGGGTGTGGAAAAGCCGGGCGAGCGTCTGTTCCAAATGCAGCGAGGTAAGGTCCTGGCCGTCATTCATAAAAAAGGACAGGATAAAACCCTGCCTGCTGATTGTATCCCGGAGGGAGCAAAAGGGTTATCGGCACCTGCCGCTGCAGATGATGCGATGTAATGCTGGTTTCTATTCTGGTCAGGGACTCCACAACGTTTTGGTTTCTCTCATGAATAAACGACATAACCTGGCTTCGGGGCCTACATGCCGCCCGAAGCGCGCTGTAACGCAACAACTTCGTATAAAATCTGAAATTTCAATGATTTGCCGGACAATTTTTGTAAAAAAGTTAATTTTGAGGGCGTTTTCTATAAAGTTTATCCCCTCCTGCATTCTTCAACCCTAAAAAACCTTTGCTTTGCACGAATCCTATCACCACTTTTATTCGCATGCCCTTGGGAGAGAAATCGAATATCTCCAATTTGGAAATTGGGGGTATCCGGTGATCATTTTTCCTACCTCCATGGGCCGGTATTACGAGAATAAGGATTTCAAGCTCGTGGAATCTGCGCGTTGGTTCGTTGAATCCGGAAAGATCAAGCTCTATTGCATCGACAGCATCGACAGCGATAGCTGGTATGCCAAGCACCTCCATCCGAAATACCGGATACTCAATCACATTCAATACGACCGGATGCTTCACGAGGAATTTGTTCCTAAAATCCGGTTTGAATGCAGCGTCGATAAAATAGGCGTAGCCGGGTGCAGTTTCGGAGGCTATCACGCCCTTAACTTTGCGTTCCGCCACCCGGAGCAAGTAGCCTACCTGTTCAGTATGGGCGGCGCATTCGATATCAAACAGCATATGGATGGCTATTTCGACGAAAACGTCTATTTTAACTGCCCCCCGGATTTCATGCCCAATGCCCAAAACGAGCATTTTTACGATATGAAGATCGTCCTGGGAACTTCCGAACAGGATTTCTGCAAAGGAGAGAACGAATGGATGTCCCAAATCCTGCACCAGAAAGGAATCCCTAACTGGTTGGATATCCGCCCCTGGGCGACCCACGATTGGCCCATCTGGAGAGAAATGTTCCCCCATTATCTTTCCCGGATCGGTTGATAAAGCCCGACTGAAGCATTAACCCGAATTTAAGAATAAAACATCCGCTACATGAAAAAAATCGGTATTCTTTACGGTCAGGAAAATACCTTTCCCCAGGCATTCGTCGACCGCGTCAACCAAAAAGAAGGCGCCACCATCGTTGCCGAATCCGTTTCCATTGACAAGGTGGTCCAGGGCGAAACTTCCGGCTACGATGTGATCATCGACCGGATCTCCCAGGACGTCCCTTTCTATAGGGCGTATCTGAAAAATGCCGCTCTTTGCGGAACAGCAGTAATCAATAATCCGTTCTGGTGGAGCGCCGATGAAAAGTTTTTCAACAATGCCCTCGCCGTCAAAATTGGCGTCCCGGTGCCAAACACGGTTCTCATGCCTTCCCGGGAACACCCGGCGGATACCGGCGAAAACTCTTTCCGCAACCTGAAAATGCCCATGGACTGGGACGGCATTTTCAAATATGTGGGTTTTCCCGCTTATATGAAACCTCATGCAGGCGGAGGCTGGAAGAGCGTCTATAAAATCGACGACCGGAACGACCTCTGGGAAAAACACGGAGAAACCGATCAGTTGGTCATGCTCCTGCAGGAGGAAATCGTTTTTGACGATTATTTCCGCTGTTATTGCATTGGACAGGAAGACGTGCGCATCATGTCTTATGAGCCCCGCAACCCCCATCACCTCCGGTATGCCTCCGAAATAAAAACTCAGGGCCCGGCAGCAAAAAAACTGCTGGAAACCATCCACGACTATGTCATCCGGTTAAACAAAGCGCTGGGGTATGATTTCAATACCGTCGAATTTGCCATTCGCGAAGGTATTCCCTATGCCATCGACTTTTGCAATCCGGCGCCGGATGCCGATGTGAATTCGGTAGGGCAGGAAAATTTTGAGTGGGTGGTGGAAGCCGCTGCCAATATGGCGATCCGGAAAGCCAACGCGCATAAAGAAGGCCAAATGAACCTCACCTGGGGAACTTTTGTCCAGGCTTCCGTCATTGGATTAGGCCCGGAAGCCATGATGCCGGATGCGGAGACGCCAAAGAAGACGAGTAGAAAGGCGAAATAAAGCGAATGAGTTATTGGGCGTAAGGCTTGAGGCGTAGGGCGTAAGGGCCTTACGCCTTATTTTTTATACAATATTTGGATACTGCTTGTTTTTTGTACTAATTGTTTGGCAAACGATGCCTTTATTGGCTACTTCCGTATGCCGTCGCAGGCAAATAAAAAATTGGATTTTTTTCTTTCCAAGTTCCTTTTATCTTTAGCCCAGAGGCTTTAATCTGCTCGATTAAACCTGGTTTTGACGTAATTATCCAATCAACTTAAGGGTACTGCGCTATGGATTATTCGATGTTTACGCTTGGGATCGAAGAAGAATTTCAAACCATTGACCCGCATACCCGGGAATTGCGCTCGCACATGTCCCGGATCGTTGAAGATGGCCAGGCCAAGCTTCAGGAACAGGTGAAAGCCGAAATGCACCAGGCGGTGGTGGAGGTAGGAACCGTCATTTGCCGGAATATCCAGGAAGCCAGGGAAGACGTGATCAAGCTTCGCCGGCACGTTTGTGAATTGGCGGATAAAGTGGGGCTTAAAATTGCCTCTGCGGGGACGCATCCGTTCTCCGACTGGAAGGACCAACCCATTACGCCCAACCCCCGCTATGATCAGATCATCGAGGAACTGCAGGAGGCTGCCCGTTCCAACCTCATTTTCGGACTGCATGTCCACGTGGGCATACCCAACCGGGAGGTTGGGGTTCAGATCATGAATACCGCCCGTTATTTTTTGCCGCACGTGTTTGCGCTCTCCACCAATTCTCCCTTCTGGGAAGGCCGCAACACCGGGTATAAATCGTTTCGGACGAAGGTGTTCGATAAATTCCCGCGGACGGGCATCCCCGAGTATTTCCAAAGCGCCGATGAGTACGACAATTTCATCGAACTGCTCATCAAGACCAAATGCATGGACAATGCCAAAAAGATTTGGTGGGACCTCCGCCTCCACCCATTCTTTAACACGGTCGAGTTCCGCATATTTGACGCTCAATTGCGGGTAGAAGAGACCATCTCCCTGGCCGCCGTCGCCCAGGCTATCGTGGCCAAATTGTACAAATTGATGCAAAGTAACCTCAACTTCCGGATGTACCGCCGGCCCTTGATCAGCGAAAATAAATGGCGCGCCGCCCGCTATGGCATCGAAGCCAAACTGATCGACTTCGGAAAAGAGGAAGAAGTCCCCTTCAGAAACCTCCTGCACGAACTGATCGATTTTGTCGACGACGTACTGGACCCTCTGGGGAGCCGGGAAGAAGTAGAACGCCTGCTGCGCATCTCCGAACACGGAACCGGCGCCGACCGCCAACTGGCTGTTTACCGGCAAACCGGCGACCTCAAATCCGTTGTCGATTTCATCATCGCCGAAACCGCTTTGGATCTTTAACCACTTTTTTGCCGTTGTTTCCAAAACACCCGGTACCTTTGCCGTATTTTAAGCAGGAAGTTACTGGTATGCCATCCGCCAAACTCAAAATAGCCATCCTGGATATGTACGACAACCATCCCAACGAAGGGATGCGTTGCATCAAACAATTGATCGCTGACTTCTTTGTACAGGAAAACGTTCAGGGCCGCTTTGACCTGTTCAACGTCCGGGCAAAGAACGAATTCCCGGGGCTCGATTACGACATCTACATTTCCACCGGCGGCCCCGGCAGCCCTTTGCCGGAAGGCGCGCCGTGGGAAAAACCCTATTTTTCCCTCATCGAACAGCTTTTTACGCATAACCAGCGGGCCGAAAAGAAAAAATTTCTTTTTCTCATTTGCCATTCTTTTCAAATGGTCCTCCATCACCTGGGGCTGGCCGAAATCAACAAACGAAAATCCACCTCTTTTGGGGTGATGCCCGTCCACCGGACAGCAGACGGGTTTGACGAAGAATACTTCCTGGGGCTACCGGAACCATTTTACGTGGTCGACTCCAGGGATTATCAGGTTGTTAAACCCGACATGGAAAAACTACATGCGTTAGGCGCCCGGGTCCTTTCCCTCGAAAAGATCAGGCCCCATATCCCCCTCGAACGAGCCATAATGGCCGTCCGGTTCTCGGATGAAATATTCGGCACCCAATTCCATCCGGAAGCTGACTCAGAAGGGATGCTCCACTATTTTCTGACCGAAGAAAAAAAGGAAATCGTCATCAAAAACCATGGAGAGTCCAAATACTATGAAATGATCGAACGCTTGGACGATCCCGACAAGATCATGCTCACCGAGACCATCATCATACCCCGGTTTCTTCAAACGGCAGCCGCTAACCTGCTGGAACCCGAATTGACCATCTAACCTTATACCTTGCCTTCCCATGGTTGAAAAACACCGGAAAATCTACAACGACCGGTTTAATCCGGATGCCTACCAAGCCTTTATGCGCCAGTTTGAGCTGGACTTCCCCGGCCAACTGGATTTCAGGGTAGCCGAAACGCCGCTTTTTGTCCCCAAGGCATTAAAAGATCAGATCCTGCAGGCTGGAGAGGAAATCATTGACGCGCTGCTCCAACCCGAATTTAAAAACCAGACCCGGCGGGCCATCCCTCCTGGGTGCGAAGTGCCCAATGAGGACGAACATCCTTCCTTTCTCGTATTGGATTATGCCGTATGCAAAGACGCGCACGGTAATCTGACTCCCCAATTGATCGAGCTACAAGGCTTTACGACGCTTTTTGGCTATCAGCCGTACATGGCTTCTCTGTACCCCAAGTTCTTCTACGTCCCGGAAGGATTCTCTGCCTATTTCAACGGGCTGGATCATTCCTCTTATCTTCAGGAACTCCGCCGCTTCTTTATCGGAGACCTGCCGGAAGAGCAAGTCATCCTCCTGGAGATCTTTCCGGAAAAGCAAAAAACCCGAATCGACTTCGCCGCTACCAAAAAATATTTCGGGATTGAACCCGTTTGCCTGACCAAAGTACGCCGGTCCGGAAGATCGCTCTACTACGAAAAAGACGGCCGGAAGATTGACATTCGCCGGATTTTCAACCGGGTGATCTTCGACGAGCTCGATACCCTGCCAGACCTCAAAACCGAGTTCAAACTCACCGACGACGTCGACGTCGAGTGGCTGGCACATCCCAACTGGTTTTTCCGGGTCAGCAAATTCAGCCTTCCCCTGCTCCAAAGCCCTTACGTTCCGGAAAGCTTTTTCCTTCACCACCTGGACCCCTACCCGGACGACCTGGAAAATTATGTGCTGAAGCCCTTATTCTCTTTTGCAGGGCAAGGGGTTCGCCTAAACATTACCAAGGCAGACCTCGACGCTATTGTGAACAAGGAAAATTTCCTTCTGCAGCGAAAGGTAACCTACGAGCCTGTCTTACAGTCGCCAAGTGGCGGAGTAAAAGTCGAGCTACGCATGATGTACATCTGGCCCAAAGGCCAGGAAAGGCCCAAATTGGTCATCAACCTCGGCCGGTTGAGCAAGGGAGAAATGATCGGGGTCAGGTACAACGTAGACTTTGACTGGGTGGGGAGCTCTATTGGGTATTTCGAAATCTAAAACCAAATGGATATGAAACGACTAACCTGGATTTGTTCTGTTTTGGCAATTATTGCCCTGGGGGCTCCTTTTGTCAGCCAAGGGCAGTCGGTAGAATCTCTTCAAAAAGAAATCCAATCCCTCCGGCAACAGATCAGCAATCTTAGCCACGATTTTGACGGACTGGGCAAAAATATCGACGACCTGCTATGGTTTGACCGGGTAGGCGATGTGGCCCATGTCGATAAAGTAACCCTGACCGGCCCTCCCATCGGGAAGGAGAAAATCAATCAGCTCCGGGGCGCCAACAACCCTGAATTAGTGGCGATCAACCCCTTGAATTTCAAAGCCTATATTTTTATTCCCAAGGACATAGATCCGGCAAAAAAATACCCCCTGCTGGTGTTTTCTCACGGCGGGGTGCATGGAAACTTCGAAACGGGCTATACTCATATCATCCGGGAGATGATGGCCCAGCAATACATCGTCATCGCGCCTGAATACCGCGGCAGCAGCGGATACGGCCGGGGGTTTTATGAGAATATCGACTATGGCGGGCTGGAAATACAGGATGTGAAGGCTGCCCGCGATTATATGGCGGAAAACTACGAGATCGTAGACCCCGCAAATATCGGAATTTTGGGATGGAGCCACGGAGGCCTGATTACCCTGCTCAATCTATTTGACTATCCCCAGGCCTATAAGGTAGGGTTTGCAGGCGTTCCGGTCAGCGACCTGATCGCCAGGATGGGATACAAAACGGATAGCTACCGCGATGGGTTTAGCGCGCCGTTCCACATGGGCAAAACAGCCTTCGAAGCAGTGGAAGAGTACCGCAAACGCTCCCCGGCCTGGCAAGCCCATAAATTGCAAACCCCTCTGTTGGTACACACCAATACGATCGACCCCGACGTCAATGTCCTCGAGGTCGAACATCTCATCAAAGCGCTTAAAGCGGAAGGGAAGTCATTTGAGTACGAGGTCTTCCAAAATGCAGCGGGTGGGCACAGCTTCGACCGAATCGACAGCAAGCAAGCCAAAACGATCCGGCTGAAGATTTACAAGTTTCTGGCAAAATACCTCAACCCACCGAAGCCATTTAAAGACCTGAAATCGCTTCAGCAGGCCGGTTACCGGTACTAAGCCGGCTACTTGCCCGCTTCCTTGGATTCCTCTTCGTCGCCGTTGTCGCCGTCTTCCGGCAGGTTGATGGCGCCTTCGAAGGGATCTTTCCGGAACGAAAGCAGGCCCTTGGCATCGGCATCGATGTAAATGGTATCCCCTGGCGCGAAAACACTTTCCAGGACGAGCTTGGAAAGCTCATTTACTACCTCTTTTTGCAATACCCGCTTCATGGGGCGGGCGCCGTATTGGGGATCATACCCCAGATCGGCCAGTAAATTTTTAGCACGGTCGCTCATACGAAGCACGATACCCTGGCGGGACAGCATTTTCTGGATCTTTTTGAACAGCAGGTCAAGCACCTGCTTAATCTCTTCTCTATCCAGAGGGAGAAACATGATCTGCTCGTCGATCCGGTTGAGAAATTCCGGCCGCAGGTTTTCTTTCAGCAGGTTAAAGACCTCGGCTTTAGTGGTTTCGATGATCTCGGTGCGGTGTTTTTCCCCCATTTCCGCCAGGTCCTCGAAATTTTCCAGGATCACGTCCGACCCCATGTTGGAGGTCATAATGATGATGGTGTTCTTAAAGCTGGCCACCCGTCCTTTGCTATCCGTGAGCCGCCCGTCGTCCAGTACCTGAAGGAGAATATTAAAGGTATCGGGATGGGCTTTTTCGATTTCGTCCAATAAAATGATGGAATAAGGGCGCCTCCGGACGGCTTCGGTGAGCTGTCCTCCTTCTTCGTAACCGACATATCCGGGAGGAGCGCCCACCAGGCGGCTAACGGTATGGCGCTCCTGGTATTCGCTCATATCGATCCGGGTCATCGCATGTTCGTCGTCGAAGAGTACCTCGGCCAGGGTTTTGGCCAGTTCCGTTTTCCCGACGCCGGTGGGGCCGAGAAAAATGAAGGACCCAATAGGCCGGTCGGCGTCCTGCAACCCGGCCCGGCTCCGGCGAATGGCATCGGAAACAGCCCGGACCGCCTCGCTTTGACCGATCAGCCGTTGGCCGATCTCCGCTTCGAGGTGCAATAATTTGTCTTTTTCGCTCTGGGTCATTTTGTCGACAGGAATGCCTGTCCAGCGCGAAACGACATGTGCGATATCATTGGCTTTGACCTTGTCGTTAGTAAAGCGGTTCTCTTCGGGTAGCGCAGCCAGCTTATCCTCTGCTTCTTTCAGTTGAGTATGCATGGCCTGGAGTTCGCCGTAACGGATTTTAGCCACGGTTTCGAAATCGCTGTTGCGCTCGGCGCGCTCGGCCTCCTGGTCCAGTTCTTCGATCTTCTTTTTAATGTCCTGGATCTGATCGACGATCTCCTTTTCGTTGCTCCAGGCCGCAACCAGCGAGTCTCGTTTTTCTTTGGCGTTGGCGATCTGCTCGTTGAGCACCGCCATCATCTTGGTATTGTTCTCCCTTTTTACCGCTTCGCGTTCGATTTCCAACTGCCGTACCTTGCGCTCCCATTCGTCGATGGCTTCGGGTAGGGAATCCAGTTCGAGGCGGAGGCGGGCGGCGGCTTCATCGATCAGGTCGATCGCTTTATCCGGCAGGTAGCGGTCGGCAATATAGCGATGGGAAAGTTCGGCGGCGGCGATCAGGGCCTCATCCATGATCTCGATCTTGTGGTATACCTCATAGCGCTCCTGCAGTCCGCGCAGGATAGAGATGGTGTCCTCCACGCTGGGTTCGTCGATCAGCACCGTTTGGAAGCGGCGCACCAATGCTTTATCTTTTTCGAAATACTTCTGGTATTCGTCGAGGGTGGTGGCGCCAATGGTGCGCAGCTCGCCTCTGGCAAGGGCAGGTTTCAAGATGTTGGCTGCATCCATCGCGCCCTGGCCGCCGCCTGCACCAATGAGGGTATGGATCTCGTCAACAAAAAGGATGATTTCCCCGTTGGACGCGGTCACTTCTTTTATCACGCCTTTGAGGCGTTCTTCAAACTCGCCTTTATATTTAGCGCCAGCGATCAACGCGGCGATATCCAGGACAAAAATCCGTTTGGATTTCAAGTTCTCTGGGACGTCGCCTTTCACAATGCGCCAGGCAATGCCTTCGACAATAGCGGTTTTACCCACGCCGGCTTCTCCGATCAGGATGGCGTTGTTCTTTTTTCTACGCGACAAAATGTGCAAGACCCTCCGGATCTCGTCATCGCGTCCGATAATCGGATCAAGACTCCCATTTTCGGCTCGTTCGTTAAGGTTGATGGCGTATTTTCCGAGCGCGTTGTAGGATTCCTCGCTGCTTTGGTCGGTGACCTTGGCCCCTTTGCGCAGTTCGGTGATCGCTTTTTTTAATTCGGCTTCTGTCGCCCCAAGTTCTTTCAGGACCTTCCCGCCCTTGTCGTCGCCCTGAAGGATGCCCAGGATCATGAGTTCGATGGAGATATACTGATCGCCAAACTCCTTGAGCAAATTGCGCGCACGGGTGAGGGCGCGGTTGGCCTCATTGGTGAGGTATTGTTTATCGGATCCCTCCACCCGGGGAAAACTGCGAACCGCTTCGTCGAGTTTGCTTTTGATTACCGGGATCTGGATATTCATTTTTTGGAGGAGAAACTGGGAAACGTTTTCTTCTGTTTCCAGAATACCCTTGAGCAGGTGAGCCGTGTCGACCTGTTGCTGTTCGAAACCTGCCGCGATTTGCTGCGCTTTCAGGATGGCTTCCTGAGCTTTTATGGTAAAGTTGTCGTAGGTCATGATCTTCTTTTGGTGATGATTTTCAGCGTTTGACAGCCGAACAATGTTTGCGCTCAGGAAGAACGCCGCAAAACATCCGCCAAATAAAAAAATCGGAATATTTGTCAGTTTTCATAAAACAAAGACACGAATAGCTGCCAAATATTCCGGTCGCGCTTATTCCTGGATGTAAGGCAACTGACGGGAAGCCTTGCGCATCATGGTGTTGATGATGGTATTGGTATCGCTGCCCAGGCTACGGGACAGGGTTTTTTCGTACTTCCAGAGCAACACCCCATCGGCGCCGTTATTGATGTTGATGGTGCATTTTCCGGAATTTGTCGACCCGTAAAAGCCCACTAAAACACCTAGGGCCAGAGAAGCGCCGTCCGACATTGGCTTGTCGGTAAAAAACAATCCTCCAATGACGGCATCCACTTCCAGGATCTTGGCCAGTTCCTGAGGGGTATACTGATCGATATTCCCGGCATGGATTTCATTTTTCGACAGCAGCGCATTGGTCGTAGTGGTGGACTGGAAGTCAATCACGATCTCATGTTGTTCTTTGCGCTTCAAAAAATACGATTCCATAGCGCTTTGAACGGCCAGGCCTTCATTTCGCTGGAGGTTCTCCATTTGTTCGGCGGTCATTTTCTCCATCTCTTTGGGCCGGAGTTTCACTACCGCCTTGAAGGGCAATATGGCCACCATTTTATGGCTTTTGGCAATTTTAGCAAACTCGCCATGGACGTAAATTTCTCTGTCCTGACAGTAAACAAAAGAGGCCAGCATCAGAAAAAAGAGGCTAAGTGCGAATGACTTTGTTTTCATCGGTAGGACATTTTTGGGTTATTAAAGGGCTTTGAACAATTAATTGAGCCAGGTGGCTAAGACTTCCCAAGTTTTGAAACCCTGGGAAGTCTGTTTCCAGGATGCAAAAAGTTGTTCAAAATACCATAGAGCATACAAAAAGGGGAAAGGTTGCACAAAAATTATTCTTCCGTCATCCCCGAAAGATCTTCTTCCAGAAAATGCGCTCTCAGTTCTTTTTTAAACCGCTCGATCACCGTCATTTCATTGACGTCTTTCCCCTGACTTGCCGCCGCAATGGCATCCAGCACCTCAAAAAGAAAAACGTATTCTCCGGAGGGCCCATACTCCTGGCAAGTTTGTAGCGCTTTTGCATATGCTTCCTCCAGGGTAATGTTGCGGGTATTTTCATAGTCAAACGACCACTGGATAGCCGCCGACCAGGGGTGTTGGGCAAGCAGTTCTCTCAGCTTGGCCACTTCGCTCTCCTGAACTGCCCCGTCGGCCTTGGAAACGGCATACATTAATTCGCCCAGGGCGTCGTATAATCTGTCTTTGTCCATAAGTACTTTAGGTGTAATTTTGATTTTAGCCTGCCCGAACATAAAGGAATTTATCGGGCTTTGAAATACCGGCGGATTTTTTTTCTTCGGCCGGGCGTCCGATGCCCGGATTTTGCTTTTTCTATGCCGCGAGCGGTAGTTTTTTCCGCACATTTACTAACTTCAGCCATGCCTTAACCAATGCAGACCACTTTCTTATACTAAACGTGAAAAAATGAAAAACACTGCTCTCCTTCTCGTTTTTATCGGACTAAGCGCCTCCGCCGTTTTGGCGCAGCCGGCTTCCAAACGCCCCCTTCAGCCTTCCGACGTTTACCGGCTGCAATCCATTGGCTCCCCTCAGGTTTCTCCTGACGGGCATTGGGTGGCCTACGCGCTTAGCTCCGTCGACAGCGCCAAAGACAAACGCAATACCGATCTTTGGATGGTCAGCTGGGATGGTTCTCAGTCCGTCCAACTCACCAACAGCCCGGACGGGGAAAGCAGCCCGTTGTGGAGCCCGGATGGAAAATACCTCTCGTTTCTTTCCTCCCGACAAGGCGCCAAAAGTACGCAAGTCTGGCTCCTGGACCGCAGAGGAGGAGAAGCCGTTAAACTGACGGATATCAAAGCCGGAGTAAGCGACTATTCCTGGGCGCCCGACGGTAAAAAGCTGGCCCTCATCATCCGCGATCCGGACCCCGACGAAAAGCCTGCGGAGTCTCCCGGAACTGCCAAGCCCATGGTCATCAACAAATACCAATTCAAACGAGACGGCGCCGGGTATATCACGGCTATAGACCGGTACTCTCATATTTACCTTTTCGATATCAACAGCAAAAAGCTGGATACCCTTACCCGCGGCAATTTTAACCACAACGACCCGGTATGGTCCCCCGATGGGAAATCCATCGCTTTTGTCAGCAACCGAACCCCCGATCCGGATCGCAACAGCAATACCGATATTTTTGTCGTTGAAGCCAAAGCAGGCGCCCAACCCCGGCAAATCACCTCCTGGAAAGGAGAGGACGATGCTCCTCAATGGAGCCCGGACGGCACGCGCATTGCTTATTTGCGCTCCTCGTCTGACGCCGATTGGATGATGTACGACCAAAGCCTGCTAGCCGTCGTGCCCGCCGAAGGCGGAGAACCCAAGCTGCTCTCCGCCACGCTTGACCGGCCCGTTTCGACTCCCCGCTGGAGTAAGGACAGCAAATCCATCGCCGCGCTGGTGAGCGACGACCGGCAACGCTACGTAGGCCTGTTTCCCGCCGCTGGCGGTTCGATGTCCAAATTGATCGGAGGAGACCGGAGTTTTTCTGCCCTGGAACTGCACAAAAACGGGCAATGGATGGTCATGATGAGCAACCCGCTGCTTCCCTCAGAAATCCACGCGCTCGAAAGCGGCGCGTTGCGCCGGATCACCAAAGTGCACGATCCATTCCTGGAGCCCCTGCAACTTGCCAACGTGGAAGGGTTCCGATCGAAAAGCAACGATGGCACGGAAGTGGGAAATATCCTGTATCGTCCGGCAAACACCCCAAAAGGACAGAAGCTTCCCACCGTGCTTTACATCCATGGAGGGCCGGTTGCCCAGGACGAGTTTAGCTTTGATCTGACGCGGCAGCTATTAGCCGCTCAAGGTTTTGCCGCAGTGGCGGTAAATTATAGAGGAAGCAACGGACGCGGTCTCGATTTTTGCAAGGCGATTTACGCCGATTGGGGCCACAAAGAAGTAGCCGACATTCTTGGAGCAGCAGATTACCTCGTAGCCAATGGCATTGCCGATCCGGATAAAATGGGCATCGGGGGCTGGAGCTATGGAGGTATCCTGACGGATTATACCACCGCAACCGATTCGCGGTTTAAGGCGGCTTTCAGCGGGGCAGGAAGCGCTCTACAACTTTCGATGTATGGAACCGACCAATACGTTAATCAGTACGAAACCGAACTCGGAGTTCCCTGGAAAAACCTGGACAAATGGCTTAAGGTTTCCTATCCTTTCCTGAACGTAGAAAAGATCAAAACACCCACCCTCTATATGGTGGGGGAAAAAGATTTCAACGTGCCCGCAGCCGGGAGCGAGCAGATGTATCAGGCCTTGCGTTCCCTCGGCGTGCCCACGGAATTTGTGATCTACCCTGGACAGTTTCACGGCATCAACGTTCCAAGTTATCAGGAAGACCGGTACAAGCGCATGGGCAAGTGGTTTGAACAATACCTCATGGCAAAACCATAAATAAAAAGGCTAAAGAGGGGGCATAAATCCCCTCTTTAAACCTTTTCTCCCTTGCCCAGTCTAAACCCGCATGATCCTAAACTCATTCCCATGCGATCTTTTTTCCTGCTGATTTGCGCCCTGGGGCTGTCTATTTCTCCCGGCGGGGCACAGAATTTTTATTTCCCTCCCCTCACCGGTTCTACCTGGGAAACCGTTTCTCCCGCCTCCCTCGGCTGGTGTACCGATCAGATCGATTCCCTATACCGCTTCCTGGATCAAAAAAACACCAAAGCCTTTATCGTCCTGAAAGACGGCAAGATCGTTTTGGAAAAATACTTCGACCAATTCACCCGCGACAGCATCTGGTATTGGGCATCGGCAGGCAAAACCCTTACCGCATTTCTGGTAGGCCAGGCTCAGGAAGAAGGGCTGCTGAAGGTCTCCGACGCCACCTCCAAATACCTGGGCAAAGGATGGACTTCCCTGCCTGCCGGCAAAGAGGACAACATTACCATCTGGAACGAGCTCACCATGACCTCCGGCCTCGACGACAAGGTGGCCGACCCCTACTGTACCGTGCCTGCCTGCCTGATCTACAAAGCGGATGCAGGAACGCGCTGGGCCTACCACAATGCCCCGTATACGCTGCTGGAAAATGTTTTGGAAAGCGCCAGCAAAAAGGACATCAACGTATTTACTGCAAGCCGCCTTCGCGACCGGATCGGGATGAACGGAGCTTGGTTTAAAGACGGCTATAACAACGTGTATTTTAGTAACGCCCGGAGCATGGCGCGCTTTGGCTTGCTGATCCTGAACAAAGGCGTCTGGAATCGGGATACGTTGCTGCGCGACGCGGCCTACTTTCGGCAAATGGCCACCCCTTCCCAGTCGATCAACAATTCCTATGGCTATCTCTGGTGGCTCAACGGGTACAAAAACCACATGCTCCCCGGCACGCAGATCGTATTCAATGGAAGCATCGTCCCTAATGCCCCGAAAGATATGATCGCCGGCCTGGGCAAAAACGACCAGAAAGTATACGTGGTGCCTTCCTCCAACCTCGTCGTGGTGCGTATGGGAGAGAGCGCTGGCCTTTCCTTGCTGGCATTGTCCAATTTTGACGATCAGCTCTGGGATAACCTCAATTCGGTGCTTTGTAAATCCACTCCCGTGCGCCAGGCAGATCTGCCTTCTCCGCTGAACGTATATCCAAACCCCGTTTCCGGCGTCCTGCATCTGGATTTGCCCGGACAGGCAGAAGCGATCGAAGTTCGGATTTTTGATATGCAGGGAAAATTGGTCCGCCAATTATCTGGGGCCCGAGCTATCCCGGTTGCGGGCTTGTCCAGGGGTTTGTACGCGATTCGGGCTCGTACAGAGGACGCCTTGTATATCGCCCGGTTTGTCAAGGAGTAGGGGACTGCTTTTTTGAAAAGCATGTTTTCAAAATTTTCCCTTTCTTTGGACAAATATGCTGGAACAAAACGCCTGAGCCAATGTCCAAAGAATCTGCCGCACCGCACACCCTGGGATTGTTCTCCGTCACGATGATCGTGATCAGCCTGGTCATGGGAATGGGCATTTTCAAGATTCCCGCCTTGATTGCCGCCACTTCCGGCACGGAAGCCATTTTCTTTGGCGCCTGGATGGTAGGTGGGGTGGTGGCATTATTTGGCGCGCTGACCTATGCGGAGATTGGTACCCGGATGCCCGTCATGGGAGGGTATTATAAGGTGTTTGCGCACTGCTACCATCCTGCAGTTGGTTTCACGATTAACGCCCTGATTCTCGTGTGCAATGCCGCATCTCTGGCGATTGTGGTGCTGGTTGGAGCGGATTTTGCGAGCGATCTGCTTTTCGGCAAGCCGGCAGGCCCTGTATTCAACACCACGGTGGGTATCGTGGGCGTAGCGCTATTTTATGGCGTAAATATCCTCGGCCTTCGCACCAGCAGTCGTACCCAGAATTTTCTGACGGTATTGAAAATCGGCCTGGTCGTATTACTGGTGTCCTCTCTTTTTGCCGGCGTGCAGGTAGCGCCTCACGGGTACGAAGAAAGCCCGCTGTACACGTATAATGGGCATAACGGCTTGTTTTTGCTGATGGCAAGCCTGATTACTGTATCCTTTATCTATGGAGGGTACCAGCATGCCATCAATTTTGGAAGCGAGTTGAAATCAGGGCATGTTCTGCAAAAAGGGGTCATTTTTGGGTTAGGTATTATCCTTGTGGCTTACCTGGCGCTCAATTATACGTACACCCGCGTGATAGGTTTTGAGGAAATGAAAAATGCCTCGGCTATTGGGGCCTTGCTTTGCGAGGCCTGGTTTGGCCTGGCTGGCGCCAAGGTTTTTGACGTACTCATGTTCCTTTCCGTTTTGTCTTACGTCAATATTCTTCTGATGACCAACCCCCGGATGATGTTTGCCATGAGCGAGGACGGGGTATTCCCAAAAATCTTTGGATGGAGGCACCCCCGCACAGGTGCTATGATCCCCGGGCTAACTACCTTTGCCCTGGCCACTATACTGGTCGTATTCATTGGGCGGGGCATCGACAAGATTCTTGGGTTTACGATGTTTCTCGACAGCATTGGCATGTGCACTTCTGCGGCCACTATTTTTATTCTCCGAAAACGAGGGGAAGGCGATGCGGCCGTCACCAGCAAGCTAAAGCGATTTACCCCAATGCTCGCCGCTATCTTTGTTGCCGGCTACGGGGCCGTGGCGATTGCCGTCGTTGTCAAAAGCCCGCTGTCCGCTGCTTTGGGAACGGCTTTGCTGTTGTTTTTCCTGGCCATATATTTCTTCTTTTACCACAAGAAAAAATGACATGGACCTCTCCTTTATTCTAAACGAACTTGGAGAAGAACGCGACTTATATTTCAACGCCATTTCCCCGCCGATCGTCCAGACCAGCAACTTCAAGGCAAATAGGGTAGACGACCTGTATGGCCTTTTCGAGGATGAATACAGTGGATACCTTTATAGCCGCGGACTCAACCCCACTGTGGATATCCTTCGAAAAAAGCTGGCCGCCCTGGATGGCGCAGAAGATGCCCTGGTATTTAACAGCGGTGCTTCGGCTATTTTCGCCTCTATTCTGGCCAATGTTAAAAGCGGAGATCACATCGTAAGCGTTCGCAATCCCTACACGTGGGCCCACCGGATGTTTGAGGTCATTTTACCCAGATTTCAGGTTCATACGACGTATGCCGACGGGCGGGATACCGCGCAGGTGGCCGCTGCTATCCAACCCAATACTGCCCTGATCTACCTCGAAAGCCCCTCCAGTTGGTCTTTTGAAATCCAGGACCTTCGGGCTATTGCCCGGTTGGCAAAAGAAAAAAGCATCCTTACCATTTGCGACAACAGCTATTGTACGCCTCTCTTTCAGAGGCCTATCGAAATGGGTATTGATCTTGTTCTTCAGAGCGCCACGAAATATATCGGAGGGCATAGCGATACGGTGGCCGGGGTGCTGAGCGGCAGCAAAGCCATGATCAAAAAGATTTTCGACAGCGAATACCTGAATATCGGTAGCGGTATTCAACCGTTCAACGCATGGCTGCTCATCCGGGGGTTGCGCACGTTGCCTGCCCGGCTGGAACGGTGCGTCCGAACCACGAGAGAAGTAGTCCGTTTTCTGAACGAACACCCCCGGGTCGAGCGGGTGCTTTTCCCTCTGGACAGCACGTTCCCCCAATACGAGCTGGCCTCCCTCCAAATGTCAGGCGCCTGCGGGTTGGTCAGTTTCTATCTGCATGCCCAAAGCCGGCAGGAGATCGTCCGGTTTTGTGAAGGCCTTCGCCATATCCTCATGGCCGTTAGCTGGGGCGGACATGAAAGCTTAATCTTACCCAAATGTGCCGGCATCCGGGAGGAGGAATTCGAGCCTGGAAACCCCGACCACCGCATGTTGCGCCTTTATGTGGGACAGGAAGACCCAGGCTACCTGATTCAGGACCTGGAACAGGCGCTGCGTTTACGTTAATTCTTTTTAAAACGTTCAAACTCCTTACGTTTTTGAGGTTGTTTGTTCGTTGGAAGAAAGCACGTTTAATTCCCAGAACTCCCTAAAATTTACCTCCATGAAAAAATTGGTCTTTTTCGCCCTATGTTCCGCCCTATTTACCGTATCCTCGGTCCATGGACAAACCGGAACTGGAGACCCTCTCGTAGGAACCTTCTCCAACAAACAGGCCGGGCTTGGGTTGTCGGTATCCCCGCCGCAAGACGGCCTTTACAAGGGCTTTTTCGACTATCAGGGCACGCGTTATCCGTTTACCGGGTTTAAGCTTTTGGGGATGCTGTCCGGCGAATATACCTTTGAAGGGAATGCCATTGCCTTTTCCCTTGCCAAAGTGGGCGGCGTCTATTACGTAACCAGCGAAGGCGTATCTATTGATGTCGAACGCACTTCGGCCTCCCCCGCAGCCGCTGCGGAAACTAAATCCACTGCTTCGGTAGCTCAGGCTTCCAACCAAGCGCCGGGAGCCATTGGCGCCCGCGTCGGCGACCCTTCCAGCGGATTTAGTTTTCAACTGCCGGCTTCCTGGACCCAAACTCAGGAAAACGGAAGTTATATAATCAAAAAGGCGGGCCTCAACGCCCAAATTGGCCTTGCACCGCACAATTATTCCTCCCTGGAAGAAATCCGAAGGAATGTCTTTGATATCCAGGATACCGAATCGAATACGTTCTTGCGGGCTACCGTTGCCGCTTATGGCGCCAATAGCCTTTTCATTCGCTACGATGGCCAGTCACAGGGGCAGTCTATCGTTATTGAAATGGTTTCCATGGTTTCCCCTCACGGCGGGGGCGTGTCGGTGGTCGGAAGCGGGGCGCAGACGGATTATTCCACCCAAATCACTACGGCGATAAAAACCATAGCCAACAGCGTCCAGTTTCAGAAGCCTCAGGTTTCTCCGCTGGCCCAGCAATGGAAACAGCGCGTTAGCGGCAAGCAACTACTTTTCCTCCAAACCGGAAACGGATCATCCGACAAGATTACCATAGATCTTTGCCCTTCCGGCCGCTTCGAATACTACAGCAATTCCTCCTATATGTCGGGCGGTTTTTCCCAATTTTCCTATGCTGGCCAGGATGCCAATAGCGGAACCTGGAAGATCGTCGCCCGGGGAACCCAGCCTGTGCTCCAGCTTTTTTTTGATTCCGGAACCTTACAGGAATACCCGCTCTCCGCAAGGCAGGCAGCTAATGAAATCGGATTGAACGGGCAGCGCTATTTTATTCAACCGACATCGAATTGCCCTTAAAGAAATTTCTTCCGCTACAACCTACTTTTTTTCGAGATTAGCGAACAAACCCTTACCCAACGCGTTGGAGTTAAGCCGAAGGTTTTTTTGCTATTCTTGTCCTCTCCGGAAGACCTACTAGCCGTGGGCAGGCTGCAAGAAGAAAACTGAAAAAAAACGCTTTTTTTATTCTGCAACACTCAATTGTTTGAACGTAAGACGTTAGGAATTAGAACGACAGCCAAAGCGGGATTTCACCTCATTTAAACCGCTTTGATTCCCCCCTTATCGGTCTTATCTTAAGTCTAACGTCTAACACCTAAAGTCTAAAGTTTAAACTATGAAATCATTTTTCCGCAACCTGGGTTCCGATTTTCCGGCGTCCATTGTCGTTTTACTGGTTGCCCTCCCCTTGTGTCTTGGCATTGCGCTGGGGTCGAGCGCGCCCCTGTTCTCCGGGATTATTGCCGGCATTGTGGGAGGGATTGTGATTGGCTTGCTAAGCGGCTCCCACCTCAGCGTGTCGGGTCCCGCTGCCGGCCTTACCGTCATTGTGGCGGCAGGGATCGTCAAAGCGGGGACGTATGAAGTTTTCCTGGTGTCGGTTGTTTTGGCCGGGATACTTCAGATTGTTTTTGGATATCTCCGGGCAGGCGTTTTGGGGGATTTCGTTCCCAACTCCGTAATCAAAGGGATGCTGGCCGCCATCGGTATTATTCTGATTCTGAAACAGTTGCCTCACCTGGTTGGATACGATGCCGATTTCGAGGGCGACGAGGCGTTCATTCAGCCGGATTCGGAAAATACGTTTTCAGAAATTTTCAAGGCGCTGAACTACATCGAGCCTGGGGCCGTGATCATCGGGCTGATCTGCCTGGGAATTTTGATTCTGTGGGAACTGAAGTTCATGAAATCCATTAAGGCGCTGCAACTGATCCCAGGCCCTCTTGTAGCGGTAATTGTTGGTACCGTCCTCAATCAGTTCTTTATGGGTTCGCAACCTTCCCTCGTCCTTGAATCCAGTCACCTCGTAGCGCTTCCGGTGGCGTCTAACGCCCAAGAGTTCCTGACGTTTTTTACCCTGCCCGATTTCAGCGCCATAGGTAGTGCCGCCGTTTGGACCACCGCCATTACCCTTGCGTTGGTGGCCAGCCTTGAGACCCTGCTCAGCATTGAGGCGGTCGACAAGCTCGACCCACTGAAGCGGGTTACGCCCAATAACCGGGAACTCAAAGCGCAAGGGGTTGGAAATATGCTGTCGGGGCTATTAGGCGGGCTTCCGGTAACCTCCGTTATCGTCCGGAGCTCCGCCAACGTCAACTCCGGTGGAAAAACCAAAGCCTCCGCCGTATTACATGGGGTGCTGATGCTGGCCTGCGTATCTTTGATTCCTTCGCTTTTCAATAAAATACCTCTTGCAGCGCTGGCGGCAGTACTGATCTTCGTGGGGTATAAACTGGCAAAGATCTCTTTGTTTAAAGAATTCTATGCCAAGGGGTTCGACCAGTTCGTACCCTTTTTGATCACCATCCTCGCCATCCTCTTAACCGACCTGCTGGAAGGGATCATTATCGGTATTCTGGTGGGCCTCTTCTTTATGCTGCGCAGCAACTTCCGCTCTGCGTTGCTGGTAGTTAAAGATAGCAACAACCACTATCTCGTGCGGCTGCGGAAGGACGTCACCTTTCTCAACAAACCGCTTGTCAAGCAGACTCTGGAACAGATTCCCGAGAACGCCAAGGTGATCATTGATGTCAGTCCCGCCGAATTTATCGACCAGGATATCGTTGATTCCATCAATGAGTTTCTGGCCCACGCCCACTTGAAAAACATCCGGGTGGCTTTCGAAAAGAGTCAGCATAAAAAAGCGCACGCCAATTTTATCACGCCGGTATTACCAGAAGATATTTCAACCATCTAGGGGTACCCCTACATTTGTTCACCTAAAAAACATCAAACGATGCAGGTCTACGAAAAACTCCTCTTAAAGAATAAAGCCTGGGCTCAGGAAACCATTCAGGATGATCCCAATTTTTTCAAAAACCTTTCCGAGGTCCAAACTCCCGAGTTTCTGTGGATTGGCTGTAGCGACAGCCGGGTGCCTGCCAACGAGATCACCGGGACCATTCCCGGCGAACTCTTCGTGCACCGCAACATCGCCAATATGGTTGTCAACACAGACCTCAACCTGCTCAGCGTATTGGAGTATGCCGTGGTGTATCTCAAAGTCAAACACATCATTGTGTGCGGCCATTATGGATGCGGAGGGGTTAAGTCCGCCATGAACACCCATTCGTATGGGATCATCAATAAATGGCTGCGCAATATCAAAGACGTGTACCGCTTCCACCGCCAGGAACTCGATGCCATTGAAGACAAGGACGCCCGCACCAACCGCCTGATCGAACTCAACGTTCGCGAGCAGGTCATGAACCTGGCCAAAACCTCCATCGTCCAGCGCGCCTGGAAAGAGGAGCAGCGTCCTCACTTGCACGGCTGGGTATACGGCCTCGACAATGGGATCATCAATCCCATTTTTGAGATGGAAGCCGGAACACATATCGACCCGCTGTATGAGTTTGACAACTTATAATAAAGGGCTAAAGGACCTTTTTTAAAGTTCGTCCTTTCTGGGAAAGGCGCATGCGGAGAAAAATTTATCTTTGCGTCTCCGCATATCGTTCAAAATCAGTTAAAATGATCCTTGCGCCTTTCCCTTTCCCCGGGAACAACCGGGTGTCCGCGGTTTTTCTTCCCCTTTCTGTTCTTTGGGGCGCCTTGCTCTTTGCCCAACCCATTCCTGGACAGTCCACTGATCCCTATCCTCCCACCCGCGTGCCAGACCGCATCATTCTCTCCTGGAACGGCGAGCCAGCCACTACGCAGGCGGTTACCTGGCGCACCGACACCACGGTTACGGAGGCGGTAGCTGAAATTGCTCTTGCCGACGAGACCCCGGCATTTCCTGTCGGCGCCAAAACGGTGGAAGCCTCCACCGAAAAGCTGAAGACGAATAAGAATGTAGCCCATTTTCACTCGGCGACGTTTACCGGGCTCAAGCCCAATACCCTTTACGGATATCGCGTGGGGGACGGCAAAACCTGGAGCGAGTGGTTCCATTTCCGCACCGCCAGCGATAAATCTGCGCCGTTTTCTTTCCTCTATTTTGGAGACGCCCAAAACGATATCAAATCCCTCTGGTCCCGCTGTGTCCGCCAAGCGTATAGCACCATGCCCGATGTAGATTTCCTCCTCCACGCCGGAGACCTGGTCAACATACCCGCGAGGGATGAAGAGTGGGGAGAATGGTTTTATGCCGCTGGATGGATCAATGGAATGAAATCCAATGTGGTTACCCCGGGCAACCACGAATATATGCGGGTGACCTCCGGCGAGCGGATTTTGGCGCCCCATTGGCGCCCCAGTTTTACCGTGCACGAAAACGGCCCCAAAGGGCTGGAGGAAACCGTATATTTTTTCGACTACCAGGGGGTTCGGTTTATCAGCCTCAACACCCAAGCTATGCTGAACGATTCGACCTCTATTGATATCCAAAAAAGCTGGCTGGAAGGCCTCCTCCAAGACAACCCAAACCGTTGGACGATCATCACCCATCATCACCCGATCTATTCCACTGCTATGGGCCGCGACAATGCCGAAATCCGAAATGCCCTGCAGCCGCTCTACGAAAAATACCACGTCGACCTCGTACTCCAGGGGCACGACCACACTTACGGAAGAGGGTATAACCTGGCTTATGGCAACAGCCACTTTGATAAAGGCCCCATTTATGTTGTTTCCGTCAGCGGGCCTAAAATGTACAACCTCAACTTCGACGAATGGCTCGAGCGGGTTGCCTCCAATACCCAGCTTTACCAGGTTATTTCTCTGGATGGAAAAAATCTGGACTATAAAGCCTACACCGCTACCGGCGTGCTTTATGACGCCTTCCGCCTCATTAAGTCTAAAAAAGGCACGAACAAATTTTACGACGAAGCTCCGAAAGAAGTTCCGGAAAATACCAGCCTTCCCGAGGCCATGAGCAAGCTCATGTCAGACAAGGAGATCAACCAGTATAAACAAAAGCTTCAGAAATACCTGGAGCGAAAAGCCATCCGGGGGAACTAGGGTATGGCGCCCGACCGAAGCAAAAACACCATCCCAATGCAGGCAGCATTGATCAGCGCGAATCCGATAATCAGCATTCGCCGCGTGGTTGCGCCAGACAAGATCAGTGCATAGGTCATCTTCAGCAGGTTGTTGGCGGTGATCGTCTGCCAGGTACTTAGCATGACCACTCCCATGGGAAGGATTTCCGTTTTGTTCTGGAATAGATTGATGAGAAACGGATCGATATCCGACAAACCGACGATAAAAGACAGCACGGGCAACCCCCCGCTTCCATAGGTTTGGATCGTAAAATCCGTCAAAAAAGAAAAGACAATATAAACGCCGGCAAAAATCAAGGCCATTTTAAACTCCAGGGGGTTTTGCTTGGCTGCCTCCTGTTGCCCGGTTTCCCGAACCCCTTCCTTGCCTCCGAACCGATAGATCAGATAAACGATCAAAATACTACCCCCAATAACTACGCTAAAGTATGGCATCATTACCCAGGCCATCGGGCGGTTGAACAATAGCATAAACACCAGCACGCGGGAAAGCATCATCACCGTGGATAATAAAATACCCGCCGCATAAACCCCCGTCTCGTCTCCCGCCGTCCGGCTCCGTTTCGCCAGCAAAAACGTCGTTGCCGTGCTGCTGTACAACCCGCCAAGGATGCCGGAAAGAATTACCCCAGCCTGGGGGAACACATATTTCTGCATCAGGTAGCTGATATACGATATGCCCGAAATGGCTACCACCGCAAGCCAAAGCTCGTAAAAGCTGACGGCTATTCCTTCCACAATGGGCTCTTTGGGCGCCAGGGGCAAAATCACGCCGGTAATGACCACGAATTTAGCCAGGGTGACAAACTCTTCGGAATAGATGCGTTGAGAAAAGGCTTTGATCTGGTCCTTGATCTCAATCAGCATGATGATCACCACGATCACCAGTAACGCAAACCATAACGGCTGGGTGTGGAGCAGCAACGGGATCAAATAGACCAACTGCGCCACCAGGATTTTCGTCAGGCCAAACCGCTCGTTGCGCAGGATGTTGGAGAAGTAAAAAATAGCCAGTAGCACGCTCAGCACCAGAAAGCCGGTCAGGTAGCCGAATGGAAGAACGCCCCCTGCCTTCAGCATCAGGAACCCCATGATCCCAACAAATGTAAGGGTGCGCTCCGTTCCGAAAAATACGGCGCCCACTTCCCCTTTTTCCTTCTTTTTATTCAGCTCCAGTCCGATGATAAAGGAAAAAACCGCCGTCAGAAAGAAATGCAGGATCAATATCTGGTCTGCCCGTTCCATACCCTGCTGTTAAGATGTGTTAAAATCCCAACCTGCGCATCCCTTGAGGTCGTCTAAAGCACATGGAGCAACCTTCTCCGATTTGGAAATAAAACCTTCCAGGTTTTGGACCTCGCGTTCAAACGTTGTTCAAAGACTATAATGTACTAAAATTTCCCGACTTTTAAAAATGTATGACCATGCACATCGCCAAATTCCGTGTTCTGATCCCCGTGCTTGCAGCACTTTCCCTCGCGCATTGCGACTCCGGCAAAGATCCTGCCGTTCCAGACACGCAAGCCCTGACCTATTCGTTTGAATCGGGCGCTGACGGATGGTCGGCCGGGTTTGCCGATCACCCCGAGCTGAAAACCCCGGGTGATTCGGCCTTGTACGAACTCGCTTCCGGGAGAGAAGCGCTTCCTTCCCCGCTCGATGCCGCTAAAAAGGCCTTCTTTCTCCAGGGCCACAACCGCAGCGACGACCTGTTCATGTTCATGAAACGCAAGGTCGAAGGGCTTGAACCCAATCAGGACTACGCCCTTACCTTTACCCTCCGGCTGGCCAGCAATGCCGCTACCGGAGGCGTCGGCATCGGCGGCGCTCCGGGCGAATCCGTCTACCTCAAAGCCGGGGCCAGCGCTGCCGAACCCAAACCTGTTCTCAACAGCGGCTTCTGGACTATGAACATCGACAAGGGAAACCAGGCCGTCGGCGGCGCTCAAATGGCGGTGCTGGGCAACGTAGCTAACGGAATCTCCGAGTACATCTACCAACTCATTACCCGGGAAAACGCAACGACCCCCTTCAACGCCCGCACCAACAGCCAGGGGGAGCTCTGGCTTATTATCGGGACGGATTCGGGGTTTGAGGGGAAGACGAAGTTGTATTATGATGAGGTGAAAGTAGAAGTGAACGCGGTAAATTAACCCGTCACAAAGTGGAGGGATACCATTTATACTTCCACTTTTCTCCCTTCCCCACCGCAAAACCCCTATCTTTGGCGCGCTTAATGTTCGCCAATATGTTATATGACCAGCTTTTAGAATCCAGGCGGTTTATTCAAAGCCAAGCGGATTTTCCTCCTGAATTCGGAATCATTCTCGGCACCGGCCTAAGCGGTCTGGCAAAAGAGATCGACCGGGTTGCGACGCTCCATTACGGGGATATTCCGCATTTTCCGGTATCTACCGTGGAAAGCCACCAGGGAGAACTCGTATTCGGATATTTGGCTGGCCGGCGGGTGGTCGCTATGGCCGGGCGGTTCCATTACTACGAAGGGTACTCCCTCGAACAAGCTACTTTCCCGGTGCGGGTGCTCAGGATGCTGGGTATACGCCGGTTATTTATCAGCAATGCAGCGGGGAGCGTCAACGCCGGTATCGAAGCGGGGGACCTGGTCTTTTTGCGCGACCATATCAATATGCAACCCGACAACCCCCTGCGGGGCCCCAACGACGAGCGCCTTGGCCCGCGGTTTCCGGATATGCTCCACGCCTACGACCGGGCCCTGAACGCAAGAGCCCTGGAAATTGCCCACGCCCATGGCATCCGGGCCCATGAGGGAGTGTATCTCGCGCTCTCCGGCCCCAACCTGGAAACGCCGGCGGAATATAAGTTCGCCCACATTATCGGCGCCGATCTGGTGGGCATGTCCACCGTGCCGGAAGTGATCGTAGCCCGGCATATGGAACTGCCGGTGTTCGTTGCGTCCATTGCCACGAACAAGTGTTTTCCCCATAGAGGAAATCCGCCCTACCAGCGTCGCCGATGTCATCGCTGTAGCCAATGCCGCCGAACCCAAACTGGGCGTGATCATCAAAGCGCTTTTGAAGGAAGAAGCTTAACCCTTTTGTGTTTCCCGCGTTTTATCCTTTAGCTATATCCATCTCTTCTTTCTGGAATCAATCGTTTTTAACACTGTATTCATCATGCCAAATACCAATTCGAACGGATACGACGCGGAGTATGGGTATATCGAGGTGATTGGCGCCCGGGAACACAACCTCAAAAATATCGATGTCCGAATCCCGAGAAATAAACTGGTAGTCATCACCGGGCTCAGCGGTAGCGGCAAATCTTCCCTGGCTTTTGATACCATTTACGCCGAAGGGCAGCGGCGCTATATGGAGACGTTTTCCGCCTACGCCCGCCAGTTTATCGGCGAGATGGAGCGCCCCGATGTGGAGCGCATCGACGGGCTTAGCCCCGTAATCTCCATCGAGCAGAAAACCACTGGCCGGAGCCCGCGCTCTACGGTGGGCACCGTTACGGAGATCTACGACTTTCTTCGCCTGCTGTATGCCCGGATCGGGGAAGCCTATTCGTTTGTCTCTGGCAAACGAATGGAACGATATAGCGAAGAGCAAATGCGGGCTTTTATCTTGGAGCATTTTGAGGGGCGAAAAGTGATCCTCCTGGCGCGCGTCGTCCGGGGAAGAAAAGGCCATTACCGGGAGTTATTTGAGCAGATCCAAAAGCAAGGATATACCAAAGTCCGCACCGATGGCGAAATCAAAGACATCGTACCGGGGCTTCAGCTCGACCGATATAAAGTGCACGACATCGAAGCGGTCATCGACCGGCTGGCCATCGGCGCTACCTCAAACGACCGGATGAACAGCTCCCTGGCGGCAGCGCTAAAAATGGGCAACGGGCTGGTGTTCATCCTGGACGCCGAAAACGAAAAGCTCACTTCCCTGAGCAAACACCTGATGGATGCTGAATCCGGCATTTCCTACGAAGAACCCTCGCCCAATACGTTCTCCTTTAACTCCCCTTATGGGGCCTGCCCGGAGTGCAATGGGCTGGGCATGATCAACAGGGTGGACCTGGAAAAGGTCATTCCCGATCCGGAGAAAAGCATCAACGATGGCGGCTTTGCCCCCCTGGGCGAAGTGCGGGAAAATCTCGCCTTCAAACAACTCCGGGCCATTGCCAAAAAATTCCATTTCAGCTTCTCTACGCCGTTAAAGGACATTCCCAAAGAGGCAATGGATATGATCCTGCGCGGGGGAGGCCCTAAACTGGAGATCCAACTAGGCGAAAGCGACTCTTCCTATAACCTGGCCTATGAAGGGCTTTTGAAAATGCTGGAACGGTGGTTTGCCGAAACCACTTCCGAAAAGATCCGGCGCTGGGCAGAAGAGTTCATGACCATTGCCGATTGCTACGTATGCCACGGCTACCGGCTGAAAAAAGAATCCCTGCACTTTAAAGTGGCCGAAAAACATATCGGAGAACTTTCCGAAATGGACGTCTCCGAGCTCTTCGACTGGGTAAGCCATCTTGAATCCCGGCTCAGCGAACGCCACCGGGCGATCGCTCATGAAGTGATCAAGGAGATCCGCTTGCGCCTGGGCTTTTTGCTGCACGTGGGCCTGGATTACCTCTCGCTTTCCCGCCCCGCACGGACCCTCTCTGGCGGAGAGTCCCAGCGTATCCGCCTCGCCACCCAGATCGGCTCCCAACTCACCGGCATCACCTATATTCTCGACGAGCCCAGCATTGGCCTGCATCAGCGCGACAACCACAAGCTCATTGAGGCCCTGCGCCAGCTCACCGAAATTGGCAATACCGTCCTGGTCGTCGAACACGACAAAGACATCATGTTCGCTGCGGATTACCTTATTGACCTGGGACCCGGCGCCGGCAAGTACGGAGGCGAACTGGTTGGCGCCGGAACGCCAAAAGAATTTGCAGCTACCGGAACCCTGACCGCCAATTACCTTAACGAAACCCTCCAGATCGAAGTTCCTCAAAAACGGCGTCCGGGGAACGGACAGGTGATCGAACTGCTTGGCGCTACCGGGAACAACCTCCAGCAGGTGGACGTGCGCATACCGCTCGGGCTGTTCCTTTGTGTTACGGGCGTTTCGGGCAGCGGCAAATCGTCGCTGATCAATGAAACCCTTTACCCCATCCTGCGCCGCCATTTTTACAACAGCCTCCAGGAACCCCTGGCTTTCCGGGAGATCCGCGGTATCGAACACATCGACAAAGTCATCGAGATCGACCAGTCGCCCATCGGGCGCACGCCCAGGTCCAACCCAGCAACCTACACAGGCGTGTTTACCGATATCCGGAAAATATTTTCCGACCTGCCCGAATCCAAAATACGGGGCTATAAGCCCGGCCGGTTCTCCTTCAACGTCAAAGGCGGGCGGTGCGAAGTATGCGAAGGTTCCGGTATGCGGGTCATCGAAATGAACTTCCTCCCCGATGTCTATGTGGAATGCGAAAAATGCCTGGGCCGACGGTATAACCGCGAAACCCTGGAAGTACTGTACAAAGGCAAATCCATCAACGACGTCCTGAACATGCCGGTCTCCGAAGCCGTGGATTTTTTCCAGAATATCCCTTCCATCTACCGCAAACTCAAAACCCTGCTGGAAGTCGGCCTGGGGTACATCACCCTGGGCCAGCAAGCAACCACCCTTTCGGGCGGGGAAGCCCAACGGGTGAAACTCGCCGAAGAACTCTCCAAAAAAGATACCGGCAAAACCCTCTATATCCTCGACGAACCCACCACCGGCCTGCATTTTGAAGACATCCGCCACCTCCTGGAGGTGCTCAACAAGTTGGTAGACCGCGGCAACACCGTTCTGGTGATCGAGCACAACCTCGACGTCGTCAAAGTAGCCGACTACCTCATCGATATCGGCCCCGAAGGGGGCAAAAAAGGCGGCGCCATCGTCTGCGCCGGCACCCCTGAGGAAGTAGCCAGGGTATCCGAAAGCTATACCGGACAGTTCCTGGTGCACGAGTTGAAGATGAAAGGGTAGGTTTCTTCCCCAATGGAATGCTTCGCTGGCCAATAAGCATGTTTTTGCGATTACATTCGCAAAAAAACCGTTATTTTTGCGAATGTAATCGCAAAAAAATGATCCAACGCATACTGGAACAACGTATCCGCGAGCGGCTTTTTAAGGGAAAGGCCATATTGCTCATGGGGCCGCGTCAAACGGGCAAGACCACGCTGCTGCACGCCCTTTTCGACGGCGAGCCCGACGTGAAGTGGCTTAATGGCGACGATCCGGAAACGCGCCTGCTGCTGGAGGAGGTCACCACCCTCAAATGGAAACGTATTTTGGGCGACAGCAAGATTCTGGTACTCGATGAAGCTCAGCGCATCGCCGACATCGGACTTAAGCTCAAACTAATAACCGACCAGATCCCCGAGGTACAGGTAGTAGCCTCTGGTTCCTCCGCCTTCGAACTGGCCAATCGCGTCAACGAACCCCTCACCGGCCGCAAATGGGCCTATCATCTGTTCCCCCTTTCGTATGTGGAGATGGAGGCACATCACGGTTTTGTTGAAGAGTACAAACGCATTCCCGAACGACTTGTATACGGCTACTACCCCGAAGTGGCGAACCATCCGGGCGAGGAGCAGGCAGTGCTGAGCCAATTGATGGATAGTTTTTGTACAAAGACATTCTGATGTGGGAACGCATCCAGAAACCGGAAAAACTTACCCGCCTATTGCAAGCCTTGGCCTATCAGGTGGGCAACGAGGTATCGTACCACGAACTCGGGCAAATCGTGGACCTCGACAACCAGACCGTCGAAAACTACATTACCCTCCTCGAACAGACGTTCATCATTTTCCGGCTTCCTCCTCTAAGCCGGAATCTGCGCAAGGAACTCAAGCGCAAGCGCAAAATATACTTCTACGACAACGGCCTGCGCAATGCCGTTATCGCGCAGTTTCAACCTCTGGAACTGCGCCAGGATGCTGGCGCCCTTTGGGAAAACTGGCTAATCAGCGAGCGCAAAAAAGCGCTGCACTACCGGGGAATGCACGCCAATACCTTCTTCTGGCGCACCCAGGACCAACAGGAAATCGACTATATCGAAGAACGTGACGGCAAGATGTGGGCGTACGAAATGAAATGGTCGCCCAAAGCCAAAGCCTCCTTCTCCAAAACGTTTACCCAGGCGTATCCCGAGCATGAACTTCAGCTTATCCACCGCGATAATTTTTACGAATGGCTGGGGGAGGAGGGATAAAAGGGAGGGAGGGGGAGGAAGTCGAAACCGAATCCTCAGGGCAGCAGTTTCGGAGATGTCTTTTATTGGTATGAGGTTAAGCGGATGCGAGCATGATTTCAAATAACTATGCAATTCCTATACTCAACTATTGAAATTACATAAAAAACCCATGGCCGCCCGCCAGGTCTCCCTGCGTATTGCTCGAAACCGGATCGCTCTTTCCTATGCAAGCCAAGAGCGATCTACAGAACCTGCACGACGGCCTCCGAGATTTTTGACGAAGCGCAGCCGGGCCCTTTAACTTCCCCTGCCCTCCTTGTCTCCGCCAGGCCCAATGGACCTTTTTCCCCAGCCACCTCTTCCAAATGCCCCGAATTATTTAAATTTGAGGAACCTGCTACCCGGGACAACAGGGCAGGGGTGCCGTTATGAGGAAAATGGTCAATCAGCTTTTTCGCCGGTTTTATGCCTGGAGGTACCAGCGGATGCAGGAGGTGCTGCAACATCCGTTTTCCGCCCAGCAGGCGCAATGGCAAAATCTGATCCTTAAAGCCCGGGACACGGAATGGGGCCAGCGCCATCAATTTGGGAGAATCAAAACGCAGGACGATTTCCGGAAAGCCGTTCCGCTTTGCGACTACGAAGACCTCAAGCCCTATATCCTGCGCATGATGCACGGCGAGCCGCATGTACTTTGGCCGGGCCGCATCAAATGGTTTTCCAAATCGTCGGGCACCACCAGCGCCAAAAGCAAATTCATCCCGGTGCCGCCGGAAAACCTCCGGCGCTGCCATATCCGGGGTACCTGGGATACCATGACGCTCTTTTACCATCAGCGGCCCGACGCCCGGCAGTTCGACGGCAAAACCATGCTCATGGGAGGTAGCCTCTCCCGCTTTGAAGCGTATCCGTCGACCATGACAGGAGATGTTTCGGCGATCATGATCGATCACATGCCCTGGGCAGGGCGGCCCTTTTTTATCCCCGACCGCAAAACCGCCCTGCTCCCGGAGTGGGAGCAGAAACTGGAGCTTCTCGCCCAGGCAGGCGCCCGGGAAAAAGACATCGTCCTGATCGGCGGCGTACCCACCTGGACGGTGGTGCTTTTCCGCCGCATCCTCGAAATCACCGGCAAAAACCACATGCTGGAAGTGTGGCCCAATTTTCAGGTGTATACGCATGGCGGGGTCAGTTTTACCCCGTACCGGCAGCAATTCCAGGAATTTTTCCCCTCCGGTGCGGTAAACTTTCAGGAAGTATACAATGCCTCCGAAGGTTTTTTTGCCGTACAGGACGATTTGCATGGGGAAGGCATGCTGCTCTTGCTCAACAACGGCATTTTTTACGAGTTCCTACCGATGACGGAATGGGAAAACCCCAACCCTCAAACCGTTTCCCTGGCGGAAGTGGAAACCGGAAAAAACTACGCTATCGTCATCAGTACCAATGGGGGTCTTTGGCGCTATCTGCCCGGCGACACGGTTATGTTTACGTCGCTCCAGCCTTTCCGGATTAAAGTTACCGGACGGACCAAGCAGTACATCAATGCGTTTGGGGAGGAAGTCATGGTGGAGAACACCGACCAGGCCCTGGCCCAGACCTGCCTGATGATGCAGGCAACGGTCAAGGAATATACCGTGGCGCCGGTATACTTCCAGTCGGGGAAACGAGGCGGGCACGAGTGGTTGATCGAGTTTGAAAAAGCGCCCGGGGATATCGAAGCCTTTGCCCTGGCATTGGACAAAAACCTGCAGCACCTGAACTCGGATTACGAAGCCAAACGGTACAAAGACATGGCCCTGGCGCCGCTTAAACTCCGGGCGCTTCCGCAGGGTTCGTTCCTAAACTGGCTTAAAGCCAAAGGCAAACTGGGCGGGCAACACAAAGTACCCCGGCTGGCCAACCACCGCACCTATATCGAAGATATCCTCGATTTCACAGGAGAACCCGTTTAACGTTTGCCCAAAACCCGCTCCAGCGCTTCGAGAAGATCGAGGGCTTGGTCGTAGGTCTGGTTGATGTGCTCCGTATTCGCTTGTCCTGCATAGAGCGCCATCTCACATTGCTGGAAAATATCCCTGACCTCGCCGATACGCTGCACATCCATGCCGCGTTCGGCAAGCTTGCGAAGGATTTCCTCCCTGGTTTGCTGTGCCAGAGGGATCTGCAGGCGCTGGGTGGCGTATTTAAGGATGCCATTGGAAATAGCCTGGTAGAACGCCCGGCTGTCCTTCCCGTCCTTGTGGCGCGCCGCTTCTTTCAACTGCTCCAGCGCGACCTGGCGCCTCTTTTTTTGCTGTTCGGCTTCGCTCCATTTTTCAGAACGGCGCGTTTTGCCTGCCACCAATACCGCTCCGGCAAGGAAAAAAGGTAAAAAGAGAAACGTCAGGAATAGGGGCTGCTCCAGCAGCGGCTTCCCTCCCTTCTCAAGAGACTGAACCCGTTTCAAGGGTTGAAGCGCTTCCCCGGATTTACTGGGCAAACTGCCGGGATCAAAGGTCGATTTTCGGGATCCGGGACGGATCGTCAGGTCGAAAACCTGATCCGACAAGGTAATAAACCGGTTCTCTTCCGGAGAAAAATAGCTGAACTGAGGCCGAAAGGAATAGGTTCCGCTCGCCGTAGGCGTCAGCAGGTATTCGAACACTTTTCGGCCCACCCGCCGGTTCACTTCTTCGGAATAGATTTCTTCTACCACCCTCGCCTCGTATACCTCAAACGAATCGCCAACAGATAAAACAGGGGCTTCAATACGCTTCAGGTCTCCGTCTCCAATAACGGCCATCTGAAGGGTAAGCATATCGTCGGTAGTAGCCGTATTTCGGTTAAGGAGCGCTTGCATGGAAAAGTTGCCCACCGCTCCGGAAAACGAAGCAGGGGGATTGTCCGGGACCGGCGCCACGCGAAGTGCTGCCGGCTCGGTCAGGGCCGCAGCCCGGCGTATATCGCCACCCAAAAAAAAGGATTCGCTGGGATCCTCTGCGAGAATGCCTAGCTGCAGAGAAGCCGGATCGATACGCAACGTGCCGGTCTTTTGCGGATAGAGCGCCAGGCTTTTCAAAACCCGGGTATAATATTCCCTTCCGTTGATGATCTCTTTACGCACCTGGCCATCGATGCGTTGAAAGTCTTCAGCATAAAAATCGAGGTAACCCGACTCCTCTATCATGTTGTAATTCTGGACCTCCACCCGGGTGTAGAGCTTGTAGTCCAGACGTACCTGTTCGCCGACGTAGGCCTGCGTCTTGCTGAGCTCTGCCCGGACGAAATATTCCTCCCCTGTTCCGGCGCCTTTTTTCTGTTTACTTCCCTGGATCACGGAGATGGAAATGGGCCGGGTTCGCAGGGTACGGTTATTGACTTTGATGGAGGCCGCTCCGATTTGCAGTTTACCCAGGCGACGGGGTTGGAGGGTGTACGAAAAGCGCATTTCTATATCCACCTGCCCGTTGATGATCGTTGTGCTGGCCCCGCGGGATGGTCCGGAGATGATCCGAAAGTCTTTCAGATCAGGTGGAAAAAAATCCGTGCCTTCTCCATTGCGCAAGACCAGATTCAGCTCCAGGTAACTGTCTAAAAATAGCTCTTCCGTATCGGTAAATGCTTCAAATTGAGCAACTCTGCGCTGCGCTGCGACCGCAGTGGAAAGGCCCAGCAAAAAGAAAAACAGAGCAGGAAGGATTTTGGGTTGCATTCGACGGTCCAGGCTTTTCACTTTAAATCTTCACCGTTTTTCGTTTCTTTTTCAAGGTATCCTGGGGCATCGGTTGGGGAAAAGGGAACCCTTGAAACATATCTCCAAGATCTATTTCGAAAAAATGGTCCTCCTCGTTCATCGAAGGCTGAGGCAGATCGTCCGGATTAGGGTAGACCCGGAATTCCACCGGCGGGGTAGAAAGCGCTTTCCCGTCCGCCTCAATTCGGGCGGGAGGAATGGTAAACGAGCCGGTAGCCATAGGGCGGATCAGGTAATGATAGCTCGTTTTCTGGGTACTTTCTCCATTGATCATGGAAAACGACGAGGAAGAATTCGGGCCGGAAAGCACTTCGATCTCCGGTCCGAAATCCGGAGGCGTGAACGTTCGCCCATCGGCATGTTCCAGCGTAAAGGAAACCTTGAGATAATGCCCCAGCAGGACGGAATCCTGGCTAAGATGCGTGGAAAAGGCCGGCGCCTTTTGGGCCCATACGCCGGCGGCGCCAACAATGCTCAAGACGAGTATTAAGCCAAGCGGTTTCATGGTATCCGGTTTTTTACTTTTTGGGTGTACCTTTTCAAAACAACGAACCCAGCGCAGGAGTTTGGTTACCAGTCTTTTTTTGATTTGATCGGTTTATTTCCTTGATCCTTTCGCATCTTGGACTGCACCCGTTTTTCTTCGCCTTCCACAATGCGCAGCAAGGCTTCCGCTTCCTCCCGGCTCAGGGGCTGCGTGTTCTCCCCAGCTTGGGGCTCCGGTGAAGAAGGAGGCGTTTGGTTCTCGTTTTCCTGGTTTTGCTGGGGTTGTTGATTTTGCTTTTGCGGGGAGGGAGGCGGTGGGGGCTGCTGCTGGTTGTTATTTTGGTTCTGCTGGTTTTGTTGTTGTTGCTTTTGCTGTTGTTCCTGTTGTTTGCGCATGGCTAGGGCCAGATTATGTTTGCTCTGGATATCGGCAGGATTTTGGCGGAGCGCATTTTTATAGGCTTCGATGCTTTTGGGGTATTCTCCCATTTGATAGTGCGCATTGCCCAGGTTGTAGTAGGCCGCCGCTTTCTCCTGGCTCGTTTTGGCTTTTTCGGCTGCCTGGGAGAAATGCTCTACCGCTTCCGGCCACCTTTTTTGCTGGTATACGGTATTCCCCAGATTGAAGCGGCCATTCAGCGTGCTTTGTTCGGTTAAGGATTTGCGGTACGATTCTTCGGCTTTGGGAAAATCCTCCTTCCGGTAGTTTTTGTCTCCCTCCCTTAACTCCTGGTGAGCCGGCTGGGAAAACGATACCAAGGGTAGAAGTCCGAAAGCAAGAACCCAAAAACGGGCCGGCCGGACCAATCCACGGATCGTGATTCCCATTAAAAAGTAAGTATCCGGTTTCATAGCAACCTTTTTTTATGCGCTTTCCCTTTGTTTACGGCGGCTCCCAATCAGCATCTCCAGGATAAAAAACAGAAAGGCTATTCCAAGAAAAAGCTGAAAATAGCTTTCGTATTCGCTGAAAATGCGCTGCTCCATCTCTCTTTTTTCGATGCGGTCGAGCTGTATGCGCAAGGCCTCCAAAACCGGTTCGGCCCCGGACGACAGGTTATAATACGCTCCATCTCCTGCACGGGCCAGTTCTTTAAGCATGGATTCATTCAGCGCAGACCGGACCGGGGCCCCGGTTTCGTCGCGTTTATAATCCCTCTGCCCATCCGCTTCAAAGGGGATGAAACTCCCTTCCGTCGTTCCTACCCCCACCGTAAAAACCACAGCGCCATTTGACCGGATCGCGCGGGCCTCCCGGAGGGCGTCTTCTTCATGGTTTTCTCCGTCGCTGATGATGACCACCGCCTTGTTGGACTTGCTTTCCCTGGGAAAAGACCTGCCTGCCAGCGCAAGGGCTTCTCCGATTGCCGTACCCTGGTCCGGAAGCATGGAAGGGTGGGCGCTTTGTAAGAACAAACCCACCGCCGCATAGTCTGCGGTGAGGGGGATTTGTAAATAAGCGTTCCCGGCAAAAAGGATCAGGCCGATGCGGTTTCCCTTTACCGCTTCCACCAAATCCTGGGAAAACCGAAGCCCCCGGGCCAGGCGATTGGGCGCCAAGTCTTCCGCCAGCATGCTCTGCGACAAATCCAGCGCCAGAAACAGGTCGATTCCTTTGCTTTTTACCGCCTCGCGTTTAGTTCCCCACTGCGGGTTGGCTAATGCCCCGACCAGCAGCGTCAATCCAGCCAGCCAAAGGCTAAGCTTGATCCGCGTTCTGGCGATCGACCTTCCCGGCATCAGGCGTTCGGCCAGGTCCTCCGCTCCAAACCGCGCAAGCCTTCGCCTCCTGACGATCCCCGACAGCACAAAAAGTACGACAGGAACCGCCAATAAAACGAAAAAGTACAAATAACCCGCTTCCTCAAATCGGAACATCCAGAAGATATTTTTGATCTATTTTTTCCGTCCAATTAAGCGCCAGGCTCCGCCTCTACCCCCTGGCGCGAGGCCCCAGCCTCGTGCCTCCGTCCCCCCCATCTAATCCGCAATCGTCCGGACTACCGTCTGTCTCAAAACCAGCTCCAGCAACAACAGGAACAAGCCCGCCAGGGCAAAGATCCGGAACGCCTCGCTATATCGTTTCAGGGTCGTTACTTCGATCTCGGTTTTTTCCAGTCCGTCGATCTCCCGGTAAATTTTTTCCAACCCCTCTTCGGACGTAGCGCGGAAATATTTTCCGCCGGTCATTCGGGCGATTTGCCGCATGAGTTCTTCGTCGATTTCCACCCGGGCCAACCCGAAAATATACTGCCCGTCGCTTCGCCGGCTCACGGGGGTCAGGGCGTCGCCGATGGTTCCAACGCCGATAGTATATACCCGGACATTGAATTGTTTCGCAATTTCCGCCGCAGTAGCCGGTTTGATATACCCCGAGTTATTGACGCCATCCGTGAGCAAAATGATCACTTTGCTCTTCGAGGCGCTGTCTTTGATCCGGTTCACTGCCGTAGCCAGGCCCATCCCGATCGCGGTGCCGTCTTCCAATGTCCCGCATTGGAGTTCGGAAAGGAACATTTTCATCACCGCATGGTCGGTGGTGAGCGGGCACTGGGCGAATGCTTCCCCCGAGAAAACGACCAATCCGAGCCGGTCGTAGGGCCGCCGGTCCACAAACGCCGCTGCGACCCGTTTGCTCACTTCCAGCCGGTCGGGTTTAAAATCCTGGGCCAGCATACTGCTGGACAAGTCCATGACCATCAGGATGTCGATCCCTTCCGCCTTAATGCGCTCTTCCCGAAGCGTCTGCCGGGGCCGGGCGAGCGCCAGGATCAGGGCAGACAGTCCAAGCAGCCGGATCCAGGGCAACGTGCTCCGGACCCGAGTTCTCCAGGTAGGGCCTGCTTCCAGCCCGGAAAGCGAAGACAAGCGGAACAAGGGCAGGCGCTTTCCCGAAAAGCGAATATAGCCCCAATACGCCAGCGCCAGCGCCAGAAACAGCGCCAGGAACACCGGGTGTTTGAATTCCAAATCGCCGATAAAAAACGCCAGTAAGATCATTCGCTATCGTTCGTTTCCATTTCCTTGAGGTCTGCCTCTTCAGCAACCTCTTCCTTATTTCGGGTTTCCATAACCAACCGGTAAACCGTCTCCCATGCTTGCTCGTGATCCCCGTAAGACAACGTTGCTTTGGCAAATTTAACCAGATCGGCCTTTCGCAACAGCGCGCTCAATACTTCGCTCCAATCATACGACAGTCCCAGGCCGGGAAGTAAGTCCAGGATCTCGTCGGTTGTCGCCTCCAGGGCATTGCACTCAAACCGGTTAGACAGGTATTCCTTGAACAGGTAGGTCAGTTCGGATTGATACGCTTTAAACTCGCCCCGTTCAAGCAATCCGGAAGCTTTTAGTTCCTCCAGCTTTTCCAGGGCGACTTCTTCGGGCGCCCTGGAAGGCGCCAACGTGGTTTCCGGTTGAGCAGAAGACCGATTTTTTCGCAAAAAGCGATACCAAATCCAGTACAGCAAGAACAACACCGCGACTCCCGCTCCGAGCTGCCAAAAATCCCGGACTTTCAATGGTTCCCGGATAATGTCTTTGATCGGTTGAAGCTGGGTAGAATCCGGCTGCACCGGAATGGTGCGTACCCTCAATGCCAGGTCGTTGGTCAGTACCTGACGCACCTGTCCTTTATCCAGCAGTTCAACAGGAATAGGAGGAAGGCGGTAGTATCCGGAATCAAATGCCGTCAAAACGAAGGACTGCTCGTAGTGAACTGCGTTGTTCGACAAAAAGGAGTCGATGGGAGAAGCCTTTAACCGCTCCAAACCGGGTACCTGCTTCAGGGTATCCACTCCGATTTTCAGGAGCCGGGCCGAAGCAGGGAGGGTCATCTTCACCCGGAACTGCACCTGGTCTCCAATGAGGATCGACGTACTGTCCAGCAGGGCTTCCGCCTGGTATTGCCCTAAGGCGGCGGCATGCCCCAACCCGGCAACAGCTGCCAGTAAGAACCGAACGATACCTGCCCTCATTTACCTGCCCGTTTTTGAAAAAAATTCAACAACGCATGAACATACGATTCATGCGTTCGAATATCGATCGTATCCGCGCCGGATCTGAGAAACGTGCCTTTGAAATACCTGGAGGAGTCCTCAAAACGGCGGGCATATTGGTCCCGGACGCGTTCGGAGCTGGTGTCCAGCCAAGCCGTTTTTCCCGTTTCGGCATCTTCCACGGGCAGCAAGCCGATGTCGGGAAGGGTTTCCTCCCGGACATCCGTAATGCGCACGCCGATCACATCGTGCCGGCGGGCAGCCACCCGGAGTGCATTTTCGTACCCGGCAGTCAAAAAATCGCTCAGAACAAAGCAAATACTGCGTTTTTTGATCACATGGTGGAAGTATTCGAGCGTTTTTCCCAAATCCGTCGATCTTCCTTTTACCTGAAAATCGATGAGCTCGCGGATGATCCGCAAAATATGGTATCTGCCCTTTTTGGGGGGAATGAACAGCTCAACCTGGTCGGTAAACAGGATCAACCCCACCTTATCGTTGTTGGTAATGGCCGAAAACGAGAGGAGCGCGCAAATTTCGGTGATCATTTCCGACTTGAACTGCTTCACCGACCCGAAGAAAGCCGAACGGCTAACATCCACCAACAGCATGACGGTGAGCTCGCGTTCTTCTTCATAGACTTTGACGTGGGGTTCGCCTGTTCTGGCGGTGACGTTCCAGTCGATATTGCGCACGTCGTCCCCGTATTGGTAGCTTCGCACCTCGCTGAAGGACATTCCCCTGCCTTTGAACGCGCTATGGTATTCCCCGGAGAACAAGTGCCGGCTCAGGCCCTTGATCTTAATCTCTATTTTCCGAACTTTTTTCAGCAATTCGCTGGTTTCCATGCCCATGCGGGTTCTGAACGTGGGATAAATCAGATTAAGGCACTTCTACCGCATTCAAAATCCGGTGAATAATGTCTTCCTGAGTAATGTTTTCCGCTTCGGCTTCATAAGTCAGGCCGATGCGATGGCGCAGCACATCATGGCAGATATTGCGCACGTCTTCCGGGATCACATAGCCTCTCCGTTTCAGGAACGCGTACGCTTTACTTGCCAATGCCAGGTTGATGCTGGCTCTGGGCGATCCTCCGTAGCTGATCAGGCCTTCCAGGTTTTTAAGCCCAAAATCCGAAGGGTTGCGGGTCGCAAATACGATATCGATGATGTAGCGTTCAATTTTTTCGTCCATATAAATTTTGCGGACGGATTCTCGGGCGCGGAGAATGTCATTTGGGTGGACAAGGGGCTGAACCGATTCCCCCAGGGCATCATCAGCCAAATTCCGCCGGATAATTTCCCGCTCTTCCTCCCGGGTGGGGTAGCCGATTTTCACCTTGAGCATGAACCGGTCTACCTGCGCTTCAGGCAGAGGATAGGTGCCTTCTTGTTCGATGGGGTTTTGGGTAGCCAGCACCAGGAAAGGCTCTTCCAGGCGGAACGTCTCGGTTCCGATGGTTACCTGGCGTTCCTGCATCGCTTCCAGAAGGGCGCTTTGCACTTTAGCCGGAGCGCGGTTGATCTCATCGGCCAGGATAAAGTTGGCAAAAATGGGGCCTTTGCGCACCGAGAATTCATTGCGGCTGGGGTTGTAAACCATCGTCCCGATCACATCGGCAGGGAGCAAGTCGGGGGTAAACTGGATCCGGCTGAACTTGGCGTCGATCGCCCGGGCCAGGGTTTTGATCGCCAATGTTTTTGCCAGTCCGGGAAGGCCTTCCAGCAGCACGTGGCCCCGGGTGAGCAAACCAAGGAGCAAGCGCTCCAGCATGGCCTCCTGGCCTACAATGATGCCCGATGTTTGGGACTGCAACTGCGTTATAAATGCGCTATCCAGGTAGATTTGCTGATTGATCGCCTCAATATCAATGGAGTGCATGGACATGTATTTTTAATAATCTTGGGTGTTTCTTTACTTAGAACGCCGCAGGTTTCCCTGAACTATAAAAACGCACAAAATTGAGCTTTTTTTTGGATTCCCGTGTGGAAAAAACAATTATTTTCCGGTGGTATCCCGCTCATTTTCAGCTACTTTCCGGGGGTCGAACAACTGGCGGAGCGCGGTGGTGTCTTTTAAGATCTTAATTTTTGGTTTTTCCGGTTTTTCGGGCTTCATCGGTCGCAGAAAAGTATCCCGTTCGAAATAGGCTTCGTCGATCAGAATGGAATCGGCAATCCGGCTGGCTTCGGCGATCAGTTCTTCCCGGCACCGTTCCAATTTGGTGGAGGTGAACTGCTCCATTTTTTTTTCCACTTCCTCATCAATCAAGACTTGGATATCTTCCTGGCTGTATTCCTCCCGGGTAAGGCATCCGCTCAGGGAAAATACGAGCAAGCTTATCGGGATCATGGTTTTTAAAAAGTGGGGTATCCGTACGCGCATACTACCTGACGGTTTAGATAAAAAAGACAGAAAAGGAATTTACTGCGTTGGAAATCCGGGTTGTTTATACTTGGCCCGGAGTTCGGCTTCTTCGGAGCGGCGAACGTTCAGAATGGAATCTACCGCCCGGGCCAGGCGTTCTTCCCGGTTGGCAGCGCAAAGACTGTCGAGCTGAGGACCGAGCGTTTTTACCTTTTCGAGGTAGAGGGTGTCGGCCATTTCGCGCTGGCTTAAGGTCAGTTTGAGCGGCGGCGGTTCCGAGCAGGAGGTAGCGCCCATTCCTAACCCCAGGAAAACAGCCCCAAACCATACCGAGACACCACGCTGAACGGGGGAGAACCCCAGGCGAAATTTGTTTGATGCCATCTTGTTTCCGTTACGAAAGGTCAATCACTTTCCGGCGCAATTCAAACTGCATGCCGAGATACAGCTTCCGAACCTGCTCGTCGGAAGCCAGTTCTTCCGCTGTCCCGGACTTCAGGATTTTGCCGTCCACCATTAGGTAGGCCCGGTCGGTAATCGATAAGGTTTCCTGCACGTTGTGGTCGGTGATCAGAATGCCGATATTTTTGGTTTTGAGTTTGGCGACGATGTACTGGATGTCTTCTACGGCGATGGGGTCAATCCCGGCAAAGGGTTCGTCCAGGAGGATAAACTTGGGGTTGGTAGCCAGGGCACGGGCAATTTCTGTTCGCCGCCGCTCTCCTCCGGAGAGGGTATCGCCCCGGCTTTTGCGTACCTTTTGCAGCCCAAATTCTTCGATCAGCTCCTCCTGCTTCATTTTTTGTTCGGCCCGGGGCATATCCGTCATCTCCAGTACCGCCAGAATGTTGTCTTCCACGGTAAGCTTGCGAAACACGGAAGGTTCCTGGGGTAGATACCCAATCCCTCTTCTCGCCCGCTGGTACATGGGGTAAGCCGTAATCTCTTGTTCATCCAGAAATACCTGGCCTTCATTTGGCTTGATGAACCCCACGACCATGTAAAACGTCGTGGTTTTCCCTGCCCCGTTGGGGCCAAGCAATCCCACGATTTCCCCCTGGTTCACCTGGATGGAGGCGCCCTGGACGACAGTGCGCGGGCCGTACTTTTTGACCAGATCTTTGCTATGTAAAACCATGATTTAGAGGTTGGACGTTAGACGTTAGGGAATAGGGATTAGGGATTAGGGATTAAGGGAATATTTTTCAAAATACGGACAATCAAATGATTAAAAAATTGTTCATTCAAATGGGGCTGCTCATCCAACCTCTAACGTCTAACATCTAATTTAATCAATATACACAATTTTATTGATAAACCGGAAGCCGAGGGTGACCTCAAAGGTGGTATTCACGATCTGGCGTTCCGGGATATCGATCAGGTTGGAGCCACCGAACGGGTTTGGGTTGATCACATTCCGGATAATGGGTTGATTGTACTGCTTAGTAAAATCGGGATTTACGGTTAGTTCGAGCACCAGGCCGACTAACTCGGTAAAAGGGAGTTCTATGCCCCCGCCTACGGTTGCCCCATAATTGAATTCGTTGACAAACTCCTCAAACGGGTAAATGGAAAAGAGGTAGTTATTCGCCAGATTGTCGGGCCTCAATTTGGTACTTACGGTGTAATCGCCGCGAATCCCAAAAAGGTAGTAGAGTTTTTTCTGCCCGGTGAAGGGGAATTTTTGTTTGGCGCCCAGGGTAAGGGACAAGTTATTAAAAACAAAGGGGGTAGTAAACGAAGGCACCTCGACCATAGACCCATCGGGCTGAGTGTATACCGAACGGTAGGTCCGGATAGCGCTTCCTTTGACGTGATACCCCCCTTGGGCAAAGAGCGCAAAGGGCTGATCTTCCTCAACCGACTCAATAAACAGGATCGCGTGCTGCCGGAACAGCGGATCGCGCTGGAAGCTGTTGTCCCATTTCTGGGTAGCGATGGTGAGCCCACCCTTCAGGCCAAAAGCATAACTTTGGCTGCGCACCGGTTGAATCCATAGCAGTCCGATCCAAAAAGATAAGGACACCAGCAGGTTGATCTTGCCCATAAGGTTAATTTTTTTCGGTGGCTGTGCCGTTACGCGTGCCCGACACCGGTTGCGAAAACCACTCCAAAAGTGGCACTTTGAACGGATTTTAGCAAATGAACCGGGCGCAAACTTTAATAGACTTGTTGCGACGGGTCTATTATCGAACCCGGATCGCCATGCCGGCGACGATGGTCTGGGCTTTCATTTCGTTCAGCAGCATCAGATCCTCGGCCGACTTTCCGTATTGGCGGGCAATAGACCAAAGTGTTTCCCCGATTTTTACTACGTGGTAAACCGGTTTTTCTCCTGTCGTTTCCGACCCGGCCCAAGGGGTAGCGCTGGGTTTGAGACCTCCTTCCGCACCGGAGCTATCAGGAGACTGTATGGGTTCGAGCGAAGGTTTGGCGCCCTGAGGCGGAGTAAGCCCGACGGGTTTAGGAGGGGTGTTCTTAACCTGACTGCCCCCCCCGGATATTGGCGCGGAGAATGGATCTGCTTTTAATGAACCCGGCGCCGAATAGCCCGGAACGAAGGCAGGAACAGCCTCTGCCGATGGTAATGCCGGGCGAAGCAACGGGCGAATATCCACCGGATTGCCTTTTAATTTGATCCGCTCCCCGGCAGCAACCTCGCTGCTGTCCGGAATCAAGTTTCTTTGATAAAGCGCTTTGAGTTTGAGCCCGTAGAGCCGGGAGATATCCGCCATGAGTTCATTGGGCCGGACGACGTGCCAGGATTCCTTACCCCGGTAGCTGCTCCGCTCGGGGCCGGCAACTACGGGCGGGCGAGTCTTCAACAACCGAACGGGATGGTCGGTGGCCGCACGATAGGTGAACAGTTCCCCCACAGGAAGGGATGTTGTTCCTTGCTGCCCCTCTTTTACCGTCCGCTGAATGCCCCGGAGACGATTTACCATCAAAACCGGAAGCGGCGCCAGGGCAGGCTGGGATTTGCGAAAACGGTAAATGATGGCCGGTTCGATCCCCGGAAGATGCGACAGCTGCGACGCGGTTCCCCCCTGTTCTATTCCGGCAATAATCGCGTCTATGATTTCCTGAGTGATGCGGTCGTATTGAAAAAGCTTCAAACTCTCAATGATCCGGATAAGCTTGTGGTGGTAATCCTTGTCGGTGGCGTACCCGGCTTTCTTCAATCCCCGGGCCCAGGCTTTGTAATCTCTCGGATCGAGATCAAAAAGAAATCCGTACCGGTCAGATTTCAAAGGGTCTTTCAGGAATTCGGAATGCGCTACAAAAGAAGCTTCCGCAGACTCATACCGCCGGAAGCAGGAAGGAATCAAATTTCCCCGGGCATCGTAGTCATCATCTTCTTTCATGTAGGAGAGCCCTTCCCATACGCCGCCGCACTTGATTCCAAAATGGTTGTTGGCAATACGGGCAAGATCGGTAGTGCCCCACCTCGATTCCAGAATGGCCTGGCCCAATTTGATGCTGGCAGGAACTCCGGCGCGCTCCATTTCCCAAACAGCCAGACCGGCATAGCGCTCTACATAGGAAAGCTGTTCTTCCCGCTGCTGAGACCAGGCAGAAAACACCCAAAACAATCCAAATATGGTCAGGCACAGGTTGCGAAACATAGACAAACAATAGCTTTTAGCGTCCTCTTTTCCGGAAGCTTATTAACATGGCGTTTTGAGCAACTTACTAAACTCCCTGTATAAGACGTTCCGGGCTTTTTGAAACCGGGAACGTGCTAAATTTAAATCGCATGAAGTTATTCAAACCACTAAAAATGCGTTTGGGGGGCTGACAGCGCCCGTTTTTTTCTTCTCCTTCAACGAATTAAAGGCCCGCAAATTACTGCTTTTCCAGTAAAAAAATAATAATATGTTGATAATAAATAAAATAGATTATTTTTAACCAAAATTTACTGTTTAAACAAGAAAAAATGGACGCACAACAAATCGGGGAAGTGATCCGCCGCCACCGAAAGGCGAGCAAGCTCAACCGTATTGAATGCGCCCGCCTGGCGGGGGTTGGCAAAACGGTCGTTTATGACATCGAACACGGGAAAGCGTCGGTTCAACTGGATACCTTGCTGAAGATATTAAAGGTTTTCAATATCTCCTTGTCGCTCAGCAGCCCTTACCTGAATGCCACGCGACCAGACCATCATACCTCCGAGCCATGAGCCAGTGCCCCATCACTTACGAAACCTGCAGCCCGGAAAAATACAGCGCCAAAGGGCTTAAGAAACTCCACCGCTCGCTGACCCATCTGGAGCCTTTTGACCCAGGCAGCTTGACGGGGGCTTCGGCCCTGCCTGCCCTACCGCAAAGCTGGCCGGTACCGATAGGCTACGGCGCCATCAACCCCAAGCTGCAGCGCATGGAAGCTAAAGCATCCAAAGGGGCATTTCTTTTGTTTCCTCCTTCCAGGCAACATTCCCAAATTCCGGAAAACCTCGACCTGTGCTTGCGGCTTGCCCGGGTCGTCGGAATGGAAGTCCCCTTTCATGGCATGCTCCACAATATCGACGGGACCCTCACTTGCTTTGTGGCTGTTCCCAAAACCCTCAGCGATTGGTCCAATGCTTCCTCCCGTCAGGAGGAAGCCGCCTCCCTTTCCGCAAAAACCAGCGTTGAATCTTTAGCTCATTGGATACACAGCGAATGCACCTTTCCAAGGATAGAGAAAAGCAAACTCTTCCTCCGGCTCCTTTTTTCCTGGCTTATCGGGTTTGAAGCCCAAGCCCTCCGCGACTTCAACCTGCAAACAGACGGCCCGAAAACAGAACTCGCCCCGCCGCTTGTTCTGTTTAATAGCCTGTTGCTTTTTGGCGCTACAGGAAAAGAGATTGGATTAAGCCTCCATAACCGGCAACAGCAGTTCGACAGGTCCGACCTGGTAACCTACCTCGGCCGAGAAGCGCTCGATTTACCGCAAGAAGCGGTTGACTATACCCTGGCCCAGATAAAAAAATCCTATGGCCCATGGCGGCAAATCGTACAGGAAAGTTTTTTCAGCGAGGAACTCAAGGAACAATTTCTCGATGTGATCGTAGCCCGGTTCAGCCGCCTGCGTCTTTAAACCATTATTTTTTATGAATAGCATGCAGCGCTGGCGCGCTTTATGGGACCCCGCCATGTATCACGGCTGGAACAAATCCCGAAAATACTTCGAAGGATGGTATTATAAGCTGGTGGACAGCGAAGGACTGCACGCCCTGGCGATTATTCCCGGGATCAGCATGGAACCCGATGGAAGCCGCCATGCGTTTATCCAGGTGTTTGACGGGAAAAAGAACAAAGCGCATTACCAACGCTTCGATGCCAGGGAATTCCAGGCGCATCCTCGTCATTTCGAGGTTACCCTGGCGGCTAACCAGTTTTCTGCCCACGCTATTCATCTCGATCTGCCCCAAGTTAAGGGCCAACTTCAGTTTTCCAACCTGCACCCCTGGCCCAAGCACCTGCATGCGCCAGGTATCATGGGGTGGTATAGCTTTGTTCCGTTTATGGAATGCTACCATGGAGTGCTGAGCGTGCATCACCGCATCGAAGGCGTATTGGAAACGCCGGATGGGCCGATTGATTTTTCCGGAGGCACGGGGTACATGGAAAAAGACTGGGGCGTTTCTTTCCCAAGTTCCTGGATATGGATGCAGTCTAACCATTTTGACAGCGACACCCCGGTATCCCTCATGGCTTCCGTGGCCAGAATCCCGTGGCTGGGTACTTCCTTTACCGGGTTTATTTCCGGTTTTCTTTGGAAAGGAAAGATTCTCCGGTTTGCCAGCTACACCGGCGCCAGGATGGAAGCAAGGCTCCAGGACGGCTCGGTCGCGATCGTTTTTCAGGACAAGCGCTACCGACTGGAGATCACCGCCTATCCGGGAGAAGGAACGGCCCTGCGTTCCCCTATCAGCGGGGAAATGACTGGCAAAGTAAACGAAAGCCTTCAGGCAACGGTACAGGTGCGCCTGTATGAAAACGGCGGTTTGGTCTTCTCCGGAGAAGGCCGGCATGCTGGTCTGGAGATCGCAGGCCCCGTAGAGGAGATTCTTTCTGAAACCCGGTAGAAAAGCCGTTTTCACCCTGCCCCTTATGCCCTTCGTAGAAAATCATTTCGAAATTTATTTTTTACCCCTAATTTTGTTCCCAGAGAATGCTTTTAAACGAATTCGCGTACACTTATGAAGCCACTGCCTCTAGAAAAAGTCAAAGGGAAACTCGACCGGTACCGCAGGTTTTTTACAGAAGCTAATTTCTGGGGAAATCTCGGGCGCTTCGCCCGGCGGATTGGGTTAAAATCGGTATATACCGCCCTGTTGATGTACTTTGCCTACCGAAGAAAAGAGACCCCCTTCTGGGCCAAAAATATCGTTATTGGCGTTTTGGGTTACCTGCTTGCGCCTATCGATTTTATGCCGGATTTAACGCCCATCATCGGCTTCACCGACGACCTTGGCATCCTGAGTTTCGGACTGGTGACTATTGCCGCCCATATCAATGACGACGTCAGGAAAAAAGCCCGGGAAAAGCTGTTTAAATGGTTCCCCAACTACAATGCCGCTGAATTGGTCGAAATTGACCGCAAAATCCGCTAAACGCCGATTCCATCCAAAATCCGGTGAATTCCAAATCCTTCCCGCGCGAATTGGGTAAAGTCAGATCTTCAGGCTAATTTAGCCTCTATAAAGTCATATACCCATGAAATACCGCGCAATCAATCCGGAGTTGTTTATCAATAACCGGAAGCGCTTTATGCGCAAGATGCAACCGGAGTCGATTGCCATCTTCTATTCCAACGACCAAATGCCCCGGTCAGGGGATACGTTCTATCCGTTTCGACAAAATGCCGGGTTGTTCTATCTCTCCGGGCTCGATCAGGAAGAAACCGTGGTCGTGCTGTTTCCAGACAGCATCCGCGAGGGGTTCCAGGAAATGGCCTTCATCCGCCGCACCAACGACCATTTGGCCGTTTGGGAAGGCCCCAAATTTTCTAAGGAAGAAGCGCAGGCTATTTCCGGCATTGAAAAAGTCTTCTGGCTCGACGACATGCCGAACGTCCTGCACGACCTCATCCTGCAAGCCAAGCGCATTTACCTGAACACCGAAGAATACGAACGGTTTATTCCCCCATTTCCCACGCGAAATATGCGGTTTGCCCGCCTGCTCATGGAGCAATACCCTACTCATAAATACCACCGGGCCCAACCGATTCTCAAAAAGCTCATGATGACGAAGTCGTCCTTCGAAATTGAGCTCATTCAGCACGCGATCGACATTACCGGAAAAGCATTCCAAAGGATACTGCAATCCGTCCGGCCGGGAGTGATGGAATACGCGCTCGAAGCCGAGATCACCCATGAATTCCTGCTGCACGGGGCCAACGGCCACGCCTATGAGCCCATCGTAGCCAGCGGGCCTAACACCTGTATTTTACATTACATCAAGAACAACCGCGCATGCCAGGACCAGGAATTGCTCCTCCTGGATTTTGGAGCGGAGTATGCCAATTATACATCCGATCTTACCCGTACCATCCCGGTAAACGGGCGGTTTACCAAGCGCCAGAAAGCTGTCTACAACGCCGTGCACCGCATTTTGGAAGACGCCAAACCGCTCCTGGTCCCCGGAACGACGCTGGAAGACTACCAGAAAGAAGTAGCTAAAATGGTCGAAAGCGCATTGATCGACCTGAAGGTGCTTTCGGAAAAAGATATCCAGCAGCAACCGGCCGACATGCCGGCTTACAAGAAATACTTTATGCACGGGGTATCCCATCACCTGGGCTTGTCGGTCCACGATTTATCCGACCGCCATGCCCCCATCCAGGAAGGCATGGTCTTTACCTGCGAACCCGGAATCTACCTCCGGGAAGAAGGCATTGGAGTGCGGCTGGAAAACAATATCCTGGTGACCGACCACGGCCCCCTCGACCTGATGAGCCATATCCCCATCGAAGCCGGGGAAATTGAGGAACGCATGCAGCAGGCAAAGGTGCTGTTGTAACCTGTCCGGTCTGCTTATTTCAGGCTTTGGTAAATGGCCACAGACAGCTTGGCCCGCAACTCCTCGAAATAAGGGCTTGCCGGGTATTGCTGCGTCATGAGTTGAAAAACGATCTTCTTTTGGGGATCCACCCAATAATTGGTCGCAAAAGCGCCGCCCCAGGAAAACGTTCCCGGGCTTTGTACCTCGTCGGGCGCCGATTCGGGAACAATACCAAAACCCAGCCCAAACTGCCTTTCTCCCATGAGCTTCCCCGCCTGGTTGACGGTCATCATCTCCACGATCCGGGGAGAGAGGATGGTTTTTCCTCCGTACATCCCTTTATTCAGAAGCATTTGAAGAAAAATCCCATAATCCAGGGCGGTTGAGGTCAGTCCGGCGCCGCCGGAGAAGTAGTTGGTCGTTTGATTGGGAAAAGAAGCCGGAAACTCCGAACTATCGGGAATCTTGTGCCAGTTGCCCAGAGAGTCCTGGGTGTTTAAGGCGCTCAACCGGGAATGTTTGGATGCTGGAACATTAAAATACGTATCCTTCATACCCAGGGGAGTAAACAGGCGCTGTTGAAAAAAATCCTCCAGGCCCATTCCGCTAACGACCTCGATCACATAACCCAGCACATCGCTGCTCAGACTGTAGTTCCAGCGCGTACCCGGCTGGTACTCCAAGGGCGCCTTGCCCAGTCGGGCCATCGTTTCCGGCAGATTGGCCTTCAACTCCCCAATCCCCGCTGTAATCTGGTTTTTTGCATAAATAGCATTCATCGTCGGACTGCCAATTTGGGCATAACCCAGTCCGGACGTATGCGTCAGGAGGTCCTTAATGGTAATCTCCCGCTTGGCCGGAACGGTAGTATACGAGGAATCGGCAGGATTAAATTTATCCAGAACCGCCGGTTTCGCAAATTCCGGAATATATTTGGACACCGGATCCGTCAGCAACAGCTTGCCCTCTTCGATCAGCAGCATAATCCCTACGCTCGTGATGGCCTTCGTCTGGGAGGCGATGCGAAAAAGGGCCTCTTTGACCATCGGTTTTGGGGCGTCGGCATCGTCCATACCATACGCCTGATGCCGGAGTACCTGCCCGTCCTTCAGGACCAAAAGTACCGCCCCGGGGATTTTCTTTTCCTGGACAAACCGGTTCATTAAGTCATCTACCCGCTTAAGCCGGTCGTAATGAACGTGCGGATTGGGTTTTGCAGGCGCCAGATCGATAACCTGGGCAGAAGCGCCGAAGGCGCCAATAAGGATCAGGCCAAGAAAAAGAAATCTGCCAAGCGAAGCCATAAGGATCAGGGTTTTAGGGGAAACAATGCTTTCGGCGGTGAAAGTACAGAAAGATTTGGAACTGGTGAAAGGGAGAATCTCAGACGGCGGCAAAACCGAGGGCTTTAAACCTGGCAGCGGCGCCGGCTATACGTACGACGGCAACGGCAACCTGAAATCGGATCCGTATAAAGGCATCAGCAGCATAACCTATAATCATTTAAATTTGCCTAAGCTGATCACGTTCAGCTCGGGTAACACCATCGAGATCATCTACGACGCTTCCGGCAACAAGCTCCGCAAGATCGTGAAGCAGGGCGCTACGGTGCAGTACGAGCAGGACTACTCCGGCGGCATCGAGTACCGCAAGACGCCGGCTGCGGGCACGTTCCGCATCGAGGCGATCTACCACGAGGAGGGGCGGTATTTCAATCTCAATGTGGACGGCAGCAACACCCCTTCCTGGCGCAAGGAGTACGCCCTGCGGGACCACCTCGGCAGCACCCGGCTGCTATTTGCGGATAAGGACGGCGATGGGATGGTGGAGGTGTACACTTACCTGACGCTAAAGCAAAGCATTAAAGATTCTTCACCGTGGGATAAGCAGGACTCGAGAAACATGGATTTACAAATGTCGAAAGAGCTTATTTTAAAATCGAGAATGGAAATGATAAAAAATAGCGGCTCGGATCTCTATTTAACGATAAACACGGACTCATGCGTATTCTGGGAACATCATGACCCAATTATGCTTGACGTTGCTTCTACGCATTACTGTTTCACAGGAAGAATTCATGACTTTTTTTTAGGCGGCAAAAAATATGCATCCGTTTTCAAATTTAGGAAAACAACAGGAATTGCCAACCGAGTGGTTTCTTCTGTAATTACCGACGAGAATTTTTACTTGGTTGAAGAAGAATTCTTAGAGGGGTATTCAAATTATTATAGAATTGAGAGGAGGGAATAACTTAAAGAAGTCCTTCTCCCCTTTTGGTGATTAGTAACACAAGATCACTCCACGCCATCGAACCCCTCGAGTTCTTCCAGGGAAAGCCCCAGTTTACGGGCAATTTCCTCTTTGGGCAGGCCCAGGCTCAACAGCAGTTTTATGGCTTCCTCCTTTTGCTTTCGTTCTTCCTCCTGTTTACGCTGCGCTTCCTCCTTTTGCTTTCGTTCTTCTTCCTGTTTGCGCTGCGCTTCTTCTTTTTGCTTGGTCGCTTCCGCAATCCGGTTTTCGTATTCGTTGAGTTCAGACAGGAAGTCGTCTTCCACCGTCATGATGTCCTGGATCTCTTTTTCCTGGATGGCCGCCTGTAAACGCCGGATGATGGGCCGGAATTTTTCCGGAAAATCCATTTCTTTCACATTCATAATATGATGGTTTTCTTGCCGGTTCGCCTGGTCGAAGATGCTTAGCAGCAGCTCCAGCTCGTCGCGCCGCTTTTGGCTCAGCGCCGGAATGTTGATGATAATGCCCTGGTGGAACAGCGATTCGATGAAGGGATTGCGCTGTTCGATAATCTCCCGGGTGTAGCGGTCGCGGATGAAGTGATTAGAGGCTATGCGGATCAAAAACTTGGAGCTCTGGAACAAGCCCAAAGTCTTTGGTATTCCGGGTGATTAAGACAAGGCCATACACCAGGGCAGTGGCGGCAATGATGGCATCGGGAAGTTTGATCTTATATTGTTTGCGGATTTCAGCCGTTTTAAGTTTGATCGAAGGTTCCAGTTCAATCATATAGGCATCATGGATAAACTGATGGAGTACCTCCAGATCCTTTTCGGTAGCGGTTTTCCAGCAAAGCAGTTCAATCTCTGTAATGGCCGATATACACGGTGGGCCTTCCTGTAGGGATTCATCCATGAATTGTTCAGCCTTCAGAGGGAAGTGCTGCTGCAGATAATAGATCGCCGTGTTCGTATCCCAGAGGTATTTTATTCCCATTCGTTACGAAGTTCGTTCAGTTGATGATCTACCTCCGCAAGGGGCTGTTTGGACAACGCCCCTTTGTATCGTTCCTGCCAGTTTATAGGGGGCGGTTGTGTTTTTTCCTTGCGCAAACGAATGAGTTGCAATAGTTCCAGCTCCTCTAAAAGCTTCAGAACCCGTTCATTGATGATTTCAATGGTTATTGTTTTTACCATGAAGTTCAATTAAGTATTGGTGTTATACTCCGCGTGATCCTATAGTAACGGCCGCCTCCCGGAAAAAGTTTCCTGTGCGCATTTGGGTTAAATCAAAACCTATTGCTCTTGGATCCCCACCCCCTTCTCCAACTCCCGCACCGCCGCAGTCACCCGCTCCAGCCTCTCCGCATCCCCGCGCCCTACTGTCACTAATCACCAAAAGTGGTTCTTCGTCACTTTTGGTGATTAGTGACACACGATCAGCGACCTGCGCGGCAACATCGGCACGCTGCAGCGCCAGGGCTTCATCCAAAGCACGTGCAACTTCGGCCAGATCGACAACCTCGCCTATACCTACGCCGCCGGTACCAACCGCCTCACTTCCGTGGCCGACGCCAGTGGCAAAACCGAGGGCTTCAAACCTGGATCCGGCGCCGGCTATACCTACGCGACAAGGTAAAAAATATCCCAGTTACAAAAAATACACGGTAAACATTTGTTAACTTTGGACTATGAATTTCTCTAAGGGCCTTCAAAAAATCGTGGATATTCTGCATGCTGAGCGCATCCCCTACATGATCGTAGGCGGATTTGCCATGAGTTATTACAACCGCTTTCGCTTTACGGCGGATATTGATTGTGTCGTTCAATTGTATGCTACTCAAATCGAAAAGATCGTCCGGCACTTTCCGGATTGGATGCCTTTTCTGGAACATTTTCAGGAAAGCGCACGCCAGGGCACCCTGTTCAACCTCACCGATTTTGAAACGGGCATCAAGTACGATTTTATGCTCTTGAACGGCGCCGGGAAGTGGATTTTTTGGGTATCCGGTGTTACATCTCGGCTCCTGAAGACCTGATCCTTTCCAAGCTGAAGTGGTACCAATACAGCCAGAGCGCCAAACAATTGGAGGACATCAAATTTCTGCTGCACGAACCTTCCCTCAATAAACAATACCTTGAACGCTGGGCTACCCGCCTTCAACTCGATCGCTATGGATTATTCTAAAAACGTACAGGCCAGCGAAGCTGCTGATTTTGCCTACGCACAATGGTATGCGCAGTTGCCCGATGAACGCAAAGCCGCCTTTTTCCGGGATGGCTTCCGGCTGGTAGCCGAAAAGATCCGGCACGATGCGTTCGCGGAAAACCCCTTCGCCACCGAAGCGGAAATAATCCTGCGCTTCATCGAGTTGACCCAGCAATCGGATTACCCGCCAGAGGTCTTCGCCCACATCCGCCAAACCATGCAGCAGCGCATCGAAGCGGAATGGAAGCAGCGCTTCCGCAGCATGAAACACGCGCTGGGCTGGAGTTACCAAGAAATGGCGGCCTTCATCGGCGCTGCCAGCGGCAGCTCGCTCAAAGCGTCCGTTTCCCGCCAGCTGCCGGCATTCGCCAAGCTGGCGGTGTGCGTTTTCGAGGAAATGGAAAAGCGCCTGGCTATCCCTACTTCCTCCAATCTGGCAGAATTGGAATCACTGGAATGAATGCGCAAGGGCTTCCCCCAAAGCGCGTACCCCTTCGGGCAGATCGGCAACCGTATCGCCGTGCGAAAAAAACGTTATCTCTTGCCGTTGCCGTTGGCGTCTTTGGCTCCCTGAGCCAGGATAGAAATCGTGTTGTTGAGCACTTCGATGAACCCGGCGGAAATTTTGAATTTCAATATTTTTCCAGGCTCATCGATGGTTTTCAAGGTCCCCGTCTCCTCATCGAAGAACAGGTTTTCGCCTACGGCGGTCACAATGGCAACCACGCCCGAATCCAGTGCAGAGACAATCGGCGCGTGGTTTTGTAAAACCTGAAACTGGCCCGAAACGCCCGGAACCTTTACTGATTGCACTTTCCCCTTAAAAATTTCGCGTTCCGGAGTCAGCACCGTTAAGTTCATCATATCCATCAACAAATTTTTAGGCGGTTAATCCTCCCAGGGGACTAAGCAACCTCTGCCAACATCTTTTTCCCTGCTTCGATCACTTCGTCGATGTTCCCTTTCAGGTTGAATGCCGCCTCTGGGTATTCGTCCATTTCGCCATCCATGATCATACTGAATCCGCGGATCGTTTCTTCAATCGGAACCATCACGCCCGGGGTACCGGTGAACTGCTCGGCCACGTGGAAAGGCTGGGAGAGGAAACGCTGCACGCGCCGCGCCCGGTGTACGACCAGCTTATCCTCGTCGGAAAGTTCTTCCATACCCAGGATGGCAATAATATCCTGGAGTTCGTTATAGCGTTGAAGAATGTTCTTCACTCTTTGGGCGCAGTTGTAGTGTTCTTCGCCGATGATCAGCGGGTCGAGGATACGGGAAGTCGAATCCAGCGGATCTACCGCCGGATAAATACCCAGGGAAGCGATTTTCCGGCTTAATACCGTAGTCGCATCCAGGTGCGCAAAGGTAGTTGCAGGCGCCGGGTCCGTCAAGTCATCCGCAGGCACGTACACTGCCTGAACGGAAGTGATCGATCCGCGGCGGGTAGAGGTGATGCGCTCCTGCATGATCCCCATCTCGGTAGCCAGGGTAGGCTGGTAACCTACCGCCGAAGGCATCCGGCCAAGAAGAGCGGATACTTCGGAGCCCGCCTGGGTAAAACGGAAAATGTTGTCGATAAAGAACAGGATATCGCGCCCGCCGGTGGGATCTTCGAGATCGCCATCGCGGTAGTATTCAGCCACCGTAAGACCGGAAAGGGCCACCCGCGCACGAGCGCCGGGGGGTTCGTTCATCTGTCCGAACACCAGGGTAGCCTGGGATTTAGCCAGTTCCGCGCCATCTACTTTGGTCAGGTCCCAGCCTCCTTCTTCCATGGAGTGTTTGAATGCTTCTCCGTAACGGATCACATTGGACTCGATCATTTCGCGAAGCAAATCGTTCCCTTCGCGGGTGCGCTCTCCAACCCCGGCAAATACGGAGATCCCGTCATATCCTTTGGCAATGTTGTTGATCAATTCCATGATCAACACCGTTTTACCTACGCCGGCGCCGCCAAAAAGGCCTACCTTGCCCCCTTTCATATAGGGCTCGATCAAGTCGATCACTTTGATCCCTGTTAATAACACCTCTTTTTCCGTCGACAAGTCTTCGTATGCCGGCGGCTTGCGGTGGATGGAATACGTCTTTCCGGTGGAAACATCGCCCAGGCCGTCAATCGCTTTGCCAATCACATTGAACAAGCGGCCGCGAATGGCTTCACCAACCGGCATGGCTATGGAATGACCGGTATCCGTCACTTCGGTGCCCCGCTTCAGACCATCCGTTGAGTCCATGGCGATCGCCCGGACGCTATCTTCTCCAAGGTGCTGCTGCACCTCAAGCACCAGCGTCTCCCCGGAGGGGCGCTGAATCTCTAATGCATTATAGATTTCCGGGAGGCTCGCCTCGTTGGGAAAGGCAACATCCACTACGGGTCCAATAATCTGCTTGACGTGACCGATATTTGACATATAGGTGGGTATTTAAAAAAGTACGTTCTTTAAAAATCGGTGCAAATTTAGGCTTTTGTGTTCATAAACCAAAGAAAAATAAATCCTTATCTCCTGGAATCGCCGATCAGCGCCGCCGGTTTTTTGCGGCAAGAAAATCCGTTTTCATCGCTAAAAACCTTGTTGATGGAATTATTGCTTTCATTTTTTCGCTGAAAACAAATAAAATTTCTGGCCCTGGAGAAAAATAATTTTTTTCGCGAAAGCCGGTTCAATCCTCCTATTTTTGCACGAACAAATGATCCGGGACGGGCTGGCTTTTTAACCCTCCTTTTTATGCCAAGTTATCTGATATGTCTTCCCTGGTAAGTATCATCATGCCGGTTTTTAATGAATCCAAACACCTGGAGCGATGTCTGGACAGCATCCTGAGTCAAACCCTCCCCGATTGGGAATTACTGGCTGTCGACGACCACTCCACCGATGATTCGCCCGCCATCCTCGATGCTTATGCCAGAAAAGACCCCCGTATCCATGCGCTGAAAAGCCGGGACAAAGGCATCATTCCTGCCTTGAAGATAGCCGTTGAACACGCCGGCGGCGCATTTATCACCCGTATGGACGCCGACGACTACATGCCTTCCGATAAGCTGGAAAAACTCCGGGCGCCTTTATTAGCCCATGGGAAGGGGTATCTTTCCACGGGGATGGTCGAATATTTTTCCGACGAATTTGACCTGGGCCCAGGCTACCAGCGCTATGCCGTCTGGCTAAACCAGGTAATCCTCGAAGGGCGCAACTGGGAAGAGATCTACCGGGAATGCACCATTCCTTCCCCCTGCTGGATGTGCTACCGGGAAGATTTTCAAAGTGCCGGCGCGCACGACCGCGAGGTCAACCCCGAGGATTACGACCTCGCCTTCCGCTTTCATCAACTTGGGCTTAAAATCCTTTCCGTTCCCGAAGTGCTGCACTTTTGGAGAGACCACAGCCGAAGAAGCTCCAGAAATCTCGAAAGCCACGCTAACCAGGAGTATTTCCGGTTGAAATTGCCGTGGTTTCTCGAAATTGACCACGATCCGCAGCGGCCTTTGGTCCTTTGGGGGGCAGGAAGGAAAGGCAAAGAACTGGCGAAGATGCTCGCCGGCAGAAGCATTCCCTTTCGCTGGTGCTGCGACACCCCTTCGAAGTGGGGGCACCAAATTTATGGCGTTTTGATGGAAGATACCCGGACTATCGGGGCCCTCCCCAATCCGCAGGTCCTTCTGGCGGTATCCAGTCCGGCAGAGCAACCTGCCATCGATTCGCTCCTCCGGAGCCAGAACCGGAAACCGGGCCGCGATTTTTTCTGGTTTTGTTAAGGAATGCTTATGGATATCCAGCACTTGATCCAATCGGTCTATCAAATGCTTCTTCTGGGCGCCAGCAGAACGCAGTTTTCACCGGAGCAGTTGAATGCCCTGGCTGCCCTTGGTATCGATGCTTCGCTTCCCGCCAACGAACTGCTCCTTCAGTCCCTGGTTTATTTTAGAACGTGGGAAAAGGCCGGGGCGCCTTTCCGCTTGTTCACGGAGCCGATCCCCGCAGCGCTGCCCGAAACAGCCCCTGTTTGCCAGTCCGAAGCCATTCCCTTTCTTGTGGAAGTATCCCTCGGCGCTTACCCGGAAGCGCTTCCCGAATTCCTTTACCTGCTGGCGCGTTCCGGGCGCGTTCTGCCTCCTGAGTTCCTTCCCGTTTTGATCGAGCGCTGCGTCCGCACTCCCGCTTTGTCTGCGTTACTGCAACCGGTAATGGGGAATCGGGGGCGCTGGCTTTTGGATCAAATGGGAAAAGACACCCTGCCGGCGCCGAGCGCTCCGGCCGATGAGGCCTCCTATCCGGAAGCCCGGAAGGCCCTGGAAAAAATAATCCGGGATCCCCGGCTCAACGAGTTGCACACAGCCGAGAAACGGGTTCATGCCTTGAGGACCCCACCCGGAACCTATTGGGAAACGGAGTTCACTTTGGCGCTGTTTTCCGCAGCGCTGGAAAAATGGGAATACGGCGTCCCTGGCGCCGCCGGTTTTTTGCAAACCGTTCTCGCCGTGGCCGCTCTTAGCTGCCCTGCCGAGGCGCTTCCCCAACTTCAAAACCTTCCCTGGCCCAAAAGCCACTACCCCGGATTTTGGCTTGGCGCCGAAATAGACCGCTTCCTCCAAACCCTGAAGTTCAGGTCGCGTTTGAAGGAAGCGTTCCGGGACGAAAGCCCCTGATCGGTTCTCTGCTGCGTTATCGAATCACCTCCTGGACCCGGCTCCCAGCCCCAAGAGGGAATAGGGTATAGCCATAGGCATAATTCCGGTAAGGAAGCCGGTATTCCTCCAGCGGCAATTCGCCCCAGCTGTTGATTCCGCCAAGGCCCATCTGCTGGAAATCGATCCGCACGTGGGTTAAGTTTCTCTCTCTAAGTTCTTTGGCGTGCGTCTGAACTTTTTTCTCCCCGGGATCGAGATCCTCCGCCCAGAAATGCCAGGCGCTGGCGTTGAGCAGGGAATCCGCTACAAACAACAGACCAGCCCCCTTACCGTCCCGAACCGCCATCCAGCGGACATCGGATTTATTTCCCGTCTCCTGGGGGCGGACGTATGGATGAAACTGCTCTTTCACCATCCCCTCATACCATCCGACGTGGGCGCCATACTTGCGGTCCCAATACGACTCCTCCGGACCGCGCCCGTACCAAGCCATCCGGTCAAACGATTTCGGCATGTCGAGTTGCATCCCTACCCTGGGAAGCATGGGTTGGCCAGAACCCAGCGCTTCAAAAGAAAAATGCACGTTGACGGCGCCATCTCCCGAAATGGAATAGGTTTCCTGAATCCTGGCATTGACCTCCTTCAAGTGATAGGTACTAAAAATCTCTATGGTTTGGTCTACCCGGCGCATCCCGGTTTGTTGTGGGACATCCAGACCTGCAGGCGACTTCCAAACCCTAAGCTTGAGTTGCTGGCCCGATCCGAAGTCGTTATCCACAGGAGGCCTCCAGAAATTGGGCGCCAACGGGGAGGCGATCAATTTTTGTCCCTTGTATTCATAGGTAGCCAAACGCCCGTACCGGTTGAAACCGATCTTGAATCCGGCGCCCTGAACGAGGATCCCGTCCGCCGTTTGAACTGCTTCGGGGGCTTTGGCTGCCGACTTAGCGGCCATGAACGCCTTAACTTTTGGAACAAAAGCAAACTGCTCTTTCGCCAGTTCATGACCGGCAGGCACCAGAGGCGCTTCCATTTTCGTTTTGTAGGACACATTCAGGAGGCGTTCCTTTCCATCCTGCGGAATCTGGGGGTAGGAAATCGTCAGGTCTATGTTTTTTCCCGCTTCGACTGCCGGGAGTTCTACCTTTCCTTTTGCTTCGATTTGCCCATCGGTCATCAGTTGCCATTCCAGATAAAACTCGTTCAGGTTGAGGAATCCGTATTCGTTGTGGATACGGATACGGCCGGCAGGAATATCCAGCCCTTCGGTGCGTATATACTGGTATACTTTTTTTACTTCCCGCAGGTGGGGGTTGGGTTTGCGGTCGGGCTGTACCAATCCGTTGCACATGAAGTTATTATCGCTGGGGGTTCCGGGAGGGCCGAAATCGCCGCCATAGGCAAAAACGGTATCCCCTTGTAAGGTGACCTTGTAGACTCCCTGGTCTACCCAGTCCCATATATACCCTCCCTGCATTTGGGGGTGGTCCCGGAAAAAGTCCCAGTACTCCTTAATACCCCCGCAGCTATTTCCCATGGCATGCGAGTACTCGCAAAGGATGAGCGGCTTGTCCGGGTGTCCCTTCACCAGCGCCAGCATCTGGTCTTTCCACGGGTACATAGGGGCAAGAATATCGGTGTTCCACTCTGACGTGGCATTGGAACCCCAACCAAACAGGGTGCGCTCGTATTGAACCGGACGGGTATTATCCCTCCCTTTAGTCCATTCGTAGGTAGCATAAAAGTTGACGCCATTGCCCGCCTCATTTCCCAACGACCAGGTAATGATGGAGGGGAAGTTTTTATCGCGCTCGACCATCCTCCGGGTGCGCATCAAATGCGCTTCCCGGTACCGGGGGTCGTTCCCCAAGGTTTGATCCAGGCGATACCCCATGCCATGGGATTCGATATTGGCCTCATCGATCACATAAAGCCCGTATTCGTCGCAAAGGGCGTACCATTGAGGGTCGTTGGGATAATGGCAGGTGCGGACGGAATTCAGGTTATACTGTTTCATCAACTGGATGTCCTGGATCATCCGTTCCGTGCTGATCACGTGCCCGGTTGCCGGGTCGTGTTCATGGCGGTTCACGCCTTTAAATAGCACCCGTACGCCGTTAACCAGCAGAATGCCCTTTTTGATTTCCACCGTCCGGAAACCGATCCGTTGAGGGATGACCTGCAATATGCGGCCCTGATCGTCTTTTAATGTAATCAAGAGGGTGTAGAGGTTGGGGGTCTCCGCCGTCCACGGTTTGGGAGCGATGATTGTTTTGGAAAACTGAACCGGGCGCGCTTCTGCCCCTGGCGAAATTGCCGGAAGAACGAGCGTCTCTCTGAAAACCAGGTTTTTATCCGGCGCCAGCAATTCCAGCTCCGCCGAATAGCCGGAGGCGGCGCTGGCGGCCAGGTTCTGAAGGGAAAGATCCATACTCAAGAGTCCGTTCCGGTAGGTTGTATCCAGGGGACTTTTCACGAAGTAGTCCCGAACATGTACGGCAGGGGTGGAGTAGAGGTAAACATCCCGTTCAATACCGCTGATCCTCCAAAAATCCTGGCACTCGAGGTAGCTGGCGTCGCTCCAGCGGTAAACCTGGATGGCCAGCAAGTTGTCCTGATCTTTCAAATAGGGCGTTATATTAAATTCGGCCGGGGTTTTGCTGTCTTCGCTATAGCCTACTTTCTGCCCGTTGACCCAAACATAAAAAGCGGATTTCACTGCGCCAAAATGCACAAAGACCTGCCGCCCTTTCCAGGAATCCGGGATTCGGAACGTGCGCCGGTAAGAGCCTACGGGGTTCTCTTCCGGCACTTCGGGAGGGTTCGGGTTGGTCGTATTGAACTCATAAGCGGTGTTAACGTAAATGGGTATGCCATAGCCTTTGAATTCCCAGTTGGAAGGCACCGGAAATTCTCCCCAGGAAGCGTCGTTGTATTCCGGGCGGTAAAACCCTTCCGGCCGTTCGCTCAGGCGGGGTACCCACAAAAATTTCCACATTCCGTTCAGCGACTGGTAGTAAGCCGACTGTTCGGGTTGGAGTCCCAGAGCAAGGGCTCTGTTTTCATACCCAAAAAAGTGGGCGCGGGGCTTCTCGGTATTGACCTCGCAAATTTCCGGTTTTTTCCACTCCGGAATATCCTGCGCGTGAAGTCCGGCCAACATCAGGAGCAGGCACCATATCAGGTTTAAGGCTTTCATATACGTAGGTTTTATTTCAAAAGGAGGAATCTTCAATTAATCCCCGGTTGCCGAGGCGACAAACCCCTGAAGCAAATGTTCCTGAGCGCGCAAGGAGGAGTATAAGGCCATTTGATTGCGGGTCCGGACCAGATTGTGGCTGGGAAAGCGGATCTTGTAGTACGTATCCCCATTCAGATAGTCGGCCAAAAAGCGAACCATTTGTTCCAGAATGATCCATTTTGCTCCCAGGACCAGATGTCGGAGTTCCAAGGGAAGCAACGTACTTTTTAGTGGCGGCACAAATCCTCTTACCAGCGCCTCAAAATACTCCAGGCGCAGCGCCACCTGTTCATAGCGATCGTCATCCTCGGAGAGGGTAGTGGCCATAGTCCGGACCATGTCTCCAAAATCAGATAACACGGCGCCGGGCATGGCGGTATCCCAATCGATCACCGCCAGAACGGTTTCCGTTTTTTCGCGAAAGAGAATATTGGCAATTTTGGTATCGTTGTGTACGACGCGAAGAGGGAATCGGGCATCTGCTACTTCCTGAAAGACGGCTTTTTCTTTTAAAACAAAGGCAATTTCCTCCTGCACCGCCCCGGCCCGCTGAACAACGTCCCTGGTCAGCGCTTCCGAAAATTGCTGAAAGCGCCAAAGCCCGTCGTGGAACCGGGGAATGACGGTATGCATCCGGCCGGGATCGAGGTCTGCCAGACCGGCCAAAAAAGTGCCCACTGCCCGAGCCGCCTGAAATGCCCGCTCTGGCGTAGTAGCGTAATCGAACGTCTGCGCATTGGGGAGGTAGGAATACGCTCTCCAATATTCCCCTTCCGGGTCTATGGAGAACCAGGCGCCGCTTCGGTTGGGCAATGGTTGGAGCAATTGGAGCGGAAGCGATTTGGGCGAGAGGTGGTCAAAAAGCGTTCGGGCGTTTTCAATTACCTCTCGGGGTTGCTTGAACACCTCTTTGTTGATCCGCTGCAAAACAGCCTGGGGACCCTGCCCGGAAGGAGAAAGTAGAAAAGAATCATTAATGTTGCCGGAACCCAGGGGTTCAATCTGCACTTCCCGGACCCCCAACGGGGAAAAGTCCAGCGCTATTCGACGGGCGATCTCCTCCTTTTCTCCTTTATCGTTCATATCCTGTTATTTCCATATACCCACCGGATACTTCCCTTCCCGGGCTAACTCCTGGAAAGCGCCTTCGACTTCCGGTTTGTCTTCCCGATACGTTATACCGTACCATTTATCTTCGCTAAGGAGCACTTTCAATTGAATTTTTCCTTCCTCCACCAGGCGGTTTACGGTGAGCGGAATAAAAAATTCCGATTTGGGATTGCCGCCTTCCTGCTGGAGGAATTGAATAAAATCTTCGTGGAAGTAGTCGAAGATCCGGGGATGGAAGCCCCAGAAATTCATGGATACGAGGTCGTCGTCGGCTAAAGGCATCAGATGGCCGGATTCTTCGTGAAAAATTTGACCATCACGGCGGGAAATTTTCGTACGCTCCGTCACATTGGTTAGAAAATGCGACGCATCCATCGCAGCCACTCCTCTGGAAACCGTCCCGTGAGCGGAAATGGTTTTCCCGAGTTGATACCCTACCATGCAGTACTGATCCGGAGTGCAATGCGTTCGCAGAAACTCGGCTATGGTGTAAAACCCGCTGATCCCATAATAATCGTCGGCGTTGATGACGGCAAAAGGTTCCTTGACGACATCCTTGGCCACCAATACCGCATGGCCGGTGCCCCAGGGCTTTTCCCGGTGAGGGAAATGGCCGACGCCCTCAATGGGGGTATCCAGTTCCTGAAACACATATTCCACCGGGATATGCGGTTCGATCCGGGCGCCTACTTTTTCCTTAAACTCCTGTTCGATGCTTTTGCGGATGATAAAAACCACTTTGCCAAACCCGGCCCGTATAGCGTCGAAAATAGAAAACTCGATAATAGCTTCTCCTCCCGGGCCGATTCCGTCGACCTGCTTCAAGCCTCCATACCGGCTGCCAATGCCGGCAGCAAGGATCATCAACGTAGGTTTCATTTTGCTTTTGCTTGGGTTAGAAAATGGGGTTAATAATTATCGTTCAGGGCAAAAACCGGCTTTCGGTTGATCCAACGGCCCCTGGTGAAATCCGGAAAAGCGATCGGTTGGCTGCCCAAAGCGATCGACTCCTCGGACAGCGGCGTAATAGCCATCCAGGTAGCTGCGTCGTAGACGTCGATCACCGCCGGCGCGTTTTGCTTGGCGCATTCAATAAACGCGTGGAGCAGGAAGAAATCCATACCGCCGTGGCCGGCGCCGGTGGCGTCTTGCTCGTATTTTTTCCACAACGGATGGTCGTAGGCATTTAGATAGGCCTCGGCTTTTTCCCATTGGTGGGACTTAGCGCTTTTTCCCTCCAGGTATATAGATTGGTTGACGTCCATCCAGATCCCTTTGGTGCCCTGAACCCGGAAACCGAGGGAGTAAGGCCTCGGAAGATTGGTATCGTGAAATAGGGTAACGGTTTCCCCGTTGCTGGTTCGGATCATGGTGGTGACCACATCGCCCAGACGGAATTCCACTTTGGCGTTGGGGTGATCCGGCCCCCCTTTAGGATGCTTGACAATGTACTCGTGCAATCCCCTGGCTTTGGTAGCCATGGACGTGAGGTGGGTGAACCGGTTGCCCCGGTTGATGCCGATGTAATTCGCTACCGGCCCGATCCCGTGCGTAGGGTACAGGTCTCCGTTGCGGTGAATGGAGTGCTGCGTCCTCCAACGCGCTTCACTGAAACCCTTTTCGCCAAATTCTGCGCCGCTATCGTAAGGCGATTTACCGTCGTTGAATTTTACGCCTCTCAGATCGTGCTGATAACCGCCTTCTAAATGCATCATTTCCCCAAACAGGCCTTGGCGCACCATATTCAGCACCGCCATCACGTCCCGGCGGTAACAAACGTTCTCCAAAAAGAAAAGGTGCGTTCCGGTGGCTTCGTGCGTGCGCACGAGATCCCAGCATTCGTCCAGAGAAAATCCTCCGCTGACCTCTACGCCAACGTATTTTCCGGCGCTCATCGCAGCAGTAGCCATCTCCGTATGCCACTCCCAGGGAGTAGAAATAACGACTGCGTCTACCCCGCCTTCTTCCAGGAGGCGCAAATAATCTTTCGGGCCTTTGTCATACACTTTTGGCGTAGGGCCTCCTTTTTTTCCGATCATCGCCTGGGTGCGCCGGATCATTTCCGGATCAATATCGCAGATGGCCGTCACTACGCAATCTTTCCGATCAAGGGCCAGATCGACATGGGATTGGCCGCGCAGCCCAACCCCGATAAACCCGAGTTGAAGTTTGGAGTTCTGGCTGGTTAGCGGTTGTGATTGCGATTTACTTTCCTCTTTATTGGCGCCAGAGGCAGTAGTTCCCAGAGCGAGGCCTGCCCCGGCCAGAATAGATTTTTGGATAAATGCGCGGCGATTCGGTTGGTTTTTCAAGGGTAGCAGGTTTTAAAGTAAAAAAAACGCTTGGCCAATCACAAAATAGTTTGGCTAAATTAAAAAAGTCGGGGCATAATCTTGTAAAGACAAGAGAAAAAGAGGAGGAGTAATGAAGGACAAAAGAAGCATGTGAACTTGGGAAAAAGTAAAGGGATTAGGGATCAGAGATCAGGGATCGGGGATTTACTTTTTTGCTTGGCGGATGCAGTCCAGAAGGGCGTTTTTGTCGGAAGCGGCCAAAAACCGGATATACCCATGGCCGGCGACCATAGCCAGAACGCCCAAAACAAAAAGCGTATTCCTCGAAGACGCCATAAGAGAGACGTACATTCCATAAAATGGTCTGACCATCAAAACTTCCAGGGCAACCCCGAAAGCAGCCAAAAGGAGGAAAAAAATGCTAGCCGCCCGGAATTGGTTCAGTAAGTCCGGATAATGTTTTCTCCTGCATTTTTCAAAAAAGCGGAGGCAATCCTCCTCTTTGGGATCCATTTTGATCAATTCCCGAAGAATGTGCTCTGCTGCCCGATAATCCATCAGGTTGTACAACGATGCCGCCTTTCGGAAAAGAAATTTCCGGTACAGATCTTCCTCATGGTAGGTGCGGATGTTCTGGAGGATAGCCAGTTCAATGACCACGTCAGCCATCAGAACGTGTTTGCGGTAAGCGCCCGTTTCAAAAAGCGCGTTCGTATAATCGACTACCAGGTCAAGGTATTCCTCAAACTCCAACTGGAGAATCTCCGCCTCCCATTTTTCATAATAGCGGATTTGACTCCGGTAGTCTTTCCCGGCAAGTCCCTTAAAATCCCGGTAAATCCGGGAATGGTATTTGGAGGAAGGATACCGCATTCGAATGAGATTAGTACCTGTTATCTAAAAAACGCTTATTGGACTTGTTGCGGTGGGAATCAGCGCGAGGTAAAAAGGGCGGTTTTCCACCACACTGACCCATCGCAACAAGTCTGTTATTTAAGGACATATAGAACCGGTTTGCTCGGGCTGACATCCAATTCCAGGGAAGCAATCTGGAGATTGAGCAAATACAGCCCATCCGAAATGGAGGACGGCACGTAAATCAACTCCGAAATAGTGCACTGCTCCCGGATCGCATCCGGGTACTTCCAAAATGCTTTATGGGCGGCCAATGCGCCACCGTCCTCTTCGCGGTCCACAGAGGGAAGGTCGGTCAAAAAGTGATCAATTCCGCAGCGAACCAGGTAGCGCATAGCCTCCACATCGATAAAAGGCGGATTGGCGCCGGAGTAATTGGTTTTGCGTTTGAGCTCGTCATTGGGCATCGTCCTCAGGATCAGCGCTTCTGCTTCGCCGGGCCGAAGCGCCTGCTCGATATCTTCCCGCATGACTACCCGGTCTCCGTTTTCCCTTTTCCTTGGATAAACGGTGATTAATTTGGCAAGAAAATGAAAGCGGCGCAAACATTGGTTGATCGAATACCGCTTGGAAGAAATATGCCCGACGCACTCGGTATGGGTGCCGTTGCCATGGGGAACCAGGCGCAGATTAAAAAAATTGACAGAACCTCCACGGGTTGTATCGCCAATAAAACTTCCGGCCTCGACAGGCCAGGCTTCCGGGGGCGGCGCATAAAAGCAATTCACCCCCATTTCTCCTGGAACGATCGGGATACTGATGTCTAAAGGTTCCTCCAGGCTTACTTGCATCCGGCGGCCCCCATATTCCAGTATTGCCGAAAGTGCAGTCATATTCCTTCGGTTGGTGTTGACATGTTATGAATAGATGCAAAACCTCAAACGGTCTCAATAGTTTCGGGTATCCACTCCCCAGGCTAATTTATTCCGGATGGTTTCCATAAATCCAATGTCGTGCAATTGGATCAGGCGAATATTGAAGTCATTTTTCCTAACCGCCAGCTGGTGCGCGGAGGTGATGCTTTCAAACCGGGAGTCCAGGGTGCACAGGAAGTTCTCCGTTCTCCCTTCGACTTCAAAAGAGATCACCGAGCTATCCGAGATCACTACCGGCCGGACATTGAGGTTGTGCGGCGCCACCGGAGTAATCACAAAATTTCCCGAACCCGGAAAAACGATCGGGCCGCCACAGCTAAGGGAGTACCCGGTAGATCCGGTTGGCGTGGCAATGATAATGCCATCGGCCCAATACGAGTTGAGATAAGCCCCGTTGATATAGGTATGGATCGTAATCATGGACGATGTATCCCGCTTGAGCAACGTGCAGTCGTTCAGCGCAAACCGGGTGTTTCCAAATAAGGGGAGATTGGACTCCAGATACAACAAACCCCTTTCCTCCAAACGGTAGTGCCCCCGAACAAAAAGTGCGATCGCTTCCGAAATGCGTTTTTTCTCGATACTCGCCAGAAAACCGAGCCGGCCCAGGTTGATTCCCATAATCGGAATAGGGGCGTTGCGCACATGCGTTATGGCATTCAGGATCGTTCCGTCTCCCCCCAGGGTGATAAACGCGTCGAACTTTTTTAACTGACAATCAATATATCCTTCAAAAATGCCAACGTCCCGTTTAAAAATAACCCGATCCTTGATCTGCTCAAACAAAGGCCGGAAAACATATACCATAATTCCTTGCTCATGCAGCGCGTCAAAAAGCTGCTGAAAGTAAGGAAGGTCCTTTTCCTTAAACACTTTACTATATACGACGACCTGCATCAAATACTCGTGTTAAAATGTAAATATAATCCCGGCTCCCGCAAATGGTTGACGCTTCCCTCTATGCGCAATACAAAGTCAAAGAAAAATACCGCTTCCAAGCCCAATCCGCCTCCCATCAACCATCGGTTGCTGAAGGAATTATCGTAGACGTTCCACGGATCGTTCACATACCCTCCATCGCCATTCATAGCTAAAAATAGTTTGAGGGGCATTTTGCGAAACGAGGACAAAGGCATCAGTTTGCCAAAGTTAATCTGATCGTCCCACAATTTTAAGCGAAGGCTGGTGTTTATCATCACCATATCGGGTCCGTCAATCACATAATATTCATATCCGTGCAGGGTGTAGTCCTGGAATCCAATGGCGCGGTTATCGTTGTAAGGCTGTTGCTCCCGGATCAGCGAATACTTTCCTTTTGCCAGAAAGGCCGCATAAAAAGGCCCTTTGCCTAAAGGAACATAGCGGCGATAGTCGCCATACCAGGTAAGGCCGTTTCGGTCCGGAAAGATTCCTAAACCATCTTTCTCCAGTTCCGCAGAAAAGTAAGTTCCCGACAAAGGATAGGGCCGGATGTCCCGTTCGTCAAAAATATACTGATAACTTAGGGAGAAGAAGCGCTGCCGGTTTTTCCCATTCAGAAAGTAATGCGGGTTGAGCTCCCCGCTCACTTTATCGATAATGCGGTTGTTAAAAAACCCCAGTTGAATATAATGCTGCTGGTTAAGTTTGGGGCGATGGATCAGGGAGAACTGACTGGTAAACCGGTGCAGGGCAAAATGGTCTTCGCTTTTGTAGAACGCTTGCCGGTTGGCGATCGTCGCAAAGTTAATTTCCCGGTTTCGGGCAAAAAGAGAATACCAGGACAATCCCCAGGTTTTGGAACGGTTGAAATACGGCAAGGTGTAATTGGTCAAAAATAGTTGGGTATACCCTGCTTTAACGACCACATTCAGCCGGTCCCTTCTTCCGGTCGTGTTGCGGTGCTTGAAGTCGATCCCGTAGTTGGTGCGCGACAGGGAGCGTTTTTGATCCACCCACCAGACGTTAAAGTTCCGGTCGGCTAATTCAAACAGCGGGATCGGATAAAAATACCAGGATTCTTCCACCTCGACCTGAAGGTGAACGCGGTTGGTGGCGCCTTCCCAGTTTTGGAAAAAAATATCCGCCCGGTTGAATAGCCCGGTGTTCATCAACCAGCGCTCTCCTTCTTCGAGCAACCCGGAAAGGGCCGTCACTGAAATCGTATCTCCGGCTTGGAAAGGCAGCTCCCGGAGAATAATGGAGCGGTGCGTTTTTTTATTTCCCTCCACCGAAATGGAGTCGATCCGCACCATGTCTTCCTGGGAAAACAACCGGAAACCCAAGAGAAAAAAAAGGAAAAAAGTCGGGAGACGCATATTATTAAGGAATATGCTCAAAAAATACAAAATCCTCTAAACAAGGGAACCCCGTTACTCCCCCAAAAGGAAGAATTAATCAAATGTTCAAATAGGAGATCAGCGCATCGTAGCGTTCCTTCATCGAATCCACAAAATCGGTTTCCAGGTACGAGGCTTTCACTTCATACTTAAACCGTTCGAAGGTGGCCAAAAGGTTAAGGGTGCTCTGGCTATTGAGCTTAAGGGTGACGTCGATACGGGAAGAATCAGGGTAGGTCGTCACAAACGAATTTAAAATAGCTATGTTTTCCGATTCTACGATCCGGGCTATTTCGGCCAGAGAGTAGTTGCGTTTATTGAGGTCCAACACCAGGATACTTCCAGGCTCCGTAATAGCGGCCATCCTGGAAAATTGCGTAAGCAAGCCGTCAATGGATATCGAGCCCAGATAATTACGGTCCTCATCAACCACGGGAATAAGGCTTAACTCCAACTCCGTTTGAAGCCGCATGACCTCCAGAATATGATCCGCTTTGTTCACAAACGGTTTAGGAAGCGAAAGGCCATAGGAACCCACTGCTTCCGTGATGTCAAAATTCAGGACGTCTTCTTCCGAAATGACGCCAAGGAGTTGCATGTTGTTGACGATGGGAAGATGGCGCACGCCCAGCTCGGCCATCATTTCCAGGGCAACTTCTCCCGTATCCGAAGTTTGCAAAGGAATGATCGATTGGGAAACCAGTTGTTCAGCTATCATCGTCTTTTTCCATTATGCGCTACCTGAGTCCGTGAATCTTTAGACTATCAAGACCGCATACCTTATTCATTACTAACATAAAAGGCGCCCCCTGTGTTGGCGGATAACCCGGGTATTCTTTCAATTCGTCAGTTTTCGGCGTTGTAGTTCGAATTCTTCTTCCGTCAGCAACCCCTTCTGCTTAAGCTCGTTCAACTTCTGGAGTTGCTGGAGTAAATCGGTATTGGTGATCTGCTCCAGCAAATTCCCTTCTTCTGCGGGCAGCTGAAGTTGCCCGACCAAACGGAAGCCATGTTGTTCAAACTCCTCAAATTCGGGTTGTACTCTCAGGAAGGCGAACGCATCGTGGGTTTTGATGCGCTGATAGTCGTTAAAGCCGAGCCCTACTGCCTGGTCCAGGTGTAAAAACGCTTTATCTGCCTGCTCTGTCAGAGAATAGGAGCACGCCAGGTTGAAATGGATCGCCACGTCGTTCGGAGTTAAGGCCAGGGCTTGAAGGAAATCTTCAATGGCGTTTTCGAACTCGAAGTCTTTGTACTTATTGATTCCGGTGCGTTTGAATTCAGCGGCCTTGGAGGTGTTGTCAATATAGATTTTGGAACGCTGCTGAGGCGCCTTTTCCCTTTGTTCTTCTCTACGGTCCTGCCGGCGTTGCTGAACCGGGGCCGAACTTCTTCGTTCCCTGCGCTCAAAATCCGTATTGCCCTTTTTAGTTGCCCGATAATGCTCCCGGTTATATTTGATATCAAAGGTATCCTGGTCCATGGAAAAAAAGACAATCGCATCGATTATGCCAAGTATAGTGGAAATCCCGGTCATCAAAAAAACAGCATAAAGTATACCTAATCCAGTCTGGCCCAGGTAAAACCGGTGTACCCCAAAAGCTCCAAGAAAAAGAGCCAAGATCCCGGCAACGTTTTTATCCTTCATGACGCTAAAATTTGAAAATCAGATCAGCTTGCTTGTTAGGTTTACAATAAGGAAAGCCTTTTGTTTTTTTGAACTGCAACAAAGTGTGCTTTTACACGCCTCCGGCCAAAAAGAACGATTGAACGCCTTTGAAATAAGACCAATTTGCGGGGTTGTCTCAAAAGACCGTTCATTTCGCCTGGCAATACACCTTGCAGGTGAGCACGGTAAAATCGTCGGGGATCGTTTCTTTTCCTCTGAAGCGGTCTATGTAGTCCATAAGTTTCGCATTGAGTTTATCTACCCGTTCGGTGTAATGCGCTTTGATAAAGCCGGAGAGCATTTCTTCGCTAAAATATTCTCCCTCGGAATTGCGAATATCGGTCAGCCCATCGGTATAGGCCAGGATGACCGCCTCGTCTTCTTCGATGGTGGCGTATCCGATTTTAACTTCCGGAATATCGGGAAACGGACCGAGCATCACGCAGCCGGTTTTTAGAAACTCCATTTTATTGGCCGAAATAATCACCGGGGGGTTGTGCCCAGCGTTGACGTACTTCAGGGTACGGGCTTTGACGTCGTACTCGCAAATAAAGAAGGTAATAAATCGCTCTCCTCCCGTTATTTCGAATACCGACTTATTGATGTCCTGAATGAACTCATCGAGTTCCAGCCGGCGGGTGATCAGCGTGTGGAAATTGGCCTGAAAATTGGCCATCAAGAGCGCGGCAGCAAGCCCTTTGCCGGTAAAGTCACCAATGCAAAAAACAATTTTTCCGTCTTCGAACTCAATAAAGTCAAAGTAATCCCCTCCCACACTCATCTGAGGCTTATAAATGCTTCCCAACTCGTAAAAGCCGCTTTGGGGAAGTTTTTTTGGAATCAGCATCTGCTGGACTTCTGCGGCCAATTCCATTTCTTTGCGCAACCGCTCTTGCTCGAGTTGCCGCTTGAAGAGGCGTTTGTTTTCAATGGCCACCGCAATCACGTTGGTGATCGTGGTGATCAGTTGAATTTTATTGTACATGTCCTCTTCTTCGTTGAACCCGCCGATGAAAACATAGGCGATGGGAAGGTCCTTGTGCCGGACAGGAATGACCACATCAAACACGCTGACGAGGGAATGGGTTTCTCCCTCCAGATTCACAAGCCGGGTAAACCTGGGAAAAAACGAGGAAATATCCTGATCCAGAAGTTCCTTGGAAATGTCGATAGAACAAGCGCAATGCCATTGGTCGTCTTCCTTGACATACAGGGCCATTTTGCGTATTCCCAACTCCCACCCGAGGAAGGAACGATACATTTCAAAGAGTCCCAAAGCCGAGACGTTATTGTTGATGGCTTGGGTAATGCTCAATAGACGGTTTATTTGCAACTGCTTGAGATGCAATTCGTTCTTTAAGGATTCGATCGTCCCCAGATAATTCCGGTTAAAGGCTTGTTCTGCCATATCGTTCTCCTGGTTCTTCTATTGAAACATGGTGGACCAACTTGATTCGGTTATTCACCAGGTAAACGAATCAAACCGAAGGAAATGGTCTTCCTGGTGCCCCCGCCCCCCCTTTTTTCGGTTTGGGGGGGGGGTGGGGAACCCCCCCCCCCCTGCGCCCGAAATTTAGCCGAAAGATAGCAAACATTCACCAGATCATGGGAAGGGTTTCTTTCCACTCGTTGCTTTTGATTTTTTCCCAAAATAAGAGGGCAAATTTGTGATAACTTGCACTTTTACAGAGGATACTACTTTGGCGCGAATAGATTTTCCCTATTATTGCTTTTAACGGTTAATCAAACCAATGAAACGCCATAACACTTTAGGAAAAAATCTGGCCTATCTCTTTTTGGAGGGACAAGGCCCAACGCTCCTTTTTCTGCATGGATTTGCGGAAAGCCATAAGATCTGGGAACGCCAGATTGCCCATTTTTCTGCAAAAGGGTATCCGGTTCTTGCCATTGACCTGCCCGGATTCGGCGCATCGGACGTATGGCCGGGTATTTCCATTGATGGGATGGCCGTCCTTGTTCAAGAACTTTTGCATAAAGAAAACATCCATTCTTGTATTGTTTTCGGACATTCCATGGGGGGGTATGTCGCATTAAGCCTTGCAGACCAGTTCCCGAACAGCATTTCCGGCATGGGATTGATTCATTCGCATCCGTTTGCAGACGCAGAAGAGCGAAGAGCAGCCCGGCAGAAAAGCATCCGGTTTATCCAGGAAACAGGAAACGTTCCTTATCTCAAGCAACTTTTTCCGACCTTTTTCGCAGCCGGTTTTCTCCAGAACCATCCGGAAATTTTGGATCACCTGATGGCGGATGCTTCCGCATTCTCTGATGAAGGAATAACCGCCGCCCTCGCCGCCATGGCCTCAAGAAGGGATCTCAGCAACGTATTGGAGCATATATACCAACCTGTTTTGTTTGTATTGGGTCTGGAAGACCAGCTCATCCCTCCTACAGAAGCGATGCTTTCCCAAACGGCTTTGCCGGACAAGGCGGTCATTCACTTGCTCGATGGAATTGGGCATATGGTTCTGTATGAAGCTTCTGAACAACTGGACCGGATTCTGGAGGAGTTTATTCCCCTTTGTCCGTAACCGGTTTGGATCAGCCACCGATCTTGGATACCGCTAAATGAGCCCTATGGTAATCCCCTTTCTTCTCGCCATCATTCCCGGTTTAGCCATTGCCTGGTTCATTTACCGGGTGGATAAATACGAACGGGAGAAATTCTGGCCGCTAACCTTTGCCTTTCTGACCGGGATGCTGCTCACCCTGCCGTTGATGGAAGTCCAGGAGTGGTTTTTCAAAATGGGACTGGAAAAAACCCATTCCGTCCTGCCTGCCGTTTTCTTTTCCTTTATTCTGGTTTCCGGCACAGAAGAAACCCTCAAATTTGGGGCGTTGATGTTGTATACCCGGAAATCTTCCTTTTTAACGAACCCCTCGACGGCATTGTATACGCTGTGATGATCAGTATGGGGTTCGCAACCCTGGAAAACATCTATTATGCCCTGGAATTTGGCCTTCCGACTACCGCTGTACGGGCGGTGACCGCAGTGCCCGCTCATGCCGTTTTTGCTACTATGATGGGGTATTATGTGGGAAAGTCCCGTTTCAGCCCTGGTCCGGGGAAAACCGATATCTGTTGTATGGATGGCTCGTCCCTCTGATCGTTCATGGATTTACGACTTTTTATTATTCAGGAAATTTACGACGCACTGATCCTTTTGCTGTGGTGACCCTGAGCATTAGCCTGTTCTTTGCGTTCCGGCTGATCCGGGAGGGCAGGAAGCCTCCCCTTTAAAGGAAAGGATAAGGATAACCCAAGGCCCTGAATCCCGGCGAATTCAGCCTTCGCCCGGATTGAGCTTTGGGTTTTGTAGATGCCTTAAGGAATCCCGGCGGGTTTTCTTTTCCAGGTTTTTTTCGAGTGCGGCGGTCAGATCAACCCCCGTTTGGTTGGCCAGGCAAATCAGAACAAACAAAACATCGGCCATTTCATCGGAAAGCGCTTCCTGGGCATTCCCGGCCTGGTCTGAAGCTTTAAACGATTGTTCGCCATAGATCCGGGCAATCAATCGGGCTACCTCCCCTACCTCTTCAACCAAAAGCGCCATATTCGTCAGTTCATTGAAATACCGAACGCCGATCGTGCTGATCCACGTATCTACCAGTTGCTGAGCCTGCCGTATTTCCATTATTCCCTGGTTTTTGAATCGATAAGAATGGTTACTGGTCCGTCGTTGATCAGAGCCACGTTCATATCCGCACCGAATTCTCCGGTTTTGACCTCTATTTGAGAAATTGCCTGAAGCAGCCGGACAAAAGCTTCATACATGGGAATGGAAACATCGGGCTTTGCTGCCCGAATATAGGATGGCCGATTTCCTTTTCGGGTACTTGCATGCAAGGTAAACTGGCTTACCACTAAAAACTCCCCGCCTGCTTCCATAATGGAACGGTTCATTATCCCGGCTTCGTCATTGAAAATCCGCAAATTGGCGATCTTTTTTACGAGCCAGTCTATATCTTCTGCAGTGTCGGCATCTTCGATGCCCAGAAGAATCATTAGGCCGCTTCCGATACGGGATTTTACCCGGCCGTCAATAGTCACCGAGGCTTCGCTGACACGTTGAATTACTGCGCGCATATAACCACCCTATTTTCAGCCCCGAAAATAGGCAAAAAACCGATAAGGGGTAAATCCATCCCTAAATCTGCCAAATCGCTTTTTGTTAGAATAACCAGGCAAAACCTTAGCCCGCAGCCTCGTGAAGCTCGGGGCCATTTTGGGTTACCCGGTTGACCAGTGACCTGACCTGATATACCTTCAGGATATCGTTGGGGGGAGACTCCAGGAGGCGAAGCAGCTGTTCGGGCTCGTCGTCCTCCAGCCAACTGTTCCGGGCTTCTTTGTCCAGCAACAGCGCTGGCATCCGGTCGTGCAGGACGCTTACCTCTTGGTTGGGGTGGGTAGTGATGATGGAAAAGGTGTAAAGCGATTGTTCTCCATGTTTCCAAACGTCCCAAATACCGGCCATCACCAGCAAGCTCCCATTTTTTAGAAGAATCCGGAAAGGCAGGCGTTCTTTGCCTTTTTTTTCCCACTCATAAAAACTATCCGCCAGCACCAGACAGCGCCGCTTGCGGAAGGGAACGCGGAAAGAAGGTTTGGTTTCAATCGTTTCCATACGGGCATTGATCAGGCGGCCGTCCGGGCGGCCCTCTTTGGACCAATAGGGGACCAATCCCCAGGTAAACGCCTGAAGTTTACCCGGAGATTCATTGGCGACGACATATCCTTTCTGGGTAGGGGCGACGTTAAAGTTCAATTCCAGAGGTTCCGGGATCTCCACACCATCCAACTCCTCCTGGATGCGTTCTTTTGAAAAGGAAAAAGAATAACGTCCACACATGGCAAATGAGTTTACGGGTAAAAAGGGCGTAAGAACTTAAAACAATTTTTTTTGAGATTTGGCGGAGTCTGCTGCCTGGTTTTTCCACACTCCGATTTTCGTTCGAAATGTAAACTTAATGTAATCAGGGAATTAATTAGATTCCTTTTCCACACCGAAAAATGGGGACTGCTGTGGATAGACGGCAAGTTATACACAATCATCTTGCACCGGTCTTTTTCTACACAATCGCAGGGGGAGGTCAGAGGAAAAATAGGGCTTAGGTGTGGGGAAAAACCATGTAAATCCACAGATAACTAACCTCGTCAGGGAGTTGTCAGTTATTATCCGGACCGAAATCCACAGCATGTGAATAAGTAACCCAAACCCTCGTTTCAGCGGGCAACGGATGTTCATTTTCTGTGCAAAAAGAAGGGTCGATTCGTTAAGATCTGTTTACATTGAGTTAACATTATTGTGCTTTCCACATGTTAACAGCACTGATGATGGTGGGGGTGATTTTTTTTTAAAAAAATGATTTCAATAACATCATTAATAAGACTTGTGGAAAACTCGGAGAACAAAATCGATTAGTTTTGTTTTCCTAAACAAATAACGTATGCAATCCGATAGGTCTTCAAACACAGAGGTTCCCGCCCCTGGTTACGGGCGGGCTTCCCGGATCGTGAGCGCATGGCTTGCGATTGGGGTTTTTCTGGTGTTCGTGCAAATTGTCATAGGGGGAATAACCCGGCTTACGGGTTCGGGCTTGTCCATCACCAAATGGGAGATCATTACAGGAACCCTGCCTCCGCTAAATGCCGTGGAGTGGGACGCTGCGTTTGATCTGTACAAGTCTACTCCGCAGTACCAAAAGCTGAACGAGGGCATGAGCATGGGACAGTTCAAGTTCATCTTTTTTTGGGAGTATTTTCACCGGGTATGGGCCCGGATGATGGGCTTTGTTTTTGTCATTCCCTTTTTGTTCTTCTGGAGGAAAAAGTGGATTAGCCCTTATCTGATGCGAAGACTTGGGGTAGTGATCCTGCTGGCTGGGCTTGCTGCTTCGTTTGGGTGGATTATGGTTGCCAGTGGGTTGGTCGACCGTCCTTGGGTAAACGCGTATAAATTGACGTTGCATTTATCCATCGCTTTGACGTTGTATAGCTATCTGTTCTGGACGATGTTGAAAACAGCGCTTCCTTATCCACAGGTTTTCCACAGTTCGGTGTTAAAACGTTGGGCTATAGGGATTGGGGTAGTGCTTGCCTTTCAAATCGTACTTGGAGGTATTATGTCGGGGATGAAAGCGGGTATTAATTTCCCAACCTGGCCTGAAATGAATGGGGAGTGGATTCCCTCTGTTTTGTTGGATTTGCGCAACTGGAACGGAGAAAATTTCGTAGAATACGACCAACATGTGTTCATGCCAGCGTTGGTTCAATTTTTACATCGGGGAACGGCTTATATTCTGACAATCATGGTTTTGTGTTTTTCTTTTCTAACTTTTAAGCAGCCAGGACACACTTCGCTGGCGCCGTCGGTATATCTGGTTTTGGGTAGTATTTCTCTTCAGGTTCTTCTTGGAATTTGGACGGTGATTCGCTGTTTGGGGACCGTTCCGGTAGGACTGGGCGTCTTGCACCAGGCAGGGGCAATTTTGTTGTTGTCTGCCGTATTATTCCTGAATTATCAGGTGTCCGGGCGCCCAAAATAAAAGAATGTGGAAAAACCTGTTGAAAACTTTTTATTTTTTGGGCATATTTTTTTATGCTTGGCGGATTTTGTTTAAAACGTTTAGATGCCTTTGTTTTGGTTGCCGGAAAATAGTGTTGATTTCCCGCCGGCCTCCATGGCCAGAAAGGATGGGTTGCTGGCTGTTGGGGGGGATCTGAATCCGGCGAGGGTTTTGCATGCGTACGAGCAAGGGATTTTTCCCTGGTTTGGGGAAGGCGACCCCTATTTGTGGTGGTCGCCGGATCCGCGTTTTGTACTTTTTCCAAGCGAGTTAAACGTGGCGAAGAGCATGCGCCCGTATTTTAATCAGCGCAAGTTCAGCGTTACTTTTGACCGGGCCTTCCTGTCGGTGATCCAGGCCTGTCAGGAAACCCGGTTGGATGAAGCAGGCGGAGGAACGTGGATTACGGAAGAAATGGTCCAGTCCTATTACGAGTTGCATAAGCAAGGGTATGCCCATTCTGTGGAGGTCTGGCAGGATGGCTTTTTAGCCGGCGGCTTATATGGAGTTTCCCTTGGAAGCGTTTTCTTTGGCGAATCCATGTTTTCTAAAGTGAGTAACGCGTCCAAAGTTGGTTTTATCACCCTGGTTCGCGTGCTGGAAACCAAAGGATTTGACTTGATCGACTGCCAGCAGGAAACGGCGCATTTAGCGAGCCTGGGGGCCAGGGCGATCCCAAGAAATACGTTTCTCCAGATCCTTGAGAAAAACCAAGAAAAAGAAACGATCTCCGGGAGTTGGGATCGCCTTTTAAACGGATAGGAGAGCGGTTAGCGTACATACGAAAGCGGAGTATAGATATCTATGTGGAGTAACAAAAAAACAGGATCGTTCATGCGGTGGATAATCGGGTTGTTGTTTTTTCTTTTTTTGTACGGGTTTATTCCAAGTGCTGACCCCGCGTATCCGTTGGATTTTTTTCAGGCGCCGGTTAACCAGCCCTTGCGCTTGTCGGGGACTTTCGGGGAATTGCGTCCCAACCACTTTCATTCGGGAATCGACATCAAAGGGGGTATTGGGGCGCCGATCCAGGCTGCCGGCGATGGGTTTGTAGCCCGGATCAGGGTGGCCCCGGATGGGTATGGCAACCACCTTTATATCGACCACCCGAATGGGTATACATCGGTATATGCCCACCTGCTGGAGTTTTCCTCCGAAATAGAGGCTTATGTCCGGGAAATGCAATTTCAACAGGAAACCTTCGAGATTGAACTCTTTCCCCGAAAAGACCAATTTCCAGTCCGCAGGGGGCAGTTTGTGGGCAAAATGGGCAGTACCGGCCACTCTTTTGGCCCTCATCTTCATTTTGAGATTCGAAAAACAGCCACCGACCGGCCGGTAAATCCGCTTTTATTCGGCTTGAACGTTCCGGACCAGATCCCTCCGCGTCTTCATGAAATTAAGATATACGAGTTTGATCAGCAAGGGCGCCCGCTAAAATCCACCATTCTGCCTCTGATCTTAAAAAATGGCAGGTACCGCCTGGCGGCTGATCCCTTTATAGCTTCGGGCAACCGGTTAGGTATTGCGGTAAAAGCCTATGACCACATGGATGGGGTGTCGAATTGGAACGGCATTTACCAGTTGAACCTTTTTAACGACGGCGAACTTTGGTATGGATTCAAAATGGAATCCTTTGGTTTTGAGGAAACCAGGTACATCAATGCCCACCTGGACTATCAGGAACAGCGCAACCGGGGCAGTTATTTTCATCGTTGTTTTGCACTGCCTGGAAACCAGCTTTCCATTTATCTGCCTTCCAGGAGCGGATTGATTCCGCTCCTTCCGGGAAAAACCAACAACCTTCTGGTCGGAGTAAAAGACGCAGCTGGAAATGAAAGCAACCTGGAGATTGACGTACGCCAGGAGGCGCCGTCTCCTGCGATTCAGGCGCCGTGGACGCCCTACCAGTTTTTTCTGCCGTTCGACCAGCCCCACGTGATCGATAACCATGGCATGTATGTTAACTTTCCGGCCCATATTTTCTACGAAGACTTGTACATGCAGTATTCCATGCGCAAAGATCCTCTGCCAGGGATTTATTCATTGACGCATACCCTCCACAATGAATCCTTTCCCGTTCACCGGGAATATGCGCTTGGGATCAGACCGGACCCGATCCCCGTTCAACTTAGAGGTAAAGCGTTTATCGCTCACCGGTCCAAAGGCGGGACCGTCAATTTCGGAGGTCAATGGCAAGATGATGGAATGTTGCTGACTACCGTGAACACACTAGGGGCGTTTGTGGTGATGCTGGATACCGTGCCTCCCCGGATTGAGATTGACCGGTTCGCTACGGATATGCGGCGCTATGCTTCTATGAGTTTTCGGATACGGGATAATATTTCAGCGTCCGGCAACCTTCCCAATCTTAAATACCGCGCTGCCATCGATGGCGAATGGATACTCATGTCCTATGATGAGAAAAACAGGCGGATTGCGCATACCTTTTCAGGGGATTTAGCTTCCGGATCCCATACGTTGGTGTTGGAGGTAAGCGATGTGATGGGGAACAAGTCGGTTTTCAAAAGGAATTTCATCCGGTGAGGAGAAAGCAGCCAGAATAAATGAACCTCCCTGTGGGCTGGTTGTTTCGTTCTCAAAACCATTTCTTATGCCGCATATAAAAGAAGGCGATTTGGCCCCAGATTTCACCGTTGTCAGCGAGGCAGGAGAAACCCTTACGCTGAGCAGTTTTCATGGTAAAAAGCTCATTTTGTTTTTTTATCCCAAAGACGACACGCCCGGGTGTACTGCAGAAAGCTGCAATCTTCGGGATAACTACAGCGCGCTTCAGGAAAAAGGATTCGCCATATTGGGAGTGAGCCCGGATTCGGCGGCTAAACACAGCAAATTCAAGGAAAAATATGCCCTGCCTTTTCCTTTGGTTCCAGATACCAACCAGGTCCTGTTAAAAAGCTATGGCGCCTGGGGAACCAAGCAAATGTATGGAAAAAGCTATGAAGGGGTAATCCGGACTACCTTCGTCATCGACGAAACCGGAAAAATTGAGAAAATCTTCACCAAAGTAGACACGAAGAACCACACCGAACAGATCCTGAAGGCGCTTGGGGCCTAAAAGGGGAGGTCGGTTTCGGTATCGAAATGCGGTTCGTCGCTTGCCGAAGGAAAAGCGCTCGAATTGCCGGCTTGAGCAGGCGCCTCAGTCTCTGTTTTCTTGGGCTTATCCAGGCGCCAGGCATTCAGGTTGGTAAAGAATTTGCCTTGCCATTCGCGTCCTCTCAGGTCAAAAAATACCCGGATGATTTCCCCTTCCTGGTAATCGTCCAACAAGCTGCATTTATCCTGCACGAGTTGGAACTTGATGAACTGAGGATAATTTCCGCTTTCGATTTCGATGACAAACTCCCGGGCCTGAAAGCTTTCTGTTTTGCTTTCGGCGGGAAACTTCTTGTACAGCTTTCCTTCTACTTCAAATGACATGATCGTTTGGATTTTGTGCTGGTAGGGAGCTTCTCCGGCTCCGGGCCAAAAGTACGAACTTATCCTGATGTTGGAGTAGTTTGGGACTTCAAACCTTCTTCCAGTTATGTATACCCCTGAACGTAAACCACGAATTTTTCCAGATAATAGGGGTCTTTAAAAAAGTCGCTCAACGGGAATAACTGGATAAAATGCCCTTTACGCAGGGGGTCGATTTCGGCTTTCAGGTTGCCGCCTTTGAGCGCAAACAGCCCATTGGGGAAGGCATGTTGTTGCTGGGTTTTGAACTTCCTGGCCGTCCAGAGGATGAGCTTGTCCATGGAGGCGACTCCCCTGGTCACGACAAAATCAAACTTTTTCTTCAGGTCTTCAGCCCGTATGTGAAAGGCGTCTACATTGTCCAACTCCAGGGTTTGGGAAATTTCTTTTACTGCGGCGATCTTTTTGCCCGTGCCGTCGATCAGCGTAAACCGGGTTTCGGGAAACAGGATGGCCAGGGGAATGCCAGGGAGCCCTCCACCGGTGCCCAAGTCGAGGATCTCAGCCCCGGGGCGGAACTGAATCAACCGGGCAATGCCCAGAGAATGCAGGATATGGTGCTCGTATAGGAAGGGAATGTCCTTTCTGGAGATGAGATTGATCTTGTGGTTCCAATCGAGGTACTGGATACCGAGCTCTTTAAACTGGGCAATTTGAAGGGCGGACAGGTTCGGAAAGTAAGTTAAAAGGCATTCCATTCGCATGAAAAAATTAGAAGGATCGGGAAAGTCATTGAATAGCCGCCAGGAAAGCCTTCCAAAGGGGATCATCCGGAAGTGGGGCAACAAGATCTACCGGGGTTTGATCGACCGGATGGGAGAAAGACAGCTTCCAGGCATGGAGGTGAATAGACCGGTCAGGGTTATTTCTCCGTGCGCCGTATTTCACATCCCCTTTGATAGGGCATCCGATAGCGGCTAACTGGGCTCTGATCTGGTGGTGCCTTCCGGTTTCCAGATCGATTTGAAGGAGATGGTAGTTGTCGCTGCTGGTTAGTATTTGATAATGAAGTACGGCCTCCTGGGTATCTGGTTTGTTTTCGGCAAACACAATGGAGCGGTTGTTTTTGGCATCGTGCTTCAGGTAGTGAATAAGCGTGCCGGATTCCAGCTCAGGGGCGTTCTTAACTACGGCGAGATAGGTCTTTTTAATTTTGCGGGATTGAAAATCGGCGCTAAGCGTTTGTTGGGCGGTTTTGGTTTTGGCAAAAATTACCAAGCCACTTACGGGCCGGTCCAGGCGGTGTATGAGCCAAAGCTTGGATTTGGTGTATATTTCAGCGAGATTGAGGAGGGCCTTGTCTTCGGTGAGGTCTGCCTGGACTGGCAGGCCTGCAGGCTTATTGAAAGCGATTAGTTGGTTGTTTTTGTACAAAACCAAGTCGCCGGGCCGGAAAAGAACATCCATATTAGTCTACTTCTTCGTAATCAACGTAATCTTCTTCGTCCTTTGACCGGATATTGCTCTGCTGAGGAGACCTCCCCGATCCGGGCGTTGTTTCTCCACCCCTGGGGCGGCTCAGCAGGGGCCGGGCAAAGAAGAACCGGTAGACTACATAAATAAGTAAAAGCGAAAACAATAACTTCATACGCAGTCGTTTGAACAAAGATAGCCTTTATTGCGGGGAAAATATAATTATAAACGGCGCGCAAGGGATGGTTAAAGATTATTTCTTAGCTTTGCACTTCTGCAAGTTTTAATTATAACTTATTGGTTGATAGTGTTTTAATTGGTTAGCAAAATACCCTGTTCTTATGTTTTCGTATAAACGCGTAAGTAATATCGTTGGTTGGACGGTCTTTGCTCTGGCAACGGTGGTGTATTACCTCTCTGCGGAAAGGACCGGAAGTTTGTGGGACTGCGGCGAATTTATTCTTGGAGCCTACAAGTTGCAGGTAGTTCACCCACCCGGGGCGCCCTTGTTTTTGCTGCTTGGCCGAATGTTTGCCTGGGTTGCAGAAGTGGTTTCTGATAACCCGGAAGATATTGCGTTCGCCGTCAACTTGATGTCTGGTATCAGTACCGCATTTGCTGCCATGTTCATCGCATGGGTGACGATCATCTTGGGCAAGTTGTCGTTGGTTGGTCGTGAAGGCAATCCCGATAATGGCCAGTTGATCGCTATTGCGGGTGCGGGATTGGTTGCCGGACTCGCTACCGCATTCAGCACCTCTATTTGGTTCTCCGCGGTAGAAGGCGAGGTATATGCGATGTCGACGTTTTTTACGGCGCTTACACTTTGGGCGACCATCCACTGGTACGCTCAGCCCGACGAGCACCAATACGACCGCTGGCTGATCTTTGCGATCTACTCCGCAGGGTTGTCGGTGGGCGTTCACTTGCTTAGCATCCTGACCTTCCCCGCGCTTGCCTTTTTCTTTTACCTCAAACGGTACTCCAAACACACGTTCTGGGGAATGGTTGCTGCTGCGGGCGTGGGCGTTTTACTTGTTTTTGGAATTCAGACGTTTATCGTCGCCGGGCTTCCCCGCTTATGGGGAATGTTCGAGCTGATGATGGTCAATGGGTTGGGGCTTCCTTTTAATTCGGGCCTTATCCCCTTTTTGCTCCTCCTGGTTGGAGGCATCGTTTTTGGATTGCGTTATGCGGAACAAAAACAAAATCCGACGCTGCAAAATGCCATCGTAGCTGTGGCTCTCCTCATTATTTCTTATTCTACGTATGGGATGGTGGTCACGAGGGCAAATGCGGGCCCTCCAATCAATATGAACGCCCCAACCGACGCACTGCGCCTGATTCCCTATCTGAACCGGGAACAGTATGGCGAACGCGCCTTGCTTAGGGGACCTCACTTCGAAGCTCGCCCAATTGACGTCAAATCCAAAAACCGGTATGGCCAGGTAGGCGACCGCTACGAAGTAGTGGATGAAAAACTGTCATATGTATACGATAAGCGCCAGGAAATTGTCTTTCCGCGGATGGGGGATCCTTCCCAAGGGCGCCCTAGTTTGTACAAGCGCTGGATTGGCCTGAACCCGGATCAGCCTCTTCCTGCAGGAAGGCCGAATATGGGCGATAATCTTAAGTTCTTCTTCAACTACCAGTTCAACTGGATGTACTGGCGTTACTTTATGTGGAACTTTTCCGGCCGCCAAAACGGCGCCCAGGGATATTATTCCTGGGATAAATCCAGTGGGAACTGGATTTCGGGAATTCCGTTCATCGATAACTGGCGCCTCGGGGATCAAAGTAAAATGCCGGACACGATGCAGGATAATCAGGCAAGAAACCGGTATTATATGATCCCGTTCCTGTTGGGCTTACTTGGCTTGATTTTCCATTTCAATAAGTCCAAAAACGACTTTTTGGGGCTGTTGATGTTGTTCGGGATTACGGGGCTGGGAATTATCGTTTACTCCAATCAGCCTCCCAATGAGCCCCGGGAACGGGATTACGTCCTCATTGGCTCTTTCTTTACGTATTGCATCTGGATCGGTTTTGGGGTAATAGCGATGTTCGAAGTGTTCCGGGAGCGGGTCAAGCTTAGTACCCTGGTTGGCGCTTCCCTTGCTACGGTTATTGGGTTGTCGGCCCCTATCCTCATGCTGACGCAGAACTTTGACGACCATAGCCGTCGCGGACATTATGCTTCGCGGGATTATGCTTCCAACTTCCTGAATTCGTGCGCTCCCAATTCCATCATTTTTACTTACGGCGATAACGATACCTACCCCTTGTGGTATGCCCAGGAAGTGGAAGGAATCCGAACGGACGTCCGGGTGGTTAACCTAAGCCTTATTGCGGTGGATTGGTATATCGACTTGCTTCGGCGCAAAGTCAATGATTCTCCTGCATTGAAACTGACGATCTCCAGGGACGCTTTTCGAGGAAATAAACGAAACCAGTTGCTCTACCCACCTTCCAATCAGCCGGATCGGGAAATGAGCGTGCAGCAGTTTTTGCAGTTTATTGGCGAAGATCATCCCTTGCCCCTTCAAAGCGGAGAGTTTACGGAAAGCTATATGCCAACCCGGTCAGTTTTCTTGCCGGTCGACCGCCAGACAGCTGAAAAAGCTGGGCTGATCTCTGCTTCCGATACCGCCGTCGCGGACCGCATTCCGCTGAATTTTGGAGACCGGGAATACCTTGGGAAGGATGACCTCGCTGTTTTGGATGTAATTGCCTCCAATCTTTGGGAACGCCCCATCTACTTTGCGGTGACCACCCGAACCGATAAATTCTTTGGTCTGGATGATTATATGCAATTGGAAGGTCTTGCGCTTCGCATCGTCCCGGTGCGGAGCCCCAGCGACCGACCTATGGGATCATCGGAAGCGGAAGCGTGAATACCGATGCGTTCTACAAAAATGTTATGGAGAAATTCCGTTGGGGCAACTTCGACAAGGAGAAAACCTTTGTAGATAATTCCTACCTCCCCAGCATCCAAAGCTTGCAGCTGACGATGCGCCGGGCAGCAGGCCAGTTGCTCAAAGAGAACAAGAGCAAGGAGGCTATGGCTTTAGCAGATAAGTATTTCAAAGCATTCCCTCATGTCAACTTCCCATTCGACTATAGGGCCTATTACATGCTGGACGTGTATCTGGAAGCCGGGGCTTATACCAAAGCCAAGCCAATCATGGAAATCCTGGCCGACGAAACAGAAAAACATATGCGGTTTTATACCTCGCTGGACCCGGATATTCTCAGCAATAGCTACCAGTTTGACTACGAGAGAGCGGAGTTTACCATGACCCGGCTGATGCAGGATGCAGAAAAGAATAAAGACGACGCGTTCTTCAAAAAACTTCAAGCCCGGTTTGAGCCTTATCGGGTCGAGACGGTTGAGAACCAGTTGCTTCCTCCGGGCGGGCAATAAACGAATGGAACATGAAAGCGAATAAATTGGCTATCGGGTCCGATCATGCGGGGTTTGAATGCAAGGAGGACCTCATCCTTTGGCTGCAAGCCCGGGGTTTTGAGGTGAACGATTTCGGAACCTACTCTACGGAGTCGGTCGATTATGCCGATTTTATCCACCCGGTTGCCGATGCGGTAGAAAATGGGGAAGCAGATTTGGGGATTATTATTTGTGGAAGCGGCAATGGCGCAGCGATAACGGCAAACAAGCACCAGGGTATTCGCGCAGCGCTGTGCTGGTCGGAAGAGATTGCGCGCCTTGGCCGCTCCCACAATAATGCCAATGTGTTGTCTATTCCGGCGCGGTTTGTCAGCGCAGAAGAGGCCAGGGCTATTGCCGGGGCGTTTTTGGCAACGGAGTTCGAAGGCGGAAGGCACGAACGCCGGATACAAAAAATTCCATTGGGTTGTTAATCAAGGATTTTTTAATCCTCCCAGGCGTAGAAGGATTAAATTCCCTATTTTTGAAGGGCATTTAATGCCCTACTATGAAAAAACACACCCTTGTCCTCTGTCTGTCTTTGGTGGCCAGCACTTCCTGGGGCCAGATCAAGTGGGTAAAGCCCAGTATCCCCAGAGGCCAGACCTTTATCCAAAGCGAGACGCGCAAGTTATTCATCGATGCTCTGGCACTCACCGAAGGCGATCTGGTTGTCGGCGATTTTCAAATCCTCGTAAACGGATCTGCGCTCGGAGAAGACCGCTTGGAAAACGCTCAGGTGAACGGATTGAATTTCACCGCAGATCTCTTGCTGGAAGAAGGCAACCAAACCATTCAAATCCTTTACGGCGCAGGGCAAAAAGCCCTGAAATCGGAATCCATCGTCGTCTACTACAACTATTCCTTTTCTTCCAGGCCTTCCATTCATGTTTTGGCTGTTGGAACAGATCCCCCCGACCTTCAATTTGCCACCAAAGATGCCTGTGATTTCGCGAACGCCTTCCGGGGCCAAATTGCTACAACCAACAGGCTCTTCGATGCGGTTTATGTTAAAACTCTGATCGGGCCTTCCGCAACGGCAGATAGTATCCGTATGGCCGTCGATCAATTGGTGGATGACTATAAGAACTCCAGAAAAGTCGATAAAAAGGACCTGATCATCCTGTACCTGGCGTCTCATGGGTTTACGGATTCCCTGGACAACCTGTGGATTCGGGGCAACGACTATACCCCAACAGATCCGCGCCAAACGTCGGTCCGGTACGACGAAATCACTTCCCGCCTCGACGAGGTCCAATGCAAAAATTGATTTTCATGGACGCTTGTCACAGCGGAGCGCGAAGCAACAGCGGAACGGTCAACGACGCTATCCGCAACCTGATGGAAAGCAAGGCAGGGTATGCGGTCCTCACGTCCAGCAAAAAGGAAGAACGTTCGTATGAGGATGAAGCCTGGCAAAACGGGGCTTTTACGAAAGCGGTCCTGGAAGGCTTGGAGGGAGCTGCGGATGCAAGCAAGGACGGGATCGTAAGCCTCAACGAAGTCTATGACTACATCAAATCGCGAATTCCGGAAATGGTGTCCAGAGTGAAAGGAGAAATACAAACACCGGATTTCGCCAAAAACGATCTGGGGAATATTCCGATTTTCGTTACGTCCTTCTTTGGAAAAAATAAGGTGGATTGCAAACTCAACCTCAAAAAGATCCTTTCCGGCGAGTATTATTTCATCCAGGTTAAGCACACCAACATGTTCCTGGATATACCGGGAGCTTCGAAGGAGCGGGGAGAAATCCTTCAGCAGTATACGCCGTACCAACAGGAAAACCAACAGTTTACGCTGGTTCCTGCGGAAGAGGAATTCTTCTTTTTTCAAGTCAAAGCGTCAGGACTTTATGCCGACGTGGAAGGAAACTCCATGGAAGAAGGGGCTTTGATCCATCAATGGAACTACCACGGCACAGACAATCAGAAGTTTCGCCTTATGGAGGCAGGGGAAGGATATTTCTTTATTCAAAGTAAACACAGCGGCCGTTTTCTGGAAATAGAAAAAGGCTCTGAAGAAAAAGGGGCGCGTTTACTTCAGGGAACGTTGAAGAAAGTACCTAACCAAATGTTTAAGTTTATTCCTGCGGAGAAGTAATTGGGTTATTGCAAGCCAAGGCGTTCTTTGATCAGGTAAAAGGCCCCTTTCTGGTCTGATTGCGGCGCCAGGCTGTCTATGTAGTACCGATTCAGGAGGTCTTCAATGCCTGCCGTTAAAGCCAGGTTATGCAAGTCGTTTAACCAATTGGGGCTGCCGGCTTTGGCGTCCTTTAGGATTAGCTTTGCCAGGTTGGCATTTTTCAACGTGATTCCCCGCAGATCAGCTGCGCTCAGGTTGGCTTCCTGTAAATCTGCCGCGGTGAAGTTCGCATTGCTCAGGTCGCTTCCACTCAGGTCCGCTCTCATAAGCAAAGCGCCGGTAAAGTCCGCTCCCGTGCATTGAGCCCTCAATAAATTAGCATCCATGAGTTCTGCCTCATGCAGCCGGGCTCCTTCCAGGGAAGCCTTGGTCAGATCTGCTTGGCTCAATTTGGATTTGATCAGCTTGGCGCCTTTTAAAGAGGCATTAAGCAATTCAGCGCGCTCGAGAATGGCATAGTTCAGAATAGCAAAATCCAATTTGGCATGGTTCAGTTTGGCTTCCGTGAAGTCGGCAGCCAGGGATGCATTGCTGAGGTTGGAATAATACAACTCGGCTCCTTTCAAATTTGCGTCGTCGAGATTGGCTTCTACCAAAGAGGAGTAATCCAGATGGGCATTAGACAAGTTGGCGCCGTTCAGCCGGGAATTATTCAGGTCGGAATGGTGCAGGCTGGCATCCGCCAGGTGGGCGTATTTCAATTCGGCATTGGACAAGTCGGCAGATTTCAGATTGATATGGGCCAGGTAAGCGCTATCCAGGCGGGCAGATTTCAGATCTGCAAACTCAAAGGTGCTTTGGGTAAATAGTTTATCGCAATCCGCTTCCTTTATTTGAGAGTTGGTCAGGGCCAGGAGCAATTGCCCTCTTTCCGGACTGAGCGGCTTTTCGATCAAAGCCCCATTTTGGAGATACCGATAGGGTTTGAAACTCTGAGAAAGCGCTCCAATGCGCCCCAAAACAGGATCGGACAGGCTATACTTACCGACATGGCGCTCCTTTCCGGTTTGCGTTTTGATTTCGTCATCGATTTTATCCATGATATTGCTCATCATGAAGATCAACGCGCTGCGGCGGTCGGACTCCAGCAACTCCGTTTGCTGCTCGATCTTGGACGTTTGCTCCTTCACCAAAAGGTTTTGGTTGTCTACCTGACCGATTTGCCGGAAGAAAAGATCGTTTTGGGTGTCAATCTGCCCTACCTGCTCGTGGAACAAACCGGTTTGCTGTCCGATCATGGAGTTTTGAGCCAACAGGTTTTTATTTTGCACAGCAAGCAGATTGGTTTGCACGTCCAGCAGGTTGGTTTGTTTATTAATGTAATCCGTCTGTTGCCCCAAATACAGGTTTTGCTTGTTGATCAGCGTGTTTTGCTGGCCTAGCATTTTATTCTGCTGCACCACCAGAATAGTGCCCAGCAACCCTCCGAGCACGACGAATACCGAAGCCAATACACCGACCATGGAAATTACGACCCTCCCCCAAATAAACATATTGAATGCGTGCATTCCGGAGCGCTTGATCTGATCGCGCGAGTCATCATGCATGTGCCCGGAAAACAGCCGGTCCACTAAATGCCCGATGATGCCTTTGACGAAGAGTTGGTTGTTTTCTGCCGGTTGTTCTGCGGCCTGCGGGCCGAACAGCCAGACCAGGATTTTTTTTCTGTTCCAGGTAAACAACAGTACGGCGGCACAAGAGAGGAGCAACAGCCCGCTGACAAAACCAATCAGGAAGGAAAAATAATTGGCGACGTAATTGATAAAAAAAATATAGCCTACCAATCCAAGCAATAGGCCTACCATTAATCCAACCAACAGATTTGATCTTTCTCTCATAGTATTTGGGTTTATGTACTGGCTTTGGCAAAGATAAAAAAAGCCGATTCCACCCCCCAGTTGAATCGGCCTAAACCATTTAGGTTTACTTCCTAAACAATACAAAAAGCTCTTGTGGCGAATTGCTTTTCCGGAAAATGGGTTTCCGGAAGCTAATCCTATCCCGTGGTTGGCAGCTATTTGTTGCAAACCCAGGGCACATCCGATATTTTAAAGGGTGAGCATTCGGCCAAGCGTCCCCCCAATTATGGCTTTCCTGCTCACCACACTAAAGACAAATCTTGCGGATGCGCGGGCATCCGGTAAAGTAGTCCAAACGGTGCAAAATGAAATACGCTGTTGGATAACAACAGATCGTGGTAGGTAGAATAGCCAAAAAAGGAAAATAGCCTGAAAAGCTCTTTTTGGAAAGGATTTAACTCAAAGCTTTGACAAATAAAAACCATTCCTGTGAAATATGCAAGGCCTGCTGAAATTTTTTCGCACACTATGGAATAAAAAAAGAGTTATTCTTAAAACAGCAGACTTTTTTGCTTCGCTTTTCTTTTATGTCATAAAATAATACGCATTAAGTGCCATTTTGACAGACACAATAAATGGCACATTGTTTGGTCGCATTTCCTTGTCCATGTCTTTTGGAGAACCGCTAAATCGAGTTGTATATGCAAAAAGGTAATATTTCTGTTCAAACGGAGAACATCTTTCCCATTATCAAGAAGTTTTTGTACTCAGACCACGAAATATTTCTTCGGGAATTGGTCTCGAACGCTGTGGACGCCACCACCAAGTTAAAAACCCTGGCCTTGCGCGGAGAAGTTCAGGGCGAATTGGGCGACCTGGTTATCGAGGTGATTCCCAATAAAGAGGCCAAAACGCTTACGATCAGGGATCAAGGCATAGGAATGACTGGCGAGGAGGTAAAAAAATACCTGAACCAGGTCGCGTTTTCCAGCGCCAGGGAATTCCTGGAAACGTACAAGGAAGAAGCAGCCCTGATCGGAAACTTCGGGCTTGGTTTCTACTCAGCGTTTATGGTGGCACAGAAAGTGGAAGTGTATACTAAATCCTATCAAGCCGGCGCCAATGGGGTGACTTGGGTTTGCGAAGGTAGCCCGGAATATACGCTGGAGGAAAACGAAAAACAGAAGCGGGGCACGGAAGGGGTTTTGCACCTTGGCGAGGATAGCCTGGAGTTCCTGGAAGACCAGCCAATCGAAGATCTGCTGAAGAAATATTGCAAGTTTCTTCCTGTTCCTATTCAGTTTGGAACAAAGCCCTCTTTTGAAGAAAAAGAGGATGAAGCGGAAGAAGAAAAGGAGGCTGTTGCAAAGGAAGTACCCAATATCATTAACAATACCCACCCCGCCTGGAAGAAAAATCCGGTTGACCTAAGCGATGAAGATTATCGAACGTTTTACAGGGAGCTTTATCCGTTCAGTTTCGAAGAGCCGCTTTTCTGGATTCACCTCAACATCGATTATCCGTTCACGCTTAACGGGATCTTGTATTTCCCCCATCTGGGAAATGCACTGGAACTTCAGCGTAATAAGATCCAACTCTACTCCAATCAGGTGTTTGTAACAGATAATGTGGAGGATATTGTTCCGGAATTCCTTCGCTTACTCCATGGGGTGATCGATTCTCCGGATATTCCGTTAAATGTGTCGCGGAGCTATTTGCAGGCAGACGGCAACGTCAAGAAAATAACCAGTCACATTACCAAGAAAGTGGCCGATAAGCTGGAAGAATTATTCAAAAAAGACCGGGAAACTTTTCAAGGTAAGTGGAACGACCTCGGGGTTTTTGTCAAATACGGTATGTTATCGGATGAGAAATTTAACGACCGTGCGCAAAAATTTGCCTTGTTAGAAGATGTCGACGGTCAGTTTTACACCCCGGAGGAGTACCTGGAGAAAGTGAAACCTGTCCAAACCAATAAGCATGGCAAGGTAGTGGCGCTGTACACCTCATCTCTCGAGCAGCATCATCAGCAAATAACGGCCTGCAAGGAAAGAGGTTATCAGGTGCTGAAGTTGGATCACGTGATCGACACCCATTTTATGCAGCATTTGGAATATAAAATGGACCAATTGACATTTGTCCGGGTTGATGCGGAAACCATTGACCACCTGATCGAAAAGGATGAGCAGCGGGAATCTGTTTTAAGCGAGGCCGATCTCAAAAAAATGGAGGAGTTGTTTAAATCCGTGATTAAAGATCCCCAGGCTATCGTCCAAACCAAGGCAATGTCTCCCGACGAACAACCCGTGCTGATTACCCGCCCGGAATTCATGCGCCGGCTGAAAGAGATGCAGACTTTCCAGGGCATGGGCGGCGCTTCGTTCCCGGATTCCTATCATGTAGTGATAAATTCCAACCATCCGCTGATCGTTGGGAGACTACTCCAATGCAGTTCCGGGGAGGAAGGGCAGGAGATGGCTTCCTATCTCTACAGGCTTGCGCTTCTACAGCAAGGAATGCTTAAAGGAGCAGATTTAACCGCTTTCGCGGCAAAAAGTGTTTCTTTACTTTAATTGCTTCAAAAATAGCAGGCGTAAATGCTTGCTTTTTTTCTCTCTATAGCGGCAAAAAAAACAGGGCGGCTCCGGTGATCGGACCGCCCTGTTTTTTTTTGCCTTGGTTAGCTATTTCCTTTGAAAAAGAAATGCCTAAGGGTTTGGAATCGTAAGCACTTGACCCACCTTGATCATATCCGGATCCTTAAGGATGTCGCGATTGGCTTCGAAGATGGCCATGTATTTGTTGGCATCGTCGTAGTACTTTTTGGAAATTTTGCTCAGCGATTCGCCGGAGACTACCTCATGGCGGTGATAAACACTCTGGTCTTTTACCTGGATACTGGCCTTTATGTCGTCAGGAGCGGTGGCTTCTTTATCCAGTCCGTTGATGGCTTTGAACTTATCCCAGATCAGGTTCCGCAGGAAGGGCGTCTCAACGACGCCATTGAATACGATAGCGCCATCTTCTTCGTGGAAGTTTTCCATTTCAGCGCCCAATTCTTTGGCCAGGTCGAGGGCCGGTTGATACTTGTCTTTTAACGACATATTAAAATTGGTTTACAACAGTGAAAAAATGCAAGGAGTCATTGGCAAATGTGACCAATTCTCCTTTAAGGGTCAAGGAATCCGGATTAAATAATCATGAAATTCCGTATGCTTTGACTGTTCAGGTATTCAGACGCTAATCGGTTCCGGGGGTCACTTCCATTATTGCTTCGCTAGGGGGATTTCGCCGGGGAAGTCAAGAAATTTTTGTCGTATTAATGATGTGGTCCAGGTATTGGATCAAGTTGCGTTTATCCACTCCCGGAGCATGTAAGAACCCGTCGATGAAAATGAGTTCGTTGGTTTTCGGGTTTAAAATCAGATAGCTGACGAAAGCCCCACCCATATAATCGTTTTCAATTTCCCAAATACCCCGCGCATTAACGGCAAACTGGTTATTCACCTGCACCTGGGACACATAGACCGGAAGATCATATCCATTGGTCACCATGTAGGTTCCGGGCAAACGAGTGGAAATATATTTCCGGCCAATCGAATCGCGAATAGCAATAATGCCTTCCCGGGTAAGCTGGTCCTGGTTTCTGTAGGGGAGCTTTCGAAACATCAGGTTGGAACTGGTTTCGGTAGTTTCCTTTCGAAGCCAGATCACTTCCCCATCGCTGATCGCCTGGAAAAAGTCGCTGGGAATCCGGATCTGAACCCCCATTTTATCCTTTACCTCTTGTTCGAGTTTGTAGTTTCTTTTGCCGAGGTAGACGGTTGCGTCGATTTTGGCTTTATCGTGCTCCCTAATCTTCTTTAAAATAGCGGGAAAGTTTTCTTTGAGGTTGTTCGCCAGCTCTTCCCTGTTTCGGCCAAATTGGCAGATGACCATTTGGCCTTGGGCCCACTTGTCCTTTCCAATGATCACATTGTTCTTTGGGTTTTGGCGGATTTGCTGGATGGCTTGGTCTGTAACCAGGGAGGCCATCATTTTGGTCGTAGCGGAGTTGGGATCGCTGAGGTCGCCAACAAAAAGATAGGCGCGAAGTTGCTTGCGCAATTGATCCGCATCCAGGTCTCCGGGGGAGAAAAAGCGCAGATCGAGGATCGGCTCGGGCTGGGGAAGAATGAGAAACGGAGAGGAGTAATAAAACTGGATCGTATCGCCAATGGGGCTTTCCCACATGTCTCTGTCGGCAATGATCGCGAGTTCGTTAATCTCTCCAAAAGCAATCGGGATCGGTTTTAATTGCTCCCTCATTTCACTGGTACAGCCCCAAAATGCAAAGCCGGCAAATAAGAGGGCATATGTTAAAAAGCGATAAACAGGTTGGGATACCATGCAAAAAGAAATTTTTATAGGGTGTAATATAATGCTTCTGAAAAGGATCGCCATTTTCCCCTTGGGTAAAGATGCAGAGCAGCATCGCTTTGGCGTATTGAGATACGTGTAAAAAAAAGAGGAACTACCTCAAAGTGCAAGGCGGTTCCTCCTTTTGTTTTTTACCTGGCAAACCAAAGCTTGCGGCGTTACCTGCCGAACACCCATTTGCAGCGCTACGCTACATGGAGATCGGCAAATTGAACCAATGATAGGCCCGCAAACACAGATTATAACAACGTTTCAATCAAATATTCTTCCGTGATTCCTTCCGCTTCGGCTTTGTAATTCCGGACCATCCGGTGCCGAAGTACGTATTTGGCAACAGCCTGGACGTCTTCAATATCCGGCGAATATTTTCCGTTGATAGCCGCATGACATTTGGCTCCCAATACGAGGAACTGAGATGCCCGGGGGCCTGCTCCCCAGGAAAGGTAGTTGTTGATCTTTGGAGTAGCCATTTCGGTGTTCGGACGGGTTTTTGTAGCAAGAGCTACCGCATACCGAAGTACATTGTCCGCAACTGGAATTTTCAGAATCAAACTCTGAAAGTAAAGAATCTGGTCTCCGGTAACGACATGCTGAAGGTCATAGCTTTTTATGGCAGTCGTGCCGCGCACAATATCCAACTCCTCTTCATAAGAGGGGTAGTCCAGGGGGATATTGAACATGAAGCGGTCTAACTGAGCTTCCGGCAAAGGATAGGTTCCCTCTTGTTCGATCGGGTTTTGAGTGGCCAAGACGAAAAAGGGCTTGGGGAGGATGTGCCTGACCCCGCTGACGGTCACCGATTTTTCTTGCATGGCTTCAAGAAGAGCTGCCTGGGTTTTGGGCGGCGTCCGGTTGATCTCATCCGCGAGAACGATATTGGCAAAAAGCGGTCCTTTATTGAACCGGAAATGGCGGTCTTCGTCCAGGATCTCCGATCCGGTGATATCAGAGGGCATCAGGTCGGGGGTGAACTGTATCCGTTTGAATTCCAGATCGAGAACGTCTGAGATGGTGCTGACTAACAAGGTTTTTGCCAAACCGGGTACCCCCACCAGGAGGCTGTGCCCATTGCTAAACAAGGCAATGATTACCCCTTTCACTACATCGTCTTGCCCTACAATGACTTTTGCAATTTCTTTTTTTAGATCCCGGTAAGCTTGGGCGAGCCCATCTACCGCTTCCACATCGGATTTATATTGCATATGCTGCTGGTTATCTTTTTCCCTGTTTACTCAAAGGCCTGTAAAATTAGCAAAATCCAAAAGTTAAACGCAGTTAAATAAAGCTTTGTTTCGGGGCTCAGGAAAATATACAGGAGTCTTCAATTTTAATTCCTGGCCTCCCCAACTCCAGAAGCTTGGCGGGGTTGGGATTCCAGGAGATGCCATTTTTTTTAGGCTAACTCATGTAGATCCTATGGACAACGCCAGATCATGTTGGAAATGGAGTAGGAGGCCAGAGCATAAGAAAAGTGCCACCATTCCGTACGGGTGGTTCGAAACCCGTTAGCTACCATTAAGTCGCGGAGTGTTTTTCGGTTGTTCAAGACGTTTTCGGGCAATTTCTGATAATCAATATAGGCTTCTACGCCAAAGTAGTCGAACGGGGTTCCCATATCGAGTTCTTTACCCGTTGCCAGTTCGACCACGGTCAGGTCAACGGCTGAGCCTCGGTTGTGCATCGAGCCTTTTCGCGGGTCCGCGACATATCTTGGGTCGGGGACCTTTTTCCACAGGGCCCATTGAATGGAATGGGGGCGATAACAATCGTACATTTTCAACCCAAGCCCTTTTTTCCCCAATTCGCGATGTACCTTCAGCAGGGCTTTAGCTACCGTGGGTCTCAGAAAACATCTTGGGCAGGTATATAATTGTTCGCCAACGAAGTTGTTGCTGGTAGCGTACCGCAAATCCAAACGGATCGTGGAGTCCAGGGAGACGAGTTCGGTCCATTGGATGGTATCCGGTTGGGATGTATTGCTTTGTTTGGAAATATGGGTTTTCGACGAAATAAATCTCGGAATAGAAGAGGTTTCTGGGGTAAAGAAAAAACTGCAGGCTGCAAACGGAAGGATCAGAAAAGAAATATTTATTTGCAAAATATTCATTTTCAAAGTTTTAGATTTTGGATAAAGCCCTTATTTTTGTGGGCGTTTGAAAACAAAGGTATGAAAGCCCTTTTCAAAAATTACGGTCTTTTTGTCATTCCGCTCTTTTTGCTTCCTGCTGCGTTGCTGACCAACCTGGGGGTCATGACCTTTATTGACGACGAGGCCATTCGCGCCCTGGTCGCTCTGGAAATGGATCTTTCGGGCAACTATATTACGCCTACGCTGCATGGCGCGTTTTATTACAATAAGCCTCCCTTATTTAACTGGATCTTGCTCCTGTTTTTTCGCCTTTCGGGCCAGTTTGACGAACTAACGGCCAGGCTTCCAACCGTTCTGGCTTTGCTGGGGTATGGACTGACCGTATTTTGGGTTTTTCGGAAGCAATACAGTCTTCGGACGGGGTTTTTTGGCGGCGTTCACCTTGATTACCTGCGGCCGCATCCTGTTCTGGGATTCCATGCTGGCGTTGATTGATATTTCCTTTAGCTGGGTGATGTTTTCTTTGTTCTTTGTTGTCTATTATTATTTTTCCAAGCAGAGATGGTGGGCTTTGTTTTTGGTTTCCTACGTGCTGACGGCTGTTGGATTTTTGCTGAAGGGGTTGCCGGCTGGAGTATTTCAAGGGATAACCTTGTTGGCTTATTTTACTTACCGTGGTTCCTTCAAAAAACTAATCTCCTTTCAACATGTAGCGGGCATTGCGGTTTTCGCAATCCTCATTGGCGCCTATTATTGGGTATACCTTAAATATAACGACCTGGATACGGTATTTGCCACCCTCTTCCGGGAATCTTCCAAGCGGACGGCCGTGGATCACGGTTTGGGGCGAACGATCCTGCATCTGTTTACCTTTCCGTTTGAAATGGTGTACCACTTTATGCCCTGGTCGCTTCTGGCGGTTTATTTTTTAAACCGGAATGCAGTACGGCTTGTCCGGGAGGACCGGTTCCTGGAGTTTCTTGCAGTGGCTTTTTTTTCCAATATTCTGATTTACTGGAGTTCGCCGGGGATTTTTCCCAGGTACTTGTTGATGTTTGTTCCTTTGGTCTTTGGGATTGCCTTGAGGTTGCACGAATGGCATGAACAGAGGGAGAGTTGGAATTTTCGGTTTGTGCAAGGCGCTTTCCTGGCCCTGATTATTGCCATCGCGTTGGGAAGTTTGGCTCCATTGTTTATTGAACGGCTCGGCGTCGTCCCTTACAGAATCCCTGCTGCCTTGTTATTGGGGTTAGGTATGGTTGGCCTGTTGGCGTGGATGCTTCCAAAGCCGGAACGCCGCTTGCCGGGCATGGTAATCGCCCTGTTACTTTTTCGGATCGGGTTTAACTGGTTTGTAATCCCGGACCGCAATCGGCACGATTATGGGGATTCGTGCCGGGAAAGCTCAAAGGAAGTTGGCAGAAACTATCGGGAAGAAAAAATGTACGTTTACCGGAATACCGAAATGCAGCCCACCAACTCTTTTTATCTGACGAGGGAACGGGGCGCCATCATTCCGCGCCGGTGGGGCAATTACGATAAAAGCGCCTTATTCCTCATTGACCCGGAAGAGTACCCTAAGGTTGGGTATGAAAAAGTGGATACGATTCATGTTCGCCATGGTCGGGTTATTTTTGATCTGGTTCGTTTACAATAAGCTGAATTCACGCCTATGTCCCTGGAATTATCCGTCGTGGTAACGGTCTACAACGAAGAAGAAAATATTCGTCCGTTGGTCCAACGCATTTCAGATGCCTTGGAAGGGTATGCCTATGAAATGGTTTATGTGGATGATAGGTCAAAAGATGGCACACTGAAGGAGCTTAGAACGTTGCGGCATCACCGGCTAAAGATTATTGAACTCAAAAAGAACTATGGGCAAAGCCTTGCACTTATGGCGGGTATTGACCATGCCGAGGGTGAGTTCATTGCTACTATGGATGGCGACCTTCAAAATGATCCCACGGATATTCCGGAGATGCTTCGGGTTGCCAGGGAAGGGGGATGGGATATGGTGGCCGGAAACCGGGCTAACCGACAAGACGGATTTATTTTGCGTAAACTTCCAAGCCGTATTGCAAACTATATCATTCGGAATGCAGCCGGGGTCCAGTTAAAAGACTATGGGTGCGCGTTGAAAGTGCTTCGCGCCGACCTGGCCAAGGATCTGGGGCTTTATGGGGAACTGCACCGCTTTATCCCCGTTCTGGCTCATTTAGAAGGAGGTAAAATTACGCAGGTCGATGTCAAGCACCATCCCCGGCAGTTTGGAAAATCCAAGTACGGCCTTGGCCGGACTTTTAAAGTGGTGAGCGATTTGCTCTTGATGTTGTTCTTCAAAAAATACATGCAAAAGCCCATGCATTTATTTGGGAATAGCGGGCTTTTCCTTCTTGCGCTTGGGCTTGTGATCAACTTGTATCTTTTGGTGCTGAAAATTCTAGGTCAGGACATTTGGGGTAGGCCATTGCTCCTCCTTGGAATGATCCTGCTGCTTTCGGGTATACAGTTTATTACGATCGGCATTACCGCGGAGATTCAAATGCGCACCTATTTTGAATCCCAGCAAAAAAAGCCGTACAAAATCCGGCGCTTACTCAAACCGGGAGAATAGGTATCTTAGGGTTTAATTTCGCGATTTACCGGTTCTATTCGTATGGCAAAGCGCATTTCCTTTCAAAAAGGGCTGTCCAGCATCCTGTTCTGGTCGGTCATTTCCGCTGCTTTTATTGGCCCGGGAACCGTCACGACTACATCCAGGGCTGGAGCTTTATTCCAAGGGCAATTATTATGGGCCCTAACGTTCAGCACCCTTGCCACTATTTTGCTTCAGGAAACCTCAGCCAGGCTGACGATTGCTTCAGGAAAAAACCTGGGCGAGATCATTGCGCTTCAATATGCAGGGAAAAAAGGAAAAGGCATCCATTGGGGGATTTTTCTGGCTCTGGCTTTTGGCTGTGCCGCTTACGAAGCCGGGAATCTGCTTGGAGCCTTGTCCGGACTTGGGTTTTTGACCTCTTTGCCCCGGCCGGCAATTACTTTAACCCTAGGTTTTCTTTGCGCTGGTCTGTTGTGGATAGGCAATTACGGATTTCTTGCCCGGTTGCTTGGAATGATGGTGGCCTTTATGGGCGCGACCTTTTTGTATGTTGCCTTTTTTTCTCCGATAACGCCGGTTTCGCTGGCAAGCGGCGCGCTCATTCCCCACTTTCCGCAAGGATCAGCGTTATTGATTATCGGACTTATCGGGACGACGATTGTACCCTATAATCTTTTTCTTGGCTCCGGAATTGGCACTGGGCAAGATATCCGGGAAATGCGACTTGGAATAGCGCTGGCTGTTATGATTGGAGGGTTGATCTCCGGGGGTATTCTGCTGGCTGGAATGCAAATTGAGGGAGCCTATTCTTTTGAAAACCTTTCCCGGGCGTTGACCTCAACGATTGGGGGTTGGGGAACGGCGCTGTTCGGGCTGGGCTTATTTGCGGCAGGATTGAGCTCGGCAATAACGGCTCCTTTAGCAGCGGCGGTCGCAGGCTCCAGCCTGTTGGGAGCAGGAAATAAGGAAACCTGGACGCCTGATTCGAGAAACTTTCGTATGGTATGGGGAACGGTTTTGGGTATAGGCGTTCTTTTTGGCATGCTCAACTTCCGGCCTATTCCGGTAATCATTCTGGCCCAGGCGCTCAACGGATTACTGTTGCCTTTCATGGCTATTTTTTTACTCTTTGCCGCAAATGACCGAACCCTCCTGGGCAAGTATGCCAATGGCTTTTGGGCTAACCTCTTTACCCTGATCATTGTTGGGGTTACTACCCTGCTGGGGCTGCATAATATCCGGTTGGCGTTGGATTCCGTTTTTCACCTGTTTGAGGAAGGCGCCCTCTTTCCGGTTTTTGTTACAGCCGGTTTTTCGATGGCGCTGATGATCGTTCTCGGATTTCGCGTTTTTGGAAAAGAAAAAGCAGACAGGTAACCGGAGCTGCCTGCCTGCTTTGACCTTTCTTAATGTCTGCTGGTGGAACAAATCAAAGGAGATCAGGCGATAATCTCCATTTCTTTCTTGTATGCTCCCGACTCGAGTTTTAACTTGATCGCTTTAAAGGCATCGACGGTCAGGCGGATATCTTCTTCGGTGTGATCGGCGGTGGGGATCAAACGCAGAAGCATCATGCCTTTTGGAATAACCGGGTAAACCACGATCGAGCAGAAAACGTTATACACCTCCCTCAGATCTTGCACCAAATGAGAAGATTCCTCTACGGTGCAGTGCATGAATACCGGCGTAACACAGCTGTTCGTGTGTCCGAGATCGAATCCGGCTTCTTTCAGCCCGCCCTGGAGCAGGGCAACGTTGTGCCATAATTTGTGGCGCAACTCGGGTTTGGTCCGGAGCAATTCCAGTCGTTTCAGGTTGCCGATGACCAGAGGCATGGGCAGCGATTTAGCAAAGATCTGGGAACGCGTGTTGTAGCGCAAAAAGTCGATAATGTCCTTATCGCCTGCAACAAAAGCGCCAATGCTCGCCATAGACTTCGCGAAGGTGCTGAAGTAGAGATCGATCTGATCCTGGCAGCCTTGTTCTTCACCGGCGCCGGCGCCCGTTGGGCCGAGCATGCCAAACCCATGGGCGTCGTCCACCAACAGGCGGAAGTTGAACTCGCTCTTCAAGGCGGCAATCTCTTTGAGAATCCCTTGCTCGCCGCGCATACCAAATACACCTTCCGTAATGACCAGAATGCCGCCTCCGGTTTCCTCGGCAGCTTTGGTCGCTTTTTCTAATTGCTTCCGAACGCTTTCGATGTTGTTATGTTCAAACGGAAAGCGTTTGCCGAGGTGCATGCGAATGCCGTCGTAAATACAACCGTGGTCGTCTTTATCATACACCACGACATCGTGGCGGTCAAGCAATGCGTCAATCACCGACATGATCCCCTGATACCCATAATTGAGGAGCATCCCCGTATCTTTCTGAACAAAATGGGCCAGTTCGGTTTCCAACTGTTCGTGGTATTTTGATTCTCCCGACATCATGCGCGCCCCCATGGGGTAAGCCAACCCCCATTGAGCAGATGCCTCGGCATCCACCTTGCGAACTTCAGGGTGGTTGGCCAGCCCAAGATAGTTGTTGATGCTCCAGATAATGCGCTCTTTACCCTGAAACATCATCCGGTTGCCTAATTCACCTTCCAGCTTAGGGAAGGCAAAGTATCCATGGCCTACTTTTTGGTATTGACCCAGAGGTCCCGGGTCGCTCAAACGTTTTTCAAAAATATCCATTGCGTACTTTTTTGATGATCTCAATTTCGGAAGACAAAATTACCTCAAATTATCGATTTTTATAAGGGCTGTTTTTAATCCCTGATTTGTTTTGGCCCGGAGCCAACCTGGTCTTGTATCCAAAAGCCATCTTCGCAATAAGCCGTCAGTTCGGTCCGGATGAACGATTGGATCTCTTCCCTGCATTCATCCGGATATAAGAGATGGAGGTTGGGCCCGGCATCCAGGGTAAAGTAAAGTGGCAGCCGGGTATCCGAACGGTATTGGCGTATCCGGTCAATTAACGCCAGCGAATGGGGCTGCATTAAAATAAATGGAGGGCTGGATGCCATCATTAGGGCATGCAGCGTGAGGGCTTCCGATTCGGCGATCTGGCCAAAGATTTCGACATCCCCTATTTCGAGGGCGCCGGCCAGGGCCGACGTATGGTCGTGCGCTTGTTGATAGCGGCTGGAGGCGTAAGGATTTCCTTCCATCAGTTGGTGGCCAACCCGGCTGGATACGGGTTTTTCTTTTTTACTGACAATGAGAATATCGTCGTGGAAACCCTGAAACACCGGGTGAAGGGTTTTTCCTATCGGAATGGCAAATTCATCAGAGGCTTTGGGAAATGAAGGGCTTTGCCCCCAGAGGGCGGCATAGGGATAAACCGACCTGCAAGCGCTCCCAGACCCTAAGCGGGCGAAATAGGACGCTTTCTGAAAAAATGCGCGTTCATCCGCAAGGGTTCCAAATAATTCCCGCTCCAGGCTGCATAGGCATAAAGCGAGCGCGCTCATACTGGAAGCAGAGGAGGCAATTCCGGCGGAATGGGGAAATGTATTACTGCTATCTATTTGAATATCAAGTTGTTCTAAAAATGGAAATGCCCAAAGGTTCTGCTCCAAAAACTGTTCGATCTTCTGAGAGAAGGCGGGCCTCGGCGACCCTTCGAACGTGAATCGGAGAGAAATGCCTTTCGCTTTCTCTTTGGGCTGGTAGCGAAGGGTCGTATCCGTTACGGCGTTTTGCAGGGTAAAGCTGATCGAGGGATTTCGGGGCAGTTGTTTTCCGTGCTTTCCCCAGTATTTGACGATAGCGATATTGGACGGGCTTTGCCACCGTACCCTTCCTTCTACTGCCCTGCCGTCGGGGAGTAAATGTTGGCTTTTGTAATCAGGCATAATCGTTTGTCTTGACAGGTTTGTAGGTTCTCAAAGGGGTATACCAGGATAAAATGACAGAGGTTTATTTTTCCCCTGGGATCTCCTTTGTTGGCAAAATGGAAAGGCGGTTTTGGTTTTCTGATTTTTTCTTTCGAATGGAAAGGTTGCTAACAGGTGAATATCGTTTCCCGAGTAGAGAACGCGCGATCTAACGATATGTTTTGAGAAAAGGATTCCATTTGAAAGGCGGTTTTTTTTTTTTTCCTTTTTGGGGGGAGGGCTGCTTTTTTTGTTGCCAATGGAAAGCCGCCCTCTTTTTCTCTTTTAGTTCGAGCTATTGGTTTTGGGTTCTCGCTTTGCCCGTTGCATGGGGTTTTCTTCCGCCGGCGCACCGCCTTGGCGGCTGCGGAAAAGTTCGAACCGGTTCATTTGTTGCTTTGCAGGAAAGTAGTTGTTGGACATATCCACGTCTGCCGTTTCCAAATAGGGGTCAAGCGTGATCTGAACGGCTTCCTTGTCGAGGGAGAAGATTTTGGAGATTTCCTGGTTTTGGAGAAGCCAAATTTCTGCCGGTATCCGATATTCTTCGCTGCTTCCGTCCAGGAAGTCAAACTTAAGGAGGAGCGGCATGACTAACCCACCCATGTTGGTGAATTTGATCTCGTAAAAGTTCTTTCCCTGGTAATGAACGCCTTTTCTTCTTCCGTCAATGAAGAAAGGTATTTCTGGTACTCGGCTTTATCCAGGGCCGTAACCTCCAGTGGATCGTAAAGCGTGTAAAAATCCTGCAGGGAAGTGTCCTTTTCGTCTTGGGTTTGGGTAATCTCCCGCTCGTTCCGGATGCTTCCAATAGGCCTGGAGTTTTTTTCGACTTCCTGACGGGAGATCGATTTTTCGACTTCGGGGTTTTTGGTATCCAGTCTAAACCACTTAACTTCTTTAATAGCTATATCGACATGATCGGTGGTATAGAACCAACCTCGCCAGAACCAGTCCAGATCAACGCCCGAAGCGTCCTCCATGGTGCGGAAAAAGTCGGCGGGGGCAGGGTGTTTAAATTTCCATCGGTTTGCGTATACTTTGAACGCATAGTCAAAGAGTTCCCTGCCCAAGACCGTTTCCCTAAGGATGTTGAGCGCGGCGGTGGGTTTGCTGTACGCATTGGCGCCAAGATTAGAGACGGACTCCGAATTGGACATGATCGGCTCCAGGAGTTTTTTGTCCAGTTTCATATAATCTATAATCAGGTTGGAAGGGCCTCGGCGGTGAGGATACGAGCGTTCCCATTGTTGCTCGGTCAGGTATTGCAAAAAGCTATTGAGGCCTTCGTCCATCCACGTCCATTGCCGTTCATCGGAATTGACGATCATGGGGAAAAAGTTATGGCCTACTTCGTGAATAACAACGCCGATCATTCCGTATTTAGTCCGTTCGGAATAGGTCCCGTCCTTTTCCGGGCGTCCCCCGTTGAAGCAGATCATCGGGTATTCCATGCCAATCGCATCGGAATGGATAGACCAGGCGACAGGGTAGGGGTAATCAAAGGTATAATGGGAATACCATTTAAGCGTGTGAGCAACTACTTTCGTAGAGTACTGTTCCCAGAGCGGATTACCTTCTTTGGGATAGGCAGACATGGACATAACCACTTGCCCGTTGCTCATGGGGACGCCCAAAGCATCCCAAATAAATTTTCGGGAAGAAGCAAAGGCAAAATCGCGAACATTTTCGCCCTTAAATTTCCAGGTTTTTTCGATTTTAGATCGGGTGCTTTCTGCCGCTTTGGCTTCCTGGGCGGTGACGATAAAAACGGGAGTGGTGCGTTCGTTTTTTGCTGATTCGAGGCGGGCTTGCTGTTCCTTGTTCAATACTTCCTTTGGGTTTTGGAGCACTCCTGTTGCGGCTACGACATGATCGGAAGGAGCCGTAATGCTGACCTCGTAGTTACCAAAGGGGAGGGTAAACTCTCCTTTGCCAAGAAACTGCTTATTCTGCCAACCTTCGATGTCATCGTACACACACATTCTGGGGAAGAATTGCGCAATAGTGTACAGGTAGTTGTCGTCTTCCGGGAAGTACTCATAACCCGATCGGCCCCCGAGTTTAAGGCGATTATTGATGTTGTACCACCATTTGACCTTAAAAGAAAACGTCTGCCCCGGACCAATTGGCGCCGGAGGATCGATGCGCATCATGGTTTTTACGACGGTGTATTTAAGCGGCTTTCCGGTTAGGTCATTTACAAAATCCAACTTAAATCCGCCGTCGAACTCTGGCGTAAGGTTTTTCAGGGAAGCGATGGACATTCTGCTTCCTATGGAATTGTTGGCGATTTTATACGAGTCGGAGTCTTTGGCGCGCTGGTTTTGGTCTAATTGGAGCCAAAGATATTCCAAAACGTCAGGGGAGTTATTGGTATAGGTTACCGTTTCTTCTCCGTATATCCGCTGATTAGAATCGTCTAGGCGAATGCTGATTTGATAATCGGCTTTTTGCTGCCAGTAAGCTTGACCAGGTCCTCCTGCTCCATTGCGAACGTTGTTGGGCGTTGGGAGTTCCTCGTATAATTGCTTGAACTTGTCCGTTTTTTCCTGGGCGTTCATTGGCAGCGCCAGAGTCGCCAAGAAAATGCATAATAATGGCCAGTAGGCGCGACGTGGTTGTTTCATAATTGATGATAGTTGAGAAATGAGCAATGCCGATTTTTTCTTAAATATAGGGGAACGAACAAAAAAAGGTAATGTTCCACGTGGAACATTACCTTTTTTTTGTTCGTTCGAAATGATCGCCGAAACTTTATTGGATGCGATCCATGAGGTATGACTTGAGTTCCCGGAATTCCGCCTTCAGGGGAGTTGATTGTTTGGTGCGGTTTTCTAAAGACGCAAGTCGTTCCGGTACCGGAATGCTGAATCCCAAGATTCGTTCAACGTCCGAAAGGAATTTGGCGGGATGTGCCGTTTCGAGAATGATCCCTCTGTGGTTAGGCTGTTTTTGTTGATAGCGTTGCATCGCCAAATATCCGACAGCTCCGTGTGGGTCCATGATGTAGTGATACTGGGAGTAGATCTCCCGCATGGCATTTTCGGTTTCCTGATCGGAGAAGCCCTTGCCACTAATGGCTTGGGTGATCATGTTCCACGTGGAACATTCCCTTGTTTCCGGAAAGAGGTCCAGCATTCTAGGGAAGTTGGAGGGGTTTCCGACGTCCATGGCATTGGATAGGGTAGGGATGGATGGCCGGGGAGAGAAAATCCCCGTATGAAGGTATTTGGGGACGATGTCGTTCGTATTGGTAGCCGCAAGGAACTGCTGTACGGGAAGCCCCATCTTTTTTGCCATCAACCCCGCACTAAGATTGCCGAAGTTGCCGCTAGGGATACTGAATACAATAGGTTCCCCCTCTGCTGGCAATTGTTTGAAGGCTTCGAAATAGTAAAATGATTGGGGGATAAGCCGGGCAATATTGATGGAGTTGGCAGAGCTGAGTCGAAGATGATGCGTGAGTTCTGCATCCAAAAAGGCTTGCTTGACCATAGACTGGCAGTCGTCGAAGGTTCCGTCGATTTCCAAAGCGGCAATATTGTGCCCCCAGGTGGTCAGCTGCTTTTCTTGTAAAAGACTCACTTTTTTGGAAGGATACAAAATGACTACTTCGATGCCTGGGGTGCGAAAAAAACCGGCGGCAACTGCCCCTCCCGTGTCTCCAGAGGTAGCTACCAAAATGGTGAGCGGCTTTTTCTCCTCCTGGTTAAAGTATCCCATTAGTTGCGCCATGAACCGGGCGCCAAAATCTTTAAAGGCAAGCGAAGGGCCATGAAATAGCTCCAATACGTACCGGTATTCGTCTAGCCGGACAACCGGCGCAGGAAAATTGACGGCATGGAGGATAATGGCTTCCAGGTCCTTGTATGGGATTGCATGCTGGAAGAGCGCATCGGCAATGGTCAGGCTGATTTCCTGGAAGGAATAACTGCGCAAGTCTTTGATAAAGCCAGCGGGCAGTTCAGGGATCCAGCTTGGCATAAAAAGCCCGTTGTCGTCGGGCAGGCCTTTCATTACCGCTTCTTTTAGCGTAACCCGCAACGTTGGGTTTTTGGTACTGTATAGCAGCATATTCGATTAATTGCAGCACTAATTACAAAAGCACGGCGCCTTCCTGGTTGATGGCCGAAAGGAATAGCTGATTTTTTATCTTTTGCCGGTCGAAAACCTCTTGCATATTCTTCCCGGCGGCTTCCGCTGTCAAGGTGTTGTCGCATAAAGCAAAAATGGATGGCCCTGCCCCGGAGATGCTACATCCAAGTGCCCCTGCATTCAATGCGGCCTCCTTAACCTCGTAAAAGTGAGGGATTAGACGGGCGCGTTGGGGCTCTATAACGACGTCTTCTAGTGAACGGCGGATTAGATCAAAATCAGCGTTGTACAGCCCAACAATGAATCCGGCCAAGTTTCCGCTCTGGCGAATCAGCTGGTCCAAATCTACTTGCTTGCTTAAGATGCTTCGAGCCTCCCGTGTAAGTACTTCCACTTCCGGATAAATTACCGCTACATAGAGCCCTTTGGGCACATGCAGCCGGTGCACGTCGAGATCGGTATTGCTTCGAATAAGCACAATCCCACCAAGAAGGGAAGGCGCGACATTATCTGCGTGATAGGCGCCATCGGCAATTTGTTCGCCCAAAACGGCAAAAGGAAGCAGTTGCGATTTTTCAAGGGGACGGCCCAATAGTTCGTTCACCGCCATAACGCCCGCCGCCGCGCTTGCGGCGCTAGATCCCAGCCCGCTCCCAAACGGCATTTTTTTGTGAATTTCCATGGCGATCCCACGGTCTGTCTCGCCTATATGTTCCAGCAATTTTTTTGCCGCAAACCCTGCAGTGTTCCGGTCGAGTTCATAGGGAAGTTTCCCCCCTGCTCCGGTAATCTTGGTTATTTCAAGCCCAGGGCTATCCTTGAAAGAAGCGATGATTTCGTCCCCTGGCTTTTCCAGGGCAAAGCCCAGAATGTCATACCCCACCGCCACATTGGCTACGGAAGCCGGCGCAAATACTTTTATCCCTGAACCCATACGACACAAAATTGATAAGATGATAATAGTTAATAGCCCCGGTTTCTAGCTCAAAAAATTACCGATTTTGATCACCTCAGAAAATACCCCGGCGGCAGTGACTTCTGCTCCGGCGCCTGGACCTCTTACAACCAATGGCCTTTCTTTGTACCGGTCTGTCGTAAATACGATCATATTATCGCTACCCTCCAAGTGGAAAAATGGATGATTGGAATTCACTTCGACCAGGCTTATCGAGGCTTCGGCGTCTTCGAGCGTAGCCGCCAACCGGAGTACGCATCCCTTTGAGATAGCCTTAGTTAACAGGTTGTCAAAATAGGGGTCCACTTTTTCCAACTCCTCAAAAAACGAATCAATCGTTTCTGCTTCAACGCATGGTTCGGGAAGCACCGGCTGAACGGTTACCTCGCCGGCTTCGAAGGCTATTCCCGTTTCGCGGGCTAAAATGATCAGTTTTCGCCTTACGTCCAGACCAAGTAAATCTTCTCTTGGGTCGGGTTCGGTATACCCAAGCCGTTGGGCTTCCTTGACGATTTCGCTGAACCGGACGCCCGGCGAAGTTATTGAAGATAAAGGAAAGCGAACCCGAGAGCACAGCTTCGATTTTTCGAATCCGGTCTCCGCTCAGGATTAGGTCGTTTAGCGTTGAAATTACCGGAAGCCCCGCGCCAACATTCGTTTCATATTGGAATAAAACCCCGCGCTGTTTGGCAATGGTCTTCAGCAACTTGTATTGGTCAAAACTGGAAGAGGTGGCAATCTTATTGGGGGTTGAAATTGAAATACTCGCTTCCAGGATGGACGCATAATGGCTGGCGATTTCCTGGCTGGCCGTATTGTCTACAAAAATCGTATTGGCCAGGTTTAATCGTTTCATCCGGGCAATAAATCCTTCGATATCCATAGGCAGTTCCGATGCCTTGAGTTCATGCGACCATCTATCCAAAGGGATGCCTTTCTCCTGAAATAACATGCGCTTGCTGTTTGCCAGCCCGATTACTTTTATTTCCAAGGCTTGCTCGCGAAGCAGGAACTCTTTTTGCGCCTGGATCTGCTGAAGAAGCGTACTCCCGATCAGGCCAACGCCAACAATAAATAAATGAAGTTCGGCAGTATCCGACAAGAAAAAGGCCTCGTGGAGTACATTGAGCGCTTTGGCTTCATCCTCCCGGTTTACGACCACGGAGATATTGAGCTCAGAAGATCCTTGGGCGATGGCAACCACATTGACCCCGTTCTTGCCAAGCGCCTGAAATAGCCGCCCCGCAATTCCCGGCTGGTATCGCATTCGCTCGCCAATGACGGCAACTACGGATAGGTTATCCTCTACCTTAACCGGTTCGATCAGGCTCCCAATACGTTCTATATCGAAAGCTTCCTCTACCGCTTTCTTCGCCTTGGGAGCAAGTTCCGGCTCAACGGCAAAGCTAATGGAGTGTTCCGATGATCCCTGGGTGATGAGGATTACATTTACTTTGGCCTGAGCCAATGCCCCGAATAACCGGGCTGCAATTCCCGGTACGCCAAAAAGCCCGCTTCCCTGAAGTGTAAGCAGCGCGACGTGGTGAATGGAGGAAATCCCCTTTACCGGGGTTCCTTGGGCGCTTAAGTCAGCTTTCTCCGAAATATACGTTCCTGGGAATTCCGGATTGAACGTGTTTTTGATGATCAACGGAATCTGCTGGTCCAACGCCGGCTGGATCGTTGGCGGATAAATAACTTTTGCCCCAAAGTGCGACATTTCCATCGCTTCCGCATAGGTAAGGGTTGGGATGGTGAAAGCTTTCTTCACCTTCCGGGGATCTGCCGTTAATACCCCGTCTACATCGGTCCAAATCTCAATGTATTCGGCATTCAATCCGGCCCCAAGCAAGGCTGCCGTATAGTCGGATCCGCCGCGACCCAACGTAGTGGTTAAACCGCCTTTGGCAGAGGCGATAAATCCCGTAACTATTTGAATGTCAGAAAATTGCTCAAAATGATCCTGGATGTTTTCGTACGTCATTTCCAGATCTACTTTGGCATTGCCAAAGTTTTTGTCGGTTTTTATGATCTTTCTTGCATCGAGATATTGCGCGGGAAGTCCAATTTGCTGAAGCACATGGGCGATGATGTAGGCCGCGTTGCGTTCTCCAAAACTGAGCACATAATCCATCGTCCGGGGAGAAACCTCCCGCACCAGAAAGATACCATAGAGAAGGTTTTTTAAAACCTCGTGGTTGTTCTCCAGTTCAGGGAGCGCCTTTTCGAGAAATGGACCATGCAAAAGGGCTTGGGCCGCATGAAAATGGCGTTGGCTAAACGCCTCAAAATGCGTAAAATAATTTTCATCTCCCCTTTCTGCCAAGCGGCTCATGTGAATTAATGAATCGGTAATACCTCCAAAAGCGGAAAAGACAACCGCAAATTCTATCCCTTGGGAATGATAGTCCCTTAAGATTTCAGCTACCATCAAGATACGTTCCGGCTGGGATACCGAGGAGCCTCCGAATTTCAATACTCTCATGAGAATGAAGGGTTTTTGGAATCAATGTAAGATCGCTGAGTCCATTCGGTTAGGGGAGGAAGGATTCTTGAGGAATACCGGCCGGCGCCCCCAAGCATCGAGAAGTACAAAGGTAGTGGATTTCCTGAGTTAATAAGGAGCTTTGCCCAAATTCAGGCCTATTTCTGATTGAACTTGAGTTCCCCAAAAGTCAGGGGGAGTGCAATAGGATATAAAAGAACGCTTATTTCCTGGAGCGGAATTCTTCCAGATTAGTGGAAATGCTGAAGTGATTAATTCCTCCGGCAAGGTGGTAATTGCTTCTGCCATAATCTAGCCGGAACCGGCTTATCTTAACCCCGGCCCCAAAAGAAAAACCCGCTGCGCTCCCAAAACCCTGCGCAGTGAGTTCTTTTCTCAAACGGTGATCATAAGCTGCCCGCAAACGGAAATTTTCCCTCGCCCCAAGGAGTAATTCCCCGCTAAAGACCAAGTGCCGGAAGAAATTGTCTACCTGGCGTCCAAATTTTCCAGGTTCTTTAGAGGTATCCCCATCCCCGATAAAGAGCGTTCCGTTCTCCTGATTGGGATCATCGTATAACACATTCCACCGTTGAAGGTCTCTGTATACAAGAGAAAACCGAAAAGGGAGATAACGCAATTGTTTCGAAAGACCCAGCTGCATTTCAAACGGCAACGGTTCGCGGAGATCCGGGTTCCCGGAGTACGTGCTTAATTGGGTTCCCAGGTGGGTAAGGACTATCCCAACGGCCAGTTTCCGGGAAGTGTCCTGATACAGCATCCCAATATCCGCAGCCAAACCAACGGATTGCAGATCGGCGAGCGTAGAGGAAATGAAGCGGGCATTGGCGCCAACCTGTATCCGTTCATCCAGCGCGAACGCTCCCCCCAAAACAATGGCCGTTTCTTTTACTTTAAAAATTCCTTGTTCCTGAAAAAAAATATCGGTGGCCTCTATCTCGCCGTGATTGATGTACTTGACGCCAAGCTGGAAGGTAGCTGCAAGATTTGGAAGATGATGCCCGTATGCAGCATAACCAAATTGGGATCCACCCGTGAAAAAACTATGATTAAAAGCAAGCTGGCGGTGCATTTTGGGGTTTAGGAGGGCAGGATTGCCCAATCCCAGGTTTACATCGTCGTCGGCAACGCTAATTAAACTGCCTCCCAATGCAGCAATGCGCCCGCTCGACGGAAGGCCAAGGAAGGCGAATGTTGACCGTCCTCCTATGAGCTGGCTCCGCAAGGAAGGAGAAAAAGCCAGGAACAGAAAAGCCCAAATGGTAAGTCCTTTCATCCGGTGCGCTTGCTTTTGAAAAACATTAATTGATCTTCCAAACGGTCCGGCAAAGGCCATCTTCACAGTGCATGGTTTTGATATGCTTGCCGCTGGCGTCGTAAAATTTTAATTCCCCGTGTTCCTTGTCCCCATTTCGGTAAACACCTTCGACCCGAAGCGCTCCATTGGGATAGTACTCGCGGAAAGGGCCATTTTCGAAATTATTGGAGAAGGTGACTTCTTCCTTAACTCCGCCTTCCTCGTAGTATTTAACCCAAAGCCCCTCCATGCGGTTGATGTGGTAATTTCCTTGTTGTAAGATCTTTCCATTCGGGTAAAACACCCGGTAAGGGCCTTCGAACAATCCCTTTTGGTACGTTTCCACGATTTGGGTGTCTCCGTTTTCAAAGTACAAAATACGGATTTGATCGGTCCGTCCTTCAGAAAAAAAAGCTTCTTCGCGCAATTGACCGCTTGGCGACCAACGCTTATACCATCCTTCTTTTCGCCCAAGGCTGGGCTCGACGGTATATTTTTCGAGCTCCCCCTGCTCGTTCGTTTCTTCGATCGTTTCCAGATTTCTCTCCGGGCTTTCTGGCTTCTGAGCAGGGGGAGAACTTGAGGGTTTACAGCCGGTCGTCCATCCAAGGATCAAGACGGCCGGCAGCAAAAAGAAAATCTTCATAAAGCAAAGGCTTTATCCCATAACGGATTTTATTCAACGTCCATTTCGTGCCGGATCGTTTCGCGCCCTATACTTTCGTAATACAACCCATTATCCTTTGCCACTTCCAGGTCGTAAAGGTTCCTGCCGTCAAAGAGGACGGGTGCTTTCATGAGTTGTTTCATGACGGAAAAACTGGGCGCCCGGAATACGCTCCACTCGGTAACAATCGCCAGCGCATCGGCATCGATAAGGGCTTCGTACTGGTCTTTGCAAAATTGAATCTTCGAGCCATAGATCTTTTCCACATTGCCCATGGCTTCCGGGTCGAATGCTTTAATAGTGGCGCCGGCCTTCAGCAATTCGTCGATAATATACAGCGCGGGGGCTTCCCGGATATCGTCGGTGTTGGGCTTAAAGGCGAGACCCCAAAAGGCAATGGTTTTGCCGTTCAGGTCTTGGCGGAAATATTCCTGTATGCGATGGGCAAGCACTACCCGCTGACGATCGTTTACGCTCATGACGGAGCGAAGAATCTTGAAGTCATACCCGTATTCATCGGCAGTCCGGGCAAGCGCCTGAACGTCTTTAGGGAAACAGCTTCCACCATAACCGACACCCGGAAACAAAAAGCGCTTTCCAATGCGGGAGTCGCTACCTATCCCTATCCGAACCATATCTACATTCGCCCCAACGTGTTCGCAAAGGTTGGCAATCTCATTCATAAACGAAATACGGGTAGCCAGGTAGGAATTGGCCGCATACTTGGTCATCTCCGAAGAGCGCTCGTCCATGAACAAAATGGGATTTCCCTGGCGAACGAAAGGCTCGTACAACTGTCGCATCATTTTGCGCGCTTTTTCCGATCGGGTACCAACGACTACGCGGTCTGGTTTGAGAAAGTCCTCCACCGCGACCCCTTCCCTAAGGAACTCGGGGTTGGAAACGACGTCAAAAAGGTCTTCGCTCAGGGATTGAGCGAGAATAGCATGGACTTTTTCGGCTGTTCCAACCGGAACCGTACTTTTGTCGACAATTACCTTGTAAGACTGAATGATGGAAGCAAGCTCTCCGGCTACTCCCATGATATAGGACAGATCGGCTGCTCCGTCGCCCCCCGGCGGGGTAGGAAGGGCGAGGAAGATGATATCCGAATTTTCTACCGCATGGCGAAGGTCGGTCGTAAAATGTAGCCTGCCCTGACGCGAGTTTCGCTCAAAAAGCACTTCCAGGCCGGGCTCGTAAATGGGAATTTCCCCTTGGCGCATTCGCTCGACTTTTTCTGCATCAATGTCAACGCAAATGACGTGGTTGCCGGTTTCGGCAAAACAGGTACCCGTGACGAGGCCAACGTACCCTGTACCAATAACTGAGAGGTTCATAAATTAAATTTTTTATGTGAAATTAGTGATTGTAGAGCCAATGAAGGAGAATCAATTCGTTTTAATTGCGATTAATAGATACGTGACCCTAAAGCTCCCCTTTTTTTTCCCGATCCTTAATAATTAATAAGGATCGGGCATTTTTATCTTAAACGGAAGAATAGGAACAGGAAATGGTAAAATTTTTCACGCAGGTTTTTTATTCCTTTCCCACCCGGCTATTGATCATTCACTTTCGGAGCAATCTCCTCCTGCTTGGAATGTGGGTTGGGTTGGTCATGCTGATTAGCGGGGGAATAGCCAAAAAACTTGGTATTCGATTCCTGTTTCTGGAGCCGGAATATTTGAGTTCGGGCAATTTTTGGGCCTTTTTTTTAATGGGCCTGGCTTTGGGTTGTTTTTATTTTACCTGGAACCTGACCGTTTACCTTCTTACCGCCCACCACTTTCCGTTTTTAGCGTCTTTGAAAAACCCGTTTACAAAATACTGCCTGAATAATTTTCTCCTCCCCTTAGGATTCCTGATTTTTTATCTGGTGTCCCTGATCCATTTCCAAGCCTATTTTGTGGGGGAGTCTACCGGGCAATTAGGGCTGGATATATTGGGCTTCTTGGGGGGAGCTTTCTCCATTCTTTTACTCTATATTCTGTATTTTCATTTTACCAACCGGGATATCCGCTATTACGAACGCCATAGGGAAAAAATGCCCCATCTTTTCAGGGATATGCTTCCTGGGCATCATAAGATCGACCTGGATTCCATCCGGCAGGAGCGCCACCGCTTTCGGGTGGATACGTACCTGAATGAAGCCTTTCGGCCCAGGTTAGTTCGCAGTGTTTCGCATTACGATTCCCGGCTGTTGATGCGCATTTTTCGGCAAAACCACCTGAACGCCTTGATCATCCAGCTTATAACCATCCTCGTGCTGATGCTGCTGGGGTGGCTGATCGATCATCCGTTTTTTCGAATCCCTGCAGGCGCCAGTTTCCTGTTTTTTCTCAGCATTTTCGTCGCTATTATTGGCGCCATCAACTACTGGTTTAATGAATGGCGGATCACCATCATGCTTTTACTTCTCCTACTGATCAATACGGTTACCCGCTTTGAAATCGCCCACCACAAAAGCCGCGCGTTTGGAATGGATTACCACATGACTCCGGCGCCTTATGCGTATACCTTACTGGACTCTTTGTGTTCTGTACGGCAAGTGGAGCAAGATGTCGAACAAACGGAAGCTATTCTGAATCGATGGAAGTCCAGGGTAAGTCCGGTACCAGGCAGCCGGCCGAAGCTGGTGCTGCTGAGCGTGAGCGGCGGCGGATTGCGCTCCGCATTATGGACGATGCAGGTCGTTCAGCAGGTTGATAGCTTACTGAAAGGATCGCTACTCGATCATACGGTGTTGATCACAGGCGCATCTGGAGGTATGATCGGTATGGCTTATTTGCGCGAGCTATTACTTCGGAAAAACCAGGGAGAAGCAGTAGACCTGTACGATATCCAGCACCAGGAACGCATTACCAGAGATTTGCTCAACCCGGTTGCTTTTACGCTGGTGACGAACGACCTGATTATGCCTTGGGCCAATTTCCAGACCCGGGGACAAACCTACAGGAAAGACCGCGGTTACGCTTTCGAGAGGCAATTGAATGAAAATACCCATTTTCTAATGGACAAAACGCTTTCGGATTACCGGATACCGGAAGAGGAAGCGCAAGTCCCCATGATTTACCTTACGCCTTCGATCGTCAATGATGTCCGGCGCCTGGTTATTTCCCCGCAAGGTGTATCCTTTATGATGGTGGCGCCGGTTGGAGTGTATCAAAAAGGTACTGTGGAAGTGGATGCGGTTGATTTTGGCTTGGTTTTTCAAAAGCAACACGCAGATAGCCTTCGGTTCTTGTCTGCCTTAAGAATGAACGCTTCCTATCCGTATATTCTTCCCAGCGTTCATTTGCCCAGCGATCCAGCTATTGAAGTAATGGATGCCGGGTTTCGGGATAACTACGGTATTCTATCGGCAACGCGATTTATCCAGGTCTTTAAGGATTGGATCCAAGCCAATACCAGTGGGGTAGTACTGGTTCAGATCAGCAGTTCGGAGAAAATCGAAAAAATCCCTACCAGTAAAAATAAAGGCATTCTGTCCTCGCTGCTCAATCCTTTTGAGATCGTTGGGCAAATACTCAGCCTGCAGGAGTTTGAGCAAGATAATTCCCTGGGGTTTATTTACGACATCCTTGGGGACGAATCATTTGATTTCGTGCGGTTTATGTATCATCCTGGCCGGGATAACAAGGTCATGGCATCCATTTCTTTCCACATCACGGCGAAGGAGAAAGCCGTTGTCCGGGAAGCGGTACAGGACCCGGATAACCGGGAAAGCATTCGGCGCCTCCTGGATATTCTGGGTCCAGCCCGAAACTGACCCACTTATTTCTTGTAAGAAATCCGATAGATGGCGTCTGCAAAGTCATCGGAAACCAGAATAGACCCATCGGGCAAATGCTCTATATCCACTGGCCTGCCCCAGATTTCATCCGTTTGGGGGTCCAGCCATCCACTGGCAAACGCTTCGTATTGGATGGGCTTGAATTGGGCGTCCAGCGTTACGAGGGAGATTTGGTAACCAATTTTTTTAGAACGGTTCCAGGAACCATGCTCGGCTATCAAGATCTGGTTGCGGTACGGTTGGGGAAACTGCGTTCCAGTATAAAATTCCATTCCCAGCGGCGCGGTGTGCGGCCCCAACTTTTGTACAGGAGGGGTAAAATCGCTGCAAGGATACTTGGCGCCAAACTCCGGGTCGGCAAGGTCCCCCTGATGGCAGTAAGGATATCCAAAGTGCATGTGGTCTTTGGGCGCCCTGTTCAATTCGCATGCGGGCAGATCATCTCCCATCCAGTCCCTTCCATTATCTGTGAACCATAATTCTTTTGTAGAAGGGTGCCAGGTAAACCCAACGGTGTTGCGGATTCCCTTTTGGACTACCTCCAGGCCCGTACCATCCGGGTTCATCCGGGTAATTGAGGCAAAAATTTCTTTTTCGGGTTCACAGATGTTGCAGGGAGCGCCTACCGGAATGTAAAGCTTGCCGTCGGGTCCGAAGGCAATGTATTTCCAGCCATGATGGGTTTCCGTAGGTAATTGGTCATAAACTACCACAGGGGCCGGCGGGTTTTCGAGCTGGCTTTCGATCTGATCAAACCGAAGGATTCGGTTCACTTCCGCCACATAAAGGGAACCATCCCGAAAGGCTACCCCATTAGGCATTTTTAACCCTTTGGCTAAAATATAGAACTTGTCCGCTTTAAAGTCGCCGTCGGTATCTTTGAGCGCGTACACATCCCCTTTTCCCCGGGTTCCGACGAATAAGGTTCCGCTAGGCGACAAGCACATCGACCGGGCATTGGGAACATCCAGGGCAAAGGTTTCGATCTTAAATCCTGGAGGCAGCTTGATCTTGTCCAGGTCGGACTGTTTGGGGTCCGTATTCTGAAGGATTTTCGGAGCAGGAGGATTGACGTTTCCACAGTGGAAAAGAAGCGATGCGCTTCCTGCAAAGAGCAAAAGAGCCAAGAATTTATACATGCAATTTGAGTTTATTTATCATTTAAATAAAGGACCAAGTCCGGATATTGAGTCGTATAGGAGTAGGCATCCTCTTTTTTTAGCCATCGCTCCCTGGCAAAGGGAATAACCTGAACGGCGAACCCCGCAGAAGGGCCGAACTTAGCTTGGGCTGCTTTCGCTTCCGCATAGGTATTGAAATTCCCCGCCAGATAAAGATAATTCCCTTCCGGAAGAGATTTCATTTCCGTAATGGGATTTTCAAGTTGAGCCAGCAGGGCGCCGCGATAAATGACGCTGGATTCGGCGATCAATAACCGGTAGGTTAATTTGCCATAAAACGAAGTAGCCTGGGCGCTCCCGATAGATGGACCGTAGGAAGGTTCGGGCTCTTTACTGCCCGGCGGCGCAAGGAGCCTGAGGTCCACTCCTTTCAGCGCGGTTTCCATGTCCGGACTCAGCGCGCCCCGAACGCGCAGGGAGGAAGGCGAAACCCCTCTTTTCAAGAGGTAATCGGCGATGACTTTCGCTGCTTTGACGCCGCTGAACAGTCTGGAAGAAACGGCCAGTTCTACTTGCGAATACCCTGTAAGGATCAGTTGAAGCTTAGGGTTTTGCAGGAGCATTTGCGCGATCAAATCCAATTGGCCCGTCGTGTTTGAGGATAACGCTTCTTCCTCCTTATCGAAAAACAAGGGCTGAATGGTTAGCACAGACGAGTTCCCCCCGCGAACGGAAGAAAAGGTGGATGAGGTAGGTTCGTTTGTCTTTACTTCGGCCAATGTGCTCATCTCGGGCAGAAAGTCAAAGAAATAAGCGGCATAAAGATCCCTTTCGCCTAACCCATCTTTCCGTGAGGACGCAAAAAAAGCCGTATACCCGTCGCGCGATAATCTGAAATGCGTTTCGTCCCGGGAAGAGTTAATGGGAATGCCCAGGTTGGCAGAGGTGGACCATTTACCTGCGTTGGTATGGAATACTGATTTGAGAATATCAAATCCGCCTATACTCAGGTTGGGGTTGTTGGTACTATAATAAAGGGCTTTTCCGTCGCGGGCCAAAAATGGGGTCGTCTCGTCAAAAGCGCTGTTTATTTCAGGGCCCAGGTTTTGGGGCGCCGTCCATCTGCCGTATTTAAAAACTGTACGGTAAAGATCCAACCCGCCATACCCACCAGGCCGGGAACTTGGAAATAAAATCAGGGTATCGTTGACAAAATGAGGCGCGCTCATGCCGGCAACCGCATCAATGGGACTTAAAATCGGATCGGTGCTTAACACATTATTTCCGCCGGCCCGGAAAGTATCTACAAAGATCTGCCCTTCGGAGAATTGGGACCCCTTAAAATAGTACATGGCCCGCCCGGAAGGAGCAAAGTCCATAGCGATTTCGTGCTTGGGCGTATTGATCAGATAACTCATCCCTGTGGGGTATTTCCATTGCCCGCTAACCAGTTGGGCAGAGAAAATGTCACAAGTAAATCGCCCCATGACCTCATCCTGAGCCCCGTACCTGTTCCTCTGACCACCGGAACAGCCCGGCCGAGCCGAAGAAAAATAGAGCCTGTCTATGGCATTTGGACTAGTCAAAGGGCCAAATTCGTCATAAGGCGTATTAACTTGAGGCCCCAGGTTTTCAACTATAGCCATAGGCGCTCTGAACTGCCATTGAAGTCCGTTGGAACATCGCCGGATCTCGTCCCGTATGACATTCCTGTTGGGATCGTCGGAAGATAACGTCTTCAGAAAAGCCTTATAATATTCGGTTGCTTTAAGGAATTCGTTTCGGTCATGCAATATCCGGCCAAGGTATAACCACGTTTCAGCATAAGGAGATCGGTCTGAAAGCAGACCGAGCAAAATCGTTTCCGCTTCGTTCAGCCTGTTTAGGTGGTAAAGAGATATGGCTATCAGAAAATTAGATTCTTTATCTTCCAGGTGATTTTTCTGCGCTGTATGCAGCACATTATAGGCATCCTGGAAATGGGCGTTGATAAAAAACTCTTTGGCCTGTCGTTTTTTATCCACCAGAGTCTCTTGTCCGCGAACAAGAACGCCGGGAAAAAGGAGCATTAGAGAAAACAAAGCATAAGAGATCCGCATACCCTTGGATTTGGACGATTCATAAAAAGAGAACGAATTTCCGGGAGGTAGATGATCTCAAGAATAAAAAAAATCCCAATGGCCCCCTGATCGGTTAAACCGGACGGTTTGGATCAAATGCCTCAAGGTAGTCTCCTACTCTACGAAGGAAGGAGCCTCCCAGCGCACCATCAACCACCCGGTGGTCATAAGAAAGGGATAGGAACATGAGGTGACGAACAGCGATCAGATCCCCGAACGCCGTTTCCACGACGGCTGGTTTCTTCCGTATTGCGCCGGCTGCCAAAATGGCTACTTGCGGCTGATTGATGATTGGCGTGCCCATTACGTTTCCAAAAGTACCCACATTGGTCAGCGTAAAGGTGCCGCCCTGGATCTCATCCGGCCTGAGTTGGTTCATCCTGGCGCGATTAGCCAAATCGTTAACCGTTTTGGTCAGACCCGCCAAATTCAGCAGGTCTGCATTCCGGATTACCGGCACGATGAGGTTGCCGGAAGGAAGAGCAGCCGCCATGCCAATGTGGATGTCTTTCTTCACGATAATACTATTGCCATCCACGGACACGTTGACCAAAGGAAAATCGCGGATGGCCCGGGCAATAGCTTCGATAAAAATCGGGGTAAAGGTGATCTTTTCCCCGTATTGCTTCTGGAATGAATCTTTAATGCGTTCTCTCCATTGGACTATTTCAGTGACATCTACTTCGACGAAAGAAGTCACATGCGGGGAGGTCTGCTTAGACATGACCATGTGGTCGGCGATCAGGCGCCGCATCCGGTCCATCTCAATGATTTCCACTTGGCCATCGGAGGAAGAAAAAGCCGATGGGGCAGACGGTTTAACAGCGGGTTTTCCCATGATCGCCGGGGCGGCAGGCGCAAAGGACCCCGCCGCAGGTCCGGAAGGAGATAACGACGGTCGATTTGCAACGTAAACAAGGATATCTTTCTTCGTAACCCGGCCCTGCGCTCCTGTTCCGGGCATCTGTTCCAATTCCTGCAAGCTGATATTTTCCTGCTGCGCAATATTTCGGACAAGGGGAGAGTAAAAGCGGGCGCCTGAAGCTGCAGGAATGGAAGAGGCTGCTGCTTGGGTAGATTCGGTATGGGCTAAAGCAGGCTCGTGTATAGGGGCGCCATTCCGTGAGGCTTCCGGTTGGGGAGCCAGAACGGGTTCAGAGGAGGCATCCGCCTCCGTGGCGATCAACGCAATGACCTTGCCTACCTCCACGGTATCATTGACCTGATACCGCAAATCAACGATCTTTCCGCTTACCGGGGAGGGAACTTCGGAATCCACCTTATCCGTAGCAATTTCAACGATGGTTTCGTCCATTTCTACGAAGTCGCCCACATTTTTGACCCACCGGAGGATGGTAGCCTCCATGATGCTTTCGCCCATTTTGGGCATAATAAGTTCAAACTGAGCCATAGATAAGGTGTTTGATGCGATTTGGTTCGATTTGGTTTGGAAGAAATACCCCGTAAATTTACACCAAATTGAGAGCTATTGCAATTTTGGCTCCGACTTATCCCCGCCAGGGGCAGACTAACCCACCTCCAGCTCCGATCCAGGTAATGGATAGTATTCAAGGATAAATTTGCGAAGTTTATTGAGCGCCATAACACTGCTGAACTGGATATTTTTTATCCGGTCTTTCCCTGCATGGAGTTGTTCTGCCTGTATCCGATGCTTGTCTCCAACCGCGATCCAGATCGTTCCAACGGGCTTTTGCGGCGTTCCCCCATCCGGTCCGGCAATGCCGGAAATTGCCAGAGCGATGTGAGCGGGAAAACGAGCCAGAATGCCGGAGACCATTTCGCGGACGGTTTGTTCGCTGACGGCGCCAAACTGATTCAGGGTTTCTTCCTGAACTCCCAGTTGTTCTGTTTTTATCTGGTTGGAATAGGCGATCACCCCTCCGGTAAAATAAGCGGAAGACCCCGAAATGGAGGTGATCAGATGGGAAATATACCCTCCAGTGCAACTTTCGGCAGTAGCCAAATGCAAGTTCCTTGCTTTAAGCATCCGGCCGATAGCGGTCTCCAATTGATCCGATTCGGTCCCGTAAAGGCAATCCGTAACAAAAGAGGCGAGTTCCCTGACTTTTTGATCGAGCAGGGCGTTTAAAGCCTCTGCGTTCGGGCCGATTCCGGTTAACCGGAGCCTCACCTGGCCCAAAGACGGAAGATAAGCGAGTTTGAGGCCATCGGGGAGTTCGTCCTCCCAGGTACTCAAACGGGCAGCGATGGTGGATTCCCCCTCGCCAACCGTTAGAAGGGTTCGGTGCCCAATAGGAGTGCCCGGGTATTTAGCTTGCAGTTTTGGGAGTACCTCGTATTCCATGAGGTATTTCATTTCGAACGGCACCCCAGGCATGGAAATAAGGGTTTGGGTTCCCCATTCCATCCACATTCCGGGAGCAGTACCCATTTTGTTCGGTAGCACCTGGGCATTGGCGGGCAAGAAGGCCTGAAGCCGGTGCGCTTCGGTAACCGGGCGGTTAAACTTTTCTAAAATGAGGCCGATTCGTTGAAATGTGGGCTCGTGAAAAACTAATTCTACGCCAAAAAAATCAGCCAGCGCCTTTTTGGTGATATCGTCTTTGGTTGGGCCAAGGCCTCCGGTTATCAGCACCGCGCCAGCGCCCTCCAGTGCCATCTCCAGGCCCCTGTGAATAGCATCCAGCGTATCTCCTACAGAAATCACGCGCCCAACCTGCATTCCGATCCGATTTAACTGCTGGCCCATCCAGGCGGAATTAGTATCAATCACCTGGCCAATCAGGATCTCGTCGCCAATGGTAAGAATAGAAACTTGCATTTGTTGTTTTTTACTTATCGGATATTCATAAAGGAAATCTCTTTTAAGTCAAATTCCTCAATGAACCCTTCCTGATCAATCAGGAGCCTTCCGATGTCTGAAATACCGCAGATTTTCCCCTGAAATAGTTCTCCGGAAGCCCGTTTAAAAATGGAGGGCTGGCCAAAGCGGTACAAATACCGCAGGTAATCCTGGTCGAGCCCCTCGTCCAATCCCTGTTTAAGAGCTAAATACCGAACCTCAAGGAAATAACATAGTTCATGTAATAAAAAGGATAAATCAAAAACATTTCCGGTTTCCAGAAATAACGACGTGGCATGGGGAGCCGCATCCGAAAACGTTGCCTGGTTGATGTTCAACCCAATGCCTACCACGGAGGATTGGAGTGTGTTTTTTTGGAGCGCGTTTTGTATAAGTATCCCGCCAACCTTTTTTGAATTGATATACAGATCGTTGGGCCATTTTACATAAACCGGCGCCTGAGGAATGTAAGAGGCTAAAAAATCCCTGACTCCCAGCGCAATCGCTTTGTTGAGTTGGAATTGGCGGGTTGCCTCCAAAAAAACCGGATACAAAAGGATACTGATCGTAAGATTTTCTCCGGGGGTACTCTCCCAAGAGCTGCCAATTTGGCCGCGTCCGGCAAACTGATAGTAAGCCGAAATGACAGTTCCTTCGATTGGTTTGCTTTTTGCTAATAACTCCGTAGCGTATTCATTGGTTGAAGGGAGGTCTGAAAACTGAAGGAGAACCTTTCCGAGAAAAAGGGTGTTCCTATTTTGCAAAGAATTTTTTTGTATTTTGTAAATAATTAAGAGGTAACCGAAATTGAACACAGAATCAGTAAGTAATATTACAAAATTAATTGATCAGGGTTTGAGTACACAAGCAAGGATTCTTAGGCGCAAGCCAGCTCAGGAGGGGATGAACGACCTCATCGTAGACAGTATTCAGGACATTAAAGGGAAGAATATCGTTAAACTGGACTTGCGGCGTTTGGGCGATGCCCCGGCTGATTTCTTCATTATTTGCGAAGGCACATCTACTACTCAGGTCAAAGCAATTGCCGACAATATTCACAAGCGATTAAGGGACGAGTTCGGGGTTGCTCCCAACCACGTAGAAGGGACAAAAAGCGCGCTTTGGGTCTGTATTGACTACTTCAATACGGTCGTGCATGTTTTCCATCCGGAAACGAGAACCTTCTATGAGTTGGAAGACCTTTGGAGCGACGCCTCAGTCACCCAATACGACAGTTTGTAGGATTATCCCGCCGTTTTATCGAAAACGGTCAACGTTTGGGCTTTCCGTGCGTTATACCAGAGATGTATGGTGCAGAGAGGATTGCACGATTTTTGTAAAAGAAGGGATTTAATGGAAAACAATAAAAAAAACGAGAACACCCCAAATACCAGCCCTCCCCGGTTCAATTCCTTTTGGATATATGGGGTCATCGCTTTGGTTATCATTGGGATGCAGATTGTCGCGTTGATGGGCGCAAGCCAGCAACCACTGACGCTAAGCCGGCTCGGTGAGATGCTCCAGGCCCGCGATGTCGAAAAGGTGGTGGTCATCAACAAGGTCAAAGCGTATATTTACGTCAAAAAAGAGGCCCTTAAAAATTACGAAGACGCTGCCAAAACCAACTTTGGCGGCGAACGCTTCCACTTCTACCTCGAGATCGGGGATGTCCAGATGTTTACGGAGTTCATGGAACGCCAGCAAAAAGAAGCGGGGGTGAAGGAAATCCTCTATCCCGCTTTTGATACCAAAACGAATGTTTGGCCGCTGCTCCTGAGTTGGGTCATTCCCTTTTTACTTATCGCCGTAATCTGGATCTTCATCATGCGCCGGGTTGGCGGAGGAGGTGGCGGCCCGGGGGCTCAGATCTTTAATATTGGAAAATCCAAAGCTACCTTGTTCGACCAAAACAGCAAAGTGAATATCACGTTCGCCGACGTTGCCGGCTTGGATGAAGCCAAGGAAGAAGTGGTCGAGGTGGTTGATTTTTTAAAGAACCCTAAAAAATATACAGCTCTGGGAGGGAAGATCCCCAAGGGCGTACTTCTGGTTGGCCCTCCGGGCACCGGCAAAACGCTGCTTGCCAAAGCGGTAGCAGGGGAGGCTGGCGTGCCTTTCTTTTCCATTTCCGGTTCGGATTTTGTAGAGATGTTCGTCGGGGTCGGAGCATCCCGGGTGCGGGATTTATTCAAACAAGCCAGGGAGAAGGCGCCTTGTATTGTGTTTATCGACGAGATCGACGCCATAGGAAGGGCCCGGGGCCGGAATAGTTTCCAGGGTGGAAATGACGAACGGGAGAACACCCTCAACCAGCTTTTAGTGGAAATGGATGGTTTTTCTACCGATAAAGGCGTGATTCTCATGGCGGCTACCAACCGCCCGGATGTTTTGGATACCGCGTTGCTCCGTCCTGGCCGCTTTGACCGCCAGATCGGAATTGATCGCCCAGACCTCAAAGGCAGGGAAGCGATCTTTAACGTCCATCTCAATAATATCAAAAAATCAAAAAGCATCGTGCCTTTCGCTTTGGCGGAAATGACCCCGGGCTTTGCCGGAGCCGACATCGCCAACGTCTGCAATGAGGCCGCCTTGATCGCTGCCCGGCGCAACAAGAAAGAGGTGGATATGGAGGATTTTAACTCCGCTCTCGATCGGGTTATTGGAGGCCTCGAGAAAAAAAATAAGATCATCTCTCCGGACGAAAAGAAAATTATTGCCTACCACGAAGCAGGTCATGCCGTTTGCGGATGGTATCTTGAACATGCTTCTCCTCTGGTAAAAGTGACCATCGTGCCCAGGGGAGTCGGAACCCTTGGATACGCCCAATACCTTCCCAAGGAAGAATACATCACGCGCACGGAGGCATTGCTGGATCGAATCTGCATGACCTTCGGCGGCAGAGCGGCGGAAAGTATTGTTTTTGACAAGATCTCCACGGGCGCACAGAACGATTTGGACCAAGTGACGAAAATGGCCTATAGCATGATTTCCGTTTTTGGCATGAATGAAAAAGTAGGTCAAGTCTCCTTCTACGGCATGTCCAATGAAGCCTTCCACAAACCTTTTTCAGATGAAACTGCTGCTCTGATCGATACAGAAGTCCGAAATATGCTAAGCCAGCAATTCGAACGGGCTAAAGCGCTGTTGCAGGAACGGAGAGAAGAACTGGAAATAATTGCCCATACGCTGCTCGATAAAGAAGTGCTCCATAAATCCGATATCGAACGTCTGATCGGTCCAAGACCCTACAAAGAGCACGAGGAGGTGATGCATTATCCCACCCAGCCTGATGAATCGGAAGACCTTTCCCCAGCAGGCGAGGAAGGCCAGGGATCGGAAGCGCATCAGGAAGAGGAGCCTCAAAATGCATAACGGCCTTTCGGCAGAGTACCAAGGTCAAAAAAGAGCCATCCCCGACGAGGGGATGGCTCTTTTTTTCTTGAACAGGCCTAAGGAAATTGACCGATAGCCCCCCTTCCTGCAAACTATTTCCTAATTTTGTCCTTAATTACCCATTGACGCCATTGAGACCCGTTGCTTTCTCTTAGGATGACCCCGTTTTATTTACCCAACGTTTAACGCAAAAGACGCATGTTGAAACCAGGTGACAAAGCCCCCGAATTCACATTATTTTCCGATGCCAAACAAGAGGTGTCTCTGAGCGATTATTCGGGAAAAAATGTCGTGTTGTTGTTTTTTCCAATGGCTTTTACCAGTGTCTGTACCCAGGAGCTTTGCTCCATGCGGGATAATATTGGCGCTTATTCGGCCGTCAATGCGCAAGTAGTAGCCGTTTCGGTCGATTCCCCTTTTACGCTGGCTAAGTTCAAACAGGACCAGGGTTTAAATTTTCCGCTGCTATCCGACTTTAACAAAGAGGTTTCCAGGGCCTATGGCTCTTTGTTCGAAGATTTTGTCATGGGAATGAAAGGCGTTTCCAAGCGGGCCGCTTTCATCATTGACGGACAAGGCGTAATTCGCTATGCCGAAGTGCTGGACTCAGCAGCTATGATGCCCAATTTCGAAAACGTGCTCGCTACCCTTCAAACATTGAATTAATGCTCTTTGGGCGCCGCTTGATTTTTTTGGGGTGGAGAACCAAACCCAAGGCTATTTTTGTTAAAAGGCTGAACACGCTTTTCTAAGATGAAACCAAAGGCTTTTGATCCAAGTAAGGAGTGGGAAGAAGTGGCACTGGAAGAGGACGTGTCGGAAGAAGAAATTGGAAAGAACGCCCGTTTGATCGTGTTCAACGATGATTACAACACCTTTGAATGGGTGATCCAATGCTTTATAGATGTGCTTGACCATTCGGAAACCCAAGCAGAGCAGCTTTCCTTGATCATCCATTTCAAAGGCAAAGCCACCGTGAAAACGGCGCCCAAAAACGTACTTCAACCCAAAAAAGACGCCCTTATCGACAGAGGGCTCTCCGCTGTAATTGAAGAAGACGAACAATAGGCTTACCTCTTCCGGTTTCGGACCGTTTATCCAACCTGAAATTTGACCAATTCCACGAAGCGGCCTACCCGCTCTCCGATCTCGTCCTGGGAGAGGTTCATCAGACGTTCCATGCCGAAGCGTTCCACGCAGAAGGACGCCATGGCCGAACCGTAAATGACCGCCCGCTTCATATTGTCAAAGCTCAAATCTCCCGTTTTTGACAAATACCCCATAAATCCGCCGGCAAACGTATCGCCGGCGCCGGTTGGATCAAAAACTTCCGCCAACGGAAGGGCCGGAGCGTAAAAAATGTTTTCTCCCTGGAAAAGAAATGCTCCGTGCTCGCCTTTTTTGATTACCAAAAACTTCGGCCCCATGTCATGAATGATTTCCGCCGCTTTGACCAAAGAATAAACCCCGGAAAGCTGACGCGCTTCTTCGTCATTGATGATCAGTAGGTCTACCCGTTTAAGTACTGCCCGGAGGCCTTCCATGGCCGTGTTCATCCAAAAGTTCATTGTGTCCAGCGCAATCACTTGGGGCCGCCGATCCATCTGCTCAATCACGCGCATTTGAACAATAGGCGTAAGATTGCCCAACATGAGAAAATCGGAACGTTTGTAATGGTCCGGAAGCACCGGATTAAAGTTGGCCAGCACGTTGAGCTGCGTATCCAAGGTGTCGCGGATGTTCAAGTCTTCCCGGTACCTGCCGGCCCAAAAAAACGACTTCTCTCCCGGCTTCCGCTGAAGCCCGTCCAAATTGATGCCCCGGGCCTCCAAATCCGAGAGTAATTCTTGAGGGAAATCGTCTCCAATCACCGAAACCAGGCGAATATCGGAAAGGAAATAGGAAGCGGCCAGCGATATATAGGTTGCGGCGCCGCCAATGATGTGCTCCGCCCGCCCAAAAGGGGTTTCGATATCGTCGAATGCCACCGTACCGACTGTAAGTAAGCTCATTGAATTTTAATTAAAAAAATCCAACACAAATATTGCACATTATTTCGTTTGGGCATAACTTTGCACTCGCCTTTTAAAAGAAGGAAAATAAATCCGGCCAACTGCCTCAGTAGCTCAGCCGGTTAGAGCGGCGGACTGTTAATCCGTAGGTCGTAGGTTCGAGCCCTACCTGAGGCGCAAAAGCACTCGTTGAATGCCAAAACATTTACGGGTGCTTTTTTTATAACTTATCCCTTGTTCGCCAATTGCCCGCAGGCGGCATCAATATCTTTCCCCCTGCTTCTTCTGACCGTGACCATTATTTGCCGTTCTCTTAAAAAGAGGGCAAAAGCATTCAGGCGGTCTTCCTCTGATTTGGAAAAAGGCGCATCGTCGATCGGATTGTATTCAATGATATTTACCCGCACCGGGAAGCGGCGGCACAACCGGGTCAGGTTGGCTGCGTCATGGAGCGAATCGTTGAGCTGTTGAAATGCAATGTACTCGTAGCTGATCCGGTTTTTGGTTTTCTTATAGAAATACGCCAGCGCGTCCATGAGTACGTCTAAATTGTTTTGCTCATTGATGGGCATGATCTCATTGCGCTTGGCGTCGTCGGCTGCGTGAAGAGAAAGGGCGAGGTTGGTTTTGCATCCGTCGTCAGCCAGCTTGACGATCATTTTGGCAATCCCTGCCGTGCTGATGGTGATCCGTTTGGGAGACATATTCAGCCCGGAAGGAGACGTCAGGCGCTCGATGGATTCCATAACGTTGGAATAGGCGAGAAGGGGCTCTCCCATTCCCATGTACACAACGTTGGTAATGGGATGCCCAAAAGTTTCTTCCGATTGTTGGCTGACGAGCACAACCTGATCAAAAATTTCGCCCGGATCGAGGTTCCGTACGCGCTTCATTCGGCCGGTGGCGCAGAACTTGCACGTCAGGCTGCAGCCGACCTGGCAGGAGACGCAAACCGTATAACGTTGTTCTTCAGGCACAGGGATAAGCACCGATTCAATGAGGTGCCCGTCGTGCAGGCGAAACCTGGATTTGATCGTTCCGTCGCTGCTGACCTGGGTTTTGTCCAGCTGTATTCCTCGGATGACGAACCGCTCCTCCAGCATAAGGCGCAAAGACTTGGACAGATTGGTCATATCCTCAAACGATCGGGCCGCTTTTTGCCAAAGCCAGGAATACGCTTGTTTAGCACGGTAGGAAGGCTCTCCAAGCTCGCGGAAGGCTTCCTCCAGTTCCGGCAGGCTACAAGTGCGAATATCTTTTTTTGCCGCAAGGGTTTCCATGCGTGTACGTGGTATGTTTTCAATAGATGATGCACGGGCTCGCTTAAACAGGAAGGCAGCGGTTGCGCAGCCACCTGCGCTCGTCGTCTTCCAGTAAAGGAGCTAATTCATCAAACACCTTTTGGTGATAATCGTTTAACCAGTTCTTTTCTTCGGGAGTTAACCATGCTTCGCGGATGAGCTGACGGTCTATGGGAAACAGGCTCACCGACTCAAATCGCAGGAAGTCTCGGGCGTCAAATTCATCCGCAGGAATGCATAGAACCAGATTTTCCGTCCGGATTCCGTAGGCCCCCGGCAAATAATATCCCGGCTCGTTCGAGGTAAGCATTCCGGGTAGAAAAGCGGTCGTTCCCCTCGACGTGGTTGGATTGGTCGCAAACCCTTGAGGCGCTTCATGTACGCTCAGAAAGAAACCGACGCCATGCCCTGTTCCATGCCCATAATTCAGACCGTGCTTCCAGAGCGGCAGCCTGGCAAGCGTGTCGAGCTGCATCCCAACCGTTCCGGCGGGAAAACAAGCGGTGGCCAGTGCTATATGCCCTTTAAGTACGAGCGTGAAGTGGTCCTTTTGGATTTCGTCCGGGGGGCTAAGCGCAACGGTCCGGGTGATATCGGTGGTGCCATCGAGGTACTGGCCTCCGCTGTCTAAAAGCAGGATCCCTGCTGGCAGGATCGTGGAGGAAGCGGATTCTTCGGGACGGTAATGAATGATCGCCCCATTGGACATATATCCTACGATCGCTGGAAAACTTTCTCCCTGGTATCCCTCCTGGGTAGCCCGGAAGGCAGCCAATTCCATAGCTAACTGGTATTCGGTGACGTATTCTTTTTGCTGGAGGCGGTCTTCCAACCATCGAAATAACCGCAGTAGTGCAACCCCGTCTTTCCGCATAGCATTCCGGATATGGAATGCTTCGGTTGGGTTTTTGATCGCTTTTAGATCCCTGACAGGACTAGGGGTCTCGACGACGTGCGTATGCCGGAGTAAGGAATAAAGGCGGATACTTGTGCTTCCGGGGTCCAGGAAAACCGTCGTTTGGGAAGGCAACGCCGCCAGGTCGGATTCAATGGAAGCATAAGGACGAATGACAATGCCATCCTTTTCCAGCGTCTTTCTTAGGTCCGGCGGGAGTTTGGATTCCTCAAGGTATAGGATAGAGGAAGTAGATTGAATGAAAAGAAAAGAGAAAAAGAGGGGGTTGCATTCGACGTCATTCCCGCGCAGGTTCAAGGCCCACGCAATTTCGTCAAGTCCCGTACAGAGCAAACTCGAATGGGGAAGCTTAAAAGTATCTCGGATTTGCTGCAGCTTTTCTTTTCTCCCCAAGCCGGCATAATACACATCGTGTTCGAATATCGTATCCACAGGTAAGCCTGGGCGGTCCTCCCAAATGGGCGTGATGAGGTCCGTTTCCCAATCCAGCGCGATACCACGAGCGGCGAACGAACGCTCCAAATGGCGAACCTGGCTGACCGAAAACAGACTGCCGTCTATGCCAACACGCGATCCCGGCGGCAGTGAAGCGCATATCCATTCAATATGCTCAGGCGCATGGGGCACTTGCTGCTTTTTTAACTGCACCGGAGTACCAGCAAGTTGGGACTCTGCCTGAAGAAAATAGCGGGAGTCTGTCCATAATCCCGCTTCTGAGGGCAGAACGACCAGCGTTCCGGCTGATCCGGTGAAGCCGCTGAGCCATTCCCTGCTTTTCCAGTGAGCGGCCAGGTATTCGCTTTGGTGGGGGTCGGTGGAGGGAATAATGCAAGCATCCAACCGGTGCAATTCCATTTGATGGCGAAGCAGGAGAAGCTTCTCGGCTATGGTCATAATGGTTTTTTTTGAATAAATCGGAATTTCAAATTACAGGAAATCATCGGGATAATAAAAAATTTCTTCCCTATCACGCCCAAGTCAAACGCGAGATCTTAAAAAACAAACGCTATTTTTAGCTTGAAACGGGCGTTTAACCGGGAGGTTAAAAAATTGGAACGATTTTTGATACATGTTGAAACTCTTATTAAAATAATTCGTTATAAACTCGATAACTCTTGAAGAACAAGGATTGAATCGGACATCGAGAACAGCCAGAAAATGAAAACGGGTTTAGGCCAGAAACAACTTCAACTTCAGAAACTTTCTCCGCAACAGATCCAGTTGATGAAACTGTTGCAGGTGCCGACCTATCTTCTGGAGCAACGCATTAAGGAAGAACTGGAAATCAACCCCGCTTTGGAAGAAGGAGATGCCGAACCCCTGGACGAACTGGAGCCCTTTTCGAGTTTACAGGAAGAAGAGGAGGAATCTGCGGGAGAAGGAGACCCGGATATTCCCCGGGAAGAAAACAATTTTGAATTTGAAGACTACGTCCAGGAATACCTCGAAGAAGAGGATGGCTATAAACTCCGGGGAGAGGGTCCCAATCCCGACGAGGACGAACGTCAATCCCCGGTCGCAACGGAAAGCTCCTTCCACGAATATCTGGAGCAACAGCTTGGAATGTTGACGTTCGCCAAGGAAACGCACTACGAAATTGCGCTTCAACTCGTAGGGAGCATTGATGACGAAGGGTACCTTCGGCGGAGCCCGGATGCTTTATGCGACGACCTGCTTTTTTCCAAAAACATCGAGGTGACCGAGGAAGAGATTCTGGATGTCCTAAGGATCGTTCAGCGTTTGGATCCTCCGGGGGTTGGCGCCAGAGATCTGCAGGAGTGTTTGCTGATCCAGCTCGAAAACCGCCTGGAATCAGAGGACGATATGGAGGATGAGGACCTGCAGGCACTACAGGTGGCGCAGAAGTTGATTGCCGAGCATTTCGATGCGTTTTCGAAGAAGCATTATGAAAAACTCCAGCGCATCCTGGGCATCAGCGAACGTACCTTGAAGCGCGCAAATGGGCAGATCCTTAAATTGAATCCCAAACCCGCAAGCGGCTATACGGGGGATTTGGCTTCGCAATCCACCCAATATGTCATCCCGGATTTTGTTTTGATCAACCGGGAAGGAGAACTGGAGCTATCCTTAAACTCCCAAAACGCTCCCGATCTGAAAATCAGTCAGCAATTCAGGGAAATGTACCGGTCGTTTAGCGACCGGCGCAAGCGGCAAAAATTAACCCGCCAGGACCGGGAGGCTATGCAGTTTATCAAGCAGAAAATAGAATCCGCACGGTGGTTTATCGATGCTATCCGTCAGCGCCACGAAACGATGTTCAAAACCATGTACGCGATTCTGGAATACCAGCACGAGTATTTTATGACGGGCGATCAAAAAAGGATTCGGCCAATGATTCTGAATGATATTGCAGAAATGACCGGGCTGGATGTTTCCACCGTTTCCAGAGTGGCGAACAGCAAGTTCGTCCAGACAGAATTCGGGACCAAGCGCCTGAAGGAATTTTTTTCTGAAGGACTCCAAACGGCCGAGGGAGAAGAAGTATCTACGTTGGAAGTGAAAAAGATCCTGTCGGACCTGATCGAAGGGGAGGATAAACGACACCCGCTATCCGACGACCGCCTCACCCAAATCCTCCAGGAAAAAGGATATAACATTGCTCGCCGTACCGTGGCAAAGTACCGCGACCAGATGAATATTCCCAAAGCCAGCCTTCGGAAATCCCTTTAATCCGGGCTATTCAATTTGATCCAGTGCTTCCATAATCACGGAGGCAGCCCATTCTATTTGGTCTTCTGTTATAATGAGCGGAGGCGCTATTCGCAGTGCCCGGTCATTAAATAAAAACCAATCCATAAGCAAACCCTGGTTCAAAGAAAAGTGGAGCACCTGCCGGACTTGATCAAAGTTTTCCAACTCCAGCGCCATCAAAAGGCCGGCGCTGCGCAACGCTTTGATTTTAGAATGCCTGAGCCGCCGATGAAACAAAGCCTCTTTGGACGCCACCTGCAGGATCAGATCCGTTTCCAGCAACGTCTGGAGGGTCGCCAGGGAGGCGGCACAGGAAACCGGGTGCCCGCCAAAGGTGGTGATATGTCCCAGGATGGGATTCTCGGCAAGGGAGCTCATAATGGCTTCGGACGAAATAAAGGCTCCTATCGGCATTCCTCCCCCCATCCCCTTGGCCAAAAGAAGCGCGTCTGGAATGATTCCATAGGCCTGGAAGGCAAAAAGGAAGCCGGTTCGCCCAAATCCTGCCTGTATTTCATCCAGAATGAGCAAGGCGCCGGTTTCATCGCAGCGGCGCCGGAGTGCCTGCAGGTACCCAGCTTCAGGCTTCCTTACTCCCCATTCTCCCTGAACGGTTTCCACGATCACAGCGGCTGTTTTTTCGGAGATGCGATCCAGATCGGCCAAGCAGTTGAACTCAATATGCCGGATGCCTGGAAGCAAAGGGTGGAAAGCCTGGGTGAAGTCGGTTGGCCACATCAGGCTGGCCGCGCCCTGCGTGCTGCCGTGGTAGGCGTATTTGCAGGAGATGATTTCCGCCCGCCCGGTGAAACGCTTGGCCAGCTTCATGGCCCCTTCTGTTGCTTCTGACCCGGAGTTGACAAAATACACCCGATTCAGAGAGGATGGGAGTTGTTGGGCCAGCAGGGTTGCTAGTTGGACCTGAGGTTCCAGTACAAATTCCCCGTATACCAGCGTGTGCATGTATTTGTCTACCTGCGCTTTGACTGCTTCGACTACTTTTGGATGCCGATGCCCAAGACTGCTCACGCTGATTCCGGAAATCAAATCCATAATGGCTTTTCCCTCCCGGTCGTAAAGCCAAACACCTTCTGCCCGCTCAATTTCCATCAGCAAAGGGAAAGGACTTGTCTGGGCAACATGCTGCAAAAATAACTGCCGCAACTGCATGGCTGGGTCGATTAAGTGATTAATTTGGCAGGCCGCCTTGGTCGGTTTAAGGACATTCTGAATTAATTACGTAGGATAAAATCCTTAAATACGGCAAAAAAATTTTGCAGTATTATTTTTTCTGCGATATTTGTTTAATTACCATACGCTAAACAAGACAGGAAAGATCGTTAATTCCGTGAAACATATTACGCTCCTTGGGGTATTCTTACTGGTAGCTGCATATTCCTGCGACTGGCTGTCGGTGCGCCTGCACCGGTTCGGCATCAGGGGCATTGATGTTTCCCATTATCAATCGGCCATCCAATGGGAAGAAGTCTTCAAGCAAGATATTGACTTTGTTTTTGTCAAAGCAACGGAAGGCAGGCACACGTCCGATTCGTTGTTCGCCCGCAATTGGGAAGCCATTCAAGCGCACGGCATTCGCAGGGGCGCATATCATTTCTTTCGGGCATCTGTACCCGCAGAGGAGCAGGCGCTAAATTTCATTCGCAATGTTCCAATGGAAGAAGGCGATCTTCCTCCCGTGCTAGATGTAGAGGTTTTGGACGGGCTCACAAAGCCCGAAGTACTGGCCCGAATGCAGACTTGGTTGTTTATGGTGGAAATTGCCTACGGGGTGAAACCAATCATTTACACCAATCAAAAATTTTACAACACCAACCTCGCCGGGTACTTTTCTGCTTACCCGCTGTGGATTGCCCGGTATAATTCAAGAGGCCCGCGCCTGGCAGACGGTCGGAAATGGACGTTCTGGCAGCATCGCGATACGGGAAGCCTTCCCGGAATTACCGGCAATGTAGACTTTAACGTGTTCAGAGGCAGCCTGATAGAGCTGGAAACGCTTTGCGTGAAGCCGAAACTAGCCGTGAGCATGCGCTAAGGGAGGCCTCTGCGCCCTCATGTTTTTCGGGTTCTCCTACCCCAAGAAAGCCAGTGCCGGAAAATCAGATCCGAGAATATCCGGGACATCCGCATGCAACCATTGCTTGAGCACGGTTGAGTACACGCTTCTGAAATCTAACTTGTAGATCAGATCTTCTTCGTCCAGGGTCGTCAGATCCGGTCCTTCGTTGAAAAATCCTGGTTTTTTCAGGCTTCCTCCGATAAGGAACAGGTTATTGGCCGTTCCGTGGTCCGTCCCGTTGCTGGCGTTCTGGGTTACCCTTCGCCCAAACTCAGAAAAAGTCAGGATCAGCGTGTCCTGAAGAAGGCCATTTTGTTTAAGATCCGTTACCAGCGCGTTAACCCCATCGGCATATTGTTTGAGCAGACGTTCCTGCTGGACTTTTTGGTTGGCGTGCGTATCAAATCCGGTGAGACTGACATAGTATATTTTGGTATCGGTATCTGCGGTGATGAGTTCGGCAACGGTTTTCAGGTCCCGTCCGAAGGGCGTTTGTGGATACGCAACCCCTGAAGCATAAATCCTGGATTGCTCAAACAAGTAATTGGCAGACGATTGCGTGCTGGCCATGGTTTTATAGAGATAAGCCACATGGTCGTGATCCTCTGAGCTGGAATGCTGCTGGGCAATCGCTTTCAGAAACCGGTTTTCGGTAGTTCGTTTAAGCTGTGCGGGTTCGCTCATGGCAAAGCCTGTTCGTTGCGCCCCTTTTAGCGCCAGGCTGAGGGAATCATCGAGCTCAATGGCGTGATAGGGGCTTGCGCAACCGGCGCAATTGCTGTCCAGATACCGGCCCAGCCATCCGGTATTCCAATATTCCTGGCTGGAACTCGCGGAATGCCAAATATCCATCGACCGGAAATGGGAGCGGTCGGGGTTTGGGTAGCCGACGCTGTTGAGGATCGTGACTAATCCATTGTCGTACAAGTCGCGCAGGGATTCAAGCGCCGGATTGAAGCCCAGGTTAGGATCTACCTTCAAGACGTGTTCAGGTGAAATACCGAGCGAAGGGCGAAATTTATAGTACAGGTCGTTTCGATAGGGCACGATGGTGTTAAGGCCGTCATTGCCCCCGGAAAGCTGGATGGCGATCAAGATCTTGCCGCTGCGCCGCTGGTGCAATTTGCCGAATTGGAGCTGATTTAAAAAGGCCGGAACAAATAACGCGGTGGACGCCAGCCCGCTTTGCCTGAGAAATTCTCTTCTGCGCATATGGAAAAGATTAAGAGCCAATGGAAAAAAATAGCGATCTTTGCCTAACACATCTGATATTCTGGTAAGGACATGATCCGCATAATGGCCTGGGCTAAAAATGCCCCCGGCTCGGAAGTCTGGATATATTGCCGGATAGTCGCATTATTAACGGCGCTTTCTCTGATAAGAAGGTATTCCCGAAGCGCGTTTAGCGCCGATTCCGGGTCTTGCTGCCGGATTAATTTGCCAAAGGGCTGTAAATTGTAGTTAGCGTTGAGCCTGCGCAACCCAGGGCCTCGTTCTTTTACCGTGAGATCATCCTTTGGCCGAAGATTTGCCTCGGCGCTGGACAGAGAAGACCGTTGGCAGGTTTAGGCGGGTCATCAGGGTGGAGTTGTCGATCCAGGACCTCCCGCCAGGCCATCCGGCAACATTGGGCGGGTGGAATAAAATCTGGCCAAGCGCGCGCTGGACAAACACGGCGCCCAACCCGTCCTCGAACTGCAACCCGAGACTGCGGATCATTCCAGCCAGCAGTTCAACCGGGGATTTGATTTTGGTTCCTATATTTTCTGGAGCATAAAACCAATCGCTCTCGAAAATGGCTTGCATAAGGCGGCCAATATCGTAACCGGAGGCGTAGAACTCCCGAGCCAGCGCCTTGATCCGTTCTTCCGGGCCTTTTTCGTGAACGAAATGGCGATAGATCTTTCCAACAATAAAAAGTGCGGTTTCCTTTCGCTCGAGGATCAGATCAATGATGTCCGTTCCGTCATAATTGCCGGTTTTCCCAAAAAAGGTTTTTCGGTTGTAATCATGCTGCCCCGGCCGGAAGATATATTCCCCTCTCAAGGTACTCGACCAGCCTGTGAAAGCCCGGGCGCCTTCTTTGATATCGGTTTCGGTATAATTTCCCCGTCCAATGGTGAACAGTTCCAGCAATTCGCGGGCAAAATTTTCGTTCGGTTGATCTTTCCGGTTCTGCTGGTTGTTCAGATACCGGATCATCGCCGGTTCTCGGGCAATGGCAACGACAAGGTCGCGGAAGTTTCCCAATGCATGGAAACGAAGGGTATTCAGGTATTGAACCGCGAGCACTGAATTGTCGATGTCGCATGCAAAATGACCGTGCCAGAAAAAAGTCATCCGCTCGAGCAAGGCGGGCTCTTCTGGATTCGACATGCGCTGGAGCCAGGAATAATTATACTCCAATACGCGCTGACGTTCTATGCGTTGGCGTTCTTGGATTTGCTCCCGGTCGAGCATCTGGGGTTCAGAAGGTAGGTCCGGTTCTGGGACCGGGAGCAGGTTGGGATTGCGGGCCTGGGAGAATAGCTCATCCACCGCTTTACGCAAAGGCATGGATTTTTTTTCTGCCCATTCAGCCGGGCTTAGTCCAAATCCTGCCCTCCAATATAGATGTTTTATGGCCTCCATAACGCTCGGATTTCCTGGATAGACTATCGTTTTGGGGAAAGGTTTAAATAAGAATCGATTACATGCGTTTTTTACCATAGCGGAACCGGTGGGTCTTTTTTCCTTATTGCCTGGGCAAGATGCCCTAACTTCCGTTGCCTGTTGTCGGAATCCCATTAATTTTGTGAAAAATAGCAGGACATGAAAAAAATGATTGCAGCACTTTGGCTGTTTTTCCTTGGAACTACGTTGAGCCTCGGGCAGGGGATTGTCTTTTTTCACGGCGCCTGGGAAGAAGCGCTGGAAAAGGCAAAGGCGGAAGAAAAACCCATTTTTGTAGATGCCTTTACTACCTGGTGCGGCCCATGCAAAGTTATGGCTCAAAATGTTTTTCCAGACCCTCAGGTGGGCGCCTTGTTTAACTCCAATTTTGTCTGTATCAAAATCGATATGGAAGGAGAGGAAGGGCTCCGCTTTCAGAAAACCTATCCGGTGAGCGCTTATCCTACATTGTATTTTATTGACTTTGACGGTTCGGTACTGAAAAAGGTTATCGGAGCGCAGCGGGCAGACGGTTTTTTCTCTATTGGAAAATCGGTGCTGGAATCCATCGACCGCAGTAAGGGATATGAGGAAGCCTATAATAAAGGCGGCCGGGACCCCAACCTGATCTACAACTATATCCGAAGCCTGAACCGCTCAGGGAAACCAAGCCTGCGAATTGTTAACGATTACCTGAGAGGCGTTTCGGATTTTTCCAGCGATATCAACCTTAAAATTGTCTTTGAGGCAGCCCAGGAAGCCGATTCCAGAGTCTTTGATCTCCTTGTACAACACAAAACGGAATTGGCCAGGTTGTATTCGGCAGAACAGATAACATCCCGAATCTATGACGCTTGTCTTAAAACGGCCTTAAAAGGGCTGACCATGCATACCGAAACGTTGGTAGAGGACGCAAAAGAAAAAATGAAGGCCCAACTTCCCGACCGAGCCAAGGCATTTGGCTTTTACCTCGGTATGGAGCAAGCGGCCATGCAGCGGGACGAGAAAGCCTATTTAAAGGCGTTAAGTCAATACGCCAAAAATGCGGGGTCCGAACCCGCTTCTCTACTTGCCCGAACCCTTGCGTCTATCCGCAAAGACCACGCAGCCAGTAAGGAGGCGCTTGGTTCCGCGGTAGAACTAGCCCGGCTGGCCGCTGAAAAAAAGCCTTCCACTTCCGCTTTTATCCTATTGGCGGAGATTCAGTTGCAATTGGGGGATCGCGTAGGCGCCCGCGCTTCGGCAGAAACGGCCCAATCTCTGGCCAAAGAAGAAGGCCCTGAGGCTATGCAGCAAGTGGACCTGTTTTTGGCTAAACTCGGATAATTAATTTACTGCCTTGACGGCATTTTTTGTGTTTATTTGTATTCTTCGACTCGTAATATGGAAAACAAACGAACGGATATTGGATCGCTGGGAGAGTTTGGCCTGATCGACCACTTAACGGGTAAATTCGCACTTTCTCAGACTTCTTCTGTAAAGGGCGTGGGAGACGACGCGGCGGTGATCGATAACGAAGGGGTTCTGACGGTGGTTTCCACCGATATGTTGGTGGAGGGTATTCACTTTGACCTGGCCTACACTCCGATGAAGCACTTGGGGTATAAATCCGTAGTGGTCAATCTTTCCGACATTTACGCCATGAACGCCCAACCCCGGCAGATCACGGTAAGCATCGCTATATCCAACCGATTCTCCGTTGAAGCTTTGGAGGAATTTTATGCTGGAATTGAAGCTGCTTGTAAGGTTTATGGGGTGGATTTGGTGGGAGGCGATACGTCTTCTTCACAAAAAGGGTTCATCATTAGCGTAACGGCGATTGGCCAGGGGGAGAAAGGAAAGATATGCTACCGCAATACTGCTAAAGTGGGCGACCTGGTCTGCGTTACCGGCGACTTAGGCGCCGCTTTCCTCGGTTTGCAGCTTCTCGAGCGGGAGAAACAGATCTTTCTTTCCAACCCTGGCGTTCAGCCTGACCTCGAGGGCAAAGACTATCTGGTTGGCCGGCAACTTAAACCGGAAGCCAGAAAAGACATGATCGAGCTCTTTGCTCAAAACAGGCTGGTCCCTACTTCGATGATCGATATTTCCGACGGACTAGCTTCCGACCTGTTCCATATTTGCAACCAATCCGGCGTTGGCGCCTTTATCGAAGAAAGTGGGGTCCCCATTCACATAGATGCTCAGCTTCAAGCGTTGGAGTTCCACCTCGACCCGATTACCTGTGCACTGAGCGGGGGCGAAGACTACGAGCTCCTGTTCACTATTTCTCCTAACGACGTGGAGAAGGTTCGCTATTTGCCGGATATATTCATTATGGGCGAAATGGTGGATGCCAGGGATGGCGTGCGTTTGCATACAAAGGGCGGAAATATCCATGCCCTGAAGGCCCAGGGGTGGCAGCACTTTGAATCCTGAAATGTCAACTTTTAACCACAAGAACATGAAAAAGCATTTCCTGAGGGTATTCGTTCTCCTTGGCCTTCTGGCATTAAGCGCATGCAAAGGCAATAAACGGGAGAAGGAACAAGCCGAAACGGAGACCCCGGCATCCGTAACTGTCCCCAAATTCGACCGCGACAGCGCGTATGCCTTTTTGGTGCGCCAACTGGAATTTGGGCCCAGGGTTCCCAATACGCCTGCCCACAAAGCTTGCGGCGAATGGCTGGCGCAACAGTTTGAAGCTTTCGGCGCCCAGGTCATCCGGCAAAACTTTTCGGCCAAAGCTTATACCGGGGCAACTTTACAAGGAGTAAATATTATCGCGCAATACAACCCAGGAGAGGCTAAGCGCATTGTTCTGGCAGCGCACTGGGATAGCCGGCATATTGCCGATTCGCCTTCCAATCAGATCGACCGGGACAAACCGGTGATGGGCGCCGACGACGGCGCCAGCGGAGTTGCGGTGCTGCTGGAGGTCGCCCGGCAGCTCCAGCAAAACCCGGTTGGCCTTGGGGTCGATCTGGTCCTGTTCGATCTGGAGGATTATGGCGAAGACGGCGGAACAGATCCCAATTCCTGGGGGCTGGGCTCCCAGTATTGGTCCCGGAATCTGCACTATACTTCCGGCATCCGCCCCCAATATGGCATTCTGCTGGACATGGTGGGAGGAAAAGGCGCCCGGTTTGGGAAAGAATATTTTTCCCTTCAGTATGCAGCGCCCGTAGTAGATAAAGTCTGGAACCTGGCAACCAGCATGGGGTACGGGAATTATTTCGTGCCGGATCAGGTAGGTGCGGTAACGGACGACCATTACTTCGTCAATACCATCGCTGGAATCCCTATGATCGATATCATTAACCGCCCGCCAGGTTCGGAAACCGGTTTCCCTGCCCACTGGCATACGCCCAACGATACCCTGGAGGCTATCGATCCCTTCACCCTTCGGGCAGTAGGCCAACTGATGCTTGCCGTAATCTTTCGGGAGTTTGCGGGTACACTTTGATGAAAAGCGAAAAAAATGCACCCGAACTATTGCATAAAAACAAAAACGCGCATACATTTGCACACGCCTTTGGCAAACGGGCGCATAGCTCAGCTGGTTTAGAGCATCTGCCTTACAAGCAGAGGGTCGGAGGTTCGAATCCTTCTGCGCCCACGAATAAAAAACCCGGCAGGAACAATTCCTGCCGGGTTTTCTTTTTGCTCTAAAATAAGCGCGTTTACCGCATAAACTGGTCGAACGTCAGGGAGACATAAAGCATCTGCCCTACGAATGGACCTCCTGCATTGGTGACGTAGTCGTCGCCAAAAGCATTGGTTGCCCCTGCCTTGATCACCGTCTTAATTGACTTGAGCGGATAATTCAGCTGGACGTTCAACACGCCGAAAGCGGGAATAATGCCATGGGCAAAACTGTTTTGCCAAAGGAACTCGTCCTGCCAGCGGTAGTTCAGGTCAAATCCAAGATCTCCAAACGCTTTCCGGTTAGCCAGTCCGATCAGGAATTTGTTCTCCGGCATATTGAACCCGCCTTCAAAATCCGGGCGCGGGTTTTGGACGTCGAACGTGGAATAGGTGTAGTGGCCGTAGAGGTTGTATCCTTTGGGTAGCTGGTAGGTAAGCCCCAAACCGACTCCATTGGACGTTACTTCTTCCGGCGCGTTGGTTGTCGGGCGGAAAGCCCCTACCGAAGCGCCGACGGGGAGGGTTCCGGTAAGCTGGGCTTGAACGCCATAAATAGGCGCCCCTTTGTGGGAGGTATTGTTGATGGGGCGCACCGTTTCTCCAGTGATAAAATCGTTGTACGTGTTGAAATAGGCGTTAAAATCTACCAGGAGTTTGCGCCCAATGAGCCCTTTATACCCAAATTCGATCGCTTTGAGTTTTTCTGGCTTCACAAAGTCGAGGTCGACCGTTTGCAGGAGGCCGGGATTCGGTTTTCCGGCGAGTACGCTTCCTACAAACGCATTATACGACTGGTTTGAGTAGGCGTTGCCGTTGTGGATGCCGTAGCGCTCGGCATTGGATTGGGCGCCGCCGAGGAGGTTACCCGTGCTGGATGGGAAAAAGATGAACTGACCTTGCGTGCTGGGGTTGCGGAACCCGGTTTGGAATGATGCGCGGATGTTGTGTTCCCGGTTAGATCCTGCCGTATAAACAGCTGCAATCCTTGGGGAAACTTGCCCGTCGAAGTTTTCATTCTTATCGTAGCGCAAAGAGCCTGTCAGCTTGAGGTGTTGGTTGAAAAGCTGTTTGGAGGCCTGAAGAAAAGCGCCGTATTCGTTGATCTTGATGCGCTCGTTTTCACCTTGCCCATCGGGGTTTTCATTAAACACCGTGCCGTCGGAGAACAAGTCGTATTGCCGGTAATTCCCCCCGACGAGGAGTTCAAACGCCGTTACGGGAATGATATCCCTGAAGTTGTATCCAAATTCGGAATGGTACATCCGGGAGTTGTCGACAAACCCCGCGCCGGGAGGGTTGCGCTGGAACAGATCCTTGCGGACGCTTTCCACCAGGGTTTTGAACTCGGCGCTTCCGGGTTGAGGGGTCCCTTTATCGGCAGCTGCGCGGGCTGCTGCATGGGCTGCGGCAATTTGTGCCGCACTTGGCGTGCCTCCTTGCAGGACAGTCGGGAGCAATGCGCCGGCATAGGTTCCGGCATAGGTGGGTACCCATTGGGAGGAGGAGATTTTAGCCCGCTCATTGACGAAAGCTCCCAGGGCGCTCAGGTTGTACGAATCGCCATCGTCGGTTTGAGACATGTAGCCGCGCAACCAGAAGTTCGGGTTGCTAAGCTCCAGCTTGTGGAACTGGATCGAGAAATCCCGAAGCGCATAGCGCTCCCCACCTTGGTACACCGTCGATCCCGAACCATAACGGTACATGTAGGAGGCTTCCAGGTTGTCATTGATCCGGTAGTGAAGAGCTCCATCAAACTTGATACTCTTTGCGTCCTGATTATCCAGAAGGTCTTCTTCCTTGAAACCAGTGCGGCGAATGTCAAGGGTAGGAAGCTTGGGAATGTTCGCGGCCAGCAATGCTTGGGCTTGTTGGGGCGTAATGCCTAAGGCTTGAGCAAAATTGCCAGCCAGTGCCTGGGAAAGAGAACCGGCAACAGCAGCCATGGGAACCAGGATCTGGGATTCGTCTCCGTACATGTTTAAGCCGTCGAAATTAGGTTGGCCTGCGGGAGCGGGATTAGAGATGGCTTGGGTGCGCCGTCCACTCGTATAGTCATTGGCCGCCCAGTCGGTGGCGTCCATAAAGGAGGCATTGAGCTTAAAGGCAAATTTTCCGAAGGCTTTCGCATAGCGGGCGGAATACAACTGATACGGATTGCTTCCGCCAGCATCAGAGGTGGTAACCCCTACTTTTGCCTGCACACTGAGTCCCTGGTAGTCAAAGGGGTTCTTGCTGTTCATCAGCAAGATGCCGTTAAAGGCGTTCGGGCCGTAGAGGGCAGAAGCAGCGCCGGGTACCAATTCGACATTGGCTACATCGAGCTCGGAAATCCCGACGATATTCCCTGTTGGGAAGTTCAGCAGCGGAGCGGCATTGTCCATCCAGTCGATCAGCTGAACAAAGCGTTCATTGGCGACAGCCCCAAATCCTCTGGTGTTGATGGAGGTTAGGGTCATACTTCCCTGAGTTGTCTGCACGCCTTTTAGGTTGGAGATCCCATCGTAAAAATCAGGGGCCGCCGTCTGCCGGATGGCAATGGCGTCCATTTTTTCAATAGTTACCGGCGATTCCAGGATGCGTTCTTCCACCCTGGAAGCCGAAATGACGACCTCGGTGGCCAGAATGCTTTGCGTTTCCAATTCCACCCGAAGGTCGTTTCGCGAACTGGTAACTTCGATCTCCACATTGGCATAGCCGGTATAGGAAAATACCAGCGTAAACGGAGGCGCTACATCCGTTGCGATCTCGAATTTGCCATCCAGGTCAGAGACCGTTCCGGTCACTTTCCCTTTGATCTGGATGCTAGCGCCAATAAGGGGCTCTCCGGAATCTTTGTCGAGAATCGTGCCGCTTACCTTAATCTGAGCAGAAGCCCAAAACGGGAAAAGCAATAGCGCAAAAAAGACCAGAAATCCAGGAGAAAAACGAGGAAAAAATTTGGTTTGCATAGATTAGAAATTGTGTAGTTAAGGAGATAGATGGGCTAGCGGTTAGGTGTGAGAAGTGAGTGCCAAAAAAGAAGAAAAATAATTTTTAAATACATTGAATACACAAAATTAATGCACTAAGTACAACTTTGTTTGCGCAATGTTATTTTATTTTTTGAAACGATAGCTCAGGGCTTTTTGCTGCGTTTAATCTGGTTGGAACGGAGCCTTTTTTTGGGGATCATCCATAGGTCTTTGACGGAAGGACCCCAACACGAGCTTCGTTGAAACTCCGGGAGGGTAAAGGAACAGGTTTTGACCAGATCGAAGGCCAGGGGCTCTAACCGGCACCGGTAATTGTCGAGGTAGATGATTTGTCCGCCGGTTAACTCAGCAAGACAAAGGTATTCGGCAAAGGCGTCGGTATTGTCGCTGGTAGTGCTCAGAAAAGTGAGAATGTTGATCGAAATATTTTTTTGGCTGACCTGTCTTGCCCAGGAACAAACATCGAGTCCGCCTTCGCGGCAAGTGTTGGCGCCGTCGCTGATCAGAAAGATGGACTTCGATTTGGTTGGCGTGTCGGAAAAAAGTTCGGGCGCTGCGATCAGCATACTTAGCAGAGGGGTGGTGCCATCGGGAATCAGAAACCGGGTAATGTCGTGGATGTCTTCTTTCGAAAGCGAGCCTGCCGGTTTCCATTGCTTCGGCACGGTCCCGCAATCACCTCCAATCGTTCCCATTCCCAACGCCGTATAGGCGGGAATTTCGGGAAGGAGCTTTTGCACCATTTCCTTCATGACCTCAAACCGCGTGGCGTTCATGCAAATTACGTTTTCCATTACCATGGAACCGGAAATGTCCACCAGAAACAGCAACTCGTCGTAGCGGAAAAGTTGGAAGTCCTGAAAAAGGCGTTGTTGCATGCCATGAAAAACAGACCTGGATTCCAGAGTATGGTTAGTAAGCAAACTGTCCGGCAAGGAAGGAACCCTGCTCTCCGGACTCATCTGAAGGGAATCGCCCAGCATTAGGGCATTGGAGCGTGCGGTTTGATTGTCTGGGTTCGCGATCAGGGCTTGGTAAAAATACCGGTACGCCCGCTCCAGGGAGCGGCGGTGGACGTGTCCGTGCAGCGGCAATCCGGCCTTGCGGTGTTCTCCGGTGCCCTGGTCCATTAAAACCGCATATCCCAGGGCGTTAAGTATGATGCTCAGTATCGGATTATTTTCCTTGCGCTCCAATAGTTCGGCGCTCTGGCGAAGTGGGGCGATGGCTCGCCCTGGTTTATCGCTGTAGAGGAAAGAGGCGCCCTGATAAAAGGAGCACAACGCGCTTTTGAGGGCGAATTCGGGGTCGGCGGGGGAAAGAAGGCGTTGGGCTTTGGCGAGCACCGAAATTGCCTTTTGGTGTCTGCCGGTGCGCCCGAGGCTCAGACCATAAGAAAGGGCAAACTGAAAATTTCCAGGCGCTTTTTCATAAGCCCGCTGAAACTGCTTGCGCGCGAGAACAAACTTGCCGTCTGCATACGATAGGGCGCCCTGGTAGTTTGACCTGTAGGCGGCCTTGCCTGCTTCTTTGGGAGGAAAAGCAGCAGAATAGCTCAGATTGAAAAAAAACAGAAACAAAAAACAGGAAATCCTGGGCATTTAAGGGAAAACTGGTCCGGGACAAATGTAGGCAGGGCGTTTTAAGGTTTCAAAAAAAGTAGGGTCAAAGGACTAAAGGTTTGACGATAATATCCACCCGCCGGTTTTTCCTTCGGCCCTCCCAGGTATTGTTGTCATACAGGGGATTGAGCTCGCCAAAATCCTTGAGCAAAATCTGTTCTTTAGGAATTCCTTTTTCGATCAGCTTTTGAAATGCTTGTTCACTGCGAAACTGGGACAAAACCTGATTGTATTCTTTTCCCCCAATATCGTCGGTATGCCCGTGGATGCTGATCTCGTGATCTTCCAGGCCGGGAATGCCGTCGAGCCATTCATACAGCGCTTCGGTCTGTTCTGGATCGATGTAGTACGATCCTCCGCCAAAGTAAATGCTAAAGAGGTAATAGGGCTCAGGATCTTTCCCGGGTTGGGCCTGGAGATGTGCAAACAGGGGAAGCAAACAGGAAAAGAAGAGCAGGGTTGGGCGCATAGGGAATTGTTTTTCAACGGAATTCCCTACAATTTAAATCATTCATCCCAACCAGTAAAGAGGGGCGCTCGGTTAGAGGATAAACCTTGCCGCAATAAATTGGCCGATAAACCCCATCAAATACCCTCCCCAAAGATCCATCGGTTCGTGAGGGCGAAGCAATAGCCGGGCGCTTCCTACCAGCCCGGCCAGGACGATAACCGATAAAAGAATCCCATGCATACTTAAAGAAAAAGGCAAGGACCCGCTGGGAAGGATTTGGGTGAAGGCGTAGTTGGGGTATATCGTCAGTGTAAGGATAATGACGCCTAAAAGCCCGCCCATGCCAGCTGCATGGACGCTGATTTTAGAAAAAATATTGATCAGGAAAGCAAGGAATAGGGTAACGGTGGCGCCGAGCGTGAAGCTGCTGAACAGGGGGGGAATCTGGCCGTTGTCCAGAAAATTGCGAAATAGCCACAAATAAAACATCCCCGTAATAACAAACGGCGCAATTCGATCTTGCTGGGATGGCATCTCCAGGGAGCGAAGTAGACCGGTGAACCGGAGCATTAAAATAGCCACTGCGGGAATGAAACAGGAGGAAAGAAAAACGCGCAGGAGTAATAGCCTGCTCGATGGGTCCCCGATGTGATTGACCCCAAAAAGATAGGGGTTAACTGCAAGCAAAAAGACCAGCGTGTAGGTGAGCATCAGCAAGGGATGGAATACGAGGGAAGCAATCCGGGCAAACGCATGAAGCATAATGTGATTTTTATCAAAGTTTCCTGGGGCAAAGGTAGGGTTCTGCATGGTTTGATGTCAGCATCTGGCCATAATTTCCACTAAAAGCCTATCTCCTCCATGCGGCCTTGGGCTCTGAAATGGAATCCCGGGCAAAGGATAATAAAGGCCCTCCTTCTTCTCAAGTGCCAGGCAGGGCCTCATCCGATAACTCCCGGAGAAACGCTATCGTTTGATGAATATCTCCACTCAGAACCCGGTCTTCCTCCAACCGGGGAACCACTTTTCGGTAGCGGTCCAGCAGCGATTGCAGCTCGGGAGACGTCCGGATAGGCAAACGGAATTCCAAAGCCTGCGCTGCGGTCATGAATTCAATCGCCAGGATTCGTTCCAGGTTTTCGACGATGCGGAAAGCTTTGGTCGCTGCATTAGCGGACATGCTGACATGGTCTTCCTGGAGGTTGCTGGAAACGATCGAATCTACGGATGCCGGGGTGGCCAGTTGTTTGTTCTGGCTGACCGCCGATGCGGCCGTATATTGGGGGATCATCAACCCCGAGTTTAATCCGGGCTCCGGGGTCAGGAAGGGAGGAAGGCTCCTCTTTCCCGAGATCAATTGATACGTTCTCCGTTCGGAAATATTTCCCAACTCGCAAAGCGCGATGCCCAGATAGTCCAGTATCAATGCGAGAGGCTGGGCATGAAAATTACCGCCGGAAAGGATGCAGTCGTCCTGGGGGAAAATATTGGGATTGTCCGTAACGGCATTGATCTCCACTTGCAATACATCTATCGCGTGCTGGATGGCAGCCCAGGAAGCCCCATGGACCTGAGGGATGCAGCGGAAGGCATAAGGGTCCTGTACGTGAACCTTGGTTTTGTTCATCAGCGGGCTACCTTCCAGAAGGCGCCGTATTTCAGCGGCGGTCTTGATTTGTCCGGGATGAGGGCGGATTTCCTGAATCCGGGCGTCAAAAGGAGTAAGGCTGCAGTCGAAGGCATCAAGCGCAAGCGCGCCACATACGTTGGAAAGATGGAAGAGCCTGCCTGCTTCCAAAAGGCACCAGACCGCATAGGCAGAAGAAAACTGGGTTCCATTCAGCAGCGCGATACCTTCTTTGGATTCCAGTTGAAGCGGCTCCAGGCCAAGCTGGCGAAGCACTTCGGAAGCCGGTCTGCGCTGCCCTTTGAAAATCACCTCGCCTTCTCCGATCAAGGGTAGGCTTAAGTGGGCCAGGGGGGCCAGATCTCCGGAAGCGCCAAGAGATCCTAACTGATAAATCACCGGAAGGATGTCCTCATTGTAAAACAAAATAAGCCGGTTGACGACCTGTTCGCGAACGCCGGAATATCCGTAGGAAAGACTCTGGATTTTTAAAAATAGCATTAACCGAACGATATGCAAAGGGACTTCTTCTCCCACCCCGCAGGCATGCGACCTAAGGAGGTTGTGCTGCAGGATTTGGGTTTGTTCCTGGGAAATGCGGATATCGTATAAAGCCCCAAAGCCAGTGTTGATCCCATAGAAGGGCTCTTGCGACGTCCTCAGCTTTTGTTCCAGGTAAGCCCTGCACTCCCGGATAGAGGCGGTCGCTTTTTCGGAAAGGGCTAGCCGGCTTTGTTGGTGGAGCGTTTCGCGGAGCATCTTCAGGCTGAGAAATTCAGGACCGATATAATGGGTTTTTCGCATAGCTGGAATTTTTTTATTGTGGACGCCAGGGCGCGCATACAACGCTACCTTAAAAACAGAACTCTTTTCGATTTTAGATCGGTAAAAGGCAAATTTACAGTTAAAGCTAAATATTCAGGTCGCGAAATGGTTTTGCCATTTGCCAAACCACTTTGGGCAGTATAGAGGTAGTAAAGTTTTTGCAAACCGCTTTCCCGTTGGGTATTGTTAAAGCCAGGTTAAATAAAACGCGCTCAAGTTACTTTTAATCAGGACTATGCGTTTAAATCTATGAAAAACGGCTCTGAACTCCGCCCCGAAGGTGGACTCCCCATCCAGGGATAGGGATCGGAGGTTTGGAGCAATTGACGTATTTTCGCGAAATCATTGGTCATCATTAAACTCGATGTTATGAAAAAAAGTGGATTGGCAACCGCACTAAAGAGAACGTTTTTTTCCTTCTCGATGGTGTTCCTTTTTTCCTTAGCCGCTCAAGCCCAGCGGATTGCTTTTGTCGATGTCAATAAAGTCCTGGAAAGCGTCCCCGAATATACCACCGCCCAAGGGGAACTGGATGCGCTGGCCGCGCGCTGGCGCCAGGAAATCGCTCAGGAATACGACAAAATTAAAGGTCTGTACAACCGCTACCAGGCAGAACAAGTCTTGCTGAGCGATGAAGCCCGCCGTCAGCGCGAAGAGGAGATTATGGCTATGGAAAAAGACGTTCGCGATATGCAAAGGACGAAATTCGGCCCCGATGGTTCCCTGTTCCAGCGGCGACAGGAATTGGTTCGCCCGATTCAGGATAAAATCTATGCGACCATTGAGCGCTATGCCCAGGAAAGAGGTTTTGACTTTATCTTCGACCGGAGCAGCTCTGCCGGGATCATTTTCTCTAACCCCATTTACGACAAGACGGAGGATATCATCCGGATGCTCAAATAATTCATTCAAGAACAAGTGCAAAAGAATAAGGTAAGAAAACCGTACCTTTGCACCGCTTTTTAATTTTTTTCAGGAAAAGACAAAACGATGAAACATTGGATTAAGAATTCGGCCCTTGCTATGGCATTTCTGACCTTGGCATTGGTTGGCGCGCAGGCGCAAAAATTCGGCTACGTGAATTCCGCTGCTCTGATCGCCGAGCTTCCAGAGGTAAAGCAGGCAGATGCGACCATCGAAGCCCTTCAGAAACAGCTTCAAAAGAAAGGACAGGAAATGGTTCAGAAATTCCAGGCCGACTATGCGGAAGTGCAGCGCAAGGCCGACAATGGAGAACTTTCCCCGAAACAACAGGAAGAAGAAGCCAAACGCCTGGAAGCTGAACAAACCAAGATTGAACAGTTTGAGCAGGAAAGCATGCAGCAAATTCAGGCCAAACGAAATGAACTGCTCAAGCCGATTTACGATAAGGTCAATCAGGCGATGAAAGAAGTTGCCGAAGAGAACGGATTCCAGTTCATTTTTGACCAAAGCGTGTTGCTCTACTTTGATCCAACCGCCGATGCAACGCCTCTGATCAAAAAGAAATTGGGGATCAGCTAACCTGGTCAAACGCCCTTCTTTTTGACCGCTTACAAATCATCCGCCCCGCTTCTTTCATGAAAGAAGCGGGGCGGATGATTTGTACCCCTTCGGGATACTAAAGACTGAACTGTAGGTATTTGATTGCCTTACCCGAGGAGAGGTGCATCCGCTCGTAAAAGGTTTTGATCTCCAGTTCAGGCAACGGAAGGGCATTCAGGCGGTAAATTCCATCTTCCTGAATGTGAATTCGCGCCCCGGGAGTCGCAGCAACCGTTTCAACCGAATAGGCAAATAAACCGGGATCGTCGGTTTTTAGATGCACCAAGCCCCCAGGGGCTAGCAAGCGGCGGTATCTGTCCAAAAACCGGGAAGAAGTAAGTCTTCGGTTGGCTTTCCCATTTTGAGGAAATGGATCTGGAAACGTAATCCAAATCTCCTGGATTTCCTGCGGCGCAAAAAAAACTTCAATCAATTCGATGCGGGTACGCAGGAATGCTACGTTGGAAAACCCTTCTTCCAATGCTGTTTTGGCGCCCCGCCAAATACGGGCGCCTTTAACATCTACACCGATAAAGTTTCGTTGGGGATAAAGCCGGCCCAGCCCAAGAGAATATTCCCCCCGGCCGCAAGCCAGCTCCAGAGTGATAGGGAGGGTATTCCCAAAATGGGATTCGGCCCACCGGCCCTTCAAGTCGGCAGACTTTCCTTCTGCCCCGGTCAACTCCGGGTTCTTGGTATCGTAATTCTCGTATACGTTCGGAAATTGCAATATTTCCGCAAACTTTTGGAGCTTGTTCCGCCTGCTCATGCTTCCTGCGCTCTTGTAGGTCTGTGAAATTATACATGACGCGGAGCGGTTTGGGAATTTTCCAAATCCCACCAACGTCCGTATAAAAGAACAAAAATAATAAGACCTGGAGGCTTATTTACCTCAATCCCTAAGGGTTTTCGTTTTTTCTCTCCATTATCCTGACGACGACCTCCTTTCCCAGCAAATTATGCCTAAGCCGGGTGCTCGCCAGCATAAGTCACTCTGCCGACATTTTTGCCGTGCAGCTCATTGGATAATTGTTTATTTTTAAATGCGATGCAAAACAACGTACGCGTATGACCAGAACTACTTTTACCCTCCTCTTGCTTATCCTCGGCGCTTCCTTGGCAGCTGCTCAGAAAGTGACCATTTCGGATGAACTTCCCATGCGGACCGATCTTTCGTACGATATCATCGGGGAGCTCAAAGGCAAAGTGCTCTTGTTTCGAAACGAAGTGAACAAGTTCGGCGTCCAGGCTTTTGACGAAAATATGCGCTCCAGTTGGGAAAAAGAGATCGAACTCGATAAGAAACTCATCAACCTCATCGGGATAACCAGCACCTCAGACAGTTTTACCCTCTTTTATTATTTCCGGGAGAGGGGAAGCACCATTCTCAAAGCGGCTACCTTTGACGCATCGGCGAATTTAAGGGATTCCATAACCCTGACCGACCTCGGGTTTCTTTTCGTGACGCCCGAGTTTGAGTTTATCGTTTCAGAAGACGAATCCAAGGTGATGATTTATTACCCCGATCGGGACGACATATTCCGGGTTCTGGTTTTTGATAACCAGACCATGAAACTCCTATGGGAAAAAAGCTTCAAAGACGACGATTACAATGAAACGGAGGATGTCGTTCACATGATGGTCGACAATCGCGGAGGAATGCATGCGGTCATCGAAAAGGATCATTTTCATAGCCGCCAGGAACGCCACCGATATGAAGTGTTCAGATATTCGGGTATCCAGGGGACGGAAATCACCCAGTTCGCTGTCCCGCTCAAAGGAATGATCACATTCGACGTGCAGTTTGATATCGACAATAAAAACAACAGGCTCACCGGGGGTGGGTTTTATTACGAGAAAAACCCCGAGCGGGCAGAAGGCGCTTTTGTCCTGTTCATCCCGGAGGATCCCAATGGCGCGGTCCTTAAATTCAAAGCCTTTGACGACGATTTTGTAGACCGGCTTGCCGGAAAAGAACAGCGCAATAACCGCGGGCTCGAAGAGATCGAAGTCAGAGATCTGGTACTTCGGAATGACGGCGGGCTGCTGATTATAGGCGAAGAAAATAAAAACTACTACCGGCGCATGACCACTGCTAACCGGAGCATGGTATACGACAATATGAGCAGGAGCGTAGTCGATTATTTCTATGAGGATTTATTTATCCTGGCTTTTTATCCGGACGGGAACCTGCATTGGAATACCATTTTGCACAAGAAACAATACTCTCAGGACGACGAGGGCGTTTTTTCATCCTACTTTTTGTTCAAAACGCCCGCTTTTCTCCGATTGATTTTTAACGACGAAATCAAGTTTGAAAACACCGTCAGCGAGTACGTCCTTCGAGGTACCGGGCAGTACGACCGGAATAGTATTCTCAGCACCGAAAACCTCCAGCTTCGGCTGCGTTTCCGCGAAGGAGTACAGACCAGCCCCGAACGGATTTTAGTGCCCAGCGAACGCCGGGGCCGGCTTCGCATCGCCCGCATCGACCTGCTGTAAATCATTTTTTGGTATCTTCGCCGCGAAAAAAAATTCCGACAGATGGAGGTTCTGAAAAAGACCATTGAGGCAGCGTGGGAAGACCGTTCCTTGCTGGCGCAAAAGGAAACGCGCATCGCCATTGAAGAAGCCATTGACCTGTTGGATAAAGGGCTGGTCCGGGTGGCAGAACCTACGCTCCAGGGTTGGCAACTCCATGAGTGGGTCAAGAAAGCCGTAGTCCTGTATTTTCCTATCCGTCAAATGGAAACCCTGGAGGTTGGACCCTTTGAATTTCACGACAAGATTCCACTAAAAAAAGGATACGCCAGTCTCGGCGTCCGGGTGGTCCCGCACGCGATCGCCAGGCATGGCGCCTATTTGGAGAAAGGGGTGATTATGATGCCCAGTTACGTAAACATTGGCGCTTGGGTAGGTAGCGGCACGATGGTGGACACTTGGGCGACGGTAGGATCCTGTGCTCAGATCGGAAGGAACGTCCACCTCAGCGGCGGCGTTGGAATTGGCGGAGTGCTGGAGCCGCTTCAAGCGGCTCCCACGATCATTGAGGACGATTGTTTTATTGGTTCCCGGTGCATTGTCGTGGAAGGCGCCCATGTGGAGAAGGAAGCGGTTCTGGGCGCTAATGTGGTGATTACCAAAAGCACCCAGGTTATTGATGTGACCGGCCCCGAACCCGTTATTTACCGGGGTAAAGTACCCGCGAGGTCGGTCGTCATCCCAGGCGCTTATACCAAAGAATTCCCGGCAGGTACGTATCAGGTTCCCTGTGCATTGATTATCGGAACCCGCCAGGAAAGTACCGATAAAAAAGTATCCCTAAATGAGGCCCTGAGGGATTATAACATAGCGGTTTAAAGGAATTTTTTTATGAAATACCTCGTTGCAGGGCTGGGCAATATCGGTGCAGCGTACGAAAATACCCGCCATAATGTAGGTTTTTTAGTCCTGGATTTGCTGGCAAAGGCATCGGAGGCTTCGTTTTCCTCCGATCAGCTTGGCGCAATCTGCCGCATTCGCCATAAGGGCCGGACGTTGGTGCTGCTTAAGCCTTCAACTTACATGAACCGCAGTGGAAGGGCTGTCCAGTACTGGCTTCAAAAAGAGAAAATCCCCAAAGAAAATCTGCTCGTCGTTTTGGACGATCTGAACCTTCCTATCGGCAAAATCAGGCTTCGCGGAAAAGGAAGCGACGGCGGGCACAATGGGCTTAAGGACATTGACCAGGCAACGGGGGGAAATGATTACGCCCGTCTCCGGATTGGGATTGGGAGCGAATTTTCCAAAGGCAGACAGGTAGACTATGTCTTGGGCGAATGGACAAAGGAGGAACTCGAGCAACTTCCAAAATTGTTAACCCTGGCCGGAGATATCGTTAAAAGTTTCGGCGCCGTGGGCATTGAATGGACGATGAACCAGTTCAATTGCAAATGACCGGCCGGGTATCCCCTATGACCTCGTTTGGGCAGAAAAGAGCCCTTTTGACCCGCGCTGATTCCCACCGCAATAAGTCTGAAATATAGCCCCATCTGCTGCCTGAAGCAAAGAACGCCTTAGGAGGCTGCTTCCACCCGCTTAAGGAACCCATCCAATGCACTCTCGAGCAAGGAGGGTCCGGGCGGTGCAGGAGGGAAGCCTTTATACTCCAAAGCTTCCGGAAGATGGACAGAAAGATTGATTTCCAATTGGTTTTTAGAAAGAAAGAACCCTTTCTGCTGAAGATAGTCTGAAAGATACTCCTGTTCGGTCTGCCCTGGAGTGGGGACAAGCAGCGCTTTTTTACGGCAAGAAGCCAAGTCCATCAAGGTACTGTAGCCCGAGCGGCAAATCACTATTTTACTGGCGGCTAGTTTTTCTTCGAGATCCGCAGAGGTCAGGTAGGGAATGATTTCCACATTACCCTCTTGGCGGGCTTGTTGTTCCACGTCGGTTTTACCTTGAACCAGCAAGATGTTACCTTCCAACTGCACAGCTTGTTTAAGCAATACCTCCTCGAGGCGGGTGCGCTGCGGCTCGGGGCCTGAGAGCAGGATAAACGCGTCGTACGCTGAAGGAGTTTCCCGGTAACCGATCCTGGACAAAGGGCCGATATAGGTTGCAGGGGGCGCCGGAACAGGAGGATGATCGAGGTTACCGGCAAGGCTGTCTTCCGTAGCTTCATAATCTGGAATCCAGACCTCGTCAAACCTCCTTAATATGCCATAATGAAACTCCCTGACCGGCCATCGCAACCAGGGATACTTCAGCCTAAGGTGCAGTTGATGGGCAATGACGACCGAAGGAACCCCCGGATTGCGGCAGCCCAGCCGGTGATCGGAAATAATTCCATCCAGTTGTTTCTTATTCACCAGGCCGGCAACGATGCGGTTTTCCTGGGCCATTGCCTTTAAAATCTGGGGGAGTTGGATGGCGACGTTGAAATAGATATTGCCGGTAGGGTACTTCACATCGTAGGGCGGCAATTCGATCGATTCCAACTGGGGAAATTCCCGGCGTAACAAGGCCAGGGGCCTGCCGTAAGATCCCAGAAGTACGTCTACTTCGCGGGCCAGCAATGCTTTGATGACAGCAATACTACGGGAGGCATGGCCGAGGCCCCAATCCAGGGGGGCGACTAGTATTCTTTTTTTTGCCATATTGCATAAGAAGTATACGTAAGCAAAAAGGGTAAAGTTTATGAGAAAAAGCAAGCGGTTGGTTTGGGCGGCTGTATGGGCCGGAATGCTGTTTCTTTCTGGTTGCAGGACCTGCGGTTGCCCCATGGCCGGAGGAGAGGACGTTCCTTTTGAAATTCGGGCACTACCTCTCCTGGGGCCTACATGGGGTTATATTTTATTAAAATTACCCCCAAGACGGGAATTTTAATTGTTTAAGCGAATCTCATCGTCGTTTTCGTCAAAGAAACGGTATTTCGTGATATGGTAGTTGTGGTCGGCCTTTACGGAGATCCACTGAAAATGTTCGAAGTACCATTTCCATTGGAGGTTGGGGAACCCTTTTTTCAGATAGGCTTCCACGAAAGGATGGACGACGAGTTTTATTTTGGATTTGGGGCGGGATTGATGGATGAAATTCAGATCTCGTGTTATTTCGTCGATCACCAGAATAGGGGCGTTCATTTTGCCGGTGCCATTGCAGGTGGGGCAAATTTCTGTAGTGTCGATTTTGACTTCCGGGCGTACCCTTTGCCGGGTTATCTGCATCAGGCCAAACTTGCTCAATGGGAGTACTGTGTGCTGGGCCCTGTCTTTTTTCATGGCATTGCGCATGGCCCTGAGCAGTTCTTTCTTGTGTTCGGGATGTTTCATGTCGATGAAATCGACGATGATCAATCCTCCGATATCCCTGAGGCGCAACTGACGGGCGATTTCTTCTGCCGCTTCCATGTTGACCCGAAGCACCGTGTCATCAGCAGAGGAACTTCCAATTTTATGGCCGCTGTTTACGTCGATGACGTGCATCGCCTCGGTATGTTCAATGACCAGGTAGGCGCTGCTGGGCATCGTCGCCGTTTTGCCGAACGACGATTTGATTTGTTTACTGACCCCGTATGCTTCAAAAACGGGCTTGGCTCCTTTGTAGTGCGTAACGATATCGATCTGATCGGGCGCAATGGAAGCGAGAAAGTTCCGGATATTTTGGTACAGTTCGCGGTCGTCGACCACGATGCGGTTGAAGGAATCGCTCAGGAGATCGCGCAGGATGCTGGATGTTTTGTCCAGTTCGCTGAGCAGTTTCACAGGCGGTTTGGCCTGGACCATTTGCTGGAACATTTCGTCCCATTTTCTGGTCATGATAGTTAGTTCTTCGTGCAAATCCGCTACTTTTTTTCCTTCAGCTGCGGTGCGCACAATCACTCCGAAGTTTTTCGGGCGGATGCTTTCGATAAGGGTTTTTAACCGTTTCCTTTCTTCCGGGTTCGCAATTTTTTTGGAAACGGCGACAATATCGGTAAAGGGCGTCAGAACGAGGAAGCGGCCAGGGATGGTAATTTCGCAACTTAGACGAGGCCCTTTAGTAGAGATGGGCTCTTTTAGGATCTGTACCAATACCTGTTGACGCTTGCCCAGAACCTGGTCTATTTTCCCCGTTTTGATGATATCGGGTTCCAACTGGAAGGTATCGAGCTTGGAATTACTTTGACTGCCCGAAACGGCGGCATTGGTAAACTTCAACAGAGACCGGAGTTTTGGCCCCAAGTCGGTATAGTGAAGAAAGGCGTCCTTTTTATGGCCAATATTGACAAAGGCCGCGTTGAGCCCGGGCATTAGGCGGTTGACCTTGCCGAGGAAAATATCTCCTACCGTAAAATTGGTATTGGTCTTTTGGTAGTGCAGTTCCACTAACAGGGAATTTTCCAAAAGCGCAATCTCCACATCGGTAGGAGTGGAAGAAATAATAAGTTCTTTTTCCACAGGGATCAAGATTAGAGGCAACGGAAACTCAGGTTCCGAAGCACAGGCAAGCCAGAAGGAGACGGAAGGAAAAAGACGCGCACTTTGGTATGGATAAAGAACAGCTCAATTCATTCATTTCAGGGGTTTTCTTCAAAAGAAAAATCCAGGCGGAGTTTGTTCTTTACCAAAATGAGTGTTTAGGAACAAGGCCTTCTGTCTTGTTTAAAACACAAAGACCAGATTGCCAATTACAAGCATTGGCAATCTGGGATTAGTGCAGAGCTTCAGGCACATAGCATGTGCTGAAAAAGAAACCATATGGTCTTCCGAAGCCATGATGAATGACTATCGGTTTTTCTTCTTATGGCGATTCTTGCGCAGGCGTTTTTTGCGTTTGTGCGTAGCGATCTTATGTCTTTTACGCTTCTTTCCACATGGCATACCACGTCGTTTTTTAAATTAAATAATCTATTTCCTTATTCCCTAAAGCGGGTTATTCTCGCATTTTTTCTGAGCTTCAGCCGCTTTTCCGGGTTGGCCCAGTTCTTGATAAGCCTGAGCGAGGAGGCAAAACGCTTCGCTACGCGCAGGGTCCAGAGAAACGGTTTTTTCCAGCCGTTCTGCCGCTTTGTCAAATTGCCCGGTGCGCATGGCAAGGCGGCCAAGGTGAAACAGAACACCCGGCTGGTCGGGATTATTCTGATTGAGGTCCAGGAGCATCTGAATCCCTTTCATGGGGTTGTCCTCGGGAGGGCGGTCCGTCAGAACCAGAGCCAGGTTAATTTTGTGGGTTAACTCGGCAGGTTCCAGCGAAATAGCGTTTTCAAAAGCCTGAATAGCGCGCTTGGCACAAAATCCACTGATTGATTCTTCCTGGCTTTGCTGCAAACCGATGGCATACGTAGCGCCCGCAATCGACCAGCTTTCACCCGAAGGAGCTATTTCCGCTATTTGGGATGCGTAAAATCCAGCAATAGCGTATTCTTTCAAACCAAACCACTGGCCGGAAAGCTGTTTCAGGATTTCTATCCGGTTGCTGTCCGGCCCCGGGTTCTCCAGCCCGTGTTGCATTTCTTCCAAAACCAAAAGCTGGGCCTGAGGGTGACGGGATTTGGCCTCCTGGAGTAAAACCTGAATATCCGTTTGTTCCACAGAGAACGATCTGGACTTTTCCAGATTCTTGAAAGATTTTGGGACCGTTTCGCACCCGAGATAAATGGCCAGGGTTGACACTATGGAAATCCCAATAACAATCAGCTGTGGCTTGGTCATGTATAGCAGGTTAAAGCGGTCGCGCAAAAAGGTTACTCGTCGTCGTCCTCTTCAAGGGAATCCTTTGGAAGGGAAGTCACCTGACTTTTTACCTGTTCAACAAAAACTTTGGCAGGTTTGAAGGAAGGAATAAAATGCTCCGGAATCTCGATCGCCTCATTCCTCTTGATATGGCGGCCAATTTTTTTTGCTCTCCTCTTGATGACAAAGCTGCCAAATCCCCGAATGTAAACGTTTTCCCCTTGGGAGAGAGACCCTTTGACCTCTTTGAAAAACGTTTCCAGTGCAACCAGTACGTCTACTTTAGGAACGCCTGTTTTTTCGGATATCGCAGCAACGAGATCAGCTTTTCTCATCGTTATCTGTTGGTTTATAATAAGTTATAGTAATATTCTCTTCAGCTTAAGAGATGCAAATTTCTAAATTTTCCACATAAATTGAAAGAAAACTTAAAATTTCTTTACTCAGTTTAGGTTAATTTTCAAGAGATTACGATTTGTTTCCTTCTTCTTCCCCTAAGAACGGGTCCATTGCGACAAAGGTTGTTTTTATTTTTAGTATTGTTTTAAAATAAAAACTTTTAATCGTTCAGCAGGTTGTTTTTTTATTCGGAAACCATGGTGTTGCAAAGGAACGGGTAGATTTAGGGAACTTTACTTATCTTTAAGCCCGCAAGAGAACCGGGCTCAAAAGGAGCCTAAATCCTAATTACGTTGGTCCCGGATCAGGGAGCACCCAGGGTCCGAGTCTGCAACTCAACATGTTTCCATGCTTTTATCTATGACCGGCTTCGGGAGGGTCAACAAATCCGTTCAAGACAAATCCATCTCCGTTGAGATCCGCTCGTTGAACAGTAAGTTTACGGAAGTTCGAATCAAAGCGCCGCAAAATTACCGGGACAAAGAGCCGGAGATTCGGAAAATCCTAAGCGACCGCCTGGAAAGGGGGAAAATTGAGTTTACCCTGGAGATCCAGTCTCTTAAAGCAGATGAGAATTCGGTGATCAATTCAACCCTGTTCCGTCGGTATTACCAGGAACTCAGCAAGCTGACCAGCGAACTGGGAATACCTCCCGGGGATATCGTACAGTCTCTGCTCCGGCTTCCGGATGTGGTTTCCAACGCGGGCGATTTGGTGGATGAGGAAGAATGGAAGACCGTTCTTCAACTCATCGATGATGCCATGGTTGAATTCGAACGTTTCCGTCTGACGGAAGGCAAATCCATCGAAGCGGATATGGGTCATCGCATTGGGATCATTCTGGAGCACCTGGGGTTGATTGCCCCTTTCGAAGAAGAACGGATCAGCAAATTGCGCCAGCGCATCTATCAAAACCTGGAAGATTATTTGGGCAAGGAGAAAATCGACGAGAACCGCTTCGAACAGGAGATTCTTTTTTATCTCGAGAAAATGGACATCTCCGAAGAGAAGCTCCGGCTTGGACAGCATTGCCATTTTTTTCTGGAGGAACTCGCCAGCCCGGCTACCCAGAAAGGAAGGAAGTTGTCCTTTATAACCCAGGAGATCGGGCGGGAAATCAATACGCTGGGCGCCAAATCTTATTCTTCTGAAATCCAGAAAATGGTGGTCGTTATGAAGGACGAGCTGGAAAAGATCAAGGAACAAGTCGCTAACTGCCTCTAACGTTTCACCGCCTGCGTTTCTTTGTTCTTTCCCAAATCGTTAAAGCTTCAGACCTTTACCGGTAAAAGCGATCTGTCATGAGAAAGCTCATCATTTTAACTGCTCCTTCCGGCGCTGGAAAGACAACGATTGTCCGGCGCCTTCTCGAGGTTTTCGAAAATCTGGCCTTCTCTATTTCAGCTACTACGCGGCCCAGGCGGCCTCACGAGGAAGACGGCAAGGACTATTATTTCATGGATGTCGCGGAGTTTGAGCAGAACATCCGGCAGGGTAATTTTCTGGAATGGGAGGAAGTATATCCAGGTAAATACTATGGTACGTTGAAGCGGGAAGTAGAGCGTTTGTGGGCTGAAGGGAAAGACATCATTTTTGATATCGATGTCCGGGGCGCTATGAACATCAAGCAGGCTTTCCCCGAGCAGGCAATGGCTATTTTCGTTAAACCTCCTTCGAAGGAAGCGCTGGTGGAGCGGCTTACCAAAAGGCAAACCGAATCGGGGAAAACCCTCGAAGAGCGGATTGCCAAAGCGGAAGAAGAGTTGCTTTTTGAAAACAAATTCGGTCGGGTTATAGTTAATGATGAGTTGAGCGTCGCCTTGGCGAATGCTGAAAATCTGGTTCGCACCTGGCTGGACTCCTAACCCTCTGAATTCAGCCGGAGGAAATCGCTTCATAATGGAAACTTCGATTACTAACGGCATCCGGGTAAGCGTCGAAACTGCCTATCAGGCGCATTATTCCAATCCACTGGAGAATAAATTTATTTTTGCTTACCGGATCACGATCGAAAACCTGGGGCAGCAAACCGTTCAGCTTTTGCGCAGGCACTGGATAATCACCGAGTCTACAGGGGCAGCCCGGGAAGTAGAAGGAGAAGGCGTGATCGGACGGCAACCGGTACTTCAGCCGGGCGAATCGCACCAGTACGTTTCCTGGTCGCATATTTCCACCGGATTGGGTAAAATGGCAGGCGCCTATCAGATGATCCATTCGGACTCCCAGGAGTCGTTTACCGCAGAAATCCCGGAATTCCAGCTAGTGGCTCCGTTCCTTTTAAATTGAGGGAAATGTGCGCGGAGCTTTTTCCCAATCCAGCCCTATTCCAGGGCTACTAAATGAATTATTTATGGCATACCGCGTCCTCATCCTCCTCTTTTGCCTGAGCGCTCTTTTCTCCAGCGGCGTTTTTGCGCAGACAGGTTTTCGCCTCAACGGTACGATACGCTCCGCAGAAGATGGCGAAACGCTTCCGGGGGTATCCATCGCCGCACCTTCCCTGGGGTTGGGAACGTCTTCCAACGAATACGGCTTTTATTCCTTGCTTCTCCCTTCTGGAGATTCCCTCGATGTGATGTTTAGCTTTGTAGGCTATCAAACGCAGGCCAGGCGGGTTCGGTTATCCGCCGATATGCGCCTGGACGTTCAACTGGTATTCGGGGTAGAATTGGAAACCGTGGAAGTGACGGCGCAGGGGGGGAGGGAAGAGGTGCGCAACCCGCAGATGAGCGTCGAGGTCATTCAGGCAAAAGAGGTGAAAATGATCCCGGTGCTGTTGGGAGAAACCGATATCCTGAAAGCCATTCAGTTGAAACCCGGAATTCCTTCGGGCGCTGAAGGGGTAACCGGACTCTTTGTCCGGGGTGGCGGCAGCGACCAGAATTTATTTGTCCTCGACGAAGCGGTTGTGTATAACCCCAATCACCTGTTCGGCTTTTTCAGCACCTTTAATACCGATGCGGTTAAAGATTTGAAGCTCTATAAAGGAGGATTCCCCGCTCAATACGGTGGCCGCCTTTCTTCAGTTATTGATGTCCGGCTTCAGGATGGAAATAACCAGGAATTTTCCGGAGCGGGAGGGATTGGCCTACTGGCATCCCGGCTCACCCTGGAAGGTCCCATAAAAAAGGACCGCTCCTCTTTTATCGTTTCCGGACGGCGCACCTACGTCGACCTGATCACCAGGGGGTCAACCGCGCGCAGGAAGCCTCCGGCTCCGACGCGAATCCGATTCCGAACTATTACTTCTACGACCTCAACGCGAAAGTGAATTTCCAGCTCGGAGAAAAAGACCGGATCTTTCTCAGCGGATATTTTGGCCGGGATGTATTTTCTTTTGACGGCGATGTGTTTGATTTCAACTTCGACTGGGGTAATGCGACAGGAACCTTAAGGTGGAACCACGTATTTTCATCCAGGTTGTTTTCCAATACGACGTTAACCTTTTCGGATTACCAGTATAATATTGGCAACGAAGTCACGGGGTTTTCCTCCAACCTGGGATCCAACATCCAGGATATTAATGGCAAAGCGGATTTTTACTATGCCCTCAATAACCAGCATCAATTCCGTTTTGGAGCGCAATTGACCGGCCATGCGTTCACCGTAGGCAAGCTGCGGGCAGGAAGCGACGACGGGCTGGTTTCTTTCTCCGCCGGAAAGGATTACCGCTCTCTGGAATGGGGCGCTTATTGGTGGGACGATTGGAACCTAAGCGACCGGTTTGCTCTGCAGGCCGGGTTTAGGTGGAGCGGTTTCCAAACCTCGGGAAACGCGTATCAAGCGTTGGAGCCCCGGATCTCCTCGCGTTTTGTTTTAACGGACAATCTCAGTCTCAAAGCCAGCTATGCGCATATGGTGCAATACCTGCACTTGGTGGCAAATGCCGGAGTGGCGTTGCCCACGGATGTCTGGTATCCCTCGACGGCCGAAGTTCAGCCCCAGCGCTCGGACCAGGTGGCGATAGGGCTTGCCTGGTTTTTGGGGAACGGATGGTCGGCAGAGCTGGAAACCTATTATAAACAACTTGACCGGCAACTCGAGTTTGTCGACGGCGCCCAGATCTTTGTCAATGACGAACTGGAGAAAGAATTTGCGATTGGCCGGGGGCGGGCTTACGGATTGGAATTGGGTCTGGAAAAGAAAACTGGTAAACTCACCGGATGGATTGGCTATACGCTGGCCCGGGTGATCCGGGAGGATTTTGCTCCCCTGGATCCCAGCCGCTCGTTTGCCCAGGTGGGGCAGTTTGCCCCTATCTACGACCGCCGGCACGACCTTTCGGTAGTCTTGTTCTGGGAGATCAGCAAGCGATGGGCTGCCTCGGCAACGTTTGTTTATGGCTCCGGCGACCTGCGTTGGCTGCCGGTCGGGCGCCTGACCTTCCAGGATGTCGCAGGTACAGAGTTGAAGACCGTGGTACCCGTATTTCAGGACCGGAACAATTTCAGGCTTCCGGATTACCATCGCCTGGATGCCGGACTGATTTGGAAGTTTTTCCCAAAATGGGGAGAAAGCGATCTTACGCTAAGTTTGGTTAATGCCTACGACCGGCGAAACGTATTTTTTATCTACCTCGATCCGGTTTTCGAGAACGAAGATCAGATTGGGGGTATTCAGATTCCTCAAGGGATTAAAGCCAAACAGGTGTCCTTATTTCCGGTTTTGCCGGCTATTACCTGGAATTTTAAATTCTGATCCATGATCACGCACCGTTTTTTATTTGTTTTTGTGGCGGTATGCTTTTTAGCCGGCTCGTTGTTTACTTCGTGCAATTTGGAGAAAGAAGTAGACATCGAACTGCCGGATTACGACAACCAGTTGGTCGTGGAATGCTATCTGGAGCCAGGGCTTCCTTACCGGCTGTCGTTGTCGAAGAGTGCCGCCTACTTTGCACCTTTTCCTGATCCGGACGATATGGGCGGGTTTTTACAGGAATTGCTGGTCCAGGGGGCGGAGGTCAGGATTCGGCACAAAGATCAGGTGATCCTTCTGGAAAACCGGCTCAGCATTGATCTGGAAAATCAACGCCTTTATAACTATACCGGAAACGATCTGGTGCCTTTAGATACCCTGGAACCGTTCTTTCTGGAAATCGTTACCCCGGAAGGGAAGAAGATTACAGGCCAAACCCGGCTCCTACCTCAGGTTCCGATTGATAGCGTCGTGGTGGAATTCAAAGAATCCGACACGCTGGCCCGCACGCTTACCTATTTTGGAGATCCAGGGGAGGGTTCGAACTTTTTCCGTTTTGTTCTTCGGCACAGCAACCGGGATAGCATTCCTTTGCAGGATTTCACCCTGGATGACCGGTTTGTGGATAAATCGTTTGTCCTGGGCGCCGCTTATGAATTTACGGAAGGAGATACGCTGGTCCACACCTTGTATCATGTAGAAGAGTCCTATTACCGGTTTTTGGAGAGTTTGCAGCGCGCCGTATTTGGCAACGGGAATCCTTTTGCGCAACCTAGTCCGTTAACTTCCAATCTGGGAGGGGACGCCGGAGCGGTTGGGGTTTTTACGGGGCTTCAGTACGACCGGCTGGTCACGATCATTAAGCGTAGGTAAAACGAGTTCCAAAAGAAAACCGGGACTGAAAGCAACGCTTCCAGTCCCGGTTTTCTTTTGGAACGAGAGAAGAAGAAAAATTAGTTCTTCTTCTTCACGGCATCCATGAGGGCCTTCATGTTTGGGTCGGCCTTAACTTCTGTTCTTCTGTTTTTGGCTTTTCCTTCCTTGGTTTTGTTATCGCCCATGGGCATGGTGTCACCAGCGCCGGAAGCGGCAACCTGAGAAGGACTAACGCCTTGCTTGACCAGTTCGCGAACGACAGCTACTGCGCGTAGAGTAGACAGTTCCCAGTTGTCCTGGAAGGAAGCGCCTGGGCTTACTTTGTCTGCATCGGTATGGCCTTCGACCATCAACTTAAGCGCAGGGTTGTTCTTGAGGGTAGTAGCGAGTTCGGAAAGAGCCTGTTTTTCGGCGCGGGTAAGGCTGTAGGAACCGCTGCGATAGCTCATCGGAGAAGTAATTACATAAAGCTCGCCATCTCTTTCTTCCAGTTTGAGGCCGCTTTTCTCATAAGCTCCGAAAATGCCGTTGATGTCACTTTTGATCTTGTCGAGTTCGGCCTGGGTCATGGTCAGTTTGTCCTGAACCATTTTAACCTGGCCTTTGGTCGCATCCAGATCCTTGCGGAGGTTGGCGATCTCTCCGTTCATACGGTTTTTTTCGGATTCCATGTCCGACTTGAGGGTGGCGTTGTCTTGCTCGAGGCCTTTAACGCGGTTTTGGGTTTCTGCCAGGGCGGCATCGCTTGCTTGTTTGCTGGCTAACAGCTCATCGTATTTTTTCTTGGAAACGCAAGAAGAAACAAGACCAAGGGCAAGCAGGAGCACCAGGGATTTGATAACGAGACGCATGTTTTTTTAAGTTTGATTAACAAAAGAATGTTTTGGTTTTTCTCATTGTTCTGAGGGCAGGGTTGAGGCCAAAAAATCTGGCAAGTCCTGCAATTCCAATGCAAAACAATAGATATTTTCTGAATAAAACAAAGATAATCTTAAATTTATTGGCCTTTTGCCCATATTGAGACCAGACCTTTTTGCAGAATGGAATAAGGGAACTTAATCGATGCAGGGAGAAAAAAAAGCCTATTTTTGCATTTGGATGGTTTTGCAAAATGTTGAGGGGCATTCTTAGGTTTTCGATTATGTTAAATACCAGGTACATTCAATGGATTATGTCATAAAGTCTGAAGGAGGGTTCAAGTATATTGAGACAGGAGACGACAAGCAGCCTTTGGTCCTGTTGCACGGGCTTTTCGGAGCATTGAGCAATTTTGAAGGCATTATGCGGCATTTTTCCCCGGCCTACAATGTAGTGGTTCCTATCCTCCCGATATTTGAGCTTCCATTGCGTAAAGTATCAGTCTCTGGATTGGTAGAGCATGTCGCTGAGTTTGTGGAGTTTAAAAAATTCAGAAAAGTGCACGTATTGGGAAACTCCCTTGGAGGGCATATCGCTTTGTTGTATGCCCTGGGGCATCCGGATAAAATCGCTTCGATTATTCTTACCGGCAGTTCCGGTCTTTTCGAAAGCGCTATGGGGACGAGCTTCCCGCCCCGGAACAACTATGAATTCATCAAAAAAAAGACCCAATCTACCTTTTTCGATCCGGAGGTCGCTTCCCAGGAGCTGATCGACGAGGTGTTTGACATTGTCAACGACCGGAACAAGGCGATCCGGGTGATAGCAACCGCTAAATCCGCTGTGCGGCACAACCTTTGGCGATAAGTTGCACGACCTTAGCGCTCCTACCCTGCTGGTTTGGGGGAATCAGGACACCATTACCCCGCCGTTTGTCGGGGAAAAATTCCGGGAGCTCATCCCCAATTCCCGGCTGGTCATGATCGACCGGTGCGGCCATGCTCCAATGATGGAGCATCCGGAAGAGTTTAACAAAAGCTTGGAGGCTTTCCTGAAAGAAACTTCCGCAACCGTAGGGGCATGAGACAATACCCAATAGGTTTCTTGCACTTTTTTGCTCTGAGGAACGTTATCCCAGGAGCTGAATACCGCCGATGATCCTTTCTCCATATCTCAAATTTGCATGTTCATGACCAGATTGTTGCTGATCCTGACTGGCTTTGCTTTGCTGGCCCATTCTTGTTCTCCTTCTCAAAAGACGTACTCGGGAACGTCAAAACCCGGCATGGAGGAACGGCTCCTGGATACCCTTTTTGTTGAGGCGCCCAAGCCTTCTTCGCTTAAAAAGCAGGAGGATTATAAGCTCCCCAAGTATAACCCTAGTTATAAAAGGGATAATGACTTATTGCACACCCGCCTGGATCTTTCTTTCGATTGGGAAAACGAATCCGTGATCGGGAAAGCGACCCTTGAGTTGAGGCCCTATTTCCACCCGGTGCGATCTGTAACGCTGGATGCGAAAGGATTTGAGTGGAAAAAAGTGGCCTTGGCCGGCTCGGGCCAGGAGTTGAAGTATTCCTATGACGGCGAACAGATTACCGTAGAACTGGACAAAACGTACTCCCGGGAATCATCGTTTTCGCTGTCTTTCGAGTACGTTGCCCGACCTGCTGCTTCCGGGGGCAGCGCGGCTATTTCTTCCGACCAGGGGCTTTTCTTCATTAACCCCCGCGGCGAAGAGGCCGAAAAGCCAACCCAGATCTGGACTCAGGGAGAAACAGAGAACAACTCCCGGTGGTTCCCTACGATCGACAAACCCAACGAACGCTGTACCCAGGAGCTGTATCTGACGGTTCCCGCTCGTTTCAAGACCCTATCTAATGGAAACCTGGTTTCTTCTGTTGATCATCCGGATGGAACCCGGACGGATTACTGGCGAATGGACCAACCCCATGCTCCATACCTTTTTATGATTGCGGTGGGAGATTATGCAGTGGTAAAAGATACCTGGAGAGGGAAGGAGCTTGCTTACTACGTGGAACCGGAGTACGAGGCTTCGGCTCGCGATATTTTTGCCCACACGCCTGAAATGCTGGAATTTTTTTCCAATAAACTGGGGGTTCCGTATCCTTGGTCTAAATACGCCCAGGTGGTTGTCCGGGACTACGTTTCCGGCGCCATGGAAAACACGACCGCCGTGGTTTTTGGCGAGTATGTCCAAAAACACCGGCGCGAACTGATCGACAATCCTAACGATAAGGTAGTCGCTCATGAGCTTTTCCACCACTGGTTTGGGGATCTGGTTACCTGCGAAAGCTGGTCCAACCTCACCATGAACGAGGGGTTTGCCAACTACAGCGAGTACTTGTGGTATGAACATAAATACGGCCGGGATGCCGCCGATTTTCACCTGTACGAAGAATGGCACGGTTACCTGGGGACGCCTCCAAATGCCATGCATCCGTTGATCCACTTTGGATACGACGACAAGGAGGATATGTTCGATGCGCATAGTTACAATAAAGGTGGAGCCATTCTGCACATGCTCCGTAACTACCTGGGAGACGAAGCCTTTTTTACCGGGCTGAACCGGTTCCTGACCAGGTACGCCTATCAATCGGTCGAGGCGCACAACCTGAGGTTGACCTATGAAGAAGTGACAGGGGAGGACTTGAACTGGTTCTTTAACCAATGGTATTTCAGCAAGGGCCATCCGGAGCTGAAGATCGATTATTCCTATGACGAAGAGAAAAAAGAAGCCGTCGTTACCGTAGAACAAACCCAAAACCCGGATCGCAATCCGCCTATTTTCGAGCTACCCGTATCTCTGGATATCTATGCCGGCGGAAACGTCAACCGGCTTCCCGTTCGGATCAATCAGCGCGTGCAGACCCTTCGTATTCCGGTTGGACAGCGGCCTGATCTCGTCCATTTGGATGGGGAAAGAATGCTGCTGGCAGAGATTCAGGACAACAAAACGGAGGAGCAATTGGCTTTTCAATTCCAAAACGCTCCCCGGTTTATGGACCGGTTTGAGGCGCTAAGCCGGCTGATGGAAGCGGAGAGCGATCAATTGAAGATACTCCTGCCTCTTGCGGTGGAGGACCCCTTCTTTGTGATCCGCTTGATGGGTCTGGAATACCTGGACGACAAAATGGTTCCGGATTTTGAAGGACTGCTTAAAAAGTTGGTACTCGCTGATCCCCACTCGGAGGTTCGGTCTGCCGCTATCTACAAACTGGCCGATTCCAACGAACAGCAAGCACTCGAAGTAGCTAAAAAAGCCCTGGTCCAGGATTCTGCCTATAATGTGAAGGGCGTTTGCCTCGACCTCCTTTATCAAAACAATCCCCAAACCGGCTTGGAATATGCCCAAAAACTGGAAAACGAACAAAGCGAAGACATTCTGAACGCCATTGGGTCAATGTACAAAGAACAAGGCAGCCCCGGCAATCTGGCATTTTTTGAAAAGAACTTCCAAAAGGTAAATGCCTTTAATGCGGTCTTGTTCATCGGCAGTTATCAGGAATTGGCCTTTAAATCCGGAGAAAAATACGCGATGGAGGCTACCGCCAGGTTGAAGGAAATGGCGTTGAACGCCAGACAGTCTCCCTGGAGGCGAATGGCTGCCACTAAATCGCTCAACGATATGCGAAATGCGTTCCGGGCTAAAGGTAACGCCACCAAAGATCCAGAGGCGAAGCGGCTCTTAGAGGAAAAAGTGACCGAGATTAGCCGGATTATCGAAGAGATCAAGATTTTTGAGCCCAATGAGGAACTCAAATCGATCTATCAACAGATGGAACTGATCACCAGAGCGTAAGAAAAGCGGCTGGATTTCCGACAAAGTGCGGTTTTTTGATACCCCCCACTTGACAATACGCAATAACCCGGTTATTTTTCCGTCCGTTCTGTGCCAGCTGGCCGGGGAACTATAACTATTTCCCATGCCGGACTGTTACCACAGAGGTTCGGGTTTCAACCCCGGCGTTGAAAAATGGTTTTGCCTTATTAAATCTTGTTGCTCATGGCCGCTAATGACAATTATCAGTTGCTCATCCAAAAGCTAGACCAGTTTATCCGCAAGTTTTACCTGAACCGGCTGGTCAAGGGCTCTTTGTACAGCGTGGGGTTAATCCTTGGGGCTTTTCTGGTGAGTAGCCTGCTGGAATATTTTTTCTATTTTGACACCACAGGACGAAAGCTTCTGTTTTTTTCGTTTCTGGCCTTGAGCGGCGTTTCGCTGGGGTATTGGGTCTTCAACCCCCTGCTCCGTTATTTCCACCTGGGAAAAGTGATCAGCCATGAACAAGCTGCCGTCATTATTGGCCAGCATTTTGGTGATGTGAAGGACAAGTTGCTGAACATCTTACAACTCAAGCTTCAATCCGATCAACTTACGGACAAAGAACTGATTCTCGCCAGCATCGATCAGAAATCCGAGGAGATCCGGCCGGTCCCCTTCAAAGCGGCGATTAATTTGACGCAGAACCGCAGGTACCTGAGGTATGCCTTGCCCCCGCTGATGATCCTCCTGGTTCTTTTGCTTGCCGCCCCCAGTGTGATCCGGGAAAGTACCCACCGGCTGATTTATAACTCGAAAGAGTTTTTCCGCCCGGCGCCTTTCTCCTTTGAATTGGGAGCGGAAGAACTGAAGGCTGTACAATATGAAGATTTTACATTGAAGGTGCGGATTGACGGGGAGCAGTTACCGGATGAGGCCTTCATTGAAATCGATAATTATCAGTACCGGTTGACCAAAGAGGGGCCGGACGCTTTTTCGTACGTGTTTAACAATGTTCAGGACGATATCAGTTTCCGTTTTTATGCGGCTGGGGTGGAATCCAGGAAGTATACCTTAAAGGTGTTGCGCAAACCCAACCTGGCTTCCTTTGAGGTGAAACTCAATTATCCCGGCTACACCGGCCGAAAAGACGAAGCCTTTGATAATATCGGCGACCTGATTGTACCCGAAGGGACCCAGATCAACTGGGTGTTTAATGCCCGGTACACCGAAGGCATCCGGCTCAAATTTTCGCGCAACAATAGCGAATTCACCGCAAAACGGTTTGGAGACGACTTGTTCAGCTTCGCCCGCAAGGCGCAAGGCGATGAACGCTACCGGCTGTTTTTTTCCAATCAGGACATTCCTGAAGGGGATTCCGTAAGCTATTCCATTACCGTAATCCCGGATCAGTATCCCAGCATCCAGGCCGAACGGTTTGTGGATAGCACGAATACCAGGGTGCAGTTTTTCGTCGGAGAGAGCGCGGATGATTATGGCATCCGAAGCATTACCTTCAACTACCGGCTTAAAAAAACCGGCAAGAACCAGGGCGATCTGATTACGCTTCCCCTTTCCCGCCCCAACAGCAAACAAGCCAGCTTTGAACACACCTTTGATCTCCGGGAACTCGGCCTGGAGCCCGGCGACGAGGTCAGTTACTACTTCGAAGTGTTTGATAACGATGCCGTCAACGGTTCCAAGTCTTCCCGAACCAATATCCTGGTCTATGCCATGCCTACGGTGAAGGAATTTGAACAAATGGCAGAAAAGAACGACAAAGAGATCAAGGACAATCTGAAAAACGCGCTGGCCGAGTCCCGAAAGATCCAGGACCAGATGAAAAAAATGAGGGATAAGCTGCTTCAGGAAAAAGAACTCAGCTGGCAAAATAGAAAAGAACTCGAAAAACTGCTGAACCGCCAGAAGGAACTCCAGGAACAGATCGAAAAAGCTAAGGAATCCTTTGAAAAGAATCAGGAAAACCAAGACCTGTTCTCCGAGACGGATGAAGAGTTGCAGGAAAAACAGGAGCAACTCCAACAACTTTTCGAGGAAGCCATGGACGAAGACATGCAAAAAATGATGCAACAACTGGAAGAGCTCCTCCAAAAAATGGAAAAAGAAGAAGCCTTGGAAATGATGGAAAAATTCCAGTCCCGCGACGAACAAACCGAAATGGAACTGGACCGTCTTCTGGAACTCTTCAAACAGCTCGAGTTGGAACAGGAACTGAAGAATGCCATGGACAAACTGGAGGAACTCGCCAAAGAGCAGGAAAAACTCAGCGAGGAGACCCAAAAAAGCAAAGAGCCTCAGGAGGACCTGAAAGAAAAACAGGAAGCAATCGATAAGCAATTCCAGGAATTCAAAGAACAAATAGAGCAAATTGAAAAGAAAAACGAACAGCTGGAAAATCAAAAGGACCTTGGAAATCCTCAGGAGGAAATGAAAGATATCCAAAGAGATATCAATGAAAGCAAGATGAACCTCCAGCAGAACAAGAACAACAAAGCTTCTCAGTCGCAAAAGGACGCCTCCCAAAAGATGAAAAACATGGCCAACAACATGAACATGAAAATGCAGTCTGGCCAAATGGAACAAATGATGGAGGATATGCAGGCGCTCAGACAGTTGCTTGAAAACCTCGTAGGCCTCTCGTTCGACCAGGAAGACCTTGTAAAGAACCTGGATAAAACCGAGATCAATACGCCCAGGTATACGGAACTGGTAGAGGAACAATTTAAACTGAAAGACGATTTCCGCCTGGTGGAAGACAGCCTCCAGGCGCTGGCTAAACGCGTCTTCCAAATTGAGTCGTTTGTCACGGGAAAGGTGAGCGACATCAAAGAAAATATGCGCTTGTCGCTCGATGACTTGGAAGAACGGCGCAAATTCCAGGCGGCCGACCATCAGCAGCGCGCTATGACCAACATCAATGATTTGGCCTTGATGCTGAGCGAAGTGATGAACCAGATGCAGCAGCAAATGTCCATGAAGATGTCTGGTAGCCAGATGTGCAACAAACCGAATAACAGCGGCCAACCCCAGGATAAGATGTCGGAAGGGCAGCAGAAACTGAATGGGGAAATGCGCCAGATGCAGGGGCAAATGCAGCAAGGCGATAACCCGTCTTCGAAAGAGTTTGCCCAAATGGCCGCCCGCCAAGCCGCTTTGCGCAAAGCCCTGGAGGAAAAGCAACGCAAAATGAGAGAGCAGGGAAAAGGCAGCAAGGAACTCCAGGAACTGATCGATCAGATGGATAAAGTGGAGATCGACCTGGTCAACAAACGTATGACCAACGATATGCTCAAAAGGCAACAAGACATCCTTAACCGCCTTCTGGAGCATGAAAAAGCGGAGCGGCAGCAGGAATACGACGAAAAACGCAAATCCGAAACCGCTCAGGAAATACAACGCCGAATGCCGCCCGAATTGGAAGAGTATATCCGGAAGCGGAAGGCAGAAATCGAACAATATAAAACGGTTTCCCCTGCGTTGAAGCCGTATTATAAATCCCTCGTGGAAGACTATTTCAAATCGCTGAAAGGCAACGCCGCTCCTTCCCGGTAAGGGCTTCCCGTAGGGTGGACCAAAGGCTCCAGGCTTTGAGTTATTACTCCTTGCGCCGCCGATCCACCCTACGGGAGTTCCTGTTCTTAAGAGTTTGTTAAGAAAGGGATTGACAAGCGCGCCTTTTTCCCTTATATTTGCAGGGTCTTTAAAAGAGTGTCATTAGGTCTATGCTGAAACTTACATCCAATCTCAACAGCGTTGCTGAAGTTAGATCCTACGTCGACGGCATCGTTCACAAGTACCGGATCAGCCCAGATTTATATCCCAACATCCTCATTAGCCTCACCGAAGCGGTTACTAATGCGATTATGCATGGCAATTGCCTCGATGAAACTAAACAGGTAGAAATACGCCTGCGAAAAAAAGAAGACGCCATTGCCATCTGCGTCAGCGACCAGGGTTGCGGGTTTGATTACAGAAGCCTCCCTGACCCCACCTCCCCGGAGAACCTCTGCAAATGCGGAGGCCGCGGGGTTTTCCTTATGCACCAGCTTTCCGATCGCCTCAACTTCAGAGACAACGGCCGCACGGTCGAAATGCGCTTTAAGTTATGAGCGAAGACTTCCCCTTTTTCGAAGAAGAAGCGGACGAACAAGCGGACCCCATCGCCTTTTTTTCCGAAGACGTCGACTTTTCCCTTTCCCACCCGGACGTTATTCGGTTGTGGATACAGAAAAATCTCGAAAACCAATCCTGTTCCCTCGGTTTCCTGAATGTCGTTTTTTGCAGCGATGCCTATATCCACCAAATGAACGTCGAATACCTGAAACACGACGAACTGACGGACATCATTACCTTTCCCTATCAGGATCCGCCACTCATCGAAGGAGATCTCTTTATCAGCATCGACAGAGTAAGGGAAAACGCACAAAACTATGCTGCTTCTTTTGAGGAGGAACTTCACCGGGTCATCATTCATGGGGTGTTCCACCTGTGCGGGTTTGGAGATAAGTCCCCGGAAGAGGCTGCGCTGATGCGCGCCATGGAGGACCGCGCGTTAAAGGTATTTCCCCAAAGCTGAGTTCGAAAGACGTTTTCGCCCGGCTTCTAGGCCGCTTCCACGTTCTGGGCCAAAGATTCCAGGAGATTTCTGGCGTCCTTCAGGTTCGCTACTCCGTCTTTTACCAGGAGAAGGTGGTTGTTCGATTGTTTCAGGCTGATGCCCAGTCCTGGCCCTTGGTGCGAAACAGCTTCCAGCACGCGCTTGAATTGAGCGCTTTCGTAAAAGGGGGATTGGGGATTTTCCACAAAATAAGCCCGAAATTTTCCGTTTTTCAACAATACGCGTTCTATGCCAAACTGTTTGCAACTCCAGCGCAGCCGGAGGCCTTCAAATAGTTCCATGACGGCAGCCGGAACTCTCCCAAACCGGTCCCGAAGTTGTTCCTTAAAAGCCGCTATCTGGTCTTCCTGCTCGAGCTTGTCGATCTCGGTATAAAGGTTTAACCGTTCCTGTATACTGCTCACGTACCCATCCGGAATATGCATCTCCACATCGGTATCGATTTGGACATCCCGGACGTAAACGTAGGTTTGCCGGGAGAGTTCTTCCTCAAACAGGTCGCGGAATTCCGTTTCTTTTAGTTCCTGAACCGCTTCTTCCAGGATTTTCTGATAGGTTTCGTAGCCTATATCGGCGATAAAGCCGCTTTGTTCAGCTCCCAGGAGGTTCCCTGCGCCCCGGATATCCAGGTCCCGCATGGCAATCTGGAAGCCGCTTCCGAGGTCGGAGAACTCTTCCAGGGTGCGCAGCCGTTTCCGGGCCTCTGCCGTAAGCGTCGAAAGCGGGGGACTGAACAGGTAACAAAAAGCTTTTTTATTGGAGCGCCCAACCCGGCCCCGAAGCTGGTGAAGGTCGCTCATGCCGAACTGATGCGCGTTATTGATGATCATGGTGTTGGCATTGGGTATATCTAACCCCGTTTCGATGATGTTGGTGCACACCAATACGTCATACTTGCGCTCGATGAAATCCAGAAGCGCTTGTTCCAGGTGTTCGGCATCCATTTGTCCATGGGCAATTCCTACGTTCACGTCGGGGCAAAGCTGGCGAACCATGGCGGTGATCTCTCCCAGGTTTTTTACCCGGTTGTGAACAAAAAATACCTGCCCACCCCGATTGACTTCAAAGTAAATGGAATCGCGGATTACCCCGTCGCTAAACTGCCGGACCTCCGTGTGGATGGGTTGACGATTGGGAGGCGGAGTACGTATGACCGAAAGATCCCGGGCAGCCATAAGGGAAAACTGAAGCGTTCGGGGAATCGGAGTAGCGGTAAGGGTAAGCGTATCTACATTGACCTTAAGACTTCGTAGCTTTTCTTTCGCCGAAACCCCAAATTTTTGTTCCTCGTCGACGATCAGCAACCCGAGATCTTTAAACGCAACGTCTTTACTCAGCAGGCTATGGGTGGCAATGATCAGGTCTAATTTTCCCGCTTTCAGGGCTTCCAGAATCTCCTTTTTTTGTTTCGCTGTCCGGAACCGATTCAGGTAACTGATGCGCAAATCGAATTCTTTGAGCCGGTCGCTGAAGGTTTTGTAGTGCTGCAAGGCTAAAATAGTAGTGGGAACGAGTATGGCTACCTGTTTCCCGTCAGTGATTGCCTTGAACGCAGCCCGGATAGCCACTTCCGTTTTTCCAAAACCCACATCCCCACATATAAGCCGGTCCATAGGGTAGGGTTTCGTCATATCGGCTTTGACATCGTTAGTCGCCTTCAACTGGTCGGGGGTATCCTCGTAAATGAACGAGGCTTCTAATTCGGTCTGAAGGTACCCATCCGGTGAAAAAGCAAACCCGGGAGCGCTTTTTCTTTTCGCATAGAGTTTAATGAGCTCGCCGGCAATGTCTTTTACTTTCTTCCTGGTCTTGTTTTTGAGGTTTTTCCATGCGTCGGAGCCAAGTTTGCTCAGTTGAGGGGGCGTGCCTTCCTGCCCCGTATATTTGGCGATCTTGTGCAGCGAGTTAATACTGACGTAGAGGATATCGTTGTTTTTGTAAATGAGGCGGACGGATTCCTGAATATGGCCGTTGATATTGATTTTTTCCAAACCGGAGAACCGGCCAATACCATGGTCGATATGCGTTACAAAATCCCCCGGTTGAAGGTCCCGAAGGAGGCGCATGGTCAGCGCTTGTTCTTTGCTGAAGCCTTGCCTCAATTTATAGCGGTGGAACCGTTCAAAGATCTGGTGGTCCGTAAAGCAGGCTACCTTTTGATCCAGATCAATAAACCCTTCGTGGATGGTGTGTGTGATAGGGTGAAAGCTGACATGGGCTTCCAGGTCTTCGAAAATGGCGTAAAAACGCTCCACTTGGCGCGCGCTGTCAGAGAAAATAAAATTTTCAATGCCTTGCTTTTGGTTACTTTTCAACTCGGAGATGAGGAGGTCAAAATTCCGGTTGAAGCTTGGTTGGGGCTTGGCCTGGAAAACGATATTTTCGTTATATTGGAAAAAGGAGGGCTGAAAGCTCACTATAGGGAGCTCCTGGAGCCTGCCCATGATCTCTCTGGGAAGGTTGAACGCCTGGTCTTTAAAAATTGCCGCCGCCTCGCTTTCGTCCAGAACGGAAATCGTCCGGCTATGCTCGCCGGCTTGTTCAAAACAATGCTGGATTTTGTCCAGGAGGATTTCCGGATCTTTAACCCAACAAAGTGTTTCGGGAGGCAAAACGTCCAAAAGGGAAACTTTTTGCTCCTGTTTGAACGACCGGTTGATATTGGGAATAATGGAAACCCGATGGATCTGGGCTAAGGATAATTGGGTGAGCGGATTAAAAGTTCGGATATTTTCCACTTCCACATCGAACAACTCAATCCGGTAAGGGAAATCGTTGCCGTAAGAAAAGATGTCCACAATCCCTCCGCGGATAGAGAACTGTCCGGGTTCAAATACAAAATCCTCCCGGGTGAATCCAAAGTCCAGCAGGAATTCGATCATATCCTCCACGCTTAACTTTTCGCCAGCGGCAATATCGAGCCGGTTGGCTTGCAGGACTTCCGGAGAAAGGACCTTTTCAAAAAGGGCTTCGGGGTACGTGACGATGATCTCCCCCGCCGCTTTGGATTGACTGAGAATATTGACCAGTTCGGTGCGCATTTGCACATTGGTCGGATTGACTTCCTCGAAAAAGCCGGGCCTTTTAAAGGAATCTGGAAAGAAATGGACCGATTTTTTCTCCAATAAACCTTCCAGATCGTTCTGGAGGTACGCAGCCGCGTCTTTATCTTCTTCCACAAGAAGAAAGAAACGGGGATGCTGGAAATAGGCGCCCGCAATGGCAAATGCTTCAAGGGCGCCAACCACCCCGCCAAGATGGATTTTAGCAGAGGGGGAATGGGAAAGATAGGATACCAGGCGCTCTATCCTGCGGTCTTTCCTGTATAGTTCAAGTATGCGATCCTTGTTATTCACCCTGCAAAAATATATTCCTGATGTAGAATTTCCTATTCGAAAAGACGCCCCGAAACCCGACTATGGCGTTATACCAAAGGCTTGGGTACGCAATAAGCAACAATAAATGGGTTCCCTTGTTGACAATGCGCACTAAATCACAGAATATTCGAAACCGATTGAGCTAATTTTGGCCCGACATAAAATCACCGAATTTAAATTGATCATCATGAGACGGTTCTTTTTTGCTTTCGTTCTTTTGGCTACGGTAGTCTCTTGTCAGGGGCAGCACGGTAATGGCGCGTCATCTTCGGCTGGATCTTCCACCGTTTTGACGGCGGGTGAGTTTAAAAATAAAATTGCCCAGAAGGGGGTACAACTCGTCGACGTGCGCACTGCCAGGGAGTTTGCTTCCGGCCATATCCCCGGGGCAAAGAACATAGACGCCACGGCGTACGGTTTTGAGAATCAGGCAGGAAGCCAATTGGACAAAAATCAGCCGGTAGCGATCTATTGCCTGAGTGGAGTGCGCAGCGCTCGTGCCGCAGGCGCCCTAAGGCGAATGGGCTTCAAGACGGTTTACGATCTTCGGGGGGGCTACCGGGCCTGGATGGCGCAATAGTCAAACCTGGATTCTTTTGTTGCATCTTTTGTTCAAAATCTTAAACAAAACGGGGAGCCTGCTGTTGAGGATTCGAGTGTAAACAAAAATCCTCAACAGCTTGGCAAAGAAAGTAATCATCGTTGGGTCTGGTTTTGCCGGATTAGCCTCCGCTGCCTGTTTGGCAAAAGCGGGCTTCGAAGTCACTGTCCTGGAAAAAAACAGCTCCCGGGTGGGCGGGCGCGCCAAATGACTTCAGAGGGCTTCGTTTTTTGATATGGGGCCTAGCTGGTACTGGATGCCTGATGTGTTCGAGCAATTTTTTGGGCTCTTCGGGAAAAAAGTTTCCGATTACTATGACCTGCGCCGCCTCGACCCTTCCTACACAATCAACTTTGGGGGTGGAAAAGTCATGGATGTGCCTGCCAGTCTCGACGGGTTGTACGCTCTTTTTGAATCCTATGAGCCGGGGAGCAGCCAAAACCTGAATCGGTTTCTGAAAGAAGGAGCATACAAGTACGAGGTAGGTATGCAGGAATTCGTGCACAAGCCCGGGCATTCCATCCTCGAATTTGCCGATCTAAGGGTTCTTAGAAGCCTGTTCCGCCTTCAAATGTTCAACTCCATGGCGGGCTATCTGAGGCGCCTGTTTAAAAATGAGCAACTCATCCAACTGCTTGAATTTCCGGGGCTTTTCCTGGGCGCGACCCCAGAAAAAACCCCGGCGCTCTATAGTTTGATGAATTATGCGGATATCCGGCTGGGCACTTGGTACCCTATGGGAGGCATGTTCAGGATCGTTGAGGCCATGGTCTCCCTGGCCAGCGAACTTGGCGTAACCTTCCGCTACAATCAGGAAGTAACGCGGGTTGAAGTGATCGATGGAAAAGCCAAGCGGGTCCACACCGCAGATGCAGCTTATGAGGCGGACGCGCTGGTGGTTGGGGCAGACTATCATCACTTCGAACAGGAGGTCCTGGCGCCGGAATTTCGTCAATATAACAAGACCTATTGGGATAAGCGGGTGATGGCGCCCTCCAGTTTATTATTTTATATGGGCATCAATAAGCGCCTTCCCAACCTCCGGCATCATAACCTGTTTTTTGACGAAGATTTCCACCAGCATGCAGTGGAAATTTACGAAAAACCTCAGTGGCCTTCCAAACCGTTGTTTTATGTCAGCGCCCCATCGGTAACAGACCCCTCTGTAGCGCCGGAAGGCATGGAGAACTTGTTCCTTTTGATCCCTTTGGCTCCGGGTCTGGAAGATACGGATGCCTTGAGGGAAAAATACTACCATATCATTATGGAGCGTCTGGAACAATATACAGGGGAGAATATCCGGGATCATGTCGTCTACAAGCGCAGTTATGCGCACAACGACTTCATCCGTGATTACCATGCGTTCAAAGGAAATGCGTATGGATTAGCAAATACGTTGCTGCAAACCGCCTTTCTTAAACCCAAAATGCGCAGCAAAAAAGTCCGAAACCTTTTTTATGCAGGCCAGCTTACTACTCCAGGGCCCGGAGTGCCTCCATCCCTGATTTCCGGGCAGGTAGCGGCTAAAGAATTGGCACGCGCTATGGTGCCTTGATTGCTCTATTCAATACCATAAAATCACTACCAAATGTTCGACCTATATAGCCAAACCTGCCAGGAGTGCAGTCAGTTGATTACCAAACGGTACAGCACTTCGTTCTCCATGGGGATTCGGGTATTCGACCGAAAATTCCGCGATCCCATCTATGCTATTTACGGATTCGTGCGATTTGCGGATGAGATTGTGGATACCTTCCATGGGTTTCCCAAAAAAGAACTGTTGGATCAGTTTCGTCTGGAAACGTATAGGGCGATTGAAGGAAAGATCAGCCTTAATCCGGTTTTGCATGCGTTCCAGCAAACCGTCAATACATACCATATCGAAAAGGAACTGATTGGTGCGTTTCTGGACAGCATGGAAATGGATCTTCACCATTCGGTGTACGAAGAAAATCAGTATCAAAAGTACATTTATGGGTCGGCGGAAGTCGTTGGCCTCATGTGTTTGCGCGTCTTTTGCGAAGGCGATTCGTTCAAGTACGAGCAGCTAAAAGAATCAGCGCGCGCCTTGGGATCGGCTTTTCAGAAGATCAATTTCCTTCGGGATATGAAAAGCGATTTTGACGACCGGGGCCGCGTTTATTTTCCGGGAGTCGATTTTCAGCATTTTACCAATGAAGACAAGATCCGGATCGAAGCCGACATCCGGAAGGACTTTGATTTTGCGCTGACCGGCATCGTGCAGTTGCCGAAAGGAGTTCGTTTTGGGGTGTACCTGGCTTATGTCTATTATACCCAATTGTTCAAGCACATTATCCGGGAGCCGGCACATCAAGTGAAGAAAAAGCGGATTCGGGTTCACGACGGGAAAAAGGTGCTCCTGCTTTTTAGCTCCGCTGTTCGCAGTAGCTTAAACTTGTTGTAATGCAAGGGAGTACGCCTGGACTGACGAAGCCGGTTGCCTGGCTATTGTTTTTGTGGCCTTGGGCCGCGGTTGGCGCCTTATGGTCATTAGATACCGTTCAGGGGGGGCAGTTGGATTTCGAAGTTCCAAAACTAGCCCTGGTTCCCTGGCTTGAATCGCGTTTTACCTACTTTTTTCTCCACCTGTTTACCATTGTGCCGGTTTTTCTCCTGAGTTTTGACCGGAAGGTGCATTATTATACCCGGTGGCGCCATCTGGCTCC
>JADJHZ010000002.1:0-305000 GCA_016707205.1 Haliscomenobacter sp. | reverse complement strand
AGGGGACGGAGGTATGTAGTGTCTAGGTACTGACGGAAAAGTGCGTTGAGAGGAAGCTTAGGCGGACTCGAAGACATGAGTTACCTTCCAAGAAAAGCCGAAGTACGCAGCCCGTACCGCAAACCGACACAGGTAGTCGAGGAGAGTATCCTAAGGCGCTCGAGTGATCCACGGTTAAGGAACTAGGCAAATTAGCCCCGTAACTTCGGGAGAAGGGGCGCCTCGCGAGAGGCCGCAGTGAAGAGGTCCAGGCGACTGTTTAGCAAAAACACAGGACTCTGCAAAATCGCAAGATGAAGTATAGGGTCTGACACCTGCCCGGTGCCGGAAGGTTAAGGAAGGAGTTAGCTTCGGCGACGCTCTTGACTGAAGCCCCGGTAAACGGCGGCCGTAACTATAACGGTCCTAAGGTAGCGAAATTCCTTGTCGGGTAAGTTCCGACCTGCACGAATGGTGTAACGATCTGGGCACTGTCTCAACCGTGAGCTCGGTGAAATTGAAGTATCGGTGAAGATACCGGTTACCCGCAACGGGACGGAAAGACCCCGTGAACCTTTACTATAGCTTCACATTGGTCTTGAGTATAGGATGTGTAGGATAGGTGGGAGGCTTTGAAGCTGCGACGCTAGTTGTGGTGGAGCCGTCCTTGAAATACCACCCTTCTTATACTTAGGTTCTAATCCCGATTTATCGGGAGACAGTGTGTGGTGGGTAGTTTGACTGGGGTGGTCGCCTCCGAAAGAGTAACGGAGGCTTGCAAAGGTACCCTCAGCATGGTTGGTAACCATGCGAAGAGCGCATGAGTATAAGGGTGCTTGACTGCGAGACGGACGCGTCGAACAGGGACGAAAGTCGGCTCAAGTGATCCGGTGGTTCCGCATGGAAGGGCCATCGCTCAAAGGATAAAAGGTACTCCGGGGATAACAGGCTGATCTCCCCCAAGAGCTCACATCGACGGGGAGGTTTGGCACCTCGATGTCGGCTCGTCGCATCCTGGGGCTGGAGAAGGTCCCAAGGGTTGGGCTGTTCGCCCATTAAAGCGGCACGCGAGCTGGGTTCAGAACGTCGCAAGACAGTTCGGTCCCTATCTGTTGCGGGCGTTGGAGTATTGAGGAGATCTGACTCTAGTACGAGAGGACCGGGTTGGACGTACCGCTTGTGTACCAGTTGTACCGCCAGGTGCACCGCTGGGTAGCTATGTACGGAATGGATAAGCACTGAAAGCATCTAAGTGCGAAGCCAACTCCAAGATGAGTACTCCTTGAGGGTTGTGGGAGATGACCACGTTGATAGGCTACAGGTGGAAGCGCAGTGATGTGTGGAGCCGAGTAGTACTAATTACCCGAAAGCTTCCTAAAATTTTTTTTAGCTGGAATCGAAGTATATTATGGCGCGGTGTGCAAAGCGCAAAAACCGCAATCGGACTCTGCTTCTCGCTTACTTGCTCAAAAGATCAGGGCTCTGCGATGAGGAATCGCAAGAGCCGGAAGAGCAGTTGGTGGTTATAGCGAGGAGGTTCACCTCTTCCCATTCCGAACAGAGAAGTTAAGCTCCTCAGCGCCGATGGTACTGCCGTTAGGTGGGAGAGTAGGTCGCCGCCAACTAACAAATACTTAGTGCAAAGCCCCGGTAGGATAACCCTGCCGGGGCTTTCTTGTTCCCAATCCTAATCCCCTTGTCCCCTATGTCTTCTGATCTTTCTACCCTTTTGGAGTATCACGCCGCCCTTTTTAATAAAAAAGAATTTATCGAGGAGGATCCTATCCGAATCCCTCATGCGTTCCAACTGCTCCAGGATATCGAGATTGCTGCGTTCTGGACGGCTATACTGGCATGGGGCCAGCGAAAAACCATCATTAATAGCGCTACCCGTTTATTTTCTCTGATGGATAACTCCCCTTACGATTTTGTTCGCAACCATCAGGAACGCGACAGAAAACCTTTCCTCTCTTTTAAACACCGAACGTTCCAGCCTGTCGATACCCTATATTTTCTTGAATTTTTTCAGGATTTTTATTCCAGGTATCATTCCCTCGAAGAGGCCTTCACCCAGTTTATTCAGCCGCAAGACGATCATGCCGGCCCTGCCATTCAAGGCTTTCACCATTTCTTTTTCTCCCTTCCCGATTCTCCCCATAGAACGCGAAAACATGTGCCTACCCCCGAAAGCGGGAGCACCTGCAAACGAATGAATATGTTCTTGCGCTGGATGGTGAGACAGGACGTTGCCGGGGTCGATTTTGGCCTTTGGCAGAAGATCCGTCCAAGCCAATTGTTAATCCCTCTGGACGTACACGTGGATCGCGTTGCCCGAAAGCTAGGCTTGATCCAGAGCAGACAAACGGATTGGAAAACCGTTTTGGAGCTGACTAACAGGCTTAAACAACTTGACCCTCAGGATCCGGTAAGGTTCGACTTCGCCCTTTTTGGAATGGGCATTCTGGAAAAAAAACAGGGCAGCAGCCGGTAACAGCTGCTGCCCTGTTTATTTCCTCATAATAAGTACCCTCAGGACCTGAACGTCCTTATTCCTTGTCAAATCTTAATTCCTGAATAGACAACTTCCCGTTTTGGAGGTGCATATAAATGTACACCCGGAAGATTCCGTTGCTGGTAGTCAGATTTCCAATGCAATACAGCGAGTCATTTCCTTTTGATGTTCCCTGGTGCACCTGGCTAAACGCTTTCGGTACATTTTGACTGAAGAACCCCTTTAATACGGCGGATGCTTCCGCCTTTTCATAAAGGTCTTCCTGATTGGGAATGGCAATCTCAACTGTCTGGTCGAGGTACTGGTCAAGCGCGTTTACGTCTCCAGTGCTGATTGCCCGAGTAATGGCATCCATATTGCTGCCATTGAGCAAGGGGACGAACAAAACTGCAAGCAATAATAGTTTCATTTTTTTCATTTTTTGGCCGCTAATTCAAGCTAGCCGGTTGATTAAGGGTTTTTTTATAGCCCATTCTTAAGACGGCAAACCAACCTTGAAGTAACAAAAAAAGACGCGTTGACTACGTTTCTCCAATAGCATTAGCGCGCAGAGCTTAGTGCGGTCCAAAACCGCTCCGCGTCACTTGTATTTAACGTCCAAAATAAACCTTAATTGCTTACCGTCTTGTTAAGAACTTGAACCTCCGAGCCAAGGATTACCCGCTAATGTTGTAACTTGGTCGCGCCGGAAGGTTTGATTTTCTTCTCCAAAACAAATAAACACATGAATCCCGCTCGTTTTATTTTGATCATTCTGGATGGTTGGGGCTTGGGCCAAATTCCTAAAGCCGATGCCATTGCCCAGGCAGATACCCCTTGCTTTGATCGCTTAATGGCGCAATATCCTCACTCCACTCTGGTGACGCACGGAGAACAGGTTGGTTTACCCGATGGGCAAATGGGTAACTCGGAGGTTGGACACTTGAATATCGGCGCCGGGCGGATCGTATACCAGGAATTGGCACGAATTCACAAAGCTATTCGGGAGAAAACCCTGCAACAAAGCGATACCCTCCTTAAGGCAATTGATTATGCAAAATCCCATGATCGTCCGCTCCACCTGATCGGCCTGTATTCCGACGGAGGGGTGCATTCCCATATCGACCATTGTAAAGCCCTGATAGATATCGCTGAGAGCCGCGGATTGGAAAAGATTTTTGTCCATGCGTTTACAGATGGCCGCGATTGCGACCCTAAAAGCGGACTGGGCTTCATTGAGGATCTTCTGGCTTTTCTAAAAGAGCGCAAGACCAAACTGGCTTCTATTGTTGGCCGCTATTACGCCATGGACCGGGACAAGCGCTGGGAACGGATTAAAATTGCCTACGACCTCCTGGTTAATGGCGTGGGTGAACCCAGCAAGGACTTCCTCCATACCATCCGGGAGCGCTACGCAAAAGGGGAGACCGACGAATTCCTCCTGCCTGTTGCAGCCGTTAACAGCCAGGGCCAGCCTTTAGCTCCTATTCAGGATGGAGACGCAGTAATTTGCTTTAATTTCCGGACCGACCGCCCAAGGCAGATTACTACCGTACTGACGCAAAGCGATTTTCCCGAGTTTGGCATGTTCAAAAAGGAACTTCATTATGTTACAATGACGAGCTATGATGAAACCTTCAAGAACGTCAACGTGATCTTCCAATCGGATAACCTGAACAACACCCTTGGCGAAGTGTTGTCTAAAGCCGGTAAAGCTCAGGTTCGGATCGCAGAAACGGAAAAATACCCCCACGTCACCTTCTTTTTCTCCGGTGGCAGGGAAGAAGCGTTTCCGGGAGAACGGCGGATCATGGTCCCTTCTCCAAAAGTACCCACCTATGACCTGCAACCGGAAATGAGCGCCCGGGAAATCACTTCCGCCATTATTGAAGACATAAAAGCCAATCACCCCGACTTTATCTGCCTCAACTTTGCCAATACCGATATGGTAGGCCATACAGGAGTCTTTGAAGCGGCTGTTAAAGCCGCAGAAACGGTGGACGGGTGCCTGAATGACTTGCTGGAGGCCGCCTTGGCCAATGGCTATGAAGCCTTGGTCATCGCCGATCACGGCAATTCCGATTTTATGATTAACGAAGACGGAACCCCCAATACGGCTCATACCAAAAACCCAGTGCCTTGTATTTTCATAAGCTCCAGGGAGAAAGGCTTAAAAGTCAACCCGGGAAAACTGGCGGATATCGCGCCGACGATCCTTTCCCGGCTGGCTCTTCCTGCTCCGGCGGAAATGAAGGGCGAGCAACTGGTTGTTCCTGAAACCACACCAGCAGGCTAGAACTTCAATCGCTGGCCATTTTGTGATTGGAAATCCGGGCTTGCGGATAATGTCAATGAATACCATATCATGGAGAAACGAAGAATCCGGACGATCCCCTGCTTAATGATAGGCCTCGTTTTGTTGAGCACCGGATGCCATAAAGAAGACCGGGACGCCCGTGTTCCCGTCAAAGGCAGCATGGCCTCTTTTTATGATCTGAAAGGTTTCTTTTCCAAAGAAATAAAGCGCCTGGATCGTTTGCAACCCGAAGGCACGAAAACGGTTCGGTTTGATGGGGCATCAGAAACGATCGACATGAAAGGAAAACCTGCGGATTACAGTAAAGAACTGGCCTCCTTTGTTTCTTCCGACATTAATAAACTCTCCTGGAGAGAAAAGTACCGAATCGACACGGTCTCTATAGCCAATGGCATGCGGGAAATCCGCTATACAGCCCTGGACGAACACCTGAAGACGAGAGAAATCCGGCTTTTGTTTAAGGAAAACAGCCTTAAGGAGGTCCGAATCAAAAATCGCCTGAAAAGCATCATTGCGGAGTCTACTCAAGAGCTGTCTTATATTACCGGAAGCGGATACGCAATTGAAGGCGTTCAAGGATCCCGAATTGGAAGGAGCCGCGCATTCTCCGTATCGGTTGCTCTTAAGGAAAAGGGCGGAAATGGGTAAAAAAAGAGGCAGCGCTCTTGTAGCACTACCTCAGCCCTAACCAAATAAAACCAAATTTTATCTTTCTTTAACTCTTGTTCCGATACAAAGATACATGCTTATTGTAAAAAATACAATTACAAGAATAAAAAAAATTCAATATCTTTTTTGAATTTTTATCAATGAAACAAAAATGAAATGCCAATATGGCAATATTTTTTAAATTAGTCCTGTTTTTTCAGGCAGGTTATTTTAGTTTTTAAACTATTGTTTGGCGGGTAGAGGTTCTCTTTGGAGTTCGTTTTATTTTTTACATCTTATCGAAATTTTCGTTTGTTTTATTTCTTTAAGATTTTTCAATGGGGCGTAAGCCTAAAAAAGACGGAAGCATGGTCCGGAAAACACATTTGGCGTCGATTCTTTTTCTTTTTTTAGGGTTGGGACCGTTTTTTCCTTCCCCGGTTCATGGTCAGGTAAAAGATGAGGACGCGCTTTACATCCGAAAAATCTACGACGCCGCCCTTACCCAGGGTCAGAGTTACGTTTGGCTGGAGTATCTGACCAACCGGATTGGGGCAAGGTTGAGCGGTTCCCCACAGGCTGCTGCTGCGGTAGAGTACACCCGCCAGGTATTGGATACCCTGGGACTAGACCGGGTAGAGCTGCAGCCTTGCCTGGTACCCCATTGGGATCGGGGAGAGAAAGAACAAGCCCGGATCGCCCATTCTCCAAAGATTGGAACGCAGGACTTGCACGTACTCGCTTTGGGCAACTCTCAGGGTACTGGCCCGTTGGGTATTACGGGAGATGTGGTGGAAGTACGGAGTTTGGACGAGGTTGACCGTTTAGGCGCCTCGGTTGCCGGAAAGATCGTCTTCTTTAACCGTCCTTTGGATCCGACCCAGATCAATACCTTTAACGCCTATGGCGGAGCCGTGGATCAGCGCGGCTCAGGGGCTTCGAGAGCTTCGAAATACGGCGCCATTGGCGTTTTGGTGCGATCGATGACTACGCGCCTGGACGATATTCCGCATACCGGCGGGATGTATTATGAACCCGGAGTGAACCCTATTCCGGCGTTTGGGTTGAGCACCAATGATTCGGAGTTGTTGCACCGGTTGCTGCAAGATGGGCCGGTGAGGGTCTTTATGCGCAATACGAGCCGGATGCTGGATCCAAAGCCTTCTCATAATGTCATTGGCGAAATCAAAGGCAGCGAACGCCCGGATGAAATCATCCTGGTGGGTGGGCACCTCGACTCCTGGGATGTCGGAACGGGGGCGCATGATGACGGCGCAGGTTGTGTGCAGGCTATGGATGTTTTGTGGCTGCTCCGGCAAATGGGCTACACGCCCAAACGCACCATTCGCTGTGTGCTGTTTATGAATGAAGAGAACGGGGGCGCTGGCGCCGCCGCTTATGCAAAGGCTTCGGACGAAAAGAAAGAGCGCCATATCGCAGGCATTGAATCCGACAGGGGCGGGTTTACTCCTCGCGGGTTTACTTGCGAAGCGGAAGACGCTGTTTTTGAAGGGAAATTTAAAAAAATTCTGGCGTGGTCGGATTTGCTCGAGCCCTACGGGTTAACGATTAAAAAAGGGGGGTCGGGAGCCGATATTTCCAGATTGAAGAGCCAAAAAGGGTTGATGATTGGATTTGAACCCGACACGCAACGCTATTTTGACTTGCATCATACCGATATCGATCGTTTTGAAGCAGTCAACAAACGCGAACTCGAACTGGGCGTCGCTGCCATGGCCAGCTTGGTGTACCTTTTGGATAAATATGGAATGTAAAGGGTTCGGTAATTATAAAACATTAAGTACATGAGGCAGCATTCCTCCTCTCCGGCAAGGGACGCGTATTGGGTTCATGGGCGGAGATTCCGGCTTTTTCTCGACGAGGAGACCATTCAATCCAGAATCCGGGACTTGGGACGGGAAATTGCGGATAAACACCGCGGGGCTGTTCCCTTTTTTATCGGGATACTAAATGGGGCCTTTATGTTTACTGCGGACTTGGTAAGGGCTTGCGATCTGGAATGCGAGGTCGGTTTTTTGAGGCTTTCCTCTTATAGTGGGATGAGTTCCAGCGGAAAAGTTCAGACCCTTTTTGGCCTCGATGCGGAAATTAAAGACCGCCCCGTTATTGTCGTAGAGGATATTATTGATACCGGCCGGACGATGGCTGCTTTGCTGCAAGATCTGCTGAGCCATCAGCCGGCATCTCTGGAGGTGGCCGCGTTGTTGTCCAAACCGGACGCTATGGAAGCCCCTGTGGCTATCGATTTTCTTGGGTTTAGTGTCCCCAATCGCTTCGTAGTGGGGTACGGTATGGATTACGACGGCATTGCCCGCAACTTGCCGTCCATTTACCATCTGGACGAAGATCCGCTCACGGAAATAGATTTCGAATCATGAATAACGATACCCGTTCTCGTTTTGGAGGCGTTGATCTATCCTCTCTGTGCTTCCGCTGTTTCCCTTTAATCGAGGAAACCGGCGCCTTTATTTCCAGCCAATTCGGAAAGGTAGATGACTCGGCCATTGAGGAAAAGTCCTTAAACAGTCTGGTCAGTTTTGTGGATAAAACGGCGGAGGAAATGCTCATTCTTGGTCTGAATGCGATTTTCCCTGAGGCAGGGTTTCTTACGGAAGAAGAAATGGTGGCGCCGGCCAATACGGCTTCTGCGGAATGGCAGTGGATCATCGACCCGCTGGACGGTACGACCAATTTCCTTTTTGGCTTGCCTAATTTTGCGTTCAGCGTGGCGCTTGCTTACCATGGGGCGCCGGTTATCGGGATGGTGTACGAGGTAAACCGAAAGGAAATGTTTTATGCGATTAAGGAAGGCGGCGCTTTTTTGAATGGGAACCCAATTCGCGTCGGTAAAGCGTCTGCCTTGAAGCAAGCTTTGGCAGCCACCGGGTTTCCCTATTCCCAGTTCGACCGATTGCCGTTCCACCTGGATGCTGTTGGCCGGTTCCAGCGCCAAACCCGCGGCATTCGGCGGTGGGGAGCGGCCTCGGTAGACCTGGCTTTTGTCGCCTGCGGCAGGTTTGATTTATTTTTCGAATATGCGCTGAACCCCTGGGATGTCGCCGCCGGTATTTTGCTGGTAACGGAAGCAGGCGGCGCCGTAACCGATTTTTGGGGCAGCGAGGGGGATTACAGCGGCAGGGAGGTTCTGGCAACAAACGGCCTGTTACACCCCTCCGCTTTAGAGGTTTTGGCCGAAGCGCATTACGCCTCCTCGAGTATGTCTAATTTATCCGGAGATTGATCGAAGAACCCAAGCCGGTCCTGGAAGAATACCCTACTTTAATGCTTTGATTACCAATTTCTGCAAGCCATGATGGACTTTAGCGAAAATGTGCGTTTGGCCTTGAGATCAATTCGGGGTAATCTCCTGAGAGCTATTCTTACCTTGCTGATCATCTCTTTCGGGATCATGGCCTTGGTGGGCATCCTGACCGCTATCGACAGCGCGATCTATTCCCTTAACGATAATTTTTCCTACCTGGGGGCCAATTCATTCGATATTGACCCAAAGTTTTCCCAAGGGGTCCGGAGCAATCGGGGGGGGCGTCGCGCCAAGCAGGCCGAGCCGTTTAGTTACCGAATGGTCATGGATTTTAAAGAACAATTCCAGTTTCCTGGGCGGTCCGCCATATCCCTGAACTGCACGGACAACGCCGCGTTGCGGTTTGAAAATGAAAAAACCAACCCCAATGTGCTGATCATGGCCATCGACGAGAATTATCTGGAGGCCAGAGGGTTTGATATCGAATATGGGCGCAACTTCAGCGCCAGGGAAGTCACGAATGGCGGATACGTGACCCTCCTGGGGCAGGATATGGTCAGCCAGCTTTTTGACAATAAACCGGAAAACGCCCTGGATAAGGTCATTTCTGCCGGTAACATGAGGCTGAGGGTAATTGGGATTCTGAAAAAACGGGGATCGAGTATGAGTCAAAATGAGGACAAACGCATCCTCATTCCCCTGCAGACAGGCAAGCGGTACTACGGAACCGCCAATACCAACTACAACCTGATGTTTACGGTCAACGAGGCCATGGAACTCGATAATGCCATAGCAGCGGCAACGGGGGTACTTCGAAATATCAGAAAGCTGAAATCGTATGAAGACAACGATTTTGAATTTACAAAAAGCGACAGCCTGGTTTCCATTATCAAGGAAAATACCGTCTACTTCCGGTTGGCTGCGGTCATGATCGGGTTGATCACCCTGCTCGGGGCGGCCATAGGGCTGATGAATATCATGCTGGTATCCGTTACCGAACGCACCCGGGAAGTGGGGATTAGCAAGGCTCTTGGAGCTACCCAAATGAATATCCTCTGGCAATTCCTTTCCGAAGCGGTGGTGATCTCTTTACTTGGAGGGATATTCGGCATCCTGCTTGGGGTAATGATCGGCAATCTGGTCACCTATTTCATGGGAGGTTTATTTCGTTTTCCCTGGTTGTGGATCACCGTCGCTTTGGTCGTTTGTACGGTCGTTGGGTTGGTTTCCGGATTGTACCCTGCGCTAAAGGCAGCCCGTCTGGACCCTATCGAATCGCTGCGCTATGAATAAACCGCATCTTGGCGGCGATCTCCAATGAAAAGAGCGTTTGTCCTCAACCTGGTTTTTCTTTTGTCCATAAATCTGGTTGTCAAGCCATTGTATTTATTTGGCGTCGACAGGGGGATTCAGAATCTCGCCAGTGCAGCCGAATATGGGCTGTACTTCGAGCTTTTTAATTTTACGTTCCTTTTTCAAATCCTGAACGACTTTGGGATTCAGTATTATAACAACCGTCACATTGCTCAGCATCCGTACCTGCTGGACAAATATTTTCCGTACCTGCTGGGAGCGAAATTTCTTTTAGCCGGGGTATTCCTTTTCGCTATTTTAGTTTTTGGCGCTCTGGCAGGCTATCTTGCCGCATTTCCCTGGATGTTGGCGCCCATTGCCGGTATCCATATTCTAATTTCACTGATTAGCTATCTCAGATCTAATATTTCCGGGCTTGGATGGTACTTTACCGATAGCTTCCTGTCGGTATTGGACCGGCTGATCCTGCTGCTGGGGTTGGGAATCCCGCTTTGGACCGGCTTGCTTGCCGGAAGGTCTCCGGTGCTGCTATTGGTGTTTGGTCAGTTAGTATCCCTCACTATAACAGCAACGGCAGCGCTTTGGCTACTAAAAAGGAAGACCGGGGGTATCCGTCTACGCTGGAACCCGCGCCTGAACCTGGTCGTGTTAAAAAACAGCTATCCTTACGCGATTACCGTAATCCTCATGACGATATATACCCGTTTGGATGCCGTCATGATTGGGCGGATGTTGCCCAATGGACAGGAAGAAGCCGGCTGGTATGCAGGCGCCTACCGGTTGCTGGATGCCGCCAATATGATCGGCGTTTTATTCGCCGGTCTATTGCTTCCGATGTTCTCGAAACTTTACAAGGACAAAAGAGGACTGAAAGAGCTAAGCGACCTTAGAATTCGGATAATCTGGAGTGGCGCGTTATGCCTAAGCCCCGCGCTTATCGCTTTCAGAACGCCAATTATGGACGCTTTATACGTACATACCAGCGAGCAGTCGGGCGCTATTCTTGGGTGGTTAATGCTAAGTTTCATTCCCATGAGCGGAGGGTATATCTTCGGGACTTTGCTTCTAGCCGCCGGGCATCAAAAAAAACTGAACTGGCTCTATTTTGTGGGAGTGGTTATTAACGTCCTCCTCAACTTGATCTTGATTCCACCTTATCGGGCAGCAGGCGCCGCGCTGGCTACGTTCCTTACCCAAGGGGCGGTATTTGCCGGATTGCTGGTCCTTTGCCAGTCCTGGCAAGGGTTTTCCATTTCCCGGGCGGCAGGTTGGCGTTTTATCATCCTTGGAATCCTTTCCTGGCTTTCCGCATTTTATCTCAAAAAAGCTTTTTTTTCGGACTGGAGCTGGCTTGCGTTGGGCTTGGCCATGCTCGTTGGGTTTACCGGCGTATTCCTTTTTCAGGTGATCCGGGTTCGGGAAGTGGCAGACTGGTTCTCCAGTAACCGGCTTTTTTCTGATCGGCAGCGAATTTAACGGCCGTTCCGGGTTATTCCAGGCAGCGAAAATTTGACCCGCATCCTCTTCTCTGAAGAGAACTGCGCGGTGTATTGGGTTGAATGCAGCCCCTCTAACTATACGGTCTTTTGAGACAGCCCCAATTCGCGACAAGTATATTTTTCTACTTTTGCACGACAATTCCAATCCAATGGAACAAAAAGAGAATTTACTGGGAGTTTTGAATTTGGTATTTCAATGGAGAAAACCGCTTGTTGGTTTGTCGTTCCTTGTTGCGGTGGTTACCGCTGCGATTTCATTACTTCTTCCCAATTATTACCGGTCAACAACCGTATTTGTTGCGGCAAATCCAAATCTGGCCAGGCCGGAGATCTTTTTTGGCAAAAATAATTTGGGCGCCGATCTGTACGGCTCCGACACGGATATCGACCGTATTTTGGCTATTGCCGAATCCAATGAATTGATCGATCACTTGGTCGACTCCTTTGATCTGTATACGCATTATCGGATCAATGCCCAAAACCCCAAAGCTTCATACCGGGTCCGGATGCGCTTCAGAAAGCTTTACGAGGTCAAAAAAACCAAGTTCAACGTATTGGAACTTTCGGTAGAGGATCGCGACCCGGAATTGGCGGCGGCTATAGCCAACGCCGCCCGGGAGCTCGTCAACCTCATCGGCGAGGGATTGGTTAAATCAGGACAGAAAGCCACCCTGAAATCCTATGAAGCCAATATCCTCAATAAATCCGCGCAGGTTATTGTCCTTGGAGATAGCCTGGCAAAGATTCGGGCTCGTTTCCAAATCTATAACACGGCAGCCCAATCAGAGGATCTGACAGAGCAGCTTGTAGAAACCCAATCGTTCTTTTACCGGCAAAAAGGCCGGTTAGAGTCCATGCGTGCCAATCCCCGGATTTCAAGAGACTCGGTAGCCTATACCGAAGCGCTCGTGAACGGTCTTGAGCAGGAAATGGACAGCATCAACCTCAAGATGTCCTTGTTAAACGAAGGGCAGGTTTTGCTTTCGGTTCTGGAGACCCAATATTTTTCTGCCAATGGGCAGCTTGGAGAGGATCTGGAACGCGCAAAATTGCTCCAGGCCGCTTATTCTGCCGTTGTCCCTTCGATTATCCTTGTGGAAGCGGCAGAGGTGCCCGTAGTCAAGATTCGTCCTAAACGCTCCATCCTCGTGATCACGGCAGGTATGCTCGCTTTCCTGATGTCGGTTCTGGCTATTTTGCTTTTTCATGCCTACCGGAATATCGAATGGCGCCTAATTTTCAAGGAAAGGTAGAAGCCAATGATGGAGGGGATAAGACAACGGTTTCCGGCCTGGTCTGATCAGCAATGGCTGTTTGGGTTATGGGGACTTTTTTTGTTGTTTTCTTTTGTTGTTGGAGCGGCAACAGAATGGTATTTTTTGGCTTTTGCCCCTCTTTTATTGCTTCTGGTCATTTGGACCTTGGTTGACACTAAGAAGGTGTTTTTTTTGCTGATGGCATGTATTCCCATTTCGACCGAGGTAGTTTTGCCCAATGGATTTGGTACCGACCTGCCCACCGAGCCCCTCACTGTGGGGCTGATGCTGGTGGCTTTGGCCTTATTCCTGTGGCGTATGCCCCGATTGAAGGGTTTTACGCTAACCCATCCGATAACCTTATTGCTGGTAGCGCATGTGCTGTGGATTGGTATTTCTACCATGAATTCGGATCTTTTGGTGGTTTCGGTTAAATTCTTGTTGGCAAAAATCTGGTATGTGGCGGTATTCTATTTTTTGGCCATGTATCTGATTCGGGATGAGAAGGATTTGTCGCGTATGGTTTGGTGGATTTTTTGGCCTCTGATTTTTTCGGTGGCAGTGATCATGGCGCGCCATGCGGGGTACGGGTTTTCTTTCGACCAGGTACATAAAGTATTGCATCCTTTTCAGCGCAACCACGTAAATTATGCGGGCACCTTGGCTGTTTTTATGCCTTTACTCTGGTACCTGATTTCCGGGGTTAAGCGGTTTGGCTGGAAATGGCTGGTTTTAGCGGTTGTTTTTGGCTGGCTTCTTATTGCGGTGTATCTGACGTATACCCGGGCGGCCTACGTCGCGTTGGCGTTGGCGCTGGGGGCCTATTTTATATTTAGGCTTCGGTTGATCCGCGTTGTGTTGGTGGGCGGGGTTTTAGGAGTTGTGCTCCTGGCGGGGTATATGTTGGTGGGGAACCGGTACCTTCAATACGCGCCAAACTACGACACGACCATCACCCATAACGAATTTGGTTCTCTTATTGAGGCCACGGCCAAAGGAGAAGATATATCCACTATGGAACGCGTTTATCGCTGGGTAGCAGCGACCCAAATGAGCCGGGCAGAGCCGGTTTTGGGCTTCGGCCCCGGAAATTTTGTCAACTTTTACCAATCGTATTCCGTAAACAGCTTCCGCACCTACGTCAGCAGGAACGAGGAGAAATCAGGGGTGCACAGCTATTTCCTGCTTCTTTTGGTCGAGCAAGGCTGGCCCGGTCTTACCTTGTTTTTAGCACTGAGCTTGTGGGTGTTGGCTCATGGGGAGGACGTGTACCATCGAACCACCGATCCCGGCAGGAAACGAGCCGTCATGGCCGTTTTACTGGTATTGGTAGTCATTTACGCATTTCTGATCATTAACGACATGATCGAAACCGACAAAATTGGATCTTTTTTCTTTCTCTCCCTTGCCATCCTTGTCCGGATGGATGGACTAAACCGGACGAAGGACCTATCCAACAAGGCGGATACCGGCGATCACCGCAGCCAGACCCAGCAACATGCTCAACCCGGTGTAGGCGGCCAAAGCAGTTAACCGGCCTTCCTGCAATAGCTGAAGGTTTTCCAGAGAAAACGTGGAAAAGGTGCTGAACCCGCCGCAAAAGCCCGTTATCAGAAAAAACTGAGCGTTTTGGGACAAATTGCCTCTTACCCTGAGCCCGATGAGCACCCCCAGGATAAAGCAGCTCAGGATATTGGCAATAAACGTACTCCAAGGAAACAGCGGAGCAGTGTGTGGAGTAATTTTGGCTATACCCAGCCGGGCCATACTGCCCAGGCCCCCACCTAAAAAGACATAAAAGAAAGCTATCATGCCGAAAGTAAAGGATTTACAGTACCTGAATTTTTTCTGTTCACCGACTTATGCAACGCGTAGGTCATTCCAGAAGCTATAGCCAGAACGAAGCCAACAAGGAAGTGAACATTGATCAGATCGTGAAAGGTAAAAACAAAAACGATAAAACCGGCATTGACAAAAACCAATATCCCGGTGGCTTGCATATGGGAAAGCCCGTAATCAATAAGCAGGTGATGAATATGGCGGCGATCAGGTTTTAAAGGCGATTGTCCGCGAATGATCCGGGTAGCAAATACCCTCAGGGTGTCAAATAAAGGCAGGATAGCGATTCCCAAAGCGACTCCAGGACCATTTGCAAACCGGAAGGGGTTTCCTGAAGATAACAGGTAATTCAAATCCATGAATTTGATCAGCAGAATGGCGATGATCACCCCAATCAGAAGAGACCCGGTATCCCCCATAAAAATCCGGGCTGGGGTAAAGTTATAGCGCAAAAACGCAGCGATGGCCCCGGCGGAGGAAAAAGCCAGGGTTGCAAACTCCAGGCGGCCAATCAGGAAAAACCAGCAGCCCAGCGTCCCCAAAATCAGAATTCCAATTCCTCCTGCAAGACCGTTTATCCCGTCGATCAGATTAAACGCGTTGATAAGAACGAGAATGAAAAATACGGAAAGCACATAACTCGTCCAGAAAGGCAACTCGTTGTAAACCCCAAACAACCCGTAGAGGCTGGTGAGCATAATATCCGACTTTAAGGCTAAAATAGAAGCGGCAATAAACTGGGCGATCAGCTTATTCTTGGCGGGAATGGGCGAAATATCGTCCTTTGCTCCTACCAGGAACAAAATAATAAACGCACAAAGAATATACTGAAGGTTGCCGAATTGGGAAAAAGGGGTCCAAAGTACGATGGCAAAAATACTTCCTGAAAAAATCCCGATCCCACCCAGGGAAGGGGTCCGTACCGTATGCGATCGCCGTTCGTCGGGTTCATCCACCAGGTTTTTGGCAAGGGCAATCCGAATAATAGGTGGAATGGCAAAATAGGTAAGGGTAAATGCCGTTACAAAACTCAAAACAATGACTTGCATATAGAAACGTTTGGGGTTAATCATCATACGGGTTACCGGAAGCCATTGGGTTGCAACCCTGTGCTCGCCGCCATATACCTAAACGCATGGAGGGTTACAGCCAGGAATGCCGCAAACCCCTGTTTTTGGGTATACATGCCAGACGGAATATAGCATCCCAAAGCAAAAGCCCCTAAGCGCTTGCCGTTAGGAATGGCGTCGGTCCGAATGGTTCTAAGGGCGTTTCATAGCAATCAAAAGCAGCCCGGAGCGGATGCGAACATTTCGGGCTGTGCCCCCTTTGCAAAAAAAGGAGCCAAATGGATTACTCGGGCGGCTAAATTAATAAGAGTAAAGTAAGAAAAAAAGAGTAAGTCTACTCCATCGCATTAAGAAATCTTAAAGTCTTTTGTTTTTTGTATGTTTACAACAATTTTCCGGCCAAGAGAGGCAAGTTCCTGCGAAGCAAATGCCCTGCCGCTCCGGAATGAACTAAGCGCTAAATGGATCTAAAATCGCAAATCGATATCAATAATCTTCCCGGGCATATTGCTATCATTATGGATGGCAATGGCAGGTGGGCAAAACAACACAACCAACCCCGGGTTTTTGGGCACCGGCATGGCGTTCGGGCAGTTCGCGAAGTGACCGAATCCGCCGCTGAACTTGGCATTAAGTACCTAACGCTTTACGCTTTTTCTACGGAAAACTGGGCTCGCCCCAAGTTAGAAGTCGACACCCTGATGCGTTTGCTGGTCGAAACGCTCTCGAAAGAGATTGCCACCCTGAATAAAAATAATATCCGCCTCGATGCGATAGGAGATTTGCAACGTCTTCCTTCCGCCACCTTTAACGCCTTGATGGACGGCATTCAACGTACCCGGAATAATTCCAGGATGACGCTTGTCCTTGCCCTAAACTACAGTGGCAAATGGGACCTTGTCCAGGCTGCGCAGCATATTGCCGCCCAGGTTTTGGATGGAAAACTCGATCCGGAAAGCATCAACGAAGCCTTGATACAGGATAATCTAAGCACCCATGGCATTCCGGATCCGGAGCTACTGATCCGGACGAGCGGGGAACGGAGGCTCAGTAACTTCCTTCTATGGCAATTGGCTTATTCCGAACTCTTCTTCTCCCCCGTTTTTTGGCCGGATTTCAGGAAGGAACACTTATACCAGGCCATTCTGGATTTCCAACATCGTGAACGCCGCTTCGGAAAGATCAGCGAACAACTGGTCAAATAATTCGGACCTCTTGAATCCTGTTTCTCCGCTTCCTTTCGCTTTCGCCATACAACCCATCGCCATGGGAACCCCTCTCTTACTCGATAAGCAGGGAAATAAAATCTTGGGGCATTGGCGCCAGACAACAGGGGAAAGATGGAATTTCATTTCCTCCAGTCTGAATATTCCCGTACTTTCGCGTTCGTTATAAAAAAAAAGTAGAAACTACCTTATTATGAGGGATATACAACAGCTTTTGAAGTTTCGCCGGGGACTCTGGATCGCATTGGCCATCACCAGCTTGGCGCCTTCATTGCTTATCGCCCAACAGGTGGATAGTTTACAGATCCTGGACTATTCCAACCCCAAAGACTACGAAATAGGCGGAGTAACTGTTGTGGGGTCTACCTATACCGATGCGAATGCCATCATCAGCATTTCCGGTTTGAAAACGGGGTCGAATATCCGCCTTCCAGGCCCTGAGATCCCCAAAGCCGTCAGGGCTCTATGGAACCTAAAACTGTTTGCCGATGTCCGTATCCTTAAGGAAAAGACTATCGGCGATGTGATTTTCCTGGAAATCCATGTGCAGGAAAGACCCCGAATGACTAATTATACCTATGAAGGGGTGAAGAAAGGACAGCACGAATCCCTCAACGAAGCAGTCAAGCAATATCTGGCCAAGGGAGGGATCGTTACGGAAAACATGAAGGTGAGCGCCAGCAAGGCGATCGAAAAATATTTTATCGATAAAGGCTTTCTGGATGCAATCGCTTCGGTGCGGGAAGAAACAGATACCTCCAGGGTCAACGCCGTGAAGTTGATCTTTATGATCGATCCTGGGAACCGGATCAAAATCAAGGATATTGACTTTGTAGATAACGCTGCGGTGAAGGACAAAAAGCTGGTTAAAAAAATGGACAAGACCAAGGAAAAGAGCCGCTTCCTCGCCTCCTCCAAATACATCCGCGACGACTACGAGAAGGATAAAGTCGAAATCATCAAGTATTACAATACCATCGGCTACCGGGATGCGCGGATTCTCGGAGATAGCATCTGGCGCGACGATAAAGGGTTTCTTCAGATGTCCATCAATGTCGAAGAAGGCCAGCGGTATTATTTTCGCAATTTGACATGGAAAGGCAATTCCATCTACGACACCGCCGCGCTTAACCAGGTACTCGGTATCAAGAGTGGAGATATTTACAACCAGGAACTCCTGGAGACCCGCCTGCGCTTCAGCCAGGAAGGACGGGACGTTAGTACCTTGTATATGGATAACGGTTACCTGTTTTTTCAGGTGGATCCAGTAGAAGTGGCTATTGTAGAAGACTCCATAGACCTCGAGTTGCGGATTTTTGAAGGCCCACAAGCCACCATCGATAAGGTGATTGTAAACGGGAATGATCGCACCCACGAACATGTGATCCGAAGGGAATTGCGAACCTTGCCAGGCGAAAAGTTCAGCCGGTCGGATATTATCCGTTCCCAGCGTGAAATCATCAACCTGGGTTACTTCAATCAGGAAAACCTCGGTATCAATACTCCGGTCAACCCCGAACGGGGAACGGTAGATATTGAATACGATGTAGAGGAAAAACCATCCGACCAGCTGGAACTTTCGGCAGGTTGGGGGGGCTACCGGCGGGTAATTGGCACCCTTGGGGTGGCGTTCAATAACTTTTCCCTGCGGAACATCGCCAATAAAAGCGCCTGGCGCCCATTACCGATGGGGGATGGGCAGAGGGTGTCCATCCGGGCTCAAACCAACGGCGATTTTTACCAGTCCTATAACCTGTCCTTTACCGAACCCTGGCTTGGTGGCCGGAAACCTAACTCGTTTTCTGTGGCAGGCTTTTATAATAAGTTTGCCTATGGATTCAAGGGGAGTTCAAGCTACCAGAGCCTGAATATCACTCAGGGGTCCATCAGCCTGGGTACTCGTCTGAAATGGCCGGATGATAACTTTGTCTCCAGCACGGCCATTAATCTGCAAACCCTTGGGCTAAACAACTGGAGCCAGGGCTTGTTCCGGGCCGATAACGGCGATATCGTGTCGATAGGGAACTACTATAACTATAGTTTACGCCAAACCATCTCCCGCTCCACCGTGAGCGACCCCATTTTCCCCAAATCGGGCTCCAATATCACCCTGTCGCTTCAGGCTACGCCGCCGTATTCTTTATTTAATCCCGATAAAGATTATACCGAACTGACCACCCAGGAAAAATTCCGTTTTCTGGAATACCACAAATGGCGGTTTGACATGGATTGGTATGCTACCCTGACGGGCAAACTGGTGTTGAAAGCAGCGGCAAAAATCGGTATGCTGGGCTACTACAATAAAGATATCGGAACTTCCCCCTTCGAGCGCTTCCAATTGGGCGGGGACGGGATCAACAACCAGCAGTTTGGCTTTGCCGGGGTAGATATTATCTCGCTCCGGGGCTACGAAGTCAATCAATTGGAAGGCAATCTCGATCCTACCGGCGGGACGGCGGCTACGCCCCTGTTTGACAAGTTTACGGTCGAGTTGCGCTATCCGTTATCCCTGAACCCAAGTTCGACCATTTATATTCTTGGCTTTGCCCAGGGCGGTAATGCCTGGAGGTCCTTCCGGGATTTCAACCCCTTCGATTTCAAACGGTCTGCAGGGCTTGGCCTTCGGGTGTTCCTCCCGATGTTTGGTGTGCTTGGCTTCGATTACGGGGTTGGCTTCGACAAGCCGGGCCCGCGTACCTTGCGCAACCTCGCCGACTTCAACATTGTACTGGGCTTTGAACCGGAATAACGGCGGCTTTGAGCATGACAGCATTGGGCTGTCTCAAAAGTCCGTTCTTTGCCTCCGGCATGAAATTTTAGTTGCTTTTTTCAATTCTTTTAAAAAATCGCAAAGCGATTTTTTAAAAGAATTGAAAAAAAAGCAACTATTTTTTAGCGGCCAGGGGCAAGATCGGTCTTTTGAGACAATCCCTTATACTTCCTTGTGCCGTTCCCAATAGTTCTGCGCGTCGATTTCCTCCAGAATGTTGAGGTAATTCATATACCGGAATTCGCTGACTTCCTCCTCTTTCAAGGCGGCCTTGACGGCGCACCCCGGTTCGTTGCGATGAAGGCATTGCCCGCCAAACCGGCATTCTTCGGATAGCCGGAAAAATTCGCGAAAATTATGGGCGACATCCAGAGGCTCCAGATGGGTAAACCCGAGGGTTTTAATGCCGGGGGTATCGATGATGTATCCTCCAAAGCTCAGGGGAAACATTTCGGCAAAGGTGGTGGTGTGCTGCCCTTTGCCAGAATAATCCGAGAGTGTTTGGGTCCGGAGTTGCAGTTGCGGTTCTATGGCGTTGATCAAGCTGGTTTTGCCTACTCCCGATTGCCCGCTCACCAACGTGGTTTTGCCTTCCAATATCTGGCGCAGATCGCTGGTCCCGATTCGGTTAAGGGCGGAAGTAAGCACGACGCGATATCCGATTTCCTGGTACGTCTCTTCCATATATGCATACAGATCAAATGCGTCATCGTCGTAGACGTCGGCTTTGTTAAAAACGATGACCGCCGGAATGTTGAAAGGCTCCGTCATGAGCAGGAACCGGTCGATGAACCCGGGCTTTAAATTTGGGGATACCACTGTCGTGATCAGCATGGCCTGATCCACATTGCTCGCCAGGAGGTGGAGGTCTCGCTTCCTGTGCGGTGATTGCCGCAGAACGTAGTTTCTCCTCGGGAGGATTTCTCTGATCAGGGCATTGTCGCCCTGCGGGTCAGTTTGAATGGCGACTTCATCCCCAACCGCTATCGGGTTGGTCAGATTTTTGTCTTCCTGCCTGAACTTGCCCATAATACGGCATTCCAGCACTTGCCCGTTTCCCATGCGTACCTGATACCAACTCCCGGTGGAGCGCACCACGATTCCCGTTTCCAATCCTTCCATCACTTGTCGTTCCCTTTTGATCACATTGAATTATGAACAGGATCAGTAAGGTAAAAAGTTCCTTCCAATATCTACTTGTTAAGGGACTTTACCGCTTCTGAAATTAAAGGCAGTTGCTTTGGATCCTTTTCTATAGCGCCGCCCACCACGGCCAGGTCGGCTCCGGCAAGGAGCGACTGACGTACCTGCCCGGGGGTTCGGAGCCCTCCTCCAACCACAAGAGGAAGGGCTACGGCTTGCCTGACTTCCCGGATCGTAGCTTCCGGAACGGGATTCATGGCGCCGCTGCCGGAATCCAGGTAGATAGCTTTGAGTCCCAGCATTTCCCCTGCCATGGCGGTACAAACCGCGATTTCCGGCTTATTGGCTGGAATTGGAGCGGTATTGCTGATATACGATACCGTAGTGGGTTTCCCTCCATCGATGAGCGCGTAACCCGTTGGGATGATCTCCAATTGGGAGGCTTTCAAATAGGGAGCGGCTACTACGTGCTGACCAATCAAAAATTCCGGGTTTCGGCCCGAAATTAGGGAAAGTAACAAAATGGCGTCGGCTGTTTTATTGATTTGAAGCGGGTTTCCGGGAAATAAGACCACCGGGACTGCCGAGTGTTGCCGGATGGTTTGCACGCAGTTTTCCAGTTCGTCCTGGACCAATAAACTTCCGCCGACGAAAAAAAAGTCGACAGCGCAGGCCTGGGCTATTTCCAGGAGCTCGGTCAGATATCTGACACGCAAACGATCCGGGTCAATCAGTACGGCCAGGAGTTTTTCGCCGCTGGATTGGGCATCGATCAGACGGGAATATATCGGTTGAGGCGGCATCTGAAAAAGGTTTGGGGTTAAATAGCCCGATTTTTCAGGTTTCCGCCAAGATACAGCAAAAAAATGGAAGGACTTCTTTTCCAAGAGCCCAAGGCTGCATGGTTATAGGGACTTGAATTGGGCCTGTCTCAAAAGGCCGTTCTTTGCGACCTGCATGAAATTTTATTTTCTTTTTTCAATTCTCACAAAAAATTGCAAAGCGATTGTTTGTAAGAATTGAAAAAAGAAAATATTTTTTGGCTGCCATGGGCGGAAACCGTCTTTTGAGACAGGCCCAATTTAGGTCATGTAGATTCGTTTAATTCATCCAATTCCCCCACCTGCTTAAGATAATTAAACGTAAGCTCGGCTTCTGCTTCGTCCACTAAACTGATCGCAACTCCGACATGAACCATCACGTAATCCCCAACCTTGGCTTCAGGTACCATTACCAGGTTTACTTCTTTGGTTACGCCTCCGAAAGAAACCTTGCCCACGCGGAAGGTGTCGTCGAGAGCCTTTTCGATACCGGTTATTTTTCCGGGAATAGCCAGGCACATAGGGTGTTTTTTTAGCTTATTGAGCAATGCGGTTATCGCGCAGCCAGGCGTACCATTGTTCCATGCCCTGGCCGGTGGTAGCGGAAAGTTCTATGAATTCCAGATGATGGTTTACTTGCCGGGCATAGCTTTTAGCTTTATCCACATCAAACTGAACGTAAGGCAATAAGTCGATCTTATTGATCAGGCATAAATGGGCGGAATAGAACATGTCCGGATACTTAACGGGCTTATCGTCCCCCTCAGGTACGCTGATGATGACCACCCGCCGGCCCTCGCCCAGGTCAAAAAGCGCAGGGCAGACAAGATTTCCGACATTCTCAATAGCCAATATAGAACTGACGCAAGGGTCCAGTTTGCGCACGGCATGGCTGATCATACTGGAATCGAGGTGGCAGCCTTTACCCGTGTTGATCTGGACTACAGGCGCTCCGGTTGCTGCAATCCGATTGGCGTCGTTCATGGTTTGCTGATCCCCCTCAATGACATAAAAAGGAAATTCCTCCTGGAGGTCGCGAAGGGTCCTTTCCAAAAGGGACGTTTTTCCCGCTCCGGGAGAGCTAACCAGATTTAGGGCAAGAATATGTTTCGCTTCAAAATACCCCCGGTTGCGCTCGGCCAGAAGCTGATTCTTCTGTAGAATATCCAATTCGAGCTGGAGCACCTTCTTATCCCCGGAATGGGGGCTTCCGCCATCGCGGACGTGCGAATGAACATGCCCGTGATGGTGGTCTTCATGTTCGTGGCTATGTCCGTGTCCATGCCCATGCCCATGGTGATGGGAATGGACTTCGCCATCAACGAGGTGGAGATGTTCTTCCTCGCCAACCAGTTGGATCGTAATGGCGTCGTCGGATTGGCCGCATCCACAAGTAGTACACATAAGGATCGGGATTTTGATTTAAAGGTAAACTACAATTTTCCTGATACATCAGCTCGGATAACTGCGCGCTAAACGAGGGTAAGCGACTTCACCCGGAGTTCTTTCCCGCTCAAAAGATCTGAAAAAAAACTTCCGCACGACGGGCATTCGGTGAACAAGGTGGGCGCTGAAAATGCTTGCCCACACTCCAGGCACCGGGCCCTGCCGTCGACAATCGTCAGCTTTCTGGAGCTTTTTTCCAGGACGGTATTTTTCGTTGCCGCCTCCCATGCGAAATCCAGCGCATCCCATTCAACACCGGCCAATTGCCCTATTTCGAGTTCGATTTCTTCCACATGGCGGGCGCCGTTCAAGGCAGCCTGCTCTTCGGCGATGTCGATAATGCTCAGGACAATGGAGAGCTCGTGCATTTATCGATTGTTTTGATCCACTTGCCTGCTGGATTTTGGGCTTTTTCTCAGCAGGAGAACCAAAGCGATTGCCGTGACCGATAAAACCGCAGGCGCCAGGTGGCCGGGAGAGGTAAGATAGTGAATCCAATCATTGCCGGTGGATGTTCCGTGGCCGGGGTGGGCTTGCGTCAGGGCGGGCAAGAGCAGCAGAAAAGAGAACAGGGCTTTTCGCATGGTATTTTGGTTTTAGTGGTTTTGATTTTAGCAAAAATAATTCGCCGCAAATTTGTTCTGAGTGATAAAAATCACCAGATAAAATGATGAGTATCAGTTGATATTATACAAAAAATTTTTTGCTTTGCCCTAACGGGGCAATTTTTTTTGCTCTTTTCAAATTTGGCCTTTTTCTCACCAGGAAGCAAAACGAAAATCCAATGACAGCTCCAACCGAAACCAAAACCAGGCCCACCTATTACGAAGAACTGCGCGAGCGGGGCTACTCCCGCCGGGACTTCATGAAGTTCTGCACCGTAATGGCGGCATACCTGGGCCTGGAAGCAAGCGGCGCAGCGCAGATTTCCAAAGCGCTGATGACCACTCCCCGCCTTCCTGTCATCTGGCTGCATTTTCAGGAATGCACCTGTTGCAGTGAATCGTTTATCCGGTCGTCTCACCCCATGGTAGCGGACATTATCCTGGATAAAATCTCGCTGGATTACTCAGAGACCCTGATGGCAGCCTCCGGCCATGCTGCGGAAGCAGTTATGCAGAAAACCATGAAAGACCATTATGGGGAGTATGTGTTATGCGTTGAAGGATCGGTTTCTGACTACGGAGATGGTGAATTTTGCTGCATAGGCGGTAAATCCTCCAGGGACATTTTGAAAGAAGCTGCAGCAGGCGCTAAGGCGATCATTGGCTGGGGCAGTTGTGCCTGCAACGGGTGCGTCCAGGCCGCCAAACCCAACCCAACCCACGCTACGCCAATTCACAAACTCGTGCGCGGGAAGCCCATCATCAAAGTGCCCGGTTGCCCTCCAATTGGAGAAGTCATGGCTGGAACGCTGATCCATATCATCACCTTTGGCACGTTGCCGGAACTGGATCGCGTTGGCCGCCCCAAAGCGTTTTATTCCAAACGCGTTCACGATAGCTGTTACCGGCGCCCCTATTATGATGCGGGACTTTTTGTAGAGAGCTTCGACGACGAGAACTCCAAAAAAGGATATTGCCTCTACAAAGTGGGGTGTAAAGGCCCGATGACGTACAACTCCTGCGGCGTGATCAAGTGGAATAACGGCACGAGTTACCCCATCCAGTCCGGGCACGGATGTTTTGGCTGTACCGAAGAAAATTATTGGGACAACGGGCCTATCTACAAACAGATGGCCAGCTTCCCGGGCTTTGGCATTGAATCAAATGCGGATAAGATCGGTATGATTGCCGCAGGCGCCGCTGTAGCCGGCGTCGCCGTCCATGCTTTGGCTACCAACGTCCAAAAAATGGGATTGATCAAAAAAGCCATTCAGGAGGGGAAAGACGCCGAGCAAGAGCTTAAAAACCCATTGAGTAAATCCTAATTCCTCCTTCAACTGCAAAAAGAAAAACCATGAGTGCTAATCGAATCGTTATAGACCCTATCACCAGAATAGAAGGTCACCTTCGCATCGAAGCGGAAATCCAGAATGGGAAAGTAACCGACTCCTACAGTTCAGGAACCATGGTGCGGTTGCTCGAGGAGATCCTCAAAGGCCGCGACCCGCGGGATGCCTGGGCTTTTGTGGGCCGGGTTTGCGGGGTTTGCACCACCGTACACTCCCTCGCTTCCGTTCGTTCCGTTGAAGATGCGCTGGACATTGTCGTTCCGCCCAATGCGGAAATGGTGCGCAATATCATGTTTTGCACCCAATACATGCACGACCACGTCGTGCATTTCTACCACCTGCACGCCATGGACTGGGTGGATGTGGTCAATGCGCTCAAAGCAGATCCCAAGAAAACGTCGGAGTTGGCCCAAAGCATTTCCAACTGGCCTAAAAGTTCTCCCGGGTATTTCTCCGATTTGCAAAAGCGCATCGGGCGGTTTGTGGAAAGCGGGCAGCTGGGCATTTTCGCCAACGGCTACTGGGGGCATCCTGCCTATAAACTTCCTCCGGAAGTGAACCTGATCGGTTTGGCACATTACCTGGAAGCCCTGGAATGGCAAAAAGAGATCGTTCGAATCCACGCGATCTTTGGAGGTAAAAACCCGCACCCCAACTTCCTCGTGGGCGGTATGGCCTGCGCTATCGGCCTGGACGATGCCAGCGGTATCAATGCAGAGCGCCTGGCATACGTGGACCAGCTCTTGCGCGAAGCCAAAACCTTTGTCGAACAAGTGTATATCCCTGACCTGCTCGCGATCGCTTCTTTCTACAAAGATTGGGGGGCAATTGGCGGCGGATTGGGAAGTTATCTTGCCTACGGCGACCTTCCGGTCAATGGCTACAGGGACGAGTCCAGTTTCAAATTCCCGTCAGGCGTTATTTTGAACAAAGACATCAGCAAGGTTTATGATGTCGACCTGCGTAAGGATGAAGAGGTTCAGGAGTTTGTTCAACGGTCCTGGTACAAATACGAAGGCGGGGACGATAAGGGCCTCCATCCCTGGAAAGGCGAAACCGTATTGAACTACACCGGACCCAAACCGCCATACGAGCATCTTAACGTAGAAGAGAAGTATAGTTTCCTGAAGACTCCGCGCTGGAACGGCAATGCCGTCGAAGTTGGCCCGCTGGCCAGGGTTCTGGTCGGATATGCACGAGGGAGGGAAGATTTCAAGGAAGTCGTCGACGCTGCCCTGAGCAAGCTTGAAGTGCCGGTTACCGCGCTGTTCTCCACCCTTGGGCGCACTGCGGCAAGGGGATTGGAAACCGCTCTGGTTGCTGGATGGGCCCGCGAATTCTACGACATGCTGATCACCAACCTCAAAAATGGCGACGACCGGATGGCTGCAATGGAGAAATTTGATCCCAAAACCTGGCCCGCCCAGGCGCAAGGGGTTGGTCATACGGAAGCGCCCAGAGGGGCTCTGGCGCACTGGATCGTTATCGAAGACCAAAAGATCAATAACTATCAATTGGTTGTGCCGACGACCTGGAACGCATCTCCGCGGGACCCGGAAGGAAAATCCTCTGCTTATGAGGCCGCTTTGCTGGATACGCCGGTAGCCAATCCGGAGCAACCGGTAGAGATCCTGCGGACGATACACTCCTTTGACCCCTGTATGGCTTGCGCCGTTCACCTCTACGACGAAGAGGGGCAGCACCTGAGCCGGGTACAGGCACTGGGATAGGGCTCCTCGCGGCAGGATATGTCGGGATAAGTTTTTTGATGCATCAAAATAAAATATCATGAAAGGCCGTACACTTCGCCGTGTGTTTGTGTGGGAACTCCCGGTCCGGATCTTTCACTGGTTGAATGCCTTAGCTATCGTTGTGCTGTGCGTGACCGGATACCTGATCGGTAATCCTCCGGCGCTCATGTCCAGCGTGGAAGCCTCTAACCGGTATCTTTTCGGAATCATCCGCTTCCTGCATCTCGCTGCGGCATATATTTTCATTTTCAATTTCGCCTTCCGGATTTACTGGGGGTTTGTAGGAAATAAATACGCTCAGTGGAAGAATTTTATTCCCACCAGCCGCACCTACTTTAAGGAAATTTGGAAGGTTTTTCGTATTGATATCTTGCTGAAGCCCCGTACGGAACACTTGTCTGTTGGGCACAATGCTTTAGCCGGATTTATGTACTTTTTTATTTTCCTTGCTTCCGCTTTTATGGTGCTCACGGGCTTTGGTCTGTTTGCAGGAATGAGTACCTGGTGGCTTCCCAAGCTCTTTGCCTGGGTTCCTTCGTTGTTTGGAGATAGCGAATTTTCCGTTCGCAATTGGCACCATTCGGTCATGTGGCTGTTTGTTGTCTTTACGATCATTCACGTGTATCTCGTGATGTACCACGACTACGTCGAGGGCAGAGGAGAACTGTCCTCCATGGGCGGCGGATGGAAATTCATTGAGGAAGAAGTATTTGAAGCGGATCAGCACGCAGAACAAGAGGCCGAAAAGGTCAAAACCCGGGCATAAATACTATGAATAACCATACGGGTGAAAACAAATGCCGATATCCTTATTTTGGGTATCGGCAATTTGTTAATGGGAGACGAGGGCGTTGGCGTTCATTTCGCCGACAGCCTATTGAAGGAATCCCTTCCGCCGGACGTGGAGGTGCTGGATGGCGGAACTGCCGGCATCCAGCTCATGGAAGCGATCGAGAGCCATCGCCACGTGCTTATCGTGGATGCCACATTGGATGGACTTCCTGCCGGAACGATCCGGGAGATCAAACCGCGATTCACCAGCGACTACCCCGCTGCCATGAGCACCCATGATATTGGGTTGAAAGACTTGATCTCCGGGCTTACGCTTCTGGGCCGTCAGCCGGAGATCTTTCTGTTTGTTGTATCTATCGACAAAGTTCAGCCACTGGAAATCGGGCTTTCCCCGGCAGTGGATGCTGTTTTAGGGGATATAAAAGAAAAGGTTTTCCAACGGATGGAAAAGATCCGGTCAGAGAATTCTGAAGGATGAGACAAATCGGCTTTTTAGCCGGTGCTTGCCCTGGACCACACTACTCGACCTTTTCCTTTTCCGGGCATCCAGACGTTTGCCAAACTTGGAAGGTCTCGTTCCAAAAATGCCCAGTAGTGTGGCCCCGGCCCCATGTTCATCCCGATGGGAAGCGGATATATGGTATTCACCGTCTTTCTGCTGGCGGCCATGACATGCGGCTTTGCCTATGGTAAACTCCGGGCACGACCACGGCAATAAGCGCGTGGTTGGGATTAAAATCCGATTTTTATTCTAGTTTTTTTTCATAAGAAAAAAGAAAAAATTTTGGTTAAGTGATTTTTGTCAATCGAGTTTTGTACAAATAAATGAACATTTGCTGCTTTATTGAGCAATTGTTCATCACCTGAAGAAAAACAAGCAACCAAATGAGTGCCCACCACCAAATTGCTATCATCGGAGCAGGAACTGCGGGAATTACCGTTGCCGCTCAACTCATGTTGAAAGAAAAAAGCCTGGATGTGGTTATTATCGACCCGGCTACCAAGCACTATTACCAACCGGCCTGGACGTTGGTTGGAGCAGGGACCTATAATTACAAGGAGACCGAACGCGACATGGCGCCGCTTATTCCCAAAGGCGTGAAGTGGATTCAGAATGCGGTCAAGGAAGTACAACCCGACCACAACAAACTCGTGCTGAATGGCGGGGAGGAAATTTCTTACGATTATCTGGTCGTATGCCCGGGCCTTGTCTACGATTTCACGTTGGTAGAAGGGCTGGAAGCCACCATTAATAAGAATGGCGTTTGCAGTAATTATACAGATCCCCTGTATACCTGGCAATTGCTTCAGGAATTCAAGGGCGGGGCCGCCGTCTTCACCCTGCCAGCCACCCCCATTAAGTGCGGCGGGGCGCCCCAGAAAATCATGTATCTGGCAGATGAATATTTCCGGAAGACCAAGGTGCGCGATAAAACCCAAATCGTGTTCATCACTCCGGGTGCGGTGATCTTCGGCGTTGATCCGTTCAAAGATGCCTTGATGGAAGTAGTGAATCGGAAGAATATCAACCTGCGCTTCTTCCACAAACTGATGAAAATTGACCCGGTCAATAAAGTGGCCACGTACGCGATTACCGCAAACCAAAATGCCCCTGACCGGCTCCACCACAATAAAATCGTCATTGAAGGGGAACAGTACTTCCCGGAGGTTTCCGTTGGGGAAATGCCTTGCGTTACCGAAACCCTGGCAGAGGTGATGGTTCCTTTTGATCTGCTCCACCTGGCGCCTCCTCAGGCTGCCCCGGATTTCGTCCGGTATTCCAAACTGGCGTACCGGGATGGCCCCGACAAGGGCTGGGCGGCGGTAGATATCAACTCCCTGCAGCACAAAACCTACGCGAATATCTTCGCGCTCGGCGATGTCGCTGCGCTCCCCACCGCAAAGACCGGCGCCGCAGTGCGCAAACAGGCGCCCGTCGTGGTGGAGAACCTCCTGCACATGATCCACAATGAAGGCGTCCTGAGCAAAGACTATACCGGCTATTCTTCCTGTCCGCTCGTTACGGGCTACGGAAAGATGATCCTGGCCGAGTTTGGCTACGAAAACAAGCGCATGAGCGATCCACTGCTTTCCAAGTTTTTTGATACCTCCAAAGAACTCTATTCTATGTGGGTACTCAAAAAATTCGGCCTGCCGTATATGTACTGGAATTTGATGCTCAAAGGAAAAACGTAAGGGGCATAAGGCCCAGGGGCAGACCTGCCAGCGTTGAAAATGCGGGTAGGTCTGCTTTTTTCCTATTTCTTTTTCCCCTTCCCCTGCTGCCAGTAATGTTCTACTCGCTGCTCCTCCGGGTCATCCATTTTTACCCCTTGAGGAACGGCTCTCCAATCGAATTCGCGGCCATAGATTTTTAATGATTTTTGAGCGTCAAACACCCTGGTGTCGACCGGGAGCGCCTGGTAAGGCGTATAATCCGGCGTGGCGGTAAAATAGTCGTCCAGCAGCGTTGCGGTGGCGTCGTATTGATTGACGGGCGGTAAATCGAGCAGGGTGTAAATTAGCCGGAGGATGGAACCGAAATTGGCATGGCGGTTCGACACATACCCGCGCTTGACGTAGGGCCCGGCCAGCATCAGAATGGAGCGGTGGGCGTCGATATGGTCCACCCCGCCCTGGGGATCGTCTTCGGTGACGATGACCAGCATGTCTTTCCAATAAGGCGTATGGCTGAGGTACTCCAGGATTCTGCCGAGCGCCAGGTCGTTATCGGCCATGTAGGAGTGCAGGTAAGGGTAGCCGTCTTTGGGCCGGGGCCCTGTGCCGTGGTCGTTGGGCAGTTGCATGGAAATGAACTGGGGGAAAGGCTCCGCTCCCGATCCCCAGCGGCGCTCAAATTCGCGTTCAAACTGGGCCACGCGCAGCTGGTCGGGAATATTCATATTGTATCCGGCAAAATCTATACAGGTGCGGTCGAGCAGTGCCTTGGGCAAGGGCCAGGGCACAGGGTGGGCAGTCCCGAAAATGGTATCGTTCCATTCTTCGTAGTTGCCGGCAAATTCGTTGCTCTGGCCAAAGCTGAAATAGGAAATACCGTTGCGGGCCATGTGCTCCCACAGCCCGCCAATCTCATTGTAATCTTCTGGATCGACGCCGCCGATCGTTGCCGGCATACGCCGCCCCGGCGCTTTCGAAAACGGCCGGAAATCGCTCCGGGCATGATAGTTGGCTTCCACGTATTCGTTGGCCATCGTACCCAGCATCCAGTGGTGCCCGTGAATAGACGCGTCGGAATCGCAGTAGAAATTATCCGACAAAGCCCAGGTTCTCGCCAGCTTTAAATGGTTGGGCATGATGTCAACGTTTTTCAAATCCCCTACAGATACCTTCTCTCCAAATCGCGCCAGGCTGGGGTCGCCCTGGGCGCCTTCGATCTGCCCGAGCACTTCGTCGTAGGTCCGGTTCTCTTTCGTGATGTAGACGATATGTTTGATCGGGCTTTTGCGCAGTCCCGGCAGCGGGGGGCAGGGATTCTTGCCGTCGTCGGCGAACTCCACTTCGCGGAAGGTGTTGTCCAGCACCTGCCGGGTATACAGGGCAAGCGTAGCGGCGTCCGGCACGTCCACAATCTGGAAGGTTCCGAGCTGGATGTCTCCGATGTAGGTGCCTTGGGGAGGGGCTACAAACCCTTTGCCCCCATTGGGGCCCGCTCCGTGGCCTCTGGCGCTGAGAATAAGCAATTGCTTGCCGTTATTGGCCAGAACAACCCGGGTGGTTCCCCAGCCGGTAGGGATATATCCTTTTACTTTTTTGCTTACTACGTCAACAACGGCCACGGCATTGAATCCCAAACATGCTACATACAGCGTTTTCTCGTCGGGAGAAAGGGTAAGACCAAACGGCATGAGTCCGCGGTATTTATCGATGCGGGGGTCGGCATGTAGGAATATCTCCCCACCATTTTGTTCTTTTTCCAGTCGATGATCGTAATCAGGTCGTTGGTCGCATTGGAAACGTAGGCATAGCGGCTACCCATGGCCACGGAATTCGGGCTTGCCCCGCCGACGATCTCGGTTTCTTCGATCTTTTCCCCGATTTGATGGCCGGTTTTGAACTTCCCTGTCACTTTGTTCGCTTTCAAATCCACTGCCCAAACGCTCATGGCCTCGTCGGCCAGGGCGGAGCCCAACCCTGGAATGAAGCGCCCATCGGGGAGCGTTATCCCTTCTTCCGCCTCTTTGGAGGGCAACCCATAGAAGGGGAATTGCATCATCATGGTGTCTTTGTTGGTGGGCGTTACCCCTGGGATCAGAGGGTATTCGAAAAGCCCAACGTTAGCGACGAGGGCTTTGCTCCCATCCGGGCTGAGGGAAATGCCGAAAGGAATTCGGCCGACGGGAATGGAAGCGAGGATCTGGCGGGTATTCAGATCGATCCGGACCAGGCGGAAATTAGCGCGGTCCAGGGCGAGGAGTTGGTTGTTCACACGGTCTATAGCGATATCCGAAGTAAACGAATCTTCGTATTTCACGCCGTTGAATGTTCCGTCCAGCGAGATCGAATCCTGTTTTTTCATGGTCCGGGTATTAAACACGACCACCGAACCGTCGTCGCCTCCGCTGAGGTAGGCGGTTTCGTTATCCGCGCCGAATGCTACACCCAGGTAGGCACTGGGGTTGGCGCGGATGGCTTGCATGGCATTCTCCACGATTTCCGGGGCGGAAGGAATCTGATGGCTGAATGGTTGCTGCCCTAGACCGACTTTAGTGATAATCCCGGTGTTGTGCAACACCAAAGCGGTTTGCTGATCGGGCGAAAGCGCCAGTCCGAAGGCGCCGCGGGCAATCCGCAGCACCTTTCCAGCCGGCGTGATGAGCCGGCCGCTGGGAATAACGCTGGCGCCTTGCAGATCAATGCGGCAATATTCATTTACTGCGGGCACCTGGATGGATTTGACCGTTTTGCCCTGCCCCAAAACAACGAGGGCATAGCCAAGAAGAAGGATGAACAGGAAGAACGTTCTCATGAGCGCTAAGGGTTGATCAGATGGTTTGGCACAAGATAAAGGCGCTCCGTTTCTATACAGGAAACCAGGGATTAAGAATCCATTAATTTTTTGATTCCTCAGCTAAGGTATTTCCCCTCAATCGGCATTCGCCTACCCATGCCAAAGGCTTTCCTTGAAACCCGAAGAATAGGCGCCGTTTGGTGGCGTTTGAATTCGTTGATATTGACGAGCCGGAGGACTCTGCGCACCAGCGCTTCGTCGTATCCTTGCGCGATAATTTCTTTGGGTCCTTGCTGGAGTTCGATGTACTGATACAGCACCTGGTCAAGAATCGCATACTCCGGCAGGCTGTCGCTGTCTTTCTGGTTGGGGCGGAGCTCCGCAGACGGCGGTTTGGTCAGGATGCTGGCCGGAATCACTTCCCCGTCTTTGTTCATATACGCCGCCAGTTCGTACACTTCGGTTTTGTATACATCTCCTATGACGCAAAGGCCTCCGCACATGTCGCCGTAAAGGGTTCCGTAACCGACGGCCATTTCGCTTTTGTTGCTGGTGTTCAGCAGGATATGACCAAATTTATTGGAAAACGCCATGAGGAGCATGCCTCTGACCCGGGCCTGAATGTTCTCTTCGGTGATATTGAACGGAAGCCCCCGGAAATGGGGCTCCAGAAGCCCTTCATAGGCTTGATACACCGATTCAATCGGCACGATATGGTATTGCACACCCAGGTTTTCGGCGAGTTGGCGAGCGTCGTTCACGGAATGGTCTGAGGAAAACTGCGACGGCATAAGCAGCACCCGGACGTTATCTGCGCCAAATGCTCTGGCTGCCAGAACCAGGGTAACTGCCGAATCAATTCCGCCGGAAAGCCCAAGAATAGCCTTTTGGAGACCTACCTTGGCGAAATAGTCTCGCAAACCAAGAACCAATGCATCGTGAATGAGGGCAAATTTTTCCTTTGGAAGAGCCACGTGCCGGCCTCCCTTTGCCACGTCCTCCAGATCGTATACCCGGAGGCATTCTTCGAAATAGGGCAGTTCGTCAAACACGTTTCCATCGGGCGACATGACGATGGACCCGCCCTCGAAGATCAGTTCCGTTTGGGCGCCTACATGATTGACATAAAAAACAGGAACCTGATACCGCTCCACATTCGCCCGAATCACATGGATGCGTTCATCCCCGTGATCGTAGGCAAAGGGAGAAGCCGAGATATTGATCATGAAATCAGGCTGTTCTTTGCAGAGTTCATCCATCGGGCAGATGGTGTATAGCGGGTTTTCGTTGCCCACATTCCAGATGTCTTCGCAAATTGTCAAAGCGATCCGTTTCCCTTTATGTTCGATGATATGAAACTCGCGGGCGGGCTCGAAGTAGCGGTATTCATCAAACACGTCGTAGGTAGGAAGCAAGGCTTTATGCTGGACTTGCTTCACTTCTCCATCGGCCATGAAATAGGCGGAGTTGAACAGGTCCTTTCCCTCTATCCTGGGGTTCCGGGTAGGCGATCCGGCAATTATGGCGATGCCCATGGCGGCCTTGGCAAGTTGTTGAATAGACGCGTCGGCCTGCCGGATAAAATCGTCAAACTCCAGGAAATCCCGGGTGGGGTATCCGCAGGTCGACAATTCGGGAAAGCAGACGATGTCGGCCCCAAGGCGTTTGGCTTCCTCGACGTAGGCCAGCATTTTTTCCAGATTGCCGGAAAAATTTCCTACATGAATGTTGACCTGGGCAAGGGCTATTCGCATGGAATGGTATTTCGAAAAAAAATGAAAAAAAATTCTCCAGAAACGATAGACTTATTGCGTGGGCGGAAAATACCCCCCCCCAAGTCTAATAGCTAATAAAAGCAAAAATACGCAATCCGGTTTTCCGGTAGCAGAATAATCCCTGCCAGCTCCCGCTGAATTTTTTAACTTTGGGAGGATAAATAAAAAGTCCTTGAGCAGTTTCGTCGTTTCAGCACGGAAGTACCGCCCCATCCGGTTTGACGATGTGGTCGGCCAGGAGCACATCACAGGCACGCTAAAAAATGCCCTGCGCAGTGACCATCTGGCCCATGCCTTTCTCTTCTGCGGTCCAAGAGGGGTTGGGAAAACCACTTGCGCCCGTATTCTGGGAAAGGTGCTCAATTGTATGAATCCCACACCGGATTTTGAACCCTGCGATCAGTGCGCCTCCTGTAAAGCGTTTAACGAAAGCGCTTCCTTTAATATCATCGAGCTGGACGCGGCCTCCAATAACAGCGTAGAGCATATCCGGAGCCTGATCGACCAGGTCCGGTTTCAACCCCAGCAAGGAAAGTACAAGGTGTTTATCATCGACGAGGTTCACATGTTGTCTCAAGCAGCATTCAACGCCTTTCTGAAAACCCTGGAGGAGCCTCCTTCCTATGCTATTTTCATTCTGGCTACGACGGAAAAGCACAAAATCCTGCCAACGATCCTTTCCCGATGCCAGATTTTCGACTTCAAGAGGATCCAGGTGCCACAAATAACGGCTCATCTGGAAGGAATCTGCACCCATGAGGGCTTGGAGGCAGAGCCGGAAGCGCTTCATGTAATTGCACAAAAAGCCGATGGCGCCCTTCGGGACGCGCTATCGATCTTCGACCGGATGGTTTCTTCTTCTGCCGGGCAAAAAATCACGTATCAGGACGTGATCGCCAACCTGAACGTCCTCGATTACGAATATTATTTCCGGCTGGCAGATGCGCTTGTAACCGAGGATTTGAGCCAGATCCTTCTGCTTTTCAACGAAATTCTGAATAACGGCTTTGAACCCGACCTGTTTCTCAATGGGTTTGCCGAGCATCTCCGGAACCTGCTGATGTGCAAAGATCCGGAAACCCTGGTCCTGCTGGAGCTTAGTTCCGGGATCCGGGACCGCTACATGGTTCAGGCCGCCCAAACGCCCCATTTCTTTATCTTGTCGGCGCTCAACCTGGTGAATGATTGCGATGTCAACCTCCGGCAAGCCCGCAACAAACGGCTTCACGTAGAGCTCTACCTGATCAAAATGGCGCATATTACCAGAGCTATGGACATCCAGGTAGGGCAGCTCCTTAAAGCTGGTCCGGAAGAAGAAAAAAAAAAGCCTGAACCTGAAAAGGTAGCCCCGGCAGCCGAAGCGGAACCGGTCGCCCCAAATCAGGCGGCGCTTTTTGATGCTCCTGTGGCAGAAACGCTGCCTCAGGCCCTTCCGCCACAAGGGCCAGCAGAAAAACCTTCCCGCCCCTCTTGGGGTTCTTCAAAGCACCTCGCCGCGACCCCGCGGCTGGACCAGTTGAATGTTTCAACAGAGGAAAGCAACGGCAAGGCTGTCTCGGTAGCGAAAAAGGCGGACCTGGAATTGACCACAGAAAACCTGGCCAAGGAGTGGAAAACCTACCTCATGGGGATTCCCCAGGAAACGGTTCGAAATTTACTGCTGAATACGGAAGTAAGGCTGGAGGAAGAAACCCTTGCCGCAACCGTCACCTCGGCGCTCATTGAGAACACGCTGCGCGAAGAACGCGGGCTCTTGGAATACCTCCGGGAAAAATTCGGCAACTCCCGTCTTGCCCTCACGATCCAGGTCGTTAAATCGGTGGTAACTCCGGCCCCGCCAGCAGGAAAACCGCTCACTAATAAAGAGAAGCTGCTTAAACTGTACGAAAAAAACCCGCTGGTGAAAGAAATGGCCGAGCGGTTCAGTTTGCGTTTTGATGGGGATTAAAGGTATCCCTCGCGCTGGCATGCACCACACCTGCTGGAGTAAATAGATATCAACCTGGGCAGATGGCAACCGGGCCTTGCTTTTTGGGGTTAACACAGTACAAAAAATAGAAGCGAATGGAGGCTAAATCGTCGTTCTGGTATCTGGAGAACATTGACGTCACCGGGATTTTCTGCCCCCAGAAGATCGGAAGAGGCGAAATGGACCGGCATATTCACAAGGTCTACAAAAAGGGGGAATACATCTTTTTGCCGGAAGAAATTGCCGATAAAATATTTTTTCTCACGGAAGGAAGCGTCAAAATTGGCTCCTACAGCGACTCGGGAAAGGAGATTACCAAAGCGATTCTTGGAAAAGGAGAGGTTTTTGGGGAATCATCTCTTGTTGGCGAGGAAAAGCGGCGGGATTTTGCCCTCGCGCTGGAAGAAACGGCCATTTGCGCAGTTACCCTGGAGGAAATGAAATCCTTGATGCGCGAGCATAGTGCGCTCAGTTTATTTCTCCTCCGCATCATGGGGTCCCGGATGCTGGAAATGGAACAACGCCTCGAGTCGCTGGTTTTTAAGGACTCCCGCTCCAGGGTGGTGGAGTTCCTTGTTCAGCTCGGCCAACGCAAAGGCAAAAGGGTGGGCTTTGAAACGCTGGTGCCCCGCTTTATGACGCACCAGGAAATTGCCAACCTGACCGCCACATCAAGACAAACGGTTACCACCATCCTCAATGAACTCAGGAACAAAAATATCCTGACTTTCAACCGGCGCAGGTTGCTCATCCGGGATATGGAGCAACTCGCCAGGGAAGCGTCTTCCACCGATTAAATGGTTTTTTTTCCAGCTGCCGCAAGCAATTGTATTTGATGAGCGAAAAACGCGCCAACCGGCAGGCATACAACGATTTTTTTCTGTCAGAACTCGGCAGGCTCAATCCGGACCAGCGCAGGGCGGTAGATCATTATGAAGGACCGATGCTGGTGATCGCCGGACCAGGAACAGGGAAAACCCAGATTCTGGCTGCGCGGATCGGACGCATTCTCCTGGAGACCGATACCCTGCCCGAAAATATTCTGTGCCTTACCTTTACCGATGCCGGAGTACTTGCCATGCGCGACCGGCTCCTGCGGTTTATCGGACCTGCTGCGCATCGGGTCCATATCGCTACTTTCCATAGTTTTTGCAACGGGATTATCCAGGATAACCTGGAGTATTTCGGCCGCTATAACCTGGAGCCTATGAGCGAATTGGAGCGCATCGATCTGATCAGGTCCCTGATCGATCAGTTGAAGCCTGGCCATCCGCTTTTTCAATCCAATAGCAACCGGTATTTCTATGAAAAGCACCTGTCCCTGCTTTTTCAAAAGATGAAAATGGAGGATTGGACGCCTGCCCTGATGGAGGAACGGGCGGATGCCTGGTTGGACCAGTTGCCCGAAGATCCTGCCTTTCAATATCAGCGCAGTCAAGGCGCCTACCGGAAGGGAGACCTCAAGCAGGCCAAACTGGAAGACGCCCGCTGGAAAATGCAAAAACTCAAGTCTGCCGCAGCCCTATATCCCCTTTACGAGCAGGCTAAAAGCCGGATCAGCCGCTATGATTACGACGACATGATCCTTTGGGTCTTGCGCGCCTTCGAGCAACATCCGTTTTTGCTGCGAAACTACCAGGAGAAATACCTGTACTTCCTGGTTGATGAGTATCAGGACACGAACGGGGCCCAGAACGAAGTGCTGATGCAGCTCATCGCTTATTGGGATGTTCCCAATATCCTGGTCGTAGGCGACGACGACCAATCGATATTCGAATTTCAGGGCGCTCGCTTGCAGAATTTGATAGACTTGTACGGGCGCTTTGAAACGGCCATGGAGATTGTCGTCCTTTCCGAAAACTACCGGTCGGCTCAACCAGTTTTGGATGCGGCAGCCGGGCTGATCGGGCGCAACCGGCAGCGCATCCTTTCCTTCCTCGCATCCTCCGGGTTAGAAAAACGGCTTCGCGCCGCTCATCCGGAATACCTGCTGGTCCGCGACTTGCCGGTGATCGCGGCATATCCTTCCCGAATCCATGAGTTAGCCGATGTGGTCCATCAGATAGAACAATCCATTGGCGCGGGGACCCCTCCTTCCGAAATCGCCGTTCTGTACGCCCGGCATAGCCAAGCGCAAGAGGTACAGTTGCTCCTCCAGAAAAAAAACATTCCTTTCTTCACCCGGAGAAACATCAACGTTTTTCACGCGTCTTCGGTGCGGCAACTGCTGGAAATCCTGGATTACCTGCGGCAGGAAGCCTTGCTCCCTCATTCTGGAGGGGGTATTTTGTTCCGTATGCTCCATTTTCGCTTCTGGAAGATCCCCGCAAATGATCTGGCTGAAATCAGTTTTTTCCTTCAACAACCGGAAGCGGAATCTCCTCTCACCTGGAGGCAGGTGCTACACCGTCCGGAAGGAGTTTCGGGGCTATCCGCAGCCTCCATGGACCGGTTTAGAACCATTGGAGGCTTCCTGGATAGCTTTCACGCCGACGAGGTTAATCTGCCGCTCCCGGTTCTGGTGGAGTCTATTCTCAATCAAAGCGGTATCCTCCAGGCAGCCCTGGAAGGGGAAAACAAAGCGGATGAAGTGGACGTATTGAGCAGCTTTTTGTCTTTTATCCGCGAGGAAGCAGAGCGCACTCCCGGTATGAATACAGGCGATCTGTTTCAGACGATCCAACGCATGGAAGATAACGGGATACCGCTGCTTCTTCAGAAAACGGAGGGGACGGACGAAGGGGTGCAATTGCTTTCGGCCCATGCTTCCAAGGGGTTGGAATTCGACCGGGTTTTTCTGATCGATTGTACGAGCGATTATTGGGCGCCGAACCAACGCAGATTGGCGGCAGGTTTTGCCCTTCCGGAAACCCTTACCTATTCAGGGGAGGAAGATGCCCTGGAAGCAAGAAGAAGGTTGTTTTATGTGGCGATGACCAGGGCAAGGTCCTTTTTGCATCTTTCCTATGCAAGAAAAGACGGCAAAAACAAAGAACGGCAACGGGCTCAATTCATCGATGAGCTTTTGACAGACCAGCCTGGTTTATTGGCCGAAAAAAACACCCCTCCCGATATCCGGCAAGAAGCCCTGGAACGCATGCTGATCAGGACAGAAGTTCCTTCATGGGCAAAGGCCGACTCAAAAAGGGTAGCGGAACGCCTGGCCAGATTCCGGATGAGCGTAACGGCCTTGAACCGGTTTCTCCATTGTCCTTTGGGATTTTATTTTGAACATATCCTTTCCGTACCACAGTTGCCCTCGCCGGAGGGGATGTATGGAGCGGCTCTTCATCAGGCGTTGCAACGCCTGTTTGAACGGATGCTCGCCTCGAAGCCACGGAATTTCCCCCCGGAGCCGGATCTCCTCCTGTTCTTTGAGCAGGCGATTCGAAAGAGCAAGGGTAGCTTTGATGTGGAGGCATATTCCCGCTATCTGGAACAGGGCCGAACCTTTCTAAGCCTGTATTACCGGCAGCATCTGGGGGCTTGGCACAAAGACGTCAGCGTGGAGTATACGGTGCGTCAGGTGGAGCTCGACGGCGTCCCGATTACCGGTACGATAGACCGGATTGAATACCACAAAAAATTAGCTGTTCGCCTGGTGGATTATAAAACGGGATCGCACGATCCGGCCAGGGTTAGCCGGCCTACTGCCAGGAACCCGCTGGGCGGGGCTTATTGGAGGCAGTTGGGGTTTTATAAACTACTTTTTGAGCAATTAGACCGTTCCTCCCGGGTAGTAATAGAAGGAGAAATTGCCTATATCCATCCGGATAAGCAAGGAACTTTTCCCTCGGTTCGGATCGTGTTTGAGCCGGAAGACACGCGTGTGATTCGGGAATTAGTTGTAAACGCATATGCCCGGATCATGAACCAGGACTTTTATTCCGGTTGCGGAAAGGAGGACTGCGTGTGGTGCAATTTGGCGCGTCAAACGACCTTGCCGGCCAGCCTTACCGATATGGAAACCGAATCCCTGGACGATTAGCTGATACCGCTTATGCGAATTGCCATTAACACCCGCTTTTTGTTGCCGGGAAAATTGGAAGGAATTGGCTGGTATACCTACGAAGTTTGCCGGCGTCTGGTGGAACAACACCCTCAGGATGAATTCATTTTCCTTTTTGACCGCCCCTTCGACAGGCGGTTTCTCCTGGGGCCCAATGTGCGGGGGGCGCTCGTGCCCCCTCCTGCAAGGCATCCGGTTTTATGGTATCTTTGGTTTGAATGGGCGGTTCCGGTGGCTTTAAAAATCTTGAAGCCCGACGTTTTTTTCTCTCCCGACGGCTATATGAGCCGAACTAGCGGGACGCCTTCGGTGATGGTTTTACACGATCTGGCCTATATACATTACCCCGAGCAATTGCCACAGCCGGTGCTTCGGTATTTGACCCGCTATACCAAAAAATTTCTTGCCCGGTCCGACCGGATCATTGCCATTTCTCATTTCGTGAAGTCTGATATCCTGAGCCATTTTCCAATGGAGGAGCCCCGGATCATTGTGGCCCCGAATGGGTGCCGGGAGGGTTTTGAACCCCTGGAGGCTACGGAACAACAACTGGTCCGAAATCAATATGCGGGAGGCGATCCGTACTATTTCTACCTGGGCGCTTTGCACCCAAGAAAGAACATTCCCCGCTTGATCGAAGCCTATTCCCGGTTCAGGGAAGAAACCGGAGCAAACATCAACCTGCTGGTCGGCGGGCGAATGGCTTGGAAAACAGGTGCTATCCTCGACGCATGGACGCAGTCTGCCTTTCGGGAGGACATTCGGTTTCTCGGATATTTGCCCGAAGAGGAACTGAAAAAAGTTACCGCTTCGGCATTGGCGCTTACCTATCTGTCGCTGTTCGAAGGGTTTGGCTTGCCCATTTTGGAGGCTATGCGCTGCGATGTGCCGGTGATCACCTCGGCGGCTGCATCCATGCCTGAGGTAGCCGGAGACGCCGCTTTGCTGGCGGACCCAACCCAGGTGGACCAGATTGCGGCAGCCATGGCAGAGGTTTGGAGGAACCCGGAGTTGAGGGAATCGCTGATAACGAAAGGAAGGATACAAAGAGAAACGTTCTCCTGGGATTCGGCGGCGCAGAAGATTTATTCCGTTCTGGAGCAGGCGGTTAATGAAAAAAGCGCCAAGGGTTGATACACCACACTGACGCTTCCTCGTAAAACCTTATTTCTGTAACAAAAATTCAATTCTATTAACACGTTTGAATGCCCGAAAAGTTCGCAAGCGGGTTGGAAGATGCGGAAAAAGCGACAGAAACTTCCACATTGCCGGTTCGGCGGATCCCGGTTAAAGCGGCAGGCAGGATGGCATTGATCAGCCCTTCCTGAAAGGGCATTTCTATTTTGATGTAATTGTCGGTAAATCCGGAAACCAATCCTTTTTCTTTATGCATTTCAAAAAGGACCGGCCGGGTTTGGCCCAGGTGTTGTTCGTAAAAGAACCGGCGCTTTTTTCTCGCTCAGTATGCTGAGCATCTCATTTCGCCGCCTTCGTTCTTCCACAGGCACCGGGTCATCGAATTCCGGGGCGGGCGTATTGGCCCGTTCCGAATACGTAAACACGTGCAGATAAGAAACGTCCAGATCCGTTAGGAAGTGGTACGTGTCGAGGAAATCCGCTTCCGTTTCTCCCGGGAAACCGACGATCACATCAACCCCTATGCAGGCATGGGGCATTTGGGCTTTGATCCGGGCAACGCGGTCGGCATAGAGCTCGCGGAAATACCTGCGCCGCATGAGCTTAAGGATCTTGTTACTTCCCGACTGCAGCGGCATGTGGAAATGCGGAACAAACCGCGTAGAGGAGGCGACGAAATCGATGATCTCGTCGGTACATAGATTGGGCTCAATGGAAGAAATCCGGAACCGGGGGATTTCGCTTACCCGATCGAGCTCGCGGATGAGATCAAGGAAGAGTCCTTCTTTCTTTTTGCGCGTTCCCTCAATAACTTCACTACCGTTGCCAAAATCACCAATGTTAACACCTGTCAGAACTATTTCTTTGATTCCCAAATCGGCGATCTTTTGCGCATTGGCAACCACATGCTCCACGCTGTCGCTCCTGCTTTCACCCCGAGCCTGGGGAATCGTGCAGAAAGAACATTTGTAGTCGCAGCCATCCTGCACTTTGAGGAAGGACCGCGTGCGGTCGCCAAACGAGAAAGCATCGCTGAAGGTTTTGGCTTCCTTCACTTCTCCGGCAAACACCAAGCCTTTGCCTGGGGCTTTACTCAAGCCGTCGACGTAATCCAGAATGCGGAATTTTTCAGCCGCGCCCAGGACCAGATCGACTCCCGGAATATGTGCGATTTCTTCAGGTTTGAGTTGCGCGTAACAACCGACCACCACCACAAAGGCTTCGGGCGATTGCCGAAGGGCCTGCCGGACAATCTTCCGGCATTTCCGATCGGCAAAATCCGTGACCGAGCACGTGTTGATCACGTAAATGCCCGCACCCTCCTCGAAGGGAACTTCCCGGTAACCCGCTTGTTCAAACAAGCGAGAGATAGAGGAGGTTTCCGAGTAGTTTAATTTACAACCCAGCGTATAAAAAGCAACGGAGCGGGGTGTGGACATAGTAATCTGTGCATTTCAAAGCTGCAAAGATACGGCTACTTTCTGAAGAAATCACAAGTCTATTAACGCCAAGTGTGGGGTTTTAGTTTCTCCTGAAAATGTTAATTAAGCGTAAATCCTGGCTATCTTTGTGAAGAATGGATTATTACCTGATTTATCTATTTGGGCATGCAAACGATGGCAATAAAAGGAATTTGGTTCCCGCTTTTCTTTTGGCTCCTCCTCCCTGGAGCTGGCGCCCAGCAAACCATCCCTGGGCTGGAGCAGGCCATACGCAAGGAATTCAGCCGTTCTCCGGGGACCTATGCCCTTGCTTTTCAGGAAATCCGGCGGCCGGAGCGCCAACTGCTGATCAACGAAAAAGAAGTATTCCACGCGGCGAGTACGATGAAAACGCCGGTAATGGCCGAAGCATACCGGCAGGCAGCAAACCGGAAGTTTAAACTCTCTGATTCCCTGACGATCAAGAATGAGTTCAAAAGCATCGTCGACGGCAGCCTCTTCAGCCTGGAAGTCGGCGTCGATTCCGAAGAAAAGCTATACCAGCAGATCGGGGAAAAGGCAAGCATTTATGATCTCGTTTACGACATGATTATTTACAGCTCCAATTTGGCGACCAATATCGTCATTGAACTGTTAGATGCCCGTAACGTTACCCAAACGATGCGTTCCATTGGCGCCATGGATATTCAGGTACTGCGCGGAGTGGAGGACGGGAAAGCGTATAGCCTGGGAAAGAACAACACCACAACGGCCTATGATCTGATGCTGTTGTTCCGGGAAATTGCAAAAGGAACGCTGGTCAGCAAAAAGGCGTGTAAGGAAATGACCTCCATTTTGCTGGACCAAAAATTCAATGAAGGCATTCCTGCGCTTTTGCCCAAAGAGGTGAAAGTGGCCCATAAAACCGGCTGGATCACCAGGGTTCGCCACGACTCCGGCATCGTGATGCTTCCCGATGGGCGTAAATACGTGTTAGTCATCCTTTCCAAAGGATGGGAATCCGATGAGCTAGCCACCGAGATCATGGCCAATACGTCGAAGCTGGTCTACGATTTTGTCGTAGCCAATGGGCAATAAGCGGGCGCCATCTTACCCTTGAAAACCGATGGTTTTGTGGGCGCCATCGCAGAAGGGTTTGTTCGCCGAAGCCCCGCACCGGCAAAAGGACGTGCGGGGTCCTTTGGAAATCACGGTTCCATCTGACATTGTTACATCAATCATGCCATGGATGACCAAAGAGCCGTTTTCGCGGACTTCACACGCAATTTTTGGCTGCTCAGGTGGGGTTGGATTCTGGTTTTCCTGTTCGTTGGCGTTCATATGGTATAAAAGCTGGTTTTTTAGAGCTCCTGTCCTAAAAACGGTATTGGAAAAAGAAAGTTCAGATCTTTTGCCTATGCGTCTCCAAAATATCCTTTTAGCCGAAACATCCTCCTGGTTTGCTGTCAACAAACCAAGTGGAATCAGCGTAGAGCGCCAGCCCGGCGCCAGCGATACGCTGGAAGACCTGGCGCTGAATTACGCTGGCGGTAAAAAAGGAATTTGGATCGTGCACCGGTTGGACCGGCCCACCAGCGGGGTAGTGCTGATGGCTAAAAAGAAAGGAGCGCTGACCAACATCCAGGAGCAATTCCGCAATGGGAAGGTGCAAAAGATCTATCTAGCGCGCACGCAGCACAAACCGGATCAGGATCAAGGAGCGCTCCGGCATTGGCTGGTCAAAGACCAAAAAGCGAAAACCGCCAGGGCCCTTTCCCATCCGGAGACTTCTGCTCAGGAGGCGCTGCTGCGGTATCACATCGTTTCTTGCCAGGAAAGCGGCTGGCTTTGGCGGATTGAACTGCTTTCCGGCAGGTTTCATCAGATCCGGGCTCAGCTCTCCGCTATCGGCTGCCCGGTTATTGGGGATACCTTGTACGGGGGCTTGTCTTTGCCCGGCTATCCGGGAATAGCGTTGCATGCCCTGGAATTGCATTTCTACGATCCCAATACCGGCGAACCGGTAACCGTTCGCGCCCCTCAGCCGGAAAGCCCCGCCTGGCCTCTTGTTCCTTAGCGGATTTAACCCGCTTCCAACGCTCCCGATGAATATTTTTCACCTAAATAATGACATTCATCATTTACGTGCGTTTCCAAACCGGTTATTTTACCCGCACAAGGATTACCCCACAACCAAATAAAAACCAAAGGAATGAAACAAGTGAAAGAAGTAATGTCGAAGCATCTGATTACGGCATCTCCTGGAAGCACGGTGAGCGATCTGCGGATGCTGATGACCAGATACAATATTGGGGCTATTCCCATTGTTCTTGAAGGAGATACCCCTCAAACGGTGGGAATTGTTACCGACCTGGATCTGCGGAATATAAAAGATGCGGCGTTGCCTGCTTCGTCCATCATGACGACCGTCCTGCACAGTGTAAGCCCCAACGCGAGCGTTGCAGCTGCTGCGAATGTGATGTTGCAATACGGAATTCACCATCTCTTAGTCAAGGACCGGCAGGATCTGGTGGGTATGGTGAGCGCGCTTGATTTGCTGACGGTAGTTGCGGACACCAGAAGTTCCGTTGCCAACCGGATGATTTTCATGTAACCCCGGCACGTGCGATTTAAGAGAACTATCTAATGTCAATTTATGAGTACCTCTGCGCCTTACCACACCACGATTCGAGTAGACGAGGTGATCCAGCAAATGAACAAGCTGCTCCACGCTGTTGAAAACGAAGAGTTGGCCAATGCCCATTTGCTTTCCCAGGTACATCCGGCAAACTACCAAAGCGCCCGGAACCTGATCCATTATATGGCGCTGAGGTCTTTTGACCTTCGTCAGTTACAGGAACAACTCACGTCTCTTGGCGTTTCTTCCATTGCGCATGCCGAAGGGTATGTTCTGATGACCATTAACAACATCATCCGGTTGCTGTATCTGCTTAAAGGGGAAACCATCAGCCATCCGGCCGGGCGGCTTTCTCCGCCATTCAATTACTACCAAAGCCGGGAGCAACTGCTCAAAAATACAGATGCTCTTTTTGGTCTTCAAAAAGAAGGGGATAACCGGACCCGGGTGATGGTTACTATGCCCGTTCTTGCCGCCAGCGACTTTCCCCTTCTGGTCGACTTGATGAACGCCGGCATGGACCTCATTCGCATCAACACCAGTCATGACCAGCCGGAGCAATGGAAGGCAATGATCGACAATATCCGGAAAGCAGAAGAAGAAACGCAGCGCCGCTGCCTGGTATACATCGATTTGTCGGGCCCCAAGCTCCGCGCAGAAAAACCGGTACTCCTCCGCGAGGACCAAACGGAGCGAATTAAACATAACGGCAGCATTCGCTTGTTCAAGGGCGATTGGGTAGCGGTGATTTCTCCCGAGCTTCATCCTTTCGAGCTGGAGTTGCCCGATCGGGTCATTTTAAGCGTTCCGGTGACGTTGCCGGAAATCTTCCAGGATGTCGAAGTTGGCCACTCCATCTTTTTTGACGATGGCAAAATCGGTGGCCGGATCGTTTTCCGGACGGAGAATTATTTCCTGGTCGAAATTTTCCAGGCCGCCATTAGCGGTACCGGACTTGGGGCTGAAAAAGGAATAAACCTTCCCGAAACTGCGCTGACCCTTTCTTCCCTTACCCATAACGACTATGCTACGCTTCCGTTTATCGCCAAATATGCCGACATCGTAGGGTATTCGTTCGTCCGAAGGCCAAGCGACGTCGAAAAACTGCAAAGCACTTTGAGTGAGCTGGGTAGGCCTGATATCGGAATTGTGTTGAAGATCGAAACCAAGGAAGCCTTTGATTATATGCCGCATCTTCTACTGACGGCGATGCGGAACCCGAAGGTTGGCATCATGATTGCCCGGGGCGATCTGGCTGTTGAAGTCGGGTTTGAGCGCAATGCGGAAGTGCAGGAGGAAATCCTTTGGATCTGCGAATCGGCGCATGTGCCGGGCATCTGGGCAACCCAGGTGCTCGACCGAATGGCGAAAAAGGGATTGGCGACCCGAAGCGAGATCACCGATGCGGCCATGGCTTCCCGCGCCGAATGCGTCATGCTCAACAAAGGCCCACATATTGTCGATGCGGTGAATACCCTGGAAAATATTATTAAACGCATGGAACGCCATCAGCGCAAACGCTGGGGTAGTTTAAGGCCCTTAAGCGTAGCACGCCGGTTCGTCCATGACATTATCCACCTGCCGCCAGAAAGCAAGTGAGTAAACCTTCCCACAACCCCCTCTGATGGGGCTGCTTTTGGCGGCGTTTTCGTTCAAGGCCTTAGTCCGAAACAGAAAATGCCTCAGGGGTCTCTTGTTTTTTTATTAGACTTATGGCAATGGGAATCAGCGCGAGTTAAAAAGGGTTCTTTTCTGCCCACACTGCGCCTTTTTCTGGCATTTTTTAGTTTGGGTTGCACCGGCTGATTGCAGAAAGTGGGTATATTCATCTGCCCAAAAGCAGCCGCACGCATGAATCTTTTCAAAACGGTCCATTTGTTTCCATCATTCCCTGGGGTTATTGCCGCCGAAAGTACCCGGAACGGAGGCGTGAGCCAGGCGCCTTATGCCAGTTTGAATCTAGGCCTAAGTACAGACGACGATGAAAAAGCCGTTTTGGAAAACCGCCGCCTGTTTTTCCAATCCCTCGGTATTGCTTCCGGCCAGGTAGCCAGCGCGTATCAAGTGCATGGATGCGATGTGAAACAGGTAGAAACCCCCGGCCGTTGGGAAGGGTTCGATGCGCTGATCACCAAACGAAAGGGCATTTACCTGACCGTTACCGTCGCGGATTGTACGCCGATTCTGATCTACGACCCAAAAAACCAGGCGGTAGCAGCGATACATGCCGGATGGAGAGGTACCGCTTTGCGGATTGTCCATCAGACCTTTTCCAAGATGAAAGAGGCATTCGATACCAACCCGGCAGACTGTTGGGCCTATATCGGTACCTGCATCGACGAGTGCTCCTATGAGGTGGATGCAGATGTGGCAGACCATTTCCCAAACCCTTATACACGTTGGGATGAGGGAAGAGAAAAGTTTTTTCTCGATCTAAAAAAAGCCAATCAGGCCCAGTTGCTTGCCTTGGGTTTGCATCCCGCCCATATTGAAATCTCGCCGTATTCCACCGTATTGAATAATGAGTATTATTTTTCGTACCGAAAAGAAAAAGGGCAAACCGGCCGGATGCTTAATTTGATCGGGTTGAAGCCCTGAGCTTTGATTTGTTTCTTTTCTTAAAGCCATTTAAAACCAGAATGATATGATATTACGCAATCTTCTCCCTGCATTTGTTATTGCCGGAATGGCGTTCTCTTTAGCCGCTCAGGGGACGCAACTGCTCCGGCAACCTACCGTGAGCGACCAATACGTCGTGTTCGTTTATGCAGACGACCTTTGGATGGCGTCCCGCCAGGGCGGCGATGCCCGCAGACTCACTTCGGATGAAGGGACCGAAAGTGTTCCCCATTTTTCTCCAGATGGGAAAATGATCGCTTTTTCAGGTCAGTACCAGGGAAACACCGATGTGTTTGTCGTTCCGGCGGAAGGCGGAGAACCCAAGCGATTGACCTGGCATCCCGGAGAGGATCTCGTCCAGGGATGGACGTCCGATGGGAAATCGGTTCTTTTCCGATCGGGACGGGAAGGCGTTCCTACCCAGATCAATCATTTCTATACGATTAGCCTTAATGGGGGTTTGCCCAATAAATTGCCCATCCCTCAGGCCTCCTTTGGGGAGCTTTCTGAAGATGGCCGTTACGCCGCCTACACGCCCATTACCTTCTGGGACCCCGAATGGAGAAATTACCGGGGAGGCCAGGCTCAGCCTATCTGGATACTGGATCTGAAGGATCATTCACTCATCCAAACTCCACGCACGGATAACGAGCGCCATACCGACCCAGTATGGCTCAATGGGAAGGTGTACTTCCTTTCCGAAAGGGATTTCGCCAATAATATCTGGATGTTTGATGTTCGCTCCAGGGAGCTCAAACAGATCACCTTCCACAAGGACTTTGACGTGAAGAGCCTGGACGCAGGCGGCGACCGGATCGTCTACGAACAAGGAGGGTACCTCCATCTTCTCGACCCTAAAACGAATAAAGCCCAGCAACTGAAAATCGAGGTACGCGGAGATTTTGGCTGGGCTAAACCCAGATGGGAGGATGTTTCCACCAACAGGCTTACCAATGCCTCTCTGTCGCCCACCGGCGCGAGAGCCCTGTTCGAATACCGGGGCGATATTTTTACCGTGCCGAAAGAACACGGCGATTGGCGCAACCTAACCCAGTCCAGCGGAGCAGCCGATCGCTATCCGGTTTGGTCGCCCGATGGCCAAAAAATTGCCTGGTTCTCTGATGTAAGTGGGGAATACCAGCTTATGATCGGTGACCAGTACGGATTGGAAAAACCCAAAGTAATTTCCATTCCGGACCCCACCTTCTTCTATCGCCCGGATTGGTCGCCTGATGGGAAATTTGTCGCTTTCACCGATACCGATTTCACCACTTGGTACGTGGATGTACAAACGGGCGCCCTGAAAAAAGTGGATGCCGAATCCTATGCCCACGTGGTGCGAACCATGAACCCGGTTTGGTCGCCCGACAGCAAATGGCTCGCCTACAGCAAGCTGCTGAACTCCCAATTCAAAGCCATTTTTGCTTATAATATCGCAACCGGACAAAAAATTCAGGTCACCGATGGCCTTGCCGATGCGATCGATCCGGTGTGGGATGCCGATGGACGCTACCTGTACTTCCTGGCAAGTACGGACTTTGCCCTGAATTCCGCCTGGCTGGATATGAGCAAGTACAACTTGCCAGTCACCCGCGGATTATATATGGCAGTTTTATCCAAAACGGGGCAGTCTCCTTTCTTACCCAAAAGCGATGAAGAGGAAACGAAGCCGGCTGCCGGAGACAATGCAAAGAAAGACTCGGTTGTGGTAAAAATCGACCCTGATGGGATACAGCAGCGCATTTTACCGGTTAATGTTCCCGTTCGCCAGTATGCAGCGCTTATGCCCGGCCCTAAAGACTATGTTTTCTATGCAGAGAGCGTTCCCAACCAGCCCGGCCAGACCATCCACCGGTATAATTTCAAGGATCGCAAAACAGAAGTATATCTGGCCAACGTCCAGTCCGCTTCTGTTTCCGAAGACCGCAAGCAGTTCCTTTACCAAAGCGGCGGTTTCTGGGGAATTGTCAAAACAGATGGCATGCCTAAACCCGGAGATGGAAAACTTACCCTGAACCTCCGCATGAAAATCAACCCCCAGGAAGAGTGGGCTCAGATCTTCCGGGAGGGCTGGCGCTACCAGCGCGATTTTCTTTATGTAGACAATGCACATGGGGCTCCCTGGGATCAGGTGTATGATTGGTACCGCCCCTGGATCAACCACGTGCGCCATCGCACGGACCTGAATTACGTGGTGGATATCCTGGGCGGGGAGATCGCAGTGGGGCATTCTTACACCAGCGGGGGCGATTTCCCGAATATCGACCGCGTGCCCATTGGGCTTTTAGGGGCAGATCTCGAAGAAGTGAACGGATATTACCGGATCAAAAAAATCTATACCGGGGAGACCTGGAATCCGGAATTGCGCGCTCCCCTGGGCGTGCCCGGGGTGGACGTTCGGGAAGGGGACTATTTGCTGGAAGTAAATGGGCAGCCCTTAAAGTCGCCGGTTAACCCCTATAGCCTGTTTGAAGGCACAGCAGACAAACAAACCAAGATCCGCGTCAACAATAATCCAAGCCTGGAAGGCGCCCGTTTGGTTACGGTCGTTCCGGTTGCCAATGAGGGGAGTTTGCGCTCAATCGACTGGGTGGAGTCCAATCGCAGGAAAGTCGATCAGCTTTCCAACGGTCAACTGGCGTATGTCTACGTTCCCAACACGGGCCAGGGAGGGTATACCTACTTCAACCGGTACTATTTTTCCCAGCAGGACAGAAAAGGGGCCATTATCGATGAGCGCAACAACGGCGGCGGCTCTGCGGCAGATTATATGGTGGACGTTATGGCCCGGCAATTGCATGGCTATTTCAACAGCCGGACTGCCGATCACCGGCCCTTTACCGTGCCCATGTCCGGTATTTGGGGTCCCAAAGTAATGATTGTCAATGAACGCGCCGGTTCAGGAGGGGATTTGCTGCCGTATTTATTCCGCCGGATGCAAATTGGCCCGCTCGTCGGGACCAAAACCTGGGGAGGATTGGTCCACACGGCAGATACGCCTTTGTTTATTGACGGGGGCCGCATGGTTGCTCCCCGCGGCGGTTTTTATGACGTAAACGGCAATTGGGCGATAGAAGGAGAAGGTGTCGCTCCGGATATAGAGGTGCTCCAGGACCCTGCCAAAGTGCTGAAAGGGAGCGATCCCCAATTGGAACGCGCCGTAGAGGAAGCGCTTAAACTTATGAAAACCCAGGGTGTTCAACTAAAACCGGAGCCGGCGCCCCCGGTTCGCTGGAAACGCCCGGGAAAATAAGGGTTCCTTCTGTTTGATGGCTTTACATACGACCATCCTATTAGACGTTTTTTGTTTAGACCTTCCGGGTTTCGCAAACCTGGAAGGTCTAAATACATCCGAAGAACAACATGTCCAATAGGGTGAAATACGACCTACGAATCATGTATCGAATTCAAAAGATTGTCTGGGCTACCTTTGCTCTTTTGCTACTGTTGACTGCTTGCGAGCAGCCTCCTTTGCTTTTTGCCCGAAGCACTCCAAAAATTCCGGTTAATCCTCATTTAGAGGCATTTGTCGATGAGTATGTGGATTTTTTCGAATCGGAATTGCACCGAACGCAACTCCCTGGGGCCGCCCTGGCTATCGTTTTGGACTCCAACATTGTTTTTCTCAAAGGATTTGGGGTGAAATCCATCCATAGCAGGGATTCCGTAGATGCTCACACGGTGTTCCGGATCGGGTCCTTGTCTAAAGGGTTTGCTGGCGTCCTGACCGGTTTGCTTGTCCAGGACAGCCTGCTATCGTTAACGGATCCGGTCGAACCGTATTTGCCGTACTTTCAACTCCGGTCCCCGGATCAGACCAGGCGCGTTCAGGTTCGGCACTTGCTCTCCCATAGTACAGGGCTGCCGTATCATACGTACACCAATCTGGTCGAAGCGGGGCAGGATTTACCCACCATTGCCGGACGATTTAAAGAGGTGAAGCTGGTCGGCAAGGAAGGGGAGGTGTTCAGCTATCAGAATGCCGCTTTTTCTCTTATTGAAGAAATTATCAGGGAAAAGACAGGGAAAAGCTACGCCCGTGCTTTGGAGGACTTCCTGTTTAACCCGGCAGGCATGAACGATGCTTCCGCTTCTTATGAAGAAATGGTCAGAGAACCGAACAAAGCCTTTCCTCACGATGGCCAGGATAGCGCCTGGATGCGCGCAGAGGTATCGACTAAATTTTACAATGCCGTGGCTGCCGGGGGGGTCAATGCCAGCATCTCCGATATGAGCCAATGGCTCCTGCTGCTGCTGGGCAACCGTCCGGACCTGATTCATCCTTCCACGCTGGACACGGTTTTTGCCCCTCGCATCAAAACCAACAACGAACGCCGGTTTTTCAGCGACTGGCTGGGGGACAAAGAGGCTTTTTACGGATTGGGCTGGCGGATCTTGCAAACTCCCACCGACACGATTATTTATCACGGGGGATACGTCAATAACTACAAAGGGGAGGTGGCATTAAACCGTAAAGAGAAGATTGGAGTTTGCGTGTTGATGAACGGCGCAGGAAGCCTGGCAGGAACGCTGATCCCTGGGTTTTTTGAACGCTACGAAACGTATGCCGATTCGATTCGTGCCTGGAAACCTAAAAAATGATTCATCCTTTAATCCAAAAAGATAAAAAATGAACTACAAGCTACTTGGGAAAAGCGGCCTCCGCGTTTCCGAAATCTGCCTGGGAACCATGGGGTTCGGAAAGGAATGGAGCTGGGGCTCCGACTATGAGGGGGCCAAAGCCGTTTTTGATGCGTATGCCAACGGCGGCGGTAATTTTATCGACACGGCCAACCGCTACACCGAGGGAACTTCCGAAAAATGGCTCGGGGAATTTGTCGCGACGGAAAGAGACCATTTCGTCCTCGCTACCAAGTATACCTTGAGGGACGGAACCGGCGATCCCAACTTCGCGGGCAATCACCGCAAAAACCTGATGCGGTCGGTCGAAGGAAGTCTGAAGCGGTTAAATACAGACTTCATCGACCTGCTCTGGGTGCATGCCTGGGATGGTCTGACCCCGGTAGAAGAAGTGATGCGCGGGCTGGACGACCTGGTTCGCCAAGGCAAAGTACACTATATCGGCATTTCCGATACGCCGGCCTGGGTCGTTTCCCAGGCGAACACGATGGCGGAACTCCGGGGCTGGACCCGATTTGTTGCCCTGCAAATCGAATTTAGCTTGCTCCAGCGCACTCCGGAGCGCGATTTGCTTCCTATGGCCAAAGCGTTTGAGCTGGCTATTACCCCCTGGGCGCCGCTCGCAGGCGGAGCCCTCACGGGCAAATACCTGAAAGGAGAAGCAGGCCGGCTCCCTGAAACCAGTCAGCGCCGGGCAGAGCGGGCGAATGCAATCGCCCGCGAGGTCATGGCCGTAGCGGAAAAGATCGGCGCTTCTCCTGCCCAGGTGGCTATCCGCTGGACCATGCAAAAAAATCCGCTCGTCATCCCGATCGTCGGGGCAACCAAAGCCGCGCAGATAGAAGATTGCCTCGGGGCTGCAAACATCCGGCTCTCTGAAGAGGACATGAATCGTTTGGAAACCGCTAGCCCTCTGGAAATTGGGTTTCCTCATGACTTTCTGCTCCAATCCGGAGTAATGGATGTGTTGTATGGAGGCGCCGATATGCACTCCAAAATCAGAAACCACCGCGAATAAAGAGGGGCGACTAGCTGTGCGCGGGTCAGGGGGGAAAAGAGCCATTTTAAACCCGCGATGATCCCCTCGCAACAAGTCCACTACTAGAACTGATCTGAAAACTGAGATTGGGTGTAAAACCCAGCATTTCAAGCTCCGTGCCGGCCACCGTGTTGACAGGGAGCTTGTTGTTTGGGGAAGACCCGTCGGGCGGGGTTAGGAAAGAATAGATAAACTGGCGGTATTTTACATTTTCGCGGTCTAAGATATTGTACAGACTGAGCCCGATTTTTGCTTCGGTGTTTTTTATAGAAAATGCATAATTGCCGTACAGGTCTACGCGGTGATAGTCATCGAGATATTCCAGGCGGGATTCCGGGTTTAATAAGGTCCGGTCGTTTTCCTGATTGTTCAGCAAGGAAAAGTCGGTGTAAGGCCGGCCGCTGGCAAAAATATAGGTAGCGCCTACATCGAACTTGCCCATGGAGTACTGGCCATTCAATTTCAGCTGATGGCGCCGGTCGTTGGGAGAGGCGAATGGCTGCCCCCGGAATATCTGAGGGAATGATTGGGTCGATTTGCTGAGGGTATAGGCAGCCCACCAGGCGTATTTTGAAGTAGATTTCTGCAGGAGCACATCGATTCCCTGGGTTTTGCCTTCCCCTTTGAAAAGGATGTACTTCAACGGAGCAGGTTTCCCGTCAATAGCGGGGAGTCCGGTGCGTTGGAGGGCATGTTCCATGACGCCGTCGGTATTTTTCAGATAGAATTCCACATCCAGGTCAAACCAGGCGTTTTTGTGCCAAAATCCCAGCATGGCGCTTTGCGTAGTAGCCACCGGGAAGCGGTCATCGCTGAGTACCCAGTATTGGAAGCTCCGGCCAAACCGGTCTTCGTGATTTAGCTGGCGGACAACCTGCTGATAAAGCCCGAAAGAACCTTTCAAGTGGAACGATTCCTCTGCTTTCAGGTCCAGGTAAATGCGGGGCGACCAGTACGATGTTCCATCAAAGGCGGTGTGCCGAAGCCCAAGGTTCAGCGAAAGAGGCCCCAGTGTTTTGCCGGATTGGTACTGGGCGTAGAGGGCGTGCTGAGGGCTCCATTTGTTGCCATTGAGCGGGCTTCGGCTGTCTTCAAACAATTGGAACCGCACGTGGCTGAAAACGCCCTGATACCCCACATCGATCGTTTGATCAAGGGGAAGAGACCAGGTATTTTTTGCGTGCACATTGGTTTCTTCGATCAAATTGAAGTGGGTATTGGCGAATTGGGTCCTAACGGAATCGATTTGGTTCTGCACTTTGGAGAATTCCGATCCGATTTGGGTTTCATTTTGGTATTTGGATTGGGCCAGGACCAGTTGGGATTTAAACGCAGGATTCCATTGCTGATTCCAGGATAGGCTGGCGCCTTCGTTTTGCCAATGCGCTTTTTCCACATATTCTTCCTGGAAATAGAGGTTGTTTCTTCGAAAGGGGGGGTAGATTTTTCGGTCAAAATCGTAGGCAAACTGGTCGTTCCCCCGGAAGTAACTTGCCAGGAAGCGCGTGTTGGCGGAAGGCTGCCAAGTCCATTTGAGGTTGGCATCGTAGAAGTGGAAATTCGGTTGCTGGGTGCTAACCGTTTTTGCGGAGGTAGCGTTGGCCCCGAGATTAAGAAAAACCTCGCCGGTATTTGGATCTACTTTGCTAAACAGGCTGCTTTCGCCGAGGTCCTGGTTGGTGGTACGAAGGCCAAGCAGCAGGCTCATGTTCTTGTCGATAGGGACTTCCATGACGGCGTTGGAGGTCAGGAAATTCAAATCTACCACCCCTTGCCAGCCATCCTGGCGCATGGGCTGGGTGCGCATATCTATGATGGCCGAGGTACGGCCACCGTATTCTGCGGGAAAGGCATTTTTATAAATTTTGACCTGATCGACGATATTGGGGTTGACGATGCTGAAAATGCCGAAGAAGTGGGTGACGTTATACAGGGTCATGCCATCCAGCAGAACCAGGTTTTCATCTCCGTTCCCGCTCCGAACGCTCAAATCCGCAGAGAGATCGTCGGAGGCATTCATGCCGGGCAGCATCTGCAAGCCCCGGAAAATATCTTTACCACCGACGAAAAAACTCATGGTCGCCAGGGGAGAAATCCGGAGCGTAGAACCATCTTTGCCCGATTGATGGGAAATAAGGGGTGCTTTTTCTTTAACAACGATCCCGGGAAGCTTCTCCACCTTAGGAGAAAGCCGGATATTCAGATCGTTAGGCGGATTTTTTAAGTCAAGGGCCAATTTGCGGGACTGATAACCAATATACTGAACCTGAATACTTCCCGGTACCCCCTCTTTTATGGGAACCCGGCAGCGGAAGCGGCCGTTTTCGTCGGTAGCTACGCCTTCGGATTCTGAATACAGCACATGCGCATAGGGAAGGGACGCTCCGCTCCAGTTGTCGGTAACCCGGCCGTTGATTTCCAGGAAGGAGACGGTTTCCTTCGGAGCAAGGTATTCTTTGCGCACCAGTACTTGTCCGGGAGCGGGGATCTGAAAGACCAAATCTGTGCCGGAGAAGAGTTGCTCCAGGGCTTCCCGCAGTTCTCTGGCCTGCACATGGCGGGAAATCATGACCGGGGTCACGACCTCCTCGTCATAGGCAAATTTGACGCGAAACTTTTTTTCGAGGAGCAGGAAAATGTCACTCAGCGGTTTTTGGTCGAACGATTCATTCAGGACATAGCCCGCTTGTCCGTGCAACAGCGGCTGCAGGAAGAGATAAAACAAAAAAATCAGCCCCCATTTACGGCACATGCGCATTTCTTATTCAACGTTCACGACGTTGCCTTCTCTCTTTGCGTTTAATTGCATTGGCCAGCAAACTTTGTACAAGGCGCTGTCCAGATTTCCCAGTTCAAAAAAGGTGGTCGTTTTCCTTCCGAGGATCTCCGGGGCAGTCGTTATTTCTACATTATACTGGCGGGAGATCTCCAAAAACACCTCTTTCAAGGTAGCTTCCTGGAAATAAAACTTTCCCTCCCTCCAGGTAGCCGTTAGTCCTGGATCGTAAACGGCGGGAGTCGTCAGCGCTCCGGAGGCCAGGTCAATCCGGGTAGACTGTCCTGGATTTAAGACTTGCATACTTCCGTTTTGGTTGGTTACCCGCACCTTGCCGGTGAAGCAATCGACTTCAAAATAGCCTTCCCGGGATTTTACATTAAAGCTGGTTCCTAAAACTTCTACTTTGCCAAGGTCGGTTTCTACAATAAAGGGCTCTCCTTTTTCCACCTGAAAAAAGGCCTCCCCTTCAAGATGCACCCGGCGTTCTTTTTTCCAGCTTTTGGGCTGGTAGGTTAATTCGGTAGCGGCATTCACATTAACTCGGGAGCCATCCGGTAAATCAAGCGCAAGTTGCTGGGCGTTTTCCGTTAAAACGACTTTTGTGGGGTTGTAGGCCAGGAAAAACCAAGCGAGCAGAGCGACCGACGCTGCTGCAGCGTAAGGGATAAGCCGGCGAACAAGCGTTCTGCGCACAGGGACCATCGGTTTAATGGCGACTTCTTCGGTTTGGACCTGGATGGCATTCCAGATGCTGGAAAGGGTTTCCGGTGCAGGTTCCGCTTCCCGCACCTGGATAGCCAGAACGATGCGCCGGGCTTGCTCCACATCTCCTGCGCGATCCGGATGATCCGTTAGCCACCGTTCCCAGGCGGAGGCAGCTTCGCCATCTCCTGCGCGCACCCAGCGGATGAAGGAGGGCTCCTGGGCAAAGTCCAGGGCCGAATAGTTGGCGTAGTTGTCATCCATACGCATCGTGGTTATCCTGATTGCCAGGCCTCGTTTGATTTATTTAAACAATTCGTCCAGGTATTTGCTCCTCGTTTGCGCGTTATAGGTCATTCTACAGTCCGAAGTGCCGCTTTGCATCATACTGACGCAGGTTCCATCGGGATTCTGATTTTCCAGATGGCGCCTGTCCAGGACGCAATGGCCGAGTTCGTGAAAGATCACGTATTCTTTTTCCCAGTGGGTTGCTTTACTCCAGAAGGCCGCATCGACGGTCACATAATTTCCCGATTCGGAGGCTTGTTCGCAACGGCCCAATACCTGGGTTCCTTCAATATCGTCAATAACTCCGTTTACCTTAGTCATATCCAACGGCTTTCCCCTGAGCAAAGCTTCTTCCACGAAGCTGTCGAAATAGGGCTGCAACTCGGTTTGAACAAAAAACTCAGTGACTTCGTCTTTCGAACAGGAAGAAACCAGTAAAACCGCCACGGCAACCGCCAAATACGAACGAAAAGGAAACCGCTTCATGCTGAAATCCTTTAGTTGCTGTTAACTCGCCGCTTCGTTAACTCATAGAGGCGCCGGGCAGCGATATGCATTCTATTAGCAAAAGCCGGTACCGGTCCTTTTGTACTCAAAAAATCAGGACAATTTTACCCATAGCATCCATAAAAAGCCGATGATCAGCAAAAGCATCGCATCCCGGAGGGCTTCCAGGGCCCGGAATGCCAGGTTTCTGGCCGATTGGTAATTGAGGTCCATGATCTCCGCGATCTGGTTATAATCGAGATCGGAATAGTACTTCAGATAAAGGATCTCCTGCTGCCTTTTGGTAAGCCCCTCCAATGCTTTTTGGAGTTGCAGGCGTTGTTCGGCTTCGGTTTCTTTTCCGATGATCTCCTGTTCGATATCAAATTCGGCAGAGAACAGACCTTCTTCCGGCTCTTTGCTGCTCATCCTGGAACCGGAAACGGCGCGAATGATCTTCCGGCGCAGCGCCACAAAGAGGTACTTTCGGATCGAGTCCGTGTTCCCGAGGCCTTCCCGGTTTTTCCATAATTCGATAAACAAGTCTTGAAGGCTGTCTTCGACGAGCTGGCTGTCTGCGGAGAATTTTCGGCCGTACTTAAGCAGCGCGGAAGCGTGGTCCGCATAGATGCGCTCCAGTGCAGCTTTTTTTCCGGCTTTTAAATCGCTCCACAAATGATTGTCCATGAGTTAATTGTGTATTAAAAAAGCAAGAAGGTGTATTTTTTTTCGAATAAAGCGAGTACAAAATACAAAAAGGGAACTTACCCCAATGAACAACAAAATTAACAAACCCAAAATTGTTCCCATCATGTTGAACCGCATCTTAAAATTTGGAATCCTTGCCGCTTTCAGCGCGCTGTTTGTATTTACTTCCTGCGAAAAAGAGGAAGAAATCCTCGTGGAGGATTTTGGCCCTACCGACGACATTCTGTTCAACGGCCGCGGCCCCGAAACCCGCGGTATGCGAGGCCCTGGCGATCGTTGCTTCGAACTGGTATTCCCGGTGGTTGTTGAATTTCCGAACGGAAACACGACCGAAGTAGCAGACAAAGCAGCCTATGCCGAGGTGATCAAAACCTGGCGCCAAGCTAACCCCAAAGCTAAGCAGCACCCGAAAATCACTTTCCCGTATGAAGTCATGTTGAAGGATGGCACCCTTGCCACTATTGAAAACCTGGAAGACCTGAAAGACATCCTGGAAGATTGCCTTCCCAACCGCCGCCCGGACTTAAAGGCATGTTACGAACTGGTGTTCCCGGTTACGGTCAAATTCCCAGACAGCACGACGGCTGAAGCCAACAGCGGCGAAGAATTTAAAGACCTGCTCCAATCCTGGAGAGACGCTAACCCCGATGCCGAAGGCCACCCGGTGATTGTGTTCCCTTATGATGTCGCCCTGCCCGACGGAACGACCGTAACGGTGGAAAGCCTGGCTGATGTGCGCGAGCTCATCCATGCTTGCAAAGAAAAGCGCACGCACTTCCCTCCTTGCTTCCACATCGTGTATCCGGTAACGGTCGTGTTCCCCGGCGGCAACGAACTCGAAGTAGCTGACCGCGAAGCGTTCCTCAAAGCCGTGCGCGAATGGCGTAGCAACAACCCCGACGTAGAAGACCGCCCCACTGTCAAGTTTCCGTATGAGGTGATGCTTCGCGACGGGTCGACTGCAACCGTAAACAACGAAGAGGAGCTACAGGCGCTAATCCAGGACTGCAAGCCTGAGCCCAAGTGCTTCGTCCTTCAGTTCCCTGCACCGGTTAAATTGCCTAACGGTACCGTAGTGGTGGCTAACAGCCCTCAGGAGTTGGATCGCATCATGCACCAGTGGAAAAAAGAACACCGATTCAGCCGCGAACTCCCTCATGTGGCCTTCCCCCACAAAGTCAAACTGGAAGATGGCACGGTTGTAACGGTAAACAGTAAAGAAGAACTGGAACAAATTATCAAAGCTTGCCGGGGCTAAGACATCCCCACCTACCTGCAACTTCCTGAACCAAGGAGCTTGCAGGTAGTTTTTCCCATCATTTCCATGACAATCCAAAGTGTCTCAAGGGTTGCCTCGCATATGCGGGGCAACCTTTTTTAAATGCAAAGGCAGGCCGCTTCAAAACCCCACACCCCCCCCCCCCCCCCCCCCCCCCCCCCCCCCCCCCCCCCCCAACAAAAAATCCCCCCCCACTCCCCCCCCAAAAAAAAAAAAACCCTTTTTTGCCCCCCCGGCCAAACCCCTTTTTTAAACAGCCCCGCCTTTGCATAAACACGTCTGTTCTTAAACGTTATAGCCTCCTGGTCCAGATCTCGTGCATCGGTTCTCCGGCAGAACTTTTCCCTTCGTGATGCCAGTCGCCGTCCGGCAGGCCGAACGAAAACTCCAGGCGCATACCCACCCGGGAATTGTCGCGGGAGAAAAATTCAAGCGACTCTACATATTTTCCGTCTTGTGCGGTATAGGTGCCGCCCCCGGTTCCCAGAAACTGTTTGGTTTGCGTATTGTAGGCAATCCATTGGAAGCGGCTTCCGGTGATCAGTTTCATCGTCTTTCTGGGTACGTTGGTATCTCTGCGGCTGGTTTCTCCATCGCGAACTCTTCCAGCCATGAGCCAGGGGCCGGTAAGCTCGGTGCTTTGGCCCGCGTCGACCGGTTTCCAGCCGGGGAGGCTTGCCTTGCCGGCTTCCATAGGGCTAAGCGTTAGTCCGGTTTCTTCCGAAGTCCAGCTCCACGCCTCGGTTTGACCCACTTGGGAAGAGTCGGCAGAATGAAACTCAAAGGAAAAGATCAGCTGGTTGCCCGCCATATTCCAGCTTCCGCCCCGGGTGTTCAGGAAAGCGCCGTTGGAGGCATGGTACTCCGTCCAGGAGAAAAATTCCCCGCTGAACAGGAGTACTTGTTTAATCTCCACGCCATTAGTCGCAGTAAGCCGGGTCCAAGCCCCCTGTAAGTTGCCTTTAATTTCCGGCGCGGCATGACCGGTTTGCATGGCGAAAATAGCAGCCAGAAAAAGAACCGTCCAAATTCGGGTTTTCATCATGTTTGGTTTTTGGAATATAAACAAATCAAGCAGGAAAAAAGGCCAACGAAAGGCAAATTCTCCAAGGCTTACAAATTTAGCCAATAAGTCATTTTAAAGACGAGGGCTCTGTTTTTCACGTTTGGCGAAGCGAAAAACTGGTCGCTGAAGTAGTTGTCGGTATACACCAAAAACAAATCGGAAGCCGGCCGGAACCGCCACTGCAAGCGGCTGTTGATATTCACGTTATCCGCTTGCGTGTTGTATTGGAGGAAGGTGCTGAAAAAGACGCTTCTGGAAAGCGACAGTTCCGCTCGGGGGCCGAGGAGCCAAAAGTCGGTGCTGTTGAATGGGGAAGGAAAGGTAAGTTTGTTGTAGTCCATCCGCACGGCAAAAATCCCGAAAGGCTGCCAACGGAAGTTAACCTCCGCCTCGCCCTGAAGAATGTTTCCGTTGAAGTAGCTCCCGGTATTAAACGATAAGTCGTAGAAAAACCGTTTGCGATTATCGGACTCGTAGCTCACTCCAAACGTCGTATAGGCATAGTCCGTTCCCTCAGGAAGTTCCTCCCCATTGGTATTGGTGGGGTCGAAAGGGAAAAACAAATAAACGTATTCGTGCCGTATACTGGCTTGAAGCTCCTGTTGGCCCGGGAAGTTCATGAAAAAGGAAGGTTCGTGCGTGCGGTCGGTGAGCCGGAAAGCAGGTTGGGTATTAAAGGTGAGCCCGGTTTCCAGCCCAAATCCAAAGGACTGGATCTTTTTGGCTACTTCGGGATCTTTGGGGAAATAAGAATGCTGGATCCGGTTAAAAAAGGAATAATTACCGCGCCTGGGCACAAACCCGACATCTGTTCGGAAGTTCTCCCCGACGTATTGGTTGGAGGTCATGACAAACCAGCGCAAGGTATTGTATCCAACGTATAAGGCGGCAGATTGGGCGTCGTTGTTCTGGCCGGGCGAAAAGGACCGGTGGTAATAGGCTTCGGATTCCCACTTGTTGTCTTTGGAGTAGTAATTGAATTCCAGCCCTGCCGCCCGGTTGTAGCCGTTTTTATCGAGGGAGAAACTGCCGTCGGCTTCTTCCATAAAATTTTCTTTGTTGACGAAGACCCCGCTGAGGACCGACCGGTCGAAGACGGTGCGTTGAACGACGCCAACGGTATAGTTGGCCGGATTCAGGCCGATATCCTCTTGTTTGCCTGTTTGCATGTTAAGGAGGCCGATCCGCCAGTTTTGGTTGAGTTTTCCGCTAAGACGCATGCCTGCCCGGATGGGCACGTTCAGGTTGCGCCGGACTTCGACCAACTGCCCGTCGGTAGTGGTTTTGCGCACCAATCCGTTCGCGAGACCGATCCGGCGGCTGAAAAACGGCCTGGAATCCGGGAAGCCAAACCTGCTGAACAAGTCTTCGTTTTCCAGAAAAAACTGCCGCCTTTCCGGGAAAAAAAGCTCAAACCGGCTGAGGTTGGTAATCTGCCGGTCTACCTCCACCTGAGAGAAGTCGGGGTTGACGGTGAGGTCGAGGTTGAGGGAAGGCGTGAGGGCGATTTTTGCATCCCCTCCTGCATTGAAGGAAGACTCGGAGGGAAGTTTGAATTCAAAATCGCGCTCCGTCCGGGCAGTAACGTATGGGATGATCGAAACGTTCATTCCTGGCTGAGGCGGGGTATCTTCCCAGATTAGCTCGCCGGTGAATGCCAGGTTGGCCGGATCAAACTGCCGGGGAACTCCGGACCAGGCAGAAGCTTCGTTTTTTTTCAGCGCATGGCGAAGGAAATTGATCCGCCAGGTATTTTGACCTTCTTTAACCTTGTACCGAAGCGTTTTGAAGGGTATAGCTATTTCGAGCTCCCAGTGGTCCTGATGATTGCTGACCTGGGAATACCATTTATTGTCCCAGTCCAGCGATACATTCTGCCCATTGTCGATGAGTCCTTCCCCCTGGACATTGTAAGGCGAGAGCTCGAAAAAGAACCCGTTCAGCTTATCCTGAAAAGGGTCCAGAACGACGATGAACACGTCGCTTTCTCCCGCGTCGAAATCGCGTTTCAGGGAGGAGATAATATACTCTTCCCGGGGTTCGTAGACTTTGGCGCCGATGTAGAGAAACGCGTCGTCAAAGGTGGTCCAAACCTCCGTCTGGACGGTGGCTTTGGCGGTGTCAAAGGGGAAAACCTGGTTAAAGGAACCCGCTAATTGGGCTTCTTTCCAGGCAGGCTCCTCAAGGAGCCCATCCAGGCGCAAAGGGGCGGCAGACTTTTTTATGGACAAGGTCAACACCTCATTGGAAGCAGATTCTTGCCCCCAAACGGCGCCGGTCAACAAGAGGAATACCAAAATAGAACGCATCCTGCATAACATATGGGTCGGGTTTTGATTAGGTACTGCAAAGATAACCGCTTCAGGTTAAGACAGAAGGATGTGGGTGTGGGGGGGGGGGGGGTGGGGGGGGGGGGGGAGTTGGGGGGGGGGGGGGGGGTGGGGTATGGGAAGAGTAAGGGGTTGGGGAAGGGGGGGGGGGCCCGTTGCGGGAATAAAATTCCCCCCCTTTTTTCACCACAATTATTTTTTGCGCATTTGTTTTCGGGCGAGGCTGAGGCTGCCGAAGCCGCCTACAATAGCCATGTAATAGCCCAGATTGTACCAGAACCCGGTATTGTGAACCTCATAAATCCCAATATGGTCTTTAAACAGGCTGATGATCAGGGAAATGGGAGCTACCCACCCGTGCCAGATTCCCCATAGGAAATTGGCGGGGTGTTCGGGGGTGGCGGCGCCGTCGCCGGGAATGCAGCTGGTAGTCAGGAGCAGGAGCGCTGCGCTAAGCAGGAGGATGGTGCTTCGTTTCATCGTTTTTTTGTAGGGCAAATTGTGGGGCAGCCAAGCAAAAAGGCTAATTTTTTCGATGAATACAACGGGGGGGACGCTGTATATGTTTTTCACAAGGAATGCAGGTGGTCCTTTCAAGCTTTCAGGGTGACACAGATCATTCTCTTTCACTGACAAATGGCATGTTCCTCTATTTTTTCCCGGCCTAACTTCGGGAAAAATTTTATTCGCCATGGGAATACCAACACCAACAACTAAGTTCGTCTACTCCTTCGGAGGAGGGAAAGCTGACGGGAATGAATCGATGAAAAACCTCTTGGGCGGTAAGGGCGCGAACCTGGCCGAGATGGCCGGGCACCCCAATCTGCTGCTCCCCGTTCCTCCGGGGTTTACCATCACTACGGCTGTATGTACCTATTACTATGACCATGGGCGAACCTATCCCAACGAACTCAAAGTACAGGTAAACGAAGCCCTGGAAGAGGTTGAACAACTGGTGGGTAAAAAATTTGGGGACGAAAAGGATCCGCTGCTCGTATCCGTGCGCTCCGGCGCCCGCCGTTCCATGCCCGGCATGATGGAAACGGTGCTGAATATCGGTCTGACCGAAAAAACCATAGAGGGCCTCATTGCCCAAACAAATAACCCTCGATTCGCATACGATGCCTACCGCCGCCTGATCATGATGTACGCCGATGTGGTCATGGAAAAAGCCGGAGGCATTGAACCCAAAAACGGCAAAGGAATCCGCAAGGTGCTGGATGAAAAGCTGGAGCACGTCAAGCACCAGAGAGGATATTCCAACGACACCGAGCTGACGGTGGAAGAGCTGAAAAAACTGGTCATGGATTTCAAAGAAACCATCAAGACCAACCTCGGCCAACCCTTCCCCGAAGACCCGATGGAACAGCTCTGGGGTAGCGTCAGCGCCGTCTTTGCCTCCTGGAATGGCAAACGCGCCTTCGAATATCGCCGTATTGAAAAAATTCCCGATGAGTGGGGAACGGCAGTCAACGTTCAGGCCATGGTGTTTGGCAACATGGGCGACGACAGCGCCACGGGCGTAGCCTTCACCCGCAACCCGGGCACCGGCGAAAACGAGTTCTATGGCGAATTCCTCGTCAATGCGCAGGGCGAAGACGTGGTGGCAGGTATCCGCACCCCCGCCCCGGTCAATGAATACTCTAAAAACGATCAAAGCCGGCATTTGCCTTCCCTGGAGCAACTTATGCCCACCCTGTACCAAGAGCTTGACGGCTATCAGAAGCGCCTTGAAGGCCATTACAAGGACATGCAGGACATTGAGTTCACCATTGAAAAAGGCAAGCTGTACATGCTTCAGTGCCGGGTAGGGAAGCGCAACGGGGTAGCGGCCGTCCGGATGGCCGCCGAGATGTTTGAAGAAGGAATTATCGACTCCGATACCGCGCTGATGCGCGTGGCGCCCACCCAACTGGTGGAACTGCTTCTCCCCATGGTAGATCCCAAGGAAGAACTGATCCATGCTCCGATTGCCAAGGGCTTGCCCGCAGGCCCTGGCGGCGCTAAAGGGCGGGTGGTATTCACCTCCATTGAGGCCGTCGAATGGGCGGCTAAAGGAGAAAAAGTCATCCTCGTGCGCGAAGAGACCTCTCCGGAGGATGTCGACGGCATGCATAAATCTCAGGCTATCCTGACCACCAAGGGCGGGATGACGTCTCACGCGGCACTCGTGGCCCGGGGTTGGGGGAAATGCTGCATCGTGGGCTGTAACGAAATTTATATTGCCGACGATCACAAATCCTTCCGCGCCAAAGACGGAACGGTGGTGCACGAAGGCGACTGGATCACGCTGAACGGAACCAAAGGCCTGGTTTTCAACGGCGAGATGAAACTCACCAGCATCGACCTGAACCAGAACAAGTCCTACGGCAAGTTGATGGAATTGGTCAATAAAACAAAAACCCTCCACGTCCGGGCAAATGCCGATACGCCAAAAGATGCCAAACAGGCCATTTCTTTCGGTGCAGAAGGGATTGGGTTGTTCCGCACCGAGCACATGTTCTACGGCGAAGGCAGCGACGACCCGCTCTTCCGGCTCCGGAAAATGATCGTGAGCAAAACGGAGGAAGAACGCCGCCACGCACTGGAGGAGCTGTATACTTTTGTTAAAAAGGACATCAAAGCTACGCTGGAAGTCATGGATGGCTTCCCCGTCACCATCCGTCTCCTCGACCCGCCGCTCCATGAGTTCGTTCCGCACGACAAAGACAAACTGCAGCAACTGGCTAAGGAACTGGGCATCCGGATGAGCGTGCTCAAACGCCGGGTTCTGGAACTCCACGAAAACAACCCGATGCTCGGTCACCGCGGGGTCCGCTTGGGCGTTAGCTATCCGGAGATCACCGAAACGCAGGTACGCGCTATCCTCAGCGCGGCGGCCGAATTGATTCTCGACGGCAAGAAGCCGTTCCCCGAGATCATGATCCCCGTAACCTGCACCGTGAACGAGTTGAAACACCAGAAAGCGCTGGTCGATAAGGTATACGAAGGGGCCAAAGCCCACTTCGGCCTTAAGGAGATTCCTTTCCTGTACGGCACTATGATCGAGATTCCTCGGGCTGCATTGAAAGCCAACCACATGGCCGAAGTCGCCGAGTTCTTCAGCTTTGGCACCAACGACCTCACCCAGATGAGCTTCGGCTTCAGCCGGGACGACATCGGCGGATTCCTGCCCATCTATCTCGACCAGAAACTGCTGCACGACGATCCGTTCCAGACCATCGATCAGGAAGGTGTCGGCGAATTAATCCGCATCGGTATCGACCGCGGACGCAGCACCCGGCCCGAGCTGGAAATAGGGATCTGCGGCGAACACGGCGGCGACCCCGAAAGTGTCAAATTCTGCCACCGCATCGGAATGAACTACGTCAGCTGCTCCCCGTTCCGGGTGCCGATCGCCCGCTTGGCAGCCGCTCAGGCAGCGATCGAAGGCAAAGCGAAAAACTAAAGAGTTTAAAGGGTTTAATGAGTAAAAAGGCCTGAACGCGCAAGCGTTTGGGCCTTTTTCTTTTAATACCCCTTTTCCGCCTCCACCCGATGTAGGGGGCCCTGCCCGGCCATGACCCGCCGGTAGTTTTCCGCCACCAGTTTGGAAGCGGAATCCGGGTTGGTGACACTGGCGCTGTGCGGGGTGAGGAAGATCTTTGGGTGCTCCCAGAAGGGATGCGATGCAGGGAGGGGTTCTTCCCGGAACACATCGAGGAAGGCGCCCTCAAACCACCCTTCGTCCAGAACCCGCAGCAGATCTGCTTCGACGAGGTGCCCTCCCCGGGCGGCATTGATCAGGTAGCTGCCTTTGGGCATGCTCCGGAAGAGGGAATCGTTCAGGATGCCTTCGGTTTGGGGGGTTAACGGCAGGAGGCAAACCAGGACGTTGATCATCCCGGCGAATTCGGCCAACGAAGCTTCCTGGGGACTCAGGCAGGTCACGCCGGGAAGGGTTTTGCGCTGCTGGCTGTATCCCCAAACCTCAAACCCCATTCCCGCCAGAAACTGGGCAGACGCGGCGCCCAATTCCCCCATGCCCAATATGCCAACGCGCACCGGCCATTCGACCGGGTGGGGTTGCTCCCACACCTTCCGGCGTTGGTTTTCCAGATAAACGTCCAGCCGCTTGTGGATCGCCAGAACCGCCATGCCCACGTAGTTGCGCATAGACAGGGTGAGCGCGTCATCTACAATCCGCGCCAGCGGAACGCCTTCCGGTAGCTCCGGGTCGAGGAGCAAATGCTCAACCCCGGCCCCAAAAGATTGTACCAGCTTCAGGTTGGGAAATTGCGACAGACTGCCCGGCGGGTGCTTCCAGACAACCGCCATGGTAACGTCTTCGGGGTTCGGAATTTCCGGGTAAATCCAAACCGCTGTACCGGCGGGAAGATGCCGGTTCAACTGGTCCCGGAGGGAATTCACGTCGCGGTCAGGGATTAGGATAGCAATGGCCATGGAACAGATAGATTTTTACGGGCAGAAGCGATATCAAAAGCCTTTTCGGAAGGCGCTTCTCGGTAAAATTGCAACCTATTTTTGAATAGCCGATTCAATGTCACCCGCAATTTTTGACCGGTGAATGATTTCATTGGATAGGATCGTTCGAAGCACTTCTTTACCGGGTTCGCTGATAACCACATCAATATTCCGGTTCTGGTAGGAGTGAATGAGTTCTTTAAGCCGGTAAATCCCGGTGGCGTCGATGAAGGGGACGAAGCGCATCCGGATGATGATCTTTTTGGGCTTCACGTTGATTTCGGACAGCGTTTCCTGGAACCGCTGGGCTACCCCAAAGAATAAGGGGCTATTGATCTCGTATATCAGAACGCCCGGGGGCAATGCGGGAGATTCTTCGGATTGAGCCTGTTCCCCGGAATCTTCAAGAATATTAAATTGGGCGATATCCGACATCCGCTTCATGAACACAAAAGAAGACAAGACTACGCCAATTTCAATGGCAATAACCAGATCGAAAAAGACGGTTAAGAAAAAAGTAGTCAGTAGAATGAGCGCGTCATACCGGTTACTCCGCAGGACGGAGCCAAAAGAATGCCATTCGCCCATGTTGTAGGCTACGACGATCAGGATACCTGCCAGGCAGCTCAACGGGATCAATTTGGCATAAGGAGCGAAAACCAGCATAATCAAGAGCAGCGTAACCGCATGGGTAATCCCGGCAATCGGGGTTCTGCCGCCATTCTTGACGTTGGTCGCCGTCCGGGCGATGGCGCCGGTAGCGGGAATTCCTCCGAACAGCGCCGAGGCGATATTGGCAATCCCCTGAGCGACGAGTTCCATATTCGACCGGTGCCTGCCGCCGATCATCCCATCGGCAACGGCCGCCGAGAGCAGGCTTTCTATCGCTCCGAGCAACGCGATGGCAAACGCGGGTTCGATCAAATGCTGAATGGTTTCGAAATCTACTTTGGGTAATTTGGGCGCCGGAATAGCCCCGGAAATTTGCCCAAACTTGGAGGATATGGTCTCCACGGGAAGTTGAAAAACCAGAACCCCCAACGTGCCAACCAGGATAGCCAGGAAAGGTCCAGGAACCCGGGTCGTGATTTTCTTGGTATACTGTGTGACCAGAATCGTGACGAGGGCAACCCCAACCGCATAGAAATTGACCGACTGGATGTTTTGAAAAAACGTTTTCCATTTGTCCAAAAACCCGGCGGGCAAAGCGCCGGTCTGTAATCCCAGAAAATCTTTGATCTGAGATGTGAAAATGATGATCGCAATACCCGATGTGAACCCGACAATCAGCGAATGCGGGATAAATTTTAACAGATTCCCGAGACGTGCCAATCCCAAAAGGATAATAATGAACCCCGCAAGGAAAGTCGAAATGACCAGGCCATTAAAGCCGTATTGCTGAACAATTCCGTAAACGATCACGATAAAAGCTCCCGTGGGGCCTCCGATCTGGACCTTACTTCCGCCTAATGCAGAGATCAAAAAACCGCCAACTACCGCAGTGACCAGCCCTTTCTCCGGCGAAACGCCGGAGGCTATAGCAAATGCAATAGCTAATGGCAGCGCCACAATCCCTACGATGACCCCCGAACTGATATCTTTGAAAAGCTGTTCTTTCCCAATGCCCTCCTTGATCAGAGTGACCAGTTTTGGGGTAAACTCTTTTAGATTATACCTCACGCCTTAAGTTTTAGAAGACTAAAGGTAGGGGTTCGTTTGAAATTTTATGCGCACCATAGCATAAAGCTTTCTACTCTGCATACGGTAAGGTATGCGCATTAGGGATGGCAGCCGCTCCCTGTGGGAGGAGATAGGCGTATTTTTGGCGGTCACAAATGGGGCGCCGGCGGGTCAATAATCCGGGTTGCTGCTTATTTCAAGGGTTCAGGCGCGCCTTCAAAGTGTTTGTATTTCCCTGTCAATCGGCCAATGGCATAGGTTATCGGGAGGATGACCGATTTGACAAAGGCCGGTATTTCCGGAAGATCGTACTCGCTTTTATACCTCAGGAGCAAATAGGCCGAGTCAAATGCTTCAGGCTGCCCTTTCCCGGATTTGTTTTGGGCAGCGTATAATTTGGACAGGTAGTAAATTACGCTGTTTACGGGCTGGATCCATCCTTCACATTCCAAAGGCTCGGTTCCGGCGCTCCAGAATTTATGCGGAGTTCCTCTTTTGAAGAGGACCGTTTCCCCAACTCCTGCTTCTTTGGGTTCTTCGCCAAGAATCAGAAATCCCATTCTCCCTTTTACGACCGTTAGCGATTCGTCTTGCTTGAAATGGACGTGCATCGCCGGCCCGCAGCCAGGTTCGCAGGAAGCGTAGAGTAGGACCTTGCCCCCTGCGGGTTCGGAAATGATTTTCCGAAAGTTGATTTTTTCGCCAACGCAATTCTCAATGGTGTGAGGAAGTTCTATTTTCATTGTGGTGGATTTTAAGCAAAATTATCTAAATTTGGACATTGTCCAAATTTTTTATGAAAACAAAAGAACGCATCGTTTCCAAGGCGTTGGAACTGTTCAACGAACACGGAATTGAATACGTGGGCTTAAGGGAATTGGCAGCTCATTTAGGCATCCGGGTGAGTAACATCACCTATTACTTTCCGACAAAAGACCATTTGGTGAACCAATTATCGCTTGACTTGGGTGAATTAAATTCCAATACCATCCGAAAGGTAGACCGTCTGGATATGACTGGTTTCATGGAGATGTTGGAGAAGACCTTTGAAAACCAAACCCGCTACCGCTGTATTCTGCTGAGCTTCGTTCATTTGCTCGAACAAAATCCGATCATGGCCAAGCGCTATGGGGAGACGGAAGCAACACGGAATGCTGCCCTTCGCGCTAACCTGCTTTCTTTGCAGAAAAATGACCAAATTTTGCTTGCCTCTGAAAACGACCTGACCTTTTTAGTGTCTTCTCTGGCATTGATCGCCAGGTTTTGGATCTCTGAGGCAACGGTATCGTACCGCCAGCTTTCTATTCAGGAGCAAATTCGGCACTACCTTGGGCTAGTTGCCCGAATCCTCCTTCCCTATACCACCGGGCAAGGGAAAACAGCGTTAATCCCCTACCTCTGATTCCCTCAGGCCTCCCTTACGCCTCACAAAGCCCATTGCATCAATCAGGCCTTTGTAGGAGGTACCAGGAACAGGACTCAGCGCGTCCAGCAGGATACACAGCATGATACCGTCGCGCGAAATCCAGGGAGTCATGAAATCCGAGACTAAAACAGGTAATTGCACAAAGAAAACAATTGCTATTTTAGAAGCCTTATTTCTCTTTTGCCTATATGCCAAACAACGACTTGCTCGATTATTATGACCGGCTCATCCTTCGGGAACTGGACCGGGATTCCCGTAAAGCGTTTTCCCAGATCGCATCCGATTTGGGTATTTCCAATACGATGGTGCATCAACGCGTAACCCGCCTGAGGCAAATCGGCGTGCTCGAAAAAATGAGCATTGTGCTGGATGAGAAAAAACTGGGGTATGAATGGAGCGCCTTCACCGGATTAGTGCTTCGGGAAGATTCGGATTCCGGACAGATCATCGAGGCGCTTAAAAAGATCCCCGAAGTGACGGAATGTTACTATGTTACCGGGACCTACACCCTTTATATCCGGATCGTGGCAAAAAGCAGCGACCACCTGAGAAAGCTACTCTACGAAAAAATTGATCACATTAAGGGGGTTCAGAAAACGGAATCCCAGATGGACCTCGGCTGCGCGTTTCGCCGCAACCTCCCACTGAAAGATGACGAGGCTTCCTATAATCGGGATTAAGAGCACATTTTTCCCTTCTACGCCAGGCCATTCGGCCACCGGCGGATAAAATATTTGGAGAACAGGGTCCTGGGCCTTTTCGGAGACGCCGGCAAATCGGGTTGGTGATAGCCTGTGCCGATTACCGAAGGCGGGGTAAACGTGGGTAAGGAAGCGGCTGTCAGGGGAGGGCCCAAATATTGGGAGTGATCGGCCTGTTGAAGCGCCTCTTCCTTCCCCAAAGAAATATAATAGTTTTTAACGTCTTCCTGCGGAAGGTACACGAGGTAGCGCCCTTGGTCTTTTAAAGGGGGTAACTGATTCGAAAGATAGGAAGGATTCAGTTTTCTAAGCGTTTTTAATGGAGCGCCGCTTTGCTGAGCGAGCTCTTCCAGGTTTAATGCGCCTTCGATAGCGAGGACTTGGGTGGGCCCCGACAAATCGGCGGGGTACTTTGGGGTCAGGCCGTATTGGTCATAATGATTGGCAACATAAGCCATAGCGACAAACTTGGAGATGTAGTTTCGGGTCTGAAGCGGAAGGAATGCCTTCAGTTGATCGTAATTCCGGGTACCTGCCTTCCGGATCGCTTTGCGTACTCTTCCCGGCCCGCAATTATAAGCTGCCAGCGCCAAATGCCAGTCGCAAAACTGATCGTGCAGCATGGCCAATAAGCTTACCGCAGCTTGGGTAGAGCGGTGGGGATCCCGGCGCTCGTCCAGCGCAGGGGTAATTTTCAATCCAAAATAATCGGCCGTACTGGGCATGATTTGCCAGATGCCGGCGGCTCCCGAAGGCGAGGTCACCCCCGGCAACAAGGTGGACTCCACCAGCGGGAGGTATTTCAAGGCATTGGGAAGGTGGGCCTCCTGAAGGTAAGGCTCAATCATGGGGAAATAGTACTGCGCCCGGCCCAGCGCATGTTCCGTTTCCACCCGACCCAAGGTGAGAAATCGTTGAATATAGATTTGAACCTGAGGGTCTTTGTCAGGCAAATCAGCGGATAACAGAAGTTCCGACGTAGAACCGGGAGTCATCCGTAAGCGCAGGGAAGAAGAGGCGCCTGCATCGGGAGAGAAGGAAATACTGGCTATTATTACGGCAATGGTCCAGCATAATCCCTCCCGCCAAAAGTTTTGGGCTAATTGCGTTTTCATGAGATTATGTTCATTATTTAAAAAAAAACAAGAGATTCCGGGAATAAAAGCCAATAAAATCCAGCCTCTTTGGATGGCGCTGCCAAAGAGGACCAATTCCCTGCCGCAAGTCCAGGGAGATAAAAATGGAAAATGGCATACCCGGGGGAGGCTGCCCGCTACGTCACATGTAACCTGATATGCTGACGTTGGAAAGGGTCGGAATTCCCAACCCCATTTGCGTCATGCATACAAACAGATTACTCAATCCGCAAGATGGAATAATGACAAGGAAGTAATAATGGAATGGTATGTAGGAGATATGCGCTCAAAGACAAGTGCAAGATAAATAAAAAAGGAATGACAAGTATAGAGGTTAGGCGTTTTATTTCCGAATAAAAACAAAAAAAAGCCTGAAAACCAGATGAAATGTGCGGTTTTCAGGCTTTTAGCAAAAAAATAATTCTGATAATTTATAAAAATAAAAATATCTGCACTGTGGGACATTTTTGGAGCGAGTTTGCCAAACCAGGAAGGTCAGGATGCCCGGAAAACGAAAATGTCCCGTAGTGCGTAAAATGCCTAAAGGTTAGAACCAGCCTGTTCCGTAACCCATGGAGGGCCAGGGAATGCCCAGTAGAATAAGGACTAATCCAACCAGGAAGAACCAGAACGTACGCTGGAACTTGGATGAGTCGCTACCCGCTTTCTTTGCCCGGCTATAGCCAATCGTGATCAGGATAACGGCCAGGAGCATGAGGGTGGGATGCTCCACCAGGAAAAACCGGTTCATAGCGATTTTCATAGACTCGGCAGAGAAGACGACTTTTTCGCTGATGAAGAACAGCACGATGCCAAACAGAAACTGGAGGTGTGTCATGGTCATCGCGAGTAAGCCAATGCGTTTATCACCGGCGCTGAAAGATTTGCCGCCCCGCCATTTGAGCAATGCGTTGATCACAGCGGCTACCAGGAGCAGGAGAACCACCCACCGAAAGCCGGAATGGGCGTGTTGGAGTATGGTGTACAACATATCGTATGGTTTTTGAAGTGGTTTTTTCCTAACGTTATCTTCCCATAAAGACCAGCAATACGCTGATATCTGCCGGGGAAACCCCACTGATCCGGCTTGCCTGGCCAATCGTGCGCGGCCGCATCCGGGATAGTTTTTCCCGGGCTTCTTTGGACAAGGAACTGACCTGGGAATAATCAAAATTGTCCCGCAGGCGCACCTCTTCCAGGCGGTTCATTTTGCCGACCATTTCTTGCTCTTTGCGAATATACCCTTCGTATTTCATATTGATCTCTGCGAGATCGGCAAATTCTGCAGGAACGTTCTGAAGAAAAGCCTGCAGTTCCGGCAACGCTTCTCTCAAGGATTGCAGGGCGATATTGGGGCGCACCAGGATGCTGTCCAGTTTGACTTTTTGGCGGGCCAGGGCGCTGCCGTAGGCTTCGAGTACCCCGTTAATCTGGCCGGGCTCCACGCTGTACGACTCCAGGAAACCCCGGATAGAGGCGGCAGCCGCCTCCTTTTGGCGCACCCGGTCCATGCGTTCATCGGCGCCGCGGATGCCCATGCGGTAGGCATGTGGGGTCAGGCGCAGGTCGGCATTGTCCTGGCGCAAAAGGATCCGGTATTCTGCCCTGGAGGTGAACATCCGGTAAGGTTCCTGGGTGCCTTTGGTTACGAGGTCGTCGATCAGCACGCCGATATAGGCTTCCGAGCGTTTGAGGATAAACGGCTCTTCTTCCCGGATGGCCAGGTGCGCATTGATGCCGGCCATCAGCCCCTGGCTTGCCGCTTCCTCATATCCGGTGGTGCCGTTGATCTGCCCCGCAAAAAAAAGGTTCTTGACCAAATGCGTTTCCAGGGCAAGGCTGAGCTGGGTCGGTGGGAAGTAATCGTATTCAATGGCGTATCCGGGCCGGAACATTTTCGCCTGCTCAAAGCCGGGGATTTTGCGCAGGGCTTTGAACTGAACATCTTCCGGAAGCGAAGACGAAAACCCGTTGACATAGATCTCGCAGGTATCCCAGCCTTCGGGCTCGACAAAGAGCTGATGGCGGTCGCGGTCGGAAAACCGGTCGATCTTATCTTCAATCGAAGGGCAATACCGGGGACCGGTACCCTGGATTCGTCCATTGAACATCGGCGAACGGTCGAATCCGGTGCGCAGGATTTCGTGCACTTCCGGGCTGGTATAGGTTACATGGCAGGGGAGCTGGCGAAGGAGTTTGGGCGTATCCGTGAACGAGAATTTACCCGGGTCTTCGTCGCCGGGCTGTATTTCCATTACGTCGTAATTCAGGGAGCGCCCGTCGACCCGGGGAGGAGTGCCCGTTTTCATGCGTCCCGCTTCGAAGCCCAGTTCGATGAGTTGTTCGGTGATGCCCCGGGCAGCGCTTTCGCCGGCCCGGCCGCCGCCCATTTGCTTTTCCCCGATATGGATCACGCCGTTGAGAAAGGTGCCGTTGGTAAGCACTACGGCCTTGGCCGGGATCTCCAGCCCCATACCGGTACGCACTCCTTTTATCCTTCCATCGTGGACGATCAGCCCGTTCACCATTTCCTGCCAGAAGTCAATCAACGGGTGTTCCTCCAGCATCGTACGCCATTTTCGGGCAAACAGCATGCGGTCGCTCTGAGCGCGAGGGCTCCACATCGCGGGGCCTTTGGAACGGTTGAGTAGCCGGAACTGAACCATCGTATGGTCCGTTACGATGCCTGAATAGCCTCCCAACGCGTCAATCTCGCGCACAATCTGTCCTTTGGCCACCCCGCCCATAGCGGGATTGCAGGACATTTGGGCTATTGTCTGCATATTCATCGTCACCAACAGAACCCTGGACCCCAGGTTTGCAGCGCCTACAGCCGCTTCGCAGCCAGCGTGTCCAGCGCCCACGACGATTACATCGTATTCCGGAAACATAAAAAGTGGTCAATGGTTACCAAAGACGGAACGGCCTGCGCCAGGCGAAAGGCGTCCTTCTCATTTCGGCAAAGTTATAGAATATTCCTCCATCAGTCGGTTTTTCAACAGTTGATTGCCCAAATTCGTTCATTATTGGGGAGAAGAAAGGAGCGTTCTTTGGCGCACAACCTGGGTTTTGCCTACTTTTGTCTTACAACCTGTACCAACCTATGCGCAAATTGCTGGAAACGGATCAGAAGGCTCTGGAGATCAATCTCGACAACACCATTTACGGCACGTTTGCCGAGATCGGAGCTGGCCAGGAAGTAGCCCGGTATTTCTTTCAGGTGGGCGCAGCGGCAGGCACCATCGCTAAAACGATGTCGGCCTACGATAAGACGTATTCCGACGAGATCTACGGACCGGAACCCAGCGGCCGCTATGTATGCGAAAGCCGCCTGTATAAAATGCTGGACCACGAGTACGACCTGATGGATAGGCGGTTGCGCAACGAACGTCCTGAATGCAACTTCTTTGTTTTTGCGGATACCGTAGCGGCTATTAATTTCCAGAAGACGATCAAAGGCAACGGATGGCTGGGAATCCGTTTCCAGCTTCAGCCCGATGGCCGTCCCAACGACCTGGTGCTTCACGTCCGCATGCTCGACAACGACAATCAACTCCAGCAGCAAGCCATCGGGATTTTGGGGGTCAACTTGATCTATGCTTGTTTCCGGTACTATACGGAGCCCGAAACTATGCTTCAATCTCTGCTCGACAGCCTGAGAGGGCGGGTCAAGATCGACATGGTCCGCCTAACCGGGCCCGATTTCGAGCAGGTAGACAACCGGCTGCTCAGCTTATACCTCGTCAAGCACCAGCTAACGGATGTGGCGATGTTTGGGGCGGATGGCCGCAATATCCATGCTTCCGAATTCCTGTATAAAAAGCACGTGCTGATCGTTCCCGGGAGTTTTCGGCCCCCCACGCTGGTCAATATGGATATGATCAAATCCGGATACCAGTCTTTCCGAAGCGTGCCGGGGATAGACCCTAAGCGAAGCGCGCTGTTTGTGGAAATTGCCCTCGACAACTTATGCGCGGAAGGCGAACTGGACGAAAAAGACTTCCAGGACCGGGCCGAACTTCTGAACGCGCTAGGGTATACCGTTTTGCTCTCTAACTGTTCCGCGCATCATCAGGTGGCCGAATACCTCAGCGATTACCGCGTAGAGCCCGTTGGACTGGTTTTTGGAGTCCAGGCGCTGCTGGAAATGATCAGCAAAACGTATTACGACAACCAGGACGGCCGCTTGCTCACCGCGTTTGGGGAACTGTTTGCCAAAAATCTCCGAATTTATGTTTATCCGGCACTACAAGAAGGCAGTGAGGAACTGATGACCGTCCAGAATATGCCGATACCTGAAGGCGTGAAATTCCTGTTTCAGCACGTGCTCGACAACCGGCAAATCGTGGATATTGCTCATTTTGACCCCAATGTGCTCCATATTTTCTCCAAAGAGGTCCTTGCTAAAATACGGAATGGTGAACCAGGGTGGGAAAGCAGCGTTTCTCCTAAAGTTGCCGGTCTGATCAAGGAAAAATACCTCTTTGGATTTCCTCAGGAACAAATGAAATTTGATTACTAACCTTTTCTCCGTTCTCTATGAAACGCTTTGTTGCTATTTGTCTTTCCTTCCTGTTGGTTTCTTGCGCTCAGGATAAAAAACCCGACCGCCGGCCTTTTGCTGCAGCCACTACGAACGCAGGGCCTTCTTCCGTATCTGCCTCTTCTCCGGAGCAAACGCCGGTGTTTGACCTTTCCTATTTGATGGGAAAATTTGACCCGGCTTCCCATCCGGATTTCGTGGAAATCAACCTCGAACATGCCTCCCGCAAGGGGATGTTCCTGCGCCGCGATGTTTACGATGCCTTCAAAAAAATGTATGCTGCGGCGCTTAAAGACGGGATTCGTCTCCGCATCATTTCCGCCGCCCGCAATTTCGACGCCCAAAAAGGGATCTGGGAGGCCAAATGGACAGGCGCCCGATGGATCGAAAATGGAAAAAACGCCTCCGAAGCCTATCCCGACCCCGTGGAGAGAGCGTTGAAAATCCTGGAATACAGCTCCATGCCGGGTTCTTCCCGCCACCATTGGGGCACGGATATGGACCTGAACGACCTGAACCCGGAATGGTTTCGATCCGGAGAAGGGAAGAAAATTCACGACTGGCTCACGGCGAACGGCGCCGCGTATGGATTCTGCCAGCCCTACTCCCCCAAGGGAAAGGACCGGCTCTTTGGGTATAACGAAGAGCAATGGCATTGGTCCTATATGCCGGTATCCAAAACGCTGACGGAACTAGCCAGACAAAGCCTGAAGAACGACATGATCTCCGGATTTGAGGGTGCAAACACAGCCGCAGAAATTGGGATCGTTCAAAAATATGTTCTTGGCATTAATCCGGTATGCAGGTGACCGGCTTCTGCAATCTGCTACTTTCCTGAACTTGATTAAACGATTTTCAACCCAAACACCGAACCAATCCATGGCATTCACGGAATCCAATATGCTGCCCCTTGGGTCAAAAGCTCCCAATTTTGAACTCCCCGACACGGTGTCCGGGAAAGTCCTGCGGCTTAGGGACGTCGCTGGCGAAAAGGCAACGCTCGTGATGTTTCTTTGCAATCACTGCCCCTATGTAATTCACATTAACCCGGAGATCGTGCGGATCGTTCGGGATTACAGCCCTCAGGGCGTTGGCTTTGTTGGAATCAGTTCCAACGATGTGGAGCATTATCCGCAGGATGGACCGGATAAAATGAAAGATACCGCCCTCGAAGCGGGATACACCTTCCCCTACCTCTACGACAAAACCCAGGAAGTGGCAAAAGCCTACGATGCCGCCTGTACTCCTGATTTTTACCTTTACGACGGCAATTTGTCGCTGGTTTATCGGGGTAGGCTGGACGGATCGAAGCCGAAGAACGAAATTCCGCTCAGCGGGGCGGACCTTCGGGCTGCCCTGGATGCTGTTCTGGCAGGGCAGCCCGTAAGGGAGGTGCAATACCCCAGCGGGGGGTGCAATATTAAATGGAAGAGTGGACGGTAATCCTTACCGGTTGATCACATTCTTAAACCGGGGCCGGTGCGGGGTGACGTCTCCGAGCCGTTCTTTTTTCATCTGTTCATAATCCGTGTAGTTCCCTTCGAAGAAAACGACCTGAGAATCGTCCTCGAAAGCGAGAATATGGGTCGCGAGCCGGTCGATAAACCAGCGGTCGTGAGAAATGACGAGGATGCAACCCGCGAAATCTTCCAGCGCGTCTTCCAGGGCCCGAAGGGTGTTGATGTCGATATCGTTGGTAGGCTCATCGAGTAGCAGTACGTTGCCTCCCTCCCTCAGGGTCATCGCCAGATGAACGCGGTTGCGCTCACCTCCGGACAACATGCTGATTCTTTTCTGCTGGTCGGGGCCGCTGAAATTGAATCGGCTTAAATAGGCCCGGGCATTAATGGTCGCTTTGCCGACTACAATGAGGTCCTGTCCGCCGGAAACTACGTCAAATACGGTTTTTTCGGTGTCCTGCAATTCCTTGTGGCTTTGATCGACGTAGGAGGGCTGAACGGTATCCCCGATGACAACGTCTCCGGAGTCTGCTTTTTCCTGGCCCATAATGATGCGGAAAAGGGTACTTTTTCCGACCCCGTTCGGCCCAATGATGCCCACGATGGCGTTTTTGGGGATCGAAATATTCAGGTTTTCAAAAAGAACCCGGTCGCCGAACGACTTGGAAATGTCGTTCAGGTCGATCACTTTGTCGCCCAGGCGGGGGCCGGTTGGGATGTAGATCTCCAGCTTGGCTTCTTTCTCCTTGACTTCCTCCTGGGCCAGTTTTTCATACGCATTCAAACGCGCTTTGCCCTTGGCCTGGCGCGCTTTGGGCGCCATCCGGATCCAATCCAACTCCCGCTCCAACGTTTTGCGGCGTTTGCTCTCGGTCTTTTCTTCCTGCTCCAGGCGCTTGGCTTTTTGCTCCAGCCAGGAAGAATAATTGCCCTGCCAGGGGATTCCTTCTCCGCGGTCGAGCTCGAGGATCCAGCCCGCGACATTGTCGAGGAAGTAGCGGTCGTGGGTGACGGCGATGACGGTTCCCGGGAAATTTTTCAGGTATTGTTCCAGCCAATCGACGGATTCGGCGTCGAGGTGGTTGGTAGGTTCGTCGAGCAGGAGAATATCGGGGTTGCTCAGCAGCAGCCGGCAGAGGGCGACCCTGCGCCGCTCGCCTCCGGATAAAATCTGAATAGGGGTGTTTTCTTCCGGGCAGCGGAGCGCTTCCATTGCGGTATTGAGGCGATAGTCGAGTTCCCAGGCGTTGGAGTGGTCGAGTTTTTCCATGAGCTCGCCCTGGCGGTCGATGATGCGCATCATCTCGTCGTCGTCCATGGGTTCTGCCAGCTTCAGGTTGATGTCCTCGTATTCTTTGAGCATGTCGACAATCGGCTGGACGCCTTCTTCGACGATTTGCCGCACGGTTTTGCTTTCGTCGAGGGTAGGTTCCTGTTCCAGGTAGCCGATTTTATACGACCCGTCGAAGGTGATCTTGCCCTGGTAGTTCTGGTCCAGGCCTGCAATGATTTTGAGCAGGGTAGATTTACCAGAGCCGTTCAAACCGAGCACCCCAATTTTGGCGCCGTAGAAGAAAGAAAGCCAGATGTTTTTTAGCACCTGCTTATTGGGGGGGAAGGTTTTGGTTACGCCTTCCATTGAAAAAATGATCTTTTCGCCTGCCATGGTTCGTTGATTTTTAGGAATTACTCCGGGGGGGCTGCCCCGCAATTAGCGGCGCAAATATCGTTAAAATCAGATGATTAATAAAGCCTGGGTGTCAGGTTGTGCAAGTTTTTATGAAAGGCGGGGTGTTTGCAGCCATTCCGCCTCCGGCGATCGCGATTTTTTCCTGGGCGAGGGCCTTAAACGTTGGAAAGACCGGTAGGATTAATATGTAGTTAACATTGCCGGGGTAATTTTCCGCCCAAAGAGTTCAACCAACCTAACTTCCCGAAAATGAGTATTTTCTTTTTCTTTGTTATTGTTCTTTTTGCCCTGGCGGCTACCGACCTGATTGTCGGCGTTGCCAACGACGCCGTGAATTTTCTCAATTCCGCGATCGGTTCCAAAGCCGGTTCGCGGCCGGACGATCATGATCGTCGCATCGTTTGGGGTATTCTTCGGCGCTCTTTTCGCAGGAGGCATGATGGAAGTGGCCCGCAAAGGGATATTTAATCCGGAGTTCTTCACCTTCGCGGAGGTGATGGTCATCTTTATGGCGGTGATGTTTACGGACATTGTGTTGCTGGACTTTTTCAACACCTTTGGCCTTCCTACCTCTACCACCGTTTCTATTGTTTTTGAATTGCTGGGCGCATCGGTTGCTATGGCGGCATTTAAGGTGCTGAGCAATGGCGAAGGGCTTGGGCAAATTGGGCAGTATATCAATTCTGAAAATGCCCTGACCATCATTACCGGAATATTTGTTTCGGTGGGGGTTGCGTTTACGGTGGGGATGCTCGTTCAGTATCTGGCCCGTTTGATCTTTTCTTTTGATTATCAGCGGCGGCTCAAAACCGTCGGGGTGATTTGGGCGGGAATATCCCTGACGGCCATCAGTTACTTCCTTTTGTTCAAGGGATTAAAAGGGGCATCCTTTGTTTCCGGCGATTTCCTCCATTGGGTAGAAGCCAGAACGGGCATGCTGATGCTGGGCACATTTCTGTTCTGGAGTGTACTCATGTTCTTGATTCTTCAGTTTACCAAGGTGAACATCCTGAGAATCGTTGTTCTGGCCGGGACTTTTGCTCTGGCTATGGCGTTTGCCAGCAATGACCTGGTCAATTTTATTGGCCCTTCGGTTGCCGGTTTTGAATCTTATCGGGATTGGATGCGCAGCGGCGCGGATGCCAACAGCTATTTAATGGAATCCCTCGCCGCAGCTTACCCGGCTAACACCTATATGTTGCTTCCTGCGGGTTTGATCATGGTGATTACCCTCTGGTTGTCCAAAAAAGCGCGCACGGTAACCGATACAGAAGTAAGCCTTGGCCGCCAAAGTGAGGGATTGGAGCGATTTAATTCCAACCTGGTCGCTCGCTGGCTGGTGCGTACGGTTACCGGATTGAATGCGGCTTCCGCTATTTTACCCAACAAGTGGAAGGAAAAAATTGAATCCAGGTTCCGGGTGGTTCCGATGAATGGAGATAATGGAAACGCGAAAATCCCAACGACGCTCCCGCATTTGATCTGGTGCGCGCTTCGGTTAACCTGACGGTTTCGAGCGTTTTGATCGCTTTTGCCACTTCGATGAAACTGCCGCTTTCTACTACCTACGTGACCTTCATGGTAGCCATGGGCTCTTCCCTTTCCGACGGGGCATGGGGCCGCGACAATGCGGTATTCCGGGTATCCGGGGTCGTCAGCGTGCTGCTGGGGTGGTTCCTGACGGCATTTATCGCGTTTGCGGTTTCTGGCTTTTTTGCGGCGGTTATGGCCACGGGAGGTTTAACGGGCGTTTTCATTTTGATTGGGCTGGTTGTGATGTCGTTCTACTATACCTTCGTCATTCACCGCAAGCGGGAACAAAAACGGGAAAGGCTTTTGGAAGCTACCCGCAAATCGGAGATTATCCCTGCCCGGCAGATCATCCACGATACCGCCCAATCCATTGGCGAGACCATGAAAGCTGTGGGCGAAGCATATCAGATCTCCATTCGTGGGTTGTCCAAGGAAGACCGGGCCCAGTTACGCAAGGCCAAAGCGGCGATGGGCAAGGTAAAAACCGAGAATGAAGAGTTTCGATATGCCTTCTACGGTTCCATGAAGCGGGTAGAAGAAGAGCTTGCCGAAGGTAGCCGCACCTATTTACTGGCGTACGACCTCATGCAGGACTTTATCCAATCCGCCAGTCTGGTTGCGGATGCTGCCCGGGAACACGTGGAGGATGTACTGGCGCCCCTGGAAAAAGAACAACAGGAAAGACTGGAGCATATTGCAGTGCGTTTGAACGAATTTTTGGACAAATGCATCCTTGTGCTGCAAACGAAAGACTTTGGGCCAATGAAGGACATAAAGCAGTTCAAAAAAAGTTTGTTGGAAGAAATCGAGCAATTGCTTGCTTTGCAGACCAAAGGCATCAAAGAAGACCAGTACAGTCCGCGCAACTGTATTCTGTTTTTTAGTATCTTGCTGGAAACCAAGGATCTGGTTGCCGTGGCTGCCCGCTTTGTCAAGATGTACTACCGCCTGGAGCATGAACATTCTCCGGAAGAGCCATGGGTGCTGGTGTCCGGAAAATAATTTGGAATGCATGGCCTGACGGAATCCCTTTTTGATCTCCAGCACAGCCTCAGCCGCCCGTTTCTGGAATCTGTGCATTATCCCTGGGAGATCCTGCCCGCATTGGGCGGCATCCTTTCTTCGCTGATTGCGGAGTTGCCCTCCGGTTACCGGGAACTGGCCCCGGGAATATGGGTAGGGGAGGGTACCCGCATTGAATCGACCGCTTTACTAAAAGGCCCGGCTATCATCGGCAGAAACTGCGATATCCGGCATGCAGCGTTTATCCGCGAAAACGTGCTGCTGGGCGATGAGGTTGTGGTGGGCAATTCAACCGAAGTCAAAAACGCGGTCCTGTTTGACGGGGTTCAGGTACCTCATTTCAACTATGTGGGGGATTCTATCCTCGGGTATAAAGCCCATCTGGGCGCCGGGGCTATTCTATCCAACTTCAAAGCGGCGGGCGATATGATTTTCGTCCAGCTTTCGGATGGGACCAAAAGAGATACGGGGCTGAATAAGCTCGGAGGGCTGATCGGAGATTTTGCCGAGATCGGATGCAACGCTGTTTTATTCCCGGGAACGATTGCCGGCCGCCAAAGCATTATTTACCCGCTATGCCCTGCAAGAGGATTTATTCCGGCAGGACAAATCCTCAAAAATGACGGCAAGCTCTATCCAAAAAGCTGTTGCCTGCGAAAAGTGGATTAGCCCCTACCCTAAAGGATACCGTCGTTTCTCCTTCGCCCCTTTAGGGACGGGAAAACGAAGGGAGAAAATGCGTTTCCAGACCAGAGCTAAATAGTTACAGCCTTTTTTTCAATGAAGCAATTCACTCAACGCTTCCAGCAGGAAATCCACCTTGTCGGGTTGAGCCGTATGTCCCATTAAGCCGATTCGCCATATTTTACCGGTCAGATCACCTAACCCTCCGCCAACTTCCAGGCTGAATTCATTCAACAGGCGTTTGCGCAGGTGGCTTTCTTCTCCCGCATACTCCGGCAGGAACACCGAATTGAGTTGAGGCAGGCGATAAGGCTCGTCGACAAGAAACCGGAATCCCAGGGCTTCCAATCCTATTTTCAGGCGCTGGTGCTGGCGCGCGTGCCGTTCCCAACTGTTCTCGAGCGTCTCTTCCCGGAGCATAAGGAGCGCTTCGTGCATAGCGTACAGCGCATTCACCGGAGCGGTGTGGTGGTAGGTGCGTTTGGAATGGCCGTCGCCCCAATATTGCATCACCAGGTTGAGATCCAGGAACCAGCTCTGCACGATGGTCTTTCGGGATTGGATCTTTTCCACGGCTGCCGGGCTGAACGTAATGGGGGACAACCCCGGGACGCAGGATAAGCACTTTTGGCTTCCGGAGTATATTGGCATAAGGTTTCTGCATCAGACCGAGCCCCTGTGGACGTTTCGGCATGCACAAAAGCAAGGATTTTGGCATCCGGATGGCTTGAAAAAGCAGCTTGCACTTTTTCCGGGTCCACCGGTTTGCCCCAGGTGTCATCGACGATAACGGGGACGCCTCCGCACCGGAGGACATTTTCCAGCATCCGTCCGCCAAAAACGCCGTTTCGGCATACGATGACTTTTTCTCCGCGTTCCACGAGATTGACAAACGCCGTTTCCATTCCTGCCGTGCCGGGGGCGGAAACCACCATGCTGAGCCGGTTTTGGGTCTGGAACGCGTATTGGGTCAATTCTTTCACTTCATCCATCATACGGACAAACTCGGGATCCAGATGCCCTATCGTAGGGCGGGAAAGGGCCGCCATCACTCTGGGATGAATATCGGAAGGGCCGGGACCCATCAACCGGCGGGCCGGGGGAGAAAAGGAAGTAATTTGTTTACTGGCGCCTGTTAAGGTGGACATATCGGAATATCTTGATGATTCAAAACCTCAATTTAACGAATACTGCTCAGGTCTCCTAAACAGGCAGGGAGAATTTCAGAATAAAAATCAAGAAGAAACCGCAAGCGGAACCTTTCGGAATGTTCCCAGCCCGGCGCCGGTTTTGACAATCAGCACCGACATGGCTTCCCGTGCCCGATGGAGTTGGGCCTTCACCGTTCCGATTGGCACGTCCATCTCCCGGGAAATTTCTTCGTAGGACAATCCTTCAAAATAATGCATCTCCAAAATGAGCCGGTTGCGGCGGCTTAACCGGTGCATCAATGCCCTCATAAGTTCCAGGCGCTGTGCGCGAATGATGATCTCTTCCGGGTCCAGGGTATTGGAAGGGAGCGCATGGGAAAAATCTTCCCCGAAGCCTCCGTCTGGCGAAAGGTCTATGGGCAGGCAGGGAAGGCGTTTCTTGCGAAGGTAGTCAATGCAATGATTGATGGCAATGCGAAACAGCCAGGTACTGAACGCATAATGGGGGCGGTAGCTTCCCAAATTATGAAACGCTTTGCCGAACGCTTCCAGGGTGAGGTCTTCTGCGTCTTCTTTATTGGCGACCATTTTCCGGATGGTCCGGTTGACGGAATACTGATACCGTTCCATCAGACAGGTAAATGCCTGCTGGTTACCCTCGATCGCCTGAAAAATGAGGCGTTGATCGTCTGCCTGGAAATTCTTTTTTGCCAACTTGGGCGCTACTGCTTCCATGTCCTGTTTTTGCCGAAAAAAATATTCGGCGCGAAAATCAGGTAGTAGATGGGGATCAGCGCATCCAACAGCGGTATCCAGGGCCAAAGGTCCTGGTGTTTCAACCTTTTCAGGATCTTGAAGTACAATCCAGCTACTACCAGCATCCGCGCCATAAACCAAATGAATGCGTTCTGGCGTTCCCAGGGAGCGCACAACAGGAGGCCCAAAGCCAGGTAGTGAACGAAATGGCTCAGGGCTAATCCTCCCAGCAACAGCTTGTGCAGCCGCTGGTAATGCGCTCCGGTGGAAAAATGTCTCGTTTTTTGGTAGTAGTAGCCCGACCAGGTTCGTTTGGGTTTCGTGTAAACAAACGTATCCGGCTCGAGAACGGCCGCTGTATTATCTTTGCATGCCACCGCGTTGACAAACAGATCATCGTCTCCGGACGCCAGATGATGATGGCCGGAAAACCCGTTGTTAGCGGTAAAAACGGATTTTCGGTACATCAAATTCCGGCCAACTCCCATATAGGGGAACCCGGCTAACGCGAAACTGACATATTGAACAGCGGTGTAAACGGCCTCAAAGCGGATAAACAAATTTAAAAAGCCTTGCTCTTTCTCATACGGGCTGAAGCCCAGGGCGATTTGCTTTTCTTCCGGTAACGACTGCTGCATTTTCTCAATCCAAAAAGGACTGGAAGGCCGGCAATCGGCGTCGCTTAACAGAAGCAAATCGTGTGCTGCATGTGCAATGCCCAGACTAAGGGCGGTTTTTTTGCCGGGGGGAGTAGCAAAAGGCACATTAACGGGGACCAAATTCGAATATTTTTTTTGAAATTCCAATAACCTGGACCAGGTATTGTCCGTAGAACCATCATTAACGACCACTACTTCGAATGAACGGTATTTTTGATTTAGGAAGTGGGATAAATATTGTTGGATGTTTGCTTCTTCGTTCTTTGCGCAAATAACAACGGAAACAGGCGGCTGCGCTTCTTTTTTCTCCTCTACAGGAGGCTTAACCTGACGATAGAAAGCCAGTTTTCGAAACAACAGCGCCCAGTAAGCTAACTGCGCCAGCGTCGCGAGCCGGAATACGAGGCTTGCCATCATCCATCCAGATTTCCCCCCTCTTTTTTATCCAACGTTATGGCAGAGCGGCTTAGAGCGCATCCGAGAGCAATTCCATGATTTCCTTTCGCGCTTTGCGCCATTTTTCCAGGTGTTCAGGTTGAGTTGATCTGATCCAGGCCCCTTTTGCAATCGCATAAAGTTCTTTCCACCTGGGCTTTAGAAGCATATAAAAATAGCCGGAGGCTATCAGGGAAGGGAGGACAAGCCAAAAGGGCGCTAATCCGGTAAGGAAGCAGGCTAACAGCAGAAAGCCATACCAAAGGGGCATTAACACAAGCCCTCCCATCCATTTGAAGGTAGTTTGGTACTCGGGGTCGATCTGGAGCAACAGGAATAATTTTTTGATCCCGGCAACCGGAACTGCGTGCGTCAGCCATCCGGCAAACCAAAAGGGCAGCCAATACAGGGATGCTAAAAAATACGAAAACGGAGTACGAACTTCCAGGGCAGCAAGGGCTTTTTCTGCTACCCCCAAACGATAAAGGAGGTCCTGGTAGCTGGAAGTCTTTACCCTCAAAGCCAGCAATTTTGAGGTCTTTGTCCCTTTCCAAGCCCTTACGGCTTTTAGCAATTGCCGGCTTCGGGCAAATTCCTTCTCTTGAGGCAAAGGGCTTTCTACTTGGAGGAGGTTTTCCCAGCAAGCCAGCATCCGGTCTTCTTCTCCATTGTGGGCGTTGATGAGCAGGGAACGCATGGCTTTCTCCATTTGCTCCGTAAGTCCTTTTATCGCTGCTCTTGGGTCGGTCCGGAAAACGCTTCCCCATTCGCTTGCCAAAATCGGCGGACCAGCATGCACGACCAACGACGTGCCGGATTTGGCCGGCGCCGAGTAGGTAAAGCCCAAAGGAAGTATCCGGACTCCTAGAGAAAAATCCAAAAGCATTTTCAGCTGTCAGCGCGATCCTGGCGGTACCGGTGCGCAAGGGGCGCAGCCGGCGTTCCATTTGGCTTTCTCCTTCCGGCGCCACATAGAGATGTCTTCCTTTCTTCAAATGTGCAACGCACGCTTCAAAAGAGGCCTTGTTGTCGATGGGCCTGCCGTGGGTATCTTTGGGGCGCTCTATCGGGATACTGTACAGAAAGCGAAGGATCTTGGCCGCCACCGGCTTTTTAAAAAGGGAAGCATTTGCCAGGAAATAGACCGGAGAGCTAACCCGGAAAGCGGCATTTAACGGATCGATGAGCGTATTGGGGTGATTGCTGATCACCAGCGTGGGGCCTTCAAGGCGAAAATACGCTTTGCCCAAGACCAGCGTCTTGGGGTAGTATAGCTTGAAAAAGAGCCGGACAACGACCTTCAGCCATGCGTATAGGACGGTCTGGGCAATACTCAAGCGTCAAATTTTAAAATGGATCAAAAATTCTTTAATGGCCTGGTCGAACTCCTGACCCGATCCAAAAAGAAATTGGACCTCTACCGGCAAGACAAAAATGGGAAGCTGTAATTCCATAATCCGGGCACGGTGCAGTTCCAGGCGCATGGCATCCTTTTCGGTGGTCAGGATCAGCTTCCGTCCGGATTCCAGGTTTTTAAACCGGGTCTGAATCTGGAATAACTCGGTCTCCTCAAAGTAATGGTGATCTTCGTATTCCATATGCGTCAACGACCCCACAAGGGGTTCGAGGTGTTGCGCCAGATAATCTGCATTAGCGATCCCGGTCAGAAGCAATACGTCCGTTTCCTGATCCAGCGCTCCGGCATAAGCCGGATTAAGCAAAAAATACGGCTGGCCGTATGTATAGGTAGAGAAAAAAATTCGCTGATGCGGAAGCGGGCGGATCTTGTTCCGCATTCGGTCTCTTTCCTGGAGGGACATCGCCTCGGGGCATTTGCTCACTACGATAATGTCTGCTCTTCGGTAGGCGGATCTCCATTCCCGAAGCCTTCCGGAAGGCAGCAGGAAATCGTCGGTAAACGGCCGCAGGTACTCGGTCAGCATCATATTTAGCCCCGGCTGAACGGCCCGGTGCTGAAAGGCATCGTCGAGCAAAATCGTTTGCACATGCGGGCGGAGGCTCAGAATTTGAGGGATGCCGAATGCCCTGTTCTCCCCAACGGCTACCGTAATATCGGGGAATTTTCGCACGAACTGGAGCGGTTCATCGCCGATCTGTTCGGCATTCATTTCCGGGCGGGCGATCAGAAACCCCGTTGTTTTGCGCTTGTACCCGCGGCTAAGCGTAGCGATATAAATATATTCCTTGAGCAGGCGGATCAAATATTCAATATGCGGCGTCTTGCCGGATCCTCCCATCGATAAATTGCCAACCGAAATGACCGGGAAGTTAAAGGAAACGCTTTTCAGTATCCCCACCTGGTAGAATAGGTTGCGCAAGGCGACGGCTAAGCCATAAAGCAAAGCAAATGGACTTAGCAAAAATTGAAGCAGGCGAAACTGGATCATAAATGCATTTGGTCTTCGACAAATGTACAGGATTTTTTTTCTTTGCTTTTAAAGCATCTTAGCGCATCTTACCGGTATGAAAGCAATGATCTTCGCCGCAGGACTGGGTACCAGGCTTCGCCCCCTGACGGATAACAAACCGAAAGCCTTGGTTGCCGTTGGCGGAATTCCTCTTCTGGAAATTGCCATTCGCCGGTTAAAGCGATTTGGGTGCTCCGAAATCCTGATCAATATTCATCATTTCGGAGACCAAATTGGCTCTTTTTTGGAAAGTAAGTCCAACTTCGGAATCCGAATTGAAATTTCAGACGAACGCGAACAACTGCTCGACACAGGCGGCGGGTTAAAAAAGGCGGCTTGGTTTTTTTCGGACGAGCCCTTTATTTTACTCAACGCCGACGTTATTAGCGACCTCGATCTAGGCGCCCTATACCAAGCCCATCTGGGCAGCGGCGCCATGGCAACCCTTGCCGTCAGAAACCGGCCAAGCTCCAGGGTTTTCTTATTCGGTCCGGACGGCCAGCTTTGCGGATGGGCCAATACGCAAACCGGAGTGGAAAAACGGGTGCGCCCAATCCCTTCGCTCCAGCCCATGGCGTTTAGCGGGATTCAGGTCATCGACCCGGGGTTGTTTCGGTATTTCCCGGAGGAACAGTCCGTTTTTTCCATTATCGATACTTACCTTTTGGCTGCAGCCAGGGAAAAAATCCTCGCCTTTCCTCACAACGAAGGGGTATGGCTTGACGTAGGGAAGCCCGAACAGCTTCCTAAAGCCGAAGCCCTGCTGCCCTACATTACGTTAAGCGACTGGCCTTGACCGTCTCCTTTGAGGAGGGTATGGCCGATCGCGCAGTGCAGGCATTTCTTTTCGTCGCAATACGTTTTTTTCAAATAAAGAAGGGCTTGACTTTGCGCGGCATTGGCCGGAGGGTATCCCATGCTGCCCCACCGCCGGACAACGTGGTTGTCCTCCGGCGGCAGTTGGGTCAGGAGCGCCATCGCCCGGTCCATGAATGCCATATTATGGCCTTTCACGCCATAAACGAATAACAAGGGAGCAATGGCATTGATCAGGATATTGTGTATGGCGCTTTTTCCAAACGATTTCACCTGTTGAGGGGAAGGATGGTCAAACCGGTAATGCGTGCGCCAGTAGGAAGAAACCTTGAGTTCCAGCATGTGGTGTAATTCCTCCATGCTTTGAATGGACATGGCCTTGTCGAACAGATGGTTGGTTTGATGCACGAGGCGGGCCAGTTGAGCAATCCGAAGGGTAGGAAAATTAGCGGGGCGCATCCGCATAAACTTCCACACCTTACCCTGCATCGGGGTGAGGCGGTGCTTTTTTTGCAAAAATCGGTATTCCTTTTGGAGTTCCTTTGGATAGTCGTCTTGGAAATGGCCTTCCAAAAACCCGGCTTGCCCGAAAAGGAACGCCTCCAATGGCATCAACTGATCCCGCTTTTTGGAAAGCAGCCCCAGCGGGCACGACCGCGCGAGCTCCTCAAAGGGATCCGCATTGGCCGGATACCCCAATGACCTCGCAAAGGCTTGATAAAACGTTTCTTCCCAATTGGAGGTATTCCGCGCGAGCATTTCCTGGATTTTCTCTGTGCGTTGTTCCAGCCGCTCAATGGCCAGCCGCTCTATCCAGAGGTCTTTCGTTAAGGCAGGAACCGCGCCCCACTGAGTTTGGCAGGGAATCCAGTAATTCTGGCTCATTAACTGAAAATAAGCCTGACGCATACCCGGAAAAATCCGGTTCCGAAGCTCCAGGCAGGGAATGCGCTCTCCATTGGCCCGATGGATGATTTGATCCTCCTCCAGCACCACGTGCAAAACCACGTTGTCATACGCCGGGTCGGCATGATGTTTGTGATGCGTCCATTCGGAGGACCGAATGTGAATTTCCACATTGCCAGCCCATAAGGTTCCGTCAATACGGACTCTTGCATGGAGAAAATCCGGCCCTGCGTGGAGGTTGGGCTCGCCTGGATGGAGCAGCGCAATAGGTTCTCCGACGGTGGTGGACAGGGCCACCCAGTCAAAACGTTGGTACCTCCATAAGAAATGGAGAAAATCTTCTTTCATTGCAACTTGGGGTTTTTAGTTTGTTGCAATTTGTAATTATATTGTTATTTTGTCAATAGGCTGTGAAAAAAAGTTCGCAGAAAGAGATCTACACTGGCTCGGAGGAGGGGAGCCGCTCGTGAACTTCAAATTGATAGGGAAACTCGTTTCGTTCGTCTGCTAAATGAGGCTCGCTGGAAATTTTTTTCCAGGCGAGGGAATCGAGCTCAGGGAAAAAGGTATCCCCTTCCACCGTTGTTTCGACCCGGGTGAGGTACACTTTGTCCCAGTAAGGGAGGCTTTGCCGGTAGATTTGTCCTCCGCCGATAATAAACGCTTCGGTTTCTCCCGAATCGAGGGCGATAGACAGGGCTTCTTCTACCGAATGAGCCACGAGGATGCCGGCGGCTATAAAAAAGGGATCCCGCGTTACGACGATATTGGTCCGTAGCGGCAAAGGACGGCTGATGGAGGCAAAGGTATGCCGCCCCATGATGACGTGATGGTGGAGGGTGGTCCGCTTAAAGTATTTCAAGTCGGCAGGCAGGTACCAGGGGATTTGGTTGTCTTTTCCGATCACCCCGTTCTGGGACATAGCGACAATAGCGGATACGATCATAAGCGGGTGTAGGGCTAGTTATTGGAAGCAGGTTCAGCGGTGGGGTTCGGTTTGGAAGGGAAAATCTCAGGGCCGACGCGCCGCTCTTTCCCCCCGAATTTATTCAGGTGCTTGCGAATAGCCTCTGCAGTAACGCGCATATGCTGAAGGGTGGCTGCTGGTATGGGCAGAGGGAGAAGGGCTTTTTCTGCTTCAAAGGCGGAAACAGGTAGGGCGTAATATTGGCTTTTCCCTTGCGCATCGCGATGGATATACCGAAAAACCGGTAGATAGGCATGGTCTGCCAGGCGGGTTGCGTTGGACGGCAAGTGCTTTTCGAGGGTTACTTCGACTAGAAGCCCGAGATCGGTATAGGTTTGTTTTTGGGCGGAAATAAAATTGCCCAGGGAATAGGCCACAACCCCCGTGAGGGAATCTTGCCCCGGCCGTTTGAACTTGATCGTTTTTATGGGCTGCACCACGTGCGGATGGGCGCCAATGACGAGGTCTGCGCCCCATTCAAAGGCTTTTTGGGCCAGTTTGCGCTGCGATTCGCTCTCGTTGATTTGGTATTCATTCCCCCAGTGGAAGATAACCACGACAAAGTCTGGGTTGAGTTCCTTTGCAATCCGGAGGTCTTCCTTGATGGCGTTCTCGTCGATCAGATTGACAACGGCGGGGGCCGGGGTAGGAAGCCCGTTGGTGCCGTAGGTATAGTTCAGAAATGCGAGTTTAAAATGGTCCTTATAGACAAGCAAAGGATACAGCGCGGCGCGGTGAAGCGAGTCCAGAAACGTGCCGGTTTGATAGAAGCCGTAATTCTGAATGGTTTTAATGGTGTTGGTCACCCCGTTGAGCCCGGAGTCATTCGAGTGGTTGTTGGAGGTGACCAGGAAGTTAAAGCCTGCCGAACGGAGGGCAAGAGCGAGGTCATCGGGGCTCCGGAAGGTGGGATATCCCGTGTAGGGAGGCTTTCCGGGAAGCGTCAGTTCCAGGTTGCCGATTGCGAGGCCGGCGTCTTTAAGGATCGGTTCGACAAACTGAAAACAAGGCGTGTAGTCGAAGACGTTGTCTTTCTCCACGGTTGCCGCTACAATTTGGGGTCCGTGCCCCATGATGTCGCCAGCAAAGACCAATTTTAATCGGGAGATCGTATCGTTTTGAGCGTCTGCGAGGTGGACGCCCAAAACGAAAAGGATCAGCAACCCTTTCCGGGCGGTAATCAAAGTCATAGATCTTTTTACTTGAGGTGCAAGAGATTTGCTTCGAGCATGCGTTTTTCCAGATACTTGCGCTCGTCGCTGCGGATTTCGCCTTTGAGGAATTTTTCGATCATGAGCCCTGCGATGGGTGTAGCATAGGTGCCCCCAAACCCTGCATTTTCGATGTAGACCGCCATGGCGATTCGGGGATTTTCCTTAGGGGCGAAGCAAAAGAAAATCGAGTGATCCTCGCCGTGGGGGTTTTCTGCGGTTCCGGTTTTCCCACAGACTTGAATTTCCGGGATACTTGCCCGGCGGGCGGTACCGGCATTCACCGCTCCTGCCATGCCATCCACCACAGGTCCAAAATACACCGGATCGATTCCCGTTAAGTGTTTTTGCGTGTATTTGGGATCTACCTTCCGGTTGCTGTTCCGGTAGCCGGCAACGAAGTGGGGGGTAATATACCAGCCCCTGTTAGCAATCGCTGCGGCTGCGTTGGCCAACTGAATATTCGTTGCGAGCGCTTCTCCTTGTCCGATTCCAAGAGAGCGTATCCAGACGGAGTTCCATTTGTCTTCCTTATACCATTTGTCGAAGAAGGAAGAAGCAGGGAAATTGCCGGACTTTTCCCCTGGAAAATCAACGCCCAGTTTCTGTCCGAGCCCGAATTTTTGGAGGTAGGCATGGAGCGTATCCAAGCCAGGCTGAGGTTTATAAAATCCATATTTATCGACGACGTCCCGGAAGACGGTGACGAAGTAGGCGTTGCAAGAGTGCTGAATGGCCATGGAAACGCTGGTGCAGGTTGGGTGGCCATGGCATCCGGTAAGGCGTTGGCCGCCAGAGAAGTATGCCCCTCCGCAGCGGATGGTTCTGTCGGGACTCAGAACGCCCATTTGCATCGCGATAAGGGACAGAATGGGTTTGAAAAGGGACCCGGGGGGGTATTGGGCCATAATTGCCCGGTTGAACAGGGGCTTGTGCGGGTCTTGAACCAGCTTTCCGTAGGAATCGCCCCGGGTATTATTGGTTATAGTGAGTTCGTTGGGGTCGTAGGTTGGAGTGCTGATGAACGCAAGAATCCCTCCGGTTTTAGGGTCGATGGCGACAATGCCGCCGCGTTTGTTGCGCATGAGCTGTTCGCCATATTCCTGCAAGGGCAGGTCTATGGAGGTCAGCAGATCGAGCCCCGATTCCGCTTTGGAGTCCTGATGGCCTTGGCGGTAAGGGCCGACGATCCTTCCCAGATTGTCTTTCAGCACAATACTGAACCCTTTTTGGCCCCGGAGTTCGTTCTCATAGGAATACTCCAAACCATTGGCGCCAATGTAGTCGCCGGGTGTGTAGAGTTCAGGCTGGCCGTCCACTTCGTTTTTGTTTACTTCGCGGATATATCCCAGGAGGTGGGCGGCTACCGGGAGTGGGTACTCCCGGGCATTTCGAAGCTGGATCTCAAAACCCGGGAACCGGTAAAGATATTCCTGGAACCGGGCAAAAGTGGCTGCAGAGATTTTGCTCAAAAAAACAAAAGGAACCGACTTCGAAAACCGGCCGCTGCGCCAATCTTTCTGCAAAGCTTTAATGAAATAATCCCGGTCAATACGAAGCAGCCGGCAAAACAGCGTCGTATCCATATCCGGATCAATCTGGTTGTAGGTCACCAGGAGATCGTACATGGGATTGTTGTGAACCAGCAGCTTCCCATTGCGATCGTAAATCATCCCTCTGGAAGGGTATTTGGTGTAGTTCTCAATGGCTACGGCGTCGGCTTCTTTTCGGAAGGAAGGGTCCAATAATTGAAGGTGCATTGCTTTTCCCACCAGGACGAGGGCAGCAACAAAAAAGAGCGTCTGGATATACGTTAACCGGCTGCTTTTTGCCTCCATAATCGAGTGTCGCTTTGGTTGGCGTTCAATCCAATGGGTTGAAAATCAGCATTAAAATTAATATAAAAAATAGGGATGTCACAAAGCTTAGCGCTGTTTTAGCGACAATCTCCAGAAAAAAGACCGGAGAAAATACCTGCATGGAGTAATAAAAACCGAGGTAAAATAGCATCATGATTGCAGCGTAACGCAAAAACCAGGTTAAGGAAAAACGCTGGATCGTCAGGCCGTAGTTCAAATTATAGCCTCCTTTGGGCTCCAGCCGCCGCAGCATCCCCGGCCGGATAAACGCCAGAAACACCGAAGCGCTGGCGTGTACCCCCCAGGAGTCATAGAACATATCGACGAATAATCCGATTCCAAATCCCAAAAGAAGAAGAAGTTCCAGAGAGGTCCGTTGCGGAAGCAGCAGGAGGAAGAGCGGGTAGACAAAAGCGTCGGCATAGAAAGGGCCGATGGGGCCAAGGGGGATCTGCTTGAGCAGGAGGACCTGGAACAACAGAAAAAACAGCAGCCGCAGGCCTTGCCGGATGATCGGATTATTCATTGGCGGATAGCTGTTCCAGTTGATCAAATTCTTTTTTGAACAGGTTTTTGACGACGTACACCTGATTGACGTGCGTCAGGTCGGCGGATAATTCCACTTGGATCAGATAATTGCTTTCCCCTGAAGGTACCCATCTTTTGCGAACGACTCCAACGAGCACTCCTTTAGGGAAGAGCGTCGAGAACCCGCTGGTCTCGATCGTGTCTCCAGGATGCACCGGATTGTGCTTGGGTACATCCAGAAGCCAGGCGTGCCGGGGATCGCTCCCTTTCCAGACCAGGGACCCGAAATACCCTTTGCCTTTCACCGAAGCGCTGATCCGGGTTTGGGTATTCAACACCGACAGGACAGAGGAGAAATGTTCGGTGGAGTGCCGTACGATTCCGACGATGCCGTTTGACGTGATCACGCCCATCGGAGGGAAAACGCCGTGCTTCCTTCCCCGGTTGATGGTGAGCATGTTTTTTGCGCCGCTTACCGAGTTGTTGATCACCTGGGCTTCGACAACCGAGTACATGGGAACTAAGCCAAGGGTGTCGATGCGCATCTTGGCCGTGTCGGTTTTCGTCTGGCCGAGGTAGTACATTTTCCAGCTTTCGTTCTCCAGCCGGGCAACTTCCTTTTGCATGGTTTCGACTTGCTTTTCCAGGCGGGCATACCGGGTCACTTTTTGATATTGGTTCAGGATTGCGCCCGAAAAATAGCTGGCGGAACTGGCAAAGATGGCTTTCTGGTTTTCGTTAAACCGGACAATAAGGTACATGCAGATCCCTTCCAGGAACAGAAACAGGAAAACAGCGCCAAACCTGGCCAGCAAGCGAAGCAAACCAAACATAAACGGGCACGTTTATCTTAAGGTGGCCCTATACAGGAAAGCGGAGCTGGCCCCTATGCAGGTACAACCGGCGCAATTCCAGGGAAAATAAGTTCCAGCGCAGTAAATATGCAGGGGGCATCCAATTCACGGGTTTGGCGCCCCGGGCATTTCGTTAAACGCTCTTTCGGTCAATCAGGAAAGAAAACCGATCGGTATTTTTTAATGCAATCCCCGTTCCGCGAACGACGGCGCGCAGCGGATCTTCCGCAACATGCACATTCAGCTTGGTCTTCATCGCAAGCCGTTTGTCGAGCCCGCGCAATAAAGCCCCACCCCCGGTGAGGTATAATCCGGTACGGTAGATATCGGAAGCAAGTTCCGGCGGCGTAGATTCAAGGGCTTTCAAAACAGCATCCTCAATTTTGGAAATCGACTTATCCAGCGCATGAGCGATTTCCCGGTAGGAAACCTTGATCTGCTTGGGAATACCCGTCATCAGATCCCGGCCATTGATGGCGGCATCTTCCGGAGGGTTCTCGAGTTCGTGCAATGCGGAGCCTACGAGAATTTTGATCTGTTCAGCGGTGCGTTCTCCAATGAGGATATTGTGTTGGCGTTTCATGTAGCTGACAATGTCGCTTGTCAGTTCGTCGCCGGCAATCCGGATAGATTGATCACAGACGATGCCGGAGAGGGCGATGACGGCGATCTCGGTGGTCCCTCCGCCAATATCGATGACCATGTTTCCCTCAGGCTCTTCCACATCCAGGCCGATGCCCAAAGCGGCAGCCATGGGCTCGTGGATCAGGTAGGTTTCTTTGGAATCCACATGGTCGGCCGAATCAAAAACGGCGCGTTTTTCCACTTCCGTGATGCCAGAAGGGATACAGATGACCATCTTCATATGGGAGAAAAAACGACGGCGGGCGCCAATCATGCTGATCAACCCCTCGATCATGCTCTCTGCTGCCTGAAAGTCGGCAATCACGCCGTCTTTGAGGGGGCGCACGGTTTTGATATCTTCGTGCGTTTTTTCGTGCATCATCATCGCTTTTCGCCCAACGGCAATGGTTTGCCCGGTTCTGCGGTCAATGGCTACGATGGATGGTTCGTCGACAACAATTTTATCGTCCTGGATGATCAGCGTATTCGCTGTTCCCAGGTCAATAGCTAGTTCCTGCTTAAAAAAATTGAAGAGTTTCATTAATCTCCTTTACCTGATTCACAAAATTCCCGCCCCGAATGTATTGTTTCCTTGGAAACAAAAACCACTTAAAAACAAGCGTTTTCGCCGCAAAGCAATGCAAATTTAGCGAGATTTCCACATTTCTTTGAAAGTAAAAAAATCCCCGGGAAAATCCCCGGGTTTCAGGGCCCAACGATGGTTTCCCAAAAGGCCTCTCTGGAAAAATAACGCTGGGCGAGCGATCTTATTTCCTCTGGAGTGATCTCCTGGACGGCGCGAACGGTATCCTGGAAGAAAGAAACGGGAAGTTGATCGCCCGCCAGGGAGCGTACGAGATCCATGGTGTTGAACGGCCCGTCCACATCGGTCAGAAAAGCCCCCATGAGGTAGCTTTTGGCCATATTCAGTTCCTTTACGGAAATCAGGCGGTCTTGCAGGGACTGGATCTCCTGGTAGATAAGGTCCAGGGTTTCCTGGACCACGTCGTTGCCGGTTTCGGTAGCGATGTAGAAAAAACCGTCGAAGCAAAGGGTTTCCAGGGAGGAATAAATGCTGTAGGTGTAGCCTTTTTCTTCCCGGATGCTGGACATGAGCCTGGAACCGAAATACCCTCCAAGAACGGCATTGGCCACGTACATGCCTGGAAAGTCGGGGTGGGTCCGGGGGAAAAGCCTCCTGCCGATGCGAATGGCTGTTTGCAGGGTTTTGGGTCGCGAAATGCGCGCTTTTTCCGGGACGGTTTCCTGTATGGAAAAAGAGGGCGGCACGGCGGGGCCTTTCCGAATGGCTTGGCCCAGGTAGCGGTTAATTTGCGTTATCGCTTCCTGGCGCACGTGGCCTGAGGCAAAGAGCAGGCAATTGCCGGTGGTAAAGGTGCGTTCAAAGTGGCGGTGAAGGTCGGCAACCTCAAGGGCTGCATACATCTCAGGCTGGCTGTTGTAACCGTATGGATGGCTGGCGCCAAAGATCTTTTCGGTAATGTGCCGGTAGGCGATGACGTCGTTTTGGCTCAGGTCTACCAGCAGCTTTTGCTGGTTTCGTTTGATGAAATGATCCAGTTCCTTTTCCGGGAATGCCGGTTCGGAAAGGATTTCCCCCATAAGGGGCAAAACGGCGCCCAGGTGTTTGTTTAAAGCGACCAGCGAAAAATTGGCCGTATCCATGTGAAAGGGGCTGCTGAATTCGCATCCGTAGTAGTCAAACGTTTCGGCAATTTCCGCAGAGGCGCGGGTTTTTGACCCTTCCCTGATTTGGGAAGCCGTGGCCATGGCGGAGAGGGGCTTGGTTTCGTAGGGCCTTCCCGCGCGAAATACCGCTTCGATACGCAGCACTTCCTGGGTTCCCATATCGGAAAAATAGAGCGGAACCCCATTGTCGAGATGCAGGACCTCCACCTGAGGCGTATCGATTGCCCGGATTGGAGCAATGCGGGGAGGCCGGTTTCTTTTGATCATTTGATTTTGGTTTCCGTCAGATATATTCCTTCCGGGGCGAGCCGGATCCGTTGTTGTTTATATAGCAATCCGACGGCTTTTTTGAAGGATTTTTTGCTCATGCTTAACTGGCGCTGGATATCTTCCGGCGAACTGTGATCGGAGAGGGGCAAAAAACCGCGTTTTGCCCGGATCTCCTCCAGGAGTCTGGCCGCTTCGTCTTCTATGGAAGCATAGCCCGGTTTTCGAAGCTGAATATCGATCTTGTTGCCGGGGCGGATGCAGGAAATATACCCTTTCCGGTGTTCTCCCGGCGGAAACGGGCTGAAGAGCTCGCTCTGGTAAATCAGTCCGGCGTGCTGCTGATTGATAATGACCTTCATCCCGAGCGGAGATGGTTCCCATGCCCATACGTCCACTTCGTCGCCTTCCTGGACGGAGAGGGTTTCGTTTTGGAGAAACCGCTTGACCCTGGCGGAGGCAACGAGGCGGTCGGTCGTTTCGTCCTTGTACAAATACACCCAGTAGAAATGGCCTTTTTCCATTCCATGGGGCTGTTCGCGAAAAGGAACGAAGAGCTCTTTTTCCAGTCCCCAATCCAGGAAAGCGCCATGCGCGCTTACGTCGTTGACTCGCAGGTAGGCAAACTGATGAAGGGCAATGAGCGGGTCCCTGGTGGTGGCGATTAGCCGCTCTTCTCCGTCTCTGTAAATAAAAACCCGGATAGATCCGTTCACCTGCAAGCCTTCCGGTATGCTGCTGGAGGGGAGCAGGACCTCGTTTCCTGCCTGATCTCCCAGATAGGCGCCCGGCCTGGTTAGCCGGAGTACCCGGAGAATATGGTATTTTCCAATTTGAATCATGTGCGTTCCTGAAAGCGGTTTAGTCCAAGCGGATGAATGGGAAGCGGTTTGCGCGGCTTTTCCACAGGTTGTTCAATTTTTCCTGCGGAATAATGAGGGCTTTAGCGTAATTTTGTAGCTTTCCGTTATACAAATACAATCCCGCCAAAATAGTGAAGATCTATGAAATTTAGCGTATCCTCTTCTGAGTTGCTTAAACATCTTCAGGTGGCCGCAGGTTCTATCGGCTCCAATCCCGTGTTGCCCATCCTGGAAGATTTCCTGTTTACCATTCAGGACAATACCCTGACCATCGCCGCCTCCGATCTGGAAACCTCTATTATTACCTCCATGGAGGTGATGGCGGATACGGACGGCACGGTGGCCGTGCCTGCCAAGATCTTGCTGGATACGCTGAAGGCGCTTCCTCAACAGCCGATCACCTTTTCCATCGATCCCAAAAACTTTGGAATCGAAATCACTTCCGCTTATGGAAAGTACCGGCTTGCCGGGGAGAACGGAGAAGATTTTCCAGCAATTCCCGAACCGGATGCCGTGGATAAGATCGAGATCCCTCCCGCCGTATTGACCCAAGGGGTCACCCGTACCCTTTTTGCCACCAGCAACGACGAACTCAGGCCTGCCATGATGGGCGTTTATTTTCAGCTAGATTTCAGCAAGCTGACCATGGTGGCTACCGACGCGCACAAACTGGTCCGCTTCACGTATAAAGAGCTGACCAGCGAAGTGAGTACCAGCTTCATCGTGCCCAAGAAGGCCCTCAACTTGCTCAAGAATGTGTTGGGCTCCGGGGAGCCGGTCAGCATGTCGTTTAACAAATCCAACGCCTTTTTTGCTTTTGGCAATACCCAGTTGGTGTGCCGGCTGATCGACGCGCGCTATCCGGATTACAACGCCGTTATTCCGGTAGACAACCCCAATTTGCTGACGATTACCCGAACGGATCTCCAGAACTCGTTGAAGCGGATCGCTATTTACGCCAACAAAACGACCAATCAGGTCATTTTGAACATCACTAACGGCAGCCTGACCGTTTCCGCTCAGGATCTGGACTTTTCCAATGAAGCCACGGAACAACTGGCCTGCACCTACGAAGGAACGCCGCTAACGATTGGGTTCAATGCCAAGTTCCTCATCGAAATGTTAACCGTGCTGGAGTCGGATGAGGTGCGTATTGAATTATCGACGCCTACCCGGGCAGGTATCCTCCTTCCTTCGGAAGAAACCCCGGGCGAAGATATTCTGATGCTGGTCATGCCGGTAATGCTCAGCAACTAACTCTCCGGACTAATTTCCCCTTGTGGCTTTCCCCAATGTTCATTTCATGAAAATCAACCGTCTTTCCTTTTTTTTGCTGGCTGGCGGAATTGCTTTCTTTTCCTGTAAGCGAGAACCCCAACAACCGCTGGTTGGATCGTCTCCTGCTGAATCGCCGGAAGAGGTAGTGCGTTTATATCAATTTTATCTGGACCAGAATCTGTTTGACGAGGCGAAAAAGTGGAGCACGATTAAAGAAGGAGAGCGCCTGGATGAAATCTCCAAGATCGTTGCGGAGGAACATCAGGACTCGACCCGAATGAACTCCGAGTTTCTGAAATTGTCGTGCAGTATACAGGGCGATTCTGCTCGTTGCGCATGTAAAATAAAAGACCAGTTTGAAACGTATGAGTACGAGTTCTTGCTGGTCAGGGTAAACGGGCGCTGGCTCATCGACGCGGCGCCCGAGGAGGAGATTCTTTTTGACGAGGAAGAAATCGAAGGGTTTCTGGATAGTTTGATGCAGGAGATCGAATAAGGGGCATGGCTCCGGGTATAAATTGGCATACATGCGGACCGGTTTGTTTTTTGGCTCCTTTAACCCGATTCACGTCGGGCACCTGATCATTGCCAATTACATGGCAACCCAAACCGACCTCCGCGAGGTCTGGATGGTTGTTTCTCCCCATAACCCGCTCAAACAGAAGCTAACCCTTGCCCGAGACTACGACCGCCTGCATCTGGTTCAGATAGCGGTAGCGGAGAACCCCTTACTAAAGGCATCCGATATTGAATTTTCGCTGCCCAAGCCTTCGTATACCATCGATACCCTGATCTACCTGAAAGAGAAGTACCCCAGCCGGGACTTTGTGCTGATCATGGGAAGCGATAACCTGGCTACTCTGGAAAAGTGGAAGAACTACGACATCCTGCTCCGGGATTACGCCATCTACGTGTACCTCCGGCCCGGGTTTGATCCCGGTCCGCTGGCTTCGCATCCGGCGGTGCGCTTATTCGATGATGTCCCCTTGATGCTGCTATCTTCCAGTTACATCCGGGACTGCCTGCGCCAGGGAATATCGGTGAAGTATTTAGTCAGCGAACCGGTATACGCCTATCTCAACGCCTCGGGGCTTTACCGGTGAATGTAAATGGAAAGAGCAAGCGGATATGATAAATAACTACTACTCCTGGGGTTCCGTACTTCGGAATGGCATATACCTGGCGCTGAGCTGGATTTTTTTCCCTGCTGGGTTAGCCGCTCAGACAGATACGACTTCCCTTGGAATAGGCCAATGGCGCAGTTTACTCCCCTATCGTTCCGGCCCTTATGTCGCTCAAAGCGCCGAACGAATTTTTTATGCTACCGAACTCAGCTTGGTGTCGCTCGACAAAACCGACCTATCCCCCAGCTTTCTTACCCGGGAGTTGGGGTTAAGCCATACCGGTATCCGCCTGATTCGCTATAATCCTTTGGTGAAGGCATTGATCGTGGTGTATAACAACAGCGTGATCGACGTGGTACCGGATGAGGGAAAAATCGTTACGTTGAATCAGGTGCAGAATTTCAAAAACTTCATTGGGGATAAAGAGCTGTTCGACGTCTACTCAGCCCCTGATTCCTCCGTGTATCTGGCCGGCAACTTTGGGCTGTCCAAATTAAACCTCAAAAAAGGGGAATTCATCTTTACCACCTTTACCGGGCTGGACGTCCGTTCGGCAGCCGTTTTCGGGGGGTTCATTTATGCGGCCACCGAAGCGGGGATTTACCGGATACCGGAGAAAGCCTCCAACCCCGAAAACTTCGGCAATTGGGAATTTCTGGGAACAGCTCAGGGGTTCCCTGCTTCCTATTCCTCCACGGCAATGGTCCTTTATCAGGGCCAACTTTATCTGGATATCAACAATGCCATTTTCCGGCTGGAAGAAGGGAAGCCTGTTCTGTTTTACCAAAAAGAAGGATATGCCCTAAAATTCCTGAGCGCCGAGGGGCCGCATTTGCTGGCCGGCTACCGCTGCGCGAGTTCGGGATGCGGGAACGGGACTGTGTTGTATTTTACGCCCGCCGGCCTTGGAGGCGAAGTGGATGGAAGTTGCTGTGGGCAACCTAATAACGCCCTGGAAGACAGTCAGGGCCGGGTTTGGTTTGGAGATAATTTCCGTGGTTTCCGGTACCTGGATAAAATCGGCAATTCCCGGTGCAACGTGCTCACGTTCGATTCCCCCTATTCGGCCAGCAACCGGGAACTGGTCGTCTCTCAAAAACAACTCTGGGCCGCTGCCGGCGGGGTCAACCAGACCTTCAGTTACCTTTTCCTCGACCACGGCTTTTCCTCCTACATCGATGGCGAATGGACGATTTACAACCGCGATACCCGTCAGGAACTCAAAGGAGAAAACCCCAATGACCCCGACGACGATTTGTATGACATCATGACGATTGCCGTTCATCCGGGGAATGGGAAAGTATACGCCGGTTCGTTTTTTGAAGGACTCCTCGAATTGGACGGCGGCAAGATGCGTCTTTTTAACGAAAAGAACTCCACGCTGAACAACGCAGTTGGCGACTCCAAGCGCACCCGGATCAGCGGCCTGGCTTTTGATGAGGACAACAGGCTTTGGGTCAGCAACCATCTCGCAGACCGACCCATTTCGGTCTTGTTACCCGATGGCGCCTGGCAGAGCTTCAAACCCTCCTGCAACGAAACCCAGATCCACCAGATTGGGATCGACGGCAATGGCTTTAAGTGGTTTGTCAGCAACTCCTCCAACACGGGTTTGCTCGTTTTTGACGAGGGCAAACTCGACGATCCCAACGACGACCGCTGCCGCCTCATCACCCAGAACAACAGCAACCTCCCCACCAATATCGTAAACTGCCTCGCCGTCGACCTGGAAGGCGATGTCTGGGTGGGCACTTCGGAAGGCATCGTCATCTTTGAATGTGGAAACAGCGTTTTCGAGCCGGAGCGATGCCAGGGTACGCTAAGGGTGGTAGAACAAGAGGACGGCTTTTTGGATTATTTGCTGATTACCGAAGAGGTGCGCACCATTGCCGTCGATGGAGGGAACAGAAAATGGGTAGGCACCCAAAACGGGATTTTTGTGCTTTCTCCCAGTGGGGAAAAACTGGTAGCCCGCTTCACCACGGCGAATTCTCCTTTGCTCGACAACCGCATCAACGATATCGCGATCGACCAGGAGACGGGGCTGGTGTATATCGGTACGGAAAGCGGCATTACCACTTATCAGGGCGATGCGGTTGCCGGCGACCAGATTCACCTGGCTAAAGCCGAAGTGTACCCAAACCCGGTGGCTCCGGATTATGAAGGCCCGGTTGCGATCCGGGGGCTGTCCAGGGATGCGGAAGTGAAAATTACGGACATCCGGGGCCGGCTGGTTTTTGAAACAAAAGCCCTCGGCGGGCAGGCGATCTGGAATGGAAGAGACTACCAGGGGAATAGGGTGCGCTCAGGAGTCTATCTGGTATGGAGCTCCACCAGCTCCCGGGAAGCGGGTTTTGCAGAACCTACTACAGCGGTAGCACGGATTTTGGTTCAGAATTGAAAGAGCCCTTTTTAGCTCGCGCTGATTTCCATCGCAACGAGTCTAATATACGGCCGTTTTCAGGATCTCTTCATAATACTGCTCGTACTTGGGCAGGATATTGGCGATGTCGAATCGCTTGGCTTGGGCCAACGCATTTTCCCGGAAACGGTTGAGTACTTCCTCATTGCTTAGCATCTCGATGGCATATTTCGCCATTTCCTCCACATTTCCCACATCGCTCAAAAACCCAGTCTGGCCGTGAATATTTACCTCCGGAAGTCCGCCGGCATTGGAGGAAATGACGGGCACTTCACAAGCCATGGCTTCGAGGGCGGCCAGTCCAAAACTTTCGTTTTCCGAAGGTATCAGGAATACGTCCGCTACGGCCATGAGCTCTTCAATAGCGTCCTGTTTGCCCAAAAACCGAATGTCGTTGCACAAATGCAACTCCCGGCAGAGCTCTTCAGCGTTACGCCGCTCGGGACCATCTCCGATCAGAAGCAGTTTGGAAGGGAGATGCTGGTGCACCCGATGAAAAATTTGGATGACGTCTTCTACCCGCTTGACTTTCCGAAAATTGGACACATGGATGAGGATGCGTTCCCCTTCCGGCGCAATCGCCATTTTGAAATGGTCCTTATTACTTTTCCGGAAACGGTCAAAGTCGATAAAATTGTAGATGACTTCGATCTATTTGTTGATATTGAAGTAGTCGTACGTTTGCTGACGGAGGCTGTTGGAAACGGCGGTTACCCCATCGGATTTGTTGATCGAGAACTCTACTACCGGGGCAAATGCGCGGTCGTTCCCAACCAGCGTAATGTCGGTCCCGTGCAATGTGGTGATAACCGGAACGTACCGCCCCTGGGTGAGCAGGATTTTTTTGGCCATATACGCCACCGCCGCATGCGGGATGGCATAATGGACGTGGAGGAGATCCAGGTTCTCATACCGGACTACATCGACCAGTTTGCTGGTCAGGGCTGTGTCGTAGGGCGTGAATTCAAAAAGCGGATAATCTTCGGTACCTACCTCGTGGTAAAACACGTTTTCCTGAAACGTGGTTAGCCTGGCTGGACGCTTATACGTGATGAAATGAACCTCATGGCCCCTTTTTGCGAGGCCAATACCGAGTTCTGTCGCGACCACGCCGCTACCGCCATAGGTAGGATAACAAACAATGCCGATTTTCATGATCTAGGGATTGAATCCAGGGCAATGCCATTCGTACTTTGAGATACAATCCTGTCTGAAAATAGTTTAATATTAGACGTGTTGCGACGGGATAATCGCGGTGCGAAAAATGGCTCTTTTCCGCCCACACTATGCCTTTTTTCGGCCACTTAGCTCGGCTATGCTCCCTCAAAAAGCCTTCGTGTGGACGGAAAATAGCTCATTTTTCGCACCACGCTGACCCGTCGCAACAAGTCTATTTCCTTAATGGGTCCGAATCAGCCGTTCGGTCCGGGATTTGTTTCCAGCCACAACCCGGATGAAGAACACGCCATCGGGGTATGCTTCCAGCGGAATATCCATCTGAATTTCGGAAGTCCGCTCGAATCGGGTTTCCCGGAGTAGTTGCCCGTACATGGAAATAATTTGAACTCGAGCATCCAATGCTTCGGGGAATTGCACGAGCAAGCGGCTAAGTCCGGTACTTGGGTTGGGCGCCAGGAGGAATTTTTCACCTCCAGCACCTCGCTAGCCGAAGTAACCAAGGTGGAGGCGATATCCCTGCATCCATACCGGTCGGTAACGGTAACTTCGAAAAATCCGCCAGACGGAAGGGTCGCCGTTGCGCTGGTTGTCCCGGTATTCCATTGATATTGGAATGGGCCGTTAACGCTTTTGCTCAGCACGGTGGCCGTCCGCGGCTGGATATTCGAGGGGCTGACGAGAATGGACAGGTCTAAGGACGACGGGCAGCGAAGCACCTGGATATTATCGAGATCGACATAATAATCGCCCTGTCCCCAGGTTGCCAGGAACCGCACCCGGATATATTGCCCATTAAAAGTGTCGAGTTTAACAGAAACCTTTGTCATTAACGCGGAAGCGATATGATTTTGGTTATTTATGACGGCGACGGTACGGAAGGTCGTTCCGCAGTCGGTGGAAACCTGGATTTCCAGCCGGTCATTAGGACCGAGTTGGGTACCTTGGCTTCCGTTGCCTACGAAGTTGGTAAACCGGTAGTCGAACGCCAGGCTATCTCCTTTGGCGATGGGGCCAAAGGCAGGAGTGGTAGCCTGCATGGTGCGGTCGTTATTGAAAAGGTTGTCGGAAATTACAAAAGAGGAGTTATTTCGCCCGTTCGAAACGATGACATCCTGGTCGATAGACCACGCTTTTGGGAGCGTTCCCCGTTCGAAATCCTCGGCAAAAGGCAGGGGTTGCGCGCTGAAGAACGTGTAGAAAATAGTGTCGTTGGCCGGCGTTCCGTCGGCGCTTTTGACCCAGGCCTTGAGGGTATAGGATCCCGGCGCCTGGGAATTGAAGCGGGTATTAAAGGAAAAATCCACCTTCTGGCCCGGACTAATTTGCCCGGCGACGTTTTCCTGGACGGCTGGGCCGTTGTTTACGCTATAAGCGGCCTGAAGCCCGGTAGCAGCCATTGCGCCGAGGTTGCCAATACTCAAGACAACCTGATCTGTAGGACTACCGCAAGTCAGACTTCCATTATTCCGGACCTGGAGGGCAGCCACATCCAGGTTCGGGGCGTCGATGCGAATATTATCAATGGCCATCCCGTCGAAGTGGTTGTTGTAATCCGCTCTGAAAACGAAACGCAGGCGAACATCCGGCATTCCTGCTGCGCCGGTAAGCGGGTGAGCTGCCTGGAACCAACCCGGCGCGCCTCCATTGCCGGTCCAAACCTGTCGTTCGGAGTTGTTATACCAGTTGATCCCAGAGGAGGCCAATCCCAGCAGGGACCAGGTTTTTCCGGCATCCAGGCTCATTTCTACCCAGCCGCCGTCGCAACAGGTTTCGGCGTCCACCTGAAGGGCAAAGGACAAGGTGGGGTCTTTGGCCAGCCTGGAGAAGTCCAGACAAGGAGAAAGAAGATAGGACCATTCATCAGCCGAATAGCCTCCTTTGAGGCTGGTGGTCCAGGCCCGCTGACCGCTAAATGCCCCGCTAAGGACTCTGCCGTTCGGGTATCCAAGTCCCCAACTGGAGGGCGTGCTGTTTTGATCGGGATACCAGCCCGTGAAGCCCTGGTCGAGGTTGACGAAGTAGGGCAGGGCGTTGATCGTTGGCGCGTGAACGACGAGCAGGCTGGAGGTGTCGTTCCTGGGCACGCTGTCGGCTTTGAGTTCTGTCCATGCCTGGACAAAATACTCGCCGGGTGCTCCGAAATTATACACGAGGTCGAAGGTTGCTTCTTCGATGCTGTCCTTTCCGATCACGCCAGTATACGTCCCGTCTTTGGGCATATCGATGTTGGCTTTTCGACCATTCACCGCGTAAAGGAAGGGGATAAAGGTTTGAGGTTCGCCGCCATAGTTGCCGATACCGACTTTAATGGAATCGACGCCAAGGTCGCATCCGCTTTGAGGCGCGAAAATCGCAGCTACGCCTACATCGTTGGCCCATAGGGTTTTAAACGAAAAAGGACCGATGACCTGGCTGGTGTCTCCCTTGGCGGAACACCGGACAGATAGGTAAAACTGATATGCGGTATTTTCTTTGAGCCCGGTCACCTTCAGCTTGTCGGAGTTCACCTGGAACAGTTTACCTTTGCCCCGGGTAAACCCGGCGGTATCGATCTCCAGCAGGTATTTGCCGGTCGTATCCGGGCGAATCCAACGGATATTGGCGGTGAACGCCCGAACGTCGTCGACGCTTACACCCAGAACGGGAGGGATTGGGCAGGAAGGACAGGAGATCAGTTGCCGAAGGACTTCGCCTGCCGGGAGCTGAGTACCGGTTCCTGAAAACAAGACCGCTCCATCCGGGTGATAAACCGTGAAGGACACTCCTTCGGGGTTGGCGCCCGGGAGAAAATGAAGCATCAGGGTATCAGCCGTGTAGGCTTGAATGAAAAAGCGGGATGTTGACTGGCCCTCTTCGAGCGTATACACCGTGCCTTTTTGCCGGATGCGCAACTCCAAACTTGCGCCTTGCCAGCCCTGGCCGTTTGCGTCGTTCAGTTCAAGGGTGAAGATGCAGGGTATAGATTGCGCTTGCATAAACAGCGGAAGCCAAGAAAACACCCATAGCAGGGAAATAACAAAACGCCACTTCATGACTGAATGATTTTTGTAAATGATACCCGCTATGCCCGGGTTTTTGGTTGTCGTACCCCGGTTGTATAGCGCAGCTAAAAATAGCAAATAAATCGTTATCCCGACCCTGAATTGATGGGTTCGCCGGTTGGCTGACAAGCTTTAACATCCGTTCCGGGGACGTGGAGGACACCGTCGGGTGTCTCGAATACCAGGCCCCCCCTGCAACTCCCTAAAAGTTGTCGCACCGCATGAGGGAAAAGAGGGTTATTTGGCAACGGATAAACCTTTTGCACGGGATTCTGTTTGTTCTTCATTACCCATCCTAAAAAAGGGAATTGGAAGCACAAAGAATCGTTTCAATTGCTGAAAGGAAAAAATCTATTGGCGCAGTGGCTATTTATTCAATAAAAGATCTGGAAAACCTTTCCGGCATAAAAGCCCACACCATTCGTATATGGGAGCAGCGCTACCATATTATCGAGCCCAAGCGCACCAAAACCAATATCCGGTTCTACCAGGATGAAGACCTCAAATTTCTGCTCAATGTAGCTCTTCTCAACAAGAATGGATTTAAGATTTCCAAGATAGCCGATATGGACCGATTGGAGGTGGCAGAGAAGGTGGCGGCTATTTCGGAGATCAATTTCGAGTCCGATACGCAGTTGGATGCCCTCACCCTGGCCATGATCGAAATGGACGAATACAAATTCGACCGCATCATGACAACCAATATCGCCCAGATTGGTTTTGAGCGCACCATGCTCGAAGTGATCTATCCCTTTCTGGACAAATTGAGCATTCTATGGCTCACCGGCTCCATCAACCCGGTTCAGGAAAACTTCATGAGTTACCTGATACGCCAAAAGCTGATCGTGGCGATCGACAAAGAACCGCTCCCTTCCGGCAGAGATATCCGAAAATTTGTCATTTACCTTCCGGAAGGCGAACGCCAGGAATTGAGCCTTCTTTTCATGCATTATCTTTTGAAATCCAGGAATAACCAGGTGATCTATCTGGGTCAGGATATTTCTTTGTCCGATCTGAAGGATGCATGCAAAATCCACCGTCCCCACTACCTGTTTACCATGATCACCGAATCCTTTGCCAAAGAGTCGGTTCAAACCTACGTCGACCGGCTGGCGGAAAGCTTTCCCGATGCCATCATTCTCCTTTCCGGGTATCAGATTGCGGCGCAGCCAGTCCTTCCTCCGGATAATGTCCGCTTACTGTACAGTTTGGATCAGACCTTATCCATGGTAAGCTGAACGCGCCAAAATTTGGCGTATCCCATTCCCTTTTTTAGCTTTGCACAGCAAAAAACGAGAATTCATGAACTATCTTCAAAAGCTTGCCGCCTTTGGCGTCCTAATGATGGCCCTGACTACCTGTCAGAATGATTCCAATAGCCCCTACGCAACGCACAAGTACAGCCCAAAAACGTCCTCCCGCACCCAGAAATATACCGTCAACTCCGGTCACAGCTCCTTTTCTCTTCAATTGGAGCCTTTGAATCCGGGAGGGAACCCTGGGTTTATTACGGCTATGATGGATGGGACTCTCCTCATTGAGGCCGACCGGATCGTTGGCGGTGAGGTAGTCCTGAATATGGAGCGAATGATCGATCAAGCGGGCGCCCCCGGTTTGGAAACCGGAAAAAAGATGTTTCAATCGTCCCGGTTTAAAACCGGAACGATTCAACTGGCTCAGCTGGTACCTGCCAAAGCGGTCACCGCGCTGAGCTCGCACGACGCATCCCTCAATGTCCATTTATTGAAGAAAAAAAGAGGGATGTTGGCTCCTGTCCGGGTCGTCGTCACGGAAAACATCGCCGCGTTCTCCTCTGCAGATCTTCCGATCGACCTGACGAAGTGGGGGTTAAAGCCGGAACAGGAGGGGTGGAAAAATACGGCAAAGATGACCTTGCGGATTTTTGGGGAAGCCCACCCGATCGTTCCCCAAGTGATCGAGCCGGATTCGCTGCAGTAGGCTTTGTAGCCGTCTGGCGTTTGGTTTGTTTATTATGTCCCGGGGTCTTTCCCGATGACACTCTTTTTTGTTTCCATATAGGAAGAAGCAAATTTTATATTCTGTTTTTTTATTTTTAGGAAATTCTATTGAATAACATGGATTTCCTGCGATTAATTGACCTTCTTCCTTTCCAAAACCATCGCTATCCCAACAGCAGGGCCCTGAACTGGAAACCCGGCCTGGAATGGGAGGGGTTTTCTACGGCAGAGTGCATAGAGATGGTGAACCGGGCAAGCGCTGCCATGATCCGGGAGGGCCTGGAAAAAGGCGACCGGATCGCTATCTTGAGCCGGGGGGGCAGCCCGTTCTGGACGTTTCTGGACTTAGGGCTCCAGCAAATTGGGGTTGTGGTCGTGCCCGTTCATGCGGCGATCCTTCCGGAAGAGCTGATCTATATCCTTCAGGATGCGCAGGTGAGTGCCTGCTTTGTAGGAAGCAGCGCTTTATTTGACCAAGTGGAACAAATCCGGGGAGAAATCCCTTCGTTGGAATGGGTGCGCATGATCCATGCCGATCCCAACCTCCCCGATCTTCCTACGCTTCTGAACCCAATAAGCCCTTTGGAGCAAACGGCCATTCTGGAACTCGCCGCGAGTATCGGCGAAGATGATCTGGCGACTATTCTTTATACGTCGGGCACAACAGGAGTCCCCAAAGGGGTTATGCTTAGCCACCGGAATTTGGTCAGTAACATTAAAGCGGTAATTACCCTGATCCCGGTCAATTGCGAAAAGCGCGCGCTGAGCTACCTCCCGCTCACGCACATTTTTGAGCGGATGGTCGTCTACACTTACCTGGCGGCAGGCGCTTCGGTCTACTATTTAGAAGGGGCCGACCGGTTGTGGGAAGGATTGAAAGAAGTCAGGCCGCATTATTTTACCGCCGTGCCTTTGGTGATCGACCGGTTTTACCGCTTTGTGCTGCAGGAGGCGCAAAAAAAAGGCGGCTTAACGCTCAAGTTGGTCAACTGGGCAATCCAAATTGGAAAGCGCTATAAAGAATACCGAATGGAGCCCCTTTACCGCATTCAATGGATTGTAGCTTCGGTATTGGTTTTTCGAAGATGGAGAAAGGCAATGGGGGGCGAGCTGGAAGGAATCGTCGTCGGCGCGGCGGCGCTTTCTCCCGAATTGGGGAGGCTATTTGCGGCAGCCGGCATCCGGATCAGGGAAGGGTATGGATTGACGGAGACCTCGCCAGTGGTAGCGTTCAACCGGTTTGAGCCTGGAGGCGTCCGGTTTGGGACGGTAGGCATTCCCGTGCCCGGCGTTGAGGTGCGCATTGCCGAGCCCAATGAAACCGGAGAAGGAGAAATCCTGGTGCGCGGGCCCAATGTCATGCGTGGATATTACCAGGACCAGGCATCGACGGAAAAGGTGATTACCGCCGATGGATGGCTTCATACAGGCGACCTGGGGAAATTCGTCCATAAACGGTTTCTTCAGATAAGCGGCAGAAAAAACGATATCTTTAAAACGACTTCGGGGAAATTTGTGGTTCCGCAGGTTTTGGAGAAGGATATCAGATCGTCTGCTTTTGTGGACCAGGTCATGGTGGTTGGAGCCAACAAGCCTTTTGTTGCCGCGCTCATCGTGCCAGACTTTCCAATCCTTGAACAATGGTGCAAGAATAATGGCATCCACTGGACGGCTCCGCCTTACATGGTGTTAAATTTGCGTATTCAACGCCTGTTTGAATCGGAAATAGAGAAAATAAACCTTGAAATCCCCAAATTTGAACAAATTAAAGCCTTTAAACTGCTGCCCGACCCATGGACGGAAACCCAAGGCGAATTAACGCCGACTATGAAGATCCGGCGGAAGTTTATTGCGGCAGCATATCAATCGGAAATAGAGGCATTATTTGGTTCCCTAAAATAAAAATCACCATGCGCACTTTCACTTTTGGCAAATTTGCCTGTGTTATCCTGAACTTGCTTCCGCTGATTGTCTTCGGGCAGGTGGAGCCATTTCCTTCAATTCCTGATTCCTTGGGCAGGCAAAGCCTGTTTGACGCTCTATTTGCCACGCAGGACGACATCCTGGAAATCAACCTGACAACCGACCTGGGCATGTTGATGAAAAAGCGCACGGTCGAAGCCTATCAACCGGCGCATATCCAGTTCCAGATCCCTGGCGGTACGATGGTAGATCATAACCTGGAAATCAAAGCCCGGGGCATTACCCGGAAGGAGATCTGTAGCCATCCTCCTATCAAAGTGAAGTTCAAGAAAAAGACGCTGGATACTCTTGGGTTCTCCAAGTTCAATGAGATGAAAGTGGTTTGGCAATGTAAGCCGGGAAAAGCGTACGAACAATGGCTGTACCGGGAATATCTGGTCTACCGGTTGTATAACCTCATTTCTCCCTATAGCTACCGGGTGAAATTATTGAAAATGCAGGTCATCGACTCCAGGGATACCTCTAAACAGCACCTGAAGTATGGCTTTTTTCTTGAAGACGACGGCCAGCTCAGCCAGCGGCTTAACGGAGAGATCACCGAAGAGCCCATTAAAAATGCAAGCCGGTTTCTTCGGGAGCATTTGTTGCGCTTCTTCGTTTTCCAGTACATGGTAGGGAATACGGACTGGAGCTTCGGCAACCTGCATAATGTGCGGTTTATGAATTTCCCCGAACTCCGGAAAGTGATGCCTATTCCCTATGATTTTGACTACGCGGGCGTCGTCTCCGCTCCGTATGCGGTCCCGCACGAGAGCTTGCCCATCAAAGACGTTCGGGAGCGGCATTATCAGGGGCTGGATTGTACCTCCTCTGAACTTGTTCTCCTCAATAAGTTTTTCTCCGAGCGCAAGCCGGAAATCCTGGAGTATTGCGAAAAATTCCCGCACCTGGACGCCCTGTCAAAAAAAGACATTTTAGGCTACCTGAACAGCTTTTTCGAGATCCTCGACCGGAAAAACGGTCTCGGGCAGTTCATCGGAGAGCTCAAACCAAGTTCGAACTAGCCGGGCAGGAAGCTGCCTTAAAGCGCAAAGGAAAAACAAAGCGCATGACTTGAGCCTGATTCCAGGCTCAAGTCATGCGCTTTGTTTTTCTTATATACCGTTCCTGGTTTACAGGACTTCAGGAACGCCGGAGAAATTCCGCTGATATAAGTAGATAAGTAAGAGTACGAACAAGAACAAGAAAATAAAAAGGGAGAGCAGGCAATATCCTTTTCGGCCAACGCTTTCAATTTCTGACATGTTTGCGCTATTTTTTGGGTGCGACCATCCGGTTTTCCGACGCAAATATGGGTAAAAAATCAAAAAGCGCCAATTTTTCCCATTCCCAAAACGAGGGCATTGGGTAAAAAGCAGAGGGCCGTTCCCCTGGCGCTGGATTTTGCGCTTTTGGAAACGGCCCTCTGACGGCTTTTCGCAATAGGGTCTCGGGGGATTTCCCCGGGTATTTAAAAGTATTTAGCCCGGTTGTCCTTGATTTTGGAACTATTCTTAATGGCCTCCATAAGCACGGCAGAAACCTGGGCTCTGGGCCCAACAGAAAGGGAGTTTCGCATTTCGGGCAAGTTGGCCAGAGCGGAAGGGTTTGTTTTCAGGATGACACGAGCAACGTAAACGCCGCCGTTCCCAATAATGGGCTCGGTTGTTTTACCTTGTTCCAGGGTGGCAATTTTCCCTAAAAGCTTAGGCTCGTTACCTAACTCGGGAATAAAGGTCATCCCGAAATTCAACCCCGCAATGGTATCGATCGGGATGGAAAATTCCCCTGAGGCGGCAGTCAGATTCTTCCCTTTAAGTCTCTGGCTGATCATTTCGCCTTTTTTCCGGTTGATCACCACGGGCTCAATGTCCGCTTTAATATCTTTTACAGCGGGAACACCTTTTTTCTGAACGCTCTGCAGTGCGGCGATGACGTAGCGGTTATCGTAGTTCTCTACCGGATCGGTGTAAACGTAAATTACGTTGGATACATCCCCCTGGTCGGCGGAGAAGGCCCATTTTATGATTTCACGGCTTTGCTGGCCAGGGCCCAGAGGGCCTAACACCGCGTCGTTAGCCGTTACGGGCGGAGCGGTTTCCAGGGTGAGTTTTTTCTTCTTAGCTTCCTTCGAAAGCGCATCCAGGGTGCGGGTTTTGCTTAAAAAGGCGAGCGCCTCATCGTAGCGAGTCCCCCGGGTGTCTTCAGAAGGCAGGATCGTTTTGCTGATCGTGGCCAACCGGATGCCCTGGGTGTTGTTGATGAACTTTTTGTCCGTCACTTCCACCAAATGAACTCCAAACTCCGTGATGACCGTGTAGAGCTTACCGACTTCCGCTTCGAAGAAGATCAGGTCGTTGAAAGGCTTGACCATCATCCCCATGCCGGCATAATCGAGGTCTCCGCCTTTGGTAGCCGTGCCGTCGGTGCCAAATTGAGCGGCCATCGCTTCGAACGTAGTTTTCCCTTCCTCAATCACTTGCTTGATACTATCGATACGGCCTTGTGAAATAGAAAGGGATACCTGATCCTGGGCTGGCAGGAGAATATGGCGGGAACGCACGGAATCCGGAATGATGTTGCGATCGAGCACTTTAGTGAGCCGGTAGGTGTTGCCATCGATATAGGGTCCAAAAACGGCCCCAATGGAAAGTTTAAACAACGTATCGGCAAAAGCGGGGCTAAGCTCTTCCTTCTTCAGGAAGGCTTTATCCATCACGCCCAGGTTGCGCTCTACAAAGGAGGTGTCGTTGGAGGTCGTATCGAATTCGGCGACCAGGTCGTTCAGTTCCTGCTCAAGGGCAGTAGAATCGGCTTTGGAAGGCCGCACGTCGAAAGAAACATACTGGATTTTGCGGCGTTCTTCCTTAGTTTTGAGCAGTTCGGCATTTTCTTTAATATAGGCCTCAAAATCGGCATCCTCCAGCGCAACGTCGGCATTGTCGATGGCTTCGAATGGAACTTTCACGTAGTCGGCAGAAAACATCTGCGTCTGTTCCCGGTTGGCTTGCTCTGCCATCCAGGAAGGCACGTACAGCGCTTTGGCCACCAAAGCGCCTAGTTTGGACTGGAGGCGGTCTTTGATAATTTCTTTTTCCTGGAATTCCCAGAACGCTTTTAGCTGGGCATCTGCCGTACCCTGGTCGATCATCTGCCGGAGGCCGTTTAATTGCTCCCGGTTGAGTTGCTGGGTCAACGGATCGGCGAATCGCTGCTGAATGATCGGGCTGGGTTCGGGCCCGTATTGAAGGTCGATAAGTTCGGCGTCGCTGATCGCGAGTCCCAACGCGTTAGCCTCTTTATTGATCAGAATTTCCTCGACGAGGAAATTCCAAAGAGAACTCCTTCTGGAATACGGATCGGCGGTGGAGCCGAGCAATGCTTCGATATTGGAAAATTCCTGGACCTTTATTTTCGTGCCGCTGATTTTGCCCAAGGTAGGCTGAGCGCTGCCAAAAAGGCTCGTCTGCCCAACGGTCATATCCATTAAAATAAATCCTCCTACGCCCAAGGCAATCATGATGACCATGACCCATGCTCCGTGCTTCCTGATTTGACTAATAAGCGCCATTTGAACAAGTGTGTTTTATGAAACTCTGTAATGCAATAAGGTACGGTTTGAAAAAATCTGTGCAAATGTAAATGCTTTGCCCCGGATTATCAAAATTTTAAATCATTTGCGTTATTCCGGGCACATAAATTGGAATCCAATCCCGTGCACATTTTCAATCCGGATATCAGGGTCTTCTTTCAGGTATTTGCGAAGGCGGGAAATGAACACGTCGAGGCTCCGCCCCAGGAAATAGTCGTCTTCGCCCCAGATCGCTTCCAGAATAGCGGACCTGCGGACGACCAGGTTGCGTTTTTCGGAGAGGAGCCTCAGCAGGTCGGCCTCTTTTTGGGTGAGCCGCCGTTCGGAGGCGCCCGGAAGGTGAAGGAGCAGATTGGAATAATCCAGGACATAACGTCCGATTGAATTAACTCCCGAGGGTAAAGGGTCCGCCAAATGCCTTCTTTTTAAAAAAATATCGATTTTCAGAAGCAGTTCCTCCATGCTGAACGGCTTGGTAAGGTAATCGTCGCCCCCGATGCGCAGCCCGTGGAGGCGGTCTTCCGGTAGGGATTTGGCGGTCAGAAAGAGGATCGGCACTTGCTGGTTGATCTTTCGGATCTCCGTGGCAAGGGTAAAGCCGTCGATTTCCGGAAGCATAACATCCAGAATGCAAAGATCAAAGGCGGCGGTCTGGATCAAATCCAGGGCGCTTTTTCCATTGTCGCAGCAGGTGATTTTGTAATCGTGCAGCTCGAGATTGTCGCGGGTCACGAAACTCAGGTCTGCATCGTCTTCGACATATAAAAGGTGGGCTTTCATTGGCCTGGGTTTTTACGCGCAAGCGGGATCAGAAGCCGAAATGTTGTTCCTTCTCCCGGCTGGCTTTTTAAAGAAACGCGCCATCCATGTGCTTCGCAAATTCTTTTGACGTAGTACAACCCCAGGCCGAAGCCTTTGACGTTGTGCACGTTTCCGGTTGGGACGCGGTAAAATTTGTCGAATACCCGGGCCTGATGTTCAGGAGCAATGCCAATCCCATGATCAACGATCAAAACCTGGACGGCATTGTTCTCGTTGGAGGTTTGGATTTCGGCGCGAATAGCAGCAGCGGAATATTTGAGCGAGTTGTCCAACAGGCTATGGATTACATTGGACAAATGGAGCCGGTCGGCAACGACCCGATCCTGCCCGGCCTGTAGCTGCAGTTCCAGGATCCCTTTTTTTTCCAGGAAGCGCAATTCTTCCGCCTGGGCTACTGCCCGGATCACTTCGTGGAGGCTCAATACTTCGGAATGGAGTTCAAATTGATTCCGTTCAAAACGGGCAACCTGCAGCACCCGGTCAATTTGTTTGGTGAGCCGCTGGTTTTGTTCCCGGAGTATATGGGCATACCGGGCCAGGCGAGGGTTTTGCGCCACTTCTTCTGCCTGTTGGAATACCCCCGCTGCGATTTCCATAGTGGCCAAGGGCGTTTTGAACTCGTGGGTCATGTTGTTGATAAAATCTTTTTGCAACTCGGTGAGCCGTTTTTGCCGCAGGATGACGATCATGGAATAGGCAAAAAAGAAAATGGTAAGCAGCATAATCCCGGAGAGGATGCCGGAAAGCTTGGTGAGGCCTATCAGGTAGGAAAACCTGGTGGGGAAACGGACGCCAAAATAGTAAGTGAACTCAAGGTGCACGGGAAGGTCTGTTGCCCGGTCGGGGGGCGTACGGTTGGGGTCAAAACTGCAATAATCCCCATAGACCATTTGGTTGGAGGTACAGTCGTATACCGCGTATTCGAAATCGAGATTGAGCGCGGCGGCTTCCAATTCTTTCTGGAGGAAAAACTCCAGCATTTGCGGGTCAATCTCGTTATCTACATTCACTACAAAATAGTTCGAACTTCGCTTTTTGATCAAATCCCGTTGGGGCAATTCCGCGCTGTTGAGTTGGGCCATGGAGCGAGCCACCTTGAGTAGCACCCGGTGGATCTTCTCATCAAATTCGGCTTCGTTCAGACGCCAGGAAGCGGTTACCCAATAGGTTTGAAGGCTTAACAACCCTATGATCGCAACGACGCCCAGCAGAATAACCCGGATGATCTGGCGGTCTTTCATAATCTCCTCTCTGGTAATACGTTCATTAAATGCTGCTTATAAGGAGGCTTTTTATACCTTTGCGTCCATAAATTTACAAAGATAAGCTTGAAACAGATTCTTCTTCTGGCGTTGGGTTGGGTGGTTTGGGTTGGCGGCGCTTCCGCACAAACGGTAATGAATCCGTTTGACCTGCGCTACCGGATGGAGTCCGATAGCTTTCCGGAGTCCGGATTTCCCTCCGCAGACCTCAACAATCCCTTCGAACTCCGGGTTTGGCCAAAAGACCAGATCGCTACCGGCTTGCCTTTGCCTTCCAAGCCCATACGCGCCAAAATTCGCGTTCTTGCCAACCCCCAAGTCCAGTTGGGCCAGATTCGGTTAACGGTTACCCTGGTAATCTTACTGCTTCTGACGTTTTTGATCACCCTTTTCCGGGGCATCCTGTTCAAAGCGTTTGCGGGATTTTTTAACGACAATCTGTTTTTCCAGTTTTTCCGCGAGTACGAGGGCCGCGGGCTGCATCCCTCCTGGTTTTTATACCTCCTGTATCCGGTCAACGCCGGCATCTTTGCTTTTTTCGCCCTCCGGTATTTCGCTTTGCAGATCAACTCCAGCTTGTGGCTCGAACTCGGCATCTGTCTGGGGGGGGTCTTGGCGGCTCTTTTTTTAAAACATCTTGTTCTGGGATTGGTTGCTTCCATTTTTCCGGTAGCCAAGGAGGTAGACCGCTACCAGTTCCTGATGCAGGTTTTTGGGATCGCTTTAGGTGTTTTTTTAGCGCCAGTCAATATTTTACTTGCTTATGGTCCGGATACTTTGTATAAAGGACTGGTGTTTGGAACTTTTTCCGTATTTGTTTTGGTCTATGCCTTCAGGTCGCTCCGGGGACTCCTCATTGGAAACAAATTCCTTATCGCGCATAGGTTTCACTTTTTGTTGTATATTTGCACTGTCGAACTCTCTCCTGTGTTAATTTTTATTAAACTGGTCTTCGATCAGAGCCAAATTTAATTTGGAAAGTGTTTGTAGGATAAAATAAACGATTGATGGCATCCAACGTGCAAGCTAAAGAAGAAGCGTACAAACGCGTAAAAACCATCCTGGTTTCCCAACCCAAACCCGAAAAGTCCCCTTACTATGAATTAGAGAAGAAATACGGCCTGCAAATAGATTGGCGTCCTTTTATTCACGTAGAAGGAGTAAACGCCAAAGATTTCAGAAAATACCGCATCCGCCCCGACGAATTTACTGCAATCATTTTTACCAGCAAGAACGCCATAGACCACTTTTTCAGGGTCTGTGAAGAAATGCGGGTGAAAATGTCTTTGGAAACCAAATACTTCTGCCTCACAGAAGCGATTGCCAACTACCTGCAGAAGTTCATTGTCTACCGCAAACGCAAAGTGTTCTACGGCGAGCGCAATATCGAAGACCTCGGCGCTTCCATGAGAAAACATAAGAACGAAAAGTACCTGCTTCCTTGCTCCAATCTGGGCGCCAAGGAAGTGACCCTGTTTCTCGACGAGAACGCATTCAACTGGAAGGACGCACTGATGTACCGCACCGTCAGTTCTGATCTTTCGGATCTGAGCGATGTGATGTACGATGTCCTCGTGTTCTTTAGTCCTCAAGGGATCGAATCCTTGTTTGACAACTTTCCCGATTTCAAACAGAACGAGACGCGGATCGCGGTTTATGGCAACAGCACCCGCAAAGCGGTTGAGGATAAAGGATTGACCGCTAACATTAAAGCGCCGGCGCCGGAAGCCCCTTCCATGACCAGGGCCCTGGAGCTTTATCTGCAAAAATCCAATACGAACGAGTAAATGCTGCTTTTGTGGCGCGTAACCAAAAAAATGAGGCTATCTTTTAAGGCAGCCTCATTTTTTTTGCCTCGCTTAAACCGAAGATCAGGCAAGCGTGTTTTCCGATCGTATGAAGTCCTGTTTTATAGACCGTCTGGAGCGCCAGCTTCAACTACCGCTTCCTGGCCGGGAAGCCCAGTTTCGCATGGCGCACATCACTCGCCTGAACTACAACGGCGAACCGCCTGCCGACGCCAAACCGGCAGGCGTGCTGGCTTTGTTTTACCCCAATCCGCGCGATCATTGGCACCTGGTTCTGATAGAGCGCGAATCCCGAAACCCTAAAGACCGGCATCGCGGCCAGATCAGTTTCCCAGGAGGGCAATTCGATCAAGCCGATACGTCCCTGGCTCAGACCGCGCTCAGGGAAGCAGAAGAAGAAATTGGGGTTTACGCTTCTTCAATTCGCTTGCTGGGGCAGCTTACCTCGTTGTACATCCCTGTCAGTAATTTTCATGTGCACCCCTTTGTGGGATTTACCGAATGCCGTCCCGCGTTCCAAATCCAGCCAGAGGAGGTGAAGTCGATCCTCGAAGTGCCGTTTCAGCATTTTTCCAGCCCCGGCATTGCGGGAAGGACGACGATCTTCCTAGCGGATAACCTCCAAATTCCCAATGTTCCGTTCTTCGATGTGGAAGGGAAAGCGGTTTGGGGCGCAACGGCCATGATTCTCAGCGAACTACTGGCTATAGTTCAACCGGACTAGCATAAATTCCGTACCTTACCCCTCGAACCAAGCCTGTTTTCGAAGGTTTTATGGTCATCCATTGCGCCTAATCAAAATCGCCAAATACACCAGGGTATGGAAAACGTCCAGCCTTACCAACCGAAAAACAAGATCCGCCTGGTAACGGCGGCGTCTTTGTTCGACGGGCACGATGCCGCCATAAATATCATGCGCCGAATCCTTCAGAGTTCTGGAGCCGAGATTATTCACCTTGGGCACAACCGCTCTGCCCGGGAAATCGTCGATACGGCCATTCAGGAAGATGTGCAGGGGATCGCCATTACGTCTTACCAAGGCGGTCATAACGAGTTTTTCAAATACATCTACGACCTGCTTCGAGAGAAAGGCGCCGGCCATATCCGAATTTTTGGCGGTGGCGGCGGGACCATCCTTCCCTCAGAGATCGAAGCGCTCCAACGCTACGGCATCAATCGCATCTACTCCCCCGACGACGGCCGGCAGCTCGGCCTGCAGGGGATGATCAACGATTTGCTCCGCCAGTGCGATTTCCCCATCGGATACCCGCTGAACGGCGAGTTCAACTCCTTGAAGACAAATGATCCCATGGCTGTCGCCCGGCTGATTTCGGCATTTGAAAATTTTCCGGAACACATGGGGGAAATGCGCGCCCTCATCGAAGCGGAAGCTGCTCAGGCGCAAACGCCGGTGCTCGGCATTACCGGCACCGGCGGAGCGGGCAAATCCAGCCTGGTGGACGAGCTGACGCGGCGCTTCCTGCTGGATTTCCCAGAAAAAAGAATCGCTGTTCTCTCCGTCGACCCATCCAAGCGCAAAACCGGCGGCGCCCTTCTGGGCGACCGCATCCGGATGAATTCGGTTTGCGATCCCCGCGTATTTATGCGCTCCATGGCTACCCGCCAAGCCAATCTGGCGCTCAGCCGGCATGTGCGCGCCGCCGTGCTGACCCTCAAAGCTGCCCGTTACGACCTGATCATTCTGGAAACCAGCGGGATTGGACAGTCCGATACCGAGATCGCCGACCATTCCGATATTTCGCTCTATGTGATGACGCCGGAATACGGCGCCGCTTCCCAGTTGGAAAAAATTGACATGCTCGATTTTGCAGATGCTGTTGCCATCAACAAATTCGACAAGCGCGGGGGATTGGATGCGCTTCGGGACGTTCGGAAACAATTCCAGCGCAACCACCAGCGATGGAACGAACCCCTGGATCAAATGCCGGTTTTTGGAACCATCGCTTCCCAGTTCAACGATCCGGGCATGAACAGCCTCTACCGGCGGCTGATCGACCTCTTGTCCGAAAAATCTGGCGCGTCGCTTCTTTCCCGCTTCCTGCCTTCCGCCGACCTGAGCGAAAAGATCCACATCATCCCCCCGGGCCGCATTCGCTACTTGTCCGAAATCGCCGAGAACAACCGCAGGTACGACCAGTGGGTGCAGGCCCAGGCGGGAATAGCGCGCCGCCTTTACAGCCTTCAACAGGCTATGGACATTGTGCGGGAGAAAGCCGGATCAGCCGCTGGCGATACCACCATGGCCGTATTGGAAAAGGCCAGGGAGGAAATCGCCCTGGAGTTGGACGGAACGTGCAAGAAACTGCTCGATCACTGGGAAGCCCGAAAGGAAGCCTATGCCCGGGATGAATTTACCTATCGGGTGAGAGGCAAAGAGATTAGCGTGCCGACCTTTTCGGTTTCGCTGTCGAATACCCGGATACCCAGAGTTGCCTTGCCCCGTTTTGAGGATTGGGGGGAAATCCTTCGCTGGTCGTTGCAGGAAAACATTCCCGGGGAGTTTCCCTTTACGGCGGGCGTTTTCCCGTTTAAACGGAAGGAAGAAGACCCCACCCGCATGTTTGCGGGAGAAGGAGGCCCGGAGCGCACCAACCGAAGGTTTCATTATCTCTCCGCCGGCATGCCGGCCAACCGGCTCTCTACCGCCTTTGACTCGGTTACCCTGTACGGAGAAGATCCGGATCACCGCCCGGATATTTACGGGAAAACCGGCAACTCCGGTGTCAGCGTGTGCTGCCTCGATGATGCGAAGAAACTCTATTCCGGTTTTGACCTTTGCGATCCCCGTACGTCGGTTTCCATGACCATTAACGGACCAGCTGCGACTATAGCCGCTTTCTTCATGAACGCGGCCATCGACCAGCAGTGTGAAAAATACATCCGGGAACAGGGCCTGGAGCATCTGGCCGAGGAAAAACTGAAAGCCCTGTACGACGACCAGGGCCATGCCCGTCCGGTATACCGCGGAGCTATTCCAGAGGGGAACGACCGGCTGGGGCTGATGCTTTTGGGGATTACCGGCGATCAGGTCCTGCCTCGCGAGGTATATGAAGCCATTAAAGCCAAGGCTTTGTCTGCCGTACGAGGCACGGTACAAGCGGATATCCTTAAGGAAGACCAGGCGCAGAATACCTGCATTTTTTCTACTGAGTTTTCTCTTCGCCTTATGGGGGATGTGCAGGAATATTTCGTCCGGCATAACGTGCGAAATTTCTACTCCGTGTCTATTTCGGGCTACCACATCGCCGAAGCGGGCGCCAATCCCATCACCCAATTGGCCTTTACCCTGGCCAATGGGTTCACCTTTGTGGAGTACTACTTGTCCAGGGGTATGCATATCGACGATTTTGCTCCGAACCTGTCGTTCTTCTTCTCCAACGGGATAGACCCCGAATATGCCGTGATCGGACGGGTGGCGCGCAGGATTTGGGCCAAAGCCATGAAACTCCGCTACGGGGGTAATGAGCGGTCTCAAATGCTGAAATACCATATTCAGACTTCCGGGCGCTCCCTGCATGCCCAGGAGATCGACTTTAACGATATCCGGACGACCCTCCAGGCCTTGTATGCCATTTACGACAACTGCAACTCCCTGCATACCAATGCGTATGATGAGGCCATTACCACCCCTACGGAGGAAAGCGTGCGCCGCGCTATAGCTATCCAAATGATCATCAACCACGAGTTGGGGCTGGCAAAAAATGAAAATCCCCTTCAAGGCGCGTTTATCATTGAAGCGCTGACCGACCTCGTCGAAGAAGCGGTATTGGCCGAGTTTGACCGCCTGACGGAGCGGGGCGGCGTTCTCGGGGCGATGGAAACCATGTACCAGCGCTCCAAGATCCAGGAGGAAAGCCTTTACTACGAGACGTTGAAGCACACGGGCGCTTACCCTATTATCGGCGTAAATACATTCCTGAGCAAAGAGGGGTCGCCCACCATTATTCCTCTGGAGGTCATCCGGGCAACCGAAGAAGAAAAAGAAGGACAAATTGAAACGCTTCAAAACCTCCTAAAGGCAAAAGAAGGCGTAGCGCCGGAGGTGTTAAAGCATTTGCAGGAGGTGGCGGTGACCAACAGCAACCTTTTTACCGCACTTATGGAGGCTTCAAAGCATTGCTCTTTGGGGCAGATTACCCATGCGTTATACGAAGTGGGGGGTCAATACCGCCGCAATATGTAACCCTTCGGATTTGCGCTTTAGATAATATTTTCTCTCCGAATCCTCTGGAAATGCCATTGGGGGTTATTTTTGTAGGTATATGCAAATATTCTATCACAAATAATCTATACCATGGACAAGAGAACACTATCCGTCGTCGCGGTATTACTGGCCCTGGCGCTAATCATCGCCGGTTATTGGGGGTGGCGCCAAAGCCAATTGAACCGCTCGCTGACGCTCGATCAGGAAGACATGCAGGAAGAGCTCGGCAGCGTCAATGCGCTCAAAGAGGAGCTGAAGTGGGAGGTGGATAGCCTCCAGAAAGCCTATCTGGCATTGGCAGAAGAAAACGAAACCCTGCAGGGGTCGCTCGCCGACAATGAAAGCCGGCTCGCCCGCAAGGATGCTGAGCTGCGGGCCGCTCAGAAAAATGGCGCCGGGCAGGTCAACAGCCTTCGGTTAGAGATCCAGAACCTGCTGGCGACAAAAAATGAACTCGAATCGTTCATTAACCAACTTCAAATGGAAAACGATTCGCTGAAAGTGCGCACCGGAGCGCTGGAGCGCGATCTCAACCTCGCTCAGGAAGAAAAAGCGTCGCTGTCCAACCTCAACCAAACGATACAAGGGGAACTCCGCCGGCTGACGCTGGCCAACTTCAAAGCCACCGCGTTCCAGGTAGAGGTCGAAGGCCGCCGCCCCGTTGCCACGTCCCGCTCCGGCCGCGCCCGCCGCGTGCTGGTAACGTTTGATCTGACCGGGGTGCCTACCGAGTACCAGGGAATCCGGCCGCTGTATCTGGTGGTCACCAACGACAAAGGGGTTCCTGTGGGTGGATCGGACATCCAGGCCAAATCGGCCGTGAATGGTCAGGTTATGGAACTTCTCGCCGTAAAAGCGAAAGACGTCAACATCACCGCGAATCAGCGGCTTTCCTTTACCCACGATCTGGAAGACCGCCTCCGGTCGGGCTTTTACCGCGTCTCGGTATACACCGATATCGGGTTGCTTGGCGCGGCCAGCTTCCGGCTCCAATAAACAGCAGTGGAAAAAACCTACATAGCAACGCTTATGAAAACAAGGTCCTTTTTGGTTCTGTTCCTGTTGGCGATATTCGCGAGTTCCTGCGTGAGCAAAAAGACCTTGCAGGAAACGGCCACCCGCTATGAAGGCGAACTCGCTGCGCTTCGCGACCAGTTATACGCTGCGCAGAAAGAGATTGGCAGCCTGAATTTGCACCTCGCCGAACGGAGAGGCGCCAATAGCGCCTTGACGGAAGTCCAGGACAAGCTGCAATCCCGGATTGATGCCCTGGAGAAAGAACTTCAGAAGAACAGCAGCCAAGCCCAAACTCAGGAAAAAAGCCTAAATTACCGGATCGCTTCCAAAGACTCTCTGATCGAAGCCCAGCAAACGGCGATCGAAGCGGTTCGGGAGGCTATTCGGGAAAGCGCGCGGGAAATGGACGCGTTCGCAGGGGTGTTGCGCGATTCCTTCCAGCGGCATCCGGCTGGTCAGTGGGAGGTGCAGCTCCTGGAGGGACAGGCCGTGCTCATCCTGTCGGAACCTTTACTGTTTAAATCCGGTGTAACCGCCAAGGTAGAGCCCCTGGGGCTGGCTGCGCTCAAGACCCTGGCCGATATCCTGGCTCAATATCCATCCTTGTTTGTGGATGTGGTAGGGCACCACGACAATCAGCCCTTGCCCAGGAAGGTGCTGGCCGATGTTTGGGACTACACCACCCTCAGAGCGAATACGGTGGTTCGGACGATGGTCCGGGATATGGAGCTCAGCCCCGGCAGGGTTTTGGCCGCAGGTAAAGGCCCTTTTGCGCCTCGCCAATCCAATGAAACGGCAACCGGGCAAGCGGCCAACCGGCGCGTAGAGTTCGTCATTTTTCCTTCGGCCAACGCCCTTCCCAAAAAGATACTGGAACTGCTGAGCCAGTAAGCGGAGTTCCCCTGCAACAAGTCCAATATATATTTGAAGGAAATTGCAGGGGAACCCCTTCCTTTCGGGTTGAAAACCCTAATTTTGCTCGCCGAAAAGGAGAGGGAACTAATCGCCTGTCGTTTTCGTATTCCAATTGAGGAGCAAATGCACAAAACTATGATCAACATCACTTTCCCCGATGGCAAGGTGCGGCAGTACCCTTCTGGAACGACCGCCATGGAGATCGCCAAATCCATTAGCGAAGGCCTGGCACAAAAAGTGCTTTCTGCAAAAATCAACGGCGACGTGTGGGACGCCACCCGCCCCATCGCGGCCGATGCGACCCTCCAATTGCTCACCTGGGACGACCGGGATGGAAAAGCGACGTTTTGGCATTCTTCTGCTCACCTGATGGCTGAAGCCCTGGAGGCTTTGTTCCCCGGCATTAAATTCGGCGCCGGACCGGCTATTGAGAGCGGCTTCTACTACGATGTAGATCCGGGAGGCCAGACAATCTCCCTCGACGATCTGCCCCGGATCGAAGAAAAAATGCTGGAGCTGGCCCGCCAGAAAAACACCTATGTCCGGCAGCCGATCAGCCGCCAGGACGCGTTGGCGTTCTTCCAGAAGAAAGGCGACGAATACAAACTGGAGCTCATCGAGAAACGCGGAGGAGACGAGGAAATCACCCTGTACCAGCAAGGGAACTTCGTCGACCTGTGCCGGGGGCCGCACGTGCCCGATACTGGCTATATCAAAGCGATCAAACTGACTAACGTAGCTGGCGCCTACTGGCAAGGCGACGAAACCCGCCAGCAACTGACCCGGATCTACGGCGTCAGCTTTCCCAAGCAAAAGGACCTTCAGGAATACCTGACCATGCTGGAAGAAGCCAAGCGCCGCGACCACCGAAAGCTGGGAACGGAGCTGGAACTGTTCATGTTCTCCGAACGGGTGGGCCCGGGATTGCCCATCTGGCTTCCTAAAGGCAACGCGCTGCGCGACCGCCTCATGAACTTCTTACGGGTCGAGCAGGAAAAACGGGGCTATAAGCTGGTGACCACGCCGCATATCGGCCGCAAAGAACTGTATATCACTTCAGGCCATTACGCCAAATACGGCAAAGACAGCTTCCAGCCTATCCACACGCCAAAAGACGGAGAGGAGTTCCTGCTCAAGCCGATGAACTGCCCCCACCACTGCGAAATTTACGCCCACCGGCCTCACTCTTACCGGGATCTCCCGCTGCGCATTGCAGAATTCGGCACCGTGTATCGGTACGAACAGAGCGGCGAGCTGCACGGCTTGTCCCGCGTGCGCGGCTTTACCCAGGACGACGCCCACATTTTCTGCATGCCGGAACAGGTTAAAGGCGAGTTCCTCAACGTGCTGGACCTAACCAGGACGGTGCTCTGGAAAATGGGCTTTAAAGAGTTTACCGCCCAGATTTCTCTTCGCGACCCCAATACTCCGGAAAAATACATCGGCTCCGATGCGAATTGGGCGGTCTCCGAGGCGGCTATTATCGAGGCGGCAGCAGAAGCCGGCCTCAAAACGGTGACCGAGCTCGGCGAAGCGGCGTTCTACGGCCCGAAACTCGATTTTATGGTCCGCGACGCCATCGGCCGCTCCTGGCAGTTGGGCACCATCCAGGTCGACTACAACCTGCCCGAACGGTTCGAACTCGAATACATCGGCGCCGACAATAAGCCCCACCGCCCGGTGATGATCCACCGCGCCCCGTTTGGTTCTATGGAGCGCTTCATTAGTATCCTGATCGAAAACACGGCCGGGAAATTCCCGCTCTGGCTCATGCCCGAACAGGTTGCCGTGCTGACCATCAGCGACCGGTTTTCGGGGTATGCCGCACAGGTCCTTCAGGAACTGTCGGCCTTTGATATCCGGGGCTATGCCGACGACCGCAGCGAGACCATCGGCCGGAAGATCCGCGAAACGGAGCTTAAACACGTGCCGTTCATGCTCATCATCGGCGAGCAGGAGGAAAAAGAAGGCAAGGTAGCCGTGCGCCGCCAAGGCAAAGGCGACCAAGGCGCGATGACGGTGGCAGCGTTTGCCGCGTTTTTCCAGAAGCAACTCGAAGCCGAAGAAGCAGCTGAATAAGTGAACCAGCGATCACTTATACTGTTAATGTTTTTATAAATATGATCCGGTAGCCTTGTTTTATCGGGGCTATTGTTGTACTTTGACAGTGTTAAAGTCCGTTTTCTAAACAATATTGAATGAAGCAAACTTTACTAGCTTTTTTCTTTTTCGTTTCCATAATCCCACTAACTACAGGCCAATCGGGGTACCGCCCCTCCTGGTTGACTCAAACGGAGCCGGAAAAAGAAAAAACGCCGAAAATTGAAGTGTTTCCCAACCCTGCGACAACGCACATCAGCCTGACCGAGACGGAAGGCGTGGTGCGTCTGGCAGTGTACAATCTGGTAGGTAACCTCATGCGGGTGTACGATCAGATTGACGTGGATAAGCGCTACTATATCGGCGACCTGCCCCGGGGCATGTATCTGGTTCAGATCCTTGGCGACCGGAACAAGATCATCACTACCAAGCGGATCAACAAAGAATGACAACCCGCTGAACGTACCAAAAACCGAAAAAAAGAAAGAAGCCCCGAAGCGCATCGCCTCGGGGCTTCTTAGTTTAAGAACCTTATTTTCTTCCGGCCTACAATTTTTTCTTCACGATCAGATCCGGCAGTTGCTTAACGGCAGCCAGTTCCTTGTACGCGGTGCGGGCCTCGGAAGCGGGGGAGCCGAAGAGCACTTTTCCGTCTTCCACATCTTTATTCACGCCCGATTGGGCGAGCACCACCACCTTATTCCCGATTTTCAGGTTCTGAATAACGCCTACCTGTCCGTACAGCACGACGTCGTCGCCGATAACGGTATTTCCGCCCACGCCGGTCTGCGCGGCGAAAAGGCAGCGCTTGCCGATGATCACGTCGTGGCCGATATGGATATGGCAATCGAACTTCGTGCCGGCGCCAATAACGGTATCGGCGGATACCCCCTTATTGATGGTGCAGCAGGAGCCGATCTCCACATCGTCTTCGATGACGACCCGGCCCCCTGAACGCCATTTGGTATACCCTTCGGGGGTGCGCTTGTAGTAAAACGCTTCGGTGCCGATCACCGTGCCGGAATGGATCGCCACCCGGTCCCCAATGACCGTATGTTCCAGGATTGTAGCATTGGCATGAATGCGGCAATCTTTGCCGATGACCACGTGCGGGCCAATAACGACGTTGGGCTCGATGATCGCGCTGGGGTGGATTTTGGCGGTGGGATGGATGGCCTGAATAAGCGGCTCGTAGGGCCGGAACTGAAGCACGATTCGGTTGTAAGCGTCAAAGGGCTTTTCGCAGAGCAGGAGGGTTTTGCCTTCGGGCGCTTCCACCCGCTCGTTGAGGAGGACGATCGACGCTGCCGAGGTGAGCGACTTGTCGAAGTATTTCTTCACATCCACAAAGGTAATATCGCCCGGCCGGACATTATGGATCTCGTTGATGCCGGTGGCGCTCATGTCGGCGCTTCCGATAATCTCGGCCTGGATCAGGTCCGCGATCTCGCGAACAGGTATGGGGTGGGGGAAATTCATGTGTTTTTTGGTTTAAGGTTGTAAAGTTACGAGGTTACGAAGTTACGAAGTTGCGAAGAAAGGTTACGAGGTTACGAAGTTACGAAGTTGCGAGGTTGCGAAGTTGCGAAGAAAGGTTACGAAGTTGCGAAGTTACGGGGGTTGCGAGGTTATTTTGGAGGTTTTGTGAGGGGGTACAACGGGAGGGCTTGTGTCCTGGATTATGGAAAACAAAGAACGGAATTTTGGGAAAAGTTAAATCTCATTCTCCTCATGGCAGCAGTTAAAACATTTGAAGAATTGGCAATTTGGCAAATGGCCAGAGGTCTATCCAAGCAAATATATGACTTGAGTTTTCAGGAATCTTTTTTCAAAGATTGGCCTTTAAGAGATCAAATACGCAAAGCCAGCGGCTCGATTATGGATAATATTGCAGAAGGATTTGAACGGGATGGTAACAGAGAATTCATCCAATTTTTAAGTATCTCAAAAGGATCTTGCGGGGAAGTCCGATCCCAGCTATATCGAGCGCATGATTTGGGGTATTTAGATTCTGTCCAACTGGAAAATCTGAAAAACCATATTCGTCAGATCGAAGGCGGTATTACCCGTATGATTCAAGCTCTAAAGCAGTCCCAGAGGCCAAAACGAAAATAAAGGAGACTAGGTTCATAAGAGTTACAAGGTTGCGAGGTCCTTTCTTCGCAACCTCGTAACTTCGCAACCTCGCAACCTCGCAACTTCGTAACTTCGCAACTTCGCAACTCTTCTCCATCCACTACCCCGTTACTTCGCTACTTTTCTCCTGATGCTTCCACATCTCTTGAAATTCGGGACTATTCGCCCGGAGGACGTCGAACGGCCCTTCGGCGATGACCTTCCCCCGGTCCAGTAGGTAGATATAGTCGAACTGGGGCAGGAGGTGCAGGCGATGGAGGGCGGAGACGACTACTTTGTCCTGAAACTCCTGAAATAGGTTGTCGTAGATCTTGAGTTCGGTTTTGGGGTCGACGCTGCTGGTGGGCTCGTCGAGCAGCACGAGGTCGCTGTCGCGGGCGGCCAGGACGCCGCGGGCCAGCGCCAGCCGCTGCTTCTGGCCACCGGACAGGTTGACGCCCTTTTCCTGGATATTCGATTCGAGGCCGGAAGGCAATTGCTGGACAACCTGTCCGAAATGGGCCGCGTCGATTACCCGGGTTACTTCTTGCGCGCCAAACGGCAGGCCCAGGGTGATGTTGTATTCGATGGTGTTCTCGAAGATCTCCGGTTCCTGAGGGAATAGCGTCACATGGCTGGAGATAAGGTCCAGGCGGTCGTGGATTTTTCCATCGATCTCTACCTCCACTCCGGGCTGGGGCTCGTAGAGGCCTCGCAGGAGGGCCAGCAAGGTGCTTTTGCCGCTGCCGCTTTCCCCGATGAAAGCGACGCGCTTGCCGCGCTCCAGAACGATATCAACGCCACGAAGGCCCTGCGGGCTTCCTTCCCGCCCATCGTGAGCAAAGGTCAGGTTGCGCACGGAAATGCGGCGCCAATGCGGGGGCAGGCCGGCGGTTTCCTCCGCGCGATGTTGTTGTGTGTAAGCCTGGCGTATTTCTCCGGCCGTCTGCACATCGGCGTGGTGGCGCACGATCTCGGTATACTGCCAGGCGATGTCGTGAAATACGCTGGTGAACCGCTCTACATAAAACACCATGGTCGCCAGCCCTCCGATGAGGAAGACTTCGCCGGGGACCCAGTTCGTGGTGACGTACCCGATGATGATAATGGCATAAATCAAGGCGACGATGGAGTCGACCACAAACCATTTCCACTCATTGACCAGCACCTTGCGTTTGAACGGAGGGAAAACGTCCATTACTTTTCTGAGAATTCCTTCCTCCATGCGCCGTTCGAGGCGCAGCGTAATGACGGTGATAATATTGGATAAACTGTCGAACAGCGATGCGGAAACAACGTGTTCTTTTTCATTGACCTCTCTTTGAGCTTCCAAAAAGGGTTTGTCAAACTTCAGAATAACCCAAACGGCTACTACCCCCAAAGCCACGGCGACCAGGCCAAACTGCGGCGCGAAATACAACATGGCCAGAAACGAGAACCCGAATTTAGCCAGGGCATGGACGTACATGAACCCGTTCTCGAAAAATTCTTTAAGCGCTTCATAGGCTTTCCGAACCCGGTTGATGGTGGCCCCGCTGTGGTGGTCCTGGTGCCAACGCACCGGCAACTGAAGCGTTTGGTGGTACAACTCCTGGAGGAAATTGCGGCTCAAATCAAAAGCCAGGTGGCGCTCTTTTACCCGGGCCACGCCATGAAACGACCACTCGATCAGATGCAACCCGAAGTAAGCGCCTGCGTACATCCACACTGCGCGCAGGGCTTTTTGGCTATCGGTTTGCAGGGCATTGATGAACAGGCCCCAAATGACGGGGCGGGCCGCATCAGCGAGGTTGGATAGGATAAACATTCCGTATACCTGAAGGTAGAGGCCTCTGCGGTCGCGGGCGTACGTCCAGGCCAGAGCAAGCATGGAAATATAGGGATTGCGCAGAAGAAGCTTTTTCATGCCGGGTTGGTTGCAGGTAATTTTTAGAGAACGCTTTGGGTTGGAGGATGGTTCCGGTAGGGGATGAGGGATCAGGGATTAGGGATCAAGGGAGCAGGGATCAGGGAGCAGGGGCTGTCTTTGCTCAAAAAATGACTTTCCCTTATTTTTTAATCCGCTTAAAAAATAAAATTGAATCAAAAAAAATAAATAAAAGCTAATTTGACTTAATGAAACAAAATTTTATGTCAATTATGTAAATTTATTGAATAAAATATAGAAATATGGAAACCATGCAAATTGCCCGTACACAGGAGTTGATCCATTTGGAAGATCGTTATGGCGCCCACAATTACCATCCGTTGCCGGTGGTGTTATCGCGAGGGAAAGGGGTATTTGTATGGGACGTGGAAGGAAAGCGCTACTACGATTTCCTTTCGGCCTACTCAGCGGTTAATCAGGGGCATTGCCATCCGCGGATTACGGAGGCGCTAACGCGCCAGGCCCAGACGCTGACGCTGACGTCCAGGGCGTTTTACAACGACCAGTTGGGGCCTTACGAAGAATTCATCACCCAGCTGTTTGGCTACGACCGCCTGTTGCCGATGAACACCGGCGTGGAAGCCGTGGAGACCGCCATGAAACTCAGCCGTCGCTGGGCTTACGAGGTCAAGGGCATCCCCGATGGGCAGGCGAAGATCGTGTTCTTCGGCCACAACTTCCACGGCAGGACGATTTCGGTGATCTCGGCATCGACCGACCCCGGCTCGCGCCGCGGCTTTGGCCCCTACATGCCGGGGCTGGTGATTATCCCCTACAACGACCTTCCCGCCCTGGAAAACCTCCTGGACAGCGACCCCCACATCGCCGCCATCATGGTAGAGCCCATCCAGGGCGAAGCGGGCGTGGTCGTACCCGATGACCACTTCCTGCCCGGGGTGCATGCGCTGTGCCAGAAACACCGCGTGCTGTTTGTCGGCGACGAGATCCAGACCGGTATCGCCCGCACCGGGAAAATGCTGTGCCTCGACCACTACGGCCTCCGGCCGGATATTTTGATCCTGGGTAAAGCGTTATCCGGGGGGACCATGCCCGTGTCTGCCGTGCTGGCCGACGACGAGATCATGCTCACCCTCAAGCCCGGCGATCACGGTTCCACCTTCGGCGGCAATCCGCTGGCCTGCGCCGTAGCGCACGAAGCCCTGCAGGTGGTGCTCGACGAAGATCTCGCCGGCAACGCCGAGCGCACGGGCCACCTGCTTCGCTCCGGACTGGAAGCGATCGCCCGCGAGAATCCGATCGTCACAACGGTGCGGGGGAAAGGACTCCTCAATGCCATCCTCATCGACACCGCCGAAGATTCCGAACTAGCCTGGAACCTTTGCCTCAAATTCCGCGACAACGGCCTGCTCGCCAAACCCACCCACGGCAACAAGATCCGCCTGGCTCCACCCCTGGTGATCACCGAAGAACAGGTAGGGGAGTGTTTGGAGATTATTCGGAAATCCCTTTTTTAAAGTTGCGAAGAAAAGTTGCGAGGTTGCGAGGTTGCGAGGAATGGACTTCGCAACCTCGTAACTTTTATCGTTGGGGGTGCTTTTTCGGGCAGACACAACGAAAGGGCGAAGTATTTCGGGTTTTGCTTTGTTGGTTTGGAGTTGCGGGAATATCATAGTTGGCAACCATAATAAGACAAAAATGACACAGACATTTAAACTAAAAAAAGGGGAGATATCCTTTGAAACCGATAAAGTTAAAATTTCGGACAATTCAAGGAAACAAAACAGAATCCAATTGTTCAGTTCAGCTATGTGGACAATTTATGGAACCATTTCTATTTTAAGATACCTGAAAACAGGCGACCAATTTTTACTTTGGACAGGTCTATTTATTGGAATAGCTCATTTTATTATTTTCATTTTAAATATATTTCGGTCAAACCAGACCGAAATTTCTTTTGACGACATTAAGTCTATTAACGTTAAACGAAGATTTAATAATGAATTTTTAGATATAAAACTAAAAAACAATAGACTAAGAAGAGTAATTGGAATTGAAAATTCACAAGAGCTTGAAGAGTATATTAAATCAAATATTAAAATTTAAGAACATAATAAATTACGGTTGCCAACACGGGTTTTGCGTCAGGCGGGGTGACGTGCAAACTTGGAGCTTTGTTCTTCTATCCAAGTTCAGTGCTGGCAGACAGTTTTGTGCTCCGAAACCCGCCCGAACGCAAAGCCAGAAACCGTTGGCAACAAGCTTAGAATAGAAAACAAAAACAGAAATGAAAAAAGAAGATTTAAAAAACAAAACAACTGAAAGGTTAAAAAGTGAACTAAAAGCAATTAAAATTATAACTGGTGCATTAATCGGAGTCTTGACTTTGTTGTTCATTATCTCAATTTATGGATTAATCGTCAAAGAAAACAACTCAACATTTATTGCTTTAATAGCTGTCGCAATTTCTTTAAGTGCAATTCTGCCTATACAATTTGTCAATATGAAAAATATTAAAAATAAATTGAATGTAATAAAATAAAATAATTAAAACTATGAATTTTAAATCATTATTTCATTTTATAAGCTATTTGCAATATCCGTTAATGCTTATTGCCCTTTACTTTGCATTTAGTCCTTATCTTTCAGGAATAGATAACTTAAAAGAAAATCCTAATTTATTTTTTCTACAATTAAATAATTGTTTAATTTTTATGGGACTGGGAGTAAGCTTTTCTTCATTACAAGATACTACGAAGACGCAAAATAAAATTTCAAAAGACGTTTGGGAAAACCCAAAGAAAGGAAAAATTGCTATTGTCATGATGTCTTTATTTATATTTTCAATTTTGACACTTGGATTAATTGGATATTTAAATACTGTTGATGGAGTTTTAAAAGATTTATCCATTGGATTAATTGTTCTAGGATTGGGAATGTTCGGCTTTCTAAAGGCTGCCATCGAATTGTTTGAAAATCATAGAAAAGATAAAAATCCTGGTTGAAAGGCAGATTAAAAAGCCAGTTGCCAACAGCACCTACCCCAAAGTGGCGGTTCAGTGGTTAAACCAAGCTTTGTGCTTCTATCAAAGTTTCTGCTTGGCTGACAGTGAAGTGCTTAGAAATCGCCACCTTCGGGTAGCTGCAAAACGTTAGCGGTCATTGTAGAGAGACAAACTAGAAAAAATGAAATAACAAAGAAACAATCAAATAATGTATGTATGAATTTTTCGAAGTTAGTACCCAGTGTGTTCTATATCGACATTTCAGACGGACTAAAACTATTTGTTGACTGTCTACAATTTTCAATTGAACATGAAGATTTAAAGACTTCGCAACCTTATTGTGTATTAGAAAAAGATGGAATAAGCATTATGGTTTTTCAAGACGAACAATTAGCGAAAGAACATTATCCAGAGTTAAGACTTGAGACAAATAATATTGAAGAAGTTTATGCTAAAGTATCTGCATCTCATCCTCATCTACTTCACCCTAATCTTAACAAGGTTACAACAAGACCCTGGGGTGCAAAGGAATTTGCAATTAAAGACAATCAAATTGGCATTAGATTTCAACAATGGTAACAATATGTGACAGAATACAAGAACAACGAACCGCTAACACGGGTTCGGCAAAAGTGGCGGTTCAGTGCTCTGCAGACACATTTGTGGTTAATCAAAGTTTGGTTCTCCGCATCAATCCCGATAGCTATCGGGATGGTGAAAATCGCCACCTTCGCCAAGCCCGAAAACCGTTGCATGCAATTGGGCCGGCTTCATGGACAATGACGTAAAAGAGGATAACATTCAAGCTGGAATATGAACAAAATATAAAGACCTTCACAAATGGATGATCATTCCCATGGTCATCATGCAGTTTGGCATCTTCAAAGATTATTGGGGTGACTTTTCTGAGAATGCTGTTGAAAGGTTTCATCCCCCCGACCCCCTTCAAAGGGGGAGAACGCCATAATTCTATCATTTTGAGATGGCTTCTGGTCAAAACGCCAATATTTCCACCGTTAGGTTTCTTGATTTCATTCGGTCATATGGGATGGAGAAGCGCTTCGGAGCCCCAGCCGTCCTAAACACAACCGCCCTTCCCCCTCAAAAAAGCCCACCCTGGATCTCTGAAAAACCCAGGGGATGAGCCCCGAAAAACAAGTTACAGCCCCTGTTGATACTCTGGGTCTATTTTGTTAACTTTGGTCAGCGACGGGGCATTCATTTACGCCAACTGAAATGAAAAAATTTTACCTGAGGATTGTTCTTCCCACCATCTTGTCGATGCTCCTGTTTATTCTTACGATTTTTTTGATCATCATCCCCCGCTACCAGCAAAATATCATGGACGGCAAGCGGGAGATGATCATGGAGCTGACCCACGCGGCGCTAAGTATCCTGTCGAAATACGAAACCGACGAAAGGGAGGGCATTCTCGATCGGGAGGAAGCGCAGCAGATTGCCATTTCCAGGATCCAATACCTTCGGTATGGGGATGAAAACAAAGATTATTTCTGGATCACCGACCTGCACCCGACGATGATCGTCCATCCGTTCCGGAATGATCTGAATGGCAAGGACCTGACCAACTTTACCGATCCCCATGGGAAAAAACTTTTCGTAGCCTTCGTCGAGGTCGTAAAGAAATCGGAAGAAGGCTATGTGGATTATATGTGGCAATGGAAAGACGACTCGTTGCATATTGTGCCCAAGTTGTCGTATGTCAAAATTTTCAAGCCCTGGCAGTGGGTGATCGGCACCGGGGTATATATAGAAGACGTGAAAAAGGAGATTTCGGCGCTTACCGCAAGCATGGTGCGGATATCCATCGGAATTTCTATCGCCATCGCGGTGTTGTTGCTCTACATCTTCAATCAAAGTATCAACAGTGAGCGCAAGCGGATCGAAGCGGAAGGGGAACTGCACAAGTCAAGGGAAAAATTTCGCACGCTGGTAGAAGCGGCCACCGAAGGATTGCTGATGGTGATGGATGGGAAAATCAGTTTTTCGAATAGCGTGATCAGTAAAATGACGGGATACGAAAGCGAGGAACTGACCCACTTCCCGCTTCAGAAAATGATCAGCAATACGAACAACAAGGACATCATCGATGCTTTTTCGGGAAATACCGTAAGGGAGGGCAAGTACGAACTGAACCTCGCCAGGAAAAACGGCGGGTTGCTGGAGGCGCTGGTTACTTCGTCCAAGACGGAGTTTTACGGCAAAACGGTAAGCATCCTCATCGTTAAAGACCTATCCGCCGAGGGCAACAATGCCATTCCTTCGGTGGAGTATCAAAAGCTGATCAGTGCCCTGGATATTGGATTTTTTAAGGCTACCCTTCATTCTAAAGGAACGTTTATCTATGCCAACCCGACGGCCATCCGGATGCTGGGGTACGACGCGTTCGAAGAGCTGGCTTCAGTGCCCGTTCTCGCCTTGTTGTCCGATCCGGAGGAAAGAAAGAACATCAGAAACCAATTGCTGGAACATGGTTTTTTGAAGAATAAAATCCTTAGAATCAATACCCAAAACGGGGCGGCGCTATTCGTTGCCGTATCGATGGTGGTGGTGAACAAGGAAAATCACGAGGACCTCATTTGCGACGGCATCCTGGAAGATATTACGAATCAGGAAAATCAAAAAATCAGGTTTGAGCGGCTGATTACCGATTTGCAGGCGAAGCGCCTGGTATTGCACCGGCAAGTGAACGCGTTTATCCATCCCGCCCGGTTCATCGATGCCGATGCAACGATTTCCGACGTACTCAAAAGCCTGTCGAAAAGCGAGTCGGGCAGCGTATTACTCGCGAAAAATGGAACAGACGTCCTGGGAATCATCACCCATACCGACGTACAGAAACGCGTGTACGAACTGGAGCTCCGCCTTGACAACCCGGCCTATATGATCATGAGCTCGCCGGTGATATATATTTCCGAAAACATCCCCGTTGCCGACGCGTTGCGCATCAGTGAATCAAAAAATATCCATCATCTCGTGGTGCGAAATACGTCCATGGAAATCAAAGGGGTATTGCGCATGGGGGATATTTACCGGGAAGCCCTGGGTTCAGGTTATTCATTTGATACCGCGATCCAAAACGCGGAAACCGCCGACGACCTGCGGAAGCGCTATATTGATTTTCGGAATTTCATCAATCCCATGGTGAAAAGCGAGGTGTCCGCCCGAATCATCACCCGAAGCACGACCTCCTTCTCTGATGCGCTGGCCCAAAAAATCATTCAAATGGCCATCGATGAGGTAGGGCCGCCCCCGGTAGACTTTTCCTTTATCTGCCTGGGCAGTGAAGGGCGCGAAGAGGAGACGTTGCTAACGGATCAGGACAACGCCATCATCTACGAGGATGTCCCGCCCGTCAGCGAGCGGGCGGTCAAGACGTATTTTAATGCGCTCGGAGAAAAAATCTGCAATGACCTCCACCACGCCGGCTACACCTTTTGCCCAGGAAACATCATGGCTAAAAACCCGAAGTGGTGCGGGCCGCTGCGCTTGTGGGAACAATATTTCACGAATTGGATGGCATTGCCGGAGCAGCAGAACCTACTGGATGCATGCGTGTTTTTTGATTTCCGCAAGGTCTACGGGTCAGAAGTTTTTACGGAGAAGCTGAGCCAATTAATTGCCGCCAATGCCAGGGAATATCCGCTATTCTTATACCACATGGCCAACAATACGGTCCGAACCAAATCCGAACACCTGCCGGCCGGTATTTTGGCAGAAAAAAATGAAGATATCGTGGATCTTAAAAATGCCCTGATCCCCATCATCATGTTTGCCAGAACCTATGCCCTGCGGGACGATATCCGGTATTCCAATACCATCGACCGGCTTACGGCGTTGAAAGACCGGCGTTTGGTCAGTGAAGCAACCATTGACGATATCGTTTACTCCTACAACTTCCTGATGAAACTCCGCTTCCGCAATCAGGTACACCTGGCGGAAAAAAATCTGCCGCTTACCAACCAACTGCACTACAAGACCCTGCCGGAGAATGAAATATATCTGTTGAAAAAAGTGCTCTCCTCGATTCCGGGATTATCAGAACAAAGTAAAGACCGATTTCAAGATCACGATATAGGGAATTATCGTGCGTTGAACAACTTTTTGCACCTGGGAAGTCTTGGCCACCGGGCTCAATTGGTTGTTCAAAGCACGATAAAAGCGTTTTCATCCCGACGCCAAACCGCCTTCAGACCGACAGGTACGCATTGCGCCGGAAGGCGCCGTGCTCGTTCAAATGGACATACCCAAGCTGGTTGGTCAGCAGGAACGTGTTGCCAATTTGAACCGGTTTCGCATTATAGTGGCTGTGGCCATAGATCCAGAAACTGGCGTTGCTCTCCCGTATGAGATCGGATAAATCAACACAAAAAGCCTCATTGATCGGGCTGATTTGGTGTATGCGGGAGTTGCACACAGGCGAAGGCAGATGGTGCGTCACCACTACAAAAGGGCGTTTTTGCCCGTGAATTGCGGTGTTTAAAAAACGCACGCTTTCCTCGTGCAGCCGGTTAAAATCCGGGGCTCGGAGCTTTTTGTTTTTGTAAGTGATACAATCGAAATCGGCCATTTGTTGTTCTATCAGCCGTTCATTCCCCGGGCTGATCTTCGACCACATCGTGCTGAAAATAAACGGAACGCCTCCGTATTCAATCACCACATTATTGACGATGCTGATTTTTGGATGTATCTGCTGGTGCATGGAACTTCCGTAGCCGGCTATGTCGTGGTAGTAGTATTCATGGTTTCCGGGTACCCAATACACCTGCGCATAATTTTCGGCAATAAAACGGAAAAAAGGACTGTTCATGTGCTCATCGTGCAGCGGAACGATATCACCGGCTAAGATCAATATTTCGCCGCATACCTGCAGCGGGTTAGAAGATACATAGTGGTTGTTGCGCTCAAACTCCAGATGCAGATCGGAACAGTACTGTACTCTCATTTTTTTAAACTTGAAAGAATATCGCAAAACGTTGAATATTAGTTAGTTGAGATTTGAGCTAAAATTTTTCCGCTGTTTTCAAATAGTTGTAAAAATCGTGCAGTATATTTATACAGGACCAAAATGATTTGGGAATTTTCCCAACCACGCCGGTCCGTATATGCGGACGTGGAAGAGGTTTGGACCACCCTACTGGACATTTTCGCTTTCCGGGCATCCAGACCTTCCTGGTTTGCCAAACCTGGAAGGTCTCGTTCCAAAAATGTCCAGTAATGTGGGTTTGGACTTGTGCTGAACGTTCGTATCCATAGTCCCAAATCCCCCCACGTTGGTATACGCGTTCATTCATTTTTTCACTTCAACAAAAGGATTCGATATGTTACACGAACCGGCTGCAAGGATTGAAACCGACAAGGCGGCATCCAAAAAGGCAAAATTAGGCGTAAAGATGTTCCTGTTTTACACGCTGGTGTATGCAGGATTTGTTTTCATTGGTCTTGCCAGACCTGAATGGATGGGATTGGAGGCTATCCGCGGACTCAACGTCGCTATTTTGTATGGATTTGGATTGATCTTACTGGCTATAATTATGGGGTTCATCTATAATTATTTATGCACCAGGATGGAGGATGAAATGAATAAACACTAACCATACAAAGCAACCGTTATGATTTACGAAGTTTCTAATTTAGCGATTATAATTTTTTTATTTATAGTCGGCCTGGTTCTGGGTTTGTCGTTTTATTTTGCCAGAAAAACGAAATCGGCCTCCAAGTACTACGCGGCAGGCGGAAATATTCACTGGGCGGTCAATGGAATTGCCTTTGCCGGGGATTACCTTTCGGCAGCCTCCTTTCTGGGTATTTGCGGCATGATCGCCTATTCGGGCTATGATGGTTTTTTGTATTCCATCGGGTACCTTGCAGGCTGGGTAGTGGCCTTGTTTTTAGTGGCTGAGCCATTGAAAAAACTCGGGAAATACACCTTCACCGATGCGCTTGACTCCCGGTTCAATTCAAAGCATATCAAGCTGGCCGCCTCGATCAGCACGCTCATTGTCTCTCTGTTTTACCTGATCCCCCAAATGGTTGGCGCCGGAGATTTGATCGTGCCCCTGCTCGGGTTGCCTCACTGGATCGGCGTTTTACTCGTAGGCTCCATCGTTATTTTGATTGTGGCGACCGCCGGCATGACTTCCACTACCTATGTTCAGTTTATTAAGGGCGCCCTGCTGGTGGTGTTTTCCACCATTCTTACCTTCCAAATATTGAATAAGGGAATTTCGCTGACTCCCAACGAGAATTACCATCAGTTCCTCAAGACAGAGGCCGTCGTCAGCAACGGCGTACTATCTCAAATGGTTGATCCCTCCTACCAATTGGTTAAAACCACAGTCGTTGATAATCTGGAATTTGCACAGCTTGAAAAAGACGGTTCGCTCTATTGGTTCCATGTAAACAAGCAAGGCGATAAAGCCGTGCTGGATGAAATGTTGTATATGACCACACTGCCTGACGGGAGCGTGTTGTACAACGGCGCGCCAAAATCGGAAAGAAAATTCTATCAGGTGGGGCATCTGAGCAAAATCGTGGTTGATGGGAAAGAGGTAAGCAAAACCGGCCCTTTGGGTCCGTTTGAGTTTCTAAAGGCCATTGAAAATAGCGAGGTGGTGCGGTTTTCCAAAAAGGCCTTTACCGACGGCGAAGACAAGGTAACCGTCTGGCGCCAGAATGTCACAACGGGCAAGGATGTCATGAAGCCCGGACTGTTGTATAAACTATCCAGCGCTGCGGGCGCTACGAGCTGGGACCGGCTGAACTTTATATCCCTGATGCTGGCTTTATTCCTGGGAACTTCGGCTTTGCCGCACATCCTCATCAGGTATTACACCGTGCCGAGCCAAAGGGCGGCGCGAAAGTCTACCATCGTGGGAATCTCCGCCATTGGATTTTTCTATATTCTCACCTTGTACATGGGGCTCGGAGCTATGGTCAATGGGGTTCTGGATGTGGAAAGCAGCAATATGTCGGCGCCGTTGCTGGCAAAAACATTTGGTGTGGGTCTGTTTTCCATTATCTCGGCCATTGCCTTCGCCACCGTCCTGGGCACCGTCAGCGGGCTGATTGTGGCCTCCTCCGGCGCCATTGCGCACGATTTCATCGATAAGTACCTGCAGGTGGAAATGACCGATAAAGGAAAGGTCAAGGCCGGAAAAATCGCGGCCGTTTGTGTAGGTCTTTTTGCCATCCTTCTCGGCATTCTGTTTAAAGGAATGAACGTATCCTTCCTTGTCGGCCTGGCTTTTGCCGTTGCAGCTTCTGCCAACCTTCCAGCGATATTGTTCCTGCTTTTCTGGGAGAAAACAACGGCAAAAGGCATTGCATGGTCGATCGTTGTGGGCATTGTTACCTCCATAGGAATCATACTGTTTTCTCCGACTATGTGGGAAAAATACGGCCTCATTCCAGCAGATGCACCGATCCCGCTTGACAATCCGGGTATTATTTCCATTCCGCTGGCAGTGATCACCCTGGTAGCCGTTTCCCTGATGACGCAAAAAGAAAATTTAACGAAAACCAACAAGTAACAGAAAAGCCTGGCGGTTATACCTGACGCGAATTGATTTGGGAATCGCTCTAGCCAATTCGGTCCGTATAACTGCCGGGCTCTATTTTTAATAACCGATTGGATTTAATAAACCGCGTTTTTATGTATACCAAATATGTATTATCGGCCATACTGATGATGGGTTTGTTTTCCCTGGCATCGGCACAAGAAAAAGTGGAACCGAAAAAAGCGCCGCAATCATACAAACCGATACGAATCAATGTTACGGAAGACGGTTCCTACTATTTAAGGATCATTACCTGGGCGCAAACGTGGGCGACCTTGGTGGAGAACAACCCGGGCACCATCGGTTACGATTTGGCGGCGGACAATTCATCCGCCAATATTGGCATCCGAAGAGCCCGAATGATGTTTTATGCACAGATGGGGCCGCGCTGGCTGATTTTGACCCACTTCGGCATAAACAACCAGACATTTAACAGCGGGGGGTATACCGGTGGGACCGACGGGAAAAAGCCTCAGCTCTATATCCACGACCTATGGACCGAATTTAGCATTATCCCCAAAAAGCTGCACGCGGGTATGGGCCTGCATTACTGGAATGGCGTTTCCAGGTCTGCCAGCGCCTCCACGCTCAATTTTATGACGTTGGATGCGCCTATTTTCAACTGGTTTACCATTGAAACCAATGATCAGTTTGCCCGCCAATTGGGTATTTATGCCAAAGGACAACTCAACCGGCTGGATTACCGCCTGGCCATAAATCAACCGTTCCAGAATGGCGTGAATCCCTATGCGCAGACGGCTAGAACGACCACGGGCTTTAATTCGGACCTGGCGGCTAAAAATGCGTATACCAGCTCTTTTGCTCAGGCTGGTTATGTGAAATTCATGTTTAAAGACATTGAAAAAAACGTACTCCCTTATGAAATAGGACTCTGCATGGACGGCCAGGAATTGTTTAATATTGGCGCCGGGTTCTACAACCACCCCCAGTCGACCTACACCCTGGATCCCGAGTTAGGGAGCGAGGCATTAAAATTATACAATACCACTATCCTCGGTCTGGATATGTTTTATAACCATGCGGTTGGCAAAAAAGGCTATATAATGAATGCCTATATGTTGTTCCAGCACATGGACTACGGCAAAAGGTACCTGCGAAATGTCGGCATATTCAACACCTCCACCGCGATCGGCAACGCACAACAGTTGGGGAATGCGTACGCTAACCGCAGCGTCATGGGTGCGGGAAATACGCAGCCTACCATGGGTACAGGCAACATCCTCTACGCCCAATTCGGATTGAGGTTTCCTACATTTGAAAACGGCTCCGCTTTCATGCCCTATGTTACCGGAACCTATAAATCGTTTGAGGCGATCGAAGAGCCCTCGTTGCAGTACGACCTCGGGCTGAACTATTTTGTAAACAAACACAATGCCAAAGTCACCTTGCAGTACGGTACGCGTCCGGTTTATAAATATGATGCTTTTTCCCCTAATGGCATTTCGCAAAACGGATTGAAGGGACAGTTCACCCTGCAAACCCATTTTTATTTGTAAATCGATTGGGGGTACGGGGAAGACCAGCCCGGCTTCGTTTTGCGCGCAGCGGCGCTGCGAAGGGCATTCTGATGCAGCCTGATGGCGGACAACCTGTTTTGGCTCATCCAGGAAATCTATCCCGGCAAAAAATACGACTTGGAAGAGGGCAGGGGGCTACCACCGGTAATCTATACCCAGGGCAAAGCTTCGTCCGGGCATGCGGTAGCGCTCGAGTTCTTCATACTGGGCATTGGTCAGGTTATTTATAGCGAAGTACCAGGCGGTCTTCTCGGCAGGTCTATACGTCAGGCGGGTATTGGCAATGAACGTGGCGTCCGGCTCGCTGCCGGGGTAAATAAAGACCTCCTCAATCCGGCTGCGGTAGCGGGTGCCGACATTCCAAAGCCATTTCCGGTGGCTTGCCGTGGCAGAGAGGCCCAGGGTATGCCTGACTTTGTAGGCCAGGTCGTCGTTGAGGCGCTCTTGGGAGATATCCCTGGCATCGAGCCAGGTATAGGCCAGATGGAGGGTCAGAAAATCCTTGATCTGGTGGCGGTACGAAACCTCGAGGCCTTGCATCAACGCTGCTTTCAGGTTGATGACTTGGTAAACAAGGGGTTCCAACGGCTCGGATACCTGCTGGAAGGAGATCAGATCGTTGTAGCGGTTGTAAAACAAAGCGATATCCAGGGTTCCGCCCGGAATGGGATCGAATTTGGCGCCCAGCTCGGCCGAGAGGGTCAGCCGTTCTGGTTTTAGGCCCGGGTTGGGCTGGAATGCCAACCCCCCTCCCTGCTCAAATTTGATGAAACGCTCCGCAATCGGCGGATCGCGGAAAGCCTGTGCCAGTAGCCCACGCAGGGAAAATCCGGGGCTGGCCTGGTACAGCATGGCCAGTTTGGGGCTCAGGTTGGACTCCCGGGCCTGTCCCAGGATGCGGTAGTGGTCGTACCGGATGCCCACCGTAGCCGTCAGCTTATCGCTCAGCGCGATTTCGTCCTGTACGTACACGCCCGCACCCAGGGCGCGGTGCTCGCCGTACAGGACCGTATCGGGCAGTCCGAGCACGTAGTCCCACTTCACATCAGTCCCCGCGATGAGGTAATGGGTTGATCCGGAAAATAGCTCCACCTGCGACACGTTGCCCAACCTGCGCGTACGCACGCTTGATTCGGCAACGACTTGTTTTCCTATGTTGACGTTGGTACTGTCATTGCCGGGGTCGTCGTCGAAGGCGAAACGGGAGAAACTGCGGTAATGGTAAAAGCGGGTGGAGTACTTCAGGCTGCTGTTCGGCAGGGCGTAATAGTACAGGTCGGCATTGAACTCCCGGCGATCCTGGTAATCGTCCCGGCGAAACGGCGCAACGCGGTATGCTTCCCGGCGGCTAAACCAGGTTGCCGGGGTGTCGTTGTAGATGCGGTTGCCATTAGCGGATACCTGCAGGTGGCGCCTGGGTTTGAATTCCCATGTCGTTTTTCCAAAAAAGTTGTACAGGTCAAACCCCGATTTTTCCTTATGCCCGTCATCGGATCGCCAACTGCCATCCACGAGGTAAGAAAAGTTCTTGATCCGCCGGCTATGGCTGACGTCCAGCGCCGAAAAATCGCCGTACTTCCGGTACCCCGTTGAAACCGGCGCCCGGTCGTAGGCGCCGTAGCTGAGGTGCAGGCGCGTTTCCGGCGCGGTTGCCGGTTTGCGGGTAAGGACATTGACCACCCCGCCCATCGCGCTGGAGCCGTACAAGGAGGAGTAGGCGCCCCGCACCACTTCGATCCGCTCGATGGAACTCAGCGGAACCAGGTTCCACAAGGCCCCTCCGGATTCCGGGCTCAGCGCCGGCCTGCCGTCGATGAGCAGCAAAACCCGGTTGCCGATGCCGCCGCCGGCTACTTCGGAAGCCCCCCGAATGGAAAAAGCCTGGACATTGGATCCGCTGGAGCGGGTGACGACCACTCCGGGCATGTTATCAAATGCCTGGTCGAAGGTAGCGATATTCCGCTGCCGGATCTGCTCGGCGGTGATCACGCCGATGCTGGCCGGCGCCAAACGAATGGCCTGCGAACGCTGACTGGCGGTGACGACCACTTCCTCCACCAGCTGCGCTTCGGGTTGCAGGGCAAGGGTTACCCAGGTGTTGCGTCCAGACAGCACTTCGATGGTTTCCAGCAGTTCCTGGTACCCGAGGTAGGTAACGGCCAGGGTGTATTTCCCTTCTGGAAGGTTATCCATACGGAAACGGCCGTCCAGGCCGGCGGATGTGCCGGTCTCGGAATTCACTAAACGGATATTGGCCAGGGGCAGTAAGGCGCCATTTTCGGCATCCCGAACAACGCCTTCAATACCCCCTGCCAAAACCGGCATGGCGGGCTGCGCCATCGCCAATACGGGCAACAGGCAAGCCAACCATGCTTCCATGACCTTTTTGAGGAGCTTCAACCCAGGGTGCTTTCTGCCAGGCATAGCTTACCGGTACCAGCTTTTCACAAAATTGAAATCCGCTTTGAAGTTGATCTCCTTCTGCTCGCCTTCGGCGATCGTGAACGTAACCGGGGTCGGATAGTTGAAGACCGGGATGACCGTGCCGGCGCCGGTCCGTACTTTGATCACCACGCCGTAGCTCACCTGATCGGGTTTGTCCCAATGCACGCCGAGAGTGGCCGTTTTGCGGCTGGGGTCGGTCACCAGGTTGTGCCGGAAACCCAATGCCAGGGCGGAATACGTGCCGGGTTCTACTTCAATCTCATACGTGTAGACCGTTTTACCCGGTTCGTACTTGAGCACCAGGGGATTCTGAGAATTGTAGGGCGCGCCTACGGCAAAGGTCCCCCCTGGGACATTGGGTCCGAAGAAATTATCCGGTACAACGCCCCAGCCGGCTAATGGATCGAGGCTGAATTTGGAGAAAAGGGTCACCTGCACTTCGCCGCTGTCGGCATACGTGGACCAGGTAGATGCATTTTCAATCGTGATAGCGCCGAAAACCTTGGTGGTTTGCGGTTCGTCCTTCTCGCAGGAAGTTAGAAACAACGACGCCACGGCTATTGCCGTGGCCATAAGGATTCCTTTAATGTTCATGACAGTATTCAAATTATTTTTGGTGTTAATCAAGAAGCCACAAAACTATCCAGTTTGATCATGCCGATTTTCACGGAATTGTCAAAAGAATGAACGGATTCTCATGGGAATGTCAAAAAAAGGAATGAGGAGCAGGAATTGGGCTTGGAACGGGCGTTGCCGGTTGATGCCCGGTACACGGCGATGAGCGGGAGACCGGCGGGCGGGCGCCCCGGAAGGGGTTTGAGGCCGTAATAAGGTGGAGGAAGGCCGGGCTGGCGGCGTATAGGATAAGGGGGGAAATAAACAGGACGCGAAGTAATGTGGGAAATTCCCAAACCGCTTCGCGTCCTGTATAAGAAAGGGGAAAGCTCCGGCTGCACCCCCTATTGGCGTTCTCTTCGTTGTTTTACGGACGGATCACAACCTCATTCCCTTTTTTATCCAGCTCGATCACTTCGTAACCCAGTTTTTCCAGACCGGGTTTGATGAGGGTTTTATCGCCTACGACCAAAATGAACGCATTTTCTGGCTTCAGCCATTTTTTAGCCAGTGCGTTCAATTCGGCTCTGGTGCTGTTTTTGATGATCTCGCTTTGTTTTTTGGCAAAATCAGCGGGGAGATTGTATTTGGCAATCTGACTTAAGAAGCCTGCCTTTTGGAAGCCCGTTTCATAGCGCAGGGCGTCCCGTTGGCCTATGGAGCTTTCATAAAGGCTAGTTCGGCATCGGTCATCCCCGTGTTGCGGAATTGGGTGATTTCCTTCATGAATTCTATCACCGAGCTGTCTGTTGCCGTCGCTTTTACCCCTGCACTGGCTACAAAAGTGCCCCAGGCGAAGTCGCCTGAGAACGCGGAACGGGCGCCGTAGGTATACCCTTTATCTTCGCGCAGGTTAAGGTTGATGCGGCTATTGAAGGCGCCGCCCAGGTTGTAATTCACCAGGCCCGCCTTGAAAAACTCGCCTGTGGCATCGAAAGGCAGGGCCGGATATCCGATGCGGATCTCCGACTGAGCCGCCTTGGGTTGATCTACCAGGAATATTTTGGCTTCGTCGGTTTTGACTGCCGGTTTGAGCTCGGGAAGGGAAATCGGTTTGGAAGGCATGGAATTCAAGAAACCGAGTTTAGGCAACATATCGGCCTGGGTAATATCCCCAACGATCACCACATGGCTCGAGGGCGCCGAAAGGTGATTCTTATAATATTGTTCCACGTCCGCCAGCGTGATTTTGGCAACGGTTTCTTCCGTGCCATCCAGCGCATAGCCCCGGATATCGTTTTTGCCATAAATCAGGGTATTGAACAAACCGGAAGCAACCGAAGCCGCCTGGGTAGAACTGTTGATGATGCCGCGTATGGTATTTTGCTGAATGCGGGTGAAGTCCTCCTGCTGGAATTTGGAGCGGAATACCCGTTCCTCGAATAACTTCAGGCTTTGGCCCAGGTTCTTGACCAGCGTATTCATCGAAAAAGTTAAGGCCGTTTCACTTGCGCTGGCATTGATGCTGGTCCCGAGGTCGCGCAACTCATTTTCAAAATCCTCGGCGCTATAGTTTTCTGTTCCCTCGCGCAGCATTTGGCTGCACAGATTGGCGAGGCCCACCTTTTCGATGGGGTCGAGCATCTGGCCTCCTTTGATGGTTAAAGACAAGGTGACCGTTGGGATTTCACTGTTCTGGGCGCCAATGATCTGAATGCCGTTGGCCAATTTAGTGCGCCAGAGGGCAGGAACGGAAATAGCGGGATTAGGGCCTCCTGCCGGTTTCGTGCTGCGGTCAAAACGGTCTTTGGCTTTGACATACGTTAATCCGGCATACTGATCGGCCGGGGCTGCGTATTTGGTAGAATCAATTTGGTAATTATCGGCCCCGGCAGGTTTAACGTCTCCGGTTTTGGGCAAAATGCTCAGGATCACTGCCGGTTTGCTTTTGACGTACTGGGTAAACACCCGCAGGACATCCGCTTTGGTAAGGGCGCGCACGGCGGCCAACTCCGAAGGAAACTGGTTGGGGTTGCCGGTAAACGTTTGATAGGCTGCCAATTGCGACACTTTACCGGATACGCTCGCCAGGGCATTGATGCGGCTCGCTTCGTATTGAGCTTTGTAGCGCTCTACTTCTTCGTCGCTTACTCCTTTGGCTTCAAAATCGCCGATGGTTTTGAGCGCCAAAGCTTCCATATCGCTCAGGGTCTGCCCGGGATTAGGCTGAATACTGATACTGAATTCGCCGCTCAACTCCGCGCCGGAGTTAAACGCGCTGGCTTGCTGCGCCTTTTGGGTTTTGATAAAATTTTGGTAAAAAACGGTGTTTTTGCCTTGTGCCATCAGGGCTGCCAAACAATCCAGCGCCGCTTTATCGGGGTGGTAGGAGGGAACGCTGGGCCGTGTGATTTGCAAACGGGGGAAGCGGATATAATTATCGACATAAGAAACATAGCGGTCGCTCTCCAGAACGGGGATCAATTTGGGCATGTTTTGGACTTCCGGGCCGATGGGAATAGAGCCAAAATATTTCTCGGCCAGTTTGACTACCTGCGCCGGGCTGACGTCGCCGCCCACCGTTAGGGTCGCGTTATTGGGGCCGTACCAGCGCAGAAAAAAGCGCTTGAGGTCGTTGACGTCTACGCGGTTGAGGTCTTCGATATATCCGATGGTCAGCCAGGAATAGGGGTGCCCATAGGGGTAGAGGTTTTTGCTGGTGATCTCACCTGCCAGACCGTAAGGGCGGTTGTCGTAGTTTTGGCCCCTTTCGTTTTTCACCGTTGCCCGCTGTATTTCAAATTTTTTCTGGGTTACAGCGTCAAGCAGAAAGCCCATGCGGTCGGCTTCGAGCCACAGGGCAATTTCCAATTGGTTGCTGGGCAGGGTTTCATAGTAGTTGGTGCGGTCGCGGTTGGTGGAGCCGTTGAGGGTTCCACCCGCTTCGGTGACCAACTTGAAATGTTCTTCGTCCGCGACATGGTCGGAGCCCTGAAACATCATATGTTCGAAGAAATGGGCAAAGCCCGATTTTCCGATCTCTTCCCGGGCAGAGCCCACATGGTAGGTAACATCCACGTGTACCACCGGATCGGAATGGTCTTCGTGAACGATCACAGTAAGTCCATTCGCCAGTACGTACTTTTCGTAGGGAATGAGCAGTTCGTTTCCTTTGCGTTCAACCTTTTCTACCAGTTTGCTTTGAGCCAAAGCATGAATGCTCAGGCACAACAGAAAACAACAGGACAAGCCGGTTAAAATAATTTTTTTCATTGGTTATAATGGCGTTTAAATCCCCGGAAGAGGAGGTTAATAGTGAAAGCAACAGTTGGGAAAGGTACGCATTTTTGGAGAAGGAACAGGAGAGGAAGCGACAATCCGGACTAATTTTACCTCCCGAAAAGCAGCTTTTTTAAAGACCGCATCGAACCTGGCCGGAGGAGCACCCCGCACCACAAGAACGGCCTGACCGGCAGGATCAGGAAATCAGACTACTACCCCGACATCCCCCCGACTGAACTTGCAACAAAAGGAACGGCAAATTTGAATCAGAAAAAAGTATATTCTATACATGGAATAATTTGGGCAATTCCGACAAACTATTTGAACTATCTAAAATGATGGGAAAGAAATCTAAAAATAAATAATGTGGCTAACTTTGCATGGCGGCCAACCGTCCGCTAACGCGGGGGCTGACAGGCATGCCGCCGTTCGCTGCGATTGGCGTCTGCGGCAGAGTGCATTTATGAATAAAACAAAACCAGCGTGTTCTAGTTGCTTTTCTGTTAGGATGCGCTGCATGGAGGAACTCTAATATGGAGCATACGCAACGGCTGGGTTTTATTTCTTCATTAGGGCTTGTTATCGTTGGAGTGGCATATGCGGTTGTGGCAGGGTTTGGAATTGCACAAGCCGGTCTCGTGTATCTTCCTTGCCCTGGTGTTTCAAGAGGATAGCGGCAGGAAAACGCGCAAATAAATGGTTGTAAAAAATATTAAAAACATGTTTACTAAAATAGTTACGCTGATTACCTATGCCGCCATGGTGTATGTAAATTTTTTGGCCAATAGCCTGCCGATCAATAACCGTTCTACCGGCGATATATCAAATGCATACCCCAATCTTTTCGCGCCAGCCGGTCTGACCTTTTCCATTTGGGGATTAATCTACCTTTTGCTTGGGGGGTACGTGCTGTACCAGTTTGTAAATAAGGATGAAAAAACCGAAGCCCTCTTAAAAAGGATCAATCCTTTCTTCATTGCTACGTCACTTGCCAATATCTCGTGGATATTTACATGGCACTATGACTTTATCGGTCTTTCGGTGATTATTATGTTGGCAATACTCTTCTTTCTGATTCAGATTGCCGACATTCTGGGTAAGGAGCAGTTGATGTCGTGGAAAAAATGGTTTATCAGCGCGCCCTTTAGCATTTATTTTGGCTGGATCACGGTAGCTACCATCGCCAATATCACCGTATTTTTGGTGCGTAGCGGTTGGAACGGATTTGGCATCGCCGATTTTATATGGACCATCCTCATTTTGCTCGTTGGCGCGATCATTGGCATCCTGCGGGTGAACAAAGATAAAAGTATCCCCTATGGATTGGTGCTCGTCTGGGCATATCTGGGAATACTACTTAAGCACGTATCATCCAGTGGGTTTAATGGGCAGTACCCGGGCATTATCGTAACCATCATTGCATGTTTGGTGGTTTATGGGTATTTTGTAGGGAGCATATTTTATAAAAACAATAAAAACTAAACATCATGTTTATAAAGCTTTACGCTATCGCGCTTTCCGTATTTTTTGCCATAGATATGGTCTGGCTCGGTCTGGTGGCTAAAAATTTTTACAGGGAACAGATTGGCAAGCTAATGAAGCCGGACATCAATTGGGGAGCGGCAATTATCTTTTATTTGATTTTTATCGCCGGCCTGGTGGTATTTGTAATTGCCCCCGCCATGGAAAAAGGCTCCTGGAAGCACGCCCTTCTATTGGGCGCATTGTTCGGATTGGTTTGTTACGCAACCTACGATCTGACCAATTTGGCATTGACAAAAGACTGGCCGCTGCTGGTAACTATTGTCGACCTGGTCTGGGGCGCTGTCCTGTCGGCATCGGTCTCTATTGCGACGTATTTGATCGCTACTAAAATCTGGGGGTGAACTGTTGCGGTCAGCGGATTGTGGTTTCTTTGATAAAAGGAAAGCAAAAATTCCGGGATCAACTTCCGCCGCGCATTTTTTCAAATCTCCAAAACCGAATGGTATCCGGTTTGTTCATTCTTTTATGAAATACCTCACCACCCTCGGATTTTTTCTGTTTTTGCAGGCCGCGCCGCTCCTGGCGCAGTCGCTGCATTTGACCGACTTCAACCAGCAACGCCTCGACCGCACGCGCTACAGCATGTACGTCCTCGGCGCCTGGGGCATTGCCAACATAGCCGGCGGGGCTGTGGGCATGGCTCAAACCAGGGGATCACAGCGGTCTTTTCACCAGATGAATCTGGGCTGGGGTGTCGTCAACTTGGGACTTGCCGCTTCCGGCCTGTGGACGGCTACGCATATGGACCCTGCTGCCTTTGACTTGTACGAAACAGCCCGCCAGCACCATCGCATGCAGAAAATACTGCTCTTCAATGCGGGATTAGATGTTGCCTACATGGCCGGCGGCGCCTGGATGCTGGAGCGCGCCAAAACCGGCGTGCAAAACCAGGACCGGCTGCGGGGCTTCGGCAGGTCTATCCTCTTGCAGGGCGCTTTCCTTTTTGCTTTTGACCTGGGCGCCGCCATTTACCTCGGCGGCCTGGAAAACCAACTTCCTCCGTTTTTTGAACACACCTCTATCCGCTTCGACGGGCAATCGCTGGGGCTAACGCTTCGCTTATGACGTCGTGGCGGCAAGGATTTGCCTGGCAGGCGAAGACAGGTAAACAGCAATTCCCGCCTTGGTGCTCAGGCCCTGGCTATGGTCCTTTTGGAGGAAGCTGCAGGAAATCATACCGGGAGTAATTGGTGGGAAACCGTTCTCAGCAATTAAAGATAGAAACGGGAATTTGCTCAAAACCCTTATCTTAGCGAAGCGACCGTCGGAAGACCATGGATAAGGAACTTCAAGCCTGCTCAATCTTCCCATGATGTCAGGAAACCGAACAAATCCAAAACACATGAAATTATCCACAGCCCTCATTCACCGGCATAACATCAAAGACCCCAGCGGGGCTGTCATGTCGCCATTAATTATGGCTACCACCTTTGAGCGAAACGAAGACCAGCTCACCATGCCGCAAGGCTACCTCTATTCCCGCTACGACAACCCCAACAAAAATGCCCTTGAGCATAAAATAGCCGAAATGGAAGGCGGCGCAGCCTGTATCAGTTTTGCGTCCGGGCTGGCGGCGGCAACGGCCATTTTCCAAAGTTTGAAGTCGGGCGACCATATTGTGATGGCCGATGATACCTACTTCTCGATGCGCACGATTGTCCATACGCTGTATGCAGGGTTCGGCCTGAGTTATACGCTGGCAGATTTTACTAATCCCGTCGCTTTGAGGCAGGCGATCCAGCCGAATACCAAACTGCTTTGGATGGAATCGCCCTCCAATCCTTCGATCAAAGTAACCGATATAAAAGCCATTGTGGAAATAGCCAGGGAACATGGTTGTATAACTGTGGCAGATAATACCTGGGCCACACCGTTTTACACAAGGCCCCTGGATTTAGGCGTTGATATTGTGTTGCATTCCACGACGAAATATTTCGGAGGCCATAGCGATATTTTAGGCGGTGCATTGGTTTTTAAAGAAAACAACGAAAAAACGGTATTCATTAAAAAAGTGCAGTGTTATGGGGGCGCTGTGCCCTCACCATTTGATTGCTGGTTGTTGTGCCGTAGCCTGACCACCTTCACGGCAAGAATGGCCATTCATTCCGCCAATGCGATGAAATTGGCCAGATTCCTGGAAAAAGAACCCAAAATTGAACGCGTTTTATACCCCGGACTTCCTTCTCATCCCCAACATGCCATTGCTGCCAGGCAAATGAAAGGAGGATACGGCGGTATGCTGTCTGTTTTGGTGAAAGGCGGCAGAGAGAACGCCTTAAAATTGTGTTCCCTGTTGCAATTATTCACCCACGCCACCAGCCTGGGCGGCGTAGAGAGTTTAATTGAACATCGGAAATCTACCGAAGGACCTGATTCGGTAACGCCCGATAATCTATTAAGGATATCGGTAGGCATTGAAGCTGTTGAGGATTTAATTAAGGACTTTAAGCAGGCTTTAAAGCTGTTGTGAAAAATTCCGGAGGAGCTAAGAGCCCTCTAAACCGCAGGGCGGATTCGCTTCCTGCCCCGAAAGCGGTTTGACGCCGTCGTGGTGATGCGCAAGGTGGGGTTGCCCGCGTATAAGTAAGCAGGATAAAGTCTGCATCAGGGGACTCGAATCCGACGGACGCATATAAGCGCTTCTTAAGCGATACCTGCCCCAAATGAGAGTTCGGCGGAATCCTACATGCAAAAGGGGCTTTGAGGAAAGCCGGTAATCCGCAAAAAGTATACAACAACCCTGAATTTGTATTAACAGATAACTGCTCATTCGACGGACCTTTGCGCTATACCTTTAAAGATCAAAAAATGAGCAAAAAAGTAGTTTTAATCACAGGCGCCAGTTCGGGAATGGGTAAAGAAACGGCAAAAGTACTCCTTCAGCAAGGGCACACCGTTTATTGTGTCGCAAGACGCATAGACCAAATGCAAGACCTTAAAGATTTGGGCGGATACCCAATTCAAATGGATGTAACAAAAGAAACCGACATTCAACATGTGGTTGATACCATTCTCCAAAAAGAAGGAAAAATTGATGTACTTTGGAACAATGCAGGTTACGGACTGTATGGCGCTGTTGAAGACATTCCGGTGGAAGAAGCCAGACGGCAATTTGAGGTAAATGTATTTGGATTAGCAGCTGTCACGCAAAAAGTAGTACCCTATATGCGCGAAGCAAACGCAGGTACCATTATCAACACGTCTTCAATGGGTGGCAAAATGTATACGCCTATGGGAGCTTGGTATCATGCCAGCAAACATGCCGTTGAAGGATTTAGCGATTGCTTAAGGTTGGAACTCAAACCGTTTAATATACATGTCGTTGTCTTGGAACCAGGAATTATAGTAACTGAGTTTGGCGATGTTATGCTGCAAAACCTGAACCAATTTTCTTCAAAAGGTGCTTATGCTGCACTAACCAACAAACTGGTAGCTGCAACCAGGAAAATGTACGACCGCGGGCAAGGCTCAAAGGTGACCGTAGTTTCAAAAACTATAAGTAAAATTGTAAATTCGAAAAAACCTTCAACCAGGTACCGGGTTGGTCTTTGGGCAAAACCTATGGTTTGGATGAGGGTCTATTTGGGGGATAGATTATTTGATAAAATAGTTATGAGCCAGATATAAAATGAAACCTATTATTCAATTAACAAGCATTTCTGACATTAACAACTTCGTGCGTTGTACAACGAAGCATCCTTTGGTTGCTGTTGTTGATTTTAGTAAAGTAGATGAACACACAGAAGAAGGGACAAGAATCAGTGCAGACTTTTATTCCATCATGTTTAAAAATTATTGCGCTAACCATCTTAGGTATGGAAGGCAACCTTACGATTTTCAGGAAGGGAGTTTAATTTGCATTGCGCCAAAGCAAGTGCTGACGATGGACAATGAAATTGAAAAGAAGGATAATATGATGGGTTGGGGTTTGTTTTTTCACCCCGACTTGCTTCGCGGCACGTCCTTAGGAGACAAAATGACGGAGTACACGTTCTTTTCTTACGAAACTTCTGAAGCATTGCATTTGTCCGACAAGGAAAAACAAATCTTGTACGATTGTGTTCAAAAAATTGAAACCGAATTACAAGAGAATATAGACAATCACAGCCAAAAACTAATTGTGACCAATATTGAGTTGTTGCTGAATTATTGCTTGAGGTATTATGGAAGGCAATTTATTACCCGGACAACCATCAATTCCAACACCGTTTCGAAAGTGGAGAAATTATTAAAAACATACTTCAAAACGGGCAAGGTAAAAGAAACGGGTTTGCCGACCGTAAAATATTTAGCAGAACAGGTGCACTTATCTGCCAGTTACTTAAGCGACCTGTTGAAAAAAGAAACAGGTATGCATGCGCAAGACCACATTCATTATTACCTGATTGAAGAAGCAAAAAACATTCTGCTTAACACCGACCATTCGGTAAGTGAAGTTGCTTATGCTTTAGGGTTTGAGTATCCCCAATATTTTAGCAAACTCTTCAAACAAAAGACAGGCCAGACGCCGATAGAATATAGAAATTTAAACTAAAAACGCCTGTGCGGGATACTAAAAGCTATCTCAAAACCCTTTCCAGGGGGAGAACGTCATATTCTTTAGTTTTGAGATGGCTTCTAGTAAGGCCGTACACAACATGGAGCATACAACCGGCGCCAACCTTGAAAAAATAAAATTATGATAGAAATAAAAAGCAAAAAAGCCCTTTCGTCAAAAATTCTAGCTTTTGTGTTTATCGCACTTCATCTTACTTCTTGCTATGGACAAGTAAATGAACAGGTAGAAAAGAAGGAAACCACCCCCAAGAACCAAACACCTGCCTTGAAGCAAAATACCGTGTTTCCGCAAATTCACACCAATTTAAATGGAATGGTGCGCGAGTTCGTCCGGGCTATGTATCAAGATACAAAAGGGACCTATTGGTTTGGAACAAATGGAAATGGGATTATCCGCTACGATGGGCAAACACTTGAAACCGTTTCAGTCGAAGGAACCTCCCCATATTTGGCGGTTAGAGAAATTGTGGAAGATAAAGCAGGTAATGTATGGTTTGGAACTTCCGATGGACTTCTTAAATACGATGGAGCGAAGTTTACAACATTTTCAGAAAAAGAAGGATTGCAAAATGGAGAAATTTGGGGGTTAACCATTGACAAGAGCGGGCTAATTTGGGTTGGAACGATTGAAGGCGTTGGTCGTTTTGACGGAAAAAAGTTTATGCCTTTTTTGTTGCCGGATTCAATGGTCGCAAATCCGCAGCACATGCTGTCTGATCAATTGGTTTTTAAAATTATAGAAGACAAAAATGGAACCATTTGGCTTGTTACGGATGGGAATGGCATTTTCAAATACCATAAAGGGGAATTTACGCATTTAACCGATAAGAATGGACTTACGGACAATAATGCTGCGGATATCCTGGAGGACAAGCATGGAAATATTTGGATTGGAACATTTTATGGAGGCGTAAGTAAATTTGATGGCAAGACGTATACCAATTTTACCAAAGAGGGAGTAATTGAAGGGGTAGAAATAGGAAATTTATTTGAAGATAGCAAAGGCAATATTTGGTTTTCGGTTGAAAACAAAGGGGTGTACCGATATGACGGGACAAATTTTACCCAATTCACCACCGAAAACGGATTAACTACCAACGGGGTCCAAAGTATTTTCGAGGATAACAAACAGCAGCTTTGGTTTGGCACATGGCAAGGAATAAGCCTTTATGATGGGGAGAAATTCATGAATGCTAAAGACAAAGAACCTTGGACGAACTAAAAACAACTGTTGCTAACAGCACATTTGCAATAGGCGGGGTTTCGTGCTCCGCAGACAGTTTTGTGGTTACTGAAAGTTTAGTTCTCCGAATGAACATTTGTGGTAAAAATCCCGCCCATCGCAAATCTGCAAACCGTTCAGCCCGTACAAAAACAACCTCAATTCCCTTGCTCCACCCCCAAAAAAGGAAGAAAGGTTTTTCGTTGGCGGTTTGCGCGGGGCCGACGGAAAAACGGTTGGCCAGCATACGGATGGCGTAGGGGTGATCGCAGGGGCCCATGAACGGGTGGAGGGAGCGCAGCGTTCCCCATTCAACCTCCGGGGTAATTTTTTTGCCCTTCCGGGCGTTAAGAAACCAAGAGTAACCCCTTTATTCACCCGAAACCCTTCTCTTCTATGCGCACTAAATGGATTCTTCTACTGCTGTCTTCTGCTCTTCTATTCCGTCCGTCGTGGGCTCAGCTTCCGCAGGGGATAGACACCGTTTGTTTAAAGGCGGGCGGGCATGCCCTTGCCTCTGCTACGTCGGAGGATTATTCGGACCTGGCATTTTTGAAACGGATACTGAAGGACAAAAAAGTCGTACTCCTTGGGGAGAGCTCCCACGGCATCGGCGAGTATTATTCGCTGAAGTCGAGGCTGGTGAAATTCCTGCATGCGGAATGCGGTTTTGAGGTGCTGGCCATCGAGAGCGGAATCGGGGATGTGTACCTGGAGTACCGAAAGGCCGACACCATCTCCGCCGTGGCGCTTCGAAACAACACTGTGTTTGGCAACTTCCAGTGCGCGGAGATCAACCCGCTGTTTGACTACATCAAAGCGACGGCGGCCGGCCCTGATCCGCTGCGGTACTGTGGGTTCGACTCCCAGAATTTCGGCGCTTCCCTGAACCTGGTCTGGGAGTTGCTGAGGCAGTACGACCCCCTGGAGGCCGACAGCGTGATGAACGCGGTCGGGAAGTATTACCAAATCCCGTCCCTGCTGTGGCAGCCCGACCGGGCGCCTTTGTTCCGGCTCGCGGACACGATCCAAACAGCGGTTTCTTTTGCCCTGAACGCCGTTCGGACCAACCGGGCGCCGATCCAGGCGGAGCGCCGCCTGACGGATACCGACTTCGCCTTTGTCGAGCGGGCGCTGATCAACCTCCGGGAAAGCGTATCCCTGGATTGGAACACCGAAGACCCCTCGGCCCGGCGCGACAGCCTGATGGCCGACAACCTGTTCTGGCTCATGCAGAAAATCTATCCGGGAAAAAAAATGATCATCTGGGCCCACAACGGCCATATCGGCAAAACCAGCCCGGAGGGGAACCCATTCAAATGGATGGGCCAGTACGTCCAGGAAACGTTTAAAGACTCCGCCTTCCATATCGGGCTGTTCGCCCGTGAGGGCGAAACCTACGAGTGGTGGACGAAAACCAACAAGCCCTTTTTTAACGATCAGCCAAACGACATCGAAACGCTCGCAGGCTTGTACCCCATCACCTTTTTGGACCTGACGCCCGGCCCCAACGCGTGCGCATGGCTGTCGGCCCCGGTGCACGGCTACGAAGTCGAAAACGGAGGGCGGATTCGCTTCTTGCCCCGAAAGCGGTTCGACGCCGTCGTGGTGATGCGCAAGGTGGGGCTGCCGGCGTATAATAGGTAAGCAGGATAAAGGCGGCATCGGGGATTCGAATCCGAATAACTGGCAGATAAATGTGCTTCTGCAAGCGATGCCTGCCGCCAATGTAAGCGCCATTTTGTTTTGAATCAATATGAACAGCTATGTTTAACAAGATTAACCATTTCTTTGCAATTATTACGTTATTTATTTTTACTTCCATAGACTCCAGTGCGCAAACATCAAAATTTAATGCAGGATTTATTGCCGGCTTAAATTTCTCAGAACTAGAAGGGAATGGAGTTATGGATTATTTTGGCCTAAATACTGGTATTATTGGAACTGCAAAACTCAGTAAACATGCTCAATTGGGAATGGAAATTTTATTTAGCCAAAATGGAGAATATATTTTGCCGGAATATTATCCAGCTCTCCAGTATGGAAAAGTCTGGTTAAATCATGTTGAAGTACCAGTTCATATTGACTGGCTTATCGGCGTGGTTCAAAGAGACAAATTTCACGACTGGAACTTGAATATTGGACTGGCATATACCAGGTTGCTAAATTATAATGTTGAAACCATTGACAAAGAAAATGTTAATGACCAAATTGTTTATGAAAATAAGGAAGCCTTACTATTACAAGCCGGGACAACATATAATTTTACAAAAAAGGTTGGATTTAATTTTAAAGCATCATTGCCAATTAGAATTGAAGAATTAAACTGGACTTTAGCGGCTAGACTAATTTACATGATTTAATAATTATGCCAACGAAAAAGTGGTTGCAAAAACTTTCAGTCGGTATATACCCCAAATCCGGAAAGCGTAAAAAACCGGCAAACAAGACAAAAAATGGTAACAAATTCCAATCTTCATTATCACATAATCAAAGGGATTATTGATAACGGTTTCGCACCAACTATTGACGACCTTGCAGGTGCTTTGAAAGCCGGCAAAGAAGAAGTTATTAAGGGACTATATGACCTTCAAAACGACCATGGAGTTGTGTTGCACCCAAATGAACCAAAAATTTGGGTGATACACCCATTTTCATTAGCCCCGACAAATTTTTTTGTGCAGACAAAAAAAGGACAATGGTGGGGAAATTGTGCTTGGTGTTCATTAGGAGTAGCCGCACTGCTCAACGAAGAGGTGAAAATAACCACCACCATCGGCGCAGAAACAAAACAAATTGAAATCCATATAGTAAAGGGAGAAATTCAAGAAAAGAATTACTTCATTCACTTTCCAATACCAATGAAAAATGCTTGGGACAATGTAATTTACACATGTAGCAATATGCTGGTATTTGAAAATGAAGAACAAATAAACAGTTGGACCAAAAGACACCATATTGAGAAAGGAGATATTCAGCCCATTGAAAAAATCTGGGCTTTTTCAAAAAAGTGGTATGGTAACCATCTGAACCCTGAGTGGACAAAGTGGACTGTTGAAGACGCCAAACGAATTTTCAGGGAGTTTGAACTTGAAGGTAAGATTTGGAACCTGGACGACTCAAAGGAAAGATTTTGATCAAGAAGGGTTTCCCGCACCCTACTGGACATTTTCATTTTCCTGCCGCCCACAGACCTTCCAGGTTTCGCAGATCTGGAAAGTCTCGTTCCATGATGTTCAGTAGGGTGCGAATTGACATACAGATTAGAAATCCCCTGTGGAAATAGTATGCCCGCAATCTACTGGTGGAAGGGGTATGCAAAAAGAACAGAAGCGGATGGCAGAACAGACAAGGAGCGTAGAAACATGGAAAGTAAAAAAGTTAGGAATCCGTTGAGATTCCGGGCATGAAATCAAAATGTACTCCCCTCATGAGCCAATACCTTACTGCAATCGATGAAAACCGGGTTGGAACGTATCCAGCCGTATGTAAATCAGGAGCCGGGTATTTCTTTGACGACGTGCTGGAATACCGGGTTTGGTGCCATCCGGAAGAGGGTGCAGCCGATGTGTGCAATGGAGAGGACTACTATTTTGCTTTTTCAAACTATGAAGAAGCGCTGGAGTTTTCCAGCCATACGGAAGGAGCAGAAGCGCCTTTGGTGTTAATCAGGCAAAGGGAATGGATAAACGAACCTCTGAATGGGGTTTTCGAGCATTGCAAGGGCGAACGTATTGCGGAATGGTTGCCTGAGTGGCTGGAAAGAGGACCCCGAAAGCCCGGAGATATCGAGCAATTCTTGAAGGAAGCCAAAAAGGATTGTAGTGAATGAACACGGAAGCCGCAGGAAATCATACCGGCAACGAATGGCTCCCCGCATACTCCGGAATTCGCGGGCCTATGTCTGTGTGTTGGGGGCGTTTGAGCGGCGAAAATAGGGGGATGAAACTTCCGGGATGCTGGGGTAAGGTTTCATCCCCCCCCCGGCCTCCTCAAAGCTAATCTTGCAATGTTTTTGAAAACGTAGAACTTAGAGGGCTCAAGGCTGTAAAAATACAAAAACAGATGTGGTCAGCAGTAGAATTTGAGCAAGGGTTTAAGGAGTTCTACCCTCAAATACGCCGGAGTTTAATTCGGGGTGCGCATATGATAAGTGAACAAAGTGGCGTATCTTTTCTCGGGCTTTAGGTAAGAGTTTTCGTCAGACGATTGGACGGATTTTTCCACTTCCTCAATGACACCATGCACTATGTTATCGGGACACCTACAGGCTACGGTACAGCGATGCGCAGCGGACAGCACCGACTGGATTGTGGTGGCTCAGGATACGGTATATTACAACTATAGCGGGCAGCAATCCATGGAAGGTCTTGGGACGATCCAGGGCAATGTCAAAGGAGTGGTTCAGCACAATGTTCTGGCGGTCAATGAAAGGGGTATTCCTATGGGATTGATACACCAACACAACTGGCCTCGGCAGGGCGCCTATGCCCCTGCAAAAGAATCGCAAAAATGGGAGGAAGGGTTGCAGGCGGTTAATGAACATTTACGCCAAGTAGCCCAATCCAAGAAGGTAGTTGTGGTTCAGGACCGGGAAGCGGATATTTTTGCGTTTTTAAAGCCTCGGGAATAAGGGGGGTAGAGTTGGTGGTGCGTCTGTACCAAAACCGAAAATTTGAAACGCCCGAGACACGAACGATTGCCAAGTTGGCTGATGCGGTCAGAGGGCTACCTGTTTTAGGCACACAGCAAACACAGGTAAGGCGGCAAAATCGGGATGTAAACTTGACCTTGCGCATTCAAGCTGCTCCAATCCATGTACTGCCTCACAAAGACCTCAGTGCTCAGTTACATAAAACGCAGGGGCTTTCCTTGGTGGTAGCTACCGAAATTGCTGCAACGGATGAGAATGGGAAAGACTACTTCGATGAGTCTAAACCCGCCCAATGGATACTGCTTACAAGCCTGAAGGCAAATGACTTGTCTGAGGCTGCGCGAGTAGTACGTTGTTATTCGATGCGTTGGGCCGTCGAGCGATTCCACTTCACGTGCAAGACGGGAGCACTCCAGGTAGAGAACTTTCAGTTCGATGACATTCACACCACCCTCAACGCCCTGGCATTTTACAGCATTATCGCTTGGCGTATTCTCTTTCTCACCCTGTCGGTTAGACAAAACCCGATGCAGGACCCAGAAGCCTACTTTGACCCTATAGAAATGAAGGTTTTATGCACTCATGATCCCCAGGCAAGGTCTTCCTTGGACATGGCCATCAGAACCTTAGGAAAGCTGGTAAACTTCGTGCCTACCAAAAAACAACCTTATCCAGGAATTAAAATCATGGCCGAAGCGCTCCGTAAACTCGAAGACCTTGCAGCCTTCTTACGCATCTTAAATGAAAAAACATTGCAAGATTAGCTTCAAGGGAAAACGCCATATCCTATAGTTTTGAGATGGGCTGCTATGAATCCATAAAAATGGGCGCATACAGGCTTTTGAGTTGTACACAAGCTTGAAAATCAAAATAAAACACAAAACGAATAAGCATGATTAGGAAGCGGGAGTACAGAGATAATGACGAGATAGTGAATATTTGGTACCAGGCATCAAGTTTAGCTCATCCATTTCTGGAAGCTGATTTTGTAGAAAAAGCAAAAAAGGATTTGAGAGACGTTTATATTCCAAATACAGAGACTTGGGTTTACGAAGAAAATAACTCTGTAATTGGCTTTATCAGCATGCTGGGCAATGAGATAGGCGGGCTATTTGTTCTGCCAAACCATCACTTCAAAGGAATTGGGACGCGGCTGGTAAATTTTGTCAAGGAATTTCACGGCGAATTGGAGGTGGAAGTTTTTGTAAAAAATGCGATTGGCAGGGCATTTTATGAAAAATATGGTTTCGTGCAGATCAAACGGTATTATCATACGGAGAGCAATAATGACGTATTAAGACTGCATTACAAGGACTGAAAAGGCTGCGCACATAAAGGCCGTTTGGCGCTTTGAAATCGCCAACTTCCTGCGCAGATGCAAACCGTTGGACGCGCATCTCCAAAAGATACCATATCCTCATACGCCGTTCCGGAGCGCTTCCCCATTGGCGTCATTCACGGAAAAAGGCTGGGACAAGATCAGAAGGTTGCTGGACGACTTGCCGCTTTGAGGGGATCGGGCTATATTGAAGGCGCAAACTTATGTCGTTTCGGGTTTTACTTCGGTGGGTTTCGTCAATACCATAGGTAGCCGTCATTGTAGAGCGACACAGCAAAATGTATGGTTTGGAGCAAAAGTAGTTTTTTGTAATGCTTTTAACCCACGAAAAGTTTTCCACATTTACCACCAAACCAATTGCCGACACAAAAACGAATATTGCGGGGCTTTTTTCATTGTCAATGGAAAGCTTGGAACATGTTAACAAATTAATGGAAAACGGTATTAAATCAGGAGGAACTGAACCCAACGAAATGAGAGACTACGGTTTTATGCAACAACGAACTATTGAAGATTTTGACGGACACACTTGGGAAGTATTCTTCATGGATATGAGCAAATTTCCAACCGAACAAGCCAATTCTTAATTGTTAAATTCAAAAAGTAAAAACCAATGGCACAGATTAATCCTTACATTCATTTCAATGGCAATGCAGAAGAAGCATTTACGTTTTACAAATCCGTTTTTGGTGGAGAATTCGCCATGCTGATGCGTTTCAAAGATTTAGAAATACCTGGAAGTATTGCAAACGAAAGGGAAGCAAATAAGATTATGCACATTGCATTACCTATTGGTAAGCACGACATATTAATGGGAAGTGACACACCAGAGGCATTAGGGGTACATAATTTAAACGAAACGAGAAGCAAAATCTCAATCAGCGCTGAAAGCAAAGAAGAAGCCGACAGTCTTTATAACGGACTATCGGCTGGTGGACAAGTTGAAATGCCAATAGCTGATAGTCCATGGGGTTCCTATTTTGGAATGTTTAGAGATAAATACGGTATAGAATGGATGGTGGACTTTGACCCAAAATACAACGAACAAGCTGAAAAATAAAACAACGAACGGCTAACATCGTATTGGCAATAGGGGAGGCTGACCGTTGTACATTCAACATTTGTAATTGGTTACGCCTAATCTACGACTTCTATTGGGCATTTGTGCAAAAGTTGGGCTGACGATTTTCAAAGGCCCCACCATCGGCAATACCTGCACGTTGTGCGATATTTTATTACGACACCTAACCAACCCCATATCAGCAGATAATTTAAATTGCCAAATCACATACAAAATCAAAAAATGAGAAAAGTTATTGTAACAATCACACTACTATTTTTATTGAGTTGCTCAGACAATAAAAAGGCTGACACGGAAACTTATTTTGCAGGATTTAAGACAATTCAAACAAAGGACACGACAAGAATTTATAAACCCAATACAGACACGACTGATTATTTACATTTTAGACCCCTTGACATTGACGTTTGGTATCCAGCAAGGGTATCAACAAATGACACATCTATTTTATTTCGCAATATATTGGGACTTTTAGAAAAAAGAGCAAATTATTACACCGCTTCAAGTGCAGGAAACGGCATGACGCAACAGTTAGCTCAATATTTTTGTGACGGTTTAAAATGTTCAGACTCAACAAAAGTGCTGAACTTTAAAACCCAAAGTTTTATAAATGCCAAACCAATTGAAGATAAATTTCCTTTGATTATTTATCTTTCAGCCTTCAACGGAATGAGTTACGAAAATTTCTCCTTGTTTGAGAGATTAGCAAAGAAAGGGTTTGTTGTTGCGTCAATAAGTTCTATTGGTCGTTTCCCAGGCGATATGACAATGAAAAATGAAGATTTGATGGAACAAGTTAATGATGCAGTTGCAACATTAACCAATCTGAAAGGAAATTCAAATATTGATTTTACAAAAATTGGCATAATCGGATATAGTTGGGGCGGACTTTCGGGCTCAATTTTAGCAAGTAAAATTCCAAATGTTGCTTGTTTGGTTTCACTTGACGGCTCAGAATTTCATCACTACGGACAAGCGAAAGAAGAAAATATAGATTTTGATGGTATTAGAAATAGTTCAGACTTCAAAAATATGCGACTTTCAGTTCCATATCTTCGTTTAGAAAGTTCACTTTTAGCAACAACAGAAAAAGAAGATTCTGTTTATAATTTTACAGAAAAACTTTCTTCTGACCGACAAATTTTTAAAATTGATTCAGCACAACACGAAGATTTTGGTTGCTTGCCGCAACTTGTAAAAGAATCAGGGAATTGCAAACAAAGTCAGCATTTCAATACGGTTTCAAAATTGACAATAAGTTTCTTAGAAGACCATTTAAAAAACGGGAAGGCTTTTACAGAAACTGTTGGACAAGAAATAAGTAAGAAGACGATACGAAAGAAGTAAAAACATCGCACAACATGGGTTTGTGGCCACACTACTGGACATTTTGGAAAATAGACCTTCCAGGTTTCGGAAACCTGGAAGGTCTGGGCGCCAGGAAAACGAAAATGTCCAGTAGTGTGGTTTTCCCTCACCTAAACCACACGGCCTTATGGACGGGCGTTAAAAAAAGAAAAGATCCCTTTACGGGCCTTTGGTCCTTCTTTTTACGCCAACATCATCAAAATAATCAACGGACATGAAGCTGCGCGTGGATATCAACGAAATCGAGACCGCCTTAATGAAGGTGCTGGAGGAACTCCGCAGCCAAAAAGGCGACCTCATCGATATGGACCCGGCGGATTATTATTGGTCGATCGGCAAAGACGAGCTCTACAACCCATACGCCATTCCGGAGCACTTCACCCTGGGGCAATTGACAGACGACCTGCAGGAGATTAAAAAGCTTGCCCAGGGCGACGTAGCGCCGGTTGCCCTGGATTTGGTCAAGGTAAGCGCGGTCCTCGCCGCTATCGGACACAAGACGGTGTGGTAAAACCGGACCTTGACTTCCTTTTTTGCTTGCCGCTGCCTTTTCTGGCCCCTACTCCTTTGACTTTTAGCCCTTTTACCTTACCTTAGGGAAGCAAAACCGTAGCGCCAACTGCTGCCGGTTTTTTCATAAGCTAAACCACAATTGATGTTGCGCTGCTACGTGTCATTCGAATCTTGTTATCCTCTGCCGGGGCCTTCGGCGGGGGAGAGGGGGTTTTCTGAGAGATTTTTGGGGGAAGAGCGGGCCAGATTTGGAGGGGGCGAGGTATGCCTTCCCAATGGTGTCGTCCACAGAAAAAAGGCTGGGACAAGATCAGAAGGCTACTGGACGATTGAGGGGATCGGGAAAATCAGGAAAAAAGATAGGGGACCTCGCAAATAAGGGATTTACCCGCAACCTGGACCAACAAAGGAAGGGTGAAAAAGGATGGGGGTAGTTATTTGGAGTTTCGGGTATACAATAGTTAGAGTCGGGCTTAATTTTGATGTATTATCTGTTTTGTTTCAAGAAGTATCTGCGTTTATTGGACTAATTGCTGAATCTTCAAGCTTCAAGCCCTATATTATAGAAATCCCCAAATTAATTGTGTTAACAAAAGAGAAACAATTGCTAATTGATGAAATTTTTCAAAAGGTAATACAGGACAGTGACATCGAGAGCCAAAAATCAAACATTGCATCTTTGTTTATTCTTCTTCCAGAGGTTCCTCAGAACCTACCGAAATGGCTAGAAGATTTCTCAGCGTTTAATATCGCGCCAAAAAGGAATGATATCGTAAACTTAATTAATTCTCTTGAACAAGCAAATCCAGTTCAATTGAGAAGAGTTCGAGGAGGATTAAATGCACTACCAGTAAGAATCGAAAATGACAACCCGAAGCTATTCCGATCCAACCTCAATTTTTACGAGGACAGTTTCAACAGTTTCGTGATCGATTCTTTGCAGATGCAGCTACAGCTAATGGTAGATTAGAAGATGATCAACTAGATCTACCTCCTCAAAATTCAGTCTGTGAGTGTTTTGGGATTGGACTTAAGGACTTATCTGTTATTGATGAAAATAAACCTACTTTAACAGGACACGAGGCATGGCCGACAATTGCTTCTGCGCTAAAGGTATCGTCAAATGGAATTACTTTTCCTGTTTGGAATATAGTTAGAAAAACCGATGATTTTGGTCAGCTTATGGCTCAACTTAGGAGAGCAGCTATACTGGGAAATGCGCCATTTAGAGACAATATCCAGCAAGTAATATTGGGTATAGAGGCAATTCGTGAAGGGGAATCATTAGATCGAACTATTCCATTTTATTCAATTTCTTTGGAATATTACGAACGCATGGTAAAAAATTATGAAAATTTTAATCTATACTCCGCTACAAGGGAGTACAATTTAACTCAGCCTTTCAAAGTACAACTTGAACAATTCGAATCCGGGGAAATTACAATTAGTGAATTAGGGGCTAAGATTCACAATGATGAAAATCTGAATGTACGTTGTAAAAGTATTGGATAACAAAAATATCAGAAGCTTCTAAAGACTTAGATACAATGCCGTTCATCTTTGAAATGTATGAAAAAAATGAATATATAACTTGTAGAACACATTTCAAAAAAGCCTTTAGGGCCGTTGATCTTGTAACGTTTGGGCCGAGGTTTGAAATTGAAAATGCGCAGAACACAGGCTATGCCGACCATGCTCCTTCGTCGCACGGCGCATAGCCAAAACGTTGAGTTGCAAATAATAAATTAACTAGGAACTATATGGACAAAGGATCGGTTTATTTGAAATTACTAGAAGAGAATCTAGGAGAAATTAGGCATACTGAGAGCCATAGGGATAATTTTACAAGTGTAATCCTTATTGTAGTTGGAGTTGTTGCTTCTTGGACTTCATACATGAAGCTAGGAGAATCGACAATTATTAGCTCCATTTTTATAATAATATTAGGGCTGTTCGGGGTATTTGTCACCCAAAAACTATATGAAAGGCAAAAATGGTATATGGGAAGGGTCTCATTGATCTATAAGAAGCTAGAGACCCTAGATCCTAATTTGGGACTACTTACCCTTATTAGCGAGCATGAAGAAACGCATAAAGAGTCATATCCCTTCTATTCGCGAATCAGGATGAATAAAATTTGGGCTGCAATACATGTTTTGATTACAATTTTAGGGGTAGTTTTGCTGATATTATCTTCTCTGTAAAGAAAACTGTATATGGATTGGTTGGGATTAATAAAAGATATTCTGTTACTCGGGCTAGGGTTCCTAGTAACGATTCTGACTTTGAGAATTCAAACTCAGAAAGACAAGATAAAATCTATTGAGAGCCAGCTTTCGGACAAGAAGTATAAAATGTATCATGAAGTATTTGCCTTAATATATGATGCCTTTAAAAGGCAAAAGGATATTATCGATGAAAAGAAGTTCAATATTATCGAAAGAGGTTTAGACCTTAAAAAAGATATGGTAATCTATGCGCCTGACAACGTTTTAAGTAAGTTTTTTAGCTGGTTGGAGTTTATCTCTTGAAAACCCCGATGATATAAAACATTTTGCAATATACCTTGATTTAATGCTCGAAATCAGAAAAGATATGGGGCAAAAAAATACTAAAATAACTAGAGAAGAATTATTGATGTCATTCATGAAATCGAGAAAAGATTTCATGGAGATCAAAGATAAGGTGCTTTGAAGAAAATATGCGCTGAACACTCGCCAAGAGCCCAGCCTTCACTGAGGCCCAGGCCGACCATCTAATACAAACGTTCGTGGTAAGCAGGGAAAAACATAACTTGGGACGTTTTTTTAGTAAATGCAAGTGACATATGACTTCAAGCAAAAAATTGTCAACATATCTAAATCGATATTATTCATATCATAAAATTAAAGACGCAGAATTTGACCAGATTCTTGATATTACTTTTGAGTATATACAGAGTGCTGAGGATAAAATATTTAAGCAGCCGGCTATTGCTTTAAGAGCGATAAAGGTTGAAATGATTGATATACTTATTCACCATGATAGGTATGTAAAAGAACTTGAGGGGTATGTAAATGAGCTGAATGCGCTTGTTTCAAAAGGACCAAGACTTGATGACAGGAATCTAGAGAAGTTAAAGGTAGTAGAAGATAAAAGGAATGTCCTTGTTGAATTCGTGTATTTAATTGAGGATTCTCTCGCGTACATAACGCGGATGCTTCTGGAGCATTATTCAGAATTAGATAAAGACAAACTCTTCTTAGATAAATTTTCAAAGTATTTAGGCTCTTTCGATTGGATGAGAAATCGAGCAGAAAGATATCGTAATGAACTCATAATGAAAATTGATAATGATCCAAAACCAGTTCCCTTTGAAAGAGAAATTATCATAAAATCTAAGCAAATGATTGCAGATGATAAGGTAGAATTAGCATTAGATTTGTTATTGTCAAATGTTCAGGATCAAACATTGGAAAAAGATTTGGTTCTACTAAAACAGCAGTGGATAAATGTTAACAAAGAGAAGGATTTGGGATTGATAAGCGAGGAGTCTTCAAGAGTAAGCATGGCTAAAATAGCACACGGAGTACTTTCAATTATATAAAGGCAATGAACAATTGCTTCACAAAAATCGCCCCTAAGCGTTGCAAATTCGCAAAGTGTACCACCAGCCCTTGCAAAACACGCCTCACTTACCCCACCCCCCAAAAAGCCGCCATTGCATTGCTAAGCCCCCCTCTTCGTCAAGCGAAATAACGTTCTTTACCGCATAAACAAACTTCCAAGCCAAACTTCATGACCACATTTCCCAGAATAACCGCCCTCCTTGTAAGCATCTCCTTGTGGGGGTTCCAACATTACGAGTATATCACGATTGGAAAGGGCTTGCTTTCGTTTAAGCAACCCATGCCCCCCCGCCTCCTCCCCCCCTCCTGATCGCGTTCAGCCTGTTTTCCCTGGCCCTGGCAGGGCAGGGGTCCGATGCGCAGTTGCTGGAGTACCTGAAGCGGGAGGCGCTGAGTCCGGAGCAGTATGTGATCCAATCCTTCAAAAAGCACGACGTGGTGTTGTTGGGCGAGCGGCATATCGTGAAAGAGAACCTGTTGCTGCTGCAGCGGCTGGTGCCGGTGCTTCACCAAAACGGCATTTACCAGATCGGTATGGAGTTTGGCGCGAGCGAGGTGCAGGAGCAGCTCGACCGGCTGGTGACGGCTCCCGTGTACGACGAGGCGCTGGCCCGGGAGCTTCTCTTCGCCTACAACCCCACGTGGGGGTTTCAGGAGTATTTGGACGTGTATAAGGCCGCCTGGGCGCTCAACCGGTCGCTCCCCAAGGGGGCACGGCGGTTTCGGATCCTGAACCTGAGCTACCAGTTCAAGTGGGAGCGCTTCGGCGGCAAGCGCAACCGCGAAACCATGAAAGCGGTGTTCGACCGGGGCACCGCCGACCAATTCCGGGCCCGGCTCATCGAAAAAGAAATCCTTCAAAAAAAGGAAAAGCTGCTGGCCCTGGTGGGCGGCCCGCATGCCTATACGCGCTACGCGACGCCCTATTTCAAGTACAACGGAGACGATTTTTGCGCTTTCGACAGCGACTGGCTCGGCAACCGGCTGTACCGGAAATACCCCAAAAAGGTGTTCAGCGTGTTGCTCCACCAGGCGTTCCCCCACATGGAGAAGGACTCGTTCTATATGGGGTCTCCCGCCGGCGGCGCCATCGAGCGGTTAATGGCCGCCAACGGCAACCGGCCCGTTGGCTTTGATTTGCTGGGCTCGCCTATCGGAAAGCTGCCCGACCGAAGCGCCCACAGCCTGTGCTACGAGTCGTTTGTCCTGGAACAGTTTTTCGACGGCTACCTTTTCCTCGAGCCCCTCCGCGACCTGGAAGGATGCACCGTGGTGGACGATTTCGTCAACGAATCCAACGTGGCGCACGCCCTGAAAAACTTCCCCGATCCCGACTGGCACAGCGAAGTAAAAACCCTGGAGGACCTGAGGCGGTTTATCCGCCAATTGTCCAAAGAGGTGTCGTTGGAATACCGTAAGTTGTAAAGGGCTACGATCAAAACACCCAAACCCATGACCACCTACATCTCCATCCTCCGGGGCATCAACGTGAGCGGACACCGGCTGATCAAAATGGACGCCCTCAAAGCCCTGTTTGCCGGCCTCGGCTGCACCGAAGTGCAAACGTATATCCAAAGCGGAAACGTCGTCTTCCGGCATCCGGAAACGGACCCCAGCGCGCTGGACGCCGCCATCCAAAACGCCATCCGGCTGCAGTTCGGTTTTGACGTGCCAACCATCACCCTGACGGCCCCGGAACTGGAAGCCATAGCCCAGGCCAATCCGTTCCTGACGGATTCCCGTATAGACCGTGCCCACCTGCACGTCACCTTCCTGGCGGCGCCGCCTTCTCCTGCCCTCGCCGAAAAGCTGAACGACATCCGCTTCCCTCCCGACGAATTCCAGCTCCTCGGCAGCGCCATCTACGTCCATTGCCCCAACGGCTACGGAAATACCAAGCTGACCAACGGCCTCTTCGAAACCAAACTCAAGGTTGCCGCCACCAGCCGGAACTGGAAAACGGTGATGGAGTTGGTGCGGAAAGTTGCGAAGTAGCGAAGTTACGAAGTAGCGAGGTAGGGAAGTTGCGAAGTTACGAAGTTGCGAAGTTGCGAAGTAACAAGGCCCTTCGTCTAATTTTCTTGTGTTTTCCTGGATTCGATGTTACTTTAAGGACGGTTTTAGAGGGTTTTTAATCCGAAGGAAATATGGATGCAAGACCGAAAATCAATTTGGAGCAGACCACCCTGGATCAGCTTTTGGAGTGGGCCGGCTGGGGGATGTTGATCGTTTCCTGGGGGCTTTTCGCCAAACACCTTCCTCAATTGCCGGACGTTATTCCGATCCATTTCAATGCCCGAGGGGTCCCCGACGGGTACGGGAGTAAGGCCGTGCTTTGGGCCTTGCCGGTTGTGGCTACGGTGTTCTATTCGGGGCTAACGATTCTCAACCGGTTTCCGCACCTGTTCAATTATCCGGTCCGGATAGTCCCGGAGAATGCCCGGCGCCAGTATCTGCTGGCGACGCGTCTGATCCGCTACCTCAAGCTGAGCCTTGTCCTCGTTTTTTATTTCCTGCTGCGCGGGGCCATAGAGACTGCGGCCGGGCGCGCTCCGGGATTGGGCGCCTGGTTTTTGCCCCTGGTTTTGGGATTGGTTTTTGGGCCATTGGTCGTTTTTTTGATCCAGTCCATGCGGTCCAGGCGGGATTCAGGGATACAAGCAAAATAAAAAGACCATGTCATGAACCCTTTAGCCAAAACCATGATCAGAACTGAATTAAACCTCGCGCTGTTTGGGAATTTATGAAAAAAGAACACGCAATGACCGAAGAAGAAGCCGGCCGGTACTGGAACGCCAACGCCGAAGCATGGACGGTGCTGACCCGGGCCGGTTACGACATTTACCGGGACCGGTTGAATACCCCGGCATTTTTTGAAATCCTGCCGGATGTCGGGGGCTTATCCGGTATTGATATTGGTTGCGGAGAGGGGCACAACACCCGGTTGTTGGCGGGCCGGGGCGCCCGCATGGAGGCGGTCGATATTTCGGAGGTTTTTATTGAAAAAGCCAGGGAAGTCGAAGCCGAAACCCCGCTGGGGGTGCGCTATCAGGTAGGCAGCGCGACGAAGTTGCCCTATGCCGATGCGTCCTTCGACTTTTCGGCATCCTTCATGTGCTTCATGGACGTGCCCGAACCGGAAAAGGCGCTGCAAGAGGCGTTCCGGGTGCTCAAGCCGGGAGGGTTTCTGCAGTTCTCCATCACCCATCCGTGTTTTAATACGCCGCGCCGCAAGAACCTGAGAAACCTGAGCGGCAAAACCTACGCTATTCAGGTGGGCGGGTATTTTAGCGATCAGAACGGAAGAATCGAAGAGTGGATTTTCGGCGCCGCGCCGGGCCATCTGAAAGGGCAATTCCCCAAATTCAGGGTGCCCTTGTTCAACCGGACCTTGACGCAGTGGGCAGATGCCATCACCGGGGCAGGCTTCGCCATCGAGAAGATCAATGAACCCTGCCCGGATGAGGAAACGCTCCAGGCCTATCCCTATTTGCAGGACGCCAGCGTGGTGGCTTATTTTTTACACTTTCGATGCCGGAAAAATGAAGAGGTTATCCGCTGATAGAACTAAACTGACGTTGGAGCGGTTTGGACTTCCCAAACCGCTCCAGCGTCAGTTTATATTTATTCTTTTACTGCTGCCGGCTATACCAGGTTTTTCACAAGCCTTTGAGCTGGGCAGTTGGAGTTTGTTGAACGTTAAGTATAACCCCAGCGAAAAATGGAGCGTATTTGGCGAGGCGCAATTGCGTTCATTGAAGTTTTACGATGATTTCCACTATTACGAATACAAGGGGGGCGTCAATTACAAAATTTCCAAAGAGGTAGCGCTGACATTAGGCGTCGGTAGTTACCAAACGTACAAAGAGGGCGGCGACTTTGTTTTGCCAAAAAATAACGACGAATTTAGAATATGGCCGCAAATTGTTTTTTTCCAGACGGTTGGAAAACTTAAAATAGACCAGCGATACAGATTGGAATTAAGGTATACCAGTAATGGTTACCGCAACCGGTTCAGATACCGGTTCGGGCTGGTTTACCCATTCGGCAAAGAAAGAAAAGAATACAAACCTTTTCAAGTCAGCGCAAGCAATGAGATTTTTTTTACCGACAAAGAACCCTATTTTGAGAGAAACAGGCTGTTATTCGCGTTCAATTATAAACTATCCCCCAAAACCACATTACAAGTGGGTTACCTTCATCAGTTTGATTATCGTATAAATGACGAAACGGGCCGGGACTTCCTGCAGGTTGGTTATTTTATCGAATTATTCCGAAGGCACTCGCTTAACCCGACGATCGATAATTCCATAAAGGACAATTAATCCGAAAGTAAGAAAGCGGCGAGGTTGCGATGTCCTATTTTACATATTCCCTGAAAATGGTGTTGAGCCACTTCAGGATAGCCAGCATAAACAGGAACGCAACGAGCAGCAGAACGAAATTGACAAGGAAAAAGTCGCCTTTGTTTTCGTAGGAATCCCACATACTGGCCAATACACCGCTTAGCTTGTTGCCTATAGAGGTAGACAAAAACCACCCGCCCATCATGAGGGAGGTAATGCGGGGGGGGCTAAGTTTGGACACGATGGAAAGTCCCATGGGGCTGAGGAACAACTCGCCAATGGTGATGACCCCATAGCTGGCGATAAGCCACCAGACGCTCACCTTTTCCGCGCCATTGCTCCCGGCTTTTACCGCGGCGAACATCACCAGGGCGCTCAGACCGGAGATCAGCAGCCCTAAAGCGATTTTGGTCGGCGTGGTGGGCTCTTTCCTCCGGCTTCGCAAAAAGGTGAAAAAGGCGACAATAAGGGGCGTGAGCATGATCACCCATCCTGGGTTGATCGACTGGCTCAGGTTGGTTGCCCATACGCTGACCGTGCTCCCTTCGGCAGGCAGATTCTCTTTTTTGATATTCCGGAAATAAACCGGGTAACCCCATTCCTTGACAACTTCGCCATTGACTTTTTGCAGACGGAAATAGGGATCGTACTGTTCAACGCTATCCGCTGTATAGGTGAGTTCTTTGGCAAATTTGACGGAAGTGAATACTTTTTCCTGAACACCCGTCAACTCCCGGTTGGTATACCGGTCGGCCCAGGTGTTCAGGGCGCTTCCATTCTGTTTAAATACAGCCCAAAACATGGTCACTACGGCGAAAATGGCCAGTAAGGCGCCAATGGGCTTTTTCTCCTGGCCGTTGGCCTTAAAGTAAAGACTGGCATAAAAATAGATCACCGGAATGCAGGCGAAGATGAAGGCGTCCGTGCTGTCGCTTCCAAAAATATCGGAAGGAATGATCCATCCCACCACGCCGGCCAGCATGGAGGGTATCAGAATCATCCAAACAATCCGTATGAAGGGCATGTCTTCTGCCTGAAGCGCTTTGCGCACGTCAAAGGCCTTGTAATGTTTGGTGCCCAACAGGAACACCGCCACTCCGATAAACATGCCCACGCCGGCCGCTGCAAATGCCCAGGTCCATCCCAGCATGATTTGCAGGGCGGCGCCAAAAAAATTGCAGATAAATGCGCCGATATTGATCCCCATGTAGAAGATGTTGTACCCATCGTCTTTCATGTGCCGGTGTTCATCGGTAGAGTACACATTGCCGAGCAAGGTGGAAATATTGGGCTTGAAAAACCCATTGCCAAAAATGACCAGGGTCATTGCCAGGTAAAGCATGGGTTTGCTGTGAATGCCCATCAGGCAGTATCCAACCCCCATGAGCAATCCGCCTGCAATGATAGAGTTCCGGTACCCAAAATACCGGTCGGCCAGGAGGCCGCCTAAAAAAGGAGTAAGAAACACCAGCCCAATAAAGGTCCCGTATAAATCGGCTGATTCAGCCTCCGTCATCGCAAACCCTTCCTTTACGTCTTTAAGGTACAGGGTAAAGATGCCGATCATGAGATAGTACCCAAACCGCTCCCACATTTCAGAAAAGAACAGAAAAGGCAGCGCTTTAGGATGTTTGGTTTTGGAAGGATTCATAGGTGTTGTGCGTTGGTTTGGAACGAAAAAAGGCTTTTCTGATTAAGCCGAAGATAAGAAAAATGGAGAATCCTTCCGATGAGGTTTTGAACGCTTTTGAACTTATTTTTCGCGCTCTGTTTGACCCGGAGGAGGGCAAAAAAAAGGTTGCCCCCCTGGTAACCGAACGGTTCGATTGTTCGATAAAACAAGAGGGCAACCCACGGCCAACACAGGTGGCTACTGATATTACTATTACCGTTTTGGTCTTAAATCGCTAGTTGTGATACGCCGCATTATGCGCCAGCGCCTGTCCGCAGCTACCGCAATTGCCGGGAGTTCCTGACCCTCCTGCACAGCCCTTGGCGCAAGTATAATGCCAAACGCCAGCGGCATTTTGGGCGGGATCTGGCGCCGGGGTAGTAGTTGTGGTCGTAGTAGGTGTAACCGGCATCGCAGCGGCCTGATCAGAGGCCTGCTGGTCGTGAAAGGCCTGGTTGTGCACATAAGCGGTACCGCATACGGAGCAATTGGCTTGCTCTGCGCCACCGCTTCCCGCGCAGTTGTTTGGGCAAATATAATGCGGCACGGCGCCGGCAGTAGCCGTTGCGTTTTGGTTGGCAGAAGGGAACGGTGAGGTCGAAGGCGCCAGCATGTCCGAGGCGGTGTCCGGCTTTTTCAGGGAGTTGGCAGCGTCATCCCTTATCGCCTTGTCTCTGTTGCAGGAAAGGGTAATCAGGACCAGGCTGGCAACGACACTAATGAATATCCACGGTTGTTTCATCTTCAAATGGTTGAGATTAGGGAATTGATTTCCGGTAAAGGTAGGCAATCCCCTGAATCTTGGAATAGGCGTTTGGGAAAAAGTTACGAAGTTACGAGGTTGCGAGGTTGCGAGGTTGCGAGGTTGCGAGGTTGCGAGGTTGCGAGGTTACGAGGTTACGAGGTTACGAGGTTACGAGGTTACGAGGTTGCGAGGTTACGAGGTTACGAGGTTACGAGGTTACGAGGTTGCGAGGTTGCGAGGTTACGAGGTTGCATTCTTCGTAACTCCGTAACTCCGTAACCTCGCAACTTTTAATTATCCGATTTCACCCGCTTCTGTTCATCCTCCAAACCGGTACTGCGGCGGCGGGCGGCTTTCACCTCGGAGCGGCCAAACTGGTAGCTGAAGGCCATGCGCAAGCGGCGGCTATCCCAGCCTCCGCCGACGTTGAGGTTGAGCACCCCAAACCGGCTAATGCCGTTCCATTCGTTGGTTTTGAAGATGTCGGTCACGGAGAGCTTCAGGTTGCCGCGGCCGTCGAGCAGTTTTTTCTGAACGCCGGCGTCGATGCTCCACATCGACTCCATCTCGAAGGTGCCGCCCCACAGGCCCGGGGAGTTGTACCAACCCGACACCTCCAGCGACCACGACTTAGGCAGCGTAAACGTCTGCTGGCTGTAGATGTTGAACGTTGCCGCTTCCAGGTCCACGATCTTGGTTCCGCCGTAATCCGCTTGGTTCTTGCTGTACGAGACGGTGGCATTGGTGAAGCTGCTCCACCACGATTTGATCTGCACCGGCGCGCTGAAAGCCAGGCTGTAGGCATGCTGATTGGCCAGGTTCAGCCAGGTGATGTAATTGGACTTCACGCCGGACGTGTCCGTAAAGCGGGTGATCTGGTCCTGGGTATGGCTGTAGCTCAGGGTCGTGTTGAAGCGGTAGTTGAAGGTGTGCCGAAACTGGATGTTGTTGACGTATTCGGGCTTCAGGAAGGGGTTTCCCTGCTCGAACGTCAGCTCGTCGAGCCGGTTCTGGAACGGGTTGAGGTCCTGGTAAGAAGGCCGGTTGATGCGGCGGCTGTACGACAGGTTCAGGCTGTGCTTCTGGGAAGGGGTGAACGTAACCCCGCCGGAAGGGAAGACGTCGAGGTAACTGCGTTCGACTTCGTCGTTATCGGTCGGTTTGAACGCGGTGAGGGTTCCGGTGGAGTTGGTTTGTTCCATGCGGACGCCCAGGTTGAAGCCCAGCTTTTTTCCCTGCTTTGAGTACGTGGCGTAAGCGGCATTGACGTTTTCTTCGTAAGCGAATTGGTTGCTCAGGTCGCGGTTGAGCACATCCTGGCCGTCGACGACGTCGAAGAAGTCAAAGGTGTTGTCGGTGTTGACGAAAGCGAATTTCACCCCGGCGCCAAACTGCCCCTTCCAAAGCGGGCGCTCGTAGTCGGCCTTTAGGGTGTAAATGTCGATGCCGGTAGGGGTGTTATTGGCAAAAATCTTTTCCGAAAGCAGGATCTCCTCCGTGCCGTCTACATACCGGTTGGGCTGGTATTCCAGGGCTTCGCTCCGGAACCGGCCGTAGTCGGCGTCGAGGTTCCATACCACGCCTTTGCCGCTGTCGAAGCGGTAGTTGAGGTTGAGGTTGTAGTTGCTTCGCTGGTTGTCGCTGTTGGTGGAAGCGAGCAGGACGCTGTCGATCCCCGGCAGGCCGGTCCGGCTGATCGGGGTGCGGCTGGTTCCTCCAAACAGGCTTTGGTTGTTGAAGCCATTGACCAGAAAGCCGAGGGTGTGCTTCTTGGAGAGGAAAAAATCGGTTCCGATCTTGAAGTTGTGGTTTTCGCTTTCCCCTCTGGTATCCGACGTTTGGTCAAAGATCACGCCCAGTTGCTCGCGGTACAGCGTCATGTAGTTCAGGAAACGGCTGTTGTTGTAGTTGTAGCTGCCAAACAGATTGTAGCCTTTGTCCTGGTAGTTGCCGTTGAAGCCGGCGCTGTAGATCGGCAATACGCCCACCGAGTAGTTGGTATTCGCCGAGCCGTTGGCGCCCAGGCGGCGGTCTTTTTTCAACTTGATGTTGATGACGCCGGCATTGCCCTGGGCGTCGAAGCGGGCCGAAGGGTTGGTCACCAGCTCGATCGCGTCGATCTCGGTACTTTGCAGCGATTTGAGGAAATCGGCCAGATCGGCGCCGCGCAGCGGGGAGGGCTTCCCGTCGATGTAAATCTGCACGCCGGAGCGGCCGAGCATCGTGATGTTGTCGTTGTTGTCGACGACGATGCCGGGCGCTTTGCGCAGCAATTCCAGCCCGTTGCTGCCCGCTGCGTTGATGCTGCCGTCCACGTTGAACACCATGCGGTCGGGTTTGGTTTCCAGCATCGGGCGCTGGGCCGCCACGGTGACCTCTTTAAGGTCGAGGGCGCCGTCCTGCAACTGGATCAGCGGTAGCTCCAGCGTTTGCCCCGGGCTGACCTTCAGAGGGCCTGTGCGGAACTCCGGAAACCCCACGAAGCTGACTTTCAGCAGGTAGTCGCCGCCAGCCACGTTGAGCAGGGCAAAAACCCCTTCTTCGTTGGTCACTTCCACTTTGACCAGGGAAGAGTCCTGAAGCTTGTTGAGGATAACGTTGGCAAATTCAACCGGTTGCCCTTTCGGGTCCTTTACTTTTCCGGTGATGGCGCCGCCGGAGGTGGCTTGCGCCAGAAGGGTAGTCATAGGGAAAAAGAAGACTACCCCCAAGAGGAGTCGGGTGATTCTCAGGTTCATAAACAGTCGTTTTGGTGATTTCGTCCTACAAAAGTAGGTTTATCCCCCTAAGGACAACGCTGTTTTCGATCCGGATGCTTTTTTGGCCGACGAAAGAAAGTTACGAGGTTACGGAGTTGCGAAGAGTGGACCTCGCAACTTCGCAACTCCGCAACTTCGCAACTTTTTTATAGTTTCTCCCCAAAAAACGCGATCGTCCGCTCCCAGGCGAGTTTGGCGGCGGCTTCGTTGTAGCGGGTAGGGGCGGTGTCGTTGTTGAATGCGTGGTTGACCTCGGGGTAGACAAAGATCTGATAATCCTTATTGTTTGCTTTCAGCGCGGCTTCATAGGCGGGGATGCCTTCGTTGATCCGGGTATCCAGCCCGCCGTAGTGCAGCATAAGGGCGGCGTTGATCTTCGGCACGTCGGCTGCGGCGGCCTGACGGCCGTAATAGGCTACGCCGGCGTTGAGCTGAGGGTCGTTAACGGCGAGGCTGTTGACCATAGCGCCTCCCCAGCAGAATCCCACGCAGCCCACCTTGCCGGTGCTTTTGGGGAAGGTCCGCAGGTAGGCGAGGCCGTCGAGGAAGAGCTTCAGGTTTTTGGCGGCGTCGAGCTGTCCGATTTTTTCGCGGGCGGCGTCGGCGTCTTCGGGGGTTCCGCCGAAGGGGGAGAGCGCGTCGGGCGCCAGTGCGATGAAACCAGCCAGCGCCACGCGCCGGGTCACGTCCTCGATATGCGGGTTCAGCCCCCGGTTTTCGTGGATGACCATCACGGCAGCGCGTTTCTTTTTCTTTTTGGGCATAGCGAGGTAGGCGCGGGCTTTGCCGCCCTCGGTAGGGTATTCGATGTAGCGGGTTTCCAACTCTTTCGCGCTATCGGATGTCGTTTCTGCTTGTTCGTAACCGACTTCCAGCAGCGGTAGCACCGCGGAAGCCGCCACAACGCTCCCGGTGAACAGCGTCAGCCGCTTCATGAATTCCTGCCGGGTCATGGCGCCATGGGTGTAGGCGTCGAAAAGGTCGATGATCTTTTGGTCGAGCATGGGTGTATGGATTTTGGACTTAAGAACAAACTCAAAAGCGGCTTCCGTGGTGGGAAATTGGTACTGGGCGCACCCGTAATGTCGCAAATAAATTTGGAAGGCCGCTTCCCAATGATGGCAAGCCCTTTTACCGCCCCCCCCCCCCCCCCCCCCCCCCCCCCCCCCCCCCCCCCCCCCCCCCCCCCCCCCCCCCCCCCCCCCCCCCCCCCCCCCCCCCCCGCGACCCCCCCCCGCCCCCCCGGGCCCCCCCCGTCCCCCCGGCCGCCCCCCCCCCCCGCCCCCCCGCCGCCCCCCCCCGCCCCCCCCCCCCCCCCCCCCCCCCTCCCCCCCCCCCCCCCCCCCCCGCCCCGGCCCCCCCCAACGGCACCAGCAACCAATCAAACGGGCCCAAACGTCTGGAGGAAAAAAAAAATTTTTTTTTTTTTTTTTTTTTTTTTTTTTTTTTTTTTTTTTTTTTTTTTTTTTTTTTTTTTTTTTTTTTTTTTTTTTTTTTTTTTTTTTTTTTTTTTTTTTTTTTTTTTTTTTTTTTTTTTTTTTTTTTTTTTTTTTTTTTTTTTTTTTTTTTTTTTTTTTTTTTTTTTTTTTTTTTTTTTTTTTTTTTTTTTTTTTTTTTTTTTTTTTTTTTTTTTTTTTTTTTTTTTTTTTTTTTTTTTTTTTTTTTTTTTTTTTTTTTTTTTTTTTTTTTTTTTTTTTTTTTTTTTTTTTTTTTTTTTTTTTTTTTTTTTTTTTTTTTTTTTTTTTTTTTTTTTTTTTTTTTTTTTTTTTTTTTTTTTTTTTTTTTTTTTTTTTTTTTTTTTTTTTTTTTTTTTTTTTTTTTTTTTTTTTTTTTTTTTTTTTTTTTTTTTTTTTTTTTTTTTTTTTTTTTTTTTTTTTTTTTTTTTTTTTTTTTTTTTTTTTTTTTTTTTTTTTTTTTTTTTTTTTTTTTTTTTTTTTTTTTTTTTTTTTTTTTTTTTTTTTTTTTTTTTTTTTTTTTTTTTTTTTTTTTTTTTTTTTTTTTTTTTTTTTTTTTTTTTTTTTTTTTTTTTTTTTTTTTTTTTTTTTTTTTTTTTTTTTTTTTTTTTTTTTTTTTTTTTTTTTTTTTTTTTTTTTTTTTTTTTTTTTTTTTTTTTTTTTTTTTTTTTTTTTTTTTTTTTTTTTTTTTTTTTTTTTTTTTTTTTTTTTTTTTTTTTTTTTTTTTTTTTTTTTTTTTTTTTTTTTTTTTTTTTTTTTTTTTTTTTTTTTTTTTTTTTTTTTTTTTTTTTTTTTTTTTTTTTTTTTTTTTTTTTTTTTTTTTTTTTTTTTTTTTTTTTTTTTTTTTTTTTTTTTTTTTTTTTTTTTTTTTTTTTTTTTTTTTTTTTTTTTTTTTTTTTTTTTTTTTTTTTTTTTTTTTTTTTTTTTTTTTTTTTTTTTTTTTTTTTTTTTTTTTTTTTTTTTTTTTTTTTTTTTTTTTTTTTTTTTTTTTTTTTTTTTTTTTTTTTTTTTTTTTTTTTTTTTTTTTTTTTTTTTTTTTTTTTTTTTTTTTTTTTTTTTTTTTTTTTTTTTTTTTGCAAAACCAGCAGGTTTGCAAGCGGTTGAGAAGAGCCAAATTTGGCGTTACGGCGAAAAAGGCCTGTGGGGCATTACCACAGGCCGCTGCAACGTGGGCCTTGAGGGACTCGAACCCCCGACTCTCGCATTATGAGTGCGGCACTCTAACCGGCTGAGTTAAAGGCCCGGAAAAACTCACGCAAAGGTAAGGGTTTTTGATGGTTCTCGTCAAGGAAGCGAGAAAAATTACACCTGATGCACCCGAACATCCATCTGTGGGAAGGGGATGCCTACGTTGGAGGCGTCGAACGCTTTTTTTATGTTTTCATGGAATGCGAAGTAAGCGTCCCAGTAATCCTCGCTTTTAACCCAAAACCGGACCCCGAGGTTGACGGAGCTATCCGCCAGTGCCTTGACGAACACCTCCGGCGTTTTTTCTTTAATCAATTGGGGCATTTTGGCAATTTCCTCCAGAACGACGCGGCGGGCCAGGTCGATATCGTCGCCATAGCTGATGCCGATGACGAGGTCGAGCATGCGGTCGGGGTACGCCGTATAGTTCTCGATCGGCCCGCTGAGCACGGCGGAGTTGGGGATGATCACCATGCGGTTGTCGAGGGTGGCGATAACGGTGGTGAAGATCTGGATCTCCCGGATGTACCCTGTGTGCCCTTGCGTTGTGATGAAATCCCCCACCTTGTAAGGCCGGAACATGAGGATGAGCACCCCGGAGGCGAAGTTGCTGAGACTGCCCTGGAGTGCCAAACCTACCGCCAAGCCTGCAGCGCCAAGAATCGCGACAAACGAAGTGGTATGAATGCCGACGACGCCGGCGGCGCTGAAGACGATCATCACTTTGAGCAGCACGTTAACCATGCTGAGCAGGAAAGGACGCAGGCTTTCGTCCACCAATGCTTTTTTCATCCGTTTGCGCAGGCCGGCGGTAATTCGGTTGGTGATCCAGAACCCAATCCCCAGAAGAAGAACAGCGCCCACCAGTTTGGGCGCGTAAGCAAGCCCCATGTCGAGCAATTTTTGTGCGGTTTCGTTCATTTGTTCCATTTTTTGCGATTTTATGGCCGGAAATTAACATTTACCCGTTTCTTTTGTGTTAACTCTGAACGCATTCAACCAAAAATGGCCAAAAAGTACATCAGCCGCGATGAGGCCCTGCTCCGCATGCAGCGGTATTGCGCGTATCAGGATCGCTGCCACCAGGAAGCTCGTCGGAAACTCCTCGACCTTGGGATTTACGGAGATGACCTGGAGGAGATCATGGCCCAGTTAGTGGAAGAAAAATTTCTCGACGAAGAACGGTTTGCCCGGGCCTTTGCCAGAGGAAAGTTCCAGATAAAAAGCTGGGGCAGAATAAAAATCCTGCAGGAACTGAAAGCCCGCCAAATCTCGGCATATTGCCAGCGAAAAGCCCTCGAAGAAATCGACGAAGAAGCCTATAGACAACGGCTTGACCAGTTTTTGAAGTCAAAACTAACCGAGGGGGCGGGCGGGCTTTCCGATTTCGAACAGCAGCAAAAGGCCGCCCAGTTTGCGCTGCGCCGGGGCTTTGAACCGGAACTGGTGTGGGAGACGCTCCGGCAAATTTTTGGAAAAGATTAATTATTTCGTAACTGTTTAGCCAGAGTCGGTGGACGCGCATTTTCTCCCTTCGTTTTCCCCGTCCCTAAAGGGAGCGAAGGGAGAAAATGACTGGCTCCCTTTAGGGTAAGGGGTTAATCCAGGCATTTTCGACCGGAGTGGTAAAAAGATTAACTTTTTCAGGTGTCTTTTTCAAGGATTGCCCGTCTTAAGGACAGAAACGCGCTTTTTATTATCTTCGCAGCAGATCAAACCACCTAGAGCCTTTGGATCTGACCTGCGACAAATCGATGCCCGACCTGGCGGTCATCCGGGTGTACCTGGAGACGCAGGCAAACCCGTGTTTCACCTTGCTCTATAACCGGTACGCGACAAAGGTCTACGGCAAGTGCCTGTCGATCCTCAAAGAGGAATCGCTTGCCCAGGATGCTACCCAGGAGATCTTTCTGAAGATTTTTCTGAATTTGTCCAAGTTTGGAGAAAAGGCCCAGTTTTCTACCTGGGTGTACTCTATCACCTATAACTTTTGTATTGATTTTATCCGCCGGAATAAAAAACTCGGCGAACTGTTCACCGATGATCTGGAGCGCGCTCCCGACCATCCGGATGAAGTACAGGATGAGGAATTGCTCCAAATGGAGGTGAATACGCTGCGGCATGTGCTGAACGATCTGCCTGTTGGGGACCGGATGATCCTGCTGATGAAGTATCAGGATGACCTGCCGATCCGGGATATTGCCCAGATGCTGGAGAAAACGGAAAGCGCGATCAAAATGCAAATTATGCGGGCGAAAGCCAAAGCACAGAAGATCCGCGAGGTTTTGGAAAGGAATGAAACCGTAAAAAGGGCATGATCATGAATAATTTTCAACGGCTACTCGAAGAGGAAGGGCGGCGGATGCAGGCAGAGGAGGCTGAAAAGATCCTCAACAACATATGGGGCGCGCTTGGATTTATCCGCATGATGGGCGAAGTGGTAGACATCTACGTCTCCCGCGTCGGCGGTGTCATGATCATGGCTACCGGAGGGGATGCGCCGGCTATGGAGTTAAGCCCCCGCCAAACGCCTTCCAGGCATAAAGATTCTCCGGAGTTCCCGCGCCCCGACCAGCGGCAGATCAAACCCGGCGCGCCGGATGACCCTGATCGCAGGGCTTAATTTTTTCAAACGCTAACCTGAAATCCGTATGAATACCTTGTTTTTATTCAGCTTCGCCGAGAGTTGGGAATGGTTTGCCAACCTGATTTCTCCGCAACTGAACGCGTTCTCCGTAGCCATGCAGGCCTTCGTCCCCAAATTTGTGGGCGCCTTATTCTTGTTGCTTTTCGGCTGGGCCATCGGGAAAGCGCTGGCCAGGGTAGTCCGGCGGGTACTGGAACGGATAGGTACCGACAAGCTAGCCGAACGCCTAAGCGCTATCGAACTGTTCAGCAAACTGCCGGTGAAGATCAAACCCAGCGCAGCCATTGCCAAGTTTCTTTACTACGTGATCTTTTTCATCTTCTTTATGGCCGCCATGGATATTCTCCAGTTGGACGCGGTTTCGCAGATGATCAACAGCGTATTTGCCTATTTGCCCAAGCTGGTTTCGGCGCTCCTGGTCTTTATTATCGGGGTGGTGCTGGCCGATTTCCTGAAGCGGATCGTCCACACCGCGCTGGCTTCCCTCAATATCCCTGCGGCTTCCCTGATCGCTAATTTCATCTTTTATTTTCTCTTCATCAACGTAGCCATGATTACCCTTACCCAAGCGGGGATCGCTACCGATTTTATCCAGGACAACCTTTCGATCATCCTGGGCGGGGTAGTCGCTGCGTTTGCCATCGGGTATGGGTACGCTTCCCGGCCTCAGGTGGCCAATTTCCTGGCCGCATACTACAACCGGGGAAAGATCCAGATCGGCAGTGTCATTGAAATCGAAGGGGTAAAAGGAGAAGTGGTGGAGATCGATAATTCGTCTTTTACGATATCCAATGCCCAGGGCAAGGTGATTGTCCCACTCAATAAACTCAGCACGGAAAAGTATACGCTTTTTGATGGTATAGGAACAGGAAAACCAAAACCAACTTGTTGCGGTGAGTCAGTGGGATCAGAAAAAAGCCCTTTTTTACCCGCGCTGATTCCCACCGCAACAAGGCTAATAAAGCTCAAACAAATTTCAATGCGCATGAAACGGAACGTATACCTGTTGGTCTTCTTTGGACTGTGTACTTCTTTTTCCCTTCAGGCTCAGGAAGCTCCGGCGCCGGAAACGCCGCCTTCTGCCTGGACCGTCGGCCTCGGCCTCGGCCTCGACTTTTCCCAGTTGCTCCAGATCAACCCCCGGCAAGGCGCAGGCCAAAACCGTTTCGGACTGGGAGGAGCCACTACCCTCTATGCCAAATTGAACAACAGCAAGCGGGTAAACTGGGACAACACCCTGGTTTGGCAGTTCGCCGTCCAGAAGCTGGGTTCTGGCCCTCTGGCCAATGGAGAGCCCGTTCCTTTTCAAAAAGCGATCGACGAATTTCGCTTGAGTTCCAAATTCGGTTACCGCACCGCCGATACCTCCAAATTTTTCTACGCGGTAGATGTAAACCTGCTGAGCCAGATCACGCCCACCTTCCGCGGCACCACCCAGTATCCAGGAAATTTCCTCTCCGACATTAGCAACACCAACGCCACCCCGCTTTCCAGGTTTTTTTCCCCGGCTACCCTGAATCTATCCTTAGGGATGGATTTCAAACCGATCAAAAAGTTATCGGTATTCTACTCGCCGGTGGGGGCGAAGTTCGTTATTGTTTCCAACGACGATATTGCCCGCCAGGGCGTTCATGGTAACCCGGTGACTAAAAACGCTTCCGGCGCCGTGATCGATTTTGAAAACGTAGATGCTCAGATCGGGTCCTTGCTGAAAGCCAACTACGCCAACAAGTTCCTGACCGACAAGCTGACCCTCACTTCTCAGTTGCTGTTGTATTCCAACTACCTGCGCAATCCCCAAAACATCGACGTCGACTGGAACAATCAGTTCGCTTTCACTATTGCCAAAGGCCTTCAACTGGCCATCACCATGAATGTGTTCTACGACGACGACGTCCGGGTTCAAATCACCGACTACGACGCTCCGGGCGGGGTTTCTGGTACGGGAAAAAGGGTTAGCTTTACCCAGCAAATGCTGATCAAATACGGCATCAACTTATAACCCAATATGGCCGAAAAAAAACTGTTCCTGCTGGATGGGCACGCGCTGGTCTACCGTGCCCACTTTGCCTTTATTGCCCGCCCACTGATCAATTCCAAGGGCGTTAATACTTCGGCCATCACCGGTTTTACGCGCACGCTTTGGGACCTGCTGCGCACCGAAAAGCCTACCCACATTGCCGTGGCGTTCGACCCCAAAGGACCGACCTTCCGGCATGAACTCTATGAACCCTACAAAGCCAACCGGGAAGAACAGCCGGAAGACATTTCCATAGCCCTGCCCTGGATCGATAAGATCGTCCGGGCGTTCCGCATCCCGGTGGTGATGCTCAACGGGTTTGAAGCCGACGACGTTATCGGCACGCTGGCCAAAAAAGCGGAGAAAGCCGGGTACAAGGTCTTTATGGTCACACCAGATAAAGATTACGCCCAACTGGTATCCGAGCATGTATTCATGTACAAGCCTTCGCGCCAAGGCAACGGCATCGAGATCCTGGGCGAACCGGAAATCCTGGAAAACTGGCAAATAAAAAACGTCGATCAGGTCAGAGACGTGCTGGGCCTGCAAGGAGACAGCGTTGACAACATCCCCGGGATTCCGGGGATCGGCCCCAAAACGGCGGTCCAACTCCTGGCCGAATTCGGCACCGTGGAAGGTGTGATCGCCAATGCCGCCTCCATAAAAGGCAAAAACAGGGAACGGGTGGAGCAGTATGCCGAACAGGCCCTGCTGTCCAAAAAACTGGCTACTATTCATGTCGATGTACCGATCGAATTTGACGAACAGGCGCTGGAGCTGGAACCTATTGATGCCGAAGCCTTGTCGGAGATTTTCAGGGAACTGGAATTCCGCGCCCTTGCCCGCCAGATCCTGGGCGAAGAGGCTGAGCCGGGCTTGGGTTCTACCCCCTCGCCAGGCCAGCAAGGCAGCCTTTTTGGTCCGGAGACTATGGAAACGCAGCGCTTGACGCCGCCTGCCATACCATCGCATTCCATTGCGGAGAAAAATATCGATAATACGCCCCATCAATACCATTTGGTAGAAGGTCTGGATGCCATCCGAAGCCTTGTCGAACAGTTGCGCAGCCAAAAAGCGGTATGTTTCGATACGGAGACCACTCATATAGACCCTACTCAGGCCGAACTGGTAGGCATGTCCTTCGCTTTTCAACCTTTCGAAGCCTATTATGTTCCTGTGCCCGAAGGAAAAGCGGCAGCGCTTGAAATAATGGAGGCGTTCCGTCCTTTCTTTGAAGACGCGGCTATTCTGAAAATCGGTCAGAATATCAAGTTCGACGCCATTGTCCTCAAATGGTATGGGCTAGAACTGGAAGGGGCTTGCTTCGACACCATGATCGCCCATTACCTGATCGAGCCGGAGCTCCGCCACAACATGGACTACCTGGCCGAAACGTACCTCAAATACCAGCCGGTGCCCATTGAGTCGCTGATCGGAAAGAAAGGCGCGGGCCAACGGACTATGCGCGACGTGCCGGTGGAAAAAGTGACAGAATACGCCGCCGAAGATGCCGACGTCACCCTTCAGCTCCGGGAGGTGCTGGAACCCAAACTTAACGCGGAAGGCTTGAGCGGCCTGTACTGGAACCTGGAAGCGCCCCTGATCCGGGTGCTGACCGATATGGAGTACGAGGGCGTTCGCATCGACCCGCTGTACCTGGAGGCCTATTCTGCCGAGCTGGAAAAGGAGATCCTGGATATGGAAGCCCAGGTCTACGAAAAGGCGGGCCTCCGCTTTAACATTGGGTCCCCCAAGCAAGTGGGCGAAGTGCTTTTCGAACGCCTGAAGATCCCCTACCGGGGCGCCAAGACCAAAACCGGACAATATTCCACCAACGAAGATAAACTCGTGGAATTGGCCCAGGAATTTCCTTTGGTGGACGATATTCTAACGCACCGGGGGTTGATGAAACTGAAATCGACCTACGTGGACGCGCTGCCTAAAATGATTAATCCCCGCACGGGAAGGGTGCACTCCTCGTTTAATCAGGCCCTGGCGGCAACGGGAAGGCTCAGTTCCAACAATCCCAACCTTCAGAATATCCCCATCCGCACTCCCGAGGGAGCTAAAGTGCGCAAAGCGTTTATCCCCAGGGATGGGGACCATGTGCTGCTTTCCGCCGACTACTCCCAGATCGAACTCCGGCTGATTGCCGAAATCAGCGGCGATGCAGCCATGCTGGAGGCATTCCAGTTGAATCAGGACATTCACCGCGCTACGGCGGCGAGGGTTTTTGAAACGCCCTACGACGAAGTGACCAAAGAGCAGCGCTATCGGGCCAAAACAGTCAATTTTAGCATTATCTATGGAGCGGGGGCCACGAATTTATCCCGGCAGTTGGACATCAAGCGGCAGGAAGCCAAAGACCTGATCGACGCGTATTTCCGGCAATACCCAGGCCTGAAAGCCTATATGGACCGCATCGTAGAGGAAGCCAGAACCAAGGGATTTGTAACCACGCTGATGGGCCGGCGCCGGTATTTGCGGGATATCCACTCCAAAAGTTCGCTGGAGCGCAGTAACGCCGAACGCATGGCGATCAACACCCCCATCCAGGGTTCGGCTGCGGATATGATCAAAGCGGCTATGATCGGTATTCACCAGATCATCCGGGACAACCGCTGGAACAGCCGCATGGTGCTTCAGGTACACGACGAACTCGTTTTCGATGTGCATCGATCCGAACTGGAACTCATCAAGCCGCATATCGAATACCACATGAGCCATGCCTTGCCAGGGCTTAAAGTGCCTATTTTGGTCGAAATGGGCGCCGGGGAGAATTGGCTGGAAGCGCACTAAGCCATTTTTCATCCAAGGGTCCTTCTTTTTTCCATTTTTATTATTATTTTTACCATATAAGCTCCTGTAACATTCCTATTTCGCACATCTAGTCCGTTGGAACGGGTAATCTAAACAATAAGCCAGGTATTTGCAGCTCCCCCCGCAAACAGTGGATGTATTGTTTATTACGCATAATTCCAAAACTTAATTCTCATGAAAAAACATCTGTTACCTATCCTGCTCCTGATGGGGCTTTCGTGCGAACGGGGAGAGCTTCTGGTAACCGGCGCTTCCAAAGTCTCCGGGGTCGGTTCGTTTTCTTCGGAGGCGCCCACCCATGTGATTCAACTTAGCCCTTCGGCTTTAGGCCTGCAACCGCGAAGTGAAGCGCAGCCTGACCGTTCGCCTCAGGTTCGTCTGACGGCTTTAACCATTTTAGCCCGGCTGGGTATCCAGCCTGCACAAGGGATTCAGGAAGTGTATACCGGGACGTTCACCGGATTTGCTTGCAGGATTTCCGAAGAAGAAGCTGTGCAGCTTCAGCGGCAGCCAGAGGTGCTTTTGGTGGAGGAAAACCGCCCTTTTTCCCTGGCTCAAACGTTGACGTCCAAGGGGAAATCGTTTACCCCTTCGGAGCAGATCATCCCATGGGGGGTGTCTTTCATTAAAGGACCTGTCCGGAAAAGCAGCCGGACCGCCTGGATACTGGATACGGGAATCGATCAAAATCATCCAGACCTGAATGTGGATATAGCCAGAAGCCGGACGTTTTTGCCCTGGTATTATTACGAGAATGGGCCCGACGACCAGAACGGGCACGGAACCCACATGGCAGGAATTATTGGCGCGTTGAATAACGGGATTGGAACGGTTGGCGTGGCGGCGGGCACGAGGGTGACTTCGGTAAAAGTGCTGAGCCGGAACGGGGTAGGGCTATTGTCGACGATCCTCAAAGGGATGGATTACGTTCTGGCTTCCGCTTCGCCTGGGGATGTGGTGAACCTCAGCTTTTCCGGCCGCGCATCGGATATGTTCGACTTATCCGTAAAAGCGCTTGCCGATGCAGGGATCCGGGTGGTCATAGCGGCAGGGAATAACGCCAAAGACATAGCCGGCATTTCGCCGGCAAGGGTGGAAGGCGCCAATATTTTTACGGTTTCCGCTATTGATACGCGGGAGTCTTTTGCTCTGTTCAGCAACTTCGGCAAAGGGATGGATTATGCCGAACCGGGGGTTGATATCCCGTCCACTTACCGGGACGGGACCTACGCCTATCTCAGTGGTACCTCTGCCGCTGCGCCCCACCTCGCCGGATTGCTTTTGCTCGACGACGAAATTAGCCTGGCGCCGATTGGTTTTGCACACGGCGATCCCGATGGCGATCCCGACCCAATATTGGGCGGGCAATAGGCGTTTTAACCCCAATGAAACAGGCGCCCTCCGATAAAGCAAGTCAGTTGTATGAAGAGGCAGTCCGCTACGATGCCCTGGAAGACGTATACCATGCCGTAAAGCTGCTCAAGCTATGTATCCGGCTGGAACCGGATTGGCTTCCCCCTTACCTGCTTCTGGCCGCCGTTTACAAACGGCGAAGGGAGTGGAAACAGGTGCTGTATTATTGCAAAAAGGCGGTGTCGCTCCATGCGCAGGAACAGGACCGCTGGTGGGATCTGGGAATTGCAGCGGCGGCCCTGGGCAAAGACCGCCTGGCGAAAGACCGTTTGGCAAAAATTTACTCCGCCGGCGCCTCAAGGAGCGCTGATCTCCCTCCGGCTGGAGCATAGCGGCCTGTTTGAACTCACCTGGGCCAAAACGCTCGACCCCGTCCGCGCCATGCTTTTTTCCATTCCCCATCCCGATAGCGATTTTCAATACCGGGATATCGTTCTGTTTGACCGGGAACAGGTGGGAATCAATATTTCCGGAAAAAGAAAAGTACCGGTTTTTTCCGTATTAGGCAGAATAAAGCGCTCCTTTTTCCAGACGTTTACCTGCGTTTTGCATCAGACAACAGCCCAAAGTATCCAAAGGCTGGAAGCGTTATGCGCGGATGCCGGGATCGGATTTGAAATATGGACGGATGCTTCCTGGTCAAAAACGATTTCCGTCGCAGGTAAAATTCCGGAATATTTTGGCAAACAAGTTTTCCCTACTCCAGCGGACACAGAGGTTTGGGCCGCTTTGGCCTCCAAATCCGAGTCCGATATACTTCAGGTACTCAGCAATTGGAGGATTATCTCGCTGGGGTCGTTCTCCAATTTGGAAAAATGGGGCTAAGTAAAAGGAGAGGCAAGATGGAATTCCATTGATTTTTCGGAACTTTGGCCAGTCTGTAACCCAACATAAAAACAAACCTAACAGCATGCAAATCCCACAAAAAATTCAACGCCTCCTCGACGAAGGGTACAACTTTCAGTTTGCCGAATATTTCGGTAAAGGCTGGAGCCTGTTTTCTCAGAACGTATGGGGCTTTGCGGGTTTTGCCTTTTTGAATCTCGTGATCCAGCTTGTAGCCGGGGTAGTTCCTGTAATCGGGTTCATCGCTTCTTTGCTGATCACGGTTCCTTTGAACATAGGCTTTTTCATCGTGTGTTGGCATATAGAAACCAGGAAAAATCACGAGTTCCAAACGTTCTTCAAAGGCTTTGAATATATCGGACCGTTAGCAGCGCAATATGCGATCCAGATGTTGGCATCTATCGCCCTCATCCTGCCGATTATTGGGTTTGTTTTTATGGATTGGAATATTCTGGAAGACGACTTTCCTTCCATCCAGCCCTGGAAATTTGCGCTACTGCTCCCCTTGATTTATCTTCAGGTGGCGTGGTATTGGGCGCCGATGTTCGTGGTCTTTTATAAAATGAACTTCTGGGATGCCCTGGAAACCAGTCGTTTGTTAATCACCAAGAAATGGGGCACGGTTTTCCTCTTCCTGATGGCAACGGTTTTCGTCCTGCTTCTTGGAATGTTTGGCCTTTTTGTCGGAATCTTCTTTACCTATCCCTTGATGGCGTGCATAAATTATGCCGCATTTTCGGATGTTACCCGATTGATGGAAGAGGAGGAAAACGATCTGACCGATCACCTGATCGATTTCAACTAGGATTGAGGGGTTTGGCAGGAGGCTGGGCGTTTTCTTCCATCCGCATGCTGCCGTCGATGGCTTTCATCTGTACCATCTTGAAGTCTTGGGTGGCCTCAAACCCATGGGTATACACCGTGTCGGTGGGAGAGGTGACTACCGCGAATTTGGGGGAATAGATCTTTTGCTGTCGTTCGTCCCAGGTCAGTTCCGGCGTCTCCAGGGTTCTGCCTTCCACGCTTTTCCATAATACCTTGTCCCGGATAATGGTCAGGCCCCGGGTTTCATATCGTATAGCATAGCGGGCGGTAAGCACGGAAGTGACGTAACCCGAGCGGTCAAAAAACTCTACCCGGATGCCATCGGTGAATTCCTGGTGCGGATCGCTGTATCCTATGAAGTTAAGCATAACCGGCCCCCGAACGCGCACGCGTACTACCGCAGAATCGCTGTACAGGATATCCACATCCTCTACCCGTTCGGCATTGGTTTGGCTGGGGTCGATGGAAACGTTGGAGGAAGCGGCTGTTTCCTTTCGGCAAGCCGATCCGGCGCTCAAGAGGAGCAAAAAGACGAAAAAAAGCACAAAGCGGCCCATAGTAATAAGTTAACGCACCAGGCTGACATCTCCTTTAACCGGCAACACTTCGCCGTCGATGAAATCAACCTCGGCATAGTACACGTAGACTCCAGAAGGGAGCGGTTCTCCCCGGAACGTTCCATCCCATCCCAGGGGTTCAGACCCCAGAGGAATATCTTTTCCTTCAAACAACAGTTCTCCCCACCGGTCAAAGATACGCAGGAGGCGGATGCTTCGGGCGGAAATTCCTCCGTAGATGGTGAAAAAGTCGTTGGTTCCATCGGCGTTGGGGGAAAACGAATTGGGAATAAACAGGGGCCGGTTTTTGACCACGAACACCGATACTTCATCCTCAGCGGTACACCCACTGGGGTCGGTCACCGTAACGGAGAAAACGACATTGCGCAATGGCTGGGCAATCGGCGCGGAGCAGGAATTACAGCTTAACTGGTCGGCAGGCGCCCAACTGAAAGCGACGGGCAAGCTGCTGGGGATTGCCTGCAAAGGGATCTGCTCTCCCAGGTTGACCAATCGGTCCGTCCCGGCATCCACCAGGAGCAGATCGGGCTGAATCAGGGTCACCTCCATCGCTGCCGTACAACCTTGTGCGTCGCTAACGGATACGACGTAGTTGCCTGCCGGCAGGTTTTTAAACGTATTATCCGTCTGAAAGGGACCGCTGGCCAAACTATAGGTATAGGGAGGAGTGCCTCCTGTACCCAAAAGGGTTATCGCTCCGGACCGGTCGCCAAAACAGACCAGATCCGTTGTCTGTACATCCAAAACGCTTAACTGTGGCGGTTCCTCTACGGCAGCCACCGTGTCTGTCCGGCAATCGTTTTGGTCGATGACCCGGATAAAATACGACCCGGCAGTCAGGTTGGAACGCACCGAAGCGGAATCGCCGGCTTGCCAGAAATAGCGGTATTCCCCGGCGCCCCCAAATCCAAACGCCTCAATCCGCCCGTCGCTTCCTCCAAAGCAACTGACATCCGTGGTGTTGAATTGTAACCCTATTGGCGGAAAATCGTCCACGGCAAACGCGAAAGCACCCCGGCAGCGGTTCGCATCCAAAACCTCCACGTTATAGGCGCCGGAAGGCACGGCAAGAAGGGAGTTGTCCGGCTGGAACCCCCGGCCGTCCCGCCAGTCGTACTGATAGGGCGGACGCCCATTGGTGATCCGGACGTCGATCCGCCCGTCGCTGAACCCAAAGCAGGAGGGCTGGGCGATAGCTGCTACGCTGGGGTCCAGGATTAGCTCAAGTTCCCGCACCCGAACGAGCGTGTCGAACTGGCAATTATTCGAATCGACCAGGCTTACGAGGTAGTCGCCTACCCCGAGATTGGACACTCTATTGGACGAACCAAGCGGAAGTCCGGGGAATCGGTATTGATAAGGCGGCGTAGCGCCGGAGGCGCGAATCTCAATAGCCCCATCCGTCCCGCCTCCGCAAGTAGGCATCACGACCTGAGGGCTGATCTGGACGGGAGGAGGCTCTGACAAGGCGTAGGAGATCACCGTATCGCAAGTCGCCCGATCGGTGATCGTTACCTGAAAATTTCCAGACGAAAGGCTCCTGGGGTTGTTATTCTGCTGCCCGCTTGCCCAGTTAAACTGATAGGGAGCATATAGGCTGCTCGCGCGGACGTTAATCTCCCCGGTTGCAGCGCCGGGACAAAGGGGGTCATTCAGGGTGGCGCCGATGTTAAAATGGTCGCTGCAACAATCCGCTTTAAGGGTCTTAACCGTGCTGACGATACAGCCGTCGGCGGTGCGGACGTTCAACACGATGGATTTATCGCCCGGAAGGTCGTAGCGGATATTGTGCGGGCCTTTGCCGGTAAGGGAAGTGGGTGTGGCGCTTGGGCCAAAAAACCATTCCCATTCGGAAATGCCTCCAGCGAAGGACGAACTGTCGGTCAGATTGAGTTGCTTTCCCACGCAAGCCTCGGCCTGGTCAATGGTGAAGTTGGCGGTAGGGCCTACAAACGTGCCGGTACCTCCGAATTGGAGCGTGAATCCGCTTCCGGACCGGCTGAAGTTGTTCACTACGAGCGCATAGCTCCTGCCGGCAACCATGTCTAATGGGGAAATAAAATTGTTATCCCCGGCGTCGCAACCGCAATATTCGATATTGTCCCGTTCGCCATCCCGAAGGCCGGTAGCTCCGGTACAGGATCGCCAGGTGCTGATCGGCTGGCCTACGTTTTCTCCCGAAGACATACAACGCACCGCCCTTTTTCCACTACAGTCGTTGATCCCTCCAGGCAATTCAAAAACCACGAAGTCCAGGTCGTCCGTAGGGTTCAACGGGGTGATCGTGAAGGCCAGGGTGCCGGTAACCTGGCAGGTCCAGCGAAACCAGGTGGATTGTTCTTCGGTGGGTTGGCAGCCAACCCGTCCGCAGACGCCCGTCACCTCGTTGGGATCCTTGCCTTCTCCCTGCACAAATTCCACCGTAAAAGGGGCTTTGCTGCAAAGAATATTCGCTGTTGGGCAATCGCTGGACGCTTTCGGAGGTTGGGTAAAGCTGTTGATACACAACTGAAACGTACCCGTGGCGCCGCCCCTTGCGGCTACCCGGATGTAGTAGGTGGCGCCGATTTGCAACTGGTTGGCAAAAGTTTGCACGGTATTCGTTCCAAAGCCGTCTGAAATACACTCCAGTTCAGTCAGGTTATTACAGGTTCCGGAATAGATAGCCATCTGCGGCCGAACCAGGGTGCCTCCCGGCGATAACGCCGTGTTGCCGGTTATACTGACGTTGACGTCGGTGGTTTGAGCAACAAAAGAATACCAGACGTCGCGGATCGTGGTTTCGTCAGGAAAACAACTGGCCCGGGCTACGCCGGATGGGGTTGCGCCAGCCGTAGTGAAGGACTGAGGCGGGGAGCACCAATTGACGATATCGGTTAGGGGCAACGCCCGGCTGCAGTCGTCGTTTGTGACCTGAGCGACAGCCAGAATAGGAAGGGCCGTGAAAAGAAAGGCAACGTTCAGGGTGCGCATATTTATTTTTTTGGGATAAAACCAAATTAGACGTTGGACATTAGATGTTAGACATTGGGTTTTGGAAAGGTGGTCAAACTGGGGTAAAAGAAATTTAATTGCCTTGGTTGTCCGTGTTTCATGGAGCGAATGCGGGGTTGCTCCAATATCTAAAGTCCAACGTCTAACATCTAAAGCCTAACGTCCAAAGTCTAATGCTAAAGGACTCTTTCAGGTAACCAACGGTGGGATCTTTTTAGTATAAGGCCACCTGCTCTTTATATAAGCTTACAAATAAACGACAAAAAAGATGGCTACCTATGAAGATAAACGCCGAATTTGATGATATTTTGTTGCCGGGCGACAAAACCGCCCGGGATTAACAAATTTTTAGGGTTTTATGAAAAAAGCGATCCCCAATGCCATAACGCTGGCCAATTTGCTGGCCGGTATGTTGGCGGTAGTTTTTCTAGTATACGGACAGCTCAAAGTGGCGGTTGGGTTGGTCCTTATTGCGCTTTTTGCGGATTTTCTGGATGGGGCGGTAGCTCGTTGGCTAAAGGTAAACTCGCCTTTGGGCAAAGAACTGGATTCCCTGGCCGATGTGGTTTCCTTTGGAGTAGCGCCAGGGGTGATGCTGTACGGGTTGATCAGTGCGGGCTATTCGGGGGGCGCCTGGCCTTCGGCAGTGGATTATGCCGCTTTGCCAGCCTTTTTGCTTGCTCCATTTGCCGCGCTTCGCTTGGGTAAGTTCAACCTGGACGAACGGCAATCGGAGGCGTTTATCGGGCTGCCGACGCCGGCGTCGGCCCTGTTTGTGTGCGGTTTGGTTTTGTTGTATTTGAAGCCGCACCCCGGTTGGGCGGAGGTTTTTCTTCATCCACTTGCCCTATACGCAGTAACCGGCCTTTTGTCTGCTTTGATGATCGCCGAAATCCCCATGTTTAGCCTTAAAATGAAGCATTTCGGGTGGGCAGGCAATGAGATAAAATATATCTTTGCTGGCATATCCCTCGTCCTGCTGGCGCTTTGGAGGGAAACGGCGTTGACCGCGATCATTTTGTTGTATATAAGCCTGTCTATCGGCCTTTATTTATCCAAGCGAAAGAACTAGCTATGAAATTCAGTGCAGCCATTGACGTAATGCCTCATAAGGAATTACTCGACCCACAAGGAAAAACGGTGGCCAACAACCTGTCCCACGTTAAAATTTTCGGTATCGAAGAGGTTCGGATCGGAAAGCATGTTGTGATGACCCTGGAAGCCGAAACCGAAGAAGCCGCAAGGGAAAAAGTGGAAACGGCCTGCCAGAAGCTTCTTGCCAATCTGATTATGGAGACCTACACGTTCAAGATCACTCCAGCGGAGTAAGCACCCTCTTTTTTCACTCCGGGCGCAGGCGCGCAAACTTCCGGCTACATGCTCTATCTGGTCCCTACTCCCATCGGCAATCTGGAAGATATGACCCTAAGGGCTATCCGCGTGCTGAAGGAGGCGTCTTTGATTCTGGCTGAAGATACCAGGACTTCCCGTAAATTATTGGACCACTTTGGCATTGAAACGCCCCTGAAAGCCTTTCATGCGCATAACGAACACCAGGTCACCGATGTTTTTGTTCAGGCGATGCAAGCGGGGCAGCCTATAGCGCTGATCAGCGATGCCGGCACCCCCGGTATTTCCGATCCGGGGTTTCTTCTGGTAAGGGCCTGCGTACAGGCAGGCGTGCGCGTGGAATGCCTGCCCGGCCCAAGCGCCTTGGTCCCGGCGGTGGTGGTTTCTGGTCTTCCGTGCGACCGCTTCCATTTTGAGGGCTTCCTCCCCCATAAAAAAGGGAGGCAGACCCGCTTGAAATACCTGGCCACTCTGGAGAATACCTTCGTTTTGTACGAGTCGCCCTACCGCTTGTTAAAATGCCTGGAAGAACTCGCCGCTTGCTGCGGCCCGGACCGGCCCGCGTGCGTGTGCCGGGAGTTGAGTAAATTCCATGAAGATGTCCGGCGGGGCGCGCTGACCGAGCTGCATACGTATTATCAGGAACACCCGGAAAAGATAAAAGGAGAGATCGTTCTTGTCGTGGGTAGGAAGGAGGGGTAAGGGTTTGTTGGTGGTTGAGTGGTTGGTTTAAATGTAGAGACGCAATGTTTTGCGTCTCTTGGTGAAAATGTTGAGACGCAAGATTTTGCGTCTGTTGATGAAAGGGGAACGCCATTTAACCCGCGCTGATAGTCACGGTGCCTAGAAGCCATCTTAAAACTATAGCATATGGCGTTCTCCCCCTTTGAAGGGGGTTAGGGGGATGAAACTTTTGGGGTGCTGGTGGACTTGCAAGGAAAAAGTGGACAAAAAGTTAAGGGTTAAGCGGCCTGTTTTTGGTTTAATAAAAAGAGTTCATATTCTGCTGGGGAGCGGTATCCGATTGCCGAATGTCTCCTAAGGGTATTGTACCAGGTTTCAATGTATTCAAACACGGCTATTTGAGCCTTCGCTTTGGTTTCAAACCGCTGCCGGTATATACATTCTACCTTCAGTGTTTTAAAGAAGCTTTCCGCTACGGCATTATCCCAACAATTGCCTTTGCGGCTCATACTTTGTTTAATGCGTTCATCCTCAGTTAGCAGTGCTCTAAATTCCTTGCAAGCATACTGGACACCCCGATCCGAATGGAAGATAAGCTCCCGGGTAATGGGCTGATGTCCCAAGGCCATCTTCAAGGCAGCAATACTGGTGCTTTGGGCGCTCATATCTTGGCTCAACGCCCATCCAATCACTTTGCGGATCGCCAGGTCGATGATCACCGTTAGGTATACCCAGCCCTGCGCAGTGGGGATATACGTCAGATCCGACACCCAGGCTTGCCCTATTTCCTGAGGCTGAAAATTGCGGTCCAGGAGGTTTTCCGCTACCGGATGATTATGCTTAGAGTCGGTAGTGGCCCGGTATTTCTTTTTATGTTCGCCGCAAATTTGTGCCTGTTTCATCAAGCGGGCTACCCGTATACGGGATACTTGCACGCCCCTGGCTTTGAGTTCCTCGGTGATTCGCGGACTCCCATAAGTGCCCTTGCTGCTTTGGTGTATCTTACAGATAGTAAGCGTAAGCCCCTGATTTTCAACCAAACGTTTCGACGGTTCACTGTTAAACCACTTATAATAGCCACTTTTGCTCACATCCAATACCTTGCACATCTTCTCAATGGGAAACTCCTTGCGGTGCTCGGCTATGAATTGGTAAATTTCCCATCGCTCGCGGAGAAAATGCCGATTGCTTTTTTCAGGATGTCCCGTTCCAGGCGCATGTCGGCTAACTCCCGCTTGAGCCGATCGATTTCGCTTTCTTCTGCTGTACGCGCTGCCTTGCCGTTGCCCGGAAAGCTCGCTTCAGGCCGGGAAGCAAATTCTGCCCGCCAGCGGTAAAGCAACTCTACCCGGACTCCCAACTCGTTGGCCAGATCCTTAATGTTGTCCCGCTGGTAGCTCAATTCTACTGCTTTGAGCTTAAAGTTGCGATCAAAATTTTTCCTCGTCTTTCTCATCTGGACTTATTCTGTTCTTTGGGTCACTTTTTACCCTTAACTTACCGTCCACTCAAAGATAGCAAGTTCATGGGGAAAGGTTTCATCCCCCCGACCCCCTTCAAAGGGGGAAAGTGCTTCGTCTGCTTTTGTCATGGGGATAAGGATTGCCACCCATCCCCTGGAAAGGGTTTTGAGATAGCTTCTAGTTTAATAGCACAAAAACGCCTTTACCCTATGCCTGTTTCCGTAAACCAGGGGGAGAACATCCGGACTTTTGAAAGCGGACCCGGCATCTCCCAATACACGCAGGACCTGATTGACCGCGACAGCCGGGTTTTTTACCATCAGACCCTTTCTTCTCCGGTATTCAACGTGGTGGAAAAAGCAGAGGGAGCCTATATCTTCGACAGCGAGGGGAACAAATACCTCGACCTGCACGGAAATGGGGTCCATACGGTAGGGTATAACAACCCAAGCGTATTAGCGGCGATGCGGAAGCAAATCGACGAGGCGCTGACCTTTGCCCCGCGCAGGTTCACCAATCAGCCCGCCGTTGAACTTGCGGAAAAGCTGATCCAGGTCGCGCCGGAAGGATTGACCCGGGCGCTGTTCTGTCCGGGGGGGTCGGAAGCCATCGAAATGGCGACGATGCTGGCCAAACAGGTTACCGGAAAATGGAAAACGCTTTCGTATTATGGTACCTTTCACGGCGCTGGGTTTCAAGCCGTTTCTATCGGGGCAGACCCTCATTTCCGGGAAGGGCTGGGCCCCATGATGCCCGGCGCGCTCCACCTGGAATTACCCGATTACTACCGCAACCCCTGGGGGTGGACGAATCAGGAACAAATCGACGAGGAATACCTCCGGCAATTAACCGTGCAAATCGAATTCAATCCGGGAATCGCAGCTTTGATCTCGGAGCCGATTTTTTACAATTCCACCGTTCCGACGCGCTACTTCTGGGAAAAGGCCAGAGAAATATGCCAGGCGCATGGGATCCTGCTGATTTTTGACGAGATTTATACGGCCTTTGGCCGGACGGGCAAAATGTTTGCCTCGGAACACTTCGTCACGCCCGATTTGATCGTGATCGGAAAAGGGTTTGGAGGGGGCGTCCTTCCTTTCGCCGGCATTATTGGCCGGGAGGAGTTTAATATACTTGGCCAACGATCTATCGGGCATTACACCCATGAAAAGAATCCTTTTTGCGCTGCGGTTTCCGGGGCGGTTATAGACTTTGTAGTCGAGCATGAGTTGGCGGAGCATGCCCGGGCACTAGGCGGTTACTTAAAGGAAGGGCTGGAAGCGCTACAGGAGGAGTTTGAATGGATCGGCCATATCAGCGGGCTTGGGTTAAATCTGGGCGTGGATATGGTCAAAGACCAGAGCAGCAAAGAACGGGCAGTAGACGAGGCGCATCGGCTCATGGGGTTTTGCATGCAGCGAGGCATTTCCTTCAAGCTGATCCAGGGCAACATTCTCAACCTGAAACCCGCGCTGGTCATTACCCGGGAGGAAGTGGATTTCATTCTGTCTACCCTTAAAGCGGGCCTGAGCGTTTTGTGATTTCCCCTACATGTGAATAGCCCGGTTGCCGGTAGCTGCCAGGGCCGCTTCCTTGATGGCTTCGGTGAAGGTGGGGTGGGCATGGCTCATACGGGCGGCGTCTTCTGCCGATGCCCGGAACTCCATGAGGGTTACGGCTTCGGCAATCAGGTCTGCTGCGCGCGGGCCGACCATATGAACGCCGAGGATCTCATCCGTTTCCTTATGCGCGAGCACTTTCACCATGCCGTCGGTATCCATGCTGGCCCGGGCGCGGCCCAGGGCTTTAAAGGGGAACTTTCCCGACTTATACGGGATGCCGTCCTCTTTAAGTTGTTCCTCGGTTTGGCCGACCCCCGCGACCTCCGGCCAGGTATAAACGACGCCCGGAATGAGGTTGTAGTGAATATGCGGATGCTGGCCGGCCATCGTTTCGGCAACGAAAACCCCTTCTTCCTCCGCTTTGTGCGCCAACATAGCGCCCCGGATTACGTCGCCGATCGCATAAATGCCGGGCACATTGGTTTGAAGAAAATCATCGACGATTACCCGCCCTTTCTCATCGGTAAGCACGCCGGCTTTTTCCAGGCCGAGATGGTCGGTATAGGGCCGGCGGCCAATAGCTATCAGGCAATAGTCTGCTTCAATAGCCTGAATTTCTTCGGAATCTTTTTTCTTGAATTCTACGTTTACCTGGGATGCGCCAGGCGTTACGGCGGTAACCATGTGCTTCAGGTGAAACTTCATGCCCAGTTTCTGAAGCGCACGTTGGAGTTCTTTGCTGCAGTCGCCGTCCATACCCGGGATGATGCGGTCGAGGAATTCCACGACGTCGATTTTTGTTCCCAGGCGGGCAAAAACGGAGCCCAGCTCCAGACCGATTACACCTCCGCCAATGATGACCATGCTTTTAGGGACTTCGGAAATATTCAGCGCTTCGGTTGAGGTGATGACGCGTTTTTTGTCGTAGTTGAACGCAGGAGGGATGATCGGTTTGGAACCGGTAGCAATGATCGTTTTCCCGGATTGGATCTCCACTGTTGTTCCGTCGGGCTGGGCTACGGCAATTTGGTTAGGAGAAAGGAAGGCCCCATGACCGGTAAAGACGTCGATTTTATTCTTCTTCATCAGAAAATCGAGGCCTTTGACGGTCTGCTCCACCACTTCGCTTTTCCGCTTGATCATTTGGGGCATATTGACCCTTAGGTTGTCCGCTTCGATACCATGGGCGGAGAATCGTTCCATGGCATTATGGTAATGCTCCGAGGAGTCGAGGAGGGCTTTGGATGGGATACAGCCTACGTTGAGGCAAGTACCCCCCAGGGTAGGGTAGCGTTCGATCAACGCCGTTTTCATGCCGAGTTGGGCGCAACGAATGGCGGCTACGTAGCCTCCGGGGCCGGAACCGATGACGGTAACATCGTATTGCATGGTGGGTCGTTTTTTCCCGGTAAATAATGCGGGGCAAAAATACGAACAAATCCCCGTGCATCCCTTTTTCGAAAAAAGAATTACTTGCGTTTATTGTTCCGGTTATCCCGCTTTTTCCATCCTGGATTATTCCGGTTTCCTCCCTCTTTGTTCTCGCCGTCTGTTTGCGGTGGCTGTTTTCCCGGCGCGTCGGGGTTGGCGGGAGGGCGGTTCGTTTCCGAAGATGGATCGCGGGGCGGAGGCGGTGATTTCCTCTGGTCCCGCGGCGGGTTATTGGAAGGCCGGCGATCACCTTGGCGCGGGGGTTCGGGACCCCGGTCTCCTCCGCGGTTTTTCTTTTTCTTTTTCTTTCTTCTCTTTTCTTCGGGAAGTTCGATTTCTCCGGTCACATCGGCGAAACCAATTTCAGCCTCGGCGGCGAAATAGGTGGAGGCATTGGGGCTGATCTCGAAATCGGCCGGTTTCTCGCCACGTTGGTTCATTTCCTTGATCTCCCGGACTTTTTCCAGGTCGAGCGGATAGATCTGACCCCTTCCACGCTCATGGTCATAGGCATAGAACATGATGCGCTTGAAGATGTCGGTTTTGATCAACACGCCCCTTCCTTTTAGGGTTTCCAGGCGTTCGGAGTTTTCCGGAAAGGCCTCCAGCGCGTCGAGATACGTATCGAGCTCGTAGTTGAGGCAGCATTTCAGGCGGCCGCATTGTCCGGAGAGCTTGGTTTGGTTAATGGCAAGGTTTTGATAGCGTGCGGCGGCCGTAGAGACAGATTTGAAGTCGGAAAGCCAGGTGGAGCAGCAAAGCTCCCGGCCGCAGGAGCCGATGCCTCCGATCCGGGCTGATTCTTGTCTGGCGCCAATTTGGCGCATTTCGATCTTTACCCGGAATTCTTTTGCAAAGTGCCGGATTAGTTCCCTGAAATCCACCCGGCCGTCGGCGGTGTAGTAAAAGGTCGCTTTCCGTTTGTCGCCCTGGAATTCCACGTCGCCGATTTTCATATCCAGGCCCAGGGTACGGGAGATGGCGCGGGCTCTGACCATGGTCGGCCTCTCCTGTTCGCGCGCTTCTTGCAGCCGTTCCAGGTCCCGTTCATTAGCCCTCCGGATAACCTGGTTCATGACGGAGCTTTCTCCAATGCGTTTCTTTTTCATTTGGTAGCGCACCAGTTCGCCCGAAAGGCTCACTTTCCCGATATCGTACCCATTGCCGGTTTCTACCACGGCCATGTCGCCGGTGACGATGCGAACCGTTTCGGGAACCTGGAAAAATCCTTTATGCGAACCGTTTTTGAAGGACACTTCCACGATGGCGAAAGGGTCGATATCCGCTATTTCCAGGTTAGAAAGCCAGTCAAAGGTATTGAGCCGGTTACATCCACCGCTGCCGCATCCCCCATTACTCTGGCATCCGTTCACTCCGTTGCTGCTGCAGGTACTACATCCTAAACATCCCATTGCGATCAAAATTTATCATTAAGTATGGTTTGGGCGGTTACTCCACTTGATTCGGGTAGCCGCACATAGCAGGCTTTAGCGAGGGCCCTGCCGCATAATATGGTGCATTTGAATGGACGCATCCAGAAAAAGGATCTTTGGATGGGCGTTCCGTTCGACACCAAGCATGTTATCCGACCAAAGCCGGGATAATTGTTCCATCATCTCCACCTCAAGCAGGGAGGCCAGGCGTTGGGCCGCTTCCAATTCGCTTTGCTGAAGCCGGACCGCCAAACCTCCTCCTATTTTTAAAGCAAGCAATTCCCGGAGAAAGTACAAACTGAACTGAAGAAAGTGTTTTTGATTTTCCCTTCCCCAGGAAGCCGCCTGTTCGGCCCACCGGACCAGTTCCTGTCCATTGCCCTGATAGGCTTTGCGCATCCAATCCAGGAATGCGTTGGCTTCCGGGTTGTCTTTTCGCTGAGCGATCAGCAACGCTTCGTTGAAGTTGCCGTTGGCCAGGTAGGCAATCGCAGGGGCCTGATCCGACACCTCCGGAAACCGGTGGGCGAGCCCCCGGACGACGTCCTGGTCCGGCAAAGGCGGTATTTTGACCAATTGACAGCGGGACAACAGCGTGGGAAGGATCAGTTCGGCATTTTCTGCTACAAGGATAAAATAGGTTTGGGCTGGGGGCTCTTCGATAAGTTTGAGCAGGCGATTCCCTTCTTTGCCCAAAAACTCCGGCATCCAAAGGACCAACACCCGCTGTTCCGATTCAAACGGTTTGAGGCTGATCTTGTGAATGATCGAAAGGCATTCGTCCTTGTTGAGGTTGCCTTGTTTGTTCTCGGCCCCAATGCGTTGGAGCCAGGAATTGACGTCCAGATACGGATTCTCCAGAAGCGCCAGCCGCCAGGCCGGAAGATGATGATCACTAACGACGTTAGCGCCGGTGACTGGAAACGAAAAATGCAGGTCCGGATGGATTAGTTTTTGCGATTTCAGGCAATGAGCACAGGCGCCGCACACATCGGCCTCCTTGTTGCCGGTACAGAGCAGATAGGAGGCGGTAGCAAGGGCTAGGGCAAGCGAACCGGACCCTGGCGGTCCCAGCAACAGCGTAGCATGCGGCATACGGCCTTCGGTGACCATTTGCCGGAGCCTCGCTTTTACCTCTTCTTGTCCGATTATTGCATCAAACCGCATATACTTAGGCGCATTCGTCCTTGACCGGCTTTAAGGAACGGCAACCAATACATCATCAAAAAGACGGGTTGAAGGCAAAAGGCATAAAAGCAGTTATCCGCTTCTATACGTGAGGTATTTTGAACGCCAGTAAAAACGGCGCTAACCAGGAGGCTGGTTTCCTTTTTTATGAGTCAGACAGCGGAATCGGGCAAAGCGTGCCGGTAGCGCTGATCTATACAAAACGAATTTTCTTGCCTTCCGTACTTTTGACGATAAACGGCCTTAGCCGCATCCATCCGGGTCAAAGTATCTGTTAATGAGGTAAAAGTAAAAAATTCTTTTGATAGATGCTAATGCCTTTGCCATTCAACCTTGGAGGTTCTAATTTGTTTGGCTTACAAATTCTTTCAGGTATGCGAATTTCAGCCTTCAGAAAAGCCCATTTTAATGCAGCCCATCGCCTTCACAATCCCAACTGGGCGGACGAAAAAAACCGCGAGGTATTTGGCTTGTGCAATAACCCCAATTACCATGGCCATAACTACGAACTGGAAATAAAAGTGAGCGGCGAGGTGGACCCCGAAACAGGATACCTGATCGACTTGAAGATCTTATCCGACATGATCCGGGAGGAGGTGGAAATGCGATTTGACCATAAGAACCTGAATCTGGATACCGAGGAGTTCAAAAACCTGAACCCTACCGCAGAGCATATTTGTTATGTAATCTGGAATATCCTCCGCGCTCGCCTCGACCGGCGGTACGACCTGCAGGTCAGGCTGTACGAAACCCCGCGCAATTATGTAGAATTCCCGGCCTAGGAGGCTCAAGGGGGATCCGATCAGGAGCGAATCCCACGTTTAAACAAGCGGGTTGTTTTCAGAACGCCTTTTTGATTGTTGATCAAAGCGATCAAATAGATCCCGTCGGGGATCCGGCCCAGGGAATACCGCTGCCCCGGGGCGGAGAGGAAGGTTTTTACCGGCACTCCCAATGCATTATAGACCACAATTTTATCGACCCCCTCGGAGGCGCTTATCTCAAAAAAGTCGCTTGCCGGGTTGGGATAGACCTGGATGCCGTCCTGGCGAAGATCTTTCAGATTGGTAACAAGGCTTTGAACGACAACGTCAAAACGCATAGACGCAAGGATGCTGTCGGGCTTGGCTACCGATGAAAACTGGATGGAATAATTTGCCGATCCGGCAACCTGTCCGGGCAGGACATGAAAAATGAAATCCGCCTTGCTGTTGGGCGGCAGGACGAAAGGCGTGCTGAGCCCCAGCATGGGGTCGATATTGCTGCTGACAATGGGCACGAAACACTCCACGCCATCGCAAACCTGGGATAACCACCCTTCGGGTTTGTTGAGTTCCTTTCGCAGCCATTTCAGACGAAACGTATCGGTAGCGCTGGTATTTCGAATGGTAGCGTGAAGCTCGAGATCCAGAAACGGATCGGCCAGACTAACCTTGAAGGTTTGTTTAACCTCCGAGGGCTCTACTTTCAAGACCTGGCCGTGAGTCAGGGTGGTTAGGAAGCATAGAATGGCAAAAAGTAGATGCTGTTTCATGGGTCATTTTTTGTTCGGGCAGGAGAAAGCCCTGCTTTGTCTTTCAAAATTGCAGGCAATATTCCAAACATGCAATCCGTTTGGGCGGATTTGCATTTGTTTAACACGGCGTATTGGATTTCCCCCTACTCATGTACGAAAAAAATGGAAAAAAGTTTGGTGGCCAGCGGCAAAGAGGGATCTTTTAAGGCCACTCTTAATTATTTTTTATCCTGGGCATGTTTTTCTGTTCGTAGTTGTCTTTCTTTTCCGGCTTTAACCGGATCGGCTTCATCAGTTGATCCCCTTGCTTCGGATCAAAAACCGGCAAAGGTTCTGAATAAGGGCTGAAATAGGGCCTGAATGCGGAGACCTGGAGGTTGGCTTCCGGTAGTTGTTTCCATTGAAATTCGAAATAGCCCCTGGCGTTGGTGGTCGCTTCCTGGCGAAAATGCCCTGCCGTTTGTTTGACCGGATCGCTTTCCAGGGTAATTTTAACCCCATCCAGAGGTTGCCCTGTTTCATCGTTCAATACCTGCCCAGTGATGCGGTAGCTGGATGGCATCATTTCTTTCCGGAGTTCCTGGGTTGAGACCGCTTTAACGAAGGTTTCGTCAGGTACTTTTCGCACGTTCCAGTTTTTGGGCCAGTAGAGCAAGGTGTCAATCAACGCCGTATCGGCCTTCAGGTCTCTTAGTTCCAGTCTCAGCGAAGTACTCCTGAACTCGGGGAGGTTAGCGGGGGCTTTTAGCAGCAGTTTGGTAGCGGTGCGCCGGAAACCTGCTTTGGCGGTAGCCACCGGAACGCCTGGGATAAGGCCATTGGCGCCGCTGGCCCGAATCGACCACTGGAGGCTTGGTATGCCCCTCGGGTTAACGTAGTAATCCAGAGTAGCTTCTACGGAACGGTTGTCTGGATTTCGCAGACGAAAATTGAGCAAGGCGGTTTCCTGTATGCCAAGAAGGGTTTTCAGGTTGGGGAAGAGCTTCAGGGTGTCAAAATAGCCGTACTGGTCAAGTGTTTGTAAATAAACGGTTGCCGAATCGCGGTTGCCTAAATAGTAATGGCAAAGCCCGGCGGCGTGCTGGGCGTCGCGCTGGATGGAAGGGTAGGCAATGGCGTTTCGGAAATATCCCAGCGCCTGGTTGTCGTTGGTTTCCCCAGGGAAGGTCCTGGGGTTTTTCCTTTTGGCGTTGAAATAAGCTACCCCGGCGGAATAGCCGAGCCGGCCCATGTTGTCCAGGGCCAGCGTATAGGTTGGATCGGATGCCATGGCCAGATCCAGGTAATTGCGCACAGGAGCAATCCCGGTGAGTCCGCTAGCGACGGGGCGCCCCATGACCAGGGTATCCAGTTCGGGCTGGGTTTGCGTGAAGAAGGTTTCTACTGCCAGGTTGTTGTACTGTACGGCGCTGTCGATGAAGATCGATTCTTTTACGAGGTAGTAATCGCGCAGCGGACGGCTTGGCTTGTTCAGAAAAGGAGTGGGGGTTTCGCCAAAAACGGTTTTATAGAGCCACACGGTGCTGTCCAATTTCCACATAGCCAGATACAGCGCGCCCAGGGCAAGCAGAGCCAAGACCATGCGCCAGAAATTTCGGTCCAATGCCAGCTTTCTCTTTTCGGGTTGGCGTGTTTCCTCTGGCTGCGCCATCTGGTTTTGCAGAAATTCCTCAAGGGAAAGCTTTGGCGGCGGAGGGGTTTCTATATAGGATTGAGAAACATTGGAGAAGTTTTGTTTGAAAAGCTGTTCTTTCGTTCCGGGCAGATTGATCTCCAATTCCTCAATGTGGGTCCGGCTTAGGGCGCCCGCGTCCAGATATTCCCGGATGATCCGCTGCGCATCGGGGTCGAAGGGGCTGAGCGCGAAGTTCTGCACCGCCAGGTTGGTTTGTTGTTCAAACCGGGCGAATCCACCGCGCACCGACGCGTCCACCGTTTCCAATTCCTGTTTCACTGCGTTCCGTGCGAGGGCTTCGTCTTGGGGAGACAACTGGGCCAGGAACTGTTTGCGCAGGCGCGGATGAAGGTCGCCTTGCTGTAGCCAGGGGATACGGGCGAGTTTGAGCAACCGCTCGGAGGTTGCTTCAATGCCCAGTCCGGTGGCGATGGCAATGGTGATTTCCCAGGTAGGGATGGGGTAAACGGCCAAGGCCATCAACCAGCGCAGGAGCTCCGGATCGTCGTTTAGGTAAGTTTCGTGGTCGGCCAGTGTCCTCCATTCGCAGTAGGTTAGATTGGGGTCGTTGCGCAAGCTGATCTGCTGTTCCTGCCATTCCTTGAAAGAAGGAGGGAGGTCGGAAGCTTCCAGCCCGTTTTCCACAAACCGGGACGCGCCCGCCAAGCCCTCCGAATCGGAGGGGAAAACGACAAATAACTCGGCTAAAACCCCTTCCCGGAAAGTCCAGGAGGCTGGGGCAAGCGGGGTGAGCAGGAGGCGGTGTTTCCACCCTTTGAGAATAGTGGCTGTGCTCTTGCGCAACACCGGTTTGCCCGAAGCGTAGGGGTCGAGCAATTCGTGCCCATCGCCCATTACGATCAACCGGTATTCCGGGTAAAGGCGAAGAACCAGGTCGAGGTTGATCCCATTTCGATAAGATCCATTCCACAAGCGGAACGGATCGCTTTGGTAATAGAATACCTCGGAATGGACGTCCTGATCCCGCAAAACGGAGGTCAGGTGCTTGAAGAGCTTCGCCTGGTGGCTGTTGGCCGACTGCTCGTCGAGCAAAATAAGGTAGTCGGTGGGTTGGGTATTGGTGCGGAATCGAAGCGTCGGGAATCCTCCCCCTTCTATGGTTTCCCGAACGCTTGCGGGTACGTCCACTTCTTTGCGCAGCCCTTCCTGCCGGAGGCGGAGCATATCTGCCAGCCGATATTTGACGGGATCGGGAGCAAGGTTCCTGTTCTGGTCCCGGAAAGGAATGAAGTAAGGACCTTTATCCGCAGAGGGTATGCGTTCTTCCTGAAGTTTTTCAACATCAGGGGGCGGCGGTTTTTTTAGCCAGCGAATGAAATAGTAAAAAATAGTGATCACGAGAATCCCTACCAACAGCCAGGCGCCCCAACTCCAGGTTGCCCGGGGCGACACCCAATCGTATTGGGGCGGGACCTCGTTCAGGAGGATTTCCTCTTCCCCGACGGAGATCCGGTGTACCGATTCGGTAGAACAGATAGACCCCCCATCTTCGCGGGTCACCCGCAATGAAAGGTAATAGACCCCGTCGAGCGCATAAGCATGTTCGGGTTGCCTTAGGGTTGAAACGGAATCGTCGCCAAAATTCCATTCAAACCGGTATTCCTTGTCCCGGAATACAGCAGGCGGGGAAAAACGGAAAGTTTCCCCTACTTCCAGGGTCGCTGGCGGCGCCCAGCTGCCAAATTGAGGTGGGTCGGGGCAAAAGATCCCAAAGATAGTGGTCGCTTTGTACACGGTATCCTTGCCAGGTACGGTCATGCCGGCCTGCACCATTTTGATGGAATTGCGCCCCCTGGTATCGGCGATGACCGTCCAGGTGCGGAAATTGCCGGCTTCCGCCTCGCGGGTAGAATCCAGCGCATCTTTCAACTCCCAGGACAAGAGGGCCTGCGTGCTGTCGGCGTTTTCGATCCGGGCAGTGAAGGTAAGGGTGTCGCCCGGTTCGGCATAAGAAGGGCCGGCGATCGAAAGAACGGGCTCCTTAGCAGGCGGCGGTTTGGGCCGAAACAAATAGAACATGCCGGCGCCAATGAGCAGAATGGGGATAATCCACCATAAGTCCTCTATCCCAAAATGCGGTTTGGGCTTTTTTAGAGGAATAAACTCGGGCGGCGAGCTGATCTCTTCGAAATAATGATCGAATACCTGATAAAATTTATCCTGTTCCGCAGCGCTTTTGGCTACCAGGGGGGCGAGCAGGAATTTCAATTTAGAAGGCGTATGGAGCAGCGCCCTGGCCGGTTCTCCACCCAGAATCTCCATGAAACGCACCCGGTCGGCAGGCGTCAGGTGAAACCCTGCACCTTCCAGCCGGCGGGCCAATCCTTCCAGTGGAAGGGCGCGTTTGGATGTTGGGTCGGTCATGCTTTGGATGAATTATCGCGTTTGGCAGCGCTCCGAATGCCTTGGTTACTGGAACATGCCTACGATGGCATCGTAATCTTCTTTGGTTTTGATGAGCACCGACAGGTTATCCACGAGGCGGGGCTTGTTTTTCTGCAGGTCGGCAGCGGTGAAGATCTCCTCCAGTTCCAGGATACGCAACCAGGAGATCAATTCAGCGGTAGCCGGTTTTTTGCGGACCGACTTCCGGCGGATCTCTTCAAAGTAGGCGATGACGCCGGAGAGCAAGTCTTCGGCTAGCTGGGTTTCACTTCCCAGTTGGGCTTTGGCAATGTCCATGAGTTGGTCGGGGCCAGGGAAAGGGATATGGTAGAAAACGCATCGGCGAAGGAAGGGTTCCGGGAGGTTTTTCTCGGAGTTGGACGTCATGACTACGGCGATGCGTTCTTTTTTGCCGGCTTTCAGCGAATAATTATCCTGCTCCTTGATTTGAAATTCCAGGTTCTCGATTTCGTTGAGAATGTCGTTGGGGAAATCCCTGGGCGCCTTGTCGATTTCGTCGATCAGCACGACGGAGCTTTTAGGGTGATCGCCTAAAGCCGTTCTGAATTTGGACCGGTCTGCGGCTTCGGGGTCGGTGAGGGCAATGGCTTTGCCCAAGGCTTGAAGATCGATAAAATCCGCTGTTTGCGGCGTTTTAACACCTGCTTCCTGTTTGATATTGGTCGCCTGGAAATGAGCAAGCGCGTCGTAAATATAGAACAGGTCCCGGGCGCTGGAGGTCGTTTTGGTATAAAACACGAGCGGTTTGGGGTCAAAATGGTAAGCCGACTGATCTTTGGCCAGTTCGTAAGCCACCTTGTAAGCCAGGCGGGTTTTTCCCGTACCGGGTTCGCCGGTAAGAAGCAAGGGCTGATCCAGGGCAATGGCAACCTCGACGGCTTGCTGCAATCCTTCGTCGAGGATATATTTTTCGGGATCGAAGTCCTTGGCCAGCGGTTTGCTGATTCTCAGTTTCATTGGATATACGTATTATTAAACTGATCGATGATTTTTCTCAAATTAAGCTCTACGATCTCCATATCGACCGGGTCTTGCCCCGATCCGAAATGAGTGGCAAGGAATTGGTCCCTGGTTTCCGACGAGGGCGCCAACTGGTGGTACACCGAAAACCAGCGCCGGATATCCCGCTTGTTCACCTTCTCCAGTTCGGGCAAAGGGAAAATGTGCTGGCTTGCTTCCACCGTTTGCCGGATCTCTTGTACCAGATCGGCATCTTCCTCTTCAAAGACGACGGCAAAAAAGAAAAGGAACGTTGGGGAGGTTTCCGGAAGGGGTTCCCCGCAGAATTCTTCAAACATCCATTTAGCCACTCTGGGCGTAATCTCCGAGTCCCAATCGTAAGAAAGAATAGGAATGTAGATGCAAAGGAAGTCTTTAGGGGACAATTCCGTGAAAAGCGGGGTCTTCGAAGCGAGATAGGCCAGGTTCTTTTCCAGCAAGGGTTCGTGGGCTTCCGGGGCGACCTCGAGCAGATGGAACAGATTTTTGATAATATCGATCTTGAAAAGCTGCTCTTTGCGGGTTGGCCGCAAGCGCAGTTCCAACTTCCGGGCGCGGCAGGCGAGTTCGGTGCGCGGGCTGAGGTCGTCCAGAAAAGCGCCTTCCTGCTCGTAAGCAATCCGCCGGAACATGCCCAGGTGCGATTGGCGCTCCCAGCCGTAGAGGAAATAGAACTGTTTCCGGCTTGTCCTGTTTTTCTCAAAAAGTTCCGCAAAGGTATCGGATTGATCGACCCGGTCGCAGGTATAACAATGGTAGGAGTGCATCGCCGGCCTTCCTGCGCCCAACTGGTCCAGGAGGGCGAGTATGCCTTTGGTGATCCGCTGGTGTACGACCCGCCGGTCGGTATCGGTTACTAATCCTTGGGAAAACTCCGTCTCTGTCCGGTTCAAATCGGCGAGCCACAACGAAATGCCGTTGCGGTGTTCGGAACGGTTGTTGCTCTGAACCCATGAATCCAAACGTTCGAGGGCGGTTTTGACGTCCCCGGTGTATAGGTATTCCCGTATTCGTTCAAGTGGATTTTCGGGCATGGGTTGGCGCGGTCCGAATTGGTGGTAAAACCGGTTATGGGTGACTTTTCATGTGATGAACCTGAAAATTACGCACATATTGTAAAGTCAGCGCACTAAATATAGAAAATATCCCGAAGAGAAAGCGGTTTAGGGGCTTTTTCTGTCGGCAGGACGCTTTTTTCCTAACCTATCCTGCTGCTTTCGGCTTTAATAACGGGCTAATCCAGCGGATTACCGTCCGGCGTTCGAGATACAACAGGAACAACAGGAAAAGGGCAAGCGCTGCGGTATTGGCGCCAAGCTTTATCCAGAGGGATGAGCCGAACCACCGTTCGCTGAGAAGCCCCAGGCCGTATGCGCCCAGTGCGCCAATCACATAAAGCGTCATTCGCCCAATGGGGTAGGAGATGGGATACCGCTTTTGCCCCGTTATATAACATAAGACGATCATGAACCCGTAACAGGCAAGCGCTGCCCAGGCGGGGCCGAAATACCCCCAATGCGGAATGAGCAGGATGTTGAGCAGGAGGGTAATCGCCGATCCCCCAAGGGCGATATAGCCGCCGATATGGGTGTTGTCCGTCAGTTTGAACCAAACGGAAAAGCTGTAATAAATGCCCAGGAGCAAATAGGCGAGCAGCAGGATCGGTACGATCCCAATAGCTTCCCGGTAATTGGGTCCGATCAGAACAGCCACCAAATCCAGATACAGCATGATCCCAGCGAATACCAGGCTTCCGACCAGCGTAAACGCCTGCGCTACCTGGGCATAAACCGCTTTGGCATCTTCCCGGTGCGCATGCCTGAAAAAGAAGGGCTCGGCGGCATAATTGAAGGCCTGGGTGAAAAGAGTCATTAAAATCGGGATCTTTGCTGCCGCCCCGAAAAAGCCCAACCTGCACGAGTTTGTCCTGCAAACTGCCGACGGTGAAGTACTTGAGCATGGGGTTTCCGATCATCTGGTTGATCGCTCCGGCAAACCCGGCAATAACCAAAGGGGCGGCGTACAACAGCATCGTCCGGAGTAAGCTCAGGTCCATTTTCCATTTCATGCGGAACAAGAGCGGAAGAAGCATCAGGAATGCGAGGAAACTGGCCAGAAAATTTGCCAGGAAAACATAGATGACCCGATTTTCGGGGTCGTATATCCAGCGCACGTTGTTCCATCCCTTTTTCAACAGCCAGGGGCATAACTCCATGAAAAAAAAGATCAGGGCAATATTGGCGGCAATGTTGACGAGCCGGATCACCGCAAACCGCATGGGGCGGTTTTCGAGCCGGAGCCGGGCAAACGGAATGGCGCTGACCGCATCGGCAGCCAGGATGAGGGTAAACAGAACGATGTATTCGGGATGGTCCGGATAGTCCAGAAAGGAAGCAATGGGCCCAGACAGCCCAATGAAAAGCGCCACAAGGAAGGCTGTCGAGATCATCACCGACAACGCGGCAGTGGAAAACACGCGGTCCGCGTGTTCCTTCTGATTTCCATACCGGAAAAAAGTGGTTTCCATGCGGTAGGTGAAGAAAACCAGGAGCAGCGCGATATAGGCGTACAACTCCGTGACGATCCCATATTCTGCGCGGTTGGTGAATTCCCGGGTCAGGTAGGGCGTCAGGATGACGTAATTCAGGAGCCGGCCCAGAATACTGCTGAGGCCGTAAACCATTGTTTCTCCGGCGAGTTTCTTCAGAAGCGACATACGTTGTTCGGTCTGTGTTGGGGCTGAAAAAAATTTCTGTTCTCCCCGGAGAAAAGAACGGTCTTTTGGGAAAGCCCTATCCGCTCGTCCGGGAATATGCCCTCAAAGAAACGGATAAGCGATCTGATTGTCAACGGTCTCGTAAAGAACTCGTATTTTTGACCTCATTAATTATTTTTTTCTATGATCAATGTTCCTTTCCTGAAAACGATATGCGAAACGCCCGGGGCGCCAGGGTTCGAACAGCGCATAAGAGAATTGGTAATCCGGGAAGTTACTCCTCTGGTTGATGAAGTCAGTCTGGATAACATGGGCAATGTCATCGCGCTCCGGCGGGGCAAGTCCCGAAAACGGGTTATGATCGCTGCCCACCTGGATGAGATTGGATTTATTGTTACGCATATCGACGACGACGGGTTTCTCCGGTTTCACCCCCTGGGCGGGTTTGATCCCAAAACCCTCACGTCGCAGCGCGTGATCGTGCACGGCAAGAAAGACTTCGTCGGTGTCATGGGCGCCAAACCGATCCACCTGATGAAGGGGGACGAGCGCAACAAAGTAGTGCCTATCGAAGACTATTTCATCGACCTGGGGATGCCTAAAAAGGATGTGCTCGATTTTGTGTTTCCCGGCAACCCTGTTACCCGGGAGCGGGAACTGATCGAGATCGGGGACTGTGTCAACAGCAAATCGCTGGATAACCGCGTTTCGGTGTTCATTTTGCTGGAGGCTTTCCGGGAGCTTCAGGGGAAGGAGCTTCCGTTTGATACGTTCGGCGTGTTCACCGTTCAGGAGGAGGTCGGCTTGAGAGGAGCTATCTCGGCAGCCCACCGCCTCAACCCGGATTTTGGATTCGGGTTGGACGTTACCATCGCCTTTGACGTGCCGGGCGCCCAGGCCCATGAGGTAGTTACCCGCCTGGGCAAAGGCGCTGCGATCAAGGTGCTCGACGGCAGCGTGATCTCGGATTACCGGATGGTCAATTTCTTAAAGCAAACCGGCGATAAGCACCGAATTCCATGGCAGTTGGAAATCCTTCCAGCTGGCGGGACGGATACGGCCGGCGTGCAGCGTTATGGGAAAAACGGCGCCATTGCCGGCGCCATTTCCATCCCTTTGCGCCATATCCACCAGACGATCGAGATGGCCCATAAACAGGATGTGGCGCATTGCATCGACCTGCTCTCCGCCGCGCTTCTGGAATTGGATCAATTCGACTGGGGTTTTGAACACGAACAGGGGAAAAGCGCTTTTCTCTAAGCCAAAAAATAAGAGATGTGGAATGACACAAAGAGCGAACTGAGCGCTTCTTTCGTTTTCAAGGGCTTTTCCGAAGCGTTTGCCTTTATGACGGAGGTGGCTCTTTGCGCGGAAAAAATGGACCATCACCCTGCCTGGTCCAACGTATGGAATCGGGTGGAAATCCGCCTGAGTACGCACGATGCAGGGAATGTGGTGACGGAAAAAGACCGGAAACTGGCCCTCCAAATCGAGGCCCTATATCAAAAATACAGGCAGCAAGCATAAACCTGCCCAAACATACTATGCTATTTACCTCAAAATTGCCTAATGTCGGCACCACCATCTTTACGGTGATGTCTGGTTTGGCTGAAGAACATGGCGCTATTAACCTGGCCCAGGGGTTCCCGGATTTTTCTCCTTCGGAAAGGCTGGTTCGCCTGACTACGTCTTACCTGGAGAAGGGGTATAATCAGTACGCCCCTATGGCCGGAGTGCTTGCGCTCAGGGAGCGTATTGTCGAAAAAATCGCCGGGCTTTATGGCCCTTCCCTCGACCCGCTCCATGAAGTGACCATCACTGCGGGGGGCACGCAGGCGATTTTTACGGCGATCGCCGCGTTTGTCCATCCCGGCGACGAGGTTATTCTTTTCGAGCCGGCTTACGATTCCTACCGCCCATCGATCGAGTTGGCGGGCGGTATCGCCAAAGGCTATGAACTGGAGGCGCCTGGGTTTAGACCGGACTGGGAAAAATTCAAACGCCTGATCTCCTCCAGAACCCGTATGATCGTGATCAACACCCCGCACAATCCCAGCGGAACGGTTCTCAAACAGGAGGACTTGCGCAAGCTGGAACATCTTCTTCAGGGCACCGATATTCTGGTGTTGAGCGACGAAGTCTATGAACATCTGATCTACGACGGGCAGGAACACCAGAGTATTCTCCGGTTTCCGGGGCTAAGGGAACGGGGCTTGGCGGTGTATTCCTTTGGGAAGACGTTTCACGCTACGGGCTGGAAAATCGGATATTGCGTGGCCCCCGCTGCCTTGATGGCAGAGTTCCGCAAGGTCCATCAGTTCAATGTGTTTTCGGTCAATACGCCGATCCAGCATGCGCTGGCGGATTTCATGAAGGACCCCCACGAATATTTGGGTCTTGGGGCCTTTTATCATTTCAAGCGCGATTTTTTCCTGGATGCTATGGAAGGTTCCCGCTTGAAGCCGTTAGCCTGTGAAGGGACGTACTTTTTATTGTGCGATTACAGCGCGGTAAGCGAAGAACCCGATGTGGAGTTTGCCCGCCGTCTGACGGTGGAGTACGGCGTAGCGGCGATTCCGGTTTCCGTATTTTACCAAGGCCCCAGGGAAGAGCGAATCATCCGGCTTTGTTTCGCCAAACAGGATGAAACCCTGGAAAAGGCTGGCCGGCTTCTCCGGAAAATCTGATCAGTATGCCCTGACGTCCTTTTTTTCCATGTAATTGATGAAGGCCTGGTTGATGACCCGGTTTCCTCCGGGGGTGGGGTAATTACCGGAGAAATACCAGTCGCCATTGTTATTGGGGCAGGCGTTGTGCAGGGATTCAATGGATTGATAAATCACTTCAATTTCCGGTTTGATTCCTTTCGGCGTTACGATTTTAGCGATCCGGCGGGAGATTTCCTCGTAGGAAAATTCTTCGTATAAGGCTTGTATTTCGTTGCGGATTTCTTCTTTTGGAAGGTGTTCCTGCTGCTTGCAGCGCACATAGGTTTCCTCCAAAAGATATTCCTTGCCATGCTTTTTCAGGAGTTCCACCAGGGCCTTAAACGCCACGAATTCGCCCATTTTGGACATGTCAATGCCATAGCAGTCGGGATAGCGAATCTGCGGAGCAGAAGAGACAATGATGATTTTTTTGGGCTTGAGCCGGGCGGCGATCTGGATGATGCTATCGCGCAGCGTGGTTCCGCGAACGATGGAGTCGTCGATCAATACCAGGGTGTCTTCGTAGTTTTTGACCAGTCCGTAGGTGATATCGTACACGTGGGAGACCAGTTTTCCCCGGGCGGTCGTATCGGCGATGAAGGTGCGGACTTTGGCGTCTTTCAGGATCAGCTTTTCGATCCTGGGCTTCATCGCCATGATCTTTTGGATTTTTTTGGGCTTGAGTTTGCCTTCGTCCAGGAGCTGGATCAGGCGTTTTTCCTTGATCTCGTCCAGCCGGCGGTACAGCCCTTCGACCATGCCGAAAAAAGCCGTTTCAGCGGTGTTGGGGACAAAAGAGAAGACGGTATTTTCAAAATCGTAGTCGAGGGCTTTCAGGATTGGTTCGACCAGGTGCTCGCCCAATTTTTTTCGCTCGAGGTAAATATCCAGGTCATTGCCCCGGGAAAAATAGATCCGTTCGAAAGAGCAAGCCGCCCGGACACCGGGCTCGACGAATGGCAATTCTTGTACGTCGCCCTTTTTCTTGATGATCAGGGCATGGCCGGGAGAAAGCTCCTTAACTTGTTGAAAGGGGATATTGAAAACGGATTGGATAGCGGGGCGTTCGGAAGCTACGACGGCAATCTCTTCGTCGTGATAGTAAAACGCGGGGCGTATGCCGTTGGGATCGCGCATGGCAAAAGCATCCCCATGGCCGATAAGCCCGCACATGACATACCCTCCGTCGAATTTTTTACTGGCGCGGACCAGCAACCGCTGGATGTCGAGGTTGTCGAAGATCAGGTCATTGATCTCCACGTTGGAGTATCCTTCCGGTTTGTACCAGGTGTGCAGGCGCTCGACCTCGTCGTCGAGAAAGTGGCCGATCTTTTCCAGAACGGTGACGGTGTCGGATTTTTCTTTCGGGTACTGTCCAAGGTCGATTAACTCTTGAAAAAGCTCATCGACGTTGGTGAGGTTGAAGTTACCGGCGAGGATAAGGTTGCGGTTGATCCAGTTGTTTTGCCGCAGAAAGGGGTGGCAGGTTTCGATAGAGTTATCCCCGTGGGTGCCATATCGGAGGTGACCCAGGAGCAGTTCGCCGATATAGGGTTTGTTCTCCTTCAACCACACCGGATCGTGGAGCTTTTCTTCCGGAAGGTCTTCGAAATGTTTCCAGATCTGGTCAAACAGGTCGTCGAGATAATTAGGAGCAACGCTCCGCTTCCGGCTGATGTAGCGGGTCCCCGGGTCCGGGTCCAGTTTGATGGTAGCCATTCCGGCGCCATCTTGCCCGCGGTTGCGCTGTTTTTGCATGAGCAGGCGAAGTTTTTGCAGGCCGTAGAGCGCTGATCCGTATTTTTCCTGATAGTATTCTAACGGCTTTAACAGGCGGATTAAAGCAACTCCGCACTCGTGTTTTATTTCTTCGCTCATGAATGGTGATTGATGCCGGAATAAGACGCAAATATACCGAATCCTACATCAGAAACACCCTAATCGGAGTGTGGGTTTAGGAAGAAAGTTTTGAGCTTGCCTGGATCAGTTGCCGAACAGCCGGCCTAAATTATCCAGATTGGAGGCGATACCGAGAAAGACGCCAAAATCCCGGTATTTTCCGCCCTCAAAAGAAGCCGCCGCTTCAAACCGGAAAAAGCGGAAGATATTGTCGACCCCGTATCCGATCTCCACATAATTGGTTGCGTGCGGTGTAGCCAAATAATTGACAAAAAGATTTTCTTTCAGTCCCGCTACCCAAACCGGCCGGATCTGAGTGAGCAACAACTTCCGGAACTGGTTGTGGGCGAAAGCGCTGACGTACTTATCGGCCGTGCTGAACCGGTAATAATCCAGCAGGCGGTAGTTCGATACAGGGTCGTTAGTGACTATCCAGATCTGGTTGCCCGGGAAGTGTTTGAAATCGGCAAAGCCAACATAACGCTTATTCAGGAAGGCACCAGCATGGAGCCTCAGGTCCAGCAGCCCGGAAGCGCCAACCCGGAGGGCATGCCGAAATTCGGTTTCGAGGAAGTCGTAATTGGTTGCGCTTCCTCCCAAGCCTTCAATCCCCTTGCGGTAGTGGATCCCCAGGGTCGGCGACGAGTATTCTATGGGGCTTGTCCAGTTGTTGCGTTTCTGGTATTTCTGCCAGGGGCGTATTTCAAACTGTAACGACAATACGGCTGCTTTTTCTCTGGACGGCAAGGGAAGAACGGCTTCTTCTGCCAGAGGGGTATTGTCGCCGTAGTCGCGGGTTTCCTTTGGGAACCAGGTTTGGGTGGTGCGGGCCCGGAGATGCGCCCGGTTAGCCCATTCAAACCCCGCGTTAAATTCCCAATCGGAGGCTTTTTCGTGCCGGTAGTCCAGGCGGATGAACTCTTTCTCGTAAAGCCGGATGTAATTTCGTTCCACCACTAAATTGAGATAGGCGCTCAGCCATTCATGGAGGGGATTGTCGGAATTATACTGGAATGTATACCTTCCTCCCTCCAACTCCCAACGCACTTTCTTTGCCTGGGTATTTGCAGGTTGGAAAAAAAGGGCGCTTTTAGCGCTGACCCGGTCCCTGGCAAAGGAATATCTTGGCGTCAGGGTGGCGCCAAAGGATTTTGGCGCCCGGTACCGGTAGATGATGTTATTGCTTATCGCGAACCCTTCCACCGGGTTGAACGTGCTGTGGAAAAGGAGGTTGTCGTATCTGAATTGATGTTTTTTCTTAAAGAGGTAGCTTGCGCCGGTGATCAGACTCTGAGGTTTGAAGCTTTTGGAAGTAGTCGAAGTAGACACATTCACTTCTTCCCCGTTAGAAGAAATGGTAAGGGTAGTTTGTGTTTTTGCGCTGTCTCTTTTTTCCGTTTCCTTGAGGCTTATGCTGTCGGAGAAGCGGTAGCCCTTAACTTCCTGTACGCTGAGCGGAACCGGCCGGATGAGTTCCCAATACAGCGAGTCGCGCTTCCGGGCTTGAGAATCTACGGTCATTGTGGTGGTAAAGGTAATTTCCGGTGCTTCCTCCTGTTTGGTCTCTTCTTTTTCGTACTCGTTGAGGATCTTCCGGAGTTCCTTACGGGTTAGTTCCTCCCCAGAGGATAGCCGCTCCATGGGGGAAGCGTTGGGGGGGATGGCTTTTTGCTGAAGCCGGGCTTCTTCGGCAAGTTCTTTCTCCACCCGTTCGTCGATCACGTCAAACCCTTTGGGCAGGTCGGGGTTAAGAACGATCTGGTATTGGGAGGCGGTAGCGAGGTAGTTGAATTCAAAAGAGAAGCCTACCAGTTTGCCAAAGATCTTGAATTTGTGGCTGACCGGCAGCCAGGCTTCGCCCTGGATGGGTGAATAAACCTGGTCTAAATCGAACCGGATGCCAAATTTATACGTAGCTAGCGACAGGCTGTAGATCGACCAATAATCTTCTACGATATAAAGGTAGCCTTCAAACAGGTTCTCCCCCTGGCTGCGCGGGGTGACCTTGATCTTGTTTACGCCAAACTCCCGGTCGACAAAAAAGGACTCCAATTTGAATCGGTAATACCCGAAGGCTTTGGGAGAAAGCGGGGAGATGGCTTCCGCCACCTTGGGCTCGTAGAAGCTACCATTGATGTAAGGCATGGGGTCGGTGTTGAAATCGTCGCCCTGAGTGCGAATGGAAATGACCTTCTCCTTAAATATAGACGGCCGCCGGTATTCAATGAGGCTTATCGATTCGCTGGTAAAGGCCTTAGTGCTGTCGATCCCCTCTTTTTTCAGGGTTTTTCTAAGATAGAACGGCGCGTTGATCAACCGCCCGGACCCTTTGACGTACACCTGGGCAGAATAGCTGTCGAGCTGTTGGCGATGATAACCGGCTTTAGCGATCGCCTTGCGCATGACGGTATAGGCGGGGTCTTCCCCGTCGAGGTTGATGCCGGCCATTTTGAGTTCGATGGGCTGTACTTGCAGCCTGACATCCAGCGTTTGCCAATCGGTTCCCACCGTCGCGTTCCTGGTTTCGGTGCGGTAGCCGAGAAACTGGAAAACCAGTTCATACGTCCCGGGCTCCAGACGGATCTCGTAATCGCCTTCCCCATTGGTTACGGCGCCGCTTCCAGACTCCTTGACGAAAATCGTGGCGAAGGGCAATGGCTTTCCTTGCTCATCGAGGACTTTTCCCTTCACTCCGCCAGCCAAAAGGGCGGAGGGAAGCGCGATCAAGGTGAAAAACAAGAATAAACAGGTACAACGGGTGGACTCAGAGGTAAAGATTGGCATAGGGATAGGTTGTTTTGAAATCATAGCTTAAAAAAAGGAAAACCGGGTGAAACAGGCTGCTTATTTCGAAGTTCGTCTACAATTTGCCGACGATACCGTCTACGGAGAGGTTTGGGACTACGGACGAGGCCGGTTAGTACAAGTCCAAACCCTCTCCAGGTCTGTATACTTGACCGAATTGATTTGTGATTTTCCCAAACCAATTCGTGGCCAGTATACCTATTAGAAATCCTCAGCAGGAATTAGGTTGGCATATGCCTGGGTTTTAACACGAGTTTAAGACCTTTAGTATAGGGGTGTTCCAACAAAATAACTCGCCGGAGCATCTTATCCTGGGGAAAAGTGTTCTAAATAAAATGCTAACTTTGTATCATTCAAATTGAGCGAATTATGGCGTTGATCAGGTTATTTCAGGTGCCCAAGCATAAAAACTACGAGTACAAGCCGAGGTATTGGGATCCAAAGAAAGAAGAGTTGGAGGAGCGCATCCGCAAAATCCAGGAAGCTAAAGAGAAGGGGATCGAAGGCATGGGAGAGCGCATCCGGGCTGGTATGAGGACTTCCTACAAGCGGGATTATTCGGCCATGAGAAACCAGGTAATCCGGGCCAATGTGCGGCTGATTGCGATCATTCTGGTTCTGCTCGGGGTGAGCTATGTCGTTCTAATCCAATATCTTCCGCGTATAGTGAACGCCCTTGAACGGAGTCAGGGAATCTAGAAAAAACGAATCATAACCCAGCACCATCAACAAAAGGACTATTTTATATGGCTGATATCATTCAGCTGCTACCCGATGCTATCGCCAACCAAATTGCTGCGGGGGAGGTCGTTCAACGTCCTGCTTCGGCGGCCAAGGAGTTGATGGAGAATGCGGTGGATGCCGGAAGTACCCAAATCAAGCTGATCCTGAAAGACGCAGGCAAAAGCCTGGTGCAGGTCATTGACAATGGGTGCGGGATGTCTCCCACCGATGCCCGCATGTCTTTTGAGCGCCACGCCACGTCTAAGATCCGCGCTGCGGAAGATCTTTTTGCTATCCGGACGATGGGCTTCCGGGGAGAAGCCCTGGCTTCCATCGCCGCTGTGGCTCAGGTAGAAATGAAAACCCGGCTTTATGCGGAAGAAGTAGGCGTGCGGCTTGTGGTGGAAGACTCTACGGTCAAGGTCCAGGAGGCTTGCCAAACGGCGCCGGGAACAAGCATTGCGGTCCGGAACCTGTTTTATACCATCCCGGCGAGAAGGAATTTCCTGAAATCGGATACGGTGGAATTGCGCCATATTCTGGATGAATTTCAGCGTATCGCCATCGCCAATCCCGATATCCAGTTTGTGGCCCACCACAACACCAATGAGCTGTTCCACCTGCCTCCAGGCAACCTCCGGCAACGACTGATCAGCGTGTTTGGGGTGCAGGTCAACAAGCGATTGGTACCCCTGGGCGAAGAGACCGACATCGCGAAGATCCGCGGGTTTATCGGGAAGCCGGAATTTGCGAAGAAAACCCGGGGCGAGCAGATGTTTTTTGTCAACGGCCGGTTTATTCGCAGCAGTTATCTCAACCATGCGGTTATGGCCGCCTATGAGGATTTACTCCCCAAGGATAGCTATCCGCTTTATGTGGTGTTTATCGATATAGATCCCTCTATGATCGATGTTAATGTGCATCCTACCAAACAAGAGATTAAATTTGACGACGAACGGCTCGTATATAACTACCTTCGGGTAGCGGTTCGCCATGCCCTGGGAAAATACGGAGTCATGCCCAGTTTGGATTTTGAACAGGAAAACACATTAAATCTGCCTCCGATTGCTTTTTCGGGCGGGGATTCCCTGAAGACCGGGTTGCCTCAAGGGGAGTGCTCTGGAGCGGAAGTGGCCCGGATCGCGAAGCCCTGGAGCGCCAGCAGGAAAATCTGGTCAACTGGACGTCGCTGTATGCCAGCCTGGAAGCTCCCAATGAGCCAGAACAGGACGATGCGCCTTCGGTTACCTGGCTAAGTAGCTGGGATGGAGAAAACACCTTGGAACCGCTTTCGGACAGTCTTCAAAAAGTACAAAAGGCGCCGGTACAAGTTCACGGCGCGTACATCCTGAGTCAGATCAAATCGGGGTTTATTTTGATCGACCAGCAGGCAGCCCATGAGCGGATTCTTTTTGAAAAATATGAATCCGCGCTGAAGCAAGGCAGCGGGGTCACCCAGCGGCAGCTTTTCCCCAAAACCCTGCACCTTAGCCCCCAGGATAGCTTGATGCTGAAGGCCATACTGGAAGAGGTCAATGCGCTGGGATTCGATATTCAGGAGTTTGGGCAGCATACGTTTGTGATCCACGGTATTCCGGCAGAGATGGCCAGCCAGCAGGACGAGCTTCGCCTGGTGGAACAGGTGCTGGAGCAGTACAAAAGCGGATTGACGCTCCAACTGGATCTGGCCAAAAACCTGGCCCGCTCCATGGCGCGCAGCGCGGCGATCAGGCGGGGTCAGCATTTGAGCGAAGAAGAGATGCAGAACCTCACCGACCGTCTTTTTGCTTGCGAAAACCCCTACACCAGCCCGTTTGGGCGGAAGTGTTTCGTTACTTACGATCTGGAAGACCTTGAAAAACAATTCTCCAAATAAGCGTTCGCAATCATGTTTCGAATTACCGACGTCGTACGGCATTTGCTGATCATCAATGTGTTGATGTACTTTGGAACCAGCTTCCTCAGCCCGGAGATTGCACTCCGGCTGGCGGTGTATTTCCCTACTTCCCGCTTTTTTGAGCCCTACCAGATTGTGACCCACATGTTTATGCATGGCGGAGTCTCCCACTTGTTTTTCAATATGTTTGCTCTGTATATGTTTGGGGCTCCCCTGGAGGTGTACTGGGGCCCCAAGAGGTTTTTATTTTATTACTTTTTCGCCGGTTTTGGGGCGCTTTTCCTGCATATATTAGTGCAGTATTTCGAGATGAAAACAGGCGCGATTCCTCCTGGGGTGGCAGACATCCCAATGGTAGGCGCTTCCGGAGCGGTTTTTGGCCTGCTTGCGGGGTATGGATTGTCCTTCCCTAATAGTATCATTCAAATGCTGTTCCCACCGGTGGCGATGAAAGCCAAATACTTTGTGCTCCTTTACGCCGGCTTGGAATTGTTTTTCGGACTTCAGAACGTCATGCCCGGCATTGCGCACTTTGCGCATGTGGGAGGGGCCTTGTTTGGGTTTATTTTGGTGATGTACTGGAGAAAGGTTCATGGCAGATGGTAAGGGGAACGGATCAAACCAGGCCGTTGACCCTTGATATTCCGTGGCGAAGGCGCTATTTTTGAAACCGAATTAAATGGGTATAGATGTTTCAATCGATTTGGGATGATGTCAAGCGGGAATTCAGTCATGGAAACATGGTTTCCAGGTTGATCATCGTCAACTCCGGGTTTTTTGTCGCGATCCATATCGTCCGGTTGGTTTTGTTTCTGGCAAATGGCGCCAAGCCGGATCCGCTGTTCTATACCATTGTGGAATACCTGAGCATCAACGCCAGCGGCTGGCTCGTTCTGACGAGGCCGTGGACGGTTTTTTCCCATATGTTTTTGCATGTCGATTTCCTGCATATTCTGGCGAATATGCTTTACCTGTATTGGTTCGGCCGCATCGTTGGGGATTTTATCGGCAACCAGCGCATTCTGCCCATGTACCTGATGGGCGGGTTGGCCGGGGCGCTTATCTATTTCCTTTCTGCCAACTTCCTTGGGTTCAAGGGGCACTATGCGCTTGGTGCTTCTGCAGCCGTGATGGCTATTGTGACCGCAGCCGGCGCGATCGCCCCGGATTACATCATGCGGCTGTTGTTCATAGGAGATGTCAAACTCAAATACATCGTCGCCGTTTTGATCTTTCTCGATCTGATCAGCATTGCCAATAGCAGCAATACCGGGGGGCATTTAGCGCACCTTGGGGGTGCTTTGTTTGGGTTTTTGTATATTTTCCAGCTTCAGCGAGGCAATGACTGGACCCAGCCGGTGAACAGCCTCTTTACCCGAGTGGGGGATTGGTGGTCCTATCATATTGTGGGGAATGAAAAAAAACGGCCCCGCCCCAAAGTCGTTTACCGCAGCCCTCAGGCGGCGACTAAAGCCAAATCTTCCGCCGCTTCAGCTAAAGGGAGCGCGGCCAGCGACCCCAACCCCTTGAGCTACCAGGAACAGCTGGACTCCATCCTGGACAAGATCAAAGTTTCCGGCTACGAAAGTCTTACTTCAGAAGAAAAGGAATTTTTATTCAATGCCAGTAAGCGTTAATTCCCTTTTGCGGAGCGGCAACTTTATCTTATCGGGATTGACGTTTGCCGCTTACGCGGCTTCTTACTTTTCTCCGTATACCTACTGGCCGCTGGCCTTTCTAGGCTTGATCTACCCATGGCTGGCACTGGCTAATCTGGGCTTTATTTTTGTATGGCTCGTCCGAAAACGAAAAATCTGGGCCCTATTGTCCGTGTTTACCCTCCTGCTGGGATGGAGCCACTTCAAAGGATTGATCGGGTTGCATTGGGCTTCGGGAAAAGGAGAAGAGGGCTTGGTGCAAATCATGTCGTACAACGTCCGCCGGTTTCAGCCTTATGGACAGGAAACGATCCGCAAGATTTCCAACGCGGAGTGGGAAGCGAGCCTGAAAAGGCACCGGCCGGATATTCTTTGCGTCCAGGAGATTGAAACGGGGCCCGGCTTATCGGTTGAGGCTATTTGCCAAAGCCAAGGGCTGGTTTATCAAGAGGTCCGCTCCCGAAATGAACTGGCTATTTTTTCCAAATACCCGATCCTGCGCACCGGCGCTCATATGTTCAATAGTTACTACGGGTTTCAGCACGCCGACTTACAGGTTGGGGACCGCATCCTCCGGGTATATAACGTGCACCTGCAGTCTAACGCGATCACCGGCATCGCCGCCCGGATCGCCCAGGAAGGGGACTTGAAAGAGAAACGCACCTGGAAGGACATCCGCGGGATGCTGGGCCGTTATCGCAGAGCGGCCAAAATCCGACAGGAGCAAGCCGTAGCGCTTGCCGCCCATCTCCATAAATCGCCTTATCCGGTAATCCTTTGCGGCGACCTGAACGACGTGCCCCAGTCCTTTGTCTACCATAAGGTGTGCTCCGGGCTACAAGATGCGTTTCAGGTTGCCGGAAAAGGCTTGGGCGTCACGTATGCTGGCCCGGTACCCGGCTTGCGGATTGACGTTATCCTCGCCAGCTCATCGATTAAAGTGGAAGACTGCCGCATTGGCAGACGGGAGTTTTCGGATCATTTGCCGGTGGTGGCCCGGGTAACGTGGTAATCAGGAAACCGGATACAATAAACCATAAAGCTTTTCTTATTTTTACCGGGTCTCTTTAAGGATAACCCATTCGAACATAAACACAAAACCAGTATGGATCATTCGCTGAAAATTTACAACAGCCTTTCCAAGGAGAAAGAAATTTTTCAACCCCTTCATCCAGGCCGCGTGGGCATGTATGTATGCGGCCCCACGGTATACAGCGATGTCCACCTGGGAAACTGCCGGACGTTCGTCAGCTTTGACGTGATCTACCGCTATCTCCTGCATAAGGGATTCAAGGTGCGCTACGTGCGCAACATTACCGATGTAGGACACTTGCTTGACGACGGCGAAGACCGCATGTCGAAAGGCGCCCGCGTAAGCCAGTTGGAGCCCATGGAAGTGGCGCAGAAGTATTCCAACGGCTTTCACGACATGATGCGCATGTTCAATGCCCTGCCGCCCAGCATCGAACCCCGGGCCACCGGCCATATCCCCGAGCAGATCGAGATGGTGCAGACTATCCTGGCCAACGGCTATGCCTATGAAATCAATGGCTCCGTGTACTTCGACACGCTGAAGTTCATTCAGGAAAAGGGTATTTACGGAATGCTCTCCGGGCGTAAGGTGGATGAACTGATCGCCGAGAGCCGGGAATTGAAAAAACAGGATGAAAAGCGGCACCCTGCCGATTTCGCCATCTGGATGAAAGCCTCCGAAGAACATATCATGCGCTGGCGTTCGCCCTGGGGCGAAGGTTTCCCCGGCTGGCATCTGGAGTGCTCCGCAATGAGCACTAAATACCTGGGCGAAGACTTTGATATTCATGGAGGGGGAAACGACCTTAAATTTCCTCATCACGAGAACGAAATCGCCCAAAATATGGGCGCTTGCCGGCATACCGGCGCCAAGTACTGGCTGCACACCAACATGCTGCTGCTGAATGGCAGGAAAATGTCGAAGAGCGACGGCAATACGATCTCTCCGGTGGAGTTGTTCTCCGGCAATAGCCCCCACGTGTCCAAAGGATATAGCCCCATGGTGGTGCGTTTTTTCATGCTTCAGACGCATTACCGGAGCACCCTCGACCTGACGGATGAGGCCCTTCAGGCTGCAGAAAAGGGCTATCGCCGCCTGATGGAAGCCAACCAGGCCCTTCAGGGGCTTGCCCACCCCGGGCCGGATATCAAAGGCCCGCTGGACGAAGAGATCCAAACCCTGATGGGGCAGGTGGAAGAAGAAATAAACGACGACTTCAACACCCCCAAAACGCTGGCAAGGTTGTTTGAATTGGTCAGCAAGATCAATAGCTTAAAGGATGGGCACCTTTCTTTTGAAGGCCTTACCTCCTCGACGCTGGATCAGCTCAAAACGTTGTTCAGGGAATTTATCTTCGACATCTTTGGCTTGCAGGACGAGGCTCAGGGCGGCGGCGATTCGGCTGCACTCGACGGGCTTATGCAACTAATCATCGAAATGCGCGCTGACGCCCGCCAACGCAAAGACTGGCCAACCTCTGACAAAATTCGCGATACGCTGAAGGAACTCCATATCCAACTGAAAGACAGTAAGGAAGGGACGGCTTGGGTTAAAGAATAACGTTGATTATCCAGCCAGAAAAACGGAAAGGGGTTGCGCATGCGCAACCCCTTTCCGTTTTTCTGGCTGGATAATCAAACCAAAAGTTACTGTTTAGCGAGTACCTGCTTATATCTGGTTTGATCTTTCAAAATACGGATCGCTTCCGCGATTTCCTGATCCCGCGCAAGTCCCATGCGGATGCGTCCGCTCTGATAGTAATACCGCGCGGCGATTTCTTTTTCAATCAGCTTGACGATCAGGTCTTTGTTCTTCCGGATAAGGTTCAACTGGGCTTCGGACAGGCTTTTTTCCAGGGCGTCGATGGAGGTATTCATTTCGTAACCTTCCTTACCGGCATTTTCGCGGAGTTTTTCCAGCAGCTTTTCGGTTTCTGTCTGCAGGGTAACCTTTTCGCGATTGAGGAAGCCGATGAAGTCGTCAAAATCGCTAAACTGCAGGGACTCAATCGGCGGCATGGAAGCCTTACCGGCGCAATACCCTGTGACGTAATTGAGGATGATTCCCTGGTTGACCAAAGCCCGCACCACGGGGATGTTGTCGGCTTGTTCGACCCGGATATCGGGGCTTACCCCGCCGCCGTCGAGCACGGGGCGTCCGTTTTTGGTTTTAAACGCGGCCCGGCGGTTGTCGGCAATGTCGACGGGTTCGCCATTCTGGTATTCTACGCTCTGGATACAGCGGCCGCTGGGGATATAGTATTTGGAGATCGTCAGTTTGAGGCGGGCGTTGTACCCGATGTCCACGGTATTTTGCACAAGGCCTTTGCCATAAGAACGCTGACCGATGAGCACTCCGCGATCATAATCCTGGATAACGCCGCTAACGATCTCCGAAGCGGAAGCGGAGCCCTTGTCGATGATTACTGCCAGGGGAAGATCGGTATCGACGGCTTCGCCCGCCGTGCGGTAGCTGCGATCCATTTCCCGCTCTTTGCCTTTGGTAGTGACCACGATCTGATTGGCAGGGATAAATACATTGCACACGTTAACCGCTTCATTGAGCAGCCCGCCGCCATTGCCCCGGAGATCCAGGATCGCGCCTTTCAGGTTTGGGTTTTTGAGGCGGAGGTCGCGGAGGGCGTTGGCCACATTGCGCCCGGCGTTGGAGGTAAAAGTGGTCAGGGAGACGTAGGCCACGTCTCCGTCGAGCAGGTCGGAGAACGGCACGTTGGGGGCTTCGCGCTCATCGCGCAGGAGCTTGACTTTGAGCTCCTTGTTTTCCACCGGCCGCTGGAGGGTGAGTTCAACGGAAGAGCCCGCATACCCCCGCAGGAGGTAGTCGACTTCTTCCGCATTGCGTCCGGCAATGGCGCGCCCGTCGATCGCGGTGATCTGGTCGCCCGGCTTCACGCCGAATTTATCCGCAGCCATGTCCTGAAATACTTCCGTCACGGTAACCGTCTTCCCGACCATGCGGAAGTTCAAGCCTACGCCGCTGGAACTCCCCTCCTGAATGATTCGGTACCGCTCGATGTCGGATTCGGCGATGTAGTTGGTAAAGGGGTCGAGCGAGCCAACCATCGCCTCCAGCCCCGTGCGCATGAGCACCCCGGGGTCGAGTTCGTCCACGTACCCATTGTTGAGTTGCCGGTACATATTGGCAAAGATCTCGAGGTTCTTGCTGATCTCAAACTCCCGATTGGTGGGGAGCGGAACAAAGGCCAGGCTAAGCAGGCTGCCGGCCAGGATAGCCAGGGTGATCTTTCGCGTGCGGTTCATGTCGGTTAATTTGTTGAAGCAAATATGGAATAATAACGCCAGAAAATGGGAACGGGTTGTGTTGGGAGGTACGAGGTACGAACTACGATATACGATGTACGAGGTACGGAGGGGCGAAGTACGAGATACGAAGCGCCTGTTAATCTTAGACCCTGTTGACCTGTTGATCGTAGACTTCAGTCTACGATTTCGTTCAATCTTCAGATTGCGTGCATCCTTATTTCAATTTCTTAAAATGCCCGAATTCACTTATTTTTGAGCAGAATGACTAGAAGCCATCTCAAAACTAAAGAATATGGCGTTCTCCCCCTTTGAAGCTAATCTTGCAATGTTTTTTGAAAACGTAGAACTTAGAGGGCTCAAGGCTGTAAAAATACAAAAACAGATGTGGTCAGCAGTAGAATTTGAGCAAGGGTTTAAGGAGTTCTACCCTCAAATACGCCGGAGTTTAATTCGGGGTGCGCATATGATAAGTGAACAAAGTGGCGTATCTTTTTCTCGGGCTTTAGGTAAGAGTTTTCGCCAGACGATTGGACGGATTTTTTCCACTTCCTCAATGACACCATGCACTATGTTATCGGGACACATACAGGCTACGGTACAGCGATGCGCAGCGGACAGCACCGACTGGATTGTGGTAGCTCAGGATACGGTATATTACAACTATAGCGGGCAGCAATCCATGGAAGGTCTTGGGACGATCCAGGGCAATGTCAAAAGGAGTGGTTCAGCACAATGTTCTGGCGGTCAATGAAAGGGGCGTTCCTATGGGATTGATACACCAACACAACTGGACTCGGCAGGGCGCCTATGCTCCGGAAAAGAATCGCAAAAATGGGAGGAAGGGTTGCAGGCGGTTAATGAACATTTACGCCAAGTAGCCCAATCCAAGAAGGTAGTTGTGGTTCAGGACCGGGAAGCGGATATTTTTGCGTTCTTTAAAGCGCATCGGGAGCCAGGAGTAGAGTTGGTGGTGCGTCTGTACCAAAACCGAAAGTTTGAAACGCCCGAGACACGAACGATTGCCAAGTTGGCTGATGCGGTTAGAGGGCTACCTGTTTTAGGCACTCAGCAGACACAGGTAAGGCGGCAAAATCGGGATGTTAACTTGACCTTGCGCATTCAAGCTGCTCCAATCCATGTACTGCCTGGCAAAGACCTCAGTGCTCAGTTACATAAAACGCAGGGGCTTTCCTTGGTGGTAGCTACCGAAATTGCTGCAACGGATGAGAATGGGAAAGACTACTTCGATGAGTCTAAATCCGCCCAATGGATACTGCTTACGAGCCTGAAGGCAAATGACTTGTCTGAGGCTGCGCGAGTAGTACGTTGTTATTCGATGCGTTGGGCCGTCGAGCGATTCCACTTCACGTGCAAGACGGGAGCACTCCAGGTAGAGAAATTTCAGTTCGATGACATTCACACCACTCTCAACGCCTTGGCATTTTACAGCATTATCGCTTGGCGTATTCTCTTTCTCACCCTGTCGGTTAGACAAAACCCGATGCAGGACCCAGAAGCCTACTTTGACCCTATAGAAATGAAGGTTTTATGCACTCATGATCCCCAGGCAAGGTCCTCCTTGGACATGGCCATCAGAACCTTAGGAAAGCTGGTAAACTTCGTGCCTACCAAAAAACAACCTTATCCAGGAATTAAAATCATGGCCGAAGCGCTCCGTAAACTCGAAGACATTGCAGCCTTCTTACGCATCTTAAATGAAAAAACATTGCAAGATTAGCTTCAAAGGGGGAAAGTGCTTCGTCAGCCTTTGCGATGGGGTTAAGGAATGCCGTCTACACCCTGGAACGGGTTTTGAGATAGCTTCTAAAAACCATATCTCCGCATTTTTTTAAATATCAAAAAAACGCTGAGCCTCCTGGCCAAGGAAAAAGGAGTGGAGGCGCAGGGGTTGGAAGGTTAAAAAAAGCTCCGTTTTTTACTCCTCTTTTTTCTTCGTTATCATTTCGGTGAAGCTTCTGGCAGCGTTAGTAAAATCGGAGGGGACGAGGATAACCGTCGTAGTATTGTTGTCGATACCGATTTCCGAGAGCATTTGCATGCGCCTGAGTTCGAGCGCAATGGGGCTTTTTTCCATTTCCTTTCCGCCTAGCGTCAGCTTGATCGAAGCATCCAGTTCCGCTTCCGCTTTTACGATCCGGGCTCTTTTTTCGCGGATGGCTTCGGCTTCGCGGGCCATGGCGCGCTGCATGCCTTCGGGGATTTCGACGTCTTTCATCTCCACCATCTCGATTTTGATCCCCCAGGGCTCGGTGATGTTGTCGACGATCCGTTGAAGGCTGGCGTTGATCTGCTCCCGTTCGCGAAGCACTTCGTCCAGGGTATGCTGCCCGATGATGTTGCGCAGGGCGGAAACCGCAAATTGATACACGGCTTTGTGGTATTCCGCTACTTTGATGATGGCGTCGGCCGGTTTTTCAATCTTGAACCAAAGCACGGCGTTGACTTTAATCGTCACGCTGTCTTTGGTGATCGTTTCCTGCTGTTCGAGGTCCACCGTTCGGGTTCGGATATCTATCCGCTGAGCCCGCTCGAAGAGAGGGATGATCCAAAATAAGCCAGGGCCTCTTACTCCCTGAAAACGGCCTAACCGGAAAACGATGGAGCGCTGGTACTCCTGGGCGATGCGGAATCCGGAAAGGAGGATTAGAACAATAGCTCCGATAATTTGATAATAGATGATCATAACCGCGGTATTAAGGTGGATCGAAAGGGATTTGAACAGCGAAAAGTAACGATAATGCAGCTAAATGGCAATGATTTTCTCTCCTCGTTTATCCTGCTTCTGTCATGTTCATTCCCGCAAGGCTGCAAAGGAAATGTGCTTTCCTTTCGTGAAGTTTTCCCGAGAGGCCCCGGAGAGTGCATTATCACACTACTGGACATTTCTGGAAGGTCTGGATGCCCGGAAAACGAAAATATCAAGTAGTGAAGTGGATTATATGTTTCCGGAAAAATAATCTAATTCGGCACTGACTCTGGTGATGCTTAACCTTACCGTTTGGTATGAGTTTGGAAATAGTTCATCTAAAATTTTGCTTATTCTGCCGTCATCGCCGGTTCTTAATTGTCCGGAGTAAAGAATCTCTGCTAAAGCATTGACAATGCAACATTTGGTGAAATTGCCCAAATCTATTTTAGAGATTGACTCGAAATAATCAATCCCGCTTAGTTCTGGCAATCTTTTATATCTATTGGCAATGCCGCTTATTACGCCTTCGCTGTTGGCGCCGAAAAATTTTTGGATCATTTCCGGATGGTCAATAAAAATCTGACTTAATTCCCGGCTAATTTCATTTTTCTCCCTTAATCTGGTCGGGTTTTTTTCAATAGCTTTAGCTTTTTTTCTACACAGGTCAAATCGATTTTCCAATTCTTTAATCTGGGCTAGAATTTCTACATCATTCTTTTTTCTTTTGAAGCTGCCTTCATTTAGTCCCTCCATTGATACTATAATATCCATAAGGCTTTTTTGTATGGAGTTAATTTCAATCCGATAATCGCCTGATGGAATAGTATTCTGTCTTCGTTCCTTTTCAACTTGGTTAAACCGGCCTGAAATAAGATAGATGTCAGTGGCAAACCGGGCGTAATGACTACCTACGAAATCGAGTAATACGGAAATCGTTTTCTCAATTTCACCTTGACTGATTAAGGTCATTAATTGTTGATGAGTCATTTTTACAGCTTGATTTAAGAATTGTACATTTGATTTTTTTATAGACGACAACGCTTCTATCCCGATATGGCAGAGGAGCAAAGGAATGGGTGCGAGGGTATTACTGCATGGTTTTAGCGGTTTTGTAAAAAGGCTACTCGAAAGCGCGCTTTCTTATAGCCCCTTTAGTCTGCCGTCCAATGTAGGGGAAATTGGGGGAAATACAAAAAACGAAAAGTAAGGGCGTCGAAATTTCAACGAATTCAAAGCAGGAGCGGAGTTTCACCCCAGGATTGGAAGCTTAGCGGATACTGGGGGTAGGCGCTGGTAAATTTTTGGTATTTATTCAGATTGGCTTCTTTCGGGTTGAACTTAACCTCGACCGCTTTGCCTCCGAATGCGTTTTCTTCCACGACAAAGTCCACTTCGTTGCCATCCGCAGTGCGCCAGAATTTGATCTGGTGGGTTGCGTATTGTTCCGTCAGGCGCCGGAATACGTAGTTCTCGAGCAAGGCGCCTTTGTCGGGCCGCTGTTCGAGCGGGGCAAAATAGTTTATCAGCGCGTTGCGAAGCCCCAAATCCTGAAAATAGCCCTTGGGCATTTTTACCAGCTCTTTACGCAGATTCTGGAAGAACGGACGCGCCAAGCTGAGATGAAAGCATTTTTGCAGTACGTACAGGAAGTGATCGGCTGCGGAGCGGGGAATTTGAAGCGTATTTGACAGCTCCTGGATATTGATTAGGTTGCCAACTTGAGCTGCGAGCAGCATCATGAAGCGGTAAAATTTGGTTTCATCTGTAATACCCGATTCCAACATATCCCTTTTTACAAAGGAATCCTTGAGTTCCTGCAGTCGTTCTATCCGGTGTTTGGGGTCGTCTTCCAGTACCACCGCAGGGTAACCGCCATAAATGAGATAGGTTTCGAGGGCAGCCCAAAGTTGAGGGGCTGCCGTTGACTTTTCGATTTCACCGGCGCGCAAACGGTTCAACTCCCGGAGTTCCTGCGCTTGGTTTCTGAACATTAAAAACTCTTCGAAATCCAGCGTTTGCAATTCAAAGATTTTCTTTCTTCCGGCCAGGGAGTCTTTGAATTGGCGGTCGATATAAAAAGCGCTGCTCCCCGTCGCCACGATCTTGAGCCGGTGGGCATGTTCGTCATAAAGTAGTTTCAGGAAATGGGTGGGGTCCGTTAGATACTGAATCTCGTCGATGAGCGCAAACATACGCCCCTCGTGCTGGCGGGGTAAATACTTGAAAATATGTTCGGGGTTCCTGTCCAGGTCGAGTAAAACGTCTTTGCGTTCCAGACTCAACAGGACCATGGCCTCGCCGGAGGCAATAAGGGCATCCGCTATTTGCCTGAGCAGAGTGGATTTTCCCGTTTGCCTTGCGCCAATCAATACGGTCATCTCTTGCTTGGGCAGGTGGGCCAGGAGTTCGTGGTACTTTTTTCTCAACATAGCGATCTAAATATCCGATAATTTTTTAAATAAAATAAAAAATATCGGATATTTTATTTATCCGTTCAAAAACGTCTGCACCAGGTCCAATAGCGCCGCAGGCGCTTCCGCATGCACCCAATGGCCCGCATCGGGGATAGTTTCCAGCCGGTAGTTGGGGAAAAACGTTCGGATGGCGGCCTGATCTTCGTCGAGAACATACCTGGACCGCCCCCCGCGAACGAACAGGGTTTCTCCCGTGAAATAGCCTTTGGCAACAGGCGGAGCCAGGATCTCATCGTAATATTCGCGTAAAACAGGCAGGTTCATCTTCCATTCAAAGTGGCCGTCTTTGTGCCTGGACAGGTTTTTGAGCAGAAACTGCACGACGCCGTCTTCCCGGATGTATTGCCGGAGGATGTATTCGGCGTCCTGCCGGCTGGTAAGCGAGGGCAGGCCGACGGCAGAAAGGGCCTGGAAAATGTCCTCGTGTCCGGATTCGTATTGCTTTGGGGCGATATCCACAACGACGAGTTTTTTTACCATGTCGGGGTATTCCAGAGCAAATTCCATGGCCGTTTTGCCACCCATGGAGTGCCCGAGTACATGGGCTTCATATACCCAGTGCGTTTCCATGAACTGATGGAGGTCTTCGGCCATGGCCGGGTAGTCCTGGTGCGGCAGATGGGGGGAACGCCCGTGGTTGCGCTGGTCGACGAGGTATACGGTGAAATGCCTGGCAAGCTGCTTGCCCAGCGTCTGCCAATTATCCAGCGTTCCGAACAGGCCGTGGAGGATAATCAGCGGAAACCCTTCCCCCATGACTTTGTAATTGAGATCCATACCGTGCGAGATGTGGTGATCGCCAAAATTAACAAGATGCCCTCAGGAAAAGTTGGCATCCGGCGAAAGTCCCTCAAGGGGATTTTCCCCACTGCCTTCAAAGCCAGCAGGCTGGAACCGCGCAAACAGCTCTTCGCTGTACCAGCCCAATTCCCGGGTTTTTTTGATGACCTCCTGGTGGAGGCGGCTTTGATAAGCGTATTGCTTCATGGCTTCCGGCGAGCGCCAGATGCTGAAGGTCGCCTGCTGGATCAGGGGCAATTCTCCGATGCCAATCGCGAACAGCAACCCCTCCTGATGCCGGTTGATCGACGCGCTGACCGGAGGAACAAACGTCCAGAACCGCCAAAGCTGCTTCCAGCGTATCCGGGCGCGGGTGATCACTGCAATCGGCCTGCCAGCCAGCATGGCGGCGCTTCCTTCAAAAGGCTGGCGGCCATCCCAGGCGCCGTGGGCCTGAATGGTTTCCAGGAAAAACGTTTGATAGGAATTAGAGCGCCCGGTAAATTCCCGGAAAAGCGGGTGCGTATCAAAGAAACGACGGGCATCTTCGTCATCCTGCCAAACGCCTAACAGGCAATACGTTCCAAAATCAGGGAAAATACTGAACCCGTTCCCGGCGCCGGCGCCCAGCATTTTGAAAAAGGCCAGACCTTTGACCCGGGCCAACTGCTCCGGCGCAAGCCCCATTTGGCGAAATCCCCACCACCGGTTTTTCCAGCCGTTTAATCGAAACAATGTAAACGTTACCATCGCAAATCTTCCGTTAGATAAAAAACGTCAAAGCGCGCAATAGGTTGCTAAAACTTTTCCGCGTATCCAACGGTTTTTTCTTGTATGTGAAAAAAAATGATTTGAATAATGGGAAGTTAATTATTCGTATTCTTGCTTAGCTCTTTGCTGCGCGATCCCGAAAACCCAAAGTATATGCGTTTCTTTTTACCGTTCCTGTTCCTGACCATTTCTTTTTCCGCCTACGCCCAAAGTTCCATTGAAGAACTGGAAAAACAATTGCAGGCTGCCACTTTTGCCACAGAAAAATTGGCGCTTACGTATCAGTTAGGTGATCTTTACCTTTCACAAAGCCCTAAAAAAGCGCTGGAGCTTGGCCTCCAGGCCAACCGCATGGCCATCGATCAGGGTAACAAGTCGATGGCAGGCCGCACGGCGTTCCTTGTAGCGCAAGCCTACGAATACCTGAAAGATACCCGCAATCAGGAAGTGTGGCTGAAAAATGCCCTTACCTACGCCAAACAGGCCGGCGACTCCGACCTCATCATCCGGAGCGTAGAAAAACGCAGCCTGATTGCCGTCAAGGATCGCAATTACCGCCGCGCCTACGAAATCAACCAGGAGGCGTTTGAGTATTTCAGCGCCAAAGGAACCAGCATCAGCGAGCTGGAAAACCGCTACGCCTTGCAGAAAGTAGGCCTGGAACGCGAAAAACGCCAACTGGAGAGCGAGCGGAATACCCTCCAGGAAGAGGTGGGCCGGTTGGGCCAGGAGAAAGAACAACTCAGCACCGAAAAGACCGACCTCGAAGTGCGTCAGGAGGTGCTGGTCAAAGAAAAAGACAAAGCGGTGGAGGAGGTTTCCAAAAAGGAAGAAGACCTGCAGGTAGTATCCCGGGCCAAAGATCAGGCCGAAGCCATGGCCGCCTTCCGCCAGGAAGAAGTGGCCCTGCTTTCCAGAGATACCCTGGAAAAACGCTATTTGATCGAAGAAACCCGCGCAGGTCTGGCGGAAGAGCAGCTTAAAGTGTCTGCACGAAATTCCCTGATCCTGATCATCGCGATCCTGCTGGTCTCGTTCCTGGGGCTGGCGGTTTTGCTGTATAGCCGATACCAAGCCAAGAAGCGCAATGCCCAGGAACTCAAGGTCAAGAACGAGGAGGTCGAAAAGGAAAAACAACGTTCGGATAGCTTGCTGCTCAACATTCTCCCCAAATCCATTGCCGAAGAGTTGAAACGAAATGGCAAAGCCGGGGCGCGGTATTTCGGGGAAGTCAGCGTGCTGTTCACCGATTTTATCAACTTCACCCGAATTGCGGAGCAGCTAAGCCCGGAAGAGCTGGTTGCCGAGTTGGATACCTGCTTTCAGGAGTTTGACCGTATTATCTCCAAATATCCCGATCTGGAAAAAATCAAAACGATCGGCGACGCCTATATGGTCGCTTCCGGACTGGGCGACCGGGAAACGCTTCCAATTACGATCATAAAGGCCGCTCTGGAGATTCAGGAGTTCCTCAGCCATCATCGGGAGCAGCGGATCAAAGAAGGGAAGCCCTATTTTACCGCAAGGTCTGGCATCCATACCGGTCCGGTAGTTGCCGGAGTGGTAGGGATGAAAAAATTCGCCTACGACATCTGGGGCGATACCGTCAACATCGCCTCCCGGATTGAATCCCAATGCGAACCCGGCAAGGTAAATATTTCCGATTCTACCTTTCAGATCGTACAATCGGTCTTCGATTGCGAATACCGGGGGAAGGTCCCCGCAAAAAACAAGGGCGAGATCGATATGTATTACGTGGTAGCGGAAAAAGCCCGGGAAGCGGTGGAGGCGTAAAGGGGTCAATGTTCAAGGCTCAAGGATCAAGGCGTAGGGCGCAAGGTGGTCTTGGTTTTATTTTTCCCGTCTAACCTCTAAAACTTTGCCCTCTTCCTGGTTGTTTTTCCTCAGGCACGTCAATCTTCAATGTCCCTTCGTTTATGGAATTCAAACTCGTTTCACATTACCGTCCCACCGGAGATCAGCCCTCGGCTATTGAGCAATTGGTATCCGGCCTCCAGATGGGGGAACCCGCGCAGGTGTTGCTTGGAGTGACCGGCTCGGGAAAGACGTTCACGATGGCCAACGTCATCGCGCAGGTGCAGCGGCCTACGCTGGTGCTCACCCACAACAAGACCCTGACCGCCCAGTTATACAGCGAATTTTGCGAGTTTTTTCCCGATAACGCGGTAGAATACTTTGTCTCTTACTACGACTACTACCAGCCCGAAGCCTATATCTCCGTCACGGATACCTATATCGAAAAAGACCTTTCCATCAATGAGGAAGTAGATAAGCTCCGGCTTAGGGCCACGTCTTCCCTTCTTTCCGGGCGGCGGGATGTGATCATCGTCGCTTCGGTGAGCTGCATCTACGGTATGGGCAACCCGGAAGATTACAAAAGCGGGATTATCCGCATCCACAAAGGGCTGGTAATCTCCCGCAACAGCTTCCTGTACCGGCTCGTGGAGAGCCTGTATTCCCGGACAGAAACGGATTTTCGCCGGGCTACCTTCCGCGTCCGGGGCGATACCGTCGATATCAATCTTCCCTATGTGGATTTTGGCTACCGCATCACCTTTTTTGGAGATGAAATCGAAGAGATCGAGCAAATCGAAATCGAATCCGGAAAGCGGATCGACCGCATGGATTCTGCCGCGATCTTTCCTGCCAACTTGTATATCGCGCCCCGGGACCGTATTCATCAGATCATCCGAGACATCGAAGACGAACTCTACGATCACGAAAAATATTTCGAACACGAGGGCAAGCTGCTGGAAGCCAAGCGTATACATGAACGCACGAACTTCGATCTGGAGATGATCAAGGAGTTGGGCTATTGCAGCGGCGTGGAAAACTACTCCCGGTTTTTTGATGGGCGGACTGCCGGGACCCGTCCCTTCTGTTTGCTCGATTATTTCCCGGAAGACTTCCTTCTGATTGTAGACGAAAGCCATGTGACCATCCCGCAAGTAAGGGGCATGTATGGGGGCGACCGGGCCAGAAAGCTCAGCCTGGTCAGTTTTGGGTTCCGGCTGCCTTCGGCAATGGATAATCGTCCGTTGAACTTTTCTGAATTTGAAGGGCTGATCAATCAGGTCGTATTTGTCAGCGCCACTCCTGGCAGCTACGAACTCGAGCAAACGGACGGAATGTTTGTGGAACAGGTCATCCGGCCTACCGGCTTACTTGATCCTCCCATTGAAGTGCGCCCCAGCCTCAATCAGATCGACGACCTGCTGGAAGAAATTGACGAACGCATTAAGAGTCAGGAGCGCGTGCTGGTGACCACCCTCACCAAGCGCATGGCCGAAGAACTGACCAAATACCTGACGCGAATGTCCGTCAAGGTCCGCTATATCCATTCCGAAGTAGAAACGATGGAGCGGGTGGAGATCATTCGCGATCTGCGCCTGGGCGAGTTTGACGTGTTGGTGGGCGTGAATTTGCTTCGCGAAGGGCTCGACTTGCCGGAGGTATCGCTTGTCGCCATCCTGGATGCCGATAAAGAAGGGTTCCTGCGCAACGACCGTTCTTTGACCCAAACTGCGGGACGCGCTGCCAGAAACGCGAATGGCCTGGTCATTTTTTATGCGGACAAGATTACGGACTCGATGCGGAAAACGATGGAAGAAACCAACCGCCGCCGTTCCATCCAGATGGCCTACAACGAAGAAAATGGGATTACTCCCCAGACCGTGTTCAAATCCCGAGAAGACATCCTCAACCAAAAATCGATTCTCGATATCCGGGGCAAACAGCCTCAGGCCTACATCGAACCCGACCGCCCCGACCTGGCTGCAGACCCGATCATCAGCTACCTCTCCCGGGAACAGTTGGAAAAACTGATGGCAGAAACGGAGCGCAAAATGAAACAGGCAGCCAAAGACCTTGACTTCCTCGCCGCAGCCCAGTTTCGGGATGAGCTATTGGCCCTAAGAGAAAAATTAAGGCTGGCCCTCTGACGAGCGTTGCCTTCTCCATCCGGCGGAAACGTGCCTACTCTGGCGAAATAACCACCGCCTTCATCGCCTGGGCGGTGATTTTGCCTCTCCTGGAGCACCGGATTTTCAGGTAGTATACCCCTGGAGCAAGCCCGTTTGGAGAAATTGGGAGGTGCTGTTCCCCAGCCTTGAATTCCCGGTCCGCCAGGGTTTGCGCCAGCCGGCCTGCCGAATCGAATAGCAGGATTTGGCAATGCACCGATTGGTCCAACTGGAAACCCAATTCGCCTGCAGTTCGCAGGGGGTTGGGAGAAAGGAAGAAATTGTTTAAAAACAAATACCCCGACGCCGAAGTGATGTTGGTTTCGAAACACCCCAAATCGGGCGCTGGTCCGTTAAAAGGCAATCCGACATCAATCCCAGCATTGATAAGCCCGCTGTTGGGGGCCAGATGCATAAACGCCATATCCGGAAGGCTGCCGTCCGCTTTCCTGGGGCCATAGGCAGCGTCGTCGTCGAGGCTTAAAAAATCCACTGGTTTTGCTGTCAATGGGGGCATCCAGCTATTTCGCGCTTGTTCGGCGAATGCGGCAATTTTTGGGCTTCCAGCCAGGTCGATACAGTTTTTGACGACGATCTCCATTCCCGGATCGACTTCCTGGTTGATCTGAAAATTGGGACCTTTGTTGCTGTACCCCGTGCAGTTGTAAAGGAACATAGATCCTTTATTGCTGTTTTGATCAAACCCTTTTACTTTATTCTTGAACGCCAGGCAATGTTTAAGGGTAAAGGTGTGGCTGAGGGATTTGTCGTCGCTACCGCCCATTTTGAATCCATTCCCATTCGCTTGAGGGCCCGGATCGGTTCCGTCTTCGAGATACCCGTTTTCGAACGACCAGCAATTTTCGATTCGGTTGCTGACGTGATTGGCGCCCCGGAGGTACCCATCCCAACCGTCGTCGCTGTTTTTCCAGGCTCTGCAGCCGTAAAAATAATTTTCACTTCCCACATCCAGTTTGGGGGCAAAGCCGTCGGCATCTCCATAATCCGGAGGGTCGGCGTTGAGGTAGGAATCGCAGTTGATGATCGTGTTGTGAGAGGCGCCCGCGCTCAGTTGAAGGCCGGAATCGCGGTTGCGGTAAAAAGCGCATTGTTCGATCAGGTTGTGATGACCTCCTTCTATAAGCATCCCATTGTGGCCTGCTCCCCGGATATCCAGCCCTTTGATATGCCAGTAACTTCCCTTTAACCGGAAACCGCGATAGGAAGCGCTCAGAGGCATTCCGGAACCATCCAGAACGGCCCGCTCCCCCGGATAAGCGTGCAACGCGATCATTGCGTCCGGCTTGCCGCTGGAAGTAATGATGACGGAAGCACTTAGCGGGTAGATTCCCCCTCTCAAAAAGATCGTTTCCCCAGGCTTTACCAGGCCGATCGCCTTGTTCAAGGTGCGAAAGGGCGCGGCGAGCGTGCCGGGATTGAGATCCGAGCCATTTAAAGCGACGTAGTAAGTCTGGGCTGGCAAGCTAAACCGGCTGAGTCCAAACACCAGAAACAGGACAATATAGATGCGCATAGCCGTCGATTGGTTTTTGAGAAAATTACGCCTTATTGCAAAAAAAGCAGGCGACTTTTGTCCTGATTCAAAGAGTTAGCGCCATGAAGGGAGAAAGCAACCTCGAAAAGCTGATCGCAACGATGTCCCCGGCACTCCAGCCGGGCGAGTATGTCTTTGTTTCTGTTCCAGATCACACCCCTTACCTTCACGCAAGTCCGTTAGGGTTTTTCCGGGAAAAGGAAGGTTCGACCATGATCCTGGAGCGGGAAAAAGCAGATGCCCTGGGTTTTTCCTATGATTTTGTCGCCGCCTGGATCACCCTCAAGGTACACTCGGACCTGTCTGCGGTAGGGCTCACCGCCGCATTTGCTTCCGAACTGGCGAAACAGGGAATCAGTTGCAATGTGGTAGCCGGTTATTACCACGACCATATTTTCGTAGCCAGAAAGGATGGGCAAAAGGCATTGGGAGCGCTGAAGGCCATGGCCCCGCGAACAATTTGAGCGGATATACGGGCAAAGAACAGGCTCAAAAAAGGAAGACAGGGAAAAAGGGATGGATCAGGGGCCTATCACAAAAGGTTGTTCTCGCGAATGGCTGCCAAAAATAAAATAAAATTTTACGCCAGGGGTAAAGAACGGTTTTTGAGGCAGGCCCCTGATCTTAGCTGTTTTGCTTCGGGCGGGTGCTAATGCCGAAAGGAAGATAAAGAGGACAGGTCTGGATCAGGCTGGTTGCCAGGAAGACAATTGCCAGTACCATGAGCACGATCCCAAGGGTGCCGGGGATCACGTTCGTGAGATATAATCCGGTAATAACCAGCGCGATGACGACGCGAATCAGGCGGTCGGTGTTGCCCATGTTCTTTTTCATAGCCGAAAGAGTTTGATAAGAAAATTTGGTTTTGAGTCGAAGCCAAAGATAACCCGCTCCTTGTCCACGAAGTGGTGACTGCAGTCACCGCTCCACAATTTCTATTCCGGAGGGGTGTTGAATGACTTTTCCTTCCAGTTCAAGTTTTTTCATGACTCTGGTAACCACTTCCCTTGCGGTGCCGAGTTCGCTGGCGATTTGGCGGTGGGAGGTTTTTATAAACCGGTTTTGAGCCAGCCGGCTTTTTTTTAGCAGGTATTCGTATAGCCGCTGGTCCATTTTATTAAAAAGGACCATGCCAATGGTGTCCAGCAGTTCGGCGTACCGCTGACTGAATAAATGGAAGAATAATTTATTCATGTCGGGATACTGTTCGGTCATCAGCGCAGCCTGGTCCACGGGAAGCAGCAGCGCATGGGTTTCTTCTTCAGCGATGGCAATTACTTTGCTTGGTTCCCTGCCCAATCCGGCGGAAAAAGACATAATGCAGCTTTCCCCGGCTTGGATATAATACAAAAGGAGCTCTTTATGATCGTGCCGGGCAAAAACCTTGATCAATCCGCTCAATACCAGGGGAACCACCTGTACGTACTGGCCCTCCCTTAATAAAACAGCGTTGGCAGGGATGATTTTTTGAACAGCCACCTCCGCCAAACGGTCAATCAGTTCCGCTTTAAAGTGGGGCAGCGCTTTTTTCAGATATTGCGGATCAAGCATACATAACGGTTTACGCGGGTCTGTCTCAAAAGACCAATCTTTGCCACCGGCATGAAATTTTATTTTCTTTTTTCAATTCTAATAAAAAATTGCTCTGCAATTTTTTATTAGAATTGAAAAAAGAAAATATTTTTTGGCTGCCAGGGCCGAAACGGTCTTTTGAGACAAGCCCTACCTGGATTCTTCCACAAGATACTTCACGTCGTCCAATCCCGGCCCCTGGTGAAGCGCTTTCCAGTCAAACCGTTTGTCGAGCGGAGAATAGGCTTTTTCCGGATCAAATAACCGGAGATCGGGCTTGATCGCCTGGTAGGGTGAATCATCGGGCTTAGCGGTAAACAAATCAGCCAGATCCGTAGCGCCTGCATCGTACTGGTTGAGGTAGGGAATTCCCAAAATATTCCAGAACGTTTTAAAAATGCTCCCGAAGCTGGTATGCGCGTGGCTGACATACCCCTTTTTGGCATAGGGCGAGATAACCATCAGAAGGCTTCGGTGGGCGTCGATATGATCGGCGCCGCCCTGGGCGTCGTCTTCGGTGACGACAATAGCCATATTTTTCCAGTAGGGGGTGTTGGACAAAAACTCCACCAGCCGTCCAAGCGCCAGGTCGTTATCGGCCATATAGCTTTCCAGGAAGGGAAAGCCGGCGTCCGGCCGTTCGCCGGCGCCGTGGTCGTTAGGCAGGATCACGGTGAGCACGGGGGGCAGCGCTTCTTTTCCTGTCATCCAGCGCTGGTTAAACTCTCCGATAAACCGATCCACCCGGTACTGGTCCGGAATGGCCATATTGTACGTAGGGTATTCCCGGGACGACTGCCGGAACAAAGCTTCCGTTACCGGATAATTTATGGCATAGGCATAGCCTCTGGGGTAAGCAAGATCGTCGCTGAGGTGGGGGGCAAACATGACCCCAAAGCCAAAATTCCAGAACTTTTTCCCATGGCGGTCGAGATGGTCCCACATGGATCCTGCTTCGTTGAAATCCTCTGGGAAAAGGGATCCTCCGGACCCAACGAAAGCCAGGTTGCCGGGGGCTTTCGAGTTCCACCGCATCCCCTGATTGCCCCCGTAGGAGGCTGCTACGCTGGTTTCTACCCACTCGTTGGGGTAGGTGCAGGCCAGCCATCGGTGCCCGTCGGCCGACACGTCCGCGTCGACGTAAAAATTATCCGAAATGGCGAAACGGCGTGCCAGCGCCAAATGGTTGGGCATGACGTCGACGTGTTCAAGCCGGCGCTTGCCGTCGCGGCTTTGAAACGAAACGTTCTCTCCAAAGCGAGCCATTTGAGGTTCTCCCGATCCGCCGGGCAACTGGCCAAATACCTCGTCGTACGTTCGGTTCTCCTTGGAAACAAAAACGATATGGCGGATAGGGGAGGCGCTTTTGCCAGGCAGCAACGGAATGGGATGGTCTTTCCGCCAGGTAAAGCGGGGATCATCCGGCCGGCAAAAAAGGAAATTGTTGCGGACGACCTCTTCCGTAAGCGCGTTCAGTTGGTCGTCAGAAGGAATCTCCATGATCGTTACCGAACCTTTCATGAGGTTGCCGATATAGCTTCCTTCCGGTCCGGGTTTAAATGTCTGGCCTCCATTGGGCCCGCTGCCAAAGCCTTTGGCATTGGCCACAATTAGGGTTTTTCCGTCGGGGCTCACCTGCAGCTTGGAAGGGAACCACCCCACCGGAATATGCCCAAGCACCCGAAGGGTTTTTACGTCGATCACCGCCACGGCGTTGATCCCGGCTTCTGCAGCATAGAGGCGCTGGTGGTCGGGCGACAAGGCCAGCCCGAAGGGGATAACGCCCCGCCAGTTTTTCAGGCGCGGATCAGGCTGGAGGGAAATGGTGGCTACCACCGTGTCTTTTTCCGTGCTGATGACGGAGATATTGTCGTTGTTTCCATTGCTGACAAAGACGTATTCCCGGGTAGCCGTCACGGAGTTGGGGCTGGCGCCCCCGACGGCAGGGATGTCTTCCAGTTTCTGCCCCACCAAAACCCCGGTTTTGGTTTTGGCCCTTACTTTTTGGGCTTCCAGGTTAATGGTCCACACCGAAAAGGATTCCGGTGCGTTGGGGTCGCCAAGGCCGGGGATTTCCATGCTGTCGGTTTTAATCCCCTTGATGGAGGCTTGGCTAAGATATGCAAAAGGCATTTCTTTGGATGCAGTTTCGGCGGGCCGCTTGGGGTCGAACCCGGGCAGCCAGGCGTATTCGTACATGCCGACGTTGGCCACAAACGCTTCCTTGCCATCGGGCGACAAGGCGATGCCGTAAGGGTAGCGGCCGGTGGGAACGCGGTAGGCTACCTGGCCGGTTTCCAGGTCGATGCAGATCAACTGGAAGTTGATCTGGTCGACCGCATAAAGGCGTTTTCCGGTTTTATCGAGGGCGAGGTCTCCGATGTAGCCATGGTCAGTGGTTTCCGTGCGGAGCGAAATCGAACCCAGTTTAGCGCCGGTGCGCAGGTCGAAGTAATACACGCAGTTTTCCTGGCCCCCGGCCACGTACACCCGGTCGCTGGAGGGAGGGATGGCCAGCCCCATGAACACCGAAGCCAATATCCCTTTATCGGTTTTGGCGCCTTCCGGGATCTGACGAATTTGGGGCGCCCCGGAATGCACGCCGTTTAAAATAGAAATGGAGAGGGGAGAAGTGCCCGAATTCGCTGTGACCGCCGTTTTTCCATCCGGGCTTAATACCAACCCGAACGGATGCGGCGCTACGGTAACCGTTTTTCCGTAGGGGCGGATGAAACGGCCATTTGGCAAAACCGTTCGCCCGGACTTATCGATGGAGACAGGCAAATTCTCGGCGGGCGCCAGGATGACCCAGGATTGGCTGGACCGGTTGGTACAGGAAAGACCGATGGCCCCAAACAGAAGGAAAAACCAGAAAGCATGGCGGAGCGTCATAGATAAAGGATTTCGGATCAAGAAGACAGGCAATAGACTTGTCAAGCCAAAGAAAACAGAATCTTTTTTCCTGGGGGTTAAGTCCGGGTTAAATCTGCTTTCGGGATTCAGGTCATTTTGTCAGCTTGCTCTGCCATCCTGGGCTGTTTTCCAGTTTGGCATTCCAATTGCAGGTAGGAGAACAGATCGTTTTTCCTTTGGAAAAAATCGATCGTGCAATTCTCAATTTTCATTAGGTAAAAAAAATAGACAAAATGGCTGAATTTTCGATGCGACCGATCAATGACCGCGTTGTGATCAAACCAGCGGACGCCGAAGAAACAACGAAAGGCGGGATTATTATCCCCGATACGGCAAAGGAACAGCCCCAGCGAGGAGAAGTCGTTGCTGTTGGCCCTGGAAAAGAGGGCAACCTGATGACCGTTAAGGTGGGCGACCTCGTTCTTTATGGAAAATACGCCGGGCAAAAAGTCGATTTCCAGGGACAAGAGTACCTGATCATGCGCGAAGATGACATCCTGGTCATTCTTTAACGCGCTCCGGAGGGCATCCCTCCCTCTTAACCATTTAACTTAAATACGCCAAAAAACAAACGATATGGCAGCTAAAGAAATCTCATTGTCCAACCAAGCTCAGGAAAGACTCAAGCGCGGTATTGACAAATTGGCCAACGCCGTGCGCATAACCCTTGGCCCCAAAGGCCGTAACGTCGTGTTGGAAAAGAAATTCGGCGCGCCACAAGTTACCAAGGATGGGGTTACGGTAGCCAAGGAAATTGAACTGGAAGACCCTCTGGAGAATATGGGTGCCCAGTTGCTCAAGCAGGCAGCCTCCAAAACCTCCGACCTCGCCGGCGACGGTACCACGACAGCGACCGTGCTGTCTCAGGCAATGATCACTGCCGGCTTGAAAAACCTCACTGCAGGTGCAAACCCCATGGATTTGAAGCGGGGAATTGAAAAAGCGGTTGCGGTTGCCATTGAGCATATCCGCCAGCAAGCGGAAGTGATCAGCGATGACTACGATAAGATCAAGCAGGTGGCCAGTATCTCCGCCAATAACGACGACGAGATTGGCGAATTCATTGCCGACGCGATGAAGCGCGTGTCCAAAGACGGCGTGATCACCATTGAAGAGGCCAAAGGCACCGAAACGTACATCGAAGAAGTCAGCGGCATGCAATTCGACCGCGGCTATCTTTCCCCTTACTTCGTCACGGACACCGAGCACATGATCGCGGAATACGATCATGCGTTTATCCTGATCCACGACAAGAAAATCTCCAATGTCAAGGAATTACTTCCCATTCTGGAGAAAACGGCTCAGATGAACCGCCCTCTGCTGATCATCGCGGAAGACGTGGACGGATCGGCGCTCAGCACCCTGGTGGTCAATCGCTTGCGCTCGGTGCTCAACGTGGTCGCTGTAAAAGCCCCTGGTTTTGGCGACCGCCGCAAAGCAATGCTGGAGGATATCGCTATCCTGACCGGCGGCACCGTGATCAGCGAAGAGCAGGGCTACAAACTGGAAAATGCCACAGTGGACATGCTTGGCCAAGCCGAAAAAATCACGGTTGATAAGGATAACACCACCGTCGTCAATGGCTCCGGCAGCGAGGAGATGGTCAAAGCCCGCACCAACCAGATCAAAGCTCAGATCGAGAATACAACCTCTGACTACGACCGGGAAAAACTCCAGGAGCGGCTGGCCAAGCTGGCCGGAGGGGTTGCCGTGCTCTATGTAGGCGCCGCTACGGAAGTAGAGATGAAAGAGAAAAAAGACCGGGTAGACGATGCGCTGAACGCTACGCGCGCCGCGATTGAAGAAGGGATCGTCACCGGCGGTGGCGTTGCCTTGGTTCGGGCGATCAAATCCCTGGCCGGCGTAAAAGGCGTCAACGAAGACGAGCAGATTGGCGTGGATATCGTCCGCAAATCCCTGGAAGCGCCCTTGCGCACGATCGCAGAAAACTCCGGAGTGGAGGGCTCTGTCGTACTCCAACGCGTTCTCAACGGAAAAGACAGCTATGGGTACAACGCCCGCACCGATAAGTACGAGGACCTCAAATCCGCTGGCGTTATCGACCCGGCTAAGGTAACCCGTATCGCCCTGGAAAACGCCGCATCGATTGCCGGCATGGTACTTATGACCGATTGCGCAATCAGCGAAAAACCGGAAAAGAGAAAAGCGGCGCCGATGCATGGAGGAGATTACGACGATATGATGTAATCCTTTAAGGGGGGCTCTTTAGAAGACAAAGCGGCTGTCTTGGTCCTGCCCAGGATAAAGACAGCCCTTTTTGTGTATACTCCCTAGAGTCTGGTTTGGCGCAATTGCCGCCTTTACCCCTTGCATCCCCAAAAAGGGAATCCCTGCCTAATTGCACCAAACGTATTTCTGTCAAGTATACCAGGAGCGGAAAAGCAACAAGAAAGACACAATTTGTTTATATTTGCAAAAGAAAACCGGGGCAACACCCAGGGCTGAAAAGCGTTGTATTGGCAGTTGTTGCGGAAAAAGCAAATAGTATTCATGAAGGGATACCATCTTAACGGTCTGGGAAAATCAACTCAGCAAATCGCAGAATCCGTTCTTTCTTTCCTGCGTCAGGAATTAAAGGACCTTTTTTCATGGCCTCCGAATTGGATCAAATGGGGCGTTTATGGGGTCATTTTGGTTAAAGGAATAGCCATTTTTCTTCAAATTTTTGCCCTCCTGATTTATAACGGCGCTTTTGGGCCATTACCTACAAGAAAGGAATTAAAAGATATTCGCAATAGCAACGCTTCAGAGGTCTATTCCGCTGATGGCGCTATTTTAGGCCGCTATTTTATCCAGAACCGGGTGAACGCCGATCTGGAGGAGATCCCGGCTAGTATGGTCAATGGCCTGATTGCCACCGAAGACGCCCGGTTTACCCAGCACAGGGGGATCGATTTGAGGGCTATGATGCGGGTTCTGGTAAAATCCGTTCTCCTGTCCCGCGAATCTTCTGGCGGAGGCAGCACCCTGAGCCAGCAACTGGCCAAAAACTTGTATCCCAGGCAGCACTTCGGCAGGTTCTCGATGATCGTCAATAAGTTCAAGGAGATGTTTACTGCCCGGCGGCTTGAAAAACTCTATACCAAGGAAGAATTATTGGGGCTTTATCTGAATACCGTTCCATTTAGCGATAATATATACGGCGTAAAGGTTGCAGCGCACCGCTTTTTCGCCAAAGTTCCCCAAAACCTGAAGGTAGAAGAAGCCGCCGTCCTGATCGGCATGCTGAAGGGGCCAAGTCTTTACCATCCGGTGAGACATCCGGAACGCTCCCAGGATCGCAGAAACGTGGTACTCCGTCAGATGCAAAAGTACGGATATCTGACGCTGGAAGAAACCGATTCTCTGTGTGCTATTCCCATGAAGCTTACCTATTCCGTCGATAGCCATTCCGAGGGGTTAGCCACCTATTTCCGCGAACATCTGCGGCTGGAACTCGAGAAAATTCTCCGGGAATACAAAAAACCGGATGGCACGCCGTATAATCTCTACAGCGACGGCCTGAAAATCTACACCACCCTCGATGCCCGCCTGCAACGGTATGCGGAACAGGCGGTATTTGAGCATATGCCCCAGCTGCAGGCTACCTTTAACCGGGAATGGCGCCGGGGAGACCCCTGGGGTAAACCGGAAGTGCTGCAAACGATGGTCCGCAACACGCCCCGGTATAAGGAGTTGAAAGCAAGAGGAATGTCGGAAAAAGAGATCGCAAAGATCTTTAACGAACCCCAAAAAATGACGGTTTTCAGCTGGGAGGAAGGAATTAAAGAAATGGAGATGAGCCCCCTGGATTCGGTTAAATACTATTTGCGTCTGCTCAACATGGGCTTTTTGGCCATGGACCCGTCTTCCGGAGCGGTCAAAGCCTGGGTAGGGGGGATTGATTTTGCCCACATTCAGTACGATCACGTGAAATCGCGCCGTCAGGTGGGATCCACCTTCAAGCCAATCGTGTATGCCCAGGCCCTCGAGGCGGGCATAGACCCTTGCCAGTTATTCCCGAACGAATTGCTGACGTACGAAGAATTTGAAAACTGGACGCCGGAAAACGCCGACGGACAATATGGGGGGTATTACTCCATGGAAGGCGCCTTGACGCATTCGGTAAACACCGTTTCGGTTCAGTTGATTATGGAAACCGGCGTTGGGCCGGTGCGCAACCTGGCGGAAAAGATGGGCATCAACGGCTCGATTCCCAAAGGACCCTCTCTGGCGTTGGGCACTGCAGAGGCCAGCTTGATGGATATGGTGCAGGTCTTTGGTACGATCGGAAACGGGGGGGTAAGACCGGAAATTCACTACCTCGATCGCATCGAGACGGCGGATGGGGAGGTGCTGGTAACCTTCGACGCCCCATCGGCGAAGGTGCGCGCCCTTTCCGAACAAACGGCCGGTCAGATGATTCACATGCTTCGCAGCGTCGTCGAGGACGGCACCGCCAGCCGGTTGCGCTGGCGTTATGGCCTTTCCAATGTCGACCTGGCAGGAAAAACCGGCACCACCCAAAACCAGTCCGACGGCTGGTTTGTCGGAATCACCCCTCGATTGGTTGCCGGCGCCTGGGTTGGCGCCGAATCCCCGTCGGTACACTTCCGTTCCCTGGCCAACGGGCAGGGCGCCAATACCGCGCTTCCGATTTTCGGCGGGTTTATGCGCCGGGTTTACAACGACCGGCGATATCAATCCTGGAAAAATGCCCGGTTTGCTCCTTTGCCCGACAGCGTTGCGGCAGCCATGGCTTGCCCTCCTTTTGTCCATCCGGACTCGACCGGCTACGATTCCCTTTTCCAGAATATGGGCGATATGCAGTTCTTCCAAATGCTTCAGGCCGAACTTAACGGCGAGGAGCAGAAGGAATTCCCGGTTCGCCTTCGCCCTCAAAGGCCCAATGAGCCGGACAGCCAGTACATCAACCGCATGATCCGTTTTAATGAACGGGTGCAGGACCGGGAGAAACGGAAAGAGGAGTGGAGCAAGATCCTTTTCGGAAAAAACGAGGAAGCGCCCCCAAAAAAGAATAACGACCCGGAGCGCAACTAACCGTCTACTACCTGAATTTCTTTCGTATAAAAGCTAAAGCGAGCGCGTTCGCTTCCTCGGCCGCTTTGCGGTTATATTTGGGATTGCTCGGATTGGCAAACGCATGAGCGGCATGGAATTGATGGGTCTCCACCTGCTTTCTTGTTATTTTGGCTAATGTGTCCAGCCGCCCGGCTAACTCAGGAGTAACCCATTTATCTTTCTTTCCAAAAATCCCAAGCACGTCTGCTTCCAGCGGATTAAATTCTTCCACGTTTTGGTCTGCTACCCCATAATACATGACGACGCCAACGACCTGGTGATTGCCCAACACCCCCATGCGAAGCGCCCAATTGCCGCCCAAACCCCATCCCATGGAGACATATTCGGCCTTGGGGCCGGCATAACCAAAAACGCCATTGACGATCGCTTCTCCCCGGAATTTGGTAAGGCCAGCCTTTAAACGCCCGGCTTCTTTCTCGTCGGACGCCAGCTTCCCGCCGTACATATCCGGCGCCAGTACATTGACCTTTTGGTCCAGGCTGTCGTACAACCGCTCTGCTTCTTTTTTGATCTGGTCGTTCAGGCCCCACCACTCGTGGAATAGCACCAGATATTTGGAAGAAGGGTCGCGGGTGAGCATGGCATACCCTTGCCCCCCTTTGGAATCTGGAGTAGAGAACTGAATAGCCTGCCCCCGAGGCACATACCGTTCGTCTTCTGCACCGGAAGACGCCCCCTCTTTATGACAGGCAGTAAGGAGAAGCAAGCCCGCGTAAAGGCCCCAGCAAAAACCCATTTTGTTCATGACCACAAAAATTTACGGCCTAAAATGCCAGAAAAAAAGCAAAATAAGGCGCTTTTACGTGGAATGATTTTAAAGATCTGCAAAAGGCCCTAAATTTCGCTCAAATACCTACCGATATGCCTGCAACGCCTTTTCTCCCTATGACGTTCGACCGTGCCGGCTTGACGGATGCGCGCCTGATCGATCTTTATCGCGAATTGATTTTTCCCCGGATGATCGAAGAGAAGATGCTGATTCTGCTGCGGCAGGGGAGAATCAGCAAATGGTTTTCAGGGATTGGGCAGGAGGGCATATCCGTTGGGGCGGCCATGGCTCTGGACCCGGATGAGATGGTTTTTACGCTTCATCGGAATCTGGGCGTATTCACGGTGCGCAAAATGCCCTTTGGCCGGTTGTTCGCCCAATGGCAGGGCAAAGCCGATGGATTTTCCAAGGGCAGGGAGCGCTCCTTCCACTTCGGATCGATGGAGCACCATATTGTAGGGATGATTTCCCACCTGGGGCCCCAGCTTGCTTTAGCCGATGGGGTTGGCCTTGCGCATCAGTTGAAGCAGGAAAAAAAGATAGCCCTGGCCTTTTCCGGCGACGGCGGCACCAGCGAGGGCGATTTCCATGAAGCCTTGAACGTGGCTTCCGTGTGGCAGTTGCCGGTCCTTTTTCTCATCGAGAATAACGGATATGGGTTGTCCACTCCCATTAATGAACAATTTCGATGCGAATATCTGGCCGACCGGGGCAAAGGGTACGGCATGCGCTCGCTCACCATTGATGGGAACAACATCCTTGAAGTATACCGCACGGTTTCCATGCTGGCTGCTGAAATGCGGGAAAACCCTCACCCGGTTTTGCTGGAGTGCATGACCTTCCGAATGCGCGGACACGAAGAAGCCTCCGGAACCAAGTATGTTCCAAAGGACTTGATGGAAGCCTGGGCGGTAAAAGACCCGATTGCAACCTACGAACGCTACTTACTCGAGACCGGCGTTCTGACCGAAACCCGGATCGCTGAAATCCGGAAAGCGATTAAAAAGGAGATCGAATCTGGAATCCGGGAAGGCGAGGCGGCGCCTGAGCCGCAAAGCAGTGAGCAGGAAGAACTGGCCGACGTATATGCTCCTTTTCAGCAGACCCTAACCCCGGCCCCACTCAACGGGCCCACAACGGTTCGCCGGTTTGTCGATGCGGTTTCCGACGGGTTGCGCCAGGCCATGGAAACCCACGATAACCTCGTGCTGATGGGGCAGGACATCGCCGGTTATGGAGGCGTTTTTAAAGTGACGGAAGGCTTTGTCGAGCAATTTGGCTCCGGGCGGGTTCGCAATACACCTTTGTGCGAAAGCGCCATTGTAGGGGCTGCTCTGGGGTTAAGTCTTAAGGGATTTAAGGCGATGGTGGAAATGCAGTTTGCAGATTTCGTTACCTGCGGCTTTAACCAGATTATCAACAACCTGGCTAAATTGCATTATCGCTGGGGGCAGCATGCCGATGTGGTGGTAAGAATGCCAACCGGAGCAGGTACGGGTGCAGGACCTTTCCACTCCCAAAGCAACGAAGCCTGGTTCTTCCATACGCCAGGGCTGAAAGTCCTCTATCCGTCCAACCCGGCGGATGCGAAGGGACTGCTTCTCGCGGCGTTTGAAGACCCCAACCCCATCCTGTATTTCGAACATAAAGCCTTGTACCGCAGCGTGTCGTCGGCCGTTCCGGATGGATATTATACCGTGGAAATCGGGAAGGCTCAGGTTGTCCGGTCCGGACAAGACCTCAGTATCATCACCTATGGCATGGGCGTTCAGTGGGCGATAAAGACGGTAGAAGAAATGAACCTCGATGCGGAAATCCTGGATCTGCGCACCTTGCTTCCTCTGGATTACGAAGCGCTGCGCGCAACCGCCCGGAAAACCGGAAAAGTCCTGGTGCTTCATGAAGATACCCTTACGGGAGGAATTGGCGCCGAAATTGCCGCTTTCCTTTCCGAACACGAGTTTGAACACCTGGACGCGCCAGTTATGCGGGTTGCTTCCCTCGATTCGCCGGTGCCTTTTTCCAGAAAGCTCGAAGACCAATTTTTGCCGGTCAACCGCTTAAAAGAAAATTTGAAAAAATTATTTGATTATTAATCAATACCTTATAAATAAAAATAAATTGATTAAGAAAAATAGGTTGCGTTCTTACCGGTTTTTATTTACTTTTAGCTTCTGAAGCGTTTGAGAATCTACATGCTATTCTACCAACCAGGTTTCCCTTCACGGTGTTGGTAATCCCTTTTGTTTAGAGCCGGTTCAATCCACATTTGTTATTACCTTTGCGGGTGCAAAATGTAATAATTACTATGGATTTGGAAAAATTTGTCGCAGTCAGCGGCATGTCCGGGCTTTTCAAGCTGGTGGCTAACCGCAACAACGGGCTGATTCTTGAGGATTTAAACAACGGCAAGCGAAAGTTTGTCCCTTCAAGAGGTAATCAGTTCACTCCTTTGGCATCCATCGGGATTTTCACCAACGACGGAGAAACCACCGAATTGAAAGCGGTATTTAAAAGTATAGCCGACAAGCAGGAAGCTAATCCCGTGGTGGATCCAAGCTCGCCGGCAGACGAACTTCACCGCTATTTTTCGGAAATTTTACCCGAGTACGACCGGGACAAGGTGCATACTGGAGACATCAAGAAAGTCATTAAATGGTTCTCCTTCCTTCAGGAGCGTGATTTATTGAACGAGCCGGAGGAAGCCACCGACAGCGAGGAGGAAGAGTAACCAGCCGGGTCGTCTGCTTTGCCAATGAGCCTTTGAAGGGCGGCTTGCCGCCATCAAAAGGTGTATTTTATAGGTAACCTCAATCTGTGCTATGACCAAGGCAGACGTAGCGCTGGCCAGGACGAACGGTTTTCTTCCTTCCGATCTTCGCTTGGAGCAATGGGAAGATATTCGTCCGTATTTTCAGGAGTTGGACGAACGAGAGATCGCTGAAGAAGAGGATCTCCGGCAATGGATCCTGGATAAAAGCGAGCTGGATGCATTCCTCAGCGAATCGTTCTCCTGGCGATATATTTTGCTTTCTTTGAATAGCGGAGACCAGCAGGCGGTGGAAAACTACCACCATGCCGTCCAAAATATTTTCCCTCACATGGCTTCCTTTGAGCAGAAGTTAAACCAGCGCCTGGTGCATTCTGCCTTTTTGGACCGCATGCGTTCTTCCCAATATACGACCTACCTCCGGCTGGTTAAAAACGCGGTGCAATTGTTCTGCGAAGACAATGTGCCTATCCAAACCGAAATCAGCTTCAAACCAAGGAGTACGGGCGTATTTTCTCGCAAATGACCATTGGCGTTGACGGCAAGCAAATGACGCTCCAGAAAGCCAGCGTTCTACTGGAAGAGCCAGACCGAGCCCGCCGCCAACAGGTGTATACCAAGATCAATGAGCGCATTCTGGAGGACACCCAGGCCCTGGAAAGCTTATTTGACGAGTTGGTTCAACGGCGGGACCAGATGGCGCGCAACGCCGGATTTGAAAACTTTCGGGATTATTCGTTTCGTCTGTTAAATCGGTTCGATTATCTACCCGAGGATTGCCTCCAGCTCCACCAATCTATCGCCTGCGAGATCATTCCCATTCTGGACGAGCTCAATCTGGCTCGTAGAGAGCAACTGGATCTCGACCAACTTCGGCCTTGGGACCTCAACATTGACGCCTGCGGGGAAGGACCGCTTCACCCGTTTACCGACGCGGAGGATTTATTAAGCAAAGGCATCGAATGCTTGTCGAAAATCCATCCGGATTTTGGCCGGATCATTTCCCTGATGCGGGAAAGGCGGATGCTGGATCTGGAGTCCAGGCCAGGGAAGAAGCCCGGCGGCTACAATATGCCGCTTCAACTGACGAAACTTCCGTTCATTTTCATGAATGCTACCCGGACCCTTTACGATCTGCGCACCCTGATGCACGAAAGCGGGCATGCCATTCATTTTTACCTGACGCGCAATCTGGAGCTGATTTCTTCCCGTCGCTTCCCCTCTGAGGTTTCCGAATTAGCAGCGATGACCATGGAACTGCTGGCGATGGATCATTGGCAGGTCTTTTTCCCCAATGAAGCCAATCTGATCCGGGCACGCATCAACCAATTGGAAAATGTGTTGAAGGTGCTTCCCTGGATCGCAACCATCGACCAATTCCAGCATTGGGTGTACGCGCATCCTCAGCACACCCGGGAAGAACGCAAGGCGGAATGGCTGACCATCCTGAAGGCATTTTCCTCCAAAGTGGTCGACTACAGCGATTTGGAGCGCTATATGGAATTCCTTTGGCACAAGCAGCTTCATATATTCGAGGTGCCGTTCTATTACATCGAATATGGAATAGCTCAACTTGGCGCTATTGCCATATGGAAACGCTATCGCGAAACCCCAGCGCAGGCGATCAAGGATTACGTCCGGGCCCTTAAGCTCGGCCATACCCGCTCTATTGGCGCGATCTATCAGGCTGCCGGAATCGAATTCCGTTTTGATCAGGAGTACATTGCCGAGCTGGCCCGGTTCGTTCGAGAAGAAATCCGGTCGTTAATCGATCAATTGAACGCGGTAAACAGAAATAACGCCTCCTCATCGGTGAGGGGAAATACAGCCGCTTAATAATTTGCTATTTTTGCCGAAAATTTCACGGAATGGTGAACGGCAAAAAAGTAGTTGTGGTGCTCCCGGCATACAACGCAGCGCTAACCCTTGAAAAAACCTATCAAGAAATCCCTTTGGATCTTGTCGACGAGATCATCCTCTGCGACGACGCCAGTAAAGACAACACGACGGAGCTGGCTCGCAGCATAGGAATCCGCCATGTGATTACGCACGAAAACAACAAGGGGTATGGCGGAAACCAGAAATCCTTGTACAAGCACGCGCTCGATCTGGGCGCCGACATCGTGATCATGCTGCATCCCGACTACCAATACACCCCCAAGCTTATTGCACCTATGGCCTATATTATCGGGGAGGGGCTATATCCAGTGGTGTTGGGATCCCGCATCCTGGGGAAAGGGGCGCTCTCCGGAGGAATGCCTTTCTACAAATACATCGCCAACCGGTTTCTTACATTCACTCAGAATGTGCTTGTGCGGTACAAACTGTCTGAATACCACACCGGCTATCGGGCCTTTAGCAGGGAGGTACTGGAAACCATAGACTTTGAAAATAATTCCGACGATTTCGTTTTCGACAACGAGATGTTATCCCAGATCATCTATGCCGGTTTCCATATCGCGGAAGTAACCTGCCCAACGAAATACTTTGAGGAGGCTTCGTCCATCAACTTCCGCCGCAGCGTGAAGTACGGAATGGGGGTTCTGCGGGTGTCTTTGATGCACCTGATGCAACGTTGGGGGCTCGCCCAATTCCCCATGTACCGCCGGAAACCCCTATAGGATGATGGTCTGAATGAATTCCTGTTTGCTTGGAAAATCGGTGGTATAGTGGAGTCCCCGGCTCTCCCTGCGCATGCTTGCAGAGCGTGTGATCAGGTATCCAATGGTGATCAGGTTGCGCAGCTCGCAAAGTTGGGGGCTGATGGTGGTCGTATGGTACAACTCCTCCGTTTCATTGTAAAGCAGGGCAAGCCGGTCAAGGGCCCGTTTCAAACGTACGTTGGATCGTACGATCCCAACGTAGCTGCTCATGACTTCCTTAAGTTCTTTGACACTTTGCGTGATGAGTACCATTTCCTTCGGATCGGTGGTACCGCTGGCATTCCACCCCGGTATGCCGCTTTGGATGGCTTGCTGGTCAATAGTTTGGAGGCAGTGATCGGCTATTCGTTTGGCAAACACCAAGGCTTCGAGCAGGGAATTGGAAGCCAGGCGGTTTGCGCCATGCAGGCCGGTACTGGTGCATTCTCCAACGGCATACAGGCGGTTAATGGACGTACGCCCGTATACATCAGATTTTATTCCGCCGCATAAGTAGTGGCAGGCAGGCACTACGGGGATCATGTCCTTGGCCGGATCGATGCCTATGCTTAGACATTTATCGTGAATGGTCGGGAAATGAGCGATAAAGTCCTTCATGTCCAGATGCCGGCAATCCAGGAACATACATTCCTCCCCCCGGAGTTTCATTTCGTTATCGATCGCACGGGCGACGATGTCGCGCGGCGCCAGGGAGCCGCGGCGGTCGTATTTGTCCATAAATTCTTCTCCTTCGCGGGACTTCAGAATGCCTCCAAAGCCGCGCACGGCTTCAGATACCAGAAACACGGGATTTTCCCCGCCGGGATTGAATAAGGCCGTCGGGTGGAACTGGACAAATTCCATGTTTTCGGTCCAGCCTTTGGCGCGGTAGACCATCGCTATCCCATCTCCCGACGCGATGACGGGATTGGTCGTTGCCCGGTACACTTGCCCGGCGCCACCGGTGGCCAGAATCGTGGTGCGGGCCAGATAGGTTTCAATCGCTCCGGTGCGTTTGTTGAGTACATATGCGCCGTAGCATTCGATATCGGGCATGAGCCGCGTTACGGCGTATCCCAGGTGGTGCTGGGTGATCAGGTCAACGGCAAAATAGTGTTCGTGCACCTCAATGTTTGGGATTTGGCTCGCTTTTTCAATCAAGGTTCGCTGAATCTCCCATCCCGTGAGGTCTTTATAATGCAGGATGCGGTTTTCCGAGTGGCCGCCTTCCCTTCCCAAGTCGTACAGATTGTCCTTTTTTTTGTCAAACCGAGCTCCCCAACGGATGATATCCCGGACGCGATCCGGGCCTTCGGTTACTACAATATCAACCACTTCCAGGTCGCAAAGGCCGTCTCCGGCGTCCAAAGTGTCTTCTCTGTGTTTGCCGTATGAGTCGACCTGCTCGTCCCAAACGGCAGCCACTCCGCCCTGGGCATATCGGGTGTTGCTTTCTCCTTCAATGGTTTTTGTCAGAACAGTTACCTGGAGATCTGGGCGGGCTTCGGCCATCTTGATCGCTGTCGTAAGACCGCCGATCCCGGAGCCGATGATGAGGATGTCCGTTTGTATCATCGTTTTGTTGTTAGGAGGTAGAGGATGTAAAGGATGTAAAGTTAGCGATGAGGAAAGTCCTCTACATCCTTTACATCCTCTACATCCTTTAATACGTCCTTTAAAAAGGAGCGAAGTGAAAAAAGGTTCAACGCGTTCTGCTTGGGGCGATTGAGCCCCTTTCAACGTGCGAGTGTACGCAAAAAACGGCGGGGAATAAAATTTAATTTGGGAATCTAAGGGGTTGGGGGCTGTATTTTTGGTGGTTCTTCTTAATAGCGCGATAAGGAGAAAGGGGACCGTCGATTATTGTTTCTAAGTATTTGGCAATCAATAGGTCGGCTTTTATTTAATCCGGGCAAAAAAAGTGGATTTCCTTTTCGTAAACTGTTTAAAGTATATACCTTTGCACCGGTTTATGAAAAACGATAAATATAGAACGCTATATATGAAATTCCGCGCGCTTTTTTTTCTTCTCTTCTTTCTAGGGCTCTCGGCCATCCCCGCTTATGCCAGCGAGAAAGCGGAGCCGGAAAAACCGTATATCGACTATGTGATGGAACACATTGCCGATGCCAACGAGTTCCATCTTTTTGGCAGCGTGCATATTCCGCTTCCCTGTATTTTATACTCCAAAGACGCCGGGCTGGAGGTGTTTATGTCCAGTGCATTTGAGCACGGGCACCAGGTGGTGAACGGCTACGTACTTGACCATGGGGACGTGAAGCGGATCAAAGGATGGAACGAAAGCATGCATCTGGAGCATATCGACTCCACGGTTGCCAAGGCCAACCCCGATGGAGGGAAAGGGCTTCAATACTTCGCCTACCACCACGGAGAAGCCCACGCGTTGGAAAAGCCTTCGACCCTGTTAAAGTCATCGTCCTGGATCGATTTTTCGATTTCGAAGAATGTATTTTCCATGCTGGTAGCGGTGGTTCTGATGTTTGTCATTTTCATCAGCGTACGGCGCGCGTATGCGAGGCGGGAGGGCCAGGCGCCACGAGGCCTGCAGTCGTTAATGGAAACGATCTTTACCTTTATGCGGGATGAGGTGATCAAGCCCAATATTGGTCCCCGGTACGAGCGGTATTTGCCGTTTGTCATGTCGCTCTTCTTTTTTATCCTTTTTTGCAATTTGATGGGATTGATTCCGATCTTTCCGGGCAGCGCCAACATTACGGGAAATCTGGCGACGACCATGGCGCTGGCTTTATTTACGTTGTTGGTGGTGACCTTTAGCGGAAACAGGCATTACTGGCAGCATATTTTCTGGATGCCGGGCGTTCCGGTGCCGATCCGTTTCCTGCTGGCGCCGATTGAATTTGCCAGTATCTTCATCAAGCCGTTCACTTTGCTGATCCGTCTCTTCGCCAACATTACGGCGGGGCACGTAATCATTCTGTGCTTGGTGGGCATGGTGTTCATCCTTGGGGATAATGGCCGCAACCTGGGCGGCGCCATTGGCGGCGGCGTCCTGGCTACGTTGTTTGTGGTCGTTATGAACCTGTTGGAGCTGTTCGTCGCTTTCCTCCAGGCCTTCATTTTTGCATTGCTGACCTCCTTGTATATCGGCTCGGCCATTGAAGAGCATCACCACGAGGAGGCGCATCACTAAAACATCGCAGAGCCAGCGTGTGCCTGAGGCGTTGTTGAAATTGATTATTTATAACCATTATAATTTTTCGATCATGACTGGAACGTTAGCAGCTGTAGGTGCAGGTCTGGCCGTACTTGGCGCAGGTCTTGGCATTGGCCAGATTGGAGGCCGCGCAATGGAAGCTATTGCTCGCCAGCCGGAAGTATCCGGCGACATCCGTACGACGATGATCATCGCAGCAGCTCTTATCGAGGGCGCCGCGCTGTTCGCTATCGTAGGTGCATTCTTCTTTTAATCGAAGCGCTTACAGCAACAACGAAAAGGAAATCCGCCCGGCGGTTGGCCGGGCGGACTCCAAAAAGAGTCCATTATTAATTGCCAATAAAACCGGGAATAACCATGATTTTTCTGGCTTCTGAATTTTCCCCTATCCTCCCTGAATTTGGGATTTTCTTCTGGACCATGCTCATTTTCCTCATTGTATGGTTCGGTCTGGGTACGTTTGCGTTCAAACCTATCCAGCGCGCCCTTAAAAAACGGGAGGAGGATATTCAACATTCGCTCGACCAGGCCAAACGCGCCCGAGAAGAAATGGCTCAACTCCAGACTACCAATGAACAGCTTCTGAAACAGGCACAGGAAGAGCGTGTGGCTATCCTGAAGGAAGCGAAAGAAGCCAAGGATAATATCATCAAGGAAGCCAAAGAAAGGGCCAAAGAGGAAGCGCAAAAAATCGTCATTTCGGCAAAAGCCGATATCGAGCATATGAAACTGGAGGTCATGACCAACGTGAAAAACGAAGTGGGCGCCATGGCTATTTCCATTGCCGAAAAACTGCTGATTGGTCAGCTTAAGGACAAAGCTAACCAGGAAACGCTGGCCCAAAAGCTGGTGGACGATTTTAAACTGAACTAATCAGAGCCTCCTTGTTGCCCACTAAAAAACCAGGCAAATGTCTATAAAACGAGTTGCTTCCCGTTATGCCAAATCCCTGATCGATCTGGCCGTCGAACAAAACCGGCTGGAGCGGATCAAGGAAGACGTGGAGGCCATCCAGAAGCTGATCCGCGAAAGCAAAGATTTTGTCAATTTCCTGAAAAGCCCGGTAATCCAGCATTCCCGCAAACGCTCCATTCTGGAAGCCATGTTCAGCGGCAAACTGGACGAACTCACGTTGAAGTTCATGATTATCCTGACCACGAAACAACGGGAGGCTTATTTGGTGGATATCGCCGGGGAATTTATGGACCAATACCGGGAAATCAAGCATATCTCTGTCGTTCGCATCATTTCTGCCACCGAACTTACTCCGGAGCAGCTAACGGTATTGCAAAAGAAGATCGAGGCCAGTGCGATCGGATTCGAGCATGTGGAATTTGTGGTAAAAGTTGATCCCTCCCTGGTTGGAGGGTTTATTGTGGAGGTGGATGACCAGGTGTACGATGCGACCCTGAAGCACCAACTGGCGAATTTGAAAAAGGAATTTACCACGAACCTGTACGAGTCGAAAATTGTTGCCCGCTAACCAGCGGTCTTCGTTATATTATATTGATCCAATTCAATCGTAAATCAGCCCCTGCGTGGGGAATAAAATTTTAGCCATGGTTGATGTAAGACCTGAAGAAATATCCCAAATACTCAAGCAGCAAATTTCTGGCTTTAGCAATACGGCAGAACTCGAGGAGTACGGTACCGTCCTTCAGGTAGGCGACGGTATTGCCCGGGTTTATGGGCTCAATAACGCGCAATCGGGCGAGTTGGTGGAGTTCGAAACGGGGGTACAAGCCATCGTGCTGAACCTGGAAGAAGACAACGTCGGGGTGGTTTTGATGGGCGCCAGCGATAATATTCGCGAAGGTTCCCGGGTGCACCGTACCGGCCGCATTGCTTCCATCGAAGTGGGCGAAGGGTTTGTCGGACGCGTTGTTAACCCTTTGGGGCAACCTATCGATGGCCGCGGCCCCATTTCCGGGACCAGATATGAAATGCCGCTGGAGCGCAAAGCCCCCGGGGTCATCTATCGCCAACCCGTATCCGAACCGCTCCAAACCGGTATTAAGGCCATCGACGCGATGATCCCTGTCGGCCGGGGCCAGCGCGAATTGATCATCGGCGATCGTCAGACCGGTAAGACGTCTATTGCAATTGACACCATCATCAACCAGCGCGAATTTTTCGAAGCGGGTAAACCCGTGTATTGCATCTATGTTTCTATAGGCCAAAAGGCTTCAACGACGGCTCAGGTAGCGCGTACCCTTCAGGAGTATGGCGCCATGGATTATACGGTGATTGTGTCGGCATCGGCTTCTGATCCCGCACCCTTGCAGTTCTTCGCTCCGTTTGCCGGAGCGGCGATCGGCGAATTCTTCCGCGATACAGGCCGCCCCGCGCTGATCGTTTTCGACGATCTTTCCAAGCAGGCCGTTGCCTATCGCGAGGTTTCCCTTTTGCTTCGCCGTCCTCCCGGCCGCGAAGCTTATCCGGGCGACGTTTTCTACCTGCACTCCCGGTTACTGGAGCGCGCCGCAAAGATCATTGCCAACGACGATATTGCCCGCAATATGAACGACCTCCCGGCTTCCCTACAAGAAGCCAGGGATGCACAAGGACAGCCACTGATCAAGGGCGGCGGTTCCCTGACGGCGCTGCCTATCATTGAAACGCAGGCAGGCGACGTTTCCGCCTACATCCCCACCAACGTGATCTCCATTACCGACGGGCAGATCTTCCTGGAGTCCAACCTCTTTAATGCCGGTATCCGTCCTGCGATCAACGTGGGGATCTCCGTATCCCGGGTAGGGGGGAACGCCCAGATCAAGTCCATGAAGAAAGTAGCGGGTACGTTGAAGCTGGATCAGGCTCAGTACAGGGAATTGGAAGCCTTCTCCAAATTCGGTTCCGACCTGGATGCATCCACCCTCGCCGTTCTGGAAAAAGGCAAACGCAACGTAGAGATTCTCAAACAGCCCCAATATTCTCCGGTTTCCGTAGAAAAACAGGTGGCCATTATCTTCCTGGGCACCAACGGTTTGCTCAAGGATATCCCCGTGAACCGGGTGCACGATTTTGAACTCGCTTTCCTCACCACCCTGGAACACCGCTTCCCTCAGGTGCTGGAAAACTTCAAAGCCGGCAAACTGGAAAAAGAAGATACCGATCAGCTTCGCAGTTTGGCGTCGGAGTTGGCGGGAACGTTTAAAAAATAGTCAAATTGATCATACAGCGTTGCCGGACTTGGTTTAGCTTGCGCCGGCAACACTGCTTTTAGTATCATATTCCGATGGCAGCTAATTTAAAAGAGGTACGCGAACGCATCCGCTCGGTGGTCAATACCCAGCAAATCACCAAGGCGATGAAAATGGTCTCGGCGGCTAAATTGCGCCGGGCTCAGCAGGCTATTTTACAGATGCGCCCATATGCGGAAAAGCAAAACCATATGCTGCGCAATATCCTTTCCAATCTGGAAGGAGAAACCTCTTCGGTATACGGACAGGTACGCCCTGTGGAGCGGGCTTGCCTGGTGGTGATCACTTCCAACCGCGGACTTTGCGGCGCCTTCAACACCAACGTGCAAAAAGCCGCTGTGGCTGCTATTCAGGGAAAATTTGCGGCTGTTCGCGCCAATGGCAAGCTCGACATCTTGTGTATCGGCAAACGGGGGTATGAGTTCTTCATGAAACGCTACCCGGATTGCAACATCATCTCCGATTATGTGCATCTGTTCAGCGACTTGAGCTTCGATAGCGTTTCCCAGGTTGCACAACGCCTGATGACTGCTTTTGAGAAAAAAGAATACGACCACATTGAGGTAGCCTACGGGCGGTTCAAAAACGCGGGCGTTCAATACGCTGAAATCGAACAATTTCTCCCGGTCCCCCCGATCAAAACGGAAGGCCAAAAGACGACCTCCCTGCGCGCCAACTACCTTTTTGAGCCCGATATGGCTACGCTCCTGGAATACCTGATCCCAAGCATCCTGAAGACCCAGTTCTTCAAATTTAACCTCGACACCCATGCTTCGGAACACGGCGCCCGGATGACGGCGATGGATAAGGCCACGGAGAACGCCAGCGAGATCTTGCGCGACCTGCGGATCAGTTACAACAAAGCGCGCCAGGAATCCATCACCAAGGAGATCCTGGAGATCGTGGGCGGCGCCGCAGCCCTTTCCGGTGGCGATTAATCCCGTCGTTTTTCAGGAGAGCGGGGTGTCATTTGTCTTTAACCAGAATTGGCTCGTTCGTCCTTACGATAAACACACCTTTTTTCAGGGGCTTAGCGGGGCAGGCCTGAAGGGAGTGGATTTTCTCGGCATGCACAACAGGGATCACCTCGTGTTGATGGAAGTGAAAAATTACCTCCCCGATCCGGATGGCCGCCGCTACCGGCAGATCTCCCAACGCCTGGCTGCTCCGGAAGCTATTGGCGCTTCACTGGCCTCTAAAATGCAGGACACCCTGCGCGCCATAGACCTGATCCACCGCTACTTTCAAACCCGGTTAGGTTACCGCCTGGCCTACCCTTTTCTGCCCTGGATGAAACAGGCTGCTCCTGAGTGGTATTTCTGGACCCACGCGCGGAAACTGATGGATTTCCGGGTATCGATGATTTGCTGGATGGGGCTGCAAGCGGATCAAGCCCATTTGGCTTCTTTGATTCAGGAAGTTGCGAACCGGGAAGTGGAGGGCAGAAACCTTCAAATCGACATCCTTCCGTTTTCCCAAAACCCATTTGAACCGGATTTACAGATCAGAGTCTGAGAACTTGTGCGCGTCCGGTGTTTGTTCTATCTTTCGAAAGTATTCAAATATGTGCTTTTATGAAGGCGGTTATTCCGGTTGCAGGGGCGGGCATTCGCTTGCGCCCGTTGACGTATACTCAGCCCAAGCCCTTGATCCCGGTGGCCGGAAAGCCTATCCTTTCTTTTATCATCGACCAGCTTATCGGCATCGGCATTCAGGAATTCGTTTTTGTTATCGGCTACCTGGGCGAAAAGATTCGGGACTACGTGGAACACGCGTATCCGGAAATCCAAAAAGAGTTTGTTCAGCAGGAGGAACGGCTGGGATCTGCCCATGCGCTTTATATAGCCCGGGAGTATTTCCGCGACGCAGAAGAACTCATGATCTTTTTCGGCGATGCCATCATCGATTTGGATTTTGAGCGGGTTCTCCGGGAACCCACTTCGTGCCTGGGGGTGAAAAAGGTCCAGGACCCCAGAGAATACGGGGTGGTGGAATTTGGCGACGATGGCTTTGTCTCCAAAGTGATTGAAAAGCCCAGAATTCCCAAATCCAATCTGGCCATGGTCGGATTTTACCGGATCAAAGAAGTGCCTGTTTTTATCGAGTCGTTGGAGTTCAACGTAGCGAATAATATTCGCAGCGAAGGCGAATTTCCTCTGACGGACGCGCTGATGCGCATGATCGAAAAGAAAGTGGAATTCAGCACCGTGGAGGTCGACAACTGGTTCAATTGCGGAAAGAAGGAAGTGCTTCTGGAAGCGAATGCGATCTTGCTGGACCGGGAGGGGTATGCGTCCCCCAACCTTCCCCCGTTCGATAATTCGATCATCATTCATCCGGTGAGTATAGGCAGCCAATGCGAGATCACGAACTCCATCATTGGCCCCCACGTGACGATTGGGGATAATGTTCAGATCAGTTATTCCATTGTAAAAGACTCCATCATCGGAAATTTCGCTTCCATTAAAGAGATTATTCTGCAAAAATCCGTGGTGGGCAACGACGCCTCCATTACCGGGATGCGGCAAAGTCTGAATATCGGGGATAATACCGAGATCGATTTCGGATCGCAGGCTTAGTTCAGGGTTTGCTCGGCCAGCCAAACGAGGCTCAGCGCCCGCTCTGCCTGGTTTTTTTCCAATTCCAAACGGACTTCCTGGTGTAAGCGTTCCACCGGGTTTTTTGCCGAAAGGATGTCTTGTATCCGTTTTTCCTGACGCAGCGCTTCGAGGGTTTCCGCAGCAGGCATTTCGGGCCTTCCCGCCAGTTGCCCCAGCTCGTTGCCCGTGAGCACGTTGCTGTTCCGGGCGGATTCAGGGAGTCGGTCAAAGCCGATTCCCACCGGGAGAAAAGGCTGCGCGATCGTATAAACCGCCTCTCCGCTGGCGCGGGCGTAAAATGCCCTACCCATGCGCCCCATGAGGTCGATCCGGTGCGGATCAATTTTTCCGTTCGAATCGAACACGTTTTCATCGATATGGATACGCAGGATTTCGCAAATAACCAGGTTGCCTGCGCCGCCTTTATCACCGAGAGGCATGATTTGCAAGACCTTGCATTCCATCTGTACCGGCGACTCCTTCACCCGAAAGGGACGAACCAGATCCGACGTCAGGGGGGTTAGCCCCGATTTGACAAATTCGTCCTCCCCTTTGGAGTATTCTATACTGGCGACAGCCATTTGCCATACGATAGAATAAGGAACAACATTCACGACCACTTCCTTTACCGCTTCTACATTATGCAGCGTATCTTTAATGGCGTTGGTCGTTCCCTTGCGATTGCTGGAAAAGATCAGGATGGGCGGGTTGGAACTAAACACGTTGAAAAAACTATAGGGCGCCAGGTTAGGCCTTCCTTCTTCATCGATCGAGCTTACAAAGGCGATCGGCCGGGGGGCTACAGCGCTGACGAGGATTTGATGCAGATCGGGATGGGGGATAGATTGCGGATCAATTGTTTTCATCAGATTCCAAAAGAGTTTATTCCAACGGCAAAAGTAATCAACAATCGGCACTCTGGTTTCGTTTGGTTTTTGAATACACTAAAAAACAAAGGAATACATGAAAATCTCATTTCCAACGTTTGCGCTCGTCATCGGCCTTGCGCTCGGAGGTATCGTTGCCGGAAGGTATTTCTATTTTCAACCCCAATTTATACAAGGAGAAAAAACCCCGGAGGTCGAAGCAGTCTTAATGGATGGCAGCCCATTTCGGTTATCCAGCCTCAAAGGAAAATACGTGCTTTTGGATTTCTGGGGAAGCTGGTGTGGCCCATGCCGCGCACAGAATGCCGAGCTCAGGGAGTTGTACATCAGGTTCGAAAACCGCGCTTTTTCGGATGCGTCTGGCTTCGAAATCGTGAGCGTGGCCGTGGAGCGAAAACCAGAGAATTGGAAAGCGGCTATCGAACAAGACGGCCTGATCTGGAAAAACCATATTCTGGATCAAAGTAAAAGCCTGAAGTTTTTCACCGGTCCTTTGGCTCAGGCATATAAAGTGCGTCAACTGCCAACTTCCTTTCTCCTGAATCCCAAGGGCGCCATCATCCGGGTCAATCCGGACCCTGCTGAAATCGATGACCTGCTGCGCAAGAAAGAAAACGTCAAATAGCCATCCTTGACAGGCTGTAAGATCCTTTTTATGACAAAGTGGCGTATATTTTGTTCTGGCAAAAAAATTGCTGTATACATGAAGAAGAAAATTCTTACCCAAAAAAGAGTCAAGGTGACGGAAGAAGAACAGCCAAACATGGAAAATCAGGGAACAGAACAAGAAGGCCAGGAGCCCTTCGCTTCAGAGAGGATAGCCGAAAAGCCGGGTATAGCCCCTGAATTCGAAAAGCTGGTTAAAGACCATGAAGAGTTAAAGGATAAGTATCTTCGCGTGTACGCCGATTTTGAAAACTTTAAGAAGCGTGCAATAAAGGAAAAATTGGAATTACTCCGGACCGCCGCGCAAGATACGATCACCACGTTACTCCCTGTACTTGATGATTTCGAGCGGGCCCGCCAAAACGCGGAAAAAGAAGGAAGTACGGAAAAGATGAGCGAAGGGGTACTCCTGGTGTATCAAAAGCTGTTCAGCACGCTTAAAAGTCTCGGTCTGGAGGAGATGATTACTGCGGATCAGGTTTTTGACCCCGAAGTGCATGAGGCGATCACGGAGATCCCCGTTCCTACAGATGAACGGAAAGGAAAGATCGTCGACACGATACAAAAGGGATATAAATTAGGGGACAAAATTATCCGTTACGCCAAAGTCGTGGTGGGCAAGTAATTTCCCGCTTAGCAATCATTGAATATGTCAAAAAGAGATTATTACGAGATCCTTGGCGTAGGCCGGGATGCCGATCAACCTGGCATAAAGAAAGCGTACCGCGAAAAAGCGGTGCAATTCCATCCAGATAAAAACCCGGGCGATAAAGCGGCCGAGGAGAAATTCAAGGAAGCTGCCGAAGCGTACGAAGTACTCAGCGACCCGGATAAGCGGGCCCGCTACGACAGGTATGGCCATGCCGGAGAGATGAGCGGCGGGTTTTCCGGCGGCGGAGCCGGCATGACCATGGAGGATATCTTTGCCCAATTTGGAGACATCTTCGGCGATTCCGGGTTTGGGACCTTCTTTGGCGGGTCTGGCCAACGGCAGCGCGGGCGCGGGCGCAAAGGCGCCAACCTGCGCATTAAGGTTTCGCTGACCCTGGAAGAAATTTCTACCGGCGTTACCAAGAAAATCAAAGTCAAAAAATCCGTCACTTGCGATGAGTGCGGAGGCTCGGGCGCAAAAGACCGGAATTCCGTGCGCACCTGTGCCACCTGCAATGGCGCCGGATACGTTCGCCAGGTTCGCTCTACCTTCCTGGGGCAAATGCAAACCACCATCACTTGCCCTACCTGCGACGGAAGCGGGCAAACCGTCACGTCCAACTGCTCCAAATGCCGCGGCGAAGGGCATGTTCAGGGGGAGGAAACCCTGGAGATTGAAATCCCGGCAGGCGTAGAGGAAGGGATGCAGCTTTCTCTGCGCAATAAAGGCAACGCCGGGCATAAAGGCGGCCCTCCGGGCGATCTCTTGATCACTATCGAAGAAAAAACCCATGAATTCCTTCAGCGGGACGGACAAAATGTGGTTTACGAACTATATCTGAACTTTGCCGACGCCGCCCTCGGAATTTCCGCCGACGTGCCTACCCTGGAAGGAAAAGTAAAGATCAAGATCCCTCCCGGTACCCAAGCCGGAAAGATCCTGCGGCTCCGGGAAAAGGGGCTTCCTTCTGTTCAAAGCTATGTCCGTGGCGACCAACTCATCCACGTAAATATCTGGACGCCTAAGAAGGTTACGGCAGAAGAGAAGGACCTCCTGGAGAAGATCCGCACGCTGCCCAATTTCCAACCCCAGCCTGGGGCTTCGGAGAAGACCTTCTTTGAAAAAATGAAAGACTATTTTCGGATGAAATAACCGCGTTTGCAAATTTGAGATAAAGGCAGCCGGGCTTCAGGATCATTTCCTGGAGCCCGCTTCTTTTATCCGGATTCCCAGCGCGGAGATTCCAGGCAAATCGTCGGCGCGCATGTATTGCTCCAAGGTAAACGTATGCACGCCGGTTTGATTGAAAAAGGCATTTAACTGGATCGGAACCTCCAGCGTGCAGTGGTCTCCCCTGCAGGCGCCCTGCCATTTTCCGGCTTTATTCGCCAGCTCCAGGGACAATACCTGGGTCAGCTTTTTTCCGTCGGGAAACCCGGTATGGATACGGAGATAAAGGTTCTGGAAGTGGAAGCTGGTCTGGTGTTTTACCAGGAGGGAGATGTCGTAAATTCGAGCGGTATCCCGGATAGCCGCCTGGAAAGAAAGGCTGTCTGCATAGCTCCAGGTTTCCCCCTCGAGTTGCCGGGTCTCTTTGAGCAGGTAGCGGGGGCCGCAGGCGCTGGCCAGGAAAGCCAGGAAAAATGCAAGGGCAAAAGGTTTACGCATGGAAAACGTTTGTGCTGGATAAGGCCGGATGGAATATAGGGTCAACTACATAAGATAAAAATCCTACCGGGAAAGGTACATATTCCGCTGCCGGTCGAGTTCCCGGAAGAAGGGGTCGCTCAAGTCCCGGATAAAACGAATTTCTTCCCCTGTAGATTTCATCTCCGGCCCCAGGTTTTTATCGACGTTCGGGAATTTGTCAAAAGAAAAAACCGGCACCTTGATCGCAAACCCGCTTGGCTGGGGCTTAATATCGAAATCCCGAAGCTTGTGGGCGCCCAGCATCACCTTGGTGGCAATTTGCAAATAGGGTACTTTGTAGGCTTTGGCGATAAAAGGCGTCGTGCGGGAAGCCCTCGGATTGGCTTCGATAACGTATACTTTGTTGTCCTTTATCGCAAACTGTACATTGATCAATCCCCGGATGTTCAATGCGTGGGCCAGCTTCTCTGTATACTCCACCATCGTATTCACCGCCTCTACAGAGAGGCTGTAGGTCGGGAGCACTGCGGAGCTGTCGCCAGAGTGGATACCCGCCGGCTCGATGTGTTCCATAATCCCCATGATATGGATCTGCTCTCCATCAAAAATGGCATCGATCTCCGCCTCTTTGGCCCGGTCGAGGAAGTGGTCGATCAGCACCCGGTTCTCCGGCATATGCTTGAAAATCATGAGCACGTGGCGCTCCAGTTCCTGGTCGTTAATGACAATGCGCATGCCTTGCCCGCCAAGCACGTACGAAGGGCGAACTAAAACGGGGTATCCCACCTCATGGGCGATCTGGATGGCTTCGTCGACATCGTCGGCTACGCCGTAGTTGGGGTAGGGAATATCCAGGCTTTTCAGCAGATTGGAGAATGCGCCCCGGTCTTCGGCAAGGTCCATGTCGGGATAGGAAGTGCCGATGATGGGAATTCCTTTTTTGTAGAGCGTTTCGGCGAGTTTGAGGGCGGTTTGGCCGCCGAGCTGCACGATGACGCCCTCGGGTTTTTCCAGCTCGAGGATTTCTTCCAGGTGCTCCCAGAAAACAGGCTCGAAATACAGTTTGTCTGCGACGTCAAAATCGGTCGAAACCGTTTCCGGGTTGCAGTTGACCATAATCGATTCATAGCCCATTTCCTTCAGGGCAAGAAGCCCATGGACGCAGCAATAGTCGAACTCAATCCCTTGCCCGATGCGATTAGGTCCCGACCCAAGAATGACCACTTTTTTCTTGCCGGATACGGGTACGCTTTCATTCTCTGCGTCGAAGGTGGAGTAGTAATACGGCGTCTGAGCTTCAAACTCTGCAGCGCAAGTGTCCACCATTTTGTATGTGCGGCGGATACCCAGCGATTTGCGCCGGCGCGTCACCTCTTCTTCTTTTACCCGAAGCAGCCAGGCTATTTGGGCGTCGGAGTAACCTACTTCTTTCAATTCCCTGAACAAGGGTTCGGAAATATCTTCGGGCAGGTTAAAGCGCATCAGTTGTTTTTCCAACTTGACCAGCCGTTTGATCTGCTTGAGGAACCAGGGATCTATTTTGGTGAGATTGTGTACAGTTTTGACCGGTACGCCAAGCCGGAGCGCGTCTTTGACCCGGAATATGCGGTCGTCGCTGGCTTTCTCCAAACGGGTTAGTATGTCTTCCGTGCGAACCCATTCCTTCATATCGGCCCCAAGCCCCTTTCGCCCGTTTTCCTGCGACTGACAAGCTTTCTGCATGGCTTCCAGGAAATTTCGTCCGATTGCCATGACCTCACCGACAGACTTCATCTGGAGCCCGAGGTTGTGGTCAGAACCCGGGAATTTGTCGAAATTCCATCGGGGCATTTTGACGATGACGTAATCCAGCGTCGGTTCGAAGAACGCCGAAGTCGTTTTGGTGATTTGGTTTTTGAGTTCGTCAAGGGTAAACCCGATGGCCAGTTTGGCGGCAATTTTGGCGATTGGATACCCGGTGGCTTTGCTGGCCAGAGCGGAGGAACGCGAAACCCTGGGATTGATCTCGATCACGATCAGCTCTTCGGTTTGCGGCTCCTGGGCAAATTGGATATTGCATCCGCCGGAAAAGTTCCCGAGCGAACGCATGGCAAGGATCGCTTCGTTGCGCATCCGCTGATAGGCGGTGTCTGAGAGGGTCATAGCCGGGGCTACGGTGATGCTGTCCCCGGTGTGGATACCCATGGGATCCAGGTTCTCTACCACGCAAATGATGACGACGTTGTCGTTGGCATCTCGAAGCAGTTCTAATTCAAACTCCTTCCATCCCAAAACGGCTTTTTCTACCAGCACCTCGTGCGTTGGAGAGGCAGACAGGCCCCGGCGGAGGGCCGCGTCGAATTCTTCTTCCTGATGGACAAACGAGCCCCCCGTACCGCCCAGCGTGTACGAAGGCCGGATTACAAGCGGAAATCCAATTTTTTGAGCTGCTTCCTTGCCTTCGAGGAAGGAGTTGGCGATAAAGCTAGGAGCTACCTTAAGACCGATATCGACCATGTGCTGGCGAAACGCTTCCCGGTTTTCGGTGAGTTCGATCGCTTCCAGATCTACACCGATCAACTTGACGTTGTATTTTTCCCAAACCCCCATTTTGCCCGCCTCAATGGCCAGGTTGAGGGCTGTTTGTCCCCCCATTGTCGGAAGTACCGCGTCGATTTGGCGATCTTCCAGGATCTGGATAATGCTTTCCACCGTCATGGGCAGCAAATAAATATGATCGGCCGTAACCGGATCGGTCATGATCGTAGCCGGATTGGAGTTAATCAGGCTGACTTCAATCCCTTCCTCCCTTAAAGACCGCGAAGCCTGGGATCCGGAATAGTCGAATTCGCAGGCTTGGCCGATTATGATTGGCCCGCTGCCGATAATGAGCACGGAATGGATGGAGCGATCTTTAGGCATGATACCCTCTCTTTTGAAATTGCCTGCAAAGATAGACCATCAAAAGGCTTTTAAGGAGGAATTCTTCTTTTTTATAATCGAATATAAATGCATGCACAAAATCCGCCGGTGCGAGACGCCGCTACGATACCTGACGCGAAGTGGGTTGGGGATTTTCCATCGACGCTGGTCGCTATGATGTTTTGGAGGGAAAAGGGAAAAGGGAGCAGAGAGCAGGGAGCGTATAGCTCTTGCTGCCGTCAAATCAAGGCAGGAATAGGATTTTATAAGCATAAAGTTTTATTTTAAATATATTGATAATGAATAATTTGCGAAGGAGTAACGGAGAAGGGGTTCATGGAAAAGAATTTTTTCTATCTTTACGTCCTGACCAATCGCCTAAAAGGTATGGAGTCCATAACACACCGATGTTGTTTGCTGTTTGTCCTCGTTCTTTTTTCTCTTCCTGTTTTTGCAGACAACGCCGATCCCTCAGTCGCTTTCGATGAGTCCGAAGTGATCAAGCGCATCGAACTCATGGAGAGCGAAGTCGCCCAATCCCGTTACGACGTGGTGGTGCGCAGTTACCTTAGAACCTATCTGGTGAACCACCGCCAAAAAGCGGAAAAGATCCTCGGCCGCCGCATCCTCTATTTTCCTATTTTCGAAGACTACCTCCGGCAAAGCAAGCTTCCCCTTGACCTCAAATACCTTTCGATTGTGGAGTCGGCTTTAGAGCCCAAAGCGACATCCCGTGTTGGCGCAGCCGGGCTATGGCAGTTTATGCCAGCCACTGGCCGGGCATACGGTCTTCAGGTGGATGCTTTGGTGGACGAACGCCGGGATCCCCATAAAGCGACGGAGGCTGCGGTTAAACACCTTCAGGATCTGTATGCCAAATTCGACAGCTGGGAGCTGGCTATCGCAGCGTACAACAGCGGAAGCGGCCGGGTTAGCCGCGCCGTCAAGCGCGGGCGGAGTTCGAGTTATTGGAAAATCCGGGGTTTCCTGCCCAAAGAAACCAGAAACTACGTTCCTGCGTTCATCGCCGCCACCTATTTGGTGCGCTATTTTGAGGACCACGACCTCGAACCGGAAGTGCCGGAACTCGATCTCCAAATGACGGAAACCATCTCCATCTTTCAGGAGGTTAACTTCCAGCAGGCGGCCGATGTAACCGGTATTCCCGAAGAACTGATTGCCCAGTTGAATCCTGCCTTTCCCAAAGGGGTCGTCCCCGCAAGTCAAAAAGGCTATTACTTTACCCTCCCCGCCCGGGTGATCGATAAATTCCGCATCTTTTTAGAATCCGAACGCCCGGATTTTGAAGGCAATAAAGGAGCGATCGCCGCTCCGGTTATGATCAGCCGCAACCGGGCCAACCTGAGCCCTCAGTACCGGCGTACGATCTATCTCGTGCAGGAAGGAGAAACCCTGGAAAACCTGGCTCAGCGCTTCCATTGTTCGGTTTACCAGATTCGGGCCTGGAATAAAATAAAGCCCTCTGAACAACTCAGTGCCGGTCAGAAGCTGTTGATCTACCAGCTCAAAGATGATCTACCCCTTCTAACTCTGGAGCGGATTGAACTTTTTGACGAACTGCCCAACCCGCTCCCGGAGGAAGTGGCGCCTACGTCCCAGGAAACATCCGCTGAGCGCGCACTTGACCATATAAAGGACAATGCTTTTATTCGCTATTACGTCCGGCGGCCGGAGAGCGTGCTGGATATTTCCCTTAAATTCCGGATTGACGTGCAGCAGATTCGCCAGTTGAACGATATCTCCTCGTATCGCAACCTGAAATCAGGTACGATCATTAAACTAGCCAGATTGAATAGCGATATGCCGGATTCTTTCCGAATGGGAAGTTATTGATCCGAAGGTGACTTTCCGGAAGGGAAGGAGTCTAATGGTGGATTTAACCTACTTAAAAAGCATAAAAACATGTCAAATCCCCTATTAAGCCTGTTGGAACAGCAACTGGGCAACGATAACTTGATGGAAACGCTGACCCAGCAGATCGGAGGCTCTGACGTCGGCCAAACCCGGAACGCGGCAGGCGGCGTTATTTCTGCGCTGATGGGCGCTATGGCAAAAAATGCCTCCAACCCGCAAGGCGCCAACGCCCTGGCCAATGCGCTGGACAACGACCACGACGGAAGCGTCCTGGACAATGTAATCGGTCTCCTTTCCGGGAAGTCTGAAGCCCAGAACTCCAAAACGCTGAATGGAGCGGGCATCGTTAACCACCTTCTTGGCGACCGCCAGACGAATGTCATGGATATGGTAAGTCAGGTTTCTGGAATGGATAAAAACCAGGTGGGCAACTTGATGATCAAGCTGGCGCCGGTGATCATGGGCGCTTTGGGCAAAACGAAACGCGAAGGCGGATTAGATATTGGCGGGCTGGCTAACCTGCTCCAAGGGACCGTTTCTCAACAGAAACAATCCAACCCGATGATGAATATGGTAACCTCCTTCCTGGATAAAGACGGCGATGGCAGCGTGGTCGACGACCTCATGCAATCGGCAGGCAAGGGCCTGTTCCAAAAGCTTTTTGGAGGCAAAAAAAGATAAACAGATAAGGCGTTTGCTGTCTGGATTCAATAAAAAGAACCCCGGCCCTGGCGAGGAATTCCTGCCGGGGCCGGGGTTCTTTTTATATCGAATCCGGAGGGGATGCCGCAGACAAAAACCCCCGGACCCTGCCATCGCGCCTGATCAGATCATTGGCAGCGCCCGAACCCTGAGAAGCAGGTAAAGCCTGCCAGCTTCTTACTCCCCTTTCTCCTCGATCTGCTTGCGATCGGTGCGCTCGGATTCCCGAATCCCTTCTTTGATTTCATTTTCAATCGAAGAACGGGCCGCATTAAATTCGCGGATTCCCTTTCCGATACCGCGCATCAGTTCGGGAATTTTTTTGCCTCCAAAAAGCAAAAGAACAGCAAAGAAAATCAAGAGGACTTCCCACGGGCCTTGTCCAAAAATAAACAACAACATGGGTGACATAATGCATGATTGTTTTTGATTCCAAAAACCGGGACGCGACCCGGAAGCATATTTGTTTTACTCAATAAGAATGGAACAAGGTACGAAGGTTTAAAGTTTGAGGCAAAAAAAATAGGTCTGAGGAATTATTGCCTGGGTGGTTTATAGCCCGATTGGTTGAGCAGGGCCTGGCTGTCTTTCAGGCGAAGCAGTTCCGGAAGGCTGGTTTCGGGATGCTTGGCCATATAACTATTGATAATTTGCCAGCCCAGCCAGCTTCCGGTGCGTCCGGGCGCTTCGGCAGGCATGCCAGGGGAGTTGGGGCTGTACTCCACATATTTTCGGATTTTTTGCCAGTCGCTGGAATACAGGTAATCCTCGGAAAGAAAAAAGGCCCAAATGTCCCGCTCATTATCCGTAAGCCAATCCGTCTGCTCTGCGCTCATCTCCAGCAGCGTGCTATCCGCGAGGTCTGGCATTAGTTTATCCAACATATACAGTTGTTTTCCGGTATGGAGGATGTAATCCAGCAGGCGGTTGCCCGGCGCGTTTCCGTTGAGGTCTTCCACCAGAGGAATCAGGGTTTTCAAAACCATATGCCCGCGGGTGAAGGTGCGGGTGAGATAGGCGGAGAAATTGGGGTTTTCGGGGTTGTACTTCTGGTACGGATACGCTGCGCCCAGGAAAAAATCCAGGCCAACAGCCAGGGATTGCTCTCCGTAGATAAAACTGCCCACCGTATATTCTGAAACATAGGTCGTTATATCTGGGGTTGGCAACGCAGGAAAGTAGTATTTCAGGTAGCGGAACGCCTGGCTGAACTCGTTTTCCATTGCGGCAAAATCCCCATATTGTGCCTGGCAGGTAGCATAAAGCTGGCGGACCTCCGGATGGGTAAGAAACCCGCGCAGATAGGCTTCCGGGCCTTCCGGGGCTATTTTCGGGTTTTTGGCGGGAACGATCCGGGTAAAGAACAAATCAGCGAATTCTCCGTATTCTTCTTCCAACCCTGTCAATCCAGGCGCTATATTTGCCGTGTCCAACGCGAAGAGTGCCTGGTCAAACCGCCGGATGCGAACGTCTGCCTTTATGTGGCCTACATCCGGTTTAGATTCCTTTTCCCGGACCTGGCAGGAAATCAGCAGGGACAGCAACGCAAAGAAAAACAGGTATTGGAACAGGTTCCGATCGCGCATAGGACAGGTAATTTTTGACTTTTGATAATTTTTTTTAAAAAAACGAAAAACCAGAGGGTCTTTATTCGTTTTGTGAAAGATGGGCCTTGAGTTGGCGATTTTTGCCACCTTTGCCTGGAAAATAGACTCCAATAAAGCCGGCCGATTTTGGCAACAACTCCAAAACGCACACAAAAAACTCGACGATCATGAAAAAAATTGTAATCGCCCTCTTTTTTTTCTGGGGATTCCAGCAACTTGGACTGGCTCAGGAGGGAGACCTCCGGTTTGGGTTTCAGCTTAGCCCTTCTTTCTCCTGGATGAATACCAACGATACCCGGATCAACCGCTCCGGCACCAATCTTGGCATGAAACTGGGGATGTTGGCAGAATATTATTTCCGGGAGAACTATGCCTTTTCTACTGGCATTGGCTTTGCGTTCAACCATGGCGGCACCCTTTTGTTCGAATATGGCGGCAACTACTGGAAAAATTCCAATTTAGGATCCAGCCTGGATACCCTTCCCGACGGGGTCAAGTTGAAATACAACCTTCAGTTTGTCGAAATTCCGGCAACGATCAAAATGCGAACCAGAGAGTTTGGCTACCTGCGCTACTTCCTGGAACCCGGGATTACCATTGGCCTTCGTTCCCAGGCGCGGGGCTCGATAACCGGAAGAGGCATTGGAGACCAGGCCGATAAATTCGACATCCGCCGGGATGTCAATGGCCTTAATCTCGCTTGGGGAATGGGCGCCGGTGTGGAATACAGCCTGACCGAAACGACGAGCCTGGTGGCCGGGCTGGGCTTTCAGGTTGGCTTTGCCGATATCACCGAAGACAAGGGTACCATTTTTGACCCCGAACGCGGCAATCAGCTCGAAAATTCCAAAGGCAAAGTCAGCGCCCTGACCTTGAAGTTAGGCCTGATGTTTTAATATATCCCCACGTTCCTTACATTATGCTGAACGCACAGGAAACCGAATGGCTATCCCGGTTCATCGAGGATGGCTTCAAGGAAGATGTCGGCCAGGGAGACCATACCTCCCTGGCATGCATCCCGCCGGATGCCCGCCATACTGCCCGTCTGTTGGTCAAAGATCACGGAATACTGGCTGGGATGGAAGTAGCTAAAGCTATTCTTCTTGCTGCGGATCCTGCCTGTACCATAAACCAGTACCAGGAAGACGGGGCGCGGGTAAAGCCGGGCGAAACCGCGTTTGAGGTAGAAGGCAATACCCAGGCTTTGCTCCAGGCGGAACGCTTGCTCCTGAATACCATGCAGCGCATGAGCGGTATTGCCACCGAAACCCGAAAGTACTGCGATGAAGTGGCCGGTTTGCCCGTCCGGATACTGGATACCCGCAAAACGACGCCGCTGCTCCGGTTTCTGGAAAAGTGGGCGGTCCGCATTGGAGGAGGCGAAAACTACCGGAGTGGATTGTACGACTGGTTCATGATCAAAGACAACCATATCGACGCGTGTGGGGGAATCCGCAAAGCCATCGAACGCATCGCCGCCTATCAGCAGGCGAAGGGGCTGTCCCTGAATGTGACCGTGGAAGTGCGCAACCTGGAAGAACTGTCGGAAGTGCTGGACACCGGGAAAGTGACCCGGATTATGTTCGACAACTTCAATCCTGCCTTGTTGCGGGAAGCTGTCAAGATCACCGGAAAGCGGTTTGAAACGGAAGCTTCCGGCGGAATTACCCTTAATACCTTGCGCGAATATGCCGCAACGGGCGTTGATTTCATTTCGATCGGCGCGCTGACCCATTCGTTTAAAAGTCTGGATCTGAGCTTTAAAATGAAACGCTAAACCCCCTGCGGGTATTCCTGCATGGTCATCCAGATCAGCAAACTCAGGGAAAATAGGAGGAGCCAAAATCGGACGTCGCGCAAAATTCGTTGCTTTGTTTGTTTGATCACGGCAGTTGGAATAAATCGTTTAGGTGGCGTTTCTCCATTCCGTATGGGGCGCCGCCATATACTTTACTCCAAAAATGATACCATAGCAAAAAAAGATAATATGATCAGCCCGCGCTGGGACTTATCCAGGCCAGTCAGAAAAAGCGCGCGGTTGATGTTGCGGACCATGGAGGGCCCTTCGTAGATCAGTCCGGTGTACACCTGGACCAAGTCCGCTCCCGCTTCTAATTTTTCCTTAGCATCCAACGGGGTAGCAATGCCTCCTACGCCAATGAGGGTCATGCCTTGAGGCCCGTGCTGGCGCAGGTATTGCAGGATTTGGGTGGAAGCTTTCTTCAAAGGCGCTCCGCTCAATCCTCCGGGCCCCATGGCTTCCCAAACAGCCGCCGGGGTGCGCAACCCGTCTCTTTTGATCGTGGTGTTGGTCGCTACAATCCCCGCGATGCCGGTGGCGCGCACGATATCGAGCATGTCGTTCAATTGGGTATCGGTAAGGTCGGGAGCGATCTTCAGCAAAATCGGTTTGGGGGCGCCGAGCGCCTGGTTTTCCGTTTGGAGGGCCGAGAGGATTCGGGTCAGCGGTTCTTTATCCTGCAACGCTCTAAGGTTGGGCGTGTTGGGAGAACTGACGTTGACGACAAAATAATCCACCAGGTCGTGTAATACGCGAAAGCAGTAGAGGTAATCATCGACGGCCTGTTCATTGGGGGTAGTTTTATTCTTTCCGATATTCCCCCCAAGAACCAACCCCTTGGGGATGGGGTAGTGGCGAAGCCTGGCGGCAAGTGCGTCGGCGCCTTCGTTGTTGAAGCCCATGCGGTTGATGAGGGCCTGGTCGGCAGGCAGGCGGAAAATCCTTGGGCTTGGGTTTCCCGGCTGGGGTTTGGGCGTGACGGTGCCCAGTTCTACAAAGCCAAAGCCCAGAGCGCCCATGGCCGGGAAAGAGCTTGCCGTCTTTGTCAAACCCGGCCGCCAAACCTACCGGATTGGGAAATTCGATCCCCATAACCTTCCGGCACAGCCTTGGGTCGGAAACCAGAAAGTAACGCCGAAACAACCCGGAAATTCCTGGCAGGACTAAAAGGCCTTTCAGCAAAAAAACGGTGAGCGCATGCGCTTTCTCTGGCGAGATGAGGAACAGCAGTGGTTTGATGAAGCGTTTGTACACGGTCGTTGGCTTAAGGGCAAAAAAAAGCTGGGCAAACGCAAAGCATTACCCAGCCATAATCATAATCCCAAAAACTATCTCATGCTTCTTCACTGGCCTTCACGAGCAGTTGGAATCCGTTGCCGTGAATATTGACGATCTCAATGTTTTCATCCAGACTAAGGTATTTTCTCAGTTTGGTGACGAACACATCCATCGAACGCGCGGTGAAGTAGTTATCTTCGCTCCAGATCTTGGTCAGGGCCTCCGATCTTGGGAGAATGTCGTTCATATGAATAGCAAAAAGGCGCAATAGTTGCGCTTCCTTGGGAGAAAGCTTGCTTTTGGCCTCCTGGCTTCCTCCGGCCTCAAAAGTAAGAATTCTTAATGGAAAATTAAAATGGTATTTTCCAATGATAAATTCTTTTTCTTCTTCTTTGATCTTCAGCTTTCTGGCTTCGCTTTAAAATAGCCTGTATCCGGGCGAGGAGTTCTTCGGAAAGAAAGGGTTTCGTGATATAATCATCGGCGCCAATCCGGAATCCTTCCAGGACATCTTCTTTCATAGCCTTGGCGGTAAGGAAAATAATCGGCATGTCCCCATCCTGGGTCCGGATCTCTTTAGCCAGCATAAACCCATCCATTTTGGGCATCATGACGTCAAAGATGCACAGGTCAAAATTGCCTTTGCGGTAGTTGTCCAGCCCCTCGAGCCCGTCTTTGGCCAATGTCACTGCATAATCATGCATTTCCAGATAAGACCGGAGCACGTCCCCAAAGTTCTGATCGTCTTCAACAAGTAAAATTCGGTGGTTTTCCATATTGCGCATCTTTTTCATTTGAACAAAAAGGCAGAACATCAGGCGTCCTGGACCCGAAAAGGAAAGCGCAGGATGAAACTGCTCCCTTTCCCGGGTTCAGACCCCACGTCGATCTGTCCTTTGTGGGCGTTCATCATGGCCTTGACGTAGCTGAGGCCAAGCCCAAACCCTTTCACGTCGTGGAGGTTGCCGGTAGATATCCGGTAAAATTTATCGAAAATATGTTTCAGGGCGGCTTTGCTCATGCCGATGCCTTTATCCTCGACCACTACTTCCACGCCTCCGGCTACATTCCGGGTATGTATGCTGATGTCCGGCTTTTCCGGAGAATATTTATTGGCATTGTCCAGCAAATTGTGGATGATGCTGGAGATGTGCGTCAGATCTCCTTCCACTACCGGGTTTTCCGCACGTAATACCGCCCTGGCCATTCCGTCTTTCTTTTCGACCTGCAGGTTGATGTTTTCCACGGCTGCCTGGATCACTTCGTGCAGGTTTACGGGGGCCAGTTTCAGGGAGAAATCCTTTTTGTCGATCAGCGCCATTTGCAGAACTTTCTCCACCTGATTATTCATACGATTATTTTCCTGTTTTATTATGTTGGCGAAGCGTTTGACCTTCTCCGCCTGACCTACGATCATTGGGCTGGAAATGGAATCTGCCGCCAGGGAGATAGTGGCAATCGGGGTCTTGAACTCGTGGGTCATGTTATTGATAAAATCGTTCTTCATTTCTGACAACTGTTTTTGCCGGAAAATGACGTAAAGCGTATATCCGAAGCAAAACAAGATGATGGAAGTGAAGAAAATAGACCCGAAGAAGTTTTGCCAAAGCGAGCTCCACACGATATTAGTCCGGTTGGGAAAGAAAATCCTCAGCTCGCCTATCGGTGGTTTTTCGTTGGGGAATACGGCTACGGAATAGTCGGGGTTATACAGGTTTTTGGGGTGTAGCCCGGGTATTGGATCTGGCTGGGAAGGGTTTTCCGTGACGACATAGTGCCCGTTGACGATGACAAAGCTCTTTCTCGCATGAGAATATATTCCATAATGGAACGCATATTTTGGGGATTGAGGGTCCATCCCCTGGTTCAAAAAGGCCTGTTCGAGGATCTGCTGCAGGAGGCCGGGCTTGATCCGTTCTTCGAGGGGGCGGTCGCCCAGCGTAAGACCGTAAAGGGCGTATACCTTGGGGTCTTCCATCAGTTCGTTGAGCAATTGATTTCCGGAGATCGCCGCAGAGGCGCCCACGGCCTGCCCTTCCTGCCGCCCATTGGAAAACCGTTCCTGCTGGACATACTTGGTGATGAACCCGTTGAGGCTTAAGGAAGAAAAAAGCTCTTCTCTCGCCTCTTCTTCTTTAATCTGCTCCACGACCTTGTTCAGCACGCTATACACGTTTTTGTCAAAACGCTCTTCATTCACGCGGATCGACATGCGGATGAGGTCCATCTGAAGCCAGACAACCCCCATGACTGCCGCACTCATGAGCGCAATGATGATCCAAATGGCATTTTTTTTCATTGATACCCCGGCTGATACCCGCCGTTTTGCAACTAGATGAAAATTTTCTATGGGAAACCCACTGATTTTAACAAAATTAGGGTTTCTCCGTTTGCCGCGGGGTACTTTAACAGAGATTTAACCGGAGGAGGGAAGTCAAAGGGTGCCATTATAAAAACTGCACCAATTTTTAAAAAAAAAAAAAAAAAAAAATTCCGGCCGGGGCAAGAACGGTCTTTGAGAAAGCGTCCGTTCGCTTTACGGCCCGAAATCCCCAGGCTCCGTCGGGAAGCGCGGATGTTTTGGGTTCGGTGCGGCGGTAATCGAAGAACAAACGCAGCGACAGGCGTTGATTGAGCCGGTATTCCGCCGATGGAGAAATGCTGAGCAGGTAGGTTCCCCGGGTCGGTTCGTTCACGCCTTGGTCGAGCAGGTGGTTGTAGGTCACGTCGTCGGTGAGCCGGAAGTTGAAGTTGATATCCAGGTCGTTGCCTTGCGCTACCGATTGAGCGGGCCCGGTGGTTCCTGCATTGGTGTTTCCGATGCCGGGCACGCGCTGGCCCCGGGCGGGTTTGGCGCCTTTTTTCCCCGTCAGGAACGGAATGTTGAGGTTGCGGACCAGATACCCAAATCCGATGACCATTTCCTTGTTCCGGGTCTCGGCCAGTTGATTGCTGACGAGGCTGAGGGCCAGGGTGCGGGTACGTTTGTAATCCACATTAAACGACATGCCGTTTTTTAACGTAGCCTGAATAGCAATAAGCGGACTGAATCCCTCCTGAATGATAATTTCCGGTATCTCCAACCGGGCGTAAAAGTTTCCGTTGAGCTCGTTGAGCGCTCCGTTGTCGAAGGTGCGCAGGTAGTCCAGGCCGGTATTGAACCGATTGATCGTCAGGGTAGATTTATATCCGTGGGTGAGGCTGAAATTCTGGAACAACTCGCTGAACAGCTTGATCCGGGACAACCCATTGTAGCTCAAACGCCAGTTCACTTTGGGAACGATGTCAAAGACATCCAGGCCGATGGAGGCGGGGTCCTCTCCAGTATAAGCGGCAATGAAAGCCGGGATCAGCACATCCTGCTGGGTACGGCCGTATCCGTAGGTGTATCCGGACTTGGCCAGGGTGGAGTCGAGGTGATCGCCTTGGCCAAGGCGCTGAGAAATGACGAGGCGGTTGGCCTCGAATTGCCGGAAGAGGTCGGTGATCTCCTCCCTGCTATCCTGGAACAGCGTAGGCAGCGCCCCGAAGCTTACGGTCATCGACCCCAGGTCTTTGGGGATGGCGTGTACAAAATCGGCCATGTTGTCGTACAGGGTATCTTTGAAATACTGGGCATGGTTTTCTACATAACTCCGGTTGGCTTCAATTTCGATCCGGAAATCGCGGAACGGCTCCAGCGTAAGGCGGCCATCGTAATCTTCAGCATAATTCTGGGTGACCTCCTGGTTGAGGAACACATTGGAGCTGATCCACCCTTGGCGGGCAACTTGCGCCAGCCAGTCGTTCTTGCCAGAATATTCATCCTGTTCCAGGGTGCGGATACGGGGCTGCCATCCTCCTACAAAGTCCCAGCCGGGGGCGCTCAGCCTGTTGCCCATACCCAGCATACGGGCTTGGGGCAAAAAGCCGGGGACCACCGTATTCGCCTTAGTCGAGTAATTGAACCGGGCTTTGCGCACGAGCATAAGCGGCCGGATCAACGCGCGCAGAATAGGGCTAATCTCCCCTTCGGCTTTCTCCTTTTCCTGGTTTTCTGCTCCCTGCCTTGGTACTCTTCCTCCAGGGGCAGGAGCCCCGCCCCTATTGATCTTTTGAAGGAAAGAAATCTTGTTGTATAGCCCTTCGAAGTTCAGGTCGGCCGTAAACTGCATGTTCTGGGTATTCTGAATGATATTGCCCAGGCTGTCGGTGTTCAGCGCGGCAGCGTTCCATCCGTATTCCGCCTGATATTGGGCTCTGGCCTGGATCCAATCCATGAACGGCAACAAGCGGATGGGTAGGTTGTAACTGGCGAGCAAGGTATGCCGGTAGTTCTTGGTGCGGCCAAAGTCCTTGATATTCTGCCAGATACTATCCCTGCGGGCTTTTTCTACATTCTCAATAGATGGATCGTCGATCAGTGCAATCTCGTCGGGTTCGTCTACCACGCCGTTGTTCAGCGCCGTAAAGGTGATCTTGAACGACTTCGTCAGATCCCACTGCAGGTTATAGTCCCTGTCCCACGTGAAGCGCTTGTTGTAAAAGGTATTGAAGCGCTCTTCGAGGCCGGTAAACCGGAACCGGGTGCGGTTGAACTGCCGGTCGAACTGGGTGCGGAAACTAAAGGAGTTGGGAAGCGGGTTGATATTGATCTCCTTGAAGATCTTCAACAACTCCCCGTTCAGCCCTTTCAGCGGCTCAATGAATTTGGTTTGCCTGCTGAAGTTGTAGTCCAGTCCTCCGGTGCGGCGGGTGAGCTCGTCGAGCTCGATCAGCGGATCGCGGCGTTCCGCTTTGGAAAACGCGTAACTGACGGAAAAATTCTCGATATCCCAGGGGAGGGGTTTGCTGTTCCCTCCGCCGGTGCGTTCTTTGCGGACATTGGTAAACGTATAACTCGACAGTTTGGACACTTCCTGAGTCGTGTTCTGAATCGAGTCGCGTTCGGCGCCGCTGGTGTTGTTGATTTTTTCCTTGAGCACGATGTCCAGGTCGTAGGGGTCAAATTCCGGTGTTTTGACGATATTGGACTTCTGGGCGTAAAAAGGAAGTCGGATACCCCAATTGTCGGGAAGAAATTTTCCAAGTTCAAGGGAGGCAGACACATCGTACCCCATGATCTCCTCCCGGCTGCGCTGGGCTACCTTCTGGTCGATGGCTCCAAAACCGATACTGCTGTAATTTCCTGCCACGGTGATATTGCCCAAATCGGCGAGCTGCATATCCATACGGGCAATGGCGGCGCTTCCTCCGCGCTCATCGAGGCCCGTGAGGCGCAATTCGTTGAGCCAAACTTCCGTGTTTAAAGGCATTGCTTGTCCGCCGCTTGGGTTTCTCACCCCGATCATGGCGATCTTGGTCAGGCCCAGGTTCGGATTTCCCCTTACTTTGACGCGGTGCGGGAACCCCGGCAACCCGACATCGGCGAGTTCCTGTACGTATTCGTCCGTAACCGGAAAGCCGAGCTGATTTCGTTGTTCTTTGATGTCCTTAAGCAGTTTTAACGCAACGTCGAACTCGTTTTCAGGCCGCCATACTTCCTGCTTATACTCAGCCGACCGGTTATCGGCAGGAAGGCGGTCGGGGTCGGACATCATGAGCGGGATTTCGTATTCGTAATAGTTTTCTTTAAAATCGCTTCCCAGGCGGATGAACAGGCTTAAATCCCCGTCGCGAATCTGAAGCTGGTCCAGCGCTTCGGAGTGCACAAACATTTTGAGGCGCTCATAAACCCGGAAGTCGAGATCGAGGCGTTTGAATACCGCTTTTTCTTCGCCGTCGCACAACCCCCTGATGGTCATGGTCAGCGATTGCTCGTTTTGCTGGGTGCTGAAAACGCCCAACGACAATTCGCGCTGGATGCCCTCGGGCAACACGTAATTGAACGGACGGCGGTTGCTGTTTTCTTCGATATTGACGGCGTCCACGTCAAACTGGGTTTGGGCATCGCAAGGAATAGGATTGTCGGGGAGAAAGGTCCTGCGTAAACCGGCGCCATTGGTTGCGGACAAACTCAAGGCGGGCAAACCGCAGGGTGGTCTGCTTTTGAAACCCCTGCATGTACATCCGGATAAAGCGGATGGAGCGGAAATCCCGAATCCCTCCAACGGCGACTTTATTCGGGCCGTCGAGCGGAATCCGGAACCGGTACCAGATCCGCCCGTTGGCGGCTTCGATGCGGTCGGTGACGAAGGGGGTCCGGTTGATGTCGATCTCCCTGGGGTCTACAGGGTTTGCCCGGAGCGGAATCTTGTACTGGAAGTAGTTTTCGGTTTCGTTCAGGGTATTGTCCCGGTTGAGATCTTCCGCATCCGGAATGTTGGTTGCGGAGTTGAGTTCGTTGCTGCCGGTATTGGACCTGGAGTTGCCCTCGGGGTTGGTGAAGAAGCGGTATCGGTTGATGATTCCGTCGGAAGAGGAGAACCCGCTGTCGCCATAATAGCGGAAGTTGTCGTTGGAAGGGTCGTTGGCGAGCCGGTCGGCAGCGACGGGGTTGGCGGTCCGGACCGCACTCAGGAAGGGGGCAAACTTAGTTCGCTCGGCTTCGTCGTTAAGGCCGTCGAGGCCCACGTCCTGCCTGCGGCGGGTTTCTTCGTCGTTGTCAAAGGATTGGGTAATCTGCTGGGCAATGGGTACCACCGACCAAGCCGTGGTGTCGACCCGCCGGTCGGGGTTGATCGGTCCGGGCAGGCCGTTCTCAAAAAACTTCCGCGAGTCCCGGAGAATATCTTCGGAAATGTTCCCAAGGTTGATATAAAGCTCCCCTTGCTGCCCCTGAAACTCGGGGTTGGGGTTCTTGGCGTCGGCTTGATCGAGGAATGGGCTCAGCATCCAGAATTCCAGGAATTCCGTATTGGTGCTTTGAAAGTCATTGCTGTTAAGGGCCCGCATGATCCCTGCCCAGCGGGTTTCGGGTTCGCGCAGGACGGCGGAGTCTCCAATAAACCGGATGCCGCTGGAAATACCGGGATACCCGCCGGGCACATCGAAGTTATAGGGGCCGCGTTCCTCCGGGAAATACGTCATGTCGAACGTTTGAACGTTGGGCAGATCGGTGGGCGCCAGCTGAGCGTTGGGGAATACTTCGATCTGGGGCACCAGACTGGTATAGGGGTTGGCGTCATCGCCTTCGCCGCGGGCAGCCTGGTCGATGCGGTACCAACTCATCCGGGCGCGGTTGGCGCCAGAGCGGAGGTCGTTGATCAATTTCCCTTCGGGAAATAGGGGGTTGTTGTTTAGTTCGTCGTTTTGGGGAATGCTCGCCATGAACCAGTTGGCCGTAGGCTGGCGGAGGTCGATGGTGTTAGCGCTTCCCTCAAAGTCGTCGATATAGACTACCCCTCCTTTATCCTTTACTATTCTGGTTGATCGCCTTGGAGTGACCGGGCTGAATACGGGCGCCTTCTGCACTGAGGCTGAAGCGCGACATAGCATTGGTCGACAAGCCGGGGATGGCATCAATCGCTTTGGTAAGCCAGGGCGCTTCCCGGCTCAGGTTTAAATCAAGCCCGTAAATACTGTTGTTGATGGGGTCGTCGCCAATGTTCACTTTCTGGGTGAAGGGGCGTTCAAAAAGCTTCATGACCGTCGCGCCGATATTGAAGTTTTTGTCGACCTCATAATCGGCCCTCAATCCAAACAAACTTTTGGTCTGGAACCCGAAAAGGGTATTGTCTTCGTAGGAAACATCCACAGGGACCCCGGAGCTGATGATGGCATCGTTAAGGATGCGCACCTTCCCGATATTGTAATCCACTTCGTAATCGCGGCCTTCCACCAACTGCTGGCCTCCTGCGCTCACCTTCACCGACCCCGGAGGGATATTGAACGCTCCCAGGGAGATCTCGCTGGCAACGGCTGACTTGTAACTTCCCCGGATAGTAAACCGGTTTTTCTCCTGGAATTCCTGGGCCAGGAAGAGGGTAGAGTCGTAAAGCGCCTGATAGGAATATTTTTCTCTCAGCGCCGGGTCGTCGATTTGTCGGGCCAGGGAAGAACCGAAAGGTTCCAGGACGGGGAACATAATCCGGCCGTTGCGCAGGTTGATGGTCACGCCCGGCACAAAGTCAAACACCCCGTCGGGCTGGGGATCGCCCTGTGTATTCAGGCGGTCCAGATTGAAAACCCGGAGAAGAGGCCGGCCGGCGAGATTAGACTCCGGAAGGAATCGCTTCTGGCCTTTACCCGGATCTTCATAAAAAATGTCCAGCCGGAAATCAGCTTGATTAACCTGAAAAGCGCCGATAGGGTAGACGTTTTTCATCATCAGGTCCCAGGTGGGGATATCCGTCCGCTGGGTGGTGCTCTTCAGCATCTTGACGAAAAGCACGTTGAGCGAGGAATCGGGCTTGGTGTTTTCGGAGTTGATGGAAAGTTCCCCCACTTTGTAGGTGCGGCCGTTGTAGGTATATTGGTAGGCCACCCCGATCACCTGATCCGGTTGCACGTTAATGTTCAGCGAAATAAACCCGAGCTCGGGATGGATATTATATTCCGTGGGTTTGAGCTTTCGGGCGCTCACTTTTTCGAAGTCGAGCGACTGGTTCATGCCGAAGTCGTTCTGCAGCGTGGAAACCGCCTGGTCGATTTCCCGCATTTTTGGGTTGGCGACAATCCGGCTGTAAAGGTTGTTGGAGTTATTATCCGGGAGGGGTTGGCCAAACAAGTCGCGAAAAGGCGGATTAGGCAGGGGAGGAACTGCCGTCGGGTTGACCAACTGGGTGGGTTCGCCGAGATCGGCGAGGGCGACGATGTCCCGCACGTTGTCCACTTCATTGCGGTCGTTGGTCAGCCACACTTCGATATTCTCAATTTTGAATACGGATCGGATCTGGGGAAGGTTGACGAGGCTGCCCTCGAAGTTGTCGCGGTTGTAAAACGACAGGAAGAAGTGGCGGTTTTCGTCGTATTGGTCCGCTTTCACTTCGAACTCCTGCACCTGGCTGCCGCCCTGAATCTGGAGGTTTTGGCGCTGAGACTTTTGCTGGGAGCCGATGGCGGTCAGGCGTAAATGGCCAAACTGGAGCTCGGTTTTCAAACCAAAAAGGCTTTGCGCTCCCTGGATAAGGGAGCCGCGAAGGGGAAGGCTGACGTTTCCGGCTTCGATCTTTTTGATGATCTCGTCTTCGCTGAACTGATCGGCGTTGTAATTGAGCTTGATCTGGTTGTCGAAATCGAACGTGGCGCCGGTATTGTAACTGGTGGAAAGGTTGAGCTTTTCCCCAATTTTCCCGGTGACGTTCATCTGAATATTCATATCAAAATCGAAGCCTCCGGTCCGGCGTTGGCGCTCGGTGAGAATGGGGTTTTCCAGGAACTGGTAATCGCCGCCAAAAGTGAGGTCGATATTGCCCTGGGGTTTGATGTTTACGTCCGTCCCGCCAAAAAGGCGATCGATCAGGCTTTTCTTGATGTCGAACTTAGCTAAAGGGTCAGCGGTTTCTTCCCCTTTTTTGCCGGTATAGGCGCCGGACAATTGCCGGAAATAGTCCTGTTCGTCCTGCTTGCGCCGGTATTGCAGGTATTCCTCAAACGTCATGTAGGTTGGAGGGCGGAAATAGTCTTCGCCGATGCGTTCCTGAAGCAGATAGAGACCGGTCGCCGGGTCGTATTCGATATTTTTTTCGATAGTGGCGGGGTCTTTGAGGTCGATGGGGTTCCGGTTCCGGTCGTTGATGAAATCGCCGGTGCGGTCTTTGATTGGAGGCAGGGTGTCTGCAGTGGTCGCTGGAGGGTCCTGGGCCGGTTGCCATGCAGGGCGGTAAGAACCTCCAAATGCGCTGAGCGTCATAACGGTGACCGCAGAAATCAGAAAAAGGAGTAATGCTTTGTTGCTCATAGGTTACAAGTGGCGGGCGTACTTACAAAAGGCGATCACTCGGGCATGGCGGCCGGGGAGCCCGGAGTGGGCGGGATTTTCCCGGTGCAAAGCCGTACGTCAACAAAAAGAACCTTTCGTAAAATCCTCCCTTTGCGTTCTCAAATATATATGTGCCGGGTTAGCAGATCTGTTTCCATTATCTCAAGGTCAAACGACGTATTGTGATTTATGACGCAGAAAACCCGATAATTAACACGAAATGGGCTCGGAAATGAAAAAAATCACTTCCGGGACCTACCATAAGCCAGACCGGTTCTTGGGATGCTGCGAGCCTACGACGATAACTCTCTGAGTGCCTGTTTGATCAGGGCTTCCACGTTGCTGATCGCGGGTTGCTCTTTCAGGATTTTATTCAACGCTTTTTGAACCAGGATCCGGTTAAATCCCAGTGCAACTAAACCTGATAACGCCTCTTCCCTCATCGTATTGTTTGCCGGAGCAAGGGTTATGGAAGGGATTTCTCCGCCTTCCTTCGAAAGTTTGTCTTTCAGGTCCAGAATGATGCGTTTGGCCGTTTTGGGGCCGATGCCCCGAACGTTTCGGAAGGCGTCGTCCCGTTCGCCCAGAATAGCTGCCCGGACCTCGTCGGGTTGCATGGCAGACAGGACGATCTGAGCGGTGGAAGGCCCGATTCCGGTTACGGAGATCAGGTGCCGGAAAAGGCTGCGTTCGTTCTCGTCGGCGAAGCCGTATAGCGTGTGGCTGTCTTCCTTGATATGGACATGGGTGAGGATCTTAACCTGCTCGAGCTTTTCGATCCGGCTGTAGGTGTACAAGCTGATGAAAACCTGATACCCTACGCCGCCTGTTTCCAGGATGACAAAGGCCGGGTTCTTGAAGGTGATTTCCCCTTTTAGGTATGCAATCATGGCAGTTTTCCGATAAATTCAGGCAAAGGTACGAATTATCCCGGGGGAAAAGGTTTTCTGCAATCCTGGTTATTGCCGTCCCTTCACCCTATATTTGCGCAAAAAAAGATGAATATTCTTTTGCTGGGAAGCGGCGGTAGAGAGCACGCCTTTGCCTGGAAAATTAAACAAAGCCCTCGTTGCGGCCGCTTGTTTATCGCGCCTGGCAACGCCGGTACCGCCGCCCTGGGAACCAACCTTCCCATTAATCCCAACGATTTCCCCGCCGTGGCAGCCGCTGCACTCCAACACGATATCGATCTGGTCGTCGTCGGGCCCGAAGAGCCTTTAGTATTAGGCATCCGGGATTATTTCCTGGCAAATCCGGAGCTTGCCAACGTGCCGCTGATCGGCCCTTCCCGGGAAGCAGCCCAGTTGGAGGGGAGCAAAGGATACGCGAAAGTATTTATGCAGGAAATGGGAATTCCCACCGCCGCTTACCGGGAGTTTGCTCCGGGCATCCTGCAGGAGGGACTCAACTATCTCGCTTCCCATTCCCTGCCCGTCGTCCTGAAAGCCGATGGCCTGGCTGCGGGCAAAGGCGTGGTGATTTGCCAAAGCAGAGAAGAAGCCAAAGCGGAGCTCGAAGCCATGCTCAACGGGAAGTTTGGCGAGGCTAGCCGGCGGGTAGTCGTCGAAGCCTTTTTATCGGGAACGGAGTTTTCCGTTTTTGTCCTTACGGATGGCAAAGGTTATAAGGTGCTGCCGGTAGCCAAAGACTACAAACGCATCGGCGAAGGCGATACCGGTCTCAATACCGGCGGAATGGGCGCTGTTTCCCCTGTTCCTTTCGCCGACGGGGAGCTAATGCAAAAAGTGGAGACGCGCATCATACAGCCTACCCTGGAAGGGATCAAACGCCGGGGGCTCGACTACCAGGGGTTTATTTTTCTTGGACTGATCGAAGTCAACGGCGAGCCTTTCGTTATCGAATACAATTGCCGGATGGGCGACCCCGAAACCGAAGTCGTTTTACCCCGCATGAAATCGGATTTGCTGGAATTGCTCGCCGCCTTGCCGGAGGGCCGGCTCGATGAAATGACGCTGGAAGAGGACGCCCGCGCGGCCGCCACCGTCGTCCTGGTGTCTGGAGGCTACCCCGGCAATTATGAAAAAGGCAAACCGATCAGCGGACTGGAAGCAGTGGACGGCAGCCTGGTCTTTCACTCCGGGACCCAAACCGGCGAGTCTGGCGCGTTGTTAACCAATGGGGGGCGCGTATTGGCCATCACTTCCTATGGCAAGGATTTAAAAGAAGCCTTGGAGAAAAGCAACGCGAATGCCAGCCGGATCCAATTTGAAGGAAAATACTTCCGCCGGGATATCGGGTATGAGTTTTAGCACGTTCTTTTGCGCCGCCCCGTTGTTCGAGGCTTAAAAAACCAGGAATGCCTTATTCTATCGAGGAAATTATCCGGGCGCTAGGCGCCCGCTGCCTCCAGGGCGTTTACCCCGTTCTTCCGGTGGAGCACCTGTTGTACGACAGCCGCCAGCTCTTTTTCGCCGAAACGGGGATCTTCTTCGCGTTGACAGGCAAGCGGCACGACGGGCACGCTTTTATCGCCGAGGTCTACGCCGAAGGCGTCCGGAATATGGTCGTTTCCAGGCCCGTTCCGCTGGATGGTTTAGCCGGCGCCAATGTGCTTTTGGTTGAGGATACCCTTCGGGCGCTTCAGGCGCTTGCCGCGTACCATCGCCGCCAATTTAATCCTCTGGTGGTCGGGATTACCGGCAGCAACGGCAAAACGATCGTCAAGGAGTGGCTATTCCAAATGCTTCAGGAGGACCATGCTCTGATCCGTAGCCCCAAAAGCTTCAACTCCCAGGTGGGCGTTCCGATTTCGGTTTGGCAGCTGAACACGCAGCACCAAATGGCGTTGATTGAAGCAGGCATTTCCAAAATGGGCGAGATGGCGATTCTGGCGGATATCATCCGCCCGGAGGCAGGCTTGTTTACCAATCTCGGGGAAGCCCATAGCGAAGGATTTCCTTCTGCGGAGGTGAAATTAGACGAAAAACTACGCCTCTTCCAAACTGCCCGAAAAATCGTCTATTGCAGAGACGACGAGCGCGTGGACGAAGCCATCCGGAAGTTGAAAAAACCAGTGTTCACGTGGTCGAGGCGTCAGGAAGCTGATTTGCGCATCGTTACCTGCCGCACTGCCGGGCGGTACACGATCCTTGAAGGAATATACCAGGACCAGACCCTTGCCATAACGATTCCTTTTACGGATGCCGCCTCGATAGAAAACGCCATCCATTGCTGGGCGTTTATGCTGTTTGCCGGCGTGCCGCCGGAGCGCATTCCCGGGCGCATGGAGCAGTTGAAACCGGTGGCTATGCGCCTGGAATTGAAAGAAGGCGCCCGACACAGCCTGGTGATCAACGACGCCTACAACTTTGATCTCACCTCCTTGAGCCTGGCGTTGCACTTCCTGGATCAGCACGCTCAGGGTTTGTCCCGGACGGTCATTCTGTCGGATATGCTCCAGGGCCAGGGAGAACCGGCAAGCCTGTACCAGCGTATCTCCCAGATGCTGCAGGAACAAAACATTGGGAGGCTGGTTGGGGTGGGGAAGGAAGTACGCCGGCTCAACAACTTATTGCCGGATTCCGTTCGCAAGGATTTTTTTGACAGCACAGAGGCCCTGCTTGATTCCTTTGATGCGTTGGATTTTGACCACGAAATCCTCCTGATCAAAGGCGCCCGTTCGTTCGGACTGGAGCGGGTGGCGGAGCGCCTTTCGCGCCAGGTTCACCAGACGGTCCTGGAAATCAACCTCAACGCGTTGGCCCACAACCTGAGGGTTTACCAGCGCCAGCTCTTGCCCGCGACGAAGATCATGGTCATGGTCAAGGCGGCAGCTTACGGCTCCGGGAGCCGCGAAGTGGCCAGGTTGCTCGAATTTCAACGAATAGACTATCTCTGCGTGGCCTACGGGGACGAAGGGGCCGAACTCCGGCAAGCAGGGGTGCAGACCCCGATTATGGTCCTTAATCCCGAGCCGGCCACGTTCGACCAGTTGCTGCGCTACCGCCTGGAGCCGAAAGTGTATAGCCTGGTTCAACTACAGGCTTTGCTGGACTACTTCGAGCGCCAAAGCGCTACCTTGCCCCTGCATATCAGCATCGATTCGGGAATGCACCGGCTGGGATTTGACGAACACGAGATTTCCGCCTTGGTCGGTTTCTTGAAGAAACACCCCGGGTTGGATATCCGGACCGTTTTTTCCCACCTCGCCGCGAGCGAAGACCCCCGTCACGATGATTATACCCACGAACAGTACCGCCGCTTTGCCGTAGCCTATGAAGATATAGCCGGAGCTTTGGGCTACCGCCCTATGCGCCACCTCCTCAACTCCAACGGGATCAGCCGGTTTTCGCAATACCAAATGGAAATGGTGCGTTTGGGAATAGGTTTGTACGGCATCGACGCTTCCGAAAGCCTCCAGGAAAAGCTCCAGGTGGTACTGACGCTCAACGCTACCGTTTCGCAGGTGAAAGAACTTGCTCCCGGCGAAAGTGTAGGCTATGGCCGGCTTGCGCGGGCGGATCAACCCATGCGGATGGCCACCATAAGCATCGGATATGCCGACGGGTTGCCCCGTAAAGCGGGAAACAGACGCTTTAGCGTGGTCGTTCGCGGCAAACCGGCGCCGGTTCTCGGCGCAGTGTGCATGGATATGTGCATGATCGATATCAGCGATAACCCCGATGTAGTTGCCGGCGACCCGGTATTTATCTTCGGAAAGAACCCCAGCGTGGAAACCCTGGCTGCCGCAGCTGAAACCATCCCTTATGAGATTTTTACCGGGATTTCCTCCAGGGTCAAGCGGGTGTATGTGCAGGAGTAAAGGAAGAGGGTAGAGGATGGAGAGGATGGAAAGGATGGAAAGGATATAAAGGAGGGGGAGTGATTTAACCGGCTGAATTGCGTGGATTATACTAATTTTGCAGTCGTTTTTTACCGAATAAAAAAAACCGTCATGAATAGGCTCATTCTTTGTCTTCTTGGAGTGGTATTTTCTGCCCAGGTTTTTGGACAGAAGGAAGATCCGGTGTTGTTCAGCGTTGCCGGAGTTCCGGTGCATGTTTCCGAGTTTGAGTATATCTACAACAAAACCAACGGAAAGAATGCCGACTATACCATGGAGTCTCTTCAGGAATACCTCGACCTGTATGTCAAATTCAAATTGAAAGTCAAGCGGGCGAAGGAGATGAGGCTGGATACGATTACCCAGCTTAAGGAGGAGTTGGATGGGTACCGCAAGCAATTGGCCGATTCCTATCTGATCAACAAAGAAGTGACGGAGCGTTTGGTTCGGGAAGCGTACGACCGTTCCCGCCAGGATGTGGAGATCAGCCATATGTTGTTTTTGGTGGCCCCTGACGCTTCTCCGGCCGATACGCTGGCCGCCTTTCGCAAAGCCCAGACGGCCAAACGCCAGTTGGATGCGGGGGAAGAAACGTTTGCAGAGCTGGCGGTAAAGATTTCCGAAGATAAGTCGGCACCCAAAAACAATGGCCGGGTAGGTTTTCTGAACGTGCCTTTCCCTAATGGGTTCTACGCGCTGGAAACAGCGGCTTATACCTTACCTTTAAATAAAGTGAGCGATCCCGTCCGCACCACGGCCGGGTATCACCTGGTCGTCGTGCATAGCCGCCGGCCTGCTCGCGGAGAAGTGGAAGTCGCCCAGATCCTGATCCGGAAAGACGAGCGGGAAACGATGGAAGCGGCAGAAGGAATGATCCGCGGGTTGTACGACCGCCTGAAGGGAGGCGAGTCGTTTGAGGTCATTTGCCGGCAAAGTTCCGACGACCGGAAAACAGCGGATAAAGGAGGCTATCTGGGTTTCTTCGGCATCAATCGCTTCGAGGGGCCTTTCGAAGAGGCTGCCTTTGCCCTGGCCAAAGATGGCGACTACTCCGAACCGGTGGAAACTTCCGTCGGCTGGCATATCATCAAGCGGATTAGCTACAAAGAGCCCGCCAACTACGACCTTGCCCGCCCTCAACTCGAAGCCAAGATCAAACGGGACGCCCGGTTTGAACTGGCCAGAAAGGAAATGATTGCAGACATCAAGCGAAACAACGGATTCAAAGAAACGCCGGCAACCCTCGACCGGTTTGCCCAAACCCTGTCCGACACCTTCTATACCTTCCGCTGGAAACCTTCCGGCGCCAATGCCAAGGACGTGTTGTTCACCCTGGGCAACCAACGGGTTACGCTCCAGGATTTCAACGCCTACCTGGGCGATGCCGCCCGGGAACGCATGCGCTTGCGGGAAACGCCCATCCCCGACGCCGTCCGGACCCTGTATAACACCTTCGTCGAACAGTGGTGCATGACCTACGAAGAGCGGCAACTGGAGCAAAAGTATCCGGATTTCCGCTCCCTGATCCGGGAATACGAAGAAGGCATTCTGCTTTTCGAAGCAACAAGGATAGAGGTGTGGGACAAAGCCGCCCAGGATTCGGTCGGTCTGGAGCAGTTCTTCCAAACCATCCGCGGCAAATACCGCTGGAACGACCGCGCGGAAGTGACCAAATATATTGTGGATGCCTTGAACATGAACCAAATGGAGCCGCTTCGCGCCTTCGTTAAAATAAATACCAAAGAAAACGCCCTCGCAAAATTCAATACAGCGGAAAAACCCCCAATCCAGGCCGAAACCTTCGTGATCGAACGCGACAAAAGCCCCGAAGGCCTCGATCTCCGCGAATGGGCCGCCGGCGAGGTGACGTCGCCCAAAGTGGACCGCAATACCAATCAGTTCTATTTCCTGAAAGTGGAAAAAGTGATTCCCGCCGCTCCAAAAGAACTATCGGAAGCGAGGGGATACATCGTTGCCGATTACCAGGATTTCCTGGAACTGCAATGGGTGGAGTCGCTTCGGAAAGCCTATGAGGTCAAAACAAACCAGAACGTTTTTGAAAAACTCATTCGAAAATAACCTTGTTGCATGATGCAGCGTTTTTGGATTCTCGTGGCATTGGCAAGCCTCCTTTTCTCCTGCGAAATGGGGAAAAATAAAGGAAATGGGGCCAACCGGCTGCTCGCCCGAGCCTATGGCAAGGAGTTGCGAATTTTCGAAATGGAGGGCATGTTTCCACCCGGAACCTCTGGAGAAGACAGCCTCCTGATCATCAACGCGTACATGCAGCGCTGGATCAGAGAAACCCTGCTCCTGCACGAAGCGGAGCGCAACCTTCCCAAGGACCTGAACATCGACAAACTCGTGCTCGACTACCGGGCCTCCCTGATCAAGAACAACTACGAACAGGTACTGGTAGAGCAGTTGCTGGATTCGACCATCACAAAGGAAGAACTCCAGGAGTTTTACGAGCGGAACAAGGACCAGTACCAATTGGAAACGCCTATCGTCCGCTGTTTTTTTATTAAAGTGCCTTCTTCGGCTCCGGAACAGGATAGCCTCAACCGCTGGTGGAACAACCCCAATGAACGGAATCTCGCCCGCCTCAACCGGTATTGCGACCGCTACGCCGTAGCGCATATTCTGGATGACAGCACCTGGCATCGGGTTGATGAACTGGCTTCCGCTATGCCGGAAGGAACGCTGAGTGTAGATAATATCGGCTCCCGAATGGAATTCCGGCAAAGCGACGATTCGTTTCAGTACTTTTTCCGGTTGCTGGAACTCAAAAACAGCCGGGAAATCGCTCCTCTGGCCTATATCGAATCCCAGGCCCGGAAGTTTATCCTCCACGTGCGGAAAACCAAATTGCTCGAACAAAAACGGGAAGACCTTTACGAAGTGGCTATGCGCCGCAAAGAGGTCCAACTATTTACCAAATAGCACAACCTTTTGAAAGGGACTTACGTCCTTATCCTAGCTTAATTATTTGCCAATGAGACCCATCGTAATTTGCTGCCTGCTGTTTCTTTCCCTAACACCCGGCTGGGCGCAAAAAGAGATCATAGATAAAGTGGTAGCCCTGGTAGGCGGCGAGTACGTACTCCTCTCCGAAGTGGAAGAGCAATTGGCCCTGCTCAAGTCGCAACGCCCTGGCGAAGCCCTCCCGCCGGATGCCCGCTGCATGGTCATCGAACAGGTCCTCGCAACCAAGCTGCTGCTCAACCAGGCCAAACTGGACAGCGTCGAAGTGAAGGACGACGAAATCGAAAACCAGCTCAACGCCCGGGTTGAACGCATCCTTGGGTATATGAACAACGATGTCGCCCAATTTGAAGCGTACTATGGCCAAACCGTCAGCCAGGTAAAAGACCAGCTCCGGGAAGATCTTCGCAACCAGCTGCTCTCCGAGCGCATGCGCGGCCAGGTCATGGCCGATATTACCGTCACCCCCTCCGAAGTGAAAGTCTTCTTTCAAAAGATCCCCCGGGATAGCCTTCCCTATTTCAATTCCGAAGTGGAAGTCGGGGAGGTCGTGTACAAGCCGAAAATGAACGAAGAGGAGAAGCGCAAAGCGATCGAACAACTCGAAACGATCCGGAAACGCATCCTGGAGGGAGGAGAGGACTTTGGCTTGATGGCCCAGAAATACTCCGACGACGGCTCCGCCCGGACCGGCGGCGATCTGGGCTGGGCCAAACGCGGGAAGTTCGTCCCCGAATTTGAGGCGGCGGCGTATAAACTCGGGCAAGATGAGATTTCGCCGGTCGTGGAGTCCGAGTTTGGTTACCACCTGATCCAAATGCTGGGTCGCAGAGGGAATACCATCCATCTGCGCCATATTCTCGCCAAACCGGAGATCACCGACGCCGACGTGGCGCTGGCCCGTCATGTGCTGGACTCCGTCCGCGCTCTGATCGAAAGCGATTCCATGAGCTTCTCCTATGCGGTGAAGAAATTTTCGGACGACAAGCAGCAAAGCTTCAACAACGACGGGCGGATGGTTAACCCGGTTACCGGCAACACCTTTTTCGAAGTCGGCGACCTGGAACCGGATATCTACTTTGCTATCGATACCATGGACATTAGCCAGATCTCCTCGCCCATCGAATTCTCAGACCCAGCTGGAGATCCCTTCCTCCGCCTGATCCAACTCCAATCCCGCACCAAGCCGCACCGCGCCAGCCTGGACCTGGACTACTCCAAAATTCAGGAGGCCGCCATCGAATCCAAACGCAACGATTTTCTCAATAGCTGGATCGAAGATAAGATCCGCCGCACCTTTGTGCAGGTAGATCCCAGCTTCCGGGCCTGCCCCAATATCGAAGATTGGTTTGCGCTGCAGGATAGGGCGAAGGATTGAACGCGAGTAGCCATTCTACAACTCGCGTTCCTCGCTGGCCGAAACCTGATAATCCGTCACAAACTCGGCTACGCCGGGGCGAAAGTAAAGGAACAATCCCAATCCCAGTGCTGCCAGGAGATAGAGCTGGGTGTTGGCCGAAACAAAACCAAATATGATGGCCATGAGGACGGCGGATTCTATCAGGGCCAGCCTAAGCATTACCCGCTGCTGATAGTGCCGGAGCCGGTCCTCCATCGGCTTGTCTCTTCCCGGCGCTTTCCTTTTCAGGGCATCGTTCAAAACCCATGCTGCGCCCCCCATGCTTATCATAAAGATAAAGGGAAGGTAGAAGAATAGCCCGGAATCGGCCAGGGCGGCGCTTTTATTAGCCGGCAGAAAAAAATAGGCTACCGCCGCAAAAAGCGCCTGGCCTGCCAGCATAGCGTAAAAAAGGATTTGGATGTTGCGAATCATACATTTAGATTATTTCCCGCGGGCAAATAACCACAGGATGATAGCCAAAACGCTAAAAGCGATTAACCCGCCCAGGTCCCCGAAAACGCCTAGCGCTTCCGGCTCCAGAAGGCGAAGTTTGCTCAGGAAATTGATGGCAACCCCATTGGAGTCGTAGCCCACCGTATAGCCCAGCATTCCTGCAATAATAATACCGGTAATAGATCCCCCGGCGATCAACCCGGAACTGAACAACGCCCCGGGGCCAATTTCAGATTCCGCCGCTCTGTTTTTGTCTTTGCGCTCGACCAGCCATTTCACCAACCCCCCGATGAATATCGGAGAAGTCGTCGAAAGCGGCAAGTAGGCGCCCACCGCAAAGGCCAGAGAACTTACCCCGCATAATTCCACGACCGCAGCCAAGCCCATGCCGGCAATGACCAGCGCCCAGGGCAGGTTCTGGCTTAACAAGCCTTTGATGACGGTTGCCATTAGGGTGGCCTGGGGTGCAGGGAGCGGGTTGGGATGCTGGGCGGTGGCTTCTCCGATCCCGAGCGTGCGCTCCAGCAAAAGTACGGTGAACCCAATTACAATAGCCGACGTCGTCACCCCGATCATGAGGCCGATCTGCTGTTTATAAGGCGTTCCGCCCACCAGATATCCGGTTTTTAAATCCTGAGACGTTGCCCCTGCATTTGCTGCGGCAATGCACACGACGGCGCCCACGACCAGCGCGATCGGCTGGTAGCTATCGTCGGTCCACCCCAATCCCAGAAAGATCAGCGAGGTGGCCATCAGGGTGGCAATCGTCATGCCGGAAACCGGGCTGGACGAGGAGCCAATCAACCCGACGATCCGCGAAGCAACCGTCACAAAGAAAAACCCAAAGATGATGACCAGAACGGCCGAAAGAAAATTCATCGGCATATTGGGAAGCACCGACATCAACACCACCAGCACCACGCTTCCGATCAGCACCCAGGTAAGGGGCAGGTCTTTTTCGGTCCGGCTTTGTTCGTTTCCAGTTCCGCTGCGGTTAGCGCGCAAATCGGCAAGCGAATCCCGAAAAGCGCTGGCAATGGTAGGCAGGGTCTTGATCAACGTGATGATCCCGCCAAAGGTCACTGCTCCGGCGCCGATGTAACGGATGTATCTGCTCCAAATTTCCGTAGGCGACATTTCTGCGATCAGTTTCAGGGTTTCAGGAGGGAAGGGCGCCGGCAGCCCACTTCCAATCACCGTGATCAGCGGAATCAGTACCAACCAGGATAAAACGCCCCCTGCAACCATGACCCCCGCAATCTTCGGGCCGATGATATACCCTACGCCCAGAAGTTCCGGAGTGATCTCCCCATTGATCGTCCCGTTAGGCAGGGCCGAATCTTTTTTAAAGACCATGGTAGGCGTATCCTTCCAAAATCCCAGAATGGACATCAATAGCTTGTATAAAAAGGCAATCCCAACCCATAATATACTTTTTGGGCCAGCGCTCCGCCCTTCTCCCCGGCAATGAGTACGTCCGCACAAGCGGTACCTTCGGGATACGGCAGGTTTCCATGCTCCTTGACAATCAGCGATCGGCGTAGAGGGATCATAAATAACACCCCAAGAAAACCGCCAACAAGCCCCAGGACAAAGATCTGGAAATACTCAAAATAGCCTTTCCCTCCGTATAAAAACAACAACGCAGGCACCGTAAAAACCACTCCGGATGCCACCGACTCCCCGGCAGAGCCAATCGTCTGCACGATATTGCTTTCCAGGATCGTCGCCTTGCCCAGCTTCTTGAAAATAGAGATTGCCAAAACGGCAATAGGGATCGAAGCGCTCACCGTAAGCCCCACCTTTAAACCGAGGTACACGGTAGCCGCCCCAAAAATGATACCAAAAAAAGCGCCCAGCAGAATCGCCTTGGGCGTAAACTCCGGAATGAAATCTTTCGCCGAAATGTACGGCTGGAAAGAGGGTTTGTTGGTTTCCATAGGGATTGAGGATTAGGGAGAAGGGATTAGGGAGAAGGGATTAGGGAGTAGGGAGCAGGGAGCAGGGAGCAGGGAGCAATTCTTTGTCGGGCAAGCCATTTTTTAGGCGGCTGTAAGTCTACCCTTGCGCCCTAATCCCTGCTCCCTAATCCCTTACACCTGAATTAATGCACTCCATGCATCCATTTCTTCAACCACGGAGACAGGAGGAAGAGAACGGCAGCGGCGCCCAGGGTGACATAGATACCCCAGGTAACATATACATTGATGTAGGCGGATAATGCTTCTGCAGGGGCAGCCCCGTCGCCGGGCGTGGCGATCATCTGCCCCAGTTTTCCGGCAATTTTATGCGCGAAGGAGATCGACAGGAACCAGGTTCCCATGACAAAGCCCACCGTTTTGGCGGGAGAAAGCTTGGTAACTACCGATAATCCTACTGGCGACAAACTCAATTCGCCGGTCGTGTGGAATAAATACATGAACACCAGGAAGATTACCGGGATCAAACCGCCGTCGTTGACCGTACCCAAGACGCTTCGCGCGCCCGCCACGATAATGAAATACCCCAGCGCCATTTGCAAAAGGGCAAACGTAAACTTGATGGGCGTGCGCGGTTCGGCATTCCGTTTGCTCAACGTATTCCAGATCCAGGTAAATACAGGCGCCAGCAGGATGATGAACAGCGCATTCAAAGACTGGAACTGCGACGTTTCAATCCCGTGCTTCTGCACGTACTTGTCCGTAAGGAAGTTGAGCGATCCTCCCGCCTGTTCGAACAACGTCCAGAAAATCATGTGGAAAAAGAACAAAATAACAAAGACAACTAAACGCTGCCCTTCCTTTTTGTCCTCCGCATAGAATAAGGAAGAAATAATGATATACCCAATCACGCCAATGCCGGCAATGATGAGGA
>JADJHZ010000001.1 GCA_016707205.1 Haliscomenobacter sp. | reverse complement strand
CTGGCGCCTGGCGCCGGCGCGCTGATCGGGCCGGAGACCATGGGCTATCCGCTGGAGCGCCTCAGCGAGCTGCCCGCCGGAGACTATTACGTGCAGGGCTTCGTCAACGTATACACCGAATTTAAGCGGTCGGACGGCCATACGCTCTGGATGCACCAGGACCAGTGGGAGGGGCAGCACTTCCAGGTGTCGCCGGGCAACCTGTACAGCGATGTGCAAAAGGTGACGATCGACCCGGCCCGGCCGCAAACGATCTCCCTGGTGTGCAAAAACGTCATCCCGCCGGTGCAGGTCCCCGAAGACACGCGGTGGGTGAAGCGCATCAAATTTCAGAGCAAGATCCTGACCGCCTTCTGGGGGCAGCCCATGTACCTGGGCGCCACAATCCTGCTGCCAAGGGGCTACGACGAAAACCCGGGCAAGTACTATCCGGTCAATTACATCCAGGGGCACTTTTCCCTGGCGGCGCCGAACGGGTTTAGCGAAGCGGCGGCAGGGGAGGGGACCAACCCCCGCATGCGCGCCGGGGCGGAGTTCTCGAAATTCTGGATGTCGGACGCCAGCCCGGAGATGATCCTGGTCACCTTCCAGCACCCTTGTCCGTACTACGACGACAGCTACGCCGTCAATTCGCCCAATACGGGGCCTTATGGCGACGCCATCCTGCAGGAGCTGATCCCGGCGGTGGAGGAGCAGTTTCGCATCATCCGGCAGCCCTATGCCCGCGTGCTCTCCGGCGGTTCTACCGGCGGCTGGATCGCTCTGGCCCTGCAGATCTTCTACCCCGATTTCTTCGGAGGCGCCTTTTCGCTTTGCCCCGATCCGGTGGATTTCCGCTACTTTCAGGCGGTGGACATTTACAAAGACAAAAATGCTTATTTCAAAGAGTTTGGGTGGGTCCGGGTACCTACGCCGAGCGACCGCACCACCGACGGCGTCACCCGCCTGACGTACCAGCAGCGCAACCACATGGAGCTGGCGATGGGCACGAAAAACCGCTCCGGCGAGCAGGTGGATATTTTCGAAGCCATCTTCGGCCCCATTGGCCCCGACGGCTACGTCCAGCCGCTGTTCGACAAAAAGACCGGCGCGATCGACCCCGCGGTGGCCCAATACTGGAAGGAGCACTACGACCTCCGGGAATACCTCCAGCGCAATTGGGCTACCCTGGGCCCCAAGCTCCAGGGCAAACTCCACATCTACATGGGCGACATGGATACCTATTTCCTCAATCCGGCCGTCAAACTCCTGGAAGAATTCCTCCAAGCCGCCAAGCCGGAATACGGAGGCACGGTCACCTACGGCGACGGACAGCCCCACTGCTGGGGCCCGGAGCGCAGGGAACTCCTCGGAATCATGGCCGATCATATCCGCAAGCGGCGGCCCATGACGGAAATACGTTAACGCGTTTAGGCGTTGGGGCGTTAAGGCGTTGAGGGGTTTAGGCGTTAAGGCGTAAGGCGGAGTAGGAGCTTTCTTCATATGCTTTCCGGGATGTAGGGAGTTTGGATATTAAGTAGAAACAGGAATAGGGAAAGCGGACCATGGATTCAAATGGTGAAGGATATAAATATTTCCTTTCGGGGGCACATTGGTTGGAGTTGATGTATCCTGCTCATTGGACGCCGTCAAGTATCACCTGCGAATAATCCCGTAAACCAGCACCTTATGAAATACATTCTCCTCGGTACAGGAAATATTGCCAATACCTACGTCCGCGCGATGGAAGCATTGCCGGGCAGCGAGCTGGTGGGTTGCGTCAGCCGGTCGGGCAAGCGCGTGCAGGCCGATCCGGCGCTTCCCTGCTGGACGGAGCTCGATGCCGTATCGACGCCCTTTGACGCGGTGATTGTCGCCACACCCAACGGGCTGCACGGCGAAGGCATAGTGGCCGCCGCCCGCCTTGGCAAACACGTCCTCGTGGAAAAACCGCTGGGAATCACCGTGGCTGACATGGACCGGGCCCTGGAGGCTTGCGAAGCGGCCGGGGTAACCCTGGCCGTGGCCTACCAGCGCCGCACCGCTCCGGACAACCAGTCCATCAAGGCGTTACTCGAAAAAGGCGCCCTGGGAAGGGTTTTTGCGGCCGACCTGTCCGCCAAATTTTACCGGGATCAGGCGTATTACGATAGCGGCGATTACCGGGGAGGCTACCTCCTGGACGGCGGCGGGCCTTTCATGCAGCAGGCTTGCCATAATATCGACCTCTACCGCTGGTTTTTTGGCATGCCGATCCAGATCGTCAGCATGATGGGCACCTTTACGCATGCCATAGAGGTCGAAGACCACGGCGCCGCCCTGCTGCGGTACTCCAACGGCATGATCGGAACGATTATCGCTTCTACGTCCACCAAGCCCGGCTTCGCCGCCCGCCTGGAAGTGCACACCGGCAAAGGCAGCTTCGTCATGACCGATGATGCCATCACCCAGTGGCACTTTACCGACGTGCCCAACCCCGCCCAATCCGATTTTCACTACACCCACGATGGAGCCACCAGCGCCGCCGTGACCGATACCAGCGCGCACCAGCGCATCCTCCGGGACTTCGAACACGCCGCCCAAACCGGAAGCCAACCCATCGCCGATGGCCACAGCGCTAAAGCGACTTCGGAGCTGATTTTGAATATCTACCAGGGGGCGGTGGACAGAGTTTAGGCGTTTAGGCGTTTAGGCGTTGGGGAGCAGGGCGTAAAGCATAAGATTTTACGCCCTGCGTCTTAACTTACGCGGGATTCAGGGAATACTCCACGGAGATCTTCGTGTTCAGCAGTTTGGAGATGGGGCAATTTAGTTCAGCGTCCTTGACGCATTCTGCGAATTTTTCTGGATCAATGCCGGCTACCTTCGCGTTCAACGTAAGCAGCGATTCGGTGATGCCTTCAGTCCCCAGGGTGATCCGGCAGGTGGTCTCCAGGGTCTCTGGCACAAAGCCGGCTGCGCCGAGCACAAAGCTCAGTTTCATGTTAAAACAACCGGCGTGTGCGGCGGCCACCAACTCTTCCGGATTGGTGCCAATGCCTTCCTCAAACCGGCTGCCATAGGAATATTGGGTTTGGTGGAGCACCGTGCTCTGGGTGGTTAAATGCCCGTTGCCTTCCTTACCGCTTCCTTGCCAAAAAGCTGTTGCTGTTCGTTTCATTTGGGTTGATTTATTTTGGAATGGTACAATGATATGCAAAATTTGGAATACGCCCAAACGGCTGGTCCTTGCCCCCGGCCTCGGGGAATATTCTTTTTTGGCTCGCCCGCAACAAAACCAAAAAAAGGCGCTCCTTTCCGCCTTAGGCGGACTCCGGGATGCGGAGGGCAATACAGTAGCAAGCCTATTGATATAAAAATACTACAAGATTAGCTCCAAAGGGCAGGCGCGCCCAGACCGTAGCGTCTGGGGGACAGCACATTGACTTTAAAATCAACCCCAGACGCCTAAACGCCTAAACGCCTAAACGCCTAAACGCCTAAACGCCTAAACGCCTAAACGCCCCAACCCCTCAACGCCTCAACGCTTGATCGCGCCTTCCTCCGCCCCCTTTCCAAATTCCATCTTGGCGGTATCCAGGCCCTGGATCCCCAACCGCAGGTTAGCGCATTTGGGGCCGAGCACCCGCACCCAGGTTGGGGTGGGAGCGGAGAGGGTCATGTTTTCTATTTTCGAATTGCGGGAGTTGTAGATCGTCACTCCGGGGCCTTCCTGGTTCCGCAGGGTGACGTTGCGCAATAAGATGCCGTCGCTATCAGAGAGGGTGATGCCTTGGCGGGTGTCGAAGGTGGCGTTTTCGAGGGTGATGTTCTGAAGGTTCATTTCGGGGAGGCCCTGGAAAATGGCAGCGGTGTGCGACTGCGCCACCCGGATGTTTTTCATGTGGATATTGCGGAAGGAGGGAGTGGCTTCCGTCACCGGCACGGGAGTTTCGTCGTGGGCTTCGTTGGCTTCACTTTGATCGGCTTCCAGCACGGGGGAATTGCCGCCGTAGAAGAGGTTAAAGCCGATGGCCTCGGTGGGAATGCCGATCATGTCGATGTCGGAGATGTAGATGTTTTCGACTACGCCGCCGCGCCCCCGGGTGCTTTTGAAGCGCAGGCCAATATCGGTGCCGATGAAGGTGCAATGAGCGACCTTAATATTGCGCACGCCGCCCGACATTTCGCTGCCTACCACAAAGCCGCCGTGGCCGTGGTACACGGTGTTGTAGGCGATGATGGCGTTTTCGGTGGGCATGCCGCGACGGCGGCCGTCTTCGTCCTTACCCGATTTGAGGCAGATGGCGTCGTCGCCCACGTCGAAGGTGTTGTGGTAAATGAGGGCGTTTTTACAGGATTCGAGGTCGAGCCCATCGCCGTTTTGGGAGTACCAGGGGTTGCGCACGTTGACGTTGCGGAGGATGATCTCTTCGCACATCAGGGGGTGGAGGTTCCATGCGGGAGAGTTCTGGAAGGTCGGCCCGTCGAGCAGCACCTTTTTGCAGCGCACCAGGCTCACCATGACGGGGCGGAGAAAGTCTTTGATGGCTTCGAACTGTTCTTTGCGCGAAAGGTTGGGCACGTTGAAGTTGCCAGCGCTGTCGCCGCGTTTAGCTTGCTCGGAGGGGTACCAGGTCTGGCCGTTATCGCTGAGCGCTCCTCCCGATTTCACCAGGGCATTCCACTGTCCGGGCGCCATTTTGCTTTTCTTGACCGGTCTCCAGGCGTCGCCCGAGCCGTCGAAAATGCCTTTTCCGGTAAAAGCGATGTTTTCGAGACCCGTCCCGTTGATAGGCGATAGGCAGCGGTAGGTTTCCAGTCCTTCAAAGCTGGTTTGGACCAGCGGATAATCCGCTTTGTCTTCGCTGAATTTCACCAGGGCGCCTTCCTCCACGTGGATGCGCACGTTGCTCTGCAGGGTGATCGGCCCCGTGATCCAGATACCCCGCGGCACAACGACCGTTCCGCCCCCTTTTTTTGCCACGGCGCCGATGGCGTTGGCGAAAGCCTGGGTGTTTTTGGCGACGCCGTCGCCCACTGCGCCAAAATCGGTGATGCGGACCTGGTAAGGAGGAAAGGTGGGTTCCTGCACCCGGGGCATGTCGAAGGGCAGGTTGGCGTACAGCGATTCGATGAACGCGTCTTTGCCTGGCGCGGGTTTGCGCTTGCCACCGGGCTGGCCGAAGGCGCCTGTCGAAGGAAGGGCGATGGCAAAGAGCAGGACACCGGCAAGCAGTTGTATTGAGAAGAGATTCCTTTTTTTCATGGCCTTATTGGTTTAATGAATCGCCAAAGTACGCCGCTGGGCCGGAAAACAGGCGTCCGGAATTGGCTTTTGATATTCATTTTTTATCCGGAAATTTGAAGGTCCTTTTGAAACCAGGAAGGGAATATCCCTCCCTACTGGAACCTTTCGGTTTCCTGGCGCCCAGACCTTCCAGGTTTTTAAAAACCTGGAAGGTCTCGTTCCTAAATTGTTCCGTAGTGTGGTAATATCCTTAATTCGGCTAACAAAATTTTTGAGTATGTACTTCCAAATCGCCATCCAAACCATCTATCATTGCTCTCTGGAAAGGGCCTTCAAGACGCAGTTGTATCCAAGTGCACCCGTCGGCAAATGCCCGAAATGGGTACCGGGAACAAAAGAGTTTGCCGCCAAATCGCTGACTTCCGGTCTCAGCAAAACAGACTAAAATCTTCTGCTGCTCTCCCGTTCAAAACCAACATGGCACTGTCACATGTCAACTCCACTTCAACCTGTTTTATCCCCTTAACTGGCTGTTTGCCAAGGTGTTTTGGCGTAAATACATGGCCCGGGTTTTGGAAAACGTCCGGAAACTGGCCTACAGCAACGAGCCGTATAGGTATGGGTGAGGGAGGTAAAGGGGTTAAGGCATAAGGCATAAGGCGGCCTTCGCCTCCTCGCTCAAATTCCCCACACCTATGCCTGTCCTGACCCACTCAAAGGAAGGCGCACCTTCCGATCGTGAGCCAACGCCAGGGGCCAGGGTAGAGAGGAGGCTTGTTGGGGTGTGCGGTGGCGGCGGTGAAGTCGGTCTCCACGGGCCGGGGCGACGCTTGGCGCCGCTGCCACCGCAAGACTTCTGCCCTTTCATGGAGGCATAAATGGAGTAACCGGGGATACAAAAACGCGTTGTTCCCGAGGAGATGTTGATGATGCCGCCCCGTGTCATCAGGGGCCTGGAGTCGTGGGGAGAAAACTCGTCAACTGTTCGGCTGGGCCATGGGGGCCCCGCCTCGTCGGTGCGCCTGTCCAGGGTCCGAAGGCGTCGGCCGCTCATGATCCAGGTCGCTGGCGTTGCTGTCTGGCAGCCCCTGTGTTACTGGAAAGCCTGCTCCCCCTATTCACGTATTTATTCGTTGAAAAATGAATAGACGGCGCGTTTGATCCGTGTTCGATCAAAAGTGTTTCGATGCCGACTTTGGAAGTTTTGATAATGCGATATTGATCCGATCCCAGCGCTTCGTCACCTTTTCAGCAATCCCTTTTTCACCTGTCAAACCTCTTAAGCAGTTCGAAGAGCTTCATTTTGGCCAGCCTCCGGTTGGGAGGCGTTTGCCCTCCATAGAGCCGGAGATTGGAGGTGGCGAAAAAGCGCGTTTCTTCGCTTACCTCCAGCACGGTAAGCGGCATGCTTTTGCTTTTTGCCCCTTCATCACCACTCAAAGTCCTAAGTTCAAAAGAACATCACCTTCAAAACACCCCTTTGGGCAAAAACCAACAGCCCTTTACCCCTCCCTCCCCCCTCGATCCAGCATGCCTTGCAACACCATCGTCAGCGCGTGGGTCGAGACGTAACCTTCCTTCCCGATGACGGGTTCGGCCAGCTTTTTATACACCGCGCTGGACAATCCATCGGTAAAAAGTTTTTGCATGGCGGGATCCTCGTACAAGGTTTGCGGCAATATGCTGACATTGCTTTTGTCAAAATGCGGCATCGGAAAGCGATAAACTAACGGGAACGAATAAAAGTTGTGTTTTTCGGTCAAAAGAAGGGCGGGGAGGGAGGCGATGCCGCGGGAAGCAACCCGAATAGACCAGAAGGATTTTCTGAAGTGGAAAAATCTGCAACAGGCAGGCTAACCTTTTCGGATCAATCCGGGTTTATTTTTGTATAAAAACCTAAGACCATGGAAAATCGAATGCACAACAAGGTGTTCATCCTCAAGTATTTTAACGCCTTCTCAGCAAAACCGGATAAACCGCCGCTTGACATGAAAAAAATTGTCCTTGCGCCCACCCCTGTGCCCACAACAACCCCAGGGACCACAAAGCGCTTATTTTGCCGCTTTCTCTGCCATCATGGGGCAGAATTTACATTAAAGTGTATTGCCGAAAGCTGGCGTCAAATATCCGGTTGTACCTGCTCGACCACCATCTGCGCAACGGATATCTACCGATTTATGAAACATATACCGGAAATCATTATCGTTTCCCCATCGTACGGAAGTAAAAACGGACCAAACGAAGGAGGGACGAATATGCGGAACAGGGATTTTGCCGCCATCACCTGGTCCAACGTCAAAGCGGATTCCGCCGCGTACCGGTATTTTGACTTTCTGACCAGGGAACTTATTCCTCTGGTGGAACAAACGTACCGAGTCAACCCAGACGACCGCACGCTTTGGGGGTATTCCATGAGCGGGCTTCTGGCCATGTGGGCGGTTTTTGAACGCCCCGGTTTTTTCAACCGCTATGTCATTATCGACACGGCTTTTCGCCTCTTTAAGCAAATCGAAGAGACCTACCACAAAAGCCACACGGAGCTGCCGGCGAGCCTCTATCTCGGCATCGGCAACCCCGACCGCAGACCGGACGATGTGCAATTCCTGGAAAACCTGAAACAGCGGGGTTATAAAGGGCTCCAGTTTGAGTATGAAGCCCTTCAGGCAGCACTTTGGTCGGATCCACCGATCTTGATTAGTTCGGTACAAAATAACCCCATGCTCCCCACCCTGGTGACTTACCGCCAAACTGGATGCCTTATTGATGAGTTCTAGGGCTTCCGCACGATTGGAACAAACTCGCCGAAGAAGAGACGGCCTTCCAACCGAGGACCCGCGGCCAAACGCCGGGCGCTTACCCTGGTAGACTTCCTCAACCAGCTGAACGCCGATGGGAAAGCCACCCAGGCTAGTCCAAATAGTATTGAATTCTTGGCCGGGTTGATTACCTAAACGCGCGACCAGGGTCCGTGCCTGCTGAAATCGGAATCAAAACTGGTCCACATCGAGGAGTACCCGGACAATAACCCTGGGGAACAGCGTTGATGCAGGAATTGTGAAGCCCGTGCCTTCCCGACCCGCCGAACGGGAAGGGGTCAAGGGGGATGTAATCCTGGTTTTGGGCGAAGGCGAAATACTGGTTGGCTTGGGGAAGCTGGGTTGATCGTCATGGATGCAACCCAGCGAGGCGGTGTAGCCATTAGCGGCCTAGTTGAAACCATAGGACACTTGTTGCCACCGACGGGTCCCCTTTTAACCCGAAGATCCTGTCGCGACCGGGCCCCCCCCACCCCGGCGTTGGAAAACTGCGATGTACCGGCAGGCTAATCGCAGCGCGGCATCCTGCAAAACCCGCCATGCGTGCGGTTTTACCGAAGGGAGCCGAAGCCCTTCGACCTGGGAAAGGCAGTGGAAGTGGACATGCCTTTTGCCCGTTGGCGCAATTGTATGGATTTGGTTAACCCACAGTTGCCGAAAGACAACCGGCCGGAATATTTTTACCCGCAAATCGGAAAACCGACATCCTCCCAGGGTGAGACAACCCATCGACATATTGCGCCAAAGGAGGCCACCTCACTTGCTGCCCGAATACGACGTTGCCCCCGTGGGAGTCGGCGTTCCCCGGCGTTCCGGCAGGCAGTTAGTCAATGGAGCCATGATGTCCTATGGGAAGGGGCGGATTGTCGTCATGGGCGAAGCGGCTATGTTTTCAGCTCAGCTAGCTGGGGCCCAACGCCAAAAACAGGCTGAACTCCGGACCCGCAACCCCGCACCTGAGCCAACCAGTACTTGCTTATTGCAATAATCCTGCTACGTTTTCGGCGAGGCTGGAGCCTCGCATAGATACTGGCACGAGGCAGAGCCTCGCGCCAGTATAACGCCTTAACGCCTTAACGCCTCAACGTCTCAACGCTCTTAGCGTCTCAACATCTTAAAACGTCGTCACCTTCACGGTTTTAATGCCATCTGCTGCTTGGACCTGGATGAACCAGAAACCGGGGGCGAGATGGAAATCGGTATCTCCGTACACGTCAAATGCTTTGGTCATGGTGCCGTTGATGCTGTAGACGCGGACGTTGGTCCGGGCAGTCACCCTGGAGACATAGACTTTGTCGGCAAAGGCGTGGACCTTCACTGCGGTTTCGGGCAGGCGTTGGCGCACGCTGGTCACGTCGGCGGCGATCAGCGCTGGAAGGGGATCCCAGCCATCGGTTCCTTTGGTGAAGTTTAAGGTGGTAATGTCCGTTCCGTCGGTCAGCACAGGGGTCGTCAGCAGGGTAGCCCACGTAGCGCGGGAAGCGCCGTTGTTTACGCCCGATAGTTCAGTGGTCCCGTATTCGTACATCTTTTTGGATTCTCCTCCCAGGCTGTTCTGCCAGCCGATCGGCTCCACCAGGGATTTGCCTTCGGCGCCCGGGAAGTTGGTCGTTTCGATCGTGGTGTTGTAGAACACGACCTCGCTGGTCGTTGCTTGCCATGGACGGCCGAAGTAACCCGGCTTGGAGCGGTATGCGGAAGCGGTTTCTACGCCCGGGATGGGGGAGGTCACTTTGCATTCGTACATCAGGTATCCGCGTCCGCTGCCTTGCTGCGCAGCGGTGATGTAAGCGGCGTCGCCGCTGACGTCGCTGGTGTTCATCACCAGATCGGTTTTGTAGAATACGGCGATCATGCCGCCGAAGAGGTAGTCCACTGCGCCCATAACGGCGCCTTTGTACACCACGACCCTGGATTCATTCCCTCCAAAGAAGGAATCCTGGCGCCCGATGACGCGGCATTTCTTCAGGACGGTCTTGTCGACGTTGTTGCCGATAGCAAGCGCTGCCGCGCGTTCCACAAAGCTGCGGTTTTGCACTGCGGTATTGCCAATATCTGTTGGGCGGAGGCCTTTGCTGCCGGAAGCCCACATCACGACCTTGTCTTCGGATTCTTTTTTGGAGATGTACTGGTTGAACGAGTTCTCGAAAATGATGTCCTCTGCTTCAAACCCGTTGGCAAATACGGCCACCGTGGCGTTCCAAAACGATCCGTTGGTCGTGCCGGCCCCTTTGTTTTCATACGAGAGGGAACCGTTTTCCTTGTTGACCCGCAGAATTTCGGCATTCCATTTCTGGTCGGTACCCATGCTGTAATAGTTGTATCCATGCCCGTAGTAGGAGGTGACCCGCACCGCGCCCGGGGCAATATCTACGCCTTTATTGAGCAACCCGATGCTCGGGCTGACTGCGGCGTTCTTCAGCGTGATGTTGGGCCGGTCGATGAGCAGCATTTCTTCGTAGTTGCCCGGATCGATGAGGATGGTCACCCGGTCGTTGGCGCCGCGGTTCATGCTCCTTACGGCTGCCAAAGCGCCGTTGATCGTCAGGTAGTCCTTATCCGGCCCCACGCGCAGGGTGACAGTGTAAGGGATGTTTTTGGTCCTGGAAATATGCGTGAGGTACGTCGTCGAAGCGCCCGCGCCGAAGGTGATGGTGGCATACCCTGCAGTGTCTGCCGGATACGCATAATCGACCGATTCGATGGTTCCGGTGCTCTGCGTGTTGGTGGTGACGGGCTGCCCGCCGTCGAAGGAGAAATCGGCGGTATAGTAGTAACTCACGGTGATCTTTTCGCCTGGATTGACGGGCACTTTAATCGCTGCGCCTGCTCCGCCGGCCAGGTGTCCTTTGGCTACTTCGTTGTACAAATTTCCGCTGAACAGCAACCCTTTGTATGTCGAATCACCGGAAACGATCACGCGATCGTCAAATGGCCAATTCGCGACCGGGTAGAAAGCCAGCGCTTTGGATGCGTCCGCGCCGGCAACGGTGAGGTTGGACGTCAGCCCGAGTTCGACGGGGTATTTGTCCAGGCCGCTTTGGGCGATTTGGTATACCCCGTTCCGAAGAGCGATGCTGTCCAGGGAGGCAAAGCTGTAGGAATAGCCGCTTTCGTTGAGGTTGCTGAAGACGAGCCCTAGTTTGCCCGATTGTTCTGCATTGAGCCCGGTGGTGGTAATGGCCACCTTATATACGGCTTTAGCCTGGAAAGCGACGTCGAGTACGGTATCTTTGGGCAGGATGGTGAGCGTGTCGGCAGGAATAAAGTAATCATTCACGCCCAGAGCGGAAAGGGTATAAGGCACATTGGGCTCCAGATACACCTGGTAGGTAGAAGAATCGGCGTTGATCACCGGCTGGGGCACGTAAACGGCATTAGCTGCTTTCGGAGTATAGACGAGGGACAACTTGGAGACAGCCGATCCCAGTCCCGTAATAGCGCCGCTCACTTTGTTCAGGGCCAGCTTCAGAATGGTCACCTTATGCGTGGTGGTTGTATCCGCTACATAGAGGCTGTCGCCGGCCGTGATCAGGTAGCCGTTGGCGCCCGAAAGGGTTACGTTATAGGAATACCCTGCGGGCAGTTGTGCGCTGAAGGCGCCCCCGCTCGGGGTTACCGGCCAGGATTTGCCGGCTTGGTTGGTGAATACCAGGGCAAAATTGGAGGGAATACCGGCAGCCTGGGTGAGGTCTAGGGTACCAGCTAACGAAACGTAGGTAGCGTCCTTGCGGTATACCCGGTAGTAGCTGGGTTTGCCCTGGGTGTCGAAGAGGTGATAGGTGCCGGCCTTTTTCGCCACAAATTTAAGCTCAGTGAGGCTACTGGTAATAGGAACTGCATCGGTTTGAGCGGCTGGATCATCTACATACTGGAAGTTGATGGTTCCTCCCGCATCCGTTTTGGTGATGACCGTGATTTCATCGTCGTCGCTGAGCGTCAGGCTCAGATAGCGGTTGACATTAGCCCCCGAATTGACATAGATCCGGCCGGTGTACCCGGTAACGCTGGCGATGTTTTCGTCGTAGCGGGTCAGGTTCTTGTTGGTGGAGCGCAGACGGTCGTTTGTGCCGCCTACCCAGCTCAAAGCGCCTGCGATGAAGTTGGGCAAAACGTTGCCTGCACTGCCTTTGGTGATGGTAGGCGCGTACCAACTGTTGATGATGTCTTCGTTCAGTAGGTTATTATACAAGGCGGTGTCCAATTGAACGGCGCCAAAATCCCAAACATCGGTTTTGCCATTGGATTCGTTGACTTTGGCGGCGTTTTCCACATTCACGCCGTGGAGGTAGATTTCTGCGGCTGGATAGAGCGCACTTTTAATCGTAGCGGTCACCACTCCTTTGGGCCCTTTGTAAGCAAAGGCGCTGGGGAAACCATCCTGTCCGCCCAGGTTCTCGGCCCGGATCGAGCCCAGGACATTGCCATTGGGATCTTTAAATTCAAATACGGCATCTTTGGCTACGCCATAGGTGTCGACGAAGAAGGTGATGATGGCGTTGCCAGCCACCGTAAACTCAAAGGAGTTGCCCGGGAAGAACACCCCGCCGTGGGTGGCGTCGTGGAATCCGAACTGGCCGGAGGCCACATCCGTATTGCTTTTCATCGTCAGCAAGCCGTCTTTGGAAACGTAAACCGGGTAGCGCAATTGCGTGTAGCCGATTGGCGGAAGCTCCGACCCGTCGTAAAACTTGTAGATGTAGGTTTTGCCGGGTTCTGCCTCCACTTTTACGCTGTTGTCTTTGGCTACAATGAGGTAGCTCTTCGGGTTGGAGGTGGTATCCTTATAAGTCACCAGTAACGAATCGCCCTCTACCGTTACGGTATCAATGTCGCCCGCAACCGTTGGCGTATAGGTAGATAGCGCCTTACCCCCCAGGTTGATCAGGATGGAGGCTTTTTCGTTGGTGGCGCTGATTACGACGCCCTCGCTCAGCGTAACAGTAGCATTGCTGGAGGCGGCATCCCCGCTCATCAGGCCGATCTGGACATTATTCACGGTGATGGTTCCGGATTTCTTCACATACGGGGTGAGGGTGACCTCATAGGGTACCGGCGAGATTTCGATATAGGGCACGTAGGTGGTGCTTGTAAAAGCAAGCGTGACGGTACCTGCGGTTCCGACATAGAGGAAATCGACCGTTGAGCCGTCGTTGCCGAAGTTCCCGGAGGTGGTGGCGGATTTAGACGCTACGTCAAATTGCCCCGTGGTGCTGGACACCGAAATCGTGCCGTTGGAGTAAATACTGCCTCCGATTTTGATCCGGGAGTTGCCGGCCACTTTCAGGATGATCTGATTGCCCGTTTTGAGGATGGAGCCGTGTTGGGTTCCGTTGTAGCCATAGGCGTTGCTGGGGCCGACGACCACCTTAACCAGGCCGGTATCAATATTGGATTTGCCGTCGGTCGTGGTGGGAATGATGCTCCCGTCGCGAAAGTCGAAGTAATAGGCGATGTTTTTTTCTGCGGTAGCTGTAGCGATCCCCTTTTGCGCGGGGATGACGTCGATTTTAGGCAGGTACAAATCGTTGCCCGTACCGGCGATCAATTTGAACCGGAGGGTGGCCGCTTTGCCGGAGTAGACAAAGTCAAACACGTCGACGCGGTCCTGGGTCACTTTGGTGTTTTGGGTACCCAGGTCGCCGTCGGTGGTTGCGGTACCCACCATTTTTAATCCGGAGTATTGGGAGCCCAAAAAGCGGACGGTACAGCTCCCGGGCACGTCGATTGCGAGTTCTCCGTTGACTTTCATGTTCAGGCCGTAGTTGGCGCTATGGTAGCTGTAGGTCCCGCTGAGCTTGAGCTTCCCATCGGGGCTCATGCCGGCGTTGGTGATGGCCGTATCCCTGAAGTCGTACGTAACGACCCCTTCGTACTGGCCGAAAACCAGCGAAGTCAGGAATAGGCTCAGGACCAGAAAGGTCAGTTTTTGAATCATGGTTTTACCTGTTTTTTGATGAATACAATTAGCGATCAAAATTTGGCGAATACCCTTTGGGTTCAAAGGATTATTTGCTGGTCAAAGCTACCATACCAAACAGGTGGGGAACCGTCAATACTAACCCAATCCTATTCATTTTTTAAGGGCAAGGGATATCCTGTGCTGTTCTGCCTCCAGGAATCGAATTATGAACCGCCATATCCAGAAAGGACGTCCAGTTAAAGGGGCCTCACCCATCTTCTTCTTGAAGAACGATGCAGGATTGTTGCGAGAGTAGCCTGGGTGGCCTCGCTCTTGGAACAGCCATCGCCATTCATGGCAGACGACATGCAAGCAAACAAGATCATGACGGTTGTGGGGGTGGCCATTGTGGTGGCGACCAGGATAGGAACAGGTGGTTCCCCGGAATGCAATTCCGGGGAACCTTCTCGGAATGTAATTCCGAGCTACAGGAATTCCTGGGGATGTTTTTTATGGTGTTCTGTAGCTAGTTGAAACGCTCGGGCTACGCTCAGAGCCATACCTTCCTCATATAATTTACTGGTAAAGGAAATACTGGTTGGCCTTCCGTTGCGCTGGAATCCGTTGGGCACGACCACGCAGGGGTGGCCGGTGAAGTTGGTGATGGTCAGGCTGCTGCCCCAGGAGGGGTGGACGTAGACATCCACTTTGGAGAACACGTCCCGTTGCATGGCTTCGATGAGTTCGCTGCGGCGGCGGTTGGCCTGGATGTATTCCACGGCAGGCACAAAGCGGGCGCCCCGGAACACGTTGGGCCAGGCGTTGCGGATTTGACGCACCATCAGGTCGTCTTTGTTGCTGCGGGTGAGGTCGTCGAACGCGGCAGCGGCTTCGGCTTCGAGGATGAACCGGATGTCCGGGAGCTCGGGAAGCTGGATGGGGATGAGTTCAAAGCCCAGGCTTTTTAATACGTCCAGCGCGGCGCTGTCTTGGGCATGGAACAGGTAGGGGCGGTCGAAATCGCTTTTCAAATAGCCCACTTTGAGTTTTTTTGGATCTGTGGAGGCATTGAAATTGAACGGCGCTTTCACTACGGCAAGGTCTTTGCCGTCGGGGCCGTAGATGGCGTCGAACACGATCGCGCAATCCTGCACCGTGCGGCAAATGGGACCGATCTTGTCCATCGACCAGGAAAGCGCCATGGCGCCGTGGCGGCTTACGCGCCCGAAGGTGGGGCGCAGACCGGTGACCCCGCACGTGGTGGCGGGCGAGACGATGGAGCCCAGGGTTTCGGTGCCAATGGCAAAAGGAAGCAAACCTGCCGACACCGCCGAGGAAGAACCGGCCGAGGAGCCGCTGGAGCCGGTTTTCGTGTCCCATGGATTTTTGGTGGTTCCGCCAAACCAGACATCGCCCCAGGCCAGTGCGCCGAGCGTCGTTTTAGCAACCAGCACCGCTCCCGCCGCTTCGAGCTTCTGAATGACGGCGGCGTCGTAGTCCAGCATCTGATCTTTGTAAGGCATGGCGCCCCAGGTGGTTTTATACCCTTTTTTGGCCAGTAGGTCCTTGGCGCCGTAGGGGATTCCGTGTAGCAGTCCCCGGTACTTTCCCGCTTTGATCTCCGCATCCGCGCGGCGCGCCTGCTCCAGCGCGAGCGCTTCCGTCAGGGTGACGACGCACTGCAACTGGGGATCGTGTTTCTTGATGCGGTCGATGAAAAACCGCGTCAGTTCCTCGGAAGTGATTTGCCGGGTGCGGAGGAGCTCCGCCAGCTGGCGAATGGAATACCAGGCCAGGTCGTCGCGCCGGGCAGGAAGCGTTACCTTGCCAGGCGAAGAAAACACGACGGGCCTTTGAATAGAGGGCGGCGAATATCCCATAGGCATGGGGTTAAAGACCAGCGCCGGGGACAGGGCGTTGTCAAACTCCGTTTTTCGCAGGTTGTCGTAGGCCTTGCGGTTCTCCTCCAGGTCGGGCAGCAGCGAGTCGATTTCTGCCTGCGTAAACTCCAGGTGGGCGATGCGCGCCGCGCCGCGCACGTCGTCGGAGGTGAGCTGGTCGGCAAGCCAGGGGCCGGTGAATGCGCCCAGAACAAAAAAAGCCGCAGCTATTCCGGCATAGAACCAAATTTTTTTAGCTTTCATGGTATGGATATTTTTTGTTGTTTGTTTTTCGAATGCGTAATATAACCGTTAGTTCATACCTATCGAATACTTCGCATTTTACTTTTCATCCTCGGCGAACGTCAACAAATAACCATTGTTGTCTTCAATAGTAAATTCAGTCGCTCCGTAAAATGTCTTTTCGAGCCCTTTAACCACGCTTACTTTGCTCTTAATTTGATCATAAAATTTTCTAATTTCATTAATCTGGATATATAAAAGCAAAGAACCTCCATTTTGCCTGGATATCTTCGGCAAATCGGTTCCTAAACTTTCAAAAGTTTGAAACATGAATATAACGTTTCCGCACGTCATCATGGCAAACAGGTAGTCGCCTTCTTCTGGAACGGTAGTTGTCAAACTAAAACCTAACTGCTTGTAAAAGTTAATAGTCTGGTTAAGGTCTTTTACAAAAATGTTTGGCGATACGCTGTTCATCGTAATGGTGTTTGTTTAATTAAATCAGTTTCCGCGGATACTATTGCGGTTATTAAAATTCCTATTTCCAAAATTACTATTTTTTTATTTGTCCTTTTTTCGACTAACTATTCCAACCACTTTTTCGTATCCACAACTTTAAAATACGGATTGCTTTCAAACAAATGCCGGATAATAGGTATGTGGTCATTGCCGATTAGTAAAAAAATGGCTTTTTCTTTATAATCTAACTGGTTAATCATTTTCGAATAGATATAAATGTTTCGCCGGTACCAGTCTGCGGTCAATTCTGTCCCCAAGAGGTAATTTTCTTTATAGTCATAGACATCGGTATGTCCAACTTGCGGAAACACGTTTATATAATGTGCATGAGAAGTAGATTGCACGTCCGCTCTGTTTAACCATTTCATGAAATCCAGCAGGGACATTGATTTCATAACAGAGTCCCTGTTTACCGTGCTTCCTAAAGGCGTGGTAACGCCCGGTGCATGGTACTCAAGGATATTCATCTGATTATGCTTTTTTGCATATTCCTGAATTTCAGCATATAGATTACCATAATTTCCGGGATGGTCGCATTGGTAAAGTTTTTTATGTCCCAGCCGTTTGGCTGTTTTAAATGCAACCTGCCATATTTCATTGGGATTATTTGTTTCTTTAGTTCGGTTAACGTAGGCAGTGTACAGGCTGTCCATTTTATGCTCATTTTCAAAATCAGGCATTCTTTCAATGAATATTTTGTCCGGTTTAATGCCAACAATAATGTCGTTAAGCTGATTAATGCTTTTTTGATGCTTGTCGTCTAAAACACGATAAGTGGAATCGGTTTGGTCAAAATGAAAAGTCCCCAGCAGATAGACGTTTATTTTCTCCTGGTGGGTTTGTGCGAAAAGAGGTCCTGTGCAAGCCATTGCCATAAGGACAGAAAAAAAGATTCGCTTCATGTGGATGTTTTTTAAATGATGGCTATTGTCATTCTTTTTTGCTTAACCGGGCACAAGTGTATTTTCATCTTTTTGAATGTTCGGTTCTGTCTATTAGTATGGCAGGTAACGCTTTTTGGCCAAACGCCTGTTATAGCCAGTGGTTATTTGTCCGTTTCGCTTTTCCATTCGTGTTCAATGTTTGTCATTAATAGTGCGTTATCAAATGTCACCGAACCTTTTGGGAAAATTTCTTCGTTTTCAAAAAAGCTTGATTTTACATTTTGAACCTCAAGTGGCCGAACTTCCCAGTTATAAGCTTTCAATCTAAGTCCGTCAAATTTGTCTTTGTTTGGCGAATAACCAAGGTCGCCCTTTTCGAAAAAGTCAGAAGCGTTATTTAGTGTTTTAAAAATTGATTTTTCGCTAAACAAACTTGTTTCGGTTGCGTCAATTAAAATTTCGGTGTCGTCTGAGCTTTTAAAGTCAATATGATAGTTCCCATTGTTCTCTTCTACATTGAATTTTGCGTAATAATGTCTGCCTGGAAATATTCGTCCGCCAACAAGCGTGTTTAGTTTTAGAGAAGTGTCTCTGCGTGGGATGTAAACACCAGATTTGGTCTCTCCGTCTTCGTCCCACTCGACCGCAATTCTGTGAGCGCCATTTTCAGAGTTTACTCCAATAAAGTCTGGTAGTCCTTTGGGTTTTATTTTTTTCAGTCGAATCAGACAAATTCCAACGATCGCTTTGTCTTTGTAGCGTTTTGGTCTAAACGGAAACGGAATGATTTTCCCCACAACTTTTGGGTCAGCCGTGAAGTTGATTAAAATTCTTCTGTCGATATATCCGTGTATTGTCGGGATTTTCATGGTCGTTTCGGTTTTTCTGCTGTTGGCTATAACACGTGAACAACTGCGCAGTGCGCCCATTTAGGGGGGCCCCCATTAAATCCCAGTGGCGCCCCAAAGACATTTATTCATTTTGCGCTTAAGGCTTATTTTGCCGTGGTTTTAACAGGTTCAAAGCCCAGAAGTTGGCTGCTGCATTCTGGGATTGTTTGCGGCTTTGATCTTCCCCAAACTGAACGTCCAGTGCCCAATGGAGTTGGTTTTCAATGCTCCAATGCAGGCGTATGATCTCGTTGAGCCGGGCGGCATCTGGAGCTAAACTGCTGATATAATAACGCTTATCCAGGCTGAAGTGGCCAGTGGCCTGTATGCCCGGTAAGCCGTGATTTCTATGACCGAGCTGAGCCCTTTCCACCCATGCAGCAAGTCCTCCTCCATAAAGGCCCTGGTAGACACGGCAAACACGCTTCTGGCCCGCCCCGGGCTGCCCGATCAGCCTTCATACCCTCTCCTGCTCCACAGCATCCATCACCGATGCCTTCGAACATCCCTATACTTCAGCATGAAGCTTGGGTTGATTGGCTTTCAGGCCCAGCACATAGTCTGCTTTCTTGTCCACGATCTGCTGTGCAATTTCTTTCTGGCACCCAATGGCATCTATAGTTATTACGCAGCCTTCAACATCCAGCCAGTTCAACAATTGGGAAGGCCACAATTCATTCGATTTATTGTCCACGCGGGATTGCCCAAGGCATAGCTGTATGTCCCCACCCAGGCTTGCACCAGATGCACAGCACCTTTACCGCCCTGGCTTGTGGTAGTTGCCGCTCTTTGCTGGCACTGGAACGAAGCTTTTCCCGTCAATATTGATCACTGCTCCATTGGGTAATACAAAACCTGCCCAGTTATGAACCCTCCTCAAAGGCCCGGTAATTGATCAAGGATAACACCCTGTTAAGCGTATCATGCGATGGAACCCCATACGTGTAAGGGAAATATTTCCTGAGCCAATTTAAATTATCCCCCCCCAACCCGCAATTCCATCCCAACTCCGCATTCCACCAATCGTGGCACTCAATACAAGAAATAAAATTTCAGGTAACGTATATTTTATGCCGTTCAATGCGAAAATCAGGAACCATTTCGAATACCTGAATCAACTCTTTAGACTACCTGGAACTGCCATCTGTTTTTTTTACCCAAGGTAGGCCTTTTCAAGCTTTCGTTTTAATGCGTCGGCCCTTCCATTTAGGGGGCATTGTCGTAGCTGCATAGTGTGTGCACGGGATGGGCATCCGATCTGGTATAAAGATACCGAAAATTTCTGGAGGGTGAAAGTCCCTTATGGAGGAGTTGCCGAAGCCCAATGGTAAACAGCAGATGCTGAGGAGGAGGCGGCATTGCCTCCCAAAAGCCCGCGCGCGGATTGTGCCCCCCCCCCGCCCCCCTCCTTTTCTCTCGGCTGCGGTGATCCCGCGCCAATTTTTTTTCAAAGGCATTTCGGCCCATTTCCCAAAGTTTTCCCCCCCCGGGTTTTCCGCGTAAGGGTATCCTGCGAAGCGTTTTGAGATCAGGTAAATACGGGATTTGCCCGAACCGGTGACGCTGTTGAGGGATGAGATCGTAAAACGCTGGTAGCCGTCGGCATCCACAAACAAGTTTCCGGCCTCGGCCATGGTGGACGCCGTTTTGATCGCCAGGGTACCGTCTTCGATGTCGGCGCCCTCGGTTTTTCGCACGGTGAGCATCCAGTTGCCGGATTCCGTGGTGAGTTTTCCCACCAGGACGTGGCCTTTGTAGGCGCCATTGGCAAAAAATTCATGGGCAAATACGCCCGGGTTCAGGTTGGCGGTAACAATGGTGGCGCCTGCCTCATTTTTGGCAAACGTTTGGCCGTGGACCAGTTTCCAATAGCCTACCAGAGAGGTGTAGTGCGGATTTTCGGAGGGTGTCGTACCGTCGTCGTCTTTTTGGCACATAAAAGCCGGGCTGAGGAACAGAACACATGCCAGCAGCGGGAGGAAATACGATCTAGTAGTCATCAGAATGGAGGATTGGTTCTCCACAAAAATGACCTTTCTGGCAAAGGGGCGCATCCCTGCTTTTGTATCCGGAGGATTTGGGTTTGTAGTTGGTTGTTTTTTTGTTTTAGATGTTTTTGCCTACTCTAATCGGTTTTCGGCGCCCCCGTTTTTAATTGTTGTGGCTCTAAGAGCACGCTTTCATAATGGCAATAGGGCTCCGCATCCCGGTGTCCGTGGGAAGCGCCGACGAAGCAACTTTCCCCCTTTAAAGGTGGACAACGCCATGCCCTGAACACCGCGATGTCTGGCAGTTCAACGCCTTCCGGTTTCACCTATGCTGGTCAATAAGAATAGAATTTCCATCTGGGTCGGTCAACGTAATATGTGCCGGGCCGTTCGAATTGGGGTCTGCTTCCGAAGTTAATGGTATTCCGGAATTTTTCAAATGTTCTTGAATAACTCTTACATCATCAAACGATTCTACGTTTTGGGCATTTTCATCCCAACCTGGGTTAAAGGTGATGATATTTTTGTCAAACATACCTTCGAATAAACCTATGATCGCGTTTTCATTTTTCAAAATCAGCCATTTTTGATTGATATTACCGCCTAAAATGGCAAACCCCAAGTTTTCGTAGAATGCTTTAGATTTCTGAATGTCTTTTACCGCAAGACTAATGGAAAAAGCGCCTAATTTCATAATTCATTTTGATTTTATGGTTGTTTTGTAGTTAAGCGGGTAGTTGAAGCTATCTTGAAATCATAGTGCCTGGTTGGGGAGAGGCCCAACGCTGGATTTAAGCGACATTCAAAAGTGTTGAACTAGCTTTTAGTGTTTGGGTGTTCTGAAGGGGGCCGTTTGAACACCCTCCGTACAAATATACCATAAATGCTGAATGAAAGCCAGGTTAAATACTGGTTAAGACTTAGGAAGGAACGTATGCCATGGAGTCCGTTTGCTTTTTCTGTCAGGTACTGCAAGACGAGCTTTGATTTTTCTTTCCTGGGCCATTGTTTCAGGATAATGTTTCTACAAAATACATATCAATTTCCCCTTTGCCTTTTGCCTCTATTTTTCCTCTGTACTCAAATATGAAATTATCCTTTACCAACTCATATGTTGCCTGGCTTATATTTATTTTACCAGCCTCGCTGTTAGATTCCATGCGGCTTGCCATGTTTACGGTATCACCCCAAATGTCATAAGCAAACTTTTTCACCCCTACTATTCCGGCTACTACCGGGCCTGAATGTATACCCATGCGCACCTGGAATTTACCATTGCTTGTCCGCATAAATGCCTGTATTTCTAATGCCGCTTTTGTAATCCTTCGTGCATGATCCTCTACTTCATGAGGCAAACCGCAAACGGCTAAATAGGCATCACCAATAGTTTTGATTTTTTCGATGCCATTCTTTTCCATTATGGAATCAAATACGGTAAAGTTTTTATTTATTTCCTGAACCAATTCCGTTGGGGAAAGCTGTTCGCTTATTCCAGTAAAGTTTACAAAATCAGTAAATAGTACGGATACATTATTGTATTGCCTGGCGAGGGATTCGCCTTTGTTTTTCAACTCCTGGGCTATTTCTGCAGGAAGAATATTCAAGAGTAAATCTTCTGATCTCTTTTTCTCTTTGGCTGTTTTACGTAAACCCATATAAATGGCGCCTGCCAACAAAAACAATAAGGCACTTCCTGCAATAAGCGCATTGCGCTGTTGGTTTTTGCTTTGCACTTCCGCCTGGCTCAATTGAAGCGCTTTCTGTTGCAAGTCTTTTTCCTTGCCCAATGCCTCAAGGGCTGCCAAGTTCAATTGCCTTTCTTTTTCCGATAACGAAAGCAGGTTTTCCTTTTGTTGTTTCTCTGCTTTTTCTTTAAGGTAGGCCAGGCGCTGCAGATCTTTCTCTTTGTTGCTCAGCATTAATTGTTGCTTGCCCAGGGTTGCTTCCTGGATGCTGCGTAGTAATTTCTCTTCTGTTATTTGCTGCTGAAATTTTAATTCCGTTTCTTTTTTTTCAAAATCATACACCATGCTTTTGCGGTCGATCTGATCTTTAATCTCTACACTTGCTATGCTGTCACGCAGAATAATGAATTTTTTATAGGAATCGTATGCCTTACCGTAATCTCCTTGTTTTTCGTAAGAGGCGCTGATGATTTCCTGTATAACTACCTGCCACCGTACATCCCGAGTTTCCTCAGCTATTTTAAGGCCTTTGTATTTCATTTCCAGGCCTTTTTCATTGCGGTTGGCGGGGTCAATTCCTATTTCCACCAACACAGAATCCGGCGCCGATTGGATTACACTCCCGATAAGAACATAGGTATGAGGCAAATTCTGTTTCCCTCCAGTTTGCTCATCGATGGTCAATCCTTTGTGAAGATATTCCCAAGCCTTGGAAAAATCTCCAAGTTCAGTATATACAGTGCCAATATTACCTAAGTTGCGAGCTATACTTGTTTTATTTTCAAGTTTCTCATTAATAGCCAATGCTTTTTGATAGCATTCCAAAGCCTTTGGATATTCTTTAATTCTCACGTATTCGATTCCTATATTATTCAGGGTAGAAGCCATACCTGATTTATTTCCAATTTGTTCATTGATAATCAATGCTTTTTGATTGTATTCCATGGACTTGCTATCATCTTTAATCCTATTGTAGACAAGCCCTAAGTTGGTTAAGTCATGACCTATGCCTTCTTTGTCTCCCAATTGCTCATCCAGTGTCAATGCCTTCATATGGTATTCCAGAGCCTTGGGAAAATCTGAAAGCTTATCCCAAGTAATCCCTAATTTTCTAAAGGTTTGAGCCATGCCACTCTTATCTCCCAATTGCTCATAGATGGTTAATGCTTTTTGGTTTAATTCCAAAGCCTTGGGATAATCTGATGTCAAATAATAGATATACGAGATGTTGTTGATGTTTTCAAGCATCTTGTTTTTATTTCCCAATTGCTCATTTATGGTCATTGCTTTTTGATAGTTTTCCAAAGCCTTGGGATAATTGTTAAGCTTTGAGGAGTATGTCCATGCGATATCCTGTAAGTTTTGAGCTATGCCGGATTTATTTCCCAATTGTTCATTGATGGCTAAGGCTTTTTGGCGGTATTCCAAAGTCTTTGGATAATTTTCCAGGTTTTGGTATGTCCACGCTATATCTTGTAAGTTTTGAGCTATGCCGGATTTATTTCCCAATTGCTCATTGATGGCTAAGGCTTTTTGGCGGTATTCCAAAGCTTTTGGATAATTTTTCAGGTTATCGTATGTCCTTGCGATTTCATTGATGATTTGAACCATTCCTGTTTTATTTCCTAATTGCTCATTGGTGGCCATCGCTTTTTGAAAGTATTCCAACGCTTTTGAATATTCGGAAAGTCTTTGGTAAGTAAGTCCGATATTACGTAGGTTATTCGATTTGTCTGGCAAATTGCCTATTTGCTCATTGATGGTTAGGGCTTTTTGATAGTATTCCAAGGCCTTGGAATAATCCTGAAGATTTGAGTATGTATTTCCGATACCATTGTAGCATTTTGCAATCCCAGTTTTATCGGGTATACGTTCAAAAAGCGTTAAAGCTTGTTCTAAAGTTTCTTTTGCTTTTTTGTTGTCGCCTTTTCTGCTATACATATTGCCCATATTAGCAATGTTATGGGCAATGCCATAGGTATTTTTAAGGCTTTGGTTGATGGCGAGCGCTTTTTCATAAAGCTCCATGGCGGCGGGATAGTCGCCATTGGCAACATGGTTTAACCCTTTGTTGTTAAAGGCCTCGGCAAGCAGTAGTTGGTTGTTGAGCTTTTGTGCCAGGGCAATGGCCTGTTCTCCTGTTTCAACCCCTTTGGTTGGGTTTGCTCTTGTGCTGGTATAGGCAAGGGTATTAAGCAGTTTAAGTTTGGCGATATCCTGCTTCAGGTACCGGTTGTTGACATTTACCAGGCTGTCGTATTTGTTCGTGTTGTTATGACTTTCCGGGGTTTGGGCATGCCCCGGAAATGCGCTTATGGCAGCGGTGAAGAGTAGAGCGAAAGGTATTACCGTGTTTCTCATCACTTGGTTTAATTTATTTGTTTTATTTGTATCGTATAAGCGAACCACAACATCTTTAAAAAATTCATTGGGTTCTCCATATCGCATATCAATTGTTTTCTGTCTAATTGTGCAATTGGACCCAGTTTTAGGGTAGCGCCCAGGTCCGCCGCAACGCCTCAGTATACCGTCAACGTGTCCTTCAGCCGGATATCGGCAGACGATCCCCCCACCATTACCCGAAACGCTCCCGGCTCTACCACCCGGTTGAGCTGCAGGTCGAGCATCGAAAGCATGTCAGGGGTAATGGAAAACGCAACGGTTTGGGTTTCTCCGGCTTTCAGGCGCACCCGCTGAAAGCCTTTCAACTCCAGCACAGGCCGGGCTACCGATGCCAAAACATCCTGGATATATAATTGGACGACTTCCTCGCCATCCCGGGCGCCGGTATTTTTTATGGTAAACGAAACGGTGGTGGAGCCGGCGGCGCCGATGGTGTTTTTGTCCAGTTTCATATCGCTGTACGCAAAGCGGGTATAGCTTAACCCAAAGCCAAAGGGGAAAAGCGGCAGGCCGGACAAATTGTTATAGTCATCTCCTCTGCCGGTGGGTTTGTGGTTATACACCAGCGGAAGTTGCCCTTCGTGCAGCGGAAAGGTGATCGGCAGTCTTCCGGCGGGGTTGTAATCGCCAAATAACACCGCGGCAATGGCATGGCCGCCTTCTTCGCCGGGGTACCAAACCGCGCCGATGGCCTGGACCTTGTCTTTCCAACTCTCCATCGTAATGGCGCTGCCGCCAACGAGCAGGACCACTACCGGTTTTCCGGTAGCCGCAACGGCTTGGATCAGTTCTTCCTGATGGCCGGGCAAAGACAGCAACGCCCTGTCCTGGAATTCGCCCTCGGTGATTCCTGCGGCAATAACTGCGATGTCGGCTTGTTTGGCGGTTGCCACCGCGTCGGTTATTTTTTCCCGCCAGCTGGTATCGGCGCCCACATCCCATACCAGTTTAATCGTCGCATTTCCTCTTGGCTCGTAAAACTCTATGTGGAGGTCATATTGGCGGCCCTTTTCCAGGGCGAAATCGATCAGCACCCTGCGGTAGGATTGCTTTTCCCAGTTGTCGATCACCAGTTGGTTGTCGATGTATAAACGGAAGCCGTCGTTGCCTTCCAGGCCGATTTTATGGTTGCCCGTTACGGGGGCGATTAGTTTTCCGGTCCAGCGGACGGCATAAAAGCCGGGATCCATTCCAGCGGCGGGGCCATAGAGCGTCCAGCGGAAATCAATTTTTTTGTCGATGCGTTTCAGGAAGGGTTCTCCGGTCAGGGCGATGTTGTTAAAATACGCTGCCTGCAGGCCTTCGGCCTGGTTTGTTTGGAGGTGTGCAGCCGGTACGGGCACGAGTTCTTCGCTGCTGCGGCCACAACCGGGGGCATAGAGGACCTGGATGGCTTTTCCGGCGCGTTGCTTCAGTCCTTCGAGAATGGATACTTTTGCATTGCCCGGCCCGCTGTAGCCGCCTAAACGCGCTTCCACGGCATCGGGGCCAATCACGGCGATACGGCGGATGGTTTCGGAAAAAGGCAGGGCGTTGTTTTCCTGCCCCGGCAGGCGGGCATTTTTCAGCAGCACAAAGGACTCCAGGGCAGCCTGTCTGGCGATTTGCTTGTGCGAGGAATCGGGTTGGATGGTTTCGGAAACATAGGGGTTTTCAAAAAGGCCGAGCTCCAATTTGGCCCTCAGCACCCTTGCCACGGCATCGTTCAGGCGGTTGCTGTCCATGCTTCCGTCCAGGAAAGGAGGGATGAACAACGCGTGGTGCTGGTAATCGGTTTGGAAAATCACGTCCAGCCCGCCGGTAATCGCATGCAGGCCGCTTTCGGCATAATCCTTGGCGGTATTGTGCAGCACCAGGGCGCCGCCAACGGCATTGGCGTCTGAAATCACAAAACCGGTAAAGCCCCATTGCTTTTTCAGCTTTTCGGTCAACAGCCAGTGGTTGGAGGAGGCGGCAACTCCGTCCAACGAATTGTAAGCGGTCATCACCGAGCGGCTGCCGCCCTGGTCTATGCAGGCTTTGAAGGGCGGGAAATACACCTCTTCCAGCAACCGTTCATTGTGGTGGATGGGGTAGCTGTCCCGGCCGCCATCGCCCACGTTCGCGACAAAATGTTTGGGCGTGGTCATAATGCCCCTCGTTTCAAAAGCTTTTACGAAACAGACGCCCATGGCCGAAGCGAGAAACGGGTCTTCGCCGTAGGTTTCCTCCGTTCTTCCCCAGCGGACATCGGAAGCGATATTGACCACAGGGGAGAGTATTTGCCGGATACCCCTTTGCCGGGTTTCTATTGCAATGGCGCCGGCTACCCTGGTCATCAAGGCGGTGTCCCAGGTGGCCGCCAGGGCGATCGACTGCGGGAAAGCGGAGCCGCCCTCCCTTACCAACCCATGCAGGGCCTCATCAAAAGGGATGATGGGAATACCCAGCCTGGTTTTCTCCACGAAGTACCGTTGAATCGCGTTGATCTTCTTGGCCAGCGCAGCGGCAGGTTCGTTGGTATGGTATTGGAGCATTTGTCCGCCGGCGTCTCCCCGGCTTCCGGCGCTTACCTGAAAGCCAAATAGTCCGTTTTTGTATTGAGCGGTATCGGCCTTATCCAGATCGCCGGGAATCATAAAGAGCTGCCAGAATTTTTCTTCGGGGGTCATCTGCCGGAGCAGGTCTTGAACCCGGGTTTCCACCGGCAGGTTTTTGTTTTTGTACAAGGGGGAGGTTTGCGCGCTTGGGGTAAGGCTGCAGGCAAGGAGGAGGGCAAATAAGCAGATGGGGGCTAAGGGTGCTTTCGAGACGGTTTTTTTCATAGGGCAGAGCGCTGGTTTTGTTCAGTGTGTATATTTGTATTTTGATCTTCAAAGACCTTGCTGTTATAAAATGTCTACAAATAAATTAAAAGTCATCCAGTAACTATGCCTCGCGCTCTTGTTAAAAAAAGAATCAACTCTGTAATCCATACCTGATTCTAATTTAAAATTATCCGTAATATCGAAGCCGAGAAGAGGGATTAGCCTAATCTCAAGGTCGTATTCCTGGGCCTGAAAGCTATTTAAATATTCATTATTGAATTTTAGGTAAAACTCCCCAAGGTCTACGGACGAGCCATTTAAAGGTATTTCTGATGTAATTCTGTACCTGAATCTGATTTCTGGCTTTTCATCCCCGGAAAAAGTCTGGTCGCTTAATATGCGATGCGCCAACCGAAATCCGGACATTTTTTGTACAATGACATATTGTTGTATGAACCTGTGAAATAATTCGCCATCTTCCAGGCGAATTAGATAACCGCCGCCAATTCTCGAGTTTAAACCAACTTTTTTTGCTGCAATGAAGGACAGATCCGTAAGGACATATTTATATTCTTTTTCAGGGTTCTCATTGGTTTTGCCGCGCTGAAAAAGTTGCCTGGACTCTAATTTTGCATTCAGGGACCATTCATTTTTCAATTTTTTATTTAGATTTAATGAAGGTAACCCACCTAGCTGATAAGTACTTTGACCATGAAGGCCGGATGGGAGCTGTATAAGCGCCAAAAGAGGAATTAAATATGTTGCTTTAGTATTCAAGGTGGCTGCTGTTTTTAAATACTATTTTGGATTTGGTTAAAGGAATGCCTTTTTCATTGAATGAGTACTCAAAAAGATTTACTTCCTTTTGCTGATAGCATTTGACAATTATCTCATATTTAATTTCCGTTTTTTCACTATTCGCTTCATTGGGAAACCGGAAAAATAAATCATTTTTGCTTCCGGCAAATTGCTTTTGAACCTTTACGATTTTAAATTTTGAACAATCCAGTTGGAGGTGTTTACTGATTGAATCTGTTGTTTCTGGTTCTATGTTCTGCCAATTCACTTCAATTTCAATATCCTCTATATTCCCAAGCAGGTTGAATTCAACGCTAAACTTTGTGTTTTCGTATTTGAATTTTGCTTCTATGCTTTTCCTTGTCAATCCTTCTTCTTTGAACCATTTTATCTTAGCTTCGTAGTTTAACGAATCCATGAACGATAGCGCCTCTGCGGGAATTTCATCTGGCTTGATCCGGCTTTCTTTTTCAAATTTATCTTGTGCAAAAAGATGGAAAGGCAAAGCTAAACAGATGAGAAGGGCAAAGTAAAATAATTGGTGCATCGGTTATTTTTTTAATCAGTTTTCTTTTTTTTACAATCGGATCATTAAACTGGCTTCTTCACTCTTAATTGGCGGCGTAATTTTTACTATTTCGCCCGTTTCCTGATCAACAATTTCCGTGGTTTCGCTATCCAGTTTTTTTAGAAGCGCTTGATGGCTTTTGATTCGTTCCTTTACTGCCGTCAGATTAATGTTCAAATCCGACCAAATTTTATCGGCGCTATAATCATAAACAACTCTTTTGGTTATCCAGACTTTTGCGTCAGCGTAATGGAATTTTTTATCGCCAATTTCTATGGCTTTTTCAAGCGCAGGCGTTTTCAGGGTTTCAATAAGTTTATTCAGGTATGTATCGTATCGTTTAAGCTCAATCAGCGTTTTAAGCAAATCGTATTTTCCACTCAGAACGATTTCTGAAATATCCAATTTTGCCAAATCTTCAATTTCGTTTTTTGTAATTTCCTGCGGTGTTTTGCCTAATTGTTTAATTGACATATCCTAGGAGTTACGCATTAAGCCACGACCGTTCCTATGAAAGATCGTTGGGCATGGAGATAAATGGTTTTTCGGATAGCGTACGGAGTCGGAATTAGTCCATCTCTGGTCCAGCAAGCCAGGCGCTGAAAAGCTCTAAGCACGCAGAAAATATGGGTATTTACAGCCCTGGCAGTGCGTACAAAAAAGGATTCCAGGCTGCATACCTGCTTGATCGTACGGAACATTTGTTCAATGTGCCAATGTAGTTCTTTGACCTGTTCATACCGCCCGGGCTGTGTGCTGACGGTGCGATTGCTTTTCAGGCCAACGAGAAAACTTACTTTCTGGTTCCTCAGGAATTTCAAGTTTTCAATGGACGAATACCAACTGCCGGCGCTAAACCAACGGGGACGCAAACCCCATTGGAATACCTCGCGGACCAACTGCTGGAGCAGATCATGCTTCGAAAAAACGTCGTGGGAGTTGAATATCCTGAAGTTTACCGGCAAGCTCATTCCCCGGGTGTCGGTGTAGATCAAGGCAACCAAACATACCCCCGGCACGGGTTTGTGATGCTTACCCGACCAATGCTTCGTTACCAGGGGGTTGGATTCCGGATCGGAATAAAGCTTATCGGCAACGGAGTCAACCAGGTTTAGCTGGCCTCCTTCCAAAACCAGGTAGGGAGCCGCTTTGTCGAAAAGGTCCTTGCCCGTATAGATACCCTCGTTCAACAGCCGGTTGACTTTGTCATGGCTAACTTCCAGCACTTCTCCTGCCCGGAAGCAACTGTTCCCAGCCGGGGTGCTCAACAATTGTGCGATGTACAATTCTATTTCCATGATGGAAGTTAACTATTTTGCGTAACTTCTATTCTGATTGATTTTTAATCCAAACCATTAGTTCTTTTTTGTTTATTCTTTCCCAAATTGAGTCTGAATTTTTCTTTTTTGTTTTATCATCGTCTGACTCAAAAACAATTAATTCCGTATTTTGATTTCCTGCAAGTTCTAATTCAGCCAAAAGTCCAACAGCATCAGGCGAATTGTTATCATACATTGTTTTTAGGTGTCTTTTGAGCCAATATTTTATTGCGGGTTCGATATATGCTCTTACTGAATAGTTGGTGTAAAATTTAATTTTTCGATTTGTTTCGTCAAAGTAGCTGTAAGTTGAGAAGTCGTAATAACTCCCGGCATTTGTTTTAGGTGTGCCATTAAGGTGTGTTTCTAACATATAATTTGCAAATGTTGGTTCCCACAAATCATTTCGTTTATTTCTTTTTTCTCTGTCATATTTATACCACTCCATTGCCCAATCCAATTTCGTATTACAAAGAACTATACCTTTGATGTTTAATTGAAATTTATAGTTATCTTCTTTCATAAACTCAATATGTTTCATGGCTCGATGACCCGACAAAGCAATTCCAATAAAAAAGATGTTTTTATTTGGCAAATTATACTTTTCAAAGACTTGATTGATTATTTCATGAGAAGAAATGGCAGAGTTTTTAGAAAAATAAAAATCAAAAGGAATTTCACTAGAAACTGATAAAACAGCAAATTCATTTTTAGAAGCATTACTATAAATCTGCTTTGAAATTTTATTCTTTTTATCATACCCAGAATCCTCAAGAAATATTAATACACCTTTTATGCCTTTCTTTTTTGGAAGCATTAGTGTATAGCCTTTTTCGATAAATGGTAAAAAATGTTTTTCTTCTGTTCCAATTCTTATACTATCATTTTTCGCCTTTTCATATTCTTCAAAAATATTCTGTGATAAAAGCTCATTGCTAAAACTTATAGTTAAAATTATTGAAAATAGTATTTTAATAGTTTTTTTCATATCTTTTTCTTAAATATTCGTTAGGTTTCTGAGTCTGCTGTAAAATTACGCAGAACATTACGCTTCCCGAATTTGCGACGTTTAGGAGCAGTTTTCGGGAAGCGATTGTCGGAAGTAATACTCATAAGATGGTTGATCCAGCTCTTCATCTAAGAAGGTACGTCAACTTTCACCACCATCATCAAGTCCTCCAATTTTTCCAGATCATTTGATGCAATGGATAACTGAAATGTAGTGTCCAAGACTATCGTATTAATAGCCTGCTTTCCTCGACAAATGCGCCAGGTATCGTCAATTTTAGCCAAGGCGACCGGGTTGTCCGCAATATTAATGATAAACGATGCGGGGTTATTGTCGGATTTGGACATGAACAGCACGCTGTTTATTTCTACATTGGCCAAAATCTGCAACATATAAGGCAGCCGATTTTTTTCAATCTTAATATCCACAAATCCCTGTTGATGAAGCAGATGCCAGGCATTGGGCATATCGTGCTTCAAGTTTAGGGCTATATGCATACCTTCTTGTTGCAGCCCTTGCCTAAGCGCATTTAATTGGGTCTTCAGGTTTCCTTCGGCGTTGCCTTTAAGCGTCGAGCCACCTTCTCGTGCTGTGTATTTCAGATGAACAATAACGTCCGCGATGGTATCATAATTGAACTGGGCAAGATCTTTTTTGGGCAACTCCAAACGCCAACTACTGTTCGCGCCCGTGTTTTCAAAAGGTAGGTAACGCTCGTCGCGGAAATTCAGTTCAAATACGCCACTGTCGTTTTGTCCACTGCTTGCGGCGATGGACTGGATTGCGCCGAGGTTATATACAAAACGATCGTCATTGCCGGGGTCTTCGGCATAACCTGTGCCAGCTGCATTGTCTGGATTGGTATTTTTTCTGTACTTATTCTTCACCAATGACAATTTCGCGCTCACCGAAGTGTAAGGCCCGGCCACGCAAGGCAAACTAACGCTCACCGATTTAATACGTCGGAAATACTGCCCGGCAAAGTCCATATCAAATAATACCTCAGGGATGTCGAAGTCACAACTTCCTGTTGCCCGCAACTTGGCGAGCGAGATGGGATCAAGCAACGCAAGCGAGATGTGTTTTGTGATTTCATACTCGCGGCGGTTTTTGTCCAAATAACTGGTCTCCATCCGTTTCAGGTCGTGGAGAAGGTAATCAGCGCTTTGTAATCCTTTTTTAAGTGAATCCCAGTAGCCCGGCTTAATGAATATGTCGTCGTTACCCAACTCAAAGCGATAACAACGCTCGGCCTTTTTGGCAAAATCGTGCGCTAATTGGTAGGCCTGAAAATACACAGCGCTAATTTGCCCCTGCATCCACTCGTAGAGTTCCCGGTTGGTGTATTTTGTCCGCATAAACTCGTCAGTGCGCTTGGCATTTTCGATTTGCAGGTCGTGGTTGTTTAGGTCGGTTGTGGCGATGTCGCGGCGAATTTCGGCAGCAAGGATTTGTTTATCTATAGAAGCTAATTCTTTTTGGGCGAGACGTTCCTGGAGTTTCCAGTCCTCGAAGCGGCGGTCGTAGCCGCCTAATATTGAAGCGCGAGCAGCTTCATTGCTTGCCAGCATTCCTAAAAATGAAAGAATATCACTTGCGGCATTTGTTGCCTGCCCTATGTTTAATCCGCCAATCTTAAATTTTGCAATAGGCGAACCGCCAAATCCAGATGCGCCCAAGTCAATGTCCGGAAGTAAGGAGATAATAGAAGCGGCTAATTTTACGCCTTGCGCAGCTGTCTGAAATCCATGCGATTCGGCCAGCTTATCTAAATTCAGATGTTCCTTGGAATTTATCTTTTCAATTTTTTTATAGTAATTGAATCGTTCCTCCGTCACCTTTTTCGTCCGCTTCAATACTTCAATTTGCTCTTTCGACTCATTGATCTGTAACTTTTTCATTTCCCGAACGGCATTCAATACCTTAATTTCTAACTCGCTGCGCAACAAGGCCATTGCTTCCGCGTCTTTTTTCTCCAAAACTTGTAAACAACGAAGAGCCAAGACTACGTACTTCGTTGATCAGTTCGGTCGCTTTTTGAGACAAAACATTGAAGCGGTAGTACGGTGTGGGCGCATTCAATCCGGCTAAAACATCCGAAATGCTCAAACCGCCCGCCGCAGCCCGGGCCAAGGCTCCTGGATCAATAGGCGGCGCGAACAAAGCCAATTGCCGTTCAACGCCATCAATATTTTGACAGTTTCTGATCTTGAATAGCCTGTCGGCAACCTTATCCCAGACTTCCAGCATTTTTTCATTTTGCGGAATGCAGAAATACAGTAGCGACAAGGATAGGGATTCCGGCAATTCGGCGCCGCCTTCAGGCAACGCGTTGGTATCCGGCAATATGTTTTCCAAACCAATGATGGCATTGCCAAAGGCGTCCAACTTTGCCTCGATTTGGTTATACGTTTCATAAGGCGGTTTGACCAATGGCGGGATAACGCGCGGTTTTTGTCCCAACAGTTTATCAGCCAAAATATACATTTGCGTGGCCTGTACAATGCTCTCCATCGTATCCTGCCGGAACAGGTAATCCCCCCATTCCATCAGGTTATCAATATACTTCATCAACACGGCTTTTTGAAGCGCCACTGTGCGGTTTCGGGCAACTACATAAGGATGGAATGGTTTGGCTCGCCATTGGTCAATGGCGAATTCGAGCTTGCTAAGTTCAGGGGTAGAGGGATTGGCTACGTTGTACAACAAAGAATCAATTCGCTCCGATATATATTCGGTAGATTGGCGTTCAAAAAAGGGCTTCGTTACCCAATATTTTTGAGGCGCCAACCCGGGCAGAGCACCAGTTGGATTAAAAATATAATGGAACCACTTTATGGATTCCTCGAAGCGTTGGTTTTTCGTCAGGCGGGTGGCAATGAGATAGGGTACATGGTAAAAAAGTTCCCAATTGTAATGACTGTAACTGCCATCAGAGGCAAAATCAATATCTTCTACGGGATATGGCTGCGAAATCCTGTCTTTCGTTGGTTGATAATGTGCCTGAAAATGGTAACCCGTTTGTTGTCGTTGCACATCGCGTTTCATGAGGCCGGGCACTCCGTCTTTGTACAAGATGGCGCGCAAGGAGCAGACCAACGGATGGTACATGTTTTTGAATTGTACACCATATTTAGATTTTGCAAAGATTCCAAATTCCGTTGTTATACTATTATAAAGTGGGTCTTTAAGCAGTTGATCCAATTCTGTATAATACCCACTACCTAACCTCTTCAATAGAGTTTCAATCTCTTCGATAAATTTAAGTATATCTGAGGCGGTTCGTTTAGTATTATTAATAAGAGTATCCCCGTCTATTTCGTAATAACCGGGTAGAAGTACATAATTATGTTGACTATCCTCCATAAAATAGGGTAGCAGTGTGCCGAAAGGAAATTTGAACTGCCGGTTCCAATTTTTTCGGTATTTATCACTATTCCCACCCCTGAAATAAGCCAACAATATTTGCAAAAACAGCGAAATAAGATCAATTTTCGTCAATTGATGCGGATACGAAATGCGGAAATTACCCGGCGTAATTTTGAGTAATTCAAGGAATTCGGATTGAATGAAGATAGAAACTCCATTCCGTTCTGCTAATTCGTCGCCGTTTAACTCATTTCGCTCTACGTATCGCTTTGATTCGAGGTTTGCATCCTTAAAATCGGGTAAAAAATCTGTAAAATTTTCAATTGCAGAGGAGGCTAATTCTGGATAGCCTTTACAACCTGTTAAGTTAAAACGACCACAAATTCGATGGGTTTCACCCGGTTGAACGGTAAAGTTTTCATATCTATAGGAGAGATTATAAGACCTAAAGACAACAACCTGCTGGTTATATTCGACATACATTAAATTATACCTGTCGGTGCGCAAATCTTCGTCATCGGCAGTAGGATAATCAGGAGTCAAAAGGGCGTCTTTTGATACCCGTTTTGGTTGCCATTTCTTATTGGCAAACTCGCTGGTAGCTAACTGGATTTTGAGTTTGCGCTTAGGTTTGTCTTGATTAACTTCTTTGCCTTGATCGCTTGTACTTGGCACTTTTGCTTTTTGATTTGGATCAGGCTCTTCTGTAAATATCGGCCAAGCCAAAGTCAGTCGATTGTTGCGTACAAACGCTAGCAGATGATTGCCCGTGATGTCTAGTTCCACCTTTTCCCAGGGTGTCCAGTAGCCTTCCTGCTCGAATTTTCGATAATAATAAATGGAAGGGTCACCTCCTTTGGTACGGGCAAAGACGTGCATGGTTCGCCTTGGCACCTCGTACCAGGTCGCCATTACTTCCAGAAACGCAATGTTATCAAGTTTCTCAAGGTAGTTTATCAGCGCCTCTGCTCGGCGTTAAAATCGGTTAGTTCATTTTGTTGAAGTTCGTTTTCCAGCTCGGTGAACAAGAACGATTTGTCGTCGCGAAGTTCTGGTTCGAGCCAGTTCTCCGGGTAAAGGAAAATTTTGCGATTGGCCTCCCATACGCGGTAGTTTTTCATCCATTTCCATTGTTCCCACTTGGGATCGTCTTCTACATTGGCAATTGTGTCGGGTTCAAGGCCCATCAGACAGCGTTGGGTAAACAATTGCACTACACCGTGAGCCTGTACGATTCGGGAGGAAGGCATACAAGCCTCCATCTCAACGTCAACTAAAAAATAGTCGTACAGGTCATTTTCGTTTTTGAAATCCGGGTATTTTGATAGCAGGTAAGCAACCAAAGCATCGCGTTTTTGCGAACGAATGGCATCCATGATTTCTTTTAGCACTCCCAGCCAGGTATCTTCATCATAGCGCGATTTTAATGCGGCCCGCAGTTTTCCCGCTTCTACGGAAGTTAATTCCGCTTGCACAAAAAGTGCTATTTCGGCAACAGAACTATTCAACAGCCTCAGGTATTCAAGACAGGTTTCGAGTTTTTTCCAGCGGGAAGGATTGGCATATCCGCTAATATTCCAAGGTGAGAACAAATGAGCATCCAATGCTTCGACACTTGTTTTTTCCACATTTAACAGCAGCGCCAATTTTTCCGGAAAAGCAGTTTGTGATTCTCCGGCAATAATGCTGTTCAATACCGTATAAAATCCGACCGGGTTTTCAACATCGGCGGGATTGGGAACAGGCGTCAAGTTTTTACTCAGCGTTGTCATTTTTGCAAACGCTACAAAGCGGTCATAATTGACTGGAGTTTGTCCGCCTTGACAGGGTATTTCATCCCATAAGAACCAGTTGAGCGCAACATTGGTATTGTTTTGAAAATGCCATGCTAAAGCCGTGCTATCCAATTTAAAAGATTGAATAAAAGGCAACATTTTATGTAACAATCGCAACGCCTGCACCTGATTGGGAAATGCTGTTGTGGTTATAGCCGGTAGAACAGGACTTGGGTTTACGGTATCAATTAAAGTATCAGACAAGAGTACCACATGGATATATGGGGCGCCAACAGCCTGTTTTAGTCGCGCATATTTCAGTACGATTTTTATTGTCTCCGGGTCGGCTTTGAAATTGCTTACGAGTGCTTGTTTTAATAAAATATGTTTCGCCTGATTAAACTGAAACTGCGCTATCCCTGCCAGCATAGATTCGATGAGGGCATTGCTCTCTGCACTATAATCATTTCCACCGGGAATTGCATCAAGTGCTGTTAATGCATTTTCAACCGAAAGCGTATGGAAGTACGGGTTTAACCTAGTTTGCACAAATGTGCGCGCTGCTGCCAACGAACTATATTCTTTTTCTACAAATCCCAGCAACTCTTTTACATCTCCTTCCGATAGCGTTTCCAATTTTGACAATTGCGCTTGTAAGATTTCTGACTGTTCCTCAGCCGTGCGGTTTGAATCGAATGGAGATTTAGTCGCCGTAAACACCCGTTGAATCTCTCCCTGCAATTTGCTCAGAATAGAAATAATTTTTTCTTCTTTGATTTCCCTTTCTGCCAAATTCTCCGCCTCATGCCGGAGCATGAATTTTACATCCGCCAATTTTAGCGGTAGCTCGGGGGCATCTTTTACCGCATCAATAAAGGCTAAGGTTGCAGCAGGAGATTGCTCAAAAAGAATACCGGTAAGCTGTCGCAGCGTAACAAAATCTGCTGCTTTTAATTTGAGTTTGCGCATCAGGCGCGTGGCGCCGAAGAGAAAACTCAGGTTGGCTGCTGTAAGCGTGCCTCCGACCGTCAAGGGTAGCAATTGGGCTAATTCCGCCTCAGCCGTCTGCAAGCAAACAGCCAATGTGGTTTGCAGGGTACTCAATAGAGTTACATTGTCAATATTATCCGGCAAAAGTCGTTCGTCAACAAAGCCATTTTTCGCCTTGTTCAGGAAAATCCGATGATACAGCGGTTTTTTATCGGAAGATGTGTACTCCGTCATCGGCATAACGCCATAGAAACCTATTAATTCGTCTATGGGGATGCCAACGGCTTCTGCCATCTGCACAAGGTTTGCGGCGTGAATCAGACAGTTGTCATCCAACAAGCCTGCGCCAAGTCGGGACTGTACAATAATTTCGTTGAGGGTCTCGAAGCGCCAACCCGATTTTTTCTGCCAGCGCAGGAAACGATGAATCCGGTCCAAAGAAATCAATCCAAGACCGGCAATTTCCTTTTGAGCCGTATCGCAACTGGAATCGTTGTGTTTGATGAAAAGTGAATCGTCGTCGTCAATCCAGGACAGGCTTAACAGCAAATCAGTTTGCTTGTAAGTAAGGCCTGTTTTGTCTAAAATGCTCAACCTGATTCAGGTAATCAACCAACACTCCGGGGATTAGCGGATCGTTTCCGGGAACATTCCAAATGGCTTGTTGGCTGGCCTCTGTTACAGCCTCATTAACAATCAAGTCCCGTACACCCTGCGTTAATCCCAGGCGTTCTGCGGCAATGGCCGCATTGGTGGGGGAGCCGGTTACCTGAAAGTCACGCATTAAATTGGCCCGCGATACACCAAAACGCTCGAAGTAAGCCTTCGCCTCGCTGTGGTCGAGGTCGAAGGGTAATTTAAAGGCGTAATGCTGGCTCTTAAGTTCCGTATAAGCGGCCGAATTGACATACTCCGGCGCAGCAGCCAGTTCCTCGGCGGAAGAAAGCGTTTGCCGCAGGCGAAAAATGCGGTAATTGCCCGGACTTTCCTCTTCAATCCGACAAACTACTTTGGCATCGCGCAGATAATGTGGAAAAGTAGTGGCAGAAAGCGCCGTAGTCTCGGATTTGAAAATTTGCGCTTCCCCGGTCACGGGCATGTGCGCCTGTAATGCAGCCAACAAAGCGCCCGAAATCGTGCCGCCAAGCGCATCGGGGCCATCAGACAATACGTCGGCAAAAGGAATTCCTTCATCCGGCGCGATTTCCGCCTCCAGGAGTTCACATACCAGATCAATGTAAGGGACGGGCGTATTGGCATTTTCACAGCCCAAATCTATTTCTCCCAAATCCGGGCGGCGTTCAAACAATTTTTGTTTGGCAGATACGCCTGATATGGTCTGGCGCTTTTCTAAAAACTGCAATGCTTCCACCAAATAAGCGGCAGGGCTGTACACTGAGCGGCAGTGTTCGCAGGCGCACTGATCCGTAAGTTGAAACAGCGTTTTTAAATCCGGGAAATCGGCGGCTACTTTTGTCAATTTAAGCGCCATTTCATCGCCCCCTCGGAGTGCCGCCATGTCATTGGCGCGGAGTATATCCTGCAACTCGCCTGCCAACAGCATAGATGCGGTGTGGGCGCGCTCCGCACGATGGAAAATTTTCTTCGCTTCAGCAGGTTCAATACCCGCTTTGGGCGCTATTTTTTGAACAAACTGTTGTTCGCCTATTGCGGAAATCTGTTGAGCGGATCGAATATTTTGCGACCTAAGGCCCATTGTTTGCCGGTAGTTGGGCGCTAATTTGAAAATGCGTTGAACGGACTTTATTTCTTCGAGCAGACCTTCTCGAACAGGAGCTGTTGCCGACCGCTTTTGTCGTTGTTCTTTATCGTATAAATCAACGTTGTCTTTTATCAGGTCAAAATCTTCATGTTCCTTAAACCACTCGGCTATGACCTCCTGATGGGGCATTTGCAACTGCTTTTCACGCCCCAATTGAGCGGCGAAGGCCGTTGTCGGGAAGGCCGCTTCCATTTTTTGGGCCAATACGGAAGCTCGAAAATCGAGTGCATCCTGCTCTCCGGCAGCGTTCTCGGCCGGCTTTGTCCCCCGCGCCGTTGTCCCCCGCGCCTCTGAAAGAATATCTTTCCACTCCGACGAATCCATGGCTGCTAAGCGGCGAAGGTCCGTTGGCGATTCAATACTTTTTGCTTTTTTCACGACATCCATCAAGCCGCGATCAAACCCCAATAATTCGCCTAGTAAGGACAATACTTTGGGGTCTTGTTTTTTACCCGATGGTTTAAAAAAAGAAGGGTCATTGATTTTTTGAAAAAAAGTGTCCAGGTCGTTTTTGTGTTCGTTGAACAGGCGGCCCAGATCGCCCAATTTATCTTCCGTAACAAAGGCGCCAAGGGTTTCAAGCACTCGCAGGGGATGTTCTTCCCGATAATATGATTCCGCTTTATCCCTGAATCTGCGCAATTGGTCAATGTATTTTTTAGTTCCGTTTGCTGTTTTGCCACTGATAATCAGGGATTTTTCAGCAGCCCGCACATCTTTTTCAATAAGATCCGCATCGGTCATTGCTGCATCGTACAACAGAGGGAGTATATCGGTATCTAAGCCAATCGTCAGGCGTACCTGCGCTGCATGAGTCCAGTCGTTTTTCAGCAGGGTATTTTGGCGAAGCAGTGCGTAAAAAAAGGCAGCCTCAATCTGCGAGGCCGCTTCAAGGCGATGCGCCACCACTAAATGTTCTACTTGTTGGAAAGAATAACCCGTTTCCCGCGCTAAAAACGTGATATCCCGTTGCCGCTCGTTTTCTTCCAAATCCACGACGGCTACCTGATTGGCCAAAAAACGCACCTCCCGCAGCAGATGGTCGTATTCCAACCGTTCAAGTGGAACAGCCTGCCGGATAACGATGTTAATTTCCTCGCGTCTGCCCGCATCGAAACGCACCTGATCCATATCGCTGGCAAATACCAGCGTCTCCCGCTCTGCCGTAAAGACGCTGACCGCAATGTCCGCCGTCCTGCGCCCCCTGCCGTCCAATTCCTGCTGATACCATACGATTTCGTAGCGGCCTTCCTGGTCGGTAACGGTCTCCTCCAGCAGTTCTTCGCTGCGCATGTCGCGGTCGAATACCTTTACCTTCAGGCCGGGTAATGGGCGGTTCAGGGTGTCACTTACACGTCCGAAGACGTAGTTTGGGGTTGCGTTTTTTATTTGTTTGGCCATGGTATGGACGATTTTATGGTTTTTTAAATTTCATTCATTGCAAACGTTTCGTATCGCATTAAAAACACTCACGAGCAAACGTGGATTAAAGAACACTTTGCGCCATGGGGAATTTTTTTCATTCCACCAAATGAGGCATGACATTAACATCCTCCGGTTCAGTAAATGGTTCATAATCATATCTTCTGTAATCTGCGCTTCCTCTTTCAGCCCAATCCCTTCCACCAGTAGGTGACGGAGAAAATTCGGTTGCCTGTACACCTGTACCCAAAAGGTATTTTTTAATGTCGTAAACTAAAGATGCTATATCGCCAAGTAAACTTTCTGTGATTGTCGGAGAAATGGCAATTGAATAAGTGCCAGTTGACAAAGGTTCAATTTCATCAAACTCCCTTTGTATAGCACCAATAATAGCTGTATTTACAGGATCTCCTTCATCTACAAGTCCCTCTAAAATCGCCGTAATGGATGGAATATGAGATCTATAAGTCGCTAGCCTACCATGGAAATAGTGTTGAGCATCTCTTAATGTTATATTTTGGGACAATTCCTCGCTAATCATTCCTCTTGGGAAAGTGACCAACCTTCCAGCAAAATCTAACACTTGCCATTCTGTAAACTCTTCACCAGTGCTTTGAAAGTATTCATGAGAGCGTTGGATAGCAGCGTTGATTACAAACTCAACAGCGAAGGTGTGCTCCTCCGAAGTATCATCAACATCCCCTGGCAACGTGCCAGTCAATATACTATTGGCAATTACCTCAAGGTCAACAGGGTGGCCTGAAACGTCATAATGTCTCGATTCTCCAAGCTCAATCATTGATATGTCAAAAAGAAAACCACGCAGTGCTTGATCCTTCCGCTTTCTCCTTCAAGCGGGTTTTCATCAAAATTATCCAAATATTCTACTATTCTTTCATTTACGTCCTGGTTACTTTGTAAACCCGTCGTATCAAAATTTCGCATCGGATTCCCCCTCCCATACGCATACACATTCATCCCATCCCCAATCCCAATCGGATCCCCACTCAACCACCGCCCCAACCAAGGCAAATAATACCGCGCCGAGTGATACTCCAATCCCGTCTCCTCATCCCGCTCCATACCCGTATATCGATACCGCTTGGCCGCTGCTTGAATCGAAGCGTTCTGCGCCTGATACGCCGTCGTCCCAAACGGATGATACTCCTCATAAGAAATCATTGCGGCATCAGCCGAGTTATCCAATTCCAAAGCCGCCGAACCGAGGTGGTTGTGCAGTTGGTAGCGCACTAAGTGCGGCGCCGTGCCGTCATCCATGGCATTGCGGGTGTCTATCATCACAAAGCGGTGGCCTTCATCCATTAGACTAAGACTGACGCGCTCCAATCCTGCATGGGCACCCGTGTATTTTTTATATAACTCATAACCAGCTATATAAATGCGTTCTTCTTTTTTGGTCGGAGTACCTCCCACAGCAGCTTCGGTTTCGGTTATTTTCCGGATGCGCTGTCCTGCGCTATCGTATTGGTAATAGGTAATTACCGGAATATTGTCGTCTGTACAACGCTGCCGGGTGGTCATCACTACTTCTTCCTTAAAATTCCAGCCTATTTTTTCTAAGTGGGGCAACTCCTCCATGCAGCCATGCGCAGCATGGTGCTGGTATTGGGTATAATTCGCCGGGCTGCCATTGTCGCCTATACGGGTTGATTTTAGGCGGTTGTTAGTGGTTTCGTATTCATAGGTTCTGGTCCAGTTCCCACCGACTGCCAGGTGCCTCATTTCCATGATATTCCCAACGGCGTCATACTGGTAGCGTTGGGTATAATTTCGCACGGCCATTGGGTCGCCCGGATTCATGCTGTGCATAAAGGGCTTGTCGTTCCAGTTGTCGCAGGCGCCAAAATTTAAAGCAGCGCTATTTTCTCTGCCCGTGGCTTCCACCAGGCGATACAAGGCATCATAGGTGTATTCCGAAAGCCCGTCGGTGCGGAAGTTGGCAAAAAACGTGGTCGGTATGGCTAAATCTTCGATTTGGGTAATGTTGCCCGTCGGGTCGTAGGTATAGCGCAGGTCTTGCAACAAGTCGCCGTTTTGTCGGCGACTGACCAGGCGCGTCAACCGGAAAGTCTCTCGGTCGTAGTGGAATCGGGTTGTTACGTTATTGCCGTAATGGATGCGCTCGCGTTGGCCTTTTTCGTTATAATCTATATTGCGGATATAGATCGTAGTAACGGCAGGCGAAAGGTGGGTAACACTTTCGGCTTTGAGCAGCCCGCCCGCGTTGTAAGCGGGTACAATCACGCTGCCATCCGGTGCTACTTGCCGCGATATCCGCCCCAAAGCGTCGGTTTCGGTTTGGAACACAAAATCCTGTGCTTCCAGGTCGGCGGCCACGTTCGCTCCCGTCCAGTTCGCTACCTCCTTGTATTTGGAAAACAAGCGCCGCGAAGTGGAATTGGGTTGGCCTTTAAAATCGTAATCCGGCATTTCCAAACGCCCGCCCGTGTCGTAGTGCCGGTAAACCTGTCCACGCAAGTTGCGGTTTTGGTCGTTGGTTTGCTCTTCGCCATAGATGATTTTTTCAAAAATATGATCAAGCGCAATAGCGTTGTCACCGCCCAAGACCCGGCTTTCAGTGGGGCGGTGCAGCGGATCGTAAGCATACCGGAACTCGTGCCCGCGCTCGTCCCAGGTGCGCAGGGGTTTACCCATCAGGTTGGTCAATAGCCAGCGTTGGCCTGCGTCCATGCTGTTTTGATACACCCGATGGCCGAGCATATCGTATTCGTAGCGCATGACAGCTACTGGTTCAGGCAAACCAAGGGCAATTTGCCGGGCCTTCTGCCGCGCATCCACCACTGCGAGCGCGTTGCCCTCAATGTCCAAGTGAATGATGGTCAGGTAAAATTCATCCGCCCCGGAACCCAGATTTTTGTTGTGTTCGACGGACAAAACCGGCCGTCCCAGCGTATCAAAATGCTGCACGGTGGGCGTATTGGCGTGCAGGGCGGCTTTGTCGGCAGCCACTTTTTCTCGCACAGGGTCTTTCAAGGCAGCGGTCAGCTCCGCATCTATCCGTCGGTTGGTGCGCAGTCGGTACCATTCACTTTCCAATACCGTATCGTTTTGGTCATATGTGGCCTGTTTCCACGAATCAAATTCTACTCTTGTCAAGGTCCCATCCGGCATTTCCGTCCTGACCAAACGCCCCGGTGCATCGTAGTATAGCAAGGGCGTTACGCCCGTTTCCACCAGTTCTTTGAGGTCTTCGTATTGGTGCGTCACTGAAAAATACGGCTCGTATTGTTTTACCGCATTGCCTTTGTTGTTCAGCACCGTGCGTCCGTTGCCGATCCAACGCAATTGCGGGGGCGACAATGCAGAGGTGTCTTCATCTGTAACGATATAGCTGTCATCTGCGGGGTTTAGAATCACTTTTTTGGCTAGACCCGGTTCGGCTTGCACTTTTTTCATGACCACCTGTCCGAGGCCGTTGCTGTATTCAAAACTTAGTTGCACGGGCGAGTTGTTATTTTTTTGAAAATGCTCCTCGCGCATAATGGCTGCGACAACTGCGGGTTTGCCGGTGTTGCGATACACGTCAAAATCATAGACAAATCGCGCCGTAGCGTGTTGAAGCAAATCTTTGCTGCGGGTGGTCAGTGTCACGGAATCTGGTGAGGCAAAGAAATCCAATACGGCGGTTCGTTCTGCCGCTTCGGTTGCTTCGCTCAGGCCGTTGAGGTCGTCGGCTTCTGTACCTTTCCCCAAAAGCGCCATCGCTTTTACCAAACCCAATTCGTCGGTGAGGACTTCGGAAAAATTGAGGTTGGCATCGCGCATCTGCTGCGGCGAGAGGGTGCGGAAATTGAACTGCGCCACTCGCGCGGTGTTGCCCAATGCGTCTTCGGTTTCTTCTACAAACAGGAAATACGGCTCAATTGCCGTAAAAGCTCACTTTGCGTCACCGAGCCGTAAGGATCGGTGTAGGAAATCGGGGTGAAAAAGCGGTTTTGGGCATTGGCTTAGGTTTCTTTTTCTAAACTGCGTCGTACCTGAACGGATCCACCAGTTGCTATCCCCTTCGCTGTGTGCAAAACGACCTTCGGTCATCAGCGCATCGTTGACCCTGATACCAAAAATATGACGGAGCAGCACAGGCGTATAAGCCAATTGATAATTTTCAAAAGGCATAGCCCGCGACTCCAAAGCGTGGAGCGGCAAGGGCTCCGTCAGGTCGTTTTGGTAAAAAGTACTGCGGATATGTTCGATCAATCCGCCTTGAATTGGCCTGACTCGGAGCAGCATTTGGTCAATTCGTAGGCAACCACATCGGTCGTTTTGGTGGGGACTCCGAAAGCGCACTTTTTAAAATCGCCGATGGTGTAAAAGCTCGCCTGTTTTGGCCACGCCTTTCAGCGCAAATGTTTTCACTCCGACGGTAGGCGAGCAAACGCTAATCGTCGTCGGTTTGCGAGATCCTTGGTATATTGGTTTTTGGTGAAAAATAACTTGGGTTGGGCTTGCGCGTCTGTGTTTCGGCGGGCAGGGATGCCATTGTCCGACCGGGGATACACGACAGCCGCCGATTCGAGTATATTGCCATACGCATCCATTTTCAGGTTCAGGTTGTGGGCAATGCGCGGGTCGCCGGGGTTTCGTTCGTAGTTGTAGGTAATTGCCTCGCTCTCTTTTACCACAAAAACGGCGTGCTGATTTTGGCCACGCGGCTGTACCATCTCGATAAAGCAATTGTGCGTACCCACCGAGAATGGGGTCATTTCGAGCAGGCGTTCTGCGTCGCTTGGGTTCAGCGGCGCATCTAAAGGAGACCTCCGTCCGCAGGGCCATGCCCTTGCAGGCGCGCAGGGCCTGTTGCCAATGGAGGGCATCCATGTGTTCTACAAAATTGGCCGGTAATCCCTCCGCCGTGGTGATGCGGGCATCGGGTAGCGGTATTTCAGGATGCGATACGGCAGGGAAACCGGCTCTTTCCATCTCCTCGTACCAGTGTTCATGGTCAAATTGGTTCAGAATTTTGTCTTTGCGCAAAAAAGCGCCTGTGTGGAACCAGGTTTTGGTCAGCACAGGATCCTGGTGCTGCGCCCGCTCGACCACATTGCTCGCGTCGCCCTTCACAAAATGGTCGAATACCTCCGCATCGCGCTGTTCCACGCGACCGAAGCCGCGAAACTCGCGTTCAGCGTGGTCGTAATAGCCGTGGTGGTAGCGGTATTCGGTAGCGAAGCGATACCCGGAAATGCGGTCGCGGGTTTCTGTTTTGGACACGCATTGCACCGGGAAATGCAGTTTGGTGATCCAAGGCTTGCCCGCCAATTTATCGGCTAAGTAATATTTGGTAGAAGGCGTATATTCAAGCCACACCTCTTTGCCCAAGTTGTTTTTGTAAAAAACCATGACGTGCGGTTTTTTACCGCTCATCAGGTCAATATAGCGCAGGGGCGATGCCGCATCCTTGGACAATGGGCTTGACCATACAATACAAGCCACCCCGTTGCCCAACAGGTCGGTCACGGTAATATTCGCCTCTCTGTGTACTTCCGGGAAGGCATTGATCTCAAAAGGGGTGGTCGCAAAGCGATTTCCGCTGAGGTTGAACCAGCAGGAAAATTTGTTTTTTCCTAAATAAACAATATCCGTAGTACCTGAACCATCGAGGTCGGCTAATTGCAAATAGGCCGGATTAAAAGCGTCGGGGTGATCGAACACCGGAGCATTATCCATACCGACTTTGGCGCCGAACTTTCCGTAGCCCAAATTTGGCCAATAACACACCTCGCCGTTTCGGATGCGCACGATGTCGGTTAGGCCGTCGCCCGACATATCGGCGAGAAAAATGGTCTGTTTGGCATCGGCAAAAACGACCGCCGGTCCTGCTTCTTCATCAAAGGATTTAACAGTGCGGTGTGCCTTGTCAAATCCTTTTCGTCCGCGCGATTCGTACCAGGTAAAAACATGGTCTTCTGTAATCAATACTTCCGGCTTGCCGTCGCCGTTCAAATCCAGCATCCGCGTATTTGGGTCGCTGAAATTGATATTGGGCAGGGTCTCAAAAGTGCGGAATGCATGCCATTCGCTGTCGTCGTCGAGTTCAAAGTACCCCGGCATATTTCCGCTGAAGCCTGATAATTGTTTGCCCCCATCGGCATCCAGATCGGCCAATTGCAGGGTACCGCCCAATCCGGCAAAAGAAGGCTTGGGCGATACCAACTTAGCGGGCGCAAACCGCCCTTCGCCGAGGTTGTGTTTGTAGTACCATCCGTTGGCTTGTTCGGTCAGGATGCCCGACAAGCCTTCATTGAACAGGTCGGTGAATTGATATTGTCCGCTCAGTCCAATCGGCGCTTGCGCGAGCTTTTCTGGCGCGATTTGTTTAACGTCCCTGTTCCATTCGTGCCGCTGGTATTCAAACTCCATGGGCGGCATACTTTTTTGCGTGTAACTGCCGTCCGCTTTTTTGATATAGCCGGTGGAGGTAATAGCAGTCAGGAAAGTAAAATCCTGTTCGGCGCTGGTATCATATTCAATATCGAGCGATTTGACCAAAGCCGAACCACCAGGCAACTCTGTAAACCGGTGGAACAACAAAACGTGCCGACACAAACGAGTAGTGCGCACCTCAAAACCGGCCTTATAATCAGAAAAAGCATCAGGGCGAAAAATCCAGTCGGCAATGGGTTGAACGGGTAAACCTGTTCCATATTCGCCATAATCAAATGCCGTCTGAAAAAAGTAGTCGGAAGCAGGTGGAACAGCGTCGCCAAATTGGCGATACGGGGTTTGATTGCCGTATAAAACCGCGGACAGGTACAGATTGGTGTGAGTTAATTGTTCGCCTTTGCGCCGATTGCGGTGGTGCAAAAGCGTTGCATCAAACCCAGCATCATTCTCCTTTTGTAAATGTACTGCGCGCAATTGCCTTTGTCGTCGAAAACAAACTCCGGCAGCCATTCAAAAATCCTGCGGTCATCCTCGGGATCGGAAAGCCGCGAAGCCGCCGACCAACCGAAAAGGGTTGTTACATTTTCTTTTGTGATAATCCGCCAACGAATAATGCCGCTGCTTTTTTCCGCATAGCGCTCAATTCGAGCAAACAGACCTTCTATACGAGGGCGGTAATAGCGGATTTGCCAGAGGTTATCGGGTGAATCTTGCTCTTTAATAGCGTAACCGCCTTGACCATCCGAGATAAAACTGCCATCCGTTGCTTTGCGAAATTCAGGTACTAAATCCTCCGCTTCAGAAAACAAAAAAGTGTCGGAATCAATGCCATCAAAATATTGGGGCAAACCTTTGTCGGTCTTTCGCCGGATAGAAGGCAGGCTAAGGTTCCAACCTAATCCAAAAATGCTATTGCCGCTCCCGGAATTATAGGAAAGCGCCAATTGAGGCGCAACGCCCCTTGTGGCAGCTACGGGCAGCGGAATAGAAAAAGAAGCCGTGCCATTGCTTGGGTTCACCTGAAATTTTTCATCAATACCTTTGATGGCTCCGCCCCCTTTAGGCAAAGCAATAGAAGGAATGTCAATAGCATTCGATTTGGTGGCGCGTTCCTCTGTAAGTTTGTTTACTGAAGAACTTCCCTGACTAATATCTTTTTCATTTTTCTGCATTGGATCTTTTTATATCTTTTTGCTTCCAACGGTTTCGGGATTGGCGAAGGGGGCGATTTACACCATCCCGATAGCTATTGGGATTGATGCGGAGAACCATCCCGATAGCTATCGGGATGATTAACCACAAATGTGTCTGCGGAGCACTGAACCGCCACTTTTGCCAAACCCGTGTTAGCAGCTGTATTAAATTCACTAATGTGCATATGTCAACTATTTGAAAAATGTATCTGCAAACCACTTGGCAAAGGTTTGCCACCATTCGGAATGTCCAGCACTGTCCATATTAATAGCAGATATAGTTATTGCTATAAAAATAAGGAGAGGAATAGGAGATTTTCTCTTTATAATGTCAACGATTAGCCAAATTATTGGTATTAATAATAAAAATATACCCATTGTAGCTCCTGCGATTTCTGGACTAAAATTTGCGAATCCAAATCTACCAAGCCCAGGTCCTAAAACAGTTAGACCGCTGCATGTAAAAAAACGCAAATGCCATGAAGTTCTTCTTTTGTATAAAATTGCCAAGCCATACAAAATAGCCATATACAAAATGTCACGAAGCCCGCTTCTACTTAGATGAGCCAAAGCATCAGTTTCACTAAGGTGATTTATGTTGATATTCTTAATGTACGTGGCTTTTGCCATTAAAAAGAAAGAAAATAGAAGAAAAGGAATTACAAAATAGGATGCTTTTCCAATTGTTCGATGGAGATTATATTTTTTCTTCTGATAAGGAAAGCTTGGGTGATAAGCATAACTATCCAAAGTGTAGCAAAAAAGGCATGAAAATGATATACCCAAGAGAAGTTTTCAAACTTTGGGAAATAAGTAAAGTACGTTGGATAAAAACCTAATAGGGTAATGAAAAGTACTCCAATAAAGAAGAAACCTATATTATTTTGTAACCCTTTTTCTTTTTTGTCAGTTGCTGTTCGTTCCATTTACGCTTGTTTAATAAGTTATTTATGGACAATAGTGATTATACTTATCCTTTGATGAATGCTTTTAAGAAGATCTGTACATTTTCATTTCTCCCGATCGGTTCTAATAAAAATATAAAAAGGTTAACACCAAGAGCAAGATAGGTCGCAGGATGTTTAAGTTTTTTGTATTTCCATGCACCTAAGAGTAGCATTCCAATGATCAGAAATTGTGTATAGTAAATCGGAAGAATGATATTGATGTTTGGAAATTCTTTAGCGTGTATACCAACGTAGACATTTTGAATTCCACGACCCAGGGCAGGCATCATTATGATAAAAACCGTTGATATCAACCACCATGCATGATTTTCTATTTCTTTTCTGTGAATGATACTTTTCACAACGGCAAAACCGAATGCTGTCATCATTACCATTTCCACTGCAGCCACACCAAAAAAGAACCAAGGTTGAAATGGTCCAAACTGTTCAGGTGTTGCTAAAGCCATTTGAGTTGTCACAATATCTCTGTGCATCATACTCAAAGCTGTTAAACAAACACCCCCTGCAATGAACATCCCTATAATACCATTAGTTCTGTGTCTGGACATTTGACCATGAGTGGCAAAATACGGTTGGATTATTAGATAGATATACCATACAGTCCCTGTCCAATAATGTATATGGACAGACCATGCGTTGTCAGAAAAGTCACCCCAATAATCTCTAAAGATGCCAAGTTGCATCACCATCATTGGTAGTATCATCCATTTGTATAAGGTTGTATACATGTTAATCTATGTTGTTAAAAATTGTATCTGCAAAATAATGTCCGTCTAAATTACCGCCAACGTTTTGCAGCTTTGCGTTGTGGCGGATAACCTGTCTGCCCGCACCATGTTTATTAAATGCACAACTGTTTATATTCGCACATCCCCCGCCATAACGCAAAGGGGCTGTTATAGGCTGCCCTTTTCTGTCGCTATTATTGGTTCGTGTCATTGATTATAATTGTCGGTTTAGGAATGGTCAGGAAGTAAACCATTACAAATAACGTTACAGTCGCTGTTGTCATGAAAGCAACTGTCGCATTGAACTGATACCAAATTAGCCCTGTCAGCGAACTTGCCAACATGGTGCAAATGCTTTGAAGTCCTGAAAATGTTCCGATTGCAGTTGCCGTGTCTTTTTTATCGGTGATGTTTGAAATCCAAGCTTTAGAAATTCCTTCTGTTGCAGAGGCATAAATACCATAAAGAAAGAATAGTCCGAAAAAGAAATATAGGTTTGTGTTAACTGCCATACCAAAATATACTGTCGCAAAAAATGCAAGCCCGATGATTAAAATTGTTTTCAGTCCCACATTGTCGGCAAGAACACCAATAGGAAAAGCAAACAAGGCGTAAATAAGATTGTAAAAAATATAAACTCCGATAACCATTGTGTCATCAAGTCCCGATTGCTTTGCTTGTAGCAAAAGAAAAACATCTGAACTGTTGAACAGCGTAAATACTAAAAGTCCAATTACAACTTTTCTGTATTCTGTCGGGCTTATTTTCCAATATTTTAAGAATGAAAAAAATGGCGTTGATACTCTTGTTTTATGTTCGACCGCTTTTTTGTCCTTGAGGTAAAGCGAAGTTAAAACCGCAAATAGTCCGGGAATAAAAGCGATAAAAAAAAGTGTCTTGTAGTCTTGTGGATAGTAATATAAATAAAGCAAAGCCAATGATGGTCCGATAACAGCCCCTAAAGTGTCCATTGAGCGATGAAACCCAAAAACTTTTCCTTTTGTCTGCGGTGTTGCTTCGTCTGAAAGAATTGCGTCTCTTGCACCTGTCCGAATGCCTTTACCGAAGCGGTCAATTGTCCGTGCAAAAAATATCCAAAGCGGATAAGTAAAAATTGCCATTATTGGTTTAGAAATGGTGCTAAACGCATAACCAATTTGCACAAATGGAACTCGTCTGCCCGAAATGTCGGAAAGTTTACCAAAATAACCTTTGCTAAGTCCTGCTGTTGCTTCTGCAACGCCTTCAAGTATTCCGATAAGCAAAATGGAAAAACCAATAGTCTTTAAGTAAATCGGCATAATTGGATACAGCATTTCGCTTGCCGTGTCTGTCAGCAAACTAACTACTGATAAAATCCAAATTGTCCGTGTAATATATTTCAAAATTGTTTCTCGTTTGTCGTTGAGTTTAATGTCTGCTCGGTCGTCTTTAAGGGTTGCCTATAAGGAACCGGCACCACTGCCGACGTGCCGCCGCATAGGCGGTATGATAGGCAGTGGATTGTTGTAGGCTGGGTTTTCAATTTTTGATATATAATGCTGTAATCTCTTCTGCAATTTTGTGCCAAACTGCTTCTTGTGCATACCAACCATTGCAAAGTATTGTCAGCCCAAATTTCTTTTCGGGATATATCATCAATATACTACAGAAGCCAGTGTTTGTTCCAACATGAAAAACTGATTTGCCCAGTTCTTCATCTTGATGTATCCACCATCCCCATCCAATTGACGTTTTTTTATCCGGAATTTCTATCTGTGTGGCCCACATCTCTTTCAATGTAGCTCGGGTTAAGATGCTATTGAAAGTTGAATCTGTATATATTTTCAAATTGTGTTGCATCCAAAAATTGAGTTCAACAGCAGATGAAATCAAATTACCACTCGGGTTATGTTCAAACTCTTCGCCATAAATGCAGTAACTTGTTAAACTAAGCGGTTCGCCATTCAAAATCGGTCTGTTTTTGTTGTCAATCCCAAAGAAGTTAAGCCTTTTGACCCGTCTGGAATTGCCTGCAACAATCTGAGGAATCGCTAAGACAGCGGAGTCAATATTTTCATAATAATAGGTGCTTTGGTTCATCTGCAATGGGTCAAGAATATTGGCTTTAATGTAATCACTAAATTTCATACTGGATATCCGCTCAACAACAATTCCTAATAAGTCATAACCTGCATTGCTATATGTCTTGTATGACATTTTTTCTCCGGGGGTAAAATTCAACTTCTGTTTTCGCAGATTTTGTAAAAACAGTTCAATTGACGTTGAGTCATCAGGTGATTCTTTAAGTTTATTGTCCCATTTCAATCCCGAGGAATGCGTCAAAAGATGCTTTATTCTAATGTCCGTATATCGCTTGTCTTTCATCCTAAAGTCCGTTAGAATATCAATTAGTCTATCCTCAAGGGTTAATTTGTTCTCCTCTATAAGTTGAAAAATTGCCGTGGCAGTAAATAGTTTTGATATTGATGAAGTAAGAAACAGGGTGCTATCGGTTATTTGATAACCATTTTTTTGGTCAGTTAAGCCATAATGCTTGGAATACGTTTCGTCACCATGAACGATTCCGACTGATAACCCGACAATCGAATATTCTTTGACATATCGATTCACGATTGAATCAATTTCTTTGCCCCTTTCAAGGTCTATGCATTGCGAATAGCCTTGCAAAAAAGCAAAAAGTAATACCGATATGATTATTCCGTTTTTCATTTTTTAGCTTGCCTACGTCCCGCGCATGTGCCGTAGCGGTGTTTAACCGCAATGGAATATGCGCATTGTGTGTGCCCGGCATGGGCATCCGATCCGGTATAAAGATACCGAATATTTCTGGAGGGTGAAAGTCCCCAATGGGCAAGTTGCCGAAGCCCATTAGCAAGCGGCAAGGGCGCTGTGGGCGACCGCAGGTCTGAAGGAAGCCGGACTGCAAAAGCTGGTACCGACGAATAGGAACCACATACCGAGGCTATGACAGGAGGTCAAGGCAGCACAACATGCCGAAGGCCCTGGGCAACAATCCTGTTGTAGTAGATGTGGCGGCGATCAGCGGAAAGCGGATGTTCTTTCCCGGATGACTGAGCGGGAGAATCTGCTACGGGCGTACAAGCGCGTGGTACAAAACGGCGGTGCAGCCGGAGTGGACGGGGTAGAGACCGGAGAACTGGCTTCATACTTCTGGAAGTCAACCAAGAGAAAACCAAAATATGCCGCCCCGTACATTTTGTGTTGTTAGGCCATGCGTTCACAAGCACCTACAAGAAGGGCGAGCGGGGCAAATACCGCCTGTCGGTCGCCCGGAAAAGCTGGGAAAGCCTCAAACGCAAGATCAAAGCCCTGACGCGCAAGACGCACCCTGTGCCGCTGGAAGAACGCATCCGCAGGCTGAAGCGCCTGATGTACGGTTGGGTCAACTACTTCAAGTACGCCACCGGCTACGAGAAGTTTGAACAACTGGACGGCTGGGTGCGAAATCGTCTGCGATACTGCATTTGGAAAGCGTGGAAGAAACCGTGGCGCCGTTACCGGGCTTTCCGCCAATTGGGCATCAACCACGAATGGGCCATGAAATTCGCCTGGTCGCGCAAAGGCGGCTGGCGATTATCATGCAGCCCGGTTATGGGCATGACCGTGACGGAAGAACGCCTCAAACAGCGGGGATACCTCTCCTTCAAGGACTATTACCACCATGTTCGCCAAAAGAGCGTTGTTTCATGAACCGCCGTGTACTGTACGAGGTCCGTACGCACGGTGGTGTGAGAGGGCTGGGGTGAGCGCTATGGCTCACCTCTCCCTACTCGATTATAGGGCGTTTTTATTCATTATCAGTTTCAAAGTTGTTAATTGTTTGTCTATACTCCTTGTCCCAAAGTCTATACGAAAAATAAAAAATTGAGATTATCATTAGTCCATAAATAACATATAATGGTCTGCCAACTAAATCTCTAAAAGAATTATAAAATGAGATATTATAGAATTGACATAAATTATGAATTGTTGCTAAGAAACTTACAAAAATAAAAACTCGAACTAAAACATATCCTGAATGAGCAAGAAGCGTCTTTTTGTTTTTTGGTGTCTTATAGAATATTTCAAGAAATCGGCCCTTTTCATTAAAGTACAATTCTGAAACAAAGTCAGGCAGATTACTTGAAGAGGACTTGATTTTTGTCGCACCATACTTAAATGAATAGTAGTAGAATGCATAAATAACTAGTCCAATAATAATTACGTTGGCTGTAATCAAACCATTCCAGCCAACGCCAAAAAATTTGTATAAAGGGTTTTGTTCGCCTGTCGGGTTGTCAAAAACCAAAGGCTCGTTGAATAGAAGTCACAACCTCTTGCAAAGAGAAGAAGAAATGTCAGCAGAAAAAATTTTAGTTTCATAATATTTGTCGTTTGAATGTTGTTTTCGTTTTAAACTGCCCTATAACGTTTTGCGGCTTGGCGTAGTGGCGGATTTTTAGCACAAATGTTCAATCGAAGAACTGCACTTGAACCTACCACAAAACTGTCACACGAAGCACTGCACCCGCCATTACGCCAAACCGCTGTTGTGTGCCGTACTTCTTATTTTCGCACATATTTTACTTTTCTCATTCTTTCTCCGTTTAGGAACAATTCACCGTTTTGAAATTCAAAACTGTAAAAGTCCACAAGCATTTTGTTCGTTGAAACTAATAAACCCTTTGTCTTATAGTCATTTCGGAAAGTAATTTCATAATCCATTCCTTCAAGATATTTTATGGTTAGCGTTGTGTTTGTTTCTGAATTCACATAATCGCCATTTATACTCTTAAATTCGAAACCATTTTCTATTTTATTCACTTTTGTCAAACTATAAGGCGAATGGTCAACATAGTATGCTGTTACTTGCATTTCTCCTTTTGAATTCTCTGTGAACTCTTGCTTAAATGCCGGGTCAAACTTTTGATGAAAAATGTTGTCAGCTTCTCTCTCTAATTCAACATCGTTTCTGCCTACTCTTTTTAAATATATTTTGTTGTCAATTTTCTCAAATGTGAATGCAAAATCACTTTCAGTTAAATAAGTTCCCAGTATTTTTTCTTCACTAATATATCTTCCTATGCTTGTTTGGTTACTAAATATGTTTCTTCTGATTTCAAGTCGAAAATGACATCCGCCATTTGTCTTGTTTGGTTGTATGGGATTGACTTGCCTGTGTTTGTTAATGTTACAATAGACATATTGTTTGGGGAAACCTAATAGTAGTTGCTTTCCAAGCACCTGTCGCACCTTCGTGAAAACGATAAGATAAATCTTTGTATTTACCAAATTCAAGTCCGTAACCATAGTTTGAGAATTTTGAGCCTTCAATTAACTTCTGACTTTGTTTAATAATTTTATTACTAAAAGCTGAATTGCCTTTTCCTTGCACTAATTTTTCCCATTGAATTTGGTCTTCTAAGGTTGAGAAAATGTTACCGTCACCAACCACATTCCAAATCCAATTATATGTTGTCCAAGTGTCAAAATTGAAATAAGCTCTTGCTATCTGTCCAGTTATTTTGGTGTAGTCACTTTCAAAGGAAGTATTTGGCATATTTAGTTGGCGGAACATCTCAATTGTATATTCCACAAAGGTTTTCTTCGTTACTTTTTCTACAAGTAATGCCAACAAAATATAGTTTGTATTGCTGTATAAATATTTCGTGTCTGGTTTGAAATTCAAATCGGACTGTTTCTCTATTAAGTTCAATACATCGTTGTTGTTAAACGATTTCTCCCACCAAGTATAACCTTGTAATGACCATAAATCATAGCAATCTCTTATACCACTTGTGTGATTTAACAAATTTTGAATAGTGATTTTCTCATTTATGTTTGGGTATAAACTTGGAAACCATTTTCTGATATCGTCTGAAAGTTTAAGTTTTTTTTTGTCCACTAAGGTCAATATCGCCAATGCAGTAAATTGTTTGCCGTTTGAAGCAATGTTGAAACGAGTAGAATTTTGAATTAGAGTACTATCTGTTAAGTTTGCGAAACCTGCATACTTTTCATAAATCACTTTTCCATCTTGGATTATGGCTGTTGAAATTCCAGGTGCATTTTTTGGTACGTCCTGTGTTGCAATGCTGTCAAGAAGTTTGATTTGTTTTGGTGTCAAAGTGACTTGCGTTTGTCCATTTGAAGCAAGGCTTATAATAAGAAGAAAACTCAGAAGTGATTTTTTCATTTTTTGAAATTTTGATTTTTGAAACGGCAAAAATCATAGTATCTATCTCACAAGTCGCTTTAAATCCTGATTTGACACTTATTTTTTGAATTTTTTTTCAATATATTCTGTGGGATTTAGTGATGTAGCTCTTTTAAAAGCTCTGTTGAAGGTAGATTTAGAGTTGAACCCACACTCAAAAGCAAGACTAAGAAAAGTTTGAATATTGTGTTCGCCCTCATCAATTTTTTGAAGGAAGGCATTGATTCTATATTTATTTACAAAGTCATTAAAGTTTCTATTGTATTTTTGATTAATAACTTGTGATATTTTTTTGGAATGAGTACCCAATTCTTTGCTTAGGTCTGATATTATTAGCTCTGGGTTTTCGTACATTTTGCTAATACCCATCAAGGTTTCTATTTTTTCTGTCCATATATCCAAGTCTTGAACTTCATTTTTTTCTTTCTGGGAATTAGTAGTGGATTCTGTTTCATATGAATTGTTTTTTTCATAATCTAAGACTGCACTGGAGTTTATAGAGGAATCTTTAAATGATGTTGCTGATAATATTGAATTTGTATAACCGCTTATTGACACATAATAGAAAAGGAATGAAAAGCTTACATAGTACCAAAACTTTTTCCCAAATTCATCCCACTCAGGGTTAACTATAAAAAATATTATACGGATAATAATAAGCATTAAAAATGCTGTGAGAAAGCGTTTTGTCCACTTAAACATGACCGAATCAGCAAAACTCACGCTATCATAAGTCATAAATCTATAGATATTATAAGTTTTTAGGCTTCTAATCAAATAAAAAGCTAGTGAGATAAAACCCCCTATCTGATACCAAGTTGAGAAATCCTTGTCCTTGCCATCTTTGTAAAAATAATCTTCTTTCAAAATGACGGTATCTGTAAAGAATATAGCAAAGGAATAAATCAGATAAACAAAAGCTGGGATAAAATGAATATAATCATTTTTTGAAAACTGAAACGACTTATCCAGCAAAGTTTTGAAGTAGAAGTATAAAACTGGAGGTAATAGAAATAATTGTTGAAATGGGATATAGAAAAGAATATTTCTATATGGCTGTTGTGAATACCATCCTGCATACCCAAGCATAAATGGAGCTATATAAAGAGACCCTAAAATGTAAATAAACTGAGCCAAAGATTTGATTTAGTTTCAGTTTGTAAACCTTTAATAAGGAGTAGAATGGAAAAGACAATTCCATGAAAAAAGAATATGAGTAAAATTGAACTTTTTAAGCTAAAAGAAAAAAGCATTTTGTCTGTTTCATTACGTTATTGATTTCTAGGGCTTCATCAGTATGGCACACAACTATTGTATATCCTCACCTAGTAAGGTTATCTCCGATATTCAGTTGTATATCCTTACCTGTTACGGTTATTTTTCAAATATCCAAATCATCCAACGGACTCTTTATCTTATCCCACCCCTTTTTTGTTATGTGCGTATAGATCTCGGTTGTTTTGCTGCTCTCATGCCCCAAAAGCTCCTGGATAAACCGCAAATCAACTCCTTTCTCGAGCAAGTGCGTAGCAAAGCTGTGCCGAAGCGTATGAACGGTCCCGTAGGGATTGACGCCACTTTTTTCCTTGGCCAAAGTGAAAATTTTTTGAACGCTGGTTTCTGAATATTTCCCTCCAGACTGGCCTTCAAATACCCATTCAACGGGGCGGTATACTTCAAGAATTCCTTCAGTAGACCAAAGGCTTTTTCAGAAAGAATGGCCCACGTTAAGGGCAGAAACGACGAAAGGGCTCTCGCCGGGTGTTCAAATGCAGATAGGAAGGGGGCGTAGGTCATTTCAGGGCTTTAGGTTTGTTTGCCCAAATATAAGAGGGTTTTGGAAAAGTTGCATACGATCATTTCGTTTCAAGTAAAATAGTTTACTATAAAATTTGGAAAAACGCATAAAAAGGAGGATATATAGCCATTTTGCTCCTTCCCCAACGATCAAAAAAAATCAACTTCCTTGGCCATTTCCTCCCGGCCGGGCGCCTGGTCTGCCTTTTGCCAGCGCCGGGCAAGCAACTTTTTCCTCTCCCTTCCCCCCATTTTTCCCCTCCAATTCTTCTTTTTCCCTATCTTACCCCTTCCATCGGTTTCCCCGATGCGCCCCCACCACCCACCACCAACTAACCACTAACCACCACCCACTAACCACCAAAAAAAAACCACCAAAAAACCAGATGAAAAACCCATTACCTCCCTCTTCCTCTTGCTGGCCTTTTTCGGCGCCTTGCGCGCCCAGTCGCCGCAAGGAAATGCCAACGCCGTCCTCGAGCAGCTGAAGCAGATCGCTGTGGTCGAACAGAAAGTGATGATGCCGATGCGCGATGGCGTCCGGCTGGCTACGGATATCTACCGGCCGAAGACCGACCAGAAAGTGCCGGTCCTCTTCTCCAAAACGCCCTACAACTTTAATTCCTGGGGCGACGGCGAAATGCGGGCCGGTACCTATTCCGCTGCGCTGGATGCCGTCAAGCGGGGCTACGCCTACGTGGTGCAGAACGAACGGGGCAAGTTCTTCTCGGAAGGGGAGTGGGACATCCTCGGTCCGCCTACGACCGACGGCTACGATGCCTTTACGTGGATGGCGGCTCAGCCCTGGTGCAACGGCAAGATCGGCACCCTCGGCTGCTCTTCTACCGCCGAATGGCAGATGGCGGTCGCCGCTCTCGACCACCCGGCCCACGCGGCTATGGTGGCTCAGGGCTTCGGCGCCGGCGTCGGCAGGGTAGGGCCGTTTATGGAGCAGGGCAACTGGTACCGCGGCGGCGCCCAGCAGATGCTGTTCACCACCTGGCTCTACGGCACGCAGACCGACAAGATCCGGCCCCAATTCCCCCCGAACGCCACTCAGGCAGACCTCATCCGCGCGTCGCGCTTCTACGACCTGGCGCCTGAATTGCCGACGGTCGACTGGTCCAAAGGCCTCCAGCACTTGCCGGTGCAGGACATCATCAAGAACCAGAACGGATCGGTGGGCGTGTACGAAAAGATGATCCGCCGCAAGCCCAACGACCCCGATTGGTACAAGGGCGGCCTCTACCACGACGATATGCCTTTCGGCGTGCCCAGCTTCTGGTTCGTCTCCTGGTACGACGTGTCGTCGGCGCCCAACCTCTACCTCTACAACCAGGTGCGCCAAAACGCCAAAGACCCCGAAGTGGCGAAAAACCAATACCTCATCATCGCGCCCACGCTCCATTGCGCGTATAAACGCGCTACCGAAAATACCATCGTGGGCGAGCGCAGCATGGGCGACGCGCGGTTCGACTACGACCTGCATATCTACGGCTGGTTCGACTACTGGCTCAAAGGGGATCAGAACGAATTCCTGGAAGGCACGCCGAAGGTGATCTATTTCACGATGGGCTCCAATACCTGGCAGCAGACCGATTCCTGGCCGCCTCCCGGCGCTGAAATGACGACCTTCTACCTGCGCGGCAACGGCAAAGCCAACAGCCTTTACGGCGACGGCAAACTCAGCGCCACCCCCGCCGGCAAAAAAGACAAAGACCAGCCCGACGCCTTTACCTACGACCCCATGAACCCCGTGCCTTCTTACGGCGGCAACGTCTGCTGCACCGGCAACGCCGTGCAGGGCGGCTCGTTCGATCAGCAGAAAATGGAAACCCGCCAGGATATCCTGGTCTATACCAGCGATCCGCTCCCTGCCGGCGTCGAGGTGAGCGGCTTCATCGAAACCACCCTCTACGTTTCCTCCGACGCCAAAGATACCGACTTCACCGTCAAGCTCATCGACGTCTACCCCGACGGCCGCGCTTATAACCTCGACGAGACCATCCTGCGCGCCCGCTACCGCGAGGGCTTCGACAAAGAAGTGTTTATGGAAAAAGATAAGGTCTACAAGCTGGAACTCAGCCCCATGGCCACCAGCAACTTCTTCGAGGCGGGGCACCGCATCCGCATCGAGGTCTCCAGCAGCAATTTCCCCCGCTTCGACCGCAATTTGAACACCGGGGGCAATAATTACGACGAGTCCAAAGGCGTCTCCGCGCACAACGTCATCCACCACTCGGAGATGTATCCGTCGAAGGTTCGGATTCCGATGGTTAAGCGGTAGGGCGTTAGGGCGTTTAGGAGTTAGCGTTTAGGGGTTTGGTAGGCGTTGGAGCGTTTAGGCGTTAGGCAGGCCTAACCCTAAACCTAAACTCCTAAACTCCTAAACTCCTAAACTCCTAAACGTTAACGTTTTCAAATAATCGTCGACGTCCGCTCGGTCGTTTGCTGCTGATCGAGGTTGAGGTCGGCGGCATCGGAGATGAGGTGGGCGATCAGATCGCCGATCTGGGAGCAGCTGTAGGCGTATTGGAGGTCGAGCTCCTGGGTGCCTACGCCTTTTTCCAGCACGTGTTTGGTGGTGCGGTAAATGGTGGTGGCTTCTTCTTTTAGTCCGAAATGATCGAGCATCATGCCGGCGGAGAGGATAGCGGCCATGGGGTTGGCGACGTCCTGTCCTGCGGCCTGGGGGTAAGAGCCGTGGATGGGCTCAAACAGGGCAGAGCGGTCGCCGATGGAAGCGGAAGGCAGCAGGCCCATAGAGCCGGCCAGCACGCTGGCTTCGTCGGAGAGGATGTCGCCAAACATATTTTCGGTGAGGATCACGTCGAACTGCGTAGGCCACTGGATGATCTGCATGGCGGCGTTGTCGACATACATATAGCCCACTTCGATGTCGGGGTAGGAGGGGGCCATGCGCTGCACCACCTCGCGCCACAGGCGGGAGGTTTCGAGCACGTTGGCTTTATCCACCAAAAGCAGCTTTTTCCGGCGCTTGCCAGCCGCCTCAAATGCCAGTTTGGCGATGCGCTCGATCTCGTAATCGTGGTACACGCACAGGTCCTGCGCTTTTACGGCATCCCGGCTTTTCTCCCCGAAATAGATGCCGCCGGTCAGCTCCCGGAAGATGACGAAATCCGCCCCTTTGATCCGTTCCGGCCGCAACGGCGACAGGTGCAGCAGGGTAGAGTAGGTCGTCACCGGGCGGATATTGGCGTACAGACCCAAGCTTTTGCGCAGGCGCAGCAAGCCTTGCTCCGGCCGCACCTTGGCGCCCGGGTCGTTGTCGTATTTGGGATCGCCAATGGCGCCAAACAACACCGCGTCGGCCGACAAGCACAGATCCAGCGTCGCCTGGGGCAGCGGATCGCCCGTCTTGTCGATGGCGATAGCGCCTACCAGCGCCGTGTTGTAAAAAAACTGGTGCTGAAAACGTTCCCCAATGGCGTCGAGTACCTTCACCGCCTGGGCAGTTACTTCCGGACCGATCCCGTCGCCGGGGAGAATGGCTATGGTTTTTTTCATGGCGTTTTAATGTTCAAAGGTTTGGAGGGGGGGGATTAGGGATTAGGGAGTAGGGAGCAGGGAGTAACTAAATGCAAAAATACGAATTTAGATTAAAAGGAACTCCTCAACTGACGCGAGGCTCCGCCTCGTGCCTGAGGCTCCTGCTTCAACCCATAGAAGCTTCAAATTCGGCAATCTGGTCTTTCAGACTGATTAAGTAATCGATATCGTCGAAGCCGTTGATCAGGCATACTCTTTTGTAGGGGTCGATGGGGAAGGTTTCCTCCAGTCCTTTGGAGGGGATGCGGATGGTTTGCGTTTCCAGGTCGATCTCCACTTCGATTCCGGGGTCCTGCTCGATTCCGGAAAACAGTTGGTGCAGAAAATCCGGACTCACCTGCACGGGCAGCAAGCCGTTGTTCAGGGCGTTGCCTTTGAAGATGTCGGCAAAAAAGCTGGACACCACGGCCCGAAACCCGTAATCGGCAATGGCCCAGGCGGCGTGCTCCCGGCTGGAGCCGCAACCGAAATTCCTTCCGGCAACGAGTACCTTCCCGCTATACGCCGGGTTGTTGAGTACGAAATCCGGTTTCGGGGTGTTGTCCGCCTGGTAACGCCAGTCGCGAAACAGGTTATCGCCAAACCCTTCCCGGGTGGTGGCTTTCAAAAAACGGGCCGGAATGATCTGGTCCGTGTCGATGTCCTCCATGGGAATCGGGACGGCGGTGGTGCGAAGGAGGGTAAATTTTTGCATGAATCTTTAAAGTTACGAGGTTGCGAGGTTACGGGGTTGCGGGGTTATTTCTTCGGAACTTCGCAACCTCGTAACTTCGTTACTTTCTGAAATCCACAATCTCCCCAGCGATCGCGGCGGCAGCGGCCATCAGGGGGCTGGCGAGGATGGTGCGGGCGCCTGGCCCTTGCCGGCCTTCGAAGTTGCGGTTGGAGGTCGAAACGCAGTAGGCGCCGGCGGGGATTTTATCTTCGTTCATGCCGAGGCAGGCGGAGCAGCCGGGCTCGCGGAAGTCGAAGCCGGCTTCCTCCAGGATGCGGTCGATGCCTTCGGCTTTGGCTTGAGCTGCTACTTGTTGGGAGCCAGGTACGACCATAGCGCTGACGTGGGGCGCTTTTTTCTTGCCTTTGACGAATTCGGCCACGAGGCGCAGGTCCTCGATCCGGGAGTTGGTGCAACTGCCGATAAAGACGTGCTGGATCGGCTTGCCCGCCAGGGTTTCGCCGGGCTTGAAGCCCATGTATTCCAGCGATTTTTCGAACGACTGCCCGGTTTCCGTTGGGATGACCTGCGAAATGCCCAGGCCCATGCCGGGATTGGTGCCGTAGGTGACCATGGGCTCGATGTCTTCCGCGCGAAAGTGGTATTCCTTGTCGAACACGGCGTCTTCGTCGGAATAAAGCGTTTTCCAGTAGGCGAGGGCGTTTTCCCATTCCGCGCCCTGGGGTGCAAACTGCCGGCCCTGAAGGTAGTCAAACGTCGTTTGGTCGGGCGCAACCAATCCGCCGCGGGCGCCCATTTCGATACTCATGTTGCAGATCGTCATCCGGCCCTCCATCGACAGGGAGCGGATCGCGGAACCCGCATATTCTACGAAGTACCCGGTGCCGCCAGCGGCCGTCAGTTGGGCGATGATGTACAGGATGAGGTCTTTGGCATAAACGCCTTTCCCAAGCTGGCCCTCTACGTTGATGCGCATGCGCTTGGGGCGGGATTGCAGCAGGCACTGACTGGCGAAGACCTGCTCTACCTGGCTGGTGCCGATGCCAAAAGCGATGCAGCCAAAGGCCCCGTGGGTAGACGTGTGGCTATCGCCGCAGACGATGGTCATCCCCGGCTGGGTGATGCCCAGTTCGGGGCCGATCACGTGCACGATGCCCTGATAGGGATGGCCAAGGCCGTAGAGCTCAAGGCCGAAGTCGGCGCAGTTGTGGATCAGGGTTTCCACCTGGTGGCGGGATAGCGCCTCCCGGATGGGCAGGTGCTGGTCTTTGGTCGGCACGTTGTGGTCGGCAGTGGCCACGGTCTGCTTCGGTCGGAACACGCCGATGTTGCGGGCCCGGAGGCCGTCGAACGCCTGGGGGCTGGTCACTTCGTGGATGAAATGGCGGTCGATGTACACCACCTCCATACCTCCCTCGACGGATGTGACGATATGCCCATCCCAGATTTTTTCGAATAATGTCTTTCCCATGAATCTTAAACGGCTGAAGGATTTATTACCTGAATGGCCTCTACGATCTCGAGGAGGTCGCTGTCTTCGACCTCTTTCTTGCGGTCGGCCACCTCAAGGAAACGCTGGTACACGTGGTCGAGTTCGTCCTTGCTGAGATTTATACCCAAATGTTTAGCGCGATAGGCGATGGCTGCCCGTCCGCTGCGGGCGGTGAGGACGATCGTGGAGTGGTCGACGCCCACGTCGAGGGGGTTGATGATCTCGTAGGTTTCCCGCTCCTTGATGACGCCGTCCTGATGGATGCCGGAAGAGTGCGCAAACGCGTTGGCGCCTACGATGGCTTTATTGGGCTGGACCACCACGCCCATGCGGTCGCTGACGAGCTGGCTGGTGGCGTACAACAGCTGGGTGTTGATCCCGGTTTCTTTGTTGAGGTAGGGATGCTGGCGCAGGATCATGACCACCTCTTCCAGCGAGGTGTTGCCCGCGCGTTCGCCGATGCCGTTGATGGTGCACTCGATCTGCCGGGCCCCGTTTTGCACCCCGGCGATGGAGTTGGCGGTGGCCAGACCGAGGTCGTTGTGGCAATGCGTCGCCAGGATAGCTTTGTGGATGCCGGGCACGTTCTCGTATAGAAAGCGGATCTTGGCGCCGTATTCTTCGGGAAGGCAGTAGCCCGTGGTGTCGGGAATGTTCAGCACCGTAGCGCCCGCTTTTAGCACGGCTTCGATGACCCTGGCGAGGAACACGTTGTCGGTCCGGCCGGCGTCTTCGGCGTAAAATTCGACGTCTTCTACAAACGATTTGGCCAGCTTGACAGCTTTTACTGCCCGCTCCAGAATTTCTTCCCGGGTGCTGTTGAATTTGTACTTGATATGGGAATCGGAAGTGCCAATACCCGTGTGAATCCTGGGTCTGGCGGCGTATTTCAAGGCTTGAGCGGCTACCTCGATGTCTTTTTCCACCGCTCTCGACAGGCCGCAGATCGCAGGGGTCCTGACGGCTTTGCAAATGGCTTCCACCGACTGGAAATCGCCGGGGCTGGAGATCGGGAATCCCGCTTCGATAATGTCTACGCCCAGTTTTTCCAGGGCCAGCGCAATCTCAATTTTCTGTTCGGTATTCAATTTGCAGCCGGGCACCTGCTCCCCGTCGCGCAGGGTCGTGTCAAAGATGTGAATGCGAGTAGTTTCCATTGGCGGGCAATTTTGTACATTTGCAAGCTTCAAAGATAGGTTGACGCGCCGGGGGGAAAGGCTGAATTTCTCTGTGATTGTCCGGAACAGTATAGGATTGTTTTTTTTGTAAAAAAAAGAAAATCAAATACTTGAAAAATTATAAATTACAATGCCTAAACAAAAAACAGATGACCTCGTACAATTGATAAACTCCCTCACGCGGGCCGAAAAACGGCATTTCCGGCTTTTCGTCAAGCGGAATCAATCTTCCGAGGACATTTTGTTTTTACAACTGTTTGATTTTCTGGAGAAAAGGGGAGAATACGAAGAAGAAGCCATTCTCCGCAAGTTGCCGGAGATCAAGAAGCAGCAGCTTTCCAACCTCAAAGCGCACCTGTACAAGCAGTTGCTGACCAGCCTCCGGCTGCTGAGCGCTAAGGATGAACCCGATATCCAGATACGGGAAATGATCGACTATTCCCGGATTCTTTATAACAAAGGACTTTACCGGCAAAGCCTCGACATCCTCGCCAAAGCCAAGGAACGCGCCAAAGCCGGATATTATCATACCCTGGCCATGGAGGTTCTGGAGTTTGAAAAGCATATCGAAGGGCAATATATCACCCGCAGCATCGAGGGCAGGGCAGACGCCCTGGCAGAGGAAATCCTGGAACTTCGGGATACGATGACCCAAGCCCAGATGTTCTCCAATCTCTCGCTCCAGCTTTATGGCCTGTACCTGAAAGTGGGGTACGTGCGGAACAAAAAGGATTTCATTCTCGCCAAGGAATTCTTCAACGCCAACCTGCCCAAGATCCCTTACCAGGAGCTGGATTTTATAGGGAAACTCCATTTCTGCCAGTCCCATTTCTGGTATTACCACATAACGCAGGAGTTCAGCTTCTGCTACCGCTATGCGCAGCGTTGGGCCGATCTGTTTCACGAAGAGCCCGAGATGGTAAATTTGTACACGCCACTGTACCTCAAAGGAATGCACAACCTGCTCAATTCGCTTTTTAACGTCTTGCAGGCGAAAAAATTCAATCTGGTGCTTTCCGAATTACTTAGCTTGCCTCAGCGGCTGCCTTCCCTGGAGGAGAACAAGAACAACGAAAGCCTGTACTACCTGTTCAAGTATATTCATTCGATCAAAAAGCATTTTCTGGAGGGGACGTTTTCCGAAGGCTTGACCCTTGTGCCGGAATTGCTGGAGATCATCCAGGAGGACCGGTACAATTGGGATGATCACCGGATTATGGTGTTTTACTACCGGATTGCCTGCCTGTATTTCGGCAGCGGAGACAACAGCGGCGCCATCACCTACGTCAACCTGATCATTAACCAAAAGAATCCCGATTACCGGGCGGATATCCAGGTATTTTCGCGCCTCCTGAGCCTGATCGCTCATTTCGAGTTGGGCAACGCCCAATTGGTGGAATACCAGGTCAAATCCGTTTACCGCTTCCTGGCCAAGAACGACGACCTGGGCGTCGTGCTCCGGGAGATCCTGCGCTTTCTGCGCCGCCTCACCCGCATCCATCCGAAGGACTTGCACCAGGAATTGGTGGCCCTTCGCGAAAAACTGGCTAAAGCAGCGGATGACCCCTACGAACGCCGTCCCTTCCTCTACCTGGATATCCTATCCTGGCTGGAAAGCAAAATCCAAAACCGGCCGGTCCAGGAGTTGATCCGGGAGAAATACCTTAAAACACAGGAATAGCTTCCCAGAGACCGCCCCCCCCCCCCCCCCCCCCGGGCCCGCCCCCGCGCGGGCCCGGGGCGGCACACGAAGGGAGGCCGGTCCCCCCGGGGGGGGAAGGCCGGGGGGGTTTTTTTTGGGCAGGCAAGGGCGGGCAAAGGCCCCCCCCCCGGCCCGGGGCGAGACAGGCCTCCCCCGGAGGGGGGTTGGGGAAAAGGGGCCCAACGGCGGCCGGGCGGGGGAGCCCCCCCGCCGGGGGCGCCCGGCGGCGGGGGCCGCAAGAAGAAAAGGGGGCGTATCGTTCCAGGCACCGCAGCTGGTGCATGAAAAAATCGAGGAAGAAGACGGGATACTCTTCGTAGCCGCTGCTCCAGAACACCCGGACGCTTTCGGCTTCGCTGTTTTGCAGGAGGCCCAGAAGGCTCTGGTCTATAGGGTATTGAACGACATAGGTGAGCAGTTCCTTTTGTGTATCGTACCGTCCCCGGTCCATAGCCCCCGATTGCAAGTTGACGTATTGCCCGTTGAGGAGCTTGATCGTCAGCACGCTGCCTTTTTCGATAAAGCCGTAGGCTTCCCGGGCATTGGGGTAGGCAAAGGTAAACTGGAGGGTCAGGAAGCGGAATCCTCCGGAAGCGCTCAGGAAGCCTTCGCAGCGCAAGTATTCTTTTTCTTTAAGAAAAAGGCGGAGGCGCTCGTCGGTATAAGTGAACAAAAGCTGGGGTTCGAGATCTTTCCGGGACCGGCCGGTGCTTTCGTCTACGCCGCTAAAAGCATACGTGCACGTTTTTTCGTAGGTCTTTGGCGCAGGGTTGGTCACGGTGTACCAATCGGTGTAATACCCGGATCCATTCTCCATAAATGCGGAGAAGGTCGCTGTGGCGAGGTTTCCGGCTTTGGGGAGCACCATCTGGTTGGCCCGGTTGGCTTGGGATACTTTGAATTCCTGAAGAAGGTTTCCTCTGGCGACGAACGCTTCGGCTTGGGACAGTTCCTGGCGGGCGAGTTCGGCTTCGAGTTTGGCTTCCTGTTCGGTGCGCTTAGCGGCATTCAAACGCAGGTTCATGCGCTGGAGGTTTTCGGAATTCGACGCCGCATGCTGGACTTGCTGAAACTCGGTCTCGATTTTTGTGCGCTGGCTGGAGGCCTGTTCCGCCCGGTTTTGAGCGATGACAGACGCCTCCTTGGCCAACTGGGCTCTCCGGCTGGCGATGCGGCGGGCATCTTCTTCGGTGAGTAAAACGGGATGGTCGAGGGTGGAAATCCGGCTCTGGATAACGGGGTAGTTTCTCCCTCCCTGAGGCTGGTTGAAGTGCCTCCAGGAACCGTCGGGGTAAACGATTATTTTTTCGCCTTTTTCATTTTCCCGGATAACTCCCTGGGCTTTGGAGCCTATAGGGATAAACATAGAAAAGAGGAGAGGCAAGAGGAGAAAAATTTTTCTACATTGCATAGCCGTTTTATGTTTATGGGATATTGAGCATACAAATTTAAAAGAATATCCCACATAATGCACCATTTTTCCACGTTTCTCCGCAGGTTTTGACGGATGATTGTTCTATTCAAAATCGGTTTCCTGCCCTTGCGTATTTGGGATGTTTTGGACATCCTGATCGTTGCCTACCTCATGTATCAGATTTACCGGCTGCTTCGCGGAAATATTGCTTTCAATATCCTGTTGGGCTTGCTGATCTTTTTCGTGATCTATGGCGTCGTGAACCAGTTGGGCATGGACTTGCTGGCTGCCGTGCTGGGGCAGTTTGTGAGCGTGGGCGTGATTATCATCGTCATCATCTTTCAACAGGAGATCCGGAGGTTCCTGTTCTATCTTGGCAACAGCACCTTGCGGCAGCGCTCCAGGTTTTTGAGGCGTATCCTCGACCGGCGCCCTGAGCCTTCGGAGGGCAGAGAGCGCTACCTCCGCCTGCTGAAGGGGGGGCTGTTGCGGCTTAGCCGCCAGAAAACCGGCGCACTGGTGGTGCTTACCAAAGACATTGTAATGGAGGAAATCCTCGCTACCGGCGTCCTTTTAGAGGCCGCGATGTCGGAACAGATCCTGGAGAGTATTTTTAATAAACTAAGTCCGTTGCACGATGGCGCGGTGCTCATCCGGCGCGGGCGTTTGCTGGCCGCAGGCTGCATCCTGCCGGTTTCCGAGAATCAGGAGCTTCCTCAGAGCGCTGGGTTAAGGCATCGGGCAGCGGTGGGCGTCACGGAGCGCTTTGACGCAGCGGCTATTGTCGTTTCGGAAGAAACCGGCCATATCGCCTTTGCTTACGGAGGGCAACTGTATCCGGAGCTGGGGAGCGAGGAGGTGGAAGCAAAGTTGAGGGAACACTTAATGTAACGTACCCAAAATAATCGTCTAATGAGCTTGATGCGCGTGGAAGAATACCTGTTGAAGCCAAAGGTTCAGCAATCGATCTCCAAATTGCTGAGAACCTGCTTTTCTCAATACCCTTCCCGGAAAACCTATTTGAGCCAGCTTCCGGATTTCCGGCTGCTTTGGAATTCGGAGGAGGGAACGCTGCTGGGGCACCTGGCTGCCGAGCACCGTATTATGAACGCCAACGGGGCGCCCGTCCGGGTTTTTGGGGTGGCCGACTTGTGCGTACTGCCCGAATTCCGCAAACAGGGTATTGCCACGGGGTTGCTGCAGGCGGTAGAATCGCTCGGTAAGGAAAATCAAGTGGAGTTCGTGGTGTTGGCTGCCGCCAGCCAGTCCTGGTTTGCCAAACGGGGCTACCTGCCGGTAGACGGCCAATTTAAATGGCTGATGATCCACGAAAACCAGTCCCTGGGAATCGCTTCCCGTCGGTTAAGCAAAACGATCATGGTGAAACCGTTGAGCAGCAAGCCCTGGGAGGAAGGCCCGGTCGATTTCCTGGGCCATATTTTTTGAAAATAGTACCCTGGGTTTTCTAGGTATCGATCGATCCGTTTCTAAATTTACAAGTTGCTTTATTTTTTCACGTGCCCTAACAAAGATCCACACATGCAAGCGGTACAATCCTATATCCAAGCCAATCGGGAGCGCTTTCTGGAGGAGTTGCTCGAGATGCTGCGCATTCCGTCTATCAGCGCGGACCCTGCGTATAAAGCAGAAGTCGGAAAAAATGCCGATCTGGTTGCCGAAAGCCTCCGCAAGGCGGGCGCCGATAACGTTCGCGTCATTCCCACTGCCGGCCATCCGGTCGTCTATGGAGAAAAGATCATCGGGCCCGATAAGCCTACCGTTATGGTCTATGGCCATTACGACGTCCAGCCTCCCGATCCGCTCGACCTTTGGACTTCCGGCCCTTTCGATCCGGTGATCCGCAAAACGGAACTCCATCCCGAAGGCGCGATCTTTGCCCGGGGCTCCGCCGACGATAAAGGGCAGTTTTTTATGCACGTCAAGGCGTTCGAAGCGATGCTGGCCGAACAAGCCCTCCCCTGCAACGTCAAGTTCATGATCGAAGGGGAAGAAGAAGTCGGGTCCGCGCACCTGGAACAGTTCCTGAACGAGAACGCCTCCACCCTGGGGTGCGATGTCATTCTGATCTCCGACACCCACATGATCTCCCGGGAAACGCCTTCGATTACCGTCGGCTTGAGGGGGCTGAGCTATGTCGAAGTGGAAGTTACAGGGCCGTGCAAGGACCTGCACTCCGGGCTTTACGGTGGCGCGGTAGCCAACCCCGTTAATATCCTGGCGAAAATGATTGCCGCCCTGCACGATGAGAACAACCACATCACTATCCCCGGCTTTTACGACGACGTCCTCGCCGTCACTCCGGAAGAACGAAAAGCGATGAATGAAGCGCCTTTTAACGAAGCCGCCTACAAGAAAGAACTAAACATCCAGATGGTCCACGGCGAAGCTGGATATACCACCCTGGAGCGCACGTCCATTCGCCCAACCCTCGACGTCAACGGCATCTGGGGAGGGTATACCGGGGAAGGCGCCAAAACGGTGCTGCCGGCCAAAGCGTTTGCCAAAATCAGCATGCGCCTGGTGCCCAATCAGGATCCGGAAACGATCACCGACTTGTTCGCCCGGCATTTCAAGTCCCTGGCGCCTCCTTCCGTCGAGGTCAAGGTTACCTACCACCATGGCGGGTACCCGGTCGTTACGCCTACCGATACGCCGGAATACCGGGCAGCCCACAAAGCCATGGAGAAAGCGTTTGGGAAAGCGCCTATCCCTCAGCGCGGCGGAGGGAGTATTCCCATCGTTCCGTTGTTCGAGAAAGTCCTTGGCGTCAAGACCGTATTAATGGGTTTCGGTCTGGATACCGACAGCATCCATTCGCCCAATGAACACTACGGACTGTTCTTTTTTTATAAAGGAATCGAAACCATTCCGTATTTCTATCAGTACTATGCCGAACTGAAAGGCGCTGCCAATTAATTTTTCCTTCACAACCTTTTCTATGCACCGTACGTTTTTCGTTCTATTTCTTGCCTTGGTTTCCTTTGGAACTTTGTTCGCTCAAAACGCCGCTTATTCCGAGATCGACCGGATGGCCGATCAATTGGAATCCCAGGTGATTGCCTGGAGGCGAGATTTCCACCAATACCCCGAACTGAGCAACCGGGAGTTTAAAACAGCCGAAAAAATTGCGGCCCACCTGAAATCCCTTGGGCTGGAGGTGCGCACGGGAGTTGCGGTTACCGGTGTTGTCGCTATTCTCCGAACGGGCAAACCCGGCCCCACCATCGCGCTCCGGGCCGACATGGACGCGCTGCCCGTGACGGAACGGGCGCCGGTTCCGTTTGCTTCGCGGGTCCGCGATACCTATCTGGACCAGGAAGTCGGGGTCATGCACGCCTGCGGGCACGACACCCACGTTTCCATGCTGATGGGAGCGGCTTCTATCCTGACCAGGATGAAAAACCAGCTCAAAGGCACGGTCGTGTTCCTCTTCCAGCCGGCAGAAGAAGGCGCCCCTCCCGGAGAAAAAGGCGGCGCCGGCCTCATGGTGGAAGAAGGCGTTCTCGACAACCCCAAAGCGGAGGTCGTTTTCGGCTTGCATATCAACGCCCAGACCGAAGTGGGCATGATCCGGTTTAAACCCGGGGGAACCATGGCGGCAGCCGATAAATTCACGATCAAAGTGAAAGGGAAACAAACCCACGGCTCCACGCCCTGGACCGGAATCGACCCCATTACCGTGGCCGCTCAGATTATCCAGGGCTTGCAGATGATCGTCGCCCGCCAATCCGACCTCACCAAGGAACCGGCGGTGATCAGCGTGGGGAAAATCACCGGGGGCGTCCGGCACAATATCATCCCCGAGGAAGTCGAAATGATCGGAACGATTCGTACCCTGGACCCGGAGATGCAGGACCTGATCCACCAAAAGATCAAACTCACCGCCACCAACATCGCCGAAGCTTCGGGCGCTACCGCCATCGTGGACATTGAGCGCGGCGTGCCGGTGACCTTCAACAGCATCGAACTGACCCAAGCCATGGGCCCCACCATGAAACGCGTCGCCGGGGAGGATAACGTCGTCCTGACCCGGGCCATCACCGGCTCCGAAGACTTTTCCTTTTTTGCCAATAAAGTTCCCGGATTGTTCCTGTTCCTCGGTGGAATGCCCAAAGGCAAAAATCCCATGGAAGCAGCCCCCCACCATACCCCCGATTTTTATATCGACGACAGCGGTATGAAACTCGGCGTGCGCCTCCTCTGCAACCTGACGGTAGATTATATGAATAAATAAGGGCCAACGTGGCAATGGCATGACGCAATCTGAAGATTGCACATAAACCGTAGACGGAAGTCTACGGACAACAGGAATACTTCGCAACCCCGCAACCCCGCAACTTCGCAACTTCGCAACTTCGCAACTTTTTTCCTACTCTACAAACAAAACCAACCCCTTAAGATAAGCCCCCTCCGGGTGAAAGATACTGACCGGATGATCGGCAGGTTGCGAAAGCGTATGCAGCACCCTGACCTGCCGGCCCGCCTCTATCGCTGCGGCAACGATGGTATCGTGAAAAATCTGCCGGTCGACCACCTGCGAACAGGAAAAGGTGAACAGGATTCCTCCGGGAGCAATCTTCTTGATTGCCAGCGCATTCAGGCGCTTGTATCCCTGAATGGCGTTGTGGCGCTTGTCCAGGCTTTTGGCAAAAGCCGGAGGGTCGATAACCATCAGGTCGTAGAGGACATCTGCTTGCTTCAGGTATAAGAGGACATCGCCTATAATCCCCAGGTGCCGTGAAGGCCCCGACGTGTTTAAGCCTGCATTTTGCCCGGCGAGCTCAATCGCCCGGGGAGAAATATCCACAGAGTCCACTTTTTTGGCGCCAGCCTCGAGCGCGTAGACGGAAAAGCCTCCCGTGTAACTGAACGCATTCAATACGGTCTTATCCTTGGAGAAGCTGGCCAGCAGCGCCCGGTTATCCCGTTGATCCAGGAAAAATCCCGTTTTTTGGCCGCTTTCCCAATCGACGAAAAAGGTCAGGCCGTTTTCTTTTACCGTTCGGGGTTCGCTTTTTCCCCACAGATATCCGTTTTTGACCGTGGAGGCGTATTGGGTGGGGAGGGTTTCGGCGCTTTTATCATAAACCGCCTTTAACGTGCCTCCCAGGGCCGTTTGCAGGGCTTGCCTTATTAATTGCCGGTCGCGGTGCATACCGATCGAATGGCATTGCATCACGGCCGTATCCCCGTACAGATCAATAATCAAACCAGGCAGTCCGTCTCCTTCGCCATGCACGAGGCGGAAGCAATCGGTTTGGGCATTGGGGAATAGGCCGGATTGCCGGCGCACCTGAAGGGCCTGGCTAATCTTGGCATCCCAAAATTCCTGGGTGTTTTCCTGAAGGGAGAAACTCAGCAAGCGGACGTAAATACTCCCCGCCTGGAAGTGCCCGGTTCCCAATGCTTTCCCTTTCGCATTTTGCACGACGACCCAATCGCCGTCCTGAAGATCCTCCGAAGAGGTGTCTACCGCGCCGGAAAAAACCCAAGGGTGAAACCGGAGCACCGAGGCTTCCCGGTTTGCTTTTAAACGAATCCATTTCATCCCGCAAAGGTAACCGGGAAACCGGGAAATCCAAAGGACCCGCTTTGGGGCTAAACTTGAAAAAACGGAATAAGATAAAGGGTAAATGGCGGGCGGTGGACGCCGGTCAGGGGACCGGCGGATAGTTCCGCACGAAATCTGAGGATTTCGGCGAACGGGGAAATCTGAGGATTTCGGCGAACAGCAAAACGCCAGTTCGATTTTTTGGACATCTTCAGACAGAACGCCGCCTTAAATCGCTCGTGCGTCAGGATAACTTGCTAAATTCAGGGCGTTATATTTTTGCATAAAAACTACAGGTATGAATAGGAATCGTTCCGCTTTTTTGTTCTGGAGTTTTGGCCTTCTGGCGTTTATTTCCTTTAACCGCCTGCAAGCCCAATCGGCGGTGTATACCGAACCTGCTTTCCCCAGAACCGGTCAGCCGGTGACGGTTTATTTTGACGCGCGCTTTGGCTCCGGCGGACTGAAGGACTGCAACTGTACCGTCTATGTGCATACCGGGTTAATTACCGACCAGAGCACCCAGACGAGCGATTGGAAATTCGTATTCACCCAGTGGGGAGTGGCGAATTCGGCCTGGGCTATGACTCCTGTTGCCGGCCGGACCAACCTCTATAAGTTCGAGATCAAACCGGATATCCACACCCTGTACGGCGCGCCGCTGAGCACGGTAATCAAAAAGCTGGCGTTTGTGTTCCGGAATGCTGCCGGGAATAAAGAAGGGAAGGACACCGGAGGGAAGGATTTCTTTCTGGATGTGTTCTCTTCCAGCGGCCTCGTGACCAGCATGATCACCCCGGCGGCGGGTAGCAATCTGGTTACGCAGAAGGGAAATACCATCCCGTTCCAGGGCAGGTCCTCCGATACCGCCACCCTGTCGCTGATCGACAATGGGGTGGTATTGAAATCAGTGGTGGGCACTGCCCTGGACTACACGATCGGGGTTGTGGCTTCCGGAGACCACCTGGTGGAGTTTGTCGCCGAACGCGGCGCCGAGCGGGTGGTGACCAGCTTCCGCTATGTGGTCATCGTCAACCGGCCCGCTCAGGACCCTCCGCCGGGAACCAAAGCGGGTATTACCCGGACAGGAGCGAACAGCGTGCGCCTGGCGGTGTATGCGCCCAATAAACCTGCCATCTTTGTCACCGGAAATTTCAACAACTGGTCTCTTAGCGACACCTTTCTCATGAACCGAAGCGTGGACGGCGCGTTGCACTGGATGGATATTCAGGGCGCCCCTGAAGACCAATCGCTTTTCTTCCAGTATGTGATTGAAAATGGACGGCGCATGGGAGACCCTTACAGCGAGTTGGTTCTCGACCCTTTCAACGACCGCTACATCTCCACCGAAACGTTCCCCAATTTGCCTGCCTATCCCGCCGGCAAAGCCCAGGGAACGGTCACCTGGGTGCGCCCCAAGCCGGCGTACAACTGGAAGGTGACGGATTTCCAGAAGCCGGCTAAAGGAAATCTCGTCGTGTACGAGCTGCTCCTGCGGGATTTCATCGCCCGGCACGACTACCAAACCTTGAAGGATACGCTGGATTATCTCCAACGGCTGGGAGTAACCGCCATCGAACTGATGCCGGTAAATGAATTCGAAGGCAACGAGTCGTGGGGGTATAACCCTTCCTACCACATGGCTCTGGATAAGTACTACGGCACGCCCGAAGCGTTCAAAGCCTTTGTCGACGCCTGCCACGAGCGCGGGATGGCCGTGATTCTGGACGTGGTGTACAACCACGCGTTTGATCAAAGCCCGCTAGCCCAACTGTATTGGGACGAAACCAACAGAAGACCGTCCGTCGAAAACCCCTGGCTCAACCCCACGCCAAAGCACGATTTCAACGTGGGCCACGATTTTAACCATGAAAGCCCGGCTACCCGCGAATTCGTCAAGCGGGTGCTGCGCTACTGGCAGCAGGAGTACCGGGTTGACGGGTTCCGCTTCGACCTCTCCAAAGGATTTACCCAAAAACAGACCTTGGGCAACTCGGGTTTGTTTGCCCAACTGGACCCCACCCGGGTAGCTATTTTGAAAGACTATGCCAACTATATCTGGGAAACCGATTCCAAAGCCTACGTGATTATGGAGCATTTTGCCGAAAACGCCGAGGAAACCGAACTGGTAAGTGCAGGCATGATGGTATGGAACAACCTGAACCACGATTTTCTGGAATCCGGGATGGGGTTTGCAAACAATTTATCTGGTTTGGACTACCGCACCCGGGGATGGTCGGCGCCGGGAACGATGTCTTATGGAGAAAGTCATGACGAGGAACGCATGATGTATAAAAAACTCAATTTCGGCAACCAGTCTCCCGATGGTACCTATCGGGTGAAAGACAAAGCAACCGCCCTGGCCCGCCAGGAATTGTCTATGGTCTTTCTGCTTGCCGTCCCCGGCCCGCGCATGATCTGGCAGTTTGGCGAGTTGGGGTACGACTATTCGATCAATACCTGCGACGACGGGACCGTCAACGGGTGCCGGCTGGCGAATAAACCGGTGCGCTGGGATTACCGCAACGACCCCTTAAGGCAACGGGTCTACGACATCACCCGGGCCATGCTGGATCTTCGGAAGACCTATTCCGTATTTCAAACCACCGACTTCCGGACTGACCTGGGGGATTCCTACCTTAAATCCGCTGTGCTCCGGGGAACGGAATTCGACGTCGCCCTTGCAGGCAACTTTGGGGTCACCGCCGCCAATATCCCGGTGTCTATGGCTGGGGTGACCAAGCTGTACGAATATTTCACGGGCGACAGCATCACCGTAAGCGGAGGCAGCTTCACCCTGAATTACCTGCCCGGTCAGTACCGGCTGTTTACCACCAAACGCCTGCCTCCTCCTGCCATGGGATCGCTGGTCACCGGGGTGCGGGACAGACGCCCCCAGCAATATGCGATGGAAGCCTATCCCAATCCGGTAGACGAGCTCCTGGAAGTGCGGTTTACTGCCCCCGCCAGCGGCTGGTACAAAGGCGAGATCTATGATTTGATGGGTAAACAGGTCGCAACCTTGTTCGATGGCTACCTCCCCGCCGGAGAACACTGGTCGGAATGGAACAGCCGCGAAACCGCCCCGGGAACCTACCTGCTGCGCATCCAGGGCGAAAAAGGCCAAAGCGCCCGGCTGGTTGTGGTGCAGTAGAATGGTTCAGGGGGAGCAGGGATTAGGGATTAGGAATCAGGGAGCAGGGAGCAGGGAGCAATGGACGGGAGACGGTGGACGGTTTTAAAAGGAATACGCTGTTCTCCTTTGGAGGCCATCTTGTAGGAGGTGATGTCTTGATAATCGCAAATGGACTTAAAATAAATGGCATAAAGTCTTGACGCTGGGGGGCTAGGGGGAGGCCCAAAGGCAACAGCCTAAACGCAGGCGGACTCCCGATTTAACAGCGTTGCTTCATCGCTAATACCCCCCACAAGATTAACTTTGCAGTTGGCCAGCCCTTACGCCTCACGCCCTGCTCCCTGCTCCCTGCTCCCTGCTCCCTAATCCCTGCTCCCTAATCCCTGCTCCCTAATCCCTAATCAACATGACCAACCAACGCCTCTTTTTACCCGCTATCCTGGCCTTCCTGGCCCTGAGCTGGACCGGTTCCGGCACGAAGGAGAACCCGGCTAAAACCCGGCCGAACCTTATCCTCATCCTGGCCGACGACCTGGGTTATGGGGAATTGGGCTGCTACGGCCAGCAAACCATCGAAACGCCCCACCTCGATGCGTTGGCCTCGAGGGGTATGCGGTTTACGCAGTTTAATTCGGGTTCTGCGGTGTGCGCTCCGGCGCGTTGCGCCTTGCTCACGGGGTTGCACATGGGGCACGCCTATATCCGGGGGAACGACGAGTGGGCGGAACGGGGAGAGGTGTGGAACTACGCCAAAGGCGCCCTGGACCCGAACCTGGAAGGGCAGCGCCCCTTGCCCGCCAATACCTTGACTTTGGGAAAGGTCCTGCAGCAAGCCGGATATACCACTGCCTGCGTCGGCAAATGGGGGCTCGGAGCGCCGCTGTCCGAAGGAAGGCCCAACGCCCAGGGCTTTGATTTCTTCTTTGGGTACAATTGCCAGCGCCAGGCGCATAACTTATATCCCCCGTTCCAGTGGAAAAATGAAGAAAAAGTGGCTCTGGACAACGCGATCGTGGCGCCGGGAACGAAGCTGGCTGCCGGGGCGGATTCGCTGCTGGAAGCCAGTTATGCCGCTTTCCAGGGCAAGGAGTATGCGCCCGACGTCCAATTGAAGGAGGCCCTGGACTTTATCCGGCGGCAGGCTTCCCAAGGTCCTTTTTTCCTGTATTTCGCTTCGCCATTACCCCATGTGGCCCTCCAGGCCCGCGATCCCTGGGTGGCGCACTACCGGCAGAAACTGGGTCCCGAGCCGCCTTATCTGGGCCAACAAGGGTATTTGCCCAACCGCACGCCGATGGCCACCTATGCAGCGATGATTAGTATGCTCGACGAACAAGTCGGGGCGATAGTAGACGCATTGAAAAAATCGGGGATCGACAAAAATACGCTGCTGGTGTTTACCAGCGACAATGGCCCCTCCTACGCCGGCGGGGTCGATCCGGAACGATTCCGGAGCGCGGGGCCTTTCCCCGGGGAATACGGCCGGGGAAAAGGCTTTTTGTACGAGGGCGGGATCCGGGTTCCGATGATTGCCGCCTGGCCCGGAAAAATTAAAGCGGCAACGGCCAACGATACCCCCGCTGCCTTGTGGGACGTGATGCCGACCTTTTGCAGCGTTGCCGGAGTTTCCGCCCCACCGGGGCTGGATGGAACCAGTTTACGGCCAGCGCTGCTGGGGAAGAAAAAAATCCCGCAACGGCCTTACCTTTATTGGGAGTTTCCGGAATACGGGGGGCAGCAAGCCGTGCGCAAAGGCCCCTGGAAAGCCCTGCGCCTGGATATGCAGAAAGGAAACCGCACGACGATGCTGTTTAACCTGGACGAGGATATCCGGGAGCAAACGGATGTGGCGGCGAAGTACCCCCATATCGTCCGCGAACTGGAAGCCATCATGGATGCCGAACACCGCCAGGCAGAAATCCCCCGCTTCCGGATCAAAGCCCTGGATGATGTACGGTAGACGGGGGGACGGGAGACGGTGGACGGGGTAGATGCGGAGCCTCGCGCCAGTAGGAACGGTAACAACACAAACCATCGCCCTCCGCAGCCCGGAGCCCGTGGGAAACGCCGTTCCCGTTCGAAGAACGGGATCGCCTTATGGGGTCAACCGCTTGGGATGCAGGGTAAACGCAACGACCAGTTTTCAAAGCGGTTGAAGCCCATAGAGCGAAGGCGTTTGCCACGGAGCGGTAGGGCGAAGGAGCGCCCTTTTTTTGGTTCTTTTTTTGGGCGAGCAAAAAAAGAACATACCCCGAGGCCGGGGGCAAAACAGCATGCCATGAACGGTAAACCAAGATAACGCGACTACTATTTTCCATCATAACTATTGCAATATGCATCTGAAACCAGTGTTGTGGGTATTTGCTTTTTCTATGTGTACCTGGATAAACGCTTCAGGCCAATCCAGGCCGGGGCAGGAGGACCTGACCCAATACATCAACCCCCTGGTGGGGACGGATTCGGAATTCAAACTTTCCAATGGGAATACGTATCCCGCGATCGCCCTGCCCTGGGGGATGAACTTCTGGACCCCGCAGACGGGAAAAATGGGCGACGGATGGGGCTATACCTACGACGCCTATAAAATCCGGGGGTTTAAGCAAACCCACCAGCCTTCTCCCTGGATTAACGATTATGCCGCGTTTTCGCTGATGCCGGTCACGGGCAAACTCCGGTTCAAAGAAGACGAACGGGCTTCCTGGTTTTCGCATAAACGCGAAACCGCCAAACCGCATTACTATCAGGTTTATCTCGCTGACCACGACGTCTGGACGGAGATAACCCCCACCGCACGGGCAGCGTTTTTCCGGTTTACCTTTCCCCGCACGGATTCCGCATTTATCCTGGTGGACGGGTTCTTTCAGGGAAGCGAAATCACCATCGATCCCGCCCGGCGCCGCATTACCGGCTATTGCCAGAACAACCATGGTGGCGTTCCCGCCAATTTCCGCAACTATTTTGTCGCTTATTTCGACAAGCCCTTCACCGCAACCCACACCTGGAAGGATTCCCTGCTGATGCGGCATTCCCTGCAAAGCCAGGGCAACCACGCCGGGGGCATCCTGCAGTTTGCCACCCAGGCAGGGGAGAAGATTCACGTTCGGGTAGCTTCTTCCTTTATCAGCCTGGAACAGGCGGAGCGCAACCTGCAGCAGGAGATCGGCAATGCCCCTTTTGACGAAATCAAATCCAGGGCCCAGGCAGCCTGGAACAAGGAGTTGCAGCGCATCCGGGTAGAAGGAGGAACCGTGGCACAAAAAACGACCTTTTACACGGCCCTATACCGGCTGCTGTTATTCCCCCGGCCGCTTCACGAGTTGAATGCCCGGGGCGAGATCGTCCATTACAGCCCGTACAACGGAAAGGTTCTGCCAGGGTATTTGTATACGGATAACGGATTCTGGGATACCTTCCGGGCGGTGTTCCCTTTCTTCAACGTCATGTACCGCGAGCGCAACAGCCAGATCATGCAGGGGCTGGTGAACACATACAAGGAAAGCGGATGGCTGCCGGAATGGGCCAGCCCGGGCCACCGCGACTGCATGATCGGCTCGAATTCGGCTTCCCTTATTGCCGACGCCTACCTGAAAGGCATCCGAGGCTTTGATATCCAAACCATTTACGAGGCTATTCTTAAAAACACCGAAAACGAAGGTCCCATGAGTTCCGTAGGCAGGTACGGCGTGGAATACTACAACCGGCTGGGGTACATTCCCTACAACGTGGGTATCCGCGAAAATACCGCCCGGACCCTGGAATACAGCTACGACGATTTTTGTATTTATCAACTGTCCAAAGCCCTGGGCCGCCCTCAGGAGGAACAGAACCGTTTTGCCCGCCGGGCCCGGTTTTATCGGAACGTATTCGACCCGCAGACCCGCTTCATGCGCGGCAGAAACGCCGACGGCTCCTGGCAGTTGCCTTTCCGCCCCGACAAGTGGGGCGACGCTTTTACCGAAGGCTCGTCCTGGCATTATACCTGGTCGGTGTTCCACGACCCGCTGGGCCTGATTACCCTGATGGGCGGCGACGCGGCGTTTATCTCCAAGCTGGACTCGGTGTTCCTCGCGCCGCCAACGTTCGACGATTCCTATTACGGGTTTCCCATCCACGAAATTACCGAAATGGTGATCGCCGGCATGGGCCAGTACGCCCACGGCAACCAGCCCGTTCAGCACGCCGCCTACTTGTTCAATTACGCGGGCGCCCCGTGGAAAACCCAGCAGCGCGTGCGGGAGATCATGGACCTGCTGTACACCCCCAACCCGGACGGCCTTTGCGGGGATGAAGACAATGGCCAAACGTCCGCCTGGTATGTATTTTCCGCCATGGGTTTTTATCCTGTTTGCCCCGGCGTGAATGAGTATGCCCTGGGATCGCCGTTGTTTAAAAAAATAACCCTCACCCTGGAAAACGGAAAAACCTATACCATCGAAGCGCCTTCGAATGGCCCAAATACCCCGTATATCCAAAAAGCCGAGTGGAATGGCGCCCCTTACTCCCGGAACTTCCTCCGGTTTGAAGACCTCCTCGCCGGCGGTAAACTGTTGCTGACCATGGGGGATCAGCCAAATACCGAGAGAGGGGTGGGGAAGGGAGACCGGCCGTTTTCTATGAGCCGAGCGGAGTGATTGGTGGTTGGTGGGTGGTTAGTGGTTAGGGAGCAGGGAGCAGGGAGCAGGGAGCAGGGAGCAGGGAGCAGGGAGCAGGGAGCAGGGAGCAGGGAGCAGGGAGCAGGGAGACAGGAGCAGGGCGCGAAGTTGCTGAGCAGCGAACCTGTTCGCTGTAGTCTTCAGACTACAGCTTCGGAAATCTTTAGATTGCCGCTTTCAACTTCCTGCTTTTCGCTTTTTCATTCCTGTTTCCGACATTTGTTTCATCTGCTTGTATTTGCAGATCGCCTAAAATTTTCCCAATGAAAAATCCATTACGTTTTCCATTGATACTTGCTTTCTGCATTTCCCTTCTCCCCTTAGCCCAAGCCGCAAGGGTCGACACGGTGGATACGTTCAGTTCCGCTATGAACAAAATCATCAAAGCGGTGGTCATTACCCCGGCCAGTTATGACGGGGTGAAGGAGTTCCCGGTAGTTTACCTGCTTCATGGGTATAGCGGCAGTTACCGGGATTGGGTCCGGATGGCAAAAAATGTGGAAGGGTATGCCGATAAGCTGAACATCCTGATCGTCTGCCCGGACGGAGGGTATGGAAGCTGGTACTGGGATAGCCCGGCGGATCCCGCTTTTAAATACGAAACGTATGTAGTTGCTGAGCTGATTCCCTGGATCGACGGGCATTACAAGACCGTAAAAGACAAAAAAGGCAGAGGGATTACGGGCCTGAGCATGGGCGGACACGGCGCCCTCTTTTTAGCGATTCGGCATCAGGACGTGTTTGGCGCCGCCGGAAGCATGAGCGGAGGCGTGGACATCCGGCCTTCCCCAAACAATTGGGATATGGCCAAACGGCTTGGCCCTTATGCGGAGTTTCCAGACCGGTGGGAGCAACACACGGTAATGAACCAGCTTCATCTGCTAAAGCCTAATTCCCTGGCAATCATGGTCGATTGCGGCACGGAGGATTTCTTTCTGAAAGTGAACGAACGGCTGCACGAAGAGTTGCTGTACCGAAATATTCCCCATGATTATATCGTGCGCCCAGGAGCCCACAACTGGCCCTATTGGACGAATGCGGTTTCTTATCAGTTGCTGTTTATGTCCCATTTTTTTACGAAGGAATCTCCCGGGCGGTAAGAAGCTTTTCCCCATAAAATGATGACAAGCCTGGCGGTTTAAAAATCCGGATTTTTTTCCTGCAAACAGCTACTTTCTGTGTATTTTCATAGCGCCAATTTCCTGACCAAACGAAAAACCAATGAAACAGCTGCTCTTGTTTGGGGTGTTGTGGATGCTTGGAACCGCCGCATCTGCCCAGGGCTTTAAAAGCCTGTTCAACGGAAAAGACCTCCAGGGATGGACTCCCCATGGCGCCGAAAAATGGTACGTCGAAAACAGGAACCTCATCTGTGAAAGCGGCCCCGAGAAAGGGTATGGGTACCTGTCTACCGACAAACACTACAAAAATTTCATTCTGGAACTGGAATTCAAGCTGGAGGCCAACGGCAACAGCGGCGTTTTTGTCCGGTCCGGCATCGAAGGCACCAAGATCAGCGGCTGGCAGGTCGAGGTGGCGCCGCCCAATAAAAGCACCGGCGGCATCTACGAGTCCTATGGCCGCGGCTGGCTGATCAAACCCAAGCCCGAAGACGAAGCCATGCTCAAACCGGCAGATTGGAACAAGATGCGCATCCAACTGTCCGGCGAGGAAATTACCACCTGGCTGAACGGCAGGCAAATGATCTACCTCAAAGACGAAAAGATCGGGAAAGGCGATGGGTTTATCGCCCTCCAGATTCACGACGGCGGCGGAATCAAGGTCCGTTGGCGGAAGATAAGAATCAAGGAACTGTAAAGGAAATTGGAGGCTATGTCAAAACCCTTTCCAAGGGGAGAACGCCATATTCCATAGTTTTGAGATGGCTTCTATTAAAAACACCGTTATCCTCTGAAAACCGCACACTTCGTAAATCGTCCTTCGTAAATCGTACCTCGTAAATCGTACCTCGTAAATCGTCCTTCGTAAATCGTACCTCGTAAATCGTAAATCGTTTTTTATGAAAAACCGCAACGCGTCCTCCCGGAGGGCATTTATTCAAAAACTTTCCGTCTCCACCGCAGCTATGGCGCTTGGATCCAGGTTGTTTGGGGCGGATAAAAAAACTGCTCCCATCGAATACCTTACCCGTGCGGCGTACAGCGCCAACGACCAGGTCAATATTGCGCTGATCGGCGCCGGAGGCATGGGCGTGCAGGATGTGCTGACCGCCCTGCAGGTGCCCGGCGTACGGATGGTCGCCGCCTGCGATTTGTACGACGGTCGTCTGGCGGAGGCAAAATCCCGCTGGGGCGCGGATTTGTATACCACCCGCAATTACAAAGAAATTTTGGCCCGCAAGGACGTCGATGCGGTGATCATTGCTACCTCCGATCACTGGCATCAGCAGATCTCGGTGGAAGCGATGCGGGCCGGCAAGCACGTGTATTGCGAAAAGCCCATGGTGCACTCCGTCATGGAAGGGCCTGCGGTGATCAAAGCGCAGCAGGAAACGGGCAAGGTGTTTCTGGTAGGTAGTCAGGGCGTTTCTTCGCTGGGGAATGAAAAAGCGAAGGAATTATTGAAAGACGGCGCCATCGGCGAATTGAACTATGCGGAAGGGTTCTGGGCCCGGCATTCCCCCGTAGGCGCCTGGCAGTATCCGATTCCGGAGGATGCGTCGCCACAGAACGTGGACTGGGAAGCCTACATCCGCAACACGACCAAAAGACCTTTCGACGCCACCCGGTTTTTCCGCTGGCGGAATTACCTGGATTACGGCACCGGCATGTCGGGCGACCTGTTTGTGCACCTGTTCTCGAGCCTGCACTTTATCACCGATTCGGTGGGCCCGAACCGCATCTACGCCTCCGGCGGCCTGCGGTACTGGCTCGACGGAAGGGAAGTTCCGGATGTGCTCCTTGGCACGTTCGATTATCCCAAAACCGGCGTGCACCCGTCGTTTAACCTGTCGTTGCGCTGCAACTTCATCGACGGTACGAGCGGCACGACTTACCTCAAGCTGGTCGGCAGCCTGGGCTCGATGGATGTCACCTGGGATACCGTTACCCTGAAGCGGAACAAAACCATGGAATCCAACGACCCCTTCTACATCGAGCAGATGCGCCGGGCGGGCACGCCGGTCTCCGACCGCAAGCAAATCGTAGGGCCGGAAGAGGTCACCTTCGCTGCGGAAAAAGGCTACAAAGGCGGCCCCTACGACCATTTTGTCAACTTCTTTGCCGCCATCCGGACCAACGGCAACGTCGCCGAAGACGCTACCTTCGGCTACCGCGCCGCCGCCCCGGCCTTGTTGTGCAACGACAGCTACCGGCAGGAAGCGCCCGTGTTCTGGGATCCGGAGAACATGAAGGTGGTGAAAAAGTAGGGGGAGGCCAAATAGCAACGACCTAAACTTAGGCTGACTCCCGATGTAAACGCATTGCCTCCTCGCGATGCGCCCCAAAAAGCTTCAGCCTGATTCCATAAGCTTTAACAACGCAAATGAAATTATGAAAAACGGGTTTATCATCTTCCTCTCCATGGTCCTATCGGCCTGTGCAATGAATAAACATACCAGCAACACCCAACCCGGCAAAGAAACCCTCCTCTTTGACGGCAAAACCCTCAACGGCTGGCACGCGTACAACAAAACCGGGCCAATCAAAAACTGGATCATCGAAGACGGCGTTCTGGTTTGCCTGGGAAAAGCCCAGGGCGATGTGGGCGGCGACATCGTAACCGACGCGGAATATGCCAACTTCGAATTTTCGTGGGAATGGAAGCTCAACACCGGCGGCAACAGCGGCGTGATGTACCACGTCGTGGAAGACCCCAAATACCCAGGCCCCTACGAAACCGGCCCGGAATACCAAATGATCGACGATGTGACCTTCCCATACAAACTCGAGGAATGGCAGCAAACCGGCGCGGATTACGCGATGACCGTGCCCAATGCCCAGAAAAAACTGATGCCTGTTGGGGAATGGAACTCCAGCAAGATCGTCTTCGACAAAGGCCACGTCGAACACTGGCTGAACGGCATCAAAATCCTCGAATTCCAGGCCTGGACGCCCGAATGGGAGAAAATGAAAAGAGAAGGCAAGTGGAAGGAGTACCCCGATTACGGCTCCGCCAAAACCGGCCGCATCGCCCTGCAGGACCACGAAAGCAAGGTCTATTTTCGGAATATCCGGATCAGGGAGTTGAGATAGGATGTTACGATGTTACGATGTTACGGAGTAGCGGAGTAGCGGAGTAGCGGGTAGCGGGATAACTGGCGCGAGGCTCCTGCCTCCCCATGTTTGCCGAAATCCGCAGATTTCGTGCAGAATTATCCGCCGGTCCCCTGACCGGCGTCCATGTTCGCCGGAATCCTCAGATTCCGTTCGGAACTATAAGCCGATCCCCTTCGCCCTCCGCCACGGAATCAACCCCGGGGTGCGCTTCACATACTCCTGGTATTCCGGATTATTCCGGTATTTTTCCTCCAGCATTGGCACGCCGGAGACCCGCGTCAGCAGCCAGGTGATGGTGAGGGGGCTGAGCAAACTCAGCCACCATACGCCCCAGGGCAGTACGAGGAGGAACAGGCCCCACCAGACGAGGATTTCGCCGAAGTAGTTGGGGTGCCGGGAATACCGCCACAGGCCATAGCGCATGATCCGGCCTTTGTTGGCCGGATCGGCCTTGAAACGGAGAAGCTGCCAGTCGCCGATAGCTTCCCAGAAGAATCCGGTTGCCCATACCGCGATGCCCACCCATTGATACCAGGCGCTTACCAGCCCTCCCGGGCGTTGCCAGATGAGGGAGGCGATAATCCACATGAAGAACCCCTGAAGGAGGAACACCTGAAGGAAGGCCCTGGGAACGACCCATTTGCCCCATTCCTGGCGCCAGCGGGCATAGCGCCAGTCTTCTCCGGGGTGCGATAGTTTTCGCCATCCGATATGCGCCGAAAGCCGGATGCCCCAGGCGCTGACGAGCGCGGCCGTCAACCCGCTGGAAGGGTGGGGCGCCGCGAGGTGAAACACCCATGCCAGCACCACAAATCCCATTCCCCAGGCCACATCCACCCAGCTGTTGTCGCGGACCGCCCAGGAGAAAAGGAAGGCGACAAAAACGTAGCCCAGGATGACCAATGCTGCTTGTCCATATAATTCGACCATTCGGCAAAAGTTGTAGGGTAAAGATAGTCCAAATTCGTTTGGGATGCTATATTTAGGTGTAAGCGAGAAGGGATAAGGGAGCAGGGAGAAAGGGAGCAAACAAACCCTGCTTCCCGCTCCCCTGCTTCCTAATCCCTGCTCCCTAAAATTTAACACATTGCCATGAAAAAACACCTGATCCTCCTTCTTGTTTTGGGGTTCGCCTTCCAGGCTTTAGCCCAGAATACACCGGTAACCAAGGCGAATTACGACCTGGCGGCCCGGTTTTCGGCCGACCGTATTTCGAAGATGGTCTTCTCCACCAGCGTGGACGCCCATTGGCTTAAACAAAGCGAACGGTTTTGGTACGCGTACGAAACCAGCGCCGGGAAAACGTATTACCTGGTCGATCCGGTCAAGCGGACGAAAAAGCCGTTGTTCGACAACGCCAAAATGGCGGCGGATATGTCGCGCTTGTCCAAAGACCCATTTGATGCGCAACATCTGGATATCACGAACCTTCGGTTTATCAAAAACGAAACAGCGATTCAGTTTGAGGTGAAAAGCAAACTGGCCGATGAAGAGGAGAAAAAAGACGAAGACGAGGACGATATGAAAGAGAAAAAATCGTCTGCTCCGGCGAAGAAAGAAAAGCGCACCTTCTACTTTGAGTACGACCTCAATACCGGCGTGTTGCGCTTGCTCGACGACTACGAAAAGCCCAAAGACCGCCCGCGCTGGGCCAATATCGCGCCGGATTCGTCCTACGTGCTGTTTTCCAAAAACCACAACCTTTATTGGATGGATAAGGAAAACTTTCTCAAAGCCGTGAAGGACGACAAAGACACGACCATCGTCGAAACGCAGTGGACAACCGACGGAGAAGAATACTATGCCTATGGCGGCGGAGGCGGAAACGAAACCAACGTCGACAAAGAAAAGAACAAAGGGACCCGGCAATCGGTGGGGGTTGTTTTTTCGCCGGATTCCAAAAAATTTGCCTTGACGCGGACGGACAGCCGCAAGGTCAAGGACTTGTGGGTGATCAACGCCGTCGCCGAGCCCCGCCCAACTCTGGAGACCTACAAATACCACATGCCCGGGGAAAAAGAAGCGCCCCAGCCCGAAATGCTGGTGTTTGATTTTGCCTCCAAAGAAAAAATCAAGATCCAGGCCGATACGTTCAAAGATCCCCAGTACAGTATGTTTCGCGCTCAGCGGCTGGCCAAAAACCGCGACGACCTGTTTCAGCCCCCGCTTTGGCTGGCCAATAACTCCGATCAGCTCTATTTTGACCGCACCAGCCGCGACCTCAAGCGGATCGACGTCTGCGTCGCCGACACCAAAACCGGCGCGGTAACGGTCCTGATCGAAGAGCGCCTGAATACCTATGTCGAAACCGGCGACCTGGGCCTCGTCAACAACGGCGAAGAGTACATCCACTGGTCGGAGCGCGACGGATGGGCCCACTTTTACCTGTACGACAAAACGGGCAAACTGAAAAACCAGATCACCTCCGGTCCTTTCCACTGTGCAAGCATCGAGGCCGTCGATTCCAAAAACCGGGTGCTGTATTTTACCGCCAACGGCCGCGAGCCGGGCGAAGATCCCTATTATACCCATCTGTACCGGGTAAACCTGGACGGAACCGGCCTCAAGCTGCTCAACAAAGGCGATTACAACTTTTTTACCTCCAACAACGACGCCGCCACGTATTTTGTCAGCAACTACTCCCGGGTGAATACCGTGCCCAAATCCGAGCTGATCGACAACCTGGGCATGAAGGTCATGGACCTGGAAACGGCCGACCTGTCGCAACTGTTTGCTGCGGGGTACCAGTTCCCCGAACCCTTTGTCGTCAAAGCCGGCGACGGGATCACCGACCTCTACGGCGTGATGTACAAGCCGTTTGATTTCGATTCCACCAAAAAATATCCCCTGCTGGAATACGTATACCCGGGGCCTCAGACCGAATCCGTCAACAAGTCGTTCTCCGCCGGTATGGACCGCACCGACCGGCAGGCGCAGCTGGGCTTTATCGTCATCACGATCGGCAACCGGGGCGGCCATCCCAGCCGCTCGAAATGGTACCACAACTACGGCTACGGCAACCTCCGCGACTACGGCCTCGAAGACAAAAAAGTAGCCGCCGAGCAGCTGGCCGTCCGCCACCCCTTTATCGACATCGACAAGGTGGGCATCTTCGGCCATTCCGGCGGCGGGTTTATGTCGACCGCAGCGATGCTGGTGTATCCCGACTTCTTCAAAGCAGCGGTATCCTCCTCCGGCAACCACGAAAACAACATCTACAACCGCTGGTGGAGCGAAAAACACGACGGCGTGAAAGAAATGACCGACGCTAAAGGAAACATCTCCTTCGAGTACGACATCGACAAAAACTCCGAACTGGCGAAAAACCTCAAAGGCAAACTCCTCCTCTGCACCGGCGACATCGACAACAACGTACACCCCGCCCTGACCATCCGCATGGCCAACGCCCTCATCAAAGCCAACAAACGCTTCGACTTCTTCCTCTTCCCCGGTCAGCGCCACGGGTACGGCGATATGAACGAGTACTTCTTCTGGCTGCGCTCCGACTACTTCTGTGAACACCTCATCGGCGACTACCAGAACAGCGCGGATATGCTCCAGCTAAACCGGGATAAGGCTGTTAGACGTTAGGCGTTGGACGTTGGAGGATGTAGAGGATGTAAAAGATGTAAAAGATGTAATTTACATCCTCTACATCCTCTACATCCTTTTATCCCTCTCTAGAGGCAACATGAGGACTCTTTCTGTCGCCTGTGCCGAATTTTTTTCCGATTTCCATCAAAATCAGCACAATGGACCCGAGGCCAATGGCGATCAGCAGGTCGGCCAGGGCGAGGGGCTTGACGGAGAAGAATCCAGCTACCGGAGGGAGGTAAAGCACGCCCATTTGGAGGACAAACACCAGCAAGATCATCCAGAACAACAAGGGATTGGATTTGATACCCATCGAGAAAGCGGATTCTTTGCCTGAGCGCGATGCCCATGCTTGAAAGACCTGCACGAAGGCAAGGAACGTAAAGACCATCGTCTGCCACTCTTCGCGGCCAGTGAAATAATACCAGGAGCCGAGCCCCAACGCCAACGCGCCGATCAAGACGCCCACCCAGAGTACCTGTACTCCTGCGCCGCGCGAGAACACGCCCTCTTTTGGCGAATAGGGCGGACGGTTCATTGCCCCTTTCTCGGGCGCTTCCACGCCTATGCCGAGTCCAAGCAAGCCATCCGTCAGCAAATTCAGCCATAATAACTGCAGCGGCAACAGCGGAACCGGCTTGCCCAGGAAAGGCCCCAGCAGCATTACCAACACCTTGCCGATATTTCCCGCTACGCTGAATCGCACGAACTTGCGAATGTTGTCGTAAATCGTCCGCCCCTCTTTCACTGCCGAAACGATGGTCGCGAAGTTGTCGTCGAGCAGAATCATGTCGGCGGCCTCCTTCGCCACGTCAGTACCCGTCAGGCCCATGGCCACTCCGATGTCTGCGCGGCGCAAGGCGGGCGCATCGTTGACGCCGTCGCCCGTCATCGAAACGATATGCCCGTTTTCCTGCAACGCCTGTACGATCTTCAGCTTCTGCTCGGGCGACACGCGGGCAAATACGCGCACCTCATCTACGATGCGTTTCAATTCCTCGAACGGCATATTCTGAAGCTCTGCGCCGGTCAGCACCCGCCCGGTATCAAAGATACCCAATTGCCGGGCGATCTCCTGGGCGGTGAGCGGATGGTCGCCCGTGATCATCACGGTGCGAATGCCTGCTGTTTTTGTAATGGCGACCGCTTCCTTTACCTCTTCGCGCGGCGGGTCGATCAAGCCAAACAAGCCGATGAAAATCAACTGCTGTTCCAAATCTGTTTGGATATTTTCGGGAATTTGATCCAACAACCGGAACGAGACACCGAGAACCCGCATTCCTTTTCGGGCGAGATGATCATTTGACGCTTCAATCCGGGACCTCCAGGAGGCATCCAGCGCCTCCGCCTGTCCGTTTGCCCAAACCCGGTCCGACAAGTCCAGCAGCCCGTCTACGCTCCCCTTGGTGAAAGCGACGAAACGATGATTCCCTGTTTCGAGCCCGGCAAGGATCGACTCGTCCATATCCTGCAAGTCATGGATCGTCGTCATGCGTTTGCGGTCGGAATCAAAGGCAAATTCTGCCACCCGCGGAAAGGCCAGGTCGAGTGAGGATTTCCAGTATCCCATTTTGGCGGCGGCTGCAACGAGGGCGCCTTCGGTCGGGTCGCCCAGGGTGTGAAAGCGATCATCCCCCTCGTCGACGAGACGGGCATCGTTGCACAGGGTTCCGGCGATCGCGGTTAGCGAAAGAGCCGATTGAGCCGGGATGCCCGAATTACGGGTCGCAAGAACCGAACCGTCGCGTTCCATCGCAGTAGACAAGTCGAGTTGGTGGTTTGCCACATCCAGGACGACAACGGTCATTCGGTTTTCTGTAAGGGTGCCTGTTTTATCGGAGCAGATCACCGTGACCGAGCCGAGCGTTTCCACCGCAGGGAGTTTTCGGATGAGGGAATTCTTGGCGAGCATGCGTTGAGCCCCGAGCGCCAGCGTGATGGTTACGACAGCGGGCAGACCCTCCGGTACGATGGCTACCGCCACGCTGACTGCGGTGAGCAGCATGTGACGGAGTTCGTCGCCGCGAAGAAGGCCTAATACCGCAATAAGGATCGCGAAAACTACACCGACAAGGGCGAGGTGCTTGCCCAGCTGGTCGAGGCGTTTTTGCAGAGGCGTTTCCTCGCTGCCGCTTTGCTGGAGGAGGTTGGCGATCTTGCCCAGTTCGGTTTGCATGCCCGTAGCCACCACCAGTGCCAAGCCTCGCCCTTGGGTGATGATGGTGCCCATATAACCCATGTTGCGGCGGTCGCCGAGGGGGAGGTTGTCCACTTCGAGCGGGGCTGTTTGTTTTTCTACCGGCTCCGATTCGCCTGTGAGCGCGGCTTCCTGAACGCGGAGATTGACCGCCTGGAGCAACCGGACGTCGGCAGGTAACATATTCCCCGTTTCCAGTTGAATGATATCTCCAGGCGCCAGGTTGCGGGCAGAGATTTCCTTGAACACCGCGTCGCGCAACACCCGCACGATCGGCACCGACAGTTTCTTGAGCGCAGCAATTGCCTGTTCAGCGCGATATTCCTGGATGAAACCAAGCAGGGCATACAGCATAACAATGGCAGAGATGGCGATCGTGTTTTTCGTGTCGCCGAGCAACCCCGCCACGACAGCTGCCGCAATGAGGATGAGCACCATGGTCGCGGTAAACTGCTCCCAGAGGATCTGGAGGGGCGTGCGCCCGGTTTTTCCAACCAGTTCGTTGTGCCCGTAGCGTTGGAGGCGGTTTTCTGCTTCGGCTTGGGTCAGGCCTGTTTCGGCCCCCGTTTGAAGCGTTTCCAGCGAGGCGTCCGTTGATTGTACATGCCAATTCATCATGGTGCGTCTTGTGTTTTTATTGGTCCCATTTTTATATCGTCTTCTCAAAGGCCGGCCTCTCCTCGATGGCACAAAAAAAGACCATCGCCAAAGGAACATTCCTGGCGATGGTCTTGCCTTGTTCTGAACAACCGGGACCGTGGCGTGGTCCGTACTGACGGCTGCGCATCCCGTTGCCGGGCGGCTACTCCCCATCGTGGGGGCGGATTTACAGTGGGTTCAGCGTGGCGCTCTTCTTCCCTCATCAACCTCTTTACGACCGCTTTGCGCCTGCTGGAAGGGCCTTTCCCGTGCTTCAGCCCCTTTTCCCAAATATACGGTATTTTGAGCAACTATGAAAGGATGGCGAAGGGGGGGGCACGAGGATGTAAAAGATGGGGAGGATGTAGAAGATGTAATTTAGGTCCTTTACATCCTCTACATCCTTTTTCCCTCCTTGTTCGCCGAAATCCTCAGATTTCGTGCGGAACTATCTTGTGGTCCCCTGACCACAGTCGTCCCCACTGGTTTCGATGCTTTTTCGGTGGAGATTTGGGCTGGGAGGAGGGAATGGCCTGGTCGTCTGAGCCGGGATTTGGGATGGTATTTTAGGGGTGTGAATTTTCATTCGATTTCACTCGGAAAAGTAGATGCTGGGAGGGAGATTATGCAGATATTTTTTATTTTGCACACACAAAGTTCCCTTAAGCTGTACGAGCGAATGTCGTCCTGCCGAAACACACGCTGAGCTCCAAACCTTGGACCCACCGCTAGGCAGGATAATTACATTTTCCTCCGGATAGCAGACTTGGTCTGCATGTTTTGGTGGCAGGCATGGTGTTTTACACTTTTTGGGATGGAAAATGTTTGATTTTTTGCGAGGCGGAAAATATTATTTGTAGCGGTCAAATATATTTCATGAAAAACTTATACCCCTTGTTTAGGTTCGCCAGGACCATTTGGACGCTTATTTTAATTGGCGCAAGCGTTAATTCCACCACAGGCCAGTCTGCAGGTTGCACATGCAAGGAAGTTTCGGTAAAACTTGATTCTAATGTTTGTTCCGTCAACTTGACAAAAGAAATTCTAGACTTGGATGCGGCATGTTCTGCTAATCTAAGGATAGCCGTGGAGGATAATAATCCTGCCAACGGAAGTGTCATTGACGCGCCGGGAAATTGGACCTATATCCTTTATACCTCTTCAGGAGATACGATTTGTATGGGTAAGGTAAGGGCAGAAGATAAATCTGGGCCGAAACTGGTGGAACGGATAGATCCTTGCGGCCGAGTGATTGTTTCTTCTGATCCAGCTGCCGTTTGGCGTGATACGTTTCCGGCTGCAGACCTAGGGAAAATACTGAATATTGAAGCGAGTTGGCAGGACAGCAATTATCCCTGGTACACGGGTACGGCTGTTTTTAAAAATAGATGTGGCCATTTTGAGGAGAATGATTGTACAGTTACTTCTCAAGTAATGGATCAAGTAGTCAAATATAATTTTTGTACTGGACTTCAATTTAACCCAATTCATGCTAAAATTTCGCGTATCTGGACTGGCATAGACTGTAATGGCAACAAAACGAGCGTCATACAGGAGATTTATTTCCTCATTCCAGCCTTTTTTTCTATTCAGCAACAATACCTAGAGCAAGGCCCTGTTTCCGGGCTTTCCCTTACTGATGGAGGGAAAATGGAATGGATTTTTAACGGAGAGACATGTTCTCCACCCCAAGGTTCAGTCATGTTGGATTCTTTTTTGGCAAACTATTATATATTTAATAATCCCCAGCAATGTAGCGCCAAAGGCGCCAGGGGGTTTAGCTTTTTCAATCAGGCTGTGAACGCAGGCCGGGCAGAAATCGCTTATAATTATCCTACTATTCCATATAGCGTTAATGCGAGAATCCTCAAGGAGGCTTCTTTATGTGGTGTTTCTAAAGAGGTAACAGCAATAATTAGTATTTATGATTGGTGTTCAAAAACGTATCAATATGATACGGTTTTTATTAAATGGATGGACCCCCGCCTGGAGGGTGTTTCTATTACGCTTCAGCAGCCTATAGTAATTCCTGCAAAGCCGGGGCAATGCTCAGCGGAGTTAAGAATTGATAGCACAAATCTTCGGGATATTTTGGGAATAAAGTTCAACGAAAAATGCAGCCCAGAAATCGAAAAGATGTTTGTTGAGTCCTGTTTAGACGATTCCGGGAACCCATCATTAGGGCCCTGCGCATATTGGTGTGCGCCTGCTTATCCAACAAGATGGGATAATGGGCAAGCGATGATAGCGGATATTCCAGCAGGCGCGCATAGACTGGTTATTACATCAAAAAATTCATGTGGGGAGGAATCGGTCCTTAATCGGGTTAATTTTATTATAACAGCCGATTCCCTGACGGCATGTGATACCTTGCTGTGCTCTGGATTTGAGATCTGGCCAAAACTGGCGAAAGTCAGGGGCCGTTGCGGCCGCACCGTTGTTCCTGATGCGGTTTCCCTCCAATTCATAGACACCAAAATGCTGGTATGGCGCGATACGTTTCTGAGTACGGATTTGCCTTGGGTATTGAATTCTATGGAAAGTTGGCAAAATGCCAACTACCGGTATTTCGCAGGGTATCCGACCTTTTGGGATAGCTGTTTGATCGTCCAATCTCCTGAATGCCGATGCGAGGTTACCCTACAGGTGAAGGACGAGGTTGCCTACTTTCCATGCGAAACTATGACTAGCGATCAGGTTATGGCTAAAATTATCCGGACGTTCACAGGCACCGATTGCTGGGGGCATTCGGCGTCAGTAGTCCAGGAGATTTTCTTCGTTTGGCCCAAGTTTCAGCCACTTGGAGTAAGGGAAATATTACTTCAAGGAGGAACTTGTTCTGCTGATAACGAGGCAATCCTTTCCGAACTGAAAAAGCGGTATTATATCTTTGACGATCCCTACAGTTGCGATCCTAAAGAAAAATATGCCTGGTTCCGTGAGGCAGTGGGTACACAGAGCGGCAATGCGCGTAAGTTCCTTGATAGCAGCTATAATTTCGAAGTGGTATTGAAAAAACAGGAAGAGATTTGCAGCAGGAGCCAAAAGCTGGAAGTAGTCGTCCAGGTTTTGGACGGCTGCACCGGGCAGACCACTATTTTAGATTCGTTATGGCTTATCTGGGGTGATTTGACTGCGCCCAAAGCAATAATTCCTTCGGGACCTATTCAACTAATGGCTGATCCAGAAAAGGAAACTGCCTCTTTTGGAATCGACCCGAATAGTCTGGAATATTATTTTGGGATTAATATAACGGATAATTGTGGAAAAGACTTTGTCACCGAGGTAGAAATCTGGTCCTATTTAGAGTCTGCTGGAGGAGTCGAAAAGACGTGGCAAAAGGTCAATTACCCGGTAAAGTGGGTAGATTTTGGCGATACCCTGCAGCGGCTGATGGTTCAGGATATCCCTATTGGGTCACATCGGCTGCACATTACAGCCACTGACCTTTGTCGCAATCAGAGTAGAATGGATTCTATTCTTGTCCAGGTTAGCGCATTCAATCGTTGTGATCCCGTCAGAATTACTTCAGAGCCTTCCAGCCAATTTGTTGAAGTTGGAGGTACTGCCACGTTCATTGTTAAAGCGACAGGCACCGCTCCCTTTAGTTACCAATGGAGGAAAAATGGAGTAAATATTCCCGGCGCCAATAGGGCGGCATACATCATCCCAACGGTGGCGCTGTCGGACACAAATAGCCTGTTTAATTGTGTGATCGCCAACTGCAATGGCGATAGCGTTGCTGTTAGCAAGGAGGCTCGTTTGACTACTGGATGTGGTTGTCCGGACGTAGTAGTTTTTATGGAAAGCCCTACCACCCCTTTCCAGCTTACAAATGAAATCTTGGGGAATACAAACTGTAAAACCGGCTATACAATCAGCGTGGTGGACAACTCCCCAGGTGATACCAACCGCATTGACGCGCCTGGCTACTGGACATATGGCTTGTTTGATAATCTGGGTAAGCTTCAGTGTTGGGCCCGGGTACAAGCAATGGTTGCCGACTGCAGCCCTCCTGGGGTTCCTGTTCCCGTAACGGAGCAAACAGAATGCCAGGCTCTTGAAACAACACCTACTCCTACGCTGAACTGGAGGAACGTCCCGGGGGCAAAGCGCTATGAGGTGTCAGTAAGCAAGTACCCATATGGGTCAGCCAATTCAATTCCTCTGCATAACAGTTCTTGTATTTCAGATTCTTCGTATACCGTTTTCCCTGCGCTTCAACCCGGTATGGTTTATCGTTGGGATGTTCGTTCAATGACATCCTGCGATCAGTTCTGTGTTAGCGACAACAGCGCCGGAAGGTATTTTTACCTTCCTCCCGTGATTAATCAATCCCAGCTAACCAAGGGAAAAGCTGTCCTTTCTACCCCGGAACAACGCATCGCGGCGCCGGGCTTTGTTCGCTATCAGTGGTATAAGGATGGGGAGCCGGTGGGGGGCAATTCCAACACCTACATTGCCTGGCAACAAGGAACATACACTGTTCGCCTGACCTACGCAGGAGGAATTTATTGCGGCGCGGCCACTACTATTTCGAGTAAACCCTTTTATTTCGAGGGTGGCCAGTCTACCAGTTGCGAATGTAGAGAGGTTGAGGTAATTCTTGATTCGAGTACTTGCTCCTTTAATCTGACAAAAGAAATTTTAGGATTGGATACTACGCTATGCTACCCTAGTACGAGTATACGCGTAGAGGATACAAATCCTGGAAATGGAAGCCTCATTGATGCGCCGGGATATTGGCCCTATATGCTTTATTCCCCTTTAGGAGATACCATTTGTTTTGGTAAAGTCCGGGCAGAGAGCATATCTGCGCCAATTCTGGTACAACGCATTGGCCGTTGCGGGCAAACGGTCCTTCTTTCGGACTCATTCCCGGTCTGGCGGGATACTTTTCTGGTTTCCGACATAGAGAAAGTGCTGGATGTCGAAGCGAGTTGGCTTGACAGTAATTATTTCTGGTATGCGGGTGCGGCTGTTTTTAGAGGTGCTTGCGATAAACCAGAGGGCCTTGGTTGCTTGGTTTCTTCGGAAGTAAAGGATACGATAGTTTATTTTAGTTGCCCGAAGGATAACACGGAGGCGAAAATTTCCCGTATGTGGATTGGTCGTGACTGTTTTGGTAACGAAACCAAAGCTATTCAGGAAATTTTCTTCGTCTGGCCAAAGTTTCAGCCACTTGGAGAAAAAGAAATAGTACTGCATGGCGGAGCTTGCTCTGCTGATAACGAGGTGATCCTTTCTGAACTAAAAAAACGGTATTATATCTATGACGATCCCTACAGTTGCGATCCGGGGGATAAGTATGCTTATTTTCAGGAAGCGGTGGGTATGCAAAACGGCAATGTGCGTACACACCTGGATGGCAATAATCATTTCGACGTGATCGTAACTAGGCAGGAAGCTATTTGTGCGGGGGGTAGGAAGTTAGAGGTACTCGTTAAGGTTTGGGACCAATGTTCCCAACTGATTACTATTTTAGATACCTTAATCCTTAGTTGGGTAGATACAATTGCTCCCACAGCTACTGTTCCTTCGGAAATCCAAGAACTAACTGCTAACCCGGGAACCAAAACCGCTTCTTTCGGCATTGACCAGAATAGCCTCAATAAATATTTTGGGGTGATCATTTCAGACAATTGCGGAAGCAATGTCAACCTGGTAGTAGAGATCTGGTCTCTCCTGGATTACGAAGGCGGAACCGGTCAGGAATGGAGAAAGGCCAATTACCCGGAACGATGGGTAGGCTTCGGCGATACGCTTCGCAGGCTGATGGTGGAAGATGTTCCGGTTGGCGCCCATCGATTGCATATTACCGCCACCGATTCGTGTTCCAATAAGTTAATCGTTGATCCAGTTTTTGTACAGGTGCTGCCCCCATCCATGTGTGAGAAAGTCCGGATTACGTCAGAACCCTCCAACCAATACGTGAAAGAAGGAGGCGCCGCTATTTTCATGGTGGCAGTGGCAGGCACGCCTCCATTTACGTATCAATGGAGAAAGAACGGAGAAAACATCCCAGGAGCTAATAATGCTGCCTATTCTACACCGCCTGTACAAATATCCGATCGCAATAATAAATACAGTTGTCTAATCGCTAACTGCAGTGGAGACAGCATGGTTGTAAGTAAACCAGTTGGTTTTCTGGATCTTGGTTGCGGTTGCCCTGAGGTTGCCGTTTCTTTGGCAAGTCCTTCGGCCTCTTTACAGTTGACGCACGAACTCCTTGGAAACACGAGCTGTGAAAACGACTATTCCATTTGGGTGGAGGACTCCAATCCCCAAAATAAAGACACCATTGACGGACGGGGGCCCGGATACTGGACCTACGGCTTATTTTACAAAAAAGATAACACCTTATTGTGTCAGAATAAAGTAAACGTGTCAGTTGATGGTTGTACCGTACCAGAAATACCGGTTCCAAAAATGGGGCAGAAGGAATGCCCAGGTCCCGAAGCCATGGGTTCCCCGACATTAAGTTGGAGCAAAGCGCCGGGGGCAACCCATTACGGGGTAACGGTGCGTATATTTCCCTTTGGCTCGGACAATTTGATACCGCTTCAAGACAGTGCCTGCATTTCAGATACTTCCTATACGGTTTCTCCTGCCCTGCAGCCGGGAATGCTTTACCGTTGGGATGTCCGCTCAGTGGCATCCTGTAACGCCGCCTGTGAAAGCGCGAATAGCGATGCATACTATTTTCATGTGCCTCCTGTAATTAATCTATCCCAGTTCTCTAGGGGAAAAGTAGTACTTTCTACTCCCGAGCAGCTTGTCGTCCCTCCAGGGGGCGTGAGCTATCAGTGGTTTAGGGGAGAAACGCCGGTGGGGGGCAATTCCAATACGTACATCACCTCGCAACAAGGAACGTATACGGTCCGTCTGACCTATTCGGGGTATTTTTATTGTGACGAGGCTTCAATTTCAAGCAAGCCCTTTTTGGTTCAGAAATTTCCTCTTCTTGGGCTTCCTTCCCCAGGAAGTGCTCGGCCCAAAAAGTTTGCCTCCAATGGGCAGGGTTTATCTCCTGGTGATTTACCCTTTTCTCCCACAACCAAAGCCTACGCAGAGTTGGAACACGCAGTGATTCCCAATCCAGTGATAGACCAAGGCGTTTTGCTCATTCAAAACCCTCATCTGGAGCCCTTTGTCTTGACGATCTTGCGTAGCGATGGCCGGATCATCTACACACAGGATTTGAAAGCGGCTCAACCCGAAATTCGCCTCGATTTACCCCATGACGCTCTTTCCCCCGCAGGAATCTATTTTTACCGGATTCAATCTGCAAAGCAATTCTATATGGGGAAGTTCATCCGAATTTGAGCAATAGGGGTGGTTTTAGGTTAGAAGATTGTGCGATTGTCCCTTGTTTTTGGTTCCGTTGCAGGGGCAGTGGCTTGATCAACGAACTTCAAGGCTATTTCCGGTTTTTGGCTCGGAGCCCAGGCGGCGGTTGCCTGGAAACCCGCAGAAACTCCCCAAAACTTGATTTGGAACTCGCTGACCCCCTGGAAATGAACGCAAGCGCTTGCTCTGAAGTGGCGCTGCCTTTTTAAGCCTCATCACCTAAACCCTGCTCCTTGTTCGCCGAAATCCTCAGATTTCGTGCGGAACTATCTTGTGGTCCCCTGACCACAGTCGTCTCCACTGGTTTCGATGCTTTTTTGGTGGAGATTGGGCTGGGAGTAGTGAATGGCCTGGTCGTCTGAGCCGGGATTTGGGGACGTGACGGGCCGCACGCTGCGCGTGGTGCGCGGGCAGTATACCGCAGGCTACAACCAGGTGCTGCTGAAATCGGAGGATCTGCGCGGCCGCGGGCTGCTGTTTTACTCGCTGACGAGTGGCGCGTTTCGGGCTACGCGCAGGATGGTAGTGGAGTAGGAGGGGAGGCTATAGCCCTGAAGTTAAACGGAATACAGCCAATGTGCCACGCTGCCGGGGATGGTTGGGCGCAATCTGAAGATAGCCTGGGGCCATAGTTTGGAAACTACGGCCAACGTGGTTTTGGGCAAGCTTTCACAAGCTTCAGGAAGTTTGCCCACAAGTTCCATGCATTCGGCAAAAATATTCCATCCAATGACACAAATCATTGGATTTTTTTATTTTTCACAAGACCTTGAAGCCTAGTAGATAACTTATCTTGATTTTCCCCTTAATCATCTCTAACGCACATTGAAGGTTACATAGCGTCTGGCTATGTTGCCAATGACGTACTGTAAACCGCCCCCTTTGGGTGATATACTCCGTACCAGGATGATATAGAAGATACGCGCACGGTGAATTTTAGTCCCATCATCTAATCGTTGCGTGCCATGAAGACTGAAGCCCTGTATTCCAGATTCCGGAAACAATATTCCCATCTTCGATCAGTTAGCGGTAACGAATTAGTGGACCACCAAGGTATCCGATACCGCTATGAACTCACCAGTCCGGATTTGAGACCGGATAATGGCCCACGGATTTTTCATCATGGCGAAAAGACGCAGCATGTTATCGTGCTGACGCATGGGTTGTCGGATTCGCCCAGGTACATGGAAGACGTTGGGAAGGCCTTTTTTAAGGCGGGAGTTAACGTCATTTTGCCTTTATTGCCAGGTCATGGCTTGCGCCATCCGGATGAGGCTTTTGAAGATAAGCAGCTCGACCGCTACTGGCGCAACACCCTGGACCAGGCGATTGAACTTGCCGCTTCTCTGGGGGAGGTTATTTCCCTGGGAGGTTTTTCTACCGGAGGCGCTTTAAGTTACAACAGAATACTTCGGGACATGGAAGCAAACAGGCAGGGAATTTCTGGCGGCCTGTTTTTGTTTTCTGCAGCAATTCAACTGATGCAGTGGGAGCATTTTTTGATTCATATTTCTCCCCGGTTACTGATGAAAAAACTGGACGCAACGCTGCAGGGTACCGGGCCCGACCCCTTTAAGTATCCCGTTCTTCCAAAATTTGGGGCAAAAGAACTCAGCGATGTGATCAGGGAAAACGAACGTCTGTCTGAAGGCAGGAAGCTCGTACAGCCGGTTTTTGCTGCGCATTTTTTGTCTGATGATACGGCGGATATTGCCGGTGTGTTGCATTTGCTAAAATACCATTCGGAAATCAGCAGTGCGTATATCATCGGCGAGGAAGTGCGGTGGCATCGCGTAAAAGGCCGCGAAGTACATGATGATGAAATTGAATGGGTCAATGTCGCCCATTCCGCCCTCCCTTTAAGAGAACCTATCCTCTTGGCGCAACACACAGGCATTGTAAGGCCGAATCCGCAATTTGATCTGATGATGCAGGCGGCGCTGCTATTTTTTAGCGAACGGGTGGGGCTAAAGAAGGAGGTTTGGCAGGGCGGGATGAGGTTACTCGTGTGATTATGAGGGATTTTACTCCCCGTAATGTAAGTCAAATTTATTTTGAGCAGAAAAATCATTTTTTTAGTTCCAAAAACGATAAACATGAAAGTGCTAAATAAAATAAGCTTTATAGGCTTTATTTTACTTTTTTCCCAAAATGTTTGGGGACAATTCGCAATGAATTGTAAGCCATTCCCCGATCCAAAGGAAATTATTGATGTAGCCATGGATGGCGAGAATAATCACCTTTTTACCTGGTTTGTTAATGGAAAGGTAGCTGAAGGCAAAATAGGGCATGTAGACTGTTTTAAACATCAAATCAGTTATTCCATGCCCGCTTCTTCCCCGTCTAAAACGCCAAGTGATATCGTCGCGATAGCGATGGACGGCCAGAACAATCATGTCTTTTACTGGTACCGGGATTATACATACAGTGTAGGTTCACCGGATGACTTGGATAAATATAAGGCACTGACGAGGTATTCCTTGCCTTCTGGATACACTCCCAATGATATTGTCGGTATAGGGTTTGATGATGATATGGACCGAGCAGGAGTGCTTTTTCGAGATGGAAAAACTTGCGGCGGCTCTCCTGGCGATCTAGATAACTTCCGAGCAGTAAGCGTGCACAATTATCCTGCTTCTTACAGCGCAAAACAAGTTGTTGGGCTAGCGACTGACGGCATGATCCAAGGAGGGACATATGATAAGAAGGATTTGCATTACGTGTTTTTTGACGATGGCACATACGGCAGAGTTTTTAAAGGCAACTTCCTGGATTTAAATAATTACATCCGATACTATATTCCTCAAGCCCCTTCTGCGCAGCGCACTATGCCAAAAACGGTTGAAATCGCCAACCAGGAGTTCCCGTCCCGAAAACTTGAACTGATCAACTCTTGGGTAAAGTATATGATGTACCCGCAACGCAGGCAGGATGTTTTTCCAAAGTGGAAAACCAAGGGAAATGCGCAGCACGCTTTGACCATGATTGCGTCCACCCTCTATATGTTAGGACGCCCATCAGAGTTTCAGTTGCCGAGACACCGACAGACGATAAATGAATTGGATCAGTTTGTTAAAAAACAATTTGGTTCACCAAATACCGCTTCTAATCTCGGTTATTTTCAGCGTGCAGTCGAGCAGTACTTCAATACCATTCACCCATTTGCGGAGGTAGGTACCTCAAGGGAGTATTATAGTACGTCCACAGGCGACTATGACATGACCCTTTTCTACTTGGCTGATTTCCTTTACACGTTCAAAGATATGAAAGCTGAAAACGGGACTGACCTTTTGACGAACGAAATGATCTACCAAGCCATTTCGCACACGGCAAAAGAAAACGGGAAGGTATTGTCGCCTCCGCTCATTTCGAATTACAGTGAAGCGGATGTAGCTCCGTTTACGTTTAATCCCAAGTACTATCAAAGTAAGCTTGGAGGTGTCACCTATGGGGTATATATCGATAAAGGCTTCAAAAAACTTGTTACCAAAAGGTGGTATAATACAGAAACAGAGAACCATGTACTTATGGAATACACCTGGAATTACCTCATGTCAAACTGGATCATGTGGCAGGGGTCATTGCCGTCTTCAAACCCAAGGTATGATGCCAGAGTAAAAGATATCCTGCTGAAGAAAAATGTATTCATTTTTCTCAAAAGCGATTACAATAGCTGGTGGTTGGACAGAATGCTTCAGATTGTTGGGCGCACTGTTCATAATGGATTATTTGAAACGAACGCCAAACCCTACCAGTCATTTTATCTTGCTGCTTTGATTACATTGGCTGAACACGCCGACAACCCAACCGTAGTGCCATTTTCAGATCGATCGAGTCCCATTATTCCTGTCAATACTGTGTTTCCTAACTTCAAGGATGATCAAAAAAGGGTTGCTCTGGGCGCTAAAAATGCGTTTTACTACATTGCTGCCAAATTTGCCTTTCAATCATTTGAAGGCAAGCGGAGTGCACCAATGCGGAGGGAAACAGACAGAGCAAAAGCTGCCGGGTTCTACCAACACGATGCCGTTAGTCGGATATTGGGCGTACTTTCCGGAGGCTATATATGCAGCGAATGTCAATACTATTACAAAGACATCTATCACACCGGTCTGGATCCATTCTGGACAGCTCTTACGGATACGAAGCAGCCAAAACTCCAAATTCCGTATGCTATCCACGACTTTATGCTCAATAAGCATGGCGGATACTATGCCAGGATGATGGATAATTATTCCAGAGATGTTTATTCAATTGGATTTCTAGACCCGGATAGGATTTCATCGCCCCGCTATTTTAAGTCAGATGGAAAACCCTTCCGGGATGGTAGTTTTAAGGGGTCCCCGGAGGTATACTTCTGCACTGATGAATATATGCTGAGTGCCGGGGGGATGTACAAAAGGTATTTCAATGAATCAGCAGTGGTTCCAGGCGATCTTAAGGACCTTCTTCGCGTTTATCACTTTTGGGCCAAGCCTACCATGTTGATCACCAAAGGGGATATCGGAGGTAAATACTGGGCATCTGGCGATAAAGACAACAGCATTGACCTCAATGAAGCTCAAAATGAAGTAATGATGCTTTTGGGAAATTCCGGTGATTTCTCTCAAAGTAACAACCTTTGGGTTTATAAAAACTTTGTCTATGGATATGAGCACAAAAAAGATGGAGGCACCGGATATTTCAGGGGATGGCCACAACGATACCCGGCGGAATGGGATAAGCACCTGTACGTTCCTAGAGGAGCTTCAAGCCCAGTTATTCAAATTGGCACCCGTGCTGCAATTAAAATTTTTGATTTTACTAAGGACAATTTTTAAGGCTGACAGTCATCCCCTTTGGGGATATTATGTGTAATGGGACGGTTTGAAAAGGAAGGTAGCGACAGCAAATGGGAATTCAGAGATTTTAGAAGGGGATTCGTTGAAATAGTTCCATACCACCTTTTTCCTTTGGATCCAAAAGGATTAGCCGATGCCATTTTGAAAAAAAATCCTCCTTCCCAGTTTAGCGGCGATCAAAATACTCCTTGCTATTACGTGACTGTAAGTACTAATGAACGCTTAAGGCTTTGCCCAAAAGTTGGTTGGTATGAGATCACTGAAGATTACTTTGGAGGAGGATGCCGTCAGGGCATAGAAGAGGTTGCCAGGCAAAAACCTGATGGTACTTGGGAACGGATTAATTTGAATCAATATTTGTTCGACGTCAGATCAGAGAGTTCTCTGAAGAGTGTGCCCTTGATTATGGTGTGGGGGCAAGATCTAGGGAATATGGGTAAAGGGGAAAAAGATTACACTTATGCATATTCCGTCGATGGGATGATTTTCATTCGGAATCCATATATAGAAAATAGCACGAGTCCTTTGAAGCATGGGTTCATTAAAATTGATTCCCGAAATTATAAGTATCCCAAATTTGAAACCATGCAGGAAAATCCCCCAGTTTTATAGAACCAAACCCAGATCGATTCGCCTTATTTTTTTAAAAAATCAGCAAAGACGGAACAGGGCTTTCACAATAGATTTTATTAAAAAAGCCCTGAATAAAATAAAAAATCATGAGAACATTGATCATATTCTTAGTTTCATTCTTGTTGCTCAGCACCCAGCAAAGCAAAGGGCAAAATACAACTGTGAATATCAGACCAATAGTTGGTGTAGGTTATGCAGTGGATTGGGTGCATATTATCTTCATGGACGCTTCCGGAATTGAGCGAAAAATAAACCATGAAGAGAATATTCCACTTGGACAGGAAGTTACGCTGAGCATTCCATCCGGAGCTTCAAATATTAGAATGACTGCAAAGCAATTGGGCTCCATTGGCAGTTCCAGGATATTCAATAACTATAAATTGGAAAGCAACAGAAGTTACTGCTTTGAGTTGTCGGGTACTTTATATTATCCTAAATATACTTTAGTTAATTGCGGGTGGATTCCTAAGGGTAATATTTCAGTTTATGACTCACATGTGGGAAAAAGCATTGGGTTAAAAAGGGCAATGGTTGTTATCAAAGACAAAAATGGAGTTAGCACATTAGGAAGTACTTTTACCGATAACGAAGGGAATTTTCAACTGGCTGAGCAGGTTAGGGGAAAAGTCAGATATCAGATTCGGTTTGAAGATCCGGATGACCTAAAAGTGGTCTATATAGCAAATGCTCATGCCGAATCATTATCCTTTGGAGCTATGGAAGGCCCCTGAATTATACATTTCAGCAAAGTAATAAAAAGCCGTGGTACTGGGCAACAGTATTTAATGCTAGTCAGTATTATAAAGAATTTGCTCGCCATGACGGCATACCATTCAAAGCCAACGCAAAGGTGAGTGTTATGTATGAAAATCTGTTATCCTATGCACCAGCGACGGGAGTCCAAGATGCAGTGATTTACAAGTATAATAGCGACAGCTATGATATTTTTGAAACTGTCATGCATGAGTTGGCCCATGTAACCCACTCGCAGATTGACCGCAACAAGTATACATCATTTGCGGTTGCAAGGATCTCCAATCAAAAATGGACAGCATACGGCGAAACCTGGGCTTGCGGCCCAGAAGCGATTTTTACCAATCGTAGATATAGATTACCAGCCAAAGAACTTGATTCTTATCAGAATTTCAGGTTGTCGGATTTCACTTATTCGACAGGCAGCAGCTATCTGTACATCTACCCAGTAGTCATCGACTTGATGGACAGCTATAACCAAAGAGAAAGAAATCTCAACAATGAATTGCCAGACGATAGGGTATCAGGTTATTCTTTGAGAGAAATAGCTTACGCTTTACGGGGAGCAGGGGACATGGACGAATGGAAATCTAATCTTGCAAAAATCAATAATCCAACCAATTTCTTTTTAGACACTTATTTTAATCAATACTTTCCGGACAGACCTTTAAAAACGCCGGCGAACACTATTATTCGAATAAAACTTGTTGTAGGTGTCGGATATTCAGTAGATTGGATAAAGGTTACTTACACGGATGAGCAAGGTAAAAATCAGGAGATCCTTTACAACAACGATACGTCCTTAGGGGAGGTTGCCACGATCACCATACCAGCAGGTGCAAGTAATATCCATATGGATGCAAAACCTATTGCATCTTTATCGGATACACGCATCTTCCACAACTTGGCCTTGAGTGCAGGCCAAAACTATTGCTTCCATTTAACCGGCATGGTCAATAATCCGAAATATGAGCGGGTTGAATGCGATATCTTGTAGGATTTAGATAAGCCCACGCACTTGGGCGTTGAAACCAATTAGGGATGGCGACTTAATTCTATCCTGGGTGTTTTCGAGAAGATTAGTGATAGGTAGCCACATTTTTTAGGCCCTTATTTTACCCGGTTCACGTTCATTTTTTTACCAAAACTATATGTCATGACTGGAGCCATTCATTCTCGTATCGTGCTTGATGCTATCCGGTATATTCTGGAAAAAGAGCATATTCTGATCAAGCTTTACCTTGGAGCATGCGAAAACTCATGGTTTGGAGGAGATTTCTCAAAACCAGTGGAACAATGGAAAATGTATCAACTCATTGGAGGAGAATCGAAGAACACGGATTATTATCACGACTTAGCCATGTACAGTAAGCCATTGGGCCGAGAGAATGTTACGGAATACGATGGTATTATCTTTACAGCACTCAGTCATTACGTTTCAGCACACAAGCCACCAACCAAATGGGGATACCGCGATGGATATAACTACTATTATTCCTCAAGGACGGGCAGCAACAACAGCGCCATGGTCGGCAAGGTCGATGACAAGGATGTTGAGGTGGATAATGATTATTCTCCGATCGTCGACCGGTGTGCACAATACTGGAAGGGCACGCTTGCCGAATACAATGCCAACTGGGAGAAGGAAATTCGAAATACTATTTTCATTCCGGCCAGCGCCATGGCGCGATACTATTATGAAAAATTCCTCTTCCAGCATGCCACGTACATCGATGTCAACGGAGAAGTACATGACAAAATAATTGGCTTTATGCTGCTCGGCCCTGTCATGCACGCCATTGCAGATGCCTGTGTTCCGCACCATTTCACCAGCGAACTGGGCAATTTCCATCAGGAATGGGAAAGCTATGTAGATACCCTCGGCCAATCCGGGTTACTGCTTGATTTTCAGCAAGCGGATACGTTATACAAAAATCACCTGGCAAAGGAAAAGGTGGTATTCAGTATTGGATCGATGAAAGGTTTACTCAATATTGAATACCTGATAGCCAACCTTTGCGCACACCATGGATATGATAAACTCCGGCAGCTCAACCCTGGCAAAAACATTTGTAGTCCAGATTTCTGGAAATCATACTTCACGGGTTCCAATTACGGCAAGGTAGCCAGCGACGCTAAATACCTCTACAATCTGGCCGTCGCAGCGACTGCAAGGGTCCTGCTTCAGGCTTTTATGGATGTCAGCAAGTCTGCCCAACCGGGATTCGACTATGACGTAGCCACCCGTTCGCTCACGCTTCAGGCTGGGCAACAAATGGATCCGCATAAGCTCTGGGATAAATTCCTGGCGCTCCCGCCTATCAAGCAATGGATGGAACAAGCGACCCCGAAAGGGTTGGGATTCCTCAAACAAATTTCGGGCCATACCATTCCCCTGTTCTCTGTGGAAGCTGGGTTACCATCTAATACGGATATTCCGTATGCCAAAAGCAGCCTGATCCTGCAGTTTGAGCCCCGCGACTGGAGGAAAAGTACCAGCATCCTCAATCAAGTACGGAACAATATGCTGCGCTGGAACAAAAAAGAACTGACCGATGACGAAGTCAGGAACGATCTGGACTATCTGGAAACCACGCTAATGCAGGAGTTTCGCAAGGCCTACCATGAGATGAAGATTACTTACGCACAGCCGCTTAAAAAGATGGAATTTCCGGAAGAACAGCGCCGGTTGAGGGAAACATTCGGACTACCTGAAGTAAGCCGTTACCAAGATCTCAACCCAGAATTCGGCCTTGCTACCTATCGCAGGCCAACGCTGGAAGAAACCAAAAACGCGAATGCGTTCGATGCTTATGTCAAAGCCGCGCAGGCCAACGCCTTGAATGCGCAAATCATTCTTCTCACGCGTTGTTTGGCGACCCATAAAGTAGCATTGGAAGTTATCACGGATGTAGCCCAGAAACGGAAAATCCAAGCCTCTATGAATAAGATCCAGAAGACGCGCAACCATATCCTGCGCTATAAAACGCTTCCACCTGTGCCTTCTGTTACCCGACAGCCTGAGTTGGAGCCAGTTCTGGATAATTGAACTAAAAAACTGAAAAAAGACACTCTTCCTTGATGCTCATTGCGAACCGTTTATTGAGGAAGTGTGATCATACATCAGAACGTTGGTTTGTGGCAGTGGCGAAGTCGAATAAAATTCGGCTTTGTCACTGTTTTTTAGTGCGATGTCTCTACGTAGAATAATTTTTCCAAATAAAAACTGTTTCTTAGTAACTTTGGTGAAGGATGCTGGTAGGTTGATTGTGTCCTCTTCCCCGTGCACGCAACTACAAAATAGTAGAGAAGTAGTACAATTTTTCTAACTTTCAAAAAATTGAGTGATGCGCCAAAGCAGTTATTCTGAACCTCAACGCCTGGCCATTTTGACTGAACAAGGTGCCGGGAAGAGCAGAATTGCTCAAGCTGTTTGCCTATGATTTGAGCGATGCGCAGTTGTTGGAGATCAAGGCATTGCTGGCTAATTACTTCGCTGAAAAGGCATCCGACCGCATGGATGCGCTTTGGGAAGAAAGGGGCTGGACGCCTGAAACAATGGAAGCATGGGGCAAGGAACATCTGAGAAAACCGGCAAATGGCCTTCCCCAGCAAGCGGCTACTCAATAGGCGACCAGCCGATCCCTGTCAAGCTGGATGAGATTGGCGCCGGATTTAAAAAGCGAGGTGATCTGCTCAAAATTATTTTCGAGAATGCTAAAAAGGTCTTTGTTTTTCAGGTTCCCCACCTGAAGGAACAGCACCTGGGGAGGAGCCCCTTTGAGCATGAAGTTGTCATAAAAATCGTTGTCTTTGGTGATGATGATGCGCGCCTCGGCAGTAGCGATAACCCGGATCGCTTTATCGGTAAGCAGGTGGCCTTGCGGGAAATCGGTCGTGTGCATAACATCATATCCCTGCTTGGACAAAACCCTGGCCAGTGCCGGGGGGAGCTGCGTGTCGACAATAAATTTCAGCATCAGCTCAGGCAGCTAATGGCGTGACCGATTTCGCATTGGCCATTTTAGCGGCAAAGACCAGGCAGGCTTGAATATCCGCTGCTTCCAGATAGGGGTAATCTTCCAGGATTTCATCGGCTGGCATTCCGGAAGCAAGCAACTCCAACAATTGGGCTACGGTAAACCGCATATTGCGGATCGTGGGCTTGCCGCTGCAAACTTCCGGGTTGAGGGTAATCCGATCCAAAAGCGCTTCCTCCATGGAATTTCGTTTTTACAAAGATAAGGGTTTTTCAAAAACGGCGTAGGGGGGAATTGGGAGTGGGGCTTGAGCCTTGCTGCGCAAAGGCCTATCTTTACCAGATCAACATCGAATACAAAACTTTGGCGCATGGCAGTCCAATTTTGAATATATCGCAACCAATCCTCAGGTGCTGGGAGGCAAGCCGATTATCAAAGGTACCCGCATCAGCGTGGAATTTATCCTGGAATTAGTAGCTTCCGGAGCTTCGGTGAAGGATATCGTTGCAGCGTACCCGGATTTGCCGGAGGAAGCAGTAAAAGAAGCCATGAGGGATCAGCGCGTTAATTCAACTGTTCTATTTCCTCGATTGATAATCCGGTTATTTCGGCAATGAAGGTTGGGTCCATACCCTTTCGCTTCAACTGAAGCGCAATTTCTGCTTTGCCTTCTGCTTTGCCTTCTGCTTTGCCTTCTGCCCAGCCTTCATCAAATGAAGTATCCACTACGTTTTTCAAATCGCGGTAATATTTCAGGCTCTCTTCATATTTGTTTTTTTCATCTGGCGTGAATTTGGCTATTTCGGCCGCCTCGAACAGTTTTTTAAATACCAGGTCTTGGAGCGCTCTGGGCCGGTTTTGCAAATAGGGAAGCTGTTGCATAACATACATCCACTTGTCAAAATTGGTCTGCAATTCGTCTTCGGATTTTTTGAAGTTGGGCATTTCCAAGTAAATGTAGGTTAGTTTGTCATAAAATACCCGGCATTTTTGATCCTTCAACTGCACCTCATGGCGCACTTCCCGCTCCGCCTCGTCCTCTGAAAAAGTGAAATCAAGAATCCCCACCAGGTAAACCGCGGCCAATTGGTAGTTCCAATCCCTTTCTTTGCCTGTTCCTGAATCGGGAATGAGGAATAATACACTCCCCGGTCTTTGAAAAAATTCTGCTTGGCTTTCTGCATTTCCACGATGAAGCGTTCGCCATTTTCTCCCACGCAGTAGAGATCGAAAATGGCTTTGCGGTCGGCCTCCGAATTGCCAAGTTGTTCCGTGCGCGCGTAGGTGAGATCTTTAATTTTGTGCTTTCCAGGCAAGACCTGGTTCAAAAAATCAATTAGAAGGTCTTTGTTCGGTTCGGAGCCGAACAGTTTTTTGAAGCCAAAATCAGTAAACGGGTTAATATATTTATCCTGGAGCGCCATATGCCTATCGTTTAGGTACAAAAATACGGAAAATAGCCGTATGAAACATGCGTTTGCTTTTATGTTTTAACATATTTTGTGGTGATTGATTTCCGGCGATAATCCGGTTATTTCGGCAATGAAGATTGAGTTATACCTCCTTATCACAAAAAGTACCCCTTCACCTCCACTGGAAAATCGGTAATCAGTATATCCACCATTTTTTCAGCCACCAGTCGGGTATAATAATCCTTTGGGAAGGCGGCGTGCTGGTTTTTTCTGCTTTCGCTCACATCGGCGGTGATGGCAACGCCTGTTTTCTTCATTTCCGAAAGGAGCGGTAGCGGCGTCTTGTCGTTTACGTAGATCACCTGACGGCGGGAAGGGAGGTTGAGCTGCCGGATGTTGTCCCAGTCGGATTCACTGGATACGAGGCAGGAAATGAGGGCTTTAGACGTCAACTTGGCCACCAGCTCCGAGTGGGGGAGGGAGAACGTGAGGAGGAGGCATTGCCCTTCCAGCCCGTAGTGTTGGATGCGTTGGATCACTTTTTCATGGATTTCACCTTTGGTATCCACCATAAACCGCGCATTGGGGTGTTTGGCGAGCCATTGAAGGGCTTTATCCCAACGGAGCAGGTTCTCGGAGGTCAGCTTTCCCGACGGATCTTTTTGAAGGAGTTTTTTCAGGGCCCTGGAAGGCGTCCCGGCGATCTTGCCCTGCCCGTTGGTGGTGCGCTCCAGGGTTTCGTCGTGCAAGACGAACAACACCCCATCCGCCGACTCCCGGACGTCCAGTTCCACCATAAACGCCTTGTCGCCAAAAGCTTTGGCCACCTCGTCAAACCGGGAAAGGCTGTTTTCGGGCCAATTGCCTTCGAAGCCTCCCCGGTGGCCGCACAGGAGCGGGGAAGATTGGGCGACGCCAGAGCTGAATGCGCAGAAAAGGATAGACAGGAGAAAAAATGCGGTTTCATGAAAGGCGAATTTGGGGTAAAAGTAGGAATCTTTTCAAAGAGGGTGCTTTTGGGGCTTCAGCGCCGAAGAACGCGCAACCGCTATTCGGGTGATCGACCAAGGTTGCGATGCAGCCCCTCTCCGTAACGACGGGTTTCAAACCCGTCGTTACGGAGAGGGGCGTTGCTGCAAAGCCTGCACACAACTCAAAGGCTGATACCTTGACTGCATCGGTGCAGGATCTTTTCAGATCTTACTTTATAAATACAAAACTCCCCGTCCAAGAACCATACCCCTGGCTTACCACGCCGTTGCGGGTACTGCCCTGGTAGCTGGCTGCGCCGGGCCGGATCTCGATGGTGACAACTCCGCCGTTCTGCGGGGTAATCAGCCCTGCGTGCACGGCTGCGCTGGCGATGGAGCAGTCGTCGGTGTACAAATCAGTGCCCCACACGCGGGAAGAAACCGTTCCATTGCCCGGGAATACGAAGGTGAATCGCTGCCCGTTTTTACCCCGGTAGGAGTCGGCCTGCGTAGCCCAGGTGCCTTGGATAGCGTTGGAGGGCGGGGTAGGAATCACGGTTGTGGAGCCCGTATTGACAAAAACAAAACTGCCGGCAAACCCACCATACCCCTGGCTAACCACGCCGTTGCGGGTGCTGCCCTGGTAGCTGGCGGCGCCAGGCCGGATCTCGATGGTGACGACCCCTCCGTTCTGCGGGGTAATCAGCCCGGCGTGCACGGCTGCGCTGGCGATGGAGCAGTCGTCGGTGTACAAATCAGTGCCCCACACGCGGGAAGAAACCGTTCCGTTGCCCGGGAATACGAAGGTGAATCGCTGCTCATTTTTACCCCGGTAGGAGTCGGCCTGTGTGGCCCAGGTGCCCTGGATAGCATCCTGAGCGAAAGAAAAGGTGGATGCGGATAACAGGAGCAAAAAAATTACCCGCATGACTCTGGAGAAGAACGTAATGTTATCAGTATTCATGGTTCTGTCATTTTCAATGAGTGAAAAAATACAATTGTATTCATTTGAAAATCAGGTATTAAAAAAATGATAACCATTTTTTCGTTGCGATTAATTTAACTGAATAAAATGATAATAAGAATGAGATAAGTCAGGACTCAGAGAGAAATTTCACCTAATTCAGATGTCCTTGCTCATACCCGCCCAAATTACAAGCGAATAAAACGCAAAATATCCCCAACGCACCGTATTTTGGATTCTCATTCACCCAACCACTAACCACTAACCCCTAACCCCTAACCACCAACCACTAACCACCAACCACCAACCACTCAAACCACCATGAAAAACACCATCTGGATCTCCCTCTTACTGGGAGCAACGCTCTCCTGCTCCCCAACGCCTCCTGCACCAGAAGGCGGTGAAGCGAACGCACTTTCGTTAAAGGATTACTTTTCCCCCTCCGGGGAAGGCGTCCAAAGCGGCGGGGTGAAGATGATTCCCATTTCCACCCCTGCGGGCGAATACAGGGTGTGGACCAAACGATTCGGCAACAACCCCCGGATCAAGGTGCTGCTCCTGCACGGCGGACCCGGCGCTACGCACGAGTATTTTGAGTCGGTGGAGAGCTTTTTCCCTCGGGAAGGGATCGAGTTTATCTATTACGACCAACTGGGCAGCGGCAACTCCGATCACCCGGAAGGAAAAGGCGACGTGCTGTGGGACCTCCCCCGGTTTGTGGAAGAGGTAGAGCAGGTGCGCCTTGCCCTCGGACTGAATAACGACAACTTCTTCCTCCTGGGAAGTTCCTGGGGCGGCATCCTGGCCATGGAGTACGCTCTCAAGTATCAGCAAAACCTCAAAGGACTGATCATCACCAACATGATGGCCAGCGCGCCGGATTACGACCGCTACGCCGACGAGGTCCTCGCCAAACAGATGGATCCCGCCGTCTTGAAAGAGGTCCGCGCCCTGGAAGCCAAAGGCGAATACCAGAACCCGCGCTACATGGAGCTCCTCATGGCTAATTTCTACACCGAACACATTTGCCGCTTCCCCCTGGAAGACTGGCCCGAACCGGTCAACCGCTCCTTCAGCAAAATCAACCAGGAACTCTACGTCACCATGCAGGGCCCCAGCGAATTCGGTCTCTCCGGCAAACTGGAAAACTGGGACGTCAAAGCCCGCCTCCCCGAAATCCGTGTGCCCACCCTCACCATCGGCGCCACCCACGACACCATGGACCCCAAACATATGGAGTGGATAAGCACCCAGGTCCAAAACGGCCAATTCCTCCTTTGCCCCAACGGCAGCCACCTCTCCATGTGGGACGACCAGCAAACCTGGATGGATGGGGTCATCGGGTTCCTGCTAGGGGTGGACGGGAAATAAAGGATGTTAAGGATGTAGAGGATGTAAAAGATGTAACCTACATCCTCTACATCCTAAAAAAAACCATCCCTTGCCTCCAATCCCGGTATCGGAGTTGAAGCACGTAGGTTCCGGGCGGAAGGTCGTGAACGGGCATGGAGACGGTTTGGGCGCCCTGGTGCAGGGGGAAGGATTGGGTTTTTAGCAGGCTGCCTTTCAGATCGAGGAGGGAAACGTGGAGCGTTTCTCCGGCGGTGGGGGAATAAAACTGGCCGTAAATGATATCCTGAGCGGGATTGGGATACACCTCAAACCGGAACGGTGAGGTAACGGGCTCTTCTACCGGCGTCACCTGCTGCTTGATGGTCCAGGTGCGGAAAAACACGTATCCGCTGGCGGGGCGGTACGACCGCGAGAGGGAGGTGTTGTCGGTGATGGTTGCCGAAAGGACGTTGTCGGGCTTGTCCAGTTGGGCGGGGGATAGGGTTATGCTGGTTTGGTCTTGAGCGATGACTTTGCCGTTGAGCGTCCACTGCACGGTCAGGGTATTGGGATTGGGGTTTACGAGGGCGACTGAAAAGGGCATAGGTTGCTTATCGGAAACCAGGGTAGCCGATTTGGGCGCGTAATCGGCAATAGGGCTGGCTAGCTGGTAGATCCGGTTGATGATCGCTTCCCGGCACACCGGGCAGAAGGGCCTGCCCAGGTATTCCATTTTGCACAGCCCATTCACGGGTTTGTGCCACTGAGCCTGCAACCCGCTCGATCCGTAGGGGTAAATGCCCACGTTTTGGGTGTTGAGCCAGTTTTTCCACTTCACCTTCGCCGTATCCGTCGTCGCCGTCATGTTGGCCCGCTCGCCCGCGTAGAAGTCTCCCGCCCAGTATTCGTCGGCCAGAAAGGAGAACGAGTGGCCCAATTCGTGGATGGCCACCTCGGCCGAGCTTGGGTGGGTAGAAGTGGTCGGAAAGGCTCCGCCAGAGCCCCCGTATTCCGCTGAATTGACAATCACCAGCGACTGGTCGTACCCGGGGAAGCTGGCTGCCAGAGTGGAGAAAATGGCCGCGCTGTTTTTAGCCACCAGCAGCCGGTGGATGTTGAAATAGTCAAAAGTCGAGCCAAAGATATTTTGCACGTCCTGCACCGGAGCGGCGGGTTCGGTCACGTCGGTGGCCGTCCCCGGATGGTCGGCCCCGCTTTCCACCGAGGGCACGGAAATCGCGTACACGTTGAAAAAAGCTTTGTATTCCTTGAATGGCGTCGTTTGAAATAATTTGTCCGCCACCGTGCCGGCGTCCTTCAGATATTGCGGCAACTGGTCCTGGGTGTAGCCGTCGCTGAGCATCACCAGGTTGATCCGGGTGGAATCCGGGCCGTTTTTTTGAATTGCGGCTACCGGAAACGCTTGCGCTGCCCCGAGCAGCGGCCACGCGCTCAGGGCCAGAAAGAAAATCGTTCTCATTTTTCGGATATTGGAAATTCAACAATGCGAACTGCCGTTTCGCCGGCGTAGTGGTCTACGCGGCAAAGATAGGGCCCAGCTCCTTCCTGGAAACGAAGGGCGATCCAGTCTTCCTCCAACTGCACCTCCCGGCTGGCGAGCTTTCCTTCGTCGTTTACATATTCCATTTTTTTACGCAGCGGGTTTTCTCCGGCAGACGCGCTGGCGATCAGCCGGCCGGTTTTATCCAGGATAGACACCCAATACCCCGTGGATGGTTGTGATTCGGGGACGATATTTTCCTTTAAATCACCGGGCGCCCGGATCACGTTTTCCAGCGAAAAGACAATGGGCGCTCCCGGTTTGACTTTCAGCAGCACCGTCACTACGATCGCCACGCTTTCCGTGGCGTATGGGGCGGCAGCCGGCTCCGAAGCGCTTGTTTTCCAGGACCTGATTTTGCAGGAACTGAGGGGGGACAACACGAGGAACAACAGGAAAGCCCCCGAACAACGCCGGGCACGGCGAAGCAGAGGGGGCGCCCATGGGGCATATGCGCATGGAATATTGGTTCTCATTGGATTCGCGGTTGTGTTTGATTCAAACGAAACTTGGTGGGAAAAAATTCGGGATAAGTTCAGGGAAAATCGAATGTGGCGCAAGCGCTAATCAACGCTTTGTAAATTGGATTGCGGTCCAGTAAATCGGGGTTGCCCAGGATCACGACCGATTCCCGCGCCCGGGTGAGGGCGACGTTCAGTTTTCGGTCTATGCCTTCTTCCGACAACGAGACCAGCGCCCTCAACTGCGTGATCGAATTGGTGCAAAGCGACAGCAGAATGATATCCCTTGCCCCGCCCTGGTACCGCTCTACCGTGTCGATGGTTATGGAATCGGGATCGATTCCGGTTTCTTCCAGCGCGTGGCGGATTTGGGCGATCTGGGCCCGGTAGGGCGTGATGATTCCCAGGCTGCTGGCGTGGAATTCTTTATCCGCCAGTCGGTAAAGGGTTTGATAGGCCGAAACCAGTTTGCCCGCCATCTGCGCTTCGTGCCGGTTGGTCTTTTGCATGGGACCGTTTTCATCGCTGGGCGTCGGGATGAACACCATGCGGCTTGCGGCGAGGAGGCGAAGCGCCGGGGGAAGGTCTTGTTCCGGAAGCGAAAGAACCTCCTGCCGGATTTGCGGCAGACGCCCCAGGGACGACTCCGGAAGGATTTGCAGCTGCCCTTCGTAAAAAAGGCGGTTGGGAAACGCCATCACCTCCTGGTGCATCCGCCCCTGATGGCTGAGCTGGGCATACGCCCAATGCCAGTGCTGCGCCTGGCAGCGTTTATACAGGCGTTCGAACATGCTATTGCGCAGGTTCTGAATGCCCAGCTCCTGAAGCGCTTCGTCCTCCACGGAGGACGCGCTTTCGTCCTGGACGACCACGGCGGGGAGTTGCTTGTGGTCGCCGATTAAAAGAAAATGGCGGAACCGGGGCAAAAACCCGGCCAGCATAGGCTCCGGAATCTGGGACGCTTCGTCGATCAACACCCGGTCGAACGCCTTCAATTCCAGGAGTTCCGGCTTACCGGCAATCGCCGCTACGGTGGCGACAAGGATGCGCTGGCGCTGAATCAGTTCTTTCAGCTCCTTTCTTGTGCCCGCTTTTTCTGCCTGCACCTGGAGCAGCCGGTCCTGGAATTCCGAAGCGGTTGAAAACCGCGAGCCGATGCGCAGGTATTGGTCCCGAACATCGGGGTGAAAGGATTCGATAGCGGCGCAGATCTCATCTACCGCCCGGTTGGTATACGCCAGAATCAGCAGGGTCTCGGTCGTGTTCTGAAACCAATGCCCCGCCAGGTGTTTGAGCATGATGCTGGTTTTCCCGGTCCCCGGCGGCCCCCAGAGCAGGAAATAGTCCCTGGAGGCCAGGATCTGCCGGAAAATCTGCTGCTGCTCGGCCGTCATTTCCATGGGCGCGAGGTCCGGCGCCGGATCGGGAACCCCGGGAGGAATGCGCCCCAGCAGCAGCTGCCGGGCGCGGGAAGGGCTTCTCAGGAAATCAAACAGGCCGCGGTACATCCCGATGAAGGAGATGTCCATGAGGTCGTGTTCCAGGTTCCAGAAGGTCTTTTCCCGGAAGATCTGGTCGTTGGATTGCCGGGCGCGGAGCTGGACCGCGATTTCCTGGGCGTTGATCTCGGTAATGGTGCATTTAAACAACTGGTTGGAGAGCGGCGATTTTCCGTCGGGAGGCAAGGGGTACAGAATGGCGATATCGCCCGTCCGGAAGTTGGCCAGGCGGTTGGTGTGCTCCGTTCGAACAAACTTCAGCGCGGCTTGTTCGGCGGCGGCTTGATTGACGCGGATGGTCAAATGGCTGAGAATATCGAAATCGGATTCTTTCTTCTCCAGGCTGTTGCGCCAGAGCGCCGATTGCCCATTCACGGATTCCAGGTCTTCCATCCCGGTTTTGGCGAGCCGGTGCTCGCGGGCTATAAACCCGCAGAAAGCGAAAAAAAACCGCTTTTCCGTCTCGTCCGCCGCCTGGATGGTTCTCCAGAAAGCCTCTACATCCCGAACGACAAAGCTCCCGGAGGCGCTAAACCTATCGGGATTGAACTGGTCCAGCCACCGAAGGCCTTGCCGTAGCAGATCTTCTTTTCCGCAAAGGGCATTCCTGCCCAATTGGGCCAGTTGCCGCTCCGCGCCCAGCAACTGATTCCGGAGTTGCAGCGCTTCGTATTGCTGGGCTTTGACCACCGGCGCAAACCGCAACGGCCGCTCAACCGCCCCGGAGTACAGGATGTAGTTGGCGGGGTCGGCCTGCCTGCCAAAAACCGCTTTGACGATCAGATCGTAGAGCAGGGTTTGGATGAAATGGCTCGCGTTGATCCCGTAGGCGTTGGGTTTGAATACTTTTCCGCTCTTCAGTTCGATAATGGCCGAGCGGTCCGGCGTTCGGAAGAACGCGTCCAACCGGCCCTGGATGCCGTAAATATGGGCATAAAACGAGGGCTCCAGGGTGCATTCCTTCGGGGAAATACCCAGTTGGGGGAAATCGCGTAGGATCACCTGCTGCAGGTTGACGAAATGCCGCTGGGAATCCTGCATCAGGGTTTTGATCTGGTGGTCGCTGATCAGCGCAAACGCCAGGGGATTGAGCTGGAAAACGCGGGTAAAGGTTTTCCGGAAATCCGCGTCCGTTTGATGGATGAGTTCGTCCAGGAAAAAGTTGGCGATATGCCCTTGCAGCAACGCAACAGTGGTAGTAAACGGGAGAAACTTTTTGAGAAGGTACAATTCCGGGATGGCGCCGTTTTCCCGGAAGCATTCGGCTATGGCCGATACATCGATCAGGTGGTCGGGTTCCGCCACGATAGCCCTGGGCCGGTAAATACCCTGTTGGTCGATTTCTACGTCGATCAGTTCGAGCGTTGCCGGAAATCCGATGACTTCCCGAACCATCCGGATGGCGGGGCTAAACATTTCGTTGTGGTCGGCAAGTCCGTACTGCATGCGCCGGTCTTCCTCCGGATAGTCTTCTTCTTTGATGAGGAATTGTTTCTCTTGCGGAAAATCGGCCAAAGCCAGCACCCGCACGTGGGGTTTGAAGGACTGGATCTCCGGCGGGCGGTGCGCATAGGGCCAGGGCGCGCGAAGGATCTCGAGCCAATCCTCCGGAGCCGGCGCATTAAACAAAGAGGTAATACTCTCGGCTAACACCCGGAAGCCCAGGGACGTCAAATCTGGTTGTTCGCTGGAAGCGGACCGGTGCTGCAATACGTCTGCCGCTTGCCTCCGAAACGCATGGAGATAAAACTGAAGGTTGCGGCTGATTTGGTATTTCTGGCAGGCGAAAGCGATCCGGGAAAACAGGGTATTGAACCGGAGCCGCTCCTGTTTGGTCGCTTCCACGAATACCATGGACAAGAGTTGGTAGCATGCGTCCACGCGGTTTAAATCCGTCCATTCCCCGTGCCGGCGGATCTTATCCAATTCTCTGAAAAACAATTGCCCGAGCGCTTCATTTGCCATTCGCGAAAAATAAGGGAATTCTCCGAACTGCACACCGTCCATCGGGGAAAACCAGTCCGCGCAGGAACTTCTGCTGCTTTCTCCGGGGGCTGCCTCTTCGTTAATCTTGTAGTATTTTCATAACTAACGGCTTGTCTCTGAATTGCCCTCCGCAGCCCGGAGCCCGTGGGAAACGCCGTTCCCGTTCGAAGAACGGGATCGCCTTATGGGGTCAACCGCTTAGCATGCAGGTGAAACGCAACGATCGGTGTTCCAAGCGGTTGAAGCCCATAAAGCGAAGGCGTTTGCCACGGAGCGGTAGGGCGAAGGAGCGCCCTTTTTTTGGTTCTTTTTTTGGGCGAGCAAAAAAAGAACATACCCCGAGGCCGGGGGCAGAAACGGAAGAGGGACTGCACCAAACCATGGTTTAGGAAAAAACACTACAAGATTAGCCTTCAAAGGGGGAGAACGCCATATGCTATAATTTTGAGATCGCTTCCAGGATTAAATCTGTTCAACCTCCTTGATTCTTCGTATACTTGTTTAAGTAATTAATGCAGTTTAAAACGATCTCCGCCTGGATCGGGCGGGCTACCTGAATTGACGCCAATGAAACGAAGAACGTTTGTCCATTTAGCCGGGCTGACTGCCGGCGCAGGCCTTGTAGCGCCCCAATGGGTTTTTTCTCGCTCCTGGCAGGAATTCGCTTCCCAGCGCCCGGCGCCGGGGCAGCGACGGTTCACCAGCCAGGCGGTAGAAGACCAGATTCAGCAGGTCAAAGCCGCTATTCCCGACCGGGAGCTGGCCTGGATGTTCGAAAACTGCTACCCCAATACCCTGGACACCACGGTGGAAGTAGGGGAGTGGAACGGCAAACCGGATACGTTTGTCATCACCGGCGATATCGACGCCATGTGGCTCCGGGATTCCTGCGCCCAGGTTTGGCCCTATCTGCCTTTAATCCCTAAAGACGAGCCCTTGAAGCGGCTTATCCATGGCTTAGTGAACCGCCAGGTGCAGTGCGTGTTGCTGGATCCCTACGCCAACGCGTTTTACAAGGACGGGACCAGGAAATCGGAGTGGGACGGTGACCGCCCGCAGTTGTTGCCGGGCGTGCACGAACGCAAATGGGAAATCGACTCGCTGTGTTATGTCGTCCGGCTTTCCCATGGCTATTGGAAAACCAGCGGCGACGCCTCCATCTTCGACGCCGATTGGGATCGTGCCATGCGCCTTATCGTGGATACGGTTCGCACCGAGCAAAGAAAGAGTGGCGACAGTCCGTACTATTTTACCCGCATGACCACCTGGGTGATCGACGCGCCGCCGTTCAGCGGAAAAGGGCATTTGATCCGCCCTGTTGGCTTGATCGCCTCTATGTTCCGCCCTTCCGATGATTCGACCGTTTTTCCATTCCTGATTCCTTCCAACCTGTTTGCGGTGCAATCCTTGCTGCAACTGGATGAAATATACCGGACAGTGCGGAAAGATCCCGCGTTCGCCGCCCAATGCCTGGCACTGGCCAATGAGGTAGACGCCGCCATCAAACAGTATGCGGTGCGCAAGCATTTGCAGTTTGGAAAGATCTATGCCTACGAAGTGGATGGGTATGGCAACGCGCTGTTCCAGGACGATGCCAACGTGCCAAGCCTGATGTCCCTGGCTTATCTCGGGGTTCATCAACCCGGAGACCCGCTTTATCAGCGCACCCGTCAGTTCTTGCTGAGCGACCACAACCCCTATTTCTTCCGGGGCAAAGCGGCGAGCGGGCAGGCAAGTCCGCACAGCGGCAAACGGCGGATCTGGCCCATGGGCATCATCCTCCGGGCAATGACGAGTACGGACGAAAAAGAGATCCTCGAGTGCCTGCGCATGCTCAAACGAACCCACGCGGGCACGGGATTCATGCACGAGGCGTTTGATATGGACGATCCCGCCGATTTTACGCGAAAATGGTTTGCCTGGGCTAACACGCTTTTTGGAGAACTGATCGTTAAACTGCATCAGGAACGGCCTGGATTATTGGCGGCCGTTTGAACCAAATAAATGGCCATGCGTACCCTTGCTTCCATTCATGTATATCCGGTGAAATCCCTCGGAGGAATGTCCCCGGATTCCTGGCCCCTGGGGCGCCGCGGGCTGGAGTTTGACCGCCGGTGGATGCTGGTGGACGAAGACGGACGTTTTATTTCCCAGCGGGAATGCAGCTCCCTGGCGTTGCTCCAGGCGGAGGTGAGCCCGTCCGGACTGAAGATCCACGACCGCCGTGGACGCATGCCGGACTTAATCATCCCTATGGCCCGCGCCCAGTCGGGCGTCCCCATAGACGTAACGATCTGGCAGGATACCGTGGTCGGACTTCAGGTGGGCATGGAAGTAGACCGCTGGTTTCACGAGGCGATCGACTGCCTTTGTTTTTTGGTCTATATGCCGGAGAGCACCCTCCGGGTAGTTGACCCAACGTATGCGCAGCCAGAAGATGTAACCGGTTTTTCCGACGGGTTTCCTTTCCTGATTGCTCAGCAAGCGTCGTTGGACGATCTGAACCGGAGGCTCCCTTACCCGGTGGAGATGCGCCGCTTCCGCCCAAATCTGGTGATCAGCGGCGGCAAAGCCTGGGAGGAAGATACCTGGGCGCGGGTGCAGATCGGCGCCTATTCCTTCCGAACCCCTAAACCCTGCGCCCGGTGCCAGATCGTTACGATCGACCCCGATACCGGGGAGCAGGGCAAAGAGCCCCTTCGCACCCTGGCAGGTTTCCGGCAACAAGGCCATAAAATCCTTTTCGGGGTCAATGCTTGTGTGGATTTGGAAACCCAGGAAAACGAACCGGCGGTTATCCGGGTGGGAGATTCGTTTTCTATACTTTCCAGGAGAACTCCGCTTTAAACAAAAATATCCAGAATCATCAGCCCGCTGAAGGCGAGGCTGGCTATCCCGTTTGTGGTGAAGAAGGCCAGATTTACCTTGCTCAGATCGTTGGGCTTTACCAGGGAATGCTGGTAGATGAGCATCGCCATAAACACGCCGGCCGCCGCCAGGTGAATCCATTCGAATTGGGGGTAAGCCCGCGTAAGCAGCGCGGCGGCTATTCCGATTCCCGAAGCGCTCAGCAGATGCAGCAAGCGCGAAAGCCGCAGGGCGCCTTTTCTGCCCAGGCGGACCGGGATGGAGCTCAGGTCCATTGATTTGTCGAACTCTTCGTCCTGAAGGGCATAGATAATGTCAAATCCGGCAACCCAACAAAGCACTGCGAGGGAATACAGCAGCGGAATCGGGTCGAAATGCCCGCCCCCCGCAAGATAGGCGCCAATAGGCGCCAGGGAAAGTCCCAGGCCCAGGATAAAATGGCACAGATAGGTAAATCGCTTGGTATAGCTATAGCCCAGGATAACCGCCAGGGCTACCGGCGACAAAGCAAAGCACAGGGGATTGATGAACCAGGTTGCTGCCACGAACAACAGCGCGTTCGCCAGGGTGAACGCCAATGCTGAACCCGGGCGGATAACCCCGGCCGGAATCTCCCGTTGCCGGGTCCTGGGGTTCTCGCTGTCGATGCTCCGGTCGAGGTAGCGGTTGAAGGCCATGGCCGCGCTGCGGGCGAAAATCATACAGAGCACCACTAAAAACAACAAACGCCAGCTAAAAGAATCGCCGGTTTCCAGCCACGCAAGGAAAAACCCCAAAAGAGCAAACGGCATGGCAAAAACGGTATGGCTGAATTTGATCAGAGACAGGTACTGTTTCATTTAGGCTAGGTTTGGCTAATTGGCCAAGTAAACAGGTAAAATAAAAAGCCTTCCGGATTGTTCATCTCCGGAAGGCTTCCTTTTATGAAAAAACAGAATCCTAGTTGTTCGGGTTGGTTTCCGAAGCAACGGTCACGTCGCCTTCCATATAGATGAAGGTTTCGGGAGGGTTGGTATTGGCTACAATCGTAACGCGTTTGCTCTGGGAACCGCCCTTGCCCGCCGAGCTGAATTCGACCGTGATTTCGCCGGATTTTCCGGGAGCAATCGGTTCGCGGGGCCATGTCGGGACGGTACATCCGCAGGTACTGCGGGCATCGCTCAATACGAGCGGCTCTTTTCCGGTGTTCTTGAATTTGAAGGTATGTTTCACTTTTTCCCCTTCGGTAATCGTTCCGAAGTTGAAACGCTCTTCGGGAAACTCCACCGTCGTCACCGGGCCCGACGGAGCGGCGGGGGCAGCCGTTTGCGTACCCATGGGGTCAGCCTGAACAGGTTGAACCGGGGAGTTTTCGTTTTCAATGCTTTGACGCGCCACATCGCGCACGTCTTTGTTGGCATTTTGGCAGGAGCTGAGCGCGAAAAACGCAAACCCTGCGAGCATTCCGATTTTTACAAATTTTAGCATAGTGCGGATTATTTGATTTTCTAATAGGGAACCACCTTTCTGAAACGCAAAAGTAGAAAACGGCGTTCAATGGATTTCGTCCTTTTTATGGTTTTCTTGTTAATAACCTGTTAATCGACGCTTTGTTAGGGTCTTTTCATCCAGGCGGCGAACTGCTCCGGCTCCATCGCGTTCAAGCAAAGGGTTTTCGTCAGGCCTCCTTTTCGGGCGGCCATTACGCCAAAATGAATATCGCGAATACCTTCCCGGCTATGCGCATCGGGGTTGATGGAGATCAATACCTGCTTTTCCATGGCGTAAGGTATCCAGGACCAGTCCAGATCCAGCCGGTAGGGGTTGGCGTTCAGTTCAATCGCAACCCCTTGAGCTGCGCAGGCGTCGATCACCGCATGGTGATCGAGCGGATATCCCGGCCTGGAAAGCAGCAATCTGCCGGTCGGATGCCCTAATATCCGGGTATGCGGGTTCTCTATGGCCCGGATGATCCGCGCCGTAGCCTTGGCTTCGTCCATTTTTAGGTTGCTGTGCACCGAGGCAATGACCACCTCGAACTGAGCCAGGATCTCCTCCGGATAATCCAGGCTGCCGTCGGCCAGAATATCGCTTTCAATCCCTTTAAAGATCCGGAATGGGGCCATGGCCGCGTTGAGCGCATCGATTTCAGCCATTTGGGCGAGGACGCGTTCTATGCTCAGACCATTGGCATAGAACGCAGACTTGGAATGGTCGGTGATCAATAGATAAGCGAATCCGGCGCTGCGGGCGTATTTCGCCATTTCCTGAAGGGTATGGATGCCGTCGCTATAGGTGCTGTGGGCATGTACTACTCCCCGGATATCCTCCTCAGAAAGAAGTTCATGGGCAACCCAGTTCAGGGCATCCGGCGCCGAGCGCAGCTCAGGCGCCAGGTAGGTCAATCCTGCCCGCTCAAATACGGCTGTTTCTTCCGCTAAGCCCCTGAAATCCTGCCCCGGAAACCGGGATATAAAAGCATCTAAAAAAGACGGGCTGGCCGAGTGCCGGAACTGTTTGGAACCGAACTCCTCCGGATGGCAAACGTGAAGCATTACCGGAAACCCGGATGGACTTACTCCTCGCCAGCCTCCGGCAGCGGGCTGGATTTCGGTCAGGGAGGCTCCCAATTCAGATGGGGATAAGCCGGCCGTGCCCACGAGCAACTCGATGGATTCCAAAACCGGCTCCCTGCGCCGGATCGCGCCGGTCCATTCTACTACCGCGGAATCGGGGAGCGCGGCTTGCAGCGATTCGACCAGCGCAAGCGCTTCGCTTTCGGCGCTGGCATACAGGAATTTGTCTTTGGACAACCGGTAATACTCCAATTGCTGCCGAAGCTCCTCCTGCGTTTTTTTGCCAAACCCCTTTAATTCGAGGAGTCGGTTTTCGTTTATGGCATAAAGCAGTTCGCCGACGGTTTCCACCCCGAGGTCTTTCCAGACCGTCCGGACTTTTTTAGGCCCAAAGCCTTTGATCTGGAGCATCTCCTGGACCCCCTCCGGCGTCTGGGCTTTGTATTTCTCCAGAGTCTGCATCTGCCCGGAATCCAGCAATTCCTTGATTTTTCCTGCGATAGCTTTCCCGACCCCTTTTATGGCCTCAATTTCTTCAAAGGGCATTTCGCCCAGCGGCTGTTCCCATTTGCGCAGGGTCATATAGGCATTCTGATAGGAACGCACTTTGAACGGGTTTTCCTCGTGCAGTTCCATGAGCTCACCGAGGAACTGGAAGGCTTTGGCAATGGGTTTGTTGTCCAAGATGGTAAGACGTTAAGGCGTTTGGGGGTTGAGGCATTTGGGGGGTGGGGGAGCAGGGAGCAGAAAAGTGCTTCCTGCTCCCTGCTCCCTATTCACCTGCTCCCTATTTCCCTGCTCCCTATTTCCCTGCTCCCTCCTACGCCTGCGCAATAGGCGTATTAAAACTCATGGGCGGAATCGGTGGCTGTTCGGGGGAGTTGATGGGGCCAAACTGGGCTTCGTACCTGCGGACGTTGTCGGCCAGGGCTTGTACGAGACGCTTGGCATGTTCCGGAGTGACGATGATTCGGGCTTTTACCTTTGCTTTGGGCACGTTGGGAACCAGGCGGATAAAGTCCAGGATAAATTCGGAATGCGAATGCGTGATGATGGCCAGGTTGGAGTAGGTACCTTCGGCGATATCCTCGGTCAGTTCAATATTGATCTGGTTTTGAGGAGGCGTTTTCTTATCTTCCATGTCCCGTTATTTTTTGGTTTTTGACGTTTTGGTACTTTTTTTTGCTACCGGGGTCTTTTTCGCCGCTGGTTTTGCTGCGGCTGCTTTTTTTACCGGCGCCTTTTTCTTGAAGGCATCCGGAATCTCCGCTTCGATTAGCGCTTTTACCTCTTCCAGACTGAGCAGAGCGGCTTGTTCTGCGGTCATGCGTTGGTTGTCTACTTTCGGGAGGTTGATGTTTTTCTTTTTAAACCGAATGAAGGGCCCCCAGCGTCCGCTTTCGATGGCAATATCCAGGTCGCCCCACTGTTGAATGTAACGGTTGGCCTCTTTGGATTGTTTAGCGGCGATCAACTCGTGCATTTGTTCGGGAGTGATGTGGTCCAGATCCATTCGGGCGGGCACGTTGACGTAGAGAGCGCCCCATTTCAGGAAGGGGCCAAAACGGCCTTTGCCTTTCGTGATGGGTATGCCCTGGTAGGTACCGACAGGGGCATCGCTTTTTTCCTTGTGCTCGATCAATTCCACGGCGCGATCTATCGTAACGGTAAGCGGGTCTTCCCCGCGGGCCAGGGAAACGAATTTTTCTCCATACCGCACGTAGGGGCCGAAGCGGCCGATGCCAACAGCGACTTCTTCTCCCTGATAGGTTCCGATTACCTTGGGCAGCTCGAACAGTTTCATCGCCTCCTCGAACGTGATGGTTTCGATGGATTGTCCGTTGCGCAAATTGGCGTATTTCGGTTTTTGATTTTCGGAAATCTCTTCCGGAAGTCCGATCTGCACCACCGGGCCGAGGCGGGTCATGCGGGTTAGCAGGGTTAGGCCGGTTTCGGGGTCTTTCCCCAGAACCCGCTCCCGGGTGGGCCGCTCAGCCGATTCCATAGTTTGTTCCACCGTGGCGTGGAAGGGCCAGTAAAAGGAATCCAGCATCTGGGTCCACTCCCTTCCGCCGGAAGCTATATCGTCGAACAGCTTTTCAATTCCGGCGGTGAACTGGTAATCCATGATCTTTTCGAAATGGGTATCGAGAAAATCGCTCACGGTAATCCCCATGTCGGTAGGAAAAAGCCGGTTTTGGACAGCACCGGTCGTTTCTGTGGCGGTCGTTTTTTCGATCTGGTTTCCCCGCAGTTGCAACAGGCGGTACAGGCGTTGCGCCCCTTCCCGGTTTTCTTTCACCACGTATCCCCTTCCTTCTTCCATGATCTTGCTAATCGTCGGCGCATAAGTGGAAGGTCTTCCAATGCCGAGTTCTTCGAGCTTCTTGACCAGCCCCGCTTCGGTGTACCGGGCGGGTGGGCGCGTAAACCGTTCAGTGGCTGCCATCTCCTGTAAAGGAAGGTCTTGCCCAACAACGAGGGGAGGCAACATTCCTTTGGTATCTTCTTCGTCCTCATCGTCGTTGGATTCGAGGTATACTTTGAGGAATCCATCGAATTTCAGGATCTCTCCTTCCGCAATCAGAGGGGTTCCCGGCATGGTAGAAATGCCAATCTGGACCACCGTTTTTTCGAGTACCGCTTCGGCCATTTGAGAGGCGATGGTGCGTTTCCAGATCAGTTCGTACAGCCGTTGTTCGTCGCGGTGCCCGCTGGCGTTCATCACCTGGATATAGGTCGGGCGAATGGCTTCGTGGGCTTCCTGGGCGTTGGCGCTTTTGCTTTTGAACCGCCGCACCTGAACGTACTCTTTGCCGTAGTTTTTCTCGATAGCCTCTGCGATGCTGTGGATGGCCAGTTCGCTCAGATTGGTGGAGTCCGTTCGCATGTAGGTGATGTGTCCGGCCTCGTAAAGCCGCTGGGCCACGTTCATGGTGCGTTGCACCGAGAATCCGAGTTTGCGGCTGGCTTCCTGCTGTAAGGTAGAGGTAGTGAACGGAGCGGCAGGATTTCTTTTTAGGGGCTTGATTTCGATACCGTCGATCCGGTATGCAGCGCCGATGCATTTCTTCAGGAATGTTTCTGCGTCTCCTTCTGCGGAGTATCGTTTAGGAAGTTCTGCCCGGATGGGAACCAAACGCCCCTGGCCATTCTTAACCTGGAACAGGGCTTCGATTTTAAAATAGGGGGCGGAGTTAAAGTTCGTGATTTCCCGCTCCCGCTCTACGATCAGTTTTACTGCCACCGACTGCACCCGTCCTGCGGATAAGCGGCCTTTGACTTTTTTCCAGAGGATTTCGGAGAGCTCATACCCCACCAGTCGGTCCAGTACCCGTCGCGCCTGCTGCGCGTTGACGAGGTTGAGGTCGACCTTCCGGGGGGACTTGATCGCTTTTTCAATGGCCGGTTTGGTGATTTCCCGAAAAACGATGCGCTTGGTCGTGTGCGGATCCAGGCCCAGCACCTCGCACAAGTGCCAGGAAATCGCTTCTCCCTCCCGGTCTTCGTCCGTTGCAAGCCATACTTCATCTACCTTTTTGACCCAGTCCTTGAGTTCGCGAACGACCTTGGTCTTCTCAGGGGATATCGTATATTTTGGTTTGAACCCGTTGTTTACCTCGATGGCGTTGTTGCCTTTCTCCAGGTCGCGGATGTGGCCGAAACTCGATTTAACGGTGAAATCGCTTCCGAGGTATTTCTCAATGGTCTTTGCCTTTGCAGGGGATTCTACGATCAGTAAGCTTTTGGGCATTTGCCTTCAATTTAGTTCGAAAATCAATGGGGGCGGGGTTTTTGCCCTCTTCGCTGACGATAACGACAGCAAAAGTAAAAATTTTCAACTAAGCGCGCCCTCCCGCAAATAATTTGATGTACCTGCCTTCTACTGGGATTAATCATGCCGGTTGGTTTTATATAAAATTATAAATCAGCATTTTGTGATAAATTTTTGACTTCCTGGCCTCCTTTTTGGTTTGGGATTGGGGGGCTCGTGAATTTGTACCCGGCGAAAGGTTTTTGGAAAAAGCCTTTGCAATTGAAGGGGTATTGTGTTATGTTGGCAGGTGGAATTAATCAACAGGTATGAAAAATATATATGTCGCGGCATCGAGCCAACATGTGGGAAAAACAACATGTACCCTGGGCCTGGTGGCTAACCTGGTTGAACAGGGCTTCACCACCGGATACAGCAAGCCGGTCGGCCAGAAATCGGTGGCCTATGACGGAAAGATTGCCGACAAAGACGCCGTACTGTTCTCGGAAGTCATTGGATTTGACATTGATCCGGACATTCATAGCCCCGTCATTATCGGACGGGGGGTGACGAAGGAGTTTATTGAAGACACGAACCGGTTCGACTTTGAACGCCGATTGGCCTATTCCAGGCAAATGCTTGAAAGTCAATACGACGTGGTGGTATATGAAGGCACGGGACATCCGGGCGTCGGTAGCGTGGTCAACTTGTCCAATGCCCGCGTGGCAAAGATACTGGATGCCGGGGTGATCATGGTGGTCGAAGGCGGTATCGGAAGTACGATCGACATGCTGAACATGTGTACCGCGATTTTCCGGGAAGAAAAGGTTCCCGTGCTGGGGGTTATCGTGAACAAGGTCAAGCAGGAAAAAATGGAGGAGATCGAATATTTTCTCTCCCGCCGCCTGGAATCCATGGGCATGCCTTTGCTGGGCGTACTGCCTTATGATTCCTCCTTGTCCCTGGCTATAATGGAAACTATCCGGCAAGCGGTGGACGGGAAAATAATGTTCAACGAGGACTCCATGAACAATAAGGTCGAAGATATTGTGGCCGGTTCACTGGTGGATGTGGAAGAGTTCAATACGTTTGAAAACATCCTGCTGGTGACCAGCTTTAAACGCCTGAATCAAGCCATAGACAAAGTGGAGTCCGTGGCCAAAATCAAAGGCGTAGACCATTGCCCGCTTTCCGGGGTGATTGTTACAAGCGACGGCCGGCAGGCGAAATGGTTTGAACAGGCCGATCTGGCGAATTCCTACCTGCTCAACCACAAGGTTCCTGTGATTACGACCACTTTGGATACCTACGGATCGGTCGTCAAGATCAGCCGCATCGAAGTCAAGATTAATAACCGGACCCCCTGGAAGTCGAGGCGCGCTATTGAGCTGGTCCGGCAGTATGTTAATTTCAACACGCTCATCGAACGGTTTCACTTACGCAAAATTTCCTGAATGCTGACCGCTATTTCTCCGATTGATGGCCGGTACGCCCGGCAAACCGCTGAATTACAGGATTATTTTTCGGAATTTGCCTTGATTCGGTACCGGGTCTTTGTGGAGATCCAGTATTTCATCGCGTTGTGCCGAATACCGCTCCCGGAGCTACAGTCGGTACCCCAGGAAGCGCTGGTGGAATTGGAGCGGCTAGCTAACCAGGTATCTCTGGAAGACGCTGCGCAAATCAAGGAAATCGAACGGATTACTAACCACGACGTCAAAGCGGTAGAATACTTTTTAAAGGACCGATTTAAAGGCATTGGCCTGGAATCTTACCTCGAATTTGTTCATTTCGGGCTCACCTCCCAGGATATTAATAACACGGCCATCCCACTTTCGTTCCGGCAAGCGTTGGAAAACGTGTATTACCCCTTGCTTGGAAAAGTCAGGGAAAAACTGAGTAACCTGGCCCGGGATTGGGAGGGCGTTCCGATGCTGGCCCGGACCCATGGGCAGCCGGCTTCGCCCACCACGCTGGGGAAGGAAATCCAGGTTTTCGCCCAACGCATTAAGGGGCAAAGGGAACTGCTTCAGGATATTCCACACCGGGCTAAATTCGGCGGCGCTACCGGCAATTTTAATGCCCATGTAGCCGCCTATCCGGAGACCGACTGGCATCTCTTTGCCGATGATTTTGTTGCAGACTCCCTGGGGTTGGAGCGTACGCATCCAACCACGCAAATCGAACCTTACGACCACCTGGCTGCTCAATGCCACGGACTGGCCCGGATTAATACGATTCTGATCGACTTGTGCCGGGATGTGTGGACGTATATCTCTATGGATTATTTTAAACAACGAACGATTGAAGGGGAAATTGGTTCTTCGGCCATGCCCCACAAGGTCAATCCCATCGATTTTGAAAATGCGGAAGGGAATTTGGGTTTGGCCAATGCCCTGCTCTACCATCTGGCGGAAAAGCTACCCGTTTCCCGTCTTCAAAGAGACCTCACGGATAGTACGGTTTTGAGAAACCTGGGCGTTCCTATGGGCCATACCCTGGTTGCATTGAAGTCTACCCTGAAAGGCCTGGACAAATTGGTGCTTCATCAACAGAAGCTGGAAGAAGACCTCGAAGCCAATTGGATGGTCGTGGCGGAAGGCATTCAAACCATCCTTCGCCGGGAGGGCTATCCCGAACCCTACGAAGCGTTGAAAGGCCTCACCCGGGGCAAGGCTTCCGTGTCCATGCGGGAAATCCATGCGTTTGTGGATGGGCTTGACGTTTCGGAGCAAATGAAAGAACGGCTGAAGGGGATTTCTCCGTTCAACTATACCGGCAGGTAGCAGCCATGGTTATTTCCCGGCAGCCTGCGCTCTGCGCAGGAACATTTGCGCCCTGCTGGCCTCTACGATCTGTATCTCGTAGGTTTCGCCGTCGGCCGTTTTGGTGACCAGTTCCGAACTCTTCATTTTACCCGCTTCGTCCATGAACCGGTTGTCGTTGGAATTAAGCTCCAGGATGCCGTTCCGGTATCCGTAGTAATAGTAGATTTCGTTGGGCAGTTTGAGGTAGAAGTACACCCGGTCGTCGTCGTTGGAAGGCATTTTGAACTCGGCATAACACGTTACCTTTTGGTTGACGGGGTCGCCCAGGATACTGATGAGTCCAGCTTCCGGCGTGCGGCTGACGAGGGACTGGTAATCCATGTCCCACCGCATGTTGAGCCCGCTAAAAAGCAGGGTGAAGGTATTGTCTTTCTTTGGCAGCCCCAAAACCCCGGTGCTGAGGCTGTTGAGCGCTTCCTGGAGTTCTTTGGAAGGAGGCATGATCTCCGCAAATCCTTTTTTGTAGTAATCGATATTGGCCAGGTAAGCGATAGGACTGGTAGCGAAGCTGGCCGAGGCTATTTCGTTCTGCATCAGCCGGAGGAGTTTCTCCGGTACGTTGAAGGTCAGCCCCGCAATCAGGTTGAAATCAACGGGGGCTGGGGGCGTTTGGGCCTGAAGGCTGTCGGGCACGTCGAGGAACTGAGTGGAAGCTGTGCCTGCCGCGTCGATGCGATAGTACTTCAACCCGGAGCCCAGATTGAATTTTCCTTCGGCTTCGAGGCGTCCCGTTTTGGATTGAAAAACCAGTTGGTTCCCGGTAGGCCCCTGGAGCAATACCTTGGAGGAGTCGCCGAAAATAAACTGGTCTTTGGCTTTGTCGTAGCGGAAAACGCCTTTCGCCGGAAAGACCGGACGGTCTTTGCGGAAATACAACGGCATCATCACCCTTGGGTAAACCGCTGCTATTTCTTTACTCAAAAAGAGGCCGGTTTCCAGGGGATGCCTTCTTCGGTCTTCGGAGAGGAATAAGGGATGGCCAGATTGCTTTTATCCGACTGGGTGTTGACATTAAACCAGTTGCGCTCGGGCAATTTCTCTGATTCCAGCCGCGCAAACCCGTCAAATTTCAGGTTCGCGGATTCCGAACCCAGGCTGATCAATCCATAAAAGGAAGTCTTCGTGTCGATGAGGAAACTATCTTGCTGAGTGATTTGCCCCTCGGCCAGCGTAGCGGTGGCTTTCTGGCTCATGGCCCCTTTTCCGACGCGGGTACCCCGGATGTCGGTGAAAGCAATTTCCTGCTTTTTGCTGCCGATGTTGAATTCGTAGAATCCGCTGGCCCGGTATTCTTTGCGGCCCAGGATCTGGACGCTGGCCCGGTTAATTTTGTGGTTTTTGGCGATGGTATCGCACACGATCGTCGCGTTCTCGAGTTTGGTCATGGCGCCTCCGGGTTGGATTTCTACCCGTCCGCTGTCGGGGTAGATAAAGGCGTCGGCAGATTTGATATAAGGCGCCTCCCCAATTTGCAGCAGATACGTTTTCAGATCGTAAAAGGCCGTCCGCCCCTGAAAGCTAAGGGTATCCTGTTCGGGGTGGGAGGATGTGAAGGTACCGTAGTTGGTGATATCGGATTTGAACGTGACGGTTTCTTTGGACATGTCCCAATCAAATTCATTCATGGAGGTTTCGTATTTGTTGAAGGGCAGGCCCGTTTTGAGGAATTCCTGATTGGTGCGGAAGGTGGCTTTTTTCTTTTCAAAATCGATATTGCCCCGGATGCTGTCGGTTTGGATCGCGATGGCCCCTTTGTCGAGCGCTTTGATCTGGAGGCTCATGGTGTCGGCTTGGACGGAAAATGCGCCGAAGGAAAATTGAGGAGAGGAAATGGCCGCCTGAGGCCAGTCGAGCGTACCTTCCCCTTTAAGCCCTCCCGGGGTGAGGATCAGCCTGCCCGTGAGGGAGTGTTCGCCTTGTTGGAAGAGGTCAAAGGCTTTGGAAGCGGTTGATACGTACATGCTATCGGCATACGGCCGCCAGTCGATCTGCACGTCAGCACCATTGACCTGTGGAACGGGCGATTTGTCGCGCACTTCTTTGAGTGCGAATTCCCGGGCGCTCCCGGTGGTGGTCCGGGGGCGGAAAATAAAATCCTCCGATTCGATGCGGGCCCCCAGAAATTGAAGCGCTCCTTTGCCCCAAAGGCCCCGGTTGGTCAGGTCGATGGTACCGGAAAAGACGCCTTTCTTTTGATAAACCGGATAGCCCGCCGCCTGGGTGGCGTGAATGAATCCCAGGGACCGGTCGTCCCGGACCTTGAGGGTTTCCTTGATGTCCGGAAAGATCCGGGCAGAGATCAGTTTGCCGGGAAAAGCCAGTTCCTCTTTGACGTAGTTGTCCAGTTGGTTCAAATGGAAGGGTTCCAGTTCAAAATAGAAATCTGATCGTTGGTACACGGTGTCTTTGGCGAATGCGCCATCGTAGAACACAAAGCTTTTGCCTTTGCTGTTCATAGAAGGAAACAGCGGGATGTCTTCTTTCCCGCTTTTGTTGTTTTCCGCGTCGATCAGGAGGACGCCGCTGAACCGTTCAATATCCGAGCCCAAGGCGAAGGGTTGTATTTCAGGGTTTTCGCTGGGGCGTTTATCCGGAGCGAAAAGACGAAACCGGTCGATAGAATCGGCCTGAATTTGGAAACCCTGGTAATTAAAACGGAAATTTTTGCCTTTGATCTCGGAAAAACCCGCCTGAAGGGTGCCGGCAAAATCCAGGTTGCGGTGCTCGCGCAAGACGACCTCGTTGGAGTCGGGGATCATGGCCACTTTTTGCCGGGTACTGAACGGAATCCATTTGACCCCCTTGATGGTGATGGTTTTGTTTTTCAGATTGAAAATGGCATTGGTTTGGTCGGTGACCGATTCCAGCCGTAACGCATCGTAATCGATTCGATTGCGGGAGGCATCGACGTAGTTGAAGACCTTGTCTTTTACTTCGACCAGTTGCTTCTCGCTGTCGTAGTTAATAAATCCCTGGGCCGCCAGGTCGTATAGGAGTTTAGTGATGCTTTGGGCAGTGTATTTGGAGTTCAGGTTTTTGGCAATGACTTCCGCTTCCAAAACCCGGGTTCCTGTTTTTTCAGCGGCTACCTTGATTAGGGCAACCGGGTTAACAGAAGAAATACCCTGAAAGGCTTCGTATTCTTTTTGTTGAAAAAAATTCAGGGACTCAAACAAGACGGGCTTTTTTTGGGCAATACTCACGGTCGGCTTTCCGATAAGCACCGAATCGGCGTTGAGGTAGGCGATGATCTCTTCGGCTTCAATATTTACCTGATGGACCGAACTCACGAAGGGGATGCGGCCGCTACCCAACTCGCCCCGGTAAAGGCGGAGCTCTTTGGTAGAGACCGCGAAGCGGATGTTGACGGAAGGGTGGTAGATGGAATCGCCCTGGCTGTAGAATACCGCTTCCACCTGTTCTCCGGAAAGCTGTTCGCCTTGCCGGATCGTAAACCGGTTGGAAACCCCTTTAAATACTTTGGTCCCGCTGCGGTTGTAAATCTCCAGCATGGGTTTATTGCCCCGGGCGCCAACGCCATAAACCGTTTTTCCCTCCAGGCGGAATCCGCCGGAATATCGGATCCCTTCTCCGAATTCTTTGATCTCCACCCGCTCGGTCAGTGATTCGAACCGGGGGTAAAAGCCATCGTTTCCGGTATTGTCGAGGGACACCTTATCCGAGAAAACGCCTTTGATCTTTTTCTGCCCTAAGAATAAAGGGTAGGAGAGGAGGGCTTGGCTGGATGTATAAATTCCTTTCCGGCTATCCAGTGCATAGGTGTCCAATTCCACATAAACCTCGGCAGGAAGGCCGATGCGTTCCCAGGATACCTTTGCTCCAAGGCCTTTCCAGGCATATTCCAAAGGATAATACCTTCCCTGGGTTTCGCTGATCCGGATAGAATCTTTCAATCGCTGACCGATCAGGTTGGTTTTTTCCGTGACTAACGCAGGTTCTCCGTTTTCCAGGACGATCTTCCATGCCGGAGGCTCCATGCGCCAGGTTACGCCACCTCCGTCGGAAGATCTAAGCGCTTGTTTTTCAAAAAGGTCAGAGGAAAAGGAGAGGAAATTACTAAAATCGTTGACCATGCGGTTGTTCGCGGGGCTGACGAGGTAGATGAGCGCCTCGTGCCATTCCTGAAACGCGGAAGGGGAGGAGGAGGCTTGTTTGACCAAGGGCAGCAGTTCCAGGTATTTTTTGAAATGCGGATTAGGCGTAAGCCGCCGGGCTTTCATCTGATTGCACAGTTGGCGGATGAGGGCAAACTCCGCCTCTGGATAAACGCCAGATCGCAGAGCAGGCTCGACGGCCTTAAATACTTTTTCGATCTCCTCGCTTTTATTGGCGGTGAGGAATGCCCCGAGCGCATTGGCAAACGCTGTGGGGTTTTCCGGAAAGGAATCCAGGGATTGGCTTTTGCCGGTGAAGGACAGCGCAGTCAGGGCGATGGCAACCCAAAAGCGGAACGAAGGAATACGCATAGCTGTTTATTGACGTCAGCCGGGGTCATGCCCGCTCCAACCTGGCCGCGAGCCAATCGCCCCGCATTGCTTGAGAAATCAGTTGAAAACCATGGGTTGTGGTTGCTGTGAAGACCATCTCGCGGTCGGAAGAGAGTATTCCGGAAATGAGCAAGGTTCCACCGCGATCCAATTTTTGTTTTAACGCAGGAAGGGCATCCAGTATTACATTCCTGTTGATGTTCGCCAGAATGATTTGGTAAATTGCAGAACCAGGAGCCGCAGTCAGGTCTCCCTGAAATACGGCTAATTGGCCGGAAACGCCGTTGCGCTGCGCGTTTTCCAGGGTGTTCTCTACAGCGGCTGCTTCAATGTCGACGGCATCCACCCACGCTGCTCCTCGTTGGGCGGCTAAAACCCCCAGGATACCGGTGCCACAGCCAAAATCGAGCACCCGCGCGCCAAGGAAGGCCAGAGATTCCATGAGGCTGACCATCATGAAGGTGGTTTCATGATGCCCGGTACCAAAGGCCATTTTGGGCTGAATGATCAGATCGTGGAGGACGTCTTCAAACGGCGGGTGGAACTCAGCGCGAATCCCGCAGAAGCCGCCTACGCGGACCGGATGGAAACAGCTTTCCCATAGCGCGTTCCAGTTTTGTTCTTCCAGGGTAGTGCGGGTAAGGCGGAAAGGAATGGTTTCAGCAAGCTGGACGAGGCGCTCTTCCAGGTCCGCTTTATCTCCGCCCTCCTCCATATAGGCGGAAATACCCGTTTCGATTTCTTCAAACGCGTAAAACGGCAGGTCGCTTAGCCACGCCAGCAGGATTTCCGTTTGTTCGGAGGGCAGGATAAAATCGTAACGCAACGCCATCATCGGGAAGTTTCGGTGTTCTGCTCCTCGCGGAAGCGCACGGTGGAAGGCGCTACCCCAAAGTGGGGGTCGGTGAGCAATCCGGGGCATTGGGCCCGGAAGCCGATCTTGATCAAGGCGAGATGATGCACGGCGTGGTCGTGTAGAAAGGTGAGTTCCCGGCCATAGGAAGACGGGTATACCGGCCGTTCTGCCTCGCTGAGATGGATAAAGTCCGCGCGCATGCGCACAGACTGATCCTCTGGAAGATGGGCGATTTGCTTCATCGTTTCGCCCAGGACTTGGGCGGCAAAAATCGGGTCGGACTCCACGCGGGGGTCCCGCTCGCGATTGGCATAATCGACGAGGTCTTCCGCCGCGCCTTTGGCCAGGCAATGGTAAAAGTCAAAAATATGCCGGAAATGCTGGCCGATGGAAGACCCGGAAAGCACGTCGAGGGGTTGCCGGTAGTCTGCCGGGTCAATTTGAGTTAGGTAGTTCTCCATTTGCCGGGTGATGCCCTGAAGTCCTTGCTTGCTGCTCATGTTTGTTTTTCTGTTAACCATGCAAAACACTAATTTCCGGAAAAGGGTTGATTCCGGGATCTGGCAAGGATCGTTTTTTTTGCTGGCCGTTTGAAAAGCGGGCGCCCTTTATCCAAACACCTCCCTCCTCGCCGCTTTCAGTGTGTTCATCAGCAACGCCATGACGGTAAGTTGTCCCACCCCTCCGGGCACGGGCGTAATCCACGACGCCTTGGGCGCCACCGCCTGGAAGTCGACGTCGCCGGTGAGGCGGTAGCCTTTGGGGAGGGCGGGGTCGTCGACGCGGTTCATGCCCACATCGATCACCACGGCGCCAGGCTTGACCATATCGGCGGTAACCATTTCGGCACGGCCAATGGCGACGATCAGGATGTCGGCGCGGCGCGCGTGCTCGGCGAGGTCGCGGGTGCGGCTATGGCAAATGGTTACCGTAGCGTCGCCGGGGTTTCCTTTGCGCGAAAGCAGAATGCTCATCGGCGTGCCGACGATGTTGCTGCGGCCGATCACCACGACTTCTTTTCCTTGAGTGGGAATGTCATAGCGGCGCAGCATCTCCAGGATACCAAAAGGCGTAGCAGGCAGGTAGGCGGGCAGGCCTTGCGCCATCCGGCCAACGTTGATGGGGTGGAAGCCGTCGACGTCCTTGCGGGGGTCGATGGCAAGGGTCACTTTGTTCTCGTCGATATGCCTGGGCAAGGGCAGTTGTACGATGAAGCCGTCGATCTCGGGGTCGGCGTTGAGCTGAGAAACGATGCCGAGGAGTTCGGCTTCGGTGGTATCAGCCTCTTTGCGAATCAGGGTAGATCCAAAACCCACTTCTTCGCAGGAGCGCACCTTATTGCGCACATAGGCTTGGCTGGCGGGGTCGTCGCCCACCAGTACGGCGGCCAGGTGCGGTATTTTGCCGCCTTGCGCTTTGATGCCTTCGACAGCGGCTTTGAGTTCGTCTTTGATTTGTTGGGCTAAAAATTTTCCGTCCAGTAAGTTCATTATCGTTTGGGTTTGATGGCGGTTTAAAGGTACTAATTTTGCTACTTTTACAGGGAATAAAGCTGGGAGAGATAGAAGGAAATGCGTTTTTTGCCGTTTGGTACGTTAAAGAAACGATTTGCCCGTTATAAGCTGGAAGGAGCTTTATCCGTTTTGAAAGGTAACCTGAATCTCAAAAGCTATAAACCCGAAAGGCCTTCCGATGAAACTTGAGCGAAGCATACTTGCGATAGCATTTGTTTTCCTTTTGGGGCGCTTGCCCCTTTTTGCCCAATTGATCCCTGCGGGCGATACCTCCTTCCAATTCTGCGCAGAGCGGTTTCAGGATTCAGGAGGAAGCGCGGGCGCCTACCGCGCCAATGAGCGTTGGGTAGCGCGCTTTTGCCCGGATGGCGGGGCCACGCACGTCCGGCTGCGGTTCGTATCGTTGGATTTGGGTCCGGGGGATCAGATTTGCGTGTATGATGGACAGGACACGACTGCCGCGCTGCTGGACTGCTTCGGTCCGGGACGGCGGGATACTTTCCAGGTGCAGGCATCTGCCAATAACCCAGGCGGCTGCCTGACGGTACGCTTCCTATCGGACGCTTCCGGCCAGGGCGCCGGTTGGGATGCCGAACTTTCCTGCGGCGCCGCTTGCCAAGCCATTAATTTTGTAATTGATTCCCTGGCTTCTGTTCGCGATCCGCTGGATAGCTCCCGCTTCCTTCTTTGTCTGAACGCCCCTTCATACGCAAAGGTCAGCGGAGTTTTTCCTCAGAATAATATTCAGTACGCGCAGGCGGACGGAAGTATCGATTTTAGTTGGGACCTCGGCAATGGAGGACGCCTGGCGGGTCCTGAACTCCGGTATACCTACCCATCTCCTGGAACCTATCCGCTTTATTTGACGCTTTCGGATGTGCGCGGTTGCCGGTACACCTATCCGGTTGCCCAAACGTATGTGGCGCCAAGGCCTGAGTTTATTCCCCATTCAGCCAACTTGCAACCCCTATGCCTGGGGGATACCTTGCGTTGGAATGGGTCTGCAGGCCGCGTGGATGCCTCCAAAACGGTCAGCGTACTGCCTGGGCAGGTCTCGCTGCCGGGAGGAGGGGTCTTGAGCCCGCCAATAACCGAACTCCGTTGGCGATTCCAGACGGGAATGATTTACCAAAATAAGGATTCCGTGGGCATAGTCCCGGATACGGCGGGACGGCTGAGTTTGCTGCTGCTGGCCAGGGATTCGTTTGCTTGCGTCACGGATACCGCCCTGAGCGTGGAGGTGCGTCCGCCCGGGAGTCCTTTTTGCCCGGATTGCCTCCCGGCCTGGCCCCCTTTGGCTGACGCAGCTCTTTGCGCCGGGGATAGCATCGGGGTCAATGCGGCGGTGACGCCACCTGCCGACAGCTTGTTTGCCTTTAAAGCCAACCCCCAATACCGGCTCGGGTTTGCCAACCATCCGCCTGCCAACCCTTACGCTGCCTTGCTTCCCGTTCAGGCAGTGCCTTTACAAACACTCTCCGACCCCTTCCGGCAGATAGATCGGGTTTGTATGACGATCCGAAGCGATTGGGACGAAGACGTGGATGTTTTTTTGCGCACCCCATCAGGCGAGTTACTGGAACTCAGCACCGGGAATGGAGGGGGCTTTGACGATTACGAGAACACGTGTTTTACTCCGGCTTCAACTACCCCGGTCACCTTGGCCGCGGCTCCTTTTACCGGCTTTTTCCAGCCGGAAGGCGCATGGAATGCCCTACAGGGCGCCCAGGTCAATGGGGATTGGGCACTGGTCGTTTCCGATGGGTTTGATCTGCTTCAGTTTGGACGGGTGGAGTCCTGGACCATTACCTTTAAAGCGCAAAACGCGATAACGTATACCTGGATTCCCTCCGAGGGGCTATCCTGCTCCGATTGCCCCGATCCGGTAATCCGGCCTGCTGCGTCGAGGCAGCAGCAAGTCGTCGTTACCGATTTGAAAGGGTGCGAAGTAAGAGATACGTTTGCCATCACCGTGGTCGATAGCCTGGAGGCGCCGTCGGTGGTTTGCAGTTTTGACCGCAACGGGAACGCTTCCTTCTCCTGGAATTCGGTTCCGGATGCCGGGACGTATACCCTCGCGTTTCAGATCAATGGGAGGGATAGTTTGTTTACCCTTCCGGCATCCGATACCTTGTTCTTTCCCGGAAGGAGGTTTCAGATTGATGACTCCCTTTCGCTGATTATTCAGGCGGGGGTTGCTTCGGGCAGCTTATTTTGCGGGGCAAAAACAGGATCGGCAGGATGCGTTTTTCAGGGCTGTTCGATAGACAGCCGCCTGCTGAACCTGACATCTGTCCGGTGCTTTGGGGATGCCGATGGCCGCATCGAGGTGGAAGGTATGAATGGGGTTGGCCCATATCAATATCAATTAAACGGAACGGGCATTTTTCAGGATTCCGGCGCCTTCTCCGGGCTGTCCGCAGGGCCTCATTTTGTGATTGTCCGGGATCAAAATGCCTGTACGGATACGTTACTTGCAGCAATCGAACAACCGGATAGCCTTTACGCCTCCTTGAGGGTTCTTCAGGATATCCAGTGCGCAGGAGATACGAACGGACAAATTCAAGCGGAAGGGTTTGGGGAACAGGCAGCTATTCGTATTCCTGGCGCCATGGCGCTTCCGGAAACCTGGCTTCCAACCTGGCTTCCGGAACTTATACACTCACCCTGCGCGATAGCCTGGGGTGTACGTTTCAGGACTCGGTTGCGCTGGCCTCCCCGGAGAAATTGCTTTTGACGTTGTCGCCAAAAAATCCTTCCTGCGCGGGGATCGCCGACGGGCGGGTGGCGGCTACCATTCGGGGAGGATCCGGGCCATTGGCCTATGCCTGGAGCAGCGGCACAGGCAGGGATACCTTGGCCGGATTGGGCGCCGGGGCATATTGTCTGACGGTGACCGATTCCCTCGGTTGTGCAGTCACTCAGTGCACCGATTTATCCGCGCCTTCGGCTTTGCGCGTGGATTCTTTTATCGTAGAACCCGTCGATTGTCAGGGAAGGAACACCGGAGAAGCGATTATCGGAATAAGTGGGGGGACAGGCCCTTATCAATATCTTTGGTCAGATCCTCTGGCGCAGGTAGGTCCCCTGGCGACCATGCTCCCGGGAGGGCGAATACAGGTCCAGGTAACGGATGCCAACCAATGCCGGATTACCGTCGATAGCTTGATCCCCGAGCCAAAACAACTACAGGTGACCCTTCTTCCAAGCCAGGTCAAGTGCCGGGGCGGGGCTGACGGACAGATGAACGCCTTGCCAGTGGGTGGGACCGCGCCTTATCAATTGATTTGGAACACCGGTCAGTCAGGAGATACCCTTCGTTCCCTTCCTGCCGGACAATTCGAAGTTACGGTCACCGACCGCAACGGCTGCATGGCCTTTTCCCAAAATACCGTTACCGAGCCAGCTGAATTTCTGACGATTCGGGCGCAACAGACCGCTAGGGGATGCTTTGGAGAAAAGAAAAACAGCGCCTCGGCAACCGCCCAAGGCGGGAATTCCGCTTCCTATTCCTTTGCCTGGAGCCATGGAACGTCCGGAGAAATAGTTACAGGCCTGGATTCTGTTGCCTACCAGGTCACTGTAACCGACGCGAACGGCTGCGCCCAGGATACGGCCGTTAAGTTGCAGGACCTCCCGGATTTGGATCCAAATATGATCGTCAACGCGCCGTTTTGCTTCGGAGCGAGCAACGGCGCTATAGGTATTAATTTTATCAACGGAAGGCCAAACGCCAACCTCAGTCAGTTTTCCTTTTTCTGGAGCAACGGCGCTACGGGTCCAAGCATAGCCAATCTGAAAGGAGACCTGACGTACAGCGTTACCGTGGTTGATCCAGGCGGGTGCGTCGGGGTGGAAAGCCGGTATTTGAGGCAACCAAGGCCTATTCAAGTCACAACGGGGAAAACGGATGTCCGGTGTAACGGAGGGTCGGATGGAACCGCTTCCGTCGTTTCCATAGACGCGGATACCCGGATGTTTTCCTACCGCTGGGATGTCCCCCTTGGTCCCTCTGGCGGATCGTCCATTTCCAACTTGTTTGCGGGAAAATACCGGGTGACCGTCACCGACGAGTTCGGTTGTTTTGGCACAGGGGAAGCGGATGTTCTGCAACCCGCACCCGTTGGCGTGCAATTTGTGATCAGCAACAACCGCTGTTTTGGAGACGCAACCGGCGCCTTGCAGGTGATCGCCAGCGGAGGCACGCCGGGCTATCAGATCCAATGGTCAGACGGAGGAGCGGGGCTTCAGCGCACCGGGCTGGGAACAGGCCTTTACCAGGTCACTTTAACGGATTCAAAAGGCTGTTCGGGAACCGGGTCGGCGGAACTTAAATCTAATTCCAGTCTGTCTGCTGCTTTGGACACCCGGGAGGTCACTTGCCATGGCGGAAGAGATGGCGTCGTACTGATCGATGCAGCGGGAGGAAGGCCTCCGTATTCCTATAGCCTCGACGGGAAGAATTTCCGCCAGACACCAACCCTTATCGGGCTGAAAGCGGGAAATTACGACATCACCATTCGGGATGCTAACGGATGCCAGGTCTTTGAACGAGCTGTAGTCCGGGAACCGGTTCCGTTTGAGGCCGACGCCGGATTGGATGAATACGCGATTAAACTGGGCGATACGCTTACCCTGACGGCGATGGCGACCGGGCAGCAGGGGGCGGTTCGCTTTTCCTGGCTGGCGCCCTACGAAGGCACTCTGAGTTGTACGGATTGCGAAAAAACCGTGGTAACGACTCAAAATTCGATCTCCTATGAACTAATGGCCATCGACAGCGCCGGATGCGAAGCGAGCGACCGGGTGACGGTCAATGTGCGTAAAGATAGAGCCATTTGGGTGCCAACCGGATTTACCCCCAACGGCGACGGGCAAAACGACCTCCTGCGGGTGCATGGGCTCAACGGAACCCGCATCCTGCGCTTTCAGGTGTTTGACCGTTGGGGAGAGCTGGTGTACGAGCGAACGGGCTTCGTTGTCAATGACCCCAGTATTGGCTGGGATGGAATCTTTCGCAACCAGCCGGTAAACCCGGGGGTGTACGTCTGGTATTTGGAAGCGGAGTATATTGACGGATACCAGGAAGTGAAAAGAGGGCAATCGACCTTAATCCGGTAAGGCAAAGGCCGGCTTCATTAGTCATTTAAGCAAAACCCTTCATGCACAAACTGACAGCCATTGTTCTACTGTTTTTGTGGATAGGCTGCGCCAGGTTAACGGCGCAGGATCCACGGTTTGCCCAATTCTACGCGGCGCCGTTGCAGGTGAACCCAGCGTTTAACGGGGTTTTTGAAGGGCGGTTTCGGGCGGCGGTTAATTACCGCGTGCTGTATCCGACCTTATTGTCGGACCGCCCCTTCCGTACGTATGCGGCGAGTTATGAACACCGGTTTGCCGTGACCCGGCAAGACTATATCTCGCTGTCGGGGAGCGCTTTACAGGATGAAGCGGGCGCTGCCCAATATATTCGAACCCAGGCCTCGTTTAGCGCTTCTTTAATCAAACAAATGAGTAATGGCAAAGGGCGTTCCCCTGAACAATTTCTGGTGGCCGGCCTCCAGGGGTCGGTTGCTCAGCATAGTCTGGGTTTTGACCGGCTTTGGTTTTCCAATCAATACGATCCGGCGGATAACGACGTTGATTTTTCAGCGCCTTCGGGCGAGTCTTTTGCCGGCGACCGCAGCAATATGCTTCCAGACCTTCACGCAGGGATCATGTGGTATGGGATTTGGGACGATAATCAGAGTTTTTTCCTCGGCGCCGCCATGCATCACATCATCGAACCCAAGGTCACCTTTCTGAACGAAACCGGCTCCCGTCTTTATCGCAGATGGACCGTTCACGCCGGGGGCGAAGTGCCGTTTACCAAGCAGCTTTCCTTGCTTCCAGGGGCAATGGTCATGCGCCAGGGTCCTTCATTAAGCATTACGGGAGGAGGCAATCTGCGATATACCAACCGGGAGTGGAAAGAACTGGCGCTTCGGGCGGGACTCTGGGCTCACCTAAGCAATCAGGTAGCGAATTCCGGCCCGGACCTCGGATTAGATGCCTTCATTTTTACCGCCATTTTTGAATTGGAGCGCTGGAACCTCGGGTTCAGCTACGACGTGACGGCTTCTCCACTTCGCCGGTCCAATTACAGCCGGGGCGCCTTTGAGGTGGCATTGACCTATTTTCATCCCGCTAAAGAACGGCGCCGGGTGCGTTGCCCGAAGTATTAATCTGGTCTTCCTTTGCCTAATTTCACCCCCGCTCTTCCGCTTAATGCCCGGAAATCGTATATTTGATCAAGTTAGACGGTAGACGTTGGACGGTAGACGTTAGAGATTGAAAGAAATGAAACTACATTTCTTTGGTGCAAACTTACAACCCACGTGTGAACCTGTTCCAATAGCTAACGTCTAACGTCTAACCTCTAAAAAATACCGCTATGCTGTCTATTAAGAAAAACCTACTGATCCTTTTGCTGTTGTGCCTGAGTTTGCCTGCCTTCTCCCAAACGTACCGATCCCTTCTCCGCAGAGCGAACGACCAATACGAGTTAAAGGCGTATACCCAGGCTATTGAAACCTACCTCCAGGTGCTGGAACGCAAAGAAGACGAGCCGGAAGCGCTGGCCAAGATCGCCGATTGCTTCTGGAATCTCAACCAGATGGAGGAGGCGGCAGATTATTACACCAAATTGGCTCGTCAGCGCAACGTCGAACCCAAGGCGCTTCTGGCGTATGGTCACGTCCTGAAAGCCCTTGGGCGTTACGAAGAGGCTAAAAATTATTACCTGCAATATGCCAAAACAGACCCCAGTATTGGGAACCAATTTGCGCAGTCCTGTGATTTTGCCCGGTTTCAGCAGGCCCAATCAGCCGAGTATTCCGTTGCAGAAGAGCGGGTAAACTCCACGGCCGCCGATTTTGGACCGGCCTTCCTGGGCGACCAGATCGTATTTGCCTCCTCCCGGACCGACATTCAGCGGCCTACCTCCGGATGGGACGGCGTTTCCAGAAGCCAGCTGTTTGTCTCCAGATTGGGGTTGGATGGGTTTCTTCAGCCGCCCGCCATGCTTAAATACCAAAGCCAGCAGGTGGGAGAAGGCCCGGCTTCCTTTTCCTCCGACAACCGCTTTGTTGCCTATACCCGGCATAATTTCATCAGCGGCGTGCGCCAAATTCCCGCCTCCGGAGCGGAAATAAATATTTACCTCGCCGAAGTCAATGCCGAAGGCTCCTGGATCAACGAACGGCCGTTCCCGCATAATACCGGAGGCAAAACCGGATATCCTTTCTTTACCGCCGACGGGTCAGCGCTGTTTTTTGCCAGCGACCGCCAGGAAGGCTATGGAGGGTATGACCTTTATATTTCCTACCGCGAAGGGAATTCCTGGACTCGTCCCATCAACCTGGGCCCCGTAGTGAATACTCCAGGTAATGAACTCAGTCCTTTTTTCGACGGAACCAATTTGTATTTCTCCTCCGACTGGCATTCTGGATTTGGCGGGTTGGATATTTTTCTGGCAGAGCAAAGCGAGGGGCGCTGGGCAAAGGTCTCCAATGTCGGCCTACCACTGAACTCTCCCAGGGATGATTACGGGTTTATCTTTGATACCTTCCGAAACTACGGCTTTTTGGTGTCTAACCGCTCCGGGGGAAGGGGCGCAGAAGACTTGTACCGGGTAGGCAAAGCCAACGAGAATTTGGTTTTGAAGATCGTCAATGCCTCCGACGGTTCCCCGGTTCCGGGCGCTTCGATCGATCTGTCGGGGTGTAGTGCCGGCGGCTACCGGAATGCCGTGAACGCCGATGCGCAGGGCATATATTCATTCCCCTTCGCTTCGGGCATGAATTGCGAATTGATCATTACAAAAGAGGGGTACCTGGAAAGCCGCGTTCAACTGAATAGTGCCGCCATTCAAAATGGACGGGAACTGGAAATTGCCCTGACCCGGAGAGGGGAGGAGTACTTTGGCAACGTGATTAGCAGCCGGACCGGCCAACCCCTCTCGGGAGTGGTGATTTCCGTTCGGAATTTAAATACAGGAAGCACGACTAAGGTCAATTCCGATCGCAGCGGCCAATATTTTTTGTCGCTGAGCGCCAATACAACGTATTTACTGAGTTACTCGGCTCAGGGGTATCGCGAACTGAGCCGGAATATAAATACCTTCGACGGGTTTAACCGAAATATTCTGGGCGTCACGCCATTGGTTACCTTCGATGAGCCTATGCCAAATCCAGACCCTGGCCCGGCGCCAGGTCCGGATCGGCAGGGGTTTGCTATTCAGGTGAGCGCCATGAGTAAAAACCCCGATCTGAACCAGTTTGTCAAGCTGAATCCCTATGGCACGGTGTATACGTTCTTTGAAAATGGGGTTTACAAGGTACGGGTTGGCGCCTTCCAAACCAGGGAGGAAGCCCAGCGCCAATTGCCCAGCGTGAAAAAACTCGGCTACAACACGGCGTTTATCGTCGTAGAACAAGGAGGAGGTACGACGCCAACCCCTCAGCCTCAACCCCAGCCCGGGCCAGTTGTTGCTGGGCAATACCTGATCCAGCTTGGCGCTTACAGCAACCCGGCCAACTTCAACGGAGCTCGTGCCAGCCTGATCGGCCCCATCGTCGACCGCAAAAAAGGAACCCTTACCCTGAAGCTCATCGGGGGCTTTTCCTCACTCCAGGATGCCCGAAATGCTCTGCCTCAGGCCCGCCAAGCCGGTTTCACAGGGGCGTTTGTTGTAGAGGATCGGAATGGGGTTTTGGTTAAAGTGAATTAATGGAGCGAGGCGGAGCCTCACAGAGGTATTAGGCACGAGGCGGAGCTCGCGCCAGATGAGTGAGGCGGAGCTTCGCGCCAGGTGAGTGAGGCGGAGCCTCGCGCCAGATGAAAAGAGAGGGGGTTCATGCCAAGGCATGAACCCCCTCTCTAACGTCTAACATCTAACGTCTAATCACGGTCTCTCCAGAACAATGAGCGCCGGAATATTCTTCGATTTGAACGCCTGGTTGAATGCCGCCATATCTTTGGATTTCAACTCGGCGAGGGCGTTTTGCTGTTTGGTCCATTCGGACTCCAGGTCGGCCATCCGGTCGCGGATGCCTTGGGTGATGCGGGGGTCCTGGGTGTCGAGGGAACTGCGGAGGTCGAAGAAATCGGCGTTCAAGCGGTTAGGCCAGTTGATCACGTCCTGACCATTTTTGGAGCGGGCCTCGACGAGGTTGGATTCCCAGGCGTCGATTTTCTTGATCAGGTCCTGCCCCATAGTAACGAGTTCTTCGAAGCCGGGAATTCCCTTCATGGATTCGTTGTAGGTTTCAATTTGTTTTTTCACCTTCCGCATGGCGTTGACGGACTCGTGAATCCCTTTGATGTTTGCGCTGATGCGTTCCAAAAGGGTTTGCTGGGCATCCCAGTCGGCTTTGGAACTCGCTGCGCGGGGGTCGGAGGTTAATTCGACTTTCGTTTCCATGGTTTCTCCCAGGTATTGGAGACGGATTCGGTATGCGCCGGGGGCTACCTGATATCCCCGATGATCGCCGTAGACGAATACGCCGGGTACGCCCGGGGAGGTTTCGGTTCTCAGGTCCCAGACGAACTGGTTGATGCCTGCGCTGGACGGAAGGAGTGCCGGGGCGGGCGGCCCGCCGGGATATGCCTGAAACGCGTCGTCTTTTTTATTGGTGAAGCTGCGGACCGTTTTTCCGCCGGCATCGAGGACGTCCAGTTTAAGCAGGTTGGTATCTGCTTTTTCCTTCAGATAATACCTCAAGACGATGCCCCCGGGAGGGTTTTCGCCGACCCCGGACATGGAGCGGCCAAATCCGCCCCCGCCTACGCGCACGGTAGGCGGCGTACTGAACAGTTTAGCTTTGGCTTCGGCAAATTGCCCCATAGACTCCTGGACCGGACTGAGATCGTCGAGAATCCAGAACGAGCGGCCAGCGGTGGAGGCAACGAGGTCATTATTTTGGATTTTCAAATCAGTTACAGGCACTACGGGGAAATTGAGCTGGAATCGCTGCCAATGGGCGCCCCCGTTGAAGGAGATATAAAAACCGTGCTCGGCGCCCCCGTAGAGCAGGCCTTTTACTTTTTTATCTTCCCGAATCACCTTGAGAAAATCCTCCGGGTCGATCCCGCTGGCGATTTTGGTCCAGGTTTTGCCATAATCCATTGTTTTGTAGGACAAGGCGGACATGTCGTTGAACTTGTAGCGGGTAGCGGCGATATAGGCAGTTCCCGGATCGTGAGGCGACACCTCGACCGAATGGATCAGGCATTCTGGCAGTCCGGCAGGGGTGATGTTGGTCCAGGTTTTGCCGCCGTCGCGGGTGAGGTGCACCAGGCCGCAGCCGCTTCCGGTGTAGATGACGCCTTTTTCCAGGGGCGATTCGATGACGTAGTCGATCGTGTTGTAGTTTTCGCCCCCGGCGCCTTCATTAGTGAAGGGGCCGCCGCTAAGGCCTTGCTTGGTGGTGTCGTTGCGGGTGAGGTCCGGGCTGATGACTTCCCAGCTCATGCCGCCGTTGGTCGTTTTGAAGAGCACGTTTCCTGCGTGGTAGATCACGCTGGGGTCGTGGGGCGAGGCCACGATTGGCGCGTTCCAGTTGAAGCGATACTTCATGTCTTTGGGCTGGTACGCCAGGTTCAGGGCAGGGTAGGCCCGGATGTCCTTGCTTTCTTTGGTGCGGGTGTCGAGCACGTCGATTTGCCCCTGATAGCAACCTCCATAAAGGAGCACGGGATTGTTGGGGTCAAAGGCGACGAAGGCGCTTTCGCAGCCGGGGCCCACGAACCAGTCGGATTCCGTGATCCCACCGCCATTCGTCCGACTGGATATGACCACCGAAGTATTGTCCTGCTGGCCACCGTACACCCGATAGGGGAAGAGGTTGTCGGTATTGACGCGGTAAAACTGGGCGGTAGGCTGGTTGCGCTGGGTTGACCAGGTCTGGCCACTGTTGAAGGTCACTTCGCCGCCGCCGTCGTCGCCGAGGACCATATTGTCGCTATTGGCTGGGTTGATCCACAGGTCGTGGGTGTCGCCATGCCCAACGCGGATATTGTTGAAGGTTCGGCCTCCGTCGATAGAGCGCATCATGGGGGCGTTGAGGACGTAGACGATCTCGGCGTTTTTGGGGTCGGCGAACACCTCCATGTAATACCAGGAACGGGAAATGAGGTCGTTATTGGTGCTCAGGAGGGTCCATCGGGCGCCGGCGTCGTCGGAGCGGTACAGGCCGGCTTTGCCGCGTTCCGCTTCCACGATAGCGAACACGCGGTTGGGGTTGGCTCTGGACACCGATACCCCGCTTTTGCCTATAAGCGCAGGAAGCCCTTCGGTGCATTTTTTCCAGGTTTCTCCGCCGTCCACGGACTTCCAGATCGCGGAACCCGGTCCGCCGCTTTCCACTTTCCAGGGGTAACGCCGGTGCTGCCAGGTAGCGGCGTAAAGTATGCGCGGGTTGTTGTAATCCATCGACAAGCTGGACACGCCGGTGTTTTCATCTACGTAAAGCGTGCGCTTCCAGGTTTGGCCCCCATCGGTCGATTTGTACACGCCCCGCTCTTCGCTGGCGCCGTGCAGGGCCCCCTGCACACCCACCCAAACTACGTCGGGGTTCTCTGGGTGGATGGCGATATCGGTGATATGGCGCGACTTAGGGAGGCCCATGTTTTTCCAGGTCTTTCCGGCGTCGGTAGATTTATATACGCCGTCGCCGTAGGAAGTCATCACCCCCCGCACGGCGTGTTCGCCCATGCCCACGTAAATGACGTTGGGATCGGCTTCCGAAACGGCAATATCGCCTACGGAGCTCGTTTTGAACTGGCCGTCGGAGATGTTGGTCCAGTTCAGGCCGGCATCCATCGTTTTCCAGAGCCCCCCGCCGGTATAGCCCACGTAGTATACCTGGTCGTTGGCGGGGATTCCGCTGACGGCGTTGGAGCGGCCTCCCCGGAAAGGGCCGATGTTGCGCCAGCGCATGGCTTTAAAAGCGCCCAGGTCGGGCGCCGGAGCGGCGGCAGTAGCCGGAGCAGGCGCCGGAGCGGATTTTGCGGATTTTTTCTGTCCAAGGAGTGGAGACAAGGCCAGAAGGCCTGCAAAAAGAACAACTACCTGTTTTTTCATGCTATAGCATTTTGTTTTAAGGCGTTAACGCCGGGTTATGTTTGGCGATGGGCTAAAATAAGAATCTTTCGGGATTCCGGAAGGAAAGCGCGGGATTTTGAAAGGGGATGGCAGTTACAGCGAACGTAACCACTGGCGACATGCCGACACCCAGGAGGCTGGATTGTTGGGCTAACTATTTATTCAGGCCAAGTCTTTTTACTGCCGACGTAACTTCAAGTCTCATGGTCTCCACAAAACGCGCATCGCTACGCTGAGCCTCGATAAATCGGGCATATTCCTTCCAGATGGAAGGTTCACCCCCAGCGCCCCAACGCCTAAACGCCTAAACCCCTAAACCCCTAAACCCCTAAACACTCCCCAAATCCACCGGCAACGTCCGCACCCGTTTTCCTGTAGCGAGGAAGACGGCGTTGAACAGCGCGGGCGCGAAAGGCGGCAATCCGGGCTCGCCAATGCCGCCGGGCGCTTCCTGACTGGGGACGATATGCACCTCAATGGGCGGGGTTTCGCCGATCGAAGGCAGGGGATACTGATGGTAATTGGTTTCCTGGGCTTCGCCGGCGGTAAAGGTGATGCCGGGTTTCAGGGCGGCCGACATAGCCATGATCGCGTTGCCTTCGGTTTGAGCGGCTACGGTGTCGGGATTGACGACCATGCCGCAGTCGATCACACTGACGGCTTTTTCGATGCGAACGCCCCCTCCTGCGTTCTTGGAGACGGTGACCGCCCACGCAGCCGTGGTGTTAAACGAATGGGCAATCGCTATACCAATCGATTTTCCTGCCGCCCGCTGCCGGCGGTAATCCGTTTTTTCGGCCAGTATTTCCAGGACGTTGATCCAGCGGGGCTGCGCTTTCAGCAATTCCAGGCGGAAATCGAGCGGGTCTTTTTTGGCGGCATGGGCCATTTCATCGACGAAGCTCTCCTGGGCAAAGGCGTTGGTGGAAGCGTATACCGAGCGCCACCACAAAACAGGGATATCGGTAGGCTGCCAGATAAACGCCTGGCGGCGGTTGGGAATCGCATAGGGGCTGGTGTTTTGGTCGACAGTTTCAGCCGCCCAAGCATCGACTTTCCCGTTGAGGTCGAGTTTCTCCATCTGGCCGTTCAGGGAGGCGCCGGTGATTTTGTGCTCCCATGCGATGGGTTTGCCCTGGGCGTCGAACCCGCCTTTGAGGGCATTGATCATCCCTGGACGGAAAGGGCCGTTGACCATATCGTCTTCCCGGGTCCAAATGAGTTTGACCGGAGCGCCGGCTTGTTTGGCGATGAGGACCGCTTCCACTGCAAAATCATGGTAGCTTTTGCGGCCAAAAGAACCGCCCATGAAAATGACGTGTACCTGGACATTCTCCTTTGGGATGCCCAGATGCTTGCTAACATCGTCTTTAACGCCGAGTGGGGATTGGGTCGGGACCCAAATTTCTACCTTGTCGCCTTGTACCAAGGCGGTGGCGTTCATTGGTTCAATAGGCGCATGGGCAGCAAAAGGCGTTTGGTATACAGCCTCCACCGTTTTTTTTGCCGTTTTGCAGGCGGCTTTGAAGTCGCCTACGGCGTCGTCGTAAGAAGGGCCGTCCATTTCTGCCGCTTTTTTGCGGGCCTGGGCGAAATAATCTTCTGTAGAAATGGTTTCGTACCCGGTGTTGTCCCATTCAATCTGCAGCGCCTGCCGGGCTTTCAGGGCCTGCCAGAAGGTATCGGCTACAACCGCAACCCCTTCCACCGATTTATGGGGCATGGGGCGCAGCACCTTGAACACGTGCTTGACGCCGGGCATTTGACGTACCTCTGCCTCGTTGAAGCTTACCAGCTTGCCGTGAATGAGAGGGCAATGCTGTACCGTGGCATACAACATACCGGGCACGCTCACGTCGATCCCGAAAATCGCAGCGCCGTTGACTTTGGAGGGTATCTCTGGCCGGGGCAGGGATTTGCCGATAATCTTGAAGTCTTTGGGGTCTTTCAGTTTGGGTTCTTTGGGAACGTCCAGGGTTGAAGCATCCGCCACGAGTTCCCCGTAGGTCAGACTCCTGCCCGAAGGCCGGTGCAGGACTTTGGCGTTTTCGGCATAACAATCTGCTGCGGCCGCTTTCCATCGCTTGGCGGCGGCCTGGATCAGCATTTCCTTCGCCGCAGCGCCTACTTTGCGCAGGGGCATCCAACTACCTTGTACCGAGTTGGAACCGCCTACCCATTGCTGCCACCCGTACTTTGGCTGGCCATCGGTGATGCGCACCGTCACCTGGCTGAGGGATACTTCGAGTTCTTCAGCGATCAGGGCAGGCATCGACTGGAAGGTTCCCTGGCCCATCTCCGGCCTGGGGTTGAACAGGGTGATTTGATTGTCGGCGGTAATGAGGATAAAGGTGTTGAGTTCGATCTCGCCTTCGGCTTCGTTGCCTAACAGCGAAAATGGAGACATGGCCAGGATTTTCCCGGCCCCGCTCAGGCCTACTGCCAGGAATGCTCCGGCAGCGGAAGCGGTCTTGATGAATTCCCGGCGGGTGGTGGTATGGTTGGACATGATGTTTTTTTTGGTGGTTGGTGGTTGGTGGTTAGTGGTTAGTGGTTAGTGGTTAGTGGTTGGTGGTTGGTGGTATTTATTTCCTGGCACTAACCATTAATCACCAACCATTAATCACTAGTCACCAATCACTTTTTCATATTCTCTGCGGCCCGATGAATGGCCCGCTTCACCCGTGGGTAGGTTCCGCAGCGGCAGAGGTTGGCGGCGAGGGCGGAGTCGATGTCTTCGTCGGTAGGGGAGGGCTTGGCGCGGAGCAGGGCGGCGGCGCTCATGAGCATACCGCTCTGGCAATAGCCGCACTGGGGGACTTGTTCTTCGATCCAGGCTTGCTGGAGGGCGTGGCTGTTGTCTTCCGAAAGGCCTTCCACCGTCGTGATCTTCTGGGAGGCGCGCACAGAAGAGACGGGCATCATGCAGGATCGCACGGGTTGTCCGTTAAGATGGACCGTGCAGGCGCCGCACAGGGCGATTCCGCAGCCGTATTTCGTACCGGTGAGGCCTGCCAGGTCGCGGATCACCCAAAGGAGCGGGGTGTCGGGGGCTGCTTCTACCGTGTACGGTTTTTCGTTGATGGTAAGGGTGTATTTGGCCATGGAGATGGATTTTTTTGGTTTGGTTAAAGATATGAAAAAAGCAGCGAAGTAACGAAGCAGCGGGGGTGTGAAGTTGTGGAGTTGCGAGGTTGTGAAGTAGTGGAGTACCGGAGTAACGGAGTTGCGAAGTAGAGAAATTGCGAGGGTATGGAGTTGAGGAGTTGGAGCCTGTTTTGCATTTTCTAACGCGAATGCTCAAGGTCCGGGCTGGTCATCTGAGTGGGAGGACCTCAACGATTACGGTCTTTTTCGGTTTGATCCGAATCGGTGTATAGGAAATTACCTGACCAAAATCCTGGGTATAACGGCAACGCTTTTTCTTTCCGTTTATGGTAACCTGCTTGTAATTTCCGGGGAAGGCAGCTTGCCAAAGGAACGGAGCGCTGCCTTTTTGGTAGGTGAGTTTAGAGGACGTCCGCCCGGAATGGGCGACCGAAAAAAGTCCGTTGCCAATCGGAATATGGCGTACCTCCAGCGATTCCAAATCATCGGGCAAGTGGGACAGGGTGCGGAGCCGGCGTTTGCCTGCCTCTGGCGTCAGGCCGATAAGATGTTCGACCACGTTGGAAATCAGCGCAAAAGATACTTCCGGGTAGTTGCCGTTGGCGCCGGTGAGGCTGGATTGGGCATGCGTTTGGTCTATTTGATGAATTATGTGCTTCATCCATTTCCAGCCGAGTTCGTTGCGGTGGTAGCGGAAAAAGGTTTCGGGGATATAGGTCAACGCTTCGATGTTATCCGGGATATCCTCCCTGGAGTCGAGGCGCTCGCTGATGAATTCCAGGTAGCGGTGCGTTCTGAGGGAAGTGGGATCGGCCAATCCTTTCGTCAGAAGGAACCAGGAATTTTCTTTACCCCAGCCGCTGATGGGTTTGGGCCCGGCGATGTAGCCTCTGTTATACCAATCGGTGTTGCGAATGCCCCAATCCGAATGGAAATACGCTTTCAGCATTTCAGCTTTTTGAGCAAACTGCCTGGCCAGGGATCGCTCTTTTCTCCATGCAGCTAAATCGGAAAATGCCAGGAAAGCCTGGTACTGGCAGGCCAGGCCGTCACCTGCTTCAATCAAAGGTGCGTCTGGTTGTTCGTTGTAGGTGGCTACGCCTGCAAAGATGTCCCCTGTGCCAGTTCCCTCGGCTACCCCATTGGGGAATTGTTGGTCGTGGAGGTCGATAAAGTCCGTTAGGGCTTTTGTAGCGAACCGCCATAAGGAGGAGTCTGCCAAATACCTGGGGTCGCCGGTCCAGCGATAAAGTTGGGCTATTTTTTCCACCAGTTCGAATACGGCAGGTACTTCCCGAACGAAATCGCCGTCGTGGTGGTAATCCAGGGTATATGGGGAGCCGTCAAAATTGATCGCCCAGAGCGGATACCATTTGGTTGAGGGGTTTGCGGATTGGGCGAAGGCCCGGAGCATGGAAAAATTCTCCTCTTTCAGCACAAGCAAATGGGCGCCAACCGCCTGGTGACAAAAATCGCGGGAGTAAAAGGCCGTCCGCAGTGGATAACCCGCCCAGTAGCTCGGAATATACGTTTTTATCACCGCCTCTTGCCCTTGCTTCCAAACGTTGATGGGCCCCTGTTTTCCGGTCTGTACAAAAGACAAGGCTTTGGATTGCGCCCAATAGAAGGCGCTTTCCAGTGCCGGGTCGGAACACTGGATTTCCATCCGTGGCGGCGCCGGGAGCGTGTCTGGCGGCAGAGGGGCAGACAGGAGTAAAGGAACAATCCAGGTCATTGATCAGGGTTTTCTCAAACGGAACACTTTCGTCTCGTGGGTGTTAATCCGGAAGTCTATCGCATTTTCGCTTGCAAGCGGTATTCGGACGGGGTGAGATGGGTAGCTCGTTTGAAGACTTTGTTAAAGTAAGACACATTGTTAAAACCGCAATCAAAGCAAATGTCGTAAATGCTTTTATTGGGGATGCGAAGCAAGGATTTGGCCAGTTTGATGCGCTCGGCATTGATAAAATCCACCGGAGACACCCCGAGTTCGGTTCGGAACGTCCGAAAAAAGTGGGCCTGACTCATATGGGCGTGTTTGCTGAGCTGGTCGATGGATAGGGGATCGTTCAGGTTGTCCTGGATAAATTTGATGACAGCGGCAAGCCTGGATTTATGTTGTAGTGCAACGGCGTTTCCGAGGAGTTGGTTGCGGGCCTCTGTCTGCGTCAACCGGATGATCAGTTCCTGGAGCATGAAGCCGGCGAAGAGCTCTTTGGAGGGGTGGTCTTCGGTGACCAGCCACAGCAGGCGTTCCACAATCTGGTGGATGGCAATATCGTTGGTAAAATGGAAACTGGAGGCGGTGGAGGCCCAATCCCCGTGTTCCTCCAGCCGTGGGGCGGTTTCGTTCATCCGCAGCAGCGTCTGGTTGATCAGGTGGTCGCTGAAGGCCAGTTTGAGACATTGCGTTGGGGTTTCCATAGAAGCTTCCGGAAAATCGATACGCATCTTTTCTCCGGGAGCAAGAACGAGGGATTCGCCAGGCACAAAGTCAAAGGCTTTGTGCTGCAGGTGCATCACTTTTTTGCCAGCAATCATGCAGGCCAGCATGGGGCAAGCGAACTGGAATTCGACCCCATGGGCATTGGTGCGGGTCTCATAGATACTCAGCTCTGCTTCCGGCAGGCAAAAAACAGTGCGATTTTCAATGGGGTCAATGAGGACTTGGCGAGCGTAAAACTTTTTCGGCAATTCCATAGGCGCAGAATTTTATCCGGCAATTTTGATACCCAGTAGCAAAACAGTTTAAATTAGATTATTATTCCAATAGGAATCGAATATTTTTTCCCCTTTTTGGTCGAAAAGACAAAAAGTGGGAATAAACGCCTTGCCTTTTGACGCATAGGATTTTTATTGACAGGATTGTTCAATTATTTGGTAGTATAGGTGAAGGCCTCCTTAACTAATCCATATAATTTTGATGCATAGCGCTTTGAAAGGCAATCGTTTTGGGAAGTCCCCCTCCCAAGCTTTACTTGGGGGTCAATGGTAGAAAGTTAATCAAAGGGTTTCAGATTAATTCCCACCCTGGCATAAAACGCCACAGCTGGTTCCGTTTTTGGAACTGGCTGTTTTTTTTTATAAAATGGTGGTCCCACCAGGAATCGAACCTGGATTTAAAGTTTAGGAAACTTCCGTTCTATCCGTTGAACTATGGGACCAAGAAGAAAGGGCTGCAAAAATACGCTCCAATTTTGAATTTCTCAACTCCCGGCGAAGTAATCCTGGATTTTAGCTATATTTCCTGGGCTAAGAGGAGTGTAGTGGCGGTGGGTAGTAGCATTTCTTTGCACCCTTGAACTTTCATTAAAATGAATATCGAAGAATTCCAATCGTATTGCCTGTCCAAAAAAGGAGTGGAAGAAACCTTCCCCTTCGACGAGTACACCCTGGCTTACAAGGTCATGGGGAAAATATTTGCCCTGACAGGCCTGGACAGCTCCGTTTTTACCGTGAACCTCAAATGCGATCCCGACCGGGCTATAGAATTACGAGAGGAATACGAAGAAATCCACCCCGGCTACCATATGGCCAAAGCGCATTGGAATACGATCGATTTCACCGGAAGCTTACCCGATCGGTTTTTAATGGAACTTATCGATCACTCCTACGATCTGGTGGTGAAAAGCCTGCCGAAAAAGGTCCAAATGGAATTGGAAACGTTAGGGCGCTTAGGGGTTTAGGCGTTTAGGCGTATGGCGTGAAGATGCCCCAACGCCTAAACGCCCCAACGCCTAAACGCCCCAACGCCCTAACGCCTAAACGCCCCAACGCCTAAACGCCTAAACGCATATGCATTTCGATTTCCTCCTCATCGGCCAAGGTTTAGCAGGTAGCTTGCTGGCCCATTTTTTAAAAAAAGCGGGCGCTTCGGTAGTTATCATCGATGATGCCCACTGCGGCGGGGCTTCAGCGGAGGCGGCGGGTTTGATCAATCCCATTACCGGGCGCCGTTTGGCGAAGTCCTGGCGGATCGACGAATTAATTCCTTTTGCGGAAAAAACGTATGCGGAGTTGGAAGCACAATTCCGGCAACCTTTTTTCCAACGCCGGCCCATTATTCGGGCTCTTTTCTCGGCAAAGGAGGATAACGATTGGGCAGCAAGAGCAAGGAATCCCGAATATTCCAGATACCTCATGGAGGAGCCTGTCGAGGGCCCTATCCTGGATTTTATCCAACCGGCGTATGGGTTTGGCCAAATCAGGGAGTCCGGCCAGGTAGAAGTTGCTGCTTTACTTTCTGCCTTTGCCGCCTGGGGCTTTGGGGAGGGGTGGCTTAGACCAGAACCATTCGACTATTCGAAGTTGATATTGGAAAACGGAAAGGCGCGGTACGAAGGCCTTCAGGCGGAGCGGGTCGTATTTTGCGAAGGGTATGGCCTGCACAGAAACCCCTTTTTCAATTACCTGCCTATGGAAGGAAATAAAGGCGAAGTGCTCCTGATTCGCATCCCCGGATTTCCCCGAGATTGGATTTTTAAGCATAAAGTCTTTATCGCTCCGTATACCGGCGACCGGTTTTGGGTTGGGGCTTCTTACCTTCGCGAATTTGAGGACGCATTGCCATCCGCCAGGGAGCGGGAACGGCTGGAAAACGTGCTTCAGCGGGCATTGAAAGCCCCTTTTGTAGTGGAAGACCACCGGGCGGCCATCCGTCCCACCGTCCCGGACCGCCGGCCGTTGCTGGGTATTCATCCGGAGCATCCTCAGTTGGCGGTATTTAATGGACTGGGGACCAAAGGGGCGTCTTTGGCGCCGTTTTGGGGGGCTCATTTGGCTGAGGTATTGCTGAACGGGGTTCCCCCCGACCCCGAGGTGGATATTCAACGTTTCCGGAATGGGTGAAAGCGTTGGGGCGTTAGGGCGTTTAGGCGCTGGGGCGTTTAGGAGTTAGGGCGAGGGTTGGGTTTACAATAATCCTCTATACCGGCGCGTTGCACTCAATGGACCGGATTTGCGGACGCAAAACTAGGCGTCTGGTATAATTGTTCATTTTTTTGTATCTTATAGGTGCAAACTTCCCGGTTTTTGCATCTGTTAAAGAAATGCTAACGGGAATATCCCGGTAGGTTGAAATTCCATGCATCATCATCGCAAACCCTTTCTATGAAATCATCGTATATTCCCTGGAAATTCCTGGCCTCTTTAAGCTTCCTAGGAATGTGGCTTCAACCGCTTCATGCGCAAGACGAACAACCTATGAAAGATCCGGACTACCCTAAAGAATGGACGGAAATTGATTCGCTGGAATCCGATGGGTTGTTGCGCTCCGCCCTCGAAAAAGTCGACGCATTATACCGCAGGGCCAAAGCCGACCGTAAGACCGCTCAGGTGATCAAAACCGTTCTTTATCGGACCCGGTTTCAAAGCGAATTGGAAGAAGACGGCTACGAAACGGCTATCACCTCCTTGCGCAGGGAAATGGAATCGGCGCCCTTCCCGGTTCAGCCCATGCTTCAATCCATGCTGGCGGATTTATACAAGGGGTATCTTCAGCAACATTCCTGGGAAATCGAGGAACGCACCAATGTAGCCGGCGATACCGGTGAAGACATTCGCACCTGGACGGCAGCGCGGTTCCAGGAAGAAAGCGCCAGACTATTCCTGGCTTCGTTAGCCGACTCCCGGCTGCCTTCGGTCCCTATCCAGGATTTTGGGGTTATACTCTTGCCTGCAAAGAATACACAAGGACTTTGGAATTCCCTATACGATCTTTTGGTTGACCGGGCGTTGGATTATTTCACCGACAGCCGGTCGTTTGTTTCCTCCCCGGCGTACCGGTTTTATATCCAGCAGCCCGAGGCATTTGCCGATGCGCCTGCCTTTTCGGAATTTGCCTTTTCTACGCGCGATACCGCTTCCTGGGAATATCAGGCGTTGACCTTGTTCCAGGATTGGCTTGCCCGGAAAATACAGGAAAACCAGATTCCTGCCCGGATTGACGCCGATATCCGGCGTCTGGTTTTTGCACGCGAACATTCGGTACATCCCCAGAAGGACGAACTTTTCGTCCTGGCACTCCAGCGCCTGGAAGCCCAGTTTCCTCAACAAACCGGCATAGCGGAAGCCTTGTTTTACCGGGCAGACCAGCTTTTTCAATCCGGTCTGGATTACAACCCGGAAAAAGGAGAACCCCACCGCCTGGACAAGCAGAAAGCCAAACAATTGGCGGAGGAAGCCATTCGCCGCTTTCCCGGTTCTTACGGCGCTTCCCGATGCGCAAGCCTGATTGCCCAAATCACTCAGCCTTCTCTCCGGGTGGAAATGGAACACGTTTTGCTGCCGAATAAGCCGTCCTTGCTGCGCGCGTCCTTTCAGAATGTCTCCAGTATCCACCTCCGCCTCCTTCGGCTGACCGAAGAGGAATTAACCAAACTCAAAGACCTGGAGCGGGAAAAGGCGATGTCGTTCTTAGCCTCTTTTAAACCCCAAAAATCCTGGAGCGCCTCGCTTCCCGACGACGGCGATTTTCAAGATCATGCCACCGAAATCAAACTCGATCCACTCTCTTTGGGTCAGTATGTGCTCCTTTTTTCCAATGAGGTTCTTCCCAGTAAGAAGGAGATACCGAATTATTCCTGGATCACCTTTGCCGTTTCCGAACTGGCCTATTTTTACAACCGTTCCAATTCCTCCAACCAATTGGAATTCCTGGTGGTCCACCGCGATAAAGGAACGCCGCTCGAAGGCGTCAACGCGGCGCTTTTTGAGGAGTCTTACGACTACCAGCAACGGACTACAACGAAGAAGGAGATCGGTCATTCCAAAACCGGCCCGGATGGTTTGGTGCGGTTTGCTTCCCGGCAAAACAGCTTTTCCCTGCGCCTGGAAAAAAACGGGGATGTCCTGGGTTTTTCCGACCGCTATTACGCTTATTATGGGGAGGAAGAAGAAACGGAGCATATCGAAACGCATTTTTTTCTGGATCGGGCCATATACCGGCCTGGGCAAACCATATATTTTAAAGGCATTGTAACGTCGGGTATGCCCCGGCGGGGGGGAGTAAAGACCCTCTCCAACCGCAAGGTTAGGGTCACCCTGAAAGACGTCAACGACCAGGAAGTGGCTGCCCTGGATCTGACCACCAATGCGTTTGGTTCTTTCCAGGGGAATTTTACCGCTCCTCAGGGTAGTCTCCTGGGAGAAATGAGCATGCGGTCCAGTTTGGGTGAATCGTGGAAATCGTTTCTGGTAGAAGAATACAAGCGCCCCCGGTTTGAGGTAAAACTCGAGCCCCTGGAAGGCCGGGCAAAGCTGAATGAGGAGGTCATTGTAAAGGGCAAAGCCGTCATGTTCGCCGGAAATCCGGTCGACGGCGCCAAAGTAGCCTATCGGGTGGTTCGCGAAACGCGTTTCCCCTGGTGGTCCTGGTGGCGGGGAATTGCTCCATTTTCTCCTTCTATGGAGATCGCGCAAGGGGAAACGCTCACCGATGCCCAGGGTGTTTTCGCTATTACCTTTGACGCGCTTGCCGATCCCAAGGCAGATAAAGACCAGTTGCCTGAATTCCAGTTTCGCGTTTATGCCGATGTAGTGGACGTCACTGGCGAGACGCACTCCGCCGAGCGTTGGGTCAATGTAGGCTATGTGTCGATGAGGGCCTCTCTGGAATCCCCCGAATGGCAGGATCGGAGCCAGCCGGAGGCTATGCGTATCCGGACCGAAAACCTCGACGGGCAGCCGATTCCCGTAAAAGGCCGGGTGCAGATCTTCACCCTGGATGCGCCGAACCGCTTGTTCCTGAAACGCTATTGGGATAGCCCCGACCGTCCCTCCATTACAGAGGCTGCCTTCCGGAAGGATTTCCCTTTCTTCGCTTACGGAAAGGAAGACGATCCCGCTCAGTGGGCTCAAAAATCTCAGGTTTGGGAGGGCGCTTTTGATACCGGGCAATCGGATTCCCTCCAGATTCCCGTGGGCAATCTGTCGCCGGGATATTATCAGGTGGCGGTTTCTATGGTGGATTCAGAGGGTAAACGTTTAGAAATCAGAGAGCTGATAAAAATGTTTGACAGCGCAGAAGGAAAACTGCCTGCCGGCATCCTGATGTGGAACCGGTTTTCCAAGGAGACCGCAGCGCCCGAAGAAAATGTAGAGCTATGGATGGCAAGCAGTTATGCTCCAGGTTCGCTTTATTTGGAGAAAGAGCGCGATGGCCGGATCCTGGAATCCCGTTGGGTGTCTGTCAATCAATGGGAAAAGCACGCCTTCCGGGTAGAGGAGGAGGATCGGGGGAATATCTTTTTCCACCTGAGCTATGTGCGGCATAACCGGGCTTTTTCCGTTTCCCCAAGGCTAAATGTGCCCTGGACCAATAAGCAATTGGCTATTGAGTACCAGACTTTCCGGGATAAACTGCTTCCCGGTCAGACGGAAGAATGGCGTATTCGCCTTACCGGACCGGAAGGGGAGCGGGTGGCCGCCGAACTGCTAGCCGCTATGTACGACGCTTCCCTGGATCAATTTAATCCCAACAACTGGGCTTTGGACCTTTACCCATCGGATGGGTTTGCTTCCAGATCCTGGTCGCCGCAGCAATTTTCTGAAATCGGCGGGGTCCTGTACGTGCCGCATAAATGGCCCGAATCGATGGAGAAAACGTATCCGAAGCTGAACTGGTTTGGATTAATGGCTTCGGAATCTCCAAGGATGTATGCCGCGATGGCGTTTCGAAGTATGGACGTTGAAGCAGCGGATATGCCCGCGATGAAGCGCTCGGTCGCCGATTCAGCAGGTCCGCCTCCGCCGCCCCCGCCTCTTGCTGAGGCGGAGAATGAACTGTTTGCCGCTCCCCAGGAGCCACAAGTGCCGCCTGCGCCATTAGTGCGGTCCAACCTGAAAGAAACCGTGTTTTTCTTCCCGCAATTATATACCGACGCCCAGGGCGCTGTGGTGATCAAATTCACCATGAACGAAGCCCTGACGCGCTGGAAATTCCTGGCCCTGGCGCACACGGCCGACTTGAAAACGGCCATTTCCTCCCGGGAAGTGACGACGAGCAAGGATCTGATGGTGCTGCCCAATCCGCCCCGCTTCCTGCGCGAAGGCGACCTGTTTGAATTCAGCGCCAAGGTGAGCAACCTGAGCAAGGGACCATTAAAGGGCAGCGCGAAATTGGAACTATTCGATGCGCTGACGATGCGCCCCGTAGACGCCGAATTTGAAAATGCCTCCAACACCCTGGGGTTCGAAGCCCAAACCGGCCAATCGGCGCCGCTGTTCTGGAAAATCAAGGTCCCGGAAGGCAAAGTTGGCGCCCTGACCTACCGCGTCAGCGCAACGGCGGGCGACTTCACTGATGCAGAAGAAAACACCCTGCCAGTTCTCATCAACCGAATGCTGGTGACGGAAACGCTGCCGGTTTATGTGCGGGGTGGAAAAACCCGTTTGTTTACGCTTGAATCCATGAAGGCCTCCGCTTCGTCTAAAACGCTTACCCCGCATGGATTTACCCTGGAAATGACTTCCAACCCGGCCTGGCTGGCCGTCAAGGCGTTGCCTTACCTCATGGAATACCCCTATGAGTGTTCGGAGCAGATCTTTAGCCGGTATTATGCCAATACCCTGGCTTCATCGGTTCTGGATGGAGCGCCCAGAATCAAGGCCATGTTGGAACAATGGAAGAACGAAGGCGCGTTGGAAAGCCAGTTGTCTAAGAACCAGGAACTCAAATCCCTTCTCCTCCAGGAAACGCCCTGGGTGCTGGATTCAAGGCAGGAGGAAGCGCAACGCAAGAATATTGCGCTGTTATTCGACCTCAACCGGATGCGCATGGAACAGGCTAAAGCCCTGGCTCAATTGCAGGAAAAACAATCGGCATCCGGAGGATTTCCCTGGTTTCAGGGCGGACCAGAAGATTGGTTCATCACGCAGCATATCATCGCCGGATTGGGCAAGCTGGACTATCTCAACATCGCTCAGGACCCCGTGCGGCAGGAGTTGATCGAAAATGGCCTGCGGTTTATGGATGAGAAAGTTAGGGAATCCTATGCGGAACTCATGAAAAGGGCACAGGAGGGATTGGAAAAACCCGAAGAGGATCACCTGAGTTCCATCATCGTCCACTATTTGTACGCGCGCTCGTTCCAGGGTCTGGAGGGGCTTTCCGGAGAGGCGGAAACCGCTTTTACCTATTTCCTGGAGCAGGCGAAGAAGTTCTGGAACAAAAAAGGGCTGATGGAACAGGGGATGCTCGCCATTGCACTAAACCGCTTTGCGGAGCAGGAAGTGGCCGAAAAAATTATTGCCTCTTTGCGCGAAAGGGCCCTGCACTCCGAGGAGCTCGGGATGTATTGGAAAACGCCCCGGGGGATGTTCTGGTCTGAGCATCCGGTGGAGGCGCAATGCCTGATTATGGATGCTTTTCACGAAGTAGGGGAAAACGCCGCCGAGGTCGATGAAATGAAGATCTGGCTCCTTAAGCACAAACAGACCAACCATTGGGCGACGACTAAAGCCACGGCCGAAGCAGTTTATTCTCTGTTGCAAACGGGGAGCGGAAATAAATGGCTCTCCGAGGATAAACCCGTTCAGGTGGCGTTTCCGCAGATTAGGAAGAAAAAGGTCGTAGCCGCCCGCCTGGCTGCTGCGCAAAAATCGGCCGAACCCGGTACAGGGTATTACAAACTGCGTTGGGAAGGAAAGGATATTCAAACCGAAATGGCCACAGTCTCGCTGACCAACCCCAATTCCTCCATCGCATGGGGCGGTTTGTACTGGCAGTATTTCGAGCAGTTGGACCAGATCAAAACCTTTGAAGAAACCCCGCTGACGCTGAAAAAACAATGGTTCAAGGAGGTCCTGACCGACAAAGGGCCCATTCTCCAGACAGTGGATGCTGCCCATCCGTTGAAACCCGGTGATAAGCTGGTCGTCCGGCTGGAACTCCGGGTAGACCGGCAGATGGAGTATGTTCACCTGAAGGATATGCGGGGCAGCGGGCTGGAACCCATCAACCCGCTCAGCGGCTATAAGTGGAAATCTGGTCTTGGCTTTTACGAAAGTCCAGGGGATGTGGCGACCAACTTCTTTATCGATTTCCTCCCCAGAGGGACTTACGTTTTTGAATACCCGGTAAGGGTTAATCACCGCGGCGATTTTTCGAACGGTATCACCACGATCCAGTGCATGTACGCTCCGGAATTCAGCAGCCATTCAGCCGGGGGAAGGGTAAGGGTGGAATGACGTTAAGGCGTTGGGGCGTTTAGGCGTTTAGGGAACGCCTAAACGCTTAAACTCCTAAACTCCTAAACGTTTTTACCACCTACGGAATACATTCAAAGCCGGAGGCTTTGGTAGCAATGTCGTTGCCGGTTTGGTTCTTTAGGTTGAATTCGCCATTGGAAGTAATCCGAAGCAAGTATGTGCCGTCGGAACCGCAACTGGATCCGTAGTTTCGGGTGATGGCGAGGAAATAGACTCCGTCTTTAGGCGCCTGAATTTGTTTGGCTGTCTGGCCTTTGGCATTCTTGTCGCAATCAGACTGGTCGATGCATCCAAGTTCTTTCGTGGTTCCTGTCAGGAGATTGATGCCGCCTAAAGCAACGCCAGGAGCGTACAGGGCCATTTGCAATACGGAACCTTCGCTGACCTGGATCGCTTCGAAATCGGACAGGCTGCCTTTGGTCATTTCCAGTTCGAATACGTCTTGACAGTCTACTCCGCTGGCACAATCCCACCCATAGGCTTTTTCAAAGGTAAAGGTTTTTGCCTCCTTGTCGTCCTTATGGCAGGAAGAGGAAAACAAAGCCAGAAACAGAGCGAAATACGCTGCTTTTTGATGGAAGCTGAATCGGAAGTTCATAAACATGTTTTATTTCAAGTGCAATATAACAGGTATTTCGTTCCAGGAAGGGACCCTTTTTTTTTCTGTTTTTATCAAAAAGCCCTCTGGGCTTTGGTTGCCGTCATTTTCATCGAACTGGTCGATTATTTGCAGCCCGTAAGCGGCAAAGAACTTAACTTGTACAAAAATTCTCACTGTGCTCAGTAAGTATATCACCAAAAAGGTATTTGAACAATTCAAAAAGAAGGCTATGAGCGAAATCAATCCGAGTTCGGAGCGCGGCAAGCATGCCGAGACGATTATCCGCAACCACGTGGTATGGTCGATGGGCGCGGGCTTCATCCCGGTACTGGTGGCCGACGTTTTTGCCATCAGCGCCGTTCAACTCGACATGATCCGGCAATTGTGCCGGGTGTACGAAAAGGACTTTTCGGAAACCCAGGGGAAGGCCGTCGTTACGGCCCTGACGAGTTCGACCATTGCCCGGATTACAGCGGGCAGCCTGGTGAAATTGATCCCAGTGGTTGGGTCTTTGCTGGGCGGAGTTACGGTATCCATTTTTGCTGGCGCATCTACGTATGCTTTGGGCGAAGTGTTCAGACGGCATTTCGAATCGGGCGGCACTATCCTGGATTTTGACCCGGAACGACTGAAGAAGCTCTATAAAGAGAAATTCGAGAAGGGCAAAAAAGTAGCGGAAGAACTGGCTAAGCAGCAAAAAGCCAAAGAAGGCGCCGGGGCGCCGATAGTGGTTGATCTTAAAGAAGAAGTCGTCGTAGCCGAAACAGCCGCTAAAGGCGGGGTCGATGTATTGACGCGGCTTAAAGAACTCGGCGAACTCAAAGAGGCTGGCGTCTTGTCGGAAGAAGAGTTTGCGCAGATGAAGAAAAAACTGATCGAAGGATTCTAAAGTTCCCATCGGGCAACGGGAGCTACCTCCTGAGAGGAGAAGTCTCCTTCCAAAAATTTGTAGTAGCCGGCAATGCCGATCATAGCGGCATTGTCGGTACAATATTCCAGCTTGGGAATGTAGGTATTCCATCCCCGATGTTTTCCCTCCTGTTTGAGCGCCGCTCGCAGGCCTGAGTTCGCGGCCACCCCTCCAGCCAGGGCAATTTCTTTAATACCCGTTGTTTGAGCGGCTATTCGCAGTTTATTAATCAAAATGGAGACGATTCGAGCTTGAACCGACGCGCAGATGTCCGCCAGGTTCTGTTCGATGAAGGAAGGCGATTCCTGAATCTGTTTTTTCAGAAAGTACAGGATAGACGTTTTCAACCCGCTAAAACTGAAGTTCAACCCCTGGATTTGAGGTTCCGGGAATTCAAACCTGGGCTCTCCTGCGCCGCCAACCGGTCGATGATGGGGCCGGCAGGGTATTCCAGGTTCAGCATCTTGCCCGTTTTGTCAAAGGCTTCGCCTGCGGCATCGTCGATGGTCCGGCCGATGATTTCCATGTCCAGATAGTCCCGGACGATTTGTATCTGGGTGTGTCCGCCAGAAACCGTTAGGCAAAGAAAGGGGAAGGAAGGCTTGGGTGCTTCGGCAAAATGAGCCAGGACATGGGCCTGGAGGTGGTGTACCTCGATCAATGGGATGTCCAGACTTAAGGCAAAGGCTTTGGCAAAGGAAACGCCAACCATCAGCGACCCGATCAGGCCAGGGCCCTTGGTGAAAGCTACCGCATCCGTTTCCTCCGGCCGGATTCCGGCTCTGTGCAGGGCCTGGTCCACCACCGGAACGATATGGATCTGATGGGCTCTGGAAGCGATTTCGGGAACGACGCCCCCATAGTCGCGATGCACCTCCTGGCTTGCCAGAACATTGCTCAAAACAAGGCCTTCCCGGACGATTGCAGCAGACGTATCGTCGCAGGATGATTCAATTGCTAAAATAGTGATTGCCATATTTTAATAAATCCTGAAATCCTTATAAATTCCCCTCCGAATTCAGTTCAGGGGGATTTCCGGCGATTTACCCCCTGAGCGCCCGGCAAAAATAAAGATAACCTTTAACACTGTGATTATGTCATCTGCATCAACCAAACCAGCAAAAGAGAGCTCCCTGGGGAGTTCTGCCTCTTCGGGCCAGGAGGGCTTCCACTCCTGCGTCGTCGCCATTGGAACAAAAATCGAGGGAAATTTCCAATCTGCCGAAAACGTCCGGCTGGATGGGGTTGTCGCCGGAGATTTGTCCTGCGACAAAAAACTGGTCCTTGGCAAGGATGGACGCATAGAAGGCAATGTTAAGGCAAAAGAAGCCGTTATCATGGGGACGATCGTCGGGGATATTCAAATCCTCGGCCTTTTACATTTAGACCGCTCCGCGGTGATCAAAGGCAATATACAAACGGCCGCATTGAGCATGGAAGAAGGCGCCTCCTTCGATGGCGCCTGCAAGGTGGGCAAGTAATTCGCAGGGAAAGAAAATTTGGGAAGGAGATTGTTTTTCAAAGTGCCCGAAGTTCCCTAAAATTGTGATGCATTATTACACCTAGAGGTTGAATCCTATTATTCTGTCAAAACAAACCGACAAATGAAATTAGTCATCAACATTGTACTTTTAGCCATTATTGCTTTTTTGATTTTCGCATTGGTCAACAGCATCGGAGAGCCTATCCGGTTCAAGGCTGAAAGGGAAAGGAGGGACGCGGTGGTGGTCGAAAGACTCATGAAAATCCGTACAGCACAAGAGGCTTTCCGGGACATCACCGGCATTTTTGCTCCTAACTTTGACACCCTTGCCCAAATTTTGGAAACTGGCCGATTTAAAGTTGTTCAGGTGTTCGGCGACCCCGACGACCCCAACTTTACCGGCAAAATCACCTATGACACGATCTACGTGCCCGCAGCAGATTCGATGCGCAGCATTCTCAAGATCAACAATTTCGACTCGCTTCGCTATGTGCCGTTCAGCGGAGGCAAAGAATTTAACATCGCAGCCGAAGTGATCAACTACCAGAATACCGAGGTTCCCGTGGTCGAGGTTGGCGTTCCTCGCAAATTGTACATGGGCAAGTGGGGCGATAAGCGTTTTGCACGCTACGATCAGCGCTTTGATCCGGAATCATTGCTCAAGTTCGGCAATATGTTTGCTCCAAACCTTTCAGGCAATTGGGAATAACCACGTTCGACATACAGGAGGACTTCTTCTCCTCTTCTCAAACCGCTACCGGAAAACTGTCCATTCTCTTAGGGATGGACAGTTTTTGTTATTGCATTGCCGACCAGCGCAACCGGATTGCCTTTCTCCGCCGGATTCAGGGGGATGGAATGGACCTGGACCTGGAATCGATCAGCAGGGACAATCCCTACCTGTTTTTTCCGTTTGCCCAAACCGCCGCTGTCCTGGCTATTCCAAAACACGTTTGGGTGCCTGGCCGGCTTTTCAATCCGGCGGAAAAGACCGCCTACGTGAAGCACGGCAACGATCTTATTCCCGGAACACCTGTTTGGGCTGAAGAAATCAGCGATCAGCATGCGCATCTGGTTTATCCGGTTCCCATCGCTATGGCGGGATGGCTGGACCGGCATTTTTCCAAGGCTTCGAGAAGACACTTCAGCGCCGCGCTCATGCGCGCTTTATCCCCCGTGCAACAGGGCGAAGGCCCTTATGTGCTGGCTCATTTTTCAGAAAAAGCGTTATGGGTGACCTTTTGGGAAGGAGAACGCCTGCAGTTTGGAAACTCCTTTGAATGCAAAGACCTCAAAGATTACCTGTATTTTCTCTTATTGGTTGTCCGCCAGTTTGGATTGCTCCAGGAGGAAATTCCAGTCTACCTCTCGGGCGGACTGGCGGTCAAATCGGAATTATACGGGCTGCTGCGCCACTATTTTAGCCGCCTGGCATTCGTAGAGGTTGGAGGGCCGTGGCAATTAGGCCCCCGGCTTGGGGAGTATCCCAGGCATTTCTATAACGACCTTTTAGCCGGGCTTATGCCTGAACGATAAAACGGGGGTATGCGGATCATCGGGGGAATGTTTAAAGGAAGGAGGTTCAACCCTCCGGCAGACGATTGGCCAACCCGGCCAACGACGGATTTTGCCAAGGAAGGGCTATTCAATATCCTGAACAACCATTTCGATTTTCAGGGAATCAACGTGCTCGACTTGTTCGGCGGCACGGGGAGTCACAGCTACGAATTTATCTCCAGGGGTGCTGCCGGCGTAACCTACGTCGACAAACACGGCCCGGCTGTGGCGTTTGTCAAGAAAACCGCCGGGCAGCTTGGAATCGAGAACCGCATCCGGATCGTCCGAAGCGATGTTTTCCGTTTTATGACCTATTGCACCGAAACCTACGACTACATCTTCGCCGGCCCCCCGTATGGCCTCCCCACGCTCGATACGATCCCGGATCTGATCTTCGAGCACGGGCTGCTGCGGCCGGACGGCTGGTTCGTGCTGGAGCACAACCCCAACCACCGGTTTGAAACGCACCCCCATTTTCTTCAACAGCGAAACTACGGGAAAACCATTTTTTCGTTCTTTGCACACCAGGAAGCGATCCGGACGTTCTTTGAAGAAGAAGAATAAAAAATCCCTCGCCTTATGCTACCGCGCCTACTATTCCTTTTTACACTCCTGGTTTTTTCCAGCTGCCTTCTGGCTCAGGAACGCCCTTTCGAAGGGTATTGGACGGGATACCTTACCCAGGAGGAAGGCGGTTTTCGCCCCAAATACTATTTCGAACTCCGCCTGCAGCAGCAGGGAAACCGGATCACCGGCGTCAGCTACGCCAGCGTGGAAAAAATCTATGCAGAATTTGCCCTGGAAGGGGAAGTAAACGGCGATCAGCTGACGTTTAAGGAAAACCGGCTGGTCCGTTATACCCGGCTGGAGGAGATGTCCTGGTGCTTCAAATGGGGAACGCTAAAGTTGGTCAAAAAAGGGAAAGCCTGGATACTCGAAGGGAATTGGGAAGGAAAATCCCCTTTGGGCCCCTGCATTCCCGGAAAAGTCTACCTGGTGAAAACCCCGCCCAAGGTCTGACGACCGAAGGGAACCTTCCCCCTCTTTTTCCGGTTTTTAATCAAAATAAAATTTTCCAAAAGGAAAAAGCGCTAATTTCGCGTTACGTCCCTAACCGGAAAACATGCCCAAACATGATGCACATCATTTCTTTGATCCAGTCTGGCGTGATGGAGGTTGTAAAGGAGCTTTACGGCGTCAGCCTCGCTCCCGACGACCTGACGATCAGCCCTACGCGGAAAGAATTCACCGGGGACTATACCCTTGTGGTATTCCCGTTTACCCGGTTTGTTAAGAAAAAACCGGAAGATATCGGCAATGAACTGGGCAACGCCCTGCTTGGAAAAGTAGCCTACCTTCATGGGTATAACGTGATCAAAGGGTTCCTGAACCTGGAATTGAGCGATCAATTTTGGAAAGACTTTTTGGGAGATATCTACGCCAAAGAAAATTTCGGGTTCCTGCCCAAGAATGGCCACAAAGTCCTGGTAGAGTCCTGTTCTCCCAATACCAACAAGCCCCTCCACCTGGGGCATATCCGGAATATCCTCCTGGGGTGGTCGATGTACAAAATCCTCGAAGCGGCGGGGTACGATGTGGTTCGGGTTCAGATCATCAACGATCGGGGTATCGCCGTTTGCAAAAGCATGCTGGCCTGGCAAAAATTCGGACGGGGCGCTACGCCCGCATCGGAGGGGCTTAAAGGCGATCATTTTGTGGGCGATTTCTACGTGCGGTTCGACAAAGCGTTCAAAGAGGAATACAGCCAATGGCAGGGAACGTCCGAAGCGGAGCAGGTCTTTGAATCCGGAAAACAAAACGGCCAAAGCCGCGAGGAATTCTTTAAAGCGTATAAGGATATCTATTTTAATGAGCATAGCGCGCTGGGCCGGGAAGCCCGCGATATGCTCCTGCGTTGGGAAGCCGGCGACCCGGAAACCGTCGCCTTATGGGAGCAGATGAACAGCTGGGTGTATCAGGGCTTTGAGGTCACTTATAAAGCCCTCGGGGTAGCGTTCGACAAGTTTTACTTCGAGTCCGACACCTACCTGCTCGGAAAGGATACGGTGGAAAAAGGCTTACAAAGCGGGATTTTTTATCGCCTGGACGACGGCTCCGTCTGGATCGACCTCGAAGACGCCAAACTCGACAAAAAGCTGGTGCTCCGCAAAGACGGCACCTCCGTATACATCACCCAGGATATTGGCACCGCCCAGCTGCGGTACCGCGACTTTGGCGTGGAAAAAATGGTGTACGTCGTTGCCGACGAGCAAAACTACCATTTCCAGGTGCTCTTCGAGATTATGAAACGACTAGGAGAGCCCTATGCAGAGGGTTTGTTCCACTTGTCCTACGGCATGGTTGAACTCCCCACCGGACGTATGAAATCCAGGGAAGGCACCGTGGTAGACGCCGACGACCTCCTCGCCGAAGTCGTCCGGGAAGCCCGGGAAAATACGCTGGAAAGAGAAAATATCGCCGGGTTGCCGGAAGCAGAACAGGAAGAAGTGATCCGCAAAATCGCCTTGGCTGCCCTGAAATTTTTCCTGATCAAGGTCCATCCCAAAAAACGGATGATCTTCGACCCCAAGGAATCGGTCGATCTCCAGGGCCAAACCGGCCCCTACGTGCAGAATGCCTACGTGCGGGTGCAGTCGGTCTTGCGCAAAATCGAATCGGAAGACCTTTCCGCCGCATCCGCCCATGAACCCCTGAACGCCGACGAGCGCGACCTGATCGGCCAGGTTTACCAGTTCCCTGGCATCATTCAGGAAGCGGTCCGGGAGTACGATCCTTCCGCCATTGCGAACTATTGTTTTAATTTAGCGAAGGCGTACCACCGGTTCTATCACGAGCATTCCATCCTGCGCGCCGAAAACGAAGCAGCCCGGGCGTTCCGCCTCCAGCTGAGCATGGCCGTCGCCCACGTCCTGCGCAACGGAATGGACTTACTGGGGATTGATATGCCGGAGCGGATGTGATTGGTTTATATGTGTTATAATTTTAATGTATTTTTCCAAAACGCAGGGGCTTTTCCTGTTCCCCCTCCTTCGGAGGGGGCTAGGGGGAGGCCAGTCCCCGGCGCCAGGACTTCTGCAATTTATCTTGACCATTTGCGCTTGTCGAGATATAACCAACGCCTAACCCCTTTTTCATCCTTTTGCATAAAGTAACCGACATGAGCATAGAAGAAACCAACGAAAAGAAATCCCTCAACTTCATCGAAGAGATCATCGAAGAAGATATAGCCTCCGGGAAGCATGGGGGCAGGGTGCATACCCGTTTTCCGCCGGAGCCCAACGGCTACCTCCATATCGGCCATGCCAAGGCGTTGACCGTGAATTTCGGGTTGGCGAAGAAGTACGGAGGGCTTTGCAACCTGCGCTTCGACGACACCAACCCCAGTACGGAGGACGTGGAGTATGTCGACAGCATCAAAGCCGATATCCGGTGGCTGGGGTTTGAGTGGGCCAACGAGTTGTACGCCTCCGATTACTTCCCCAAACTATACGAATTCGCCCTCCAGCTGATCAGAGACGGACTGGCTTATGTCGACGATTCTACTCCGGAGGAGATCGCTGCCATGAAAGGCAATCCCACCCAGCCGGGAACGGAAAGCCCTTACCGCCGGCGCTCCATCGAAGAGAACTTGCGTTTGTTTCAGGGAATGAAAAACGGGGAATTCCCCGATGGCAGTCGCGTGTTGCGCGCTATTGTAGATATGAGTTCTCCCAACATGCACATGCGCGACCCGGTGCTCTACCGCATCAAGCATGCCCATCACCACCAAACCGGCGACGAGTGGTGTATTTATCCGATGTACGACTTTGCCCATGGGCAAAGCGATTCCATCGAGGAGATCACGCATTCCCTGTGTTCGCTGGAGTTTAGGCATCACCGGCCGCTCTACGACTGGTTTATTGAGCAACTGGGCATTTTCCCTTCCCGGCAGATCGAGTTTGCCCGGATGAACGTGGCCTATATGATTACCAGCAAGCGGCGCTTGCTTAAGCTGGTGCAGGAAGGACACGTAACGGGCTGGGACGACCCCCGGATGCCGACTATCTCCGGCATGCGGCGCCGGGGTTACCCGCCGGAAGCGATCGTCAACTTCTGCGAACGCGCCGGCGTTGCCCGCCGCGACAACGTCATCGAACTCGAACTGCTGGAATTTTCCGTCAGGGAACTTTTGAATAAAACCGCCCTGCGCGCCATGGCCGTTCTCGACCCCTTGAAGGTGGTCATAACCAACTACCCCGAAGGCCAAACCGAATCCCTCGAAACCGAAAATAACCCGGAAGCCCCCGAAACCGGCAACCGGAAAATGCCTTTTTCCAGGGAGCTGTTCATTGAGAAAGAAGACTTTATGGAAGAAGCGCCCAAGAATTTTTTCCGGCTCTCCCTGGGCGGGATGGCCCGCCTCAAAAGCGCGTTCATCATCCGTTGCGACGAGGTGGTCAAAGACCCGGAAAGCGGCGAGATCGTCCAACTGAATTGTACCTACTTCCCCGAGAGCCGCTCGGGGTCCGATACCTCCGGGCTTAAGGCCAAAGGCGTGTTGCATTGGGTCTCTGCCCCGCACGCTTCTCCTGCGGAAGTACGCCTCTACGACCGCCTATTTACCGACCCCACGCCCACCGACCACGAGGGCGGGACTATCTGGAATTCCTCAACCCGGACTCCATGGTCATTGCCCCGAATGCGATGGTAGAACCCAGCTTGCTCGAAGCCAGGCCCGGCGACCAGTTTCAGTTCCTCCGCAAAGGCTATTTCTGCGCCGACCCCGATTCCCAGCCCGGTAAGCCGGTGTTTAACCTCACGGTGGGGCTGAAAGACGCGTATCGGCGGTAGAACGGGGAATAAAAGTTACCAGGCTGCGGCGGAGTTGCGGAGTGACGAAGTCAAATTCGAACCAACTGTCGCGAGTATGCCCACACTGCCGCGTCTGTGGGTTCCGCTTTGTGCCAAATATCAGGTTGATACTCTGCCTTTTAGTGTGCCAGAGCCCTAACGCTACGGAAGATGGCAAGGTGTTTCCATCCCACAGATGGGTTGGCCCGATGTTAGAAACCTTGGCCCCGCTCCCTAAATCCCAGTGCACCACAACCGCTGCCTGTCCAGGGCAAAAAAATCGAACCAAGATCATAGGATTCGCTACATTTGCAAGGTATGCATGTTAACGAATCGTAATCTTATGAATCTGACCTCTACGTCCTTCAGGAGAGGCTTTGGCGCTTTCCATCTTTTTTGTTTTTCCGCGCTAAAAAGCTTTTGCCTATTCCTGCTTTTTGCACTTTCCATATCCGGAAATGCACAGGACTTTATGATGCAAGGCTGGTATTGGGATTATCCCAAGAACGGGTGTAACAGCTATACTGGTTCTTCCTGGGCAGCCGATATGGCGGCCAGGGCATTAGCGCAGAAGAACGCCGGATTCACCATGATGTGGATGCCTCCGCTGGCAAAAGCCAGCTTTGGCGATTGCAGCAACGGCTACGATCCGAAAGATTTATACGATTACGGGCAGCGCAGCGGCCAAACGGGGGTAGGCACGGGCGCCGAAGTCCAGGCTTGGGTTGCAGCGCTTGCTGCTAACACAATCTACCCTGTCGCTGATGTGGTGTATAACCACCGCGACGGCGGCGACTGGGAAGACAACTCCGCCGTCCGGGATTACGTCCTCAATTATCCCAACGGTGCAGGGTGCGCAGGTTTCCCGGCAACGCCTTATCCGGTGAATGGCAAAATGCGCTACCGGCTCCCGCTGGGCGGCAGTAGCCTGAACGGCGCTGGAGGGTACAGGTTCAAATTCTCCTCCGCCTCCGGGAGCAGCGGGTTCAATGGAAGAGATTACAAACTGTTCTTCCGCACGCAAAGCACGGGGTTTATCAATATGCCGATCAACGAAGCGGAGCCTAACGGCGGTTCCGATTGCACTCAGGCCAATCAGCCAATATTCCTGGGCCGCGATATACTTGCGGAACAGGAAATAGGTTCCTGCAATACCGATGAGTTCTACCTGGTATTGAACGTAGGCGACTTCAATGCCGCAGGCGATTTTCTCGAAATCTATATCGAACAGATTGGTGGCGACGGCACCGGCATCGATCAGCGGATTTACGGCGTTTTTTCGGAGTCGCGAAACGTTGACATCATCAGTGAACTGGCCGTTCAGACCCGCACGGATTTCACCAACCTGCTCAGCGGCAAAGGCCCGATGAACTTTCGCCACTTCAAACCCAACGGCCTGAATGCCACCTGCCTGACCGGGGATGAAGAATTTCCCTTCTTTTTCTTCGACGTCGAGCAGGCCTATAACGGCAGCGCGGGGGGGCAATCCACCCGCCAGGTATACAACGATTGGAATCAGTTTTTGTGGGATACCTTGGGCGTCCGGGGGTTCCGGATGGATGCGGTGAAGCATTTCCCGGCTTCTTTCGTTGGGCAATTGCTCAACGACCTGCATGCCGCCGGTAAGGTTCCGCCTATGGTTGTTGGAGAGCATTTTACCTCGAACGCCAGCGTGCTGAAAGCCTGGATCGATGCGGTGTATGCGGCTATGACGCCAGGTGCTGCCGGCGCTATTGCCGTGCGCGCCTTTGACTTCGAGCTTCGGCAGGCTTTGAAAGATGCCTGTGACAATGGGCTCTACGATGTGCGAAATCTCTACACCAAAGGCCTCGTCGATGGCGCGGGCATGAACGGCCGCAACGCCGTCACCTTCATCAATAACCACGACTATCGCACCGTGGGCGAGCATATCCTCAACCGGCAAATGCTGGCCTATGCCTATATTTTAACGAATAACAAGATCGGCCTGCCCAGTGTGTTCCATCCGGATTATTACGGGGTGGATATTTACGGACCTGGCAGCCCCCTGGACGAAAACAAAGCCGCTATCGACCAGCTGATGCAGATCCACAAGAACTATATTGTCGGAGCATCCAGTGTCGACTACCTCAACCGCGCAGGCACGCCCTACAGCAGCGCTTACCTGCAATCCGGCGCTTACGATCTGTTGCTTTACCAGATCCGCGGCGGCGTGGGCGGCAAAGATGTGATCGTGGCCATCAACTTCGAAAACCAGCGCCTCCGGGTTAACCACGCCATCAATACAGCCACGGCTCCTTTGGGCACCCAGTTTACCCTGGCTGCGGGCAACGCCAATTTCACCACCCCCATGGTGGAAAACAGCCCGAACGGCATTGCCAATTCACTCTATATCGACCTGCCGGCGTATTCCTATGCCGTGTTTGTCGAAGGTCAGTTACAAACCAGCTGTCTGGTGGACACCGACAACGACGGCACCTTTGATTGCAACGACGGATGCCCCAATGACGCGGCAAAAACATCCCCCGGGCTTTGCGGCTGCAACGTGGCGGATACGGACACGGATAGCGACGGCATCCCCAATTGTACGGACAACTGCCCCAGCATCCCGAATGCCACCATCCGGCCTATTGCAATAGATGGAGCTATCAGTGACTTTGGCCCGGCCATCGCCAATGGCGCCAACAGCGTCAATTATTACTTTTCAGCCGATGCCACCTATTTCTACATCGGGGTAACTGGCGTCAACCTGGCGGATGATGACATCCATATCGCCTTCCGGAACAACGACGGCAGTACAACCACCACCGTTGGAGGCGTTGATTTCTCCAATGCGCCGTGGACCTACCGGCTGACTTTTTACGGAAGTAATGATATTTGTTATTTCCCCTACAATACGCCAACTACCTGCCAGCAGGTTGGGGGTTCCTGGAGTAATTATGCGGGCTGGGCGAGCAATACGACCAGCGAGATCCGCATCCCGAGGAGTTTTCTCGGGACGCTGGGTTCCGGCGCCGGCCTGGTCAACCTCTCGATCTGGACGAACAACAACGCCGGCAACGTTGTCTGGTCCACCTACCCGACCTCCAATCCCACCGGCGCCGCCAATGTCACCTGGAGCAGCTTTGGCCAGCAGGTGTATTCGACATATCTGCCTCAGACCGACGCAGATGCCGACGGCTATGGCGCCGCCTGCGATTGCGATGACAACAATGCGGCCATAAACCCCGGCGCAGCCGAGTTGTGCAACGGTATTGACGACAACTGCAACACCCTGGTGGATGCAGCGGATCCCGGCTTTTTATCCACGCCAGACCTTTACGTGGATAACAACGTCACCGTCAGCGGCGTTGGCACTTCATGGGCTACCGCATTCAAAACCCTGGCCGAAGCTCTGCGCGTCGCGCATATGCGTTCCTGTGTCGTCAGGATACACGTCGCCAAAGGGACCTACTACCCGGCATACAAACCCTTCGATGCAGGTGGCGTGGAAATCACCACATCCGATGACCGCGACAAGACCTTCCACCTCCGGAACGGATTGGAAATATTAGGCGGTTATCCCACGGGCGGGGGCACGCGCGATGTGAGCGTGAACCCGACCATCCTGAGCGGAGATATCGGAACCCCCGGCAATAACACGGACAATTGCTACCACGTGGTCCTCTCCGTTTCGGATGACAATACCACCCGGCTGGATGGTTTTACCATCACAGTTGGAAGGGCAACAGGAGGCAATACCATCGACGTTGAGACCAAAACGATATCCCCTGGAATAGGGGCCGGTTTGTATATTGAAAGCGGTAATCCGGGTGTGTACAATTGCACCATCAGCTCAAATTATGCCAACGCATCCGGCGGCGGGATTTATAACAATAACGCCAATCCCTGGTTTGTCTCCTGTGTATTCAACAACAATCAGGCAGACAATACGGGCGGTGGGGGAATGAATAACATTAACAGCAGCCCGACTGTGCTCAACTGCAGTTTCAGCGGAAACACAGGCTACCAAAACGGCGGCGGCATGCAGAACACCAACAGCAGCCCCATGGTGCGAAACAGCCGGTTCAGTGGAAATGTAAGCTCCTATGGCGGTGGAATCTACAACTTCTCCGGCAGTAACCCAACAATTGACAGTTGCATTTTTAACAGCAATACAGGTAACGGGGGCGGGGCCGCCATATATAACGCAGGGAATCCAACCATTAGCAGTTGTGTATTTATTGGCAATTCCTCCAACGTTGGCGGCGGCGGCATTTATTTCGAATCGGGCAGCGTCGCCACCGTGACCAACTCTGTCTTTAGCGGAAACTTCGGCGGTAACAACGGCGGTGGCATATACAATATCGGCAATAACACCGTGACCAACTGCACGTTCTACAATAACACGACCAATGGGGACGGCGGCGGCCTGTACAACACCGGAAGCACCCCCGTTATCCGGAATTCCATTTTCTGGGAAAATAGAAAAGGCTTTCCAACAGCTGTGAATAACGTGGCCGGTGCGGATATTTCCGCCGGCGCTACTGTTACCTACAGCCTTACCCAGGCCAACAGCCATTACGCCTCCGGTACAGGGATCAAAAACAACCAGGACCCGCTCTTCATAAATGCGGCTGATGCAGATGGAGCGGACAACACTTACCGCACTGCTGATGATGGCCTGGCCTTGCAACCCGGCAGTCCGGCCATTAATATGGGAACCACGCCCAGCCCGGCCGTTCCGACGGATATCCTGGGCAATAACAGGTTAGGCGCTTACGATATGGGGGCCTACGAATCCCAAGCTGCTCCGGAAATCAACGTACAGGGCAACGGCACCGACATCGCCGATGGCGATAACATGCCCTCCACGGCCGATCACACTGACTTCGGGCAGGTGCCCACCGGGGGTAACCTGGTACGAACCTTTACCATTCAAAATACGGGGTCTTCGGACCTGACGGTCAGCGCCATCACCAGCGACAACGCCCTGTTTAGCGTGGGCGCCCTCTCTCCAGTCAACCCTATCCCGGCAAGCCAGCAAGCCACCTTAACCGTGACCTTCAGCCCGGCTGTAGTCGGCCTGCAAACGGCAACCATCACCATCAACAACAACGACAGCGACGAGCCAGTTTATGATTTTGCCGTCCAGGGAACAGGGGCTACACCCGACTACAGCATCACGACCACCGGCAACGCCATCGTCATTACCGATATTTCCGGCAACGGCGACCAGTTGGATGTAAGTGAAAATGGCGCCAACATCCGCTTTGTAGCTACGCCCACCACCCGCACCTATTCCATTGACGGTGGCGCTGTCACGGCATTCACCACACCTGCCAACGTGGCACTTGCCGGTGCTGACTCTATCACGATCAATACTGGCGTCGGCGCCGACATCATCAACATCGGCGCATTCACCGCCAATCTACCCAGCCTGACCATCAACGGCGGCACAGGCGACGATGTGGTCAACTTCAATGGCGACATCACATTTGCTGCCAACGCCAACCTCGATGTGGACTTGCAAAACGATGATGCCAGCCCGGGTGTGGATCAGGTGACTGTAGCGGCCAATGCCAACCTCCTGCTCTCCGGCACCGGCGCAGCCACCGTGAAAGTGAGCCAAAGCGTGCGAGTGAACGCGGGCGGCAGCATGGAAACCGTAAACGGCAACCTGACGGTGGAGGCCAACCAACAAGCAATAGCCACCACTGGCGCATTCAACGGTGTAACCGTAACGGGTGTGGGCAGCAAACTCGGTTGCAGCGGCAGCGGTGTACTGACCGTAAATGGCAAGGGCGGAAACAGCGGTAGTAGGTATGGGGTTGTGGTAGAAGCTGGCGGCACCATTACTGGCGGCACCGCGGCGGTTTCCGTTACCGGCACCGGCGGCAGGTCTACCTCAAATGAAAATTTCGGTGTACTAGTCAGTGGCACCGATACACGCATCACCTCCTCCGGCGGCAACGTGAGCGTGACTGGCACCGGCGGCGGCTCGGGAGCGAGCGCACGCAACTATGGAATTTACGTATTCTCTGCTGGCCAGATCACCGCTGGCGGCAGCGGAACGGTGACGTTGGTGGGCAATGGCGGAGCAGCGTCCACAGGAATTAGCAATTTTGGCGTGTTGGTCACCGGTACTGATGCCCAAATCACCTCCTCCGGCGGCAACGTGAGCGTCACTGGTACAGGGGGAAGCGGCTTGGAGCCAAGTATACTCAATGTTGGCGTCGTGGTATCCTTTGCGGGTCAGATCACGGCCGGCGGCATGGGGATGGTCAGTGTCACGGGCAACGGCGGTGCTTCCCCAGCAACCAGCAATTACGGAGTGATTGTACAAAATGCCAATTCTCTAATCACCTCCTCGGGGGGGAACGTGAGCGTCACGGGGTCGGGAGGGGGTGCGGGGTCTAGTGAGCGCAACACTGGCGTGGTGGTTACATCAGAGGCTCAGATCACGGCAGGGGGCATGGGCAGCGTCAGTGTTTCGGGCAACGGCGGAACGAGCACCGGAAACAACAATTTCGGAGTGCTTTTACAGCTTAATGCTCTGATTGCCTCCTCGGGGGGGAACGTGAGCGTGACGGGCAGGGGCGGCGGCTCGGGATCGAGCGGCAGGAACTATGGTATCTTTATATTGGCTGGTAACCAGATCACTGCTGGCGGTAGCGGAACGGTGACAGTGCAAGGTACCGGTGGAGCAACTGCGGGCAATGAGAATTGTGGTGTTTCTGTTATAGGCAGCGATGCAAAAATCAGTTCAGGTGGTGGCGTAGTATCGGTTACAGGACAAGGGGGCGGAAGTGGCAGTTCTGGTGGAAATATTGGCATTTTAGTAAACACAGGTGGTGAAATTACGGCAGGCGGCAGCGGAACAGTGACGGTACAGGGAACCGGTGGCGCAAGTACAGGCATTCAAAATTATGGTGTTAATGTTTTTGACAGCGATGCAAAAATCACCTCTACAGGGGGCAACATTAGCGTGACCGGCATAGAAGGCGGCGGCTCCAACGGATTTGGAATCCTCACAGCGTCTTCCGGCACCATTACCACCGCCACCCACGGCGGCAACATCAGCCTTACAGCCAACAGCATGGCCATCGGCGCAGTTGTTAGCACCAAAACCGATGGCACCACCACTCTGCGCCCGTATGCCACCGGCACGCAAATCGATATCGGCTCGGGCTCCGACCCCATCGGGGGGCCGCTGAGTTTCTCCGATGCCGAAATTGACCTAATCACCACCGGCACGCTCATTACCGGCGATGCCAACAGCGGGGCCATCAACATCAGTGCTGCCATCAGCTTCCCGGCAGCTACCAACGTGCAACTTCGCAGCGGCGGCGACATTACTTTCAATCAGCATTTCAATACCGGCGGAGGTACCTTGCTGCTCGCTCCGGGCAATACCCCGGCAGCGGTGAAACCCGTATTCAACGGCACAGACGCTACGGCGAGCACGGTGTCTTTCGCCAGCGACCTCGCCATTGTCATCAACGGCACAACAGCCGGCGACGGGACAGGAGCGACCTACACCCAGCTGACCGTCGTGGGCGCCGTGAATCTCACTGGCGTGGACCTGATCCTCAGTGGTAGCCACGTGCCCAACGGTGTACAGACCTTCACCATCGTGGACAACGACGGCACAGATGCCATCATCGGAATATTCAACGGGCTGGCGGAGGGCGCTACCATTGCCAACGTCCTCGGCAGCGGGCTGAATGCAACGATCTCCTATGTGGGCGGTACCGGCAATGATGTGGTGCTGACGGTCTGCCCCGACCCCCTGGCTCCCATCATCTACGTGACCCAGGCAGGGGCAGGTTTACAAAACGGCGGTAGCTGGGCAAATGCCCTTTCGGGTACTCAGCTGCAGTATGCCATCAATTTGGCCGCCAACTGCGGAGCGCAGGTTTGGGTGGCCAAAGGTACCTACTACCCCACAGCGGATGAATCGGGAAATCCTTCCCCCTCCGATCCGCGCACCAAGACCTTTTCTATGAAAAGTGAGGTCGGCATTTACGGTGGATTTGCGGGGAATGAGGCTGCTACCTATGATCTCTCCCTTCGGGATTTTGTAACGAACGAAACCATTTTGAGTGGTGATATTGACGGCACACCCGATGTAGTAACGGGCAGTGGCAGTACCCTGAGCATCACAGGCAATAGCGGCAATGCTTATCACGTCATCTATAACAATAACAACGGGCTGACCACCAGTGCCGTTTTAGATGGTTTCACTATTTCGGGTGGGAATGCAAATGCTGGTAGCGGTGCCCCCCATACCCAGGGGGGGGGAATCTACAACAACAATAGCTCCCCAACCATCTCACAGTGTACCTTCTCCAATAATGTGGCATTATCCGCTGGTGGCGGTCTGTTTACTACCCCAGCCACCACCAACCTAACCATGAGCAACTGCTTCTTCAAATTGAATATGGCAATGCAAGGAGGTGGAATATACAACCAGTCACTCCTTGTGTTGAACAACAGTCAGATAACTAATAACAAAGCCACCAGTAATGGTGGCGGCATATATAATTCTTTGGGTACATCATTGTCCATGACAGGTTGCCAAGTAACAGGAAACGATGCCGGACTTAATTTTGGTGGGGGGATTTATAGCACTCGTCCGCTTACCCTTTCATCTTGTCAAATCAACAATAATTCATCAGGAAATGCCGGTGGAATACTTATGGCAAATCGACCGCTGATCATGACCAACTGTGAAGTAAAAAACAACACAACGGTTTACCAAGGCAGTGGTATCAATTTACAAGATGTGCCAAGTGCTACCCTAACCAATTGCGAAATTAGCGGTAACGTCAGCCAAAACTCACAAGGAGGTATCGCCAATTATAGTGCTTTTTTTAGTACTGCCCTGCTTACTCTTATCAACTGTACAGTAGCCAACAATACTTCTGTGGGCGGGTATCGGGCTATTTGGACGGGCATTTCCTCGAGTGGTCAAAGTGCCACAACCATCTTGAAAAATACCATTGTGGCTAATAACCCTGGAGGTAACTTTTTACAGGGAGATGACCCCGCTATGCCCACCTTATTCGGTACAGTTCAATCGCAGGGCAACAACCTCGACAGCGATGGCTCCAGTGGCTTTACTAATGGAGTAAATGGAGATTTAGTAAATGTCAATCCTTTGTTTGTATCGGCTACTGATGTACACCTCCAACCTTGCTCGCCTGCTATCAACGTGGGTAATAACGACGCCAACGCCACCACCACGGATCTGGATGGTAATACACGCAAATTTGGTGTGATTGATATGGGCGCCTATGAGTATCAGGGGGACCCCATGGTCATTACCCTCAGCGCCCCTAGCGTCACTCAACCCTCCTGCGCTACACCCACAGGTACCATTGTGGTGAACGCCACGAGCAGCGGGACCCTGGAGTACAGCGTGGACAACGGCATGAATTGGCAAGCCAGTGCCACCTTCATCGGATTGGCGCCTGGTAATTACAACATCAAAGTACGCTTGGTATCCACCCTGGCATGTGAATTTGCCTACGCCAGCAACCCCGTGATGCTGAATTCGGCGTTCTCTGCCACTACCACCGATACCTGGACGGGTTGCGTCTCGACCGACTGGGCTACGCCCGGCAACTGGCAGGATGGCAGTGTACCTACGGTGGCGGACGATGCCGTGATACCTAATACGACCAACAAACCCACCATTTTTGGAGGGACTGCTGCGGTAGCTAAAACCATTGAAGTACAAAGCGGAACGACCCTCACCATTACCACAACGGCCAGCCTTACGGTGAATGGATCGAAAAGTGTACCAAGTGGTGGTTCCACAGCATTCCTTAATGATGGCACAGTTCAAAACAATGGACAGCTTACCTTGGGTAATATCTCAAGCATTGGAGGCGAAGGGCTTTATAACAGAGGTACTTTCAATAACAATACAGGTGGCCACATTAAGATTGACCGTTCAACTTTCCGTGCCATTTTGAACAGAGAAGCCACCTTTAACAACTCGGGCCTTATCACCATTGGAGCTTCGGTAAGTGTAGGAGAACGAGGTTTAAATAACTTTGGTAGCACAGCTGCGTTCAATAACAACGCTGGTGAAATCAAAATTGATAATACAACCGGCGTTGGTCTGAACAACGAAGGTGGTAGCACCTTTACCAACGCCGCTAAAATCACCATTGGTGCAACCGCAAGCATCGGACGTGAAGGGCTTTTTAACACTGGCACTTTCAACAACAACATGGGTGGTGACATTAAGATCGACCGAACTAACGATGCTCTTTTTAATCAGAATACTTTCAGTAACTCAGGACTTATCACCATTGGTGCTTCGGCAAGTGTAGGTTCGGTAGGCATAATTAATTTCACCAACACAGCTATATTCAATAACAACACAGGCGGTGAAATTAAGATTGACCGTTCCACTAACCATGCCTTATATAATGGTGATGCGGCAACCTTCAATAATGCATCCCTTATCACCATTGGTGCTATGGCGGGAGTAAATGAGAACGGCTTAACTAACCAAGCCATGTTCAATAACAACACAGGCGGTGAAATCAAAATTGATAATGTTACCGCAAGAGGTCTGTGGAACCTAGGTGGCACTTTTACCAACGCAGCCAAAATCACCATTGGTGCAACTGCAAGCATCGGAAACAGTGGAATTGAAAACAACGCTGTGTTCAACAACAATGCCGGAGGCGACATCAGCATTAAGCAAACCGCAGTGGATGGCGTGCAGAATGACGTGAATTCTACCTTTAACAACAACGCCTGTGCCATCCTCACCATCTTTGACAACCTCAACAATAGCAGTACGTTTACCAATTCAGGGCTATTTACGGTTAATACGACGCAAACGCATACGAACTCAGCCCTGACCAACAACGGCATCATCGCCTACCCGCAGGGAAATCCGATCCCGAACGTAACCAACAATGAGATCATCATTGCCCCCACCACGGCCAATGACTGCGGCCCCGTTAGCCCCGCTTTCGGCCTGGGCAGTCCGGTGGATTTCACCATATTGGGCATATTCACCGACGAGGCCGCTACGACATCGGCAGGTACGTATGTGCAGGCAACCAATACCTTTACGCCCGTTCCGGTCCTGGCAGTAGGCGCCTATACCTTATATGTCAAAATAGAAGACGGCAATGGAGGCTGTACCCGCGTCATACCCTGGATGTTGACGGTAGAGGATAATGTTGAACCCTTGTTCGACTGCACAACGCTGACGGATATCACGGCCAACAACGATGCGGGACAGTGCTACGCCACCGTAAGTGTCACAGCGCCGCAAGCCAGCGACAATTGCAGTGGTACGGTGACGGCCACGGGCGTACGGGATGACAACGCAGCACTGACTGCCGTTTATCCAGTGGGCACGACGACGATCACCTGGACGTTTACAGATGCGGCGGGCAAGGAAAAAGAATGCACCCAGAAAGTGGTGGTGAGCGATAACGAAGCACCCGTGTTTGACTGCACGACGCTAGCGGATATCACGGCGAACAACGATGCGGTTAGGTGCTACGCTACCGTAAGTGTCACAGCGCCGCAAGCCAGCGACAATTGCAGCGGCACGGTGACGGCCACGGGCGTGCGGGATGATAACGAATTGCTGACTGCCGTTTATCCAGTGGGCACGACGACGATCACCTGGACGTTTACGGATGCTGCGGGCAAGGAAAAAGAATGCACGCAGAAAGTGGTAGTGAGCGATAATGAAGCTCCCGTGTTTGACTGCACGACGCTGACGGATATCACGGCCAACAACGATGCGGGTAAGTGCTACGCCACCGTAAGTGTCACTGCGCCTCAGGCCAGCGACAATTGCAGTGGTACGGTGACGGCCACGGGCGTTCGGGATGACAACGCAGCACTGACTGCCGTTTATCCGGTAGGCACGACGACAATCACGTGGACGTTTACGGATGGCGCCGGCAAGAAAAAGGAATGCACGCAAAAAGTGGTGGTGAGTGATAATGAAGACCCCACCGCTTCCTGTAAAGCCCCCTTCTCCATCACGCTGAACACGCAGGGGCAATACACCTTGCAGGCCAGCGAAGTGAACAACAACAGCACCGATAACTGTGGGATTACGGAGTACCTACTCAGCAAAACGAGCTTCTCTTGCGCCGATATCGGCAAACAGATGGTGACGCTGACGGTGAAAGATGCGGCCGGCCTGACGGACGAATGTACCGTGGAAGTAACCGTCAATAGCTCGGGAACCTGTGTGGTCTCCATCGCCAACGAAGACGGGCCTTCGATCAACGACCCCTGCACCTGCAGCAGCGAACAGGATTACTTTGATGAAGAAATCATCATCACGGGGAACAGCGACAATGAAACCTGGATGCTGGAGACGAATACCGGGCTGATCGATCCGGCTACGGGGATGCTGTTCCCGGCAATGACGACCCAGTTTGTATCGATAGGAAATAATAAATATAGCCTGGTTGGGCGGCATCAATCGGGGACGGGGTATTCCATTACCGCGACGAGCCCATTGTACCCTGGGGAGGTGTTGCCAATAGATAACATTTGCTACTATCCGGATCCGGTGATCCTGAATCTTCCCGGGGTGGTTTCGCCGAATGCGGCGCCGTTCACAGTGACCGGCCGCGATAACAATCCCGTCGTAACGGGCAACGGGCAGTTCCTCTTCAATGGAATGCCTCAGGGCGTTGCAGCCCTTGCGCCTAATGCCTTCAGCCTTGCGCCCAAAAACCTGTCCCAGGGTACGCATACGCTGGCTTACCGGTTCGACGCGGGCCCTGCCGGATCGAAAGATCCCAACGATCCGGGCTGCGCGGTGACGGTGAGCGAGACCTTCCAGGTAGCGGCATGCGGCTGCTCCAAGGTAAACGTAACCCTTGACCCGCTGACGTGCACCTACGCACTGGAGGCGAAAAACCTGGTGCTGGGCAACTGCGAAGCGGCCACGGTACGGGTAGTGGACAACAACCCGTCGAACGAGAATATCATCGACTGCGCCGGGGAGTGGACGTATGGGCTCTTCGACGGACTGGGCAACCTGATTTGCTGGGGCACGGTAGTGGCCGAAGACAAATCGGCCCCTGTATATACAAGCTGGATCGGGAAGTGCAACGTGGGCACGCTAACGGCGCCAGGCCAGACGGAGCTGCTCAATGGACAATTTACGAACTCCACCGCGGCCTTCCTGTGCCTGAACGCGGAGGAGTTGTTCAATAAAGAAAATACGTGGAAAGAGACGTCGAACGCGTTGTTTGCGGGCCGTCCGGTGTTTGTGGATGCGTGCCATAACAACTATTGCCAGTGCTTCACGACGCTGAAAGCGACGGATCAGTTGACGTACTTCACATGCGACGAGATTGGGTCAACGTATCCGGGGGTTCCTTCGGGCTACGAGGCATGGGCGCGCATCAAGCGTACGTTCACCGCGACGGATTGCTACGGCAACTTCGTCCAGGGCTATCAGTACATCTATCTGGTACGTCCGCAGCCCAATACGTTTGCCAATCAGCTTCTGCAGAGCCTGAAGGATCAAGTAGCTTCTGCTTCCTGCAACTCGATTGTGGAGGATTTCGATGCGACTAAAGACAACTGCTGCGGCGAAGTAGACTACGAGATCGACCTGGCTTGCCTGGTAGGTGGCGACAAGTGCGTTGCGCCGACGGCTGAAGAGATGCTGCGTCTGTTCAAGACCAAACTGAGAGTAAACAATCCACTGGATTGCTACACGGACCGGGGACTTTATGCCTTCTTTCCAGGATGGCGTTACGGACGCGAACACAAGCTTTTGGGCTGCAACTACAGCTTTGATGCGAAGGTGGTTAACATGTTCCTGGTATGCGGCAATGGCGGCAAGAAAGTACTGGTTAAACTGTCGTACTTCGACTGGTGCAATCCGGGCCAGGAGCACGGGCTGGAGAACTGCACGTATGTGCTGCTGAAGTGGTACGACAATGTGAAGCCTACCTTTACCGATGTGCGCAAAGTGAAATATGAGGAGCCGGAGCGGATGTGCCAGGACGATTTTGAGATGGCGTCAAACGTACCGGTATCGTTGATCTCGACGGGCGCGATGGACTGCACCGCGGCGGTGTTTACCGACCGGGCAGGTTTATTGGAATACCTGGGCTGGGAGATCAAAGACAACTGCGATCAGAACCCAAGCGTGAGCGTGCTCAAGATGGAGCGCTGGGGCTTGGAATATGCCTACGGGATCCCGCTGTCGGCGGATTCGTGCTGGCACGAAGAGACCTATCAGGTGATGGTGGTTAACGGCCGTCCGCTGGTAGTAGGCTTGGCGCCTGGTTTGTACCGCTTTACGGTAGAAGCCTTCGACCATTGCTACAACAAAGTTCAAAAAGTCCTTTACTTCCGTGTAGTCGACAAGATTGCACCGGTAATGAAGTGCGACGATCAGCTGAACATCACGCTGTCCAACTCGCAAGGGGCGGGCTACGGCCAGCAATATCCTGCGCAAGGCTATAACTACTACGGCTACGCCCGGGTGAATGCCAAAGACGTAGACGAAGGCAGCTGGGACAACTGCGCGATGGACCGGATCAAACTGCGCCGTTCATACGACGCGGATTGCCAGGCTGATTTCATTGCCAAAGGCTACGACTGGGATAAGAACGGCAAGATTGGAAGCTGGGCAAAGACGGCTGGGACGAAAACGGCGACGGTACGCTGCAGGACCACGAGAAATTCGTATCCGTAACGCGCAGCGGCGTAGCGACGATCATGACTCCATGGCTGGATTATGCCGAGTTCTTCTGCTGCGACTTAGGGAACAAAGTAATCGTTGAACTGGGTGGCTGGGACAAGGCTGGCAACTTCAACTACTGCTGGAGCGAGCAGCTGATCGAAGACAAAGTGCTTCCTACGTACATCCTTCCATGGCCTGTAACGATCAAGTGCACCGACCGCGCGTATGTGGAAGGTCTGATCGCTGCAGCTGGCAACACCGCTGGCTGGGACGTAACGAGCACGGAATACAAGAACTTTGTAGAGAAAGTGCTGACCGATAAGGGTGGCGCTCAGAACGTTCTGGTTACGATGAGCGGCAACGATTGCGCCAATACGGTTGTTATTGCAAAAGTAACGACCGATCTGCACTGCGAAGCAGGCACGGTAACGGTGAGCTACTCCTACACCAAGACGACGAGCAAGGGCACGGTAACGAGCACGATCGGTACGGTCGTGATCACGGTACAACCGGTACACGAGTACAATATCATGTTCCCTGCGGATCTGGAAGGCGATTGCGTTAACCTTCGCGACACGGCAAACGTGATCGACGGCGGCGAACTGGCTTGCGACGTATTGGCGGTGAATGTAAGTGACAAGCGTTACAACGGCGCTACGCTGAACGGCGCACCGATTGCGGAGTGCTACAAGATCTTCCGTACGTTTACGGTGATCAACTGGTGCCAGTACGACGAGCGTTGCGGCGAGCCGATGCAGTGGGCAGTGGTTGTACCCCGCGACCCGAACAACAACGGCACCAACTGGAACGATGGCGGTGGCGTCAACGTTCTGGTACGCGATGCCAATATGGACCGCACCGAAGAGGTCTACTACGAAGATGAGGATGGCAACGTATCCTACCCGAAGATGCAGTGAACTGGGCAAACAAAGGCCTAAGACGGTAGCGGCGATGACAAGAAATCGCAGACGACCAGGGGAAATCCGCAACGTGCGAATTCGCCAGCTACGGCAACAACGGCTACGAGCGCTTTGCATTCATGTTCACGCAGTACATCTTCGTACACGACAAGGTACGTCCTGAAGTGCTTGATCCTACCGACTTCACGTTCTATCAGAACAAGAACAATTGCAACACGAGCGTATCGATCGAGTTCTCTGCTCAAGATCTGTGCTCCACGTATACAGAAGTACAGCAAGTACCTGCGGTAGCGGGCAACCTGGCGATCGAGCGCGTGAAGCTGAATGGCGCTGAACTGCCTTCTTGGCTGACGGTTACTCCTTCGCATGCACTCAACGGCGACAACAAGGGCACGAACTCCTGGGTGGTAACAGGCACGGGCGATGCCAGTCAGCTTCCGATCGGCGACCACAAACTGACGGTGATCGTGCGCGACGATTGCGGCAATTTGTCGCTGGAGAAGAAGATTCCGTTTTCCATCAAGGACACGAACGGCATTGCACCGATCTGCTACCATGGCCTGAGCACGGATTTGATGAAAGATCCGGATACGGGCGAAGGCGCGATGGCGATCTGGGCTACGGACTTCAAAGCAAGCGACGTACAGGATTGCAACGCCAAGACGGTAGGAGTGAAGGAGAACATCCCGGATAATCAATATTACGTAGTGAAAGACAGCGGCGCAGACGGGATCGCAGACGGCGTATGGGACAGCCACGACGGACTGAACGAAGCGGGCATCCCGACGAGTCCGCAGACGTCGGTGATTTTTGATTGCGACGATGCGAAGGTGACGCAGGTAGCGGTGCGGTTGTACACCAAAGATGCGCTGGGCAACTGGGCATGGTGCGAGACGTACGCGATCGTGACGGATGCGCGCAAGGTATGCCCGAGCGCGGCGGCGTCGGCAGCGATCGGAGGAGCGATCACCACAGAGAACAAAGAGAGCGTGGAAGGGGTAGAAGTGGCGCTGTCGGGCCACAGCTCGGTGACGAAGATGACGGGCCGGGACGGGGAGTTTGGGTTTAGCGGAGTGACGCTGGGGTACGATTACTCGGTGACGCCGCACCTGGACAAGAACCCGCTCAACGGGGTATCGACCTTCGACCTGGTGCTGATCACCAAAGACATCATGGGCGTACAGCCTCTGAATATCCCGTACAAGCTGATCGCAGCGGATGTGAACAACTCCCGTTCGGTGACGACGCTGGACCTGATCCAGCTGCGCAACTAATCCTGGGCATCGATACGAAGTATGCGAACAACACGAGCTGGCGTTTTGTGGACCGGACGTTCAAGTTTGCCGATCCATCGAACCCATGGAAGACGCAGTTCCCGGAAGTAGCGAACCTGAACGACCTTGCTGCAGACGCGAAAGCGGACTTCGTAGCAGTGAAGGTGGGCGACGTGAACGGCAACGCGGTAGCGAACAGCATCGTGCGCACGGCTGGGGTGTTTGAACTCAAAACAGAAGACCAGCCGCTGAAGGCAGGCAATGAATACCGCATCCCCTTCACGGGCGACATAAGCCAGATCGAAGGCTATCAGTTCACGCTGGGCCTTGATCCAAACAAAGTGGAACTGGTGGATATCGAATACGCAGTCTCCAAAGCGGAGAACTTTGGGGTGTTTGCGAGGGAAGGGATGATTACCTCTTCCTGGAATGCATCGCCAGGCGTCCTCCCCCCGGCCCCCTCCAAAGGGGGACAGGAAGGGCTCTTCACGCTGGTGGTGAAAGCCAAGGCGGATGTAGCAAGCTTGAGTGACGTACTGAGCGTACAGCCGGATCACGCGGGCGGAAGCGTACCGCACAGGAGGCGACTACCTGAGCGTAGGTTTGGCGATCCAACCACTCCACCACTTAACCACCCAACCACTTGGCTTCGCCCTTAATCAAAACACCCCGAACCCGTTCCCGGCGAGAAACGGTGATCGGCTTCACCCTGCCAGTTGCCGGTGAAGCTACGCTGACGATACAGGATGTAACAGGCCGCACGCTGCGGGTAGTAAAAGGGCAGTTTGCGCAAGGGGACAACCAGGTAACCGTGAAATCCAGCGACCTCAACGCAACGGGTGTGCTGACCTACACCTTCACCTCGGGGAGTTTGTGGCGACGAAGAAGATGATTGTGCTGGAGTGATTGTAGGGAGCAGGGAGCAGGGATTAGTGGTTGGTGGTTGAGAGAGCCCCGTCCTAACCACTAATCACCAGCCACTAATCACCAAAAACGGGGTTATGGACCAAGTCCATAACCCCGTTTGGTTTATGGGGATTCGAGGCAGTTTCCTGGGTTTTACGCCGGTCAGGGGACCGGCGGATAGTTACGCTGGGAATCTGGGGATTCCAGCGAACAGAGATGGGTGGCAAAATACGATGCGGCAATCTGAAGATTTCCGAAGCTGTAGTCTGAAGACTACAGCGAACAAGGGACTACAGCGAACAGGTTTTAAAGCCCGTCGCCAATCCCTGCTTCCTAATTCCTACTCCCTGCTCCCTAATCACCAATTATTCCCCTATCTGAGGAAGCGGCCCAAGAACATCTTCTTTTTTCAAAATCGTAATTTTTCCGAGTTTAAGGGCTTTAATGCCCGGCTCGATTTTGGCTTGGTCGCCAACCACCACGATGACCAAATTTTTGGGATCGACGTAGGTTTTGGCCACGCGTTCTACGTCGGCTTCCTGAATTTTTAGCAGTTCGTTGATATAGGCGTTGAGGTAGCCGTCGGGCAGGTTGTAGGAGATAACATTGGCAACCTGGCTGGCGATCCCTTCGATGGATTCAAAATTGCCTGGAAAACCGAGGGCCTGGTAATTGCGGGCTTTACCCACTTCTTCTGCCGTAACGTCTTTGATGGCATTTAATTCCTTCATGAACTCTGCCAGCGATTTGTCGGAGGCGTCGCTTTGTACGGCAGAGCTTGCCAAAAAGAGGCCTTTCCCTTTCAGTTGAGCAAAGGCCGACCCTGCGCCGTAGGAATACCCGTGAACTTCCCGGAGGTTATTGTTCAAGCGGGAGGTGAAGGAACCTCCAAGGATGGTGTTCATCACCTCAAGAGGAAAATAATCCGGGGTGCTGCGTGCCACGCCAGGGTGTCCGAGGCGGAGCTCGGATTGGGCGGCGTCGGGCTTATCAATCAGGTAGATTTGAACGCCCTTGGGTTTAGGGGCATCGGGAATGGCTTTTGCTTTCAACATGCCGCCCGACCAGCTGCGGAACAAGGTTCCCAGTTCCGCTTCAGCCTGCGCCCTGGTCATGTCGCCGGCAATCACCAGAAACCCGTTGGCGGGGGTGATATATTCGCGGTGAAAACTTTGCAGATCACCCACTTGCATCGCTTTGAGTGAAGCTTCTGTTCCGCCTGCGGGAGTGGCGTATGGGTGCCCTTTGCCGTACACCATTTGGTTGAAGGCGGTACTGGCGATGATCCGGGCTTCGTCGTGCGCCTGGGCCAGGCGTACGAGGGATTCGGTGCGCTTACGGTCCAGTTCTTCGGCATCAAAACGGGGTTTGAGGATCAGATCGCCCAAAAGAGGCAAGGCTTCCCGTAGCTTCGAAATTGGGGTGAATAACTCCACGTTCAAATTTTCCCTTCCGGCACCTGCGCCTAAGCTGATTCCCAGAAAACTGATCTCTTCGGCCAAAGCCAGTGCATCCCGATCTCCGGCTCCTTCGTTCATCATATTCGCTGTCATGGACGCGAGTCCGGGCATCGTGGCTGGATCAAACATGCTCCCCGCATTGAAGCTGAAACTCATCTGGACGATTGGCAAATCGTGCTTTTCTATAAGGTAGACCGGCAACCCATTCCCCAGGCGAAATTCCTGAACCTTCGGAAGTTGGAGCGGCCGAAGGGCTCCAGGGGAAGGATAGGTTGAACGCTCGGCTTTTTGCGCAGCCAAAGGTAGCGTCCCAATAAGCGCAAAGAAAAGTATCGAACTATATAAACTGATTTTCATCTTGTTGATTTTAAATGTTTTAAATATCCTCAGTTCAAGACTTTCTGCAATAGGGTGCTCAGTAGTCTTGTCACCCTCCGGTGTTGATAGTACCGTCCACCGTCCACCGTCTAACGTCTAACGTCTAATTTGCCACTCTGTCCTTGCGGTACCACGCTAAGGACCAGGCGGTTTTTCGGTTTCAGGTAGTGAACGGAAGCTGCGGAAATGTCGCCAACGGATAACGCTTTGAACCGGTTCAGATCTTCGTTGGCCCAGTCGGGGTTTCCGGTATAGTAATAATACTCCTGCAGTGCTTCCGCTTTACCGAGCAGGGACTGAGATTCGCTGAGGAACTGGGATTCCTGTTGGTTGATTACCCGTTGGAGTTCCCTGGCAGCTGGGGCTTCTTCCTGCAAGCGGGCGATCTCCCCATCGACTACGTTCATGATCTCTTCCAGGGTATGCCCGGGGCGCGCCGTAACCGTGATCATAAACATAGACCCCAACGCCTGGGAACTTTGATACGCGCTGACGTTTTGCGCCATCCCCGTTTCATAAACCAATTTTTGAAAAAGCCTCGAACTTGTCCCGCCCGCCAAAATATTGCCAATTACGTCCATTTCGGCATCGCCTGGAGTAAAATAGGCGGGAGTAGGGTAGACGAGGTACAACCGGGGGAGTTGCACATTGTCTTCCATGGTGAGGTATTTAGGGGCTTCCAGGACAAAATTTGGAGCAACCGGTTTTACGACCGGGTTGCCCGCCGGGATTTCAGAAAACCAGTATTTGACGCGCTCCAGCGCCTGTTCTGGATCGATATCCCCGGCAATGGTAAGGACGGCGTTGTTGGGAACGTAGAATTTTTTGAAAAATTCCGCTACGTCATCGCGGGAAGCGGCGGTGAGGTCGTCCATATATCCAATGGTTGGCCAGTGGTAGGGATGGTCTTTGGGGTACAGGTTTTCGACGATGGTCTGGTAGGCCAGCCCGTAAGGCCGGTTTTCATAGCTTTGCCGGCGCTCGTTTTTAACGACGTCCCGCTGTCCGTCCACTTTGCCCTCCGACATGGCATTGAGCAAATAACCTAAGCGATCCGATTCCAGGAACAGGGCAATATCCAGTCCATTGGAAGGAAGAATTTCGTAATAGTTGGTGCGATCGGTGTTCGTTGAGCCATTATTATTTCCGCCAACGCTTTCTAACAGATTGTCGAAGTCGCCTTCCTGCACATTGCCGGAACCTTCGAACATGATGTGCTCAAAGAGGTGGGCAAAACCTGTCCGGCCCGGTTTTTCATAGCCGGATCCGACATGATACCAAACATCTACAGCGATCATGGGAACGGTGTGGTCCTCGTGAAGGATTACCGTCAGGCCGTTTGGAAGCTTGTGCAGTTGGTAAGGGATTTGAAGGTTACCCTGCCCGGTGAGGGAGTTAACCGCTAAAAGAGCTGCCATCCAAAGGAATGCATGCGTCATTTTTTTCATAGATCGTTTTATTTTTATAGATAACGGTAATTGAAATAGGTTGCGTACGGTCAGTTAGTAAAATCAGATTACCTGAATAATATCGTATTGAGTAATGATGTGGAAATTGCCGGCTTTATCTTTTGTAATGGCCGCAGGAATCTGCCGGGTAATGAAGTTGCGCAACTGGCTCAGAGGCAATTGATCGTCTACCATGGGAAACGGCTCGCTCATGATGGAGGCTATTGGGTGATCACCATGGTGCAAAGGGCTGTCCAGAAGGTAATTCAGGACTTGGCTTTCCGTGACGCTTCCGGCAAGGGTGTCGTTTTCCAGGACCGGAAGCTGTGAAATGTCCAGGCTTTTCATTTTCTCAAAGGCGAGCCGCACCGTATCGGTTTTCTGAACGGTGTAGAATGCGCTGTTGCCTTTTTGGGTGATGATATCCCGAACTTTCAGTTCGCTATCCAGAAAGCCGCGCTCGCGCATCCAGTCGTCGTTAAAGATCTTGCCGACATACCGGCTACCATGGTCGTGAATGACAATGACGATCACGTCGGAAGGTTTGAGCCGGTCTTGAAGTTGGAGCAATCCGGCCACTGCAGATCCGGCGGAATACCCCATCAATAACCCTTCTTCCCTGGCAAGCCTTCGAGCCATCAATGCCCCGTCGCGGTCGCTGACTTTCTCAAAATGGTCGATCACGTCGAAGTCGACGTTAGCCGGAATGATGTCTTCGCCAATGCCTTCGGTGATGTAAGGGTAGATTTCCGAATGGTCAAAGGTTCGGGTTTCGTGATATTTTTTGAGGACGGAGCCGAAGGTATCGATTCCCCAAACCTGAATGCCGGGTTCTTTTCTTTTAAAAAGCGCCCTGCGCCGGAGATCGTCCCACCCGTGCCGACGCCGGTGAGGAGATGCGTTACACGGCCTTCCGTTTGGGTCCAGATCTCCGGGCCGGTGGTTTCGTAATGGGCTTCGCGGTTAGACAGGTTGTCGTACTGGTTGCACCAGTAGCTGTTGGGGATCTCCTGGCTGAGGCGCTGAGCGACAGAATAATACGACCGGGGGTCTTCCGAGGCCACATTAGTTGGGCAGACAATGACTTCGGCGCCAAAGGCTTTGAGCAGATTGACCTTTTCTTTGGACTGCTTGTCGGTCGTGGTGAAAATACAGCGATACCCTTTTACAGCGGCGGTAATTGCCAGGCCCATGCCGGTATTGCCGGAGGTGCATTCGATGATGGTGCCTCCGGGTTTGAGGTCGCCCCGCGCCTCTGCGTCGAGCACCATTTTTAGCGCCATGCGGTCTTTGATGGAATGTCCCGGGTTGAAGGTTTCTACCTTCATAAGGATCGTGCCCGGAACCCCGGCGCAAACCCGGTGGAGTTGCACGAGGGGCGTGTTGCCGATAGTGGTCAGGATGTTTGGGTGAACGTGCATATTTGGGTGATTATTTGTAGTATTTAATTTTAACAAAGAACTGAGGGTCCCGGGCGCCCAGCATTTTGGCAGCGGCGCTGGAAAGCACTACGACGATATTCCGATTGTACACCGTTGGAGGGATGGGGCCTAAGACCTCCGCGTAAATTTTTCCCTGATTCATCGGGTTGGTGATTTCGATGACCGATCGGGGAGGAGCGCCGTCGAAGCGAGCGTAAAAACTGGAGCCTTCCGAAGGAGCCCCTTTTTGCCAAAAGGCCGGTCCCTGCGTGCTAAGGGTTTTTTTCCTGGCGGTACTTGCTTCAAACTGCCTGCGGAGGGGAAGGTTCTTTTTGAGCAGGGGATGGGCAGGTTCAGGCCGGTAATTTTCAGGGATTCCTTTGGTACTCAACCAGCCTACCGGGATGAGCATCCCTGGCTTAAGCGAATTGTTGAGGACCTTGCCGCGGGCGGTAACCGTATCTGTGGGCATTTTAAAATATTGACTTATACGGAAAACGGTATCCCCTTTTTTAACGGCATAAAGGACCGGAGCGTAAGCCCAGCGGGGAGAGCCTGCAGGTAAATACCGGATGATCGCCTTATTGGGAATGGGAATGCGAACAGTTTGGTCCAGCGCCAGAACTTCCGCCAACCCCGGGTTATAGTACTGCAATTCCTGATAGTGCATTCCGTAGAACCGGGCTAGCGAGAACAGCGTTTGCCCCTTTTTGATTTTGTGAAGGAAAAATTTTTCGTTGTTTTCCACCGATAAAGAAATCGTATCTCGGAAAGTTAAATAACTTACCGTGTCCGCACTGGCCAATACGTGAACAGAAAAAAACCAACAGAGGAAAAAAAGGAAGTTTTTCATAGCTTGGGGGTTATCGAAAAGACAAAATAACGTCGGCTAAATGCAGGAACCAAAAAAAGCGCTCGGAATAATTCCGGCCCGGTACGCTTCTACTCGTTTTCCAGGAAAGCCCCTGGCGGATATTGCCGGTAAATCGATGATTCAGCGCGTGTACGAACAAGCGGTGCAAGCAGATTCCCTGGGCTTGGTCGTTGTCGCTACCGATGACGAACGCATAGCAGACCACGTGCGGGCTTTTGGCGGCGCCGTCCAGCTTACCCGCAGCGATCACCCCAGCGGCACCGACCGCTGCGCCGAAGTGGCAAGCCGTTACCGCGCCTTCCCCGCGGTGGTTAATATTCAAGGGGACGAACCGTTTCTCGACCCCCGGCAAATTGATCTGGTAGCAAAGCCTCTTTTTTCCGGCGCGGCGCACATTTCTACGTTAGCTAAAGAAATCCGGGATCCCCATGTAGTGCAAAACCCCAATACGGTAAAGGTAGTTTTTGAAACGGGGGGAAGGGCGCTTTATTTTAGCCGCAGCCCCATTCCTTACTTCCGGGGGGGGAGCGTGGAGGAGGGCATTCAACGAGCTTATTTTTTTCGCCACATCGGATTGTATGGTTTTCAAACGGAAATCCTTCAGGAATTAACCAGGTTGGCGCCTTCCAGACTGGAATTGGCCGAGTCCCTGGAGCAACTGCGCTGGTTGGAAAACGGATATTCCATTCAGGTTCAACTAACCGAAAAAGAGACGCTAGGCATCGATACCCCGGAGGATCTGGAAGCGGCTTTGGGGTTTCTCCGGGCAAACCCGGACTCAGGCTTTTAGGTTTTCCGGACCAAAAGGAAAGGGAATCAGGAGCTGTGCGGACTCAAAAACCAGCCATTGGCCTTCGGGACCCTGTAAGATGACCCGGATGGGCTGGTTTTGAACGACCTCCCTTTCGTGCAGCACCTGACGGCAGGCGCCGCAGGGGCTTACTAATTGGCGGGAAGGGCTGGCCGTCACCGCGATGGCTTTAACCGCCTGGTCCGGAGCCACGCTGTGGGCCGCAGCCAGTGCGGTGCGTTCGGCGCATAAACACATGCTATAGGCGGCGTTTTCCTGGTTTCCATTCCCAACAACCCGACCGTCCTCCAGCCTGATGGCTGCCCCAACCCGGAAGTTAGAATACGGCGCGTAAGAATAATTCTGGTAATCTTGGGCGCGCTTGGCCAAATCTCTATCTTTGGCGGGTAAATCCTCCAGGTTTTGATACACCAAAAAGGAAATTGTTAGCGTTTTTTCCTGCATATTTTGATTTGCTGATCGGTTTGATCCCTGTAATTGGTTTGATTTTCCGAAATTTCTGAAATCTAACCCGAATCCACAAACTTAAACAAACAAGATGAACAACGTGCTCATCATTGGCGCGGGGTTGTCCTCCGGCGCTTTAATTGATTATGTACTCGACAGAGCCTCCGACCTCGGCTGGTTTGTCACCGTTGCCGACGCCGACCCGCTGAAAGCCGAAGCAAAAATCGCTGGCCGCCCGAACGGACGCGCTGCGTGGCTCGATGTGCTGAAAACCAATGACCGGCGGGAGCTGATCGGCCGCGCCGACGTGGTGGTTTCCCTGCTTCCGGCGCACCTCCACCTGGAAGTGGCCTACGATTGCATCAAGTTGAAAAAACACTTGATCACCGCTTCCTACGTTTCCCGCGAAATGTACAGCCTGGCGGATGAAGCCAGCGAACGCGGACTGATTTTCATGGGAGAAATGGGGCTGGACCCAGGTATCGACCACATGTCTGCTATGCGGATCATCGACCGCATCAAAGCCGAAGGCGGAAAAATACAGGCGTTCCGTTCCGATACCGGCGGATTGGTCGCGCCGGAGAGCGACGACAATCCCTGGCATTACAAAATCTCGTGGAACCCCCGCAATGTGGTACTCGCCGGACAAGGTACGGCTCAATACCTCCAGGATGGAAAACTGCGGTATATTCCCTATCACCGGCTGTTCCAAGAGTACCGTCTGGTGGATATCCCAGGGGCAGGAAGTTACGAAGCGTATGCCAACCGGGATTCCCTGCTTTACCGGGAGAGCTACGGGCTCAACGACATTCCCAACATCCTCCGGGGAACCCTGCGCCACCCGGGATTCTGCGAAGCCTGGGATGCCCTTATCCGAATTGGCCTGACCGACGCTGATTTTCCGCTCCTGCATTCGGGAGAGATCAGTTTTTACGAACTGCTGGATGCCTACGTGGGCAAATATCAGGGAGGTGCTTTGCGGGATCGCGTGGCTCAAATGCTTGGCGTTTCGCCAGAGTCCGACGTGCTTCACAAACTGGAATGGCTGGGCTTGTTCAGAAAGAAAAAAATCCGCCTTCCCAACGCAACTCCCGCCCTTATCCTGGAGCATTTAATCCGGGAGAAGTGGCAATTGAAGCCCGATGATCGGGATATGGTGATCATGCACCACGAAATCGAATATGTTGATGCAGACAAAAAGCCTATGGTCCATCTATCCACGATGCAACTTAAGGGCAATAACGCCGGGGATACCGCTATGGCTCAAACCGTCGGCCTGCCAATGGGAATTTTCGTCCGGCTGGTCATGGAGGAAAAAATCACTTCCAGAGGGGTTCAAATCCCTGTTTCCAAAGAGGTTTACGAACCGGTACTGAAGGAATTGGAAGATTACGGTATTGTTTTCAAGGAAGAAGTACGGCCGCTTTAGATCAAAGGCCCTTGATGGCGCCCTGGAAAAAGACATGGAGCGCGGTGGAAGCCTTTCAGGCTTTCCAGGTGATGCGCCAGGCCAGCGCGCTGCTGGTGTCGGTGCTGCTTGCACAGAGCGTGCTTTCTCCGTCAGAGATCGGGATCTATGAACAGTGGATGTTTGTTCAATATGCCCTTAGCTTTTTCTGGATCTCGGGTTTGGTGCAGGGGTTTCTGACCTATTACCACCGCGTAGATCCGGAAAAACGGGCAGATTTCGCGTTTTCGGCGTATTTGACGTTTTGGGCAGCTACCGGCGTTCTGGCGGGGGTACTCTTGCTGTTTCGGAAACCTGTTTTGTTCGCATTGACCGGGCATACCGAAGAGAAACTCTTTTGGCTGTTTTTGGTGTATTTAGCCCTGAACTTGCCTACGTTTCTTCAGGAGCATTTCCTGTTGCTCAGAGAAAAACCGCGCGCCCTCCTGGCTTATGGGGCGCTCTCCTTTGGAGGCGCTGCGATCGCCGTTGCCGGACCGGTGTGGGCAGGATACGGATTGCCTTACAGTTTCGGGGCTTTGATCTGCTTGCAAGCGATCAAGCAAGGGTGGTTATGGACGGAGTTGAAAAAATCGGCGAGCCCGAAATGGCTTCCTGCGGAGACCCGGGAATGGGTCCTTGCCTCCTGGCCTTTAATGGTATACGCCCTGCTGGGAGGCTTAATACCCACCATCAACGGTTGGCTGGTCAATTGGCAGTATCATGGGGATCCTGCCATGTTCGCTATTTACCGGTATGGCGCCAGGGAACTTCCGTTGGCTACGGCACTCAGCGAAGCGCTTAGCGCCGCGATGATCCCCCTGGCTGTCAGGAATTTGCCCGAAGCCCTTCGGGAAACCAAACGGCGAAGCCTCCGGATGATGCACTGGATATTTCCGCTCTCTGTAGCGTTGCTGAGCGCCAGCAAATGGTGGTACCCATGGGTGTTTAGCCCGGAGTTCAGGGAAGGAATTCCTGTGGTAAACGCTTTTTTCCTGATCGTCATTAGCCGGATGGTATTCCCCAGGTCTTTTTTGCTCGCCTTTCGGGCGAATAGGGTCTTGCTCTGGATTTCCGTTCTTGAACTTGTGCTCCTGGTTTTACTTGGACTCCTTTGGGCCCCCAGATGGGGTATCCAGGGAGTTGCTTGGGCTACCGTAACCGCCTATTTTTTTGAAAAAGCCCTTCAAGTCATCTGGTTATACTGGCGGCAAGGCATTTCTCCCGGGCAATTCATCCCTCTTGGATGGTGGGCTTTCTATTCCGTTTTGCTGGGAGCGGCGTACCTCTTTGCGCTTTCCTGATCCGCCGGTTTTCCCAGGTATTGACCAATATCATTTGGCCGGGAGCGTATTTTGACGAACTTGGAAAAGAAAATATTCCCAAGACAGGCGGCATTTTGGACGATTATTAGAATTATATTCAATTATTTCTCTGGTTGTAGATTTGTTTTCTACTAAATATTTAATCAATAAAATTTTGTTCTATGAAAGATAAATTTGTAGGAAAAAATAAAATAACTATGAATCCGCACCAATTTCGTCCCGAGAGCATGATGATGTCGTATGGTTACCATCCCGAATGGTCTGAAGGCGCTATCAAATGCCCGATTTTTCAGACCTCCACCTTTGTTTTTACCTCGGCAGAGCAAGGGAAGCGGTATTTTGAGCTGGCTTATGGATTGAAGGAGGCGGAAGAAGGAGAGGTGCAGGGACTGATATACAGCAGGCTAAATAACCCCGACCTGGAAATTTTGGAAAACCGGCTTACCCTTTGGGATGAAGCGGAAGAAGCCGCCGTTTTTGAAAGCGGCATGTCGGCTATCAGCACGGTCATGCTGGAGTTTCTTAGGCCAGGGGATCTTCTGCTGTATAGCACGCCGCTTTACGGGGGTACCCAGCACTTTATTGAAGAGGTTCTGCCAGAGTGGGGGATTAATATTCTCGCTTTTTCCCCGACCGACAGCCTGGAACGGATTGAAGAATGCCTCGCCGGAAGTGGAAACCGCGACCAGTTGGCGATGATTTACGTGGAAACTCCCGCCAATCCGACGAATACCCTGATCGACCTCGAATGGATGAAACGCCTGAAGGAAGGCCATTCGGTTCATGGCAAGGAAGTGATCCTTACCGTAGACAATACCTATATGGGGCCGCTTTGGCAGCACCCCCTAAAACACGGGGCAGATCTGGTAGTATACAGCGCTACGAAATACATCGGCGGGCATAGCGACGTGATCGCAGGCGCCGTGTTGGGTTCCAAAAAGCAGATGCAGCGCGTGAAAAAATTACGGACCTTCCTCGGGAATATGACGGGTCCGTGGACTGGCTGGCTCCTCATGCGCAGTCTGGAAACGCTGAAAGTGCGCATGGAGCAGCAGGCGGCCAACGCCATCCAGGTCGCTCATTTCCTGCAGCAGCACCCCGCCGTTGAACGGGTCTATTATCCGGGATTGCTGTCGGAGAACGACGGGCATCAATATCAAATCTTCAAACGGCAGTGCGCCAGCCCCGGCGCCATGATCTCCTTTGATGTTTATGGAGGCGAAAAGGAGGCGTTTGCCGTTTTGAACCAGCTGAAAATGATCCATTTGGCAGTGAGCTTGGGCAGCACCGAATCGCTGGTGCAGCACCCGTATACCATGACGCATGCAGGGTTGAACGCTACGGAAAAACTTCAGTAAGGGATCACGGAAAAGATGATCCGCCTTTCCGTAGGCGTAGAAAACATCGGCGATCTGCTTTGGGACCTGGGCCAGGCCCTGGACAGCGTCCTTGCCAAGCAACCCAAAGAGGTGACCTTAATGGAAGAAGCTTAGGATGGTTGCGGTGGGTCAGCGTGGGTTAAAAAGGGCTCTTTCCTCCACCGAGCTGACCCACAGCAACAAAGTCTTCTAAGTAAAAAGCTATAGATCCCGCAATAATTTGCCCTGGCGCCGGCTGAGGTTGATTACTTCAAACAGCGTTAGGGATAAGGCCGTTTCCAGGTCGCCGTAATGCTCCTGGTAGTCCATTTGGCTTCTGCGTATGACCTCCAATGCTTCTTCCCGGCCATAAATATGGGTAATCTCGCATTGCTTGGCCATATCTGTCCCTGGCATGGATTTGTAGGTCAAAAAGTAATGCCGGAGGCGGTTGATCAGGGCAGCCGGCAACTCGTGGATATCCTTCCATTGGCTGTATACTTCGTCCTGCTCCAGCACAGCGATAATTTTATCGTCGGCTTCGCCGCCGTCGATCATCCGCAAGCCACCTATAGGGCGTGCTTTGACCAAAATATTGCCATGGGTCACCTCCCGTTCGGTCAGGACGCAAATATCCAGCGGGTCGTCGTCGCCAATGATGTTTTCTCTGCCGGTTTTTTCAGAACAGAATTGCCCCACGAGTTCTTTGCAATACGTTTGTGGAATGAACCCATAAAGCGCCGGGACGATGTTGGAAAATTTTTGCGGGCGGTCGATTTTCAAAAAGCCGGAGAGCTTGTCGACTTCGTATTTTACCGTATCGGAAGGGATTACCTCGATAAAGGCGGAAACAACTTCGGGGGCATTGGGACCTACAGGGATCCCGTGCCAGGGATGGGAGGTGTACCGCAGTCCGATCATTTTCCAGAGCTTATTGAACGCTTCTTGACTCATAAAAAATCAATTTAATGGTTAAAAGGGTTTGAGTTTGTCAATAATTTGAATACAACAAAAACTGTTTTCGCGTGAATTGGTTCAAATCCATGCTACAAACGTTGGGCCTCACCGAGGCCAATTGCTAAGGGTTCCTATCCATGGTTTCCGCACGCCTAAACACCTAAACGCCCAAACCTGCCGTTCTTTGCCTGTCCTCCCCAGACCCTCGTCTAACGTCTAACGTCTAAACCCTGTGATTCGTCCGGCCCGTCCAGTTGCATAAGGTATAAAGCACCCGTGCGCCCACGTTGCCATCCCATTCCGCGCCCAATCCAGCCGTTTCGCAGAGGTCAAACCCGATAATAGTCCGTCCGCTTAAAGCCAGTTGTTTGAGCAGGTAAGCGACCTGAGCGAGGGTTAGACCGCCAGCAACCGGTGTTCCGGTTCCCGGGCATAAGGACGGGTCCAGCCCGTCGATATCAAAGCTTACATACACTTTTTCGGGTAGGAAATGAAGGATGTCCTGGCATTGGGTGTGCCAGGTGGCGCCTTTAAATTGTCCTTCCTGGATCTGCCTGTTGCTGAATGGCCTGATGCGTTGAGGCTCAGCTAAAGCCAGGTCCCATTCCTCCTGACAATAGTCCCGGATGCCTACCTGTACGAGGGTTTTTATCTCGGGAACCAGACTCAGGGCGTTGTAAAAAATGGACGCATGGGAATACGTAAACCCCTCATAGGCTTTCCTTAAATCCATATGGGCATCGATTTGCAAAATGCCGAAAGATTCGTGGATTTTTCCAAGCGCCTGGATGAGGCCCAAGGGCGTGCTGTGGTCGCCGCCAACGATCCCCACCAGATAGCCGGCATGCAAGAGGTCCAGCGACTGATCTAAAACCTGTTTGGTTAACGTTTCGCAACCGGCATTAATCTGCTGCAAGACCGATTGCATCAGCGGGCTGCCCTCCGGCTTTTCGCCCGATTCCAGAAATTGGATATATTCCTGAGCGAGAGGACGGAGTTCGGCATTCCGTTCCAGGATGCCCTGATCCGGGGGGGAGAAGTAGATCCCCATTTTCCAGGCATCGAAGATATCCGGGTCGAAAAGATCGAGTTGGGCCGAAGCCTGCAGGATGTTCTCTGGCCCCGTAGAGGTGCCTGCCTGATAGGAAACCGTGACATCCCAGGGAACGGGAAGGAGGACCACTTCCGCGTGTTCCAGTTCAAAAGGCAGGCCAATAAAGCGGCCGTTGCGCAAGCCCAGACCATTGGGGTCAAAATGGTTTATTACGTCTGCTTTGGTCATTGTCCGGTCGATTTCGGTGCAAATTAAGTACATTTGCGGCGAAGAATCACAAAACAATAAGAACCATGTCCAAAGTGATGATCATTGGGGCCGGCGGCGTCGGCAGGGTTGTGGCGTATAAATGCGCTCAGCACCCGGAAGTGTTTTCCCACATTTTGATGGCCAGCCGCACCAAGTCCAAATGCGACGCGATCGCCCAGGATGTACGCCGCGACACCAGGCACCCGAATTTTGAAACGGCTGCTGTAGACGCTGAAAATATTCCCCAGTTGGTTGAACTGATCCGGTCGTTTAACCCGATGTTGGTGATTCACGTGGCCCTGCCTTACCAGGACCTGACCATCATGGAAGCTTGCCTGCAGGCAGGAGTTCATTACCTGGACACGGCCAACTACGAACCTAAAGACGAAGCCAAATTCGAATACTCCTGGCAATGGGCTCTCCAGGACCGCTTCCGGGAAGCCGGCCTTACAGCGGTGCTGGGATGCGGGTTTGACCCCGGCGTAACCGGCGTGTTTACCGCCTTTGCCGCTAAACACCATTTTGACGAAATCCATTATCTGGATATTATCGACGCCAATGCTGGCAGCCATGGCAAAGCTTTTGCCACCAACTTCAACCCCGAAATCAACATCCGCGAAGTTACCCAGAAAGGTAAGTACTGGGAAGATGGCCAATGGGTGTATACCGAACCCCATGAAATCTCCAAAATGGTGAACTACCCCGACGTGGGGCCAAAAAAATCCTACCTGATTTACCACGAAGAACTCGAATCCTTGGTCAAACATTTCCCGACCATTAAACGGGCCCGGTTCTGGATGACTTTTAGTGACGAATACCTGACGCACCTCCGGGTGATCCAGAATATTGGCATGGCGGGCATCGAGCCGGTCATGTACAAAGGAGTGGAAATTGTCCCTCTGGAATTTCTGAAGGCCGTCCTGCCGGACCCCGGAGAACTCGGCGAGAATTACACCGGGAAAACATCGATCGGTTGCCGCATTCGCGGCATTAAGGACGGCCAGCCTAAGACCTATTTTATCTGGAACAATTGCCAACACCAGGATGCGTATAAAGAAACCGGAACCCAGGGCGTTTCCTACACCACCGGCGTTCCGGCTATGCTGGGTGCGATGATGGTACTGCAAGGCCATTGGGGAGGCGCCGGGGTATTCAACGTGGAGCAATTCAATCCAGATCCCTTCCTGGCCAGATTGGGCGAAGTGGGACTACACTGGCATGAAGAGATCAACAGGGACATTGAGTTTGAATAGACGTTAGACGTTAGACGTTAGACGTTAGAAATTGCAGGGTTAGAGGCTGCCAAAATAGTTGTCCGTTAAAATGCCGGCCTTATCCTTTCAATTAAAGAAGGTGTTTTTGTTAGCCTCACCGTCCACCGTCTAACCTCTAATGTCCAACGTCTTACGTCTAAATCCTAAAATATGATAGACTATACCAAAGTGCCTTCTCCATCCTTTGTACTGGAGGAAGCGCGGCTAAAAACTAATCTGGAGTTGATCCGCTCTGTGCAGGAGCGGGCGGGAGTTAAGGTGATCCTCGCTTTAAAGGGGTTTTCCATGTGGAGAATGTTCCCCGCGATCAGCAGGTATCTGGACGGCGCCACCGCCAGTTCGCTGCACGAAGCCCGGCTGATCTACGAGGAAATGGGTATAAAGGCTCATACCTATTCCCCGGCGTTCCTGCCGGATGAATTTTCGCGGATCATGCGGTACAGCAGCCATATAACGTTTAATTCAACTGCCCAATACCATCGCTACAAGGAGGAACTGGCTTTAACCGAGGAGCCTGTTTCTTCGGGGCTTCGGGTAAATCCCTTGTATTCAGAAGTTGAAACCCCTTTGTACAACCCCGCCGCTCCGGGATCCCGGTTAGGTGAAACGCCGGAACATTTAGCATCCGGCCTTCCGGAGGGTATCGAAGGGCTTCATGCGCATACCTTGTGCGAATCTACTGCCGAAGCGACCGAACGCCTGATTAGCGCGGTGGAAACGCATTTTGGCGCCTTTTTGCCCCGACTTAAGTGGGTGAATTTCGGCGGAGGGCACCTGATGACCCGAAAAGGATATGACCTGGAACGATTGATTGGGGCGTTGAAATCCTTTAAAGACCGGCATCCTCATTTGGAGGTCATTCTCGAACCCGGGAGCGCGATCGCCTGGGAAACGGGCGAGTTGGTTGCTACCGTGCTGGATATTGTGGAAAGCGGAGGGATAACGACCGCAATGGTCGATGTGTCGTTTACGGCTCATATGCCAGACACGTTGGAAATGCCCTACCGGCCCAGGATTTTGGGCGCTTCAGACCCCGAACCCGGAAAGCCGGCCTACCGGATCGGCGGGGTCAGCTGCCTGGCTGGCGATTTCATGGAGGCGTATGCGTTCGACCGCCCTTTGGCGATTGGAGACCGGTTGGTCTTTTGGGATATGATCCACTATACAATGGTTAAAACGACCATGTTCAATGGGGTAAAACATCCAAATATCTGTCTCTGGCATGAAGACGGGGATTTAGAATTGGTGCGGCAGTTTGGGTACGATGATTTCAAAAACCGGCTTTCCTGAATGATGCAAATCCGTGCCGCTTTTGACCTCCTGGTTCGCGATCTGGCTATAGCCTATCAGGATCGGGGCGAGGCCAGGTCGGTAGCCCGAATCGCCTTTGAGGACCTCCTTGGCGTTCGGGAACCTTTCCCAAACGCTGCGTTTTCCTCCCGGCAGCAAGCGGTATTTGAGGACCTTCAACGACGGTTGCTTCAAGGCGAGCCTGTTCAGTATGTTACGGGGCAGGCTTATTTTTATGGGGAAAAATTTGAAGTTTCTCCAGCGGTTTTGATTCCCCGGCCGGAAACGGAAGAATTGACCGAGTGGGCGATTCAAATTCTGAATCGGGGAGCGTCCGCATCAGAGCGCCCACAGGTGCTGGACATCGGCGCCGGGTCTGGTTGTATCTCTATCATTCTGAAGAAAAAATTTTCCCAGGCGGAGGTATGGGCTATGGATATTAGCCCCTCTGCATTGGAAGTTGCAAAAAGGAATGCGGCAGTTCATCAAGCGGGCATTCGCTTCCATTTGGCCGACCTTTTGGATTCAAGTGATTGGCGGGAGTTGCCGGAAGCGGACTTGTTCGTGAGCAACCCGCCCTATATTCCCGAATCGGAACGGCAAAACCTTGCCCGGAGAGTTTTGGACTTCGAACCTGGTTTGGCGCTGTTTGTTCCAGAGGAAGATCCGCTTCGTTTTTACCGGGCGATGGGCGAGCTGGCGCAGGTGCGTTTAAAGCACGGAGGTAGCCTGCTGGCCGAATGCCATTACCTGTTTGCGGGCGTGGTGGAAGCACTTTGGAAAAGCCAGGGATTTGGCTTTACCGAACTGCGCAAGGACTTGAGCGGGCACCAGCGGATGGTGCGCGCTAGCCGGGTTCCTTTTCTTCCTTAATACCTCCTGAAAAACCTTGGATGATCCCAATCAGGACCTGATTGAGATTCTCAATAGCGAGGGAGATATTCCAGGCTTCCCGGTTTCTGGGTTCGACGTAATTTGAAATAGAACGGATGGCCAGAAAAGGGATCTTTTCCTGCAAGCATACGTAAAAGAAAGCAGCGCTCTCCATCGTCTCTACATCGGCATGGTATAGTTCCCGAACTTCCCGGATACGCTCTTCCGAGCCATGGACCTTATGGACGGTGATGCCGCTGACTTTAGGGAGAAAAGCCAGGCCTTCCCGGTCGGGATTGTGAAGCCAGCCATCCGTAAACGGCGCAAGGTTGGGATCGCAGAGGCCTAAGGAAAAAACGGACGCAAACCGGCCGTCGCGTTCTTCCACTCCCAAATCCCCCATGGTGTCGGCGGATACCTCTACTACGTCTCCAAGGCTTGGTTCTCTATGGAAAGCGCCTGCAATACCGGCGTTTATGGCCAGATCGAAGCGTTGGAAGGGAAAAAGGCGGGCAAGGGCGTAAGTAGTCATGGTAATTCCGACGCCCGTAATCAGAACCGAAACCTGAACCGCCCCTTTCTGAAAGGTGTATTCTCCGCTCCGGACGAATTTCTCTTCGAGGAAACGGGTGAATGGAAGGAGTTCAAAACCCGTGGCAGCGACGATTAGAATGCGCATGGGAATAGCCGTTTAGCGAAAAAAGTGGAAGAAGGGGCCTCTATCGGGCCTTCCTTTTTGTTGTTGGAAAAAGTCAAACCGATAGCCGGCGTAAATCCCAGCCACTGATGATAAGACGAAGCGATGTCCAAACGGAATTGCGGGGAAAGATGGAGTGCCGCCCCCATGGAAAATAGGGAAGGGGCGGTTGCTATCCCCGTTTGTAAGCTCAGAATGGGAAGGAGCTGGTAGTCCAATCCCGCACGGAAGCTGGCAGGGTACTCTACGTCTTTGATCAATTCGATCAAAAGGCTCGTTTTTTCGGAGGCCTCATACCGGATACCAGCGCCAAGCAGGGTGGGCATAAATTCGGCAGAAATGCCGGTTTGGCGCAAGGGATGATCAATCAGGACAGCGGCGGTCAATCCGGGCAATAAATCAGCATGCATGCCGAAGCTGCCGTTTACGGTAATCAGGTTGCCGTATTCCGGAATGCTCAGGGCGCCGAGATCAAACCGAATACCCAGTCCGAAACCGGGTCCGAGGAGCCTGGAGTAACAAATCTGGGCCAATTGCTCTTTGTACCCGCTATGACCGGATTGCCGAATCCCGATTCCTGCGGTTCCTCCCAGCGCAGGAGCAGCCAGGCTAATCCCTATTTCTTTCAATTCCGGCAGCAGAAACCGGTTTTGCGCATAGAGTTGCGATTCCCACTGCCCGATGGAGGTTAGATTGGCCGGGTTGCCGTAAACCCCGGAGATTCCCGGAAGCCCAACAAAGGCGTTTCCCATGGCCGTCCCTTTGGCTCCTCCGTTGGGCCGCATGCTGGTTTGCGCCATGGCGCAAGAGCAGGATAGGACGGCAAGGACACTCAGGAGCTTAGGCAGAACGGCAAGTCGGTGCATGGGTAAAGGGCGTTTGATTCGACGGAAGCAATATACCGTCAAATTTCAAAAAAATGCCTACCTTCGCGCGACATTTTAAAAAGGATGCGGCAAAAGGTCATTTTCCAGGATTTAGGTCGGATCAGCTATGCGGAAGCATGGGACCGCCAGACTATCCTTCACCGGGATTTGATCGATCGCAAGATGGCTTACCGGAAAGACGGTCATATCGGAATCCCTCCAACTCCTCCGGTGCACACGTTTCTGTTTTGCGAACATCCTCCGGTTTACACCCTGGGGAAAAGTGGTTCGATGGACCATTTGCTCCTTCCGGAATCTGCGCTGCAGGAACAGGGGTTTGAGTTTTTTAAAATAAACCGGGGCGGCGATATCACCTATCACGGCCCGGGGCAGATCGTAGGATATCCCATTTTTGACCTGGAATACTTCTTTACCGACGTACACCGATATGTGCGCAACCTGGAGGAGGCAATCATCCGGACGATCGCCGAGTACGGCCTTCAGGGGATTCGTCAGGAGGGATATACCGGCGTTTGGCTCGAGGCGGAAGGCAACCGGCCTATGCGAAAAATATGCGCGATAGGCGTTCATTTGAGCAGATGGGTTACCCTCCATGGGTTCGCGTTTAATGTGCAAACCGATTTGAGCCATTTTGGCCATATTATTCCCTGCGGAATTCAGGCAGCAGACAAAGGAGTTACCTCTTTGTCCCTGGAAACCAGTCTTCCTGTAGATATGGGCGCCGTTAAGGAGAAAGTGAAAACGCATTTTTCGGAAGTGTTTGATTTCGATTATGTCAACGACCCAATTGCCACGCATGATTAAAGACATTCCTCAACTCAAGGTAGAAGACGTAGCCATAGCCATCGTCCCCAGAGAGGGTGAAGAAGACGAACTTTGGGACGCTTTTCTGGTTAACTTGAAGGAAGTACCTATTGCCAACGTGCTGATTAGCTCGACCGGGTATGGCGAAATGTCGGGCGAAAAACGGAAAACCACCACCTTGAGGCATTTTTTTGAAGAGATTGGCCCGCTTATGTGCATTTTGATCGAACCGATTCAATCGAAGTTGTTTCACCTCAATAATGAATATTGGGTCAGTTTCGTGATGAATGGCCATATGTATGATAAAAAATATGTATTTGTATCCGGGAGTATCCAATCTTCCTATTTCACCACCATTCCCTTTATTGGAAGAAAAGGAGTAATGATCCGCTGATGCCCATGGAGAACGTGCCCAGTCCCAAAAAAGTGAGCGAGTCGAAATCCGTTATGACGGAGATGGTCATGCCAAACGATGCGAACCCAATGGGTAACCTCATGGGGGGCAATCTTTTGCGGTGGATGGATATCGTCAGCGGAATTTGTGGAGGGAAGCATTGCGAGGCGCATGTCGTAACGGCTTCGGTGGACCATGTGTCCTTCCAGCGGCCGATCAAAGTGGGGGATATTGTTACGCTGGAAGCCAGCGTAACCCGGGCATTCAACACCTCCGTTGAAATTTATGTCGAGGTGTTTGCTGCGGACATAAAAGGGCATAATCCCCGCCGGTGCAACCATGCCTATTATACTTTTGTCGCTCTGGATGACGACCAGGGCAAACCGGTGCCCGTTCCTCAGGTCATACCGCTGACCGAAATCGAATTGCAGCGGTATGAAAGCGCGCCCAGACGCAGGGAAGTGCGCCTGATCCTCAGCGGAAGGCTTAAACCGGAAAATGCGGAAGGGCTTCGGGAGTTTTTCCAGCACTTTTCTCCAGTCAAGAATGCCTAGCCCAGATTCCTCCTTGTTGCGGGGTGTACCTTTTTTTTCTTAGATTGCAGGAATCAAAATAGATTTTTCTATGCCTGGCAGGATGTTTTTTCACCTTTTGGGACTCTGGACGCTGGCTGCGCTCTTTTTTGCGGGCGGTTGTACGACCGATTCGGATTCCTCCCACGAGAAAAAAGAAGAGCCCGGCGCCAAACCATACGAACAGTTTTTTCTTCAACGAGGGTATCCAGAAACGACCTTTCCTTTAAGAGGATACCTCCAGGCGATGGAAGCCAGCCGGAGGCAGACGCAACTTCGCGCGAATCCCCCGGCAGGGTTGTCGGATTCCTGGGACTCGGTAACGCCTCAAAACTTTTCAGGCCGGGTAAATACCGTAGCTATTCATCCACAAAACGAATCGATTATATACGCCGGATTGGCATCGGGCGGCGCCTTCAAGACGGTCAACGGCGGACAAAATTGGGCCCCGATCTTCGACCAGCAGGCCTATTTGTCGATTGGCCAGATCACGTTGGATCCCTCTAACCCGGAAACCGTGTATATCGGCACCGGCGACCCGAATGTGACGGGGTATCCGTTTATTGGCGATGGGCTTTACAAAAGCGCGAATGGGGGCGCCTCCTGGTCTTATATTGGCTTGAAGGAAACCCGGATCATCTCGAGCATTGTGGTTCATCCCACGAAACCCAATACCCTTTGGGTAGGCGCCATGGGATTGCCCTTTGAACGGACTGCAGACCGGGGCGTGTTTAAAACGACGGACGGTGGGGCTTCCTGGAAAAAAGTATTGTTTATCAGCAATCAGGCTGGGGTTACGGATCTGATAATTGACCCGTTCAACCCGAATGTCTTGTATGCCGCTTTTTGGGATCGCATCCGAAACAATAAGGAGTCCATTATTTCTGGGCCAAACGCCAAAATTTACAAAAGCGAGGATGAGGGAGAAACCTGGGTTGCCCTGGGCGGCGGGCTGCCATCGGCTTCCAATCTTGGCCGGATCGCTCTTGCCATAAGCGGAGTTTCTCCCGGCAAGGTCTTTGCGAGGTTCGTCGGATCGGATCAGGAACTGGAAAACATCTATCGCACCGACAATGCAGGGCAAACCTGGACGGCAATCATTGATTTCAAAACGTCCAACCTTGGCCGGACAACGGCGCTCGGAGGGTCCAGGTTCGGGTGGTATTTCGGGAAACTGGCCGTCAATCCCGAAAACGATTTCGAAATTTATCTCCTTGGAATAGAGCTTTGGCGCACCCGCGATGGGGGCCGGAACTGGGAAATGGCGGCGCCTTCCTGGAGGAAATACGAAGTGCATGCCGACAAACACGATCTGGTCTTTACCAAATCCAGGAACGTATTTCTCGCTACTGACGGTGGGTTATTTAGCAAGGCCGAGGCTGCGGTCACCTGGAGCAGGGTAGGGGCTTTGCCGGGGATCCAGTTTTTCCGGATAGGGTATAACCCACATAAGCCTGAGGTTTTTTACGGGGGCGCCCAGGACAATGGCACTATAGTCGGCGAGCCTGGAAAACCTTGGCAGCGCTTGTTTGAATTTGACGGGTTCTCCATGCAATTTAGTCCGGAGGACCCCCAATTGGTGTATGTGCAGATCCAATACGGGGACAAATACGTGAGCCTGGATGGTGGGGCGAATTGGCTGAATGGAAGTTTGGGTATTCCGGAAAGCGACCGCGCCAACTGGGATGCGCCCTTTATTTATAGCGCACATCGCCCAAATCTGATGTATACCGGTACGTTTAGGGCGTTTAAAAGTACGCAGTCCAAGATCCCCAATTGGTACCCCATCAGTGGAGACCTGACCGACGGGGTTATTTATGGGGACGCGTTCCACACCGTCACCGCGCTCGCGGAATCGCCCAGAGATTCCTTGTTGCTATACGCAGGCACGTCGGATGGAAACCTATGGCGGTCTACGATTGGCGGGTTCAGCCAGTGGACCCCCGTCCAGGCGGGACTTCCCGACCGTTATGTCACCAGCATACAGGCATCTCCCAATTTTCGGGAATGGGTGTATACGTCCTTTTCCGGATACCGCGACAACGAATTTTTGCCCCATATTTACCGGTCAAAAAATATGGGCGCTTCCTGGGAAAACATCACCGGCGATTTGCCCCCGGTTGGGGTGAACGACCTGCTGATCGTCCCTGGGCATAAAGACACCATCCTTTTCGCAGCCACAGACGCGGGAGTTTACGCTACCCTGAATGCGGGAAAAAACTGGTACCGCTTGGGGACCAATTTGCCCATCGTCGCGTCTTACGATCTTTCCTGGAACATTGAAGGGCACCAATTGGTGGTTGGCAGTTTCGGGAGGTCGATGTTCGCCTACGACCTGGAGCCTTTGGTACCTAGAGCTACCGTTGCTTCCAGGGACCTGCGCAAGGGCCAGGTGCTGGCTATTCGCATTTTTCCCGTACCCACTGCCGGCGAAGTGCAAATCACCTATGGGGAAATCCCTTCCCGCACCGCCGAACTGAGGATCTATGACCTGTCGGGAAAGATCATTCAGCGGCGCCCAATCGACCCGAAAGGAACCCAAGCCAAAGCAGATCTCAGCCAACTCCCCCGAGGGGCCTATATTTTGAGCCTGAATTGGCTGGGCGGCGGGGTAAGCCAACAAGTGATCCGCCTTTAATGCCGGATCACTCCGGATTCCTGCCGCTTCGGTTAATGACGGTGGCAGATGCTTGCTGTGTTCCGTAAAGCACTACATCCTGAATGTTTACATGAGCCGGCCTGCTAGCCTGGAAGAAAATAACTTCCGCAACATCCCTCGCCCGGAGCGGCTGAAAGTCCTGGTAAATTTTTGCCCGATCCGCGTCGCCGTCAAAGCGGACAAGCGCGAATTCGGTTTCTTCTACATGGCCGGGGCTAACCTGGCTTACCCGAATATTGTATTTGTGGAGATCGAGGCGCATGCCGGCCGTCAAAGCGTCTACTGCAGCCTTTGAGGCACAATACACATTGCCGTTGGGATAAATCTCCTTTCCGGCTATCGATCCGACGTTAATGATATGTCCGGTTTCTCTGGCCACCATTCCAGGGGCCACGACGCGCGTCATGTAAAGGAGGCCTTTGATATTGGTATCGATCATCTCCTCCCAATGCTCCAGCTTACCTTCGTGAATAGGGGATAATCCTTTGGCTTTACCGGCGTTATTGATAAGCACATCAATGGTTTGCCATTCCTCGGGGAGGCTGTCCATTGCCTGGCGAACTTCAGCGGGGTTGCGGACGTCAAAAACCAAAGGGAAGACCTCGGCGTGGTATTCTGTGGAAAGCAGGTTGCTCCATTCAAGCAAGCGGTCTTCCCTTCTGCCGGTGAGGATAAGCCGGTGGCCATGTTCTGCGAAAACCTGGGCGGTGGCTTTTCCAATACCTGAGGTAGCTCCAGTGATCAATACGGTTTTAAGAGGCTCCTTGGGCGTCTCCGGCTGTGGCGTTTTTATTTTTGATTCGAGGAAGTGCTCCAGGCGGGCGATATTTTCCTTTAATGCCTCAATCGTGTCCTTTTCCAATTGGTCGCCGGAAAAGGCGGATTGTGGTGCGCTGCTTCCTGCAACTGGCGTAGGGCTATTTTCAGGAGTCCCGGTTTGAATTTCCGGCATTCCGGTATTGGGCAAGGGAGAAACGTCGGGAGTACTGATCCCAAAGGCCAGGTCATTTTCAGGAGTTTTTAATTCCGGATTGACGGCAACTGCCCGGAGGTAGTATTTCTGAGCTTTCCCGAATTCTTTTTCCTTGAAGAACAGAAGCGCCAGGTCGTAATTGGCAAAAGGATGTTCCGGGCTGAGGGCCAGCGTTTTTTCAAAATACTTGATCGCTTTTTCCTGGTTTTCCAACGGTTCGGCGAGCAAAAGCGCATATTGATAATGGGCGTCCGTATGGCCCGGGTTGCGTTTGCTCGCTTTTTTGAAATATTTCCCCGCTTTCTCCGGGAATTCCGGATCGCTCTTCAGAGAGGCTATCCCCAGCCTATAGTATATATCCGCAAAATCGGGATTGATGTCGGCCACTTTTTGGTAATACCGCAACGCCAAATCATCGAATTGCTGTAGTTCATTGAGCTCGCCCATCAGGAAATTCGCCTGCTCATCGTTTGGGTGGTAGTCCAGTAAAATCCGCAATTGGTTGATTGCCGGGTTGAGATCTGTCGCATTTTGGGCCAGAAGCAGCGCGTAATGATACCGCAAAGTGGCAGCTTCAGGATACATCTTGAGGGCCTGCTGGAAAAAAGTAAGGCTTTCCTCATGCCTGCCTGCATTTTCCAACTGAATGGCCTGACCTAAAAGATCCTGAATCTCGCTTTCTTTCGGGGCAGACCCTGAAATAGGTTCCAAAGCGTCTTCTTCTTCTTCTTCTTCTTCTTCTTCTTCCTCTTCCTCTTCCTCTTCCTCTTCCTCTTCCTCTTCCTCTTCTTCTTCTTCTTCCTCCAAAACAGCTCCCAAATCTTTTATCTCATGTTCCATTTGGGTTGCAGAATCATTTTCCTCCTCCACATCCTCTACATCCTCTACATCCTCCACATCCTTCACATCCTCCACATCCTCCACATCCTCTACATCCTCCACATCCTCCACATCCTCTACATCCTCTACATCCTCCACATCCTCCACATCCTCTACATCCTCCACATCCTCTACATCCTCTCACATCCTCTACATCCTTCACATCCTCCACATCCTCCACATCCTCCACATCCTCCTGGCCAACCGGTTCCGGGGATAATGCCGGGGCAGTTTCGGGCTGAATTTTAAAAGACAAGTCGACGTTTAGGTCGGGTACTTTTGCTTGGAGTGCATTCCATTCGTCCTGATCTTCTAAAAAGTCGAATAAAGCTTCAAAGTGGTTAGCGGCCAGCGTTTCGGCAGAAAGATGGGGCGTATTGCGCAGAATTCGAAGAAACTCGCTGGCTTCGCTGCTCACCTGGCGGAGAATGCGCAGATGGTCGTTTAAGGCATCTTTGTCGTAATCTTCCTCCTGGTCGAACCGTTTCTTTTGGCTACGGAGATCGAGGTATTGGTTTTGCCAGTAGTTGATGTAGGGGATGATATCCCCGATACGTTCAAAACGGGTAGAAACAGCGACAATTTCGTTGGTCTGTTCATCCCTGGCATAGCCGTCGATAACGACAGGTAAAATATGGGCGGATCGGTTCTGCAGGAGATTGAGCCCGGTATTCATGCAGGAAATCGACTTGAGGAAGTTGTCGCTGATCAACAGAAGAATAGGTCCGTTGAAACTCTGTAATTGTTCTGCGAGTGGTAATTCTTGAGAGGATCGCTTGCAGTAAAAATGTTCTAACGAATAGGAGGTATGTTTAAGGCCATGTGCGATAGCCTCGGCAATTTCCAGGTTATCGATGCAATAGGCGAGGGCAATTTTTTTCATATACGTAAGTTTTGAGGAACCGGACAAATAACAGGGTTACTGTACGTTTTTTTCATTTAAAAGTTGCTGTACCGAAGATTCGAAATCTTTTTTGAACTCCTGATAGCCGCTGGTTGCCGGGCCGGCAAACCCTGTATGGATTTTTCTGACCCGATTTTTGGGGTCAATCAAGATTAACGTAGGAAATGCCGTTACTTCGGTTAACATAGGTAAAGCTTTAGACGCGTCATCGTGGCGGGCGCCCCCGGCATGGAGTATTTCGTAGGGGACCATCATTTGATTCTTATAGTTTTCTAAGGCATGCCAAATCTTGTCTTCTTCCTTGTGCCGTTCGAAAGCGAGGCCGATTATTTCCAGGTTGGGATTTGGATTATTTCGAAGGTAATTTACTAAAAATTCTGTTTCATCTCTGCAATTAGGGCACCAGGTTCCCATGATCTGGACCACTTTGACTTTTTTGGCATAACGGGGATTTTCCAATGTTATTTCCTCTCCGGAAGCGTTTTTGAACCGGAAGCTTAATTCGCTGAACCCGGTTTTCATTCCGGTCAGCGCATGGGGGTCGCGTAGTTGGAACGTTGGGTTGCGTTTGGCTTCCCACGCGCACTGATAATGAGTCCCGCTTCGAAAACCGCCAAGGAGGGTGGAGTCCGGTTGAATTTTTGCTTCAAATAAAAAAGCATGGGCGCCATCAAAGGCGGAAAGATAGACTTTATTGCCCTGAACCGTACCTTCGAGGAAACGATAGTCCCCGGTCTCTGTAAGGAAGGTCCCGAAGAGCTGATTCCCTTTTTGAGCGAATTCCCCTATCGCTTTGTACGGATGGTCGGTATCCGTTTCAAAGGTTGTTTCCCATTTTCCGCTAATGTCCATGGCGGGCTTCTTCAGAAGGGTGGTGAACCGGTGCCTCCTTCCATGACGGGCAAGAAACGGGACCCGGTAATTTTCCCTTGTTTCATCCACCCATTCCCCTTCCAGGACGTTTTCTGAGAATTCTCCCCTTAAAAAAGACTGAAAAACGGGGAACCGGATAAGAAAGGTATCTTTTCCGGTTCGGGTATTCCGGCCAAACTCAATATCTTTCAAAGGAATGCGCTCCTGCCCATTGATAATTTCCAGGTAAAAGCTGTCCGGGCTGGAATACTTGACCTCAAACAGAAACGGAAGTTCTCCTTCTGTAACCTCTTCAAATTCCATATTCGTTTTATCAGGCAGCGGTTGCCCTTTGGGGTTGGGAGTTACGGGGATGTTGACGAGCTTGAGTGTTCCGCGCCAGTATCCCGGAGGTAGGCCGTTGAAGGGAGAATCTGCAACGATACACCCGTTTAGCAAGATCCCCAGGGTAATTCCCCAAAAAAAAATTTGCCCTTTTCTCCCCGGCTGCCAACTGAAATGGTTTTTCATTACCTTGGTATTTTACAATAAAAAATGGTTCTCCCGTCCACAAATCTTGAAGCTCCCCGAGGTTAGGTCTTTGCTCTCCGTCTACCGTCCCCCGTCTATGCCCCTTTTTCCCCCACGAAATAATCTTCTTTTGCTTTGAAGAGCATATTGAAGCTGGTGAGGCTCCCGTAAATTTTGGTAATATATTGCTGTAGGTTAACCTTTTCTTCGTCGCTTAATTGAGGGTTGCTGTTGATGCGCTGCTCCAATACCCGGAGCCTGTCCCTGGTCATCACGATTTTATGAAAAAAGGCTTCGATAGGCATATCTTTCCCTTTGAGGGATTTATCCTGGGGCTGTAAAATGAGGACGCCACCCACCCAGCGGTCTCCCAAGGGCACGGTTTCGTTAAGGTCGGTATATTGCCGGAGAATCCGGATCAGGGATTTCTCTGCGTCGGAAAAGGTCACGGCGCTTTCCGCCGGAACGGCATCTACTACCGTCCATTTGTCGTACTCCTTACCTACCATTTTGGTTCCGTAAAGAATGAACGTGACTTCATAGGCTACGGGATGTAAACGGATGACCACCCCATCCCCATAGGCAGGGTGTTTAACCCTGGAGCCTATTCCCAAAAGGTTTTCAGTATGCATCGGATTCGTTTTTCATTTTGCCAAAAATAAGGACTATAGCACGGTTTGTAACAGGATTTTGCAGAGAATGGTTTTGTTGACTGTTTTTTTGATGAATAAATTACTTTAATGAATCCGTATGTTACTCATTTGATAATTTCTTTTCAGTATAATTCATTTTAAAATTAATTAAAGAATAGGGGAGAAGGGCTGCTTATCCTAGCGAAGGCAAACGGAAGGGTACTTTTCCCTATTTCCTCCTGAGCCTGGGATTGGCAGGTTGGCGATTTGTTTGTAGCTTTGCCATTCACTTTGCTGGCAAACCCGGTTCTTTCATCCGGAAACGATCACAAGGGTATAAAAAACAAGTCAAATGGGTTGGGTTAAACGGCTAAAAGACGGTATCCAAACAGCTACCCGAAACAAAAAAGAAGCCCCGGAAGGGATTTGGTATAAGTGCGAACGGTGCAGAGAAACCAGCACCACCAAGGAATTAAGGGAGAATTTCTACAAGTGCCCGAAATGCAATTACCATGTGCGGATCGGGTCGCATGAATATTTTGACCTCCTCTTCGATGGCAATTACGATCTCCTGTTTGAAGAGCTAAGATCGACCGATGTGCTGCAATTTACCGATCTCAAGCCTTATCCCGACCGTCTCAAGGAAGCCTACAAGAAAAATATCGTAACCGACGCTATTACGGTGGCTAAAGGAAAGGTGAATCGCAGGTCTCTGTTAGTTGCAGCGATGGATTTTCGGTTTATCGGCGGGTCTATGGGGTCGGTGGTGGGCGAGCGGATCGCCCGGGCCATCGAGTATGGCATCGCCAACCGAATTCCTCTTTTGATTATTTCCCGTTCGGGTGGAGCGCGCATGATGGAAGCGGCATACTCCCTGATGCAGCTTCCTAAAACTTGCGGCCGTCTTACGCAGATGGCCCGGGCGAAGGTTCCTTTTTTTTCCCTGATGACGGACCCGACCACCGGGGGAGTGACGGCCTCTTTTGCTATGTTAGGCGATATTAACATGGCTGAACCGGAAGCTTTGATCGGATTTGCAGGCCCCCGCGTGATTAAAGAAACCATTAAACGCGACCTCCCGGAAGGATTCCAAACGTCTGAGTTTTTGTTGGAACATGGGTTTGTCGATACGATTGTAGACCGGAAAGATCTAAGGGAAACCCTTTCAGATTTGCTTTTTTTGTTCGAAGAATCCAAACTGGCCGCCATCGGAAAAGGAGAAGGCTCCGCTGAAATGGAACCGGCTGAGGAGGAATTTCCTGGAGAGGAAGAGGGATAATAGAGCATGTACAGCCTATATTTGGCTGGCTGAGCAAAGTTCTTCGTACGGTTTCTATTCCCTCTAGGCTAACCATTCGGGAGCTTGCGAAGCCTTCAAAAGCCCTTGTCCTTTGGCGCAAGGGCTTTTGTTTTTTTATTCTTCCCCGATTCTTGTTTATCATTTCCCGGCATTTTTTAATTTCAGGGATTCCTTTTACTGACCAAACTCAACTACATGAAATTATTTAACCAGTTTCTTTTGATCCTCCCAATGATCTTTATTATGAGTTGCGAAAAAACCAAAGAACCTGCTTCCTCGGAATCGGCGGAGCCGATGCGGATTGACGAGCGCCTCAAGGAGTTGGGTATCGACCTGCCTCCCGCTTCTTCCCCGGTGGCCAATTACGTCAATGCAGTCCAAACGGGCAATTTGATCTTCCTTGCTGGAAAGGGCCCGCTTAAACCCGATGGAACGTATATTACAGGAAAAGTAGGCGCTGATTTGACCCTGGACCAGGGATACCAAGCTGCCCGGCTGACGGGAATCAATCAACTGGCTGCGTTGAAAGCGGAATTGGGAAGCCTGGATCGCGTGAAACGCATCGTCAAGGTGTTGGGTATGGTAAATTCAACTGCGGACTTTGTCGATCATCCTAAAGTGATTAACGGGTTTTCGGACCTCATGGTGGAGGTATTTGGGGATAAAGGCAAACATGCCCGGTCTGCGGTTGGAATGGCTTCGCTTCCCAACGGCATCGCTGTAGAGGTGGAATTGATCGTTGAAATCGAATAACCCCTTGCGCATGCGAAATATCCTCTTTTTCTTTTTTGGGGTTTTGGCTTTTTCTGCTTGGGGACAGCAAACCCTCAAGGTCCAAGGCCTCCAGGATGAGGTGGAAATCCTGGTCGACCAATGGGGTGTTCCCCACATTTACGCCAAGTCCGAGCAGGATTTGTTTTTCGCACAAGGGTTTTATGCCGCGAGAGACCGGCTATTTCAGTTCGAGATTTGGAGGCGCCAGGCAACGGGCACGGTAGCGGAAGTCCTTGGCCCCCGGGAGCTGAAGCGCGATTTGGGCGCCCGGCTGTTTCAATTTCGTGGAGATATGCAGGAAGAAATGCGGCATTACCATCCCCGGGGAGACCTAATTATCACCTCATTTGTTGCTGGAGTTAATGCCTATATTGAGGAAACGGAGCGCAATCCGGATATACTACCCCCTGAGTTCAAGCTCCTGGGTATCAAACCGGGAAGATGGACTCCGGAAGCGGTCGTATCCCGTCACCAGGGCCTGCTGGGAAACATTGGCGACGAACTGGACCTTGGACGCGCGGTGGCTGTACTGGGGCATGAGCGCGTCAGGGAATTGTCCTGGTTTCATCCCGGCGCTCCGGATTTGACCCTGGATACGTTGCTGGTGTCCAGAGAGTTGCTGGAAAAAGATATTCTGGAGCTTTATAATGCCTTCCGCCGGCCCCTTCTATTCCGTCCTGAAGATTTGATCGCCGGGGTTCGGGAAACCCCAGAGGCATACGAGCAGATTGCCATCGCGGAGCAAGAGCAATGGAAGGCCGATCAGCGAATGGGGAAGGAAATCATCGGTAGCAATAACTGGATACTAAGCGGCGAAAGGACACAGAGCGGGTATCCTATACTGGCCAACGATCCCCATAGGGCGTTGTCTGTCCCTTCCCTTCGGTACATGGCTCACCTGGTTGCTCCGGGATGGAACGTAATTGGCGGAGGTGAACCGGTTATCCCCGGGATTTCGATCGGCCACAATGAATTTGGGGCCTGGGGATTGACGATCTTCTCGACCGACGCCGAGGACTTGTGTATGTACGAAACGCATCCAACCCAACCGAATTGGTATAAATACAAGGGGAACTGGGAGCCTATGACCGTGATTCAGGACACCATACGGGTAAAGGGACAATCACCTGTGGTGATCGAGCTGAAATACACCCGCCATGGCCCGGTAGTTTTTCAGGATTCCTCCCTAAACCGGGCCTGTGCCATTCGTTGCGGATGGCTGGAGCCGGGTGGAGCCCCATACCTGGCCAGTCTTCGGATGAATCAGGCGAAAACCTGGGAAGAATTCCGGCAGGCTTGTCAGTATAGCCATATTCCTGGGGAGAACATGATCTGGGCCGACCGCGAGGGCAATATCGGATGGCAGGCGGTAGGTATTACCCCGATTCGCCGGCATTTTAGCGGTATGGTTCCCGTACCGGGCGATGGCAGGTTTGAGTGGGACGGTTTTTTGCCTGTCATGGAACGGCCCCACCTTTTGAACCCCAGGGAAGGATACTTTGCTACGGCCAACGAAAACGTCACCCCGGTGAATTATCCTTATCCGGAAACCATTGGGTTCGAATGGTCGGATCCGTATCGGGGGGACCGCGTTTCGGAATTTCTGGCCTCCGGAAGGAAACACAGCCTTCTGGACATGGCAGCGCTTCAAACCGACTATTTGTCTATTCCGGCACGCCAACTCACGCTCTTGCTTCGCAATCTGCATTCTACTGACCCACTGACCGAACAGGCTATTGGCCTGCTGACCAATTGGGATTGCCGCCTGGACAAAAATTCGGCCGCGGCAGGAATTTATAACGCCTGGGAGCGTCAGCTCCGGGCCAACCTGTCCTCCAGATTAATCCCAAAAGAGGTTAGCGGGTATCTTAGTTTTCAAATGAAACAAGTCGTAGATATTCTAGCCCTTCCCTCAGGGCATTTTGGGCCGGATGCCTTAAAAGGGCGCGATGATTTCCTGCTCCAATCCCTTTCGGAAGGGGTTCGGGATCTGGAAAAACGGTTTGGGAAAGATATTCGGGCCTGGACCTATGGCCAGCCCGGCTACAAGCATGTCCTTATTCGCCATCCGTTGAGCAACGCACTCAATGAGACGTTGAAGAAAAAATTTGAACTCGGGCCGCTTCCCAGGGGAGGCAACGGAAGCACCGTGAACAATACCGGCAACGGAGATAACCAAACCCATGGCCCGACCTTCCGCCTTATTGCAGACACCGGGAATTGGGATCATTGCCTGGCTACCAATGCTCCCGGGCAGTCTGGGAACCCCGACCATCCGCATTACCGAAATCTTTTTGAGATGTGGGCAAATGACCGCTATTTTCCCTTGTTCTTTTCTTTTGAAAAAATTAAATCCGTTACTTACGCCAAATTAATTCTTCACCCTTCCAGATAGCGAGGATATTCCTGAAAAGATTGTTTATGAAACGCCCAATGAACCTGCGTCTTATACTGGCTACTTCCATGGTTTGGCTTGCTCTTGGAGCCGAAGCGCAAACTCCTCCGGCCTCTAATCCCTTGATGTACGATATTGCCAATGCCCCTTCTGCAGCCCGTATAGAAGCCGATATTCAAAAATTGGTAAGCTTTGAAACCCGGAACACCTTCTCGGATACCCTATCGGCCACCCGGGGTATTGGCGCGGCCAGGCGGTGGATCAAGTCGGAATTTGAAAAAATTTCCGCTGAATGCAAAGGGTGCCTGGAAGTCTTCTATCAAGGCGACCTGGCCAAAGCGGCGCCTGGCAACCGCATTCCAAAAGATACCTGGATCAGCAACGTGGTGGCTATTCAGCGGGGAACCCGCTATCCCAACCGCTACTTGATTATGAGCGGAGATATCGACTCCCGGGTAACGGATGCTTCCGATGCAGAAAAAGTCAACCCGGGCGCCAACGACAACGCTTCCGGCATGGCTGGAGCAATAGAAGCCGCAAGGGTGCTGAGCAAGTATTCTTTTCCGAGCAGCATCGTTTATGTAGGGCTGTCCGGAGAGGAGCAGGGCCTTTGGGGTGGGCAATTTCTGGCTAAATTAGCCAAACAGCAGGGTTGGGATATTGTCGGAGTGCTCAATAACGATATGATCGGCAACATCGAAGGGATCAACGGAGAGATCGATAACCGCACCTTTCGGGTGTTTTCCGAGCCAACACCGGTTAGCGACGGCGAACGGGAAAGAACCTGGCGCCGGGTGTACGGAGGGGAAGTGGACGGGCCTTCCAGACAGTTAGCGCGTTACATCGACCAGGTAACGGACCAATACTGTACCAATCTGGATGCTATAATGATCTACCGGTTGGATCGTTTCGGCAGAGGAGGGCACCATAAGCCTTTTAATGACGAAGGCTTCCCGGGAGTGCGTATCATGGAAACCCATGAAAATTATTACCGGCAACATCAGGACATCCGGGTGGAAGACGGGATCGCTTATGGAGACGTTCTGGAGGGCGTTAATTTTGACTATGCCGCTAAACTTACCGGGGTTAATGCCATTACCCTCGCCGGGCTTGCCTGGGCCCCGCCGGCGCCGAAAAATGTTCAAATCGGAGGAATCGTCCAGCCCAGTACCCGCCTCAAATGGGATCCGGTAAACGACCCGGATCTGGCCGGGTACAAGATTTATTGGAGAGATACCACTGCGCCCCAATGGCAGCATGCGCGATACGTCGATAGATCTATTACCGATTTTACCCTTAAAAATGTGGTAATCGATAATTATCTATTTGGGGTGGCATCGGTGGGAAAAGACGGGAGCGAGAGCGTGGTCGTGTATCCAACCACACTAATTGCCAGAAGATAAGGACTGGCTCAGTATACAACGACCATGCAAAAGCGTCTTTCCGTGAGGATCATAATTTGGTTATGCAAAGAATAACGCTTCGCAACGGGCTGCTGGGACTTCTTCTTCTTGGAGGAATCGCGCTTTATGTAGCTCAATTTGTCTGGGCCTGCAGCCCGGACAAAGGGCTTGCGGATGCGGCTTCTCCAGGTGAGGAATACCTCGGAGAAGCTAGTTGCCGCTCCTGCCATGAGCAGGAATTCAAAGATTGGCTGGGGTCTCATCATGACCATGCGATGGAGGAGGCCACGGATTCCACCGTTTTGGGCGATTTTAGCGGGGTTTCCTTTTCGAGTAAAGGGATTGTTTCGCAGTTTTTCCGGCGCGAGGGAAGTTTATGGTCCGCACAGAGGGCCCTGATGGCGAGTTGGAGGATTTTGAAATATCTTACACCTTTGGATTTTTCCCGCTACAGCAGTATTTGATTCCATTTCCGGGCGGACGATATCAGTGCCTGCCCCTGGCTTGGGATTCCAGGGAAGGAAAATGGTTTGACCTGCAACCAGTGGAAAAGTTCCGGACCGACGACTGGATGCACTGGACCAAAGGCAGCATGACCTGGAACAGTATGTGCGCCGATTGCCATTCCACTAATTTACAGAAAAACTACGACCCCATCGCCGATTCGTATCAGACCACCTGGTCGGTCATCGATGTGAGTTGCGAAGCATGCCATGGGCCCGGATCGACGCATGTGGACTATGTCCATTCAAAAGCCTATAAAAAGGGAAGGAGAGCGCCGGGGAGTTTTACCTACCTGACCGCCAATTTGGATAACCGCGCTCAAATGGACCAATGCGCCCGCTGCCATTCCCTCCGTGCCCAGCAGTCGCCAGCCTACGACCATTCCGGGCACTTTATGGATCATTACCTGCCGGAAGTTCCAAGACCCGGATTGTACCATTCCGACGGGCAGATTTCCGAAGAGGTTTACGAATATGGGTCTTTTACCCAAAGCAAGATGTTTCAGCAAGGCGTTAAGTGCACCAACTGCCACAATCCCCACTCGCTTAAACTAAAGGCAGAAGGCAATGACCTATGCGGACAGTGCCACTCCAAAAAGACCTACGATACGCCGGCCCACCACTTCCATACTATTGGGTCGGATGGGGCGGCCTGTGTCAGTTGCCATATGCCGGGCAAGGTGTATATGGGAAATGACTTTCGGAGGGATCACAGCTTAAGGGTTCCGAGGCCGGATTTAACCGCAGCCTATGGAACGCCGAATGCATGCGCCAATTGCCATGCAGACCAAACGGCACAGTGGCTTGCCGATGCGGTCGTGAAATGGTATGGACCCAACCGGAAACCACACTACTCCGAGGCTTTTTCCGCGTTCTACTACGGAGATAGAAACGCCAGGGAAAAGGTTGCTCAATGGGCATCGGATTCCCTTCAATCGGGGACGATCCGCGCCATGGCGCTTTGGTACCTGGGTAACGCCGGGGCTTCAGAGGAGGAGAGTGTAGTGGCGAATGCCTTGAAAAACAACGATCCGTTTGTCCGGCATACGGCGCTTGGGGTGGCAGCGCCCTTTTCCAAAGCGTTCCGGTTAGTTCATGTGGTTCCATTGCTGGCTGATCCTGTTTTGGCGGTCAGAGCCCAGGCGGCTTTTGCATTGAGCGATGTCCAGGAAGAGGAAATCCCCACAACGTATCGAAAAGCCTGGAAGGAAGGGAACATGAGTTTTGAAAAGGTACTGGCGGCTCAGGCCGATTTTGCGGCTGGGAGGCTTATGGAAGGCCAATATCAGTTTAACAGGGGAAATTTCAGCAAAGCAGAAGAGGCATTTAAGGCTTCTTTGGCGAGGGACCAGGATTATACCCCCACCTCCACCGCATTGGCCAATTTTTATTACCGGCAAAATCGATGGCAGGAAGCAGAAGCCCTTTACCAAAAGGTCATTCAAAGGGATTCCAAAGCCGCCTGGGCGTATTATGACCTGGGCCTCCTTCAAGCAGAAGGCCAGAACATCCAGGCCGCTGAAGTTAATCTGGCTCAAGCAGCTGAAATAAGCGGAAATCCCCGCTATTATTACAATTGGGCTATCGCGTTACAAAACCTCGGGCGGATTAAAGAAGCGGAAAGGCTTATTTGGAGGGAATTAAACGCAGCCCGCAAGCCGATTACCTGATCTACGCCCTGGCGGTCCTGTATTACCAGCAAGGCGACCTCAAAGCGGCAAAGCCGTTGGCCCGACAACTTCTTCAACTGGCTCCGTCAGAGCCTCAATACCAGCAACTTTCCCAAGCCCTAGGCCTGTAGCCCGGATTTTCAATCCGGAAGTGTTCGGCGGATTTGAAATCCGCGAAACGGTCCCGGATTGAAAATCCGGGCTACATTAGTTGTCGATCAGCACCAGCATGCCTTCTTCCAAAGGGTGCAAATGGGTTTTGAGGGTTTCAAAGAGCCCATCTCCATACTTTTGATAAAGGGAGATGAAGTTGTCGTGCCGTTCCTGGAGTCCATTCCCTGGGAAAAGTTTTTCTTTGAGATGCCTGATCTGACCGATAGCGGTATCGTGTTTTTGTTTTTCTGCGCGCAAAAGCCGGGTTTCCAGTTGTTCCAGGACTTTGACTTGTTTCGTTCCTTCGGCGAGGATGGCTTTTTCCAGGGTCGGATCGACGCTGATGGCTTTCTGCCTGACCCGTTCAAAGACGGCGTTTAGGCCGGTGATTTCCTGAGACAGGGAAAGTTCGTGTTCGGTTTGGCTGTCGACATATTGCCGGATAAGCGCATCGGCGTCCAGAAACAGTTGTTCGGTCTCGATACCCAGTTTATCCATCCGCTGACTGGATCCTTTGTCGATCAAAGAACCGAGTTCCGGCGAATAAGCATAGGAAAGTTAATGCCGAAGTGTTCGAATTGCTGCTTTCGTTCAAGCCAGTAAGCGATTTCCCCTCCTCCTCCAATATAGGCCAGATTCGGGAGGATGAACTCCTGGAATAAGGGGCGAAGCACCACATTGGGGCTGAATCGCTCCGGATGTTGGACGAGCTCATTTTCCAGGGCTGCTGGGCTGAACCGGATCGAGGTTCCAAGAATATGATATGCTTCGCCCTCTTTGGTTATTCTGGATCGCAGCTGGTCGTGGAGATAGAACAGATTGATTTCCCGGGCATGGGCCTGACCCGAGAATCCGGCTTCTTCCAGTGCTTTTTGGGTTTGCTCTACTATGGCTTGAGAGGGTTGGAAAAAGAGCTCTTCCCGCATGATGGGGATGAACGCTCTTTTTAGCTCCCGGTGGCGCATGTCCAGGACAACCAGGCCATATTTCCCGAAAAGCCGGTTCACCAGATCCTGGGCCGCTTCTCCATAGAAGGGGTGACCGGTGTATGCCGCTTTAATCTCGTTGTAGATCCGCTGGCCATTTTCGGAGGATTGAAGCAGTTCCCCAAGCTGGGCCAAAACGGGCTCCAGCGTATCGGTTGGAAGGAATCCGGTTGAGCCTCCAGCTTGAGCTTCCCATGTGAGGGTTTTGCCAAACAGGTGTGCATGATTGATTTCCTCGAAATCGTGGTCTTCCGAACCGGAAACGAAAACCGGCACAAACCGGAATTCCGGATAGGCGTGTTGGAGGGTTTCCGCGAGGTTGATTGTCCCAATAATCTTGTAGATATAGTACAAAGGGCCGGTAAAAAGGGAGGGCTGATGCGCAGTAACTACCGTAAAGGTATTTGGTTGGGCAAGGGCTTCGATATGGGCTTGTACCCGGTCTGATGTTTGAAGGGAGGCATATTGTTCTTTCAGTACCCGGACGAGCAGATCCCTGTCCGTTGGCGTGGCGGTTTTATCCCGGATGGCGTCTTTAAAAGCGGCGAGGGTGGGTTTATACCGGTAAAAGGAGTTAATGCAGGATGCCCGGTGGCATAGGCGATGTCTTTGAAAGAAAAATAGGATACGTTTGAAAAGGGAATACAATGGCTTTCCATGAAAAAAATGGCTTTAGGCTAATGGCAGAAAGGTTCGGAAATGCTGACCAGAAATTATACCCGGAAAAAAAGTTTCTTTGCCTTTTTCCCAGATATTAGAGAAGATAATTCCCGGACAAAAGACTCCTTTTCCTGAAGTCTGTCCATTTCCGTATTTCAGGAACATAAATGCCAAAGGAGCCGGGAAAGTTTAATCTTTGGGCAAATTGGACCTATTTTTCCATGGCGGAAGCGGGAAAAAGGCCAGTGGAGCACTTATTTACCAATAAACAAGGAACCCAAATTAACCGTGACGGTAATATTGGGATAATATTCCGATTTGGGCTGAAAGGTAACCCGCTTAATTCCCGGAGCGGTTTCGTTGATCTGAAATTTCATCCCACTGGGAAGCTGTAGTTTGCTGTTCTGAGCGATCAGGTTGTAGTGAAAACCGGCAAGGTCGGGGGTGTGCAGGAATACTTGGGAGTTGTCGGCGTGCAAGTTCAGGTCGAGCAACCCGCTGGAAGCATAAATATTCAAGACGCCATATTGCGCATTAATATCAAACCGGCCGCTGAGATCCCGGAGGGTCATATCCGACCTTCTGGAGGTAATCGCCACATTGCCATCCAGTTTGGTTCCAAACAACTCGCCGAAAAAGGTATTGATATCCATCCAGCCCCGGATATTTTGCATATTAATCTGGCTGAAACGGCTGTTGACGCGGAGCCGGTTGCTCAAGTTTTCGATATCCGCCTGTCCGTAGTTTGTTTTTAAATAAACAGGGCATTCGGCGGGCACTTTGATCAGGTAGACGGCTTTTAATTTCGATTCCGGTTCGCTTTGGCCATCCGGCACGGAAAGGTAATTGCGTAGGTAGATCTTGTTTTTCACCCGCTGCGTGATATATTGCAGGTATTCCAGGTCCCGTGCAGCCGTTTCTTTGTCCGGGTGTTTGGCGATCAGGTCGATCTGGATACGGATGACCGGTTGGTCCCAGGTTTCGATGGATACCTCTGCCCGGTCGCCGTCGATATTGACCTCGTACATGTCTTTGTAGGCAAATTCCTTATTGATTCGCTTGGTGACAACCTGCAGGACGGTATTCTGTTGTGCGTTACCAAAGACGGTTAACAACCCGAACCATCCAATCAGGAGTGTTTTTTGCAGATCGATCATTGGATTTGTGTTAAGGCAGTCAAAAATCAGAGCACAGCCGCCATTTTCCGGACGACTCCGCTTCGTTCCAATTCCGCTTTGGTTAGTTCCTGAGCCAGGTTTTTGTCAAAGCCATAGGTATCGATTACGTCTCTGAGTTCTTCACAGGCGGCATTGAGTTCATTGAGTTCGGCGAGGAGTTCATGGCCCTGTGGATCATTGTATTGTTGGTGGTATTGCACAAACAAGGCTTGCACCTCTTCAATCGCTTCCTCGTCCTGAGGGGACATGGAGGCGTTAGTCCCTAAATGGCCGGTTTCGGCTGACACCAGGTACTCAATTTTAGGCTTTCCTGTTTGTTCGTATAGAAACATGGCCGAATAAACAGCCAGAAGGAGCGTTGCCGCCGCCGCCCAGCGGTAGGGCCGCATTTTAGCATAAACTTTCCTCAAAACAGGCTGGTGGATTTCCTGACTGATATTTTCCCAAACGGATGGGGGAGGGGCGTACTCGGGAAGCCTTCGGGCTGCTCTTCGCAAAGCTGCTTCCCGCTCATAGAAAGCCATTTCGCTTTCTATGGTGTTCCACATGCTTTTCGGTGGAGCGTACCCCGGAAGATTTTGAATGGCGCGTTTTAGGGTCGATGGATTGCGTTCTATCATATTACAACATCTTGCTTAATGCTTCCCTCAGCCTTTTTTTGGCATAAAAAAGTTGGGATTTGGACGTGCCGGTCGAAATGCCGAGCAGATCAGCCACTTCCTGGTGCGAATAGCCTTCCACCTCGATCAGGATGAAAACCGTCCGGTAACCCGGCGGAAGGTTATTGATGGCTTGCTCCAGGTATTCGGCTTCGATAAAATCTCCCCAATCCACGGCATAATCTGCCGGAATATCCTCTTCCGGGGCAAAATTCTGCTGGCGCTTGACTTTACTGAGGGCGGTGCGGAGTACGATGGTTTTTATCCAGGCGCCAAGCGTCGATTCCTTGCGAAAGTTGACCAAATGCTGGAACACCTTGATAAATCCTTCCTGAAGCACATCATTAGCCAGATCAAAATCGCCCGTGATCCGGTAAGCCAGGGTAAACATCGCTTGGTTGTACCTTTCGTACAATGCTTTTTGAGCGAGCCGGTCTTCCCGGAGGCAAGCCTGAATGAGTTCGGTTTCCGTCATGCCGATCGGAGTGGGCTTTATCGTGTTGCTGAATTCCAAACAAAGAGAAGCAAGAATAGCAAAAGGTTGTATGATGGAGGTTAGACGCTAGACTGGGTTTCTAACGTCCAACGTCCAACGTCCAACCTCTAACCTTATCGTTTATTAAAAAAGAACGTAATGGATCCCAACCAGCGGGAAGGGGTGTCGTCGAATTCGTATTCGTTGCCTGCAAAGCGGATATGATCCCCAAACTTGTTGAGGTTGCCTTCGTAGCGGAGGTCTAAGGAAATGTTCCAGATATCCAGCCCGGCGCCGCCAAGCCATCCGATGGTCAGTTCCTTGAAGTTTTGGTCGTAGTCCTCGAAATCCAGCAGATCAGAGGTGCTGTTCAGGAACACGTGGCCTTCCGGACCGGCCTGCAGGCGAAGCGGGCCTAAGCGAAAACCGACCAGGAGCGGGATGTCGAGGTAGTTATAGCGTTCTTTGAAGATGTCTTTCACGATGCTAGGATCTTTGACATCGGTAACTTCCCATTTCACGGTGTTGGAGTTGAAGTTCAATTCGGGCTGGAGGACAAAATTTCCAATATTTCCTTGGAATACGAGGCCAAAGTGTACGCCATAATTGGCATCCCGGAGGGCGAGCTCCAGGCGTTTTGACCCCCCTTGGTCGAGCAAGTCCAGCTCCTGATTGGAAATATCGGTGGTGCTTAAGCCAGCTTTAAACCCTAGCCGGAGTTGCGCACTGGCCGAGAAAGTCAAGCCGATAAAGGCTAAAAGAACCCATGCATTTTTCATGTCTTGGAATTTTAAATTGAAGGAATGCATCCATTAAGTTTGGATAGTGGCGGGAAGCGAATTCCCGCTCCTATTGACCAGATGTCTATTTCAACGGATTACCACTATTTCTTGTTACTTTTGTTTATGCTAAATTTTTCTTAATGGATATTCATGTGTCAGAGTACGAGGGCAGTTTTCCCAACCACAAGATCTGCCCGGCGGGGAATTTTCCGGAGTTTGCTTTCATTGGCCGCTCCAATGTAGGCAAATCTTCGCTGATAAATATGTTGTGCCAGCGTAAAGAATTGGCGCACACCTCCAAAAAGCCGGGAAAGACCCAGATGCTCAATTTTACCTCATCGACAACCAATGGCGCCTGGTGGACCTTCCGGGCTATGGATACGCTATTGTTTCCAAAACCCAGCGCAAGACCTGGGAGAAAATGATCCAGGATTATCTGGTACTCCGGGAACAGCTCCAATGCGCTTTTGTTTTGATCGATGCAAATATCGATCCGCAAAAAAATGATTTGGAATTCATCAACTGGCTGGGATCGCTCCGCATCCCGTTCGTGTTGGTTTTTACTAAGGCCGACCGGTCAAAACCCGAGGAGATCGCCCGAAATGTAGATGCTTTTGGGAAAGCTATGCTGGAGACGTGGAATGAATTGCCGAGGCATTTTATTACCTCCGCCTCAGACAAGGCGGGCAGAGAAGAGCTCCTGGGCTATATTGCATCGATCATGGCAGATTTTTCTGCGAATTAACCGACTTATGGAAGAGCCCAAGACCAGGGTTTACCCCCATGTCATTCCCAATATGGAGGATTGGCCTATTTTTCACCTGAGCGAAGACCGCCGGAATTTTATCCAGGAGATCGATCGGTTTACGCTGGACCGCCTTGAAAACAGTCACTCCACCGCCGCATTATCGGATATCATCGCCCAGACGGTGTACCTGGAACGTATTCGGATTCGGGAAGAACCTTGGAAAGTGGACCCGCCGACAGACCGGCAGTTTTGGAGCAGGATTCGCAAACGGCTGGTGTTGTCGCTGGACCGGGAGGATGAAGCGGCAACCAAAAACAATGGAGAACTCCTCAAGCAAATCATTCACCGCTATTCGGAAGAGATTGTCGGCACCTTCCAAATTCAAACCTTCCTGTTTGCCCGGAAATTCCTTACGTTCTTTTTTAATCGGTTGCTACAGGCGAAGCAACGGGGCTTTTTTCGTCTGGCCGGAGGCCGGCGCCGGTTGAGCGAAAAATTGATCGTTCGTGGCGAGCTGGAAAAAACCAGAAGTCTGGCTACCAAAGGGACGGTGGTGATTGTGCCTACGCACTTCAGCAACCTGGATTCCATCCTGATCGGTTATGCCATCGATATGGTTGCCGGATTGCCTTCCTTTTCCTATGGGGCCGGGCTGAACCTGTACAACACCGGGTATACGGCTTATTTTATGAATCGCCTGGGAGCATATCGGGTAGACCGGCGCAAAAAAAACGAAGTATACCTGGAGACCCTGAAAGCCATGTCGAATCTTTCTCTTCAGCGGGGAACCAACAGCCTCTTTTTCCCGGGTGGAACCCGATCCAGGTCGGGAATGCTGGAAACTAAAGTAAAACTGGGGTTGTTGAGCACGGCAGTAGAGGCTCAACGGTCGCTTTTGCAAAAAGGCCAGAACCGGAAGATTTTCATTGTCCCTTTAGTCACGAGTTATCATTTCGTGCTGGAAGCCCAGTTTTTGATCGAGCAATACCTGCGCCAGATCGGAAAGGAACGGTTTATTAAAGCCCAGGACGATTTTTTCAGTCCCTTTCGCCTTTTTCGCTTTGCCTGGCAGGTTTTGGCCGAAGGCAACGATATTACGTTTTCATTCGGGCAGCCCATGGACGTTCTGGGCAATCCGGTAGATGCAGAAGGCAATAGTTTCGATTCGTATGGAAACCGCATAGAACTGAGCGAGTACTTTGAGTGGAAAGGGCAGGTGCAGGAAGACCTTCAGCGCGAATCCGAGTACACTAAAATGCTTGGGGATAAAATCCTGGAGCGGTTTCGCAAGGATAACATTGTTTTGTCCAGCCATTTGGTGGCATTCGCCGCTTTTGAAATCCTCAAAAAAGAGAATACCCGCCTCGACTTGTATGGCGTATTGCGGCTCCCTCCGGATGATTATGTTTTTTCCGATGACATTCTCAGTGAAGTAGTTGGAAAACTGCGGGATGAACTGGTTCGCATGGAGAAGGACCAGGAAATCCGCTTATCAGAGGCCATAAAAGGCGATTTGCATGAGCTTATCCGGGATGGTATTGGCCATTTAGGCACCTTCCACGTAAAAAAACCATTAAAACTCAATAAAGAGGGAAAAGTGATCAGCGAAAACTTCCTTTTGTTGTATTATTACCACAACCGCTTGGAAAACTATGGATTGGCATCCAAAGTAAGCTGGAACCAACCCTCCATTGAAATTACTCAAGGGGAGTTCGAAAACGTCTAAAGGTGAATTTTATCGTATTCGACCTGGAAGCTACCTGCTGGGAGGGAAGTCCTCCGGGCAAAGTGCAGGAAATTATTGAAATTGGCGCTTATAAGGTGAACCCTTATGGAGAGGTCGAGGATGTGTTCAATAAGTTTGTCCGGCCGGTCATTAGTCCCTACTTGTCTGCCTTTTGCCAGGAATTGACCTCCATACGCCAGGAAGATGTGGAAAGAGCAAAAACCTTCCCCGCCGTGATCGAGCAATTCCAGGATTGGGCCGGTATTTGGGACGAAGATTATACGCTGTGCTCCTGGGGAGGATTCGACAAACGCCTGTTGATCCAGGATTGTGAATTGCATCGGTTGGAGTCGGAATGGGCGGAGGTACATATTAATCTGAAACAGCAATACCACCAATTCAAACGGTTGAAAAAAATGCGCGGATTAAAAAACGCCGTTGAGACGGAGGGATTTGAATTTTCCGGAATTCATCACCGGGGTCTCGACGACGCGATGAATCTGGTCAAAATCTTTATTAAATACCTCGATGAATGGCAGTATTAGCGGATGCGCAACTGCCGGTATGCGTCTTCTTTGGACATTTCCCGCACCTCTCCTGGTTGGAGGCCTTCCAGGCTTAACTCTTCCATCCGGACGCGGATCAAGCGAAGTACGGGAAATCCCACCTTGGCGCACATCTTCCGAACTTGCCTGTTTTTACCTTCGACAAGGCGGATCTCTAACCAGCTTACCGGAAGCGCTTTTCGGAACCGAATGGGAGGAATACGCTGCGAGACTTGAGGCGATTCTTCTAATTGGGCTGCTCCGGCGGGAAGCGTTCGGTAAAGGGCTTTACCGACCCGGATTTCCACACCCGTTCGTAATTGGTCCAGCGCTTCCGGAGAAGGAATGCCGTCGACCTGAACCCAGTAAGCGCGCTCATGGCGTCTGCGCGGGTCGAGTAGACGGGAGTTGAGCAACGGGTCGTCCGATAACAAGAGCAAGCCCTCGCTGTCTAAATCGAGCCGCCCCACCGGGTAAACCGACGCAGGAAAGGATAAACATCCCCAAGGGTCTGTTGCCCGGGCTCTTCCGGGGTAAACTGACTGAGGACTCCATACGGTTTATACATCGCAAAATAGCGCGCCACGTGTTCCAATTAGACGTTGAACCGGAAATGCATGATGTCCCCGTCTTCAACTACATATTCTTTGCCTTCGACTGCCATCTTGCCCGCTTCCTTGACAGCCGCTTCGGATCCGTACTGGAGAAAATCTTTGTACTTGATTACCTCTGCCCGGATAAAGCCTTTTTCAAAATCGGTATGGATCACCCCAGCCGCTCCTGGCGCTTTGGCTCCCCTGGTTACCGTCCAGGCCCGCACTTCTTTTTCGCCGGCAGTAAAGTACGTGATCAGGTCTAAAAGGTGGTAACTTGCCCGGATGAGCCGGTTCACCCCGGCTTCATGCAGCCCGAGTTCGGTGAGGAATTCGTCGCGCTCCTCTTTGGATTCCAGTTCGGCAATTTCGGCTTCAATCCCGGCGGACACATAAATGATTTCGGGATTTTCCCCGGCTAAGGAGGCTTCCAGGCGCTTGGTATGCTCGTTTCCGGTCAGGATGGAGTCCTCGTCTACGTTGCACACAAACAGAATAGGTTTGCTCGTCAGCAGCATCATCTCCTGGAGAATGGCCTTCCCCTCGTCGTCCAGATCCACGGTACGGGCGGGTTTCTCGCTTTCCAGATGCTTCAGAATGCGGTCGGCATGGTCTACCGCCCGGAGGTCTTCTTTGTTTCCGCTTTTAGCTTGTTTCCGGTATTTGTCCAATCGTTTTTCTGTGGTTTCGATGTCTTTCAGAATGAGTTCCAGATCGATGATCTCCATATCTCTGACCGGGTCGACGCTTCCGTCGACATGCACCACGTTTTCATTTTCAAAACAGCGCACCAGGTGAATAATGGCATCGACTTCGCGGATATTTCCCAGGAATTGGTTTCCCAAGCCTTCGCCTTTGCTGGCGCCTTTGATCAGGCCGGCAATATCCAGGATCTCCACAGTAGTGGGGATAATCCGCTGCGGGTTGACGAGCTTGGCCAGCTCGTCCAGTCGGGGGTCCGGAACCGTGATGATGCCGATATTCGGCTCTTTGGTTGCAAACGGATAGTTCGCTGCCAGCGCTTTGGCCGAAGTCAATGCGTTGAAAAGAGTAGATTTTCCTACATTTGGGAGGCCGACGATGCCGCACTTTAAACCCATGGGCTTGTTTTTTGTTATTCTGGTTTGAAAAAAGCGCCGCAAAGATAATCAAAACCGATAACCTTTGACGCAGGCGTTCCTGCTTTAATGAAAAAAGCCCTTTTCCTGTTGGCTGTCCAGCGCTTGGATCGTTTGAACCTTTGAACTAGTAAACCTTTGAATTTTCTTGCCCATTTTTTTCTGGCTAAGGAAAAGGATGCCTGGATCGCCGGGAATTTTCTGGCCGATTATCTCAGGAAACCTCAACGGGAGGCGCTTCCCGGACCGGTGCGGGAAGGTATTGACCTTCACCTGGAGATTGACCGGTTTACCGACAGGCACCCCATGGTGCTGCAGGGGGTGCGGCGGCTCTATCCATTGCATGGGAAATACGCTCCGGTTGTCATGGATGTTTACCACGATTATTTTTTGGCATTAAATTGGGATCGCTATTCCGAAGAGCCCTTTCCCGATTTTACCCGGAAAATTTATGGGGCACTGGAACGATACGCGCCTGTTTACCCTCCGGATTTACAGCAGCGGCTGCCCAAGATGGCCGCAAGTGGATGGCTGGAAAGCTATGCCCGGCCCGAGGGGTTGAGTTACGCTTTTTTGCGCCTTCAATCCCGGACGAGTAAGCCTGAACTGCTCCATGGGGTGATGGATACGTTGGACCGGTTTTTTCCGGAAATAGACCAGGAGTTTAACCAGTTTTTCCCGGAGATTCAAGCTGCGGTAAAAAACTGGAAAGCTACAGCCGGCGATTATCCCTCAAAGTGAAGGGATATGGTGAAGGTACGGGATAATACTTTTTCCAGAACGGTAGACTCTTCCAGATTTGGATTGAAGATTAAGGTGTTCCCAATTCCTTGGGAAATCTTGAACTCAGGAGAAAAGATGAAAAAAGGGAAAAAAATCTGGACTCCCGCGCCGTACTCGACGGAAAAGTCGTTGGGGGCAATCTTTACCAACGTTTCGGCTTGTTTGCTTCGGGAGTCGCTGGCTACGTCAAACCCATACTTGAACCCGGCGATTACAAATAAGCGCTTGTCGCGGTAAGGCGCGGATTTATACCGCATATGGAAAGGCATTTCCACAAAAACCGACTCCACCGTTCGTTGGCTGTTGGGGTATTGGCGGCTGGATTTGCCGTAGTTGATGTTGCGCTCTGCAAACGACAAGGTGGGCAAGAACCGAAAGTCAAAGTATTCCCCAATCTTCAAATTGGTCACAATTCCCAAGTTAAACCCCGGCCCTTTGACCGATTCTACCACCCGGATATCATCGCTTAAGAGAAATTCTTTGGACCGGAACGGTTTGAAACTGGAGGAATTGGTCCCGAGGGTAATGCCAAAATAATAAGGCTTTTGATTGAATTCCAGGAAGTTGTAATTCCCTCTGGATTTTTGACCCCACAAAGAAGAAGCGGAAAGGGCCAGGATTGCCAGAGAAAGCATTATTTGGAACTTACGTAGATCGAACATACGCCAAGAGTTAGTGGAATGCATCGGCTGTTTTTAAAACCCTGTTTGGATAAAACATCCAGGAACGCCTCCCCATCGGGAAATACCTGAACGGATTCAAAAAGATATTGATACGCTCTTTGGTCTTTGGACGTTAAACGACCAATTAAAGGTAACAGGTATTTGAAGTAGGCGTTAAAAATTTGGCGGAAAGGGAATAGGCGGGGTTTGGAAAACTCCAGAACGACCATTTTGGCGCCCGGTTTCAGCACCCGTCGCATCTCCGCAAGCCCTTTTTCCAGGTTTTCAAAATTGCGCACACCGAAAGCAACGGTTACGGCATCGAAGGTATTGTCTTCAAAAGGAAGATTTTCGGAGTCCCCCTGCAGCAACTCAATCCAGGAATGCCAGTTCTTAGCCTTAATCTTCCCCCTGCCAATGTCCAGCATTTCGTTCGAAATATCGATGCCAACGATCTTTTCGGGCCGGATCTGGCGGTAGATCTCCATTGCCAGGTCGGCAGTACCGGTCGCTACATCCAGAATCGTTTGGCCTTCCTTTCGGTCTAATTGCCGGATAGCCCGCTTTCTCCATTGGACATCAATGCCCAGCGAAAGTAAATGGTTGAGAAAATCGTAATAAGGAGCGATTTTGTCGAACATCCGGGAAACCTGGGTCTTTTTGCTTTCGGCCGCCAGGTAAGGCTTGATTTCTTTTTCCATGGAAAATATTTTTGCAAATATATACGTATCCTTCGTCTCTGTCTTCAAGCAAATGGATGTGGATGCTGGAGAAGTTTGGAACTTCTTGCCTTTCCATCATCCGTGTATGTGTAATAATGCGTTAGGTCGCGTTTTGTTTTTGGTTCTGCTAAAAGCTTGGGGAAATTCCAGCAGAATCTGGCAAGAATGTTCGGGGTTCCAGGGGATTTTCGTAATTTCGCACAGCAAAAGACAAAGGGGCCAAAAATGGAAAACGTAGAGGTTTCTATTGGGCTTGCCTGATGGATTGTAGAACAAGAACTGGGTATGGCATTAGATCAAAAAATTGTTCCCGTTAATATCGAAGAGGAAATGAAGTCGGCCTACATTGATTATTCAATGTCGGTCATCGTTTCCAGGGCGCTTCCGGATGTCCGAGACGGATTGAAGCCGGTTCAGCGCAGAGTGCTTTTTGGAATGTCTGATTTGGGGGTTTCCCACAGCAAGCCATTTAAGAAATCCGCACGTATCGTCGGCGAGGTACTGGGTAAATACCATCCCCATGGGGATACCTCCGTTTACGATACGATGGTGCGCATGGCCCAGGATTGGTCTCTGCGCTACCCTCTGGTTGAACCCCAGGGAAACTTTGGCTCGGTAGACGGCGACGGCCCTGCTGCGATGCGTTATACCGAAGCCCGCCTTCGCCGGATCAGCGACGAAATGCTTTCGGACATCGGCAAGGACACCGTCGATTTCACCCTCAATTTCGACGATTCTCTGGAAGAACCTACCGTCCTGCCTGCCAAATTCCCCAACCTGCTGGTGAACGGCGCCTCGGGTATCGCGGTCGGGATGGCGACCAATATGATGCCCCACAACATGAATGAAGTGGTGGATGGCATCATTGCCACAATCGACAATCCGGAAATTACGATCGCCGAACTGTGCGCCTACGTAAAAGGACCTGATTTTCCTACCGGCGGCATCATTTACGGCGTTCAAGGGATTCAGGAGGCCTACGAAACCGGCCGCGGCCGGCTAGTAGTCCGCGGAAAAGCGGAAATTGAAGCGACCAAAACAGGAAGGGAGAATATCATCATCACCGAGATTCCCTACCAGGTTAATAAATCATCGCTTGTTGCCCGAATCGGGGAGTTGATCAACGAACGAAACTGGAAGGCGCCAGCGACGTGCGCGACGAATCGGACCGCGACGGGATGCGGGTAGTCGTGGAGGTCAAACGCGACGCGATTGCAAAGGTTGTACTCAGCAAGCTGTACAAGTACACTCCCTTGCAGACGTCTTATGGGATCAATAACGTCGCGTTGGTTGGAGGAAGGCCGATGACCCTCAACCTCAAGGATCTGATTGAGGAATTCGTGCTGTTCCGTTTGGAAGTCGTCGTGCGGCGAACCAAGTACGAGTTGCGCAAGGCAGAAGAGCGCGCGCACATTTTGGAAGGGCTCCTGATCGCTTTGGATCACCTCGACGAGGTGATTTCCCTGATCCGGAGTTCCCGGACGGTCGATGAGGCCCGCAGCGGGTTGATGGAGCGTTTCGGGTTGTCGGAAATTCAGGCAAAGGCCATTTTGGATATGCGCCTTCAGCGCCTTACCGGACTCGAACGGGATAAAGTACGCGAGGAATACCAAGAGCTACAGGAGAAAATTGCCCACTTCAAGGCCGTGTTGGGCAGCCCGGAATTGCAACGGGAGATCATCAAAGAAGAGCTCCATGAGATAAAGGCAAATTATGGCGACGCCCGCCGCACCCAAATCGAGATGGCGGAAGGGGATATCAGCATAGAAGATATGATCAAGGAAGAAGAAGTCGTGATCACGATTTCCCATCTTGGCTATATCAAGCGCACTCCGGTGTCGGAGTTCCGCCTTCAGGGAAGAGGAGGGCGGGGCGCCCGCGGCAGCAAAACCCGGGATGCGGATTTTGTAGAACATATGTTTGTAGCCAATACGCACCACTACTTGTTGCTATTCACCGAGGCAGGGCGTTGTTATTGGTTGCGCACGTATGAAATCCCGGAAGCGGCGAAAAACGCCAGCGGAAGAGCCATCCAGAATATTCTGGCCATCCCCAAGGAGGATAAGGTTAAAGCCTACATTATTATACAGAATTTGGCGGACCAAGAATTCGCCAAAAACCATTATATCGTTTTTTGCACCCGTTTGGGTGTGATCAAGAAAACCTTGGTCGAAGCCTTTACCCGGCCTCGTTCCGGCGGGATCAATGCCATCACCATCAATGAAGGCGACCAACTCCTGGAGGCCCGGCTCACCAACGGAAACCACGAGATCTTTATGGCCAGCCGCCGCGGATTTGCGGTACGGTTCAACGAGCGGTCGGTTCGGGCAATGGGCCGCTCTGCCGCCGGCGTGCGGGGAATTTCGCTTGCCGATGAAAAGGATGCCGTAGTTGGCATGGTGTGTATCGAAGCCATCGACGAGGAGTCTACGGTGTTGGTCGTTTCTGAAAAAGGAAATGGAAAACGCTCTGCTGTCGACGACTACCGGCTAACAAACAGGGGAGGGAAGGGCGTCAAAACGATGCAGGTGACCGATAAAACTGGCGCTTTGGTGGCGATAAAATCCGTAAAAAACGCTGATGACCTGATGATCACCAGCCGGAGCGGCCTGGTCATCCGGATGCCCGTGAACGAGATCCGCGTCATGGGTAGAGCTACTCAAGGCGTTCGGGTTATACGGCTCGACGATGAGGACGATATTGCAGATGTAACCGTGGTATATGATTCCGGCGAAGTAGATGAAATCGAAGAGCTAAAACTTTAACAAAATTTTAGCGCGTTTTCACCCAACCGTTTTTTAGTTTTTTGTGCTATTTATTGAAGATTTGCGTCTCTATAAACAAAACAATAAACATTATGAAAAAAATGTTTTTCCTGGCCTTGTCCTTGTTGATGGTTTGCTCCGGCCTGACGGCTCAGGAGGATATTAAAAAAGACTTGGGGACCGCCAAAAAATCGCTGGCTGCCTTTACCCTGGATCAGGCCAATAACAAACCGAAATTGACTGAAGCCAAAGAGGCTATTGACCGGGTAATGAACACCGATGCAGGCAAAGCGAGCGGCCCCGCATGGCAAATGAAAGGGGAGATCTATAACGAGATCGCTTCACAAATTATCCAGGTTCGCCAATTGAACTTCGGAACTTTGGACGCGCTGCCCAAAGCAGATAACCCGGCAGCCGACGCTTTTGTCGCTTTCAAAAAGGCCATGGATATGGCGGTGAAAAGTTTCGAGAAGAAAGACGCCCTTAAGGGAGTGCAACTTGCGCAAAGCAATTTGAGCAACCTGGGTATCTTTCAGTACGAAGACCAGGAATATGCCAAAGCGTTTGAGTGCTTTAAAGATGTGATCGAAGCGCACGACATCCTTAAGGCCAACGGGGAAAAAAGCTCCCTTGATGTGGAAGCCGACTACCAAAATCAGATGTATATCTCTGGCCTCGCCGCTTTGAATGCAAACATGAAGCCGGAGGCCAAAATGTTGTTCGAAAAGCTGTATGCTATCAAATTCGACAAACCGGTAGTATATGAGGCTATGTATCAGCTAAAAGCCGATGAGGACATCAATGAGGCATATAAATTCCTGGAGGAAGGCCGCCAACGCTACCCGGATGATGTGTCTATCCTCTTTGCCGTGATTAACCACAACCTCAAAACCGGCAAACTGGCCGAGCTGTTGGCCGAGCTTAAAGAGGCTATTGCTAAAGAACCGGACAACGTCTCCCTGTACAGCGTTTTGGGCAATGTATATGACCAGCTTTATCAGAAGTCAGATGAAGCCGGCGACAAAGCCAAGTCGGAGGAATACTTCAACGAATCCCTGAATTACTATGGCAAAGCGATCGAAAAGGATCCCAAATACGTGGATGCAATCTATTCGATCGGCGCGCTGTACTACAACCGGGCGGCGTTACTCACCAAGCAGATGAACGCCCTGTCGGACGACTACTCCAAAGAGGGGCTAAAGAAATACGAAGAGCTGAAAACCCGTATTTATGCCGAGTTTGATAAAGCGCTTCCATATTTCCAAAGGGCGGAAGCCCTTGACCCCAACGACGTCAATACCCTTATCGCTCTGAAGGAAATATTTGCACGCGAGAATAAACTGGACATTTCCAATGAGTTCAAAACTCGTCTGGAAACCGTTCAGAATGGAGGCAAAAATGCCGCGCCGTACTTTAAGAACTGATTTTACCTGAATAGCGCAGCCTTTTCAGGCTGCCAGAGGGCTGTTTCAAAAGATCGTTCTTTGCTCCGGGCTCAAATTTTTTTGCGGCCCGGCGTAATCCAGACTTTTGAGACAGCCCCTGTTTTTTTACGGATTTAAAGAGAACCTCGTCAGCCGGGCCTCAAATCGGCCATTCTCTTTGTGGTGCAATGGAATATCCCATTCGCCCTCGTAGCGGACGATCACGGGGTAATAACTCCCTCCCAACTGGGATAAGGCAATGCGCATGCGCACGTCGAAACGGAAACCAGGCCCCTGGTACTGCACGTGGTACGTGCGCTGAACCACTTGCAAGGTGGAGCGTTCAAACCAGGTTTCCATCGATTTGACGATGGTTTTGCGGTCTTTTTCTAATTCAAATTGGGGCTTGATCGCTACCTGAAACAGATAACAATCTCTTCCTTCCGGACCGGGGCCACTTTTCAGCCGATAATCGTAATAGCGTTGAATTTTTGGACTAAAAATAGCCGTTTTCCCTCCAATGAAGGGCAGATCCACCTTTTCTCCCGCTTGGAATATGAACTTTTTTAGCTCGTCGTAATATTTTTCCAATCCTTTGGCCGGCTTTATTTTTTCTGGATGCGCCGTATCGCAAACCAGGCCATGGGTAAAAAATACGCGGTCGTACATTTTGGCGGTGATGAACCGGTATTCTCCATTTTTTTTTTCCCGCCCGTTATCGAATTCCATTTCGTGTTCCCCTAGAAAGGAGGCTTTACGCAAGTTCTGGAAAGCCTTCAGAAAACTTTGATCTTCCTGGATATACCTCAGGAAATCCTCCACGTTAAATCCTTGGTGCTGAGCGATTACAACCAAGGAGTCCAGTTCGACCACCGCCGCGATCGGATCCTTCGCCGGTTGTTGAGGAAACCCCTTGAGGGGGGAAAGGGAGCAGAAAATGAATAAGAAGAATGTTAACCTGCACATTTTGGAGAATTGAGTCTATTTTTGCGCCAAACCAAATGAATCCATGAAGGCTATTTCAGTAATCGGGGCGGGAACTATGGGCAATGGAATCGCGCATATTTTTGCGTTGAATGGGTATTCGGTGCGTTTGGCCGATATTTCCCCGGATGCCCTGGAAAAAGCGCTCGCCGCCATTAGGGGAAATCTCGACCGGATGATCCAAAAAGAACGGATTGGGGAGCCAGAGAAAGCCCGGGCACTGGCAAATATAACGACCTTTACGGACATGGGACAAGCCGTTTCCGGAGCAGACCTCGTCATTGAAGCGGCAACCGAACAGGAAGCGCTCAAAAAGAAAATCTTTGCTGATTTGGACCGCCTGGCGCCGGAAGAATGTATTCTGGCAACCAATACGTCTTCGATTTCCATTACGGCAATTGCCTCTGTAACGCAACGGCCGGAGAAGGTGATCGGTATGCATTTTATGAACCCGGTTCCGGTGATGAAGCTGGTAGAAGTGATCCGGGGGTATTCTACGTCCGATGAGGTTGCCCATGCGATAATGGAACTTTCGCGTCAGATCGGAAAGATGCCGGTTGAGGTCAATGATTATCCAGGGTTTGTAGCCAATCGCATTCTTATGCCGATGATTAATGAAGCGGTTTACGCCCTGTATGAAGGGGTGGCAGGGGTGCTGGAAATAGATACGGTGATGAAAATGGGTATGGCCCATCCGATGGGGCCTCTTCAACTGGCTGATTTTATTGGATTAGACGTTTGTCTATCCATTCTTCAGGTGCTGCACGCGGGTTTCGGGAACCCCAAATACGCGCCATGCCCTTTATTGGTGAATATGGTTGCGGCGGGGAAACTGGGCCTCAAATCGGGAGAAGGGTTTTATCAGTACGCTGCGGGTAGCAAAGAGTTGGTTGTGTCTCCCCGATTCAGAAAATAAACGCAGGGAAGCGCAAATGGAATAGAACGCTATGGAAAAAATTGGAGTGGAACGGTTGTTGAAGGAGCAAACAGAGCGCGTTTTATTGGATGTCCGGACTCCGGCCGAGTTTGAAGGCGGACACATTCCGGGAGCTCAGAACCTCCCTCTGTTCACCAATGAAGAGCGGGCTATAGTAGGCACGATGTACAAGCAGCAAAACCCGGAGATCGCCTTTGATAAAGGCCTGGAGTTTGCTGGCGCCCGAATGTCCTGGTACGTGAAAGAGGCCAAACGTCTGGCGCCAGACCGCAACGTTTTTATTCACTGCTGGCGTGGAGGTAAGCGAAGCGGCAGTTTGGCCTGGCTCCTGGGGTTCGCAGGGTTTGAGGTGGGCGTTCTCGAAGGAGGATACAAAGCCTATCGGAATTATATTCTAAACGAGTTTGCCGTCAGGCCGATCCGGCCGGTGGTGCTTGGGGGGCCTACAGGAAGCGGCAAAACGGAGATCCTCCGCTGCCTTAGAGAGGCGGGAGAGCAAGTGATCGATCTGGAAGGCTTAGCGAACCACAAAGGATCGTCTTTTGGTGCAATAGGCGAATCCCCCCAGCCAACCGTCGAACAGTTTGAGAATAATCTATATAGAGAGCTTTCCCTAATGGACCCTACGCGCCGGGTTTGGGTGGAGAATGAAAGCCGGGCGATTGGCCGCATTTTTCTTCCGGATGGCCTATGGAACCAGTTCCAGCGCAGTCCGCTGGTCAAGCTGGATGTCCCCATGGAAGAGCGTGTGCGCTTTTTGGTAGGGGTTTATGGGGCTTTCCCCAAAGAAGCGCTCGAAGATGCCTTCCGCCGGATTGAACGCCGGCTCGGAGGGCAGCATCTGAAAGCAGCTCTTGATGCGCTTGAGCGCAATGATTTTGCAACTGCTGCCGAAATAGCCTTGCGGTATTACGACAAATCGTATTCCTTTGCGACCAGTAAAGGATCTTTCGATCCGGTTCTTATTTGGCCTGTTCAAAAGTTGGATCCATATCAAATTGCTAACCAATTAATTACATTATCCAATGAGCGCGGATTATAAACTAACTCAATATAGTCATGGCTCCGGGTGCGGATGCAAAATCGCCCCGGCGGTACTCGACCACATCCTGGTACAGCATACCGGGAAAACCCATTTCCCTTCGCTGTTGGTCGGCAATGAGGAGCGGGACGATGCCGCCGTTTTCGACTGGGGTGGGGGAGAGGCCGTGGTAAGTACTACGGACTTTTTCATGCCCATCGTAGATGACCCGGAAGATTTTGGGCGGATTGCCGCCGTAAATGCGATCAGCGATATTTATGCGATGGGGGGTACTCCGCTCCTGGCCATTGCTATTTTGGGCTGGCCTGTCGGTTCGTTGCCCCCGGAAGTGGCCAACCTGGTGGTCGAGGGAGGTCGAAAAGCCTGCCTGGAGGCAGGTATTCCTCTGGCTGGAGGCCATAGTATTGACAATCCGGAGCCCATTTTTGGACTTGCGGTGACGGGGAAAGTTCGCCTTGAACACCTGAAAAAAAATGGGGGCGCTCAGCCTGGAAGCTATTTGTTTATAACCAAGCCGCTTGGCGTTGGTATTTTTTCAACGGCTCAGAAAAAAGGTCTTCTGGAGCCGGCGCATGATGCGCTATCCCGCCGCAGCATGCTCCATTTAAACAAGGAAGGAATTCTTTTTGGACAGCTTCCGTTTGTCGAGGCCATGACGGATGTCACTGGTTTTGGCTTGCTCGGGCATTTGGTGGAGTTGTGTGAAGCTTCGGGGACAAGCGCGGTGATTAATCTGGCGGAGGTGCCGCTTTTGGATGCGCAGGCAGTGGAGCACTATGCCGGCTTAGGGTGTATTCCAGGGGGCACGCACCGCAATTGGGATAGTTACGGGCATAAGGTGGCGGCGATATCAAAGCGCGCCAAAGAAATCCTTTGCGACCCCCAAACCAGCGGAGGGCTTATGGTAGCAGTCAGCGAAGACCACGTAGCTGCGTTTCTGGAGAAGACGGCGAAAGAAGGACTCGACCTGAAACCAATTGGCCGGATTGAAGCGCAAAAAGAATATCTGGTTCGGGTAGAGGAGTAATAAATTACAGGTTCACCAGGTCTTCCATAATGGCTTATCCAACCAAGGAAGGCTGTTAACTTTCCGGAGAATAATTGAACCGTAGAAAAAAAACAGGAGTCATCCACATTTCGGGATGACTCCTGTTGGTATCGAAAGTTTCGCGTATTATTTGAGCCGGTAGAGAAAACCTCTGCCTTCGTAGTTTTCTTTTACGAGTAAATCTAATTTGTTGCCCAGCTTCTGGAGGCTGCGGTTCAACAATTCCTTCAGGCGCGAGTCTCCAATTTGGTATTCTTTTTCATTGCTTCGCGCATCCCGTTCGGTTTTCATATAATCCAGCAGATCGGCATTGGCCATTGGCTTCCCAACCCGCGTCATGGTTTCCAGGATAAACGAATCCCATTCCGAATAAGCTGCGGTTGGGCCTGGCTTGGCTTTTTTCTGGTCCGCAGTGGAGGTTTGAGTTTCGTCTGCTTTCTTGATTCTTGGACGTCCTTTTCTTGCAGGCGTTTTGGCTTCTTCTTTGGGAGCGGCAGCCGCCTTGGATTTCACCGGTTTTGCCGGTTTTTCACTCGCTACAGGCGTTTGTACTTTATCTGCTTTTTTTGCTTTTGACGCTTTCTCTATTTTTGGTGTTTTCTCTGCTTTTGGTGCTTTCTCCACTTTTGTTTTGGGCTTTTGCCCCGGTCGCTGCAGCCGCTTTTGATTTGGGCCCGCGTTTTTTAGGCGCCTCGGCAAACCGGTTCTTCTACGGAAACTGGTGCTTTTGGAGCGGCTTGGATTGGTTGATTCTTTGATTTGGGCCCGCGTTTTTTAGGCGCCTCGGCAGAAACCGGTTCTTCTGCGGAAACAGGCGCTTTTGGAGCGGCTTGGGTTTCTTTATTCTTTGGTTTGGGCCCGCGTTTCTTAGGTTCTGATTTTTTCTCTTCTACGGGAGCAGTTATAGTAGCAGGAGTAACAGGCCCACCTTCCAGTTGGCCAATAGCGGTTTTTACCGTTTCAACCTGGAATTCCAGTTTGCGTAACTCCGATTTGTAATTGTCGACTAACTGATTAATCTCCAGGGGAGTTAATGTGATTTTTGCCATTTTATTTAATTTTAAGCAAAGGTATAGGTTTTATAAATTATAATTCAATTCTTTTTCATTTTATTTTATTAAAACCTATAATTTTTTCAAATAAACATGTTCTGCCTTTTCTAATTTTGTTTTCTTTTTGGTCTTTATTTATTGACGTGTTTCGTTTTTTTTTGAATTTGGAATAACCGGAGATTTCTTTTAGGACTACATTCTATACTGCCCTGCCTTCTCCAAGACTATGGGTGTCCAAAACTCGCGGCATGTCTATTTGCAAACGCGACTGCCTATTTAAATTCTTATTCGACCCTGTTTTTTGAGTGATTGAAATTTTTAAAGCCTTCTTTTGGCGATGGATTTAGCAAAGCGGCCTTTAGAAAACCTTTGAAACCGGTTTTCTTCCCGCTTCAGGATTGGTTTGGAGACGTTTAAGAGAAGGAATCTCAGCTTAACCGGGCAAAACGACAATTCGGCGGTCGAAATACACAGTTGATCAAAAAGGGGTTTTACCGGTGCAGGATTTCCGGTACTTTGCAGGCGATTCACCAACATAGACCATCCATGCATGTCAGAGCTTTTCCCGGATTAGCGTTGGCGCTAATCCTTGGTTGTTGTCCCGCGCTGAGAGGGCAGTCCTCCGACCTTTTAACGGGGTATATTCAGGAAGCTTTCCAAAATAGTCCGAAATTAAGGCAATCGGAAATCGCATTCGAGCGGCAAAAACTGGCGCTGGAGGCTTCTCACCGGATGTTTCTTCCGGAAGTGACCTTTGGAACGACCTATACCCTGGCGGAAGGAGGACGGAATATTGAGTTTCCGGTGGGCGATTTGATGAACCCGGTTTATTCTACCCTTAATGTATTGACGCAATCGAATTCCTTTCCCCAAATTGAAAATGTAAATGAGCAGCTTTTGCCAAGTAATTTCTACGATGCTCGGTTCAGGGTCCGCCAGCCTATTTTAAATGCGGAAATCGAGGTCAACAGGAAAATACAGGGCGGACAACTGGAGTTGAAATCCATAGAGAATCAGATTTTGAAGCGGGAACTGGCTAAAGAGGTTAAAGTGGCTTATTTCCGGTATTTACAAGCAGCTGAACTAGTGGGAATTTTCAAAAGGAATAAAGACCTGCTGCTGGAACAAAAAAGGGTAAACGAAAGCCTCCTGCGCAACGCGAAATTGATTCCTTCCATCCTGGATCGAAACCAGTCGGAAATCGCCAAACTGGAGAGCCAAGTGGTTCAGGCAGAGATCAATCGCCAGAACGCCGCCTTGCTGTTCAACTATCTCCTGCACCGGGATCCCGCCGCCCCCATTGCTGTGGATTCCAGCTTTCGATCCGCGCCTGAACCGGTTGAATTAAAAGGCGTTCTTCGCGAGGAACTTGCCCAACTAGGCGAAGTCCGCCAATTAAACCAGTGGCTGATCGAACTGGAGGAGGCAAAGCGGAAACCTTCCCTGGGGGCTCAGATGGACCTGGGTTCTCAAAATTTCGACTTTAAATGGGGCGGATATGCCATGCTTGGTTTAAGCCTGGAAGTGCCGGTATGGAACGCAGGAAGGCAAAAGTTGAAAGTCCAGCAAGCCCGCCTTGCCGCTTCTTTGGTGGAAGAGGATTATATTCAGTTGCAACAGGTAATCCAACTGGAATCTGCGCTGGCTCGAAATGCCTTTGCGGCAGAGTTGGCCAATTGGGAAAGCTACAAAACGCAATTAACCAGCGCGCGCAAATTCTATCAGGATACTTTCCGGCGCTACAAAGAGGGCGTGGCGAACTTCCTGGAGCTTTTAGACGCGCAAACGCAATTAACGACGGTGGAAGCCCAACAAACGATTTCTCAATATACGCTGCTTATCCGGCAGGCAGAGCTGGAACGGGCTTTAGCTGCATTTTCACTGGAAAATCCATCAAAATAATATGAAACTACACGTAGCATTATTGGCATGTATCGCAGCCATGGCTATGGCATGCCAGTCAAAATCCAAGCAGGAAACCCTAGGTGCCGCTCCGGAAGAGGTGATCCCGGTTCGAACCGCACAAGCCGAGGAGAGAGTCCTCATTTTTCCGGTCCTGGCTTCGGGGGTACTGACATCCGAGCAAGAAGCCAAGCCTGGGTTTAAAACAGGAGGGGTTGTCAAACGGATCTTTGTAGAGGAGGGAGACCGGGTTGTTAAAGGTCAGCTCCTGGCGACCCTCCATATGGCAGAGATCAACGCCCAGGCACAGCAGGCGGAGGAAGGACTAGCAAAAGCAAAAGAGACCTTCAGCGGGCAAAAAATCTGTATGCGGATAGCGTGGCTACGCTGGAACAAGTTCAGAATGCCTCTACTGCCGTCCGGCTGGCGGAGGAATCCATCCAAATCGTCCGGTTTAATCAGCAGTATTCGGAGGTGCGTTCGCCGGTGAACGGGAAAGTCATTCGCAAAATCTTGAGCGAAGGAGAAGTAGCAGGGCCTGGCATGCCGGTTTTCTTCCTCCTGGGGAATGAATCCGGAGACTGGGCCATCCAGGCCGGATTGTCGGATCGGGATTGGGCCAGACTGAAGCCCGGCAACCCTGCTGAGATTGTTTTTGACGCATTTCCTGGGCAGGTTTTCCAAGGCAGGGTAAAGCGGCTGGCCGATGTCGTCAATCCGCAGTCCGGAACCTTTGACGCAGAAATCGAACTTATGACCAGACCGCCGAAACTCGCATCCGGCCTGGCTGCTTCCATCCGGATTAGCCCGGAGGGAGCGGGTTCGTCCATCGTGATTCCTCTGGACGCCTTGATGGAGAGCCAGGATGGGGCGGGAGCCGTCTATGTAATCAGTCCGGATGGACAGACTGCCGCACGGCGAACCGTCCGCGTCGGGCCGTTATACGGAGATTGGGTAGTTATCCAGGATGGATTGACCCCCGGAGAGCGGGTAGCGACGACCGGAGGGCTTTTTCTGGAGGATGGACGAAAAATAAAGATCATTCAGTAAACGCCGTCTAATGAAGCTTGCAGAATTTTCAGTAAAAAACTATCAGTTCACCATCATTATCTTCTTGATGGTGCTGCTGCTGGGACTTAGTTCCCTATTCAATATGCCCAGGGGGGAAGACCCGCCCTTTAATGCGCCGATCTTCATCATTCTGGCCGTTTATCCTGGGACCAGCCCAAAGGACATAGAAGAACTGGTGGCCGAACCCATAGAGGATGCTATATACGAACTCGACGACATCAAAAAAATCATTACCGATTGCGACGATGGGATTATGCTGATGCGGGTTGAGTTTTCGTATGGGGTCAATGTAGACTCCAAAAATAACGACGTAGTTCGCGAGGTAAACCGGCTTCGTACCGATTTGCCGGAGGAATTGGCCGTATTGGAAGTCACCAGGGCCACTTCTTCCGATGTAGCTATATTGCAAGTAGCCTTGACTTCCGATAACGCGTCCTATTCCAAATTATTTGATGAGGCAGAACGCCTGAAAAAGCACCTGGAAAAGGTCCCTGACTTAAAAAAAGTGGAAATTCAGGCCTTTCCAGAGCAACGCGTCGAGGTGCGATTGGATTTGGAACGCATGGCCCAGTACCGGGTGGGGGCAAACCAGCTCCTCGCGGCCATACAAACCAGCAACTTGAATATTCCGGGAGGAAGCATTGACCTGGGATCCCGGAAATTCAATGTGGAGACCAATAGCCAGTACGAGGCGTTGGACGATGTCCGGAACACCGTCATTCAGGTTTCCCCCGAGGGCCGGATTCTATATCTCAAAGATCTTGCCGAAGTGGAGCTGCAAGACGAGGACCTGACCCATATTGCCCGGTATAACGGAAAAAAATCCATTTGGGTTGTCGCTATGCTAAAGGATCTGAAAAATATCGTCCAGAACGATCAGGTTCTAAAACCGGCGTTGGACGAATTTAAGCGTTCCCTGCCGGCGGGTATAGGCCTGGAAGTTGCCTTTGACCAGGCGGTCAATGTGGAGCGGCGTTTATCCGGATTAGGCCGGGATTTTTTAATTGCGGTGTTATTGGTGCTCCTCACGCTGTTGCCTTTGGGTTGGCGGGCATCGGCTGTGGTGATGATTTCTATCCCGTTGTCGCTGTCGATAGGCCTGGCTTTGCTGGATTTGATCGGGTACTCACTGAACCAGCTAAGCATTGTTGGCTTGGTGGTTTCTCTTGGGTTGCTGGTGGACGACAGTATCGTAGTGGTAGAAAATATCGAACGGTTTCTCCGCATGGGGTACTCCAGAAAGGAAGCGGCCGTTGCGGCTACCAAACAAATTGGCGTTGCGGTGGTGGGGTGTACGGCGACGCTTATTTTAGCCTTCCTTCCGCTGGCGTTTTTACCGGAGGGTTCCGGGGATTTTATCCGGAGTTTGCCCATGGCGGTTATCCTGACGATTATAGCCTCGCTTTTTGTAGCGATCACCATTATCCCCTTTTTGTCCAGTATGCTGTTGAAACGGCATGAGCGGGTAGAAGGAAATTTTTTCCTCCGGGCATTCAAGCGGTATTTGAACGACCCCTACAAAAAGGCCCTGATGCTGGCCTTTCGTTTTCCCTGGCTTTCCTTGCTCTTCACGCTGCTGATTTTTCTGGGAAGTCTTTCTCTGGTGCCTCGGATTGGATTTAGCTTGTTTCCCATGTCCGAGAAGCCCATGTTCATGGTGGACGTGAACGCGCCCCTGGGAACTTCCATAGAGGCTACAGACGCCATTGCCAAGGCCGTAGAGGAAGAATTGAGACAACACCCCCAGGTAATTGGGGTCAGTGCCAACGTAGGAAATGGAAATCCGAGAATATATTACAACGAGTTTCAGAAGAACAACGCGCCGAATTACGCCCAGCTCTTCGTTCAGGTGAAACCTCATACGCCGGTTCCGGAGTTGACGGCGCTTACCGATACGCTCCGGGCCCGTTTCCTCGATTTCGCCGGGGCGAAAATCCAGGTTCGCCGGTTTCAGCAGGGCCCTCCGGTGGATGCGCCGGTGGAAATCCGGGTGCTGAGCGAAGATCTGGATTCGCTTCGCGCCTGGTCGGTCCGGGTGGAGAAGATCATGCGAAGCATGGATGGGCTAATCTACGTCAATAATCCCTTGCGCGTGCCCAAGACTGATCTGGAGGTCGTAATCCATAAGGAAAAAGCCGGCATGCTGGGCATACCTGTAGGGGAGATCGCCCGGACCATCCGGCTCGGACTTGCCGGACTGGAGGTCAGTGAATTCAGAACTCCGGAGGGTAAAGAGTATACTATTGTTGTGACGGTTGAGGAAAACAGGCAGCAGGCGCTGGAGGTTTTTTCCAAAATTTACGTCAATTCCCTTTCCGGGGCGATGATCCCTCTGGATCAGGTAGCCCGGATATCCCTGAAAAGCTCTCCTTCCGTTCTTCGGCATTTCAATAAAGAGCGGTTTGGCGCCGTCACGGCATTCGTTCAAACCGGATACAATACCAATGGATTAACCGATGAACTTTTAGTAAAGCTGGATGCCCTGGACCCACCCCCCACGGTTTCTTTTATCGCTGGAGGAGAGCGGGAGACCCAGGCCGAGTCGTTTGGCGGGATTGAAACGATTATTATTATCGCCGTATTTGGCCTTCTGGCGATTTTAGTCCTGGAATTCCGGACATTCAAAAGCACGATTATTGTATTGTCGGTGATTCCATTGGGGATCATCGGGGCTTTGCTGATGCTGTTTTTGATCGGAGAGACTCTTTCTTTTGTAGCGACGGTAGGGATGATTGCGCTGGTGGGTATTGAAATCAAAAATTCAATCTTGCTGGTGGACTACACCAATCAGTTGAGGGAAGCCGGAAAGCCTTTGGAAGAGGCTATTGTAGAAGGGGCGGAGACGCGATTTCTGCCCATTCTTCTGACGACGCTAACGGCGATCGGCGGCTTGACGCCGCTGGCGTTAGAACAGTCGCCACTAATTTCTCCGCTCGCTTACGTGCTGATTGGGGGGTTGATCAGTTCGACATTGCTCAGCCGGTTGATTACCCCTCTGTTGTATAAGTTGCTGCCCCCCAAAGTGGAGGTGAAAAGACAGACGGTGGATTAGGGGTTACTCGGCATCGTCCCAATCGAGCGCCGAATCCCCGTCCGATTTGAAGCCGTCGATTTGGCGCCGCTCGCGCTTGGTAGGCCGGCCGGCGCCTTTTTCTCTTTTTTCGGGCGTTGCTTTGCCGACAAACCAATCGTTGTATTTGTTAAGTTCTTCCTCGGTCGTGAAATTGGCGTAACAACTTTGGGCAATGGGAGCGGAAACCCGGCTTTTGAGCAATTCAAGGACCTTGAACTGGAAACTGAACCCATTTTTCCGTACTTCGATCAGGTCGCCGGGCTGGATAAGGTGAGCGGGTTTCAATGTGATACCTCCTGCTTTGATCTTTCCTGCTTTGCAGGCGTCGATGGCGATGGTCCGGGATTTGAAAATGCGAACGCACCATAGCCATTTGTCTACGCGCATTTTATCCTGCATAGAGAACTTACGGTTTATTTACTTTCTGAAAAGGCGGATAATCCAGGCCCAGCTGTTCGAGTTTCTCTACGATGGTTTTTGAAATGATATAATCCCGGTACCAGCGTTCGTCTACGGGCACGATCGTCCAGGGCAGGACGGAGCGGTTTAATGCGTCTTCGTAACAGCGCATATACTCGGGCCAGTATTCGCGTTCTTTCCAGTCGCCTTCGTTGTGTTTCCAGTTTTTTGAACGGGAATCCAGCCGTTCCTGGAGTTCGATGGCTTGCTGCTCGAAAGAAATGTGCATATAAAATTTGAAAAGAATCGTTTGGGCGTGGGTTTGGAGCAGCGATTCAAAGGCGTTGATGGCGTCGAACCGGCTGTCAACTGTTTTTTCGTCAATCCATTTATGCACGCGCTGGATCAGCACATCTTCGTAATGCGACCGGTTGAAGATATGGATCATCCCCTTAGGCGGCGCATTTTTGTGAATTCGCCAGAGAAAATCATGGGAGAATTCTTCTTCCGTGGGGCGTTTAAAAGAGGTGACCTGAAGACCTGAAGGTTGGCATTCCTGGAATACATTTTTGACGGCGCCGTCCTTTCCGCTGGCGTCCATGCCTTGGAAGATGACCAGGACTCCGTATTTTTTTTGGGCAAAGAGCATGTCTTGAAGGTCTCCCAACCGGTTGGCATATTCTTTGGTGAGGTCTTTGTAATCGTCTTTGTCTGCATATTTGGGAGGGCGCGAATCGATGTCGGAAAGACGGATCATAGAATTTAACGGTTTTTGCAGGGCTGGATTAAACCCGCATTTTGCTTCGTTTAACCAGATACGATTGTAAAATGGGGCGGAACCCTTGGTTAATATCGGCCTCTACGAAATCGATTCGGTATTGGAGGCATTTGAACTTAAGGTCTTCCAGGAATTTCGCCATCTGTTCGACGTAGTGGGTTTTTACCTGATTGGACTGAAGGCGCAACTTCTCCCCGGTTTCCATATCAATAAACAGGTAGGGACGATTCTCAAAGTTGAAATCGACTTCGCGGGCTTTATCGACGACGTGAAACAGGATGACTTCGTGCTTGTTGTGTTTGAGGTGTTGGAGGGCGGCGAAGAGATGCTCTGTATCTTCCGCCTGTTCAAACATATCGCTGAAAATGATCACCATGGACCGTTTGTGGATGCTTTCGGCAATCTGGTGGAGGGCTTTCGCGGCGGCAGTGGATTTATTGGGCTCCGGATTGCGGATTGCCTGATCCAGGTAATTAAGCATCAGCCGGTAGTGCGTGGTGCTGGATTTGCATTGGGCATGTTGGCGCACCTCTGAGTCAAAGATGCTCAGCCCAAAGGCGTCGCGTTGTTTTTGGAGCAGGTTCATGAGAGCGGCTGCGGCAAGCGCCGAAAACCGGACTTTGTTCATGTACGGTTTCGATGGTACCAGTTCCGTGTCCGGAAAATACATGGAAGAGGAGGTATCCAGTACAATCTGGCAGCGCAGGTTGGTTTCTTCTTCAAACCGCTTGGTAAACAGTCGTTCCGTTCGTGCGAACACTTTCCAGTCGATATTCCGGGTCGGTTCTCCCTGGTTGTATAGCCGGTGTTCGGCAAACTCCACTGAAAACCCATGGAAGGGGCTTTTGTGCAGGCCAATGATAAACCCTTCCACCACCTGTCTGGCCAAAAGTTCCAGGTTTCCAAAATCGCGAACTTCGTTGTTTTCGAAAAGCTCCATTTCCAAGGGTTAATAAGCAAAAAGGGCAGTATGCCAAACGGACCATTGAAACAGGAGGAGTGGAGGTCCCCGCCGTTTGTGTTCTGTTTTCCAGACAGCCCTTTAAGTTACGGAAAAAAAGGCAATTTATGCGAGTTGCGCTTCAATTTTGCTTGCCAGTACTTGCTTGGAGGTTGCGCCCACCTGCTTGTCGACAACCACTCCGTCTTTGAGGACCAGAACGGTAGGAATGCTCCGGATGCCATATTTCATAGCGACTTCCGGGTTGAAGTCGACATTCAGTTTGCCAACCAAAACGCGTCCTGCATACTCTTTGGAGAGCTCTTCGATATGTGGACCGATGATCCGGCAGGGTCCGCACCATTCTGCCCAAAAGTCGACAACAGTCAATCCTTCCTTATCGAGGACCGTTTCCTTAAAGTTTCCGTCGGTGAATTCAAAAGCCATTGCGAGAATGATTTATTTTGTAAAAAAAAGGACGTTTAGATAACGCCAAATTGGGCTTCAGGGTTTCAAAGATACATGGTCAGGTTGAAAATTTTGTCAAAATGTGGACAGTCCATTGTGAAAATGAGAGACCGGAATAGTGCATACCCCGTGCTTCGCTTAAGCGGGTATTGGGGTTTACTTCTTGGATCGGTATCTGTTGGGTTGCGGTGGATGGCCTCCGGAAACCCGGAAGGAGTGGAACGCCTCTTTAGCCGGGGGGTTTTTCTATTCGTTCGAACCCTTTTCGATGGCCTGACGAGTTTCCTCCCTTTTCCGTCGGTATACCTGCTCCTGGTCGGGGCCGCCTGGTGGATGTACCGGAACATTCGAAAAAAAAAGCAGCCTACGGGGGCTTCCGGATGGAGGCTGCTTGGACATTGGGCATTACAAACAGGAAATTTGGCTGGATGGGTTATTGCCTGGTTTTTTTGGGCGTGGGGCTATAATTATTATCGAATTCCAGTGGAACAAGCTATGGGGCTGAACGTTATCCCTCTGGACAAACAAAAAATCGCAGCTGATTTTGACCAGGAGACTGCGATGCTCTCCACCTTGCGATCGTCCGCCTTTTTTAGGGACACCCTCGCTTTGGCCAGAGAAGATTTTCCGGGAGATTTAGAGCGCCAGCTACGCCAATCGCTTAAAGAAGTTTTAACCCGGTATGGATATCCGGGGTATGGGAGGGTGAGAGGCCGCTTGCTGTACCCGGCCGGTATCTTTCTCCGGTTCAGTACGGCCGGGCTTTACCTTCCGTTCACAGGGGAAGGGCATATTGACCCAGGGCTTCATCCGGTCCAATGGCCTTACGTTATGGCGCATGAACTTGCCCATGGGTATGGGTTTGGAGATGAAGGAACCTGCAATTTCTGGGCTTATTTGGCTTGCATCCAAAGCGGAGATCTGGCTATCGAATATGCAGGGCGATTGGGATATTGGAGGTACCTGGCTTCGGTGTACCGGAAATCCGATCCGCAATCCTTTCAGCGGGCTCGGGACAAATTACCTCCTGGAATAAAAAACGATCTGAAGGCTATTTCAGAGGCCATGAACAGGTACCCCGACCTTATCCCGGTTCTTCAATACCGGGTATATGACGCTTATTTAAAAAGCCAGGGAATCAGCGAGGGGATGCTCAATTACGACCGGGTTTTGGTTCTGACCCATGCCTGGCGAGAGAAGGAACGGCTTGGTCCATCTGAATGAATGGAGTTTATCCTCCCGCCTTTTTTGTCTGGGAGTAGCCCTTTTCCAATAGCAGCGCGAGCACGCGGTCCCGGTGGTCCCCCTGGACGATGATCTCGCCGTCTTTTGCCGACCCTCCAACGCCGCATTTGGATTTCAAAAATTTGCCCAAATCTTCCAGGGTATCCGCGCTACCGATAAACCCTTTAATTAGGGTCACTTCTTTGCCTCCCCGGTGTTTGCGGTCCAGGTGAATGCGAAGCTTTTGCTGAGCAGGGGGAAGATCTTCAATGTGCTCCTCCTCCGCTTGGAACTGGAAATCCGGGTTTGTCGAAAATACGATGCCGTCTTTGTCCGGTTTGTGTTTTTTGCTCATGCAAAAAAAAATTAAGATCCGATTTTTCTTCCGTGCATGGCTTCGGCTATAGTGAAGTCCATTGCCCGGTGAGCCAAGGGATTAGAAAAGGTGTTTAATGCTTCAATGGCTTGGTTGATCCGGTCTTTATCACTTCCTGCGATCGCTGCTTTAAGTGCTTCTGCATAGGTGCGCAGCGCTGCGTTTTCCGCTTCGGTAAAGAGGGCATGGTGTTGCTGGAGAAATTTTGCGGCGCTAAGCACGATACTGTTCCCTTCGTTGCGAGCCTCCAGGAGGCCGCGGATTTCCATATCTTCCTGAGCATGTCGTATGGAATCCAGAAGCATCATAGCCATATCCTCTTCGCTGATTCCGTATTGCGGCTTGACTTCAATCGTTTGTTCAACACCGGAGCGTTCTTCCAGGGCCCGGACGTTGAGGATGCCATCCGCGTTTAACAGGAATTGGATCTCGATTTTGGGCAGGCCTGCGGGCATAGGCGGAATTCCTTTCAGCGTAAATTCCCCCAATTTTCGGTTGTGTTCCACCAGGTCGCGTTCTCCCTGGAAGACGGCGATTTTCAAATTCCGCTGCCCGTCGACCGAAGTAGTGTATCGGCGTCCCACAGAGGTAGGTATTTTGGCGTTTCGGGGGATGATGACATCCATTAGCCCCCCAATCGTTTCGATTCCGAGGGAAAGGGGCGTAATGTCCAAAAGAAGGAGGTCTTTCTGATTTCCGGCGAGGATGTCGGCCTGGATAGCGGCGCCCAGAGCTACCACCTCATCGGGATTGACCTTGTCGTACCCTTCTTGCCCAAAGAAGTCAGATACCGACTGTTTCACGAGGGGAACCCGGGTAGATCCCCCCACCATGATGACCCGGTTGATATGAGCGCGATCTGTTTGGGCGTCCCGAAGGGCGCTGGTGCAGCATTGCAGGGTCTTGTCCACTAAAGGCTGGATCAGTCCTTCGAACTCTTGCCTGGATATCCTGCAGGAGAGTCCGCTGACAGTTCCTTCGTAGGCGTCGGAAAAGCTAAGATGCTTTTTGGCTTTTTCCGCTTCCAACCGGATAGCCTGGCTCAGGTTTTTATCTTCTTTTAGGGCGTCTGGGTGAATCTCATTTTGGCGGATCCAATGGTCGGTAATAGCCCGGTCGAAATCATCGCCGCCCAAAAACGTATCCCCGTTGGTCGATAACACTTCAAAAATGCCTTCGTGGATTTTCAGAATAGAAATGTCAAAGGTGCCTCCTCCCAGGTCGTATACGGCTACGGTTTCTTCCTGGTCCGGGGAGAATGCCTATTCCATAAGCCAGGGAAGCGGCGGTAGGTTCGTTTACGATCCGAAGCACATCCAGTCCGGCGAGCTTTCCTGCATCCCGGGTGGCTTGGCGTTGGGCGTCGTTGAAGTAGGCGGGTACAGTGATCACTGCTTTGGATACAGGTTCGCCTAATGTGTTTTCGATCCGGCGCTTGAGTTCCTTCAGGATTTCTGCAGAAAGCTCAATCGGGGTATAATATTTTGATTTGACCCGGATTTTGACCAAGCTGTCGGGGTCGTCATCCAGGATTTGATATCCAAAATAACCATCCATTCCCTCCAGGTCCCGGTAAGATTTACCCATCAGGCGTTTGACGGAATATATGGTGTTTTGCGGTTCGGAGATCAGCATTTGTTTTGCTAAATCCCCAACCACGATTTTCCCATCTTTGGAAAAATGGACGATCGAAGGAAGCAAAGCGCTTTTTCCGTCCTTTCCCTTGACCGCCTCTGCTTTGTTTCGGTTCATATAGGCTACCAGGCTGTTGGTAGTGCCCAGGTCGATCCCTACGATCAGTTCGCTTTCTTTTGCGATATTACCAGACTTGAGGTCTATGGAGAACTTGCCCATCCGCTCAGATATTCTTTAAAAAATGCAACATACGGAAAAGAAACAGTGGAATCGGGAACTTTGTTTGCCACGGAGGACGGTTCTGGTTTTGCTGTTTTGAATATCGAATAACATTGATTATTTTCCAGAAACATTTGATCATTGCTTTTTTGAGGCGGCGCTAATTCCTCCAAACCAGATTTTACCTTATCATCCAAATTTAGCTTTTCATGAAATCATCCTCGTCAGGAACCGGTTCGCACAGCGGGACGCCGGGGCTTACCGACACCCAACTTGCAGAGGACATCATCACCCACCGCCCGTCGAGGTTATTTATATTGCTGGGCGGGTTTTTCATTGCCAATGCCTTGGTAGCCGAGTTTATCGGGGTTAAGATTTTTGCACTGGAAGACACCCTTGGGATCAAACCCTGGAATTTCAACCTGTTTGGCAGGCAGGGGGCACTTCAGTTTTCTGCTGGGGTTCTGATGTGGCCGATCGTTTTTATCATGACCGATTTGATCAACGAGTATTACGGAAAGCGCGGCATCCGGCTGCTTTCCTTTTTGGCTATCGGGTTAATTTCCTATGCCTTTGTCATGATTTTCGGAGCTATTCAACTTGCGCCTGCCGATTGGTGGGTCAGGCAAAACGAAATGCAGGGTGTTCCTGATATGCAAAAGGCGTTCCAGGTGGTGTTGGGGCAGGGCATGATGATCATTGCCGGATCCATTGCGGCCTTTCTGGTGGCCCAATTTGTCGATGTATTCGTATTTCATTTCATAAAGAAGAACACAGGCGAGCGGATGATTTGGCTTAGAGCGACGGGGTCCACGGTGGTGTCCCAGTTCTTTGATAGTTTCGTCGTCCTTTACGTAGCCTTTATTCTTGGGCCTCAACTGGTAGGGACGGTTGAGCCCTGGTCCTGGAACCAGCTACTGGCGGTAGGCGTGGTTCAGTATACGTACAAATTTTTTATGGCCGTTTTGCTCACTCCCGTGATTTACGTGGCCCATATGGCGATTGATCGCTATTTGGGCAAGGAAGTAGCTCATGTGATCAAACAAAGAGCAACGCAGTGGAATTGAAGCTTTTGAAAAAAAAGCGATGAGATTAAGCGGAATTTCCGTTGCTTACCGTTATTTGGCGGTAATTTTGAATCAAACCCATGACGTATGCAACAATTCCGGTGGGCGGGCTTGATCGTTCTGTTTTCGCTATTCCAGTATTGCGCAAAAAATCATAAGGACGATGCAGCCCAAACTGAAAAACCGCTTCCTGAGTTTCGGATGGAATCCTTTAGCAAGGAAATTCAGGATTGTAACGAAGGGGAAAACTATTGCGCCAAGGTAAATGTGGTTTATCCGGTTTTTGTTTCCGGAATTCCACCTGTTATTTTGCGGCTATTGAATGATTCCGTCGTTTTCCACGTAAAGAATAGCTTGGCCATTCTCGAGCAAAATCGAGACCTGCGGCAGTTTTCTTTTCCAGCTTTAGCCGACTCTTTCTTTTTGGCCTATACCACCTACGGCCAGGAAACGGGCTTTCCAATGGTTTGGGAACTGGAAACGACCAGCGAAGTACTTTTTCTATCCTCTGGAATGGTATCTATTACCCTGGAAAATTACGCCTATACCGGGGGCGCCCATCCCAACTCAAATACGATGCTTCTTAATTACAATTTGAAATACGGACGCACGGTTTTGCTGAATGATTTGGTTACCGATTTGAATGACTTGAAATACCTGGCAGAAAAAGCCTTCCGGGAGTCAAGAGACTTGTCGCCAGACGAGGACCTCAATGAGGCCGGTTTTTTTGGGGATAACGGATTTCAGTTGCCTTCCCATTTTGGGATTACGCCGGAAGGCTTGTATTTTTTTTACAACTCGTATGAAATTGCCTCTTATGCTGCCGGTCCGACCGATTTTGTCCTGACATGGGAAGACCTGGGGGATTTGGTCCGAAAAGAATTGATTGAGTAGAGGGAAAGGCAACGCAAACGAAAAAAAAGACCATGGTAGGCAACGCAGGTTCGTTACCGGCTGCCGGGGTCCGGCTCCCGGTTTGGGGATTTATCGGGATTTGGGCTTTGTTCAATTTCCTCCAGGCCGCTTTTCTGCCACTCGATCCGGATGAAGCGTATTATTGGGAATACGCCCGCGACCTGGATTGGGGATATTTCGACCATCCCCCGGCAATTGCGCTTCTCGTAGGGTTAGGCTCCTGGCTTATTGATGGTCCGTTGGGTGTTCGTTTAGGGGTGGTACTCCTTCATATTGGCACCTTGTGGCTCTTTTGGCAATGGGTCTCGGACAAACGCTCCCTCGATCTGGCTCCCGCCTGGATGGCCGTTGCGGCAGGGCTTCCTTTTATTCATGTGTATGGGTTCACCGCTACGCCAGACAGCCCCCTTCTTTTCTTTTCGATAGCGTATTTATGCTTGCTCGACCGGTTTAAAAAAGGGCCGGGTATGGGAATTGCCTTGCTTTGGGGCGCAGTTATGGCGGCGTTGCTTTATAGCAAGTACCATGGCATTTTGGTGATCGGGTTCACGGTAGCTGCAAACCTCCGGCTTTTTCGCAATCCCTACTTCTGGGTAGCCGGTATTTCCGGTGCGGTTCTGTTCTTCCCTCATCTCTGGTGGCAATATGCCCATGACTTCCCTTCCTTCCGCTACCACTTGAGCGGCCGGGACGATCCGTACCAGGTCAAATACACGGTGGAATATTTTATCAATCAGGCCGTCGTGTTCAGTCCGCTTATGTTTCCCTTTTTCCTGAGGGCATTTGCCTTGTTCAGACAGCAAACGACGAGTGGGTGGCTGGTTCTGGGATTTTGGGCGTTCTTTTTTTACACGACCTTTAAAGGGCATGTAGAGCCCCAGTGGACTGCCGTACTAAGTTTCCCCCTGGCTATGATGGGCCTGTATTACGGCGCCGGCCGGCCCGGATTCCTCCGGCAATTAACCCGCATGGGCTGGGTATCTGCCGGAATCATCCTCTGCGTCCGGATTTTTTTACTGTTTCCGCTGGAGGGAGTAAAAATGCCTTTTGTAAAGAAATACTGGCCGGAGAAACTATCCAAAATCGCTGGGGACTATCCCGTCGTGTTTCATAACAGCTATCGCGATGTGTCGGAATACGAATTTTATACCCGAAAGCCCGCATATGCGTTTACCAATGTCTATTACAGACCCAGCCAATTCGACGTTTGGAGCGGGGAGGAGGCGTTTCAAAATGAAAAATTCCTTATGGTTCTCCAGCCAGGGCAAGACACCTGCCGAGCGAGTTTTATGTTGAATTTGACCAAAAAAGTCCGCCCTGCCGTTTGGGTGGATACCTTCCAGGTCATTCAGAAGGTTCGTTTGTGGTCTGATGATTTTCCTGACGTCTTAAATATTGGGTCGGACTATTCGATTTCCCTGGCAATTGAAAACAGATATCCTTTTGCGATTTTTCCCGCCAAGGGAAGCCACCCGGTAACGGCACATGTGGTATTTCTTCAAGAGGGTCAGGTAGTACAACATGCGCCGCTGGTAATCGAAAATCCAGCGACCTCCTGGCCTCAAAAAGAAAGCCTGCTTCAAAAAGCTTTGTTCCGCACGCCCTCTTTAGCTCCGGGAACTTACGATATTATTCTTGGTTTAAGCAACGGCGACCTTCCTCCAGGTTGGAATAGTAAGGCAATAAGTAAGGTACGATGTACGAACGACGAAGTACGGTTTAAGAAGCAGGAATTGCGGGGAAACGGGAAATTAAAGGATTAAAAATTGCTTGGCAGCCATCTCAAAACTATGGCATATGGCGTTCTCCCCCTTTGAAGGGGGCGCACCCCACCCCCTAGGGGGAAAGTGCTTCGTCAACTTTTGCCATGTGGCTAAGGGAGCCAAACGATGGATTAAGCAGAATGCTTGCAGTTTTGAGATGCCTTCTAATCGTTGAGCTTTAAATTTTAATAGCGCTTCATACCCGTACCTCGTAAATCGTACTTCGTACCTCGTGAAAGGATGTAAGCCCCGTACCTCGTAAATCGTACTTCGTACCTCGTAGATCGATCAGCTTAGATGCAACACCATCAACGGCAGTTTGGTGTTGAGCGCCATGCGTTTGGTTTGACTGCGATGGAAAAAGTTGTCCCAGAAGGATCGCTTTCGAGCCACCATGACTACCAGGTTGATCCCCTTGTCTTCTGCATAATGGTTGAGGGCCTCGCTGACGTTGGCTCCTTCTACTTCTTCGATTTCAAAACCGAAAGGCGGTTCTCCTTTGGTAAAGAGTTCGTTGAAAATATCTTCTTTGGATTTGCTGAATTTGGAATCGCCTTCTTCCCGGACATGCACAAAATGGATCGTCGCTTTAAAATGCCGGTTGAAATCGAGCAGCGCGTGGACCATGTTTTCATCGGCTGATTCGTAGTTGCTTGCGTAGAGGATATGCTGGATGGGGTTGAAGTCGATGCCTTTAGGGACCAGGATTACCGGACATTTGGCTTTGCGGGCTACATGGCTGGAGACGCTGCCAAACAGTTCGTCCAACAGGTCGGATTCGCCGGTGGTACCCATAACGATCAGGTCGTATCCGGAGGAGATCCGAACAATTTCGTCGGCTGGAAATCCGACCAGCAAATTTTTGTTCACTTTCAATGAACTAGCTGCGCTTCCTTCAAAGGATTTGCAGCTTTCTTCCACAAATTCAGTAAGCATTTTTTCCCTGGCTTCCACGAATTCAGGAATCGGAGGGACGATGTTTGGGTATTCTGCAGCCGTTGCAGGCAGGTACAAATGAACAACGTCAATTTGCCCGCCTTCAATTTCAGCGGCCAGGATCTGGGCATAGGTCATGGCGCACTTGGCGGTTGCGGAAAAATCGGTTGGGACGAGGATCTTTTTCATGCCTCAATTATTTTTTTCTTTTGGACAAAATACCGCATCTTCTAATTGCCTGTAGTGACGAAAATCATCTTTAGCATGGATTTTTTCACCGCCTTTTTACGTCGATTCCATTCAAAAGTGGCCATCTTTGCACAAACAAATGACAAAATATGCTTCCGCGCATCAATCCCACGCAAACGGCTTCCTGGAAAAACCTGGAAGCGCATTTCACCGCCATACACCCGCTTCACCTGCGCGATTTGTTCCAAAACGAGCCGGATCGGTTTCAGCGTTTCTCCCTTCAATTTGAAGACATTCTGGTGGATTTTTCCAAAAATCGGATCAGCGAAGAAACGCTGGACTTTCTCTTTGATCTTGCCAGAGAATGCGGCCTTCCCGCTGCTATTGAAAGCATGTTTTCTGGAGAACCGATCAACGAAACCGAAAACCGATCGGTACTCCACACAGCGTTGCGCAACTTGAACGGGAACCCTGTCCATACAGACGGCGGGAATGTAATGCCTTCCGTTCGCGCTGTTCTGGACCAGATGGAGCGGTTCTCAAAACGCGTGCTGAGCGGAGATTGGCAGGGGTTTACCGGCAAGCCTATGGAGCATATCGTCAATATTGGGATTGGAGGCTCCGATCTTGGCCCTGTTATGGTTACGGAAGCCCTTAAACCTTATTGGCAACCAGGGATTCAATGCCATTTTGTTTCGAATGTAGACGGAACCCATATTGCCGAAATCCTCCGAAAGGTTAATCCGGAAACCACGCTTTTTCTTATTGCCTCCAAGACGTTCACCACGCAGGAAACCATGACCAATGCCTATTCCGCCAGGCAATGGTTCCTTCAAGCGGCAATCGATCCGAGCCATGTATCCAAACACTTTGTGGCTTTGTCTACCAACGCTAAAGCCGTTCGGGAGTTTGGCATCGACACGGAGAATATGTTTGAATTCTGGGATTGGGTTGGGGGCCGGTATTCCCTGACTTCTGCCATCGGGTTGTCGATTGCCTGCACCATTGGCTTCCCCCGCTTCAAAGAATTGCTGGAGGGGTTCCATGCCATGGATCAGCATTTCCGGTATACTCCTCTGGAAAAAAACATCCCTGCGGTATTGGCTTTGATTGGCATTTGGTATAACAACTTCTTTGGGGCAGAAACCGAGGCTATTCTCCCTTATGACCAATACCTGCATCGGTTTGCCGCTTACTTTCAGCAAGGCAACATGGAAAGCAACGGCAAATCCGTCGATCGCAACGGCGTTCCGGTGACCTACCAAACCGGGCCGGTGGTATGGGGCGAACCGGGCACGAACGGCCAGCATGCTTTTTACCAATTGATCCACCAGGGAACAAAACTCATTCCCTGCGATTTCATCGCGCCTGCAATCAGCCACAACGCGATTGGCGACCACCACGAAAAACTGCTGTCGAATTTCTTCGCTCAAACCGAGGCCCTGATGATGGGGAAAACTATAGAACAAGTGGAGGCGGAATTGCGGAAAGAAGGAAAAACAGAGGCGCAAATTAATAAACTCCTGCCTTATAAAGTGTTTGAAGGCAACAGGCCAACCAACTCGATTTTGATCAAGCAGATCACTCCCCGGTCATTGGGTGCTCTGATCGCCCTTTACGAGCACAAAATCTTTGCGCAAGGCGTGATCTGGAATATTTATAGCTTTGATCAATGGGGTGTGGAGTTGGGTAAACAGCTCGCTTCCAAAATCCTCCCGGAACTTCAGACCGCCGCTCCGGTGGAGAACCATGACGCCTCCACCAATGGGTTGATCAATGCGTTTAAAGAGATGCGCAAAGGATAAACACGGAGCAAGGCGGCATTCGAAACAGGTTACTCCCGAAGTACGCTGCGTTTTCGCAAGATTTCTTTCAGCCGTTCGTGCGGTAGGCCATATACGGTATTGCCATTGATGCCTTCCATGGTTTCTCCGGCTATAATGGCATTAATCACGGCTTCTTCTGTAGCATAGACCACCGCTTCGAAAAACGGGTTGATGTCGCGTGTCATTTGAACGTCTATCGGCGTTTCAGCAGGCGTCAGCTGGGTAGCGGTGGAAAAAGACAGAAAAAGATCTCCGGACCCATTCGTAGCGATGCTTCCCGTCCGGGCAAGCCCCAGCGCTACGCGGCGTGCCAGGCGGTCCAGCTGCACCGGCAGGAAAGGCGCATCCGTGGCTACGACTACGATGACCGACCCATCGCCCGTTTGCCCTTCTTTGGGCATGAGATCCGTGATTTCTTTACCTACCGGTACGCCAGCAACCAGCAATTGGCGTCGTCTGCCAAAGTTGGCCTGGACCAATACGCCCAACGTATAGGATTTTCCTCCAGACGGTACTATTCTGGAGGCGGTGCCTATGCCGCCTTTAAATTCGTAACAAGCCATGCCGGTGCCTCCGCCAACGCCTCCTTCCTGGACTGGCCCGGAAGATGCGTTGTTCATGGCTTCGAATACGTGTTCTTTGCGGAGATGAAATCCGAATACATCGTGGAGAAAACCATCCCAGGTTTCTCCAACCACTGGAAGGGTTCGGTTGTACAAGGCATCCGGGTTTTTGATGCGGTCGCGCTGCCATTCGATGGCCGCTTGATGGGCGATACCCACATTGAGGGTACCTGTCAGGATAACGGGACCATGCAACTCGCCGAACTCCTGAACGATCGCCATGCCGGTGAGTTCTCCGGCGCCATTCAGCGAGAAGTGCCCTCCAAAAACGCCGTTTTCCGCGGTTTTGCCTAAAGGAAAAATGGCCGTAACTCCAGTGCGGACAGGCCCTTTCCCTTGCACAAGCTTTCCTTCTCCCTCGATCAAGGTAACCTGTCCCACTTCCACCCCGGGGACGTCGGTGATGGCATTCCAGGGGCCTGGGATTCCCTCGAAGGGGATTCCCAGGTCTCTGGCTCGCGGCTTGGGTTGGGCGTTGCTGCTCATTGGCGCCAGGGATAAGGAAAGAAGAATAAGAGCAAGAAATTTGGAAGACATATTCTTTTCATGTGTTTAGATTCCGGCCACCGCTCTGGAGGCATCGATGATGCCCCATCCCAGATTGGCATTCCTGCTGGGGTAAAGGGAGGAGGCGTTTTTGAGCTTGGTCACTACCTGGTCCCTCGTCATGGAAGGGTTGGTAGCCCAAACCTGTGCCGCGATACCCGCCGTTGTAGCGGTCGCGGCGGAAGAACCGCCTACGTAGGCCGGTGTATTTCCGCTGAGGGCAAGGGTTAGTGCGGTGCGGTTGGTGTCGCTGCGGCGCTGCATAACGGCCACAAAATCCACTTTGCTTCCCTCGTGGCAGGTATTGCATTTTTCCAAAGGAAGTCCTTCTTTCACCCCGGTGATCGCAACGCATTCCGCCATGTTGGCTGGGAAGATGACTCCCCACCAGGACGTCCAGGACAAGGAGGTGCCTGCTGCTGCAAAGATAAGCTTTCCTTTGCCGTAGGCGTATTTGACCGCGTCCGAAACCCGGCTTGTAGAAATGACATCCCCGATGGACATGCTGATGATTTTGACGTTGGAGCGGTTGGCTGCTATCGTTAGACCGTCGGCTACGCCGGTTTTTTCTGAACTCCCGTTAATGACCACGTCGCTTGTCACCCGGATGGAAAGCAGATTGCAGTTATAGGCGGCGCCCACGGCAGTTCCTCCGCTTCCCCTTGGGGCTGCGATCAGACCGGCCATTTGGGTTCCGTGCCCGCATCCGTCGTTGGGCCCGTCGGGAGTGCCACAAAACCAACAGCTGACATAGGTCCCCAGCCGTTCATGCGTTCGGCCGGAAGATTGGCCGGAGTTGAATTCGCCATTGAGTTTGGCCTGGCTGGGGGAGGTGCCGGTGTCCAGCAAAGCCACCGTAATCCCGCTGCCTGTGCTTTGGCTCCAAGCGCCGGGGATGTTCATCGCCGTCTGGTGCCAGGATTGCTTGACCGAAGGGCTTATGGTCGTGTAGTCGGCTGCCGGGATACTGCTGGCAGCGGTTGACCCGCATCCGGAATCGCTGCGCAGGCCGCCTTCCGGGCTGTAACCGAGAGGTTCTATGTACCGGACCTCGGGCATTTCCCGCAATTTCTGGATGATCGTTGGGCTAAAGATCTTGATGTCGATCGCTGGGAGGATCTTGCTATCCGGCAACGGCATCAGGTCGCGGACGGTATAGTGGTGTCCTGGAAATTCCCGGTTGGTTTCGCGTACCACCAGATCAATGATCGATTGGCGCACCCGTTGCCATTCGGGGGTTTGGATATTGATCAGGTGCAGGCGTTCCTCTACGCGCTGTTCTTTGGCTGGTTTGTACCCAATAGCCATCAGGGAATCGCTTTGGACGGATGCGCTCCAAATCAGGTTTACATCGCCCATATTCCATTCGAATTTGTTGTGCCGGTAAAGCTGCCGTTCGATGAATTGGTTGATTTCCGACTTGGGAAGGGGAGTGGTGGCCTGGCCTTCAACGATAGGCTGGGCAAGGCTTTCCTGCTGGGAGGCTTCCTCGTTGCAGCTATTGACAGCCAAAAACAGGAATACCAGGAAGGTAATTTTACGGATCATATTTCAGGCGTTTTAGGAAGTGAAAAAAGGATTCGCCCAAATATATGAAAATAGATTAGGTTCAATTCCTGTCTTTTGATGGAAATAATTGAAGAACCGGAAATTTAATTTTATAAAGTTAACACCTGCTGGTGTGCATTGGGGTTGGAGCTCCTCCTGACTATCTTTAATCCCTTTTTTCTCCAGGTTCCGGATTTTTCCTTCCACTTCTTCCGCCAGGCGTTTTTGTAGGCTGCGACTATATCCCGGATGGCTGGGTTGGAAGCGCCCAGGATTTGGGCGGCCAGTATCCCGGCATTTTTCGCTGCGTTGACGGCTACGGTGGCTACGGGCACTCCGTTCGGCATTTGGACAATGGAGAGCAGGGAGTCCCAGCCGTCTATGGAATTGGACGATTTGATGGGCACGCCAATAACGGGTAACGGAGAGAGGGAAGCAACCATGCCGGGTAAATGCGCCGCACCGCCTGCCCCGGCAATAATAACCTGCACCCCGCGCTCGTGGGCCGTGCGTGCAAACTCGAACATGCGCTCCGGCGTGCGGTGCGCAGAAACAATAGTCAATTCGAAGGGCAGTCCAAATTGCTCCAGAATGTCTGCGGCCTGCTGCATAATGGGGAGATCGGAATCCGATCCCATAATAATACTGATCACGGTGTAGATAGGTTAAATTTCAAAATCAATTCCTCTTCGGATGAGTTCTTTGGACTTGGATTCCTGCATTTCATGGTAAACCTCGCTGTCAAACCGGTAAAGCCGCGCCGGGCGGTGAGCGACATGTTCTTGAATGCCTACCTCTCTAAGCACTCCCATTTTTAAAATGCGGGAACGGAAATTTCTTTTGTTCAGAGCTTGACGGACGCCGAGAATGGCTTCGTATAGCTCCTGAAGCTGAGTGAGGGTAAATTCCTCCGGCAGGAGTTCAAACCCAATAGGCTGGTATCGGATCTTGGTTCGCAGCCGGTTAAGCGCGGCTTCCAGAATCAGTTGGTGATCAAATGCCAGAAGGGGAAGTTCCTCTACCGGGAACCACCGGGCGTGTTTGGCATCCGTTCCTGCATGGACAGGGTGTTTTTCCAGGTTGACCAGTGCGTAGTACGCAATGGTAATTACCCTGCCTCTGGGGTCGCGGTTGGGCGATCCGAAGGTGTAGAGTTGTTCGACGAAGATATTCTGAACGCCGGTTTCTTCCTCCAGCTCGCGCAAAGCAGCCGTTTCCAGAGGCTCGTTTTCTTCGACAAACCCGCCGGGAAGCGCCCAACGCCCGGCGAAAGGATCGTTTAACCGCTCGATCAACAACACTTTGAGTTGTTTTCCCACTGCGTAGCCAAAAACGACGCAGTCCACGGTTACCGCCGGACGGGGGTATTCAGAAGGGAATGACATAGGATTGGGTTTTCGTACGACAAACTTCTGTTTTCATAGTTTAAATAACAAACTAAGCTAAGCGTTTTTTTGTGGGCAACCAACTTTTTTCCTCGCATTTGAGTTTTTGTGGATACAACTTATTTTACATGACGAACTACAAGCAGGTCTTATTTTTTGGTTTGGTTTTTGTAGCAGGCCTTTTGCGCGCTCAGGAATCTATCCCGAGTGCCTGGCCGAGACAATCGTCCGGTTGGAGCGAATTTCTTTCCGTCGAGGGCGGATTTAAAGTGCTTTCGCCAGCAGGACTGCGAGAACGCGCCGACACGATCCCGACCCCTTTGGGCAATTTGGTATACCATACCTTCCATTGCAAAGAAAGTGCCGATATCGTCTATATGGTCAGCTATTGCGATTATCCGGAGTATACCATTCATCAAGACTCAGTAGATATGCTGCAGGAGTTTTTCAAAGCCACTATGGAGCAGGCGGCTTTTAGCGTCGAAGGGGAAATCGCATATCAGGAAGATCAGGATGTGTTGGGCTATCCGGGGAAAGTCTGGCGGATAAATAGTCCCAAGTCAAAATCGGTTATTCGCACCCGCGCATTCGTCGCCGGAAGCAGGTATTACGCCGTGCAAACGGTAATGATGAAAGGGGAAAGCCTGAACCCGTCCAGCGAACGCTTTCTGGAATCCTTTCGCCTGCTGCTGTAGACTTGTATTGGTCAAGTCCGGGTGACGACCAGAAAAAGGGAAGATTCCTTTCCCTGCATAGCATGTCCTTGCCCCAGACTTTTTATCTTTGGCTCTCAACCGAAATTCAGGGCTAATGACGAAAATTGCCGTCTTTCCCGGCTCCTTTGACCCAATCACCGTCGGCCATGTCGACTTGGTGGAACGCGCGCTCCCTCTCTTTGACAAGGTAGTCATCGCAGTGGGGTTGAACAGCCAGAAACAATCCCTCTATAGCCTGGAGCAGCGGCTCGACTGGCTTTCCCAGGTATTTGCCAATGAGCCCAAGGTAGAGACCGGCTATTTCCAAAATCTGACCGCCCACTATTGCCAATCGATAGGAGCGAAATACCTCCTGCGCGGATTGCGAAACGCATCGGATTTTGACTACGAAAAAACGATCTCCCAACTGAATAACATCATCGGGTATGGGTTGGAGACCATTTTCCTGATTAGCCAGCCGGCGTATTCGCATATCAGTTCGACTATCGTCCGGGAAATTATTAAAGGGGGAGGGGATGCAAGCCCTTTTCTGCCTCCTCAGGTCCGGATCAAGCCGATGGAGTTTTAAGTAAGAAAAAATGCCATCTTTGCCGGGAAAGATCATCGCTCAGGTACCTGCTGAATCGTATCTTCAGAGCAGCAATTCATTTAACTAAAATAAAACCAGGTTCCAATGTCAAATGCTATTTTTCAACTTCCCGCAATAAAAAACGAGCCGGTGCTTCAATATGCGCCCGGTTCTCCGGAGCGCGCCACGCTGAAGGCCACGCTGCGCGATTTGAAGTCCAAACAGCTTGAAATACCCATGTTTATCGGGGATAAGCGAATCTTCGAAGGGGAGCGCGTGCCGATCAGGCCGCCGCATGAACTCAGCCATACCCTCGGGTATCATACCCGGGCCACAGCAGAGCATGTTCAAATGGCCATCGACGCGTCGCTAAGCGCCAAACCGGCTTGGGAAAATATGCCCTGGCAGGATAGGGCGGCTATTTTTCTGAAAGCGGCGGATTTGCTGGCAGGCCCTTATCGGGCTAAAATGAACGCAGCTACGATGCTTTGCCAGTCTAAAAACGTTTTTCAGGCGGAGATCGACTGCGTGGCAGAGCTATGTGATTTTTACCGGTTCAATGCGCTGTTTATGACGGATATTTATCAACAACAACCGCTTAGCTCAGCCCTGACGTGGAATCGGATGGAATACCGGCCTTTGGAAGGGTTCGTCTTTGCCTTGACGCCGTTTAATTTTACCTCCATTGCCGGCAACCTTCCGGCTGCCCCGGCTATCGTGGGCAATACTGTTGTATGGAAACCTGCCGAAAACCAGATCTACTCGGCGGCTGTGATTATGGAAGTCCTTCTGGAAGCGGGTTTACCCGAAGGAGTCATCAATCTGGTCTATGTCAGCGGGCCTCTGGCCGGACAAGTTATCTTTGAACATCCGGATTTCGCAGGGTTGCATTTTACCGGTAGTACGGGCACTTTCCAGCATCTGTATAGTACGATTGCCAAAAACCTGCCCAAATACAAAGGCTACCCCCGTATTGTCGGGGAAACCGGAGGGAAGGATTTTGTTATTGCCCACCCAAGCGCCGACGTCCAGGCCCTGGTTACGGCCCTGGCTCGAGGCGCGTTTGAATACCAGGGGCAAAAATGTTCGGCTGCCAGCAGGGCATATATTCCCAGCAGCCTTTGGCCTCAGGTAAAACAGGACTTGTGCGCCACGTTGAGCACCTTCAAGGTGGGCTCGCCGGAGGATTTCCGGAATTTTTTTAATGCCGTCATCGATGAAAAGGCGTTTGACAAAATTACCGCTTACATCGCTGCAGCGAAGGAAGATAACGAAGTGGAGATTATCGCCGGCGGGAAGTATGATAAAACCCACGGGTATTTTATCGACCCCACCGTGATCCTGACCACCAACCCCAAGCACGTTCTCATGGAGGAAGAACTTTTCGGACCGGTCCTGACCGTTTATGTTTACGAGGACGAACTCTACGAGGAAACCTTGAACCTGTTGAACGAAACCTCTCCTTTTGGCCTCACCGGCGCCGTTTTTGCCAAGGACCGCAAGGCGATCATGGAAGCGGACAAAGCCTTGAAGCATGCTGCGGGCAACTTCTATATCAACGACAAACCGACCGGAGCTGTGGTAGGCCAACAACCTTTTGGAGGGGCTCGCGCCTCCGGCACCAACGATAAAGCAGGCTCCGTTTGGAATATCCTGCGTTGGGTTTCCCCGAGGTCGATCAAAGAAAACTTCAATCCGCCCACCGATTACCGGTATCCATTTATGGCGGAAGAATAAATTTAGGCGTAAGGTTTAGGGCGCAAGGCATGCCTTGCGCCCTAAACCTTACGCCTTATTCCTTATATCTTATATCTGCCATCATCAGCCCCATAATGGAGAGCGCATCCGTTATTTCGCCCGAGTATACCATTTGAAGCGCTTCCTTCAGGGGAAGTTTCCTCAGCTGTAGTTCTTCGGTTTCCTCCGGTTCGGGAGGGCCCTCGGTGAGGTTTTGCGCCAGATAGACTACCCCCCATTCATCGGTTACGGAATTCGAGATGGCGGTGTCCAATAGCTTGGTCCAATGGGAAGCCACCAGGCCGGTTTCTTCTCTCAACTCTCGTTGGGCCGCTTCGAGGGGATCGGCGCCTGAAGGGCATCCTCCTTCGGGGATTTCCCAACTGTACCGATTCAAGGCATAACGGTATTGTCCTACCAACCAGGTATAGCCGTTTTCGTCGATGGGAACAATACCAACGGCGAGGTTCTTGAAGTGGACCACGCCATAAATGCCAGGACGGCCATTCGGGTTGAGCACCTCCCGGTGCGTGATGCGTATCCAGGGGTTTTGATAGACTTCCGCGACGGAAAGCGTAGTCCAGGGATTTTTGTCTTTTTCTGTATCCAATGACGGCTTATTTTAAAAGGTATTCTACTTCACTAACCCACCAACCACTAACCACTCAACCCACTAACCACCACTAAACCTCCAGCCTCCCGCTGATATCCCCCGCCAGAATTTTTTCAACTTCCCCCAGGCTGGCCAAATTGGCATCACCGGGAATGGTGTGCTTATAGCAGGATGCAGCCACTGCGAAATTCAGCGCCTTTTGCCTGTCTGCCTTGAAGTGAAGCAGCCCGTAGATGAGTCCGCCCATAAAGCTATCGCCGCCTCCGATGCGGTCCACGATATGGGTGATTTGGTACGTTTGGGATTGATAAAGCTGTTGGCCGTCGAACAGCAACCCGGAGTAACTGTTGTGAGACGCGCTGATCGATCCCCTTAGCGAAGTGGCCAGGATCCGGCATTGCGGGAATAGTTCGGTAAATAGGGGAGCGACGGTTCGGTACCGCTCGGCAGGAGGTGCGCAAGGGTTGCCGGTCAGCCCAAAATGGGTTTCGGCGTCCTCAAGGGAACACAATGCAACATGGGACCCATGGAGGAGCGGGGTCATGACTTCGGCAAAGGGTTTCCCATAGTTCCAGAGATTTTTACGGTAATTGAGGTCAACCGATACCGTAAGACCCATTTGGTTGGCCGTGTCGATGGCCTCGCGGCAAGCGGCTGCGGTGCCTTCCGACAAAGCAGGCGTTATGCCCGTCCAGTGAAACCAATCGGCGCCCTGGAATACCTTTTCCCAGTTGATCATGCCTGGTTTCAAGGTGGCCATCCCAGAATGCGCCCGGTCGTAGACGACCTTGCTTCCCCGGTTTACGGCGCCCGTTTCCAGAAAGTAAATGCCTAAACGATCCCCTTGCCGTAAAATGTGCCGGACGCCGACGTTTCGTTTTTCCAGTTCAGCAACAGCGGCATCGCCCAATTCATTGGCAGGGATGCGGGATACGAATTCGGTAGGCATGCCCAGGGTAGCGAGGGAAACGGCAATATTGCTTTCTCCGCCACCAAAATTGATCTCAAAGACTGAGGTTTCCGAAAACCTCCGGTTGCCGGGCGGACTTAGCCGGAGCATGATTTCGCCGAAGGTGACCACCTTTTGCATAGGGAATCCGTTCTGTTGGTCAAAGCCTTAATTCAGGTGGAATTTCCAAAAAAAAGGATTGCGATCCAATTATTCTCCGGTTTTTATGGACCTTTTGGGCCTGACCCTCCTGTCGTCCATTAAAATTCGTTTATCTTGCTTAAAATACCTGCACACCATGAGCTTTTGGGATTTGTTCAAAAAGGGGGCTTCTGGCCCCGGATTTCCGCTGATTGATCTGGTATGGATTTCCGAAGCGGCCAAGAAACGCGGTTTTCTGCAACTAATCAGGGAACAGCCAGAAGCTGTTGTTGTGACTTGGTTTGATCAAACCAGGGATCTTTTCGAAGAATTATTGCTTCAGGAACAACTTCCGGAAGTCCCCATTCAACGGGCTCAAATGACTTCCTCCGAAGACGTGGAAGGAAAAACGGTACTATTTTTGGAGCATTACCCGCTGTTAAGCCGCGAGCACAGAATTTTTACCGGATGGAAACCAGCTCAGGTACTTTTTTTGACCGCGCTGGACGAACCCTTGTTCTCCCGATTTGGCGGAGAGCGCCTGGTAAACCTCGTTCAACAATTGGGTTTGGAGGAAACGGAAAACCTCGAACATCCAATGATCACTAAATCGATATCCCGGGCCCAGCGCAAACTCGACGAAGCGCTAAAGGGAGGAGACATCCTGGCGGAGAGTCAGGCTGAGTGGTTTGAAAAGTTGGGGAACCGCTCCTGATAGCCGAAAAATTTTTCTGAACAGGCGCGGAAAGCCCTCCTTAATCACTTACCCACTAACCACCTAATTATACCCCTTTACCCTATACGCCACGATCCCTACCCATTCCTTGATGAGCCACTCCCATTTTTGGAACGTTTCGGGTTCAAATTTGATGAGGTCTTCCCACCACAACCGGGTTGATTCTGCAGGTAATCGACGCAATAGGAATCGGGGTTTACGCCGGCTTTTTGGAAGCAGGCCAGGGATCTGGGCATGTGCCAGGCGGAGGTGATGAGCAATATCCGGTTTAAACCGGGGTGTTGCCGGAGTACCCGCTTGCTGTAAAAGGCGTTTTCCCAGGTATTTCTGGCCTGGGCTTCGACCAGAATATCTTCTTCGGGGATGCCGGATTTTAGCAGGAAGGCGAAGGTCTCTTTGGCTTCGTTGCCTATGGGCGCTCCGAGAACTCTGCTCCAGCCGCCGGTAAGCAGGATTTTTTTGATTTTCCCCTGATCATACAATTCCAGCGTTTGGGTTAGCCGGTTGGCGCTCACATTAACGTGAAACCGGCCATCCGCAGGCCATCCGTAGGCATTGGAAAACCCACCCAAAAGGATTCCCACATCGTAAGGGGAGGTTATCCCTTGGGCTGGAGAAGGCTTGGGTTCCCACCACCGGGCAACGGTATTGAGCAAAGCGCGGTTGCTTCCCAAAACGAGGACTGCCAGGGCAGCCAGGGCACAGCGGTTTTTCCATTTCGGGTTTTTGCTTCTCCAGGCAACGAACATCAGCACCAAAACCCAGTTCATGGGCCGGATAAGGAAGTAGAGGATTTTCGACGCGACAAAAAACATGGGGTTCAGGGCATTTGAAGGTTAAAAGGGCGATGTGGGGCCTTGAAGCAGTTTGGCGACGAACTGCTCCAGAAAAACCGGGCGGAAGAAAAACGTAGAAACCAGGACAAACGCCAAGCCATAAACCGCTCCGGCAAAATGGGCGCTATGCGCGATATGATCCCCCGGGTTGTGCTTGCTCATGTAGTTAGAGTACCAGAGATAAAGCACGCCTAACAGAATGGCCGGCAAAGGAGGAAACAGGAACCATTGCCAGGGGTCCATCAGGATGTAAATAAAGACCAGCGCCGACGTGGCCCCGGACGCCCCCAATTCCCCGTAACCTGGGTTGTCCTGGTGCCGGAAATAGGCGGGAAGAGATGAAATGACGATCGAGGTAAGGTAAAACAAAACATACACCACAAGCCCGTAGGCAGGACCGAAAAGATACCCAAATAGCAGCTCAACGACGCCGCCGAATTGGTACAAAACATACAAATTGACCAGCAGGTGCATCCAGTTGCCGTGCACAAACCCGGCTCCCAAAAGCCGGATATATTCCTTTTGATGCTTAACCCGATAAGGGATATGGAGCAATTTGTTGGCAAATTCCGGATTCCGAAAACCCTGCCAGGAGATGAAGCCGGTCAGAATGACCAGAATCAGGGTAATATTCAATTCAGTAGCGCCCATAGTTTATAAGGTATTATTCGTTATGATACGGTTCGTTGCGCAGGATCGTCATCGCGCGGTATAGTTGTTCCAGAAAAAACAGACGGACCATTTGATGGGAGAACGTCATTTCTGAAAGCGAGAGTTTTGCATTTGCACGTTTATATACTTCTTCAGAAAACCCAAAAGCGCCTCCCACCTGGAAAATCAATCGCTTGTGGGTCATTTGCATGCGCTGGTCCATCCAACGGGCAAACTGGACGGAGGGGAAGGATTGGCCCTTCTCATCCAGTAAAACCAAATAATCTTCCGGTTTCAACCGGGAGAGGATGCGCTCGCCTTCCTGGCGTTTGACTTCCTCGGGGAGGCATTTACCCGCGCTTCGGATATCGGAAATCAATACCACTTCAAACGGAAGGTAGTGTTTCAGCCGCTTTTCATAGGTTCGTAAGCCCTCCTCGAGGTAGGGTTCCTGGGTTTTCCCGATCCAACAGCATTCGACCTTCATTCGGGATTAGTCCAAAAGCGGTTTTCCAATATACACCTTGATCTCCGGAGCGATCTTGATCCGCAGGCGGACGATCAGGGGCTCAATAGGGGATAGCCTGGTTTTTTGATGCAGGACATAGGTCGTTTTAATGGCGGTAAACACGGAGACTAATGCCGTATTGCCCTTGCAATCGTTCAGGATTTCCTCCAGGCGCTCGACAGTAAATTCGTGGTGGTGGCCGAGAAATTCAGCCTCCAGCGACGGGCTAAGCGCGATCTGCAATGCAAAGCTGTTCATCTGCAACCCATACTTCTGGAGTTTGGGAAAGGTCTGAAGCCAATCGTCGATCAGTTGTTCGCTTTTCTCCTTTGCCCCTTCGCCCAGATTGGCCGCCTGGACTTTGATTGCGTCGGTGGCATCCTGCAGGGCGCGCATGATCTTGTCGAGCATGTTTTATTTATATTTAATATCCCCTTCCAGCTTGGCTTTTCCATCCATCAGGTCGATCAGGCTGGCTACTACTTTGACGGTGTTGCCGCTGATTTCCGCCCCGGGAATAGTCACCTTTTTCACCCGCCCGGGCATGTTGTAGATCGTGGTAAATTTGGCGTTGCTCAGAAACATCTTCATCATCTCCATGTCCTGGCCTTCCATTTCGCTTTTGGCTTCGGCTGTTGAAGGCAGGCGGCTAAAGGATTTTTTACCGGATTTAAAACTGGCGCCTGCCGGAAGCATTTCGGTTGGATTCATGCCCGGGTTGGCCGCGCCTGCCTCGGCGAGAACCGTGGAAAGGTTCTTGTACAAAAACGAGATGTCGTCGGCGGTTTTGAACCGCAGTTTAATGTCGGTGAAAAACTCGTCCGTTTTATCGCTGATCTTCACCTGCATCTGCACGTTATCCCAGAATTCAGGTTTGCCCGTCTTGGCCTTCACTTCCATGGGCAGGTCTTTGAGGAAAATCAGGGTGTCTTTTTCCAGATTGTTGGCCAAGTCTTTGGTAGCTTCATTTTCTTGTGCGCTTTGCTGAATCATGCTTTTCATGAAATCATCGGCAAGGATCGCGCTGAGGTCCATTTTAAGCGAGTAAAGCCCTGATCCGTCCTGATTCAAGGTCACTTCTTCCAGGATATTAAAGCAACCAGTAAGGAGGGTAGAAAGCGCAAAGAAAAAAAGCAGCGTAATCTTTTTCATTTTAAAGAAGCATTTTTCGGTGATCGATCGGTTTATGCGTTGAAAAAAGCGGATTTCCTATGGTAGGCCGGCGAAATGCGGCGCATTTTGATTTTCTTCCGCAGGAGCGAACCGCCAACTCAAAGAAACGGTTTTTCCTGGAAAATATTTCAACGGGATATGGCGCCCGGGGAAAACTATCCCGTTGTTTTTCCGTTTCTATACCGTAATCAACATCAATTTCCTTCCTCATGTTTGATCAAACCACCTTAGGCGAACTAAAAAAAAAGCGGGTATCGGCCCAGGCCGATCAAAGAGGAACTTCGCTCCAATCTGATCGCCAAACTTCAGGGGAAAGACAAAGTCTTTCAGGGCATTATTGGCTTTGACGACACCGTGCTGCCCGATGTAGAACGCGCCGTGCTTTCCCGCCACAATATGCTGCTGCTTGGCCTTCGCGGGCAGGCGAAGACGCGGATCGCCCGCTTGCTGATCCACCTGATGGACGAATACGTACCGGTAGTGGAAGGAAGCGAACTGAACGATGATCCCTGCACCCCATTTCGCGGTATGCTTTGGATAAGATAGCTGAAATGGGCGACGATACCCCTGTCCTGGCTCCATCGAAGCGAACGCTACGTAGAAAAGCTCGCTACACCGGATGTCAGCGTCGCAGACCTTATCGGCGATGTAGACCCCATTAAAGCGGCTACCCTAAAGCTGCCTTATTCCGACGAGCGGGTGATCCATTTCGGGCTGGTGCCAAGAGCCCACCGGAGTATTTTCGTCATCAACGAACTCCCCGACCTCCAGGCACGGATTCAGGTTTCGCTATTTAACATCCTTCAGGAAGGCGATATCCAGATCAGGGGGTTCAAGCTCCGCCTACCCCTGGATATTCAATTCGTTTTTACCGCCAACCCGGAAGATTATACCAATAGGGGCAGTATTATCACGCCTTTGAAGGACCGGATTGAGAGCCAGATCCTGACCCATTACCCCAAAACGATTGACATTTCCCGTCAGATTACCCAACAGGAAGCGCAGCTAACGGAAGATCAAAAGAAGCGGGTGCGTGTTCCGGAACTATTGCAAGTCCTGCTGGAGCAGATCGCTTTTGAAGCGAGGGAAAGCGAATACGTGGATGAAAAAAGCGGCGTTTCGGCGCGTCTGAGTATCTCCGGGTATGAAAATCTCGTCAGCACCGCCGAGCGGCGCAGCCTGATCAACCGAGAGACTCAAACTGTTGCCCGGATCACCGACTTCTGGGGCGTGGTGCCTGCCATCACCGGGAAAGTTGAACTTGTGTATGAAGGAGAACAGGAAGGGCCCTACTCCGTGGCGATTCACCTGCTGGGCCATGCGATTAAAAAGTTGTTTTTGGGTTATTTCCCCGATCCCGATAAGTTGCGAAAAGGAAGGGAGAAGGACCCTTACGGAGTGATCCGGGCCTGGTTCGCCGGAGGTAACCGCGTCGATATGATCAACGACGCCTCCGATGCCGCATACCGCCAAGCCCTGGACGCCGTTGCAGGACTTCGAAAGCTGGTGGAAGCCCATACCCAAGCTCCGGACAAAGAAGAGGTTTTCCTCTTGATGGAATTGGCCTTGCATGGGTTGGCGGAATTTAACGTGCTCAACAAGGACATGCTCGAATCCAGTCTTACGTTTAGAGATATCCTCGCCGATATGCTCGGAGATGAAGAAGACGATGAGGAAGGCTTCAATGAGGAGGATCTCAACTAAATCCGTATCTTTCCTCCTTTAACGACCGTGCTATGTTGCTTTCTATAAATGCGGATAATCCAGACGAGAGAAAAATCCGTCAGGTGGTGGAGGTCCTCGAAAAAGGAGGAGTAATTATTTATCCAACCGACACGGTGTATGGTATGGGATGCGATGTCAATCAATCAGCCGCTGTTGAAAAAATTTGCCGGCTTCGTGGCCTGGACCCAAGAGATGCTATGCTGGCCATGATTTTCGATAGCATCAGTCAGATTTCCCAATTCGTGCCTCCTCTGGATAACTCCACCTTCAAGCTGCTGAAAAAAAACTTACCCGGGCCGTTCACCTTTATTCTGCCTGCTGCGGGAAACGTGCCCAAAATGTTCCGGAACAAAAAGAAAACCATCGGCGCCCGGATTCCCGGGCATCCAATCCCGCTGGCTATTGTTCATGCCTTGGGAAGGCCCATCCTGACGACCTCGCTGAAATCGGATGATGAAATCATGGAGTATTTCGTGGAAGCCGAGGATATCCATGAGGATTTCAGAAAACTAATAAATGTGGTTATTGACGGGGGCCTTGCGGCAATGTGCCGTCTACGATTGTGGATTGTACCCAGAACGAACCGCAAATCATCCGCCAAGGGGCAGGGGAATTGCAATACGTTTAACCTTGGGCGCCCTAATTTAACGGATCAGGGTTACATCTCCCTGGCGGACAAATTCCCGTCCATCGGGATAAACAATCACCGCTTTGTATACGTAGACATCCGAAGGAGCCAGTTTCCCATTGACTCTTCCGTCCCATCCCTGGGCGCCATTGTCGTTGTTGTAGACCGTCTGTCCCCAGCGATTCCATACGCGTAACTCCTTGATCTGGATATTTCCGGTAAAGACTACCCGGAAAAAGTCGTTGTTCTCATCTCCATCCGGAGTGAAGGCATTCGGAATATCGAACTCCGGTTGGAGTACCCGGATTGGCGGGCTGGTAGCGCTGACTTCGCACCCTCCGCTATTGGTTTTGACGGTTAAGGTATAGGTTGTCGGATCGGCGCTTGGGGTATGCTGGACGCTGGAAGCCGTTCCTGGAATGGATTCGTTGTTGGCTTTCCAGGAGTAGGTAACTCCGGAGGGGGAGGGAGGCGTGAGTTGGGCGTTTACAGTGACTGTTGTCCCCAAAACAACCCCGTCAATTGGGGCTTCCGCCGGGTTGAAAACGAATCCGTTGATTGCAGGCACGGCTTCTACGGTTACCTGAACGGATTTAGTTACTACTCCGCAATTGGGCCCGTAGATATAGGTCATGTTAAAGACCGTGCTTTGCCGTAAATTATTTACAGTGACCGTCGCGCCGGTGCTGGAGTTTTGACCGTTGTTCCAGGTCCAAAGGAAAGATTGTTGCACTCCCGAGGGGGCCGTACCGGTGGCGGTCAGGGTGACAGATTGTCCCGGGCATACCCGTTGAGCCGCCGGAACATTTACATCGGCAGGTTGGATCACGTTAACGGCGGTTTGGGCAGTCACCGAAGGGCAACGCCCCCGCTGGGCGGTCAGCGAATACGTGGTGTTGCTGGTGGGCGCCACGCGTAACCTGGCAATCGTCGCATCCAGGCTTGGAATTTGGGGAGAAACCCAGCGATAATTCACCCCAGGCTCCGGGTTGGCCAGGAATAAGGTAATTGAATCCCCCCGGCAAATAGTGGGGTTAACCGCAATAGGCATCAAAGGAGGCTGTAAGACAGAGACAGGAACCGATTTGGAGCTTGGGCACCCTTTTTCCGTTACGGTGATGGTGTAGGAGGTGGATGACGTTGGGTTAACCCTTGGGTTTTTACATTCCAAACAAGATATGTTTTGTTCCGGAACCGGGGTTTCAAACCCTTTGTCCGGAAACCATTTATGCTGGATACCGGGATACAGGAACGGTTCGTATGTAGGGGATTTTAGCGTGACCAGTTCTCCCTGACAGTATGAATCCTTTTTGGGATCCGCCTCGATGAGGAGCTTTGGAAGGGAGTCTACCTTAACGTAGACCGAATCGGTGATCACGCAGCCTCCATTGGAAAACGTGGTATAGTACTTGGTGGTCACGATCGGTTTGACGTCTACGGCCAGCTTCAGGGTGTCTTTAAACAAGCCATCGGACGACGTCCACTTAAGGCCCTGCGCATTCCCGGTATTGGTGGTAGCCTGGAGCCTGAGGGTAGTCCCAAGACAAATTTCCACCGTGTCTTCCTGGGCAATGTCTACCTGAGGGGGCAATATACTGACGGTGACCGTGCGGCGCACTTCACATCCCGTGATATTCAAAATGGCGGTGTACGTAGTAGTGGTTTTGGGCCGGGCGATGACGAGTTCCCCGGTGACGCTACTGAGCCCGTCGGCGGGCTGCCATACCAACCCGTATCCTCCGGTATTGGTGATTGCCCGAAGGCGGACGTCCTTGCCCCGGCAAACCGGCGAAGCATCCAGCGATTGCACGTTCAATTGAGGCGTTGCACTGATGACGAATACGGAGTCTTTTTGCTTGAGCCCGTTAACTGCACCTTCCAGGTAGACGAGAAAAATGCTGCCGTTGGATTTTACTTTCACGGTATCATTCCCGGAATCGGCAATAGATATCGTCGGGGACGACCATTTATAAGCAGAACCGCCGGAAGCAATCAGGACAAGGGTACTGTCCGGACAGACATAAATGGTGTCTGCATCGGGTAGAATAGCTAATTGTTGTGCTTGCAAAGATTGCATTGAGAACATGCCCAGCAGGATCGAACAGGGCAAACAAATCTTCCAGAAGAATGACTTCATTCCAAGAATATTTAGCGATGTGCCGAAAGGTACTAAATCCCCAAGACTTGCGGGAGAACTACTACCGAAATTAACGCCCGGGCGTCATTTTTTCGCTGGACTGCCAATACTTTAATTGCACTCCTCCAGCGCTTTTCTGACGTTGGCCAGAGATAAGTAAGGCGTGCGGTTCCCCCAGGAGTGCCCAATATAGTTGATGATATTGGTTATCTCCAATTCGCTGAGTTTGGGTATAGCTGCCATGGGTTGTGAATAAACACGGCCATTAACCCGAATCGTATCCTGCAGCCCATTCCGGATGATGCAGGCGGCCGCAACCGGGTTTTTTGAAAAATAGTCGGAGCTGGCTAGTGGCGGGATATTGCCTTCCAGCCCGGTTCCGTCGGGCATGTGGCAATTCGCGCAGTGGATTTTGTACAAGGCTTCCCCTTTCTTGTAGGGCCTGCACCCGGACCCCGTAAAAGCCAGGGCGGATACCGTTAAGGCAACCACCAGAAGGAGCGGAATGCGCAGGGATGCCCCCCGGAATTTTCCCAGGAGCCTCCCAGTGACAAAAGCAGGCATTTCTTAGTACGTTTTGGTCATGGTTGCCGGAATAACCAGGATAAAGTCCCCTTTGTTTTTGTTTTCTTCCGCTAATTGCGAAATGTCCTGCTGCTCCACACTAGCCAGGGTAACCACATCTACCCTGGGGGCGTACTTCAGCAAATACCAAACGGTCCCTTCCTTCAAGTCAGAATGGAACGATCCATTATAGTGGATGAAGACATGTCCCTTTTTCAGATTTTGGGAAATAGCGTATCCCATAGTCGCGTCTTTGATTGCCTGGGACTTGGGGAAATTCAGATTTACCGGCCCTGCGCCATGCCCACCCATCATTTTGAGCATTTCCTGATAAGAAGGCAGGTTAGCGTCGAATGGAATCGGCAACGGAGCAATCAGCGCTTTGGCAGATGCAGATAAACTGTCAAGAGCTTCCAGGCCCTGGCGAAAGACGAGGTTGGCATAGCGCCGGGGCACATTTGTACCGATAAAAGGAATTTTTTTAGTCTTGGCAAATTCCACCAGCGGCTTGTAGTCGGTAGCATAATTATTCCAAAGCTTGGCTTCGTCCTCGAAATTCTTTTGATTGACTTTGCCGGAAAGGTACTCTTCCAAAAGGAGTTGGTTATCGCGTTCGAACATCTCTGCGCCAAGGATGACCGCCCCGTTTTTTTCCTTAAACAGATCTTGGGTGACCTCCATTTGAAGCCAATGGCAAATGGGGTTGTTGTGCTGCTCCCCAAAAAAGAACGCATCGGCTTTTTGCGCTTTTTTCAAAAGATCGTCGTAGGAGGCTTCTTTCCCATTCGCGTGAAAGAGGCGGTAAGCGGGTTTGTCCTGTCCGGATAGGGCCCATGCGATCAGTAATCCTAAAGTTAAAAAAAGCAAAACGTTTCATGCTCCAGATTTTCGGGCAAAGGTAGGAAAACGACCGTAGATCCTTTAAAATATTCCCTCTTTTCAGAACCTTAGAATAGGGGGGGTGTTTATTTTCAAAAATTATTGAAAATTCAATAGAATCTTTTCTTCATGCTTCCAAAGCTTAAAGCGGTTGTTTGGTTCCGTAACGATTTGCGGCTGCATGACAATGAAGCCCTAACCCGGGCTCTGGAGTGCGCGGCCGAAATCTATCCGGTATACGTGTTAGACGAGCGGGTGTTCTTCGGCCGGACGCTTTATGGATTCAGGAAAACGGAGAAGTATCGCGCCCGGTTTATCCTCGAAAGCCTGAAAGATCTTCGAAACAGCCTGCGCCGCCTGAACAGCGAATTAATCGTACGGGTTGGAAAACCAGAGGATGTCCTGGCTGACTTAGTCACGCAGACCAGCGCCAGTTGGGTTTTTTGTAACCGGGAAAGGACCCGGGAAGAAGTGGATGTGCAGGTCGCGGGGGTAGGAAGCGATCCCCGGGAAGAGCGTTATTTCAATATAGAAACTCAGGCCCGGCGCTATGATCCCCAGGGGCTTTACGTCAAACACTGGACCTCAGGGCAAGAAGAATCCGCCCATTTAAAAGGACCTGTTCAGCCAAAGGGAGACAGTCCCCTGGAGCGTCCGTTATTCTCTGCCAATGGCTAGTCCTGGGTTCCGGGTACACCTTATTGCCTGATAGGGTCACTTATTTGTTCTTTTCTTTTTTATTTCCGTGATTTTCTTTCTTTTAAGGGTAATTCATCTATCTTGAATTTCGTTAAATAATTGGGGGAACCCCAACTATTTTTGTCATTTTTATTTAATCTTTTCCTACCATGAGAAACTTACTTAAAACTATCGCACCCCGGGTAATGATCACTCTGAGCCTTTTGATAATTGGCCTGTCATGCGCCATAAACCCGGTTACCGGAAAAAAAGAACTGATGCTGATGAGCGAACAGCAAGAAATTGCGCTCGGCGTTCAATCCGACCCTGAAGTGGTCGCCAGTTTCGGTTTATACGAGAGTCCTGCTATTCAGGCATTTATTACCGAAAAAGGGAGCCAAATGGCTGCCGTTTCCCACCGTAGTGAGCTCGAGTATCATTTCAAAGTGCTCGATTCTCCGGTGGTAAACGCGTTTGCGCTTCCAGGAGGTTTTGTGTACTTCACTCGAGGCATCATGGCCTATTTTAGTAATGAGGCAGAGTTTGCAGGCGTATTGGGGCATGAGATCGGCCATATCACGGCCAGGCATGGGGCCCGGCAGCAAACGACCCAGATTCTTGGCCAGGCTGGCATGATCTTTGGGCTAATCATTTCCAAGGACTTTGCTCAATTTGCCGATGTAGCTTCCCAGGCTTTAGGGATCTTATTCCTGAAATTTAGCCGGGAGCACGAAACGGAATCCGACCGGCTTGGGGTGGAATATTCCACCAAGATCGGGTACGATGCCCGGGAAATGGCGGGTTTTTTCCAAACCATCAAGCGTCTGAGCGGAGATCAGGAAGGAATACCTACGTTCATGTCCACCCACCCGGATCCCATCGACCGATATAACACAGTAGGAAAGCTGGCCGCTGATTGGCAGCAAAAAACGGGAGGAACCAACTTTAAGATCAACCGCGATACGTATTTGCGCATGATCGATGGCATCGTGTATGGAGAGGACCCCCGGCAGGGATATGTCGAAAATAACGTCTTCTACCACCCTGAGCTCAGGTTCCAATTTCCCGTGCCGTCAGCTTGGAAGGTGCAGAATCTGCCTACCCAGGTGCAAATGGCGCCTTCCGATGGAAAGGCGTTGATTCTTTTTAATCTGGCTCAGGAAAAAGACCTGCGTTCCGCTGCCGATGCCACGGTGACCAAAGACTCGCTGCGCCAGGTGGAACCGGCACAAGCAATCACCGTGCACGGGCTTTCCGGGGTGAGCATCCTGGCTGACCAGGTGAACCCGCAAGACAATACGACGATTCGCCTTCAGATTTATCTGATCCAGTACAACAACATGATTTATCGCTTTTATGGAATGGCTTATCTGGCCGACTTCAACAACTACCGGCCGGCGTTCCTGAACACTATGCAACAATTTAGAGCGCTTACCGATCAGTCCAAGATTAACGTTACTCCAGAGAAGATCAAGGTCCGCCAGGTAACGGCCAATGGCACGCTCGCTTCTGTCCTGCGGAATTTCAATATGCCGGAAAACCGGCTTGCCGAGCTGGCTATCATTAACGGTATGGAGGTGACTACCCAGGTGCAAAAAGGGATGTTGATCAAAACGGTCTCGAAATAGAATTCAAAACAGCAGAGGATATACGATCATATATCCTCTGCTTCCAGCTAACCATAAACCCATATCCCAATGACTCCTGTCTATACCTATCGCGCAGGGCAAAAGATTGCCCTCGAAAAATCGCCCACCAAATTCGTCATTCGCCGTCTCCCGGGGGAACTTAAAGACCTGGGAATTGCGGGAGGTGAGAAAGTTTCGTCCCGGTCGAGTATTATTAAAGTAGCTGCACCCGAACTGGATCAGGCTATGTCCAAGGCCCGGGAAACATCGGTTGCGCATCACTTGTATTTCGATCCGGAATCAGGAGAGGAAGTGCTCCTTACCGACCGGGTACTGATCACCTTTAAGGAGAATGCGGGCATGGAACGCATTAATGCCCTTTTGGGAAGGTACCATCTGCGGATTTTGGAAAAATATGACCCTTTGAATTTTCTGGTCCAATTGACGGATGAAACGGGGATAAACCCCGTCAAACTGGTGGTCAAACTGACCGAAGACGAGAAAGAGACGGTAGAGACGGCAGATATGGATCTGAATTTTCGGGTAAAAAAGTATGGGATCTCCATTCCTTCCGATCCTTTTTATCTGCGGCAATGGCATTTGCACCGCCGCTATTCACACCCGGAAGTGGATTCGAAGGCTTCCTCCAATTGCGAAGATGCCTGGAATTATTTGGGGAATTTTGGAAGCGCCGATGTCGTCATCGGTATCACTGACGATGGGTGCGACCTTTCGCACAGGGATTTTAACGGCCCCGGAAAATTTGCCGGCTGGGGATATTTTGAAGGCTCTACGCTGTGGATTGGCGCCAACCCCCAGAAAATGTACCAGGCAGGAAGCAACCATGGTACCAGCTGCGCAGGAGTTTCCGCTGCAGAAGCGGATGGGGTGATGACGGTAGGAGCCGCTCCCGGATGTAAATTATTTCCAATAAAATGGGAATCGGATGGGCCTTATTTGTTGATTTCCGATTCCAAATTCCTGGAAGCACTCAACCGCATTGGGGACAAAATAGATGTTTTATCGAACTCATGGGGCGTAAGCCCGCGGTCGTTCTGGTCTTCTGCTGTTATCAGTACAATCACCCGGCTCGCAAAAAATGGGGGGCGAAGGTCGAAAGGTATCGTTTTTCTCTTCGCGGCTGGCAATGAAAATTGTCCGATCAAGTACAACAGTACCGTCCCGATCCCCTACGATTATAACCCCGACACGGGGGCAGTGCGAACGTCCACCGTCTTTTCCAATAATCTGGTGGGCATTGAGGGCGTCGTGTTTGTGGCGGCCCTGGCCAGCAACGGGCAGCGCAGTCATTACTCCAACTACGGCCCGGGCATAGGCATTACCGCCCCCTCCAACAATGTCCATACGTATTGGTTTATGGACGTTCCCGGGTTGTCGATTACGACTACGTCCGGGAATAATTCCACCACGGGTTATTTTGGAGGCACCTCCAGCGCTACTCCTTTGGTTGCCGGAATCACCGCACTGGTTATCTCCGCCAATCCGGCGTTATCCGCTCTGGAGGTGGTTAAAACGCTTCAACGTACGGCGTCTAAAGACTTGAATTTCAAGCCATATCCTCGGTTGGCCAACCACCCCTCCTGGGATATTTCTCCGGCAAGCCCCCTGAATGACGGGGCTTTTAAGCCTGCCGGTTTTCCGGATGGGACCTGGAGCCCGTGGTTTGGATTTGGTAAAGCAGACGCTTTAGCCGCCGTCAAAGCGGCGGCTGGCAAACCGGAGGAACCTGAACAAGAGCCAGAAGTAGCCATTGTGGCTGCCCTGGTGAACCCGACGGGTTCTGATGTGGGCAAAGAAACCGTTACCATTTTGAATTCCGGGACCGCTGCGTTGAATCTGGAAAAATGGACGATCGAAGATGATAAAGAAAGGAGCGACGCTTTGGCTGCGGAATGGGTCGAAGCTGGACAATTCAAAACGCTGGTTTTGTCTAAAGCTAAACTAGCCAATACAGGCGGTACGATTCGGATTAAAGACCCATCAGGCAAACTGAAAGACGAGGTCTCCTATTCTAAGGCCCAGGCTCGGAAAACAGGCTGGGTGATCGAATTTTCCCGCGACTGACTACCTGCTTTCGATCCGCAAGGTCTGTTGAACGCTTCGGGCTAATGCCGCAGCTTGGGCAATATCCGGATGGACCACTGTCGCATGCCCCATTTTGCGGTACGGTTTCGTGATGGCTTTCCCGTACAAGTGAAGATGAACGCCCGGTAGGGCAAGGCATTCTTCCAGCCCCTGGTAATGAACGGGGCCCTGGAAGCCTTCGGCGCCAAGCAGATTGACCATTACAGCGGGGGTGTGCAACCGGGTGCTGCCAAGCGGAAGATTGAGGATGGCGCGCAGGTGTTGTTCAAATTGAGAGGTTTCACAACTGTCCAGGGTATGATGCCCGCTGTTGTGCGTCCGGGGCGCCACTTCGTTCACCAGAAGGTCGCCGGTGCCGGTGAGAAATAATTCAACCGCCAGGAGCCCGCACAAGCCATACGCTTTCATTACTTCAATAGCCAGAGCTACCGCTCTTTGTTCCGTACCAGGATCGATCCGCGAAGGGCAAACGAGGAATTCCACCAGATTGGCTTCCGGATTGAAATCCATTTCTACCGTTGGATACGCGGCTATCTCGCCGCGTTCGTTCCGGGCAACGATTACGGCGAGCTCCTTTTCTATTGGGGCGAGGGCTTCAATAACAGAAGCGCCAGGCAACAGTTTTTGCAGGTCTTCTTCTCTTCGGATGATGGACACCCCCCGGCCGTCATACCCTGCGGTCCGGGTTTTCTGGACAAAAGGAAAGGCAAGCGTTCCGGCGCCAAGCGCGTCGAGAATGGATTGCTCCGAATCGAACAGTTGGAAAGGCGCCGTGGGAATCCCCCGATCGTGGTAGAATTTTTTTTGGAGGCCTTTATCTTTAATAATCTCCAGGATAGAAGGGTCTGGATGGATGGTCAACCCTTCGGCCTGCAATTGCTTCAAGGCGCCGGTGTGAACGTGTTCGATCTCGATGGTAAGCAGGTCTACCGTTTTTCCAAACGCGTAAACGTCTTCGTAGCGGTTGAAATACCCCGCAGTGAACGAAGCGGCAAAAGGACCTGCCGGATAATCTGCCGATTCGTCGAGGATATGTACGGGAAGGTGCCAGTTTCCAGCAGCTAGTGCTAGCATTTTCCCAAGCTGGCCTCCGCCAAGAATACCTAAATTGCAGGTGGTGATTTCTTTATTGTTGATCATAGGGGCGCGTTGTATCTTCACTTGGCAAAGCTAGGGATTTGGACCTGATTACGATCCAATCTGTCATTTTTTCATCGTATAAACGAGCGCAATGGGAAATATACTGGTAAAAGATGTCCGGGTAGTGAACAGAGGCCGGATCATCGAAGGGGATGTATTGATTCGCGACGGGCGGTTTGAAAGGGTAGGGGGGATACTCGAAGCGGAGGGCGTGCGGGAACTTCCAGGCAACGGCTTATTTTTGCTGCCGGGAATCATCGACGATCAGGTACATTTCCGCGAACCCGGTCTAACGCATAAAGCGGATATTTTTTCGGAATCCCGGGCTGCAGTTGCTGGGGGCGTAACTTCTTATATGGAGATGCCCAACACCAAACCGCCGGCCATAACCCAGGCATTGCTGGAAGAAAAGTACGCCATCGCCTCCCAGCGGTCTTTGGCCAACTATTCCTTCTTTATGGGGCTGCCAACGACAACCTGGAGGAAGTGCTGCGGACGGATAGCCGAACGGTTTGCGGGATCAAAGCGTTTATGGGGTCGAGCACAGGGAATATGCTGGTGGACGACCCGAACACGCTGGAAGCGCTTTTTTCCCGATGCCCTTTACTGATTGCAACCCACTGCGAAGACGAAGCGACGATCAAATCCAATGAAGCGGCCTTTCTGGCAGGTTACGGGGAGGACGTACCGGTGCAATACCACCCGGAGATCCGGTCAGCTAAGGCTTGTGTGATTTCTTCCTCCCTGGCTGTAGACCTGGCCCAAAAGCACGGTACCCGGTTGCACATTCTTCATATTTCCACAGCGGATGAGCTGGCCCTTTTCCGAAACGACATTCCTTTGGAGCAGAAACGCATCACTTCGGAAGTGTGCGTTCACCACCTCCGGTTTTCCAGCGACGATTACGAACAGCTCGGCACGCTCATCAAGTGTAACCCGGCGATCAAAAGCCCTGCTCATCGCGACGCTTTATTCCCAGCTCTTCTGGATAACCGGCTGGACATCATTGCCACCGACCATGCGCCTCATACCCTTCAGGAAAAAGATCAATGGTATTTTCAGGCCCCTTCGGGGGTGCCCCTCGTACAGCATGCCTTGAATATCATGCTCGGGTTTTATCATGCCGGAACGATCAGCCTGGAACGAATTGTGGAGAAAATGAGCCATGCGCCGGCAGTGTGTTTTCAGATCGATGGCAGAGGATTTATCGAAGAAGGCTACTGGGCCGACGCCGTGTTGCTCGACCCGGAAAAGGAATGGACAGTTCGGGCGGAAAACATCCGGTACAAATGCGGATGGTCTCCTTTTTTGGACCATACGTTCAAAGGAAAGATTGAAGGGACCCTTGTTAACGGGAATTTGGTATACTATCAAGACCATCTGATCGAAGAAGGTCCTGGTCAACGGTTGTTGTTTAAACGCTAACCTTCCCGATATCTGGCAGAAAACGGGGCAAGTCAGAATGCATAGGCTATCGGCGTTTTTTTGCTGCCGGGCCAGCTGGGGCCATTCCCATGCCCGGCATTTTGGTCATTTTGTGCATGAGTTTGCGCATTTGCTCAAACTGCTTGACGAACATGTTGACGTCGTGGATAGTACGCCCAGAACCTTTGGCGATGCGCATTTTGCGGCTCATGTTCAAGGCGTCGGGGTTTTCGCGTTCGTAGGGGGTCATGGAGAAAATAAAGGACTCCACCCGCTTGAAGGCGTTGTCGTCAATATCGATATCCTTGGTGATCTTAGCCATACCAGGGATCATATTCATCAGGCTTTTCAGATCGCCCATTTTGCGAATCTGGCCTATCTGGCTAAGGAAGTCATTGAAATCAAACTGATTCTTGCGAATCTTTTTCTCCAGCCGCTGCGCTTCCTTTTCGTCGAATTGTTCCTGCGCCCGCTCGACAAAGGAAACAATATCTCCCATCCCGAGGATACGCTGGGCCATCCGGTCGGGGTAGAACATATCGAGCGCGTCCATTTTCTCCCCATCACTGACAAACTTGATGGGCTTTCCAACGGTGTATTTAATGGAAAGGGCAGCCCCGCCACGGGTATCGCCATCCAATTTGGTCAGCACCACGCCGTCAAAGTTGATGGTCGAATTAAAGGCTTCGGCTGTTTTGACCGCATCCTGGCCGGTCATGGAATCCACTACAAAAAGGGTCTCCTGGGGGAGTACGGCATTTTTGATATTGGCAATTTCCGTCATCATCTCTTCATCGATGGCCAAACGGCCGGCGGTGTCGATGATGACCACGTCGAGGTGGTTTGCCTGCGCATACTGGATACCTTTCAGGGCAATTTCGACGGGGTTCTTGTTTTCGGTGTCCTTGAAAACAGATACTCCGGTCTGCTCGCCGAGAACGGTAAGCTGTTCGATAGCTGCAGGCCGGTAAACGTCGCAGGCGACTAACAACGGTTTTTTATTGCGTTTGCTCTTTAGCCAAAGCGCGAGTTTTCCGGAAAAAGTCGTTTTACCCGACCCCTGCAGCCCCGCAATAAGGATGACGGAAGGCTTGCCGGTGAGGTTGATGCCGGCAGCTTGCCCCCCCATCAGGTCAGTCAGCTCATCCTGAACGATCTTGACCATCAACTGGCCAGGAGAGATGGATTTCAGGACATTTTCTGAGCCAAGGGCTTTATCCTTGATCTTGTCGGTAAATTCTTTGGCAATCTTATAGTTCACGTCCGCGTCAACCAAGGCTCTGCGGATCTCTTTGATCGATTGGGCGACGTTGATTTCGGTCAGCCTGTTTTCTCCGCGCATCAGCTTGAATGCGCTGTCTAACCTATCGCTTAATGAATTAAACATATTGAAAGGTAGTCTATTAAAAATTCCGGCAAAGATAGCGAAGGGAAGCCAATCTGGCAATGGACGGAATCGATATGTGAATGCTTTTTTTTGTTGAAAAGTTTAGTGGGTTTCTTCTAGCGCATTCATTTACATAAAATTAACCGCAAAAAATTCTGAATTCAGGCAAATTGCCGCTAATTTTAAGGAAATTCCCATCCGGGGAATGGTATTCTTTTACCAACAAATTGATTTATGTCAACCACAACACGTATCATCCTATTGCTGCTGGGCTGGTTGGTATATACCCTGTTGCTGATGCAATTTTGTTCGAGGGACATTTGCAAGACATGCGGTATATCCATAGCTGGGGAAGAGGCTGGTCTCGTAACGGACACTTCCCAAGGGGAACCCGTGAACGCCTTCCCTTTGAGTTTCCGCTGGTCCAATGCCGAGCCTTTCCAGGGCCCTGGCTTCGATTCCCTGCTGGCTTCCATCAAAGCCGGTACGGCTGCCGACAATAAGCTGGAAATTACCGGGCTGTATTTTGAAGAAGAATCGGCTCCTGCCGACGTCGAAACGATGGGCCTGGCCCGGGCGGCTAAGATCCGGGACAAGTTTTTCAGCGACATCCCGCCTGACCGGATTAGCTTGAGGAGCCGATTGAAGGACGAAACTGCCGGGGTCCGGGAAAATTATTTTGAAGCCGCTCTTTTCAATTGGATTGCCATTGAGAAGAAAGTTGCCGAAACGGTTGAGGAACTAGACGACCGGATTATTATCCGATTCCCGTTTAATTCAACGGAAAAAGATTACGACCCCGAAGTGGATGCCTATCTGGCAAAGCTGGCAAAACGGGTTAACCAAACCGAAGAACTCGTTAAACTGACCGGGCATACGGACAATGTTGGGGACGATGCGGCCAATTTATCCTTTGGCGACAAGCGGGCCCAGCAGATCAAACAGATCCTGGTCCGCAGCGGCGTGAAGGCGTCGCTGATCACCACAGAGTCCAAGGGAGAAAGCCAACCTGTCGCATCTAACGCTACGGAAGAAGGCCGGCATGATAACCGCCGGGTGGAAGTCCGGCTGATCAAAAAACAATAATTTTCACCTTAAAATTGACCGACTATGTTCGCATATACCTTATTCCTTCATATACCACTGAATTGCTGGGGGCTTTTGCTGCTGGCCTCCATCATTCCTTTCTTGCTCGGGCTTCTTTTAGGCTGGCTGTTGCGCAGCGGCCTGGTTAAACGGATCAAGGAGCTGGAGGAAGAAAACAAAAAGAACCACGATCACTGGACAGCTATTGAAAAGGACCACGTGGCCTTGAAATATGAGCACGAAGAATCACTCAAAGAGCTCGACCGGGCAAAAGCCTCCCTGCGCAATTGCGAAGCGGATTCTATGGTGCTGCGGGCTAAACTGGAACAGGCGGTTCATCCAATGGAATCTTCCAGGGGGGCATCAATCGGATTTGCCAAGGCGGCGCCGGGGTTGAATTATAGCATTTTATTCCAGCAAGACAACCTGCAGATCATTGAAGGCGTTGGCCCCAAAGTGGAGCAAGTCCTCAAAGAAGCAGGTATTTCCGATTGGCAAAAAATGGCCGAATCTACGCCGGAATCCCTTGCCGAAATTCTGGCAAACGCAGGCTCTGCCTATAAAATGATGAACCCAACCTCCTGGCCACAGCAGGGCAAACTCGCTTTCCAGAACCGGTGGGAAGAACTGGTGGAACTGCAAAAATTCCTGGACGCCGGAAGAGAAGACCAGGGCGATATGGACAGTCCGTCCAAAATCGAACAAATGGCGTTGAAAATCCTTGGGTTTTCCAATAACCCGGAAGACCTCAAAATCGTCGAAGGCATTGGACCTAAAATCGAGGAACTGTTGAAAAACGCAGGAATCAGCACCTGGGCAGATCTTTCCGCCAGCTCAGTGGACCGCCTCAAGGCAATTCTCGGCGAGGCAGGCGAAAGCTTCCGTCTTGCCGACCCAGGAACTTGGCCTCAACAAGCTGCCCTTGCAGCTGAAGGCCGCTGGCAAGAACTGAAAGACCTTCAGGATAGGCTATCCGGAGGAAGGTAAGGAATAGACCAAGAGGGAGGCTGTCCGTAAGAAGATTTTGCGCGACAGGGATCGCTTCCCCTCTTTTCTTCCTAGCGTTTGCGTCCGGATTTGCACTATTCTCCATTAAGGTTCCGGATTTCGGGCAATTCCGGTAATTTTACCGGAATTCCTAAAAAGCTGTTAAAGCTACGGCCGGTTAAACGATTTCCCGGACTTGCGTTGTTGTAATTAATATGGAGAAAAACCAGGAACACTCGGAACCGGTGGAACCCGTCGTCCCCCCCAGGAACAGGAGGACCATCTTGCAATGGATATTCCTTGTAGGACACCGGGTGTTTCTCAGTCTTTTTCTTTTCCTTTTTTTCCTCTCGCTTCTGCTTCAATTTCCCGTTTTTCAACATTGGGCCATCGATAAAGTGACCCACTCCCTAAGTAAAACCCTGGAAACCCGCGTAGAGATCGGCGGGTTCCGGCTGGGGTGGATGAGCAGGCTTTCTTTAAAAGAGGTGATTATTGAGGACCGCGGAGGGGACACCCTATTGTACGCCAAGGCACTTTGGGTTCGGTTCGATCCCAACCCAATCACCTTGTTTCGGGAGGGATTGGTGGTAAACCAGATTCGCCTGGAAAGCGCTCAGTTCAACTTGAGAAAGCTACCCGGCAGCAAGGTGTCCAATCTGGAGGAACTGCTCCTCCGGCTTTTTCCGGAAGTTTCTAAAAGGAGCAAAGCTAAAAGCAATTTTCAGGTTAAATTAAAGCGGCTTGTTCTTTGGAAAACCCGGTTTACCCAATTCGATGCGGTAACGGGTAACTTTTTTGGAATTTACCTGGATCGCGGGCAGGTGGATATAGATGACATGAACCTCCCTGAAAAAATGCTAAAGATCCGGGAGATTTCCCTTCGAAACCCCAAACTCAGGGTGCAGTCCTATATTCCGGATTCCCCAATTCCAATAGAAGAACTGCAAGAATTGTCCGGAGATTCTTCGAGATGGAAGATTGCAGTGGAAGAACTCGACCTTAGATCCGGGGTCTTCCAGTTGGATAATTTCAGAAAAGAACCTATTCCCGTTCACGTGCCGGGGGAACTGAATTACCGGCACATGAAGGCAAATGATATCTTCATTCACATCCGAAATTTCGCGTTAAACAACCAAACCTTTTCCGGCGAACTGGAAAACCTGGCGCTCAAGGAGGAAGACGGATTTGTGCTAACCCGGTTCACCTCCCGGGAAGTAGTAATCAATTCCAGAGGCGCCCAGCTCAATGGGATGAAACTGGTCACTCCGAAATCGGAGATTGGCGATACGTTATCTTTTAAGTACCGCGACTATGCGGATTTCTCTGAGTTTACGGACCGGGTCATTATGGAAGGCCGTTTTAAGCAGGCGGTCGTTTCGATTTCAGATGTGATCACCTTTGCTCCAGCGCTGAACGAGGTGCCCTTTTTTGGGCAGAACAAAGATGAATTGATTACCCTGAACGGCCGAATCTGGGGCCGCGTCAATAATTTAAAGGGGTCGGACCTCCTGCTGAATTTCTCCAATGGAAGCCTTATAAAGGGCGGTTTTTCCTCCCGGAATTTTGCGCTCAAAAACGAAGAGGTGTTGAACTTAAAGTTGGAACAGTTTTCCTCTTCCTTGACTACTTTGCGCCGGTTTTTTCCCAATCTGAATTTGCCGCCTAATGTGGAACGGTTGAACAAACTGGAATTCAACGGGACGTTTGACGGTTTCTTTTCCGATTTTGTTGCTTATGGCACCTTGGTCACGGATATAGGCGAAGCCCGAATGGACATGAAAATGGTCCTGAAAGAAGGGAAAGAAAAATCCCGGTATTCGGGACGCCTGGAACTCATAGATTTTGACCTGGGGCAATGGACCAATAACCCTGATCTGGGAAAAATCAATATCCTTTCTTTCGTCAAAGACGGCCAAGGATTAAATGCCCAAACGGCAAAAGCTACCCTCACTGCCGAGATCAAAAGCTTTTTCTTTAAAGGATACAATTATCAAAATGCCCGCCTTGCAGGCAAATTGCAGGCCAACCGGTTTGATGGGGACTTTGCGATCCAGGACGATAATATTGATTTTAGTTTTTTGGGGCAGGTCGATTTGACCCAGGGAATTCCAATTTACGATTTCCAGGCACGGATAAATAAACTGGACCTTCGGCCTTTAAATCTCATCAAAAAAGGGAATATTCAAATCTCAGGCGACGTTCTCCTCAACCTTCGAAACCAAAAATTCGCGAACATGGAGGGCGATATCTTCCTCCGCCATTTCCAAATCGTCCAGGAGGGGCAAGTCTACCGGTTAGACTCCGCCGATATTTCCACCTACTTTGATCAGCTGGGGAACAAACAGTTTAATATCGCATCCGATATTCTCAACGCGCGTTTTTATGGTCTATTTGAGGTGGAACGAATTCCAGCCATGCTCCTCCAACATTTAAGAATCCACTTCCCCGGCTTTTCGAAACGCCTGGGATTAAACGCAAAAGCAATCGCCGTCCGGCCAAGCAGATTCGATTTTGACGTCGAAGTTCTCAACTCCAAGGGATTTGAAAACCTTATTGACCGCCGGTTAGGATCTCTTAGTGGCGTCAATATTTCAGGTCGTTTTGACAATCAGGAAGATTTACTTAGGGCCAATCTGGAGATGAACAGGTTCCAGTTTGACCGCTTCTACGCGGAAGATATCGCTTTTTTGCTCGACACCAAAGCTGCGGAAGGCTCGTTGGATTTTGGGATTAACCGGATGGTTCTCAATGAAAAAACGGAACTAGAACCCCTGGCGGTGTTGGTCCGGATCTCCGGCGACACCCTGGATTACGGGCTCAACTACGCCCGTAAGAACCGCGACCGAAACCCGCTGGCATTGGATAACCTCAATATCGACGGGAGGCTTTACGTTTTCGATTCGCTTTTCCTGCAAAATCAAATCGACTATTCAGAAATTGAGCTCCTGGGCAATACCTGGATGATCAATCAGAACAACGCGATTACCTTCAACAGCGATGAAATCCGCATCAGCGACTTTATCCTGACCCTCGACGACAAAGCCATTTCCCTGGAAAGCAAAGGGAAAAGGGGGCTGGAGTTCTCTTTGCTGAATCTGGATATTTCCGAGATCAACCCGATCCTGAATTTTGACCCGATCCAATTTTCAGGGCGCGCAAACGTATCGGTCACGGTGGACGATTTGATGAAAATAGAGGATTTGTCTTTGTCTTTGGTTTCGGATACGTTGTTTTTGAACAAGCAAGATTGGGGTATATTACGCGTAAATGCAGACCTTTCCGGGTCGAACACCCCCTTAACCGTCTATGTATCCCTTAGTAAAGATACGGCCCAGTTGATTGCGGAGGGCTATTACAACGTCAAGGATTACGGCTCTGCTCCAATACAAAAAGCGGGCTACTTTGATCTTAACCTCAACGTCCATTCGTATCCCCTGGCTATCGCAGATTTTTTCATTGGAGAGACAGTGAGCAACATCCACGGGTATTTTGATGCCGATCTCCAGTTTAACGGCGATTTTTCCAAGCCGAATACCTCGGGAATGATCTATCTGTTCAATGGCGGCATGACGGTGGATTACCTCAACACCCATTACACCCTGGACCGGGCAGTTGTCAAAGTCAACAATACGTTGTTTGACGCCTCTCAGACCATTTTAAAAGACAGGCTCGGCAACCAGGCAGTGATTCAAGGGGGGATCAAACATCAGTATCTGAAAGATTTTGGTTTTAACGCCCGAATGACAACTAACCGATTACTGGGGCTTGAAACCCGAAAAGGACAGAATAAACAGTTTTACGGAACCGCTATTGGCAGAGGGGAAGTCGCTTTCTCCGGCTCTTTTCGCCAACCAGACATTTATGTCAACGCAGAAGTAGGCGAGGGGACCCGAATGGTTATCCCGGTGAGCTCTGACCGGAAAGCCAATTCCTTGAACTTTATCTCCTTTGTCGACAAAGACAAGTCCCAATCCGCTATTCAGCCGGCAACCTCCGCAGGAAGCCTCCGGGAAATAAAAGGCGTGAGCTTTGAAATGGACTTGATTGCGAATGAATCGGCCTTGCTTCAGATTATTTTTAACGAGCAGGCTGGGGATATCATTGAAGGCAGCGGCCGCGGCGCCCTGCGCATAACCGTGCCGCGAAACGGATCTTTTCAAATGTTCGGCGACGTCGTTATCGAACGGGGGGAATACCTCTTTACGCTGTACAATGTCATCAACAAGGATTTCAGCATCAAACGAGGCGGAACGATCACCTGGACCGGAGATCCCTTCAAGGCTATAATTCAAATCGATGCGGAATACAAGGATCTCTATGCTCCCGTTGGCAACTTTATTCAGGAATACCTGACGAATGCCACCGATCAAACGCGGTCCGAAGCCGCACAGAACACCGATGTCGACCTAACGCTGAAACTCCAGGGCGATTTGCTGCGCCCGACGGTCAACTTCGATCTTGGATTTCCCAATTTGCAAGGCGAATTGCTCACCTACGCCGAAAACAAACTACGCCTGCTGAAACAAGACCCCAACGAGATAAACAAACAGGTTTTTGGACTCATCGTGGCGGGGCAGTTCCTGCCGGCAGATTTTTCCTTCCAGGGATCTCAGATCATTTACAACACCGTTAGCGAGTTTTTATCCAATCAGCTTTCGCTTTTGATTACCGAACTCTTCTCCGATTTGGTTGGGGAAGGCCAGGCGCTATCCAGCGTAGATTTCGATATTGCTTATAACCAATACCAGAGCGCCAATTTGTCTCAGAACGGAAACTTGAACCGGGGCAACGAACTGCAGGTTAGCCTCCGGCAAAATTATTTCAATAACCGGCTTTCCATTCTGGTAGGAGGAAATATCGACCTGGGAAATAACTGGAGGGCGAACCCCGGCGCAACGGGCGCCTTTATTGGAAATGATGTAGTTATTGAATATCAATTGGTTGAAGATCGAAGCTTAAAGCTTCGCATCTACCAAAAGCTGCAACCCGACATTAGCGGGCGTATCCTTCAAATAGGCGCTGGGTTGAGTTACCGAAAGGAGTTTGATTCGTTTGGCGAGTTTTTAAAGAGCATCCGGTTTGGCGTGAAAAAGCAAAAACAAGGGCCGCTTCCTTCGGCCGGCAAAAACTAGCGCTTTTATAATTTGATCATCCGTTGCCTAAGCCAATGATCGGCCATTACCAAAGCGGCCATGGCTTCGACGATCGGAACCGCTCTTGGCAAGACGCACGGATCATGACGCCCTTTTCCCTCGACTAAAACCGATTCCCCAGCTCGTTCACGGATTCCTGCGCGGGAATAATCGTGGCTACCGGCTTGAAGGCGGCCCGAAAATAGATATCCATTCCATTGGAAATCCCCCGATGCCTCCCGAATGGTTGGTCCGGGTCCGGATCGTCCCCCCGTCGTTATAAAACAGATCGTTGTGCTGAGACCCGCGCTTGTCAACGCCTCCAAATCCCGACCCGTATTCGAATCCTTTACAGGCATTGATACTAAGCATGGCTTTGCCCAAATCGGCGTGCAATTTGTCGAACACCGGTTCGCCAAGCCCGGCAGGGCAGCCCAGAATCAAGCCGCTAACGACCCCTCCAATCGTATCTCCTTCTTTGCGGACTTCCTTGATTAATTGGATCATTTGCGCCGCCATTTCCGGGTCAGGGCAGCGCACTTCATTGCGCTCCGTCAGCTGCAGATCCAGTTCCTGATAGGGCTTGTCCAGAACCAGACGGCCCACCTGGCTTACATAGGCATGGCAGCTCATATGCTGGGTGGCAAGCAGGAGCTTGGCTATGGCCCCTGCAGCTACTCGGGCTGCAGTTTCCCGAGCGGAAGATCTTCCGCCTCCGCGGTAGTCGCGCAGACCATATTTTACCTGATAGGTGAAGTCGGCATGCGATGGACGGTACTTATCGGCAATATGGCTATAATCTTTCGAACGGGCATCCGCATTGAAAATAACCATAGCGATAGGCGTTCCCGTGGATTTCCCTTCAAATATGCCAGAGAGAAACTCCACCCGGTCTTCCTCTTTGCGTTGGGTAACAATAGCCGATTGCCCGGGACGGCGTCGGTTAAGCTCTTGTTGGATAAATTCTTCATCGATGGGCAACCCGGCTGGACAGCCGTCGATGACGACACCTACTGCTCTCCCGTGCGATTCTCCAAAGGTAGAAACCCGAAATGCTTCTCCGAAAATGCTTCCTGCCACGCGTATCCGCTTTTGTTGGTTTGCGTATCGGGGCGAAACTACCAATTCCCCCCTTTAATCCGGAATTTTAGAAAGAAAAAACGCAAAATGGAACCTCGGGGATTTTTTCGTGTTCTTATCCTTAAACCGACGAAGAAGTGATTGCTTTCGGATAGTCCCGACAACGAACGACCATGCGATTAGAGCCAAAGGATCTTTTTCAACGCCTCGAATTCGATAAAGTGCTCCTGCTTATCGAACAGGAATGCCAGGGTGAATTGGGCAAAGCCGCCGCTTTGCTGATCAAGCCAGGGGCCGGCCTGGAGCGGATTGAAGCCAAACTCACGGAAACCCGCGAAATGCGGCGGGCGATCGAATACAACGACCGGATGCACATCCCGCCTTACGCAGATCTGCAGGAAGACCTGCAGTTGCTGGAAATTCAGGACTACGTGCTCCCGGAAGACGGACTCCGGCGGCTGAACGTTTCGCTTGTGGCGGTAGCCGGGATCTACGATTTCTTCACCGATACCCGGCGCGAGGTTTATCCCTCGATGTATAATATTATCCGGCAGGTCCATTTTGACAAGACCCTGATCCTGGAGATCGATCGCGTCATTGACCCGGAAGGAAATATTCGGGCAAACGCCTCGTCCGAGCTCGAGCGCATCCGAAAAGCGCTTCAAGGGAAACAGCGGGAGTTGGACAAAGTCTTTCGGGAGGTTATTCAAACCTACCGCACCAAGGGCTGGCTCAGCGAGAACGTCGAGAGCTTCCGAAATGGCCGAAGGGTATTAAGCGTTCCTGCAGAGCACAAGCGAAAAGTGCGGGGCATCATCCACGATGAGTCGGCTACCGGGCGTACGGCTTTTATTGAGCCGGAACCGATTATTCCCATCAACAACGATATTTTTGACCTGGAGCAGGAGGAGCGCAGAGAGGTTTTCCGCATTCTCAAAACCTTGAGCGCATTGCTGCGGCCATACGTTCCCCAGATCCGGAAATACCAGGACTTGCTGGTGTATTTCGACGTTCTTCAGGCGAAGGGCCGGGTCGGACTGATGATGAAAGCGGGTCAGCCTCAAATCCAGCAAAAGCCGGTAGTACAAATTCTGGATGGCCGCCATCCGCTGTTGTTTCTTCGCAACAGCCCCTTAGGCAAGCCTACCATCCCGTTTACCCTGAGAATGGAGCACGAAAACCGCATTCTGGTACTCTCCGGACCCAATGCCGGCGGAAAATCCATCACCATGAAATCGGTTGGGTTGTTTCAACTCATGGTGCAATCGGGTTTGCTGATCCCTGCAGACGAACGCTCCGTTTTCGGTATTTTCTCCAATATCTTTGCCGACATCGGCGACCAGCAATCCATTGAAGACGACCTGAGTACCTATAGTTCCCACCTCAACAACATGCGCCAGTTTGTCGAGGAGGCCAACGAACGCACGCTTATTCTGATCGACGAATTTGGTTCCGGCACAGACCCGCAAATGGGCGGGGCCATCGCCGAGTCCGTCCTTCGGGAACTCAACTTCAAAAAAGTTTTCGGAGTCGTCACTACCCATTATTCCAACCTGAAGATCTTCGCGTTCAAATCCAAAGGCATCCTGAATGGCGCCATGCATTTTGACAAGGACCACCTGCTGCCTACATACGAACTAAAAGTAGGCAGGCCTGGGAGTTCCTATGCGTTTGAAATTGCCATTAAGAACGGATTGGATCCAAAAATTCTCGAATATGCCCGAAACCGAAGCGGCAAAAGCGAAACAGCGGTAGATCAATTGCTGATCGATCTTCAAAAAGAGAAGCAAGAACTCGAAGAACAGCTGGCTCAAATGAAGGATCGCGAGGAAAAACTGGAGCGCCTGATGAAATCCTATGAGCAAATGCACCGGGATATGGAATTCCGGAGAAAAAGGCAGAAACTCGAGGCAAAGGAGCTCGCTCTGCAACAAGTCTCCCGCGATAATCAGGCATTTGAAAAACTGATCCGGGAATTGCGGGAAGCAAACAACCTCGAAAAAGCCAAGGAACTCGCTGCCCTTAAAAAAGAGGAGCGCCAGCAACTCCAGGTTCAGGTCGTAGAGCTCAAAGAGGAAGTGTACCTGATTCCGGAGAAGAAACGCAAGGAGTTGGATATCAAAGCCGGAGATCACGTTAAACTGATTCAGGGCGGAGCTATCGGGAAAGTGGAAGCGCTCAAAAAAGACAAGGCGGTGGTGTTGGTTGGCCAGATGCGGATGACCATCCACACCCGGGATCTTCAACCGGCCAATGAGCCGTTGAGCGTGCAACAGACAAAAAGCATTCAAACCGACATGATCCATAAAAGTGCCGGATTTCAATCCAAACTCGATATTCGGGGCATGCGGCTGGAAGAAGCGCTCAAAATCGTGGAAGAATTCGTAGATCACGCGTTGCTTTCCAGCGCCAATAACCTGCGCATCGTGCATGGCAAAGGCAATGGAGTGCTCCGAAAAGCAGTTCGCATGAAGCTGAAAGAATACAGCCTGCCAATGGCAATCTCCCATCCGGAACCCGAGCTTGGTGGCGATGGAGTAACCCTCGTAGAAATCCAATAACCGGAAGGGGCGTCTTGATCCGGACACTTGGATTGAATCGCCCACTCTGCAGCCGGATTCGGAATTACTTTTGAAAAAAATTCAACGCACGATGAAGTCATTTCTTTTGACCGCCTGGATGGTGATCCTTATGAGCGGTTTTACCTCCCTGAACGCCCAAGATCTGGCCAAACTTGGAATCGACACCTCATTCCTGGTTCCCAAAGGTTTGGAAGTTGGACAAAAAGCGCCGGATTTCCAGGGCCAGGACCAATACGGCCAAAGCGTTTCCTTGGATTCCTTGTTAAAAGAGGGGCCGGTCGTCCTCATTTTTTACCGGGGCGACTGGTGCCCGGTGTGCAACCGGTATTTGGGCCGTTTTCAGGACTCGCTCCACATGATCATAAGCGCGGGAGGCCAGGTGCTTGCCGTTACTCCGGAGACCAACGACAATATCCAGAACACCCTGGCAAAGAGCAAAGTCGGGTTGAAAGTAATGTCCGACCGGGATGAAAAAGTGATGGACGCCTATGGCGTGAAATTCCGGGTGACCAAAGGTTACCAGAACCGGATCAAGCTGGGCCTTGGGGATGATATTGCCATCAATAATGGGCAAGAGGAAGCCAATTTGCCGGTCCCCGCAACTTACATCATCGGGCGCGACGGGATTATCCGGTTCCGGCAATTTGACCTGGACTATCGCGTTCGGGCTTCCATCCAGGATATGATCGGGACCTTACAGGAATGGAATAAGTAATCTGAACATTCGCCGTCCTGCGTATCCAAGTAAAAAAAGATCAATTCGATGAAAAACATCGAATTGATCTTTTTTATGTCGGCAACCCGAAAGGATTAACGAAACATCTCTGTTCCTGCAAAGTGGAAAGCGATCTCAATTGCCGCATTCTCGTCGGAGTCGGAGCCGTGAACGGCGTTCTCCCCAATGCTTTTGGCGAATAGGGCGCGGATGGTGCCGGGCTCGGCCTTGGACGGGTCGGTTGCTCCGATCAACTTCCGAAAATCATCTACCGCATTATTTTTTTCAAGCGCTGCGGCCACGATAGGTCCGGACGACATGAAGGAAACCAATTCGCCGTAGAATGGGCGTTCGCGGTGGACCGCATAGAACTCGCCCGCTTTCTCTTCTGAAAGTTTGGTGTACTTCATGGCAACGATCCGGAAACCGGCTTCGTTGATTTTTGCCAGGATAGCGCCGATATGCCCTCCGCGGACGGCATCGGGCTTGATCATAGTAAACGTTAAATTTCCAGCCATTTGCTTGGGATTTGTGGTTAAAAAGCAGCGCAAAAGTAACCAAATTGCCGCAATCTTCTCAAACCCCTCTTGTTATTTTTGGTTTAATCCAATATTTTTGCCGACCTTCGCAGTCTGTTATTGACCGGTAAATGGAACACATCACTGAGCTAAAATCCCTGCTTTCAATTCCGAAAGACATCGCCCTGATTACGCACCGAAATCCGGACGGAGACGCTATTGGATCTTCTCTGGCCATGTTTCACTTTCTTCAGCATCTTGGGCATGTCGTCAAAATGATTACTCCTTCGGAGTACCCCGATTTCCTTTCCTGGATGCCAGGCATCGAGCAGATGCTGGTATACGACGAGTACCCGGACGGCATTAAATCCGTGCTGGAGAAAGCAAATCTGGTCATTTGCCTTGATTTCAACGCCCTGGACCGGGTCGACAAGGTCGGGGAGATCGTCTATGGGCTGAATGTTCCCAAGCTATTGATCGACCACCACCTGGATCCCGAGCCGTTCGCTGATTTTGTGCTATCCGATATTACCGCCAGTTCTACCAGCGAACTGGTCTTTGACTTTATTCATTTATTAGGATGGCAGCAATTCCTCGATGTCCGCGTTGCAGACTGTATCTACACCGGCATCATCACGGATACGGGTTCGTTTAAATACGGCACCTCTGCCAAATTGTTCCGGGTTGTAGCCAACCTGCTGGAACTGGGGATCAACGACGTGGTCCTCCAGGATCTCATCAACAACAACCTTTCCGAAAAACACCTCCGCTTGCTGGGCTATTGCCTGTACCACCGCATGGAGATCCTGGAAGAGTTTCACACCGGGATTATAACGCTTTCCAAAGAAGACTACGTTAAATTCGACATCCAACGGGGAGACACGGAGGGCATCGTGAACTACCTCCTCCGCATTCCCGGGGTAAAAATAGCGGCGTTTATTACGGAGCAGCCCACCATCGTCAAGATTTCGCTTCGTTCTAAAGGAGAGTTCAGCGTACAGGAAATTGCCTCCCAGCATTTTAAGGGCGGCGGACACCGCAACGCCTCAGGAGGCGCTTCTTTTATCGGCTTACGGCCTACGGTGCGGAAATTCAAAGAACTTTTGCCGCTTTACAAAGAAAAACTTTCAGAAGAATAACTTTTTAAAATCCATTATTTCTTTAATTTCAAATTTATGAGAATTTCCCTCGCTTTATTACTCGTTCTGGCCCTCTTTGCAGGCTGCAAGAAGGAGAAAAAGAAACTTCCCAGCGGCTACGACTACATTATGCATACCAGTTCAAAAGGGCAAGCAGCCGAGCCCAATGCCATGGCTTATTTCCACTTCCAGATGCGCAACGACGACAGCGTGGTAGTGAGCAGTTATTCCGAACCGATGATGCCCATGGTAGTGATCCCAGATACCACCAACCTCGGCCGCCCGCTTTCTCCAATAGAAGAGGCCCTCATGCTGATGCGGGAAGGCGACAGCCTGACGATTATCGCCCCGCTTGACACGGTCGAGCCCAAGCCGCAGGGCTTTGAAAAATCCAAATTTCTTTATTACGACCTGGTATTGAAAGATGTAAAGACGCAGAAAGAAATGGAAGAGGCGGTGACGAAAGTGGAAGCCATGACAAAGAAAACCCTGGACGCCTTTAATAAAGGCACCCTGGAAAATATCCAGACCACGGCATCTGGTCTGAAATACGTCATCCACGAAGAGGGGAAAGGCGCCCGCGCCGACAGCAGCGACATGGTATTCGTCAATTACTATGGCGCCCTGATGGATGGCACCATGTTCGATAACTCGTTCTCCAGAGGTTCTGAATTCAACTTCCCTGTAGGCATGGGCGCGGTTATTCCCGGGTGGGACGAAGGCCTTATGCTGCTCAAATCGGGGACTAAAGCGACCTTGTTTATTCCTTCTGCCCTGGCTTACGGCGCCGCCGGCGCCCCGCCGGCTATTCCCGCCGACGCGGATCTGATGTTCTATATCGAGCTGAACAACGTGCGCAAAATGAACTAAGGCCCTGCCTTTGGGAGTTTATTATGTATGAAATTTTCAGGCGAACGGAAAATGCTTGCATATCTCCGTTCGCCTGATTTAAAAAGAAAACCTGAGCTACTATGACTATAGAGCAGTTGAAAGACTTGCGGGAGCGCCTGGGTTCGTTAGGGAGGTATCTTTGACGTCGATCGCCGTTTGATCGAAATCGAAGAGAAAGAACAGTTATCTCTGGATCCTGGTTTTTGGAACGGCCCCCAACGCGCGGAATCCATTCTCAAAGAGATCAAAAGCCACAAGAAATGGGTGGCCCAATATCTGGAGGTAGCCCGCCATGTGGACGATGTGGAGGGTTTTTTTGAGTTCCAGAAAGAAGGCATGGTTTCCGAAACCGAGGTGGACGAAAAGTTTGGGGAAGCCGTCCTTGCCGTGGAAAACCTGGAATTTCACTCCACCCTAAACCAGCGGGAAGACGAATTGAACGTGACCCTGGAAATCAACGCAGGCGCCGGAGGTACCGAAGCTTGCGACTGGGCGGAAATGCTCCTGCGCATGTACATGATGTGGGCCGACCGCAATGGCTTCAAAGTATCCGAGATTAACCGTCAGGACGGCGACGTAGCCGGCATCAAAAGCGCGGAAATCGAAATCGAAGGCGACTTCGCCTACGGGATGTTGAAAGGCGAAAACGGCGTTCACCGCTTGGTGCGCGTAAGTCCTTATAATTCGCAGGGCAAACGAATGACATCGTTTGCTTCCGTTTTTGTTCACCCAAGCGTAGACGACCGTATTGAAATCGACGTTAATCCCGCCGATCTGGAGTGGGACACCTTCCGGGCCAGCGGCGCGGGAGGGCAGCACGTGAACAAAACGGAATCGGCTGTGCGGGTGCGGCACCTCCCATCCGGTATCGTCGTCGAATGCCAGCAAGAGCGCTCCCAGCACCAAAACCGCGACAAAGCGATCCAAATGCTCAAATCCCGCTTGTTCGAAAGAGAGCTGGAAAGGCAACGCGCTGAGCGCGAAAAGGTCGAGTCCTCCAAAATGAAGAACGAATGGGGCTCCCAGATCCGAAGCTACGTTTTGGACGACCGCCGCGTTAAAGACCACCGCACCGGATTCCAAACCAGTCAGACGGATGCGGTCCTGGATGGGGATCTGGACGGATTCCTGAAAGCATTTTTAATGCACCGGGAAGAGTAAACGTTTTAGACTTTAGACATTAGACGTTGGACAGGCTATATGGGGTTTATTTTGATTTACACCACGCATGCGAGCCAGGAGGAAGCTCAGCGGATTTCCAATGTGCTTTTGGAAAAAAAGCAGGTAGCGTGCGCAAACATCTTCCCCATCCAAAGCGCGTATTGGTGGCATGGAGCTATGGAGGGTGGGGGAGAATGGGTGGCCCTTCTAAAAACCATCCCTGAAAATTGGGAATCCGTAAAAGGGGAAATTGCCCAGTTACATCCGTACGAGGTCCCCTGCATCATTAAAATCGAGGTGGAAGCCAACACGGAATATGAGGCCTGGATCCGGGCCAGCGTCCGATAACCCAACTTCGCAACGTCGCAACTTCGTAACATCGTAACGTCGCAACTTTTTAATTACATCGCCAGGATCTCCGCCATTTTAACCAGGTCGTTCTCCAGTGGTTTTTCTTTGGAAATGGCGTCTGACAAAGAGGTGAAAACGACGTGGTCGTTGACAATTCCGGCCATGACGTTTCGTTCTCCTTTCATCAATCCTTCCACGGCGGCGTATCCCAACCGGCTGGCCAGCACGCGGTCCAGGGAGTTGGGCGCGCCTCCTCGCTGCAGGTGGCCGATGATGGCGTAGCGAATATCGAAGTTTTCGATCCGTTCTTTTATAATACGGGCGATTTCAGGGGTGGGGCCGATTTTGTTCCCTTCGGCTACAATAACCAGGCTAAACAGCTTCCGGCGCCGGGCATTTTTCAGGAGCAGGTCGGTGAGGCGGTCGAGATCGATATCGACCTCCGGGATCAGGACGCTCTCCGCGCCGCTACCGATAGCGGTATGTAAGGCAATGTAGCCGGCATGGCGGCCCATGACCTCGATAAAAAACAAGCGGTTGTGGGAGTCGGCGGTATCGCGGATGCGATCGACCGCTTCGATGGCCGTATTTACTGCGGTGTCGAACCCGATGGTGAAATCCGTCCCGTAAAGGTCATTGTCGATAGTTCCTGGAATACCAATAAAAGGAATATTGTGTTCTTCCGAAAACACCTTTGCCCCGGAAAAGGTGCCATTTCCGCCAATGGCGATACAGGCATCGATGTCGAAGGCCGTCAGGGATTCAAAAGCTGCTTTTCTTCCAATAGCGGACATGAACCGTTCGCTGCGGGCCGTTTTGAGGATGGTTCCTCCCCGGTGAATGATATTCGCGACATCCTTGCGCTCCAGGCGTTTGAAATCCCCGTCGATCATCCCTTCATAACCCCGAAGCACACCATATACGTGGAGGTCGTGATACGAAGCCGTCCGGACTACGGCCCGGATAGCGGCATTCATACCAGGGGCGTCACCGCCGGATGTAAAAACCGCAATGCGTTTAATTTGCTTTTCCATAAGTTGAATCAATCGTTGTGGGTGTGGTATTCCACCAGCCGGTCAATCGGCTTTTGGATAAACCGGCCCGGCTTCATGCACCGCTCCTCGAGAATCACGGTAAGAAAATCCCGGAAATGAAAAGCGACTGAACCGATAAAATGAATAGGCAGGCCGAGATGCCCCGGGTATTTTCGCACGTGCCGGTCGATAAACTCAGCGAAAGACGTATAGATCAGTTTTTGAATAAACAGATGGTCGCGGTGCGCGGAAAGAAATTTAGTCAGGGAAGCCAGGAAAACGTTGGGCGAGGGCTGGCTGTAAATATGGTCTAAAAACTCCGCTTGCCCGCCGGGAAATTCCTCCTCTAACGCGGATACCAGAGCCGAAGGAAGTTCCCGGTAAAAATAAGCTTTTACCAGCGCTTTCCCCAGATGGGCGCCGCTACCTTCGTCGCCTACAAAATAACCCAGGTTGGTCACATTATCAGTGACGTTGCTTCCGTCGAAAAGACAGGTATTGGACCCCGTTCCGATAATGCAGGCTACACCCGCCTCCCGTCCGCAGGTCGCCCGGGCGGCGCCGAGCAGGTCGTGTTCCACCTCGATTATTTCCGCATGGTCAAAAAGCTGCGCAAGGGCCCTGCGGATTTTGGCCGCCTTTTCTTCATCCCAAACGGAAGCGCCGTAATAAAACACCTCCTTTACTTCCGAATAAGGCATTTCTTCTAAATCAAAGACTTTGCGGCATTCTTCCGCAATAAACGCCTCGGAGTGATACAACGGATTAAATCCTATGGTGTTAATGGACTTCACGATCCCTTGCTTGTCTAGCAAGACCCAATCCGTTTTTGTCGACCCGCTATCTGCAACCAGTTTCATACGCAACATTTGAACCTAAAACTAGTGTAAAAAATACACTAAGTAAAATTTTCATTCAAGAATTAAAAGAACAAAAAGTTTTAAAAATATTTTTTCAAAACAAAAAAGGTTTTAATTTAGCGATGTGAAAACAAAAAGTTTTAAACATGAGAGCCCAATCTATACAAAGAAGTTACCCGCGCATCGGCTTTCTCGGCCGGTGTAGCGCATGGCTGGATCGAAACTGGTTTAACCTTATCTTATTATATGTGGGAGCCCATATTTTCCTCAAAAAAGACATTTCGGTTCAGATTGACCCTGTCGCCCGGAAGGAAGCCATGGGCATTTTTTCAAAGCATTCAGGACAGGCGGCGGCGCTGGGACTTCCGGTGACATTGAACAGCCAGCCGGAAGTAGAGTACGTGCCTGCCGTCAATGTAAGCCAATTCAAAAAGATCAATGAAGCGGCTGCAAAGAAAAAAAGTAAACCGGCGGAAGCCGTCAAGGGGTTTAGCATGCGCAACCTGACTCCGTTGCTGAGCCCTGGGTACGCCAAAAGAAAAGGTATTCCGCAGGAGCTTTCGGATGCCAAGCTTCAAGTTTGCAAGGATTATGTCTCCAACTACGCGGCCATCGCGATCGAGGAAATGAAGGCTTACCAGATCCCGGCGAGCATTACGTTAGCGCAAGGGCTTTTAGAGTCGGACGCGGGGGAAAGTGTCCTGGCTACCGAATCCAATAACCACTTCGGGATCAAATGCCGGACCAAATGCCTGGGCTGTACTTGCCGGAATTATTCCGACGATATTATCTACGACATGTTTAGGGTCTTTGACGACGTAAAGGAGAGCTACCGCGAACACTCCCTCCTGTTAAACAGTCCGCGTTACCAGCATTTAAAAAAATTAGAAGCTACGGATTATAAGGGCTGGGCGCACGGGCTTAAAAAGGCGGGTTATGCGACCGATCCCAAGTACGCTGAGAAACTCATTCTGATCATTGAAGGACTTGCGTTATATCAGTATGACCGGAAAGCCTAAAAGAAGGCTTTAGTTTGCGAGGAGGGGTTTGTCTTTACTATCGGGGAGAAAGAAATTTCTTTCGCTTGGCAAAAGACAACCTCTCCTTTTTTATTTTTGGTACTTTGCCAAAGAAACCTTTCCAATATGCGGCCTTTTTTCATTTCTGTTGCCACTGGAATCGACCGGATCAACGAGCGGGTAGGGGAGTGGGCCTCCTGGTTAAATGTCGTTCTGGTACTTTTGGTTTGCGTCGACGTGTTTAACCGTTACGTGCTGAATTATACCGCCGCTTGGGTAGCCGAACTGGAATGGCACCTTTTTGCCCTGATTTTTTTGCTGGGAGCGGGGTACGCCTGGAAACACGACCGCCATGTCCGGGTGGATTTATTTTATGTCCATTTTAAACCAAAAGACAAAGCCCTGACTGACATTTTGGGAACTCTTTTCTTTTTGCTGCCCTGGTCTTTTACGTTAATGGTCGTCAGCTGGCGCTATGCCTGGAAATCGTATCTGATCAGGGAGACATCTCCAGACCCGGGGGGAATTCCCGCGCTTTACTGGATCAAATTCGCCATTTCGGCGGGGATGCTGTTATTGTTCTTGCAGGGAATCGCCCGGTTGATTCATAACCTGCAGGAATGGAAATCTGGCCGGAAAACTCCTGCTGTCTAAAGAGAAGGAATCTATGGAACTACTTGCCATTCTGCTATTTGCAAGCATTTTTCTTTTAATCCTTTACGGATTCCCGGTAGCTTTCACCCTGGGCGGACTTTCTTTGATCTATGCGTTTTGTTTTCTTGATCCAGCCAGCTTCGCCGCTTTGCCTCCAAGAATCATGGGGGTAATGAGCAATTATGTGCTGTTGGCGGTCCCCTTGTTTATATTTATGGGAATCATGCTGGAGCGATCCGGCTTGGCCGAGCAATTGCTGAACACGATGGCCTTACTTCTCGGGCGATTGCCCGGAGGACTAGCCATTTCGGTGGTTCTGGTTGGAGCGATGCTGGCTGCCTCGACAGGGATTGTCGGGGCCACGGTCGTTACCATGGGATTGATCAGCCTACCCACGATGCTTAAGCGCGGATACCACCCGGCACTTTCTACAGGGATTATAGCCGCATCGGGAACGCTCGGGCAAATCATCCCTCCCTCAGTGGTTTTGGTGCTATTGGGGAGCGTGCTGAATGTTTCGGTTGGTAACCTGTTTGCCGCAGCGCTGATCCCCGGATTAGTCCTGGTTGGTTTGTATATGCTTTTCGTATTTTTAGTAGCTTATTTTAAGCCGAATCTCGCCCCTCCTGTGCCGAAGGAAGAGATTGCGGCATTCCGGGGGAAGGGATTTGCCCGAAAGGTCGTTCAGGCGTTTGTGCTTCCTTTCTTTTTGATATTGGCGGTGTTGGGTTCCATATTCGCGGGCATCGCTACGCCGACGGAGGCATCGGCAGTTGGAGCTTTAGGCGCTGTTTTGCTCACGGCACAGCAGGGGAAATTGAATTTGAAGGTTTTGCAAGGGGTCGCCAAAGAAACCACCCACCTGACGGCGATGGTGTTTATCATTTTGCTAGGGGCCACGACGTTTTCTTTCGTATTTCGCGAAATGGGGGGCGATGTTTACCTCGTCGACCTCGTACAAAGTTCCAATCTGTCTCCAATGGCCTTCTTGTTTGTGGTGATGGCAGTGGTTTTCGTAGCCGGCTTTTTCATCGACTTTATCGAGATCATCTTTATTATCGTGCCGGTTGTCGCTCCGATTTTCCACGAACTAGGCATCAATCTCCTCTGGATAGGGATTTTGTTGTGCATCAACCTGCAGACTTCTTTCTTGACCCCGCCTTTTGGGTTTTCCCTGTTCTATCTTAAGGGAGTTGCCCCCCCGGAGGTCACCACACGGCATTTATACATCGGGATCATACCCTTTGTTCTGATTCAGTTACTCCTGCTAGGCCTGGTCGTTTTCTTTCCCCAATTTGGGATGCTTCTACAATCCTGAAAGATCCTTTTTCCCACCACGCGGACCCCACTGGAACACGTCTATTACATCGGCGGCTGAATCGAATTGTAAAACACCTGTTCCGTAATTCTGGATAACCGGTTCGCCCGTTTGCGGAATGCATCATACGAGGTATACACCTTTTCGGTAAAAGGATCTGAAGCAACCATTTTACCGATCACTTCCTGGGTAAGGTCGCGGAGCGCCGCTAATACTTCTTCAGGGAATTGGCGGATATCGATCTTTTTCTCGACCAGGGTATCCATGGCTTGGTTGTTGCGCGTTTCCATTTCCGTAAAGCACCACAGGTGCGCATATGCAGAGGCGGCGCGAAGGATTTCCTGAAGATCGGGAGGCAGGCTTTCGAACTGCTCCTTGTTGAAAATGAATTCCAGCGTAGTGCCGGGTTCGTGCCAGCCTGGGGCGTAGTAGTATTTTGCAATTTCCTGAAAACCCATAAGCGTGTCGTGATAGGGGCCGACCCACTCGGTAGCGTCGATAACGCCCCGCTCCAGGCTGGTGTATATTTCACCTCCGGCCAGCAAAACGGGCGAGCCTCCCGCCTTAGCCAATACCTCGCCCCCAAGCCCCGGAATGCGCATTTTCAAGCCTTTCAGATCTTTCAGGCTGTTGATTTCCCGGTTGAACCAGCCTCCCATCTGGACGCCCGTGTTTCCGCCAAGCATGGGAATCAGGCCAAATTGCGCATAGAGTTCCTCCCAAAGCTGGAGCCCGCCGCCCCTGTTGATCCATGCGGTTACCTGCTGGGCGTTCATACCAAACGGGACAGTAGCAAAGAATTGGGCTGCCGGTGATTTTCCAGCCCAGTAATAAGCGGCGCCATGGGCAATTTCTGCCGCCCCGTTGCGCACGGCGTCAAAGGCTTCCAACGCAGGAACCAGTTCTCCGCCCCCAAACACCCGGATGCGAATCCTTCCTCCGGACATGACCTCTACCGCCTCAGCAAATACCTTGCAGGTGTCGCCAAAAACGGGAAAATTCGGGGGCCAGGTAGTCACCAGCTTCCACTCGTACTGCTTGCCGCTGATGACTTGGGAAGACGGCTTCGTTTGCGCAAAATTTTTTCCCGCCAGCAGGCGCAGCAAGACAGGGAAGGAAATTGTGCCCAGTGCCAGCCCTTTAATAAAGGATTTCCGGTTCATCTGTTGGTGAAATTTGGTTTGGAAAATACGCAAAAAATCGGAATCCGATAAAAAATCCATTTTCTTGATCGGAAACGAATATTTAACACAAAATGTAGTATATTTAATAAAATTTTTCGAATGTCTGATCGGGCCGATCCACCAAACCACCAATTCCTGAAGGGTAGGGGAGCGCAGTTCAACCCTGCCAATCCCTATCACCGGTTTGCTTATGAAACGGACCCCGGGTTTGTCGAGGAGGAGAGAACGATCTACATCGAAGTGCATCCCAAAACTATCCTGAATAAGGTCGACAGTCCGGATATTGGATTTGAGTATTCGTTAAACCCTTACCAGGGGTGCGAACATGGTTGCATATATTGCTACGCCCGGCTTACGCACGCGTATTGGGGGTACAGCGCCGGGTTGGATTTTGAAAGTAAAATCCTGGTCAAATCTTCTGCTCCGAAACTCCTGGAAGAGGCTTTGCGGAAACCTTCCATGGAGCATTTTCCGATCATGCTTGCCGGAAACACCGATATTTACCAACCGGCGGAACGGAAATTCGGCATTACCCGCAAAATCCTGGAGGTCCTTCTGAAATACCGTTTCCCTGCGGGTATGCTGACCAAAAACAATTTGATTCTTAGGGATCTCGACCTGTTGAAGGAACTCAGCGCACGGAACTTGATCCGGACCGGCATCACGCTGACGACGCTCGACGATACGTTGCGCCGGTTGTTGGAGCCTCGGGCGACCAGCATCCGGCTTCGGCTGGAAACCATTCGCATCCTTGCTTCAGAGGGTATTCCGGTGTTTGTGATGCTCGCGCCGATCATCCCGGGCCTTAACGAGCACGAACTGCTGCCTATGGCGGAAAAGGCGGCGGAATTAGGCGCTTATGGGATAGGGTATTCCGTAGTCCGCCTGAACGGAGAAATTGGGCCACTGTTCGAAGATTGGATCCGGAAAACGTACCCTGACCGGGCGGACAAAGTGCTGCAAAAGATCCGGGCTTGCCACAACGGAAGCCTGGAAGATAAGCGTTTTGGCAAGCGGATGACGGGCGACGGGAAAATTTCAGAGATTATCCGGCAACAATTTGAACTAGCGAAGCGGCTTTACTTTAAAGACAAAATTAAACCGGAGTACGATTTTTCGGCTTATAAAAAGATGATCCATCCTCAGCTTGACTTGTTTGGCGAGTAAGAGGGATCTTTGTAGGGATTAGGGAAAAGGGAGCGGAAACCCCAATTTCCGCAAAGACTACTTAACATAATATGATTTGTTATTTTTCCTATAATTTATATTATGTTAAGTAATGATTTTCGCTTTAGATTCCTTTTTTAAAATCCCCCCACCTTCCGCCAACAGGATGAAATTCCGGCGAACCGCCTCGGATTGAAAATCCGGGCTACATTAAAACACCAGCGTCGCAATCGAATGCGGCAAACTGCGGGTTTCAACGGCTTGCTTGCCTACGTACATGCGGTAAGGGATTTCTTCATCCGTTGGGTTCATGACGACCACGGCGGTACTGCCATCGGGGTTGCGGAAAGCGGTGGTCAGCAGTTGGGCTCGGCTTGAGGAGCTGACGATCCGCTTGGCGCCGGGGCGGATAAACTTGGAGAAATGGCCGATGTAGTAGTACGAATTCATGTAGTGCAGGCTTCCTTCGCCCGTTTTAGCGTGGGCCGGAGCAAAGCAGAAATTGCCGACGTGGTTGGGGCCGCCCCGCTCGTCGAGGAGGATATTCCAATCAGTCCAGGCGACAGCGCCGTTGTTGAAGTCGTGGATCATGTTTTCCCCGTAATGTTCTCCCCATTGCCATTGGTCAAAGGTTGCCCAGCTAAAGGGGTAGTTACAGGCTTCGGTGAGCAGCAGGTGTTTTTCGGGGAAGGACTCCCCTACCCGCTTCACGTTTTCGTACTGGCGTCCGCCGTTCCAGACCTCGTACCAGTGAAATCCGATGCCCCAGACATATTTCGCGGCTTTTGGGTCGCTGAGTATGGTGGAAGCCCTGTGGTAGAGCAGATCGCGGTTGTGGTCCCAGGCAATGAGCTTTTTGTCTGCCATGCCGTTTTTCTTCAACACCGGCCCCAGGTGGTTTTTGATAAAGTCCGTTTCTTCCTGATCGGTATAAATGCAGGATTCCCAGGTTTGCTTGGCCATGGGCTCGTTTTGCACGGAGAGCCCCCATACCGGCACGCCGCTCTTTTCGTAGGCCTGGATAAACTTGACGAAGTAGTTGGCCCAGGTGTTGTAAAATTCCGGTTTCAGCTTGCCGCCCTGCAGCATGTTGTTGTTGTCCTTCATCCAGGCGGGCGGGCTCCAGGGGCTTACAAAAAGCCGGAAGCCTGCCCCGGCCATTTGCATCGCTTTCTTGATCAGCGGGATTTTGTACGCCCGGTCGTGGGCGATATCGAACGAGCTCAGGGAGCGGTCGCCTTCTTTGACATAGGTGTACATGTCGCTGGAAAAGTCGCAGCTATTGATGTTGGCGCGGCCAAAGGCGTAACCGATTCCTTCTTTGGGGTCGAAATACGCTTTGAGCAGCTCCTGTTGTTTGGCGGCCGGCAGTTTGGCAAACGTTTCCGCCGACGCATCCGTAAACGCTCCGCCAACCCCAATAAACGTCTGGAAAGTTTGCGCCGGGTCGACAAAAACGCAGGGCTGGGTCTCCAGAGGCTGGTCGAACGGCGCGAAGGTCAATGTGGCGGTCCTGGTAAGGCGGTAATTGGCGGTATCGGCGGTAGTATATATTTGCACTTTGGGCAGGGAAGGCGTTTGAGCAAGCAGCGACCGAATGGGCACGGTAAAAAGAGCGGCAAAAGCGAGCGCGAAAACGGACAGGCAGTGGGTATATTTCATGGTTTGCTTGAATTTTATTTAGTGAAATACTTTCTGTAAATATAAGGAACCCCGCCGACATAAACACGAAGGAGGCGCTAATATGCACATGGCACATAGCGCCCCCTCTTCGTTACTCAGCAACTTAGACGCAAAATCTTGCGTCTCTACCTGCAACTCACCTCGTTACCTCGTTACTTCGTTACTTCGTTACCTTACTTCACCACGCTCATCCGCACTGTCTGAACGCCTGCTTCGGTTTGCAGGCGCACGAAGTAAATGCCGGAAGGCAGGGCGTGCGTGTCGATCCGCAGTTGGTGATAGCCGGGAGTGACCGTTCCCTGATCGACTGTTTCGAGCCAGTTCCCCTGGACATCCAGCAGGTCAATCCGCAAATTCCGGCTCTTGCTCAGCGCATACGTCAGCGTGGAGAAATCAGAAGCGGGATTTGGATAAAGGGTTACCTGCAGAAACTCGGGTACTTTTGAGGCGGCTTCTTCGATGGACGTAGTCACGTCTCCAGCCAGGTACTCGCTGATCTTGTTGGTTGCCAATACCTCCCCGTCCCGGTTGAAATAGGTGATCAGCAGAGGGGGCGGCGTTTTCAGTTCGCTGTTGTCACCAATAACCACGGCGATCCGTTTTTCGGGAACAAACCGGTCGGGATAATCCGATTCGTCCAGCGTGGTTGCATAGACAAAATACGGACCCATCCACGAATTCTTCAAGCCGGACTGCTCTGGGCGAAGCGTTTCCCCTTCTACCCTACCCGCACTGGCGGCGAAGATAAACGGTCCTTTTTCGGCATCCGGGTTATATTCTGCTATGCTTACTGCTATGGCGGCAATTTCGCTGGATTGTTTTGAGTTCATATCGGCATTCAACTGAACCGCCCACAGCTTGGCGGGAATGTTCGGGCTCAAGGCCTCCAGGCTGACATTGTGCACGATCCCTTTCCACTTGAGGGTGTCAGAGCAGAACGTTCCGTCGCAATAATTGACAGTAAGTATAATATTGCTACCGTACAGGAACCCGGCGCTCACCCAGAATTTGATGTAATTCACTGCCGGTGGTACAAAGTTGATCACGCTGGTGCTGGTCATAGTTTGAAGCGGGCCGCCATCGTAGGTATAGCCTCCTGCGGTCAATCCCGGGGAGGCCTGGATAGTCACCGAACAAATCGATTGTGTGGAAGGATTGGTGTATTCGAAAATGCCGGTTTTCTTAAAATGGGAATTTTTGAACGTAAGCTTCCAATCACCGCAGCAATCGCTGGGGACAAGCGGTTTGCAATTTTCCAGTTTGATTTGTTTTTCGCATACCTGCCCGTTGTCGAAGGTAATCACCAGATTGACCAAAATAATGCCGGTGGTATTGGTAGGACTCGCATTGAAACACAAATCCATGGTGGGAGTGCAGGAAGCCGGAGCAAAGCTTGCCGTACTCAGCCCCACATAAGTTCCCAAACTGGCGGCGCAGTTCCAGCTGGCGCTGGAGATTGTTCCCCCTATTGCATTAATCTGGATCAGTTTGACCGGACAAGGAGCGATAAGCCGGAAACAGCATTTTTGTGGTTGGACCTGAATGATGGTTTGTTCGCAGCAATCTTCCTGCTTCACGGTAGCGCAAACCACGTTGGATGCTGCAGGCGTCAAGGGCGTATAGGTCAGGTTCCCATTGATGATATACTTGCCCGATCCGCCGGAAGCAAAATCGTTGCACACCTTGGCATTCGCCTGGGCGCTGGGTGAAACGGTCACTTTGAAAGCTGACCGGATGATGCCCGAGGAGACGAGCGCGTAAGCGGCGCCGAAGCCTATCCCCACGTTGTTCCCTGAACTCGCATAGGGCCAGGTATCTGCTGTGGCGCCAATATTTACGCCGAGCGCATTGAGCAGGCTGAGATTGTTTCCGGGCATTGTACCAGCCGTACCTGTACCTGCAGGCGTAGAAACGAACGCATAATTATATCCCATAGGGCTGCTCACCCCAAACTGAGATCCCCGGGCAGCGGACCTGTTCATCACGCGCCAGTCGTTTGTATTGTCGTTCATCGCCAGGAGGTCTACTTTCCGTACATCGTAGATCGGCCCCGTTCCGGTGTTTTTCATATTCAACCGGTAGTATAGCGACCCGCCGGGAGACACCGTGGCCGAGGGAGTCCAGGTGGTGTTATCCAGGCTCAGTTCCTTGGTCAATTCCGTTCCGTGCGTCACATTGATCACGATGTTCACAGTATTGGAGGTTTCAGAGGCAGGCAGGTTACCGCCCTGAGCCGTAAAGGTATTGGGTACAATGCCGCTGGCCGCATCGGGCGCCACGGTGACGTCGAATTCGATGAAGTAGAAGGTTACGCCCTGGGTTCCGTACACGCCGCAGTTGGCGTAGTAAAAATCCTGGCATTCCGGGGCGATGCTTAAGCCATTCCAGGTGACCACATTCCCACTGGCCACCGTTGGGGTCGAAATAGCCCAGGCGGTGGTACCGCTGCCGCCTCCGCAAGGCGGGTTATAGGAGGTGCTGGAATAGGCAATTTGGTTGCCCGCGTAGATCAGGTTGGCATTCAGCGCGTCGGTAATCGAAAAACCTGATGCGTTTAACGAGCCGATATTTTGAATCCGGAGGCGGTAACGCACCGTACTACCGGGCAAATAACCGATTTGAGGATTGCACACCTCCTTGTAGAGGCACAAATCCGGCGTGGGGATGGCAGTAACGAAACTCACGCATTTCTGTTGGGATGGAATCTGGCTGGAGGTCAGGTTCGCGCAGTTGGTGATGGTCGTATTTCCTGCGACAGAAGAATTGATGGTAAAAAAAAGCTGGATGGTCAGGCATGACCCCTGCGGGAGTCCTGTCTGGGAAATGGATACGGAAGCCAGCGTGTTTCCGCTGGGCACGGTCCAGTTTACGCTACCCGTTGCGCTGCTCGCGAAAACGAACGAGCCGCTGGTATACGTTGCGGTGGCCGTGACAGGCGCTGTGGCGAAGAAGGAAATCGAATTGACCGTCAGCCCGGCAGGAACAGCATCCTGAACGTTGTACGTCAGCGGCACATTGCCCGTATTACAGACGGTGACATAATAAACGCCCTGGCAGCCCGGCATTTTGTTGGGGAGATAAACTGATTTGCCCAGTGTGCCAACGGGGTTGGGCGCCGCCACTTCGATACAGGTGGTATTGGACGGAGTGGAAAACTGCTGATTGCACACATTGACCCCGGAAAGCGTGGCCATATTTTGAATTTGCGTGCCTACGGGAAAAGACGCCGCCGGGTAATAGACTTTGATCTGGCAGGTTTGGTAAACCCAGGGGTTGGCAGCGTTCAGGTTGCCCACGTTCCAGGTGATCGTATTTCCTGATTGCATCGCCCCGCACGTGCTGGATACCAAAATAGCCCCTGCAGGAAGCACATCGGTGACTACCGCGTTGTTTAAGTTGATTTGCCCGTCATCGTTTCCTTGATATGGGCTTGTTTTGTAAACAACCAGATTATACATTACCGTATCTCCAGCCGTCATGATGTACTGGCACCCGTTGTTTTGCGGGTTCCAGGAAAGTCCCATGACTCCTTTGCTGACTGCAAACGGATTGGCAGCGGTAGCTGAGGTAGAGACAAAATCAGTACAAATCTTGGGCTGGTCCTTTGCTTCCAGACAAACCTGGTTCCGCGCTACCGTTCCGGGGCAGGTAGTCCCTGCCGGGAAATGCACGTTGATCTGAAAAGTTCCGCTGCAGCCACTGGAAACGGCTGCAAACGCATAGGTGACCAAATTTCCGGACACGTTCACCGTGGGTGTTCCGCAACCCGATCCAGGTACGACATTGTCGATGACCAACGATGAAGGAATCTGATCAGAGATCACAATACTCGTTGATCCGGCTGGAATGGTATAAAAGATGGTATAGGTAAACACCACCCCGGAAGGTACCGAAGAGTTGCTCACCTGCTTTTTGATCGAGTATCCATTGGCCGTAACCGTATTGGTAACGGTCGGTCCAACTTGTCCTTGCAAATTCGAATGGAGGAGAAAAAATGCCAGAAAAGAAAATAGAATGGCCAGCGTCTGTCCTTTGTTTTTCATAGTTCAAGGGATATTCAAAGGGTGAAATAATCTTTCCCCAAAAGGGAATTGTACCAATTAAGAAGGTAAAGGTACGGGAGATTTCGATACGAAGCAACAGGGAGGAGAGAGGATGTAGAGGAGGTAAAGGATGTAGAGGAAAGGAAAAATACATCCTCTACATCTTCTACATCCTTTTCATCCTCTATTTCACCGTTACGATCTTCCGGTCGAACGGGTTCAGGGCGGTGCCTTTGACTTTGGCTTCCGCTTCGATCCGGTATTCGGAATGGACTTTATTCAGCAGTTTAGCGGTTTTGGCTATTCCTTTAAGGAAAAAGTTGCGTTCCATTTCATCGATTTCCGAGCGGATCATAGAGAATCCCATGACGAAAGGAACTTCTACAACTTGGCCTTCGGGGATTTCAAATTCCCGGGTCACTTCCAGGTTGCCGAGTTCGTATTCGTCGATGCGTTTATCGTTCCCCCGGCCCCGGGTGTACCGTTCGATAAAGACGATTTTAACCCACGACACTTTTTGGGAATTCATGGACTGAAACCGCAGTCTTCCGGAAACTTGCTGAGCGCGGGCATCGATCTCTTCCGGCAGCGCCAATTCCAGCTTAACCCCTTCGATTCCGAGCCATTGCTTTACTCTTCCGATCATGGTTGGAGAAATTTTGATTATGGGGAGCAGGGATAAGGAATTAGGGAACAGGGAGCAGGGAGCAAAGAGAAAAAATTTCTGCTCCCTGCTCCCTAATTTCTGCTCCCTAATCCCTTTATCCCTGCTCCCTTTCTTTTACAACTCCAAATTACCACAGTTTAGCTCTGGTGCGCAAGAATTTCTGTCAACCTGCCGAAAAAATGGATAAATAAAGGGTTACACCATTCGTTGGTGCCAGCTTAGCCGGAGGGGCTTGACGAACCCTTGTTCGAAATCCTGTTTGGTGCGCACGAGGGGGTCCAGCACTTGGGTGTCGCCGGATATTTTCCCGCTTTGGAAATAGGCCGCAAATTCCTCCCTGGGAAGGCTGACCACCGAATCGCCATCCATAAAAGCAAACCGCATCCGGTCGAACAGGTCTACCTGGTATTTTGCCTGAACCTGTTTCAGAAAAGCCACGGAGCGGTCGATCGAACACCCGCCGGCGCCAACCTGGTTCTCATCCACCATCAATGCGATAAAGCGGTGATAGAGTATGGTCCCTGCGGCTTTCAGGCGTTGGTTATGGCTCACCCATTGGCGGGTAAATTCCTTTAATTCAGCTGCGAGTTCCTGTTCTTCCGCCTCGCTGAAAGGCCGGTTGCTCTGGTATATCCAAACCCGGGACTCCGGGGCAAAAGATGGATCGAGAAGACTCATGGATTGGTTTTTTCCAAATGATTTAAAACGAGTTCGGCGAGGTCAAAAGTCATAACCTCGTCCTGTTTTTCTTTGGCTTTGATTCCGTCCTGCATCATGGTGAGACAGAAGGGGCAGTTGGATGCCACCACCGTCGCGCCGGTCGACAGGGCCTCCTCCGCGCGCTCGATATTGATGCGCTGCTTGCCAGGCTCATCTTCCTTCCACATTTGCGCGCCGCCGGCGCCGCAGCACAGGCCATTGGTTTTACAGCGCTTCATTTCTATCAAGTCGGCATCCAGGGCTTTCAAAACGTCCCGGGGGGCTTCGTAAATACCGTTGATTCGGCCGAGGTAGCAAGAATCGTGGTAGGTGATCTTTTTCCCCTTGAAGTCTCCTCCGCCCTGCAGCCGAATCCGCCCGTCGGCAATCAATTGCTGCAACAACTGCGTATGGTGGATTACTTCGTAATGGCCCCCTAGTGCCGGATATTCGTTTTTAAGGGTGTTAAAACAATGCGGGCACGCCGTCACTATTTTTTTAACGCCGTAGCCTTCCAGGGTTTGGATGTTCTGGAGGGCGAGCATTTGGAAAATAAATTCGTTGCCGGCTCTCCGGGCGGGATCTCCCGTGCATTGTTCTTCATTTCCCAGGATGGCAAACTCAATCCCGGCCGCCTGAAGGATTTTGGAAAAAGCCAGCGTTACCCGCTGCGCTCTGGCGTCGTAACTCCCGGCGCAACCCACCCAGAACAAGATTTCCGGGCTTCGGCCTTCGGCGGCTAATTCCGCCATCGTATATATGGTATTCGACATGAAGAATTACTTTTCGTTATAAACAGCTATTTGCCCTTACGCGCTAAACCTTTTGCCTTACGCCTTAAGCCTCTAGCCTCACCCCTTTCTCCATTGATCGCGGTCAACCGCCATAGCCCAGGCCGAGCCGCTGTTTTCCATGCTGTTAAACATGGGGAGCCAGTCGGACGGCCCCTGCGACAGGGTCAAGATCTCGTACCGGCGCAATTTCAGGATTGGGTCGAGTGGGTTGATCAGTACCGGGCAGGCTTCCACGCAGGCGTTGCAGGTGGTGCAGGCATGGATCTCTTCTGGACGGATTCGATCAAACAAGCTTTTTCCATCCTGGAAATTCGAGGCGGAAAGAGGCAGGGCTGCATCCTTGGCAAACTGAGGGTCCCCGGAGTCGATCTTTCGACCCACTTCCTCGGCCCGGTCGCGAATATCCATGACGATCTTCCTGGGAGACAATTTCTTGCCGGTCAGGTTAGCCGGACAAACGGCGGTGCAGCGCCCGCACTCGGTGCAGCTAAAGGCATCCATTAGGTTTTTCCAGCTGAGGGCAGCGACGTCGTTGGCCCCGAATTCGGGCAGTTCGGCGCCATCGCTCTGGCTCTGCGATTCCATGCCAAGCATGGACCGCACTTCGTTCATGATGGCGGGCATGTTCTCCATCTCCCCTCTGGGCGAAAGCTTGGCGTAATAGGTGTTCGGAAATGCCAGGATAATATGCAGGTGCTTGGAATACGGAAGATAGTTTAAAAAACCGAGCACCACCAGGAAGTGGCCCCACCACCCTACCCGCTCCATCGTATGCAGCACGGTTTCAGACGTCCCTGCCCATAGCGGGGAAATCCACTGGCTAACAGCAAACCCGTAGGTATTACCGTGGAGGGCCATGTCGGCGCTATTCATCAAAAGAATGAAAAAAATCAAAAATATTTCCAAAAAAAGGATAATGTTGGCGTCCCGGAATGGCCAGCCCTTGAGTTCGGGCATTTGAAAGCGTGGAATCTGCAGCACATTCCGGCGAACCAGAAACGCCAAGGTGGCTAACAGCGCCAAAATGGAAAGGACCTCGATAAAGCTGATCACAAACAGGTAGAATCCTCCCAAGCTTGGCTGAAAGAACCGGTGCGTCCCTGCGAGGCCGTCGACGAAAATTTCCAGCAGTTCGACCTGGGTGATCACAAAAGCCGCGTAGATAAAGAAATGGAGCACAGCCGGGATCCAGCGTTTGAGCATTTTTTGCTGCCCGAAAGCGATCAGAAGGACGTTTTTCCAGCGCTCGGCCGAATTCCCAGTTATGGATTCTGGCTGGCCGAGCAGGATATTGCGCCGGATTTTCAGAAACGGGCGTGCGGCGGCGCCAACAGCCAAGGCGGCTACAAGAAAAAAGGCAATTTGTTGTATCATATCCTTTTCTTTTTCGCAGCGGGTCCCGGGTGGGATGCGTCAATTCAAAGCAGCGCCAAAACCCAGCGATTCACGAAAATACGATTCCAGCGTCAGTATAAATGCCAAAACCCAAAGGATTTTAAGGCAAAAAAAGGCAAACCTTGGTATTTTTGGGTATACTTATACTCAGCAACCGAATTGGGCTATGAAAATATTAACCGAAAGGCAAATCCAGCAAAAAATAACCAGGCTCGCGATAGAGATCCTGGAAAACAATCTGGAAGAACAATCCTTCATTTTGGCAGGGATCAACAATAAAGGGATGGCTTTCGCACGCCTGTTGTATGAGCGTCTTTCGTCGATGAGCAGCAAACCCATCGAGCTGATTAACATACGGCTTAATCCCGCCGACCCGCTCAGCGAACCGATTAGCCCAGGAATCGATGTGGGCGCCCTTCGCGATCGGGTGATTATTTTAACCGACGATGTAGCCAATACCGGACGCACCTTGTTTTACGCCTGCAAACCTTTTCTGGAGACCTTACCCAAACGCCTGGAGGTTGCCGTACTGGTGGACCGGCAACATAAATTATTTCCTATCCGCGTGGATTACGTTGGGCTGTCCTTGGCCACCACCCTTAAGGAAAACATCGAGGTAACGCTTAAAGGAGAAGAGGCTGCCGTATTTCTGGACTAACCAACGGGCAACTTAGGCTCCCTGCTCCCTAAGCTCACTTCCCCTTTTTCCGGCTCGCTTCCCGCTCTGCGGTAATGCGTTGCTGGTCTTTCATCGCTTGTTGCAGGCGGTGGGAAAACCCTTTTTCCTTTTTGGGCTTTTTGCGGAAGGCTTCCATTTCCCGTATGATCTTCTTTTCGTCGATGATCAGGTGCTTGGTTACCAGCGTTTGGCCGATGTTAATGACGTTGCTGAACAGCAAATAGGCGGTCAGACCGGAGGCGTAGCCGTTGAAGAAGCCCATGAACATGACAGGCATGATATACTGCATGTATTTCAGGGCCGGGTTGGCGGAGAAATCCATGCTTTTAGAATTGTACCAGGTGTAGATCAAGGTCGTGGCGACCCAGAGCAAGGTAAACATACTGATATGATCCCCAAAGCCGAACGGAATAGAGAACGGCAGTTGGATGAACTCGTCGTAGGAAGACAAGTCGTTAGCCCACCAAAATCCCTTTTGCCGAAATTCGATAGAAGCGGGGAAAAAACGGTACAGGGCGATCCAGATAGGCATTTGCAGCAGCATAGGCATACATGAACCGAGCGGATTTACTCCGAATTCCCGGTACAGCGTCATGGTTTCCATTTGCTGGCGCTGCTGGTCGTCTTTATATTTCTCCCGCATTTTCTCCATTTCCGGTTTGAGGGCCGACATCTTGGCTTGGGAGTACAACATCCGGTAACTCAGCGGGTAAAGCAGCAATTTCACCAAAAGTGTCAGCATGAAGATGACTAACCCCGCACTTCCAATAAATCCGGAAAGCCAGCTAAATATTTTGCGAATGACCCAGCGGTTGATGGTGCCCAGGATGTTCCGGCCAAACGGGATCACTTCTTCCAGGCCGTACCCCATTTCATGGAGGCGCTTGAATTCGTTCGGGCCAGTGTAAAAATGCATGGCAAACCCGCTGCCCCCAGTCACTTCGCTCACCGGGATTTGCAGCGTAGTGGAGGTCACTTTCATGTAATCGGCTGTTTCCGGCAGGGATTTTGTTTCCATTACCCCGGAAGCAAAGGCCTTTTCAGCAAACAAGGTGGTGTTAAAAAACTGGTTACTACTCGACACCCACTTCAGGGGCGCGCTTTCTGCATCTTCCTTGTCGGAATTGGCGGTTGGGGAACAGCGGCCTACCCTGCCCTCTTCCGGGCGGAAATACAGGGTGGAGTAGGTGCGTTCGTAGCGGGTAGCTTTCTCGATCTTGCCCAGATAATTCACCCAGTTAAGGGTCACCATATCCTCGCCCGACGCCATATACTGGTCCAAACCTTCCAGCTTGACCGCATAATCGAGTTTATAATCATTTGAAGGCAGCACATAGCGCTGCTCAAAATATTTTCCTTCTCCGGCATTTGCCCTAAAAATAAGTTGGTTGCCTTCTTTGGCCGGCTCAAAATACAGGTCGCCGGTATTGATCCCATTTCCAGAAACGCCTTTAATGGGGAGTACAAAGTTCATGAGATCTTTAGGGGAGTTGAGCAACACCAGCGGCGTTTTGACATCCTTCCGGTTTTTGCCCCGCTCCATTTTGGCATATTGCTTGAGCAAAACTTTCTTGATCTTGCCCCCTTTGGTCGTAAAGGTCACTTGGAGCAGCTCATTCTCCAGAGTCACCTCGGTTTCTTTGCCCACCGCTGCGGCGGCAAAAGGACCGAAATTTCCAGACAACTGCTGGATACGTATCGAGTCGTCCGCAACGGACGAGGCTGGCTTGGCAGCGGAGGATTCGGTTTTTAGCCTGGCGAGGCTATCCGCTGACCGCTCCACCCGGGCCAGGGAATCCTGGGTTCTTTTCTGCGCTGCCATGTCCTCCTTGGAAGGAGCGGTAGCATATTGCCAGGCAAAAAACAAAACAAAAATGAGGGATAACCCAATTATCGTATTACGATCCATTCAAAAACACATTTTTTTGGGCGAAAAGCGCCACGTAGCGCTACAAAAGCCTGCTTGCCTAACGGCCTGATTAAACGGTTATTTTTTAGCCCTGCAAAGGTAAAATATAATCCACGTTCTACCACTATTCATGGACAATTTGTCGAAACCCAGCGATGAAGGCCTGGAATCTGCCCTTAAACCGGCTGTAGCCGCCCGGGGTAAACAGCCAAGGCTTGCTCCAATACATCCATAGCTGAATGCAGATCGGTTTGATTAAGGATATACGCAATGCGGACCTCGTCAATGCCTAATCCAGGGGTGGCATAAAATCCGCTTCCGCTGGACAACATGACGGTAGCGCCTTTGTAGGAATACGACCCCAGAAGCCATTCGCAAAAATGGTCGGCATCCGCTACCGGAAATTTGGCAAAGCAATAAAATGCGCCGCCGGGCTTATAGGAAACGACGCCCGGTATCGCCGAGAGCCGTTCGAACAAGATATTGCGGCGGGCATTGTATTCCGAAATGACTGGTCCGAGGTATTCCGACGCTTCCTCCAGCATAAACTCCGCCAGTATCTGGCCGAGAAAAGGAGGACTAAGTCGCAGCTTGGCATATCGCGAGACCTGTTCAATCACCTCCCGGTTTCGGGTAACCAGGGCGCCTACTCTGGCGCCGCAAGCGCTAAACCGCTTGGAAACCGAGTCGATCAGAATGACATGATCCTCCAGTCCACTGATTTCCATGGCCGAAAAAAAGTTCTGCCCGTCGTAGATGAAATCCCGGTACACTTCGTCCACCAAAAGAAACAGGCCATACCTTCGAACGAGGTCGCCCAGGGCAAGGACGACTTCCTTAGGGTAGAACGTTCCGGTCGGATTACTTGGGTTGCACAACAGGATACCTTTTGTGCGCGGGGTGATTAACGCTTCAAAATCCGAAATGCCCGGCATGGTAAAACCGGTTTCGATATTGCTCTTAACCGGTACGACCCGCACCCCGGCAATCTGAGCAAATCCACTGTAGTTGGCATAAAACGGCTCGGGAATGATCACCTCATCCCCTTGTTCAAAACAAGTCAACAAGGCCAGTTGAAGCCCTTCAGAAGCTCCGGTGGTAATGACTACCTCCTCTGGAACAACCGGTATGCCCATACGGCCATAATAAAAAGCCATGGCTTTGCGCAAGGAATACAGCCCCTCGGCAGGAGTATACGGGACAATAGAAAAAGGCATTTCTTTTAGTCTGGCTATTGCCCCCGGCGGAGTAAGAATATCGGGCTGCCCGATATTGAGATGGTACACTTTTCGCCCCTCCTGCTTAACCTGTTCGGCTAGGGTTGCCAGTTTTCGGAAAGGGGACAAGGGCACTTCCTGGGATCGTTTAGATACGTTCGGCATAGGTACTGCAATTAATATTTCGCATGTTTTCTTCAAATCAAGGTTCATGGCTCAAAACGGCCAAACGTTCAAGGCGTAAGCTTTTGTCTATTCTCCTTCCACCCGTTCAATCCGGGTTTCGAGCAGGAGTCCCTGACTTACCAAAAAGGCGATAAGATCTCCTTGCGCCCGTTCCGCTTCCTCCAGGCTACTATAAGCTTGTTCCAGAATCAGTACATAATAGCCTCTTTTGGGGAACAAACATTCAGCCCAAAGGCCATTAACGGGTATCCTGTTTTCTCTCAAACGGAAAAGAATGCTTTTCAGATAATCCAGATCGAAAAAACTTCCGGACAAGACCACAAATTTCCCTTTTACCGCCTGGAAAGCCTGATCGCAAGAATAGGTCTTCAGCTTCCCCGACTGATAGGCCAAATAGCCGGAAGTAAAAGAAACCCGGGCTTGGGCAGGTAAACTTTCCGGAATGAGTTTCAGGTAAGGCAGGGTATTTTTTTCAAAGGGCCAAACGGAGGCGGAATCCAGCAGGACGGGAATATTCGACTCGGGGCCTTTTGCCTCAAGTTGAGCGGACAGGGCTTCCATTCGCTTCACAAAGGCTTCTTCGTTCTCATAGATTAGCGGCCGCCGCCCGTATTCGCGAATCAGCACAGCAACGAGAAGCATCGTGGATAAGGTGCAAATCGTTAACTGGCGCCAGATAGGCCGTTTGAAGCGGAGCAAATCGTCTAATTCAGGGCGTTTGGCTACCCGCACCAGGAACCTACCCAACCGATCCCTCCAATTTACCGATCGCATCCGCCCCTGAACAGCCTTAGACCAGTCGCTTTCCGTCAGAAAGGAGACCAGTTTTCGCGTTTTGCGCCCTGCCAGGGCTCCCCTTGCCGGGGTCAGGTGGAGTTTCACTTTTTCGTCCGGCAGGATCTCGAGCAAACCAAATCCATTGTATATACACCGCTCTCGAACTTCTTTGAACAGGGGATCTTCGTACCCAGGAAAGACATCCGAGGAAAAAGTCACCCATTGGTCGTCGGCAAAATAGGCTTTAAACTGTTCAATCGCGTACACATACCGGTATCGCCGCAAAGGCAACAGGACTTTATAAACGAGGAGGGTCAGAATAACCGCGCCAAGAAAAGCAATCGCCCAGAACAGATAGGGCCAGGAATGCATGAGGCCGAGATGTTTGTTCCAATGCAGAAAAAGGATACTAAAGCTCCCGACCACAGAGGCTGCCGCGCCGGCATCCCAGAAGGCCAGAGGCCATAGTACTTTATACCACAATTCATCCCGTTTGAAGTAATCGGTAGCCTCGAAGGTTATAGTAAAGGGAGTTCCCTGAGGGGTAGTGAACGACAGCATACCGTCTGCAACAAGGTTCTGCCCTCCGCGCAACCGCGCCCGGATGGCAATTTCGTCGACTCTGGGCCGGTATTTGTAGTGGCCGCGCAAATACCTCAGGGCGATTTCGATGATCCGCTCTTCTGTCATGTCGGCATGGCTGTTTGGCGGGCATACTCCAATTCCTCCCACATACGTATGGCATCCCGGGCTGGGGCCACATCGTGGACCCGAAGTATTTTAGCTCCTTTTTGCAGGGCCACCATGTGCAAAGCCGTCGTTCCGTGCAAAGCGCCTTCCGGTCCTGTTCCCAATGCCTTATAGATCATCGATTTTCTGGAAACTCCTACGAGAACAGGAAGTCCCAGCATGTTAAAAACGTCCAGTTCCTGAAGCAAGCGATAGTTATCCCGAAGGGTCTTTCCAAAACCAAACCCAGGATCAAGGATAACATCTTTTATGCCGAGGCCTCTTAAAATGCCCACCTGGCGGATAAAAAAATCCAGGATCTCCAGTACCGGGCCTTTTTCGTATTCCGGGGCCGCCTGCATATCGGGGGGAGCCCCTTTCATGTGCATCAGAACATAGGGAATCTGGAGCTGGGCAATAGCAGGAAAAACCTCCGGGTCCATGCTCCCGGCAGACACGTCGTTCACCAGGGCGATCCCCAGGTCCCATGCCTCACGGATCACTCGGGCATGCACCGTGTCGACAGAAAACAAAGCCTCGGGAAACCGTTCCCGAAGCGCGGTCAGGACCGGAATCACCCGTTGCAACTCCTCTTCCACGCCAATGGCGCGCGCTCCGGGCCGGGTGGACATACCGCCGATGTCTATAAATAAGGCGCCTTCTTCCAGCATGCGTTGCGTTTGGCGCAGCGCGTCATCCAGGGAATTCCACTTTCCGCCATCGTAGAAGGAATCCGGCGTCAGGTTCAGTATTCCCATGATAAGGGGTTTGGACAAGTTTACCAACCTTCCCCTGCAGTTGAGCGTTGTATGATCGGAAATCATGTTTTGCGTTTCATTCCAGCATTGAACCGGGAGACCCGAACAATCCTAAGTCAAAAGTATTAATTTTGAAGCTTAATTCTCAATATGAGGCAGGAAGCGAAAACAGAACACGAAGGGCTTAAAATCGGCCAAATCCTTCTTGGGGTGCTAATCCTCAGTTTTATTGCGGTTATTGGGCTGAAGATGTTTCCGAATAAAGGAAAAAATTTCACGCGGGTTCCCAAGGAGATGCAAATCAACTACATGCCCGCCGATTTTCAGTTTGACGTCAATGAAGAATACGCCCTGGCGATTCTGACCAACCCCCGGCGTTACCGCAGGGAATTTAACCAGTTGATCTACGACCTGAACATGAGCATGCTGATGCACGTGGCTACGCGCATGGGGCTTAGCGCCGAACAGAAAAAGCAGATCCCGGCGGCTTATGAAAAGCAGCATGCCTACCTTCGCAATCTCTATTACGAAGATTTTTTGCTGCTACAGGATTCCACTTCAGCTATTTATCAAACCTGGTACGACAACCAGTTTAAAGGCGCAACGGAAATCCTTTTTGAGGTGGCTTCCAAATACACCTGTACGCTGGTCAACAGCATTATCGCCCCTATGGTGCCCATGAATGATGGTACCATCTATGGAAAAGGAAATAAGGTGGAAACGCCTTGCGGGATTGCAATTACGGAAGGCCTTGCTCCTTTCCTGCAAAAACTGAAAGACCGCGCCGCCATCCAGGATTTTGGAAAAGCAGAAGGGCTGCTGCAGGAAAAAGTGGAAAAAGTGATTGCCGAACTGGCTACTTACGAAGTGCGGGATAAGAAGGGGCTGAGCAAACAAATGAAAACCAAATTTTTTGGGGTCAACGTATCCTCCACGGAAGTAGAGATTTCGGCGATAAGCATTGCCAAGATTGGATTCCGGCTGGAAGCCTTTTTCAAGGTCAGCCTGAACCCCAACAACCAGGTCGTCACCGTTACCCTTCCACAACCAGTTATTTTGTCGCACGAAGTGTACCCTAAGTTCGACCGCCTGTCTATCGGCTGGATGCGGGAAGTCACAGACGAAGATTTTAACCGGGCGTTTAACGTGCTGAGGGAAGAATTCCGAAGGGATATCAATCAAAGCGATGCCTACGATAAAGCCCGGGCTCAGGCAAAAGAAATCCTGAATACCATGATGGGACCGGTGATCAAATCGTTCTCTTCGAAATACCAATTGCGGGTCCAGTTTCAAGAAACCCCTACGGATCAGGAGTTTCAGACCCAGGACACTTTTATAGACGACAGGCGGTAGGCAGAATACGATGGAGAAGGTTAATGGACAACAGATTTCCCGGTCTTCTCAATTTTTATTTCCTTTTTCGTTTACACTAAGAGCGCATTTCGCGAAACCCATTGATTAAATGGCTGATTCCTTGTACCTTATCCCCCAATTAAGACACTGATACCATGAAAAATCTGCTTGTTCTATCTAACTTGCTGATCCTGTTTTTTTTAGGCAACTCGTTATTCGCCGCTTCTTACTTTTTATATTACGATCCGAATTGCGTAGACCGCCTCGAATACGTATATCCAGAGACCAAGGCGGGTAGCGAATTTATCATTTACTCGGTATTTATCAGCGAGACCGAAAAATTATTACTGGAAATCGGTCTTGAAAACCAATCCCCGGTCCAGCCTTCTCTTCCTGCCGCCATGATCAATTGTAATTCCCAGGACCGTTCCATTCTGGGGCCTGCCTTGATGGATGCCATTAACAATAAAATTCATCAATTTTATATTGTTTCTCCCATTGGAAACGGACAATACCGGGTAGCCCAAGTCCGCCAGGCCAACTACTACAAGAACACGGGCGTGGCCGTTTCGGCTACCTCCGCGCAATACCGCTTTGACTTTTTCCGTGACGGCCGTTCTACTACCGGGGATCTCTCGGCAAACGACGCCCGCGGCAGGGTCTTCTATATGGAAATTGCCGGCTATGGACCTTGCTCAACCTATGTTTTCCGGCAAACCTATATCACGGCTAATAACTATCTGGACATCTATGTAGTTCCTGAATTTGGAATTGTGGAGGAGCGCAGCGGATCGGTGAATTCCAGTTTCAAGCTCAAACGGGTCAATGGGACGGAGGCAGAAAATTACCTCCGACGGGTCTGCGAACTGGGAATGGCCCGGATTATGGAAGGGACCATGACCTCCAGAAGCCCTGCCAGTTACGACCAGATGCAGATGCCGGCGAACAAAACATACGCCCCCAGAATACACGTCGTGGAAAAAGGGGAAAGTCAGTTTAGTATTTCCCGCCGCTACCAACTCTATGTTTCCGATCTCCAGGCATGGAATAACCTGGACAACAATACGACCCTTTATCCGGGGATGAAATTGTTCATAGAACCCCCCGCTAAGGCCGATTCCTATGACTTCCCCGCTACGGCGCAATCCAGGTCTCCAAATAAGCCGGCTGCGTCGGGCGCCGTTCCGGCGTGGGTCGGCGCGCAGGAGACCGTAACCGTTCAAACCGGAGAAACCGCAGGTTCTCTCGCCAGAAAATACGGGTATACCGAAGAGCGCTTCCGCTATTTCAACAACCTCTCCCCCACTACGGTCCTTCGCCCCGGAGATGTAGTTAAAACGTCCGATTGCGAACCTTCGGAAGATCGCGGCGCCCTGGATTCCTACGAAACCGTCAATCCTCCAACCACCCCAACCAGCAAATACTATCAGGATCCCTATTGGACGGAAACGGCCTCCGCTGCTAACGAACTAACGCCGCGCTCCTATTCGGAGAGCCCCTCGCCGGCTCCCGCTACGACTGCTTCTTCCCAGCTATATTACGGCCCCGTTCCCGGTGCGTATAATTCCAATCAGCCCTTATACGAACCCGTGACGGATCCCAATGCCTACCTGAAAAACAACCCGGCCCTTACCGCTCCGGCGCCTTATGAATATACGGCAAAAACCGCCGTTCCTTCGGCAGGACCCGATTCGTATAATGTAAACATGGTACCCAAAAGCCCGAATACATGGGAAACTAAATCTGCAGCCCGGCGTATCCATATCGTAAAGGATGGAGAAACGCTGACCAGCATTTCCAGAAGATACGGGATCACCTTGGAAACGGTGCGCAAACTCAACAACCTGAGCGCCGGGGAAACGATTATTCCCTTCCAAAGGCTGTACATTAATTAGACGGTGGACGGACACGGTGGTAGAGGCTGGAGCCTCAAATAGATACTGAGCGCGAGGCAAGAGCCCAGCGCTAACAAAGTTTTATTAAGAAAGTATTTTATATAATATATTATACAAGTTATTTTTTTAAGTTAATTTTTTGAAAAATATTTAACTTTCCCGTACAGACTATCCGCTACGTCGGGTCAAAAGTCATTAAAAGCGAGTCAAGTTTGCCTCAGGTACGCAGTTGAACCAACCACTAACCACCCACAAGCGCCAGTATTTCCGGCATAGCCTCCAGGGTTGCCCGGTAGCCGATGTCGTAAATTTCCTGGAATTTATTGAACTGAAAAATGTGGTATTGGTGGAGCGATTTCGGTTCTATGACAACATCGCATTGACGGAGGCTGGGAATGGTATTGGCGTACACGGAGAGTTCAAACGATCGGATGGCAATACCGAGGGCCGTTTGGACTGCCTTGGCAGGTACCGGCACGTTGGGCATGACATTAATGCCGATCACGATATCGCATGCCGCCCGCAGCGGGCCAACCGGCAGGTTGTTCAGCAATCCTCCATCGACGTACACGTCGCCGTTCAGTTCAATGGGCTTGAAGATCAGCGGCACGGCACAGGAAGCCATCACCGTAGAAAAAAGCGTTCCGCTGCTTCGAAGTTCGCAGTTGCCCTTGTTCAAATTGGCGACGGCGATGTGCAATTCCTTTTTTAGTGAGGAAAAATCGTCGGTTTCGATCGTATCGGCCAGCCGTTCGTTCAGGTAAGTCAGTTTTGCCAGGCCATCTATGGGCAAGCCGATCTGGAAAATCTTCCAGAAGCTGCTGTCTTTTACAAAATCCATCATTTCTGCGGGCGTTTTCCCGGCAGCATAAAGGGCTCCAACGATAGCCCCGGCGCTTGCGCCAGACAATACGTCCGCAAAAATTCCATGCGCTTCCAGCGCCTGGATCGCTCCAATGTGCGCGACCCCCCGGGCGCCGCCGCCGGAGAGGGCGAGGCCGATTTTTTTGGTTGACGTCATAGCTTTTCAAAAAGAGGGATCGAAATAATTTTCAATAAAAGGGTTAGAATTCTTTGATCTATACTTAGAAAAAGTTGGACGTTCCAATCCCTTCCTTAAGCAAACGAAGTAAATTGGATGTTTCCCAAACCACTTCGCGCCATGGATATAACTGTAAATTCTCCCTGCTCCAATACAACGATTTAGTCTTTTCCCACTTAACCGCGTAGCTCCCATGTCTAAAACTCCATTATCCGCTTGTTTGTTTTTCATCACGGCACTAACCTTTTGGTCATGTAATCGAAATGCCTCTTCCGCGTTACCCATATTCATGGCAGGCGAAACAGAATCCTTTTTTGAAAAAAGCCTGGCCCCTTTCTACCATGGAGTAGCCTCTGGGGATCCCACCTCCCGTGAACTGGTTATTTGGACCCGGGTTACCCCCGAATATGAGGGAGAGATCGAGTTGTCCTGGAAAATAGCACTCGATTCCCTGCAAAAAAAGATCGTCCAAAAAGGGGTTATAAAAACGGATCATACCCGTGATTATACGGTAAAACAATTGGTTTCCGGGCTCCAACCAGGCAGGTACTATTGGTACAGTTTTGCCTTCAATGGCAAAACATCCGTTGTTGGACGAACAAAAACCCTGCCGGAAAATCCAGATTCCATCAGGCTGGTTGTAATCAGTTGCAACGCTTATGAAGCGGGGTATTTCAACGCATTTCAAGCTATTGGGGATAAAAAGGAGAAAATAGACGCTGTCGTTCACCTTGGAGACTATATCTATGAAGGTTTTTCTGCCCGGTTTATTGAACTCAGCGACCGGATCCCTTTGCCCAAAAAAGAGTTAGTCACTTTGCTGGATTATCGAACCAGATACGCCCAATACCGTTTGGATGCCCAATTGAGATATGCCCATCAACGGCATCCATTTATTCATATTTGGGATGATCATGAAATAGCCAACGACGCCTATCAAACAGGAGCTCAAGGGCATAACCCTGAAGAGGAAGGCGATTTTGAAGAACGAAAGAAGCATGCCCGAAAAGCTTTTTACGAATGGGTCGCCATCAAGGATCAACCCGCACTTTTCCGGAAGGTATCCTTCGGGGAATTGGCTGAACTGTTTTTGTTAGATGGCCGCCTGGAGGGAAGAACAGAACAAATGGCCCCGACTGAAAGGGGGTTCACCAGCCCTGAAAGACGCCTGCTCGGACAACGGCAATCGGAATGGTTGATCGATGGCCTGACAAAGACGAAGGCAACGTGGAAACTGATTGGCAACCCCGTGCTTTTTGCGGAGTACAATTTCTCACCGGTTATCCCCAATATAGCAACGCGAAAAGCGGACAATTGGTCTGGCTATCCCGGCGAACGAAATGAAGTGCTCAGCTCCTTTTCATTGAATTCCATCAGGAATATCCTATTCCTTTCCGGGGATAGTCACTGTTCCTGGGCGTTCGAAATACCTGATCCATTTCATACAACAAAACCAATAGCCGTTGAGGTGGGGGTACCTTCCATTTCGTCGGGCAACTGGGACTCCGGCAATCCCTTAGAGACCGTTTTAAGATGGGAGAAAGAATTGTATGCGCACCCGGAAAACCAGGATTTGGAATATGTTAACCTCAGGGATCATGGGTATGTCGAGGTGGTAATCTTTAAAGACCAGGTCCAATGTTTTTGGCACTATGTGAATAAGGATTCCCATGAATATATGGATCAGGTCGGAAAATCGTGCGTGATCCCCCAAGGGGCAAATCAGATAATCCTCAAATAGAAAGAGGGCGTTTCCGGTTTGGAAACGCCCCCTTTCTTCTTTTGTCCAAAGATCTTTAAATAGATCTTTTCCTTATCAACAGTTAGTTGAAGATATAGCGAATACCAAACTGAGCCTGCCAGACAGAGCCAACGTTGATACTCTTCACATAAGGTTTGTCCAGCAGAACCGTTTTGCCGGCAGCATCTCTGGTGGTTGCCATCTGGAAGTTAGGCGTTCCGTCAGCCAATACCGTTCCAAAAGTCAGCGGGGTGGTCAGGTTAAAGCTGCTTGCGGGCCGGATATAGTTAACGCCCCACTTGTCATTCAGCATGTTACTGAAGTTGAGGATATCGGCTCGAAGCTGAATAGCATTCCGCTTTTTCCCAACCTTAACAAACAGTTCCTGAACAATAGAAAGATCTACTCTGGTAAACCATGGCGTTGTGGCGCCGTTGCGCTCTGCATATTGGCCGCGGCGAGAATTCAGATATTCATCGGCTTTGATGAAGTTTTCCCAGGCTGCTTGCTGCTGTTCTGGCGTAAACGTAACACCTCCGGAAGTAAATTGACGGAAAAGAATCTGATTGCCTGCGTTTGGAATGTAAAGGAGATCATTATTACCTTGACCGTCTCCGTTATAATCATTACCATAAATATAACTGTGGGTTGAACCGCTTGAACTGGTTCCTGCCAGGGTAATTTCAGTAGAACCACCGTACTGGCCGCCATAGTTTATCCGGTACGTGAGGTATCCTCCTAAGCGATGGCGAAAATCGTTATCCGCGTAAGATTCCTCCAGATAGTTCTGGCCGATAGCAGATGGCGTGTTGGCCTGAACCGTACTGCCTACCGATTGTAAATCGGTAGCTTTGCCATAGGTATATCCCACGGAACCCCCGAAGCCTTTGATCGCTGGTTTTTCCAGTTTAGCGGTGAAGGTATAGGAATAGCCCGCATCCGTGTTGGAAAGAATGAACGCGTTCGAAATGACCGGGTTGATAAAACGGGCGGGAGTTACGGCAGATCCGCTTAAGCCGGAAGCAGGGAATCGGTCGCGATTATCCGCGCCGGTAAAGATGCGGTCCGGACCTTTCAGGTTGGCATCGATATAACGCAACCCTTGCAGGGTCTTGTTGTACAATCCCTCGATAGTGAAGATAAAGCCCATCGGAAGTTGCTGGTCGATGGCCAGGTTGCTTTTCCAAACCGTGGGATATTTCAGATCTTCTTTGGAGGCGTTGATAACGTACCCAGAGAGTTTGGTGATATCCGTGGAAGATGGAGCGAACCGGCTTGGATCAGGAGTAAAGGGGTAAGCAGTTGTATTCGTTACGTTGATAACGGCCGTGTTCACGCCGTTATTCCCCAACTGGTTAGATACCAACACCTGAGGGATACGAGCGACAAAAATCCCCGTACCGCCGCGAAGCTGCGTTGTTTGGTTTCCGGTTACGTCATAATTAAAGCCCAAACGCGGAGAAAGCTGAAGGTTCGCGCTAGGGAATGCTCCCGTGTTGATGGCGAGGTTTTCCCCATTTTCATCTTTAAAAGTAAGGGCGCCCACTACGGGGTTATAGAAATCAGCGGCAGTGCCGTCGTCATACATGAACAAATCGGCGCGAAGACCAGCCGTGACTTTCAACTTATTTGAAACCTGAATCTCATCCTGTACATACCCGGAGAACGTGGAGAGTTTCAACACCTGAAGCGGTTCCGCCCCTCCTGGCAACAGAGAGTAACGAAGGTTGTACCGGTTTACGGTAACAGGGGAAACCGTTGCATTTGGGTTGGCTTTATACGCCAGCGCTGCCGTTTTGAAGTCTTCAATGGAGTTGTACACATAAACGCCGTTCGAGGCAGGGAAGAAGACGTTATTGGATTGGAAAAATTCATACCCCAGACCAAACGTGAAGTAGTGTTTATTTACAGACAAGTTGTAGTTGTTTACAACGTTCAGCGTGCTGTAATTCAACTGGTTGTTTGGAGTAAACGGATCAAATCCTACCGTTGTATACGTTGTCCCATCCTTTAAAATATCCACTGTTGGAAAAACCTGGGTGCGGAATTTCCTGTCTTCAATTTGCTTGTTGAAGGTGACCACAAAGTTGTTAGACGCTTTATTGCTCAGGATGGAGTTCAATTCAAACGCAATAGAACGGGTGTTGTCCAAAATGATGTACCCCGTGTTTTCAGCAGACATCGCAGGCTGGGAGTTCTGGCGGTTTCCGTTTCCAGCGGTGAAGCTACTGTTCGAACCACTGATCAGCTGTTCTGACTCCGAGTTGTGATGGGAATACCGAAGCGATGCTTTGTGCTTGTTGCTGATGTTGTAATCCAAACGGATCATTGCCTTTTCGCTGGTCACATCGTTATTGAAGTCCTCCAACTGCCCCATGTCATAGTCGAAATTATCCTTCATAAACTTGGAGAGATCAAGGAGGTCAGCTTCCGTTACGCGGGAGACGTTACCCGTAGCGCCAGCCTTGCTTAACTGCCAGCTCAGGGCCGGGTTGGTACTCTTGTACTGCTCGGCGTTGACAAAAAAGAACAGTTTGTTTTTGATGATCGGACCCCCAAAGCGCAAACCGGTCGTTTTTTCGTCAATGACCACAGCAGGAATCTTTTGCCCATCTGCCTTTTCCCCAACCATGTCATCCGTTCTCCAGATGTGGTAAGCAGAACCGGAGAACTCGTTTGTCCCGGAGCGCGTAACGGCGTTAATGCCTGCTCCGGCGAACCCCGATTGGCGTACGTCAAAAGGAGCAATATTCACCTGCAATTCTTCCAGTGCATCCAGCGAAATAGCCGTTGTGCCGGTACGGCCGCCAGCAATTGCTGAACTACCCAAGCCAAAGCCGTTGTTGAAAACAGCCCCGTCAATCGTAAAGCTGTTAAAACGGCTATCCTGGCCGGCAAACGAACTACCTCTTCCATAAATATTGTAGGACGTAATATCGTTAATGGTACGGCCGATAGTAGGCAGCGAATTGATCGCCCGGGTGTCAAATTGAAGAGCAGCGCCAGTACGGTCACTGGAAATCAAAGCGTTTCTGGTGGAAGTGACTACTATCCCTTCCAATTCGATGGCAATTTCATTCAACTCAACGTTAAGGGTGGAAGCAGTACCCAAACTCAGATAGATGTTTTCAATAATTTTCTCGTCATAGCCTGTGTAGGAAAAGGTAATGGTGTATGGACCGCCAATACGCATCCCGGGAATGCGATAGGTCCCATCTACATCCGAAGCAGTCCCATAGGTAGTGCCTGAAGTATTATGTACGGCGACAATGTTGGCTCCAATCAAAACTTCTTTTTCGGTATCAGTTACAATACCAACCAAAGACGAGGTAGTAACCTGAGCCAAAGCGCCAAATTGAACAGCTATGAGGAGTGCCGCCGTTCCGAGCGCCTTTAACGCATAAGACAATTTCATAAACTAGTTAATTTTGTGATACAATGAGAATGACCAAAACTTTTGGCAAAATTAACCTCCCCTTTTGAAATCCATATTAACTCTACGTTAGATTTGATACTAATATTCAGCCGTTTAAAGGATCATTGGAAAATTAGATTTTTTCTCCTTTGCTAAATCATTAGAATAAAAACGCCTTGAGCAAGAGGGAATCAAAAGGAAATTTTCAAAGATGGCTGAAAATTAGAAAACATTGCTTTTTTATAAGAATTAACTTAAATTTAATCTTAAAAAGATTATAAATTTAAAAAAAAAGTTAAAGACCAGGGGAGCTCCCGATATTTCAGTCTAAGGCATGGCACACCCCCTACCCTCTTCTCGGCAAAAACACCTCCGCCATCATGCACCGGGCGCTGCCTCCTCCGTAGGTTTCAATTGTTGGGATGGGGCTATACAGGATTTGGGTATGCGCCTGAATACGGGCAATCTGGTTTTCGCTCAACGACAGGTAGGCCTGCTCGGACATCACCAGGAAGGTCTGTCCGGCTTTGTTGTGCACTTGCAACATATTGCCGGCAAAGGCCATCATTTGTTCCAGGGAAATCTCGACGACTTCTTTATTGGACTGGTGTACATGGGCCAATACCTTTGCTTTCTCTTTAGGGTCGGCGATGGTATCCAGCGCTATAATGGCAAAGGTTTCTCCCAGCGCCATCATGACGTTGGTATGGTAAATGGGCTGGCCTTTCCCGTCTACCGCATGAAAAACGACTTTTTCATACCCGGTGAAGGTGCAGAACTCCTCCAGCAAATCTTCATGGGTGCGTTCGCTCAGGCAGGCATAGACCAATTGGTTGGGGCGGTCGAGGATCATACTGCCGGTTCCTTCCAGAAAGCGGTTTTGCCCCTCGTGCCACTCTAGTTTAAGCCGGTCGTCGATATAAAACGTTTGGTTCAGGGCTTCCAGCACATCCTCCCGGCGCTCCAGCCGGCGTTTGGGAGCAAACATTGGATACGTGATCACGGCGCCATCTTCGTGGAAGGTCACCCAATTATTTGGGAATACGGCATCCGGGGTAAACGGGTCGCTGTTGTCTTCAACGACGATGACTTCCACGCCCGCAGCGCGAAGCTTAGCGACAAACGCATCGAATTCATTTTTCGCCCGCTCCTGGATCTCCTCCATGGAAAGGGATTCGTCGTTGACCTGAAACGCGTTATTGCCTGCCGTTTCTTCATTGAATCCAAAATGTGCCGGCCGCACCATCAATAGCGTATCCGTCGTTTGTTGTGTTTTCGGTTCCACCATGCCTCTAGTTTTAGTGGCGCAAAGGTATAGAATTATTGGAAAAGCGGAACTACGCTGTTCTCTGTTCGCCGAAATTCTCCGATTTTGTGCGGAACTATCAGCAAGTCCCCCGACCGGCGTCTTACTTATCCCGTTTGCCGTCCCACTCCTTGCAAAACCGCAAGGAAGGGGCCCCCTCGTACCAGTCAATTGGTTTTTTCCAGCCAATACTTCTAAAAAATTCGATCTTTATTCAGGATACCGTATATTTTCAGCGTATAATCTCAACCGTGCTCTTTTAGCTTTTTAAACACCTATTTTATGTCTACCACCATCCGAACCTTTGAACAATACCTGGAAATCTATCAAAAAAGCGTGGAATATCCGGAGCAGTTCTGGGAAGAAGAAGCCCGCTCTTTTTATTGGCAACAACCCTGGGAAAAAGTCCTGGAATGGGATTTCAAAGGCCCTAATGTTCAATGGTTTATTGGCGGCAAGCTCAACATCACAGAAAACTGTCTCGACCGCCATTTGGAGAACAGAGGCGATCAGGCGGCGATTATCTGGGAAGCAAATGACACGAAAGCTCCTAACCGCATACTGACCTACCGGCAACTCCACGAAGAAGTATGCAAAGCCGCTAACGCGTTGAAATCCAATGGGGTTCGAAAAGGAGACCGCGTATGTTTCTATATGCCTATGGTGCCGGAACTGGCGATCGGCATTTTGGCCTGCGCCCGGATCGGGGCGGTTCACTCCGTGGTTTTTGCCGGGTTTTCTGCCCACTCGCTGTCCGACCGGATCAAAGACGCACAGTGCAAGATGGTGGTGTGTTCCGACTACAACCACCGTGGCGCCAAGCATATTCCTGTTAAACCGATAGTGGATGAAGCCATCAGCATGGGCTGCGACAGCGTAGAAACGGTGCTGGTCTACCAATGCGCCGATTTGCCTACGGCTATGACGTCAGGCAGAGACAAATGGTGGCACGACGAAGTGCCCCGTCAATCCCCCGGCTGCCCTGCAGAACCGATGGACGCAGAAGATATGCTCTTTATCCTGTACACCTCCGGCTCTACCGGCAAACCCAAGGGGGTAGTGCACACCTGCGGAGGATATATGGTCTATACCAGTTATTCCTTCCGCAACGTGTTTCAATACAACGAGGGGGACATGTACTGGTGCACTGCCGACATCGGCTGGATCACCGGGCATTCCTATATTGTCTATGGGCCCCTTTTGTCTGGCGCCACGACGATTATGTTTGAAGGGGTGCCTACCTACCCGCATGCCGGACGGTTTTGGGAAGTGTGCGACAAACTGAACGTGACCCATTTTTATACGGCCCCCACCGCCATACGGGCGCTGATGGCCCAGGGTAACCACCACGTCGAGAAGTACAAGCTGGATACCTTGCGCGTTCTGGGAAGCGTCGGAGAACCCATCAACGAAGAAGCCTGGAAATGGTACAACCACTATGTAGGAAAAGACCGCTGCCCTATCGTGGATACCTGGTGGCAGACCGAAACCGGCGGGATCATGATTTCTCCGCTGGCGGGGATTACCCCTTTAAAACCTTGTCTGGCAACGCTGCCTCTCCCAGGAGTGCAGCCCTGTCTGGTCGACGCTAATGGCAGCGAGTTGGAAGGGAACGATGTGGAAGGCTTGCTGTGTATTAAATTCCCCTGGCCATCCATGCTGCGCACGACCTATGGCGACCACGAGCGCTGCCGCCTGACGTATTTCGCGCCGTTCCCCGACAAGTACTTTACCGGAGACGGCGCCCGCCGGGACGAAGACGGGTATTATCGCATTATCGGTCGCGTCGACGACGTGATCAACGTTTCCGGTCACCGGCTTGGAACCGCAGAAGTCGAGAACGCCATTAACCAGCATCCCGATGTAGTCGAATCGGCCGTAGTCGGCTACCCACACGACATCAAAGGCCAGGGGATCTACGCGTACGTCATCACCGCAGACGTCGTAGAAGATGAAGACGCTTTCCGGCATCAACTCCTGGAAGTGGTAGCAAAGGAAATCGGCCCCATCGCAAAGCCGGATAAAATCCAAATTGTATCCGGACTGCCCAAAACCCGCTCCGGCAAGATTATGCGCCGGATCCTGCGAAAAATCGCCGCAGGGGAAACCTCCGAACTTGGGGATGTTTCCACGTTGCTCAACCCGGAGGTGGTGGAAGAAATCAAAACCGGCGCCGAGGATATTTAAACCAAACCACCCCATGCAACCAGGCAATGTTCCAACGCATAAAAAATTCAGCTACCCCGTTCGCGAACCCTTAAAGCAATACCTGGCGGACTACGGGCACGCTGTTCCCCTCCCTATCCACTACGAGGATTTGCTGCGCCACCAAACGTCTATCCCGTTGCTTGACCTGGAAGGGAATGATACCCTATGGGAAACGGTCTATTTCCCTGAAAACGAGCAAAAGGAAATCTACGAGGCATTGAAATACATCTATGCCCTGCTCAAAACCCAGGGCGAAATCGATGTTTTTGACCATCTGACCATAGCCCGAATCGACCACTGCACCTTTGGAAATTCCAAACCTTTCCGCATACGGATCATCAACAAACTCAACGATAACTACGACCATTTTTACATCAAGCGGGCCGACGCATCGAGAGTTTACGGAATTGAACTCGAGAACCTGCTTTCCCCCAACAGCGTGCTGTTTTTCTACAATGAAAACACCCTCGTGGAAGAACATATCGTTGGCGTTCCGGGAGATATCTTTCAGAAAAAATACGTCGCCAGCTCCGTGTTCAACCAAATCCGTATTGCCAAGGAGTTTGTCAAATTCAATGAACGCTGTTTTGTGCGTTTGCTCGGGGATATGCGCGCCTACAACTACGTAGTAGCGATCACTCCCGACATCGAGGGCAATCAATACCGGATGCGGGCTATCGACTTCGACCAGCAATCCTATGAAGGCGCACGCAGGTTTTACCTTCCCCAGTTTTTCAAGGAAAACAACCCGGTTATTTTTTTGGGTATCCAGCACATGAAAGCAGAAACCGTGAGGCAATATCAGCTGGAAGAGCGAAGCCTGATGGCAATGCGCATGCAAAACGAAAGCGTCCAGGTAAATCATCTCTTCCGGGTAATGGCCACCGACGAGATTTCAACCGCAGCAAAAGTGGAGCAACTTAGATCCGAACTGACCGACTTCCATGATTGCGATAAGTTCGTGGGCTGTTCTACGATGGGCGAATTGGTCGTCGAACACATTCGGTACAATCTGGAAAAAGAGAACAGGAAAGCAGTGAATTAGGTGGTTGGTCGTTTGTTTTCCAAAAACCGGTCCTACCCGGTCAGACGACCTTGTCTGCACAGTAGGAACTGGCGTATGCATCCGGCTTGGCTTTGGACACAAAGCCCATGCCGAGAATATAGCCCATGGCCTCCTTCAATGCTGTATTGGACTGAAAATGCGGATCGGTGTTGATATCCGCGTGGACTTCCAGCGCAATATCGTAACGGTCCAGGAGATCGCACAGGGCGTACGCCACTTCCACCGATTTGGAAACTTCGAGGATCATCCGCTCGCGCAAACTCATCCGTTTGGTTTGGCGGGTGTTCTGAATGAACATAAACCCGCCTTTTTTTTCCCTTAAAAAAACGATCACGGTCGCAAATTCCACTACGCCACCGCGCACTTGAGAATCTGATCCTATACAAACCTTTAAACGGTGGCCCAGACTCGTTTCCTGGATGATGGTTTGCTCCACGGCCTCCTTGATCTCAAGGTCAATTTGCTGACCATTTAATCTTCTCCAAGCCATTGGATCTGTGTTTGTTGGCTAAATTTAGATAAATGCCCGCCGAAATTTAACTCCCTTTGCCAGAATTGATGTAAAATTAACACGGAACGAAGTACGAACTACGAGGTACGATTTACGAGGTACGATTTACGAAGTACGAACTGCAAGGTTTAGTTTATGCGGATCAAAATGTCCGGTTATGCGTATAGGAACAAAAGGAAGCAGAAAATAATTCCGGGGAAAGGGTGTTTAGGATGTAAAGGATGTAGGTCCCGTACCTCGTAAATCGTACTTCGTACTTCGTAAAAGGATGTAAAGGATGTAGGTCCCGTACCTCGTAAATCGTACTTCGTACCTCCTAAATCGCTACATTTCCAATTCCTGATCGTCGAAGATGCGTCCGTTGAGGCAGCGGACAATTCGCGCGGGAAAATTCTCCAGCATCCGGTAATCGTGGGTAGCAAAGAGGACGGCCGTTTCATTTTCTTTGGAAAGTTTGCGCAGTAGCAGGAGGATGTCATCGGAGGTTTCCGGATCCAGGTTCCCGGTGGGCTCGTCGGCGATGAGCAATTCCGGATGGTTGATGATGGCGCGGGCGATGACGACGCGCTGTTGTTCTCCTCCTGAAAGCTGGTGGGGCATTTTGCGAATATGGCTGGCCATGCCTACCTGGGCGAGGGCTTCTTCTGCCCGGGACGCCATCGCTTTCTTGTCTTTCCAACCCGTAGCTTTCAGGGCAAACAGAAGGTTGTTTTCCACCGTGCGGTCCATGAGCAGCATAAAGTCCTGAAAAACAATGCCTAACTTTCTACGAAGCAACGGAATGGAGCGGCGGTTGAGTTTCGTCAGGTCAAATCCGCCCACTTCGCCCTGACCTTTTGTCAACGGAAGCGCCCCGTAGATGGTTTTCAGCAGGCTCGACTTTCCGCTGCCCGTTTTGCCAATTAAGTAGGTAAATTCGCCTTTATTCAAGCGCAAATTCACTTGTTCCAAAATGAGCTTATCTTGCTGGAAGATGCTGGCCTCTTTTAAGCGGACGATCAATTGGCTCATGAAACAGATCGAAGTTTAAGGAAAATCAAAGGTATCGATTATATTTGGCCTTCTCTGAACTTTTGTTTTGACAACAATATGACATCAAAGGGAGTTTGAGAAACAAATGAAGTTTAATTTTGTCCAATAAAAAAAAGAGCATGAAGCGGATCTATCTGATCGGTATGTTAATGATCGCCGTTGCCATCGCCCTCCTGGTCAACGCCGCAGGAGACACCAGCACCTATGCCTCTTTTTCCGATGCAAGCGCGATGGGAAAAAAGGTAAAAATTGCCGGGCAATTGAGCAAGGACAAGAAAATGGTCTACAATCCGGAAAAAGATCCCAACTTTTTCAGTTTCTACATTAAAGACACCAAGGGGCAAGAGCGGCAAGTGATCCTCCTTGGCGCCAAACCCCAGGACTTTGAGCTGTCGGAGCAAATCGTCGTCACGGGGGAAATGAAAGGGGATGCGTTTGTCGCTACCGAATTGTTGATGAAATGTCCTTCCAAATATAAGGACGAAGAGATCAAGATAAAAGGAGAAGCCATTTAATGGAACCTATTCAATACGTTGGAGAGCACCTGCTACCGGGGAAAATCGGTCAGTTTGGGATCATTGCCGCATTTATTTCTGCGCTCCTGGCCTCGGTGGGCTATTTTTTGGCAGAATCCCGAAAATCGCTTCCCGAATCGGAAGGGTGGTTGAAAATCGGAAGGGGCGCCTTTGCGGTTCACGGACTCAGTCTGTTCGCGGTGATCGGGGTTATGTTCTACCTCATGATCCGCCAATATTTTGAATATCAGTATGTCTGGTCCCACGTATCCGAGGAACTTCCCATGAAATACATCTTCAGCGCTTTTTGGGAAGGCCAGGAAGGCAGTTTCCTGCTCTGGATGTTCTGGCACGTGGTTCTTGGATTGGTGCTGATGTTTAGGGCAAAAACCTGGGAAGCGCCTACCCTGGCGGTGCTCTCGCTTATCCAGGCGGTCGTCGTTTCCATGATCCTGGGTATTTACCTGGGTTTTGGCGAGCATGCGGTGAAAATTGGCTCGAATCCGTTGCTGTTGCTTCGCCAAACGATGGATGCGCCCATCTTTAATAATGCCGAATACCTGAAGCTGATCAAGGGCAACGGACTCAACCCCCTGCTCCAGAATTACTGGATGACCATCCACCCTCCTACCCTGTTCCTTGGGTTTGCGTCGACCTCCATTCCGTTTGCATTTGCTATCGCCGGGTTATGGACCCGCCGGCATCAGGAGTGGCTTAAGCCCGCTTTACCCTGGGCCTTGTTTAGCGGGGCTATTCTGGGAACGGGCATCCTGATGGGCGGCGCATGGGCGTATGAAGCCCTGAGCTTTGGCGGATACTGGGCCTGGGACCCGGTAGAGAACATGTCGCTGGTACCCTGGCTCACCCTGATCGCCGGTATTCACACCAACCTCGTCGCTAACCAAACCGGACAGTCCGTCCGGAGCGCTTATGTTTATTACCTGCTGACGTTCGGCTTGATCGTCTACTCCACCTTCCTCACCCGAAGCGGGGTTCTGGGCGATACTTCTGTACATGCGTTTACGGAAATGGGGCTTGAATGGCAGCTTATCTTCTTTCTTGTCCTGGCTTTCGTTGGCGGGTACGGCCTGTTTTTTGCCAGGTATAAAGGCATCCCATCGCCTCCTAAAGAAGAACCGCTGGCATCCAGGGAATTTTGGATGTTTATCGGATCGCTGGTACTCTTGTTCTCTGCCGTGATCATTACGGCGTCGACCTCGTTGCCGGTCTTCAACAAAATCGTGCAATTTTTCAACCCGGCGTTTCAAGGCAGAGTGATCACCGAACCCATTGCGCACTACAACAAAAATCAGCTCTACATTGGCATTTTTATCACCTTGTTGTCCGGACTGGCTCAACACCTGCGGTACCGCGAATGGGATTGGAAGAAGCATCTTAAACGGTATTCGGTTCACCTGGGTATAGCGCTTTCGCTGTCCTTCCTATTGACGTATCTGACAGGACTCTGGATCGAGGTAAAAGCCTGGCAATATTGGTTGTTATTGTATTTGGGCATATTTACGGTGGTGTCTAATACCGACTACCTCATCCGCTTCCTCCAAGGGAATGCCAAAGCCGCCGGTTCGGTTCTTGCCCATGCGGGTTTTGGGATCATGATCGTCGGCGTCCTGGCTTCCGGGCTGAATAAAAAGATCATTTCCAACAACCCCTTCATTATGGAAGGCCTGATTGAAGGCGCCGACGATGAAGCCCTCCGAAAAAACATCCTGTTGTTTAAGAATTCGCCGACGATGATGGCGGGTTACGAGTTGACTTACGTGCACGACACCCTCAATGTGTATACCCGAACTTATACCGTCAATTTCAAGCGAAAAGATGCTCAAGGCAAGGTGGTGGAAGAATTCGACCTTCACCCGAATATTCTGTACGATAAGTCGTTTACCAAAATTGCCGCTTCCAATCCATCGACCAAGCGGTATTGGAATAAAGATATTTTCACCCATATCGCTTCCCTGGCAACGGTCGAGATCGACCTGGAACAACGTCAAGCAAGGGAAGACAGCCTCAATTACCGTCCGGTGGGATTGATTCAGGGAAAGAAAATGAGTTTCCTGGATACGGTACGGTTGGACAATCCAGATACTACGCTGGTGAGACGGTATTCCCTATCGCTGAAGGCCATTAATCGTTCGGTGAAGCATCCGGATTATCGCCCGGAACCGGGAGACCTGGCGTTATCGGCTCGCATTCAGGTGGAACGGGAAGAAGAAAAGGAGATTTTCACGGCGGAACCGGCTATCGTTCTGCGGAATGAGCTGATGCTGAGTTACCCCGCTCAAATCAATGAGTTGAGTGCCCGGCTTCGGTTAACGGAGGATTTCCTTCGCCAGATCGTCGCTTTCGAGGAAGATCTCAATTACCAGAACATCGCGCTGGGCGTCGGGGAAGAAAAAGAAATCCTGGGAATAAAAATCCGTTTTGATGGCTTCAACAGGCAACCGGTTAATCCGGACTACCAAGCCGAGGAAGGCGACCTGCCCGTCGGGGCCCAGTTAAGCGTGATGAACGCGGAAGGAAATCGTTTCTCTGCCGAACCGGTTTTTCTGATCCGGAATGGACAGGCTTTTGACTTCAAAGATATGGTGGAAGAACTAGGGCTCCATTTGCGATTCCCCCTTCTGGATCCAAAAACGGAGAAAATCACCCTGCGCGTGGCCCGGAGCCTGGAGGACGGCAGCGCCGTCCCGGTTGATGTAGCAACGAACTCGTTGCGATCGGATTATATTGTATTGGAAGCCATTGAGTTTCCGGGGATCAACCTCTTTTGGCTCGGTTCGTCGCTGATGATGGTCGGGCTGGCATTCAGCATGGGGGTCCGACTTTCTGCGCGAAAACCCAAGGCGGCGTGACCCCTGGGGTTGTGCTGATCGGAACCGGCAACCTGGCGTCGCATGTAGCGCGGCGGATGCTACAATGTGGGGTTGCTTTGGTTCAGGTTTTTGGGCGAAACCCGGAGAAAGTAGAACGCCTTTGCGCTCCCCTACAAGTGCCCTGGACTTCCCACTGGGAAGCTATTCGCCGGGACGCGGATTTATATATTCTCTGTGTCAGCGACCAAGCCATTCCTGAAGCCGCTTCGCTTCTCCATGATCAGGTGAGGAAAGACCTTTTTGCCGTGCATACCTCCGGCGCTACGTCTATAGAAGTCCTTGCTCCTTTTTTCGAACGCAGGGGAGTTTTTTACCCGCTGCAAACCTTTTCCTCCGGCAGGAACGTGCCTTTTGAGCAAATTCCTGTTTGCATCGACGCCTCCTCTTCCGGCGATCTGGGGATACTTAGGCATCTAGGACGCCAAATAAGCCAAAACGTCGCAGAAGCCGGCGATGACGAGCGCCTGACGCTTCACCTCGCCGCGGTTATTTCCAATAATTTTGTCAATCACCTGTACGCCAAAGCGTTCCAATTGCTGGAGGACAAAAACCTCGCTCCTTCCCTACTCTATCCCTTGATCCTGGAAACTGCGCTAAAAATTCAGGATAATCCGCCTTTGGCCAGCCAGACCGGCCCGGCTATCCGGGGCGATCAACCCACGATCAGCAGGCATCTGGAATACCTGTCCGGCTACCCGGATATCCGGGAAATCTACCTGCTTTTAACCCAAAATATTCAATCCGGATCGCTTTAAACCCTCCTTTTTATGCGCATCATTGGTTATCTGGAAACGCCGGGGATGAAAACCACGGTGTTTAAAATGGACAACCGCTTGTCCGTTAAATTTGAGACCGGACATTACGAGCAAACCTACAAGTTCCGGTCCGGAGAAGGAATCGATACGTTGGAGGATGTTCAAGCCCTGATCGGCGAAGCCTTTGTCCGGGAAGTCGCCCGCTTGTTCCGGGAGATGCACAAAACGAGAATTCACGCCTCCACTCCCGAACAAATCAAAACAGGAGATTCAGATGATTTTGAGGAAATTTTTATAAAACGGGGCTTCTCTGACAACCATTCAGGTAAGAAAATGTTAGGACCAAAAGGTTACTTATGTTTTCCTTCCTGAAAAAAGACCCGGCTAAAGCGTTAAGCAAACAGTACGAAAAACTACTCGAAGAAGCTATGCTGCTTCAACGCAAGGGCGATATTAAAGGGTATGCGGCGAAAACGGCAGAGGCGGAGGAGGTGTTGAAGAAGCTGGAGGAGCTTCAACAACAAAAGGATTAGACGCCTTCCGCTTCGCTCAACCGGTTGCGCAAAAATCCGGCTAATACCTCCAGCGCCCGCTCCAGGCTTTGGTTGTTGTTGATCACGATGTCCGCTTCCCCGAGGTAAGGTTTCACGTATTTTTCAAACGTTGGAAGCACGTGGTGCTCATAGCGGTAGAGCACATCGTCTACCGGATAATTACGCTCCGCCTGATCTCTGCGTATACGCCGGATCACCTTCAGATTTTCCTTGGCATAGAGGAAAATGCTGAGATCCATCAACGTCCTTAGTTTTTTGAAGTGCATGACAAAGATCCCTTCCAGCACCAAAATAGGCGCCGGATAGATCTCCAGGAGCTTTGCCGAAGCCAGAGGGTTGTTGAAGGTGTACTCGTTCCGAACGATGGAATTTCCTTCCATCAACGAGAGAATATCCCGGTGAAAGGCTTTTTTGTCGATGGATTTTGGCAAGTCAAAATTGATCACACCTTGTGAATCCATGCGCTGTTCCTCCTTCGGCTTGTAATAATCATCCTGAGAGAGAATACACAATTCCGCTTCAGAAAAAAGCTGTCGCAACCGGCTCACAAAGGTCGTTTTCCCCGATCCGCTCCCTCCGGTTATTCCAATGATGTATGGTTTTGGCATAAGTTGGACTTGCGCTGCAAAAATAGCGTTCGCCCGAATTATCTGCGGGGTAGAACAAAAGAAATCGTATCAAATTCCCATTTTTATTTAGTTTTGGCCAATTACGAAAATCGGAAACTTTCACTATTATGGGCGGCGATGCGTTTTGGGAACCCTTCATGGCTTTGATGCGTGCATTCCTGGGAATGGGTTTTTTCCTTCTAATCTGTTACCTGCTGAGCGTAAAGCGATCTGCCATCAACTGGCGCACGGTAGGAAGCGGGATTACCCTTCAAATTCTGTTGGCGATCCTCATTTTGCGCATCCCTGGCGTAAGCGTGGTTTTTGACGGCGTTGCCCAGTTTTTTCAGGCTGTGTTGCGCTACTCGGAGGAAGGCGCTGGTTTCCTTTTCAGCGGGCTAGTCAAGGACCAGAAAACGTTTGGTTACATTTTTGCTTTTCAGGTCCTTCCCACCATCGTATTCTTTTCTTCCCTTGCTGCGATTCTTTTTCATTTGGGCATTCTTCAAAAGATCATTTATGGCCTGGCTTGGTTGATGGCTAAAACGATGAAGCTTTCCGGTCCGGAAAGCCTGGCGGCGGCGGCCAATGTATTCATCGGTCAAACGGAAGCGCCTCTGCTGATCCGCCCCTATTTAGGGCATTTTACCCGGTCGGAGATCATGTGCCTGATGACTGGCGGAATGGCTACGATTGCGGGGGGAGTCTTTGCCGCTTATGTCGGTTTTTTGGGCGGTTCGGATCCGGAGCAACAGCTTTACTTCGCCAAGCATTTGCTTGCCGCTTCGGTTATGTCTGCGCCAGCAGCGATCGTTACTGCTAAAATTCTTGTTCCGGAGACCGATCCTAAAGATCTGGAAACCCAGATGAAAATGGCCGACGCCACAGACAATAACCTGCTGGATGCGATAGCCAGAGGAACGACCGACGGGCTGCGCCTGGCCATTAACGTCGGCGCGATGCTGCTGGTATTCACTGCACTCGTATTTATGCTTAACCAGATCATGATGGCGTTTCCGGGGAAATGGCTGAACGTCAATGAAACCATCCAGACCGCGACAAATGGCCGGTTTGAAGGGCTTACGTTTACCTATATCCTGGGTTGGGTCTTTGCCCCCTTTGCCTGGATTATGGGCGTCCCTAATCAGGATGTGACGATCATCGGGCAATTGCTTGGCATGAAGACCATGATCAACGAGTTTGTAGCGTATGCGGAGCTTGGAGAACTTCGGATGGCAGGAATCGACCTGCATCCTAAATCGACGCTGATCGCTACCTATGCCCTATGTGGGTTTTCCAATTTTGCCTCCATCGGTATTCAAATCGGAGGCATCAGCGCCCTGGTCCCGGGTCAGCGAAAAAACCTCACTGAACTCGGGCTCAGGGCGTTGGTTGGCGGTACGATCGCATGTTTTATGACCGCCATTATCGCGGGCGCTATGTCCGAATTTTAAAGACTCCGTCTTATTTGCTTTTCATGGCGCTCAAAGTGAGCGGCAAAGAAATGCAGCATCCCGTTCAGGTTCATCCGGCCGCCCAAAGGGTGGCGGTAAGCTAAAACGTTATACGCCTCCTCCGGAAGTGCATGGAGCATATCGGCTAAGTTTCGGCGAGTCTGAAGGTAGCCTTCCCGGATTTCCTCAAAGGATTTTACTTCCGGGAATTGAGGCGTATCGACTACAGCGGGCGCTTTGAATTTAAAGGGCAAGGACAGGTAGAATCCCACGAGACGGCTCCTTAGCTTGCCTTTCCAGTCGGAGGGTTCCAATCCGGCGTACCCGCTTTGCGTTTTTTTCCTTACATACTGCATTGAGCCGTTCTCTGAGAGCATTAAATGCTGCAGAACCTGGACTGGCGACCATTTCCCCTCTCCGGGGGCTTGGAGCAAGTGCGATTCTTCCATAGTGGACAATTCTCCCAGCAGTTGCTCTAACTGGCGGTCGAGCGTCTTTAACTCTTTCAAGGCGAGGTCTTTGGTCGAGGCCATAGATTTTCAATGGTTTAATGTTGCAAATACGTTACCGGCGCGTTCATATTGAAGAAAGAAAACGCCCATTTATCTGCCTGTTCTTCAATGATCATTTTGGTAGGTTTTCCCGCTCCGTGGCCGGCCTTGGTTTCGATGCGGATGAGCACCGGATTTTCTCCCTGGTGGGCTTGCTGCAGCCTGGCGGCGAATTTGAACGAATGCGCCGGTACAACCCGGTCGTCGTGGTCTCCGGTGGTTACGAGGGTTGCCGGGTAAGCGGTTCCGTCTTTAAGGTTGTGATAGGGAGAATACCCTTTCAGGTAATTGAACATGTCCAGGCTTTCGTCGGCGGTTCCATAATCGTAGGCCCAGCCTGCTCCTGCCGTGAATTTGTGGTAGCGCAGCATATCCAGCACCCCAACAGCGGGCAAGGCGACTTTCATTAAGTCCGGACGCTGGGTCATTACTGCTCCCACCAAAAGTCCGCCATTAGACCCGCCCGAGATAGCCAGGTAATCAGACGAAGTGTAGCCTTCCTTAATCAGGTATTCGGCGGCGGCGATAAAGTCGTCGAACACGTTTTGCTTGTTCATTTTGGTTCCGGCCAGGTGCCACTTTTCTCCATATTCGCCTCCTCCGCGCAGGTTGGGTACGGCGTACACTCCTCCGTTTTCAAGCCAAACAATATTCGAGGTGCTGAACGCGGGCGTAAGGGAGATATTGAATCCGCCATACCCATAAAGCATCGCTGGATTTTTCCCGTTGAGTTTCAGCCCCTTTTTGTGGGTGATCATCATGGGCACTTTCGTGCCATCTTTGGAGGTGTAGAAAACTTGTTTGGATACGAAGTCTTCAGGGTTAAATTTGACGTCCGGCTTTTTGTGGAGCGTTGACTTGCCAGATGCGGCCTCATAGGCATAGATCGTGGACGGATAGATGTAGTTGGTAAAGGAGTAGTACAAGGTTTTTTCATTGAGTTTGCCGGAAAACCCGCTGGCGGTTCCTGCACCGGGGAGCTGGATTTTGCGTACCAGTTTGCCGGTGAGGTCAATTTGTTCGACCAGGGAGAGGCCATCTTTCAGATATTGGGCAAAGAAAAAACCGCCTCCGGTGGTGATGCTGAGCGGTTCAGGGCGTTCGGGGATGACGTCGGTCCAGTTGCCAGGCTGAGGATTGGCCGCTTTGACTTTTACGAGCCGTTGGTTTGGCGCATTCAGGTTGGTCAGGATAAATACATCCTCGCCAGCGCTGTACACCACGTAATGCTCATTGTCGAAGTTATTGACCACCGGAACGATAGGGCTGTTCGGCTTGCTCAGGTCCTTCATATACAGTTCATTACCCGTAGTGGCTACGGCAGCGGTAATGACCAGCCAGCGCTGATCCTCTGTGACATAACCGGAGATATACCTTCTTGGCGTTTTTTCCCCTCCGAAGATTAGTTTATCCTGGTTCTGGGGCGTCCCTAATTTGTGAAAATACAACTTGTGGTATTGGGTAAGGCCCGATAAAGCGCTTCCCTCTTTGGGCTTGTCGTACGAGCTGTAAAAAAATCCCTCTTGCCCTTTCCAGGAAATGCCGGAGAATTTGACATCGAAAAGGGTATCCCCTAAAGGTTTTTTGGATTTGGCATCCAGGACGATCACTTTGCGCCAATCGGATCCCCCTTCCGAGATCTGATAGGCCGCCAGGCTGCCGTCCTTGCTGAAATCCAGTCCGGCCAGAGATGTCGTGCCGTCCCTGGAGAATCCATTTGGATCGAGGAATACTTCCGGATCGGACTTCCCGGTTTGACGGTACACGACGGAATGGTTTTGGAGGCCGTCATTTTTAAAAAAGTACGTGTATTCGCCTTCCGTAAACGGAGCGGAAAATTTTTCGTAGTTCCAGAGTTCTTCCAGCCGCTTTCGGATCGCCTCGCGATAGGGGATTTTCTCCAAAAAGCCAAAAGTGACTTGATTTTCCGATTCCACCCAGGCTTTCACTTCCTGTGCAGTGTCGTATTCGAGCCAATGAAAAGGATCCTCCACCGTTTGGCCTACGTAGGCGTCCTGGTGAGCAATCATCTGGGTCTCTGGGTAAGTAACTTCCGGGCGTTGATCCATAGTAGCGGAAACTTCATTTTTAGGCTGGCAGGAAGCCATCATTATAAACAAACCTGCGAAAACAAATAAACCATTTTTCATCGTATATAGGTTTTATTGGAGTTTGGAATGTATAAACTACCGCCGGGTGCCTTTTAAAACTATTCAAAAATACGTTGGAATTCGCTTTAACAGGGCATTATCACAAAAAAATGAACTAATCCTCCTGGAAATGGGTTAACGTGATTAATTTCGCGGGGTATTACAACGCTTCCACCCGGGCAGAAAAACACATTTTACCATTTTTCGAACCAAAGTCTAAGGAATTGAATCAAGCTGTCGCTTCTGTTGCGTCTTCCTCTTCCAAACGTCTTATCTTCATCGATGCGCTGCGGGCCTACGCCATTCTTATGATGCTGCAAGGTCACTTTGTAGATACTTTGCTTGCGGATACCTATCGCGACCTATCCTCCCCTATTTTTGCGACCTGGAGTTTTATGCGCGGGATGACAGCTCCCATTTTTTTTACTGCCAGCGGGTTGATCTTTGTGTTCCTGCTTCTTAAAGATGGAAGGCCGCTGAAGGAAAACTACCGGGTTAAAAAGGGGATTCGCCGCGGATTATTTTTGGTAGCTCTGGGGTATATTTTAAAGTGGAATATTTTTGCCGTATTAGTTTTCCAGTTTTATACTTCGTTCATTACCCTGGATGTTCTTCACAATATTGGGATCGCCATTTTGACGCTGATCGGAGCTTATGCGTTATCCCAAAAGCTACAGTGGTCTTTCCCTGTCCTTTTAGGCGCCGGCGGATTAGGGGTTTTCTTTCTCTTCCCGATGGTTACTCATACCGATTGGTCCTTTCTTCCTCTAATCCTTCAAAATTACCTGACCATGGAGAACGGATCGGTGTTCACGCCGATTCCCTGGGTTGGGTATACCCTGCTTGGAGGCGTCCTGGGCTGGCACCTTCATAAGCAGACGCAATGGTACCGGACGCCGTGGTCGGGCCTGGCTCTTTTCCTTGCCGGAGTTTGGCTAAGCCAAACGTCTACCAGGGCCCTGCTCAACCTCCATGAACTTACCGGCTTGAACAATATGCTCGAACTAGCCAATGACAACTGGCTTTTCTGGAGGCTGGGCCATGTGTTGATCGTGATTGCGCTTTTTATCTGGTTCACCCAACTCTTCTACCGGTATATTCCGAAGCTGTTCCTGACCATTGGAAGCGAAACCCTAACGATTTACTCGGTACATTATGTATTGCTGTACGGCACCTGGACCGGATTGGGTATTTCCCGGATTTTGGGCCAAAGGAGCCTCAACCCATTCGAAGCGGCAATTGGCGCACTGCTGTTTGTGGTTTTCTTCATCGTACTGGTATACCGCCTCGAACCCATCAGAGAATGGCTCGATGCCCAGGTAACGGCCAAAATTCGCGTGTTTTACCGGTTAAGCCGGGTTAAGGTCATGCGGATGTACTATGCTTTCCGTTTCCAAGGGGGCAGCCGCCAATTGGGAAAATCCGAAGAACGACTTTAATGTCCCGGGGCGACACCATCAACCCGGCTTTTCCAGCTGGCTCCTTTTGGCGCCGGGCACTTATTTTTGCTACCTGCCTGTATTGGGGAATTTCGGCGCAGGCCGCTACCCCCTCTCCGGATACCCACCACGCCCAGAAAGTCTACACCGGAATCTATTTGATGAACGTGTATGATTTGAACATCAACGCCTATTCCTATTATGCGGACTTCTACCTTTGGTTCCGGTGGAAGGGCGATATCAACCCGGAAAATATCGAGTTTGTCAATGCGGTAGAAAAATGGGGCTTCACCAAGGAGTTGTTTTACGAAGAACCTAAAGAACTGGAAAATGGGTATTTCTATAACGGCATGCGCATCGAAGGCCGGTTCTACCACTCGTTTCAATTAGCCGATTTTCCGCTTGATAAACATACCCTCGAGATTCGGATTGAGAACGTGGATTACCCGGTAGACTCCCTGGTTTATCTTCCAGACACCGGCAGGTTTCTCATGCGGGAAGATTTCAGTATTCCAGGCTGGTCAATCGATAGCGCAAAAATGACTTCCCACCACAATGCCTATCGCACTGATTTTGGAGAACCCAACCGTTCTGCTACTGTTTTTAGCAATTTTACGTTCCTTTTAAATATTAACCGTCCCAATAGTTATTTCACCCTTAAACTCATGCTCCCCCTGCTGGTGGTCATCCTGGCCAGTTTAGGCGGACTTTTTATCTTTCCTCCCTATATCGACGCCCGGATTTCCCTTCCCATCGGGGGGTTGTTAAGTTGCGTTTTTCTCCAGCAATCTTATGGGTCTGCTTTGCCGGACGTCGGCTACATGGTGTTAATGGATCGAATCTATCTCGTGTCCTACCTGCTTATTGCCGCTATCATGCTGCGGGTTATTTTGGTCAGCAACAGCCTCACCCGGTTGGGCGAATCTCATTATCAAAATGTGTACATAAAAGACCGGCGCCTGGCTGGCTTTTTCTTTTTTCTATTCCTGCTGATTGTCTTTCTACTGGTTATTCTCCGGTAAGCAGAGTAAATATCCTATATGCATTGGAATACTTTCCTCACGATTCCTTCTCCATGGACTGCCGAAATTATGGCAAGATCAGGATTTGATTCGGTCACCATTGACATGCAGCACGGTTTGATGGATTTCCAGGGGGCATTCGCCATGCTACAGGCCATTTCTGGTACGCCAGCAAAAGCGTTTGTCCGGCTTCCATGGAACGATCCGGCCGTGATCATGCACGTGCTGGACGCCGGGGCTTCCGGAGTTATTTGCCCTGGGCTAAATACCCGACAGGAAGTAGAAACGTTCGTTGGCGCTTGTCGTTATCCACCCCTTGGATACCGAAGCTATGGCCCCATTCGCGCATCCCTGGTATTTGGTCCCGATTATGTAAAGGAATCCAACGACAAAATACTCGCCCTTCCGATGATCGAAACGGCTCAGGCAGCTGAAAATCTGGAATCTTTCCTGGACGTGCCCGGAGTCAGTGGGTTGTTTATTGGGCCTTATGACCTCAGCGTCAGTATGGGCCTGTCCCGGCTGGGCGATATCCATGACCCGGAGATACAAAAGGTGATTCACCGCGTGCTCCATGCCTGCCAAAAGACCAATAAACTCGCCGTAATTTTTTCTGCAAACCTCCAGTACGCTAAAGAGCTTGCCGCCATGGGCTTTGATATGGTTTGCTATGCGTCCGACTCGACGTTGCTCCAGGAAGCAGCCAAGGCTATAGATCTTAGACGTTAGACGTTGGAGGTGAATGTTCTGAAATTCGCCTCTAACGTCTAACGTCCAAAGTCTGACATCAAGGTCTTTCCTTCTTATTGCCCCATTCTTCAAACCAGGACATCATATAGGCCAGGCTACGCATGTAGTTGGAAGGTTTGGAACTTACGCCATGGAATTCTTCATTGAAACGGATCATTACGGTAGGTACTTTGCGTACTTTAAGGGCCTGATAAAATTCCTCCGTTTGGGAAATGGGCGTCCGAAGGTCTTTTACTCCGGTCATAAGCATGGTTGGGGTTTTGACATTTCCCACGTACATGAGGGGCGAGCGGGCCAAATGTTCCGAAGGATCCTCCCATGGGTATTTTTTAAAGTTGCGGTACCAGCCCACGCCATCCGTAGTTCCAACAAAGGAAACCCAGTCGATAACCGGGTAGTTCACCGATGCTGCGGCAAACCGGTTGGTGTGGCCTACGATCCAGGAAGTCAGTACGCCTCCTCCGGATCCGCCATAGACAAACAACCTGGAGGTGTCAACAGATCCTTTGGAAATCACGGCGTCTACCCCGCTCATCAGGTCGTCAAAATCCTTGCCGGGATACGCGTTTTGAATCGCATTGGCAAAATCGTATCCATAGCCGGTAGATCCCCTTGGGTTGGTGTACAGAACGATATTCCCGGCGGCAGCGTGTAATTGATTGTCAAAATTAAAGGCAACATTATACATGCTATGCGGACCCCCATGAATTTTCAGGATTAAGGGGTAGTTCTTTGCCGGATCAAAATCCGGAGGGCGGACGATCCACCCCTGGATTTCCTGGCCATCGGTAGATTTATAACGGACTTCTTCGGTGGCGCCAAGTTTGACGAAATCCAAAATGTCTTTATTGACGTTGATGAGTCGTTTGATCGCGGTCGGATTGGATAAATGGAAAGTTACTACGTCAGGAGGCTGATTGTAACTGGTTTGGGTAGCCACCGCCTGTCCGCCGGGCAGGATATCAGTTACCGTAAGAACGTGATTTCCTTTGGTAATAGGCTTCGTTTTGCCTGCCAGAGAGCTGAGATGCAGGTTGTACCTGCCCTGGTCCTCGACGTTAAAAAACACCCCGGAATTGTCCGTTGCCCAAACCAAACCCGAAGCGTTTCGGTCGAGATCAGCAGAAATGGGCTTTGGATTGCTCCCGTCGATCTGGCAAACAAACACTATGGATTTCTGATAGAAGTTTTCCGACCACTCCGTTCCGACGAAGGCGATCATCTTGCCATCCGGCGAAACCACAGGAGCACCCTCCCTGCCTTTCCTGGAGGTAAGCGGGGTTATAACTCCGGAATGAATGTCCACAGAATATAAGTTTGATTCCTGATCGGCATACTCCGCTTCGGGTATGCGTAAACTACTAAAAATAATTTTTTTGCCATCAGGAGTCCAGGCAAGGGCGCCTTCGTGATCCCAGTCTCCCGAGGTGATTTGCCGGGCAGTTCCTCCTTCTGCAGGAACCAAAAAGATATGCGTGTACCCGCTTTCCGTAAATCCCTGACGGTCCCGCCGATAGACCAGGTCATCCACAATCCGGGGCGCCTCTGTCCATTTAGCGCCTGCGGGCGGCGCTGGGATATTGATTTTCCAGCTGCTCTTATCCTCCACGGTCATGGAGAAGGCAATGTATTGCCCATCAGGAGACCAGGCAAGATTGCCGGGGCTCTTATCCAGACGGGTGATCTGTGTGGGTTCTCCTTCAACACCCAGGTATTTGATGAAAATCTGAGATCCTTTTGGATCCCCTTCTTTTGTAAATGCGACTCGGTTTCCCTCTGGCGACCAGAGTCCGTTGCTTCCTTTTAAAAAAAATCTCGCCTGGCTCCCATCGGCGTTCATGATCCAAAGGTCGGTAGGGCGGCTGTCATTTATTTTATCGATCCAGGTTCTGGAAAAGAGAATTTGCTTCCCGTCGGGCGACAAACGCGGATTGGAGGAAGTTTCGTAATTGAGATAGTCTTCCATTGAAACCTTCCTGAGCTGAACATCCTGCCCAATGAGGGCGAGTAAGAAAAAGAATGCACTAAAAAAGCAGGTTAATTTTTTCATCTTCGTTTTTTTAAATGATTGAATCCGGTTTCTCCTTCCCGTATAAGGATAAATAGACTTACTCCGATTCTACATTTTCGAATATACTGCTAACTTTCGCCAAATCAAAATACCCGAATTCAGCAATTAGCAAATTAATTTGATTCCATTTTTATTCAATCCGATATTATATATCAATTCCCCAATGACGTTTGTTATTGAAACACCCCGCCTCGAACTGCTCGCCTGTAACGAAGCGATCTGCCGCTCCATATTGAAAGGAGACCAAGCCTTAAGTCATTTTATCCAGGCTAAGATTGCTCCGCATTGGAATTCATTTGGCCTCGAAATTTATGATTACACCTTGAAACAGACCATGGAAGATCCGCAAGGCTATACCTGGTGGTCCTATCTGGTACTTCTGAAATCGGAACCCCTGCTCATTGGCTCCTGCGGATATAAAGGCAGGCCAAATAAAAACGGGCAAGTGGAGATCGGCTATGAAATTGCCCCGGATTACCGAAACCGGGGGTACGCTACGGAATTGACCATTGGGTTAATTGATCATGCAGCCCAATTCCCGGAAGTAAAAGAAATCAAAGCACATACGCTTTCGTTTGTTAGCCCGTCCACTCAGGTGCTAAAAAAATGTGGGTTTGCTTTTATTGAAGAGATTTTTGATCCGGAAGACGGGATTCTTTGGCAATGGAAGAAAACCCTTCAGCAAGAAGCATAACATGATGCGATTGGGGGTGGCTTAAAAGGCCATACTTTGCCCCCGGTATGATTTTTTTTGGCAGCCGGAGTAAAGCCCCAATCGCATCATGTTCTATTGTAAGGGCTTCATAGCCTTACCTTCCAAAACCCGATTCAGCGAAATCAGATCAGTTTGAAGGACTGTTTTGAGCTTGCCTAATTGCCCGGCAAGTTCTTTGCCCAGTTCGTCAAATACCTTATACACCCCATCGGAGGGTTTATTATCGCCCGTTTCCACCGAACGCTGGAGCGCAGCAAGCCGGTTATTGAGTTTGATCGGGAAATTTAGCGGGTCCTGGCTACTTTGGTTGCGGACCTGATAGAGGTCTTCCTCGATAGCGCTTAGTTTGGCCGCAAGCGCTTTTAAGCTGTTGCTAATCTCTGCATCCGAACTCATTTTACTCCGTTCGCCGATTTGCTTTTTAATTTCCCGAATCCGAATAACTGCCTCATTGGCTTCGCTTACTTTGTCCCGGATCTGAATAGCCAATTCAAATTGGGCCTTTAAATCGGCTTCTGTAATGCCTTTCCAATTAGGATTCATCACAAGACGGAAAGCGTGGGTTTGGGAATACTCCCCTGCAGTAAACCGTACTTGATAATTCCCCAATGGGGCCAGAGGTCCCTGCTCCGGACGGGCGCTCCAAATAATGATCCCGTCAAATACCGTAGCTCCAGGATAGCGCAAATCCCAGGAAAATTGGTTTAATCCCTCTTTTAAAGAAGGGTTTCGTTGCCTGTTCCGGGAATTGTCGGAAGGGGGCTGAGCCTGTTGTTTTTTTCCGGTAAAGGAACGAATCGAGGCGCCTGCTCCATCCAGAATTTCAATAGTAAGGCTGTCAGGCAGCGGCCCGGAAAGGTAGTATTGAAAAACTGCCGGATAAACGCCACGGATTGGATCAGCGGGTTGGAAAAAAGCGGCTTTTTGTTTTTCCAATCCATTTTGATGCTGCCGCAAGGGGCCAATATCATCGAGAATCCAGAATCCGCGGCCATGAGTTCCCAATACCACGTCGTTGTCCTTTATTACCAGATCCCGGATCGGCGTATCCGGCAGGTTCAACTGAATGGATTGCCAGGAATCCCCGTTATTAAAGGAAACATAGACCTCATGCTCCGTCCCGAGAAACAGAAGGCCTTTGCGGATAGGGTCTTCGCGTACTGCCCTGGCAAAATGGCCATCCTGGATGCCTGCAACGATTTTGGTCCAGGTTTTGCCGTAGTCGGTGGTCCGGAATACATAAGGCTGACGGTCGTCTACCTGATACCGGTTTGCCGCAACATAGGCCGTTCCGGGATCGTGCCGGGAAGCGTCGATTATGCTCACCACGCTGAATTTAGGAAGGTCTTTGGGGGTGATGTCGGTCCAGGTTTTCCCACCGTTCCGGGTGATGTGGATTTCCCCGTCGTCGGAACCCGCCCAAAGGGTATTCATGTCGTGAAAAGAAGGCGCGAGGGCAAAAACAGTTGCGTAAATTTCAGGGCCATTCATGTCATTGGTGATCAGCCCCCACTAAGACCCAGCGTTTCCGGGTCAGCATAGGTAAGGTCGGGGCTGATCCGTTCCCAGGATTGGCCGTCGTTGACAGTCTTCCAGACATGTTGGGAGCAGGTATACAGCACCTTGGAATCTAATGGGGAGAAAACGATTGGATACGTCCATTGCCAACGCTCCGGGAGTGCGCTGGCGGGTTCGCCGGAAAAAAAGCGGGGATAGACCTGAATATCTCTGATCTGGCCGTTGGAGCGGTCGTAACGGGTGAGCAAAGCCCCTTGGCTGCCTGCATAAAACAGATCCGGATTGGAGGGATGAGGAGCAATGTACCCGCTTTCTCCACCGCCTACGGTATAATAATAGCCATGGTTGGCGCCACGGGCCAGCATATGCCCCCAACCATCGCTTGGGATTGCCAGGGTGGTGTTATCTTGCTGAGCCCCTGCCACATGGTAGGGAACGTCGTTCGTAGTGGTTACATGGTAAAGTTGCGTCGTACAGTAGTCCTGCTCTGTCCAGGATTGGCCTCCATTGAGGGAAACGTTTCCACCTCCGTCATTGGAATTAATCATACGCTGGGGGTTGTTGGGGTCTATCCACAGATCGTGGTTGTCGCCATGGGGCGGTTGAATTTCGGTGTCAAATTTGACCCCTCCATCGGTGGATTTGTAAAATCCCACGTTGAGGCAATACACCGTTTCCCGGTCCCAGGGGTCCGCATATATCCGGGAGTAGTAGAAGGCTCTTTGGCGAAGTTTTCGTTCTTCATTGGTTCGTTTCCAGGTCCATCCTCCGTCGTCAGAGCGATAAATACCTCCTTCATTAGCTTCAACAATAGCCCAGAGCCGGTTGGGATCTGCGGGCGAAACGGTTATCCCGATTTTCCCGAGAGGGCCGGATGGCATACCGGGGTTTTTGCTCAGGTCGATCCAGGTATCGCCACCGTCGACCGATTTAAATAATTTGCACTGCTCTCCCCCGCCCCACATTTTCCAGGTTTTGCGATACACTTGCCAGGTGCTGGCATACAAGACTTTGGGATTGGTGCGGTCGATGATCAGATCAGCGGCGCCGGCGTTTGGTCCGGCATAAAGGACCTTTTTCCAGGTGTTCCCCCCATCGGTGGAGCGAAATACGCCGCGTTCTTCGTTTTCGCCATAGGAGTGGCCAAGCGCTGCCACATAGACGATATCGGGATTTGTAGGGTGTATACGGATTCTGGAAATGGCTTGCGTTTCTTTTAACCCCAGGTGCCTCCAGGATTTTCCGCCATCGGTCGATTTGTACACCCCATCGCCCTGGGTGATCGAACCTCTTAATTGGGTTTCTCCCATGCCGATGTAAACCACATCGGGGTTGGTTTCGGCTACCGCCACAGTTCCAACCGACGAACTGTTCACTTTCCCGTCGGTAACCGCGGCCCAGTTCTGCCCTCCGTCTGTCGTTTTCCATAAGCCTCCGCCGGTGGCTCCAAAATAATATTCGTTGGGGCGACCGGGGCTTCCGGTACAACCCAATGATCTCCCTCCACGCAAAGGGCCAATATTGCGCCATTCCAAATTTGCATAGAATGGAGAGGGTACGGCTGGAGAAGTCTGGCTGTGAAGAGCTACTTCCACCACGACAAGGAGCAGGCCCAGGCTAAAGGCATGTTTCCAATTCATACAAGTCATTGTTTTATAGGTTAAAAACCAAGGCATGAAAGAAAGATATGCATTTCATGAAAATAAAACCAACACAAATCTCCAGGACAGGTACAACTTAATTTCCCCCAGGCGAACAGAAGTCCTAATTCTTGATTAACTTTCCTCTTCTTGCGAGAAAAAAGGCTGTCGGTATTGAAAAGGAATGCCGACCTTCAGGATTTAGAAAATATCTTGTTCAAAGAACCAAATAAATACAAAAACCCATGGAAAAGCATTCCCTAAAAGAAGAAGCGCTACACTATCATTCCAAAGACCGCCCGGGTAAGATCGAAGTCATTCCAACAAAAGAGACCGCTAACCAAAGAGATCTTTCCCTTGCGTATTCCCCTGGCGTAGCGGAACCCTGCCTGGCTATCGCCAACGACATCAGCGACGTGTACAAATACACCGCTAAAGGCAACCTGGTTGCCGTGGTGAGCAATGGCACCGCCGTGCTCGGTTTGGGAGACATTGGCCCCGAAGCCGGGAAACCCGTTATGGAAGGCAAAGGTCTTCTGTTTAAGATATATGCAGATATCGATTGTTTCGACCTCGAATTGAATACCAAGAACATCGATGAAATTGTCCGGACCGTTAAAATCCTGGAACCGACTTTTGGCGGGGTTAACCTGGAAGATATTTCAGCGCCTGCCTGCTTTGAAATCGAAGAGAGGCTGAAAAAGGAATTGAATATTCCGGTGATGCACGACGACCAGCATGGTACTGCGATCATCAGCGGGGCAGCCTTGTTGAACGCCCTTGAAATTGTCCAAAAAGATATTGCCGAAGTCAAAATGATTATCAGCGGCGCGGGCGCTTCGGCCATTTCTTGTACCAGAATCTACGTGGCGCTGGGGGCCCAAAAGAAAAATATTTTCATGTTTGACAGCAAAGGGCTCATCCACCCCGACCGAACAGATCTCGACGGGAAAAAGCCTGAGTTTGTTAACGGGTCTGTGCCTGCAAGCGCTACCTTGCATGAGCTCATGCAGGGTGCGGATGTATTCATCGGGTTGTCCAAAGGGAATCTATTGAGCCAGGAGGATGTAAAGATCATGGCTAAGGACCCCGTTATTTTTGCTATGGCCAATCCTACTCCGGAAATCAGCTACGACGACGCTACGGAGGCCCGCCCGGATTGCATCATGGCTACTGGCCGATCGGACTACCCCAACCAGGTAAACAACGTGTTGGGGTTCCCATACATCTTCAGGGGAGCGCTGGATGTGCGTGCCACCGAAATCAACGAGCCGATGAAGCTTGCTGCCGTCAAGGCCTTGGCCGAACTGGCCAAAAAACCAGTTCCGGACATCGTCAACATGGCTTATGAAAATGCCAACCTGAAATTTGGACGGGAATATATTATTCCGAAACCCGTCGACCCCCGGCTGATCACCACGGTAGCTCCAGCAGTGGCTGAGGCTGCTATGAACTCGGGCGTCGCTCAAAAACCGATCGCAGATTGGGACGCATATATCGGCCAACTTGCCATCCGTTTGGGCAATGACAACGCCATCTCCCGCATCATCGAAACCAAGGCAAAACAAGGCGGCAAACGGAGGCGCGTCGTATTTGTGGACGCGGAACACCTGACGGTACTGAAAGCGGCTCAGATTGCCCTGGAGGAAAAAGTTGCCAAACCTATCCTGCTAGGAAACCGGGAAAAAATCGAGGCGATGTTAAAAGAATACAACATCGCTTTACCCAACGTGTTGATTATTGATCCGCATATTCCCGCTTCTGAAGATGAAAAAAGAAAGCTGGAGGAATACGCCCAGCGTTTTTACGAAAAGCGAAAACGGAAAGGGTTTACCTTGCTCGAGGCAGAAGATGTCATGCGCAGCCGCAGTTATTATGGCGCCATGATGGTGGAAGCAGGCGATGCGGACGCCATGGTGGGCGGACTTTCCAAAAAGTACAACTACACCGTCAAGCCGGCCCTGCAGGTCATTGGGCCGCGTAAAGGCGTAAAGAAAGTGGCAGGGATGCACATCATTGTTACCCGTCAGGGGCCATTGTTCCTGGCAGATACGACGATCAACCACCACCTCACCTCTGAAGATATTGCCGACATTACGGAATTAGTAGCAGAAGAAGTGGAAAGCCTCAACATCCAGCCGAAAATAGCCCTGCTTACCTATTCCAACTTTGGGTCGGTTCCCAAAGGAGAATCGGCTATCCTGATGCGGCAGGCCACCGCTATTTTGCAGCAGCGACACCCGGATTGGATCGTGGACGGAGAAATGCAGGCCCATATGGCGCTTAACCCGGAAATCCGTCAGCAGTTTTTCCCATTTTCCAAACTGGGCCCCCACCGGGCCAACGTGCTGATATTCCCCAATTTGTCCGCTGCCAATATCGCGTACAACTTGCTGGGCCACACGGCTAAAATGGATATTATCGGGCCGATTTTGTTGGGCCTGAACAAGCCGGTACACATTCTCCAGCTTGGGGCTACCGTGCGCCAGATTGTGGATATGGCCGGTTTGGCGGCTTACCATGCCGATTCGAAATAAATTGATTATTCGAAGAGTTATTTTAAACAAGGGCTTGTAGGATTTCAAAAGAGCGAGTAATTTTACCTCCTCTTTAAAAGGAATCCAGTTGCGGAATAGCTCAGTTGGTAGAGCATCAACTTCCCAAGCTGAGGGTCGCGAGTTCGAGTCTCGTTTCCCGCTCCACAAAAGGGGCTGAAGGTGAAAGCGTTCAGCCCCTTTTCTTTTCTTCCTTTTTCTTATATTACCCCCATTCATCCACCTATTCTTGTTACTGCCTAAAGCCATGAAAAGAAGAACCTTTATCAAAACTACTGCTGCTGGAACGGCGGCGGTCGCCTTGTCCGGATGGACTATGGGCGCCTCGAGTTATCGCCGTATTCTGGGCGCCAACGACCGGGTACGCGTAGCGATGATTGGCTGCTACCGCCGCTTTGGCCCTCTGGTCGATGCGCTGGCCTTTGCTGGAAACGTGGACATCACCTACGTCTGCGATGTCGACAAGCGGAGGCAGGACGAAGCCGTCGGAAAAGTGTCGAAAAGCCTGGGCAAAGCGCCAAAAGCCGAAAAGGACATGCGTAAAATTGTGGAACAGCCGGATGTGGACGCCTTATTCCACGCCACCCCCGACCATTGGCACGCCCCGGGCGCTATTCTTTCGCTCCAGGCAGGCAAACACGCATTCGTTGAAAAACCCTGCGGACATAACCTTCGCGAAGACCAGCTCCTAATCGCCTGGCAGAAAAAAACGGGCTTGCTGGTTCAAATGGGCGCCCAGCAACGCTCCGCCCTGGAATCACAGGAAATTATCAGCGAAATTCACAATGGAGCCATAGGAGAAGCATATCTGGCCACCGCTTTTATCCAATAATCGGGGAAGAGTGCCCAATGCAAACAAAATCCCGGCGCCGGAATGGCTGGATTGGGACCTATTTCAGGGCCCCGCCCCAAGAACGGATTTCATCGATATTGCGTCCGACTACAACTGGCACTGGTTCTGGAATTGGGGCACCGGAGAAACCGGAAATAACGCTACTCATGAACTGGATATCGCCCGCTGGGCCTTGCAGGTGCAATACCCGGAAGCAGTTCAGGTCAACTCCGGCAAATTCCACTTCCAGGACGATCCCTGGGTCATGTACGATACCATGGACGCCACCTTCAAATTCCCAGGCGGAAAGATCATTCAATGGGATGGGAAAAGCCGGTCCGGACACCCTACTTACGGCCCTGGCAGAGGAACCATTATTTATGGATCGGAAGGCAGCGTATACGTCGATCGCGGAGGGTACAAACTATACAACCGCGAAGGGAAACTGATTCGGGAACGCAAAGGCGGCGACGAAGCCGGTACCGCCCTCGGTGGAGGCGGCGGCCTGACCGAATTGCACGTCATCAATTTCCTGGATGCTATTCGAGGTAAAACAACCCTTACCTGCCCGATTTCCATTGGAGGCATCAGCAACCACATGGTCCATTACGCCAATGTTTCTTCCAAAGAAAACGATGCCCGATTAGAAATCGACCCGGCCACCGGCCAGTTCCGCAATAAAAAGATCATGAAACAGTACTGGGGCCGGGAGTATGAAAAAGGCTGGGAAATCCAGGAGCCTTAAACCCTGGTTTAAGGTTCCGCTGTCATTTTGGCGCGAGGCTCTTGCCCAAGCGGGGAGGCGAGGCTTTGAAGGAACAAGGGAGGGATCAATTTGACCGGAGCTAAAAGAGGAAGGTGTGTGATTTAGGTTAAAAGACTTGAGACTGAACCTGATGCATTAGCGCACCCGCAAGATGACAGGGGGGGAGGGGGGGGGAGGGGGGGGACGCCAACTTAAACCAAGGAATACGCAGGGGGGCCACCAAGGAGGAGAAGGTGGGAGAGTTTTTTTCAATCAGCAAGAGGATTTGTCAGGAAACGCATTGGGAGAAATCATTAGAAATACGAGGTCACGAAGGATATTGTGTTGACGGGGATTAGGAAAACATGGGTTAGGAGCTCAATCAGGAGAGGCTAAAAATGGCACAAAAGGCCCCAAGCCTGAGCAATTGAGCAAAATGGGCTCCGACCCATTGCCCGACACGCTGCAAATACCAAGACGAGAGGTTTACTTGTAGATGCAGCCCGCAAAGACAAACAGACTTCCGCAGATCGTAGCCGAGCACGGCGTCCGACCATGCCGGGCGGCGCGCGAAACAGGACTTGCCCACGGGCGCGCTGTACACGCCTTGATTCAGCTGGATATCACCGGCAGGAATCGGGGGGTACAAATGGCAAGTTGCTTTTGGAGCCATTCGGAAACCATTGCACGGAAACCCAAGGCTCACGCCCGTGGGGTCCGGCTTGGGCCTTCACAACTCCCGAATCTTAATACTCCGGTACGACACCCGGTTTCCATGGTCCTGAAGCAAAATATGGCCCTCGGGCAACGAACCGAAACCGGGCCATATCTTGTATTTGCTGTAAGCAACCAGCGCCCGGAACATAGGGGTATTGCGTTCGTATTCAACTACCTTGAATCCATTCAGCCAGTGCTGAATGTGGTTTCCTTTAACGACGATCCGGACTTGGTTCCATTCGCCGATGCCCCGGAATACTTTCGCGGTACCCGGCACCGACAGGTTTTCTGCCGGGATGAGGTCGTAGAGCGAGCCCAGAGTCCGGTTGCCCTGGACGCCAAGTTTTGCATCTGGATGGCGCTCATCATCAAGGATCTGAAACTCCAACCCGATGGAAGAGCCTTCCCCTTTATTCAATTCCGGATCGACGAAATATTTAACGCCGCTGTTGGCGCCTTCGGTGATTTGAAACTCCAGTTTGAGCTCAAAATGACTGAACTTTTCCTTGGTAATGATATCCCCCCCATTGGTAGCTTCCCCTCCGCTGCCTTCCAGGACAGTCAGCACACCATCCTTGATCTCCCAACCCCTTTCCGGGAATTGCGGTCCGCGCGCGCTTCGCCAACCCGATGTCGTTTTTCCATCCCATAAGAGGCGCCAGCCCTTCCTGCGTTCGTAGTCGGTCAGGGAATTAGGGAGGTAGTTTTCCTCCGGGGTATAGGGCGCCATTTTCCAGCGCTCGGATTCCAGGTTGGTTGTTTTGATCCGGATGTTTCTCCAGCGGATCTCCCGGCCTGCCATGAACTCCTGGTTTCCGATACTATGGACCTGGAGCGCGATAAACCCGGAAAGGATTTGGTCGTCTAGCAGATTGGCGGTATGGATTCCATTCAGCCAAATCCGGATCGAAGGGCCAATCGCCTCGATGCGGTACTGATTCCAGTTTCCAACCCGGTAGGCTCTGTTTGCTTCCGGATGGTTGGTCAGCGGGTAAATCCATCCCCGCTTGGCCTCGTCGTAAATTCCTCCGCTAAACGCCCGGGGGCTGGGATCGATCTCTGCCTGATACCCATGGACCCGGCCATTTTGAAACGCCGGCGTACTCAGGCTGCGAAATTGAATGCCAGAGTTCAGGGCTGCATCGCCCCATACTTCCAGTTCAAGGATAAAATCAGCATACCGGGCTCTGGTACATAAGAAGCTATTCGGCGTATTGACTTTGGTAATGCCCACGATTTCCCCATTGCGGACCAGGTATTCCGCGTCGCCGTTCAATCGTTCCCAACCCTGAAGGTCTTTTCCGTTAAAAAGGGAAATCCAGCCTTCCTGGCCCAGTCCCGAAAACGAGATGAATCCGAAGGAAATGGCTAAAATCAAAGGCAATCGGCCGAGGAAATACGTTTTCATAAGTATCTTTATTAATGAGTCTTTCCAATGAAAAAAACGTACGTTTCGCTTTTAAAAATAAGAAAAATCAGGGCATATTTTCCATAAAACAAGCGCCCTTAAAACCGTCTATTCAGAAAATGAACCGAAGAAAATTCACCAGAGATTCCGCATTAATGGCTGCCGGCCTAAGCCTCGGCCAGCTTCCTTCTTTTTCCAAATCCATTTCGAAGAATGACATCCTTTCATTAGGCGTCATTGGTGCTGGCGACCGGGGCGGCGGTATAATCCGGTTGCTCCGGGATTTGCCGCAAATTCAGACAGTAGCCTGTTCCGACATTCTTCCTTTCCGGCTCGAGAAAGCCCTTTCCGATGCAGGCCCCGGCTGTACATCTTACCCCGATTACCGGAGTTTGCTGGATGACCCTGGCGTTGATGCCGTTCTGATCGCCACCCCCCTATCTATGCATTATCACATGGCGATGGATGCTTTGGATGCAGGAAAACATGTTTATTGCGAAAAATCGATGACTTACGGGAAGAAGGAAGCCGTGGAGCTATTGAACAAAGCCTCCAAAAGCAAATCGGTTTTTTCCGTAGGGCATCAGTATCGATACCATCCACTCTATTTCAAGGTAGCAGAGTTGATCCGGTCGGGGCGGCTGGGGGCCATCTCCAACGTGTACATCCAGTGGAACCGGAACCACGACTGGCGACGGCCTGTTCCGGACCCCAAATGGGAGCGAATCATCAACTGGCGGATGTATAGGGAATACTCCGGCGGGTTAACCGCGGAACTTCATTCCCACCAGATTGATTTCGTGAATTGGGTATTTGACTCCCATCCCGTCAAAGTTGTCGGTTTCGGCGGAATCGACTATTGGAAAGACGGCCGGGAAACGTTCGATAATGTCAACACCTTGTACGAATACCCCGGGGGCATGAAAGTGAACTGCATCTCCCTGACGTCCAATTCGCACGAAGGATATCTGTTCAAATTCAAAGGCAGCAAAGGCACCATCGAACTGGAAATCGACAAAGGCTGGGTGTATTTCGAGCCCCTCAACGCCAAGGAACTTGGCTCCGTTGACGGCGTTTCCGGCGCAACACTTTCCAGAAAAAAAGAGGATCGGTACCCAATTTCGTTTGAAATGGAGCACCCTAACTGGGAAGGTACTCATTATGCGCTCCTGGATTTCTACGAATGCATCCAAACAGGCCGGGCTCCCGTTTCTAACGTTCGCACCGGCGCTTCGACCGCGATCAGCGTCCGCATGGGTATTGACGCCCTTCGCGAAGGAGGTGTCCAGAAATGGCCGACCTACGCCAAAACGTTGTTTTGAACCCTCCTCTTCTTCGGAGTTAACCTCCAAAGGTTGATTTTTTATTGGAAAAGGTCTATCTTAGCCCCCGCGATTTAAAAAAGTTTAAATTGCCCGGATGGTGGAATCGGTAGACACGCAGGACTTAAAATCCTGTGACCATAACGGTCGTGCGGGTTCAAGTCCCGCTCCGGGTACTGGGATAGAGGATGTAGAGGATGTAAAGGATGTATTTTCATCATCCTCTACATCCTTACATCCTCTACATCCTCTGCCCTCGTCCTTCCCATCATAAACGGCTTGGCTTTCTTGATGTTCAGGTAATGGAGGTAATGAAAGACGTTGTCCTGCACCAAGAGGTATACCCCCTGCAAGATTACCGACCAACCAAAGCCAAACCACAGATCGGGATACGACCCATAACAACTCAGCCCAAGGGCTTTTAGATACAGTCCGGTGGCGATGTAGGCCAGATCAAGGCCAATGTTCAGAAGAAGCACTTTCTCCGCATGGCGCTGCACTTCAAACCGTTGCAGGATGCTTCCTCTTCGAAACTTCCTGTAGAAGGTGTGGCGGATGAAAACGTGGGTTACGCCTGCGTTCACAAAGCCCCAAACGGCATTCATCATGAAGAAATACCTCCAAAGTCCATCGGCCAGGATCATGCCGGCAATGCCGGTAAGGACGTTAGCCAGACTCCACCAACCCAACACGGCAATATGCTTGCGCAAAATAATTTGAAAGCGTTCATCAAAATCGGTCAGTTCGTCGACGATTTCGTCCAAAGGAAGATCGACGAACAATTCCGTTACGAAAGCCCGCAGTCTCATTGGAAAAAGATTAAATGCGATTTAGAATAGTTGTCAAATAGCCCCAAAATTTTTCCACGGAGGCAATATGCACCTTCTCGTCCGGAGAATGCGGATGCCGAATGGTCGGTCCGAAGGAAATCATGTCCATCCCGGAATAATGCGTCCCGATAATCCCGCACTCTAACCCGGCATGGCATGCGGCCACTTTCGGGGCTTGTCCAAACATATCGCTGTATACGCCGACCATCAACTCAAGGATTTTAGAATCAGCGTCCGGCGGCCAGCCCGGGTACCCCCCGGATTGTTTCACCTCGGCGCCGGCCAGTTCCAAAGCGGCCCGAACGGCGTAAGCGATATCTTCTTTGCCGGATTCCACAGAACTTCGCTGCAGGCTTTGGGTAGAGAAAAGGCCTTTTTGAATGTCTACTTTCGCCAGGTTGTTGGACGTTTCCACGAGCCCGGGAATCGTTGGGCTCATGCGGTACACCCCATTAGGAAGGGCATAAAGGCTGTTCAGCGCTTTTTCCTGGTCTTGGGCAGCCATCACGTAAAAGGGGGTATCGGAGGGGTAAATCTCCAGTTTCATGTCGGGTTCCAGGGAGGCGAACTCGTTCAGGATAGCCGAGACCCGCTGTTGAAAATCCTCCAGGTAAATCTTTTCCAAAGCATTAGGTACCTGCACCAAGGCCTCTGCCTCCCGGGGGATCGCGTTCCGGAGGTTTCCTCCCGTGAATGAGGCAAGCCTCAAACCGAACGCTTCATGGGTTTTGTGCAGGAGACGAAGCAGGATCTTATTGGCATTTGCCCGGCCAAGGTGGATCTCAATCCCCGAGTGCCCCCCTTTCAATCCGCTCACTTTGAGTTTAAAGGCGGAATGGAGAACCGGCGCCTCTTCTTCCCGATAATGCCCTTCGGAAAAGGTATCCAAACCACCGGCGCAGCCGATGGTCAGTTCGTCGTCTTCCTCGGAATCCAGGTTTAACAGAATCTTGCCTTTCAGGATGCCCTCCTCGAGTTCTTTTGCGCCGGTCATCCCGGTCTCTTCATCCACCGTAAATAAGCCCTCTAGTGGAGGATGAGGAATATCCCGGCTTTCCAGGAGGGCCATGATGGCGGCCACGCCAATCCCATTATCGGCGCCAAGGGTTGTGCCGTCGGCTTTTACCCACTCCCCATCGATATAGCTTTTAATCCCCTCACGGTCAAAATCAAATTCTGTTCCGGCGTTTTTTTGGTGCACCATATCCAGGTGTCCTTGAAGAACGACCACCGGGTGGTTTTCTTTTCCCCGAGTTCCCGGTTTGGTTATGATCACATTTCCTGCCCGGTCTACCTGGGTAGGAAGGCCAAGTTTTTCTCCAAATTTTCGGATAAAGTCCGTTACCCGGGCCTCTTTTTTAGATCCCCGCGGCACGTCGTTGAGGTCGGCAAAGTGGTTCCAGAGTGCTCGGGGCTCCAGGTCCCGGATAGATTTTTTGGTCTCCATGGTTTTTAAATTTGCCTATTAATTTAGGGCAAAACCGCCAATTGAAAAAGGATTTTTTACCGTTTCCGGAAAGTTTCGTAAACCGCCACGCCCAAGATAACCATTCCCCCTGCCATTGTTTTTAAAGAAGGCGTTTCGGATAGGAAAACGGCCGCCGCAACAATTCCGTATACCGGCTCGAGGGTAGCGATCAGGCTGGCCGACCGGGCGGGAACGTGCCGCATGCCATGAATAAACAAGGCATGCGAAAAGGCGGTAAAGACCACGCCCAATAAGGCGATCAGGGCGAGTTGCCCGGGACTGACCGCCGGCGCCAGCATAAAAAAGGGAACGCACAAAAAAAGGCAGGCGCTAAGATCCTGATGAAAAGCAATCTGAATGCTCGAGTAGGATTTTACAAATACCCGGTTTAGGATTGCAAGCAGCGCAAAGGTCGCCCCGGAAAGGATTCCAAGTATAGCCCCCTGAAATCCATGGCTCCGAATATCCCAATCGGGCAAGACCAGAGCAACTCCGCCGAGCGCAAGCATGGAAAGACCGAGGTCTTTCCATGCCCATCGGTCTTCTTTGAAAAATATAGGCTCCAGCAAAACGGTAAATATTGGAAAAGTCGAAAAGGTCAGCAACCCTACCGCGACGGACGACTGCCTGATCGATCCGAAAAGGTCAGCCAATGAACGGCTAAGAGCAGGCCCAAGGCCCCCATTTTCCAATAATCTTTTTGCTCTCGCGAAAAGGAACGGTGGCCAAACCCTATTACCCCAGCAAGAGCCAGAGAAGGCAAAAAGACTCTCCCAAATACGATGGCGAGGGAGGGAAGCGCAATCCATTTACCAAAAAGGCCGGATAGCCCAAACAAGGCCACAGCGAGATGGATCTCCAGCATGCCGCTTGGAGCGGTTTTCCTACTAAATCCCATGAATCATGCCGGTTTGGGAGAAAGTTAGACCATTTAAAGTTTCTTCTCCACGGTTTTAGATTCTCCGCATACAGCCCTTTGTCCCTCCCCTTGACTGAGGGGATAGGCAGATACAAACGGTTAATCCCGGAGGTCGAAGCGAAATACCGGCCGTAAAGTTACTTTTCCCGGTCCATTCGTCCGTATATTGGCTCCTAAATAGCCTAAAAGGCTTCCGGAAGTAAGATGAAGAATAAAGAACATCAGGAAAAAGGAATCCGGCAGCCGGTGCGGACCGACGCTCCTTTTCTGAGCGAGCAGGAAAAAATTGACCGGATTGCTGCTGCATTCGTTACAATCATGGAAACCCTGGGGCTCGATCTGGAGGATGACAGCCTGAAAGGTACTCCCGTCCGGGTTGCCAAGATGTATGTCTCCGAGCTGTTCAAAGGCCTGGACCCGGCGGCGGCTCCTGATATTTCGACCTTTGACAATCATTACCAGTACAACCGGGTTTTGATCGAAAAGAATATTCTCGTCAAGTCCACCTGCGAGCACCACTTTCTCCCAATTCTCGGTCATGCCCATGTAGGGTATTATTCCAGCGGACGAATCATTGGACTGTCCAAGCTCAACCGGATTGTCGACTATTATTGCCGGAGGCCCCAGGTTCAGGAACGCCTCACCCGTCAGATTCTTATCGCTCTCCAGGAAGCGCTGCAAACCCAGGACGTCATCGTAGTCATTGATGCGGTGCATTTGTGCGTCACAGCCAGAGGCATTGAGGACCCGCATTGCAGCACCTATACCATCGATTACGGAGGCTGCTTTGAAGATCCTTGGTTCGCAAGGAATTCCTGGACTGTTGTCCCTCATCAAGTCCCGCTGGTCTCCTGCAATAAAAATGTTAATATTGACAAAACTCACCTAACCGTTGCAATTCCTGATCTATTTTTGGCCACCAAAATGAATTCCTATGAAAAAATCAGTTTTTACCTTCATCGTTGTTGCAGCAAGTATGCTGTTGTTTTTTACTGCCTGCGACACGACCAAGAAAATGCAGGACACCGCCAGCACGGCCGCTGCTTCCGATCCGTTGATGACTGCATGGAATAAAAACCTGGACGGGTTCCACGCCGTCATGTCTTCTACCTTCCATCCTGCGGAAGAAGGCAATCTGGCGCCTTTGAAGGCCAATGCAGCTACAATGGCAGAAAAGGCTGCCTCTTGGGCCAAAGCCGAACTCCCTTCCGGAATGAAAGGCAAGGGTGTAGAAGCAATCCTCAAAAACCTGGCGGATGGGTCAAAGAACCTTGCCGACATGGTAAAAGCCAACGCATCAGATCAGGCGCTGACCGACGCGATTACCAAGCTCCACGACGTATTTCATAGCGTCATGGAAGTAGGCGGCGGTCACCACTAATCAAATCGGTTTTAAACGGGTCCGGCCTTCCCGGAACGCCGATTTTCAAATCCACCTGACCAAATTGCATTGGCTGTTTCGCAATGATGGTTCCGGGAAGACGTTTTCCAGCTGAGGTTCTTCCGTTTTTTTAGCTTTAGGATTTGATAGGTTTTCAAATCCATTTTTTGTTTTGAATACTCCAACCACCTCCCTGAGAAAAGCCCGGAACTTCTTTTTCTGGTTTTTTTTCCTACAGGTCGTTTTGTTTCTCCCCGGCTTTTTCTTCCACCGGCCAGAATCGTATTTCCTTCCCTTTTCCGGCATGTCGGTCCCCCGATTTGGATGGAAAGGGCTGGTTTTCCTGAACGACAACCACCATCCGCTTCGCTTGCTGGCGGAGTTTTTCCTATTGAGCTTCGCTGCGCTTCTTTTTTTGTAGGACTCACTTTGCGGCCAGGGAATCAAATGTTTTCCCTCTATCTGCTTTATCCGCTGGCCTTTTTCTATCAGGTGTATGCCGCAGGCTATAAGGCAGTGTATGGCATCCATCCGGTTTTCATCGACGACTGGATCCTCATCCGGGAAGTGCTTCCGGTTTTTCTTCATAGTGTTGGGCTGGCTACGGTAGTCAATGCGGTATTCCTGGCTGGAGGGGTGTTGCTGTGCATTGCATCAGGCGTTTGGGGAATCCGGCGGCTTTTCCGCTCCATGGAAGCCTACCGGAAATGGCGGTGGTGGTGGGCGCCCATGACAGGCCTGTTCGCACTAACCGCAATCAGTACCCTAGGATTTAGTGGCTACCTGGAAACCGATTTGCTGAACATACCATGGCTCGCGCCAAAAATTCGCAGAAGCGGTATTCCGACCAATGTCTTCCATGCCCACTACAGCCAGATCCAAACGGCTTACGGACCAGGTTTAAAATGCCAGCTTCGGGAAAAAAAAATGTCTGGTTGTTATTTCTGGAATCCTACGGCGCGCTCGCCTATTTTGGGGAAGGGATTGCGGATCAACAACAGGATCTTGCCCTCCGACTGGGAGATAAACTCAGCAATGCAGGGTGGCATAGCGCCTCAACCTACAGCCGGTCGCCAGTGATGGGGGGTAGGTCCTGGTTGAGTTTTACCAGCGGGCTGACCGGCGTTTCCATCGATAATCAACGCAGCTACAATGCCCTATTGGAATCCAGGTTTCGATTCCCGCACATGGTCCAGTTCTTTAACACCCAGGGATACCACACGACCTGGCTCAGTACGATGAAAAGCAATGACGCGACCATTCAACTCATTCCGGAAGACTCGATAAATGCTTTTGGAGGTACGACACCCTCCTCTTCTACCACAAAATCCCCTACCAGGATATCGGTATAACGGCCTGGGCGGAATCCCCGACCCCTACGCCGGAGGGTACTACAAAAAATTTCATCCGGGACCAGCAAAAAGCGCCCGCTTTCGTGTTTTTATTACGACCAGTACCCACGGCCCATTTTATACGCCCCCGCTATTCTGCCCAAGTGGCAAGATCTCAATCAATTTCGCGCCCAACCCCCAGGATATATCAGGATCATTTGTCCGGTTCGCTTCTGGAGCGATATGGTCAGAATGCCCGGTACGCATTAGAGAGCTGGGTGGAATTTATCCTGCAGGAAGGAAATTCCGACGATATTTTTATCCTGATCGGCGACCATCAGCCAGGAGCGCTGGAATATATCCTCGAAGGGAAGTACGACAAATACGCCACCCCGCTTCATTTTATAGCCAAGGATTCTGATTTTATAGATTCCTTTCTCCAGGAAGGTCTCACACCCGGCCTGCTCGTACATCCCAAACAGGCTCCTTATTGGGATCATGCCGGGCTTTATTCCCGGTTAGTACGCCACTTGATTAACGTGTATGGGACGCCGGATTGCCAGGATTTGCAGGTTTTGCCAAGAGGGATTAGCCAGGAAGGGAACGTTACCAAAAGTGATCCATGATCCACTCCCATTGACGAATCACCTGTTCCGGAGAAAAAGGGCGCTGCTCAAAGGCGTTGCTTTGGCGGCGTAATATCCTTGGCTTTGGAGGGTTCCTGGATGAGTTCTTTAGGAAACATAGCCAAGCTCTCCATCTGATCGAATAGCCTGGCAGCCGGGTATGGAGGATACCAGATGGGGTACATTTCCTCTGATAACGCCAATACAGGACGTTTTAGCGCCATGGCTTCGGCAATGGCCATGCCAAAGGATTCAAAAGACGAGGGAGAAACCAGCGCAGTAGCTTCTGAAAGCGCAGCCAGAAAGCCTGGAACTGCTTATGGCCGCATTTAAAATAACCCTGTGGCACAGCGAAGGGGATTCCTCGACTACCTCCTGGCAGGCGCGCCAATAGGCCTTGTCTAAAATGGACCCAAATACCTTGAGCTAAAAGGTGGGGAAGAAATGCCCAAGAACCCGGGCACAGTTGTTCCAAAACTCCAAAATCCCTTTACCGGGGAGGTAATTGCCAACCATTACAAATTTGGAATTTCCGTGCAGGTTTAAGGGCTTCGGGCCAAAACAGATTGGAAGGATGACGGGAGAACGAAAGCAGGCAGCAGTTGAATCCGGATAAAGATCCTTGAACCAGCTGCGAAGAAATTCGAAGGAAACAACAGCAAATCAAATAAAGAGGCCCAGGAGGGATCTGCATCTGCTCCCGGACGATCCAGTTCCGGGAAGATAATGGACCAAAGCGGCCCATCTGGAATGCGGAGGCAATTCCAAAGCCACCCTCCAATAAAGGATCCCGATAGATCACGTCGACGACAAACAAACTGCCCGGAGGAGATCTTTTGATCCGGGGTCTGATGGGCTGAACCGGCGAACCTTCCAACCCGCCAGCCGTAACGAGCCAATCAGTTGGGTATTGTACCGGTTCCCTCCAGAAGTGAACTCCGCTGGATGGGGGGCAATGAAAAAGATTTCCGGCGCCATGAACTACTCCGTGACCGGCGCCTCATAGGAAGCCCAGGCTGACGGAGATTCGGTCAGGGTTACTTTCAATCCGCCCAGAAAATCAGGTCCCACTTTCGTGCAGATTTCCCGGTGTATGTATTGGCAAAGGAATTCGGTGGTGGTCAAGATTCCGGCGAATACCGGAAGTTCATCCAAATTCTGATAATCCAATGGACTTCAATACTTCTTCCAGAATACGCCCCGCCCAAACCAATATCCAGAACGATATTCGCTTTGTTTAGTCGAGGAGCCCTGAATTCGGCGTCGACAACATAGGTGGCCCCATGGAGTTTCTGCGCAGGCCAAAACCCGGATCTTTAAGGGAATGTGCAACCATTACATGCCTGCGGACGGTTACCGTAAACATGGGTCAGCCTTTCTGACCCGTTACATTCCCCACCACCCCTCATCGAGGGTTTCTTTGCTCTGGTTCAAGCAACGTGGATCCTCCTCTCGTTCCTGCCTCCCCCCCACCGGAGGCGCAATGATATTTGCTTTTTGCTGTAATACAGAAGAGACGATCTGAGGTGCTGAATAGCCCATGGCCAGGGCATCTACTACCGAGTCGGCCTGAAGAAGAAAGGCCGCTCCGCCGCCGAGAACCACCAAAAAGAGGGTTCCAATGTAAAAACTGGGCGATTTCAGGTATTCCGGCAAAACCGGATTGTACCGGTTATTAATAATCCGGATAGCATCCGGAAGCAACCCGCCGATCAGGCCGTACAAGAAAGTCATATCCATGTTATTGGGTTTTGAGGATGAATGGTAAAATAACTAACCTTGGCGCACAATTCCAAGCTTCCCCTCCTCTCTAATTAGGGGTCTTTTAGTTAGATAATTCATTTTTGAAAAGAATTTTTCATCTGAGTAAATTTTAAATAAAAAAAGGTAAATTGGATTGAATGGCTTTTCTGCCGTCCTGAATTCCAAGCCGGATTTGGTCGTAGATTGCTCGCCGGGAAAAGTTTAAAGGCAGGGGCAGGGTTTTCGAAGGCCGTATCAAAAGCAACCGGTTCTCGTACTCCCGGACCCGCCGACGGTAGGCAGGCAGTATCCGGGTTCCTACCGATACGTCGATTCCGATTACCCGGCTGATCCCGGGAACGCCAAACGCCATCGGGAATGGGATAAGGTCGGCAAGCCCGCCGTCCCGGTATACCTGTCCATTGATCCGGCAAGGTTGGAAAAGCGGGAAAGAAGCGCTTGCCAGCACGAAATCGGAGAGAAAACCAGATGGAATGTCTTCAACAAACCAATACTCCCCTACCCTGTACCTTTGATTATAAACTACCAGCCCGAACCGCGCTGCCGCCCGCCGGATGGCAGGCTCGTCCAAAGCCTGGCGCAAGGTCTCTCTGAGGTTGTTTACCCGAAGGCCCCGGTTGTTCACATAGTCGGCGGCCATTGCCAACGTCAGATTAATGAGCCCCCTATCCTTTCGCTCCTTCATCTGGTCAAATACCCGGGAAACGTCGCCTTGGGTCCAAAACGTAAAAGCATACTCCCAGTCGCCCATGCACACGAGGGCGCCGTTGATCGCCCCCACAGAAGCTCCGGTTGCGGCGCCAAATCTGGAAGTTAAGCCCGCTTCCTCCAGCGCTTTCCATACGCCAATTTGATACGCCCCCCGGGCGCCGCCGCCCGACAACGCCAACCCGAGGGATCGGTTCCCACTTGCATCCATCCTCAGTTTTTCGTTAAACGTACTAAACTTCCTCCAGCTTCCAAGGGCTTGGATAGAAGGCCAGAAATGCAAAGCCCCTCCGTGTCAAAAGACGCGGAAGGGCTTTTTGCAATCATTGCAGGTTATTTTCTCATAGTACCTTAACCCATTGGGCTTTGCCCGCTACATTCATTAACTTTTTACAAATATAACCGCTTTCTTTTTAATTCGCAACACTTTCGGATAAAAAAATACCGTTTCCTAATTCTAAATGCACTTTTTTTCTAAAAACCTCCTGAAGCAAACTCCGATAGAAAGATCGGCGTTTCATCCTGCATTCTGCTAAAATTCCTATCTTCGTAAGGAATACCAATGCAGGTTTTTGATTAAAACGAAAGGAAAACGTACCACATGCCGGTTATTAATACCAAGACAATCACCGAACTGCTCGCAAACGGAGAAACGAAGAAAGCCATAGAGGATCTGAGACTTTTGGTGAAATCACTTCAGGACAAAGACCTGGATTCTTCTATTATTCTCCTTGCAGGACGTTTCAGCAGATTGCAAGGAGATATGCTGGACGGAATCGTGCGTTCGGAGGAGGTCAATACCAATGAGGCGCAGATTCGAAAGGCGATTCTCCACTTTATCAAGAAGATACCCGACGATGCCCAAATTCAAACCGAAGACCCCACGAGAGGGATCGTAACGAATAAACCAAAGACTACGCCTTCTTCTGGGCCTGTCGCGCCGGCTGTCCAGCCAGAAAAGTCTTCCAGGCCAACTCCGGTCAATGAAGGCCCTAAAAAGATCTTGTTCCTGGGCGCCAACCCGGAAGAAACCACCCACCTGCGGATCGACCGGGAAGCCCGGGATATTGAGGAAGGACTCAAATTAGCTCTGCAGCGGGACCGCTTCGAGATGGAAACCAAATGGGCCGTCCGGGTCAAAGACCTGAGGAGAGCCGTCATGGAAGAACTCCCACAGATCGTCCATTTTTCCGGCCATGGCGCGGGTGAGGAAGGCTTGGTCCTGGAAAATGAATCCGGAGAATCCCAGTTAGTTAACTCGGTGGCGCTGGGGAATTTATTCAGCCTATTCGCGGATCAGGTGGAATGTGTTTTGCTCAATGCCTGCTATTCGGAAGCGCAGGCAAACGAAATTGTACGCCATATTCCTTATGTGATCGGGATGAATAAGGCTGTCCCGGACAAAACGGCTATTGAGTTTGCCGTTGCGTTTTACGATGCCCTGGGCAGCGGGAAAGACTACGAGTTTGCCTACCGGTATGGCTGTACAGCGGTAGAATTGGAAGGGTTGAGCGGGTCGCTAATTCCGGTGTTGAAAAGAAAAGCCTAGCCGATCTTCCCATCTGCGTTCAAAAAAACGTTAATTTGCCCAACAATTTAGGAGGCGTTACGTCTACTCTTGAGGATTGAGACTGCGCCGATCCTTGCTTGCGATTTTAAACCGAAAATATCATATCCCATGACTCGATTCACTGCTTGGGCTGTTTTCAGCCTGATCTTCCTGCCGTTTGTTCTCTTCTCCCAACCGCAACAGTTCAGCTATTCCGACCGGCCATCCGATCTGGGATTCTCTATGTCCAGACTCGATCTCCTGGATGGATGGTTGGATAAAATGGTCAAAGAAGGAACGATCCCCAACGCCGTCACCTTCGTAGCAAAGCGAGGAAAGATTATCCACTACAAAGCCTTCGGCTTCAGGAACCGCGAGCAGGCTATCCCTTTGGAAAAAGACGATATTTTCCGGATAGCCAGCCAAACCAAAGCCATTACCACGGTAGCGGCCCTCATGCTGCACGAGGAAGGTAAATTCCTGCTGACCGACCCGGTGTCCAAATACATCCCCTACTTTGCCAATCCGAAAGTCCTGGTGCGCTTTGATTCGGCCAGCGGAACCGTTGAAACCCGGCCGGCAAAAAGGGAGATTACGATTAAGGACTTGCTCACGCACACCGCAGGGATCCCCTACCAGCACCCAATGGATCATATAGAGGAATACAAAGTGCCTTTTTTTAACTCCCTGGAACCCGATAGGCTGACGACTATCATTCCAAAAATTGCTGCAAGGCCACTTTTACACGACCCCGGAGAGCAATTCACCTACGGGCTCAATACGGATATCGTTGGCTACCTGGTAGAAGTACTCTCCGGTATGCCGTTGGATCAGTTTTTCCGGACGAGAATTTTTGAACCGATAGGCATGAAAGACTCCCATTTCTACCTCCCCATGGAGAAAGCGCCCAGACTAGTCGAATTGTATGCCAAGCCGGCTGCCGATTCTATGTTGGCGGTTTCTGATCATTTCAACAACCGGTACTTTCCCGTTCAGGGGGCCAAAACGTACTATTCTGGCGGCGCCGGCCTCGTAAGCACGATCGAAGATTATGCCCGGTTCTGCCAGATGTTGCTTAACGGCGGCGAATTCAACGGCAAGCAACTTCTTAGCCCCAAATCGGTGGATCTTCTATTCAGAAACCAAATTGGCGATCTGCGCGTTTGGGAGCGCAATGACGGGTTCAGCCTGGGATTTGAGGTCTTTTCCGAGCAAACCAATTACGGCGATCTGGCCTCTCCAGGCTCAATCATGTGGGGAGGGATGTATTGCTCGGAATACACCATCGATCCGAAGGAAAATCTGATCCTTCTGGTCTTTACCAACGTACATCCTTTTGCCCAGGGTGGGGAATTTCTCAGGAGGTACCGCAATCTGGTCTACCAGTCGCTGATCAAATAGGTTGAATTAAATCCGGAAAAGATTGACAAAAATCATCGACAGCTTTGACGAAGCTTTCGATTTTCGGGACGGCACAATTCGGATTCCTAACTTAAAACAAAAGGACATGTTTCTGATCAACTGGCTTCAAGCAAACCTCCTGATGGTTTTCACCACCCTGGTGCTCATTGGCATTCCTGCCGTAATGATTTACGTGGCATTTAAAAAATATAAAGGAGTAGACGCCAACAAGGAAGAGTTTGAAAAAACGCATCCAAAGGAGTAAAAAGAATAGACGAGCAAATACTTTTCAATCGGCTGGTTTTAAACCAAGATCTTTGCCTTTAGCCAGCATATAGGCATAAGCAGCCTCGAAGTCGTTCGGTATGTCCCCATCCAGAATGGCTTCGCGGACGGCTGTTTTTATGATCCCAACTTCTTTAGAGGGATGTATTCCAAAAACTTCCATGATTATTTCTCCCGTAATCGGCGGCTGCCAGTTGCGCAGGTGGTCTTTTGATTCCACTTCTTCAATTCGCTCCCGGACAAGTTCGTAGTTTTCCAGATATCGCTTGACCTTTTGCGGATTTTTGGAGGTAATATCTGCTTCGCAAAGGAGCATCAGATCGTCGAGGTCTTCTCCCGCATCGACGATCAGGCGCCGGATGGCGGAATCGGTAATGTTCTCTTTGGTCAGACTGATTGGCCTTAAATGGAGGGCAACCAGTTTCTGAACATATTTCATTTTATGGTCCATGGGAAGGCGGAGCCGCCGGAAAATAGTCGGGACCATAGCCGCGCCGAGCGCATCGTGGCCGTGGAAGGTCCATCCTTGCTCCGGGTAGAATCGCTTGGTGGGAGGCTTGGCGATGTCGTGGAGCAAGGCGCTCCAGCGGAGCCACAGGTTTCCGGATTTTCTGCTCAGGTTGTCCAGAACTTGCAGGGTGTGGTAGAAGTTGTCTTTATGCGCCCGGCCATCCCTGGATTCTACGCCTTGAAGCGCGACCAGCTCGGGTAGGATCAACTGCAGCAAACCGGTGTCAAACAACAATTTAAAGCCCACGGAAGGGAAATGAGTCTCCAGGATTTTATTGAGTTCTATAGAGATGCGCTCCTGAGAGACGATGTGCAACCGGCTTTTGTAAGCGGATATGGCCTTTAAGGTTTTGGGCTCTATCGTAAAATCCAATTGCGTAGCAAACCGGATGGCCCGCATCATGCGCAGGGGGTCGTCGGAAAAGGTTTTTCCTGCCTCCAGCGGCGTCCGGATGATTTTATTTTCCAGGTCATTAAGCCCGCCAAAAGGATCGATGATGGAGCCAAAATCCTCTTCGTTCAGGCTAACAGCAAGGGCGTTGATGGTGAAATCTCTTCGGTTCTGATCGTCCTCCAGAGATCCTTCCTCCACTGCCGGTTTGCGCGAATCATGCCGGTAAGATTCTTTTGCGGCGCCGACAAATTCGATTTCTAAATCTCCGTGCTTGATCATGGCCGTTCCAAACCGGCGATAAACGGCGATGCGGGGAATAGGCCTCAGCCCGGAAGCGATTTCTTCCGCCAGATCAATCCCACTGCCGACGCAGACGATGTCGATATCCTTGGAATGCCGGGCTAGTAAGCGATCGCGAACATAGCCCCCTACCAGATACGTGGGAAAACCAAGGGCTTTGGCTCTCTGGCTGATAAGTTGAAGAATCTGCCGCTCGTTCTCCTGAATGATGAAAACCATAATGTATGTTTGGAATCCGGGGTTAAACTTCCAGGGCAACCGCTTCCCAGGAATATCCGGCAAAGCGGGTTTCAATCTGATGCAGTACCTCAAGAATAAGTTCTTCTTGCTCCAGCGTAACCAATTCTTTTCTAAACTCTTTAATTCCTGGAAGTCCCCGAAAATAATTCGCGTAATGCCGCCTGGTCTCAAGGATGCCCAATTTACGTCCTTTCCAGCCAATAGCGGACTGCAAATGCTGCCGCGCGGCAGCTACCCGCTCCTCCGTGCTGGGAGGGGGCAGCAATTCGCCGGTTCGAACGTAGTGTTTGATTTCCCGGAAGATCCAGGGGTAGCCTATACTTGCCCTTCCGATCATGATCCCGTCCACTTCATACCGGTTTCGATAGGCAACGGCTTTTTGAGGGCTATCGATATCGCCGTTGCCAAAGATCGGGATATGTATTCGGGGGTTGTTCTTCACCTTGGCGATCCACGACCAGTCCGCTTCGCCTTTGTACATTTGGGAACGCGTGCGGGCATGGATACTCAGGGCCTGAATTCCCACATCCTGCAACCGTTCGGCCACTTCTTCGATAAAGATCGAGGAATGATCCCACCCCAGGCGGGTCTTTACCGTCACCGGGAGGCGGGTGGATTTGACAACCGCTTCCGTCAGAGCGACCATTTTCGGGATATCCTTTAGAATACCCGCGCCGGCCAGCTTGCAAACTACTTTTTGGACAGGACATCCGTAGTTGATATCCAGGATTTCTGGCTGCGCTGCTTCTACGATTTCCGCCGCTTTCATCATAGAATCCAGTTCCGCCCCAAAAATTTGCACACCGATGGGACGCTCCTCATCGTAAATATCCAGTTTTTGGACACTTTTGTGCGCGTCGCGAATCAACCCTTCTACCGAAATAAATTCCCGTAAACATCAAATCAGCGCCCTGCTGCTTGCATAGCGCGCGAAAAGGGGGATCACTGACATCCTCCATAGGCGCCAACAGCAGCGGAAAATCACCAAGAGGTATACCGGCAATATGGACCATTTGACGACAACGGATTTTTCATAAAAGGACAAAAGTAGGGGGAAAAATTCAAATTAGGGCCAATAAATGTCAAAACCGACCATATTTTCCTCCCGATGATTTTTGGTAAAAAACCGCTTGGGTTATAGAATAGGCCCAGGAAAATTCTATTTTTACAGCGCCCAGTAAGCCTGCTTTTAGCCAACATAAGAAACACCAAACCAATAAACGAATAAATCTGCCTAACCATGATTATTGCTATTGTCATCTGCTTCATTGTCGGTTACTTAATGATCGCGCTGGAACACCCGTTAAAACTCGACAAATCTGTGCCTGCGCTCTTGATCGCCGCTCTGATCTGGGCACTAATCTCCACCGGGCACCTGACGATTCTGGACCACAATCACGAACCCGGCTCCCTCGAAAACATCCTCCTCCACCATTTGGGCAAAACGGCGGAAATCCTCGTTTTCCTGCTTGGGGCGATGACCATTGTAGAATTAGTAGACCTCCACCGGGGTTTTGCCATAATCACCGACCGCATCCAAACGAAAAACAAGCTAAAGCTGCTTTGGATTATCAGCATCCTGGCGTTTTTTCTTTCTTCCGTTCTGGACAACCTGACCACTACGATTGTCATGATCTCTCTGGTGCGCAAGCTGATCAAAGACAGGGAAGACCGGCTCTTCTACGCGGCAATGATCGTCATTGCCGCCAATGCAGGTGGCGCGTGGTCTCCGATTGGAGACGTAACAACCACGATGCTCTGGATCGGAAAAAAAGTGTCTACCCTGGGGTTGATGGAACACCTGATCATTCCATCCCTGGTGTGCCTGATCGTTCCTTTACTCATTAGCGGTTTTTTGCCCAACTTCAAAGGCAATATCATTGAAATCCCCTCCGAATCAGAAAATGAAAAGCAGGAAAAGCGATATTTGAGCAGCAAAACCATGCTGATTGCCGGCTTAAGCGGGTTGATTTTTGTTCCAATTTTCAAGTCAATTACCCACCTGCCTCCCTATATGGGGATGATGCTTTCCCTGGGGGTTATTTGGGCGATTTCGGAATACATCCATCCAGGAGAACAATTCGGAGAGGAAGACAAGCACATGTTTTCTGTGCGGCGCGCCATGTCGCGGATTGAAATGTCGAGCATCATCTTCTTTCTCGGTATCCTGATGGCCGTCGCCGGGTTAGAATCTATCGCAGTTACCAGCAACCTCACCGGAGAAAACGTAGGGCTGCTAATGAATTTAGCAGAAAACCTGGGGCACACCATTCCCAATCTGGATATCGTCATCATTCTCATTGGGGTTTTATCTGCTGTAATTGACAACGTGCCGCTGGTCGCCGCCACTATGGGGATGTACCCGATGGACCAATTCCCGATCGACAGCAAACTATGGCAGTTCATTGCTTATTCTGCAGGAACAGGGGGCAGCATGTTGATCATTGGTTCTGCAGCGGGGGTTGCCGCAATGGGCATGGAGCGCATTGATTTCATTTGGTACTTGAGAAAGATCAGCTGGATTGCCTTCCTGGGGTTCATTGCCGGGGCCATTTCCTTTATTGTTCTGTACCCGTATTTGCCCTCCGTTGGAGGTGGGCACTAGCCGCAAGTCTTAAAGGTTTGTTAAACCCTCTGCAAAATGTTAGGCTTCTCTTAATTTTGAGGTCCTGGGCAATCTTTGAATTATCCAGGACCTTATTAGGAGAAAACCAACGGGAATGCGGAAGAAGATTGTGTTTTGGAGCCTGATCGGCGTAGGAGTCATATACTTCCTTCAGGCCTGCGGGCCATTTCAGGAAAGAGAATTAGTTGGCCATTGGGCAGGAGCAATCGTTCTTGAGAATGGCGATACCCTGGGCATTGATCCATCGATTATTCGCTTCCATTTCTCCAAAAAAGGCGCCTATACCTTTCAAAGCACCCTGAACTATAAAGAATCGGGCGCCTACTTCCTGGACGGGCATCTTTTGTACACCACGGATACGCTAAACAAAGCCTCTTCCCAAAAAGCCGTACAAATCCTTTTACTCACTCCAGACTCCCTTCATCTGAGAATGCTGGAAGACGGCAAGGAACGGTTGCTTAAACTTAAAAAAGAAAAATAGCCCGCCGCAGGCACTAAAAGTTGCGTATCCGCACGTCGCCGGAAAGCTTCACATCGATAAGAAAACCTTCTTTTTGCAATGCTACGCCGCCGATGTCGAGTTGATCCACCTTGGCCTGAAGATGAAAACCCGGGGCCAGGTTAAAGGCGTTAAGCTGGTCTTCCAGCGCTTTTCTGGAAGCGCCCAGATTGTATTTCAGGTAAAAATCCATGGTCTCCTGAAGCCGTTTCCTCAAGGTGCTCTTCAATAGCCAGGCGCCGCTTTTGAGAAGAAAATTCCGGGTATCCAACGTAAAGTCCAGATCCTGGACTTCCACGGCATTGGCCGCCACATTGAATACGGGTTTCCCTTTCAGATACACGTTGCCATTATAGCTTCCTGTCATGCGCAGGTTGACGACCAGCTGTCCATCCTGGCCAAAAAGCTCAATGTCCTGAATCGTTACTGCTCGTTTGCCTACGGTGTAGGTTTGGCCTTCCACTTCCTGTTTTGCCAGCCGCTGAGCTTCAGCAAAGGGCACAGAAGCCCCCAGATGGACTTCGAATCCGGGTACCTGGTAATTAAACTGGGTGAACGCCGGGAGCGGGCGAGGCTGGAGGTTGGGCGGCTGATTTCCGAGTACCACCCTGGGTTTCGCTTCCACGATGAGGGATGTCGATAGGGTGTCTTCGTTCACGCGGATCGGCGTCATTCCGATGGCCTGAGGATCAACCAGAAGCCAGGCCCCATATTCCGGAGAAACCAGTGACGGTTGAAAAAGCGTATCCCAGGTTTGCTGAACGATAGCGCCCAGCCCGGAAATTCTGGCTTACCGCCTGATCAATAGCCCGGGTGATCCGGCGTTTGGTATTTTGAAGAACCAAATCAGCCAGCAACCCGACGGGGAGATTCACCCCAACCACTTTCAATACCGGTTTCTGGAGCCACCGGTGGCCGGAAATCTGCGTTTGGGTAGCAATCGACCAATCCGGTTTGACCGAATACGTCGTGTTGATATCCATAGCGATCTTGCCCGAGGCTTCTACCACAGTAATCCCTGCATCGTACTTCACCCATAAGGAGGCGGGAAGGCTGAAAAAGAACTGCTGCCCCTCCATGCGGACTTTGATCCGGTCCGCTTTAGTGGCCTTGATCATCATACGGTCTCCATCCCGCAGATCGTTGTCCTCGTACATCACGCCCTCCAGTTGCTGGTTAAGCGTGTTTTCCAAAGCGGAGATCCGAATATCAATGGGGATCGTGATCACCGAACGCCTTAAAGGTACCGTGCCGGACGCATAGCTTTCCATTGGACGGCTGATCGTTTGTGGGGGAGAAGAACACGCGGTTAACCCGATCATCAAGAAAACCGCCCCTGTGAAAAAAATTGCCTTCATAGGATCTTAGGGAACTGCTAATCCTACGTAAAGATACCCATATTTCCCTTGAGAAGCTATCTTTGGGCTATGATTCCTTTCCACCGCAAGCTCATTCTGGCATCTCAATCGCCCCGCAGGAAGCTACTCCTCCAGGAGGCGGGTTTTTCGTTTGACATTTGCCCTACAGATATTCCTGAAGATTTTCCAGCAGACATGCCGGTTGACCACGTGGCCGCCTATCTTGCCCAAAAAAAAGCCCACGCAGCCAAGCACCGGATCACCGGCACAGAAATCATTCTCGCCTCCGATAGCGTCGTCATCCTCAACAACCGGATTTACAACAAACCCGGAGATTACCACGAAGCGGTCGGCATGTTAGAGGATCTTTCCGGGAATATGCACCGGGTGCGCACCGGCGTCTGCCTTCTGGCCGCTGAAAAAGAAGTCGTGTTCACCGGCGAATCAAAGGTCTATTTTGAGCCGGTCAGCCGGGAAGAAATCGATTATTATATCCGGTTATATCAGCCTTTCGACAAAGCCGGCGCCTACGGGATACAGGAGTGGATCGGGCTTTGTAAGATTTCCCGGATTGAAGGGACGTTCAGCAACGTGATGGGCCTCCCGATGGACCTGGTCTATAAAGCCCTTTCCGATTTTTGATCCGGCAATGCTCCGTTTCGCGGCACAACGGATTCATAGCCCGAATACCTTGATTCCGATTCGGTTACTTCCCGAGTAAAGCCTGCGCCGCCGCACCTGGCAAGATAAATTTTCCCGTCATTTTGGTATTCCGGGTATCTTTTCCAGATTGGGTAAGGATGGTATAGGCCTGATCTGCGTCCAGGTCAGGCCGGAGGCTTTTCATCAGTCCCAGGAGCCCGGCCACATAGGGGGTGGCCATAGATGTCCCGCTATACCGGGTGTATTGGTTCCCAGGGACGGCGGAATAAATATCTACTCCAGGAGCAGCAACGGCCATGGGAATATCCTGAACATAGTTTGAAAATTCCGCCCGGTCCAGGGATTGGTTCACGGCGCTGACGCAAATCACGCCCGGCGCATTTGCCGGACTGAACTCCCGGGCATTGCGGTTGGAGTTTCCTGCGGCTACCACGACTATTGCGCCCTTTTTGCGGGCATAGCTTACGGCTTTTTCGTAGGCATTCTGCCGGGTAGAATTGCTGGGGCCGCCAAGCGACATAGAAAGGACGTCTGCCCCCTTATCGGCCGCAAAAAGCATCCCATCCATGATTGATTTTTGAGTGCCAAAACCGCCTGCGCTCAATACCTTGACACTGGCAACCTGAGTAAACCGGTTATCCCTGGAGAAGGACGCGATACCTATATTGTTGTTGGAAACGGCTGCCGCAATCCCCGCGCAGTGGGTGCCGTGCCCTTTGGGGTCGTTGTCGTTGGTTGCTTTCAACGACCGGTAATTTGAGGAAATATCTTCATGCCCGGCATCCACTCCGGTGTCCAGGATAGCAATCAATGCGCTCTTAACGGGTTGCGCCTTTTTTTGGTCGAGGATCTGGTAAAGCCGGGCCATATCCATTTGCTGAAAGCTCCAAAGATTAGCAATTCCAGGATCGTTTAACCCGTAAAAAGAAGGGCCAGGAGCGGTTTTTACCGGCTCGCTTTTAAGCGGATTTACCTGGATTTGTTCGTTTTCTTCCACCCAAATCACTTCCGCAGTGCGGTCGAGTTGCCGGCTTATCGACGTTAGTTTACCCTCATAGTTGGCTGGAACATCCACGACATAGTAGTTGTCCAGATCGGTAAACGCCGGATCTTCCGGGTAAAAAGCCCTTGTTGCTTTCAATCCGTACCGGTCCAGTAACGGTTGAATGTCCGATGGGGCGGCGCCTTCCCGGAATTCCAGCAATAATTCGCCCTGAGTATCCAGGGGAATAGGCTCCCGGTAAGGGTAAGAGGTGCTCAGGAATTGCCTGGCATAAACAAAAAGGGCCAACCCAGAGAGCAACACGCCGAGAATAAACCAGATGCGCTTGCCCGCCAGGAAGCTGAATGCGGCGCCAAACAGTCCAATGAAAAGAAAGTCCCGAAGCAGGGTTTGAAGCCGGTACGCCGCTGGCGCATCCGCTGCGATGAGGGTCCCCGCATAGGTAAGTAAACTCCCGATGATCAGCGTCCGGAGTAGAGTGACCCATTTGCCGTGCGGATGAAAAAACCACAGCGCAAGTCCCAGAAACGCTGCTATAAAACTAAATTGGTATAGCATAGCCGATTAATTTGGAGCCAAGCTACCCGAATTTGAGGAATTTGTCAATCCTCTTTGTCCAACCGGGCAATTTAATCGTCCAACGAAAACCCCAGAGGGATATTTAGGATACGAAGTGGGTTGGGGTTCCAAACCATTGCAACGGCAGTAAAAACGCTTCCGTCCGCAAGGAGACATCAAGACGGAATCCCATAGCCAAACCTGGGGCTCCGTTGTTCCCAAAAGGCGGTTGTGACGAAAGTCACTGCAATTCCCCATAGGTTCCGTATTTTTGTTGCCTGAAAAATAACACTACAAGTCATGTCAGAAATTTTGGATACGCAAAAATGCGTCATTATCGGAGCTGGCCCTGCCGGCTATACCGCAGCCATTTACGCAGCGAGGGCTAATCTTAAACCCCTTATGTTCACCGGAATAGAACCCGGAGGACAACTGATGATCACCACCGATGTGGAAAATTACCCCGGTTACCCGGAGGGGATCATGGGGCCTCAAATGATGGATGACTTCCGCAAGCAAGCGGAGCGGTTTGGGACCCAAATCCGTTATGAACGGATCGTCAAAGTGGACTTTTCCCAACGGCCGCATAAACTATGGTCTGAATCCGGAGACGAGATTCTGGCCGAATCGGTGATCATCGCCACGGGCGCCAGCGCCAAATGGCTCGGTTTGGAATCCGAAATCCGTCTGCGCAATAAAGGCGTATCTGCCTGCGCGGTGTGTGATGGGTTTTTCTTCCGGGGCATGGAAGTAGCCGTGGTGGGCGGGGGCGATACCGCTGCTGAAGAAGCTTCCTACCTGGCAAAATTATGCCCCAAGGTACACCTGCTGGTCCGCCGCGACCAGCTGCGGGCATCAAAAATTATGCAGGAAAGGGTTTTAAAAACCGAAAACATCATTGTACATTGGAATTCCGAAGTCCAGGAAGTAATGGGCGAAGAAGTGGTCAATGGTATCCGGATCGTCGATAACAAAACCAGCGAAGTCTCTGACTTGCCGGTAAAAGGGTTGTTCATCGCGATTGGACACCAACCCAATACGGATATTTTCAACGGCTGGCTGGATATGGACGAGGTGGGCTATTTGATCACCAAACCGGGTACCAGCCACACCAATATCGAAGGCGTTTTTGCCAGCGGGGATGCCCAGGACAAAGTCTACCGCCAAGCCGTGACCGCCGCTGGAACAGGCTGTATGGCCGCATTGGACGCAGAACGGTTTCTTACAGAACACGGGGTCGTCTAAAAACTCAAACAAACAGGCGGCCTTGCCTGGAGGGTAACAGGCCCCAAGGCTGCCCCCGAACGGATAACATTTGAAAACCCGATTATTATGTCTGCTACAACTTCTTCCCGGTTTCGGCCGGGCGTACTTCATGGCGATGAAGTAACCGAATTATTGAATTACGCCAACGAGAACGACTTTGCTATTCCGGCCGTAAATGTGATCGGCACCAATTCGGTTAACGCCGTTCTGGAAACCGCCCGGGAGGTCAACTCACCTGTTATTGTGCAGTTTTCTAACGGTGGCGCCGCTTTTTTTGCCGGCAAGGGGCTTTCCAACAAAGATCAGCAAGCCTCGATTTTGGGAGGAATCTCCGGGGCCATGCATGTTCATCAAATGGCTAAAGCCTATGGCGTATCCGTCATCTTGCACACCGACCATTGCGCCAAGGAACTCCTGCCCTGGATCGACGGCCTTCTCGATGCTGGTGAAGCGCACTACAAAACCCATGGCTTCCCGCTGTACAGCTCCCATATGCTGGATCTTTCGGAAGAACCCCTTCACGAGAACATCGAGATCTGTATGCAGTACCTCGAGCGCATGGAGCGCATGGGCATGACCCTGGAAATCGAACTGGGCGTAACCGGCGGCGAGGAAGACGGCGTAGATAACAGCACGATCGACAATGCCCGGTTGTATACCCAACCCGAAGAGGTTGCTTACTCCTATGAAAATTTGAAAAAAATCAGCCACCGGTTTACTATTGCCGCCGCTTTTGGTAACGTCCACGGAGTCTACAAGCCCGGAAACGTGAATCTCCAGCCAATCATCCTCAAAAACTCCCAGGACTTTATCCAGAAAAAATTCGGAACCGGCCCTACTCCGGTGAATTTCGTCTTCCATGGAGGCTCCGGTTCTTCCAGAGAAGATATCCGGGAAGCCATTCATTACGGCGCGGTTAAAATGAACATCGACACCGATATGCAATGGGCTTTCTGGGATGGTATTCGCGGGTTTTACGAGAAAAATAAAGGGTACCTCCAAAGTCAGATCGGCAACCCGGAAGGGGACGACAAGCCGAATAAAAAGTACTACGATCCGCGTCAGTGGCTCCGCGAAGGAGAAAAAACCTTCGTGAGCCGGTTGAAACTGGCTTTTGAAGACCTAAACTGTATCAACCGCAACGCGTGAAGTTAAGGATGTAGAGGAGGTAGAGGATGAAAAGGATGTAGAAGAGAAAAAGGATGAATTGTCCTCTGCATCTTCTACATCCTCTGCATCTCTACTCCTCTACCTCCTCTAGTCACCGCATCTTTTTATCTCGTATTTCCTTACCTTTGATCCTCAACGCCGAATGATCAAACATGGAAAAGGAAAAAATCCTGGATATTATCCGCACAGGCGATACCGGTAAAGCTATCGATTTGCTATTAGACGAGTTGATTTCATCTGCCGGGGCCTCTGCAAGCACCCTGAAGGCAGTCCGGCTGATCGAAGCAGAATATAACCGGTTGCGCGAGGAACAACTCCAAAACACCATAGATTCCGGCGCCGCCGAGGCCAGGCTCAATGCGATCAACAAACGTTTGCTCGACCTGCTGGATGACCCTTCTGCCGTACAGCATTCCTCTCCAGAGAAAAAGGCCGTTCGCATTGGAACTATTTCAGGAGGGGTGTTGCTTCTTGCTTTCCTTGCATGGAAACTGATTCCCTGGCAAACACCTCCTCCCCCACCCCCAGAGGAAGAAGAACCCGCCCAGCCCTTATTTGCCTGCCCTGCTTTTGGCGCGACCACCGAGCTGAAAATTACCCTCCTGCCATTCTTGAATCTGTCTTCCAAAGAAGACGTGCCCGTGCATTTTGGGCTTCAGGACGAGATCAATGCGTTGTTCAGAGAAATGAAATATCCCGGACAGGCTAAAGTAGCTAGCGGCGACCCTGAAAAAAACTACCTCACCTTTGAGGACGCGGAAGTTTTGCGTGGGCAATGCCTTTCGGATATGGTAGTCTGGGGAAAGTATACTTCGCAAGGGGTAAACGAAGATGAACTCCTGGATGTGCGCTTCGTCAGTTCCCCATTCGACCTTCCACAGCAAGAGGAGGTCGACAGCCTTTTGGAACACCGCTCTCAGGAGGAACTCTCCGCTAACCTGAAAACCACGGCCAAACTGCTGCTGGCCCAGGCTTTTTTATCCGAAAACCAGATGGATCTTGCGTTACAGCTCGCCCACGAGGTGATTCAGGCGAGCGCATCCAGCCCGGCAGGAGATGCAGCTAAAACAGATGCCCATATCATTGCGGCAGAAGCATACCAAATGCTCAACCAACCGGAGAATGCCGCTGCGAATTACGAAGAAGCCTTGAAAAAAGATCCAGACAATAAGACGGCGCTGAACAACCTGCCTATTCTGGATTATAAAGCCAAAAAATTTCTCAACGCCGAATGGAGAACGGAACGGGCCATTAAAATCAATCCGGAAAAAATTGGCTTTAACTTGCTCCAGGCGGAGATTTTTAAAGAACAAGGGGAAACCTTAAAAGCAAAGGAAGCCATCACCAGGTTCCGGACAGAAAAACTGCGCATGCTTACCGACTCAGTTAAAATATCCAACTAACGATGCTAAGCCGTGTTCTGGGCGGAAATTATTACGCCGTCATTTTTACTTCCAAAAAAACTGCCTTGGATCAAGGCTATTCAGAAATGGCCTCCCTAATGGCAGCTAAAGCTTCCGCCCATCCCGGATATCTTGGCCACGAAAGCTGGCGAAACGACCAGGGGTATGGCGTGACCATCTCCTACTGGAAAACACTGGAAGATATTTCCGATTGGAAAAAAGATCTGGAACACCTGGAAGCTCAACGTTTTGGTAAAAACCAATGGTACGAACAATATTTTATGCGTATTTGTCGTGTTGAATATGATTATACGCATTCCCAAAAACCGTAAATTGTGCCTTCCAATCAGGAGCACTTTGGAACTTATAGCGTCATGCAAAAAGCTTTTTTTGACGCCCTGCGAAACGGAAGGGCAGCACAGGCAGCAAAGTTATTATCCGAGTGGCTGGTCAAAAATTCGGCGCCGGCCTCTTTGATTGAATCCGTTCGATGGATTCAGGAGGATCTCCAAGACAAGCTTTCGGAATCGTGTCCGCCCGAAAAACGCCAACGCATTGAGGAGTATTATGCGGCCAAGTTGTTGGACATCTGGGAACAGTGCGAAAAAAACCCTCGGGATACCCACGCTTCCAAGCCTTTCCCAGATCGCCTGATCAAAGGTTTCTGGCTCCTGGTCGTGGTGTCGGTCCTTTTGATGATCATCGAGATCGTCGCCTGGTAAATCAAGCGGCCGCCGGTTCGGCCATGGCAAATTCGCCGCATTGCGTATTTTGGGAAAAAATTCCCAATGCCATCTTCATTCAAAAAAAATCCAAGAAACACCGTTCGGCGTTTGCCTTCGCGCGGGGCTTATGACCGGGAAACGATTTATTCCATCCTGGATGCCGCTTTTTTGTGCCATGTAGGCTTTTCCGTTGACGGCCAACCTTTCGTTATCCCCACCGCCTACGGGCGCGAGGGAGACAAACTATTTTTTCATGGTTCCGTCAAAAGCCGGATGATGCTCGAACTGAGCGCACAGATACCGGTTTGTATAACGGTTACGCTAATGGATGGGCTGGTCCTGGCGCGTTCCGCCTTTCATCATTCGATGAATTATCGAAGCGCAGTGCTCTTTGGCCAGGCAAGAGAAATCCTCGACCTGGAGGAAAAAAACAGGGCCCTTTTCTGCATTTCAGAGCAAATATTACCCGGCAGGTGGGCGGAAGTGCGCGGCCCTAATCCGAACGAACTCGCTGCTACCTCGGTTATGGAAATCACCATCGAGGAGGCATCGGCAAAAATCCGGACAGGAGGTCCAAAAGATGATCAGGAAGATTATGCCCTGCCTATCTGGGCAGGGGTATTGCCGGTTCAACCCATTTACCAGGTTCCTGAGACCGACCCGCTCATGAAGGAAAATCTGGATGTGTCTCCCAGTGTTTTGGAGGCGCTAGCAAGACAAGACCATCCGTGAAACAGTGCGGAGGCTGTTCAGACTGAACGGCCTCCGCACAAGCGATATTAATTCAACGTTTTGATGTCCTGATCCTCCCCTTTTACTTTCTCCCAACGTCCAACCAGCCGGTTGTACCAGGATTTTAGTTCTTCATACCGCTGAAAGGCGTCTTTTCCCGGCTTTTGATCCGCCTGGTCGAGCATTCCGCGCAGGTAGTTCACCTGGGGCAAAAGCATTGGGACCATGTAACGGCCCTCTTCTGTGTTCAACTCTTGATTCAACTGGTCCAGGACCGCTTTAACTTCTGCATTTGCCTGATCCTGCTTCCTTTTGGCGGCCACTTTCTCGTTTAATTGTTTCGCCGCGCTTTCCAACTCCACCGCTTTCAGACTCAGACTCTCCTGTTCCACAAGGTCTGTTTCTTTCATCCCTGACGTTTTTTGGCGGGGGTCCATCAGCAGCCGGAACGATTGGGTAAACGTTTCGCCATCCACTTCGACCCGGACGGTATAAAGGCCAGGCGCAGCCAGTGGGGCGCCCCGGCTGGAACGCTGTCCAGACCGGTCCCAGGCGCCAAGATGGCGCATATCCCATGCGAACCGATGAATACCCGGGGTTTTCTTGAGGTTGTCGCTAAAACCCGCCGTAACGAAGCCGGTAGCCATGTTTGGCGGAGTTGCCGCACGGCCGGTTTCGGTAGAAGGCCGGGCGCTGGTAAAGGCCCGGATCACCTGGTTTTTCGAATTGAGGATTTCTAACTTGATCTCGCTGGAAGCCTGCGCGCTGAGGTAATAATCGATCAATACGCGAGGAGCGGGATATTCGGGCGCTACTCCGCTCGGCGAATACCGATAGCGGTATTGATCCATAGGTTTAAACAAATGCGCTTTTTTAGGAGAAACCTGATTGGACATTTGGCGAAGGGAAGCCAGGTTGTCCAGAATCCAAAAGCCCCTCCCCATGGTCGACAACGCCAAATCTCCCCGAACCACTTTGATGTCCGTTACCGGCGTAACCGGAAGGTTTTGCTGGAACGGCACCCAAGTAACTCCGTCATTAAACGAAATAAACAAACCAAACTCCGTCCCGGCATAAAGGAGCCCTTCTCTTTCCGGATCTTCGCGTACTACCCGAACGGGGTAATCGGCGGGAATTCCATTGCGGCCATTGGACAATAAGGTCCAGGTTTGCCCGTAATTTTCTGTTTTGTAGAGGTAGGGCTTGGGATCGCCTAACTGATAACGAAGTGAAACGAAATACGCTTTGCCTGGTTTGTGCGGGGAAGGCTCCACGCAATCGATCCGGCCTCCGGGGGGAAGATCTTTCGGGGTGACGTTGGTCCATTTTTTTCCTCCATCGCGGGTCACCTGTACGGGGCCGTCATTTGCCCCCACCCAGATCAAGCCGGCTTGGAGTATAGACTCATTAATGTCGTAGATTGTACTGTAAAATTCCTCTCCGGTCACATCCCGGGTAATGGGCGAGCCGGAAATGACCTGTTTGTCGGGTTCAAACGCCGTTAAGTCAGGCGATATCGTTTGCCAGGTCACCCCATCGTCCACCGTTTTGTGAAGGTATTGCGAGCCATGGTACACCACATTGGGGTTGTGCGGAGAAACGTGGATTGGGGCCACCCGTTGGAAGCGGTACTTCAAATCCTTGGGATTATGGCCGTAAATATTCGTAGCGCCAACGAAATATTGACGTTCCTGGCCGGTTCGTTTGTCATATACCCCAAAGCACCCTTTGCAGTTAGAATAGACGATATTATGGTTGCCGGGTTTAGGAACCGCCGGGCCGGTTTCGCATCCTCCGATGGCCAGCCAGAAGCTGTTTACTCCTGCAGGCGCGTCGTAGGGAGGTAAACTGGGAATAGCAATGGTCGTATTGTCTTGCTGGCCTGCGTACAGCCAATAGGGATACTGGTCGTCTACCTCCAGCTGGTAGAGTTCGGCGGTAGACTGGTTTTCCTGGGTTGACCAGGTCTTGCCGGCATCCCGGGTTATGTTGGCCCCTCCGTCGTTGCACTGAATCCAGATGGCCGTATCCCTGGAGTTGATCCAGATCTCGTGGTTGTCGCCGTGGGGGACGCGCACCCCGCCCCAGGTTTTACCCCCGTCATTTGATCTCCAAAAACCGGTGGCAGCCACAAAAAGCACATCGGGGTCCTTTGGAGTGGCGTCGATATTCCAATAATAGAAGGGGCGGTCGAGCAATTCTCTGCGGGTACTTACCAGGCTCCAGGATTCGCCCCAATCATCGGAACGATAAACGCCCCCTTCCCCCGGAAGCGCTTCAACCAAGGCGTAAACCCGATTAGGCGCCGCTTCTGAAACCGCCAGGTCAATTTTGCCAATGATTCCCTGGGGCAGTCCTTTACTCACTTTTCTCCAGGTTGAGCCCATATCTTCCGATTTATAAATGCCGCCTTCCAGGCCTCCGCTGATGATGGTCCAGGGTTTGCGCTCCGTACGCCATGCGGCTGCGTAAAGGACATTTGGATTGGTTGGATGAAATTCCAGGTCGGCAAAGCCCACGGTGTCGCTGAGGAATAAAACTTTTTCCCAGGTTACTCCGCCATCGCGGGTGCGGAACACGCCCCGGTCGGGGTTAGGAGCGAAGGCATTGCCTATGGCTGCAACGAAAGCGATGTCCGGATTGACCGGGTGGATTTCCACGGCCCCAATTTGTCCGGTTTTTTCCAGGCCAAGGTGGGTCCAGGTTTTCCCCCCATTGGTTGTTTTATAAACCCCTTTGCCAGGAATGACATTGCTTCTGACCCCATCCGATCCGGTGCCGGCGTAAACGACATCGGGATTAGAAGGCGCCACCCGGATGGCTCCAATAGAGGGAGAGGCAAAGAAGTTGTCGGAAACATTCTGCCAGCTTTGCCCAAAATCGAGGGTTTTCCAAACTCCCCCGCCGGTTGCGCCCATGTAAAACGTAGAGGCGCGATCCGGATGGCCGGCGACGGCAGTTACCCGACCTCCCCGTGTTGGGCCGATGTTCCGGAAAGTAAGCTCCTGAAAAACGGCAGAGGGCCCAGCGCCCTGTTGCCCTGTTTGTCCGTTTGTCTGTGGGCCAGCGAGGAATAAACCGATTCCCCAAAAAAGCCCAGCCGCTATGCGTGCGTTGTTTTTCATACGTCCGTATTGAATAAAAGAAAAAAAGGTTTTTTTAGTGCTTGTCCAATGGCTTTACTGGAAGGGTAAAAACAAACGTACTACCCGCTCCCAAAAGGCTTTCTACCCATATCTTGCCCCCGTGGTGGTGGATAATTTCCCGGCAAATGGGCAATCCCAGCCCGGTTCCTTTTGGCTTGTCTGTCAGCTGCTCCCCAACCTGTTTAAACTTGTCGAATACTTTGCTTTGGTCTTCAACTGAAATTCCAATTCCGGTATCGATTACGCGGACAATCAACTGATTTTCCTGCGGTTCCACCTGGCAAGTAACCTGGCCTTTATCGGTAAATTTAATGGCGTTGGACAATAAGTTGATCATTACCTGAATTAATTTGTCCTGGTCGCCAGTAACAACAGGCAAGCCTTCCGGAATGTCTTGCCTGAATTCCAGGGCTTTATGTGAGAAGAGGGAATGAGTCGCCAAAGCGGCTCTTCGGATAACCTCCTCTATTTGAATAGATTCCATTTTCCAATCGACATGGCCAGCTTCAATTTTAGCCAGATCGAGCAGATCGTTAATCAACCCGGTTAGGCGCTGGCCTTCTGAAAGGATCACGTCCAGACTTTCGCGCACTTGATTCGCCGATTTAGTAGCTTTGGAATCTTCCTCAGAAACCAGAGAGAAGATGCGTTCCTCCAGTTTTTTCCGAATAATCTTGGCAAATCCAAGGATAGAGGTCAAGGGGGTTCGCAACTCATGACTGACGGTAGACAAGAAGTTGCTTTTCGCTTCGTTAGCTTCTTCCGCGACTGCCCGGGCGCGCTCAGCGGCCTCGAAAAGGCGGGCATTTTGCATAGCCATCCCAACATACGTAGCAATGGTGCTCAACAGAAACTGGTCACTTTCCCCAAATCGGTTTTCCATAGCGGTGCTTTGCACGCTCAGGACCCCGATTACTTTTTGGCCAAGGGGAATAGGTACCCCAAGATACGAAGCGGCCTCCCGCCCGGAAATCTGGAGGCCGAACTGGGCATAGCTCTCTGCAACCTGGCGGTTGATGAGCAGATGCTGGCCGGATTTGATGATCTGGGAAGTCAGTCCTTGCCCAAACGGTAAAGGCTGAATGGCATCCCCAAACTGATAGGGAAAATGAATAAGATGGGTTTCCTCGTCTAACAAGGCCAGATAAACAATATCTGCCTGGAAAAGATCCCGGAGTTGATCGCCGACCAATTGAATCAAATCCTCCTGGTTGAGTTGGGAGACCATCGCCTTACTCACCCGGTTCACGGTTGCGAGTTCCTCCGCGCGTTGCGTTGCCGCTTTGTAGGACCGGCGCTGGCCCAGAGCAATCCCCATCTGGGATGCCGCGGTAGTCAAAATATCCATGTCTTTTTGGACGAATGCATGGGTAGTTTCATTCTCCACAACCAGAACACCTACGATCTCTTCCCCAATCCGGATGGGAACATCCAGTTCGGATCCTTTTCCAATACTTGGCACATAAGCATCTTCTTTAGAAACATCCGGAGTATAATTGATTTTGCCGTCCAGCAAAGGTTTTTCGCTTAGACCTTTCCCAGACGGAATACGCATCCCTTTTTCCACCTGGACGTTTCCGGAAGTAGCGATCAGAATGCGGTCGTGGGTAAATTGGTCCATTCCGAGGATGGCTACATGGAAGTAACCCAGGCCTGGGTATTTCAGCCCATTCACGACGGCTTCGCAAATCCGCTCTTCCGTTTCTGCAGAGGCTATCCCTGCGCTCAGGTGAAAAAGGGCTTCTTGCTGCCTGGCTTGTTCCTGCACTTTTTGAGTGCGCTCCTGAATGATTTGCTCCAATTCGCGTTGTTTTTCCTGAAGCCTCCACGTCCTCCAGCGAATCAGGTAGTATACCCCTACCCCTGTCAGGAAAATATATCCGAAAATAGCCCACCAACTCCGGTACCAGGGCGGCAACACTTCCAATTCAAAAGAGGCTTCTTCTCCGGCCTCGTTGAAAATATTCCGGGCCCTTACCCGGAACACATACTTTCCGGGAGGCAGGTTAGTATATTCCTTATCCGCTGCATCGGATGGCGCCGACCAATGCGAATCGAAATTTTCCATCCAGGTTTCGAACACTGTTCCTTCGCTTTGAGAAAAGCTTGTGGCTGCGAACGTCAACTGAATCCGGTTCAGCCGGAACGGAAGAACCGTTTTCGGTAAAGGTCCGGCGCCTCCGTAGAGCAAGGAATCTTCGCCGATACGGATTTTGCGGATCAAGGTATTAAAGGTGTTCTTTTTACCGGCCAGATCCAACTGTTTATCATACCGAATCAGGCCTTCATCCGTTCCAAACCAAATTACCCCACGGTCATCGGGAAAGATCGTCTGAACGAGCCATTCCTTAAATGGCTGAAACGGGGATTTATCCAGGATATATTTGCCACGCTGAAAGAATAAAACGCCGCTTTCCTTTCCAAAATTCAACCAGATATTGCCGTTTTGATCTCCTTCAGCCAAGGCTCTTTCCGCTGGTCCAAAGCCCATTTCCCGGAAAAGAGTATCCGGAAGGAATCGCTGCCTGTTTGGATCAAAAGTGAATATACCCGCGCTGGAGAGAAAAAATGGCCTGCCCTCCACGACAAACGGATATGCCTGCCCTTCCGGGAACCCCTGTGCGGGGCCAAACCGCTTAACGGTCAGGGTTTGCAGGTTAACCCCTGTACTGCCATATTGGGGAATGACTTCCAACAATCCCTGAAATTGGGTTCCGAGCCAAATATTTCCGTCTTTGTCTTCCCGAATACTGCGGATAGCTTCGCTTATGCCAGGCACTCTGCCGAGATCCATCCAACCTGTTCCGGATTTTCGAAGCAGCGCCAGCCCATCTTCCAAGCCAACCCATAGGAGGGTAGGCGATTTTATCGAGCGGTGTAGGGCAAAGGCCCGAAAATCATAGTTTTTGGAAGGCCGAACTGGTTTGGCAGCATCCCCGGAGACTCCCATAACCCCGCCTTCGGGAAATGCGGCCAGAAGTTCCCCGTCATAAGTCAAGAGGTCAAACGTTTGGTTGTTTATACCTGAAACGGGGGAGAATCGGCCTGAAACCGGGTCCAGGAACTGAACCCCGTTGGTGGTTGAAATGTAAATTTTGTCTTTGAGCTTGGCAATACCGTTAACTGCGGATTCCAGCTTTTCCTGAACCCCAAGAAATCGAAGGGGAGAAGAAATGTTGACTTTGGAAACCCCTTTGTCCAGGGCAAGCCATACATTGCCTTCCCGATCGGCATATAGGAAATATACCGTATTGTCCTGCAAGCCCGACCTCCGGTCGAGCTTTTGAATCAGACGGCCTTGCCAGTCGATCACCGCGACCCCTCCGCCCATCGTGCCCAACGCGAACTGACCATTGGGAAGCACGACCCCCGGGAGGTAGAGGGGATTCGTTTTCAGGAACGCATCGGCTTCTGATGCAAATTGGTTAAAACGATTTCCATCCCATAAAAACAGGCCTTGCGCGCGGCTACCTACTAAAATAGAAGACTTATTGTACGGCAACATCACGTAAATGCGCTCGGAAGCAAAGCGGTCGCCCCCGGGCAGCAACTTTAAATTCCCTTTTTCCATCCGCAACAGTCCCTTTTCCCACTCGCGGATGTACAAGGTATCCCGCACCAAAAACGCCAGGTGGAAGTTGGACCTGGATTCCCAAACCTTCATGGATTTGCCGTCCCAAAGAAAAAGGTACTTGACGGCATTGAAATAGACGCCTTCTGCAGTGGAATACGTATTCCATACGTCCCCAAATTCCCGGTAAGCGGGAGGGATTTTCTCCATCAGGGAAACAAACCGGTTATTCCCTTGCTTATCCGGGCTTAGAAAACCGATCTCCCCTACTCCCCCAACAAAGATTACTCCATGTTTATCAATGGCCATTGAACGGACAATCGACTGGTGGACCCATGTCCAGGAAAGCCCATCGTATTCCATCAGGCCGATGTTATTTCCAATATACATCAAGCCTCTATGGTCCTGCAAGACTGCCCAGTTCTGCGGATGGCCTTTGTACTGTTTAGATGTAAAGTTGGCCAAAGCAGCCCTTCCGGCCTCTTCTGTGGCTTGTCCGGAGAGGAGGCAGACGGCAAACAGGGAAAAGAAAGCCAACCAAAGGCGCATAGCGAAAGTATGTATCCAGGTGTTACAATCGTAGGACTCTCTTGGGTGAAAGTACGAAATATCTATAAAATTCCGAGCGCTTTTCTGCGTGCAGGCCCTCTGACTGCTGCGCCATTTGGGAGAATTTAGTAACTTGACAAAAAAGTCACTGCGATGAAATGGTCCTTGCGCATTGCCCGTATATCAGGAATAGACGTTTACCTGCATTGGACGTTTATTCTTCTCCTTGCCTGGATGGGAATAAGTCTGTTTAATGCTGGCAAAGAAGGGTGGAATTATTTTGGGCTGGTTCTTTTGTTGTTTGTCTGTGTCCTTCTCCATGAGTTCGGACACGCGCTGGTAGGCCAGCGATTTGGAGTAAAAACAGACCGGATTACCTTATTGCCGATTGGCGGGGTGGCCAGTATGGAACGGATGCCCGAAAAACCCTGGCAGGAGTTCTGGATCGCCATTGCCGGTCCGTTAGTCAATCTCTTTCTCGCAGCGTGTATTGGCATTTATTTCGTTGCAAGCGGACAGGAGGTAGAAGGATTAAACGCCTTTTCTTCTCTATCCGGAAATTTTGTCTCCGATTTGCTTGCCGTTAATCTTACTCTTTTTGCGTTTAATTTAATTCCCGCGTTTCCCATGGACGGCGGCAGGATACTCCGGGCACTTTTGTCTTTGAAATACGACCGGTTAAAAGCAACAAATATTGCTGCCCGGATTGGACAAGTTCTTGCGATTGGCTTTGTGTTCGCCAGCTTCTATCTGAACATTTGGCTTATGTTTATTGGTATTTTTATTTACCTGGGCGCAGGAGCGGAGGCTAGCTACGAAAGCACGCATTCGGCTTTATCCCGTTTCAAGGTTCGGGATGCACTCATGCGCCAACATACGGTTTTAGATAAACACCGCACCATCGCCGAAGCGGTCAGCCGGCTGCTCGATGGCCAGGAAAAGGAATTCCTTATATCCGGCAATGGAGAAATCATCGGTTCGGTAACGAGGGACGAACTGATTGCCGGGCTTGAAAAGGTAGGGAAAGAGGGATTATTGGGGCAAATCGCCAATCCTAATCTCGTGGCCTTGCATCCGGATACGGCGCTGGAAGAAGTGTTTCTTCTAATGAATCAAAAAAAAGTAGAAATTTGCCCCGTCTTCGAGGAAGATCAACTGATCGGGGTTGTCAACCGGGAGAACATCATTGAACTGCTGATGGTAAATAATGCCATGAGGAAAAATGTAGCGTTCACCAAAACCATTTCAAAAGTATAACTAGTTACCAATGCGTGACATACAATTTAGAGGAGTTATCCCCCCTTTGGTTACTCCATTCGCGCCGTCCGGGGAGATCGATTATGCAGCCCATCGGTTCAATCTCCAACGGTGGAACCAACAAGGGTTGGCCGGATATCTGGTTCTGGGCTCCAACAGCGAAGCCGCCTCTTTGAGCGAGTCTGAAAAACTGACCTTAATTGAGCAAACTGCCGCTCAAGCCAAACCGGACCATATCATTCTTGCCGGAACGGGGATGGATTCCACGGTAGAAACGATCCGGCTTAGTAACGAAGCAGCTCGTTGCGGAGCGCATGCCGCCCTCCTGCTCACTCCTTTCTACTACAAAGACGCTTTAAATGAGGCCGCACAAATACGTCATTTTCTGGAAGTTGCGGAAAAATGCCGCATCCCTGTGATGATCTACAATGTGCCTAAGTATACTCAAGTCAATTTATCCAATAAGGTTATTGCCACCCTGAGCCAACATCCCAATATTATCGGGATGAAAGACAGCAGCGGCAATATCGCCCAGTTGGTAGAATTCCAGCGGGTGGCAGATCCTTCCTTTCAGATTCTGGTCGGTACGGCGAGCGTCTGGTATCCAGCGCTGATTTTGGGCGTTCAGGCAGGCATCATGGCGCTGGCGAATTGCGCTCCGGAAGTACTGGTCCGCATCCAGGAATTAACCGCAGCTAAGGAAATGAAAGAAGCGGAGCGCCTGTACCGGCAATGGGTACCTGTTAACCAGGCCGTTACTGCGACCTATGGCGTTTCGGGACTGAAATACGCCTGCAACCTCCGCGGATACCAGGCAGGCACGGTGCGTTCTCCTTTGCAGGAATTAGAAGAACCCGGGAGAAAGGCCATTGAACAGATGCTGAACGAACGACCGGAATAATGGCGTTGCCCTTCTTCTAAAACGCGAATGCCGCTCTATCTTGGTACAGCGGCATTCGCGTTTTAGAAAGGATCACCAGGTTTTTTTCTGGAGCGTATAACGAACGCTTACTTATGCAGGTACATCACCTCTTTTACTGCCCGGATGATCTTTGCTGCATTGGGGAGATATTCTTCCACCAGGGTAGGAGCAAAGGGCAGCGAGGTGTCTGCAGCGTTGACGCGGGTAACCGGAGCGTCCAGATAATCAAACGCTTGCTTTTGTACCACATAGGCGACCTCGGAAGAGACGGAAGCGAACGGCCAGGACTCGTCGATCACCACCAACCGATTGGTCTTTTTCACCGATTCAACGATGGTCCGAACATCCAGAGGGCGAATCGTTCTTAAATCGATCACTTCGGCAGAAATACCTTCTTTCGCCAGTTCTTCAGCCGCTTCAAGAGCGGTAAGTATCATCTTGTTATAGCTGACCAAGGTAACGTCGGTTCCGGGTCGCCGAATGGCCGCAACTCCGATCGGAACGAGATACTCGCCTTCAGGGACAATGCCCTTGTGCGCATACAACAATTCCGATTCCATGATACAGACCGGGTCGTCGTCGCGGATAGCCGACTTGAGAAGGCCTTTTGCGTCGGCGGGGTCGATACAACTAATCACCTTCAACCCCGGGACGTTTGCCAGCCAGCTCTCGAAGGTTTGGGAATGCTGCTGAGCAAGCTGACCTGCCGAACCGGACGGTCCTCTGAAGACGATGGGGCATTTGAACTGCCCAGCTGACTGAGAAAGGGTTTTAGCGGCGTTGTTGACGATTTGGTCCAAAGCCAGTACGGCGAAGTTCCAAGTCATGAATTCTACTACCGGACGAAGTCCGTTCATCGCGGCGCCCACCCCGATTCCGGTAAATCCAAGCTCCGCGATCGGCGTATCAATGACCCGTTTAGGCCCAAATTCCTGAAGAAGCCCTTTGCTCACTTTATATGCGCCATCGTATTCAGCGACCTCCTCCCCCATCAGAAATACCCGTTCATCCCGTTGCATTTCCTCAATCAGGGCCTCCCGCAACGCATCCCGCAGGGTTAATTCTCTTGACATATCCTTTTTCGTTTTTATCGTTATACCTGGCAAAAACCAAGCTGAAAAAAAATTCAAAAAAGCAGTGCAAAAATATAAAATCTTGCGTCTTAAACTATACATGAAATGAAGTGGGTGGAGCGTTTTCCCATCTGCGATGGCCCTGGCTGGGATATTTGGAGGTTTAGATTTCCCTTTTTTCAGCAAACAAGATGTACCAATCTGGAGGAGGTTTGGAATTTCAAACCTTTCCAACATTAATATAATCCCATAAACGGATTTTTTGTTTTTAAAAAATGGGCTAAATACACTAGAAAAGGGCCTTGATACGTTGATAAGGAGCCATCAATAATTTTTTTATCTTTGTCCCACAAAAGGACATAAAATCTCATAACCGCTTATGAAGCGCCGTCTTTCAAATCCTCGTTTCCTCGTATTTGCTCTTATTGCTGTTGGAATGCTGAGTTCTTCCTGCAATAGAGGATACGGTTGCCCCACCAATTTTTCCATTCCTGAGTTTGCGGGAGATCTGGTCCGGGGAGCGCTCGCTTTTCTGTTTTAGCCTCCCTGTCTGTTTTTTTCAGGCTCGCCCTTGGGCAAGCAGGGGGTAAAATGTATGGAAGCGCATACCGAAATGTTTATAACCCAGGATGGGTCTCATTCCCTGATTTCCTTGGATTATGGAGTGAGTTATCATTCCAAATACGGGGCCGTTCAGGAATCCAGGCATGTCTTCATTGAAGCAGGGTTGTATCCATTGCTGCTGAAAAAGAAGCCGTTGCAACTTCTGGAGATTGGATTTGGCGCCGGATTGAATGCGTTTCTAACTTTTTTGGAAGCGGAGCGGCTTCAAATTCCAATATATTACGAAGCAATTGAAGCCTACCCTTTAGATGCTGGCCAAATTGCCGCCTTGAACTATCCGGAAACGGCGGCAAATGGCGCCTATCCTGGTATTTTCGAGGAGTTACATACCGCGCCTTGGGAAACGGACGTTGAATTAGGCCTTTTTTTCACCCTGCATAAGCGGGAAGAAAAGGCAGAATTGCTTCAGTATTTGCCTCGTTTCGACCTGATTTATTACCATGCTTTTGTCCCGGGCGCCCAGCCCGAACTTTGGGAAACAGAGGCGCTTTCCATTATGTACAAGTCGTTAAAGCCAGGGGGTATTCTGGTAACCTATTGCGCAAAGGGGGAAGTTAAGCGCAGGTTAAAAACCATAGGATTTTCTCTGGAATCGCTGCAGGGCCCTCCGGGGAAAAGAGAAATGATCCGGGCAAATAAACCAGGCTAGGCGAAAGCAGGAAGGCGCGGGAATGGACTGCATAAAACCAGGCCCCTCGAAGTCAAATAATAGTACCTGGAACAAAGCTTATTTCCCCGTATCCTCTTTTTTCTTGCGTCCGCGTTTTTTGGGAATCACCACGGCATGTTCCTCTTCTAAATCGCTTTTCCGGGCTTTCAGCACATTTAGTTTTCCTTCTTCGCCGTAGAGTTTCCTGGACATTTTATTGTAAGCAAGCGCGGCTTCCTCGGCGGTAGAGAACATGCCAATGTGGACCGATTTGCGGTTGATGGAAATAACGGCACGGTACCGGTTGTTTTCTTTGTATACTCCGGTGTATCCCACTTTGCTGCTGGTCTTGCGTTTTCGGCTGGCGACGGATCTGGAACGATAGATCAGGTTTTCCAGCCTGCAATCCAGCTTGTTGCCGTTTTTTGCTCCGACGAGGTTTTTTTCTGAAGATTTATCCGTGGTGAGGAACCTTTCCGCAATCAGCTTATGAAGATAGATGGTTTCGGTTTTATATCCCCGTCCGCTTTTTTCCAGGTTTTCTGGAAAACAGCACATCCGCTGGAATGCCGGCGTAAATTATTTATGAAGCCGACTTTAACCAGATAAGGATCCGTTGTCAGGTACTCGTACGTTTTGTCGTCCAACAGTACGCTGTCTTCTGCGTTTTTTAATTTGACCTTGTAAAGCACTTGGCGGTGGGTTTTTAGGTGTTCAACGAAACAAAAGTATCCGCAGCGCGAAAAAGCGAATGCGGTTCGAGGCGGTTCGAATCAAGTAATTGAAGTATATGGGTTGAAAACAGTTCTGTCTTCTGGGGAAGTAAGAAACCGAAAGCTGCTCGCTAAAATCCGAAATGTTCAATGGGAAAAGAGCTGAAAAGTGCCAATCCGAACACAATCCTTGGAGGCAAACCCGATCATTGGCGCAATAAAAATACAAAAACAAAAAAACTTCCTCAAAAATCTTTGGGTTTTCCCTAAATTCCACCATAATTTTTTATCGAATTTGGGCAAATCCCGCATGTACCTTCGTCTTTAATCGCTTAAGAATGATAGAATTTAGTCAAGACGATGCGCTTTTTATGCGGCGCTGTTTTGATTTAGCCCGGCTTGGAGCGGGCCATGTGTCGCCCAACCCGATGGTGGGCGCGGTAATCGTATATGAGGGCCGGATTATCGGCGAGGGGTTTCATGCCGTATATGGGCAGGCGCATGCCGAGGTCAGCGCGGTAGCCAGCGTGGCGCCGGAAGATCTGCCTGGTTATGCGAAAGCACCTTATATGTCTCCCTGGAGCCCTGTTGCGTGTACGGCAAAACGCCGCCTTGCACCAACCTTATTCTTTCGAGTCAAATCCCCAAAGTAATCGTATCGTGTATTGATCCTTCCCCAGGAGTGAATGGCAAAGGCATTGAGGTACTCCGGGCCGGCGGAGTGGACGTTCGCTCCGGGCTGTTGCAGCAAGAAGGGGAAGAGCTTATTCGAGCCAGAAGAATCTTCGTTCAGGCCAAAAGGCCGTACGTGGTTCTAAAATGGGCAGAAACGCAGCATGGGCTGATGGCCCCTGCGGAGAACGTCCGGTACTGGATCAGTAGCGCTTACTCCCGCAGACTGACCCACCGGCTTCGAATGGAAGCGGATGCCATTTTGATTGGGGCGGCTACTGCATTAAAAGATGATCCAGAATTGAACAACCGGTATTACTTTGGCAAATCGCCGGTAAAAGCGGTCATCAGCCTGAATACCGAACTTCCCGCATCCCTGAACCTTTTTCAGGGAGGGACTCCTACGCTATACATTCATTCATCAAAAAGGCCGTCCATCGGCTTGCCACCAGGGGTAACCTGTGTTTCCATCGATCCGGAGAAGGAGGAACTCATTCCTGCGGTTCTGGCTCAGCTCGCCTCCCGCAATATCGGAATCGTTCTGGCAGAGGGGGGCGCCCAAACCCTGAATTCCTTTATCCGGCTGGGGCTGTGGGACGAAGCATGGGTATTCCAAAGCAAAACGGCGTTTATCCAGGACGGGCTCCCTGCCCCCCGTATCCCTGTTCCCTGCGCGCGCGAAGAAACCCTTGGCGCCGACAGACTGCTCTATTACCGGAATCGCATTCCTGCCTGAATTTTCACAATCGTTAAACTTGCTTTAAAATCCCTTTCCGATAGCATAGGCTTGGACAGGAATGTGTTTATTAGATGAAATTAATTGTTCCGGAAAACAATCTATATATGCGCCAAACTATCGCTTTCCTTGCAGGAGTAATCTTCTTCTGTTTTTCTCCCTTAGCAAATTACGCTCAGCAGCATAACTTTTTCCCCAAAGGCCAGGTTAATACGCCTACTTCCGCTCTAAACTGGTCCTCCTGGCAGTCTTATCAAGCCAGCGAGCCTGGTGGAAAGAAAAAAGTCCTGATCAGCATTTATACCGAGTGGTGTTCCTGGTGCAAACGGATGGACACCGAAACCTTTGCCAACCCCGTGGTGGCAAAATATATGAACGAGCACTTTAATTTGGTGAAACTCAATGCCGAGCAAAAGGAAGAAATCCTCTTTAGGGGAAAAAAATACGGCTATGCGCGGGTTGGAGACCGAAGTTACAACGCCTTGGCAGCCGAACTGCTCAACGGACGAATCAGCTTCCCTGCGTTGGTTTTCCTATCTGAAGACGAAGAGGTTATTCAGCCGATCTCCGGGTTTAAATCAGCGGAAGAGCTGTTGCCTATTCTCATGTATATAGGCTCCGACGAATACCAGCGCAAGCCCTGGGCTACCTTCCAGAAAGAGTTTAAAATGCCGGAAAAGAATAAATAGACTTTAAGGAACTATTTTCTACCGCCGCCTGCTGGAACTTTTGACCCCAAGCACCGAAAGCAGACCTCTGGTCAACTCTCTGGCAACGGTTCGGGTTACCTGCCGTGTGGTAGGGTTATTGATCAGGTCGTCGATGAAACTTTTTTCTCCCCGGCTGGTGCGGCTTGAAGCTTTACTTGCTTTTTCCAGTTCTTTTTTTCTGGATTCCACCTCCTCGGATTCCCGCATAAAATCCATTTTGCGGTGCAGGATCTCCTTGGCGCTCTCCCTGTCCTCCGGTTGAGCGTATTTGGAAACCAGCCTGGACTTTCGGATCAACCCGTCTAATTCCCCTTCGGTAAGAATGTCCATTCTGGATTGAGGGGCGCGGAGCATGGTGTAGGCAAGCGGAGTAGGAATCCCCTTTTCGTTTAGAACGGTAACTAAAGCCTCCCCGGTGCCCAGTTGGGTAAGCAGTTCGTCGACCGTATAATACTCCGTAATCGGGAAATTTTCCGCAGCGAGTTTGATGGCTTTGCGGTCTTTAGCCGTAAATGCCCGGAGGGCATGCTGGACTTTCATACCCAACTGGCTGAGAACGACATCGGGAACATCGATTGGATTTTGGGTCACAAAAAAAACACCGACTCCTTTGGAACGGATGAGTTTCATGATGACCTCGATCTGATCCAGCAGCGCATCGGTTGCCTGATTAAAGACCAAGTGGGCTTCGTCGATGAACAACACCAGCTTGGGAATATCGGGGTCGCCCTCTTCCGGGAAGGTGCTGTAAATTTCAGCCAGCAACTGGAGCATAAACGTGGAGAAGAGTTTGGGCCGGTCTTGAATGTCCGTCAACCGCACAATGGAAATCACTCCCCTACCCTGATCGTCGAAGCGGCAAAGATCCTCTACGTCAAAAGAAGGCTCGCCAAAAAACTTGGATGCGCCTTGTTGTTCCAACTCGACGATCTTTCGCAAAATGGTCCCGGCAGAAACGGTGGACATGGCGCCGTATTTTTCTTCAATTTCCTCCTTCCCCGGGCCGGTAATATATTGAATGGTTTTGCGCAAATCTTCCAGATCTACCAGGGGTATATCCTGATCGTCGCAATATTGGAAAATGGCTGCCAGTATCCCACTCTGCGCATCCGACAGTTCCATGAGCCGGGAAAACAAGACCGGACCAAATTCGGTAACGGTAGCGCGCAAGCACACGCCCGGTTCGCCGGAAAGCGATAGAAACTCCACCTGGTTGCCCGCTGCAGTAAAGGGATGACCAATCTTCTGATGCCGCTCTTCGATTTTGGGGTTAGAAGCGCCTGCCACTGCGATTCCGCTTAAGTCGCCCTTAATATCCATTAACAGAACCGGGACCCCATTGGAGGAAAGCTGTTCGGCGATTACCTGAAGTGTTTTGGTTTTCCCGGTGCCCGTAGCTCCGCTAATCAGTCCGTGGCGGTTGAACATTTTCAACGGCGCTTTCACTGGAGCCTGTGGCAAGCACTCCCCTTCCAGCATGGGCGCGCCAAGGAAAATAGAGGAACCTTTGAAGGTGTAGCCGGCCGTAAGGTCTTCAATAAATTTTTCGCGCTTACTCATGGTATTGTTCTATTGCTGTTTATTCCAATTATTTACCCGGAGATCGTGTTTTTGCTTGCTGAAGGGCCAGAGGTCCAGGTTGAACGATTTCTCGATGTTGGCTTCCAAATCGGTGGTCATCAGTTCAGGAAAAAAATCAAAGCCCGTCTTCTTCTCCGCCTCGTCAATGCTGACGGCGAATTTATACAATGGTTCGTAGCTTACTTCATTGGGAATAACGAACGCGATGCCTTTTTCATTTGGTTCGGAAAGATCCAGCAAGACTTTAAAATAGGCCCTGGGAATGCTCACCCCGCTTTCTCCAATTTTCCCTTTTGGCGCCTCTGTCAGCACGGGACCAGTAACAACATACAGTTTTTTATTCTGCTTGGCCCAATCTCTGACCAATTCTTCTAATTCTTTCCAAATGCCCGTGTTGAAATCCCTTGCCTGAGGACTGATATTGCTCATCAGAAAGGTTTCGTTTATCGCTTTGGCGCTGAAGGCCATGTCGGCTGCGGGCACAAGGTGCCCCCGGTCGTAGCCCGAGCCTTTGTAATCGTACCATTCTGCGGATCCGGTTTTCACCAGGGGGTCGGACTCGAACCGGTCGGGCCGCTCCACCCATTCTTTTTGTAGGCGTTCCCGGGTCAGTACATAAGCCACCCAATCTGCTTGTTCGTGCGTTTCATTGTAGGATAGGGTGTAATACGTATGCCGGACGATTTGTTCTTTCCCTGTTTTGGACGCTGGCAGGTAAAACTCCTCCTCCGCCGGTTGATCTCCCGGATAGATTACCTCATTGGTAGGATTTTGATGAAGCGAAGGGTTTTTTCCGGTAAACAGGTTATAAGCCCATAGCATGCCACCTAGGATCACCGCGAAAATACCCACTCGGGCGATATTGCCGCCTTTTCCGCCGGCAGGCTTGTGGTTCGTTCTGAATTTAGCCATAGGATAATGCAGCAAGCATGCGCTGCCATGCAAAAATACTAAATTGCGGGAAAAAGGAAGGGTTATGCTCCATGTTGGGATTACAGGAGGTATAGGCAGCGGTAAAACAACGGTTTGCAAAATTTTTGAAATTTTGGGCATCCCCGTTTATTATGCGGACGAGCGGGCCAAATGGCTTATGGAGCATCAAGCGTCCCTTGTGCAGGGCATTCTTGGACTGTTAGGCCAGGAAGCCTATACCGGGGAGGGCAAGCTAAACCGATCCTGGATATCCGGAAAAGTTTTTGGAAATCCTGAGTTGCTGAGCCAACTAAACGCCCTGGTGCACCCGGCTGTAGCGCAGGATGGGTTCGATTGGCAGGACCGGCAAACGGACTGCCCCTACACCCTGAAGGAGGCGGCGCTTTTATTTGAAAGCGGGAGCTATCTCTTATTGGACAAAACCATCGTAGTGACGGCCCCTTTGGAACTGAGGATCAAGAGGGTCATGGACCGCGACGGCGTACCCAGGCAAGCAGTGCAGGAGCGTATCGACCGGCAGATGCCGGAGGAGGATAAAGTCAGGAAAGCGGATTATGTTATTTATAACGATGGGCAGCGATTACTCATTCCCCAGGTCATTGCTATCCATCAAGGGCTTGTTGAAGCGGCGAAAGCGATGATAAGTTAGCGTTTACCTGGTGCCTGAAAATTTCTTTTTGCCCAATTCGATCCCGGCTTTATAGGCTTCCAGGCAACGCGATCGGGCAAACCCATGTTCAACCATGGGCGGCGGGTAAGCAGGAGTTCCGAACTCGGGTATCCATTTTCGGATGTATATCTCGTTTGAATCAAATTTGGCTTGCTGGGCCGTAGGGTTGAAAATGCGAAAATATGGCGCCGCGTCGGTGCCGCACCCTGCCGCCCATTGCCAACCCCCATTATTGCTGGCGAGGTCAAAATCGAGGAGCTTTTCGGCAAAATACGGTTCTCCCCACCTCCAGTCAATGAGCAAATGTTTGGAAAGAAAACTGGCCACTACCATGCGCACCCGGTTGTGCATATACCCGGTGGCATTTAGCTGCCGCATGCCTGCATCGACCAACGGGTAACCCGTTGTGCCTGTTTTCCATTTTTCGAAATCTTGTTCGTTATTCAGCCAGTCAATGCTATCGTATTCCGGTCGAAAAGCGCGTTTTTCCACCCTGGGGAAATTGGCCAGGATCATAGAATAGAAATCCCTCCAAATCAATTCGTTCAGGTAGGTGTCATTCAAACTCCACGCTTTTCGCGCTTTTTCCCGGATGCTGAGCGTTCCAAACCGGAAGTGGATTCCCAAGCGGCTGGTTCCTTCCTCCATTGAGGGGAAATCCCTGGTTTCTCCATAAGCCCGTATGCGCTTCTCCGAAACCACCCGATCGGGAAAAGTAAACGCCCCTGGCTGAAACCCCAAGGTTTCCCAGGAGGGCATAGGGAATGGCGGCGTAGGGAAAAAGCGGCGGGCCAACGACTCCGAAGGGTAATGGGCAAAAGCGGTTATGTCCTTTTGAGCGCGTTCTTTCCATGCCTTACTATAAGGAGTAAATACCGTATACGGGCTGCCATCTCCTTTAGCTACCTCTAATTCTTCAAAAATCACGTGGTCTTTGAACGCATGGAAGGGAATTCCTTTGCTCCCGAGAAATTCCATCACTTCCAGATCCCTCTGGAGGGCATAAGGTTCGTAATCGCGGTTGGTATAAACAGAAGTAATCGGGAAGGTGTCAAACAAGGCTTTCCACACCTCCTTGGGCTTGCCATACGCTACGTATAAACCTGATCCGGCAACCTCCAGTTCCTTTTGCAGCCGCTCCAGTTCCCTGTAAATAAAAACAACGCGGGCGTCCTGCCTGGAAGGTAGAGCATTGAGGATGTCGGTGTCGAAAATAAACAAAGGAAGAACCGGGTTCGGCCCCTGAAGCGCTTCGTAAAGCCCCCGGTTATCGGACAAGCGCAAGTCGCGCCGAAACCAGAAGATGGAGAGTCCCATACCTGTAAAAACTTAAATTCTGCGAAAAAAACAGTGAAAAAGAAGAAAGGTTTCCGCCTGAATTCATTTCAGCACCACGGTGCCCAGGTCTTTAGCCAGCTGGGTTTCGATTTCTTTGAGCTTGAGATGGAGTTGCATGCAGGCTTGAATCTCTTCCTCTGGTCCATTGTCCTGTAATAAACTCTTCATTTTCATGGCATTGCGTTCTTTGAAGCGCCGGATTTTGCGGAGTTTAAACCGCTTGATGAGGTTTTCCGCATCCTTTCGGTGGTTTTCTTCCGGGGGATTCTGCGACAAACCGATATCGTGGCGTTTTTCCCAATTTTCGCTGTATTCGTAGGGCGAGGAGCTCACGTTGATGGCCAATTGCCGGATGGATTCCTCCGGGTGATGGAGGAAGAAATCCAGGGTAACTTCTTTTTTGTCTGAGACCAGTTGATAAGTGATCTCTACCACTTGCTTGTATAGCGGCTGGTCAAATTCCGCGAGCACGTCTTCGATATTCATCAACACGTATTCCGCCACCGAAAGTTCCTCTTCAGAGTCAAAGCGCTTGTTTCCGGCGGTGATCAGCAGGCGGGCGATATCTTTTTCCTGGTAGCCATCGCCAAATTCCTGAGAAATAACCTTTTCCGACGCGCCGGGGGCGGTGGTATCTGCCCCATGTTCGGTTGATGCCGGGGCGCCCCGGGACTCCAGCTCTTGCCGATGGGCGAACTTTTCCACTTCCTTATGAAGGATTCGGTTTATTTCCAGCACGAGCTTGCCTTCATCCACCTGAAGCAATTCCCGAACATTGCGAATGTATTCATCCCTTCGGATGGGGTTTTTGACTCTGGAAATCGTGTGGGCTATATGCCCGATCATTTCCGCCCGTTTTGTAGGATCATTGGCGGATTGCTGAAGTAAAATACCCGCTTCCAGCTGGATAATATCCTGCGCATTTTTTTTGATGAAGTCGGCAAAGTCCTCTTTCCCTGCTTTTTGCACAAAGGAATCGGGGTCTTCCCCATCGGGCAGAATAACCACCCGGACCGCCATATCTTCTTCCAGGGCCAGATCCAATCCCCTCAGCGCCGCCCGGACTCCCGCCTGATCGCCGTCGTACAGAATGACCAGGTTGTTGGAAAAGCGCTTGATCAGGCGGATTTGGCCGATGGTGAGGGACGTCCCCGAAGAAGCTACGACGTTTTCGATGCCGTTCTGATGGAGGGAGATTACGTCGGTATAGCCTTCTACCAGAAAGCAGGCATCCTCTTTCCGGATGGCGGTTTTCGCCTGAAAAGCGCCGAAGAGGACTTTGCTCTTCTGGTAGATGTCGGTTTCGGGGGAGTTGATGTACTTGGGCGCTTTGGGATCCTTGTTCATGATCCGGCCTGCAAAGGCGATTACTTTTCCGCTCAGGTTGTGGATAGGGAACATTACCCGGTTGCGAAAAAAATCCCGGTCGCTGGAGGAACAAAGCCCCAGGCTGCGCAGCAAATCGATGCTGTATCCCTTTTCGACCGCCAGGCGGGTGAGGGCGTCTCCGGTTTCCGGCGCAAAACCCAGCCCAAACTTGCGGATGGTTTCCTCCTTAAATCCCCGATGTTTAAAATAGGCCAGCCCAATGGTTTTCCCTTGTCGGTGAGGACGAGCTGGTCCTGAAAAAATTGGGAGGCGAACTGATTGACCAGATACAGGCTCTCGACGAGCTGCTGCTCTTCCAATACTTCCGGGGTGGCTTCTGTTTCTTCCAGCTCGATCTTGTATTTTCGGGCCAGGTAACGGATAGCGTCGGGGAAGCTCAGGTTTTCGTGCTCCATGACGAACTGGACCGGAGTGCCGCCCTTGGCACAGCCAAAGCATTTGAAGATATTTTTGGCGGGAGACACATAAAAAGAAGGCGTCTTTTCGTGGTGAAAAGGACACAGCCCTGCCAGATTGACGCCGCGCCGGCGGAGGTTGACGAAATCGCCTACGACCTCTTCAATTTTGGACGCCTCAATAACTTCCTGAATGCTTTTCTGAAGAATCAATGAATGAGCTTAGCGCTTATTTAGTAATTGGTCATACAACTCCCGGAGCTCTCCTTCTACGGCCAGAAAAAGTAAGGGGTTAGAATGACGCATCTTTTTTTGCATAAAATAGCGGATTCCTACCACAAAATCAACAAGGACAATGCCCACCAAAGCGAATTATTTTTTAAAAACACCCTCAACAATTAGATAATCAACAGTTTCTGGAAAAATCCGCACGTTTCTAATGAACGACGGCTGGCGAGAAAGCAGCAGAGGCAATGAACCGGGCGTCGGGGTCTTGGCCGTGTCAAATTCTGCTTCGATGGAAAAATCTGAAGAACTCACCTCGCTATACCGGCTCAGGCCAATCTGGAACACGATCCTGACCTGTGTAGGGAAATACTTGATGCTATCGGAATGCTGCGGCAGGGTAACCGGCACAAACAAGGACTTCTCGGTAAATTTTTCCACCTGCACGTCGAGCATTACGCGATCCGGTTGGGCCGACCATTCCGGCTTCAGAGAAAAGGAAAGGGCGCGGGTTAAGCTTTGCGACAGGTTATTTAACGCCAGCGAGTCTGTCGAAATGGAAATAAGGGGCCTGATTTGGCTATCCGGACCAAAGACGGTAATGCTATCGGGAGTTAAGCGCAGGGGGGCTTTAAGGTTGTAGTCTTTTTCAAAGTGGAGGGTCCCTGCGAAAAAGACAGGAACTTTCTTTGAAAGGACCGGCTCCAGGTCAAACTGAAGCCCATCGTAATTCAATTCGACAATTTTCAGTTTGGCAGAAAAAAGGCCGTTCAGAATGTCCGTTCTTAGCTGTCCTCTACTGAGCCGAAATGACCGGGAATACCGTAAATCGTAAGTAAGGCGGACGTGCGCAGCAATGATAAAATCGTAGAGCAGGTTCCAGCCAGTTCCTTCCACCACGACCACCATATCTTTTGGAGGAAGGCGGGAGAAGGTGGTATTTGGGGGGAGCCGAAAATCGAGGAAGACTTTTTTTTCCGACTTGTATACCTGGGCCATTTTGGTAGGTACCCATAAGGCGAGGGCTATACCCAGGCAAATGAGGAGTATAGCCCTGTCGGCTTTAAGCCGTTCGATCTGGCTATTCAGCCTCGCTCGTTGGCGTAGTCTTTTTACCGGCTCCATGAACGGATTCCGTAAGCTCTTTGGAAATCGAACTGCGAGTGATCCTCAGATAGACCTTTCCTCCCACCTCGATGGTGATGATACTGTCTTCAATTTTAGTGATCCGGCCCAGGATTCCGCTGGAGGTAACGATTTCATCGCCTTTTTGAAGGGATTCCATAAACGTTTTTTGCTCTTTTTGACGCTTGCTTTGCGGCCGGATAATAAACAACCAGAAAACCAGGAACATGGCGAGGATGAACACAAAACTGGTCATGTTGCTTTGAGGACCGCCCGCCTGGAGGAACAGAACATTAAATAATAGCATGAGAAAATTTTTTTTGATCAAATATTGGCAAGCTACCTTGCCCTGATCAGCAAAGGTAAGGGGAAAACCTTATTTTTTACCCGGAATCACTTCCCCGATTAAATAAACTTTGCTCGTGGCAGGCAAGGTATTCGCTGTTATATAGACCGGTTTGTACTGCTCTCCAACCTTTCCCCTGGTGTCAAAACGCACGCGAAGGGTACCTTTTTCCCCTGGCAAAATCGGGGCTTCCGGCCATTCAGGCACGGTACAGCCGCAGGTTGAGTAAGCTCTGCTGATCACCAGGGGGCTTTTTCCGGCATTGGTAAATTCGAATTGGCGTTCTACGAGGACCCCTCCTCCACTTCTCCAAACACCGCCAGCGAATCCCGAAAGGAGATCATGGCCACTTGCTTGACCGATCCGGACCTTGAGGTTGCCGAAACAGGATTGCGAATCAGATCCGCATTGCTGAATGAGCCGGCAATGGGAATTTCTTCTACGCGGTCCTGAGGTTTCCGATTGGTGTCCGCCTGACATCCAGGCAACAAAAAACTCAGCATACCCAATGCCAAAACCCAAAGGGCATTTGGTCCTCTTTTCATAAACATAAGATGGATATTTTCCTCTTCAAAGTTAACGTTTTGTACCTGTTCGGCCCGCATCCGGGAACGCATTTTCTTCCTTTGTTTTCCCTGCCTCTAAAGGGAACGAAGGGAGAAAATGACGGGCTCCCTTAGGGTATACCTAACGCGAAGTGGTTTGAGAAATTTTCAAACCACTTCGCCATCCGCATAAAAGGCTAGTCCTGGCATTTTCAACCGGAGTGCTCAGAAGGTACACGTTTTTTATAATTATCTTTGAATGGCGAGAAAAACACACATCAATCGAATGGAACTATCCTCCCGAATTTACCTGGTTGGGTTTATGGGATCCGGAAAATCGCATTCCGGGAAGGCCCTTGCATCTGCTATTGAATACGCTTTTTCCGATTTGGACGACCTGATTGTACAAGCCACAGATTGTTCCATACCCGATCTTTTCGCATCGAGAGGAGAGTCGTTTTTCAGAGATCTGGAAAAAGGAATTCTGCATCAAACCGCCCGACTAGACAGGCATGTGATCGCCTGTGGAGGAGGAACTCCCTGTTTTTTCGACAACATGCAGTGGATCAACTCCCAAGGAACCAGCATTTACCTGAAAGCGTCTGCTGAACTTTTAGTAACGCGGCTTTCGCCCGAACAAAACCAGCGGCCCGTGCTGCGGGAAGCCGAAACATCAGGTCTCGAAACCTTCGTTCGCAAGAAACTCGAAGATCGCCGGCGGTTTTACGAGCAGGCCCACTGGATTTTTGATCAAGACGAAGAAGTAGATTCCCTGGCCGGGTTCGTGCAAAAACGCCTTAAGGCTTGATGGCATGGAGAAACTCGCCTTTCACGCTATCCGTCAAAAAAGCGCCCCGGTATTCGGAGGTAATGGTAATGCTTTCCTGATGTTCAACGCCTCTTGCCTGGACGCACATGTGGTAAGCTTCCACATAGACGGCTACATCATCGGTCTGGAGCACCCTGCAGAGCTCATCGGCAATTTGCATGGTCAAGCGTTCCTGCACTTGAGGGCGGCGTGCGAAATAGTCGACGATCCGGTTCAGTTTCGACAAGCCAATGACCCGTCCTTTTGGGATATAAGCGACATGGGCCTTCCCATAAATAGGCAGGAAATGATGCTCGCAGAAAGACTGGACCCGGATCTGTTTTTCCACCAGCATCTGCCGGTACCCGAATTTGTTTTCGAAAAGAGAGATTGCCGGCTTGTTCATTGGGTTCAAACCGGAAAAGATCTCTTTGACAAACATTTTAGCCACTCTTTTTGGAGTGCCCCGCAGGGAATCGTCCCGGAGGTCAAGTCCAAGCAGGTCCATGATCGAACGAAAATGCCCTTCGATCCGCTTCATTTTTTCCTCATCGGCAAGCGAGAACGCGTCGGCGCGCAAGGGCGTATTTAAAGACGTTCCTGCATGAGCGTCCCCAATGGGGTCGTCTTCGACAGAAACCCCGGGTTGCCCACAGCATTGTCCGTTGCTTTCTCCATTCTGTAAAACCATAGTTAGCAGTTATAATACTTGAGGTAAAATCAGATAACGACATCCAAACGCGACGGAGGCGGTATTGTTTAAAAAAGGGGGGGCAATAAGGAATCTGACAAGCTATAGAGGAAATGACAAATTGACGCGTCTGGTTTTTCAATGCGTTCGTTCCTCCGCATTGGGCGATAAGCGAACCCTTTTTTGGCTATCCAGAAAGCGCAAAAGAAAAGGGTTAATTCCGTTTCAAAATGCGGAATTTAAGCCGATACGATTTTTGTAAAACATATTGTTTTATTTGCAAATGAATAAAAATCAATCCATTAACCAAATAAATGACATAAATCAGCAAAAAACGATCTGACAAATTTGCATCCAAAATATTTGAACAGCGAGGTGGATTTTTCTACTTTTGACCCTAGAAAATAATGCACGGCCATCGCGCGAAAATAATTCTGCTTCCATGCCCACATTGGAAGCCCATAGGTTTGTTTAGGTATCAGTAAGTTTTATATAGACTCCTTCTGGCTTCTGCCAGGGGAGTTTTTTATTTTGCCCTTTATTACTTGGCTATCTGTCCCTATCTTTGGGGGCGCTTTACCCAAAGCGTTGATTATTCATCAAAATCCAATATTCATGCAATACGATCTGATCGTTATAGGAAGCGGCCCGGGGGGGTACGTGGCAGCCATTCGCGCCGCCCAACTGGGAATGAATACTGCGGTAATCGAGAAGGAGTCCCTGGGAGGTATATGCCTTAACTGGGGCTGCATCCCTACCAAAGCGTTGTTGAAAAGCGCGCAAGTATTTGACTATATCCAGCATGCGGAGGAGTATGGGATTAAAGTGGGCAATTCAAAGGCCGATTTTACGGCAATTGTCCAGCGCAGTCGTTCGGTAGCTGATGGAATGAGCAAAGGAGTTCAGTTTTTGATGCGCAAGAATAAGATTACGGTGATCAGTGGAACCGGCGCCCTTGTGCCGGGGAATAAGGTTTCGGTAGCCGGAGCTGATGGCAAAATCACCGAATACAGTGCAAAACACATCCTTATAGCTACGGGAGGGCGGGCCAAACAACTTCCCAACCTGCCTATCGACGGAGAGAAGGTAATCGAGTACCGCAAAGCCATGACGCTGGAAAAGCAGCCCAAGTCTATGGTTGTCGTAGGCGCAGGCGCGATTGGGGTTGAGTTTGCCTATTTTTACCGCGCCCTGGGAACGGAGGTAACCATCGTCGAATTCCTGGAGCAGGGACTCCTGCCCCGCGAAGATGCCGACGTTTCCAAAGAATTGGCCAAGCTTTACGCAAAAAAAGGAATGAAAATCCTCGCCAATACCTCTGTAGAAAGCGTGGACACCAAAGGGAAAGGGTGCGCGGTATTGGTTAAAAACCGGAAGACGGGCGCCACGGAAACCATCCAGTGCGAGGTAGTACTCTCTGCTGCCGGGGTCACACCCAACACCGAAAACATCGGGCTGGAAAAAGTAGGGGTCAAAACCGATCGGGGGATGATCGAGGTAGATTCGTTTTACCGCACGAATATTCCCGGAATTTATGCGATCGGGGATGTAGTGCCCGGGCCCGCCCTCGCCCATGTAGCCAGCGCAGAAGGCATCATCTGCGTTGAGAAAATCGCAGGGCATCACCCGGAGCCCTTAGACTACAACAATATCCCTTCCTGTACGTACTGCTCGCCGGAAGTCGCTTCCGTAGGCTATACCGAGGAAGCCGCCAAAGCCGCAGGATACGAACTAAAGGTTGGCAAATTCCCCTTTTCCGCTTCCGGAAAAGCCAGCGCAAGCGGAGACAAAAGCGGGTTCGTCAAAGTGATTTTCGACGCCAAGTACGGGGAGTTCCTGGGCGCCCACCTGGTAGGCCAGAATGTAACCGAAATGATCGCCGAAGTAGTGGCCGCCAGAAAACTGGAAACAACCGGCCATGAGATGATCAAAACGGTGCACCCACACCCTACGATGAGCGAAGCGATCATGGAAGCCGCCGCCGCCGCCTACGGGGAAGTAATTCATTTGTAGACGTTAGACGCCAGACGCTAGACGTTAGAGAATTCTAATGTCTAGCGTCTGGCGTCTAAAAACTAACGTCTAAAAACTCGTGGGGATCCAATAATCCGCTCGATGAATCGCCGTTCGGCGGTGATAATCCGGGCTTCTCCGGAAAGTTCTTCTTCGGAAAGGATGCTTTTGTTGGTGTGGGTGACCAAAGGCTGAGGCAATCTGACCTCAATGGGCACCACGACTTTATTGTCGACCTTTTTGGTGACTTTTGATTTCCAGGAAACTTCACCGATGACGGATCCGTATTCGGTATAGGGATACCCGTTTACCCGGATGACAACCTTTTGCCGGGTCCGGACTTTTCCGGATTCGGTAAACGGGATTTGCATTTCTCCGATAAGTTGCCGCTCTCCTTTTGGAAGGACGACCAGAAGTTCATCGCCTTCCTGGACAAACTGCCCGGAGGTGATATTCCGTCCGATGATCTGAACGGTGCCGTCGAATGGGGCTACGAGGATATTTTTCTTTAAAAATGCCTCCAGCCGGAGTTTCAGCTTCAGATACGCATCGACCATTTCGGAGGAGGTTTCGCTCCGGCTCATCATGGATCCCTGCTGGACGGAATTGATCCGGGTTCGGATGGAAGCGATTTCAAACTGGCGGTCCCGAATAGCGGCATCAAGGCCTTGCTGTTCCTCTTGCAGCGTGGCGATTTTATTTCTAAGCGCCGTCACTTCTGAAAGGGAAACTTTACCAAGTTTATATTGGTACTCTGCGGTTAGCAAATCGGTTGTATGCTGATCGATCAGGTCGGCATTTCGGGATTGATTCGCTTTACGAAGGTCAATGGCGTTTTCTGCCGTTCCGATTTGCCGCTGAAGGGTAGCCACGTCACTGGATTCAAACCGCCGCATCCTGGCTTGTTGGTATTCGGATTGTTTTTGAAAGAAATTGTACAGGTCTTCCTGCAGTTCACCCAGGATAAAGACGGTATCCAGGCTAAAATTCGCTAAGGTGGTATCCTCTTCGTTGGGAAGGTTTTTCATCCGGTCGGCGAGGCTCATCACGTGGTTGAAATTCGCCGAAGTACGGAAAACCATAAGGGCTTGTCCTGTTTCCACCCGTTGGTTGTCCCGGACCAAAACGCGATCGATGTAGTTTCCTTCCTGAGCATGGAAGCGGACCGGTGGATCTTGAAACGTGATCCGAATAGAGTCTTTGACGATATCCGGGTATTCCACCCAGAAACTGAGCCAGGCGAGGAGGCAAAAGGCGACAAGCGCCAGTACCGTCCCCCAATTGAGCAGCCAATGGGGAGGCGTTCCAAGAATTTCCTGGACTTCTTCGCTCCGGTTATCAAAATTTTCGTCGAGGTACATATGCCAACAGGGGTCAAGCCCCCAGTTCAATTTGATTGCGGACAATCTGATAATACGCTTTTCTGGTATAGGTGAGTTCTTCGTGCGTTCCCTGTTCGACAATCTCCCCATCCTCCAGAACGATGATGTTGTCGGCGTTTTTGATGGTGCTCAATCGGTGCGCAACGAGCACCACCGTTTTGCGGTTAAAATATTCCATCAGGTTTTCCATAATGACCATTTCGTTGAAAGAATCCAAGGCCGTGGTCGCTTCGTCGAAAAACAGGTACTCCGGATTTTTATATACGGCACGGGCAATAAGTAACCGCTGTTTTTGGCCCTGGCTTAGCCCCATTCCATTTTGCCCGATGCGCGTGTTGTAGCCCATGTCTAAAGACTCGATAAATCCCTGAATATTAGCTACTTTAACCGCGATCAGGAGTTTATTTTTGTCAATGATCTCATCTCCCAGCGCGATATTCCGGGCAATCGTATCCGAAAAAATAAAGCCTTCCTGCATCACCACCCCACATTTGCTGCGCCAAAGTTTATTGCTCAACCCGGCGAGATTGACATCTCCAACGCGGATGATCCCTTCCGAAGGCGGATAGAAGTTGAGGAGAAGTTTTAAAAGCGTGGTTTTACCGCTGCCGCTTCGCCCAACGATCGCCGTGACTTTCCCTTTGGGGATTTGAAGGCGCACGTTGCGCAGCACGTAAGGAGAATTCGGGCCGCTGTACTGAAATGAAACGTTATCCAGGGAGATATCGCCGTATTCCGGCAGTATGGTGATCTTTTCTTCCTGGTTTTCCTCGTCTTTTTTGACGTGGATTTCATTCATCCTGGACAAACTAATGGACGCTTCGTGGAAAGAAAATAGAAACTCGAGCAATTGGTTGATCTGGCTATTTAGTTGTCCGATGATATATTGAATGGCTACAAGCATACCAAGGGTCATATCGGTATTTATGACCGCCCTGGCGACGAAAAAAACAATCACCAGGTTTTTAACTTCGTTGATGGATATAGCGCCTACTTTCTGGACCTGGGTTAATTTCAGATTGCTAATTCCGGTGCGGAAAAGTTGGGATTGAACCCGTTCCCAAGCCCAGCGCTTCTGTTTTTCGGCGTTAAACATTTTAATGTCCTGCATGCCGTAGATCAACTCCATCAGATTGGTCTGATTCTCTGCCGATTGATCAAAGCGCTTATAATCAAGATCTCTCCTCCAGCGGTTAAACATCAAAACCCAGGCTACGTTCAAGCTGGCGCCTATCGTATACAAAAGGAAAACGGTAAGGTTCCAGTACCAAAGCACAGCGGCAAACACAATAAGATTCAGAAGAGAGAACAAGGACAGCAACGACGTGGAACTTAAAAAGCGCTGGACGCGTTCGTGGTCGTTCACCCGCTGCACTAAATCGCCGGCAAGGCGGCTGTCGAAAAAGCGAAGGGGCAACTTGGTCAGTTTGATCAGGTAGTCTGAAATCAGACTGATATTAACCCGGACCCCAACGTGCAGCAGAATCCAGCTGCGAATGTACTCCACGCTGATTTGCGTGCCGTATATCAGCAATTGGGCAATCAGGATCAGGTAAATGAAATCGATATCATTGGTGGCTATGCCGACATCTACAATGCCCTTGATCAAGAACGGAAAGAGGACTTGTAAAATCGTGCCGAGGAACACCCCGATCACCAATTGAATGATCAGGGACTGATACCGTTTGAAATAGTGAAGAACAAAAGAGATCTTCCCTTTGTCGATCTCTTCTCCCCGATGTTTTAGGAATTCCGGGGTCGTTTGAAGCAACAGCGCGATGCCTTGCTCCTCCCCTTCTTTACCCTGCACCCAGCGCTGGAGAAACTCGGCTTTGGTGAGTTTGTATTTCGCGCTGGCCGGATCGGCAACCCAAACGAAATGTTTATCTGCCCGGTAGACCACGACAAAATGGTCGTTCTTCCAATGCGCAATACAAGGCAACGGGATGACCGAGATGAGTTGATCATAGTTCGTTTCTACTGCAAGCGTCTGTAGACCAATATGTTCTGCTGCGTCGCTTATCTCGAGTAACGATACGCCCTGCTTCCCCATAAAGGTGAGTTCCCGCAAATAGTCCAGGTTATACACACGGCCATAGTGCTTCGCAATCATGCGAAGGCACGCCGCGCCACAATCCATGGCATCTAATTGCTGATAAAACGGAAAGCCTCTCGCCATTTTTTTCTCTGCCTAGTTCGCTGAGTTTGAAGGACAACGGAAATCAATAAGATCTACATTGCCCTTTAAATATACAAAGTAAACAAAAAATATACGCACTTTGCTTCCATTGCAGGGGATTTTATGATTTTTTTAACTCCCGGTATACCCCTTCGTGCCTGAAGTATCACCTTGCTTAATAAATAGACTTGTTGGGATGGGGTCAGCGCGGCAGAAAATGACCCTTTTATCTCGCGCTGATTCCCATTGCAACAAGTCTAATCGTATATTTGTGCCAGTTTTAGACGCCATAGGGCGTTTAAGGTAACCAAAAAATTTTATGCGAAATTTGCGAATTGTATTTTTTGGAACTCCTGAGTTTGCAGTGCCCTCCCTCGAGATTTTGCTTGAAAACGGGTTTGACGTAGCCGGCGTCGTTACTGCCACCGATAAGCCGGGAGCCCGCGATAAAAAAGCGCTGCAGGAATCTCCCGTGAAAAAATGCGCCCGGGAAGCCGGATTGACCCTATTGCAGCCGCCAAACCTAAAATCTCCTGATTTTCTGGCATCACTTGCCGCTCTGGAAGCCAATTTACAGGTCGTAGTGGCTTTCCGAATGCTTCCGGAACCAGTTTTTACCATGCCCGAATACGGGACCTTTAACCTCCATGGCTCCCTGCTCCCAAAATACAGGGGAGCTGCCCCTATTAATTGGGCGATCATCCGGGGAGAGAAGGAAACGGGCGTAACCACCTTTTTTCTGAATAAGGAGATCGATACCGGGTCTATCCTTTTTCAGGAATCCCTGCCCGTTGGAGACAACGAGACGGCGGGCGAACTCCACGACCGCATGATGCTCCTGGGCGCTCAACTAGTGCTAAAAACGACTGCCGCAATAGCTCACGGGCCCGTCAGCTCCAAAGTCCAGGACGAAAGCCAGGTAACCCTTGCCCCAAAAATCTTTCGCGAAACCTGCCAAATCGATTTTTCCCAATCCACCAATCAGGTGCATAATTTCATTCGGGGCATGAGTCCAAGTCCCGGCGCCTGGATGTGGTACCGCGATCAGGAAATAAAAATATTTCGCGCGGAGAAAAAGGAAATTTCCTCCCCAACCCTCCTGGAACCATCTACACGGATCGAAAAAGCCGCCTCCATATTTCAACCCTCGACGGGGAGATCGATGTGCTCGAATTACAATTAGCCGGACGCCGCCGGATGGGCGTAAAGGAGTTTTTGAATGGACTTGGAAATGTATTTGAATGATAATGTCGAGAAGCTCCGTATTTTGGGTATAAATTCCAACTAAATGCAACTTCCCAAAGAATCCTACGCCAGCCAAAGAAACCTCCGCTTCCTTCTTTTTGAGGTATTGGACAGTCCTGGCCTAAGCGCTTTGTCCCGGTTTGAGGGATATGACCGGGAGGCGTTTGAACTAACTCTGGATGCGGCCAAACAACTTGCAGACCGGTATCTTTTTCCCTATTACCGGGCGATGGACAAAGACAAAGCCTATTTCGACGGGGAACAAGTTCGGGTGCATCCGGCTATGAAACCGGGGATAAAGGCCATTGCCGATGGAGGCTGGATCTCAGCGCCCCAGCCTTTCAGCGACGGGGGACAACAAATGCCCCTCGTTCTCCACAATGCCGGTCTTTTCCTTTTTTATGCCGCCAATGCCAATCTGGCAAGCCATCCATTCCTGACTGCAGGCGCCGCGAACCTGATCCGGACCTTTGGATCCCAGGACCTGAAGGACCTCTTCCTCGAACGGATGTACCATGGGGATTGGCAGGGCACGATGGCCTTAACGGAACCCCAGGCCGGCAGTTCCTTATCGGACATTATTTCTTCGGCCCAACCGGCAGGTAATGACCTGTACCGGATAAAGGGGCAAAAAATATACATTTCCGGTGGCGACCACGACGCGGTAGAGAATGTGGTGCACCTGTTGTTAGCCCGGATCGAAGGAGCGCCGGCGGGAACCAAAGGCATTTCTCTGTTTGTTGTGCCTAAATTTATGCCTTCCGCCGAGGGCCTCAAAGACAACCATGTGACTACTGCCGGCATTTACGGCAAAATGGGCCAAAAAGGATACGTGGCAGCCCACCTTATGCTGGGAGAACAAGGCGATTGCCTGGGTTATCTGGTAGGAGAACCGAATAAAGGGCTTTCCTACATGTTCCAAATGATGAACGAAGCCCGAATTGGCACCGGATTAATGGCAACGGGGTCCGCATCGGCGGCTTACTACGCCTCCTTGAAATATGCGCATGAGCGCTCCCAGGGGCGCCATCCGTCCAATAAAGATCATACCCAAGCGCCGGTTTTAATTATTGAGCACGCCGATGTTCGCCGAATGCTCCTTTTTCAAAAAGCCGTAATTGAGGGTAGCCTTGGCATCCTGCTTAAGTGCAGTTATTACGCCGATCTCACGCATGCGGCAGAGGGCGATCGCGCCATAGAAGCAGGGTACCTGTTGGAATTACTCACCCCGGTGGCTAAATCGTATCCTGCAGAAATGGGCATCCTTTCCGTTAGCCAAGGGATGCAGGTGCTTGGCGGCGCGGGCTATACCGACGATTTTCCATTGGAACAATACTACCGCGATATCCGCGTCAATGCAATCTACGAAGGAACTACCGGCATCCATGGAATCGACTTGCTCAGCAGAAAAATCTTCCTCGCCGAAGGCAAAGCGGTGTCCTTGCTGATGAAAGAAGTAAAATCGGCGATCGATCAGGGGCGTTCCTATCCGGAGTTGGCCCCCTACGCTGAAATGCTTGCCCAAAGAGCTGCTGCCCTCCATCAAACCACAATGAAGCTGATCCAGACAGCGATGGCCGAGACTCCTGAGGTTTTTCTGGCGGATGCTACGTTGTACCTCGAATTTATGGGGCATCTGGCCGCCGGATGGGTTTGGATGGAGCAAGGAATTGCCGCTATGAAAGGCTTGGAAAAAAATCTGCAAGGCGCAGAAGCCCAATTCTACCTGGGGAAAATCCAAACCTTGCGTTACTTCTTTGAATATGAACTTCCTAAAACGCTCGCTCTGGAAGCCCGTCTAAACAGCGCCGTCCGGGTAACCCTGGAAACCAAACCGGAATTTCTCCATTAAAAGTCAACACCGCTCCTCATGATCCATGTCTTAGACCTACACTTTAAGCAACTTCCGGAAACGATCGCTTCCTTCCTTATCCCCCTGGAGCACGGGGTTGCTTTGGTCGAAACCGGCCCCTACGCTACTTTTCCCCGCCTGGAAGCCGAATTGCACGCCCTCGGGTATAGTCTGGACGATGTCCGGTATGTGTTCCTGACGCATATTCACCTGGATCATGCAGGCGCAGCCTGGGCGCTCGCCGAGCGCGGCGCCACAGTGTATGTGCATCCTTTCGGCGAAAAACACCTGCTCCAACCCGAACGCCTCATGCAATCCGCCCGGCGTATCTACCAGGACGAGATGGATTCCCTATGGGGAGACATGCGCCCCATTGCGCCGCAAAACCTCATAACGGTGGGTCATGGAGAAAGGGTCGATATCGGAGGCCGTCAACTGCAAGCCTGGCATACGCCCGGGCATGCCGTCCATCACATCGTCTGGCAGCTGGAAAATGTCGCATTCACAGGAGATGTTGGCGGAGTGAAGATCGCGGATCACCTGGTCGTTCCTCCTTGTCCGCCACCTGACATCAACGTGGAAGACTGGGAGCAATCTATCCGGTTGCTGCGAAGCCTGGATCTGGAAGCTATGTATTTAACCCACTTCGGGCCGGTCCACGCGGTATCAGACCACCTGAGTCAGCTGGAAGAACAATTGCGCTCCTGGGCCAATTGGATGCTGCCTTTTTACGAAAAACAAATCCCCCAGGAAGAAATCACTCCGCTGTTCCAGACTTTTGTGGCAAACCACCTGAAAGAAAAAGGAATAGATCAGTTGGGCCTCGCTCAATACGAGGCGGCAAACCCTTCCTGGATGAGCGTAACTGGTTTGTTGAGGTATTGGAGTAAAAAACTGGAACCCTCCGCTTGAGGGAATAAGATTAAGTTGCGGGAATAAATCGCTTACCTACCTCCAGAAGCTTCTGGAATAATTTCAAATCAGCCAGCGGATTTGGAGAGGCAAGTTCAGCGCTTTCCTCCTCCAAAGAGGAAGGACCTGCCTGTTCCAACGGATGGATCAGCGCAGCATTTCGGATGTCCTGGTTCATGAAGATATAGGAGGAAATGCTTGCCATAATGGTCAGGGCAATCAATATCGATCGAGGACTTGGCTTTCGCTTCATTTCAAAGGGTTATGGACTATTTTGACAAACAAATATACGCTATGTTCCGTCTCCATTCAAGGGAAGGGAAACGTATTGGCCGATTAATTCAAGCCTTTGGTCTGAAAGACGGTTGAATTTCGGAAAGGGTTGCAAAAATCCACCTTTTTTTTAAAAATTTCCTGGAATTGCCTTGATCAATCGCTTGGTGTAGGGGTCGCAGGGATTGGAAAGGATCTCTTCCGACTTTCCGGATTCAATGATTTTCCCTCGTTCATTACCAATATCCGATTGCTCATGAAGCGGATGACCGACAAATCGTGAGAAATAAAGAGATAGGTCAGTCCGAATTCTTCCTGAACGTCTTTCAGCAAATTGAGCACCTGGGCCTGGACGGAAGCGTCGAGCGAAGACACTGATTCGTCGCATACCAAAAACCTGGGTTTCAGCGTCAGGGCCCTGGCGATGCTTATTCGCTGCCGCTGCCCACCGGAAAACGCGTGCGGATAACGGTTCAACGTTCTGTAATCCAGCCCTACTTTGGTTACAATCTCTTTTGCCCATTCCTGACGGGCCTGTTCGGATTCCCCGATTTGGTGATACCGGAGCGGTTCCAGGATAGAATTCAGTGCGGTAATCCGGGGGTTTAAAGAAGAAAAGGGATCCTGAAAAATCATCTGCAACTGCCGGCGCAGAGCAGGCCAATCCTCTGGAGGTGCGCTAAGAATCGCTCTGCCTTCGAAAAAAACGTTCCCGGCATGAGGAGGTATAAGCCCAAGCAGGGTTTTAGCCAACGTCGACTTACCGCAACCCGATTCTCCGACAATACCCAGGGTTTCTCCCTGAAAGGCCTCAAAGCTCACCCCGTCAAGGGCTTTTGTCCAATTTTTTGGCTTCCACCAGCCCAGGCCAGCCTGGGCTTGGGGGTACCATGCAGACAGGTTCTGGACTACAAGCAGCGGATATCCCGGAGCCTCGAGGCTTTGAGCGCTTTCTTTGGGTTGCATTTGGGCATTTTCCCGGTTTTCAAAAAAGCCAGGGTGGGAAGGCTGCGGGGCGGTTGGCGCAAGCTTGGCCTGCACTCCATCAACGCCTTAGAATAGGGATGTTTGGGGTTTTTAAATAGCTCTTCTACACGATTCTCCTCGATCAATTTCCCCTCTTTCAAGACACAAACCCGGTCGGCGACTTCCGCAACTACATTTAAATCATGGGAAATAAACAAAACAGCAGTCCCGAACTCCGACTGAAGCGCTTTGATTAAGCGAAGGATTTCCGCCTGTACGGTTACATCCAAAGCGGTGGTTGGCTCATCGGCAATCAGGAGCCGGGGCGCGGCACACATGGCCATCGCAATGACCACCCGCTGCTTTTGTCCTCCGGAAAGTTGATGCGGAAAAGACCGGTAAATGCGCTCCGGGTCGTCCATTTTCACCCGCGAAATCCACTCCATGGCTAATGTTTCCGCTTGCTTCCGGGACAGGTTCTGATGCAACTGGATCGCCTCCCTGATTTGAACCCCACAGGGCATAACCGGATTGAGCGAAGTGCCGGGTTCCTGGAAAATAAACCCAATTTCTGCGCCTCTGGTTATCCGAAAATCGGCAGAAGACGGGCGGCTCAGATCCAGCACTTTTCCCGACTTGCTTAGAAAGGCGATCTGCCCCTGTCCCACGATGGCTGCCGGAGAAAGCAATCCCGAGATCGCCAGAGCGATCATCGTTTTGCCAGAGCCCGATTCTCCCACCAAGCCCAGGGTTTCCCCGGAAAAAAGATCAAAACTCAGGTCGTACACCACCGTGGTGAACCATCGTCCCTGGCAAAGGAAATGCGCAAGTTCCGCACCCGAAGCAACGGCAAAGGGGAACTACCTGGGGAAAGCTTCCGGCGGGTTCACTCATGGTCCAGACGCAATTCAATCCGGTTGTCTAAAATGTGGATGTTCATCCGTTGGTACTCTTCAAACCACTGCGCAAAACGCGCTCCAAACAATTCACTCCGCCAGCCTTTTCCGAAAAGTTCCCTGGCTTGTGCCGGTTCTTCCTGGATCTTTCGAAGCAAGTTTCGCGGAAGGGCAATATTGGATGAAATCCCGCTGTCCAGGCAATGATGGCGAACGATCAGATACAGGAGTTCGAGCAAAATTTCTTCTCGTGGGTTTTCTTCTTCTTCCCCTTGAATGCGTTTCAGCAGGCGTTCTTCATCCGTAGGGAGCGATGGAACAATTCTTCATAAACGCCCCAATGATCATGGATCAGTTTGGAGGGCACCCTGCGGTTGTCCAGCAGGGCTTCCTTTCCGACCGGATTCCTTTCACAATATGCGGGATCAGCTTGCTGGAAAGAATCATTTCCCGGGAATGGTTGCGCTGCTGGGCCTGCTCCTTCCTCCATTCAAACAAACGCAGTAAAAAAATCTGTTCTTTTTTATTCAAAGACCGCATCAGTTGGCTGTGCAATGCTTCGTGGTAAGGATCTTTGGCATAGTAGCTCTCTTGTTCCAGTTCCCGGAATTCCTCCATCGCCCAGGACAAATGGCCTAGATGGCGCAGTTTTTCCCGCTGCGCCTCCCATAAAGGATGCAGCGGCAGAACATCTTCCAAAGCATACTCCAATTGAGACGCTTTAAAAGGCCGGGATTCCCAATCGGCAACGGTATAGCCTTTCTTTAGATTAATCCGAAGCTCCGATTCAACCAGGCGCTTAAAAGAAACAGGGTACTTATAACCCATAAATCCAGCGGCTATCTGGGTATCAAACACATTGGACGGAAGGATTCCGTATAAGCCGAACATCAGCCGGTAGTCATTTTCTCCGGCATGCGTCACTTTGACGATAGTTGGATCCTGGATCATTCGAAGTACGGGTCCCAAGTCAGGGATAAGAAAAGGATCAATCAGATAATTTCCAAAACGCGTAGCCACCTGCATCAGGCACAGGCGGGTAAAAAAACGCTTTTCTCCTACAAATTCCGTGTCGAAACACATCCATTCAATCCCTTTGTTTCGGGAAGCAAATGCTTCCAATCCTGCCTGGTCCTCAATCAATTGGTATCCGGTCATAAGTGCATCTTTAAAGTACGAAAAAGGTTTTCTACCCCGGCTTCCGGGCGTACAAGTACCTTTCCTCCCCCTTTTTTCGTTATTCAAATATACCACGAATAAACCATCCCCTTGCTGGAAGCGCTTGGTTAATTTGGGGTTCATTATATTTGTTATGCTTTTGCGCCGGAATGCATCCAGTAAGAAGAACCCCATTGGGGCGACAAAACAGCTTTTCTGATTTTCAATTCCTTTTGCGATGAAAACGTTAAAAAAATAGTTCTTTGGGGCGCACTAGCATTCGCCTTGTTGCTCGGAGCAGCGATTGCCATTCCAGTTGTCTTCAAAGACCAGCTTCTCGAACGGTCAAACGGATGATTAACGAAACCCTCAATGCCAAGGTGGCTTTCGGAACGGTTTCGCTTTCCGTTTTTCGGGATTTCCCCAATGTCTCCATGCGGCTAAACGACCTTTCCGTGAACGGCATTGGCGTGTTTGAAGGATTCCTCTGGTCGAGGGCGAATACCTCGACATCAGCATCGATCTTCGCAGCGTCTTGAACAGCAAAATGCCCATCAAGGTCAATGCGGTGCATATGGAAAAGCCCAAAGTACGGGTCCTCGTTACCGAAGACGGCGTCGCAAATTACAATATCGTCAAGCCTGAAGAAGAGCTGGAAGAAATCGATTCGCTGGAAATTCTTTCTCCCTACGAGGCATTAGCCACGTTAGACGAAATCACTATCCGCGGCGGGTCAATGGTTTACGACGATGCTTCTTTGAACATGGCCATGGAAATCAACGGGCTGGACCATAAAAGCAAGGGCGACGTATCCGCAACCATTTACAATCTGGATACAGAGACGACGATGGATTCGCTGACGGTCGATTATGGCGGTATCCGTTATCTCAACTGCGCTAAAGCCCAAATTAATGCGCTTTTTCGGGTTAATCAGGACAGCAGCCTGTACACATTCAGCGAGAACAACATGAAAATCAATGAACTGAAAATGAAGGCCGACGGTTTTTTCCAGATGCTGGAACAGGGTTACGACATGGACATTCGGATTAGTTCGCCGGAAAACGAATTCAAAGACCTGCTGTCGCTAATCCCCGGCGCCTACATGAAGGGGTATGAATCGGTTCGCGCCGAAGGAAAATTCCAACTCTCCGGAAAAGTAAACGGGGTATATAACGACTCCCTGAATCTGATGCCTTCCTATGACATCCGTTTGGATGTGAACGACGCCAACGTCAAGTATCCCGACCTTCCCCTGGGCATTTCCGGGATCAACGCCAAAGTAAGGGTGGCGAATAACGCTTCCGCTTTGGATAGCCTGGAAGTAGACGTTCCTTTCCTCAGTATGAATATTGGCCGCAACCCGATCGATGCCATGTTCTTCCTTCGCACGCCCATGTCCGACCCTTACGTCGATGGTAAATTGGATGGAATCCTCAACCTGGCTGAACTGGCCCAGGCGTTTCCCATGGAGGGAGTAAAGGGATTGAGGGGGAAAATATCGGCAAATATCGCCGCCAAAGCCCGTATGTCGCAAATAGACCGGCAGCAATACGAATCGGTAAACCTGCGGGGATCGATGCGGGTGGAGGATGTCCTTTACCAGTCCTCCGGATACCCGCCCATCCAAATCGAAGATATGCGGATGGATTTCTCGCCCAGATTTGTGGATATCCAGGAAATAAAGGCCAAGCTGGGCAAAAGCGATGTTTCGGGGAAAGCGCGGGTGGACAATATCCTCGCCTACTTTTCGCCAAAATCCACCATGCGGGGCGATGTGACCTCCGTTCTTCGCTGATAGACGCCAATGAATGGATGGCTGGGGAAGCGCCCCAGGATGCAGCAGCAACCCCTACTGCGGAAGCCCTCTCCCCTGCCCCCCGGCTGCGGCGGCTGCCGGGATGTTCGACCGGTTCGATTTTAAAATGGATGCGCAGGCACAGCGGATTCTATACGACAAATACGATATTCAAAATGCCGTAGCCCGGGGAAGAATTACCCCCAACCGCTTTGTGATCGAAGAAGCGGGCGCCTTAATCGGCAATAGCGACATCAAAGCTACCGGAACAGTAACCAATGCCTTTGATTACCTATTCAAAGAAGCCAACCTCGGAGGGGAAGTAACCCTGACCTCCAGAAACCTCGACCTGAACCAGTTCATGACCGACCTCCCATCGGGGTCAACGCCACCAGCCCCTTCTGGGGAAACCGCTTCGGCTGCTCAGGAGTTTGGCGTTATCCTGGTACCAGATCGGATCAATCTGACCATGAACGCGCAAGTAGGCCAATTGACCTATACGGATTACACGATCAAAAACCTGAAGGGTGTTCTGGAAGTCGCCGACCGGACCGTGGCGTTGAGGGACCTAAGTGGGGAAAGCCTCGGAGGCAAACTGGGCTTTAACGGCCTTTACGACACCCGCAATAAAGCAAACCCTCAATACAGCGCCCGGCTGGATCTTTCGCGGATGGACTTTCAACAGTCGTTCAAGGCCCTAAACACCTTCCAGACGCTAGCGCCTATTGGCCAGTTTATCACCGGGATTTTTTCCTCCACCTTTTCCATGGAGGGAAGTTTGGGAAATAATATGATGCCCAAGCTTACTGATCTGACGGCCAAAGGGTTTCTGGAAACCATCAACGGAACGATCAAGGGGTTTAAACCCCTCCAGGTGCTGGCCGCCAACCTGAACATGGAAGAACTAAAAGAAGACATCCGGATTATTGATACCCGCAACTGGGTTGAAGTGAAACAAGGAGTAATGGAAGTGAAGCCCTTTGATGTGAAGGTTAAAGACATTCAAATGACTATTGCCGGGACCCATTCCCTGACACAGGACATAAGTTACGAGATCAAGGCTCGGGTGCCCAGAAAGAAATTTGAAAAAAGCGCCCTTGGCGCCACCGTCAGCAACAGCCTGCGGCAGTTGTCCCAACAAGCCGCCAAACTGGGCATCAACATCGCCCAGGGCGAATATGTTAACCTGCTCATCCGAATGACGGGAAAAGCTAAAGACCCCAAATTAGCCGTCAGCCTCTTGGGTATGGATGGAGAAACCCCCGTCGAGGAAAGCGTCGTAGCGTTGGCTCAATCCGAACTCGAAAAGCAAAAGGAGCAACTCGTAGAGAAAGGACGCCAGGAGATGGAAAAGATAACCTCCCAAGCTAAAGAAACGGCGGGTAAAGCGATCGATTCCGTGAGCGCTGCCGCCCAAAAAGAACTGGATAAAAAGAAGGCTGAGTTAGAAGCAAAGGCTAAAGAAGCCCTAACCAAGGAACTGGGAAGCAAACTCGGCGACACCCTCCTTAAAGAAGGGCAAAAACAAGCAGGCAAAGTGCTCGAAAACCAAAAGGCGAAGGATGAAGTAGACCGTTTGAAAAACGAATTGGAGAAGTTTAACCCGTTTAAAAAGAAACCGGCGCCGACCGACACCTCTGCTGTCAAAAAGAACAATTAAGCCCCTTACTTTTCTCCCGCGACTTCAAAGGTTCCGACGTACTCGTAATCTTGGAAGTTGACGGGGGTCACTCCAGAAACGCCCTGTTCGGCCATGTAGACGCCGTAGATGGTGTCGACGGCAGCCATGGTGAGTTTGTTGTGCGTAACGATAATGAACTGGGAATCCGTTGAAAATTTCTTAATTATCCGGTTAAACTTGGCGATGTTGGCATCGTCGAAAGGCGCATCTACTTCGTCAAAGATGCAAAAGGGAGCAGGCTTGAGTAAGTATAATGCGAAAAGCAGCGCCGTTGCGGTAAGGGTTTTCTCGCCACCCGACAGCTGACTGATCGTTTGGGGGCGTTTTCCCTTGGGCTTGGCCACAATTTCGATTTTTGACTCCAGAGGGTTTTCCGGATCGAGTAAAATCAGATCGCAGTTGTCGTCCTCGGTAAACAAGCTCCGAAAGACGTCGATAAAATAAATCCGCGCGGTTTCAAAAGCCGTCAGGAACTGGGAGGTAGCCGTCTCTTCAATTTCTCTGATCGTTTGTTCCAGGGAATCTTTAGCTTTTACCACGTCATCCCGCTGGGTGGAGATCGCGTCAAAGCGCTCCTTCATCTCGTCGTATGCTTCGACGGCCAAGGGGTTTATTTCCCCATAGGTGTCCAGCCGTTTTTTTAACTTGTCTACTCCTCCTGCAATTCCGTTTCAGGAACGGCTTTCTCCGGCTCTTGTTGAAGGATATCGTTGATTCCCAGATCAAATTCGATGCGAAGCCGCTGTGCAATCGAGCTGATCTCGTATTTGACGTCGTTAAACTTATCTTTCAGGTTATTGATGAGCAGCTGGAGGTCCTGGGATTGGCGGCTAAATTTCCTGATTTGATCCTCCATTTCCACGGTTTCGCTCCTTGCCTTGAAGTAGGCATGCTCTACTTCAGTTAAAGCGGATTCTCGCGTTTGACGGTCCTGGTAGGCGGCCTGAAGGCGGGCTTCCATCCCTTCCTGGCTGTCGAAAATTGTTTGAACCTCCCCCAATTGATCTTCCAGATTCCGTTTTGCTTTATCCAGGGCGAGACGAAGGTCTTCCAATTGTTTTTCCCTGAACGTCAATTCCCGTTGCAGGGAGGCTACCTTGTTCTGCTGCCGGATGAAGTGGATGTTCTTATCGTTAAACGATGCGGAGGCTTGGCTGAGGGTTTCAGCGATCTGCCTGAAACTGCCGTCGGTTTTTTCAATTTCCTGTTTAGCTGCCTGAAGCTGTTCTGAATTACGGGTAATTTCCGCATCCATTTCGGCATTTTTCGCCTCTAATTCCTGGATTCGCAGGACCAAGCCCTGGTTTTTGGTCTCGATATCCGAAACCATTCCTTCGAAGTTATGTAAACTGGTTTCCAGAGAGACTCTTTCCTGACCTAACTGATTCAGTCGTTGTTTTTGTTCCTGTATCCGGGCATCAGAGCGTTGCCCTTTAAGGGCCTGAACCCTTTCCTGGAGCTGGTATTGCTGGGCGGACCATTGTTCTTCCTCCTTTTGGGCCTTCGCAATTTCCTTTTCGAGAATTTCCAGGTTTTTCTTTCTTCCGAGCTTTTTACCCTCAAACAAACCGATGGAGCCGCCGGAAACGCTGTACCGTTTTTTTACCAGCCCTCCGGAAGGCGACAGGAAAATCAGATCGTTATCCGGAAGGTGGCCATGAGCGTCTTCCTGATCGAGGATAACCACGTTTTCCAGAAGGTAGTTGCACAAATTGCGGTAGGCAGGGTCGGTTTGCACCAAATCAATGGCACTTTGAGCTCCCGGCAGTAAGGCCATCGGAGGAACATAATCCGCGAAAGCGTCCAGGACAAAAAAATGGGCTTTGCCCTGCTGGCTTTTCCCCAGAAGCTGGATAGCCTGATATGCTTCCTCCAGAGATTGAACGACGTAAAAATTGAGAAACGGCTCCAGGTAATTTTCGACGGCCACCCGGTAGTTTTCGGCGACATAGATGATATCGGAAAGAAGGACCGCATTCTTTTTCCATACTTTTTGGTTGTTCAGGAACCGAATGCTTTCCGGAAAACCTTCCAGGTTTTCCACCATGCTTTTGGTGAGTTTAAACTCGTTGCGTTTGGCGTCGAGATCCCGCCGGATCTTGGCAATATTTTGGTTGAGGCTATCCAGGTCGGTTTCCGCTTTGGTCAGCGCTTCCTGCCGGTCCTGTTCTTCTTTTTCCATGGCCCCTAACTGAGTAAGGAGTTCGCGCTCCCTCGACTGTAAGCTGGCCACTTTATTCCGAAGGTCTCCGATAGCACCCTGCCGGATTTCGATCTCGCCCTGACTTCGTTCGATGTCTTGCTGAAAAAGGGAGCTTTGATTGCGGTGGATGGCGCGTTGTTTCTCGAGCTCAATAAGCACCCGCTCCACTTTCTGCTGTTCCCCGACAACCGCTTCCAGTTCCGTTTTCAGGGCGCTATGGTTTTCTCTTACCTGAGCAAGTTGAGCTTCTGCGGCTTCCAGTTCTTGTTCCAAGCGCGCTTCGATCCGTTTTTCCAAATTGACCTCGCCGCGGTATTGGTTGATCTCTTCTTCCAGTTGAAGCATCCGGCTGCTGGAGGCTTCCATTTCGAGGCGCAGTCTTGTTTGAGATTGTTCGAGGAATTGCCGTTTTTGGTCCAGCATCCGGCGGTCGTTTTCCAGAGAACGGATCTGCCCAACCACGGTATTGAGTTCCCGCTGGCGTTCGGAGAGGTCCTTTTCTTTGTCCAGATGGAATTTCCGCCCTTTTTCCAGGTCAGCTTCCAGTTGTCTGGACTGTATATCCAAGGCCCGGAAGCGATCTTGTTCCTGCTCTATTTGAGCGTTGAGTTCTTTATGGGCGCCTTTAAGGGTAGAAACCTTTAGTAATGCCAATTCGATGCTCAACTGCTTATATTCTTGCCGGAGCTCAAAGTATTTTTTAGCCCGCTTGGCTTGTTTTTCCAGAGCGCGCAGGTTTCCGCCGATTTCGTGGAGCAAATCCTCGACCCGCTCCAAGTCTTCAGCGGTGCTTTTGAGTTTGGCCAGGGTTTCCCGTTTCCGAAGTTTGTACTTGGCAACTCCGGCGGCTTGTTCGAACATTTTTCTTCGGGAATCGTCCTTGTCCTCAAGGATGTCATCCACCATGCCCAGGGCGATGATCGCGTACGAGTTGGATCCGATTCCGGTATCGAGAAAAAGCGAGGTAATGTCTTTCAACCGGCACGGCACTCCGTTCAGGCGGTATTCGCTTTCTCCCGTTCGGTAGAGCAGGCGGGACACGGTAACGGCGTTATACTCGGTAGGCAGTAAGTTGCGGGTGTTTTCAAAAGTTAAAGACACCTGAGCGAGTCCGGCAGCCTTTCTTTTTTCGTCCCATTAAAAATAACGCTGAGCATCTGATCCAGGCGAAGTTCTTTGCTGCTCTGCTCGCCCAAAACCCAGCGAATGGCGTCGACGATATTCGATTTGCCCGACCCGTTGGGACCGACAATGCCAATGACATCCTCATTAAAGTTAATGACGGTTTGATTGGCAAAACTTTTGAAGCCTTTTATTTCCAAGCTTTTTAAACGCATAGCCAGCAAAACTAGAAAAACGCGCGCAATTGAATGGTGGAGAGAATCCGATTTTTTCCACATCCGATGTTGGTAATCCCCCCGATTATCCACAATAGGGTTTACTACCGGGGAAAAGGGACTTCTACCGTTGAGCTTCCTGAAAACACCCTACCAGCTTTTCGAGGTCCTCCGGGGTGTTATACACGTGGGCGGCTACCCGGACCGCACTGCCCCGGAAGGAAACCATCACCTTATTGGCAGAAAGGGCAGATTTGAGTTTGTCCGGATCGGTGTCCTTCCCAAGCCGGACCCCAATCAGGTGACTCCCCCTCCATTCCCTATCCTCTACCCAGCAGCCGAGGCGTTTGATTTGCTCGATGGCCGGCTCCGTCAGATGGTGGCAATAGTCCTGGATTTCAGCGCACCCCCAATCCAGCAGTTGTTCAACCGCCGTTTTTAGCATGGGGGCAAGAACAAACTGGCTTTGTTCCCCCATGGAATACCGGCTTGCCAGGGGTTTGTATTCAGACTGGTAATTGATCAAATTGGCAAATTGTTCGCTTCCTTTCCGGTTGATCCAATTTTCCTCAATAGGCGTTCCCGAATCAAAGGCGTCTCCATAATATGCGACGCCTATAGAATAGGGTCCCATCAACCACTTATATCCTGCGCAAATCAAGGCATCTGGTTGAATGGTTTCTACATTAAAAGGAAGGGCCCCAACGGATTGGGTACCATCGATGATCAGCAAAGCGCCGGTTTCCCTGCTGCGTTTCCGGATCGCAGGCAAATCGAAAAGCGTTCCATCGGCCCAGTGAACGTGGCCAAGAGCGACCACTTTCACGCGGTCGTCGATCGCTTCCAGAATCGCCTGATTCCAGTCTTTTCCGCGATTGTTGGAAACCGGGGCGGGTACGACGGCCATCTGAGCTCCTTTTTCCCGGCACAAACGTTCCCATATATAGTAATTACTGGGAAATTGCCCCTCCGCAACAAGGATTTTGTCTCCTGGCTTAAGTCCGGCATTGATTGCTGCGTTGGCCAGCCCATAAGAAACCGATGGGATGATGGCAATCCGGTCGCGTTCGCGCACGCCGATCAATCGCGCAAACAAGGCCTTCAGTTCGCTGCCCGGGAGGAAAAAGTCCTCTGTCTGAATCAACCAGGGTTGATTCTTCATAGCCAGCATATCCCTACCGGCAAGTTCGACCTGCCTCATTTGGGGCGACATGTAGGCGCAATTTAAATAAGCTACTTCGTCGGGGATTTTAAACAAAGTCCTCTGGCATGTCAACATGATAACAATCAATTAATTGGGCAAATAAAAAAGCTGCCTGGAATCCAATAGGTATCCAAACAGCCCAGCGCCTGGAATGCCCAGGCGGAAATTTACCAAATTTTATGGAGCGAACTTCTTGAAAATCTTATTGGCCAAACCGGTATTTCATTCCAATTTGAATAATCTTTGCCCTTACTTCGTATTGATCCACCTTAACCCCGTTTCCAAGCCCTTGGCGGTACCTGGCGTAAACAATCCAGTTTTTGCCGGCCATGCGTCCTGCTTCCAAAGACCATTGCGTATCGACCGAACGGAACAAATCCGGATCAAGCGCCTGCCCTTTTGCTCCGGCAAAAGGCGATTCGGCTGCCGCGGCCAAAACAGGCGAGCTTTCCCTTAGTTGTTCCGCAGCCAGAGAGGTCCCAAGGGAATAGTTCATCAGATACCCTACCCTGGCGCCACCCTCCAGGCGCCAGTATCGGTTCAGGCGAACCTGGGCCAAAAGCGGGAGATAAATTCCCCAACTGCGAACCGGGACTTCTTCGGCAAGGGCCACCACTGTAGACCCCTTGTTAGGCGTACCAAAGATTGGCTGAGAAACGTCCACTACCGTCGCTGTACCCGAAAACGGCGTTTGTACCGCAGAAGAAAAACGTTCCAAACTCAACCCCGACAGCACGGCCAGCTTGCCCGAAACGGGCCTGCCAAGCTGAATTCCAGCAGCGGCCCCGGTTTTAGGGTTTTGGGATGAAATATTAGCCAAAGCCGACGCTTCGCCCAAGAAGGACCATTTTGCCGTTGTCGTTTTCGATAGCCCTGGAGCGGTTGGCGTAAATTCCCATTCCTCCTTGCGTTCAGGAACGGCCAATTGAGCCAAACGAGGCGTTATGGCTGCAAGTTCCACGCCTTTTGAAAAAGGAGCCCCAACGGGGTCTTTGGGCTCCATCCGGCTGGCTACGCCAGATGAAGGAATGCCTGGTTCGGCCAGAGGGAGTGAAAGTGGCTCCATTTTACGGGTAAACCGGCTTTTTTCAGCGTTGGAACCAGGAACATCCGCAAGAACACCTGCGGGCACTTTGGATATGATCCGGGCGCGCAAGCCGGAAGAAGACGCATCAACGTTTTTTTCAGGTTTTGGAGACGGAAAGGCCTCGTAGCCCTGATTAGCCTGAGGAAGAGATTCGGCGGGTAACGCTTCCTTTTCCCTTTGCTGACCGGGACGAATTGGAGATTCTCGCCCGGGCGCAGATGCATACCACGCGAAGACCGCCCCTCCGGCCACAGCCAGGAAAACGGGGAGCAACCACCACCAAAAAACGCCGCGCCGGCGCTCGGGCATCTCTTTGTCGAGAAGCTGGCGCATCTGCGTCCACCCGATGTTCGCCAATTGATCCTGTTGATCTCTATCCTGCATAGTTGCTGTTGTTGTATAAATGTTGGATCAACTCCTTTAACTGTTTTCTCGCCATCGACAGGTGCCATTTGGAAGTGCCCGGAGGGATATTCAACCGCTCCCCTATCTCCGCATGGGTAAATCCTTCGATAGCGTAAAGGACAAAAACCTCCCTTTCCACAGCCGGTAATTGGTCTACCAAACCCATGATATCCTGGAAATACAAATCGTTAAGCGCGGTAGCACGGGTAGGCGCATCCCTTCCGTCCCAATCCAGCATGGTTTCCTGGCGGGCATGCTGCCTGAAGTAGTCGGAAATGCTGTGAAAAATGATCCGGCGGATCCACCCTTCCAAAGAGCCGGAAAAGGAAAAGGTATGCATCTTTTGAAACACGCGAAGAAAGCCCGCGTTCAGGATTTCCAGAGCTATTTCTTTGTCAGAGGAATAGCGAAGGCACATCCGCAACATAGCGGGGAAATACCTGCGGTACAGGGCTTCCTGCGCCTGCCGCTTGTTTTTAGCGCATTGCTCTACCAGTTCCTTTTCTGAGAAATCCACTGAGCCGGGCATAAGCTACTTTAAAATCCAAATCCCAAACGCAGTACCCAACGGTTTATTCTGCTGGTTTCTTCAATGTAATTTTCGTCCAGATTTTGGGTCCACCACCAGAAGTTGTTTCGCTGCGTCTGACTTCCCTGACGAATATACCCGAAATCGGTGAACAAAACGCCCCTTCGCCGGATCTGCCATTGCATGCCCAAGGCGGCATGCAGGCGCATACCGCCTTTGACCGAGCGATATATGCTGTTTGCGTCCTTCCAAGCCCAAGCATAGCCGCCGTCTACTACCAGGAAAGGTTGATGGCGGGCCTGAGTAAAAGGAAAAAGCCTCAATTCTCCAAAAACCGGAGCAAAACGCCGGGTCTCTACCAGGCCGATCATGTTCAGCCCTGCGCCTGCGCCCACGCTGAGGTAGGGTAAAATTTGGCGAGAGGCTACATACTCCATGCCAAAGCCAATTTCGGTATCCTCAAAGGAAGTTTGGCCTGCCGTACTGAGGAAATGCATGCCATGCACCCATTTTCGCTCTAGGCGTTGCCCTTCCTCTGAAAAGTCCTGGCCCGTCAAAAAAATCGGAATAGCCGCCAGGATGGCCCCAAACAACAAACAGAGCACTCTTGGTTTCATGCTGAATGGGATTATTTGGTTTCAATTTTGATCTTGCTCAAAAGTTTCAGGTCTTTCGGATTGGTAAAATCGTACTGATATATACCTTCCTTCCCCGTAACGATCGCCACTTTTTCCTTTTCCAGGGCAATCACGTCGAAGGTAGTCAGCCCTTTTTCGTGATCGAGCAGCCGCTGGTCAATTTTGTCCCAATCCGAAGCGTCGAATACTTTCAATCCCTCATCGTCTTCGCAAATAAACAGGATGCCGTTGACAATGGAAAGTCCGATAGGGTGATGCATTGGGTAGGTTTTCAACAAGTTCGGTTTCAGGATATTGGTTACATCCACCACTTCCAGTTGGTTGGTAAAGGACTCGCACTTTGTGCCGTCGCGAAGGGTGATGTAGGCGTAATTACCTTCAACCACCACGGGGTCGCAAGCGTTGGCATGGGCGAAGTTGGCCAATTGCCTTGGGTTGAGGGGGTCCTTGGTGTCGTAGATAAACATGCCATTACGGCTCCCGATAAATAATTTGTCGTCATAAGGGTAAATGGTTTCAATACCCCATCCAATATGGACGGTATTCGCGAGGTTGGGTTTTTCCGGAACCTTGAGGTCAAAAACCTTGAGGTCGGTTTCGCTTACGGTGTACAGGTGTTCGCGGCCGAGGGTGAACCGGGCGGTAGAACCTCCAATACCGGTTGTGTTGCCCGGAACGCTATTCCCTGATCCGCTCAACACCGCGACATCCTTGCGAACCCAAAGGCCGCCTTCCAGCCAAACCTGATCGCCGGTAGCCTGGCTACAGGAGATACGCTCGACCACTTCGGAGGGTTCATATTTAACTAAAAAGCCTCTATTCGCGTCGAATCCCATATGGGGAAACACATTTTCCAGGCGGCTTACCATCTCTGGCTTGGCCGGGTTATCCAACCGGAAGGTCACCAAATCCACGTAGCTGTCTGCATATAGGAGATTATTCCGGACCGCCATATCGATATTTCCCGGAATGGGCAAAAACCCTAGCGCTACTGGATTGGAGGGATTCTCGTTGTCAAAAACGTGAATGCCTTCTTCATATTCGTTGACAAAAAGATACTGGCCATAAACATAGATCTTACCCGGCTGTTCGATTTGCTTAACGGGTTCGATCTGGATAGTGGTTCGCAAATTGGCGGGAAGAATAAATACCGGATCGTATTTTACGTAGAAATGCTCTGCCTCGCATTCATCTTTCAAACAGCCCGAAACGGCTATCGAAAGAAAAACAAGCGAAATCATGGGAAACCAAAGGAATTTTTTCATGGCTATACTTTTTCTGGATAGACGGGCTGGCAACAAAAAAGGTTGGCGTTTTTGTCTTTTTTTGCAAATTCTCTGTGAAACCCCGGGAATGCGATATTTTTGCATTTGTCAAAAGCGACGTTTATGGCTCGATGGGTTCTTTGCCTGATTTGGTTTTTGGGGGCTATTCCGCTAAGCGCACAACTGAGGATGGTGGTTCGCCAAGTTCCAGGTTATACGCCTGTGGGCGATACGATCTTCCTTGCAGGCAGCTTTAACCGCTGGCAGCCGGGAGATCCCGGATATGCTTTAAAGCGGGAAGCCAACGGGGAGTGGGCCATTGACCTCTTGCTGGAGAAAGGCGATATAGAGTTCAAGTTCACCCGGGGCGCCTGGAGTAAAGTCGAAAAAGGCCAGGAAGCCGGATCGATGCCTAATCGGAAGTATCCGTTTCGCGGAGGTAAAGACACGGTTCATTACTCGATCGAAAGTTGGGAAGATATGTCAGACAATAAAAATACGAATCCCTCTTCCAGGGTGCAAATCATTGCCAGGGATTTTGCCATGCCCCAACTTGGAAGAACCCGCAGAATCTGGATTTACCTCCCGGAGGCATACCAGAAAGATCCTCAGCGTCATTTTCCAGTTCTTTACCTTCAGGATGGTCAAAACATTTTTGACGCTGCGACCAGTTTTGCCGGAGAGTGGTATGTGGACGAAAGTATGGACCAGCTCCAGGAAGCGGGCGTGCCCGGCGCAATCATTGTTGCTATTGACAACGGTGGAGAACTGCGCATGAACGAATATTCCCCCTGGGCCCACCCTCGTTTTGGAGAAGGAGAAGGGGCGGAATACGTACAATTTATTATCGAAACGCTCAAGCCTTTTATCGACCAGCACTACCGAACCCTCCCCGGGCCGGAGCATACCGGAATTATGGGATCTTCCATGGGGGGGCTGATTGCCTTATACGCTATAGTGGAATACCAGGATTTTTTTGGAAAAGCAGGCATCTTTTCTCCTTCGCTTTGGTATTCCAAAGAAGCGTTCCGGCATATACAAACTAAAGGAAACCAGAAAAACCCAAAGCTTTTTTTGGCGGCTGGGCAATTAGAAGGGCCTCATGTGATTCGCGACCTCAACAAGCTCCACCAAACGCTGATTAAATCCGGCTTTCCAGCAGCATTTATTAAAAAGGTGATTCACGAAGACGGAAAACATCAGGAGTGGTATTGGGCCCGGGAGTTCCCAACGGCTTATGAATGGCTGTTTGTGGGCGAAAAGCAATAAGGTGAGACACACAACGGGCGCTCAACTTCGTACCCTTGCTGCATTTCTGCCCTGGGGGGATTGGAAGGAGCAGCACCAAGTGCGCTCACCGGGCGGCAAAGTTATATTTTTTTTCCTTTTTCCACCAGGCTTGTTTATTTTTTTGGTATAATTTCTGTTTTTTCTCCGAAATACTGGACAAATCGCTGAAAATCCGTAGCCAATTGCGCGTTCTGGGTGGCTTTGAAATAGGTATCCGCCAGACCTCGAAGGGTTTGAAAGAAAAAACGGTCCATTTCCATGACCTGCATATCCGAAGTCCAGAGATCAATTTTCAGGGTATCCAAATTCTCCCGGTCAAACAAAGATAACAGCATCGCTTTGGATGAACGCCATTGCGCCCCTTGCGGATCATCCTCCGCCGACCACCGGATCTCGGAGGGCTTGTTCTGGTCATCCAACGCTACCTGGACCAATATTTGCTTATCTGCCATGGTTTAAATCCTCCTGAATTTTATTCTAATAATTTCGGCTTGACTCAACGACCAGGACTTTGGGCTCCCGTCTCCCGTCCTACCGTCTCCCCACGCCTTTAATCCATTTATGCCGCAGCCGGATTGCGTTTCCAATAACGACCACATCGGAAAAGGCCATAAACAGGGCGCCCCACATTGGGTTCAGGAATCCTGCGGCGGCGATTGGAATCGCGACAATATTGTAGGCAAATGCCCAGCCCAGGCTTTGCCGGATGGTTAACACGGTATGTTTACAGATTTCCAGGGCCTTAATCAAGAAATCGATCCGGCCATTCAAAAGAATAATTTGGGCAGACTGAATAGCGGTTTGCGAAGCATTGCTCAACGAAACGCCTATAGTAGCTTTAGCCAGGGCGGGAGCATCGTTAATGCCATCTCCTACCATAGCGGTGGGTTCTTGTGCAGCATATCGTTCGATAAAGCGGAGTTTTTCCGAAGGGAGTTGCTCCGCGTGGTATTCCTTGACCCCCAGCAAGGTGGCAACCCGCGCTGTTTTATCCCTATGGTCGCCGCTGATGATTACCGGTTCAATCCCTTGGCTTTGCAGCGCTCTGATCACAGCAGGCGCCTCTTCCTTCACTTCGTCTTCGAGGTAGAACTCGGCCAGTAAGTGGTTGTTGCAAGTCAGGAAAACCGATGCAGGAGAGGGCGCTTCACCTGTTTGGGAAAAGATCCGCCGCGAGCCCACCTTATAGAGATTACCTTGTTGATCCTGAGCCGTTACGCCAATCCCTTTATCTTCAACGACAGTAAGCGGTTCCAGTTTCACTCCATTCTGGCGATGCTCGAGTGCCTCCACAAGTGATTGAGCGATGGGATGGGAGGAATGTTTCTCCAGGAAATACACCAGCGCATTCACCCGGTTATGGTCCGGGGTGTGGTAGGCGATATCCTGAATTTTGAATTGGCCGGTAGTCAGGGTTCCGGTTTTATCAAAAACGATGCGCCGCACTTGGGAAAAAATCTCCACCGTTTGTCCGCCTTTTACCAGTATCCCATTTCGGGCAAGCCGCCCCACGCCAACCATTATCGCCGTTGGCGTAGCCAGTCCCATGGCGCAAGGACAGGAGATCACCAGTACGGCAATGCTGTTCATTAAAGACTTTTGGAAGGAGACGTCGAAGCCAAAATAGTTGACCATAAAGGCAACAGCAGCGATGACCAATACGGCAGGGACAAAAATGGCGCTGATCTGATCGGCCAGCCGCTGGATGGATGGTTTATCTTGCTGGGCCGTTTTAACCAGTTCAATCATTTGCCCCAGGAGGGAACGGTCGCCAACCGCCGTTACTTCCATCGTGACGTTCCCTCTAGGGACCAAAGACCCCCGATTAGCGGATCGCCTTCCTGTTTTTCTAACGGAAGGCTCGCCGGTTAGAAGGGATTCGTCCAGGGTCGCCGAGCCCGAGAGGATCCTGCCATCCGCCGGCACTTGGTCTCCTTCGTTCACCTGAAGGATAAATCCGGTTTCAATATCGTCATGATCTATGGAAATAACGGTTCCGGAAGCCATAATCCGGCGGGCTTTTTTAACCTGCAGTTTGGATAACTCTTCAATTGCGCTGGTCGTTTGGCCCACCGCGCGATGTTCGATATAGTTTCCCAGAAATACCAGGGTAAAAATGGTCGCCGAGGTTTCAAAAAAAATATAGTCTGGCTCGCCCACCATCCAGCCAACCAGGCTGTATACAAAAGCCGCCGTTCCTCCGATGAAGATCAGGACGTCCATGTTAGGGGTTCCACTTTTCATGGAACCCAAACCGCTTTTACCAAAATGCCAGGCACCCAAGGCAAAAACCGGCAAACACAGAGCGAATTGAACGGCAGGATGTCCAAGCGCATGGAAGTGAATGCCTGCCATGGCGCCCAGATGATGCAAAAGCAAAGGGAGCGTGAAAAGGGCGCTCGCGGCTAATTTCCGTTCCAAGGTCCAGAAAAGAACAGCTTGATTCGGTTCAGCTATGGTGTATCCAAGCTTAGCAATGCCTTTTTTTATTTCGTCAAGGCTAAGTTGATCTGCCTGCCACTTGAACCGAACCTCTTTGGTCTGAAAGCTCACAAAAACGTCCTCCAGGCCTTTTCGCTCGAGATACCGAGTAATGCTTTGCGCGCAATTGGCGCAATCCATGCCTTCTACTTTTAATTCGACGACTTTTTTTTCCATCATCCTGCCCGTTGTTCGCGAAACCGAATACTGACGATTCGTTGCTACCCGAGAGGTTATTTCCCTTGGAAATCGGGGATTCCTGAGCTATATTTGTACAGGAATCAGGGATAAATCCTCTGTTGCTTTGCAAAAGTACAACAACTCTGGTTGAAAAAGTGGTTATTCTATTTATCGTCCATAAGCAAGCTATGCCGATGGGCCGCTATTTCGAACACAATCTAACCCAAACATGAAAAAGATTCTAGTTGCCAACCGGGGCGAGATCGCATTGCGCGTCATGCGCACCGCCCGAAAAATGGGGATTCCTGTCGTTGCTGTTTATTCGGAAGCAGATCGCAACGCCCCCCATGTTCGTTTTGCGGATGAAGCGGTACTGATTGGCCCTCCCCCATCCAACCAATCCTATTTGCGTGCAGAACACCTCATCGAAGTAGCTAAATCCAGAGGCGCCGACGCTATTCACCCGGGGTATGGGTTCTTAAGCGAAAATAGCCGCTTTGCTGAGATGTGCGAATCCAATGGGATTACGTTTATTGGCCCAAGCGCCTTCTCCATAGAGATCATGGGAAGCAAGCTCGCCGCAAAAGATGCCGTAAAAGGGTATAACATCCCCATGGTTCCCGGAGTTGACCACTCGGTTTCAGATCCTGCCGAAGCGAAAGCGGTCGCCCGGACCGTCGGGTTTCCCGTGCTGATCAAGGCTTCCGCAGGGGGCGGCGGCAAAGGGATGCGCATCGTGCATAAAGAAGAAGAGCTGGAAGAACAGATGACGAGGGCCATCAGCGAAGCAACCTCCGCCTTTGGAGACGGCTCCGTCTTCATCGAAAAATATATCGACTCTCCGCGCCACATTGAGATTCAGGTGCTGGCCGACAGCTACGACAACGTGCTCTACTTGTTCGAGCGGGAATGCAGCGTGCAGCGGCGCCACCAGAAAGTCATCGAAGAAGCGCCTTCTGCTATTCTGACTCCGGAGGTCCGCCAGGCAATGGGGGAAGCTGCGGTCAAGGTGGCCCGGGCGGCTAAGTATCTCGGCGCGGGCACCGTCGAATTTTTGGTGGATCGCTCATTGAACTTCTATTTTCTGGAAATGAACACCCGGCTTCAAGTGGAGCACCCGGTAACGGAGCTGATTACCGGCCTGGATTTGGTGGAGCAGCAGATCCGTATAGCCCGGGGCGAAGCGCTGACGATCCGGCAGGAAGACCTGAAAATCCATGGGCACGCGATCGAGCTAAGGGTTTATGCAGAAGACCCCCTCAATAATTTCCTTCCCAGCGTGGGTAAACTCAGCGTTTACCGCAAGCCGGAGGGGGCGCATATTCGCGTAGATGACGGGTTTGAGGAAGGGATGGACATCCCCATCTATTACGATCCAATGATCGCTAAACTCTGTGCATTTGGGATGAACCGCGAAGCGGCCATTCGCCGGATGTTGGATGCGATTGAGCAATACCGCATCGAAGGCGTGGCCACTACCCTACCCTTCGGGAAGTTTGTTTTCCAGCACCCTGCGTTTATTTCGGGCGACTTTGACACCCACTTCGTGCAAAAGTACTTCACGCCGGAGATAATCGCCCAGGAAAATACCGAAGAAGCTGAAGTTGCCGCCAGACTTAGTCTGCAACTATATAAACTCAACCAGGCGACCCTTACCGTTCCTAACCCGGGAGCGCCGGATTGGGGAGTGCACCGGTAAAGGGGATATCTCGCCTCGTTATTTAAGGATTTGAAAGGAAAGGATTCGGATGGGCGTTCCCCATTGGAACGAGGAAACCATATCGTCCCTTTCCTGCGCAATAACCCGTACCTTAAGTCCTTTTTTCTTCAAACTGGAAGGTAAATGGATAGGTAGCCATTTGGCTCCATCCGCGCCGGTAATACCCCAAACTCCGTCCTCTATATCCTGGAAAACCACTTTTCCTTCGATGGTAAATTGTTTCATGTCAGAGGGTTTTTCTTTGTCCAATTTGCCTCATTAAATGTGCTTTTCTGCTAATTGTTCGATAGCCTCCTGCAAATTCCGGATGAGATGATGTTGTTCCTGGACGATTCGCTGCAAGTCGGTCAGCCCGTTGTGTAAAGAGATAGCCTGGCTTTTGGGGGCCGCCAGAAAAGGGCTGATTTTGGAACGCACATACCAAATTTCCCGAACCTCGCTTAGGCTAATGAGAAAAGGTTCGTAAAACAAATTATCAGAGAGCAGGCGGAGTTGTCTCCGGTCTGGAATGAGGTTAACTACTCTGCGCACCTGCACGTCCCCGCGGGTCACCAGAACGTACACGTAATGGTCTTTGATAGAAGTCCCCCATAAAGAAGGCTCCAAAAAACTGCACACCACTTTGTCGCCTTCCATTAAGGTAGGCTCCATCCCGTCTCCGGTCACATCAAAGGAGCGGTAGGTGCCCACTTTGTAGCGGTAGTCTGGCAGGGAAAAAGTGGGCAGATTTTCGACAAAAACGGGGTTGCCGGATTCCTCCGCGTAGCCCGCTTGCGCGGTATTCGGCACATGGACGATGCGTTCGGTCTCTTCCGGGTTGGTTACAATCGTCAGGATACGAAAATCCTGCCGGTCCTCTTCGGTCATGAATAGAGGCCCCTCCCCGGTGATCAAATAAACCGGGTTGATTTTATATTTCTCTACCGCTTTCCGGAGCAAATCGATCGTTACATCTCTCCGCCCTTTAAGTATTTCGCTTAAACTTTGAGGCAGATAGTCCAACGCCATAGCGAATTGCCTGCTAGACCGAATCCGGTTATCTTCCCGAAGTTTGTCGTGGCATTTAATAAAACGTTGGGTAACAACATTATTCATAGGGGGAAAAGGATGTTTAGGACGCCTTAGACAAATTTAACAAATATGCCTTACGGCGCATCCAATCCGCCATGGAATTTGTGCAAAAAAGTGATAACCGTTGTTCCAGCCTTAAAACGAGCGCACAATCTGGAGGAATTCCTCTGTTTTCAGCGAAGCCCCGCCAACCAATCCGCCATCCACATCCGGTTGGGAGAACAAACTCGCCGCATTACCTGCGTTGACGCTCCCTCCATAGAGAATAGGCGTTTGGCCTGCCATCTCCGCTCCAAAATGTTCTGCGAGCAAAGACCTGATCGCCGAATGCATCTCCTGAGCCTGCTCCGGGCTGGCAGTCCTCCCGGTACCAATCGCCCAAATGGGTTCATAAGCGATAACGATGCGCGAAAACAGATCCGGGGATAAATGAAAAAGGGAAGCGCTAATCTGGGCACGAACGTGCGCTACGTGCGTTCCTTCTTCCCGGATGGGCAGGGGTTCCCCACAACAAAAAATCGGACGCAATCCTTCTTCCAGAACGCGATCGACCTTTTTCGCCAGCAGCGCGTCGGTTTCTCCAAAATATTCGCGGCGCTCTGAATGCCCTAAAATGACATATTCTACCCCCGCCGATTTAAGCATGGGAGCAGAAACCTCTCCGGTAAAAGCGCCTTTCAATTCCTGATGGCAATTCTGCGCTCCAAGCGAAAACCCATCAGCCCCGGCCAACAGGCTTTTCACCATGGTCAAATGCATAAATGGAGGACATAGAACAACCTCCGCCTTTGGCGTTCCTGCGGATTGCGTCAATGCCTCAACCAGAAGACGCCCTTCTTCCAGGGTCAGGTTCATTTTCCAGTTTCCTGCAGCAATTTTCTGCCTGCTCATGTGTATCTTGTTTGTGGTTAGAAGAAAATCCAAACCAAAATTAGCGCTAATTTTAGGCTTTCAACCCTAATCCGCATTATTTTAGACTTTAATGGAATTTGGCAAACTGCGCGATATAAATCAGGTGGACTTCACCCTGCCGGAAGACCCCAACTGGAATGAAGTATGGTTTCAGAAAATGAGGGCTTCCACCAACCCAGCATGGTATACCGGATGTACGGGCTGGGCGATGAAAGAATGGATAGGCCATGTGTACCCTCCGGGATGTAAAAGCCAGGACTTTTTGGCCGAATACGGAAAGCAATTCAACACCATCGAGTTGAATGTAACCCACTACCAAATTCCCAACCAGGAAACCATCCGAAAGTGGAAGGAGCAAACCCCAACCGATTTTCGATTTTGCCCCAAAGTATATCAAGGGATTAGCCACAGCAGGAATCTGGGCCTTGCTTCTGGACAAATCGAGCAGTTCTGCCAGTCCATTGAGGGGTTTGCCGATAGATTAGGCCCTTGTTTTTTACAACTGCCTCCTGGGTTTGGGCCCGAATCGCTGGACCTCCTAACGGCTTTTTTGGAAAAATGGCCTCAAAGCCTGGCGATCGCGGTTGAGTTCAGGAACCAGCGCTGGTTTAATCCGCCCGAGGCCATAGAGCGGGCAGCCGAACGGTTGCACCGCGTTCATGCAGGCATGGTGATCACAGATGTAGCCGGACGAAGAGACGTGCTCCACATGCACGTTTCAGCTCCGTTTGTACTCATCCGCTTCGTTGGCAATGGACTTCATCGTACCGACTATTCCAGGACGCAGGATTGGGTCGTCCGGTTGGAGCAATGGCTAAAGAATGGAATCCGCGAAATTTACTTTTTCTCCCATGAACCCGACAATTTGCTGGCTCCTGAGCTGGCGCATTTTATTACCTTGCAAGTGGAGGGAAAATTGCCCTCCGTGACAACCCGCGGCCCTCAATTTGCTCCGCCTCCGGGAGGAAACCAACTGGGACTATTCGGGTAGTCTCTTGCTCCCGCAGAACAATTGGAGTCTTCGTGGCGTCATTTTAAGCGGTAACCAAACCAGAGAAAAAAAGGCGGCGATAGACGGCCATTTGAAAAATGGCGTTATTATGCGGAGGTCAAACCTAAAAGCACCAGAAAAATCCATAGTTAAACCGAAGTTCTCCCTGCCGTGGTACAAATTGATTGGAAGCCTATACCGGAAGTGTTACAGACTGAGAATGGCCAACCGTTCATCCATCGGGATATCAGCTGGCTATCTTTTAATTACCGCGTACTTCAGGAAGCGCTGGATCCGGGCGTTCCCCTCTTTGAACGAATCAAGTTCCTGGCGATCTATTCGTCCAATCTGGACGAATTTTTCAAGGTTAGGATGGCGTACCACCGGTATTTGCTCCGCGTTGGAAGAAAGACCAAAAGGGAACTGGATGTCGATCCCAAACTCATCATCAAAGAATTGCGCCGGATTGTCAATCTCCAGCAGGAATTATTCAGTTATGTGTTTGACAAAGTGCTCATCCCGGAACTTAAGAAGCAGCATATTTTCCTCTTGCGCAGGTTAGACCTCAATCAGGAGCAAAAGCAATTTGTAGAAAATTACTTTCACGACCACCTGCTTCCTTTTGTTCAGCCCGTTCTGGTCCTGAAAAACAAGATCCGGCCCTTTCTAAACAACGGGGCCCTTTATCTTACCCTCTGGATTCGGGAAAAGAACGACCCGGAGCAGAAAAATCATTATGCGCTGGTCAAAATCCCTTCCGATCACCTGCCCAGGTTCATCCTGCTGCCCAGCAGCCCGGAGCGAAAAGACCTCATCATGCTGGACGACATCGTGCGGCATAGCGTGTCGTGGATGTTTCCTGGTTATGATATTGTAGATACCTTTTCCGTAAAGCTCACCCGGGATGCAGAGCTGTATATCGAAGACGAATTTTCCGGCGACCTTCTGGAGAAAATCCGCACCAGTTTGGGCAAACGCCATGTTGGGCCTCCTTCCCGGCTTGTTTACGACAGAGATATGCCCCTGGACATGCTGGAGTTTCTCAAAGAAGTGCTCGGACTCGAAAAAAATGATACCCTGAGAGAAGGCCGGTATCACAACAACTCCGATTTCTTTCGCTTTCCAGACTTCGGTTTGCAGCAGCATCTAAACCCGCCCCTTCCTCCGCTCTCCTACGCGCCGCTTGAAAACAGCCGGGAATTTTTCGCGGACCTTCGAAAAAAAGAACACCTCCTGCATTTTCCGTACCATTCCTACGAATCCGTTTGCCGCTTTTTCGAAAAGGCGGCGAAAGATCCCCGGGTAACGCATATCAAACTCACCCAATACCGGGTCGCCCGCAATTCCAGGGTTTTGCAAGCGCTCATCGCCGCAGCGCATTCGGGCAAGCAGGTCTCCGTATTTGTGGAAGTTAAAGCCCGTTTCGACGAAGAAGCCAACCTGACCTGGGGAGAACGCCTGGAACAAGCTGGGGTAAAAGTCCATTACAGTTTCCCTGGAGTGAAGGTCCACGCCAAACTGGCCATTATTCGCCGGGTGGAAAAAGAAGGGCCTCAATTTTACAGCTATTTATCTACCGGTAACTTTCACGAGGATACGGCAAAAGTATATTCCGACTTCGGGTTGTTCACCACCGATCCAAGGCTTTGCAACGAAGTACTGCGGGTGTTCTCGTTCCTGGAAACCGGGCAGGTCCCTGAATCGGGGTTTGAACATTTGCTCATCGGACAGTTTAATTTGCGAAGCGGCCTGGAAGAACTGATCAACGCCGAAATTGAGATGGCCAAGGCGGGCAAGGAAGCTAAAATCGTGCTCAAAATGAACAGCCTCCAGGACCGGTCCATGATAGAAAAATTGTACGAAGCAAGCCGGGCTGGCGTAAAGGTTTTCTTGATTATACGGGGGATTTGCAGCTTGGCGCCGGGCATCAAAGGCCACAGCGAAAACATTCAGGCGATCAGCATCGTCGACCGGTTTCTGGAACATGCCCGGGTGTTTTGGTTCCATCACGATGGCGCAGACAAAATCTACCTTTCTTCCGCCGACTGGATGGTGCGCAACTTAAGTTACCGGATTGAAAGCGCCTTCCCTATTTACGATCCGGAGAAAAAAGCGGATATCATCGATTACCTGTCGATTCAGTTAAGCGATAACGTCAAGGCGCGTATGCTGGACCTAGGGCAAACGAACACTTATAAGAAGGGCAACCCGGACATGCCTATCCGCTCTCAGTTGGAGACCTATTATTACGTTAAGCGCAAGCTGGAAAAGCCTGGAACCAAGCCAGGAAAAGAATGACTCCCGGGAAAATTTTGGACAATAGGGGGTATAAAAAAGCCCCTCCCGGAAATCTCCAGGGAGAGGCGTATCCCAAAAACCGATTAACCGTTTAATTTCTCTTTCTGAGGTTGTTTTGAAATCAAAAATAATAAAATTAATTAATTTAAATATTTATTTTATCGATATGCATTTCTTTTAATGGAATCACTTCAAGACCAAAAAGGATGGACGCAGGAGGAACGCCTCCGCTATGCCCGGCATGCCGTTTTGCCCGGTTTTGGGTGGGCCGCGCAACAAAAGCTCCGGGCAAGTAACGTATTTGTGGTTGGCGCCGGGGGATTGGGCGCGCCGCTGTTGCAATATCTCACCGCAGCCGGTATCGGCCGGATTGCAATAGCCGACCCCGACCGGGTTTCTCTAAGCAATCTGCAGCGTCAGGTGCTGTTCACTGTCGAAGATATAGGCGCGCTTAAAGTGGAAGCGGCTGCCCGCAGGTTATCCAAGCTCAATCCGAATGTTCAATTTGACCTTTACCCTTACGCGATTACCCGGGAGAACGCCCTGGAGCTCCTGGCTCATTATGATTTGGTTGCCGATGGAAGCGACAATTTTTCCACCCGTTACCTGGTAAATGACGCCTGCGTACTATTGGGGAAACCGCTGGTCTATGCCGCTGTTTTCAGGTATGAAGGCCAGCTTTCCGTGTTTAATTATACCTATCCGAATGGCCAGAAAGGCCCCAACTACCGGAATCTTTTTCCGGTCCCTCCGGAGGCAGGCAGCGTCCCCACCTGTGCGGAGGGAGGCGTTTTGGGGGTGCTGCCAGGGATTTTGGGTTGTTTGCAGGCCAACGAGGTCCTGAAAATAGCCTCCGAAACCGGGGAACCCCTCAGCGGAAAATTATGCCTTTTTGATGCGCACTCCCTTTTTCAACGGATAATCGCGCTCCCCTCCCAAGCCCCTTATCCTATTGCCGAGCTACAGGATTACGAAGCCTCCTGCGGCCCCATTCCCGGGGAAATCCCCGAAATAACCGGAGACCAGCTAAAAAAGTGGCAGGAAGAAAACATACCAATCCAATTGATCGACGTTAGGGAGCTCTGGGAATACGAACAGGAAAATATCGGGGGAACCTTAATGCCCTTAGCCTCTTTGCCGCAAAATGCCATGGCCTTATCGTTGGAGCGGCTAACCGTTGTAGTCTGCCAATCAGGGGTTCGTAGCGCGCAGGCGGTCCGGATGCTTCAGGAACAGTTTGGATTTTCAGAGGTTTATAATCTTGCCGGCGGCATAGACGCTTGGCGGCGGGTTAACGCCAACTAAAGGAGTAGGCTTTAATGCACTTCCCTGACCATCAGGTTGCACCCTCTCAAATCGCTGTAATCCAACCTGCCCAATACCTGAAATCCTCCGCCAGGAAAATCCCTGCCCAGGTCGTCGGTTGCAATGAAGGAAATGGTATCGAGGTTGGCCAGATCAATCACATTAATGGCGCCGGTTTGCCCGGGCCTTGGCAGGGCGAAGGGGTCGTAAAGGTCTCGCAGAACGATACGCATAGCAGGAGAGGCAAAAAACACCCCTTCTCCTTTGGAATAAGCCTGGGAAAGCAGCTCCGTCATCCCATATTCTGAATGGATAACCCGGACCCCAAAGCCTGCCTTTAACCTGCCGTGTAAATCTTCCCGGGTTATTTCTTCTCTTCTCCCTTTCATACCCCCGGTTTCCATCACAATCAATTCCGGAAATGAAACAGGGCCTTCCTCGATCAGGTCCAGGAGGGCAAAACTCACCCCAATCAACACGGTAGGAACCTTCGCTGCCTTATTCCCACGAAGCAGATCGCGGAGTTTCTCATGGTCGTGGAGAAAGAAACCGCTTTGCCTGTACCGGGAGGCGCGGATAAAATCTTCTGCCATCCACACCAGGGAAGAATTGGCGCGTTCGAGATAGGAAGGCAGTAAGGCAAAAAAACAATAATCCGATGGTTGTCCGTAGTATTGAGCAAATCCTCTTTTCGATTGCTCCAAATACCATTCTGTATCCCTAACCGCATGCCTGCTGGGCTCGGTCCCTGTGGTACCGCTGCTTTGAAAAACCATTTGCGGTATCCATTCCTGCGTCTTCAATAAATAGAGTTTAAAGACGGAAATCGGCAGGAAAGGAATCTCCTCAAGCCCCTTTACCTCGGCGGGATCAACATGTAAAAGATTCAGGAATCGGCAATAGACCGGGTTAAACGCCGCCTGGAACGCAAAAACATCCAGCGCCAGGTCCTCAAAATCCTCCGGCTGGCACGCCCTGATCCGCTCTTTTAATATTTCCCGTTGATCCATAGAATTTTCCCTCAAATTGATCAAAAATGGGTAAATTATCGTTTAGACTTTAGATGGCAGACGTTAGAGGTTGGAGGTTAGAACTGTTTTTTTTTGGGACTAAACGCTTTGATCACTTCCCTAACGTCTACCAACAAAAGTCTAACACGTCTAACCTTCACCGTCTATGAAAAATAACGCTTCTTATCTGGTTTTTTCCATCTGGCTTGGGGTTTTGTTCCTGGCATCCTGTTCAAGGCCCCCGGTATATCCGCCGGAACCGGTTATCGAATATGTCGGGCTCAACCAAAACGCCATAGAACAAAGCAGGGACGCCAGCATTCCATTGGACACGATTGAAATCCGGTTTTCTTTTACCGATGGGGATGGAGACCTTGGAAGCGAAGACAGCATCAACATCTTTCTCGAAGACAGCCGCGACGGTACCATTCAGCTATTCAAAATCAACCCGATTCCCAAACTTGGCGCAGGCGATGCCTTAACCGGAGAGGTCAAGATTCTGCTCACCAACAGCCCCATCACCCGGTACTTTTGCTGCACTTTTCCCAACACCAATTTAACGTGTTTGCCCAGTAAGCAATATCCCAGCGATATCTTATCCTATCAGATTCAAATAAGAGACAGAGCCGGCAATTGGTCGAACAAAATCCGAACAGACCCTATTTCGATTCTATGTAATTGACGGGGTGACATCCGGCGTCATCCCCTCTCGCAGACGCGATCCTGCAGGTTCTGAAAACCGCTTGAAATAGTCCGGTTATACACGCATTTTCAACATTTTCCAATTACTCCTCTAAAGGAACCCCGTTTTCGTCGGTCGTAAGCACTTCGCTCATGTAGTCAAAGAAGGGGCGCATTCGATGAAATGTCTGAATGGCCGTTTCTATGAAGGAAGACTGCAGGACCTCTTCATCCGAAAAGTTTTTGCTGACCAGGAATTGTTTCAACCGGATCAGGTCGATAGCGGGGTGGTCTTTTGCAAACCCTTGCGGGGCAGATTTCAACGCTTCTCCCTGCAGAGCGCCAAAGGTTTCCACAAACACCGGGTCGGCCAGGATTTGGCGCAAGGGCTGGGGATCGGCTGCTATTTCCTTCCGGATCCGTTTCAGATCACTGGATTCAGGATCCCAAAAACCGCCTCCGATAAAGGATCCTCCAGGCTCAATATGCAGGTAATACCCGCCCCGAAGCCGCTTGGTCGCCCTGCTTAAACTGAAACTGAAGCAGGTTTTGTACGGAGATTTGTCTTTGGAAAACCGCACATCCCGGTAAATGCGAAACAGGTTCAAGGCCTCGATATGGTCAATCGCGTTCATGCGCTCCAACACCGCTTCGGAAAAGCTTTTGAAGTGCTGGTATTCTTTCTGAAACCAGGCCTTGTTGGCGGTAAACCAGTCCCGGTTGTTGTTGTGTTTGAGTTCCGCTAAGAATTGAAGCTGAGAGGATTTGAGCTGGATCATGAATACGGGTTTGGTTACAATCAATAAAAAGCATAAAGGGGTATTTAGTGATCATCAGGAGCATGCAGGTCTCCAATCTAAACAACCCGGTAATTGATCGAAAAAACAAGTTTCTCTAGAAAACTTCTGCGTTCTTTAGGCAAAAGTGCAATTCTATGTGGGGTCAAAAAATTTGGTTTAGTTTTTCCCAGGCGTTTGAAGGAATCCGGTCCAACTGGTTCCATACCTTTCTTTCCATTCTTGGGGTCATCATTGGCGTCGCATCTTTAGTCGCCATTCTGTCGCTGATCGATGGAATGGAGGAATTTGCCAAGTCCCAAATTCGCAACACCACCGACCTGGAAAATGTTGTCCTGAGCAGTTCGACTACCATTGCCAGAAATGGGGTACTTATAAAAAAGGACACGTTTTCTTTTCTCGACCCGGAACATTTTCGGGAATTGTCCCGCAAACTTGGGAGCAATACCCCAGGAGTTTTGATCTATCGGCAGGGGGTAGAAGTCCATATCCCAAATCAGGAATCTCCAATCGGAGTAATGGTGAACGGAATTTCGGGTTTCCTCCCGGGCGAAGGCGCCGATGCAAAAGGCAGGGTTTTCACAAAGGCAGAACTGGAGGAGGGAAAACCAGTTGCCATGATCAATCCGAACCTCGCGAGAAGCCTTGTAGGGAAAGAAACGGAAAAAGCCCTGGGCAAATCCATTGACATTGGAGGCGGCAACTTGACCATCATTGGGATCCTCAGGAACGAAAGAGACCCCAATGCCCTCTTGGTGGCGCCAATCGGTCTTTTTAGCGCTGAAGCGTTCCGTCAAAGGCCTCCCCAGGCTGTTTTCCGGGCCGCTTCCGTTGAGGAAGTACCCCAAATCAAAAAAATAGCAAAACAATGGGCCGCCGAAACCTATGGGGAATTAGCCGGCGATATTTCCGTGGATACCAATGAAGCCAGGGTCAATCAAGCCGGACAGGCCTTTATGCTTTTTCGTCTCGTCATGGGCATGATCGTTGGCATTTCGGTGCTGGTTGGAGGGATTGGCGTCATGAATGTCTTACTGATCTCCGTCACCGAGCGGACGAGGGAAATCGGAATTCGGAAAGCACTGGGCGCCAGGCGAACGGATATCGCCCGTTTGTTTCTGGCGGAATCGATTTCCATCTCCCTGTTCGGATCTTTTCTGGGCTCGATCCTTGGTATTTTGGGCGCTTTGATGGCCGTACCTATCATCAAAGCGTGGGTGAAGGTCCCCTTTCAGGCAAGCTTCACCCTGAACACGTTGATCGTTATTATTTTGGTGGCTATCCTGGTAGGCGTTTCCTTTGGCACCTACCCGGCAATGAAAGCGGCAAAGCTCGACCCGGTCGATGCGATCCGCGCCGAATAAGGACTGAAATTCAATCCTTCAGGCTTCGGGCCATTTTTTGAAAATCCTCCTTAAACGTAGCCACATTGTCTATTCCGGTCCAGGTCAGGATTTTATAAAAATGGCCAGCAGTTTCCACGGTCGTAATCAACATAAACAGGTAGCCTTCTTCGGTCTTCCAGGTCATTTCGGTTTGGGCAAACTTATTCTCCCCGACCATAAATTCCTGGATATCGGTCATTTTGCGGTCCTCCGCATCGGCCTGATACTCGTCGGTGAAATCGGTAAGGAACTGTTTCGGCCCCGAAAACTCCATTTCGAGTTCTTTCAACTGGTCTTTATAATCGTGAATCACGATGGCATAAACGTTCTTCTCCGCGTTGTAATACTGTAAATCCGCGACGTCGTTCAAATCATACGTCTTGTCCAAATAATCCGGTACCAGCATAGTGAAGCAATGGCCTCCGGTTTTGGAGTTAAACGCCGTTTGCGCTTGAGCAAAAGATCCCCAAAAAGCGAAGGCTACCAAAAGAGCAAGGAATTTCATGCCATTTTTTTAAGGGTGAGTAAGGAAGTTTTGATCCGATTGCTTTTTTATGCCTGGCAAAAACGAGTGTTGCACATTTGCCACCAGCACCTATTTCTTTCTATCCAGCCGGACTTCCAGCGGAAAGCCATTATAGGCGGCGCCTTTTAATGCCTGAACCACTGCGTCCTGATAGGCCTCGTCTACTTCCACCAGAGAAAAATTCCTGGTCAGTTCTATCCGGCCGATGCGGATGGATTTGCCTTTCGTATGGCGGTTGATCAATTCGATCAAGTGTTTGGCTGAAACCTGGTCTTTTTTCCCAATATTAAAAAACAGCTTGGCAAAGGGAACATTTGAAGCCCTGGGCTCCAGTTTTTTGCCTTTTTCCTGACGCTCATCCCTTGACGGAATCACTCCGGCATTCAAATCCGGGGCATTTTTGTAATAGGAAAGAAAATGATTGAACTCAATGGAAACAAAACGCTGAATCAGATCTTCCCGGCTCATCCAGGATAGACGGGCATAAATGGAAGGAAGGTATTGCTCAATCTGAGTATCTTTAATCTCGATGTTCTCGATTCGTCCGATCATGTGAAATAACTGCTTTTCGCAGATTTCCCGGCCAGTGGGAACCGTTTTCTGTTCAAATCGCTTTGAAATTTTCTTCTCAATAAAATTGAGTTTGGATTTCTCCCGCATATTGGCAAGGATAATGGAAATTCCGCTTTTCCCTGCTCTGCCGGTACGCCCGCTCCGGTGGATGTACACCTCCGGATCATCCGGAAGGCTGTAATTAATAATGTGGCTCAGGTTATTGACATCCAGGCCTCTGGCTGCCACATCGGTGGCGACCAGTATCTGGACTTGTTTCAGGCGGAAACGCTGCATTACATAATCCCGTTGCGGTTGAGAAAGGTCGCCGTGCAAAGCGTCCGCATTATACCCATCCTCCATCAATTTATCGGATACCTCTTTGGTCTCCAGACGGGTCCGGCAAAAGACGATCCCGTAAATGTCGGGATAATAGTCGGCGATCCGCTTGAGAACGAGGTACTTATCTTTGGCGTGGATGAGGTAAAAGTGGTGCTGGACATTCTCAGCGCCCATGTTCCTTTTACCAGCCGAAATCTCCGCCGGATTGTGCATGTACTTCTGGGCGATCGCCGTCATCTCTTCCGGCATCGTCGCTGAAAAGAGCAGGGTTTGTTTGCCCGCCGGAGTGGACGACAAAATTGCATCCAACTCGTCTTTAAAGCCCATGGAGAGCATTTCGTCGGCTTCGTCCAATACCAGCCAGCGGATATGTTCAATCTGGAGTTTTCCCCGGTTGATCAGATCAAGGGCTCTGCCCGGCGTTCCCACGACGATATGAGCGCCTTGCTTAAGGGCAGTGATTTGCTTGGAAATCTCGGCCCCGCCATACACCGGCACGACGTGGAAGCCGGGCAGGTATTTGGCATAGTTGGTCAGCTCCTTAGTGATTTGAAGACATAATTCCCGGGTTGGGCACAACGTCAGCATTTGGACTTTGGGGTTGGCCAAATCGATTTGCTCGATGATCGGAAGGCCAAAAGCGGCGGTTTTTCCGGTTCCGGTTTGAGCGAAAGCGACCAAGTCATTCCGAGACTCGAGAAGGAAAGGGATAGTTTTTTCCTGTATCGGAGTGGGCGTTTCAAACCCTAGCTCCTGGATTGCCTGCAACACTTGTTGCTTCAATCCCAGATTTTGAAAGGTGGTATGCAAATTAATTTTTTTTCATTTCGAAGCACAAAGGTAAGTTTTTTCCGCTCCATTGGCCAAGGATTTCCCGGGTATTCTTCTGCATTTGGCTTCCAGGCAAAAGCCAAACCGTAATTTTGGAAAATCTTTGTATCATTGCCCAATCATTTTAAATAGGTCGTATATGCGAAATTTATTGCTGCTGGCAGGCTGTCTGGTTATATGTTCGTTCACTCGTGGAGATCATCCGGCGATCACCCGGGAAGCGATTGCTGAAGAGATCCCCTTTTTGCTTGATTTCTATAAGCAATTGCACCAATCCCCCGAGTTGTCCTTTCAGGAAAAAGAAACCTCCAGGAAACTGGCCGCAGAACTCCGGAAAGTGGGATACGAGGTCACCGAGGGAGTTGGCGGATACGGCATCGTCGGCATCCTGAAGAACGGACCAGGCCCAACGATTCTCTACCGCACCGATATGGATGCCCTCCCCATGGTGGAAAAAACAGGGCTTCCCTACGCCAGCGCGGTAAAAGTTCCCCACAACGGGCAGGAAACCGGCACCATGCACTCCTGCGGGCATGATATGCACATGACGACCTGGCTGGGGACAGCCCGGGTGATGGCGCGGATGAAAGACCAATGGAAAGGCACGCTGATGCTGATCGGACAGCCGGCAGAAGAGCTCGGCGCCGGTTCAAAAATGATGCTGGACGCAGGCTTGTATACGCGTTTTGGGGTTCCAACCTTTGGAATCGGGCTGCATTGCAGCCCAACTATTCCCGCAGGCCAGGTCGGCTTTGGAAAAGGATACACCATGGCCAATTCCGAACGGATGGACATTAAAATTTTCGGGATTGGGGCGCACGGCGCTTCTCCGCACATGTCCATCGACCCGGTAGTCCTTGCCAGCATGATGATCATGGAATTGCAAACCATCGTTAGCCGCAGCATGAAACCAACGGAACCCGCCGTGGTCACCGTTGGCGCCATAAAAGGAGGAACGCAATACAACATCATTCCGGACGAGGTCACCCTCCAACTAACGATAAGAACCTTTTCCGAGGAAGTCCGGCAATTGGTTCATCGCCGGATCAAAGAAATTGCGAAAGGAACGGCCATTGCCGCCGGGTTGCCGGAAGACAAAATGCCCGTTGTGACCCTCGCAAACGACTTTACGCCCGCCAACTTCAACCATCCGGACTTGATCGATAAATTGAGCGCCTCCGCAGTAAAAGCGGTCGGCAGTCAGAACGTGATAGAAGCGGAACCCCAAATGGTAGGAGAAGATTTTTCCCGCTATGGAAGAACGGAACACAAAGTTCCTACCGCACTATTCTGGCTGGGAACCGTACCGGACGAACGCTTGAAGAACTCGGATTTGCCGGGTTTGCACTCGCCCTTCTATTACCCTGCGCCTCAGAAATCGCTCGAAACCGGAATTATAGTAACGACACAGTCTTTACTGGATCTGTTTAAAGGGGCTTAAAACGGGAATTCCAAACCCGGATTAGCGGAAGTTGTCCGGCCGAAACGTTTTTGCTTGCCATGAGCTGCCTGCACGACATTGGTCTGGTCCGGAAATAGTTCCATAAGGAAATCCGCTTTGACCTGAAGGAGGTCCCACTCGGCGGGGCATTTTATGCGGAACTGCATAAAATAAGCGTCTTGTTGTAAAGAAACGGACTGAAGATGGAAGGAGACCGCTTGGCGGTTGACCCAAACGAGCAGGCGTGCCCGGAAATAAGCCTGGATCAAAGGTTTATTCTTGTCTGCCCAGGATTCCGGATCGGAAGGTTGAAATGCCTTCGGGTAGCCGGCCCGGATACCGCTCTGGAGGTCGTCATAAAACACCTTTATCTGAAGACTGGATTCGCCCTCCCCTTCCGGATGCGTAATTTCAACCAGGCCCAGGTATAACGCGTGAGAGGGCGCGGGCGCAGGTAAAAGACCAAACCCCCACAGACAAGCCCCTAAAAACCAAACACCCGCCATTTTTCTTGCATTTACTCCGGAAGGAAAGGGGTTGCAAAAGCTTTCTGCCGGCATTCACCATCTGCTTGGGCTGTCTCAAAAGACCGTTCTTGCCCCTGACCTCCAGTTTGGCTACCGGACTTCAAACGTTAACGTCCCCCAGTTGGAAATATAATCCTGCGCTTTATTGGCTGAAGGGACCATGTGAATGGTACGGACATACCATTTCCCATATTGGCTGATCTTCACTTTGAATTTCCCTTCGGAATCAGTTTTAAATGCCCGTTCGTTGTGGTTGTGCGCGCCGGATTCCATTTCTCTGGCATGGCTGTGCCCATCATCATACCCTGCATATACCCAATGCCCGGGTAAAGGTTTACTGTGTTTCAATAGTTGAAACTCTAAATAATCGTTCAGTTTTTGCGTATACGGATTTTCCAGGGGAACAAACTCAATCGGGTAGCCCATAATTTTCTGGAAGTGGCCGGTTTTCATTTTACCCGCCTGAAAAACCGCTTTGACGTGTTTGGCGTATTGCTCCACCGCTGGTTTGTCGAGCTGATTTCCCTTTTTCCGGGCTTCCAGAATATCCCGTACGCCGTCATGCTCCAGGTATTCATTGAATTCGCTGGCAGGAAGTTCAATCCTACGAGGGCGAGTGGAAATCCCTGCAAGGTAAGTGCCCGAGTTGCCGGTTTTAAACTTAAAATAAGAAACATTCCCTTTGTCGTACCAGTTGCTGGTATCCGGTCTGGAATAATAGTTGGGGCCATACATCTGGAAGTCCTGGATACGGTCGCGGGTAATAACATTTTCAGACTCCGAAAACGTGCCGTTATATAGAAAAACCTCTGCGTCCGATTCGGGCTTCACGTGATAACTCCGAAGTTTCAGGAAGAGGTCATGGGAGCTGAACAGCGTAAAGAAAAGCAGCAGGGCGAAAAGTTTTTTTATCATCGTTTCCAGTTTAATCTATGGCAAAACGCTACAAGAACACTCCCCTACCTGCAGGCATCGTACGCCCAAATCCCACACTACGGGACATTTTGGAACAAGTTTGACAGACCAGGAAGACCTAGATGCCCGGAAAACGAAAATGTCCCGTAGTGTGACAAATCCTCCGATTTCGTGCGTACAGAGGAAGGGAAAGCTTTATAGCGGCCAATTACCCATTAAACAGGTTATCGTATTGATTGTCGTTGCCTTTTACTTGTTTTTCCGGCTGATCCACCGGCCGGTTGAGGTCTAGCACGTCGTCGAACTTGGTTTTAGGGCTGCCTTCCATTAACAGCAAGGTGCTTTTCTTTTCCCATTCTTCCAGCATCTGCATGCCTTGTTCCTCAAACATCCCATTTTGAAGGTCGACGGAATCCATAAAATTAGAGGAGAGCTCCATAAAGCGCTCCATCTCGCCCACTTTACTGGCCACGTCATCTGCAATCGCCTCCATAGCCATATCGAACATCGCGCGCTTGTCGGGATCGCCGCTGATTACGCTCATGGCCGAACGCATGGCGGAATGCGAGGTGCGAATGGCTTTGCGCTCTTGCTCTTTCACCTTGACCTGATCCTTGGTGTCTTCCAGGAGTACTTCGCTGTTGTTGTGCATTTTGGTCAAAATGCGGTAAAGGATCTCCATCTTTTGGTAAAGCGCGCCGTATTTTTCGTTGCTTTCCCGAAGGCGGGCGGCTTTGCGGGAAGCCAGCAGCATTTGCTGGTCCTTATCCGCATCGCGCGCTGCCTGGGCAAGCCGCATATTGTTTTCAATTTCCTTGGAGTTCTCTTCGATCAACGTTTGGATCTTGCGCATTTGGCCGCGGAGGACCCCAATTTGTTTGCGCATTTTGCCCAGGTTGTCCTCCAGGTCTTCCACATAGCTTTTCAAAATCCCGATCGGATCGATGGTTACGAACATCCCCGTCAGGGAGCGCATCATACTTTTGTACCCATACCATACCAGATTGCGCATCCGGGGGTCGAAGAACATATACAGCAATCCGGCGCCGGCAATGATCATCAGCGTCAGGTAAAGCACATTTTTGGCCAGTTCCACCAAAAGCGGCAAATACGAGACAAACAAAATACCCAGACCTGCCAGGATAGCAATTAAAAAGATAGCGCCAACCAAGCCTTCGGGTCTTTTCCAGAATGATTTTGGCTTGCCGTCGCCTTGAAAATTCACATCAGCCATGATGAATTCGAATTTGAATGATGAAAACAAAAGGTTTTAGAATAACCTAAGTTATAAATACGATTGAATGTTTTTGATGTCCTGGTCGATTTCGGCCATGATGCTCGACAGCGTCGATTCAAACCCGTCTTTAGTGGACTCAATTTTAGCCATCGCCGCCTGGATCAGATCGTCCTGCTGATTGATGGTGGATTGGGTCTGGGTAATTTTGCTTTCCAACTCTTTAATCTTCGACTGGAACTCCTCGATCTGCTTTCGAAGCTTTTCGACCTCTTGTTTTTTGGCGCTAACGCGCTGGTCGATCTGTTTTTGAAGAGCGGCGTTGAATTGTTCCCGTTCGTTGGTGAGAATCTTTTTGTAGTGTTCGGCAGATCCCAGGAGTTTTTCCTTGTTCAGCCCAAAAGCCATAGCCGAAGCAAGGGCGGACTTATATCGGGTGCGCTCATCCAACTCAACCATTTCCGAAAGGGCGGTCAGAGACTGTTTGTATTCGATGAAATCAAACCCAGGCAAGTTGCTTTTTTCAAGCGCTTTGATCAGAAAGTCAACGCTCTTTTCATCTAACCCTTGCTTTTGGGCAGCAAAAAAGGATTTCAAATTCTTTTGCATGTATCGTTTTGGTTTCAGTGTTCGAGGTAAGGCAGAAACCAGTAAGGTTTTGCCCTCACAAATTAAGGGTAAAAAATGACAAGCCGTTGCCAATTTTCGATTTTCCTTCGCAATCACCGGATGAGGGCTGTTCAATGATCTATTACATTAAGTTCGCTAAACCCGTTGCTTTTTTTAAGCACCTGAATTTGCACGCTAATCCGTTCTTTGAGTTCTTTGACGTGGGAGATAATTCCAATGGTTTTTCCCGCTGCCTGCAGGTTTTCCAGGGTCGATAAAGCCAGATCCAAGCTGTCGTTATCCAGGGTTCCGAACCCTTCATCGATAAACAAAGACTGGATGCTGGTTTGGGCCCCGGCCAGATCAGATAAACCCAGCGCAAGCGCGAGGCTTACCAAAAAACGCTCGCCCCCGGAAAGCGTTTGAAGGCTCCTTGAATTATTGGCCTGGAACGTATCCAGGATTTCAAGCCCAAGGTCTTCTCCTTCTTTTTTCCGGATAAGGTACCTTCCGCTCAGATGGCTTAAGTGGCGATTGGCCTGAGCCGTCAGTTTGGCCAAGGTAAGTCCCTGGGCAAAGACCCGAAACTTTTTGCCGTCGGCCGAACCGATCAGTTCGTTGAGTTTGGCCCAGCGAAGCGCCTCCCGCTTTTGGACGGCCAAAGCAGATCGAAGGGCCTCCGCTTCCTTGAGACTGGAGTCTTGTTGCTCCAGCCTGGCTTTGATTTTCCCTGAATCCTCCAGCAACGCTTCGATTTGTTGCTGGACTGTTTCAGCGGCAAGTTGGAGGAATCGAGGGGCGGTAAGGGCAAAACGATCGGAAACAGGAGGTTCTTCTTTTGAAGGATTTCTTCCCTTGCTCTGGACAATTCCGCCTCTTTGCGCATGAGGAAGCGTTCGGTTTCCCTGCACTGTTTAAGGTCTTCCTGGCCGAGCATAGAAGCTTTTAACCCATCTAATCCATTGAACCCCAGTCCGCTGGCAGCAGAAATCAAGGTCGTCTCCAGGGTGGTTATCTGCTCATCGCGTTCTGCCAAATTACGGGTAATTTCTTCCAGGCCCCCTAGCTGGCCCTCCCTTTCCCTCTCTATTTGGCCAAGAGCAGAATGGAGGTTTCGTTGTTCAGCCAGTTCGGCATCTATTTCCTGAGCCCATACCTTGCGGGCCTCCTTTGGATCGTTTTCTCCAAAGAGCGCTTGACGCTCGCTGACCAGGGCGTCTAAATTCTGCTGGAGATGAAAAACATGCGCCTGCTTGCCCTCCACTTCCTGGTCTATAAGCGCGACTTGGCTCCTTTTTTCCTTTAAGGCGACCTGCGCGTTATCCAGTGCAGATTTCAGCAGCGCGTGATTTTCCCGATGCTGGGAATACGCCTCTTTGGCTTGCAGGAGGGCCGTTGCAAACCCATCCGTCTCCTGTTTAGCTTGACCCGGACAGGGGCTGCCTCTGCGGTCCAATCCAATCCGAGAGCGCGAAACGCGGTCTGGCTAAACCGGAGTTCGAGATCCAGGACGCGTTTTTTGAACTGGGTAGAATCCCGGTATTGATCCAGCCGGAGCCCGATCTCCAAATGTCTGTTCAGAAGTTCCCGCTGGCGTTGGGCGGCTGCGGCATGCGCAACGCGGGCTTTTTCAAATTCCTGGCGGGCCTCGTCCAGAAAAGGTTTTACCTCATGACGCCTAAAGGGATGGTCTGTAGAAAAACAAAGCGGGCAGGGCTGACCTTCCTCAAGGGCCGCCCGATCCTTTTCGTAGTTGACTATGCGCTGTTGCTGATGGACGATTTCTTGTTTGAACTGCAGCTGGCGCTCGAAGGCATCCAATGCTTCCATGGCGGAGTACAGCGCTTTATTCACTTCTGCGTCTTCTTTTTGCAAATTGGACAGCCCGTCTTCCCATGCCTCCCTTTCCGTCAGCAGGATTCGGTAATCTTTATCCATGCGCTCTAACTCCATCAATGCCTGGCGCTGGTTCTGAAGCGTTTCGATTTCCCGAACAAACAAATCAGCTAATCCATGTTCGGGGTTGTATTTCTCGGGCAGCGCGGCCACAAATTGCTTTTTGAGCGACTGGAGCGTTCCTTCTTCCTTTTCCAGTTGCAGGGAGGCGCTTTCGCCTTCCCTGGATGTTTTTTCCAACCGCTTTGTGACCTCTGATAAAGCGCCGGACGCTCTATGAATTTCCCGGGCGAGCTCCCCGCACTGGTCCAAATGGTTGCGGATACCCGAATAAGCCAATGGAAGCGGGGCCAGAGCCACATTTTTTTCCAGCCAATCGCGCTCCTCGGTTTCCGCTAAAACCAAGCGTTCTACTTGTTCGTGTAAATCCGAGACGATAGCCCTAAACTCCTTGCGTTCTAGTTCTTTAGCCTGAAACTCCGTCCGGGCTTTATCCAGCGGCGGTGTCCGTTCCTGAATACGAAGGTCAAGGGCTTCCACCGATTTCCAAAGCGGCTCCAGGGTTTTAGCCTGCTCTTCTAAACGGGAAAAAGCCTGGGCGGAAACATCCAACGCCAACCGCAGGGAAGACAAGGAGTCGTTCAATCGAATCAATTCTTCTGCTATCGCTTTTTTGCGATCGGTTTCCTTGATCTGGTGCGCTCGTTTCTCCTCCAAAGCCGACAAGGAGGAATGCCATGGCGCTCCCTTTTCGTGCAAGGCCAAGCGAATGAGTTCGGCGGAAGCTTCCGACCGGTTAATTTCCAGGATTTGAAATTCCGCTTCTACGCGTCGCTGTTCTTCCTCCAGGGCCTGCATGGATTCCCGGTCCCGGATTTGTTGAAACAAGCGCTGCTTATCCGCTCCCAAGGTCAGCGCGGTTTCCTGGTTGGTCTTTAATTGCTGCTGGAGGAACTCGGTTTCCTCTTCGGTAAAAAAGCCTTAAACTTTGAAGGTTCTGTTCCATTTCTTTGAGCAGGTCTCCTTCCATCCGGTTTCTGCGGTGAGCGGCAAGCGATAGCCGGGAATAAATCTCCGTGCCGGTAATTCGTTCAAGCAGATCGCTGCGCTGATCGTCGCGGGCGTCCAGAAAAGCGGCGAAGTCGCCTTGAGCTAACAGGACGGACCTTCTGAAGCGGTCGTAATCCAGCCCGGTCATTTTTTCCACCTGAGCATCCACTTCTTTGGCGCCGGTAGCCAAAGGAACAAAAGCTTCCTGGGTTGGATCCCAGGTAGCCAACTCTCGGTGCGGTTCCTGGATTTTCCCATCGGGTTGTTTTCTTGCTCTTCGCAGCGACCATTTAGCAAGGAAGCGTTTGCCTCCCTGTTCGAACTCCACCTCGGCCAGGCTTTCCACCGCGCCATACGACATGGCTTCCTTTATTGCCGGGTTTCGCGGGATTTTTCCATACAACGCCAGGGTTATGGCATCCAGCAGGGTGCTTTTTCCGGCGCCGGTATCTCCGGTGATAGCAAACAGCCCCGTGTTGGACAAAGGCGGCAACGTGAAATCCAGGGTTGTGGCCAACCGCAGCGAATTCAGGTTTTGTATGGTGAGTTTCCGGATGCGCATAGGGTCATTCCTCCATTTCGTCCTCGTATTCTGCCATCCAGGCCTGTAGTTCCCTAAAGGTCTGTTCCAGTTCCTGCAAGTTCTCCGGCGCATTCCCCGCAACCATACAGCGCCTGCGAAACACTTCCAAAGGCTCCAGGGAAGCCAATTCCTCCTCTTCTGTTTTCGCGTAGAGGGATTGATGGCTTCCATATTCCACCCGTATTTTCAGGAGGTCCAAATCCATCCCGGCGCAATACTCCTGGAGCAAAGCATCTAATCCCGGCAGAATGGCATCCGACCGCACCAACACCTCCACCCAGGGTTGAAGGCCCTCCCGGGGCTGAGCGGCAAAACGGGTCAGTTTTTGGCGCACCTCCTCCAAGGTTCCCTCAATCGTTTTCAATCTACGCTGAAGCGGGATGGGAATAAACCGGATGGATTCCAGCGAAGATCCGGAATAATCCAACAGATACACCCCTTTTTCATCCTTGGTTTCGCTAAAACTCAAGGGGATTAAAGAGCCGGAATAACGTACGCGGGGGATGCCGCCAACTGCCTGAGGACGGTGAATATGGCCCAGGGCTACATAAGAGAACTCCGCCGGGAAGGCGTCGGCGCGGATATTCTCCACATCGCCAATGTAGATATTATCTTGTTTATCAGAAGCTTCTGCGCCTGCGGCATATAAGTGCCCCATAGCGATCACCGGAACTCCGGACCCGGCGAAAGGAGCAGACAAAGCGCCCATTTCCTGAAAATACCCGGTAAGCGCTTCCTTTAACCGCTCGATTCGCTCCGAACCAGATTCTCCCGCCTGACTGAATTTCAAATCCCGGTCGCGGAGAAAGGGGACCGCCGCGACTATGGCTTCCAGCCTTCCATCGGGGTGGTACAAAAGGAGCATTATCTCCTCCTTGTTATCCGGGGCGGCGCCAACGACATGAATATTCAGGCTTTTAAGCAGTTCCTTGGGAGCTTCCAGCATCCCGGGGGCGTCGTGATTGCCCGCGATGATTACGGCATGACGGCAAGAAGTTCCCTGTAAACGGGTGAGGAATTGGTAGTACAAACGGCGCGCGCCGAACGGAGGATTGCCCAGATCGAAAATATCTCCGGCAATAAGAAGGATTTCTACGTTCTCTTCCGCGATCAACTGCAGCAAAGCGTCCAATGCCAAGCGCTGTTCTTCGGTGCGGTCGTTTTGAAGAAAGCGCTGACCCAAATGCCAATCAGAAGTGTGAAGGATGCGCATACAAGGTTTGGTCAATACCGGAATGCATGAGGTACGTCCCCATTACTTCGCAATATACGCATTCTGCCCAGCAGTGCGCGGAGAAAGCGCTGCGGTAAGGTCATTTTCCGCAGCTACATAAAACCTGCCCCCGGGAAGTATCAGGGCCTCCGCACTCCATAGTTCCGGGTCAGAAGCCTCTGCGGTCATTGGAAGGCGGCGGAAACCCGATTGGGCATTCTCCGAATAGAACAGCCATACCCGCTTGGCGCCCGATACCCTGGCAGTGATCCTCCGGCCATTGGGCATCATTTCCTGGACGGGGGCCTCGATAACCGGAGCCGGCGCACTTACCAGAGGATGCCTTTGGAAATAGGCAATTCTGGGATGCATCAACTCGGTAATCCCCATAATTTTTTCTCCGTGCGCCTGCACCGACATGGACAAATTGTCACGGAAGGCGGCTCTGGGGTAAAAATAATTTGGGTCTTTGGATACCTCCGCTTCCAGAAAATCCTGCAGTTCCTCCAGCCGGGACAGATACGCTTCGTTATAGAAAAAGTCTTCGAGGATGGTCCGGCAATAGGCGGTATACATTTTCCGGTTCAGTTCGTTATCCAGAAGATGAATAAGCAGGGGCTTATCCGGGTTGCGTTCTCGGTATTGGGCGAAAGGGCTAAAATGCTGAAGCGCCTCGTCGTTGAGGAGGTCCTTTTCGGTCAGCAGCCGGAATCCGCCGAAGGCGAGGTTCAAATCCCAGATGACCGGGTGAAATACGCCAGAAGAGTCCCGGAACAGGTAATAATTTTGTGCGAACCCGCCGACATAGCTGTCCAGGTTGACCAGAACATTGTTGACGGCCAGCATCCAAAGCATCTGACTGACATCCAGGATCTGTTCAATCGCTGTAGGGTTTTGGTTCAGGGTTCGGGTGAACTCGATCAGGTCGTCCCACGCCCTTTCTCCTTTCACTTCGTAGATGCCCTGATAGCAAAGGGTGTCTTCGCCCAGGTAGTTAAGGGTCGGCAACTTTTTGTCCGGGCAGGAGGCGGGGCGTTTCCACTGCCAATCGGGCTCTCCTTTGATTAAACTGCCGGTGGTATCGGCAAAATGATGCAGTAGAAAAGGTTTATCTACTGATTCGGTGTTGGTATAAACTCCCCAGAAAGCGTCGTTGACAAAAACTTTTGCATAAGCCGCTTTTGGCGCGGGCAGGTAGGCGCCGGCAACTTCATAGGCAAAAACCTCCCGAACCATCGAGGGGTCGCGAAACCCATTGGCGAGTTTGAGGGTGGAATATCCGCCGGGGAGCAGCAATTCGCGCTGGGTATGGTTGATTTTGATGTTGAATGGCAATTTATCCTGGCCGCTTTTGCGCACATTGTTGAAGGAGCTGTTGCCCTTATACCGAACCCCAGCGCCGGGGTATTTCTTGCCGTTTACCGCAACGTAGGCCGTGGTTAGCCGGCCTTCGCCCGGGCTATCCCGAAGGGAATCCAAAATTTCCTGCCAGTTTTTTTCTTTAAAATAGATCCGGATCTCCGAAAACCGGCTAATATCATACAAGCCCTGGCCGGTAAGCGAAAGATGCATAGCGAGAAACAACAGCAACGGGAACAGGAAACGAGCCATAGGTTAAATCGGTGCGTTAACGGTTTAATTCATCCAGGGTAACCTTATGCCATTCGAACATATAACGCTCAGGAAAATAGCTAACGGTTTTTGCATTTTCCGCCATGATATAGTACTCCATTTGCCGGGCGCCTCCCTGAGGTTTGATCAACACCCCGAAGACTGCGTCGTTGGATTGGCCGTCTTCATGCGCCCCGTCGTCGGCCATAGCGACCGACTGAAACGGCTGACCAGGATCAAATCGATAAAACAACTGCACTTTTCTGGCGTATTCCCCAACCCGCACGGTCACCTGAAAATCTTCTATCAGTGCAGGGGAGAATTTTTCGCGGCTTTTGACTTTCAGATCGGAAAACCCGGGAGGAATAATCGAGAGCTCTGGGTGGCGCTTGAGGAATTTGTATTCTGCCTTCCAAAAATTCAAATACCCCGGATTTTGCTTACCTTGCCAATCGTGCTGACAAGGCTCTGCTCAAAATCGATTTGAGAATACGTTTTATTGGAGTCCAGAACAAAAGAAGGCTGGATCAGTTGCTGGAGTTCCCGGGCCCGTGTTTGATAATTTCCATTGGCTAATTCATTGTAAAGGAGCGTCCGGAGGTGAGACAGGTACATTTTTCGGTACTGCGCATTGGCGAGCAGCTTACTGATGAGCGGTTTGGCATTATTCCCACTGTAGAGGAAAGGATCGAGTTGTTGAAGTTCCGTTACTTTCAGGTCCGACCCTATTCCGGTATTCTTATACCCGCCAAACGCCAGGTTCAGGCTCCAAAGCACAGGCGCCATTTTCCCGTCCACGTCCTGGTAAAGAAAATACTTGGGGCTATCTTTCCCGGAATAGGAACTTAAATTCCCCATGACATTATTAAAAGCAAGCATCCACAGCGTTTGATCGGCATACAGGATGTCTTCCAAGGGTTGCCCTTGCAGGTTCAGCTGGCGAATAAACTCAACCAACGGCGCGTAAGAAGCGCCCTGGATCAGGTGGAAGTTGCGCTTGAGGCAATCGACCGACCGGTCCTGCTGCAAGGAACCAAAGATATTTGGAGCGCATCCGGGAAGCGGCTTTTTAGTCGTTTCCGGGTGGCTGTAATACAAATTCCCGGAGGTCCCTTTGAAATGGCGCACCAGGAAATCCCCTTCAACGGATTCCACATTGACGTAAAGCCCATAACGCTCGTTGTTGATCCATACATTGGCGTAATTTGCTTTGGGGGCAGGCATGTACTTGCGGGCTATTTCCAGGCCCAGCACTTCGCGGACCATGCTGGGGTCGCGCAGCGAGCTGCTCAGGGACAAACTGGAATGCCCCTGTATTTGCTGGCCGGGCGTGGAATAATCCAACTGGATGTATAACCCGTTGCGGCGGCTGCCCGGTTGAAACGAATTGGAATCGATGATCCGGACCCCGGCGCCGGCAAAGGGCTGCCCCATGACCTCCACGGAGGCGGCTTTGAGCAGCTGTTCTCCGTTAAACCGAAGGGAGTCCAGGAGATATCGCCAATTATCCTCCTCAAAAACAATTTTAATCTCCCGGATGGACCCCATGTGATAAAGATCCACAGGGTCTTCCCGATCCTGAGCTCGAAGAGCAGAGACAGAAAGCGCGACAAACAGAGCCAAAAGAACGTATACGTTTTTCATATCGGTTTGGGTAGGAAGTGAACAAGTCGGTTTTGGATGCGGTGCAATGATAAAAAAATAAATTCGAAAAAAATGATTTCGAATAGTCCTTGAAATCAAAAGGATTAAACCTTTATTTTAACATTAGTTCGCGAAGGCTGATAAAGATATTCACAAACATGATGGCCATGAGCGCAAGGGAAAGCAGGCGGAGCCACCGGCTGTTTTCCCTGCGGAAAGTTTCAACTGCCGTTGGGTGTTTTCCACTTTTGGAGGGTAACGCTCCAATGGAGAAAAAGTAAAGGAAACAAGCTGCGGCAAACAGCGCTACTTCAAAAAGCAATCCCAAAATTTGCATACGCTGGAGAATATCCGGTCAAAACAAACTTAAATCGTTTCCTCAAAGTTACCGGTTTTGCGGTTCTTGCGCACTGAATTCCACTGAAAATAACGTCCATTCATAACGAGGTATACGCCTGGAGGCAGCGTTTGAACGAAAGCCAAAGCGCTTCCTAAATTGAAAAACCCATCGCTCGAAGTCCCGAATGCGTATGGGATCATTGCTCCCGTGAGGACAATCGTTTTTCCGGCAATATCCGCCTGCGCCAGAAAAGAAGCCGTTTCCACGATGCTGTCCGTACCATGGGTGATCAAAATTTGTTGGTGTGCCGAGCGCTTGCAGTTGTGGACAATGATCGCCCGGTCCTCATCCGTCATCTCCAGGCTATCGATCATCATCAAGGTCTTAATGTCGATGTCGAGGGTGCAACGGCCCCGGTCCAGCATTTCCGGCAAATGGGTATCTTTAAAAAAAAGCGTCCCGTGAATATAGTTGTATTCCTTGTCAAAGGTCCCCCCGGTTATGAATATTTGAACCATCTCGTTCTTATTTTTAAATGCAAGTATAGGGAAATTAGACGTTAGACGAACTACATCCACCACATCCACCACATCCTCTACATCCTTTCGTCTATAAAAAATTGGTATTTTTAGAAAGAATTGGCGATGAAAAGATCCCTGTTTTTGTATTTTGGCGCCCTATTCGTACTGGCGGGTTGCCAGGTTTCCGAATCGGAGGAAAGCCAACATCCGTCTCCAACGCCGTCCATTTTGGAAGAAGTGGGGATTCGCGTTCGTCCGGAAGAGAACAGAGCTTGTTCCTTCACGGATAAAAAGTCGGGGTATTTTTATGCAACGACCCATACTCCGGATACTGCCGACTATTTTATTGGGTGGAACATCGGCCGCAAGCGAATATTCAGGGATTACCAGCTTTACTCCGGCCAGGGGGTGCTCCAACGGGCGGAAGCCGCAGTTACTGTCTATCCGCATGCGTTGGACCGTATCTATCCTCAAGCAAAAGAGACGCTGATCCTGTTTGATCAAATTACCGCTTTAGGCATTTTTCTCCAACCCGGACGGCCAGACCCAATAGCCATCCAGTTGGACACATCGCTCTGCCGCTTCAAAAAAGCAGACCAGGCCGGCATCTGGTTTTCCCCTTTGGAAGCGCCGGAACATTTCCTTTTGGCCAGTCCGAGAAAGGAGCGGCCCTTCTCCTCAGAACGTGATTTACTAACCACGGACGCTCAGGCGGGCGGATTTTTCCTCGTTTATGCCATCAGCGAAGAAGAAGCCCTCCAAACGCTGGAAACCATCCGGCAAAAGGAAGCGCAACTTCTGGCGGAGCGAAAAAACCGAATGGAGGGTATTGCACGCCAAGCCCATCCAGGCAGCAGCCAGGACAGTCTCGATTATGCCCTCGTATGGCAAGCCCTCACCCTGGATCAGCTCATTACCCAACAGCAAGGCTGGGGAATCTATGCCGGGCTTCCGTGGTTCAATGATTATTGGGGCCGGGATATGTTTATTTCCCTCCCCGGAGCATGTCTGGTCAACGGCCAGTTTGACATCGCCCGGAAAATCCTTTTCTCCTTCGCTCAGTTCCAAAATACGGACCCAGGCTCCTCCTATTTCGGACGGATACCCAACCGCGCCAGGCCCGATGAAATCATTTACAATACGGCCGACGGTACGCCCCGTTTTGTAATCCAGATCCTCGAGTACGTTCGCTACTCCGGCGACACCTCCATCATTCGCCAGCTTTACCCTGCGGTAAAACGCAGCATGGAAGGAGCGCTGAAGTACTGGGTTGACGAAAAAGGGTATCTATGCCACGACGACGCCGACACCTGGATGGACGCCAAAATCAAAGGGAAAATTCCTTATTCGCCCCGGGGAAACCGGGCGAATGATATCCAGGCGCTCTGGGTAAAGCAACTCCGCGCCGCCGCTTTTTTTGCCCGTTGGATGGGGGAAACGGATGCCCAACAAACATGGAATGCCCTGGCGGATCAGGTAGCCCTTCAGTTCGCCAAAGATTTCTGGTTCCCCGACAAAGGATATCTGGCCGACAGACTGGATAAACAGGGCAAGCCCGACCTGAAAATGCGGCCGAATCAACTGTTTGCCCTGGATCTGATCTCTAATGAATCCCAGCGAAACCAAATTGCCAGAACCGTCTGGGAAAACCTTGTATATCCCTGGGGCGTAGCTTCCCTGAACCAGAAAGATCCCGATTTCCATCCCTATCACGAACATTGGAATTATTACCACAAAGACGAAGCGTACCATAACGGAACGGTATGGCTTTGGACGAATGGGATCGCCATGCAACGCCTCCTGGAAGCGGACCAAACGGAAGTCGCTTACCAGCTCTTTGCCCGGATGAACCGCCAGGCCCTGACAGAAGGCGCGGTGGGTTCTCTGAGCGAAAATGCCGATGCGCTGCCAAAACCTGGCGCATCCAGGGGAGAACGCTCCGGAACTTTCCTCCAGGCTTGGTCGAATGCGGAGCAGCTCCGGATATGGAACCAGTATTTTCTTGGGGTTCAACCAGATTTAACCGACCAAAGGGTGGTCCTTCGCCCAAGGATACCCGAGGCGATCCAGCAAATCCAAGCCCGCTTTCCAGTAGGCAACGGGGCGATAAACCTCGCCTTTTCCAGGGAAAAGGACGGCTCCATTTACGCCTATTCTGCCGATGAGGTTTCCATCACCTGCGAATTAGATTTGCCGGAATTTGAACCGGTTATCCAACCGCTCCAAAAAGGGGAAATGCTTTGGGTGAAAAAGAATGCAGACCGCCTGGACATCCGCATCATCAGAAATAAAAAGGAGGTAAAATCCTTCCGGCAGCCCCTTTCAACGGAGCGGCTGAAACGACTTTCGGAAAGAGATGTCTTGTTGAAGGATATCCGTTTTTGCCAGCCTTACCTTCAACCCGGTTTAAAATGCTTGAGGGTCTTTCACGACCCGCCCTTGACTTACTAAAAGCCATCTTGAAACGGCATGAATTCTGCTCAATCCATCGTTGGGCCTCCCCTCAGCAACAAAGGAAGGCAATGAAACCTTAATTCCGATGCTTTTCCCTACCCTTGCCCACACGGTTCCCCTCCTTCGGAGGGGTTAGGGGAGGCCGCCCACACCCTGGAAAGCGTTTTGAGATAGCTTCTATGCAAAGTCTGCAAATCCCCTTTCTTTTGCCTCTGCCTGCGTCAAAAATCATGTCTGGGATTGACCTTGGTCAATAAGTTATTGCTTTGTACCTCTTATCTTTTGCCGAGCCTGAATGGGCGAGGGAGAGGGCCAGCCGTTTTGCGATAGCTCTCCCCTGTAATGTTATCCCTAACCAAAAAACCAAACCAAATGGTAGACAAAAAAGCCGACCTGGCAGGACCAGGTATTGGGAATTACGAAGACATCAAGCGCGTTCTCCCGACGGATTACCGGTCGCTGTTGTCACCCAAAGAAACCCAGCGCGCCATTATGGCCGCCAAAAACTTCATCGAAGAACATCTGTGCAAAGAACTCAACCTGATGATGGTGACCGTTCCCCTTATCGTTGACGTCGACAGCGGAGTCAACGACTATCTCGACCGCGACGGCTCCAGAACCCCGGTTGAATTCTACATTAAAAACGATTACGAAAAAAACCCGGTAACCGCCCAAGTCGTCCAGGCGGCCACCAAGTGGAAAAGGACCGCGTTAAAACAATTCGACATGCAGCCCGGAGAAGGGCTTTGCACCGATATGAGAGCGGTACGCAAAGACTATTTCCTCGATCACGACCACAGCGCTTATGTGGATCAGTGGGACTGGGAACGAACCATTACCGCCAAGGACCGCAATGTGGAATTTCTTAAAGACGTCGTCCGGAAAATCTGGAAAGCCATCAAAGGCGCGGAGAACTACCTATTCGACATGTTCCCCGCACTCGATGACCCAAGATACCCGAGGCTTCCGGATGAAATCACCTTCATGCATGCCGAAGAATTGCTGGCCAAATATCCCGACCTTCCCCGCAAAGAGCGCGAAACCAGAATCCTACAGGAAATCCCTGCTCTGTTCCTCATCGGAATCGGATGGCAGTTGGCCGACGGCTACCCCCATGAAATGAGAGCTCCGGATTACGACGACTGGGTTACGCCTACCGTCAATGACAAAGGGGAGCCCATGCACGGATTAAATGGGGATATTCTCGTCTGGAACCCGGTGACCAAACGCCGGCATGAGCTTTCCTCCATGGGCATTCGCGTCAACGCCGATACCTTGAAGGAACAACTCAAGATTTGTGGCCTGGAGCACTTCCTTCAATACCCCTATCACCAGGCGATTGCCCACGATGAACTTCCATTAAGTATCGGCGGCGGAATCGGGCAAAGCCGGACGATCATGCTCCTTCTTCGCAAAGCCCATCTAGGGGAAGTCAGCGTCACGGTGTGGCCAAAGATCCTGAAGGATATCTGCAAAGAGAAGAATATTTATGTGCTGGAGTAAGGGATAAGGGAGCAGGGAGAAAGGGAGAAAGGGAGCAGGGAGCAGGGAGCAGGGAAAGAACCTTGAACCTTGGACTTTGAACTCTTGAACCTTAATCCTCGACTGCTCCCTGCTCCCTTTTCCCATTTCCCCTAATCCCTAATGCGAAAAATCATTGTTTCCACCTTTCCGGGGGGCGTATTTTCGTGGCTGTATTAACCCAAGCAAAAAAACATGAAAATCCGCCCTCTTCTTTTTCTTTTGCCCTTGTTGCTGGGCATGGAACCTGGTTTGCATGCCCAAACCTTAAAATCCATCGACCACGCCGATCAAGTTTGGGTCGGGTATCTGAATCAGACGCAACTTTCCACCCACTGGGGATTTTGGTATGACATGCATCTGCGAAGCCAGGACCATTGGAGCCAGGGGTTTTTGTTCGGTATGGGCCGGGTTGGCGCTACGTACTACGCCAGTCCGAATTTCAAGGTCACTGCGGGGTATGCGTTTTTGAACTTTTTTCCGGACGAGGGACACTTGTTCATCTCTCAGCCGGAGCACCGTATCTGGCAACAGGTACAGATTCTAAGCCGGCCTTGGAAATTACGGGTGCTTCAGCAGATCCGGCTGGAGCAACGATTCAAACAAAAAATCCTGGACGATTCGCATTTATCGGATCAATTTGCCTATACCAACCGGGCGCGCTACAACGTCATCCTTACCTATCCTTTTTCCTCAAAATCCAAATGGTCGGCAGTCGTTAGTAACGAGATCCTGATCAATTTTGGAAAAAATGTGGTCAACAATGCCTTTGATCAGGACCGGGTTTTTCTAGGCCTGGGTTATAAGGTTGCGCCCAATGCCAACCTTCAGGCAGGGTACTTATACACGATACAGCAATCCAGTAAAGGCTACCAGTACAAACAATCCGACGTGGTCCGGGTGTTTCTCTTCCATAATCTGGATTTCAGGAAATCGGACTAAGCATAAACCGGAAATTTTCTTTTTTCAGGAAATAATACCGATTGGGAGCATTACCTTTATCCGTATTCTGTTTCCTGAAAATTCTGTTTTTTATGCTGGCCATTCAACGCAACCTGACCAATTCCTTCTATGCGCTGCTGAGTTTACCTTCCACCGCCATGGGGTTCGCCCTTTCGGTGCAGATCAGCGCTTTGAGCTGGATTCTCAGCACCAAATACCAATTGAAAATCGAAGAAGTTGGGCTGGTTTGGGCAGCAGGCCCCATCGCCGGTATTTTCGGCCAGGTCATCATCGGACTGATCAGCGACAACGTGTGGTTTTGGAACGGAAGGAGGCGGCCGTTTATCCTGATTGGCGGGGTTCTTGCCGGCTTGATGCTCCTGGCACTACCAAATATCGACATCATTTCCAATGCCATGGGCTCGGGCGCTATTCTCGGCGTAGCAATCACGATAGCTTTGACCCTCGACCTGGCCATCAACGTGAGCTTCAACCCGACGCGGTCCATCATCGCCGATGTCACTCCCGAAGGCGAAAAGCGGACTAAAGGGTACACCTGGATGCAGACAATTTCAGGGGCCTTTGGGGTAGGCGCCTACGCCGTTGGCGCCATCTGGGACAACTACATCTTAATCTATTCCGGCGCGTTGCTGGTGTTCCTTTTGTCTTTTATACCTACTTTTTTCATAGAGGAGCCCCGGCAGTTGGGAAATAGCTCCGAAGAAGCCTCGGCATCCACGAACGTTTCTTCCGGTAAAAATTCCCTCTGGGATATTCTGAAAGCCATCCAGCCGCTATGGGGATTCCTGATTTATGCTATTTATGGTATGACCGGAAGGCTGACCGGGTGGGCCGTGCCAGGCTATATTGTTGAAGTCTTGTGCTTGATTTTAACCATTGGGTTGATCGCACAGGCTTTGGTTCGAAAAGAGACCGGTGCAGACGCCGCTCCGCTTGCCGGGTTTAAAAAAGTGCTGGCTGCTCATGCGTTTACCTGGGTAGGCATTCAATCGATGTTCGTCTATATGTTTGCCTACGTTCAGGACAAATTGCCGGAATTGGGCGACACCGATATGGGAAGGGTGGTATCTATTTCCTTTCTGATTTTAAACGCAGTAGGCGCCCTGCTGCCTGCTTTTTTACTGGAACCGCTAACCCGCAGAATAGGCCGGGTAAATACCCACATGGTTTGTATTGCGATCATGGCCCTAGGGTATGCCGGAATTTGGTTGATGGGAAAGTCGCCGGCCACTATTTATGTATTGATGGGCATTCTCGGTATAGGCTGGGCGGCAACCGTCAGCCTTCCCTTCGCCATCATGTCCCAGAAAGTAGATCAGGCCCGGATGGGATTGTACATGGGGTTGTTTAACCTATCGGTGGTTCTGCCCCAGCTGGTGGCCAGTCTGGGCGTCGGACAAGCCGTTGGACAAGCGGCAGACAAAAGTCTGTTGTTCATTATTTGCGCGTTTACCCTCGGCATATCGGCGCTTTTCTGGTTCTTTGTCCAGGAACCGGAAAACCATGAACGCAAGACCGCCCCTGCCGGGGGAGCAGGACATTGAGAACAAACGGTTCTAATTATTAAAATATGAGATGAACGATTAAATAGCCATTGGCCTCTGAGAGGCCAATGGCTATTTAATCGTTCGTTTCAAACCACGGCTTCTTCTTTATTCCAGAACCATTCTTCCTCGCCAACCGGTTCCTCGGCGGCAAGCAGGCGAAAGCCGTTGAATTCAATGACGCCCGCTGAACTTTCCGAAAATTTGAAGTAAGCGGAAAGGTTTTTCTCCAACCGCAATAAATCCCAGAAATCCCGGAAATTCAAATACGGCAGGTAACCCACCAGCACCTTTTCTTTGGGACTATAATTATAGCTTGGCTTTTCAAACTCCTCCTGGTAACGGAAATTCAACAGCACTTTCCAGACCAGCGGGTCGCCCTCCGTCAGGTTGAGCTGAATAAAGCGGTCCAGGTTGTCTTTGAAACTAAGCGCAAATCGCTCGATAGGGACGACTTTTTCCTTTTTCTCTTTCATAGGATTTCCTTTTAAAGGATACTTACGAAAAAAAGCCGTCCCGATCAATGATTTAACTCATGGTGAAATATACCCTACCCTTTACGAACCCGGACATTATCGATCCGGTAAGTGGTCGTGTTGGTTGCCTTGTTGCCCACGTATTTGAACCCGATGTGCACATTGCCCCCTGTTGCCGCAAGCGGAATATCGCCGGAAGCGACGAAGGTATTGTCGCCGGAAGTTTTGCCTGCCAATTTTCCGTTGAGGGGAGTCCAGGTGGCCGTTTTGGGATTTTTCCCGTCGTAATTAGTGGAGATCCACACGCTCAACCCATCGTGTACATAAAATGCCATCGCACTTTCAAAGTTCAGGATTTTGTTGGTTTTCAGGCCGATAGGAGGAGAGATCATCCAACTTTCCATATCGGTATTCGTATCGCTAAATGCGGTAGCCTGGGCATACGTGTTCCCGCTGAATAGCTTTCCGATCCAGACCCGGGTCCCTGTGGTGGCCACCGTAGTCCAGCCGTTTTTCACGATCGGGTCATTATTCTTTTCGCTGCTGAAGGTTTCGTTCAGCGTGTCTACCGGGGTCGTAGTCCCTCCAGGATTTCCGCCACCGCCACTGCCTATGGTACAGCGGACATCAGCCATTTTTACGTCGTTCACATCCCGGATATAAAGCTGCTTGGTGGTTCCAAACACGCTGTATACCGCGACCAGGCTTCCATTTTGGGTGGGCGTAAGCTGTGCGGCAAAGTCCGCAAATCCGCTGGTGCGCAAAACGACCGTTTTCCCGGAGCAGTCGGTCACGTCCAGATTTTTGGACAATTTTTTTGCCGCATCGGCATAACTCACCCCGGCAGAGCCATCCTTAAACTGCACGCCGTCCAGTTGAATCAAGGTGCTCATCAGGGAATTGTTCAATTGGTCTATAGTTACTTTTTTGGGCGTAATAGTCTGTGTTCCAGGTCCTGCAAACACATGGCGCGAGATGAGCAATTCCTCGATCCCATCCGCAGCGCTGCCATTGAGCTGGATTACTCCGTTGTAGTCGGAGAGGTAAAGGCCGTTACAGCTTACAAACACCTCTTTGCCAATGGGAAATTGCCCAAACAGGCCGGTAGAGTTCATGCGGACCACGATACCTCCGGTGTTGTCCTGAACGACGATCTGCTTGTAAAAATTACCCGATTTGTCGTCGGCAATAACTACCCCCTTAATGACCACGTTCTCGGTGATCTGAACGGGGTCTTGCCCGGGGGTGAACCGGGAACTAAGCTGAGCGATGGTGGTATTGGCTTCGATTTCCGTCAGGTCGCCCACCGGCGGTTCGTCAAACTCCCGGTCGACACAAGCCGAAAAACCCAGGACAAGAAAAAAAACAGTCCCTAAAATCCAGGGAGAGAAGCGGCGTTTAACATTTAAAAAAGACATAGTGCATGTTATTTTGAAAAGGGTAATTCAATTAAATTCGGAAAGCTAAGCTGACATAATAGTTTCTCCCATAACCGTAAAAATACCGGTTGGGGAATTTGTCCACATTTTTCTCGGCGTAGTCAAAGCGGTACTGCTCGTACCCGCCAATGACAAAGTCTTTTTTGTCCAGCAAATTATTGACCCCGACGTTCAGGTAGAGAAACAGGTTGTCGCCCACTTTCCAGGATTTACCTCCAAAAAAGTCGACCGTATAGGCCGAAGGGGCTTTTTCCTGGTAAAGGATCTTCTGCCATAACTCCGAACCAGGTTCTACCACCTGGGAAGGGAACAGCGGGTTTTCAACAAACGATACCGCTGCATTGGTGCGCCGTTCGGGGTTAAAATCGATCCAGATATTATCGAAGTAGTTGACGTTGAGGTTAGCGAACCAAAACTTGGGGGAGTTATAGCTCAGGCCGATCGTCCCTGCGGTTTGGGGAAGATTGGGAACGTAAAAGTTTTTGATATACACTTTTTCCTGGCGAAGCACTTCGGCCAGATTGTCCAGGTAAACGGACACATCCGGGCGGGAGGTATAAATGAATTCGCCCAAAGAAGCGGCGCCGCGCACCCTCCAGGCTGCGCCCAAGGCAACTTCCGCTCCCAGTTCGAGCCCCATGTGCCGGGTAGTAATGCCGGTCATAATGTAATTGACAAAGCCCCCTTCAAACCCTTCCTCTGTGGCAATGGCATTATCGAGATAAAAGCTTTGGGCGGTAGTTTGGTTGGCAAATTCCGTGTAGTACCCCACCAGACGGATTTTGGCGTAAGGCGCGCGAAGGAGATAGCCCCCTTCCACGCTCGTAATCTGTTCCTGCTGAAGATCGCCGACGAATTGGTCCCTTGTCCGCGGAGATACAAATCCATTTCTTGGCAGCGGGGCCTGGTTTTGAAAAGAAGCATTCAGAATGAAATAATTCCGCCCATCCAGTTTGAACGTTGCCCCACCTTTTACCCCGTAATCGAAAAAGCTGGCCTTTTCCGAAACGGTTGCGGAGTTGTCGGGGAATTTTCCATTCCGAAGATTACTTTCCCTCCAGAACTCAGTTTGAGCCCCCTGAGCGCTTGCAAAAAAGTCAAAATGGTTGGTGGTTATTTCAAATTGCCCCCAGGCGCCCGCTTTAGAAGTCAGGGTAGCATAGTCGTAACCAAACGTTTCCCCTTCCTGAACGAGCTTATTTTGAACATCCAGGTCGTTTTGGATAAATTCAGTATCCCCGGCAAAGTCGAACTCGGCAAACTTGTCGATGTCCAGGTAAAAATCGGCGCCCAGCAGATCTTCCAATACCTTAAAATTCCGGACTTTCTGTAGTTGGTAGTTAATACCTCCGCTTACCCGCAGGCGGTCGCTGAGGTTATGTTCCACATTGATGTTGGCGTTGGCGCGCCGGGTGTCAAACCGGCGGTCCTCAATGACATACTGGGCTCTTTTACCGGTCACGGTGTTGCCTTCCATCCCATCGGCGTTGAGGATGGTCGCAATACTGTTCCGGTTGACTTCGTACATATAGGCCCAATCGATTTGCCGGGCATTTTCGTCTGTTGAAAGGAGTTCCGCCACCAGGTCTTTTTGTTCGTTTTCGATGTAGGAAGGCAATTTCCGGTAGTAATCCGGCCTTGGATCCCGGGCGTCGTACCAATCGATGGCGGTGGCGCCGTCGCGTCCAAATTGATACGAAACCGCTGTTGTCAGGCGGGTACGCTCCGTAGGCGTCCAATCGTGGCGCAAGATAACGACCGGTTCGTGGGAATTGGCGATCCTGGAATTGCGGACTTCCCCGTTTTGGTAGCCCCAGTTGGGGTTGTAGAAATTGGTGCCGGCAAAATCGTTCATTTCCTGGGTAGATACCCCTGCCCTACCCCTCGTTACCGGCGCGCCGAAGGCGGTGATGTTCAGCGTATGCGTAGTACCGAACAACTTGTCGGCCGAAATAAAATACGACCAGGCATCGTACACGGTTCCCGGCACATAACCCTCCTCTGCCCAGCGCCTGGAACCGGAAACGGAAAAGGCCCATCCCCCGGGCAATACGCCGGTAGAATAGGTGCCCATAATCCGGTTGCGATAGGTCCGGTTGCTCAGGGCATAGGATACCCGCAATTGTTTCCGCTGACTGGAAGCCCGGGTGTCCAGAGCCGTTGCGCCGCCTACACCGCCAAATGCAAACGGATTTGCTGCCAGCCCGATGCTCGTCTGACGGCTGCGGACCACGTCGTTCAAGCCGCCCCAAAGATTCCAGTTGGGGAATCCATTCTCGAGGTCGTTCACCGGCACGCCGTTGAAGTAGACATCGGCGTATTGCCCGTCGTAGCCCCGTAGGCGAAATCGGGCCGCGCTGAAGTTAAAGGAGGCGGAAGAAATAAATACATCGTTGGAAGCGGTGAGCAAACTGGAGATGTTCTGTTCGCCTTCGCCCTCCAATTCGTTGGTGCTCAAAGTGATAACCGGGATCAGGTCTTCCGAATTAACCTGGCCGGAGCCTTCTGTGGATACCAGTTGGATGGTTCCCAAATTGAAGGAAAGCTTTCCCTTTCCCTCGAACACGACTTCCTTTTCCTGGTATCCCGGTTTGGTCAGCGTGATCACCAACTTCCCATCCGACGGTAGTACGGCCTGAAAATCAATATCTCCTTCAGGACCCGTGAAAAAGGTGGTAGTGAGCAACCGGACTTCCACGCCGGGTATTCCCACGCCGGAAGCCTGGTCGATTACTTTTCCCCGAACCTGGAAAGAGGTCTGGGCAGAAAGCGAGACGCCTCCGAGAAAAATCCCCCATAAGAGGAAAAACTGACTTAAGTTCATAAGTGCGCTTTGGGTTATAGATGTTGTTGAATTATTCGGCACAAAGCTGAAACCATTTTGCGGAATTCACAAAAAACTTGAAACGGATTTATCAGATTTGCGGCCATTCTAACGTTAGGAGCCAAAAATAAACGCATGAGAAACGCTTTACATCCTTCCACCATTTTGCTGGCGCTGTTTTTTTTCATCGCCAGCCTTCCAGTATTTTCCCAGGACAAGTACCGGCTTGCCCTGGTGGGGTTCTACAACTTTGAAAACCTCTTTGACCCGATCGACAGCCCGGATACCGACGATGCCGAATTCACGCCTTCCGGCCTTAACGGCTGGACGAAGGAACGCTACCAGGAAAAACTGAGAAAGCTCTCCCAGGTTATTTCTGAGATCGGCTCCGACCAAAGTCCCGATGGGCTTGCCCTGCTCGGAGTTGCCGAAATCGAAAACCGCGGCGTTCTGGAAGATTTTGCCCGGCAGGAAAAAGTAGCTGCCAGAAATTACCAGATCGTCCATTTCGATTCTCCAGACCCCAGAGGCATTGACGTGGCCCTCCTGTACCAGGCCAAATATTTCCAGGTCACCTCCAGCCAGACCATCCCCATGGCCTCCTACGCCTCCAACGGAGAGGTCCGCGGCACGCGCGACATCCTTTACGTCCGCGGACTTTTCGACGGAGAGCCTTTGCATGTTCTGGTTAACCATTGGCCTTCCCGGAGCGGAGGGGAGAAAGCGACCCAGCCCCTCCGCAACGCCGCTGCCATGCTGTGCAAAAAGGTCATTGATTCCCTGCAGCGCATCGACCCCGCCGTGAAAGTATTGGTCATGGGCGACCTCAACGACGACCCCGTCAGCCCGAGCGTCAAAGAGGTGCTTAACGCAAAGAAAAGCCCGGCAGAAGCCGGCATAGGCGCCATGTTCAACCCTATGTACGACTACTACAAAAAAGGACTAGGCACCCTCGCCTACCGCGATGCCTGGAACCTGTTTGATCAGATCCTCCTCAGCGCTGGCATCGCCGACCAAAAAGCGCAGGGATACCGGTTTTTCCAGGCCAAAGTGTTCAATCCGCCGTATATGTGCCAAACCAGCGGCCCCTTTCGCGGATACCCCCTCCGCACGTTTGCAGGGGGAGAATACTTAAACGGATATAGCGACCACTTCCCGGTGTTTGTTTCGCTGGTGAAAAAAGTAAATTGATTTGAGGGAGCAGGGAGCAGGGAGCAGGGAGCAAATTTTACTCCCTGCTCCCTGCTCCCTGCTCCCTAATCTCCCTAATCCCTAATCACCATTTTCGCTACAGCCCCATCTTTCCGGCGAACGACGTAGCTGCCTGCTGTCAGGGAATGAACGGTAATCCTATCCTGGTTTTCCACGGTCAGCACTACCCTGCCCAATTGGTCAATCACCTGATAATCGCTGATAGACTCCAGGAAGACCATGTCGCTAGCCGGGTTGGGGAATGCCTTCATGGTTTGTGCGGAGCGGAAGGGATTGCGCACGGAGGTAACCACTCCCTCCAGACTGTAAAACGTTAGCGTTCCGCTAATTTCGTTGGCTACAATCACCATGGCAGTATCATTTGGACTATCTTCTGCAGAAATGTAAATGATCCCTTCCGGACCGAGGTCGCCGCTTTCCTGGGTCACACCCCGGTTGTTGATATACTGGACAAAATAAGGCGCTTGAGGGTTGGAGATATTGTATACCATCACGCCTCCAATCCGTTCCAAAGAAATAAAGGCAAATTGAGCGCCATTGATCAGGGCGGTAACTACGCCTTCCGGTTCCGGGCCCTTGTTATCGCTGCGATTCTTTTTGTTCTGGTTGTCGTTGCTGGCGTTAAAAATGGGACCGTAGGTGGGATCCGCAGCGGTGATCCGTTCGAACTGGTCGCCGCTGTCAAAAACCAGTTTGCCTTCGCTGTCCCAAATGCTGAACGACCGGCCGCCCAGGGTGTACGCCTTATCAAAATCCCCGTCCTTATCGGTATCGCCCGTCTGGTTGGTCATGGTGAGCCGGCCCAGGGCGGATTGTTTCAACATAGAGCCATTGGGAAATGCCGCCGAGTCCAGGACATACTCTACAAATCCAAAGCGGAGTTCTTCGGTTAGAGGGTCGTATTCCCGGGCATCCCCTTCGTTCGCGGTGATCAAATAGCCTTTACCTCCAACGCTATACGAGGTAATGGCATCCGGCATATACGCTCCCAGAATGGGATAATTGGCGAAAAGAATTTCCCCGCTTTGATCCGATACATCCAGGGCGTTCTGAGGAAGCGAATGGTCTTTATATCCGAGAGGAAGAATGACGGTTGCCTTGAGCGTTTGGAGGTCAATAACGCCCAGGGCGTTATTTTCCTGAAGCGTTACGTAGGCTGTGTTTCCATCCTCAGAAAACGCAATGTACTCCGGTTCCAGGTCTTTGGAAACCGTAGCGTTGGGGCCGAAAATCCGGACGCCTGCAGCGCGCAGGGTTTCGATTTGTGCATCGAAAGCGTTGAACCCAACCGTGGTCACATCGCTTTGCTGCAACGTCTTTATATCTGCTGGCAGGTTGATGACCGAAACCGAACCTTCCGGATCGATGGTATAGGCGCTATTGGGCTGGCCTTCATTGGCGGTAAGTACCCGCTTTCTATCGGGGGTAAACGTGATCATGTCCGGGAGGTTGCCTACTTCCACCTGGGCCTGGACGTCCCCATCCGTATTAAAGAAAACGGCCTTCCCGTTTCCGAAATTCGGTCCGTCCACGGCAGCGGCAACCAATCCGTTTTTAACGGCCACGCTCTGAATCCCGATCCCGAAGGCCGACATGTCAATGGTTTTCACTTTTCCAACCGAACCCAAGCTGCCAAAGCTGAGTATTTCCAGCTTGTTCTGAAGCGAGTTGACTACAAACAGGCGTTTGGAGGCCGGATCATAGGCCACGATCTCCGCCGAAGCGCCCGCGCCAATAGCGTAGCTTCCGGAATAGGAAAGCGTTAGATCCTCCGCAGGCGGTATGGCAGGTTGGTCGTTGTCCTTGATATAGGCTACCAGTTCCTTAACGTCGCCAAAAAGGCCTCCATCCACCGATTTGATCCGCAATCCGAAATAGCGGTCAGGCTCCGGCAGGCTGTTTTCCAGGATGTCCAGGAAAAGGGTCTTAGAAGCCGAGGAATCCTTTGGAAATAACAGGGTGTCTGCAAGAAGGGTAAAATCATTGCCCGCTTTGGCGGTAAAATCCACAACTTCAATCACCGCCTTCACGTCCTGCTGGGGCGCCTGGTCCATTTTGACCAAAATCCGCGCGCCCTGTAGCCCTTCGTTGAAAATGGCGAAGTTCTTTTCAAAGGAAACGCTGGAGTTAACCACAGGGACAAACACTCCTGGCGATGCAAAAGCGTTCACGGAGTTTACCTGCCCGGCCAACGTGGTAGACGGCTTCCAATTGACGCCGTTGTTGGCGTTGGCGTCCAGGCGTTTTAGTTCGAGCGAAGGGCCTGCGCCATCCGGAGAGGTGGGCCATGGGCTGACGTCGTCGTAATTGACCGAATCGATCACTTCCTTGATGCTGTTCCGGATCACCAACGCTTCCCCGCCGTTGCCCAGGGCATTGCCGATGAAGGCCAGGCCGATAAAGTCTTTTCCGAAAAAGTTCTTTGCACCTTCCCCATCCGGAGCGACCAAAACGATTTCGCCTGGCGACAAGGTCAGAGAAGGAAATAACAGATTGATCTGCCCGACCGCTCCGGTCTGGGGGTTCTGGTCTTTCAACTCCAAACCGCCCAGTATGGCAGTCTGGCTACCAGAATTGTATATTTCAATAAACTCCAGCGAATCCACTGCAGCCGGGGGGTTGTACATGATCTCGGTGATGCGCAAATCCGGATTGGTCGTGTTGAATACCAGCCTCCCGCTCACAAACGGGGCAGCCATAACGTTACCTGCCGCATCGGCAATATTCGAGACCGTAAGGGTATAATCTACCCCGTTATCCATAGGGAAGTGAAAGACCTTTACGGTATTCGAACCCGCATCGTAGACCACGGAATCGATGGTCAACGCCGGCTGGATCAAGTAATTAGCGGGGTTGATGGCCGTATTGTTAACCCCCTCGCTGAAGCGGACATTCCATTGGCCCGCGGATTCAATAGACACCGCTGCTACTGCAGGCGCCGTGTTGTCGGTAAGGGATAAGACAAAATGGGTCGTATCAAAGGGGATGTCCGGAGGAGTACCATCCGTGTTCTGGTTGCCGGTTCCGTCCTGAAAAATCCAGTTTTTGGCAATATCGTTCAAAGCGGCAACGTACCCGCTGGCATCCAGTCCGGTGCGAGGGCCGGTGTAGACCCCAACGTCGATGCCGGCTGTAAGAACAATGGCTGTAGAACCAGCGGATAAGCCTGTATTATCCAGGTTGCCAAAAGCGGAAGCCACATTGGCATTACCTACCGCCGCCAGGAATTTGGTTGGAGAGATCGAATCGGTTCCAATGAAGAGGAAAATCCCTTCGTTACTGGCGCTAAGAGCAAGATCAGGACTCGTTACCGTTCCCCGGGTCGCCGAAGTAGTCGAAGGATTACTGGTGTTATAAAAGGCAATGACGGCGCCTGCAGGAATGGGGCTTGAGCCCGTATTCCAGATCAACGTACCTTCGTTGGTAGCAAAAGCGGTCCCGGTCCAGGACTTGTCTGCAAAGTAATATGTGGCATTTGCCGGAAGTTCGACAAAGGTAACGATGGCAAAGTTGTCGTTGCCATCGGCATCAAACCCTACGAACGCCAGATCGCCTGTGTTCTGGGCAAAGAGAGTGAATGGAAACAGGCACAAAACCAGCCCAAGCATGCGGAGAAAATGCTTCATATCGGATCGGATTTTTTAAAAAATTGATGGTCAATCAGTTATTTGGAATGCGAACTATAAAAGTAGGTTTGTAGGCAGGGTTATCAAAACGATTTGGGTTAATTTATTGTAACCTTTTGGAAGTTTTCTTTTGAGAAGGCCGGCAGGACGCTCCCTCCCCTACAAGATTAGGTTCAAAAAGGGTATCAGGGGACGCCCACAACCTGAGCGAAGTGATGAAAGCGCTTCTAGGGCTTGTCTTAATGGAACTTAACCTGGAGCAGTAATTCTTTATTTTTTTTGGAAAAAAATATTTGAAAGAAAAATTTAACTGAGTATAATTATATTACAATAAAGTATAACAATCTTCCCAATGAAACACACCTGTCACTGGAGTGGGACTAATTCCCTCCAATTGGGGCGTCTGCTGTTAGGCATTGTTTGTTGCCTAAGCGCTTTCCTTCCTGTCAAAGCCCAGAAAAAACACGTGCGATTACCTGATTTCTTACCGGAAGTATCCGGCTTGGCGATCTCCTCGCCGGATAGCCTGTGGTGGCACAACGACAGCGGCGCCGGTCCGGTGCTATACTGCACCGATCGGGCGGGGAATCTTCTTAAAGAAGTACCCATTGCAAAAGTCCAGAATGAAGATTGGGAAGACCTGGCAAGGGATTCCCAGGGAAGGATTTACATCGGAGACTTTGGAAACAACCGAAATCAGCGGAAAAATCTACGGATTTATATTTACGACCCCAAAACAGCCCAAGTGGACAGCATCCTTTTTAACTACCCCGACCAAAATGCCTTCCCCCCCCCCCCCTCGGCCTGCAATTTCGACATGGAGGGCTTTTTCTATTTTGGAGATTCTCTGCATTTGTTCTCGAAAAACCGGTTACGGGTTGGAAACTACTTCACCAAACATTATGTAGTTCCATCAAAACCAGGGATTTATACTGCCCGACTACTAGATAGTATGCTGCTGCCCAAGCGGGTGGTTACCGGTGCGGCCATTTCACCCGATGGAAATACGGTGGCCATTCTTTCCTATTTTTACAACTTTTCCCTTGGCCTCATTCCCAAATCGCGGACAACGGTTTTCTTCCTTTCCGGCTTTCCCGGAACGGATTTCACCAAAGGCAAGATCAGGAAAAAACGCATTGCCCATGGATTCCGCCCCTCTCAATTCGAAGCCATCGACTTTACTCCCGACGGGAACCTGATCATCGCTTCGGAGAAAACGCCGGTCTATCCGAATAAATTTAAGGTAGTCAGGATGGAAAGGATGGAAAGGTTGTAGAGGATGTAAAGGATGTAAGCCCCGTACTTCGTAAATCATACTTCGTACTTCGTAAATCGTACCTCGTACTTCGTGAAAGGATGGAAAGGATGTAGGGGATGTAGAGGATGTAAGCCCCGTACTTCGTAAATCATACTTCGTACTTCGTAAATCGTACCTCGTACTTCGTGAAAGGATGGAAAGGATGTAGGGGATGTAGAGGATGTAAGCCCCGTACTTCGTAAATCATACTTCGTACTTCGTAAATCGTACCTCGTACTTCGTGAAAGGATGGAAAGGATGTAGAGGATGTAGGGGATGTAGAGGATGTAAGACCCGTACTTCGCAAATCATACTTCGTACTTCGTAAATCGTACCTCGTACTTCGTGAAAGGATGTAGAGGATGGGTAATGCCGGGATACTTGAAGCCGCCTCAAAACTATAGAATATACTGCTCACACCCTGGATTGGGTTTTGAGATAGCTTATAAAAAAAGGCGCAAGGTCAATTGCTATCAACCCTGCGCCTTTTGCCTTATGCCTCACGCCCGCTTAAATGGCTGGATCAGCCGGCGTATTTGGGTTCGTCAACCGCTCCTGATCGGGGTAGGGATAGAAATTGCGGTTGCGCTCAAACGAAAGCGGAACGGGATTCAGATTGGTTGGCGGCGCCGGGCGACCGAAGCGGCGGCTGTCTTCCAGGCGGACACCGCTCAGAAACAATTCGGCGCAGCGCTGCCGGTACACCTCCAGCAACAGATCGGCGTTGGTCGCCGGACCGGAATATGCCGGAAGGTTGGCGTGGACTCCGAAAGGATCGCCTGAAGCCTGGGTTCTGACGGCATTAATATCCGTCAACGCCGCGTCCAGGCTGCCGTTGGTTCTCAAAATAGCTTCCGCCCGCATCAGACGAACCTCATCCGGGGTGTATACAGGAATGGGTTTGTCAATCGCGTCGAAGAACCCCTTGAGCGTCTTCAGGGTTTCTCCGCCTACGGTGCTGTTCGGCGTGCTCAGGAAAAAGCCCAACCTGCCGTCCGCTGCGTCAAACAGACCCGAGGGCAAGCCGAAGTTGTCTCTGGGCGAATAATTCTTGGACACCAGAATCTCCTGATATATCGGATTCGGGCTTTGAGCGTTGAAGACGAACTGTGATTTGGAATTTAGATTGACCAGATTAGCGGCGGCCAGGGCCTCGGCGTTTTTCCCCAGCATCAGATTATACCGGGCACGGTAGGCATTGATCGTGCTGAGCAAGTCAAAGTTGGGTCCCAACACGCGGGTGTTGAATTCGGCCGACGGCGGCGTGGAGCCCAGCAAAGCCGCAGCGGCATCCAACAGACGCACCGCTTCGGTAAGGCCCTGTACACGGGTCGAAAATACGGCTTTCCCGCTCACATCCGTTTGGATAGGAAATTGCTCGTATCCGGTGGCCAGTCCACCCAAAGCCATCGCCTTAAATAAATGGGCGTGCGCCATTACCCCGCTCAGCGTTGCCGGGTCGGAGGCAAGCACCGTTGGCGCGTTTTCGATCAGATCTTCCGCCATCCCCATGACCCGGAACATCCGCTGCCATAGCCTGAAGATGTTTCCGTTAAAGGTTGGCAAGGCGGTGCCGCCAGCTTCGATTTCCAATACGCTGGTAAACGTCGTTACTCCTTTTAACTCTCTGGCAGTCGAACCAGTGGTATAAATGAGTTCGCCCAGGGCAGCCGCACTGTACACTTGCTTCATCCCAATACTCAGGGTGATCATTCCCTCCCTGGTAGAAAGCACCTGCGCATCCGAAGGGGCGTTGGGATTCACATAATCCAGTTCGCAGGAACTGGCAAGAAAAAACAAGACAATAGACAAAATTTTTATGATGGTTTTCATAGTCCTCTGTTTTCAACTAAATGAAAATCAATTTTTTATAGTCAAATAATTCGGTTGATCCTAGAAATTAGCATTCAACCCCAGAATAAACATCCTTGGGATGGGCACCTCTACGAAATCAAAACCCCGAACGGCATTATCCTGCCCGGCAGCGTTGACTTCCGGATCAAATCCGCTGTAATTGTCGATCGAAAGCAGGTTTCGGCCGGCAGCCGTAATCCGCAGTCCGCGAAGCAAGCCTTTGGTTGCAATGTCATAAGAGACAGAAATTTCCCGAAGCTTAACAAAGCTTCCGTCCTCGATCCATTCGCCCAGAATGCCGAATAAGGCAGCGCTCGTTCCTTTCGGCACCTCGCCTTTAAGCTCTGCTTCGTACCCTTTCAACCCGCCGTAGAGGTCGCGATCCCCTACCCGCTTGGTAAAGTTGAACACATCGAATCCCAGCATGCCATCCCATTGCATCCGGAACGTAAGCTTGTTGATGCTCACTTCGTTCACCCAAGCTACTACGCTCACCGGGTTGGGATCGCCGACGACCTTCACCAACGGCGTACCGGAAGGTTGCCCGTTGGCATCCCGGCCCACGGTATACGTTCCGTTGGGTCCTTGTACTCCCCGTTCTCTCTGCGGTAATCCAGCTGTCGTAAGAAGGTGGGTTCCATCCGGGTTGGTTGCGGCAAATCCGGTGTAAAAAGCGCCCAACGGATACCCGTTTACGGCAGCTACCTGGCTAAATCCGCCCGCAAAAGGCAGCACGCCGTTTCCTTCAACCCCATTGACGACGTTTTTATTACTGGTGTAGTTAAACGTCGTAACCCATTGGAATTGAGAGGTGTTAACGGGCACTGCTTTAACCATGAATTCAAACCCTTTGTTGGTCATCGTGCCTACGTTGATCAAGCGGTTGTTGAAGCCGGTCGTGGGGGAAAGGGTCCGGTTCAGGATCAGGTCCTTAACGTCTTTATTGTAATAGGTAAATTCGAGGCTGATGCGGTCGTTCAACATGGTGATATCCGCTCCCACTTCAAATTCGGTTTGGCGTTCCGGAACTACCGTGAAGTTTCCAAGCTGAACGGGCGCCACATAGCCCGTCTGGCCTCCGTACACAATAGGGCCGTAATTGGTGAACCGGTCGTACACGCCAATTGCCGTCAGGTTGCCGGATTGGCCCCACGCTGCGCGAACTTTGAAATTCGGGAAGAGGTTTCCAAGTCCGGAATCCTTCCAGAAGCCCAGGTTGCTGGCAACAAGGCTGCCGCTCACCTTTGGGAAAAACTGCCAGCGGTTGTCTTCTCCGTAAACGGAAGACGCATCTACCCGTGCAGCGCCGGTGAGGAACAGCAGATCGTGAATCCCAAAGGATTGCTGCGCGAAAGCGCCCAAAATAGTGCGTTCGGACCGGAACTCTCCCGCAACAATTGTTCCGTTATTGACCGTTTCGCCAAAAGCTCCAAGCTGTTGCGCCTGGGCGCTAAAGGTGTTGGTGCGATCGTATTGCAGCGTTCCTCCAATCCCTGTAGTGGATTTTAACCAATCAGACAGATCGGTCCGGTAGCTGATATTCAGGTCGTTATTGATCTGAAAAACGGTGGCATCGGCGCGCCGGGAAAACCCTCCGTCAAAAGATGGCGTCGTGTTTTTCGGGGGAATATACGCTGTGGCAATTTGGGTGTAGTTATCCATACCCACCACATAGTCGATATTCAACCCAAGAATGGGTTTGATATTGACCTGAACGTCTCCAATAAACCGGTTGGTGCTTTGCCGAAAATCAAACCGGTTGATCGCTTCCAGTGGGTTTGTCCGGCGCAGCACACTGGTCGGCGCGGTAGACGGATAAATGCCTGTTGCCGGGTCGGGCTCGGGATTGATAAAGTTATTGGCAAAGATGAAGCCGGTCAGGGCGCCGTAGGCTTCGACCAAGCCTCCGTTTGGAATTTCGTTGCTCGAACTGACCACATAGTTGGCGCCTGCGTCGACACTGACGATCTTGCCAACTTTCTGAGAAATGCGCAGACGCAAGCCGTTCCGGCTAAAATCCGTCTGATCGACAATTCCCTGGTTGTAAAGATTTGAACCGGATACATAATATTTCGTATTCGCCGAACCCCCGGAGACCGAAATGGAATTTTCCGTCCCAACCGCATCCCGGAAGATCGCGTCCTGGTAGTCGTAGCGTTCTACGGGGCGCTGAGTCAGGTCGGAAGCGGTGGTATTATTAAAAGCAAAAGGATACTCGTTGATTTCCAGTTTTTTGCGCAACTGGCTTACCCTTAACTGGGTGCTGAAAGAAACGCGGGCCGCGCCTTCCGCTCCTTTTTTGGTAAAGATCTGGACTACCCCGTTATTGGCGCGGGAGCCGTAAATAGCGGCTGCCGCAGCACCTTTGATAATCTCAATGCGCTCAATATCGTTGGGGTTGATATCGACCAGGCGGTTTTGGGCGTAGCCCCCCAGGTCGATCAACTGCCGGGAATCGTTATTCACGATGACCCCGTCGACGATAAAGAGGGGATCGGAAGACCCCACGATGGTACTAGGGCCGCGAAGACGGACGGTAATCCCGCCGGCAGGGTTGCCGGAGTTTTGGGTCACCTGGGCGCCGGAGATCTTCCCCTGAAGAGCTCCGTCGATGGAAACGGCGTTGGCGTTGGCAAGGTCTTTCGAACTCAGGGAAGAAATGGAGTTTCCAAGTTCCTTCTTGGCGGTATTGGCCACCGTACCGGTAACGACCACTTCATCCAAGCTGAGGATGTCTTCTTCCAGTTGAAAATCTTGTTCCACCTGATTTCCGGAGATCGTAATTTCTTTTGAAGCAGTCCGGTACCCTACGCTGGTAACCACCAGCACGTAAGGCCCAGGGTCGACGGCAGCTTCAAAAGAATACTTCCCGTCCAAATCGGTATACCCGCCAAAGCGGGTGTCCTGTAACGCGATGGAGGCGCCGATCAGGCCCGCTCCATTTTTGTCGGTAATCTTGCCCTTGATCAGGACCTGGGCAGAAAGGGAATGAAAACCAAGAAGAAAAAAAGCGGCGACAACGGCCACCCGGATTCCTTCCCATTTGGCCAAGGCAATTTTTGTCATAGAACCAGTGTTTTTGGTAGGTGATGCAATCAAAACACCTTTTGGCGGTCTGCGCCAAAAGGCGGGGAAAACTAAGAAATTAAATGCGGATGGGCAAGAAAGTTGCGAGGTAACGAGGTTGCAAGGTTGCGAGGTTGCGGGGTTGCGAGGTTGCGAGGTTGCGAGGTTGCGAGGTAACGAGGTTGCGAGGTTGAGGGAAGTCAATACAGGGTTCCTTGCCAGTGTTTCATGAAGGCTTCGATTTCAGGGACGGGAAGGTGTATGGAGGGCAGGAGACGGGTTTCCAGAGGAAGGGTAAACTCCTGATAGATCAGGGCATCGTTGAATCCGATGGCGGCGGCGTCTTCGCGGGTGCAGGCGAAGACCAGGCGGGCAGGCTGAGCCCAGTAAATAGCGCCCAGGCACATGGGGCAAGGTTCGCAGGTGGCGTAAACGGTGCAGCCGCCGAGGTGGTATTGGCCCAGGGCTTTGCAGGCATCCCGGATGGCGACGACTTCCGCGTGGGCGGTGGGGTCGTTGGAAAGCAAGACTTCATTGTGGCCCCGGCCGACGATCTGCCCATCCCGGACGATGACGCAGCCGAAGGGGCCGCCAGCGCCGGTGGAGGCGCCGGATTGGGCTTCCAACAATGCCTGATGGAGGAAATATTTGCTCAGGTCGGCTTCCATGTGGGATTGTGTTTATAGTGCTTTGAACAACTAATTGAGCCTGGTGGCTAAGACTTTCCAAGTTTTGAAAACCTGAAAAGTCTGCTTCCAAAATACAAAAAGATATCCAAAGCACTATAAACGAATACCGGGAGTCTTTGCGTTACAAAAACTCCCGGCATCTAAAATATAAATTCATTACCTCTTGTGAAAGAGGGTAATCTCCGTGTTTATGGAAGCATAAACCACGGCTTGACTGTATGGTAGTCTGCTTTATCCCCGCCAAGTTTAGCTAGGGATTCCAGGTTCCAAACATACTCGGAGTTGTAGCGGGGGCGAACCCGGTACGCTGGTTTGCCATTGTTGTCAATATATAACGCAGTTGGGAATGCAAAGCCTTTATAAACCGAGCTGCTATAATCGTAACGGCGCATATCGACCCAGGTTTCAATGCCTCCGAGTACCCACATAGCAATGTATTTTTGAAGCATGATATCGCTGATTGTCAAAGCATCTGCCGTTTGGGGCACCGCGGCGCTGGCCATATAAGCATCCCGGTCTGCTGCTGCCACTTTGGCAAAATCCATATGCGCGATAATTCCTTTTTTGAAGGCATCGTAAGCCAGCGCTTTGTCCCCCTTCTTAAAGGCGGCTTCAGCCTTCATAAACTGAATTTCCGAGTAGGTGAAAATGTAGTGGGGCTCTTTATCCTTGAAAATGTATTTACCCGAAATTTGGGCAACGTTGGTAATACTAGGAGAGTTGCCCCAAAGGGTAGGAATCCGGGTCGTGGCATTGTTCGCTGTAGTGTTCGTCGGATCGCCCTTCCCGGGATCCACTCCACGGTATACCCCATCGGGGGAAGCCGTCAGCAGAAGAGGAAGACGAGGGTCTTGAACTCCATTGAAAACGGTTCCGTTCAGCAGATTCAGGAAAAAGTTTGTCGGCCGCATCGTACCGAGATTGCTCCTCGTTGGGCCATAAAAATTACCATCGGTAGAGCTTGTCCCGGCATGCGGGACCCCAAAATTATCAGCATTACTGGCAAGAGCCTTATCGCAATATTCAATTACCTTGGCGGCATCATAGCTGGACTTATTGCTGATATGGTGGGCGTTTCGGGCAAGAACTGCGTATACGAATTTGATCCATTTTGCCCGATCACCTTTATAAACGAGATCCCCGCGTGCCAGGGAAGCTTGGTTTACACCCCCATCGGTGCGGTTCAGGTATTCCAGCGCCTCGTTACACAAGCGGCGCACTTCCTCGTATACTTCTTCCTGGGTATCATATTCAAATACGTATCGGTTGGGTTCCCAGGCTTGCTTCAAAATAATTTCACCATGATAATCCGTCGTCGTTTGCCAGCTCCAGGCCCGAATAGCCAAGCTCACCCCAATATAATCCCATTGTTCTTTCTTTTCCGCTTCAGCAATCACCACATCGAGGTTTTTGCCAATAGACCAGTAATGGCTCCTCCAAATATCGCCCATATTGTCGCTGCCAGGAAAATACCCGTGCAAATCGGCCGCATAATTGGAGGTCGTCCTTCCCCAATTCTGGACATAATCGCCGATGAACCGCATGTCGAACGATTCTCCCCGCGCCATCTGAGAAAACACCGGAGGTAATATGGCAAACCCTTCGGCTACCTGCGGGTTACTTGGGTCGAAGTTGATGTCCAGGTAGTCATCGCAGGCGCTGAACGTCAGCAACATGCCAGCGAGTATACTGGTTATAAAGAGTTTATTTTTCATGCTTTCTTTTTTTGAAATTGAATACAAACAACATCAAATGCACCTGCTGATTAGAACGTTACCGACAACCCGGCAGAGAAGGTCCGCGGCGCTGAAAGTTTTCCAAAGTCCATGCCAAAACCGCCTGCACCGCCCGTCGCCGGGGAGGTTGTACTAACTGCAGGATCTGCGCCGGTATAGTTGGTAATCAGGAATAAATCGGTACCGTTGATGAATACGCTGGCCTGCTTGATCACGCCGTTGGTGGATTGCAGCCACTTGGTGGGCAGGTTAAAGGTCATCGTAACATCGCGAAGACGAAGCCAATTAATATCCCGTTCGATGAAATCTTCAGGTTGTATGACGGTGGTGTAATACGTCTCATTAGCACTAGGCGTAATTTGGATAGTGTTGGTCGTCGGCGTTTCGGTTTCTTCCTTTCCATCTTTCAATACGCCTTTGACAATAATAGGCTTATCCCTGTCCAGCGTACGCAAACTTAGACCTCTGTTGGTCAGATAATGTTCATTCCCATTGTATACGTCCCCGCCTTTCCGGATATCCAGGAGGAAGGACAAATTCAACTGCTTAAAGAAGCGGAACGAATTCACTAATCCAAGGACGAAATCGGGGTTGCGATCGCCAATTGGCAAGAAGTTTGGATTAGAAAGCGGGAAGCCCGTGGTGGGGTTAATCAGGATATCTCCTTTGGTATTCCTCAGATAGCTCCAACCACCGATCGCGGTTGCAGAACCAGCACCGCGGCCATAGAATGGCGTATAGAAGTAGCTTGTAGGTTGTGCAAAGCGAGTAGCTAAGAGATCTGACGGGGAAAAGGCGCTGGCCCGAACGTTGCCATAAGCCCAGGTATCCGAGCTGTAATATTCATTTACCTGAGCTGGAAGGCTCAACACTTCCGTAGAGTACCTGGTGAAGTTGGCGTTGATGTTCCATTCAAAATTACTGGAGCGAACAGGGGCAAGGCCAAGCTGGACTTCTATCCCTTTCGTATTCAACTCGCCCCCATTTAACAGACCAAAAATAAACCCGGTTCCATAGCTCAAACGCTGCACCACGATCTGATCCCGGATCGTTTTGGAGAAGTAAGCAAAGTCGACCGAAATACGGCCCTTAAAGAAACTCATATCCGTGCCCACTTCGAAGCTTTCCACCGTTTCAGGCTTTAGCGCCGGGTTGTCCCCGTAGAAGTCGAACAAGAAACCGCCACCGGTTGAGGTTTGCGGTACCAAACGGGATTGAATGCGGTAAGGCGGCGCAGGGTTGCCCACCTGAGCAAATGAGGCGCGGATCTTACCAAAGTCGAGCACCCCGGTATTCCCTTTCCACATCGGCAGGTCGGAGAAAAGGAAGGTCAAACCTGCTGAGGGATAGAAATAAGAACGGTTGGCAACGGGAAGCGTAGAGGACCAGTCGTTCCGACCTGTAACATTCCCGATGAGGAAGTCGTTAAAGTTGAGCTCCGCTTTAGCAAAAGCGCCGATCAGGCGGGTGCGGGTGAGAATATTTTTGGTCCGCTGCGTCGTCGGATCCGAGTTATTTATGCTATTGAAATCAGGCAAATAGAATTTTTCTCCATAAAGCGAGCCGGTCTCACTCCGGCGGTCGTCGATCGACATCCCGGTAATCAAAGAACCTTTCAGCTTACCGGCTGCCTTTTTGAAGTTAGCAAAAATATTGGTATTCAGGTTCCTGCCAAGATCCGTGTAATCTTCGATCCACCCCAGGCGAGCGTAGCCAACATTGGACTGCGGATGGAAGAAACGGTTTCCTTTCGTAGTAGCCAGGTCAACTCCAAAACGTCCGGTGAGGGTCAACCATGGGCGCACAGTGGCATCCAGGGTAATATTCCCGATGGTGCGGTCGGAACGGTCCTCCCGGTGGTTTTTGAACACATTGAAGTACGGGTTGGCTGCATCAGAACCCGGGTTGGCCGTCTCAATTGTCAATTTGCGGGTACCATCCGGGTTGAGATAAGTAGACATATCCTGATCCGAAGGGAAATATAGAGCACCGGTCAGGTAGCCATCGGTTCCACCAGGAGGCAAAACATTCGTCGTTTTAGTGATGCTAAACCGGGTAGAAGCTTTCAACCAGGGTAACAACCGAGCATCACTGCTCAAAGCCGCTGTCCCTTGCTGATAGTTGTTGGTTGGAATAACCCCGTCGGTATTCAGATAAGAAGCCGAAAGACGGTAGGTGATCCGATCACTCCCCCCCTCGAATGCCAAATCGTGGCGCTGATTCTTCCCGTCCCTGAAAAAGTTATCAATATTGTCGTAAAATTGAGTTCCTGCAGCGTACTTCGGGCCGAAATAATCCGGATCGGAAAGCTCGACTGCGCCATTGCGGCCACGGCCATAAACCTGCTGGACTTCGGGAAACAAATACAGGTGAGAAGTTGCAAACCTGGTATTGTAGGTCACTTTTCCAGTACCCGCCTTTCCTTTTTTGGTGGTGATCAGGATAACCCCATTGGCCCCCTCATTTCCATACAAAGCAGCTGCTTCCGGTCCTTTCAGCACGGTAATGCTTTCGATGTCATTGGGGTTGAGGTCGTTCAAACGACTGCCAATATCGTCGCGGTTGTTGTTAACGTTGCCGGCGACCCCTGCGCCATCCGAGTAAAGGACGTGCTGGTCCAAAACCCCGGAGCTGATGGGCAATCCATCCATTACGATTAAAGGCTGGTTACTGCTTCCGATCGAGTTTACCCCGCGGAGCGACATGTTTACCGATCCGCCCGCTACACCCGAAGTAGGCGTCATAGATAAACCGGCAACCCGGCCCTGCAAGCTCAGGAAGGGATTATCCCGCTGGGTATTCTGGAGGTCTTCCCCTTTTACCTGTTGGGTAGAATAACTCAGCTTCCGGCGGTCTTCCTTAATCCCCAACGCCGTCACCACAATTTCGCTAAGCGCCGTGGCCTCCGACGACAATTGCATATCAATTATGTTGGAACTCCCCACCGTAATCTCTTTCGGTGCATATCCCGTGTACGTAAAGCGCAATACTTGCCCTGCGGCTGCTTCGATCTGGTAGTTTCCATCCAGATCCGTTACCGTTCCGGTCGTCGTACCTACTACCAGAATCGTGGCTCCGATCAAAGGAGCCCCATCCTGATCGTCGGTTACTTTTCCACTGATTGTCCGGCCTTGGCCGAAGATTCCGGTTAACGGAATCAGCAGCATAAGCAACAACCAGCTCGACTTTTGCAGATGTTTCTTCATAAACAGTTGCTTTTTGTGAGTTATAGGATAAAAATTGGTTTACAAGTAATTCTGTTGGCCGAACCCTACCTCGTCCCTCAACGCAATAGGTTGCAACACCCGGATCGCTTTCCGGCAATTTACGGCAAAAGAATCATTTTCCGAATATTTTTGCAGCAAAAAATGCAAAAACTCGCAATCGTTTGGTTATTCCAACTGTTTCTGGATTAATCCGTGGAAATGATGTGTGCCTTGTTCCCGCGTCGGCGCATAGCGGCCATGCGTATAAAAACGGGAACGGATGCCCTTCTGCACAGCTTCGACTACTTCTTCATCTTCCATCTCCACCTGCCCAAGTCCCGACCCTGCTCCCTGCTCCAGCCTTGATTCGTCGTAGATGAAAGGGAGGAAGGTTACGCGGGTACGGTCTAACCCCAGGGGTTCGACGAGGTTGAACGACAGGCCCCAGGGATAGAAGTTGAACATCATATTCGGAAACACCCAAAAATAATACGCCGCCACCTGCTTCCCGTAATCCGGAGACGAAGAAGGCAGGTCAAAACACGCTTCGCCCTCTTTAGCTATGCCCAGTTGCAGGTTGGAGTTTGCAAACACTTCTGTTGTATAGCTTCCGTAGTCCAAAACAGCGTTTAGCCCCCCGTGAACAAAGGGAATATGAAACCCTTCCAGATAGTTTTCGCAATATAGCGCCCAATGCGCATTCACCTCAAACACCTGCGCCTTGTCTTGATGCAAGATCATGCGGTCCAGAGGCAGCCAGCCAATCCGGCCGAGCATCGCCCCAAAAAAATCAGTGGGAGAGCCCTCCCCTCCAAGCCGGGTAAAAAGCAGCGGGCCGATTTGAAACAAAGGCAGGCGGCTCAAGTGGTCGCACTCCGACGGAAAGTCCTCCACCTCCTGAAATTCGGGCATAAAAGTGAACGTCCCGTCCAGTTGGAAGATTCGCCCGTGGTATTTACAGCGGAGCTGACTGCTCTTTCCTGGCGCCCAAGCCAGCAGGTTGCCGCGGTGGGTGCATACGTTGGACAAGCAATGAAGAACGCCCGCTTTGTCGCGGGAAAGCAATAAAGGCTCGCCAATATACGGTTCCAGCAGTGTTACCGGGTGATAGGAGCCGGGGTCGGGTACCATTCCCTCGTGGCCTATGTACTGCCAGGAAGGGGCAAAAATCCGCTCTTTGCTGTGCTCCAGGTAGTCTGCTCTGGTATAAAAAGCCGTTTCCAGCGTTTTGGCGCGGCGTATGTCCGGATCAATATAGAGTGGAGAACGATCCAATAGAAAATGGTTATAGGGTTAAAAGGGTAACACTATACCAAGGTAAAAAAGGATTGGGAGTTTTTAGGGGAATTTAACCGTCAATTTGCTCCACTCTGTATATTTACTGCCCTGTAGCGCACGCCTTTTTATTTTACCTATAAAAAACACCTTGAACCATGATCCGGAACCTTTTTATTTCCTTCTTAGTTTTCACCGTCCTTGCCTGCCAGCAAAACCAGAAACCGGCCAATACCCAGGGGACGTCCGAAGCGGAACCTGCGACCGGCGCTCCACCCAAAAACGACTTTATCATTGTCCCTGGACAACGCGTAGGCCCCTTCACCTCCGATGCCGTAACGGAAACCGACCTCGTCGAGGCTTTTGGGGAAGCCAATGTGGAAGCCGCCTCCATCGGCGTCGGCGAAGGCTTTGAACTACCCGGGTTCAAAATTTTTCCCGGAACCAAAAACGAACTCGAAGTAGCTTACGACCCGGATGCCGATCCCAACCGTCCGGCGTTCATCCGCGTCTCCCAGGAAGGAACGCCTTGGAAAACCGATGCCGGGGTGAAATTGGGAATCACCCTGCAGGAATTGCAGCAACTCAACGGAAAACCGTTTCTGTTCAGCGGATTTGGCTGGGACTACGGCGGACGGGTGACGGATTGGAAAGGAGGCGCCTTCAACGCCAATCTGATGATTTCTCTCGACAATTTCTCCGAAAACGCTCCGGAAGATATTTTCGGCGACCGGGAAATTTCTTCCGATAACCCCATGCTGAAACGACTCAAGATCCAGGTGTGGATGATGGAGGTGGGAGCAGGAAAAAGGGATTAGGGAGCAGGGAAAAAGGGATTAGGGAGCAGGGAAAAAGGGAGCACTTTTCTGCTCCCTGCTCCCTGCTCCCTTACTCCCTGCTCCCTATCAAATTGAAAGCAAAAACCCGATAGTAAAATTCGCATCCCAGTCAAAGACGAAGGTATCGCAGCCGGTTTTGTCTTTCAGGGCCTGGTAGATGGTAGCGCCTGCTTTGGCTTTTTGGGCCGTCTGGTCGTAGTCGCCAGGGGCTTTCAACACCGTATACCGTTCTTTTCCATTGCGATGGGTTTTGGCCATGTCGAAGGGAGCCCCGCCGATGATAAAACAAACCGAGCGCTGGGCTGCCGGCACCTGAGCTGCTACGGAGCCGACTTCCTTATACACCTGCTCGTCTGAGGCGCCTTTCTGAAAATACTTTGCCCCAAAGGTTTCCATGCTTTTGGGCGTACTGCCCGCGAGCCAGGCCACCTTGGTATTTCCGGAGCCAATATCCACTACAAAAGCTTTGCCTTCATAAGCTTTGGGTAGGCTTGCTTTCAGGGCGTAAATGCCTTCCTGTTCGGCATTGACCACATTAACCACATAGCCCAACGATTTCAAGCCAGCGCGGATCTTCGGAACAGCGGGCGATTCAATGGCGCTGGAACTAACCATGAAGTGGATATCCTTGGGGCTAACCCCGAAGTCCAGCATCCCCCGGATGTATTCTTTCAATCCGGCCCGGATATCGCCCTCCGTAGCCATATTTTCATAGACCAGGCTCGCGCCGAATTCGGCTTTTTCCAGCTTCCAGTTTTTCTGGGCATCCACGCGGACAATAAAGGAATTGAAACCAGGAAGCGCCCAGCTCGACAATCCCCTTCAATGTCCCATTGACCGGAGCTGGAGGAGTAAAATCAAATGCTTTCGGAGCGGCAACCCCGGCGGTCTCTTCCTCGGCGGATTCTTCCGGAACAGTGGCCTCCTCCGCGGAGGGTGATGGTCCATTGGCTTCTTTGGGAAGAAACTGGCGAACCAGAAAGAAGGCCCCGACAGCGACGACCAGGACGATTAAGATTCGGGAAAGAATGGTGAGTTTCATAGATTTTCTATCTTGTTTTGGTTTGCAGAAAAGTACGAAGATTTTAGCTCCCCAGCGAAAATTTACAGGCATTTACCATTTATAATCCGACCAACAGGCCTCATCACCGGTTCAAAACTATTGTTTTTATGGAAAACCAACCTAAAACCACGCATAAAGCCGGGATGGCCACCGCGATTTCCCTGGTGATTGGAAACACTATCGCGTCCGGGGTGTTTTTGCTTCCTTCCACCCTGGCGCCATACGGGGGAATCAGTTTATTTGGCTGGCTTTTCTCCACGCTTGGAGCGCTGAGCATTGCGTTTGTATTTGCCGGGCTAAGCCGGCGGTTCCCAGCTGAAGGAGGGCCTTACGCTTATTCGAGGATGGCGTTTGGGGATTTTATTGGTTTCCAGATTGCCTGGGGGTATTGGATTTCCGTTTGGGTAGGCAATGCGGCTATCGTGACATCCGCAGTGAGCTACCTGAGCGTATTTTTTCCGGCGCTGAACGACACCCCGGCATTAGGCGTATTCACGGGGCTTGGCCTGATCTGGATCCTCAGCGGCATTAACAATTTAGGAATACGCGAGAGCAGCTGGGTGCAGCGGGTGACCACCGTTTTAAAACTCCTGCCGCTGCTGCTGATTCCGCTTTTCGGGATGTTTTATATCCAGGCAGAACATTTTATTCCGTTCAACCCAAGCGGAAAATCCGCATTTGCAGCCATTTCAACGACCGCCGCCCTGACTCTGTGGGCTTTTGTCGGTATTGAATCCGCGACCGTTCCAGCCAACTATATCCACAACCCGGAACGCACCATTCCCCGGGCCACGATTTGGGGAACCCTGATTATCGCCTTGATTTACATTGGGGGGTCCACCGTGATCATGGGGCTGATCCCACCGGATCAACTGGCCAAATCGACTGCTCCTTACGCGGATGCAGCCGAAATGCTTTGGGGCCAACCCGGTAGATACCTCGTCGCCCTGGGGGCGATCATTGCTTCGACCGGCGCCCTGAACGGGTGGATCCTGATCCAGGGGCAATTGCCTATGGCCGCAGCGGCAGACAACCTGTTTCCTGCTCTGTTTGCCAAAACCAACCGCAGAGGCGCCCCCTCCTATGGAATACTCCTTTCCAGCATTCTGGTATCTATTTTGATGGGCATGAATTATTCCCGGGGCCTGGTGAATACCTTTCAGTTCATGCTGCTCCTGGCAACGATCACGGTGCTCATCCCTTATCTTTTCTGTGCCGCCGCTTATGTGGCGATGAGCCTCCGCCGCGATAAACGAGGCAAGATTGCCCGGCCTGGGTGGCCGGTTTTGCTGGGTTTTCTCGCTTTCTTCTATTCCCTCTGGGCCATTGCCGGGTCTGGGCAGGAAGCGGTATACTGGGGGTTCCTATTGCTCCTGGCCGGCACTCCCGTTTTTCTTTTATTAAACCGGCGGCGAACAGAATCCACCGAAGAGTAGTTAAAGGATGGATAAACGCCACTAATCTTGGCAATTTGGGCGTTTATCGATTTTCTTTTCTTCCTCCAGGAAGTCCTTCTAAATAGCTGAAGAATTCTAACTAAACAAAAAATTGGAAACATGATCAAACGTCTCTTCCTTTTTGCCATTCTCGCTGCTGGCGTATTCGCCGCCAACGCTCAAACTGCAGATGAAATCGTCGCCAAGTACTTTGACGTTACCGGTGGTATCGACAAGTGGCGCGCCTTAAAAACGACCAAGATGACCGGAACGATGTCCGCTCAGGGGATGGACTTCTCCGCTATCATGTTTAATGCGCCTCCCAACAAAATGCGGGTCGATGTGAGTATCATGGGGCAGAATCTCGTTCAGGCATACGACGGAACCACCGCCTGGTGGATCAACCCGTTCCAGGGATCAGCCGAAGCCCAGGTGATGCCCGATGAAATGGCCGCCCCAATGAAAGAACAAGAATTCCAGAATGCCTTGCTGGATTATGCATCAAAAGGGCATTCCATCGCCCTCGAAGGCAAGGAAACCGTGGAAGGTACGGCTTGCCACAAGATCAAGCTGACTAAAAAAGACGGGACCGTGGAATACCACCTGTTCGACACCGAATCCAGTGTGCTGATCGTATCCAGAACCGCAGCCAAAGCAGGCCCAGCTGCCGGAGAATACACCGATACCTTTTTGAGCGACTATCAGGAAGTCAACGGGTTTATGTTCCCGTTTTTCCTCGAAACCAAACTCAAAGGCGAAACCGTCCAGAAAATCACCCTCACCGCCATATCCGTAGACGAAGTCATGGAAAACAGCTTTTTTGACTATCCGAAAAAATAAGGTTTCAGGAATTAGAGGAATTAGAGGATGTAGAGGATGTAAAAGATACATCCTCTACATCCTCCACATCCTCTACATCCTCATCCTCTACATCCTCTACACATCCTCTACATCCTCTACATCCTTAACATCCTTCACCCAACCCGACATGCCAAAACATTTACTTTCCATCGCTCTTGTTTGCACCGCAGGTTCTCTTTTTTCCCAACCTCAAATGGACCGGATTCTGGGCAATATTCAAGCCCGGCAAATTGGCCCGGCAACCACCAGTGGGCGGATTTCCGCTATTGATGCCGTTCATCGTAGTCCGGAGATTATCTACGTTGGAACAGCAGGAGGAGGCGTTTGGAAAACCGTTAGCGGGGGCGCCGTATTCCTCCCGGTTTTTGACGACTATTGCCAATCCATCGGCAAGGTGACCATTGATCAGAACCACCCGGACACGGTATGGGTCGGCGCCGGAGAACCCTGGGTGCGCAACAGCGTTTCCGTAGGAGACGGAATCTACCGGACCACAAACGGAGGCAAAGCCTGGGAACACGTAGGACTAAAAAACACCGAACGCATCAGCGATATCCTCATCCATCCCTCCAGCCCCAACACCGTCTTTGTCGCCGCTCAGGGCGCCCTCTGGAATCCGAACCCCGAACGGGGCGTTTTCAAAACGTCTGACGGAGGCAAAACCTGGGAAAAAATTCTTTACATCGACGAACATACCGGGGCTGCCGATCTCGATATAGACCCCCAAAACCCGGACATTCTTTACGCCACCCTTTGGAGCCACCGACGTTACCCCGATTTCTTTGATTCCGGGCTAAATGGCAACTCCGGGGTCTACAAAAGCACCGATGGCGGCAAATCCTGGAACAAGATCCACCAAGGCCTCCCAAAAGAGACGCTGGGAAGAATGGCCATCGCCGTGGCGCCGGGCAACGGAAACGTAATCTACCTCTCGGTCGAATGCAAAAGCAAGGAAGGCAAAGGAATCAACTTGTCTACCGACCAGGGCGCTTCCTGGGCGAAAGTAACCAACGAATTCAACGCCACCGTCCGGCCATTCTATTTTTCCCATCTGGTAGCCGACCCCAAAAACGACAGCATCGTCATGAAAGCTGGACTCGCCATGATCGTCAGCGAAAACCGGGGCAAATCCTGGCGGCCCATGAATCAGGCCGTTCACTCGGACGTGCACGCCATTTGGATCGATCCCAACAACACCAAGCACGTAATCATCGGAACCGACGGCGGGGTGTATGAATCCTTCGACAGGGGGAGTTCCTTCAAAATGTTCATGAACCTGCCGGTTGGGCAGTTTTACCACGTTGGCGTGGATATGGAAATTCCGTTCAACGTATATGGCGGCCTGCAGGACAACGGTTCCTGGTACGCCCCATCCCGCAAACCCGGAGGAATTGCCAATTCCGACTGGAAAACTACCTTTGGCGGAGATGGGTTCTGGTCTTTCCCCCACCCTTCCAACCATAACATCGTATTTGCCGAGTACCAGGGCGGCAACCTCGTCCGGTTTGACAAAAAAACCGGTCTGGCTAAGGAAATCCGTCCGTTTCCCTCCGAATCCGAGCCCAAATTCCGGTTCAATTGGAATGCTCCAATCCATATCAGCCCGAATAATCCCAACCGGCTGTATTTTGGGTCCCAGTTTCTGTTTATGAGTGAAGACATGGGGGATTCCTGAAACGGATCTCTCCCGACCTGACCACCAACGACCCCAAAAAGCTACGCCAGAAGGAATCCGGCGGGCTGACCACCGATAATTCCGGGGCAGAAAACCACTGCACCATTTATGCCATCGCCGAATCCCCTGCCAATTCCCAGATCATTTGGGCCGGGACCGACGACGGCAACCTTCAGGTTAGTGCCAATGGAGGTCAAACCTGGACGAACGCGGCCGGAAATATCCCCGGTCTTCCCGCCAGCACTTGGGTTGCCAATATAGAACCCAGCCATTTCAACGCCCAAACCGCCTATGCCACGTTCGACGGACACCGCACCGGAGACATGAAATCATACGTTTACAAAACGACCGACCTGGGAAAAACCTGGATCAGCATGAGCACCCCCCAGGTAGAAGGCTATGCATTATGTATCAAAGAAGACCTGGTAAACCCGCAGTTGCTTTTCCTTGGAACTGAATTCGGTTTGTTCATCAGCCTCGATGGAGGCAAGAACTGGGGGCGGTTCAGCAGCAACTTGCCTAAGGTAGCCGTACACGACATGGTCATTCACCCGCGCGACCACTCGCTGGTCCTCGCAACTCACGGACGCGGAATTGCCATTATTGACAATATTTCTCCGCTCCGGCAAATCACCGCCGAAGTCATGGACAAGCCGTTCCAGTTCCTTAACGTTGGCGCGACCATCCTTCGCGATCCGGAAGGAACTGGCGGATGGTATGGAGGCAACGGTAACTTTACCGGCCCCAACCCCAGCTCGGCAGCCCAAATCGCCTATTACATGAACAAGCGGCACACCTTTGGCAAAATGTACATCGAAGTTTGGAAAGACGGACAGTTACTGAAGACCCTGCCCGCAGGCAAGAGCGCCGGAATCAACATCGTGGAAATGCCGACCACCCTGGAAAAGCCCAAAACGGTTCCAAGTAAAAATATCCGGGCTATTTCAGGGAATCTATTCGGTCCCAATTTCCCTGCCGGGGATTACCAAATCAAAGTCATCAAAGATAAAAGCACCTATGAGACTACAGTATCGTTGATCCATGACCCCCAATCGCCGTTTACCCCCAAGGAGCGCTCGCTGCAGAAAGAAGCCACAATGAAGCTCTACGCGTTGACCGAAACCATGGCTTATCAGCACGAGATCCTGGTAACGCTGGAAAACCAGGCCCGTAAAGCAGCGGATTCCCTGGCGGGTAAAAAGGAGGCCAAGCTCAAAGCGGCGCTTCTCTCCCTTGCGCAAACCATGGAAACGGAGCGAAAAACCGTCGTATCTACGGAAGGCGATGGCTACGTCAATGAAGACGAACGCCTGGTGGAGCAACTCGGCGACCTTTATCGCCAGGTCAGTACGTACCCGGGCAAGCCCACGGATTCTCAGATCCAACGTACCCTTTTGATTGAGAAATCGATTGACGAGTTCCAAAAACGGATACAATCGGTTCTCGACACCCAGGTCAAAACCCTGAACGGCCAGTTAGCCAAATTGGGCAGGTCGTTGCTTTCTTTCCCAGCTAAAGAGGAGTTTTTGAGCAAAAAAGATTCAGCGGCAGGCGCCTCCGGGGGGGATTTAAACTTGTGGATGAACAACTTCCGGTTTTAGGGCCGGGCTGCAAATCTCGATTTGTTGGCCCCGTGAAATAAAACAGCCGGCTGTCTCAAGGCTTTTTTGCGAAACTTGGAGGGGCGTGTCTTTTAGCGGCCCCTGCTTTGATTTTGCTTTGAAAACTTACCCTTCAAAGAAGTAAATCTGCCGAAAAATCTCAATCAACGCCACTACGATCAATTCGTTAGCGACCGGCTGCTCTGTCCAGGACTTCATCCAAATGTCTACGCTGGAAGGAAATAGCCCTTCGAAGTAGCGGGTAGCCGAGAAGATCTTTTCTCCTTTTCCGTTCAGAAAGTTGACCCCATGGTCAGCTACCTGCCGCTGGAGCAGCTTGGTTTTGATTGGGAAGTAGGTTTTCCCCTGCAGGCTGGAGAGAAGCACTTCCCCCGATTGATCCGTCAACACCATTTCTTCGCCAAAGCGGAGATTCCAGGACGCTCCGTCTTCCCACTGAATGGCAAAACGGCTCATATTCTTGTCCAAAGGCTGGACGGTAAATCCGGAAGACGGGCTGTCAAGCAGGACCGGTATGGGATTTCCGCTATACAAATCCGCCATTTGAATCGTGGTTTCCAGGATCGTTTGCTGCCCACATGCGGCGGTCGCGAGAACAAAGGAGAAGAGCCAGGCAGGAAATCGCTTTACATTCATAAGCTTTCGAACAGCATGATATTTGTGAAATTCGGAACCAGCAGTCCGAATCATTCTATTTTCTGGACAATCAACCTATTAATGTAAAAAAAGACAAATAAGTTTACATAAAAACGAAAATCATTTCAATATTCGACGATCGCTAAAAGGGTCTTTAAGGAAGCGCCTTCCTATTCCATAGAATGTTTTTATTTTGCCAAGGCAAACAGGATATTTTTTTAATTGGCAACTGGATTACGTATGAAAAAACCATTTTTCGCGGTTTTTATGCTCTTTTTAGCCGTGACACTGGCCGGGCAGGTAAAAAAATCTCCCGACCGGAAGGAAGGAGAAGGTCCCTTTCCTCAAATGATCATCCGGGGAGCTACCCTGATCAATGGCAATGGCGCCCCTCCTGTTGGGCCGGTAGACGTCGTTGTAGAAAACAACCTGATCAAGGAAGTCCGCAACGTAGGATACCCGGGGGTTCCCATCGATCCCAAGGGGAGGCCTCAGTTAAAAACCGGAGGAAAGGAAGTCCAGGCAGAAGGGATGTACTTGCTTCCCGGTTTCGTGGATATGCACGGGCACATTGGAGGGCAGGCCCAGGGGGCCGATGCGGAATACGTCTTCAAACTCTGGATGGGCCATGGGATTACTACGATCCGCGACCCTTCGGCGGGCAACGGCTTGGACTGGGTGCTGGAACACAAGGCACGAAGCCTGAAAAACGAAATCACCGCGCCGAGGATCTTTGCCTATACCGCGTTTGGGTCGGGTCGGCAATCCCCCATAACTACCCCGGAGCAAGCCCGGGAATGGGTCAGGGAAAACCAGAAACGCGGCGCCGACGGGATTAAATTCTTTGGCGCCCCGCCGGAGATCATGGCCGCCGCCCTGGAAGAAAACAAAAAGCTCGGTTTGCGCTCCGCCTGCCACCACGCGCAGATGGACGTGGCCCGCTGGAACGTGCTCCAATCTGCCCGCGCCGGGCTTACCTCCATGGAGCATTGGTACGGGTTGCCTGAAGCGTTGTTTCAGGATCGCACGGTACAGAACTACCCGTTGGACTATAACTACGCCAATGAGCAGCACCGCTTCGAAGAAGCCGGCCGCTTGTGGAAACAAGCCGCACCGCCATATTCCAATCATTGGAATAAGGTCATGCAGGAACTGCTGGACCTCGACTTCACCATCGACCCCACCTTTAACATCTACGAAGCGAACCGCGACCTCATGCGAGCCCGCCGGGCCGAATGGCACGAGGAATACACCATGCCCTCCCTTTGGCGCTTTTACCTGCCCAGCCGCATTTCCCACGGGTCGTACTGGCACTCCTGGGGCACCGAACAGGAAGTAGCCTGGAAAGAAAACTACCGCCTTTGGATGGCCTTCATCAACGAGTACAAGAACCGGGGAGGCCGGGTAACGGCTGGGTCGGATTCCGGTTTTATTTTCCAGCTATACGGCTTTGCTTATGTCCGCGAACTGGAACTGATTCGGGAGGCAGGGTTTCATCCGCTGGAAGTGATCCGGTCGGCCACCCTCAACGGCGCCCAGGCACTGGGGGTTGGGGACCAGCTTGGCACCATCGAACCCGGCAAACTGGCCGATATGGTCCTCATTGACGTCAACCCCCTCGAAAATCTCCAGGTCCTTTACGGAACCGGCGCGATCAAGCTCACCGATAAGAACGAAATCGTGCGCGTAGGCGGCGTCAAATACACCATCAAAGACGGGATCATCTACGACGCCAAACAACTGCTCGCCGACGTGCGGAAGATGGTAGCCGACAGCAAGAAAAAAGAAGACTTCGAGATCACTCAGCCCGGCAACTAAAGGCAACCCGGTGTAGCCCGGATTTTCAATCCGGGACTGTTTTGCGGATTTTCAATCCTGTAGCCCGGATTTTCAATCCGGGACTGTTTTGCGGATTTTCAATCCGCTGAACAGTATCGGATTGAAAATCCGATGAACATCCTCGGATTGAAAATCCGGGCTACAGACTACATCAGGACGACTTTTCGAATACTTACTTCGCCTTGGGCGTTGACCGTTCTCAAAAACAACAGGGACCTGGAAAACTCCCCTACCGGCAGTTCGTATTGCCCATTGGGCGCGATGCGCAGCGTGCGAATCAGGCGGCCCTGGGCATCCAATAGCTCAACGGTAGTCTCCTCGGCGCCGTTCCAGCGAAGGTTAACCGTCGAAGCGGCCGGCACGGGCCATACCTGGAGTTCGTTGACTTCCGTCGCATCCATACTTTCGACCACGACCAGAGAGAAAGCAAACGTCCCGTCAAAATCCACCTGCCGGAGGCGGTAGTAGTTCAACCCGGCAGCCGGAGCAGGATCTTCAAAAACATACTCCCGGGGCACACTGGTGGTGCCGTGGCCGTCTACTTTGCCCAGCATGTCCCAGTCCGCGCCGTTGGCGGAGCGCTCCACTTCAAAATGGGAGTTGTTGATTTCGGAGGAGGTGGACCAGAGGAGACAGTTACCCCACCATTTTCTGGAGACTTTTGAAAGAGGTAAGTTCGATCGGGAGAGAAGATTAAGTTGTAAAAGTTAATTTAAAATTAATTGCTGCTTTAATGATCATTAAATCCGTTCCATTAGCCCCATTATCCAGTTCCAGTGGCCGCGGTGGAATAAATCTCAATTTATATATTGTACTGGGAGATAAACCTAGCAGATTAATTCTAACCATTTGCCGATCCATCGTTGATTTCCTTTAACATATAACCCGAAAAGAAATGGACTTAAAGACTGCCAGGAGTACTGACCTGTTTGGATACCCTATAATACAAGGTTGCGCTAAAACATATCCCATCCAGGTTCCCATAATGTATGTGCCCACCGGCCAGCCAATAATTCAGGTTTTGCTGTACCATGAATAACTGCCAAGCTTTCAAAAATTGGCCGATAGCCGACTATCTCCAAAACCAAGCTCCCAAGTTATTGGTACAATTAGGAAGGCCCAAATAATAGATAATTTGTTTATCGAACCAAGTTTAAACCTTTAAAATGAAATATTCTGTTTTATTATATTCGGTTGTCCCCAAAAATGCAAAAAAAGAAAAGTTAGATTTATGCAAACAAGAAGTAAAAATTGTTTTAATCTGGCCTTTAGAGTTTCAGATTTTTAATTAGGTTGCTCATTATTGTTTTTCACTCCACCGCCACCCGCTCCACAAAAACCTCCCCGTTTTCGGCGGCGAGGCGGACCAGGTAAATCCCTTTGGGAAACCGGTCTGCCGTCCAAAGCGGCGTTGCTGCGCCGTCCGGGTTCCTGAGGGAAAAGGCGTGCAGTTTTTTACCCGACAGATCGAAGACCTCCACCTGGATCAATTGGCCCGGGGCAAAGGCGCTCAGGTCGGCCATCAGGAGGGAGGCGGTGGGGTTGGGAAACAATACCGGGGCCGCCCGGCTATGCGGCAGCATCGCGCTTCGGACCGGCGAGTATTCGAAACTGCCGTCAAGGTCGGTCATTTTGAGGCGGTAGAAGTAGCGTTTACCTGCCAAAACCGATTTATCCAAAAAATCGTATTGGTTTAGACCTGGACGGCCCAAGCCCTTCATCCATCCGATCGGAGAGAAACTGGGCGCCGGTCTCGGAGCGCTCTACTTCAAACCCAGAGAAGTTGACTTCCGCCTCGGATTGCCAGGCCAAACGAATATCCTCCCCGGCTACTTCCGCTGTAAAGGACACCAGGCGCAAGGGCAAAGGCTGAAGCGCAAACCCGTTGTTGTTGTAATTGCTGGGATTCCCGTACGGAAGGTTTGTATTAACCCCAACGATCTTAAACTGCTGGCCATTCATCAAGGTTTCTTGAAAGAAATTCCGGCCAACGCGGCTGAATTCACGATCGGAATGCGAATACGCATTAAATCGGTAGGCGAAGTGGGGACTTCGGTATGAAAAACCGCATTGGGGGCAAAAGCCAGAAAAGCTCCTTCCCAGGTAATAGCTAGTCTAGAGGAGGTATTATCCACAATATTAAGGATATTATATTTATCCGCACCAGTGAATTGTTCATTCAAAAGGTTTAAACGAGTTACGGTAACCCCGCTTGCAATACTGCTTCCAAAGGCCGCCGTATTATAATTCAGATACACCTGCCCCCGGATATGGTAACTTCCGGCAGCGCTTGCATGCATTTGCACCTCAAACTCGAAATCTGCTCCCCCATTGACAACCTGAGGGTTTGCCAGGGTAAACGTCAGCGTTTGGCCAAATCCAACGCCAAGCTTAAACACTAGAACTAAGAGAATCCATTTTTTACACATACCCTATCTTATTGTGCGAATAAGTCTATTCAATTTTGGGGAAACTGCACCCCTTTTCCTACGCTGATCTTCCAGTAACTCTCCAGATCGGTATTCTGTACTTGCCCATTCAAGTTAAAATCTCCTGGTAAATATCCGGATAGACCCACCTGGATTTTCCATACCTCTTCCACATCGGTATTTTGAACCTGGCCATTTCCATTGGCATCCCCCGCCCAAAATCCCATTTTTCCATTCCCTGCATTCCATTGCGCATTGCTCCCATAGGTTGCGCTGGCGCCCCGGGCAAAATCCATCGCGCAGGCCACCGGGCTCAGATAAACCGCCGATGCGGAAGCAATGCCGAGGTGGTTGCGGTGTTTCACTGCAAGGAAATAATCCCCTGGCGTAACTCCCGAAAACGCTACCGCAGTGGAGATCCCGTCCAGCCCGACGATGTCGCCGTCGCGCTGAAGAAGGGCGGGTCTGGATTTCATTACGGTACCGGGAGTAACTTCACTTCTGAGCTCCAGCACCACCCAATCCACGATAGCGTCTTCGCCGGTTACAGCGAGCACGGAGGGATTAATGGTTTCGCTGCCGGCGCCCCCTGTATACGCATACCCCAGCGCGGTATACGGTTCGGTGGTTGGAATAAGGCTCTGGGATCGCAAATCATCGCGCATGAGACCTGAGCTGGCATCGTAGGGACCGCTCAGCAGGGTGCGGGCGGATACCTTGACCATGGTAGCGTCCAGAACGGGATTATTGACCGGGAAGTTGGTCAGCACCAGCACTTCGCTGGGTTGAAGGTAATAGGCAGACCCCATGCTGGAAACCGCAAAGGAGGTTCCATCCACCGCCGGGTCGCCGTTGTAGCGGTACCAGGTACCGGTGGTGTTGTAACTTGGGTAGGCGTCGTGCCCCGAATCCGGGTCGAGGTTTCCGATGACGATCACGTAATGCCCGTTTCCGTCGTTCAGAGCCATCCGCCGGGGGGTAGTTATGGCGTTTGCGCCCCAACCGATATTATCGTAATTGGGCGCAGTCGCATAAAGCGGGTACGTATTGCGCAAATAAAGCAGGGTCGACATCTGGCGGAACAACTCCCGCCGGGTAGGGTCGTCGAAATATTCCCAATGGACCGGTTTTTCTCCCGTTCGCCCGTTGAAGTTGATGGATATGTCGTACGCGAGTTCCTCAAACTGCCAAAGCATGCGCGGCCCTGGAAAAAGCAGGTTGAAGGAAGCCCCCAATTTCAGCCGGTCGACGGTTTTGGACAGCTTGAGCGCCGGATCGGTTTCGGTGCTGATGTTTTTCCCATACAACATAACCTCCACCGCCTGGCGCTCCTCGTCGTGGCTTTCCATGTAACTCATCCAGTTGGCGAAATTGAAATTGCGGCCGGATGCATTGTAGATGCCGGAGGTGTAGATGTCGGGGTTGTCTGCGTTATACCCCAGGATAAAATTTTTCACCGCATTGTGATGCCCGACGCCACTCCACATCAGAATGCCGAAATCGGCCAGCACTTTATCCTCGGCATTCTCGGCCAGGTGTTCGAAAATAGCGACAGAACCCGGGTTATTCGTCCACATGGAGTCTACCATGCGTTTGAGCAGGTTGATGCGGTCCAGGTCGTACGAACTGGCCCAGGGGTCGCCCGCATCCTGTGCGGTTTGGGTAAACCCTTTCGTGAAGTCAAACCGAAACCCGTCGAAGTTGTATTCCTGAAGCCAGAAATTCAGGATGCTGTCCACCATATTCTGGGTATGTTCGCTTTCGTGGTTCCAGTCGACGCCCCACCACCCGGCGGGGTCTGCCACGGCCTTGTGGTCGGGGTTGAACCAGGGATTGTCGTTCGCTGGTTTATTTTGGGCGGTATTCCAGTACATGCGCGCCATGACGTTGGAATAGAACGCGTGGTTGAGCACCAGGTCATTAAATACCTGGATTTGGCGTTTATGACATTCGTTGATAAACTTCTTGAGGTCGTTTTTGGTCCCATAGACTTTGTCTGGCGCAAAATAGAAGTTGGGGTTATATCCCCAGCTCGAATTGCCCTCAAACTCGGAAACGGGCATTACGTGAATGGCATTGATACCCAAGGCTTTGAGGTAATCCAGTTTGTCAATAGCCGCCAGGTAGGTCCCTTCCTCGGTAAAGTCGCGGAAATGCAACTCGTAAATATTGAGGTTGTTCGTAGAAGGGGTACTGAACGCCGGGGCCGTCCAGGAAAACGTCCCCTGATTGGTCTGCAATACCGAAGCCCGATGCCCATCGGTATAGGCAGAAGGGTAAGCGATCAGACTTGGGTAAGTGGAGGAGGCGATGTAGCCATCATCGGGGTCGGAAATCTTCTCGGCATACGGGTCGGCCACTTGCAGGTTTCCATCGATCAGGTACTGGAAGACGTACTCCTGTCCTGGGGTCAAGCCGGAAAGCTCGATCCACCAGTAATCGCCCCGGTCGCCGTCGCCGTCGCTGTCGGTGGTCCCGTTCCAGCCGTCGGTGTCCCGGCATAGTTTATAGGATTCGCTGATGGTCCAGTTGTTGAAACTCCCGATCACGTGCACCACATTTTTGGGCGTGGTGGGATTCGTGCCGGATTCGAAGCCGGTTCCTTTCTTAAACCGGGTATAGGTTGGCGCGTGGAGCACCAGGGTGACTTTAGTCGGATCGCCGGTATGGTAATTGATCCCTGGCCGGGTCCAGGAAGGACGCGCAGTGGTGCAGAGCGGGCCGAATCCCTGGGCCTCAAAAAACTTGGCTTTGGTCTCTCCAGGGAAAGCGGCACTGACCTTAAAGCGCCTAAGGGACGTATTCGAAAGGGTAATGGCCTGGGTAAAAGAAGCGCCACCGGTTTGAGTGGCAATTTGAGAAATCACCACATCATTGGCGTCTACCTCTTCCAGGGTCCAGCTTTGCGGCGCGGTATTGGCGGTAGAAGTCAGGTTAAACGGCGTACCAATCAGCGCCAAATGGGGAGAGGACGCCGGGTTGGTAACCGTAAAATAATTGCCCGTATTGACCGGGTTAAAGTAATTGGCCCCGCTGTAGTCTTCTTTTGCTGCTCCATCTGCGCTTCGAAACAGGAAATTCAACCCAAACACATCGGCGGTGGAAGGCACATTGAAATAGGATCGAAGCGAAGGCAGGACAATTTGCCACATATTTCCGCCGGTGTTCGTCATCGCACCCACCCCATCGTCCTGCCCCCAGTTCCCTTTGGAGTAGTCAAAGTTGGTAGAGGCCCCCAGGGTAGCTGAAACACCGGAATGGAAATAGACTTTGGGCAGTCCGGCCAATGCCGATCCGGTCGCGTCAAAGGTTATCGTTACCGGTTCGTCGGGGGTCGGAATGGGCGGGGAAACTATTACCGGGGGACAGGCGCCGGTGGACGACCAGACGCCATTGTTATACCAACCATCCGAACTCCGGGAAAGGTCGGGGGTTTGCTTTCCCGCGCCGTCGTGAAACAACAGGTTGGTGGAGGTCGTACCGGTAAACGTATAGGACCACCAATCCCCAATTAGGCCGCACTGGGTCATAGCTACTCCGGGCCAGGTCGTAGCTGAATTACCCGGTAGGTTGTTCCAGTAATGGATTTTCACCGGAGAGTTCCAAGTGGACGGCTTTTTGAAGTATACCGTAAAGCCATTGGCATCGGTAGCATTCTCCAGCACCACAAGCGCAGCTGGGAACCCTGTGGCATCTATTATTTCGGTCAACGATGCCGCATCCTCCCAGGAAAAAAATCCAGCCGGGGTCTGTCCCGGCAAGGCGCCCGCGGAGAAAAACAGCAAAAACACTACCCCCCATACGATCTGGTAGCTCCGGCTATATACATTTCCCATATCTTCCTTTTTCCCAACTAAAGTTACTTCACAAATGCTAAAAATAACGGAAAAAAGGAAAAAAGGAAGATGGGTCCAGCAGGAGACGTAAAGAAAGAGTCCATTTGAACAAATCGGGCGAAAATGGAGAATCTGGAAGCCAGGGCGAAACAGGCAAGCCGTCTCCTGGCACTTTGGAAATAAAATTTGGACAGCTGCCAGGGCTTGGACAACTTCGCTTACATTTCCAGTATCCCCTCCGGAAGTTCCATGTGGATTTCCTTCAAATCCTGATCCACGCCGAGGATCAACTGCGGGTGCATAGGAATAAGCCGTTCTTTGCCCTGAAAGGTTATCGCCGCAAGATATTGCTGAGGGAGTTCCAGGATGGATTCGATTTGGCCAAGCGGGCCGAGGCGGGCGTCCTTGATCAGGAATCCGACGAACCGCTCATATTGCTGGAGGGAAGGGGATTCCCGCACGCTATCCGGAAGAAGATCTTCTTTGCGCAAGTACGCCGGTTTGCCACAAAGCGCATGGGCATCTTCGGGAGAATCAATTTCTTCCAGCTTGACCAGTAACGCATTGGCTTCGCTGATCTCCTCGATAAAAAAAGGAATCTTTTTCCCTTTAATTTCCAGAAAGACCAAATCGGACTGCACGAAGTCCTCCAGATACCGATCGTTGATCAGGATCTTCAGGGCCCCGGAAGTGCCATGGGTGCGGCCGGTTTTTCCTATTTCGATGAATTCGGTGTCTTGCATAATCACAGATGATCAGTTCAATCTCCATTCCCGGAGGATAAAGCCTTTTTCGGCTTTCTTCTCCCAGGGCTGGTTTTGGCAGGCGGCGATACACTGCGTGTCCAAAATATACAGCTCCCGGTACACAAGGCCGATCTCCTTCGCATAGCGTTCTTTTATATGTCGCAGTTCGATTTTGGAGTCAAAATCGGCAACCATTACTCCAAGCGTGGTTGCATACGCCTTGCCGGCGTAGCTAAACGGGGCATCGTACGCTTCAATACGAGGCGACCAGCCCTTAAACATTTCGAGGCTTTCCCCGGCGACTTCCACTTTCCGGTTCTCCCCGACAAAAACCAGGGCGTTCCAGGTAAGGCCAAGGGAAGGAGGGAAGACGATCTTGACCAGTGGAAGATTGTCTTCCGTGCGCACCAGACGCTGGCCGTCCAATCGCTCCGTCGCCACCCGGCTTATTTTCCATGGCGCAACAGAATCCTTGCGTTCGTATCGTTCGATGCGGTAATAGGGGTTTCCTGAGAGATCCCGGAGGGTGTCCCGGACGATTTCCATAACATAGGTCCTGCTGCTATCGATCCGGGTTCCTGAAGCGGCTGGATCAAAAATAAGGCTATCCAAAGCAAACAGGCGGATTTCTCCAAGACGCAAGGGATAGTAGGAATGGGCGAAGTCGATGGAATAATTGTCTGTTTCCTGCATCGAACAGGAAATGGTTGCGCATCCCAGCAAGGCCCAATACAAGGACTTTTTCATTGGCGGCTGGTATCCAGAAACCCATTATAAATGATCCCGCCGCCAACCAGATCGTTTTCTTCATAAAAAACGGCGGACTGGCCAGGGGCTACCCCACTTACATTGGCCATAAACTCTACGGCAATGCGCCCGTTCTCCATCGGGGATATCAAGCTCAACGCCGGTTCGCTCTTATACCGAATCTTGGTTGCCACTTCAAGCCCCGGAGGGATGGACGCGTATTTTTGCAAATTGATTTGATACGCTTGCATCCCGTTGCGCACCAATTCTTCCACAGGGCCCAAAACGACGGTATTGGTTTCGGGAAGGATATCCGTCACATACATGGGTTCGCCAAAAGCCTTTCCAAGTCCTTTTCGCTGGCCAATGGTATAAAAAGGATACCCCTGGTGTTTACCCAGCACCTCCCTTTTGCATTGACAAAAGGCCTCCGGCCAGCTGAGACTCCAGCCCCGGCGCTTTGCGTTTGAGAAATCCCCGGTAATCGTTATCGGGAACAAAGCAAATTTCGTAGCTCTCCGCTTTCTTGGACAGCTCAGCATACCCGGCATCAAAAGCAATTTTCCGGACCTCGGGCTTGGTTAAATGCCCCAGCGGAAATCGGCTGCGATGCAGCGCTTCCTGGCTCAACCCCCAGAGCACGTAGGATTGGTCCTTATTCCGGTCGGCCGGCCGGCGGATAAATTTCCTCCCGCCAAGTTCCGCGATCTGGGCGTAATGGCCGGTAGCGATGAATTCGCAATCCAGCGCATCCGCTCTTTTAAGGAGGGCGTTCCACTTTATATGAGTATTGCAGAGGACACAGGGATTGGGCGTTCTGCCCGCCAGGTACTCTTCCACGAAATTGTCGATCACGTAATCCCCGAACTCATCCCGGATATCAATGATAAAATGAGGAAACCCCATATTCACGGCAACCTGACGCGCATCGTTGATGGAATCCAGGCTGCAACAACCGGTTTCCTTTTTAGATCCTCCCGAGTTGGCGTAATCCCAGGTTTTCATCGTTATCCCAATCACCTGATACCCCTGCTCATGCAACAGCATGGCGGTGACGGTACTATCGATTCCTCCGCTCATTGCTACCAGGACCCTTCCCTGCTTGCTCATGATTCGTCTCCTTTAGTTATGCCGGTGTTTCGGCCATAAAAATACAAAAAACGGACCGTTTCGGTTCACCTCTATACAATCCGGGCTTGAAGTAATCAGGCGTTCAAGTTTAAATTATTGCTAACAATGGAATCCTTGCTTGGCATTTTTCGAAAATCCTGCGGATCTTTGCGGCAGAAAACGAACACCTTGGAAGCAACCCCTCTGTTGGTCTTTTTTTTGGTCTTTATCATTGGCTATCTGGGGACCATGCCATTCGGGCCCATCAATTTATCGGTAATCGACACCGCGATCAGCCGGAGTTTTCGAAGCGCTTTTTTCTTCTCCCTTGCCGCCGCTATGGTGGAAGTCCCTCAGTCGTTGGTAGCCCTCCATTTCGGCTTGTCGGTCAGCCGTTGGATCGAAGAAAGCTGGATTGCCAAAATGCTAGCCGTGCTGGTATTTGTTGGGATGGGAGCCATGTTCTTTTTGAAAAAACCGCAGGAAGAAGATAAAAAATCTACTGCCCAGGGGGATTTCCTGCATGGAATCTTTATTGCCGTAATCAACCCACAAGCGATTCCCTTTTGGGTGGTGGTGCTGGCCTACTTAAAAACAGCCCAACATCTGACCCTGTCTACGCACATGGCCCTTCAACTGATTCTGGCCTTTCTTTTGGGCGTTGGTTTCGGGAAGCTGTTCGCCTTGCTTACCTATGCCCGGCTGAGCCAAATCATTGTTGCCCGTTTATCGTTTGTCGGTTTGTGGATGAACAAGATCATCGGATCGATTCTCATCGCCCTTGGACTCCTGCATGGATTAAGGTCGGTCATCTAAGGCGTTACGCTATCCTGCATTTTCGTTTCTTTCCAAGTTATCCCAAATTATTCCTGGCAGTAAGGTAATAGTTAAACAAAGCCTACCATACAATTGCTTCGCAAAAACATTGTTTAACGCAGGTAATTTGGTATATTTGATGTTGTATCTCTAAAACGGTTTCACATGAACAAATCCTTTTCTTTTCTAGCCCTTTTTGCCATTATTTCGGCAACCTCCGTTCTGCATGCACAGGAAACCGGTATTGCAGCGGTTTACCAGGCCAGTTTTCAAGGCAGCAAGACCGCTTCCGGCAAACCTTACGACAAGAACCAGCTAACGGCCGCCCATAAGATCCATCCTATGGGAACCCAATTGCGCGTAACCCGCACCGACGAAGCCTCCAGAAGGTCGGTCGTCGTTACCGTTAACGATCGGGGACCCTATATTTCCGGGAGAATTATCGAACTTTCTTCCGCCTCCGGCCGGCGGATCGGACTAAGCAATGAAACCAGCACCGCCAATGTGGTTTTGGAAGTAGTCGGCAAAGTGGACGAGACCTCGCAGCCCAAACCAGCGGCGCCCACCGTCCCCAACACGAATATCAAGGAGACCAAACCAGCGGCGCCCACCGTCTCCACCACGAATATCAATACGCCGCCGCCTGTCGTTGCCGAACCCCCTGCCAAAGCGCAGGTAGTTAAAGCGGAAACGCCGCCCGCTAAACCAACTTCGGCAGCCAAAGGTTCCGAAGCGACGCCCGTTCAGGTCAATGAAAAAACATACCCCCTCGCCAGGAACCCAGACCAGAAATTCGGCTTGTTTAAAATTGCCCTGCACCAATCCGCTAATAAGGGCTTTGGCGTCCAGGTCATGTCCCTAAACAGCCCGGACAACTTACTCCAGCAAATCACCCAACTGCAAAGCAAGTGGTTTGACAATGTCCTCGTCAGCGTAGAACCCGGCCCCGATGGTAAAACGCCGCATTACAAAATGCTCCTTGGCCCATTCCAATCAGAGGAACAAGCCAGAACCTACAACAACAATCTGAAAAAGAAATTTAAAATCAACGGGTTTGTTGTCGATTTGGGGACTATCGCGTATTAGTGGTTAGTGGTTAGTGGTTGGTGGTTGGTAAAAATCACCAACCACTAACCACCAATCCCTAACCTTTAACCACCACCTTCCCCGACACCCCCACCAATTGGATGTATTGCTCAAATGTATTAATCACCTCATAAGGAGTCGGTTTAGGAGACAGGGAAATTGTAGCGGCAGAACCTGCTTTGCCTTTAATTTTGAAACAGATCTGATACAGGGGAGTTCCATCTGGAAGATCTACCCCTTTGAGCGAATTGTCGATCCAGGCAAAGGTCAGGATTCCTTCTTTGGTTTTGGTCTGCCCAAAATTTTCCTGGGCAAGTCCTGGGAGGCGAAAATTCCGCACCTGGACGAACTCCAGGGCGTTGCTATCCCATTTTAAGGAATACTGCATGGAAATAATCCTCCGAAGCGCGGTGGCGTTCAGGTTAACACAAACCGTAGACCCTGTTTTTCCGCTCCCCTGCCCAACGCTTAAGGTCATTGCACCATACTGAGCGCTCATGGGAACCTGGGCAAGGACGAACGCCAACACGCCTAAAATCATTCCTTTCATAAAAACCAGTTTTTTGCCTAACGTTCGGAAAGGCAAAGGTATTTTGCCAGAAAAAAGACGCCAGAAAAAAGACGCGCATAAAGGTAAACAACGCCTTGTTTTTTCTCCGCAAATCTATGGAAAGCTTCGAGGAAACGGATTGGATAAAATCCTGTATATTTGTTAATACATGACGTGAAGTGGATTGGGGAATCCCCAATCCGTAGACCTGCGCCATGATCGTCCCGAACGGGTTTCCCCGCTTTTTGGGGTCGTTCAAAAACCAATGCCATGAAAAAATTCAGCTTCGTAATATGGGCGATAGCGCTCTTTTTTGGCCTGGGAAGTTGCGTTCCCCAAAGGCAACACCTCGACTTGGTCAACCAAAAAGACGCGTTGGAAAAGAAAGTGGCTTTTCAGGATTCGATCCATCAGCTTAGCCTGGAAGAAAGCTCCGAATTCCAGGAACTGAATGCCGATTACCTTCAAACCGTGCGAACGGTCGAACAGTTGCGCTCCACCAATATCAGCCTGAACCAAAGCTATCAGGAACTACTCCAGCGGTACACCAATATCGTGAACCAGAACCGGGAAATGCTGAATACCTCCTCTGACATGCAGCAAAGTTTGCGCAATCAGGCAGACTCCCGGACGGTGGAAGTTCAAGATCAGTACCAAAAGCTAGCCCAACTTCAACAAGATCTCACGCTTCGGGAGCAGCGCATCAAATCTATGGAAACCCAATATTCCCAAACCCTGGATGTCAGGAACCAGGAAATCCTGGACCTGCAGGTTCAATTGGAGGCAAGAGACCGAAGCCTTAGCCGCGCGCAAAGCAATCTTAGCACTTCGCTTCAGGACAATATCCAGGACAAAAATTTGTCTGTTAGGCAGACGTCCGACCGGATTTATATCACCGTCAGCCAGGATCTGCTTTTCAAATCGGGATCCAGTCAAATGGACAACCGCGGTAAAGCGACCCTGCGATCCGTAGCCACAGCCTTAAACCAAGAGACGAACATGGACATCATCGTTGAAGGACATACCGACAATACCGGCTCTACCGACCGAAACTGGGAGTTAAGCACCGCCCGTGCCTTAGCGGTATGCAAAGAACTAATCGCCCAAGGGATAGACCCTCAACGGCTTACGGCTGCAGGACGAGGTTCTTATGCGCCGGTTGCCTCTAATAACTCCAAGGAAGGACAATCGCTGAACCGCAGGACCGAGATCATCCTCGTACCCAAAGAAGTTACCCGGGCCAGCATGGAACGGTATTAGTTGTCTTGGTCTTCCCTTAAAACGCGATGCATCTATTTCCCCCTTACCCCAAAATCCTCCCCTTATGAAGCCCTTTCACTGCGGTTTGGTCCTCCCCTTCTTTATTCTCGCCTCAGGCTGCTCGCTGATCTCCGCAGGCGGAGGAGCGGCTGAAAAAGTAAAAGTCCTGGAATACACGCGATATTGTTCCCAAAAAGGGTGCCCCGACTTTGTCCTCAGCCTTTATCATACGGGACATGTCACGTACGAAGGCAAAGCGTATACGTCTTTAATGGGAACCCACCTGCAGCAACTCCCGGAAGCCCAGTGGACAGCGCTCAAACAATCGATGGAAAGTGCCAATCTTTGGCGTATCCCGGAGGAATTTCCCATTTCTCAATACTACGCACCAGTAACCATGATCCGGGTATTCGAAGGCGAATACACGAAGACGATCCGGGGGCAGGAACTTCCTTATGAGCTGGCTTTATTGGTATCTCAACTCGACCAAATTACGAACAACGGAGGATGGAAACTTATCGCTCCGCCTACTTATGGGTTGCCCAAAGGAACCGTTCCCAATTTGCTCCGCATCCAGTTGCAGGCCAATGTAAATTTCGAATACTGGCAAAGCAAATACTACGAGTACAGCCTCGCCGTAGTCAAAAATATCCCGGATGGGAATAATTTTTGGATATTCCGCTTCGATCCCTCCCGCATCCAGCCGCTGGCTTTTAAAGAACTCCTCGATATAGATCCAGATGTGGTGAAATCCGAATTCGAAAAAACAAACAAATAACCCTACCACCTACCCTCAAAAATCCTACTTCGTAAATCGTACTTCGTAAATCCTACTTCGTACATCGCGTCAATCCTCTCCTTTATGCCGATACCCTTTGACGATAATCAGCAGGGCAACAATGGCAATGACCAGGAAAGGGAGCCAGCTTCCGATCTGAACTCCCACTTTGTATCCAACACTGGTCGTATCAACTTGCAAGAAAAGGGGAAATGATTCCATGCGTATTTGGTTATTCAGCTTCTTCCAATTCAGCTTGGGCTTGCTCCCATTGAAGCATAGCGCGTTCGAGTTCTTGTTTTTTTTCCTGATACTGCTGCATCGCGTTTTGGGCGCCGGGGCGGCTAAAGAACGCAGTATCTGCCATATCTACTTCAAATTTCGCCATTTCTTCTTCCAATTTCTCAATTTTCTTCTCCGCATTCTGAACGGCACGCTGAAGGCGCTTGCGGTCCTCAAAGCTTAGCGCAGGCTTCTTTTTTTCCGTCGCAGGTTGTCCATTTCCCGCAGGAGCAGACATAACGGCTGCGGGCTTTTGCAGTTCCACCTGCCGCATATTGTCCAGCGCGCGTTTATCCAGAAAATAGTTTACATCGCCAAGGAACTCGTACAATTTCCGGTCCTTGAACTCGATCGTCCGGGTGGTTAGATCGCCGAGAAAATCCCGGTCGTGGGAGACCACCAGCAGGGTGCCATCGTATTCCATCAGGGCTTTTTTCAGCACGTCTTTGGAAAGCATATCCAGGTGGTTGGTAGGCTCATCCAGCACCAGAAGGTTGAACGGTTTGAGCAATAAGCAGGCCAAGGCCAGGCGGGCCCGTTCGCCGCCAGAGAGTACGGACACCTTCTTTTCCACATCCTCTCCGCTGAACATAAAAGCCCCGAGAATAGCCCGCACTTTGGGGCGCATTTCAGCCGGAGATTCGTTTTCTGCGGTCTCCAGAACGGTGTTGCCCGATTTCAGGGCCTCTGACTGGTTTTGGGCGTAATAGCCAATCTGAACGTTGTGTCCAAGCTGAAGCGTACCACCGGAAGAGGGAACTTCATTGACGATCATTTTGGCTAGCGTTGACTTTCCCTGGCCATTCTGCCCGACAAAAGCCACGCGTTCGCCGCGTTCAATATGAAAGTCCACCCCGTCGAGGACCAGCAAATCCCCATAGCGCTTTTGAAGGCGTTTGGCATCCGCCACTACGTGCCCAGACCTTGGCGCCGGAGGAAAACGGAGGTTCATGACCAAAAGGTCTTCGTCTTCGAGCTCTATGCGATCCAGCTTATCGAGCTGTTTTTGCATGGACTGAGCCATTTTCGTTTTGGTCGCCTTGGCCATGAACCGGTTGATCGTTCGTTCCCGATCCGCGATGACGCGTTGTTGGTTGTCGAAAGCCGCTTTTTGTTTTTCTCTCCGGTCCTGCCGATAGGCTACGAATTCTTTATACGCAACTTTATAATCAAAAACATTACCCAATTCGACCTCTACCGTTCTTTTGGTTACATTATTTAAAAATTCCCGGTCGTGAGAAATAACGACAACGGCTTTGGAGTAATCTTTCAAAAAACCTTCAAGCCACAGAATGGACTCGATATCCAGGTGGTTGGTAGGTTCGTCGAGCAGCAGGTAGTCCGGGCGTCGCAACAGCATTTTCGCCAGTTCAATCCGCATCTGCCAGCCGCCGCTAAACTCATCGGTAAGCCGGGTGAGGTCTTTTTGTTTAAAACCCAGGCCTTTGAGCACCCGCTCGGCATCTCCTTGCGCCGACCCTGAGCCCATGGCATGCAGGCGGTCATTTAAGGAGGTAAAATCATCCAGCAATTGGTGGTACGAATCGCTTTCGTAGTCGGTGCGATGATCCAACTCCTCGTGCATTTTTTCGAGTTGTTCCTCCATCGCGCGAAATTCGGCAAAGGCGGTCATGGTTTCTTCCAGAACCGACTTGCCTTTAGGAATATCCATTTCCTGGTGAAGAAAACCCAGGGTGCTTCCGGTTGGGCGCACCACTTTGCCATCATGCGGACTCATTTCTCCGGCAATAATCTTCAGAAGGGTGGATTTGCCTGCCCCGTTGCGGCCCACCAGGCCGGCTTTATCCTGGGGGCCGATCACCAGGTTAATGCGGTTAAGGAGGATCCGGTCCCCATATTGGATGAAAATATTCGAAAGTGTGATCATGTTCAATCAGGTTCAAAAAATGGCCCAAAGTAAGAAAGAGCCAACTTCTATGACAAAAAAATCCGCCGCAAAGATATAGCCAAAATGCAGAGCTTTGTAGCTTATATACCTACAAATCCGCTATATTTTGGGTATATACCGGCAAAAAGGGTGCACCAACTGCGTTCTTGTCGGGATAAAACAAGGGGAATCACGGGAGGAATTCAGGCTTTTTCCAGGGTAAAGCCAAACGTAGAGCCGAAATTGGGCGTACTGCGCACGTTAATGGTTTGTTTGTGGGCTTCAATGATATGTTTAACGATAGAGAGGCCAAGTCCGGAACCGCCCTGGTCTCTGGACCTGCTTTTGTCTACCCGGTAGAACCGGTCAAAGATATGAGAGAGATGTTGTTTAGGGATGCCAACCCCATTATCGGCGACTTCAACCAGTACCATGCGGTCCATGTCATAAAATCCCACCCGGGTTCTGCCATTGGGAACTCCGTATTTGATGGAATTCTGGATCAGGTTAACCAGCACCTGGCGGATCTTTTCCCGGTCGGCGCGCACTTTCATCGGAAAGGAGGCTTTTTCTTTAAACTCCAGGGAGAGGTTCTTCTCTGCGGCTTTGATCTCCATATCCTCGAAAACTTCTTTGGTCAGTTCTTTGATATCGAAGGTTTGAAGCTCCAGAATCAATTGACCTGACTCCAGACGGGAGATGGTTTCCAGATCGAGAACGATGGTTTGCAGACGTTCCACATTTTTTGCCGCCCGTTGCAGGAAGAGTTTATTCACCCTCGGGTCTTCCAAACCGCCATCAATAAGGGAATCGAGGTAGCCCTGAATATTAAATATCGGCGTTTTGAGTTCATGCGAGATGTCGCCGAGAAAATCCCTTCGGTAATCCGCCCAGGTTTTATACTTGTGAAGTTCCGTGCGCTGGCGCTCTGCCCAGTCGGCCACCTCTTGCTCGGCTTCCTCAATGATATTTCTCCGCATATCGATCAAGCGAGGCTTTTCCTCCGGGGGGAGTTTTTCCTGGCGTATGGTTTTATAGATCAGCTTGATCTTTCGGTATATGTACTGACGGAGGAAATAAATATTGATTCGGAAGACCACCACAAAAAAAATGGCCGCCCAAACCCCGAATATGACCCATCGCCAAGGCCCAACTGGCGGAAAAAAATAGAACAGAAGGAGGCTTGCCAGAGCCATGGCTAAATCGATGAGCGCAGAAAGCAGAGCAATCCGTTGAGGGGTGGGATTTTTAACCATCAAAATTCAAATTTATACCCGATCCCTTTGATGGTTTTGATATGGTCTTCGCCAATTTTTTCCCGGAGTTTGCGAATATGCACATCGATGGTCCGGTTTCCAACGATCACATCCGTACCCCAGACTTTATTGAAAATTTCCTCCCGCGAAAAGACCTTTCCGGGCTTGGAAACCAGGAGGAACAGGAGGTCAAACTCTTTTTTCGCAAGCTCTATAGTCCGGGCGCCCTTAATGACGCTAACTCGCTCCTTGTCTATCGTCAGATCGCCCAGGCGGATGGTATTGCCCTCTTCCTCTATGAGCGGCGCGCGTTCGGAGCGGCGCATCAACGCCTTGATCCGGCTTAGGAAAACCCTGGGTCGGATCGGTTTGGTGATGTAATCGTCGCCTCCGACATCGAGGGCGGCAATCTGGGAGTAATCCTCCTCTCTGGCCGTCAGGAAGGCGATGATGGTATTGGCAAAATCCGGCTTCGACCTCAGGTTCCGGCATACTTCTACCCCATCCATTTTGGGCATCATAATATCCAGAATAATCAGACTCGGGTGTTCTTTTTCCGCAATCATAACGCCTTCTTCCCCATCATTGGCCGTCAGGACTTCATAGCCTTCTTTTTCGAGATTGTATTTGAGGAACTCCAGAATATCCGGCTCGTCGTCGACTATCAGGATTTTATTGTTCTCCATGGAGGGGTGAAAAGATTTAAAAATTAAGCAAAGCTAGCACAAACTTCCTCCGGCCAGATTAAGCGGGGTTTAAATAATTGTTAATCCTTTCCCTCCGGCTCATTTCTTCGCTCTATGCGTTGGATCACTTCCCGGTAGGTTTCCGACATGACCAATGGATTTTGCCGCAACTCCGCCAGGACTTTGTCCAATTGCTGGCGGTTCAACCGATGGATAGCACAGATGTCCTTGTAATACACTTCCGCCAGGCTATCTTTGGCGGCGCCAAAGACATTTTGCAGCGCGGCCTCCGCCAAATGAACATCTACCAAAAGCTTTACCATCTTATCCCTCGGCATGGAGGGCTCCGTCTGTTTCTTTACGCAAGCCATTCCCGAAAAGAGAAGAACAGGTAAAAAAATACCCCGCAATACCCGGAATGAATGCCTTTTCCAGAAATAGGTCATGAATCGAACAGTTTGGGGTAAAGGAATTCAGCCATTCGTCCGGTATTTTCCCGAAAATCCCTCCAGGAATCTATATTGGCATCCACGCGAACGATGCCGCAGGTTGGAACATTATCCAGTTCGGATTGGGAAAACCGGTTCGCCAGAACGAAAAACGTCGGGTTGTGGCCAAATACAAAAAGGATCTGAACGGCGTCTTCCACGCCCTGGATTACCCGGAGAACGTCCTCCGGGAAGGCTTCATAGAGCTGGGCCTCTACCCGAATGGCGTCCACATCCAAACTGGCTGCGAAGATCTCAGCGGTGGTCAGTGCGCGCTTGGCGGGGCTGGAAAGGAATAAATCGGGCTTCACTCTTTTCTCCCTGAGTTTTCTGGCCATCATGGGCGCATCCTTGAGCCCCCTTTTATTTAGGGGTCGTTCGATATCGCTAAGGGATTCGTTGCTCCAACTCGATTTGGCGTGCCGGACGAAATAGACCGTCTTCATGTGTCAGGTTTTCAGAATGAATACAAAGGTAATATAAACCAGCCAAAAGGGCAAAAAGCCTTCCAGCCTGCCTTGTTCCATTTGAGTTCCCTGAAGTGTCTTCTTTTGGCATAAAAAATTCACACTTGAGCTGCAGATGATTACCTTTGCCCGGCGGTTTTTCTCTTTAAATTCTAATCGTTTGGGTTATGTATTTCCAAAACAAACTCGTTTGGATCACCGGGGCCTCTTCCGGAATTGGCGAATATCTTGCCTATGCCTTAAACGAGGAGGGAGCGCGGCTGGTTTTGTCCAGCAGAAAAACGGAAGAGCTGGAACGAGTAAGATCCAGGTGTAAAAATCCCGATACCGTCTGTGTTATTCCATTAGACGTCAGCGACCAGGATGCCATTCCAAAGGCCGTTGAAGAAGTAATCTCCTCCTTCGGCGCCATCGACATCCTGATCAACAATGCCGGCATTTCCCAGCGGGAGCTGGCCCTTGGCACCCAGCTTTCGGTAGACCGCCAAATCATGGATGTCAATTATTTTGGGACCATTGCCCTGACCAAAGCGGTTGCCCCGCACATGCAGACGAGACGTACCGGGCAGATTGTGGTGATAAGCAGTGTGATGGGGAAATTTGGAGCCCCCTACCGCTCGGCGTACGCTGCCTCCAAGCATGCCCTTCATGGATTTTTTGATAGCCTGCGCGCCGAGTTATACCCGGACGGGATTCGGGTAAGCCTGATTTGCCCCGGGTATGTGCATACCAATGTGACCATAAATGCGCTCCGGGGGGACGGTTCTCCAAACAGCGTCATGGCGGAGAGCACCAAAGGGGGATTTCCGCCCGATGTTTTCGCAAAAAAGGCACTCAGGGTGATAAAAAAGCATAAACGGGAGGCGATTATCGCAAAAAAAGAAGGTTTGGCAGTGCTAATAAACCGCTTTGCCCCTGCAATTTTTGCCCGTATCGCCAGAAACCTGAAGTTGAAGTAAGCGCTTATTGCTCGCTTTTGCGCATTTCAATGATCTTGTCGATGACCTCCTCCAATTGCTCTGCGCCAATATTCTTGGAAAGGATTTCTTTGTTCCGGTCGAGGATATAGATTTGAGGCGTCGTTTTGACGTTGTACATGGTGTAATACCGGGATTCGAGATAGGGATCAATCGTGTGCAGCCAATCCCCCGTTCCGTTCTCGTCGACGTATTTCCAGCAGTCGCCAACCTCGTCCCTGAATTTAACACAGACGGCAAAGATCTTCACGCCCTTGGCTTTGTATTTATCATAAAAGGCTTTCACCACCGGCGTTTGCTCCTTGCAATGCCCGCAGTCGTACCTCCAGAAGTACAAGATCGTGTACTCCGCGTTCACCTCCGACAATTTAACCTTGGTTCCATCCCGTTTCTGCATCTGGATATCCGGGGCGGTTTTGCCGATGAGCAGCGGCTTCAGTACCCGGGCATTGTCGATGATCTTTTTGAGCTGCTCTTCCGCTATCCAGGAAGCGTCGCCCACCGCGTAGTACGTATCCACCAGATGAACATACACCGCGTCCATGCCCACCAGCTTGGAGGTTGCAAACGAATTCAAAAAATGCACCAGGTAATACTTGAACGACTCCTCTGCGGGCCTCAGCCGGGCCAATATGGTGTCGATCCCAATAGCCAATGAATCCGGATGCTGGAAATGGAGTTTGTTGACAAAATAATCGATCTTTTCAAAAAGGAAAGGAGTTCGCAGCAAATCCGGGTTAGCCAGGTCCAGGCGGTCGAAATAATGTTCCCTCAAATAATAAAGGGTTTTCATCATTTTCTCCTCTTCCGTGCCTTCAAAATCCGGAATGTCCGCGTTGATATTGGCGGCGACAATCTTCCCTGCAAAGGAATTGGGGTTGGCACGGACAAACTCCTCCTGATATGCCTTGACCTTGCCATTCAGGGCTTCCAGTTCCTTTTGCCCTTTTTCTTTTTGAGCGGCATCCTGGGTTTCCTTGATCGACTTATTGATCGCTTCCGCCTCCTTACTCCGGGCAGACAGGAAGTTGATATACTGATAAAACAGCGCATTTTCCTGGGATCCCTTAAACTGGATATTATCGCTCAGTTTCTCGAGAGTCGTCTGGATACTGAATTGCTGCTCTTTTTGCGTTACCAGGATTTGAAAAAAGTTGTTGTTGGGCGGGAGGACGATCAGGTAAACCCCGCCGGGAATGGGTTCGTCGCCTTGAAAAACGAAGGCTCCTTGTGCATTGGCAACCGCTGTATCCCTGAGATATTGTTTATCCCCGAGGTAGTATCCCAGGTATAACTCCTTTTCGGTAAACCCATCAATGGTTACCGAGATTGAATAACCGCCATTTCCAGCCAAGGCCTGCTGAGCCAAAGCCAGAACAAAAAAGGAGAGGATAGTCACGCGCTTAAACATAGCTGAGTTACTGTTTTGTTGGAATTAGACGATCAAATGGTTTCCAAAGTAACGCCGGGTCCCTTCCGTGTGTTTTATCTGCCGCTTAGTTTCGAACAGCGAGCAGGTAAAGAACGGCCATTCGAATAGCGACGCCGTTCTCCACTTGTTGCAGAATAATGGAATGCTCGGAGTCGGCCACATCGCTGGTAATTTCCACCCCCCGGTTGATTGGCCCCGGGTGCATGATGACGATTTTCTTGTCAAGGCTGTCCAATAGAGGCCTGTTAATCCCAAAATACTGGGCGTATTCCCGAAGCGTGGGAAAATAGCGAATGTGCTGCCGCTCCAACTGAATGCGAAGCACGTTGGCGACATCGCACCAGGCAAGCGTTTTGCGCACATCGTAATCTACCTCAACCCCAAGCTGATCGATATACTTGGGAATCAGGGTAGGTGGGCCGCAAACCCGGACTTTGGCTCCGAGCTTCTGAAGACAGAAAATATTGCTCAGCGCCACCCGGGAGTGGAGAATATCTCCAAAAATAGCGACATGTTTACCTTTTAGATCTCCAATTTGTTCCTGCATCGAAAACGCGTCCAATAGAGCTTGGGTCGGGTGCTCATGGGTTCCGTCCCCGGCATTGACGATGTTGGCGCCAATATGTCCGGCTAAAAATTTGCATGCCCCGGGCGCCGGATGCCGCATAACGATCATATCCACTTTCATAGACAGGATGTTGTTGACGGTGTCCAGCAACGTCTCTCCTTTTTTGACGGAAGAAGAAGAAGCAGAAAAATTAATCACATCAGCCGACAGGCGTTTCTCTGCCAACTCAAAGGAGATACGGGTTCGCGTCGAGTCTTCAAAAAACAAATTGGCGATGGTGATATCCCGTAAAGAAGGCACCTTTTTTATAGGGCGGTTAATTACCTCTTTGAAGCTGTCTGCGGTATGAAAAATGAGCCGGATATCCTCAGCGGTGAGGTCTTTAATTCCCAGGAGATGCCGGGTGCTAAGTTGTTGGGTCATGGCAGCCATTGCCTACTGTGCTTCTTGTTTGTTCGCGAAAAGGAGAACCTGATCCACTCCGGAGATTTCTTTCCATTCAACCTTAACGTAGGCTTCATCCAACGCGTCGACCCGGATCCCGGTAAACGTCGAAAAGATGGGCAATTGCCGGTTAAAGCGGCGATCAACGAGCGACAGCAATTCCACTGCCCGGGGCCGTCCGTAGTGATTAAGGGCCGTAAGCGCCGCCTGCACCGTTCTGCCGGTATACAAGACGTCATCGATAAGGACCACGTTTTTGTCTTCTACCAGAAAGTCAATTTCAGTCACGCTGGCTTCCAAAGGGCGTTCTCTGCGCCGAAAATCGTCGCGGTAGAAGGTGATATCCAGCTTCCCGTTGGCGATATGGTCGATCCCCAGGTGGTCGACCAGTCGCCGGTATATGCGATCCTGCAACAACGTCCCCTTTGGCTGGATGCCAATCAGGCAGGTATCCCTGAAGTCGTCAAACTCCTCCACCAGCTGATAACATAACCGGTCGATGGTCAGCGCAAACCGGTCGGAGTCTAAAATGATTCTTCCTTTGCGGCTCATACCGGTAAAGGTACGCCATTGCGGGGAATTACGAAAAGGTTCTGCGTAATAGACTGGTTGCCTTCCAATGGTTTTTCGATTTGGAGAAAAAATTTAACAAAACGCATTTAAACTTCTTTCAAACGCTAAAGTCTATACCAACGAATCGCGAAAACAACCTTCACCTGCGATTCTTCCCTGCTCATCCGAATGTGCGCACCCCGGAAAGTAGTTTTTTACCACTTTATTAAAAAAACATATCCAATTATGAAAAAGGCATTTTTGTTTCTTTTCCTGTTCGCGGCTATAGGCCTTAGCTTCAATGCATGTACCAAAGACGAAAACGACGAGATCGTAACGGAAAATTTCACCGAAGATTCAGAAGACGTGGCCCTCGCGTTTGACTTCTCGGAGGACGTCGAAGAAGAAATCGATATGACCATGGAAGAATTGGGGCTCGGCATTTCGATCCGTTCTAAATGCCCAACGGTTACCGTTACCCCCAACCGGAATTCTTTCCCACGGACTATCGTTATTGACTATGGAACGGACGGTTGCCAGGGCCGCGGAGGCCGCACGAGGACCGGAAAGATCCTTATTGTGCAATCCGACTCCCTGAATGTGGCCGGCGCCACCCGTATTGTCACCCTGGAGAACTTCACGATCGATAGCGCCAAAGTAGAAGGCGTGCGGACCATCACCTACAAAGGCAAGAACGACAAAGGGTATCCTTATTTTACCTGGCAACTGACCAGTGGAAAAATCACGTATCCCAATGGCAAAGTAGTGACTTGGTCGAACGATTACACCCGTACCCAAATCACAGGGTTCAACACCAAGATCCACCTGGACGATGTCTTTGTGATAACGGGTTCTGGCAAGGGAGTCAACCGCAACGGCAACGCATTCACCAAGACGATTACCGAGCCGCTCGTGCGCAATGCCAATTGCCGCTGGTTTGAGCGAGGCGCGGTCCAGATCACGGTGAACAACAAAACATGGACCATCGACTACGACAACGGCCCTGGCCTTTGCGATCCGATCGCTACCGTAACCCTGCCTAATGGGGAGCAAAAAACCATCTATGCCCGCCCTTGGTGGAAACGGGGTTAGACGTTAGGCGCTAGACATTGGACCTTAGAAGGGGCGCGGGGCGATTTGGCCTTGCGCCTCTTTAATTTAGCTAGAAGAGTTCCGCTTGTTTGTAGGCAGGTTCGGATTCAGGGAGTAAGGAGTTGGCGGGAGAACCGGTTGAAGGGAGCAGGCGTTTGATCAGGCGGAGGCGGCGGGTGTAGCGGCCTTGCTCGAGGTTAAAAATGCCGTAGTGGTCAAGCAGGTCTATACGGACAGCGCCGAAGGCGGATGATTCGGTTTTCCGGCATGATCATTCCTACGTGCACAATTTTTCCGGCTTTATTTTCAAAAAAAGCCAGGTCGCCAGGCTGCGCCTTTTCAATAAAATCGACGACTTCCCCAGAATCGATTTGAGCTTCCGCTTCCCGGGGCAAATAGATACCGGCAAATTGGTAAATGAGTTGAACAAAACCCGGGGCATCCATTCCAAATGGGAGCGGCCTCCCCACAGAAAAGGCGTACTTAAGTACCGCTTGGCAATTTTCAATAGAAAGTCGGCGCCAGGCCGGATATCGCCTGTCGTCAGAGCTTGACCGCTGAAGGTGTATACCAGATCGCCAAACCGGAAATGAAGCCCATCGAAATTAGGCAACCGGGCGCCCATGGTCACGGGGATAAAATGGTCCGGTCCCATAACCGCCTGGACCAATTCCAGGCTGTAGGCAAAGTTATCGCGGTATTGCTCAAATTCACCGGGAGTGATCAGCTTGCATTGCGCCTGCTCAATCCAGCCAACAAAATGGTCGTTGGAACACCGGACCCGATACCATTGCCGCCCCTTTGTTTCCAGGATTTCAAACAGCTCGCCAAAAAGCAACTGGGAAAGCAGTTCGCTTCGGTGGGAAGGCATACTTCGCACCGGGATGACGCTGAAAGGACAGATCCCAAAGGGCATGGGCGAGATTGAATTGAATTATGGAGTGATATTCAAGCCGTTGCGCCAAAAATAATAAGATTCCGCAAAAAACCGTTCACTTAGAGTTCAAATTAAGCGCTACTTTTGACCACTTCCCGGGGAAGTTTCCGTTCCCGGTTTTGAAAACCCAAGTGTATGTTGCGGAGTTTACGGATTATTTCGGCTGGAATAAGTTGTTTATTTCCGGTTCTGCTGACCGGCCAGGATCAGCATTTTACCCAGTTCTATGCGTCTCCCTTACCCTGAACCCGCCTTGAGCGGGCACATTTGATGGAGGCTACCGCCTGGCTACCATTTATAGGAACCAAGGCAGAAGCTACCTCGATGAGCCTTATACCACCTTTAGCGGTGCGGTTGACCTCCGGTTCGGCCTCAATTCCCTCAAAAAAAATAAAAAGGATGCCTTGGGTACCGGGGTCATTTTATACAGCGACCGGAGCGCTTCTGTAAATTTCTATACCAACCAAATTGCGATCACCGCTGCCTATCACAAAGCCCTTAATCAGGACGGAGATCACTTTCTTTCCGCAGGATTCCAGTTTGGTATTTCCCAGCGCAACGTGAATTACGACAATTTTTCATTCCAGGATCAATTTAACGGGGAAAATGGATATACCAATCCAACCGGGGAATATCTTCCCGAGAATAATTTTTCCTTCGGAGACTTTGCCTTTGGCATAAACTACGTGTATTCGCCCAACCGGAGGCCTGGAGTTTTTGCCGGGTTTGCCATGCACCACTTACTGGAGCCCCAGATCAGTTTTTACGCCAACGAGCCTATTGAGGAGCTGAAACAAGAGGATTTTCTTCATCAGAAAGTGTCGGCGCATTTGAGTTTTCTGCTCCCTGCAGGTAATAACTTCCAATTTTCGCCACGGGTTCTGGCGTATAAGCAGGGGCCGCATCTAGCGGCTAATGCCGGGGGCAATTTCCGGTTTCTGCTCAACGACGCCAAAGGGTATGCCCTCCATACCGGCGGATGGGTTCGCGGAGTGAGAAGCCTGGAGAACGCATTTGGACTGGACGCCGCAGTGGCCATGTTTGGCATTGAGTACAACAACTTCCTGATCGGTCTGAGTTACGATGTCGGACTGAGCAGCCTGAACCGCTCCGGGGCCAAGTCCGGAGCGCTGGAAATATCCATTGCCTTCCTGGGAAATTACAACAACGAAACCATCCTTTGTCCTAAATTTTGAGGCCTTTAAAAAGGGATGTTGTCGATGACTTCCAGTCCGTAACCGGTCAATCCAATGCGTTTTTTGGGGCTGTTGGTAATCAGCCGCATTTGCTTCACGCCCAAGTCCCTCAAAATTTGGGCTCCAACTCCAAAATCCCGTTGGCTCATCTCCGGTTTTAATGCCTTGGCGCCTTCCTGATTGTTTTTTTGCAACATCCGGAGCTTTTCCAGCAATGCGTAATCGTCCTTTTCCCCATGCCGCATAATCAACACCACCCCTTTGCCCTCTGCGGCGATCATTTCGATGGCTCGCTTCAAGTTGACGGAGTCTTCCTCAAAAAGCGTGGTTAATAAATCGGAAGTTTCCGAAGCCGAATGTACCCGCACCAAAACAGGGTCCGTTTCCTTCCAGGTCCCTTTTCGGATAGCTAAATGCACGTCGCCGGTAGGGATCTGGCTATAGGCGATCAGCTCAAATTCCCCGTAGGCAGTGGGCAATTTGACGCACAATTCTCTGCGGATCAGGCTTTCGGTTTGAATCCGGTATGCGACCAAATCTTTGATCGCGATGATTTTGAGATCAAACCGGGCGGCAATGCCTACGAGTTGCGGAAGCCGGGCCATCGTACCGTCATCGTTGAGAATCTCCACCAAAACGCCGGCCGGATAAAACCCAGCCAAACGAGCCAGATCGATGGCCGCTTCCGTATGGCCCGTCCGGCGCAAAACGCCGCCTTGCTTCGCCCGAAGCGGAAAAATATGCCCGGGCCGCGCATAATCTGCAGGCTTGGCTTCCGGATTGACCAAATGCCGGATTCCGACTGCACGGTCATGGGCGGAAATCCCGGTGGTGCATTCGTTGCCAATGAGGTCTATGGAGACCGTAAAGGCCGTTTCATGCAAGGCCGTATTGGAAGAGACCATCATGGGAAGGTTCAACTCATCGGCCCGGCTCTCCACGATGGGGGCACAAATCAGCCCCCGGCCATGGGTAGCCATGAAATTAATAATCTCGGGGGTCACGCATTCGGCGGCGCAAATAAAATCCCCTTCATTCTCCCGATCCTCGTCGTCCACGACAATCAAGACCTTGCCTTGGCGGATGTCCTCCAGGGCTTCTTCAATCGTATTCAAGCGAATACCTTCAGTTTCTTTGGGTAGGTTGCCAAACATTGGTGCGTATTCCTTTTAAGTAATAGATCCATCCGGAAAAAAGGGCCAGGTTCATCATCCAAAAATATCGTATCCCTCTCAGGATCAACACCTGAACCCCCATCCGGACTAAAAGTACATCCAGTAGCGGGAGAAGAAACATGCCTACTCCCAGCACAACCAACAATATCTGATAGAATTGGTTCCCTGCGAAAGCCAATAGCGCAACAGACAGACTACCGGTAAGAACCAAATGAGGCGTGATCCATCGCAGCACTTTGTGAGAAAAAAAGGCAAATCGAGGTCCGGTAAAAGGCGGCCACCACAACTTTCGGAAAACCTTCATGTTCTGGAAGTTTCCGGCGCCAATCCGCTTTTTTCGCCTGAACTCCACTTCCACGGCGTGCGTGGCGCCTTCATAACAGACCGCCTCCAGGTCGTTGACGGCCTTGCCCCCGGCCTCCAAGACCTTCATGGTAAGGTAGAAATCGTCGACCAAAAAATTAGCGGGCGCAGGATTAAAATAATCCGAGCGAAGCGCATAACAGCCTCCAAACGGACCAATCATCGCCCCCCACAGGAGACCTTCCCAATGCTTTAGCCGCACTTCGGTGGAAAGGTAGCGCTGCTCTGCTTTGGAAATGCCCTCCTCCTTTAACCCGTATGGAAGAATATGGCTGTCGACTACCCCAATCTGCGGATCGCAAAAGTGCCGGGCCAAGTGAAATAACGCCATCGGATGGAGTATTATATTGGCATCGGTGATTAAAAGGAGATGCCCCTGTCCTGCCCCGTGATCCCGAATGGCCCTGGCGGCAAGCTGGTTGATGATCGCAGGCTTTCCCTGCCGTTCTGTAAAAGGAACAAAAACGGCCCAGGGGCGGCTGGATTCAAAAGCCTCCAAAATCTGGTCCGTTCCGTCCGAGGAATGATCAGACCCGGCGTAAAGGGTCATTTTTTCGAAAGGATAATCCAAACGGTCCAGGCTTTCCAGCTTTTCCGGGAGAACGCGCGCTTCGTTAAAGGCAGACATCAAGATGGAAACCCTGGGCAAAAGGGACCTTTCTTCCGGTTTGTACGCCGGCTCATGCGAAGTCATTCCGGAAGCCAGGCTCCGAAGGATCAAGGGATAAAGGACGTAGGTATGAAGTACTCCCGCCAAACTTCCCCAGCTCAGAATATGCAAAAAAATCCAAAAAAACTCCATAAATTACCGTTACAGCAGCAAAATATCTCGATAGACTTCAAGAAGGCGGTTTGCCAGCGTATGCATTCCAAAATCCGCTGCAACGAGCGCCTGAGCACGGACGCCAATTTCCGATAATTCTTTCTGATTATGAAACGCAAAACGCAATTGCTCCACAAACTGGTCTGGATCATCGGCAACCAGCACATGTTCCCTATCCCGGGCCGGAATGCCTTCCAAGCCCATCGAGGTACTTAAAACGACTTTCCCCAAGGCCATTCCTTCCAGGATTTTCACCCGAATGCCTCCTCCCGACAGCAAGGGGGCAAGCATTACCTGGTGGCCGCACATGAAGGCCTGCGCATCGGGCGCCTCCCCTATCGCGCAAACGCCTGGAATTCGGGCTGCCAACAGCCATTCCGGCATATTTCGGCCTGCCACTTCAAGGGTGAGTTCAGGCAGCGCAAAGCGAACCTTTGGCCAAACCTCTTTTAGGAACCATTGAAGGCCTTCCAGGTTGGGCGCCCAATCCAGCGAACCAATAAACCCAATGGAAAACGCGCTCCTGTCCGATTCGGCAGGCGGTGGGCACGGCTTCCATTCAAAACCTACCGGAAGCGCCAATCCCCTGCCGTTGAACCCCATGCAATGGAAGGTATCCAGATCCCGCTCGGTTATCGCAACAAGAAGGTCGTACTGCCCGAGCATGGCCCGCTCAAAGGTATCCAGTTTCGCGGTAAGGTAGCGCAAGTACCCTCGTTTGGGGCCAAAGGGAAGGTGTGCGGCAATGCGTTCCCATATTTCGGATTCTACATTATGCGCCCGCATGACGATTCGGGCCTTGCTGTTGGCCCGGACAACCGGGATATAGGAGGCGAGGTAAAGGGTTTCCAAATGAACGATATCAAACGTTTCTTCGCGAAGCCAGCCCGCCAAAGCCTCGGCGTAGTCCCTGGAGTAAAACCTCGAAATGTGGTAGGATGTAGTTGAAAACAGATTGCAAAAGGCATCTACCAGGCGGATTTCGTTATCCACCGCTACCTTCCTGATTTCCCGGTAATGGGACAATCCTGCCGGCCACTCCCCTTCCCTCTCCGGGCGGAATGGGTGTTTGGACGTATTCATGGCCAGCAGGCAAACCTGCGCTCCCAAACCGGTTAAAGGCTTGCTAATCGCATGAATAGCTACCGTTTCCCCGTCTTTGACAGGAAAGGGAAATTTTTTGGTTAGCTGCAATACCTTCATACCAAAGCCCTTATCCGGCACATCGGCATTTATTCAAACAGGTTGTTTGCCCGGTTGATATCCGCCATGCGAAGCGACGGATCGATTTCAATCCGCGCGATCTGGCTTTTGACCACAGGAAGCGCAAGCGAATAGACAGGATTGACCCAGGGCCAATCTGCGGCGACCCGGAAAGTAACGCCTGCCTCCTCTTGCGGTTTATTACCCCGCATGATTTGCATCGGAATATTAACCACCTCCTTGCTTCCATCGGAATAGGTAATGACCACATCCAGGGGCATGGGCATCCGGCCGGCGCGCTCGAGGGTGACCAACGTCTTGCCACCGGATTCTTCTACCGACTTGACGCCATAGTCGATCGTAGCCGTCGTATGAACGAAATATTCTTTATACCAATCCAATTCCAGTCCGGAGGCTTTTTCCATGATCCGGATAAAATCGTTGGCATTGGGATGTTTCATTTTCCAGGTATAAAAATACTTGAGCAAACCCTGTTCAAATGCTTGTTTTCCAACAACATACTCCAATTGCTTTAAGAACACGGAGCCTTTGCTATACGATCCGGTACCATAAGCCCGGTTGGTATTGAAATGATCGGCGTGCGTCGTGAGGGGTTCTTCCAACCCGCTTTTTGCCAGGGCGACATAGGCGCTGTAATTACCCGACCAGGGAAACGCTTCCACCTCACCGGGGATCAATCCTTCCTTTTTGAGGAAATTCATGATCTCGTCGGTGGCATAGTCGGTAAACCCTTCATCCATCCAGGAATACAGGCTTTCGTTAGTCCCCAGCATCATCTGGTACCACGAATGCATCAGTTCGTGAACAGAGACCCCACCAGTCCGCTCAGGTTCCCTTCGCCAAGGATTAAAGCTAGCCATTGGATATTCCATCCCGCCGTCTCCGCCCTGGATAAAGGAGTACTTTTTGAATTGGTATTGCCCAAAGCGCTGGTTGACATAGTCAAACACGCGGTCCATAATACCGGGCAAAGCCGCCCATGTTTTTTCGGTTTTCTCATTTTTTTGAAAGAAAAAATGAAGCGCCAGCCCGTCTTTGCGAACCAGCGTCGTATGAGAATATTCCGGATCGGCTGCCCAAACAAAGTCGTGTACATTCGGTGCGTAGAACCTCCAGGTTAGCTTGTCCCCTTTGGGAAGTTTCATTTTCATTCCGGCAGATTCATACCCGTGTCCCACCGCTTCCGGATTCTGAAGATACCCGGTAGCGCCGATGACGTATTTTTTGTCCAAATGAATAGCGACCTCAAAATCCCCCCAAACGCCATAAAACTCCCTGGCGATATAGGGGTTGGCATGCCAGCCCTGATAGTCGTATTCGCACATTTTGGGGTACCATTGGGCCATGGAATAAGCAATCCCTTCGCGGTTATTCCGGCCGGAGCGCCGGATTTGAATGGGAACCTGGCCCTGAAACTCCATTTCAAAAATGGCTTTCTGCCCAGGAAGAATCGGCTTGGCAAGGGACACCTCCAGAATAGTTTCCACGGTTTCGAACGAAACGGGCGAACCATTTTGCTTCAAAGAATGTACTTTCATAAACCCGGTTTCGTCAGGCTTCAGGTTAAAAATCCGGTCCCTGACGCGGCGGTCGGGATCGGAAATCGTTCTTGACCGAACGTCCATCATGCTCCCGGGCTGAAACGCATTGAAATATAAGTGATAAAACACCTTGTAGAGCGTGTCCGGAGAGTTGTTAAAATAAGTAAGATGTTGATTGCCTTGATATTGGTGGCTGGAGGCATCAAAATCAACGTCCATTTTGTATTGAACCCGCTGTTGCCACCGGTCGGGTTGAGCAGAGAGGGTAACTCCAATAAAGACGGCGCCAAGCACCAAAAGTATTTTCACCGAACGCATAAGATATTTTTTTTGAAATGCAGCAAAGGTAAGCCATTTTAGGGGTAATTTGGGTTTTCTCCCACAATTGGGTTATTTTTGCACCTGATCAATAAAAGCACCATGAAGCATTTTAAATTGCCTGTTCACGCCAGCATCCTTACCGGTTTGGTTTTCCTCGCCGCGATGAGCCGGTTTATTCCCCATCCACCTAATTTTACGCCTCTGGGCGCCATTGCTCTTTTTGGAGCCGCTTTTTTTCAAAGACGAGCCCTCGCTTTTGCGGTTCCTTTCGCAGCGCTTTGGATTAGCGATCTGGTGTTGAATAATCTGATTTACGCGAAAGCCTTTCCCCAGTTTTACGATGGGTTTGTTTGGTATAACAGCCTGGCCGTTTATGTTGGATTTCTCCTCATCGTCGTACTGGGAATAAGCGCATTGAAATCGGTGACCCCGCTCCGCTTGGGCGCTGTTTCGGCGGGCGCATCCTTGGTTTTCTTTCTTGCGACCAATTTCGGGTCCTGGCTAATCGACCCGTTATACCCGAAAAATATAGGAGGGCTCAGCGCCGCATATCTGGCCGGTATTCCCTTTTTCTGGAACACCCTTATGGGCGACCTCTTTTACTGCGCCATCCTTTTTGGTTCCTACGGCTTGATCAGCAAATTTGCTCCAGGGCTCGCTCTAAGAAAGGCCTGATTTCGCTACAACCAATCGCCTATTGAGGAGCGGAATTGGTTTCCTTTGGATATTCCACCCGGGCGTGGTAAATCGAACGGAGCAGTTGTCTGAACACCTGTTTGCACGTAGACAGTTCGCCAAAGGAAAGCATGGACTCCTCAAACTGTCCTTGGGCGGCTTTCGAAGCCACCAGGCGTTCCACCATTTCGTCGATCTCCTGGACGGAAGGGTTCTTCAGGCTTTTACAGGCCGCTTCTATCGTATCCGCCAGCATCAGGATGGTCGCTTCTTTACTCACGGGTCTTGGCCCAGGATAACGAAAAATTTTATCTTGCTCCGCCCCAGCGTCGCCATGTTCCTGAAGAAATTTTTGATAGAAAAATTCCGTCCGGGTGGTTCCGTGGTGGGTGAGCATGAAATCGGCTATGATTCGGGGTAAGCCGTTCTTTCTCGCCATCGACACGCCCTCTGCGACGTGTTCAATAATCAACCGGGCGCTTTCTTCGCTGGGTAGGCTATGATGGGGGTTTTCCCCGTTCTGGTTTTCAATGAACAATTCCGGGTGTTTGGTTTTGCCCATATCGTGGTATAAGGCGCCCACCTTGACGAGCAGATGATCCGCGCCAATCGCCCTGGCCGCCGCCTCAGCCAGATTAGCTACCTGCAAGGAATGCTGGTAGGTTCCGGGGGCTTTGGCGGCCAAAAGCTGTATCAGGGGCAGGTTAGTATCTGATAGTTCAACAAGGCGCAACACCGAGGTAAACCCGAAGATCCGCTCAAAAAGGGAAGTAAGGGGAAAAGCCAGCAAAATAAGAAAGCTGTTTGCGAACAACCAGGAGAAGGAAGCCCAGTCCATGGTTTGAATCCCCCCCTCCTCCGTCAGGGAAATAGCAAAATAAGCCAGGCAATATACCGTCAGGATAAGGCCAACCGTATAAAAGAACCGGGTCCAGTTGTTGGTATCCAGTTTAACGATCACCACCACAATTCCTACCAGCAACTGAAGGAAAATAAACGTAAATCCCATAGAAGAGAGCAAACTGGAGATCATGACGACCACCAGATGAACATATAGCGCGATCCGGTTGTCGTAAAAATTTTTCATCACCATGGGCACAATTGCCAAAGGAAGGATGTACGGACTTAAAATGCTCTCTTCCCGGATCAAATAGGAAAAATACCCAAATGCCAATGGCCAGATAAGGATAAACAGCAGGTGATTTAACCGGTAGAAAAGGAAAGAATGCGTATACCGCAAGTAAAGAATGAGGACTCCGACGACCAGCAAGGTTAGGATCAGGTAGCCGGCAAACAGGTACGCTCTGGATTTTTGCTGCTGTATGCCAAGCAGGTATTGCTCCCGAAACCCTTCCAATGTATGAAAAACGCTTTTGGTTATTGGGGCCCCGCGTTGGATGATCAACTCGTTTTTCTGGACCATGCCCTGATAGGGCGATACGGCTTCAAGCAGCTTTTCCCGGAATTGCAGATTTAATTTTTGGTCATAAACCAAATTAGCCTTGACGGCATCTGCAAGCAGAGGCAGGAGAAAATCGGGTTCCGCCAATTTGCTGTAGGGAAGGGAATCTCCCATGCTATTTTTGGCTTGTCCGACCGTCAAAAGGCTTTGCGAACCTACTGTTCTGGACGTATTCCCTGCCACAATCTCAATCGATTCCGGTATATTTTCGGTGGGAGATTTCAGGCGCCACTCGATAACACCCCTTGCAAACAGGGATTCCAGAAATGCGCGGCCATAACCAAGATATCGGTCGGGATGGCGTTGGACGTCGGGGAACTGGCTGGGTTCGAGGCTGGCAATCTGGCGTCTAAAGGCGGATTCAAACGCCCGGATCCGGCTGGACTCCAGCGAGTCCAGGCGTTTATACAACGGAGGCGATTGTTGCCGGAGCCGATCTACTTCTTGCTGGTACGCATCCGGGTCTTTGGGAACTGCAAAATCAAAAGGCGCATACAAATCCTCGTAAGGCCACGCTTTTCCTAGCTCATAGACGTATTTGAAGCGCAGTTTATCCGGAAAAAAAGAAGCGATCAAGGCCACCACGGCCAGGATCAAGGCATAGTTAACAAACACCGGAATACGGTCCCAATTTGACTTCCACGCGGCCATACCGCAAAGATAATCCGGATTACCGAATTCCGGCAGGCTAATCGGTCCGGCCTTGCCAAAGCACTTCCGGTATCCCTAGCACATGGCCCTGATACCTGGCGAGAACGAATAAAAAGTCAGATAATCGATTGAGGTATTTTACAACGATCTCATCGACAGGCTCCGTCCGGGCAAGGGCGACGACCAGGCGTTCTGCCCTGCGGCAAACGCATCGGGCCAAATGGCAATACGAAACCGCAAAATGCCCGCCGGGAAGAATAAAATTTTTAAGCGGGGGCAAAATAGCATCCATGCGGTCAATTGCCTCCTCCAGGCTGGCAATGTCCGATTCGCGCAAACTGGGACTCGGGGTGAATTTTTCCGGATCGGAGGCCAGGCTGGCGCCCAGGTCGAATAGCCGGCTTTGAATCTGGCGCACCAAAACGCGGTTGGTCTCCTCTTCTAATCCGTCCGATACCAATCCAAGGAATGAATTCAATTCGTCTACCGTACCATAAGCTTCAATGCGAAGATGGTCCTTGGGAAGGCGTCGGCCCCCAAAAAGAGAAGTTTCCCCGGCATCGCCGGTTTTGGTGTAAATTCGGAAAGCCATAGAAAAGCGTTGACGGAAGTTTGAAAAATGTTAAACCCCAAACCCGGCCAACAGTTCAACCGCCCCAAAATTTCTGTTTTCCGGATTAAAGTGCCGCCGGGCGGATGGCTCTCGTGACGATTTGTTCATTGCGGTAGTCGGCCTCCACAAGGCCGTCCAGAAGCTTGACGATCCGGTGGGCATGGGCGGCGATGTCCGCTTCGTGCGTCACCAGGATGATCGTATTCCCCGCTTGGTGGATTTCCTCAAACAGCTCCATAATTTCATGGGAGGTTTTGGAATCCAGGTTACCCGTTGGTTCATCCGCCAGGATAATCGACGGCCGATTGACCAAAGCCCTGGCCACGGCGACGCGCTGGCGCTGGCCCCCGGATAGTTCGTTGGGCTTGTGATGCATCCGGTCGGCCAGTTTGACGGCGGCCAGAATCTCCTCTGCGCGCTCCAGGCGTTTGGCTCTGGTCCACCCGGCATAGACCAGGGGAAGAGCGACATTCTCCAGGGCAGAAAGCCTGGGAAGCAGATTAAACGTCTGGAAAACAAATCCAATCTCCTTATTCCGCACTTGCGCCAACTCGTTGTCCGGCATCGAACTCACGAGTTTGCCGTTCAGGAAATAGTCACCGCTGGAAGGGCTATCCAGGCATCCGATAAGGTTCATCAAGGTAGACTTACCGGAACCGGAAGGGCCCATCAGGGCGAGATATTCGTTTTTTTCAATGTCCAAGGTGACGGATTGAAGCGCATTCACCTGGGTGTCCCCCATGATATAAATCTTGCGGAGGTTTTTGATCTCGATAATGTGGTTTCCCGTCATGGGATTATTTTTTTAAGTCAATAACTTTGGGGGCCAAAAAATAGGTTCCATCCTGATCCGGAGCATTTTCCAGCGCCTGGCTGACTGCCACCTGGCCCCAAACCTCGTCCTCGCGGAGCGCGGCGCCTGAGCCAGACACATAAACCAAGGGCTCTATGCCCGTTAAGTCCAATCCTTCGAGGGTTTCGACCATTTGAAGGATTTTATTCAAGTCGATCTTTAATGCTTCGCGTTCTTCCGGCCGGAGCTCCAACCGGGTTAAATGTTCCAGCCTGTAAATTAGCGTTTCGTCTATGGTCATAGCAATTTATTCGAAGATAGTTCCTAAAACATCGGCCAAAGGCATAAAAGTAACTATACGCGTCGCGGAATATTTTGGAAAACTCCCAAAGCAATCCAGTCCGTAATTACGCAGGCTGGCGAAGGTTTCGACCTGTCTGGCCAGCAGCGTCCATAGCCCGAACCCGTTCCGACGGCTCAATTTAGGGCGAATATAGGATAAAGGAATGGCGTTACCGAAGAGAAATTTCATCCCGGGCGCCCGCAGGTTTTCGGATATTGATGTTTCTTTGTTTATTTGTTGGAGAAACGATTTGGCAAGACAACACACATGGAACAACCATCCAATCCGCCCCGCAAGGTCAAGTACGTAGCTATCGCCGGAAACATCGGCGCGGGAAAAACCACCCTCTGTACCCAGCTTGGCAAAACCTTCAGTTGGGAGGTTCACTATGAATCTGCTGACGACAATCCCTACCTGATTGACTTCTACAACGATATGCGGCGGTGGTCGTTTAACCTCCAGATCTACTTTTTGAACAGCCGATACCGGCAGATCCTCAAAATCCTTAGGGAAGATAAAACCGTCATCCAGGACCGGACCATCTACGAGGATGCGTACATCTTCGCTCCCAACCTTCACGACATGGGGCTGATGCCTACCAGGGATTACCACAACTACCTCGACTTGTTCCATACGATGTCTTCCCAGATTCAACCCCCGGATTTGCTCATCTACCTCAAAGCAGGCATCCCAACCCTGGTCGATCATATTCAGGTCAGGGGCCGCGATTACGAGGGCAGTATCAGCCTGGATTACCTCCGGCGGCTCAATGACCGCTATGAAAACTGGATTTCTTCTTACACGGAAGGCAACCTACTGATTATCAATTCTGATGAAGTGGATTTTGCCAATAACGCAGAAGACCTGGGAAAGATCGTCAACCTGGTCGACGCCGAACTGAACGGATTATTTTAGGCTGGCGCCGAAAAAGACGTTGGAGTATGTTCGAAAAAATTGCGGGTGAATTAAAAGAGGCCGGAGTTCAACTGGTCGCCGTTTCCAAAACCAAATCGCCGGACCAGATTCTAGAGCTTTACCGCAAAGGACAGCGGGTTTTTGGGGAAAACAAAGTGCAGGAACTCGTATCCAAGCAGGAAGTATTGCCTTCAGATATCCAATGGCACCTTATCGGCCATCTCCAAACCAACAAGGTGAAGTACATCGCCCCCTTCGCGGCCATGATCCAATCGGTAGACAGTTGGAAACTCCTCCTCGAAATAGACAAACAAGCGGCCAAATGCGGACGGATTATTCCGTGCCTGCTTCAATTCCATATCGCGGAAGAAGAAACGAAGTTCGGCTTGTCGCTTCAGGAAGCGGAAGCCCTTTTAAGCTCCGAAACCTTTCGCGGGCTTAAGCACGTCCGGATAGCCGGTGTCATGGGAATGGCTACGTTTACGGACGATGAAGTGCAAGTAGGGAGAGAATTTCACCGGCTCCGGGAAATGTTCCTATTTCTGAAAGCCCATTATTTTGCCGAAGATCCCGGGTTTAAGGAAATTTCCATGGGAATGTCCTCCGACTATGCGATCGCCCTCAAGGAAGGCAGCACGATGGCGCGTATCGGAACCCTCCTTTTTGGGCCCAGGTCCTGAGTTATTCCACTACTAACCGGGAGATGAACGCGTTATTGCCCCCGATCGCTCTGAATACGTAATACCCTGGCGCTATTCCTTGCAAAGAAAGCACCTGCCCTTGGACCACGGAGCCGAAAAACCGGACTTGCCGTCCTTGTATATCAAAGAGGGCCGCTTCCTGGAGCGATTCCTCCGACGCTTCGGGAAACTGAATCCGGAATTCCGATCTGGCAGGGTTTGGAAACAATCCCAATTCCCCTAAACGATTCTGCTCGGTAATAGCCGTAGCCGGGGACGATTTCCATGGCGTCTGATACAATTGAAGTCCTCCCCGATTATTTCCAACCACCAGGTCCAAAAACCCATCTGAATTTAAATCGGCAAGAGCCGGGCGGCTATTAAATCCAATTTCCTTCCGGGGAAGCGAAAAAGACGTTTTGACGAAAGGTTTGGCAAGGTCCGGGCCGGAGACGCGATACAGCTGGAGCCCCAGGTCTTCCGTTCCGCAAAGAAACTGAGTTTGGTCCCCATCCCGAAACACGGCCGGGGCACTATATCCGGAAACGTAGCCAATCGCCCTGGTATCGATAGCCCCTAAAAAAGCGTTGGAAGGAATGGTTTCAAACGCCGGATTCCCCTTGGAGCCGATATTCCTATAAAAATTGACATTGCCTGAACGCTCGCCGATCACCAGGTCCGGCAGCCCGTCCCCGTCCAGATCAACTACCTGCGGCACGCTGGCTAATCCCACATCGATATTCTGATACCCGATAACTACCGGGCCAAACTGCATCGCCTTTCCTGCTCCTCCCACATTTTCAGCAAACAGAAGCCGGCCAGCTTCCTCCCCGACAACGAGGTCGAGGTCTCCATCCTGATCGAGATCGCCAAAGGAAGGGCAAAACCCGAAAGAATTTCCCTCCAACGCGCTGAAATTAAGCCAATCTGAGCTTGTCCATTCAAACACCGGTTCGGTCGCAGAACCCACATTGAGGTACAAGGCCAGACTGGAATTGCGGTCGGCGCCATCCGAAAAGAGGGATTGATTTCCAACGACCAGGTCGAAGAGCCCATCCCCGTTAACGTCGGCCAATGTGGGGTTTGCCCCCGTGCCAAGGTCGATCATCTGATCGATCAGAAAATCCTTTTGCTGCAAGCGGAAGGCAGGCTTGCTTGCCGTTCCGATATTCTTGTAAAACCAGATCGCATGATAGTTTTCAGAACCGAACCGGGAACTGGGGGACACGGCAAGGTCCTTGGCGCCGTCAAAATCGAGGTCAAGCGAAAAAGCAGCCGGAAAAAGCGGCAAGTCGACTGGTGTGTCGGAAGAAGGAAACTGGTTATCCTGCTGGTCCATCCAGGCCACCTTACAAGATCCCCCATTGCGCAAATAGTTGAGGTTGTTATAGGATACATCCCCAAGGATCAGCTCTTTATCGCCATCGCCATCCATATCCAGCGTCAGGGAGGTAGAGCCCGCATGGCGGTAATTGACCACCAGATCGTCAAACCCCGAACGGAAACAAGCGCCTGGCGCTGGAGCGAGATCCACTTTTTCCGTCAGCCCACTTTCATAAAATCCACCCCAACAATTGTTTTGCAAGGTAAAAACCAGGCTATCCAGCCCATAGCCCCTTTCCACCGATTGGTTCTGAAAAAGCTCCGCATATCCACCGGCCAGGTTGAAGGTCAGCAAATCGATATCCCCGTCGCAATCGATATCGTCCACAGCGGGCAAATCCACTTTGCTGACGTAGATGGGAGTCAATACGCTTCCATTAAGGGGAAAGGGAGCAAGGCCAAAAGGCCCCCTGAACGGAAACCGCTTGAAGGCCAGGGTATCTCCTTTGTATTCCCCTGAATAAACAGAAATGCCATCAATGCCCAAAATATCGGAATAAGCAAAAAGGTCCGGAATATTGTCTCCGTTGTAATCTCTTGGAAGGACCCAATTTTCCAATTCGGGAAATTTGGCGGTATACCCTGGGTTGAATTCGTATTGTTTTTTCCCATTTTTGGAAACGGTCAAAAATGCCGATTGTACATTTCCCTCCCGGTCAAATACGTACAAGTCGTCTAAACCATCTCGATTGAGGTCGACGGCGGCTAACTGTGGGGTATTGAACCCTCCCACCCAGGGATTGGACAGCATCCTCCCCGACTTAACCACGGGAACAACCATCGGGCGGAGTTCTTGAGCAAAGGAAGCCAGGGGAATCCATATAGGAATTAAAACGATCAATAAGCGGTAGTTCATGGAATTAAATATTTTCGTCCTGCTGAAACTGCGTTTCCCTAAGCTCTTTATGAGGAACATACATATTAAAAACAAATACCATGCCAAACGTCAGTTTTTCAGCCGGGACTTCCGGAGAATAGCCGTTGCAAACGGCTTAACAGCCTCAACATACGCGGGTTGGCTGCGGGAGAAAGATTGAAAAAATAAGAATTGATAGTGATCCAGTCCCCTTCCCTTCGAAAATCAAGGATCTGGGTAAACGGGACGTACCGGGCTTTTTGCAGAGGAGCTTTCCAGTACAAAGCGCGGTTGGTAAAGGCGAAGCCTTCCTTGCAGCCGCCCAAAACGCTCTGGTCGGCAATGAGCAGGATTTTTTCGTCCTTAGCGGGAAACAAGAAGCTTTTCCCTGCCTGCTTCAGCTTATCCAAAGGCATGAGCAAGAAATCGGTATAAAATTCTTCTCCTTCCTGACCAAGCTGAAGGAAGTCCAAAATCATTTTCTGCATGGGGACGGAATCCCTGGCAGCGTATTGATATTTCAAGATTTCCTGAGGGAACTTAACGCCCGCCAGATCCTGAGCGTGCTGGATGATAAACAGATCGAGAAGATCTTCGAACAAGTCGGCGATCAGGGCATTTACCTCTCTGGGGTTGGCTTCGCCGGAGTCTGACATTTCGACAATCAGTTCAGCCAACTGGGAAGTCCGCCGGGAAAGCGCGTCCCGAAAGCCCGACGTATACAGGCGTTCGGAAAATTCGGGAAAGAGCCGGGAATCGTGTTCTTTCTCAATCCGCTCCCGCAAGGCCTGGAAGAACTGTTCATTTAACTGAGCTTCCAGGTTTCCGGTAAGATCGACCCGATAGGAGGCGTTTTTCCGGTGAGGAGCCTGCTCTTCCTGTACCGCTCCGCATTGCCAGCAAAAACGGGCTTCGATGGGCAATCCGGTATTACAACGAGGACAGCGTTTCATCAATTCGTTTTTTGTGATCTACTCCTCTAAAATACATAGGGTTTGCGTTTTTTTCTGCATATCGCTCTCTATTGGGCGCCTGCCGGCAGGTAAGACCGCCGGTCTTCATTTCTTCCGGCAAAATAAAAACCAATCTTAGCTAAAGTTGTTGACTTGCGGAGTAAGCCAAATGATTTTCAACCTTACGAAGAACCTTCTCAAATTTTCGCCAGACCTTGTCACCACCCGGCAAAAAATCTACTTTACCTTCGAAAATCTGCCCGGTTTGCAGCCGGCCCTTCTTCTGGCGCAAAAAATGGGAAAAGCAGTGGGACTCGGTTGTCTACTGTTCCGACAGATGCCGGGCTTTAAAGAAGGCAAAAAACCAATTTCGCCATGGAGAAACCAAACCGCCCCAATAAAGATAATCCGTTCAGCGAATACGACAACTTTGCGTTCCATCCGAGCAATGTATTCCTCGTATTGTTATTGTTGGGATTAAGCGCTATTTTTCTCAGCCTGAGTGCAGCTTTTGTTTATAATCGGGTTCAAAGTGGCCTTCCCCCGGTTCGCATTCCGATGCTTTTTCTGTTTAACACCTTGATCCTGGCCGGAGGGAGTTGGAGCATGGAATGGGCAAAAAGATGCTACAACCAGGATCGGACCGCAGATTTTCAAAAAGCGCTGCTGCTCGCGATGGGCCTTTCCCTGCTCTTCCTCCTGGCCCAGTTCATTGGTTGGAGAAGCTTACTCCAGCAAAACCTCTGGATCAATTCGGGGAACGCCGCCAGCTATTTATATTTAATCTCCGGCTTGCATTTTCTGCACGTCGTGGGCGGTCTGCCGTTTTTGCTCTCATTTTATTCCCGTGCCCGCAAACAGACGAAGGAGCCGGTAAGCGCGCTGGTTTTCTTCTCGGATCCGGAGAAAGCACTGAGGCTGCGGCTTCTCCGAATCTATTGGCATTTCCTGGACGGACTTTGGATCTATCTGGTATTGTTTTTTTCAGTAAACGACCTGATCCGGTAATCCGGTTAGGGATTTTGGGCATAAATGCGCAAAACCTGCCGGTAACGATATAAATGCAGCAGGAAAATGTTGGGCGCGGATTGTATATTTGCAGCTTTAAATAGTCATCCATGCAAGTAAAATCCGAACCGGAAGTCAATCTCCAGACTGCCAGCTCTTTAGGCATTTCGGAAGAAGAATTCCAAAAGATCGCCGATTACTTGGGCCGTACCCCAAATTTCACCGAATTAAGCGTGTATTCGGTGATGTGGTCGGAACATTGCTCCTATAAGAATTCGATCCACTGGTTAAAAACGCTACCTCGGGAGGGCAAACGCTTGCTGGTTGGAGCAGGGGAAGAAAATGCCGGTTTGGTGGACATCGGCGAAGGCTTGGCATGCGCCTTCAAGATCGAATCCCACAACCACCCCTCTGCTATTGAGCCCTATCAGGGCGCCGCAACCGGAGTGGGCGGCATTCACCGGGACATCTTCACCATGGGCGCCCGGCCTATTGCTTCCCTCAACTCGCTGCGTTTTGGAAATATCGATCTGGACCATACCAAGCACCTGATGCGCGGGGTAGTGAGCGGCATCGGAGACTACGGCAACTGCTTCGGAGTACCCACCGTAGGCGGAGAAGTGTATTTCAACGATTGCTATAACCAAAATATCCTGGTCAATGCCATGTCGGTCGGTATAGTGCGGGTGGGGGAAACCATCTCCGCAACCGCCAGCGGCGTGGGAAACCCGGTCTTTATCGTCGGGTCGGCCACCGGCAAAGATGGCATCCACGGAGCTACTTTTGCCTCCGCTGATCTGACCGAAGATTCTGCAGAAGACCTTCCCGCTGTGCAAGTAGGCGATCCGTTTCAGGAAAAATTACTCTTGGAAGCCAGCCTGGAAGCCATCCAAACCGGCGCTGTGGTCGGGATGCAGGACATGGGAGCGGCGGGTATCACTTGCTCCACTTCTGAGATGAGCGCCAAAGGGCAAGTAGGCATGCGCATTGATCTGGATAAAGTCCCTACCCGGCAAGCCCATATGCAAGCTTGGGAGATTCTGTTGTCGGAAAGCCAGGAACGCATGCTCATCGTTGGCGAAAAAGGAAGGGAAGCCGAGCTCCAGGCGGTTTTTGAGAAATGGGATCTGGTATGCGAACAGATCGGGGAAGTTACAGAAGGGGGCATGCTGGAGTATTTCTTTCATGGGGAAAAGATTGCCGAAGTCCCTGCCGATTCCCTGGTTCTTGGAGGCGGCGCTCCTGTTTATACGCGCGAATATACCCGACCCAAGTATCTGGAAAAAATTCAAAGATTCAAGCCTTCGTCCGTTCCGGCGCCTGCCAGCTTCCCGGATGCTGCGAAAAAACTGTGGTCCTCCCCCAATCTGATCTCCCGCCGCTGGGTTTATGAACAATACGATTCCATGGTGCGCACCAATACCATGAGCACCAACGCCCCTTCGGATGCGGCCATCGTGCGTGTAAAAGGCAGCGCCAAAGCGCTGGCCCTGACTACCGATTGCAACTCTGGTTATGTGTATGCCGACTCCTACGTAGGAACCATGATCGCCGTTGCCGAAGCAGCGCGCAATATTGTGTGCTCGGGAGGAATCCCCGTGGCGATTACCAATTGCCTCAACTTTGGCAATCCCTACAACCCGGAGGTGTACTGGCAATTTGTGCACGCCATCCGGGGTATGGGAGACGCCTGCCGCAAATTTGATACCCCGGTTACTGGAGGCAACGTGAGTTTTTATAACCAATCGGTATACCAGGACCGGACCGAACCCATTTACCCAACGCCTACTATCGGCATGGTGGGCGTCCTCGAGGATTCTTCTCTCCATACTACCCTGAATTTCAAAGAAAAAGGGCACCACATATACATGTTGGGAACCCCGCATAACGATTTGGGTAGTTCGGAGTACCTCCGCCACGTCTGCCAAATTCCTTTTTCTCCCGTACCACATTTCGATCTGGACGAGGAGTTCCATATCCAACAGAATCTGAGCCAGATCATCCGTAAAAAGCTAATCGCTTCCGCCCATGACGTGTCCGAAGGAGGCTTGTTTGCTACGCTGGTGGAAAGCGCTATTGCGAGCAAGCTCGGTTTTGAGGTAGAAAGCGACCAGAACTTCCGTAAAGATGCCTATTGGTTTGGGGAGAGCCAAAGCCGGGTAGTGGTCTCCGTTAGCCCCCAAAAGGAAGACGAGCTGGTCAACTATTTAAATACGCATAACGTTCCTTTTACCAGACTCGGAGAAGTGAAAGGCGAGTCTGTAGTAATAGACGACGAAGATTTCGGTATCGTACAGGAATGGGAACAGGTTTATTTGGAATCGATGGCAAAAAAAATGGAACACGCCATTTAACATACTATTTATAAAACCATTAACAAGTAGCTATTTACTAACAAGCAGGCAATTGATCCCACCACATGAAAACAGCAACACGGGCGCTCGCCCTCCTTTTCAGTTTGGCTATCCTGAGCCAATGCTCCCTCAACAAAGGAGTAACCATCCAGGGCAAAATTATCGGCGCCGAAAACCTTCAAGCATTTGTCGATGAGGTAGCGATAGGAAAAGCGGCGAACATTCTGGGCAAAGGCGACATCTCCTCCTCCGGCGAATTCAAAATCAGCTTCCCCGAAGGATTAAATCCCGGCGTGTATAACCTGCGAATCGGCGCTCAGCGGTTGAACCTGATCCTCAGCGGAGAAGAGAAAAAAATCAAAATCGAAGGCAACCTCAATGCCCTGGCGAATTTCGAGGCCAGTATCACCGGCTCTGCCGACTCCGAAATATTCAACCAAACGATGAAGTCGCTTGTCCAGCGGCAAATGACAGCCGCCGACGTCGACCGTTTCGTCGATACCGTGAGCAATCCGCTCGTCGCCGCTTTTGTCGCTTATCGCTCCATGGGAACAGCTGGCGAATTCCTGGAAACCCAGAAAAAAGCAAAGGCCCGGCTGGACCAAACGCATCCAACCCTGGAAATTACGCAAACGTATGGCGAGTTTCTGGCCATGGTGGAACAGCAATATCAGGAAATGCAATCGCAGGAATTGATCCAGATAGGTAATGCGGCTCCGGATATCAAGCTGCCAAGTCCTTCCGGCAAAAGCTATTCCCTTTCCGACCTCAAAGGAAAAGTCGTTTTGATCGACTTCTGGGCAAGCTGGTGTGGCCCTTGCCGCAGAGAAAACCCCAATGTCGTTTCGGTTTATAACAAATATAAAGACCAGGGCTTTACCATTTTCAGCGTCTCTCTGGATGGCGTAGACGATGCCATCCGCCAACGGGTAAGCTCTCCCCAGGAAATTCAGAAGATGGTTGAGTCGACCAAGCAAAACTGGATTACCGCGATTCAAACGGATAATCTGTCCTGGGACTACCACGTAAGCGACCTCAAGCGCTGGAATTCTGCCGCAGCGGGGCTCTATGGCGTGCGGTCTATTCCAAGAGCGTTTATGGTAGATCGCGAAGGGAAAATCGTCAATACCAACATTCGCGGCGCCGAAATGCTCGAACAGGAACTGCTTAAATATCTCTAGCATACGCTCTGCGCAGTACGGCGCAAAGTACGCCGGCAGCCACCGCTGCATTCAGGGATTCAGCCCCTGAAGCGGTAGCTGCCGGCGGAATCGTGAGCCTTCCTTCCAGAATTTCTCTTACAGGGTCCGAAATTCCATTCCCTTCGTTCCCAATAACCAGAAGCATTCCTATACCCGGGGAGGCCTCGTGATCAAACACATCCTGCCCTTCCAGATCTGCTCCAAAAATCCGAACCTCCGGGTATTTGTTTCTTAGTTCCTGGATTTCGAGAACCGGAAATTCTACCCGAAGGAAAGCGCCCATGGATGCCTGAATCACTTTAGGGTTGTATACTTCAACGGTTTCCGGGCTAAGAATAACGTGCCGGATACCAAACCAATCGGCGATCCGCAAAATGGCGCCTAAATTTCCCGGGTCCTGGATTCCATCCAAATAGATAGAAAGGTCCTTCTGAAGCACTTCGGGATCTTCCCGCGTTTCTCTTTTGTCCACCACCGCCAGTACCTGATTTGGCGTCTGCATCGCCGAGATGCGCTTCAATTCCTCTTCCGTGACGGGGAAGACCGTTCCTGGCTCCTGCCCTGCCCCGTGGTCCCGAATCCACGGCTCCAGCGCGTATAGTTCGGAAATTCTCCATTCCGGGTTTTCCAGTAATTCACGGACAATCTTATCCCCTTCTACCAGGAATTTGTGGTATTTTTGCCGGAATTTCTTAATTTGCAAGGAAGTAACCCACTTGATTTGATTCCTGGACAGACTCATGCGCGTGCAGACTAAATAATCATGATCCTTTTCCGCAATATCGGCAAAAACCTTTTTTTTATCTTACTTTTTTCGCTTCTCTATGGGTGTAATACCACCAAATACCTGGATGTCGACCAGGTATTGTTGAAAAAAAACGTTTTGCATCTGGATCAAAAAAACCAGATTGAGAACCGCAGAAGTTTGAGTTACGAATTGGGGACGCTATACAAGCAGAAACCCAACCATAATTTGTTCTTTTTCTTCCCAAGGGAATGGTTTTTTTTCAAAACCAGCGAGCAGGACTCAAGCAAGCTGGCTAAATGGAAAAAACGGTTTTTGGCTGAACCTCCTGCCATTTTCTCCGAAGATTTGGCGGCGTCTACCGCATTGGAGATGCAAAACTACCTGCAATATAAAGGCTATTACGATGCGAAGGCCTATTACGACGAAACCCTGGTCGGAAGAAAAAAGAAAAAAGCCATCGTTCATTACTATGCCGAACCCAATAACCGGTACACGATTGACAGCGTATTTCTCACTTCTTTTGATTCCGAAACCGACAGCATCCTCCAGGAATCGTCCGATCAGACCTTGTTCAAACGAGGCCAGGGCCTGGATGGAAAACTATACGAACTGGAGAAAGATCGCATTTCCACAGCGCTTCGAAACCATGGTTACGCGTTCTTTTACCCCAACAACATTCAACAAATGGAGGTCGATACCCTCCGAAAAAACCATACCGCCAAGCTTTATCTCGACGTCCAGGCCCCGCCTGGCAACAGCCGCAGGCGGTTTTTCGTAGGCGATGTCGTCATACTGCCCAATTTTAATCCCGCTATTGACACCTCTCAACTTAGGGACACGATCATTGATGGGATGATTTTCCGAGATACCACGTTTGCTTTTTCCATCAGGCCGGAGGTGATCAAAAATGCCATTTATCTCCAAAAAGGCGCCCTGTACCAGGATGCCTTATACGAACTAACCAATAAGCAGCTCGGCGCTTTGGGCGTTTTTCGCTTTGTGCGTGTCCGGCAGGAAGTAGATACCCTTTTTCCGAATAAACTCAATTTTCGCATCGAACTTACCCCCACAAAACGGTTTGAAATGGGGTTGGATTTCGACCTCAACCACACCAACCGAAGCAATGGAGCGGGTATTGGCAACCTGATCGGAATCTCCCTGAGCCCTTCCGTAAGGCACCGCAATTTGTTCAAAGGCGCGGAGACCCTGATCAGTAAACTCTCCGCCGGGGTGGAGATCAATCCCAATCCGGATCGCAGGCAGTTTTGGAACACGATCGACTTGCGGTTCCAAACCGATTTGTTCTGGCCCCGTTTTGGAGATTACCTGGGAATTTGGAAGGTAGCAAGCCCGCTCGTCGCACCCAAAACTCCGGAAAGAACCAGAGAATCGGCCTATCGTTTCCTATCCGGCAGTGCTTCCACCCGGTTATCCGGCAGTTGGAACTACGTTTCCCTGCTCAATTTCTACAACTATACGCTGATCAACCTGGGCTACGGGTTTGACTTGCAACAGCCCAACAAGCGATTTAGCGTAACCCATTTAGGTATAGACTATCTGCTCCCTGAATTCCAGGAAGCGTCCGACACCATCATCAATGAAAACCCGTTTTTCCGAAATTCTTTTAGCCGGCAGTTATTCGTCAGTTTATTGTTCCGGGATTTAAACCTGGTGACGGCAAACCGCCCCAACCGGTTGGGCATTTCGCATTATTTTGCCCTTAGTGCCGAAACATCAGGCGTTGAGTTATGGGCCAGCAACGCGATTTACAACCTTTTGGCCGATGCGAAAGACACGCTGAAGATTAGCGGGGTTCCGTTTTCCCAATTCATCCGTCTGGACGCCGATTATCGGGTGTACCGGCTATTGGCGCCGAAACGATCTCTGGCCTTCCGTCTTAACCTGGGGGCCGTCCGGGCATTCGGGTTCAGCTCCGAGGTGCACTATGTGAAGCAGTTTGCTTCTGGAGGCCCCAACAGCATTCGGGGGTGGGCGGCAAGGGAGTTAGGGCCGGGAGGGCATATCGACTCCCTTTCCCTGACGTATACCAATCCGCTCTTTTTCTATCAAACCGGGGATTTCAAGATGGAATTTAACCTGGAATACCGGTTTAATATCTTCTGGGCCCTCAATGGCGCCCTATTTTTAGATGGAGGAAACATTTGGACCCTCGGGAAAGACCCCACCCGCCCAGGTTCCCAGTTCAGGTTTTCAGAACGCACCGATCCGGAGGCTCCGGAAGGACGTGGATTATACGATCCCTTCTATCGCCAAATCGCCTTGAGCCCCGGGATTGGCGCCAGGCTGGATTTTACTTATTTTATCTTCCGGATTGATCTGGGTGTTAAACTGCGCTACCCCTACCGTTGGGATGGAAAATCCTTCTGGAATCCTCCGAATAAATGGATGGACAACCCCAACATCAATCTGGGCTTGGGTCTTCCCTTTTAACCCTTGGTTTCGGAGAAATCTTCTTTTGGGAAACCTGGCGGTCAAATTCATCAAATAAGGATTTTCGCCCAAAACGGCTGCAAATGGGGCATACCTGCGGGTTATGCCCTCTGGCTGGACAGTATTGGCGTCCAAAAAAGATGATCTGGAGATGCAGCGAATTCCATTTTTCTCTTGGAAAAAGTTTTTTCAGATCGGCTTCCGTGGTTTCGACATTTTTGCCATTGCTAAGCCCCCAACGAAATGCCAAGCGGTGAATGTGGGTGTCGACTGGGAACGCCGGCACGCCAAAAGCCTGGCTCATGACTACCGAGGCCGTCTTGTGGCCTACTCCCGGCAAGGCCTCCAGGTCTCGAAAATTAGCCGGCACCTGGCTTTCGTGCTGCTCTACCAGTATTCTGGACAACTGGGAAATGGCCGCCGCTTTTTTCGGGGCCAATCCGCATGGTCTAATAATCTGCTCAATTTCAACTACGGCGATCCGGGCCATTGCCTCCGGGGTATGGGCGCGGGCAAAGAGCAACGGGCTGATCTTATTGACGCGTTCGTCCGTACACTGGGCTGAAAGAAGTACCGCGACCAACAACGTGTAAGCATCTCGATGCAGGAGCGGAATGGGCGTTTGAGGATACAATTCCTCCAATACCCGCATGATTTCCTGGGCTTTTTCTTTTTTGGTTGCCATATTAACTATACGCAAACTGGCCAAATGGACCTTTTATGAGGACTTCGTTTCGTTCAGCCTCCTCTACCCGGCCAATAATCTGGGCCTCGATGCCAAGCGAGCGGGCTAGCTGGATTGCCTCCAGGGCTAATCCTTCCGGCAAGTACAACTCCATTCGATGCCCCATATTGAACACCTGATACATTTCCTGCCAGGAAGCCCCGATTCGGATTGAATCAACCCGAACAAAGGCGGAACCGGGAAAAGATGATCCTTTATAATACGGACGTTTCCCGTCAGAAACTTCAGGGCCTTGGTTTGCCCTCCTCCTGTGCAGTGGATAAGCCCATGAATTTGACTTCGGTGCGCTTCAACAAAGGGTTTTAAAAAAGGAAGATAGGTTCGGGTAGGCGAAAGAACGAGTTTTCCAGCTGGTATCGCCCCCACAGGGGTATCGATCAAGTCGGTAACCCGTTTGGAGCCGCAATACACGAGGTCGGAAGGCGTCTGGGGTTCAAAACTTTCCGGATACTTCTCCGCATAGATCTTTGAAAATACATCGTGCCGGGCAGACGAAAGGCCATTGCTTCCCATGCCACCATTGTAACTGCTCTCATAGGCCGTTTGGCCGAAGGAGGCCAAGCCGACCACCACGTCCCCGGCTTGAATCCGGATATCAATCACTTCGCTGCGCTTCATGCGGGCAAACGCGGTATAGCCCACGTCGATCGTCCGAACAATATCTCCCACATCGGCCGTTTCCCCTCCGGTAAGGTGAATCTTCACCCCAAACGCCTCCAACTGCGAGGTTATGCGGGAGGTGGCTTCAATCAGTGCGCTAAGGACCTCCCCAGGGATATACTGTTTGTTCCGGCCAATAGTAGAAGAAATCAGAATTTGGCCGACGCAGCCTACACAAGCCATATCATCGAGGTTCATCACCAAAGCATCCTGGGCAATGCCTTCCCAAACAGACAGATCTCCGGTTTCGCGCCAATAGATGTAGGCGAGACTGGTTTTGGTGCCTGCGGTGTCCGCATGCATGATATTGCAATATTCGGGATCGCCGGCAGCAATATCGGGGATGATTTTACAAAACGCGTTGGGAAAAATCCCTTTGTCCAGGTGTTTGATCGCTTGGTGGACTTCGTCTTTGGTGGCAGAAACCCCACGCTGGTCATAGCGGTATTTTTCAGACATCAGGCAAAATTTGTGTGCAAAAATACATCATAAATTCAACGGTCTCCCCTATTTAGGATTTTAACACCCGAAAATTAGGCCGGTTCTGATGGGAATTTTATATTTGCATCTAGCGCAATTTAACACAAATCCTATTTTTTGCTTTTTCGGGGCCCCCCAATTAAACTCCGACAAAGCGTCACTAAACAATCAACCGTGCCTGACCCGGAGCAAATACAAAAAAACTACATCGGTCTTCCTTTGCGTTCTATTCTGGCGATTGCCGGATTTTCCCTTGTAGTACTCGGCGCATTATTTGTTTTTCCTGAGTTCTTCCGCCACTCGCAGGCTTCTGTGAGAGGAAGCAACCCCGAAGAAAATATCATTGGCGCTTTTCCTGTAGTGGTACCCACCGTGAAATACGGATTTGCTTTGGATACCTTTCAAACCGTTGAAGGCGAGGTTCAGCGAGGCCAAATCCTTGGTCAGTTGCTTTCCCGCTACGGGCTTTCTGCGGAAAATATCGAAATCTTGTTCCAGCGGTCTAATGGGGTTTTTCGGGTTCAGGATTTCCAGACGGGCAAACCCTATCTGCTGATGTCCAAGAATCTGGACAAGGGCCTAGATCATTTGGTCTACGAGCCTAGCCGTTACGAATACTTCGTTTTTCATCTAAAGGACTCCCTTTGGATCGAACACGTGGAACGTCCGGTTGAAACCCGCACTCAAATAGCTGAAGGCACGATCGAGTCGTCTCTTTGGCAAGCCATGGAGGATAACGGGGCTAGTCCGGCGCTCATTGCCAAACTGGAAGACGCCCTTCAGTGGTCTATAGATTTCCACCACCTCCAGCAGGGGGATTACTTCCGGGCGTTATACGACCAGCAATTCGTAGAGGAAACCGAAGTAGACCCGGGCAAAGTCCACGCTGCCGTTTACCGGACAGGCGGCAAAGAGCACTATGCCATTTACTACGAACACAGCGACGAAAAAGGATATTACGACCTGCAGGGAAGGCCAATGAACAAAGGCTTCCTCAAAGCTCCGGTGCGGTTCTCCAGAATATCCTCGCATTTCAACCTAAGCCGCTTTCACCCCATTCTCAAACGAGTACGGCCTCATTTTGGCACGGATTACGCCGCCCCCTACGGCACGGAAATTTTAGCCGTTGGGCAGGGAGAAGTGATCGAAGCGTCGTATTCCAGCGGCAATGGAAATTATGTTAAAATCCGGCACAACAAACAAATAACCACCCAGTACCTGCACATGCAGCGATTTGCGAAAGGCATCCGCAGAGGAACCAAAATTCGTCAGGGGCAGGTTATCGGATATGTGGGCTCAACCGGGCTGGCAACCGGGCCGCATGTGTGTTTCCGGTTCTGGATGAATGGAAAGCAAGTCAACCACCTTCGGATGAATTTTCCACCGCCGGATCCTTTGCCCAAAGAAGAATTAGGGAAATTTTTCCAGTATCGGGATGAGTTGCTCGCTAAACTCAATAATACCGGGGATAAAGGCACTCAAACCGAAGCAAAAGGGGCTGTTACCAGTCCTTGACCCCCTTTTCATTCGTTGTTCCTAATTCCAGCTTATGCTTTCCGGAAGCTGAGCCAGGATACTGAAATTATCGCCCTTGTGCGCCATCACTTGCTGCCAAAGCGCTTCTGGAGAGCTATTAAAAAGGTAGTTTGAATCCATATCCGCCAGAATCCAGGAGCCATAACTCAATTCGTCCTGAAGCTGGCCTTCTCCCCACCCTGAATAGCCGATGAAGAAGCGAATATTTTCAGGGAGGATCAACTGGGAGGCGATCAGAAACTTCAGTTTTTGAAAATCTCCTCCCCAATACACCCCTTCGGAAACCTGGACGCTGTCCTCGAGCAAATCGCCTACGTTGTGAACGTAGTGGATGGTATCGGTTTGCACCGGGCCTCCCCAGAATACCTCAGAGGAAAATTCCGGAAAATCCTCGATCAATTCATCGACATTCATGGCCAAAGGGCGGTTCATGATAAACCCAATGCTGTTGCCTCCGGGGCTATGTTCGCACAACAGCACGGCGGTGCGTTTAAAATTGGGGTCCATCATAAAAGGCTCGGCGAGCAGAAGGCTGCCTTGTTTGATCTCTGTCCCATTCATAGTTCCTTCATCGGGTTAGTTGGAGGTTTTCCGGCGCCCTGCCCCTGCCCGTTGGGCAAGGCAATGGGTCTTCCTCTTTTAAAGAAAGCCTCTGGTTCAAATTTGGTTTACCATGCGCTGGTTGGAAACCGGCGGTCGATTTTCTTAAAGAACCCCTGGAGAATTTTTCCTGTTCCGCCAACCTCGATAATTTCGCTTACTCCATCTTGAATCATCCGCTCCATAATGTGGGTCCACTTCACTGGGGCCGTAAGTTGATCGATCAGATTTTGCTTTATTCTTTCCGGATCCCTTTCCGGTTGCGCATGCACATTTTGATAAATCGGGCATACCGGAGACGATAACGGAGTCTTAGCGATGGCTTCCGCCAGCTCTTCTTTGGCAGGTTGCATCAACGGAGAGTGAAACGCCCCCCCTACGGAAAGAATAATCGCTTTGACCGCTCCTGCCTCCTCCGCCTTTTTCACGGCAGCTTCAACGCCTTTCAGCGAGCCAGAAATCACCAACTGGCCAGGGCAATTATAATTAGCCGGCACGACAACTTCCTGTATTTCGCTGCAAATAGCTTCAACTGTTGCGTCGTCCAGGCCAAGAATAGCCGCCATGGTACCAGGCTCCATCTCGCACGCCTTTTGCATCGCGAACGCTCGTTTGGCCACAAGTTGAAGCCCATCCTCAAAGGTCATTGCATTGGCTGCGACCAGGGCTGAAAACTCGCCGAGCGAATGGCCTGCCACCGCTTCGGGGCGAAATTCGGCGGCGTTAATAGCGGATTTAATCACCGAGTGCAAAAAAACCGCCGGCTGGGTCACCTTGGTTTCTTTCAACTCCTCCGCACTTCCTTCAAACATGATATCCGTGATCCGAAACCCCAACAGCTCATTGGCTCGTTCAAAAAGTTGCCGGGCGATAAGGGAGGATTCGTACATATCCTTTCCCATACCTTCAAATTGGGCAGCTTGCCCAGGAAAAACAAAAGCTTTCATCGGTTGCGATTTTGTAGAATGTCCGGGCGCTTAGGCCCGGTTTTCGCAAGTAAAAATACAAAATATTCCCCAGCTTGCATGGGTTCCCTGCCTGCAACCCTTTTGGTCGAAAAAGCCGCGTCGTTCAGCGGCGTGTAGCGGTCCTTTTTCCGAAAACCGCTAAAAATTGAGGCAAACTTCGTACTTTTCCTTTGGATAATCCGGAATCGATAAATTTAACCTGTGTTGCTAACCAAGAGTAAAAACACCTCCATTTCTTTTTCCGAATTTGCGTTGTCCTCTTCCGGAGCCAACCATATTTTGTTCTGGATGGTTATTTTGCTGATTTTAACCATTTTGGAGGGCACTCAATACGGCTTTTGGTTCACCTTCTCCAACGAACTGATTAACACGTCTTTCTACGCCCTGATCGTTTATTTCAACTTGCTGTACCTCATTCCCAACTACCTGAGCAAAAAACAATTTCTCACGTATGCTGGTTTGCTGGTTCTAAGTGCTGCCATCTTCTCTCCTTTGAAGATGATGGTGTTCTACCTCAAATTTTCCGCCAAAGCCGAGCTTCAGCACGACCTGTTGAACAACCAATTCGCCTATTTCCTTACCATATTCATCGTATCGTGCATTTCGACGGTCGCGAAAATTATATCCGACTGGGTAGCTAACCTTAGAGAGAAGCAGGAATTAGAAACCCAAACGATGCAGACCGAATTGCGATTTCTCAAATCCCAGATTAACCCACACTTCCTCTTCAACACCCTGAACAACCTGTATGCGCTTACCCTGAAAAAATCCGATCAGGCGCCGGAAATTGTGCTGAAGCTCTCCATGATGCGCTATATGCTGTACGAATGCAATGAAAAGCGGGTCCTCCTGAATAAAGAGATCAATTACCTGCACAACTACCTCGATTTAGAGCGTCTCCGGCAAGGGAAACAAGCAAACATCTTGCTCAAGGTAGAAGGCGAGATCAAAGACCAAATGATCGCCCCGCTCATTTTCATCCCTTTTCTTGAAAACAGTTTTAAGCATGGGCTGAGCAATGCCATTGACAAAGAAAGTTTTGTGAATATTTTCATTCGGGTAAAAAACAACCAGCTCCAATTTTTTATTGAAAACAGCAAACCGAGTAAATCGCCCCTAAAAGACCCTAACCGGCCCAGCGGCGGAATTGGGCTGGCTAATGTGCACCGAAGACTTAACCTGGTTTATCCCAACCGGTACGACCTGAAAATTGACGACTCTCCGGTTGCCTACTCGGTGGAACTCGTCCTCGAACTGGATTAAACTCCGGCGGCGGCAGAATGGTCAGATCTCGCTTGAATCCGTATCTTTAACCTTGAAATAGTTAACCAAGAAAACAACCCATGTATATGATAAAGGTGATCATTGTCGATGATGAGCCGTTGGCCCAGGATGTGCTGGAAACGTACATCGAAAAAATCCCTGAGCTTCAGTTGGTGGGAAAATGCAGCAACGCATTGGAAGCCAACGAAATGCTAAAACAGGAAGCAGTGGATTTGATGTTTTTGGACATCCAGATGCCTCAACTAACAGGCATTGATTTTCTCAAAACGCTCAGCAAACCGCCCTTGGTCATTTTTACCACGGCTTATTCCAATTATGCGGTGGAAGGATTTGAACTTAATGCCTTGGATTATCTACTGAAGCCTATCTCGCTGGAGCGTTTCATGAAATCGGTCAACAAAGCCGCCGAGCAACTCGAGCTGCTGCGCAAGGAGACGCCCGCCCCTGCTGCTTTGGAAGACCCCTCATCTGGCGATGCAGGGGAATATTTTTTCGTCAAAGCCGATAAGAAGCTGATCAAAGTTAATTTTCAGGAAATTATCTACATAGAAGGGCTTAAAGACTACGTCATCATTCGGATGGACAATCAGCGGGTGATTACGCTGCAAACGATGAAAAGCCTGGAGGATAAACTTCCTATTAGCAAATTCAAGCGAATCCACCGCTCTTATATCGTCAACATCGATAAAATCAATGCCATAGTAGGGAATATGATTGAAGTTATGGAAAAGGGCCAGGCCAAACACTTACCTATTGGCAAAAACTACCGGGACGAGTTGCTGGATATGATCAACAAAAACAGGCTATAAAGAAAAAAGCCGCAACATCGTCGCGGCCTTTGCTCGTAAGTATAATCCCATGAACATATTTCTGCTCAATGACCTGCTCTTTCTCTCCATTTCCCATCGCTAAAACGCAGGTCGCGCTCTTCTCCTGAAAAAGTTAGCAAGTCGCTCTAATGGGGGACCACTTCGAGCGACTTACTACTAACAAACTATAATCCCATGAACATATCCTAGATTGAGGGCGGCTTCTTCCAGCTGCCTGATGTATTTCTACGATACAAATATTCAACCCTTTTTATCCTGTTTCAAGTACAAAAATTTCACATTGTGAAAGGAAAAACTTGATGGAGTTATGGTGAAAACTTAAATCCATCAATGATTTTCACAGAAGGGATAAGCCAAAATGTGAAAAAATAAAAAAGTCGCACCAAAGTGCGACTCTCAAGCAATGATAATTCCACGAAATAAAAGCAATGAATGTATCTTAAATCAAACGATTAATCAGCCTTCCATATTATAAAACACTTGCACAGATTTCGTATATAAAAGAGCATTTCACGTATAAGAGATCCAGGGAGACCTTTACTTTTGAACCTGAATCTTTCGGGTCGTCACACTTTCCCCGGAAGTAACCCGGGCAAAATACATCCCCGAAATCAGATCGCGCACAGGGATGGCATATTGCTGGCCTTCAATAGCTCCCGAATCAAACACTTGCTGCCCCGCAGCCGAAAACAGTTGAACCCGGCTCAGGGATTCGGTGCCCGATTGATAAACCTGAACCCATTCTGAAGCGGGGTTAGGGAATAAAAGCAACTGGTTTCGCCGTGCGTTCGTTTTCCCCTATAGATTCCTCCTGTGGGTTGGTGCGCACCGTCAGGGTGAATGGGGCAACCCGAACCGCGTATTGCTGGCCTGAGGCATTGGTAGCTATTGCAAAGCCCCCATCGATAGGGATCTGAATATTCCCATCTGCATCCGGGGGAGTAACGCCAATAATATCGACCGTGACGACTACTTTGCTTCGGCCAATCTTGCCATGGCCTACGGCAGGAAGTCCATTCGTTCGGGTAAACCCGGCTTCGATCGTACCGTTTCCGTCTTTTCTCGACATAGACAGCACCGGCGCGTTATATAGGTAAGCCAGGAATTATCAAAAAACTCAATTTGGGGAGATTCGGGTTCAAAAAACAAGGGGTTGAAGTTAAGCGCGAACGTAAATCCGTATAGGTCGGTCACCGGTTGGTTTTCGCTGCCGATATACAGATCCAATACGACCTCTTGCCCTGGCTCGACAAAGACGTCGCCTTCGAGGCGGATTTCATAATCGGAGTATGTAAGCTGAGACGGGACCAGCGAGTGCGTCCTCCCATAGAACCTGCTGATCGCAACCGTATCCTGAGCGGTGATCATGCTGTCGCCATCGGCGTCTATATGCTTGAGCTCTTCTTGTAATTCCGGATACAGATTGTCCCAGTTTTCTCCGTATTGGCCATACCAAACTTCGAGATTTGCTTCTTCTCTGGGGCGGCCAATGGCGCCCATAAAACGCCCCAGCGGGAGGAGATCCTGCATATCGACGATCCCGTCGTCGTTGGTATCCCCAGCCCAGATACAATCATCAAAACACATAGGTTCGCCATTGCCTATTTCGAGAATATCCATCTCGATCTTTACGCTTTTCTGGAGACGGCATCCTTTGGAGTCGGCCCCCGTCAGGCAGTAGGTCACTTCAAACTCATCGGTGCCGGTAGCCCCAGGTGTGGCACATACATCAGGATGTTGTAGCCGAAGACTTTAGTCCCCATAATAACGGTGTCGACCAACCCTTCCAGGAAAAGCAACTCTCCGTGCCGGGCTTTTTGGGAAAGAATGAACCGGTAGTCGCTGATCGGAATATTGTAGGTAATAGCCAATGGGGTGTTCATCGGCGTATTCATGCGAAACTTGGAATAAGCAGGTTCAAAATTGCTTACAAAACGCGAACCGTAGCGGTTTCCGGTTGTCCGTTACAACCCGGAGGATAGGAAGTATAGGTAAACTCGTCCACCCCAACAAAACCTTTTGGAGCTTCGTACGTAAACACCCCGTTACCGCCTCCGGTTGCGGTTACTTTTCCATACATGGGTGAAGAAAACGTTACACAGCCAGTCTGGTCGCCATACGCGTCGTTGGTTAAGACGCTGATTTCGGTACGCTTCCCGGGGGTCACGCTGCTTTGATCATCCTGGGCAAACGTATTGCGAGCCACATCCAGCATGACAATTTCCACCACCAATTCATCATTACCAGGGGAAATAAAGCTCAGATATTCCGAGCCGGTAAAGCCCGCATCGGGGGTATAGGAAGGAACGGTTTCATCCCTAAGCAAAACGCCGTGCTCCGGATCGTTCAACAGCGTATAAACTCCCGGCACCAGCACGTCGACCGGGGCGTCTTTTAAGGTAAAGATGCGCAGGGTGTCTTCACCGCGCCCCTGAACTTGCCCTACCACTACACTGACCGAACCCTGATCGCATGTGCCGAAGGGATCGCAAACGGTGTAAATCAATTGGGCTACCCCTGCAAACCCGGTCCGGGGGGTAAACAATACCGTAGGATTACCGCTCTGAACACGGGCTTCCCCATTGTTGACGGTACCTACATTGACCAGCCGCAATTGGCCCGAAGATCCGGAATCGTTCTGAAGAACGTCCAGAGCGACTTCTGTAGAATTAGCAGGAAGGTAAAACAGGTCCGGTTCAGCGGTCACCTCGGAGGATTTAACGCGAACCAAAACCTCCCACTCCTGATAGCAGGTGGGCGAATAACACGTAAGCCTGTTGTAGCGGAAGGTGTCCAACCCTACAAACCCGGCATTCGGTTCGTAAATCAGCTTGTAAATCTTGTTATTCCCTGAACCTGGAAGTACGGAAGCCACCCAGACTTTGCCATGCAGGGCTTGCTTGGTGATTCCGTTGGGGCTGTGCGCCGCTTCGAAATAGTATTCCCCTTTGGCATCTCGAAAGAGTTCCAGGGTGTCTCGATAGACCGTCTGAGCGGATAGGCCTGCATGCCCCGCCAGAATAACGGCTGTGATTAAAAAGTAATTGCGTAAAGATACATTCATGGTTTCGTGGATTTAACTCGTGGCTCATTTTTCAGAGCTCTCTTTGGACCACAAGATACGATATCAATAGAAAAAAGAATGATTTTAACCTACCCTTTTTCTGGTATTTTTAACCTTTTTTTTGTTCCGGAACACCTTATGTAGACGTTATTGTGAGCAAAAGTCACGCCAGTTTGGAATAATCTCCGTTCCTCTTTTTATTGCCTATCCGGGAATCTGCTTTTCTTTTCAAAAAAGAAACCTTAAAATTGTGAAAGATCGCGTCCCAAAGCGCTTTCCGTAAGCTATGCGTCAGACCAAGCTCTTTCAGGCCCTCCAACAACTTCCCAAAACAGAACACAACCGGTTCAAGAAATACCTCGGCTCCCCGTACTTCAACGTCAACGAAACCCAAACCCGATTAGCCCACCTGATCATCCAGGAAATCCAAAACCCAACCTCCAAATCCTGGGAAAAAGAACAGATTTGGGACGCTCTCCGCCTGGATTTTCCCTATGACGACGTCCGGTTTAGAAAATATTTCTCCGATCTCTTGAAAAATTTGGAAAATTTTCTAGCCCTTCGACAATTTGAAGATCACGAAGAAAGCCGGCGCTTGTTTCTCCTGGAAGCCGTTGAACAACGCAAGCTCAGCGTTTTGTATAACTCCTCGCTCCGAGTCATCAGGGATCATTTTCAGAAATCTCCGTTCCGCAATTCCGATTTTTATTACGGAAACTTCATGTTAGAGAAACGTTTTTACGACCTCGCTGGTTTTGAGCACAATCGTACGGCGCAATCCAACTGGGAAGAAATATCCCGCAACCTGGACTATTTCTATATCGCGGAGAAACTTTGGATCTTTTGTAATGTCTTGGCGCGAAAAGACCTTTCTTCCCACGAGTACAAGTTGGAGCTCATGTCGGAGATCGTCAATTATGTGGAACATAACCAACTCCAGGATATTCCTCCCATCGCCATCTATTATCAGGTGCTCAATCTGTACCGGTTCCCGGAAGAACAGCAGCACTACCACCAGCTCAAAGGCCTGCTCGACCAGTACGGCATGAACTTTCCCAAGGAAGAGGCCAGCGACTTGTATAGCCTGGCGCAAAACTACTGCATTCACCAGCTTAACCGCGGAAACGCATTGTTTTTGTCTGAACTCTTCGTGCTCTACCAAAGCGTACTCGAACGGCGTATTATCTTCCGGGACGATCAGTTATCGCCCTGGGACTTTCGGAACATCGTCGTCGTCGGGTTGCGCGTGGGTGACTATGATTGGACCTTGAAATTCATCGAACAATACCTCCAATTCCTACCCCCGGAGAACAGAGAAAATGCACGATCCTTTAACCTGGCCCAGGTTTATTTTTACCAAAAAAAATACGACCAGGTGGTCGAACTGTTGCGGTTTGTGGAATATGAAGACATTTCCTACAACCTGAACTCAAAAGACATGCTTCTGCGGGTGTATTACGACACCGACGAGTGGGATCCCCTTTATTCTCTCTTTGAAAGCTTCCGGACCTACCTCAACCGCAATAAAGATATCCCGGAACGGAATAAGGAAGCGTATAAAAACCTGATCGGGTTCACCAAAAAACTAACCCGCCTGCACCGGGGCGATGCCCAGAAAATCGACCGGCTCAAATCCGAAATTCAGTCTTGCACCAATGTCGCCAACCAAAAATGGCTTTTGGAAAAGGTCGAAGAGTTTTAAAACCAACATTCCTTACCGGATTAAGCTGGCCTCCATCCACACCGGTTGATGGTCGGAAGCCCTGAACTGCTGATCCAGGGTTTTGACCCGGTGCACGCGAATATTGGGGGAGATGAGAAAAAAGTCGATCAAGGCCACCTCGGATTGACTCTTGGCATAAGGCTGTTTCAAACTTCGGTTCGTCGGATGGCCAGGGTCGTATACCCACCGCCAGGTAGGCGGCATAAATTCCGGATTCAGGGGAATTTGTTCGGAAAACTTGGTGAAAACCGGCTGAAGCGATTCCGGTTTGAAGAATGGAGGGCTTTGATTCCAATCTCCGCCAGCTACGATATAATTGCCTTTGACATATTCTTTTTCCAGAAACCGCCGGATAAAAGCCAGTTGCTGCCGCTTGATCCGCCCTCCTTTGTCGTAAGCTTCGTTATGCACGTTAACCAACACCAGTTCTTTTCCATTCGCCAGCGAAAACCTGCTGACGCCAACACACCGGTCGAGCATGAACATCCGGGCCGGCCAGGAAAATTGGCCCGGAAGCTGATAGCGAGTAGCCGCCATAGGCTGAACCCTGGAGTAGGTCGCCAGCCCGCTGCTTACGTTCCCATAAGCGTGCCAGGGCTCCAATAGGGGTACCGGAACCCAGCGGACCTGATAGTTTACAAAAAAATCGGCCGCATACCCAGGCAAGCGTTTGGCCAACGTGGCCACCTGATCGTTGGAATAACTTCGCCTGGAAGGCCGGTCAATTTCCTGAAGAAGGAAAAAATCGACTTTTTGCGCTGCTACAAACTGTTCAATTTCCCGATAGTAAGCCCGGCTCAAATCTTTTTCCGCGCGAATAGTCCGTCCAGAAGATACCAGACTGCTATGCTCATAGAAAAACGCAACCTCCGCCCCCAATCCGGCATACCCGATATTCCAAATCATGAACGAAAGCGTAGAATCGGGAAACGAAGCAGTTCCTGCTTTCTGAACCGACTCGGCCGGTCCTTGGGCAAGAGGGACATAAGCCGTCCATGCCCCAAATACCAGAACTCCACTCACATACAGCAGGAATAAAGCAAGAAGGACTCCAGCTGCCTTTAAGAGCCGCTTGGCGGCGTTCTTGGGGAAGGCATCCTTTCTTTCCATGAACCTAAATTTCTAATCCAAGCATATCTTTCATACCGAATACGCCTTGCTTCCCAACCAGCCACTGAGCGGCTTCCAGAGCGCCTTTCGCAAAACCTTCCCTGGAATTGGCTTCATGCCGGATAGCGATGGAATCGGTTGGCGAGCTATACACGATCTGATGCGTTCCGGGAGTCTCTCCAAGCCGGATAGAATGAATATGAATTTCCCCGGGTGCAGACGGCGCTTCCGCAACCCAGGTCCGTTTGCGATCGATTTCCTCTAGAATGCCGTTGGCCAGGGTAATCGCGGTGCCGCTTGGGGCGTCCACCTTTTGGGTATGATGAATTTCTTCCAAAGCCACTTCATATTGCGGATGCCTGTTCATTAACCGGGCCAGGTAGCGGTTGACGGCAAAAAAAATATTAACGCCAATACTGTAATTGGACGCGTAAAACAAGGCCCCCTGGCAGCGGCTCACCTGTCCTTTTACTTCATCCAGCCGATCCAACCATCCGGTGGTGCCGCAAACTACCGGAATGCCGGCTTCCAGGCAGGCAGAAATATTTCCAACGGCGGATTCAGGTTGAGAAAACTCGATGGCTACCTCCGCTTCCGCCAGGCGCTCAGCCGTTAAATCATCGAGGTTGTCCCGGTCGATAATCAAGACGATGCGATGTCCGGCTTCCTCCGCCAGTTTAGCGATGATTTTTCCCATTTTGCCGTATCCGATGATTGCTATCTTCATTCTTCGTCTTCTACCAGTTTTTTAAGTTCATTCAATCGCAACATACATTCGATTGGCGTCATGGAGTGAAGGTCCAGTCCTTTTAACGCGGTACGAAGTTTACCAGCCAACGGATCAACCGTTTCAAAAATGCTCAGTTGCAAGGGCTCATTGCTCACCTGCTTGGTCGCGGGGCGTTGGACGGAAAGTTCCGATGATGCTCCCTGCACGTTATCCTCAATAAATTTCTTTTCCAACTGTTCCAGGATTTCCGTGGCCCGCTCCACGATCTTTCTTGGCATACCCGCCATCTTGGCTACATGGATTCCAAAACTATGCTGACTGCCTCCTGAAACCAATTTCCTCAAGAACAGCACGTTGTGCCCTACCTCCCGGGTAGAGATGTGAAAGTTATGGATTCGGGGGAAGCGCTCCGCCAGTTCGTTAAGTTCGTGGTAATGGGTAGCGAAAAGGGTTTTGGGCCGGGAAAATGGGTTGTTATGCAAAAACTCCGCAATGGACCAGGCAATGGAAATCCCGTCGTAGGTACTGGTACCCCGTCCGATTTCGTCCAGCAGGATGAGGCTGCGATCGGAAATATTGTTCATGATGCTGGCCGTCTCATTCATTTCCACCATGAAGGTAGACTCCCCCGAGGAAATGTTGTCCGAGGCGCCAACCCGGGTAAAGAGCTTGTCCAGGACGCCAATCCGGGCCGATTTCGCCGGGACGAAACCGCCCATTTGGGCCATCAGGCAAATCAGCGCCGTTTGCCGAAGCACGGCGGATTTACCGGACATATTGGGCCCGGTAATCATCAGGATTTGCTGTTCGTCCCGGTCCAGAAACACATCATTGGGCACGTAACTTTCCTCCAGTGGGAGTTGCTTTTCGATGACCGGGTGCCGGCCTTCTTTGATTTCGATCCCAAAACCTTCTGTTATCTCCGGGCGGCTATACGCGTTTTTCATCGCCACATAAGCAAAGGACAGCAAGCAGTCCAGGCGGGCTACCACCTGAGCATTATGCTGGACAGGCTCAATATAATCGCCAATGTCGGCAATCAGTTGCTGAAATATGCGCTCTTCGAGTTCCAGAACCTTTTCCTCCGCTCCCAGGATTTTTTCCTCCAGCCGCTTCAATTCATCGGTGAGGTAGCGTTCGCCGTTGGTCAGGGTTTGTTTCCGCACCCAATCAGCAGGGACTTGGTTTTTGTACTTATTGGTCACTTCCAGGTAATACCCGAAGACGGAATTGTAGCCGATCTTTAAAGAAGCGATCCCGGTGCGCTGGCTTTCCCTCACTTGAATATCCAGCAGCAGGTCTTTGGCGTGAAGAATTGTATTCCGGAGGTCGTCCAACTCAGGGTGGCATCCTTGCGCGATTACTCCGCCTTTGCTCAGGTTGACAGGGGGTTCTTCCTCCAGGTCGCGCTCGATCCGGTCGGTTAGCGCGGGACATGGATTTAATGCATCGGCAAATTTGGTCAGCTGAGGGCGCCCGGTTTCCTCTAGCAGCTGCTTGAGCGGGCGAATTGCTTTCATGGCTCTTTTCAACTGAACAACATCTCTGGGGTTGATCTTTCCCAGGGGCACTTTGGAAATCAAGCGTTCCAAATCGCCCATTTTCCCGGATGTACTGCCCGGCAGCGGAAGTTATTTCTTGATTCTCAATAAAATAGGCCACCGTATCGTGCCGCTGTTCAATGGCGTTCTTTTCTTTCAACGGCAAGACGATCCATTTCTTTAAAAGCCGGGCGCCCATAGGAGAGATGGTCTGGTCCAAAATCCGGATCAGAGGGATTCCTGTGTCGTGCGGGCTATGCAACAACTCCAGGTTGCGGATGGTGAACCGGTCGAGCCATACATAGCGGTCGGGCTGAACCCGGTTAATTCGGGAAATATGGCGCAAGTTGTTATTCTCCGTTGTCGAGAGATAGTGAAGAACAGCCCCTGCGGCAATCTGCGCTTGTTCGAGCCCGTCGATCCCAAACCCTTTCAGGTTTTGGACCTCAAAATGGCGGTGCAGCTTTTCCGTCGCAAAATCTTTGGTAAAAACCCATTCTTCCAGCGCAAAGGTGTAGAATTTGTCTCCGAATGACTTCTCGAAAAGTTTCCTGCGGTCTTTGGAAAACAGAATCTCCGAGGGCTGAAAGCTTTGGATCAGCTTATCCACACTGGGGAGATCCCCTTCGCTAACCAGGAACTCCCCGGTCGAGATATCGAGAAAAGCGACGCCAATGGTTTCCTCTCGTCCGAAACAAACGGAAGCCAGGAAATTATTGGATTTATGGTCCAGTAGCTTGTCATCCACTGCAACGCCGGGAGTAACCACCTCGGTAACCCCGCGTTTGACGATCTTTTTTTGAGGATGGGGTTTTTCAAGCTGCTCGCAGATAGCTACGCGGTACCCTCCCCGCACCAAGCGGGGAAGGTACAGATCCAGGGAGTGAAAGGGAAATCCGGCAAGTTCCACATCGCTGCCCCCGTTGTTCCTGCTGGTAAGCACAATCCCCAGCACCCTGGATGCCTTGACTGCATCTTGCCCAAAGGTTTCATAAAAATCCCCCACCCGGAACAACAGGATCGCGTCCGGGTACTTCGCCTTGATTTTAACATACTGCTCCATTAGGGGAGTAGTCTTCTCGGAGGGCTCTTTGGACATAGAGAAAAGTATTCTCCCGCCGGTTTTTGCGTCGGGTTAGCAAAGATACGATAAGCAGATTTGAATAATTTTATCCAAGGGACTATTTTTGCATTCGGTAAAATTCAAACATACCGATCAAATAAGAATATCATGGCTATAATGATCACCGATGAATGCATTAACTGCGGCGCCTGCGAACCAGAGTGCCCGAATAATGCCATTTATGAAGGAGGAGTAGAATGGGCGATTGCCGACGGGACCTCTATCACAGGGATGTACACCCTGGAAGATGGCAAGGCAGTTAAGAGTTCCGACAAAAACAGCCCTGTTTCAGAGGATTACTATTATATCGTTCCGGACAAGTGCACGGAATGCGTAGGTTTTCACGAAGAGCCCCAATGCGCTGCCGTTTGCCCGGTAGACTGTTGCGTACCGGACCCCGACCGGCCGGAGAGCGAGGATGTTCTGATGGAACGCAAGGACCGCCTGCATATCTGATTTCCCTTCCTGGACGCACCCGGCAGCTAAAATTATTCTCCTTCATGCTGTGGGGTGCGTCTAATTCTTCGTATCTTCCTGTTCATTCATCCTTATCCAACAGGTTATGACAAAGGATCTTTTTTCGCTCCAGGGCAAAGTTGCCATCATCACCGGGGCCAGTAAAGGTATTGGAGAGGCTATTGCCCGGGAATTCGGACGTGCTGGCGCCCAGGTGGTTCTATCCAGCCGAAAACAGGAAACATTGGATTCCCTGGCCGCCAGTCTGGCCAAAGAGGGTATTGAAGCCCTGGCCGTTGCCGCCAATGTTAGTAAAATGGACGAGATCCACCATTTGACAGAAGCCTGCTTAGCGCATTTTGGAGGGGTAGATATTTTGGTCAACAACGCCGCCGCCAATCCGGTCTTTGGCCCGGTAGAACAAACCGAAGCCTGGGCATTTGACAAGATCATGGATGCCAACCTCAAGGGGCCGTTTGAATTGTCCAAAAGGTGCTTACCTTCCATGAAAACGAGAGGAGGAGGATCGGTCATCAACATCAGCAGCATTGGCGGCTTGCGCCCTGAGCCCATGTTGGGAATCTACAGCGTTAGCAAGGCGGCGCTAATCTCCCTGACCAAAGTTCTGGCCAAGGAATGGGGCGCCTATGGCATCCGGGTCAACGCCATCTGCCCGGGGCTGATCAAGACCAAATTCAGCGAAGCGCTTTGGGGAAACGAAGCGATCCTGAACCACATGATGGGGCAATTGCCCATAGCCCGGGTCGGTACCCCGGAAGAGATTGCCGCTCTCGCTCTTTTTCTGGCTGCGGAGGCCTCGGCGTATTCCACCGGGAGCGTGTTCACCGCTGACGGGGGATACACCATTTGACCTTATTCCTTCTCCAGCCGGAAACCTACCCGCTTTTTTATCCTAACCATAAATCAAATAAATCATGAACACTGATCTCGAAATTGCCCGGTCGGTACCTATGAACGACATCGGGCAAATCGCCGCTCAACTTGGCCTTGGCGAAGAAGCGCTTTACCGATATGGCAAGTTCAAAGCCAAACTCCCGCTGTCGTTAATCGATATGGAGAAGGTCAAGAGAGGCAAACTGATCCTGGTTAGCGCCATCTCCCCCACCCCGGCCGGAGAGGGAAAAACGACCACGTCGATCGGGTTGGCTATGGCCATGAACCGCATCGGGAAGAAAACAACCGTGGTCCTGCGCGAACCCTCTTTGGGGCCTGTATTTGGCATCAAAGGCGGAGCAACCGGCGGAGGATACGCCCAGGTGGTGCCCATGGAAGACATTAACTTACACTTTACCGGCGATTTCTCCGCTGTGGAAAAAGCGCACAACCTGCTCGCTGCAGCCATCGACAATAACCTGCAGAATAAAAAGAACACCCTCGGCCTGGACTCCCGAACCGTGGTGTGGAAACGGGTTATGGATATGAACGATCGCGCCCTGCGGCAGATCGTGGTGGGATTGGGAGGCTCTTCGTCTGGGGTTCCCCGGGAAACGGGCTTCGACATTACAGCGGCTTCAGAGGTCATGGCTATTTTGTGCTTATCGGACAACCTGGAAAACTTAAAAACCCGCCTTGGCAATATTTTCATCGGGTTCACCCACGACAAAAAGCCCATCTACGCGCGGGACCTGAAGGTGCATGGCGCGATGACCGCTCTGTTGAAAGACGCGATCCAACCCAACCTGGTCCAAACGCTGGAAGGCAATCCCGCCATCATCCATGGGGGCCCCTTTGCGAATATTGCCCAGGGCACCAATACGGTGATCGCTACCCGAATGGGGCTTTCCCTTTCCGATTATGTCGTCACGGAAGCTGGGTTTGGATTTGATCTTGGTGCGGAAAAATTTTTCGACATTAAATGCCAAAGCTCCGGGCTTTCGCCCCACGCAGTTGTCCTTGTGGCGACCATCCGCGCGCTGAAATACCATGGCGGGACAGACCTCAAAGTGCTGACGACCCCCGACCCGGTAGCAGTCGCCAAGGGAATGGAAAACCTGGACAAGCACCTGGAGAATGTACGTCTGTTCGGACTGCCTATGGTGGTGGCGATCAATAAATTTCCTACCGACACCGAAGAAGAAATCCAGGTCGTCAGAGATCGGTGCAAGGAAAAAGGCGTTGACGCCTTCCTGTCCGATGTTTGGGCAAAAGGTGGAGAAGGGGCTTTGGAAATGGCCGAAGCCGTAGTCAGGCTCGCCGATGCCCAGCAGGAGCCCTTCCTGCCCCTGTACGATTGGAACTGGTCCGTCGAAGAAAAAATCCGGACGATCGCTACCCGGATTTACGGCGCAGAAGCCGTGGATTATACCCCGAAAGCCAGGGCCGATTTACGCAAAATTGACCGGCTGGGGCTTAACCACCTGGCGGTATGCATCGCCAAAACGCAAAAATCGCTCTCGGACAACCCCGAATTACTCGGCAGGCCCAAGGATTTTGTCGTGACGGTCAGGGAAATCGAAATCGCTTCCGGCGCAGGATTCGTAGTGCCGATCACCGGAGAGATCATGCGCATGCCAGGCCTTCCGGAAGTGCCGGCCGCTGAATCGATCGATGTCGATTCCGAAGGAAATATTACCGGGTTATTTTAAGGCGGGCAGCCCTGGGCCGAATAAAAAGTCCAGGGCGTCCTTCCCCGTTACTGCTGGATCTTCCTCCATAGGCACATGCCCTAACCCAGGGTAAATCTTCAGTTGGGCCCCCGGGATCAGGGATTTAAATCGTTCGCCATCCGAGGAGGGAATCCAGGTGTCCAGAGCCCCCCATTGGATCAGGACGGGTATCTTAAGCTGGGAAAGCCGCGCTGTCTCCAGCGCATGTGCCAGTTTGGCGCGGTCGGCAAACGCTTCCCTGTTGCCCGGATGCAGCAATAGCTCAAAGTAGCGGCCGACAAGCGCCGGGGTGACTTTGGCGTCATCGCCGTACACATCGAGCAGCGATTTACGCACCAGGCTTTTTGGCGTGATCCGGGTCATCGCACTTGCTGCAAGGGGCATTTTGGCCAGGCGCATGGCAAGGGGATCTTTTGCCTGTTTTGGAAATCCGGCAGCATCCAGCAGAATCAATTTCCGGACTTGCTCCGGGTGGGTCAAGGCATAGTTCCAGGCAATAGCCCCACCGAGTGAATTTCCAGCCAGGTAAAAGGAATCCAGTTTTAGCGCAGCCGTAAATTCTTCCAAAAACCGCACATACGCTTGCAGGGAATAGTCCCGGTCTGGCTTGCTCCCGGTAAGCCCAAAACCGGGGAGGTCCACGCTAACCAGTTCGGCATACGGGGCCAGGATTTTCGTCCATCCTTCCCAGGTATGCAGGGAGGCGCCCGTTCCGTGCAAAAGAAGTACGGGCATCCCCTTTCCGGTGCGGCGGTAATGAACCAGCATGCCCTGAAGCGTGAGAAATCCCGAATCCTCCGCATAGGCATAACGTTCTTCCAGGATTTCGGCCGGAATATCCCGAATGAAAATTCCGAGCGGCAAAAACGAGCAGGATAAATAATATCCCGGAAAAGAGGAATAAAAGAATCTTTTTCATAATGGGTTCTTTAGCTTAACACGGGTAAATTCCTTTGGCGGAACGCTTCATACAAGCTGACGGCGCAGGCTACCGATATGTTCAGGCTTTCGATCATTCCGGTTTGAGGAATGGCGAAACAAGAATGCGCTGCGCCCAGGGCTTGCTCCGAAATTCCTGTTTGCTCGTTGCCGAACAAGAGGGCCGCCGGCATCTTCAAATCCAGGGCAAACAACGAAGCGCTTTCAGGCTGTGGCACGGCGGCCAAGATACGTCCATAGGCGGATTGACGACCCGCATGCACTCCTCCAACTCGTTGAAATAATGGACCTTAACCCAATCATGAGCGCCAGCGGACGCGCGCTTCCCCAAGCGGAGGTTGGAGTGGCTTAACCGGGAATCGGTATGAACCACAAAGATTTCGGAAACGCCTACCGCGTCGCAGGTGCGAAGAATAGCTCCGATATTATGCGGGTCATGCACATTTTCCAGAACGACGGTCAGGTCGGTAAACCTCCGGCTTTTCACCTCACTAATCCGGCCTTCCCGCTCTGGGGTCATACCCTGGCGTTTTTCAGGTTTCTACCGAAGCAGTTGAAATTGAAATTCCCTGAATTCCAATATATTCACATACCTGTTTTCGAAGCGGGCGATCTGGTTCATCCGGTCATCGGCCGAAGCTCCCGGAAAGGGAATGGCCTGGAATTCGTATCGCGTATGCAATTGCTGAGCCGGATTGACATCCAGGAAAAATTGGAAAAACCGCCCATACTCCTTCAGCATTCGTCCGAGGTAAAGGAAAAGGTCATACCCCTGGAAAGCGGCCAAATCCGGAACGGTTCCATACGTGTCGAAATACCGCTGCCGGAAGTTGCGCACCTCGGGGCTAAGCGGATCGAGATAGGCGTTGGAACTCACCCGGACATTCAATTTTTCAAAAAACTCGTATTCGAAATTTTCGAACTCCATCCATTGAGGCATCCCGTACACGACGATAGTTTGCCCCTCGAGGCGGGCTTCCAGAATGCGCCTTAGCAGAAAAAAAACGAAGTTGGGCTCGGCCCAGGAAGGGATGATCAAGGCGACCTGGTCTTTTCCTCTGATAAGGGGAGCCACATTGATCCCTCCATAGGTAGCGGTAGGGAAGATATGTTCTTTAACAGGCAGCGCATCCGGAGCGCCGGTCATTTCCAGATTGGCTTTTTGCAAGTACTCTACGCAGGTCTTTTCTGCGGGATTATCCCGGGTGAGGATAAGAATATCCTCAGGGTCAAAATCCCGTCTCGCATGTTTCATCAGCGCCCGGCAATGGCTTTCCAGAGAGGGATTGACTTGTATGAAATTCGGGTTATTGTCTACCATATTCGACACGGCGCTGTAGGGAGAAACCAGTACTTTTTGACCTAAGCGGGCGAACTCCGCCGCAATCCGGATGTTATCCCTCCGGTAAGGGCCGATGATCACGTCAGATCTGGAAAAAACCGGATTTCGAACCAACGATTCCATCACCTTCTCGTCCGCTTTGGTATCAAACGCCTCTACGCGAAGATTTAACCCTTCTTCCGCCAACTCCTCGCCGGCCAGTTTCATCCCGCCATAGAAATTGACAGCCCAGCGGGATACGCTCCCTTCCGCATTCGGATTGTTTTCTTCAGATACCCCTGCCAGAAATGGCAAAGCTACCACGATCTGATACTGGTCTTTTTTTTCTACCCGGGCAAAATCAAACGTCGAAGTGGACGGAGACACGAGATTCGGTTTGGGAATTTCCGGGATGGCCTGAGGTATGAATTGTTTGGGAAAACTCGTTAGCGTTTGGTAGCTATTTTGAACGACCTTCCAGTTGAGCGTATCCATTTTTTCCCTGGCGCCAGAAGAAACGGATACCCACTGGCGTTTGACCGGGTCGTACACTTTGGTACCCCGGATCTCTTCAAAATAGCGCCCCTCGGCTGTAGACGCCGCAGGAGCTGATCTGGGCGAAGCAGGGGGCTGCTGACCCTGGGCCGGGCGCAAGGCATCGCATGCGCCCAAGAAAGAAGCAATAAAAGCAAGGAGGAACAGGTATTTACTCCCATTCAATAGTTGCCGGCGGTTTGGTGCTAATATCATAAACAACCCGGTTTATTCCTTTAACGTGATTAATGATATCACTGGATACTTTCGCTAAAAAGTCATAAGGCAGCCTGCTCCATTCGGCGGTCATCCCATCGACGGAATCTACCGCCCGCAGCGCCACTGCCTGCTCGTAAGTACGCTCGTCGCCCATTACCCCGACCGACTGAATGGGAAGCAGGATAGCGCCTGCCTGCCATACCTTATCGTACAGGCCGGTCTGTTTCAGATGGTCTATATAAATGGCATCGGCTTCCTGAAGCAACCGAACCTTCTCCGGGGTAATATCTCCCAAAATCCGAATGCCCAGCCCGGGACCCGGAAATGGATGCCGGTGGAGAATAGCATCCGGAATACCCAATTCCCGGCCCACCTTGCGGACTTCGTCTTTGAACAGCATCCGCAAGGGTTCCACAATGCGCAAATGGAGTTTCTCGGGGAGTCCGCCCACATTGTGGTGGGACTTAATCGTTACGGAAGGTCCATGCACCGACACCGACTCAATGACATCCGGATAAATCGTTCCCTGACCTAACCACTGGATAGCCTGATCCTGCGCTTCCAGCATTCTCCCCTCTTCTTCGAAAACTTCAATAAAGACCCTTCCGATGATCTTTCGCTTGGTTTCCGGATTGGATACGCCATCCAGCGCGTCGTAAAACCGCTTCTTGGCGTCAACCCCAATGACCTGCAGGCCTAACCCTTCATAGGAATCCAGTACCTGGGAAAACTCGTTTTTGCGCAACAAGCCATTGTCGACAAAAAAACAAACGAGCTGCGCTCCAATGGCTCTGTGCAGCAGCATCGCGGCGACCGTAGAGTCTACGCCGCCGGATAAGCCCATCAGCACGTGATCGGTCCCGATTTGGTTTTTAAGCTCCTGAATGGTCTGTTCGGCGAAGGAGGCTGGCGTCCAATCCCCCTTGCAGCCGGCAAGGCCAAGCACAAAATTGCGGAGCAACTGCGCGCCGTCTAGGCTATGGGTTACCTCCGGATGAAATTGCAGGCAATACACTGGCGCCGCAAAAGCGCCGTCTTTGCTGCGAAATGCGGCTACGTCTATTCGCTCCGTCCCGGCGATCAGTTCAAACGACAACGGGATCTCCCGGATCGTATCCCCATGCGACATCCACACCTGAGAATGCTCCGGAATATGGTGAAACAAGGGGTCATTGGGCCGTACGCCCTGGAGTTTTGCTTTTCCATATTCTCTTTTCTGAGAACGCTCCACCTTCCCCCCATAATGCTGAGCGATATATTGGGCGCCGTAGCAAATGCCCAGAACGGGCATTTTCCCAATCACCTTATCCAACTCGGGATGGAGGGCATTTTCGTCGGCAACGGAGAACGGGCTGCCGGATAAAATCACCCCTTTGTAGCTGTCGTCGAGTTCGGGAACCTTGTTAAAAGGCACGATCTCGCTGTATACGTTGAATTCGCGCACCCGCCGCGCGATGAGTTGGGTATATTGCGAACCAAAGTCCAGAATTAAAATTTTCTCCGTCATAAATGCAAAGATAAGGAATTGTAAGGGAGTGAAAAAATCCCTTTCACCGGTGGTCGGATCAGGGGCACCATCCGGGAGTCAATTGGGGATGGGTTTTACGGAAAATTCCATTCTGCGGTTGAGAGCCCTCCCTTCCGGAGTTTGGTTATTTCCCACCGGATTTTGCGCTCCATAGCCGGCGTAGTTCAACCTCCGGGGGCCAATCCCTCTGGAGATCAGGTATTCATAGCAAAATTTAGCTCGTTGGCCGGAAAGTTCCCGATTGGTCTCCGCATCGCCGGCATTGTCGGTGAACGCGGCGATATGCAGTTCGAAATCAGGGTATTTGCGCATCAAATCCACGATTTGATCCAAGGTTTGGAAGGATTCCGGTTTGAGCCGGAGCGTGACCCCGGGAATAAAGTGGATCGCATATTTGGCCTGTTCCAGCAAAGCGGCATCGGAAGCTTCCAGTTCGGGACATCCGGAGCCGGAACCGCGGCCCGGAGTATTTGGGCACTGGTCTTCTTTGTCCGGCACGCCATCCAAATCCGTATCCGGACAGCCCCGGGTTTCAGGCAAACCCGGCAATTCCGGGCAATCGTCGTCTTTATCGGCCAATCCATCCAGATCGGCATCCGGGCATCCCTTCGTATTGGCAGGCCCAGGCGCCTTGGGGCAAAGGTCTTCTTCATCCAGCACTCCATCCTGGTCGGCGTCTTTTGCCGGGCACCCCTGGCGTTCAGGCGGACCGACCTCCAGCGGGCAGCGGTCGTCTTTATCCGCTATCCCGTCGCCGTCGGCATCAGGACAACCTTCGAGTGCCCCTGCAACCGTTGGGCACTCGTCGCGGTCGTCGGGAAATCCGTCTGAATCAGCATCCGGGCAGCCATTCAGCGCCGCCAACCCCTTCTGGTCGGGGCACAAATCCAGGGCATCCCGCACCCCGTCGCCGTCGCGGTCCAAACGGGAAGTATGCCCTTTTTTTCTTACGGTAATCAAATGATCTTTTGGAGGGGGAACAAAGCGGAACCCGAAAGCAGCCTGAATATGATCGCTGAAATCGCCCTGAGAGAACCGGTATTCCATTTTGGAAGATAGGAAGACCGTTCTGGAAAGGCGAAGATCCAGCCCTCCGCCAACAGGGACGGCCAATTTCACCCTCTCGAGGTCTTCCAGACTAATTCCCGCCCCGGAATACCCAAACCAGATCCATTTGGCGCCGGAAGGAGCCGTTTTGAACTGAAACTGGATATCGGCGCTCGCCAAGAGTCCCTTATCGAAGCCAGCGGTCTTCCCTCGGGGAAATGCAGCTGATCCCACCCGGAGCGGAAAGCCCAGGTCGATTTTATTGCCGAGGCGCTGGCGGAATTCCAGTTCTGCTCCGTAAGTGAAATCCAGATAACTCCACTTGTTGTTTAAGGGCAACTGGTAGTTGGTCCATAGATACCGGATGGCCAGCCCTCCCCCGGCAGGCTTTTGGCTTTGAGCAGATAGGGAAGCGCTCATAAACAGCAGTCCCCAACACAACAGGTATCCAGATAATTGCATAAGATCCGGTTGACGCGTGAATAATCCGGCAATGGGAGTTGGATCAGGTGTAAACCGTTCTGGCTAATTGGTTAATCCCCTCGGTTCCAACCAAGTCCTCTTGCGTTGGATACCGGCAAACATGGCATTATTCTTCTAAAAGTCCTCTGCCTTCCTTGTGTATCCGACCTTCGCTGTTCAATTTTTTCATCAGGCGATCCAGAATCCCGTTTATAAAGTCCTTGCTTTTTTCGGTACTATACAACTTGGAGATTTCGACGAATTCATTGAGCGTCACTTTGGTCGGAATCGTCGGAAAACTGGTCAATTCGCATAACGCCATTTTCAGCAGAATCATGTCGATAATGGCCACCCGTTCGGCATCCCAGTTCTTTAGGGTAGGCTCGATGACCTCCAGCAAGTGCTGATCTTCTTCGTAGACTTTTTGAAGCAAAGCCTCTCCAAATTCGACAGTCGCCTCCGCCTGCGGCTTGAATTCATCAAAAAAGAGGGGCTCGGCAGGGAGCGCCTTGACCGTTTTTTTCATGGCCCCTACGATGAGGGATTTGTCGTCGATCCAGTTGGGATACCAGTCTTCGGTAGCGTCTTCAAACGTTTCGCTCGCGAAGCAGGTCCGGAGCAGGGAAAGCAGTTGTTCCGCATGGTCTGAAGGGCCCGGCTCGGTTATCTGCAAATAGACCTTGTAGGAATCCTGTTTTGAAAACTCCGCATACAACCCGCGGACCAGATCTTCGTCGATCTTTTCCTGGAGCCGGTACTGAGTAAACAGGGTATTGAGGAGCGGATTCCGGCGCAGGGAATCGATCAAAGGGTTTTGGGCAATCCTGGGAGAAAACGATTTGTCTTCTTCTGTCGGACGGTGCTTGGCTTTGCGCCGCCCGGCGTCTTTTTCCGCATACTCCGCAGCGCGGATGAAATAGAGCAAATGGAACAAGTACATTTCAAAAGAGCGCGCAATGGTTTCTCTATACCGGCGCATGGCATCGGCAAAAGAAAGTTGCTTATCGCGTCCCAAGGCATAAAGCATCTGCATCACTTTGATGCGGACGTTCCTTCTACTCAGCATGCTGTTTGTTTACATTACCCGCCACAAAGAAAAACAATTTCCCGGCAACGCCCGAAAGACGCTGCCTATTATTTTATATACTCCTTTTTGATCTCCGCATAGTCCGGCAGCCTCCGGAAATGCCAATTCTGAACGATGGTTCCGTTGTTCATCAACAGGGTGCCCGGATTGGAACGCACGATGGTCTTCAGCAAAATATCATCCGCCACCAAAATCGGGTACGTGATGCCGGCCGCTTTCTTGAAATCCTCGATCATCTCCCGGGAGCCAAAGGCTACGATAGCCACCACTTTCAGGCCATCCGCTATGGCTGCTTCCATGACCGGATTCTGGACCTCCTTCCATCGCTTCAGATACGATTCCGACCAGGAAAAAGCGGTTTGCGTAACCTTCTTCTCCGCAATCCGGTCAATACTGCGCACCAGTTCGATCGAGTTGGCCGTCTGCACCGTATCCACTTTGTAGATGGTATCGGGAACGGCGATGGTTTGGGAGGAAAACCCTCCTTCCAGGTGATGGGCGATCAGGATGAAATTATACCCGGGAAGGCTCAGCAACTCCTCGGTGACTTCGTCTCCATCCAGGTTCATCACGTCGAATTCGCTGATCTTGGTCGGAAGGATGGCAGGCTGGGATTTGATTTGCTCCATTTCCCATTCCTCCACTGGGTAGTTGGCCGATTCTTTCAGAAACTGGTCAAACGGGATTTCGAGTTCTTTGCCGTCTTTTTTGTTCTTCAGGTGGTACGCCAGAATTTTGACGTTTTGTCCAGCTTCCAGTTCCTGGGCCTTTTTTTCTTTGATATTCACCCCCACTTTGAACGGCCGAAAATCGATATGCGGCAGATCCCAGACGTAGTTGCTGAAGCAATACAGGAGGAACGCCGGAATGCTCAACGCAACGACCCAGGCACGGGACGGAGCGGTAAATAACTGGTGCATTTTCCGGTGAAAAAAGATAAACAGAAACGATGGGACCAGGAGCACCAGGTCTTTAGAGAAGGAAATCCGGGGGTCCAGCTTCATAAAATCGCCGAAGCACCCGCAATCGGTCACCTTCATATTCGTATCCACGAAAGGGCCCCATTGGCCAAAATCAAAAAAATTGGCTTCGCTGGGCACAAATCCCGTGAGGAAGGTAAAGCCGGTGAGGATGGTAAAGAAAACGACCAGCAGGAGAAACAACCAGGCCATGAGCTTGCGCTGGTACCCCAGAAAGATTCCGATTCCCAGTACGATCTCAAACACGATCATCGCTACCGCAAAGCCTTCGGAATATTCGGCAAAAAAAGGAAACACCGGCGCGATCCAGGACATCGCCGTATCCTTGAACGTGCCTTCAAAAGCGGCAAAATACTGCTCCATTTTGTAGGCCGTGCCCAGGGGGTCGATGGCCTTCACCCAGCCGGACACGACAAAAAGGATTCCCGTGAAGAATTGGAGGAAGCTCATAGCCCAGTTTTCGACCCGTTTGAACAACAGGCCGGCAGCCAGGGTGCAGATTATCGCTGCAATGCCGACATAGAGGGAAAAAATACCGATCGTCATGACGCGTTTGTGTTTAGCGTTTGGAAAATCCCCAACCCGGGCCGAGCCGGGGTCAGGAAGCCGGCGTCTGCTCTGCCTCCAAAAGCTGGATTAGAGCAAACAGCGCATAGTTAATGATGTCGTGGTAATTCGCTTCCACTCCTTCGGAGATCAGCGTCACCCCTTTGTTATCTTCAATCTGCTTGATGCGCAGGAGTTTCATCAGGATCAGGTCGACCAGGGAGCTGAGGCGCATGTCCCGCCAGGCTTCTCCGTAATCGGTGTTTTTGCGGATCATCAGCTCCCGGGTTTCGTTCAGGTGGCGGTCGTACCATTGCGCCGCCTCTGCCGCCGAAAGCTCCAGCGATTCGGCCGCCGGCAACTGCAACTGGATCAGCGCCATGATGCTGTAATTGACAATGCCCTTGAGTTCAGTGGAAATAGAATCTTCCACGTGCTGACGCCCGTTCTCCTGAATCGTCCGGATGCGTTTGGCTTTGATGTACAACTGATCGGTGAGGGAAGCAGGCCTGAGAATGCGCCATGCGGTACCATAATCCTTTGCCTTCTGCAAAAAGATGGACTTACACGACGCGGCGACGGACTGATACTGCTCCAGGGTCTCTTCCACTTGGATCTTATTTCGGGCAAAGATAGGAAAAGCGGGGAGGAGGGGAACGATCTGCTGGCTTAAAATTTCATTCAAGCAACGTGTAGCTCGGATTTTCAATCCGAGCTGTTGACCGGAATGGCATTACGGGAACGGTGGTCAGGGGACCACCACATAGTTCTGCACGAAATCTGCGGATTTCGGCGAACAAGCAAACGCCTCAACCCCTAAACGCCCTAACGCTTCAACGTTTCCACCAGTTCCCCAACCCCCTCCTGCAGAGGAAGCAGAACGGGAATGCCCAGTTGTTGCTGATAGGCCTTTTGGAAATCGTAGGCCTCTTCAGCGGTACAATCTTCCGTGTGCAGGGCCAGGGCGATGACCTGGGCGCCAAATTTCTGGTAGATGCCGATCTCCGATTCCGCCGAAGGGATTTCGCCCCAGTGGGGGTCGTGGTCGTAGTACTTGCGTTTGGGAGCGTGCAGAAGTACGACTTTCCGCGCGTTGCCGGAAATGAGGAACTCGAGTCCGCAGGGACCGCTGGGATTGCGGAGGGCGGATTGGCCTTCGAGGAAGATCACGTCGGGCTGGGTATCGTTCCAGCAGGAGACGATGGCGTGCTCGAGTTCGCCGCTGACGAAATCGTTCAGGGTGGAGTCGAAGATAAAGCCGTATTCGCCCCCCTGGAGCCAGCCGGTCTGTCCGGTGTAGATCATTTGCGCCTTCATGCCCGCCGCTTCGCAGGCTTGTTTCAGCATGCGCGCGGTCGTGCGCTTGCCCATCGCGCAGTCCATGCCCAGCACCGCTACGATGGGGCATGGTACCTGATAGATTTCGCCGGTCCAGAAATGCAGGTCTTCGCGCTTCTTGGGTTTGCGAATATCTATTAGGGACACGCCGTAGATACCCGCCAGTTCGGCCAGGTTGGGCCGGTCGCTCAGGTAATCGTGGAGGCCGTTGACGATGGATAACCTATGGCGGATACCGGCTTCAATGATCTCCAGCATATTGCCGGGAAAAACGCCGCCTACCGTGGCCACGCCGACGATCAGATGGGAGGCGTCCGGCACGGCCAAAAGCGCATTTTCCAGCGTATCGATCACGGGAATATTCCGGTGCTGCCCGTCGAGCAGGGTCCCAGCGTCTTGCCCGGCACATTCCGGATCGACGACGCCGGCGATGTCAAACCGGTCGGTACCCCGGATCAATCCATGGGCGGTTTTGGCATTGGGAGTCAGGAGAATGCCATTGGTTAGTATTAGCGCTTTAGGTTTCATGACACAGGATTGCTAGGAATGGGCAGGAAAAATACTGCGAATACAGTTATTTGCGCTATAATTTCATTAGTTTACTCCATTATTCACCTAAAATCATCGCATATGCACGCCATTCGTCTTTGGGCCAAGGCTCATCCGGGTGCAGCGCAACTAACTATTGCATGCAGTCACATTGCGTTAGCAATACTTGCTCTTAATTTGGGACTCTTGCTTTACCGCGATGGGGTTCAAACGGGCTTGATTGGATTACTGGCCCCTTCCATTGTGCTTTTTGGGGGTGTGCTAACTTACCCCCGCCGTGAAAACTCTGGAAAAGAGCTATTCCTGAAGTTCCGTTTCCGTAACGATCTGGCCATTCTGCTTGCCGGCTTTTTACTTGCAACTTCGGTTTTCAACTACAGTATTACCCAGGCGGTTCAAACAGCCGCTCCATCAAAATACCAGGTAGTGCCTGCTGCTCTTAAACAAAGCCAGAGCAATGCCTCTACTAAAAATGTCCTCTCGCCGGAAGCGCATAGCAATAAAAAGGCCAGTTGGAAGAAATCCATTCGAAGCGCAATAAAGGCGCATTTTTTCCAAAACCAAAAGGCAGGAGGGAAAGCCCGTGGATTGTGGTATGGGTTGATCTTCTTGTTATCCGGGGGGCTTTCTCTCCTGGTTACCGCTTTATCCTGCAATCTGGCATGTTCAGGCGCCGGAGCGGCGGCGGTGATTGTTGGCATTCTGGGCGCAGGGGCTATTGTCTATTTGACGGGAATATTGCTGCGCGCCGTTCTGCCGGAGGAAAAAAAGAAAAAGGCCTTCCTCCTTGCGGCAATAATGCTCCTGGGCTCGACCTTACTTTGGTTTCTCATTGCCAGTATCGTCTGACGTGCAATCTATAGAGGACGCTGGGGAAGTTTGGACGTTTCCCAAACCTTTCCAGCCTCCTGTATTGATTCAACCCAAGCCATTTTTTGGAAGAGAATCACCTTCTTGCCGTCGGTAGCACAAACTCCGGCAGCCGCAAGTAATGCGCATACATGCAACGGTTTGTTTCTGGAAAATCCCGAATGGGCGGGCAATAAAGCAAAAATTCGCTTTTTCTTTCCAAAAATAAAACCTCCCCTCCACAGGCGCTACAAGGCATCGACCTTTTTAGGCATCAGTTTACCGACTTCCTTTGGCAAGCAGCAGAGGATAGCATGGTCCCCCCGAATGGCTATGGGCGACTTGACCAGGTTCGGGCGGTGACTAAGGATTTTGAGCCAGGACAAGCGGTCGAAATCATGGTCTTTGAGCTCCGCCTGAAAATATGGATCCGCTTCGTTGAGGATCATTCTGGGATCAACTACATCCAGCAGCTCCAAAATCTCTTCCCAGCGCGTTTGGTTGAGGTGCGCCTCCTCAAACGCATACGCTTCTACATGAGCAGCCATGCTTTGTGCATGAGCCACCGTCTGCCGGTGGGCCAGCAGATCGGGGTTATAATAAATCAGGATTTGGCGTTCATCGGTGAACATGGCATTGATTTTTTTGACTATTTACGTCTATAATTTACGCCTTTTTAGGCACAAAATCAACCCCGCGACACTTTATAAAACGCCCAAAATCACCCCGCGATCCCATCTAATGGGTGTTTTCGGATCGTCAGCAGAATTTTGATCAACCCGGCAGAAACCAGCAGGATCAGGAAAAGGGCCGGATACCCTCCCAGATTGGAGGCCATCTTGATCCCGTCGATGCCGGCATAGGCCACCATAACCCAAGCAGTTATCCCGATGATCCCGCCCCAGGCAATTTTGATCCAGGCGGGCGGCTCCGGGCTTTCGGGGGAAATACCGGTAGAACACAACCCGCCCATGGCCGAGGTATTGGCGTCTGCGCCGGACACGTAAGACAGGAAAGCCGTTAGGAAAAAAGTAATCCCCAACAATTGAGGCAAAGGCAACTGGTCGAGAACCGCATACACCACATTCTCCGGCCCTTCGGTTTGCAAGGCGCCATAAAGGTCGGCGGAGGAGGAAAAAAAGTCGATATACAAGGCATTGCCGCTGAAAATACCCATCCATAGAATGCCGAAAATACTTGGCAGAAGTAGGGTATAATGGATGAAATCCCGCACGGTATACCCCACTGCGATCCGGCCCAAAAAAGCGGCCGAGACCGGCGCCCAGGCCAGCCAATTGGCCCAGTAAAAGACCGTCCAGCTATCGGCCCAGGATTTTTCCACGTCTAGTCCCAGGCTTCGCGGGAGGAACGTACGCACGTAATCAACCAACCCTTCTGCCCCCATGGTAAACAAAAACCGGGTCGGCCCAAAAACCAGCGCAAACAAGGCAATCCCCATAAAGGCATAGGTATTGATGTTCGAAAGGGATTTGATGCCATTGGTTAGCCCGGTAATCGCCGAAACGACAAATACCAGCACAATGGAGAATGTAGTAGCCATTAGCAGCATCGGAGTGTCTGGAATGCCCAGATAGCGCTCCAAACCTTCCGAAATCGTCAGGGTGCCCGCGCCAAGAGATGCTGCCATCCCGGCCACCAGGCTATACAGACTTACCGCGTCGATCAAATTACCCCATCGAGCTGTTTTTCGACCCAATACCGGAAAGAGCATGGCGCTTAAGCTGAACGACTGCTTGTAGTTATAATACCCCAGCGCGAACATTAGCCCCGCTACTGTGTAAATGCTGTAAGGGGTGAACGTCCAGTGCATAAACATCGTGGACATGGCGAAACGCGCCGCTCCGGCGGTATCTGCATCAACGCCCGCCCCCGCAGGCGGCGCATGCAGGTGGTATAGCGGCTCCGCCGTACCCCAGAATAGGATGCCAATAGCAATGGTCGTGCAGAGGATGATGCTAAACCATTGCCAGCGCGTAAGAAGGGGCTTGGCCTCTTTTCCTCCGATACGCACCCTGGCCAGGGGAGAAAAATATACCCAAATGCACAACACAACAAACAGCAAGGTGCCCGCCGAAAATAGCCAGCCAAAATACCGGAGAATCCAGTCGTTCATTTCTTTGACCGATACCAAAAATCCATTGGCATCCAGCAAACTATACGCCATGGAAAGCAAGAGCAGAACAAAAGGAACGAAAAACACAAAAGGCTTTAATTGGCGCATCGACGGTCGTTTTCTTGTAATCCGGGTGAAGATCGCATTTTGAAGGACAAAAATGCGATCTTCGGCCCGGTATTTGAACTGGTATGCGCCAGATGATCTAAAACACCCTGAATGACCACCGAAAACACGACTACCTGGACCAAACTCACCTATGCCGACGAAGGCGATCCGCTCTGGAAACGCCTGATCATTGAAGGCATTGAATACGCCAGCGGGCGCAGCCTGATCGAGCGCCTGTACAACGAAGTCCGGTTTCTGGATATCCCTTTGCAGGACCTATGGGCCCTGGCTATCGAAAAGCTGGAATTGACGCTCGATTTCAACGAGGAGGCGTTGGAAAAAATCCCCACAACCGGGCCTTTGGTCTTCCTCGGCAACCATCCGTTTGGCGTGGTAGATGGCCTGATCCTTGCCTATCTGGTTTCCAGAAAGCGGGATGACTACTTCCTGCTCGCCAACGAAATGCTCACCCGCGACCCCAGATTGGGCGGCCACGTGTTGCCCATCGATTTTCGCACCACCCCAGAAGCGGCTAAAACTAACCTGGAAACCGGTCAGGAAGCCATGCGCCGGATGCAAGCAGGCAAAACCCTGGGCATCTTTCCTTCCGGTGCAGTGGCTACCGCGAAAAGCTTTTGGGGGCCTGCTGTTGACCTTCCCTGGAAGCGGTTTGGATTCAAACTCATTCAAATGAGCCAGGCGACCGTCGTACCCATTTATTTTCATGGGCAAAACAGCCGCTTGTTCCACATCGTCAGCCAGTTCAGCATGCCGATGCGGCTGGGTATGCTCCTGTACGAAACCAAAAACAAGATTGGAAAAACCATCCGGTTTAAGGTGGGAGACCCTATCCCCTACTCCGAGATGGAACCCTATCAGGAGCGCACGGCGATGATGGCCTATTTGCGAGAAAAGGTCGAAGCCTGCCGGTTTTAAAAGCTAACGATCCCGTTTACCGGACCAAACTCAGCAGCTTATTCAACAAGTTCATCTTGTCCTCCAGGCGCTGAAATGCCGCCAAATACCGGGCTTCCAGGTCCGGGAGGCTGGCGGTGGATTTCAAAGACGCCTCGTACTGCAACCCCGGTAGCATCCAGGAAGCATACCCGCTATACGGATCGGAGGAGGCGTACAACGACCGGTACCAGGCGCCATAAGCCATTCCCTTTTCGTCGATAAACGCGCGCTCCATCGAAAGCAGCGTTTGATTTACGATCATTAAGTCTGCTTTCTTCAACCCTTTGCTGTTGATCTTTTGGCTCAAGAGCGTGTGAAAGGCTTCAGCACGCTGACGCAAGGCCTCCGCTTTTTCCATCATTTTCTGGGCGCTGTAATCGGGCGCATAGGCTTTAATTGCCTTTTCGGCTGTTCCCAGGTGGAGTTTCAGGTCTTTGCCATACCGGGAAAGATCGAAGGGGATCACATCCGCATTCGCCATGCGAAGGGCCATGATGCCCATCACTTTGGCGACCGTCGGACCGGACACAAAATCCGGTTCGCCCACCGTCGCATACCAATTGAAGTTGTCATATGCGGAATGGTACATGGTTGGGCCCCCCATGCCTGCGCTGAGAGAAGGGATACCAATGTGCGCGTAAAAGCCCAGGTGGTCCGAACCGCCGCCCAAGCTACCAATGCCAGGGCCGTCCAGCTTATTGGGGGCTTTCTCCACCCAATGATCGTAAACCGTCATCTGAGATTTAGGGTAAGGCACCGCTTTAGTTGCTTCCAGAAGCAGCGACTTCAGGGAAGGCGCGGCAGAACCGCCAAAGCTCAGGCCCGAGCAAGCGCCATCTGCATTGAAGTAGGCAATCCCTTTTCGATTGAGCTCGTCGCGGAATTGCTCCACCCATTCGGTCGACCCCAGGATGCCGTGTTCTTCGGCATCCCAATGGGCAATCAGGATGCTTCGTTTAGGGCGGATGCCCTGCCGGGCCATGTCGCCAAGAGCGTCCGCCAGGGTGAGTAGCATCGCGGTGCCGCTGTTGGGGTCGGTGGCGCCAAACTCCCAGGCATCGTAATGACTGCCCAGGATAATCCATTCGTCCGGAAATTCGCTTCCTTCAAGCGTACCAATCACATTTTCGATGCGAACCATACCTTTGGGCTGGTTCACTTTAAGGCGAACCGTCAGTTTGGCCCCCCCATCCAGGCGATACGTAAACGGCAGGCCTCCCTGCCAGGATTCCGGAACCGGCTTGCCGGTCATCCGGCCAAGGATTTCCTTCGCCGCGCCATAGCCAATGGGGGTAACCGGAATCGAATGGAATCCCTTTACGTCCTCCGGCTTGAGCCGGGCTACCTTTTGCGGCCCATCCAAAGGAAGGGCGGGCTCAAAAGGCGTGAGTGGATCGCCGGTATAATCGAGCGTCAGGATAGATCCACGCTGGATCGTGCTTTCGCTGAACATTTTTCCTTCGGGGTATACCAGACCCTTCATATACCCCGAATCTTCCGGATCGGTGTAAATGATCAGGCCGGCTGCGCCAGCTGCCTGAGCGTATTTTGCTTTATATCCTCTGAAATTACCTCCATATCGGGCAATGACGATCTTCCCTTTCACGGAGATCCCCAGTTTAGCGAGCTGTTCGAAATCTTCTTTGGTTCCGTAATTCGCGTATACCACTTCAGCGGTAGCATCGCCGTTGCCGGAATACGAATTCCACCCCGGCTGGGTATTCGGGTCTTTGGAGAACGGATCTTCCTCCAGAACAAATTCTTTGAAATTCAGTGGCATCCGGACTGGGGTGACGAGTTCCAGGGCGATCTCGCCCGGGCCGGTAGGAAGATAGATGTCGTAAGGCGGGCGCTCAACCTTAAACCCGGCTTGACGCATGGATTTTTCCATATAATCCGCTACCCGGATATTGGCGGGCGAACCGGCAAGGTGCGGTTCCCGGGTCAGTTCCCGCAGGTGGTTTTTGAACGTCTCGGAATTCGGGAGTTGGAGAAACTGTTTTTCAAGTTCCTGTTCTTTGCTCTGGTTCAGGGCGCTGAACCCAACCAGCGGTTGAGTCCACGCAAGCGGCATAAAGCCGAACAGGGCAATCGCTACCCCATACCATCTGTTTTGTTCCATCATGCCAAAGGGAATTTTGCTTTTTTTATCAACTATTGCGGAAAGGTAAAATAAAAGCGTTTTCCCAAACCAGTTCAGGTTAAAGATTTTCCACATCTTCTTCTGAATCGGCCAGGCGTTGTCCCCTGCTCAGGCGCTGCAACATGCGCAGAATGCGCAGCGCTTTTGTTTCTTCTTTTTTAGCTGCGTAAATCCAATCGATATAGGCTTTTTGTTCGCTTTCCCGCAAACTTAGAAAAAACGCCTTCACTTCCGGAGGTTCCTGCTCGAAGCATGCCATGATCTCCTCCGGTATTTCTATTCCGGAATGGTCGGCGTACAGAATGACCCGCACGAAATCCCCTGCCCCCTTCCCGATCTTTTTCCGGATTTCCGCACGAACAGGCAAGAATAACTGCCCGTTACCCATCGGCATCAGTTTGTAGCGATTCAATGGGAAGCCATCGATACTCCCCTTCACCTGCACCCAGCCAAAAGGCGCGTTTTTGTCCTGAGGGATTTCGGGAATGAGGGCATAGGTCCAGCCTCCTTTTCCCGGAAATTTCTGGAGGAGGTATTCGGCGTCGACGAGTGGGGTGGACATGGGTGGTTCTATAATTTGACCGGCAATATACGCAGGATGAAGGCTGCAAACAACAAGGTGGACGGTGGACGGGAGACGGTGGCCCCTTGTGCCTTGCGCCCCCCATCATGGCCATCCTTAAATCCCCCCAAATCACAGTTCAGACAACGCAGCAATGCGCCCAAAGGCAGTAGATTCCCGCAATCTGAAGATTGAACGAATGCGTAGACGGAAGTCTACGCACAACAGTCTACGCACAACAGGACATTTTGCTGGTATTTTGTCTTAATTTAGCGGGCGTCTTTGACTGATATACGAAAGCTATGGATAAAGAATTCCAAACCGTGCAAATGCTGGGGCTGAAGCTTCCTACCGACCCCCGGTGGGTGAACCTCGCCGAAAAAGAGCTGGAAGAAATTCTCACCGATCATGCCTACTGCGAGCAAAAAGCGGCTACGTCCTGTATCAGCCTGATCCAGGGATATCCGGAAAAAGCGGAGATGGTCAAGGAATTGGCCCCTATTGTCACCGAGGAATGGGGCCATTTCCGGATGGTGCTGGCAGAAATGGAAAAACGGGGCCTTTCGCTGGGCCGTCAGCGCAAAGACGAGTACGTCAATCAACTCCTGGAATTTCAGCAAAAAGGCGGAACCCGGGAGGACCGGCTGCTGGAAAAACTTCTGGTTTGCGCATTGATCGAAGCCCGGAGTGCAGAGCGGTTCCGGTTGCTTTCCCTTTATATCAACGACGAAGCCTTAAAGGGGTTCTACCACAAGTTTATGATCTCAGAGGCTGGCCATTACCGGCTTTTCCTGGACCTGGCCCGGGCGTACTTCGACGAAAACCGCGTCCGGCAGCGGTGGCAGGAATACCTGGAAAAAGAAGCGCAGATCATGAACGGCCTCGAGCTCCGGGGGGACCGGATGCACTAACGGGCCAACTTAATTCCCGTTCTTTTTCGTTCTCCCGATAATGTCTTTTCCTTTCTGATCCAAAACCGGAGACGGGCGGGGAGCCTCCAGTTGAGGCTGGAATTCCAGCATGGGAATGTACTCCAGTTTTCCTTTACCTATCCGAAAGGCTTCATAGCTACCGTCCGGAACAAGGGTTTCCCCTTCTCCATGCCTGCCTGATATGGGGATCAGGTGGTCGAAAACGATAACCCCAAGCGCCTCGTCGTAGTTGAGCCGGATGGTCGTTTCGGCAGAATACTCCAAAACCAGGCGTTTTTTCATCGGGGCGTCTGCCGACGAATCCGGGATAACCGCTGCGCCAAAAACGGGCTTACCTTCCTTAAAGTGCAGCACCTCCATGAGCTTTCTGCGCTTGAAAAAAGAAAAGGCATCGTAGCCCATCATCATATAATACGGCCCCTGAGGGTGCTCCAGCTTTTGAATGCCATAATACAAGGCCCCGTACCAGTTTTCCGGATTCAACACCGCCTGCTCCGGTTCCTCTACCTGAAAAGACCGGTCAATAAGAGGAAAAAGCTTCAACTCCTGGGAATTCATTTGGATCGCCCCATAATAGCGGTAATCGTCTTCCGCGACGTACAACTGCCAGGTAAACACCCGAAAGGTGCTATCGGGAGGGTATTGAATCGATACCGCATTCAGC